>CAVVMQ010000001.1:0-125643 GCA_963749295.1 uncultured Acidobacteriaceae bacterium
TTTCTTGAGCGCTGTGATTATGGGCAACACGCGCCGCAGTTCCTCTTCTGCAGACACGGCAATCTTGGCGCCCGGACGCGTAGATTCTCCGCCAACATCAATAATGTCCGCGCCTTCATCCAGCAAGCGGAGAGCACAGCCAACAGCTTCCTCGAACTCGAGAAACAATCCGCCGTCGGAAAAAGAGTCGGGCGTGACGTTGACGATGCCCATGATCAGCGTCCGCTTGCCTAGTTCCAGCGTGCGCGTGCCCAGGCTCCACTGAAAGACAGCCCTCATGCGGCAGATTCTAAATGAAAGGCAGATTTCGGAAAGAGTTGAACTTTGACTATCTTCGCCGGACCGCTGCAGCGCGTGCACGCATGGTGCGGAGCCCGCCGGGACCGGTGCCGGTCGGCGGCTTGCGCATTCCGTCGAGCAGGTCCTTCAGCACGGTGGCGTTATTACGCATCTCGTTCTTCGAGGCATACAAAAGCGTGAGACGTTTCCTCTTGTGGGTGAGGCTGTAGAGCTTCTGCAAATCTTTTTCGGCCTCCGGGTGTGTCAATTCTTTCAGGTAACGCTTGCGAAAGAGCGCCCATTGTTCCGGTTGTGCGTGATACCACTTGCGCAGCGCGTCGGAGGGGGCAAGATCGCGAAGCCAGTCGTCCAAAGCGATTTCAGTTTTTCGCAGACCCCGCGGCCAAAGCCGGTCGACGAGAACGCGCGCTCCGTCGGAGCGCGACACCGGTTCGTAAACCCGCTTCACGGCAACTGGCATGGCTCTTGCAGCTCTGCTTTATCATTGTAAGTCCAGCCGCATTGCGGCGGCTGTGGGAAACTGGGCATAAATGGGGCCCACGGAGTGATTTTCCTGGTGATACGAATAAGAGAGATGCGAGTAAGAGAAACGATCGAGCCGCAGCGTGGCCAGAAATTCACAGTGAACCGACGCTGGATTGATGCTGCACTGGCCACACTGCTTGCGCTCGCCACACTCGCAGGTTGCGATGTGGAGCGCCGCAAATCCGATGCCGAACTCGGCCTCAACCCGCAGCAGGCCGCCGGACGCAAGATCTACGACAACTATTGCGACCGCTGCCACCGTCCATATTCCACCAAGGGGAAAAAGGGCCCGGGACTGAAGGGTCTATTCCAGCATCAATATCTTCCCATGAGCGGGTTGCCGGCGAATGACGACCGAGTCAGCGAGATCATCCGCTATGGCCGTCACGAAATGCCGGGTTACAGCCAGACGCTGGACGCGCAAGGCATGCAGGATCTGCTGGCCTATCTGCACACTCTGTAGTGGGAGGGATCGAATCAGCCGTGCGTAGTTCGTTGGCTTCGTGGGATAATCCTCCCGTGAAAAACGCAGCGCTATCGGAGCTTTTTCGCAAGCTTCCTTCGGTGGATGACGTGATGAGTGCGCCGGTGGTCAGCTCGCTGGAGGCGAGCTATGGCCACGATCCCGCCGTGGACGCCGTGCGCGCCGTGCTGGCCCGGTTGCGGCAGGAAATCACTTCGGGACTGCTGGACGAGGATGCGCTGGAGCTTGCGCTCGCGGGCCTGGCCGGCGCGGTAGAAAAAGAACTTCGCCATGCGCTGGGTTATTCCCTGCGGCCCGTGATCAACGCCACCGGGGTGATCCTGCATACGAACCTCGGCCGCGCCCCGCTGAGTGATGCGGCGATCGAACACATCCGCGACACTGCCGCGAGTTATTCGAATCTGGAGTTTGAGCTGGGTGCGGGGGAGCGTGGCAAGCGGGATGTGCATGTGGACCGCCTGTTTCGCAAGCTGCTCAGCGAGGAAGTGCAAACCGCCGAGCTTCGCTCGGTTGGACCCTTGGGCTCCGCTCAGGGCAAGCTCGCAGGAGTGCCCGTCCCCACACACGCGGCTATCTCTGCACGAGCGCTCTCGACCATCGTCGTGAATAACAATGCCGCGGCGGTTTTACTCGCGCTAAACACGCTGGCTGACGGCGGAGAAGTGATCGTTTCGCGTGGCGAGTTGGTGGAGATTGGCGGCTCGTTCCGAATTCCGGATGTCATGGTCAAGTCGGGCGCAGTCCTGCGTGAGGTGGGGACGACGAACCGCACGCGCACCGCCGACTACGAACGAGCCATTGACGAACGAACGCGGCTCCTGCTGCGAGTTCACCGCTCGAATTTTGAGATCACGGGTTTTACCGAGCAGGCGTCCACGGCGGAGTTGGTCGCGCTCGCTCGCAAGCGCGGCATTCCTCTGATGGAAGACCTGGGCAGCGGCGCGCTTCTTGATCTGCGGTCGGTAGGAATCGGCGGCGAGCCGGGCGTGCTCGACAGCCTGCGCATCGGCGTCGACATCGTCACCTATAGCGGCGACAAACTGCTCGGCGGACCGCAGGCAGGGTTGATTAGCGGCGGCGCTGAGTTGATTGCGCGCATGAGATCGAATTCGCTGTTCCGCGCGTTGCGCGTGGATAAGCTGATTTACGCCGCGCTGGAAGCGACCCTCTTAGAATATGTCCGGCGTGATCACGACGAAATTCCCACGCTGCGCATGATGCGGCTCAACAAAGAGGCGATCGGCGAGCGGGCCGATGAGCTGGCGAGGCGAATTGTGGCGTCGAAGTTGAAGTCCGAAATCATGGATGGTGAATCGCTGCTCGGCGGCGGCGCGGCACCATCTTCCGTTCTGCCCACGCGAGTGGTCGCACTGACATGCGAAGGCCTGAGCGCCGACGAACTTGCCGCGCGCCTGCGGAGTTCCGATCCTCCGATCATCGCGCGCGTCGACGAAGGTCGTGTCCTGCTGGATCTGCGCACGGTGTTTCCAGAGCAGGATGCCGCGTTGGCGGCTGCCCTTAATTACATCGTTTAGTAAGTCTGCCGCATCGAAACGGGCTTGGCGATCCTCCACACTATCGGCCATTCGACCCGCTCCCTCGATGATCTAATCGAGACGCTGCAACCGCACGCAATTCAGACTCTGGTGGATATCCGTGCCTTCCCTATGTCGCGGCGGCTGCCACAATTCAATCGCGAATCTTTAGAGGCAAGTTTGGCCGCGGCTGAAATTCGCTATGTCTGGATGAAAGAATTGGGTGGCTATCGGAAGAAAATTCGCGAAGATTCGCCCCTATCGGACTGCGCAATGCCAGCTTCCGGAATTACGCCGACTACATGCTGACAGCGGAGTTCAGAAATACCATGGCCGACTTGGTTGCCCTCGCGGAGGGTTCACGCACAGCCTACATGTGCGCCGAGCGCGTATACTTCCGCTGCCACCGCATGCTGGTGTCGGACTGGCTGGCCGCGCACGGACATGAGGTAATGCATATCGACGGGACAGGACCGCTCAAACCGCATCACATTGCCGCTGAAGCACGCATGATAGGCGGTGAACTGATTTACCGTGGTGACCGGCTGTTGTAGGTTCTTAAATATGATCGTCGGCACAGGCATAGATATCGCCGAGGTTCCGCGCATTCGGCAATCGATCGAACGTTTTGGCGATCGCTTTCTCCGGCGGATTTATACCACAGGCGAGATCCGCTATTGCGACTCGAAAGCGAATCGTGTGGAGCGCTATGCCGCGCGCTTCGCCGCCAAAGAAGCGGCGATGAAGGCCCTGGGCACGGGATGGAGCCACGGGGTCCGCTGGCGCGATTGCGAAGTCGTGCGCATGCCAGGCGGACGTCCGACTATCGCTTTTCACGGAAAAGCCGGCGAGATCGCCGCCAGGCTGGGCATGAAGAATGCCGCACTCTCGCTCTCTCACACCGCCGAGCAGGCGATCGCGCAAGTCATTCTTGAAAACTAGCCGTGTCTAGGTAAGGTGTGCGCCAACGCCCGCCTGTCATCCCGAGCGAAAGCGAGGGACCTTGGTGTTTGCCTGCAGCGACGACACTGGCGGCGCATGGCAGAAACCAAGCTCCCTCACTTCGCTCGGGATGACAATTTCGGTACTGGATGACAGTCGCGGTTACGGGATGACAGTTTGTTTTGCGCACCGCACTCTGGCGCACCCTCTGCTAGACTGGCAAATTCCAATTCATTATGTCCGCAATCATTCAGGCTGCACCGGCGGTTCCTTCGTCCACCGACATTCCGGAACGCACGCTCCTGGCAAGTTTGGGACTTACCAGCTTTGCGGCGCTGTTGCTGGAACTGTCGCTGACTCGATTGTTTTCCGTGGTGCTCTTCTATCACTTCGCCTTTCTCGCGATTTCGATTGCTCTGCTGGGACTGGGCGCCGGAGGAGTCTTCGCCTACCTGCTGAAGAAACGTCTCGCCAGAACCGACACGCGCACCCTGGCGGCGCGACTGTGCATCGACAACTCCATCCTGGTGTTGTTCGTATTGGAAATCGTCCTGCGTGTGCCCGTCGCCCTGGAGGTGTCAGTCAGGAATTTTCTGCACCTGAGCGCCATCTATGTTGCAGCGGCGCTGCCGTTCTTCCTCACTGGATTGCTGTTCTCGGTAGTTTTCGCCCGCGAGACCTGGCGCGCCCCGCGGCTTTACGGAGCGGATTTGGGTGGCGGAGCGCTCGCGTGCCTGGCCGTGGTTCCGCTCCTAAACTGGATCGGAGGACCGAATACGATTCTTGCAGCCTCCGTTGCGATGGCTGCGGCCGCCATGATTTGGACAGAGTCGTCAAGAGTGCGAAGGCTGGCAGGCGGCCTGGTGGCTCTGTTCGTTGTCCTGATTGCGGCGAACCATTCCAGTCGGCTGATCGACGTGATCTATGCCAAAGGCATTTTTCGCGACCAGTCCTGGGTAGAATTCGCCCGCTGGAATGCGCTCTCGCGGGTGGAAGTGGATCGTCAGGGTCAGGCCAAGGTCATCGTCATTGACGCCGACGCTTCTACTTTCATCATGAACTGTGACCTCGCGCACTGGCACGACACGAACTGGGAACACGATCTCATGTCAGCTCCGCCGGCGCTGGCCAACGTCTTGCGGCCGCACGGGGAGTTCGCAATCATCGGGCCGGGCGGCGGTGTGGACGTGTTGCGCGCGGTGGCGAACGGCAGTCCCAGCGTAACCGGCATTGAAATTAATCCCATCATCGCCGATACGATCATGCGCGGACGTTACGCCGACTTCTCCCAGCGTCTCTACCAGCGCCCCGAAGTTCACATTCACGTGACCGACGGCCGCTCCTACCTGCGCTCCACGCCGCAACGCTTCGATGTGGTTCAGATGACGCTTGTGGACACCTGGGCCTCGACTGCAGCCGGCGCCTTCGCGCTGAGTGAAAACAATCTCTACACCGTTGAGGCCTTCCGGGAGTACTTTGAACATCTCAAACCTGAAGGGATGATCGCAATTACTCGCTGGGAATTCCGCCTGCCGCGGGAGGCGCTGCGCGTGGTTTCGGTCGCGATGCGGGCCTTGCATAGTCTGGGCGTAGCCAACCCGTCGCGCAACTTTATCGTGGCTTCGCAAGGATCGCTCGATGAAGACGGGATCCCCGTTGTGGTTCTGGCCAAGAAACGCGCTTTTACACCTGAGGAAGAGTCCGCGGTGCTGGCTCATTTCAAGAAATATCCCGAACTCGCTCCGCTCTACCTGCCGTCTAGTCCTGCGAAGAATCCTTTTGCCGAACTGATCGCGAGCAACAACCCTCACCAGTTTGCCCAGAGTTATTCCTACAACGTCGCTCCGGTCAGCGATAACGCGCCGTTCTTCTTCTTCACGCTCAAACCCGGGCAGATCTTCGAGGAAGGCCTGCAGCGGCAGGGAATTGACTGGAAGGTAAACCTGGGAGTGCTGGTGCTGATTCTGGTGCTGGTTATTTCTTTGGCCGCTGTGCTGGCGTTTCTGATTCTGCCGCTCGCACTCCAGGGAGGCTGGCAGTCGCCGCTTCCCCTGCTTTATTTTGTGGCCGTAGGCTTAGGTTACGTCCTGGTGGAGATTGCTTTTATCCAGCGCTTCGTGCTTTTTCTAGGACACCCGACCTATGCGCTGACCGTGGTGATCTTTTTGCTGATGCTGTCGAGCGGCGCCGGAAGCCTGTTTTCGCGCCGCTGGCTCCCCCGCACCGGACTGGCCTGGATGCCAATTACGCTGGTGATCGCCGCGCTGCTGGTGGACGTGTTCTTCCTACCAAATTGGTTGGAAGCCTGGGTGGGATTAGGGCTTTACTCCCGAATGGCGGTAAGCGGCCTCCTGCTGGCGCCGCTCGGCTTCGTAATGGGAATGCCGTTTCCGACAGGCTTGCGCGCGCTGGCTGTGGGCCCTGTCGTGGACGTTCCGAGCGGGGCAACTAGCGAGGACAACGCCGTGGAGTGGGCCTGGGCGATGAATGCCGCCGCCAGCGTGCTCGGTTCCGTGCTGGCAATGGTGATCGCCATCCAATTTGGCTTGACCGTGACACTCGCCAGCGGAGCTACGGCCTATCTGCTCGCCCTGTTGCTGCTGCCCGCCCTTCCAGCACAACGCGCTTAAAGAGTTGGGTCAAGTTTTGTTATGATGCTGCGAGCGGGGCGTGGGACTGTTCCGTGTGTCGCAGAAGCGGCGCAGATCGCAGTCTGAGGGAATCACTTGCCAAGTCAGAAGCAGCTCAAGTGGTCGCAACTTCGCGTCGGTATCACGGTGATTATCGCGAGTTTGGTTTTGGCGCTGCTTTTATTTCTTATGTCCGGAACTACCGGGTTCTCCCACCGGATCACCGTGATCTCCTACTTCGACAACGCGGAAGGATTGCGGGTGGGTGCGCCGGTGCGTCTTAGCGGCGTAGATATCGGCAACGTCGCGAAAATTCTTATCGTCCCCGACAAGGACAAGCAACTCACTCCCGTCGAAGTGGTGATGAAGGTGAGCACGAAATACGGCTTCAACCTCCGCCGCGACACGGTAACTTCGCTCTCGACTGCCGGCGTGTTGGGCGAAACCTTCATGGATATGGACAGCTCGCAGGCCAACGGCCCGCCCGCCCAGGATGGCGACACGCTTCCCACCCACGTGCATCCCGATTTCAACGAGGTAGTGCGCTCCAGCCAGAGCACGCTGCAGAACATGGACGCGCTGCTCAAGCGCGCCGACCGCATCCTCGCCTTCGCGGAAAGCGGCAAGGGCTCCCTCGGCAAGTTGATTTACGATCCCACGCTCTATGACCGCCTCTCGCAAACGGTTGCCGAACTCAAACAAGTCGTGGACGAGATCGCGAAGGGACAAGGGAGCCTGGGCAGGTTGATCAACAGCAATGACGCGTACGAAAAGTTTGTTGCGACTCTCGATAAGATGAATGCCGTGGTGGACGACCTGCAGGCAGGCAAGGGCACGGCTGGAAAATTCTTGAAAGATCCCACTCTTTACAACAATGCCAACGACACCGTCGCTAATTTAAAAAAGGTCAGCGAAGACCTGCAAGCAGGCAAGGGGACGGCCGGAAGGTTGCTCAAGGACGAGGAACTGGCGAAGAAGATCGACACCACGATGACCAAACTGGCGGCGCTGACCAGCGACCTCGAGGCGGGCAAGGGCACGGCCGGAAAACTTCTCAAGGACGACACTTTCTACAACAATGCCAACCACGTGCTGGAGGAGACTCAGGGTTTGATCAAGGCGATCCGGGAGAATCCCAAGAAGTATCTCAGCATCAAGCTGCACATTTTCTGAGCAGTGGAGTCTGAGAGCGCGCATGTCCTAGATTTCCGCTTCGCCTTCCAGGTAGAAGACGCACGCGCCTTCCAGTTCGACACGATCGCCCACCAGTCGGCAAATGATCTCACCTCCGCGCCGCGAGGCCTGATAAGCGCGAAACGCATTCTTGCCCAGCCGTTTCGCCCAGTAAGGCGCCAGCATGCAGTGCGCAGCGCCGGTCACGGGATCCTCCGGGATGCCCTTGGCTGGAGCGAAGTAGCGGCTGACGAAGTCGTAGATTCCTCCGCCCGACGCGGTCACGATCACACCGGGGCGCTCCATGCGCGCAAGCACCGCCATATCGGGAGCAAGCTCACGCACGACCTGCGCGCTTTCGAGCAAGGCCATATAGTTGAATGCGTTGACCATTACCTCGACTGGAACGATGCCCAGCGCCTCGGCTAGCTCGGGAGGTGTCGAGACTGGCTCGGACGGCCTGGCCGGGAAGTCCATGACGTAACCTGCACCCGCGCGCTTCACCGTCAGCGCCCCGCTCGCCGAGTGGAATACCACCCTGCCGCGTCCCGGCTCCAGTCGCTCCATGACCACTGCGGCGCTGGCCAGAGTGGCGTGGCCGCAGAGCGGCACCTCGATCATGGGCGTGAACCAGCGCAATCGGTAGTCGCTGCCTTCGGGGACCAAGAAAGCCGTCTCCGCCAGATCGTTTTCGGCGGCAATGGCCTTGTAGCAGCGCGTCAGCCGGAAAGCTCTCCATTGCCATTACCGCAGCCGGATTTCCTGCGAAGCGGCGTGTGGTGAAAGCGTCAATCTGAAATATAGCAGTACGCATAGCTCAGTGCTCGCCAATTCCGAAAATCGCTCCCAGCAGTAAGATCGTGAGCACTCCGAACGAGATTGCACCGTACTTCCAATCTTTCTCGCGCAAAAAGAGTACACCCGCAACCAAAACGCGCACGACCGGCGTAGCCAACATCAGCAGCACGCCCGCGCGTTCGATCTGCTGCGGGATCCGGCCGGGAACGAAAAATCCAACCAGCAATCCCGCCAGCATGATAAAGAAGCAGCCAAACGCGCCCACGCGCAGGACGAGGGCAACCACGCGATCGAAGGCCGGCTCCCGCACCTGACTCATGCCGCGCCTCCCCTGAGTAGGTGCACGAACAGGTGGCCGGCGAGATAGAGCATTATCGCGACCAGCAGGTAGACGACGTATTTCGTGTGAATCCGCGGAGCGAGGCGCGCTCCCAGCAGCGATCCTATGAACACTCCGACTGCCAGCGGAGCGGCGATCTCCACCAGAATGTCTCCGCGCCGGTAGTAAACGATGGCGCTGGCCGCCGCAGTTACTCCGATCATGAAATTCGACGTAGCCGTCGCCACCATCAGCGGAACATTCATGAAGATGAACATCACCGGAACTTTGATTGGACCGCCGCCGATGCCAAGCAAGCCGGAGAGTCCGCCAGCGACAAGAGACGCGGCCAAGCCTAAAGGATAGCGCTGCGGCTCGTAGGGTGGAATCACAGTTTCACCACCGCCGTTGAGGACAGGCTCTTCCTGATCCTTCACCTTGCCACGACGTAACAAGATCATGACGGAGCTGTAGAGCAGAAACCCGGCGAACAGTCCCTCAAGCACATTGCGATTGAAGTATCCCACCAGGTAAGCAGTAACGGCCGCGCCAAACGCTGTAGCCAATTCGAGCGTCATGCCAAGACGAATATCGGTGGTGTGGCGCTGAAGATGGACAGAAGAACTCGCCGCCGAGGTCGTGATCACAGCGACAAGGCTAGTGCCAATCGCCTGCCGGATGGGAATTCCAAAATGCAGGGCAAGGATGGGCGTAAGCACAACGCCCCCGCCGATGCCGGTCAACGCTCCCAGCAAGCCGGCGAAGAATCCCAGTAAAACGAGGAGCGCGCTCAGCATCGCCGCGTCTATGACACTACCCGCGGCGCGGATGTGGACTCGGCCTGCTCGTGCGCATGATAGCTGGAGCGCACCATCGGCCCGGATTCGACGTGGCGGAAGCCGAAGCGCAACGCTTCATTCCGAAGGTCGCGGAACTCCTGAGGCATGTAGAAGCGGGCGATGGGCAAGTGGTCGCGCGAGGGACGCAGATACTGACCCACGGTAAGAATGTCAACGCCGCGACCGCCCAGATCGCGGAACACCTCGATTAATTCTTCCGTGGATTCGCCCAGCCCAACCATGACTCCGCTCTTCGTCACCATGCCAGGAGAAAACTTTTTGGCGTTCTCCAGCAGGGTGAGCGTGCGCTCGTACCGTGCGCCGGAGCGGACTGCGCGATAAAGACGCGGCACGGTTTCCGTATTGTGATTAAGAACGTCAGGCTTCGCGTCGAGCACGATCTTCAACGGCTCTTCCAGGCCTTGAAAATCTGGGATCAGCACTTCGATGCGGCAATCCGGAATCAGTTCGCGAATCTCGTGAATGGTCTCGGCAAAAACCTTGGCGCCGCCGAGGTTGTCATCATCGCGATTCACGCTGGTCACGACTGCATGTTTCAGGCCCAGCATCGCTACAGCCTTAGCAACGCGGCGCGGCTCATCCCAGTCAATGGGCTCGGGCCGGCCTTTAGGCACGGCGCAGAAACCACAACGCCGGGTGCAGATGTCGCCCAGCAGCATGAAGGTTGCAGTCTTGTGATTCCAGCACTCGCCAATGTTCGGACATTGCGCCGACTCGCAAACCGTGTGCAGTCCCAACCCGCGCGCGAGTTTTTTCAGCTCGTGAAAGTTATCCCCGACGGGTGCTTTGGCCCGCAACCAGTCCGGCTTAGGCACACGAAGCGGAGGCCCGAGTTCGATCTGAATCAGTTGTGACGTACCGGCCATCGGTTCGATTCTACCAGTTCAGCCGTCTTGGTCACCCCACCTCGACCAGCCCATACGTATGCTGCCAGCACGTACGCAGCGCGACCAGCGCACGGCTGATTTCCACCTGCGTCACTTCGGAGTCGGGCCCAGCCATCACCGCCGCGGCTTCGCGCTTGGCCAGCTCCAGCAACTGCCGGTCGCGAATCAGATTGGCTACCCGGAAGCTCGGCATCCCGGCCTGCCGCGTCCCGAAAAATTCCCCCGGTCCGCGCAGCTCGAGATCGAGTTCTGCGATCTTGAAGCCGTCATTGGTGTCCACCATGGCGTCGAGGCGGCGCTCGCCTTCTTCCGTCACCTTTCCGCCGGTCATCAATACGCAATAGGACTTCGCCGCCCCGCGTCCAATGCGCCCGCGCAACTGGTGAAGCTGCGCCAGACCAAAGCGTTCGGCGTGCTCGATCACCATCACCGTGGCGTTCGGTACATCCACCCCGACTTCAATCACCGTGGTCGCAACCAGAATCTGCAACTCGCCGTTCTGGAACATGCGCATGACCTGATCTTTCAAATCGGAATCCAGGCGGCCATGCAGCAGCCCGACCTTGAGATCGGCGAACACTCTCCCGCTTAGCTCGCGGTACATCTTGATCGCAGCCTTGAGTTCGGTCTCTTCATTCTCCGCGATGACCGGATAGACGACATACGCCTGATGCCCCTTCGCGACCTGCTTACGGACAAAGTCCCACACCTCGGGCGAGCGATCGTCAGTAATTCTTCGCGTGACAATCGGGGTGCGGCCTGGGGGAAGCTGGTCGAGCACGCTGAGATCGAGATCGCCATAAAGCGTAAGGGCAAGGGTGCGCGGGATGGGAGTGGCCGTCATCACCAGAACATCAGGCTCGGCAGATGGGCCTGTGTGGGGACGGGCGCCCTCGCCCGTCCGGCCGAGCGAAGCTCGGCTGGCTTCGCTGTCCTCGCCCGATTTCCTCATCAACTTCAACCGCTGCAAAACTCCGAAGCGGTGTTGCTCGTCGACGATGACCAGGCCCGGCTTCGCAAACTCAACTTTCTCTTCAAGCAGAGCATGAGTGCCGATGACGAGCTGCGCGTTTCCCTGCGCAATGTGGCGGCGGATTTCACGCTTGCGATCGGCTTCCAGAGAGCCGGTCAGCAGGACGATGCGGTATCCCGCGTTCTCCAGAATCCTCCGTGCGGAAAAATAGTGCTGCTGGGCGAGAATCTCGGTGGGCGCCATCAGCGCCACCTGGCATCCGTTTTCGATGGCGATAATCGCCGCCTGAAAGCCAATGATCGTCTTCCCCGAGCCGACATCTCCTTGCAGCAAACGCCGCATGGGATGCGGCTTCTGCATGTCATCGGCAATCTCTTTCAGCACCCGCTTCTGCGCCGCCGTCGGATGAAACGGCAGAATCTTCTTGATCGCCTGGCGCACCCGGTCGTCCAGGCGAAACGCTATTCCCGTCTCCGCTTTCAGTTGGCGGCGCTTAAGTTCCAGTCCCAACTCGGTGAAGAAGAGTTCCTCAAAGATCAGGCGGATATGCGCGGGCGTGCGCGATGACTGCAAATCTTCGAAGCTCTCTCCGGCCTCGGGCCAGTGCACTTTCCACAAGGCCTCACGCGGTGAAACCAGCGCCAGGCGCTCGCGCACGGCTGCCGGAATCGTTTCGGCAAGCTCGGGAGTCAGATCGTCCAGCGCCGTGCGAATGACGCGGCGAAACCAGCGTGCTGTCACGCGCCCCTGCCCCGCTGACTCGTAGATGGGCACGATGCGTCCCACTTCGAGCGATGCCGCGGCTTTGTCTTCCGCGGCGCTTCCGCCGGCATCGCCCAGCATCTCAAACTGCGGCTGCACAATCTGCAGTTCTCCGCTGCGCGAGTCCTGCTCCACCTTACCGTAGAGCGCGATCAATTGGCCGGGCTTGAACTTGTCCTGAAGGTAGGTGGCGTGGAACCAGAGGCATTTCAGCTTGGATCGTCCCTGGCCCACCGTGAGCTGAAAGATCGGCATCTTTCGCGTACGAAACAATCCTGAGTTGCGGACTTCGCCAATCACAGTCGCCATCTCGCCGGCGCGCAACTCCGCAATCCCCCGCGGATTCAGCCGATCTTCATAACGAAAGGGCAAATAATTGAGAAGATCACCGACGGTGGCAATGCCCTTGGTGGCGAGAATCTCCGCCAGCCGCGGACCGATTCCCTTGACGTATTGCACCGGCGTGGTGAGTTCAAGCATTGTGGAGGTTCTGTGAGAATGTTAGCAGCAAGCCCCGACCAAAAGACGCCATGTCACTTTTTGGCGCGGAATGTCAATTCCCAGCAGCAATAAAATGGGGCCCCGGTCATCTGGTCGAGTGCATTTTTCAAATAATCTGGGTACCATTCCACGCAGTGTACGGAGCTGTTGCCCGAGCACTGAGGATCCGACGATGCTGCAGAACTTTGAGAAATTACTTCTCGCCCTGAAAGACAGTTCCGTTCAGGTTTCAGCTGACACAAATTGTTTTCCTGAGGCCGGAGCAGCGTCCGTGGAATTGTTGTTCTCCACGGGCTCGCACCTCCGAGCAGAGTACTGGCGGCTTGCGCGAGATGGAAAAGCCAAGATCAGCAGTTTTGACCATCAGCAGCAATATGGATTGCCGGCGCCACTCGATGCGATAAAAGAACTACAGAAGGAGTTGGATGACAAACTTGTGAACGAGGCCCGCCTAGATAGGGAAACCGGCGATCTGCTTTTTCAATTCACTGGACGAGTCAAATTTCAGGTGCTCAACCTTACTGGCTATGAGGTCTGGGAAATCAGATTTCCTGATGGAACTGGGGAACTGTCCAACTATGCCAAGTGACGTACCCGCCCGCACATTACAGGACCCGTTCCCGATGACCTCGGTGTCTAAACCCTCGGTGCTGGTCAATCTGATTCAAACTCTGTGCGCCATCATCCTGGGTAATGTGGCCTACTTCTTTCTTGCGCCTTCGCTTCCGTTGCCTCGCCACCAGCCGTTTCAGCTCGACGTAGGCCTAGTGGTGGATTTCTGGTTTTGCGTCGTTGCCTACGGGCTGATCCGGACCGCTAGAAGGTGGAAGTAGAGCGTTGCGAATGCCCGCGGGACCCTTCGACTTCGCTCAAGGCAGGCTGTCGGCGCCACGTTACTTTAGGAACCTCGGCCAACTGCCCTCGCCACGCTACCATAGCCCCAGAGCTATGAATAATATCGCGGTCCTGTACGATGCGGGCCAGGCCGTGCTTTCCACCTTCGATCTGGACGAAGTGTTGCAACGCATTCTGGCCATCGCACGGGACTACTTCCATCTGCGGAACGTCGCCATTCTGCTGCTTGACCGGCAGTCGCAGCAGTTGTACGTCCGCTCGCAGATTGGCTGGGACGAAGGGCAAGACAAGATTCGGATGTCTCCGGGCCAGGGAATCACGGGGGCCGCGGCGCTCAAGAAACAGCCCGTTTATGCGCCCGACGTCACCCTGGACCCACGGTATTTTTGTTCGGCCAAGTCCACGCATTCTGAACTCGCCATCCCGCTGATGGTTCGGGATGAGGTGGTCGGCGTGCTCGATTGCCAGAGCGACCGTGTGGACCATTTCGACCCCGAGACCATCGACCTGCTCACGCTCTTCTCCACCCAGGCCTCGATCGCTCTGCAGAACGCGCGGCTCTACTCACTGGAGCAACAGCGCGCCCGGCAACTGCAGGCAATCAACGCCATCGCCCAGCAAACGACGGCTGTTCTGGACCTTGAAGAGCTGTTGAGCCGAGTCTGCCAGTTGATTCAGGACGCATTCCGGGTATCGCACGTCTCGCTTTTCTTGCGGGAAGACCACGACCTGGTGCTGCGAGCTCATCATGGGACGCTGACACCCCGCATCCCGCAAGGTGGGCGCTTCCCGGCCGAGCCCTGGGCGGGCATCCTGGCCAACAACAGTACGGTGACGGAACCAGATCTCAGCAGCGGACCTGCCAGCATGAAATTCTTCGCGGAATCGGCGTCGCGCATGTGCATCCCGCTGGTCTCGTTTGGCAACACGCTGGGAATTCTCGCGCTCGACAGCACTATGCCCGATGCTTTCCGCGACGGCGATCTGCAGTCGCTGGAATCGGTGGCCGACATCTGCGCCACGGCCATTCAGAACGCCCACTACGTCGAGCGAGTAAAGCAGTTGGCCTACCTGGACGGGCTAACCGGTATTTTCAACCGCCGCTTTTTCGAATTGCGTTTCCTGGAAGAGATTGAGCGCGCCCGCCGCTACGGAACCGGCATGGCCGTCATCATGGCCGACATCGATCAGTTCAAGCGGCTCAACGACGAGTTCGGACACGTCCTGGGAGACGAAGTCCTGCGCCAGGTTTCCTCTCTGTTTCACCAGCAACTGCGGAAGATTGACGTGGTATGCCGTTACGGTGGTGAGGAGTTTGGGATCCTGCTCAGTCAAACCGATGCGCACCATGCCATGAATGTGGCGGAGAAACTCCGCAAGATGGTCGCAAGCTGGCAGTTTCCGGGAGTGCCCCGGACGGTCACCATCAGCGCCGGAGCCGCCGCCTTCCCCGATCACGGCACAACCCGCGACGATCTGGTAAGAGCATCAGACGCCGCACTGTACGCCGCCAAGCAGGCGGGACGGAACCGAGTCTGCCTCGCTACTTCGACGTCGACGCGCCAAGAATCAGCAGCCAGTAAAGCAGTAGGCAGTGATCACTGATCATCAGTGATGAGTGATCGGTAAGATTATTCCTGGCCCGCGCCTCACTGGCCACTGGCCACTGGCCACTGACCACTGCTTCTAAATGTCGAGCCCGTCGCCACGCATCTCTAGCTGAAGCTGTTCCATCTCTTGCTGAAGTTTCTCGCGGTTCTTCTGGAATTCCTCCCGAACTTCGGATCCCACTTCCTGACTTAGCTTTTCGGCTTGCCTTTTCAACTCCCTCTGCTCCGAGTGCAGAGCCTTACACTGTTCCTCTGCGGCCTTGCGGCTTTGCTGGACCGCCAGTTCGATCTGGGGCCGAAGTTTGGCTATCTCATCCTGCACTTCGCTCAAGTCGATCTCAGTGTCCGCATCCAGTTCGGGCTCGGCCATTTCCAGGCTGTCCTCCATCATTTCGCCGGATTCCCGGTGCTCAGGCAAAGTGAGAGTAAGCGTTTGTTCCTTCTTGTCCCGGATCACTGCCACGCTCACCGATCCCCCGCTGTGCGTCTGCAGAGCGTGCGTAAAGTCACTGGTATCCAGGACAGGCTGGTCCCCGACGCGAGTGATTACATCTCCGGCACGCAGGCCGGCTTTTTCGGCACGGCTCCCCTTCTCCACCGATCGGACGAGCACTCCCTTCCCATTCTTCGCGCCAAAAAACTCGCCCAATTGAGGCGTAAGATTTTCCACCATCACCCCGCTGCGCATCGAGGAATGCACCATTACGACACCTATATTCGGAATGTCGATGTCCGGAATGTTGGGGATCGGCGGTATCTCGACATGGAAATCCTTGTCTCTGTATTTGTCTTTCGGCCACATCTGGGCAAATTCGTTGCGCCGGTCAGCCAGTTGCACTTTGATGGTCATCGCCTGTCCATCGCGGCTCAACCCAAGCGTGACCAAGCGTCCCGGCGGCATTTCGTGGATCATCCGCTGCAATTGCGTCTTGCTTTCGACGGTCGTCCCGTTCATGGTTAAAATGACGTCGTGTTCCTTGATTCCCGCCTTGCCCGCGGGGGCATCCTGGTCGACCATGGTCACTTCAACGCCTTGTTCCTCCTTCAGCTTCAAAACACCCAGCCGGTCGGAAGTGATGTTTGCGATGTCCACGCCCAGATAGGAATTCGCGTCCGAATCTTCGCTGGGAATACCGAAAGGCTGCGCGGAGTCAACCGTGTATCGTTGTGCAGCCTGCCCCGGGTTAAGCAGCAAAGGCAGCAAAGCAATCGCCGTCAAAATATGTTTACGCATGGCCATCCTCCCGAGTTGTCGAAACACTGCAAAGTCTTGTCATCCTGAAGCGGGCGCTTTTGCCCGCTAAAGGATCTGGGCGAACCGCGCGAAGCGTCGCGGTTCTTGGGACGCAATAAGTCGCGCGTTTGGCTCGCATCCTTGATACTAATTCGCCCGCTTGAAACTGATATTTCCGGTCGTCGTCCGAACCTTGAGCATCGGACCGCCCCCGTTCAACTTCCCCTCCGCATTCAGCGTCCTCGGCCCCCACTGGTCGCCTTCGGTGGCGACATGGATGTCAGGGAACTCCGAAGTAATGTGGTGCCCATTGCCCAGGTCCACGCTGGCGCGCACGCTGAGCGCCACATCCGCCGCAATGTAGACCGCAATGTCCCCCGCGGAAGTCTCAAGCACTGAATCGCTTCGCTCTGCTGGCGTGTTGATGAACTTCACCGTAATCCCACCCGCTCCGGTCTCGACGCGAGCCGAAGGAACACCGTAGAGTTCGATGGACCCGGCGCCGGAATTCGCGCCTACCCGCCCTTTTGCCGAAATCAGATGAATGCTGCCCCCGCCCGTATCCACGTCCGCCGGGCCGCCGATATCACCCAGGTTGATACTTCCTCCTCCCGTCGATGCTTTCACTCTCCCCACACAATGCTTGATCTCTACATTTCCGCCGCCCGCCTCGATCACAACGCCCTGTCCGCCAGAGAGCACAACCACATTGCCCCCGCCAGTCTCCGCTTGTATCTTCCCTTTTACCGATCCGATCGAAATGTTGCCGCCTCCCGTCTCCAGCTTCAGATCTCCGCCCACGGTTCCGACCTCAATGGAGTCGCCCCCGGTTTCTGCATCCACGGAACCACCAACATCATCGACTCGCACCTTGCCGCCACCGGTCTCAATCTCCACCCGTCCGGTAACGCCGGTGGTTTCCACTGCGCCCGCACCAGTCTCAATCTTCACCAGGTCCGTATCGCGCGGAATGTTGATCACGAACTCGCCCGTGAACTTGCAAGGCGAACCCACCTCAACCTTCATGCGTGCCGAACCCACGTGCATCCTGTGTACACCCTTTAGTTCCCCAACGACCCACGCCGTATCTCCTTTAACGAACGTGCTCACCTTGTAGGTTTGGAACTGGCGCCGCGCATCTTCCTCGGAGGACCCGTTGGATCGCATGTGAAACGCATAATCGATACCCGGCCGCTGCGCACCATGCACGACTACAGAGCCCGCATCGAGGCTGACTCTCAGGTTCTTGACTCCGGCCAGCGATCCCGTCATGACCTGAACCCATGCTCCTCCCTCGCGCGATACCTTTGTTTCCTGCGCCAACGCGAGCGGCGCAAGCAGGGCCAGCGTAGATAGCAGGCCGACGAATTGTGGCAAACGCTTCAAGATAACACCTCAGTTTCTGTAAGACAGTCAATCAATCTGGTTCAATCAATCTCCGGCAACTGCGCCAGCATGGTGCGCGCCTGCGACTTGATGTATTGGTTTTGATCCTTGGCCGCCAGCGTCATCAGCACTCCTCGCACGCTGCCATCCGCCTTGACCGGCTCGATCAGGCGCAACGCCTCAGTGCGCACGCCCGGATTCGAATCGTTCACCAAAGCTTCCAGCACCACGTCGCGGACCCGCACATCGTCCTTCACAAACCCGCCTAACCCGTCGAGCGCCTTCAGCCGCACTCCCGGATTCGTGTCGTAACGCAGTGCGTAGAGCAGCGCATCGCGCACTTGCGAAACATCGGGCTTCTGGGTCAGCAGATCCACGGAATCCATGCGCACGCCGGAATTGTAGTTGTTCCGCGCCGCAAACAGCAGCAGTTGCTGGATGCGCTGGTCGTTCATCGATCCCTGCGCCTCCTGCGTGGAAACTGTGTTGTACTTGATGTCAATCTGATTGGTGCCGGCCTGCTGGGTGATGGACTGGATGCCAGTGATCGAAGCCTCCGCGGCAGCCGGACCCGAGATCGGGCCCGGAGGCGGATGACCGAATACCTTATACGAAGTTCCCACGCCACCGGCAAACCCGAGAATCAAAATCGCCGAAGCCAGCGCGGGCGAGAAGCGCACCTGCCGCAGCCAGTTCCCCGGATCGAAAGCCAGCCGGCGCCAGAAGCCGCCCTGCTCGGCCGTCTCCAGCGCTTCCTGCAATCGCATGCGCGAAGCCGCCAGCAAGTTCGGTGTAGGCTCCGCCGCCCGATCCTGCGACAGCAGCGCATGGAATTCCTGCTCCGCCTTCAGTTCGGTCGCGCAATCGGCGCAACGCGCCACGTGCTGCTCCAGTTCGTGGCGGGCATCATCCGCCAGTTCCCCATAAACATGCAGCGTAATGTTCTCCCGCACCCATTCGCACTTCATAAGTTCAACCCCCTCGGGGGAAGTATCCGGGTCCATGTGGGGACAGCCGCCCTCGGCTGTCCGCCGGGCTTTAGCCCGGCTCCTGTTCTCAGGTCTTAGGTCTTAGTCCTAAGACCTGACACCTAAGACCTCGGACCTCACCTCATATCCGCCAACTGCCCCCGCAACTTCTGCGTCGCCCGAAACAAAGTGTTCTTAGCCGTCTCTTCCGTCGTATGCAAAATCTCACCCACAGTGCGCAGCTTCAACCCGTGATAATGCCTCAACTCAAAAACCATGCGCTCGCGGGGAGTCAACTTCTCTAAAGCTCCAGAAATCCGCGCCCCCAACTGCCGCCGCATCAAATCCCGCTCCGGATTCGCCCCCGCCCGCCCGTCGGCCACCTGATCGAGCAAGTCGTACTCCCCGCCGTTGCCGTCTTTCGCCACCGGCGCATCTTCCTTGCGCACTGTCTTCTTGCGCAGGTGATCCAGGCAAAGATTAGTCACAATGCGGTAAATCCAGGTGTAGAAAGAACACTCGAAGCGAAAGCTCCCGATGTTCTTGTAAGCCTTGAGGAAGGCGTCCTGGTAAACGTCCTGGGCGTCGTGCTCGGTGCCGGTGAGATGCAGCGCGAGCCGCAACACCGCCTGATCGTAGTGACGCACCAGTTCCTCGAAGGCGCCGCGGTTCCCGCGTTGCGCCTCGCGGATGAGGATCGTATCGTCGATGCGGCGTTCTTGCCCAGCCATGCGGCCCCGCGCGGGGTTCTGGTTCTCACTTCCACCGTTACCGCTGACCTTCTCCGCCCGATACTTCGCTCTCGAGAGCGTCCGTTCACCAACCGCAAGTGTTATTGCACAAACATCGGCCGGCATGTTTTGTCGTTTCCTGGCTGCCCAGTGTCAATGCCGTTACCCGGGCTTGCATTGGAATAGACGGATAGTCGGTGGAACCGTGAGCAGAAATTATAGGCTCGCAGAGATTCTTATGCGGCGTAGATAGTTCTTTCGTAATGCTTTAGGGGATACAGCGCAATCGGGGTGTCATGTTGGATGGTCAGCAACATTCGTCCAATTTGCGTGTTCTTAAACCGCACCGGCTGGTAAACTCTCGGGATGGGCCGACTTCCGGCCCATCCAACCCACCAAGCCGGGATCAAGGACCACTTATGCTTCTCCGCTCGTCTCTCGCCTCCGCAGCCCTGCTGTTCTGCTTTTTCCAACTCTCGTCGTCACTAGGCCTAGCCCAGGCAATTACGCCCCTTTGCAACCCCTCCGTGGCTCCTCCGCGTATCGTTGTCACCCCAGCGCAGCGTCTTGCGGCCGGCGCCAGGGCTCAGCCGCCGCTCACCGACGCTTTCGACTGGCCCGATACGCCGCTCGGCGTTATCAAGACTGCGACCGGCTACGAATTCTTCGGCAGCGATGGCGGAAACCACCTTCGGCAAATCTGGGACGGCCATTGGGTCGGCAACAACAAATATGGCTCGATCACCACAACTGTGGGCACGCTCGATAACCCGCTAGGCACGGGCGTTCCTCAAGACGTTAGCATTTCCCCGAATCCGAATCCTTCCGTGAACCCCATTTATCCCAGCTACGGCTACATGGGCGGAGGCCCCGTCTATCAGGTCCCGGCAGGCATGACCGGCGCGGGCAACTTGCTCGCTACCTACCACGCGGAACTTCCAGTCGACACGCTCTACGCGGCCCTTGGCCTGGCTGCATCTTCCGACAACGGCCTGCACTGGACCGACCTCGGCGAAATCATCCGCCTCAACCAGGCCTACGAACTCGGGCTCGAAGGTTTTGAGATCGGCGATGGCCCGCTCGTGCTCTCCCCTGACGGCAAGTATTTCTATTTATATTTTCCAGATTGGATGGCCAACGGAACGCTGAACATCACGAACGCTCAAAATGTCTTGACCACCACCAATGTCTCAGTGGCGCGGGCCTTGGCTGCCGACGTATTGCAGGTCGCCTTTGGATCGTCCCCCAAGCACTCCATCGCCTTCCAGAAGTTTTATCAGGGCAGCTGGATTCTGCAACCCGCGATCGGCGGCGCTTCCACCGACCTGATTCCGCAGGCCCCTTTCTCAGGCTATCTCGATATCCACTACAACACCTGGTTGCAGCGCTATGTAATGATCATTTCTAATGACACGTATTTCGCCTACGCCGAGTCCATCGATGGCCTCAAGTGGACGACTCCCATCGTGCTCGGGACCTATGGCCCCATCGCGGCATATCCCACCGCCGTTGGCCTGGGGGATGACCCGCACAAGTTGGGTCAGATCTTTTACGTTTACTTCACGCACCTGCCCATTGACGGCAGCGGATGGACGAACGGGTCACTGCTCAGACTGACGCTTACATGTCAGTGATCCTGCGTGCCCACCAGGATTTGATCGATTGAAGAGATGTAGGACATTAAGGTGGTGCCTGTGGGAGAATAAACCCATGACTGGAGTCCAATTCGTAACCGATGACAAAGGCCGCAAGGTCGCAGTTCTCATCGACCTGAAAAAGCACGGAGCCCGGCTCGAGGATTTCTGGGACGGTCTGATCTCCGAATCCCGGCGCAAAGAGGTCGGGATACCGCTGGAAAAGGTAAAGGTCGATCTCATCAAGCGCGAGCGGCTGCGTGGGTAGTTATGTCGTCGAGCTAAGCCCTCGGCACGCAAGGAACTCGAATCCCTGCCCGACAGCGTGCTGGCACGTGTGGTCAGTAAGTTAGAGTCGCTCACGCATGACCCAAGGCCCGCCGTATGCAAGAAGCTAAAAGGCTATAAGGACCAGTGGCGCATCCGAATTGGCGACTGGCGGGTTGTGTAAATCATTGACGATAAAGCCAGACTAGTAAGCGTCACTCGGATAGCCCACCGTCGCAAAGTCTACGATTAGCTGTACCGCGCTAGTCGGACTTACTCTTACTCCACCACCGCTTCCTTCTCAATAACCACTTTCAAATGCGCGGTCACGTCTTTGTGCAGCTTCACCGGCACGGTGAATTCGCCCAGGGTCTTCAGCGGTTCGTGAAGCTGGATCTGCTTCCGGTCCAGATTAATCCCTTTCTTTACGATGGCGTCGGCAATGTCGCCAGAAGTGACTGAGCCGAATAACTGCTCGTGCTCGCCCGCCCGCTTCTGGAACGTGGCCGAGAGCCCCTCAAACTGCTTGGCCAGTTCTTCGGCCTGCGTCTTCTCCTTGGCAGATTTGCGCACCGAAGCTGCTTTCATCTGAACGATGACGGCCTTGTTCCCGGCGGTAGCCTCAATGGCCAGCTTGCGCGGCAAAAGAAAATTGCGCCCATATCCTTCGGCAACCTTAACCACGTCGCCGCGCGATCCCAGCTTGTTCACATCTTCTTTGAGAATGACTTCCATGGTATGACTCCCGATCTTCAGCTTAATTCCAATATCGCTTGTCATCCCGAGCGCAGCGAGGGACCCTGGTTCTTCTCGCCACCGGCACAAACCAGGATTCCTCGCTCCGCTCGGAATGACAAGGCTTCTAATGTGTCCTTACGATGCCCGCCCGGCAAACGGCAGCAGCGCGATGTTCCGGGCCTGCTTGATGGCCGAGGCCAGCCGGTGCTGATGCGGCGAACATACGCCGGTCAAACGCCGGGGCACAATCTTGCCGCTCTCGGCCACGAACTGGCCAAGCAGCCGGTAATCCTTGTAGTTGATGTCGGCGATCTTCTCGGTGCAGAACTTGCAAACTTTCTTGCGCCGGAAAAACTTGCGTCCACCCTCGCGCGGAGGGCCGCCAGGCCCGGATCGGCCGCCGCCTCCACCTCCGAAGCGCGGACGATCCCCCCCTGATCGCGGTCCATCGCCCGCAGGCCGTGATGGCCGCTCGGCAAATGCCGCTGGTGCTTTGGTCTCTTCAGTCATAACGCTCCTTAATCAGTGGCCAGTGGTCAGTGACCAGTGGCCATTCAAATCTCTTCATAATTCGGCGACGAATACTGGCCACTGACCACTGACCACTGGCCACTGCTTTTAAGCCGTTGCCGGCGTTTCCGCCGCCGGAGCCGCAGGCGCTTCTTCTGCCACTGCCGCTGGCTGCGCACTTACTTTCTTTTTCGCATCGCGCAGCTTCTTGATCTTGTCCAGCCGCTTCTGCTCTTCATCGATGCGCACGGTGAGGAATTTAATCACCGGCTCGGTAACGCGCAGACGGCGCTCCAATTCGTGCACCACGGTGCCCGCGCCTTCGATCGTCAGCAGGATGTAAACGCCCTCGCGGAACTTGCGCACCATGTACGCCAGACGCCGTTTCCCCATGCGATCAATGCTCTTGATCGAACCGGCAGCCGCAGTCACAGTCGACTCCAGGTTCGCAATCAGCTTGTCGAGATCTTCGTCCGCCATATCCGGCCGGACGATAAACATCAGTTCATAAGTACGATTCATTGCTGTCTCCAAGCAGTGGCCAGTGTTCAGTGGTCAGTGACCAGTAACACCAGCGACCGCAACGATTTCGTCCAATCCGTAGATTCTTATTTGCTGACCACTGGCCACAGACCACTGATCACTGCTCTTCCTTGCGATTAAACCAGTTCATCGCCGCCGCCGCGCCTTCGGTCAAAATCACTTTCACCCCGTCGGCCGCGGTATCGATCATTTCGCCTACCACCGGCAGATCAGCCTTGCGAAACGGCGCCAGCAAGTAACTCTGACCGTCCGTTACTTTGCGCTCCGGGGCCACGCCCATCCGGATGCGCAAAAAATCCTGCGTACCCAGCGCGCCAATGATCGACTCAATCCCGTTATGCCCAGCCGAACTGCGCCGCGTGTGAATCCGCACCGTGCCCAGCGGAAAATCCAGCTCGTCCTGAACCACGATCAGGTCAGCTTCCGGCTTCGCTGCGTACTCAGCTACCAGCTCCCGGACCGACAACCCGCTGAGGTTCATGTAGGTTTCCGGCTTGGCCAGCAGCACCAACTCGCCCCCCACCTGTATTCGCGCCGTCAGCGCCCGGCACCGCCGGTTTCTGATCTCCACCCCGCAGTCGCTGGCGATGCGATCCACCACCAGAAAGCCCATGTTATGCGGCGTGAACTGATACTCGATGCCGGGATTGCCGAGACCAACAATCAGTTTCACGCCACCATCCCAAACCACGCAGGGACAGACCAAGTGGGGACAGCCGCCTCCGCTGTCCAGCCAATCTGTGTGGGGACGGGCGCCTCGCCCGTCCAGCCGAGCGCAGCGAGGCGCACCCCGGCCACGGAGCTACTTCTTCTCCTTCTTCTCGGCCTTCTTCTCGCCCTTCTCCGGCTTCTCGGGAGCAGCCTCGCCCTCTTCCTCAGTCTCCGCTTTGCCCTTCTTGATGACCTCAGGCTCGGCCGGAACCGCTCCAGCTTCCGCCGCCACCGCTTCTGGCGCAGCCACAACCTCTTCCTTCACTGAGGTCACGTGAGCCACCGGCTGGTTCGCGTCCGAAAGGAACTTCAGCTTCTCATTGTGCGGCAAATCCGACACGCGCAGCACCTTGCCAAAAGTAAGATGGCTGATATCGACATCGATGTGGCTCGGAATGTCGCCCGGCAAACACTCGATCTCCACTTCACGCAGCATCTGCTCAAGAATCCCGCCCTCGGTCTTCACGCCCTCGGCCACGCCCTGCAGCACGATGGGCACGCTGACCCGCAACGCCTTATCCATGGCGATGCGCTTCAGGTCGATGTGCAGCAGATGGCCTTTGATCGGCTCATATTGCCAATCCACGATCATGGCTTTGGTGCGCTCGCCGCCGTCCAGCGCGAGATCGAAAATCGTGTTGTGGCCGCTGTCGGAGCGCAGAATGCGCAGCACATGCCGCGGGTCCACGCTCACCGCCACCGAGTCTTTGCTCGCGCCATATACCACGGCCGGAATCTTGCCCTCACGCCGCACCCGCCGGGCCTGATTCTTCGTCCCAGCTTCCCGCGGTTGCGCTTCCAAAACGTTTTGCTCCAATGTAGTTGCCATAAATTATTCCCATCCAAAAAAACTTGTCATTCCGACTGGGGCCGGAGCGAAGCGACCTCTATCATTTGTCATTCCGACCGCCGCCGGCGCGCCAGCGACGGCGAAGCGGAGGAACCTGCTTTCGCCATCATCACCGCCACAATTGCTAAATAAACAACTTGCTGACCGAAGTCTCTTCATGATTGGCCTGGATCGCCCGGCCAATCAATCCCGCGATCGAAAGCACCCGGATCTTGGGCTCCCGCTTGGCCTCTTCGGTCAAGGGGATTGTGTTGGTGACCACCACTTCGCGGATCACCGACTTCGCAAGGTTTTCCACCGCCGGGTACGACAGCACTGCATGGGAAGAACAGGCATAAACCTCGGTTGCGCCGTTCTCCATCAGGGCCGTAGCGGTTTTCACCAGCGTGCCCGCCGTATCAATCAAATCGTCGATGATCAGGCAGGTCCGCCCCTTCACATCGCCGATCACGTGCATCACTTCGGCAACGTTCATTTCCACGCGCCGTTTGTCAACGATGGCCAGCGCTGCGTCAACTTTCTTCGCGAAAAACCTCGCCCGCTCCACGCCGCCCGCGTCCGGAGAGACCACCGTCAGATTCGGCAGATTCAGCTTCCGGAAGTGATCCACCAGCACCGGCGAAGCGAACAAGTGATCCACCGGGATGTTGAAAAATCCCTGCAACTGCGGCGTATGCAAATCCACAATCAGCGCACGGTGCGCTCCGGCGGTGGTCAGCAAATCTGCCACCAGCTTCGATGAAATCGGACTGCGCGGCTTGTCCTTGCGGTCCTGCCGGGCGTACCCGAAGTAAGGCATCACGGCCGTAATGCGCCGTGCCGATGCGCGTTTCAGCGCATCGATCATCAGCAGCAACTCCATCAGGTGCTCATCGACGCTGGTGCTTCTGCCGCCGTCTTTGTGAGCGGCGCGGCACGTGGGTTGCATCACAAACACATCCGCGCCCCTTACGTTCTCCTGAATCTGCACATACGCTTCGCCGTCGGCGAAGCGGATCACCTGCGCCTGCCCGCGCTGCATCCCGAGAAAATGACAAACTTCGTCCGCCAATGGTTCGTTCGCCGTCCCGCTGAAGATCTTGAACTTCTCGTCCATCCGCGCGCGTGGCTTGCGGTCTGCCTTCTCCTCAGGCGTGGGTGGGACGTTCTTTTCCGTCTTCTCTGCCTTCTCGGTCGGCGTCACCAAAGTAGCCATAAGAAGTTCTCAGTTCTCAGTCTCAGTTCTCAGCTCTTGGCGTTCAGCGCATCGCTGAGAACCAAGGACTAAGGAACTGAAAACTGCTTTTCTGGCCGTCCTCAGCTGCTGGCTTCGGTTCTAAACTGGGAACTGAGAACCGGGAACTGAGAACTGTTTTCTGGCTGGGCCGCTAGGATTCGAACCTAGACAAAGTGCTCCAAAGGCACTTGACCTACCATTAGTCGACGGCCCAGTACCGCGGTTTCAAGTTTCCGGTTTCCAGTTTCAAATTCCAAACCGGACACCGACATAGGTTGAAAGCGTGATATCTCTATTAAACAACCAGAAACTAGAAACTGGAAACAAGAAACTTTTTCCAGTACTCCCGCCGCGTCAGCGTAACCGTGGCCTGCGCCGCCCAACCCTGCTTCTGCAGCCTCGACTCTGCCGCACGCGCCGCTTCTTTCGAAGCGAACAGCCCATACAACGCCGACCCGGAGCCCGACAGCGACGCATACTTCGCGCCCGCTCGCTCCAGCGCGCTCTTGCCTTCACTCACCTCGGGATACTCAGGAAAGACGACCTGTTCAAAGTCGTTCTTGATCCCGGCCCGGACAAGCTCGAGAAGCGGATTCTCGGCCCGGCCCCTCCTGGGTTTCAAAATACGTCGAATCTCACGAGGAGCACCGGAGTAACTCTCGCTCAGCCACGCCGAAAGCCCTCGGCCAAGCTCAATCATTCTATCGGATGCCCCCGCCATCGTCAATTTTCGACCCCACTCCGCAAATGCTTGCGGAGTCGAAACCCCCACCTCCGGAGTGACCACCACGCACGCCGTCCCCGGCAAATCCTCCAGCGGATAAACCTGCTCCCCGCGCCCCACTCCTAGCACCGTTCCCCCCACCAGAAACAGCGGCAGGTCCGACCCCACTTCCTCCGCGATCCGCAGCCGCTCAACTGCGGGCAAGGATTTCTTCAGCACTCGTTCCAGCCCCAGCAAAGTAGCGACAGCATTCGCCGAAGCCCCGCCCAGCCCGCCCTGCACCGGCAACCGCTTCTCAATGTCGACGACGACCCGCCCCTTCGCCCGCAGCGCCCCCATCGCCTTCTCAACGATCCGATAGCAAGTGTTCGATTCATCCTTCGGGACTCTGGGGTCGGCGCACTGAATCTCAATCCCGCTCCCGCGCCTCACGCTCACTCGGATCACGTCATGCAACCCGATCGTTTGATACACCGTCTGCAGCTCATGAAAGCCATCCTTCCGAAGCGCGCCGATGCGCAACCCAAGATTGATCTTCGCGAACGATCGGACCATCACCGTCATGGCAGCAAGATTGTAAGTCATCCCAGTTCGAATGTGAGGCCCCGCAGACGAATATCGTTCTCAAATGGCCTTGTTGCTTGCTCCGATAAGACCGCCTCTACCACTCGACACACCACCTTGGTAATCTCGACCCTTGCCTAAAATAAGGGCACTCTAGTCGTGATTCCAATCCCATGAACCGGATGACGGTCCTCCCACTTGGAACCGAGAACGACCGCAACACGAGCGTTCCCCGCCCCTAAGCGGGACCCTGTAAACGCTGTCCCGAAAGTTGGGTGCAAGCCGTTGCGCGCGGAAAGTAAGAAGATTCATCCCAATTTGAGCCGCGTTGTAGCGCGACTTCGCAATCGCGAGCAACGGACGGCGGGCTATCAGGGGTTTTGCATGCGGAGTGTGATGACTCGTTTTTCTTTACTTCTGCTGCTTTTCGCGGCTGCAGCTTCAGCCGCCGCACAGGGCAGCTATAAAGTCATTCCCGTCACCGACGGTGGAACCATCTCCGGAACCGTCAAATGGTCGGGACCAGTGCCCAAGGAATTGGACTTTCCCGTTACCAAAGACCCCCAGATCTGCGCCCCGGACGGGAACAAAACCGTCAGCCTCGACCGCCTGATCGTCGGCCCCGAGGGCGGCGTGGCCAACACCATCGTCTACCTCAAGAACGTCTCCGCCGGGAAAGCCCTGGAACTGCCCGAGCAGAAGCGCCACCTCGACCAGCTCCATTGCCGCTACGTCCCGCACATTCTTCTTGTGCCCCAAAACGCCGAGCTCCAGATGCAGAGTTCCGACGCTACTCTGCACACCATCCACATGGACGGCGCCGCCACCTACAACCTGCCATTTCCCTTCACCAAGCGGCCCATCGCGCGCACCATGTCGACCCCCGGCCTGGTCAACCTGCGCTGCAACGGCGGCCACGTCTGGATGAATGCCGAAATGATGGTCGTCCCCCATCCCTATTACGCCGTCACCGATGAAAGCGGACGCTTCGAATTCACCGGCGTCCCGGCCGGCACCTATCAGATCGTAGCCTGGCATGAAGGCTGGGGTCTGGCCGGCAAAGAGCAGGCCTTCGACGTTCTCACCGAGCGCAGCGTACAGCGCCCCGTCTTCACCGAACCAAAAACCTGGGAAAAGCCGGTCAGGGTCGCCCCCAATCAGTCCAGCAGCATAAATTTCGTGATTGGAAACAAGTAGGATGGTTTTGATTGTGTGGGTCGGACACTCCCTTCGGCTTCGCTCAGCGCCCGCCCTGAGCCTGTCGAAGGGGCAGGCTCTGTCCGACCACTGCCGGCAGTTCATAAGGATCAGGGGCACAACAGGTCTGCAGGAATAGAAACTGGAAACTAGAAACCAGAAACCGGAAACTGAGCGCCGCTACCCTCTCCGCTTATACAGCACCGCAAACTCGAATCCCGCATTCGCCGGAAACAACTCCGCCACTTTCCTCAACCGCTCAGCCAGCGCCGAAGGGGCCAGCAGCGGATAATCCCGCTCCCGCAAGTCGTAATAATCCACATCCAGATATAGCGAAAGCAGATAGATGGAGATCGTGTCGGAAAACGTGGCCTCGAAATATTCGTTCTTGAAACGCTCCGCATCAGGACCGCCGGCCGTAGCCAGCTTGCGTGCTTCCCATGCGTCCAGCGAGGTCTCGCCGCGCGCGCCGGCTTCCACCTGCTTCCACGCCAGATCGCTGAATTCGTGCGAAACTCCGGCGCACTCCACCAGCGCATGGCCCACATTGATATAAAACTCAAATGCGACAGAGAATTTATCGTCCGTCAGCCGCGTCGAGATAAACACGCACTGCGAGTCGCCCAGATTCAGATTGCGATGGCAAACCGCATTGTCGCTGAGCGCCACATCATAGCGATCCGCAATCAGGATCTCTTCCCCCTGGCTAACCGTCAGCGGGACAAAGTAATAAGCCTTGCGCTTAAGTGCCGAAGCAATCTTCGCAGGCACCGCCGCAATCATCCGCTCCAGGTCAAACGACCCAACGGAGTTCTCCCCCGCCACGGCATAGCACACCCCATTCGCCGCCTGCGAAACCGGCGTCATCCGGACGACATCCGCGGGACTCCGCGTAATAGCTGGTGCTGCCTGCGACATTCTTGCTCTTTTATACACTAAGAGACCGTGTAGAGCGGGCGCCCCCGCCCGCTGCCTTTGACTTTGATTTGCCAAGACAAATTCCCTTGACTTCGGAACCGAATAGTCCGATCCTATCTCTAGGCGCATTAGCTCTTTGACATCCGAATAGCACTGAGATAACTACCGCAGATTCAATATTTTGCGATCCGGCTGCTGATTCCAAGGGTAACTAGCTAAGCCATGGCATGCCACCTAAGTGCTTTTAATGGAATACCTTACGAGTAAGTCATTTGTTTACAATATTTTAGCCCGATTCGGGCCAGGCCATAAGCCCGTAATTGATTGATTCCAGATATTTTACCTCGGATTGATCCGTCATTTTTTTCAAGTCCAGATCCAGCCCGGATTGAGGTAGCTTAAAAGTATGCAGCCGACCCCACGCCCACCCCTCTGGTATGCGATCCCGGTTCGCGTCTTTCTGGTAACGTTCATCGGTACGCTCATCTCCTTCGCCGTCAGCCTGCTCATCGGCATCATCGGGTTAGTGATCATTTCAGCCCTGCGCCACGCGCAACCCAACATGACCTTGGCCTACCGCATGATCGCTCTACCCGCCGCGCTAGTCGCGGGCAGCATCATTCTTGTTCTGGCGCTGACCGTGGAAATCCGTCACTACCGCCAATCCAAGACCCTCGCCGCGATCGAAAGGATGAGCTAAGCCTGGAAACATGTGGGAACAGCGCCTCGGCTGTCGGGTTCGTGGGGGGACGGGCGCCTCGCCCGTCCAGCCGAGCGCAGCGAAGCTTGCTCTCTCCCGATAGCTAGGCGAGCCGTGCAACGCTGCGAGCGCTACAATCCAGATATGCCGCCCCGCATTGCCATCCCAATGCCGCATTCGATCGATCATGAATACAGCGAGCGGGCGATCCCGCAGTACGAACGCGCCGTCGAACAAGCCGGAGGCGAACCGGTACGCATCCCGTTCGACCAGACGCGGGACGAAGCGATGAAAGCCGAAGTCTTGAAAATAACGGAGCAATGCGACGGCGTGCTCCTGCCCGGCAGCAACGCTGATGTCGACCCCGCCAAGTTTGGCGCAGCCCGCTCCCCGCGCACCGCGGCTGCCGACCCGCGCCGCGACGCCGTCGACGAACTCCTGCTCCAGGACGCCTACAACCTGCGCAAGCCTGTCCTCGGCATCTGCTACGGCCTGCAGAGTCTCAACGTCTATCGCGCCGGGTCGCTGATCCAGCACATTCCGGATTTTCTGCCCGAGGAGCTGCGCGCGCGCGTCAATCACGAAGCGGGAAAGAAGGTCGCCGTTGCGCACGCAGTCGAAATTGAGGGCGCTTCCAAGCTGGCTGAAATCGTGAACGGGAAAAACAAAAACAAAGCAGGGCAAAATAAGCTCGTCGTGCCGGTGAACTCTTCGCATCACCAATCAGCCAGGACGATCGGCAGCGGACTGCGCATTGTCGCCCGCTGCCCCGATGACGGTATCATCGAAGCGCTGGAAGGCACTGCCCCCGATCACTTCGTGCTAGCAGTGCAATGGCATCCCGAGCGCTCGGTCGACCAGGACGAACCCTCCCGCGCCATCTTCCGCGCCCTGATCGAAGCGGCAAAGATCAAAGCAGCTGAAGCACGCCACAAATAGCTCAAGGCCTCTTGGTCTTTTTCCGCGCCCGCTTCGGACTTCGCTTCTCCAGCAGCACCACCACGTGCGCGAGCGCAGCGTTTTCCAGATTGAGCCCTTCCGGAGTCTTCGCCTTCAACCCAACGCAATCGGCGCGCACTCCCAGCAATTGCGCCACCCGCGTGCGAATCGCCGCCGCATGCGGTCCAATCTTCGGCGCGGCCAGAATCAGGCCGGCATCTACGTTTGCCAAGCTATATCCCGCGTCATGCACGCGCTTCAGAGCCTCGCGCAGGAATACGACCGAGTCCGCACCCTTCCACTTCGGGTCCGAAGGAGGAAACAGCGCGCCAATATCGGGCGCAGCCACTGCCCCGAGCAGCGCGTCGGTGATGGCGTGCAACAGCACATCGCCATCGGAGTGCCCGCCCAGCCCTTTGTCGTGTGCCAGCGCGATGCCGCCAATCTTCAGCGGAATCCCCTCGCGAAATTCGTGCGAGTCAAATCCGTAGCCGATGCGCGTCGTTGGTCGTGGGTCGTAGGAGGTTGGCATCTCAGTCAGTGCCGATCCGCACTCTTCAAGTAGAACTCAGCGAGTTCCATATCCGCTGGCATGGTGATCTTGATATTGCGCGGCGAGCCCATCACCACGGCCACACCGTGGCCTGATCGTTCCACAAGCGAAGCCTCATCGGTGCCGAGGAATCCGTCCGACGACGCTTCGTCGAACGCCTTCTTGATCACCGCGTAGCGAAAGCCTTGCGGGGTCTGCGCCATCACGATGCCCGCGCGTGGAATTGTCGCCTTGATCAGCGCACCCTCGGCGGTGCGTTCGACTTGCTTCACGGTATCGACGGCAGGCAGGCCGGCGATCGCGGCGCCGTATTTCTTCGCCGCGTCAATCACTTCCTGGATGATCTCCCGGGTCACCAAAGGGCGCACCGCATCGTGCACTAGAACGATGTCATCATCGTGCGCCGCAGCTGCAATCGCGTTCAGCGCGCTCTCCACCGATTGCTGGCGATGCTCGCCGCCGACCACCAACTGGACCTTCTTCTTGATTACGTTCTTCGTTTCGCTATCAAGCCGCGCGCGAAACCCCGCAATCTCGCTTTCCCGCAGAGCAATCCAAATCTCGTTCACCGCATCGACGGCGGCGAACTGGCGCAGCGTATGGATGAGAATAGGCGTGCCGCCCAGTTCGGTGAACTGCTTAGAGGGTAGCGACTTCTTTTGCTTGCCCTTGGCGCCGACGGGCACGGGCGCCATGCGCGTTCCAAGCCCCGCAGCCGGAATTATCGCGACAACCTTCATAGCGGGCTGTAAGTATACGAGTGGGGACCGAGGAGTTCAAATGCAGAGGGCGATGCCTCCGTTTTGCTCCGCGGCCTTTCCCAGCGACCTCCGCGTTTACGATTTATGTTTGCGCTCTCGTCAACCTCTCACGCGGAGGACCGCCGAGGACATCCCCGGAGAGCGCTGAGACTGCGGGTCCTTCTTTGATTTTGTTGAAACCGAGGCGGGCTAAGGCTGAGGCTTGGTCTCCACCAGCGTGGTCGGGACCACCGCCGGCGGCACTGTCGTGCTTGTGACCACCGGCGCTATGGGAGGAACTGCCACGCTGCTTCGGCTGAAGGCGCGTTCATCCCACTTCCCGAAGATCATCTTTCCCGCCGTCGTCTGCAGCACCGAAGTGACCGAGACGTCGATTGTCTTGCCAATCATTTTCCTTGCATTGTCCACGACCACCATGGTGCCGTCGTCCAGGTAAGCGACGCCCTGGTTGTACTCCTTGCCTTCCTTCAGGATGAAGACTTTCATTATCTCGCCCGGCAGCACGATCGGTTTGAGCGAATTGGCCAGTTCGTTGATGTTCAGCACCTCGACACCCTGCAGTTGCGCGACTTTGTTCAGGTTGAAGTCGTTGGTGATGATCTTGCCTTCGTAAACTTTGGCCAGTTCGATCAGCTTCAGATCGACCTCGCGGACGGCGGGGAAATCATCTTCCACGATCTGGATCGAGAGCGTGGCCATTTTCTGCAGGCGCTGCAGCACGTCGAGTCCGCGTCGTCCGCGGTTACGCTTCAGGGAGTCGGCGGAATCGGCGACGAGTTGCAACTCGCGCAACACGAACTGTGGCGTAACGATGATGCCATCCAGAAAGCCGGTCTCGGCAATGTCGGCAATGCGTCCGTCGATGATGACGCTGGTGTCGAGGATCTTATAGCTCTTCTTGCCTTGCTTCTCTCCGCCAAAAATGCCGCCCAGCGCAGCTAAGTTCAGCAGGTCGCCCTTGCTCGCGCCCACGATCAGGCCCACATAGGCCATCAGCAGCATCACCAGGATTTGCAGGAAATTGCGCGTTGGTCCCTCGGGCACACTGTTGCGAATCACCAGGGCAAACAGGTAGGCTCCGCAGATGCCGAGCAAGCTTCCAATAGCCGCGCCGATCAGCCGCTTCAGGCTGACCGACCGCAGCTTCCATTCGAACAGGACGATCCCCGCCCCTACCAATGCTCCCACTCCCGCATCCTGCGGCTGGGACAGGCGGAACGGCTCAATGAAATAGCATGCAACTGAAACTACGATGACGAAAAGAAGACGTACCAGAATCAAATGCACAATATAACCTCCCCCGGATGCAACTCGGCTACCTCTGGCGCGATGCACCGGTGCCATTTTCCACGCCGCCCCGGGCGGGAATCGGCAAATCAGCATGCGGGACGTGGGAGAAATAGGGGAATGAATATACGCCCCGTCCCGGCCCATGGAGGCCTGGCCGGGAGTGACCTCACTAAATCTACGCCACGAGTATATACCCGACCGGGGACAGGCGACGAGGAAAGGTTGCGCGACAGCCCCGTCGGTAGAGACATTGCGTGGTCAGTTCCTCCGGCCAGAGCCGTGCCTGTCCTGCTAAACTCCCCTCCATGAAAGCTTTAATGATCACCAGCCTCTCGGGCCCGGATGCACTCGCCGTCCAAGACACTGCCGACCCCGCGCTGAAGCCGGGACAGACGCTGGTGCTCGTCGCCGCCGGAGGCCTGAATTTTGCCGACTTCATGACCGCCCAAGGCGGCTATCCGGGAACGCCCGCGCCGCCGCTTGTTGCCGGGCGCGAGTTCGCGGGCGTGGAAGAAAGCATCGGACGCCGCGTGATGGGCTACATTCAGTGGGGAGCCTTCGCCGAGAAAGTCGGCGCCTACCCCAACATGCTCTGGCCCGTCCCCGATCACTGGACCGACGAACAGGCCGCCGCCTTCCCCGTGAACTACTTCACCGCGTATCTCGCGTACTGGCAGGCGGGTATGACACAACCACCTCCGACCGGCCGCACTCATCGCGCTCTGATTCACGCGGTTGCTGGAGGAGTCGGCACCGCGGCCGTCCAGATCGGACACATTCTCGGCGTTGAAATGTACGGGACTTCTTCGTCGGATGAAAAGCTCGCGCGCGTGAAAGAACTCGGCCTGCAGCACGGCATCAACTACAAACGGCACGACTATGAAGAAGTCGTGAAGAACCTCACTCACGGCGAGGGCGTGGATGTTGTCTTCGAAATGCTGGGCGGCGAGCACACCGCGAAGAGCCTGCGCTGCCTGCGCGATTTCGGACGCGTCATCCAATACGGCACCGCCACCGGCAAGCCGCCGCAACTCGACGTGCGGGCGCTTTACGCGAAATCCGCCAGCCTGCAGGGCCTGTGGCTGACCTACCTCTCGCAAAAGCGCGAGATCATGGAGCCCGCATGGAATCAGCTCTCCGAATGGATCGCACAACGCAAGCTCGCCCCGGTGATCGGCCAGAGGTTCCCGCTCGACCGCGCCGCGGAGGGTTACAAGCTGCTGCAGGAAGGCAAGAATTACGGGAAGGTCGTGCTGAAGATTGCATAAGAACAGCCCACGCGGAGCGGGCACTTTTGCCCGCTGCTTTTGACTTTGTTTTGATGTCTGGCTTGTAAATGCTCGATCGTTGGTTTGAGAGTCACTGCCGTCCCAGAAACCGGATGCGGCCCGTGAACGCCCGTCCGTTGCCGTCCACGAAAGTCGGGAACGGGTGCGTGGAATCGATGATACCGTTTGCCAACTGAGCGTTGCCGTGGTTGGTAATGTTGTCGAAGCCCCCGCGCAGAGCCCAATAGCGGTTGAACAGATGAAAGCGCTTCTCGAATTGCAGATTGATGGTGTAGTAGGTGGGAAGACGATAGGTTTCTGGCGTCGTGCCCGGAGCGATCTCTCCCTGGTCGGTGGTCGCGAGGAAAGGCAAACCGGTGCGCGCCTCGAAGGAGTAAACCATGTCCAGTTTGTGGAGGATGGGCAGGTTGAAGAATGGCAGCATGCCGTATCCGACGAAGCGGTTCGGCGTATTCCACGGATAAGGACCGGGCAACTGCGGGCTCAGCAGGGGAATATCCAAACTGAAATCGAACACCTGGTTGGTATGGGCACGGGAGCGGGTGTAGGCACCGAAGATCTCATAGTGCTGGCGGAAGCGATGACGCAAACTGACCGTGAAGGCATCGTAGCGGTCGTCGCGCTGGTTCTCGAGGATGAAGTTGCCGTCCACAGCGCCATTTAAGGTGTTGTAGGCGAAGCCATGCACGCCACGTTTCTCGATGAACTCGAGTTTCAGAAAGATAGCTGCCGGCAGTTTCTTCTCGAGTCCGATGCTCCAGTTCAAGTACCGCGGCGCGGAGAGTGTGCTCAGGTTCGCGGCAAATGTGGTCGGGACCGGCGTGGGCAGAGTTGTCGGATTCCCGTTAGCATCTGTCGGCTGCATCATCGCGTTAAAGAAGTAATCGACTCTCTGACCTTCCAAGGGCTGATGGATCAATCCCAGCGTTGTGTTGTCGTAAATAATGCCAATCCCTGCCGAAAGCTTGGTATTGCTCTCGTCGTCGAGAATGTAAGTTCCGGCCAGCCGTGGCGCAACCAGAGGCGTGCGCACGATTTGGTCCCAGTCCACGCGCAGGCCCGGCTCGATGAGCAGCCGGTTGGTGATCAGCCAGCGATCCTCAGCGTAGGCGCTGGCTTCGGTATTAAAGATTGTGTTGGAGTTGCCTCCGGAAAAACTCGAATAACGCGCGCAGGTATACGGGACCACCGGGACGCCGCTGGCATCGGTGGCGCAGGGCTGCGCGGTTTGGCCCGGCGTCGGTAAGGCGGGCTGCAAGAACGAAATCGGTTGCCGCAGGAACTGCGCGTCATAATTCAAGCGGTCAAGGTCTGCGCCGAACTTAATGTCGTGGCGTCCGTGCCATTGATGCGGCGGTATATAAAGGTTCGCCAGTCCCTGCACTCTGCGAGCTAGCGTGTTCTGGCGGAGGTAGTAGTTGCCCGCTGCGCCCTGCGTCGTCAGAATGTATGAAGCAGTTCCCTGAGGAGTGAGCGCCACGTTGTACTGATCCACGCCAAATCCGGTTTCGAGCAGCGCGCCGCCGCGAAAATAGTATTGGTCTTTAAGCGAGCCAATATAGGCGGTTTCGGCGTCGGTGGGCGTTGTCGGCTGAGGTTGAAGTACCGAGAGTCCGGCGTATACGTCGTGGTAATAGTTCGACAGGAAGCTGACGGTCACGATGTTGCGGGTGGTCAGGTTCGATTGCAGCTTGGCCAAGTTGTCCACGCGCCAGATGGGGTCGCTGTAACCGGATTCAAGTTGCTTGACGATGTTGTTGTCGTATTCGCCGTCGAGCGCGTCGATGAACCACATCTTCCCTTTGCGAATTGGGCCGGACATGGTGTAGATGGGCGTCCATTCGCCGATCGCAAGGCCCTTGGTGGTTTGCACCCCGGGGGTGAAGTCCGTGGAAGTAAAGTGAAAGCGATCGTTGCCCATGCGCGTGTTCAGGGCGAGAACCCCGCCGGAGCCTTTGCCAAACTCGGCCGGCTCGCGGCTCGGGGTCAGCTCAATGGAACGGAATGAGTCGACGCTTGTCCGCACGGCCAGCTGGCCGTTCGTGGGCTGGGTCACGTTGAAGCCGTCCAGCAGAAGCAGCGTCTGGTAAGTCTCGGCGCCCGCGACATGCACCTGACCAAAAGCATCCGGCGTGATTCCAGGGATGAAGGTCAGAGCGTTGCGGTAGTCGTGAGTTGCCGGGTAGGGAATGTCGATAATCTCGGTGCCGGTGAGTTCCTCCTTGGCGGAGATTTGCGCCGGATCGATGGCCGGCGGCGATTCCACCACGTTCACTACTTCATGCGCTTCTTGCTGATGGTGGAGAGTCACGTCTACATTGGCGGCGAGCCCGACCTGCAGATCGGGCTGGACCAGAGCGTAGAAGCCGGGCTTCTCGACGCGGAGTTCGTAGGCTCCGGAGGACAAATTTGCGAATTCACAATGCCCGGCAAAATCGGTTGCGCAGCGCAGGGGGGCAGCAGGCGGCGGAGCTTGCAACTGTACGCGCGCCGAGGCGACGGCCACACCGTTTTCGTCGATCACGGTGACCGTCAGATTCTGCGTTGGGGCCGGGTGATCGGGAGAGATGTTCTGCAATGACGAAGAGGAGGAGGAAGGAGAAGAAGTCTGCGCCGGAGACGGTATAACCCACAACGCAGCCAGCGCCAGCGGGAGCGCGCATTTCACGGCTGGGCTCCGTCCGTGTATGGTTCGAGGATCAAACTCATTGCGCCCTTCCGCCGAAAAAGGGAGTCCGCGGCAAATTATAACCGCGAGTCGTAAGATGCAGTTTGTTAAAGGATGGTCACGGACGATCGTCCTTAAAAACCCACACTTCACTCACCAAAAAATTCGACAGCGAGCACAGCGCGATAGCGACGCCGTTCGCCGCGAGATAATTCATTTGGCCCAGGTCGACCATTAACTTCATCAGTGCCAGATTGCCGGCGATGGAGGCCAGGCCGGTGGTTAGATTGAAGCGCAGCAAGCGCGGCAGAGACTTTCTCCACGATGGTTGCACCCGGTCTGCCCATGTATAACGCTCGTGCCAGAGGAAGTTGTGCAAGACGGCCGCTTCCACAGCGAGCGCAGTTGCCGGCGGATAACTGAGATGAAATCCGCTCTTCAGCGTGAGCAGGACGGCCAACTGCACGCCGATGCCGAGCGCTCCCACGGCGTTGAACTTCAGCCAGCGCAGCAGCACGGTTCCGCGCGGGCTTCCACCGGCCTTCACTTTACGATCCTTTCTTCGCGGTAAAGCCGCACCGTATTCTGTCCGGTGAAAAAGACCACCGTCAACGCCATGCCCGTGAGACCGATCGTTCCCCCGATGTCGAACAGGTTGTAATACCTGCCAAGAAAATGCACTCGCGGTTTCCACAACAGTGCCGCGTTGCCGGCTGCCAGCAGGATGCGTAACTCGGTCGGTCCAAAGCGCCAGAACGACAGACGAAACTCTCCGAGCGCGTGCGTCGCCAGATAGGACTGAATCGAAAGCAGGAGAAACGCCACCAGCAGTCCGATTGCGATCCAGGGACGCATGTACCCCGACAGAGCCAGGCCGCCCATCAGCGCCAGAGCGCCGAAGCTGTCGACCATGTGGTCCACATAGAAGCCGTAACGCGGACGCAATTGTTGCCGCACCCGGGCCAGCGTTCCGTCTAAGGAGTCTCCCAGCCAGTTCAACGCCAGGCAGGCAATCACTCCCAACAACCAATAACGGTTCCGTGGCGCCAGGGCATAGCAGGCGCCCGCGCCGATCTGCGCCAGCAACCCAAACATTGTCAGATGGTCGGGGCCGATCCATAACGGCGTACGCGCGGCCAGCCACATTAATGCCTGCTTCTCGGCACTCGCGACCCAACTTTCTTGCACCCGCCGCATCTCCAGCGGCACACGCGGGTTCAGTTGCCCGCAGAGTTCCATCATGGTTTGAGAACCGGCGCTCACAACTACACGGCTCGGCATACTTTCCTCCTTCGGGCGCAGGTCTTATCTCCACGTCTCACGTCTCAGGTCTTGGGCAAACCCCTAAGACCTAACACCTGAAGTCCAAGCCCGCACCAGCGTCACTTTGCCGTGAAAGACCGACGTGGGACAATGCACTGCCGCTCAAGCGCTCCTCAAGCGCACATCAATCAGTAAGTGATTGCGGCAGAAGAGGGTTACAACCAAGGATCATCCGGCGGGAAGGATTTTTTGTTTACTGCGGAGTAGGTTATTTTGGATTTGGAAGTCGCGATTGCAGATTTTAACCAACCTCTTACCTAGAAAGAAGGCTTCGTGCTCTGGTATTTCACCTTCTTCTTCATCTCGGGATTCTGCAGCGTCCTTTACGAATTGGTCTGGCTGCGCCTGTCCATGGCTCAATTCGGTGTTACGACCGCCATGGTTTCCATTGTGCTGTCGGTCTTCATGGCGGGACTGGGGCTGGGGTCGTGGGCCAGCGGGGCATGGATACGCCGGCGGGGAGACCAGATCGGCTTTTCGCCCCTCCTGCTTTACGCCGCCATCGAGTTGCTGATCGGCGTTTCGGGAATTCTCGTTCCCTATGAGCTTCACCTGGGACGCGGCTTTCTGGAGCGGCTGGGTTCAACCTCCTCGGCGGAATATTACCTGGTCTCAGGCATCTGGGTCGCCTTCACGTTGATTCCGTGGTGCACGTTGATGGGAGCGACGATTCCGGTCGCGATGCTCGCGATCAGGCGCATGTTCCCCGGGGAGTCTTCCCGATCATTCAGCTATTTGTACATGGCCAACGTGGCCGGCGCGGTCGTGGGAACCGTTGTTCCCTTGGTGCTGATCGAGTTGCTCGGCTTCCACGGGACTCTTCGTGTGGGCGCAACTTGCAACGTTCTGATTGCGCTTCTAGCTCTGCTGGTATCGAGGGTGCGGCGGAACGAAGTTGGCGCGGTACGTGGAGAAGTGTCGAGAGAGACTCCGCAACCAGCCAGTGAGCCCGCTCCAACCGCCACCGGCCAAGGATATCTTCTAGCACTGCTGTTCGCCACCGGTCTTACGAGCATGGGCATGGAAGTCGTCTGGGTCCGTGAATTCACGCCCTATATCGGAACCGTGGTGTACGCTTTCGCGTCGATTCTGGCCGTCTACCTGGCCGGGACTTTCCTTGGATCGCGCATCTACCGCGACTGGGGCTCCCGCCTTGTGGATGAGACTTTGCTCTGGACGTTGCTGGCATTCTTCTCCCTGTTTCCGCTACTGGCGGCCAGCCCCAACATCTCTCTCGATAGCTGGATGCGACTGGTTGTCGGGATCGCGCCCTTCACGGGCCTGCTCGGGTATCTAACTCCCATGCTGGTAGACCGTTGGGCGGGAGGCGATCCTGCCAAGGCAGGAAAAGCGTACGCGGTGAATGTTCTGGGTTGCATCCTTGGTCCGCTGCTAGCCGGCTTTCTGCTTCTGCCCCGGATCAGCGAACGCTGGTCGCTGGTGCTGCTCTCGCTGCCCTGGATGCTGGTTGGCGTCCGCCTCGTGCGTCTGCCCGGAGCGTCGGTTCCAAGCTTCACCTCGCGTGCCGCTTCTTATCTATTATTGCCGCTGGTGGTCGGACTTTTCTGGGCAAGCAAGGGCTACGAAAGGGAGTACCGCGGCGGAATAGTGCTGCGTGATTCGACAGCGACGGTTATCGCAGCCGGGACGGGTATGACCCGGCAGTTGCTGGTCAACGGCTATGGCATGACCTCGCTGACGCCGATCACCAAAATGATGGCGCACCTGCCCTTGGCTTTCCTCGATCGCACTCCGCAAGATGCTCTGGTTGTTTGCTTCGGCATTGGAACAACCTTTCGCTCGTTGCACTCCTGGGGAATTCCCGTCACGGCTGTCGAACTGGTCCCCAGCGTGCCGCGATTGTTCTACTATTTTCACGGCGATGCCGCCGAGATTCTGAGTTCTCCTTTGTCGCGCGTGGTAATCGACGATGGCCGCCGCTATCTGGAGCGGACAACGGAGCAATACGACGTGATCACGATCGATCCTCCGCCGCCGGTGGAGGCCGCCGGCTCCAGCCTGCTCTATTCCGAAGACTTCTATTCCGTGATCCGGCGGCGTCTTCGTCCGGGAGGTATTCTGCAACAGTGGCTGCCGATTGGCGACGCGGAAGACGTGGCAGCTGTCGCTCTCGCGCTGCACCGATCCTTCCCCTATGTCCGAGTGTTCGCCTTTGGAAAGAATTGGGGATTTCATTTTCTGGCCAGCGATCGGCCGCTGCCGAATCGCACCGCGAGTGAATTGGCTGGCCGCCTTCCGGCCGCCGCCGCTGCCGATTTAGTCGAATGGGACAAGCAACCCGACCCTGAAGCCCGCTTTGCGCACCTCTTGAACTACGAACTGCCCATCGATCAGCTCATTACGGCCTCTCCCGCCACGCCCGCTCTAAGCGATGACCGGCCCATCAACGAATACTTCCTCGTGCGCAAAGAACTGCGGCCATAGCATCTGAGACCGTCGCCAGGAGACGGGATGCCGCCACGCCAGTGTCAATACCAGTGTCAATAAAGGAACCAGCCCGGTCTCATTCGAACGATAAACTCAGTCGTAAACAGAAGGCTCTGGTAGGCTTTGAAGGAAATTCACGCCTCGCTCGCCAGTAACAAAGCTAGGCGTTGCCGGCGTGAATCTGCGGCCCATGACCAGACTTTTGCGGTTTTTTCGCCCCTCGCACCAGCACTCGGCATTTTCAGCCACGCTGCTGCTGATGTCGGCGGTCATGCTCTCGCGCGTGATCGGCTACATCCGCGAAGCCTACATCGCATTCGCTTTCGGAGCAGGCCCGCAGACCGACGCTTACGTCGCCGCCTTCACTTTGCCTGATTGGCTCAACTACATTGTGGCTGGGGGCGCGGCTTCGATTACATTTATCTCGATCTATACGCGGTTTCTCGCCGAAAAGCGCGACGCCGACGCGCAGAAAACCTTTTCCGTTGTCATCACCGTCATGACTGCGGTGATGATTGTCGGCACCATCATCACCGAAATCTTCACACCGCAATTCGTCCGCTGGATGTTTCGTGGTTTCTCACCGGCGCAAGTGGAACTGACCGTTCATCTGACCCGCATTTTACTGCCGGCGCAAATCTTCTTTTACGTCGGAGGCGTCGTCTCCGCCGTCCTGCTATCGCACCGCCTGTTTCTCTTGCCGGCATTTGGGCCGCTGCTCTACAACCTGATCATTATTCTTGGCGGGGTCATTGGCGGACCGCATTTCGGAATTGCGTCGCTCGCCTATGGCGCGCTCGTGGGAGCTGTTGCCGGACCGTTTCTGGCCAGCGTGATCGGCGCGGCGCGCATCGGAACCGGTTATCGTCCGTCGTTCGATGTGACGAATCCCGCGTTCCGCGAGTGGGTGAGGCTTTCCATCCCGCTGATGCTAGGAGTTTCGCTCGTCACGGCTGACGACTGGATCCTGCGCCACTACGCGTCCAGCGGCGTGGGCGACATCGCCCGCCTCAACTATGCCAAACGATTGTTCGCCGTACCCATCGCCGTATTGGGCCAGGCCACAGGACAAGCTTCGCTGCCGTTTTTTGCGCGCTTGTTCAACGAAAAGCGTATGCAAGAATTCGCCGCCACGGTGAACGATTCCGTGTACCGCGTCTCCGCCGCGTCGCTTCTCGCTACGGGATGGATGATGGCCGCCGCCTTCCCGCTGATCGATCTGGTCTACCGCCGCGGGCGATTCCTGGTTTCCGACACGCAGACCACGACCGTCTACTTCTTCTGGTTCTCGCTCTCGCTCGCTCTCTGGTCCGCCCAGGGACTCTACGCCCGCGCCTTCTACGCCGCCGGCGACACGCTGACTCCAATGGCTGCAGTCACGGTAATCACGGGAGCGTCGTTGCCGGTGTATGCGCTGCTCTTCCACAGATATGGAGTAGTCGGCCTGGCATATGCCTCTGACATCGGCATCGGAGCGAATCTGCTGGCGCTGGCCCTGCTGCTGCACTATCGCAGATTGGTTTCGCTAAGAACGCTTCGTTGGGATGAGCTGGGAAAGTCCGCGCTGATCGCAGTCGTCGCCGGAGGCGTAAGCCTGGAAGTCGCACGAAGTATCACGCCGTTCATTTCGGGTTACGGTAGCCGCGTTGCCGACGTGCTGCAGTTAGCGATGATCTCCCTCACGTGGGCGGCGGCGACCGCTGTAGGCTTGTATCTGCTTCGCTCGCAATTGCCCAACGACCTGCGCCGCCGCAAGACGGCATATCCCGCAGTCGCCGAGGGTGAGAGCAAAGAAATCATGGGAGCGGGAACGCAACCGTAAAGCGGATGAACCAAAAAAGCGGCGGACATTCGTAGTCGCTTCGAACTCCGCCGCTGAGTCTTAATTGCGAGACCCCGTCGCGACGCCCCATCGCGACGCCCCGTCACCAAACCGGACGAGACATCTCTACTTCAAAAGCCTATGCGCGAGCGCCGACTGCCGCCGGCTCGGGCACTGCTGCGCTCTTGTCTTCGCCGTTGGGCTTGGTCGCCTGTGCAGGCGTGCCGCCCTTGCGGATGTCGATGCCGCCCTTGAAGTAGGCGCCGTCTTCAATCGAGATGCGCGCCGCCACTACGTCGCCGGTGAGCGAGCCGTCGCTGCGGATATCCACGCGATCACTGGCCGTCAGGTTGCCGCGCACCTTGCCCAGCACCACGATCTCGCGGGCGTTGATGTTGGCCGCAACCACTCCGTTGCGCCCGATGGTGACGCGGTTGCCCGCCAGGCTGATCGAGCCCTCGACCCGGCCGTCAATATAGAGTGACTCGGATCCTGTCACTTCGCCTTTGATCACCAGCGATTTGCCGATGGTCGCCTGGTCCGCGCTGGTCGTGGTGGTTGTCGCGGGACGCGGCGCAAGGGCGGGCTCACTCGCCATCATTGCAGGCGCGCTCGGTGTAGACATGCTTGGACGCTCCGGCTCGGCGGGGCGTCCGGGGGTCTGAGGCTGATTCGTCGGCTTCCACATGGGTGAGAATTTCCTTTCCTTGTTGGGATTAGGGATCACGTGCCGCACTTGCGTGACCAACTCGAATTGTACTCCCCAGTCTCAAAATGAGCGCTGTGGAAAACCCTTTATTTTCAACAGGGTTTCCTATCATGGTACGTCCTTCCGTCTCCACAAAGGACGTGACCTGAACCAGCTGACCCTCCCATTTCAACTCTCTTACCGTGTAACGATTCCCCAAAAAAACTCTGCCGGGCGACAATTCCACACGGAGCTCGGAGTATGCTCTTGCTCGTACATTCATTTGACTCGTGCGTCTATTGAGAGAGGCGATTCACGCCTTACAGGGAGCCGAACATGCCAGAATCAGCCGTCGTTACTCCTCCAACCTTCACCGTCACCCGGCCACAACCCGGCGAGTACGCGCCCTATTACGACCGCTACATCTCTCTCGTTCCGGGTGGGGACATTCTCGAAACGCTCGATCAACAGCGGCGCCAGACGATGCTGCTGCTCTGCGGCCGCGACGATGAAGATGGCGACTTCCGCTACGCGCCGGACAAATGGAGTGCGAACGAAGTCCTCGGCCACGTCTGCGATACCGAGCGCATCTTCGCCTACCGCGCCCTGCGCATCTCGCGCGCCGACGCCACACCCCTCGCTGGCTTTGAGCAGGACGACTACGTGCGCAATGGTCCGTTCGCGCAGCGTCCGCTGGCCGACCTGGTCGAAGACTTCATCGCCGTGCGCCGTGCCACGCTCTCGCTGTTGCGTAATCTTGACGAAGCAGCGTGGATGCGGCGCGGCATTGCCAATAAGAATGAAGTCAGCGTGCGGGCGCTGGCCTACATCATCGCAGGGCATGAGTTGCACCACCGGAGGATCCTCGAGGAGAAGTACTTCGCTACGAGTCGATGACGGCTGCGTCTTAAGGTCCGCTGGTCGCTAGTCGCTGACGCAACCGCGACGCGTCAGGTTTAGGCTAGGATTAACGGCTGAAGGTCCCGGCCAACGACCAACGACTGGCGACCAACGACGGTTTTCATGCTTTCCGACTCGACCATCCTGAAACATATTGCCCGCCAGCCCAAGCGGTCTGCCGGATTCAAGCAGTTGGTGCGTGAGTTGGGCCTGCACGGCGACGCTCGCGGGGAACTCGACGCACTGCTGCAGAAGCTGGTCGCCGCAGGCAATCTGGTTCAGCTCAATTCCGACCGTTACGCTATGCCGCAACCCGCAGCCGGCAAGAATGACAAGAATCTGGTCGTGGGCCGCCTCACCATGCACCGCGACGGCTTCGGCTTTGTCATCCCCGATGCGAGTTCGCTGAGTGCGTCCCTCAAGTCACGTCTTGCGGGCGATATCTTCATCCCGCCCCATGCCATCGGCAATGCCATGCACGGCGACCGCGTCCTGGTTGACATCATGGCCGTTCGTCCCGATGGACGCGCCGAAGGCCGCATCGTGAGGCCGGTGATGCGCGCGCATCCCACTGTGGTTGGGATTTTTCACTACGGCCCCCGACACAATTCCGTGAAGCCAATCGACAGCAAAATCAACATGGACGTGGTGATCCCGGCAGGTGCCGAGTATCCCGAAGCTGCAACGCCGCCGTCCCCGGCGGCTGTCATGAAAGCCGGCGGGACGCCGGCACTACGATCTGTGGACCGCGTCCTTGGCGACGAAGCCGCTCGCCGCTCGCAATGGGACGATCTGGAAGGCATAGTGGTCGACGTTGAACTCACCGACTGGCCCACGCCCACGCAGAATCCGCGCGGACGCTTCATTGAAATCCTCGGCCGGCAAGACGACTTCGGCGTCGACGTCGAAATCACCATCCGCAAGTTTCATCTGCCGCACCACTTTCCTGCTGCCACTCTCGAAGAGGCGCAGAACATCTCCGCCGTCATCCCGGCGCCGGAACTTCGCCACCGGCGCGATTTCCGCGCGCTGCCCATTGTCACCATCGACGGCGAAACCGCTCGCGACTTCGATGACGCCGTGACGGTACGCAATCTCGCCGACGGCAATCTTGAGTTGCAAGTCCACATTGCCGATGTCGCCCAATACGTCACACCCGACTCCGCGCTCGACCAGGAGGCTCGCCTCCGCGGCACCAGCGTTTACTTCCCCGACCGCGCCGTGCCCATGCTGCCGCTCGAACTTTCGACCGACATCTGCAGCCTGCGCCCACACCTCGACCGGCTGGTGCTGTCGTGCGTGATGCAAGTCGATCCCCGCGGTGAAATCCTTGGTTTTGAATTGTCCGAAGGCGTGATCCGTTCGGCCGAGCGCATGACGTACACCGCCGTCAACGCCGTGATCGAAGGCGATGCCGACGCGCGCGAACGTTATGCGGCGCTCGTTCCCACGTTCGAACTCATGCGCGATCTCGCTCTGATCCTCAACCGCAAACGCCAACGCCGCGGATCCATCGACTTCGACCTGCCCGAGCCCGTCATCGAGTTCGACGAATTCGGTTTGATGAAGAGCATCACTCGTTCGGAGCGCAACATCGCCCACCGTCTGATCGAAGAGTTCATGCTCTCGGCCAACGAATGCGTCGCACAGTATCTGGAATCGAAGCGCATCGCGTCCCTATACAGAATTCACGAAAAGCCGGACGCCAACCGCGTCTGCGACTTCGAAGTCATCGCCGCGACGTTCGGCTATTCCCTCGGCGTGGGCGCGTTGCCCGTTCACCGCGTGCAGTTCAAGAGCGACCGCCGCGCCGCGCGCGGCACCGGCAAGCAGGCGCGCACGATCGAGGTTCCCAAGGACGTTCACATTACGCCCCGCATGTACCAGAAGCTGGCGGCGAAGATTGCGGGCAAACCGGAAGAGCGCATCCTGAGCTACCTGATGCTGCGTTCGCTCAAGCAGGCGCGCTACTCGGAGGAGAACCTCGGCCACTTCGCGCTGGCAGCGACGAGCTACACTCATTTCACGTCGCCGATCCGCCGCTATCCCGACCTGATTGTGCATCGCATCTTGAAAGACGTGCTGCGCGAATCGCCAGAAAAGCGGGATGGCGATGTGCCGGTTGGCGTTTCATCTGCATTCGACCCTAGCGCGGCAGAGCGCGACGCCGGCGATACGCCCTGGTCCAAACGTCGCCACCACGCTGCGCATCGCGAATCAGTCGAGCCCCTGGGCGGCCCGCTCAAGCTCGAAGAACTTCATGAAATCGCGGAAGAGTCCAGCCAGTCCGAGCGCCGCGCCGACGACGCCGAGCGCGAACTCATGGAGTGGAAAAAGGTCAAGTTCATGCAGGACCGCGTGGGCGAACACTTCGACGGCCTGATCACCAGCGTCACCCGTTTCGGCTTCTTCGTCGAGCTGGCCGATATGTTCGTCGAAGGCCTGGTCCCGCTGAACACGCTTACCGACGACTACTACACCTACCACGAAAACACGCGACAGATCATCGGCCAGCACTCACGCAAAACTTACGGCCTGGGACAAAGAATTCGCGTGCTGGTCGACCGCATCGATCCCGTGGAAAAGAAAATCCAGTTCGCCGTTTTGGAAGAAGCGCCCGCGCGGCAACCATCGAAACCTCCTCCAAGAAATCGAAACGCAAGCGAAGGTGACGGCTTACGGCCACCTCAAGGCTTGTCATTCCGACGCGCGAGCGAAGCGAGGCTGGAGGAACCTGCTGTTCTTCTCGAGGTCAGGCGAAACCTCTCCGCTAATGGTAAAATCCTCTAGTTAACCCCATCCGCTGCGGATACGAGCAGGGGGTTCCTTCCTAGTCGGGACGTGGCTCAGCCTGGTAGAGCACTCGCTTGGGGTGCGAGGGGTCGGCAGTTCAAATCTGCCCGTCCCGACCATTTCAACAAGCTACGTGGTTTTCCTCCAATCCTTGAGTACTCGCTTGGAGGAATTCCTATGGGCAGCTTTTCGCAGTTCACACGCGAACGTCAATTCCTGTCCAACGTCTCCCCTGCAATTCTGGAGTGGTACTGTAACGGCGGATCTCTAGGCCGTGCATGAGCGCATTAGCCTCTTGTCGCGGTGAGCCATTCGGGAAGTACTATCGTTTGGTAACTTGACATGCGAATGCGGCGTTGGCCCATACTAAATACAAGGGAGGGTCACTGTCAGTATCGTTTCGGAGTGTTGGAACCTTGGCAAGAGGACCTAGACAAGCCGTGCTTTCACCTAAAAAGATCCGTTGCAGAAGACCTTGTAAACCGGGGCTTTGCTTTGTGGGCCGTCCCGCATCGGGTCATAAAGAAAATCAACAGCGAAAGACTTCCCGTGACTCCTCGCGCCCCAAAGCAACTCGGAATGCGCGTCTTCAAGTGGCCGGGATAATCGCAACCGGCAAGCGAACCAACTTAGTAAACAGTCTTTCCACAAAAGCAGGAATGAAAGCTACCGCGTCATCCTTGGCGGGCGCGAATGCGGTCGCAAGTATGGCTGCCGCTCCGTTCCCCGTGGACTTGGGGGCTCCCGGCTTTGGTGCTTCAATGATGGGCGCTGCAATGGGTTCGCAAGGCGGATTGTCCGGGTGTCATCGAAGGGACAGCGCCCACGACATGCTTACGCCGGCGAAGCTGTCCTCCCTAAGCGACTCACGGAGAATCTGACACACGCGGCCCGCCACGGAGCAGCGGCGGCGGGGAGACGCACTTACACGTCCATCAGACTACGCGGGTACACGCGATCGACGCGGACGGAGTGGACCGCGCGCTGACTAATCACAGTCAGACCTTTGCAAAGCATTTCCATGACCACGTTAGGAAGATGAACCACTAGCTTTGAGAAACTGGCCTTGCCGCCCGTCCGCAAACATGCGGTACCAATTCAAGTATCGGTTACTTTCGTGCTCTTCATCTATGCTGGTAAGCGAATACTCGACATCGGGAGGCAGGGGAATGTCAGTGTGCTCGCCATGTTTCCAGGTGTGCGAATCGTAAATCAGTCGAATGCCCCGCTCGCCGTTCTCTTCGTAAACACAACCACAATACGGTGCGAGCCCGGTTGCAACGCAACCATTCTGTCCCCCACGGTCCTGACCTTCGTTTCTCGATCGGTAAAGCCCTCATTACGGTGAAGCATCAAGTGTGTTCCATCTGGTAAACGCATTTCGGCATCAGGGTTTCGGTCTTTTGGGGCATTGTGCCTCCGTCTCGATTGTCGCATAAAAAGATTGCGCGGATTGAACCCTCTCCCATACAATTCGCGCCGGTGGAAACACCACATAACCGCTTAATTCTCGGGACGTGGCTCAGCCTGGTAGAGCACTCGCTTGGGGTGCGAGGGGTCGGCAGTTCAAATCTGCCCGTCCCGACCAATCATCTCTATCTTAAGTCTTGGGTGTCAGGTCTTTGGAACCCAAGCCTCATTAATTCTCCCACCCTGAACCAAGAAAAGCACTTTGACCGGAGCCGTCTCTCCCGCACAATCGAAGTAATCACGCTGGTCGCGACGCGCGCCCTCGTCGCAGTTCTTTCCAAGTCGCAGTTGCAAGTAGTCCAAACTCGGGGGAGTCTTTATGTCCGGGCAAGTCATTCTAGATTTCGAAGACCAGGCCGACGCATTGCGTTTTGCTTTGGCCGCAGGCTCGGTGATGGCGGGCGATGACGCTCGCGCCACCGACGATCTGGTTCAGGAAACCTCGCGCGTCAGCCGCATCCGCCTGGACGCAACGAACGCGGGAAAGATCATGAAGCCAACCCCTGAGCGCGTGTCGTAGGCATAGGCGTGCGGTTCTGGCACGTGCCCACACATCGCCCGCAGGGCGACTCTATTTCTCGCCTGAAGGTTGAAACCCTAAAATGTGAAACGGGCGGCCAATTGTCCGATGCGCGGGGCCGCTCCTCGAAAGCTTCCGGTCGTCGTAATCTGCCCAAACGTCGAACCATTGATGTTCGTCGCGCCATCAAGGACCGTGGGCTGCGCGAACTCGGGATGATTCAGGACATTGAAATACTCCACACGAAATTCCACGCTGACGCGCTCAGTGATAGCGGTGGTCTTGGCGAGGGCCACGTCAAAGTTAGTCAAATGCGGCCCGCGCAGCATGTTGCGTCCCAGGCCGTAGGTGCGGTCTCCCGGATTATCCACCGGATCAAGCTGCGGGAAACACGGGTTTGTGCCCCCGTAGTACGCATCGTTCGCCAGGGGAAGGTTGGAGAAACTGTTGGGATCGAAAATAAAGTGGCCAGTGATAGGTTGTCCAGCCGTGATCTGGCACAGTCCGGTGTTTGGGTCGGTGCCGTAAACGGTAGGAACGATTGTGGTCAGGCGCCTGGGGTCGAGCATGCGTATCGGCGCGACCACGGCGGCGTGAGACAAATAAGGATCGCCTGCGCCTGATGTTCCAGGGTTTGTCGGGTCCACGTTGCCTCCTAACCCCGCCGGAATGTCGAAAGGAAATCCAGTACGCCAGGTCACGATGGGATAAATGCTCCATCCCCTGGTCAGCCGCTTTGGACCTGTCGCCCACATCCGGTCGAAGGGCAAGTCCCAGCCTCCGCTGAAGCTGATGCGGTGGCGGACATCGGCATCCCCCGAGGCGTAGAAAAAATCGGGGCTGTAAGCCGGCACCGAAGAGTTGCGCTGGGCGAATCCCGACGCATTATCCAGGTTGTGAGCGTAGGTATAGGCAAAAGTAAAATACGCGGTCCCCAGATTGGAACTCTTGGGTTGCCGGGTCAGGCTGGCTTCAAGCGCGTTGTAGTTGGCATGCGATACGTTTTGGAATTCCGGAAGCTGGCCGAAACAACCAAGGCAACTGCTGTCCAGGGCGCGATTGGTAGTTCCCAGCACCATGGGATTGATGTCTTTCAGCGAAGTCAATCCATGTCCGGAACTGCCCACGTAGTTTGTTTCCAGCACCATGTCGGCGAAAAGATTGTGTTGCAGGCTCAGGTTGTACTGGTAGACGTAAGGCGTGCGCAGGTGCGGGTCGACCAGATAAATGAATCCGGTGCTGTTAATCGGCTCTACCGGACCAAAATCGTAGTTGCTTGGAGGCGGTGCGGAAGGGAATGTATTGGTCTGACTGTCGGCCAGGAAGGGTTGGCTCAGGTAGTTCAACGGCGCCGTTACCGGCGAAGGAACAGTGTTAAAGAAGAAGCCCGCATTGCTGACGAAGGGGGGCTGGCCGTTGAACTGGAGGTTGTCCTCGCCTTTCAGAATGTCATAGAAAAGGCCGATGCCGCCACGAACGCTGGTCGTGCCTTTTCCCGTTGGGTCCCAGGCAAAACCGAAGCGGGGAGCGAAGTTTTTCTTGTTAGGAAAATTCGTGCCTTTGGGAGCCCCTGGATCACCCGGAAATACCATGCCTAGCGGAGCATTTACAAATCGCTGGGACTGTTCGCCCGGAATCACTGAAAAGCTCCGGCCTTGGGTATCAAGTTTCGGCGTGTTGTATTCGTAACGCAGCCCAAGGGTCAAGACCAGGTTCCTACTCGTGTGCCACTCATCCTGTCCGAATATGTACGTGCTCTTGCTGCGAATATTAGACGGCGCCAATGCCCCCTGGAAATAGCCGGACGCGCCTCCCAGCAGAAAGTCCGCGTAAGGATTTCCCGATGCGGCTGAACTGCTGAGGGAATAGAAGTCGAACTCTCCATTCGTGTAATAGTCGTAGACCAGATTCTCCTGGTACGGAGAGAATCCGGCTCCGAACTTCCAATTGTGCTTTCCCCGGGTCCAGGAAAGCGCATCCGTCCAGGAGAAAGTGTTTTCCACGAAGCGCGTAGGACCGTTCTCACCGGGACCAAATTGATAGCCAGTGTCGAAGAAGATGTTCGTGGGGCCGGTTGCGAGGTCCGGCGTAATGCCGATGCCCAGGCTGGGTCCAGTGGGTAAGTGCTTGGTTGGAGCCTCCTGCAAATAGTTACTGCGATGCGTCACAAAGTGAAACTCATTCAGCAAAGCCGGGGAAAAGATCCGGGTATAGCCAATATTCGTGAAATAGTAATTGGCCGTGGTGCTACTGGGAAAACCCGGCACAGTAGCGTATGGAAATGGGTTCAGAAACAGCGTGCGATTGAAGCCAATCGTCACCGAGAGTTTGTCTTTCGCGCTCAGGTTGAAGTCCAGCTTGCCAGTCAATTCGTCCGCGTTGTTCGTCTGCTCCAGCGAGGTGGAGAACAACCCAGAGCAAATCCCATTCGTATTGCAGACCGTCGTGTTTGTCGGGGAGGTCGTCACCAAGCCGGCCTTGATATAAGCCTGGGTGACGGGATCGATTTTAGTGGGGTCGATAATCGCCTGCGCTGCGTTGCCATTTGGAGTTGCGAAATACGGATTCTGCCCCAAGAACGCGGCGACATTCGGGTCGGGACATCCGCCGGCGATTGTGCAGGTCACACCATCGAACGGTATCGACTGCGAGAAGTCTCCCTGAAGTTGCTGGGGCGTGTAAACCGGAATGTCGATGTCAGGCACAGCCTGAATTTGCCTCGTGCCCTGGTAGGCTGCAAAGAAGAAGGCCTTGTCCTTGCGGATGGGTCCGCCCAGCGTGCCGCCAAACTGATTGCGCTTCAGATCGAGCCGCGGAATGCCCAGTGGAACGTTGAAAAAGTCGTTGGCGTCGAGCACCCGGTTGCGGAAAAACTCGAAGGCGCTGCCGTGGATCTGGTTCGTGCCGGACTTGGTCACGACACTGATGATGCCGCCGCCGTTGCGGCCATATTCTGCGGTGTAGTTGCTGGAAAGCAGGCGGAATTCCGCGATGGCATCGGGATTGGGATCGAGCAGATTGCTGTTATCCAGCAGATCGTTGTTCAATCCGCCATCCAGCAGGAACGTGATCGAATCGGTGCGTCCCCCTGCGATGCTGAAATTGCCAGCGCCATTGTTGTCGTCGTTACTTTCCGTGACTCCGGGCTGAAGCAAAGCCAGATCCAGCATGTCGCGTCCATTCAGCGGCATGTTCGTGAGAGCTCGTCCCGTTACCGATTGGCCGAGGGTGGCGTTCACCGTCTCTACCGGCGCTGCTTCGGCGCCGACCTCCACTTTCTCGCTGGCGGTTCCTATTTCCATCTTGAAGTCGATGCGCAGCGCCTGATTGATGAACAGTTTTTGCTCCGCGCTGAGCACCGTGCGAAACCCAGTATGCTCGGCCCTCACCGTGTAGGCCCCAATGGGCAGTGCCAATATCTGGAATCGGCCGTCGTGGTCCGTGGTGGCCGTGCGCGAGACTTGTGTGGCCGTATTGGTAGCGGTGATCTGCGAATCCGCGACTACCGCTCCCTGCTGGTCGTAAACCGTTCCAAAGATTCTTCCGGTTGCGTCCTGAGCCAAAGATACCGTCGCCGTCGCCAACGTAGCCAGCAAGAACAGAGCGCAGTGGCGCCGCCGCCGGCGGCTGTCGTGCGGGCGCCCCGCTCGCGCTGGTGATAGCCAGCAAATTGGCGGCGCTACAAAGAACAACCTTGAGCGACGCTTGAATATCCTCTCGATCTGCCCGCGACAAATGTTTGATTGCTTATGCTGAATCTCCATTGGGCCCCCGCAGACACGGAATTCTACACCCGGAAGGCAGCAGATGAGCAGTCTCGCCGTTGGGAAACACAATGTGTCGATTTGGTACGAGCGCAAAGCTCGTATCGAAGGATGATCGAGCGCTGGATGCTTGGCCGAGGAACTCGACCGGAGTTATCCCTCCAGCATTATCCCGTGCGCCGTGCAGAGAGCAAGTTCAGGATCTCGCGCAGGCCCTGGCGGATGTGCTGGATTTCGGCCGCCGATTGCGCAGGGAATGGAATCGCAGCCTGCCCTTTTTCGGTCTTCGCCTCGGAGCGCAGTTGCTGGCGCGCCCCCACGATGGTGAATCCCTGATCGTAGAGCAGTTGCTTGATGTGCAGCACGCTCTCCACGTCTCGTCTGCGGTACATACGCTGACCGGTGCTGCTTTTTACCGGCTTGAGTTGCGGAAACTCGCTTTCCCAGAAGCGCAACACGTAGGCCGGCAGGCGGCACAAGGTGGCTACTTCGCCGATGCGGAAGTAGAGTTTGTCCGGGATGAAGATTTCATCCGTCTTGTTTTTGCTCGCGCTCTTCTTCCTGGTACTCATGTTTCGAACTCACGGCTGTGCGATTCACAATTGTGACACACGCCGGAGAGATCGACATGGATAATTTTTGAGGCTAAGCTGCAAGGCAAGTGGCAGCTAGCAGTCAGCAATTGGCCGCCGGAACTGAATGCGCCTGGTGCCCAAGGCTAAATGCTAACCGCGAATTGCCAACTGCTAATTGCGAATTGCTCCCAAAAGGAAACGCCTCTCAAGAGGTGCTTCTCCTGAGAGGCTGGTTAAATTCCTGGCCCATGCGAAGTATCGTTTCGCAGACGGTTAGTGTTTCTTCTTTTTTGCCTTCTTCTTCGTTGCCATGAAGGTTCCTCCGTGAACGATTTTCCCTTGCAAAGGGTGTCACAACTTTACGGGACCCGATCACAAACGCCACCCAATCCCTAGTACGAGTAGCGCCCTTAACACAAGATATTGCGGCAGCATGAACGCAGTGTCAACACAATAATGCAATGCTTGCAAGAATTTTCTTTGCAGCCAGGTCGTTTAGTCGTTGATCGTTGGCCGTTGGCCGCACACTGCCAGCGGCGGAGAGAGTTTGTTTTCGCAGCCGAAACAAGCCCGCCCGAACGCACCACTCTTCGTCAACGATGAACCAACGACTAACGACTAACGACGGCTTTCCGGTACACTGCGCCCATGCGGCGCGATCCCGTCGAACTGGAAATCTTTAAGAACCTCTTCCACTCCATTGCCGAGGAGATGGGCGCCGCGCTGCGCCGTACCGCATTTTCCCCCAACATCAAGGAGCGGCGTGATTATTCCTGCGCCGTGTTCGACGGCAAGGGAGAAGTCATCGCCATGGGGGACCACATGCCTGTGCATCTGGGTTCCATGCCAATGTCGGTACGGGCGGCGATTGATGCGCAAAAGATGGCGCCGGGCGATGTAGTCATGCTGAATGATCCTTTCCGTGGAGGCACTCATCTGCCCGACATCACGCTGGTAGCGCCGGTGTATGTGCGGAGTTCACGCCCGCGTAAAACCGCGAAACGACCCGACTTCTACGTAGCGTCCCGAGCCCATCATGCCGACGTCGGCGGAGCCTATGCCGGATCGATGGGACTATGCCACGAGATCTATCAGGAAGGACTTCGTATTCCCCCGGTGAGACTTATGCGGGCGGGCGGGATGGATCGCGATGTGCTTGCGCTGCTGCTCAATAATGTGCGTACGCCCGAGGAGCGCGAAGGCGATTTGGGAGCGCAGATCGCGGCCTGCCACACCGGAAGCAGCCGGCTCACGGAAGTGTGTGCGCGTTACGACATCGATCGCACCAAGCGCGCGGCGCGCGAACTGCTGTCATATTCCGAGGAACTGATGCGCGCTTTCCTGGGGCAGGTACCGCCGGGCAATTATCGAGCCGAGGACTTTCTTGACAACGACGGCATCAGCGACAAGCCAGTGAAGATTGCGGTGACTATAAACGTCGTCCCCGGCGTGCGGGGCAGGATCCCCGCACAGCCGGTAGTTACCGTCGATTTCACCGGCAGCGACCCGCAGGCCGAGGGCAGTGTGAACGCAGTTGAGGCGATCACGTACTCCGCGTGCTTCTATGTTTTCCGTTGCCTTCTGGCAGAGGATGTTCCGGCAACCGCAGGCCTGATGCGGCCCATCCAGGTGATCGCTCCGGAGGGAACGATTGTGAACGCTCTGCCCCCGGCTGCGGTTGCAGGCGGCAACGTCGAGACCTCGCAGCGCATCGTCGACGTTCTGCTGCGGGCGCTGGCGCAAGCCATTCCCGACCGGATTCCGGCGGCGGCATCTGGCACCATGAATAACCTCACAATCGGCGGCATCGATCCTCGCACGGGTGGGCCCTTTGCTTACTACGAGACAATCGCCGGTGGCATGGGAGCGAGGCCCACTAAGGCCGGCGTCTCCGGCGTGCATACGCACATGACGAATTCGCTCAACACTCCGGCGGAGGCGATCGAGTATGCGTATCCCTTGCGGGTTCGGCGCTACTCCCTTCGGCGGGGCAGCGGCGGAGCCGGAAAGCATCGCGGTGGCGGCGGAATCATCCGCGAGATTGAAGTGCTAACCGATTGCGAGGTCACACTGCTGTCAGACCGGCGCACCCGCGGGCCCTGGGGAGTGGCAGGCGGCAAGCCAGGCTCGCCCGGAAAAGCCAGCGTCATTCGAGCCAGCGGCGCGATCGAAGAGATGCCGGGAAAGTTCAGCACCCGCTTTCGAAAAGGCGAGCGCATTCGGATCGAATCGCCAGGCGGAGGCGGGTGGGGCCAGATCGATTGAAAGCAACTTGACGGTTGATTAATGACGCCCGTCGGAGTAAACGTTGATCTGGAAAGCGCTTTTCGCCACAGGCTTAGCAAAAAGGCATAGCAAGAGGAGCGATCCATGCACATCATCAGGTCGGTTGGAGTGCTATCCGTTGCCAAGATCATGGGCATGATTTATGGCTGTATGGGACTGATCTTCGCACCAATGTTCCTGCTCATCGGACTGATGGGATCTGCGCTGGGTCAGCGGAATAGCCCCTTGGCCGGGATCTTTGGCGTGGGTTTTGCGGTTCTCATGCCCGTGTTCTATGGCGTGATCGGGTTCATCGCGGGCCTGATCGGCGCGCTGCTCTATAACCTGTTCGCCCGCTGGGTCGGCGGCTTTGAGCTGGAAATGGAACTGCGCCCGCAGACCTTAACCGCGCCTTATCCCATCATCCCGCCGGCAAGCCCGGCTTCGAATCCGTAGGCGGAGTTCCTATGGCCGATCTCGCTTCTCACTATCTCGACGAAGCCCACCGCCAGATGCGCGGATACAAGCGCCTGGCCGAAGGCGCGATGGCGCAACTCAAAGACCATGAATTGTTCCTCACGCTCGACCCCGAATCGAATTCCATCGCCATCCTCGTGAAGCACATGGCGGGCAACATGCGCTCGCGTTTCACCAACTTCCTCACCACTGACGGAGAGAAACCCGACCGTCACCGCGACCAGGAATTCGAGCTCACCTCTGCAACCACGCGAGCGGATCTCACGAAATGGTGGGAGGAAGGCTGGGGGCGTGTCTTTGCGGCAATCGAGGCGCTCAAACCGGAGGACGTGATGCGCACAGTGACGGTCCGCGGCCAGCCCCACACCGTGCTGCAGGCCATCAACCGTCAGATCGCCCACTACGCGCAGCACACCGGGCAGATCGTGTTCATCGCCAAGCACATTCGCTCCGGCAAGTGGAAGACGCTGAGCATTCCGCGCGGCAAGTCGGAGCAGTTCAAAACCGTTGCGCCGAAACCTAACAAACCCGCGAGTTAGACCCCGAGCCGCTCTCGCAGTGCTAGAATCATACGTTTTGTGCCTGAGTCTGAATTCATAAGGTAAGCTTTATGCCATCCACGATGCTGGCAGTGGTCAAGCCGGAAGCTGCGCCGGGCGCGGAGGTCCGCGAGGTAAAGATTCCCGCCTTCGGCCGCAACGACGTGCTGGTCAAGGTCAAGGTCGCCTCCATCTGCGGCACCGACCTGCACATCTACAACTGGGACCGCTGGGCGCAGAACCGCATTCATCCTCCTCTGATCCCCGGACACGAGTTCTGCGGCGAGGTGGCCGCGTTCGGCGACGAAGTCACCAGTGTGAAGGAAGGCGATTTCGTTTCCGCCGAAATGCATGTGGCGTGCGGCAAGTGCCTGCTGTGCCGCACCGGCGAAGCTCACATCTGCCAGAACGTCAAGATCATCGGCGTGGACGCCGACGGCGCCTTCGCCGAGTACGTAGTCATCCCCGAATCCAACATCTGGAAACTCGATCCCGCCATTCCCCTGGAGTACGCGTCGATTCTCGATCCGCTGGGCAATGCGGTTCACACCGTCATGGCGGGAGAGATCGCCGCGAAAACCGTGGCCATCACGGGATGCGGGCCCATCGGACTGTTTGCGATTGCCGTTGCGAGGGCCGTGGGCGCGACAACCGTGTTCGCCATCGAAGTGAACGAGCACCGGCGCAAGATCGCCCGCGAGATGAAGGCCGATTTCGTGCTCGATCCCTCAAAAGAAAACGCCAGCGCGATCGTGATGGAGAAAACCGGAGGCCTGGGCGTGGACGTGGTGCTCGAGATGGCCGGCCACCCCGACTCGATTCGAACCGCCTTCGACATCGTGCGGCGCGGCGGAAGAATCTCCCTCCTCGGCCTGACCTCAAAGCCCATCTCGCTGAATTTCTCCGAAGACATCATTTTCAAAGGCATCACCGTGCAAGGCATCAACGGGCGCCGCATGTACCAGACCTGGTACCAGATGACCGCTCTGCTGAAAGCGGGCAAACTAGATCTGCATCCGGTGATCACCGACCGCATCCCGATGAAAGATTTTTCCAAAGCGATGGAGCGGCTGAAAACGGGCGAAGCCAGTAAAATATTGGTGTATCCAATACGGCGTGAGGTAGATGGGGATGGGCACGAGTTCTAGTGGTTGCGGAAAAAATCTGGTTTTGGGTTGGAGCAGCGCTTTTCAGCGCTGCGTCAAGTGCTTTATTTTGAGACTCGGGCTTTAAGCCCCCGCGGGTTCGCCGTTCGCGTGCGCCTCACTTTTACGCGTCTGAAGTTGGAACCATATTATGGCCCTTGATGCATTTGTACGCTGCACCTGCATTCGCGACGGTAAGGCCAAGCCGCACCCGTTTCCCAAACGCCTCACCTTCGACAAAGCCGGCGACCCCATGCTGACGGGCGATCCCACCGACGAAGAGTGGGAGGCCCACGACCACTGGCTTGCCGAATCGTGCGAACACGAGGGATTCATCCTGTCGTTCTTCCTGGGCAACATCACCAAGGTGGGGAATCTGCGAAGCTTTCTCCGTCACCTGCAAGGAAAACCCGGCCCACGCTTCCCGATCCTGCTGGAAAAAGTTCTTTACAACGGCACCCACACCGGCGACTTTATCCCCATCAAACAATCGCCCGCCCTGCTGAAAGAAGTGAATACCGTGCTCCATTCCAGCGACATCCTGGCCGACTCTGAAAAGGAATTCTTTAACAACATGAAACTTCTCTGTGAAGCCAGCATTGCAACCGGGAATCCAATTATGTTTTAACCCGTTCCCCTGCTCCGGTATTAAACTCATATTCGGCTTCAATCCGTGTCGATCCGTGCAAATCCGTGGCAAAAGAGTTTGAGGTTCTCATGACCACCGCAACCCGCACCAATCCTCTTTCGTATCTAACCACCCAGCTCAACGAACTCAAAGCCAAGGGCACGCACTTCAAGCTGCGCGTCCTTGAGGACGAGCAGGCCCCGGTCTGCACGTTCGACGGCAAGAAGGTCATCAATATCGCGTCAAACAATTATCTCGGGCTTACCACGCATCCCAAGCTGCGCGAGGCCGCGCTTGAGGCCACGCGCAAATACGGCGTGGGATCGGGAGCGGTGCGCACCGTTGCCGGCACCATGAAGATCCACATGGAACTCGAAGAAAAGATCGCGCGCTTCAAGAACGCAGAGGCCTGCGTGGTCTTCCAGTCAGGCTTCGCAGCGAACGCAGGCACAGTATCGGCGGTGCTGGGAAAAGATGATTTCATCATCTCCGATGCGCTCAACCACGCCTCGATCATCGACGGCGCGCGCTTGTCGAAAGCGCAAATTCTGGTCTTCCGCCACAAAGACGTCGCGCACGCGGAAGAGCAACTAGCCAGCGTGAAAGACCAGCCCGGCAAAAAGTTGCTCATCACCGACGGCGTCTTCTCCATGGACGGCGACATCGGCCCGCTCCCCGGCCTATGCGACGCGGCAGAAAAATATGGCGCAATTATGATGGTCGACGATGCACATGCTTCTGGCGTTTTAGGTCGCAACGGCCGCGGCACCGTCGATCACTTCAACGTGCACGGCCGCGTCGATATCCAAGTCGGAACGTTGTCAAAAGCCATCGGTGCGCTGGGCGGCTACGTCTGTGGCTCGCGCGATCTGATCGATTTTCTCTATCATCGCGCGCGCCCGTTCTTGTTTTCGACGTCGCATCCTCCGTCGGTCGCGGCAACCTGCATCGCCGCCTTCGACGTTTTGGAAAACGAACCTGAGCGCATGGAAAAACTCTGGGAGAACACCCGCTTCTGGAAAAAAGAACTCGCGCTGCTGGGGTTCGACATCGGCGGCCGCGCCACTCCGGCCAGCGAGACTCCCATCACTCCGATCATCATCGGCGACGGCAAGCTCACCATGGACTTCTCCCGCGAGCTTTTCAAAGAAGGCGTCCTCGGCACCGGCATCGCCTTCCCCACCGTGCCCGAAGGCAAGGCCCGCATCCGCACCATCATGACCGCAACACACACGAAAGAAGAGCTGGATCAGGCGCTGGAAGTGCTGGGAAGGGTGGGAAAGAGGATGGGGATTGTGAATTGATCAATCCGCTCGGTAAACGATCTTCCCTCCCACAACGGTCGCCACAACTTTCCCCGAAAACTGCCATCCATCAAACGGCGTATTGCGCGACAACGACCGCGACTTAGCGGCCTCAAAAGTCCAGCGCTTCCTGGGATCAAAGATGGTTACATCGCCAAAGTTGCCGCGCTGCAACGATCCCCGCCCGCGAAGATCGAAGACGCGCGCCGGGCCAGCGGTGAAGAGTTCCACGATGCGCGTCAGAGGAATCTTGTGCTCGCGGTGAAGCTTGGTGATTGCCAGGGCCAACGCAGTTTCAAGTCCGGTGATGCCGAAGGCGGCGTGCTCGAACTCGACCTGTTTCTCGTGCGCAGCGTGCGGGGCGTGGTCGGAGGCGATGGCGTCCACGGTGCCGTCGGCCAGCGCGACCAGAATCGCTTCACGGTCGGTCGCCGAGCGCAGCGGCGGATTCATTTTGAAATTCGTGTTGTACTCGCCCACGTCTTCGTCGAGCAAGGTAAAGTGGTGCGGCGTAACTTCGCAAGTGACGCGTGCATGATGAACGCCGCGTTTGCCTCGGCGCACCGCCTTGAGCGCGTCGGAAGTAGAAAGATGCGCCACGTGCAGGCGCGATTCGCGAATCTGCTGCGCAAGATTCACATCGCGATCCACGATGCCGGCTTCGGCGGCGGCCGGCATGCCGCGTAGCCCAAGACGAAAACTTGTAGGGCCTTCATGCATCGAGCAGTGCTCCGTGAGCCGCGTATCTTCGGCGTGCTGCACCACCGGCAGGTTCAACTCAGCGCCGAGCCGCAAGGCCGCGCGCATGACTTCGTCATCGAGAATAGGCTTGCCGTCATCGGTGACGGCCACCGCGCCCGCCCGCTGCAACGCGCCAAAATCGGTAAGTGCTGCACCGCGCGAACTGCGCGTGGCAGCGGCAATCGGGAACACATTTACCACCGCGCCGCGCTCCGGATGCCGCAACCACGCCACCCACTCGTCCGTATCGACCACGGGCATGGTGTTCGGCATGGTGCAAACCGAGGTAAAACCTCCGGCGGCCGCGGCCGCAGTGCCCGTGGCAATAGTCTCTTTGTAACTTTGCCCCGGCTCGCGGAGGTGCACATGCAGGTCGATGAATCCCGGAACGACGATCAGCCCGCGCGCATCAAACTTCTCGTCGGCGCCGCCGCGCACCCTATTCGGCAGCGCAACTTCGGCAACCCGCCCATCGCGCAGCAGAACGTCCATGAGCGCGTTGATCTTCGCCGCAGGATCGATCAGATGGCCGCCTTTGACGAGAAGGCTTTTGTTTTCCTTTTGTCTATTCACACCAAGTTCTCTACTGGCAATCTATGTTCTTCCGCTTCAAAACTGATTTGATTCGAGGAAGCCAATCACCACACGGCTAAACTCCGCTGGCTTTTCCAGGTACATCAGATGTCCAACATCGCTGATCACCATGCGTTTCGATCCGAAGATTCCCGCTTCAATGGCTCCGGCGTGCGCATGCACGTCAGGAATGTCCTTATCCCCGACCAGGATCAGCGTAGGGATGTGAATCTCATGCAGACGCCCGAGCGCCGGCATGGTCGGACGCGCGTAGTCGTTGTGCGTCATGTCCTGCGGATTCGCGGTCAGCAGTGCAAGCAGCCGTTTCTGTGCCGCCTCGTGTCCGGGCGCAAGCAGATATTTGTCCTTGGCCCAATTCGCCAGGCCACCGGCCACATCGTTCTTTTCGAACGGCTGAGAGTTCGCCATGCCACGGTTCAGGAAGTGGTCGGAGTAAGGCATTCCGCTGACCACCGCTCCCACCAACACCAATTGCTCAGCCACCTTCGGATATCGCAACGCGAAGTCGATCGAAAGCTCGCCACCGTGCGAACTGCCAACCAGAACTGCGTGGCTGATTTTTCGCTGACGCAAGAGCGCGGCCAGATCTTCAGCTTCGGCATACCAGGTAGTAGCAGCGGGAGTGCGCCCATAGCCGCGCCGGTCGTAGCGAATGGTATGAAATTTCTTACAGAACTCGGGCCACACGTCGTCCCACACGGCGGAGTGGGCAATGCCATCGTGGATGAGAACCACCGCTTCAGAACCGGTCCCACACTCCTCGAAGTAGAGTTTCGATCCTTCAACCTCGACGAACGATCCGGGGCCAGGATTCGAGCCCGCTCCCTGCGCGACGGCCTGACCGGACATAACAAGCGTAAGCGTTGCAAAGAGCATCGCAGCAGGCAGCAGTCTCCATATCCGTTTCATCCCGGCCTCCCAATGCCGCCCATATCTAAACCCAAATGCTTTTGCTTCCCCAAAAACATCCGTACCGATCTGCGCATTCCGTGGCTCATTTAGCTTTCCCCAACGCCCGCGCCAGAATCGCCATGCGCGTGGGAACGCCATTGTGAATCTCGTCAATGATCACCGATTGCGGACCATCAGCCACTTCAGCCGTCAACTCCAGCCCGCGAATAATCGGCCCGGGATGCATGACGATGGCGTCACGTCTGGCCAGCTTCAGTCGCGCCGCCGTCATCTGGTAGCGCGTGATGTAATCCTGCAACCGAATCTTCTGGCCGGCGAGCCGTTCCTTCTGCAGGCGTAAAAGCATGATCACATCCGCCCCGCGCAACGCCTCTTCTATATGGCGAGTAACGCGAAGGCCGGGGAAGAGCGTCGCGGCAACCTCGGGCACGACCTCGGGCGGACCGCAGAGCGTGATCTTCACTCCGAACCTGCTCAACAAATGGCAGTTGGAGCGGGTCACACGGCTGTGGAAGATGTCGCCAATGATCGCGACCTGCAAACCCTTGAACGATTTCTTATGCTTCAAGATGGTGAAGGCATCGAGCAAAGCCTGCGAAGGGTGTTCGTGCATGCCGTCCCCGGCATTGATTACGGGAATGTCGAGGTGCTCCGCCATCAGGTGAGGCGCGCCCGCACAAGGATGCCGAATGACGACGGCGTCCGCGCCCAGCGCGCGCAGGGTGTAGCCAGTGTCGAGCAAAGACTCGCCCTTCTCAATGCTCGATCCCGATGATTGCACCAGCGTAGTGATCGCGCCCAGCGACTTGGCGGCGATCTCGAAAGAAGAGCGCGTGCGCGTGGAAGCTTCGTAAAACAGCAACACGATGCGCTTGTTGCGCAACAGCGGACGCGCCTTGACAGGATTCATGCGCCGGGCCAGCTTCAGCAGGCCCAGGATTTCCTTGTCCTCCATGTGCTCGATACCGAGCAGTGAACCGCGTGCCGGCTTGTTCATCGGGTAAAGCTCATCGTGTAAAGCTCATCGCGTAAGAATTCAAACGCTGCATCATACGCGGCCTGCGCAGCCTGCGGCAAGGCCGGTCCCCGGCTCTGGTTTCATACACCAAAATGCGGGATCGCTTACAGCAGGCTGTTACGCAGGGAGACGATGGCTCAAGGCCGCTTCCGGCGGCTGATAAAGGCGCCAGTCAAGGCTCCGGCAAGGCTCCCCGCGGCAATCGAGACTATGAAAACACCTACCATGCCGAGGATCAACTTCGCCGCCAGGCCTTCGGGCTGGTTTAGGAGATCAAGGAAAGCCTGCGCTTGCGAGTCATGGGAGCGAGACACAACCTGCTTCATGGCCTCGATCATCTCCTGCCGAACTTGCCCTCCAGATTGCAGCACCGCCAGGAAAATGGCCAGGAAGACGGCGAATACCGCAGAGGAAAGAAGGCCGGTGGCACACCCGAGTTGCGCTCCGGAGCGGGCGTCGATCCTCCGCGTTGGGTTAAGCCGCTGGTAAAGGATTACGGCCAGGCATCCCGCGCCCAGCGTGGCCAACGGCGGAACCATCAGGCGCAGGAGCATCACTACGATGGAGATGAAGGCGGCAAACGCGCAGACGCGCAGCGCCCGCCGCCATTCGATCCCGCTGGAAAGCATGGGAACACTCAGAGGTGCTGGGATAATGGGCGGCTCAACGGGGAAAACTGGCGGGTCATTGAATGAACCGGCGAGTGAGACAGCGGACAAGGCATTTGCGCCCGGTGCCGCCGCGGGCTCCGGCGTGGCCACGCGAATCTGGGGCGCGCCGCACTCCAGGCAAAAGGGCTTGCCGTCTTCGACACTGTGTCCGCATTTGTAGCAGGGATGGTCCATCGGGGTTGAGAGCAGGACTAGCCTGAAGGTATCGCACGATGAGCGGCAGGCGCAAGGCGATCCAACGGCGAGGACCATCCCCGTAGGCAAAGCCGGAAGTATCCTCCCCACTGATGCAACGCCGCAAATAATTTCAATCCCTATGAGCCGTTTGTGCTGTTTCTGGCAACTAAGCTTCATACGTTCTATTTCACAAGCAGTTTGAGAGGTGACGGAAGATGAACAACTTGATTCGATCGATTCTCAAGACCGCAGTGTACTTTCTGGAGCAGACAGACCGCGTCGCCGGCGATGTGCGGGACCGCGTCTCGGATAGCGTTGATCGCGCGGCTGACCGGGTATCGGACCTTCGCGATCAAGCGCAGGAGCTATATGAGGGCCCGGATCATACTTTTCGCAACGTGCTGACCTTTGCGGCCGGCGTGGGCGTGGGAATGGGGGCTGCGATCTTGTTTGCCCCCGCCAGCGGCGAGGAAACCCGCAACTCTATCGGGGAAAAGGTTTCGGCCATCGGCGGCCGGGTTGTGGAAAGCTTCTCTCCGGGAAGCCGGCACGCTACAGGAACCGAAGGACGATAGGCTCTTAATCAGGAAACGCTGGCGGAACCGGAACCCGTAACCCTCCGGCTGCGGTGTATCCCACGGTAATAAATGAAACAGAGATGATGGATTGGAGGAGTTTACTATGAAGCTTTTTTTTCGGAATACCGTTCGCTTTACCCTGTTCGCGACCCTGCTCTTAACCGCCTGGGCCCTGGCGGGCGCGCAAGATAATAATGGTCCGCAACCCGACAACACTAAAGTCAATCGGCGCGACCGCAACCCCAACGAGGCCACTGCCGACCAGCAGAAGATGAATCCGGGAGATCACGAGACTACGAAGCAGATTCGGCAGGCGATCGAAAAAGACAAGTCGATTTCCACCTATGGCCACAACGTAAAAGTCATCACGCAAAACGGGAAGGTCACCCTCAAGGGGCCGGTTCGTTCCGAGGAAGAGAAAAGAGCGATTGAGGCCAAAGCGACGGAAATAGCCGGTGCCGACAACGTAAGCAGCCAGTTGGAAATTAAAGAGAAGCACTAAATTAAAAACTAAGGAGAACCTTACCATGGCAGGAAAAAATACAGCGGTATTTGGGATTTACCGAGATTATGCGGGCGTCGAAAATGCCGTAGACACTTTAAAATCCGCAGGCTTCCGCAACACCGACATTTCGGTGCTGTTTCCTGAAAATGTCGGCACAAAAGATTTCGCCGTTAAGAAGGAAACCAAGGCTCCCGAAGGCGCAACGGCGGGCGCGGGAACGGGCGCTTTGATCGGTGGCGGACTGGGTTGGCTGGCGGGCATCGGAGCACTGGCCATCCCTGGGCTTGGGCCTTTCATCGCGGCCGGTCCGATTGTCGCGGCTTTGGCGGGGGCCGGGGTCGGCGGGGCTGTGGGCGGCATCACCGGCGCGCTAATTGGCATGGGGATTCCAGAGTATGAAGCCAAGCGCTACGAGGGACTCGTAAAAGAGGGCGGCATCCTTCTCTCGGTACATTCTGATGATTCCGAGTGGACGAAGCGCGCCAAAGAAATTCTGGAGCGCACGGGCGCGAAGGATATTTCTTCCACCGGCGAAGCCAGCGCTGACTTCGCTAAGAGCGACAAGCCGATGCGTCGCGCTAGCTAGCGGTGGACTGAACCCCGGAGGAATCCTCCCTCGGCTCGATACGAAGTCTGGGTGCGCTGACTCCCCCGGGGTTAAGTCCTGCCAACCGAGAACACACGGGTTTTCAATTGTGCTGGTCGAGCAGCTTTCTTATCTCGAAACTCAGGCGGGTCGGGTTTACACACAGAGTAAGCTGGGATCGGCGCCGTCCAGTTGATGCATCCAGAATGTGGGATACGGCGGTTGACCTCCCTCCCAGGTTATTCCGGGTTTGTAGATCAAATACACATCCCAGGCGGTCTCGTGCAAATCGAGGGTTGCCCCGAAGAGCTTGCCAACATCGCGGCTGCTATCCCAGCCCTCCGAGATGCGTGCGTCCCGAACCGTTTCAGCTTGTTCCGCAGCGGTCGCAGGGCTGTCTCCTTTGCGCATCGGCTCCCATACTAGGAGTGCTTGCAGTCTTGGAGAGGGGAACTTCTTGAGAATGCCGCCTACGACTGCGTGGCCAGACTGACATTCTGGGCATGTGGGAGAAAGAAGAGCGACGATACGAACTTTCTGGCTGGAGGCATTGAACTTTTTACGTACATCCTCCGGGCCGAGTGAGGAGAGAGGAGTCGATGGAGTGCTCCCACGAGCGGCAGGACTTTCACCTTTGTTGGCAGAAGGATGGCAGCAGTCCTGCGAAACCGCCCAAGCACTAATCCAGCCGAGAGCCAGACCTACGGCAGCGATAGAAAAAAGCGAATGGGATCTTCGCACCGGTGATGCCTCCTTCAGCCGTTCTGCTAAGACCGTGGGCAGGAACGAGTGCCCCGCTTCCCACTAATCAAGCCAGCAGCTTCGCGGCGTCCTTCGCGTGGTAGGTCAGGATGATGCTCGCCCCTGCGCGGCGGATGCTTTGCAACGATTCCAGCACGATACGGTCACGTTCGATCCAGCCATTGCGGGCGGCGGCTTCGATCATGGCGTACTCTCCGGAGACTTGATACGCTGCCAGCGGCAGGTCGAACCGCAGCCGCGCCGCGGCGATTACATCGAGGTAGGGCATGGCGGGCTTAACCATGATCATATCCGCGCCCTCTTCGATGTCTAGTTCGATTTCGCGCATGGCTTCGCGCAGGTTGGCTCCATCCATTTGATAAGAGCGGCGGTCGCCGAATTGCGGGGCGGAGTCGGCCGCTTCGCGAAACGGCCCGTAGAATCCGGAAGCGAACTTCGCGGCGTAGGAAAGAATCGGCGTGTTGATGAAGCCAGCTTCGTCGAGCGCGCGGCGGATGGCGGCGACGCGGCCGTCCATCATATCGGAAGGGGCGATGACATCGATGCCGGCGCGAGCGAGCGAAATCGAAGTGCGGGCGAGCAGTTCGAGGCTGGCATCGTTGTCGATTTCGAACTTGGATTCAACCGCGCTGGCCACGATCGCTGCCAGCTCATCGATTACCTTTTCTTTTCCCTCGCGGTCCCTCACCGCCGCGACTGCCTGCGTTCCACGCGTAGCGTCTCTGGCGGCTGCGCCCAACGATTGCGGCGTGGCTTTCACAATCCCGCAGTGGCCATGCCACATGTATTCGCAAAGGCAAACGTCGCCCATTAGAATCAAGTCTGGCACTTCGCGCTTCATAGCGCGGGTGGCCTGCTGCACGATCCCGTCATCGGCCCAGGCTCCGGTGGCGGCGTCATCTTTCTTGTCAGGAAGGCCGAAAAGAATCACGGCGGGCACGCCCAGCGAATGAACCTCCTGCGCCTCTTTCACCGCTTCATCCACCGACAGGTTAAATACGCCTGGCATTGACCCAACTTCCCTGCGTATGCCTTCGCCAGTGCAAACGAACATGGGATAGACAAAGGCCTCGGGCGTAAGGCGGGTTTCACGCACCAGGTCACGAAGCCGGGCAGTGCGGCGGAGACGGCGAAGTCGGGTAACCGGAAAGGCCATGGAAACCACCTGGCAAGAGTTTAAGCGCCTTTCAACCCCTGATTCTAGCAGGAGGGGCTTGGGTCTTGGGTTACAGGTCTTAGGTGGGCAGTCGGTCAGTTTTGCCGGGAACAAAAACAGGTGAACCACTAAGGACAGAAAGGTGCACGAAGGAAAGCGGTGACGAAAGTAACCCGCACACTCCGAAGCCACGCAGGAATCACCCTCCTCACCCATAAAATGATAGGCGGATGAGTCTGTTCAAGCGACATCGCTGGTTTGTGCTCGCGGGCGTGATGACGCTGGCCTTCGCCGTGGTGTCGTTGACGGTGCCCCGTGGTCCGGCGCTCACTGCCATCTTTGACGTTGGATATCTTCTGCTAACACTCGCCACGGGCGGCATCATGCTGGCGAATGCATGGTCGACGCAGGGCGCCAACCGACGCTTTTGGGCGCTCATGGGATCAGGATGCATTCTCTGGGCTTGCAATGAGGCGGCATGGGTCTATTGCGAAGTCTTGCGCCACATAAATTTCCCCGATCCCTCGATCATGGACGTGTTTCTCTTTGTCCACCTGGTTCCGATGATCGCAGCGGTTGGGCTGCGTCCGCATCGCAGCGAAGCGGGCCAGAAATTCCGCGTGGGGGCGCTGGACTTTCTGATGCTCGTGGTCTGGTGGGTCTTCCTCTATGCGGTCGTCGTGTTCCCGTCGCAATACGTGTCGTTGAATGTGGCTGAGTACGATCGAAACTTCGGCCCCCTCTACATGTTCGAGAGCGGCGTGCTGGTGTTGGTGCTGGGCATCGCCGCCCGCGGCGCAAATGCCGGGTGGAGGACGGTGTACATCAATCTGATGGCGGCAAGCGCGATCTATGCGCTCGATTCTCAGGCGGTAAACCTTGGGCTCACCAGCGGCCACTACTACACCGGAAGTCTCTACGACGTTCCGCTGATGGGCGCAGTGGGTTGGATGTTGGCGACCGCGCTCACCGCACGCGCCTCACAGCCGAAAGCCGCACCTGGTAAGGCGGAAGACAAATGGGGCGCGCTGGCATTGCGATTGGCGATGCTCGCGATGCTTTCCCTGCCCGCCCTGGGACTGTGGGCCTACCGCTGGGACGACTCGCCGGCCCTGGCCCGAACGTTCCGCCTCTTCACCATCCTGGCGGCGATGCTCGTGCTCGGCGTGTTCGTGTTTATGCGCCAGTATCTTCAAGACCAGGCGTTGATCCGTCTGCTCGAGGGTTCGCGGCGCAGCTTCGAGAACGAGCAACGCCTGCAAAGCCATCTCGTGCAGCGTGAGAAGCTGGCTTCTTTAGGACAGTTGGTTGCGGGCGCAGCCCATGAGATCGATCATCCCCTGACCGCGATCATGGAATACTCCGAGAAACTGTGGTCTAATGAGCGCCTGACCAGCGACCAGGACGCGCTCGTCCGCAAGATTGTGAACCAGTCCCAGCGCACCCGCGAGTTGATATCGAATCTGCTGAGCTTCGCGCAGCAAGGCTCCGGCGAGAAGGCTAGGGTGGATTTGTGCGCGCTTCTGCAGCGCAGCGTGCAAATGCGCGGGTTGCAGAGTCACGATCAGAAAATCCGCATCGAAACCGTGATCGATCCCCACCTGCCCGGCGTGTGGGGCGATGGTCATCAGTTGTTCCAGGCGTTCGCCCAGATCGTCGAAAATGCCTTGGACGCGCTCGAGGAATCGGGCGGCGGATTGCTCCAGGTAAGCGCCCACCTTCAGGGAGAAGAAGTGGTAGTGCAGTTTTCCGACACCGGCCCGGGAATCAAAGAGCCGCAGAAAGTCTTCGATCCTTTCTATACGACCAAGCCGATCGGCAAAGGCACCGGCCTTGGACTGAGTGCCGTGTATGGCGTGGTGCAGGATCATCGCGGACAGATCACCTGCCAGAACAAGCCGGAAGGTGGCGCAGTCTTCGTGCTGCACCTCCCGGTGGCGAACCATGCCGAATCCCACGCGCTAGCAGCCGCCCAGTCGTAGGCATGTCACCTTGATTGTCATTCCGAACAAGCGTTCTTCGCGCCGTGAGGAATCTGGGCGAGCCGCGCGAAGCGTCGCGTTCTTTGCGACGCAATAATCGCGCGTTTGACTCGCTTCCTTATCACCGCCCTTCCTGTAACATAAATCCGATGTCCCAACCGCTGATCCACAACTCCGCGCGCGTGCTGGAGTTCGACTCTCTCCGCGAGCTTCTGCGCGGGTACGCATCTTCGCCGCTGGGCCAGGCGAGAATTAAAGCGCTGGCGCCTTCCATCGATTCCGCCTGGATCGCCGAGCAACAGGAACTGACCGCGGAAGTACGAGAGTTCCGCCGCGTCGGCGGCCGCTTCGATTTCTCCGGCCTGTTAGACGTCACAAAGATGATCCAGTTGTCTCGCATCGCAGGCGCTGTGCTCGAAACCACTGACATCCGCGACGTAGTGCAGGTGGTCGACCGCGCCGCCGAGTGGCGCGAGATCGCACTCCATCCTCCGGCGAGTATGAAGATGGAATGGCGACGAACCCGAACCCTTTCGGAAGGCGTGCCCGACTTCACGGAATTCCTCCGCTATTTCCGCAACAAGATCGAGCCCGATGGCACTCTGGAAGACCGCGCTTCCCCGGAACTGGCGAGGATTCGCCGCGACATCGAAAAGCAAAGGCGCGTGATACAGGAATCGCTGCGGGGATATTTGCGGCACCTGGCAGAGGGCGGCGCGGTGCAGGACGAACTAATCACGATCCGCGGCGAACGCTTCGTCATCCCGGTGAAGATTGAGCAGAAGCGGCGCGTGCAAGGCGTGGTGCACGGAGCGAGTTCCAGCGGCCAAACCGTGTTCGTGGAACCGCTCGAAACGATCGAGCAGAACAACGAACTGGTGCGCTTGCTCGACGAAGAGCAGGCCGAGATTCACCGCATTCTGCTGGAGATGACGCGCCGAATCGGCGAGCAAGCGGAGGCAATACTGGCGTCAGCCGAGGTCCTAAGCGAACTGGACCTGCAGTTCGCCAAAGCCCGCTTCGCCGAAGACTACAACTGCGTGTCCGTAAAGTTGAGCGCGCCCGCCGCGAGCCAGCAAGAACCATGTGGGGACGGGCGCCCTCGCGAGCCTGCCCTGAGCGAAGCCGAAGGGTCCGCGAGCGAAGCTCGCCTGCTTCTGCACAATGCGCGGCATCCGCTTTTAGAAAAAAACCTGAAGCTGAAGGGTGCAACCGTGGTTCCAATCACGGTAGAGCTGGAAAACACCCGCCGCCAACTGGTCATCACCGGCCCCAACACCGGCGGCAAAACCGTAACGCTGAAGACAGTAGGCCTGCTGGCCCTGATGGCGCAATCCGGAATTCCAGTCCCAGCCGACCGTGCAGAAATGCCGGTATTCGATGCGGTGCTCGCCGATATCGGAGACTATCAATCCATCGAGCAGAATCTCTCTACCTTTTCCGCGCACGTCACGAACATCGACTTCATTTCGCGCACAGCGACCGCGCACTCACTGGTGCTGCTCGATGAACTGGGCTCGGCCACCGATCCCGAAGAAGGCGCAGCGCTGGCCGTTGCGATTGCCGGATACTTTGGCAGCATCGGCTGCGTGACGATCATTTCAACCCATCACACATCGTTGAAAGTCTACGGCGCGAATACCGCGGGCGTGATCAACGCGTCGGTAGGATTCAACGAGACAACGCTGCAGCCAACTTACGAATTGAAGATGGGAGTACCGGGAGCGTCTGCGGGGATCAACATCGCGCAGCGCCTGGGATTGAATCCGGCGATCACCGAGGCAGCGCGGGCGCGGCTGGGCACGCAAGCCCGCGACGTAGGCGAATTCCTCGACAAACTCCATGCCAGCATACGCGAGTCGGAAAGCGAACGTCTGTGTCTGAAGGCGCGCCAGCAGGAACTGGAGCAAGACAAGGCGCGCCTGGCAACAGAAGGCAAGAAAGAACAGCGGGCCAAGATTCGCGAGATGGAGAAGAAGCTTGAAAGCGTGCTGCGCGACTTCGAATATCACGCGCGCGAGGCGGTGAACGCGGTTCAGGACAAGGCAGCAGCGCAGAAAGTTTCGAAAGAAGCCGAAAGAAAAATCGCAAAACTGCGCCGCGAATTTCGCGAGCAATTCAATTCCACGGTGGTGGCGCACGCCAGCGGCGCCGACGAAGGCGATCCGCATGCACAGCCGCAAGTAGTAAAGCATGTCTCCGAAGGCGACACCGTCAAGCTGAAGTCAACCGGGCGCTCCGCCACAGTCTTGCGCAAGCTAGATGACTCTCACTTTGAAGTCGCAATGGGCGCAATGAAGATGAAGGTCGCGCGCGACGATATCGCGGAAGTGTTCGCGAGCCCGCGGACCGCTGATTCTCCAGTGAAGGCAGCGCGAGCGCGTGGAATCTCCGTGTCGTTGAGTAGCGACAATGAGGGTCAAAACGCCTCGTCGGAAATCAACGTCATCGGCTACAACGTCGACGACGCCACGCGCGAAGTGCAGAAGTTTGTCGACCGCGCCTTCCTGGCCGGCTTGCCGCGAGTGCGCGTAGTCCACGGTAGTGGCCTGGGCATCCTCCGCAAGGCCCTGCGCCGGGCCCTGCAGCAGCATCCGCACGTTGAGTCAGTAGCCGAGCCTCCGCAGAATGAGGGCGGCGGCGGGGCTACGGTCGTGGAGTTAAGAGTATGAGTCAATTGGATCTAGACAATAGCTATTCCCGGCAAGCGCAGATGAATTGGCCGGTGTTATCTATCGGCGAGACCGTTGTCTGGTGGGGCAAGCCGGTCCGATCGAAGTACGCTATGAAAGACGCGAAGCTGACACTCGCCGGCATACCTGTCTCGGTATTCATAATCTTCTGGATGTCGATGGCGCTGAGAATTCCGAAGAAAGAAGGCCCAATAGCGTGGCTATTTCCTGCGTTCGGGATGCTTTTTGTGTTTCAATCGCTTTACCTCCTAGTTGGCCACTATCTACGAAACTGGCTGGAATGGAAAAATGTCGAATACGCGGTTACTAATCGGAGAACCGTCATTCGTCGGGGCGTCTGGCGGGCTTCTGAAGTCAGTCGGCCACACTCTGACTCCCCGATCGAAGTGCGCGCCAACACCGAGGGCGTGATCGGAGATGTCAAATTTCAGGCTAAGGGCAAACTCGCCAGCTCTGGGCTCAAGCAGCAACTGGAAAGTATGTTCAATCCTGATGCCAGAACCGGAGAGTTTGGGCTTTACGCGGTGGAGAACCCGAGCGATGTTTACCGGACTATTCTTGCCCAAGCTAGTACTGTAACGAACAGCGCCAAAGACAAGGCGTCAGAATCCGGCTTTTTTTCAAAGTAAATGTTTTCCTCGGTCTTCCACTCGTTAGGCGAAGTATTCACAGCTTCTCCACAGCAATCTCGCTCCCGTATATTCCCATTAGCCCCACTCTGGCTCACAATCCCAAAGGGAGAAGTGTCACGGCCTCGAGGCCCGCCAACCCATCCATGCCCACTGAAGATTTCAAAGAGACGTTGAGGCAGCAGGCGGACATTGTCCGCATCATCGGCGACTACATCAAGCTGAAGAAAGCCGGAGCGCAAAACTATTCGGGGCTCTGCCCGTTTCACGGAGAGAAGACGGCGTCGTTTAACGTGCACGCCGCGAAGCAATTTTATTATTGCTTCGGTTGTCACGAAACCGGGGATGTTTTCAAGTTCATTCAGAAAGTGGAGAACATCACCTTCCCCGAAGCCGTCCGTCTGGTGGCGCAGAAGCTCGGCATTCCGCTGCCCAAGGCAACGTACTCGAGCCCGGGAGAGGCCAGGGATGCCAAGCTCCGAGCGCAGTTGCTCGACGCGCAAGAACGCGCTGCCGCGTTTTTCCAGGAGTGCTTGAAGCGTCCCGAGGGCGCGCGGGCGCGCGAGTATCTGCAGGGCCGCGGGCTGGATGCAGAGACGATTGCACGCTTTCGCATCGGCTACGCGCCAGATTCGGGCTTCGTCCTCCGCGACCGCCTGTCAGCTGAGTTCAGCGAAGAGGCGCTGCGCGAGAGCGGCCTGTTCTCCTGGAAGCAGGAAGCCGAGGATCGGAAACCGGAAACTGGAAACCGGAAACTGGAAACTGCAATGTACTCCAAATTCCGCAACCGCATAACGTTCCCCATCACCAACGACGCGGGCAGGATCATCGCGTTCACAGGCCGAACTCTCGCCACCGACGAAAAATCCGGCCCCAAGTATTTGAACTCGCCGGAAACAGGCATCTATTCCAAGGGCCGCGTCCTGTTCAATCTCGACCAAGCCAAAGAAGCCATCCGCAAGCTGGACTATGCCATCCTGGTCGAAGGCCAGATGGATTGCATTTCCGTCTACGCCGCCGGATTTCACAACGTGATCGCCAGCTCAGGCACAGCGTTCACAGAAATCCAGGCCAAGCTGCTGGGCCGCTTCAGCAAGAACGTGGTAGTCAACTTCGATCCCGACACCGCCGGAGCCAAGGCCACCGAGCGCACTCTGGGTTTGCTGGTCGAAGAAGAATTTCAGATCAAGGTGCTGACGCTAGAGCAGGGATTCGATCCCGACCTCTACATCCGCCGCAAAGGCAAGGACACCTACGGCGAAGCCCTCCGCGGCTCCCAGAAATACTTCGATTACCTGATCGACCGAGCGCGCAGCAATTTTCCGGTGCGCAGCGCCGAAGGCAAAAAAAATGCGGTGAACTACCTGCTGCCGCATATTCAGCGCGTCCCCAGCCGCATCGTTCGCGATGAGCTAGCCCAGGAGATCGCGCAGAAGCTGGGCATCGATTCCGCGGTTTTGCGCCAGGAACTGCGCCACGTAGCCTCGGAGCGTTCGGCAACCTCAGTGAAGGCTCCGGCGGAAGCCCAGGCAACCGATGCCGAGCGCATCCTGATCCGCGCCCTCGCTTCGGCGCGCCAGATGCACCCGGATGAGCATCTCTCCCCCCGCGACGGCGCCCGCGACTTTATTAAGCGCGACTTTCTTAAAGACGAAGAGTTCGACCCGGCCCGTCAGGCCCAATACGCCTTCCAGAGCGAAGGTCTGCATCGCGGCCTGGCCACCGAATCGTTGATCGATGCCCTGCTCAATGCCGGGGCCAAAGTTGCCGATGTTATGGAGGTGCCCTGCTCCGAAACCGAACGCCGGATGCTCGCCTCAATCCTGCTGAAAGAGGACGAAGAACTAAGCGCCGAGCGCCTGGAGGGCGCAGTGCGCGCCCTGCGCCGCATTCACTTACGGCGCCGCCTCGAACAAGTGCAGCGCGAACTGACCAAGCCAGGAGTCGGCGACGATAAAGCACTTAGGAATGAGTTGCTGCTCGAAAAAGATCGCCTGAGCCGCGCGCTCAGAGATCCCAGCCTGGCCGAGGACGGGCTAAAGAATATGCCGGGCAACAAGAAAAGTGCATGAAACAAAACAACCATTAAAGTCATCTAACCGTTTGGGACACTTAGATTTAGCGGCGGACGGGCGGGACCATCTACGGGGCAACTGATAGACGGAGCGATAGTTACTGTGCTATAGTCTGTAAGTTTGTGCTAGGCGCACAACTCCGCGCGACCCCAGATTCCCACCTTTCAAACTGTACCACACGCTCCCCGCGAGCGAATTGAAGAATTTGAGGACTACCTTTGGCTCTCGAAGACAAGTACGACGACATTAAGAAGCTGGTCGACGCCGGCAAGGAAAAAGGCTATTTGACTTACGATCAGGTAAACGAATTAATCCCTCACGACGTCGTGAGTCCCGAAGACCTGGACGACCTGCTGACTACAATCGGCACGCAAGGCATCGACGTGCTGGAAGGCCCCAAGCTGCCTTCCGCCGCGCTCGATAAGAAGTTCGAAGAAGGCGAAGAGGGCGAGGACGTCGAACTCGATCTGACTCCTGGCGCTCTCGAAAAAACCAACGACCCCGTCCGCATGTATCTCCGCGAGATGGGCACCGTTCCGCTGCTCACGCGCGAAGGCGAAGTCGAAATCGCTAAGAGGATAGAGCGCGGCCAGATTCGCGTGCTCAAGGCGCTCTCCCGCTCGCCGATTGTCATCCATGAATTGCTGGCTATGGGCGAGGACCTGAAGAAGGGTGTGCGCTCCATCAAAGAAGTTGTCACCTTCGACGAAGAGGAGATTACCGACGAGATTTTGCAGAACCGGCTGAACGAATTTACCGGCAAGATCGACGCCATGGCCAAGCTGTACAAAAAGGCCGGCCTGCTGCAGGAGAAATACGCGACGGTCTCCCTGAAAAAGCGTCCCAAGGATCATCGCCGCGCCCGCCGCAACTTGGCCCGCGCCATCGTGCGCGTTTCGCTAGCAGTGCGCAAGCTGGGATTCACCAATGCCGAGCGCAAGCGCCTGATCGACCGCGTCAACAAGACGGTCGACAGCATGCGTTCGCTCGACCGTCAGGCTGGCAACCTCGAGCGCAAAGCTGACGCCACCCGCAGCGAAGACCAGAAAAAAGAATACCGCCGCCAGGCAAGAGCTGTCCGCGGCGAAATCGAAAAGCTCGAAGCCGAAGCCGGCCTGTTGTTCCAGGAGATCAAGCGAACCCAGCGCGAAATCATCCAGGGCGACATGGACGCCGAGCAGGCCAAGCGCGAGCTGATCGAGGCCAACCTGCGCCTCGTAGTTTCGATCGCGAAAAAGTACACCAACCGCGGCCTGCAGTTCCTCGATTTAATCCAGGAAGGCAACATCGGCCTGATGAAAGCCGTCGACAAGTTCGAATACCGCCGCGGCTACAAGTTTTCGACCTACGCGACGTGGTGGATTCGGCAGGCGATCACGCGTGCCATCGCCGATCAGGCGCGCACCATCCGCATCCCGGTGCACATGATCGAAACCATCAACAAACTGATCCGCACCTCGCGGCAACTGGTGCAGGAGCTGGGACGCGAACCCACCAGCGAAGAAATCGCCAAGCGCATGGACATTCCAGTAGCGAAAGTCCGCAAGGTGCTGAAGATCGCGCAGGAGCCAATCTCCCTCGAAACCCCAATCGGCGAAGAAGAAGATTCGCACCTCGGCGACTTCATCGAAGACCGCGCCGTAGTCTCGCCCGCAGAAGCGGTAATCAACGTGAACCTCAAAGACCAGACCGGACAAGTCCTGCGCACGTTAACCCCGCGCGAAGAAAAAGTAATCAAAATGCGCTTCGGCCTGGAAGACGGCAGTGAACACACTCTCGAAGAGGTAGGCCAGTCCTTCGCAGTAACCCGCGAACGCATCCGCCAGATCGAAGCCAAAGCGCTGCGGAAACTAAGGCATCCGTCAAGGTCGCGGAAGCTGCGGGCGTTTATGGATGGAGTTAGGGACTAACCGACTTCGTGTGGGGCGGACGCTCCCTTCGGAAAGCTCAGGGCAGGCTCTGTCCGCCTTAGCCGCGAAGCGGCGCAAGAATGCAGCCTAGGGCGCAAGCCCTGGGCTTCCTTTTCGAGGGCGAAATCAAGCCCTGTAAGGGCGGAAGACGATCAATCCCAATGTAACGCTCGTCATACACGGCCTTATTCTGGGCTAATGAGGCGCGCGGCTTAGCAAGTCTCTTTCTCGTGATTTCCTCCACACTTTTCCTCAGCTTTCCACAAGGAAGTCTCGTCGTCCACAGCTTCCGCACAAGGGGGAAATGTTTTTCTGTTGCTCGCCGCAACATTCCGGGACAAAGTGGGTTCAGCGAATACGTGGCAATTCTCAAAGCTTGCCAATGGATGATTGCGGTGACGCCGGTGGCAGACTGGCAATTCTCGAGGGTGAATTGCCAGGGGAAATTCGGAAACGCGCGCGAGCGCGTGTCGGTTGCCCGGGCATTGCGGCCTCCTCCACCAGTCCGCTCTTGAGTGGGCTGGGCAGCTGGCTAGCCGCAGGGGTTGCAGAGAAGTGATTCTCCGAATCAGGCTTCTGCAGTCCGTACTGGTAAATGTGGCACTCCTTGTGAGCGCTGTCGGACCAGTACCATCGTCTCGCCGCTCCTAGCGGCGGGAAGGCAAGACGAGAGATCCACGAACGATGCGGCGCCGATGGCTGGTCGGCGCCGCATTTGTTTTTTGGACAAGAACCCCTTGCCACGGATTTTCACGGATCTGCAGGGATAAACCTTTTCAGGCTCTCGTTCAAAGACTTACACCGGAGGACGCTGAGAAAAACCGCGGAGTGCGCGGAGCTTTCTTGTATCGGACCTGTTTTCGCGGGACTTCCACAGGATAACGGCTGGGTTCACAGCTTCTGCACAAATTCATTTGGCACTTCGCTGTTTGTTCGCTTATGCTAGGCGTAGATTGCGGCAGAGCTTAGTTCGGAATTATGGCGACCACCGATTACAGCATCAGCACTCTTCCTGCGAACGTTGAAGCCGAGCGCTCGATTCTGGGCGCGATTCTGCTGGATAACTTTGCTTATAACCAGGCCGCGGAGCATCTTCGCATCGAAGATTTTTCGCTGGACTCGCACCGGCGGATTTATGGGCGCATGGTGGATCTGGCAGAGTCCTCGCGGCCGATCGACATGATCACGCTGATCGAGGAACTCGACCGGCACAAGGATCTGCAGGCGATCGGCGATGTGGGGTACGTGTCGAGTTTGCTGGATGGCGTGCCTGACCGACCCAGCATCGAGCACTACGTCAAGATAGTGCGCGACAAGGCTTTGCTGCGCGGGCTGATTCACGCGGCGAATACGGCGATTGCGCGGGCGGCGGATCAGTCCGATCTGGCGGAGGAGGTACTTAGCGATGCCGAGGCTGCGATCTTTCAGTTGTCGGAGAAGCGCATTGGGCGCGGCTTCATGGGCGTGCAGGAGATTGTCCGGGAGTCGTTTGGCTCGGTGGATGCTCTGCTGCAACGCGGGCAACGCATCACTGGGCTGGCCACGCACTACGAAAATCTTGATGAGATGACCAGCGGGCTGCAACGATCAGACTTGGTGATTATTGCGGCGCGGCCTTCCATGGGCAAGACGGCGTTTGCTATGAACATCGCGGAGAATGCCGCGATCAAGGATCAGCAGGTGGTGGGAGTGTTTTCCCTGGAAATGTCGCGCGAGGCGCTGTTGCTGCGCCTGCTCTGCTCGACGGCGGAAGTGGATGCGCACAAGATGCGCACCGGCTCGCTCTGGCAGGATGACACGCGCAAAGTCGTGCGCGCAATGGAGCAATTGGCGCACGCGCCGATCTTCATCGACGACACTCCCGGCATATCGTTGAGCGAGATGCGCGCCAAGGCGAGGCGATTGAAGCAAGCGCAGCAGGGAAGGCTGGACCTAATCATCGTTGATTATCTGCAGCTGATGTCGGGCGGAAGCAAGCGTTACGAAAACCGCACGCAGGAAGTGTCGGCAATTTCGCGCGGACTGAAGGCGCTGGCCAAGGAACTCAGCGTTCCGGTGATTGCGCTCTCGCAGTTGAGTCGCGCCCCGGAAAGCCGGGGCGGCGACCATCGTCCGCAGCTTTCTGATCTGCGCGAGTCGGGATCGATTGAGCAGGACGCCGATCTGGTGATGTTCATCTTTCGCGAGGAAGTTTACCGGCAGGACGATCCCGACTTGCAGGGTAAGGCGGAGATCATTATTTCGAAGCAACGCAACGGGCCTACGGGCAAGCTGGTGCTGGCTTTCCGAAAGAACTGCACCCGGTTCGAGATGATGGCTGAGGGCGGCATGGAGCCGGAGGAGTAATTCGCCGGCATACTGGATTCCCTGTAAGTCTGGGGCGTAAGTCCCTTAGGCGATTCGAGTTGCGCCCTCGGAGTGTAGCTGTGCAAAAACTTGTGGAACGCTGGCCGGGCTGGAATGTGCTAGCAAAAAAGATGGTGGAAGGGATTTGGTTTTCCGCGGCCTCCGCTCGTTAAAGTCCTGAATAGTAACCAGTTAGGCAATTCACTCGGCATTAACATGGGCGGGAGCCACGCAATGTCAGGTTATACCCACTTTGGAGATTTGCACATTTGGGGGTTCCTGATCTTTGAATTCCAGGTCTCTGGGCGGGGCAAGCCATCATAAGCACTGACTGAAGCGTTTGGGCACTAGAAGATGCCAGGTCCCAGAAGCCCGTTTCTGGATAGTTTCCGGTTAGCCGACAATCCGCTCGGCATCATACGGCTAGATTGGCGGATGGCGGTCATGCGTCAACTTGACCGCTGCCCGCATGGCGTGGGTACATCAAAGTCGGCAGATGGCGAAGACGACCTTGCCGAATGGGCGGCCATCGACGAGGCTTATCCTCGAAGCTCGCGTTCTCGCTTTCCATTAACTCCGGGCATTTCCCGAGCGATGCCCACGGATGACTTGCTCGACCAATTCTTCCCCGAACCGTCTGGTAAACGGGCCCGAGCCCAATAAGAAGCGATAATAGATCGCGCCAAAGATCGCGTCGTTCAGCAGGTCAGGTTCTGTGTCTGACCGCAACTCGCCTGCATTCTTGCCCCGCTGCAGATCGGCGATGGTAGCGGTCCGCCGAGGACTAACCCATCGGTCGAAAAACGCCTGACGTATGGCCGGCTCGCTCTGGCCCTCGGCGATCAGCCCGGCCACAATCTTGCCAAACGGCCCGCTGAAGGCGTCGATCAAGCGCCGTACCCGAAAGCGCAGAGACTCTTCCGCAGTCAGGACCGTCGGCTTCTCCAGGTTGGGAGCCATCCGCTCGCAGAGCATGGCCAACACCAAGGTTGCCTTGGTCGGCCACCATTTATAAAGGGTGGGTTTGCCGACCCTGGCCCGCTTGGCGACCTCTTCTATGGTCAAGTCTCGGACTGACTTTTCCTGAAGCAGGGTGTAGACCGCATCCATGATGGCGGCATGCGATGCCGCCATCTCACTTGGTGGCCGGCCTTTGCGCGCAGTCGGAAGCACGTTCTTCTTCATGGAACTAAGTTTAACGGAACGTAGCGTAAATTCAATTGACATCGGTACGCTTTTATTATAAAACGGAACGTAAAGGAAAATAAATGATCGGTCCGATAGCTGGCTGAAACCAGTATCACAGCAAAAGGAGAATGCAATGAATAATCAAGAGCGTCCTTACGAACCGCTGACTTCCCAAAATGCCGCGCTCATTCTCGTCGATCATCAGGTCGGTCTCATGACAGGCGTCCGTGACTATTCGACCGGCGAGCTGAAACACAATGTAGTAGCCCTGGCCAAAGCTGCGAAAGCACTGAAACTCCCAATCGTCGTTACCACGACAGCGCGTGACAGCATGTGGGGTCCGACATTCCCCGAACTCGTGGAAGCGTTGCCAGGGATTGAAATCATCGATCGATCATCGGTCAATGCCTACGACGACGCGCGCGTGGCTCACGCGATCGAGGCGACCAAGCGCAAGAAGCTGATCTTCGCCGGCATCTCGCTCGAAGTCTGCGCGGCTTTTCCGGCCATCACAGCCGTGGGAAAGGGGCTCGACGCCTATGTGGCGGTTGACGCCTCTGGAACATTCAGCGAGACCAAACGGCAAGCTGGGCTTCTACGCATGCTACAGGCGGGCGTCCTCGTTTCGGACTACACGACCTTGATAGTGGAAATCCTCAAAGACAATGCTCGACCGGAGGCCAGCGAGGTCTACGCGGCCATGGATATGGGCTGGGCCAAGCTCGTCGGCCAGATCGCCCAGGCCTACGGAAAGTAAGTGGGACTGTTCTCCGGGTTGCGTGGTCCCGCTGACAGGCTGACGGCAGCGGCCCGCTGCAACAGATCCCGTCCTTCACGAGGAACGCGGCGGGCGCAGCAATTGTTGGCCGCTGCTCTTGTAGTCGGTGCAGCCGTACCGATTTGGGCGCAGTCACATCCTACCCCTGCGCAATCCTCGCAAGTCACCAATGCCGATGGCGCGCAGGTGACCGCGGGCGGCTCAGGCATGCCGGATTATCAACTGGATCGCAGTGAGGAGGACTGGAGCGGTTTGTGTCGCCACGCGAACGGGCGTGACGACTTTTGGGACCCACTCAAGTGCATCGGGCTCGGACGACCATTCTGGTACGCCTCCTTCGGCGCAGAATTACGCGGCTCATATGAGGTCTACCGCAATTACAACTGGGGCAGCGGACCACAGGATCGCAACGGCTATTACCTCAACCGACTAATCAGCCACGGGGACTTTCACCTTGGTCCGTCGGTGCGTATGTTTGCGGAACTCCAGAGTGGTCTTGAGTTCGGTCGCAATGGGGGCCCCAGGCCCGCGATCGATGAGGACAAACTTGACGTCAGCCAACTATTTCTCGAACTGAGATCGTCAACGCAACAGCACAAAATTCCAATCGAGGTTCGCGTCGGCCGCCAAAACCTTAACTACGGCGACGGCAGCCTTGTTTCAATTCGCGATCCAAACGTCCGTCGGCCTCTTGACGGGATCAAGCTGATCCTACGGCCACAAGACTGGCGCATCGATATCTTTGCCGCAAAACCTGTAGTGACCACCCCTGGATTCTTCGATGACGCTCCCGATCACACCCAAACGTTTTGGGGAATCTGGGCCACCGATAAAAAGGAACAATCGTTCGTCCGACAACTAGACTTCTATTACCTCGGGCTAGAACGTAAGAATGCTCAGTTTGACCAAGGGGCTGCTCGCGAGCGACGGAACACGCTGGGAGTCAGAGCTCACGAGACGGCGAGCAAATTAGCCTTCATCCAAGAGGGAGATTTACAGTTAGGAACTTTCGGATTGGGGCGACTGCTGGCATGGAAGTTTGCGGATGGACTGTCCTACTCACTTCCAAAAATTCGGCAGCATCCGACTCTCGAACCGATTCTCGGACTTCAGGGAGCAATTTCCAGCGGCGACAAAGACCGGCAGAACGTTGACCTTCAGACGTTTTATCCGCTGTTTCCTTCGGGCCTGTACTATGGCGACATGGTCTTCACGAGCGGATCGCTCAACGCAATCGTCGCCCACCCGAGCGTTGGTATGCGGCTATCGAAGAGTCTTTCGCTCAATGTCGATAACTTCTTTTTATGGCGACAAAGAAGCCACCGATGGACTCTATTCTCAAGCCGGCATGTTCCTACGCACGGGGGCAGACATCGCGGTCGCGATACGTGGGTGAAACGCATGTGATTGATCATCGTTTGGCATGTGGACCGACATACCACCGTGCGGTTCGTGGCAGCGTACTATGAGGTTGGGTCATACCTTCGCGAAACACAGCCTCCAGGAAAGAACACAGCGTATTTTTCGGTAATGGTGAATTACAAGTTCTAAAGCACAAGCCGCCGGCAGCTTTGCTCGATATGACCCACTACTCCCGGATGACGGGCAAACCGGAGATTATTCCCTTCGTCAATTGCTGTCTTCGCCGACCTTCAGAACCGCCAGGAAAGCTTCCTGGGGGATATCGACGCGGCCGATCCGTTTCATTCGTTTCTTGCCTTCTTTCTGCTTCTCGAGCAGCTTGCGCTTGCGGGAAATGTCGCCGCCGTAGCACTTTGCAATGACGTTTTTGCGAATGGCGGAGACGGTTTCGCGGGCTATGATTTTCGCGCCGATGGAGGCCTGGATTGCCACTTCGAACATTTGCCGGGGGATGAGTTGCCTCATTTTCGAGACCAGCGCTTTGCCGCGCTCGTAGGCAAAATCGCGATGCACGATGATGGAGAGGGCATCGACCGGCTCGCCCGCAACCAGGATGTCGAGCTTGACCATGGGCGATTCCCAATAGTCCGCGAGGTGATAGTCGAGCGAAGCGTAGCCGCGCGAGACCGATTTCAGGCGATCGTAGAAATCCAGAACGATTTCATTCAGCGGTAACTCATAGTGCAACATCACGCGCGACGAGCTTACGTACTCGAAGGTTTTTTGCTTGCCGCGCTTGTCCTCGACCAGTTTCAGGATTCCGCCGACGTATTCTTCGTTGGTGAGAATCGTGGCAAGAATTACCGGCTCTTCGATTCGTGCGATTTCGCTCGGGTCGGGCCAGCGCGACGGATTGTCGACCTCGATCATTCCGCCGTCGGTCTTGTAGATTTTGTAGCGCACGCCGGGTGCAGTGGTGATGAGTTCCAGCGCGAACTCGCGCTCGAGACGCTCCTGGATGATCTCCATGTGGAGGAGGCCGAGGAAGCCGCAACGGAATCCGAAGCCCAGCGCTACGGAACTTTCCGGCTCGAAGAAGAATGATGCATCGTTCAGGCGCAGTTTTTCCAGCGCTTCGCGCAGGCGGGTGTGCTCGTGGGCGTCTACGGTGTAGAGTCCGGCGAAGACCATGGGCTTGATTTCTTCAAAGCCGGGAAGGGCTTCGAAGGCGGGGTTGGCGTCGTCGGTGATGGTGTCGCCGATTTTTGTGTCGGCTACATTCTTGATATTCGCGATCAGGAAGCCGACTTCGCCGGCTTTCAGTTCGTCGATCTCGACCGGCTTGGGGCTTTGCACTCCGAGAGTTTCCGCGTCGAAAGTTGTACCGTTTGACCACAGGCGAATTCTCTGGCCCTTGCGCAACGTTCCTTGAAACACGCGGGTGAGTATCACCACGCCGCGATAGGAGTCAAACCAGGAATCGAAGATCAGCGCCTGAAGACGGGCGTCAGGATTGCCTTTCGGCGGCGGAATTCGTTTTACGATGGCTTCGAGAACGTCGGGCACACCCTGGCCGGTTTTCGCGCTGATGAGCACGGCGTCGGACGCATCGAGCCCTACGGCGCTTTCGATCATCTCTTTGGTGCGGGGGATGTCGGCGCTTTGCAGATCGATCTTGTTGATGACGGGAATAATTTCGAGGCCGTTATTGATCGCGAGATACGCATTGGCGAGGGTTTGCGCTTCCACGCCTTGCGACGCGTCGACTATCAGCAGCGCGCCTTCGCACGAGGCCAGCGAACGCGACACCTCGTAGGAAAAATCCACGTGGCCGGGGGTGTCGATCAGGTTGAGTTGATAGGTCTGACCGTCGTGCGCGGTGTACATCATGCGGACGGCGTGGGCCTTGATGGTGATGCCGCGCTCTCGCTCGAGGTCCATGGAGTCGAGTACCTGGGCCTGCATCTCGCGCGCGGTCAACGATCCGGTCAGTTCCAGCAGGCGGTCGGCCAGGGTGGATTTACCGTGGTCGATATGCGCGATGATGGCAAAGTTGCGGAGGTAGATTGCGTCCATAGGTGCGGGCTGACCTGATTTTAACAGGCAAGGTGTGATTCCTGTTTTGGGCTCTCACTTCAAAAAAGCGCTTGCCAGATGTGTGATTCTCTTCCCGCTTAGCGGTACTGTTTCTGTGGGCCCGTGGTGTAACGGAAACACGGCACCTCGCGACGGTAGCAGATGCGGGTTCGAATCCCGTCGGGTCCACGCTTCTGTTGCGAAGCGTAGGTTCAGTGGGGGCGAAACGCGAGGATAAGCTCCCAACAAAAGTAACTTGATTCTTTTTGATGGCAGGGTCATACTGATTCTGTCGCGGGGTGCCGTGCTGCCCAGAACATTGAAGGCCTCGATTGTTCGAGGCCTTTTCCTTTCCGGGCTCGCTTTAGCAGGCCCCGCTTTATACTCTCCCAACCTTGCCAGGCAACCCGTAGAATGACACCTCATGCTCGTTCTCGCTTCTGCTTCGCCGCGCCGACAAGAGTTGCTGCGCAACGCCGGGATTCCGTTCACCGTGCAACCCGCCGATATCAACGAAACTCCGCTTGCTGGGGAAGCTCCACGAGAGTGCGCCGAGCGGCTGGCTCGGACGAAGGCGCTGGCAGTTTTTCAGAGCAATCCGCAGGCATGTGTGCTCGGCGCGGATACAATCGTTGTCGTGGACGACGTTATTCTTGGCAAACCTCGCGGTGCAGAAGATGCTGCGCGCATGTTGCGATTGTTGTCGGGGAGGACGCATTTGGTGATTACTGGGGTGTGCGTCGTGGGACCAGTGGCCAGTGGTCAGTGGTCAGTGGCCAGTAACACCAAGACCGCTTCGGAGAGTACTCTGGTGACCTTTTGCGAACTTTCAGATGATGAGATCCGCTTCTATGTTGCCACCGGCGAGCCTATGGACAAGGCCGGGGCTTATGCGATTCAGGGCGTGGCTTCGCGGTGGATTCCGCGCATCGAAGGCGACTACAGCAATGTGGTGGGCCTGCCGGTGGCGCTGGTTTATCGGATGATGCGAGAGCGTGGGGTGGTTTGATTGGCCGTAAAGCACCGCAAGGCTATGACTTTTTTTCTTCCTCTTTCTTCTCTTTCTTTTCTTCTTCGGGGTCTTTCATTGCGGCTTTGAAGTTGCGGATGCCTTCGCCCATGCCCTTGCCAAGCGCAGCGAACTTACTGGTGCCGAAGATCAGAAGAATGATCGCTATGATTATCAGCAAGTGCAAGGGCTGAAAAAGACCTTCACCCATAAGTCCCTCCACCGGGGTTTTCCGGGCACTCCGCGCGAATGCTGTGTGTGAGGCGTCCGAAGTCCCTGCGAAAAGTCTAGGCCATGCGAACTTCGGAGTCAAAGAAACAGGCGCTGTCATTTTCTGACCGCCAAGCCATCAATGCTCACCAAGCCGTCCTATTGAAGTCTATGCTTAGAGGGTGGTTCCTGGAGGCTCGCGGTGATTCTGAAACGTCGTGTTCTGATGCTGGCATTATTCGTTTCGTGCCAAGCGCTGCCGCTCGTTTCAGCGCAAAGTTCCGTTCAGGCCACGGCCTCCGCACCGGGCGAACATCGCAAGACCAGCGAACCTTACACCAGAGATCTTTCCATTTTCGATTCTCCGGGGCGGGATAAGCGCCTGCAGATCGACCGCGTCATGGAAATTCTCGGGATCAGGCGCGGGAAAACCGTTGCCGATATTGGAGCCGGATCGGGCTGGTTCACGGTGCGGGCGGCGCGTCGCGTGGGCGATGCAGGGGTGGTTTATGCCGTCGACATTAATCCGGAATCGATTCGGCATATTGACGAGCGTGCGCAGACGGAGAAGTTGCGCAACGTGAAAACTATTCTCGGCAAACCTGACGACCCTCTTCTTCCCGCGGGCGCCGTCGATGCCGTGCTGCTGCTTAAGACTTATCACGAAGTTGCAGAGCCGGTTGCTTTGTTGCGGAACCTGCGGGGGGCGCTGCGTGCGGGCGCGCGGGTTGGAATTATCGACCGGAATGGAAATGGCGAGGATCACGGCGTGGGCCGCAACGTCGTTTTGCGTGAGGCTGCGCAGGCGGGTTACCGGCTGCTCGAACAGTACGACTTTGTGAAGGGCGACAAGATGGATTACTTTCTGGTGCTGGGTCCGGAGAGTGGTCCTTAAACGTTTTCGATCATGCCTGCGAGTAACAGCGCGCGACGCGGTAATTCGGAGATGACGATGAATTCGTGGACGGCGTGTGCGCCCTCGCCCACGCCGCCCAGGCCGTCGAGCGTGGGGATGCCGAGGCCGGCGGTGAAGTTTCCGTCGGAACCGCCGCCGACCGCGGCTTCTGCGAGCTTCCAGCCAACCTGGCTTGCAATGTTATGAGCCTTTTTGTACAGCGCTACCACTCCGGCAGTTCGCTCCATCGGGAGGCGATTGATACTGCCGGTCACTTCTAGTTTGCAGTGCTTGTCGAAGGGCTTGAGGGAGTGCAGCTTGCGGTCGATGCCGGAGGCTTGTTTCGCTTTCTTAATGCGGATGTCGATGCCGACAGACGCTTCTGCGGCAATCACATTCGTGCGCGTGCCGCCCTGAATGACGCCTGGATTTACTGACAGGCCTTGCCGGAGGTGGTTCAGCTTCGCGATTGCCGCGATCTGGCGCGCCAGCTCTAATATCGCGCTGTGGCCTTTGCCGGGATCGAGTCCGGCGTGGGCCGCTACGCCTTTCACGCGCAGGGTATATTCTCCTACGCCTTTGCGGGCGGTCTTGACCGCGCCTCGGAGCCCGGCGGCGGGTTCGAGCACCAGCACTCCGGCGGACGCTTTCGCCAAGGCCTCCGTGATCTTTCGCGAAGAATGGCTACCCACTTCTTCATCGGAAACCAGAAAAACCGTGACTGGCCGCGGCAGCGTGCTGTGCCAGGCTTGCAGCCACTCGATGGCATGGAGCATCAACGCGATGCCTGATTTCATGTCGAGAACGCCGGGGCCTCGCAGGCGTCCGTTGTCGATTTTGCAGGGCATGTTCGCGAGCGTGCCCAGCGGATAAACAGTGTCATAGTGGCCGAGCAGCAGGACCGGCTTGCTATGCGCCTCGCCGCTGAAATCGATCTGAAGACTGTCGCCGAAGTCGTTGCTGCGATGGAGTTGAGTTCGTCCGCCGAGCGCTTGGAACTTTTGTGCGAGGAACGCGGCTATGCGGTCGACTGCCTGCTTGTTGTCGCTGGGGGATTCGATTTCTACGAGTTCGCGAATCGTGTTCACAATCCTGTGTTGATGTTCTGAGAAACAGCGGAGGCGATCGGCCCACGATGGCCGCGGAACTACCACTGATCTTGTTATTTTCTTGCCCGACACACTTTCCTTTCGCCGCCGGGAGTTGCCTCGCATTGAATACAATGCGGTACAGTATAATCTTCAGGCTGATTGGACGAAGCTAAATCCAGACGAACTATGATTGAAAGCACTCCTCCCGTGATCGACGCGGCCGCATCCAAGACCGGGCTCGACATACACGAGATCCTGAAAATTCTGCCGCACCGTTATCCTCTTCTGCTCATTGACCGCGTGCTGGAGTTGAAGCGCAAAGAGCGCATCGTGGCCATAAAGAACGTCACCATCAACGAACCTTTTTTCAAAGGGCATTTTCCCGGATTGCCCATCATGCCGGGAGTGCTGATTGTGGAAGCCATTGCGCAGGCCGGTGGCGCGCTGCTGCTCACCGAGGTGGAGGATCGCACCGACAAGGTGATGGTGTTTACGGGGATTGAGCGGGCGAAGTTTCGCCGCCCGGTGAGCCCGGGCGACCAGTTGCGGATCGAAGTGGAAGTGAAGGGCTGGCGGGCTATTACGCGCATGATCGCGGTGAGAATGCAGGGCGTGGCTTATGTTGATGGCAAGAAGGTGGCAGAAGCGATCGTGTCGTGCCAGCTCATTGACAGCTCGCGCGGACGCGGCCAGGGTTCCGATGGCGCGGGCGACGGCGCGGCTGCGGAATGAACCCGAGCCTTCCAGCCGGCGCGATGAGTCGATCTCCCCATGATTCAAAGACTCGATCATGAATGTTCATCCCACCGCCATCATTGATGCGCGAGCGAGTATGCCGGCGTCGTGTCAGGTCGGCCCTTACTGCGTGATCGGCGCTGAGGTCGAACTCGGCGAGGGCTGCCGCCTGGTATCGCACGTCGCGATCGAAGGGCCCACGAAGATCGGCGCCGATAACGCCTTCTTTCCCTTTTGCGCTATCGGCATGGATCCTCAGGATGTTACCTACAAAGGCGAGCCGACCCGGCTGGAGATCGGCGACCACAACGAGATTCGCGAGTGCGTCACCATCACCCGCGGCACGGTCAAAGGCGGCGGCGTCACTCGAGTTGGCAGCCACACGCTGATCATGGCCTACGCGCACATCGGGCACGACAGCGTGATCGGTGACCACTGCATGCTGGTGAACGGGGCGACGCTGGCCGGTCATGTGACCGTGGAAGAGTGGGCCGTGGTTGGCGCGCTTTGCCCGGTGCATCAGTTCGTGCGCATTGGCGCTCACTCTTATATCGGCGGCGGGACGACCATCACGCAGGATGTGCTGCCGTTTTCGATGACTTCGGCTGCGCGCGACACGCATGCGTACGGAATGAATAAAGTTGGCCTCGAGCGCCGTGGCTTTTCCAGGGAACGCATCGGCAAGATTCACCATGCCTACAAGACTCTGTTGTCCTCGAAGATGAATACATCGCAGGCGCTGGACAAGCTGAAGGCTGAACCCGACCGGGGAGAAGATGTGGATATGCTGATTCGTTTTATCGAGGCGTCGGAGCGAGGAGTGATTAAGTAAAGTGGTCAGTGATCAGTGGCCAGTAAAAACCGGCACTGACCCCTGACCACTGAACACTAACCACTACTTATGCGCATCGGGCTTATCGCTGGCAACGGCAAGTTTCCCCTGCTCGTGCTCGACGCGGCTCGCGCGCAGGGATACGAAGTGGTCGTGGTGGCGATCACGGAGGAAGCCTTTCCGGAGATTGAGGATCGGGGGGCGAGTTGTGTTCATTGGCTTTCGCTGGGCGAGCTTTCGAAGCTGATCGAGACCTTTCAGCGGGAAGGCGTGCGGCGCGCCGTGATGGCCGGGCAGGTTAAGCATAAGCAGATTTTTTCGGCTATCCGGCCGGACTGGCGGATGGCCAAGCTTTTGCTCTCACTTGCCACGCGCAATACCGACAGCCTGCTCGGCGCCGTGGCCAAGGTGCTTGCGGAGGAAGGCATCACGCTGGAGAATTCCACGGAACTGCTCGAACCGCTGCTGGTAAAATCGGGAACGCTGACGCGCCGTGGGACTACTGAGCAGGAACTCAAGAACATCGACTACGGCCGCGCTGTGGCACGCCAACTCGCGCAGCACGATATTGGCCAGACCGTCGTGATCGCCGAAACGGCTTGCGTGGCGGTCGAAGCCATGGAGGGCACCGACGCCACCATCGAGCGCGCCGGCCGCATCATGGGCTCGCTGCACGGCGACGCTTCCACCCTCAGCCACGCCCTCACCGTGGTGAAGATCGCCAAGCCTAATCAGGATATGCGGTTCGATGTTCCCGTGATCGGAGTGAAGACCATTGAAGTCATGCAGGCCGCTGGTGCGACCTGCCTCGCGTTGGATGCGGGGAAATGCCTGCTGCTCGATGGCGATAAAATTGTCGACGCGGCGAATGCTGCGGGGATTGCGGTTGTGGCGGACGTTCCCTGATCGTTCGCCTCACTTCTTCACCCACAGCGTGCTATCTTTCAGTTCAAGGTTCATGCCCACGAGTTTGCAGGTGTCCCTCAGTCCTTTCGGAAGATCGCCAATAGGTTCTGACAACGTTTGCATCCAGTAGACGCGCTTCTGCACGCGGTCGAATTTGATGACGTTGCGGACCCGGCAGTCTCCGCCGACGTTGCTTGCCACAATCTCCTTACTGTTCCATCGTTCGATCGTGTACTCGTCGTACCCGCCGGACAGCGCGAATGTGTTCCCCATGACCACTATATTCGCATTCGTGTCAGTGCAGGTCTTGCCGCTCTGGTTGCAAGAGATTTCCGAGGTGGATGGGCCCGTCATCTCACCCTTTTTGTCGGTCGGGTCAACAGCAGCCCAATGCCCTCGCACCCACGCATAGGAATCGTTGACCTGTGAAAACTCAACAGGCCTGTCAGGAATTACGGGGTCGAATCCGTTTTGCGCCACCGCCGCCAGAGAGGTGAACGCGAAGACTAGAATCAAAATAGGTTTCATTGCCCCTCCTGATATTTCCTGATTGCTGTTTTGATTTCGGGAATAGGTACTGTTAATCAAATATATTCTCTTACGTGCCCGCCCTCTGGATCTTTGTTAAGGTTAGTCATCAGAGGGAAGAAAAAAGGAAAGGTCATGGCTGAAGGTAGTAAGGGTTCGGACGCTTGGCTCGGAGCGGCGGAGGGGATGGGCGGTGTGCCTTGCCCAAATGGCTCTAGCTTCGACCCCGTCGGAGATAAGGCCCGGACTAGCCTGTCGGGGCGGTGGCGGGGTTAATGGGGCTGCCTTTCCCAGACGCTCGGGGCATATAAATCCGTTGGCTTGGCATTCCCGGAGGCGGAGCTAAAGGATGACCTCCCCACACTCCGAACCCGCCTTGCTTGCCGAACAGCTTCGCCGCGCCTTCGAAGGCGACGCTTGGCATGGTCCTGCTCTGCTGGAACTGCTGGAAGGCATGGATGCCACTGCGGCTGCGGCCAGGCCTTTGCCCGACGTTCACAGCATTTGGGAACTTGTGCTGCACATCGCTGCCTGGGACGGCGCAGGCTGCCGCCGGCTGGCCGGGGAGAAATGTCAGCCTGAAGGCGCTGCGAATTTCCCGCTCGTTCCGAGGCCCACTGAGGCTGCGTGGCGCAAAGCCGTCGCTCATGCGAAGCACACGCATAATGTGCTGGTGAAGACTGTTGCCGGTCTGCCTGAGTCCCGTCTCTGGGAGCGCGTTCCCGGCAAGAAATATGATTTCTATTTTATGTTGCATGGCATAGCGCAGCATGAGCTTTACCATGCGGGGCAGATTGCCATTCTGAAGAAAGCGCGAAGGCCGATTGAGTGATTTTGCGATCGGGTCATTGAGCGATTGGAAACCCTTATCCTGCTAGAGCATTTTCAAATTGCACAATCGCCCGATTGCCCAGTTACCAAATTTCGCTCACCACTGTTTGAAGATTACCGCTACCGCGGCCACGATCATGGCGAAGCCGACGGCGTGGTTCCAGCGTACTGGCTGCTTCAGGTAGAGCACTGAGAACACCGAGAACACGATCAGGGTGATTACTTCCTGAATCGTCTTGAGTTGTGCGGCGCTGAATTCATAGGAACCAATTCGGTTGGCCGGCACCTGGAAGCAATATTCGAAGAAAGCAATCATCCAACTGATCACGATCACCTTAAAGAGCGGCACGTCGCGGTATTTCAAGTGGCCATACCACGCAAAGGTCATGAAGATGTTGGAAATGGTAAGCAGCGCGATGGTTCGCATGGGGTGGATGCTCCTATTGGGCGATTGAACACCTTAAAGCATAACGGCGTTTCAATCGCCACAATGACCCGATTGCAAAATTACTCAATCTCTTCCAGATGCTCTTTCCTGGCTTTACGTTTACAATTTGTTTTCCTGGTGGCAACCGGCCGGCTGAGAGTCCTTCCTGCAAGCTGACAATCCGATTTCCGTTGCGGTGGTGGGAGTGGGCGTATTTGGACGCAACCACGCCCGCGTCTACAAGGAACTGGAACAACAGGGCGAAGCGGTGCGGCTCGTGGGCGTGGTCGATCCTAATGTTGACCGCGCCGATGCTGTCGCGCGCGAGTTTGGCTGCCGGGCTTTTGGCTCAGTCGCCCAGATGCTGACTACGCACAGCGAAGTCCATGCGGCGACGGTGGCTGCGCCTACGGTCCATCATCTGGAAGTGGCACGCGCGCTTTTGGAAGCGGGAATTGACGTCCTCATCGAGAAGCCGATGGCCGCATCCTTTGCCGAAGCCAATGAGTTGGTGCATCTGGCGGCCACTCACAACCGCATCGCCCAAGTTGGACATCTTGAGCGCTTCAACCCTGCGGTGCGCGCCACGATTCCGCTGCTCACGCAGCCCATGTTTTTCGAGGTACACCGTCTGAGCGTTTTTACACCGCGCTCGCTCGATGTCGACGTGGTGCTCGACTTGATGATCCACGATCTCGACATCGTGCTCTCGTTTGCCAATTCTCCGGTGAACGAGGTTCGCGCAGTGGGGCTGCCGATTCTCTCCGGCAAAGTTGACATCGCCAACGTCCGGCTGGAATTCGAATCGGGATGCGTGGCCAACTTCACCGCCAGCCGCGTCTCCACCGAGCGCGTGCGCAAGCTGCGCTTCTTCCAGCCTCAACAGTATGTTTCGGTCGACTACGGACGCCAGGAGGTGCTCGTCTTCACCGTCGGCGCCGATGCAGCGGCGGCGGGCGCTCCCACCGTTAATCCACAGATTAAAGTGGCCAAGCCGCCGGTGACTTCCGAGGAACCTTTGCATGCGGAGCTGAAGTCGTTTCTGCATGCGGTGCGCGAGCGCTCCGCCCCGGTGGTGCCGCTCGAAGATGGCCGCCGCGCTCTCGGCCTTGCGCTCGACATTGTGGCCGCGATTCGCGAGCATGGGAAGCGGGTTGGGCTTGGCGGCTTGGCGAAGGCGAAGGGCTAGATGGCGTTTCCTATCCGAGTCTGTGCGGTTTGCTCAGAAGAGTTCGAGCTGAAGCCGGATAAACCCGGCTTTGCCAACCGCTGCCCCGCGTGCAGCGAACCCGAACCTGCTGATCCCGTAGCGAAGGGCAGCATGGACGCCGACGAACGCAAGGCTCTGAAGGAAGCGAACGAAGCTCGAAGACGAGCGATGCGCGACCTCCTCTACCGCAATGATAGCTGACTTGCCTTCTGGTTCGAGGGGCAGATTTTGCAGCGTTTTACAAATGTTTACACACGTAAGTCCTTCGCCATTTGTCAGAGCGGAATCCCTTGAAAGATGCGAAAATGAAGATAGCTTGGCCGCGCTGGTTCGTTGCGTCACCCTCTGAAGGCGGGATGCAACGAAGAGTGGGGAATGTGTGTCTAACGGACAGGCCTGGCTCGGACAAGCCCAGCTCGGACAAACTTAGTTCATGCCCATCACGCAAATTCCATTTCAGGATCCGGTGGCTCCTCCCGAGAAGCCGCAACCGGAGCAGCTTGGGCTGTACGATCCCCAGGGATGGGAAACGGCCTACCGGGCACTGGACGACGACGCCCGCGTGCCACACCTGCTCATCCAGTTGCAGGACGATCTGGCGCGCTCGCGCCGCCGCGAGGCTGTGTGGATTTCCATCATCGTCCACCTGGTCTTGATTTTCATGATGTACAAGATTGAGTGGCTGGAAAAATATCTTCCGTGGCATCCGGTTGCCGTGGCAAAAAAGACGACCAACTTCAAGGACGCGACTTTCCTGGAACTTCCGCCGGACTTGCAGAAAGTGCCGCACAAGCCGAGCAACATTATTTCCGATAAAGACCGCATCGCGACGACGCGGCATCCTCAACTGGACGTCAAGGAGTTGCGCAAGATTCTGGCGTCACCGCCTCCCGGAGCGCCCGGGTTGAGCGGGCCTCAGATGGCGCAGCAAGCGCCGGCTCAGCCGTCGGCTGGTGTAGCGCAAAATCAGCCCGCGGCCCAGCCGCAGCAGGCGCCTCCTCCGCAAATCGCCCAGCTGCAAACGCCGCCTAAGCCAGACATCAAAAGCGAGTTCAGCAAGTATGGCGGCTCCCTGTCGGCGGGCGAGCAGATTCAGGAGGCCGCCCGGGCAGCCAAAAGGGGAGGCGGAGGCCAGGGTGGCGGCGGCGACTTTGGATTAGGCAGAGGCGCGCACGGCCGCCAGGTGGGCAACCTTGAGATCCTCAGCGACACCATGGGCGTGGACTTCGGTCCTTACCTCCAGCGTGTGCTGCACGACGTGAAACAGAATTGGTATAACGCAATTCCGGAATCCGCGCAGATGAAGCATGGGAACCTGATCATCGAATTCGCGATTACCAAAGATGGAAAAGTTGCTGGCATGAAGCTGGTAGCCACTTCCGGGGACGTCCCCCTGGATCGCGCGGCCTGGGCGGGCATCACCGGCTCGGATCCGTTTCCGGCGTTACCCACCGAATTTGGCGGAGAATATCTCGCGCTTCGCTTCCGCTTCTACTACAACCCCACCAAAGAGGAAAGAGAAGGACTGGAGTAGTTCCTCGAGTTCCGCTGACCGTTGGCGATGTTTCCGCTACCACACGCGGCAACGGTTCTGATTCACCATCGGAGATTCCGCCTTGCAGTGAAACGCCTCCTGGAATGAGCGCGGCGATCAGACGCGTACGAATGCCGTAAAGATCCTCCGATAAATTGAAATTGCCGCGTCCCAAAATACTACAGTTGCGGAAGAATGCGGAAGGGACGCCCGCGGCTTGTTCGATAAATCGAGAAGTCTCGCCGATCGAGAGTGAAGATCGTCTCGATCCGTTCGCGCCCCGCCAGATAAACCAAGGCGGCATCGGCAAGCTGCGGCCGGATACTCTCATATTTCTCTAAGAGCTCTGCAATCGGCCGCACTTCTGGCCCCGCCAGCGAAAGCACCTCCACAAAAGCCGTATTGATGCTGTCCAACAACCGTCGCACCGCGCCCGGCGAATGCCGCAAGAGCCATGCGGCCTCAGTGATCACCGGCCAGCAGGTGTAGAGTGGGGCGTCCAGGGCCGCAAGAGCTTGGACGCAAGCCCGATGGTGTGCATCCTGATCGTCGAGAATCGCAACCAGTGGACCCGTGTCGACCAGGACCCGGCCCGCCGCTGGGCGTCTCATCGGCTCTTTCCAAAACCTTCAAAATGCCGGCGGTTGGTGCTGAGATCTTTCGGGCCACGGCTGACGCAGCCGATAAGGCCGGCCGCCTTCGCCGCTTCGTAAGCCGAACCTCGAACCGGCTCCTCTTCCAGATAGTTCTCGACTGCAAGTCGAATCAGTTCCGACGGCGTTCGCCCCTTATCCCGTGAAGTCCGGCGGAGCTTTGAACCCAAATCGTCCGGAACCCGAACCGTAAAGCGTTGAGTAGACATGTCAGACAGTTTACCACATTTTGTCAGACACCTGCCCGGCTAGCCCTTCCGCAGCCGGATCGATCCATCTCCGGTGTGAATCATCAGCAGGTTTCCGCCGCCGTTCAGTTTGCCGCGAACTTCGCCTTCGCGGACTTTGCCTTCGGTCGTGACCGGCATGTCCAGATCGATGTGGCCATCGCCGGTGTGCAGATCCACGTCCGCCGCAAGGTTTGCCGGAACCTCGAGTGTGACCGTGCCATCGCCGCTCTCCAGCCTCCAGCCGGTGGCCAGCGCCGACCCAGCCGCCGCCCGCGCCTCCACGCGCCCGTCTCCCGTCTTCAGATCGAGTGCGTCAAAGCGGCCATTGGCGTGGATGTGGCCGTCTCCGGTCTGCGCCCGCAGTCGGCCGTCTACGCCTTCAATCTCCTCCGAGCCGTCTCCGCTCCGCAACTGCATCTCTCCCTTAAAGTTGCCCAGCTCAATCTTGCCGTCGCCGGTGCGCAGGTCGACCCGGCCCGCTCGCGGCATCTGGATGTTAATCTCCACCCGATGACTCGCTGAATTGCCCCAGTTGATCGTGACGCCGTGATGCGGGAAGCGCACGTTGATCTCGACCGTGTCGCCCGTCTGGTGCTCTTCGATCCGGATGCCATCTTCGCCGATCTTGTAGCGCGTAGTCGTTACCTTCGCTTCAATCGTGTTCTGGTCCCAGGTGGAGACGTGAATGTTGGCGTCAGACGTGTCTACCCGCAGATCGGGCTTGCCAGTAAGCTTGTAGCTCTTCGACCACTCATCGGCGCGCGCCGGCGCCGCAGCCCAGGAGCACGCCATGCCGAGAGTCAGAGCCATGAACAACCAGTTTTGAAAACTCATGCGTTTCATAGGAATCCTCCGCCCGGGCAGGCACACCGCCGCCCAAGCCTCTTAGACGAGATTACGCGCAATTCGTGAGTTTAGTTCCCTGGAACAATCACGGGAAGCACGGGTCTTTCCAGTCGACAGTCGACAGTCGCTCGTAGACTTACTCGTAGACCCAGATATTCAGGACTTTCCCGTTACTGCTGCTCACCCAAAGCTTGCCGCCAACGATGCCACTGCCTGTGAGCGGATGATCTGTCGTCAAAAGGACGGACTGCCCAGTATTCACATTCCAAATGGACCTGTGGTCCGGTTTTCTCCCGTCAACGTCGAAATAGTTGATCATTGCCTGACCATCGCTTCCAAACGTGCGTATCAGTTCAACGGCGTCCGCATCTTTGGCGAGCTTAGGAAGCTCGGTGCCGGTCGAGGAATCAAGCACCGTGATGTGATCGTCCGGGCCGCCAGCGAGCACGCGTCTGCCGTCTGTGGTGAACGTGACCGCAAAGCTCTCAAGCGTCAATTCGCGATACTCATGCAGCATCTTCCAGGTAGCCGCATCGTAGAAGCGGATCACGGTGTCGCCGTCGGCAGTGACCAGCAGCTTTCCGTCCGGGCTGAAACTGCACGCGATCAACCCGGCAAAATCGGAGTGCAACGTTGCCACTTGTTTCGGCGTTCCGCGAAGGTCCCAAATTTGCCCCGGGCGGTCTGACGCGCCCACGACAATTCCGCTGGAGTCGGGCAGGAACTCCAGCGCTCCGATGCCACGCGTATCGCTCTTCCAGCGCTTGGCTTCGCCCGTTCCGGAGGAGGGCACAACCTCTACGGTGCCGTCGCCGAAACCCACGGCGAACCAGCGTCCGTCGCGCGAATAGTAGCCCGCAGAGACCCGAGGCTCCGGACCGAAGCTGCGCGCGGTCGTTCCAGAGTGAACATCCACCAGTCGCACGGTGTGATCGCTGCACCACACGGCAACCTGATTTCCCAAGGGCGAAATCCTCTCCCCACGGGACTCACACGGCATGGGAACTGACGCTACCGGCTTTAACCCTGCGCTAGCGGCAGGTTGGGCGAAAGAGACAATCACAAGCAGCAGAATCGAGGACGACAGCATGATTTTTGCCGGCATCAGGCTTTCTCCAGAACAATGTCGAAGGTCACGGCCGCAACCACCTGTTGCGGATCCCCTTTGAGCATGACCGGGCGCACCAACTCGCGGCTGGTGATCAGTGGGTCGCGGGAAAAGTTCTTATCCGGATCGCCATCGAAGACCGGGTCGCTCGCGAAGTAGAGCTGCGTGGTCAGCGGCTTGTATCCGGGCGCGGTCACGAGGTAGTGAATGTGCTGGCACACGCGGCCTGGATAATGTCCCGGCAGAACACTCTCGAAGCCGTACTTGCTCTTCGAGTCGGCTTGCAGGACTGAGCGATAGTGATAGCCCGCGTTGTCGTAGTGGCCGAAGTGATCGGTTTGCCAGATTTCGACTTTCGCGTTGGGAAGAATCTCTCCGGTGACGCTGTACACAACTCCCGCCACCGAAAGAGGCATGCCGGCGTCGCCGGGTCCGCGCAACACCGAAACATGCGGCGCACCGCCCTTATAGAACGGACCGAGTTCGTTGAATGGGGTGGGCCGCTTGGTTTCGGCCGCGTCCCAGGCTCTGGCAATAGCGGACAACGAAGCGGAAGTCGCAAGCGTCACCGCTCCCATCGCAACACACTTCTCCAACATTTCCCTGCGGGATTGATTCATGGCAGCCTCTCTTTAGCGCACCGAGTATAGACCAAATTTTGTTGAACCGGGAAGTCTCGTCTGAGCCGCGGTAGGCGATCGATTCGAACTGGCTAGTCCGGCCCTCGCCGTCTCACATACGCCATGCGGATCAGAGTCCGCTCCGAGAACGGCACATAGAGCAGCGCCGCGCTGGCCGCGAAAGCCGCGCCCAGTCCGATCTTCGACATCAGCAAAAACGGAGCCACCGCCCACAACTGATCCAGCGCCAGAATCAAAGGAAACATCCGCTGGAACTTTTCGCCGAGCCGCTGGTAGTCAAATGCCACCGCGGAGAGCAGGTAACAGCGCAGCGGGATGCCCACACCCGCACTCACCATCACCGTCGTCACCAGCACGGTTGCGCCCCAGTTCGGCAAAAAAGAATCCGCGATCGCCAGGACGGCATGCAGACGAAATAACGCGGCCACGTAGAAAATCAGGTACATCCCCTGCACCAGCGCAAACAATCCGCGCGTGAGCCCACGCCGCGGGATTGGTACTTCCAGCTCGGGATGGATGGCTTGCGAGGAATCCTGCGTCCCCACACGCTCCGCCTCCTCGCTGTTCTGCACCGGTGCGATGAACCGGTATCCGCGACGCGCCATCGTCTCGATGTATCGCGGATTGGACGCCGAATCGCCCAGAGTCTCCCGCAGTTTATTTACGGCGGTGTTCAAGCTGTGATCGAAATCGACGAACGTGTCGGCCGGCCACAACTTCTGCCGCAACTCTTCCCGCGTGACCACGTCCCCTGCGCGCTCCAAAAGCAAGGCAAGAACCTGGAACGGTTGCTCTTGCAAGCGGACCTTCGCGCCTTTCTTGCGCAACTCACCCGCGGCGAGGTCGAGTTCGAAGACTCCAAACCGCGCGATTCTGGGGGAATAGCCTTGAAAAGCAGGCATGAATAATGACCGACGGACCACGACCGAATAGAAGACCGACGACGCGTAGTGTAGCATCAAGCCCCAGCTTCCCCGCGCCCGCATAAGAAAACGCAGCCAGCAGTTTTGAGCGGCGTACAATAAAGGCGTGGTGAATGCCCAACGCCATAACGATTCCCACAAGCATGACCGGCACGCCATTTATGCCACGGAAACCTCCGGCCTGCTGCTGATCGCTTTCCTGCTGCTTGCCCTCACGCTGATCCGCTACTGGCACGTCATTCATTGGAGCGTGCGCTGACGGTGGCTTCCGTTCAGCCCGAACCGCCGCTGGTGATTGTGCTGGGTCCGACCGCCAGCGGAAAGACTGCGCTTTCTCTTTCTCTAGCAGAGCAGTTCGATGGTGAGATCGTGAACTGCGATTCGGTCGCCATGTACCGCGAGTTTGACATCGGCACGGCGAAGCCCACTGCGTCGGAACGAGTGCGCGCTCCGCATCACCTGCTCGATTGCGTCGCGCCCACCGGCCACGTTACAGCTGGCGAATACGCCCGCCAGGCGCGCCACGTGCTCGATGAGATCAAGGCCCGCGGCCACTTGCCGATCATCGTTGGCGGAACCGGTCTCTACCTGCGCGCCCTACTCGATGGACTTTTCCCCGCCCCGCAGCGATCCGAAGAATTGCGTCAGCGCTTGCGCGAACGGGCGGAAAGCCGCGGTTCGATTTATCTTCATCGCATTCTGCTCCGCCTCGATCGCGCCGCTGCGGAGAAGATTCATGCCAACGACACGCCCAAGCTTATCCGCGCTATCGAAGTTTGCCTCGCCTCACGCCAGAAGATGACGGAACTCTGGCAGCAACGCGGGCGCGATCCGTTGCGCGGCTTTCACATTCTGCGCCTCGGTCTCGATCCCGATCGTCAGGCCCTTTATGACCGCATCAACCGCCGCGCGCAACAAATGTTCGAATCTGGATTGATCGAAGAGACACAGCGTCTGCTCGAAAAGTACAGCAACGCCGCAGGCCCGCTTTCTTCCCTAGGCTACAAGCAGGCCGCGCAGTACCTTCGCGGAGAACTGACCCGCGAACAAACTCTGCAATCTGCTCAACAGGCTCATCGCAACTATGCCAAGCGCCAGATGACCTGGTTCCGACGCGAGCCGGAAGTCACTTGGCTCACAGGTTTCGGCGACGATACGCAGATTCAGCAGACCGCAGCAGCTCGGGTCTTAGGTCTTAGGTCTTAGGTCTTAGGTCTTAGGTCTTAGGTCTTAGGTCTTAGGTCTTAGGTCTTAGGTCTTAGGTTCTGCTATCGTTCTCTGCATGCACCGTACACTCGCTTTTTTACTCCTCGCTCTCGTGCTCGCGCCCGCGTCGTCCGCCAAGGACAAAGACAAATATCAGCGCCCCGGCCCCATCCATCAGACCCCCGCCGGCGAAAAATGGGCCCAGAAAACTCTGCGCAATCTGACTCTCGAAGAAAAAGTCGGCCAGGTGTTCATGATCTGGTGCCGCGCCAGCTTTCTCAACCTTGAAAATCCCGAATACCTCGAATGGCGCGAGGACATGCAAAAATATCACGTCGGCTCGTTTGCCATGACCGTCCATGTCGATGGTCCATACCTCCTGCGCAGCGAGCCCTACGAAGCCGCCGAGCTTCTTAACCGCCTGCAGAGCGAGTCGAAGCTGCCGCTGCTCTTCGCCGCCGATTTTGAACGTGGCGTCTCCATGCGCCTGATGGGAACCACAGCCTTCCCCCATGCCATGGCTTTCGGCGGAGATGGCAATGCAGAAGACGCCGAAACTTTCGGCCGCATCACCGCCGAAGAAGCCCGTGCCATCGGCATTCACTGGAATTTTTTCCCCGACGCCGATGTGAACTCGAACCCCGCCAATCCCATCATCAACACGCGCTCCTTCGGAGAAGATCCGAAACAAGTCGGCGACCTGGTCGCGGCCTATATTAATGGCGCGCATGAAGGCGGAATGCTGACCACGGTCAAACATTTTCCCGGCCACGGCGACACCGCCACCGATTCGCATCTCGGCGTGGCCAGCGTCAATGTTGATCGCGCTCACCTCGACTCCATCGAACTGCCGCCTTTCCGCGAAGCAATCACTGCGGGAGTCGATTCGGTCATGGTGGCGCACGTGACCGTGCCCGCGCTCGATCCCGACCCGAACCACGTGGCCACGATTTCACCCCTGATCGTCTCTGACCTGCTGGAAAAGCAGCTCGGTTTCAAAGGAATCATCGTTACCGACGCGCTCGATATGGCCGGACTGACGCACCTCTTCGCCAACAACATCGGTCGCGCCGCGGTCGAGGCTTTCAAGGCCGGCAACGACTTGTTGCTCATCCCCGCCGACTTTCCCGCTTCGTACAATGCCACGCTTCAGGCTGTTCAGTCGGGAGAGATCTCCCGCGAACGCCTCGACCGCTCCGTGCTCAAAATCCTGAAGGCAAAGGCTTCTCTCGGACTCCAAGACGCTCGCCAGGTGGATATCAAGGCCGTCGCCAGCCTGGTGGCCAAGCCGCAGAACCTCGCTTTCGGCCAGCAGGTGGCCGATGCCGCAGTTACGCTGGTGCGCGATAACGGCAAGGTTCTGCCCCTCAAATCGCTCAAGAATCAGGGAACCGCCAAGGGCGCGCTTCCGTATACCACAAGAGAAGAGACGCACAATGACGTGGTCGCGGTGCTCTTCTCCGACGATGTGCGGACCGATTCAGGACGCTCCTTCGGCCGTGAACTTCGCGCGCGCATCCCGGATGCCCGGGTGCTTTACGTGGATCCACGCATCGCCGCCGGCATGAGCGACGAAGTGTTGAAGGCAGTCGACGAGGCGAAGACTGTGATAGCCGCTGTGTATGTAGTCCCAACCGCAGGCAAGGTAGGCAACACGGTTGCCATGGCGGATGCAACCGGCACTTTGCTGCAGCAACTGCTCGAGCACGCGGCGGAAAAAACTGCCGTCGTCGCCATGGGCAACCCCTACCTTGCGGCAGACTTCCCCAAGGTGGAGAATTACTTGTGTACGTTTTCTAACGCGACGGTGTCGGAGCTAAGCGCGGTCAAAGCCCTGTTCGGGGAAATTGCCATTCGCGGCCATCTTCCCGTGAGCATCCCGAATGTGGCCCAGCGAGGCGCCGGCATTGAACGTCCGGTCCGTTCGGTTCAGGTCGCCAGTGGAGGGTCTTAATATGCGCCAGAATAAATTCTCTGCACTTCTCCTAGCCGCAGCCAGCCTCGCGGCCCTACTCCTCCTGTCTGCCTGCAGCGTGAACGTGAAGAAAGAAGCCAACGGGCAAGACAAGCAGGTGGATATCACAACGCCCATGGGCGGAGTCCACGTCAGCAAGCAGGCGGACGTTTCCGACGTCGGTCTGGCGGTTTATCCCGGCGCCCACGTGAAAGAAAAAGATTCTGGCGGCAGCAATAAAAGCGCCAACGTAAATATCTCCGGCTTCGGTTACGGAATCAAAATCGCAGCCCTCGAATACGAGTCCGACGATGCGCCCGCCAAAGTGATCTCCTTCTACAAAGACCAGTTGAAGAAGTACGGCAACGTGCTGGAGTGCCACACTTCCCACCTGAACCTTGATACGAAAAGTGGACACCGTTCCCTGGGCGGTTCGAACGAACTGACCTGCGAAGCCGACCACGGCACCAACATCGAGCTAAAGGCGGGCAGGGAAAACGATCAGCATATTGTCGAAGTCGAGTCGGAAGGCAAGGGATCAAGCTTCTCGCTGGTCTACGTCCGCCTCCACGGCAAGGATGCGGACATCTAAGATCACGTTCTGTGGATCGATTCGTATCAAGGTATGCCTTGTGGATCGATTCGTATCACGGTATGCCTTGTGGATAGATTCGTATCAGGCCTTCTGGATCGATTCGTATCACGGTATGCCTTGTGGATCGATTCGTATCACGGTATGCCTTGTGGATAGATTCGTATCAGGCCTTCTGGATCGATTCGTATCAGGGTATGCCTTCAGGCATACCGTAAGCATCACGCGATGAATGCGCCTTTAGGCGCTGTTGTGGGCGCCGGAGCTTCGCCAAGGAGGAAATCATGATCCAACCACTCTCTTTTCGTTTCACAATCGCAGCCGCATTCGCTATAGTCCTGGCGATTCCCTGCTCCGCCCAATCCCAAAAATCAGACGCCGGCCACGACGACAACTTTGACGTCCGCAGCTCCGTCGGCGATCTGCACCTCGGCAAGGACGCCGATGCCCAGAAGACCGGACTCCCTTTATATCCGGGAGCCCGCCCCAAACGTGAGAAGGATAAGGATAAAGATAACGACCCCCTCAACTTTGGAATCTTCACCGAAGCCTTCGGCTTCAAGATAGTGCTCGCGAAATACGAATCCGACGACGCACCCGGCAAAGTGATTGACTTCTACCGCGACCGCCTGAAGAAATACGGCAAAGTTCTCGAATGCCATACCAAAGAACACGGCGGCGATGCCCACGCCGACTTCGACGACGACAAGGACAAAGACTCCAAGGGATCCAAAGAACTGAAATGTGAAGGCGACAACACCGGCCCAGTCACCGAGCTGAAAGTTGGCCGGGAAGACAACCAGCACGTAGTCGCCATCGAGCCGCGCGATGGCCACACCGGCTCAACCTTCGCCCTGCTCTACGTCTACACACGCGGCAAGCACGGCGACATCTGACGGCTGCTAGTTCCTCAGCACAACCTGTCATCCTGAGCGGAGCATCTGCTTCCCGAAGTGAAGCAGATGCGGAGTCGAAGAGCCTGCCCCGAGCTTGCCGAGGGGACCCCTCGCATGCCTACATCACCAGTGACTCTGCAAGGCATTTCTATAAACACCCCGCACAGGTGGAACTGCGCGGCCCATCCATCTACGGGATTGGACTACTTGAGGCTAGGATCGTGTGGAGCGGGCGCCGCGCCCGCTGCCTTGACTCTTGAATTGGCCGCCGACCCGGCCCGTGGCGGCTACCTATGGGTGCGCCTTGAAGTAGGACAACGCACTGTTACCGTTGATGCTGCCCCAGCCGGTGGTGTAATCCCAGTTCTTGGTGGCATTGTAGCCAGAGATTCCGCATAGGCCCAACTGGCTTTACTCGGATCGAAGATGCTCCGGTGCCAAGAAAGCTGCCAACCACTCCGGCTCTGTCTTTGACGGTAGATACACATATTTCCCAGACTCAAGCCGCCTGAAATAGCGCAGTTCCGTGAAGTGTTCAGTGAAAATAAACTCCGTGGCCACAGATAGCATCCAAGCTAAACGTCGCAGTATCAGTAAATTAGTACCGACTGCTGGATGTCGTTTTGTGTAAGCAAAGGAGTAGTTTGGTAGAGCGTGCAGGCGACCAATGTGGACGAACTGCTCACTGAGGCTGCCGTACAATTCGCCGAACCATGGAAGCACTCCTTTGGCTTCGCCTATGCACCGAGTAGACTCGAGCGCTCCATCCTCATATCTCTTCAACTCGCCCGGCCTTACACAGAGATAGACCGCAACCCCTATCGTTTCCAGAGCGCTCCGTACGAGAACACCGGGCTGCAGGACATACCCCGTCCGCAGCAAGTGCACCGCCGCGGAGAAGGATTTTGCTGCATTCAATAACAGTCGTGACTGCACGCTGCGCAATGACTTTTCGTCCGATGTACTGTCTTCACAGGCAAACCGAATGTAGGCAAGACTCTCGCTATAGAGCTTACTTATTTCCTCGACGTCGTCACCGTAGAGGCTATCGAACTCTGAAGCTGTTTGAAATGTCCTGCGGAGCTCCATCAAGAGCATGGTGGGATCGAAATGCACCGCCCTGGCCACCCGCTGGTTCAGGGGAACATTCAAGGGGGGTCTCTCGAAGGAAGTTTCTTCGACGGAAGATGATCTGGAGCTTCTTCCACAGCACTTCTTGTATTTCTTGCCGCTGCCGCATGTGCATGGATCATTTCGGCCCGTATTTGACATCGGAGGATCCTACAATGTCTGCCTGCTGGCCGGACGACTACTTACGGGTGCGCTTCGAAGTAGGCCAATGCGCTGGTACCGTTGATGCTGCCCCAGCCGGTCGTGTAATCCCAATTCTTCGTGGCATTGTAGCCGGGGCCGACGCCTGCGCCGTTGTTGCCGGTGGTCACGTCGTGCATGTCGGTCGAGTAAGAAGATGACGCGCCCAGCTTGTAGAAGAGCGGAGCGACATTGCCAGTGCGCTTTCCTTTGAGGGCTTCAAGCACTAGCGCCCAATATCCCGCCATGTTCGGGCCCCCATAGCTGGTGCCATAGCCGGAATACCATACCCCCTCGTAATAGGTGTACTGTCCGGTGTTACCGTCCGCATCGAAGGCGATATCCGGAATGTTACGCTTCGTATTCTTCGGGACACCCGGCCCCACCTGCCAACTGGGCTTCGCAAAGTAACTGGACACGCCGCCTCCGGAGTCAGTCCATGCAGATTCGCTCTTATACTTGTACTGGGCAGTCGCGTTGAGCGTCGTCCCGCCAACAGCGGTCACGTTCGGATCGCTTGGTGGAAAGCCGATCTGGAGCTTTGTTTTTCCACCGCAACCACCGGGTAGGTAGCCGTAGGCTCCATAGTCGCCCGATCCCGCAAAAATCGTCATGCCTTCAGCAGCCATCTGGGCAAACGAAGCATCCACCGCCTTCATGTAAGAGGTCGGGGTATTACTTTCGCAGTTACCCCAAGAAATGGAAACGATCTGCGCCAAATTATCGCTGGCCATCTGACTGTACATCATCTCAAAATCAGAATCCGCATTTGAAGGTATTTCGTAGACGATAAGGTTGGCGCCCGGAGCCTGAGCTCCGGCGTACTCAACATCCAAAGTTGGTTCGTAATCCAACGTGCTGGTGCAGCCATTGACGCAGATGTTCGTAAGTGTTCCGGTACGGCTGATCGCGGAGAAGTATGTCCAGAAGTAGTCAACGTCTGAGGTCAGGTACGTATAGGCGGTGGCAATGGCAATCGTCTCGCCGGTTCCGTCGTAGATCGTTTTGCCGTGAAATGTGTTGAGGCGGCTGGGGAAGTTGTAGATGGAGGCTATCTGCAGCGGCGTATACGTGACCTCTGAAGCAGGAACCGGCTCGAAATTGGACGCGTGATGCATTGTCTCCAGCGAACTCAATCCCGCCACCGACTCCACCACATCCTTTAACGTTGATGGAACGCTGGGGTTGCGATCATTCGAGTAGTGAGTTTCCGTGCCGACCTTGTACACATTGATGTTGACCGCAAACGCTTCCTCAATCTGAGCGCCGGTTCCGGTGGCCTGCACCAGCACCCGGTTATCCGATACACGTTTGACCGTGAGTCCGTGAGACTCCAGATGCTGGCGTACGGCATCCACGTCAGCCTGGCTCGGCGAGAACTTGGCTAGGAAATCCGCGGGAGTAATCCAGCGGTGATAGTCCGACGAGTCGGCGTCGTACAGCCGATTGAGCAGGTCAGTGAACTCTGCCTCATTGTGGCGTTTGAGCCCGACCACGATGGTCAGCACCGCGCCGGGATCGCTGGGGCTCACGTAGGTGGCGTCCTGCAATGCGGGAGCGACGTTGCCCTCGATCATGACTCTCGCGGAAGCTTGCTCCGACGCGGCAGCAATCGATGATGCGAACAACGATACGGACGACACGGCCAGAAGGAAAAGCAGAGAAGACCTGCGAAGAGGCGGCATGTCAGACTCCTTTAAAGTGCCGTGCGGATTATGTCGCCAGCAACCTATCAAGTCAACATGCAAGTTCTGGCACTTCTTGCCCAATCAGCACTCGACAGACACGAGTGGGGGCTGGTCCGCCTTTGCGCCAGCCAGCAACCGTGAGAAGATCAAACCACGCTGGACAACTGGCCCCGGACACCACAATTCTCGCCGCTCTCTTCGAGCGGGGCTTTTTTCTGATTGCGATCTCCGGGGGGCGATTGTTGGCGAAAAATCGCCGTTACACTCATGACCGCGATCAAAACGTGTAATGGCACTAAACGGGTTTTCGAGGCTCGACACCACCAAAGTGCCATTGACGAAGCAGCACTCTCGTACTAGCGTCCGAATTGCGCCGCTTTTCAAAGGAACTTAATACCCTCGTTCAGCAAAGGTGACTGGCCGCGCCTCTGCTCCTCACCTCGTTGCGGCGCGTTCCAGACCCTAGGGTGCGGCCCATCAAATACGAAAACGAATCTCTGGGCAGAATTCCAGGGACGATCTCCGTTCTCGGGGAACCGCCGTATCACGCCCAGGAAGAATGACGAGACATTCCATGAAGTGGTAGACGGTGTGGCCTATTTCAGCTCTCTGGATAGCGCTGCGGCGCGGAGTTGGCGTAGTGATTGACGAATATCATTTCGAGCGAGCATAGGTGCAGGGAAACTGATGGCGAGCACTTCGTTCAGTGCGGGAGAAAATAACGGCGCTCATGCGGGCAGCGGCTCGGGCCAGTTGATTCGCGTGATCCTGGCCGATACCCAGGCCATCTTCCGCGCGGGACTGCGCAAGATCTTCGCCCTCGAAGATGACATCCGCGTTCTCGGCCAGGCCGAGACGCTGTCGCAGACACAATCGGCAGTGACGAAGTTTTCCGCTGACATCCTGATTTTCGAGTCGGCCCTGGCGCCGAATCCGGTCGAAGCCGTGACGGAACTGCTGCGCCAGTCGCCGCAACTGAAGATTGTAGTAGTCACACCCGGATCGGACGAACAACTCACGCTCGATCTGTTCCGCCGCGGAGCCCACGGCATTTTGTCGCGCGAGGCAGAGCCCGAAATATTGGTCGAATGCCTCCGCAAAGTTGCCTCTGGCGAGCCCTGGCTCGAGAGCCAGGCCATCCATTGGGTGATGGAAGCCTATCGCGGACACAACCTGTGGCCCTCGGGAGCGCGCCCCAAAGTCCAACTCACGCCCAAGGAAACCTTAATCGTTTCCTGCGTCACCCAGGGCATGAAGAACAAAGAGATTGCGGTTCGCCTTGGCACGACCGAGCAGGTCGTGAAGAACTACCTGCGCAAGGTGTATGACAAGCTGGGCGTCGCCGACCGGCTCGAACTCGCGCTTTATTGCCTGAGCCATCACGTCGTCGATGGAGTCAAGCCGCCTCCGATTCCTTCTACCGCTCGCGAATCTGTGGACCCTGTCAATGCATCCTCTGCGCGCGCTGCAGCGGGCGCTGCTACTTCTTGTGCGGCGACAGCTACTTCCAGTCCAAATTCCTCTAGTTCAACCGTGGCGCTCGAAAACCACGGCAGTCCGGGCGACGCTATTCTCCAACCTGGGAAATTTGACGATCATTGTTCTGCCTACGACACCATTGCTCACCTATTCGATTGGGTTCCGCTTAACTTCAAGTGGTGGAGATAATGCGGTAGATGCGGCGATTGCCGACACGGATTCTCGCAACCTTGATCAAAATGGTTCAATTCTCGAAATCGGAACGGTGAGTTCTACCACTGTTGTCCCGTCAGTCGGTATGTCGGTAATGAAAGAGGGCTGGCCCGCCTTTGCGCCACCCAGCAACCGTGAGAAGATCAAACCACGCTGGACAACTGCCCCCCGGACACAACAATTCTCGCCGCCCTCTTCGAGCGGGGCTTTTTTCTGATTACGATCTCTACGTCGCGGTCGAGCGCATTCAGAAAAATTCATCATGCGCTCCACCGAAAAACCCTTCCAGGCGATAATTCACCAAAGCGGAAACCTTTGGCTGATTGATGCCGAGCAGCCGCGCCGCTGCACTCTGCGACAGGCGACGCGCCTCCATAATCTGATTGATGGCAACCGCCAGGGCGCACACGTGTTTGCTTCTCGCCGGCCTCGCGCAGACCAAGATCCGCAAATACGTTGCCTGAACCTTGCACCACAACCTCATTATTTCGTCCGATTGCCATATCGCGCCTAATCCACCTTATCCCAGTTCTAGGATAAGTCGTCAAATTATTCGGAATCTCGATCGCTGCCCATCTTTGCGCCACCACGACCGAGGGTGCCCCATCCTCGCGTTGCGAGGGTGGCCACGATGCTGCGGGCAGTCTGAGGTTTTTCTCACGGCTAGGCTCAAGATTCGGCGAAGTGAGGCCCTTCTCCGCAAGTCTTTGTAATTAGCAGCCACCAGGGCCGAGTGCCAGTCTCATTCGCGGCGCCCAACGCTTTTCCTTCGCCCTGTGGCTTTTCTGCCACGTTTCGCGGTGCGTATGCTAACCCGAACAGCCCCAGCCATTTGCCGCCCACGAACTATAGCTTTAAGGTGGTTTTCCGAGTTTTCCGCGATTTCCACAGTGTTCCGGTAAAAACGCAGTTATGTTCCGGTTGGAACATATCGCCAGTATGTTCCGGTTGGAACAGTCAGCGCTTAAGCCCCCGCGCCCTGCCCCTGGAACTTTACCTCCACCAGCTTGCGGTCCTCGTCGGAGACCTGGAACATGCCGCGCGGTTTCAGGTTCATGAAGCTCGCCACAAACACCTCGGGGATCTGGCCGATGCGAGTGTTGTAGGTATTGACGTCGTCGTTGAAGAACTCGCGCCGGTCAGCGATGCGCTCTTCCAGCTCGCTGATGCGCGTCTGCAGCTTGAGAAAGTTTTCGTTGGCCTTGAGTTGCGGATAGTTTTCCGCGATGGCGAATAGGCCCCGCAGCGCGCCCGTCATCATCAGATCAGCCGTCGCCTTCTGCGCGATGCTGGCCGCGTTCATCGAGGCTGCCCGCGCCTGCGTCACCGCCACCAGCGTCTGCTGCTCGTGCTGCATGTATCCCTTCACAGTCTCGACCAGGTTCGGGATCTCGTCGTGACGCTGCTTGAGCAGCACATCAATGTTCGCCCACGCGCGGTCGTTGTCGTTGCGCAGCCGCACCAGTTCGTTGTAAAGGATGACTACATAGATCAGCGCCCCGACAACAAACAACAGGAACGCCGCGCCTTGGATCACGCTTCCCGCCATCGTAATTTGACCTCGCGCCTCGACCTCGACTCCATACATGATGCCAGTGAAACAGCACACGGAGCCGGCACGCAAGTAACTTACGAGGCAGCGTCCGACGTTACCAAAGCCTCGCGCGGAAACAATAATTCAGCAAACGCAAGAAGGGCTGAGCCCACAGGCTCAGCCCTTCAGAAACACCCTCAGCAAGACTCACGGCTTACGCGGAGTAAGATCGCAGGCGTGCTTCACTTCGTCCAGGTTCAGGCCTGCGGGCGAGAACTCGGCGATCTTGTAACCAGTCCTGGCCCTGACCTCCACATTGAACACCTGCGCGCCGATCATGCCGCGGACCGTGCCTTTATCCATGTCGAGGACGCGTCCCCGCCCCCAGTTCCAGCCTTTATGATCGTGGCTTCCATCGATGCGGACCAGCACTTCCATTTTCGGCTGGCCCCAGAAGCCCGGATAGTCGGGCCTTCCCAGGTTGAGGCCCAGATTAAAGTCGGCGCGCTCATACTTGCCGTTGGAGCATACGAGTTCGACGCGGGGTTTGTAGTCCGGGTCTTCCTTGAAATAGTTGTTCGCCAGCAATTCGAAGCGGACTTTCTTCGCGCCGGTCATCTTGTCTTCCGACTGAAACTCCATCCAATTGCCGCCGGCGCTGACGCCGTCTTTTTCGTCCTGGTAAGGGCTCATGGCGCCTTTTTGAGCCTGGGACGACACGGCCGCCAAATCTACCAAAAGGAAGGTCGCGAACACTGCCATCGCAGCCGCGGTGTAACGATTCTTTTTGTAAAGAAAAGTCAATGCTTTCAAGGTCTCCTCCGTACGAACCTATCGCTTCCCCTGTTGAACCCGAGAGGCCGCCAAAAGTTGCATGTCGAGCGCTTCTTTTCGCTTCGCAGCTTCACTGGGCGATCTTCAGATCGATGTATACCTGCGGACGGTCGTCAAACTGGCTGACGGACTTGGTGTCGCTCTTGCGGCCGTTGTACTGAGCGTAGACTTCATAGTCCACTGTGGAGAGGCCCGGGAAACGATAGGTGCCCTCCTGTCCGACGATATAAGTCTTCACCGCGTGCGTGCGGGTGTTGGTGAGGTAGACGATGGCCCCGGCCACGGGGTTGTCCTGCTGGTCGAGCACTTTGCCATACAGCAGGCGGCCTTGGGCTTTGTCTTTCTTGTCGGGGGCGGCATGGGCCGCCACGGAAATGACGAGAAGGAGCGCGCCGGCGATGAGATGGGCGTTCTTGAGAGCCAGGGTACGAGTCATGGGAGTCTTTAGTTTTTCCTTACCCAATCTGCTTTACTTATCTGCTCCACTCAATCGTCTCAACTCTATCGGGTCAGGTGTAGACCGATATCCACACGCTCGTCATACTCTACGTGGACAGGGACCTGTTCCGCCAGATGCAAGGGTTGTCCGTCTTTGGTTTTCACACCCTTGAGATCGGCCCACACGACATAGTCGGCCTTGCCGGCGGGGACGCGCTGGGCGAATTCGCCGGAGTGATCGGAATAGACTTCCCACTTGGGCTTCTTATCGGGCACCCGGCGAATCTTGACGGTTATGCCATAGACGGGATGATTGTCGGGATCCCAGACGGTACCGAAAATGAGGGCGTATGGATCGGTGGGTTTCAGTTTCCTGGCCGCAGGCGAGGCGATGGCCAGCGGCGAGACGTGCGGGCCCAGCGCAGCGAAAAAGAAAAACAGCACGCAGAAGGAAGACAAGCGTGCAAGCAGAACGGTGTGCCGGAGCCTGCTACTCGTCACCGTCTTCGGTCTCCACTTCTTCTTCCTCTTCCACGTAGCCGGCCTCGACCGCCTTCAATTCCAGCGGACTGGTAGTCACGACTTCGAAGTCCGTGCCACACTCCGGGCAAGAGACGATCTCGCCCTCGTCGACCTCTTCCTCTTCGACATCCAGATCAGTTTCGCATTCGGGACAAAGAACCATGATTCCTCCGCTCCCATTCGATGCCATTATCGATGTCTTCTTTAGATACCCTTGATAATATTTAGATTCTCCCCCGCAGAAGGTCAAGGGGCGGGGAAGTAAAGGCCAAACTTTTTTGTCCGGCGGGAACCCCCGTTGCCCTTGACATTTCTTACGCCGGAGCCTACATGATTTCTTCTGTCAAGAAAAGACCGTGGTTTATGGTCGCCGCGCTGGCGCTGGCCATCGTCCTTGGGGTGCAGGCGCAAAACGAGCCGACAACTGCTGGGGCGGAGCCCATGGCTGTCGACAGCCGCATCTCGGCAGCGTTGGGGCAGGTGTCGGCCGGGCGTATTCGGGCGAATATTGAGAAACTAGCCAGCTTTGGAACCCGGGCGACGCTCTCGGCGCAGGACGCGGATTCGATTGCCGCGGGGCGCGGAATCGGGGCCGCACGCGAGTGGATCAAGTCGGAATTCGAGCGCTATTCGAAAGATTGCGGTGGCTGCCTGGAAGTGAAAACCGACAGTTTTACCGAAGCCGGCTGGCGACCGGATTCCCCAGCCGACTGATAATCACCAATGTTTATGCGGTCCTGAAGGGAACGGATGCGGAGAATGCGAAACGCATCGTGCTGGTGACCGGGCACTACGATTCGCGCAACAGCGATGCGCTCGACGGGAAGGGCGATGCTCCGGGCGCGAACGACGATGGCAGCGGAACGGCCGTCAGCCTGGAATGTGCGCGGGTGTTGAGCAAGCTGAGGTTCCCGGCGACGATTATCTTTCTCACGGTGGCAGGTGAGGAGCAGGGACTCAACGGCAGCCGTCATTTTGCCCAGATGGTCAAGGAAAAGATGGTCGAAGACCAGGGATGGAACGTAGAGGCCGTGCTCAACAATGACATCGTGGGCGGGGACAAGAGCGCGGAGCAGGATCACTCCGTGGTGAGGGTGTTCTCCGAGGGATTGCCGGCTGCGGCCACGGAGCAGGAGATCCGGCGAATTCGCGGCTTGGAGGGTGAGAACGACTCCGGGTCGCGGCAATTGGCGCGCTATGTCGCCGATGTGGCCCGAGCTTATCGGGATGAGGTGGGTGTGAAACCGTTGCTGGTTTTCCGGTTGGATCGCTATCTGCGCGGCGGCGACCACTCTTCATTTAACCAGCAGGGATTTGCCGCGTTGCGCTTAACCGAGTTCCGCGAGGACTTTAACCACCAGCACCAGAACGTGCGCACGGAGAATGGCATTGAATATGGCGACCTGCCTAAGTTTGTGGACTTCGACTATGTCGCGCGCGTGGCGCGGTTGAATGCAGCGACGCTGGCGTCACTCGCATCGGCGCCGGCGCCTCCGGCGAATGTTCACTTGCTGACCAAGGATCTGGAGAACGATTCGACGCTTACGTGGGAGGTGTCCCCGGGCGGGCGAGCCGCCGAGTATGAGGTTCTGTGGCGAAGCACGAGCAGCCCGGATTGGGAGCACGTCCAGAAGGTTGGCAATGTTACTCGCACCACTCTGAAACTTTCGAAGGACAATGTCATCTTTGCAGTGAACGCCGTGGATGCCGCGGGGCACCGGAGCCTGCCGGTGGTGCCCTTGCCGGAACGCTGAGTTTGGGTATCTACTCTTAAGAAGAGCGCGTGCTAAAAGAGCATGCGCTAAAGCAGACCATGAGCTAAGAGGAGTGTGTTGCCTTGCGCAGTCGCGGTCGAGAGATGACGTTGAGCTTTCCGCCCTTTACCCGGGCGGTGATCTGGCTGCTGGGAATCAATACCGCGGTGTTCTTGTTGCTGGAGGCCTTCGGAACGCCCGCTGTGATCGAATGGGTAAAGACATATCTCGGCCTCGTTCCGACCATGACGATCTTCCATTTCATGATTTGGCAGGTTGTCACCTACAGCTTTATTCACTTCACATTCTGGCATTGGTTCGGAAACATGCTGGGGCTTTGGATGTTCGGCTCAAGTTTCGAAAGCTCATGGGGAATGCGCCGTTTCCTAGAGCTGTTTCTTGCTGGGGTGATCGGAGCCGCGCTCACCACGATTGTTTTTTCCTTCGCCCATATCCTCACTACTCCAAACACAGTTACCATCGGCGCTTCGGGGGGCATCTTTGCCATTCTGATGGCATTCGGCATGGTCTTCGGCGAGAACGAAATCATGATGATTCCGTTTCCGTTTCTGATCAAGGCCAAATATTTCGTCCTCATCTTGATCGTCGTGACGGTAGCATTCGCCATCGGCGACAGGGGAGGGGTTGCGTACCTGGCCCATCTTGGGGGGCTGCTGTTTGGATACCTCTACGTAAAGTTTTCGCCCGCGCGGGGAATGTCGGGGAAGTTCTCGTTGTCGGAGTGGTGGTACGGAATGAATAATTCGTACTACCGGTGGAAGCGGCGGCGGGCGGCGAGGAAGTTTGAAGTCTACATGCGCAAGCACGACCGCGACGTGCATTTCGACGAGCATGGAAATTACGTTCCGCCGGATGACGATCCGCGGAAGGGGAATGGCGGTTCGAAGTCGGGGTGGGTGAACTGAGAGTTACCTCAGGGGCTAAAGCCCGCGAGCCCTTTGTGCCTCTTAACGCAGGCCTGGAAGGCCTGCTCCACCGGCCTTTAGCGCAGACTCTGGAAGGCCTGCTCCACCGGCGTTGGAAGGCCCTGACACGAATCTCAGCCGTGGCAGCGCCTGAAGGCGCGATTGTTAAGTTTGGGCTTACGGTATGCCTGAAGGCATACCCTGATACGAATCCCAGCCCTTTTTTAATTCGCGAAGAACGCCTGGAACTCCGCCAACACTTTCGCCGATAGCCCGTCCCGCCTGGCTTTGGCTTTGAATCCTAAATCGTGGCCCGCGCCTTCCACGGTGAGAAGCCTCGTCTTCCCGGGGATTAGCTTTAAGGCTTGTTCGATTTCTGCGATCGAAGCGAAGGGATCGCGTGTGCCTTGAACAAAGAGCGCTGGAGTGTGCAGATGGAAAAAATGCTGGGTGCGGAGCTGATCGGGTTTTCGCGGCGGATGCAGGGGATACGAAAGTAAGAGAAGGCCCGCGGCTAGTTCCGGCGATTTTTCTGGAAGCTCGGCGCAGAGCATGCTGGATTGGCGGCCGCCGTAGGAGTGGCCTCCGAGAAAGACGCGGCCGGTGGCCAGATGCTCGATGGCAGCAAGTGCATTCTTCAGTCCGGCGCGGTCGCGTTTGGCGTCGCCGGGTCCCGGAGGACCGTAGGGGCGATCCTGCCGATAAGGCAGGTCGCAGCGCAGCACGACGAAGCCTGCACTGGAAAAAGCTTCCGCCAACGCAATCAGGAGAGGAGCCTGGCAGTTCGATCCGGCGCCGTGGGTTAGCACGATTCCGTCGCCGTTGGGCTGGGTGGGGCGGTGGAGGAGGCCGCGCACAAATGGATCGACTGAGACATCGGTGAAGACTTGCGGGCTGGAGTCGGCGGACATGGGTGACTTGTTATCCTGAATCCTCAGCAACGGCGATCAGAGATCCTCTCATGTACTTCAGGCGCTGAAGCGCAGATTATCGTAGCCTTCAATCGCAGCGCTGGAAGCGCTGCGCCACTGAAAATCCAGACGCCTCGCTGCGCTTGGCTGGGAGGGCGAGGCGCCCGTCCCTACAGGAACTGAACTGGAGAGACGAGGCGGCTGTCCCTACGTGTGTCATGCCTGCCTTTACACACCTACTTCTTCCAGCTTTTCGTACACTTTCAGGATTTGAATCTCGTTTCCCAATCTTGCCCAGCAGCGAAGCAGTTCTGGATCTTCTTGCGCGGCGCTGCGATGCTGCTCGGAGTTCCAGTAGCGGAGCAGCACGTAGTGAGAATCGCCGGTGCGGTAAAGAAGATCGCGGCCGTATCCTTTTTTCGCGACGATGATGTTGAGTTCGCGAATGGTTGCGAGCGCGGCGGCTTCCATGCCCGGCAGTGGCTCCCAGATCGCGACGGATAGAAATTCCTGGGACATACTCCGCGATTATAGCTTCTGGCGGGCGGCGATGCGTTTTCGTGGGGGCTGTTTCACTGTGCCCGCTTCTTCCGTGGTGACCACGTGCAGACGCATGAAGTTGGTGGAACCTGATGCCTGACGCGTGCCGGCGACGACTCCCAGCACGTCCGCAGCCTGCAGCAATCCGCGGCTCAATAACTCGTACTCAGCCACGTCCACCATGCTGTCGCTGGAGAGGCCTTGACCGCACTTCATGGGATGCACGCCCCAATACAGGTTGGTGCGCTGGGCCACGGTGGAGTTGTGAGTAAACGCGTAGATGGCGGCTTGTGGGCGGTATTTGGAAATCATACGGGCGGTGTTGCCGGTCTCGGTGAAAACGGCGATGGCGCCCATGGGCAAATCTTCGGCAGCGTGCGCGATTGATTCACAAATGGTTTCGGCGACGGAGAGGCCGTGCCGGTCGCGTCGGCGGCGGGGCAGCGTGAACTCGCCCATGTTGCTTTCAGCCTCGATAACGATGCGCGACATCATGGCGACCGCCTCGCGAGGATAGCGACCGCTGGCGGTTTCGGCGGAAAGCATGACGGAATCAGAGCCGTCGAAGATTGCGTTGGCCACGTCGCTGGCTTCAGCGCGCGTGGGGCGTGGGTTTTCAATCATCGACTCAAGCATTTGCGTAGCCGTGATTACGGGCTTGCGCCACACCGAGGCGCGGCGAATCACGTGTTTCTGAATGACCGGGACTTTTTCCGGCGCCATCTCGACGCCCAGATCGCCGCGCGCGACCATCACGCCATCGGAAGCTTCGAGAATTTCTTCGAGGTGGTCGATGGCTTGCGGTTTTTCGAGTTTAGCAATCAATGGAGTGTCGCTGCCGTGGCCGGTGACGATTTGCCTGACCATGTTTACGTCGGCGGCGGAGCGCACGAAGGAAAGCGCAACCATGTCCACACCGTGTTTGAGGCCGAACTCGAGATCCTTGCGATCTTTTTCGGTAAGGGCGGGGATGGACAAGGCGGTGCCAGGCAGATTGATGCCTTGATGCTCGCCCAGCATTCCGCCGTTAAGGACTTCGCAGACTACCTCCTTGCCGCGCACGGCGCACACGCGCAATTCGATCAGACCATCGCGCAGGAGGATGCGCGCGCCGGGGGTGACTTCGCGGGCGAGATCGGGGAAGGTGGTGGAGATGAGCGCGGGAGTTCCCGCGATGTCGCTTGGAGTAATGATTACGGTCGAGCCGCTTTTCAGCTCGATGGGTACGTGGCGATCGAGGCGTCCAGTGCGGATCTTGGGGCCTTGCAGATCCTGCAGGACGCAGACCGTGCGGTTTTCTTTTTCGGCGGCGCGGCGCAGGCGTTCGATGTTCTGTGCGTGATCCTCGTGCGAGCCGTGGGAAAAGTTCAGGCGGGCTACGTCCATGCCGAGGCGAAGCAGATCGCACATCGCGGCCTCGGTGTGGCAGGCCGGGCCGATGGTGCAGATGATCTTGGCGCGGCGCTGCAGGGTTCGAGCGGCATTGGAGAATTGGGTTGCGGATGGGTTCTCGCTCATGTGAGTGGTTATTGTAGTTGAGGGGAAGTCCGTGCGCTCCAGTCTCTTGGCTTAAAGAAAGTTGAGAGCGGGCTCTGCTTGTGGCGTGACGGGCAAGCCTTACGGCAGGTCCACGTCTAGGGCGTAGATTTCCTCGATGCTAAGGTCGCGAAGGACTAGCGGGGAACCATCGGGAGCCCCGCCCGCCCAACCAACCCAATACCCGGTTATCCCCTGTGGAACCTCGAAAGCCGCTACGCGCTCAGTCTTGCGGTCAGCGACGCGAACACGATAGACGACCGGAGCGTGCCGGTCTGCAAAATCAGTGACGTACACAAATTTGCTGTCCCCTGACCATCGGGGCCAGCTAAGGCCTGGATCCTTCTGGTTCATCAATTCAGACCATTTCTGCGTCTCCCGATCGAATAACAACAGCTTGCGATCGCCGGGCGTATCCAAGGCGACGATAAATCGATTGTCAGGGGAAGCTCGTGGCGAAAACATTGCTTCGGATCCAGGAATCATCGACTCACGGCCCGTCCGCAGGTCAACGGAATAAATCCGTGGTTGGACGGCCGTCATGTATCCGCCAAAGGTCAAAGAATTTCCATCTTCGGACCACGTGGGATCCAGATCCCACCTTTCACTTTGGGAAACCACTTCCGGTTTGCCGCCTTCGGCGGGAATCACGTATATCTTCCAGACTCCCCCAGGGAGTAATCCTGAGAAGGCAATCCGTGTGCCGTCGGGGGACCAATGAGGCAGGCTCGCGGTGAGTGGCGGGTTAGTCAGTTGCGTCCGCTCGGTGCCGTCCACTCTACTTCGCCAAAGGATGCCTTCGGGATAGGTCACGTAGGTGAGCCATTTTCCATCTTCCGAGAAGTCCAGTTGTTCCGCAGAAATTCCGGAGAGATAGGGCTCCAGCTGGCGCGACTTCAAATCATAGCGGGCCAACTCTCCCCTGATTTGACCACCTGTGGCGAAGATTTGCTTGCCATCCGGACTTGCAGTTGGAGTCCAAAAGCTCATTGCGCTGGTTGTAAGCTGAATCGGTTTGTCGGCTTTCCTTGGGAACAGCGATTTTGCTTCGCGGATGGCCCAAATATCACCACCGAGTGGTATGAATGGGCTAAACCTGTTTCCTCTCCCTACAGTAAACAGAAAATACCTTCCGTCGGGAGTCCAATTCATATCCACGATCGAGCGGGGTTCACCCGAAAACAAATCTATGGCGTGCAAATTGGTTCCATCGGCGAACACCTGCCACAGGGAGGTAGCGCGTTCGTTCCAAACCAGCATGCGCAAGACTTTTCCGTCAGGCGACCAACGAATGAGTTCGACAGACCCGGTTTCAATTCTGACGAGTTTCTGCGCGTCGCTCCCATCCTTTGCGGAAATGTATAACTCAGTGGCGCGGGAAGCCGAGCTACGAGTCGCATAGGCGATTCTTTGTCCGTCTGGCGACCACTCTGCGGAGTGGCCGATGAGATTTCCCAGGCGGTGCGCCTGACCATTTGCGATGGACAAGCTCCACAAAGGTTGATCGAACGCGTAGCTATCAATGACTGGATGCCCCAACAATTCTGTTTTGTCGGGGGAAATATCGAAGAAGGGGAAGCACGCAAAGGGGGTGGGGACTCTGACGACGTCGCCGCCGCCGGAGGAAACTTGCGCCAAGTCGGAGGCCGGTTCTGCGAAGAAGACCCGCGGACCGTCCGTGACTATTGAGTTCACCGAGCCACAAGGGCCCTGCCCCTTTATCTGACGATCCGCGGTCAATTGTCTGTAGCGCAGCACCCTTGGAGGCCGCATCGAGGACGCATCAGTAAACCAGTAGAAACCTGCAGCAAGCAAAGCGCATAACCCAGCCAGCCCCAGCCCCACTGCCCACAATTTCCGCCTGTTCGTGTTCCATCGCGCTGTTCCCGCGCCAAGTAGCGCCGATGCTGTAGGGGTTTGCCTTGCTGTGACTTGACCCACAGCGGGCGCTTCTGCCGGGGCAGGCGCCATCAGTGGCAGCAGGAAACGGTATCCCCGGCGCGGCAGGGTCTCAATGAACCGCGGATTGTCGGCGTCATCCCCCAGGGCGTCGCGAACTTTGTTGATGGCCTTGTTCAGACCGTGCTCGAAATCGACAAAGGTGTCCTGGGCCCAAAGTTTCTGATGGAGTTCTTCGCGCGTCACCACCTGGCCAGGCTTCTCCAGCAAGGTCACCAATACTTCGAAAGGCTGACCGCTGAGCTTGACCTTTAACCCTCCACGGCGAAGCTCGCCGGAAGGCAGATCGGCCTCGAAGTTTCCGAAGCGAAGGATGTGGTTGGTGGGCATGGATAAGCGAGTTTAATCTCCGTCCTAGCGGGCTGGTTGCGAGCGACCGGTAGAATTATGCCGTACTCGGCACGATGGTGCTGAGTCGATCATTATAAGTCGATCATCATAAATCGAGGAGTACTCGCACCTACTCAACGGTCTTGAGCTTCCCTGCTCCGTGCTGGGGATCTCTACGGAAAGTCCACGTCCAGCGCGTAGATTTCTCGAGTGCTGGCGTCGCGCAAGAACATAGGAGAATCATCTGGCGCAAGGCCGGTCCAAAACCAAAAGTCATCCATCTTCATTTCTCCGGGAACATCGATCGCGGCCACACGTTCGACCTTCTTGTCACCAAGGCGCACCCGATAAAAGCCCGCCGAGGAATCTGAGAAATAGAGATACTTCCCGCTTCGCGAAAACGCCGGGTAGGCAATGGACGGAGCTTGGAACCATTCCTGCCACTTCTGCCGGCTAAGGTCAAACAGCATCAACTTCATTGGGGGTACCTCGGAAGAGTCGGGCAGCATAGTGGCCATCATTGCCACGATGAAGCGACCATCGGGGGACCAGCGGGGCGAGAATAGGCCCTTGGATTCCGGCAGATCGGAAACGCGATGGGACCGTAAATCGAATACGTGAATAGCCGCGGGTGAAAAATTGCCCTCGCCGTAAACGATGCGGGTGCCGTCCTGCGACCAATTCGGGTCCTGTTGGAGGCGGGTGTCAGGCGCCAGGGCTTCGGGCGTTCCTCCATCCGCTGGGAGCAGATAAATCGTCCACGCCCCGCCGGGTTTCAACCCTGCGAAAACTATGTTCTTGCCGTCAGGGGACCAGCGGGGCATGGAGGTTCGCAGCGGCGGAATGGTCAACTGCAGTCGCTCGCTGCCATCCACCCGGCTTCGCCAAAGCGTTCCTTCTGGAACAAGCGTGTAAGTCACCCACTCGCCGTCGCGCGAAAAATCCAGATCGGCGGCCGAGATTCCGGAAAGGTACCGAGCCCAGGCGCGCCGTTGCTGGTCGTAGCGCATGAGTTCTCCACGGTCCAGAAAACCGTCTACGAAGATTTGCTTCCCATCCATGCTGGAAACAGGTACCGAGAAACTCAGCGGGCCACTCGTCAGCTCTATGGGCTCGGAGACTCGTCTGCCCAGCAAACCTTTTCTCTCGCGCATTGCATAAATCGATCCACTACCGTTGCGGACTGATCTGAAAATGAAGTACCTGCCGTCGGGAGTCCACGAACCTCCCTCGTCTTCCCGGGAGAGCCAGTCGGGGAAAAGAGGATGCAAATCAGACCCGTCGCTGGAAACCTCCCAAAGTGATGTTCGCAAGTTATCAGGGTACTTTCCGAGGGTGAACCTTAACACCCTGCGATCAGGCGACCAGTGGAGATACAGAGCATTGCCATTGAGGGCTGCGAATTTTCGGGACTCGCTGCCGTCCGCTTTGGCGGTACGGAGTTCGTCGGTCGTGCTGTAGACAATGGACTGGCCATCCGGTGACCACGCCGCGTCCTCCACCAGGAAATCACCGAGACGGCGCGGAGCTGAACCCCCGGGAACGCTGAGCGCCCAAAGCGGGGACAAGTCGATTTCACCACGAAGCAGAAGTTCTGATCGGGCCGGGGAATAATCCAATACCGGGGAGAGATCGCTGCCAGTCGGATTTGGCAGAGGTGCAAGGGTACTCACAGCCCCGCCCTGCACAGAGACTTGCGCGACGATCCGCCGTGGTGACTGCTCGTCAAAGTAAATTCTTGAACCATCGGTGGCCAGGCGTCCTTTCTGCAGGCCATCATTGGTGAGTTGGGTATAGCGCAGGACTCGCGGCGGCCGGGGCGGAATGGACTCGATGGCGATGAGGATGAGAACAGATCGCCGATACGGCGCCCGCCGAGAGCCAGAAACGTCGCCGGCTTTTGGGCCGGGCAGGCTTTGCCCCGGCAGCCTCCGCTGCTGCGTGAGGTTGCGAGGGGATAGCTTGTTGGGCCGCGGGTGCTTCCGGCTCAGCCGGCGCGGTGAGGGGCGGCAGGAAACGGTATCCCCGGCGCGGCAGGGTCTCAATGAACCGCGGATTGTCGGCGTCATCCCCAAGGGCGTCGCGAACTTTGTTGATGGCCTTGTTCAGACCATGCTCGAAGTCGACAAAGGTGTCCTGGGCCCAAAGTTTCTGATGGAGCTCTTCGCGCGTCACCACCTGGCCAGGCTTCTCCAGCAAGGTCACCAATACTTCGAAAGGCTGGCCGCTGAGCTTGACCTTCAATCCTCCACGGCGAAGCTCGCCGGAAGGCAAATCGACCTCGAAGTTTCCGAAGCGAAGGATGTCGTTGGTGGGCATCGATGCGACAGTGCGATTTCTTGGGCGGCTGCCGAGGAGAGCGGGCGTCCCCAAGAACAGAACTATAGCACCCGCGCACGAAAACCGGCCTCAGGGAGTAGGGATGAGAAGGCAGAAACTGCTTTGTTACCAGAGACTTGCAACGGGATAGAAATGGAACCTACAGGGGCCTTCCAATCCATTGAGGTCCCGGGCGATCTGGGCGAAATTGCTCACATCGCACGGCGGTTCGGCAGAGTTCGAGACCGGGCGAAATAAAAACTGAGGAGACCGGTAATGAAAAACATTCGAAATTTCGCGTTCTTGATTTTGGTCGTGGCGGCGGCTGTCGGGGCAAACGCGCAGACTACCCTGACCGGCAAAGTTCAATTCCCCAGCGACGTCCGCTGGGGCAAGTCGGTGCTTCCCGCCGGAGAATATTCTCTCTCCATCCCATCCGCCGAGAGGCCAGTGAGGGTATTCATTCGTTCCATGGACGGAAAGACGGCGGCGATTGCGCAGGCAGAGATCATCTCTGATGCAAAGCCGGGCGGCAGCTATATCTTTACTACGGGCGGCGGATCGGATCAGCTGGTGCGCTCCATGAATCTGCCGCAACTGGGTTTCTCGCTGGTCTATGCACCTCTGACGGCGCGGGAGCGCGAAACACTATATGCCAGCACCTCGCACACGCTGCCGGTGCAAACGGCGGGGAAATAATAGCTCGTTCGCGAGCCGGAGTATCGAGCATCCCGGTGCAACGCCGGGATGCTCTTTGTTTATGGCAGGATTATGGATCAGGAGTCAGCTAGCTTTTGGATGCGCTGCCGCAGTCAGTTCTTTTCCCAGCATGGCGCGCGGGAACAGCATCGCGTTGAATTCCGCGCCTACGAGGATTACGAGCGAAACCATATACATCCAGACCAGCAGGGCGATGGCGGCGCCGAGCGATCCGTAAATAATGCTGTAGTCGGCGTAGTGCTTCAGATAAAAGCCAAACAGCACGGTAGCCGAGAACCACATGGCGGTAGCCAGCGTGGCCCCCGGGATTACGCTGTGCCAGGGCTGGGTGCGCGGAACCGCATTGTGATAGATGAGCGCAATTACCGCGATGCTGGTCAGGGTGGCAATCAGCCAGCGGATGGAGGTCCACATGAGTAGAATGTACGGGCTGAATTCACGCGCAGTGTAGAAGAGAATGTCGGTTTCGATTTTGCTGCCGAAGGCTACCAGCAGAGTGGAGAATGCCATGGGAACCAGGGCGAAGATGACGAGCAGGAATGCGATCAGCCTTTCCTGAACCAGTCCCCAGACTTTCGGCAGCTCATAACAGCGACGGAAGCCTTCCATCCACGAGATCATTACGCCGGAGGCGGTCCACAGCGTCAGCAGGGAAGCTGTGATGAGCAGGCCTACCGGGCGTTGCGCCGCGTCCCGAAGAAAATTCATCGCCGTGTTGCTTCCGGCAGGGAGGATGCGGGACAGCGCGTAAGAGATCTCCCGGATGTAAGGCGCGCCTTTGGGCCAGGTCGCGAGCACCGAGCCCACGACCAGCAGCGCCGGGAAGAAAGTAAGAATGGAGGAATAGGCAGAAGCTTTGGCGATGGAAAAGGCATCGTGCTGGAAGGAACGCCAGAAGGCCAGCCGCAGAAGGCGGAGAAAACGCAGGAGAGCTCGCCCCATCCTGGGACCGGCAGGGGCGGGTTGCAACGAAGGAAGCGGGCCAGGTTCCTCGATTGGCATGTGCTTTGGGTTTGCGTGCATGAGTGATGCTGTTGCTGTCATCTTGAGCGGAGTGGCCGCCCGCAAAGCGGGCGGCTACGCACTCGAACGATCCGTACGTCGATTCTGCTTTCGCCGTGCTCGGCTGCGCAATGAGGATCCTCCGCAAGGAAGCACAGTGAGAGCCCATAGGGATCCTTCGACTTCGCGGATGCTTCGCTTCGCGAAGCATCCGCTACGCTCAGGATGACAAATCAACACACGCTTCTCGATTGTAGCTCGCCTTACTCCGCTGCCAGTTCCTCGGTTTCTCCCTCGTGGCGCATCATTTCGAGAGCGCGTTCGGCTTCTTCGTAGGCTGCCGAGACTTCCGCCTGTACCTTGGCCGCGGCCTCTTCCATTTCTGGCGAGAGGCGCACGTTGCGGTAGTATTCCATGCCGGTACCGGCAGGGATGAGGCGGCCGACGATCACGTTCTCCTTGAGGCCGCGCAGGTAGTCGACGCGGCCGTTAATCGAGGCCTCGGTGAGCACGCGCGTGGTCTCCTGGAACGACGCCGCCGAGATGAACGAGTCGGTGGCAAGCGACGCCTTGGTGATGCCGAGAAGCAGCGGGCGCCCGGTAGCGGGCCTGCCGCCTTCCTTGATCACGCGCTCGTTCTCTTCGCGGAAGTGGAACTTGTCGAGCTTGTCTTCCAGAAGGAACGTCGTGTCGCCCACGTCCTCGACCTGAACCCAGCGCATCATCTGCCGGACAATCACTTCGATGTGCTTGTCGGAGATGTTGACGCCCTGGAGCCGGTAGACTTCCTGGATTTCGTTCACCAGGTAGGACTGCAGCTCTTTTTCGCCGAGTACCGCCAGGATGTCGTGTGGGTTGAGCGGGCCGTCCATCAGCGGTTCGCCCGCCTTGACGCGCTCGCCTTCCTGAACGTTGATGTGAACGCCGCGCGGCACCGAATATTCTTTTTCAGTGCCGTTGTCGGCCTGCACATACAGTTTGCGCTGACCTTTCGAAACCTCGCCGAACTTCACCGTGCCATCGATTTCGCTGATGACCGCGGTTTCGTGCGGCTTGCGCGCTTCGAACAGCTCGACCACACGCGGCAGACCACCTGTGATGTCTTTCGTCTTGGTGGTTTCGCGCGGGATCTTGGCCAGCACATCGCCGGGCGAAACCGCGTCGCCATCCTGCACCATAAGGTGAGAGCGGGAAGGCATGAGGTAGCGCTTGCTGGTCTTGCCTTTGACCACGATGGCTGGCTGCCGCTTCTCGTCGGGCGAATCGCCCACCACGTGACGCGACAATCCGGTAACCTCGTCCACTTCTTCGTGGAGCGTGACGCCTTCCTGCAAGTCCTTGAATTGCGCCGTGCCGCCGATTTCGGTAAGGATGGCGAACGTGTAAGGATCCCACTCCACCATGACCTTGCCTTGCTGCACCGGA
>CAVVMQ010000002.1:0-349803 GCA_963749295.1 uncultured Acidobacteriaceae bacterium
ACTAAACAACAAGAAAGTAAGCCACACCCAATCTATTCAGTTGTGAGGCATCGCCCTCACGTTCTTTGAAAGTTCGTTAGAACGTCTGATTACAAGTCAGACGCTCTGACACCGAGATGGCGTAGAGATCCTTCGCCGCATGAACCAAGAACGCGGCTCAGGATTTGGGCAGCAGGCTCCCATTCGCCGCCTTAACGGCGGCTCATTCACGCCTGCTTAGCGCCTCAAGTTGTCGGTGATCTTACCGCGGGGGATCCACCCGTTCCCATCCCGAACACGGAAGTTAAGCCCCGCAGGGCCGATGGTACTGCACGCGCCAAGTGTGTGGGAGCGTAGGTCGTTGCCGGCATTAAATAAAGGCCAGTCTGAGAAATCAGATTGGCCTTTTCCTTTTACGCTTTTGTCATTCCGACGCGCGAGCGAAGCGAGACAGGAGGGACCTGCTGCTCAGGTTCTTCCCCGGAGGATGGCCGCGATTACTCGTGGGCTCCGGCGCCCATGCAGCACCGCGATGACGGCGAGTGGCTTCTCATCCGGCGCGTAGGCGATCACATAATCTCGCACCGATTGAAATCGCAAGGGCCGTGCCGTGAGGTCGGGGCGGCTGTGGCCTATGTAGGGAAACGGAACCAATGACTGGATCGCTTCGTAAATCTCCTCGCGGACTTGATCGGCGGCGTCAAGACTATCGGCGGCAATGTATTCCCAGATTTCTTCGAGATCTGTGTACGCCTGCGGGTGGAGAACAAATCCGCTCATGAACGAGCGCGGCGCGCATCGTTCTTACTCTCGCGCCGGAGTCTGGCGAAAGCTTCTTCCCCGTCAACGGGCTTCACGCGGCCGCTCTTGAGATCGTCGTAGCGGCCGTCCAGCATCCCGCGGACCTGGGCCAGTTCCTGCAGATACCCGGCCATCGCGTCTTCGATCAGATCGCCGGGAGCGCGGCCAGTCTTCGTAGCCAACTCCCGCAGGCGGGACTCGGTTTCGGGTCGGAGGTGTACTTCCATAGTTGTTAGTCTAGAGTGGGCGGTTAACGGTGTCAAAGGCGGCCCAGGTGCCACCTGAACACGGAAGACATCCTTCGCAAAGAACGCTCAGGATTTCGGCAGAAGGCTCCCGCGCGCAAAAGGACGCGCGCTCACGCCATCTAAGCGCCTCAAGTTAAGCCCCGCAGGGCCGATGGTGCTGCACGCGCCAAGTGTGTGGGAGTCCCTTCGACAAGCTCAGGGCAGGCTCTTCGGCAAGCTCAGGGTAAACTCCGGTCGTTGCCGGCATTAATAAAGGCCAGTCTGAGAAATCAGATTGGCCTTTTCCTTTTGGCAAATGCTTTGTCATTCCGACGCGCGAGCGACGCGAGGCAGGAGAGCCTGCCCTGAGCGAAGCCGAAGGGAACCTGCTGTTGTCGCGGGTCAATAATCTTTCACCGCGTACCGGTTTCTGCTAGCATTCCTACATGGCAACCGCGAAACAAAGTCAGAACCGTCGAACGGACATGATGCCTTCGGCTCGCGGCCGCAAAGCGCAGACTTCCAAGAAGACCTTGCGACAACTTTATGCCCGCCTCGAAAAGACCCAACCTGGCTCTGCAGAATCGAAGCGCATCTCTGCGCAGATCGTCGACGCCATCGGCTAAGTCATGGCGGCTGTCAGGATCAGGCCGCCCAGAGATATCCGCTGCCGTGCTTTCCGTGAGCACTTGTTGGATCGAGTGAACAAGCGGCACTTCCTTGCGCCGATGGCGATAGAACTCGACGAATGGCTCAGGAGTGGACCTGAAGCTCCGGATCTGGAAGAGGCTCCAGAAGGCTGGCATAAGTTTTTCGACTCCTTCACGATCTGTGGCGAGGGCGAGTGCATCAAGACGCTGTTCACGATCTACTCTCCCGGCAAGCCGAGAACGAACAGCATCAATTTGGATGAATGGCCGAGGTCAAAGTAGGCGGGATCGCGTTTGAAGTTAAGCCCCGCAGGGCCGATGGTACTGCAGGCGCCAAGTGTGTGGGAGCGGGGTCGTTGCCGGCATTAATGAAGGCTACGAACAGAAATGCTGGCAGTCTTTTCTTTGGTGGTGCGTAGTTTGTTAATTGTACAAACCCGGGGAGGGCGTCATGATGGTGCCCTCATGTTTCATCGCAGACGATTGTTGGCGTTGATAGCTGCGTTGGTCCTCAACTGGAGTGGCTGGCTTCTTGCGCAGGAAAAGCCCTGGCTTGAAGTTAGCAGCCCGCACTTTCGAGTCATCACCAACGGCAGCGATCGCGATGCCCGTCATGTGGCGCGAGCTTTTGAGCAGATGCGGGCGGTATTTTCGAGCCAATTCCCCGGCTTTACGCTGGAGGCGCCGGCGCCGCTGCTGGTCCTGGCGGCGCGCGACGAATATACGATGAGGATGTTGCTGCCGCAAATGTTCAAGGCGGGTGTGGGCTCGCAAGTCGGAGGACTCTTTAAGCACGGATGGGAGCATAACTACGCAGTAGTACGTCTGGACATCCTCAGCTCCGACCAGAAATATCCAGACACTTACGCTCCGGTGTATCACGAGTACGTGCACACGCTCCTGCACGCCAATTTTCGCTGGCTGCCGTTGTGGCTGGACGAAGGACTGGCGGAGTTTTATGGCTACACGCGGTTCGAAGGCGATCGCATGTACATCGGTGCGCCAGCGAAATCGCATCGCCTCGATGTTTTGGAAGTACGGGCCCCGACTCCGCTGCGGGCGTATATTACAGGCCGGACTTCGATCTCGCGCGAACCTTCGGATTCGGCGCTTTTTTATGCGCAGGCCTGGGCGCTTACCCACTTTCTTACCTTCGGCCAGGGAATGGATCAAGGCGACAAGTTGAAAATGTTTTTCAACTTGCTGATGCGCGGAACCGACCAGTTGAAGGCCTTCGAACAGGTGTTTGGCAACATCGAGGAACTAGACATAGCTTATCGAAAATATATCAATCAAGTCGCGTTCCCCACAGGCGTGGTTCCTTTTGCGGCAGGGGTTAATGAAAAGGATTACTCCGGACGGCAGCTGAACATCGCGGAAACTCAAGCAGAGCTGGCAGGATTTCACATTCTGTCCCGCCAATACGATCTGGCGCGCGGACTGACTGAAGCCGCGCTGAAGAGCGATCCGAAGGTTTCGCTGGCGCACGAAGCTTTGGGATTTGTTCAGTTGAACGAAGGCAAGGATGGGGACGCATTGCATGAATTTTCACAGGCGTTTGAGCTTGACCCGAAAGCTTATATCTCGCTGTTTGCGAAGACCATGATGTCGCCGATTGCGCGATCTGCTGTGCCGGTGGACCAAGTTGCCTTCCACGAAGCGCTGCAGCAAGTGGTTGCGTTAAATCCGCGGTTCGCACCGGCCTATGTGGAACTGGCGAAGCTCGATCTCGCCCGCGGCGACGCCGATGGCGCTCTGCAAATGGCGAAGAAAGCGGAAGCCCTGGAGCCTTTTCGCTCCGGCTATCACGTTTTCACGGGACAGATCCTTCTGCGCACCGGCCATCCCGCCGAAGCCTTGGCTCGCGCCGCCTACGTGGCCGAACGATGGGGCGGTCCTGATCGCGACGAAGCCATGGAGTTATGGAAGAGCATCCCTGTCGACAAACGTGGCAGCCAAATTCTTGTGGATCGCCCCTTGCCGCCGGACGTGCTCGTCTTCGAAGGCGTCGTGAAATCGGTTACGTGCAAAGATCAATCCTTCACCGTTACCCTCGAGAGCGCGGGCAAGACACTTACCCTCCACCGCCAGGGTTTTATCGTCGGATTCTCCGATACGTTGTGGGTGGGACACGACCACTTTAATCCCTGCTTCCATGTCGACGGATTGCGCGCCGTAGCCAACTACAAAGTTAGCGCAGATAAGGCATATGCGGGAGATCTGATGATCCTGGGGCTGCGAGACAACCTGTCCCCTGCCGCGAAGGCCACAACCGCCGCGGTCGGCGCTCGCTAATCCCTTCCCGAACACGGAAGTCAAGCCCCGCAGGGCCGATGGCGGTGGCGCATTTTTTTGCGTTTTTTTTGGCCAAAGAGCCTGCCCTGAGCGGAGTCGAAAGGTGGGATTCCACAACCCCCAAGCTCCTGGGGGCCTGTGACGCCCCTCTGGCAGTTTTCCACACCCCAATCATGTTCACTTAACCTTGACCTCACTTCCCGCATAAGAAACAATCAACTCTATAGCTCAGAAAAGCTATAGCCCTCCGCTAACTCGTGAAGGCTCAAGATTTTGCCCCTAACTGATTGCAGCCCATAGATCAAATCGCAAAATCCCGCCAAACCCATGATTCCAATACACCGTGGGGGAGGGGGTAGGAGACCACCATGCCAAATTTCCCAAATCGGTGCCAGCACATCAAAGTCAATGGCACACTCTGCGGCTCACCCGCCCTGCGCCGCAACCGCTTCTGCTACTTCCACAAACTCCACCACGAAGAACGCATCGTACTAAACGCCGACCGCGCTCGCCGCCGCCGCAACGTCACCATCGCACTCCCCGTCCTCGAAGACGCCAACTCCATCCAGGTCACGCTCATGCAGATCATGCGCCTGATCGCCGCCGGTCAGATCGACGGCAAAAGCGCTGGACTCCTGCTCTACGCGCTGCAAACCGCCAGCGCCAATCTCGGCCGTACCAACTTCGCGCCTTACCTGTATGAGATGGTTCTCGACCCGAAAACCGTCAGCGAAACTCCCATCGGAGCGCGCATCTGGGAAGACTCCGATTTCAGCACTCACAATGAGGAAGATGACTACGAAACCATGCGCATCGCTGCCTTCGAAGAGGCCCAGCGCAGAGCCCGCAAGAAAGAAGCACTCGACAAATGGGCCGAGGCCGAAGCCGACCGATTGGCAGAAGTAGGCAGGCGCGAACGAGAAGCCGAACGCCAGGCCGACCTCCGCGAAGCCCGCCTCGAAGCTGATCGCAAACGCGCAGAACAAGAACACGCAGAAAAAGAACGCGCCGAAAAGATCGCCCTGCAAGACGCCCGCCGCTCCCCAGCCCTAACCCGAGCCGGAAACGCCGTCCTCCCACCCGCGCAAGCCGCACAAAGCCAGGGCAAGCGTCCTCCCGCCAACGTCGCAGTGGACGAGGTCAGAGAAAAGGTGTCTGCTCAAATCAGAAAAGCACTCCCAGCCATCGCCGCCCCAGTTGGAGAAGATGGTGACCGCAGCGGATGAGAATCAAAATCAAAGGCGGCAATGTCCGCTGCGCACATACCAAATCAAAAAAGATGGCGATCCGGTCACTTGCGGTGTATCCTCTCGTGGGCCGGGCAAACGGAACGGAAGTCCCTGCTCAACTATTTATTTATGTCTACTGTTAATGTAGAACGCGTCGGGACTGCCATCGGCCCAGGAGAAAAAGCTGAGCACGGCGGCGTTTACCGGGCGCAACAGGATTTTGTGTCGGTATTTCTATTTCGCGATGTCGCTGCTGGTGGCTGCGATTGTGGTCAGCGGCTTCAGGCGTACGGTCAACGACAACCTGTTCAATCCCGCTGTGCCGCGGCCTTTTATTCTCTGGATTCATGCCTCAGCGTTCGCCGCGTGGGTGATCTTCTTCATTTGTCAGTCCACGCTGGTCCGCATACACAAAGTCAGTTGGCATCGTTTCTTCGGATGGTTTGGCGCTGGGCTGGCCACGGTGATGGTTCCGCTGGGCGTTACTACTGCCATCATCATGGCCCGTTTTGACAAGGTTCAACTGCATCAGCCCGACACGGATGCTTTTCTGAGTATCCCGTTCTATGACATGATCGCCTTTGGCGTGTGCATTGGGCTGGCCATCTATTGGCGCACGAAGCCGGAAATGCATCGCCGGCTGATCTTCATCGCAACGTGCAGTCTCCTGGACGCGGGCTTTGGCCGCTTTGACTACTTGTTCGACCACAATCTCTACTTTCCCTGCCTGGACCTGGTGATCCTTCTCGGCGTCGCGCGCGACCTGCTGGTCGACCGGCGTGTCCATAAAGTGTATCTCTATGCCCTGCCGTTATTGATCGCCGGCCAAGGCCTCGCGGTATACATGTTTCGGCACAATCCTTCCTGGTGGCAGGGGATTACACACGCGATTCTGGGATAACCATACAACGATAACTATCCACGACAACCGTCCAACTCTTGCCATTCCAATGCGCGGGCAAAGCAAGCCAGGAAAGCCTGCTGTCTGCGGGGAAACGGCGGGGAATCTGCGGTAACACTTTTTTCCGCAAGCGAACGATCCCATATCAATTACTTACTGGGAGTTCCCTTCTTTACGCCATGGCAGCAAAACAGGAATTCGTTCCCGAGCGGCGGCGGTGTTTACGGCAGATGGTGCATGCTCCGGCGTTTGCGAGTTTTGACGGGGTGAGCGGCGGGATGATTCTGGATTTGAGCGAGGAAGGATTGTCGATGCAGATGGATCGTTCCCTTGACGCGCGGAGCGTCGACATCGACAAGGATCGTCCCGTGCGGCTGGAGATTGATCTCTCGCCGAGCGGGCACGTGGAAACTACGGGCTACATCGCATGGGCCGATGCTTTGGGACGCGCGGGCGTGCGCTTCTCGGATTTGCCGGAGGCGGCGCGGCGGCGGTTGAACGATTGGTTGACGGTGAACGCGGGAGCGCCGAGCCACATCGCTCCGAAAGTGGCGCTGGGCAGGGGTTGGGGCTGGAGCGTGGGCGGAAAGTCGGGGAGCCGCGATCGCGAGCACATGGCCATCAGCCTGGAAGCGGAGAGCGAGCTGCCCGGTGCTGGCGGAAATGGACATGAACGTCAAAATTCGGCGACGGTGCAGTACGAATTCAATTCGCTGGGCACCGATCTTACGGCGGCGCTGCGGCTGATTGGAGAGCGGGCGCGGACGCTGACGCGGGGTGCGAGCGCGGCGATTGCGCTGGTCCACAAAGGCGGGGTGGTGTGCCGGGCCAGCGTGGGAGAGAGCGCGCCGGCGCTGGGGACGCGGCTGGATGTAAACTCCGGGCTTTCGGGCGAGTGCTTTCGCAAAGGAAAGACTTTGCGATGCGACGATGCGGAACTCGATCCGCGGGTGGATTTGGAAAGTTGCCGGAGGCTCGGCGTGCGCTCGATTCTGGCGGCGCCGGTGCGCTACGAGCGGGATACGGTGGGGCTGTTGATGGTGTTTGCCCCAGCGCCTTTTAATTTCGATGAGGGCGATGTGGCGGTGGTGGAAAGCTTGGCACATACCGTAATTCGGAGCATGCGGCAGGCGGATGCAGGTTGAAAAGTACCTGAGGGGCTGAAGCCCGGGATCTTCTTGTGGCTTCTTTGCGCAGGCCTTGGAAGGCCTGCTCCACCCGACCGAGGTCAAAGTCAAGAGCAGCGGGCAGGAGTTCCTTCGGCTTCCCCCTCGGCTTCGCTCGGGCTTCGGCAAAACAGGACAGGTCCGCTCCGCAGAAGCTACATCCACACGGGCTTTTACATCCACGAGCTAAGTCTTCTTGCGGGGCTTTAGAGATTCCCAGTCTTCGTTTGTGAGGGCGCGGCCCAGGTTGCTGAATTCGCCGGCGCCCTGGAGGAATTCTCCGCCGTCCATGCGGATTACTTCTCCGTTGATATAGGAGGAGCCGTCGCATATGAGGAATGCGGCTAGGTTGGCTAATTCTTCTTTTGTGCCGAAGCGGTGGAGAGGGTTGCGATCGAGCGCCAGCGCTTCGAGTTCGGGACGCGGCATGAGGCGCGAGAACGCGCCTTGCGTGGGAATGGGGCCGGGTGCGATGGCGTTCATGCGGATGCCGCGATTGCCCCACTCGACGGCCAGGCTACGGGTCAGGGCTTCGACTCCGGCTTTCGAGACCGCGGAGGGGACTACGTAGGCCGAGCCTACCGGGGCGTAGGTGGCGGAGATGCTTAGGACGGTGCCGGGGTGCGAGGATTTGAGCCAGCGGCGTCCGCAGGCCATGGTGGCGTGGAGCGTGCCGAGAAGGACGATGCCGATTACGGATTCGAAGGCACGTGGGGAAAGTTCTTCGGTGCGGGCAATGAAATTTCCGGCGGCGTTGTTGACTAGAACGTCGAGCGGGGCGGACTTCCAGATGGTGTCGATCATCGACTCGACCGCGTCCAGGTTGCGGACGTCGCAGGGTAGGGCGTGGATTGGGCATTTCGTGGCGGCGGAAAGTTCGGCAGCGGTTTTTTCCAGCACGTCTTCGCGGCGGCCGCAGATGTAGACTGTCGCGCCTAGCTGGAGGAAGCGGAGGGCCATGGCTTTGCCGAGTCCGGTGCCGCCGCCGGTGATCAGGATGCGCTTGTTTTTTAGGAGATCGTCGCGAAACATTCGTGGTTGACCTCGAGTTTGGAGTTAGTGCCAGCGGACAGCAGGTTCCCTTCGGCGTGCGCCTCAGGGCAGGTTCTCGCCGGGCTGTCGCCCGGTTTGATTGCATAACGACGTTGGCTGGTCGCAGTGGGTAGATTGGTTGCGACAAAACAGACCAAGGCTCACTGAGTGGAGCCAACGTCATGCTGATTATAGGCTGTGATTTTCACCCTGGGTTTCAGCAGGTCGCGATCTTTGACAACATAACTGGCGAGATGGAAGAGAAGCGGTTGCAGCACCGCGCGGAGGCGGAACAGTTTTACCGGTCGCGGGCGGGCCAGGAAGTGCGGGTGGGGATGGAGGCTTGCGGGCACTATCCGTGGTTCGAGCGGTGGCTGGAGGAGTTAGGCATCGAGTTGTGGTTCGGGGATGCGGCGCGGGTGCGGGCTGCGGAGGTACGGAAGCAGAAGACGGACCGGCGGGACGCGGAGCATCTGCTGGAGCTGTTGCGGCAGAATCGCTTTCCGCGGATCTGGGTGCCGAGCCTGGAGGTGCGCGACGTGCGGCAGTTGCTGGTGCATCGGCACAAGCAGGTGCAGGCGCGGACGCGTACCAAGAATCAACTGCAAGCCATGGCGCTGAGCCACGGGGTACAGAAAAAGTACAAGCTGTGGACCAAAGCGGGGCGGGCGGAGTTGGAACAGTTGCCTTTGCTAGCGTACGCGGCCGAGCGGCGCCAGCGGTTGCTGGAATCGCTCGACTCGCTGGAAGTGGAAATCGTGGAACTGGACCGGCGGGTGGCGGAAGAAGCGGGGCAGCGGCCGGAGGCGGAACGGCTGATGACGCATCCGGGAGTGGGTTCGGTGACGGCGTTGGCTATGGTGCTGACGCTGGGGCCGGCGGAGAGATTCGGATCGGGCAAGCAAGTGGGCAGTTATTTTGGCCTGATTCCGAGGGAAGACTCCAGCGGCGGAAAACAGCGGCTGGGCAAGATCAGCAAACAGGGCAGTTCGTTTCTGCGCTTTTTGCTGGTGGAAGCGGGACAGACAGCGGCGCGGTATGATCCGCAACTGAAACGCTTTTATCGCCGCCTGGCGGTGCGCAAGAATCGCAGCGTCGCCAAGGTGGCGGTGGCCAGAAAGTTGGCCACGCGGTTGTACCTGATGTTGCGCGAAGACTGGACGTACGCGCAACTATGTCAGGCCGTCATGCAGGTGAGCCCGAGTCATTCCGTGGCCGGCGAGTCAGAGCCGAGCGTTTGAGTGGGCAGCCTGCCTCCCTGAAGAGCAGGGAGTTCGAAGTGAGCAATCGTGGGTGCAAGTCCCGAAGAGATGGATGGTGGGACCGGGTGTCCCGCTGCAGGATTGAATAGAGTGACGACCTTGGTCTGGACATCAAAAGCTTTCTACCAGAGCGAAATGGCGCTTTTCACGGCGTCGACGCCGAAGTGTCGCCACAAAACGCTTGACAGGGTGCAACGTCGTTAGAGATGACAGGGTGCAACGTCGTTAGAGACGGGATGACAAACTTCAGAACTGGAGAAGTTTCATGGCCGAGCACAAGCTGTGGCCAGCTCCGCGAGGCTTGCAACCTGCAAGTCCGGACGCGCGTCTGCTGCTTTGACAGCGCCGACGCCAGCGCGCGCCGATGGCCGGTTGACCCAAACCGTGGCCAGGCCGAGTGACTGCGCGGGAAGCACATCGTGGTAAAGGCTCTGGCCCACGTGCAGGATGCGGTGGGCTGGGACACCGACGCGACTCAAGGCGAGTTCGAAAATCTTCAATGAAGGTTTGTAGGCGCTTGCTTGTTGGGCCGTGATGACCTGGTCAAACTTCACTCCAAGCTGAAGCTGTGTCGCGGCGAACAGGTCGTCGTCCGTGTTGGAAATGATGGCCAATCGAAAGCGGCTCTGTAGTTCGAACAGCGCGCTGACGGTGTCTGGCCAGGGTTTCCAATTCGGCAGGGATTCGGGCAGCGAGCGCGCTTCCTGCTCCGTGGGCACGAATCCAAGTTGTTCTCCGAACTGCCGTACGACAGACTGAAGCACATCGCGATAGCAGCGATACTCTCCCTGCTCGGCGCTGGCTTCAAAATCGCCGTAGAGCCGTAGGATCGTGGCATCATCCGTGTCCGCATCTTTGCCATGCGCCGCAAGAATATGGTGCAGGCAGCGGAGAATTCCGTCCTCCCAGTTGATGAGGGTGCCGTAACAATCGAAGGTGAGAATTTCGAATCGGGTGAAGTCGAGCATGGTGGATGGCTTATCTCTCAAGCACAGAAGCTAAGATTTGAGGCCGGGCAGTATCGGGGCTTCCTCGCTGGATTCAATGATGGGTTCCGCCTCGCCCTCAGGTTCAGTGGCCGAGGAAGAATCCTCTGGAGCAGCAGTGGGCCTGGGCGTAAGAAACTTTGCGCTGTTCAGCAATGGGCGTCCCAGGGACGCGTTGTAGCTGGTCCAGGGGCTCTCCAGGTCGGCCTCTCGCTCGAATTGGGCGCGCATGGCCTCCATTTTGGAATCCAAGTCGTCCATATAGTGAAGCAGAAGCGCCTCGGGAAACATGGGCAACTTGGGTGAGCCGAATTCGTACTCGCCGTGATGGCTGATGATGAGGTGCTCGAGAAGAGTCTTGAGTTCGAGCGGAAAGTCCGGGACCAGCGCGAGCTTCGCCTGCAGCATCTCAAGTTCGATGATCATGTGCCCGAGAAGCTGGCCGCGCGTGGTGTAGGAAAACGAGCGATTGTAGGCCAGTTCGTGTATCTTGCCGATGTCGTGAAGAAACGCGCCGGTAAGCAGCAAATCGCGATTCACCTGAGGATAGTTTCTACACACCAGGTCGCAGGCACGAAACAGCGAAACCACGTGGTCGAGCAAGCCGCCGATATAGGCGTGATGGAGCGTCTTGGCGGCGGGAGCATTGCGGTATGCGGCTGCGATCTCCTGATCGGACATGAAGGCCTGCACCAGAGCCTTGAGATGAGGATTCTGGAAGGACGCGACGAACTCCGCCAGGGTTTGCCAAAGTTCGTCAATATTTCTGGTGGTCTTGGGGAGATAGTCGGAGAATTCGATTTCCGATTCGCCCAGCTTCCGCAGCTTGTGGATGGTGAGCTGGAAACGGTTCTTGTATTTGTTGACCAGGCCTTTAACCTTTAAGAAGTCATCCTGCTCGAAGGCGTTGAGCACTTCCTCCACGTTGTCCCACATTTTGGCTTCGAGCTGCCCGCTGCGGTCTCCGAGGGTTAGGGCGAGATACGGCTCACCGGTTTTCTTGGGCTTGATTTGCTTGCTGACCACGACAAAGTTGGAAGTGATGATTTTGTTTTCGTGGCGGATGCAGTCGGAGATGTAGAACTCTTTCATTCTCTCCATCAGTGTAAATCAGAAAGCGGGAAGACAGCGCCTGGCTGGACAGCCGAGGCGGCTGTCCCCACATGAGAATTTTTCAGCTTTCTAGATGATGCCCAGCTTCTTTTTCTTCTTTAGCTTCTTCGTGTCGGCGGACTTGGCCGAGGCTGTCTCAATCGGCTTGGTCTGGTTCGGACTGGCGCCGGAATCGACGTAACCCTCTTTATAGTCGATATAGGCCTGTTCGCGCAGCTTGGTCAGATAGGCGCGCAGCGCGGGCTGCAGCTTCTGCATATACAGGGCATCCTGGACGCGAGGCTCGACATCCTTCAGCGGCGGAATCCCTGCCACCTGGTGGCTGGCCACCTTCAAGATGACATAGCCTTGTTTCGTACGGATCACATCGGTCACTTCGCCGGCCTTCATAGCGAACGTCTTATCTTCAAGCTCCTTGGCCAGAGTGCCGCGCTTGAACACGCCGAGATCGCCGCCCTGTGAGGCCGAGGGGCCGTCGGAATTTTTCTTCGCCATATCTTCAAAGCTGGCTCCAGCGCGAATCTGTTTGAGCAGGTCATTGGCCTTGGCTTCGGCCACCGCCAGACCGGCAGCTTCCTCGGCCTGCTTGGCGGCTTCCTGATTCTTCGGATTGTCGACGCCCGCCGCGGCGGGACCGGCAGCGTTGTCTTGGGCTGGAGCAGCAGCGACTGGAGCAGCGGGGGCGGGCTTATCGGTTGCCTGTTTTTTCGGGGCTACCAGAATCTCGCTCAATCTTATCGACTCGGGTTGCTCCAACTCATTCTTATGCTCGTTGTAAAACTGCTGCACTTCGTCCTTAGTGATGCTTAGGTGCTGGCCCACTTCTCCACCGATCACCTTCTGGGTGATGATCCGGTTGCGCATGTTTTGCTTGAAGTCTTCATAAGAAATCCCCTGGGCGGTGGCGGCCTTTTCCAGCTCTTCCATCGTGTCCAGCTTCATGTCCTTGCGCATCTGGTCGAGTTGCTTGATCAGGTCGGTATCGCCAGTAATGTCGAGGTCTTTACCTTTTGCGAGCAGAAGTTGCTGGTCGATAAGATCGCGCAGGATGTCTTTCTCGCGCTCGGCATAGAGCTTGTCGGCATTCGCCGGATCCTGCTGTTTCACGTCATCCCGGAGCTGGTCCTTGCTCCGTTGGTACTCCGAAAGGGTAATGATTTGATTGTTCACGCGGGTGACGATTTCCTCGACCACCTGACCCGCGGCGAATACAGGCAGACATGCGACGACACATGCCATAGCAATGACTATCAGAACCGGTTTCTTCATAGGGTTTCGATGTGCCGCCACGCTGCCTGAACTCGCGGGTGGAAGCCTCTGGGATATTTTACTACCTCCCCGCCTGGCAGGAGCTGACTCGGATCATTGTGATGCGCTGGCGCGTTTTCCAGGTTGCTGGGACCGGAGGCTAGCGGGTCCGCACAAGGGCGAGGGCGGTCATGTCGTCTGGAACTAGCGGCTCGCAAGTGAACTCTCCTACAGTGTTCAGAATCGACCCGGAAACCGCCTGAGCATTCTGCGAAGAGTCGGCCTGAAGACGTTCTTTTACGCGTTCCAGGCCGAATTCCAGGTCTTCGGTCTGGTCATCCTTGCACTTGCCCTCAACCACTCCGCGCGAAACCAGCAGGAGAACCGCTCCCTTTTCCAAACCCACGGTAGGAGCGTCGCTGGTGGCGTGCGAGAAAAGACCGAGCGGCAGGCCCGTCGATGAAAGTTCGACAATACCCTTGCTGTCGCGGAGGAGTCCGGGGGTATGTCCAGCGTTGGTGTAGCAGAGAGTGCCAAATTTTTCGTGGTAGCACCCAATAAACGCAGGGCAGGAGTGAACCCCGGCCGCGGCTTCCATCAGGCCACGGTTAAGGCGATGACAGAGCGTGGTCATGGCTTCGGATTCGTTGATGTCGGGCAGCGCAAACAGTTCGGTTCCGACAGTGCGAAAGATATTCTGCGCGGTCGCGAGGAGATTTTGATTGCTCTCGCGGCGTCCAGCAATATCGAGGAGGCCGAACAAGACCCGCTCCGGGCTGACTCGCAAGGAGTCGTAGAAATCCCCAGCGAGACGTTTTCCGTAGGTGCTGGCGGCAATCCCGGCACCCTGAATCTTCGGGAACTCGCCCGGGGCCGGTTCCACGGCTGGCACAATCTCGGGCACGCGGGACTTGAATAGAGGGCACATTCGGAGACTAAGAGCCGAAACTAGCACAAGCGTCGACGGGTGGGCAATGGGCAAACCCTTTAGTCAGAAATATTGTGCTACTGGCCGTACTTGTCGCTGAGATACTTGGCCAGTTCAGACTCGAGTTGGCCGTAGTCGGAGTGGACGGTCGCGCGCAGAGCAGCTTCCGTGGAACTGCCCTGGCTGAGAAGCCGCAAAATCCGCTGGATATCGCCCATCCCATAAGAATCGTTGATGTAGGAAACCGCTGCCAGCGATTCCGCGTACGCCACGTAGGCTTCCCCGCCCGAGAAGCGCATGAAACTGCCTTCCAGCACGTTCAGCGGGATGTTGCGTTGCGTCTTGAACAGTTGAGCCAGTTGGCGTCCGTCGCTGCTTAGCGACTTCGGTTCAAGAAACTGTGCAACTCCTTCGTGCAGCCACATCGGACACCGGCCAGCGGAAAGCTGGTTGATGAACGAGTGGGCGAGTTCATGTTTCAAGACTCGCGCCAACTCGGACGTCAGGGAACTAAGCCCGCTGATGGGAATGCGAAGTTTGCCATCGTTGAGGGCTCCCGACCAGGACGGGGCGCGGGTAACGTCGAAGAAAGCCTGCTCGGTGTAGAGCGTCACCAGAATGTTGTCGCGCGGGGGCGTGCCGAGATCACGCACCAGATCGTCGTAGTCCGACTCCAGCGCGGCCAGGATTTGTCCGCGGAATGCTTCCGAAGTCTGCTTGCCCTCGTAGTGCAGAACGAAATGACTGCTTTCGCGCTGGGCGAAATCAGTTTCGACGTTTTGCTCGCGCTGCGCTTTGTCCAGGTATTGCTGAACGGCGGGATCGGGACGGAGTTCAAGGGAATGCTTCCAGGAGGCGACCGCTTCTTTAGTGTGGTCCGAAGCCTGCTGCGCATAGCCCAGCACGGTGTAGGCATCGGGCGAGCGGGGCGCGGCGCTCACGGCACGCTGGGCGTAAGTGACAGCCTGCGAGGCGTTGCCCATCCGCACCAGCAGGGCCGCATAGTACATAAGGACAGTTGAGTTCTCCGGCTGGAAGCGCAGGGCGCTGTCGAAATAGCGGCGGGCCTGATCGATGTTTCCGTGTTCGAATTCAAACTTGCCCGCGATGAAGTCAGCGGTGGCGCTCAACTCGGGCTTGCCCTTGGCTTCTAGTTTCGCCAGAGCGTCGGGGTCAACCTTGCCATCTTTAACGATTGTCCGGGGAAGATCACCCTCGTTCGCGAGACTGTCGACAGGCGTGAAAGCTGGAAGATCAGCGGAACTCTTGCCGCCGGAGGAGGCGTGCGTTGGCATCCCGCCGGCTTCGACGCGATCTACCGAAGTCTTGGGAATGGCATACGTATCGTCGCCGATTTCGTATTCATAGCGGTTGCCATTTTCCCGGACGTGGTCGACCAGGATGGTGCGGCCATTCTTCAAATGGATGGTGTCAGCCCAGGCCGCCCCGCAGGCGAACATGAGCATCATAGCCAGCAGGATAGTGACACGAAGCCGCATTGAAGCGCATTCTAGCAACAGCAGTGCCCCACACCACGTGACGAAAGTACTGTCAACGCGATGCAGAGCAGCCATGATGCTGGCCGCATGCTTGGCCGTTTTGCCCTTCCCACCAGCGTGGGCTCAGCAGGCAAATCCCGAGCTGGCAAGCCCCCAGCAGGCGACTCTGGTACAGGCGCGCCGGCCCGGGCCGGCGGAGTCGCTCTACCTGCAATTAAGTAGCGTGGGGCTGGATTCGACCCGGGTATTCGGCGTGCGGGGGGCGGCGCTGGACCGAGCTGCAATCCATATCACTCTGGAAGATGGAACCATCGCCTTCACCAAGGATGTGCTGGGCCGGATTACCGGGGCATTCTTTGAGGGCGATGGCGAGGTGCTGCTCACCCCGTCCAACGATGTAGAACGCAAATCGATGAGCCTGTTCACCGGGATGGCAATTCTGGAAGAACGCTTCTCGACCGCCTATTTCCGCTTCAACGACAATACTCCCGCCGAGTTGCAACCGGGACTCCGCGCGCCGCAGGATGCCCAGGAATTTAGCGCGCGGTGGGACCAGACCGCCCGCAACCTGGCGCGAAGCGACGCCATGAGGTTGCTGGCGACTTTCAGCGGGATCCTGCCGGTCGCAGGCGGGACAATCCCAGAAGGCTCGGCAGCGCCGAGAGCCACCGATCCCGATGATCGCATGTTGCACGCCCGATTACAGGGAAACACTCTCGGCGTGTTTGACATCTTTTTCGACGTGACGGCCGGGGAGCAAGTCGAGGCAGGACGAACCAAGATTGGCGAAGACGGAAGCGTCTATTACGACGTTTGGACCTCATTTTCGATCGAGAGCGCTGGGCGCCGCCGAACAAGTCCGAGTCAGACCGTGCAAATGGTTCCGTTAGAAACGGAATCTCAGAACGATTCGATCCAGGTGCGCAGTTATGTGATTGATGCTCACGTGAAACCACCTAAACAGCTCGATGCGGAGGTGGAATTGCAACTCGACGCCGTGCGCGGCGGATCGCGTTTCCTGGGGTTCGAACTATCGCGCTTTCTACAGATTCAGACCGTCGAGGCCGACGGGAACCCGGTGGAATTCATCCAAAACCCGGCGCTGGAGGGCACGGCGCTGGCGCGCAGCGGCAACGACCTGGTAGTCGTCATCCTGCGCGAACCGGCGCGAAAGGGGCAAAAGATCAGCCTGCGGTTCGTGTACGGCGGAGAAGTATTAGCGGAGGCCGGTAAGGGACTGCTCTACGTGGGTGCGCGCGGCACTTGGTATCCCAATCGCGGAATGGCGATGGCAGATTTTGATCTCACGTTCCACTATCCGCCGGGTTGGACTCTTCTAGCGACGGGCAAACCTGCGCCGCTCTCCCCGGCATCGACAGAACCCCGACATACTGCTCCGGCGACAACTGGCGAGGAGCACTCGGCACGCTGGGTCTCGGAACGGCCTATCCCCGTAGCCGGATTCAATCTTGGCAAGTACGTTCGAGGTTCGGCGCAAGCCGGCAACGTCGCCGTGGAAACTTACGCGACGATCGGAGTGGAACGCGATTTTCCCAAGCCTCCGTTGGCGACTGGCCAACCCGATGTGACGTTGGTGCGGCCTGGAATTATTCCTTCGACGCCCATTCTTTCCGGCGCGCCTTCGCCCGCCCGGAGCGCGACCGCCGTGGCCGAAGTTACGGCACGAGCCATTCGTTACTATGCCGACCGATTCGGTCCCTTTCCCTATAGTCAACTGGCCTTGACTCAATTGCCGGGCCGGGAGAGCCAAGGCTGGCCGGGGCTGATCTTCCTGTCTTCCTACGTGTTCCTGACGCCGGAAGAACGTGCGGACTTGCACCTCGCACCTGCCGGCACCTTACTGGCACAACTGACACCCGCGCACGAAGCCGCGCACCAGTGGTGGGGTGACCTGATCTTATGGGCTACTTACCGTGACCAGTGGTTTTCGGAGGGCCTGGCGAATTATTCCGCGCTGATGATGCTTCAGGAGAAGAACCCTGCAGGCTTCCGGTTGGTCATGGAGAAGTATCGGCGGGATCTGGCTGACAAGAACAATAAAGACGGCGCCGTTCTCAAAGATGCCGGACCTGTGACCCTGGGAAAGCGCCTGCTTTCGTCTCACTTTCCAGACGGTTACGAAGCCATAAGCTACGGGCGGGGAACCTGGCTGTTCCACATGCTGCGCTCGATGATGCAAGACGCAGAGGACTTAGGAAAGAAAGAACCGGGCCATCGGGTTGTCGAGGAGCCCTTCGCGCGCTCTCTGCGCAAAGTTCGTGAACGGTATGCAGGAAAAACCATCAGCACGCGTGAACTGCTCGATGTCTTTGCCGAGGATCTGCCGCCAGTCGTTACGCTATGAAGGCAAAGCCTCGCTCGATTGGTTCCTGGATGGTTGGGTGAACGGCACTTCCCTGCCCAGGCTGGAGTTGCAGGGTGTGAAGTACGCGGCGAAGGCGAACTCCACGGTCGTGACCGGGATCATACGGCAAAAGGATGCCCCGGAAAATCTGGTGACCTCTGTTCCTGTCTATGCCGTGGTTACGGGCAAGACTCCCGTGCTGGTAGGACGCGTGTTTGCCGACGGATCGGAGACTTCGTTTCACTTGTCCGCACCTTTGGGCACACACAAGCTCTTGCTGGATCCGAACGAAACTATCCTTACAGGTGTGAAGTAAGGAAGCGAAGAAGATTTCGCATGCCGTCTTTCCTCCCGAAAAGGAACCCGCTCGCTGCGTGCACGTCCCGAAACGGGCTAGGTGGCAGAGAGAGGCCACTTGCTCTAATTGTGAATGCTGTTCTCTAAGTGAATGATTGTCCTGCACTTGCGCAGCACTGCTCTGACAAAAACGTATGGCAGCCAAGCTGCTGGATCAGAAGGACAGTTCAGGAGCTGCCAATTTGAACTCATATACTGGAACCAAGTGTGAAATCCCTGAAGGAGCAACGGAGGTCGGGGGAGCATCGATCATCGCAACCCTGCCCGGCGCCGCGTTCGTTGAACCGGCGCCGTGGGGCGGGCCCGAAACCATCCTGCTGGTGGAAGATGAAGGTTTCGTGCGGAAAGTGACTGCCGAGGTGCTTGAGTCGGCGGGATACAAACTGGTGATCGCGCGCAGCGCCGCCGAGGCCTTAGAGGCCCACCGTCGATTGTCCACGCCGATTGATCTGCTTCTGGCCGATGTGGTCATGCCGGGAATGAGCGGCTGCGATCTGGCAGCAGAATTTCAAACCTTGCGGCCGCGCATCCGGGTTCTGCTAATGAGCGGCTACGCCGTACAACTCGCCTGGTGTCATTTGTCGCCTTATGCCAAAACGTACCTGGCCAAGCCCTTCTCCGTGGGCGTCTTATTGAGAAAGGTACGCGAGGTGTTGGAGGCAAATCCGTGTGACTGGGGAGCGCTGGCTTAGCCCACGCTGGTTTTGCGGTAGCGCGTGGCTTGCAGAATCTCGTGCGGAATCTGCAATAGCGGCACAACCCGGTCGAGGATCCCCATTTCGGCGCAGACCCGGGGCATGCCGTAAACTGCGCAACTCTGCTCATCCTGGCCCAGGGTGAAACCGCCCTCCCGATGAATGGCCGTCATTCCCTGCGCCCCGTCCGATCCCATGCCGGTCATAATGACTCCCATCGCATGGGATTGAAATGCGGAGGCGATCGATTGCATCAGGACATCGGCCGATGGGACGTGCACCTGGTTCTCCGGTTTAGAGCAGAGACAGATCAACGTTCGGGAGTTGGTCGGACGCTCCACCGTCATGTGATATCCCGCCGGTGCAATGTAAACCGCTCCCGTCTGCACGACTTCTCCGTGCGATGCTTCGCGTACAGAAACCGCGCACAGGTTGTTCAGTCGTTCTGCAAAAGGAGCGGTGAAGCCGGCCGGCATGTGTTGCACCACCAGAATCGGAACCGCAAGATCGCCGGGAAAGACCGGGAGAATCTCTTCTAAGGCCGTCGGGCCTCCGGTCGAGATTCCCAGAGCAACAATCGCAGTAGCAGAACGGAAAAACTCTTTCATGGGCAAAACCGCCGCTCGGGGAGGCTTTCGCGGCAAAATGGGATGATCCCGCGAACGCCGCGATTCGGCAGCCGCCTTGATCTTGGCGATTAAGTCATCGCGGATGTCGAGAATGTCCAACGACATGGAGGAGAGTTGCTTGGGCACATAGTCGAAGGCGCCCGCGGCGAGTGCGCTAAACGTTAAGGCCGCGTCTTTCAGCGTAACCGCGCTGACCATGATGACCGGCCGCGGGAACTGGGCCATGATACGGCGGAGGGTTTCGAGCCCATCGAGCCCCGGCATCTCTACGTCGAGGGTAATGACGTCGGGATCGAAGGGAACAATTTTTTGCAGGGCTTCGATTCCGCTGGCCGCGGTGGCAACAACCCGGAGGTCCGCATCGGACGCGATCATGCGCGAGAGCGCCATACGCATGAAGGCACTGTCGTCAACAACGAGCACACGTATTTGCGACTTGGTGAGGTCCATGTTGACGCGCGCTAAATAGTCGGGACGAGGCTGCGCACTTCGTCAATCTAGAAATTTCAGTTCAAAGGTGAGTTCGGTCCCAGTCAGTTCATCGGCATAGGAGAGGCTTCCTTTAGAGTTCGCTCGAGATAGATGTCGGCCTGCCACTTCCGACCTGCGTCTCCTTCACAGCCCGCCGGCACCGGCCGCCCGGCTGGCTGGCTTGGCCGCGCTCATCAACTCCTCCAGCCGCGTTCGCACGCGCACTACCGCCAAGGAATGAATCTGCGACACGCGGGACTCTCCAATCCCAAGCACGGCGCCCACTTCCTTCATCGTCAGCTCTTCGAAGTAATAGAGCGCCAGCACCTGCTGTTCTTTTTCCGGCAGATCGGCCACGGCGCGGGCCAGCAATTCCTTCATCTCGGAACGCATGCAGCGGAAAAATGGCGTGTCCTCGGGTGCGTTAGGCAGATAATCGCACAGATCCTCCTCTTTGCCGTCCCAGGGAGACTCCAGGTGAAGGCTGCCTACTTCAAGGCCGTCCAGTTCCGTGAGCAGTTTTTGAAATTCCCGCAGTTCCAGATTCAGCTCCGCCGCCACTTCCACTTCCGTGGGAGCGCGGCTCAGATCCAAACTGAGCTTGCGTTGCGCTTCTTCGACGCGCCGCGCTTTACGCCGCAGCTCCCGCGGACCCCAGTCCATCTCGCGCAGGCTGTCGAGAATCGCTCCCCGAATGCGGAACTTGGCATAAGAACCGAATTGCACGCGCTTCGAGCAATCGAATTTGTTCAGGGCATCGATCAGCCCGATCACCCCGGCATGAATCATGTCCTCCAGCGGTACATGCCGGGGCAGGCGGTCGTGAATGCGGCGCGCCAGATAGCGCACCTGCGGCAACTGTTCGAGCAAAATGCGGTCGCGCTCCTCTTTGTCCTGCCCACTGGCGCAGGCTTGCGCCGCGTTCTTGTTCATGGTCCGCCGCAGCGGTCTCTATCTGTGTCTTTGACTCTGTCTTCGTCTTCCGCCGCGAGGCGGCAGCGGGAAGCACGAGGGTGAGATTCCGGCAGCGCCATGCCAGGGGCGGTTGACCAGCATGCAGGCATGGGCAGAGACGTCATGGCTGCAGACGACGTTGCACGGCTAATGCCAGGCAGGATGGGCCGTAGCTAAGATTCTTCTCAACTCGCGCGCCCGGTGCGCGAGAGCCCCCGAACTCCGGGCTGCACCGATGGCTGAAACGGAAAATAGAGATGCTCGCTCAAAACCGTGTCCCCGTTCTCGACCAAAATGGAGGCTCGCTCCATCACGTGCTGCAACTCCCGCACGTTGCCCTTCCACGCGTGGCCTTCGAGAATCCCCACCGCCTCCCCGCTCAGACGCGGCGAGGGCACGCTCATCGCGGCTGCCATGCAAGCCAGAAAGTGCTTCGCCAGCGGAACAATGTCGCTCCGGCGCTCCGCCAGCGGCGGCAGCTCGAGGGGAAACGCGGATAGGCGGTAGAAAAGATCTTCGCGAAATTCTCCCTTGCCCGCACGCCCTGCCAGATCCACATTGCTGGCGGCAATCACCCTAACATCCACGCGGGTCAGCTCGGCCGTACCCAGCCGCTGCACTTCCTTTTGTTCCAGAAAGCGCAACAGCTTGGCCTGCATGCCGAACGGCAGCTCGCTGACCTCGTCGAGAAACAATGTCCCTCCGTGCGCCGACGGAATGAGCCCCGGCTGCGCCCGCACTGCTCCAGTGAACGCCCCCCGAGCATGGCCAAATAATTCCGACTCCAGCAATGCTTCGGGAATGGCAGCGCAGTTGACCGCTACAAAAGGCTTCGCGGCCCGCGGGCTCAGCGCGTGCAGCGCGCGCGCCACCAGTTCCTTGCCGCTGCCCGTCGGCCCCACCACCAGCACGGTGGTTGAGCGCGGAGCGACCAACTGCGCCAGGCGGTAGATGCGTTGCATCGCTTCGCTTCGCCCAATCATGCCCGGCAGCGGTTCATAATGATCTTCTCCGATTGCCGCCGTTCTCGCCTCATCTTCTTCATCTTCATCTTCTTCGACCGCCACCTGCGCTGGCAGCAAGGGATTCTGTTTCCCCCTCGCGCCATCGTCTGCCGGAAATGCGGCATCGGAGTCCAGCAATACCACCTGAATTCCCGGAAACCGCCGCTCAATGATCGCCCTCAGCTCTTCGCTATCCAGGTCCGGCAGGCGGCGGTCGAGAAAAAGCACCTGCCAGTCTCCTTCCTCCAGTTTCGCCAGAGCATCGGCGCCACCGAGAGCATGTTGTATTGGCCGCCATCGGCCGTTCAGACGGTGCAGAACCTGCTCGCGGAGAGCCTTGCTTGGACTGGCAATCAGCGCTCCACCCACGGCTCTGGCGATCATCGGAAAAGTCATGGCACTCATGGCGCGTCTCCTGGCTTAGTCACGATTCCTCGATTCGAAGAGCTCGATTTGAAGAACTCGATTAAAGAACTCGATTTGAAGAAAATGAAGACTTCGATCTAAGGAAATTTGAAGATCAGGAATTCCCGCTGCTCACAGAGATGCCCGGCAGACTGACCGTCACCATCTCCCTGTTTCCCGTCCGCTCCCGTTCCCATTCCGCGTCCCTGCGCTCCCAGCCGGCCTGCGCAACCAGCAACCCCAGTTCAGGACGCGAGCATTCAGACGACCACGCCACCCCCTGCCAGGAAATACGAAGCCACACTCTCTCTCCCGCAAAGCCGCCCCCACCGCCCGTTTCAATCTGCAGCCCGCTTCCCTGGTCGGCCAGACTCTGAGCCGCTTCCAGCGTGCGGAATATTAAACTCGTCAGTCTTCTACGCCCAACCCGTACCCGCAAGGAACGATCCGCAGAGCACTCGAGTGTGATGCCAACGCCATGCGCCTCGGCCACCGGCCCCAGATCGTTCGCCACTTCCCGCAGAACAGTCTTTAAGTCGGTTGCCTCCGGCTCATCAGCGTTCTCCTCGTCCCCATCCGTTACTTCCCGGATCGCCTCCACCAGAGCGCGCATCCGTGCGGTCAGCTCGAGCCCTTCCCGCAGCCCCTCTGCATATTGCTCGAGAGTCCGCGGACTGGCCAGCGCCACCTCCATCGAGCATTGCAGTCCGGTCAGGGGCTGGTTCAAGGCATGCAGCAACCGCGCCAGCGGACTGCCGATCCCCGCGTTCGCGAGCGAACTCGCATGCGCAGGCTGCGCCTCACCTGAAACGGCAGGAATCACGCCGGCACTCCCGGCTCCCCGCTCAATTCGTACCCCACCCCCCGCACCGTATGAATCAGCTTCCGCGGATGGCCATCGTCCACCTTCCTTCGCAAATAATTGATGTAAACGTCCACCACGTTCGTCGTGGTGTCAAAAGTCAGGTTCCAGACGTGTTCTATGATCATTGCCCGCGACACTTGCCGCCCCGCATTCCGCATCAGATATTCCAGGAGCAAAAACTCTTTGGAGGTAAGCTCGATCCTCCGGCCCGCCCGCTCGGCGCGGTGTTCCACCCGGTCCAGCTTCAGATCTTCCACCACCAGTACTGACTCCGATGGCAGATGGCTGCGCCGCAACAACGCGCGGATCCGCGCCGAAAGTTCGCTGAAGGAGAACGGCTTCGGCAGGTAGTCGTCGGCCCCCGTGTCAAGACATTGCACCCGGTCTTCCACCCGGCTTCTCTGCGTCAGCACCAGCACGGGCAGGCTCGGTCGCTTCAGCCGCAGATGCCGCAACACGCTCACCCCATCGAGCTTCGGCAAGTTCAGGTCCAGGATCACCAGGTCATAATCAAACTCGCTCCCCATGGCCCGCGCCTGTTCGCCATCCTCGACCACATCGACCGTGTAGTGCTCCCCTTGCAGCCCTTGCCGCACAAAACCAGCCAGAGCCGCATCATCCTCCGCAATTAGAATCCGCATAAGTGGGCCTTAATCACAGTGCGATTCTAGTTAGAGAAAGCTCAGTTGAAACGGAAACCGCTCCGCACGAAAGTGAGGGTTTCCAGAAATGGGGCGAGGTTTCGAAACGGGATTCAAAACAGGAAGGAATCCACCGTGCACATAGTCAGAAACCGAGCAATGTGAACCGGCGAACGTAAGTAAGCTCGGCGACAGAACCCCCTACGCGTCCTGGCTCTCCCACTCTTTGACCTGCCGTTGCAGCAGGCCGTAGCAGTCACAGGCCGCTTCTTCCAGTTTGCGCCGGTCGTGGATGGTCACGTTTCCCCGCGTGTAGGCAATCAATCCAGCTTTCTGCAGCGTGCCCGCCGAAACCGTCACGCTGGAGCGCCGGGTTCCCAACATCTGCGCCAGAAATTCCTGGGTCAGGGGAAGAGACTCGGAACCGACGCGGTCTTGCGTCATCAGCAGCCACCGGGCCAATCTCTCATTCACCTCGTGTAGCCGGTTGCAGGCTGCGATCTGCGTCACCTGCACGGCCAGCAGTTGCGCATACCGATTCAGCTGCCGCTCCAGCTTGGGACAATTTGGCAGCACCGCGCGCAAGGCGTCGGCATCCATTCGGAAGGCAGTGGCGTCGGCTTGCACCACGGTTCGAGTGTGGCTGGTGCGAAAGCCCGCCACCAAGGGCGTGCCGGAAAAGCCTTCTTTACCGATCAGACCCACTTCCACACTCTTGCCATCCGGCATGACATTCAGCACCGAGAACATGCCGGAGTTGCAGAAATACGCCGACCGCAGCGTCTCGCCAGCTTCATGAAGAACGTGATGAAGATTCAATCTGAGATATTCCAGCTTAGGCAAGATCGCATCGCGTTCCGCGCGCGGAAGGGCGAGCAGGATTTCGTTGTGAACGTGATTGCCATCGCCATCTCTTCTTGAGGACGGGGTTGTGCGGCTATTGCCATCCCGACTGGAGGCGGTTGTACGAGTAGAGGGAGAACCAGAGGACTTCGCCATAACGGCTCCTTGCGCAGCGTAGACGCTGTCAAATTTTGCAAGGAACCGTCACCTTAAAGGGCGCGGCGGAAAGATGCTAGAAGAGACACCTCTAGAATACTCCCTTTTTGTGGTCCTGATTGGATTTAGGATATTTTGAGGCCCACAGCTTAAGGAGGAGTGCTTGAGAACCAGATTGACGGTGATCCTGCTGTGCATCGTGTCGGTGCCAACTGTGATAGCGCAGGCGCAGACAACAACAGCAACAGTGAAGAGCGGTTCTTTCAAAACTTCCGACGGCATCAGCATCCACTACCTCGAGGCGGGCAGCGGCCGGCCCATCGTCTTCATCCCCGGCTGGACCATGCCCGCATGGATCTGGCAAAAGCAAATCGACGAGTTCTCCAAGCACTACCACGTCGTCGCCGTCGATCCGCGTTCGCAGGGCGAGAGCGACAAGCCGCCCTACGGACACCTGCCCGAAACCCGCGCCCGCGACTACAAGGAATTGGTGGATCAACTGCACTTGAAGCATCCAGTTATGGTCGGCTGGTCGATGGCTTGCGGCGAACTGGCAAAATATGCCGAACAATTCGGCACCGACAACGTCAGCGGCTTTGTGCTGGTGGACGGCTTCCTCTCGGACAAGGCCAGCCCTGAGATGGTCGCCGGTATCTCAGGATGGATGAACCAGCTCCAGCAGGATCGCCAGAAGCAAGCCGACGGTTTCGTGCGCAGCATGTTCAAAAAGCCCCAGCCCGAGGACTACGTGAGGCGCATCATCGACGCCTCCACCCAGGTCCCGACCGATACCGCGGTCGTCCTCATCTACAACATGATCGCGGTAAAAGACTTCTCCCCCGGCTTGGACCGGCTCGCTGCAATGAAGACGAAAAGCCCGGTGCTCTTCGTCTACCAGCCCGAGTCGCAAACTAGCGCCGACTACCTGAAATTGAAGCTCGGCGACAAACTCCGCCTCGAGCGTTTCGACGGCGATGGCCACGCCCTCTTCGTCGACGACCCTGAAAAATTCAACCACGTGCTGGAAGACTTCCTGAAAACCGCGTCGCATTGAGGGGGAAACGAACTTGCTCTCCAGACTCGGAAAGACACTGCTCACGGGCACTCTGGCGTTGTACTTCCTGCTAGTAGCGTTCAACAACATGACCGACTACGCGACCAACTTCAAATTTGTCGGGCATGTCTTGAGCATGGACTCGATCCCCGCCGATGCGCATGTGCAGTGGCGGGCTATAAGCAACCCTCAAGTGCACCACGTTGCCTATTGGACGATCATCCTGTGGGAACTCCTGACCGGCTGCATCTGCGGGCTCGGTGCGAGGCGCCTGTTTTTGACCCTCCGCTCCAAACAAGAATTTGAGGCTGCGAAAGCATTGCCCGCGACCGGTCTTTGGCTGGGATTGCTGCTCTGGTCGCTCGGGTTCATTACGATTGGCGGAGAATGGTTCTTGATGTGGGAGTCAAGCGTATGGAACGGCGAAGTGCCGGCGCTGCGGATGTTCATGCTGAATGCAATCACATTATTATTTCTCTACTTACCAGATAACGCCGAGGTCGAATCAAGTCCAAAATAAATCGGATGCCCATTGAAGCTAGGCGACAAACTTCGCCTGGAAAGATTCGAGGGCGACGCACGCCCTCTTCGTCGACGACCCGGAAAAATTCAACCACGTGCTGGAAGACTTCCTGAAGACACTTCCCAAATGATGCACACTGAAACCGGCACAGTCTGATTGCGCCTTCATCCGAAATTGCTGTTGCTCGAGAGCGGAAGATCGCGCACCCGCGTGCCGGTAGCGGCAAAGATCGCGTTGCAAAACGCGGCAACGAAAGGAGGCACTCCCGGCTCTCCCACGCCGGCAGGCGGCTCGGTGCTTTCCGCAATGTAAACGTTGGTTTGAGCCGGCACCTCGTTGATCCGCGCCACCGGATAGTCATGGAAGTTCGATTGCTGGATCACACCGTTCTTGGCGGTAATCTCTCCGCTGCGCACAATACTCGTGCCGAAAACCGCCGCTCCTTCGAATTGCGCGCGCAGCGCTTCCGGATTCACCACGATCCCCGCATCCACCGCGGTATCAACTCGCGGAATGCGGACCCCTCCGTCAGCGCTCACCTCCACTTCAACCACCGTCGCGACGTAGGTCAGGAAACTGCGATGGGCGGCAAAGCCGAACCCGTGCCCCTTCTGACTCTTCTTTTTCGCCCAACCGGATTTTTCGGCAACCATTTCGATAACCTTCCGCAAGCGGCCGGTTTCCCAGGGATAGATTTTGTAATCTGCGCCATAGTTCGGATACTGAACGTTGGTGAAGTCCAAGGTGCGCGGCGGTCCGATAAGGTCTAACGAATATTCCACTGGATCGCGATGCGCGCGATGCGCCAGTTCATCGGTGAAGCATTGAACTGCGAAGCCGTGATAAATGTTGGCCACAGATCGCAGCCATCCGATCCTCACATGAGCTTGCGCCGGACCGTTCTCGATGCGTATGTTCGGCAAATCATAGGGAAGATCCGTCCAACCTTGCGCCAGGTGCGGGGGATCGCCGTAGACCTGGCTCACATCAAAGATCGATGAGATCGGAGGAAATACAGATCTCTGCAACCAGGCCCTGGGCTTTCCCTTGTCATCGACGGCGGCCTTCAGATACATCGCCGCCACGGCATTGTAGTAGTCGAAATGAATATCGTCTTCACGAGTCCATACAACTTTTACCGGCCGGCCCAACTTCTTAGACAACACGGCAGCTTCGGCAACATAATCCGGCTTGGATTTTCTTCCAAATCCCCCGCCCAACAACGTGACGTGACAAACCACGTCTTCCTTGGCAATGCCCAGCTGCGAGGATACAATCGCCTGCGCCGCCTGGGGATTTTGCGTGGGTGCCCACGCCGTCACTTTTCCGTCCTTGAATTCCGCCAGCGCCACGAGTGGTTCCATCGGCGCATGGGCCAGCAGCGGAACGTAGTAGTCGGCTTCGACCACATTTTCGGTAGGGAACGCTTTGTCGGAATCGCCCACGCTGCGAATCAGCTTCCCTGGTTTGTGCGCCGTCTCTCGCAGCTCTTTCTTGTATTCCACCGAGTCGTAGGATTCGTTCGGCCCGTTGTCCCACGTGATTTTCAATTTCTTGCGGCCCTGAAACGCCGCCCAGGTATTATCGGCAATCACGGCAACCCCGCCCAAAGGCTGGAAGGCTGCCGGAGGCTTAAACGGATCGATGCTGACCGTCTGGCGCACCCCCGCGACTTTCACTGTTTCCTGATCGTCGAAGGTCTTTACTTTGCCGCCGAAGACCGGAGGATGTTCGACCGACGCATACACCATGCCCTCGAGACGCGCATCCATCCCAAATATCGCTTTGCCCGTGCAAAGTTTCTCCAAGTCAACGCTTGTCATTCCCTTCCCGATGTAACGCCACTCCGAGGGCTTCTTCAGTTGTAGCTCTTCTTTCTTTGGCACGGCAAGGCGCGCCGCCCCCGAAGCAAGTTCGCCGTAACCCAGGCGCCGGCCGGACGCCTTGTGAACCACAGCATGCAGCTCGGTTGAACACTCCGTGGCGGGAACGTTCCACTGCAACGCCGCCGCCTGCATCAACATCAGCCGCGCCGCCGCCCCGCACTCGCGCATCGTAGTAAAAAATCTTCTTACTGATTGCGAGCCGTCTGTATTTTGATCTCCATATCTCTTGTCGCCGATCCCCTGGTCGACCTTCACCCTCTTCCAGTCGGCATCCAGTTCGTCCGCCAGCACCATTGGCAAAGATGTGCGGATCACGGTCCCCATCTCCGACCGGTGCGCAACAATGTAGACGGTTCCGTCCTGCTGAATCCCGACAAAAAGATTGGGATGAAACGCAGCCCGGTCCGCCTCGCTCGTCCAATCCGAAGGCGACGCTTGGGAAAAAATCGGTGGCACAAACCGAACATACCGAACCGCGAGAACGAGCGCGCCCGCTCCAAAAGCGCCTTGAAGAAATTTCCGGCGGCTTACGTTTTCGATTTGCCTCATGCCGTCCTCCCCGCTGCCAGCTTGATCGCCTGGCGAATTCGTTGGTAGGTTCCGCAGCGGCAGATGTTGCCCGCCATGGCCTCATCGATTTGCTCGTCCGTAGGATGCGGTGTGCCCTTTAAGAGCGAAGCCGCCTGCATGATCTGTCCTGACTGGCAATATCCGCACTGCGGAACGTTCATCTCCATCCATGCCTTCTGAACCGGATGCAGTCCGTTCCTCCCCAGATCCTCAATCGTTCGAATCTCGCTATTCGCCGTCGCGCTCATCGGTGTGACACACGAACGGATCGCTTCGCCGTTCTTATGCACAGTGCAAGCGCCGCATACCGCCATGCCGCAGCCAAACTTCGTCCCCGTCAGCGCCAACACGTCCCGCAGGTACCACAAAAGGGGCATGTCGGGATCGCCATCGAAAGTGCGACCAATCCCGTTCACCTTGAGCTTCATCTTCAGGTCCCTCCCCGAATTCAGCTAAAGATTCTACGACCACTCGGCATCGAAGCCAATCGGACGGGGGGGACCCTAGATCTCGCGTCAGAACGAGCTTGTGTTGGGACGGGCGCCTTCGCCCGTCCAGGCCTGGGCGAAGCCCGGCCGCATGCAGCCCCGCGCTTTAACACTCCGGCGGCCAAGGCAGCGTACCTTAAAAAGTACAACCCGCGCCTGTCAAGTCTACTTTAGTAGGTATTGGACCCCCTCGAAAGTAGACATTTCTTCCACAGCCTAATCCGTTGATTCCATTGGCCGCCCCAAAAGCCCGTACGAAGAATCAACAACTTACAGAAAGACTTTTCTGCAAATCGAAATGTTCCAGTTGGAACATTCAAGCGAATCGCCGTAGGAACGTCCGTCCCTCCACTCAGACGAACCCGATCCGTCAATCACTCCCGCCCGTTGCCGCCAGCGATAATCACAAGAACTGATGAAGTCCCTGCTGATGCCCGGCATTTGTGTCGCGGCCATTGCCGCGCTGCTGCACACCGGCCTGGTAGCGCCCAACGTCGCGCTCGTCACCTACGCCTTCTGCGCCGCGACCATCGCGGGCTTGCTGCTCGCCTGGCGATTTCACTCCAGCCGCATCTTCTTCGCGTTGCTGTCTCTATTCCTGGCTCAACAAGCAATCTCATACTTCTCCCAGGGACGCGTCACCGCCAGCGGACCAGGCAGCACCGCGCTAGCCGCAGTCGGCCTGCTCTTGCCTCTCAACTTCGTTCTCCTCTCGTTTCAGCAAGAAAAGGGATTCACCTCCTCCAGCATCGCCCCTCCAAGCCTGATGCTATTCGTCCAGTCGGTAATAGTCGCAGTGCTCTGCCGTCCTGAACCGTCATTGGCAGCACAGCGCGCTGTGCATCACGCTCTCGCGCCAGCGCCACTGCCTTTCGCCACGCTGCTCGCATTCGGCGCGGCTGCAGTGGTGTTGCTCATACGCTTTCTGTTGTTCCACAAGCCAGTTGAAGGCGGACTTCTCTGGTCGCTCGCAGCGTCACTCCTATCGCTCTACTTCGGAGGAGTGGGACGAATCCCCATCGCGTACTTCGCCACCGCAGCATTCCTCCTCGCAGGCGCAGTGGTCGAGACTTCCTACTTGCTCGCCTATCACGACGAACTCACAACGCTGCCTTCGCGCCGCGCCTTCCATGACGCGCTGCAGCGCATCGAAGCACCGTATTCCATCGCGATGGTCGACATCGACCACTTCAAACGCTGCAACGACACCTACGGTCACGACACTGGAGATCAGGTGCTGCGAATGATCGCCTCGCGCCTGGCGCGAGTCACAGGCGGAGGGCAAGCCTACCGTTGCGGTGGGGAGGAATTTGCCATCGTCTTCCCCGGCAAGACGACGAGCGACGTCTTGGATCATCTGGAAAAGCTGCGCGCCATGATCGAATCGAGCAAGCTCCGACTGCGCGGCCCAGACCGTCGGCAAGAGACACGCGGCCCGGACCGCCGCAACCAACGCGGGCGCGGACGCGGCCAAACCGGGCACGCGATCCGGCAGCTTGCTCGCGCGACGGCGCCAGCATCGTCAGAACTTTCAGTCACAGCCAGCATCGGAGTTGCAACCTCAGGGCGGGAAAACACATCTGCGGAAGAAGTCATCCAGGCAGCCGATAAGGCTCTTTACCGTGCGAAAGCAGCAGGGCGCAACCGGATCGAAACCGCTGCCTCCCCGCGCCGCCGGACCCGCACCAAAGCCGCTGGCATCGCCTGACGGCATCGTAACGCCGGGCCCGGAACGCCACTTCACGGCGGGAGCATGACGCCCCGGGCTCGTACGTTTTCGCAAGCACCACAGGCCGTGCGGTCAGCCCGCGGTCGAAGGAGGTGTCGAAGTTTTCCGTCCACTGCCGGCACAGGCCGGACACTTCAAACGGATAAATGCAATGCCCTCGGACTTACCGCTGATGTCCACGGGGCGTGCAACGTATCCGGTACCGCCGCAGCGCGGGCAGTCCTTCGGATCCACTGATCCCCCTCAGTTGCTGATGAGTCTTTCATCAATTCGGGTTCGCAGCTTCACAAAGTTAATTTTGTTACGAAACACGAACAGGTCTGCGTCCGCATCCCCCAAACCAGGCTGCGGCAAACGGCTGGGCGCGGCTTCACAGGCTGCGGAAAAACTCAGGATTCGTATCAGGGCACGGCTTCAGCCCCCGAGGTACGCTCGCGTCCAACCGCTAATGATTTATGAGATGGCTTCCAGTCACTTCCCAGTGCGCCAATCCCACACCGGATTGCCTTTGTCGTCCCGGAACATCATGGTGTCGGTGCCCTTCACGAGCTGTCGGGCAAGAATCACGTCTGCAGTGTCCTGCTTGACCTTGGAACCGGTGACCGTGATCTCATCCCCCTTGCTGAAACTGATGGCCATCTCCTCCTGAAATGGCTTAGGGCAAACATAGACGTGGACCTTGTCCTCTCCGCTCTTGATGATCAATTCCGCAAAGTCTTTCCGGGTTCCTACCGTGAGCACATTGATCTCATCGATGATTCCCTTGGTTTTCGTTTCGGTTTGCAGGTCATACTTCGGGCCGTGGTTCACGGGTGGGGCTTTTTGCGAGAGTCCCGGGATCACACACAGAAGCAGAAATAAGGGAACGCGGAGGAATGCTGCGACCGCTTTGCCTGGGTGAATGGGTAATTCTTGAACGGATAATTCCGCAGAGAGTATCACGGCTCCTCCTCGTCGCGCAGGCTTGTTGCTTAGGCTTGTTGCGTAGAGAAGATCGAATGCGGAGGCGAGGTGACAGCTTTGCCTGCGCCACGCCTCAGAGAAAAAGACGCGCATCGCTTCCCCGATTGCCTGCTAGCACTCGCTAACAATAAGGCCGTTCACTCGCCGCTTGCTAAGAAGGAGAATCCTACACCCTCGGATGCAATCAGGCCAGAGGCAGCCGTCGTGATAAAATGAAACTCCGCACGAATATGGCTCGCACCCGGAGAGGTGGCAGAGTGGCCGAATGCGGCGGTTTGCTAAACCGTTGTACGGGCTAACACCTGTACCGAGGGTTCGAATCCCTCCCTCTCCGCCAGGTCACTCATAGGTAGGCACTTAACTACTTCTACTGGACAGAACCCTTGGCCTTGAGGCGCTCACCTGTCTAAACGTCAAGTTGAAGGAGTAAGACAGCTCTGCCGCACGGGCGAGCTCAGGCGACTTGGGTCAATCGGTAGGTACAGATTTTCGCGTTTATCAGAGTTTCCAGCGCCATCCAGGTTTCTGGCGATGGCTACGGTCTCTGCGGTGCCGGACAACAGCTCTCCGCACATGTATCGGGTCGTGGGCCAAGCGATCCTACTGCCCGCCGCTCCGCTTCTGGATTCATCCGCTCTAGAATCAGTTCACGAATCGTATCGACGAACTTCGGATGCAAGCCTGCCGTTCTCGCCCGCGTCATAACCAAACCAAGGGAGTCGCAGAGTTGCCGTGCTTCCACGTCCAGGTCGTACAGCACCTCCATGTGATCCGAAATAAAGCTGATCGGCGCTAGTACTACAGCTGATGCCAGGTTCCGTGCCTTCACCTCACGCAGGTAATCGAGAATATCCGGCTCCAGCCACGGTTGTCTCGGAGCGCCGCTGCGGCTCTGATACACCAGGGCATCGTTCTTCTGCGCGAGCGCCTGGGAAACCAGCCGCCGCACTTCCTCCAGTTGCTTCACATAATCACTCGTGTTCGCCATGGAGAGCGGGACACTGTGAGCGGTATAAACGAACTGCACGTTTCCCTGCGCGTCCGCTGGAATGGCCAGCCGGGCATCGCGTACTCGTTCCACGTTGGCCTCGACGAACCCGGGATGGTTAAAAAATGCCCGCAGTTTGTCCACTTCAGGCGCACCTGGCCCAACTACTTTTTGCGCCGCCGCGACGTCCTCCCGATACTGCCGGCAGCTGGAGTAGGAACTATAGGCCGAGGTCACGAAACCCACGGCTCGCCGGATGCCATCGTTCTTCATCTTCAGCAAGGCGTCGGCCAGCAACGGATGCCAATTCCGGTTTCCCCAATAGATCGGCAATTTCGGCCCGCTGCACTCCAGCTTCGCCTTCAGTGCAGCGATGAGTTCTCGCGTTTGCTGGTTAATCGGGCTCTTGCCCTCGAAGTGGTAATAGTGCTCGGCTACTGCGAGCATGCGCTCGCGCGGAATATCGCGCCCGCGCAGCACATTCTCAAGAAACGGAATCACCTCTTCACGAGACTCCGGTCCGCCGAAAGAAACAACGAGAACGGCATCGTAGTTCTTATCCACTGTATCGGCCACTCATTAGAATACGTGGCTGGCGGAGAATACTGAAGTGGCGAAGTACTGAAGAGGCGAAGTGCTCGCCCGCCGAAGAAAATAAAACCCCGGAGCATCTGCTCCGGGGTTCCGGGCCGGTGTGCGCCTGTTTCAGGCGGCCAGCGCCTCGACGAATTGCCGGGGCTTCACGATGTTAAGCACCTTGGGATAGAACTCTTTCTCATAGCGCTCGGCATCCGCCTTGGTGGTCCAAAGGCTGATGACGAACACCTTCTCCTCTTTCATCCTCTCGGGGATTTGAGGTAATTCGTGAGACTGGCGATTCGCACGCTGACTGCAGTCTCCTCCATGCTGGGGCATAGAGTCTCCCAGCGGTTCGTCGTTTCAAAGATGGGCCCCCAGACCGGCATCTCGCCGGAACCGTGGGCGGGCTTCTCCACGCCTTGTTTCAAAACGTGCGAAAGGGCAGCGACAGTGATCCTCATCACTGACGGCTGTGAGAGGTGATACAGCGGCGGCGATAAAATCCTGGAAGCCGTTTACGGGCGCGGCTGTGGGGAGGTTCTTGAAGAGGTTCGGCGGCCTCAGGGCCGCGATGCGTTGCCCATCATCAGCGCGAACAGAAGCGGCAGGTAAATCACTGTGGCCTGCAACACATGGCGAGCCAGCATTTTCGATCGTGCGCTCCGAATCGGTAGCTGGAGAAGAGCCAGGCGTGCGCCGAAATAGAAAAGCGCAATGCCCAGCAGCGCCGCTCCCACCAGATATATCTTTCCCGCCATCCCGAAAAAGCTCGGCAAGAGGCTGAGCGGAATCAACAGCAGCGAATAGCCCACGATGCGCCGCGCCGTGGATCGTCCATCTTCCTCCACGACCGGCAACATGCGAATTCCGCCGCTCGCATAATCTTCCCGGTAGAGCCAGGCGATCGAGAAGAAATGCGGGAACTGCCACACAAACAGGATGGCAAACAGAATCAACGTACCCCACTCCAGCCGCCCGCGGGCCGCCGTCCACCCTAACACGCCCGGCATAGCTCCAGGAAAAGCGCCCACGAACGTGCAGATGGGTGAGACCTTTTTCAAGGGCGTGTAAGCTGCCAGATATACCACCGAAGTCAGGAAAGTCAGCAGCCCAGTCAGCGGGTTGGTGAAAACCGCCAGATAGATTGACCCTCCCAAAGTGGTCAGCACACCAGCGACTGTTGCGTGAAGCAGGCTCATGCGGCCCGCAGGCAGCGGACGTTGCGCAGTCCTGCGCATGTGCCCATCCACTTCGTGTTCCATCACTTCATTCAACGCCGCGGTTCCTCCGGAAACCAGCCCGATTCCCAACAAGGCATGGAGCAGGCCCCACGACAGCGATGAAACGCCCGCTTTCTGCGCCCCGAAATAGTAGCCGCACCAGGCCGTCATTACGATCAGAGTGGTTACGCGCAGCTTCATCAGTTCGGCATAGTCGCGCAGCAGAGATGTTGCCTGCCTGCGCAATAGAACCAGTGGTTGGGTCATCTCAGGTTGGGTCATCGCGCTCATGGGAAGATTCGTTGTGGTTTTGGAACCGCTTCTCTCAGCCGGACCGAACTCACCGAGTCTAGCAAAGAGGGACAGCCCCCACCAAGCCGCCCGATACTCAAGGACTGCATAAGTACTATCACGGCTTTCGAAAGTCAAGTCGAAACTCTCTCGGGTGGCGTCTTATTAACAGTGTTTAAGACTCTACCCTCTCTCGGTTGCAACGCTACTTTATTATTTTTCAGACAGCGTGAAGTTCACGGTGACCTGGGTTTCCACGTCTACTGCGTCCCCGTTCAGCAGGTACGGCTCGTATTTCCATTGCTTCACGGCATCGAGGGCTGCGGGCGCCAGCATTGGGTGGCCCGAAACTAGGTCGGCGCTTACAACGTCGCCCGAGTGGTTGATTAGCACCTTGATCACTACAGCGCCTTGAATCCTGGCGCTTCGCGCCTCCGGCGGATAAGATTGGGGGTACTCTGGCTACGAGCAGCCCCGCGGAGACGCCCTGTGAAACTCGGATACGCTGCGCAGCCTGAGCCGTTTCGGAAGCCGCGTTGCTCTGAGCGGAAGCGCTGATCCGAGGGGTGTTGGCGGTGGGAACTTTCTCTTCCACGAACTCACCGGTAGACAGGCAGGTCGCTGCCTTCCCGTCGGAGGAGGAGCGGACCGTCCCACTCTCGTCCGCACAATATGCGCGCTGACCCGACTCTGAGAGTACGGGCTCGGCGATGGCGTGGTAGTGAGACGCATCGCACTCTGAAATGGCGAAGGTGTAGCCGTTTTTCTTGCCCCCGGCCACTTGCGAATCATAAAGGTAGCTACGTCTTGGGACGCCCGATGTTTTGCTTGCGCTTCCCAGAGCCGAGAGGGTGCAGGCAAAATCGCCTTGTGCGGACTGATACGACTTCTCGGCAGCAACTACTGCGCGGATCGACCAAAGTGCGGTCTGCTCGTTCTGACGGAGCTGGCGTTCTTCTATGCTCTTCAGAAAGGCGGGATTGGCAAGGGGCATCTGCAGAGCGATACTGACGTCATTCAGGCGCCAGATGCTGGATTCCATCTTCATGACAAAGGTGAAGTGCAGGATGAACGGGAGAGTTTCCTCTTTTCCGTCGCGAATCATGTGCGGAACGAGTTCGATTTCATCCTTGTCGCCGGCAAAGTCGTCTCGTACAACTGCGATGTCCATCCTCTCGTAGCTTCCGCCGGGGAGTTCTTTGACGGTCAAGAAGGTCGAGCCGGTTTCGAAAGTCTCGAGCTTGTCTTTTCCGGACTTGGCTTCCGCCGCCAGTAGAGAGAATGCGCTAAACCCTGTTTGACCACTCGTCCCTCCGAGTTTCACAAACGTTTGGCGAGTGATATCGGGAAGATGCTTTTCCAGATGGTCCGGCGTCTGACCAAAAAACATCTCGATCAGCGCTTGCCGTGCAGTCTGCGGAGGGTGCGACTGGGAGAGTGCGGGTCGAATTAATGGAAGAAGAAAGCAGGATAACGAGCGAAAGGGGAATACCAGACAAGGAGCGCATTGCGGGCCTCCCATTCCTAGAAGACGCAGGCACTTATCCAAATCAGCCTGTGCCAGGAGTTGAGAATAACAGAGTCGCCGCAATCAATCGTCAGGATGTCTTCCCGCGACTCGTAACTACTGGCTCGCCGAAGCCCCGGACTCACCGAAAGTTTCCGGAGGATCAAAGAAACACTGATGCCACAGCGCTGCATCCGACATTTTCCCGGCCTTCCATTGCTGGAGCGTCGGGAACGTAGCGGCAATCATTCCCCCGTCAATTGAATCGAAGATCAGCACAATCCCTGCCAGTTCCCGCGTCTTCTGCGCGAGCTCCGCATAGTCTTTGTCGAGTACTGACTTCGCGAACTCCAACCTGAGATTCGGTCCCGCATCCTTGGTTTCGTTTATCTTTTCTACCGAGACAATCTTCACGCTTTTTCCGCGGAGCGGCGCCCAATCTCCGGGGAAAGGCGCGGTCTCTTCACGACTCACATGAAATAACTCGACAGCGACCGGGCGCGGCGCTGCACTCGCCGGCGCATCGATGTTGGGGACGCTCTCGGGCATTTCCAGGCTGTTACGCCAAATCCATCCCCGGGAAAGGCCAGAGATGCGCACGTGAACCCAATCCCGATTAAAATCCAGCATCTCGAACTCATCGTGTGCGCTGGCCAGGAACAGTGTCTTGGCAGTCAAACTGGCGGTCGCCACTACGGGGGTCCCAGACTTCTTCACCGCGACCAGGTTCTTGGGATGAGACTGGTTCTTCAGAATCTCCTCGAGGCTCTCCGATTCAGCGCGCAGAGCGCTTGGGTATTCGTCGGCAAGTTTTTTCTGCCCCGCTTGGGCACCGGATTTTTCTTGCTCGGCCAGACTCTGAGTCATGGACGACGAAAAACCGCCTCCGTTTTCTGGGAATTGTGGAACCGGCGCCGCGATAGTGGACTCTGTCGCATCCGGCGTTCTCCCAGCTTGCGCGCGACGATTCCCCCGGAGGAGATTGCAGCGAAGAGGGCTGGCTCGCTGGGGATGTTCCCATGGCGGACTTTTCTGACGGGAAAGGCCTCCGTGGAACCTTGGCCGCCGAACTCGCGTCAAGTTGCGGCGCTTTGCCCGAGAGTTGATCTGCCAGTTGATCCAGCAGGTCCGCTTCCAAACGGCCATTCGAGGTCAACATCTGATATCCAGACCGCGCGCCGGCCGGGTCAACGTACCAAGCTGTAACCTGCACACTCACCCGCACAACCGATCCACCAGTAGGCGACGCGGTAACCTGGAACTTAGATTGATAGTACCCATGCTGAAAGCGGTCCAAGGGATGATCCGAAGTCGCGAAACCGTCCAGGACCGGAAGACGTCCGGCGCTGGCCGATTGCATCGCTCTCAGAACTTTTTCCACGGTGACTCTCGATTGCGGGAAAGTGCGATCGAGTCCGCTTTGCTGCGCGTGACTTTGTTCCGCGCAACAAAAAGCCACGACCATCGTCAGCAGGGCGTGCAAGAAAACGCAGCGCAATCCTCCTGTAACAACTGCCCGGCCAGATCTTGAGGCACCGTGCCTCATGGCTCCTCCAGTTGGTCGCGCATCATCCATCCGTGCTGCCCCTCGTGCGTCTCCACCCCATACCAGTAAGGCGTGGATATCAGAATTAGGACTTCCGTGCCAACGGTTAGGGTTTGTAGCGTAGTCGCGGTGTGGAAAGGAGCGGATTTAAGCGGTGCGCCCGGCGCCTTCACCAACCGCTCGACTTGCTTGCGAAGATCCTTGACGTGATCTTCCAGGGTCTGGCCGGAATAGGTCGGCTTCGGCACGCTCTGACCAGAGGGTGACTGGCTCTGCGACTGCTCTACGGTGCTTTGCGAAGCGGGATCCTCATGGGTTTCCGCGGCCCGGGGAGACTCGGGGCGGATTCCTGGACGGCCTCGGTTGGGGCATAAGTCTGCACGGCTGTCTTGCGCTTCTTCGCCTGTTGTTCCTGCCGCTCTTTTTCGGATTCGGCGTTCTGCTTCTTCATCACCTCGATGGCTTCCAGGTGTTCCTGAATGTCCTTGTACTCGCTGCTTTCGACCGAGCCGTTCGATGGATGAACCGTGTGGCGGAAGTCCTCCTCGAAAAGGGCGTCGATGCGAAGAACCGTGTTCTTCTCGCCTTGAGGCTGCACCACATAGCGCACGACCAGCGTCCCAACGTCGCCCCCATCCTTAAAGTTGCGGGGATCGAGTGCGTGCTCGCGAACTTTGTAGAAAACTTTCCCGCCCTCGGTCCATGCCGGAAATACACGAGAAGAAGCGGCGGCCTTTGCTCCGCCGACAAACTCGTCCTTGTTGTACTCCTTGGTCCCACGGATCATGCCGTTTTGCGCGATATCTTCCACGACTTGCTGCACTTCACTCTCCGGTAAGGGTACGTTGACGATGAGGCCCTCGCCGTAGGACAACTTTTCCTTTTCGCGGGCCGGGAGCGGAAGCGCTGCAGCGAAAACCAGCCAAAAGGCAAGGAACAATCGGGTGGGCGAACCGGCTCGAATGCTCGCTTTTGCACTAGCCTCCCCAAACCCGGTGGCGGTCCCGGGCCGCACTCACTGGCAATCGTGTCCAACCCCCTGCTTCGAACTCCCATGCGCCAATCCATTGTAGTCCCTGCTCACAGACTCCACAGAGTCTCATACTGCAAGCGCAGGCTGTCAACCTGGCAGAGCGATTTTTTGAGCTCGGATACCAGCACTGAATGCTGGGATCCTCCCGTGACATTGTCATGAATTTGTCAAAACGGACGTACGCCATTGATAAACCTAGGGAAGAAGCAACCCGCTTCAGGTTTTTTTCACATATTTAAGTCGGAGGTCTTTATTTTTCGATGCCGAGTCGAATGCAGCGGGAGTGAAAATTTATGTCGAAAACCTCTTGACGTTTGTCCTTCGGCAGCATTAGGATTCACGACTGGTTTGGTGGTAGGACCACTCAAAAGCTCAACGCAGCAAGATTGACCATGGGGAAAGACTCCCAGTTCGGCCCTCTTTGTTTGCCACGTCAGCACTCGCTCCCCACCTGGGGAATCACATTTCACAACAGATCCTATTTGATCTTGCCGAGGAGTACGGCCATGCACGTTCTTAGTCGTTTTCGTCTTCGCAATGTCTTGCAGCTTGCGACGTCCTTCGCGGCTTTCACTCTGGTTCTCACATGCATCGTCCTCAGTTGCAGCGAGCCCGCGAACGCCCTGCCCGCCTTCGCCAGAAAATATGGACTGCGCTGCTCGGCCTGCCATGAGTCCTGGCCGATGCTGAACTACTTTGGACAAAAGTTCAAAGACAACGGCTACCAGCTCATGAACGACCGCGATGCCCCGATCTGGCAGAACCCCGGGTACTGGCCGGTCACGTTCCGCATCACGCCGATCTGGCACCGCGTGAGCACCGGCAAGGTGCCGATTGATACCTACGCGTCGAATGGTGCGGGAGGTTCCGTGATGACTGGTACAGCAATCCAGCGCGTCACGAGTTCCGGCTTCGATCTTAGCGGTCTCGACTTCCACACCGGCGGCACGCTCGAAAAGAATTTCTCGTTCTATGTGCTGCCGTCGTCTAACAATGCAGCCTCGTTCCACTTTGAAACCGTGATGGCGCGGCTCGACAACCTGTTCGGCAGCTCCTGGCTCAACGTCAAGATGGGCAAGTTCGAACTCGACAATCTGCTTTCGGAGAAGCGCATCCTTACGCTCACCGGTAACGGCGGCATTTACCAGCTCTATCACTTCACTCCGCAGGGCGACGGCAACATCTGGGGCAAAATGGGAGACAACCAACTCGGCCTCGAGATCATGGGCCACTCCTACGACGACCGTACGCGCTACTCCGCGGCGCTGCTCAGCTCGGAGGACGGTCAAGTTGGCCTTGCCCTATGGCAATGCCTACACCGGATTCTTCGCCGCCAGCCAGGCTTTCGATACCGGCAAATTAGGAGTGCAGCGCCTCGGCTTCTATGCCATGGTCGGTCAGGCTCCGACCTATTTTCTGACCTCGGGAGGCGCGCTTTTGGGGGCGCCAACGGCACTGGGCCCATCCGCGATCGGCAACAAGTCATTCAGCCGCGAAGGCTTCGTGGGGCAGTTCTACTTCGGCCAGCATCTCGATCTTCAGGTGGTGACACAGCACGGGCAGGATAGTGTCTGGTTCGGGCAAGGGTACGGAGATATTATCGACGGTGTTACCAGCCTGGACAACACTCCCGGAACCACGCTGCCCGCGGGCGCGCGGGCGCCATCCTGGAACGGCGTGCTCTTAGAGCCGCACTACGTCTACAGCCCACAACTCATCTTCATCGGGCGGTTTGAGACCATCAGGATGTCGCAGCAGTCGACTCCGGGCACTGCTTCCAACTTGGGCAATATCTCGACCTACACCATCGGCTATCGCTACAACCCGTTCATGACTAGCCGGGCCGGCTTTGCCTGGCATAACGAATACAACTGGCTGCATCAGGACGGCACCGGGCCGCCGAATCCGACCACGGGAGCGCTTACCAACATCAACACCAGCGAAGTGCTGCTCGGCTTTGACTTTGATTTCTAGAAAGGGATAGACATGCGGACAAGATTGCAGAAGTGGTCGCTTCTACTGGGCGCAGCTGCGGTTTTGGCGCTCCCGACATCTTCCTGGGCGCAGCTCTCGACATTTGACATAGAAACGCGCATTGGCACGGAAAGCCACATCGGAAACATTACCGGTCATGCCAAGGACGGCAAGGCCGACTACCGCCGGTATTGCGTGGTGTGCCATGGCGTGCTGGGTGACGGAAATGGTGAGAGCTTTCCCTGGGTGGACCCTAAGCCCCGCGACTTCCAGTTGGGCATTTTCAAGTGCCGCTCCACCCCGACTGGAACCTTGCCCACGGACAAGGATCTTTTCGACACCATCGCCCGCGGCCTTGACCGTTCGAACATGCCGCAATGGAGCACCTTCACCAAGCAGGAACGCGCAGACCTTGTCGCATGGGTGAAGCACTTCTCCCCGCGCTGGGCCAACGAAAAACAGGGCACGCCCATCCAGATTCCTCCCGAGCCGGAAGTCACCGCCGAGCGCATCAAGGCAGGGCGCGAAGTGTTTTCTAGAGTGCAGTGCTGGAAGTGCCACGGCGTGCAAGGCATGGCCAACGGGCCGTCGGCCTCGACCCTTCAGGATGATCTCGGCCGGCCCATCGCTCCCTTCAACTTTACTGACGGAACCCGGCCAAAATGCGGTGACACCGATCAGGATATTTACAGAATCTTCATGACCGGATTAGATGGGACGCCCATGCCTTCCTTTGCCGACAATATCAAGCCCGACGAGGCGTGGGACTTAGTTTTCTACCTGCGAACGTTTATGGCCCAGAAGAGCAAGGAAAAAGAAATGGCGAAACAACTGGCCCTGAAGCCGGTTGATCCCAATGCTCCGGCAGGACAGCAATAGAGCCGAGAGCATCGCAACCCGTGTCAGCTTACGCAGTTCTTTAAGGAGAGAGCTTTCTATGAGGAATCGATACAATCTCGCGGCTGTACTATCGGCAGTAGTTTTGGTATGCTTCGCGGCGCTGATTTTGAGTCAGGGAGTCAACGCGGCTGGTGAAGGCAAGATTACGGGAACGGTGAAGCTCGACGGCGCGGCCCCGCACATGAAGGGTATCGACATGTCGAAAGACCCGTACTGCTCCAAGGCTCACGCCACTGATCCCGCCAAGCTTGAGACCTACGTGGCCGGCGCGAACGGAGGACTGGAGAACGTGGTCCTCTACATCTCCGACTGGAGTGGCCCCGCCCAGGCATCAACTGCGGTCCTGGTATTTGATCAAAAGAATTGTATGTATACGCCGCACGTGTTGGCCATGGATGTGGGTGAAACCTTTAAGGTCACAACCAGCGATCAGACGGCTCACAACATACACCCGAATCCCAACCCGATGACGGGCAACATCCCGTGGAATCAGTCGCAGCCGCCGGGCGCTCCGCCGGTTGAAAAGAGCTGGAAGGCTCCCGAATTTATCGAAGTAAAGTGCAACATCCATCCCTGGATGCACGGTTGGTTCGCCGTCGTCAAAGGACCTTACGCGACCACCGACGCGAACGGCTATTACACCATCAACAACGTGCCGCCGGGAAACTACACGGTGACAGCGTGGCAGGAAGCCGCCGGTACTCAAAATCAAAAGGTGACGGTCGCCGCGGGCAAGCCGGCAACCGCAGATTTTACTTTCAAGGCGAAGTAGAGGATCACAAAGCCGCGGTTGAAAGCTGCGGCGCTAACTAGCAGAAGGCCGGATCAATCCCGGTCAAAGGCGGGGCGATATGGCGAAGATATTCGCAGTGACGATCATTCTGATCGCGATTGCTTCGGCGATTCCCATCGTGATGCACATGTGGCCGATGCCACCAGACATCTCAACCCACGGTCATCTGATCGACGAGCAGTACGCCGATACCATGCTCGAGGCCGGCATTTCGTTCCTGGCGTCGCAGTTCCTGCTGGCCTTCTTCATCTGGAAGTTCTCAGCTCCCAAGCCCGGCGACAAGGTTAGGAATTTCCCCGGCGGCGCTGCGGGATTGGTGATCGCTGCCTTCCTGTTGGTAGGCACCGAGTGTCTGGCTCTGGGTGTGTTCGGAGTAAAGGCATGGGCCAGCGTCTATTTCACGCCTCCCGCGGCGAATGCGCTGCCTATCCAGGTGCAGGCTGGACAATTCGCATTTTATTTCCGCTACCCGGGCCCGGATGGAACGTTCGGACCGTTGCACGCCGACAAGATCAGTGAGGCCAACGCAAACTTCTTTGGCCTCGATACGACCAACGACCAGGATTCCAAAGACGACATCGTCGCCGCTGAGATGGCCATCCCGGTGAACCGCGAGATCCATCTGCTCATGCATTCCAAGGACGTGGGGCATTCCTTCTACGTCCCGGAATTGCGCGTGCAGCAGGATTTCGTGCCCGGATTGGACGTCTCCGTTCATTTCACTGCAACGAAAATCGGCAAGTACGAAATCGTCTGCACGCAACTCTGTGGCCTCGGGCATTACAACATGAAGGCGTATCTCGAGGTGAAATCTCAAGAAGATTACGATACCTGGATTAAGCAGCAGGCCGCGCTGCAGTAGCCGTTATCTGAGCAGGACAGACAAGCAGGATCAGACAATCCATCTCGTTTGAGGTGAGCACCATGCACGACATGTCCGCACCGGCAGTACACGGAGCTCCGACCAGCTTCATTCGGAAGCACGTCTTCAGCCTTGACCACAAAGTCATCGGCAAGCAGTATTACGCGCTGGCCTTAGTCGCCGCCCTGTTCGGAATGTTTCTTTCCTGGCTCATGCGTATCCATCTCGGATTCGGCAGTTTCGCCATTCCGGGGCTGCACCTGCTCTCCAAGACCGGAGCGCCGGGTGACGTAATGACGCCGGAGTACTACCTGCAACTGATGACCATGCACGGCACGATCATGGTCTTCTTCGTGCTTACTACCGCACCGTTCGCGGCTTTCGGCAATTTCTTTTTGCCCATCCAAACGGGTGCGGAAGACATGCCCTTCCCGCATTTCAACATGATGTCGTTCTGGGTTACGTTCGCGGCCTTCCTGCCTATTGTGGCCTCGTTTTTTGTCAGTGATGGGCCAACTCTGGGTGGTTGGACGCAGTACGCCCCGCTGAGCGCGATCGGTTCCGCGGGCGGTCCCGGCGAGGGTTGGGGCGTGGTTCTGTGGGCAACTTCAATTTGTCTTTTCTGCATTGGCCAATTGCTGGGCTCGTTGAACTTCATCACCACAACCCTCGACATGCGCTGCAAAGGCATGTCCCTGATGCGCCTCCCTCTGACTGCCTGGGCCTGGTTCCTTACCTCAGTTATGGGTTTGGCCGCATTCGCGGTGCTGATGCCCGCAACCATCCTCCTCATTCTCGATCACCTCGCCGGAACTAGTTTCTTCGTGGCTTCGAACCTGGTGATCAATGACCAGGTCTTGCCGCATTCCGGCGGATCGACTCTGCTGTGGCAGCATCTGTTCTGGTTCTTCGGACATCCCGAGGTCTACATCGCAATCGTGCCCGGCATGGGCATCGTTTCCCACATTCTCATCACCAACATGCGCAGGCCGATGCTCAGCCATAGGGTTCTCATATATTCCATGGGATCCCTGGTCGTCCTCAGCTACATGGTCTACGGGCATCACATGTTCGTCAGCGGGATGAATCCCATTTCCTCGCTGGCTTTCTCGTTTCCGACGCTGGTCATCACCATTCCATCCACCATCATCGTGCTGATCTGGCTGGGCAGCCTCTACGGCGCTAAGTTGCGCATCAACTCAGCATCGCTATTCGCGCTGGCTTTCATTTCGATGTTCATCAGCGGCGGCGTCAGCGGCTTTTTTCTCGCCCAGCCTTCCATCGACATCATGCTGCACGCTACCTACTTCGTAGTCGGCCACTTCCACCTGGTCATGGGAGTCGCCGCCATGTTCGGCATCTTCGCCGGAACCTACTTCTGGTTCCCCAAGATGGCCGGACGCATGATGAATGAGACTTTGGGTAAGGTCCACTTCTGGATGAGCTTCGTGGGTACTTACTGCATCTTTATGCCCTTCCACTACCTGGGAATCGCCGGCAATGTACGGCGCTACCAGGCTTTCACCGACGATTACTTGATCCCGCTGATCCCGGTGCATAAATTCATCACCATCGCGGCTTTGTTTACCGGCGTTGCCCAGTTAATTTTCGTCTACAACCTGATCCACAGCCGGTTCAAAGGCGAGATTCCCCCGAATGACAATCCGTGGGAAGGCACATCGCTGGAGTGGAGCACGGCTACTCCGCCGCCTCACAACAACTTTGGCGACAAGATGCCAGTGGTTTACCACGATCCTTACCAGTACAGCGTCGAGGGCGCCAGCAGGGACTACATCATGCAGACCTCGACCGAGAACGTCCATAGTCCTGACGAAGAGAAGTAACCTTCGGGCAGGGCAGTCAGTTCCAGCAGGAGAGTAGCAGTATGGCGACTACGGTTCACGAACCGCCGAAAATTGATCTTGATCGTTTACCAAGCCAGGGCTCCGGCAACGGAGGTTGGCGGAACCTCGTTCCCGCCGGCGGAGACTTGCGCCAGGTCAAGAACTCTTCTCCCCCTCCCGCCAGCACCGGCATCTGGGTGGGCCTGGCGGCAATCACCATGAGCTTTGCCGCCTTTACCAGCGCTCTGATTGTTCGTCAGGGCTCTGCGGCGGATTGGCAGCACTTCACATTGCCTCCTGTTCTGTATCTCAACACTCTGGTCATCATTGCGAGCAGTGTCACGCTGGAACTGGCCCGCCGCCGGATTGCGACTTTCATGAACGACCTGGGGGATAGCAGTAAGGACCAGCCTAATCCAGCGCAGTGGCTCTATATAACCTTGTTCCTGGGCCTGCTGTTTGTCGCCGGGCAAACTTTTGCCTGGATGCAACTCCGATCACAAGGATTCGGACTGGCCAGCAACGTGAGCTACTCGTTCTTCTACGTGCTAACGGTCGCTCACGCTCTGCACGTCTCCGGAGGTCTCGGCGGTCTCGTGCGAGTCATCTGGAAACTCAATAAGTCCAACCTGCGAAGGAGCACACTGGACGCCACTTCGCGGTATTGGCATTTCATGGGTGTGCTGTGGCTGTATCTGCTTTTGCTGCTTTGGATGAAGCTCTAACCAAACAAGGTAGGAGGCAACGTGAGCCAAGCCGATCTTTCAATTCACGGGCAGGTGTCGCGAACAAGCGCGACGGAGATAATGACCGCGCCCGCATTTTCGGTCCCCGCCAAAAAGATGGCGATGTGGCTGTTCATCATCGCAGACACCGCTACGTTTCGCCGGTTGTCTCTTCGCTTACGGATTTACCCGCAATGCCACTCCCAACTGGCCAAGGCCTTTTCATAGCATCACTAACGTGGCGGTCATGACGCTCATTCTTCTCACCAGCAGCTTGACCATTCTCATTGCAGTACGCGCTGCCGAGAGCGGCGACAAAGCCAAGGCCTTCCGTTGGACCATGATTACCGCAGTTTGCGGAATTATGTTCGCCGTACTGCACATCAAGGAATGGATTGGATTGGTCGGAGAAGGAGTGACGCTCTTCCATAACCCCTGGGGCACGCCGCTATTCGGCTCTCTGTTTTTCAGCGTTACCGGCTTGCACCTGACGCACGTAATCGGCGGAGTGGTCGCTCTCATAGCAGTGGGGCTGCGCTACCAGGGGGGACGCTACAATGCCGATGACCTGGAGATCACCGGTCTCTATTGGCACTTCGTGGACTTGGTTTGGATGTTTGTCGTGCCGCTGGTCTATCTTTTGAATCTGGCTCACTAAGACGAAAAGAGGCAGGAGCAAATCACTATGACTACCGCCGAAACCCACAAGAGTGGTGGAATGACGAAAGACCTGATCGTCTTCGTCTGCATACTGGTCCTCGCCGCGATCCAATTCTTCATCGCCTATCAGGACATCAGCGCGTCGCAAATGTTTGTTCGCATGCTGTCCGTTGCCGTCATCGAGGCGGCGCTGGCGCTTTTGTTCTTCATGCACTTGGCCGATAATCGCGGCTTATTGTGGTTCTTTGTAATCTTTACCGTCTTTGTGCTGCTCGCCATGCAATACGGCTGGACTGACAGCTTCCGCCTTACCGATGGTGTACCATGGGCGAAGTAATTAAAGCGGCCATGAAGCACTGGAGATCAATCGCGATCCTGGGCGTTGCGCTCGTGGGATTGATCGTCTTGCTGTCGCCAGTGCCGGCCTTCGCCCAGAGTTGCGCACTTTGTTATACCCAGGCTGCCTCCTCGGGCTCTCGAATGATTCAGGCCTTGAAGAGCGGCATTCTGGTTCTCGTCGTTCCTCCCACCCTCGGATCCATCGGCATGATTTTCGTTGTCTATCGCAAACGCAATCAAACTCGTGACGATGCCGGAGGCGAATCAGACCGCGAATGGAAGGACAACGATCCCTCCGACGATCCCTCATCCAGGAATTGGTAAGAAACTACTTTACTTAGATCCTTGCGCGGCGCCCTTCGCGGCCGGCACTGAAATCGCGACCGAGTCAGGCTCGGTCCAGACAGCTGTTCCGCGCGTCAAATCCAAACGGTGCATGGTGACCTTCAGGTTGCCGCGATCTACTTCCACCTGCAGGTAGTGGTAGTTCACTTCCTTACTCTGGAAAGGATCGTCTTTGGCGCGTTCGATCGGATACGCGTGCGCGCCCGCGCCGCCGGTCACGAAATAGGTGACGCCCCCGTGCTCATGGCGTTCGTAGTTATGCACGTGTCCAGAAAAAACGACAATGCGTGCGCGGAGGTTCCGCTGGCGCGTCTCCAGCATATGGGCCAGGTTCTGCTCCGGAGAACGGGCGGAATGTCCTCCGCCGAACATCTTGGCATCCGACGAACTGGTGTAGGGAGGATGATGAAGAACAATGAACACAAAGTCCACATCGCCAGGAAGATAGTCGAGTTTCTGGGCGAGCCATTGTCCTTGCGCGCCGGAGGTCTCATCGAGCGCACTGTCCATCACCAGCAGCAACGTATTGGCGGCACGGACGGAATAGTAGCGGCTGTTCTTCAGGTCAGGGAAACGCTCAAAATAATTGGCGAGGGCAACTCTTTCATCACCGTGAAGGTCGTGGTTACCCAGCGCGGGGTAAACCGGGATATTGTTTGCGCGCCACACCGCGGTTTCAGTGTCCCACACTTTCCAGTCATTCTTATCGTAGCCGTTATAGACGATGTCGCCGCCGAACGAGATAAACGCAGGGTGGCTCAGGGCGATGGCCTGGACCAGAGCCCGACGCACGGGCGGATTTGCCGCTTCGGCGTCGTTGGGATCGTGAAATCGGGCATCTCCGTAGGTGACGAAGTGGAAGGGCGTGGTCACTTGCAGTTGCAACTCCACCGGGCCGGTTTGCGGCGTTGCCTGCGAGTGCGAATGGGAACAGGCAGCGCTGCCCAGAAAAAAAATGACGATGGCCAATCTCTGGAAACTTTGCATTAGTGGCCCACAACCAGGACTTCAAACTGTCCAGCCTCCGCAGTGGAGAGGAAAAGTTGATGCGTCTTAAGATCGAGCGCCATGGTCTTCGCCTTAGGCACCGTCTTAACCGTTTCGACGATCGAATATTTGTCCGGACTGTCCTCGTGAATCAACGTGATGGTACCCTCGCCGTTGGAATTGAAAATCAGGCGGGACTCAGGGTCAAAGGCGGTAGCATCCACGTGGTCGCCGATGGGCAGCGTAGTGATCACTTGTCCTGTGTCCGCATTCATAACTGCCATAACCTTGCTGCGACAACCGATGAACAACCGCCGGTTAGGCCGATCCATCGCAATGCTGGAAGGCGCTTCACAGGGCGCCGTCGCCCAGCGCTGCTCAACTTTCAGCGAGCGGGCGTTGATTTTCAGGACCAGGCTCGCGTCCTCAATATTATTGTAAACGTACCCAGAACCGTCGGCGACCGCAAACTCAGGACCGCCGCCCAGATCAACCGTTCCCGCTACTTTTCCGTCTGCCCCCTGAATCGCGGTAGCGCTGTTACCATCGCCATTAAATGCGAACACTCGCGACGTGGCCGGATCGTAAATAATCGCGTCGGGTTTCTTGCCGACTCGGACTTCCGCTATCGTCTTCAACGTCTTCAAATCGAAAATGGTGACGGTTGACGATTGCCCGTTACTCACAAATCCACGTCCCAACTCCGGAGCGATGGCAATGCCATGCACGCCGGGAGTCTTCTCGACCTTGCCGACGATTGCACCTGAATCCACATCCAGCACTTCAACCCGGGTTCCGTGGGAAACGTACAGCCGGCGTGCGCCCTCATCAACCGTAAGGTAGTCCCAGCCGCCTTGACCGGGGATGGGAATCTTCTTGGTGATGTGATAGCTCCCGGTTGTTGGTACAGCGAGAAGGCTAAGTAAAAGCGCGAAGATAAAAAACGTTTTCAAGGGCTCCTCCTGAGAATATCGACTTGAGATTCGCTGATTCAACTACATGAACACAGCGACGAAGCTCACGACTACGCGAACGCGTGGCTCCACTAAAACTCGAAGCGGAGCATGAATTGAATCTGCCGCGGCAAGCCGGTGCCGGTGTTCGGCGAAGCAGCGTTGTCGTTGTTGTTGTTGAAATTGTTAGAGGTATCGATCAGGCCAAGGCTCCCTGCCGGTGCAAGTATCCAGCTGTTGGGTATCGGGTTTCCCGAGTTGTCCATCGCCTGAGTATAGTTGAAAGCTAGGTTGTTCGGATTTGGATCGCCGAACTGAACGTGATTGAAAACATTGAATATCTGCGCCCCAAATTTCATGGACACGCGCTCGGTCAGCCTGGTTTCCTTGGTTAACGCCAGGTCGATTTGCCAAACGTTAAGTGCCCGGATCAACCCGTTGGGAGCATTGCCAAAACGGCTTACGAGGCCACAAGTGTTGGTGCAATTTCCGCTCGCATCAGCGACCCCTGTCGGATCGAGCGGGGGAGGAGCGAAAGCAGCAGGATTAATGGGAAAGGTGTGACCCTGCACGCCTCCCGGGAGAAATATGGGAACTCCAGGAACGAGGTCGGGCCGCTGCGTGGTTTGATCGTTCCCGTCCGGCAACTGGTCCGGAGAAATATTCATCGTGATGGTCAACGGATGGCCAGTGTGCCAGATGCCGATGCTGCTCAATTGCCAGCCGCCGACGATGTTGCCCAGTACTCCTGTGTTATTCACGAACGGTTTGCCTGGCCCGAAAGGCAGCTCATAGACGGTATTCACGGTGACGTTGTTGCGCACATCGAAAACACTTGGCCCCTTGTCACAGCGAAGGCAATTTACGTTTTCAGGGCCATTCGACTCGCCACCGCCGACCGACCCGTCATTAATGGAATGGGACCACGTATAGCGGCCCTGGAAAGACAAGCCATTGGAAAGGCGCCGTTCGAGGCTAAGAAGAAGGGCATCGTAAGTGCTGGATCCGATGTCGGATTTATAGTCTACCGAACCGTAGGGATCTCCCCCGGGATAGTACTGGTCCAGCGGCCGCGTGCAAATGATGTTCCCGTTGGCGTCAGTCCCCTGCGGCTGGGTCGCGCAGAAGTTCACGCCTCCACGAGAGAACAGGCGTACTCCGCGCGATCCAAGATACTGCGCCGACGCCAAAAAGTTGGAAGGCAGTTCGCGATCGATGGTCAGTCCCCAGGTTTCGGCGTAGAGGTCGCGGCGACCATGGCGCTGCAAGGCGCGCGGTTGCTGCTGGGTTCCCGTGGGCAAGCTGCTGAGATCCGGGTTGGTCTGCTGATAGGCCGGCAGCAGGGGCGTGCCGTTTGAGGATGGATCGAACGTGGCGAAGGCGGTAAAGCGATCGCTCTCCAGCCCGGCATTCAAATCGTCGTTTTGCGCTGCCCCGTGATAAATTCCAAAACCCGACCGAACCACCGTCTTCCCATGGAACATGCTGGGAGCCCATGCAAAACTGACGCGCGGATCGAAGTTTCTGTAGTTGGCGTTGTAAAGTGCAGGGTTCTTGGGACACGGAGGCGTGTTAATCGGGGTTGGAAAAGGGCCATTGGTAGAGCCTGAACCGATACAGACTCCATGAAATTCGCTGACATCAAACACCGTGGTGCGATTATCAGCCTCGTGTGCCACTCCGTAATACTCCCACCGAACTCCCAGGTTCAGAGTCAGAGTGGGCCTGACCTTCCACTCATCCTGGAAATACGGCATATAAAATGTGCGCCGCAGCTTGTGGCAGCACCAGGTCGAAGTGTAGGAAATTCCGTAAAGGTCGGCGTTGATAAAGCCTGTATCTGACATGCTGCTATTATCCTGAAAGGAAAGGCTGTTGCCAGCCGTCAGCCCTTGATTCAGTCGAACCCGGCGAATCTCCATGCCCGTCTTGAACGTATTACGACCGTGCACGAAGGTTAGGTTGTCGACCACGCCAAAAGTGGTCCCCACTTCGTGATCCGCTTGGTTATTGTTGATCGTGGCCCAGTTGTTGGTCGACACGGAATAGGGCAAAGGTGGGATTTGTGGGTTGATGAACGGCGCACGGTTCACAAAAAACTTCGCTTCATTCAGCAACCGCGGCGAAAACGTGTCCTGCAAGGCAACGTAGTAACCGGCGGGATGATTGATCGTCTGAAGCAGATCGTACGGAAGGGAACTGCTGCCGTTGGTCCCGCTGACCAGGCTGATGTCCCGGTGTGCGCTTCCATATAACATGGTCTTCTCGTTTACCTTGTAGTCCATTCGGACAAGCCAGGTGTCCTCGTGGACCGTGGTAGTGGCAGGGGCCGTCAGCTGATCGGAGTCTGGCAATCCATTGCTGGTCTGATCCGCGAAAGCGCCGTCGGGATAAATGTGGATGGGATTGCACGCTCCGATGGGGCCGGTAGACGCCCGCCATGGAAAGGCCTGGAGGATGGAACACATCTGCGGTGAAGTTGCCAAAGTAGCCTGCTGAGTGAGAGGGTTGGGCACTAGGACCTGGTTGGTCGTCGCTCCGTATTGACGAAGCCCCTCGTAGTTCACGAAGAAGAATAATCTGTTCTTGATAACCGGGCCACTCAGCGACATTCCATATTGCCCGTAACGGAACGGGTTCTTGATCGGGTTATTGTTGAAAAGGTCGTTGAAATTCCGCGCGTCCAGGACGGAATTCCTGAGGTATCCAAAGAGTGAGCCGTGGAAGGCGTTGCCGCCGTGCTTCGTCTCGACATCAATTTGGCCGCCGGCTTGTGTGCCGTACTCGGCATCGTACAATGCGCTGTTGACGCGATATTCCTCAATAGCGTCCTGAGATATTTGCAGACGGGTTTGTGACTTCTGAGCCTGCTCCTGAATACCGCCGGCATCGACTCCGTCAATCTGAAAGTTGTTGTCGTCGCGCGCCCGGCCGGCAAAGCGAATAGTGCGCTGATCGCCACCCCCATCATCCTGAGCGAAAGGCGCGAGCAGAGTAAAACTCGACCAGTCGCGCCCATTGTTGGGCAGATTCGCGATCTGGTCCGCGCGAATGACAGTGGCCGCTTCCGCCGAACTGCGGTCGGCAGGCGCCGCCGATGCCGTCACCTCAACCTTTTCAGTAGGCGCGCCCACAGCCAGCGAAGCGTCCAGCGTCCTAGTCTGGCCGACCTGCAGAATCACACCTTCAATGACTTTGGTCTTGAAGCCGGTACCCGTCACGGTTACGGTGTATCGGCCGACTGCCAGACCAGGAAAGCGGTAGTAGCCATTCGAATTGGTCCGTTGTTCCTGGGAGATAGCCGTGTCCATGGACAGAATCCTTACGCCGGCTCCGGCGACAACGGCTCCCGATACGTCAGTCACTGTGCCTTCGAGTTCGGCGCGATCGACCTGTGCATAGGCCGTCGTTGTCACGATTAGAACGATGATCAACGCGGCGGCGTCGTTCAAAAACAGAGAAAGAATCGAAGGTGAGCGCTTTGGTTTCATTTGCTTCAGCTCCTTGCGAATCAGTTCCGTGACCGGAAAAGCTTTGTGGATGGTTCCTGGCGAAATACAACTCGCTCAGGCTCCAGTGCTCCTTGAAGAATTTCAGTGGTTTAAGGGACAACTGATGGTAGAGGGGTAATGTAAATCCAATGTTAAAAGCATGTTAATGCTTTTTTCACAAATCCGGACCACAGAACAAGATCAAAGCAAACATCTTCGAGCGCTTCTATCGCGTCGATAAGACCAGAAGCCGCTAGTTGGGCGGAGCAGGCACGGCCTCGCCATTGCCGACTGGATCGTGCAGCAGCACCACGGATCCGTCGCCGTTCAAAGCTCGATTGGCCACGGATCGCCTTTTGTTGTCTCGTTACCGCTGCAAGCAAAATTGGCTGACTCAGATACATCGCGCGAGTCCATTCCCGCTGCAGAACGTAACAAGCCCGCGCTACACCGTTGTGCGCGCCACCGGCGAATGAGGCTATAATTGTGCGCGCACATGGCACTTACCTCTGGCACGAAACTCGGCCCGTATGAAATTCAATCTCCCTTAGGTGCCGGCGGGATGGGAGAAGTGTATCGGGCGAAAGACACTCGGCTCGACCGCACGGTTGCGGTCAAAATTCTCCCTGGTCATCTTTCCGACAACATCGAAGCCAAACAGCGCTTCGACCGCGAAGCCCGCGCAATCTCTTCTCTGAACCATCCCAACATCTGCACGCTGCACGATGTCGGTCATCAGGATGGCGTCGATTTCCTGGTCATGGAGTTTTTGGAAGGTGAGACTCTAGCCGACCGCTTGCGCAAAGGTCCGCTCCCTACCGAGCAGATTCTGAAATATGGCATCGAGATTTGCGAGGGACTGGAGCGGGCGCACAAGAGTGGCGTCGTCCATCGCGACTTGAAGCCGGCAAACGTAATGCTGACGAAAACCGGCGCGAAGCTGATGGACTTCGGCCTGGCCAAAGCCACCCCGGCGGGCACGTCACCCGCTTCCAGCCTGACCATGACGATCTCCCACCCGTCAGCCGATCAGCCGCTTACCGCGCACGGCACGATAGTGGGCACATTCCAGTACATGTCGCCCGAGCAGACGGAAGGCAAAGAAGCCGACGCGCGCTCCGACCTTTTTGCGCTGGGTGCAGTGCTGTATGAGATGGCAACCGGCAAGCGCGCCTTCACTGGGAAGAGCCAGGCTAGCCTCGTGGCGGCGATTCTGGCGTCTGACCCGCCGCCAATTTCACTGGTGCAGCCCATGTCTCCCCCGGCGCTCGAGCAGGTAATCAAGTCCTGCCTGGCTAAAGATCCCGATGAGCGCTTCCAGACCGTGCACGATCTGAAGCTGCAATTGAAGTGGATCGCGGCGGCGGCGGCCAGCCAATTGGCAGCCCCCGCTCAAATCCGCGCCCGCCGCGTCGTGCAGAAGCGCACTTTGCTGATAGCCGCCGTCGTGGGTTGGATTCTCGCTGTCACAGCTTTCGTCATTTTCCTGTCGAGCCGCGCTCAGCTTGAAGACGCCCGGCGCCCCATGACCGCATCCTGGCTACCCCCCGCCGATACGGAATTCACTTCGGTTGTGGACGGTGCGCCGGCACTTTCTCCCGACGGTTCGAAACTTGCCTTCCTCACCGGTGATCCTTCCGAAACCAAGTTGTGGGTGCGCGACGTAACCACCGCCGCCGTCCATCAACTCGAAGTCGAGCGGCCAACCTTTCCCTTCTGGTCCCCCGATGGCAAGTACCTCGGGTTCTTTTCAGCAGGCAAGTTGAAAAAGGTAGCGCTCGCCGGCGGACCAGTGCAGGTGCTGTGCGATGCCCCCGAGGGCCGCGGCGCATCGTGGAGTCCGCGCGGCGTAATAATCTTCACGCCCAACATTCGTGAGCCGCTCTACAAGGTGCCAGAGGGCGGAGGCTCGCCAGAAAAAATCACCGAAGCGAAATCGGGTTGGACTCATCGCAACCCAAGTTTCCTGCCCGATGGCGATCACTTCCTCTTTACCTATCGCGAGGCAGTCGGAGTGCCGAACTCAACCACTGGCGTAGGTGCGCTCTACGGTGCGTCGCTCTCCGGCGAGCCGCCGCGTGAGATAGTGGCGAGCGCGTCGAACGCACAATATTCCGATGGATATCTTCTGTACCTCCGCGAAACCGTGCTGGTCGCGCAGCACTTCGATCCCAAATCGCTCAAGCTCAGTGGCGATCCCACGCCCGTCGCCGAGAAACTCGACTACTGGAACGCCCGTGACTTAGCCGCCTTCACTGCCGCCCACGGCACGCTCGTCTTCCGCCATGGCGCGTTGCAGAAGACCCAGCCCATGTGGGTCGATCGCACGGGCAAGGAAGTCGGACGCTTTGGCGAGCCGGGCCTCTATATATCACCGCGGCCCTCACCCGATGGCGCGCTAGTCGGCGTGGTGCGGCCCGATCCCGACACCGGCAAGGGCGATGTTTGGATCGTCGACACCAACCGCAATACCATGTCGCGCAGCACATTCGCGGACGCGGCCAGCATCACCTATACATTTTCTCCCGACGCCAAGAGGATCGCGGTCGGCACCGTTGCGGGCACGGCCTCGAGCGGAGTATGGATCCAGCCGGCGAGCGGTTCCGGCACCCAGGAAAAACTCGACACGCCGAAGACCTTCGGCAACGTCAGCAGTTGGTCTCCCAACGGCCGTTATCTTTTCTTGATGGTGCAGAACAATGCCACGCGGCAGGATATCTACTATATCGATCTCAACGGTGACAAGAAATTGACGCCTTTCATTCAATCGCCCGCCAACGAAAGCGGCGCCGTTCTGTCGCCCAATGGCAAGTGGCTCGCCTACTCTTCCGATGAATCGGGTAGGTTTGAAGTCTATGTAACTGCCTTCCCCGGTCCGGGAGGAAAATGGCAGGTCTCCAACGGTGGCGGAGGCGCCCCGCATTGGACCGCCGACGGCAAGCAAGTCTACTACGCCGCCGGAGATAAGGTGATGGTGGTACCCGTTCAGAACCCCGAAACTTTCGAATTTGGAGCTCCGGTCGCGTTACCGATCCATGCCAATGAATTCGCCGCGCTCGGACCGCCGGCGCCCGGCGAGCGTTTTCCGGCTTTGAAGGCCCTCGGTGGAGGTCAGGTACACCCTCAGGAAGTCATCCTCAACTGGACCGGCACCCTCAAGCAGTAAGAGTGTGGGTCGGACAATTCCTCTCCGACGCCCTTGACCTTGCTCTTGCTGTAATTTTGAGGTTGTCTCAGAAAGGTTGTCACCCGTTCCAGCGTCCTGAGGCATTTGCAGAAGCAGCATCGCTTCCCTCGACCGGCCAGTTGATGCTGGTATTTTTGGTGTCTTGCCTGATAAAGTTGTCCACGCAGCGGATCTTATCCAGTTGGAACCATGATCGGTTTCTTGTCCATTCTCGCGGTGGGATTCTTCCTGGGGATGCGCCACGCCACCGATCCCGATCACGTCATTGCGGTCACCACTATCGTCAGTAATCAGCGCAACAGCATGCGGGCGGCCACGATCGGAGCGTTCTGGGGCGTCGGCCATACTCTTACCATCTTTGTAGTAGGGGCTGGAATCATTCTTTTCAATCTCGTCATTCCAGTGCGGGTCGGGCTCAGCATGGAGTTATCCGTTGCAGTCATGCTGATCGTTCTTGGCGTGTGGAACGTGGCCGGATTTCTGCGAGCGGTCCCTGTTGCAGCGGAGCCCAATCATCCGCCAGAGAGAGTCGTCCACTCTCATCCTCACAGTCACGGAGACCTCGTCCACGACCATGCGCACGCTCACCAGGATGAGAGCTATCACGCGCCGCTCAATTGGATGGACCGCGTCTTTGGGAAGGTCAGCGTGTATCAGTATGTTCGGCCGCTGGTGGTGGGCGTCGTTCACGGACTTGCCGGTTCAGCGGCGGTGGCTTTGCTGGTTTTGACTACGATCCGCAACGTGCATTGGGCGGTCGCTTACTTGTTGATCTTTGGCGTGGGCACGATTGCGGGCATGATGCTGATCACCATGAGCATCGCCTCGGCGTTCACGATGATGGGAAGAGGCCGACAGATGTTTTCGCGGCGGCTGGCGTTGGCTTCAGGTTTGCTCAGTCTTGGCTTCGGTCTTTTCGTCGCCTACCAGATCTGTTTTGTGAACGGCCTGTTCACGAACCACGCACGGTGGATCCCGCAGTAGAGACTTCAGATCGAAATTCTCTTTTTAGCGACGGGCTCCGGTCAGCGCTAGGTCGCAAAGACTGTCGACAAAGCCGGGCGTCAGCTTGTCATGACGGATTAGGAATCGCATGTAGATGGGCCCATACAGTGAATCCAGAAGCAGGTCCATGTCGAGGTCCTTGCGCAATTCGCCGCGTTGAATTCCGCGTCGCAGCGTCGCATAGGCTTCCTGGCGGCGCGGTTTCATGAAGCGTTCGCGGAAAGCAGCGATGACATCGCTGTCGCTCTGTCCGGCGGCGAGAATGGCGGAAAGGATGCGGCCGCGCCGGCTGCGGAAAATCTTGACGACCTGGCGCATCTGCTGGTTCATGTCCGTGAAAACGGAGCCGGTATCGGGGAAGTGCAGTTTCCCGCCCGTGCTGCTGGCGAAAGCGTCCGTGATCAGAGCGGCCTTGTTGGGCCACCAGCGGTAGACAGTTGCCTTGCCAACGTTGGCGCGGGCTGCGACGGCTTCAATGGTCAGACCGGAATAACCATTCTCCGCCAGAAGTTTCAACGTGCTGCGCAGAATGGCCACGCGGGCTTCTTCGCTGCGCGGGCGCCCGGGAGAGCGCTTGCGGCGGCCTCCGCCGCGATTCGTGTGAGCCGGAGATTCTTGGCGCATAGTCTTACCCTACAATATAATGAAAACGGATTTGGAATCCAATACGGTCAGTATCGAATCTAAAATCGGGTTCGCGGAGGTTTTTCGCTTCCGTGCAGTGTGGTGGTCCGAACTCTGGAGTGTGCCTAACCGATGTGGATAGTTGCACTAGCGCTCAGGCGTCCCTATACCTTTGTCGTGATGGCGCTCGTCATCATTATCCTGTTCGTCGTTACGGTTTCCCGCACGCCCACGGACATCTTCCCCGACATCAACATTCCCGTAGTTTCCGTGGTTTGGTCTTATATTGGTTTTTCGCCGCAGGATATGGCCGACCGTATCGTGACTAATTCCGAACGCGGTATCAACATCACCGTCAATGACATCGAGCACCAGGAGTCTCAGTCGGTGAACGGTTTGGGTGTCATCAAGGTTTTTTTTCGTCCGGGCACGAACGTACAAGGCGCCATCGCAGAAATCACGGCGATCTGCCAGACTGCGTTGCGTGGCCTTCCGCCCGGCACGGTGCCGCCTTTGATCATTTCCTACAGCGCCTCCACTACGCCGGTGGTTCAACTCGGACTGAGCAGCAAGACCCTGCCGGAGCAGCAACTCTTCGATCTGGGCCAGAACTTCCTGCGTAATTATGTGGCCACCGTGCCGGGAGCGGCTACGCCTTATCCCTACGGCGGCAAGATTCGCCAGATTCAGGTGGACCTGGACCTGCCGAAGTTGCAGGCTTACGGGCTGTCGCCAAACGACATTGTGAACGCCGTGAACGCGCAGAATCTTATTCTCCCCAGCGGCACGGTGAAGCTCGGTCCGGTTGAATATAACGTGGAGATGAACGGAACGCCGGCGACGATTGCGGACTTGAATGATCTGCCGGTGAAGACCGCCAACGGGGCCACACTCTACATGCGCGATGTCGCCCACATACGAGACGGATTTTCACCGCAGACGAACATCGTCCGTCAGGATGGAAACCGTGGGGCGCTGATGTCGATTTACAAGATCGGCAACGCCTCCACGCTGGAAATTGTCTCCGGAATCAAGAACATTGTGGTACAAGCGGCCCAGTCGCTGCCTCCGGAGCTGAAGATCACTGCCCTGTTTGACCAGTCGCTATTTGTGCGCGCCTCGATCCAGGGCGTGTTGCGCGAGGGGTTGATCGCGGCGGCGCTCACCGCTGTGATGATTCTGCTTTTTCTCGGCGATTGGCGGCCTACGATCGTCATTTCCGTTTCTATTCCGCTCTCGATCTTCGTTTCGATCATCGCTCTGGGCGCGATCGGCGAAACGATCAACATCATGACCCTGGGAGGCTTGGCGCTGGCGGTCGGCATCCTGGTGGATGACGCCACGGTGGAAATTGAAAACATCGAGCGCAACCTTGCCATGGGCAAGGAGATGAAGCAGGCGATTCTCGACGGCGCGCAACAGATCGCCGTTCCTGCGTTCGTTTCGACGCTGAGCATCTGCATCGTGTTTGTGCCTATGTTCTTTCTGGCGGGCGTGGCGAAATTCCTGTTCGTGCCGCTGGCCGAGGCGGTGAGCTTCGCCATGCTGGCAAGCTATCTGCTCTCGCGAACCTTGATCCCCACGCTGGTGATGTTCATCATGCGCGGCCACGAGCATCGCGCAGAAACGCCCAAGTCGTTCCTTGGCCGCTTCCAGCGCGGCTTTGAGCGCAAGTTTGAAGACTTTCGCCGGGGCTACGAGCAGTTACTCGAAACAACGCTTGAGCATCGTGGCGTCTTCGTGGTTTGCTTTTTGATCTTTTGCGTGCTGTCGCTGGGACTGTTCCTTTTCCTGGGGCAAGATTTTTTCCCGCAAGTGGATGCTGGACAACTGCGCCTGCATGTGCGGGGGCGTCCTGGCCTGCGAGTGGAGGAGACGGCGCGACTCTGCGATGAGGTGGAGGGCGTTCTGCGGAAGGAGATTCCCAAGGACGAACTACAGACGATTCTCGACAACATCGGTCTGCCCAACTCGGGCATCAACCAGTCTTACAGTTCCAACGGAACGATTGGCACAAGCGATGCGGAGGTTCTGATCGCGCTGAATCCCGAACGTCATCATCCGACGGCGGGGTACATCCGGCATCTGCGAGAGTTGTTGCCAGAGCGCTTTCCGGGAGTGGAGTTTTTCTTCCAGCCCGCCGATATTGTTTCGCAGATTCTTAATTTCGGTTTGCCCGCGCCCATCGATGTGCAGATCGTGGGCACGGATATGGGCAAGAGCTATCTGATCGCGCAGCAGATCGCGAACAAAATGCGGCACATTCCCGGCGCCGCCGATGTACACGTGCAACAATTGCTCGACCTGCCGACGCTGCACATGGATATTGATCGAACGCGGGTGACGCAGGTTGGGCTTACGGCGCGCGATGTGGCGCAGAGCATGCTGGTTTCGCTGAGCGGCAGCTTCCAGACCGCGCCTAATTTCTGGCTCAATCCGCGCAACGGCGTGACTTACCAGATGGCAGTGCAGTCGCCGCAATACCGCATGACCAGTCTGCAGGATCTGATGGCCATACCGGTGATTGCGCAGCAAGGTACACAGTTGATGGGCAACCTCGTGCAGTTGTATCCGGCGGCGCGTCCCGCTACCGTGAATCATTACAATGTGCAGCCGGTGATCGACGTTTATGCCAGCACCCAGGACCGCGATCTGGGCGCGGTCGCTGCCGATACCGATAAAGTGCTCAAGACGTTCGACGGCCAATTGCCGCGCGGCACGCGGATCGTGGTGCGCGGTCAGGTGGTTACCATGCGCTCGTCGTTCGTTGGGTTAGGCCTGGGGCTGGCGGGAGCGATTCTGCTGGTTTATTTACTGATCGTGATTAATTTTCAGTCGTGGCTTGATCCGTTCATCATCATCGCGGCCCTGCCGGGAGCGCTGGCGGGAATCTGCTGGTTCTTGCTGCTGACCCGCACTACATTGAGCGTACCATCGCTTACCGGCGCGGTCATGTGCATGGGCGTGGCCACGGCGAATTCGATTCTGATGGTCAGCTTCGCGCGCGAGCAAATAGATGAAGGCATTCCAGCCGTGCAGGCCGCCGTCGCCGCCGGATATACACGGATTCGTCCCGTGCTGATGACCGCGCTGGCCATGATCATCGGCATGGTGCCGATGGCGCTGGGCTTTGGTGAAGGCGGTGAGCAGAACGCGCCGCTTGGCCGCGCGGTCATCGGCGGACTCTTGTTTGCCACCGTCGCTACTTTGTTTTTTGTGCCAAGCGTGTTCGCGATCTTCCACGGGCGCCGGGAGGCCAGGCTTGCACGCGAGGGACAACTGTAGAAACGTGGGTCAGCAGTTTTCGCAGGAATTGGAGTTTTAGCATGAGTGCAGAAGACCAATCTAAACGGACGCATCAGGCTGAGGAGCTTCATGCTATCAGTGCTCAAGCCCAGCGGGACGAGGAAATTGCGGCGATCCAGCAGCACTCGCGGCACCAGCCTCCTGGGATCGAGAAGCCGCCCGAGGTTCCGCCCGCGCCTCCGCGCCGAGCGTTGATGATCGTTGGCGTGCTCTTGCTGTTCCTGCTGATTGCCGGTGGGCTCACGCTGTGGGACCACGTGAGCCATGAGCGCGCGCTGGCCAAGGAGACGGAGCGCGAGACGGTCCCGACTGTCGCCGTGGTTTACCCGCAAACGGAAAAGCCCGACGAAGACCTGGTGCTGCCCGGTTCTCTGCAAGCCTATGAGGAGTCTCCGATTTACGCGCGTACGAGCGGTTATCTCGTGCGCTGGTACAAAGACATCGGGAGCCGCGTGACCAAGGGTGAGTTGCTGGCGAAGATTGATACTCCCGAGGTGGATCAGGAGTTGAACCAGACTCGAGCCGCGCGTCAACAAATTGTCGCGCAAATGGACTTGGCAAAAATCAGCGCCGACCGCTGGCAGAATTTGCGCAAGACTGACTCCGTTTCCGCGCAGGAAGCCGATCAGTACGACAGCGGATACAAGCAGAGCCAGGCAAACCTGGCTGCCGCCGACGCTAACGTGCGCCGCCTCGAACAGCTTGAGGGATTCAAGGCAGTTTACGCCCCGTTTTCAGGCGTGCTCACTAAGCGCAACGTCGATCCCGGGGCGCTGATCAATGCAGGCGCGGGCGCGGCCGGCCGCGAATTGTTTGACCTGGCGCGGGTCGATCCTTTGCGGGTTTACACCAGCGTTCCGCAGGCCTACTCGCCGTTTATAAAGGTTGGCGCCAAAACCGCGGTCACCTTGCAGGAGTTTCCGGGCCAGAAGTTTGTCGGCAAGGTGGTGCGCACGGCCGAGGCGATTGATCCGGCAACCCGCACTCTGCTGACCGAGGTGGACGTTCCTAACACAGATGGACGTCTGCTGCCCGGGTCATTCGGGCAGGTGCACTTCGCCGTCGGTTCGGGCGTGAACAAAGTTACGATTCCAGTGAACGCGATGTTGTTCCGTGCCGAAGGTCCGCGCGTCGCGGTCGTGGGCAGCGGCAGCAAGGTGGAGTTGCGTCCCATCAACATAGGACGCGACTACGGCACTACGCTGGAGATTCTTGGCGGAGTCACTGCGACGGACCAGATCGTCATCAACCCCGCGGACTCGCTTGAGGAGGGTCAGCAGGTGAAGGTCGTGCAGCCGCAGCAGCAGAAAGGTAGTGGATCGTGAGGCGAGCCGCAATTTTCGCCGCTCTCGTGCTGCTCAGTCTTGCGGCCGGTTGCACCGTCGGTCCGCGGTACAGCCGGCCTGCGGCTCCGGCTCCGGCGCCGGATGCATGGAAGACGCAACCGCCATGGGAGCAGGCCGCTCCCAAGGATGCTATTCCCAAAGGCACGTGGTGGCAGGTGTTTCACGATCCCGCGCTCGACGCCTACGAACAACAATTGCTCCAGGCTAACCAGTCTCTGGTGGCTGCTCGCGACCGTCTGGAGCAAGCGCGGTCGTTGGCTCGCGTGGCAACTGCCGAGATGTTTCCGCAGCTTGCGGCGGATCCCAGCGCAGTGCGGGAGCGCGGCTCTGCCAACCGTCCTCTGAATGGCCAGGGTCCGACTACCGTGAATCCAGTCACCGGAGTGGTTCAGCCGATCACTGCGTACACCCAGAGCGTCTATACGATTCCGTTTTCCCTGAGCTACGAGGTCGATCTGTTTGGACGCGTGCGGCACAGCGTGGAAGCGGCCAACGCCTCTCTACAGTCGACGGCTGCTGATCTGCAAAACGTACAGTTGGTTCTGACCGCCGAGCTTGCCGCCGAGTACTTCACGTTGCGCGAGTTGGACGCCGAGTGGCAGGTGGTGCAGGAATCGGTGGGCTACCAGCGCAAAGGGCTCGATCTAGTGAATAACCGCCACGAGGGTGGCATTGCCAGCGGGTTGGAAGTTGCACAGCAGTCTGCGCTGCTCGACTCGACCTTGTCACAACTGGCGCTGGTGCAGCAGACGCGCGCGCAGTACGAGCACGCCATTGCGGTGTTGGTGGGCCAAGCGGCTTCGAACGTGAGTGTACCGGTCGCGCCATTGCGGGCTACGCCGCCGCCAATCCCACTCGGCGTGCCTTCCGACGTGCTGGAGCGCCGGCCTGACATTTCCCGGGCCGAACGACTGATGGCGTATCAAAATGCTCAAGTCGGAATCGCGCACTCGGCGTTCTATCCGCACATCACACTGAGCGGTTCTGGCGGATGGCAGAGCCGTGACATTGGGCCGCTGCTTAATACGCCGAGCCTTTTCTGGTCGCTCGGCGCCGACGCCCTGCAGCCCATCTTCGAGGGTGGACGGAACCGCGCCAATCTGGCCGCCGCGCGCGCTGCCTATGAACAGTCAGTGGCCAACTACCGCCAGTCTGTGCTCACGGCATTTCAGGAAGTCGAAGACGGCATCAGCAATTTGAGCACGCTCTCGCAGGCTCTCGCCACGCAAGGTGCTGCGGTCGAAGATGCGCGCCGCGCCCTCGCGATCGCCAACAATCGATACATCGGTGGAGTCACCAGCTACCTTGACGTCATCACTGCGCAGACTACTCTGCTCACCAGCGAACGGCTGGAGACGCAGTTGCTCGGGCAGCGAATGGTCAGTTCCGTCTATCTGGTGAAAGCCCTGGGCGGTGGTTGGGACGCCAGCCAGATCAAGGATGAGCAGGTTCATCCTCAAGCTAGCCAGACATTGCAGCAGTGAGCGGGGCGGTCTTGCTTCGCTCGACCGTACAGCCGAGGCGGCTGTACCCACATGGTTGTGGGTTGACAACGGCGGCAAACGAGCCTAGTATTATAGCTGAGGGAAATATCTCTTCTTTCCTTTCGAGCTTTCGGAACTAAAGTCCGTCCCATCTGAAGTCTTGCATCAAGCGCGTGTTCCGCGGAGAAACCGTTATTGCGCTGTTAGTCTGTCAGGGGTCTCGTTTCGCTTGTTTGCTCTCTAGCTCATCCTATACCAATAAGGGGGAATTCATGAAAAACACCAAGTTTCTTGTGAAAGTGAACCGCGGCGGCGCTCGAGCTGCTGAATACGTATTGCGAGTTGACCGCAGCCCAATTCAAACCACAACCAACCGAAAGCTGGCTTTGGCTATGGGGAGATTCACCGCCGAAGATGCGGTTAAGTCCATGCAAAATTCCCGCTGCAACCCGGAGTTGGTTTCCGTGCAGATTTGACGCTTGGTCAGCGTGCTTCCGACAGTTCTATCTGCTATGTGCTGGCGTAAGCCGAAGCACTTTCTCACGATTTCCTCTTCACAATCAAATCGACGACGACGGGCGCTCTCGCGCCCGTCACCTACGTCCGGGCATGGCGTTCGCTATTGGGCTTCGAGCCGCTCAGCGCGAAGAACAGGATGTAGAGATAGCAGACCGTAGCCAAGATCAGGGCATAGTGAACACCTTGCCCCCAGCTGGTCTCTCCCTGGGTCATCGGCGAATAGTAGCGGCTATTGATTAGTACCGCAACGCGGCCGACGAGGTACGGAATGATTGCGCCGCCGACAATCGCCATATTCAAGAGGCCCGAGCCGTCACCTGTGAGCGGACCAAGCTCGGCTATTGCCAGCGTGAAGATGGTAGGAAACATGATCGAGTTGAACAGTCCGACGGCCAAAATGGACCACATCGCCACGTGGCCGTTGGTGAACACCGAAGCTGTAACCAGGAGGGTGGCCACGATCGCCGCGAATGCGAGCAACTTCCCGGCCTTGATCTTCTGGAGCAGGGCCGAACCAATAAACCTGCCAACCATCGCTCCTAACCAGTAGAGTGAGATGTATCCTGCGGCCACTCCAAGAGCTGAGCGATAACGAGCCCCTGCATCGGCAATGTTGGATGGCGATATAAAGCCGCCGATATTGTCCAGCGCCAGATAATTCGCGATAGAGCTGCCGATAGCAACCTCCCCGCCGACGTATACGAAGATCCCAATCGCACCGAAGATGAGGTTAGGGTGTTTCCAGATGGAGTCTGCGACCTTCTCGCCGATGTGATGCTCGGCGGACTCCATCTTTGGGAGTTCGAAAAGCGCAATTGCGAGGGTTAGCAACAACAGCGCCGCTGCGAAAAAATACACATACAGCTTAACCACCGCGTCGGCCTCTTGGGTAGCCGTTAGGGCGATTGCGGTGGCCGTCGTTCCAAGGATCAGGTGCGCACCGATCCAGGGGAACATCGCGGTTCCCAGAGAATTAAAGGCCTGGGTGAGGTTCAAGCGGCTGGAAGCAGTTTCTGCTTTTCCCAGAACTGCGACGTATGGATTCGCCGCGACTTGGAGGATCGTAATTCCGGTGGCCAGAACAATGAGCGAGAAAAGAAAGAACGGGTAAGAAGGAATCCTCGCTGCTGGATAGAACCCGAGGCATGCTGCAACCATAGTCAACAGCCCAACTATGATCGCCCTCTTGTATCCAATCCAGTCAATGATCTTGGCCGCTGGAATCGAGAAGACAAAGTAGGCGGAAAAGAACGCGGTCTGGATCAGCAAGCTCGCGTCAAACCTTATTTTGAAAACATGCTGCGCATATGGAATCAGCACATCATTCAACGACGTGAGTGCGCCCCACATGAAGAACAAGCTGGTCAAAACCGCCAGCGGTCCCCTGTAGGACGATGCTGCGTCAGAAGAAACTGCGGTAGAACGACTCGGCGCAACGATTGCCATAGTGAATCATCCTTTTGCCCTGAATTCTGCGAGCCATATCGTTTTTGCATGATAGCATCGCGGACCGGGAAACAGGGGAGCGCGCATTTTTTTTGGAGTGGGTAAGCTAGGGACGCGTAAGGATGATCGGTTCGGCCTCGCCGGCTGAAGAACGCCTTGCGCTAGATCAAGGAGCAGGCGCCACGGCCTCGAGCTTCACCAGCCAGTTTGCCGGTTCGGGGAGGATGGCGAATGTAGGGAGCTTGCCTCGTACCATGGCGACTTCATCACAGGCGTGAAACCTGGGACAGACGTGGCAATCCTTGTAGATTTTGTCGGGAAGATCTTCGCGCCGCGCTATGGAAAAGCCCTGGCGGGCAAAAAATTCGGGAGCGCGCGTGAAGAGGCAGATGCAATCCACGCGATGCCGTTTGGCTTCGGACATCAATGCCTTCATCAGCCGGGTCCCGCCGCCGTTACCTTGCGCCCGCGGTCCCACGGTGATTGAGCGAATCTCGGCGAGGTGTGTGCCGTAAAGATGCAGTGCGCCGCACCCGATGATGCGGCCTTCATTTTCCAGAACGACAAAATCACGTACGTTCTCGCAAATCTCGGCCAGCGTGCGCGGCAGCAAAGTGCCGTCGCCCGAATAGGCTGAGATCAGTTCGTGGATGTGCTTCGCATCCGGCAAGATGGCTTTACGCGTGCGCATGGAAATTGACCTCCTCGCGTAGAGACTCGATTTTCTTTCTTGCCACGGCAATTGCTTGCCGCACCCGGGCGGGCGCAGTGCCGCCGACCACATCATGAATCGCCAACACCGAAGCCGGTTTCAAGCAGTCACGAAAGCTCTCATCGAATACGGGATTCAGAGCGCGCAACTCGTCCAGTGTTAGATCCTGAAGTTCGCAATGTTTTTCCACGCATAGCTTCACTGCTTTGCCGATCTGCTCGTGCGCAAGACGCGAAGGAACGCCGCGGTTGACCAGGTAAGTAGCTGCTGCCCACCCGTTCATGAATCCCGACTGCGCCGCCTCGTTCATGCGTTCGTGATCGAACTCCACCGCTTTCATCCACGCGGCGACCATGGGCAATAACCCAAGAGCGGCATCCGTGGTATCGAACAAGGGCTCTTGCGTTTCCTGCAGGTCTTTGTTGTAAGCCAGCGGCAGGCCTTTCAGCGTAATCGTCAGTGCGGTTGCGCTGCCCATGACGCGGCCAGTCTTGCCTCGCACAAGTTCGAGCAGGTCCGGATTCTTTTTCTGGGGCATAGCACTGCTGCCGGTTGAATACGCCTCGGGCAAATGCACAAAGCCGAATTCTTGCGAGGAGAAAATGATCATCTCCTCTGCCCACCGGCTCAAGTGCAGCCCCATCAATGAAAGCGTGTTGACGAACTCAAGCACGAAATCGCGGTCACTGGTGGCGTCGATACTGTTTGCCGTCGGACCGGTGAAGTCGAGTTCTTCCGCCATTAAAGCGCGATCCAGCGGCAGAGTCGCACCGACTACAGCGCCCGATCCCAGCGGACACACGTTCAAACGCTTGCGGCAATCCGCAAGGCGGTCGGCGTCGCGCAGGAACATTTCCACATAAGCCAGTAGCCAGTGCGCAACCAACACGGGCTCAGCCCGCTGCAGATGCGTGTACGCAGGCATCGAGGCGCTGCCGGCCCGCTCGGCGCGGTCGGTGAAATCGCCGCACACGTCGGTTAATTCCTTGCGCAACTCATCGACCGCCGCCCGCACATAGAGGCGCAGGTCGGTAGCGATCTGCTCGTTGCGGCTGCGTCCGCTGTGCAACTTGTATCCGACTTCGCCGATTCGCGACACCAACTGCTTCTCAACAAAATGATGGACGTCCTCGGCTTCATTGTCTTGGATAAGGTCCTTAGACGCCGCTGCCATCTCGCCAATCTGCTGCAGTCCTTCGAGAATGCTGATGAATTCATCGGCGGACAAGACCCCGACATTCTTCAGAGCACGGGCATGGGCTCCGCTCGCCGCCAGTTCGTAACGCAGTAACCGCTGGTCGAAATCAAACGACCGCTGCCAGCTTTCGAATCGCGAGTCCAGCGGTTGCCGGAACCGGCCCGACCACATCTTCATCGCGCAACCTCCACGCGACGCCGCGCTCGTACGCGCGACGGCAAGCCGAGGATGCGGATGAAACCCTCCGCATCTTTCTGATCGTAACTGTCGCCCATGGTGAACGACGAAAGATCGGCGCGATAGAGCGAGTGCTCGGACTGGCGACTCACCACCGCAACGTTTCCCTTATACAGAGACAGCGTTACGGTGCCGGTCATATCTCTTTGCGTGCTGGCAACAAAAGCGTCCAGCGCCTCGCGCAGCGGCGTGAACCACAGGCCGAAGTAGACTAGTTCCGCGTACTTCAGCCCAACGTGCTGTTTGAAGTGCGCGACTTCGCGCTCCAGGCACAGCGCTTCCAGTTCGCGATGCGCTGCGACCAGCAGCGTTCCGCCTGGAGTTTCATAACATCCGCGGGACTTCATTCCGACAAAGCGGTTCTCCACCAGATCAATCCGCCCGATCGCGTTGCGCGCTCCAATTTCATTCAGCAACTCGACCAGCGAGACTGGAGGCAGCTTCATGCCGTTGACCGTGACCGGAATCCCCTTCTCGAAGCCGATCGTCACCGGCTCGTTTTTGTCGGGCGCTTCCTGGGGCGAGCGGGTCATCTGCCAGGTTGTTGGCAGCGGGGCGTTCGCAGTATCTTCCAGTTCTCCGCCTTCGTGGCTGAGGTGCCACAAATTGCGGTCGCGGCTGTGGATTTTCTCGCGGCTCGCCGCCACCGGGATGCCGTGCTGTTCGGCGTAATCCAGGCAGTCTTCCCGCGATTTCAACGACCACTCGCGCCACGGCGCAATCACTTTCAGCTCCGGCGCGAGAGCCTGATAAGTCAACTCAAAGCGAACCTGGTCATTTCCCTTCCCGGTGCAGCCGTGAGCCACGGCAGTCGCTCCCTCGCTCAGGGCAACCTCGACTTGATGTTTTGCGATGACGGGACGCGCCAGCGACGTCCCCAGCAGATATTTATGTTCGTACACGGCGCCTGCTTGCAGCGCCGGAAAAACGTATCCGGTCAGAAATTCTTCGCGGATATCCTCCACGATCACCTTGCTCGCGCCTGTGGCGTAGGCTTTTTCGACCACGGCCTCAATGTCATCTCCCTGGCCCACATCGGCGACCATCGCGATAACGTTGTAAGAATAATTCTCTTTGAGCCACGGAATAATGATGGAGGTGTCAAGTCCTCCGGAGTAGGCGAGTACAACTTTTTCAGGCATGGGCACTCCTTGCGGGCAGACGATCGCCGCCGCCCAGCAGTAAATAAAGAATAGCTTTCTGCACGTGCAGGCGATTCTCTGCCTGCTCGAAGACCACTGACTGATGCGAGTCTATCACCGCATCAGTCACTTCCAACCCGCGGTGCGCCGGCAGACAGTGCATGAACACCGCATGGGGCCCGGCTTCCGCCATGAGTTCAGAATTGACTTGATAAGGCGGGAAAGTCTGCGCTCGCTCGCGCTCTTGTTTTTCCTGCCCCATGCTTGTCCATGCATCGGTATAAATCGCGTCGGCTCCACTCACGGCCTCGTGCGGGTCGGTGAGCAAATGAATTTCGGCGCCGGTCTCCTCCGCAACCCGGCGCGCCTCAGCGACAATCTGGGGGTTGGGCTCATAGCCCGCCGGAGTCGCGACGCGAATCGTCGACCCCAAGCACGCGCCTGTGAGCAACAGCGAGTGAGCCACGTTGTTGCCATCGCCGACATACGCCAGGCAGCGGTTCTTCAAATCTCCAAAGCGTTCCAGCAGCGTGAGATAGTCAGCCAACGCCTGGCAGGGATGCTCCAGGTCACTCAGCGCGTTGATTACGGGAATCGCAGCGTGATGCGCCATGCCCTCGATGGTCTGCTGCGAAAACGTGCGCAGCACAATCAGATCCACCCAGCGCTCCAGGTTGTGAGCCACGTCGCTCAACTTTTCGCGCGCATCAAGTCGCTCGTGAGTTTGGTCGACAAACATAGCCGTACCACCGAGGCTTACCATTCCGGCCTCGAAAGTCAGCCGGGTTCGCAACGAGGGCTTCTCGAAGAACATGACAATCTGCCTGCCCGTGAGCGCCCTACAAAAATCCGCCGGACGCAGCTTCATGATTCCTGCGAGATGCAAAACTGCATCGACGCCGGCGGGGCCAAGGTCGCGGGTGGAGACCAGGTCTGGACACCAAAACACCTGCGGTATGCGCTCGGGCGCGGCCGCCAGCCTGCCTTGCACGTGACTATTCAACTTTGGCTCCTTGCTCTGGACCTGCGTATCCGCCGGTTGCGATTTGTACTTGCGATGCGCGGCGATTGACTGACTCATGAATAAGTGACCTCCGTACCGCACGACAGCTTGGTTAGGTAGAACTGCGACAGGATGTCCGCCTCGGTCGCAGGCAGAATTCTTACTCGTCCTACACCTTGTTTCAGCGCCTGCCCGCAAGCCTGGAGCTTGGGCAACATGCCGCCGCTGATGACCGAGCCGGCCACAAGTTCGGCGGCCTGCTTTGTGCTGAGCCACGGCATCACGCTGCCCGCAGCATCTTTTACTCCAGGCACATCGGTGAGGAAGATCAACGCGTTCGCGCCGCAGGCTGCGGCGCAAGATGCCGCCATTTCATCGGCGTTTACGTTGTAGTATTCACCGTCGGCGCCCACAGCCAGCGACGCCAGAACCGGGATCCCTCCCTGCTGCCACAGCGCGTCGATCCAGCAGGGCTCCGCGAAACAAATCTCGCCGACGAATCCTAAATCGCGGCCGTGAACATACTTCTTCCGAGCGCGGAACGTCATGCCGTCGCCGCCACAGAATCCAATGGCTGGCATTCCCGCTGATTGAATGGCCGCCACCAGTTTTTTGTTGACGATTCCGGCCAATACCATCAGGGCCACATCCCGAGTCTCCGCATCGGTGACGCGCAGTCCCTCCACAAATTCGCTTTTCTTTCCCAGCCGATTCAGCATCTGGGTCAGAGCGCTTCCGCCGCCATGGACGACGGCAACGCGGTGACCATCCTGCGCCAGCTCCGCAATGGACCGGGCGCACTTGCGCAGCGTCGCCGCCTCTTCAATTGCGGCTCCGCCTATCTTCACTACGATCGTCACTGCAATCCCTCCCGCTCTTCCCACTGATACATGAGATTCATGTTCTGCACCGCCTGGCCTGCCGCGCCCTTCATCAGGTTGTCAACACACGAAACCAGCACCAGCCGCCGGCCGTCCTTAGCCAGGCAAAAACCCAGATCGCAATAGTTCGTGTGCAGCGAAAACCGCAACTGCGGCAGCGTCGGCGTCACAAATACCCGCACCCAATGTTTGCCCGAATAAAAATCACGCAGACAGGATTCCACTTCCGCGGCCGCCATCGCCCGGTTCAGATGTACATAGATGGTCGACAGAATCCCACGCGGAATCGGCAACAGGTGAGGAGTGAAAGTCAGCTCAGCATCTTCCAATCCCAACTGCTCTAACATCTCTCCCAGATGGCGGTGATTGAATACCGAGTATGCGGAAAGATTGTCTGCCACAGATACGAAATGAGTGCGCGAGGTAGGAGCTTTGCCTGCTCCGGAAACTCCCGACTTCGAGTCCGAAATGACTCCACGCTCCCTGTCGATCAGTCCGGCCCGCAGCAGCGGGGCCAAAGCCAGAATCACCGAGGTCGCGTAGCAGCCCGGATTCGCCACCAGTTCAGCCGCGGCGATGCGGTCGGCGTTCAATTCCGGCAGGCCATAAACCGCTTTCGCGGTCAATTCCGCGGCTGTGACTGCATCCGCATCTTGGAACGAATAGATGGAACGATGCTGCGCTTCTTTCAGCCGCCAAGCTCCGCTCAGATCGATCACGCGCAAGCCTTGCGCGATGGCTTCAGGTACAAGAGCGCGAGACGCTTCATGCGGAGTAGCCAGAAAAAGCAATTGCACGCCCTGGCGTTTCAGCTCCGGCCACGAGAACTGTCGAAGAGGATAGCCTCCATTGCCGGACAACTCTGGAAATACCTCCGCCAAGTCTGTCGCGCCGTCACTACCGCCCTCACGCCGGAACAGCATGGGCTTCTCCAAACGCGGATGGCGTTCGAGAAGGCGCGTCAACTCCAGTCCGGAATAGCCACTCGCCCCCAGCACTGCGCTTTTGAGCTTCGCAGACATCAGCCGAGCATCTCCTCGATACGAACCGCAACCTTCTTTGCCGCTTCCTTATCCGGACAAACGATCAGGATCGCGTCGTCACCGGCAATCGTTCCCACCACTTCATCCCATTCCTGTTCATCGAGCGCCGCCGCCACGGGCTGAGCGCTGCCTGTAATTGTCTTCACTACCAGCAGGTTCTGCGCGGGCCGCACATCCAGCACAAACTCGCGAACTAACCGATGCACCGGCGGCAAGGCCAGACCCGCTGAGCCTTCGACTTGAGGTAGCGTGTAGCGGCCTGCCGTCTTGCTCAAATTCAGATCGCGAACATCCCGCGACAGCGTCGCTTGTCCCACCTTGAACCCGCGTTTCCGTAGCGCTCGCTGTAAATCTTCCTGGTTGGCTACGGGACTCCGCCGCAACGCTTCCAAAACAGCTCTCTGTCGCAGGGCTTTATTCATTATGAATATTTATTCATATATATGAATAAATATTCTCTATCTTACATTCCACGCCCGCCCTGTCAAGGGAATACGTACCGCCACTCCCATTTTTAGTAACCCTCGCCTGACCACGTCGGCCCGTACGACCGCCCGTTCCGCGCGGATGAGATTGCCTCTAATCAGGCAGGCGAAAATTAGCGGAAGATTTTGCGCGACCGCAATAACATTCTTGGACGACAGTGGGACTGCCCTTCCGATTAGCAACTCGCACCTCTTTCGGCACGGCAGCGGTAGAGGCGGCCTCGTCGACGGAAAACCGGGGCTGCACCTCAAATCCTTGCTAGACTACTCGCGGCCAAAACCGGCAAGTCATGGAGCACGCATGAACAACAAGCCCACCCTTGTAGCCGAGTTGATTGCCGAGTTCCTCGGGACCTTCGTCTTGATTCTGTTTGGCTGCGGTGTGGTTGCAATGGTCGTCCTGTTTCCCGCGAAAGCTCCCGCTGCGGCCGTTCACGGCGGCTATACCAACATCACCCTGGGCTGGGGACTGGCGGTGACCATGGGAATCTACGTTGCCGGAAAAGTTTCTGGCGGCCACCTCAACCCTGCGGTCACTCTCACTCTGGCGGTCTTCCGCGGTTTCCCGTGGCGCAAGGTCGTGCCTTACTCGATCGCGCAGACGGCGGCGGCATTTCTCGCCGCAGCCCTCGTGTACAGAAATTATCTTCCAGCCTTCCATCAGTTCGATCCCCAACTCGAGAAAACTGCCGGAGTGTTTACGACCTTCCCTGCCTTTCCGGAATGGCCTCAGGCAGGATTCCTCGATCAGGTTATCGGCACGGCTCTGCTGCTGCTCCTGGTGCTGGCCATCACGGACGAGCTCAACGTACCTCCCGGAGCGAACCTCGCGCCTGCGATGATTGGGTTGGTGGTCGTGGCCATTGGTATGAGCTTCGGGGGGATGCACGGATATGCGATTAATCCCGCACGCGATTTCGGCCCCCGCCTTTTCACCGCCGTCGCTGGATTCAGAAACAATGGCCTCACCAATGGCCCTCGAGTGTGGTGGGTTCCAGTCGCTGCACCGCTGCTTGGGGGATTAATCGGTGCCGCCGTATACGATTTCGGCATTCGACGATTCCTGCGCGCATCCCAGCCATCGTCCCCAGGACGAACGTCCTAAGTAACGGCCACAGAAACAGGAGGTCCCCTTGCGCTACATTCTTTCTCTCGATCAAGGTACAACCAGTTCGCGAGCCCTCTTATTTGACGATCAGGGTGCGGTCCGCTCCGTGGCCCAGCGCGAGTTCACCCAAATCTTTCCCGAGCCCGGATGGGTCGAGCACGATCCCGAAGAAATCGCAGCAGCGCAAATCGCCGTAGCCCTGGAAGCCTTGACCAAAGCCAAAGCACAGCCCAGCGATGTGGCGGCCATCGGCATCACCAACCAGCGCGAAACTACCATCGTCTGGGACCGCGCTACCGGCAAGCCCATCTACAACGCGATTGTCTGGCAGGATCGCCGCACCGCCGCTTTTTGCCAGCAACTAAAGGCTCAAGGCCACAAGAGTTTGATCCAGCAGCGCACGGGGCTATTGATCGACGCATACTTTTCCGGCAGCAAGATCTCGTGGATTCTCGAACACGTGCCGAACGCCCGCCAACTCGCCGACGCCGGCCGCCTTGCGCTCGGCACCGTCGATACCTGGCTGCTCTGGAAGTTGACTGGCGGACGAGTACACGTAACCGACGCCAGCAACGCCTCCCGCACCATGCTTTTCAATCTTGAATCCGGCCGCTGGGATAGCGAAATTCTTGACCTCTTTCGAATCCCCGCCTCAATGCTGCCGGCAGTCCGTGCCTCCAGTGAGGTCTATGGAGAAGTAAGCTCTGTCCCAGGTCTTAACGGTATTTCTATCGCGGGCATCGCTGGCGATCAGCAGGCCGCACTCTTTGGACAAAGATGTACCCGCCCTGGTCTCACCAAGAATACTTACGGCACGGGCTGCTTCATGTTGCAGAGCACGGGCAATCGCGCCGTCTCATCGACTCACCGGCTGCTCACAACCGTCGCCTGGAGAATCGGCAACGACACTAGCTACGCCCTCGAAGGCAGCGTGTTCGTAGGCGGAGCCGTCGTCCAATGGTTGCGCGACGGCTTGGGGATCATTCGCAGCTCATCGGAAGTGGAAGCGCTGGCGAACTCCGTCCCTGACAATGGTGGAGTGTTCTTCGTCCCTGCTTTCGTGGGCCTGGGCGCTCCACACTGGGATTCCTACGCGCGCGGTGCAATCTTCGGCCTCACGCGCGGCAGCACTGCGGGTCACATTGCGCGTGCTGCACTGGAAAGCATCGCGTATCAGGTCGCCGATCTGATGGACGCCGTTCAGACCGATACCAACACTCCCCTTCAGGATTTGCGTGTGGATGGCGGAGCATCCGCCAACGATAGCCTCATGCAATTTCAGGCGGACATTCTAGGTGTGCCCGTGGTGCGACCTGCCGTGACGGAAACCACCGCGCTGGGCGCCGCATTTCTGGCTGGTCTGGGCGCCGGCTTCTGGAAAGACGTTCAGGTGATTTCTGACTTGCAGCGGGAGGAACGCCGGTTTGAACCGAGCCTGCCTCGCTCGCACGTGGATGCCATGCGACAGCGCTGGAACGAAGCAATCTCCCGCGCCAAGTACTGGGAGCAGGTGCAGAATGAATCTCGGATTTGAATTCCGCTGCGGTCTCACTGTGGAATACGGCGGAACCGCGCAATGACGAGCGCGAAGCGCATCATCGTAGGCGTGGGCGAACTGCTCTGGGATCTACTCCCGTCCGGCAAGCAGCTCGGCGGAGCTCCCGCCAACTTTGCCTACATCACGAACCTGCTCGGGGATACGGGAATTCCAGCCAGCCGCGTCGGGCGTGACTCTCTGGGAGGCGAAGCCCTTCATCGTTTGACACAATTGGGACTCACCACGGACTTCATTCAACGAGATTCCACGCACCCCACTGGAACCGTGCAGATCGAGGTGGACAGCGCCGGTCAGCCGCGCTTTGAGATTTCCGGGTCAGTAGCCTGGGACTTTCTCGATTGGACGCCGCAATGGCAGACAGTTGCACCACAGGCGGATGCGGTCTGCTTTGGATCGTTGGCGCAGCGCTCGGATATCAGTCGCGCCACCATTCGCAAATTTGTGATGGCTTCACGGCCAAACGCGGTGCGGGTTTTCAACGTCAACCTCCGGCAGAATTTCTTTTCTGCGGAAATCCTCGCCGAATCGATGGGGCTCGCCACCATCGTCAAACTTAACCAAGAAGAACTTCCAAGGATCATGCGGTTGCTCGAGTTGGAACCTCACGGCGACGAAGACTCGGCACGACGCCTGCTGTCTTTGTCTTTGCATAATCCGAGGCTGGTTTGTGTTACCCGCGGCGGTGGCGGCAGCCTGCTGGTGACCGCCGACGAGTCGAGTGAACATCCCGGCTTCCGCGTAAAGGTCGCCGACACCGTCGGCGCTGGAGACGCTTTCACGGCGGCCCTGGTGCACGGATATCTGCGTAGGACATCGCTCGCTCAAATCAACGAGACCGCCAACCGCGTCGGTGCGTGGGTCGCCAGTCAGTCAGGAGCAACGCCCACACTGAAAGCAAGCTTGGCACAAACCTTGGCTGCGATTGGCTGAAACGTTTCGCGTGGCGACAGCCGCCTCGGTTGTCCCCCGAGCGGAGCGAGGCCGCTCCCAGAACTGCGTTTTTAGTTTATTCTGTGTAGTTTGCGGTTTAGCATTTGAGGGGGCCCATTGACGAGATCGCGCGTTGTGTTTTGCCTGTTCGTCTGCATTTCGCTCCTGCTGTCCATCGCATCGAGCGCCGCACAGCAAATTCCAGAGAATACATATCAGGAACTGCGTTGGCGCATGATCGGCCCGTTCCGCGGCGGCCGCACTCGTGCCGCCACTGGAGTTCCGAGCCAGCCGAATGTCTTCTACATGGGCCAAGTCAACGGCGGAGTATGGAAGTCAGACGACTACGGCCGCACCTGGACGCCAATCTTCGACCACGAGTCTACGCAGTCGATTGGCGCCATCGCAGTAGCGCCTTCGAATCCAAATATTATTTATGTCGCCAGCGGTGAAGGCCTGCATCGCCCTGATCTCTCGGTCGGCAACGGAATCTACAAATCGACTGACGCCGGAAAAACCTGGACACATCTGGGCCTGCGCGATGGCCTGCAGATCCCCGCGCTCGCCATTGATCCCCGCGATCCCAATCGAGTCTTCGCCGCCGTGCTCGGCCATCCCTACGGCCCGAATGAGGAGCGTGGTCTTTTCCGTTCCACGGACGGTGGCCAAACCTGGCAGAAGGTCATCTACAAAGACGAAAACACCGGCGCCTCTGACGTAGAAATTGATCCCTCTAGTCCCAACGTGATTTACGCCTCGATGTGGGAAGCGCGCGAGGGCCCCTGGGAGGACGGCAACGAAGTCAACGGCACTGGCGGCGGCTTGTTCAAATCTACGGACGGCGGGGACACGTGGCATCCTCTTACCAACGGCCTGCCGAAGGATCTCTCGCAAATCTATGTTGCCATCGCTCCCAGCGATCCGCGCCGTCTTTACGCCACACTCGCGACGGCCTCTGGCGGATTAGCCTTCTATCGTTCCGACGACGCCGGAGAAAGTTGGTCCAAAGTAACCGATGATCCGCGCCCGTCGGGCCGCATCGGTGGCGGCGATCTAGCTGTCCCCCGAGTGGATTCAAGGAATAAAGATGTGGTGTACAGCGCCAGCACTGTAACCATGAAGTCCGTCGATGGTGGCAAGACCTGGTCCGGATTTCGCGGCGCGCCCGGCGGCGACGACTACCAGAATCTCTGGATAAATCCCAACGACCCCAACATTATTCTTCTCGTAAGCGATCAGGGCGCGCTGGTCACGGTCAACGGCGGTTCCTCGTGGAGTTCCTGGTACAACCAGCCCACTGCGCAGATTTATCACGTCTCGGTAAGTCCCACGTTTCCCTATCGCGTTTGCGGAGGCCAGCAGGAGAGCGGTTCGGTTTGCATCTCCAGCCGTGGTAACGACGGCTCCATCACCTTCCGCGAGTGGCATCCCGTGGGCGTGATCGAATACGGCTACGTCGCGCCCGATCCCCTCGACCTTGACGTCATCTATGGCGGAGGCCGGAACGAAGTCTCGAAGTTTCACTGGTCCACCGGACAGGTCCAGAACATCACGCCCATCCCGCTTCGCAGCCAGAAATACCGCACCGACCGCAGCGAGCCCACGATGTTCTCGCCTCTTGATCCGCACACTCTTTATTTCGCTAGCAACGTGCTCTTCAAAACCACCGACGGCGGAAATTCCTGGCAGGCCATCAGCGACGATCTGACTCGTGAGAATCCCGGAATCCCAGCCAGCGTGGGCAAGCTCGTTCCGAAAGATGCCGAGAAGAAGCGCGGAGTAATCTACGCGCTCGCCCCTTCGTTCAAGAACATCAATACTCTTTGGGCTGGCACCGACGATGGCCTGATCTGGCGGACTCGCGATGGCGGCAAAAAGTGGAACGACATCACTCCCAAAGAACTGACGCCCTGGAGCAAAGTCACGCAGATCAGCGCCTCGCACTTCGACGACGAATCTGCCTACGCCTCGGTGAGCCGCTTCCGCATCAACGATCTGCAACCCTATATTTACCGTACTCACGATGGCGGCAAAACCTGGAAGCTGATCACAGCAGGCCTTCCTGCCTTCGGCCCTGTCGACACCGTGCGCGAAGATCCCGTGCGCAAAGGTCTGCTGTTTGCGGGCACGGAGAATTCAGTCTGGGTCTCCTTCGATGACGGAGATCACTGGCAGTCTCTGCAACTGAATCTCCCGCACACCTCCATGCGCGATCTCTGGATTCACGATAACGACCTCATCGTCGGCACGCACGGGCGTTCGTTCTGGATTTTGGATGACATCACGCCGCTGCGCGAAGTGGCAGCGTCGTTCTCCAACGCCGACGCCCATCTTTTCACTCCGGCCCCGGCCTACCGCGTGCAGCGCGATACCAACACCGACACACCGCTTCCCCCTGACGAACCGGCTGCCGCCAATCCGCCCGATGGCGCAATCATCGACTACTATCTGTCGCACACCGCGTCTGCTCCCATCACTCTCGAAATCCTCGATGCTCGCGGTAAACTCGTTCGCAAATTCTCCAGCGCCGATAAGCCCGACGTTACCGAAGCCGACCTTAAAAAACAACTCATCCCTCTTTATTGGCTGCGTCCTTTCCGCGGACTGCCCTCCGATGCAGGCATGCACCGCTGGGTTTGGGATTTGCATTATCCCGCGCCCGATTCCCCGCGCCACGAATATCCCATAGCAGCAATCCCCGGAGACACACCGCGTTATCCGCTCGGTCCCACTGTTCTGCCCGGGTCCTTTACTGCGCGGCTCACCGCAAACGGAAAGAGTTACACCGCCCCTTTCACGGTGAAGATGGACCCTCGCGTGCAGGTCTCGTCCGCCGGCCTCGAAAAGAAATTCCAGCTTGAAATGCGCCTGGCATCGTTACTGAGCCAGACCTCCAAAGCCGTAATGCAAGCCGGATCGATTCGCGATCCATTGCAAAAACTGAGTCAGCAAGCCGCCGGCACAGCCCGCGATTCCGTGCAGTCCTTCCAGACCAAACTCGCATCCGTTCTGGGAGCGCCGGCCGGCTTCGCCGCAATCCCCTCCGACGAAATCACTCTCGCGCGCATGAACGGGCAAGTCAGCACCTTGTACGGACAGGTGTGGCAGGCCGATGCCGAACCCACGGCAACACAATCTGAAGCCATCGCGGCCGCGGAACACGATGCCTCGGATGTAATGAAGCGTTGGGATTCGCTTAAGGCTGCTGATCTTCCTGCGCTCAATCGCGAACTCCGCGCCGCGAACTTGCCCGAACTACATATCGAATCGGACCCTCACCAGGAAGATGCTGGCATGGATGAAGAATAGATGGGTGAAAAATAAAAGCTGCCCCCCTCCCACCCCAAAGCCAGCTCTAGAGTCTAAAGTTAGTGTTTTGCGCTCGACTTCGCCGGGAACATGCAAGATATTGCGAATTCTCGCGATCTTCGACGTTTCGTCGAAAATAATTTGTCAAATCTTAGCTACAACTAGATGCGAATCGGCCAAGACGCGGTATAATCCGGCGGCTTTGAGATTCGCGACAGAAGTGCAGTCTCGGCAACTTTCCTCTGCGGAGTTGTATTCCCCCGGGTAGGCCGGCCATCCGCTCCTGTCGAAACTCCAATCTGTTTATAAGAAAATTTAAAATCGAGGAAACAGCATGAAGTTGCGCTTAATCTTTGCAGGCTCTCTGGTAAGTATTTTGGTGTTCGCGTCAGCAGTCACAGCCGCGGGCCAAAATACCCCTCTCTATGCCCCACACAAGCCTGGCACTCCACAGCCTCGCATCATGGCGGCGAGTTCTGAGGTCCAGCCGGTAGTTTCGCCTTCGTCCGCATTCTGGACGAAAATCAAAACGCTTCCGTCCGTCTCCGTCGGGTCCATGCTCCTGCTCACCGACGGCCGAGTCCTGGTTCATTCCGAGCCAAACTGTTCTGGTTGCGTAGGGAACTACCAGGATTGGTACACTCTGACTCCCGACAATACCGGCAGCTATATCAACGGCACCTGGACGAAGGTAGCAAAGTTGCCCGGTAGCTACGCCCCATTGTTCTTCGGTTCCGCGGTGCTGCCGGATGGTAAAGTTGTGGTCCAGGGCGGCGAATACAATTGCAACCCCGGTTGCTCTGGGGACTGGCAGTCTTTGGGCGCGATCTATGATCCCGTCGCCAACACTTGGACAGCAACGACACCGCCAGCCAGCAGTAATATCGGCGATGCCGAGTCGGTAGTTTTGCCCAACGGAACCTGGATGCTGGCGGAATGCTGCGCGATCGCATTCGGGGACGCTGCTTTCCCGACTTATTACAGCTTCAACGAAAGCACACTGACCTTCACCGATCTCGCCAGCTCCACCGATGGCAAGAACGATGACTTCGACGAAGAAGGCTGGACTCTACTGGCAAACGGCGAAGTGCTCACGGTTGATGCCTACACCAGCAATACCGTTCTCACCGGCACGAATTCAGAGACGTACAACTCCACAACCAATAAGTGGACCACTGCCGGCAGCACCATCCAACAACTCTGGGATTCGAACTGCGAAAAGGGTGGAGGCAGCGACGAACTGGGACCGGCGATCTTGCGCCCAGACGGTACCGTCTTCTACACCGGTGCCAGCGACTGCGAAGCCGGTCACACGGCGGTTTACAATTCAACAACTGGAGTCTGGACCGCAGGACCGGATTTCCCCAACAAAGATGCGGCGAATGATGCGCCAGCCGCGCTTGAAATTACCGGCGACGTCGTCGTAGAAGCCAGCGCCTTTAGCGGCACGTTCACCGCGCCCGCCAATTTTTACGAGTGGAATGGCACTACCCTCACCGCTATTGCTAACCCGCCCAACGCCTCCAAAACACCTTCCTTTGTAGGGCACCTTCTGGTTCTGCCCAACGGGCAGATTATGTATACGGACTTCACCACCGATGTGGAGTTTCTCACTTCGGCGGGAACGTTCAGTTCCGCTTGGCAGCCGACGATTACCTCCGTCCCGTCTACGCTCAACGCCGGGACGACGTATTCGATCTCGGGAACGCAATTCAACGGTCTGTCACAGGCGAATGCCTATGGCGATGACTTCCAGGATGCCACTAACTATCCGCTGGTGCAGATAGTAAACACAGGCACGGGACACGTTTTCTTCGCCAAGACCCACGGTCACAGCACGATGGCTGTCGCCACGGGCAGCACGATCGTCTCCACGAACTTCGATGTGCCCTCCGGAATCGAAACGGGTGCGAGTAGCTTATTTGTGATTGCAAACGGCATTCCTTCGGCTGCCGCCGCCGTCACCATTTCCGGGTCGGGCAGCGGCTTCAGCCTCTCCGCCAACCCCACCGCGGTCTCAGTAGTGCAGGGCAACTCCGGAACCTCAACCATCACCAGCACAGCGACCGGTGGCTTTAACTCTCCCGTCACCTTGTCTGCCAGCGGCCAGCCCACCGGCGTGACTGTCACCTTCAGCCCAACCTCGATTACCGGAACTGGAACCTCGACCATGACGATGGCCGTATCCGCAACCACGGCTACCGGCGTGTATCCGATCACGGTAACTGGGACCGCCGGCGCAACGGTCGAAACCACGACGGTTACGCTGACGGTTACCTCGTCGGGCGGCGGCAGCTTCACCCTTGCCGTAAAGCCGACGAAGGGTAGTGTTGCTCCGGGTGGCCACGCGATCGCAAAGGTCACGGCGACTCCTTCTGGTGGCTTCACCGGGACGATTGCCCTGTCTGCTTCGGGACAACCAAGCGGCGTGACGATAATCTTCAAACCAACGTCCATCACGGGCGGCTCTGGAACCGCTGCCATGGGAGTCAAGGTGTCCAGCAGAGCTGCGGCTGGAACTTTCACAATCACCATCAAGGGTACGAGCGGCAGCACGACCGCGACGACCACATTCACTCTCACCATCACGTAGTTAGTGGGCGAACTTAACCAGGGAAAGGCCCGGATCATCTGGTCCGGGCCTTTTCATTTCCACGACCTACAAGCTCTCTACGGCGCGCTGCAGGTCCTGCGTGATTTGTGCCGCATCGCTGCCGGCCGTAAAGTTCATCGGCAGTCCGATGCGCACCTGAACTTCTCCCGGGCGCGCAAATTTCCTGCCTGCCTTCTTCACTTCAAACAACCCGACGATTCGCATCGGCAGTACGGGAATGCCCAGATTATTCGCCAGCAGCCCAATCCCCGCTCGAAATGGATTCAGCTTGCCATCCGCACTATGTCGTCCTTCTGGAAACACCAGCACACTGTAACCGCGATCCACGGCCTCACCCGCATAAGCGAAACTTTGCCGGAAGCCAGCCTCGCGCGGCAGCGGAAATAAATTCAACAGCGAAACGCCCAGAAGCCATCGCGTGCGATCATAGATTCCTCCGAAAAAGCCTCGACCCGGCGCCGGCGTGTGCAGAGCTTCCAAATCTTCTCCGCGGGTCGCAGTCGCTATGCGATTTCCCAGCCGCGCCGGTAAAGCGGCCTGCACGAATGCCACATCCACGTCAGAAATATGATTACAAACCACCAGCAGCGGCCCGTGCCAGCCGTGTAAGTTCTCCCGCCCTTCGATCCGCGGCCAGCCCAGCAGAAACATGGCCGGCCTCATCAATAAGTAGTGCGCCAGCCATCGTAACCACGTAATCGGCCAGCGCAATACCCATCGCGGATAGTGATACTCCGCCCGCGGCCGCGCCTCACCGCTCAACATGCGCTCGACATCGCCCACCGTGCGTGCCGCGCTGAAACGAGTCTCGCTCAGATCCACTTGATATCGATCCTCCAGCGCGCTGATTAGTTCCACGCGGTCCAGCGAACTAAGCCCCAAGTCGGACGAAAGATCGGAATCAAGCGCCGCCTCGGCGTTCACCCCACTAACGCTTCGTCCCGTGATGCGGCCGATCAGTTCCATCACCGGGCTGTCACTCACAGCCTCTCTATTTCCGGTTTGCAGAATTTGTCTTTCGGCGAATTCAGCAATCAGATTCCGCCGTGGCTTCTGCGTGCTCGTACGCGGAAAGTCCCTTTGCGGCCACTCGACCCACATTCGCATGCGCTGGAATTCCGCCAGCGACTCGTTCGCCCGTTCCACCACTCCCGCAACCCCGGCCTCGTCGCTCACAATCACCACTGCACACGGCTCCGCATTCCCTCCCCGCTCAATCCCCACCACCACACAATCTTTTACTTCCGGTTGTCGCCGCAGCGCAACTTCCAAATCTTCCGGATAAATATTCAGCCCCGCAGGTGTCACGATCACTTCTTTCTTGCGGCCTTTGAAATAAAGGTTCCCGGCCTCATCCAGCGCGCCAACGTCGCCGGTCCGGTACCAACCGTCTTTATTCGTAACCTCGCCAACGGTTGCTTGCTGTCGACTCCCATCCCAATACCCCGCTGCCACTCCGCCACCCCGGATCAGGATCTCCCCATCTTCTGCCAGCTTCACTTCCCGCCCCGGCAGCACCTTTCCAATCGATCCTTTCCCCAGCTTGAAGGGATGGTTCACGCTGATCAGCGACGTAGTCTCCGTCAGCCCATATCCCTGAATCGCGGCATAGCCCAGCCGTCCCCAGAATTCTTCGGTCTCGACATCCAGCGTCGCTCCTCCGCAAATGAATGCCCAGAACTTCCAGCCGAACTGCCGGCGAATCGCTCGGAAAATCCACCAGCGGCGCAGGAAGTGCTTTCCCTCCGATTGCCGGAACCGCCGGCGAAAGTCCTCGATCTTTCCCCCGCTTTCGGGATAACGATCTTCAAGATCACGCTCAATCTTCTGCTTCAGGGATTGCAAAACTCTCGGCACACTCACCAAGACTGAGACCCGCTCCCGCCGGATCGTGCTTATAATCTCGGAAGGCTTCAGTTCTTCCTGAAAAATCACGGTCCCGCCCAGCAACGGAGGTAGAAACATCCCGAGGAATTGCCCAAAGACGTGGCTCAATGGCAGCAAGTTCAAGAACCGCACCGGATGCACCCAGCGCTCATACTTCAAGTACCGCTGCATCTCCCTCTCCAGCGGAGCGATGTTCGCCAGCACATTCCCATGCGTAATAACCACGCCCTTGGGCTCCGCCGTAGTCCCGGAAGTAAACACAATCTGTAAAGTATCGTGGGGTCCAATCATCACATTGGATTCCTCGAGGGTGCCCCGTCCTCGTCGCGTTCTTTGCGACAGGGCGGGGATTTTGATCTCCTCTAGGGCTATTACAGGAACCGGGTTCGTAATGCTCGCCTGCTCCGTAGCATGCCGCCTCGAACAAACCCAAAGCCTCGCCTCGACCTGCGCCGCAACCCGCGCCGCAAAATCCGCAGACGCCCCATCATCCATCGGCACAACGACAACGCCGCGCAAAGCGCATCCAAAGAAAACCGCAACCCATTCGGCGCAGTTCTCGCCCCAGAGCATCACGCGGTCGCCCTTATGGATTTCTCGAGCTCCCAGTTCCCGGCAGAACTGAAGCGCCATCTCATGAACCTGACCGTAAGTGAACCACTCCATCCGGTAACCGCGCCGCTGCCCGTAGGCACGCTCATAACCGTGCGCCTGAAAGTTCGCCTGGAAAAACTCTGCTAGAGATTCAGTCATGGAGTGAAAAATGGAGGTGGCAGAAAAATAGAGTCAGAAGCCTTGCCTCTCAGGCAAGTGTAGTAGCAGAAGGAAACAACCGCACGTCCGCACAACAGATTGTCAGAAGCTTTACTCTCTCCCCACCCCCAACGCATCCGCGACCCGATTAATGTAGTTAAACCACGCAGCAATCAAAGTAATCTGCAATATCCCCCGATCATCAAATCCCACCGCTCGCAGCCGCTCAATATCGTCCTGCCAAACCCTCGTCGCGTCTTTGGTCAACTTCACCACATAATCCACCATCACCCGCTCCTGCCCTGTGATAGGGGCGGTCGTGTAATCCTTCTCCAGCGCCTCCACCAACTCCCGGTCCAGCGTAACTCTACGCAGAAACTCTGCGTGCGATTCGATTCAATACACGCACCGGTTGGTGACTGAGACCATGGTCGCAATCATTTCATGCTGCCGCCGCGTCAGAGGTAACTCCGGCGACATCAGCGCGCCAAACGTGCCGAATGCGTGATACAGCGCTTCCGGAATCAGCGTGTGCGACCCAACAATCGTCGATCCCCCCGACTCATCCGGATGCACCGGTTCGCCATACTCTTTGGGATACAGCCCCTTCTGCCCCTCAATCGCCCGGCGCAGCTTCTCATCGGCTTCCGACGTCGGTATGGTTCGAATCCAGGTCATAAATACAATTGTCCTTCGTCCAAAGTTCCCTGCTTTTCGCGGGCAAGACTAAACCAATTAAGGATACCTTGTCGCCCACACCTCAGGACTACAGTAAAATTCCCACACTAGCTTTTTTCAATGGTGGTGCCCTTGGATCTCTTGAGTGACGTGGAAGTTCGAGTGCTCGGAGCGTTGATCGAAAAAGATATCACCACTCCCGATTATTATCCTTTGTCGCTCAACGCTCTTGTGAATGCGTGCAACCAGAAGAACAACCGCGATCCGGTAATGACGCTCGATGAGGACTCGGTACGCGCGGCGCTCGACTCGTTGCAAGCGCAGCGACTGGCGGGACCGGCGAGCGGTGCCGACAGCCGGGTCACGAAATACGAGCATCGCCTTCAGGAAGTGTTCAACTTTGACCGCCGTGAGACCGCCATCCTCTGCGTGCTGCTCCTGCGTGGGGCGCAGACTCCGGGTGAACTGCGAGGCCGGGCCGAGCGCATGTATCGATTCGAAGAGTTGGAAGACGTCCTCGCGACGCTCGACCGGCTCAGCCAGCGCCAGCCTCCGCTGGTGGCGGTGCTGCCGCGTCAGCCGGGCACGAAAGAGTCGCGCTACATGCATCTCCTTTCCGGCAACGCGCACTCCGCAGAAGTTGCGACGGCTCGAACGCCATCGAGTTCTTCGGCAACTGACGATCGCATTGCCAGCCTGGAAAATGAAGTGGCGGCACTGAGAAGAGAACTCTCGGAAATGCAGCAGCAACTGTCTGCGTTTCGGAAGCAGTTCGAATGATCGAACGATCGGATTGATCAACGATCGAATGATCACCGAACCGGTGTATCATGAAAAAATCCTGTCCCGCAGGGGGCCTTATGCATCGCCGCGAATTCCTGATTCGCTCTGCGTCGGGCGTGGGAGCTGCCTGGCTTACTCGCAAGGATCTGTTGACCGCTCTCGCAACCCAGCCTTTGCCGTCGAAGTTTTCCGCCTCCGACACCGTCACGCTAGGCAGCACCGGCATCAAGACTAGCCGGCTAGCCATGGGCACCGGAACCATTGGCTTTGGGCATCATTCGAACCAGACTGCTCTCGGCGTCAAAGGACTCTCTGATCTTCTGCTCAACGGCTACGATTGGGGCTTGCGTTTCTTCGACGCCGCCGATTCTTATGGAAGCCATCCTCACGTCGCCGAAGCGCTCAAGCACGTCCCGCGCGACAGAGTCACCGTGCTTACAAAGACCTGGGCGCGCGATCCCGCGAGTGCCCGCGCCGATCTCGACCGCTTCCGCCGCGAATTGGGAGTCGACTATCTAGATGTCTGCCTGATGCACTGCCTGACCGAGGCGGATTGGACCCAGCGCTTCAAGGGCGTGATGGACGTGCTTTCCGAAGCCAGGCAGAAGGGCATCATTCGCGCCCATGGATGTTCCTGCCACAGCATCGAGGCCCTGCGCGCGGCTGCGAAGTCGCCGTGGGTGGAGATTGATCTTGCCCGCATTAATCCGATCGGTTCGTACATGGACGCCGACCCGCAGACGGTGATCACTGTTCTGCGCGAGATGAAGGCTGCCGGCAAAGCCGTCGTCGGCATGAAGATTCTTGGCCAGGGCGATCTGCGCAACCGGCAGTCGGAAGCATTGCGTTATGCGCTCTCTCTGGGCTTGCTGGATGCCTTCACCATTGGAGCCGAGAGCAAAGCTGAGCAGGAAGATTTGATTCGGCGCATCGCGGCGGCCTAGGAACCTATTTTGATTTCCGAGACGCGACGCTTCAAAGCCCGTCGGTAATCCGTTCATCCCACGTGTCCCGCGCCCCACATCGTGTCCGGCCCCACACAATGCTGAGCATTTTGCAACGCCCTAACACCCGCAAAATCAACGTTCCTCCCGTCGGCCACCTCTTTGCACTCTCACTAGCGCTGCTCAGCAGCAGGAGGTGACCAACCATGACCCGTATCAATCTGTTTCGCACCACAGCAGTTCGCAACGCGACGTTCCGCAGCACTCCGGCAACGCTCGATTCCGTTGCGTGGGGCAAGACCAACTTTGACAAAAACACCAGCACGCTGGTATTCGCCGCGCTCTTGATTGTTTGCTCAGTCGCCGTCGGATGCTCCAGCGAGAAACCTAAAACCGAAAGTTCCACCAACCCATCTGCGATGACTCAGCCGACGCCGCCCGCAGTGGCAACTCCGGCGCCCGCAGTCCAGGCCGCCGCGAAGCCGGTCCACAAGAAAGTCGCCCGCAAGGCGCCAGCGACCGTGACTTACGCCGACAAAACTTCCGGCGTCTCATTCCAATATCCGCGCAAGTATGCCTTGGAGACGGGCGACGCCGCGAATGAACTTGTCACATCCGATCCTGTTCCAATGGACTTTGTGCAGCCGGGTGGAGTAGCACTCGCTGCAGTAGCGGTGCCCGATTCCGCTTATCCCAACAGCGATCTGGCCTCGGCCTACTTCAACGTCAGCATGAACAAAATGCTCACCGCGGAGCAGTGTGGCGAGTTCTCCGTTCCGCAAGCTAACCCGGCTACACCGGCCGATCCTGCAGTGCAGGCCACAGTCCAGCTTTCCAAGCTGATGATTGGCGACATGGAATTGCAGTCCACGAAGACCCTTGCCAGTCAAGGAGCTCGCGAGGAAGCGTCGAAGTATTATCACGTTTTCGAAAACGGCGCTTGCTACGAGTTCGCACTCAGGGTTGCGACCACGGGAGTCGAGACCGAAGGCGGCAAACACGTAGACCGCGAGCAAGTTTTCCAGCGGCTGGAAAAGATACTGGCGACGGTGAAGTTTACGCCTGCGGCAGAAGTGACCGCTAATGCGCCGGCGACGCCAAGCGCTCCAGAAACTCCGGCACAATAGCTATTGTGAAAGGGGCCGCGCCGCTTTTGCGGCGTGGCCTTTATTCGTTTACCGCAGACGCGGGAAAGCCGCGCAACGCGCTAACGATGGTCGCGACGTCATTCTCCTGAAAGAGCCGAATCCCTGCGATTCCAGCCGCGCCCGCCCGCAGACACGATTCCGCATTTTGCAGATTCACCCCTCCGAGCGCGAGCACTGGCATTCTCGCTCTGCGGGCCAGGCGAAGAGCATCGAGACCGGCGGGGCTGGTTCCGGCCGTGCCTTTCTTTTCAAAGACGGGACCGAAAACGGCGAACGTAGCGTTGCTTGCGGCAGCTTTGACCACTTCTTCTGGTAAGTGACAGGAGACTGCTATCACCGGATCTCGGGGGGAGATTTCGCGGGCAGAAGTGCCCGCACGACACGCTCTGTGCCATGCATCTCTTACTTCTCGTGGAGAGACATCGTCGGCTCGCAGATGAACGCCATCGGCACCGCTGGTTAGAGCGACGTCGGCACGCGAGTTGATGAGCAGGCCAGTGTTCAGTTTCCGGTTTTCATTTGAAAGCTGATGGATCATTTCCACCGCTTCGCGGGCCAGCGACTCCAGTTCGCGGGTTGGCATGTCCTTCTCGCGAAGCTGGATATAGTCGACACCGCAACGTGCGGCTTCCGCGATTTTATCCAGGAGGCGAAGCCGGCGCGTGCGCTCGTCGCCGGGGAAGGCAGCGCAGTCCGTGATGTAGTACAAGAGAGCGCGCTCAGCCATTGTTACGGCCTGGTCTTGGCAATTTCTGGCAGCACTTCTTGCTCTTTTTCTTTCTTAGGCTGGCCGCCCAGATGGTATTCGGTGAGACCGTCGCGGAGGAATGCAAAAGCGTCTTCCGGAGAATCCACGAACTTGAACAAGTTGAGGTCTTCTGGCGAAACCGTGCCGGCGTCAACGAAGGCCTGAAAGTTCATGATGCGGTGCCAATACTCGCTGCCATAAATAACGACGAGAATTTTCTTCGCGAGTTTGTCGGTTTGCGCGAGCGTAAGAATCTCGAAGAGCTCGTCGATGGTGCCGAATCCGCCGGGAAAAATCACCAGCGCTTTGGCGAGATACGCGAACCAGAATTTGCGCATGAAAAAGTAGTGAAACTCGAAATTGAGCGCGGGCGTGATGTAGGGATTGGGATACTGCTCAAAGGGCAGATTGATGTTGAGGCCGATAGTTTTGCCTCCCGCTTCATGGGCGCCCAGGTTCGCCGCTTCCATGATTCCTGGACCACCGCCGGTCGTGACCACGAAACGGCGGCGGCGCGCGGGAATCTGAATCGACCACTCGGTCAGAAGAAAAGCCAGGCGGCGCGCGTCTTCGTAGTAACGCGCCATATCGACGGCGGCCATGGCTTGCTTCAGATTTTTTTCTTGTTGTGGCGCCGGCGCTTTTGCGTCGTTTCTCTCCGCCGCCGTTAGATTTCTCCGAGCCGCGGCGCTTCCCTGAAAGCGGGCCGAGCCGAAGAATACAACCGTGTCCTGAATCTGCTCGCGGCGAAAGCGCGACAGCGGTTCCTGATACTCGGCCAGGATGCGGAGAATACGTCCGTCGGGACTGTTGAGGAAGGGTTCGTTTTTGTAGGCCAGGGGCGCGGGTTGAAGCTTATTCGTCATGTCGAGACTCACAGAGTGTTGCAGATTCGCGTGATGAAATCCTGTCTTACGAAATTCAACACAATACTTCTGCGCTATTGGTGTTCGTGGTAGTGCAGCGCTTCCCAGAAGCCGATCCAGATATCGAGCAATCCCAAGCCACTGCACAACCCACGGAAGAAACCGGCCGAGACGAGGGTACGAAGCCAGGGAAACGAGATCAGCAGATAGTTGTCGGTCCACTCGGGGGTCCAAGGCAGGATCACGAGCAGCACGCCAGCGACCGCGCTAATGAGCACGAAAAGAAAGACGGAGGCACGGTGCACCCAGAGTTGCAAACCGCTGTGGCCGGGAGAGACGGCGACGGCTTTCGGCCCGGGCGCAGGCTGGCCGGACGCGGCTGGGCTGGTTTCGACGGGCAATTTGGGATCGGTCACCGGGCGCTCCGCTGCAGCAGGGCTGGAATAAGGCGCAGATCGAGAAACGTTCCAACTTGTGCCGAAAAGTAAGAGTGAGGGACAAAACCCATCGGGCTATTCTACGACTTCAGGGGCTTGATGCGCTCGGCGACGTCGCGATAATCAATGTTGCGGCCGTAAACTTCCATGAAATGCTTCAGTGCGGAAGCCTTGTCGCCCGCGGTTTCATAGGCAGCGGCGAGTTCGTAGTGGAGCGCGGTGCGCGTCTCTTCGTCGATGCGGGGGGCGTGGAGAGCCTTGTCATACCAGCGAATCGCGGCCTCGGGTAAACCCTTGTCGAGGAAGCATTGCGCCAGCCAGGTGTAAGTTTGCATAACCTGCGGGAAGGGATGTCCGCGATCGACAGCCTGGCAGGTCTTCTGCAACTCGCCAATGGCTTCATCCAGTAGACCCATTTCACGGAAGGCGATGCCGAGATTGTAATGGGTTTCAGGATCTTCCTCAGTAGTAGAGGCGTCGGCTTCGAGATCGTGTTTGAGTTCGCCGAACATTTCTGCGAGGTCAATGCCAGCGTCCTCGCCGAAAGGAGAAGGTTTCGCACCGGCGGGCGCGCCGGGAATGACTGAACTAGAAACGGCTGAACTCGAAACGACTGGCGAAATGTGTGGCGCGGGCGCAGCCGGCGCCGGATAGTGCGCGACTGGGGCTGAAGCATGCGATGAAATTGCCGGACTGCCGGACGCAGCCGCCGCTGCGGCAGCGCTGGCCGCGGCCGAGGCGCTAACCGGTGGCGCAGGCACGGTCCAATGCTGCGCCGGTGCCGAAACGACGTGAGTCTCAGCCGGTGCAGGTTCAGTTTCGGTAACCGGCGCTCCCTTGAGGAAGTCTTCACCCAGAGAAGCTTCAAGATCGGCCACAAACTCGCCCATCTGCTCCGTTTCGGGCACCCCGAAGCCAGTGGGTGCGGCGTTCCCGATAGGCTCAAGTTCCTGCTTACCTTCCTCGCCACCATACTGTGGCCCCGAGGCCTGCGCGGAAGCGTGCTCGACAGCAGTCTCGGCCTCGTGCGAGATCGTGCCCGGAAGAAAGCCTTCTCCCAGCGAAGATTCCAGATCGGAAACGAACTCCTGAAGCACTCCCGGCGTGGCAGCTGGCGCCGGAGCTGGAACTGCTGGAGCTGGAACTGGAACGATGTGCTCCATCACCGGAGGTGCAGTCCCGGCATGCTCATCGTGGAGCGCGGGCGCAGCGTGCGTTTCCGCCACGACCACTTCGGCCGGTGGTTCTGGAAAAGTCTCTTCGACGGCCGCTGCAAACTCCGGTACGTCGGCTGCAATCTCGTCGATTGTGAATTCGGCCTGAGACTCGTCGGTAGCAAACTCAGAGATCGTTTCGACTGTGGTCACTTCTGCCACGGGCGAGGAGTGCTGCGAAGCAGCCTCGATTTCGGCTCGAATCGCATTTAGGGTAGCTTCGTCATTACTGAGAGCCTGAAGCTTCTCGATGGCTGCCGAAGCCTGCTCCGGCATGCCGTGTTCGAGGTAGAAACGGATCTCTTCGATGGCTTCGTTAGTCTTCTCCGGGTCAAGCGTTGCTTCGCCGCGCTTACCTGGGTCCAACTTGGCTGTGGGTTGCTTATGCTCACCCACGGCGTCGGTCACTTCCATCCCTGCAGCCTCGACAGGCAGTGTCTCGGTCTCGATGGTAATGCTATCGTCCCACTCCGACGACAGGTCGATCTCCGCGGGAGCAGTGGCAGCTTCGGCGTCGGCCAAGATCTGATGGCTGTGCTGAACGTGGTCTTGATTCTGGTCTGGATCGTTGACGATGGCGAATTCGGCTTCCTCCGCAGGCTGAGGCGGATTCGCCGGCCACGGAGCCGAGGCCGCAGCAGCCATCGAAAGCTCTGCAGCAGGAGCCGGGGCGGTGGCTTGCTCGATGATGGTCGCAGCGGGAGCGGGCGCTGCCGAGCGCTCTTCATAGCGTCCGGCAAGTTCGCCGTAACGCGTAGCTTCTTCGGGATAGCCCGCTTCCGAATAAATGTTCTGTAGAGTCCGGCAGCAGACGCCGGCTTCGGCGAAACGCGCGGCGCGCGTGTGCAGAGCCGCCAGGCGCTGGTTCAGACGCAGATCGTTCGGCGCCTGCGGCAGGGCTGCCATCAGCGGCCCCAGAGCTTTGGCGGGCATGTTGTAGGAAATGAAAAGCTCGGCATCGGTGAGCGCAGAACGAACCGCTAGCGCGACCGCATCGGAGTAGTGCTGGTGAATCGAAGGCGCAGTGGCTTCCAGCTCATCCACGATAACCGCAGCTTCTTCCGCTGAGATGAGCTTCGCGCTCGCATCGCCGCCAATCTGGCTTACTACCTGCTGATAACTGGCCATGTGCAGAGGGTTGCCCGGCTCCATGGTGGCCAGCTTCTGATAAAGATCCCGAGCCCGGGGAAGGTCGCCAGCCTGCACCGAGGCGTGCGCCAGCAACTCGATGACTTCCGTGATGTGAGTGCTTTCTCCGGCTTTCTGGAACAGATCGAGCAGCCTCTCCAGCAGTGCGGGATTGTCGCGCACATACCCGATGATGGAATGCAGGTTTTTTAGAACCTTGTCGGAATCCTCGGCCAGCAGCCGCTCAGCATGCTGGTCATACACCTGAAGTGCATTCTCGTATTGGCCCGCCTGCATCAGGGCGTCGGCGAAAGTAGATATGGAGGCCAGGTCGTTGTGCACCGCCAGAAGCTTGCTTGCCAGAGTGCCCGCATCCGAAAGGCGGCCGGTTTTCAGGTATGCCTTAAGCAGGTCGCGCAGGCCTTCGGGATTGGAATCGAGATCGGAAACTTTCCGCAGCGATTCGATGGCGCCTTCGGCGTCCCCGGACTCCAGCAGATTGCGCCCTTGCGCCAGCAGCGCGTAGCTGTTGCCCGGGTCGAGAGTGAGCATGCGCTGTAGTACGTCATCCGCTGCGCTCAGCGAACCCTTCGAACGCAAGGTCTCGGCGGCGGCGGAAAATATCTGCCAGGCGTCATTCTTCTTCCCCAGGCGCACATAGACTTCCGCCAGCCGGACCCGCATGTTGGTGTTTTCCGGATCCATCTCCAGAATCTTCTGGAAGATGCGGACCGCGTCTTCCAGTGCGCCCGATTTCAGAAACTCTTCGGCCACCTGCAGATACTGCGCGCGCGCATCATTGAAGAGTCCCTGCTGGGTATAAAGTTCGGCCAGCTTCAGCACGCTCTCAAGCGATGGCTTGAGCTTGCTGATTTTTTTGTACATCGCGATCGCCTTGACCGTGAAACCCTGGTTGGCATAGGCATCGCCCACTGTCTTGAAACATTCGGTGGCTTTGTCCGCTTCACCCAGGCGCGAATAAAGATCCCCGACGGTATTGATCACCGTCAGGTCCTTGGCATCTGCCTTGATGACCTTTTCGTACTCAGCGATAGCGTTTTGCATCTTGCCCTGCTGGACATACTTCTCCGCAGCGCTGAGCACCTTCTGTTTGTTGAATCCGAAACCGAACGCCATAAGAGTACCAACTCCAGCACCTGGTCTTATTCGAGAAGCTCTGATTCGAGAAACCGAAACTTCGGCGCCGAGAAACTGATTCACGGCTCCGGGTATGCGTTGCCCGCCAGAACCCCACTTGGCCAAACTCCTATTCCGGAGGTGGCCGGTCGGACTAGGGCAATTGTACGTCTGGAAGGCGAAAGTGCATGGTTACCAAGGGTTACCAAGAGGGAGTGTACGAACGAGTTACCAGCGGAACCAGTGCTACCCCTCCCCGGGGGTTGCTTCCAGCACGAGTAAGTTGATTTTGGGTGGCGCAGCGCTTCCGGCGCTGCGATAATGTCATGCCATGACTGGGGCTTTAGCCCCTGAAGGAGCCGCAGCTTACTCCTCATGAGAGGATTCAGCGTCCTCCAGTCATCTGGCCCAAGGAGCGAAAAATGCGGCTGCTATTAAACTGGGTTCTGAGCGCATTGGCCGTGTGGATTGTAGCCCGCGTAGTGCCGGGAATCTATGTCAGTGGCCCAGTGGCAGCTTTGATTGCCGCGCTCGTGATCGGCTTCATCAACGCAACCATCGGAGCGCTGCTGAAGATCCTCACCTTCCCTCTGACTCTGCTCACCCTGGGACTCTTCTGGTTCGTGATCAATGCCCTGATGCTCGAACTAGCCTCAGCGCTGCTGACGCCTGGCTTCCAGGTCCGCACCTTCACCGCGGCATTCCTGGGCGCGATCGTGCTAAGCCTGGTAAACATGGTGCTGAAGTGGCTAGTCAGCCCGCCGAGCGACCGCAACTAACAGGACGGTGGGCAACCCCTGTGATTCATTTCAGGGCGGCGGTTCGTATCAGGGCATGGCTTCAAGCCGTGCCGCCAGACGCCGCCAGGAATGCGGGCTTTAGCCTCTGAGGGAGCCGCAGTCCACGTTCCCATCACCCCCGCGCGAATCTGGACGCAAGCCGCGCCAGACGCACCAAACGATAAAGAGGGAACAAAGGCTTGGGAAGCCGAACCGCTTCCCACTCGCCAGGACCGGGAGTGAAAATCAGCCGCGTGAGAAACCGCAAGCGATCTGCTCTGCGCTCGCGAAGCCGAATCATCAGGCGGAAGTAGGATACCTGCTGCTCCTCATACTTGAATCCGCGCCCCACGTTCACCGCGATCTCGTCGGCGAAAGCCTCCGCGGAGCGATCCTCGACCACCGAGCTTTCAACTGGCGCCGGAATCGGAGTTCCCAGAAGCCGGTTCCCTAACAACAGCGTGACATGCAGAATCCGCTCGATGCCAAGTCTCCTGGCACGAGCCTGCACCAAATCCCAATTCAACTTCCCCAGCTGGAGAATCTGCGCGATGTCGCACAGCCAGATCAGCCGTCCCCAAACATGTTTCGCCGCATGCACCGCAAGCACCAGCAGCAGATCTTCGGCGCAAGGCGTTTTCACACGGCGCCCGGCAACCTCCACGTTCACCGCTCGCTCGAACAATCCATCCATATCGAAATCGACCGCGTAAAAGCGAGGCTGCAGCGCCCACTGCAACTCCACCAGATTCTTCCCCGCAGGACTATCGAACGTGCACTCATATCCCGAAGCAATGTAATCATCTTCGGCATCTTCGGGAATCGGCACGCGCACGGTGTATCCCAACTCGCGCACGGCGCTCTTGACGCGCCCCACGTCCTGCCCGCGGACAAACAAATCCATATCTCCAGCCCGCCGCAGCGCCATGTCGCCGTAGTAAACCTCCGACAGCACAATGCCCTTGTAAGGAATCACTTCGATCCCAATCGCATCAAGGCAATCAAGAATCCGGATCAACTCGCGCGCCAGAAAAAGTGACTTGTGAACGTTCCTCTCATAACCCTCCCGAAGCGCTGCCAGCACAGCCGCCGGCGCCAGATCACGCACCCGCAAAAAGTTCTGGTAAAGCAGCGACGATGTGCCGTGATGATCCGCAAGTCGAAGCACATCCTCCCACTCGACGGCTTTGCCCCGCGTCGGCGGATCAAGCATGCTCCGGATGCGGCCAAGCTCGCCCTCCCGCGCATCGGGGCAACTAGCGGCCCGCACCAGGTCCCACTCAGGCCCACCCGCAGCCGCGGGCGCCGGACCGCCCGCAGGCGTGACGGATTCGCTAGTCTGTTTCACGGATGTCGGCCATCTTATCAGGGCAAGAAAGCCATGATACTAATAGAGAGACAGCCGCCTCCGCTGCCTGCCCTGAGACTCGAAGGGGCCCGCCGAGCCAAGCGAGGCGGCCAATTCCGCACAGCCGGAAACTGAGGACACCACCCACACGCTGCTTACGCCCCCAAAGCCGAATGTTACTTCCGTCACTCTTTTCTGTTCTTTCGTGAGACTGCATCCCACCGTATTTCTGTCAAACTGAATCAAGACAGCCAGGTGATTTAACAAAGATGGAAATACTTACACCCAGAGCGGCGAGGCGCAGCACGCGATTGCGGGTGGAGATTCCCGTAACCGTAACCAGCCTCGACCGCAAGCATTCTTTTTCCGCGCAGTGTGTCGCGCTGGTGGTGAGCCCGCAAGGCTGCGGATTCCGCGCCTCCCAAGCCTTGCCGCTCGAAACTCCAGTACTGCTGGCCGATCTGCCCGGCGGCGGAAGCGCTTCCGCCCGCGTCGCAACTTGCCTGCCGCTCGGCACCGACGGCAAATACTTTCTGATCGGAGTGGCGCTCTACAACCACGCAAATGTGTGGGGAATTGCCAATCCGCCCGAGGATTGGAATTGCGCCCCCGACCCCGCCACATCCGCCGGCAGCCCTGGCAATGCCACCACCAAGAGCAAGACCGCCTGGCCCTACAACCTGTTCTCCGCCCAAGGCGAGGCCCATCCCGGAAGAAAATAATGGTCAGTGGTGTTGTCAGTGAAGTAACCAAAACCACGGTCGAAGGCGGGACAAATCACACTGACCACTGGCCACTGACCACTGCCTTACGACCACTGGCCACTGATCGCTGCCTCACGTTCCTTCGTAACCTCGTGCCCAGCCCAGCGAAGCTCCATACTTGATCCACGATGTCGCAGACCCCAGAATCGGTCACTCCGGATCCATCCGCCGCCACCGCCCCCCAGAACCAAGGGCGCCCCTTTCGCGTCAAGTTCCGTGGATCGGTCCTCACGCTCATGCGCCTGCCCAACCGGCGCGAGGTGCGGGGCAAACTCCATCAACTCTCTACTACCGGGGGCCTGATGCACGTGGAGACGCCGCTCGACGAAAAACTCGAAGTCGAGTTGATCTTCCAACTCGGGACGACCACCGTCCGCGAAAAAGCACAGATCATGTTCCCCATGTGGGCGACCCAAGGCTGGCTCCAGCCTTTTCGCTTCATCGAACTGCCCGAGGCCAGCAAAAACGCTTTGCAAACAAGCCTGCTCTCATTCATCCAGCAGAACGCAGCTTCAGTCCCAGCAAATCGATAGCAGTGGGCCTCTCCCACAAAAGCAAAGACCGCCCTCGCAGGCGGCCCTTTTGATTGTCATTCCGAACAAGCGTTTTTTTTTGCGCGGTCAGGAATCTGGGCGAGCCGCGCGAAGCGTCGCATTCTCTGCGACGCATAACTCGCGCGTTTGGCTCGCTTCCCTGTTTCTGCGCCGTGACGGATGATCCACCACAACTACTTAGCCAGTCGAATCACCCCAAACGTCCCATCCACGTTGTTGTTGGGGCCAGCGGTGAAGAAAAGCTCGTTCTGGCTGCCATTGTTTTGCGATCCGCCGCCAAACTTAATCCCCCAGAGCTGGTCGATATTGATCGGTTTGCCGTAGCTGTTCGTGACCGTGCCCACAAACTGGCCTGTGACGATGTTAAAACCATTGATTTCACCGGTGTTGTTGACATTGTTCGAGACCAATAAGGTGTTGCTCAACCGTCCAAAATTGTCGGGGGCGGCCGCGAAGCCCCAGGGCTGATTCAGTTTCGAACTCCTCGTCAACCGCTTCACGAACACGCCGCCTTCCGTGAAGATGTCAACGTAGCCTCCGGACCCTCCCGAGACACTGGCAAACGACACGTACACCAGGCCGTTAATATCCTGGATGCCAAACGGAGCAAAGCCCGCAGGAACCGTTGTGTCCGTGAACGAAGTGACCAGATTGAAGTTGCCGTCGTACACGTCCACCTTGTTGTTCCAGTTGTCCGCCGCAAACAGAAAATTGCCCGATGCGTAGCTCGTAATCGCCAGTCCCGTGTAGATTGCGCCTGAACTCCAGTTGTTCACCGCCACAATCGCTTGCGTGGGGTTTGATTGCGGCGCCCACCCGCTGATCGTTCCATCGAGCGTGCAAAACAGAAAGATCGCTGCCCAGCCTTCCACCTGAAACTGCTGCGATCCGTTGTAGACGATTCCCGTCGGAGATCCCGTCCCACTGCCGTTGAATGTTGGGATCAGCACTTCCAGCCCCTGGTTCACTCCGCTGCCGTTGTAAACTGTCGACCAGCCTGTGCCTTCATCGCTGATCCAGAATGGCCCTCCCGGCCCATAAGTTAATCCCCATGCATTTACCAGCAATGGGTCCTGGTGCTTCGCGGCCCCTGCCTGATTCGAAACCAGGTTTGTGAGTTTATACTGCGCCACGGCTGCGTTGGAAATAAACATCAGCGCAAGGCCGAGGCAAGCGGCAAGAGCAATTCTGCGATGCTGCATAGAAGTCTCCTTTTCTGTGCAAGGCCAGAGGCAGGGGCGGGTCAACAAACCAAATTCAAAGCCGGCTTGGGCCGTAATTTCTCTGACTGGTGCGCACCAATGCTAGGATTCGCCCACCCCAAATTTGTCACCGCCATGTCATCAATTTGTACAATTCTTGTCGCATTCCCCTGTGAACCCCGTGCCCCCTGTGGTAAAGATTGCAGAGAGGCCGGCACAAGCATCACAATGATCAAAAGGTAGGCACGCGATGGCACCCAGCAATCTATTTTTCTGGGAAGTCGACACCCAGGCGGACTTCATGCTGCCCACAGGCAAGCTCTACGTGCCCGGAGCCGAGCGGCTGCTGCCAAATATTCGCCGCCTCACAGAGGCCGCCCGCCAGGGCCGCGTCTTTCTCGTCTCCCATGGCTGTTACCACACCAAAGATGATCCCGAATTCAAAACCTTTCCCCCCCACTGCATCAAAGGCACCCCAGGCTCCGCCTATGTTCCCGAAGCCCTGACGGAGAAAGTTGTCACCATCCCAAACGATCCCGCAGCCACCTTGCCGCTCGATCTTTCCCCATACCAGCAAATTCATCTCGAAAAGCAGACGCTGGACATCTTCCAAAGCCGCCACGCCGCCGAACTAGTCAAGCGCTTGGGAGACGATGCCGAATTCGTGGTCTTCGGAGTGGTAACCGAATACTGCGTCCGTCTGGCGGCCAAGGGATTACTCGAACGTGGTCACCGAGTCTCCGTGGTCAAGGATGCCATCGAAACCTTGAAGCCCGAAGATGGACAACGCGCACTAGCCGAACTACAAGCTCTCGGAGCAACCTTCATCACCACGGATCAGGCGCTGGCCCAGCTCAAAGATCCGAAATAGTGGCTCGAAATGTTGCTATATTGGCCGCGGGACCTTTCGCAGGATCCCGCCTGACTCCGGCTAGCCTCGCAGAACAGAAGTTGTTATGAAAAAAAATATCTGGAAAGCGGTAATCGAGGTGGCCTTCATCGTCTTCCTGTTTTATTCCAATCTCTTGATGGGAGAACTTGAGCGCTCAGGCATGGGATCTAAAAAAGTGTCTGGCTTGGGCAATCAGAGACATCCTGACTCTTGCAAATTTCGAAATCGCCATAGTCGCTGCCATCATCGGCTATATCTTCTTTGAATTTCTAAGAAAGAAATTCTAGTTCACCCCGCCAGAACCTCAATCGCCCGCACTACATCAGGCGAGAGCGTCAGCGATCGACTGGCCAGATCCTGCGTCATGTGCTCAGCGCCGGAGGTCCCAGTGAGCGGCAGCATCCCAACCGCCCGCGCAAAAGCAAACACAATCTGCGCCGCACCGCGCCCAGGCCCGCCGCCGTGCCCGTAACCACAGGATGCCGCAAAACCTCCGCATTCGCCGTAAGCAGCGAAAATCCCTGATACACGATCTTCCGCGCATTACAGAACAAGCGTACGTCGCGGTCCCATCCAAAGCGCGCATAACACCGGTTCTGCACGAACGCCGGAGCCTCACCGCCACCCTCCACCATCTGCTCCAGATGCCGCAGCGAAACGTTGCTGACCCCAAGCCACCGCGCGCGCCCAGCTTCGCGCTCCTTCCGCATCGCCTCCCAAACTTCGGCATCCGCATCCGTCCAACCGTAGCCCGAAGAAGGCCCGTGCAGTACATAGCTATCCACGTAATCAGTCCCCAGATGCTCCAGCGACCCAGCCAAAGATTGCGCAACCTGCACCGAAAAACTAGCCTCAGGATCATAGGGCAGCCGATGATCCTGCCCGGGCCGGTAAGTGAATTTAGTCTGCAAAAAAAGATCCGCGCGCCTCACCACTCCCGCGCGGTAAGCCGCCGCCAACCCCTGCCCCACCCCAGCCTCAAAGTAGTGCCGCCGCTGGTTAGCCGTATCAACACCCCGAAACCCCATGCGCAGCGCAAGCTCCACCAGTCCCGGCGTACGCTCTTCCTTCCATGCCGTACCGTAAAGAAAATCGGGAAGCAACGAAGCTCGCAAGGTCGGCATGACGCTAGGAAATAATAGCCCATGTGGGGGCGCACTCCCTTCGACAAGCTCAGGGCAGGCTCTGCCCGCCAAATCTATCCACGCAGGAAAATGCAGTAAGCGATAACAAATCCTATTCCCAAGCCTCAAGCGCCACGTTTCCCGCGCATTGTCATCCTGAGGACCGCGTCTTTTGCGGGCCGAAGGACCTATGGATTTGCCGGCAGCATGGGCGACGCAGGGTGGCAGACGGGATAGCGCGAAAGGCTAGGCAGCCCCCACCCCATGAGGATGCCTTGCCGCTCAGGGAATAACGCCAGTCGCACACCAGCGCTCCATGGCCGGATCGAGATAAAACCTAAAAAAGTGCTCGAAGGTTATCACGTTAACCGCAGCCTCGTAGTCGGGACGAATTGTCTTGATACGGGCGGGCACTACAAACGTGGATCCCTAATGTTGGCGGGTACCGTCAAGCCCCTTGATGCGCGAACCAGTTGAGACTGCCCACGCTGGCGTAGGGATCGAACACCTTCCACCCGCGCTGGTCCTCTCGTGTAACCTCCGCGAGGAATTCGCTAATCGAGCGACCGTGCTCATCGTTAGCGCTCTCCTGCGTTGCCCGAAGACCGCCGAACTCATGGTAGCAGTGGTCATCGAATGAGAACTTGCCGTCGGCGTAGAGAAAAACTTCCGGCACTCTTATCTGGCTTGCAATGAATAGGTCGTCTTCCCAGAACGCCTGCCGCAACTCTATTTCGAGTGCTTCGGGGCCCATCTGTTTGAGATTTGAGAAGACCACCCTTCCGAATTTCTTGTAGTTGCCGCCGTCCCTGTAGAGATAAGTGAACTCGATGCTGCTCATTGGTTCCCCCATGGATTTATGTCTCTAGAAAGATGCGAGCATTATGGTATTTTAGGAACTCCGGGTCTGGCACGAAATGCCCGGGAGGAGAAACGGGAGCGCCTTCATACCGAAATAGGAGTTCACGAGTTCCTACATCGGACGAATCGCGCTTTGCTTTAGGCGAAATCTTGACTCTTAGGTCGGGCGTGACCGTGAGCAGTCCGCAATCAAAGGCCCGATCGTGAATGGCATTCAGACAGAGCCCATTTCTCGGATTGGTCCGGTTCTTCAGGTCGACGGCCCAAGGTACGATGTGACTGGCATTTAGAAGTTCGGACACTGAACAACCGGTTACGCAGCACTTTGATCCGTATGCAGCGAGGACGGCGGCACGAAAGAAACTCTGATTAACGCGCGTCCGCACGATAGCCTCGCGGGTTTTGCCCTCGGGAAAGACGTTCGTTTCGTCTTCGAGTTCCGCAACGCGACCCGTCATCTGAGCGAGGAGTGTCTCGCTCTCAAAAGCAAGTCTCTCCCAGTTGCTTTTGAATTCCTCCCATATTTCGATCTCCGCCTTCGCCCCGTGCGATGCGCCTGCGACATTCCGCTTCCGCAAGGCTGGATCAAGTCGGGCGAAGTTTGCGAGCTTCCAAGAGACGGCCGAAGGTGTCCGACCGATTACTCGCGCCAGTTCAATGACCAACGGATTTCGAATGTGAATTCGACCGAACGGAATCTTACAATAAAGGTTGAAAGCAACGATCAGCTCTTCGCGAGTCCAGTCTCGGTGCCGCGTATCGTGTTTCAAGGTGAGAAGGATAGCACAATCACTTGCGCCTGATCGCCTCGCCCGCAAACACCATCTGCGCTCCCCACTTCTCCGCGAAATCTTCCCACCGCGGATTCTTCGACTCAATCAAAGCAATCTTCTTCGCTCTAGCCCACCCCTTCAATTGCTTCTCCCGTCCAATAGCCTTGTAAACATCATCGAAGCTCTCATAATAAACCAGCCGATCGCAGCCATACTTGCTAGCGAACCCGTCGATTTCCCCGCACTTATGTTGCAAGACGCGCCGGTAAATGCTGTTAGTCATACCGATGTAAAGTGTTCCCGAACGGCTGCAGACGACATAGACGAAATACTCGTGATCCTTCATCGCACCACCCTGTCATCCTGAGCGCAGTGAATGCTTCGCGAAGCGAAGCATTCACGGAGTCGAAGGATCCCCTGACAGTCAGCGGCGGCACGAACGCATCAAGGAGTTCTCACGGTGTCCGACGGCATCGTCGGAACTCCCTTACACGTCGATCTCGGCGCAGGCAGGAAAGAGATCCTTCGACTCCGTGGGCTGCTTCGCTTCTCGAACCGGTCCACTACGCTCAGGATGACAGACCTTTGGTTTGTTTCACGCTTACAGCCCGAGTTTTTGTTTGGTCATTTCCCGGAATGGATAAAGACGAGAATTGTTAACGGAGAAAAGTGACGCGGCATTGGCGTAGGTACTGTTGGCTCGGGCAGAAAAACCGTTCTCCGATCAATCCGGGAGCGCGTTTGCAAAGCCGATACACAATAGCTTAACGTTAATATACAATGACTTAACTTAGCTAAGCAGCCTGCCCCGCCTTGGCCGCGGCCGCCGGCGGCGCATCCTGCGTCCGCGTCCAGGTGTAGCGCATGCGGTGGATCACCGTCACCGTCGACAGCACTGCGATCACCCACAGCACCGGAGCCATGCGGTTAAAGAGCGCGCCAATGATCACCAGCACCAGCCGCTCCGGACGCTCCATAAATCCCACGCGGCACGACCCAATCAGAGATTCCGCCCGCGCCCGCGTATAGCTCACCATGATGGCGCTGATCATCACGAACGCAGTCAGCACCACATAAAAGAAGCGGTCGCCCCGCGCATAGAAAACCAGCAGCCCAAGAAACTGCGACGCGTCACTGTAGCGGTCGACCACCGAGTCGAAGAATGCGCCGAAGCGCGTGACCCTGTTGGTGGCGCGCGCCACCTGCCCATCCACCAGATCAAAAAATCCAGAGAAGATGATGACGAGGCCGGCGTAGAAAAACATGCGCCGCTGTGTGAGCGCCGTGGCTGATCCAAAAAGGATCGCGGCCCACGTGTTCACCACCAGCCCCATGAAGGTCAGCACGTTGGGATTGATGCGCGACAGAGCCAGCCAGCGCACGATGGTGTCGAGCAGCACGCCGCAGGCGCGCCCGAATGCGCTGGTCCAACTGTGAGACACTATGCGCCCGCCTTCTCGGGCTCAGCCTCGTCGTGGATGGTGCTCAGGCTTAAAATTTCCAGCTCGCGCTTGCCGTTGGGCGTGATCACGGTGGCTTCGTCGCCTACTTTTTTATTCAGCAGCGCGCGCCCGATCGGCGAGGTCGTCGAAATTTTTCCCGCGCCTACGTCCGACTCTTCGCTGGTCACCAGCTTGTATTCGATCTCTTCATTCTTGAAGCTGTCGTAGACCTTCACCGTGGAACCCAAGCCCACCTTGTCTTTCGGGATGTTGTTCATGTTAGTGAGCGACAGGTCGGCGAGGCGCTTGCCGAGCTGGCGGAAGCGCGCCTTCACAAACTCCTGGCGCTGCTTGGCCATGTGATACTCGGCGTTCTCGCTGAGGTCGCCGAGAGCTGCGGCGCGCTTGATCTCCTTGGGCAGGTCGTGAACCAGTTCGTGCTCGAGCGCGTCGACTTCTTCCTGCAGTTTTTTTCTGAGTTGATCCGTCATACTAGTGAGCCATGCTAATCAGCCATGCTAGTCGCGTGGGCGTATGGTACGCACTTGAGATTATAAACCTGTTGCGGGGGCGGGCGGAGTAAGGGCTGGGTTCCGGCGCCGGCGTCAGGCGTAATGTTCCGATTGGAACATTGTGCGCGAATGTTCCAACTGGAACATAACTCACGTTTTACCGGAACACTGTGGAAATCTCGGAAATCTCGGAAAACCACCTTAAAGCTATAGTTGGCGGGCGGCAAGTGGCTGGGAGGGTAAGGTTTAGGGAAAGCGCCGGGAAACGCGGCTAAAAGGACACAGGGCGAAGGAAAAGCGGGGGGAGATCGGCCCTCGATGCTGGCACTTGGCGGGGGTGAGTGCCAATTACATAGACTTACGGGAGATAGGGAGCGTCCTGTCTCTCCCCCGTTTTATCCTCGTCCCCGGTTTTCATCTTCGCTTTGTATTCTTCATTGGCGAACCGTACAATCGCGAATCTGCAAAGCTGAGAACTGTTCGGGAGCAGGGTTGACAAACTATGACACCCATCGCATAATTGGAGGGTTGACAGAATTATCAACCCTATGAAGCGAAAAGGTTTTGGTGGGATGTTCAAGCACCTCCGGAAGGAAGCAGGGATAGGCATCAAGCGATTGGCCCCGCATCTTGGGGTGACGTACAGCTACCTGAGCAAGCTTGAGAATGGGGCCACACTTCCGTCAGAAGAGTTGGTTTACAGGACAGCACGATATTTCTCTTGTGATCCGAATCCTTTGTTGTTGGCTGCCGGAAAAGTCCCGCGAGACGTTTTGAGAATATTGCAGGAACATCCCGAAGACGCATTTGAGTTTTTGAAGGATCGTTTCGGCGGTGCCAATGCCAGCAAACAGAGACCGTGAGGCAATCTTACAAATCGTCGAGCGTCGTGCCGAACTTGGTAAGCGATTCACCAATATACGGCGTCTCGGACCGTTCGGTGGGAATGGCCACTTCTCGATTTTATTCCGCGCCTACGACAAGATCACTAGCAAAGACGTGGCTCTAAAGTTTTACGATCCCCTTCGGACGTTCGCGACGGATGCCGCATACCGAATTGGGAGTTTTGAGAGAGAAGCGAAAATTCTTGAAGAGTTATCGGGCGAAGTGGGCATCATCGGCTGGATTTCGCCGATTAGTCAATTTACCGAGAAATTTGACGCGGGCGGGATAAGCCTTGACCTGCCTTTTTCGTATTTCGCACTTGAACTCGCGGAAACTGATTTGGGTTCCGTAATCAACTCGCAAGTCCTCGCGGCAGAAGAGATTTTGCGGTGGTTTCATCCAATGTGCACATCAGTTAGGCGGGTTCATAATCGGGGATACGCGCATCGCGATCTTAAGCCGAGCAATTTGCTCATTATGTCGGACGGCTCTTTGCGCTTGTCAGATTTTGGAACGGCCAAGAAACTCACCGACTCCAGCCCAGCATTATCGGCGAGCTATGTCTACCCACCCGGAGACCTTACTTACGCATCTCCTGAAATCCTAGCCGCTTTGCTGGATGATGACCCCAAACTGGCTTTCAAAGCAGACAAATTTGCTCTTGGTGCTGTTCTATTTGAGATGGTGACCGGAGCCGTTCTTGGGTTGCAGCTATTCGATGCGCGCTACCGGGACGACCTTACACAGATGATGGCGGCGATCAAGAAGGGAAAGAGGAAAGAGATGTTTGATCGCCTTATTCCGTCAATCGCCGATGGTCATCCGTTACCGAATCTGTTCACATTTGCTCCTGCGCTTCCCCTTTCGATCTTGCCGTTGCTTGACGGACTTTACAAGGAAATGGCGCATCTCGATTATCGAAAGCGGCTGGACGATTTTGATCGGGTTTGGCTAAGGATTGAAAGCTGTATCAAGGTTTTGAAGAACGAGGAAGGATACAGGAAACTCCGCGAGCGAAGGCAACGAGCTAAGGTTGCTCGCGAAGCAAGATTTGTGAGATGTAGCGCACGAGAGGACGCGGAAAAGAAGGATAGATCATGATTGCAACCAGCGAACGGCCAGAAGTGAAGCAGACCACTCCACCGAGCTTTTACAAGGTGTCGGTACCCGCAACCAATCCGCTGATGCCAAGTGCGGCGGTGTCTCTGGTAAAGGAAGGAAAAGATATCTCGCTCACTTGGGAGATGACAACTCCAAGCGAGACCGAAGGGGTAGTGGAGAAGCTTGCGTCAGAGGCTTTAAGCAGAGCGCTTGAAGCAGTGGAACGATTTCCTTCAAGCAGCCGAGCTTACACAAATCTTGGAGTCGTCCGCTTGAACGCAGGAGCGATGTCGGAAGCTGCATCTGCTTTCGAGAAGGCCTTAGAGCTGGACCCTAACAACTACATTGCTGGAATTAACCTTGCGAAGGTGTTCGTTGAGGTGGGTAAGTACGAAGAGGCTGAAAAGATATACAGGCGCCTTAACGAGTCTTTTGTGAACAATGTGACTCCCCTGATGGCCTTGGCATATTTGGCCATGCGGCGGAACCGATTTGACGAAGCAGAGAAGTTGTTCCGTGAATCGATTAATAGGAGGCCTGCCACACCTGTTCCGTTCTACCATTTGGCCGTTCTACTGCTAAGGAAGGGCGACGCGAAGGAAGCGATCAGGCACTTGAGAACGGCTCTTCGACACAATGTCAGATCGGCCGATCTGTATCAGGCTCTCGGGGTTGCGTTTGCTCTTGCAGGACAGAATGAGCGCTCCCTCAGATCATTCAAGACCGCCCTGACCCTATCTCCGAATTTCGGGTCAGCGGTGAAGGGCTTGGCTAACACGCTCCTAAAAGCAGGTCAGGTTGATTCCGTCATCGAATTGTTAAGTGCGCATCTGGATCGGGAGCCAAGGGATTGGGAGGCTCATCGAATTTTGGCGGGTGCCTATCTGAGTAAGCAGCGGCATCCTTCAGCGAGAGCTCACTTTATGCAGGTGCTCGAATCGCTGCCTTCTGATGGAAAGGAGGCCGAGCGAAGCTCGGAATTATGTAATGACATTGGGGTTACCTACTTCCGCGAACAAAAACTGAAAGATGCCGAAGACTGGTTCAAGAGGTCTATAAGAGAATCCAGCGGTCATGGCACGCTTCCCTATCGGAACCTCACACATCTCTACAGCGTTCAGGAGAGATATAGAGAAGCCTTGGATGTCCTGCATGAGTGCACTGACATTTTCGGAGATGATGAGTACCTGATCATTGCTCGTAGTTATGTGCATTCACAACTTGGCGACTATGACTTTGCAGTCTCCGATCTGGAGCGATTGGTTTCTAGGGGGACAGATAACCAACACGCTTACGGTATGCTTTCTGGGCTCCTCTCGGATGTGAAGCACGATTACAAAAAGGCGCTGACTCTCCTGGAAGAGGCATATCCGAAGTTTCCGGGTGAGGAATGGCTAACAAACAATCTAGCCTACGTCCATTTAATGCTCGGGCATACACAAGCCGCTAGGGTACTGCTTGAGAGCGAAACCCGGTCCTCCAAGACGTTGGTAGATGTGGCGCTGATGGCAACGCGGGGCCTTCTCTACCTCCGAGAAGGCGATCTTGCAAAAGCACGTGATTCTTACAAATCCGCGGCTGCTCTTTCGTCCCAACTCGGTCTCAGAGAATTCGCGGTTGCTGTTAACCAGAAAATGCACCTTGAATTTGCATGTGAGGCGCTCAGGAAAGGGGATAGAATCACCGCCCTTCGTGAGGTTGATATGGGCTTAGCAGTGGGTAAGGGCAACCCACACTATGGCAACGATCTGGTTTTGCTCAAACAGAAGCTCCGCTAGGTCACTAAATTAGTGGCCAGCAGGCGGCGGGTTAATGCATTGAGAGGATGTAGCTGCTGCTGTGAAGGGGCAACACCTGGTACCGGCCCTGTGGGACTCGGTTCCATTTTCTTCGGGGCCTACCCGGGGCTTACGCCCCGGGCTATTGTCTGCCGCCCCTCCGGGGCTGGAGTTGGGTGGTTTCGGTTTGCATCTTTCCCTGGGATTCGGTTCTCGGGCACATGCGAAAAGCAGGTACCTCCACTCCGCTCGCTTTCGCTCCGCGTCGGTCGGGATGACAGAGTTTTGGGTGGGATTGGCTCAAGACACGCCGGAGCTTGAATCAGGCCTGGAATTCGCTGGCTTCGGGGAAGCGGAGTTTGCACTTGGCGAGGTTGAGGGCCAGGAGTTCTTCGATCTTGGTTTCTTCGCAGTTGCGGGACATGGCTAGCTCGCTCACCAGCAAGTAGCGGGCGCGTTCGAGCATCTTCTTTTCGCGGAAGGACAGGGGCTTGGCCTGGTGGAGGGCGATCAGGCTCTTGAGGACACTGGCGACCTCGAACAGGGAGCCGGTGCGCATGCGGTCGGAGTTTTCTTTGAAGCGGTCTTTCCAGTCGGCGGTGGTGAGGTCCTCGGCGATGGAGAGGAAGTCGAGAATCTTCTGGACCTCGCCGTTGCGGACTACCCGGCGAATCCCCACGCTGCCTACGTTATTGCAGGGCACCATGACCTTGAGGCTGCTGGCTTTGATGTTTAGGAGATAGAACTTTTCGATCGTGGCGCCGATGGAGCGGCTGCTGATCTGTTCGATAACGCCCACGCCGTGGTTGGGATAGACGACCTTGTCGCCTATGTGGAAATTCAGATCTACACCATTCATAAAAAGCACCTGGGCAGGCGAGGGTCAGGGGGAAGAAGCGTTATCTTTACTATAAACATACTATTCCGAAATGGGACTAAAAGCAAGGATGGGTGCAGGGTCTAGCGGCCTCGGGGAAGCGATAACGGGAGCCCGCTAGCTTGTAAGCTATTGTGCTCAGATGGGTTAGGGCTGTCGACGGCTGGTTGGACTGGAACCCTGGGAGCTGGCACGCGCATATAATCGCGGTGTGAGCTTTGAACAGAGCAAGGCAGACCGGCTGGCGGCGGGGCGCGTTCTGGGGCTGGACGTAGGGTCGAGAAGGATTGGGGTCGCGGTGTCGGATCCCCTGGGGATTACTGCCCAAGGATTGGAGACCTTACAAAGGCGGAACAAGCGGCAGGACATGGCGGCGCTGGAGCGGGTGATTCGCGATTACGCCGTGCGGGAGATTGTGGTCGGTCTGCCGCTGCGCATGAGTGGCGCGGCAGGGACACAATCGGAAAAGATGCAGGAGTTCGCGGCAGGAGTTGCGGAAGCGCTTCCGGCTGCCGGTGCACCTCTGGGATGAACGGCTGACCTCGGCGGAAGCGAACCGCCTGCTGCGGGAGACGGAGTTGTCGATCGAAAAGCGGGCGAAAGCCGTGGACCGGATGGCGGCAGTCTTGATTTTGCAGGGGTGGATGGAGGGGCGGGCAGGCGGGCGTTAGTCGTTGGGCGTTAGTCGTTCGTCAACCCAGAACCCAGCCACTTCAGATCTTCAGGAAGATTTTCTTGCGGTCCATGAGCCAGATGGGGACGAGGCAGAGCAGGACGAAGCATAGGGAGAACAGGAGCGAGGCGAAGCTGGGACTTCCCAGCGGGGCGAAGAAACGCTGGAAGATGTAATCGTGTGCGTTCAGGGTCTCGCCGTGCAACGGTGCGCGGAGGAAGTCGAGCAGTTCCGAGAGGAGCTGCGAGATCGTATAGACCACGATTGAGTTTCTGCCGAAGATGAGGAAGGGCCGGGTCCAGGACCCGCGCCAGCGTTTGATGTCGGTGGCCCAATAGCAGAGGGCGAGGCAAACCAGGGCAAAGCCAGCGGCGAAGAGGACGTAGGAGCTGGTCCAGAGTTTCTTGTTGATGGGGAACCATATCCCCCAGACTTCACCAAGAACCAGGCCCGCGAGGCCGAAGATCAGCATGCCGAGTGCTTTGGATTGCGGGCTGCGTTTGGAGCGCAGCCATTCTCCGGTGAAGACTCCCAGCAGAGCTGTTCCGATTGAAGGCAACGTGCTCAGCAGCCCTTCAGGATCGCGCGTGATCTCATAGAGACTGGTGCTGCCCCAGAGCAGAAACTTGCGATCCAGATAAGCCGCGAGATTGGCGTCGGGGTGAAGCAGTGGTATGTCGCGGCCGGGAACTCCGAAGCCCGGCACTGGGACGAAGCGCATCAGGATCCAATAGCCGACGAGCAGTCCGGCAACCACCAGGGCGCGGGCTTTCGGCCGGACATAAAGGAAAAGGATTGACGCGACCAAGTAACAGATGGCGATGCGTTGCAGCACGCCGGGAATGCGCAGCCCGCGCGATGATGAGGCCAAAATCGAAGAGTAGTTCAAGGCTAATCCAATGGCGAAGATCGTGACAGCGCGGCGGAAGGTATGGCGCACGAGTGAGGCGCGGGAATCGCCCCGGCCAAGCCTCGATTCGAAGGAGAAGACCAGCGAGACTCCGACGATGAAGAGGAAGAACGGAAATATGAGGTCGGTGGGAGTCCAGCCGTTCCACTCAGCGTGTTCCAGCGGCCAATAGGGGTGCTCGTTGCCGGGATTGTTGACCAGTATCATAGCCGCGATGGTGATGCCGCGGAATAAATCGAGAGAGGAAAGGCGATCGGACGGGGCGGCTGCCGCGGACTTTACAGGTGCCGGCGAGGTTTCGTAGGCAGATGTGGCCATGATGGAAAACAGCAAGATTGTACACCCGGGCGGTTTCGCTATTGTCCTCGCATGGCGCGGCGGTAGGCGGTGACGTTGTTGTTATGTTCCTCGAGGGTGCGGGCAAAGCGGTGGTGGCCCTGGGCATCGGCCACGAAGTAGTAGTAGTCGCTCTGCGCGGGATGCATGGCCGCTTCCAGCGCGCTTTTGCCGGGATTGCCAATGGGGCCGGGCGGAAGTCCCGGGCGCCTGTAGGTGTTGTACGGGGAATCGAATCGCATGTCGTCGTGATGCAGCGCACCGGTGTAGGTTCCGGCCAGGAGTTCGGCATAAATGATGCTGGGGTCGGCGTCGAGTGCGATGTTTTTCGCCAGGCGGTTGTAGTAGACGCTGGCGACTAGAGGGCGTTCTTCGGCGACGGCCGTTTCTTTCTCGACAATGGACGCCATAGTCACGGTGGGTTCGATGTCGGTTGTACCAGGCCCCGCAATCAGTCCAATCTGGCGCGCGACCTGGCGGAACTGTTTGACCATGGCTGCGGCCATATCTTGCATGGTCATCATGCGGCTGAACTGGTAGGTGTCGGGAAAGAGGTAGCCCTCGAGAGTAGGTGCGCCGGGAGCAAGATCGGCGATGAGTGCGGTATCAGACTTCGCTACTTTCAGGAAATCCTCCGCCGGGCCGAGCCCGGCAGCTTCGACGGCCCGGGCGATGTCGAAGATAGTGAAGCCCTCGGGAACGACTACAGTGTGAAAGTAAACATCGCCGCGGGCCAGGCGTCTCTGGACGTCGATAACATTCGCGGGCGTCTCGAACAGATACTCTCCGGCCTCGAGCGGACGGCGGTGATGAAAATAATGCCAGAGGATAAATGCCTGCTCGCTTCGAATGATGCCGGCGGACTTGAGTTCCGAGGCAATGCGGTGGGTGGAGTATCCCGGGTGGAGCATCACAAAAGTCTTCCCCGGAGGTTCGGTGGGAGTCAGCAGTGCCCAGGCGAACCAGCCAGCGCCGGCTAGTGCCGCAATCATGAGGAGCCAGAAGATCTTGCGCACGATGTGGACAGTTTAGAGGATGAGGGAGGGTGCGCGTAGCTGACTTTAGTAAGATTCCGGGTTCAATGTTGGCAGGTGGCGCTCAAGAACCTTAGAAACGCGGAGGCAGCCGAGACCTGGTAAGCCTTTCCGGCGGGTTTCAAGTTTTCTGAGCATTGAGGCGCTGCCGGATGTGGTACCTCTTTGTTTTGCACCCTTTGCCGCGCTGTATACTCAAATGTTCTGGGAGTCATCCAACACTTCATGAGACTTAGCTCGCCTTTTTGGGTCCTGACTTTGCTCCTTGCGGTGCTGCCTACGACTGGCTGCCTGTTTCGTACGCGGCCCGTGGAGGAAACGTACTCCAAGGCTCCTCTTCGCGAATCGAGCCAATCGGGATTGATCGACAGCATCGACCAGCAGGGGGCGAAGATCCGGTCGCTGCAAGCGACTGTGGATATTGATACTTCCGTAGGCGGCGCGAAGAAGGGCCATGTCACCGACTACAAGGAGATTCGCGGCTACGTGCTGGCGCGGAAGCCAGCCATGCTGCACATGATCGGTCTGCTCCCGATTGTACGGACTACGGCTTTCGACATGGTGAGCGACGGTCAGGAGTTCAAGCTGTGGATTCCTCCGAAGAACCGGTTTGTTATGGGGCGGAACGACGTGGAGACGCGGAACGCCGACCAACCCATGGAGAGCATCCGGCCGCAGGATATCTACGACGCGCTTCTGATCCAGGCCATTGATCCTGAGCATGAGATTGCGGTTCTGGAAAATGGAGAAGAAATTCTCCATGACGCCAAGGGGCATCGGGTTCTGCAGGAGGACTACGAATTGATCGTCATCCGCAAGAAGGGCCAGAATGAGGGTATGCTGTCGCGCAAGATCGTGTTCAGCCGCACCGATCTGCTGCCCCACCGCCAGTACATCTATGACGATCAGGGCAAACTGGTGACCGATGCCCGCTACGCGAACTATAAGGACTATGACGGCGTCAGCTTTCCGTCGCGCATCGAGATTAAACGTCCGCAGGAAGAGTACGACATCACCCTGAATATGCTGAAGGTGGAAATGAACAAGCCGCTACGCGACGATCAGTTCGCCCTGGAGCAGCCGCCGGGAGCGGAAGTGGTGCATCTGGATCATCCGCAGTCGAGCGCCGTCGCACCGCGGCCGTCGGGCACCGGCAACAGTCGTTAGCGGCAGGCGTTCGCGGGTTTTGGCACTGTCATGACATTTCGCGCGGTCATCCCATCTTCGCGCTGTCATCCCGAGCGAAGCGAGGGATCCTGGCGTTTGCCTGGGATGGCAATAAGATGGCGCAGGCAGAAACCAGGATCCCTCACTTCGTTCGGGATGACAGCGCTGGTTCGGAATGACAAGCGTTTGAGTTCCATTTTCCCTAACCCATGATCAATAAGATGGTTGTCGCCAACCTGGTGCAAAGGCCGATGCGGTCGCTGATCAGCGTCAGCGCGGTTGCTCTGGAAGTGATTCTAATTCTGCTGATCGTGTCTTTTTTTTATGGGCAGTTGAATGGATCGAAGGCCAGCCAGATGGGCGTGGGCGCGGATGTGATGGTGCAGCCGCCCGGGTCATCCGCACTGGTCGGGGTTACCGGAGCGCCTGTTCCGGTGAAGGTTGGCGACAAACTGCGGCAGTTGCCTCATGTTGCGGTGGCCGCGCCGGTGATTTGGGAATTGACCACCAAACCTACGCTGGAAATTATTTACGGGATCGACCTCGATAGCTACAACAGCATTTCACCGGCATTCCGCTTCCTTTCCGGAGGCGGGTTTCAGGGACCCTATGACGTGATCGTGGACGATTATTTTGCCGGTACGAAGCGGGCAAAGGTGGGAGACTCGATTGACATTCTCGACAACCGTTTCCGCATCTGCGGGATCGTGGAACACGGCAAGGGAGCGCGCAAGTTTGTGCCGCTCTCGACTATGCAGGACCTGATCGGCGCCCCCGGCCACGCTTCGGTTTTCTACGTCAAGCTTGACGATCCTGCCAATGTGGACACCGTTGTCGATGAGATCAAGCAAGTCCCCGGCATGGAAAATTACGCCGTGCGCTCGATGCAGGAATATCTCTCGATGATGACGCCCGAGAATCTGCCGGGTTTTGAGACCTCCATTCACATCGTAGTGGCGATTGCGATGATTATCGGCTTCCTGGTGATTTTTCAGTCAATGTACACGGCGGTGATGGAACGGACGCGTGAGATCGGCATTCTGAAGTCGCTGGGCGCGTCGAAGCTCTACATCGTGAATGTCGTGCTGCGGGAGAGCGCTCTGCTGGCGATTGTGGGCATCGTGGTGGGCACGCTGGTGAGCCTGCTGACCCGCCGCATCATTCTTTTCGAGAAGCCGACGTTGCGGCTCTTCTGGAGCAACGAATGGGTCATACGCGCCACGCTGCTCGCTTTGCTGGGAGCAGTGCTGGGGGCGCTGTATCCGGCATTCAAGGCGGCGCGAAAGGATCCGATTGAGGCGCTGGCGTACGAGTAGAGCACTCGTCATGCGTTTGACCCTTCTTTTCTCGCGCCTGTAAGATCAGCAATTAGCACTTTGGCAGTTAGCCTTCGCGGCAAGCGGCCTGCCCGTAGCTGCACCGCTGAACGATTCATCGCCAACCGCTAAGTGCTAATTGCTAACTGCTGACTCCCCCATGCCGCACGAACTACCTAAAGCCTACGAGCCGGGCGCGATCGAGACGCGCTGGGCCGAGTACTGGATCAAAGAGAAACTCTTCTCCGTGCCCACGCCGCCCAAGGGCCCGTCAGCCGAAGGAAAGACGCGTCCGGTATTCACCCTGCTGCTGCCGCCGCCGAACGTTACCGGGCGCCTGCACATGGGCCACATGCTCAACCAGACGCAGATGGATATCATCGTGCGCTGGCATCGCATGCGTGGCTTCATCACTCTATGGCTGCCGGGCACCGACCATGCCGGCATCGCTACACAAATGATGGTCGAGCGGCAGCTCGTGAAAGAAGGCAAGCAGCGCCGCGACTTGGGCCGCGAGAAATTCATCGAGCGCGTCTGGGAGTGGAAGGAGCAGTACGGCAGCGCAATCCTCGACCAGATGAAGCGGCTGGGCGCGTCCGTCGACTGGGACCGCGAGTACTTCACCATGGACGAAAACCTTTCGCGCGCTGTGCGCGAGGTGTTCGTCCGCCTTTATGAGGAAGAGCTGATTTATCGCGGGAAGTACATCGTCAACTGGTGTCCGCGATGCGAGACAGCGATCTCCGACCTCGAAGTGAAGCACGAAGAAGTTGCCGGAAAGTTGTGGGAGATTCGTTATCCCGTCATCGGCACGAACGAATTCATTACCGTGGCAACCACGCGCCCGGAGACGATGCTCGGCGACACGGCAGTTGCAGTCAACGAAAAAGACGAGCGCTACACGCATCTGCACGGCAAGCATGTTCTGCTGCCGCTGATGAAGCGCGAGATTCCGATCATCACCGACGAACTGGCGCAGCCCGAGTTCGGCACGGGCGCGGTAAAGGTGACGCCGGCGCACGATCCCAACGATTTCGAAGCCGGAAATCGCCACAATCTGCCGCAGATCAGTGTAATGGACGAGCATGCGCACATGAACCAGAACGCCGGCCGCTTTGCGGGTTTAGACCGATATGACGCGCGCAAGCGCGTCCTTGCGGATTTGCAGGAGCAGGGATTTCTCGTTGGCGAAAAAGATCACACGCTCGCCCTCGGCAGGTGTGACCGCTGCGGAACGGTGGTCGAACCGCGGCTCTCCGAACAATGGTTCATCAAGATTCAGCCTCTGGCGCAGAAAGCAATCGAGGCCGTCGAGAGCGGCGAGATCACGATCGTCCCGGAGAATTACAAACAGATTTATCTGAACTGGATGAACAACATCTACGACTGGTGCATCTCGCGCCAGCTGTGGTGGGGACATCGCATTCCGGCGTGGACGTGTGACGGCTGCAAGGATTTTATCGTGGCGCGTGAAGCTCCGGCCCAGTGTCCGAAATGCGGCGGCAAAAAGCTGGAGCAGGTTACCGACGTGCTCGACACCTGGTTCTCGTCAGGCTTGCTTCCGTTCACGACCTTGGGCTGGCCGGAGAAGACTCGCGACCTGGAGGTTTTCTATCCGACCACGCTGCTGATCACGGCGTACGAGATTCTGTTTTTCTGGGTGGCGCGCATGATCATGTTCGGCTGCCACTTCATGCAGGGTCACGAACAGGATCCAGCGATCAAGAAGGCCAGCGGCTGGGGTGATAAGAAGAACGACAGCGTGCCCTTCCGGCAGGTTTACATTCACGCGCTGGTGCGCGACGCCGAGCGGCAGAAGATGTCGAAGACCAAGGGCAACGTGGTTGATCCACTGGATGTTATTCAGCGCTTTGGCACAGACGCGACCCGCTTCACCTTGGCGGCCATGGCTGCGCCCGGAACTGACATTGCCTTCAACGAAAGCCGCACCGATGGTTATCGCGCCTTCGCCAATAAAATCTGGAATGCGGCGCGGTTCATGTTCATGAATGTGGATCGAGTCGAGCCGGGCCTGCGGCCCAGGACAGCCGAGGGCGGCTGTCTCTACATGGGTGTTGCCGGGTTCGAGACTTCAGCATTAGAAGACCGCTGGATTCTTTCCCGCTTCAACCGCGTCACCGCGGAGGTGAACGCTGCCCTTGAGACCTATCGTTTTCACGAGGCGGCGAATCGTATTTATGACTTTTTCTGGGGCGAGTTCTGCGACTGGTACCTCGAACTGATCAAGCCACGCCTGAACTTTGAAGAGGGCTCGGACACGGCACAGGCCCGCGCTGCCTGCACGAATTTGGTCAACTTGTTCGACGCCTCGTTGCGCCTGCTGCATCCCGTAATGCCGTTTATCACCGAAGAAATCTGGCAAGCGATGTACGAAGGCGAGCCGCCGCTCAAATCGATTGCCTTGGCGCCGTATCCGCAGGTGGATCAGAAACAGTTTGATCTGGCCGCCGAAACCGAGATGGCGATCTTGCAGGATCTGATCGTGAACGTGAGGAACGTGCGGGCGGAATTAAAGGTCGAGCCCAAGGTGAAAGTTCCGATCGAGGTATTTGCGAATGAGCCGGCGATTCGCGCGATGATCGAGCAGAATCGCGGCGCGGTCGAGCGTTTGGCGAATGTCGAAAAGATCACGTTCGTAGACGCCTCCCTCTCCAAACAGGCTGGCGCACGCAGCACCGCGCGGTTTGATGTTCACGTGGCCTACGAAAGAAAGATCGACATTGCCGCCGAGCGGGAGCGCCTGAATAAAGAACTGGAGAAGCTTGAAAAGGAGTTCGCAAACAATCAGCGGCAGTTGAGCAACGAGCAGTTCCTGGCGAAGGCTCCGGAAAAGATTGTGGAGGGTTTACGCCGGCGCGAACAAGAACTGATCAGTCTGCGTGAGAAGATAAAACGTCAGTTAGATGAGTTAAACGGCGGCAATCAATAGTTGAAAAACTGGCCACTGATCACTGGCCACTGCTCTATGGACTTTAACAGCCGGCGCATCACCGCGATTCTGGAGAACGCGCTGCTCGAAGACCGGGCGACGCGCGATGCCACCAGCTATGCCTGCATCGATCCCAATCAGCGGGCGTCGGCCACGATTCTCGCCAAGCAAGATTGCATTCTCGCCGGCATCGGCTGCGTGGGGCGCATTCTCGACGTCTACGCCGCGCTCGACGGCGCCGTTACGTCGCATTACGAAGTGACCACGCATCCCGAAATCTTCGATGGCGTTCGCCTGCACAAAGGTCAGTCGGTCGCTGTGATCCGGCACAATGCGCGCGTGATTCTCTCGTGCGAGCGCGTGATCCTGAACTTTTTGCAGCGCATGAGCGGAATCGCCACCCTCACCCGCAAGTTTGTGGACGCCGTCTCCGGCACCAAGGCGCGCATTCTCGATACCCGCAAGACCGCACCCGGACTGCGATTGATCGACAAGTATGCGGTACGCTGCGGCGGCGGACAAAATCACCGCCTCGATCTTTCCGACGGAGTGCTCATCAAGAACAACCACATCGCGCTGGCCGGGGGCATCGGGCCCGTGCTCGAGCGGGCCGTGCGCAACCGGCGCGGCTCGCAGCCGATCGAGGTCGAAGTGCGCACGCTGGCCGAACTGGAGGAAGCGCTGGCCTTCGGCGCCGAAGTGATCCTGATCGACAACATGTCTCCAGAGCAAGTGCGCAGCGCGGTGGAGCGCTGCGCTCAACTGGACCGCCCCGTCCTGTTGGAATGCTCCGGCGGCATCCGTCTGGAAAATGTTCGCGCCTATGCCGAGACGGGCGTGGATTATATTTCAGTCGGCCTGCTGACTCACTCGCCGCAAGCCGTGGACATGAGCCTGCGGGTTATGCCGATGTAACCAGCCCGCAAGACGGTTTGTGATTTTCGCTTCTCTCCCGCATAATCACCGCATCAGGAAAAGCGCTACAACTCGCAGTGCTCCGCGTTCGCGGACAAAGCCTGCACTGAGTTCGTCGAGGGGAGCGTCCCCGCACGAGCAGCCGACGGACATTCGTCTCGGCCGCATCGTGCGCTTGCTGATGGATCACGCGACGGTTGTGGTGAGCGGAACCAAAATCGCGCAGGAAATTTCCTCGAACCGCAAAGAAGTCTGGCGGCTGATCCAGCAACTGCGTGGGCTTGGGCGTGGATGTCGCTGGACATCCGGCAACCGGATATCAGCTCAAGTCGGTTCCGGATCTGCTGCTGCCGGAAATCTTGGGGCCGCTCGTTCGCGGCACCCTCTTCGATAATCAGCTTCATCATTATTATAAGATCGGCTCAACCAACACGGCGGCCATGGCGGCCGCCGCGGCCGGCATCGCCGAGGGCAGCGTGTTTCTTGCCGAAGAACAAACTGCCGGACGCGGCCGCGGCTCGAATTCCTGGGAGTCGGAGCGCTCGACCGGCATTTATTGCTCGGTCGTGTTGCGGCCGGCACTGTCGCCTTCGGAAGCGCTGGTGCTCACGCTCGCGGCTGGGTTGGCAGTGCGCGCAGCCATTGCGCAGGTGGAAGCGCGCGTCAGCGCCGACCTGAAGTGGCCCAACGATGTGCTCATCAAAGGGAAAAAAGGTGTGCGGTATTCTCACCGAGATGCATGCTGAAGTCACCCGCGTCCGCCACATCGTGGTGGGCATCGGAGTCAACGTAAACCAGAAAAGCTTTCCCAAAGAGATCGAGAACGAGGCAACGTCGCTGCGAATGGAGACAGGCAGCGAATGCTCGCGCGTGGAGGTCGCCGCCGCTTTGCTAAAATCGCTCGACCGGGAATATCGCGCGCTGGTCGAAGAGCCGGACGCGCAGCAGTCGATTCTGCGCCGCTTTGCAGAACAATCTTCATGGGCGCGAGGGAAGCAAGTCCGTATCGAAGACAGTGGCCCCATAATTGAAGGAACCACCGAAGGCCTGGATGAGCGCGGGTTTCTGCAAGTGCGGAACGCGCACGGGCTGCAGACGGTTTTGAGTGGAACGTTGAGAGCGAAGTAATCAGCACTCAGCATTCAGCATTTGCCAGTAAAGGGCCGCAATGACTGAGTGCTGAATGCTGATTGCTGATCTGGCGGATTCGATCATGCTTCTTGTTCTCGATGTCGGCAACACAAATACGGTGCTCGGAGTCTTTGCCCAGGTCGTGAAGCCGCATTCCGGCGGAGACTCCGATGACGCTCCGCGCTACGAGCGTCTCGTGGCCCACTGGCGGGTCGCGACCAGACAAGGCAGCACCGTCGACGAGTACGGCGTGCTGTTCCGCAATCTATTTTCGATGGCCAGCCTCGAGGCTTCGGGCATTCGCGGTATCGTAATTTCATCTGTCGTGCCGCCGCTCGATCCCGTGTTGCGGCAGGTGTGCGAGCGCTACTTTAATTCCAAGCCGCTCTTGATCGAGCCCGGCGTGAAAACCGGCATGCCGGTGCACTATGACAACCCCGCAGAGGTTGGCGCGGACCGCATTGTGAATGCCGTGGCCGCGTATGAAAAATACGGCGGCCCGTGCGTCGTCGTCGACTTCGGCACCGCGACCACGTTCGACTGCGTTTCCGCCAAGGGCGAGTATCTGGGCGGAGTGATTTGCCCCGGCATCGGCATTTCTGCTGACGCACTTTTCCAGCGCACGGCGCGCCTGCCGCGGGTCGAGATTCGCAAACCAGCGCGCATCATCGGCACGAACACTGTCGGCAGCCTCCAGTCAGGGCTTTACTACGGCTATCTCGGACTGGTCGATGGCATTCTCGAACTTCTAATGGAGGAATTGGGCAAAGAGACGAAGGTGCTCGCCACTGGCGGCCTGGGCCCGATGATTGGCACGGGATCGAAGTACATCAAGACAGTGGATGATCTTCTAACCCTCGAAGGCCTGCGCATCATCTGGGAGCGAAACGTGGCGGCGCGGCCAGGCCTCACGCCCAAGGCTGCTCTGACTTCCTCTAAGACAAAGAACAGCGCCGAGCGCACAGCTCCGCGTTCCGCCCGTTAAGCCGCCGTGGAAAATTACTTCCAATATTTCTCGGAAGTTGAAGAGCATTTTCTGCAGCGGCGTGGATCGCCCCTTATTGGTTCGACTCTTGATTGGGCCCAGATCGAAATCTGGAAGAACGCCGGCATCCCTCTCGAGGCTGTGCTTCGTGGTATCGACACTGCATTCAATAAGTATGAGCTGCGTAAATCGAAAAGGCACGAAAAGATCAACAGTATTCTTTGGTGTGCGCAAGCTGTGTTGTCTGCGGCGGAAGATATGAAAGAAGCGGGCGTGGGAACCGCGGCCGGGTCATCGGCCAAATCGGGTGCGGGACAAGGCTTTGAGCCGGAGGCAATCGCCGCGTTCCTGCGGCGCAATGCCGATCTTCTGGAAGCAGCGAAGCTGCCGCACAGTGCGGGAATCTCGGTCCATGCGGTCGCCCAAGAATCCGCCGCCACCTTACGTAAGCTAGCCCAGGAGACCGAGATCAAGAAATCAACGGCGAGGCTGGAAGATTTGGAGCGTCATCTCACCGTGCTGGAGGAAAAACTCTTTGCCGCATTGCTCGCCGCCACTCCCGATGAAGAAATCGTGACGGTTCGCGCCCAGGCTGATCGCGAACTCGCGCCCTACCGTCGCAAGATGGCTGCGGCGCAGATCGAGCAACTGCAAAAGCAGTACGTCCACAAGCGTCTTCTTGAAAAATACGGCTTGCCGCGCCTGAGCCTGTTTTACATGTAATGACTCACACCTTCGATGCTCTCATTCTCGGTGGCGGCGCAGCCGGACTGATGTGCGCCATCGAAGCCGGCAAGCGTGGCCGCCGCGTTGCGGTACTCGAACGTGCCGACAAGCTGGGCAAGAAAATTCTGATCTCCGGCGGAGGACGCTGCAACTTCACCAACCTTCATTGCCGGCCGGAGAACTTCCTTTCTTCGAACCCGCACTTTGCCAAGTCGGCATTGGCGCGTTACACGCCGCAGGATTTCATCGCGCTCGTGGAAAAGCACGGTATTCCATATCACGAGAAAACTCTGGGCCAGCTTTTCTGTGACCGCTCCGCGAGAGACGTACTCGGCATGCTCGAATCCGAATGCCGGCAAGCAGGCATAAGCATTTTTCTGAACACGAAAATTGACCAAGTCGAGCGAGCGAGAGAGTTCTTAGTACGCGCCGCGAATGCCGAATTCAAAGCGCCGGCCCTGGTAGTCGCCACTGGAGGTCTTTCGATTCCGAAGATCGGCGCCACCTCATTCGGCTACGACCTGGCGCGGCAGTTTGGCCTTGCCATCCGCGAGCCCTGGCCGGGATTGGTGCCGCTGCTGCTGAGCCCGGACGATTCTTCACGCTACGGCGATCTGGCGGGCGTTTCGGTGGAAGTGATAGCTTCATTCGGCGGCCAGCACTTTCGCGAGAAGATGTTGATCACGCATCGCGGCCTGAGTGGTCCAGCGATCCTTCAAATTTCCTCGTATTGGAAAAGGCCGCAGCCCATCCTGATTGATCTCGCCCCTGAACGCGAAGTCATCGCCGCGTTTCGCGATCCCGCGACGCCAAGAAATCTAAACGCCCTTCACTCGGAGTTGCGAAAGTTTCTGCCTCATCGCCTCGCCGATCGTTGGCTCGACGCACACGCGCCCACTTCCTGGACAAATCACGCTCTAGCGGAACTGGAAAAGCAAACGCATGCCTGGACGATCTCACCAGCAGGCACGGAAGGCTACGAAAAGGCGGAAGTGACGGCTGGAGGCGTCGACACCGACGAACTCTCAGCCAAGACGATGGAGAGCCGCAAGACTCCAGGGCTGTTCTTCATCGGCGAAGTTGTAGACGTGACCGGACATCTGGGCGGTTTCAATTTTCAGTGGGCCTGGGCTTCAGGCGCGGCCGCCGGACGCTCGCTGTGAGAGCAAAAAACATCACTGCGGCAGCTTTGCTTCCTCTACAGTCTGTCCGCGAAAGTGGCGCTCGTAATCCAGAAACCAGATCAGAAAAGCGACGCCAAGCATTGGCAGAATAAGCCACACCTTAATGGTAGTGAAGTCGGCCAGGATCGTTGCGCCGCCGACCACTGCCAGCACATTGCGGGCGGAATCAAGCGCGGCTTCCCGGTGCATCCTCTTTCCCCAGGTTACGCAAGCTTTCCAGAGATTAATCATTTTCACTTTGCTCCCGGCAATTGGCTGCGGAAATGCCGAACCAGCCTGAAGTACAATGAGGGTCGTTGCAGCCTGTGGCGCGCCTCAATCTAGAATGGGATCTTTGTCGCAAGTCATCGATCAAAGCTCCCAGGCCATAAAACCCCTCCAGCAACCATTAGTTGTGCCAACCGCCGCGCGCCGCCTGGCTCGAAATTCAGGCAGTATTTGCAATAAGATAGGAGACGAAAAAATCTGCAGAAATTTCCCCAACCCGGCCCTGCGCCATGCTTCTCTCCTCTTGCCGTAGAATCAACTCTTGCTCCTAAACATTGAAAAGCTCATCTACGGCGGCGACGGACTAGCTCGCCTGCCTGCCGGATCTTCGAGAGACGGATCGCCGAAAAATGGTTCGCCGAGAGATCCATCGTCAGCTAAAGACCGCGGACGCGGCAAGGCCGTGTTCATCCCCTTTGTTCTCGCCGGAGAAATGATCGAAGCCGCGATCACCGAAGAAAAACCCGGCTTCGCCCGGGCGAAAGTCGAGACCATCGTAGAGTCTTCACCGCACCGCATCGAGCCGCCGTGCCCACATTTCAGCCGCTGCGGCGGATGCCATTATCAGCACGCCAGCTACGAGCATCAACTCGAAATCAAGAAAGAAATCCTGCGCGAAAATTTGCGGCGCATCGCCAAGCTCGAACTGAAGTGCGAAATTCAGGTCCATCCCTCGCCGCCCTGGAACTATCGCAATCGATCAAGGTTGCAGGTGCAAACCCGGCCTGAGTTCGCCGTGGGATATTTCAAGTTCGCCTCGCATGAACTGATTGCAGTGGAAGACTGCCCCATCAGTTCCCCGCTGATCAACCGTGGCATCGCCGCCCTGTGGCAGGCCGGACGCGCTGGCAAAGCTCTCGAAGGCGTGCGCGAAGTCGAGTTCTTCGCCAACGCCGACGACACAAAAGTACTCCTCGAGTTGCTGTGCGCTCCCGAAGCCCGGCGCGCCGCAGTGCGCGCGTGGGCCGAAGAATTGTGCGCCGCCATGCCCCAGATCGTCGGTGTCGCGGCGTTCCGCGAACCGCAGAAAGGAGTGCAGGAGCCGCTCGTCACAGTCGGCGCTTCGGAACTAACCTATCAGACCAAAACCTCCACCTACCGCGTGAGTGCCGGAGTTTTTTTTCAGACCAACCGTTTTCTCATCGATGAACTCGTCAACATCGTCGCGGCAGGCTGCTCCGGCGAACTGGCGCTTGATCTCTACGCCGGTGTCGGCCTGTTTTCCACAGCCTTGGCATGTGAGTTCCGTCACACAATTTCGGTCGAGTCGTCACAGACAGCCGCCAGCGACCTTCAATACAATCTGCCAATTAATGGAAAGGCGATTCACGCCGAAACTGGGCAGTACGTGAACCGCACAGGCAGTGCGGGCGCGGGCGGCGCTTGGGCTTCCCTCAAGGCAGGTTCGCCCGCGCAGTTCGTCCGCGAAAAAGAACAGCGTCGAGCCGGGACGGTCGCTCCTCGTTTGCCGAAGCCCGACTTGATCGTGGTCGACCCGCCGCGAAGCGGGCTGGGGGATCCCGTCGCGCGCGCGCTGGCAAGCACAGTTGTGCCTCGCCTGACTTACGTGTCGTGCGATCCTGCGACCTTGGCCCGCGACCTCGTGCAGTTGCAAGCGTCAGGTTATCGGGTCGAGGAGGCGCATCTGGTCGACCTCTTCCCCCAGACCTACCACTTGGAGAGCATACTGCAGTTAGTCGCGATGATCTCGCAGTTGAAGACGCTGATCGGGAAGTGCTTGTGTAGGGACGGGATCGGGAAGTGCTTGTGTAGGGACGGGATCTGAAAATGCTTGTGTGGAGACGGGCGCCTCGCCCGTCCAGCCGCGCCACACGACGGCCATTCCACGTCAACCTCTATCCAGGCCACAAATGCCACCCTTGATCCCAATCACGCAACCATCTCCGCTCCCTCCGCACAAACCCCACCTCAGGCCCACCCGTCAACCAATGCTCTGGGCCGCCCTGTCTTACTCCTCAGGAATAATCGCCGGAACCTACGCCTGGCGCCCCGCATCGTGGTGGATTGCAGCCGGCGCAGCATTTCTTGCCGCGGGTCTCTACTTCATGCGCCGCCGCAAACACCTGGGCGCAAGCCTCGCCCTGGGCGCGTTCTTCCTGGCCGGCGCGCTTCACATCCAACTAAGAGGCCCCGCCGTTCTCGATACCAGTCTGCAGCCGTTCGCCTACGACCAGCCAGTCGAGATAACGGCGCACGTCATCCGGCAAGGCAAGCTGCGCGAATCATCTCCAAACGAAGTTAGACAGAGTCTCGACGTCGAAACCGAACAGATCGTCACCGAAGACGGAACGCGGATTCCCCTGCATTCCGGCCTGCGCCTCGGCATCTACAGCGACCAGGCATCCCAGATGCGTCTGTTCCGCTATGGCGAACGCCTTCGCTTGTCCCTCAAGCTGAAGCTGCCGCGCAACTTCCGTAATCCCGGAGCCTTCGACTATCAAGGCTACCTCGCCGCAAACGGTATCGCGGCCCTAGGCTCGGCCAAAGCTGAAGACGTGCAGCTGCTCCCCGGCTTCGTGGGCAACCGCATCGAGCTCGCGCGCACCTGTATGCACTCCAGCATCATCGCCAAAGTGCATGCGCTCTGGCCCCCTCGGCAGGCCGCGCTGATCGACGCCATGGTCATCGGCGAAGAAGCCTTCGTCGACCGCGACACGCGAGTCGACTTCCAGCGCTCCGGCACTTATCACATACTCGTGGTCTCAGGGATGAACGTAACCATCCTCGCCTTTGTCGCGTTCTGGACGTTGCGCCGCCTCCGGCTCACTGACATCCCCGCGACCCTGCTGACAATTCTGTTCTGCGTCGCCTACGCCTTTCTCACCGAGGTCGGCGCGCCAGTGTGGCGAGCTACCCTGATGTGCGCAATCTATCTGGGCACGCGCTTGCTTTACCGCGACCGCGCCATGGTGAACGCACTCGGCGCCGCCGCCCTTGGATTGCTAGTATTCGATCCGCGGCAGCTCTTCACAGCCAGCTTCCAGATGACATTCGTCTGCGTGTTAATCGTGGCCGCGATCGGCCTCCCGCTCGTAGAGCGCACTTCGCAACTCTACCGCCAGGCTCTCGCCAACTGGGACTCCGATGACTACGGCCCATCGTTGCCTCCGCAGGTCGCGCAGTTTCGATTAGATCTGCGCCTGATTGCAGAACGCCTCGCGCGTTTTCTCGGCGCGCCGTGGTCGTTCGGTCTGGTGCGCGGCGCCGCAATCGTTTGCCTGCACACGTTCGAGTTGCTGCTAGTCTCTGCGGTAATGCAGATGGGACTGGCCCTGCCGATGGCGTATTACTTTCATCGCGCCACCACCATCGGTCTCCCCGCGAATGTCGCGGTCGTTCCGCTCACGCAACTTCTAATGCCCGCTGCGATCCTGACCGTCGCATTGGGATACGCGTCACCGGCGCTTGCGAAACTTCCCGCTCTGCTCACCACCCTTGCGCTGCAAGCCATTACCGGCACGGTCCACGGCTTGGGAGGCCTGCGCCTCGCCGACCTTCGCGTAGCAACTCCTTCTGTTGTGATGATGATCGCTGCGTCGGCAGCGCTAGTACTCGCACTCACATTCGCTCGCAAGCGCGCCCTGCTAGCGTTCATGGGCCTGGTTGCGCTACTCGCGGCATCCCTAGCGCTGGCCTTCGTTTCCCCCAACCCGAACACGCGAGTGGGAGTGCTGGAAGTAACGTCGATTGACGTCGGCGAGGGTGACTCGATTCTGCTGGTGACGCCGCAAGGCCGCACTCTGCTAATCGATGCCGGAGGCCCCATCTTCGGCGCCGGCTCGCAACTCGACTTTGGCGAAGATGTGGTTGCGCCCTATCTTTGGACGCGCCGCTTCTCCCGCCTCGATGCCGTCGCGATTTCCCACGGCCACTCCGACCACATCGGAGGCATGCCCGCGATCCTCAAAGATTTCCGCCCGAAAGAATTGTGGATAGGCCTGCTGCCCCCCAGTAGGGCGCTCGACAGCCTGATCGCCGAAGCGCACGCACTGGGAATCAAAGTCGTTCGTCATTGGGAGGGAGACGAGTTCGAACTGGGCGGAGCCAAAGTGAACGTGCTGTTTCCACCCCGAGACTGGCCCGTGGGCCTCGAGCCCAAGAATAACGACTCCATGGTCTTGCACGTCAGCTATGGCGCAACGTCCGCCTTGTTAGAGGGCGACGCCGAGAAAGCCGTCGAGCGCCGCATCGCCAGCCTGCACCATCCCCACGCCGACCTGTTAAAGGTAGGACATCACGGTAGCGCCACCTCCACCACTCCAGAAATCCTTGCGGCCGTGAAGCCAAACTTCGCCGTGATCTCGCTCGGCTTCCGAACCTCGTTCGGTTTTCCCAAGCCAGACGTCCTCGAGCGCCTGCAAAACTCCGGAGCCCACGTCTACCGCACCGACGTAAACGGCGCAGTAACGTTCTACCTGGACGGCCACTCCGCAACGCCATCGCTCCCAACTCTTCAGTAGTGTGGAGCGGACACTCCTGTCCGCTGCCTTTGACTTTGACTTTGATTTTGATTTTGACGCTGGACCTGAAGGGTGCGACCCGCCGCTCCGCTTTGAAAGGGCGCGGCTTCAGCCGCGCCGTCCGCAATAAAGATCACGGGCCTAGCCCCCGAGGTTAGCGATTTTGGGTGGCCCAGCGCTTCAGCGCTGCGATAAATGGACGCTGACTGTGGCTTTAGCCCCTGAGGGACTTTCTCACGTAAACCGATCGCTCAACCCACCGTCTCATCATCATCCACTTCGCCCCCATCGCTCGCAGGCCGCCGGTATTCCGCGATCATGTTCCGCGCCTTCTCCGCATCCTCTTCCCGCACCAGGATGATCATTCCGCCCAAGCCCGGGAACGCATCCTGCAAAAGCGTGGCCGATGCCAGATCGCTTTCAATATTCGCCGAATCGAGCAATCCCTTCACGACCAAAGCCTCCGATTCCTCCTCACTGTCAAATACCTTAACCAGCTTCTCATTAGGATCAGGCCGGCTTCCTTCTTCAGGCTTCAGATCGGGCTGCGCTGCCATAAGTCTCCCTTCCAGGAATCCGCCACCAACCGGACCCCACACCCGGTGATTCTACCTCTTCTCAAGAATCGAAGTTGCATCCCGCGGATCTGGAAATGTCCATGCGGGGACAGCCGCCCACGGCTGCCCGTGTAGAGCGGGCGCCCGCGCCCGCGGCTTTTGACTTTGCTGTTGCTCTCGTTCTCGCTCTTACCGGCTCATCTTGTGCAAGCAGAAAGTCTGGTTGCAGCCAAGGATGACATTATCTTGAAGCATTCACCCGCACCCTCATTTCGTTGACTGACCGCTGCCTCCTCCGTAAGATTTAAGCGTCCGAAGACCCGGCACTCTCCTCCGATCGGCCACAACACGATCGGCCAGAACATGATCGGCCAGACCATCTCGCACTACGTCGTCGTCGAAAAGCTTGGCGCTGGCGGCATGGGTGTGGTTTTCAAGGCTGAGGACACCGAACTCGGCCGCTTCGTCGCCCTCAAATTCCTCCCCGACCGCCTCTCGCAAGACCCGCTCGCGCTGGAACGCTTTCGCCGCGAGGCCCGCGCCGCCTCGGCTCTCAATCATCCCAACATTTGCACCATCTACGAAATCGGCAAACACGGGGACCAGTCGTTCATTGCCATGGAGTTTCTAGACGGCATGAACCTCAAGAGCCTCATCGGGGGAAAGCCCCTGGATAACGACACCCTGCTCTCCCTCGCCATCGAAATTGCCGACGGCCTCGATGCCGCGCATTCCCAGAACATCGTCCACCGTGACATCAAGCCCGCCAACATCTTCGTCACCAGACGCGGTCACGCTAAGCTGCTCGATTTCGGCCTCGCCAAGCTCGCAGTCCCCGGCTCTTCTTCTGGCAAGCCAGGCTCCGCCAATCTAGTCAGCACCGGACCGGACCTCACCAACCCCGGCTCTACGCTCGGCACGGTCTCTTATATGTCACCCGAGCAGGCCCGCGCCAAAGATCTGGACCCCCGCACCGATCTCTTCTCTTTCGGCGTCGTGCTCTACGAGATGTCGACCGGTACGCTCCCGTTTCCCGGCGACAGTATCGCTGAAGTTTTCAAAGCTATTCTCGATTCCGCCCCGCCCCCGTGCGTCCGCTTCAATCCCACCATGCCCCCGGATTTGCAACGTATCATCGACCGTGCCCTCGAGAAGGATCGCACGCTCCGCTATCAGAGCGCGGCTGATCTGCGAGCCGACCTGGCACGCCTCAAGCGCGACTCCGATTCCGGCCGTCTGTCGAGCTCCCACGCTGCGAACACCCAAGCCGCGATTACCCCATCACCGAGCGCCCCCCTTGCGAGTGCCCCCGCCGCCATCAGCGTCGCCTCCGCCCCCGCAGTCTCTTCCCCGATCCCGGCGGCGGTTGTACCAGCCCCCTCCCGCTGGAAGTTGACCGTGGCCATCACCGCAGTCCTGCTGGTCATCGCTGCCGTCTCCGCTGTCTACTTCCTGCGCCAGCGCCAGCGGCAGACCTCCGAGATCCCCAGGATCAACTCCATCGCCATACTACCTTTCGTCAATGCCACTTCCAATCGCGCCAACGACTACCTCGGCGACGGCCTCGCCGAGAGCCTGATCGGTACACTTTCCCAACTGCCTGGCCTCAGGGTCCTGGCCCGCAGCACCGTCTTCGGTTTCAAGAACAACCAGAGCAACCCGCGCCAGATCGGCCAAACCTTGCAGGTCAGCGCCGTACTCACCGGCCGCATCACGCAGCGCGGCGATGACTTGCACATTCACGCCGAACTGGTCGATACCGCCGACGGCAGCGAGATTTGGGGTTCGCATTACGAATGCAAGACCGCCGACGTCACCCAGGTGCAGGGCCAAATCACTCGCGATCTCTCGACCAGGCTCCGTCGCATCAACCCCGCCATACAATCGCGGAAACTGGGCAGCGCGGGCACCTCGAACCCCGATGCCTACCGGCTCTATCACGAAGCTCGCGGGCTTTGGTACGGCCGAACCCCGTCCGGCCTCCGGAAGAGTATTGATCTATTCCAGCAGGCAATAACGGCCGATCCCAACTATGCTCTAGCCTATGCTGGCCTTGCCGACACCTATAACATCGCCCCCGGCTACGGAACAATTTCCTCGAAGCAAGGTGTGATGCTGGCCGACCAGGCCGCGCGCCAAGCTCTCGAACTGGATGACTCCCTGTCTGAGGCCCACGCCGCTCGCGCCCTGGCACTGGCTACGGCATGGAAGTGGAGCGAGGCCGAGCCCGAATTCCTACGGGCCATTGAATTGGACCCCAACAACGCCTCCGCCCACTATTTTTACGCTCTAGCCTACCTCGCCCCCGAAAACCGTCTTGAAGACGCGCAGTCCCAGTACCGCACTGCCTTATCGCTCGACCCTCTTTCCTCCATCGTCAACACCAATTACGGCATCCTGCTGATGGAGACCAGGCAGTATCCCGAGTCGCTCGCACAGTTCCAGAAGGTCCTCGAACGCGATCCGAAATTTACCCCAGCACATTACCGGCTGTCACAGCTCTACGCTACCACCGGCCGCTTCCCCGAAGCGGTCGCCGAATTCCACAAGGCATTTTCGAAAACCACCGTGACCAACGATGCGAAAGGCTATCTCCAACTCATGCAGACCCTCGAAGGCACCGATCGTTCCGGCGCAGTGGCCGTAGCGGCAGCGCTCGCGGGAGACAGAGACCAGGCCTTCCAGAACCTCGAGAAAGCATACACCGACGGAGACTTCGAGCTTCTCATCTCCATCCGCTATCCCGCCTTGGACGCGCTCCGTTCCGATCCCCGCTACGCCGACCTCATGAACCGCTTCGCCCTACCTCAATGAGAGGGTGGAGCAGGCTTCGGGCTAGGGTGGAGCAGGCCTTCCAGGCCTGCGTCAATACACATATAAAATCTAACGAGGCTTCAGCCCCACTAGTCGCCCTCCAACCCAGCACTTTCGGGCCGTTTGCTTTCTCCCCCCACTGTAGGAGAATGCTGGAAATGTCCGGAGAAAACGCGAGACAAACGCACGATCAGGATCAAGACGAGGCCCGAAGAATCCGCCGTCTCCAGATCATGATGAGCATGGTCACTTCGGTGATCAGCCAGGACCCCGGCCTGACGGTAGAAGAAGCCTCAGAACTCGCTGCAGGCGCCAAACGCGCCGCCCTGGCCATGTTCCCCGACAAAGAACTAGCCTTCGACATCCTCTACAAACCCCGCCTCCAACGCCTGATGCGAGAACGCTTCCGCCTGCAATAAACGGCGTTGTCATCCTGAGCAAGCTTCTTTTGCGCAGCGAAGGATCTGAGCGAGCCGCGCGACTCGCCCGCAGCCTGCCCTGAGTGAAGCCGAAGGGTTCTTTGCGGGCGAATAAATCGCGCGTTTGGCTCGCTTCCTTATTTGCCTATTCATCTACTACAGAATTCCGCAAAGTCCCCACTCCCTCCACACGAACCTCCATAACATCTCCCGCTACCACCGGCCCCACGCCAGCCGGAGTCCCAGTAGCAATCAGATCGCCAGGAAACAAAGTCATAGCCTGCGCGATATACCGAATCACAACGTCCAAAGAAAAAATAAAGTCCCGTGTATTGCCCGCCTGCCGCACCTCGCCATTCACCAGCGTTTCCACCCCAACCCCCGCCCAAGGATCAAGCCCAACCCCATCCGCCACCACCGGCCCCACCGGACAGAACGTATCAAAGCCCTTGGCCCGCGCCCACTGCCCATCTTTCTTCTGCAGATCGCGCGCCGTAACGTCGTTCAGGCAGGTATAGCCAAGGATGTAAGGCCGCACATCCTCATCGGCCGCCGGCTGATAGCAGGTCTTGCCCATCACCACGCAAAGCTCGCCTTCATAATCCACCCGCTCCGAAAGCTGAGGCCGCCGCACCACGCCGCCCGGAGCCAGCAGCGACGAACTAGGCTTGAAAAACAGCAGAGGTTCCGCGGGCACGTCATTCCCAAGCTCCGCCGCATGTTCCCGATAGTTGCGCCCCACGCAAACAATCTTCGACGGACGCACCGGCGGCAGCAGCACCGCCTCCTCCAGCGCAATCGCATCAATCCTCCGCGTGCGCAACCCCTCCACGTCCCCATCCGACTCTTCCGGAGCCGTAAGCAGAATCCGCAAAATAGCATCCCGCCCCCCAACCGACTCCACCAGCCCGTACTGAGCCTCACCATTCAGTTGAAACCGGCAATATTTCATGAAAGCTATCTAACCACGAGACAGGAAATCAGGCGAGAATTTTCGCAACCCTGTCATCTGAGCGGAGACCAACCCCACTCTGTCATCCTAAGCGGAGACATGCGCACCGCGAAGCGGAGCGCATGTCGGAGTCGAAGGACCCCTCTCAGCTTGCCCCATCTGCGGCCTCGCAAGGCATTTCCATCACTACCCTAACTCAGAGGCCGCCGGTTGTAATCCGCTAACGTGAACTCCGCCCCGCGTTCTTAAATTACAAAATTACCCAATTACAAAATTACAAATTCACGGCACGCTCTCCCTAGCCTCCTCCGACCGCCCACTCTCATTCCCCCGCAAATCCACCGCCGAAACCGAATAAAAATAAGTCTTCCCCGAAACCACCTGCAAATCCCGAAACGCGGGCACCTTCACCGGTTCCGAATTTACCTTAACCGCCGCCCCACCCTCTTCATGCCGGTAAACGTTATACCCATCAAGATCCGCGTCAGCAACCGGAGCCCAGATCAGATCGATAAACAACTGTTGCCCAGGCCCGGAGTAAACCGCCTGCAACCCCGAAGGCACCGCCGGAGGAAACACATCGTGCGCGAATACTTTCACCTCGGGCGTGTCGTCGCCTTCAATCGAAATATCCGGCTTCCCGGCCTGCGGGATCACCGTCAGAGTGTCCGCGTGATAGTAATAAGTTTTCTCCCACTCAAAACTCTGGTCGGTAACCGATTGACTCATCCCGCTCCCGGCTTCTTGCTCGCCCACCAGAATTTTCTGCTGACTCCCCTCAACCCGGCGATAGACGCGGTAACTGCGCCGTACAGGATTCGGCAAAGGCAGTGACAAGGGCACCCCAGTCCAACTCAACACCACTCCCGCCGCGGTCACCTGCGCGCCAAAATCCTTCGGCGCAGGCAGAGCCGGAGCCAGATGAACATGCACCTGATTCGATAATCCAGCGCCGCGCCCATCCCGGTTCAACACCTCCACCGCATAGGTAGCCGAGCCGGAAGCATTGTGAATCTCGAAGTCGAACCCAAGAGTGTCCGTAAAGCTCGCGGTCAGCTTCTCAGTAGACGACTTATTAGTGTCTGCGAAATCCGCCGGTGGCGGCACATCTCCCACAGGCGATCCGCATTCCTTGAGAAGAGCCTCAAGACCGCGGCAGATGCGGGTCTTCCCCAGAAATCGCACCCTCTGCCTGTCGGTTGTCCGCGGCGGAATGGTCCAGGTAAGAGTAACTTTGTCGCCCTTACGAGCCGCCCGCAAATCAGTCGGCGGCTTAGGCAACTTCCAAAGAAGGCGGCAATGGCGGCCCAATCGAAGCGCACCCCGTCACCCCAATCAATCCCGCAACCGTTAGCAATAACTGTCCCTGTAGCTTCATGCGCAGAAACAACAGACTACATCATCGCCGGTTCGTATCAGGGCACGGCTTTCAGCCGTGCCGCGAAGACGTGGTCTGCAAACAGCAGGGCTTCAGGGGGTGGCGCACCTTCAATGATATCTGCATGCACCATTTCGACTGAGGGTGCCCCATCCTTGCGTTTTTTTGCAAGGGTGGGGGGCGATGCTGCTCGCAATATTTTGTGCGTCGCACCACCCGGCCTGAACGTTGAAAAGGTCTAAGATTGTATTCATGCTTCTCGTCATCTTTGGTGCCGGTGCCTCCTACAACTCTGTTTATCACCATCCGCCACCAGAGGCACACTTCGCAACTAACCTCGAACGTGTCCAACGATTCGGGGCATACGAAGAATTTCGCCCGCCTCTTGCCAATCAACTGTTTGATGACCGTCCGTTGTTCGTACAGATCATGCAGGATTACGCGGCATGCATGCCACTCGTAAATTTACTCAGAGGCGATGTCAGGGTTGAGCAGCAGTTAGCGAAGTTCGAGGAACAAGCGAAGACCTTTCCGACACGGAAGCGTCAGCTTACCTCAATTAGATACTACCTTCACCACGTGCTTTGGCGTTGCCAGGCTTTCTGGGCGAGCGAACACAAAGGCATAACCAACCATCCGACCTTCTTGGATGCGATTGAAAGGTGGCGATATGAGAAGGGGGAGCAAGTATGCCTCGTGACCTTCAACTACGACACGATGCTCGAAGAAGCAATGCTGCAACTTTGGGGCTGGGAATTCACCAACCTCAATGCGTACACGTCACGTTCTGAGTACAAATTGATCAAGCTGCACGGTTCTGTTGATTGGGGGCTAGAAATGCTCTCGGTTCCCGGTCGTGGACAGCCAACAGAGGTCATCGACAGTGCTGTCAGGGGTCTCACAATCTCCGATACCTACGGAAAGGTGAAGCTCGATAAGATTTTGAGAACGGGACATTTGGTTATCCTGCACTCGCCATCCCGGTCGAGAAGAAGAGCGAGTTCGTTTGTCCGCCAGGACACCTAGGCGCTCTTGCGGATGTCTTGCCAAATGTTACAAAGATCATCACTGTCGGTTGGCGTGCCACGGAGCAGCACTTTCTGAAAATGTTAAAAATCCGCTCAACAGGCCTGCAAGGAGATGTTGACCTGATGGTTGTGGCAGGTACTATTCAAGGGGCAACGGAAATCAACACCAATCTGGGTCTTGTGAATCCTCCCTCCGGTCACAAGTACAACATCATACATGACGGTTTCAGCGGCCTGATAAGAGGCATCGGTCACTTGGAGGAGTTTCTTAGATGATCCTACCGAACTGACAACATACCGACCGCAGAAAGCTCTACCCTGTGACCCTCTGTGTCCTCTGTGTTAAAGGTTTTCCTCACAGAATATATCTCGACAAATCCTGATCCTTAACAATATCGGTCAGCATCTTCCGCACGTAATCCCCATCAATCACAACGTGCGCGCCTTTTCTTTCCGGAGCATCAAAACTAAGCTCATCCAGCACCCGCTCCATGATGGTATGCAGCCGCCGCGCCCCAATGTTCTCGGTGCTTTCATTCACCCGAAACGCAAAGTGCGCAATCTCCTGCAAAGCCTCCGAAGTAAACTCCAGCTTAACTCCTTCCGTCTCCAGCAAAGCCGTGTACTGCTTCACCAAAGAAGATTTCGGCTCGGTAAGGATGCGCACAAAATCTTCCATAGTGAGCGATTGCAGCTCCACCCGAATCGGAAACCGCCCCTGCAACTCCGGTATCAGATCACTGGGCTTAGAAACGTGAAAAGCCCCGGCAGCAATAAATAAAATATGATCGGTCCGTACCATGCCATACCGCGTGTTCACCGTAGTGCCTTCCACAATCGGCAGGATGTCGCGCTGCACGCCCTCCCGCGAAACATCCGGACCATGCCCGCCCTCGCGCCCCGCAATCTTGTCGATCTCATCCAGAAACACAATCCCGGAATTCTCCACCCGGTCAATCGCCATGCGGGTAACCTGGTCCATGTCGATCAACCGCTGCTCTTCTTCCTGAATCAAATACTCAAAAGCCTCATTCACCTTCATCTTCCGCTTCTTGGTCCGCGCCCCAAAGATATTCGGCAGCATGTCCTTGATGTTGATATCCATCTCCTCAACACCCTGGTTCGTCATAATTTCAAAAGACGGGAAATTCCGTTCCCGCACATCAATCTCAACCTGCCGCTCATCCAGCTTCCCCTCGCGCAATTGCTGCCGCAATTTTTCCCGAGTCCGCGAAGAAGATTCCGCCAATGTAGTACTGCTGTCGATCACCACTCCTCCGGCGGTAGTAGTCTCGCCCGCGCGCGGCGGAGGCGAAGGCGGCAGCAAAATATCCAGTAACCGCTCCTCGGCGTTCAGTTCAGCCTTGTCCGCCACATCCTCCAGCTTCTCTTCGCGAACACTGTCGATAGCAATCTCCACCAGATCCCGCACCATCGACTCCACATCCCGCCCCACATACCCAACCTCGGTAAACTTCGAAGCCTCCACCTTCAAAAACGGAGAATTCGCCAGCTTAGCCAGCCGCCGCGCAATCTCCGTCTTCCCCACCCCCGTCGGCCCAATCATAATTATGTTCTTGGGGATGATTTCTTCCGCCAGCTCCGGCGTCAGCTTCTGGCGGCGCATGCGGTTGCGTAGTGCGATGGCCACGGCGCGCTTGGCGTCTTTCTGGCCGATTACGTGTTTGTCGAGTTCGACGACGATCTCGCGCGGAGTAAGTTCGTCGAGTGCAAGTTGTTCTTCTTCGGCGCTGCTGGGGAGATAGATGGCCATAAATTCAGTGACTCGTGATCAGTGGCCAGTGGTCAGTCTGTCGTGTCGGCTCTTACTGGACACTGATCACTGATCACTGACCACTTTCTTACAGTTCCTCAATCGTTACCTGATCATTGGTATAGATGCACATCTTGCCCGCAATCTTCATGGCTTCTTCGGCAATCTGGCGGGCGGTTAGTTGCGTATGTCTTGAAAGCGCTTCGGCGGCTGCCTGGGCATAGGGGCCGCCGCTGCCGATGGCTGCCACTCCGCCGTCGGGCTCGATCACGTCGCCTTGTCCGCTCAACAGGAATGTCTGCTCCTTGTCGCAAACCAGCAGCAACGCTTCCAGATGGCGCAGGTATTTATCGGTGCGCCAGTCTTTGGCGAGTTCGACAGCACCCCGCCCCAAGTTACCGTGATACTGCTCGAGCTTCGATTCGAAGCGGCTGAAGAGAGTGAAGGCGTCGGCCGTCGATCCTGCGAATCCCGCGAGGATTTTGTCGTTGTAAAGCCGCCGGATCTTCTTCGCTGTATGTTTAATGACGGACTCGCCGAGCGTAACCTGGCCGTCTCCGGCCAGCACCACGCTGCCATTGCGTCGGATGGACAAAACTGTTGTGGAACGGATCAGTCGCTTCGTGGACATGGGCGCAATTCTCGATTATAGCAGCGCGAAACGTTTCGATTAATTCGCCCTCAGAGGCGTGTGGCCAAAATGTTGTCAATAGCCAAGTAGTAAACGAAAGCTGCTAAACTATTCACAACATTGAGCAAATATTTCCGAAAAAATGTCCCTTTTACCCTCCAGATGTGATATAATAGATATATAAGTTAAAGCTTTTAGGAAAACGAGGCGCGGCCCACAGGCCGCGCCTTTTCTTTTGGGCGAACGGGCGAACCGAGATCAGGCAAACGAGGAGAGGGTGATGGCTAAGTGCAAGGGATTCAAGACTTTCAAGGAGCGGGGCGAGTGGGTGGAGTTGGTGTTTATGGCTATGGCGGTGCGGCTTGGTTTCAAGGTATCGAAGCCTTGGGGAGATTCGTCGGCTTACGATGTTGGCATTGACTCGGGTGTGCGGATTCTGCGGGTACAGGTGAAATCGACAGACTGCCGGACGCAATATGGATGGCTTTGCCAGTTCAAGCCGAATGCGCGCAGCAAACCTTACACGCTGAAGCAGGTCGACTTTTTTGCGGCTTATGTGATTCCAGAAGATGTTTGGTATTTGATTCCGGCGGGGGTTCTGTTGGGCAAGAAGCAGAAGAAGGCTTTTACGCTTTTGCCTACAAACCCGTTACATCCGGAGCGATATAAGTGTGAGTGTTATCGGGAGGCTTGGGGACTGCTGCTGCCGGGTGAGCGTGCTTTGGCAGAAGTGAAGTCAAAGGTAAGGTCAAAGGCAAGATCAAAAGCAAAGTCAAAAGCAGCGGACAGGAGCGTCCGCTCGACACGGGCGCTATTTGGGTCGCAAGCGACGGGTTAGTTCTTGCTTCACGTCCGGCCATTCAGACTCCACAATCGAATAGCGCACCGAGTCGCGCGGGATATAGTCGGCGGCCATGCGATGGGCGCGGAGGATTCCTTCAAACTTCGCGCCAATGCGTTCGAGGGCAGCGCGGGAACGCTGGTTGCGCGCGTCAGTGTGAAAGCAGACGCGGAGCACCTTCCAGTTTTCGAAAGCGTGGGTCAGCATGAGCAGCTTGGCTTCAGTGTTAGCGGCGGTGCGGATGGCCGAGCGCGAGAGCCAGGTGTAGCCGATCTCGCAAGCGTCGGGGGCTTGACGGAGGTGCCGCGGATGGGCCTGCGGCCACGCCCATCGCTCGATGTTCCAGAAGCGCGTTGAGCCGACGACCACACCGTCAGTTACGGTAACTATCGCGAAGGGCACGGCAGTGCCGGCGTCGCGCCAGGCTAGAGCGGTGTTGACATACGTGGTGGCCTCAACCTGGCCCTGCGGCACGGGACTCCACTGGTAGAGGGATCGGTCAGTCGCTGCAGCCGCCACGAGGCCGTCGATGTGGCTGTGGTCAAGGGGTTCGAGACGGACGTGCGTGCCGGACAAGACGATGGTCTCGGATTGCATAGTTTCCTAGCCGCGCCTGGCGGCCGGGCGGTTCTCCCGGGCTCGATACTGCTGATCGAGGGCCTGCCGGATCAGGGTCTTGATCACAGCTTGGCGGCTGATGTTCAACTCCTTCGCGGCCCGGTCCAGTTCTTCAAGCATTCCCGCGGCCAGGTCAACGTTGACCCTCTGGATTGGTCCCATCATCTGTCCCGCATTGGTGAAGAACCGTGAAACATCCTTCCCCTGGTCGGCAAGCCGGGCAATGCTTTCGGCCGGCACTGGCTTGCGGGTTCGATGAGTTTGTTCATAAAGTCGCCACTCCTGCTAGGAGCACCGTGAAAGGGCGGCGCTTCAGCGCCGCGTACACTCAGCTTACTTAGCAGTAGTCTTTTTCTTCAGCGCACGCTTGCTGATCGAATCCCTCCCATTTACGGTCCTGCGTCCTGGTTTCTTCCCCCACTCCGCTGGAAGCTCATCGCCTTCTGCAGGGGCGTTTCCCCTTCCAGAGCGTTCGAGAATCCGCAAAGTCTCCGCGCGATTGGCACGGCGACCTCTTTCCAGGGAAATACTCCTCAGTCCGCAAGGCAGAAACCTTCTCCGCCACGGCCACATTGATAAGCTGATTCAGAGCTACTCCTTCCAGTTCCGCGGCTTTCCTCAATTCCTCCAGCAAGGAGGGCTGCAGTCGCAACGCAAAATTACTCCGTCTCATGGATCAAGCTCCTAATCTGCCGAAGCGCCGTAACCGGCAGAATAATGGCGCAGTCAAAGTCCTTGCCAGCCTCGGCAAAATCGCGCTGATTAAATGTCACGATTGCGCTGGCACCCCCGTTGATTGCGGTTTCCAAAACCATGTCGTCGTCTGGATCGGGCAACCTCGGCCGCCACCGGAAGGCAAGCCGAACCGGCCTCGCGACCGCTGCCAAGTCGTCAAGCACGCGACCGATTTCGGCACTGCTCAATCCACAAGCGGCCAAATGCTGCGCCCTGGTCAAAACCGCTTCATACTCAAGCATGAGTGGAACCGAGAGCAACAACTCAAAGTGCCTGTTCAAAGCTGCCAGCAAAAGCTGGCGGGAAGCACCCCGCGGTCGCTCCGCAAGGCCGCAACCAACACGTCCGTGTCGAGCACGTAAGAAACCGCCACCCGATAAATGATATTGCATGCGATATCACATTTCAAGCAGAATGTCTTTCCGGCCAGGAGTCGGACGCAGACCGAAGTCGAAGGGGATGGCGCAGCTGAGGAACCTGCTGCTTGAGACGGATCGTGTAGAGCGGACGCCCTCGTCCGCTGCCCTTGACTTCGATCTTGTTAATGCCAGGATCACCACGACAGAGGCTGCCCCACCCTTGCGTCCTTTGCAAGGGTGGGTATTACAGATGTATGCAGCGGAGGTTTGATCGTAGCGCCCGGGGCTCCCAACCCTTCGAAAACCACGAAGCGGGGGCAGCCTCGTTGGGTTCGGGTCCAGCCAGGGAACAAAAAGAGCGTGACTAGCCCAGCCGTACAGGAATTACGGCTTTTGGTTCTCGAAAACCGCAATTACAGATGCTCTCTTCTGAGAGTCAAGAAGGTCTTCGTCACTCAAGTTTATAAGCTTGAGCATATTTTCCCGCAACGGCTGCGTGATTTGCTGGATTTGTCGATGCAGGAGCTCACGCTCACTCTGCACATCTTTCCTCAGCCGCTCACCCATGGCCACGCTTTCCGTTGCCTCCAGCAGCTCCTTCTCAAATAATATATCGTTTTGCAATTGTTTCTCCAGCCGTCGGTGCGAGGCTTTTTCTTTCTCTTCGATCTCGTCCTTTATTTTGTCAAAAGGCGGGCGCAAAGATGGGACGTAACGGTAAAGCTCCATGTAGGAGATTTCCAGCTGCTCGTCCACGATGCGCTGTGAGGCTTTGCCTTCCGCTTCCCTCAGTGCGTCAAACAGATCGCGCTTCGCAGGTTCGGGTCGATGCGTCGCGGCAGTTTTCTCTGAGGCGACAATTAGGGCGTGCTGAATGTCATCAAAATAACGATCCGCTAGGGTACCCCAACGTTCCAACTTCGCCGTAACGACGGACGCGCTAGCCCTGACGCTATCAGCGTATTGCTTCGAGCGAAGATTCCGATCTGCACTCCAGGTGTTTAGGAGAGCCAGTAGCGCGATGAGGATCGACAACGGTGTAAGTAAGCCACTAAGGTCGATTTCTCTTTTCAGTGAAAATGGTTTCAACCCTATCCCCTTTGACCTCGTGGTCTACACCCCCACCGTCTGCGCACTCGGCTTCGCCGCCAGCAACTGCCTCAGCACATACTGCAAAATCCCGCCGTTAGCGTAGTAGAGCGCCTCCTGCGGCGTATCGATGCGGACCAGCGCGTTGAACTCGATCGAGCTCCGCTCTTGCCCACAGCCCGAACTTTTACCTGGCGTCCGGCGGCGAAGTGTTCGACACGTCGCAGATTCCGGTGATCTCAAACACTTCCTCGCCAGTCAGCTTGAGCGATTCAGCGTTTTGTCCCGCTAAAAACTGCAAGGGCAGAACTCCCATGCCGACCAGGTTCGAGCGGTGGATGCGCTCGTAGCTTTCGGCGATGACGGCGGAAACGCCCAGCAGGCGCGGGCCTTTGGCGGCCCAGTCGCGGGAGGAACCGGAGCCGTATTCTTTTCCGGCGAGAATAATCAGCGGCGTGCCTTCCGCCTGATATATTCTGCGAGGCGTCGAAGATCGACATCTCCTGATTGGTGGGCAGGTGGCGGGTGAAGCCGCCTTCCACGTTCACCAGCTTGTTGCGCAGGCGGACGTTGGCGAAAGTTCCGCGGACCATGACTTCGTGGTTGCCGCGGCGCGAGCCGTAGGAGTTGAAGTCGGCGGGCTTGACGCCGTGCTCCTGCAGATATTTTCCGGCGGGGCCGTCTTTCTTGATCGACCCGGCGGGAGAGATGTGGTCGGTGGTGACGCTGTCGCCGAGCACGGCCAGCACGCGCGCGTTGTGGATCTCTTCGACCGGCGAAGGCTCGATCTTCATGCCCTCGAAATACGGCGCGCGGCGGATGTAGGTGGAATCTTTTTCCCAGGCGTAGGTCTGGCCTTTGGGGACGTTGAGGCCGCGCCAGCGCTCGTCTCCCGCGAAAACTTCCGCATAGCTTTTCGAGAACATCGCGGCGGTGACGGAGCGCTCGACCGCCTCTTCGACTTCGCGCTGCGTGGGCCAGATGTCGGCGAGGTAAACCGGCTTGCCGTCTTTGCCCTTGCCGATCGCGTCTTTGCGGAGATCGGTGTCGATGCGTCCGGCTAACGCGAAGGCGACCACCAGCGGCGGCGACATTAAATAGTTGGCGCGGACTTCGGAGTTGATGCGGCCCTCGAAGTTGCGATTGCCGGAGAGCACCGAGGCGACGACTAATTCTTTTTCGTCGATGGCCTGCGAGACTTCTTCCGGCAGCGGGCCGGAGTTGCCGATGCAAGTCGTGCATCCGTAGCCGACGATGTGGAATTTTAGTTCTTCTCAAGATAAGGAGTCAGGCCGGCGTTCTCCAGATAATCGCGGACGACTTTCGATCCGGGCGCCAGCGAAGTCTTCACCCAGGGCGGAACCTGTAAACCTTTTTCGACGGCTTTTTTCGCGAGCAATCCGGCGCCGATCATCACCGAGGGGTTCGAGGTGTTGGTGCAGGAAGTAATCGCCGCGATCACTACGCTGCCGTGTTTCAATACGTCCTTCACGCACGGCGCAACGTGCTCGTGCACGTTGGGATCTTCGACGCCGATGTTCGCGGGACTGCCGCCTTCCTGCTCCCAGGTTGCGGAAGTTCCGGCTTTCGCGGTTTGAACTGCGGTCGCGGATGCGGTGGCCGCGCTCGATTTCGGTTTGATCAGCGAGGGCAGCGCCTTGTTAAACGAGTCGGCGGCTTGCGAGAGGATCACGCGATCCTGCGGACGCTTCGGTCCGGCAAGGCTGGGCTCAACTGTTCCGAGATCGAGCGAGAGCAATTCAGAATATTCCGCTTCGGGCGTCTTGTCGTCGTGGAAGAGTCCCTGTTCGCGGCAATAGGCTTCGACCAGCGCAATCTGCTCCGCGCTGCGTCCGCTGAGTTTCAGATACTTCAGACTTTCTTTGTCGACGGGGAAGATGCCGCAGGTGGCGCCGTACTCCGGCGACATGTTGGCGATGGTGGCGCGGTCGGCCAGCGGCAGATCGCGCAGGCCAGGGCCGAAGTACTCGACAAATTTTCCCAACGACGCCATGCTTGCGCAGCATCTCGGTGATGGTCAGAACAAGATCGGTGGCAGTCGCACCTTCGCGCAGGCGTCCCGTAAGCTTCACGCCGACAACCAAGCGGAATCAGCATGGAAACCGGCTGCCCGAGCATCGCGGCCTCGGCCTCAATGCCCCCCACGCCCCATCCCAAAACGCCTAGGCCGTTGATCATCGTGGTGTGACTGTCGGTGCCTACTAGGGTGTCGGGGTAGGCTGTGCTGGCCGTTGGTTTCTTGGACGAAGACTACTCGGGCTAGATATTCGAGATTTACCTGGTGGACTATGCCGGTGTCGGGGGGGACTATGGCGAGGTTGCGGAATCCGGTTTGGCCCCAGCGGAGGAAGGAGTAACGTTCTTTGTTGCGCTGGAATTCGAGCAGGGCGTTTACGTCGAAGGCGCTGGGGCTGCCGAATTCGTCTACCTGGACGGAGTGGTCGATTACCAGTTCTACCGGCTGGAGAGGATTGATGAGGGCGGGGTCGCCGCCTAGTTGCTGCATGGCGTCGCGCATGGCGGCCAGGTCGACTACGCAGGGGACTCCGGTGAAATCCTGGAGGAGGACGCGGCTGGGGGTGAAGGCGATTTCTTTGTCGGGCTTCGAGTTCTTATTCCAGGCTGCCATGGAGCGGATGTCTTCTCTTTTTACGTTGCGGCCGTCTTCGGTGCGGAGGAGGTTTTCGAGGAGGATGCGGAGCGAGTAGGGGAGGTGCTTGGTCGAGATGCCTTGTTTGTCGAGGGCGTCGATGCGGTAGATTTCGTATTCTTTGTGGCCGACTTTGAGGGTGGAGCGGGAGTTGAAACTGTTTAGGGACATGATGGCCTTCCTGATTGCCGCCAGGCGGCTGGCGCCGCATAGCGGGCTGGAGCTAATAGTAGAACCTTTAAGTTTAGTCGTTTTGGGGCGGATTGCGTAGGGGCGATGCACACGCAAGATCAAAGATCTTAACCATGGGGCACACGGGGTTCACGGAGTAAACGGAAGAGCCTTTGACCGCGAAGTTCGCTAAGAACTGCCGCGAAGCACGCAAAGAAGGGCGGCGGTCATCTGTGCGGGTTATTTTTGCGAGAGGAGGTAGAGGTCGTCGTGGCCGCTGGGGCGAGCGTAGACGATGGTGGAAAGGTCGCGGGAGACGATGAAGGCGTTTCCCTGGTAGTCTTCGCGCAGGGCGAAGGGGAGTTTCAGGGCAGGGACGGGGGAGCCAATCGGGGCGCCGTTGCGCCAGGGCTGCCGGTAGATGGTGGTTTGGCCGTTGGAGGCCAGGGAGTAGAAGAAGGATTTTCCGTCCTCCGCGAAATAGGCGATGTAGGTGGTGATGCCGGATTTGAGCGTCGTACACTTTTTGTCGGCGAGGGAATATTGGTAAATGCCGGGATGTTCGCTCCAGAGTGAAGTGCCAATGATGAATTTGTGGTCGGGAGAAATATCGACGGCAGTACCGCAGCCGTCATACAGAGGGATGGGTGGAGAATCGTTGAGGAAGGCTCTCCAATTTTTTTCCGTGCGATTGTTCCTGTCGTCGCCGCCCAGAACGATGGATTGATCGCCGGGTTCCCAGATGCCGAAGCCGACCCACTCGCCCGGCCAGGGTAACTGGCGAAGGTGGGTGCCGTCGGTGTTGATGACAAAGAGCCGTCCGTGCTCACCGGATTTATCGGCGAAAAGAAATCTGGTTTCGTCGTTGGAGAAGGCCAAAGTTTCCAAAGAGACGTGCCCGGTGGAGAGCCTTAAACGGTTATTGCCATTGACGTCAGAAATCCAGAGATCCGCTTCACCCGATCGACCTTCCTCGGGAACAGTGATATAGGCAAGACGGCGGGAATCATTGGAGATCACAGGCTGAGTGACACTTTCTGTGATGACATCGGAGAATTGTTTAGTGGCAGCGCGATAGAGGGTAAGAGCTCCGGCGCTTCTGCCGTTGACGAAATAAATGCCTTTGCCGTTGGGATCGGACATGGGAACTCGATCCGGGCCGGGACCGAATGTGATTTGGTGGAGAGAATGATCTTCGAGGGAGAATTCCCAAAGGTTGGTGATGCCGTTGATCTTGCGGCTGACGTAGAGGCTCTTGCCGGGCACGGCCCAAGAAGTGAACTGCGAAGTATCGGGAAGGTCGCCCAGGTTTTCGATCTGATGGGTCGAAAGATCAAGCCGCTGGAAGGAAGTTTTTCCTGAACCGGCGGAGGAAGTGAGGAGGAGGCTCTTCCCATCCGGGTAAGTCTTCAGGTCGAAGCGGTAGAAAGAGCTGACAGGGACATTGAAGAGCGATTCTTCGCCAGAACCGGACCTCGGGGAGCGAACGATGCGTCCGTCGGCCTTTTGAATAAATAATGAGTGACCATCGGCGGAAGGGACGAGGGCGTTGCCGGAGGCCAGATGTTTGGGAGTGCCCCCGAGGGTGGGAAGTGTCCAAATATCGGAGTTGCCCAAAGTTTGGGCGAAGTAGATTTCGGTGCCATCGGAGGAAAAGTTGAGAACGGTCTTATTGCCTTCATCCTTCGTGAGCTGGAGGGGGTCGCCGCCCGAAGTGAGCATGACGAAGACCTGGTCGTAGCCTTCGACGGGCGATGTGAAGGCGATGGTGCGGCCGTCTGGGGAGATGGCGGGATAGTCCATGGAGCGGTTCCAGTTGCTGATTTTTGCGATTTTGGCGGGGCCTTGGGGAGCGCGGCGATTCAGTAGATGGTAGACGCCATAACCGGCGGCCAGAACGAGGACGAAGAGCAACGCGCCGAGGGAGAGAACTTTGCCTTTGTTGCGGGAGGCGGCTGCTGCGATCAGGGAGCTGTTCGAGGGGTGAGCGGCGGCGGTCCCAGAAGGCGGCGTTGCTGGGGTTTCGGGAACGGTCGCCGAAGGGGTGGAAAATCCTGAGTGTGCGGATGAAGAGAACGCGGAAGGGACGGAACCGGAGGAGATGCGGCCGGAGCCGGAGCCGGTGTCGCGGCGCAGGCGTTTGAGGTCGGCGCGGAGTTCGGTGGCGTTCTGGTAGCGGAGGTCGAGATCTTTTTCCAGAGCTTTGCCGATGATGCGTTCGAGTTCAGCGGGAATGTCGGGATGCAGGCGCGCGGGCGGAAGTGGGGCGCGATTGAGAATGGCATCGAAGACAAGTCCGGAGGTATCACCGCGGAAGGGCAGAGACCCCGTAGACATTTCGTAGAGCACTGCGCCGAAGGAGAACAGATCGGAGCGGGCGTCGAGTTCCTTGCCGCGGACCTGTTCGGGAGACATGTACGCCATGGTGCCGAGCGCAGAACCGGGACTGGTGAGATGATCGGAATCGACGCCGAGGGTGGCGAGCGTAGATGCGGAGGGTTCGGCTTGGGCGCGAGGGTGCGTGACCTTGGCGAGGCCGAAGTCGAGGATCTTGGCGTGCCCGCGCTTGGTGACGAAGAGGTTGGCGGGCTTGATGTCGCGGTGAACGATACCTTCGGCGTGAGCGGCATCGAGGGCGTCGGAAATTTCAATGGCGAGGTCGAGGAGGCGGTCAAGCTCCATGGGGCGGCCGGCGATAAGGTGCTTGAGAGTCTGGCCGTCGAGGCATTCCATGGCGATAAAGGCCTTGCCGTTTTCTTCGCCGATATCGTGGATGGTGCAGATGTTGGGATGGTTGAGGGCGGAGGCGGCTTTGGCTTCGCGGCGAAAACGGCTGAGAGATTGGGGATCTTTGGCGAGGTCGTCGGGGAGGAATTTTAGAGCGACGAAGCGGTCGAGGCGGGTGTCTTGCGCCTTGTAGACGACCCCCATGCCGCCGCCGCCTAGCATCTCGATCACGCGGTAGTGCGAGATGGTTTGTCCTACGAGTGAGGAGGATTCGGGCATTTCTGATGCACATCTTAGGTTGAGGGGGGTGCAAGTCAACGACGGCGGCGGTGCAAGCAGCCATTAGGCTGTCGTTAAACCTCACGCGATATGCTCATCGGTGGAGTAGACCAAGGTGGTTGGTCTGGTCAAAGCAACGAGTGGCCAGGTCAGTTGGCGAACTATCTTTTACACTCAATGACTGGCGGTCAAAACGTGTAACGGCCTGGTTACGTAAACCATCGGCAAACAGCAAGCGACGAAGCAGGACTTTTGCATTTATTGCAGCTTCGCGTACTCAGCCTTGGCTTGATTCAGAACCGGAATGTCGGGGTCAGCGTCTTTCCAGAGGGCGAAAAAGTCCTGATAGGCGGTGCGGCTCTTTGCGCTGTCGCCCTGAAGGGCGTAGGCCCGCGCCAGGCCGAGATGGGAAAGTGCGTATTCGAGACCGGTGGGGTCGACGCCGCGGTGATCGAGCACCCGCTGGAATTCCGCCGCTGCTTCCTGACCTTTTTTCAGTTTCAAATAGGCTCGGCCGCGATCGTAGTTCGTCCACAAAGTTGTAACGAGTCCGAACTCATACGGTCTGAGCTTTTCCAGCCATTCCAGAGCTGCCGCGGGATTGCCGTGGTTGATCTCAGTCAAGGCGTGCAACCAAGGATCGATGATCGACTTGTTAATCGTGTCGTCGGGGAACTCCTTCATCACTTCCGAGAAGATGGTCTGTGCCTCACGGTCCGCCCCCGCGAGCGCCAGGGTAGAAGCCGCGAAATTTTTGGTCAGCTTGTCAGGGCTAAGAGCAAGGGCCTGCTTCACCTTTGAAGAAACTGCTCCGTTGTTCCCCATCATCAGCTCGGCAATAGCCTGGTTCAGCAAGGCTTGAGCTGCATTTCCTTTCATTCCTGCACGCTGGGCTGCCTCAATAACCTCCTGGTTCATCGCGATCGCTTTGCTGCGCCGGCCATAGAAGGCCTCAACGCCTGCCAGATTAGCCTTCATGAAAATCTCGTCAGGCCTTCCATTTGCCCACTGGACCTGGCGCTGCAAGGCAGCCGTGTCTCCCTGGATCAATGCGATCTGGTAGAGCTCCCAGTGCAGGGGAAGGTTATCGATTTTGTGGGAGAAACCGTTCTCAATCATCGCCTTGGCCTCGTCGTAACGGCCGAGGGCCATGTAGTCTGACGCCAGGTTTTCGTACGGATAGCGGGAGGCGGGGTTGAGTCGATTTGCTTCCTGAGTCTGTTGCACGGCCTGCGCACGCTGTCCGAGGAAGTCGTAGGCTACGCCGAGATTGACGTAGGGCACGGAATCCCGTGGGTACGATTGCTCCCACAACCTGAAGGCTTCCATGGCTTTGTCCATTTCGCCGGTGACGATCTGGTAGTAGCGCGTGGAAATATAAAGCCTTTCCTTTTCGCTGGCGCGCTGCCGGCGTTCAAAACCTTGCTTCGCGTACTGCGCCGCGCTCTCGGTCTCCCCGCTGTTGAAGTAAACCTGAGCCAGGCGCGCGTAGGCGAAGGCAAAATTAGGGTCGAGCTCGATCGCTTTCTTATAAAACGGGATGGCGCCCGCTTCCGACGAGACACGTTGCGTCTCGGCCAGGTTGAACATCTTCAGCGCTTCGAGCGACGACGTGGTGGCTTCTTCGAGAGGCGTGTCGAATTTCTGGATGGAGCTGAGCGACTCGCCCAGCTTGGCGCGCAGACTGGTCGCGGCCTGGCCAAGCGACTTCAGGATGACTTCTTTGCTCTCTGCCTCGGCCTGTTCGTGCGCAATCGAATCTCCGGTGGCACAGTTCAGCGCTTGCAGGTCGATGACGTAGTGATTGCCGAGATTGGAAATGGAACCGCTCAACATCGCCTTGATGCCTGCACGCTGGCAGACTTCGCGGGCCAACTGATTGGTGAGGCGCTCATCAGGAGAACGTCCCATGAATCCCAGGGTTTCCCGCACGCTCTGTTGAGAGAGGAGATTCAGAAAAGGCGATTGCTCCAGTTGAACAGCCAGCGCTTGCTTGAGTGTGCCGTCGAATACGGCGTCGCCGGTGGTGTTGGTGAAGTCAGAAAGCAGGAGGGTGTCTTTCTCGGTGAGTGCAGGTTTCCGGTGTTGATAAAGGAAAAATGCCCCGCCCGCGACCAGGGCGGCGACCACGACGGCTGCCAGTGCCGGAACCAGCCATCGTTTTTGAGTGGGTGCTATTGCCGCAGAACTCGCTTGGCCGGAACTGATATGGGCCGCGATGGGAGCGGAAATTGCCGCGGCCGAGGAGCCGGAGGCTGGCGGTGGGGTGACGGAACTGTTCGAGGCCGGCCTGGAGGGCGCGGCTGAGGGGATTGGTTCTTCGATCGCCGCCACGACGCGGCGGTTTGAATCAGTGTCGCGCTTCAATCTCTGCAGCTCGGCACGCATTTCCGAAGCGTGCTGGTAGCGCAGTTCACGGTCTTTCTCCAGCGCGCGATTGATGATGCGCTCCAGTTCAGCCGGCAAATCCGGATTTGCGCGAATCGCAGCAACCGGCGCACGGTTAAGAATGGATTCGAAGATCACCGCGGACGTGTCGCCACGGAATGGGACGTTGCCCGTCGCCATCTCGTACAGCACCGCGCCGAATGAGAACAGATCTGTGCGATGGTCGAGTTCCTTGCCGCGAGCCTGCTCCGGTGACATGTAAGCAACCGTGCCGACGGCCATGCCGGGGCTGGTCAGGTGTTCGAGATCCACGGCGGCGGTGGCGGCCGTGACTCCGACGTCGGCCGGACGCTGGGGACTGGCGGCCACCTTGGCCAGCCCGAAATCGAGAATCTTGGCGTGTCCGCGCTGTGTGGCAAAAATATTCGCGGGCTTTATGTCGCGGTGAACGATACCTTTGGCGTGAGCGGCATCGAGAGCATCCGCGATTTCGATGGAGAGCGAAAGGATCTCATCCGTCTCCATGGGGCGTCCGGCAATCCGGTGTTTCAGCGTCACGCCATCCAGAAATTCCATGACGATGAAGGGCCGGCCGTTTTCCTGCCCAATCTCGTGGATGGTGCAAATGTTGGGATGGTTCAGAGCAGAAGCCGCCTGCGCCTCGCGTTGAAAGCGAGCCAGTGTTTGCGGGTCCTTGGCCACTTCGTCCGGAAGAAACTTGAGGGCGACAAAGCGGTGCAGATTTAAATCTTCAGCCTTGTAGACGACCCCCATTCCGCCGCCACCCAGCTTTTCCACGATGCGGTAGTGCGAAATGGTCTGGCCGATCATCAGGGGCAAATCTTACGTGGGCAAAACAGGCAAGTCAATGAAAGGCGTGGAGTTGGCAGCAGCTCAACAGGATGGTTGGCGAAAAATCGCCGTTACACTCGTTGACCCGTCCCCGAGGAATGTCAGCGTTCTTTCTCTTCACCGTCCATCGGGCACCCTATAGAATCAATTCAAAGGAACGAATCTTCGAGTGGAGAAAGAGCGGTGACGAGAGACGAAGCTCGGAATCTGGCCGACCATTGGGTCGCGGCGTGGAACGCTCATGATTTGGATTTGATCATGACGCACTATGAAGATGACGTCGAGCTAACTTCGCCAGTTGCCGCCCAGCTATTGGGGACATCTGACGGCAAGGTCGTCGGAAAGGCGAGCTTGAAAGCCTATTTTCGACGAGGGCTGGAAGCCTATCCGGAACTCCACTTTCGGCTTACGGACGTGCTGTGCGGCGTGAACAGTGTGGTGCTCTATTACATAAACCAAAAGGGGACGAGCACGGCGGAGTTCATGGAGTTGTCGGCGACGGGGAAGGTAGCAAGAGTTGTGGCGAACTACGGAACGTAGCAAGACGTCACTCGCCGTCGGCCCATTCGTCATTGGCCAATCCCGAAGCAACTGTTGATGAATTGCCATAAATCACACATTGACAGAGGTCAGTGAGCTTTATGGTCTAAGCATCGCAAGCAAGGAATGAGTTCTCCTGACATGGGTGGCTTACAGACATCGTTCGGCGCGGGGGTTTTCCTCGGGTTGGTGCTGTCATTTTTCAACCATTTCGCTATTGCTCTGAATGCGGGGGTTTCGTCTCACGCTCAAAAACCCGCGGTGGCCGGGCACTTCAGCGATGTTACGGAGAAACTTGGGATCCACTTTCGGCAGCAGGCCTCACCTACCAGCAAGAAATATCTGCTTGAAACCATGGGGTCGGGCGTGGCGCTGTTTGATTACGACAATGACGGGCGGCTCGACATTTTTTTCGCAAACGGCGCGCGGATTGATGATCCTACGCCCAAGGGCACGATTCCGAAGAAGGATGATCCCAAGTATTGGAATCGCCTTTATCACCAGAAGCCTGACGGCACATTCGAAGATGTTACGGAGAGAGCCGGGCTTACTGGGATTGGATATTCCACCGGCGTTGCGGTGGGCGACTATGACAACGATGGATACGAAGACCTCTTTGTCGCGGGATACGGACACAGCACGCTCTATCACAACAACGGAAACGGAACGTTTACCGATGTGACTACGACGGCCGGAGTCGGCGGCTCGGGATGGATGACCAGCGCCGCCTGGGTGGACTACGACAACGACGGCCGGCTGGACTTGATTGTCGCCCGTTATCTGCAATGGGACTTTGATGACATTTACTGCGGGCAACATGAAAAGGGCTTTCGCTCGTATTGTCATCCTGATCTGTTCAAGGGGGAATCAGTGTTGCTGTATCACAACGACGGCAACGGAAAATTCAGTGAAGTTTCGCACCAGGCTGGCGTGGACAAGCCGGGTAAGGGCCTGGGGCTGGCGATCGCCGATTACGACCGCGACGGCTGGGTTGACATACTGCTGGCGAATGATTCCATTCCGGAATATCTCTTTCACAACCGCGGCAACGGAACGTTTGAAGAGGTTGGCCTGGCTTCGGGCGTGGCACTCGACGGCAATGGCAGCAGCTTTGCGGGCATGGGCGTGGATTTTGAAGATTACAACAACGATGGCTGGCCGGACATCGTAATTACCGATCTTGCCGATCAGCGATATGCGCTTTATACGAATGTCAAAGACGGCACGTTCGATTACTCGACTCCGGCGACCGGTCTGGGTGGAATTTCACTGCTGCACTCTGGATGGGGAGTACGTTTTATCGATTACGACAACGATGGATGGAAGGATTTGTTGATCGTCCAATCGCATGTGATGGATACGATCCAGGTCACTGTGCCGAACCTGCGCTATCGCGAGCCTCCACTGCTTTTACACAACGAGCAAGGGAAGAGATTCGTGGATGTTTCATCGTCGTCGGGAGATGTGTTCCGGCAGGAGTGGGCGGCGCGCGGGTTGGCGGTCGGGGACATTAATAATGATGGGAAGCTGGACGCGGTGGTCACATCGAACAACGGTCCGGCGTGGGTTCTGCTGAATGACACGAGTACGACGAATCACTGGATCAGCCTTAATCTGGTGGGAGTCAAGAGCAATCGCGATGGCATTGGGGCTCAGGTGCGAATCTCAACGCCAGTGGGAGACCAGTTTGCGACGGTTTCCACCAGCGGCAGCTATCAGTCTTCGAGCGACAAGCGGGTACATTTCGGCCTGGGGAGCGCAGAGTTGGTTCGCGAAATTGAAATCCGCTGGCCGAGCGGCATTCGACAGACGCTGAAAGATGTAAAGGCGGATCGGATCATGACCGTGACTGAGCCGGCGAAGTAGTTCTTCCGACTGAACGAAGTATGGAGAATTGGCGGCGCCGGTCGTTATTTAGCGCTAAGAAATGGTAGGCACGAGGAGACTCGAACTCCTGACCTCTACCGTGTCAAGGTAGCGCTCTAACCAACTGAGCTACGCGCCTACGTTCGCTTTCAGGCTGTGGCAAAGACGTCGTCAGCATGGCCACGTGGGCCAATAAGGATTTTACCACGCGGCCTGGGGCCCGCGTTTGGTGGGCGTCGAGCTGTGCAGGTATGGCGCCAGCGCGATTCCGCGGAAAATCGTAATTGGATTTTTTATGATTGCCAGGCTGCAACTTTATTGATTCAAGAGCTGATTCACATCGGGCTTTCTGAAAATGACTGAGCAGGTCGTTCCTCCTTGCTGTGGGACGGTAATCACACGTTGCTTTAGTTCGTGATTTGGTCCTTCCAGGGTAAGTTTGTACTCTCCAGGAGGCAGTTTTACTCGGAGCGGTGTCGCCAATCCAATTGCACTCTTGGCGTCTCCGTTCTCTGGCGTGATCTCTCTGAGAGTTGCCCAGGGCTCGGCGTTAATCGCGGCATAAGTGGAGTTGGAGACCACCGGGGGCGGTGGGGATTTCAATGACGGAGTCTCAGGCTTGGGACGGAGAGCCAGCCATACGATTACAGCCACAAAGACCACTGCTGCAATACCCAGCCAGAGTATAGAGCGACCCCAAGTCCGGCTTTCCGGTGTCGTCGGCCGCACAGGGAAATTCTCTTCCTCGAAGGGGGATTGCCCCGAGGGCAGACTCGCCTCTTCCAAATCTTCCGGTATCAGGCCGAGACCGCCGTTTCTGAGAGGGGTTGCGCCTTCCCGTTCGTCGAACCTCGGAGCGTGGGCACCGGCAATATCGGGCGAATCTATGGAGGTGGCGCTGGCGGTGGCGCCGAAGTCGGATTCGAGGTCAGCATTCGGGGCCCAGTTCGTCTCCCCTTGATCGAATGGTGCGGGGGAGAGCGGCCCGGTGGGCTGTTGATCATGCTGAGCCCACGCTTCCTTCTTCAGCAGTTCAACCTGCTCAACCCATGGCAGCGGAATCTGCGATAGCTGGGGCTTGATTCCTTCCAGTAGCCGCACGGCTTCCGCAACTTTGCCGCGCAACAGCAGCAATCGGGCGTCCGCCATGGCCTTTTCCACGGCCTGAATATCGGCGGCAAGTTTCTTTTTCTTCTGGGCGGCTTCCTGATCGCGCTGCCGCTGCTGCTCGATCAGGGATCTGATCTGGCCAGCCAGCCTGCGGCCCTGTGGATCTTCGGGATGAATCGAAATCGCTCTATCCACCGACTGCCTGGCAGCTTCCAGATCTCCGGACTGCAGCGCCGATTCCGCACGCTGTAAAGCTTCGCAGTATCTGGCCATCTTTGCTTGAGCGGCAAGAATCGCATCGCGCGCGCGCAACAAGACAGGGTTAGCCGGTTCCAGCTGTAACCCCTGCTCGACGAATTGGAACGCATCGGCGAGTTCGTTCCTGCGGAATGCCTCTTCCGCTTTGGCCAGCAATTGCAACGCCTGCTGGGCGCGTTGCTGCTGGTCCTGGGCTTGTTTAATCTGCCGGAGCAGATCTTCGGCCTCGGCGTTTTGCGGATCCCTTCGCAACAACTGGAGTAGCTGCTGCTTGGCATTGGCGAAATCCTTGCGGGCCAGCAACTCTTTTGCGCTTTGCAGATAGTCCACGAGCAGCTGCTTTTCATAATGCTGCTGCATGCGGGCAATATCCGCGCCAAATTCCTCGGCGGAGGCGTAGCGCTCCTCGCGATTCTTCGCGAGAGCCTTGCGCGTGATTGCCTCCAATTCCTCCGGACAGCTCTTCAGATACTTTCCCAACGGCGGGGGTGGACTTTGTTCGATCTTTTTCAAGGTCGCTGCCGCGGTCGCTTCCTCAAAAGGCAGCACTCCCGTAAGCATCTGGAACAGCACGACCCCGGTGGAATAAACATCGGTGCGAAGGTCCAGGTCGAGGCTCCCGGTCAACTGCTCGGGAGACATATAGTTCAAATTGCCGACTACTTGCCCGGTGTCAGAAACCGGGTTGCCCCCGAGGCAGGCCAACCCAAAATCCACGATTTTCGCTGTATTGTTCTCGACGACGACCACGTTGGAGGGCTTGATGTCGCGGTGTACAAGATCCTGCTGGTGGGCGTAGCTCAGGCCGGCGCAAATCTGGCCGACGATCCTCAGCCTCTCGGCAATGGGCATGGGACGGCGTGCGGCGATAACCGCGTCCAATCTTTCTCCCTCCAGGTACTCCATGACCAGGTACGGTAAGCCGTTCTCGTAGCCGAGTTCGTAAACTGTGACAATATTTGGGTGCTGGAGTTTAGGCGTGTCTTTCGCCTGGCGATAGAATTTGAGAAGAAGAAGGTCGGGTTCGTCGGTGGCGCCGGTCAACACTTTGATGGCCACCGTACGACCGAGGCGGCGGTCGGTTGCCTTGAGCACGGTACTGACGCCACTGTGCCCGATGACACTTACAACGTCATAAGCGCCAATTTGTTTGGGTTTAAACGAAGAATCCATCGAGGTGGTCCGGCAATCATTCGGCCAGGGACTTCGTGGCCAAACTCAATCCTGATGATCCGCTCAAGACGGGGTGTCCGACAGCGTAGCGAGAAACCTCTAATTTTGCAAATCTCCATATACGGAACCAGCGGAAAGTCAGAGCTAGCCTACAACATCCCGCCGTCGATGAACCAGGAACCGGCCTCTTTCGTGAACTTGACTTCGGCGCTGCTCGTGCTTCGATCGAGATGCACGGTCGTTTCGGGGGGAGCTTCGGTCACCTTCAGCACTCCCGACTTAATCAAGGGCTGCATCTGAGTTACAAGGTCGGCTAACTGACGGAACTGCTCCGCCCCCCGCCTCCGGCTAAAGGCGGTCGTCAGTTGCCGAGGACGGATTCTTCAGCGATTTCAAAATTGCCGCTACAAGGGTCTTGTTATCCTGTACTCCTCTCCACTGCGAATACTGAACTCCATGCAGCAGGGCAGCGAGCGAACCAGGCAAGGCTGAATCAAAGTTAATTCGGACAGGAAGAATGCAAGGCTTTCCTTTCTTCCTGGCAGACTCATGGGCGATTTGAAGTTCATAGGCCACCATCTCGCTATTCGCCGCGGCCGATGAAAGAAGCACAACCACTGCGTCGGCGCCGCTCACGCGCTGTTCGACTTCCCGCGCCCACTCCATGCCGATTTGTGTGTGGCGGTCGACGAAAACCTGGTAGCCGCTCTTGCGCAACTCGCCCTCGATCAAGTTGAGAACTTGCCCGTCGAGTTGGATATTTCTCTTGTACAAAAGGGCGACCTGTCGCTGCTGTTCCGGCACTGAATGAAGTTCAACCGCCGAAACCGCGCCGTCGGAAGAAGTAAGGGCCCGCTGGAAATCTGCGCGCATTTCTGCCGCTGACTGGTAACGTGACGCTGGATCCTTTTGCAGTGCTTTACTAATGATCCTTTCCAGTCCTGGCGGCAGGTCGGGATCGAACTGCCGTGGGGGTATCGGCGCACGGTTGAGAATTGCCTCGAAAACCACGGCTGAGGTTTCGCCACGGAACGGTTGAGTTCCCGTCGCCATCTCGTATAGCACCACGCCAAATGAAAAGAGATCGGTCCGGCAATCCAACGGGCGGGCACAAGCCTGCTCGGGAGACATATAAGGCACAGTGCCCACAAGCTCGCCCGGGCCCGTCAAGTTGGAATCTTCTGTGTCGGCGGCGTCGCCGTCGAACGTGGCTGCAGACCCATACCGTTTCACTGGTCTTGCCAATCCGAAATCAAGAACTTTAATCTGGCCGCGCGAGGTCAGGAAAATGTTTCCGGGCTTAATGTCGCGATGGATGATCCCCGCTAAATGGGCACATTCGAGGGCATCTGCAATCTGCATACAGTAACGAACTATCTCTTCAGGAGAGAGCCGCTTTTCACTTATCACGCGTTTCAGGGTTTCGCCTTGCAGCAACTCCATGACAATAAAATTCTGGCCCTGGAAAGATCCGATATCGTGAACCGTGCAGATGTTAGGGTGATTGAGCGTGGCCGCGGTTCGAGCTTCCTGCAGGAAACGCTCCAAGGTGGATGGTTTCGAAGAATGGCCTTCGGGCAAGAACTTTACAGCCACCAGCCGCCCTAAGCGTTGGTCCTGGGCCTGGTAAACGACGCCCATTCCTCCCTGCCCCAACTCCTTCAAGATTTTGTAGTGCGAGAATTGCTGGCCTATGATTGCATGGTCGGCAATTGGCGATGGAGTTTCCGCCTCAACCTCCTGCGACTTGCGCTTTCCTTTAACCTTCCCGGGCGTTTCCGGGTTGCCGAATTCTGGGCCGTAAAGGTTAAACACCCGTATGATCTGACCGTGTTTGACTTCCACTTCGCCCAAATCGTGCAATCTGGAATTCCAAAAGCTGACCTGGCTGAGCATCTCCGCCGCGGTGCCCGAGACCAAAATGTGCCCCGCGTCGCCACAGTCCATTACCCTTTGAGCGATATTGATGCCGCCTCCGGCTACATTGCCGTTCGAATTGATATCGGCGACGCGATAGACCGGGCCGGTGTGAACTCCCATTCGCAGCCTGAGGCGGGAACCCCTTTCCTGGAGAGTCTGACTCACTTCCAGCGCGCATCGCGCAGGAGATTCCAGGTCGCCAAAAAAAACCAGCGCCATTCCGTCGCCTGTCGGCAGCGAGATGAGTTGCTCGCGCCGCCGGGCTCGAACGAATGCAAAGCTGCTGGAAACAGTTTGCTGGAGCTCACGCAAGATTTCCCGCTGGTCATTCATCGGCAGCTTCGAGAAGCCCACGATGTCAAGGAACAGAACGTGAGCCATCTCAAGTGCAACCGATTCATTTTCCATTTGAGGCATAAGAGTTTCGCCGGGGCGCCGGGCCGCCCGCATCAGAGCTTCAGTTCTCAACTCGATCGGTTTGGGGGGACCAATCCCCGGGAGCCCGTAATTTACGATCCTACGGAGGCTTTCCGAGCGTACGTATCGTAACCTTGTTTTGGATGCTTTTCAAGCGGGGGTGTGAAGTCGAAATATGGCCTGATCGTGCCCCCCGGCTTCCGCCGATGGCGGCCGAGGACTCACAGGAGAGTGTGCCATGATGCGTTTCGGAAAAGAGGTTTGCGCCGATCTGGACGCGGGGAGCCGGCGCGAATGGCTTGAGACGAACGGGATTGGGGGCTTCGCGTCAGGGACGATTCACGGATCCAACACCCGCCGCTATCACGGCCTTCTGGTTGCGGCGACCAAGCCGCCGGTCGGCCGGGTCGTTCTCTTGTCAAAGCTGGAAGAAACTCTGATTTGTGACGGAGGTGCGTTTGAGCTAGGCACAAACCGCTATCCGGGAGTTATCCACCCTCAAGGCTTTCGGTACCTCAAACAATTCCGGCTTGACCCGTTTCCCGTGTTCACCCTCGAGGTGGAGGGTGTCGAAATCGAAAAGAGAGTCTTCATGGTACAGGGTGAGAACACCACCGTCGTGGAGTACCGCATTATCGAGATCCGCGGCGCGTCTGACGTTCAGCTCGAACTGCGCCCGCTGATTGCCTTTCGCGACTACCACAGCTTGACCCACGAAAACACTTCAATTAATCAAGAAGTGAAGGAAAGGACGGGACTAGTCAGCGTCTCTCCGTATAGCGGACTTCCTGAGCTTTATCTGGCACACAATGCAAACAAGGTGGAGGCCACAGGCGATTGGTATCGTCGTTTCGAATATCAGGCCGAACGTGAACGCGGCCTCGATTTCGTCGAAGATCTGTTTAACCCGTGCGTCCTGCGATTCAGTCTGAACGCTCAATCTCCGGCCACGGTCATCGCCTCCACCGAACCGCATAATGCGAATGCAGCCGAACAGTATCGAGACGCTGAAATCTCGCGTCGAGGAGCGAATGCACAGCGCTCACCGGTGGAGAACGATTTCGTGAAGTCGTTAACCTCCGCAGCGGACTACTACATCGTCTCGCGCGGTGATCAGAAAACCGTCATTGCCGGATACCACTGGTTCAGCGACTGGGGCCGCGATACCATGATCGCCCTCCCCGGCCTGACCCTGACAACGGGTCAGTATGAGGCGGCCCGCGGAATCTTGCGGGCGTTTGCCCAACACGTTGACCGCGGCATGCTTCCGAACCGTTTCCCGGACGCGGGCGAAACTCCCGAATATAACACCGTCGATGCGACCCTGTGGTTCTTTGAAGCTGTCCGCGCGTTTCTTGCTTACACCGGCGATGTGGAGTTTGTCCAGAAACATCTCTACGGCGTTCTCTCAGACATCATTGCCTGGCATGTGCGTGGAACGCGATACGGCATAAGGCTGGACCCGACTGGTCTGCTCCGTTCCGGCGAGCCCGGCGTCCAATTGACCTGGATGGATGCCAAAGTCGGCGACTGGGTGGTTACACCCCGTCATGGCAAGCCGGTGGAAATTCAAGCGCTGTGGTACAACGCTCTCTGCATCCTTGAGGACCTTGCGGCACGCCTGGGCGATGAACCGGCGCGCAAACGCTGCAACCGCATGGCGGCGCTGACGAAGTCGAGCTTCAATCGCGAAATGTGGAATGAAGAGGGCGGTTATCTGTTCGATGTTGTCAACCAGGGGACGTCTGATTCAAGCATTCGTCCGAATCAGATATTTGCCGTGAGCTTGCCGCATTCGATGCTCAATCCCGAGCGTGCGAAACAGGTCGTGAGCATTGTGCAACAGCATCTACTTACACCCTACGGGCTGCGCACCCTTGCTCCGAGCGATCCTCAGTACCGGGGCCGCTACACAGGCGACGGCACCAGTCGGGATGGCGCTTATCACCAAGGCACAGTGTGGCCCTGGCTGATTGGTCCGTTTATTACCGCGTATGTAAAAGTAAACGAAGGAAGCGAATCGGCGCGGCGCCAGGCCGAGCAGTGGCTTACGCCCCTGAAGGACCATCTCGAAGACGCGGGCCTGGGACATATCTCGGAAATCTTCGATGGAGATGCACCGCATCGCCCTGTGGGCTGCATTGCGCAGGCGTGGAGCGTCGCCGAGGTGCTACGCGCAGCAGTGGAGGACATCCATGAAATTCGGCCTCAACTGCTTCGTTAATCCGTAGGATTCCTGGGGAACTTCTGGTACGGCAGCCGTACGTTTCGAATCACGACTTGATCGGCCCTGATATTAGCCGGCGCTTGAAAATCGGGCACACCACACGGGCCGCCGAAGTTACACGCGGCATTCACTGCTCCCGCGGTGACGAAGTCATCCTGGTCAACGCCATCTCCACTGACTCCTAAGCCACCAACCAGAACGCCGTTGCGGTAAAGCGGCAGACTTCCCGGGAAAAAGACGATGCCGCTCATGTTGTTGGTGTTGGGCGTAAATGCGCTCGAACTTGGTCCCTGGGTGCAAGGGTTCGCGGTATCGTAAAGATATAACGGGAAAAACGGCCCAGCGCCCGATCCGTCGATCCCAGGCGGAAACAGCGGCTGAGATCCAAAGCTGATGGTGCGGTTGGTGACAGCCGTGCCGGCAGGCACGCCGGTCAAGTCACTCACGCCCCCGCCCGTTTTAGTGAACCAAACCACGTTGCGTGCCTTTGAGGCCGCTACGTCTGTGCTGAATATAGTTCCATCCGGCATGCGATATAGCCCGAGAAGGGTGCCATCAAGGTCTGAGACCGCGATCGTCATCTTGGTCTTTTGGTCGGGTGGAAGGCGGATGACCGCACGCGTTTCGTTCGCCGTCATCACGGCGTTCATGATGATTTCATTGACGTCACTCGAGGAGAGCGCGCTGCCTGCATTGGGACCAACCAGAAATCCTTCGGGTGGCACCGCCCCGGCTGGCGTCTCGTCAACGGCAGGCACGCTATAGGTGCCCCCCGAGTAGGCCGCCATGCTGCCAGGTGACGCGCCGGATGGCAGCGACGTTTGGTCCACGAAGGGCAACGCAATACCTCCAATGATTACGACACCCGGCGGCGGAAGTTGCGATACGCTGGGCAGGAACCCCGCATTCTTCGCGCCCGAAAATGCGGCAAATTCGGCAACCTCCAGCGATGTACTTACAACCCCCACGCCGCCGATCATTCCTCCATTGAACAAGGGGACACCGCCGGGATTCACTGCGAAGGGTTGATCATCATTCGTATCCGCTTTGCCAGTAATTACGCCCAGGCCGGTGGTCGCTCCGTTGATCGAGCGCGCAGGAGGCAACGCCTGACCCGGCAGGAAGCTGGTGCTCAGCGTGCAGCCTCGATTGGTATTTTCGATGCCGTACAGATCGGCATTGGCGGTGCCCATGACCCCCGGCGGAAAATGAATGCCGCTGATAAATCGCACGGTGCGGGATGAAAGCGGCGCCTGGTCATTGCTGAAGAAAGCTGCAGTACGAGCCAAAGCGACGGCCAGTTCATCTGCGGGCACCGGCGGAGGAGGAGGCACTTCCTGGCCAAAATTTCCGACTGACATCGTTGGCGCACCGGCGGTTTCGAACACAGCAAGAATATTTCCGGTACGGTCCACAACGGCCACAACCATGGGCGCATTCACTGACATCACTGCATTCTGGACAACACTCATGACGTCAGCAGCCATTAGCGGCGTCGGAGTCGATGGAGGATCAGTCGCGTTCGATGATGAGGACTTGTTTCCGCTGCCACAAGACAAGCACAGCAACACAACAGCGCACAGCACCAGGGAGATAACACAGAGATGGCAGCCCTTACTTCCGGTGTTCGTAAATCGAGGTCTATTCATATGACCCCCTCGCAGACTCTATACGGCGTCAGTCGGCAGGTATGTGCTCCAATAAAAGACTCCTATGACGGCACGAGGCGAATATCATGCCACCAAGGCGCTTGGTTGTAAAGAAGCTCGAATCTATCCCGTTTTAACTCCACAATACTGTCTTCCCTCCGGACGGAACTTGGAGTAAACTTACTCCCCATTTGGAGTGTGGTTATGATGCCTTCCGGATACTTGTTCTGGCCACGGAAGCACGCCGGCTTGTTTGGAGCGCGCAACTCCCTACGTAACGGCCTTCCGATTCTGAGTACCGTTCTGCTCGCAGTTTTGCTTTCCGGATGTTCCGCCAAGAGGCCTGTGGCGACCGCACCACCACCTGCCCCACCGCCCCCGGCTCCTACGGCAAGCATCAAAGTTAGTCCGGATGCTGTGCAGGCGGGCCAGCCCGTGACGGTCACTTGGACGACCGAGAATGCCAGCGATGTGAATATCGATCTGTTCGGCCTGGTCCAGCCGAATGGATCTCAAACAATCACGCCCACTGAGTCCGCCACTTACCGGCTTACGGCCAAAGGTCCCGGCGGTATTCAGGAAACGGATGCGAGGGTTACTGTAACCGATGTTCCTGAACCTCCGATCACAATGGAGGAGCTTCTGGAAGGAGGCCCTCCGAGCCGCATGGATGTGTTGTTTGACTATGACGCCTCTTCCATCCGGTCCGATCAAATGGCCACCATTAGAAATGATGCTGACTTTCTCAAACGGCATCCCGAAGTGCACATCGTGGTGGAGGGCCACTGCGACGAACTAGGGTCCACGGAATATAACATAGCACTTGGTGAAATGCGTGCGTTGGAGGTTAGGTCCGCTCTCGTAAAGGCCGGCATAAGCGCCAGCCGCATCGAAATCAAGTCGTATGGAAAGGAGAGACCATTTTGTGATGAAGAGAGCGAGTCATGCTGGCAAAAGAATCGCTGCGCCCATATCGCCATCCCTCGAGTCGATTGAGTCCCGAGCATGATCTTTCGCAGCCCACAACCCATTCTTCGCTCACTTGGACGTTCCTTGCTGTCCGCGGCTCTTGTGGGCGCGTTGCTGCCCGTTTTCGCGGCCAGGGGCCTGGCCTTTCCTCAATCTGACCAAGACCGTTCCTTCAAACAAGCCGTCCAAGACTACAACAGTAACCGCTTCGCCGACGCTCAGGCAAAGTTTGAGCAGATCCAGGGAACCCACGCGCAGGAAGCGCAGCAATACATCGCCAAGATCAAAGCATACACGGCGGCCAGGACCACCGCCGATGACATCATGCGCCGTACTCAGGATGAACTCGATCGCAAGAGTGTGGACACGGCGATTCAACAGTACGAAAAGGCAATCAAGATTAAGCCCGACGGCGCAGGGCAGCTAAAACATCAATTGGACAATGCCATGAAGATGAAGGACCGCATCGAGGACCGTCTCAACCAGATGGCTGGTGCTCTTTGTACTAAAGCTCTCGCTGCGTGGCGAGACAATCAGTACGAGGAAGCGGCAGGTTCCGTTTGCCGCCTGGCGGATAACGACCCCACCTATGCTTGCGGCGACAAGAAAGCCACTGAGCTGTGTGAGGAATACAAGACGCCTCGGCCTTCTCGAACCACTGACCAGACCCCTGTTCTCGCCGAAGCCAAGGCCGCCTACGAAGGAAATGACTTCCCACGCGCGCGTTCTCTCTTCAAGATGCTATCGGGGCCCCTCCGGCCGACGGCGAAAGAGTATCTGGACAAGATATCCCGCTACCAGAGTTACATGGCTCAATCCGCGCAAATGAGCAAAGATTCGAAGTACGAGGACGCGCGCGCAGCTTTCACCAATGCCGCTAACATCAAGGCAGACGGTCCGGGTGACCCGGCTGCGGGAGTTTTGCGAATGGAATTGGCGGAGGGTCTGGAACAATTCTATGCTGGCAATTACCCTGCCGCGATCCAGCATCTCAATGAGTATGCCCAAAGCAAGGGGGAGAAGCAGCCGATGGCACACTTTTATTTGGGAGCAAGCAAGCTGGCGCGTTTTTATCTCACTGGGAGTGAAAATGGTGGTTTGCAGCAGGACGCCCTGAAGGATCTAGCGGAAGCGAAACAGGCGGGATTTAAGGCGGAATCCCTGGAGGTTTCGCCGAGAATCCTGCAAGCTTATCATGATTTGGAGTTCTCCAGCGCGCGCTAGCCTTCGCGCAGCTTGAAGCCAGATAGGTTGCCCAGTCCATCGTACGCGGCGTACTTATAACCCTCACTCAGCGTCGGGTAATTGAAGACTTCCTCGATAAACTCGTCGATGGTTCGATGGTTGTCCAGAACCAGCATTCCGATGTGAATCAGTTCGGTGGCGCTCTCGCCGATGATGCTGACGCCGAGAAGCTTCTTGTCGGCTCGCGCGAAAATCAGCTTTATCATTCCCGCCGTGTCGCCGATGATGTGGCCGCGGGCATTGTTGGCATAAAGAGCCCGCCCCACACAGTAGTCGATCTTTTTCTCGCGGCACGATTCCTCGGTCTCTCCCACCGCTGAAATCTCCGGGATGGTGTAGATGCCCATCGGCAGCATCGAGGCGATGCGCTGCTTATACTTGAAACCAAACGCATGGCAGACGGCAACGCGGCCCTGTTCCATCAACGTCGAAGCCAGCGCGGGAAAACCGATTACGTCGCCGGCGGCGTAGATGTGGGGCACGGCGGTGCAATAGTTCTCGTCAACGGAAAGGTATCCGCGCTCGTTGACGGCGAGGCCCGCCTTTTCCAGAGAAAGCGCGTCCACCGCGGCGCGGCGGCCGGCAGCGAACAAGACGGCTTCCGTTTGCAGGACCTTGCCGCTCTTCATATGGATCTCGGCATCAATCCCTGCCGCCGTGGCGGATACCTTCACCGGCCGCTCGTTGAACCAAAACTGCATGCCCAGCGCGGCCAGCCGGGTGCGTAGTCTCTCAGACACCTCCGCATCGAGGAAGGGCAGCAAACGATCCCGGCCATCGACCAGCACAACCTTGACCCCAAGAGCAATAAAAACCGACGCGTACTCACAACCAATCACGCCGCCTCCAATCACAGCGAGACTCTGCGGAATGCGATCCAACTGCAAGAATGTGTCCGAGTCAAAGACTCGCACGTCGTCGAAAGCAATTTCCGGTGGACGGTACGGCTTGCTCCCGGTACAGATGAGAATTACGTCGCCGCGCAGCCGGCATACGCTATCCGGGCCAGAGACTGACACAGTGTGTGGATCTTCGAAAGATGCGCTGCCGTGCACCAGCTCGATGTGATGAAGAGTAAGGTTCTGCAGGATGCGCTTGCGCTCCCTTTCAACCACGTCCCGCTCGTGGTGCATAAAATCCTGGACGGTGAGATTTTCCTTGAGGGAATAGTCAATGCCGTACAGACCGCGCTGCTTAAGACCGGAAAAATATAGTGCGGATTCGCGAAGCGTCTTACTGGGGATAGTGCCGGTGTTGATACAGCTGCCGCCTACATGATCTGCGTATTCGATGAGGGCGACGCGTTTGCCAAAATAGGCAGCTTGGGCTCCAGCCTTTTCTCCTGCAGGACCGGAACCAATCACGATCAGATCGAAGTGAGTCAACGTCAAAGGAAGCTCCCAAAAAGTTGGCCACGATCATGCGATCGATACCCGACTGGCAGGAATTCTAGAGGAAGAGGGACCAGAATCGGGATATTTCTTGCGACCTGCGACGAATCGCGGATCGAGTCTTTCGATCAACGGGATATCCCATGGTCTGCCCGGTCATAATTAGGCCGCTAGAGTATTTCTTTGAATTCTTGAGCGCCAAATGGTAAAACTGTACGGCAATTTCTAGTACCCAATTTTTTCGGTCGTCTTCTGCGCAAGACGATGGCCGCAGCCTGCGGGGAACAGGCAGCCGTGAACCGAAATCGCTTCACGCACTTTCGCTATTTTGGTTTCTTGCTGCTGGTTGTGTGCGAGTTCGGGTGCGTGGCAGGGAGCGCCGCTGCTCAACAGCAACGTATCCCCGGCCAGCAACCGCGGATCCGGCTGGCCGCGCTGCTGGGCACGGTGCATGATCAGAACGGCCAACCGGCCGTCGGCGTGATCATTACCGCAACCAATCGTGCAACCAACCAGCAATATACGGCCACCAGCAATGGCGAAGGTATTTTTCGGCTGCGCGATCTTCCCCCGGGCGAGTACGAGGTCAGCGGCAGTGGCGCCGGCTACAGCGCTAATCCCCCGGCAGTAGTTACACTAGGCCCCGGCGACATTCAGCAAGTTAGCGTGAGCTTGCAACTAGCCGAAACAATCCCTGCCGCGCCCCCCGGTCCCGGCGGTATACCGGGCCGGAACGCTCCGATTCCGCCGGAGACAACGACCAGCATTTATCCTGGGTTGCGCACGCCCCAGCCCACCGAACTCCCGGTTTATACGACAGCCGAGGTCATACCACCCGATTCCTCCTTATTTTCGCCTCAGGCCTACCGCTGGACAGTGGAGATGCCCCCATGGAAGCGTTACAACAAAGAAGGCGAATTTCCTTACGCCACTTCACACTGGTACGACCCCTTCGATCGTAACCGGCTCAAAGGCGACTATCCTCTTTTCGGCCAACGCTGGTTTTTCACCTTTACTGGCACCAGTGAAACCAACATTGATGTGCGTCGCCTCCCGGTGCCGAGTGGCGTCTCGGCCGCTCAGGCGGGCGACACTCCGTTTTTCGGAAAGGGCGAGCAAGGGTTTGCTGCCCAGACATTTCTTTTCTCGTTCGACCTGTCCCGCGGTGACGCCGGCTTTCGGCCGTCTGACTACCGCATTCGCTTTACCCCGGCGGTCAACCTTAATTTCCTGCAGACGCGGGAACGCGGTCTGGTCAACATCGACGTGCGCGATGGCATTAACCGCTTCGATGCTCATGCAGGACTACAGGAAGGTTTTGTGGAAGCGAAGCTGCATGATCTGAGTCCGAATTTCGACTTCGTTTCCGTGCGCGCAGGAATCCAGCAATTCAACAGCGATTTCCGTGGCTTTATATTCTCGGAAAATCAGCCGGGGATCCGCGTTTTCGGAAACCTGCGTTCCAACCGAATTAACTACAACCTGGCCTACTTTTACTTCCTGGAAAAGGACACCAACAGCGGTATCAATACATTCTCCGCTCGCCACCAGCAGGTCTATATCGGCAACGTTTATATCCAGGATTTCCTGGCGAAGGGGTACACCACCGAATTCAGTTTCCACTACAACCGCGACGACCCCTCGATTCACTTTAATGACAACGGCTTTCTCGTGCGCCCCGCGCCGATCGGCGCAGTCGTGAACCAGGGGATCCAGCAGCACGGCATTCATGCTTACTACCTCGGATGGGCGAGTAATGGCCACATCGGTCGTGTGAACGTAAGCCACGTCTTTTATCAGGCGCTGGGCCACGACACCTTCAATACCATTGCCGGGCGTCGCGTGGATATCAACGCCCAGCTTGGCGCTCTCGAGCTTTCGGTGGACAAAGACTGGATGCGCTTCCGCACTTCCTTCTTGTTTCAGTCCGGCGATGGCAGCAACCGCTCGGGATTGTCGCGCACCGACGGTACCGCTCACGGCTTCGACACGATCGTGAATGACACTCACTTTGCCGGTGGAGTTTTCAGTTTCTTCGATAACGAAGGCATTCGTCTCACCGGTACCGGGGTTGGCCTGACAAATCCGGGCAGCTTACTGGTCAACATGCGCAGTGACAAGTTCGAAGGCCAGGCAAATTTCGTGAATCCGGGACTTTATCTTTTTAATGTGGGAGCGGATTTCGATATCAAGCCCAAACTCCGCGCTTTTCTGAACGCTAATTATTTGCGTTTTGATCGGACGGAACCTTTGGAATTGGTCCTGTTCCAATCCCCCATCCGTCACAGTATTGGCACCGACGTTGGATTCGGAATTGAATACCGTCCTCCTTTGACCGAGAACATAGTATTGACGACTGGCGTTTCATCTCTGGTGCCGGGTATCGGGTTTGAACAAATTCTCAATGGGAAAACTCTGATCTCGGGTGTGGTGGGACTGAAGTTTCAGTTTTAGAAGGCTTGGGGTTCCTGCAATGACGATGACAAAGAGCACCTACAGAATCATTGCGTGGTTTGCCTGGCCGTGGTTGAGCGTCGGTTTGCTGCTCGTGCTCGAGTCGCCGAAGAGCGCGCTCAGCGCCAACGGTTCCGGCCAGCAAATGGCTGGAGCAACCACCGAACAGGCCGACACGCTATTCGGCCAGTCACAGGCGGATGCCGACCGCAAGTCCGCTGGCTGCGTGTCCTGCCATACCGATACCGACAGCCGCACCATGCACACAACCGATACCGTACGCCTCGGTTGCATCGATTGCCACGGTGGCGACGCGAACATCTCAATCGCGCCGGGCACGTCCGCCAAATCGGCGGAATATGAACAAGCGAAGAAAACAGCCCATCCGCGCTCGCGCGTCGAGGAGTTTGCGCGAACTTCGGCCAACCCTGTCGGTGCTTATGCGAAGTGGTTGAAGGAAGATCCGAAATACATTGCATTCATCAACCCTGGCGATCTGCGGGTTGCAGAGACCACCTGTGGCCGCTCAGGCTGCCATACCGCGGAAGTCTATCGCTCGCGCACCAGCATGATGTCGCATGGAGCCATGCTCTGGGGAGCGGCCCTCTATAACAACGGCTCGGTTCCCTTTAAGAACCCTCACTTCGGCGAAAGCTATTCGAGGGACGGCATCCCGCAGATCGTGAAAACTGATCCGCCACCCACCCCCGAAGAAACGCGGAAGGAGGGGGTTCTTCCTTATCTGGAGCCTCTGGAGCGCTGGGAGATATCGCAACCTGGCAACGTGCTTCGCATATTTGAGCGGGGCGGAAGGAAAAAACCGGAAGTCGGAAATCCTATATTGGATGAAGATCCCGGAAAGCCTGACGTAAAGCTCGGAGAACGTGGATTCGGCACGATCCTTCGCACCGATCCGGGCTTTCTCGGTCTGCAAAAAACCCGGCTGCTTGATCCGATGCTTTATTTCCCCGGGACCAACGACCAGCCGGGCGATTATCGTGCAAGCGGATGCAGCGCGTGTCACGTCGTCTACGCAAATGATCGCTCTTTCGAACACTCTGGGCCGTACGCGAGCTTTGGGCATATGGGACAAACTGTCACGGTGGATCCCACAATCCCCAAGAATGAGCCGGGGCATCCGATAAAGCACCAGTTCACCCGCGCCATACCCTCCAGCCAATGCATGGTCTGCCACATGCACCCTGGCACGAATATGGTCGCGACTTACTTCGGCTATACGTGGTGGGACAATGAGGAAGATGGGAAGGCGATGTACCCCGAGAAACAGCGCCACCCCAGCGCAGACGACCGTTACCGGGTGCAGCAGCGCAACCCTGAGAGCGCAGCTGTTCGCGGTCTGTGGTCCGACCCTCAATTCCTGGAGAAAACCGGCACTCCAGAGTTTAATGCAACGTTGAAACAAACTCAGTTCGCAGACTTTCACAGCCATGGCTGGCTATTTCGCGCCGTCTATAAGCGCGACCGGCAGGGAAATTTGCTGGACCAGGACAGCAAGACCATCTCGTTCGACGATCCTAAGAAATTCGATAAAGCGGTTCACCTCAAAGACATTCACCTGGAAAAAGGCATGCACTGCATTGACTGCCACTTCCAGCAGGATAGCCACGGAAATGGAAAGCTCTATGGTGAAACGCGCAATGCCATTGAAGTCGACTGTACGGATTGCCACGGTACCATCCAAGCGCGTGCCACACTGAAGACTTCCGGACCGGCCGCTCCCCGGGGAGGAACCGATTTGACTGTGCTGGTTACGCCCTGGAAGGAACGCCGTTTTTACTGGAGAGACAACCGTCTCTTCCAGCGTTCCATGCTGGAGCAGGGAAAGCAGTGGGAGGTAGTTCAGATATTGGATTCCATCACTCCCGGCAATCCGAACTACAGTGAAAAGTCACGCTTGGCGAAAACCATCCAAAAAGATGGAAAGACGTGGGGATCCGCGGCGGACGAGTCATCGCTCGCCCACAATAATTCGAACATGACTTGCTATGCCTGCCATTCGGCATGGCTGCCGACATGCTTCGGCTGCCACTTGCAGCAGACCGCCAACCAGCGCACTCCCATGCTGCATAACGAGGGGCTCACCACGCGCAATTACATTTCCTACAACTTTCAGATTCTGCGCGACGATATGTTCATGCTAGGGATCGACGGCACGGTTACGAAGCATCGAGTGGCGCCGGTACGTTCCGCATGCGCGGTCCTGGTCAGCTCGCAGAATGCAGATCGCGACTGGGGCTACTACCAGCAACAGACCGTCTCGGCCGAGGGATTCAGCGGCACGTCTTTCAGCACCTTTGTGCCGCACACGGTGCGGACGCGTGAGACTCGTGGCTGTACCGATTGCCACGTCTCCAAGGAAAAGGACAATAACGCCTGGCTGGCCCAGGTTTTTCTGCAAGGCGGCGGCCTCATGAACTTCATGGGCCGCTATATCTACGTGGCCGACGGAAAAGGTGGCTATGATGCGGTTGCCGTCGCCGAACATGACGAGCCACCAGCCATCATCGGCAGTGATTTTCAGAGAGTCGCTTATCCCGAAGACTACGCTCGCTTCAACCACAGCGGGAGTCGCCTGAAAGAAGCCTGGCATCACGAGGGAACCGTTCTAGACGTGCAAGAACGAGGTGAATATCTCTATGCTGCCACCGGCAAGGGAGGTTTGCGCGTCTACGATATCGCGCAGGTCGACAACAAGGATATTTCCGAGCGCACGATAACCGCTCCGGTTTCGCCTATTGGCCAGCGCTTTTATGTGAAGACCAAGTATGCCCAGGCAGTAGCCTCGCCCAGCACGCTGGCCATCGATCCGCTGCGCATGCAACGGGCGGAAAATGAGGAGCAGCCCATTCATCTGATGTATGGCTTCCTCTACGTAGCCGATAAGTACGAAGGCCTGGTGATTGTGGGCGATCCCAACCTGAAACACAAAACTCCAGGAGTGGGCACGCTGCTCGATGGAGATCCGAATAACAATTTCCTGAAGCGCGCCCTGGCGTTCAATCCCGAGGGTGCCCTGAACGGGGCACGTAGGATTGCCTTCGCCGGAACATTCGCCTATGTCTTGTGTGATCACGGCCTGGTGGTGGTGGACTTGGACAATCCGCTCACGCCGAAGATTACGGCACAAATTGGCGCCCCGGCCCTTGACGACGCCAAAGGCATCGCGGTCCAGTTCCGATATGCCTTTGTGGTAGACAAGACTGGATTAAAGGTGCTCGATATCACGGACCCGGCTCAGCCGGCCATTGTGAGCAATGCAGCGGTGTCCCTAGAAGATGCCAGGAATATCTACACCGCGCGCACCTATGCCTATGTCGCCGCGGGCAAGCAGGGACTGGCCATCATAGATATCGGCCAGCCCGAGCAACCGCGCCTGGATGCGATGTTCAATGCCGGCGGCAAACTGAATGACACTTATGACGTCAAGCTTGGGATGGTAAGTTCCGGCCTGTTTGCTTTTGTAGCCGACGGCCGCAACGGCATGCAGGTAGTCCAGATCTTCGCGCCCGAGGACGATCCCCAGTTTGCCGGCTTCAGTCCGAAGCCGATGCCGAAGCTCATTGCCACATACAAAACCAGAAACTCCGCGTTGGCGATCTCGCGGGGAATCGACCGTGACCGCGCGGTTGACGAGACCGGAAATCAGCTTGCCGTTCTGGGCCGCCGTGGCGCGAGGCCGTTCAACCGCGATGAACTGCATCAGTTGTATCTGCGCAAAGGGCAGCTCTATACCGTGACCGACACGCCGCCCGGACCTGCATCGGAATCGAACGACACGCAAGGAAAGTCCGAGCCTAAGTTTCCATCTTCTTTTGAGGATTTAGTGCTTCAGGTTCAGGAACGGAAATAAACAGCCGCTGAGCGCAGTACCACCTCGGCGGAGAGTCCGGCCTACTTGTTCGCGGGCGCGGTTTGGGAAGGTTCCTGCTCCACGCTGATCGGCGTGGCCACAGGCCCAGTACCCCGCACCTGACGGATATCCACCTTCCCCTGGACGCGCTGCTCTTTGCGCCAATCGTGATAACTGTGGCATTCGAAACAGCGTCCTTCTGCGGCGCCGGCAGCAGGTCCATTTTGCTGATGACAATCCCGGCAGATTTTAATTTTGGGAATATTTATATCGGACGTCTTCTTACTCTGCGGGATATCAAGATGGCACGCAGTGCACTGCATCATGCGATGCGTTTCGTGATCGAACTCTGCATTCGGGAACCACCGCGCCGGGATGATGGCCTTTACAGAGGTGGGAAGTTGGCCGCCCGGTCCTTGCGTCGTCATGTGGCAAAGCTTGCAATTCTTCTCCCACAGTAGCCTTTCTGCATTCGCAGTACGCTGCTGTACCCAGTCTTGGGCGCTCCCGGGACGCGGGGCGGATGTCCCGGGGGGACGCACTATATTGCGCTGCGGCGCGGTCGCGCTCTGCCGGAGAGGCGAGGAAAAGTTACGCCGCTGTGTGTCGTCACTGGGCGGAACCACAACGTTGCCTTCCGGTTCAACGCCTTGCGGGGGGAGAGCAGTCGGGCTGATGTAGATCGCTTCCGGATGCTGCGCAATGTACTCAGTCAACTTTTGCACGATGAATGCATGGACTATCTCGGGCTTGTCGTGAGGGGCCGGGGTTGGAATTAGAGTGTCGAATTGCAGAACGTGGCAGGCAGCGCACTGGTTCACGTACTTGAACGGCGTCATATACGCGCCGGGGCCGGCTTCGATACTGCGGCGCTTTCTTTGTTGCGCATCCGCCTGCCCTACCATAATTGGCTGTTGACTAGCTGGCTGCACGACCGCCACGGAATAAGGCCAAGGCTCATTGACGTTGAGGGGTCGGTGACAGTCGTAGCAATCCATCTGCACGGGGCCAGCGGGGCCACCTACCCTCGGTTGCAGGTGTACATAATGATTGAGGTTTATCGTACCGGGATCAGTCTGTTGCAGACGATGCACGGCAAATTCCGGGTGCCCGCGGTTAAAGCCGGAAACGTGCGGGTCGTAGCGCAGCGTTCCATCCAGAGTCTTGAGATTGCTGTGACATTGCGTGCAACCAGAATCGGCGGTTTCGGCAAGCCGCCGCCATCCCCGATGCTCCACGTGACAGGAACTGCATGCCGGAGTAAAGGTTTGGCGCGGAGTATGGGCCGGAGCATTGTGGCAGGAGAGGCAGCGGTTATCGGTGACGGTTGCGCTGTAACTGGCGCCTGGCGCGTGGCACAGGGCACACTGGTCTCCAAAAACAGCGTGCGCTGCCGACATGGGGCCGGCGCTATACAGGTGCGGGCTCCGGAATATGTTCTTTCCGAGAATCCAACCCAACGCGATTATTGGCAGCGCGACGGAAAGAATCAGTCTCCAGCGGCGAAAAGGACTCAGCCGGGTGAAGTACTGCAGGTCGATGCGCTTGGCCAGCGTCTTGGCGGTGCGTATGCGGGGCACGTTCAGTATCTCAGGGCATAGACCGCATGAGCGGCACCCAGAAGTAGCAGGGCATAGGAAGCTGGAATATGCACCAGCAGCCAGCCGTGAAGAACATTATGCATGTGCCGTTGGCGGTCCAAGTCTCTTTTTCCTGGCAAATGTTCTCCAAGTCCTCGAGCTTCGGCCACAGATCGCGGGGCACCAGGACCCGCAATTGGGCAAACATGGCGGAAGCCTGGGCGGGGTCGGCGAACGCCGGCTTTGGACCGCGCGTCTGAAGCAGAAAGGGGCGGATCTGCTTTTGAAACAGGTCGGTGACAGCGCTGGCCGCACGCTCACTCGCTCCCAGACCGGAAGCGTACGTCAAACCGCCTCGGGTGCCTGCTCCGGCTGCCACAGCGCGCTGCTTTTCGCCCGCCCGGGTCAAGTCACCTAACAGGGTAGAACGAAGCTCCTTCACTAACGACTGCGCTTCTTCCAGCAGTTGCTGCTTTACGCGGTCTATCTGCTCGTAGATGGTTTCCATGGGCACGCGTTCGGTCATCATCTTCGGCATGAAATGTTGCAAGACAGCACCAAAGAGCCCGCTTACGAAGACCACAATGAAGAGCACCATCAACACGCGGGTTAGTGTCCCCACGCCAAGGCTGAAAGCGGAGTGGAAGAGGATAAATGGAAAACTCAGAAATCCCAACCAGAGGTGACCGCGCATCCAACTGCTGGCTCGACCCACCCGGATCAAGGTGTACTTCTTGCGCACACCCAGAAGGCCGCAAAACAACATTAAAGCGGAGCCCACACTTGCAAAAACCAGGCCCATGGGGCTGCCGCCGTTCGGACCCTGTACCGAAAATGCGCTATACAGAGCGTAGGCCGCTCCTCCCGCCACCAATGCCACAAGAGTGAACAGGAGCCAGGGCCGATGAGTTGCATCGATACGCACTATTCAGTCCTCTTGGGCGCTTCGGCGACGCGTACCAATTTTGAAAAGAATTCCCGCGGATTGACGCGATGGGCGGCATCGTGCGGACAGGCATAGACGCAACTGGGCTCCTCCTGATCGGGACAGAGATTGCAGGCCGTTGCCTTGGTGCGCACTTCCGCTACCTGCCGCCCAGGATTCGTCAGATCGGTCACTGAAACCTCAAACGGGTGCATGTTGATGTTGCCGTAAGGACAGTTGTTGGCGCACAGGCCACACCCAATGCACCAGTCTTCAATCACAATCTCCAGGCTGTTGCGCCGGCGGATGGAACCGACCGGGCAGCCGACCATGCAAAGAGGATCCTTGCAGTGCCGGCAAGAAGTTGCGACCAGGTATTTGTCCCAGCGCAATCCATCGCGAATTAACCGGCTGACGCCATCGTGGGCCTCGGCACAGGCGCGCACGCACTGGTCACAGCGGGTGCAGCTTTCGAGATCGAGTATCAGCAGACTCTGCGCTTCCATCAGCCCCTGCGTGAGAAACGAATCGACCGGGACGTTCTGGACCGTGGTTACGCGGCTGCGATTTTCTTTTATCCTGTGACGGGCAATTTCCACCAGCCCCTGGCGGACTTCCGGAAAACGCTCCACCATGGTGCGGAATTCCTCGGACTTAATCCGCACCGCTTCGACGTGATCCAAAGCTGTACAAGTGGCGGTCCGGATACCTTCGCCTAAGAGGGAGAGTTCGCCAAAAAAGCCGCCGCGGCCTACATATCCGAGTACCAGGTCCCCACCGGGATGCGCTTGCGTTACCTTCACGAATCCAATGCGCACCAGGAAAAAACTGTGCGATGCATCGCCTTGCCGGCAAATGATCTGCCCAGGGGCATAGCGGCGCAACTCGACCCGATCGCGCAAGTAGTCAATGAAATCGGGTGTAACGGACGAAAACATTGGAATGCTGCGCAATTGGGACGCGAGCGCGCGCCTGCGGTAGGTCAGGTCAACCTTGCTGCGGAAGGTCTTATTTCGCTGAAGGACATCCAGCACATTGCGCAGCATCTCGAGCATCACACAATCGGTTTTCGCCTGCACGGTCGCTGACCGGGGATATTGGTTCATGCAGGTCATCTCGCCGAAGAGATCACCCACCTCGAGCACAGCAACCGGATCGTCGTAAGGCAGGTCAACCGGGGCGTCAATCGGAATAAAGGCGCGGTTCGTTTCGTCCGGGCGCGGCTGCTCGGCTCGATTCACCAACGAAGCCTTGAGTTTTCTGAAGAAACCCTGCTTGCTGTCTTCGGTCTTGACGTGACCCATGGGGCCGGAGAGAAAAACGCTCGCCTGGCCGCTCACGATAAGGAACGCGGTCGAGCCATAGTCGCCCTGCCGGCAGATAATGTCTCCCGCCTTGAATTTGCGTTTACGGATCGCGTTGCTGTTTAGCTTCAGGAAAGTTCCGGAGACATCGGCGAATACATCCAGGGAACGTAATTCCTGCAAGGTAAGAACGTCGCTCGCACCCAGATCGGTGGCGATGACCTGCCTGTTGGTCAACGCCCCCGTAGGACAAGAAACCATGCACTCGCCACAGCTGACGCAACTGGACTCACCCATGGGCAAGTTGTCGTCGAAGGCGATACCGGCCTGATATCCCTTGCCCCGGCGCTGCAGCACAAAATTATGCCGGATGTCGTTGCAGCCGCGAATACACCGGTCACACAGGATGCAGGCTCCGAAATCCACGGCGATTGCCGGCAGCGACTCGTCCGTACCCATGGGGGTGGGCCGCGGAGCAAACCTTGATCCCTTCAGCCCGGCCTCGCTTGCCAACCGTTCGAGTTCGCAGTCTCCAGTAGATTTCTGACGAGCGCATGGCGATGGATGATCGGCGATCAACAACTCCAGCAGCGTGCGGCGCACCGACCTGATGCCGGGACTGGAAGTAGTCACCTTCATCTCGGGTTCGATGGGTCGCACACAAGAAGCCGCGTAGACTCGTTGTCCTATGTCCACTACACATAATCGGCAGACACCAACCGGATTCTCATTCTGCTGATGGCACAGGGTGGGGATCTTAATGCCAAAGGTGCGGGCTGCGTCGAAGATCGACGTCCCGGCCGGCACCAGGATGTCCTGGCCATCGATCGTCGAGTGAATCAGCGGCGCATCTATCACGCGAGTTGCTGTGGAGAGTTCGTCCATATGCTTATGCTTGCCCCTGGAAGCAAACGCCTGCGGAACAGCGCCGGCGTTCGAGATGTTCCTCGATCACGTCGGGGAAATGCTTCAGAACCGAAGCGATTGGAGCGTGCACAATTTGACCCAGGCCGCAAATAGAGGCCATCCGCATGGCTTGGGTAAGATCATCAAGGGTTTGCCGGTCCGAGGCCGAACTCTTACCGTTGGTCCAATTGGTAAGCAATGAGACCATTTTTTGCGATCCGACGCGGCAAGGGACGCACTTGCCGCAGGACTCGTTGCGGTAGAATCGCACCGCGTTGAGCGCCATATCCAGCATGCATCGCCCCTCGGCACAGACCACGATTGCCCCGGAGCCTACCATGGAACCAGCGGCCGCAACAGCACTAAAATCGAGGGGAAGCGTCACCATCGTCGCGGGAAGAAAGCCGGAGGACGGGCCCGATGGAGCGAACCCTAACAGCTTGCGGTTGCCGCTGATTCCCTTGGCATAACGGTAGATCAAGTCAGAATAGGACGTTCCCATCGGTACCTCAAAGACGCCCGGCCCCTCCACGTCTCCGCTGATGCCTACAAATTTCAAACCCGCAATGCCATTCAGACCCTGCGCCTTAAACCAATCGACGCCGCGAACCAGGATGGCTGCTGCGAAAGTAAATGTTTCAACGTTGTTGATGACCGTCGGCATGTTATAGAGGCCGTTGGTGCCCGGGAAAGGCGGCTTGTTGCGCGGTTCAGCGCGACGCCCTTCAATGGCCTCAAGCAGCGCGCTCTCTTCCCCGCAGATATAGCCCCCTGGGCTGACAAAGATGCTCAGGTCAAATCCGGCCTGACCGCCCATCACTTTCGGCCCGAGCACTCCAATCGCATAGCAGCGATCGATCTCATGCTGAAGAGCCTCCTTCTGCTCCTCGTACTCGTGCCGGATGTAAATGATTCCCGTCTTCGCCCCCGTCACTAATCCGGCCAGGATCATGCCCTCGATCACCAGGTGAGGCATTTGCTCCATAATGAAGCGATCTTTAATGGTGCCCGGCTCACTTTCATCGGCATTGCAAACGATGTATTTCTTCCCGGCTGCATTGCGCACAATCTCCCATTTATTGCCGGTGGGAAAGCCAGCTCCCCCAAGGCCCTTAAGTCCGCTGGCCTTGAGAGTGGCTATGGTTCCAAGGAAATCTTGAGACCCGACCAGACGCCGCACCCCCGCATACTCGCCCGCTCCCTTGTACGGGTCCGTAGCGAGGATCGCCCGAACCCGACTAACCGGCACATGCGGGAATCCTCGTCCACTCATTACCGCCCGTGCCACTTCCAGCGTTTGCTCGCGGCTCAAGCCCGAATAGATGGTGTCGTTCACGGATAACGCGGGTGCGGAGTCGCATCGGCCCAGACAAGAGGCATCGCGGATGGTAATTTCGGTTTCCGGAGCGCCCTGGAATGCCCGCTTCAGATCCTCGCGAACCTCACAAGCGCCGCGCAGGTGACAGGACATGTCGGAGCAAATGCGGACATCGACTTTAGGGGGAGGCGATAGATTGAAATGCGGATAGAAACTCGCTACAGCATGAATCTGGCTGACAGGAATCTTCAGCTTCGCCGATAAAGCGTGTAACTGGTCGGCGGGTAAATAACCGAATTGCCGCTGAACGGCTCTGAGCTCCTCAAACACATGCCCCGCCCACGAGACGCTGACTTGTATGTCCTTTGCGCGATTCTAAGAGGGCCGATAAAACCGGCTGCGGAAGCAGGATCTTCACCGCCGCTCTAAGAGCTGGAACTATAGCAAAGACCTTTTTCCTTGTCCATATCGGTGGCGTAGGAGGCAGTGCGCTGACTATCCTGCCGAACCGGAGCATGCGAAATCCGGACAAACAGAAAGCCTTGCATGCTTGCTTGGGAGGTGTATTATATATGCCTCTTCGACTGCCAGTAGTAGGGCGCGGCAGAAAAACTCATTGTGGGAGCGAATGGCCATGTGCATCCGAACATCGCTGCTTGCCACTTTGCTTGTTGCACTCAGCTCGCTGATCATCAGTGCTTCTACACCGGAAGCAGCAGCCCAACAAACACCATCAAGCGGTGGCGGCAACGTTGGGATGTACAGTGGCCCCGGAGGTTGTGCCGCCAGCAATTGTCACGGCAGCGTTACTCAGAAAACGGTCACTCGTGTTTGGCAGAATGAGTACAGCATCTGGGCGGCACAGGACAAGCACGCGCGCGCCTACAACATGCTTTCTAATCCCGTTTCCATGCGGATGGGAAAGATCCTCAAGTTGGCGAGCAATCCCAATCAGGCAGAGAAGTGCCTGGTCTGCCATTCAATTAATGTTGCCTCCAACCTGCGTGCGCAGTCGTTCCAAATGGATGAGGGAGTGAGCTGTGAAAATTGCCACGGGCCCGCGGTGGGCTGGCTCGGCCCCCATACCGCAAAGGGATGGACGCACGAACAGTCGCTGAAGCTGGGAATGTATGACACTCGCGATCTGGCCGCCCGCTCGGAGAAATGCATGACCTGCCACGTCGGCACTCCCGACAAGCGAGTCGACCATCAAATGATTGCAGCGGGACATCCCGACCTTACCTTTGAGCTGGATACGTTTAGCGCCGTGATGCCGCGTCATTGGAAGTTTCCTGACAACCAGAATGTGTGGGAAGGTGTTCAGGAGTGGGCGATTGGGCAGGGCGTAGAGTTGCGCGAGACTCTCAATCGCCTTAGCCGCAGCGCTTCCAGCTCAAAGAGCTGGCCTGAGTTTGCCGAACTGGAATGTTTTGCCTGCCATCACAGTCTGACGCAGCCGCAGGACAGTTGGCGGCAGGCCGCAGGCTACTCGGGACGCACGCCCGGCGCTCCGGCCTGGAATGCTTCGCGTTATATCGTGTTTCGCCACTTGGTGAAGCAGATAAGTCCGGACACCGGCAAACAACTCGACGCCAATCTCGATCAAGTATCCGGACTCGTGGGAAGTTGGGGAGATCGCGAACAGATTGCCGCTGCCGCAAAAACGGCTTCCACCCTGGCCGATCAGGTTTTGCAACAAGTGCGCCGCCAGCAGTACGACGCCAACCTGACCATTCGCGTCATGCAGGCCATTGCCGCGGATGGTAACTTAATCGCCGAGCAGGGCGAACGCTCCGCTGAGCAGGCCGCGATGGCGCTCGACTCGTTGGCGCTTGCTTACGAGAAGAACGAGAAGGTTGGGAATCAACCGGAGTTGCGTGCGGCCATTGACCGTCTGTTCAAGCAATTAAGCAATCCTTCGGCCTACAACGCGCCTGTCTTTGCCGCCGAAATGCAAAAAGTGAAAGCGCTGTTGCCCCATGGAATCCAAACTGCCAGCTCGCAGCCCTGAAGATGAAACTAAATATTTCCCCATCACCCGACCTGGCCCTGTCCCGGCCGAAGGGCCTACTCCGAGATGGCAAGCGAACGCTCTAAAGCACGTTCGACGCGAGACGCCATAACCGCCGAGCACAGGCGCTTGCATGAGCCGTTCGTTGGCACAGTTCAGCCTTGGCGCAAATGGGGCCCATACGTTTCGGACCGATCCTGGGCCACGGTGCGCGAGGACTACAGCCCCGACGGCCGTGCGTGGGACTATTTCCCGCACGACTTGGCCCGCAGTAAGGCGTATCGCTGGGGCGAGGACGGCATTGCTGGCATCTGCGATCGTTATCAGTTGCTGGTGTTTGCACTGGCGCTCTGGAATGGCCGCGATCCCATCCTTAAAGAACGTATGTTCGGGCTAGCCTCGCCTGAGGGCAACCACGGAGAAGATGCCAAGGAATATTGGTATTACCTCGACAACACCCCCACTCATAGCTATATGCGGATGCTGTACAAGTACCCGCAACAGGAATTCCCCTACAGCCGCCTCGTGGCGGAAAACGCGCGCTGGTCGGGACCTGAATTCGAATTAATCGATACCGGCGTTTTCAACGAAGACCGCTACTTCGACGTTTTTGTTGAGTATGCCAAGGCCGGTCCTGAAGACATTTGCATCCAGATCGAGGCCTTTAACCGGGGCCCTGAAACGGCGGAACTCCACATCCTCCCGCATCTGTGGTTTCGCAACACCTGGGCCTGGACAAATCCTCCCGGCCCGGAACCTAGCATCGTGCCTCATTCGGCGAACCACGATCACCTCGCCTTGGTCGCGGACGGTTCTACGACCGCCGTCAATCTCCACGTCCAGGGCCCTTACACTCTGGGCAAGCATTATCTCTACGCTCCTTTGGGTGAAGTCTTATTTACCGATAACGAAACCAACGCCCCTCGTGTGTATGGCGATTGGGCCAAGAGCCGGAAACCTTTCGTCAAGGACGCTTTCCACCGTTACATCATCAACGACGAACCTTGCGTCAAGTACGACGGCGGAACCAAGGCTTGTATTCACTACGTTTACCAGATCGAACCCGGCGAGTCCGCCGTTTTGCGGTTGCGGCTGCTGGCACAGCCGAAACAGGATGCTCTGGCAAACGTGCAAGAGGTTGTCCGTTTGCGGCGGGATGAGGCCGACGAATTCTACGAAACCGTGCATCCTCCCAAAGCTACGTCAGATGAGCGGCTTGTGCAGAGGCAAGCGCTGGCCGGAATGCTTTGGAGTAAACAAATCTATCTTTTCGATGTAGAGCGCTGGCTGGATGGCGATGATCCGAAATGGGCTCCGCCAGATTCCCGGAAGCGCGGTCGCAATATCCATTGGCGCCACTTGAACTCCATGCGCGTCTTGTCTGTACCCGATAAGTGGGAGTTCCCCTGGTTTGCCTCATGGGACCTTGCCTTCCAGTGCGTTTCACTCGCCCTGGTCGATCTGGATTTTGCCAAGGAAAATCTGTGGGTGCTCATGTTCGAGCAGTTCCAGCACCCGAACGGGCAAATTCCCGCATATGAATGGGAATTTTCCGATATGAATCCCCCAGTTCAGGCGTGGGCGTGTTGGCAAATTTACGAGACCGAGAAACGCCGCAGCGGAAAGGGCGATGTCTCTTTTTTGAAAAGCTGTTTGCACAAGTTGTTGATCAACTTCGCATGGTGGGTCAACCGGGTAGACCGCAAGGGCAACAACGTTTTCGAAGGCGGATTCCTCGGGCTCGACAACATTACCGTGGTGGATCGCGGGCAGGAGTTGCCGGGTGGCGCCATTCTTGAGCAATCCGACGCCACCGGCTGGATGGGTTTCTTCTGTCTTTATCTGATGCGCATCGCCCTGGAACTGGCTAAGGGCGATCGCGCGTATGAGCAACTGGCAACAAAGTTCTTCGAGCATTTTGTCTACATCGGGGCGGCCATGAAGAAAATGGGCGGCCGCGACTATCAACTGTGGGACGAAGACGATGGCTTCTTCTATGACGTCCTGCGCTTTCCCAATGGGGAGTTTCATAAACTGCGCTTGCGATCGCTGGTCGGGATTATCCCGTTGTTTGCCATCGAAATTTTGAGCAAAGCGGACTTGCAGCCTCACCCCGATTTTCTCAACAACGTGGAGTGGTTTATCGAGAACCGCCCTGACCTCGTGGGTAATGCGTGTTACATGATTGATTCAGATTCGGAACGGCACTACGTTCTCTCGATCGCAGATTCCAAACAGTTCCAACGGATGGCCGCACGATTGTGGGATCCCGACGAGTTTATGTCGCCGTATGGGATTCGAAGTCTCTCCAAATATCACAAGAAGCATCCGTTCCATTTAGGCGATCGGTGGGTGAGTTACGAACCGGCTGACTCAGAAGCGCAAGTAAAGGGCGGGAACTCGAATTGGCGTGGTCCGGTGTGGTTCCCGACCTCCTATCTGTTGATTCACTCGCTGCTGCGGTTCAGCGATGCCCTGGGGTCTTCCTTTAAGGTCCGTCCCTCGGGTGACAGCAAAGTCAAGCCGGTGAGTCCTCGCAAAATGGCGGAAGAGATTGCAAATCGGATGATTAATATTTTCGTTCGGGATCCGGCGGGCCGACGGGCCTGTTTTGGCGAGTACAGCAAACTCCAGAACGATCCCAACTGGCGTGATTACCTGCTCTTCAATGAGTATTTTCACGGTGACACTGGAGCCGGGTTAGGCGCCAGCCACCAAACGGGATGGACCGGGCTCGTAGCCAATCTCATTGACGAATGGCGCAGATAGAAACGCTCTTAGTTTCAGCGTTTCTCCTTCGTGTACCTTTTTGTCCTTAGTGGTACATCTGTTTTTGTTTCCGGCAAACTGACCACTACACGCCATTTAGCGCCGTTGTAGGCGGCCACTGACTGTGCTAAAATCACGGCGACTTTGGCCCCGAAGTCGCGAGATTTTGTTTAATGGCCCTGCGCAAAAGACTGCTCCTCGCAGTTGGAGTTTTGCTCCTCATCATCGCCATCAGCACCACGGGCTACCTCTTGCTGGGTGGCCGCTCGGTTCACTTCCTTCAAGCTTTATACATGTCGGTCATCACTCTGGCTGGGGTCGGTTACTACGAAGTAGTTGACACCAGCCACAACCCGCTGTTGCGGGTATTCAACCTTGGCGTAGTTCTAGTCGGCGTGGCTCTCACCGTCTATGTCTTCTCGGTGGTGGCTGCCTTCCTGGTGGAAGTAGAGACCACCAATCATTTCCGGAGACGTAGAATGCAAAAACGAATCAACGAGACAACCGGCCACTTCATTATCTGCGGCCTGGGAGATACGGGGCGGCATGCGCTCGACGAATTACAGAAAAGCGGGACTCCTCATATAGCCATCGAACTCCTTGAGGAGAACGTAAAGCGCCTTCGCGAATCCCACCCTGCCTTTGTTAACGACCTAATCTACGTGATTGGCGACGCCACCGAAGAAGAAGTGCTCGAGAAGGCAGGCATCGAGCGTGCCAAAGGCATCGTGATTGCCTTGCCGCACGACAAGGATAATCTGGTGGTAACGGTGATCGTGCGTCAACGATTTCCTAAAATGCGCATTGTGGCCCGGGCTGCGGACGAGCGATTCTCCGAGCGTATGCTGAGGGCGGGAGCGCATTCCACAGTATCACCCAGCCGTATTGGAGGGCTGCGAATGGCTAGTGAGGTGATCCGCCCCCATGTAGTTGGGTTTTTGGACTTAATGCTGAAATCCCAGTCCCAAACCGTAAGGGTGGAACAAATCGAAGTCGCGGGTCCTCCATGGGCAGGGCAACCGCTTAAGGACCTCCATTTGCATCGCAACTTCAATCTGCTGGTGTTAGCGGTTAAGTCGGACACGAACCAAATGTGGGTCAACCCCCCCGATACACTTACGGTTAAGCCGGGATGCGCCGTGATCCTGCTCGGCGATGTGAAGGACATCCAGCGCGCCCGTGAAGAGGCGGGAACAGTCCACGCAGCGTAATGCGCGCCTTTCCACGGCGGAGTTCTCCAGACAATTTCTCTTCTGGGTGTTTTTGCTTGAGATCGGATTGCGGTTTCGTGGCTTGTCGACTGCCGTAGTGTTGGCGAACCGCAGTTGCCAGTTGCAAGTCACGCTTGCGGCGGCGACAATCGTTGTATGCCGACAGACTCGCAGCGAGATGACGATAAGTCCGCCGCAGGAGTGCCCGCTTGCGGGCCCTTTTCGCCTGGAGCCATGGTGGTTGTCACGCTGGGCAATCCTCGAGACAAATTCTGGGGAAGGGTTCTCGCGTTGGCTCCGGAAGGACTGAGCATGAGCGGCATCGAACTGGCGTCTTTTGAAGATCTGGTCGTGATGGTCAAGGATGGCGAATCGTTCACTCCGGCGGTCGTCTTTTTTCCGATGCACCGCATTGAACGCATCGAATTGGATCTTCCCGACGGCAGTTTGCCTTCGCTTTCGCAGCGCTTCTCGGCCAAGACCGGGCTTGAGCCGGCGGAGATGCTGAATTCTGCCGGAGCGGGCAGGAAAACTGATCATCAGGCCATGGTTCACCCGGTCAGGGATCGGGCATGAACGTTTCCCAAATCTTCACCGCACCCAACCAGCTCACGCTGCTGCGAATGGTTTTCGTTCCATTTATCGTGATCGAATTGGTGGAAGGGCGCTACTTCTGGGCGCTCTCGCTTTTCGTGGTTGCCGGATTCAGCGACGGGCTCGATGGACTGTTGGCTCGCAAGCTGCACCAGCAGACTCTGCTCGGCCAGTATCTCGATCCGATCGCAGACAAGCTGTTGTTGAGCACGATGTTTCTGGTGCTCTCCATTCTGCACAAGATTCCGTGGAAGTTTACCGTGCTGGTCTTCAGCCGGGATATTTCCATTTTGGCCGCGAGCGCCGTACTATTCGCCATCGCGGGACTACGCGACTTCCGGCCCAGCATCTTCGGGAAAGCGAACACTTTTTCCCAGATCGCCGCGGTGTTTTTCGTGTTGCTGGCCTCGATACGGCCGGCGCGCTGGATCTGGATTACGCGCACCGTGTTCTTGCGCGCTACGTTCGCTTTCACGATAATCTCCGCGCTGCATTACGTTTTTCTTGTACAGCACCGGCTGCGCGCGCACACTCACGGGTTGCCTCAGCATACTTCCGCCCCCGGACGCGCCAGTTGACCCTCTTTCCGGCATCCCCCTAGAATTGGGGGTTCATCTCTGAGTACGCAATCGGCTATGGCCTTACGCCTTTACAACACCATGTCCTCGAAGGTGGAAGAATTTCATCCGCTCCGCGACAAAGAAGTCCGCATGTATGCCTGCGGCCCCACCGTTTACGATTACGGGCATATTGGCAACTTCCGAACCTTTATTGCCGTCGACCTGCTGCAACGGTTCTTGCGGCAGTCGGGCTACAAAGTGCGTTATGTCATGAATATTACGGACGTGGACGACAAAATCATTCGCGACTCGGCCCGCGATGGAGTCAGCATTCGGCAGTACACGGCCAAGTACGAGAAAGCATTTCTCGAAGACTCCGCCCTGATCGGGATTGAGGAGCCGAAGCTGGTGCGCGCCACCGAACATATTGCCCAGATGGCGGATTTCGTGGCCAAATTGGTCGAGAAGGAGATCGCCTACCGCACCGACGACGGATCGTATTACTTCCGCATCGCAAAGTTTCCGCAGTACGGGAAGCTCTCAAAGAAAGATTTCAGCGGGATGCTCGACGGCGCGCGTGTGGACGTCGATGAATACGACAAAGACAGCGCGCGCGACTTCGCGTTGTGGAAAGCGCCCAAGCCGGGCGAGGCTTCGTGGGATACATCGATCGGGCCGGGACGCCCGGGCTGGCACCTGGAGTGCTCGGTGATGTCGATGGAGGAACTAGGCGAGAGCTTCGATCTGCACGCCGGCGGAGAGGATCTGGTTTTCCCGCATCATGAAAACGAGATTGCGCAGTCGGAGTCGCTCACGGGAAAGATTTTTGCGCGCTTCTGGTTCCACGTGCGCTTTCTGCTGGTCGAAGGCGAGAAGATGTCGAAGAGCCTGGGGAACTTCTACACGCTCCGCGATCTGGTTTTGATGGGGCATAAGCCGTCGTCAATCCGGTATTTGCTTACGTCGGTTCCCTACAGAAACCAGCTGAACTTTACTTTCGATGGACTCAAGCAAGCCGCGGTTTCGGTGGAACGTCTGCGCAACTTCCGCCAGCGTTTGAGCGCAGGGAATTTTCCGCCTGGCTCCAACCCGGAGATGCAGGCGCTTGGCGCCGAGACTACCGATTGCATGCAAGCCGCGCTCGATGACGATCTCAACACTGCGCAGGCGCAGGCCGCCATCTTCGAGATGGTGCGCAGCGCCAATTCCGCGCTTGATTCCGGCCAGATCAATAAGGACGATGCGGTGCCGCTGCTCGCCACGCTGGAGAAGTTCGATGAGATTTTCGCCGTGATTAGAGATGACGATGGGCCTAAGATGAGGCAGGTCTTCGATTGGGCGTTGGCAGAAGGCCGCGAGAAAGACATCAGTGCGGGACTGCGGGAGGCGGTGCAATCCGGCCAACTCTCTGACGCCGACATCGAAAAGAAAATCGCCGAGATGGAAGCTGCTCGCCGTGGACGCAACTTCAAAGTGTCCGACGCTCTGCGCGCGGAACTCACCGCCGCTGGCATAATCATCGAGAATACCAAGGACGGCGTGCGCTGGCGAAGAAAGTAGTTCTGTCGGTGTTAAGCTGAAGGCTGACGGCTGGGCGCTGACGGCTCTTATGAAATCCCTCGACGAATATCTTTGCGACGCCGAGCAAGCCCACGGACATCTCTGCGCTGGGCAGGTCTTGGGTGTGCGGCTGGCAATGCTGGGCCTGGTCAAACTCGGGATTGATGATCCGAGCGGCAATAAGGAAGACCGCAAGCGGCTCGTGACCTTCGTCGAGATCGACCGCTGCGCCACTGACGCCGTGGCCGTAGTCACCGGTTGCCGGTTGGGCAAGCGCGCTCTGAAGTTCCGCGACTGGGGAAAAGTTGCTGCAACGTTTGTGGACGTCAGCACGGGCAAGGCAATCCGCATTGCGGCCAAAGAATCCTCTAAAGCTCTTGCCCGCCAGATGCATCCGGAAATCGCCGACAAGAACCGGCAGCAGATGCTGGCCTATCGCGAAATATCAGATGACGACCTGTTCACGTCTCAGTGGGTGAAGGTGGATTTACCACCCGAGGAATTCCCCGGATACAAAGGCGATCGCGTGGTTTGTCAGGCGTGCGGCGAAGGGATCAACTTTCGTAGAGAAGTGCGCACGGAAGAGAAAGTGCTTTGCCGCGCATGCGCTGGAGAACGCTACTACGAGCTAATCTAGGCTTGCTCATACGCGTGCGCCACGCGCAGCACGGTCGCTTCGTCAAAGTGCTTGCCCAGAATCTGAAATCCTATGGGCAGCTTCTCTTTCGTTTCGCCGCATGGAATTGAAATGCCGGGAATCCCTGCCAAATCTGCCGTGACGGTGTAGATGTCAGCCAGATACATGGCCAGCGGATCGTTCGACTTCTCGCCCAGCCGAAAGGCTGCCGTCGGACTGGTCGGGGTTACGATCGCATCCACCTTGCCGAAGGCTTCTTCGAAATCGCGAGTCAGCAAAGTCCGTACCTTCTGTGCCTTCAAGTAATAAGCGGTATAGTAACCCGCGCTCAGCGCATAAGTGCCGAGCATGATGCGGCGTTTCACTTCGGCGCCGAAACCCTCATCGCGGCTCCGCCGATACATCTCAGAGAGCGACTTCACTCCCGGCGCGCGGTAGCCGTAGCGCACGCCGTCATAGCGGGCTAGATTGGAAGACGCTTCCGCAGTTGCGATCAAATAATAAGCTGGAATCGCATACGGCGTGTGCGGCAACGAAACCGGCACGACCTCGCAGCCCAAAGCCTTTAGCTTGTCGATTGCCGACTCAACTGCATGGCGGACTTCATCGTCGAGTCCGTCGCCGAAATACTCTTTGGCAACCCCTAACGTCAAGCCCCGCACGGGCTTTCCCAATCCGGCCAAGTAGTCTGGCACCGGCACGTCGGCAGAGGTTGAATCCATCGGATCGCGTCCCGCGATTGTGCTCAACACTATCGCTGCGTCTTTTACCGTCCGAGCGAGCGGCCCAATGTGGTCGAGCGAAGACGCAAACGCGATCAGCCCGTAACGCGAGACTCGTCCGTAGGTGGGCATTAACCCCACGACCCCGCAGAACGACGCCGGCTGCCGGATCGATCCGCCCGTGTCTGAACCGAGCGCGACCACAGCCATGTTCGCGGCAACCGCCGCTGCCGAACCGCCGGAAGATCCTCCTGGCACGCGGTCCAAGTCGCGCGGATTGCGCACGGGATGAAACGCCGAGTTCTCGTTCGATGAGCCCATGGCAAACTCGTCGCAGTTCGTCTTGCCCAGCACCACCGCTCCCGCAGCCTCCATGCGCGCGACCGCCGTGCAATCGTAAGGCGGTATGTAGTGGCCCAGACTTTTCGATCCCGCCGTCGTACGTACTCCGCGAGTTGACATCACATCTTTGATCGCGATCGGCACGCCGCCCAGCGGCGGCAACGGCTTTCCCTCAGCAGCCATGCGGTCGATGCGGTCGGCTTGCTCCAATGCTCGCTCTTTGCAGAGTGTAAGGAATGCGCCGATTTGTCCATCTTCTTTATCGATGCGTGCGTAGTGGGCTTCGGCGAGCGCGAACGCAGTCGTCTTGCGCTCCTGGACGGCGGACCGGGCGGAGTCGATTGTGTGTTGGGTCGATTCCATAAATAAAGTGGCCAGTGGCTGGTGGCCAGTGGTCAGTGAACCGCCTTGCGCCGCAAACCGACCACTATCTTTCGATCACCTTCGGCACGCGGAAGAACGTTCCGTCCGTATCCGGCGCGTTCTGAAGCGCGACTTCCTGCGGTAAAGATTTGCGCAGTCCCTCGACCACGTCGTCGCGATTCGCGTAGGCAAATCTTTCGCTGCCCTGTTTGGATTCGTCGACGCCGTAGCGATCCGACACTTGCGCCATCGGTTCGATGTTCGACGTGTCGAGTTGGTTGAGTCTCTCGATGTAACTGAGAATCGAATTCAAATCCCGCACCATGCCGGCGCGTTCGTCGCTGGAAAGTTCCAGGTTCGCCAGATCGGCCACGTAGGCAACGTCTTTTTCTGTGACCTTCATAATTTCGTGAATCAATCTCTTGGGAAAGATGCCCGGTTCAGCTCTGCCGAATCACAAACTCTATCCTCTCCACTTTCTGCCCGGCGTAACGATTGATCTGGGCGAGGTAACGTGGAGCAAGGCCCTGCAACTCGCGCTTCCATCCGGCATCGGGAACCTCGACGCGCAGCACGGCGCCAGCGAACTCCAGAGCCCGTGTACGGTCGGCCACGGCTGAACCGCAAACCAAGGGCCAAGCAAGCAGCGGGGCTTCATTCTGCGGCACACGCCGCAACGAGCCCATCACAATCTTTTCCAGCCCTGCGCCTGCCTGCTCCAATAAAGCTCCTCGCTATATGAGAGATTGGGATTCCGATTCTAGCAGGTTCCCGATGGGAGATTATGCAGGTCTGCCACGAATGCGGCTGTGAATTTCGCCCTGAAATATAGTTTCGGCGCGAAGACGACGGACCGACAAAATCTGTTCACTTTCTGGTACCCCCCTCCCCCTCGGTCCATTGGAATCATCGGTGTAGCGGGCAATTGAGAAGTAATCTAAGGGCCGCAATAACTTGCGGACAAAATCTTCACAATAAAAGACTTGCGGACGCGAATTTTTCAAACACTCAGTTCGCCCGGCTTTGCGATCATGGACTTATTTTGGATGAGGCGCAAGGTCAAATGTCACATATCCAGCTTGTGGAAAACTGTTTTTATGCTTTTTATACGGACATGCCAGTTCCGCCGGAGAGTGGAAATGCGCCTTTGACAAATTCGAGTGCCGCTTCCTGCGAACCAAGTCGGCCGTCCAGTTGAGCATCTTCAACGGCCTCGAGAATCTCGCGGAACTTTGGACCCGGCGCGTATCCCGCAGCAATCAGGTCATCGCCGGTGACCAACGCCGCCGGGCGAATCTTTTCCGGGGGAATCTCCCTCAGCTTTTCTTGGACGAACTCATACGTGCTCAGATCCCGATGGCTGGCCAGACTGTCGGCGCGGTGCAAAGCGAGATGTTCGTCGAAGGCGGGCATGCGCAGGAATTTCTTCAGCGTCGACTGATTCATGCGTGTGGCGTGACTGAAGCGCATGTGATTGTCGACCAGCGCCAGCACCTGAGTGGTATCGGAGTTCGAGAATCGCAGTCGATCGCAGATTTCCTCAGCGATCTTGACGCCCACGTCCACATGATTATCAAAGCGAATCCTGTCAGGCCCAACGCGGAACGTCGCCGGCTTGCCCACATCGTGCAACAGCGCGCCCCAGGCCAGCCTGGGCGGGCACGGGTTCGGCAGATTTTCCAGCAGCAGAAGTGTATGAACAAAGACATCACCCTCGGGATGAAACTCAGGCGGCTGCTGGACGCCCTTCATCGCCGTGATCTCAGGCAAGACTTCTTGCAACAGCCCGCACTCATCCAGCAGCAGAAATGCGCGCCGCGCATGACCCTGGGTGAGCATTCGGGTGAGTTCATCGCGAACGCGCTCACGGGAGACGATTTGGATTTCGTGAGCATGGCGTTGGATCGCGGCCAGCGTCTCCGCTTCGATTTCGTATTCAAAGCGTGCTGCGAAGCGTACGGCGCGCAGCATACGAAGTTTGTCTTCCGCGAAACGCTGCGTGGGATCGCCGATGGCGCGGATGATGCCTGCTTCGAGGTCATTTCGTCCGCCCACAAAGTCGAGCACTTCTCCGCTCGCCGGATCGAGCATCATGCCGTTGATCGTGAAGTCGCGGCGGGCAACGTCCTCGCGCGGGTCTTCGGTGAAGAGCACTTCATCGGGACGGCGCCCGTCGGAGTAGCCGTGATCACTGCGGAAGGTGGCCACCTCGACCGCGCGTGTTTTCTTCAACGCATTATCGTCATCGTTTGTCTGCTCCTCCGGCAGCGGCACCAGGACCACGCCAAACTGCGCGCCCACGGCGTAGGTTTCGGGAAGAATCTCCATCACTTGCGTGGGAGTTGCGCTGGTTGCAATGTCGTAGTCCGCCGGTTCGCGATGCAACAGAAGATCGCGCGCGCATCCCCCCACCAGGTAGGCTTGAAAGCCTTGCTGGCGCAGGGTTTGGATGATCGACGTGGCAAAGTCTTTAGACATATGACGGTTCAGTTCGCGGCAATCCAGGCTGCGCGATAGGATTCCGCCAGGAGCTTCGAGACAGCTCTGCGGTCAATTTTTTCCGGCAAGAATGAGGTCTTCGCCGCTTCCCCACAATCGGCAAACTGTTTCTGAGCCATTGCCAACACTTTATCCATAGAGTACTTGCCGGTGCGAACGCGAATGAGCACATCACGTTCCGGCCGCGGAAGCGTAATCTTCCCGGTTGTGACCAGTTCTTGGCACTCGTAGAGCAGCCGGAGGACGTGCATCCCGGCCTTGACGTCGTAACCGTAGTTTTCTTCGAGTTCCGGGCGCTGCCCCTTCTTGCCCCGACCCAATTTTCCAGTCATGCGCTTCAATTGAGCATCGGCGAAGCCAAGAAACTGCGGTACGCAGGAGCGCGACAGAAAAACATCTCTGCGCGTCACAATATTTGTCCATGTCTTGCTGCGGACTGCGCTCTCGGCAAAGAGGAAGTGCAACGCTGTGGGGTTGCCCTTGCATGCAAGTCCGGCCCACTTCTTCAGCGAGTACAGGGTGATGTCGACATCCTTTGGTCCGTTTCTTCGCTCATTGCCTGCCGTGGACCAGACAAAGTGCGGCATCGAGTCCAGGCCCAGGACTAGTTCTGGCGGTTCTACATAGAGGCCGTAGATATCGAGATCGTCGGTGCCGTGGACCTTGGCTCCGTGCAATTCGGAGCCGCCGACGAACAGATGGATCAGTCGTTCGACGAACGGAAATCCCGAGTCCGCTACGTGTTTGAGCAGGTCAGCCATGAAGTTCTAATAATATAGTGTGATGCCAGACGCCTACATCCTCGGAATCGAAAGTTCCTGCGACGAAACCGCCGCGGCGGTGGTGCGCTCGGGCGAGCAGGTGATTTCGAACGTGGTGGCTTCGCAGATCGCGACGCATCAGCCTTACGGCGGCGTCGTGCCAGAACTGGCGTCCCGCGAGCATTTGCGGGCGATTGTCCCCGTCGTGCGGCAAGCGCTGGCTGAGGCCAATCAAACTTATAAGTCCGTAGATGCAATTGCGGTCACCCAGGGTCCCGGACTCGCTGGGGCGCTGCTGGTTGGCATCAGTTATGCCAAGGCTCTGGCGTTTGCGCTCGACAAGCCGATGATTGCGGTGAACCATCTGGAAGGTCACATCCATGCGGTTCTGCTGGAAGAGCGCCAGAAAGGCAATCACGAGTTGCAATTTCCCGTGCTCGCCCTGGTTGTATCGGGAGGACACACTCACCTGTATCTGGCGGCGCAGAAGAATCAAGGCTGGACGTATGAGAACATCGGCCACACACGCGACGACGCCGCCGGCGAAGCCTTCGACAAAGTCGCAAAGCTGCTTGGCCTGGGCTATCCCGGAGGTCCGATCATCGACCGGCTCGCTCCCCATGGCGACCCGACTGCCGTGAAGTTCCCGCCGGCACAGATCAAGCACCGCGACCGCCGGGACCATCGTAGAGAATACCGGGGCGGACAGAAAGAAGTAGAAGGCGATCACCCGCGCTTTGACTATTCTTACAGCGGCATCAAGACCGCTGTGTTGCGCTACGTCGAGATTCACGACATGCATCGCTCCATCGAAATCCGCCGCCAGGCTTTGACTAATATCTCCAAACCGAAGCTCGAGGACTACCTGGCGAATTGCGACAAGCGGACTCTCGACCTGGTCGCTTCGTTTCAGCGCGCGATTATCGAAGATCTGGTTGGGAAGACTTTGGCCGCGGCCCGCGCCTACGATGCGGCTACGCTTTTCGTCACCGGCGGAGTGGCGGCAAACAGCGAATTGCGAAGCACATTCGAGCGGGACGGCGCCCAGGAGGGCCTGCCGGTATATTTTCCGTCGCGGCCGCTTTCCACCGACAACGCCGCAATGATTGCGGCTGCGGCTTATCCCAAGTTCCTGGCAAAGGATTTTGCTGCTATGGATTTTTCCGCCGAGGCCAGTCTTCTTTTGCGCTAATCTGGGCTCAGGGTTCAGGCTAGTTGCCAATTGCTGGCTGCGAAAAGCTTACTTCCCCGCCCCTTGCCCGAAGCTTTTTCCCATGACTGCATCGAGCGCCTTTTCGAGTTGGCCCTGGATGTCGATATCTTTGTAGATGGCGAAGTTGGCGCGTTTTTCTTTTTCGTCGAATCCGCTGGCGCGGCCTGCAACAATAATGATTGGAATGCCTGCGGTCTTTGCGTTCTTCTTCAGGGCAGTGATCAGTTCGCTGCCCGACATCTTGGGCATTTGCATGTCGGTAACGATCAGGTCAGGATGCACGCGATCTAGAATTGTCAAGGCCTCCAGGCCGTTTGTGGCAGACTCAACCGCAAAACCGCGCCCTTCGAGAAAGCGGCAAACGGTGTAGCGGATCAGCATGGAATCGTCAACGACCAGCGCTGTGGCAGGCATGAGTTTGCAATGGGCGGAATACACGCCCCCGGCCCGCAGACTAACAGGGCTTTTCGGCCGGCAACAAGGCGAATCGAGAGCGCGGGGTTACTTTGGTGACTAGGGCCGAACCTCGGCTACGATTCCTGGGCTTCGATTCCTAAGCTACGATTCCTGGGCTTCGCCTTCGGTGCTTTCTTCGATGCTCATGTCCTTGAGTTCGCTGGACTCGAAGACTTCGCGGCACTCGAGGCATTCGACGAATTCGGCGTCTACGTCGCGGCTCACGATTTGCACCCGCGGATGCTTGCAAGGTTGCTTCCCGGCGTTTTGAGGGTGCGAGAACGGCTTTGAGGTCATAATCCGGAAGCGTCCCCCTTATAGAATGCGGAGGGACCGATTCGCGCGAATTTCCGGGTATTTTATCCTCGCTTCGTGAGTTGTCAAGTCCCTCAGCGTTACAGGGCAGTGAATTTCTTTGCAAAGTCGACAAATTTAAACCCGGTAGCCGCGCCCCCTAAAAGGAATTCCGACCAAAATCATCGCCAAACGCTAAGCTATTCAATCGCCAATAGTTACCATTCAATGCGAGTTCGTGCATCCGACTGCGAGGGCTTGCGTAATCTGGGGGTATGGACGTAGAATAAATTGCGACGGAAAAGGTCGGAATTAAATCCGACCTATGTAGTCGGGCTTCACGTGATTCAGAAGTCCGTGCCGAGTTAGTAGCTCGGAACTTAGGATGCTCAAGCTAACCAAGAAAGCGGACTACGCTCTGATGGCCATGAAGCATCTGGCCGACCACGCTGACGAAGGAACTCGCAGCGCCAGCGCGAAAGACGTTGCCGATTCGTTCGGGATTCCGCCTGAAGCTCTGGCGAAGATTTTGCAGCGGCTGGCCAAGGCTGGTCTGCTGCATTCGCAGCACGGCACCAACGGCGGCTACCGGCTGGCGCGCGCCGCGCACACGATTTCCGCTTTCGAAGTGATTGAGGCCATCGACGGCCCGCTGTTCATCACGTCGTGTGTCACCGTTCGCGGGGAGTGCGGTCAGAGCAATCGCTGCAACATCCGCGAACCGTTGCGCAAGGTGAATGAGAGCATTGAAGCGGTGCTGAAGCGCATCAAGATTTCGCATATGCGGGAAGAACCGGAGACGGCTGGAAGTGCCCCTGTCAAGCCAGCCGAGCTGGTGACGATCATTTAATGGAGAATTGAGTCGAGAAGAAAAAGATCAAGCATCTAACGAGGTAGGAGAAGCAATTATGAGCACGGATGTAAAGGTCCCCCAGCAACTCCCAGTCACGCAGCACATCGCTCCCCAGGGAGTGAAGCTGCCCATTTATATGGATAACCACGCCACCACACCCATGGATCCCCGGGTGCTGGAGGAGATACTGCCTTATTTCATGGAAAAGTTCGGCAACGCCGCCAGCCGCAATCACTCTTTCGGTTGGGCGGGCGAAGAAGGCGTGGAAACAGCGCGTGAGCGCATCGCCAAGCTGATCGGCGCCACCACCAAAGAGATCATTTTCACCTCCGGAGCCACCGAAAGCGACAACCTCGCCATCAAGGGCGTAGCGGAGATGTACCGCGAGAAGGGCAATCACATCATCACGGCGGTCACCGAGCACAAGGCGGTGCTCGATACCTGCAAGCGCCTGGAGAAATACGGCTATCGCGTCACTTACATGCCCGTACAGAAGGATGGCCTGATCGACCTCGAAGACCTGAAGCGCGCCATGGATGACAAGACGATCCTGGTCACGATCATGGCTGCGAACAACGAAATCGGAGTGGTGCAGCCCTTTGCCGAGATTGGCAAGCTCTGTCGCGAGCGCGGCATCATCTTCCACACCGACGCCACGCAGGCAGTGGGCAAGATTCCGATCGACGTGAACAAGCAGAACATCGACCTGATGTCGATTTCGGGGCACAAGATGTACGGTCCCAAGGGCGTGGGCGCTTTGTACGTGCGCCGCAAGAATCCGCGGGTGCAGATTTCCCCCATCATCGACGGGGGCGGGCACGAGCGCGGGATGCGCTCGGGCACGCTCAACGTTGCGGGCATCGTTGGTTTAGGCAAAGCCTGCGCCATCGCGTCGGAAGAAATGTCTCGCGAGGCCGTTCAGTTGGCCAGCTTGCGTGATCGCCTGCGCGACCGAATCATGAGCCGCCTCGACGAAACTTACATCAACGGCTCCATGGAGCACCGCTTGCCCGGCAACCTGAACATTAGCTTTGCCTACGTGGAAGGCGAGTCGCTGCTGATGGGCATCAACGACATCGCGGTTTCCAGCGGTTCGGCCTGCACCTCTGCGACGCTTGAGCCATCTTATGTATTGAAGGCTCTCGGCACCGGCGACGATCTGGCGCACAGTTCGATCCGTTTCGGCATCGGCCGCTTCAACACTGCAGCCGAAGTGGATTACGTGGCCGACCGCGTCATCGAAACCGTCGAGCGCCTCCGCGAGCTCTCTCCGCTATACGAGATGGCGAAGGAAGGCATCAATTTGAAAGATGTGAAGTGGGCAGGAGAAGCGCATTAGGGTTTGTGACGAGTCCTCGTGGCGGGATTCGTATCAGGGCACGACTTTAGTCGTGCCGCAAGGGTTCTAATTGGAAAAGGGCTTTAGCCCCTGCGGTAAAGTTTAGGCAATTCAGGAGAAGTGCATGTCATACAGCGATAAGGTAATCGATCATTACAACAATCCGCGCAACGTCGGCTCGATGGACAAGAGCAGCGCCGACGTTGGCACCGGCCTGGTCGGCGCACCTGAGTGCGGCGACGTCATGAAGCTGCAGATCAAGGTTAACCGCGAGACGAATGTCATTGAAGAAGCCAAGTTCAAGACCTTCGGCTGCGGTTCCGCGATCGCTTCATCTTCGTTAGCCACCGAGTGGGTCAAGGGCAAGACGGTGGATGAGGCCCTCGCCATCAAGAACATGGACATCGTGAAGGAGCTGTCGCTTCCTCCGGTAAAGATCCACTGTTCGGTGCTGGCCGAGGACGCGATTCGCGCGGCGATCGGGGACTGGAAGAAAAAGCAAGAAGCAGCCGAGCCGGTAGCGTCCGCGGTGACGCGGTAAGCGCTTCGTCTGCATGTGGAGTAGACACGGGAAGGGCGCGACTTTAGCCGTGCCGTAAGCGGCCCGTACTTGTGGCGGCTTTAGCCGCTGAGGGATTGCGTCAGGAATTACATGACAACGGCAACGGAACAAACCGTACAAACATTGCCAACCGCGCCGGCCAAAGGCATTCAGGTCACCGAGAAGGCCCTCGGCAAGGTGCGCAGCGCGATGGCCAAGGAAGGTATTTCACCCGAGCAGGGCGGACTGCGCCTCGGCGTGCAGGGCGGAGGCTGTTCCGGCCTGAGCTACAACGTCCGGTTCGACACGCAACCGCGCGAGCGCGATCGGATTTTTCAATTCAACGATGTGCGCGTGTTCGTCGATCCGAAGTCGTTTATCTATCTGCACGGTATGATTCTGGATTATCAGGAAACACTGATGCAGCAGGGATTCGTCTTCGTAAATCCCCAGGCCACGAAGTCATGCGGCTGCGGCACTTCGTTCTCCGCCTGATCGTGGCAGGTTTTGCTTGTGGGTTGATTGTGTGGCGCGGGCACTCCCTTCGACTTCGCTCAGGGCAGGCGCTGCCCGCGAAATCTCACCACGAAGCGAATCGCAAAAGCAGATCAGCCCACGGGCCGTCAGTTTGCGTGCGGCGGAAAACGTAGGCAGGAAATGACCAATTCGTCTTTGACCACGATTACCGCGAAGCCCGCACCGGAGGAAACTCAATCCTGCTGGTCCTGCGGCGCCATGCGCGCCGTGCATTTCTGCCGGGCCTGCGGCAAGGTTCAGCCTCCGGCACCGGTGGACTACTTCACCTTCTTCGGCCTGCCGCGCAAGCTGAATCTCGAAGTTGCTGCGCTGGATAAAGATTTTTACGAACTGAGCCGCAAACTGCATCCCGATCTCAACGCTCAAGCGGGAAGCCAGGAGCAGGAGTGGAGCCTGCAACAGAGTTCCCTGCTCAACGACGCTCACCGCACCTTGAAGGACCCGATCAAGCGCACCGAGTATCTCCTGAAGCTGGAAGGTGTGGAACTCGAAGAACAGTCGAAAACAGCGACCGAGGAAGCGCGTACCAAGGGCGAAGTGAAAAAGCAGATCGTTCCTCCGGACTTGCTGGAAGAAGTCTTCGATCTAAACTCGCAGCTCGAAGAACTCCGCATGCAGAAGAAGATTGGCGAGGATGATCCCGCCTCGATCGAAGAAATCGGCCGGCAGAAACTCGAACTCGAGGAGAAGCACGAAGCGCTTCTCCGCGACCTTCAGGGGCAGTGGAAGATGTGGGATGGAATGATCCAGCGACAACTGAATGGTCAGCCCGTCTCGGAAGAAGAACGCGAGTACTTGCGCAACAAAATGGTGGACTTGCTGAACCGCCGCAACTACATCCGAAACCTGGTTCGAGATGTAAGCGAGGTTCTAGAGAATTGAGCAATTGAGTGATCGGGCGATTGTGCAATTGAACGGCGAGGATTTTCAATCGCAAAATTGCCCGATCGCAAAATCACAGAATGACTACGGATCGCATCGTCGGCATCGACCTGGGCACCACGAACTCTCTCGTGGCTTTCATGCAAGGGGAGAGCCCTGTCGTGATCCCGGGCGACGATGGATCGAATCTCGTCCCCTCAGTTGTCGCCCTCGATGAGAACAACCAGCCCGTCATCGGCAACGCCGCGCGCAAGTACCTCACCGAGACGCCGGAGCGCGCCGTCTACTCGATCAAACGCCTGATGGGACGCGGGGTTGACGATGTCCAGGCGGAATTGAAGTTCTTCCCTTTTCGCCTCGCGGAAGACCTGCAAGCCGGAGAAGTGATTCGTATCAAACTCGGCGATAAGACATTTACCCCGCCGGAAATCTCCGCGCTCATCCTCCGCCAGCTCAAGCGCAACGCGGAGCGCTTCTTCGGAGTCCCAGTCACAAAAGCCGTCATCACCGTGCCTGCGTACTTCAATGACGCGCAGCGCCAGGCAACAAAAGACGCCGGCCGCATCGCCGGCCTCGAAGTTTTGCGCCTGGTCAACGAACCCACCGCCGCTTCGCTGGCCTACGGTCTCGATAAGAAGCAAAACGGAATCGTAGCTGTCTACGACCTCGGCGGCGGAACTTTCGACATTTCGATTCTCAAGCTGCATGACGGCATCTTCGAAGTCATCTCGACCAACGGTGACACGCATCTCGGCGGCGACGACATCGACAATCTGCTGATCACCATCGCTCTCGACGACACCCTCGGTGACCTTGGGCTCGATTTGCGCAATAAAGATCTTCGCCGCAATGCCGAAGCCGTGCAAGCCATTCGCAACGCCGTGATCGAAGCCAAGATTGCGCTCTCCTCGCAACTTTCTGTGAAGCTCGATATTGAGTTGCCCGGCGGCAAGCGCTATCTCCGCGAGATCACCCGCGAGCAGTTCGAGCAACTAATCCAGCCGATCATCGACCGCACCATCGGCCCCTGCAAGCAAGCTCTGAAAGACGCCGGCCTCAAGCCCGAGCAAATTGACGAAGTCGTCCTCGTCGGTGGATCAACGCGCATCCCCAAGGTCCGCGCCCTGGTCAAAGAACTCTTCCGCCGCGAGCCGCACACGGACTTGAATCCCGACGAAGTTGTAGCGCTCGGCGCGGCGGTGCAAGCGAACATTCTCGGCGGAGGATCCGAAGCGACCGAAAACATGCTCTTGCTCGATGTCACGCCACTGTCGCTTGGCATCGAAGTCGCGGGCGGCGTGACTGACAAAATCATTCTGCGCAACTCAACCATCCCCGCGTCGGCTACTCAGTTCTACACTACGCAAGTCGACGGCCAGGCCAACGTCGCCATTCACGTTCTGCAAGGCGAGCGCGAACTGGCAAAAGATTGCCGCTCTCTGGCCCGCTTCGATCTCAAGGGCATTCCGCCGATGGCGGCCGGAATGGCGCGCATTGAAGTCAAATTCCTCATCGACGCCAACGGCATCCTGCACGTGTCTGCGCGCGAGCAGCGCAGCGGCAAAGAATCGGAAATTCAGGTCCAGCCCAGCTACGGCCTCACCGACGAGCAAGTCGAAGGCATGATTCTCGACTCTTTCGATAGCGCTGAAGAAGACTTCCGCCAGCGCCAGGTCATCGAAGCGCGCAACGAAGCCGCGACAATCCTCGCCGCGCTTGACAAAGGCAAGAAGAGCCCGGCCTGGGGTCACCTCACCACTGACGAAAAGAAAAAGATTGCGAAGATGGAGAAGGCATTGGTCGCGGTAAATACCGAAGACGATTACCAGGCGGTCCGCAAGGCCATCGACACGCTTAACCGGGGCACAACGCGCCTGGCCGAATTGATGATGGATAGCGCAGTCTCGACAGCCCTACAAGGCAAAACCATGGACGAAGCCGACATGGGCGAAGGCCCCACGGCCCCGCATCCCATGGCGAAAGCAGAGTTTGAATGATTGAGTAATTTGGTAATTGAGTAATTGGGTAATTTGAAAACCCGACGTTTCTTGAATTTCTCAATTACTAATTACGTTACTCAATCTCCTAAGAGGAGCATTCATGTTGGAAGAAAACGATAAGGGCGCCGGCACAGCCACAGAAGAAGCTCCCGGCGAAAACACGCCCCAAGAAAATATGGTCCAGCTTACCTTCCTGCCCGAAGGCAAGATGGTGCAGTTCGAGCACGGCAAGCTGCCTTACCAAGATCACGGCAAGGAAGAGTCGATTCTCGATGTCGCGCTGAACTATCACGTCCCGCTCGACCACGCCTGCGGCGGCAACTGCGCCTGCACCACGTGCCACGTCTGGATAAAAGAAGGCGCCGAAAATCTTTCTCCGATGGAAGACGACGAAGCCGACCGTCTGGACATGGCTGCCGACTTACAGTTAAACTCGCGTCTCGGCTGCCAGGTGCAGATCACGAAGCCGGGTAAGGTCGTGGTCGAGATCCCAGCCTGGAACCGGAATTACATTTCGGAAGAACATCACTGAGAAACAGTTTCCAGTTTCTTAGTTTCTAGTTTCCAGCCGGGACAAGAAGCAGAAAACTAGAAACTGGAAACTAGAAACTTCATTAAGGAACTACTCCATGCCAAAATCTCTCACCTGGGACGACGCCGAGGACATCGGCATCCTGCTTTCCGAAGTTCATCCTGAGCTCGATCCGCTCGCCGTGCGCTTTACCGACCTGCACCGCTACGTCACTGAACTGCCCGACTTCAAAGGCGACCCCAAGGCTTCGAACGAAGGCAAGCTCGAAGCGATTCAGATGGCATGGCAGGAAGAATTCATGGAGCGCACCCAAGGATAAGACCTGGCTTACGTCGAACCAGCGGCCGGAGGCTGCCCGCTCTCCCGGCTAATCTTTTTACATTCCCATGACAATTCGCTCCGAGGGTCCGGCTTAATCTTGATCTTGAAGCCGTTGTTGGCGAGGACTCCCAGAAATCCATCCTCAGCCATCAACTTCTCTCTCCGTCCAACTGCAAAGGGCACGGCTCCCAAGCCCGTGCCCTCTTTTTCTTGCCTGAATTCGCCTTCGCGATGAACTCGCCTACCCTACCCGGCAGTCGCCGCAACCGGAGCTGGGTCCTCCACGCTTGCCTCGCGCAGAAATTTCGCCGCTTCCTCCGGTGGCGTGGGGTTAATATAGAAGCCAGTCCCCCATTCGAACCCCGCCGTCTTAGTCAGCTTGGGCATGAACTCGATGTGCCAGTGATAGTGATCGTTGGTAGGATCCTGCGCGGGCGAAGTGTGCACCACCAGGTTGTACGGAGGATTATCCAGCACCCGGTCGGCCTTGATCAGCAAAGTCTTCAGTGCCTTGGCCAGGTTCTCAAACATGTGCGACGACGAATTCTCGAACGCCGACTCATGCTGCTTCGGCAGAATCCAGGTCTCAAACGGAAATCGCGGTGCATAAGGCGCGATGGTCAGGAAGTTTTCGTTCTCCGCCACCACGCGGCTGCCGTTTTCAAGTTCCTGCGCGATAATGTCGCAGAACACGCAACGCTCTTTATACAAGAAGTACTGCTTTGCACCTTCCAGTTCCTGCACCACGTTGATCGGCAGAATCGGCAGCGCGATCAGCTGCGAGTGCGCATGCTCCAGCGACGCTCCCGCCGCCTCGCCGTGATTCTTAAATAGCAGGATGTACTTGAACCGCCGGTCTTTCTTCAGATCGAGAATGCGGTCGCGAAACGTCCACAGTACGTCTTCAATCCGCTTCGGAGGCAACGTCGCCAGGCTGGCATTGTGGTCCGGAGTCTCGACAATCACTTCGTGCGCCCCAATGCCGTTCATGCGGTCAAACATGCCCTCGGCCTGCCGGTTGAGGTTGCCTTCAATTCCCAGAGCCGGAAACTTATTTGGCACCACCCGCACCGTCCACCCCGGCGTGTCGCGCTGCGAAGCCGGTCCGCCATTCGATGTGGGACGGTAGGCTTGAATCTCCGGCGGCGTCTTGCCTTCGTTCCCGTAGCAGAAAGGACAGAACCCGCCCTTTAACTTTGTGTTTTCCCGCGCGAAATCCGTAGGACGCTTCGCGCGATCCGTAGAAATAATCACCCACCGGCCAACAATAGGATCTTTTCTCAGTTCAGGCACGCAAGAACCCCTTTATTAGGATAGACGAATTCTTCATTCTAAGCCGTCAGGGAGGAATTCCGAAACACTTCAATCTGCGGCTGGCTGGCTTTGGACTCCGAATAGTATACGCTCACCACGTCGAAGCGCCACTGGCACGAAAGTGGAAATCTCCGCAGATACTCTCGTGCCACCCCCGCGATCTGCCGCCGCTTGTGCCGGTCCACCGCCGCTTCCCCGGGCTTCACATCGCGCGTAGTACGCGTCTTGACCTCCACGAAGCATAGAATATCGTCGTCCCATCCGATCAGATCAATCTCTCCCCGGCAGCGCGGTGACCGGAAGTTCCGCGCCACTATCGTGTAACCCAGCTCACGAAGATAAAAGTAAGCAGCCTCCTCTCCCCGCCTTCCGGTCCGATAATGCGCGGCAAGCTTCGGGGCCGGCAAAGTAATTTCGGCCAGCCAGTCCAGGAAAGAAAGCACCAACCGCGTGGCTTGGCCGGAAAACACACGCCGCGAAAACGCACGTCCAAAGGTCACAGGCAGCTCCTCAAGCTAACCCTACGCGGCTAAACCCTGCGCAGGATGTGATCTCTGTGACAAATTCGAGTGGAGCGCTCACCGTCCCTCCCAAACCGGGAACCCCACGGCCAGCTTCCTTCCCGCCAGTTCCGAAAGACTAGGCGACGGTCCATAGCATCCCTTCCTCCTTTTCGCTCATCTGAACCCTCAGTTTGATATAGAATGCGAACCACAGAAGACCAATGAGCAAATTCCTAAGCTGTAGCGCTCATCAAGGCCCTGGCACTCAGCACGCCACTAACACCTATACCGTCCGCGTTTGAAGCACTGCTAGAAACACCGGAGTACCCGATGTTCTGCACGTCGCACTACGCAAGCTGGAGGTGGCATATGACAAGATTGATCTCTCGTACGAGGCTCCAAAAAACAATAGCGCCGGCAATAGCAATAGCAATAACAATGACCGTCCTCGCCTTAGGTTCAGGTTCTCGTAGCCTGGCCCAAATTTCGCCGGACAACAATTCCGCCGCGCCCATTCAGCCGTCGCCATCCGCGATTTCGGCAGATGATCTAGCCAACCTGGTAGCCCCAATTGCGCTTTATCCCGATGCGCTCCTCGCCCAGGTATTAGTCGCCAGCACCTATCCCCTGGAGGTGGTCGAGGCGCAACAGTGGCTTCAGAAAAACAAGAATCTGCCGAACCGGGAACTGCTGGCCGCCGCTCAGCAGCAAACTTGGGATCCCAGTGTGCAAGCGCTGGTCGCGTTTCCCGACGTGCTGGCGCTCCTCAACCAAAATGTTCGCTGGACCACCGACCTGGGCAACGCCTTTCTCGCCCAGCAGTCGGACGTAATGAGTGCCATCCAGACTTTGCGGGCTCAGGCGCGGCAGAACGGCCGCCTCCAGAGCACGCCTCAACTCTCCGTCAACACCGAAACACAAGGTAACCGGACCGCGATCGAGATTCAGCCTGCCAATCCCCAGATCATGTATGTTCCGTACTACAACCCGTCGGTTGTCTGGGGCCCGCCCGCCGAGGGCTCCTATCCCGCGCTTCCCTACGCCGGAAGCGGCTTCGGATCGCTTTTCGGAACCATCGCAAATCTGGCCGGCTTCCTGCCCGGATTCCAGGGATTACTGGGATTGAAAAGCTGGGGATGGGCGCTGAGTTGGCTAGCCCAGGCGTTGTTCGTCAACAACTCTTTTTTTAACGATTTCGGATTCCAGAATTCCGCGGGCGCCTACGGCGGGTCGAGTCTGTGGGCGCACAACACGAACCACCGCCGCGGCGTTCCCTACGGCAGTAGCGCCGTAGTGAATCGGTATGGCGCAGGTGGAAGGGGTGAACGAGGAAGAAATGAGATGGGACGACGAACTGCACCGGCCCGGCCTCTCGGCGATGGTTGGCGATCTTTCGGCAGCGGCACACGGGCAGCTTCGGCTCCCGAGCGTCGACAGTCGTCCGTTGCACGCGCATCCACCAGCAGCCAGAGTTTTCAGCGCGACAATCGCGCGGACCCTCGCACGCCACCAGGGAACCAGCGCACATTCAGTAACACGCGAACGGCCAGCAGTAACACCAGAACCCCCGGGCAATCTTTCACAAGCTCAAGGTCGTTTGCGTCGAGTCATGACAGGTTCGCGAATCCCGCCAGCGCCCGAAGTCCAGAGCCCTCCCGCACGGCCAAGTCAAGCTCTAAATTTCACCTGCCGCACTTCTCGAAAGCCCACATGTCGTCCCACGGCGATTCATCGCAGCACGGCTTCTCGCAGCACGCACCCAAGCAGCACTTCTCTGCTCCAAAATTCAAGGCCCCGCACGCCCCTAAATCCCACGGTGGCGGCGGAGGGCACGCTTCCCACGGCCATTCAGGCTCAAAATCGCATCACGGATAAAGCCCCGGAGGGGTGGCATGTGAAAGCCCGGCACGGAAGTGCGGGGAAGAGTCTCCCAGCCGCGAACCGGCGAAAGAATGCAGCCCACGGCGTAAGCCGTAGGTGGAAAGTGGGAGATCAGAAGCTCCGAAGGAGCGAAAGAATAGTTACGACGCCGGCTCCTCATCGCGAGGTAACCTTTCGCCGCCGCTGCTCGCTCTCCTTCATCATTTCGGTCAAATCCACAACCGGCCGTATCTCAATTGGTCCAAGTCCATACTTAAAGCCTGGTTGCTGCGAGACAAGCTGAATGGCATGATTAAGGTCTCGCGCCTCAAGGATCTGAATGCCGCCGACCTGTTCCTTGGTTTCCGCATAGGGGCCGTCGGTCGTCGCGACTTTGCCGTTTTTCCAGCACAGGGTCACTGCGGTCTCCGGAGGCTGAAGAGGTACTTCGCCAACCAGATGTCCGTTGGCGCGCAGATGGTCGTTGTGCTCAAAGCATTCGTCGAGCACTGCGTGTCGCTCGTCCTCGGTCATCCCTTCGAATTTTCCTGGCTCGATATATCCCAAACAGATGTATTTCATCCATTCCTCTTGTTTCCTGTGACTCGTTATTTCCTGTGACCCAGAGCCGTAGCTCATCGTTCTGTTATCAGATAGTCGTTCGGCGGACCGAAAATCGACAGCTACTCCATTGTTTGTTTCAACTGCTTTGGAACGTTGTCAAACCGGGGACGAAAGAAGGCAATCCCGAGAATGGGCCGGTTTGCAAAGCTTCGGGGAGAACTGCGATGGCAGTTATTGTTCAACCGTGCCAGGGATGGGAACCTCAGTGTACAATCTTCGCAGTTTTAGAAGTCAAAGAGGAAATTCTGGATTAATTGAAAATGAACTATTCAAGTCTCGGCCTCGCGGCGCTTGGTGGCACGGTCGCGTATTTTGCCTTTGGTTTTTTAGTGTTTTGGCTGGTGCCAGCTCTTATCAATGAAGCCCACAAATACCCGGCCGTATTCCGCCCTAAGGAAGAAATGATGACTGTTATGCCAATCGGAATGGTCGCAACTTTGATAGCGATCCTGGTTGTCGCGATAATTTTCGCAATGATAGTGACACATCAGGGCGGATCCGGCATAACGGAAGGTGCGCGCTTGGGCGTTCTCATTGGCATTTTCGTGGTTTGCGCATTCGTGCTGCACAACTACGTGAACCTGAACATCGGGCTGAAACTCGCTCTGGGACAGGCTGTTGCTTACTTCGTCCAGTGGACTATCGTCGGCATTGTCATCGGCCTTATTTACAAACCCCTCGCCACCCCATAATCGTGAATATATCTGTCGTTGTTTTACGTCTGAAGCCTGGGGAGAAACTGGGGCAAGAAGCGATTTTTCAGCCTACGTAATGCTTTTAGCGCCCGGAGGTCCACATGCTCTGGTTATACGAATCTTTCTTTCCTGTGGTCTGGATCGTTTTTATTCTCTACTGGCAGATTAAAGCTGCGGATACCAAAGCCACCCAGCGTCTCGAGCCCGCAGCCTCGCGCATCCTCCGCATCCTCATCTTCCTGATCGCGATCGCTTTACTCTCGATACCTCGCATCCCGCTGCCCTGGCTTTACGTCCAGCTCTGGCCGCAGGGTTATTGGCCATTCTGGCTGGGAGCCGCCGTCACCGTCGCCGGCCTTCTCTTCGCCGTCTGGGCGCGGGAGCACCTCGGCAGGAACTGGAGCCGCTCCGTCACCATTAAGCAGGGCCACGAGCTGATCACCACAGGCCCCTATGGCGTGGTGCGTCACCCAATCTACACCGGCATTCTGACCGGGTTTCTTGGCATGGCGCTTGCAATCTCCCAGGTGCGCGGGTTCATCGTTTTCGTCCTCATCTTCCTCGTGTTCTGGCTCAAGCTCCGCATGGAGGAACAGTGGATGCACTCCCAGTTTGGGGAGACATATGCCACCTATGTTCGACAGACTAACGCCCTGGTGCCGTACGTCCTGTGATCGCCAGGGCCACCCGCCAACTACGGCGTACCCTCGGTAGACTTCATGATCCTAAAATCGTCAGGCTTGCGGCTTGCCACCAACTCGGATTCACCCGCTCCAAATACGTGGCCACGGCCTGCAGCACAATAATTGCCGGGAAAACATATTGATAGACCTTATTGACTCGACCATCCACTATCAAATCGCGCAACACCCCGGCCACGATCAGGCCGTCGAGCGCCGGATAGAAGAGGTCGTGGTAACCGATATGAAGATGATCATGTCGCACCGAGTACTGACAGGAACTTCGCAACGTGCGGCCGGTTGAGCACGGCCATCTCGAACCGCAGCATGACGACCGACACGATGAGGCCTGAGACGACCATGATTGCCGCCAGTGCCGCCCCAAACCAGCCCAGCGTGCGGTGCACGCGGACCTTACGCATGCGCACTAAGGCAGACTGCGCAACGAACAGCGCGATCCAGGCCGAAAAAGCAGCGACGTGAAACCACAGCAGAAGTGGTTTTAGCGGCTTGGCATGCAACAGGTTTCGATCGACCGTACTGCTGAAGCCCCAGACCGCAAGTCCGGCCATTAGCAGCGCCATGCAGAAGAGAAATATCGATCCAGAAGGGTCTTGAAACCACGGGTCACGCTGGTGTGCGATCGAGCGGCGGGTAACCCAGCTTTGAGGATTTTTGCATGCACCATTCCCCGTGAGGGTGCCCCAACTTTGCGTTTTTTGCAAGAGCCTGCCCTTAGCTTGTCGAAGGGGCAAAGCGGCGATGCTGCGTGTGCTATTTGATCTTGTTGTGGATACGTGGTCAAAACCACTTGGCGCCGGTATTTCCGACTCCCGCCCCTTCGACAGGCTCAGGGCAGGCTTTTCGCCAAGAACGCGAAGGACGGGGCACTCCACTGTGCTGGCGGCGCCGGCGAGTTCAAATGCCTCGGCCACCCGCCAGTCTGGCAGGATGAATACTTGCGCCGTTCTTTTGACAATCTATTGACAAGTGCCGGTAACCCACTGCGCGACAATAGTCAAAGGCAGTAGCAGTATCAACTTACAGTCACCATTAGGAGATAAGAACAATGAACAGGAACATTCGCACATTTATCGCAATGGCTTTGCCATTCTTGGCCTTTGCAATAGGCCCCAGCGCCGCCAAGGCACAGAGCTTTACCGGCAACTATCCAGTGCTCGAAACTCAGGTGAAGGCTGGCATCGGTGGCACCATCAAGGGCGCCAACCAGAATTTCTGCCTGGTGCTGACGGACGATGGCAGCTTCGGCAGGCCGCACAGCGGCACGGCTACGCTTGAGGGCTTCGATGGCGGCTCGCTCACGGGAGGGGAGTTCTACGTCATCGGCAACAATATCCTTGTGAACTTCGTAGTAGGCTCGCCCACGGGTGAGGCCTCGGCCTTGGTGTTAGTCGCTCCCGCCAACGCCAGCAAGGGGACAATCGGAACGGGCATCCTCGGACTGACCGGCGGTGTGCCGTCCACCGGTTTGGCGACAGTGGGCGCGAAAAACGGGTGCTGAGATCGTCAATAAGACGGGCAGTTTCGGATCACCGTTTGCGGGTAGCCCACATCTCCATTCGCGTTCTATTCCTTAAATAGGCTGGGTCCCCACTTCTCGCAAAGAACGCGAGAGAAATGGGGCGCCCGGCGTGGGTGCCGCAGAAGTAGCTAACCCACACCATACTAAGACGTCTTAGCAACAGCAGTAGTATGTCCTGCGATTACGTGGTAGGAGTTGCGCTGACATGAGCCGAGTTCTGCTGCTTTTGGTTGCGCCTGTGTGCTTATTGGCCGTCCAACCTACATGGGCCGCTCAGCCCGACTTTCATCTGCAGGTCGTCCCGGCAATTGTTTACAAAGTAGACGATCCCGGAAATTTGAACACGTCATCATTCGTGTTCAATATCGCGGTGATTTGCTCCACCGACTGTGAGCTCACCCCGATATCCGCACGCGTGGAACTCTCGAGTGCCGGATCTATCGTCGAGAGCCAGGATTGGACGACTGAAACGCTGGCAAAGATCAAACAGATAAGCTATCGGATCCTGCCGAACGACCCGTTCGCGTGGCCGACGAGTGGATTTACGCTGCCCGAGGCATTTGACGTTCTCTTTTACTTCCGCCATCCCCAAGCATTGGCGATTGACTCCGCAGCGGTCCGGCTCACGGTCGCCGATGCGAAGGGCCATCGGGCGGAACAGATGCTCAGGATCCCGATTCGATACTACGAACAGAAGACAACGCTCATCGTTCCCTTTCGTGGTCATGGAATTGTCGGGCAGGACTGGATCACCAGCGGCGGCCACCACCAGTTTTCGAATGCCTTTGCCATAGACCTCGACGGCTTGGATGCGAAAGATGGGGAACTGAGCGACGCCAACGAGAATGCGGCGGATGCGGGCTGGGGCCGCGAGATCCTGGCACCTGCGGGTGGAACCGTGGTCTACGCTCGCAATGACGTACCCGAAAATCCGCACCCGGGAAAGCCCCCTGGTGACGATTATTACAGGCCACTCCATGACCCGGTTACCGCCTACGCGGGAAATTGCGTGATCATCGACCATGGCAACTCCGAGTTCAGCGTCATGATGCACATGCAAACAGGCTCCGTCACTGTCAAAGTGGGGGACCGGGTCGCCGCGGGCCAAGTCATTGGACGGTTGGGGAGCTCCGGAAGCGCAGCCGGACCACACCTGCACTATCAACTGCAATCAGGCCCGCGGCTTTGGCAGTACCCGTCGCTGCCGTTCAGGTTTCAAAACATCGATGCCCCGCCTCACCGAGGTGAGTACTTCGTCGCAAAATAGATCAGGCGGGCGGCCCACCGTTAACGATCTTTGCATGCACCATTCCCACTGTGTTGGTAATGCCCGCAAGATCAAAAGCTCGGGCCAGCCGCCGTCCGCAGAAGTAGCTAACCCATACCATAGTAAGACGTCTTAGCAACAGCAGTAGTGTGCCCTGCAATTACCTTGAGGAGTTTCACTAGCATGAGCCGAGTTCTGCTGCTTTTAGTGGCGCCTGTGTGCTTATTGGCCGTCCAACCTACATGGGCCAGTCAGCCCGATTTTCATCTGCAGGTCGTGCCCGCAATTGTCTTCCAGGTAGACGATCCAGGAAACATTAGAACATCATCCTTCGTGTTCGATATCGCGGTCATCTGTTCCACCGATTGCGCGCTCACGCCGATCTCCGCCAGTGTGGAACTCTCAAGTGCCGGATCTACCGTCGAGCGGCAGGATTGGACGACTGAGATGCTGGCAAAGATCAAAGGCATAAGGTATCGGATCGAGGCGAACACCCCGTTGGCCTCGCCGACGCGTGCGTTTACGCTGCCCGAAGCATTTGATGTTCGGTTTTACTTTCGCCATCCCCAAGCCTTGGCGATTGACTCCGCGGCTGTCCGGCTAACAGTCGCCAATACGAAGGGCCATCGGGCGGAACAGATGCTCAGGATCCCGATTCGATACTACGAACAGAAGACGGCGCTCATTGTTCCGTTTCGTGGTCATGGAATTATCGGGCAGGACTGGATCACGAGCGGCGGTCACGGCGGCTTTTGGAATACCTTTGCCGTAGACCTGGACGGCTTGGATCAGAACGATGGGGAGATAAGCGACGCCAACGAGAATACGGCGGATGCGGGCTATGGCCGCGAGATCCTTGCGCCGGCAGCTGGAACGGTGGTCTATGCCCGCAACGACGTACCCACTAATCCGCACCCGGGAGAGGAACCTGGCGACACTTGGTACAGGCCACTCCATGACCCGGTTATGGCCTACGCCGGAAATTGCGTGATCGTCGACCATGGCAACTCCGAGTACAGCGTCATGATGCACATGCAACCAGGCTCCGTCACTGTCAAGGTAGGGGACCGGGTCGCCACGGGCCAGGTAATTGGAAAGTTGGGGAACTCGGGAGACGCATTCGGACCACACTTGCATTATCAACTTCAATCGGGCCCACAGCTTTTTCGCGACGAGCCGCTGCCGTTCCGGTTTCAAAACATCGAAGCTCCGCTTCACCGAGGTGAGTACTTCGTCGCAAAATAGATCAGGTGCGCGGCTTTCTGTCACCGTTTCAAGTAACGAAGCGCGACACATCCTGATTTAAAAGTCTTTGACTCAACAAGTTTTAATTGGCGTTTCTCCGGCAGGTTGACCCCTTCCAACAACCGTCTCCCTTCGCCAGCAAGGATTGGCGTAACGACAAAACGATATTCATCAACCAGTCCAAGCTCCATAAGCTGTGAAGGAATATCTACGCCACCGACCAAAATATTTTGGCCTGGTTCTCGCTTCAATTTAAGTATTTCGTCGCGAAGGTTGGTACGAACAATTCTCGTATTTTCATCTTCAGCGTTGGCCAACGATCGTGAAAAAACAATCTTCTTCTTGGATACAAAGGCTTGAGCAAATTCAATATCCGCTTTTGTCTCGGACTGGCTTTTGGCGATATCAGGCCAATAAGGAACCATCAATTGATAGGTCTTGCGCCCAAAGACGAGTAGGTCAAAATCTCGCAAGAGGTGCGTGGAATGTTCAAGCGCTTCTTCATCGACAAGTTGTTTGGTGTGGTCGCAGCAGCCATCCAGCGTAATGTTGATTGCGAAGATTACATTTCTCATTGGATTGTCCTCTCTTATGTACCAGCGCTTGTTTGGCAGAGCTTGCCCGCCCTTTGCACAGTTCGGTTTAGTGACCTTCCGTTCCGTCCGACCACCGTTGCACACCGATCGAGAACATAGTCAGGTGCTCGGTCAGGTGCTCATGCTCATCGCTCACGGCCATGATGGGAGAACCCGGCAGATTCGCTCCCCACATTGCAGGGTCGGTGTGCGAATAGTAAAACATGACGTGCGGAGGCCAGTGTTTGACGCTATCGCCGCCGTATCCTTGTTTCGACATCATGTAGCACATTGCCCCGGCTTCCATCGCCGGCAGTTCTTTTTTGTCGACGGCGGCCGCGATGGCCTCGTCCGTCTGAGCTTTCGTGCGTCCCGCCAGGATCAACTCGGTCCTTTTGAGGTTGCGTCGAAGGAGCGAATGCGCGGCTGCCGCGTTATAGCAAATCGGGGTCCGCACTTTCGCACTCCAAAAGTCAGGATCGGGTGCGGAAGTCCACGAACGTTCCACGATACACACGAAACCGTTTTTGCCTTTGACCGCCGTTTCGAAACCATGACGTCCAAGAACCAGCATCTCTGCATCGCGTGAAATGGATTCCGGTGCTGCAGTGCGCGCCAGGGCTGTTTCCGTCGCACGGTCGGCCATAAGGTATTGCTCGACCGGGGCCATCTTCGGATAAGCTGTCGCGGCATCCTGTGCCATCGCCTGGTTCGACGCACCGAGGTTCGACGCACCGAGCACAAAAAGCAGTGCGAAGCTTTTGATTGCGATTGCGCTAATTTTCTTATGCATTGTTTTCCTCCTTAGAATGGGCCTTTTCTGTCAACCCGCCATGGATCGCGAATACGGTGGCAACCGCGGCCGCCATTTGATCGCTCTTAAGGCTGGCGGATTGCCGACGCCTTTGCTTTGACGACGAACGACCGAACCCGAATTCGACAAACCGTCCACTAAACTTTTCTCACTGTCCCGCACTCTGCCGCGACGCGTCCAGCTTCCCTGCTAAACAGCTTTGCCAGTGGCGAATGCTTTGCGCAGCGCAGACTTCCAACTCGCGCTGAATTGTTTGGAGACTTCGGCATCCGGGACGAGGCGGTCAAATCCATGAAAGCCACCACGCACGACCAAGAGTTCGGTTGCGACTCCGGCATGGACGAGCCGCCGCGCGTACTCCATGTCTTGTTCGACGAACAGGTCGATAGAACCGACGCCGATCCAGGCAGGCGCTAGGCCGGCGACGCTGGCGGCCCGGGCTGCTTACTTGCTTCCGCCGGGTCCTTGTTCCGGAGCCGGGAAGAAAAGAAGCTCGCGCACCTCGCCGGCCACATCGCAAGCGATGGCACCCTTCTTCGCCCATGCCAGCGCCTCGTTGATATCAGCGCATTCCAGTATCCAAAATCCGCCCATGTGCTCCTTGGTCTCGGTGTACGGCCCGTCGGTGACGAGCACCTTGCCGTCGGGCTGGGCCCGCAGCGTCTTCGCGCTGCCAGCCGGGGAAATGCCGCAGGCGAACTTCCTCACGCCGGCAGCAATCATTTCGCGGTTGAGCGCGTGGATCTCCTCCATCATCGCTTCGGTTACGACGGACGGGTCGAAGTCGTCGGGCATGTAGTTAGCAACCAGATACTGTGGCATGACTTTTTCTCCTTGGTTTCTGTGGTTTGTTCCCGTTGGCTCGTTTCCTGTTCACTCAGGAACCGTAGCACATCGTTCTTTTGTCCTATAGTCGTTGGGGAGACGGAAAATCGACAGCTATCCCAATTTTTATTTCAGCTGGGGCTGGCCCACCTTTAACGATCTTTGCGGCACCATTCCCCGCTGAGGGTGCCCTATCCTTGCGGTTTTTTGCAAGGGTGGGCGGCGATGCTGCGTGTGCTATTTGATTTTGTTGTGGACAGGTGATCAGTCCCACTTGGCGCCGGCATTTCCGACTCCCGCCCTTCGCAAAAGAAGGCGAAGGACGGGGCACCCTACTGTGTTTGTGATGTCAGCCAGATCAAAAGTCTGGGCCACCCGCTGCGGAGAGTTTTTTACTACTGGCGCATCTCAGCAGCCACGTCGTCGCCGAACTTCTCTTGGATATACTTTTGGGTCTCGGGATCGAAGTCGGTCATGTCAAACATCCGGCGAACTTCGACCATTTCGTTATCCTTTCCGGGGATGCGCGAGGCCCATTCGAGCGCCTCTTCGCGCGACTTCACCTGGATGATCCAGTAGCCGCCGACCACTTCCTTCGCTTCGGTAAACGGACCGTCGGTCACTTTCGATTTTCCGTTTTTGAAGGTGACGCGCGCGCTCATCGTCGCGGGCGGGGTCAGCCCGTCGAGCGCCAGCAGCACGCCGGCTTTCCCTAGTTCCTCGTTGTACTTGCCCATTGCCTCCATGTCTTTGAAGTCGGGTACCGTGCCGGGTTTTGCATTTTGCGTAGCCTTTCGGAAACATGATCATCATGAAGCGCATGGTGTTCTCCTTTGAGTATTGAGTATTGAGTGTTGTGCGGACACCATATCAGGGCCGCTACTTTCTTGAATTCCTATTTTTCGCCCGGCGGGACTTAACGTTTGCCGCTGAGTCTTTACATGCTCGGTGCCGGCGTTCCGTCGGACCATTTGTCTGCTCCTATTAGAAAGACGGACAGTGGTGGGAAGGATTTGAGTTGTGGGTAGGATTGCTCGGAGATGTACCAGTAATTTACGGCCATGACCGGGGAGTTTGCTAGATTTGCGCCCCAGGCTGCACCGTCTTTCGCTGCTTCGTAAAACATCAGGTGGGGGCATATTGTGGCCGCCGTTGTCGGTTAGATACGACCCCTTCGACATCATGTAGGAGAAAGTTCCCGGCTCGAGGGATGGTAATTCTTTTTTGTCTATCGCTGCTTTGATTGCGGCGATGACTTCGGGTTTGGAATGGCCAGCCAGGAGTAGTTCAGTGCGTTTGTAGGCGTAGGGAAGGATGGAGCGGGCGGCCGGTGGGTTGAGGCAATCTGCGGCGCGGACTTTTGGATTCCAAAATTCTGGGTTATCGAACATGGCCAGCCAGCCGCGTCCGACCCAGCAGACCCAGCCGTTTTTTCCTTCGACTGCGGTTTCGTAGCCGTGACGGGTTAGGACGATGACCGAGGCGTCGCGGGAGATGGCGTCTGGAGCGGCGCTGCGGGCTAAGGCGATTTCGGCGTCGCGATCCATCAGATATTGTTCGACCGGGGCCATCGTTGGATATGCCCGGCCGGGGTCTTGTGCAGCTGCGGGCAAGGACGCCGGCGCGATCAGCGCGGAGACCAGCACGAATGCGCTCAGGAAGATGCTGTGTATTTGATGTCGGGTCATCGCTTTCCTCCATTTCTGGCGGGCCGGTTGCCCGGCCTTCAGCATATAGTCGAACGGTCCCACCGGAATTCGACAAGTCGTCCAATAAAATCTTAGAGGCGATCTTTTAGAACTCGTTCCACATTCCGGCGGCCTTGAAGGATGGCGACTACATGCAGAGGCTTCGTGTCGGGCCGGTAGACAATGAGATAGGAATAAACGGGAAAGAACTTCACTGCTTCATCCGTCAGGTCCCTGCGCCAGTGACCGATGCCTGGGTTTTTGGCCAGCAAAACGACCTAGTCGCGAATCGCCGCTTCAACCCGGTCTGCGATCTCCTCGCTGCTTTCCTTCTTGATGTAACGCCAGATTTGGACTAGATCGAGCGCGGCTTCCGGCGCAAGAACGTAACGCCTTCTCATTCGGGCTGGGCTTTCAGTTTCGCCAGGTACACGTCGAGTTTGTCTTCCGGAATCCCCTCTCCACGGTCGAGTTGGGCGATGCCCCGCCGAATCTTGGCGTTGACCTCCTCCCGATTCTCCAAGAGCCAGCGGTCCTGTTCTTCCTGCGTGTCCAGCAAGCGGAGCAGCACTTCCTCGACGCTGCTGGAGCCGGTGGCTTGGAGCTGCTTTCGGATTCTGGCCTCCAAAGATGCGTCGCGGATTTCAATGGTCATGTTTGGCTCCTTGGCTTTAAGGGTACGAGAAAGAGCGGGGCGAATTCAACAAAATCCCGGGCAGATGGGCTGGTGGCCCGTTCTTGAAGATCTTTGCGTGCGCCATTCCCACTGAGGGTGCCCCATCCTTGCGCTCTTTGCAAGGGTGGGTAGCGATGCTGCGTGTGTTATTTGATTTTGGGACGGGTGATCAAACCGCCTTGGCGCCGGCATTTCCGACTCCCGCCCCTTCGCAAAAAGCGCGAAGGAACGGGGCACCCACCGTGTTGGTGATGCCCGCAAGATTAAAAGCCTGGGCCACCCGCCCTATTTGATTTTGTTGTGGAATCAACCGGAAGGTCCCCCAATCTCTCGACTAATGCGAAATTGGTAAAAGTCCAGCACCGTCTCCTGTCTTTCAGTCGGCGATCATGCTCTTCGCTTTGTGGTCGAGAATCCTGCAGACTTTTCGGGCATGACCTGTCATCAGCGTTTCCTTGCCTGCTCCGAGCTGAATGAATCCTGTGCCGGGGTTGTGGTGACGGACCAGCAAGCCACCGAAGTCTTTCCAACCGGGATATTGCAGTCAATCATTCAGCGCGCGGCGGAGAATCGTGGCCAGCATGTCTGCGGGCTGCAGCCCGAGCGAATTTAGCGAATCTTCAAACGTTTGCTGCTCTGTGAGCAGCAAATTTGCGTTTACACCAAGTCCGCCATCCCTCCAAGCGGCACTTTTTCGGAAACTGAACGTAGCCACTCAAGGTGTCTCAGTTCTTCCTCGTCAATCGTCGATCGGTTGAATCCATACCTCGCATCGAAATACGAATAGTCCTCTTCCCGAATGGCAATGAGCGGTTCTTCGGCAAACCGCCTTTCACTCACCGGAAGAATTAACGTGCTCCACGTGTCTTCCATCTGGGTAAGAGTCCGGTCCTTGCGATCTATAATCCAAGCGATATCGCCCAGTTCCTGCGGCTGCCGCTGAACGTAGTAGGCCGTTCCCTCGCGAATCGTTCTTGTGATCAGCTCCCAAATTGCGAAAGATTGAAGGAATAGCTGATTCGACATCTTCCGTACCGCTTCGCCGAGTTGGTGCAAGTGCGGGATTGGTCCCGGATGGTGTTCGCGCGTTATATTGGCAGTAACGGCGTCAGCTTGCCTGTTTTTGAAATCCTCGACCAGCGGGTCGGGATGGGTGTTGGTGTCCAACGCAATGAACTGGACCAACGTGTCGTATTTCAGGACGAGGCTGATAAGCTGGGCGGCCTGCGATTCACTCAGACCGCTCCCCTTAATCTCGACGCTTTGGTTCGGCCATGTATCGCGAAGGCGCAGCAATTCATAGAAAAGTTCCTGCTCGATGGATGAGGGAATAATCAGTGAGAGGACGAGTGAAAACAGCGGACGTGGTGGTTTCGGAGGTAAAAATTGTCCGGCCTCATCGATGTAGATTCGCATACTGCATCTGCCTTTTTTATCTCAACTGCCGAATCCGCTCTTGCAGGAATTGCCGCTCTGGTTCCTGTTGGGTCAGCGCCAGCGCCTTCTCATAAGAAGCACGAGCCTCAGCTGTCCTGCCGAGCCTGCGGTACATATCTGCACGGGCGGAATGCGCCAGGTAATAATTGGCCAATTCGCCATGTTTTCCAGAAGAATCCGCCAACACCGCATCGATATGCGCCAGACCGGCCTCTGGACCATCGCGCATGGCAATGGCCACGGCACGATTGAGCTGTACAACTGGCGAAGGCTGAATTCGTAGCAATTGGTCGTAAAGCGCAACAATCTGCCGCCAGTCGGTCGCGGCGACCGATTCCGCCTCGGCATGAACGGCCGCAATCGCAGCCTGCAGTGTGTAAGCGCCGAAGCGGCGGGACTTCTGCTGGGACTTCAGGGCTTTCTCCAGCAATGCCACTCCCTCCGCGATCTGCTCCCGGTTCCAGAGCGCGCGGTCTTGATTCTCCAGCAAAATCAGCTCTCCGGTCGGAGAGGTTCTCGCGGCGCGACGGGATTCCTGTAGCAACATCAGGGCAAGCAGGCCCATCACTTCGGGCTCCGGCTGGAGATCGTTCGAATGAAGCTCGGTCAGCAACCGGCCCAGTCGAATCGCCTCGCCGGTTAGCTCGGCCCGCGTTACCTCCGCTCCCGCCGCAGCCGAATAACCCTCGTTAAAGACGAGATAGATGACCTGAAGCACTGCGCCCAGCCGCTCCGGCAATTCCTGCGGCGTCGGCACCTCGTACGGGATCGGTGTCTCTCGAATCTTCGCCTTGGCGCGCACAATGCGCTGCGCCAGCGTACGCGGAGTGGTGAGGAAGGCCTTTGCTATCTCCTCCGTGGTCAGCCCGCACACCTCACGCAAAGTGAGCGCAACGCGCGCTTCCGGCGCTAGTGATGGATGACAGCAGGTAAAAATCAGGCGTAGCCGGTCATCTTCAAGAAAATCGTCATCACTGGACCTTTCCGCCGAACTCGATTGCGCTTCGAGATATCGGGCCAGCTCGTCTTGAGACGCATCAAATCTTGCCCGTCGACGTAGAGTATCGATGGCTTTGAATCGGGCCGTCGAAATCAGCCATGGTCGCGGGTTGCCGGGTACTCCACTGCTCGGCCACAGGCTCAGCGCAGCCGCAAAGGCTTCGTGCATCGCCTCCTCGGCAAGATCAAAATCACCGAGCAAGCGGATCAGAGTCGCGAGGATTCGTCCCGAATCCTCGCGATAAAGTGAGTCGAGCAATTCGCGTATCTGCTCACGTATCTGCTCGGGGGAACGCTCGGACATGACACGATCGGACATGGTGACGACCTTACCAAACCAGCTACCGCGAATCAATTTGGCAAACGCGGATCAATGCAAATGGAGGCTGGCCCGTCTTTAATGTTTCTTGGGCGGTGGCCCAGGTCTTGATTTTCGCTGGCGTCATCAAGAAAGTAGGTGCCCCGCGTTCTTTGCGAAGATCTTGCCCTGAGCGGAGCCGAAGGAACAGGAGCCAGAAATGTCTGCACAAGTGACGGCGCGCGATCCTGAAAAACTCGGACGACCGGGACGGTTGCCATTACTCGCAAGTCCATGTAATTGGCACTCGCGTCCGCCAAGTGCCAGCATCGCGTCCGGTCTCAATCGCCTTTCCTTCGCCCTGTGTCTTTTTGACTACGTTTCCCAGCGCTTCGCCTAAACCCAACCCTCCCAGCCGCTTGCCGCCCACCAACTATAGCTTTAAGGCGGTTTTTCGAGATTTCCGCGATTTCCACATTGTTCCGGTGAAAACGTGAGTTATGTTCCGACTGGAACATTAAAGCGAATTGTTCCAGTCGGAACACAACGCCGATTTGTAAGTCATAGAAAAAGCCACCCCGCCGAAGGCAAGGGTGGCACTGGAAACTAGAAAACAGAAACTGGAAACTGCCCTACGACTTTCCAACGTGCTGATTGCCAACAGAAACGATGCACTCCTCCAGCACGTCCAGAGCAACGTCGGCTTCTTCTTGGGTCACCACCAGCGGCGGGCACATGCGGATCGTGCTTGGCCCGCAGCCCAGGAACAGGATGCCGCGCTCGAAGGCGCGCTCGATGATCAGGTCGCGCTCGGCGCTGCCGTACTCTTTGGTGGCTTTGTCTTTCACGATGTCGCAGCCGATCATCAACCCGCGGCCGCGCACGTCGCCCACCAGCTTCAGCTTCGCCGGCCACGTGGACATGCGCTTCATCATGTGCGCGCCCACGTCGGTCGTGTGTTTCAGCAAATGCTCTTTCTCAATCACGTCGAGCGTAGCCAGCGCCGCCGCGATGCACACGGGATTGCCTCCAAAAGTTGAGGCGTGCGAACCGGGCACCCAGTCCATGATTTCGGAGCGCGTCATCGTGACCCCGAGCGGCATGCCCGACGCGAGGCCCTTCGCCATGCAAACCATGTCAGGCTCAACGCCGGTGTGCTCGACCGCCCACCACTTGCCGGTGCGGCCGATGCCGCTCTGCACCTCGTCGACGACCAGCATGATGCCATGACGATCGCAGATGCGCCGCAGCTCCTGCATGAAGATGGTGGGCGCGACCACGTAGCCGCCCTCGCCCTGCACTGGCTCGACGAAGATCGCGGCCACTTCCTCGGGAGGCAGCGTGGTCTTGAACAGCTTCTCTTCGATGAAGCGCGCGCAATTGAGCGCGTACGTGTCGGGATCTTGTATGGCATCTTTGCGTCCGCGATACAGGTCGGGATAGGGAATGTGAGTGACGCCGGGCATGAGCGGCGCAAAGCGGCGCCGTTGCTGCGGTTTCGACGCGGTCAGCGACATCGCGCCCATGGTGCGTCCATGAAATGCGCCGAAGAATGCGATGATGTTCTGTCTCTTGGTGTGATAGCGCGCCAGCTTGAGCGCGCACTCGATGGCCTCCGCTCCCGAGTTGCCGTAGTAAAACTTGTGCGGCCCGGGCATGGGAGCGATCTTCGACAGGCGCTCGGCTAGCGTGACCAGGCTCTCGTAATAAAAATCCGTGCCCGACATGTGGATCAATTCGCCCGCCTGCTTCTGAATGGCCGCGACCACGTCGGGATGGCAATGGCCGGTCGAGGTGACGGCGATGCCAGCGGAGAAGTCATAGAATTCGTTGCCGTCAACGTCGGTGACGACGATGCCGCGTCCGCTCTTGGCCACGAGAGGATACGAGCGGGTATAGGACGGCGAAATATATTTCTCGTCGCCCGCGAGCACGCGCAGGGCGTTAGGTCCGGGCAGGGCAGTCTTGATTTTGGGACCGGTCTTTTTTTCGGGAACGGCGGCGGTCATAGTTTTCGTGGTCATTGGAATCCTCCGTAAAAGCAGTGGCCAGTGGTCAGTGGCCAGTGGTCAGTAAATGCAACCCCGACCACGTGGCTTGGTTCAGACGCACGCAGGCCGAGGCAGAAATTCTGGAGGAGGATTTATTAGTCGCTACCGAAGAGGCTGGGACGCAGGCGTGACGGCAAGTTTGCCCGATAGCGCCTGGGACACACCAGGCAGTGCAGCCAGCACTCGGCCTGGTTTGAATAGGGCAGGTGCGAATTGGATTTGTTGCGCAGCATCGCTCACGGTCGACATCACTGAATCATTATAGCTTGAGGTGGTGCGTGGCGTAACCCCCTGGGGCAGTGACTAGTGGTCAGTGGTCGGTGGTCAGTGAACGCCGGGCTGCGCCCGGCGTACAGGCGAGGGTGCCCGTCCCCACACGGTCTGTCTCCATCCGAGTCTGTTTTGACTTCCATGACGGTGGGCTTTAGCATTGGCTGCACCTTAGGCGGGGTTCCCCTTGCTCGAACAGACCTTCTCACACTATCGAATCATTGAAAAGCTTGGCGGCGGCGGCATGGGTGTGGTTTATAAGGCTGAGGACACTCGGCTTGGGCGCTTTGTTGCTTTGAAGTTTCTTCCTGAAGAACTGGCGCAGGATCGCATGGCGTTGGAGCGGTTCCGGCGGGAAGCGAAGGCTGCTTCGGCGCTGAACCATCCGAATATCTGCACGATTTATGACATCGGCGAGGAAGATGGGCGCGCTTATCTGGTCATGGAGTTTCTTGACGGGGTCACGCTCAAGCACATGATTGGCGCACGGCCGGTGGAGTTGGAAACGATTCTGGATTTGGGGACCGAGATCGCCGATGCGCTTGACGCGGCGCACACTGAAGGCATTGTTCATCGCGACATCAAGCCGGCGAATATTTTTGTGACCAAGCGCGGACACGCGAAGATTCTGGACTTTGGCCTGGCCAAGGTGACAGCGAATCCGGCGGCGGCGGCGCGCCCGCCGGACGTTACGGCGCCCACCGACGTGGCGATTGAGGAGCACCTGACGAGTCCCGGTTCGACTCTGGGCACTGTGGCTTACATGTCGCCGGAGCAGGCCAAGGGGAAAGAACTGGATTCGCGGACGGATCTTTTTTCTTTCGGCGTGGTGCTGTATGAAATGTCGACGGGGACGTTGCCGTTTCGGGGAGAGACTTCGGCGCTTATTTTTCAAGCCATTCTGGATCGTGCGCCGGTTTCGCCGGTGCGCTTGAATCCTGATCTGCCGGCTAAGCTCGAAGACATTATCAACAAAGCGATCGAGAAGGACCGCAACCTGCGTTACCAGCATGCGGCGGATATTCGCGCGGACTTACAGCGGTTGAAGCGCGATACGGGAAGCGGGCACGCGGCTGCGGCTGGGCTTGGAGCGGTGGCGGCCGCGCAGGACAGTGGTCCGCATTCGGCTGTGTCGGTGACGCCGGGGCCGGCATCCGGTTCGTCGAGAGTGGCTGCTGCAGCCGCGGCTTCAGGCACTATGAGCGCTGTTAGCGCTCCTCCGCCCGTCGCGGCGGCGAAGAAGCCCTGGAAGATTCTGCTGCCCGCGGCGCTGGTCGTGTTGATTGCGCTTATAGCTGGTGGATTATACTTACGATCAAGTAAGTCCTCAAAGCTAACGGAGAAAGATAGCGTGCTGCTGGCGGACTTCGTCAACACCACGGGGGATTCGGTGTTTGATGGGACGCTGAAGCAGGCGTTGGCGGTGCAGTTGGAGCAGTCTCCTTATCTGAATATTTTTCCGGAGTCGCGGATTCGCGAGGCGTTGAAGTTCATGGGGCGATCCGGGCGATGAGCGTATTACCCGCGACGTGGCGCGCGAAATTTGCCTGCGCGAAGGCGTGAAGGCAATGATGCTCGGCTCCATTTCGAGCCTGGGCAGCCATTACGTGGTCACGCTGGAGGCGGTGAATGCGCAGAATGGCGACTCGCTGGCGCGCGAGCAGGTGGAAGCGGAGAGCAAGGAGCAGGTGCTGAAGTCGCTGGACCATGCTGCGTCGAGTTTGCGGGGGAAGCTGGGGGAATCGATTGGTTCGGTGCAGAAGTACGATACTCCGCTGGAAGCGGCTACTACATCGTCCCTGGAGGCTTTGAAGGAATTTAGCCTGGGGAAGACAGAACACTCGAAGTTCAACGATGAGGCTGCGATTCCGCACTTGAAACGGGCTACCGAACTGGATCCGAATTTTGCCATGGCGCTGGCCACGTTGGGCGTGACCCTATAACAACACGGACCAAGCCCAGGAGGCCTCTGAGTATTTTCAAAAGGCGTTTGATGCGAAGGAGCGGGCGAGCGAACGGGAGAAGTTCTACATTTCTTCTCACTACTACGGAACGTACAGAAGACAGGACGGATAAGGATATCGAGATTCTTGAACAATGGATCCAGAGCCTATCCGCGCGACACGGTTCCGCGGGACAATCTGGCCCTCGGGGAGGCAGCAATCGGGCAGCCGGAGAAAGCGCTGGCCAGCGCAAGCGAGGCGCTGAAGCTTAATCCTAAGGACCCTTATGTCTATGCAAATCTGGCCCCAGCCTACATGGCGCTGAATCGCTATGACGAGGCTAAGGCCGTGGCGGAGCAGGCCATTGCGCAGAAAGGCCGAGCCGTGTCGATCCACGTCCACTTGTACCAAATTGCGTTCATTCGGGGCGACGACGGGGCTATGCAGCGGGAGGTGGAACACGCAGCCGGTAAGGTGGAGGAGCCTGTCATAGTTTTGTACCATGCGAGGGCGAGTGCGCGCTGGGAAAAATAAAAGATGCCAGGGCAAGCTTTGCCCGCGGCGTGAGCGTCGCGCAGGCTCAGGGACGTAAGGAGTTCGCGGCAACGATTCTTGGGGTCGAGGCAGCCTGCGATGCTAACGCAGGCTTTCCCCAGGAAGCCCGGCAATCGATGAATGCGGCGCTCGCGCTGGCCGAGAACATTAATTCGCGAGCGAGCGGCTGCGGCTTTGTTTGCCCGCATCGGCGACGCGGCGCAATCCGAAAAGCTGGCGGAAGGATTGAGTAAGGAATTTCCGTACGCCACTGTTCTCAACCAGGTGCAACTGCCGTTGGCGCGAGCCATGATCAGCCTGCGGCGCGACCAGCCTGAGAAGGCAGTTGCGGCGCTCGATTCCGCCAAGCCTTACGAATTGGGGAGGGGTAACATCGCGGTCATCGTCATCCGCGGCGAAGCTTTTTTGCAGTTGCACGATGGAGCCAAGGCGGCGGGGGAGTATCAGAGAATTCTCGATCATCGCGGGATTGAGCCGACGGGATGGGCTTATTCCCTGGCTCATTTGTGGTTGGGACGGGCTTATGCTTTGCAGGGTGATACCGGGAAAGCTAAGGCGGCTTATCAGGATTTCTTTGCGGTTTGGAAAGATGCGGATGGGGATGTGCCGGTGTTGAAGGCGGCTCGGGCGGAGTATGAGAAGTTGAAGTAGCGGGCTTTGGACTTCGGCAAAGTTATGCAGGCTTTCGAATATTTCCACTTGAATATTTAGCCTCTGCTTCGCCCTTCGGCAAGCTCAAGGCAGGCTTTGGCGGGACATCCGGCGGCTGTCTCTACATGAGCCGTGTGTAGGTATAAAGGTGCGTGGTGATAGAAGAATTTTCATCGGGGGTTTGGTGTAGAGGAGAATTCGCCGGAGGGGAAGGTGAACGGGGTCAGTCAGTTGGGTGAGGCTTAGAACGGAAAGGTCCTTGCTGTTAGGTTCAGCGTGAGAAAAAATTCTCTGGGAGGAGGAATCATGACGACCGATCCGGTTTGTGGAATGGAAGTTGACGATAGGAAGAAGTCCGAATTTCAGACGCAATTTGCCGGCAAGAGATATTTTTTCTGCTCGGAAGATTGCAGGAGGGAATTCGAGGCTGATCCGAGCGGGTATATGGAGACCGCGGCGGCGTAGAGTTCGAGATCTATCGCCTGGAAAACGATCGGCCCTGCGCTTGGCTTGCGCAGGGCCTTTTTACTGTCGCTTTGTGAGAGATTCCGCTCGCTTCGCTTCGCGGGACAGCCGAGGCGGCTGTCTCTACATGGGTGTTGCCGAGGCTTGCGAAATCAAAGTCAAGATCAACGTCAAGAGCAGCCGGACAGGAGTGTCCGACGCACACTAGCTATTCCACTGCTGGCGTTCCAGTTCTAGCGATGCGCCATTGCTGGCTCTTGGACTTGCTTGCCTGACTTGAAGGCTTCATAACGCTGGTTGACTTCGTCCCAGTTGATTACGTTCCACCAGGCGGCTAGATATTCGGGACGGCGGTTGTTGTATTTCAGGTAGTAGGCGTGCTCCCAGACGTCGTTGCCGAAGATGGGATAGTGGCCTTGCGAGATGGGGTTGTCCTGGTTGGGCGTGGACATGATGTGGACTTCGCCGCCTTTGCCGGCCAGCCAGACCCATCCGCTGCCGAATTGCTTTACGCCGGCCTCGTTGAATTTGGTTTGGAAATCTTTGAAGTTGCCGAACGTTTTGGTGATGGTTTGCGCGATGGGGCCGGTGGGATCGCCTCCGCCTTTGGGCTTCATGATCTTCCAGAACATGGTGTGGTTGACGTGGCCTCCGGCATTGTTGCGGACCGCGGCGCGAATGTCTTCGGGAATGGCGTTGAGGTCGCGGATTAATTCTTCGGCGGACTTGGTGGACAGCTCGGGATGTTTTTCGATTGCGGCGTTTAGATTTTTTACGTAGGCGCCGTGGTGCATATCGTGGTGCAGAGTCATGGTTTGCTTGTCGATGATGGGTTCCAGGGCGGCGTAGTCGTAGGGCAGGGGCGGTAGTTCGTGAGCCATTATGTTTTCCTCCAGAGTTCTTATTGTACTGATGATGGGATCAGGGATGCGGATTCATGGGGTGCGGTTGTGGGGAATTTATAACCGGGGCTGGGCGTGATATCTCAGGGGCTGAAGCCCGTCATCAGAGGAGAATCTTGACGCGGCGCTGAAGCTGTCCAGTTCCATGACATCCTTTACAAAGTGTTCCGGGACATCCTTTACACTCCGGCCCGAGCGTCAGGGCTGGTTTAACTAACCGGCTGCGGGGCTGGGCGAGGCGCCCGTCCCCACACCTGCGAGGGCGAGACGCTCCTCGCGACAGCCGGCAAGATGCCGGCGCTACAGGCTTCAGTTGGTGGGTGGGCCTAGGATTTCGCGGACTTTGCGGGCCAGGCTTTGGAGGGTAAAGGGTTTTTGGAGGAAAGTTTTTTGGGCATCGGCGGACAGGGGCGTGGAGAAGGCGTCCTGGGCGTAACCGGAGAGGTAGAGGACTTTGATGCCGGGGCGCGCGGGCTCGATTTGCCGGACTAGTTCGTGGCCGTTGAGGCCGGGCATGACAACGTCGGTGATAACGAGGTGGATGGGGGCGGGGTGGTTGGAGGAGACGGTTAGTGCGGTTTGGCCGTTGCTGGCTTCGAGGACGCGGTAGCCGCGGGCTTCCAGGGTTTCGCGGACTAGTTGACGGACGGAGTCTTCGTCCTCGACCAGCAGGACGGTTTCGGTTCCACCGGCGGCGGCGAGGGAAACGGGAACGTCACCGTGAGCTTCGGAGGGTTCGTCTACTCGGGGGAAATAGATGGTGAAGACGGTGCCGCGGCCGAGTTCGCTCTGGACGAAAACGTAGCCTCCGCTTTGTTTGATGATGCCGTAGACGGTGGAGAGTCCGAGGCCGGTGCCTTTGCCTTTTTCTTTGGTGGTGAAGAAAGGCTCGAAGATGCGGGCCTGGGTTTCGCGGTCCATGCCGTGGCCGTTGTCGCTGACGGAGATCATCACGTAGGGGCCGTTTTTGATGAAAGTGTTTTCCGGGCGGTAGGAATCGTCGAGGGTGACGCTGGCGGTGCGAATGGAGATTTTGCCGCCGCTCGGCATGGCGTCTTTGGCGTTGACCACGAGATTCATGATGACTTGCTCGAGCTGGCCGGCGTCGGCGCGAGTGCAGCCGACGTTGGGAGCGAGCGTGGTGGCGAGCTCGATGTCTTCGCCGATGAGCGGGCGGAGGAGACGCTCCATGTCGGTGACGATGGCGTTAACGTCGATGACTTTGAGTTCCAGAAGCTGTTTGCGGCTGAAGGCGAGGAGTTGGCGGGTTAGTGTGGTGGCGCGATCGGAGGCCTGCTGAATGGCTTCGACTTTGGCGTGCAGAGGATGGCCGAGGGTGAGCTGATCGAGCAGGACCTCGGTGTATCCGCTGATGACCATTAACAGATTGTTGAAGTCATGCGCGATGCCGCCGGCGAGGCGGCCGACGGCTTCCATTTTCTGGGCCTGGCGGAATTGATCTTCAAGGAGGCGGCGCTCGGTGATGTCTTCGGCGATGGCTTCGAGGACGTCGGAGGGTTCGTCGCCACCGGCTACGGCGCGGCCGCTGATGCGAACGGTGATGATGCCGTCGTCTTTGCGTTTCCAGCGGACTTCAAAACCGTCCATGCGTCCGGTGCGGCGGAATTCGTCGACCAGGCGGGTGTATTCGGCGGGATCGACGAAGACGTCTTTTTGAGGATCGAGAGCCAGGATCTCGAGGGCAGAGTTATAGCCGAGCATTCCGATGAGGGCTGGATTGACGTCGAGGAAGCGCCCGTCGAGGCTGGAGCGATAAATTCCGTAGACGGCGGTCTGCACCAGGGAGCGGTAGCGGACCTCGGAGCGGCGCACAGCCTGCTCGTTGCGTTTGCGGTCGATGGCGGCGGCCAGCTGCTGCGCGACCAGGGTGAGGACATCTCGGTCGTGCTCGGAAAAGCTGGTGTTCCTGGAATGGCTCTTGAGAACGAGCGCGCCCAGGACGTGATGGTTGACTTTGAGTGGGACGCCCAGCCAATGAAGAGGAGGCTTACCAGTGAGTCGCACTTCTCCGCGGCGCTGCATTTGTTGCGCTACCTCGGGGGTGCAGAGTAGAGGTTCGCCGGTGCGCAGGACGTATTCGACGAGGCCGGAGGTTAGTCTTGCGGGGGCAGAGGCGGAGCGGGAGCCGGATGATTGTTCGTCGACGAAGTAGGGGATGCTGAGCGAGTGCGATTCCGGATCTTGAAGAACGATGAAGAAGTTGCGGGCACACATGAGTTCGTCGACGATGCCATGAATGGCGGCGAAGAACTGCTGGAGATCCTGCGCGGCGCTGGCTTTTTGGGCAATGCGATAGAGAGCTGAGCTGAGAGCTTCGGCGCGCTTGCGTCCAGAAATGTCGCGATAGTGGGCGTAGAAGGCATTGGGCCGTCCGGCGACGATCAAGGGAGCGGCGGAGATGCAAACGTCGATGAGGGATCCGTCACGACGGCGGCGTTGGGATTCGAGTGTGATCTGCTCGCCGCGCCGCAGGCACGTGGCAGCCCAATCGGATTCGGCAGCGCGTTCGGGAGGAACTACGAGCGAGTCAATGGGCTGGCCCATGGCTTGCGATGCGGAGTAGCCGAACATGCGCTGGAACTCGCGGTTGACGCACTGGGTGCGGAAGGAGGCATCGAGGACAACGAGAGCGTCGGGCGAACTCTCGAACTGTTGTTCGAGATATTGACGGCGAAGGTCGAGTATTTCTTCAGTGCCTTCTTGCGGCGAAGCGTTTTCCCCGGAATTCTTTTCCGTGTTTTCGGCGGACCTGGTTTCTGCGGAATACCAGTTAAGAGAAGACGGCTGGGGGGCAGGGTTGGGATTGGCCGGAGGAATGAACGTGGGCGGGGCTCCGCGCTTGAGTGCGCGGCGCAAACCTTTGGCGCGTACAAGTTCCCCCGACTGCGGTGCCCGGGTGACACGACCACCCATTTTGGATGCTCCCCTCAGAAGCTCAACCAAAGGCATGTTAGAACGCGAGGGAATCACTCGAAAGTTACTGAGGTAATTTAGGGAAATTTGGTAATTTTGTAATTTGGTAATTTGAAAATCTCAGCTGCGCGGGCTTGCCTTGCACGAACGGCAAACCATAGACTGGTGCCCGCATTCGGCATTCCTATGATCAGAATCACTCGCACTTACTTTCATCGCCAGACGACCGTTTGTGCAGCCTTCATCGCGCTGTTTTCTTTGTCGGCTGGGGCGCAGAGTGCCTCTCCCGTTTCTGAGAGTGTGTCCAAATATATACGGGGCGAAATGGAAAAGCAGCACATCCCGGGGCTGGCGCTCCTGGTGTCGCGTGGCGGGAAGATCTTGCAGGCCGAGGGATTCGGATTGGCGAACGTTGAACTGCAAGTACCGGTGAAGCCAGAGACTGTGTTCCAGTCGGGATCGGTTGGAAAGCAGTTTACGGCTACCGCGGTGATGATGCTGGCGGAGGAGGGAAAGGTGGGCCTGGACGATCCGCTCACAAAATATTTTGCGGATGCTCCCGCCAGTTGGAAAGACGTGACCGTGCGCGAGTTGTTGAGCCACACCGCTGGTTTTGGCGACTATCCCGAGAAGTTCGATTTTCGCAAAGACTGGACGGAGGACGAGGAGTTGAAGCTGGTCGAGAGCATTCCCTTGGCCTATCCTCCGGGCACGAAATGGGAGTACAGCAATCTGGGATATCTGACGCTGGGAGTGTTGATCCACCGGGTGACCGGAGAATTCTACGGAGATTTTCTGCAGCGGCGAATCTTTCATCCACTCGGCATGCAGACGACGCGCATCATCAGCGAGGCTGACATTGTTCCCAACCGCGCCGCCGGTTACCGGCTGGTGAAGGGCGAATTGAAAAATCAGGAATGGGTTGCACCGACGGTTAACACCACCGCGGATGGCAGTCTGTATTTCTCCGTTCTAGATTTGGCGAAGTGGGATGCGGCGTTGTACACCGAGAAACTGCTGAAGCGGTCGAGCTTTGAACAGATGTGGACACCGGCAAAATTGAAAACCGGACGACCCAATAAAGATGGCTACGGGTTCGGCTGGTTCATCGAAGAGCGGCAGGGACACCGCGTGATCAGCCATAACGGCGCGTGGCAGGGATTTGAAACTACAATCGCGCGCTATGTGAACGATCAGTTGACCGTGGTTATGCTGACGAATCTGGCTGGGGCCACGCTGGACGTGATCGCGGAACATGTGGCGGAGATGTATCTGGTGGAAGGAAAAAACACACAAGACAAAAACTGAGCCTCTTTCTCGGTCGACTTTCCCTACGCTGTTCATCCTGAAGCCCGCGTTCTTTGGGGGCTGAAGGATCTATGTACTCCCTGGGAGTGCCGATGCCGCCGGTAAGTGCATGAGTCCTTCGGTGGGAGTCCTCGGCGTTGCCGAGGACTCCGCTGCCTCAGGATGACAAGGGCTCCTCCCTTATTGCTTTTGCAGTTGATCGAGGGCGGCCAGCACCTCTGCGCTGTGGCGGGCGGGATCGACACTGGTATAAGTCTTGGCGATTTTGCCGGTGGGGTCGATGAGGAAGGTGTGGCGCGCGGCGAACTTTATGACTCCCAGGTTTTTCAGCGAACCGTAGGCTTGGCTGACCTTGCCGTCGCTATCGGCCAGTAGCTTGAAATTCAGTCCTTCTTTGGCGCAGAACTTCTTGTGGGAGTCGACGCTGTCTACGCTCACGCCGAGAACCACGGCGCTGCGCGCGGCGTACTTGGACTGATCGACCTGGAAGTTGTGCGCTTCGCGGGTACAGCCGGGAGTCTGATCCTTGGGGTAAAAATAGAGGACGATCCAGTTGCCGCGATAGTCCTTCAGACTGACGGAAGGGCCTTGCTGCGAGGGCAAGGTAAAGTTGGGAGCGGCGCTGCCGGCGCTGGGAACAGCAGCGCGCGATTCCGAGATCAGGCGCGGAATCAGGATGCTGAGGATCGCAAGCACGACCACGATCAGAGTGACTCGCAACATTTGGGCGACCTCCTGGCGTTACATCCAGCCAGACCTTTGGCATTGTAGAACGTTTGGGCGCCGGCGGGAGTAGCGCAGGATAAGGAAGCGCGCCAAACGCTCGATTATTGGGGCGCAAAGAACGCGCCCCTTCGCGCGGCTCGCCCAGATTTCCTCGGCCAGCTCGGGACAGGCTCTTCACTGCGCAAAGAACGCTTGTTCAGGATGACAAGCATCCATCCCCAAAATGGCGTCGCCCGGTCCGCCAGCAAAATTCTGCGTAATTGAATATCATGGAACATTCGGCTCAATACGACGGAGATACCAGACGTGGCTCAGACGGAAACTGACGGTCAAGAAGTTTTGGAAACGCGGGAGTGGGTTGACTCGCTGGACTATGTGCTGGCCAAGGGCGGCGGCCCGGTCCGCGCGGGGCGACTGCTGCAACAACTGGCGCTGCATGCCAAGCGCGCCGCGGGGGTGAATCTTCCGTTTTCCGCGACCACTCCTTACCAGAACACGATTCCGGCTCCGCAGCAACCGCCGTTCCCTGGAAGCCAGGAGATGGAACGCCGCATCAAGAGCCTAGTGCGCTGGAACGCGCTAGCCATGGTGGTGCGTGCCAACAAAATTCAGGAAGGCATTGGCGGGCACATTTCGACGTTCGCTTCGGCCGCAACTTTGTATGAAGTTGCTTTCAATCATTTCTTTCAGGCGCGAACCGAGAGCGGTGATCGCGACTTTGTTTATTTTCAGGGCCATGCTGCGCCGGGGATTTATGCCCGTGCTTATCTGGAAGGGCGGATTCCGAAAGAGAAGCTGGAGAATTTTCGCCGCGAGTTGAAACCGGGGGGCGGGCTGAGTTCGTATCCGCATCCGTGGCTGATGCCGAATTTCTGGGAGTTCCCCACGGTTTCGATGGGACTGGGGCCGATCCAGGCGATCTACCACGCGCGCTTCATTCGCTATCTGGAGAATCGCGGGCTGAAGCAATCGACCGGCGGCAAGGTTTGGGCGTTTCTGGGCGACGGCGAAATGGATGAGCCGGAGTCTTTGGGATCGATTACGCTGGCTTCGCGGGAGAATCTGGATAATTTGATTTTCGTGGTGAACTGCAACTTGCAGCGGCTGGACGGGCCGGTGCGCGGCAACGGAAAGATTATTCAGGAACTCGAGGCGATCTTCCGCGGCGCGGGCTGGAACGTCATCAAGGTTATCTGGGGTACGGATTGGGACAGCCTGATTCGCCACGACCGCGATGGATTGCTGGTAAAGCGTCTGGGAGAAATCAGCGACGGGCAGTATCAAAAATATTTTGTGGAGAGTGGAGCTTACTTCAGACAAAACTTGTTCGGCACGGATCCGCGGCTGCTGAAGATGGTGGAACATCTTTCCGACGAGCAACTGGCTCGGATGCGGCTGGGCGGTCACGATCCGATCAAGGTGCATGCGGCTTACCGGGCTGCGGTGGATCATGTGGGGTCGCCGACGATCATCCTGGCGAAGACCATTAAAGGTTATGGCCTGGGCGAGGCGGGCGAGGGCAAGAACATCACTCACCAGCAAAAGAAATTAAATGAAGAAGAATTGGAGATGTTTCGTTCGCGATTTGGGATTCCGATTCCGGACGAGGAACTGCACAACGCGCCGTTCTACCGGCCGTCCGACGACAGCGCTGAGATCAAATACATGCAAGCGCGGCGGCAACAGCTGGGCGGGTACATGCCGCAGCGCAAGGTGCAGGCGGCGCCGCTGAAGGCCGTGCCCGAGTCATACTTTGAAGAGTTCTACAAAGGCACTGAAGGACGGGAAGCCTCGACGACGATGGTTTTTGTGCGGCTGCTGGCGAAGCTACTGCGCGACCCGGAGTTGGGCAAATTGATTGTGCCCATCATTCCTGATGAGGCTCGCACGTTTGGCATGGAGGCCTTGTTCCGGCAGGTCGGGATTTATTCGAGCGTCGGACAGCTTTATGAGCCGGTCGATATGGATACGCTTCTTTATTACAAGGAGGCGAAGAACGGGCAGATTCTCGAGGAAGGAATTACGGAAGCGGGGTCGATGTGCTCGTTGATTGCTGCGGGGACAGCATATGCGAACCACGGCATCAACACGATTCCGTTCTTTATTTATTACTCGATGTTCGGGTTCCAGCGCATTGGGGATCTGATCTGGGCGGCGGCGGATATGCGGTGCCGCGGATTTCTTGTCGGTGGGACGGCAGGACGAACTACGCTGGCGGGCGAAGGCTTGCAGCATCAGGATGGGCACAGTCATGTCCTTGCGCTGCCGGTGCCGAATTTGCTGGCTTACGATCCGGCATTCGCTTATGAGATTGCGATCATTATTCAGGACGGCATCAAGCGGATGTATGTGGATCAGGAATCGATTTTCTACTACCTCACGGCGACCAACGAGCCGCTGCATATGCCGGAGATGCCGAAAGGCGAGTACGTGCGCGAGGGCGTGTTACGCGGGCTGTATCGCTTCAAGGCGACGGACGCCGCGGATGCGAAGCTGCGGGTGCAATTGCTGGGCAGCGGAACCATTATGTACGAAGTGTTGAAGGCGCAGACGATCCTCAAAGAAAAATACGGCGTAGCCGCGGATGTGTGGAGCGTGACGAGCTATAAGGAACTGTACCGCGACGCCAACGACTGTGAACGGTGGAATATGCTGCATCCCGGGGAAGCGGCGCGAGTTCCTTTTGTCACCGAGACTTTGAAGGATGCGCCGGGGCCGTTTGTTGCGGCGTCCGATTACATGAAGGTGCTGCCGGAATCTTTGGCGAAGTGGATGCCGGGACAGTTGGTCGCGCTGGGAACCGACGGCTTTGGGCGCAGCGAGAACCGGGCAGCGTTGCGCGACTTTTTCGAGGTGGACGCGAAGCATATTGTGCTGGCTACGCTGGGCGCGCTGGCGCGAGAAAACAAAATCGGCATCGGTGTGGTGAAGCAGGCGGTCCATGACCTCGGGATCGATGCGGAAAAACTGAACCCGGCTACCAGTTAGGCGCTGAGCCGCTGCGAATCAATTGCGAATCAATCAAGGAATGGAATCAGTGATCGAATTCAAACTGCCGGCACTTGGTGAGAACATTGAACAGGGCGACCTGGTGCGCCTGATGATCGCGCCCGGCGCGACGGTGAGCGAGGGTCAGGCGGTGATGGAACTCGAGACCGATAAGGCGGTGGTGGAAGTGCCTTCTTCGATCAGTGGAACGGTCGCGGAAATTCTGGTCAAGGAAGGCGACAAGATCAAAGTGGGGCAAGTCGTTTTTACCGCGGATAACGGAGTCTCCGCTGCGCAGACGAAAGAAACACCGCTTCCAGAAGAACCGGCGAAAAGAGCCGAGAAAGCTCAGGCGGTGCAAGCTTCTGCCGGGTCTTCTTCCAGTAGTCCTTCGATTACGACGGCAGCGACCGCGAAACAGCAACCCGCTCGTCCTTCGCAATTAGAATCTCAGGCAGCACCGCAGCGAACGCGATCGACGGATGCGCCGGCAGCCAGCGAGTTTCGGCTGCAGGAACTTGGGGAAAACATTTCGGAGGGCGATCTGGTGCGTTTGATGATCGCTCCTGGCGCCAAGGTTTCGGAGGGCCAGCCGGTCATGGAACTCGAAACCGACAAGGCTGTGGTTGAAGTTCCCTCATCGGTGAGCGGTGTTGTGAATGAGGTGAAGGTCAAGGAAGGTGAGAGGATCAAAGTTGGGCAGGTGATTTTTACGTTGCAGGGTGCGGGGCCATCGAAGGCTGCGGCGGTTCGTCCGCCCAGCCAGCCGGTCGAGCGTGTCACTGGACAGCACGGCGCGCGCCTGGCGTTTCAGGCCGCGATTCGCGCCGAGGGCAAGACTGAAGAACAGGCGCTGCCTCCCGACCAGCCGCGGCCGCAGCCCGCTTCGTTTTCCATGCCGGTGCAATTGGGCAAGGTTGCCGGAACGGAACATCGCGATCCGGTTCCCGCGGCTCCGAGTACGCGCCGTCTGGCTCGCGAAATCGGCGTCGACATTTATGAAGTGAAGGGCACGGGGCCAGGCGGACGCATCAGTGAAGATGACGTCAAAGCCCACGCCAAGGCGCTGGTGACCGCCATGGCTGCGGCTGCGCAGGCCCCGCCGCGCGCCGGACATTTCATTGAGCCAAAGCTGCCCGACTTTGCGAAGTGGGGCAAAATCGAACGCGTTTCCATGCGCGGGGTTCGCCGCAAGACGGCGGAACATCTGGCGGAATCATGGAACACGATTCCGCACGTCACGCAGCATGACCGCGCTGACATCACGGAACTGGAACAGTTGCGTGAGCGCTTCGCTCCGAAGGCCGAGCAGGCCGGCGGCAAAATGACCGTGACTGCGATTGCACTGAAGGTTTGTGCCGCCGCGTTAAAAGTGTTCCCGCAGTTCAACGCCAGCATCGATATGGAGAAGGAAGAAATCGTTTACAAGCAGTACATCCATATCGGAGTTGCGGCGGATACGGATCGTGGTCTGCTGGTTCCGGTGATCCGCGATGTGGACAAGAAAAATATTGTCGAACTGGCGGTGGAGTTGTCGCAACTTTCGCAGAAGGCGCGCGAGAAGAAAATCACGCTCGCCGATATGGAAGGCGGCAGCTTCACCATCACAAACCTCGGAGGCATCGGAGGCACGGCGTTTACTCCGATTGTGAATCATCCCGAGGTTGCGATTCTTGGACTTTCGCGTTCGCGCATGGAGCCGGAGTGGATTGGCGGAAAGTTCGAGCCGCGGCTGATCCTGCCGCTGTCGCTCTCCTACGATCATCGCCTGATCGACGGCGCCGACGCCGCGCGTTTTCTGCGCTGGGTGGCGGAGGCTTTTGAGCAGCCCTTCCTGCTCTCGGTACAGGGATGAAGCAGAGTGGAGAGCTATTCGATGAGTGAGTTGGAGAGGCTGATGGACGCCGCAAAGCGGGGGGACTATGCCGATGTCAGCGCCGTTCTTCGGAACCACGCCGAGCTGATCAAACGAGCGGGATACGACGGGCGCGACGGCCCTTCACTATGCGGCCCTTGTTCGCCTGCTGCGTGATCGAATGCTAACGACTTTTAAATTCTCCCAGGGAAATCCTTTCGAACAAAATGTCTGAAACTCCATCCTCCAGCATTGCAGTGATCGGCGCGGGTCCCGGCGGCTATGCCGCGGCCTTTCTGGCCGCTGACCTCGGCATGCAAGTCACATTGATCGATCCTGAAGTGAACCCCGGCGGCGTGTGCCTTTACCGCGGCTGCATTCCATCGAAAGCGCTTTTGCACGTTGCCAAGTTGATTGAGGAATCGCAGCAGGCGAAGAACTGGGGCATTGAATTTCCTCCGCCAAAGATCGATCTGGCGCGGCTGCGCACGTGGAAGGAAGGTGTTGTACGAAAACTCACCGGGGGCTTGGGACTTCTTTCCAAGCAGCGCCACGTAGGATATATTCAGGGCCGCGCGGCGTTTGAGAATTCAAACACGTTGCGGATCAGCAAGGCAGATGCCTCCGAGGCAGTTCTCAGCTTCGATCGGATTATTCTGGCGACGGGTTCGCGGCCTGCCATCAGTCCGGCGCTTAAACTGGATTCGCCGCGCCTGATGGATTCGACCGGTGCGCTCAATCTTGAGGACATCCCCGGCAGTCTGCTGGTGGTGGGCGGCGGATACATTGGGCTCGAAATCGGTTCGGTGTACGCCGCGCTTGGAACGCGCGTTACCGTGGTGGAAATGCTGCCGGGGCTGCTTCCGGGCGCGGATCGCGATCTGGTGCTGCCGCTGCACAAACGTCTGGAGAAGATGTTCGAGGCCATTCTGCTGAACACCACCGTCGCCTCACTCAAAGAAGATGGCGCCGGAATTCGTGCGACCTTCGAAGGCGCGGTGGTGCAAGAAAAAGACCGCGAAAAGGTTTTCGATCGCGTGCTGGTTTCCGTGGGGCGCAAGCCGAACTCCGAGATCCCCGGGATCGAGAGTACGCGGGTGCAGGTCAGTACGCGCGGATTCGTCGAAGTGAACAAACAACTGCAGACCGCCGATCCTTCTATTTATGCCATCGGTGACGTGGTCGGCGAGCCTATGCTGGCGCACAAGGCGATGCACGAGGGACGCACCGCGGTCGAGGCCATCGCCGGGCACAAGGTCGCGTTCGAACCGGCTGCGATCCCGGCGGTGGTGTTTACCGATCCGGAAGTTGCCTGGTGCGGTCTCACCGAGACTCAGGCGGAAAAAGAAAACCGCGAGATCAAGGTTGCGAAATTTCCATGGGGCGCGTCGGGACGCGCAGTTACGCTGGACCGTCCTGAAGGCATGACCAAGCTGGTCATTGATCCGCGAACCGAGCGCGTGCTCGGTGTGGGGATTGTTGGCGCCGGGGCCGGCGAACTCATTGCCGAGGGCGTGGTCGTCATCGAAATGGCAGCGCTGGCGCGGGATGTGGCGATGAGCATCCATCCGCATCCCACGCTTTCTGAGACGGTGATGAATGCTGCGGAAGTTTTCTTTGGCACGAGCACGGACGTGTACCGCCCCAAGCGCGTAGTGTTTGAGAAGGAAGCGAGCCAAACGCGCGATTAATGTGTCGTAAAAAACGCGACACATCGCGCGGCTCGCCCAGATCCTTCGCTGCACAAAGAACGCTTGCTCAGGATGACAATCAAGCCCATGTCCAATTTTTCCAGACGAATTGTTTTTATTGTTCTTGTTCTGTCGGCGTGTTTACCGCTTCGGGCGCAGAACCCGCTCACGCTTCTGCAACCCACGACGCCTACGAGTGCTTCTTCTACGACTCCCACCGACCAACTGGGCCGCGATACTCCGTATGGAACCGTCTACGGATTTCTGCAGGCGGCGGCCGCCGGCAACTACAGCATCGCAGCGCAGTATTTGCAGTTGAGCGCAACACGGCGCCAGAGCGAAGGCGATGCCTTGGCGATGAAGCTTTATACGGTGATGAACGTCGCATTTCCGGGAAGCCTGCGGCCGAGCCGGCAGCCCGAAGGGGAGTTGCAGGAAGACGTTCCGCCGGGCGGCAGAGGCTGGGGACCATGTCGGCCGGCGACGTGGATGCGGAACTCGAACTGGTTCGAGTGACCGATCCGAACGCGGGGAAAATATGGCTGATCTCTTCCGACACTCTGGCAAGGTTCCGGAACTCTACGAGCAGGTCGAGGCGCGGCGGGTAGAGACGCGCCTGCCGATGTGGACGGTGAAGAATCAGTTCGCCGGGATGCCGCTATGGCAATGGTTCGCTTTGCTGTTGATGTTGCCGGTGGCAGCGGGATGGCCTGGCTGGTGCTGGTGCTGCTGCAAATTCCTTTGCATTGGTGGGCGCGGAAACGCGGGCAAGCTGAACTGGTTCATTGGCGCTCGGTTTCACCACCAGCCTGGCTTTTCACCGGCGCATCATTCACCGGATTTTATGCGGCTACCTGGCGTTGCCCTTGCTGCCGCGACACTACTACCGCCAGATGGTCGCGGTTGCGGTTATTATTGGCGCGTTTTGGATTTTCTGGTGCGTAATTCGCTGGTTCTTGCAGCGCATCCGCAGCCGTGCCCTGGCTCATGGCCACTCGGGCACTGGCTCACTGATGTTGCTGGGCGAGCGCATTATCAAGGCCGTGGTGGTCGTGATGGCCATCTTTCTCGTCCTGAGCGTGCTGGGTTTTAATATGAGCACGGCGCTGGCGGGCGTCGGCATTGGCACACTGGCGGTGGGCTTCGGCGCGCAGCAGACCATTGCGAATTTGTTTGGCGGCGTTTCGGTGCTAGGGGATGAAGTCATTCGAGTGGGCGATGTTTGCAAGTTCGGCGACCGCACGGGGACGGTCGAGGATATCGGACTGCGGTCGACGCGCGTGCGCACCGAGGAAAGAACATTGTTAGCGATTCCGAACGGCACGGTTGCGACGATCAATGTCGAGAACCTTAGCCGGCGGGACAAGATCCTTTTCAAGACTGTGGTGGGGCTGCACCTGGATACTTCGGCGGAGCAGCTTCGCCACGTGCTTGCGGAAATCCGCGGCGTTTTGTCGAGCCATCCAAAAATTGAGACCAATACAATTCGCGTACGGCTAATCGAACTGACATCGAGTGCTATTAACATGGAAGTTTTGAGCTACGTGTTGACGCGGGATTTCGACGAATTCATGGCCGTCCGCGAAGACTTGCTGCTGCGCATCATGAGTTTTGTCGAGGATTCGGGGACCAGGCTTGCCTCGCCATCGCAGACGCTCTACTTGAGCCAGGACTCAGGACTTGAAAAACCCAGGGTCACAACCGCGCTGAAGAACGCACGTCCCTCCCAAAGCGTGAGTGATCATCCGCAGTCAGAATCGGCAGTCCGCAGCCAGAAGCCGGATGAAGCGCAAAAATGATTACGATTTTGCGGGCCAACGCTGCGTGACCCAGAGGAGAAACCGGTGCGTCGGAAAGTACACTACGGCAGGAATAACGATTAGATATGCCAGGAGATATAGGAGTCCGGGCATGGCTTGCTGCTGGTGTGAGAAAGGGCCGCGGGCCCAATTCACATCGTATTCCGGACGCCAGAAGTAATTGATGGGAACGACGATCCAGGCGGTCAGCGTCTGAAATTTCCATCCTCGCTGGTCGTAACCCAGGCGCCGAATAGCCCACAGCAGCAATGGCGGCGTCACCACGTGAAATAAGCTTAGCAGCCGAATCCCCAGGGGAATGTGCGGGTCAAACATGAATTCGGTTCCGCCGATCGGGTGGCGTCCACTTACAAGAGTGCCCGCCAGGTCGACGGTGAATAGAGTCTGGAATAGCAGCAGCTCCGGTTGCCTGCCAGGAAAACAGGAGAGGGCTCTCGATCCAGAGGGCGGCGGTGATGAAGAAATTGCCGAGATCGCAGAAGTAGAGAAAATTCTGCACTCCGTATTGTCGCCAGTACAACGGGATCCAGGCAATCATGCATGCGGTCCAGAGAACTTTAAGCCAGAGCGGGATGCGCATGAGACGGTATTGTATGCGCAGCGGGAAGAGCGGCTTGCGCGCCTGGCTTCCGGCATCCGGACATGCCGAAAGTTGAAGGGCCAAACGCCCATTCTGGCAAGGCGAGACCGGCCTGATCGGAATTACTACCGTAACTTGATGAGGCTTACGGGTGTACCTACGATGACCTCAGTATGGGTTATCAAGCGCTCTTGTTCTGTCCCGATGAGAAGACGGCTCGCACTGTGACACAGGTTCTCAGCGAGCTGGACTTCGCTGTTGTTCCCTGCACCGAACCTTTCGCCGCGGTCAAGAAATTGATGGGTGAACACTTCGACGCTGTAGTGGTTGACTGCGACAACGAGCAGAACGCCACGTTGCTGTTCAAGAGCGCCCGCAATGCGCCCAACAATCATTCGTCGCTGGCGGTTGCGGTGGTTGAGGGGCAGGCCGGAGTAGCAAAGGCTTTCCGCATCGGCGCCAACCTCGTTCTCACCAAGCCGGTGAATGTGGAGCAGGCGAAAGGCACGCTGCGAGTTGCACGCGGATTGTTGCGCAAGAGCGAAGCGGCAAAACCCACGACAGGAGCGCTAACTGGAGCCGTGAAAGCTGCGGAGCCCGCGCCCGCGACTCCGAAGCTGGCGCCGCCGCGACCAGTTCCGCCTGCGCCTGGTGCGGGCGCGGCAACACCGATGTCACCCTGGGTGGCGGCGGCAAATATTCCAACGCCGAAACCAGCAGCGGGACCGGCTGTGGTGGCGTCGATTCCCACCGAAATTAATGAGGCGGATCTGTTTGAGGCGGCGCATGAGGAAGTTGCTTCGCCTGCGCACCTACCCACTGCTGCTGCGCCCGAGGTAAAGATTGCGCCGAGCAAAGCGGAGATTCCAGCACCAACCACAGGACGCTCGCGGACGCTGGGAGGGTTTGGAACGGGTGCTGCCAGCGCGCCTGCGCCAGCCCGTGAGCCGAAGCCTAGTGTTGGGAGTGAAAACAAGACCGTTGTTTCGGAGCCGGAGAGTCCGGTCGAGAAAACCGCGGCCGGCGGGAACGACTCTTCAGTCGAAGCAATTTCTGCCCCTGCACCTTCGCTCACATTCGGCGGCACGGTTGACAGCGCAGCCGAGTCTGCCGGGGGCGGGCGCAAGAAGATTCTGCTGGCCGCAGCCGCAGTTGTGCTGCTCGCGGCCGGTGGCTACGCCGTGTGGATGCAATGGGTACGTTCAAGCGGGGCCGCCACGCCTTTCACGCAGGTTGCCCCGCAACCGAAAACGACTTCTATCGCAGTTCCGCCCGCAGCCCCGAGCCCGGCTCCGATCGCGCCGCCTTCCGTTGCATCTTCTTCTGCTCGGAGTTCGACAGCGGCTGCGAAGCCAGCCGATACAAAGCCAGCCGCAGGTTCGACGGACGCGTCCAAGCATGTGGCTTCGCCGTTAGCGGAGAACAGTGCTCCAACCAAATCGGTGGCTGAGCGGCCGATTGTGATCAAGAGTCATCCCGCGCAACCTGGGGTAGGAAAATCTGCCAGTGAGATGACGGCTCCAAGCATCGACACGATCGCTTCGGACGGAAGCAGCGGTCCACTGCCTAGCCTGATGGGCAGCGGCAAAGCTCCAGCTCCTGTGCTGCAGAATCTGCACGTATCGCAGGGAGTGTCGCGGGGACTGTTGGTGAAAGAGGTTCCGCCAACTTATCCGGCGTACGCGCTGCGGGCGCACGTTGAGGGTGCGGTTGAACTGCTGGCAACGATCTCCAAGAACGGCGACATCTCGGCGGTGAAGGTTCTCAATGGAAATCCACAGCTGGCGCTCGCCGCGGCCGATGCGGTAAAGCAGTGGAAGTACAAACCCTATCTGCTGAATGGGGAGCCGGTTGAGATTCAGACGCAGGTCACGGTGAAGTTCAAGATGCCGCGCTAAGGTTTGCGCAATATGAACGACAACGGCCAGAATCGCGCTTCCTCCGACTTCGGCTCCGGCTCCGGCGAACATCGAACCGAACATAGAGCAGCCCCCCGCGTCAAAGTGAGCGTCCCGGTAGAGTTATTTGTTCCCGGCAACGATGTTCCGCTGCGTGGCGCGACCTCCGACATCAGCGAAAGCGGCTGCTATATCGAATCGATCTTCCCACATCGCATCGGGACTGTTCTTGAAATGAGTCTTCAGCTTAACGAGAAGGTGCTTGCGATGGGCACAGTCGTTACCTGCGATCCGCAGGTGGGAAACGGGATCAAGTTCACCAAAATGTTGTCCGAAGACCAGGAAGAACTGCGTAATTATTTAGAGGCCGCACAGCAAGCCGAATGACGTGTTTGCGGTGTGGCCCTCCTCAGTGGCCGCCCCGACCCTCCCCTTTCGCAACCGCCGTTTCTCTCATAGGTCTCCAGCGCCTTGTACTGCTTCCTTCCACACAGTCTTTTCGTTGATCTCGCCTCGGCTGATATTCTTCTTTACGACGAGTGGCCACACGGCTGTAGCTGTTGCCGCTGCAGAAGTGGCTGGCATTAGGGTTCCGAAAACCAAACATGATCCCAAAGCAAGCGACCATCGTATTCTTTCCCGAAGGGGCCTACGGTCCTACTAACAACTGTGTGGGCATCGGAAGCGTCTTGAAGAGGCGGGGGCTCCGCGTGGTGTTCATGGTGGAGGAGTCTTTCGCCGGAACACTTGAGGCGAAGGGTTTTGAGGAAGCGCTCGTCCGTCTGAAGCCGAAACCAGCAACCGTGGAGCAACCGGGACAATTCTGGAAGGATTTTGTTCGCGATACCGCGCCCCATTTCCGCAAGCCCACGATCGAACAGCTCGAAACCTTTATCAAGCCAGTATGGAAGGAACTGATCGGGGGCGCAAAGTATGTCAACGCCCGGCTTGAAGAAGTCTTTGATGAGGTTCGACCGGATGTCATCGTCGAGGACAACGTAGTGGGATTCCCCGCAATCCCAACGTCAGGCATACCCTGGGTGCGAATTGTTTCCTGCAACCCCCTCGAGCTGAAAGATCCGAACCTGCCACCTACATTCTCGGGGTACCCGACAACCGAGCCGTCAGGATGGAATGACTTCCGGCATCGCTATCTGGAGCTTCATGAGGAGCTGCATAACAATTTCAGCAATTTCTGCACGGAGGTCGGTGCTCCCCCGCTGCCCGGCGGCGAGTTTATCTGGGAATCGCCAAACCTCAATCTGTATCTTTATCCATCGGTGGCTGACTACCCGCGCTCACGGCGACTTGGTCCCACCTGGCAGCGTCTGGATTCGTGTGTGCGGGACACGGATGAGGCCTACGAGATTCCGCGGGTGCTCCGGGGCGGAGAAGGGAAACTGATCTATTTGAGCCTGGGGAGCCTGGGATCGGCGGATGTCGAGCTGATGAATCGCCTCGTCGAGGTCCTGGCGGGGAGCCAGCATCGAGTGATTATCAGCAAAGGCCCACAGCATGAACTCATCCGGCTGGCCGACAATATGTGGGGCGACGAGTTCCTGCCTCAAACCTCGATCCTGCGGCAGGTGGATCTGGTCATCACTCACGGCGGCAACAACACCGTAACCGAGTGCTTCCACTTCGGCAAGCCGATGATGGTGCTACCACTGTTCTGGGACCAGCACGACAATGCACAGCGGGTGCACGAGCTTGGATACGGGGTGCGGTTTGCGAGCTACGACTTCGAGGCGCGAGAGTTCCTGGCGGCTATCGATCACATGCTGGCAGAGGAGAAGCTGCGAGAGCGGTTGGCTGGGATCTCCTCTTACTTGCAGGCTAATCCTGGGACGGTCAAAGCGGCTGATCTGATTGAGCGTCTGGCGAGAGAGGCCAAGGAAAGAATTAGGGCAACATAGTTCCGGTCGGCTTTGCCGACACCCTCTGGTACCGTGGCGACTCTAACGTCTGCCATCACTGCGAGGGAACGATGGCGGTCGTCTACTACTACGCCTCGTCGGATGCCAGCTATACCGGGGATCTTGCAGAGGTCGACCTCCGCGATGACCTGCCCTTGCCCACGATGAAGCCTGCCGAAAAGAACGCATCCTCGACGAAGCCCTAGTGGCAGGCTGAGCTGGTCCGATAGTCACGCCCAGAACAATTAGTGCACGGCGCGAGGAAAACAGCTTCCCTTCGACTTCGCTCGGCGAAGGCTCTCACCGGGCTTTCAAGCCCGGTTCGAAATCAACAAACTTTTGAGGAGCGCGCACCGGCGGTCCTGCTGGTTAGTCGTGCTGCAGAACCTCGTCGACAACGGCTTTGCCGCCTTTATCTACGGTGATGATCTTGTGGACGGGGAGATAACCGCTCAGGGTGATATCGACGATGTAGTTGCCGGGATCGAGTGCGGCTTCGACGGGCGAGTTTTTATCCAGCATGTGCTGGTTGATGGCGACCTGGGCTCCCTTGGGCTGAGTCTTGATGCTGACCGTGCCCATGCCCTGCGCGTCCTTGCCGCGAAACAACTTGTTCATTTTGCCGACGGTCTTGATGTCGTCGACATTGCCGAGCGGCCGCAGCGTGGGCGAGAAATTAACGGTCTGGCCCAGGGTGAACTGAGCGTTGTTGGTCTCATCGAGGAATCCCGATTTGCGCACCAGGACGACGTGCGCTCCTTTGTCAAGAGAAACTTGCGCGGGAGTAAGCTTGCCGGTGTCTTTCCCGTCGATGTAGACGTTGGCTCCCGCCGGAGTGCTGGACACTGCCAGCGTCGCCGTGAGTTGGGTGAGGTGGGCTACGACGAACGACTTGCTTCCGGATGTGACTCCTACGGTTCGCGTGTCGGAGGAGTAACCGGGCTTGCTGGCGGTCACCGAATGTTGCCCAGGGTCTAGTCCCGGCAAAGTGAAAGGCGTAACCCAGGAGGGATCGGTTTTCCCATCGATTTGCACTTGCGCGCCCTGGGGAACGGAGTCAACGGCCATCTGTCCCGGGACTACTAACGGAGCCTCGGCCGCCGTGGCTTTCTTCCTGGCATTTTTGCCTTTGGCGGCGCGGGTTGGCGCTGGCCCAGCTTCCGCCACTGGGCCAGAGGCTTCGGGTTGAGTTCTTACACCAGGCTGCGCAGGTTGTGAGGGCGCGGATTGGGCGCGGGCGGCAGGCGGGCTGGCTGCCGATTGAGTAGTCGCTTCAGCGCTCCTGGATTCGGCGGCGGTGGGGCGCGGTGAATCGCCGTCACTGTTTAGGGTGTTGACATGCAGAACCAAAGCTACTGCGATGATAAGAATCACGACCGCAGCGCCGGCGATGGCATAAACCATCAAGCGCGGCGGGACGCCTTTGATTTCCTTGATCGCTTTCTCGGCGACTTCGCGAGGCTGAACTTTTGGCTTCTCCGCTTCATATTCATAGGTTGTGGAGTTGCGAGACTGGGAAGCTTGCGGCTCGAAGGGCGGCGGCTGAGGCGGTGGAGGAGCGATGTAAACTTCCTTGAGCGGAGGCAGTTCTGTCATCTCCGAGAAGCTCACGCTGCCGCCGCGAGACGGAGCGTTGTCGGCCATCATGGGATCGACGGCGATTTTCGGCGTCTGGACTCTGGAAGAAACGATGGCAGCTTCGTCGACGACGGCCGAAAACATGGGAGCGGATGAAGCGTCATCGATACTCGGGTTAGCGGGTGTGGATGACACGGGCTGGCTGGTTGTGCATCCCGGTCCGCATCCCGCCGCGGCTGCCGCTACTTTGGGCGAGGCGGACTGCGGGGCTGAGATTTTCTTTGCGACTGGCTGATTCTGGACTGGCTGGGCCTGCGGCTTCGTCTCGGCGGGACGGTTTGCAACCGGGGCCGCACTTGCCGGCTTCGGGGCTGCGGGTGGAGTGGACGCTCCGACGAATTTCGCCTGGGTTGCGGCCTTGACCGCATCTGGAATGGCCGGACTCTTGGCGGGCGCCGCTGGCCGCTTTGCCGCCTGCGGCTTGGATTCCTTGCATTTTTCCAGATCGTCGAGCAATTCTCTTCCGTTCTGGTAGCGTTCCGCAGGATCCTTCGAGAGCGCCTTCATGATGAGATCGCTAAGCGCCGGGTGAAGTTTGGCATTCACCTGCGCGGGAGGCACCGGCGTGCTCTCGAGGATGCTCTGACGAAGAGATTCCGGGTCTTCCTGATCGAAGGCTTTACGGTCAGTCACCATTTCATAAAACATTGCGCCCAGACTGAAGAGATTCGAGCGGGCGTCGATATCCTCGCCGCGAACCTGCTCGGGAGACATGTAGCTGAGGATGGAGGGAACGCCTGACATTTGCTCGGTAAACCTGCCGACGCTGGAAACTCCGTAGCTCAGAATTCTGACGGTGCCGTCCCAGCCGCACATGATCTTGGCGGGCTCCAAACTATAATGAAATACTCGGTGGGAGTGAGCGTGATCGAGGCCGCTGCAAACCTGCCGCCCGATATCGAGCAGATCCCAGATGGAAAATCCTTCTTTGCGGGCGAGCATGGTGGCGATGCTGTTGCCCTGGATGTAATCCATGGCGGCGCAGAATTGGCCGTCGATTTCTCCCGCGCCGAAGACCGGCGAGAGGTTGGAGTGGCTCAAAGCCTTGGTGGTCTCCACCTCTGCGAGCAGACACTTTTCCAGTTCGGCGGCGCGTTCGCCGAAGGCAGATAGTTGGATCGTTTTCAAAGCGACAGTCTGGCTGGCTTGCGGGTCGTTCGCCTTGTAAACCGCGCCCGTGGCAGACTTTGATAGTTCACTCAAGATTTCGAAGTGGCCGATCTTTGTAGACATGGTTCCTTGCCTCATCCCAGAAAAAACCGCGCAGCCTCAAGTGGAGAAACTGCGGGGGTTCGAACCCGGGGCAGGTTAAGGCTAGGATATCGCTGAGGAGTTTCAGGTTCGAGTTACCAAAGTACCGTGAAATCAGGATGTAACGCGCAGTCGAGGCGTTATGGTTCAACAAGTGATACAAGCTAGTTTCGCGCGAAGCCGAGTGTAAACTATTATCTGTATTCCGCGCGCTCGCTGCGGAGGGATGTGTGAGTGGTTGAAACAGGCGGTCTTGAAAACCGCTGTGCGGGAAACCGTACCGGGGGTTCGAATCCCTCTCCCTCCGCCATCGATAAACTGTCTCCTGGGACTGGCCGATGATTTTACTATTGCCAGCCTCCGCCCAGGGCTTTGTAGAGTTGGACCAGGCTGCGATATTCATCTCCCCGCGCTGCTGCGAGCGTCAGTTCGGCGCCGAAAAGTGAGCGCTGTCCATCGAGTACTTCGAGGTATGTCGTCGTGCCGCCCTTGTAACGAAGGGTGGAAATGCGGACGCTTTCCTGCAGGTCGGCTACCGAATCCTGCTGGCGTGTCCGGACCTGATGAAGCTTCTCGTAACCGATGAGCGCGTCCGAGACTTCTCCAAAAGCGTGCTGGATCGCTTCCCGGTAGCCGATCAGAGCCTGTTGGTGTTCAGACTCAGCCAGATGCAAACTGCCCTTCAGCGCGCCTCCTGTAAAGATTGGCTGGCTAACCTGCGCACCATAGGACCAGATGCCTAGCTGTGTCGTCATGAGCCTTGAGAAGGCGGAACTTCGACCAAATGAACCGCCACCTCCCCCGGTCAGAGAGACTTGCGGAAAGAACTGCGCTCGGGCGACTCCGATGTTGGCGTTCGCGGCAATCAAGATTTGTTCCGCTTCTCGAATATCGGGCCGACGCTCGATGATCGAAGATGGAACGCCGGGGGGAACTTCGGGCGGAAGGGTTTGCTCGACGAGCGGAATCCCGCGTGCAACGTCTTGTGGGTAATTGCCGAGCAGGATGCTGATCGCGTCTTCTTCCTGGGCAATTTGCCGCTCGAGGTCCGGGATCGCCGCATTGGCGGTATCCAGCACCTGCTGGGCTTGAAGCACATCCAACTTGGTGGCAACGCCGTGGTCTAGCCGCAACTGGGTAAGTTTGACCGAATCGGTCTGGGTCTTAACCGTCTCACGAGTGATCGTGAGTTGCAGATCAAGTTGCAGCAGCGTGAAGTAGTCGGTTGCCACATCGCTGACGAGGGTCAGTGTGACAACCTGGCGAGCATCTTCCGTAGCCAGCAGTTGGGCGCGGGCGGCTTCGTTGGCACGGCGTAGCCGGCCGAAGAAATCCAACTGGAACGCCGCGTCGGCGGTCAAGGTAAGGAAGTTGTACCGGGACTGTTGAAGGTTTTCCTTGCCACCGCCGAACTTGCCATTACCCGAAATTTGCGGAAACAGGCTCGAACGGGTAACCGCAAGCTGAGCCCGGGCCGAATTGATGCGTTCTGTGGCGAGTTGCAAATCGTAGTTCTGTTTCAGTGCGTTGCGAATCAGTTCCTGCAGCTTCGGATCTTGAAACACCTGCCACCAGGGTAGGTCGGCATACGAGGCAGTCTGCGCCTGAAGCTGAGGATTGTCCGCCAGATCTCGAAAAGAATTCGGAGCTTGAACTGCAGGGCGATGATAGTTAGGGCCTACAGCACAACCCGAAAGCACGCCGGAGAGCAATGCCGCGGTAAGGAATTTCGCGATTCTCATCATTGGGCAAACCCCATTAGGCAAACCCCATTGCGCAACTCTATTGCGCAAAATCCGTTTGATTCCCCAGCGATGGAACGTACTGCGAGGTCCCTCAGTCGCCGGGCGCGGGCGAAGGCGCAGCCGGCAACATGCCTGATGCGGGTTCCTTTCCTGCGCCCGTCCATTTCTCAACCATGTAAAAGATGCCGGGAATAAAGAAGATTCCGATCGCGCTGGCGGCGAGCATCCCGCCGATCACGGCCGTCCCCATGATCTGCCGGGCCACCGAACCTGCCCCGCTCGCTGTCCACAGTGGAACGCAGCCGAGGATAAACGCGAACGAGGTCATCAGGATGGGGCGCAGGCGCAACTTCGCCCCTTCAAGAGCCGCGTCCGCGAGCGGTTTGCCCTGTTCGTACTGATCCTTCGCGAACTCGACGATCAAGATCGCGTTCTTCGCCGCCAGACCAATCAGCATGATCAGGCCAATCTGCGAGTAGACGTCGCTTTCGATCTGCACCATGTAGGGCGGCAGAAAAACGCCGAGCAGAGTGCGGCGCAGCCACAGCACTGCAAACGCTCCAAAGACCGCCACCGGCGTGCTGAGCAGTACGCTGAAAGGCAGCGACCAGCTCTCGTATAGTGCCGCCAGAATCAGGAACACGAACAACAGCGACAGGCCAAAGATGACCGCTGGGGGCACTCCCTGGCGCGCTTTCTGTTCCAGAAACGAAATGCCGGAGTAGTCGAATCCCATCTCTCGCGGCATGGTTTGTTTGAAAACTTCTTCGAGGGCGGCGCTCGCCTGGTCCGCACTGTAACCCGGCGCGGCACTGCCATTGATTTGCGCGCAACGATACTCGTTAAAGCGCATGGTAAATTCAGGGCCGAGTTGCGATTTCACCGTGGTGAGCGTAGCCAGCGGAACGTTCTCGCCCTTGTTGTTGCGGACATAGAAGCGCCCAACGTTGTCGGGGCTGGCGCGATCGTCGCTCTCGGCTTCGATGTAAACCTGCCACTGGCGTCCAAAGCGGTTGAAGTAGTTGATGAAATATCCGCCCATGAACGCTTGGATGGTGCGGTAGACATCGGAAAGATTAACGCCCTGCTTCAACACCTTGTCACGATTGACGTCGACGAACTTCTGCGGAACTCCCCCCAGAAAAGTTGTGCTCAGGCTGGCGATCTCTGGCCGCTTTCGTGCCGCGTCAAGAAACGTATTCAGATTTTGCGACAGGAACTGGATATTGCCGCCGGAACGGTCTTCGAGGATGAAGGTGAATCCGCCCGCGGTGCCAACGCCTGGAATGGCTGGCGGCGAAAAACTGAATGCGATTCCTGCCGGCAATTTGGAAAGCTGCTGATTCAAATGCGCCTTGATAGCTTGAAACTGCTCGGCTCTGGAGGTGCGCTCGTCCCACGGCTTCAGAGTGACGACAAAGAAAGCGTTGTAGCTGGTGCGAACAAAACTGAGCAAGCTGAAGCCTATGACGCTGGTCGTGTACTTCACACCCGGTGTGTTAGCCAGAATGTTCTCGATCTGTACCGCCGCCTGCGATGTCCGCTCCAAGGACGCGTCATTAGGCAATTGCAGATTCACATATCCATAGCCCTGATCTTCATCGGGAAGAAAGCTTGACGGCACCCGATTGGCAAAGAATCCTGCCGCGAGGCAAAAGACCAGCAGAAGCACAACCATCACTGCTGTTTTCTTGAGCAGGACACCGCTCCAACTGACATAGCGCTCAGTGGCTCGCTCAAAAACCCGGTTAAACCAATCGAAGAATCTCCGCAGCAGGCCATGGCTCTCCTCGCGCGGTCGAAGAAGCAGTGCGGCCAGGGCAGGGCTGAGCGTAAGCGCGTTGAACGCCGAAAGAATTACCGAGATGGCGATAGTGACTGCGAATTGCTGATATAGCCTGCCAGTGATCCCGGGAATGAAGGCGGTGGGCACGAATACAGCGGAGAGAACCAGGGCAATTCCTACCACAGGACCCGACAGTTCCTCCATCGCCTTTAACGCTGCATTCTTTGGAGTCATGCCCTCTTCGATGTGCCGTTCCACGCCCTCGACCACGACGATCGCGTCATCGACGACCAGACCGATCGCCAGCACAAGCCCGAAGAGAGAGAGTGTATTGATGGAAAAACCGAACAGCGGGAAGAGCACGAACGTTCCCACAAGCGAAACCGGCACAGCCAGCAGCGGGATCAGCGTTGAGCGCCAGCCCTGAAGGAAAAGAAAAACAACAATGATGACTAAGATCAGCGCGATCACAAGGGTTTCAACAATTTCCTTGATGCCCTGCGTCACGGCAAGAGTCGTGTCCAGAGAAACGGCGAAATCCATGTCCTCGGGGAAGCGCTCTTTCATCTGCGCCATCAGTTGCTTGACGCCGGCAGCAGCATTGACTGCGTTGGATCCGGGCAATTGGTACGCCGCAATAATGGCGCCAGGTTTGCCATTGAAGCGTCCGGAGATGCTGTAGTCCTGAGCACCCAGCTCGATGCGTGCAACATCGCGCACTCGAACGGTGGCGCCATCGGGGGTTTCGCGAACCACGATATTGCCGAATTCTTCCGGCGACACCAAGCGCCCTTGCGCGAGAACAGTATAGGTATATTCCTGGCCCTTCGGAGCGGGTTCGCCTCCGGCTTTGCCGGCAGGGTTCACGGTGTTCTGGGACTGAATCGCGCTGATGATCTCCGGTATCGTTATGCCAAGTTTCGCCAACGTGTCTGGCTTTACCCAAAGGCGCATCGCGTATTGACCGGCGCCGAATACCTGCACATTGCCGATGCCGTAGGAGCGAAGAATCGGATCGACGATGTTGATGTACGCGTAGTTGGCCAGAAACTTGGCATCATACGTTCCGTGCGGGGAATAAAGGGCAACCCACATCAACGGAGCAGTGACCGATTTCCGAACCGTGACGCCGTAGTTGTTGACGTCCGCTGGAAGCTGAGAAGCGGCCTGGGTTTCCCTCGACTGGGTGAGAATGAAATCGGTATTCGGGTCGGTCTTTACGTCAAAGTCAACGATCAGGCTGGTGCTTGAGTTGCCCGTGGCATTCAGCGAGTACATGTAGTTCTCGTTGTCTACCCCGTTCATCTGCTGCTCGATCGGCGTAGCCACCGCTTGCTCCAGCGTCTGCGCGTCAGCTCCGACGTAGGTGGCGATCACTTGAATTTCGGGTGGAGTGATGTTCGGAAACTGTGCGACGGGCAAGCTCAGCACAGTGAGCGCACCAACCAACACCATAACGATGGAAATCACCATGGCAACGATGGGACGGTTGATGAAGAATTTCGACATGGTAATCCGTCCTTATCGATTCGCCGATCCCTGGTTTGTCGATCCTTGATTTTGGGCCACGAATGGCTTGGGATTCACACGCACGCCACTGCGCATTCTCTGAACCCCTTCAACCACGATTCTGTCTCCGGGATTGATCCCGTTGGCGATGATCCATCGGTTATCAACCCGGTCGCCCACAGTGACAGTTCGAACGTCAACTTTGTTGTCGGCGCCCACTACACCGACCTGGTAGCCGCCCTGCAGCTCCGACACTGCCCGTTGCGGAACAAGCAACGCCCCCGGCTGGGTCCGGACTACAGCGCGCACTTTCCCGTAGCCTCCCGGTCTCAAAATATTGTTGGGATTGGGAAAGAGTCCGGCGAGTCGAATCGCTCCGGTGGTCTCGTTCACCTGACGGTCGGCAAAATAGAACTTCCCTTCGTGCGGATAGGTTGAGCCGTCCGCTAGGATCAGTTGCAGGCGCAGTTCCTTGTCGGCCTGCAAGCGGCTCTCCTCGGTCGGAAAACGTCTCCGCCACGAAAGATATTGTGGCTCGCTAACGGTGAAATAGACCTTGATCGGATCCACTGTAGAAACGGAAGTGACCACGCCGCTATTGGGGCTGACCAGAGCGCCAACTTGTAGTTGCGCCTGGCCGGCCACGCCGTCGATGGGCGAAATGAGGCGGGTAAAGTCGAGATTAATTTTCGCGGTTTCAACCGCAGCCTCGTAGGTCTTGATCTGAGCCTTGGCAGTTTCTACGGTTGCGAGCGCGGCGAGATTGTTCTGAACCGCGTTGTCGAGATCCTGTTGGCTGGCCGCCTGTTGCTCTGCCAGTGGCTTGTAGCGCTGGACGTCAAGTTCGGTCCGACGCTGAACCGCTTCGGCGTTGGCCAGAGCGGCCTTCGCCTGAGCCAGCTGGCCTTGAGCCTGATCGAGCACCGCCTGAAAGGGCCGCGGGTCAATCTGGAAAAGGAGTTGGCCCTGCTTGACCGACACGCCCTCCTGATAGCCTTGCTTCAGAAGGTAGCCAGTGACCTGCGCCCGGACGTCAGCATTGACAAGACCGTCAAGCGTGCCAATCCACTCCCCATAGATTGGAACATCCTCTTTTTGAACCTGCGCCACCTCGACATCCGGAGTGCTTGGCGGCGCACCCATAGCTTGCTTGGACGGCCGAAGGGCTCCAACAATCAAAGCGAGCACGATCAAGCCAAGAACTCCGCCGATCAAGAGATAGCGTTTCTGGACGTGGGTCATGTTGTCTCCCCTATTCTTGCTCGCGCCTCGGAATGCGAACTGTATGTCCTGCCTCTACAGTTCGAGTACACCCGGGACGGGGCAGGTTATCGGTCGTCAATTGCGCAAACAGTGTGTGAGGCAACCGCGGCGCAATCGATCAACGATATGGATGCGTCTTCACACCAGAGGTCGTATAGAATCTACAACGTTTGGGGCGATTAAGCTCGCCGAAAATGAATTTGGCGAAGAGTTCGACGCAGTGGCTGCATGGGCGCTCCGCCACACAGTCTGAACTGCGGAGAAATTCCGCTTGCGCGCAACGCCTAAGAAAACAATCTCACGCAAAACGACTCCTGGGTCACGGCCAATGCCCGGCAAGACCGGCGACGCTGCACAGCGCTCCCAACAAGGGGATCAGTGGCGTAAGTGGGCGCTCTGCCTGCTGCTGATGGTTGTTGTTCTTGCCCTGTATTTTCCGGCATTGAGACATCCCTTTGTTATCTATGACGATATGGACTACGTCAGTCGGAACAGCTAGGTTCAGCAAGGGCTAACGCTCGGGACCTTCCGCTGGGCGCTGACTTCCATGCATTTTTTCGAATTGGCATGCGCTGACGTGGATGTCGCACGCTCTCGATTGTGAACTTTTCGGCCTCGATGCTGGAGGGCACCACTTTACCAGCCTGTTGCTGCGCGCCATCGACGCGGTGATTCTGTTTCTGCTGCTGTCGCGGCATTACAGGCAAAATCGGGCGCAGCCTGATGGTGGCCGCGCTGTGTGGGTTGCATCCGGTCAATGTGGAAAGCGTGGCGTGGTTCGCTGAGCGAAAGACCGGGTTGAGCATGTTGTTTCTGCTGCTCGCGCTCTGGGCGTATCTCTGATACGCGCGAAAACCGGGCATCAATCTGGGAGGAGTGTACCGCGCGTTGCGCCAATCTAGTCTTGCCCGGGACTCTTACTACGAATGTCTGAAGGTTGATCCCGGCGATCAGGACGCCCTGAAGGGCCTTGCCCGAGTCGATAAAGAAGAGAAGAGAAGATGCCGTCTTTGGAGGATATGATCGCTGCGCTTTCCCGGGCGGCCGCCAAGCATCCCGACGCGAAGCTCTACATTCAACTGGGGAATCTGCAAAAGGCGGCGGGACCGTGCCAGAAGCGTTGATCTCTTACAAGAGAGCTTTCAGTCTTGATCCGAATCTGGCGGAAACCCGTGTGGCGCTGGAGGAATTGGAGCCTTCGCAATGAAGTCCAGGGAAGACTGAGGACTGCTCGTCCTGAGCCGAACACTATTACGTAATTACGTATTGACTCTGGATGTCTCGCCCAACGTCCAGGTTATATGGGCCATGTTTCCGGACGCGTGACTTGCTACGGGCCGGCGCAGGACTCTCCGTTTTGGAAATAGCAAATCGCGGAGTTTCATCTTGGCTTTGTGCAATTGGGATTTCGAATTGCCGACTGAGCAGTCCAGCATTTTTGCAATTTCATGATGCTGGTACCCGTCCACCTCGTGCAGGGTGAAAATCTGCCGGCATCCCTCCGGAAGTTCCTGCATGGCGCGGTGCAACGTGATACGGTCGATCACGCCGCTGAGGCGTGGGTCCGCCTTCCCGACATCGCGCCGGAGGGATGGCGACTCCGACGAAACAGGCTCGTCGAGAGAAACGACCGGCGGGGATTTGCGGCGGCGTAACTTCATCAGCACCGTGTTCACAGCAATCCGGTACAACCAGGTGGAAAAGGCGGAGTCTCCGCGAAACGAACCAACGCTCCGGAACACCTGCAGAAAGGCTTCTTGCGTCAGGTCTTCAGCCTCAGCGATATCCTTCGTCATCAGCAGACAAACAGAATACACGCGCTTCTTGTGAGTCTGGAAGAGCGTGGCAAAGGCCTGCTCGTCGCCACTCTGTGCGCGCTGCACCAGGCTGCGTTCGGATTCAGGCCGATTGGTATTGTCGCTGGCTGGCACCAGATTTGTTGCTGTCGCGGAAATTACGCAAGTCGCCACTGTAGTCTCCTTCTTTCAAACTTTAAAAACCAGGGTGCTTGTTTGTGCTCTGGATGATTCCCAAGAGCATTCAACTTCCAAAATAGAGACTAGCCAGGGTGCGGACTTCAGCCCATCGGGACGCTCCTGTAATTGATTGGCAGACTTGCTGTACAACTGGATGGAGTCAAGTGCTGAGGCAGTGGTTTATTTGTGACGACTCGGCTAAGCGACGCGACGTAACTCTTGTTGGCGAAGAGGGTCAGTTACAAAGTAACGGTCAGGTGTGGGAGGCGCTGTTCGCGGGCTTCGACAATTGACCGAAATCCCCAGCTCAGAGTCGCCCGGGTAGGAGCAACACAAGTACGACAACGACTGCAGGGTTGCGGTGTAATTGTCGATCCGATTCAACTGGCGAGCAGCTCCGGTCAGACCAGGGTCCTCGCACAACTATTGCGAGAGATCAGTCAACATAAGCTTTAGCCTAAGGCGGTTGCCGAAGCGCTGAACCCATCGCTGGAGTCCTCGTTCCGATCCGGCCTCCCACGACTTTTCAACATTGCCCGCGACGCTTTCGCCCAGCACCTCCGCCCGCCGTTCCAGATCGCTGCGTAGCGCGCGCTTCTCTGCCACGACCTCGTAGTAGGAAAAACCTAGAGATACCAACGTGATGCCGACAATGAGAGACGAAATGAGTCGGACGTTCAGCAGGCGCATAGCCCTCGCTTTCACTCAGTTCCGGTCAAGCATAGTGACGCCGAGCGTCTCTGGGCACACCGAAATCACCCTAGTGCGTCGGATAGGCCAAGACCAGCAGAATTACTTACGTGGCGCGCCATACAGTAAAGACCCTAGAGTCAACCAACAATTTTTCGTGTTTCAATCGACAAGCGTCGGTGAATTCCTGTAGATCGCATTCAAAACAAAACCAACCTATGAACGCTCGTCCAAGCGCCACTTACCCCGGTTCCTGGAGAAGACTATGAAGAGAAATAATCAGGCCCCGGCTACTGCCGTAGCCAACGATGCATCCGATGAAAGCGGGGAGAGCAAACACAACGGAAATTCTGTCCTTCTTGCTCAGCCGGCTTCGGGCGATCTTAGTGTCATTCTGGCCAGTCTGCAAACCATGCGGGACGGAAACTTTTCCGTGCGCCTTCCGGGCTCTTGGACCGGACTGGCCGGGAAAATTGCCGATACGTTCAATTCCATTGTTTCCGCCAATCAGCAGATGGCCGAGGAACTGAAGCGCGTCGGCCAAGTAGTGGGCAAGGAAGGCAGGACTCGCGAGCGTACCCGCTTCCATGAATCCAGAGGGGCGTGGGGCGAGATGGAAGTCTCGATTAATACGCTGGTCGAGGACTTGCTGCGGCCAACTGAAGGTGTGACGCGTGCCATCGCGGCCGTCGCCCAGGGTAACCTGACTCAAACCGTGCGCCTGGACGTGGACGGACGGCCTCTCGAAGGCGAGTTCCTGCGCTCCGCCAACATCGTCAACACGATGATTCAGCAGCTAAGCGTCTTCACCGCCGAGGTCACGCGCGTGGCGCGCGAAGTCGGTACTGACGGCAAGCTGGGCGGACAGGCGCAGGTGCCGGGCGTGGCCGGAACGTGGAAGGACCTGACGGACTCCGTGAACTCGATGGCCAGTAACCTCACCGGCCAGGTTCGCAACATTGCTGAAGTTGCAACCGCCGTTGCCAGCGGCGATCTTTCCCGCAAAATCACGGTCGATGTGCGCGGCGAAATTCTGCAACTCAAAGAAGCCATCAACACCATGGTCGACCAGTTGCGTTCTTTTGCTTCTGAAGTAACGCGCGTGGCTCGCGAGGTGGGTACAGACGGGAAGCTGGGTGGGCAGGCAGTGGTTGTGGGCGTGGCGGGTACGTGGAAGGATCTTACCGACTCAGTTAACGCCATGGCCGGCAACTTGACGGCTCAGGTGCGGAACATCGCGGAAGTGACCACCGCTGTGGCGCGCGGCGATTTGTCGCGCAAGATCACGGTCGACGTGAAGGGCGAAATTCTTGAACTCAAAGACACCATCAACACCATGGTCGATCAGCTCAACGCATTCGCCGGCGAGGTAACCCGAGTGGCGCGTGAAGTGGGCACGGAAGGCAAGCTGGGCGGGCAGGCGCAGGTGCCCGGCGTGGGCGGAACCTGGAAGGACCTCACGGACAACGTCAACTTCATGGCCAGCAATCTCACGGGCCAGGTACGAAACATCGCCGAGGTGGCAACGGCGATTGCGACCGGCGATCTGTCGCGCAAAATTACAGTTGATGTCCGCGGCGAGATCTTGCAGCTCAAGGAAACGCTGAACACGATGGTAGATCAGCTGAACCGCTTTGCCGGTGAAGTGACGCGCGTGGCGCGCGAAGTCGGTACTGAAGGCCGCCTGGGAGGGCAAGCGAACGTTCCTGGCGTTGCGGGTACGTGGAAGGATCTCACGGACTCAGTCAATTCGATGGCCGGGAACCTTACCGGCCAGGTGCGCAACATCGCAGAAGTGACAACCGCTGTGGCGCGGGGAGATTTGTCGCGCAAGATCACGGTCGACGTGAAAGGCGAAATTCTCGAACTGAAGAACACCATCAACACCATGGTTGACCAGCTCAACGCCTTCGCCGGAGAAGTAACGCGTGTGGCCCGTGAAGTCGGCACGGAAGGCAAGTTGGGTGGCCAAGCGCAGGTGCCCGGCGTGGCAGGCACATGGAAGGATCTCACGGACAACGTGAACTTCATGGCCAGCAACCTTACCGGCCAGGTACGAAACATCGCCGAAGTCGCGACGGCCGTGGCACGCGGCGACTTGTCCCGTAAGATCACGGTCGACGTAAGAGGAGAAATTCTCGAACTCAAAGACACCATCAACACGATGGTCGACCAGTTGCGTTCGTTCGCGTCGGAAGTGACCCGCGTTGCGCGCGAAGTCGGTACAGACGGCAAACTCGGCGGCCAGGCGCAGGTGCCTGGAGTGGGCGGCACGTGGAAGGACCTCACCGACTCCGTGAACTCGATGGCCAGCAACTTGACGGGCCAGGTCCGCAACATCGCCGAAGTATCGACGGCGATTGCCAGCGGCGATTTGTCCAAGAAAATCACGGTGAACGTGAGCGGTGAGATTTTGTTGCTCAAGGAAACCATCAACACAACCGTCGATCAACTCAATGCCTTCGCGGGCGAAGTGACGCGCGTGGCCCGCGAAGTCGGCACCGAAGGGCGCTTGGGCGGACAAGCAAATGTGCCGGGCGTGGCCGGCACTTGGAAAGATCTTACCGACTCGGTTAACTCAATGGCTGGAAACCTCACAGGCCAGGTTCGCAACATTGCCGAGGTAACCACCGCTGTGGCCCGTGGCGATTTATCACGCAAAATTACCGTCGACGTGAAAGGTGAAATTCTCGAACTCAAGAACACGATCAACACCATGGTCGACCAGCTCAACGCGTTCGCGGGAGAAGTGACGCGCGTGGCGCGCGAAGTCGGCACCGACGGGAAGCTTGGCGGTCAGGCTCAGGTCCCTGGCGTCGCCGGCACGTGGAAAGATCTCACGGACAACGTGAACTTCATGGCCAGCAACCTTACCGGCCAGGTGCGTAATATCGCGGAAGTCGCGACGGCCATTGCGAACGGCGATCTCTCGAAGAAGATCACGGTGGACGTGCGCGGCGAAATCCTACAGCTGAAAGAAACGCTGAACACCATGGTCGAGCAATTACGCTCGTTCGCCGCCGAAGTAACGCGGGTGGCGCGTGAAGTCGGTAGCGAAGGCCGGCTCGGAGGACAGGCCAACGTCTCAGGCGTGGCTGGAACCTGGAAGGATCTCACCGACTCCGTGAACGCGATGGCCGGCAATCTCACCGGCCAGGTACGTAATATCGCCGAAGTCACAACAGCCGTGGCTCGGGGCGACTTATCCCGCAAAATTACGGTAGACGTGAAAGGAGAAATTCTCGAGCTCAAGAACACCATCAACACGATGGTGGATCAGCTCAACGCGTTCGCCGCCGAAGTAACGCGCGTGGCTCGCGAAGTGGGTACGGAAGGCAAGCTGGGCGGCCAGGCGCAGGTGCCGGGCGTTGCTGGAACGTGGAAGGATCTCACCGATAACGTGAACGTGATGGCCGCCAATTTGACGGAACAGGTGCGCGGCATCGTCAAAGTGGTGACCGCGGTCGCAAATGGCGAACTCACTCAAAAGCTGACCGTAAACGCGAAGGGTGAAGTTGCAGCTCTGGCCGAGACCATTAACAACATGACCGATACATTGGCAACGTTCGCTGACCAGGTTACGACGGTCGCCCGCGAAGTCGGCGTGGAAGGCCGGCTCGGAGGCCAGGCTAACGTGCCCGGTGCCGCGGGAACGTGGAAGGATCTCACGGGAAACGTCAACCTTCTTGCCGATAATTTGACCAATCAGGTGCGCGCCATCGCAGAAGTCGCGACTGCGGTCACAAAGGGCGACCTCACACGGTCCATTCAGGTGGAAGCGAGCGGTGAAGTGGCAGAGTTGAAAGACAACATCAACACCATGATCGACAACCTCCGCCTCACCACCGACCGCAATACCGAGCAGGACTGGCTCAAGACGAACCTGGCTCGCTTCACCGGCATGTTGCAGGGGCAGCGCGATCTGACCACGGTGGGACGCATGCTTTTGTCGGAGCTGACACCTCTGGTCAATGCCCAACAAGGTGTGATCTACCAGATGGGAACGGAGGAATCGGCGGAGATGGTGCTGCTCTCGGCATTTGCCGGCGACGGCGAAGACGGACATCTCCGGAGGTTGAAGCTCGGCGAGGGTCTCGTGGGACAATGCGCGGCGGAGAAGCGGCGGATGTTGATCTCCGAATTGCCGCCAAACACGATCTCGATTCGCTCGGGGTTGTTCGAGGCCGTTCCGCGGAACGTTATCGTGCTCCCGGTGTTGTTCGAAGACCGCGTCAAGGCGGTGATCGAACTGGCTTCGTTGAGCAATTTCACAACCTCACATCTCGCATTCCTCGAACAGCTAACAGCCAGCATCGGCATCGTGCTGAATAGTATCGAGGCGACCATGCAGACCGAAGGACTATTAAAGCAGTCCCAGCAATTGGCCACCGAACTTCAGATGCAGCAGAAAGAGTTGCAGCAGACGAACGAGCAACTGGCGCAAAAAGCGCAGCAGCTTGCCGAACAAAACGTTGAGGTCGAGCGCAAGAACCAGGAAATCGAGCAAGCGCGTCGAGCTTTGGAAGACAAGGCTAAGGAGCTGGCTCTTACTTCGAAATACAAATCGGAATTCCTGGCCAACATGTCTCACGAGTTGCGTACGCCGCTCAACAGCATTCTGGTGCTCGGCCAGCAACTCAGTGACAACCCGGACGGCAACTTGACGCCGAAGCAGGTTGAGTTCTCGCGTACGATCCATGGCGCTGGGACGGACTTGCTGAACCTGATCACCGATATCCTCGATCTTTCAAAGATCGAATCAGGAACCGTCTCGGTCGAGGCCGAGGAAGTCTTCTTCGCGAGCATGCTCGATGCCATTGAACGCCCGTTCCGGCATGAGGCAGAGAACCGGCACCTCACGTTCGAGGTGCAGACTGATCCGCATCTCTCGCGAAGCGTGGTTACCGACTCGAAGCGATTGCAGCAGGTGTTGAAAAACCTGCTGTCCAACGCCTTCAAGTTCACCGAAGTTGGAGGCGTCCGCCTGTCGGTCTCTCTGGCCCGCGGGGGTTGGACCGAGGGCCACCCGATTCTGGGCAAGGCTGCGTCCGTCGTGGCATTTGAAGTTGCCGATACGGGCATTGGCATTCCGCTAGAGAAGCAGCGCATCATCTTCGAAGCTTTCCAGCAGGCAGACGCAGGCACCAGCCGCAAGTACGGCGGCACGGGCCTGGGGCTGGCGATCAGCCGCGAGCTGGCCAGTCTGTTAGGCGGAGAAATCCAGCTTCGCAGTACCCCAGGTAGGGGCAGCACGTTCACTTTCTATTTGCCGCAGACTTATGTAGGACCCTCCACGGCCGGTGCCGTAACGGTCGAGAGAAGATCTCCTTCGTCCGTTTCTCCAGCGCCGTTGTCGGTGGTGGAACATCCCGTCGAAAAGATTCCCGATGACCGCGAGAACCTGCAGCCCGACGATGCGGTCTTGCTGATTGTGGAAGATGATCCCCACTATGCGCGCGTGTTGTGCGATCTTTCACGGGACAAGGGCTTCAAAGTTCTTGTGGCAAGCCGCGGCGCCGAAGCCCTCGCTTTGGCTCAGGAGTATCATCCCACCGCAGTCTCACTGGACGTTTTTCTTCCCGACATGCTGGGCTGGACGGTTCTGAATCACTTGAAGCAGGATCCGGCAACCAGGCACATTCCGGTTCAGATGCTGACGTTGGACGAAGACCGGCATCACGGCCTGGCTCGAGGTGCGTTCGCATTCGTTACAAAGCCAACCACGCCTGAGGGGCTGGAGAGAGCGTTGGCGCGCATCAAGGAATATTCCGCGCCGCGGCGGAAGCGGTTGCTGGTGGTGGAAGACAATCCCGCGGAGCAGCTCAGTATCCAGGAGCTGCTGGGCTATGACGACATCGACGTTACCGTTGTTTCTACGGGCGCGGATGCGATCGAGGCCGTTAGCGAGCAGGCTTTCGACTGCGTCGTTCTTGATCTGCGTCTGCCCGACATATCCGGCTTCGAAGTACTGGAACGCTTCCGCGACACTCCGGCATTGAGCGACTTGCCGGTTGTAGTGTTCACCGGTAAAGAACTCTCTTCGGAGGAAGATGCCCGTCTGCATTCGCTGGCGCGCAGCGTTGTGGTGAAGGGAGTGGAGTCTCCGGAACGCCTGCTGGATGAAACTGCATTATTTCTGCACCGTGTAGTCGCCGATCTTCCGGTGGAAAAACAGAAATTGCTCGACCGGTTGCACCACTCTGACGACGCTCTGGTGGGAAAGAAAGTGCTGGTGGTGGACGATGACGTGCGCAACATCTTCGCCCTCAGCAGTGTTATCGAACGTAGGGGCATGGCCGTGATGACTGCCGGAACCGGGCGAGAAGCGGTTGCCAAGCTGGAATCGACGCCGGACATTGCGATCGTATTGATGGATATTATGATGCCCGAGATGGACGGCTATGAGACCATGCAGGTAATCCGGCAGAACCCTTCTTTCCGCCGTTTGCCGATCATTGCACTGACCGCAAAGGCGATGAAGGGCGACCGGGAGAAATGTCTAGAGGCTGGGGCGTCAGAGTATCTGGCCAAGCCCGTCAATACGGAGCAACTGCTCTCGTCGCTGCGAATGTGGCTTCACCGATAGCACTTGGTTGAGGCGTCGTTGTTGCCAACGCTATTTGAACGGAGAGAAGTAGTACTGCTTATGGGCACAAACGAAAAGATCAATATCCTGATGGTGGATGATCAGCCAGCCAAGCTGCTCAGCTATGAGGTCATGCTCGGTGGACTGGGCGAGAACCTGATCAAAGCCACTTCAGCCAAGGAGGCCCTGGAAGTTCTACTGAAGACTGACATTGCCGTGGTGCTGATGGACGTGAGCATGCCAGAGCTGGACGGTTTTCAGTTGGCTGCGATGATTCGCCAGCATCCGCGTTTTCAGCGGACCGCAATCATTTTTGTTTCGGCCGTGCATCTGACCGACCTGGACCAGCTCAAAGGCTACGAGCACGGAGCCGTCGACTACATTTCAGTTCCTGTTGTTCCCGAGCTCTTGCGCGCGAAAGTCAGGGTGTTCGCCGAACTGCATCGCAAGACGCGGCAGCTCGAAGCCCTGAATCGGGAATTGGAGCAGCGCGTACTCGAGCGCACCGAAGAGTTGGCCCGCAAGGCGGAATTGCTGCTGCAGCTCAACGTGGAGCTGGTGGGAAAGAATCAGGAACTGGACGCCATCATCCACACTGCGCCGGACATAATCTTCAGTCGCAAGGCCGACGGCTCCAGAGATTACATAAGCGACCGGTTTTATGACTTTACCGGCGCCTCCCCAGGTTCGGCCAATGGTTTTGAGTGGATGGATTATGTGCATCCCGAGGATAAGCAAAAGGCCATGGACGACTGGATGCGCTGTGCTGAGTCGGGGGCAAACTACGAATCCGAGTATCGCCTCCGGTCCAGAGACGGATCATATAGGTGGTTCCGCGCTCGCGCGGTTCCGATTCGCGACGAGGGGAAGATCATCAAATGGTACGGAACCTGTTCTGACATTCAGGACAGCAAACTGCTGGAACAGTCGATTCGCGACAACGCCGCCGAGTTGGAGAAAATGGTCGATCGCAGGACGGACGAATTGCGGCGGCTTTCCATCCGCCTCATGACGATGCAAGATCAAGAGCGTCGCCGGCTGGCCCGCGATCTGCACGACGGGCTAGGACAGGAACTTGCCGTGGCCAAGATGGTGCTGGACAGAATGATCCTGCAGAACTCCACATCCGAACCGTCGGCGGCGTGGATTCAGGCCAGCAGCATCATCGACAATGCCATTCAGCAAGTCCGCACCATATCTCACCTTTTGCATCCCCCCTTGCTCGACGAGGTCGGGTTGCTGTCCGCGCTGGCCTGGTACGTTGAAGGACTCGCTAAGCGGAGCGGCGTCGAGACGTCGCTTGTAGTACAGCCCGAGGATTTTCCGAGATTGGGGGCGGACGTGGAGACCGCCGTCTTCCGGATCGTTCAAGAGGCCCTTACCAATGTCTTTCGGCATTCCGAAGCAAACAAGGTCTGCATCACGCTGACTCAACGAGATGGAATGATCGTGGTTGCCGTGCGCGACGATGGCAAGGGAATCGGCAAGAGAATTGCGGAACTTCAACCAGACAGCGTAGGAGTTGGAATCGGCGGCATGAAACAGCGGGCGAAGGAGTTGGGTGGAGAGGTACGGTTGACTAACATGCATCCTGGAACCCTCGTCGAACTCATGATCCCCTGCAACTCAGTCTTGCGAGAGCCCAGCGCCGTGCTGGATGGCTTTGCCTGAAACTATCCAGTAATAAGACATGAATCTTTCCCGGTTCTCGATGGCAGTTTCGATGTTCTACTCCTCATACTGCAAAGACTGTACCTCTCAAAGATTATCGACAGTAGCCCCCTGTAGGGCGTTCACTCTATTTCTCTCGCTCTCCGGCTTGCACTGATTTCACTTTACAGCTTGAACCGGATGGAACCAGAACAACAGAGACGTTAGGGTTGGCTTCGCAGGGAATTCAAAAACGGTTTGCTCGCTACGAGCACGAAAGAGGTCCCTATGACAAGAATCAGCTCTACTTTGACGAAACGTCTCCTGGTGCTCGCTGCTGGGTTTTTGCTTCTCAACAGCGTGGCGTGGTCTGCGGATGACAAAGACCGATCGGACATCGAGAAACGACTGGAGGCGTCCGCCAAAGTTCTGAACGAAATCATGGCCACTCCAGACAAAGCAATCCCTGACAAAGTGATGAGCGACGCGAAGTGCATCGCGGTAATTCCGTCAATGGTAAAAATCGCCGTCGGTTTCGGCGGCAGTCACGGCAAGGGCGTGGCTACATGCCGGACGGAAAGCGGCCGCTGGAGCGCCCCTGCGCCGATCACCATAACAGGCGGAAGCTGGGGATTGCAGCTCGGTGGACAGGCTGTCGACCTGGTGATGGTTGTGACGAATGACGATGGAATGCAGCATTTGTTGTCGAGCAAATTCAAGCTGGGCGCTGACGCTTCGGCGGCGGCAGGTCCGGTGGGCCGTGACGCTGCCGCTGACACAGATGTGAAAATGAGGGCAGAGGTGCTGACTTATTCCCGAGCCCGTGGCATTTTCGCGGGAATCGATTTGAACGGTTCGGCCATCACGCAAGATAAGGACGAAACCCGAATCCTTTACGGGAAGTTCGAGCCTTTCAACGAGATCTTGAGCGGGAAAGTTCGTCCAAGAGAGGCCAGTGAACCGTTTCTGTCCGCGGTGCGTAGATATTCGGGTCAAGCCAAGGAGCATGGCGAACTAAAGACCTCAGAAAAGGGGGATGCCGCGAGTCGTTGAGACGCCGGTAACGCGACTTGTTATTTCCGAAACCTAGAGTCCCGCGGCGGTTGTAGTCAGTCCGGTGACTGAACCGCCGCTCAGGGATTCACGGTATTGCGATCCCGCTACTGACACTTCTAACGTAGGACGAGTCACAGCAAAGGATATTAACGCCGTTCGTGTCGAGAGCGGCTGGACAATTCGCACACTGAGATCGACTCGAGGAGAGGTACCGCTTGGTTCGAATTCTTGTCGTAGACGATAACCCGGCGGTCCGGCACTATCTTCGGGCTCTCCTCGAGCAACAAAGCAGCTGGCAAGTGTGCGACGAGGCTCGAACCGGAGGAGAGGCGCTACAAAGGGTCAAAAATAACCCCCCTGACATGATTTTGCTGGACTTCCAGATGCCCGATCTGAACGGACTCGAGGTCGCCCGGCAAATCACCAGGCTTTTCCCCGAAATTCCCATCTTGATGGTGACCATTCATCTTTCCAAACAACTGGCGGAGGAGGCTCGCAGGGTGGGGATCCGTGGAGCCTGTGCGAAATCAGATGTTGGTTCCATTGTCCAGGCAGTGGACGCATTGTTACATGCAGGGACCTATTTCCCAACCATGAATGCAGTTCACTGATAGCCACGGAAAATCTGGGAACTGGAATAGTGGGGCTCAACGCTGTCAACTCACTGCCCGAAAATACAGGATTCCCTGTATTCGGAGGGGAGTGCTACTGTGTTAGCTTCAGACAATTCACTAAGGTATCGCTGCCGCTTGATGGGGGTAGATTCCTGCGGTGGGCGGGGGCCTATGTGAAATCAAGAGCCAGCCGGCCACCTGTCTCGACCGACCTGTACGAGGCTGCCTCAGAGAGCCAAAGAAAGAGTATTATGGCAGTCCGGATACTGCTGGTCGACGATCATCCCATCGTGAGGCAAGGGCTGCGTAGTTTGTTGGAAGGACGGTCGGGCTGGGAAATCGTCGGTGAAGCGTCCGATGGGATTGAAGCCTTGGTCAAGATAGACAGCTTGCAGCCTGACATTGTCGTGCTTGATGTGACTATGCCCCAAATGAATGGTTTGGAAGCATGCCGTATAATTCAGCAAAAGCGGAAAAATCCCAATCTCGAAGTTCTGTTCGTCACCCAGCATGATTCCCCGCATATGATGCGCGAGGCGCTGGATGCGGGCGCCAGAGGGTATGTTGTGAAGTCGAATGCCGCGCGTGATCTGCTGGAGGCTGTCGAGGCAGTGAGCCAACATCGGATTTTTACAGCGCTCGCAGCGCGTCCGCTGACTGTTCCCGGTGGGAGCAGCAGCCACTCCAAGTCGATCTCGGGAACTCTAGCCGGGATGAAGGATCAGCCATGAAACTGCGCATCTTGTTAGCCGACGATCACGAAATCGTGCGTCGAGGCCTGTGTGCGCTCCTGCAGAAACATGAGGGCTGGGAAGTGTGCGGGGAAGCCTCCGATGGCCGCGAAGCGGTCGAAATGGCCAAGCAGTTGAAGCCCGATGTTGTGATCGTAGATATCGGCATGCCGCATCTGAACGGCTTGGATACGACACGCCAACTGTTGCAGCATGATTCACACTTCAAAGTCATCGTCCTGACCATCACCGATTCGGATCAGGTTATCCGCGAGGCGCTTGATGCCGGGGCCCGGGGGTTTGTGCTTAAATCCGATGCCGCCCGCGATCTGGTGTCGGCAGTGGAAGCCTTGCAAAGCAAGCGCATGTTTTTCACGCCCAGAGTGAACGATCTGGTGTTGGCGGGTTTCCTGGATAAAGGTCACCCCATATCCCAGAATGAGCCGCCGAACTTGCCGACGCTGACCGCCAGGGAACGCGAGGTCACCCAGCTTCTCGCTGAGGGGAAGAGTTCCAAGGAAGTGGCTTCGCTCCTGAACCTGAGCACGAAGACAGTGGAAACGCATCGCAGCAACATTATGCGGAAACTCAGCCTGCACTCGATCCGCGATCTGGTGGTGTATGCCATCAAGAACAACATTATCCAGATCCAAATGCCGCCGCATATCCAAGGCACGCCGACGAGTACGGTAGCCTGACGGAGTGTGAAGTTATGCGCTTCATGGATGATGGTTTCGGGGAAAGCCATTTTCTTCTCAGGGAAACCACTGCAGAGTGACGTGCAATCTACAGTAAAGACCTGAGTGCATCCCCGCCAAGCGGCAGACCGACAGGAAGAACTTACATCTCACTCATTGGTTCGATTCACGACTAAGACATTGAAAACTAAAAGAGTTGCAGATTGGCAACTTCCTTGCTGGTACCGAAGTGTTGTTTGTCTTTCGATCACTCAGAGCGCACGGCCTGAGCCGTTTCGCGCTGGTTTCATCGCGTGCAGAGCGCACTACAGATTCTCAGAACACGCAGTAACTTCGGTGAGAACTCGCACGGAGAGTCCTCATTATCGTTTTCGGGGAGGTGGAACTTGAGCGTGCTTCGAATCCTCATCGCGGATGACCACGAGGTAGCAAGAAAGGGTATTCGGGCCTTGCTGGAAAGCCATGTGGGATGGGAAGTTTGTGGCGAAGCCAAGGACGGTCGTGAAGCTGTCGAGTTAGCCAGCGGGCTGAAACCAGACGTGCTCCTGCTGGATATCGGGATGCCGAACTTAAACGGGCTCGATGCAGCGCGGCAGATTCTCGCAACCACGCCTGAAGCACGGATTCTCATCTTGACTGTACACGATTCCGAACAGGTGGTGCGGGAAGTGCTGGCTGCTGGAGCGCGCGGCTTCCTGCTGAAATCTGACGCCGGTCGGGACTTGGTGGCGGCGGTTGAGGCGATGCAACATCGCCGGACGTTCTTCACTCCGCGAGTGGCGCAGATGTTGCTTGATGGCTATTTGCGTCCGCAGGCGAACGACGCTTTGGACAAGCGCGTTCTGACGCCGCGGGAAAGGGAAGTGATTCAACTCGTGGCCGAAGGCAAGACCACCAAGGAAGTTGCCACAGCTCTAAGCCTCAGTGTCAAAACGGCGGAGACTCACCGCACAAATCTCATGCGCAAGCTCGACCTGCATTCGATCGCCGATCTTACGCTTTATGCGGTGCGGAACGGGATTGTGCACGTCTACTGAGGAAGATTTCCCGCGCCTGCGGTCTGGAATCGTCGCAGGTAAAGCGACATTGGAGATTAACTAAAGCCTCTACCCTATTACCTCCCACCATAGGGCGCGCGTAGACTTCGACTGCAAGTTGCTGTTGATCGCAGACACTGCTTTCAAGAAAGGAGCATCGATGCTCTGGACTATAGCCGTTTTGCTTTTGATCCTTTGGCTGCTGGGTATGGTCAGTTCGTACACACTTGGTGGATTTATTCACATTCTGCTCGTCCTGGCGGTGGTTGCCGTTCTGATCCGCCTGATTCAAGGCCGAAGCCCGGTAGTCTGACTCAAGAGCCCGGCATGCATTTACGCCTTTAGAGAATCTCGAGCACAAATTTAATTGCGGAGGAATAGTCATGAACGAAGATCAAGTGAAAGGCAAGGTCAAGGACGTGGCAGGTCGAATTGAGCGTCAAGCGGGAGAATGGACCGGAGACCCAGAGAAGCAGGTCGATGGCGCACTGAGACAGGCCGAAGGGAAGCTGCAGAACGCCTGGGGCAACGCGAAAGATGACGCAAAGAAGACGGCGGAGAAGGGAACGAACAAAACCAACGATCCCGCCGATGACTTCGAAGAAACGTCAGACGAGATAGATCTTCCCGCGTTCCGCAAAGTAAGCTAATCGTTCAATTTCGGGGACACTGCTAAGCGGCGGTGATCCCCGCCGCTTTTCCCCTCCGACAAAATAAAGTCCCAGCCACAGGGCTGGGACTCCCAGAGTATCAGTGATCATTACAGCAAAGAACTACGAAGCCCGGCGCTGACGGTCGCGGTTTTGGTCGTCTTCTTCCTGGCCTTCGTTCTGCCCACCCTTCTTCGGCTGGTATTGCCCGGACTGGCCGCCCTGCTGCCCGGGTCCTTGCTGCCCGGACTGGCCGCCCTGCTGGCCTTGTCCGCTTTGGCTACCCGGTTGCCCTTTCTTCTCCATATCGTCTCCCATACAGTTTCCTCCTAAGAAAGCGCGGGCCTTCCCACGCCTCCGAAATTTATCGCCTTGCATAGCTTAGTTGCCGCAAGAGATTGCAAAGGTTGGGAGGGATTCACGTCGAGCGTGATGCAACCATTGCAACTCGTCAACCAGTCACGCGAACAGCGCGGCGAATCAGGCGGGACGCCGACACACCGGTTTCATGCTGGTTCTCGTTTTGCGCCCGGGTTTTGGCGTGTGAGCATCCAGCAATCGCGGGCAATCTCCCAATCCTCTTGCGCGCTGACGATCAGGACTGGAACCGCCGACTCGGGAGCTGAGATGCTATCGTCCGGCGGCGATTCGGCATTCTTTTTATGATCAAGTTCTATACCCGCATATTCAAAGTTCTTACAAACTGCGGCGCGCACTTCTGGAGAGTTTTCGCCGACTCCGGCGGTAAAAATCAGCGCGTCGATTCCGCTTAACACCGCGATCATGGCGCCAATGCCGGATTGCAGCCGATGAACATAAATGTCAAAGGCCAACTGCGCGAGCTGATGTCCTTTCTGGATTGCAGCCAGGATCTCACGCATGTCTCCGGATATGCCCGAAATTCCAAGCAGTCCCGAGCGCTTGTTCAGGAGGTCATCAAGTTGTTCTCCGCGGAGATCGCTTTGACGCATTAAATAGGTAAGGATCCCCGGATCGACGGAACCCGAGCGTGTCCCCATCATCAGGCCCTCCAGCGGCGTGAAGCCCATCGTGGTGTCCACGCTCTTTCCGTCCTGAATGGCGGCGAGCGAACAACCGTTCCCCAAATGACAACTCACGAGTCTGAGAGACCTTGGATCTGTCTGCAGTAGCTGTGCGGCGCGACGGGCACAATACTTGTGATTGACGCCGTGAAAGCCATACCGCCGGATTCCCTTGTGGAACCATTCAAACGGCCCGGGATAGATAGCGGCCGAGGGCGGCATTTTCTTGTGGAAGCCTGTATCGAAAACAGCGATTTGCGGCACCCCGGGGAGCAATTTTTCAACGATTTCCATCCCTTCGAGTTCGGCGCGATTGTGCAGGGGAGCGAACGCGGACACGCCGGATATCGCCTTTTTCACATCCGCACTAATGAAGACTGGATCTTCGAAATGCGGCCCGCCATGCACGACGCGGTGACCCACGACCTCGATCTCCGATGGCGATGTAAGAACTCTTGTTTCGCCCTGCCACAGGGTATTGAGCAAGTGCTCGAGTGCCTGGGGTCGAGACGAAACCTTCATCCTGTCTCTGCTTGCGGTCGGCTTTGCGAAGCCGGCTACACTCTTGATTTCCGCTGCCGCGAATTCGCCTTCCCATTCGATCTTCGCTTCCCACAGGCAGGCAGGTGGATCATCCGGCAGCGCGTCTCCTATCTCGTACACGCAGCTCTTTTGACTGCTGGAGCCAGAATTCAAGACGAGAACTTTCATAGTAGCAACCTGATGGTGGTCCTCCTGCAATTTACTCCCTGTTCATTCTTCCGGCTTAGAATATTACTGATAACAACACAGGTCCTATCGGAACGCAGGAGGATTTATGCCATTGACGCACCATCCTGAAATCCAGTCGGCCGCTCCCGAGCAGATACTTACTGCCGATGAGCTACGCAAGATCGACGCCTACTGGCGCGCCTGCAATTACCTTTGCGCCGGAATGATCTACCTGCGTGACAATCCTCTGCTCAGGGAACCGCTGCGCCCGGAACACTTCAAGAATCGGCTGCTCGGGCATTGGGGTTCCGATCCCGGCCAGACATTTACCTGGGTTCATCTGAATCGTGTCATACGGAAATACGATCTGGACATGATTTATATCTCGGGCCCGGGTCATGGCGCGCCAGCAGTGATCTCCAACTGCTATCTGGAGGGCACCTATTCAGAGGTATACCCGGAGAAGAGCCTCGACGCAGCGGGGATGCTCAATCTTTTTCGCGCGTTTTCCTTCCCCGGCCAACTCGGGAGCCACTGCACGCCGGAGGTGCCGGGGTCGATCCACGAAGGAGGCGAGCTGGGCTACAGCCTGTCGCATGCGTTTGGAGCGGCGTTTGACAATCCTGAACTGATCGTGAGCGTCGTCGTCGGAGACGGCGAGGCGGAGACCGGACCACTGGCGACTTCGTGGCACTCCAACAAGTTTCTGAACCCGATCCATGATGGAGCGGTTCTGCCGATTCTTCACTTGAACGGCTACAAGATCGCGAATCCCACGCTGCTCGCTCGCATCGGCGCGGACGAACTCGAGCACCTCTTCCAGGGGTATGGATGGACGCCATACGTGGTCGAAGGCGACGATCCCCAGTTGATGCACCAGAAGATGGCCGCCACGGTCGAGACTTGCGTGCAGCAGATCCGGGCGATTCAAGAAAAGGCACGCAGTACCGGCAAGCCTGACAGGCCCCGCTGGCCAATGATCATTCTTCGATCACCCAAAGGGTGGACCGGACCGAAGGAGGTTGACGGACACAAGGTGGAGAATTTCTGGCGGGCTCATCAGGTTCCAGTACTCGATGTGCAATCGAATCCCGGACACTTGCGGATCGTCGAGCAATGGATGAAGAGCTACAAGCCGGAAGAACTCTTTGACGAGCATGGCACGCTGTTGGCTGAGTTGCGCGACCTGCCGCCAACCGGGGATCGCCGGATGAGCGCTAACCCTCATGCCAACGGGGGAAAGCTGCGCCAGTCTCTCCACCTGCCAGACTTCCGTGACTATGGATTCCCGGTGGATAGCCCCGGAGCAAAGGAAGTCTCACCGACTGAGACTTTGGGCAAATTTCTGCGCGACGTGATGCGGGCGAACATGAGTAGCTTCCGTGTGTTCAGCCCGGACGAGAATGCCTCCAATCGGCTGCAGGATCTCTACCAGGCAACCCAGAAGACATGGCTCGCCGCAGTCAAGCCCGAGGACGCCGACGGAACCCACATCGCTGCAGATGGCCGCGTCATGGAGATGCTCAGCGAACATACGCTTGAAGGCTGGCTCGAAGGTTATCTCCTGACCGGCCGCCACGGGCTCCTCAATACTTATGAGGCATTCGCTCACGTCATCGACTCGATGTACAACCAGTATGCGAAGTGGCTCGAGAAGTCGAAAGACGAGGTCGACTGGCGGGCTCCGGTATCCTCACTCAACCTGCTGATTACCTCGCTGGTATGGCGCCAGGATCACAACGGCTTTACCCATGAGGATCCCGGCTTTCTGGATGTGGCGAGCAACAAGAGCGCGGAGATTACGCGCATCTATCTTCCTCCCGATGCGAACTGCCTGCTCAGTGTGGCGGACCACTGCCTGCGCAGCCAGGACTACGTGAACGTGATCGTCGCCGACAAGCAGCCGCACCTCGCCTATCTGGATATGGAGGCTGCGATTGTCCACTGCACCAAGGGCATCGGAATCTGGGACTGGGCCAGCACCGACAACGGAGCCGAACCGGATGTGGTTGTGGCGAGCGCCGGCGACATCCTGACGGAGGAGGCGTTGGCCGCCGTTGCCATTCTTCGAAAACACTTCCCCGATCTCAAGATTCGCTTCGTCAACGTGGTTGACCTGTACCGGCTTCAACTCGACACGGAGCATCCGCACGGTCTCAGCGATCGTGACTTTGACTCGCTTTTCACCAAGGACAAGCCTGTGATTTTCAATTTCCACGGATACCCCTGGCTGATCCACAAGTTCACCTATCGCAGGACGAATCACGACAACATTCATGTGCGCGGGTACAAAGAGAAAGGCAACATCAATACGCCATTGGAACTCGCGATCCTGAATCAGGTCGATCGCTTCGATCTTGCAATTGACGTCATCGATCGCGTTCCAGGACTGCAAGGCCGCGGCGCCCACCTGAAAGAGTGGCTCAAGGGACAGATCATAGAGAGCATTGATTACGCCTACACCGAAGGCATCGACAAGCCCGAAATCCGCAAGTGGAGATGGCCGTCGACCGAATGAGTGCACCGGGACAAGCGCCGGACACACCGAGTCAGCCCGTAAGGCGGAAGCAACTTACAGTCCCGTAGTCTGGTAGCGCAAAACCGAGAGCGCTAAGCGGTATTCATACCCGGCCTGCGCGTTTCCGATCTCGGCCTGGGTCTGTTGCAGTTGCGCCTGGCTGAGTTCCACGATCGAACTGAGGCCCAGCTTGTATCGGGTCTGGGCAAGGTCGAGCGCCTGGTTCGCCTGGGCCAGCAACTGCTCACTCACGCTGACGCGGTCGAATGCCGTGCTCGCGGCCAGCCAACTGGTGCGCACATCGCGCGAGATGCGATTGCGAAGATCGTTCAGCCGTTGCCGCGCCGCCTGCGCGCGCAAGTCGGCTTCGTGCGACTTCGCGGAGTAAAGAAAGCCGTTGAAGACGGGAAACTCCACGTTCACTCCCACGGCAGCGTAAGGTCCATAGACACGATCATCGCGGACCGGAGAATCTCCAAAAGCTCCGAGCGCACTAATGGTTGGATAGTATTGATCGTGCTCTGCCCGATGCAGCTTTTCTGCGGACTCCGACTGGAATTCCAGCGCGAGAATCTCGGGACGCTTGGCAAAGGCGTCGGCGATCAATGGGTCCACGTCGGCTGGAGGCGGGGCCAGTGTTCCGGTTTCGTTCACAAGATCGAACGTCACGAGGCTAGGAAATCCGAGAATCGCCGAAAGCGCCGCCAGGGAAGCCTTGTCGTTGTTCAGCGCGTCCAGATATAGAAGCTTCGCCTGCGCCAGACTCACGTTGGTGAAGCTTAAGTCCAGCTCTGACTTCAGTTTGCTTTTCGTTAGAGCGGAGACCTGGTCCGATAACAACTGCCGCGAGGCTACAGTCTGCTCGGCCACATGCAGCACAGCATGCGTCTGGAGAGCGTTGTAAAAAGCCTGGTCCACGGCCAGCAAAACGTCCTGTTTCGTAGCGGCTGCGTTTTGTGCGTCGGCTCTTTCTTGAAGCCGAGCGCTGGCGACCAGGTTCGTCGTGTGTCCGAAGTCGGTGATGAGTTGGCTCACCGTAGCGCCACCGGCGGCTCGCGTATAGACAATTGGATTGTTCAATCCTCCGGCGGTGATGCGGCTATTGTTCCGGGCATCGACCGCCGTCAGGTTGCCATAGGCTTGTGGCCAGAGGCTCGAACGCACTTCCCGCGTTACCTGTTCCGAAGCCAGTGCACTGAGCCGCGCTACCGATATTGCTGGATTGTTTTTCAACGCGAGCGCTTCGGCGTCTTTCACGCTTAGCCGCACAACATTCGAGGGAGGCGCGATCGTGGGTACTGCTCCCGACTGCGCCAGACTTTGAATTGAGAGCGCGCCCAGCAGAAGGATAATTTTCCACGTCATGCCGGCTGTTCCTCCTCTTTCTTATTCTTCTGATCATCTCTGCCGTGCACCATCAGATAGACCGCGGGCACAAGGAAAATCGTGACCACTACCGAAACTGCGAGGCCGCCAATCACGGCGCGCGCCAGCGGCGCGTATTGCTCGCTGCCCGTCTCGATACCCAGCGCCATCGGGAGCATGCCCAGCAAAGTCGCAAGCGAAGTCATGAGAATGGGACGCAGCCTGATCTTGCACGCCCGCACCAGGGCCTCCAGCAGCGAAAAATCCTCTTTTTGCAACTGGCGCGCAAACTCGACGATCAAGATGCTGTTGGAAACCACAATTCCAGTCATCATGATCACGCCCATCAGCGACATGATGTTGAACGTGCTGTGCGTGAGCCAAAGCATCAGCACCACTCCCGCCAATCCTGGAGGAATCGCAACCAGAATGATCAGCGGGTCAATGAAAGAAGCGAACTGCGCCATAAGAATCAGATAGACCAAAACAATCGCCAGCACAAGGCCAATGGAAAAGCGCTTGAACGATTCCTGCATGCCAACCACGGATCCCAATACCTCGACCCTCGTGTTTTCCGGCAAGGACAGGTGACTGACGATGTCGTGGACCTCGCGATTCATCGCGCCCAGGGCTTCTCCCGAGGGCATTACATAAATGTCGATGACGCGCTGCAGTTGGTAATGGTCGACTTCCGTCGGCGTATTAATCGTCGCGATATCGGCTACGGATTGCAGGGTCGTGTAATTCTTGACATTCGCAGCGCGCAACGGGATTTGCTTGAAATCCTCCATGCTCATGTTCTGAATCTGCTTGTCGAAGTACTGCACGGTAAGCATGTAGTTGTTGCCAGTCTTGGGATCGATCCAGTAACTGGGCTCGATCATGCCGTTGGAGGTCAGAGCGGTGATCACGTTGTCGACTATTTGTTTAGGCGTGAGCCCAACCAGGCCGGCACGTTCGCGGTCGATATTCAGTTGCAGTCCGGGATAAAGAAGATTTTGTGGAATCAGGACGCTACTCACGCCCTTACGGCTGTGAATCTGTTTGGCGATGTCGGCTGCCACTTTATAGCTGCCGTTGAGATCGTTGCCCCGCACCTGGACATCGATGGGCGCAGGTAATCCCAGGTTGATCACCGAATCGACCAGTCCTCCGGCCTGGAAATAGGTTTCGAGTTCCGGCAAATCTTCCGACAGCTTGCGGCGGACTCGCCGCATGTATTCGTAGCTGCCGAGCCTGTGATCCTCCTTCAAACTGACCTGCACAAATGCCGTATCCATGGATGAGTTGCTGGTGTACATGGCGGAGAGGTCGGGCGTGATCCCGATGTTGGAGACGATCATTCCAAGGTCGTGAGGATCGATCACGTCGTGGATGGCTTTCTCGACGCGCGCGATGTATTGGTTGGTGACCTCAAGGCGGGAACCGCTGGGCGCTTTCACGTTGATGACGAACTGGCCCGGATCGGTGCGGGGAAAATATGCGGTCCCCACGAAGGGGAAAAGTCCCGCGAGGATCAAGACGATACCAACGGAAATCCAGGCCACGGTTCTCCCCGGCCGAGCCAAGGCGCGAGTCACCCAACGCTCGTAGAGATCCAGGAGATTTTGAAAGCGGGTATTGAACTCGCCGAGGAACCTTGTGAAGAGCGATCGCGGCCTTGATTTGTCTTCTGAAGTGTGCTCGATTTCTTCCTCCACATCCTCGAGGTGGATGAAAGTCGCACAATAGAGCGGCACTACCGTCATGGCGAAGATATACGAGGCAAAGATGGACAGCACCACACCGAGTGCGAGATCGATAAACAGGTAACGGCTGACGCCGTAGAAAAGCGTTACCGGGAAGAACACGATCGAGGTGGTAGACGTGGCCGCTAGAACCGCCAACGCAACTTCCATCCCTCCCTTTTCCGCCGCCACTCTTGGTGTTTCGCCGATTTCCATGTAACGGAAAATGTTTTCCAGCACCACGACCGAATCGTCAATCAAGCGGGAAAAAGCCAGCGCCAGACCGCTCAGCAGCATCACGTTGATCGACCCGCCCAGGGCGTTCATGAGCAAAAAGCACACCAGGGCGGAAAGAGGAATCGACAGGAGCACGGCAAAAGTAGCTCGCGGGCTGCCCAGAAAAACCAGAATCATGATTCCCGTCAGCAGCAGTCCGATTCCGCCTTCCTTCATCACATTCTTGATGGCGCTCTTAACGAAGATGGACTGATCGAAGACCACCGCGGTCTTGAGCGACTTCGGAATGTCGAGCAGACGCTTGATCGCCGCTTTCGTTCCGTCCACAATTGTGATGGTATTGCTGTCGCCGCCTTGCTTGAGTATTGGAATGTAGACAGATTGCTGTCCGTCGATGCGAACGATATTGGTTTGAAGCGTGCCTGAGTCCTTCGCCTCACCCACATCGGCGACCATCACCGACGCGTTGCCTACGGTCTTCAGCGGTATGCGGTTGAGTTCTTCGACGTTGGGCAACTGCGCGTTGGCGTAAATGTTGTAGTCTCTGGGGCCGATGCGGACGTCGCCGGCGGGAAGAATCAGGTTAGATTCATTCACCGCATGAACCACGTCCATCAAGCTGAGCTGGTGCGCTTCCAGTTTGACAGGATCCACGTAGACCATAATCTGGCGATAGCGTCCGCCAAAGGGCTGAGGCACAGAAGCGCCGGAGACGTTCGCGATCTGGTTGCGAACCTGGAATTGCGCGAGATCTTTGAGCCGCGTCTCATCCAGGCCTTCCCCTTTCAGCGTGACCAGACAAACGGGAAGGCTCGACGCATCAAACTTCAGCACGACCGGCGGCAACGTGCCTGGAGGCAGTCGCCGAAGATCTGCCATCGCCAGGTTCGCGATGTTACTGAGCGCTGCGTTGGCGTCGCTGCCCGGCTTGAAATAAATCTTGATCAGGCTCACGCCGGTCAGGGATCGCGATTCAATGTGGTCGATGTTGCTGCCAAGAGTGAAAAAACGCTCGAACGTATCGGTGATGTCGGCCTCGACTTGCTCCGGCGGCATCCCCGCGTAAAAGGTCGCAACCACCACTACTGGAATCTTGATCTGCGGGAATAGATCCACCGGCATTCGCGCGACGGTGGTCACGCCAACCACAGCGACCACCAGACAAAGCATGATGATGAAGAACGGGTTCTTCAGAGCGAATCTCGGCATTATTTTCGCTCTCCCGTTTGACCGTCGGCCGCACCCGCAGATCCCGACACTAACTTCGGCTTCACCACTTCGCCGATCTGGTAGTTAGATTGACCGGCGCTGATCACTCGTTCTTTTTCCGCGAGACCGTGAACAATCTCCACAGCGCTGGCGGTTTGCTGTCCCAGGTCGACTTCCCGCCTCTGCACGCGATCCTGGCCGTCCAAGACCAGCACGTAATGCTTGTCGCCTTCCTGGAGCACGGCCTGGATAGGAACCGCGAGCGCATCCTCTTTGCCGCGCAGCGCCAGCTTTACTTCGGCGTACATGCCCTCGGTCAGAGTGTTTTGTGGATTCTCCACATCAATCTCCGTGTGCATGGTCCGCGTCTCATCGTTCAGCGCGTCGGCGAAGCGCGCTACGCGGCCCTCGAAGTCTCGATTGAGAGCTGAAACATGCACTTGCACCACGCTGCCCAAATGCAGCTGCGACACGGCCGATTCGGGTACCGGAATCACCAGCCTCAACAACGACCACTCCGACAGTTGCACCACGGGCTTCGATTGAGTCTCAGAGGCCGTTCCTGCCTGGATCAGCGCGCCGGTATCGGCGTAACGTTTGGTAACGACACCGGCGAAGGGAGCGGTGATGTGCGAATAAGCCTGCAAAGCCATCAGACGATCGAGAGTGGCTTGCGCCATCCCGAGCTGGTTTTGCGATTCAGCCAGAGCGGCGCGAGTGCTGCTGATCTGTGCGTCGGTCTCTCTGTCCTTTGCCATCGCATCATCCAGTTCCTGCTCGGCGACCAGCCCCGGACGCTCCTCTGATGCCTGCTTGAGCCGTGTATAAGCAGCGTGGTACGCCCGGTGTGTAGACTCGGCTCGTTCAATTTCACTTTGAGCGCGGTGAATCCCGTCCTGACTGCGGCGGATATCCGCTTGGGCGCCAGCGACCTGCGCATTCAGTTCAGGGACTTCCAAAATCGCGAGCTCCTGGCCGGCCCTCACCTTGTCCCCCACATCCACAAAAATGTGGCGGATGTACCCCGCTACTTTGGCGTGAACATCAACCTGCTGGAAGGGACGGAATTCGCCGGTCAGAGTAATGGAGTTTGCCAGCGGAGCGCGGCTGACCAGTACGACGGGAGCGACCCGTTGCACCTCGACTTCTTTGGCGTTCGCGTCACTAAACGGATTTTTTATCAGCAGCGCGACCGCGAGCACCACGATCAGCGCTCCTACCACTCCAATCACGACGTGTTTGCGTTCTAGCGTCATTTTTTCATTCTAAATCTGCACGATTGCACGCCGTGATCCTTTACGGCAACGAGCAGCCGGATTAGGTCAGTACCGGGGAGCGATAATACACCTTCCATCAGACTGACCCCTCCTGAACAAGGCAGTGCCCAACATGGCAGGCCCTGCCTCAATCAGTAACTCAGTTGAGGTTCAGCCAGAGTAAGTTCTTTACAACACGAGAAAGAAAAATCAGCAGGCGGGAGGCGGTCGATTGTAGAGGTTCTCTTCGAGAAGAAGAGTTGGAAGAGGGGGGCCGGCCGGCGCCACACGGGGATAGAACGTAGGAGCCTGCGCCACCGTGATGTTGGCCACAGCAGCAGCCCAACGAACCGCATCGCGATCCATGTGCTGCCGCATCACCTGCACGGAACCGGAATGAACGGTCGCGGCGCGGGGAGCTGGATCGTGGAAAGTCCGGGTCGCCAGCGTAACGACGAGGGAAAACATGACAACGCCGACGAACGCCCAGCGCCACCACGACGCCGAATGAACCGTCGCGTCTGTCGTTTCCGCTTTTCCCACAATCACCTCAGGATGATTACACAATCCACGCGGCCAAAGCAACATTACCTGCGGAATGGACCCGTTCTACACCCTAGCGCACCCATACTACCGGCAAGCGGCGCGGCTACCCTGGCGGCAGCAGCATCCCTTTCTCCAGATGCCGGGTGACGTGGGCATACGACGCCGCGTGCGGATCGTGCGTGACCATCACAATTGTCTTATGGAAGTCTTCGTTCAGGCGCTTCAGAATTTCCAGGACTTCGGTCGCCGAGTGACTGTCGAGATCGCCGGTAGGCTCATCCGCCAGCAACAGCGTAGGGTCGCTCACGATCGCGCGAGCGATGGCCACGCGTTGCTCCTGTCCGCCAGAAAGCTGCTTGGGAAGATGGTTGACGCGGTCGTCCAGGCCGACCAACTTCAACGCCGTCATCACGTGCTCGCGCCTCTGCTGCTGGTTGAGATGGGTCAGCAGCAGCGGCAGTTCCACGTTTTCAAAAGCGGTTAGTACGGGGATCAAGTTAAACGTCTGGAAGACATACCCGATGTGTTCGTTGCGCCAGTGGGCCGCCTGCGAGTCGCTGAATTGGAAAATATTCTGATTCTGCACCAGCAACTCGCCCGAAGTCGGCCGGTCGATGGCCGCGATCATGTTCAGCAGCGTGGTCTTGCCGGAGCCCGAGGGTCCCATCAGCGCCATGAATTCGCCAGCCGCAATGTCAATCGAGACATCGTCGAGAGCGGTCACCTGAAAAGCTTCGCGTTTGAAAATCTTCGTGAGATTGCGTGCCTGCACAACTTTGGTTCCTGTAGCGATCCTGTTTTCCATAACTGTGCTCATGATTATGACTGCCCCTTGATTTTAATTGCATCTCCGTCTTTCAGCTCTTGCGGCCCTTTGCTGATTACGCTCTCTCCCCCAACCAATCCGTCGACCAGAAAGCCGTCGCTGCGCTCACTCAGGACGTGAACCTCGCGCATGCGCGCCTTTCCGTCGAAGGCCAGAAGCACGACCTTCTTGCCGTCGTGATCCCGCAACGCGCTCGCGGGTACAACCGCTCCCGACGGTTTCGTGCTGGAAGATTTCTGCTCATCCGCCAGGAACTTCACCGTGGCATTCATTTCCGGACGCAGATACTCATCTGGATTCAGCACTTGCACTTTCACTTGCACCGTGGCCTTCTGCCGATTGGCCTCAGGCGAGATCTGCGCAATCTCCCCTTTGTATTTACGGTCAGGGTAGGCGTCAGTGGTGACGATGCCCTTCTGTTTGGAACCGAGCCGCGCAAAGTCCGCCTGCGCAATATCAAGCTCAACCTGAATGTCGTTTAAATCCGCCAGCGACACCACCGATCCCTGAGGCCCGCCAGCCGCGGCGCTGGCAAACTGCGCGGTAATCAGTTCGCCTTTTTCCGCGGTGCGGTCGAGAATCGTGCCCGTGACGGGCGCGCGGATCAAGGTAGCTTCGAGCTGCGATTTGGCGTAGTCGAATTGCCCCTGTACTTGCGCCACCGACCCGCGGGCGCGTGCGATTTCTTCCTGCCGTGGGCCGATCTTCATCAACTGAAAAGCCTTGTCCAAAGAATTCACTCGTTGCTGATCGGACTCGAACTTGGCCACGGCGTCGTCCATGACTTGCCGCGAGACCACGCCTGCGGCGGAGAGTTCTCTGGTGCGGTCCAGAGTCAACCTGTCGTTCGTCAAAGTGGCGCGCGCTTCATCCAGATTGTGCTGGGCTTGTTGAATCTCTTCCGGCCGCGACCCGTGCTCAAGTTCTTCAAGATAAGCGCGAGCGTTGTCCAACGCGCCCTTTGCCTGCTCGTAAGAAGCCTGAAACTCCTGATCCTCCAGCCGCACCAGAACCTGACCCTCCTTCACCTTGTCGCCCTTTTCCACGCCGATCCAAGCCAGGCGTCCGGTGACTTTAGAATTCACGTTGATGGTGTGATGGGCCACGATGTAGCCCGTGGCCGAGAGCACGGTCCCACCTATGTCGCTGCTCTCCGTGGAAGCGCGCGTCACCTCCACCTCCGGCACGTCACGCGAAAGCAAGCGATAGCCCAGCGCGGACAAGCTCAGCACCGCCACGATTGCGATCCCTATAACAATGTAGCGGCGGGCCCAGGCGGGCGGTTCTCCATCGCCCGCGCCGCGCCCCGTGCGGTCGATGCGCAAGCTCTGCAAGTCTTCATGTTTTGCATCAATCGGCATAAGAATCGTTTGTCATCCTGAGCGAGCGTTCTTTGCGCTGCGAAGGATCTGGGCGAGCCGCGCGATGTGTCGCGTTCTTTGCGACACATTAATTGCGCGTTTGGCTCGCTTCCTTATTTCAACCTCGCAACGCCGTAAGAATATTCTGCCGCGCAGCGTGCCACGCCGGCGCGAACCCGCCGACCAATCCCATGATCAGCGCGAACGCAATCGCATAGGCCGCAACCTGCGCCGTAATCTGCAGGCTGAATACGACCTCACTAAACGTTACGGCATTCGACGTTCCTGTCTGATGTCCGTTAAAGGGCAGCATCAGCAGGATTCCCACGACCGCACCCAGCAACGCCAGCATCAGAGATTCCAGAACAAACGACGTCAGAATCGCCGGCCGCGAGAATCCCAGCACTCGCAAGGTTGCGATTTCGCGTCCCCGGTACGCTACCGCAGCGTACATCGTGTTCATGGCCGCGAAACTCGATCCGATGGCCATGATGATCGCGACCACGATCCCAATGTATTTTATTGGACCGCCCGACTTGGTTTGCTTCGCGTAATAGTCCGTCTCCAGTTCGCCTTCGAGCTTAAGCCGCTGGTCGTCGCTCACCCGCTTGGTGAGAGCGTCGGCGGCGATCGGATCTACCGCGCGCACGTAAGCCGAAGAATAGCCGCCCTGGCGGTCGAAATCCGTGGCCATCTGATTCACATCGCCCCAGATTTCCGATTCATAGGCCGAACCTCCGGCGTCAAATACCCCAACCACGTTCCATGTGCCCTTGCCGAACTCCATCGTGTCGCCAATGTTGGCATGGGAAAAGCGCGACCGAATGGATTTGCTCACCACTACCTCTCGCTGCCCCGTCTGGAACCAGCGTCCATCGATCAATTTCGCGCTGGGCCGAAGTTCGAGGCCATCGGGCATCATGCCCCGCACCGTGACGTTCACTTCTCCCGTCCCGTCTTTGCGCGGGAGCACGATCACCACCACCAACTCGCCAGAAGCCATCGGCTCGCCGTGGCTGTCTTTCGCGATGCCGGGCAGAACCTTGAGCGTGGGAAACAGCGAAGCGTCGAAGCCGCCAGACAACTCCGCTTCCGATCCTTTGCGCAGCACCAGCACGTTCTGCGCATTGCCGCTCGAAACGAAGGCGCGCTTCAGGCCCGCCAGCAGCGCCATCAGGAAGATCGCGGTAGTAACCGTCAGCGCGATGCCCAGCGCGGTCATGATGGTGAGCCCTTTGCGCAGCTTCAAATTGCGGATGTTGTAACTGATCGGTATCGCCATAAGTAAACTCTGTCTCCGTAGCGCCGAACCCGCGGCGCGACTCAGCCGATGTGCCGCAACCCCTCCACAATATTTATGCGCGACGCGCCGTATGCGGGAATATATCCGCTGAGAAATCCTACAATGGTCGCAACCAGCAACGACAACCCCACACCGGGCAACGTGACCCGCATATCAGTCGGAACTCCGATCGCAATCGAGGAGTGCGTTAACCAGCGGATCAACGCCGCCGCCGCCGCTATCCCCACCACGCCACCGGAGACCGCCAGAGCCACCCCCTCGAACACAAACAGTGATAGCACTCGTTGGCGAGTGAATCCCAAAGTCTTCAACACAGCAACTTCGCGCGTCCGGCTGCGAACCGACATCGCCATGGTGTTCGCCGACACCAGCAGGATCGCAAACACTACCGCGCCGCAGATGCCAAGAATAAAGGCTTTCACATTCCCCAGCATGGCCACAATCGAAAGTTGGAACGCTTTCTCACTCTCCGTTTTCGTCCGCTGAGGCGAGTTGCGGAACATGTCATCGATTTCACTCGAGACTCGCGCCACGTCTCCGGGTTCCTCCACCTGCGTGGCATACCAGCCCGCTTTTCCTTTGAACCAGTCCAGGGACTCTTCCAGATACTTGGCGTTGAAATACAGCGCATTTTGCGGGGGATCGCGGTGATAAATGCCGCGAATCGTCAACTCTGGATTCACCGGAAATATCGTCCCCAGCAGCGTGATCTTATCGCCGATTTTCCATCCATATTTGTCCGCCAGCGTCACATCCACCAGAGCCCCGGCGCGATCCCTCTGCCACGCCGCCGCCTGATCCGGCGGAACAATCTTGTCGGAAGCAACTTTCAGATACTCGTCCGGGTCTGTGGCCAGCTGGGCGAAGGCATTGCTCGAACGGTCATCCTTATAGTGATTTCCAAAATAAGTCATCGGCGCCACGGCCACCACTCCAGGTACGCTTCGAATCTTGCCCCGGTAATACGCGGGCAATAAAAATGATAAAGAGACGCGGTCGCGCGTAATCAGTCGCTTCGCCGTAAGCGGCGCTCCCATGTCCACGTAAAACGTGCGCCAGATGGAAACCATCAGCGTCAGCAACAGCAGCGAGAAGCTGATGCTCAGCATCGTCAGCAGGCTGCGCCGCTTGTTGCGAAACGTATTGCGCATCACAAAACTGCTCAGCGTCATAAATTCAACCGCTGTATTCAACCGCTTCATTCAACCAATGTGCCGAAGCCCTTCCACAATCTCCACCCGCGATGCGTGGTAGGAAGGCACCAGCGAACTGAACAATCCGACCAGCGCCGCCGCCATCAGGGCCACTCCCAGCGTCCCCGGCGTAACCTGCATCTGGGCCAGAAAAAAGCCCATGGGCGAATGTTTCATGATGGCCAGCAGCAGCCAGGCAAACCCGCAGCCAAACAGTCCCCCCGCGATCGAAAGCGACATGGCCTCGCCCACAAACAATCCCAGGATGGTTTGCCGCTCGAAGCCCAGCGTCTTGAGCACGGCCACTTCGCGCGTCCTTTCGCGGATCGACATCGCCATCGTGTTGGCTGAGACCAGAAGCGTAGTGAAGACCACAGCCAGACAAATGCTGAGGATGAAAACCTTCACGTTGCCCAGCATGTTCACGAAGGTGAGGCCAAAGGCTTTCTCGCTTTCAGTCTTGGTGGGCTGCGGCGAATTGCGAAACATATCGTCCACGGCGCCGGCGATTTTGGCGACATCGTCAGGCGACGCGGACATAATGCTGAAAGTGCCGGCCTGGCCCTTGAAGAACGGCACCGCCTCTTCCACATACTTCGCATTGAAGTAGACCGTCTTATTCACCGCCGGCCAACGATAGATGCCGCGAATCGTGAGTTCCAGATTGACGGGATAAATCGTGCCCATCAGCACGATGCGATCCCCCAGCTTCCAGCCAAATTGTTTAGCCAGTTCATCATTCGCGATCACCCCGGCCCGGTCGCGTTGCCAGGCGGCTAGTTGCTCGGGCGGTATCTGTATCTCGGGGAAGACTCTCGGGAACTCGTCGGGATCGGTGCCGAACTGCGCGAAGAAGTTCTCCGGCTTGTTGTCTTTATATAATCCACCAAACCAGGAATTGGGCACGATCGCAACCACTCCGGGCAAGGCGCGGATCTTTTCGCGATAGAAGCTGGGCAAGGTGAACGTAAGCGACACGCGGTGCCGCGTCACCAGTCGGCGGGTCGATTCCGCGCTGCCTTTTTCGATGTAGAAGCCGTCCCACATCGTCATCATGAAGGTCAGCAGGAGCAGGGAAACTCCGATGCTCAGCACGGTCAGGATGCTGCGGCGTTTGTTGCGGAGGGCGTTCTTGGTGACAAATCGGGTCAGAGTCATGATTGAACCCTAAGAAAAACGCGGCGTGCCGCACGGCGGACCAGCTTAGTCTGGGCACGCTCCAAGGATAATCGACTCAGTCCGCTTCTCACAACTTGCGTGCAATTCCGCAAAACGTAACCTCGCGCAGCAAAACCACCTGCATCCATGCTCGATCCCCGCACGCTCCAACGCCAGTGGAGATCGTCATCCGGCCTGCATGACAATTGTCACAATCGAGTTCGCAAATCGCGTCATTTTCCCCGAACCCGAATCATTTTCCCGAGTCTGCTTAATTTTCCGCAATGCGCGCCGCCTCCCTGGATCCAATCGAGAGCCTTCGCTACGAGTAACCGCCTGTAAGCCCTCGCTCAAAGAGTTGCAGTGAAAAGAGTTGCGCTGAAAAGGGCAATGCGGGGCGTTACCGAAGTTTTCACAATAGCCTACAAATCATTGTTAATAAACCTCTTAGCTGCCTATCATTGACTCCGGGAGATATTGCGCGCCGGCGCCAGAGGCAACGCGAAACATCCCGAGCGATTATCGAAGCATGTCTGCCAGCGCACACTCTTGGAAGGGCCTGTCTCTCGACGCCAAGGCTTTCATCGGCCTGGTGATTGCCCTGGGCACCGCCTCCCTTCTCGAAGCGGCGATTCACCAAAACAGCAAGAACATCGCGGAGTTTATCTGCTACCTGGGCATCGCGGTTTTGGCGTCGCGGCTGCGGGTCACTCTGCCCGGCATTACCGGAACGCTCTCGGTGAACTTCCTGTTTATCCTGGTGGGAATTGCCGAGCTCAGCTACTCCGAGGCCATTACTCTGGGCGCAATCTCCATGCTCGCCCAGTGCTTCTACCCCAACCGGCCGGGCGCCATCCAGTTGACCTTCAACGTTTGTGCGGGCTCGCTTTCGACCGCTCTGGCCTACCTCGTCTATCACAACTCCCTGGCCAATACGCTGATCGTCAACCGCCCTCTGGTGTTGTGTCTGGCGGCCTCGACCTACTTCATCGTTAACTCCGGTTGCATTGCGGCTGTGATTTCGTTCAGCGAGGGAAAACCTCTTCGTCAGATTCTGGTGGAATGCTATTTCTGGTCTTTCCCCTACTACCTGGTCGGGGCCGGCATCGCGGGTGCGATTGCCTGGTTCAACGAAGCGTTCAACTGGGAGACTTCGCTGCTGTTCGTCCCCGCGATTTACCTGATCTACCGTTCCTACGGCTTGTATCTGGGCAAACTGGAGGACGAGAAGCGGCATGTGGAGGAAATTGCGAACCTGCACCTGCGAACCATTGAGGCGCTAGCTCTGGCCATTGAAGCCAAAGACCAGACCACCCACGATCACTTGCAGCGGGTTCGCGTCTACGCCATCGAGGTAGCCAAGGAACTGGGCATGAAGGGTGCTGACTTGGAAGCGCTGCATGCCGCCGCACTGCTGCATGATATTGGAAAGCTGGCGGTGCCGGAACACATCATCGCCAAACCCGGCCGGCTGACTCCCGAAGAGTTCGAGAAGATGAAGATTCACACCGTAGTGGGAGCGGAGATTTTGGAGCGAGTGCGCTTCCCCTATCCGGTGGTTCCGATCGTACGCGCCCACCATGAGAAGTGGGACGGCTCCGGTTATCCCTTCGGATTGAAAGCCACGGAGATCCCGATCGGCGCACGCATTCTTTCCGCCGTCGACTATCTGGATGCTTTGGCTTCCGACCGCCAATACCGCCGAGCCATGCCGCTGGATGACGTGATGCAACGGCTGATTGCCGAGTCGGGTAAGGCGTTCGATCCTAGGGTAGTGGACGTTCTCCAGAAACGTTACCGCACTCTGGAGAAGCTGGCCGTAGCGCAATCGGCAGGAGCAGGCAACCCCGCCCTGGCCACGGGGCTCAAGATGGAGCGCGGGCCGGCGCCAGACGCCGGATTTGAAAATGCCGCAGTGTCGGATGCACCGGGGCGCGAAGCCACGTTTCTGTCTTCCATCGCGGCGGCGCGCCAGGAGGCTCAGTCTCTGTTTGAACTGAGTCAGGATCTGGGAGCGTCGCTCAGCCTGGGGGAAACGCTCTCGGTATTCTCGGTAAAACTCAAACCGATGGTGCCTTACGACGCCATCGCCATCTACATCCTGCGCGACGACATCTTGATCCCGGAATATGTAAATGGCGACAACTACCGCCTGTTTTCCTCGTTGCGAATTCCGGTGGGGGACGGACTTTCAGGCTGGGTGGCGCAGAACAAGAAACCGATCGTGAACGGGAACCCTTCGGTCGAGCCCGGCTACCTCAACGATCCCGACAAATTCAGCACGCTGCGTTCAGCCCTGGCCCTGCCTCTGGAGGGGGTGGCCGGCGTGATCGGCGTTCTCGCCCTGTACCGCGCCGAGAAGGACGCTTTTACTTCCGACCATTTGCGCATTCTTCTCGCGGTCAGCGGCAAGATGGCGCTGGCCATCGAGAACGCTCTCAAGTACCAGCAGGCGGAAAGCTCCGCCACCACCGACTACCTTACCGGCCTGCCCAATGCCCGGTCGCTGTTTCTGCAACTCGACCGCGAATTGGCGCGCTGCAAGCGGGACAACGCCTCGCTCACCTTAATGGTCTGCGACATGAACGGCTTCAAGAAGATCAACGACCGCTTCGGACACCTGGAGGGAAATCGCGTGCTGCGCCTCTTTGCCCAGGCGCTGAAGGACAGTTGCCGCGAGTACGACTACGTGGCCCGCATGGGCGGAGACGAATTTGTGGTGATCGCTACCGGCCTGGCTGCCGGCGACGCCGCTAAGAGAGTCGAGCAGATCCGTCCTCTCGCGCGGCAAGCCGGGTTCGACGTTTGCGGAGAAGATATTCTCTCACTGAGCGTGGGAATGGCCGTCTCTCCCGACGATGCCAATGACGCCGAGCAACTTCTTACCCAGGCCGACCGCCGCATGTATGTGGAGAAGAAAAAGCAGCCTTCCCGCAAAGATCAACGGCTCCACGCCAGGATGGACTGCCGGCTCACCATCGAGTTGTACCCTCAAGCGGGCGACGGACCGGCCTTCGGCAATCTGGTCGACATCAGCCTGGGCGGCTGCTATGTGGAAACCAGCGTCATTCTGACTCCCGGGTCCAATCTGAAGCTGGTCTTCTCCATTGACAATACCAAGGCCGACGGCGCTCTGACTGCGGAAGGCAAGGTCGCAAGAATCCATCCCGGATCAGGAGTGGCCGTGCAGTTCAACGAGATGAGCCGCGAGTCGCGAGAAAAGATGTACCGAATTCTCGAATTCGTGCAGAACTCGACCACGGTCTACAACGACCGGTATATGAAGAGTATCCAGCGATAAATTCAGTGGTCAGTGGTCAGTGATTGTCAGTGATCAGTGGTCAGCAACCGACGAGGTACTTGCTGGCCACCGACGACCGGCCACTGACCACTTCTTCCTCTTCCGCTTGAAGCCCGCTTCCGCCGCCCGTACACTTAAAGAATGCACGCCCACGTTCACGGCGCAGGCAGTCCCAAGCGAGTGCTCAAGATCTCGCTCGGCGTGACCCTGGCCTATATCGTGCTGCTGGTGGTGGCCGGCATCCGCGCCCACTCGCTGGCTCTGCTCTCCGAAGCCGGACACAATCTTTCCGACTTTCTGGCCCTGCTTTTGTCTCTGGTTGCGGTGTATCTGCAGGCGCGCCCCGCCAGTTCTACCAAGACGTATGGCTACCATCGCGCCGGAGTGCTGGCCGCGCTGCTGAATGCAGTATCGCTGGTCGCAGTAGCGTTCTTCATCTTCTACGAAGCCTTCCACCGCCTCCAGCATCCCGAGCGCGTGCAGGCCGCGGTGATGATGTGGGTCGCCGCGGCGGGCGTGGTGATGAATGGAGTGATCGCCTTCCTGCTCTACCGCTCCGGTCGCGGTTCTGGAAACGACGTAAACATCCGCAGCGCGCTGCTGCACGAAGTAGGCGACACGCTTTCAACCGCGGCGGTCATTGCCGGAGGCTGGGCCATCCTGATCACGGGCGACTACTGGATCGACTCCGCGCTTTCCTTCGGAATCGGAGCGCTGATCCTCTGGTCAGGATTCGGTATCGTGCGCGAGACCTTGAACATCCTGCTCGAAGGCACGCCCCGCGGCCTGAAGCTCGAACTGGTCGCGAGCGCCATCCGCTCCATCGAAGGCGTCAACGACGTGCACGATCTGCATTGCTGGAGCATCGGCTCGGAAACCCGCGCACTCTCCTGCCATATCGCGATTGCCGACATTCCGCCCTCGGTCAGCGAGCGCATCCTGCGCGACGTAAAAGACTGCCTGCACCACAACTTCCGCATCGACCACACGACGATCCAGTTCGAGCACGTGGAATGCGAGGTAGCGCATGGCTGCGTGATCCCGGTGGGCGAGATTGAAGAAGAACACCATCACCACAGCCACTGAGCAGTGGTAGAATCTCGCCATCAATGCTTTTCCCAGGATAAGTCTCATGAAATCACGCCACTCTATGATTCTCGCAGCCTGCTTGGTGTTGTCGTTGTTTCTCCCTTCGAGCGCCGGGGGCAAGCCCCCAAAGAACCCTGCCGACTCTGTTCGCGCCGCCGACCAGGAGTGGATGAAAGTTTTCGCCGCCAAAGACCTCGATAAGTCGGTTGCTTTTTGCGAAGAGAACGGCGCGGTGCTGGCCCCCAATGCTCCCATCGCCCAGGGCAGGCAGGCAATCGCCAAGTCGTTTGCTGGCTTTTTTGCATTGCCAAATCTCAAGATCACCTGGCAAGCCGATAATGCAAACGTAGCCCGCTCCGGCGAACTTGGATATACCAGCGGAGCCTACCAGATGAGCTTCACTGATGCCGCCGGGAAAACAATTCCGGACAATGGAAAATACGTAACGGTGTGGAGAAAGCAAGCGGACGGCAATTGGAAGGTTGTGCTCGATATCTTTAACACGGATTTGCCGGCGCCGGGCGCATCCTAACCGGAGGATCCCGAGGAGTCTCTGTTGCTCGTGGATTCTGCGGACAGTCTCAATCGTTTCCCCTCTCTGGCGTCCTATCCGGCTCGATTTGCCGGCATTCCAGCGCACTGAAGTTGCAGTGGCACCGGACAAAAGGTAGGAGATCGACAATGGCGGTTTTGAAAATCGCGCGCGACTCGGGATACTCAGACCGGCTGAGGGCTTATCGAGTCATCCTCGACGGCGCGAAGATCGGAGAAGTCAGGGACGGCCGGACAGAACGGTTTGCCATCGCTCCCGGACAACACACGCTCTCCGTCAAGATTGATTGGTGCGGCTCGAAGACGGTTGACTTCACAGTTGCCGGGGATGAGGAGATACGCTTCGCAGCCAAATCGAATCTCCGGGGCTTCAACATCTTCGCCGCCCTGTGGTACGTGATCCTTGATCGCCACTCGTACCTGCTGCTGCAACGGACTCTATGACTGACGGAAACGGCTAATCCGCTCTGCTGCTGTATCGGTTTCCCCCGACTATATCGGCACCGGTAGCGTGCTTCTGCATGCGGGAATCCTGACTTCGGCGATCTACTCCGTCCAGTCTTGGGCACCATGAAAAATGCGGACGATCTCGACCGCGTCTTCGTGAATACGATACACAGCAAGATATGGCAATCCGCTAAAGACGAGTTCGCGCGTGTTTGGTTTTCGCCCTGTTCTCCCGTATTCCGGGAACTCTGCGAGCAAGTCGATCCTGTGATGGATGGATAGGGCAATGCGGCGAGCGACCGCCCCGCTTCGGTGTTGATCGACGTAATCGCAGATCTGAGTGAAATCGCGAACGGCGGCGTCCGTCCAGCGAATGATCATCAGCCTGGATACCGCTTGTCGATCATTTTCCTGACATCAGAGTGATCTACAAGTTCGCCACGATCGGCGGCGGCAAGACCCTCATCCACCTCGCGCAGGAACCACTCGTCGTAGTTCACCATGCGCTCGACAGCCTCGATTACTAGCGCTTCGCTGGCACGGCCCTGCTGGGCTGCCAAGCGGCTAAGCTTTGTCTGCAGGTCTGAATTGAGAGGCACGTCCATGCTTAATAGGCTAGGCATCGGAGAGAGCCGTGTCAACCGTTTTGCCTCTGCTTCTCGTAAATCTCCCGCGCCCGCGCAATCGTATCCGCCTCCTCCGCCGTCTTGTCCGGACGAAGCCGCACGATCCGCGGGAAGCGCAGCGCGTAGCCGCTGTCATGCCGGTCCGACCGCATCATGTTGTTAAACGCGACTTCCAGCACAATCGTCGGCTCGACCGTGCGCCGGAAGCCCTGATCTTCAATCGTGTGTTCGAGAAACCACTGTGTCATTTCGGCAATCTCAGCGTCGGTCAGTCCTGAGTAAGCCTTGCCAATATTCACTAACTGGTTTCCGTTCCACACGCCAAACGTATAATCGCTGAGCACTCCGACGCGTTTGCCGTGCCCGTACTCGACCGCGGTCACCACCACGTCGAGCGTGGCCAGCTCGCGCTTCATCTTCAGCCACGACTTGCCGCGCTTCCCTGGCGTGTAAGCTGAGTCGAGGTCCTTGATCATCAAACCTTCGTTGCCCCGCGCCTGCGCGGCCGTGAACAGGTCTTCCAGTTCCTCTGCTGAAGCCGCGCGAGAAACCGGCGCGCGGAGGATTCCTGCCGCCGGGACAGCTTCGGGTTCGCCGAACATCAAATTTCCCTGGGAACCAGCAGCCGCCCTTGTGTTTCTCCGCGTCTCAGTGCCTCCGTGGTGGGTTCTGTCTTTCGCCAGCAACTCATCCAAAATCCGCGCCCGCTCCCGCAATGGACGATCAATCAGCAACTCCCCGCCCGCATACAGAACGTCGAAAACCAGGTAAGCAACGGGAACTTCCCGCAGCATGCGGTCGCTGACTTTCTTCCGCCCCAGCCTTTGCTGCAACACGCTAAACGGACGCGCCCGCCCCGGCGACTCCCAGGCGACGATCTCGCCATCGAGAATCGCATCCTGCGGCAAGGCCGCCAGTGCGTCCGGCAACTCCGGGAACGATTCGGTGATCTCGTCCCGCGTCCGCGAAAAAAACTTCACCTCGCCATCCGCAACGTGCGCCTGCGCCCGAATGCCGTCGTACTTATCTTCCACTGCGGCCTCGGCGAAATAACTCAACCCATCCTCAGACGACTCGATCGGACTAGCCAGCATGAATCCCAGCGGATGAAACATCCTCATCTTCGTTCTTGCCTCGGCCAGCCTGCCCTCGACCGCCAGCCGCAACGTCTCCCCGATATCCCCCAGCAGCATGTTTGCCCGCTGCGTCTGCGCCAAAGTGCCGCCGTAAGCCCGAGCAATCGCCTCTTCCACCAGGCTCTCTTTCAGCCCAATCCGCAAATCGCCAGTCATGATCTTCACCATGTACTTGGCTTCGAGCGGCGTCGCCCGCCCGAGCAAGTCGCGGACCAGCGCAGTCTTCGCCGCCGGACCGCGCGCCGCCGCAATCTCACGAAATACTTTGCCGACCTCAAGAACGCCTACCCCTTGCCCGGATCTTTCCCGCAGAACCTCCCCGGCCACCGCGCCCAAGTCCCCGTGTTTGCGATAAACAGCCGTCAGCGCGGCTTCATCGCGCCCGGAAAGATCGGCCACGACGCGCCACAACAGCGATCCCCCCACCTGCAAAGTCGTCTCCTCCCACGCTGCAAACGCCCTTCCAGAAAGAAAGACGGCCGACACCGCAGCCTCGTCTGCAGTTCGTGACTTGAAGTACTCGGCGACGATCGCGGTCTTCTGCAACTTCTTGGTAGTGGCGGCGATCGCCTCGCAAGTTTCCGCTAACCGCTGCATGCCCCTCCTCAAACCCGTGTGGAGACGGGCGACTCGCCCGTCCCGCCGTTAACTCCACCGGCTGCATCCACTTAGCCGTTCTCCATCCTAAACGAGCGCTGTGATAATCTAGTAGTTGGCGCTTTTGCGCGCCTGGAGCATCTAATTCTCGTGCGTTCTCTGCGAAATTTCGTGCGTTTCCTCGTGGCTGTGCAGCTCTTGCCCGCGCTTGAAAGTGGCGAAGAAACCTTGGTCGGCGGACAAGCCGTGCTCGAGGGCGTGATGATGCGCTCCCCGCACGCCTGGGCAATCGCCTGCCGTAAGCCCTCAGGCGAAGTGGTCACCATGAGCGAACCACTCGAGCGGCCCTCGGAAAGACATAAGTGGATGGCCTGGCCCATCGTCCGCGGAGTAATGACGCTCGGCTACGCCATGACTCTAGGCTACCGAGCCCTTCGCTTCTCCGCCAACGTGGCCATCGAAGAAGTGATGCAAAACGACGAAGCCAGCAAGACAAATGTGGAGACAACCGCCTCGCCCATCGGCCATGTGGAGACGGGCGCCTCGCCCGTCCCGCTGAAGCAAAGCGAAGCGGTACCTACCACGACGCAATCCGCCAAGTCGCACTCCCGCGAGAAAGCCGCCGCCATCAGCGGATGGCTGGCCGCCGTCAACGTAATCATCTCGCTGGCCTTCTTCATCTTCATGTACAAGTACCTGCCGTTGCTGGCGGCCACGGAACTCAAGAAAGCGAATCCCGCGCTGGGCGGCCAGATCGTCTTCAACCTGGTCGACGGCGGCATCCGCCTGATCCTGTTCCTGCTGTTCATCTGGGGTGTTTCTCTCTTCCCCGACATTCGCCGCGTCTACCAGTATCACGGCGCCGAACACAAAACCGTATTCGCCTTCGAGAACGGAGACCCGCTCGAAACCGCCGCGGTACAGAAATATTCGACTTTCCATCCTCGCTGCGGCACCAGCTTCCTGATGACCGTGATGCTGATCTCGATTGGCTTCTACATGCTGGTTCCGTTCACCACATTCTGGGCGCGCTTCGCCTCGCGCATCGCGCTGCTGCCGCTGATCGCCGGCGTGTCGTACGAAATCATCCGCTTCGCCGCCAAACATCGCGGCTCGCTCTTCGCCCTGATGACCGCCCCCGGCCTCTGGCTCCAGCGCATCACCACTCAGCCCCCGTCCGACGAGATGGCTCAATGCGCGATCACCGCGCTCGACCAGGCCATGGTTCTCGAGAAGGAACAGGGCGGCGAACTGGTGATTGCCTAGGGGGCTTCCCCCGAGCGAGTTCGCAGTTCCCAGTTCTCAGTTCTCAACAAAACCCATAGAATGAATTCCGTCTAATCAGGACGTCACTGAAGGAGAACTGCGATCGGAACTGAGAATGGAAGTCCGCAGCTGAGAACCGAGAACTGAGAACTGACTGATGTTTGAACGCTTAGACCAAATCGAAAAGCGCTACGAAGAGCTGACGCAGGCGTTGGCCTCGCCCGATATCGTCAACGATTCGGCACGATACCAGAAGACTGCCAAGGCTCACTCTGAAATCGCGCCCGTAGTCGAGAAGTACCGCGAATACAAGGATCTGACCCGAGGCATAGCCGAAAGCCGCGCCATGCTCGCCGACGAAAAAGATCCCGAAATGCGCGCCTACGCTCAGGAAGAACTCAACCAACTCGAGCCCCGCGTCGCCGCCATCGAAGAAGAACTCAAAGTCCTGCTGCTGCCCAAAGACCCGAACGACGACAAAAACGTCATCCTCGAAATCCGGGCCGGCACCGGCGGAGACGAAGCTACGCTCTTCGCCGCCGAAATCTTCCGCATGTACACGCGCTATGCCGAAACCCAGCGCTGGAAGGTCGAAGTGCTCTCCTCTTCGGAGTCGTCGGCGGGCGGCCTGAAAGAAGTCATCGCCATCATCGAAGGCAACCGGGTTTTCTCCCAGCTCAAATACGAAAGCGGCGTGCATCGCGTGCAGCGCGTCCCCGCCACCGAGCAGCAGGGACGCGTTCACACCTCCGCCGTCACAGTCGCCGTGCTGCCCGAGGCCGAAGACGTCGATATCAAAATCGAAGCCAAAGACCTGCGCATCGACACCTTCTGCTCTTCCGGTCCCGGCGGCCAGTCGGTGAATACGACATATTCCGCGGTGCGCATCACTCACATCCCAACGAACACGGTCGTAAGTTGCCAGGACGAGAAATCGCAGATCAAGAACCGCGAAAAAGGTATGCGCGTCCTGCGCTCCCGCCTCTACGAAATCGAAATGGAAAAGCAGCAGCAGGCACTCGCGAAAGAACGCAAGGCCATGGTCGGCTCTGGCGACCGCAGCGAGAAGATCCGCACCTACAACTTCCCGCAAAACCGCCTCACTGACCACCGCATCGGATTTACCATCCATCAGCTAGAAGCCGTGATGGATGGCAAGCTCCAGCCGCTGATCGAAGCGCTTACGACGCACTATCAAGCCGAAAAACTGAAGCAGGAAGCCACCACGGCAGTCTGAGGGATTAACGTGTCCGACCTGCACTCGACTGTCTCGACCGCCCTCACCAACCGCTATACCGCGAACGCAGTCAGGGTTCGAGAACTAGCCGAGCCTCTCACCAACGCCCAATTCTGGCAAAAGCCCTTCGCCTTCGGCAACAGCTTCGGCCACCTGGTTCTGCATCTTACCGGCAACTTGAATTACTACATCGGTGCGCAGATCGCGCAGACCGGGTACGTCCGCGACCGACCGCGCGAATTCAACGACCCGAGCCCGCCCCCAAAAGATGAGACTCTCAAACGCTTCGACGACGCCGTGAACATGGTTCTCAAGACCATCCGCGCACAATCGCGCGAGGATTGGTCTCTTGAATATTCGGGGGTCGGAAGTGATGCCAAGACCCGCCTGGACATTCTGGTGATTTGCGCAGCCCACATGCAACACCACATCGGCCAGATGATCTATCTGAATTATGCGTCGCAGCGGCGAGTCCAGAGTGGAAAGAAATGAACTGATCCCTCACGCCTTCTTTGCGTCCTTCGCGGCCTTCCTTTGCGACCTTGGCGGTTACAGGCTTTGAAGTCCGCCCGTCTTAGGCTCTATCAAAGCAGGATGACCATCCCGCGTCTGTCTGTGGTGAAATGGTTTGTGCAACTGAAGCCCGCCCTCACCTCGGCTATCGCCCGCTTAACCGCGGACCAGGTTCCCTCCCCGCGCATGAACGCCGAATTGCTTCTGATGTTCACGCTGGGCTGTGACCGAGCCTACCTCTACGCGCATCCCGAGCGCGAACTCATGGTCGATGAACAAACCACCTACGATCATGCCTTAGGCGAGCGCGCCCGCGGAGTCCCTGCGCAGTACATCACCGGACATCAGGAGTTCTGGGGCATGGATCTAATCGTCACGCCCGCCGTGCTGATCCCGCGCCCGGAGACCGAGCACATAATCGAAACCGTTCTGGAAAATGTAGGGCGGGCGCCCCTTCGGCAAGCTCAGGGCAAGCTCTCGCCCGCCCACCCTCTCTACATCGCCGACGTAGGCACCGGCGCGGGATGCATCGCCCTGGCGCTAGCCAAAGAATTCCCCCAGGCCCAAATCCACGCAACCGACATCTCCCCCGCCGCGCTCGAGATCGCCCGCATCAACGCCGCCCGCCATCAACTCGAATCCCGCATTCAATTTCACCAAACCGACCTGCTTGCGGGCTTCGAAAACGACTCTTTCGACTTCATCGTCTCCAACCCGCCCTACGTCGGCGATTCGGAAGAAGATCAGGTCCAGCTAGAGGTCCGCAAATTCGAGCCGCGCAACGCAGTCTTCGCCGGACCGACGGGCGTTGAGGTGATCGCCCGTCTGATTCCGCAAGCCCGCGCCGCACTCAAGCCCGGCGGCTGGCTGGTCATGGAAATCAGCGGGACGATTGCTGTGGAAGTAAAGCATCTGTTGCGCGATTGGAAAGAAGTTTCGATCAGGCCGGATCTGCAATCGATTCCGCGCGTCGTACAAGCGCGGAAATAGTTACCGCGGCATCGCAGCCGGCAGTATCTCTTCCACATCCACAATGCTCGTAGGATACTTGCCGGTGTAGCAAGCCGAGCAATAGGACGTTTTTTCGCCCTCGCCGCATGCCTTCTTCAGGCCCTCCAGCGAAAGGTAGGCGAGCGAATCGGCACGAATGTACTCGCGAATCTCCTCGACCGATTTGTTGGCGGCGATCAGTTGATTTTTCGAGGGCGTGTCCACGCCGTAGTAGCATGGCGAAATCGTGGGCGGACAAGAAACGCGCATGTGCACTTCCTTGGCCCCGGCACTGCGAATCATGCGCACGATCTTGCGGCTGGTGGTGCCGCGCACAATCGAATCGTCAATCAGCACCACGCGCTTGCCTTCGAGCAGTGAGCGCACAGGATTCAGCTTCAGCTTCACCCCGAAATCGCGCACGCTCTGGCTGGGCTCGATAAACGTGCGCCCCACATAGTGATTGCGGATCAGGCCAAAGCGGAATGGAATGCCGCTTTCGGCCGCGTAACCCACCGCCGCGGTCACGCCCGAGTCCGGCACAGGGACCACAAGATCTGCCTCGACTGGCGCCTCGCGCGCCAACTGCCGTCCCAACTCCTCTCGGCTGGTCTGCACCGCGCGGCCGAATACCACGCTGTCAGGGCGAGAGAAGTAAACATGCTCAAAGATGCAACTCGATTGCGGCGCGCCCGTCGAATAAAAACGCGAACTGATGCCCTCCGGCCCCACCACGATCAACTCACCAGGCTTCACGTCGCGCTCGTAGGTGGCGCCGATCAGATCGAAGGCGCAGGTCTCTGAAGCGAAAACGATGGTGTCGCGCTTCTGCCCTTCTAGCGCCGGAATGCGTCCCATGGCCAGCGGCCGAAAGCCGCGCGGATCGCGCGCCGCAATGATTCGGTCGGGACTCATCAGCACCAGCGAAAACGCGCCTTCCACTTGCCGCAGCGCGTCCGCAATTGCCTCGGGCAGAGTTTGTTCCGACGAAAGCGCGATCAGGTGGACGATCACCTCGGTATCGCTGTTGGTCTGAAAGATCGACCCCTGACGCTCTAGCCGGCTGCGAACCTCCAGCGCGTTCACCAGATTTCCGTTGTGTGCCACCGCAATCGAGCCCTTGTTCGACTGCACAAGAATAGGCTGCGCGTTCAAAAGCGCCGAATCGCCTGCGGTCGAGTAACGTGTATGCCCGATCGCCAGCGTCCCACGTATTTTCGAGAGCACATCTTCGGTGAAGATGTCAGCGACCGTCCCCATCGCCTTATGGACGCGGGAAGTCAAGCCATCGGAAGTAACGATCCCCGCCGACTCCTGCCCGCGATGCTGCAAAGCATGCAGCCCCAGGTAGGCAAGCTTTTCCGCCTCAGGATGCGCGAAGATCGCGACCACACCACACTCATCGCGAAATTTATCGGAAGTCAGCATTTAGCCATTAGCCTCTAGCAGTTAGCTCAGGTTTTCTCCGCGATCTCCGCGGCCCTTCTCCGCGACTCCGCGATGAAAGCTCTTCAATCTGCCGCCACCAACTCCGGATCAGTCCTCAAGATAGATTCCAGCGCAGATTCATAAGCCTGATCCAAATCCGCAACCGCCGCAGACGCAACCACTTGCCCGTTCAAAGAAATTTCCAGCCGCCCCGGAATCGTTTCTCCGAGCACGTCCGCCCCGATTCCGTTTTTCTTCGCTACCTGTTGGATTCGCAAAACATTAGCCGGGTCGCAGGAGAGCACGATACGGCTCGCATCTTCGCCAAACAGCGTAAACTCCGCCGGAAGGCCGTTCGACGCAAAATTCACGCGCGCGCCCACACCCTTCGCAAAAGTCTTTTCCGCCAGCGCGACCGCCAACCCGCCATCCGAGCAGTCATGCACGGATTCCGCCAACCCCTGCTGAATCAATTCAATGACCGCCTTCTGCAGTGCCGCTTCATTCTCCAGATCGAGTTCCGGAGGATATCCCCACAGCGCTCCCAAAATTGTCTTGGCATACTCCGACGACCCAAACTCACTCTCTACATCGGTGATATCGGCTGCTTCGCCCGCGCGCAATAGCACAATCGTGCGTCCGGTCGAGGCGAAAGGCATCTTCGCGGTTTTGCTCACGTCGTCGAGAATCCCAACCACTCCAAGCACCGGCGTGGGATAAATGCCCTCGCCCAGCGTCTCGTTGTAGAAGCTCACGTTGCCGCCGGTGATCGGGATCTCAAGCTCCTCGCAGGCTTTGGTGATGCCGTCGATGGTTTGCGAGAACTGCCACATGATGTGCGGCTTCTCGGGATTGCCAAAATTGAGGCAGTTGGTTGCGCCCATGGGAGTTGCCCCCGAACACGCGACTTTGCGCGCGGCCTCGGCAACAGCATGCATCGCACCCAGCCGCGGATCGAGATAACACCAGCGTGCGTTGCCATCGAGCGCCATCGCGAGGCCGCGCTGAGGCGCATCTGGATCTGGATTCTTGATGCGGATCACGCCCGCATCGCCCGCGCCCGGCGCTTCGACAGTGTTGGTCTGCACCATGTGATCGTACTGCTGCCACACCCACCGCTTGCCGCAGATATTTGGACTGGCAAGAAGCTGCTTGAGACTTCGAGTCAGGTCGCTCTCGCCGTTGAGTTGAATGTGTTCAGGCATTTCCCGCGGCACGGGAGGTTCCCAGCGCGCCAGCCGTCGCTTGTACATGGGTGCATCGTCGGTAAGCGCCTGATTCGGAATCTCGGCGACAACTTCGCCGTGCTGGAGCACGCGCAACTTGTTGTCGGTCGTGACCTTGCCGACTTCGACCGCATCGAGACCCCACTTTTCAAAGACGCTGAAGACGTCCTGCTCGCGGCCTTTTTGCGCGACCAGCAGCATGCGCTCCTGCGACTCACTCAGCATGATTTCGTACGGAGTCATCCCGGTTTCGCGCTGCGGTACTCGATCCAGTTCAATTTCGACGCCCACGCCGCCGCGCCCGCCCATCTCGCAGGTCGAGCACGTGAGGCCGGCCGCGCCCATGTCTTGAATCCCGACAATCGCCCCAGTCCGCATGGCTTCGAGGCAGGCTTCGAGCAGCAACTTCTCGAGAAACGGATCGCCGACCTGCACATTCGGCCGCTTCGCTTCCGAAGCCTCGCTGAATTCCTCGCTGGCCATGGTGGCGCCGTGGATGCCGTCGCGCCCGGTCTTGGCGCCAACATAGATCACCGGATTGCCTTCGCCGGCGGCGCGCGCGTAGAAAATTTCGTCCTTGCGGACCAGGCCCATGGCGAAAGCGTTCACCAGCGGATTGCCCGAGTAACACGGCTCGAACTTCGTTTCGCCTCCAAGGTTGGGCACGCCAAAGCAGTTGCCGTAAGAGGCGACACCGCTGACTACGCCTTCGAGGATGGAGTGGTTGCGATGGATCTCAGCCTGCCTCCCACCAGTGATAGGCCCAAACCTTAACGAGTCCATCACCGCCACCGGTCTTGCGCCCATCGTGAAGATGTCGCGCAGGATTCCGCCGACGCCAGTGGTTGCGCCCTGGAACGGCTCGATGAACGATGGATGATTGTGCGACTCGATCTTGAAGGCGCAGGCCCAGCCGTCGCCGATGTCGATGATGCCGGCATTCTCGCCTGGCCCTTGCAGCACGCGCTTGCTGCGTGTGGGCAGGCGCTTTAAATGTACGCGCGACGACTTATAAGAGCAGTGCTCGCTCCACATCACGCTGAAGATGCCGAGTTCGGTGAGCGTGGGCTCGCGCTGCCCGAGAAGTTGCTTGATCTTCTCGTACTCCTCCAGGGTGAGGCCATGCTGCCGAAGGGTCTCCGGCGAAAAGGCAGAAGTTATGGAGGTGGTCATGGGGAAGTTCTATTGTCGCATTTAGAAGGACGGCTGGATAGGGCTTTTATAGCGAGTCGTTCGTCTTTCGTCGTTGGCAGAACCCCTAGCGTCGCCGGCTTTGGCTAACGACCAACGACCAACGACTTTGCGTTTTCAATGACTTATCTGGAAGCTATTGAAAACAAAGCGGCAGAAAATTGACGGACGGTTTCAGACTGCTCGATGTCCTCTGTTTTCTTCGCGCCATTCGTAAGTTGTTGAAACGGATTGGAGCCTGCGCCCACTTCCGTCCACGCGAACTCAGATCGAAACCGCGCACAGGATGCCTCTGGAGTGCACAGGCGTGGCTCCTGGGAGCGTTCGACTATTCTGGCCGGCTTCAAGGTCTTCGGGTGAGTGAACGGGGCTTAGAACGCTTCTAATGCGAAATTCCTTGTAAGTGGTTGAAAGTATCCGCAAGCCGTTGATATTATCCAGAAGCTATTGAAACGATTGAGGACGCTCTCGTGCAGCCCGGACACCCCTCCGGCAAGCTCCCGTCCGGCGGGAGAATGGCAACCCGGCCGTGCTTCGCCCAGGCCCGGAGGACGAGATCTTGCCCTGAGCTTGCCGAATGGCGTCCGCCGCTCCATGAGTCCTTTCCGGTAAGATGCCAGCCAGATGAAATCCATCATCGTAGGAACGGCGGGGCACATCGACCACGGCAAGACGGCGCTGGTGAAGGCGCTGACCGGAATCGACGCTGACCGTTTGGAGGAGGAGAAGCGGCGCGGCATAACCATTGACCTCGGCTTCGCGCACATGGATTTGCCTACGCCGACGGGCGACACTTTGCGCCTCGGCTTCGTCGATGTTCCCGGGCATGAGCGTTTCATCCGCAACATGCTGGCCGGGGTGGGCGGGATCGACATGGTGCTGCTGGTGATTGCGGCGGACGAAGCAATCAAGCCGCAGACGCGGGAGCATTTTGACATCCTGCAACTTCTTGGCGTGCAGCGCGGCATTGCAGTGTTGACCAAATCCGATGCGGTGGATGCGGAGACTCTGGAGGTGGTGCGACTGGAAGTGGAGGAGTTCCTGCGCGGGACATTCTTGGGAATTTTGGAATCTCCACTCGTCGCCGTGAGTTCCCTGACGGGAGCGGGACTGGAAGAACTGAAGCGGACGATAGTCGCGGCGGCGGCCGGAGTACAGCCGCGGGATTCCCATGCCATCGCACGTCTGCCCATCGACCGTGTTTTCACGATGAAGGGTTTCGGCACGGTGGTGACGGGAACGCTGGTGGCCGGGACAATTCGCCGCGAAGATGAGATGGAAGTTTTCCCGGCGGGGCGGCGAGTGCGCGTGCGCGGCGTGCAGGTGCATGGGGAACCGGCTGAGGCGGCGGCCGCTGGACAACGAACAGCGTTAAACCTGGCGGGCGCGAGCGCAGAAGATTTGTCGCGAGGCATGACTCTCGCGCCTCCGGCGACGTTCGCCGTAACACGGCAGGCCGACGTGCGGGTGCGCTTGTTGTCTTCGGCTCCGCGTCCGCTGAAAGACCGCGCGCGAGTGCACTTTCATTCGTACACGATGGAGACTGTGGCGGAAGTGGTCTTACTGCAGGCGGGGCACCCTCCACTTGCGATGAAACAGCTAACTCCGGGTTCAGAGGCATTTGCGCGGCTGAAGTTGCCGGAGGCAGCGCTGCTTCTGCCGGGAGACCGGTTCATCATCCGGCAATTTTCGCCTGTGGTTACGATTGGCGGGGGAATTGTGTTGGACGCGGCGCCGATTCCGCGCATGCCCGCACACGGCGACTTCCTGCAAGTCCTGGCAGGTGGCGATGCCGAAGCGATTCTCAGGGCGCGGATCGCGAGGAGGCAACGTGAGGGAATCTCGATCGCTCGACTGGTTGCCGAGACCGGTTGGACGAAGAATGTGATCGAAGCACAACTGACTCAGGCGCTGCGTGCGGGCAGTGTGGTGCGGGCTGGCGAGCTATTCCTGGATTCGCCCGCGCTAGAGGCGCTGAAATCGCGCATCGTAACCGCGGCCGCAGATTTTCATAAGAAGAATCCGCTGGTGGGCGGTATCAGCAAGGAAGAGTTGAGGGCGCAGGTGGAGGCGAGTCCAGGAGTGTTCGAGACGGCTGCCCCCATGCTGGTCCGAGAGAAAAAGCTCGAAGTAGTTGGGGACCTGGTGCGGCTGCCGGGGCACGGCGTCGAGATGAAAGATGAAGAGGCCGAATCGAAGAAGACGATCGAGGGCGCGTTCGCCTCGGCGGGATTGAAAGTTCCGGCCCTCCAAGAGGTAATTGCGGGGCTGAAGGTCGATAAGGTGAGGGCGCAGAAGATTGTGACTTTGCTGCTGCGGGAGAAGATCCTGATCAAGGTTTCCAACGAGTTGGTTTTCCATCGCAGCGCTCTGGAGGAGTTACGGCGGCAGATGGCGGCCTACAGAGTGAAGTCGGCGAAGATTGATGTCGCGAAATTCAAGGAGTTAACCGGAGTGACTCGCAAGTATGCGATTCCGCTGCTGGAATATCTGGATCGCGAGCGGGTGACGAAACGTGTCGGGGATGAGAGAGCAATTTTGTAATTGTGCAATTTGGCAATCGCGTAATTTTAAAACCAGCCTCGGCGGGACACCTTGGCATCAAATTCAATCAATTAGCGTCAAGGGCGAGCCTCTCCATTTCGCTCTCATCAATCACCTTCACCCCCAACTCCTTCGCCTTATCCAGCTTCGACCCTGCATCCGCTCCCGCCACCACATAATCCGTTTTCTTGCTGACCGAACCGGTTACTTTTCCCCCTGCGTCTTCAATCATCCTCTTGGCTTCATCCCGGGTGAAATGCGCCAGCGTTCCCGTTAGCACGAATGTCTTGCCGGCAAGCTTCGTGCCGCGCTGCTTCTTCTGTCCGGTTAACCTAAGCCCAGCCCCGCGCAGGCGCTCGACCAGCTTGCGATTGGCCGCGATGCCGAAGAACTCCACAATGCTCTCGGCGATGCGCGGACCGACTTCATTCACATCCTGCAGCTCCTCGACTCCAGCACTCTCCAGCGCTTCCATCGATCCAAAATGTTCTGCCAAAAACTGCGCCGTGCGTTCGCCAACCATTCGAATTCCGAGCCCGTAAATAACCCGCTCCAGCGGCAGCTTCTTCGAATTCTCAATCTCATCCAGAATGTTCTGCGCCGACTTGTCGCCCATTCGCTCCAGGCTGAGCAGATCGCCTTTCGTCAGCTTGTAGATGTCTGCGACATTCTTCACCAACCCGCGCTCGGTAAGCTGATTCACCAGAGCATCGCCCATGCCATCGATATTCATCACCCCGCGCGAAGCAAAGTGCAGGATAGTCTCGCGCAGTTTCGCCGGACAATTCGCGTTGACGCAGCGGTAGTCGACCTCGCCCTCGGTTCGAACCACCTTCGCGCCGCACACCGGGCAGGTCTCCGGCATGTGGAAGCTCTTGTGCCCGCGCGGATGATCCTTGTCGTCGATAACTTTGGCGACCTTCGGAATTACGTCGCCGCCGCGCTCGACCTGTACCCAGTCGCCAATCTTCACTCCAAGCCGCTCGATTTCATCCATGTTGTGCAACGTGGCATTGCGCACAGTCGTGCCGCCAATCAAAACCGGCGCCAGCATCGCGACAGGCGTGAGTTTCCCAGTGCGTCCCACTTGCACCCGGATGTCTTCCAATTTTGTGATTCCAGCCCGCGCGGCATATTTGTAAGCAATGGCCCAGCGCGGAGCTTTGCCCGTGAATCCAAGCTCATCCTGCAAAGAAGTTCGATCGACTTTGATGACGATGCCATCGATCTCATAAGGCAAAGAATCGCGCTTCGCCTCCCACTGCTGGATGAACTCCCACGCTTCGTCGATGCCATGAACCAGCTTGCGGTTCGGATTAACCTTGAAGCCGGCGGCGTCCAAGGCATCCAGCGTCTTCCAATGGCGGTCGAAATAAGTGCGGCCATTCTTCAGTAGCATGTAGGTAAAATAATCGAGTCGCCGCTCCGCCGTAACTTTCGACTCAAGCTGCCGCACCGTGCCCGCCGTGGCATTTCGCGGATTCGCAAACGTGGGGAGCCCTCTGGTTTCCCTCTCCTCATTCATCCTCTTGAACGCAGCCAGAGGCATCAGCAGTTCGCCCCGCACCTCGAAATCCTGCGTGATGCCCGCCTTCTTCAGCTTTTCTTTTGGGATCGAAAGCGGGACTGAGCGCACGGTGCGCACGTTCAGCGTCACGTCCTCGCCAATGCTTCCATCGCCGCGAGTAATTCCGCGCACCAGCTTCCCGTCTTCGTAAATCAGAGCGAGCGACATGCCGTCGAGCTTCAGCTCGCAAACATAATCCACGTCGCTCCGGCCGCTGAGTTCGTGCACGCGGCGTTCCCAGGCCCGCAGTTCTTCCTCGTTGTACGTGTTGTCGAGCGACAACATCAGCGAGGAGTGCGGCACCTTGACGAATCCCTCGCGCGGTTTTCCTCCAACGCGCTGCGTCGGAGAATCCGCCGTGATCAGCTCCGGATGCTCCCCCTCCAGAGCTTTCAACTGCTGCATCAGCTTGTCGAACTCGGCATCGCTGATCTCAGGATGGTCGAGGACGTAGTACAGATATTCGTGGTGGCGAATCTTCTCACGAAGTGATTCGATCTTTTTTTCGACGTCTTTGGTGGAGGAAACCATCGGGCAGATTATAGTCGTGGACAACAAAAAGGGCTGGGCAAACGCCAGCCCGCGAAGACTCACAAACGCTCACACCAGATCATCCAGCTTCAAAGCCTGCGCCCCGCCCTTCCATGACGCCTCAAACTCCTTCTCCACAAATCCTGCATCATACGCGCGCTTCTGTAGCAGCAAGGCCTGATGCAGCCCCCACAGCGAACGCGGGTTCCGCAGATTCCGCTCCAGGTCTTCGCGGAACACTTTCTCTGCGCCCGCGGCGTCCCCACTCATGAGCAGCGTAGCCCCCAGAGATTCGCGCACCGGGAAAAACCAGTCGGGCGGTTCGCCGTATTTGAGCGTATCCTGGATTGCAACGGCCTCGCGCAACAAGGCGACCGCGCCGCTGTTGTCCTTTTTCGCCACCGCGATCTTCGCGCCCAGAACATCCTTCGCGATCTTCACGATGTCTTTGGCCTTGTTGTTGATAGGCATCTGAAAAATCACATCCGGAGGCGTGGCCGCTTCCGCGTCGGAAACAATCTTGTACTCGGCCTCAGCGCCTGTCACTTTATCCGTGCTAGCCAGGGCCATGCCTCGCGCGAAGTGCCAGAACACGGTCGCGGTCTTCATCCCCGCATCGGGCTGAGGCATCTTGAGAATTTCATTCCAATGGTGAAAGCGAATCTCCACCGCCATCGGGATCGTGGTGAAGCCTTCCAGCGGCGGCACTTCTTTTACATGAGGCGCCACGTTGGCCAGCAGCAGGTCCGCATTTTTCCTCGACTCCGCATAATTGCCGTTCATCGCCGCGCACATCGCGATGAAATGCAGGTTGTGGCTGTAATACATCATGGGATAAATGCCCTGCACGCCCGTGGCTTTGATGTAGGCGCGATCGACTTCCGCCGCTTTCTCATTGGTCTTGACGGCGGCTTCATAATCGCCGGTACGGATGTAAACATGCGCGGGCATGTGCACGATGTGTCCCGCGCCGGGCGCCAACGCAGCAAGCTTGTTCGCTCCGGCCAGCGCTCGCTCGGGAGAAGCCGAAGCCTCTACCGCATGAATATAGTAGTGAATCGCGCCCAGATGATCAGGGTCGCGTTTCATCACCGACTCCAGAGTAGAAACGATTTCCTCCGTACCGGCCTCGGGCGTGCCATCGACATGCCACAGTCCCCAGGGATGCAAATTCATGCCCGCCTCGGCGAAAAGCGTGGCCGCGTCGAGGTCGTCGGGAAATTCTTCGACCACGTGGCGCATCGCGTCGCGATAGTCTTCGGCAGCTTTCTTCAAATCGGAATTCGGATCGGCGGGAAAGCGCTTGGCCAGTGCCTGAATGTACGCCTGATCGCTGGGCGAACCATTCGCAGACAGATCGACGGCCTTCTCCACCGCCTCGTGCGCCTGCTTGTACCGGTCCGGGTCAGCGGGATCGTTATAGTTCGGCCCCACCGCCTCGGCAATACCCCAGTACGCCATAGCCAGTTTCGGATCGAGCTCTGCGGCATGCCGGAACGACCGTGCCGCTTCGTCGTGATTAAAAGCGAAGATGAACCGCAGGCCCTGATCGAAGAACTGCTGCGCCTGCGGGTTCTTGGTGGAAACAGGATGATGAAGGTCCCCAAGCCCGGTCACCAGCGAGACGGGATGGGCCTGAGCGTGATGTGACTGAGGATGCGAGGCATGATCCTGGGCAGCCGTGCCCACGCACAAAAGCATTCCACAGAGAACGAGCCCCAGAGTTTTCATCTGGTCAATCCTCCTGAATTTAGTTTTGGCGGGCGGCCGAAGGAGAGTTACAGGACGACACGCCCGTCCCAAGTGGCCACAGCTTATTCCAAACTCAACTGCTTGCCAAGCCTGTTGCGACCGCCGGCAGATCGGGTCAGGTACAATCCAGCTTCGATCCGGTATGCGCAAAGCGGCTTTACTCTATAACCCCGAATCCGGCGGCAGCCGCGCGCGGCGCCAGGAGTTGGAATCTGTGCTGGCATTGTTGCGCGGCGCAAACGTCGAGGCCCAACTCATCCTCACCGACTCGCGTGCCCATGCCAAGGAGAAAGCGCGGCAAGCCGCCCTGTCGGGTTTCGACACCATCTTTGCCTGCGGCGGCGACGGCACCATCCACAACGTCATCCAGGTGTTGGCGAATACTGGCACCGCCCTCGCGATTCTGCCCATGGGCACGGCAAACGCTCTCGCCCACGACCTGGGCCTGCCCATGAATATCGCAGCGGCGGCGCGGGCCGCTCTGCATGCGGCGCCCCGCCGGGTTGCGCTGGGGCACATACAATGCCTCGATCTTGAAGGCCAACCCCGCGCCCGCTTCTTCATCGTCGCGGCTGGGGCCGGAGTGGATGCCCATCTTTTCTACAAACTTCGCACTGGGACCAAGCAGCGTATGGGCATGGCCGCCTACTACGCCAAAGCCTGGCAGCTGTGGTTTTCGTATCCTATGACCCGCTTTCAAGTTGAATTTCCCGAGACCGGCTCAGGCGAGTCGCGGCGAGCCGAGGTCACGGAGTTGATGGCCGTGCGCATTCGAAATTTTGGCGGAGTGCTGCAAGAGCTGGCTCCCGGAGCTTCTCTCGACCACAACGATCTGCGGCTGGTCTTCTGCAGCACCGCGAGCCGCCTCGCGTATCTTCTATACGTGACGCGGGGATTGTTGCGGCGCAGCTGGAAGATCCCCGGCATCGATCTTGCCCATAGCGTGCGAGTTTCGTGCCAGTACCGGCGAGAGTCAGCGTCTGAGGGATCGCCACAACCGCAGCTGCAAGTCTACGTCGAGGCCGACGGCGAACTGGTAGGAATGTTGCCCGCCGAAATCACCATCGTGCCCGAAGCTCTGACCTTGCTGGCGCCATCCCGCTGAAGGCACGTCGATACTTATGAGGAGACAGCCGCCTCGGCTGTCAGCCAAGCGAAGCCAGGCAACTTTTGCAACTCTGCGCCAACAGGGAGCGTCTAAGTAACCTCGTTGAGATCAATTCTTAGTTAGTAGCAATTGCAAGCACTGCTAAATAGAATCCCTAGAACTTGGAACCGATCACCCATTTCCTGACCGGCGCGTGCATGGGCCGCGCCGGACTGAACCGCAAGACCGCGCTGGCCACGCTCACGCTCACGCTTGCCGCCGAGACTCCAGATCTCGACGTCTTCAGCCGCTTCGGCGGCCCGGCCTTCGGTTTCGCGCATCATCGCGGCTTTACCCACTCCTTCCTCGGAGTTCCGCTCGACGCCTCTGTCGTACTCGGCTTCGTCTATCTAGTCTGGCGTTTGCGCAGACGAAGATTGAAAGATCCAAACCTCCCGCCGCGCTGGGGACTGCTCTTCCTCTACGCCTGCTTAGCCGGACTCAGCCACATTCTGCTCGACTTCACCAACAATTACGGCGTCCGCCCCTTCTGGCCGTTTTCCGAGAAGTGGTATTCATGGGACATCGTCTTCATCTTCGAACCAATCATGTTTGGATTTCTGCTGCTCGGGCTGATCGTGCCTTCGTTGTTCTCGCTGATCGACTCGGAAATCGGAGCGCGCCCCCGCGGACCCAGAGGCCGCGTCGGCGCCACTCTCGCCTTGGTAAGCGTGGTCTTGTTGTGGGGTTTGCGCGACTTCGAACATCGCCGCGCCGTCAATGCACTTGCCGCTCGCACCTACCAGGGCGCGGACCCACTGCGCGCTTCCGCCTATCCCGCACTCGCTGATCCATTTCACTGGTATGGCGTGGTGGAGACTCCTGCTTTCTTTGCGCTTGCCCCGGTGGATTCTCTGAAACCAGAAGTCGATCCTGAAGGCCGACTCGAAATCCGCTACAAGCCCGAGGAAACCCCGGTCACATTAGCTGCGAAGAAGTCTTACCTGGGACGCGCGTATCTAGACTGGGCGCAGTATCCCATCACAGAGACAGAGACACTCGACCCGCCAGAAGGCGGATACATCGTGAACTTCCAGGACCTGCGCTTCGTGCAGTTGCCCAGCTTACTGAGCCCCCGGGGCGAACCACGCCGCGCACTCGGCGCAGGCGTAAAGCTCGACCAGAACCTGCACGTCGTAGCCGACATCTACGGTTCCGGCAAGAATCAAAAAGCCTACCCGGAACCAGATTAAGTGTGAAGGGGCGTGCTACCTGTGGGGACAGCCGCCTTCGGCGGTCCGCTTCGCGCAGCGAAGCTTCTTCGGGCGATGCAGCTGTCGCCGCTTGACGTACTCGCCGTCGCGGCCCAGAATAATAGCTTCAGTCCCGAGGTGCCAATGCTGCCCTATCTATTCGTACTCTTTGCCATAGCAGTCCGCTTCCTGCCCTTCGCAGGACCCTTCAATATCCTGCCCCACGCCTGGCACTTCACCCCGGTGGCGGCATCGCTGTTGTTCTTCGGAGCCCGCGGCTCGCGGCGCCAGATGTGGATTCCTCTGCTGCTGCTGGCGGCAACCGATGTCGTCCTTACCAAGTTCATCTACACGTACACTTTCTCCTGGGACCATCTGGTTACGTGGGCGTGGTATGCAGCAATTCTTTGGTTGGGCACTAACCTCCGCGAGAAGGCCGGGCCGGTCCGCGTGGTAGGCGCGGCCTTGGCCAGTTCGGTCTCGTTCTTTCTGATCAGTAATTTTGCGGTGTGGGCCGCCTGGCCGGAAATGTATCCGCGCGGCTTCAACGGCCTGATGATGTCCTACGCCGCCGGCCTCCCATTCCTCCGCGGCACAGTCGAGAGCGATCTGTTCTTCTCGATAGCAATGTTCGGAACCCCGGTGTTCCTGCACGCGCTCGCCGGCTGGATGCACAAATCATCCAACGACCACATCGCCGCGGCGTAGAAGAATCACCTAGGAAAGCCGCCCAAGCTTGTGTGGGGACGGGCGCATGCGCCCGTCCCGCCGAGCGCAAGCGAGGCGAGGACTCTATCCACAGTGCAGCTCAACGAATGCGCCCGCCCCTTTTTCTCCACCACACCAACAGCCAGACCAACACTCCCAAACCCACCGCAGCCAGTACCCAATAAATATGCCGCCGGAAAATGGTCCCCAGCACTCCCACAATCTGCGGCCCAAACCACAGCACCAGCAACGAAAGCACCAGAAAACGTACGAACCTTCCCGCGAAAATCGCCGCCAGAAAGTCGCGGAAGCGCATTTCAAACACCGCCGCCCCCAGCACGAAAATCTTGAACGGCATGGGCGGCGGCAGCATTCCAGGAAACATCAGCGCCCAGAATTCGTGCCGTTCAAACGAGCGATGAATCTCCAGAAAACGTTCTTCTGAAATCCGCTTGCGCAAAACCTTCTCGCCGCCCAGATACCCGACGACGTAAAGCGGAATACTGCCGACCGTCGACCCCAGCGAGGCCATCACCACATAAAACAGCAGCCGCCTGTGACCCTGGTACACGTAGTAGGCTACAATCGCGTCCACCGGCATGCCCAGCAGCGCCGAGTCCGCAAATGCGATCGCAAATACACCCCAAATCCCGAGCGGCGCGAGCACACGCAACACCCACGCCGTGTACTTCGCCAGAATGTGTCCGATGGTTTTCAAACAGAATTGTTATTCCGAACAAGCGTTCATTGCGCAGTGAGGAATCTGGGCGAGCGGCGCGAAGCGCCGCAGCCTGCCCTGAGCTTGCCGAAGGGCTCTTTGCGACGTAATAATCGTGCGTTTGGCTCGCTCCCCTATTCCTACTGCCTCCGCCGCCGGAAATTCAGTCTACGTGAACCTGTTCCGTATTCACACTACCGCAACATTTCGCAGGCGCTCTCCGCTGAACCCTTTGTTTACTCACAGGTTACTCGGGTTACTTTCGTAGTTACCATGCACCGATTTTGATGCATATTTCATCACCCCGTAACATTGACTTGCTACAACTAAAGTGTGGATCTGCATGTCTACAACACGCTGATCCTTTCCGACCTGCACCTCGGTGCAGAGACCAGCCACGCCCGTGAAGCCACGCGCGTGCTCAAAGAAAACCGTTTTCGGCGGCTGATCTTGCTGGGCGACATCTTTGCCGACCTCAACTTCGCCCGCCTCACCAAAGAACATTGGAAGTTCCTCGGCTACATTCGCAAGCTCTCGAATCCCAAGCGCAACATCGAAGTCGTGTGGGTCGAAGGCAATCACGATCACGGACTCACCAACATCATGTCGCATCTGGTCGGCGTCCGCGTCTACCAGCATTACGCGTGGGACTACGCAGGCCTGCGGCACATCGCGATCCACGGTCATCAGTTCGATGGTTTCCAGGTAAACAATTTGCGCTTTAACCGGCTGGGCACCTCACTCTATCTCCAGTTGCAGAAACTCGACTTCAAGAACAAGCCGATTGCGCGGCTCATTGACCGGCTGAACACGCGCTGGCTCCGCATGTCACCGAAAGTTTCCGCCGGAGCGCTGCACTACGCTCGCCAGCACAATGCCGATCGGATCTTCTGCGGCCATACTCACGAGGCCGTCCACGTCGCACAGGACGGAATCGACTACTACAACTCAGGCGGCTGGGTCGATTCCCGCATGACGTATCTAACGGTTGACGAACAGGGGGTTCAAATCCATGACTTCAACGAGCATGAATACCACGAGCGAGCTGACGATCGTGATTCCAGCCAAGAACGAGGCGAAGCTGATTCCGCGCTTGCTGACTTCGCTGACGAATCAGGACTACTCGAAGATGTCGAGTACGAAAGTGTTGGTAGCTGACGCGAACTCAACCGACGGCACTCCCGAGATCGTTCTCAGCTTCCGCGACCGCCTGAACGTCAGCGTGATCCGCGGCGGAATGCCCTCCGTCGGCCGCAACCTCGGCGCATCCCACGCCGACAGCACTTACGTTCTCTTTCTCGATGCCGATATCGAACTGGCGCATCCTTCCCTCGTGCGCCGCGCCGTTGAACTCGCACAGCGCAGGCAGCTTCATTGTGTCACCACAAATATCCTGTGCCAGGGCGGCAGTTGGCTCGACAAAATGTTTTATGCAGGCAACGATTTCTTCCAATACCTCTCTCGGCTCCATCATCCCTTCGCCACTGGAATGTTCATGCTGTTCGACCTGAAAAAATTCCACGCGCTCGGCGGATTTCATGAACAAGTTCTCTTCGCCGAGGATTACCTGCTCAGCCAGCAGGTGGAGCGGAAGCGCTTCGGCATCGTCCGCGGAGGCGTCTACACCACCAACCGCCGCTTCCAAAAGATGGGACATCTTCGCGTGGGCTGGTTGTTCCTGTGGACGGCAATGAATTACTGGAACGAAAAGTTTTTTCTTCGCGATCACAAGTACTGGCAGGCTGAGCCCGACGGCTCACCGCGCGCCTAAACCCCGCACACGAGCGTTTTCTTGGTGGCCACAAAGAACAGGATCCAGCCAACCAGCCGGATCCTATTTTTTGCATCTGCGATGCTCTCCTCAGAAGCGAAAAACAATTCCTGTCGATATCCGGACATTGTTCTGCGTCGCCCCGAAGAAACGCGTTTGCACATAGTCTCCCTGGAATCTCCACGCCACCGGCTTGATGATCTTGTAATCGAGCCCGCCGCCCACTGCCGTGGCAAACGATGTATCCGAGCCGACGCCGTTGTTTACGTCGACATGGGCTGCTCCGAACAGAGCTTCCGCGAAGGGGCGAAACCTGCCAGCAGAGAAAGACACTCTCGGACCAAACAGATAGTTGTGCTCTGTAACATCGGCATTGAAAGGAAAGCAGTCAGTAACGACAATGCTGTTCACACACGATGGAAAGTTCTGCGAACCATAGTGGCTGTCAAAGTCAGCCACCAGTCCGAGAAAAGGAATAATCTTGCCTTCTAGCGACGCCTCCCAACCATTCGTATTAGCGCGATCGATCGAAGAGAGGTCCGTGCTGTAGAAGGAGTACCCGAAAAACACGTTCCCACTCGTTGGAACCTGAGCGCTAGCAAGAGCTGCGAATAACAGCAAACAAAGTACGGTGAATCCAATTCTTCTCATGATGAGATCTTCCCTGGGAAACTTAAACTGCCGTAGGTTGGATGCCTCAACGCAAGAATTGGTAAACCGGACGGTGTCTGCGTTGTTAGTTCTCCAGGCTTAAAATCTAAGCCTCAGCAGCGTAAGTTTCGGGGGAGAATTTAGACGTTCGATGATCGAGTCTGGTTTCCCTCAGAAGCGCCACACCACTCCGGTCGTGCCCCGGAAATCGTTCTGGCTGGCGCTTAATTGATGGCTGTGGATGTAATCGAACTGCAGCCGCCAGGAAAAGTTCTTGAATGGAAGTTTGCGGTCCGCCCCGCCGCCGAAGTCCTCGACTATGGTATGGAAATTCTGGCCACCCGACTTGGATATCTGATATCCGCCCATCGCGTGGCCGAACACGCGCCATTTGCCGTAGCTCTTCGAAACCCGCGGACCAAGAACCAGGTTGTACTGGGTGATTCCCGTCCGGTAAAAGCCGCTTCCGTCCAGCACCATTCCCAGGTACCTGAACCGGTGAAACGGAAATGCCTCCGCCGACCCCTCCCATCCGCGAAACGTAAGACGGTTCACCACATGGACGTTGTCGCCGTAACCAACTCCGCCATAAACGTTTCCACTCGGCAGCAGTTGCGCCTTCGATGTGGTGGGAAACAGCATCAAGCTCACGAACGCCAGAACCACGGCTGCGGTTTTCGACACGAAAATAAGTCCTCCCCCGGCAATAACGCCAGCAGCAAATTCTACCTGAATGCGCGAGATTCGTTAGATGCAGTGTAACGGAGTCCCAGGATGCCCGCTCCCCAAAGATGCTCCGCCAAGGTGCAAAATTGTGCAGCCACAGCCTTGTCGCCTTCGATAAATTCACCCTTTTTTCATGATTCCGAAAGCCCTCGGCGCGCGTCTATGTATATAGCACCTGAATCCATGAACATAAATTTGGAAACATATTCGCAGCCGCTTCACTTGGCTGCCCTCGCAGCACTACCTAAGGAGTCGAAGTTGAAACTCACTTTGGAAACTCGCAATCGCGGTAATGTGACGATCGTTTACTGCCAGGGCCGCATCGTTTATCGTGACGAGGCCGCAGCCCTGTCACGCACGGTCGGTGAAGTCCTCCAGCAAGGCGGCAAGGTGATCCTCGATCTGAGTGGCGTCAAGTCCATCGACAGCGCCGGCATCGGCGAACTGGCTTCTCTGCACAGCCTGGCTCTCGCGCAAAATGCGGATCTGAAATATGCCAGCCCCAGCCCTTTAGTGAGCGACCTGCTGGATCTTACGAATCTCGACTCAGTCCTCGAGATTCACCCCAGCGTCCCCGAGGCCCTGGCGGCGTTCCAGTCCACAGAGGCCTGCGCCGATTGCTGATCCGGGAGTTCAAGCATAACTGCATAGCATGGATTTTTGGTTGTCATCCTGAGGCGGGCGTTATTTGCCCGCCGAAGGACCTGGGCGAGCCGCGCGAAGTGTCGCGTTTTTTGCGACACAATAATCGCGCGTTTTGGCTCGCTTCCCTAGCTCTCCCGCTGAAATCGATAGCGCCCCGCCCGCTCCACCGCCACGGCCTCCGCCACTTTCAGAAACGCCCGCGCCGCATGCGAGAGCCCTGCTTCTTTGCGGTAAATCAAGCGCAGCTTCCGTTGCACCCGCAACTCCCGCACGGGAATGCTGATCAGCTCTCCTCGCGCGAGTTCCGCCTCCACGCTCATCTCCGGCATGAACGCCACGCCGTTCCCCATGGCGACAAACTGTTTGATGGCCTGCAAAGTCGGCAACTCAAGATCCATATGCAGCGGCGTTTTGTGCTTCTGAAATGTCTGCAGAACTTTCTCCCGGTAGGGCGACGAAACAATATGCGCTACAAACGACTCCGCCCCCAGCTGCCGGATGCTCACCTCCCGCGCCGCCGCCAGCGGATGCTTTGGCGGCACCACCAGCACCAGTTCGTCCAGATAAGTCACCACCGAGTGCAGCCGCGGTTCCTCCGGCTTGTACGACAGCACGCCCACTTCGGCGCTGTGCTGCAGCACGTCATCCGGAATCCGGCTGCCCAGCGCCCGCTGCACCGTAATCTTGATCATGGGATGCAGCCGCCGGAACTCCGCCAGCACCGGCAGCAGATAAAGCGCCGTAAATTCATTCGCTGCGATCACCAGCTTGCCCTTCTGCAATTCCCGCAGTTCCGCCAGTGACTCATGTGCGTTCTGCCGCAGATTCAGCAGCTTCTCGGCATACTCGTAGAGCACCTGCCCGGCGTCGGTGAGAACCCCCTCCCGCGACGACCGGTCAAACAAATTCTCACCCAATTCATCTTCCAGTTTGCGGATCGTTTGGCTCACCGCCGACTGGGTGCGGTAAAGTTTTTCGGCGGCTCGGGAGAATCGGTGTTCGCGAGCCACCGCCAAAAACACTTCCAGCTGCGAAAGTTCCATATTTGTCATCCTGAGGCGCCGTCTCTTGGCGCCGAAGAACCTGTCCCGAGCAGAAGCCGAGGGAATCTGGGTGCGCCGTGCAAACATTCGCGCGTTTTTTGCGCGAATGCGAAATCGCGCGTTTGGCGCCCATCCTCATCCTCTAATATAAAGTTGTGTATCCATTAGCAAATCTTATCATAGAAGATAATCTAATGATCGCTGAAGAATTATAAGATTTGCTTCAGTGCCCTCGCCCAGTACCATAAAAGCAACTCAGCTGTTTTCTAGAGGGAACACCCATGGCAGAGCAGGTCCGCATTACCGTTTTCGACACCACCCTGCGCGACGGAGAACAGTCGCCCGGTTGCAGCATGAACCACCAGGAAAAGCTGCGCGTGGCGCATCAACTCGACCGTCTGGGTGTCGACGTCATCGAGGCCGGATTTCCCATCGCCTCCGACGGCGACTTTGAAGCCGTGAAAGCCATCGCCGCCATAATCCGACGCCCCATCATCGCCGGACTCGCGCGCGCCTGCCGCCCTGATATTGAGCGTGCCTGGGAAGCCTTGCAAGGCGCAGCCCGCCCGCGCATTCACGTCTTCCTGGCTACGTCTGACATTCACTTGAAATACAAACTGCGCATGACGCGCGACGATTGTCTCGCGCAGGCCCGCGAAGCCGTTGCTTTCGCCAAATCCCTCTGCGACGATGTCGAATTTTCTCCCGAGGACGCCACACGTACCGACCCTGAATTCCTCTCTCAGGTGCTCGAAGCGGTAGTCGAAGCCGGAGCCACAACGCTCAACATCCCCGATACAGTCGGCTACACCGTGCCCAGCGAGTTTGGAGAACTGATCGCAACCGTCCGCCGTCGCGTGAAGGGAATCGAGAATGTCACTATCTCCGCTCACTGCCATAACGACCTCGGCATGGCCGTAGCCAACACTATGGCGGCCATCGCCGCCGGAGCCCGCCAGGTCGAGTGCACCATCAACGGCATTGGCGAACGCGCCGGCAACGCCTCGCTCGAAGAGATTGTCATGGCCATGCGGGTTCGCCATGATCGCTACCCGTACGACACGGCCATCGCGGCCGAACATCTTTTCCCCGCCAGCCAGATGCTGAGCGAAATCACCGGCGTCCCCGTGCAGCCCAACAAAGCCATCATCGGACGCAACGCCTTCGCCCACGAAGCCGGCATCCACCAGGACGGCGTGCTTAAGAATCCATTGACCTATGAGATCATGACGCCGCAGTCGGTAGGCGTGCCCGACTCCAAACTGGTGCTGGGCAAGCACTCCGGTCGTCATGCGCTGGCGATTCGCTGCGAACAGCTCGGCTACAAGTTCGACCGCCGCGCCCTCGACGACATTTATCGCCGCTTCGTCCGCCTCGCCGACAAGATCAAGAAGGTGGAAGATCATCACCTGCTCGAATTGATCCGCGACACTCACAAGCCCGCAGCCTCCGCCACTCCGCTGTTCGAGCCGCTCCCCATGGCAGTAGCAGCCGCTGCCAGCGTGTCGACCCCCGAGCCACCCCGGCCATTTCCAATGGCAAAACAAACCAACGCCTTCGGCCTGCCCATCCCCATCCCAGCCGACCACCACCACGACCAGCAGCAGGAAGACTATCTCTGGGGCGTATAACTGGCCGGCACTCCGGCGTGCTTTATTTCTCTGCATCGGCTGCTAAACTGTCGCGCGAGATCGGCTGTCCGTGAACCCAAACCGTGGTGATGCTGTCGTAGGCGTCCAGGCTTTCCAGCGGAGATCGTTTCAGCAGCACGAGATTCGCAGTTTTCCCCGGCTCGATGGTTCCGAGTTGTGAGTCGAGTTTGAACTTCCGGGCGTTGCTGATGGTAGCGGCTCTAAAAATCTGTACCAGAGACAATCCGGCCTTTTGAAGTTCCTGCATCTCCAAATAGCCGTTCAGGCCAGGAAGATTTCCGTACGTCGGACCCGACGGAGTGTCCGTTCCAAAGAGAAAATCGGCATCCTTGCTGGCCAGGTAAGCCACTACCTGGCGCACGTGGCGAATTGGCCCGCGGTCCAGACCTTGGAGCATCGCCGCATCCGACGTGTCGTCGTCAGCCAATTCCTTCTTGAACCACTTACCGTCAGGAGAGTTAAACCAATCCAGCATTTCCTTGGGGATGACCTTGGGAATGGCCTTCAGCTTAAGATATTCGGGATCGAAATACGCGCCTAGCCCTCGCATGACCTGGATCGTGGGTTGATACCCGATTTTCTTTGGTACGATTTGATCTAGGAGCGTTTTGATCCGGGCGGGGAGTTCGGTCTCGTTGTCGAGATCTCCCCAGTTCCACATCCCATGCGCGATGACATCGACCCCGCCTTCAACGGCAAATTGTTGAGCTTCAAACGAGTTGGCGTGCATCATGAGCACCAGATCGGACTGAGTCGCAGCTTTGCGGATCCCTGCCAGAACATCGGGGCCCATCACCGGCAGGTGGCGGTCTCGCCCATAGCCACGCTCAAAGTACGCCTTGACGCAAATCCCACCGGAACGTTTGACCCGCGCGACATCTGCGGCAGGAGTGTGATCTTCCGGTCTGTATTCGGCGGGGATGCTTGAGGCCTGCGCCGGATCATAGATGAAATTCGGAAAGACCTTGAAACGTGCTTCCGGCGGCGCAAACGACATCGGGTACCCATTTGCAAAAGGCAAAGACTCGCCACAGTCATACAGGTCCGGATGCAGAGGGGCTTGCTTAAAGTCCTCCAATGCGTGGCGATCGACGACTGCCAAATCCACAAGAGTCGTGTAGCCGTAGTAAAGGTAGGAACGCGGCAGCTGTTTGAAGTACTTTTGGATCATCTCCGGCTTGCCTTCAGGCTGCGTGAAGTTCATGCCCGGCACAACCGCGAGGTGAACGTGCGAGTCGATGAGGCCCGGAATCAGAAACTGTCCTTTTCCCGAAACCACCGTCGCGCCAGCCGTCTTCTTCGCTTTCTTCTTTCGCTCGACGCTGACGATGCGGCCGTTTCCGATGAGCACGCTACCTTTCTCGACGTGATCAAGATTCTCTGGGGAGATAATTGTGACGTCAGTGATCCACGTTCGGTCCACTGCCTGGCTTGAGGCGGAAGCCGCAAGGCCTGCGACCGAGAGGACCGAGGCAAAAAGAATGGCGAATATTTTCATAGCAGCCTCTTCATGTTTGTCAGCCACGATACACTCGTCCTCAGTGCCTTTCACACGCTTCTGCTAAAGGACGCTTCTTTGAGATGTACGGACGGGCAGCGATAAAGTTCCCTCTCAGCCTGACGAGAGCCTGCAACGGCAAAGCAGTTTCCGTTAGACTGACCGCATGCTCCTGAACCTCACCATCCTCCCCGGCGACGGCATCGGCCCCGAAGTCACTGATCAGGCAGTTCTGGTCCTGCGAGCAGTCGCCGAAGCATTCAAACACCAACTCCAGCTCGAAACCAAAAACATCGGTGGCGCAGCGTTGACCGCAGCAAACGATCCCCTCCCTGCCGACACAATCCAAGCATGCCGAGCGTCCTCCGCAGTCCTGCTGGGCGCCGTCGGCAATCCCGCCTTCGATCATTATCCCCAACATCTCCGCCCCGAAGCCGGACTCCTCCGCCTGCGCCGCGAGCTAGGCGCCTACGCCAACCTGCGTCCAGCCATCTGCTTTCCAGCCCTGGAAGATTGTTCTCCACTACGCCCAGACCTAGTCCGCGGCACCGACATAATGATCGTCCGCGAGCTGCTCGGAGGACTCTATTTCGGCGACCCGCGTTCCATCCAAGGCGAGTCCGGCTCCCGCATCGCCACCAACACCATGACCTACGGCGAACCGGCCATCGAGCGCATAGCCCGCGTAGCCTTCGACCTGGCGATGAAGCGCCGCAAAAAAGTTCTGTCCATAGACAAAGCCAATGTCCTGGAGTGCTCCCGGCTATGGCGCGAAGTCGTAACCCGCTGCGCGAAGAATTATCCGGAAGTCCAGCTCTCCCACATGTACGTGGATTCGGCCGCCATGTCGCTGGTGCAGCGCCCCAAAGACTTCGACGTAATCCTCACTGAAAACATGTTCGGCGACATTCTCTCCGACCAGGCCGGTGGAGTAGTAGGCTCGCTGGGTCTGCTAGCCTCAGCCAGCATCGGCGGCCCAGTCGGCGTATATGAACCGGTCCACGGCTCCGCCCCAGACATCGCAGGCAAGGGAATTGCAAATCCCCTCGGTGCGATTCTCTCCGCCGCCCTGCTCCTGCGCCATTCGTTTCATCTGCAAACTGAGGCCGCCTGCATCGAGAACGCCGTCAGCACGGCACTGAATCAAGGCTCCCGTACCGCGGACCTGGCGCGCCCTGGACAGAATTCAATTTCAACCACGGAAATGGGTCGCCGCGTCGTCGCTGAGCTTCAGACTAACTTTAGCGGGGACGCTCAGAAGGCGGGATGACTGCTACCGTTCGCAAGTGGGACTCGTATAAGGGGCCTACAAAAGATTCGTATCAGGGCACGCCTTCAGGCGTGCCGTAAATCCTCGCGCCATCAACGCGCCTTCAGGCGCTGAGCGCTCCGTCCTTTGACCATCACGCGTGAGATCCCGGTCCCCCCGGCAGCGTCTTGACCTCCTCCGCGCCGGCCACCGCCCTCCCGTCATACTTGCCAGTCAAGTCATACCACCGAATCCGCAGCACCTCCTGAAACATCCGCGCCCCATCCAGCAGCGGATGAATCCGCGTGTCGCCGCTGTGACCCCACAGCACGGCTACTTCCTCCACGCGAAACCCAAACTTTCGCGCCAGAAAAAGAATCTCCGGATCGAAGCCCCAGCGCTCGATCCGCTGCAACGGCAGAATCGTCTGCGCTGCCCGCCGCGTGAAAGCCTTGAATCCGCACTGCGTATCCTTGAACCGCAGTCCCAGGATAATCCGGTTCAACGCATTGAATATCCTCCCAAACACCTGCCGGATCAGCGACTGCCGCTGCGTCTGCAACTCGGCCCGCAGCCACCGCGAGCCAATCGCGATGTCCGCCCCAGAAGCGATCGCCGTCAGCAACTTCGGCATCTCTTCGATGGGCGAAGAAAGATCCGCATCACTGAACACCACGATCCCGCCCAGCGCATTCAGCATCCCATTGCGCACCGAATAACCTTTGCCGCGGTTGCCTGGATTCTCCAATAACCGCAGCACGGGATCCTTCGCCGCAAATCCGCGCACTAAATCCGCTGTGTTATCGCGCGACCCGTCGTTCACAACAATTACTTCCACTTCCTCACTCCATCCCTGCTGGCGCACATATCCCAGCACCTTCTCCAGAGTCGCGCCCAGGCGCGTCCCCTCGTTGTAAGCCGGAATAACGATGCTGTAAGTGACGTCCTTCAATCTGGATGCGCAAGAAATGCTGCGCCATTGTACGTCGTAAAGACTAGCCTAAGGAAACTGAGAACCAGAAACCAGCGTCCAACTCTGAGAACTGAGAACTGAGAACTGAGAACTGAGAACTGAGAACTGAGAACTGAGAACTGAGAACTGAGAACTGAAGAACTGAGAACTGAGAACTGCCGTCCTCACGCCACGTTGCGTTTTTCCGCTAGCATGCTGAAAAACTCGTTCACCAGTTCGGCGTCCCATAAGCCCTGGCGGGCTTCCTCGCGCATGCTCTGCGCCGCTTGATCATGCGGCAGCGCCGGCTTGTAAGGCCGCGCCGTGCACAGCGCATCGTACACATCCACCACCTGCAAAACTCGCGGCAGCAGCGGGATCTCCCCCGCCCGCAATCCATCCGGATACCCCGACCCATCCGCATGCTCGTGATGATGCCGGATTATCGGCAGCACCAGCCGCAACGACTTCAGCGGCCTGCAGATATTTTCCCCGGTCACCGGATGCCGCTTCATAATCTCCCACTCCGGCAAAGTAAGGTCCGAGCCCTTCTTCAGCACCGAATCCGGCACCGCAATCTTGCCCAGGTCATGCAAATATCCCCCGCGCCGCAGCGCCACAATCGAATCTTCATCCAGTCCCAGATGCCGTCCCAACTCCGCGCCCCGCAACGCCAGCCGCTCGCAGTGCCCCTCTGTATAAGGATCGCGCCCCTCCACGATCAGCCCCAAAGTGCACAACACCGAATCCGCCGTCTCCAACTCGTCGGTGAATTCCTTCACCCGCAGCAGCGACTTCACCCGCGCCGTCAGTTCCTCCGCCAGCACAGGCTTGTTCAGGAAGTCGTCCGCTCCCGCCTCAATTCCCGCAACTTTATCCGAGCTGTCGCTCAATCCTGTGATCAGCACAAAAGGAATCAGCCGCGTCGCCGGATCAGCCTTCAGTTCGCGGCACAATTCATACCCGGACTTCCCCGGCATTCGTACATCCGAAAGGATCAAATCAGGCGCCTGCCGCCGCACCTCCGCCTCAGCCTGCTCCGCATCCGACGCCGTCACCACGTCGTAGCCGCGCTGCGTAAGCAATTGGCTCATCAAACCGGCAATGGTGGGATGGTCATCGACCACCAGAATCCGGGCAGCCTGCCGCTTTGTCGGCACCACGTGCATATCCTGATCAGAACCCGTTTCTCGCTGGAAAGTTGCCCGGCCTTCACCGCTCACACCCGGACGCGAATCGCGAGGAAAACTCATTGCTGCAACGCTATTCCTGTTGATTCTACTGCAAATTAAAATCGAGGTGGCGACGAAGCACGCCAGGGAAGTCGTACCACCCCGCTCTTCTTCGCGTTCTTCGCGGCCGTTCTTAGCGAACTTCACGGTTAAGAGGTTTAGAATGTGGCCTATTGTTGGCGTTTCTGCTTGGGACGTACTCCTCTGTTCCAATTCGGAACTACATCGAAATAAGCCCACGATTTGTGACCTCTATCCTTGTCCTCTAACCTGGTTGCTGTTTACCCTCAGCCATGATTCACATCCTGCAATCTCGCCTCTGGCTAGTTCTTCCGCTCGTCCTCATCGCTCAAGCGGGCGCCCTCGCTGCCTCCAAATCCCACGTCATTACGTTCGGCAAATGGACTACAGTCCAAGCGTCCCCCGAACCCAGCGTCGCAACGCGAACAGCCGACGACACCCCGCTCAGCATCAAGGTTCGCCCTCTCCTCATCGACGCCCACATCAAAGAGTTCACCCTCGGCTCAGCTCACGAAGTCACCGACCGGCTCTTCGTAGTCCGCCGCGCTTTCCGCGTCAATGACAGCCTTCCTCAGGAGCCCGCATCGCCTCCGCATTGGCAATGGCAACGCGGTGGATGGCTTCTGGTCGACCGCGCCACCGGCCACATCTCTCCCCTCAATTTGCCCGAGTTCGACCCCGTTTACTCCGCCGTCAGCTGGTACCGCGACTACGCCGCCTATTGCGGCATCACGGATGACAACAAGCAAATTCATGCTGTGGTCGTACAGATCAATCGTCGCAAGCCGGTAGTGAAGTGGCTGATCGGGGAAACGAAATTCACAGCCGAAACTCAGCAGTGGCAGATTCCAGATTCAGTCTGCGGGTTACCGGACTGGCAGCGATCTCCTGCCCGCGTGACCTTCGAAACAAATCCGTCACTGAAACGGACCTACGTGATTCGCGGCCGCTCTGTCGATCTCTTGACCGACGAAGAAGACAACGAAGAAGCCGCGAAATAAGGAGACCAGTGGTCAGTGTCGCAGGCTGGGTCAGTGCAAGACACCGGATCATTGCGATTCGCCGCTACCATTTTTCATTGATCGGGTCCACTGACCCCTGACCACGACTGACGACTGCTACGCCGCCTTAACCTCAGCGCTCGTAACCAGAATCACCGACACCACCACAATCACGCTCCCCATCAAAATAAATCGATCCACCCGCTCATGCAGAATCAACCACCCCAGAAACACCGCGACCACCGGATTCACATAAGCATAAGTCGACACTTTCGACGTAGGCACATGCTCCAGCAGCCAGATGTAGGCCGTGTATCCGATCCACGACCCGCACACCACCAGATACAGCACCGCCCCGAGCCCGCGCGGCGTCCACACCACCCGCGAAAAATCTCCCGCAGCCGCGGCAAACAAAAAGTTCCCCGCGCCCGCCGCCGTAACCTGCCATCCCGTTGCGCTGAACACGTCCATGCCTGACTGCCACCGCTTCGACAGCACCGATCCTAAAGCCCAGCTGAACGACCCGCCAATCAGCGCCAGCGACGCCCAAAACTGGCGTCGCCCCAAAACCGACTCCGACTGCAACTCCGGCCAGAACAACACAAACAGTCCAACGATCCCCAGCGCCAGCCCGGCCTTGCCTCGCCACGAAATGCGATGATGTCCCAACAGCAGCGAATCCAGCACCAGAAACCACAGTGGCGTGATCGCAATAATCAAGGCCGCAAACCCCGAAGGCACCGAAAGTTCCGCCCAGGACAAAGTCAGGTTGCCGCCCATCAGCAACAGCAGGCCCACCACCGAAGCCAAAGCGATCTGCCGCGCCGAATACCAGACCCTGCGCCCGGTCAGCGCGCACATCACCAGCATCACCACCCCGGCAATCGAAAACCGCACCCCGCACATCAAAGCCGGAGGAATCGTCTGCACCGCAATATCAATCGCCAGGTAGGTAGATCCCCAAAACAAATACACCAGCCCAAACGCAAGTATCACCGCAAACCGGCTAGGGCTATGAGTCTTTGACATGTAAGTGAGAAACCAGGGGAAGCTAAACCATATCAGACGAGCGTCGAGACTATTCGGATTCGTCCAAGTCTCTCCGAAAAACCAGCAGCGGAAACTGACCACTGACCACTGACCACCGACCACTGCCTTTCTGCATTTCCTGTGCACCCCCTGTGCACAATCAGTCTCCCCGTTCTCCCAACTTTTTCTCCTGGCGCTCCACCGCAATCCGAACTCAAGCCCTCCAAGCGGCTTACAGCCCCATCTCTGAAAAAAATCTTGATCCGCGCCGATCCGCAAAAATCCCCAGCAACCATTTTCCTCAACTGCACCAAAAATACTGAATTGACCGCGCGCTCTTTCGCTCGTACATTCTGATTCGCCCTCAACAAAAAAGAATGGTACTTCGGCCAAGACAGCAACCGGCCGCGGTCGCAGCGCGGAATCTCTAAACGTAGCTCGGCAACAACCATCACATCATCAATAAAAAGTAGAAACCAGAAACTGGAAACTGAGAATTGGCACTCATGAAAGCAACCACCCCATGGATCACCTATCGCACCCGCTTTCTGGTCAAAGCCAAACAACTCACCACCAGCCTCACCTTCACCGATCTCCTCGGCCGTCAGCACTCCGGACACAAAGGCGACTACCTCGTCGAATCGACCGAAGGCATTCTCAGCATTGCACCCCGTCAGATCTTCGAGGACATCTATGTACCCGTCACGGCCGGCGAGACCCCGGCCCAGGACGAGAATCCAACCCAGCTCAGGATCACACCTCAATACGAAACTCCTCCAGACGAAACGTTCCAGAGGCGCGAAACCGTGCGGCAACGCGAGACCCCCACCCTCTCGCTCCCGCCCCTCCTAACCCGCAAATCTCCCCAACCCTACCGCGACCGCCGCACCCCCACCCCCGGCCTTCGCTCCCTCTAACAGATAAGGATGCAGTAGTTATCACAGATCGGGAAGGGCAGGATTTCAATCGCGACCCAAAGCATAAAGCACGAACATCGGGAAGGGCACGACGTTAGTCGTGCCGTAAAAGCAGCCTTCTCACAATTTTGTCATTCCGAGCGCAGCCGGAGCGACGGCGGAGTCGACGAACCTGCTGTTTGCCTGCGCCACCACCTCTGCCGGCGAGAGCAGGATCGGGAAGGGTACGACTTCAGTCGTGCCATAAGTAGGCTTCGGCTTATCCCGCCTTTAGCCGCTCGGGAATGCCTGCTCAACCGTGGAAGCATGGTCCGCCTAAGCGGCCCAAGCGTCCCAGTCGGTTTTACTGACCACTGGCCACTGACCCCTGTTGTGGAAAACCAATCCCCCACCCTCGCACCAAGCCCGTCATTGCTGAGGATACAACCTATGGTGTTTCTCTCTTGACAGGCACAATAAGCGGGAGTAACTTTGCAATCCCATAGCATCTTTTTGAAACCCGCCCCGCGGGAACGGAGCGGGGTTCATGGATGAAGAAGTCAGGGCAGAACTTACCGGAAGGCGTCAGGCCAGAGGTGACCCGGCGCCCCTGTAAGCATAAGAAAAAAAAGGCCGGAGACTAGAAACCGGAAACTGGAAACTGGTTTTGGAGAGTGCGGTGGCCGTCAACCCGATCCTCCCCGGGGAGACGACAAATTCAGTGAAGTGAAGTCGTTATCCGGCAAGCAGTCTCAAAGGCCGAAGCCCGAAAGCCGAGCCCAAAGCCGGTTTCAAGGAGCCCGAACATGGAAGCTCTAACCCGCATAGTAGCCGATTCCCTCGCCCGGCACGGCTTCGACCGCCCCATCGATCCCCGCCGTCTGCAGTGGTCCCGCTGGTCACGTTGCGACTCCCCCCACAGCCTGCTGGTAGTCCCCAGCAAGCCCGGCATCTTCGCCCTGGCCGAAGAAATCATGGACTTGGGCCCTCCCAACGATCATGTGGGGACAGCCGCCCTCGAGAGCCTGCCCCCAGCGCAGCCGAGGGATCCGGCCGAGCAGAGCTCGGCACAGGTTGTGTGGGACCGGGTCTCAGACCCGGTCAGGCCGAGCAAAGCTCGGCTCGATCTCGCCGCTAGCACCACAGCCTCGGCCACCCGCCGAATGCTAGCCGTCCTCCAGTTCTCCGAAGACGACGATATGGCCTTCACTCTCGACCGCATGTTCACCTGCATCAATCCCATGCGCGCCCGTCTGTCTTCCGGACGGTGCTTCCTCCGCTTCGTAGTAATCGAAGACGAAGCCCAGCGCCGCAACATCTGCAACGCCCTAAACCAATGGCTGCTGAACTCCGCCGAAAAGGCAAGCGGCCTGCCAGCCGACTTCCAGTCGTCGTTGGAACTGGCTAGTGTGGGTCCGACTCTCCTGTCCGACTCTGCCAACAGCATTCCAAAACCAGTCCAAGCTGAGCAGCCAAAACCAGATTCGTTGAGCCCAGCTCTTTATCCAGATTCCGGAGGCAACAAGAATCTCCACTGTCCTCACCCCCTCCCCTCCGGCTTCTAGGCCGAAGGGATTTGAAGCGGGTGGAGCAGACCTTCAGGCCTGCGTTGAAGATAAGCTTTTGAATTCGGGCTTCAGCCCCTGAGGCGAGAGCCGAACCGGGAAGGTGAGGTGGGATCACTTGACACTAGCCCCGAAAGGGACGGCATGTGAAAGCCCGGCACGGAGGTGCCGGGGAGAAGCGTGTAAACGGGCCGAGTCCCGTAGGGACGGCACTCTTGTATTAGAGAGCCCGGGATTCCAGTAGCCAGAAGACATGAACCTCAAACCCCGAACGGGTGAAAGAAAGAGCTCTTTACAAGGCAACTGACCCCGAACAATTTCCCGTTCGGGAACAACCCAGATTCCCGCCCACCAGCGACGGACGCAGAATCGGGCGATGTTGAATAGAATCTAATTAATGGAGAGATAAATGCCTGAACTGAAAACCACCGTCGACGCCCCCGCCATCAACCCCGCTCCCACCAAGAAGGCCTCCGGCCTCTCCTTCCGCCGCTTCTTCACCAAGCCCGGCGTCTCCCCCTACGACGAACTCGAGTGGGATCTCCGCCTCGCCCAGATTACCGACGCCCAGGGCAACGTGATCTTCGAGCAAAAAGATGTCGAAGTCCCCAAAGACTGGTCCATGACCGCCACTAACATCGTGGCCAGCAAATATCTGCACGGCAAGGTAGGCACGCCCGGGCGCGAAACCGGAGTCCGCCAACTCGTAACCCGCGTAGCCGAGACTGTCCGTAACTGGGGACTGGACCAGGGCTACTTCAAGACGCCCGAAGATGGCGCAACATTCCACGACGAACTGGTCCACATCCTCGTCCGCCAGTACGCCGCCTTCAACTCGCCCGTCTGGTTCAACGTAGGCTGCGACCGCATCGAGCCCAATTCCGACGCCCGCAACTGGCACTGGAATCCGCAAACTCAGCAAGTCGAATTCGGCATTACCGGCTACAGCAAGCCGCAATGTTCCGCCTGCTTCATCAACTCAGTAAGAGATTCGCTCGACTCGATTCTCACCCTGGCGAAAACCGAAGGCATGCTCTTCAAGTGGGGCAGCGGCACCGGCACCAATCTCTCCCCGCTGCGCTCCTCCACTGAAGGCTTAAGCGGAGGAGGCACGGCCAGCGGCCCGTTAAGCTTCATGAAAGGTTTCGACGCCTTCGCCGGGGTAATCAAGTCCGGAGGCAAAACCCGCCGCGCCGCCAAGATGGTCATTCTGAATGTTGATCACCCCGACATCGTAGAGTTCATCGAGTGTAAACAGAAAGAAGAAGCCAAAGCCCACGCTCTGGTATCCCTGGGATACGACGGCTCCCATCCCGATTCCGACGCCTACTCGTCCATCTTCTTCCAGAACGCGAACAACTCAGTGCGCGTCACCGACGACTTCATGTACGCCCTGGTCCGCGACACCGACTTCTCCACCAAGAAGGTGCAAGACGGCAGCGTAATGAAGACCTACAAAGCCAAAGACTTGATGAGAAAAATCTCCGAGGCCACCTGGCACTGCGGCGATCCCGGCATGCAATACGACACCACGGTAAACCGCTGGCACACCTCGAAGAACACGGCAAGAATCAACGCCAGCAACCCGTGCAGCGAATACATGTTCCTGGACGACTCAGCCTGCAATCTAGCCAGCCTGAACTTGCTGAAGTTCGCCCCCAACGGAACATTCGACGTCGAGGCTTACCGTCACGCCGTAGATGTCCTCATCACAGCGCAGGAAATCCTGGTGGACAACGCCGGCTACCCCACGGAATCGATCATGCGCAACTCGCATGACTACCGCCCACTAGGCCTGGGCTACGCAAATCTGGGAGCGTTACTGATGGCCGCAGGTCTCCCGTACGACAGCGACGCCGGCCGCGACTACGCCGCCTGCGTAACCGCAATCATGTGCGGCGAAGCCTACCTGCAGTCGTCCAAAAATAGCCGAACAATGCGCCCCGCTAACCCCCGCAACCGAAACAGTAGCAACGCGCCTAGGCATAACCGATGCAAATCAAATGCCCGGCGGAGCCTGCCCCGGCTGGTACATAAACCGCGAACCCTTCCTGGACGTAATCCGCATGCACCGCGCGAGTGTGAACAACATAAACAAAAACAACGTCCCCACCAATCTCTACGAATCCAGCAAACAATGCTGGGACGAAGCCCTAGCCCACGGCGAAAAACACGGCTACAGAAACAGCCAGGTAACAGTCCTAGCCCCCACCGGCACCATAGGTTTCATGATGGACTGCGACACAACCGGGGTGGAGCCGGATTTGGCGTTGGTTAAGTACAAGAAGCTTGTCGGTGGAGGGATGATTAAGATTGTTAATCAGACTGTGCCGACGGCTTTGTTCAAGCTGGGCTACGATCACGATCAGGCTAACGCTATTGTCAGCTACATCGACGCTACAGGGACCATCGAAGGTGCGCCGCATGTTAAGGACGAGCATCTGGCTGTGTTTGATTGCTCGTTCAAGCCGGCTAAGGGGACTCGATCGATTGCTTACATGGGGCATCTGCGGATGATGGCGGCTGCGCAGCCTTTTATCTCCGGAGCTATATCGAAGACGGTCAATCTTCCTGAGAGCGCTTCTGTGGAAGACATCATGGAGGCTTATCTTCAGGCCTGGAAGCTTGGCTTGAAAGCCGTCGCGGTTTATCGCGATGGGTGCAAGAAGTCGCAGCCGTTGTCTGCGGCTGGGACTAAGACCGCCAACTCCAGTAAAGATGATCCGCGGCCGGGGGCGGCCGCGCCACACGAAGACGACAACCTTAATGCGCCTCCGCGGGCGGTGCGGCACAAGTTGCAGGCCGAGCGGGCTTCGATCACGCACAAGTTCAATATTGGAGGGCACGAGGGCTACATCACCGTTGGGCTTTATCCGGATGGCCAGCCCGGCGAACTGTTCATCACCATGGCCAAAGAAGGTTCGACGGTCAGCGGCCTGATGGATAGCTTTGCGCTGGCCACCTCCATCGCGCTGCAGCACGGCGTCAGCTCAGCTTGCTCTGCGAAAAGTTCGCGCACACGCGCTTTGAGCCCAGCGGGTGGAGCGGCAATCCCGAAATCGGCTTTGCCAAATCGATCATGGACTACATCTTCCGCTGGCTGCAGTTGCGGTTTTTGACCGGGCAGCAGCAGTTTTTGTTTGAGAATCTGCGGCCGAAGCTGAGTCCCGAGTCCCGAGTCCCGAGTCCCGAGGGAACGGGTGCACAAGAATCGCTCGCGTCTCGCGACTCGGGACACAGGACGGGTTCAGTGCACGCCGCCGATGCGCTGGCCGGAATTATCGACCTGGGCGACGCCCCCAGCTGCAGTTTCTGCGGCAGCATCATGACGCGGAATGGTTCGTGCTATCGGTGCGGGAGTTGCGGGAGCACGAGCGGGTGCTCGTAGGGAATGGCCACGGGGCGAGCGACGAACTCGTCCCGATTTTCGCCGATTTCATTTTCGGGAATGGTCTTTGCTTTTCTTGGAACGTAAGGGCGCTGCGTCGTTTACAACTCGCTTTTGTTGAGTCACGCTCGTCGAGGAAAGTAGGAACATAGAATGAGTGCGTCCATCGGCAGCGTGTGCGACATCAAGGACCTCGCTTACAACGATAGTGAGCCTGGGGCGATTGAGAAGCTTCACGAACTGAACGAGTTTTATCGTCGTAATCCCTGGCCCCCTGAATATTCAGTCACCACTCACCGGTTGCTCTGTTCGGATGCGCGCGATCTTTCCGAATTAAAGAGCGAGAGTGTTCACTTGATAGTTACATCACCTCCGTACTGGACGCTCAAAGACTATCCGGCGAATGAGCGCCAGCTCGGAGCTGTGCAGGACTACGAGAGTTTCTTGCTTGAACTGGACAAGGTCTGGGCAGAGTGCTGCAGGGTTCTTGTTCCAGGCGGCAGAATCTGCTGCGTGGTCGGGGATGTTTGTATTCCCCGCAAGAAGGCGGGAAGACACCATGTGATACCGCTTCATGCGGACATCACCGTTCGAGTTCGAAAGCTCGGACTCGACTCCCTAACGCCGATCTTATGGTTCAAGATCGCGAATGGAGCGCTCGAGGCCGAAGGGAATGGTGCGGGATTCTACGGTAAGCCGTACCAACCCGGCGCTATCGTCAAGAACGATTTCGAATACATTTTGTTCTTTCGGAAGGGTGGGGCGTACAGGTCTCCCTCTATAACGCAAAAGGCGCTGTCAATGCTTTCGAAAGACGAGATGAAAAGCTGGCTGAAAACAGCATGGACGGATATTAAGGGTGAATCCACCCGGCGGGGACACCCTGCACCGTTTCCCGTGGAGTTAGCCGAGCGCCTCATTCGACTCTTTTCATTTGCTGGCGACGTAGTCTTGGATCCTTTTGTCGGAACCGGGACGACCACGTTGGCTGCGATGAACGTTGGCCGGAACAGTGTCGGAACCGACTGTGACCCGGGTTTTGTCAGAATGGCGAAGGAGAGATTGGAGTTAGCTGTTTTGTCTAGGGCAGAGCCACAGTTGTTTAAGACGAGGGTGGATATACAATCGGCATAAATGACCGATTCGAATTACGCGGTGTTACGGGTATTCCGCAGCCTTTTTGAAGGTCGGCCTTACCTCCACCGAGACTCTAGTCTCGGGGATCGAGTCGCCAGTTACCTCTACGAAGATCTATACAGCCTCGGTAAATCGACAAAGCTCCGTGAACGTATCGAGACCCGCAGTCGGGTGTTGAACGCCCAGAATCTCACGGTCGGTATTCCACGAAGGCGGGGCGACGGGACGTTTGGTGAACGTGTTCCGGTTGCCCAAGCGATCACAGATGAAGGGTACGCCGTGGCGCGTGGTCCGGTAGCGACAATCGAAATCGGAGTGGAGACCAAAATACTGGCCAAAGCGATGATCAAACAGATCGACCGAGTAATTGGCGATCTGATCCGGCAGACTGAAGAATTCAAGCGACGAGGCGGGCAAGCAATCTGCGTCGGAATCGTGGGTGTAAATTTCGCTCAACAATACACTTCTTACGAAGGGGACCGGGCGTTTCCAACCGACGGACGCAAGTACAAAAATCCGATTCAGGAAGCCGAAGATGCGAGTTCCCGGCTGCGTCAACGCGCTGCGCCAGCTTTTGACGAGTTCGTGATTCTTAGGTTTGAAGCTTCGAATACCCAGCCGCATTCTTTCTCCTGGGTGGATGAGGGTCAGACGTTACTCGAATACTCCGCGCTTTTGACTAGGCTTTCCCGTGAGTACGATCGTCGTTTCTAGCTTGCGGCACGACTGAAGTGGTGCCCTTCCCGGTCGTGGCGCTTCCCAAATTCTCAGAGGGATGGGGCTGTGGAATCCCACCCTTCGCAAAGTACGCGAAGGATGGGGCACCCTCGGTCCCTTTTAGCGGGTCGAAAAAAATCTTTTATCCACACATATGAATGTGTAAACTTATACACATGGCCACTAATCTGGCTTTGGACGATGCGCTGATCGAAGAGGCGCGCCGCGCGGGGAAGCATAAGACCAAGAAAGAGGCGGTCACGACGGCTCTGGAGGAGTATGTCCGGCGACGGAAGCAGGTTCGCATCCTGGAGGCGTTTGGCAGTTTTGAGTTTGATCCGGGCTACGACTACAAGGCGGAGCGGCGCGGGCGTGGGGGCAAGACGCGGTCATGAGCGCGATACGGCTTGATAGGGAAGCGAGCCGAACGCGGGATTATTGTGTCGCAAAAGACGCGACACATCCCGCGGCTCGCCCGGGTCCTTCGGCGGGCAAAAGCGCCCGCCTCAGGATGACAATGCTTTTCGCTAATGAGTTATGACTGTTCTGGTGGACACTCCGGTGTGGTCGCTGGCTTTGCGGCGTAAGGATGCTGAGTTGAATGTCCGTGAGAGGGGGTTGACGCGGGCGCTGGCGGAACTGATCCGGGAGGGGCGGGCGCAGATGATGGGGGCGATCCGGCAGGAACTGCTTTCTGGTATTCGCGAGGAGGAACGATTCCACAGGTTGCGGAACTACCTGAGAGCTTTTGAGGAGCCGGGAATTGAGGTTCTGGACTACGAAGAAGCGGCGCGCATGCATAACCTTTGCCGGTCGCGGGGAATCGCGGGCTCGGCGATTGACTTCCTGATCTGTGCGGTGGCACAGCGGCGAGACTGGCACATCTTTACTACTGACCGCGATTTTGAGCGATATGGGCGAGTGCTGGGGCTCAAGCTGTATGCGGTTGCGTGAACGGCAGAGGTTTTCCACAGGATAAAGTGAAATCCATGTGACGGATGACCGTGACACGAGTGGTAAAGATTGAAACACTGGGAGGAGTTCGGAAGAAAGTGGTCAGGGGCCAGGGGCCAGTGGTCAGTGGCAAGTCTTGGGTGAGTGGGGTGGTTACACGAGTGGGATTCGGAGTTGGTCACAGGGAAGCGAGCCGAACGCGCCCTTCGGTCGCTCGCGCTCTCTCAGGGCAGGCTCCGAGGACTCGCGCGGCTCGCTCAGGTCCTTCGGCGGGCAAAGAACGCCCGCCTCAGGATGACAATGCATGGGCGAGGCTTGGGAGAGCCTCGTATTTTTTTGTCCGGAACGGACTAGAGGAGATTGGGATGAGATGGAAGGCTAATCGGCTGGCGGGCGGGTTGTTGAAGGGGTGCAAGGAGCGTGGGGAGTGGGCGGAGCTTTATTTCATGATGCTGGTGGTGGGGTTGGGGATGAAGGTGTTGCGGCTGTTTGGGGAGTCGGGGCGATATGACGTGGGCGTGGAGAATGGGGCGCGGGTGGTGCGGGTGCAGGTTAAGTCTACGATCTACACGAGGCGCAAGGGTGGGTACAGCTTGAATGTGATGGGGCCGCAGCGGAAGAAGTATGCTCCGGGGACGGTGGACTTTTTTGCGATTTTGCTGATTCCGATTGATGAGTGGTACATCATCCCGTATGAAGTGATGGGGCGGACGAATTTGTCGATTCACTTCACGCCGGAGAGCGTGCGACAGAAATACGGGGATTACCGGGAAGCCTGGCATTTGCTGCGGGAGACTGGGTTGACGATTCAGGCTTGTGTGGATCCGGAGTGGGAGGAGGTGGGGGCGGGGGTCGTGGCGTAGGAGGGGACAGCAGGTTCCTCGCTTTGCTCGGAATGACAAGATTGAATGGTGGGATGAAAAGATTTGTATGAGGGACGGACGAAATAGCTAAAGGCTCCCTTCCTTGAGTAGGAAGGGAGCCTTTGGTGTCACCGCTCCGCTTGATCAGGCCACGCTGCGGGATCTTGCGGGGGTTAGTTCGGGGGCTGCGTTGGTCACTCCGTCGGTGCGGGTGGGGGCCTTCATCCGGCGCAGCACGAAGAACGCTAGCACAGCTGCGGTCAAGTCGAAGACGATGGCCACGCGGAAGACTCCCGCCCAGCCCGTCTTGGGTAGCGTGAATTTGGCCGCGAACGGTGTCCAGGCCGTGGGAACGACGGTCAGGATGATGCCGTAGGTGATCAATATTCCCGCTAGTGAGAGCATGGCGATCCTGGCGTTGCGCCCGAGCTCCATCTTTAGCAGCGTGGGCAATACGAACACTGCGAACAGGACCAAGAGTCCGCCCAGCAGGAGCATGATGTCGGCGCGGAAGTCGAAAGCCTTGCCTGCAGCCAGCGCCGATCCGATGGGCACGAACATGGCGGCCGTGCCTTTGGCGGTGTAGAGGAAGCCGTAGTTCTCGGTGGCGTGCTTGCGACCGAAGAAGTCGCCGCACAGCGCCGGGAACAGTGAGTAGATTTCGCCCCATCCGAAGAAGGTAAACGCGCTGAATACGACGAAGAGCAGCGGGTTGGTGGCGAATTTAATGAGCACGTAGATGGCGATGGCTTCCAAACCGAAGGCCACGGTCATGGTCATTTCGCGGCCGATGTGGTCGGAGACCCATCCCCAGAAGGGGCGGCAGAGTCCGTTGATGACTCGGTCAGCCTGAAGGGCAAAGGTCAGCGCCGGCAAGGTCCACCATAGCAGATGGACGGGAACCTTATCGACCTTGAAGTCAACCGCCATGGGGTTGAGTTGGGCCACCGCCATCAAGCCACCAGTTGCGACCATGGTCATCATCAAGTACATGAGCCAGAAATTGGGAGTCGAGACCATTTCGGCGGAGGTGAAATCCACCTGGGTCTGGCGCTTTTTCACTTCCGGGCTGCCTTTCAATCTCCAGGTCTTGGGCAGCCAACCAGCGGGAGGCGACTTAAGAAAGAAGGCGGCCACGATCACGGTCAATCCCTGGATAATTCCCCAGCGAATGAACGCGGCCTGGTAGCCAGCTGTAGCAATCATGTTCGCGATAGGCTGAACGGTGAGGGCAGACCCGGCGCCGAAGCCAGCCGCGGTGAGTCCTGCGGCCAGCCCGCGGTGGTCGGGGAACCACTTGAGAGCGCTGCCGATGGCGGTGCCGTAGACGATGCCGGCGCCAAGTCCAGCCACGGCGTAGGAGAGATAAAGTGCGGTAAGAGTCTCGGCTCTGCCGCTGCCAATCCAGCCGAGCCCAGCCAAGATGCCACCGAGCATCACGAGCAGCCTGGGGCCGAACTTATCCACTAGCCAACCCTCGAAGGGGACAAGCCAGGTTTCGAGAAGCACGAAGATGGTAAAGGTTACCTGGATGAGAGCCTGCTCTGCCTTGAGGTGCTTCTGTAGCGGCGGGACAAACAGGGTCCAGCCGTACTGAAAATTCGCCACTGCCACCATACCAAGAATGCTGGCTCCAAGAATTACCCAGCGGTTGGATTCGCTGGGAGTAGAAGTGAGGGTTGCTGAGGATGCGGCCATAGTGTGAACCTCCGAGACGGCGCGTTTGACGTGAACAGCGCTGCTACCGGAACCACTGGGTCCGGCAGAGTCGTACCGGTTCACCCATGGGGGCGTGAACTCGAGAATGCTTTTGGCTCGTCACTGGACCGTATAATATACTGGTCCACTCATCGAACCACTTGCGGCTAGGGAATGTAGCATGGTTTGTAATGAAGTGTCAATGGCCCGAAAACCCCCGTTGCGAGCCTCATTTGGCCTGTGAGCTTACTGTCAGGGGTTCGAGAAGGTCGAGAAACAATCGCCATGGATGACAGTCTGCGAGCGCAGATCGAGAATTATCTGTCGCGCCTTGAGGGCCTTAGCCGGCGGGGCCGGCAGCTTCGCGACGCCTTGGCTGCCGAGCCTTCCAGCGCGTCGGTGATCGCGGAGACTCGGGCCTGGCAGGAAGACTGCGGGGTCACGATCAATCAATTGTCCGGGGGGAGCAAGGCGCACTGGCTTGCCCGAGCGTTCAGCCAGGGGTTTCTAATGCGCTCGACCGATGGTCGCGCGGTGAAAGGGGTAGCGCCTGCGGAGATCGTAACGCGGCTGCTGGACGTCCTTGAGCAAGCGGTTGCGTCGCTCTGCGGGGCTGAGGATGGCGCGCTGATTTCCGCATCGTCTTTATCGGAGCAGCCGGCTCCCCGGCGGTTCGAATTCGTTCACAATGCCGAACTGCGGCCCGTGGTCGCGCAGGCCTACATCGATAGCCGGCGCGCGCTTGAGCAAGCTGAGTACGACTTGGCGCTGCGGACTTCCTGTGGAATTCTGGAGGCTATCGTGACCGACGCGCTGGAGCACAAGGGGCTGAGCGTGCTGATTGCGGCAGGCTCACCTACCGGGAAAATTGCCGATTGGTCGTTCGAGACGCGGCTCACGGTGGCGGAGAGGGCGGGAGTGATTCGGGGAGGGTGCGCACGGTTACCGGCAGTGGCGTGGACGTATCGGGATCATGATGGTGCTCCGAAGGCGGAGATTTCTGAGCGCGAGGCGCGGACGACAGGGCAGGTGCTTAAGGTTGTGATGAGGGATCTGGATCCTGGGCGGTAATCGGCCACGGGGGCCTGAAGCCCATAAGCGCTAACTTTAGGAGTACTTCCGCTTTGCCAGTCGCCCGACCACTGAGAATAGCTCGCGTTCCAAAAGCCGACTTATCGATACCGATCTCGTCAACTTTCCCGAAGGCCGTTTCTGGACAACTTCCGTGTAGCCGACCACTGGTCCTGAGTCGCTGGTCGTCGCCGCGTAATGCAGCGTTTCCCTAGATATGGGTGAATGGGTCGTTTAGAACGGCACGAGCGATCCTGCGGCCGCTACCCAATACGCCAGTGAGCGGCGGCCGCCGACCTTTTGAGACGCAATCTAGTGTTCCTCCAGCCTAAAGCTGTACGTTCCGTTCCATTGGTAATTTACGCCGTCCTTACTCGATACAAGTACATGGGCCCGGAATCCGGTCAACGGCCCGATCCCGTCCGAGAACGTGCACAGTCCGGAATTGCCCGTGTTGTCGAGTGTGCAACGGCCGACCGCCCAATTGCCGGTCCCGACGTAGAGAACGGCGCTGCTGTCCACAGAGATATAGCCGCCTTCGGGGGTTGGGAGGGGGACCGTGCATGGGTAGGTGGTGCCACCGTTATCGCAACCTACAGGGGCCTGAGCATACAAGACCTTCGAGCCGACCTCGATCTCCGGGAGGTTCGAGGACGTGATCGTGCAGAAGGCACCGTTGTCGAGCGTCCACGCCGAGCAATTCTTCGTCACATGGAGTTCTCCGTTTCGCTCGTCTGCCCGGACCGGTCTGAGCATCAGAGGAAGGATCATGGCCGCCAACCCAGCCAGCGCCAGCAGGCCAAGCGAGATCGAGAAAACACTTCTCTTCAAAACTGGGTTTCGCAACATTTTTCACTCTCCTTAGACCGAGGTTGAACGAAGCGGAGATCGGGAGTAGCATCGACCAAAGGCCCGTCCATCCGCCTGTTTCTTTACGAACGTAGCCTTGGCTGTAGCGGAAGTCCTCTGGTCGAACTCACAAATTCTCAAGAGTTCTCACAGGGATTGCGAGACAAACCGTGAGCGAAGAAACACGCCGACGAGCTGCCTCTGAAGGTTTCCGCGATTCGTCCCCCGCTGCCAAAGAGGTGCCCAGCCAGGAGTCCATGCGGCTTTACGAATTTGGCCCCTTCCGTCTGGATCCCGCCGAACGCAAATTGTTGCGCGGTAACGAGATAGTAGCGCTCACGCCCAAGGCATTCGACACCCTGTATTTGTTGGTCCGAAATGGTGGACGCGTGCTGGAGAAGGACGAACTGATCAGCCTGCTTTGGCCCGACACGTTCGTCGAAGAGGGTAGCCTCTCCAACCACATCTTTCTGTTGCGAAAGGCATTGGGTGAGGATCCAACTTTCATTGAAACGGTTCCTCGGCGAGGTTACCGTTTTGTGGGAGCCGTGCGACAGTTCCCGCACCCCGCGCCGACACACAGAGAAGCAACACTTGAAGTCAGCGCGCCTAGCACCTCCTTTCCTGCGAAGACGCGATGGCCGTGGCGCAGTAGAGCCGCTCTAGGAATCTCTGCGGTTGCACTACTGGCCTCGCTGGCGTCTGCGGGCTGGTTCTACAGGGTGGCCGGCCGAGGCGGAGAGACGATAGACTCCGTGGCGGTGCTGCCGTTCGTGAATGCCAACGGTGATCCGAACGCGGAATACTTGAGCGACGCCATCACCGAGAGCCTCATCAACAGCTTGTCGCAGTTACCGAATCTGAAGGTGATGTCACGAGACTCCGCCTTTCGCTTCAAGGGAAAGGAAACGGATCCTCAATCGGTTGGTCGCGAACTGGGCGTGCGCGCCATCTTCAAGGGCAGAGTCTCGCAGCGCGGGGACACACTGAGCATCAGCGCCGAACTGATCGATGCTCGCGACAGCACCCACATCTGGGGGCAACAGTACCAACGGGGGATCATAGATATGGATGCTCTCCGGGAACAGATCGCCGGAGAAATGGCGGGCGCGCTGCGCAGGCGTTTAACCGGCGCAGAAGAGAAACGCATGACCAAGAGCTACACCGCCAATCCCGAAGCCTATCAGGACTATCTGAAAGGCCGCTATTGGTGGAACAAGACCACTGTGGGTGGATTTGACAAAGGGATTGAATACTTTCAGCAGGCGATCGCAAAAGATCCCACTTACGCGCTTGCTTATTCCGGCTTGGCCGATTGCTACAGCTCGCTCGCAGACTTTGGCGTTGTTCCCGCCAAGGAGGGTTATCTGAAAGCCAAGGATGCCGCGCTGAAGGCCGTGGAGCTAGATGACACGCTCGCCGAAGCTCACGGTTCGCTGGCGTTAATCAAGTCAAGCTATGAGTGGGATTGGTCCGGCGCCGACAATGAGATTCGACTAGCCATCGAACTCAATCCAGGCTATGCCGACGCCCGTCGATTGCATGCCGAAGTTCTGTGGCAGACCGGACGGCTGAACGAAGCCATCGCGGAGACCAAGAGAAATTTGGAACTTGACCCAATCTCCCTCGCTAATAACGTCGATTTGGGCGTCGAGTATTTCCTGGCGCGGCAGTATGACCAAGTAATATTGCAAGAGCGAAAGGTACTAGAGTTGGATCCAAACTACATTGAGGCCTACTACTTCCGGGGCATCGCTTATCTCAAGAAATCCATGATCGAGGAAGGTAAGGCGGAGTTGGAAAAGGGGCTGGCGATCGCCCCAGCCAGCGAAGTGGCACTAACCGGGGTCGGATACGGGTACGCTGTCACGGGTAGAAGGGCAGAGGCGCATAGGGTGCTGGATAAATTGAACGAGCTCTCCAAGCAGAAATACGTTTCACCGATCTGGAGAGTCAAAATCTATGCGGGCCTTGTGGAGAAAGACAACGCCTTCGAGTGGCTGGAAAAAGCTTATGAGGACCACTCCATAGTAAGCGTCGGGTATATCAAAACGAACCCCATGTTCGATTCGCTGCGCTCGGACCCGCGCTTCGCCGATTTTCTCCGCCGGACAAATCTGCAATCCTAACCGGCGAACTATCCAACACGATCGAACCCCCGAACAAGCCCGGCGTCGGCGCGGTACATTCCTCCCGTACCAGGGGCCACCCGGAAGTTATGCCTCGGAACACACTTTCAACGACGCGGGCCAGAAGTCGGCTTGTGGGAAGTTTCATCAGATCAGTACCCAGAAACGCGCTTCTGTTGACCAACCCGATCAACTCCCGGATTGTCGGCTATGGAAGTTACCGCCCAAAAGGCGGAGGGTCAACTTCTAACCCATCCTCGTTAAGTTAGCGCTTATCGGGCTGAAGCCCGCATAGATTCTGGGCTTTCCCCGGCGCTGAAGCGCCGGGCTATTGTCAGGCGCTCTTCCGGGGCGCTAGTCTTCCAGATCCTGGCGGAAGACTGGTTGGGAGGGATCGAGGCTGCCTTCGATTACGGCTACGAGCAGGTTTTGGTAGGCTTCCGTCGCTTCGGGCAGAGAGTTGTAACCGCGCTCGCGCTGGAGTGCGCCGCTTTCGGAATAGATTAGCGTGAAATAGCGGCCCGAGGAATACTGCAATTCGAGCAACTTATCCGGCCGGTCGGGATCGCCTTCCTGTCCCAGCACATCCATCAAAGCGACAGTCCACTCCGGCCTTTGGGGTCGGTGACGACCTCGTGCTCAACGTACTGCCACTCGTCCATGCTCCACAACGGCATAGTAGGTCTTCAGTCTTCAATCCAGCAACTGCGCCAGCGCGCTTGCGACCTGAGTCCCGGTGAACGGTTTCGGAACGATCAGGACCCGGTGCGCACTGCGGGCACGCAGGCTTGCGGCGGCTATTTCTGGCGTGTCACTGATAATCACAACCGGGAGTTCGGCGTGATTCGGGTGGTGACGCACGCTGTCGAACAGCGCCTCGCTCATTTCGAAGGCGGTGCAGTCGAGCACGAGCGCATCGGCGCGCTGCTCGAGGACCAGTTCGTTCACCGCGCTGCTATATCCCTCGGCTAAGACTTCGTAGCCATGATCGCGCAGCGAAAACGTGAGCAGCTCGGCAATCTCCGGCGTGTCGTCGATGAGCAGGATGCGGCGCAAGCGTGTGCTACTTCTTGCCGGGTCCGGTGCCGGGCAGCCGCGGTTTCTTGCCGGCGGAGGGCTCTAGATCCATGACCCACACTCGCCCGCCGGCGGTGTAGTAGGCGCGATGATCGTTTTCGAACATGGCGCCCCAGGCCTCCAGCGTGCGCATGGCAAAAGTGACCCCTTCGAAGTTGTTGCGCGCGTGATCGAGCACTTCGTTGGTGTGCCAGTTATTGGTCAGGATCGCATCACCGCCGTGCACGCGCAGGACGGTGTAATAGCGGTCGAAGGCCGCTTCCGGCCGCACGTCGCGCGTCGCGCCGCGCTTTTTGCCCTCGGTGACGATGTAACTTTCCTGTCCCTCGGGCTCGACTTCAGGTTCAACGAGATTGGGAAGAGTCTTCGCGGTCGTATTCATACGGTCTCCGCAACTGCTTCGGCTTCTGCCGCCGACGCCATGTTGACAAGGTTTTTCGCATCCGCGGCCTGAATCAAGACCTCGGGCAATTCGACTCCCATCATGCGCCATTGCTCGTTGGCAAACTTCTGCAACGTGGCAATGTGCTCGGCGTGGAGGTGGCCGAAGCGTCCCTGCAATTTCAAGTACTCAGACACGGGGCGCATGCTTGCCGGACGGAAGCTGTAATCATAGGCGCGCTTCTCCGGATTCCACTCCCACATGGGATAGAGTCCGCATTCGACGACCAGCCGGCCAAGATCGATGGAGCGCGGCGTCTCATAGACGAAGCCCTTCTGACAGGGGGTGTAGACCATGAGGTAGGCCGCGCCTTTGTGGTTGAGACCCTTGCGAACTTTGTTCATCAAGTCGATGGGATAGCCCACGCTCGCGGTGGCCACGTAGCAGTGAGGGTGACCGGCCGCCATCATGCGCGCGAGGTCCTTGGGGAAGAGCTTTTTGCCTTCGGGAACTTCGGGGCCGGGAGGCGAGAAAGTTGTCATGCCGCCGTAGGGCGTGCGCGACGACGCCTGAATGCCGGTGTTCGCGTATTGCTCGTTGTCGTAGCAGATAATCAGGCAGTCGTGATTGCGATAGAGCGCGCCGGAAATCGAGGCCAGGCCGATGTCGGACGCGCTGCCGTCGCCGGCTTCGCAAATAATATTTGGAAACTTGCCCTGCCACTTGCCTTTCCGGATCATGGCTTCATATGCAGCGGCCACGCCCGCCGTGAAGCTGCCAGCGCTGCCAATCTGCGTATGCGCCCAGGGCACGTTGTAGGGCGTGCATAGATACGAACTGTTCGCGACGTACATGCAGCCGGTTGGTCCGACGAGGATGGTATTGTCGCCCGCCGCCTTGCTCGTCATTCTGTATTGAATCGAGGGCCCACAACCCGCACAAGTGCGGTGGCCGGGGACAAAGGGTTCGCTCGACGGTAACTCAGGGTTGTAGAAACGCGCTCCCTGATTCGGGCTATCGAGAATCGGCAGCAACTGCCGCTGGACTTCTATGGTTGCCATGTTAATCCTCCGACAAAAATCTTTTTATCGAGCAGTCAGCCACAGGGGCTAAATCCCCGTTTCTTGCCGTGCTCAAGGGCGCGGCTGAAGCCGCGCCCTTTCAAAGCTCTTACTCTTCGAATCCAACCCAGTGGGTGCGCTTTTCGATTTTGCCACGCTTTTGCGCATCCCGCATTTTCTCAGTCATCCAATAAAATTCCTTCAGCACGATCGCCTCGCCGCCCATGCCAGCCATGAATGACAAGACCAGCGGACGCTGCTGGCTTTCATACAGAGCGGCGCAGACTTCGGCGTACAGCACGCCGCCGCTGCTCACGCTGCCTAGCCCCATGTTGGTCTCGATTACGCCGACGACTTTGAATTTGCTGAGGACCTCGCGCACGCGATCGGTGGGATACGGCCGGATGGTTCTCAACCGTACCATGCCGACCTTCAAGCCGCGGTCGCGCATGTGCTGGATCGCAAACCGCGCAGTCACTCCATGCGCGCCCTGAAGGAAGAAGACCACCTCGGCGTCATCGGTCATGAATTCTTCGACCCACGGGTCGTAACGCCGCCCGAAGATCTGCGCGAACTCCTCGTGGACTTGTTCGATCACTGCCATGGACTCTTCCATGGCGCGCGCCCGCTCGAGTTGGAGCGGCGGACCCTGCTCGGGCATGATCTGCGGGCCGTGCGACACGGGATGCCGCGGATCGAGCGGGTAGGGATGCTTGTAAGGCGGAAGGAATTCCTTCACCTGAGCGGAGTCGGGCAACTCGACGTCACTCGTGATGTGCGAGACGAAGAAACCATCCTGGCACACCATCTGGGGCAAGAGCACGCGCGGGTCTTCACCGATGCGGTAGGCCATCAGGTGATTATCGAATGCTTCCTGAGCGTCGCAGGACCAGCCCATGAGCCATCCCATGTCGCGTGTCGACAGCGCATCGGTATGTTCGGAGCCGAAGTCGCCCGGCGGATCAAGCGTGCGGTCGGCGATCATCATCTGCACCGGCATCCGGCTGCCGGAGATCGGCGAGTAAAGTTCATAGGCGAACTGCACGCCTACACCCGAGCTGCCAGTGAAGACGCGCGCGCCGCTCGACGAAGCGCCGTGCGAGATGCTCAATTGCGAATGCTCGCTGTCGGCCACGATGTACTCGGCGTCGAGTTCGCCATTGGCCACCATTTGCGCCAGCGCCATCATGGTCGCGGTGTAAGGCCGGATGGGGTAAGCCGCGATCACATCGACGTCGGCGTATTTGGCGGCCTGCGCTGCGGCGACGCAGCCGTTGATCCGGACTGTTTTCTTTCCTGCTGTAGCTGTTGGCATAATTCGCTCCAGCGCCTAAAGGCGCTCTCACACATGGCGCTTACGGTATGCCTGAAGGCATACCCTGATACAAATCTCAATTACGAATCCTCGATACAAATCTTAGATACAAATCTTACGCGCTGCGGCCTGCTAAATGTTCTTTGCGGGCCGGTCCCCGAGATGCATTAGTTCTTGCGCCTGGCGTCCGTGCAGACCTGGCGAGATTGCGAACGCTGTATCCATGCGCACTACGCCGGTATCGAAGTCCAACTCGGGCACGCCCTCGAGGCAGCCTGTTGGACATTCTTCGATGCACACGCGGCAACCTTTGCAGTAGTCGACCAGAATCTTATACAGGCCGTTGGAGCGCTCTGGGCGCGCGATGCACGGCTCGGGACAGACCAGATAACAGTTGTCGCAGGCATTGCAGGTGCCGCAACTGAAACAGCGTCCGGCTTCTTCGACTGCCTGCTCTTCCGAGAATGCCTGAATCACTTCCTCTTGCGTCTTGCGGCGGGTTGCGGGCGGCAACAGCTCCTGCTGGACGCGCGGGAAGTGCGGGAAGTACGTCATGTTCATGCGGTTCAGATCGAAGATGACGTCGATGGCGACGGTGCGCGGCTGTAACTTTTCACCGCGTATCACTTTGTCGACATTGAAGGCGACGCGCTTGCCGTCGCCGACGGCGTTGACTACCATCAGCGGCTGACCTGAACCCAGTTGCACGATGTCGCCGGCGGCAAAGAAGTTCGTGTCGCCGAGGCGCCCGAACTTGTCGATCTTGATGGAGCCGCGCTCGGTCTTGAATTCGTCCGGCAACCAGGCGAGCGACGCGTGTTGCCCGACAGCGACGATCACGTTGTCGACTGCGAAGCGCTGAGCCGGGGCCTGGCGATCGACCGTGATTGGCGAGGCGTTGATTGCGCCCGAAAAGCGCGCCGGATGCAATTGCAGCGCCTCTACCTTGCCATTGCCGAGTACAGCGGTTACGGCCAGCCCGTGCAGCAGTTCCACGCCTTCTTCCATCATGTCGTGGAGATCTTCGGGGACGGCCGGCATCTCCTGCGGGTTCGCTTCCACCGTGATCATGGTTACTTCCACAGCGCCTTGCCGCAGGGCTTCGCGGGCGCAGTCGATGGCGGTGTTTCCGCCGCCGATGACGGCAACTCGAGCGCCGAGCTTGACTTTGGATGTTCCCATGCCGATATCGCGCAGGAAGGGAAGTCCGTAGAGGACGCCGGCTTTGCTCTCGCCTTCGGCCCGCACGCTGTTCGGCTCGGTAAGGCCAACGGCGAGGACGCAGGCGTCGTAGTTCTTTTTCAAATCGTCCCAGGTCACGTCCTTGCCGACTTCGACGTTGGTCTTGATCGTGATGCCGAGTTGTTCGAGGCGCTCGATCTCGCGATCAAGCACGGATTGAGGAAGCACCCAGTCGGGAATGCCGCCGCGATTGAGTCCGCCGGCTTTCGGCGATTTTTCAAGAATCGTCACTGCGTAGCCCAGGCGCGCAAGTTGATACGCCGCGCTGTGACCGGCGGGACCCGAGCCGACGACGGCCACTTTCTTGCCGTTCGATGGACCTGCGGTGACTACGTCGCGGGTCAGCGCTTGTCCTAGATCGCCGAGGAAGCGCTCGACCGCGCGGATCGAGATGGCCTCGTCGTATTTTCCGCGATTGCAGGCCTGCTCGCACGGGTGATAGCACACGCGGCCGGTGACCGACGGGAAGGGCATGTCTTCCTTGATGAGCGCGTAGGCGTCCAGATACTTGCCGCGCTTTACGAGATCGAGATAGCCCTGGATTTTTTCGTTGGTCCCGCACGCGTTGTTGCAGGGCGGAAGCTTGTCGCGGTACACCGGCCGGATGGCGCGCCAGTTGCCGGTGGGGAAGAGGTCCTGGCCTTTTTCCTGCGATGGCGCGGGTGTGATGCCCGCGAAGGGAATCTTGAGACGCTCGGGTATGTGTGTGCCCTTTGTCGACATGTGATCCTTCCTAAGCAGCCACTGGATTCAGCGGCATGATGTGCAAGTGTTCGAGTGCCATATGGAATGCTGTTTTGTTCGCAATCATGGGCTCAATGGTTTCCATCTTGACGATGCCAGTGGTCTTGACGACGGCGGCAATGAGCGGGGCGGCGATATCGGGCGCGATCGATTTGTTGCGCTCGGCGGCGCCCTCGGTCGAAAGACGGTCGAGACCGAGTTCGCCCAGCCGGTAGTAGAGCCATTTGTGGTCGGCGAGATGAGCGGCATCGACGCAGACAAGTTGCGCCAGGCGCTCGGCGCCGGGCACGAAACGAATCATGTACTCCGGCGTGTAGTGGGTGTTGATCACCAGCGTTCCGCCGGGAGGCATACCGCGCATGTAATCCCAACCCTTGACCATGGTGCCTTCGACCAGCACGATGATGTTGGGCTGCTCGTTTTCGTAGGTGAGTTCGTTCTCGATGACGTCATCGCTCACGCGGCAATACTTGCGCGTGGGGGCGTTGGTGCGATCGGGATTGTCAACATAGTTCTCCATCGCCTGCGCATACTTGCCTTCAATGCGGGCGGAGGCGGAGATGGAGTTGACGATGTCGCGTCCCTCTTTGTCCATGATGATGCCGCGCGTCCAAACCGTAAGTTCCGTGTAAGCCATGGTCAACCTCGTCCTTACAAAGTTACTCAGATCGCTACTTAGTCGGAGCCGTCAGGGCACAGGACCCTGGAGCTAGGGTTCGCCGCATGCGCGGGTTGCAATTTCCGGCTGCCGCGCTCGGATTCAAGAACTGCCAGGAAATCGTCACGTAAGACGACAAAGGGCGCTCGGCGATGGCCATCCTGAAATTCCACAATCGCGGATAGCGTCGCCTTCTTGCACAGGCTTTCGATATCGGCGCCCGTGCAGCCTTCCATCCTGCCGGCGAATTCCTCGAAATCGAAATCTGGCGCCAGCGGAACGCGCCGGCAGCAAAGCCGCATAATCGCCGCACGCGCTTCGGCGTCCGGTTTGGCGAACGGGAGTATATAGTCGAAGCGGCCGCTTCGCAACAGCGCCGGATCGATGCGCTCGGGACGATTGGTGGCGGCCAGCAGAAGAACTCCTTTGACGTCGCGCAAGTTGTCGATCTCGCGCAGAAGCTGGCTGAGAATTCGTTGATAGACATCGGTGCCGAACTGATCGGCGCCGAACTTTGGCGCGACCGCGTCGATCGTGTCGAAGAACAGGATACAGGGCGCGGCCCGTCTTGCCTTTTTGAAAACTTCGCGCAGCGCGCGCTCGGATTCCCCCAACCACTTCGAATACAGTTGCGGACCGTCAATGGCGATGAGGGGAACCTGCTTCTCACCGGAGAGCGCTCGCGCCATCGCGGTCTTCCCGGTGCCCGAAGGGCCGGTAAGCAGAATGCCTCGCGGCGGCGCGAGTCCGACCTGCTCGTAGATCTTGTCGTGCATGTGAGAGTGCTCGATTACGCCCTCGAGCAAGCGCTTCACCTCGTTGAGGCCTCCGATGGAGGCAAACGTCGAACTGCTCTTCTCGATGAAGAATTCGCGAGTCGCGCTGGGCTCGACTTCTTTCAAGCCGGCGAGAAAGTCGTCGCGCGTAACCTGTAGCGACCCGAGCTCGGCAGACGCAGCGCCGCCGGCTTCGAATGGGACCACGGAGAGAAAGCCGCGCAAGGCAATCATGCCGACTTCCTGACCCAGGGCTTCGAGATCGGCGCCGACGAAGCCGTGCGTATGCTCGGCGATTTCATAGAGGTCAACGTCCGGCGCAAGCGGCATGGCGCGGGTGTGGATCCTGAGAATCTGCAGCCGGGCTTGAGTATTGGGAACGCCGATTTCGATTTCGCGATCGAAGCGGCCCGGCCGCCGCAGCGCCGGGTCAAGCACCTCGGGGATATTGGTCGCGCCGATGACGATGACCTGGCCGCGCGCGACAAAACCATCCATCAAACTGAGAAGCTGGGCCACGACGCGCTTTTCCACTTCGCCCGCCACTTCGGTGCGTTTGGGAGCCACGGCGTCGATCTCGTCGATGAAAAGGATCGCGGGTGCGTGGCGCGCCGCTTCCTCGAATACCTCGCGGAGTTTGGCCTCGCTCTCTCCGTAAAACTTCCGCATGATCTCGGGGCCGTTGAGGTGGATGAAGTGCACGCGGCTTTCGGCGGCGACGGCGCGCGCCAGCAGGGTCTTGCCCGTGCCCGGCGGACCGTACAATAGCACGCCTTTGGGCGCGAGAATTCCCAGCCGCTCGAAGATGCGCGCATATTTCAGCGGCAGTTCGACCATCTCGCGAACCCTGGCGACTTCGCGTTCGAGTCCGCCGATATCTTCGTAGGACACTGCGGGAGCGCGTGCCGCCGTTTGCTCGCCTTCCACGACGCGAATGTCGGTGCGCGGCCCGATCACGACCGGCCCCGAGGGAATCGTGCGCACAACCTGGAAGTTCACCGCTTTAGCAAACGTCGGCACACGCACCACACAGCCTGCGACAACGGGGACATCCACAAGATCTTCGAGCATGCGGTCGGGAGCGATGGTCGCGGGCGCCGTCCCTACCCAAAGCGGCGACAAGCGAACGGCGACCGCCTGTTCACGCTCGATCAGCGCGACCGTCACCTGTTCCTGCAACCCGGCACTGCAGTTGCTGCGGCAGGTGCCGTCGATCTGGATCATGCCTTCGTGGCCATCGCCGGAAACGTCGGCGCGCGCGACGGCTAGAGTGCCGCCGATGATTTTCAGCACGTCGCCCGCGCGCGCGCCCAGGCGCCGCAGATCGGCCGGCGCCAGCCGCGCAATGGCGTGACCCACATCCTCGACGCGTGACTCAGCCACGCGCAGCGTGAGAGTTGCGGCAACGGGCGATGCGGTGGTTTCCGTCATGGTGGGACTCACGATTGGGGCTTCAAAACTTATCAAGTACGATTTCTTCGACGTCTTCGATATGCCGCCGCATGGCGTCTTTTGCAGCCTCAGCGTCGCGGCGTTTGATGGCAGCCAGGATCCGCCGGTGACCTGCGAGCGACTTTTGCGGGCGCCCTTCCACCTGCAAAGAACGCTCACGGGTGTCGCGCAGCAGATCCATGAGAATATCGAGCACCTTCAGCACGACACTGTTGCCGGAGGCCAGCGCGATACCGTAATGAAATTCCGCGTCTTCGGCGACGGCAGCGTCGCCCTGACCTTGCTTTTGCTCCTGCCGCCGGAGAATCTCTTCCATCTCGGAAATCTCGTCGGAAGAGGCGTGGGTCGCGGCGCGCGCGGCCAGAGGCGGTTCGAGCATCTTGCGAAAATCCAGAAGTTCGCTCACCAGTTCCCGCCGCCGCTTGAGCGCGTTGGCAAATGGATTGGGCAACCGCTCAGATGAGACCTCGCGAACGATTGTCCCGGCCCCTTGACGCGGCTCGACCAGGCCCATCAATTCCAAACTTCGAATCGCGTCTCGAATCGAACTGCGGCTTACACGCAGCGTCTCCGCCAGTTCCCGCTCCGAAGGCAGTTTGTCGCCGGGCCGCAGTCTTTTCAAAATCAGGCGTTCGATCTGTTGGGCGACTTCTTCGTAGACTTTGTTTCTTCGGACTACGTCAAAGTCGGATTTGACCGCACCAATCAACGTAAACTCCAAGTGGTCTGATAAGTGGACCAGCGACCAAACGCAGTATACCCCCGCTGTCAAGTTCCTCGCAAATTTTTGGTTCGGGCAATGAAAAAAGCCGATGGACGCCCGTTTATCTAGCGCATACCGTGAGCGCTCATTCCGATCGCTGTGACGCTGCGCACTCCGCCAATAATTTCGTGCATCTGTAGACGGTTCGCGTATAGGGCATGGGGAGACCCACGCGCTCTCCCAACTCGACGACCGCGCCGACCAGCGCTTCCAATTCGATTGGCCGTCCGGCTTCGAGATCCTGCAGCATGGAGGTTTTGTGCTCGCCAACTTTTTCCGCGCCGGCAATTCGCTGATCGATCGAGACTGGCAGCTCCATCCCCAATTTGTGCGAGACGCCTTCCACTTCCTGCATGATGTTCCGGATCAGCGAACACACCCCCGGATCACGGACCATCTGAACCAGCGTGGCGCGGGTCAGTGCGCTGACCGGATTTAAGGAAGCGTTGCCCAGGACCTTGACCCAAATCTCGTGGCGGATACGAGCAGTGATGGGGGCGCGCAGGCCGGAGGCAACGAGCGCCTCTGCAATCTTGCGGCTTCGGTCAGAACGAGTGCCGTCGGGTTCGCCGAGAGAAATGCGATTTCCTTCGATGTGTTGAATCACTCCTGGCGACGTAATCTCGGTCGAAAAATAAACGATGGACCCAACCACGCGTTGCGCTTCAATCGCTGAGGAGATCACGCCGCCGGGATCGACTCGCTCCAGACGTAATCCCTTCCATTCGCCATCGAAATTCTCGAAGTACCACCAGGGAATTCCATTCTGCGTGCTGACGACTGTGGTCTGCGGCCCCAATACAGGTTTCAGTTGAGGAGCAAGTTGCGGCAGGCTGTGCGCTTTTACGCCGAGGAATACAACGTCTACCGGCCCTGCTTCTTCGAGGGAACCGAGGATGGCCGGCCGCGCCACGAAATCCCCGTCGGCGCTTTTCACCTGCACGCCGCGATCCTGCATGGCGCGAAGGTGAGGACCGCGGGCGAACAGAGTGACGTCGAACCCGGCCTGCGCCATGCGCGCGCCGATATAGGCCCCGATGGCTCCGGCTCCCGCGATCAGGAATTTCATTCTTGGTTATCCGACTGGGTCATCCGACCTGGTCATCCAACTTCGTCATCGAGGAGCGCGGCCGCAACCGCGCGCCGGCGAATTTTTCCGGTCGCAGTGGTAGGAATGCTCTCCACGAGGTAAATCTTTTTCGGAACCTTGTACGCTGCCAGCGATTCCCGGCAGTGGTTGATGAGTTCTGCTTGCGTGGCGCCATGGCGCTCATGCAAGACTACGGCCGCAGCTACTTCTTCTCCCAGCGTCGGGTGCGCGCAGCCGAACGTGACCGCCGCCGCGACTGCGGGATGTCTCAGCAGAATCTCGTCGACTTCGTGAGGCGCAATGTTCTCGCCTCCGCGGATGATGATGTCTTTGATCCGGCCGGTCAAATGCAAATAGCAATCCGCATCGAGGTAGCCTTCGTCGCCGGTGCGGAACCATCCACCTGCGAAAGCGCGAGCGTTAGCTTCGGGATTGTTTTCGTAGCCGCGAAACACATTCGCTCCTTGAATGGCGACTTCGCCCCGCTGGTCAGTGCCGAGATGATTACCCGCTTTGTCCATGATGCTAAGCAAAAGCCCGGTGCCCACACCGACCGAACCTGGTTTGCGATGCCGCGGGGGCAGAGGATTCGAGGTCATCTGGTGGGCTGCTTCGGTCATTCCATAGGCTTCGACGAAGGGCACTCCAAAGACCTCCTCGATTTTGCGAATGACTTCCGGCGACATGGGCGCGCTGCAGGAGCGGATGAAGCGCAAAGAGGCAGCCTCCTCAAAGTTGTGATGGGCCCGCGCCAGCAGCAGTTGATGCATTGTGGGCACGCCGGAGTACCAGGTCACTCCATGGTCGCGCACTGTCCGCCAAAAAGACAGGGCGTTGAATTTTGCGGGAACCACCACGGTTCCGCCGGAAAGCAGAGTGGCCATGGTTGAGCCGATCAATCCATGGATGTGGAACAGCGGCATTACGCACAGGGAAACGTCTTCCTCGGAAAGCGCGTAGGTGTTCGCGATATTTCCCGAGGAAACCGCCAGATTGAAATGCCGCAAGGGTACGCGCTTGGGACGTCCGGTGCTTCCGCTGGTGTGCAGGATCAGAGCGATGTCGTCGGCCGTCGGCTCGGTTGCTGAAACTCCCGTAGGCGCGCCCGCTACGGTCACGATCCCCTGATCGCTCATTTGCACCGGGAACGCTGGAATTTTGCGGTCGATGGCTGCGCTGCGCGCGAATTCCGCACCCACCGGGGGGCAAAGCAGAATACGGGCATCGGTGTCTCCCAGAAAAAAAAGAAATTCCTCGTAGGGATACGCCGGATTCAAGGGGGCTGCCGTTCCGGCAATGGAGGCGGCCAGAAAGCTCACAATCGCAGGCAATCCGTTCGGCAGAACGATCCCCACAGCGTCGCCCCGGCGAATGCCCAGCGAGGCCAAAGCGTTCGCCATGTCGAAGACCTGTTTCCGCAGCGAATCGTAAGTGACGCGGATTCCGAGCTCGGGAACGACAATCGCCGTGTGACTATCGGCGAAATGTAAAACGTCAAGAAGAGTATGTACCGACTTCAGTGTCATTCGTTGTTGCCCTTGGCGCCTGGGATCTGCGAGTCCGAGCGTTTGCGCCAACATCGCACGGCGATTATAGCTGCTCCGGCAGACGAGGTGCCGTGATCATGCTCGCGCTAGCGAACTGTAGCGAAGAAGTACGCGCTCATCGATAGACCCACGCCGATCACAATAGCCCGCACCTTCCCGGGGTCGGCTTTCTGTGCGTAGTGCGCTCCGAACCAGCCTCCTGCAAGGGAACCTGCGACCATCACCGCGCACTGCGGCCACAATACGGCGTCCGCCACGATAAACGCGACTACGGCCGCGGCGTTGATGGCGACGGCCAGCAGTGTCCTGATCGCACCCATGGCATGAATGTCGCGCATCCCCAGCATCGCGAGCATGGCCAGCGACAGGAATCCGATGCCGGCGCCAAAGTAGCCGCCGTAGATGGAGACCAGCAGTTCTGCGATCGAACTCACCAGGATTGCGTGCCACGATATGGCGTGCAGATCGTCGACGACGGTGGTCTTGCCGGCGAGTGAGCGGATCGAATTGCCGAAGGCGAACAACAAAGTCCCGCCCAGCAACAACCAGGGGACGAGGCGCAGAAAAGTATGCTGGGGGGTCCTGAGCAAGAGCAATGCCCCAGCCCATCCTCCGATAACGCTTGTGACCAGCAACGGTAGCAATACGCGAGCCGGCGCGTTCAGCCGTTTCAAGTAAGCAAGGGCGCTGGCCGCCAACCCGGGCCACAGCGCGACCGTGTTAGTCGCGTTGGCGGTCACGGCTGGGACTCGGAGGAACAACAGCGCCGGGAAGGAGATGAAACTGCCGCCGCCGGCCAATGCGTTCAGCGCGCCGGCGATTCCAGCCGCGATGAGCAAAAAGATAGCTTGGCCGAAGTGCAATCCCATACGCATCAGAGACGGACCCACAGGAGCAACTCGTAAGCAAGGGCGGCGTAAACTGAGGAACAAATCTATCAGGAATTTGTCAGGCAAGTCTGACCCGATTCCGGCCAAGTAACCACGCGCCAAGCACGCTGCGGCCCAATGACAAACAACTCATCCGCTGCACCGAATCGACAGGTTCGATCCGGCGAATCTAAAAAATTCTTGACAGTAAACATTTCAAT
>CAVVMQ010000003.1:0-1160888 GCA_963749295.1 uncultured Acidobacteriaceae bacterium
ACGGGACTCGAACCCGCGGCCTCTGCCGTGACAGGGCAGCGTTCTAACCAACTGAACTACGTCCCCACGCTAACATTCGGGCTGCTGGGAAACCCGCATGTTGTGGCGCACAACACATCCCGGAGTATCTGTCCCTCCTCCGTGGACTAAATTGTAACAGACGGCTCTCAGAATCGGGGCTCGTCGGACCGCAACGAGGCACTACGATATTCCTCTCAGAGCATCGGTCGCGGCCTGTCTGGGTCGGTTGTCTGGCAAAATTCTTGCATATCGCGTGGCCGCGTAACTTGCAGTTGTGCGTCGCGGTCGGTGCAATCATCAAAGGTTTGGATGGTGGGCAGTGCAGGACTCGAACCTGCGACCTCCTGCTTGTAAGGCAGGCGCTCTAACCAACTGAGCTAACCGCCCCCGGGGACGAGGCACTTTGGTTGACGGAGATCCCAAGGGCGATTCTAACAAAAACTTGGACAGCGCCGAGGGATGCCGAATTGGGGCTAAGTCTTGGGCGATGGTCTTTTCTGAGCTGGCTCGGTGGCGGAATACTTCAGCAGGCACCACAATGCCCGAAACGCGTCCTTCAATCCAATCTTCTTGCCTTCCTCATAAGTTCGCCCAGTATAGCTGATGCCCACTTCATAAACTCGCAGTTTTCGCTTGGCGACTTTCACCGTTATCTCAGGTTCGAATCCGAAGCGCGTCTCCTTGAGCGGGATCGTCTGCAGCTCTGCACGCCGAAAGGCCTTATAACAGGTTTCCATGTCGGTAAGGTTCAGATCCGTCAGGCAGTTCGAGAACAGCGTCAGCAGCTTGTTCCCCACGGAATGCCAAAAGTAGAGCACCCGGTGCGGCGCCCCTCCCATAAATCGCGACCCAAATACCACATCTGCCTTGCCTTGGATCAGCGGCCCCAGCAAGGTTGCATATTCCGCGGGATCGTACTCCAGATCGGCGTCCTGAATGATTACATAGTCGCCCGTCGCCTCCCGGATGGCCCGGTGCAAGGCCGCTCCTTTGCCCATGTTGCGGGGTTGCAAGAGCACGCGCATCCCGGGATGGGTGGACTGCAACTCGGCCAGAATCTCTCTGGAACGATCGGTCGAACCATCGTCCACACACAACAGTTCGATATTAAACGGACTGGAGAACACTGCCTCAACGATGGCAGGCAGTGTCGCTTGCTCATTGTAAACGGGCATCGCCACGGATACTTTCATGCGGTTGGTTGGTCACCTGCTGAAAACAGTCGAGTGCCTGTCAGACAGTAATTCGTAGTTGGATTCGACAACAGTCTGTGTTTGGCAAACTTGCGACTGGCTCCGTTCGCTCTAAACAATCTTCTTCTCCCGCGCCAACGGAGAGGGATTTGCAACCACCTCTGGCGGCTTAGGCTCCACGGCCCGCAGCACCTCTTCCGGATCATATATGGGAGATTGCGGTTGCGTGCGTGAGTTTAATTCTTCCAGCCGCTTTCGGACTTCAGGCCCCCAGGTTTCATGACGATTACAATGTTCGCAGTCTGGACGGTGGATTCTCAGGAGGGACTCAAGGTAGCATCTTAACTTCACGACCCACCTCGCAGCGGGAATTCACGTCATTCGCCCCAGCGGAGTCTTCCCTCTCAAACTGGCGCGAACTCCTTATGTGAAAAGCAACAGGAATTATGCCACAGGAAGCCGTGTGCTTCAATCGTCCGAGGCGCGGGGTACTTGGCCTAATTTCAAGCCAGGACAATACCGGCAGCGAGGCGCGGAGGGGTCGCATCCCAGGCTTCTCTAATCCGATGTTCTTAATTGTGGCGGCACGCGCGAAAAGCCTACCGCAAAGGGAGCCCCAGCAGGGCGGCCCGATCTAGCCCACCGCGCGCGGGGGGTAAAGCGGTAGCGGAGCAGGGTCCAGATGGCTAGCCAGCCATCCGCAAGGCGAATCTTCTTGCCTTCGTCGGCGGAACGAGGCGCATAGGCGATGGGCACCTCGGCGATCTTCTCCCCCATGCGGCACAGCTTGGCGGTCACTTCGGGACAGAACTCGAAGCGGCGGCATTGCAAATCAATTTGCGAGATTAAAGACCGGCGGAACGCTTTGTAGCACGTGGCCTCGTCGTGGATACCTGCGCCGTAGAGCAGATTGGTGAGATGCGTCAAAAGCTTTGCCCCCAGAAAAAATCCGAGGCCGCGCTCGTGCCGGTCTGGGCGCACACCGTAGACAACGTTCGCCTGCTGCAGTTCGAGTGGCTTCAGCAACACGGGATAATCCTGCGGGTCGTATTCGAGGTCGGAATCCTGAATCAGGATATATTCTCCGCGGGCGTACTGCAGCGCCGTGCGGATGGCCGCGCCTTTGCCGCAGTTCTGCTCGTGAAAGACGATGGTGACGCCGTTGTTATTATTATCGGCGTTATTGTTATCGGCGGAGGCCATGGCTTGGAGCTTCTCGCGCGTTCCGTCGGTGGAACCGTCGTCGACAATGATGATTTCTTTCTTGACCGGCGAAGCGTGGATGGCCTGCAGAAGCTTATCCAGGTGCGCAATCTCGTTGTAGACAGGGACGATGACGGACACGCATCCCGCCCACCGCTCATTTGCGGAGCTGTTACGGGGCGATGCTTCCGAAGACGCAACATTCATCATAAGAAGACCAGATAAGAAAACCAGAGCGTTTCCCGCAGACCGTGAGGCCGCGTCCTGGAAGGCACCGAAACTGGACCAGCCGGAGACTAAAACTCCCGTTCAGACAGTAGAACGGGTGTGCAAATTCGTCAATGGCACTTAAGTGGAGTTGGCCTCGCGGTAGCGACATCGGTAAAGGGGTTGAAACTGTTGATCTCATTGGGGCTCGCGGAGCAACTTGATGGGGTTCGTTTACCGAGGCACTAACGAAATCACGGCATAGTCTGTTCCCGGGATGGTCTCCCAGCCAGAGCCGGGCGGCAGCGAGGGGGGATTCTGCGTCACCAAGACTTTCGCACCTGTCTGTTGCAAGAGAAGTTCGACGCGTCTTTGGACTTCCGGGCTCGAGGCCCAAAATTTTCCTTCCTCCTCGAATGGTACTTCTGACACGATGGAGACTCCGGCCAGGTGAGCCCAATAGTGGACATCCCTGGTGTGGAACAGCATCTGAGCGACCCGGTCTCCCGGTCGAATGCCCCGCTGCAAGAGAGATTGCGCAACCCTCCATTGCACGTTCACGGGAGGACCACTTTGCCGCAATACCCCCGTCGGCTCATGGAGAAAGCGGTAACCGACCAGGACAACAAGGGCGAATGCCGTCGCGCGAAACAGCTGTCGCGTGAGCAGAGAGTCGGGAAACTCAAGCGAGAAGCTGACCGCTGCCCAGAACAGTAGGACGTAAGCGCCTATGTATCTCAGCTCGATGAGGATGGGAGCATACATTGCAACCGCCACCAGCGCGGGCAACCAGATAGGCCAGCAGAAAAACAGGCGCCGCAGGAAAGCCCAAGGGTTTTCCTGTAGAAATAGCAGGACCAGAAGTACCAGAACAAACTCGCGAAGATAGTAAAAGACGTCCAAAACTTTCTGGCCGTCATTCCGCAACGCAAGCAACTGACCTCGCCAATTCATGTGTAATTTCAGACCATCGGCCCAGTAGGCAGGATTATAAAAAGGAGGAAGAGTGCCGCCTGTGCCTGGAGCGAACTCGTAAACCTCCGGGTCGCTCATCAGTTTGCGGGTTGCTTCAGGGTGCCGGGGAGTTCCTGCACCGGGAAATTGTCCCTTCCAGTAAGAGAAATCGTTGATCCCCATGACAACACTGCCGTAGGTTATGCGCCCGTTTTCACCGATTGTGAAGTGTCCTGCCGCGCGCGAGATTGCCAGGATATAAGGGCGCGCAGATGAGCAAGAAAATCACCAGCGCCATGGCCACGCGCCCATACGCACGGAGAAATCGCGGAGACGCCAGCCAGGCAACGCCCAGGTAAACCAGACCCAACGGAAGCATCGGTGACTTGATGAGAAAACCCAAGCCCAGCGTCGCCCCCAACGCGGCATAGACGCGCACGCCATCACGGCCAGCAGCGATCCGAACTACGAGCCCCGAAGCCAGCAACACAATCGCTTCGATGCAAACATCCGGCGTCACATTAGTCACGGCAACTATGAAGAGGTTGATCGCTATGAAGAGCAAATACCCCAGCACCCACCACGCCCAGTCGGTCAACGGAATTCGGCCGACTTCGGCTGCACGGAACCTGCCTGCGAAGCTGAATCACTCCGATGAGGAAGTACTCGAACGCGATGAGCGTTGCGACGAAGATGAGAACATTCATCAGGTGCACGCCCATGGATTCCCAATAGGGTGGCACGCGAAAAAGCGTCAGAAATGCCCCGAGCAGCCAGGAGTAGCCTGCCCCCCAGTAAGGGTTGACCGCCATGTGCCAGTCGCCCCTCATGTAGGCGTAGCCCGAATCCAGGTAGGAAATCCCATCCACGCCCATGAAAAATCGGTTGACCCAGCTGTAGGTGAATACAAATCCGACGGCTGCCAGGCGCAAGCCCCATTTCCAGAGCCTAAGCGATCTTTGATCCTGCCGCGTCCCTTCGAGAGCGTCTGGCATTTTGTTAGCTTGGTTTAGTTGGGTAGCGGAAGTATGCCATACGATGGGCAGCCGTTCAATCCAAGGTTACATCGCGTAGTCGTGCCGTTTCACTTGCACAGCCACTATGCTTGGCACTCGCCTTGCTTCCTGTGGCGGGACAGCGATCTTTCTGTTTATCGATATCCGCGTCTGGCTCCACTCGCCATCGATGCGAAACCCCGACCAAGTTTCCCGTATCCCTGCAAGCATTGAAGGTAGCCACGTAGGAGCTTTGAAGGCGAAACCTGATTTTGGTGACGATCAGTTTGGCTTGAGACCGTAAACGTCAAGTTCACCCGGGACACTGGTCGAGGTCGTGCCGCCCCCGACGTTGTTTCCGCGCGTTCCTACATAAACCTTGCCATTCGCAATGGTCGGAACGACAAACTTCACTGCGTTGCCCGCCGCATCGCCGCCGGCCATGCTGCTGTTCCAAAGTTCATTGGTCAGGTTAGTCGCGTCGTAAGCGTGCAGAACGGCCGGTCCACAACCAGGGGATTGGTTGGTGCAGTAATTGGAATTGTCCAGTGCCCAGACGATGCCATTGTTCGAAGCACTGGAAGAGACGGACGGCGTTGTACCCAGGAAAGCCAAAACTAGTCGCAGACTGTGTGGAGACAGAAGGGTCGAAGAGGTTAGTGGTGGGATTGAACGAATAGGCGACCAAAGGGCCGAAGATCCCGGCAATGTAGAAATTGTTGTTCCAAAATGCGCCTGTAGCAAAAATCCCGCGGCCAATGTTGAAAAACTGTAGGGCGTTGAAGTCTCCGAAGCCACCCATATCGTCGCCATTCAAGAGATAGAGAGTGCCATCCTTGCCGCCACCAACGACCAGGTGCCTGGGGCTGCCTGAGATTAAATCCAGAACTACTGCCGAGCCGCCCGCACCGAAGTCGTTATCGGTTGGCATTCGTCATTGCCTGGTCAGACGGTGTGAAATAGGAAGAAACGATCAAGTTCCCTGAGAGTTGGAGGAAAGAATCTCCATAGTCTTCGCCCCCATTGTTTGCGTCGAATGTGCCGTTGGCGGTGATGACATAAACATTGCCATTTGCGTCAGCCGCGGGGGCGCCGCCGCTCATCCAAATGCCGCCGTATTGCGCGTTAGGAGTCGCATTGAAAATGGATGCGATGGCTAGATCTGACGCGTTGAAGCCCACGATCCAGCCGTAGTAGGGCGGATTGTCTTCATGGGAAGCCCAGGCAACGTAAACGACACCGTTGACAAGAGCGAGGCCGGACCGCTGACCCTCTGGTCTGTGCATCGAAGCTGACTGTCGAACCGCCATCACCTCTGCCCGGGTAAGTGACGTTGGAAGGAGTGATATTGGCCGGGCCGCCGAACTTCTCATTGCCAGTGGTGATGTCGATGGCGTGCAGACGTTGGTAGAAGGTCGGGCCGGAGAGGTTTACGGATTTGGATACCACATAAAGTGTACCTGTCGATGGATCAATGACAGGAGTACCGGTCACGCCGACCTCGGGAGTGATATCTCCATTACCCGAGCCGACGAGGAAACCTGACATGCCGGAGGGCACGGTAGTTTCGCCAGAACTCCCACCATGGTTGGAGTCGATGAGGCTCACATTCCAGAGCGGAGTGCACGGGGAGGTGTTGTTGTCAGCGTCGAAGGCGAACAGGCTGTCGTGTTGTGTAGCGACGAAGATGACGTTGCGTTTTGCGCCGTTCACGGTCACATTGGCCAGCCATAGGGGCTGCGCATAGACAGCACCGTCGACGGTGCAGGAGAACAACTTGCCAAAGGTCGAAGTATTTACGGTGGAAGTTGTAAGCGCATATTCCTGCGTGTTCGCGCCATCACGGGCAAGATCGTTGTGGTAGGTAGCAACAGCGGCAAGGTCGGTAATGGCGAAGGTGGTGGAGGCGCTGGTCGTGGGGCTGGTCACGCTGGTGGCGGTGACGGTGTACATGACCGGCCGAGGAGCGCGCCGTGTAGGTGACAGCGACGCCGGTCAAGCTGGTTGATGACGAGAGGCTGCCTCCGGTTGTGGTCCAATTTACGCCGCCAAGGTCGTTGGTAGTGGCGGTCACGGAAAGTCCCTGGGTGATGGTCAGTCCGCCGCGGGCCGGAGATATGCTGACCGTGATGGTTGCAGGGCTGATGGCGAGCGTGAGACTTGCAGCTGCCGTGTCAGTGCTGGAATCGGCAACGCTGAAAGTGGGGCTGAAGCTCCCGGTAACCGTGGGTGTCCCGGTGATTGCGCCCGTCGAGGCATTCAGTGACAAGCCTCCCGGGAGGGTGCTGCCACTTGCCAGGCTCCAAGTGTAGGGTAGGAAGACCTCCGGTCGCGGTAAGGGCTGCCGTGTAGGCGACGCCGACTTGCCCAAAAGGCAGCGGCGAGGCGGTTGTAATGTTGACTCCGGGCGGGGGAGCAATCGTAAGCGTTAGACTCGTGCTATTTGTGGAAGCCGGAGTGCCGGAATCCTTCACCATGAATGTAAGCGGCGTAGCGTTTGCCGCGGCGGTGGGCGTACCGGTGATGGCACCCGTCGATGCGCTCAGTGACAGGCCGGCTGGTAGCGCACCACTGGTGAGCGACCAAGCGTAGGGTGCCGTCCCGCCCGTGGCAGTTGAGGGTCGCGCTGTAGGCAATGCCGACCTGCCCGATGGGTAACGCCGCGGTCGAAATACTGACCGGCGTCACGGTGTTGCCGCCACCATAGAGGAGCCGCCGCAACCGTTAAGGAAGAGAACCGAATAGGAGAAGAAAGGCCGAAGGTCGTGAATGCATTTACCAGACGAGCGCTTGAGTAGTGCATGGGTGGCAGTCTCCTAGCCTCAGCGTTAGAGCCGGGGCATTTTTCTATAAATCGGAATTTCCTTCGACTTCAAGAACAGCTTAATGCCGACATCGCGTTGCGATACGCTGCGTCGTGACTTTCAATCCGGTCGGGCGGGCATTGGAGCAGGCAGTTCGTCGTTCCTGGAAAAAGTGGCGCGACCCGTTAAAAGCCGCGCCCATGGCCTGATTCCACTTGGTCTCCAAGCAAGATAGTAGTACAAGTTTCCTTGCATCCACACACCACTAAAGTGCCATTGACGAAACGGCACCCTCGTAGTAACGCCTCGGTTTGCCGCCTTTCCAAATAATGAAGATAAATCTCAGGTTTTGCAGTGGCTTACTCACCTCTGTTCCTCGATGCGGCGTGTTAAAGATGCGCGGGTTGGGCCCAGTCAGCGTCAGGCGATCCTGGCATCTTCAAGTCTCCGCGGGTTAGCTGGCCCCAGCGAAGGTCACGATAATATAATCTGGCTGGATGGACGGCGTGTCCGCGTTATTCAGCGAAGGAACTGCGGCCCATCATGCAACAATGGGGCATTCACAACGCCGCAGTCCGGGAATTTGCCGAGGGTATCCAATGTCAACGGATTTGCAGTTCCATCACGTGGGAATGCTGGTGGATTTGATCGAAAAACATTCTGCGCTGTACGTAGAGAGGTTCGGTTACGAGCTAAAGAGCGAAATTATCCATGATCCGAAGCAGACCGCTTATGTTCAGTTCCTCGCTTTTCCCGGACAGAATGTCTATCTCGAGTTAGTGGCGCCGGATGCTCCCAACAGCTTCCTGAGCAACGCTCTGCAAAAGGGAGGAGGCTTGAATCATGTGTGTTATTCCACAGTGGACATTGATGCCGCTTGTGATCACTTGCGGTCGAAAAAAATGCTGCTGCTCCGCCCCCCGACCGAGGCCGTTGCTTTCGATCAGCGGCGCATCGCCTGGATGAAGGGTCGGGATAATCTCCTCGTTGAGTTGGTAGAGCGGGATAAGGGAAACCGCAGTCCGCATAGCCAGAGGCCCAGGATTGGCTAACCTCGACTTGGCAGTCCGCTCCGACCTTGACGGTTCCGATACTATCGCGTTTTCAGGGCCAGGGTGCCTTTACAAGGGGTGCGGTGAATGAATCTTGCGTCAGTGCCAAAGGCTTATGTCAGAAGGGCAGTCCGTCCGCTGGTCCAGACATGGGAACGGGTTAGGTTGTCTGGCTGCTATACCGACCTGCACAACAATCTCGACCCCAACGTGCATCTCCACGAAGCCATTGAATGGATGAAGCGAGCTCAGGACTTTGGAACCGATCGGGGAGTCTCATACGGCGCGCGTTTCCGTCAGGGCTTTCAGCCAAGCTATCCCGAGACCACTGGCTACATCATTTGTACGTTCGTTGAATTGTCCAAGATCTATCGAATCGCTGAGTATCTTGAGCGGGCCATCGAGATGGGCCTTTGGGAAATTGCGGTGCAGATGGCCAGTGGCGCTGTCATGGGCGGACAAGTTAACAAGAACCCCACTCCAGCCGTATTCAACACAGGGCAAGTCCTGTTAGGCTGGGCATCCTTATACGAAGAGACAGGTGACGAGCGATTTGCCAGAGCGGGAGAGCGTGCCGCCGCTTGGCTGATGTCAATGCAGGAATCCAACGGCCACTGGATCCGCGGCAATTCAGATTACGCCGAAAAAGGCGCCACCCTTTACAATGTAAAAGCGGCGTGGGGTCTGGCGAGGATGGGTCGAGCCATCGGCAACGAGCAAGTGGTACGAGCTGCCGTCCGCAATGCCGAATACACCGTCGCCCAACAAGCCCCGAACGGATGGTTTCCGGATTGTTGCCTTTCGGATCCGCAGCGTCCGCTTCTGCACACGATTGCATATACGATGCAGGGCCTGATAGGAATCGGGGTGTTGACTGGTCGCCAAGACTTTGTCGAGTCTGCCGCCCGTACCGCGGACAAACTGCTCAAATCCATGGATCCAAGCGGGATTTCTGCCGGGACGCTTTAACAGTTCGATGGCGGGAACTGTCGAATGGTGCTGTCTGACCGGAACTGCCCAAACCTCAATCGTCTGGTCCCAACTTTACGAACTCGCAGGGCGCGAAGAATACCGCGAGTCGCTCCACAGAGCCAACCTGTATCTTATGGCGCGGCATGATATCGCAAGCCCGGATCCCGCCATTCGCGGTAGCGTGGCGGGATCATGGCCGGTCTGGGGTGATTATTGCCCCTTTATGGTCATAAATTGGGCGACAAAATTCTTTATTGATGCGCTCCTCGCTGAACAGCGTATCAACGCGCACACTCGGGCCGGTGGAAATAATGCTTGATTGGTTGCCCAAAGGTGTGAAGTCGCGCCTGCGTAAATACTATTACGGTACGAAGTCCACTTACTATCGTTACAGTCATCCTTTCACGACGGCTGACCTTCTCTCGACGCTGCGTGAACTCGGCATCAGCGATGGGGATGTGGTGCTGGTTCACAGCTCTTTTGCTGAGTTTCTCGGTTTCCGCGGCAAAGCACCGGACGTGATCAGGGTACTCAAACAGGCAGTCGGTCCACATGGAACTTTGATGATGCCGACTCTGTCGTTCTCGGGAAGTGCCATCGCTTATGCTCGCGAAGCAAAAATCTTTGATCTGGCGCGGAGCCCATCTAGAGTCGGGTTGCTAACCGAACTGTTTCGCCGCTCTGAAGGAGTGGTGCGCAGCTTGCACCCTACACACTCGGTGGCTGTGTGGGGTCCCGACGCGAGCTACTTCGTGCAGGACCATCATCTGGCTGCGACGCCTTGCGGCCGTGGGACCCCCTACTTTCGCCTGCTGGAAAAGGGCGGTAAGATTCTGTTACTCGGGGTTGGCATTTCCCCATTGACATTCTTTCACTGCGTCGAAGAACTGATCGAAGACGAGATGCCGTTTTCGCCCTTCACTTCGGAAGTCTTTACCATGCGTTGCCGTGTGGACGGGAATGTGGTGGAGACCTCTCCTATGCGCCTGTACGATCCTGGCGTCTCAGGCCGCCGGAGCCTGAGAGCCTTGGAGGATGCGTTGCGGAAGGAACGTGCGTGGCGCTATCGGAAACTGGGCAGTCTGAAGGTCACTGTGCTCAACGCCGCAGACATTTTGCGCACGACGAAAGCGTTGGCCCAGCAAGGGATCTATTGTTACCGCGAAGCAAAGGTCTGAGCATTGCCGATGAAGCTCATTGACGCTCTTAAAATAGAGCACGAACAGGTACCACCCGGTGCCAAAGCGTGTGTGGCCAGCCTCTCTTGCGGCTTCATGCCGTTGCATCTCAAGACCTTCGTGTGTGCTTACTTGCGCCGTGCCTTCCCGGGTCAGGCAGTCCAGGTGAAGACTGGGTTGTATGGCGATCTTGCAGGTACGCTCGAACGTCTGGAGGACCCGCAGGATTTCGCCTTGATCGTCATCGAGTGGCCCGATCTGGATGCGCGCCTGGGTCTGCGCACAATCGGTAGCTGGGACCCGGCCAAATTGCCGGAAATCGTAAGGGATGCGAAAACTCAACTATCGCGGCTGCAATCGGCGATCGAAAAGCTTGCGGCGCGATGTGTACCCGTAGCGATCTGCCTGCCCACGCTCTCGCTCCCTCCCCTCTCGTTTCGCCGTCCATGCGAAGCTGATGAGTTGCAGCTGAGCCTGAGAGTGCTCTTGGATAGTTTCGCTGAGCAGTGGGTGAGTCATCCCTCGATAGGCATCTCGATAGGCATGATCAGTCCGGCAGAGCTGGACCGGATTTCTCCGCCGGCAACGAGACACGATATTCGTGCCGAACTGGCCAGCGGGTTTCCTTACCAGTTGGCCCATGCCGACCACATTGCCAGGCTGCTGGTGGAACTGGTGAGCCCGCGGCCGTCAGAAGAAAGGTCTGATCACCGACCTGGACGACACGGTTTGGCAAGGCATATTGGGAGATGATGGCATCGACGGCATTTCCTGGGACCTGGACCATCATAGCCAGTTGCATGCGATCTACCAGCAATTGCTGAATGCTCTGGCGATGGCGGGAGTGCTGGTTGCAGTCGCGTCCAACAACGACTCCTCACTGGTGCACGAAGCGTTCCAGCGAACCGACTTGGTGTTAGATCCGCAACAGGTGTACCCGGTAGAGGCATCACGGGGACCCAAGTCGGAATCCATCGGGCGCATTCTGCAAGCCTGGAACGTCGCCTCCGACAGTGTAGTGTTCGTTGATGATAATGCTCTGGAACTGGCCGAGGTGAAAGCTGCTCATCCGGAGATTGAATGCATATCGTTTCCCAAACAGGACCCCAGTGCCATCCTCGACTTTTTTCGGCTGTTACGGGATCGGTTCGGAAAGCGGCAGCTTCACGAAGAGGACCGGGGCCGGGTGGCCAGCATTCGCCAATCCCACGCCTTTCATCAAACCACCGCCACTTCCACAACTCTGGATGGGGTGTTGCAGAACGCCGAAGGGCAGCTTACCTTGATCTACCGCAAGACTCCCCTCGATAAGAGAGCATTGGAGCTTGTCAATAAAACCAACCAGTTTAATCTGAACGGAGTGCGATATACGGAGGCGGTGTGGTCGTCGCAGCTTGCCCGGGACGGGCACTGGTTGCAAATCGCGGAATATCAGGACCGGTTTGCGCGCCTGGGAAAAATATCGGTAGTCGCCGGCCATCGAGAAGGAAAACGACTCATTATAAGTACATGGGTCATGAGCTGCCGCGCTTTTTCACGGCGGATCGAATATCATTGCTTGGAGGACTTGCTCGAGCACTTCGGCGCGCAAGAGGTAAAGCTCTTTTTTGTTGCCACCGAACGAAATGGTCCTGTGCGCGATTTTTTGGCGAAGTTGACCGGCAAGGTGCCCGAGGGCGAGGTCGTAGTGACGCGGGAAGCTTTCCGGAAGAATTGTCCACCTCTTTACCATGAAAAACACCGCCCGGATGGATAACAACTACGAGAGGCTCATCGGCTGTTTTCTCGGCGTTTTCCCACAACTAAACAAAGCCGACGCGTCGAAGGCTTCCAACACTTCGGTGGCCGGCTGGGATTCGGTAGCTTTGGTGACGTTACTGGCTACGATTGAAGAGGAATTCGGGATTCAATTCGATCCAGAACAGATGGAGCAACTCACTTCGTTCGATGCCATTCTCAGGCACCTACAGGAGAACAAGCCGGGAAAGTGACGGGTTGGCCGCCGGGATGTCACACCACGAACGAGCTTGAAACAACTCACAAACCGCCGCATTGCGGTTCGGCCATCCAGTACATCGTAGACTGGGCCCCTATAGGCACATTCAGCGATCTGAGCGCTCTAGCCGGGAACTCGAATCTTTATTCTCTACGGAACCGAAATTGATGCGCAAACTGGCTTTGGATGTGCCCGGCTGCTCATCGCTGTGCGGTTCAGCTTGGTAAAATGCCGCTTCGAAAGTTAGGATGAAAATGCGGACTTGCTGTTCCCGGAGGAAGATCGAAGGATGAAGTGGCGTCACAAGGCTCTCATTCAAAACGTGATATCGGCGCTTCCTGCGTCGGAGAAAATCTATTACGCAGCGCAGCGCACGTTCGGGGAGTTAAGGTCAGATCGGTTCGATCCGATGGAGTGGTTGCAGGTGGCGGCGCGGGTGCTGCAGCGCTTACATTCGGCAGGTATTCCCGTCACTGGGAAACGCTTCTTAGAGGTGGGCACTGGTAGGGCCGTTGGTGTTCCTACCGCTATGTGGCTCTGCGGTGCTGGGAAAACCGTTACCGTGGACCTCCATCGCTACCTCTCGCCCGCCCTGGTGGCTGCATCCAACCGTTATATATGCCAGCACCCAGAGAAGATCAAAGAGATGTTCAAGGACTACTGCAACCCCGACCTGTTGCAGAATCGCCTCGGCCAACTGATGGCGTTCAAGGGTGATCTTCCGGCTTTCTTGAATTTGATTGATACGGAGTGGTTGGCGCCGGCGGATGCGAGACGTTTGTCTTTTCCGGATAATTCCTTCGACTTTCACTTCTCTTATGCGGTTTTTGAACACGTCCCTGGATCCATAATTCGAAACATTTTAAAGGAGGCGAAACGTCTGCTTCGCCCGGAGGGAGTACTCTCACACTCCATTGACCTTTCGGACCATTTCGCCTACGCAGACGACTCCATTACGAAAATAAACTTTTTGCAATTTAGCGACGAGCGATGGCAGAGACTGGCGGGAAATCAGTACATGTATCACAACCGGTTGCGCGCGCCCGAATTCTTCAGGTTGTTCGAGGAGGAAGGTGTGTTCATAGCTAGAAAAGCTGAGAATTTGGACGCACCATCGCTAGAGGCCCTGAAGCGCGGGTTCCCGCTCGACGCCCGCTTTGAATCGATTGCTCTGGAGGAATTGGCGATAACAAATATCAATGTGGTTGGCAGTTTTTCACCCACCCGGTCAAGACAAATTGGCAGCTAGATCAGCCCCGTGGGCCAACGACCACGCTTCGACCACGCCGACCGCTTTTCAAAGACACGGCCACGCCAACGAAGCAAAGTTACGCGAATCGCCAGGAGTCGTGCTCCACAACAGGCTTCCGACCTTGTTTGCCAGTACAGCCCTAATGCGACCAACTTTCTCTCCTTAGCTCCGGCATAGACAAAAACCAGATCGGAATAGCAATTCATCGCCGCAGTCCCGTCCAATCATAGAGCGCTGCGGGAAAACTCCGTACAACTGCTTCCAGTGGGACTATCAAATTCGCGAGTTTCGTTTCATCTCTTCTCGCCGGTGTGAAACCGCGCCATGAGTGCGTTCAAATCTGTCCTCTTGGATACCGGCTTGCAAAACCTTTCCGCAAGTTCATAACACCCATTCGTAAACTGCCCGGCGAACCGAAGATCATCGGAGGGTCATGGACCAGGTGTGCACTAGAGGGCTAGGACAAACGTTATCTATCTACTCTTAGCTCATTCTCAGAAACTCGACTCAACCCCTTGAACGACGATCTCAAACGCTGCGGAGGCCCAAAATGAAATCCTCTCCCGAGAACAGACTAGCGAGACAACTTTCCTTTCGCTTCGCTTTTCTAAACCTCTTATTGGCTTTCGCCTTAACGTTGCTCCTTACGGCATGCAGTGGCGTCAGTGCCAGTACGCCGTCTTCACCGATGGGTTCCACGACAAAAGCCGCCCTGTCGCCCTCGCCTGCGACAATCGATTTCGGAACTATCCAATCGAATTCAAATGGGGTCACTAGCGTCCTTAGCCTGACCAATCTGGGAAAATCCAGCGAAACCATTGTGTCAGCGACGATTGTTCCCACTTCGGTCTTCGCCCTCCAAGGTTGGACTGGAACGGTCACCCTTCAGCCCGGCCAGAAAGTGCAACTACGAACGACCTTTACTCCTAAGAGCGCTGGGAACTATTCCGGGACAGTCACCTTGGTTACGCGGTCTGGAGAACCGGTTGAGTACGCCTCGCCCAAGGGGCCTTCCAGACAATATCCGCCGCAGCCGCACTTGAGCCAAGTCAGCATCCCGGTAATCGGCTCGGCAGTCGCTGAAAATGATGCGCCACCAATCGTAAAAGTCTCATTGTCGCCAAGTTCTGTAGCATTGCAATCGAGCCAATCAAAGCAGTTCACCTCTACCGTGACAGGAACGTCCAATACCGCCGTGACGTGGGTTGCTGCAATGGGGTCTATATCCTCTTCCGGCTTTTACACAGCCCCACTGGTCACTAGTCAAACCACAGATACCGTCTCCGCCATCAGTGTTGCCGACCCTACTAAGTACGCCAAGTCTGCCATAACAATTACTCAGACAGGCGGTACTGGTAGTGGTCCGTATAGCGTCTTCAACCAGGAAGACATCACCAACGTACCGAGTTCGGGCAGTCTGTTTGGCAAACGACTCCCGGCCGATGTCATGTCGCACCTAGCGGTGAATGGCGAGATCGAAGCACAAGATGCGATGGTGGCTTGTTACGGCTCTGGCTGCTCCCCATTTTCTCAGATCGTCATTGCTGCGCAAGACAGCGTTCAAGACAATAATGGAGTGCCTTTCTATTACGGCCAGACCAGCGATCCCTACTATATGTGCGGCAACCAGTCTGGTTACAACAGTTGTGGCAACACGCCTACCGTGTCAGGCTACAGCCCAACCAATATAGCGTTCCACGCGCCCTCTGGGGCGCAACCCAGTTCAGGAGATTCCGACCAGTTCACGCAGATTTGGGATCAAGAATCGAATAACATGATTTACTTCTATTGGGGCAGTTCCGGGAATCGTCCTGCGCATACCTTCCCTTCTTGCCCCAACAGCAGCCATGCCGGTACACTCGGTGATCCGTGTTCCTTCCCCGCTGCCGGTTATGGCAACATGAACGACCGTAATGAAACCCGAGCTTACGGAATCCTCAGTGCCGACAGTCTTAATGTGGCTGCCGGGCTCGGGCATGTTCGCGTGCAGGAGTTGATTCAAGGACACATCTATCACCCGATTTATCTGAACACGATATGCCAGCAGCCCAGTGACGGCGACGGCGGATCGTCCACCGTGCCAGCGATCGTTTTCCCCAATACAATTTACGGTGCTCAGTCCTGCGGCGGACAGTCGGGAGCCCACCTTGACCATGCGCCTCCGGGCGGAGCGCTCGTTTTCTTGGATTACACCGACGCTCAACTGGCTTTGCTCAAGCCGTACGTTCCGGCATGGCAGTACGTTTTTCTGGAGGGAATGTCGCATTTCGGTGGATATGTAGGCGACACCGGGAATCCGCTGCATCCCTCGCGGATTGAGGATGCCACGGCCTACAAGGCCGCGGGAATAACGGACCCGCTGCTCGGTTGGCTCAAGGGTCAGCCGAATGATGTCGGGAGCACCTGCGGCAGCCAAGGCTGCAATCTGAACTGGCAAAATATGAAATGGAGTGGCAGCTGTCCGACGGCGAACGGGGGAGCCGACAATCTGTGCTCCCTCTCGGCTCACATTCACATTGCCGATCAGTGCATAGCGAAAGGACTAGCGGGAATGACTGCATCCGAAGGAGCTTGCTTCTGAAGGGACAACACCGGCTGGTTAATTCGCCGATGTCTACTGGCTGCAGGATTCGCTTATCCAAAGAACGCGGTAGCGGTGCAGTTTGAACTGCGCCACTACCGCGATTCGCTATCTAATTGATTCAAAAGATATTATATGCTATTCTTGATTTTTTGAGCGAATGCTCGATGTTCTGATTGAAATAGTTCCGATCCGACGAGATATCGGAGGTGCCACCGTGACCCGCTCGAAATTGATAGCAGCACTGAGGAAAGAGCTTGCGTATTGCCCTCTTCGCTAGTCCGCGGACATCCGGGTTCCATGGGCTGTCCACAAGAAGATAATGTAAACCACCCGTCTTCAGTACACGAACCATCTCGGCTGCAATTTGCGTCCTTGTCGCATCGTGAAAGATTGAACTGAAAACCGTAAACTCTTGGACGAGGTCGAAAGTATCATCTGCATTTACAGCGGGTTGGGGTAAGGATAAGGAGAGGTGTTGTGAAAATGGCGGAATACAGAGCAATTTTCAGCGGCGCTGGGTGGATCTCGGACTGTCGGCGGCGGCCCTGTATGAAAATCGTTTCACACTGGCGAGAACAGGCGGGATGGGTGTACGATGTGCGCGGTTTTTGGGACGAAAACGGAGATTCCGATGCAGCGCTGGCTACTCCATCACCTCATTTGTCCTACCTGTAAAGCTGTTAAAGCTGCGTCCTTCGAACTGGTTGTCGAGAGTGAGGAGAAAGACCAGGTGATGGAGGGTATGCTTATTTGTCCCTCCTGCGCTGGAACCTATCCCATCCGCAAAGGGATTCCCCGCTTCGTGGACTCGGACAAGTACGTTAACACCTTCTCATTCCAGCGCCGCATGGTTCGTAAGCACTGGGACTATTACAGCACCGAAGGTTCGGCCGAGCAGATGTTTTCGGATCTCACCCCGATCCCAATCGAGGAGTACAGGAAGAACGTCCTGCTGGACGCTGGCTGTGGATACGGGCGTTGGGTGCGCTTCTTCTCGGACCGCGGTGTTCGCGTGGTGGGAGTCGATCTGAGCACCGACTCGATCGAGCTCTGCGCCAGCGAGTACCTAACACGCAAGAACGTCGGGCTGATCCAGGCGGACATCTATAATCTCCCCTTTCCTCAGGAGCATTTCGACAACATTTTCAGCTTCGGCGTCCTCCACCACACGCCTGATGTGAAAGCGGCCCTCGGCTATCTTGCGAAACTCCTTAAGCCCGGTGGGAACATAAGCATCTACGTCTATCCTGAGTCAAAGATGCACGATGCCTACCGGAAGGTGGCAACAAAACTCCCGATGTGGCTTCTATACTCCCTCTTGGTCTTCCACAACTACGCAATCGTAAGCTGGATGCGCTATCTGGGCCCAATCCGGGTGATTTACAACAGATTCATCCCCTCGTCAGACTACAACGAAGCGTGGCATCGGGTCTGCTCAGACTTCGATGGGTACTCCCCGGTGTTCGCGCACCGCAACACCTACCCTACTGTCTACCGCTGGTTCCGCGAGCTGGGAATGGAGGACATCTCCTTGACTGAGCACCAGATTTCCATCACCGCTAGAAGGTCCTGTACTAAGGTAAAGGCAGATAAGGACATTTGACATAAATCAGTACATGAAAGAGCAGATCAAGCCACGTTTGAAGAAAATGAAGGCTTTAGGTTTCGTTGAAATTGATTATGTCCCCTAAGGTGTGGCATCTGCGATTTCTCAGGGAAAGCAAAAGGCTGGAATGGAGCCAGGCGGATTCGCTGTCGTCAAGCTGAATGACTATCCGAGGCGCTTTCTTGACTCCACGGCGTCAGATTCGCTATCTAATTGATTTGAAAGATATTATATGCTATCTTAACGATCGGGATAATACTCGATATCCCGATTGAAATAACTGCTCCCCCCTGTTAAGAATAGCTTCCACCTGACCGGTGATCGGCACTCATCATGTGTGGCATTTGCGGTATATTTCGGCCCGACAGGGGAACGGTTGATACTGGCCGCGTAACGGCCATGCGAGACGTCATGACCTACCGAGGTCCCGACTCCGCTGGTCTTACGTCCAGCCCGGGATGCGTGCTCGGTCATCGACGGCTTTCGATCATCGACCTCTCTCAAAACGGTGCTCAACCGATGTCGAATGAGGATGGCTCCGTCGAAGTCGTCTTCAACGGCGCAATCTATAACTTCCTCGAGCTTCGCGAAGAACTCCAAGGCAAGGGACATGTATTCCGTTCCCGCACTGACACTGAGGTCCTCGTTCATGGGTGTGAAGAATGGGGCATTGACGAATTACTAAAACGCATACGCGGGATGTACGCCTTCTGCCTGTTCGACCACGTTCAACATACGGTCCACTTAGCACGCGATACGGTGGGCAAAAAGCCCCTCTTTTTTAGCATCAGGGATGGAGAACTCGCTTTTGCCTCGTCAGCGCGTGCCCTTTTGAAGGGACTTCGCTACGTGCCCGAAGCGGACCCGATCGCGATCGATCAATTGCTATGTCACCTGTATGTATGCGGTCCGCGATCCATTTTCAAGGGAGTCGAGAAGTTGCTTCCCGGCCATGCCCTTACGCTGGACGCAAATGGAAAGCGGAGGGATTTTACTCACGGGCATGTCGACTTTCTGCGGCCTAAGAAGGATTACTCCGAGGAAGAATGGCTGGAACGCATCGCAGAGGCACTCAAGGTCGCGATACGGCGGAGACTGATTGCCGATGTTCCGATAGGCGTCCTTCTTTCTGGAGGCGTGGACTCTAGCCTGGTCACTGCCCTCGCGGCGGAAATATGCCCTCGAGTTCGCACCTTTTCAGTGGCTACCGAGGATCCGGAACTCGACGAGCGTCAATTTTCTAAGGCGGTGGCAGATAGGTGGGGAACGGACCACCACGAACTGGAAGTTGGGGGCGACTTCCGGCGGAGCCTCTGTCGGCTGGTGGGTGCCATGGGCGAGCCACTGGCCGACGCATCGGCTGCAAATGTTTTCGCGATCGCAGAAAGAGCGCGCGAAATGGTTACTGTCGTCCTAACTGGCGATGGTGGCGACGAAGCCTTTGGCGGCTACCATCATTTCCTCGGATATTACTTGGCAGAAAGGGCGCGCAACCTCCTGGTGCGGCCGGCATTGCCGTTGCTTGCGGCGACAGGTCGATCTCTTTCGAAAACCACCGGACGCGGCCATCAGGCTGGAACCTTCCTGCAAATGACAGCTTCCCCTGTAAGCGAGACCTTGTTCGCCTTTCATTCCGCAATGTCGCCCAGCGTCCGGTCACAGCTTTATACCTCCGACTTCGAGCATGAGCTTGCAGGCAGGCTTCACAATGAACACTACGTGGACGCGCTTCCCAAGAATGGGAGTGGGGCTGGGAGTTGGGATGTGGATCGTGTAATGCAAGCTTATATGGTCACAACCCTTCCCGATGATTACCTCGCGAAAGTAGATAGCGGTACCATGGCAATGAGTCTGGAAGCGCGTAGCCCTTTCCTGGATGTCGACCTTCTGGAAATGGCTAGCAGCATACCGGCGCCTATGAGATTTCGCCGCGCTAAGGCGAAATCGCTATTGCGCTCTCTGGCTTTGCGCTATCTTCCTCGCGAATGTGTTCAGCGGAGGAAGAAGGGATTTGCGGCTCCGATCCATGTATGGCTCCGGCGGGACTGGCAGGATCTGGTTGATGAATTCGTCCTGGGATCGCAGGTGAAGGCCCGCGGCTGGTTTCGGCTCGACACGTTGCAGCGCGTCGTCGCCGAGCATGCGCGTGGAATCGATCGCTCGGATTTGATCTGGGGCTTGCTGGTATTGGAACTGTGGATGCGGTTGAGTGTGGAAGGAAGTCTCTCCCCGACCGACGCGCTGTAACCGTGTTTCCGATTGCGTTGGAGACTTTATTGTTAGTGCTTTCGCATCCAGATGCATGATCTCTTGGGGGTTAGCCGTGGAACTGAGTGTACTTAATCGTTTCAAGGAACTGGGGGAAGCAGGAATGTCGAGAAGTAAGGCTCCTGTTTTTGTTGTAGGTTGTCCCCGCTCTGGCACGACGTTTTTGTTTGACGCGTTGTGTTCGTCAGGTGTTTTTCCAGTTTTCGATCAGGAAAGTCACGTGTTTGGCGGACTGGTAACCAGAGTCGGGAGTCTATCCCATCGCAAGAACAGAGAAGAACTGTTCGCGCGATGGACGCAGAGTAGCTATTTTAAGCCAGTAGATATCGACCTTGAAGAAGTTAAGAGGCGGATTCTCGAGGAATGTAACAATGGCGGTGACTTTCTTAGAATAGTGATGGAGAGCATGGCGCGCCAGCAGAACAAGGATCGCTGGGCTGAGCATACTCCCGATCACGTCCTGTACTTGAAAGAGATCAAGCGCACACTGCCCGATGCGCTCATCATTCATCTCATTCGCGACGGGCGGGATGTGGCTTTGTCGCTTGACCGGCAGGGATTTCTGAATTCCTATTTATGGAGCAAAACCCACCGTCTAGTAACGTGCGGTGTGTATTGGGAATGGCTGGTTGAGGCCGGTGTGCGGGCGGGTTCCGCGCTAGGGGCAGACTACATGGAAGTCCGGTTCGAAGACTTGATAACAAAACCGCACGACACTTTCGCCAGAATAGGCCAGTTCATTGACGAGGATCTGGACTATGATCGCATCCGGCAGCGAGGAGTAGGTGCGGTCAACAAACCGAATACTTCGTTCAAAGCTGAATCCACCAAGACCGGCTTCGACCCTGTCAGCCGATGGAAAAGGGATTATCCGAAAGGTGAACTGCTCAGGCTTGAAAAAGCAATTGGTCCTTTTCTCAAGAAGATGGGATATCAATTGTCAATGCCGGAGAACGAGTTGGGTGATACTGTTGCTCCACGGAGCCTGCGTACTCTGTATCGAAATTATTTTGTCTCGCGACTTTTCGTGAAAACCTATCTCCCGATGGCAAGGTACTTCGTAAGAGACCGCTGAGTGTCTTACCGTGACAGGGTCCTCGTGTTTCATGCGAAGTGGAGTTTATGCGAAAATCGAAGGTTGAATTGACATTGCTCGTGTCCTTTTTGGCCGCGGTGGCGTTAGCAACCTGTGAGCGGCAAAAGATTACCAAGCCGAGCGCGCCTACCCCACCCGCCACAAAGGATACGCTATCCTGCGCGGGACCGTTCTCAATCGCTAATCAGGAACCAATCACATGCGTGCCCAGCCCCAATAGTCTCTTTGCCCAGCGGCTGCCCTCCGATGTGATGCGTCATCGCATGGCCGACGATGTTGACATAGCTGTACAAGCCCTCAATGCTAACGCCGGCGGGAGTACCAATGTCATGATTTGGGCACACTCCGGGAGCGCAAATGACATCAATGGTGTTCCATCTTATTATGGCCAGGCTACTGATCCTGCTTATGTGATAACAGGGGGCGGCAGCTCTGCCGGCCAGTACAATGCTATTAATAAACCTTTCCATGCCCCGAATCAGGCATTTACAAATGGTGCTTCTAGCGAGTCTTTCTTGTCGGTGTGGGATCAAGTGCAGAATAAGTACGTCGATTTGTATTACGGTGGGGGCCGACATACCGCCTTACCTGACTGTAAATCTACGGATCTGAAAAAACCTTGCCCACTTAACTCCGATCCGTCGGCTAGCGTCTTCAATGACCGCGATGAACCGAAGGGCTGGGGAACAGGCGGAGGGCCCGACAGCATGAATATAGTTGCGCCAGTGGGCCGCATTCGCGTGAATGAGATGATACAGGGCCATATTTATCACCCCATCTATATGAACGTTTTATGCGAGCAGAATAACGGAACGCGCAGAATGGCCAGCTTTGTGTTTCCGGCGACCGCGGGTGCCGGTTCCTGCCAGTACATTTGCGTTGATTTGAGAAACCCTTGCACGAATACTGACAAAGCTCCGCCAGCCGGCGCTCTCTTTTTTCTTGGATTACACGGATGCCCAGTTAGCACTATTGAAGAAGTACATGCCACCTTGGCAGTATCCTCTGGTCGAGGCTTTAACTCATTATGGAGGTTATGCCGGCGATACGGGAAATCCTCTGCATCCTTCAAGAATGGAAAGTGAGGACGCTTACAAACTGGCGGGAATTGAGGATCCGATATTCCGTTGGCTACAAGGTCAAGACGGGGTCAATGCCGGGTGCGGGATAACCACCGGCCAGTGTAACTTGCCGTGGTCAAATTTTGAGGTAGCTGGGCGAGTTTGTCCGGCAGAGGGGCTGTGCGACATCACCAAACACATTCACATTGCCGATCCGTGCATAGCGAAAGGATTAGCGGGAATGAGAGCAACTGAAGGAGCTTGCTTCTAACGGGAGGGACAACCGGATGTCCATGCCGATCAACGAAATCCGTACGGTTGCAGAGGGTGTTTCGCTTGTGTATTTCGGCGTCAGCGTTCGTTTGGGAGTGATCTAGTGCAATCAACTGCATCAGTGTCTCGATGAACCGACAAACGGAGACAAGCAATGGGTAATCGTACTGGCCGCCAGGCCATGGGCCAGTTCATTCGGGTGGCCATCCAGTATGCTCACAGTCAACTGCGGTAACTTGTAACCATCAAAGGTGTGCTCCAGGGAACAGATTGGTATTCCAGCTGACGTTGCCTGCGGAACGAAGAACTTGTAGCGCGCACGGAACTGCGGTCCGGGATCCATCTCAAATGGAACTACTCGGACGATGGCCCCCCTTTCCGAGGCAATCTTTACAAAGCGAACAATGTCTTGAAAATGCCGGGAGAGCAGAGCCTGATCCATGTACGGGTCGGCCTCGGCGGGCGGTGCCTCGTTTGCGAAGAAGCGGTAGTAGACCAGGCGAACCCTTAACATGATTTCCTGGAACAGATAAAAATTAGAGTAAAGAACGTACTGAGGATAATATCTGGCTCTAGGAGGAATGCGGGCCGGCACAATTTGCGGGGCCAAGTAGTCGATATCGTTGAAGCTGTAGATTAGCAGCACTACATCCGGGTTGTAGGAAATTGTTTTTTTTAGGTATTCGATTTCGTCAATAGTATTAGCGCCACCCAGGCTAGCGTTAATTGGCTCCCACTGTTCGCCGGTTTCTTTGCGAAGCCGGTCTGCCACTTGCTCACCAAGGCGACTCTGGATATTGGGGACGCCCCATCCTAGCGCCAGCGAATCGCCGACAACCAGGAGGCGGCGTGTGCCCGGGAGAGCCGAGCTGGAGTGTTCGACATCACGCCACCCTTCCCGGTTTAAATGTTCATAGCGTCGTTTCCAGTGAAGCGAAGAACAGGTTGGGTAGCCCTCATCGACGGGAGCAACGGCCGCTTTGACTCGGAGAAAACCCTCCAAAGCAAGGAACATAAACAAAATGCTTCCTACCGTGAGACCCGCTTTTGCCCATTTTTCATGAACGCCCCTGGAGATCAAAGGAAGCACTGCGACGAACAGCAACACAAGCGACACCCATTCCAAAAGCGCGGAGGCTGTGGTACATGATCCAAAACAATTCAGATAGATTACTCGTCCGGCTTCGCTCGGTTCAAGTCTTGCAGCCAGGAAGTAAGCAGCACCCCATAACAGAATAGCAAGATCGATAAGCTTGGCGGTTCGCGGGGGAGAAGACAAGCGTACAAAAGCACGCCCTAATCGAACGAATGTGAGGATCAGTAGTCCGCCGCTGACCAACACCACGCACAAGAACGGATAGGACCACCTCCCGAACACGGGCCGGTTCTCGGTCGAACGGTAGGTTAAGAGCGCAGCAAAGAAAAGAGTCACACCCAGCAGGCGGGCCGCTGGGTAGAGAGCGCTTGCTACCCTCTTGAACACAGAAGTATCTACCTCTTCCTTCATGGCCTGGAATAATTCGGTGTTCGTGGGTTTTTAACGGATTCGCCGACAGCAGTTTCAGCTATGAACACAGCCAAATCGAAGACTTGCATCTTTTCCCAAGATCCGTCGCAGGTAGCACACACCGCCAGAGCAAGCATATCGCGGGACACAGCTTGCCTCGCAGATTGCAGCCAGCGGAAAAGCCTGGCGTCAGCGGCGCGAGAGGTTTGCACCCGGAGCTGTGAGTTGGCCTACTGGAAGGCGACTGCGTCCGGCAAAGAAGCCCACCGCCGTCCCAGCTGCGTAGCTGGCGTGCATTGTCAAGAAGACCCAGATCACTCGCCAGAAACTGAAGGATCGCGTGCAATTCAACCCTGCAATCGTAGCGGCGGCGATATAGAGCGCCATGAGCAGAAAGAATGATATTTTCGCAGGAACGGATCCCATGGCGCCAAATGCGGCTAGCAAGACTAACAGTCCGTAAAACACAAACGGAATCACGTGCCGGAATCCAAATGGAATGCTCCGCTTGCGTACAATAGTCGCCGATATCCACCAACCATTGTGGTACATCTGCGAGGCGATGCCGGCCAGAGTGGCTCGCGGATAGTAGATCGCCAGAGCCTCGGGGTAGAAGTACAGCTTGAATCCTTGCTTGCGCATTCTTGCATGAAAGTCGTTGTCTTCACTACGGCCGAGCGACTCATCGAACCCTCCAGTCTGGGCGAGAAGGTTACGATCATAAAGTGCCACGCCCAATGTGTCCGTGAAACCAGCTCTCGCGCCGAAGCGGTAAGTCGCATTTCCAACTCCGAAGCGCGAACATTGCGCCTTGACGATGGCTTGACTCCACGCCCCGTCGTTTGAAGTTGCTGATTCCCTCCGTCCCCCGATGGCGCCGACCTGCGGATCGGTCTGCTGAAGTTCCAAGAGTTTCTGCAAGCATAAACTGATGTAATTTGGATGCAGACGGCAATGCACCGCATCCAGGCGCACTATGTACTGTCCCTTCGCCATGCGAATGCCGACATTCCAGCCTGAGGACTGGATGCGCCCAGGGTTATCAAGCAGGACAACGGGCGGACTCGGCTCCTCTCGGGCATATTTCCGCACCAGATCCTGAGTTCCGTCGGAGGAGATCCCGTCTACCACGAGCACTTCGAGATGTGAGTAGGTCTGTCCACGAATAGAATCCAACGCCCCAAGAATATCGTGGCATCCGTTCCGTACGACGATGATCACACTTACGAGAGGGCAGGCAACATCCATGTTCAAATTCGCTCCAGGCTGCAACTGTGGTTAAGTGAAATTAACCGCATGCGTGGTTACGATCGTGGCAGAGGTACCGTTTACGGAAGAAGAATCCAGCGTAGCTAAAGCCGTCTCCTGCTGAAATCGAGAGTTGGCTCTCCTTCACGGCATGTGCATCATGGATCGTATCGCCACTTGCGTTCGAATGGAAGATGAGCAGTTTGATCGGACGCGAATCACACTGCTCGGTCCAGCTGGTGAACCTGCCCTTCAGTGGATCTCGGGCTTGTTCAGCCCAGTTTCTACGTTTATCCGATTCTCAGCATCGGCTAAGACCGATATCTCATCGGCAGAGCGAATGCTGAGCTTTGCTGAACTGTGAAGACGTGCGCTCCTGGCGTGTTTAACCTCAGGCGACACGCCGAATGAGCCCATAACATTCCACAATGCATAAAGCTGTGAGAGGAAATAAATGTGGTAGAGCAGCAGCGATTTAAAAGGTGCATAAAGACGTTTCAACCGACAGGCTCGATACGCAATCGCGAGCAACGGGGCGGCATTGATGAGCGCGACGAAGATCACAACACGGACGATCAAAGATGAGTGCGAGGCGAAGAGATTCGCCACTGCCAGGATGCACAGCAACACGTGAGCAAAGAGGGTGAGAACCGGCTTGAACAGCCAACTGTTCTTCAACATTCGGAACATGCCCATGCTGCGCCAGGCATTCTTCAGGAAGAAGGCTCGCAGGCTTTTGTCGCCACCGGGATGAAAGGCGCGCACAGAATGGGCTTGATAAACCACGAAGCCCGCCTTATTCAGGCGAACGCCAAGGTCCATATCTTCGCAGCTGATCATTCTTTCGTCGAAACCGTTGATCGCGAGGAAGGCTTGCCGTTTGATCACGAGATTCCCAGAGGTGATGAACTTCACTAACCCGTCATGAGAAGGTGTGTGGATCACGTACCATGTTTCCTCGATCCAGTGGCAGGAATCCTCCAAAGTGTATTCAGAACCAGTCGCATCGGCGCCGTTACGTCGTAGCGCGCCTAAAGCCTGCTCAAAGTAGTCGGGTAAGACTACGCAGTCAGAATCGATAAATGCTATAAACTCACCTTCAGCCAATGCGGCTCCGCGATTCCGTAAAGCACCAACGGCGATACCGCGGATCTGCTGAACGCGAACTCGTCCGCGGTACTCGTTAAGCAAAATCTCATAGGAGCCGTCTTCCGAGCCATTGTCAAGCACGATCAGCTCGGCGTTGCCATACCGGTCCATGGCCACCAGGATCGAGTCTAGACAGCCGCGAATATGGTCCTTTGAGTTGAGTACGGGGACGACTACGGAGAATTTTCCCTTGATCTCGGCCATTCATTCACCAATTCGCATTCCGCCGCGGTAGAAGAAACGGTTAGCGACGATAGTACCCATCACTGCACTTTGGCATAACTTGAGGCCACAATCCCTGGTGTCCCGCACGAACTGTGCCAAAAGGCTAGTTCACAAACCCCTGTGCATCAAAGGCTTACCGGAAAAGAGCGTCGAATGATCCGCGTAGTGGAACCAATTTCTTGCAACAGTTGACGAAGCGTGCCAACGAACCCGGTTCTATCCGCGTGCCCTCGGCTAGGGGCTAGGCAATGCAAGCCCGGCTATTTAGACATCAGCGCGGCGTCAAGCGCCACGTTCGTCGAGCTTGCGGGGACTGCTGTTTTCTTGACCTCTCTCGCAGCAGCAGGTCTTGGCGATGGCGAAGCCGGCTCGTACTGAGCAACATTCTGTGCCACGAACTGTTTCAAGCTCACCGCGAGGGCTGGCGTGAACTTCACGGCTCCAGTCGGATTGAGATGGATTTCATCCGAAAAATCCGACCACGGCAATGCTCCTGGGGGAAAGGGAATCAGTACTGGCACGTCTTGCGAAGCGCCTGCTTTCAACACCACGTTTGCTCCAGAATCCTGGAATGTGGGTGGGATTACGAGTACGAAAGCGCTCCCGTGACTCTCGCACAGGTAACGCAATTGTTTGAGCCGTTTCGTGGCAAGTTCAAGGGTCTTGTTGCTGTCCGTCGTATCGTATTTGTAATGGGAACGGAAATAGCCAGTGAGCCTAGGTAAGTCAGGCAAGGCCTTGCCCAGGATCCAAGTACGTATTTCAGCGCGTGCTCCGAAAGAGTAGCTGAGGTTATCAAGGGCCAATTTGCTGATCTGATTCCGATCCGCGCTTATGTCATTGGCGAACCGCATAAGATCGTGTCGATCGACCAGCATGTGTACGATATAATCGCCGTCGAACGAAGCGGACGTAAGTTGGGCCGGAGAGAGCACTAATACGATGACATCAGGTTGCGCGCCGGCCCTGAAAATACGTTGCAATCCGTAATACCAATCCAGGAAAGAGGTATTTTCAAACACGGTCCGGTGGAGTTCAATCTCTAGACCAACGTCTTCCTGCAATTGCGGGAAATCGACTCCGTGGAGAAGCAGTGAGTTCCCGGCCACGAGAACGGAGGTTTTATGCCGCGTCCGGGCAGATCGTACCGCAAGTGCGTCGCGGTATTCAGTCTCGCGCCGGCTTTCGATGCGGCTGACGCGGCCAAACAAATGCGCCGTGACCAGCTCCACCGACACGCAGAATACCGTGCACGACGCCAGCAAGAGCGCAATATGCGCGATGGTCGGAATTCTAGAATTGGAAATAGATAAATGCATTTGCCTGGTTCGCCGAAAAGAAAGTGATCAACGCCAACGTGCTGAGCGCAAACGCCACGCGGGTCATAGGGGTGCCGTGCTGTAAAAGGTACTCTTCTCCGCTCTGTTCAAGACACAAGTCCACTATGAACAGAGGAACGGTGAACAAGGCAAGAAACTTGAAGGCTATAAGATACTCAGGTTGCCAATGGATTTGGCCCAGCCCCGATAGTAGACCGGCCGCGGTACCAACCGACTCCGCACGAAAAAAGATCCACCCCAAACACACCAAGTGGAAAAAAAGAACTCGCTTCAGCCATACACCTGTAATCCCGAGTTGCTGCATTTTATTTGAGAACTCAATTTTGGTCCCCAGATGCCGTAGATATCGTTCGATTGCCAATCCCGAGCCGTGTAGCCAACCCCAGATCACAAACGTCCAGTTCGCCCCATGCCATAACCCTCCTAAGAGCATGGTCACCATCAGATTGCGATAAGTCTTATATTCGCCCTCTGCACTTCCCCCCATAGGTATGTAGAGGTAGTCGCGGAGCCAAGTGCTCAGACTGATATGCCATCTCCGCCAGAAATCTTGCAGCGACGTAGCCAGGTAAGGTTGGCGGAAATTGACCATGAAGTGAAACCCTAAGAGTTGAGCGCTGCCGCGTGCGATATCGCTATAACCGCTGAAATCCCCGTAGATCTGCCACGCAAAAGCGTATGTTCCGATAGCGAGCACACACAAATTGGGCTCGCCCAGGTTACCTGAGAACATGGCGTTAGCGAGCAAGGCGCAGTTGTCCGCAATCACGCACTTTCGGAACAAGCCGAAGAGAATCAACATGATTCCATCGAAAAACATTCCCTCTTGGAAGGTGCGTTCCTTTTGCACCTGTGGGAGCAAGTGATTCGGCCGCTGAATGGGGCCAGCAATAAGGTGGGGGAATAGGCTTATGAATAGAGCATAGTCAATGAATGATTCCGAGGCGGGCAGCTTTCTCTTATAGACATCAACAATATAGGCAACTTCCTGGAATGTGTAGAAGGAGATGCCGGGAGGCAAAATGATGCGGAGGATATGCTTGGAGACGTGAAGCCCGAGTGCGCTGAGTGCATAAGCCGATGAATCGACAAAGAAATTGAAGTACTTAAAGACGCCGAGAATAGCAAAATTGATAATAAGCGAGCTGATCAAGAGCCCACGACGTACCGACGGACGATCCGTCCTCCCGATGGCGCGCGCTATAAAGAAATCAATAGTTGTGCTGCAAATCATTAACAGCAGGAAGCGATAATCCCACCATCCATAAAAAAAATAGCTCGCCGCAAGCAGAAAAATATTCTGCTTTCTTCGACCCAGCCGCCAATACATCGCTACGACCAGGATGAGGAAGAATACGTAAGCTGGAGTATCAAACCACATTACATTCTCAATACGCGCATCCCGGTGCGGAAACTCAGGTGAACAAATCCCGGGCTCAGCGTCAGAGTTTGGAGACGAACAGTTACCCCACGGGAGCAAAATCGGCGCTTAGCCGCGGCGCGACTTGTTCATATAGTTTGAGCAGAAATCGAGTCCGCGATTGAGGCGAATACTGGTTCTTGATGAGTGCTTGTGCCTCACGAACTAAGGCCTCCGATAGTGGCGAATCCGAAAACAGAAGACTCAGTGCGGCAGCCATGGCATGTGGGTCGCGCGGCTCCCTCAGCAAGGCGGTCTTCCTGTCAGTTACAATTTCCGGTATGCCGCCTACAGAGGTTGCAACCACGGGAACACCAGCCGCCATCGCTTCCAGGAGGACGTTCGGAGACCCCTCACTCACCGAGGAAATAGCTAAGGCATCGGCCATCCGATAGTAAGGACGGACGTCTCGTACATGTCCAACCATCCTCACTCGATCTTGTAAGTTAAGATTATGGACAGCTCGTTCAATTCGGGCGCGTTCCGGTCCCTCCCCCACAATGAAAAGCCGCACAGGCAAATCAGGCCGCAGTTCGCCAAGCTTATTGATGGCGACAAGGAGGTCAACAAAAGCCTTCTCCTTAGAGAGGCGGCCGACTGCGAGCACAACCCGTTCGCGCCTACGCTGACCGATCTCACTACGTACAGTAGGTGCTGGCCGAACCATCGTCTCACACCCATTTAGCCAATCAAAGGGAATACCATTGTGCAAGATTGATATGCGCGCCTCCGGGACGCCCCGAGACGAAAGCTGTCGCTTGAATGCCTTGCAGACCGTAACGATTCGAGAGGCTACTCGCAGGGACCACCTGTCCAATTGATTGTAAATAACGGTCCTTCTTGCATCTGTGGTGTATCCGTGGTGAAACGCGACCCAAGGACAAAACCGCCAAACGCCAGACAGGCGCACCAGGAAATGCGATTTTACAAAGTGAGTTTCAATGATGTCGGGCTCTAAACGTTTCACCAACTTGCGCAGTCCCCCAATCACGCCCGGGTCAAACGGAAAGCGCTCTTGGATCCAGTGCACGTCTGCACCCGTGGCCTTTAAGGCTTCAAGAAGTTCGTTTGATCGTGTCTTGCCCGGCAGATCCTGGTTGTCGCCACGCACGAATATCGCGAACGAAGTGCCCACGGCAGAGCCAACCCCGAGCCCTCTCGACACACGGCAGAAATCGAGCACATTCTTGGCTGGCCCGCTCACAGTCGTACCCTCGAGAATTACAAGAAGACGAATTGGCGGCGTCAGCGAGGAATCACTCATGGATGGCTGTCCAGCTCAGTGCGCTGCATCTGGGGCAAGCAATCTCCCGGAGGCAAGTTATATCCTGATGTCACGATTCCGCAGCCCGATTAGGCGCAACGATTTGTCCTGAACTGTGCATCTCGCGACACTTCTCAGATGCAACTATTTCCATTAGGCGAAACAGCGAGTCCCATAAGGACGCCTTGGCGTTTACTGGCGGAGCACGTTAGCTTGGCAGGATAGCTACCGACCCGGGAGGACAAACGTAGGTTTGGCTTGGAGGTGTTAGGAGTCATAATTAAGTGTGGCCGCTGAGTACAACTCGCGAATCTGGATTCGCCAAGCTCACGCCTCAAGGGGCTCTCAGTAGAATATGCTGTAGGTGGCCAAGCTCATTGCGACGCGCACGGCCGCGTCTAATGCTACACCCCCTGCTTTCTTCTGTGCGCTGGCAGGAACAAACACAATGTCCTCGGCTTGAAGTTTTACGTCGGGAGCCTTTGAGGCCAAGATCTTCTTAAGCTCTATGGGGATATTCTGTGGACCGGTTGGAGTCCTGCGAATGATTTTGGCCCCGTTCAATTTCGCGGTTGGATTCGTCCCCTCCGCGACGGCGATTGCCTGAAGTACGCTGATATTGCTGCTGGTGTCCAGAATGACGACGGTGGGCTTGTGCACGTCGCCCACGACGTATACCGTGCCCGCCTTCGATACCACGACGGTGTCGCCGGGAAAGGTATCGACGTTAGCTTCAATGTTTTCGGCGGGATCGCGTGACATCGTCACAGTCTGGGTGGCATGCGGATGGTCGCGGTGAGTAATGCTGACATTCTGCCCGGCTTTAGGGGTCGTGCCACCGGCCAATGACAATACATCAAAGAGTCGCCGCGGACCCGTTACAGGGTAAATGCCTGGTCGCTGCACCTCGCCTAACACCGAAACACCCTGCGTGGCATAGTCTTTCTCGAAAACCAAAACTTGGGGGTCGGCAAAGTATCCCCCGCTCAAAAGCTTCTTTCGTATGGTTTGTTCGGCCTGCTCGGTGGTCAGTCCGGCGATATGGACAGAACCGGCTAACTGGAGATAGACGTCGCCACTACCACCAACCCGCAGTTCCTGGTCAAAATCAGGCACACCCATAACGCTGACCTTTATCAGGTCGCCAATGCCGATCAAGGGTTCAATCCCTTGAGTTGTAGCGCCGCCGCTGGGGTTCACGGGACTGGCGGTCGCGTCGGGAGGCTGCGGCGGCAAACTCGTAGCTTGAGAAGGCGTAGTTTGGGCTAACGCCACGCTGGCAACTAACAGCATGATCCCGAAAGAAAGCTTCACTACGAATCTCATTTCTGACACCTCAATATAGACCTTCATTCAATTATATGCTTCGAACTCACAGTGTTGATGCGCCTTTTGGGCTCTAAAGGACGGTGCGGGGAGAAATGTATCCCTAAGGGCTCAGCCAATATTGTCGCCGGGGAAGAACTGCGAGCATCATCAGCCAGGAGAGTTGAGTGGCACTGCCCGGTTTGATCCTGCCCACCAGACAGTGCGCCCGTTTAAGAGTCGCTGATGCCCGCCTTAAAGGCGGGCATCAGCGCAGATGGTTACTGCACGGTCAGAGTGAAGAGGAGCGGTCTGAGTCGTCGCACCGGTTGCTGCCCGAAACCGTAATGGTATAAGTTCCCGCCGGCGTGCCGCCACTGGGCGGCGGCGTGCTCGAACTGCTCCCACCACCGCAGGCTGACATGAAGATGAACCCCGTAACCATCATGCCAATCAGCAGGATTCCGACTAGCATCTTCCGGCGCGAGGTGAAGCCCGCTCCCAGCAGCGCCATTCCGCCGATCGGGAGCAACATGGCGTAGAAGAGTCCGCTTGACCGAGCTGGAGTTATGGAGGCATGGTTCGCTGTGGTGCTGACGGTCAGCGTGGAAGTGCCGGCAGTACAACGCGGTGAACGCACAGGTGGGCTGCGGGGTACCTCCTCCGGTAATACTGCTACAGGCGAGGGTCACGGTGTCGGGATTGAAGCCGTCTATTCCAGTGAGGGTAATCATGGAGGTCGCCGACCCTCCTGCCGCAACTGACGCGGGTGAGAGTGCAGTCGCTTGCATGGTGAAGCCCGGTACCGCCTGCACCACCAGACCTACTGAGACCGTGTGGCTCGTGGCTCCGGACTGTCCAGTAATGGTCACTGTGTCGGTTCCACCTGGTGTGGCTGTGGTGGTCGAGATAGTGAGCGTGGAGGGCGCTGGCGACGCGCCCGGCGTCACCGAGGTCGGGTTGAACGCGCAAGTTGCGCCGGTTGGCAGACCAGCAGAGCACGACAGTGCAACCGCGGCACTAAAGCCGTTCAGCGCACTTACCGAGATGGTATAGGACGTCGAGGTGCCAGCGGTCACTGTGTTACTCGCCGGCGACGGGGCCGGAGAGAAGCTGAAATCAGGCACCGGCACACCGTGGAAGAAGGAAACGGCCTGCATCACCCAGTTTCCGGAAACAGGAGCCTGGGCACTGACAGGTCCGGCTGGAGGCGCGACTTGATGCTCCAGGTCGTTGCCGTTCGCGGTGATGTCAACGGTAGCGAAGCCAGTGCCGGAGCCCGAGAACGCCCCATCGGTAGTCCCGGCGCCCACAACCAGTTCGCTGGCGGTGACGGTGATGGGACCGCTGCTGGCAATCCCCCCGGTTCCCGTATTGAACGATGCTTTATCCAACGGGCTGGCAGGATCCAGTCCGCTATACTCCGCGACGCGCACGTCGGGGAATGCTGCGGCGGGATTGAAGGTCACGGTGACAGCGTTGGACGGACCGCCACCCTTGATGTTCTTCGCGTAGTACATGACCTGACTGGTAGCGCTGCCAATCGTCGGATTCAGGGCCTGGGTGTAGGTGTTGCCTTCGGAGTCTTGAACCGTGATGGTGTGAGCCGTGGTGTCGCTCCAGCCGATAGCCACGACGTTCAGGTTACCCGCAGTTTGGGACAGGGGCATGGTCGCTACTACTGCGGCACTGGAGTGTGGGGCGCTTCCAGAGTCCGCGGACTGTATGAAGTTGATAGGACCGCTGCCCAGCGAGTAAACGAAGGTGGTTGAGTTGTTGCCCCCATCAGTGTTTTGCACAACCACGGTAGCCGTTCCGACACTGTGTGCGGGCGTGACCGCTGTGATTACGCTACCGCTGACGACGATGACATTGCCTGCCGGTACGCCGTCAAACGTAACCGTCGCGCCTGCTTCAAAGTTAGTGCCGGCAATCGTGATCGCCGTTCCACCATTGGTGAAATCGGTGGGTGGCGTGATCGAACTTATCGTAGGCGTGACCGCCGTATAGGTGAAAGCGCCAACTGCTGCCGGGGCAAACTGTCCATCAGGATTTTGTACAGTGACGTCCTTAGGGCCGGTATTGTCTGCTGGTGTGGTACAGGTAATCGAGGTCGGGGAGGTAACCGTGCAATTCACGCCCGAAATGCCGGTAAAAGGCGTGCCTGCGGCGCCGAACAAGACCACTGCACCCGGGGCAAAATTCGTGCCTGTGATAGTTACAGCAGTCCCTCCGGTGTCAGATCCCGAAGCTGGGGATACAGGATTAGCGATGAGCGTTGGAGCCGGAAATGCTGTGGGGTATTTCCGAAGGCGGCGAATTGCAAACCCACTCCGCGGAGGCGCTGAGTGTGGCGGTGACTTGAGCAGCGCCAGCCGCAGCTGTGGCGATTTCTCCGACGATATTGCCGTTCGTTCGGGCGCGTCTTCAATCGTAAAGTTTGCGAGCCGGAAGATTGATTCATAAGACGAGGCCGCCAGCCGCCGGCAACAATCAACGCGGTTACTGTCGTGGTGGCGGGGCCGCTGTTCGCGGAACTACTGGAGCCAGCCGCGCCCGCACTGATGTTGAGCGGCGTTATTGTGCTCACACCGCTATACTCAATCGCACGGACATCCGGGGAAGCCGCAGGCGCATCGGTCCTAAAAGTGACCGTTATGGTGTTTGTGCCAGCCGCGATGTTGCTCGCATAATAGATGGCTTGGGAAATGCCAGGCCCCGCGTTTGTGCCCGCAGCCATGAAGTAGGTGTTTCCCAAGGTGTCGGTAACGCCCGTAACCGATGAGGTCGTATCACTCCATCCCGCCACCACTACGTTGAGGTTGCCGGCAGCCTGGGCGTTCTTGAAGGTAACATTAACCGAGCTCGCCTGCTTCGGAGAGCCACCGTTGTCGGCGACTTGTACAAAAGCCTGGGCATTCGCGAATGCAGGCACGAGCAGAACCAGTCCGAGTGTCAAGCAAAGAGCAAGTGGAACACCCGAAAAATTGTTTTCGATTACCGTATTTCTCACAGAATTGGACCTCATGTTAGGATTTGTGCCTTCAAATGCGAGAGGCTCTGGGCATTCTCGCCTCGCTGGAGAAAACCATCTTGGGGGAACGCGTATGGTAGCTTTCACAATTGGGTTGAGTATATCGCTAGCCCATCGGAGGGTAAAGCAGATTGGCTTCCACGCCTGCCCCACGAAAGCCTGCAATATCAAGTACTTCGAACGGAGTTACCTGGTTGGATAACATCCCTTCTGCAAGAGTCTGCATAACCAAGGAACATTCTTACTGTTATGCCACAACTCCCAGGCTCGCTCGCCGATCACCTGGAACAGCGCGTCGAGCCAATGCGAGAAATTATTCGCAGCGCTGCTTCTTTCTGTGGTAAGCGAGACCGTCTCGCCTCAGACTCATGGCTTCCCGCGGACATCAGGCGGCGCTGAGGCCCCGCTCAAATCATAGAGATAAATCGCAGCTCCGGCAGCAGTGAATTGGTCCATTCTTCTGCCGATCATACCCAGATAAAACTCAAAATGCTTCACCTGAATAGCTCCTCCGCCGCCACTGGCATGCGAGACAACAATCCAGGCGCGGCGACCGCGAAGGGAGTCGAAATCGGAGATGTAGTCCTTAGCATCGTCCCCCACAGCTGTACCCAGCACCAGGTTGTTTTCGCGAATCCCATAGAGCTCAGCATAGTATTGATAGGCAGGCTGGGATCCAGTGTTGAGGTATACAACGTCTCCCTTCTGCTCGTGTGTGCGGACGTAGGCTAGGACCGGCTTGATTTCTTCCGGAAGCATGATGCCCGGTCTCGGAACCAGACTGTAGGGCCTGGCAAAATGATGAATCAGGTAGATTGAAGGGTCCAGAAACAGCAGCGCGATCAGGGTGTAGCCGACGACCGGCGCATTCCGACCAGTTACAATTTGTATCTGCTTTGCACCTTCAGCCATGACGAGAAGCGCAGCTGGCACGAGGAACAATGCAAGCCGGCCGCCAAAGGGATACCTATGCAGGCTGGATGCGATGAGCGTGAACAGCGCCGGCAAGAACAGAAAAGCCATCTTCGTGCGATCTCGTGAGTACATGTACGCGGCGCCGGTGACGAAGGTCAGAGCGGCAAGACCTACCAGTTGCAGGCTAACTGTTTGGCCGAAGAACCCGAAGAAACTATCGACAAACCACTTGAGGTCCGACATACCCTTCGGTGGCAACGGCATGAAATAATCAGCCCAGTAGTCGAGCAGATCTCTATCCCGCGTCAGACCTCGCAAGAAGAACCAATAAGAAATTCCCAAGCTGGTAAGCCACATGCAGGCGAGGAGGGACAACCGCGCAAGACGATCCCACTGCTTGCGGGCTAGAAATACGGATGCGGCTGTCGCTCCAATTCCGCCCAGAACAAACACTGAAGGATGCGAGATCCAAATGGCTGTGGCGCCAACCACACCCAAAGCCGCTACGCGAGAGTTGCTCCATTCGGAGGGCTTGCCCACCAAAGCGATGGAGTAGATCGCAAGCGCGATGGCAACATCGGTCGAATACTGCTTGACCTCGGAGGAGTAGTAAATCAGAGACGGTGAGATGGCAAATAGTCCCATCGCGATGGGGACAGCATTCGCCCGGATCGATTCCTTCGCTACCTTGTAAAACAGGAACACGGAGACGAGTCCGGCGACGAGGGGCAGTAATCTTAAGGCATATTCGCTTCCTCCCAGGAAGCGAAGCGCGACCTTTTCCAACAGGAGGAAACCCACCGGCGCACCTTGGTGATAATCCAAGGGCTGGAGAAGGCCGGCGTATGACCGGTGCGCAAGGTTCAGGGCCAACTGCGCTTCATCTAGCCACAATGAACGGTTCAGCAGATATTGGACAAGCCTCACGATAACGCCGAGCCCCAGCGCGAGCCTGATCATTCTGCCGGACGTGAGTCCCGGATGTATTTCGGGGCTTTCGACTGTGGTGGCTGCAACCGTCGCAGGCTCCATTACTGTTTTGAATGCGACGAGTTTCATTCGTCTATGTGGAATCCCGAGTGCGTAAAGGGCGCCCGATGGTTACTGGCCAAGAGCCTTGAAGGTAGCCATCTGCATGACCCAGGCACCGCTGGCGCCCAGAGTCGCCGTTGCACTGTAGCTGGCCTTGGCCGTAACCATTTCGTCTTCGGCCAGATCGGCATCGGGCGAGGTGATGATACGCACAACGAACCCTGTGCCCGCCGCTTTGTTTCCGGTGAACACTGTGTTGGCGCCGAAGATCAATTCAGTAGCGAACTTGGTGGTGGCCGATCCACTGCTTGGAGTGGCGCTCTTTCCGCTCGCGCCCGCCGTCTGGTCCAACGGACTGGTGGTGTCCAGACCGCTATACTCCAGAATCCGAATGTCGGGAAAGGTAGCCGCCTGGTTGAACGTAACCGTAACCTTGTTGCTGCCACTCACAATGTTCTTGGCGTAATAGATGGACTGCCGTAGTGCCGTACCCGTGGTTGGACCGATAGCGAGGCTGTAGCTGTTGCCTAGGCTGTCCTTTACCGATTGAACCACGGAGGTCGAGTCATTCCAACCGACGACGACGATGTTCATATCACCGGCGATCTGGGAAGTCGCATACGAGACCGAGACGGTCGAGCTAGGTGATTGCGGAGTGGCGGCAGCTACCTGAATAAACTTGATCGTCGAGACGGTAGAGGTGTAGGTGTACCCGTTGGTCAAAGTGCCACTCTGGCCATTGGAGTTGGTAACCACGACGTTTACCGCTCCGGCGGCGTGCGCCGGAGTCGTGGCCGTGATTGAGGTTGCGCTGACGACGCTCACATTTGTGGCCGAAGTTCCCCCGAAAGTAACGGTTGCGCCCGCGGCGAAGTTGGTCCCGGTGATGGTGACTGCCGTCCCGCCGTTGACTGAGCCAGAGTTGGGCGAGACCGAAATCACGGTCGGAGGCGAGCCTCCCGTACCCGCCGCCATCTTGAAGGTGGCCATCTGCATGACCCAGGGACCGCTGGAGCCGAGAATCGCGCTGGCGTTGTAGCTGCCTGTGCTGGAAACGGTCTTGTCTTCCGCCAAATCACCGTCGGGCGAAGTGATGATGCGCTGAGTGAACGTCGCTCCCGGCGCCGAGTTGGCGGTAAAGACGGTGTTAGCAGCGAAAATCAACTCATTCGCCACCGTGGTGGTTGCCGAACCGCTGTTCGGGGCGGTCCCGCTGCCGCTGGCCGAAGCCGTCACATCCAGCGGGCTGGTCGTGTCCGCACCGGCATATTCCAGCACCCGAACGTCAGGAAACGATGCCGCCTGGCTGAATGTAATGGTGACGGTGTTGTTGCCCGGCACAATATTCTTAGCGTAATAGATAGACTGACTAATGCCCGTTCCCTTAGTCGGGCCCGCAGCCAGCGCATAGGTGTTTCCCAGACTATCCTTTACCGATTGGACCGTAGCGGTCGTGTCATTCCAACCGACCACGACGACGTTCAGATCGCCGGCGATCTGGGGACCGGCATACGGGACCGAGACAGTCGAGGTAGTTTGTTGCGGAGTGGCGGCAGCCACCTGAATAAAACTGATCGCGGTCGCCGGCGGCGGATTCAAACCGTAAACCACCAGTTGGTTGGAAAACGTGGCCAGGTAGACTTTACCGTTGGCGATCGTTGGAGGCGAGAACTTGGCGTAATCGCCGAGATTGTCGCGGGCCGGATTCTGGTTGCTGTCCCAGAGTTCATGGGTGAGGTTGGTTGCATCAAAGGCGTGCAGAATTCCTGGCTGCGCTTGCACGTTGGCATCGCCAGAATAGGGTCGCGCCGCCCAGATGATGCCCGTACCTGTCCCGCTGGCATCAGCCGACAGCGACATCGCCGCTTCGTTCGAAATGCCCGCTGGGCTGGTGATCTGCCCTTGCGACACCGGGGTGGTCAGGAAAGTCTCCCCGGACAACTGCCAGGCCTTGATGACATCACTCGGTCCCCACAGATAAATTACTGGACCGAAATTAGGGCTGTTCCAGTAAATAGGGGAGCCCATAATCATGCCGTTGGGATAAACATTCGTAGCCTGGAAGTCCTGCAGGTTGCCGTTGAACGTGGGATTAAACTTGCCCATGTTGGTGGTGTCGACAACCCGCAAAATTCCATCCTTACCTCCTGCCACCAAGAGAGTCGTGCCCGGCAGCAGGACGGGCCCGCCCGCGCCCAGATCCGCGTTGCTTCCGTTCAAGAAAGATTGATCGTCGGGGGCGAAGTAGTCGGCCACTTTCAGGCCGTTCGACGTGCTGAGCTTCAGAATACTGCTGGCATAGTCAGAACCGCCCGTGTTCACGTCGAAAGTACCGTTGGAGGTGGCAACATAAACGTTAACTGGGTTATCAGCGTCTGCCACCAAGCCTTGCTGGCCGCCCCAGATACCGCCGCCATTCGCGCCGGAGCCAGCAGTGTCGTTGTACACGGCGGTCTGCATGAGGGTCGTTTCGTTATATGCGAAAACGAAGCCGTGCCAAGTCTTGAAGTCTCCGACTGATCCAAAGCCGATGTAGATCGTACCGTTTACTAAGAGCAGGCCCGGCCGGTTGTTCTCGTTCAGAGGGACAAATTCGCTGGCGCTGATCTCCACCGGCCCCCCCAATTTTTCGCCTCCCGTGAGCCAGTCGAGAGCGTGCAAATTGAAATGATAAGTAGTATTGCTTGTGTTCTTGGTCTTGGCGACCACGTAAATCGTGCCACTCGAGGAATCGATTACAGGTGTGCTGGTGATTCCGATCTCCGGCATGAGATCGTTGTAACAATCGGGCGCGGGGTTGTTGCAGATGTCCGGACTAGGTACAGGGGTCCCTAAATTGACGGTCCACAGCGGCGACGTCTGGCTGGAACTGTCAGCGTCGAATGCGTACACACTGTTATTCTCGGTTGCGACATAGATTACATTCCGTATTGCTCCTGCAATGTTCAAAGCGGGAACATAAAGCGGCTGTGCGTAGATTTGACCATCTACTGTGCGCGTAAACAGCTTGCCGAAATTGCTCACGTTTACGGTTGAAGTGTTCAGCGTGGTTTCTGCCAGGTTCTGTCCCGTGCGGCCGTTATCGTTGTGATGGGTCAGGACCGACACTTGTGCTACGCCAAGCGTGGCCAGCAGGCAGAGCACGGCGCAGACATTCGAAGCACGGTAAACTCGAGGCATCACTTCACCAACTTTCGAACAGGCTTGGGGCGGTCGACTGTGAGTAGTCCGCGGATTCATTGGAAAATGGAGGGCAGTAAATAGTCCACCTGGAGCCCTTTAGGTCCACATTGCGGCACGGCACCAGCGCGATTTGCTTACTGTACGGTCAGAGTAATGGTTTGCGAGGTTACCGGTGATCCCGACGGACCCGTGCCCGTGACCTTGATGGTGTAGCTTCCTACCGGCGTCCCGCCTCCACCGCCACCGGAGGACGAATTGCTACCGCAGGCAGGCAGCAAGATCAGGAACGAGAACATCAGGAAGACCAAGGCGATGCCCAGGAGCCGTTTCCTGCGTGACGCGAAGCCTGCGCCGAATAGAACCAGGCCGCCCATGGGCAGGAGGGTTGCGAAAAAGATACCCCTCGACGGCAACGTCAGTGATGCGTTTGACGCCGTCGTGCTGACGGTCAGCTTCGAGGTAGCCGGCGCTCCACCTGACGGAGAGACCTGCTGTGGACTGAACGAACAGTTTGCGCCTGTGGGTAGGCCAGAGCAGGCCAGTGTGACTGCAGCGGCGAAACCGTTCTGCGGGGTGACGGTCACGGTGGACAAAACTGAGCTGCCCGCTTTTACCGACACGCTTGCCGGAGAAACGTTGAGAGCGAAACTCGGCACCCCCACCGTCAGGCTGACTGTCGCGCTGTGGCTCGTGCCTGAACCACTACCAGTAACCGTAACGTTGTAGGATCCGTTTGGTGTGGAGGTTGACGTGGCGACCGTAAGTGTGGATGCTCCGGAACCGTTCGACACGACAGCCGGATTGAACGAGCAGGTCGCGCTCGGCGGGCAACCCGCGAAGGTGAAGGAAACGCCGCTGTTGAATCCGTTGACTGGGCTTACTGTGACGGTATAGGTGGCGGGGTCGCCCGCGCTGGTGGTCGCACTGCCCGGTGTAGTGCTCAAATTGAAATCGGGCTGAGGGACGAGGCCGTAAACCAGCAGCTGTCCCGAGTCCTGCCCCGCGGCTGCGGGCCCGACAAAGCCTGCGAGGTACACCTTCCCGTTAGCAATGGTTGGAGGATTGAACTTGGCATATTCCCCCACGTCGTCGCGCGTCAAGTCCATCCTGCTATCCCACAGTTCATGGGTCAGGTCTGTGGCATCAAAGGCGGTCAGAATTCCCGGTTCGCTCGGAAAGTTGGCCTCGCCCGAGAAGGACCGGGAGGCCCATACGATGCCCGTCCCCGCCTCACTCCCGTTCGCCGATACTGACATCGCCGCCAAATTGGACATGCCGGAGGAGTTGAGAATGTTGCCTAGCGAGACTGGCGCGGGCTGGTTCGTGGGACAGCAGAAGGTCTGTCCCACTAGTTGCCAGGCCTTAGTCACGTCGCCTGGTCCCCACAAATAAATCACCGGACCATTGTTGGGGCTGTTCCAAAAAACGGGTCCCCCCATAATCATGCCGTTGGGGTAAACGTTGGTGGCCTGAAAGGTTTGCACATTATTGTTGACGCTGGAATTGAACCCACCCATATGGGTCGTATCCATTACTCGTAAAATTCCGTCTTTGCCGCCGCCGACGATCTCTGGCGGGTTGGTTCCAGGCAGCAGGATGGGCCCACCGGCCCCGATATCGACATTCCCAGGTGACACATTCAGATAGTCCTGGTTAAACGGAGAAAAGAAATCCTTCAAAGTCAGATCTGAAGCACTCAGTTTCAGAAAACTGCTGGAGTAATCGTTGCCACCAGTGTTGAAATTAAACGTACCGTTGCTGGTCGCGACATAGATGGAGGTGCCATCGGTGAGCAGGCCCTTGCCTCCACCCCAAATCCCGCCGCCCGGATTCGCCCCGCCGGAGAGGGTGTCTGGGGTGGCATTGAATACGTGTGTTTGCTTCAGGGTTTGACCGTCATAAGCCATCACCCAACCGTTCCAGTGGAAGAAATCACCCGCCGAGCCGAATGCAAGGTAAATCGTCGGATTCGGGTTTTCCAGCAGCAGGAGGCCGGGCCGGTTCAGATGATGAAAGGGAACAAAACCGGCAGCGGTGATATCGGTGGGGCCGCCAAACTTATCGAGGCCGGTCGTGACATCGAGAGCGTGCAGCCAGAAGTGATACGTCCCGCCTGAGTCTTCGCTGTGATCCACCAGGTAGATGGTGCCGCTGGCGGGATCGATCACAGGAGTGGCGGTGATGCCGATATAGGGCTCGATGTCGGTGTAGGGGCACCCCGACCCGTTCACAATGCAGATTTCGTCGGTTAGCACCTGTGGCTCCAGAGTACGATGCCACAGCGCATTGGCATTGCTGCCGGCGTTGCTATCGGCATCGAATGCATAGACACTATTGTGCTGGGTAGTGACATAGACAACGTTATGAGTGTGCCCGCTGATGGTGACGTTTGGCAGATAGAGTGGCTGACCATAGACGTAGCCATCCACCGGATCGGCGAATAGTTTCCCGAACATGGTGACGTTGACATTCGATGTGTTCAGAATAGTTTCCTGAAGGTTCTGTCCTGTGCGGCTGTTGTCGTTCTGCTGGGTTAGAACGGATACCTGGCCGAATAAGGTGGAAGCCTGAATGACAAGACAAATCAACAAACATGAAGTTATTGACAAAGACGGTCTCATTTTGTACCTCTTAGGATGGCTGTTCATACTTGAACCACAACTCCCGAACAACTCGAGCTGATCACGAACGTTCGCTGCGCGAACGATTCCGGCGTTCCATCCCTGGTTTCGTTGGAGGGCCAGAAGCAGCCGTGCTCATGAGTTCAATAGCTCGAGCGCCTCACGGTGCGGGTTTGACGTTGGCGAGGCATTCCAATCGTCGGGGGCTTGAATTCCGAGCCTGTGCACAATGACCCTGACAATTTTTCTGACCAGGATGTCCCAGTCATGTGCCTGGGCCACGTTTTGCCGGGCTTGGCGAAGCTGCGGAGAGTTTGCCGGGGCGGCAAGGGCATGCGATATCTCGCTTGACCACTCCTCCGGTGTCCCAGCCAGGCGAACCACGTTTTCAAAATTCTGCAGCGAACGAATGCGCGAGCCCACCACTGGCCTGCCGCTCGCGAGGTATTCATGCAGCTTCAGAGGATAAATGTATTTCGTATAGTCATCGATGCGATAGGGCATGATGCAGACGTCGAGATGCTGGACATACCCCGATACCATCTCCGTCGGTTTCTCACCCAGCATGTAAACATTGGGGCGGCGGGAGAGCTCCCCGAGCATGGCCGTAATTTCGGGGTGAGCATCGACGTGTCCGAGGAAAACAAAAGACCATTCCGGGTGCCTGCTGCTGATTTCCAGCAACAGGGGCCAGTCGAGCATACGTTTCAGATTTCCGGCGTAGCCGATGCGCGGGTGCGGGATCGCGCGCAGGTCCCCGGGTTCCTGCACTGGGGTTGCGTATTTCCAGTAATCGACTCCGTTAGGCACAAGCTCTGTGTTGGGGTTCAACCTGCCCTTTTTCTCCATCATGGCAGGCGAGTGAATGAAGACTTGCCCAACGGATCGAATCAGCCGAACTTCCCAGGGGTCGATTTCCTGTTCGACCGATGAAAATGAATACTCATCGTCAATGTGGTAGCAGCTCAGATCATGAGGAACCTGGTTCAGCGCGTGAGCAAACTGAGGACGCCAGGTATAAAGAACAACTTCCTTGCAGCCACGGCGAAGCAGCAGATTGCGCGCTCGTCTAAGCCTTTCGCGCGAGGTGAAATTCGCCAACCATGCAGGACGGCCGAATTCCGGCAATCCTCGTCCAGGAACGTAGATCTGCAACGAGGGTTCTACTGGCGGGTGGGGCGCTCGAGCGGTACTGCTCCGCCCGGAGAAGAGGGCCCGCCAACTCGGCGCACGCTCCATCCACACAATGTGGAAATATCGAGCCATCCGAGTAACGATGTGATGGCGCGCTTGCCATCGCGGCTCCCATCGGTCAGGAACCAGCGCCAGTACACCCACTTCAGGGAAGAGGGGCCGCTTGTCAGAAATCATCGGAGTCACGCGTGATGGGACGAATGGTTTTGCCAATGGCGATACGCTATTTCTCTCTCGCCAGAGCCATCCTTAGCGCATGCTCCGGCCCCGAAGATTTGAATCGCGCTTTGAGTACCTGACTGATCTCTTTCCCATAGGACACAGCCAGGCCTAGTGCGAACAGCGGCAAGATGGCGGCGATTTGCGCAAAGAAGAATGCCAGGTTGCGAGCAGGCCAATACCGCTCTGCGAGGTAGCATCCGAGAGTGAACGGGAGAACTGCAAGGCCAGTCCGAATCCAGGTCTGCCAGAGATATTCGCGCATCGAAATCTTGACCAGATGGCAGACATAGGGAGGCCACAGCAGAACCTCGACGATGAGACTAGGGATTGTCGTACCCCAAGCCACGCCGTAAATTCCAATTCGGCGGACAAGAAAAATGCTCAACCCCAGATTGGCAAATCCCTCCAGAATCGCCCAGAGTGCGACCGGGCGATGTTTCTCCATCCCAAAAACGATACCGCCGCAAGCTGAACTTCCGGAACTGACGATGAGCGAAATCAACAGAATCCGCAGCACGGTCCCAGATGGATGCGCATACTGGGGTCCCATCCAGAGCGAAATGAAAGTCTCTCCGCGCAGAAACAGCGCCAGTTCGAGGGGAAGCGAGACAATCAAGGTGGCACGAGTGCCGTGGATCAGCAGGCGGCGCAAGTTTTGATGGCTCCCCTGAGCCTCAAAACTGCTGGCCAACGGCATGAACGTCGCAGTCATGGAACCGACAACTTGTCGCGCGTAGGTGATGAGGGAGCCGCCGATAGCGTAGAAACTCACTGCCACCGCACCGGCAAACGCTCCGACGACGAGGTTGTCGGTGTAATAGACCAATTGGGCAGCGACGTTGATGAGGAAGACGTAGAAACTGTAGTTCCAAAGCTTTCGTATTGTCTCCCGGCTAGGACGGCCAATGCGGATCTTCAGTGTGGGGTAGCTTCTGAAACAAAGGAAGATTAGGAGAGCATTCGCCACTACGGCGGACGCCAATTCCCATAGGGCGAGGGCTAGAATGCCGTGGCCGTGGTGCAATAGCCAAATAATTCCAATTACGCGAGTGGAAGTCTGGAGGATGGAGACGCTGCTCAACTGGTCAAAGCGATGGAGGCCTGCGAGCACGCCGGCGAAAACGCCACAAGAGAGCGTGATCGCCAAGCTGGCTGCAGTCGCAAGGATGGCCAAGCGTGCGTCCTGCTGCAGCTCGGACGGAACTTGAAATATCTTCGTAAACACCACAGCGAAAACAAGGCTGGAGATAACGATCGCGGCGCTCATCCACAGGCGGATCCAAAGCGCTCCCGAAACTGCGTCAGCCGACTCGGCGCGATTTTGCTCGGTGACACCTCGGGAGACGTACCGGGTGACCGCTCCCCGCAATCCCAAATCCAATAAACCCATGTAGGAGTTGAGGGAGACAACCAGCACCCAGACGCCGTATGCCACATTGCCCAGTCGATGGACCACAAAGGGTGTGACGAAAAAAGCGGCGCCCATCCCGATGGCCAGGGCGGCCCAGTTGGAAAAGATGTTGCCCGCTATGCGTCGGATTTGTGGCATTAGAACACTATCTTGCGGCAATAGAAAGCTTCCGCAAATCTATCGGGAGCGTTCGACTCGACTCCGCGCAGCCGCATAATCGCCTGGAAGGTATCGGGAGTCAGCCAGTGCTTAGCGCTTTGCGTTTTGAACACTTCGGTGATGTACTTGACTTTCTTTTGGCACGTCTCAGCGTCGAGGGGAACAAAGCAGTTGGGAGATCCCAGGTCGCCGTCATATTTCGGGATCTCATATTCCCATATGAGATGACTGCGAAACGCGTTCCAGGTTAGTTCGTTGATGATGCGATGATCCTGATGCAGGTCGGAACGGTAGTGAGTGAAGATCAAATCCGGGGAGAAAGCCTTGAGTTCCTCGAAAAAGTCCTTTATCTTGGCTCCCACGTAAGGGAAGAAGCTCTCCCGAAAATTCTTTACCAGCACAGTGTGGCGTTTTCCGCCTTTTAGGAACAAAGCCGCGCTCTTGCGGGCCTCGCGTTCCCGTTCGCGGTTGGAACTAAACACAACCCAGCAAAATTCCACGCCGGGGTGGCGACGAATCAACTGAAGGATCGTGCCACCACAACCAATCTCGATGTCATCGGAGTGCGCTCCCAAACAGAGCACCTTGAAGGGCGAGCCACGATCCGGAACTAATGGCAACCTGTGCATCGATGGTGTGGAGAAAAAGCGCGTTCGGATCCGAGGCCTGACCTGGCCTAGGGTTGTACTAACTGAGTTGCACTAACTGACTGCCGGTTTCACAGCTGCCTCGAGAATCTGCTGGCCGCTGGGTGGCTCTGGCGCGATCCAGCGTAACTGTCCGTCCACCCGGCCCTCGCGTTGCAGTTTCTGGATAGTTTTGATCCGCTGATAGCGTGTTCCGAAGAAACCTTCTCTGTCCAAACCGCACTTTTTGAACGCGGAGATCAGCTCTTCCATACCCTTGCGCACCGTCCATCGGGGACGGAACTCCGGCAAGATAGCGGCAATCTTGTCACAATTCACACGGTAGCAGCGGGCATCGGGCCCGCCGCCGGGCGCGTAGGTGACCTTACTCCCGGCTACGACGTCAGCGACCATCTCTGCCAACTGACGAACCTGGTAGTTCTCCTGCGTGCGTCCGACATTGAACGCCTGGTTGTGTACCAGGGAACGCGGCGCCTGCAGAACAGCCAGGAACGCGTTGCTGATGTCCTCAATATGTACCAGAGGGCGCCATGGTGTACCGTCGCTCTGCACCATTACCTCGCCGGTGAGGTATGCTGCGGCTACAAGATTGTTGACTACCACATCGCCTCGAAGCCTGGGCGAAACCCCATAAGCTGTAGCATTGCGCAAGAAAGTGGGGCTGAAGTCTGGGTCTGCAAGCTGGGAGACTTCCTGCTCGACCCGTACTTTGGTCTCCCCATAAGGTGTGATTGGATGAAAGGGAGCAGTCTCCTCAAGGATCTGGTCATTATCAGCAACACCATACAAGCTGCACGAGGATGCGAACAGGTATCGCGGAACTCCCGCTTGCTTGGCGAACCGAGCCAAACGTACCGAAGCCCTGAAGTTGATGTCCTCCGTGCACTCCGGATTGAGGTTGCCCAGCGGATCATTACAGAGCGCCGCCAGATGAATGACCGCATCGAAACCTGCGAGGTGTTCGGGCATAACATCCCGGATATCGAGATTCAGTGCGGGTACGTTTGCAGGCCGCGGCCCGAACGTACACTCGTCGAATAGGTAAGTATCCAAGCCGGTAACTTCGTGCCCGGCTCTTTGCAGTACGCCGGTAAGTACCGACCCGATGTAACCGTTATGACCTGTAACTAATACCTTCATGGGGCGCACCTGTAAGTTATGAGTGGCGATTTCGCACGGCGAGTGTAACTTTGGAATGAATGGTTTCCGCTTTGTTATCGGCGGCCGCCTTCCACACCTCCCAAGGCGCGTCGCCACGCGTGTAGAGATCCTCAAGTTGCGTCTTTTCCTTAAACGTGTCCATGCACGCCCAGAAGCCGTCGTACTTGTAGCCAATGAGCTGGTTGGCAGCGATCAGGCGCTGGAAGGGTTCGACCACCAGTTCTTCACCGTCGTGCAGGGATTGGAAGATTTCCTTGCGGAAGATGAAGTATCCGCCATTCATCCACAGTCCGGCTCGAGTAACATGCTGGATATCGCTGACCAAATCGTTACCGTCCACCGAAACCACGTGGAAGGTTTGAGTCGGTTTCACGCAAAGGAAACTGCCAATCTTGCCCCGCTCTAAAAAATGGTCGATATAGGAGTCCAGCGGTACGTCGGTCAATCCATCAACGTAGTTGGCCAGGAAGACGTCCTCTCCGTGCACGTACTCCTGGACTGCCTTCAGACGCTGACCGATGTTGGAGTTAATACCCGTGTCCGCGAAGGTGATTTTCCAATCATGGATGTCGCTGTTGAGCAGAGTAAGCTTCTTGCCACCATCGGCCAAGATGAAATCGTTGGTCAGGCATTCATCATAATTCAGGAAATAGTTCTTGATGGCATCGGCCTTGTAGCCCAAACAGAGGATGAAGTCCTTGTGCCCATAGTGGGCGTAGTACTTCATGACGTGCCACAGGATCGGCCGGTAGCCGATGTTGACCAGGGGCTTGGGGATGGTCTCGGAGTATTCCTTCAACCTCATGCCAAAACCCCCACAGAACAGAACCACCTTCATGACGAGACCTCCAAACCCAGTAAGTGCCGCGGTTGACAGCAATTTGCCCAGTTGGCACGCATCGAATCTTTCCCGATCATAACTTGGCACATGAGGAGGGCGTGTGACAATCGCAGGAAGATACCTTCCCTCCTCTGGAGCCTGGAAAACGATGCCCTACGCATTAAGCCCCACGCGATCGGTTAGCTGAATATCGGAAGACAGGGGCATCATAGCTTTGGACAAAACGAATTTGTCGATGATCAGCGCGTCCAGTCCCGAACCGAAGTAACTGCGCATAGCGTCGCGGGGCGTCAGCACCAGCGGTTCGCCAAAAAGGTTGAACGATGTGTTTATCAATATTGGGGCAGGCGCCTGTTCGCCAAAGCGTTTCAAAAGGCGCCAGAACAATGGATTGCTGCGCTGCTCCACCACATGTAGGCGTACCTGCTGGTTGGGCAGCAAAAAGCTCTCCGGCAGACATTCGCTGCCGGGGCGCACGCAGCCAAGAGAATTCATAAAGCGGCATTGTGGAGAGGCGTCGAAATACCGGCCACAATCTTCCTCTGGGACGGAGAAGGCGAAGGGGCGGAACCACTCGCGGCGTTTGATGAAGTCGTTTAGATTTTCTTTGACATAGGGCGCCCAAGGTGAGGCGAGGACACTGCGGTTTCCCAATGCACGCGGTCCAAATTCTGCCGCTCCCTGGAACCATCCCACAATCTTACCCGCCTGCAGCAATTGTACGGCGGCATCCACCCTGCGTTCCTCGGTGTTGGGCAGGGCGTAACGACTCTTGGAGTTGTCCAGGATATCCTTAATCTCCTGGCGGGCGAACTTGGGTCCCAAGTACATGTGGGAAGCGGTTTGGGTTCGCGGTTTATGTAACATCTGGTGCCAGGCCAGACAGGCCGCTCCGAGTGAGGTTCCGGCATTGCCGGGAGCAGGCGGCACGAAAGACCTGGTTCCGTCCCAGGCTTCTCTCCAGGGATGCGACGAGTAATACGTTCTGGAAAAGGCCGCCGGCAAAGCAAACCTGTTGAATTCCCTCGCGACGGCAGAGATCTTCGACGAGATCGATCACCACGTCGGTGCAAGCTGCTTGCACACTGCTTGCCAGGGCCTTGCGCTGTTCTTCCTGGAGTTGACTCGGGTTAGACGACAAACCGGTGCTGCGGTAGAACTTGGCCGAAAGAGAAAGCTGCCTTGCCAGTCCACGGTTGAAAAAACTGTAATCCAGTTGAGGCAGAAGGCGACCGCGGCCACGAAGCATTTTCAGGAAGACGTCCTTGAAGAGAGGTTCGCCTTCGAGGCTGAGCCACTGAGTCTTGTGTTCCTGGAGATGAGGAACAAAACCAATCAGCTCGGTAATCTGGGAATAAACCCAAGCCAGGGAGTTGGGAAATGTAATGGTGCGCAGCACCCGAATCCGATTGCCTTCGCCAATCGCCACCATGCCCGAGTTACCGTCCCCATCTTCGTCCATGGTGACAATCAATGCGCGCTCGAATGGCGAGAGGAAGAAAGCGCTGGCGGCATGGCACAGGTGATGGTCGAGACTGATCATTCGGTGGCGGGCATGGCCGTCTCTGCGCAGCACGCGCAGCTCGTTTAACTCCCGGGCAAGCGTGCCGACTTCGTTGGCCCCGTAATAGACGCTGGCCACGGGGGCCACAGCCGAAAGCTTTGCGCGCAGCAGCGATTTTCGCGACCAGCCGCGGAGCGGCTGCGTGGCCACTGCAACCAAATCAATGTCATCCCAGCCTATCCCCAGGCTTTCAAAGCAGGAATGGATTGCTCGCTCAGGCACACCGCGGTTGCGAGAGCGGGTTAGCTTGTCATTCTCAATGGCGGCTTTGACCACCCCATCTTCCAGCAGGGCGGCCGCCGTGTCATGTTTGAAACCCGACAACCCAAGTATCCGCATAGTGCGTGTTTAACCTCCGGCTGCGTGGCGGCGGCTCCAGAGCCTGAACTTTGCCGCCGGATAGAACGCTCGCAGAATTATGCTCCTGCGCCCAAGTGGACCCTATTAGTCGCCATCCCCGACGAAGGTCGGAATCACTTCCAGCTCCTTCAACGCGGGGCTGTTCTTCGCGAGGAATTCCACGTGCCCGCAATGGGGGCATTCCAGCATGGCGTGCGAATGATCCACATCGTAAGACAGAAACGTCATCTCAGCTATGGAGTACGTTTTTAACTCGGCTTTACAACGTAGGCAAGCAATTTGCACACGAGCCCCCTTCTTGAAGCATCAGACTGGTTTTATCGGTTTCATGTGTTGAACCGCGCGGACCGTCATTGGCGGTAAAACCGCTCTTGAAAGAAGCGGCCATCAGCATGGTCAAAACGGGGGGATCCTGCTGGCCTTCGGGGGATTATGCCGGCTCAGAGCGCTGACTTTTCGATCAGGAAATTCTCCAGCACCAAAGCATCCATTTCACTTGTGGAGAAGGTATGAAAAGCGTTTGCGGGAGTATTCACGATTGGTTCACCCCTCAAATTGAAAGAGGTGTTCAGCACGACAGGCACTCCCGTGGCCTGCCCAAAGCGCTCGATCAGGTGATAGTAGAGCGGGCTCTGCTCACGGAAAACCGTCTGCAGGCGACCCGTCCCATCCACGTGAGTGATGGCCGGCAAGGTAGCTTGTTGTTCCTGCCTCACCGGGCACACATAGAGCATGTAGCGTGCGGGATGGTGGCAAATCGCGTTGGGCAGCTCAAAATATTTCTCCGCACACTCGGCCAGCACGGAAGGAGCGAATGGCCGATAGGGTTCCCGGAACTTGATCTTCGCGTTAACGATGTCCTTCATATCCGGATTGCGGGGGTCCGCTAGAATGCTCCGGCTTCCCAATGCGCGCGGTCCCCACTCAAAGCGCCCCTGGGACCACCCTACAACCTGGGCGTTGATCAGGCGGTCGACCACGCAATCGACGAGTTCATCCTGGTCCTTGAGGCGACGGTGTGGAATATGATTCTCACGCAAGAAGTCGCCAATCTCCGTCTCGGAGTTGGCACGGCCCCAATACGCGTGCTTCATGATGAAGTTGCGCGGCTTGCCCAGAAGAGTGTGGTAGGCCCACAGAGCAGCCCCCAGTGCGCCGCCGCCATCCCCAGCCGCGGGTTGGATATACAGCTCCTCGAACGGTGTCTCCCGCAAAATACGGGAGTTCGCGACGCTGTTCAGCCCGACCCCACCTGCGATGCACAGGCGCTTGAGACCGGTCTGTTTCTGAACGTTGCGGGCCATGCCTAACAGTAATTCTTCGGTGACCTTCTGGATGCTAGAGGCAATGTCGGCAAAATGCTGATTGAGCTTGCACAACTCGGAATAGTTGGCAGGCGGGTCGCCGAAATATTTCGGAAAGCCTGTTGCTTCCGTAAAGAACTGCAACTTGGTCGGCCGCGGCTCGCCAAACAACTCTTCAAAACGGTGATTGAAGGTGTGATCCGTGGAGTGGTGGAAGGAGAAGTAATCCATATCCAGAGAGAACGACCCGTCGTCGTTTTGATGGACGAGCTTCCACACTTTGTCGACGTAGCGGGGCTGGCCGTAGGGCGCCATGCCCATGACCTTATATTCCCCTTCGTTTACTTCAAAACCAAGGAATGCAGTGAAGGCGCTGTAGAGCAACCCCAGCGAATGCGGGAATTCCATCTGCTTGAGTAGCTTGATGTCATTGCCGCGACCGACGCCATAAGTGCTGGTAACCCACTCGCCGACTCCGTCCACGGTAAGAATCGCAGCTTCGTCAAAGGGAGAACAGAGAAAAGCGCTCGCCGCATGAGAGAGATGGTGCTCGGAGAACAGTACCTTGTTTTTCGGAATGTTCAGCTCCGACTGCAGCGTGGTGGCGACCCACATTTTGTCCAGCATCCAGGAGATCATAGACTCGCGAAAGACCTTCCAGGATTGCGGATAGGTCTGGAGCGTGGTCATCAGGATGCGGTCGAGTTTTCGAAAAGGTTTTTCGAAGAACACCACATAGTCCAAGTCCGGTCCTTGAATACCAGCTTGCTCCAAGCAGAACTGGATCGCCAGCTTGGGGAAGCCGTAGTCATGCTTGATGCGGGAAAAGCGTTCTTCTTCGGCGGCAGCCACGATGGCGCCGTCGCACAATAGCACAGCGGCGGCATCGTGGTAGTAGCATGAGATTCCGAGGATATACACGGTTATTGCTTTCTCGCCCACTGCGTATCGTAGGCTTCGTTGGGATGGTCAAGCCACGAGGTGGGCCGCGTCTTGATGCGGAGCGGGTCGGAGAACAGGCGTGTGGCCAACCCAAAAGGCAGCACCAGCACGCCATAAAAGATGGTCAGCAAAACTCTGGCCTGGAAATTGCCGATCTTGTGGGCAATCTTCTTCCAGGCCTGCCAGGCGCGTTTCAGCATTATTTCTCCTAGAACAGCGTATAGATAAAAGGTGCGATGGCGGAGCTCTGGGCGAATATGATTAGCGCGCCCAGCAGGAATAGCGTGATAATCATGGGCGTTAACCACCAGCGCTTGTTGCTCCAGAAAAACGCGAACAGTTCGCCGGCGACTCCCATATTTCTTGTGGCATTTCGAAGAAACTTCATACATCCCTCCTTAATCGGTAATCGGGTGTGACGTGCGGTGTTACGTGCAATGATCCAGCTTGAAGAATTTCCCTCTAAACTTGTCAATAGGACTTGGCCAGCGGCCTCATCTTGATCTCAGTAACTTCGGCGGTTCGTGGCAAAAGGAGCGCGCTCACCACCATGCTGGCAACGTCTGCTGGCTGCAAAAGCAACTCGGGACGGTACTCGCGACCTTCTATTCTGAAGATCTCATCCTGCATCGGAGTGGCGGTCCGACCCAGGAACATGCTCAAGACGCGGACGCCGTCTGCGTTCACCTCATCGCGCAGACTGTTGGCAATGGCTGTAAGCGCGTGCTTGCTGGCCGCATACTGGGCTAAATTTGCCCTCGATTGCAGTCCCGCCGTCGAATTAATAAATACCACCTGACCTTTTTGTTTCTTCAGGCTTTCAAGGAAGGCCTGGGTGAGCAGGTACGGCGCCCGGACATTTGCCGCGTACTGTGAATCGAGATCCTTGGCTTGCGCTTCTGCCATTGCTCCGACGGAGGTGATTCCCCCGCTATGCACAAGAATGTCTACCTTCCCGAAGTCCTTCAGAACATCGTGCCTTAGCTTTTCGACTTCATTCTCGTGAGCCAAGTCCGCCTGATAACTGCGCACATCTTCTACGGATTTACCCACGACCTTCGCCAGCACCCGCAACTTTGCAGCGTTGCGCCCGGTCAAGGCTAGCTTGGCGCCGTGTCTGGCCACTTCGATAGCAATTGCCTGGCCAATACCTCCCGTCGCCCCCGCGATAACCGCAACTTGCTCCCTTAGAGTCATCCATTTCGAGCCTAGACTGACCCAGGCGCTCCTGACGGGAAAAAATAACCGTCGAACCAACCTAAACACTCAGCCTAAACACTCAATCGATGGATCTGGATTCGGCGAACTGTGGGAGTTCGGCCAAGAGCCCGTGAGCGCTGAGTGTGTCCGCAGCCTCCGTGAGGACGCGAAACTCCATGCCCGATCTCTCGGCGATGTCGAGTAGACTGTGGTTGCCGTCGGAAAAGTTCAGTACCCACAGCATCGCCAGCTCGCTGGTTCGAACATCCCTGCCGCCAATCGAGCCGTAAAGGCCTCGCTTCCCGAGCTGCGGCTCGCATTTGGGACTCTGGTTCAGATATACCTTGTTGTTTTCCAATACGTGGAAAATAGCCAGGCACCGCGAGAATGTGTCCGCCAGGCTCGGAGCGTCTACAAAATCCAAATTGTCGGCGGAAGTGTGGTATTCCGGGAATCGCCCGTGCGGGCTGCGCATCAGGCAACCAACCGGCAGGTTAAATGCCGGGGAACCGTACTGGCGCTCATCGTATCCGTAAGGCGAGAAGTCCACGATTTCGTAAGATTGCCCGAGTGCTTCAGCACGTGCGCGGTGGCGCGATCGATCTCAGCGTCGCCGGAGCGGCTCTTCTTGTACGTCAGTCCCCCGCGGTCGCCGACACAGGTGAGGACGAGACCATGACGGATTCTAGAGGCACGGCTTTCATTCAGAGAAAGCCAGGTGATGGAGCCGATGGTCCCAGGAATAAAAAGAAATCGATAGGAATATCTCAGTGCGGCGCCAGTCAAATGCTTGGCCAGGAATGTCGCCACGGTCACCCCGGAAAGGTTGTCGTTGCATAACGAGGGATGACACGCGTGGCAGGAAATCAGGACTTCCTCCGAGGTCTGCCCCGGGATGTAATATTCGCCAAATGTCAGAGTCCCATCCTGCAAACTGGAATCGATGCACACTTCGTATTCGCCCTCCTCCATCTGAAGCAGATCGCGATGGGGCAAACAGAATCCCCAGTTCTCGCTGTAATACGAAGTGCGGTAAGGAATCCATTCTGGACGGTCGGGCAGCGTATGGAGATGCTTTCGCAGTTCGCCCAGCGGCATTTTGCTGTGGATCGGTTTGCTGTAGCTGACCAGGTGCAGATTGTGCTTTTGGAAATCAATGACCCGCTCGCCGCGCGCATTCTTCACGTAGGCATCGCGGACATTCCATTCCTTGGGTACAGTCCAGTCGAAGACTTTTGTGCCGCTGGGCACTTCGTGAACCGCCAGCGGGATCTCTTTGCGCAGGTGTTCCAGGGTCTGGCGGAACCCATCGCCCGTGATACTGCGGCAAATGGGGTAAAGCTTCTCGACCAGACCATAGATCTCCCGTCCCACTGCGGCGGGATCGATCTGGATCTGGAGATCAGCCATGTTGAGAGTCGGTGTGGGCATCAGGCAACAAAATCGGGATAGGTCGCGTCCCGTTCCAAAATGATAGGTTCGCCGATCGGCCACTCGATGCCGAACGCAGGATCGTTCCAGCGAATCCCACGTGCGAACTGCGGCGCGTAGAACCCTGACATCTGGTAGAACACTTCCGTCTGATCCTCGAGCGCCTGAAAACCGTGGGCAAATCCCTCAGGCACATACAGCATCTTGTGGTTCTTAGCGGTGAGTACTTCAGCGATATGCTGGCTGAAAGTTGGCGACCCGGGACGCAGATCGATGATCACGTCGTAAATCGCGCCCTGGGTGCAGCGCACCAGCTTGGCTTCCGCGCACGGTTCAACCTGGTAGTGCATGCCTCGCAGGGTTCCCTCTTTTCTTGATTGAACGAAATGTTGCACTGTACGGTGTGCGGGTTGAGTCCGTGTTCGGCAAATTCCTTCTCGCACCAGGAACGCGCAAAAAAACCGCGCTCGTCCTCCCGTTTTTCCGGCTCAATGATGTGCGCACCCTTGAGTCTTGTCTCCACAAAAATCACAAAAGAATCTCTACCTCTGGGATGGGAACGACGAGCTTCGCTCCCCACTCGCGAATATAGGATAACTGCTGCCGTATTTCATCCTTGAGGTTCCAGGGAAGAACCAGCACATAATCCGGCTTAGTTTCGCGGATCTTATCGGGATGGAGGATGGGGATGTGGGTGCCAGGCAGGAACTTGCCTTGCTTGTACGGGTTGCGGTCGACCGTGTAGTCAAGCAGGTCGCTGCGAATACCGCAATAATTGAGCAACGTATTGCCTTTGCCCGGAGCGCCATAGCCGGCGACGGATTTGCCTTCCCGCTTGACGCTGATCAAGAACTCCAGCAGCTTGCGCTTGGTCTCCTTCACCCGCTCCGCAAAATCAGAGTAGGTCCCAAGGCTTGCGAAGCCGGCAGCGAGTTCGCGCTCGCGCAGTTCCTGAACCCGTGGCCCCACGGGCCTGGAATCGTCTTCCATGTGCCGCGCATAAATCCGCAACGAGCCACCGTGTGTGGGCAACTCCTCGACGTCAAACAGAGTCAGGCCGTGGGCAGCGAAGATCTTTTCCACTGTAATAAACGAGAAATACGAGAAATGCTCGTGGTAGATGGTATCGAACTGGTTCTCCGCCATCAATCGCATCAGATGAGGGAACTCTACCGTAATGACTCCACGAGGCCCCAGCAGGATCTTCATGCCTTTCACGAAGTCGTTGACATCGGGAACCTGGGCTAGAGCGTTGTTGGCCAGCATCAGGTCCGCATATTTGCCTTCGACGGCCAGTTCGCGCGCGGTCTGCTCGCCGAAGAACTTGGTGAGAGTGGGTACACCTTTCTCGATGGCTACCTGGGCCACGTTGGCTGCGGGCTCAATTCCCAGGCAGGGGATTCCTTTCTTCACGAAGTATTGCAGCAGATAGCCGTCGTTGCTGGCAAGTTCGACGACGAAGCTGCGCTCGTTAAAGCCAAATTGGGTAATCATCTGGTCCGCGTAGTTGCTGGCGTGGCGCAGCCAGCTGTCGGAGTAAGAAGAGAAGTAGGCGTACTCGGTGAAGATCGCCCTGGGCTGACATACTCCTGTAGTTGGACTAGGAAGCATTTTTCGCATACATAGACATGGAGGGGGTAAAACGGCTCCATCTGTTGAGCTGTTCGTAACTGACATAACTCTCACACAATGGCGACATCCCCAGATCGACGAAGGTATGGTGTAAGTCCGATCCGCAGAACCGGCAGCCACTCAGTCTAGCCACATCCGAATCCTTTTGGATGCTTGTCGATGGACCCTGCAAGAGATCACTTGGCATATTGCTCCGAAATGTGAGATTCCGTATTAACCGCTGATTGCGCATACCAGCACGGGCGCTTCTGCCCATTGCAGATAGCAGCCTGTTGCTGTCGAGCCTGAGCGCCTGATCTTTCAAGCGCGTGTCAACACTTGCGACATGATGAGGTCGCCCTAGGGCAGAATCGCAATCGCCAACCTGGTGCCCAAGACGGCCTTAACGGGGATTGTTTTCGCGGTCTCGTCTACCACTCGGCTTACATCCCGATATTCTCCGTAGTCGTGCCACACCAGGATTCCGCCCGGCTTGAGATTGCGGAGGAGGTTGGTAGTGTCCGCTTCGACGTAGTCATAGTAGTGACAGCCGTCGATGAAGGCCATGTCAAATGGCACTTGCATTTCCGACCAGTCGAGGATCGCGGAATCTGCGTACACCTGCTTGATCTTGTTCGCGTATGGAGTGTTCCTGTATTGCGCGCCGATTTTTCCTCTGTCGGTCACGTTCTTGGCGCCCTGCGGAACGTTGATGGCAAGACCCCCGTTCCACTTGGGCGGAAGGTCGATAGTCACGACCGTGGCGTCATCTGGAGAGTTGGCCGCCAGATTCAATGTGGTGTTGCCGTCGTAGGTTCCAATTTCCACGATCCGCTTGGCATTCGAAAACTTCGCGATGGCCGCCAACACAACGATTTCGGATACGTCAAGCGACGTGCCCTCGAGCCGGTCGAAGGTGTTCAGGATTGTGACCCCCAAATGCTCGATGCCGGGAAATATTTGGCCAATCTCGATCCGCGGCAGTTCGCCGTATTTCCAGGCTGCCATGCGGCGTACGCTGGGATCTTTGGGGAGTAAGCGGTTCCAGGTGGTGGTCACAAACCATTTCGGGCTGGCAACTCCCCTCAGAACCTTTTGCGAAATTTCGCGGATATTCTCGATCAACATGTTTCCCGCCACTTCCTAACGGACATAGTCCGTGCGCCAGAGCGGCCGGACGGCCTGGTAGAGGACGAATTTCAGATCGTTCCCAAGCCTGTTCGCATTGTCCTTAAGCCACTGCATCATTTGAGAATAGCAGCGCACTCGGTCCGTCCACTTCAGTGGAGCGCGGTGAAGAGAAGAAATGTATTCCCAGAATTGCCTGAAGTGAGGGAACACTATCTTCGACGGACGTTCCGGATGCAACTGGAACATCCTTTCCTGGCGCAAAGGGTAAATCCTGGTCACGCGTTGCGAGTGCTCGCGGTGGCAGAAGAGGTACTCTGGAATCTGGTGGTATTGGCCATATAGGGCTAACTCGGCCAGCACACAACGATCGGAGTCCGCAAAATCACCGTGAATGGACGTCCTCTTGAGTATTCCGGTCCGGATAAGGCCAAACAATGCGCCGCAGTTGTGGTCCATCCGGATCAGTTCGCGAAAGCGTTCGTGAGGTTTGTCGGACGCGGCATCCAGTTGCTGTTCCTCCCGGCGTAGGCAATTGCCCTCCTCGTCCATTACGATGGCCTTGGAGTAGCACAGCACGACTTCGGGATGCTGCTGCAAAACTTCCAGGCAACGTTCCACATAACTAGGGTCTAACGTGTCGTCGGCTGCGACCCAAAGGAAATAATCCCCCGATGCCAGCAGCGCCACTTGCCGAAAATTCCAAGTTACACCGTGAGTGTACGTCTGCCGTTGGTATCGGATGCGGCGATCGCGGGTCGCATACGCGCGGCAGATGATCTCGGTACCGTCATTTGAGCCATTGTCGGAAATGACTAACTCAAAATCCTGAAACGTTTGTGCAAGGATCGAATCCAACGCCTGTTTGAGGTATCGTTCACCATTGAAGACAGGAAGCCCAATGCTGACTTTGGCTCGAGGCAAATCCATCCGTTTTGTAGAGTCCTGCATTATGAAAGTTCCGGTTTGCGGCACCAAGCTAATCGTGTCCCTGCTCACTCTGAGATCCATTTTCGATCAAGCCTGGCTGACCGGCACCTGGCTGACCTGCAGCTGATCCGTCGGGCCCTGTTCTTCTGATTCCGAGACGAGGCGTTCCAGTAAATTTCCGGCTGGTTGCCATCCCGTGTGTTGGAAGAGCAATGTACTATCGGCGCCCAAGTTGCGATACACCGAAAGCAGGCGGCGACGATTCATGGTAGGACCAAACCGGGTTAGCTTCTTTGCCAGGGTAGCCAGCCCCGCTGCCAGTCGTGCTATGAAGTATGGAACAAAGATGGCGCGGAGATTCTTGCGCTGGCTTCGTCGGACACATGTTTCGACATATTCTCTCACTGTACAAGTATCCGGGTGAGAGAGGACATACACCTGGCCCCGAGTATCGCCGTGATGGATCAATTCCAAAACCGCGGCCGCCACATCCTCGACGTGGATCAGTAGCAGGCGTTTTCGCGGACTACTCAAAGAAATCAAGGTCTTGCCCGCCGCCCACCCCACGGGAGCGACTACGTCACTACCATTGCCGACGATCAGCGAGGGACGCAGAATCGTCCACGCGGGGCTCGCATCAGCCAAGTGAGCTAACGCAACATCTTCGGCTCGCCTCTTACCGAGAGAGTAGGCGCCCCTGGTTTCTGCCTGCTCTTCCAAAGGACTGTCCGGGGTGATGCTCTGGCCGTTCTTCAATCTTGCCATGTCGTACACCGACAACGAACTCATATAAAGAACGCGTTTCACCTGCTGCAGCAATGCGGCCTGGGCGATGTTCTGAGTTCCTCGAACCGAAGTATCCACAATGAATTCCGAGCTTCCTCGAAGACCCGCAGCGAGATGAACAATCACGTCCATTCCCGCGGCCGCTGAATTAACTTCCTCAAAACGCCGGACGTCCCCCAGGAAAACCTCTACACCCAGTTGCCTGAGGGGCTCGAGGGAACTTGTTGGACGAACCAGCGCCCGTACGAAGTAGCCCTTCTCAACGAGCGCCTTTACAACTGCCAAGCCCAGATATCCGCTAGCGCCAGTGACTAAAATCCGCTCGGAATGGCGGATGTCTGATTGGGCGGACTCCGCATAGCATCCGTTCGCACAAGTCCGAGCCGAACCGGCGAAGATCATCTCTTCTGCGAGGGTAACGGCCGTCGCCAGTTCGCGCGACACCGGCGGCTTTGTCGAGTTCCGAATGCTTTCGTAAAAACGTGGAATCAACAGTTGCAGTCCGCCGTAAGGCACTACCTTGCCACGAAGATAATTCGCGATGTTGGCAACCGCGCTAGTGGAGAGTTTCCAGGATTCCACAAAGTTTGCGGTCGCTGTCGTAACCATGCGGGGTAAAGAACTCTGACGATTTACCAAAATTGTCTGGGTAGTGAAATTGACCTCGGCAGTGCCTTTCTCACAAAAGACTCGAATTCCCAGGGCGGAGGGCCTCAAAACACATGAGAGCAGAACACTCGCCGTACAATTAGTCCCGTCTACTTGAACCGCAAGATGATCGACGAGACCCTGGGGCAGGACTCCGGAAGATCGGCGGGCCACCTGAACATCGTTTGGCCAGCCAGCGAAATACAGCGCCAAGTAGAGCGCGTGACTTGCGTAGTCACGTAACAACCCTCCCGGCAGACGATGACCCCAATGCAGTCCTTGCGACTCGCGGAACTCCGAACTTTCTTCGTCCAGGTTGATGCACAGTTGGCTCTCTACATGAACCACGCGACCTAATTCTCCCGACTCGGTTAATCGCAACAACTGCTGCATCCTGGGGTGAAATAAATGAATGAAGTCGGGACACAACAGTACTGACCGGGCGGCAGCCCGATCATACAGGTCGGTTACTTCCTCGGCCGTAAAGGCCACGGGTTTTTCCACGAGAACATGTTTGCCGCGGTCAAGCGCAGTCTTGGCACATTCATAGTGGAAGGGCGGCGGAGTAGTCACATGCAACACGTCCAGCTCAACAGAATCCAAAAGGCTGAGCAGCGATCCCTTCACGGTGGCAATGCCATACTTTTCCGCGAACAGCCGGGCTGCTTCTTCGTTGACATCGGCCACGCCGACCAGGTGGGCGTTGTTCAGGCACTTTACAAATCGCGCGTGGTGCTCCGCGACTTTGCCGCAGCCAACAATCCCGACCCGCAATGCCCCGTTAGATGTGCCGTTAGATCTCATTTGTTACCTTGAATAGCGAACTTCATTGTCGACGGTGGGTGGTTATAACCAACCCAGAGACGTTGAAAAAATCCTCGTTGGTGAGTTCGAGCTTTCAAAGATGAATTCGAGGTTCGCAGAATCGTTTATTGCGTAGGAGTTGCTGGCTGCAATTGCGCGCTCTTCAAGATCCAGTCTCTCAGTTGGTCCGCAATCAGATCATTAGCTTTCGCGTCGGGATGATCATCCAGCGGAGTCACCCAGAGCGTGTTTTCCGGCCCGTGGTCTTTCAATCCATCGATCAATTCGATCGCCGGAACATTCTCCGCCGCTAACACACTCTTGATCTTCTGGTGCTGGGCCTTGAACGGGTAACTATCGTCATTGATCTGATGCAACTCTGGCAGAAGCGCCACCAGCACGCTTGCCCCGTCACTCCGAGTCGAACTGGCCAGGCTCTTCAAAGCGGCCTTACAAGCCTGAAACCCAGGTTTATCGTCACCGTAGAGCGACGCGTAGTAATCTTTCCAATTGGGGCGGGACCCGAAGCGTCTCAATACCCCGTCATATCGATTCGCCAAGAAAGCGATCAGGTATGACCGATCGACGAGAAAACCCTTCTTTTCTACGGGTACCGGCTCCGGGTCGTTGATGAAGAAAACCAGGATGACCAGGTCCGGATGGAAAGCTCGGCCTCGAGTTTCGTAGTAAGTCACTTCCTGCACGGTATCGTAATTGCCGACTCCGGCATTGATAACCTCAAACTTCTCAGATCCGGCCGCACGGGACTCGTTTAGCTTGCGCTCCAGGATTTTAGCCGCGGTGTCTTCCGAGCGGACGCCCCAGCCAAAAGTGGTCGAGTCTCCGAGCATCATGATGCGGTAGGTCCCCGGAGGTTTGGTCAGGGAGTATTCGTAATCGCGCAGGCCGTGCGAGTTGATTTTTACGTCGGCACCCATCAGGAAGGCTTCGCTGTTCGGAGCGTGGGTAAAGCTCAAGTTCGGATCAGGAACCGGACGCTTCAACCGCACGGCATATTTCCACATCTCCATCGAAAAATCCTTGCTGTGGTGGAAGGCAATGCGAAGACCGACTTCCAGAAAAAACTGCGGTCAAAAACAACGCAAAAGCAAGCAGTGCCAGCCTGGCAAGAAGGCTTCGGACCATGGAACGATACTCTCCTTTAAGGCAGGAGACCAGTATGAGCTTCGAGTAATGGGCCACGTGCCTGATCCTAAGTGCTCGCGCAAATCCATACGTGCAACGCGTCGCCGACTAGGCCCAAATTCTCGACGCCATGGGGAGCGACAAGTGCCGATTATCGTATTCCTTCCGAACGCATCCAAATAGTGCTGACCGGCCGCGTTGGTTGATTGAGCCGTCGATGGCGTCACTACCAGGACAGACCCCGCCGAGTGGCATCTACCGAGAAGTCAGGCTGATCTTTCTCTTGAGACTCTGCATTGATCCTGACAACCATGAGGGATAGCATCCAAGTGAGCCAGAATGACTTTGCCCACACAACATTTCAAAAAAACCCACCAAGAGTATTGCCCAACAATTGCACTCCAAGGCTAAGAGGTAAATGGAAAGCTTGCCCGCCACTGACCTAGGTTGTCTCACTGCTCGAAGGTGGGAGAGAAATGCTGCCGCCATCAAGAAAACACCCGAGAATGCCTAGTTCCACGCCGGTTTGAAGATACATATTGTGAGCACCACGACCGAAACCCCGGAAAGTCGGTGCGTATCCAGCGTAATCGGTGTAGGCGGTTGGAAAGTTGTCTAGCCCGGCGCCAATGAGGCCGTACCGCTTCAGGGTTACAACCCCAGCTGACCAGATGTCAAGGCGCCCGGAGCCGGCATCGGACACGGCGGTTCGGAGCTCGGGAAAAGAAGGAGCCCGGCATCGCGAGCATTATTACAGCTACAGAACGCGACCAAGGCCATAGTCGACGATTTAGACCCAGCCTGGCAATGAAAATGACAAGATTAGCGCCGCTGCGAAGAGCGCACTGCGTGACATCGTAAGGAAGATGCCATAAGCGATGATACCGATGGCCGCCAGTCCCAAGCCCATACCCAACCAGCGTCGTGCGGAAACAAACCAGACGACAGCCAGCGAAAATGGAAGCAGGAGATCGGTCCCAAGAGTGTTTGGATTGGTTTCCAGACCGCCTCCGACCATCGTTGCCCTTCCCGTCGCGCCGAATTGACCGATGAAACTGATACCGCTTGCGAACTGGTATACAACATAGCACGCAGCCGCACATCCGCCTGCGACGATGAGCAAAGTGAGAATGGAGAACTCTTTAGCGGCGACACGCCAGGAGACACCTACAAGATATAGCAACACTAAGGCAATTGCTGTGGGTAGCCTGTGAACGGATATTTGAATCTGCAGCGCCCAGGCGGTCGTCAACGGCGCACCAAAGCAGGAACAATAGCCACCATATTGCCGGCCCGAGGTGGCCACGTTAGGCGTTTCCTTACCACGCCTGTCGCCAGCAGCGCCATTCCGGCTATCGCTCCAAGAGCATAATTCGCAGTTGTCCCAGCCCCAAGGGTGGTAATGGAATTGAATGGAAGCAAGAACGCGTACAGCCCCAAGGCAATCTCAATCGGCCAGCAAAGGGCAAGAATCATTACTGTAGCGAACCCGAGGAGCAGCCAGTTTTCCTGACCGATCAATGTCCCGGCCAGAATGGCAGAGCCGATCAAAACCAGGATGCCAACCAGCCAGATGAACCAACGGCTGCGATCTATCTGTCTAATGCTCGGCTGTGAGAGAGTACTCATTACTGACGCCATCGGGATCAAAGGCTTGCAGTGAAAACATGGTGTTGACAGAACTGAGAATTGCTGGCGGCTCCAAGCTGAGCTGTCGCCCGGGAGAACTTGACACTCGTGCCTGACTGCAGCCGCTACGTTAGAATCACCCTCGCAGTGCGGAACAGGATTGCGAGATCACTCAGGAATCCAGCCCTTCGTGCATAGTCGAGGTCAATCCGAACTTTTTCTGGCAGCACCTGAGTGCAGTAGAAAGATTTCAGTTGAGTATCGGGTACGCTGGAAAGCAGTTGCTCTTCGTCATGATAATGAAGACTCGCCAGCCCTGTTATTCCAGGGCGGAGACAGAGAATTTTCTGCTGTTCCCCATTCAAAGATTCCAGATACTCTGCCACATCGGGACGCGGCCCCACGAAGGACATTTCTCCGCGGATGACATTCAACAGTTGTGGGAGTTCGTCGAGTTTCCATTTCCGAAGCACGCGGCCTGCGGCAGTAATCCTTGGATCCCCAGCGCGTGTAACGCTCGGGCCGGGCTGCCCTGCGTGTGTCATCGTGCGGAACTTGATGAGCTGAAATTCGCGCCCTTCCTGGCCGACTCGCCACTGTCGATAAAAGATGGGTCCCCGGGAGGTAAGTTTGACGACGAATGCGACGGCCAGCATCACCGGGCTTACCAAGACCAACAGCACCGCCGCTAAGAACAAGTCAAACAGCCGCTTGGCCTTTGACTGGTTCCACATGCTGGCGCCCGGCGCGACCGTCACACAGCCGAGGTTCGATAGCAATCGGCTTGGAGAGGTCATACTGCGATCTTTCCTGCAACGATCTTTCTCTTGCGATTCTTGTGCACAATTTGCGTAATTCGTTCGACGACGGTGTGCACTTGCTGGCGGTCGAGGCCGGGAAAGACCGGCAACGAGATAGCGTGACGATATGCGTTGTCAGCGTTGGGGAAGTCGTCCGGCCCGACCCCGTACTGCTGCTGGTAGAAAGGGTGGCGGTGCAACGGAATGAAATGAACCGAGGTGCCGACGCCTGCTTCCTTCAGTTGTTCGATGAATGCATCGCGGTCTAGTTCCAGGAGGTCAGGCTTTACCCGCACGATGAACAGGTGCCAGGCATGCTCCGAGTTATCCGGCCCAACCGGCGGTAATTCTAATTCTTCGAGTCCGGCAAGTTCGTTCCTATACTGTTCCGCCGTGGAGCGGCGCATTTCGTGGAAACGGTCGCACTTGCGCAGCTGTGCCAATCCGACGGCTGCCAGGATATCGGGGAGGTTGAATTTGTAGCCTGCTTCGAGGACCCGATATTCCCAAGAGCCGGCGCGCGAATAGCGCTTCCACGCGTCATCGTTGCCGATGCCGTGAAGTCGCATCATCGCGACGCGCTTTGCATGAGCGTCGTCGTTGGTGGTGAGCATCCCGCCCTCGCCGGTAGTAATCGTCTTGGTGGCATAGAAGCTGAACGCGGTGAACTCCGAAATCGTTCCTACCCGTTGGCCGAGAAAACTCGCGGGCAGAGCGTGCGCAGCATCTTCGATCACGTGCAGGTTGTGCCTCGATGCAAGCGACTGGATGGTGTCCATGGCGCACGGCTCGCCTCCGATATGCACCGGGATGATGGCCCTGGTTCTGGATGTGATCCGTTTTTCAGCATCGGCGGGGTCGATGTTAAAGCCGCCGGCGAGGCTATCGCACAGAACCGGTTTCGCGCCGAAGTACGTAACCACCTCAGCCGTGGCGGTAAAAGTGTAAGTGGGTACGAGCACTTCGTCGTCACTCTTCAGCCCGATGGCATCCAGGGCCAGTTGCAGCGCGGAAGTGCCGGAATTCACCGCCAAGGCATGCTTGCACCCAATGTATTGCGCGAACTCTTTTTCGAATTCAAGCGCCACCGGCCCGGTTGTCAACCAACCCGAGCGGAGGACCCTCTCAACCGCTGCAATCTCTTCCTCGCCAATTGAGGGCAGGTGGAATGGAATATATGAATTTTGCACTATCTACCTCAGTGAGACTCTGAAGGATTGTTCCTGGCGAGGGGGGAAAATCGTTGCAGGAACTTGCTCTTAACTCTTTCGGGAGTACATCGTTTGGATCCAGTGTTCAACCAACAGTCACTGGCCCGCAGCCATGAGCTTGACCATAATGACCACCCGTAGCCGGGCGGTTCGTCACATCTAATCTTTGAGAACCGAAACGCAGCAATGACAGTGAGCAATGAGCAGTGCGCTCTATGCGACTTCCTTAGTGGAGTCGGCCAGAAGATCGCGTTCCCGCCGATAAGCCGAAGATTGGTCGTGCCGATCGAATGCAGAAAGAGCGCGCATTTCTTCGCTCGGGCAGTATTCCGGAACGATGGAAACGAGCTTCTTGATAAGCGCATGAACATTTCCGGAATCCACCAATCCAGAAAGGTCCTCCAGCCACGCGCGCACTTGCTCGAAAGCCACCGTTCCTCCTTCAAGCACGCGGATTTTCTCGTGAGGGGTGGGTTTTATTCCCTCGCCTTCCAGTTTCACTTCCTCGAATAATTTCTCTCCAGGACGCAGACCCGTAAGTAGCAATCCGGATATCCCGGCCTAACTCAAACCCTGCCAAACGTATCATGCGCGCGGCAAGATCGATGATTTTGACCGGTTCACCCATGTCCAACACGAAGATCTCTCCGCCCTTCCCCATGGCCGAGGCCTGCAATACCAACTGCACTGCCTCCGCTATGGTCATGAAGTACCGCTTCGCCTCCGGATGTGTGACGGTCACCGGACCCCCGGCGGCAATCTGTTCCTCGAAAAAGGGCACCACGCTTCCGTTACTCCCGAGAACGTTCCCGAAACGAACCGCGATAAATCGTGTCTTGTTCACCTGCAGGGCAAGAACGATCTTTTCCGCAATGCGTTTCGTCACGCCCATGACGTTGGTGGGGTTAACGGCTTTATCTGAGGAAATCAAAACGAAATCATCGGCGTGGTACTGTTTCGCCAACAGCGCGACGTTGTATGTTCCGAACACGTTATTAACGATCGCCTGAAAGCAATTCGTTTCCATCATGGGCACATGTTTGTAGGCGGCGGCGTGGAACACGGAATTGGGCCGATAGAGGGCAAATATCTCCCGCAGACGGTTTACATCCAGAATGTCTCCCACAACCGTTACATGATCCACTTCGGGGAATCTCTTCGAAAGCTCCGCGCTAATCTTGAAGAGGTCATTTTCCGACCGGTCGAGGAGCACGAGCCGGCGGGGATGGAAGTTGGTCACTTGCCGCAGCAACTCGGAACCGATGGAGCCCCCGGCACCCGTGATCAGCAGAACTCTATTTTCCAGGCGGTGGCGGATCTTTTCCAGGTCGAGCCGAACCGGTTCGCGGCTCAGTAAATCCTCAATGCGGATTCTCCTTGCAGCCTTGATGGAATCAGGCCGGTCCAACACCTCAGCGATCGCGGGCAAGATCTTGAATGTGACTTTGCTTTCGCGGCAGCTATCGATGATCTGTTCCACCACCCGGCCTTTCGCCGACGGGAGCGCAATCAGGACGCACTCCGCTTGGTGTTTGGCGATCAGATGACTCAGCGTGTCGGTACCACCCAGCACCTTCAGCCCGTTTATTTTGATTCCTATTTTCGTGGGATCGTCATCTACAAAGCCGATCGGAAAGTACGGGAGATCGGGTTTGGACCGCATTTGTTGAACCAGGGACCGACCCGCTTGACCGGCACCCACAATGAGCGTGTTCTTTTGTCCGTCGTATTTGCGGGCGCGCTCGGTGTAGGCGCGCACCATGACTCTTGCACCGCCTACAAATGCCATCGTCAGAACCATGTCGATCAGGACGACGGAGCGCGGGTAACCGGAGACTTTGATTCCGACCACAATCAACCCGTAGGCCAGGACGGCGCTAACAAACGCAGTTCCTGCGATGTTAAGGACATCACTCATGCCCACGTAGCGCCACCATCCGCGCAATAGGCCAAAGTGATAGAACACCACTAACTTGATAACGAGTATGACAGGCAGGGTCTCCCAGAACTGAGCCCGGCTGGCGCGGTCAAGTGGCAGGTCCAACCGCAATGCGAAGCTACAATAATAGCTGCATGCGATCAAGACTACTTGGGACAAGGCAATCAGCCAGATGCGGTGTTTGACAAAACCCGACGGCTGCCGTTCTCTATCAAACTCTTCGCGACTGGAAGCACTTAAAGTCGACATGGCGAACTAGACCAGCCCTTCCTTCGTTGCGGGCTCGTTATATTCGTACCCGTACTGGTAGTACCGACATTGAGGTGAATTGAGATCGGATGCGTTCAGCACGAACTCAAGAATCGGAGCAGAGTGGACCTGCTCCAGTAACTCAAAGCTGCGTTGCACATCTTCACGCGTAGTGATCCCCGAACGACCCACGAAGATTATTCCATCCGCTAAATTAGAAATGGCTCGGGCGTCGGCGAAAAGCAGTATCGGCGCAGAGTCGACTATCACAAACTGAAATTTTTTCCGCAAATCAGCAAGAACGCCGGGCATACGGTCCGAGCACATCAGTCGTCCGGCGCTCGGGCTGCCGGCATGCGCTGGGAGAACCGTAAGATTTGGCAGACCCGGAACCTTCACCAGAGCAGCACCCAACGGGCTGGTACTATTCAACACATCGGTCAACCCGACATTACTAGGAACGCCGAGTACAGTTGCTAACCTGCCTCTTCGCAGGTCGGCATCAACCAGGCACGTATCACCGTGTTGCGCCATGGCCGTGGCAAGGTTCATGGCAACTGTGGTTTTTCCTTCGCCCGGCAACGATGACACCACTAGCAACACCTGCGGCGGTTGGGCCTGACTCGAGAGCATCACAGAGGTGTAAAGCGAACGCAACGCCTCGGCTTCGGGAGAATAAGGGCGGTCCAACAGGAAAGGGACGCCCGGCGGTAAATTCCAACCTTTGGACGCGTCGCCTGAAGCCACCGCCAGTTGACCATCCTGTTTGGCCGGCGGGAGTTGCTTTCCATCGGTACCGAAGAAGAGCGGCACAACCGCGACATTGGTGCTTCCAATCCAGGCGCGAACATCCTCCGGCGTAAAAATTCGAGTATCGAATTGTTCGCGAAGGAACGCCAAGCCCACGCCGCCTAGCAGGGCGACAAAGATTCCACCAAGAATCGCCAGGCTGCGATTGGGGCGTGTGGGCGCGTCTAGAACATGCGCTTCGTCAACCGCCCGAAGATTGCTGGACTTGGAGGCGGCGGCAATGCCGGATTCCTTGACCCGAGCATACAGGGTGTTGTACAGGTCGGAATTGGCTTGTGCCTCCTTTTTGAGATCGTTGTAACGAGCCATCTGGGTCAGCTGGCTGCTAGCTCCCTTGATTTGCGAATCCATCAGGTTCTCGCGAGCCCGCGCCGCCGAATAGCTGGTCCTGATCGAACCTAGTACTGCTGTTTTTTGTGCCTCGAGTTGCGACTGCAGTTCGTTAACCTCGCTCTGCAGTTTCTTGACATTTGGGTGATTAGCGCCATAAACCACTCTGGCTTGCGATAATTCAGCCCGTTGCTCGGCCAACTTTGTGCCCAACTGTTGTACGACCGGATTGTTGCGAATCTCTGGCAGCACATCTGGGCTGCCGGCTTGGACGCTCTTGAGTAGAGCTTCGAGCTGTATACGATCAGCCTGCGCTTGGGTCAGCTGCTTATTGAGTTCGACCATCTGTTCGGTGAAAGTGCTCTTGTTCGCATCGACATCTGCGACGCCGATCGACCTCTGAAACTCGGCCAGGGCTCGGTTGGACTCCACCATCCGGGCGCGAATGTCATCCAATTGACGCGCCAGCCATTCCGAGGACTTCATGATCGCATCGTGCTGGTCCTGGTAGGTGTCGTCGATGAATGCGGCCACCACGGTGTTGGTCACCAGAGCCGCCATTTTCGCGTCGTGACTGGCAAAGCTGACGGAGATCAGGCGGCTTGCCGTATCGCGCTTGATATTCAGGTGAGCGCGGAATGAATGCAGAGCCGAGTACTGCCTCGGAGTCAGTTGATAAGCAGCCAAATCCCCGGCGTGAGACGGGCCGTCGCTGGCGGAAACCATCTCGGGATTTTCATCCAAATGAAGTCGCTGGATAACGTCCATTGCCAGCTTGTCGCTTTTGAGATTTTGAGCTTGGGTTTCCAGGTACTCCGAATCGCTTCCCGAGGCCCCGCCTTCCAACGAAAATTGTTCTCCAGGAGGATCAACTTCAATTCGCGCCACTGGCTCGTACGTCGGTTTCATGCTGAAGGTCACGACAATCACTGTGACCATGAGAACAGCCGCAAATAAAGCTGAGACCCGCCAATGCTTGCGGAGGATATAGAGGACGCGCAACCACTCAGCGCCTCGCTTCTCTTCTTGAGGTAGTGCGGGCCTGGCTCTTAGCAAGACCGCAGGCGCAGGCGTCTCCCGGCGGACCGGAGCCAGCGTTTCCCCAGTTCCTAAACCCTTATTCCTGTCCCCGCCACTGGCGCCAGCGCCCTTCCTTGTAACTTCGTAAAATCTGCTCACCTAGTCTCCCCGTTCTGCGATGGGTAGCCGCCATCGGCGAAGCGCCATTCGACTTTGCGCATAGTTGGAAATAAAGTTCCACGTTCTCATGCACAGCTCCGCCCTCTCAGTTAAAAGCATAAGTTACTGTAAGTCACTGCAACGCAGAGGCTTACCTTGTTTCTGCTCTCGGCCCCCGGTACTTCGAACCGCGATCAAACCCCTTGGATGCCAAATCGCGCGAAACAGGTACGCTTCCCCTCTTGCAGGACGCGTGCCACTCATCCGGCCCTTTGAGCTAGCGTCTGCCCGAAAACTGCCCCCATTATAGGGCAATTTATATCATAGGCAACGGAATATTAAGCTGCGAACGGGTCCATGCAGGCTCAGTCGAGGCCGATATCGTGTCTGGGACCGCCGATGTCAGCGCAAGACCGATTCTACCGACCGCAATTCCGTTCGCCTATGGCACCATCGTGCTAGCCGTGAGCGCCAATTCTGCCACGCACGGTTGGGGAAAAAAATCAATTATTTTCGCGCGATTGGAGTCGTTATCCACTTGATGGACCGGCAAGAGGGGAGTCAGTGGCATTCACCGTTGATCGCTGATTTTGATGGCTGGTAAGGATCGCCCCGCGCATTTGCTCCTTCCGCTGCACATCGCCTAGGGAACATCGGACTCCTGGTTATCAATAGGGCAGCCTTATGCAACGATATAATATTGCAACCATTAACGAGCCCTTCGAACCCCGTGGCCAGCCGAATGACCGAAACGAACGAAACCACTGAAACAAGCCACCGTCAACCTCACTGGTACGCAGTTCACACCCGCTCTCGCCACGAAAAAACCGTGGCCGACCAGCTGGTTCACAAATCGGTGGAACACTTCCTCCCACTCTATGAAACCGTTCGAAAATGGAAGAATGGCCGTTTTAAGGTTCAGCTGCCACTTTTCCCCGGATACCTGTTTGTGCACATCCCACTTCGGGAGCGACTGCAAGTGCTCCAGGTGCCGGGTGTGGTGCAACTGGTGAGTTCCAGCGGTCTGCCACTGCCGTTGCCTGAAGCCGAGATTGAGACCATCCGCGATGCGCTGACCAAGGGCCTGGAAGCGCATCCCCATCCTTACCTGAAGGTAGGTTCGCGAGTGCGCATCATCAGCGGTCCACTAGAAGGTCTGCACGGGATCTTGTTGCGCAAGAAAGGTAAGCTGCGGCTGGTGGTGTCGGTGGATTTGATCATGCGCTCGATCTCGATTGATGTTGACGCAAGCGAAGTCGAACCAACGAAGTAACGGCGCTCAAGTACCGTTGCGACGTTACTCCGGGTGCCCTTGCTCGGTGAGTGACAAATTTGACGAGTAACGTACTATCTGAGGGCGAATGCATTTCTTACACGTGGTGGGTGCCAGGCCCAATTTCATGAAGGTGGCCCCGCTGATGCGCTCGCTGGCGGCGCGTCCCGGAGTTCAGCAGACGTTGGTACACACCGGTCAACACTACGACCGCAACATGTCCGATGTTTTCTTCCGTGAACTGGAAATTCCCGAGCCGGACTTCAATCTCGCGGTCGGCGCTGGCACCCATGCCGAGCAGACCGGCCAGATTATGCTGCGCTTTGAACCCGTTGTGGTCGAGCAGAAACCAGACTGGGTACTGGTTTACGGCGACGTTAATTCGACCATCGCCGCTGCCCTGGTGTGCGCCAAACTGCAAATTCCGGTTGCCCATGTGGAAGCCGGCCTGCGCTCTTTCGACCGTAGCATGCCGGAGGAGATCAACCGGCTGTTGACGGATCAACTCGCCGATTTGCTGTTTACACCCTCGGAAGATGGAGATCGAAACCTGCTGCGTGAAGCTGCGTGAAGGAGTGCCGCGCGAGCAAATTCACCTCGTAGGGAATGTCATGATCGACACTCTGGTCCGCTTGCAGCCGAAAGCTGCGGCCACATTGCCCGCGGAACTGCCCCCAAAATTTGCCTTGGTGACTTTGCATCGTCCCTCGAATGTAGATGATCTGTCAGGCCTGAAAAAGCTGCTCGATGCCTTGACGGGCATCGGGGGCACCCTGCCCATTATTTTTCCACTGCACCCGAGGACGCGGCAAAAAATCGCTGAACTAGGCTTTTGTGATTCCGAAAACCTGCGGCTCTGCGAACTGCTGTCTTATCTGCAGTTCCTGGCTTTGCAGCAGAGGGCGACGGTCGTCATAACAGACTCCGGCGGAATTCAGGAGGAGACCACTTTCCTGGGTGTTCCCTGCTTGACCCTTCGAGAAACTACGGAACGCCCGTTTACGGTGACGGTAGGGACGAACGTCATCATCGGCCGCGACATGGATCTCCTTTGCCGTGAAGTGCAAGCCGTGCTCAATGGCAAACGGAAGCAAGGTGGCATCCCGCCTCTTTGGGATGGCAAAGCCGCAGAGAGGATTGCCCAGATCCTGGAAGCAGCGGGATAGATGCTGGCGGGACGCCGGTTTGAGTGCGACCTCACCGGAGAAATACTGCTATGCTAGGATCGAATCACTTGCCGGGAATCTATGCGAATGTATTACCGTGCGTTAACCCTTGTATTGTTCGCCTCCCTGGCTCTGGCTCAGACCAATCCTGCACCGCGGCCGGGTGTTCCGTCAGACCCGGCTGAGCATCAACGTCATGACGACGACGACGAGCCAGTACCCGCCTCGGCGGCGAGCGTTCTGCCGGATAGCCCGGTAATCACAATCGAAGGTGTATGCGATCACGCATCGGCTGCGGCGGCCTCGAGCGGCGCAGCGAGGGGTCAGGAAAGTCCGGCGGCCCAGCTGGGGAAGAAATCTGGCAGCTCCTCTGTGGGTTCAACCGCATCTGCATGTAAGACCATCGTGACCAAAGCGCAGTTTGAGAATCTGGTGGATGCGCTCAACCCGCAAATGACGGCGATCAACAGACGCCAGCTAGCCGAGTCCTATCCACGCTTGCTTCTGTTTGCCAATAAAGCGCGCGAGTTGGGTCTCGACCAGGATCCAGGGTTCGCCGAAGCGATGCGGTTCGCGTCGATACAACTCTTAACCCAGAGATTGAATCGATATTTCGAACAACAGGCCAGCAGTATCTCCGACTCCGATGTCGAGAAATATTACAAAGGAAATGCAATCAAGTTCGAGCGGGCGGAGCTACTGCGAATCTTTGTTCCAAAACAGACACGGCAAATGCAGAACACTGGTTCTGGAGAGCAGCATTCCGGCGCCGTGATAGATTCTCCGATGCTGAAGATGGCGGAAAAGATCCAGGCCCGGGCGGCTGGTGGAGAAGACTTCCAGCAACTCCAGAAGGAAGCTTTCGAAGCCGCAGGCATCCCCTCCGGATTTCCCAACGTCAGCACAGGCAAAATCGAGGCGGCCAGACTGCCGCTCGACCACCAGAAGGTTTTTGAAATGCAGCCTGGGCAGGTGTCGGATGTTATCGCTGAATCCGGTGGCTATTACATTTACAAGATCGTGTCAAAAGAGAAGGTGCCTTTGGCCCAAGCCAGCAAAGAGATTCGTAAAACGATTGCGTCCGAGCGAGTTCAGGACTCAGCCGCTTCGCTCGGTAAATCCATCAAGTCTGATTTGGACCAGAAGTACTTCGGCGCATCGCCTGGGACCCGCCACTCCCCTTCGGGTCAAGGTACATCAGAGCGAGGAGAAGGACCGCCGGCGAAGTAGTGGATCGGACGTATACGGCGCTTCGCTGGAAGGTGGCGAGGAGCAAGGAACTCAAGTTGCCCCTCACTTTCTTCCCCTCGAATGGCATCAGGCAGCAGGCTCGATTGGCGATACCCGTCTCGCTGCAACGGGCTAGAATAGTAATTAGCGCAGCCAGATGGCAGAGGATTTCAAGAAGGGGACGGTCGAAATTCAGCCGGCGTCATGTATAAGAAGTTCTTCGGTTTACGGGCAAATCCGTTCAGCGTGAGTCCTGATCCGCGCTATTTGTTTTTGACGCGGCATATGCAGGAAGCGCTGGATTGCCTTACGTACGGGTTCAGAGCCGCAAGGGATTCATCCTGCTGACCGGCGAAGTGGGAACGGGCAAGACCACGCTCATCAACAAATTGCTGGAATTGTTGCACAAGCAGGAGGTGCCTACCGCGTTCGTCTTCAATTCGCGTTTGGACGTGCCCACTTTTCTCAATTACATGATGCAGGACTTCGGCATTCCTTGCGACGCCAAGTCCAAGAGCAGAGTGTTGATTCTGTTTTACAACTGGCTTCTTGACCGCTATCGTGCCGGCGAAACCGCAGTCCTGATCGTAGACGAAGCGCAAAACCTCTCGGAAGAACTCCTGGAGGAAATCCGCATGATGACGAATGTGGAATCCTCCACCGAGAAACTGCTGCAGATTGTGCTGGTCGGACAGCCGGAACTGGAACAGAAACTTAAGCAGCCCCAACTGAGGCAGCTACGGCAGCGGATCACTCTGCGGGCCCGGACCTTTCCGCTTTCTCTAGGGGAGACGAAACTTTATGTCAACCAGCGGTTGCGAATCGCGGGCTCGAACGGGCAACAACTTTTCGATCCTGCGTCGCTGGAAGCGATCTATCGTTACTCGAATGGAATTCCGCGAGTAGTCAATCTGATTTGCGAGCAATGTCTGGTCAGCGCATTTGTGGACAAGCAGAAAGTGGTGATGGAAAGCGTGGTGGATGCGGTGGCGCGTGACTGTGACTTCGAGGAGAACACCAGTTTGCCGGTCAGGGTTCTCCCGCCTTCTATTGCTCCAGCAGATAAAACCACGGCTCTTACGGCTTCCCCCCGAGCATCAAATCCGACTTGAGGGAGGCGATGAAGACGTTGAACGATCTCGCAGAACGCTTGCGCAATTCCGAACCGGGCCCTCCAAAAAAAAGATCATGAACTGAGTGCGAGAAGGTTTTGAAGCAGGAAAAAGAAGCCGCCGCGTGTTCCAGCGCGCACCGACATAGCTCAGGGCTTAGAAGCTCCCTCCGCAAACAAAAAAGCTAAGGACCGAAACTATCGCAAAGAGAAGCCCCGAAGGGTGGCGAAAGCCCGTGGCCGGATGCGACGTGGGGACGATTCAACTTTTCCAAACGAAGGCACTAAATCCGCAAACCTTGGTCCTTGGTTCCTGATGTACTTCTGCGTTTGACGCGCGAAGCGCCCAGCATGCAGTATGGGCTCACGCAATTTTGGTGACACATTTTGGGGCGGCTTCCGTAACTTCTCTCGCAGATGCCTGAGCAAACACTACAGCCAGGCCATCGACGAAACGGCGCCTTCCATTCAATAGACGCTTGATCGTAGTTGTTGCCAGTCGTTGTAGTTGCCAACTCGTTCGCTGCACTGCCGCTTCGTCATGTGGTTCAGTGCTTCCAAATCTTCCGATCTGAGGTGCACCTCGTTATGGCTCTTCGCAAATTGGTGTCAGCAATCGTATTCGGGTCCATTAGCTCATTCGGCTTCTTTGCAACGCCGACCCTTGCTGCTCAGGTCGTGGATAGGGTCTCGGCCATCAGTGTTGCCGACTCTACAAAGCACGCCAACGACGGGGCAACAATTGACCAGGCAAGTGGCACTGGTAGCGGTCCGTATAGCGTCCTCAACCAGGAAGTCATCACCAATGTGCCCAGCTCGGGCAGTCTTTTTGGCAAACGACTTCCGGCCGATGTCATGTCGCACCTAGCGGTGAATGGCGAGATAGAAGCACAAGATGCGATGGTGGCTTGTTACGGCTCCGGCTGCTCCCCATTTTCTCAGATCGTCATTGCTGCGCAAGACAGCGTTCAAGACAATAATGGAGTGCCTTTCTATTACGGCCAGGCGAGCGATCCGTACTACATGTGCGGCAAGTCCGGTTACAACAGTTGTGGCATCGTACCTACCGTATCAGGCTACAGTCCGTACAATATACCGTTCCACGCGCCCTCTGGGGCGCAACCAGGTTCAGGAGATTCAGATCAGTTCACGCAGATTTGGGATCAAGAATCGAATAACATGATTTACTTCTATTGGGGCACTTCCGGGAATCGTTCCGCACATACCTTCCCTTCTTGCCCCAACAGCAGCCATGCCGGTACATTCGGTGATCCGTGTTCCTTCCCCGCTGTCGATTATGGCAACATGAACGACCGTAATGAAACCCGAGCTTACGGAATCCTCAGTGCCGACAGTCTTAATGTGGCTGCCGGGCTGGGGCATGTTCGCGTGCAGGAGTTTATTCAAGGACACATCTATCACGCGATTTACCTGAACACTACATGCCAGCGGCCCAGTGACGGCGACGGCGGATCGTCCACCGTGCCAGCAATCGTTTTCCCCAATACAATTTACGGTGCTCAGTCCTGCGGCAGACATACGGGATCCCACCTTGACCATGCGCCTCCGGGCGGAGCACTCATCTTTTTGGATTACACCGACGCTCAACTGACTTTGCTCAAGCCGTACGTTCCGGCATGGCAGTACGTTCTGCTGGAGGGAATGTCGCATTTCGGTGGATATGCTGGCGACGCCGGGAATCCGCTGCATCCCTCGCGGATTGAGGATGCCACAGCCTACAAGGCCGCGGGAATAACGGACCCGCTGCTTGGTTGGCTCAAGGGTCAGCCGAATGATGTCGGGAGCACCTGCGGCAGCCAGGGCTGCAATCTGAACTGGCAAAATATGAAATGGGCTGGCAGTTGTCCGACGGCGAACGGGGGAGCCGACAAACTGTGCTCCCTCTCGGCTCACATTCATATTGCCGATCAATGCATAGCGAAAGGGCTGGCGGGAATGACCGCTGCCGAAGGAGCTTGCTTCTGACGGAACAAGATACGGAGATCCCTCTCCGGCTACATTTTCGATGGCTCTGTATTAATCTTTCTATTTAACTTTTCGAACGTGGTGAGTTTCATGATGGCATACGGTGCAGAAGGTAATCAGATTCTCTTCGGAATCATCGCCGATTGGCTACGGAGTTCTTTGTGGTGGACCTCAAGATTCGAGATGGTCCCGCAGGATTGACATCGCCATCCATCGCGACGCAAAACCTGCTGCCGTAGAGCTTCGTATAAAACAGGATCCAAGCGTACGCGCGAGGATTTTGACCCCATAGAAGTCACGATGCTTTCTCGCTCAGGCCTTCAAGAAATGCCTGCTGCTGCTCTTCGGGCAGAAACTTGAAGAATCTCGTCATCGAGAACAGCAGCATCTCCGGATCGCCATGGTCCAGGTTGGCTCCAGCCAGGAAGTCCGCACAGATCATCTCCAAACAGTAGCCTCGGGATCGGTCGCTTCCAAGCATAAGAGCTGCCGTCTCGATCGCGCGGTCAATGTCCGGGATCTGGCTCTGGTACAGTTTGAAGTAGATAATCTCCCACGGTTCCGTCTCCCGCCCTGTTAGTTCCTTCTCGACCTCCTGCTTAAACTGCTCCTTGGGCATTTCCCGCGCCCGGTGCAACCAGGTTGCACAATCGAAGTGCTGCCGGTCCCTCCTGGCCAACTTGGCTAGCTCGATTCCTTTCGCCCATCCCACTTCCTTCAACTGCTTTCTCGCCTGCGGCGGCAGGTGTTCGTGAATGGACATCAGGTAGTAAGCCTTCCGCCGCGACCCGGGAAACCGCCTTTCCAGGAACTCATCGAAGCACTTCAGATCTTCTATCCTCCAGTACTGTCCCGCCCTTCGCATAGATATAGATAGCGTCCCAGTTCGACGAACTTGGTGTCCCTCTCGGTCTCCTTGCGCTGTTCCCACGCCAGAATCTCGTCAATCTTGCCGAGCACAAACGGGGCGCGGCGTCGATCGAACTTTGGGGGCATGGGCGGATTCTCAGTATGCAAGCTCGTCAAGCCAATCAAGACTCTCAGCTCCCGGACGCCGCACCAGAGCGGCGTCAGCCATTTTTTGTTTGCCAAGACACAGCCCCACATACGGACAGCTGCTGCAGGGATTCTGGGGGAAGCGGATGCCGCTATGGGGCAGGAATTGTGCGGACTCGATTCTGCCGATCGTGTCTCCTACCAGGCGCCCGAATTCCTCGCGCTGTTCGTCGGTAATCGTGGTGCGCAGATACTGAACCTCGACCATTCGCTTGCGGACGAAAACGACCTGAGCGTGACGCAGTTGGATGGGCAGTTGGGGAAGCGCATGTCCAGAGGCCACTAAAGTGCCATTGACGAAATAGCCCTCTCGTACTAGCGTCCGAACTGCGCCGCTTTCCCAGGAAGATAAATTTCCCCCGTTCAGCAAAGGCGACTGGCCGCGCCTCTGCTCCTCAATGCGACGTGTTCGAGACCCCAGGGCACGGCCCAATCAGCGCGCGGAGATCCCTCTGTGCACGTCCGACACAAGCATGAGGAGTTCACTATGAGCAGAACAAAGATGGTTGCAATCGCGGCCTCCAAGCAAGTGTGTCTGTTGTCTATCGTAGTGTTGCTGGCCACAGGGGTCTGCTTTGGCCAACCCGCGGTCTCGCTCTCGCCCACCAGCGGGCCGCCCACGAGCAAACTGCTCATCTCCGGGAGCGGCTTCACTCCCTATGCCGAGATTGACATTTATTTCGACAGCCACGACTTGGCTAAGGCGACCGCCGACGGCTCAGGATCATTCTCCAATATTCCCATCGAGGCGCCTGCCTCGGCCTTGCCGGGCAGGCACAGGGTCAGAGCCGTGCAGCGCTCGGGTGGAGTTAGTGCGCAAGCGCCTTTCCTGGTCAACACCGATTGGGCCCAGTTCGGCTTCAGGCCAGACGGTACACGCTACAACCAATATGAAAACGTGCTCACTCCCAGCACGGTTGGGAGCCTCGGTTTGCTGTGGAGCTATACCACCGGCGGCGCCGTGCAATCGTCACCCAGCGTCGCGCATGGGGCGGTCTTCGTCGGCTCGAACGATGGCAATGTCTACGCGCTGAAAACCAGCACCGGCTCCGTGCTTTGGAACTTCGCTGGCATTTTCGGCGGTACCTCGATTGCAGCGGCGAACGATGTGGTTTATGTCGACGGCCTGTACGCGCTGAACGCCAGTACCGGCGCCTTGCTTTGGAACTCCGGCTTCGCAGGAGCGTCCACCCTTGCCGACGGAGTGCTTTATCTCGGCGGCGTCGACGAAGATTACGCGGTGAACGCCAGCGACGGAAGTCTGGCATGGAGGGCTCATTGGGGCTATGCAGTGGCATCCTCGATGGCATTCGCGAATGCCACCGTTTATTTCTGCACTACCAACTTCATTGTCTACGCCTTGGACGCCGCCACGGGCGGTGACAGCATCAATATGGATGGCGGATGCACCTATTCCACTACCTCACCCGCAGTCGCAGATGGCGTGGTTTATGTCGGTTCGGGCAACGTCATGGACGCTCTGAACGCCACTACCGGCGCCACGCTATGGACGTACTCCACCGGCAATACGATAGAGGGTGCGCCAGCAGTCGCCAACGGCGTGGTCTACATCGGCTCCGACGACAACAGCCTCTACGCGCTCAACGCCAACACCGGCACTCTGCTGTGGAGCTATACCACGGGCGGTGTTGTAACCTCCGCGCCGGCAGTGGCGAATGGAGTGGTGTACGTCGGCTCAGACGACAATAAACTGTACGCGCTCAACGCCACCACCGGCGCGCTGCTGTGGAGCTATACCACCGGCGGCGCGGTGGAGTCCTCGCCCGCCGTCTCGAACGGAATGGTCTACGTCGGCTCCGACGATGGCAACGTGTACGCCTTCGGCCTGACCGGGGGCGGTAACGCGCATCCCACAGTGTCGTCAGTCACTCCCAGTTCCGGGCCGCCGAGGGGGAACATTGCGCCACCGAGTTCCCACATCCCTTCTCCTGCTAATAATGTTCCTTCGCCTGCCGGCCTCGACCAGGCGCCCCCCGCTAGCAGTAGCATTGGTTTCGCGCAGGTCGCTGCTGCAATCGCACATTCCACAAAAGCATCAGTCCCCTACAGCAATACGCAAACGGCTGGAGACTTGAATGTGGTGGTGGTGGGTTGGAACGATGCGGTTGCGACCATCAGCTCAGTGAAGGACACAAGAGGAAACACCTACAGCCTGGCAATCGCTACGACGGGAACCAATCTGAGCCAATCGATCTACTATGCGAAAAACATCGCTGGCGCTGCAGCCGGGACTAATACCGTAATCGTGACCTTCAATCAGACGCCGGCGTATCCAGTAGACGTCCGCATCTTGGAATATAAGGGGATCAGCACAACCAGCCCGCTGGACGTCACGGCCGGCAATAGCGCAACCAACTCCAGCCCGAACAGTGGATCAAAGACGACCACTGCGGCGAACGAACTCATTTTTGGCGCCGACACGGCTGTCACGGCAACTACCATTCCGGGCTCCAACTTCACCTCGAGAATCATTACTGCTGCGGGAAATATTGCCGAGGACGAAACTGTATCGGCCATGGGCAGCTATAGTGCCAGCGCAACGCTGGGCAGCTCGGGGAACTGGGTCATACAGATGGCCACATTCAAGGCGACATCCGCAGGCTCTATCGGTTTTGTCCAGGTGAACAACATCATTGAAAATTCCACATCCGTATCACTCGTCTACGGCAATGCGCAAACGGCTGGAAACTTGAATGTGGTGGTGGTGGGTTGGAATGACACGGTTGCGACCGTCAGCTCAGTAACGGACACAAAAGGAAACACGTATAGCCTAGCCATCGGACCCACCACGACAACTGCCCTCAGCCAATCGATCTACTATGCGAAAAACATCGCTGCCGCTGCAGCTGCGACGAATACCGTAGTGGTGAAATTCAATCAGACGCCGACGATTCCAGACATCCGCATCCTCGAATACAGCGGGCTAAGCACGACCAGCCCGCTTGACGTCACACACGGCGCATCCAATGACAGCTCCAGCACGAACAGTGGATCAGCCACGACCACTGCGGCAAACGAGCTTATTTTTGGCGCCAACACGGTTTATACCGGCACTACCGGTCCCGGCTCGGGCTTCACCTCAAGAATCATTACCAATGCGGGGGATATTGCCGAGGACGAAATTGTATCGGCCATCGGTACCTATAGTGCCAGCGCCCCGCTCGGCAGCTCTGGACCCTGGGTCATGCAGATGGCAACATTCGAGGCCCCGGTTGTTACGAGCGGTGCGCCCACAGTGGTATCGGTTTCGCCTAACTCCGGCACTGACAATGGCGGAACCTCAGTCACCATTACCGGCACAAACTTCGTGTCCGGCGCATCCGCCACGTTCGGCGGAACCGACGCCCTCAACACCACTGTCGTCAACAGTACTACCATCACAGCGACGACACGGCCAGCTACCGCGGGTGCGGTGACTGTGTTAGTGACCAACCCGAACGGGCAGAGTGGATCGCTCAGCAGCGGCTTCACCTATACGGCGAATCCCACGCTAACCTCCGTCTCTCCGAGTTCCGGCTCCGTTAGCGGCGGGACGTCCGTCACCATCACGGGAACAAACTTTGCATCTGGCGCGACCGTCACTTTCGGTGGAACAGCTGCGACCAACGTCAAGTTCGTCAGCAGCACTTCGATCACAGCGACCACGCCCGTCCAAGTCGCGGGCGGAGTCAACGTGGTGGTCACCAACTCCAGCGGCCTGAGCGGGACGCTCACCAATGGCTTTGTCTACAACGCGAATCCTTCCACCATCAAGTTCGTGCAGGTTGCCGCGGCAACGCCGCAAACACCCATGACGTCGGTGTCTGTGACTTATCCTTCCGCCCAAACCGCTGGCGATCTGAATGTCGTGGTGGTCGGATGGAACGACACCATCGCGTCCGTTCAATCCGTCACCGACAGTCACGGAAATACCTACACGCTGGCAGTGGGCCCCGTTCTCGGCACCAACCTCAGCCAATCGATCTATTACGCGAAGAACATAACATCAGGAAGCGGCAACACCGTTACCGCTACGTTCAACCAGGCGGCGGTTGCCGTGGACCTGCGCGTGCTGGAATATTCCGGGGCGGACCCGCAAAATCCACTGGATGCAACCGCTTTCGCCACGGGCAAGAGTGCGAGCACCAGCAGTGGCTCCGCGCCTACCAATGCGGCCAACGAGCTCGTCCTCGCCGCGAATACGGTCTACACTGGCACTTCAGGACCCGGCACAGGATTCACGAAACGGATCATCACGTCCGACGGCGATCTGGTGGAGGACGAGATTGTCTCCACTGCCGGTACTTATGGCGCCACCGCACCGTTGGGTTCAAGCGGGAACTGGGTCATGCAGATGGTGACCTTTACCCCGGTCCAACTTCCGGCGACCGGCCCATTGAAGGTGTCCGCTAACCCGCTCTACTTCGCCAACGCGTCGGGCACTCCCATTTATCTGACCGGCGCGCACACTTGGCCCAACAACAAGGACGGTTGGGGCATACCGGGGGGCACCTGCCCTCCGCCGGCATTCAACTGGACTGGCTACCTCAACTACGTGCAGAGTTACCGTTTCTCCTATATTCGACTCTGGACTTGGGAGCTGCCAACGTCGCTTTCGGAGCCGGACAACCAGCTCCTCAACGAATGCCACCTCCCGCTTCCGTTCCTGCGATCCGGCCCCGGTTTCGCAACCGATGGCCAGCTGAAATTCGACCTTACGCAATTCAATCAAGCCTTCTTCGACCGCCTGCGCCAGCGGGTCATCCAGGCTGGCCAGGCCGGAGTCTACGTGTCCATTATGCTTTTCGATGGCTACGGCCTGGTGCATCGTCGTCTTGCCGCTGACGGTTATTGGTTCACGGCGGCGAACAACATCAACGGAGTCGACGATGGCTACACTAGCGGTGCAAGCGGCTACAACTCCCAAAATTTGTTGTACTCGGGAATCGGCGCGATCACTCCGTATCAGGATGCCTACGTCGAAAAGGTGATCGATACCGTGAACGATCTTCCCAATGTTCTTTACGAAATCGCGAACGAGGCAAACTCCCAATCCACCAGTTGGGAGGAGGGCATGATCACTCTGATTCACTCTTACGAGGCCGGCAAGCCCTATCAGCATCCGGTCGGCTTTACCTGTAACGACGACGATACCTTGCCCCCTGTTTATTGGGCCAGTGCGGCAGATTACGTCGCGCCCTGCGCTGGCAGCAGCAATGGCAAGGACGCCGGCTATAGCTACCCCGTCTACGAGACCTCAACTGACGATGATGGCTACGCGACAACAACCAACAAGGTGGTTATCGATGACACCGATCATACGTGGCCCTGGTCAACCACGCCGGGACTGCAGGCGGCGACCACCGCCGATCCCGCCGCCCAGCGAAACTTTGTCTGGGAAAACTTCACCCGTGGATCGAATACCGCTTTCATGGATCCCTACCTGGTCGTCTGGCCGGTACGCAACTGTCCCGCCGATCCCATGAACGGCTTCAGCGAGCCCTCAAACATCTGCGGCACCGTTACCAACAACTACGCAACCACGCCGGACCCTTTCTACAGCCCGATTCGCACCGCGATGAGTCAGACCGCCACCTACTCCCGCCAGATTAATTTGGCGAACATGACTCCACAGGGTCCACTGAATCCACTATGCTCGACCACGTTCTGTCTCGTCTCTGCGGGGCAGCAGTACCTGGTCTACTCGCCAGGACCTGGAACCGTGACGACTAGCGGAATGACCGTTACCTGGGCGGCCGGCGGTCCATTCTCGACCGCATGGGCGAAGGGAACCGAAATCCTTATCAACGGCAGTGCTTTCTACCTTGCTTCCGTTCCCACCAGCACAACCTCGCTCACCGTAACCGCGACTCCTCCAAAATATACGACGCCGGTTCCTTATTCGGTCCCCTCCGTACCCGTCACGGTTACGCTGACAGCAGGGACATACAATTACCAATGGTTTACCGCGGGTGCCATCGCATCCACGGGTACGATTGTGGCCCCAGCAGGAAGTTCGAGCTTCACCCCACCTTCCCTCCCGGTATTGACCTTGACCGCTGCTGCAACTGCTTCGGGTGGAACTACGGTATACAGCGGCACGATTCCCGGTGGAGGTTCCAACGCCTACGTAGGCTTCCAGTTCGTGGTCACCGGTTTCGATAAGAGCGCAAACAACGGAACGTTTACTTGCATCGACAGTTCGACTACAACGCTTACGCTGATTAACTCAGCGGGCGTATCGGACACCCATGCCGCTAGCGCGACAGGGCTGGGCGACGCCGTGCTGCTACTGACGATCAATTGATGGAAATCCTAGGGTACTCTTAGTGGCGGTCGGAACGAGCCTTCAGGTCAAGTGCCGAGAACTACGTGTATGTTCTGTGTAGCTTTTGGCAAGGCGCAATCTGCAATGTCGGAACTTCGGCAGCTAAATCAGAGACCCGTAGTTCTTACGAACGGGCGCTTTCCCATAGAAAAAGCCGCATGGATGCGTCGGAGGTCGATCCTTCGCTAACCGCAAGCCGCTTGAACTCGTCGGGAAATGGACGATACCCTGCTGCTAGAACAGCGGCCAGCCCTGAGGGGAGAGAGGAAGAGAGGTACAATCTGAGGGCGAATGCATTTCTTACACGTGGTGGGCGCAAGGCCCAACTTCATGAAGGTGGCCCCGCTGACGCGCGCGCTGGCGGCACGTCAAGGAGTCCGACAGACTCTGGTACACACCGGTCAGCATTATGACCAGAATATGTCCGATGTTTTCTTCCGGGAACTGGAAATTCCCGAGCCGGACTTCAATCTCGCGGTCGGATCGGGGACCCATGCCGAGCAGACCAGCCAGATTATGCTGCGTTTTGAACCAGTCGTGGTCGAGCAGAAACCCGATTGGGTTCTGGTTTACGGCGACGTTAACTCGACTATCGCCGCGGCCCTGGTGTGCGCCAAACTGCAAATTCCGGTTGCCCATGTGGAAGCCGGCCTGCGCTCTTTCGACCGTAGCATGCCGGAGGAGATCAACCGGCTGTTGACCGATCAAATTGCCGATTTGCTGTTTACCCCCTCTGAAGATGGCGATCAAAACCTGCTTCGCGAAGGAGTGCCGCGGCAGCGCATTCACTTCGTCGGAAACGTCATGATCGACACCCTGGTGCGTCTGCTACCGAAGGCTGCTGCCACACTGCCTGTGCAATTGCCCGAGCGTTACGCCCTGGTAACTTTACACCGCCCCTCAAATGTTGATGATCTGTCCGGCCTGAAGAGGCTGCTCGACGCCTTGACTCGCATTGGCGCCACCCTGCCCATCATTTTTCCTGTGCATCCCAGGACACGGCAAAAAATCGCGGAATTAGGCATTCGTCATTCCGAGAACCTGCAGTTCTGGGAACCGCAATCATACCTGCAGTTTCTCGCCTTGCAGCAGAAGGCGACGGTCGTCATCACAGACTCAGGCGGAATTCAGGAGGAGACTACTTTCCTAGGTGTGCCGTGCTTGACCCTTCGCGAAAGTACGGAACGCCCGGTGACGGTGACGGTAGGGACGAATGTCATCATCGGCCGCGACATGGATCTCCTGTCCCGTGAAGTGCAAGCCGTGCTCAATGGCGAACGGAAGCAAAGTGGCATCCCGCCTCTTTGGGACGGCGCGACCGCGGAGAGAATTGCCCAAATCCTGCGAGCGGCGGGATAAATGCTGCCTCTAGGCTCGGGACGCCGGTTTGCGTGCGACCTTAGGGGAAATACTGCTATGCTAGGGTCGAATCGCCTTGGTCTTGGATTTATGCGAGTGTATTGCTGTGCCGTAACCGTTGCATTGTTCGCCTCCCTGGCTCTGGCTCAGACCAACCCTGCAGCGCGGCCGGATGTGCCGTCAGACCTGGCCCAGCATCAACGTCATGAAGCCGACGAAGAGCCAATGCCCGCCTCGGCGGCGAGCGTTCTGCCGGATAGCCCGGTAATCACAATCGAAGGGGTATGCGATCACGCATCGGGTGCAGCTGCCTCGATCGGCGGAGCGAGGGGTCAGGAAAGTCCGGCTGCCAAGCTGGGGAAAAAAAGAATCGGGCAGCTCCGCTGTTGGTTCAACCGCTTCTGAATGTATGACCATCGTGACGAAGGCGCAGTTTGAGAATCTGGTGGATGCGCTCAACCCGCAAATGACCGCGATAAACAGACGCCAGCTAGCCGAGTCCTATCCCCGCCTGCTTCTGTTTGCCGATAAAGCGCGCGAGTTGGGTCTCGACCAGGATCCACGGTTTGCCGACGCGATGCGGTTCGCGTCGATACAACTCTTAACGCAGAGATTGAATCGATATTTCGAGCAGCAGGCCAGCCGTATCTCCGATTCCGATGTCGAAAACTATTACAAAGGAAATGCAATCAAGTTCGAGCGGGGGGAGCTCCTGCGAATCTTTGTTCCGAAACAGACGCGGCAAACGCAGAACCCAGGTTCTGGAGAGCATTCCAGTGGAGTGGTCGATTCTTCGATGCTAGCTGTAGCGAAAACAATCCAGGCCAAGGCAGCTGCTGGAGAAGACTTCCAGCAGCTCCAGAAGGAAGCCTTCGAAGCCGCATGCATCTCCTCCGGATCTCCCACTGTTAGCACCGGCAAAATCGCGGCGGTCAGACTGCCGCTCGACCACCAGAAAGTTTTTGAAATGCAGCCTGGGCAGGTGTCGGATGTTATCGCTGAATCCGGTGGCTATTACACTTACAAAGTCGTGTCAAAAGAGAATGCCTTTGTCCCAAGCCAGCAAAGAGATTCGCAAATCGATTGCGTCCGAGCGAGTTCAGGACGCTACCGCTTCGCTCGGTAAATCCATCAAGTCTGAGTTGGACCCGAAGTACTTCGGCGCATCGCCTGGGCCCGCCACTCCCCTTCGGGTCGAGGTACATCCGAGCCAGAAGCCGGACCGCCGGCGAAGTAACCGCCGGCGAAGTAATGGATGGGACGTATGCGGCCTTCGCTGGAAGTGATGGCGGGCAAGGCACTCCGGGTTGCCCCGCACTCAGTCATTCGCATCGAGTAGCATCATCCTGAGTAGGTTCGATATGGCGATACTTGTCTCGCGATGGCGGGCTAAAATAGTAAGTAGCGCAGCCAGAGGGCAGAGGATTTCAAGAATGGAACGGTCGAAATTCGGCTGGTATCATGTATAAGAAATTCTTCGGTTTACGGGCAAATCCGTTCAGCGTGAGTCCTGATCCGCGCTATTTGTTTTTGACGCGGCATATGCAAGAAGCGCTGGATTGCCTTACTTACGGGGTTCAGAGCCGCAAGGGATTCATCCTGCTGACCGGCGAAGTGGGAACGGGCAAGACCACACTCATCAACAAGTTGCTGGAACTGTTGCACGAGCAGGAGGTGCCTACCGCGTTCGTTTTCAATTCGCGTTTGGACGTGCCCACTTTCCTTAATTACATGATGCAGGACTTCGGTATTCCTTGCGACGCCAAGTCCAAGAGCAGAGTGTTGATTCTGTTTTACAACTGGCTTCTTGACCGCTATCGTGCCGGCGAAACCGCAGTCCTGATCGTAGACGAAGCGCAAAACCTCTCGGAAGAACTCCTGGAGGAAATCCGCATGATGACGAATGTGGAATCCTCCACCGAGAAACTGCTGCAGATTGTGCTGGTCGGACAGCCGGAACTGGAACAGAAACTTAAGCAGCCCCAACTGAGGCAGCTACGGCAGCGGATCACTCTGCGGGCCCGGACCTTTCCGCTTTCTCTAGGGGAGACGAAACTTTATGTCAACCAGCGGTTGCGAATCGCGGGCTCGAACGGGCAACAACTTTTCGATCCTGCATCGCTGGAAGCGATCTATCGTTACTCGAATGGAATTCCGCGAGTAGTAAATCTCATTTGTGAGCAATGTCTGGTAAGCGCATTCGTGGACAAGCAGAAAGTGGTGATGGTAAGCGTGGTGGATGCGGTGGCGCGCGACTTCGATTTGGAGGAGAACACTAGTTTGCCGGGCAGGGTTCCCCCGACTCCTACTGCTCCGGCAGGTAAGATCGCGGCTCCTCCGCCTTCCGCCCATGCAAGCCGCAAATCCGACTTGACGGAGGCGATGAAGACGTTGAACGATCTTGCAGAGCGCTTGCGCAATTCCGAACCAGGCCTTCCCAAAAAAAGACCATGAGTTGAGTTCGAGAAGTTTTGAAGTGGAACAAGAGCGCTGGCGCCATGCTGTTCCGCCCAAGGGACTTCCCGGCTGGCGCGGTTGCGACATGCTTCTAGTTTGTCCCGGCGAAGAAGCCCGCGATGGCATCTACCACGGCTTTCTGTTGTGCTTCAGTCATCGTCGGGAATATAGGGAGGGCCAAAACTTCCCGGCTCGCAGCTTCAGCCTGCGGGAACGAACCCGTGCCGTAACCAAGGTACGCAAACGCAGGTTGCAGGTGAAGGGGGAGAGGATAGTAGATTTCAGTTGGAATTCCCGAATGGCGTAAGTGTTCACGAACTTCGTTGCGCCGTGCAGTGCGGATGACGAACTGATGGTACACATGGATCAGCCCTTGGGGCTCGATGGGTAATCCGATCCGTTGGTTCAGACCCGCTTCCTTAAACAGTTGCCGGTAGCGTGCGGCATTCTGCCGGCGAGCCCCCGTCCAGCGATCCAGTTGACTGAATTTCACCCGCAAGATTGCAGCTTGCAATGCATCCAGACGGCTATTCATCCCCAGCAGTTCGTAGTGATATTTTTCACGACCACCGTGGTTGCGCAACACGGAGAGTCGATCAGCGAACTCCGGATCATTCGTAGTGATCATGCCTCCGTCGCCGGCTCCTCCCAGATTCTTCGAAGGGAAAAAGCTGAAACAGCCAAAGGTGCCGATATTCCCCACACACTTGTCGTGATAACGGGAACCAATCGCCTGAGCAGCGTCTTCTACGACCGCTACGCGGTGAGCCCGGGCAATTTCCATGACAGAATGCATTTCAGCAGGCAGTCCAAACAAGTGTACCGGGACAATTGCTTTTGTGTTCCGCGTGAAAGCAGCCTCCAGTTGCTTGCAGTCAAGATTGCAGGTTTGGGAGTCGATGTCTACAAATACAGGCTTGGCCTTGAGCCTGGCGATGCTTCCCGCGGTAGCAACGAAGGTGAACGGTGTGGTGATGACCTCGTCGCCGCTGTCCACTCCCAGTGCCATCAGGGGAAGTAGTAAGGCGTCCGACCCTGACGCGCAGCCAATGGCGAAGGTGCACCCGATAAACCTTGCGACCTCGGCTTCAAATTTCTCTACCTCCGGGCCCATGATGAACTGCTGGCTCTCCAGAACACCTTCCACGGCAGCCAAAGTCTGTTCCTTCAGTGTGGCGTATTCAGCCTTCAGGTCGAGAAATGGAAATAGCGGCTTATGCGTGCGAGTTTCTGGCTTTAGCGGGGATTCCGGAGATAGGCATTTGTTTTCCATCACATAATTTTACACCGCGCGCGTGCGCCGCACCGCGCGATCGCTGCGATTTCACCCGTGCAAATGAGCTTCATCCGCGAAAGGATTCTTGACTTGCAAGTTGCGACGCGCGTTCCTCGATCCGCAACCAGCAGCTTTTCGGCCCGAAGTCGCAAACACTGTCGCCGCACGGCAGGCAATGCTAAACTCAGTCGAGAACCGCCACGTCATGGGCGGGGATGAGTTTTCCAGGATTCTGCGAAAGAGCCAGTAGTAGGACGGCTTTCCGGCTACGGCAGCTTGTCTGTAAAAAATACACCCTTGATTGGATATGATGAGAGTATATGGCGGTTTACCTTATCACGGGCATTGCCGGCTTTATTGGATCGTCTCTAGCGCGAGAACTCTTACAGCGCGGCGAGCAGGTTCGCGGAGTGGACAATTTTTCAACCGGCAAGCGGGAAAACCTTGCGCAGATCCTAGGGCAGATCGAGTTTCGTGAAGCGGACCTCCTCGATCTCGATCTTATGAAGTCGGCGTGTGCCGGAGTCGACTATGTTTTGCATCAGGCGGCGATTCCGTCGGTGGCAAAGTCTGTGTTGGATCCGATTGAAAGCAACCGGGCGAACGTGGATGGCACCTTGAATGTCCTCGTCGCGGCGCGCGATGTAAGAGTAAAGCGTGTGATCTATGCCGCGTCGTCGTCAGTGTATGGCGATACGCCCACGCTCCCCAAACACGAGCGCATGACACCGGGCCCGATTTCGCCTTATGCCGTAGCCAAGCTGGCCAGCGAGCATTACATGACCTCGTTTTACCGCTGCTACGGACTTGAGACCGTGGCGCTGCGCTACTTCAATATTTTTGGTCCGCGGCAGGATCCGTCGTCGCCTTACTCCGGAGTAATCGCGAAGTTTATCACGCAAATGCTTGCCGGGCAGCAGCCCACCATCTTCGGTGACGGCGAGCAGAGCCGGGATTTCACCTACATCGATAATGCCGTCGAGGCCAACCTGCTGGCCTGCAAAGCCCCGGCTCAGCAAGTGGCGGGCAAGGTTTTCAATGTGGCGACGGGGCGGCGGGTCACGCTGAATGAGACCTTCAAATTCCTACAGACCCTCACGTCGTACTCCGGTTCCCCCATTTATGGCGCCGCACGCAGCGGCGATATCAAGCATTCACTGGCCGACATTTCCGCGGCGGAAGAGCATCTCGGTTACAAGCCAAAGACGAGTTTCGAAGACGGCCTGCGGCAGACGGTCGCCTGGTATCGAGGCCAGAGGAACGCCGTTGGCTCTTAGGCCGCTCGGGGTTTGGAGTTTCCAGTTTCTGACTTTAACTTCGACTCCCCCGCATTCCTACCTGAACGGTCAAGGGAGATATACCGGAGAGTAGTGGCTGAGGACTCCCCCCACCTTCGTGCCATTGTCGCACGGAAGTCTCGGGGGTACATTTAGTCGCAGCCGGGAAAGCCTGAGTGTCCACTCCTTAGCTCCGGAAAATCTAATGCGCGATCTGGCCAAAAACTTCAGCGTAAGAACTCTGACTTCGCAAGTCGTCTTCGTCGCCATAGTCGCAGTATCCATCGCAGGTCTATCTCGGCATTCGCCGCTTCTAAAGTGGTCCGCCCTGGTTGCGACCCTCATTTTGATAGTTGCGGATCCTCTGACTAGGCGTAACAAGGCCGATGCTACTCGAACTGCCGCACAAGTGGAGGATTCCGCAATCAAGCGAAAAATCCTCAACCCCAATATTCCGGCTCAGGCGACGCCTGTGTCCGGAGCCCTGATCGCCTCGAAGGTCTAGCGGCGGGCCACTATCAGTTCCCTGTCGACCTCCTGCTTGGATTCTTCTTTCGGCGCCTGGCGAGCTCGGCAACATATTCCGGACCAAACCTCCAAAACGGGAAATTGTGAGTCGAATCAATCTCGTCGATGCTGTGATTTCAGCAACGAGTTGAGCCTCCTGAAGATGGGATGGAAAGGTTGACCTGTTCGCGCAAGCGGCTTAAGATGCCTGAGCGTTCGCGGTCAACGGGGCAATCTGCCCTAGCACGCGATCCGCGTCGCGCTGAATCTGTACACCAGGAACGCCGTTTCATGGCGACTCGAAAGTCCGCATTCGAAGTTCCCGTGGCCGAATTTGCCTCCGCCTTGTTGGCACGAGCGGAAGTGGGACCACGCGCCCAGGTTGCGGCTGAACAGGTCGAGCAACTGCTGCCCGGCACAGCGGTTGTGGTGTATATCGTTGAAGACCTGGACGATCCTGCATGGACACCCAAAGCGATTGCCGGGGAGGTCACGGTCGGCACGACCATGGAGTTTAGCGCCGGCACCCTGGGCGCTGTGGCAGAACGAAAGGCGCTCGTGGTGCTCGAGGGTGGCGACCTACAGCGAGAAGACTACGCTCACCTTGATATCCGCCGCACGATAACCTCTCTCGCGTATGTTCCGCTCCTTCTGGATGATGTTCTTTTCGGCGCCATTGAGCTGGTCAGCTACGAACAGCCGTTCCCGGAAGCAATGCTGGAGGCGGTGCACGAGATCGCCGAACTCACTGCGCCAGCCATCGCCGCTGCCCAGTCCTATGAGAGCGAACGCAACGCGAGTCTGCAGTCGATCAGCCGTGTGACCCAAATGTATGATCTCGAAAAGGTCTTCAACTCGACCCTGGAGATGGATGAACTGCTGGGTACGATTGCGAAAAAGTTCCAGGAGGTGTTGAACGTACAGGCCGTGAATCTCTGGATGGTGAGCGATGATGCTCTCGAGTTGGTTAGCTGCGACGGATACGACCCCACCGTGAAACTGGGTCTGGTTCAGAAGCCAGGAGACGGTATCGCTGGAGACATCTCCAATAGCGGCGAAACCGTGCTGGTCGATAACGCGGAGGATGAGCGTCTACTGAAGCGCAACGCCGGAATTGAGGAAGGCCAGGTGTTCTCGATTCTGGCGGCGCCCTTGCTCGAGCGCGAGACTCTCGTCGGAGTGGCGGAGGCGATTAACCGTCTTGACGGACTCCCTTTCGACGAAGACGACGAGTTCTTGCTGGCTAACATCTGCGAAACCGCCACCAACGCCTTGCACAATGCCAGTCTGCTGCAGGCCGAACGCAAGGTCGAGATTCTGGAGGCCTTGGTAAAAGTCAGTGGCGAGATCACTTCCACGCTCGACCTGGATCACGTTTTGGATGCCATTGTGAATGGGCCGAGCACGGTCATCCCCTACGAGCGGGCAGCCATCGCGCTGGATCAGCGAGGGCGAGTGAAAGTAAGGGCAGTTTCGGGCGTTGCCAAGATCAATCCGGAAGATCCCGATATCGCTCGTCTCCAGGACTTGCTGGAGTGGACTTCCCTGTCGGGGGAGCCCATCTTCGTGGCTCAGCACGGCGACGAAGTGGAGGACGAACGCGCGGAGACGCGGGCAAAGTTCCAGTCGTATTTTGCCAGCAGCGGCATGCGAGCCTACCACGCAATGCCCTTAGCGGATGACGACGGCCGCGTCGGCGTCCTCTCCTTCGAGAGCCGTGATCCCGACTTCCTCAACTCGGCGCACCTGGAAATGATCAAGGTGTTGGCTGGACAGGCCACGGTGGCGTTGCGCAACGCTTCGCTGTACCGCGAGGTGCCGTTTATCGATGTGCTGAAACCGATTCTGGAGAGAAAGCGCAAGTTCCTGGCTTTGGAGAAGCGGCGGCGTCTGGCCTTGGTGGCTGGTGTCGCCATCGCCCTGCTCTTTCTTGCAGCTTTCCCCTTGCCGCTGCGTGTCGATGGGCCGGCCGTGGTCGCTCCGGCTCATAGTGCGCGAATACAACCTGAAGTGGCAGGCGTGGTGCAGACCGTGAATGTGCGGGAAGGCGACGCCGTCAAACAGGGCGCTGTACTGGCTACTCTCGCTGATTGGCAATATCGCGCCGAACTCGCTGCGGCGCAGGCCAAGTACGACACTGCAGTTTCGCAAATGAACCATTCCCTCGCGGTCAACGACGGCTCCCAGGCCGGAATTCAACGCATACAGGCGGACTACTGGACCACGGAAGTTGCCCGCGCCCGCGAACGTTTGGAGAGGACACGATTGCGGTCGCCAATCGACGGCCTCGTGGCCACGCCCCACATCGAGGACTCAGTCGGGCGGGATCTGAAACCCGGAGAAACTCTGGCAGAAGTCGTCGATGCCTCACGGGCAACTGTTGATGTTGCCATCGATGAGCATGATGTCTCTCTTCTCCAACCCGGCAAGAGAGCCTCGGTCAAACTCGAGGGATTTCCGACGCGCACATTTCGCGGTGAAGTAACGATGGTGAGTCCCAGGAGCCAAGTCGTGGGCGACGAACACGTCTTCTTTGCGCGGGTCAGCATTCCCAACAGCGAAGGGCTGCTCCGCACCGGGATGCAGGGCCGCGGCAAGATATTCACGGCTTGGAGGCCTGCTGGGGAGGTCTTCTTCCGGCGGTCCGCCATGTGGTTGTGGTCGAAGATTTGGTCGTGGTTTGGGTGGTAAACCGAGGTGAAGCCATGCAACGACTCATTGTGATGGGGCTGGCAATTCTGGCACTGGGTTTGAATGGATGCAGCGGCTCGAAAGAAGACTCGGTCGTTGCCGCAGCTCCGGTGCGGGCGGAAGTCGCGTCCCAGCCAGGTAGCGCTCCGAAGGAAAACGTTTTTCTTGCCTCTGGCCCGATTGTGGTGGAGAACCAGATCGATGTCGCCGCCTTGAAAGAGGGCGTGGTCGTCTCGATCGTTGCCGAGGCCGGTGCCCAGGTACATCGGGGGCAAGTCCTGGCGAAACTTGATGACCGCCAGATTTCCTCCGACGTGGAGGCCGCCGCCGCCAAAGTCCGGTCCATCGAGGCCAACCTGAAGAATTGGCAAGCCGAGACCAAGGTTCTGCAATCCGACCGGGCCCGCGCCGAAAAGTTATACGAAGCGCAAGTCATTGCCAAGGAACAACTGGAACATGCGCAATATAAAGAAGAGGCCGACGAATACGAGATCCAACGCGAAAGCGGAGAGCCTGAATAACGCCAAGGCGGTGCTGAAGTCACTGGAACTCGAGCGGGAAAAAGCCAGCATTGTCGCGCCCTTCGACGGAATCGTCGCTCGCCGCTACGTTCGCGTCGGGCAAAAGGTGTCGGTAGGGGATCGCCTTTTCTGGGTCACTGCTTTGACCCCGCTGGAGGTGAAGTTCACGCTCCCAGAACGTTTTCTGGGCAAAGTCCACGAGGGCGAGCAGGTAACCGTGAGCTCGGCTGACATCTCTCGGGAAGCCAAGTACAACGCCACAATAGTGCAGGTCAGCCCGGTCATTGATCCCTCCAGCGGCACCATGGAAATCCTGGCCCAGGTTACGGGGTCCGCTCCCGCGCTGCGGCCTGGAATGCTGGTAAATATCAGCCTCCCCGAGCAGCCATGAACATTCTCGAAGCTCTCGACGCAGCGCTTCCGGAAATGGCGGCGAAGAGCGCCCGGCGGAGCCATCCCAAACTGGATCCCCAGGTAATTTCCAAGGAGCACATCGAACACGGAGTGAAAGTAGTCCTCGCGAAGATGCCCGGCAGCGACAGTTTTATTCGGTTGACACCGGAGCAATGGAGATTACTCGAACTGTTCGATGGCGAGCGGTCTTACGAGGATGTGGCGGGGCTGACGGAAGAAAAAACCGGTGTGCCATTTACGGAAGACGATGTGAAAGAATTCGCGGCCTTCCTGCAGGACCAGACGGACCTCTTCTGTTGCACGCCGCTGGAAAAGAACATCACCCTAAAGCAAAAACTGGGTGCTGATCGCTATAAACGCAAGCGCTTCGGGTTTTCCGATATTACCGACATTACACTCCACCGCTGGCCGCATGCGGACGATTATCTGACCAAACTGCAGCCGCATGTTCAGTTCGTTTATACGACCCGGTTCACCCTGTTCACACTCTTGTGTTTTGGGGTCATGGTGTGGATGTGGGCCGGCAAGCTGGACGAGATCTGGTCCGACAGCTTTCGCTTCTACAACTTCACGGAGAAGAGTCTGTGGGACCTCATTGAATTCTGGTTCCTGTTCGGGATAATGGCCTTCTTCCACGAGTCTGCTCACGGCATGACCTGCAAACAGTTCGGCGGGAACGTGGAGAAGATGGAATTTCTGTTGATGTATTTTGCACCCACATTCGTGTGCGATGTAACTCAGATCTGGGTGATCGGCGACCGCAAGGCCCGGCTGGCCACCATCATTTCTGGCATCTGGGTTGACCTGATCATCTGTTTTCTCGCCACGACGATCTGGTGGGCCACCGCCCCGGGGATGTGGACTCATGACTTTGCCTACAAGGTCATGATGGTGTCCGGGATCGGAGTCACCCTGCTAAACCTGAATCCGCTCATCAAGCTCGATGGTTACTACATGTTTTCCGAGATCATCGGGGAAGCGGATCTGAAGGAGCGTTCCACGCTGTACATTACGGAGTGGGTGAAAAAGAACATCTTTGCCCTGCCGGTCGAGGTGGAATTTGTTCCCCGACGGCGTCGCTTTCTTTACATCACGTACGCCCTGCTCTCTGGTATGTACGGCTACCTGCTAATCGTGCTGGTGGTCCTCTTTCTCTATCATGTGCTGCACTCCTACACTCCGGAGTTTGCCTGGGTCCCGGGGCTGCTGGTCGCTTATCTTCTTTTCAAATCGCGCATCCGGAAGCTGGTGAGATTCATGAAGGATGTTTACCTGGATAAGAAAGATCTTTGGAAACAGTGGTTCACCCCTGGGCGAATTGCCGTGGTCGCCGCGGTCGCGCTGCTGCTGTTGCTGACGCCGCTGTGGCCGGACTTCGTCGACGGCCGGTTCGTGCTGGAGCCGGCACGGCGGGCCGTGATCCGCGCCGAGGTTCCTGGAGTAGTGGCGCAAGTGTTGGCCGGGGAGAACCAGCCGGTCACAGCCGGTACGGCGCTGGTACGATTGCATAACCTGCAACTAGAGTCTGCGGCAGCTCAGGCAGAGGCTGTTTTTCGCGAGGCATCTGCCCGTGCGACCAACGCCAGCCTGCATTACTCCGATTTTGGACGTGCGGAGCGCGAGCGGGAGCAAACGGCCGAGCGAAGCCGCGCCCTCGCCGATCAACTGGCGCATTTGCAACTGGCCAGTCCAATCGCGGGCATCGTGGTTACACCGCGATTGCAGGACCTGTTGGGAAGCTATGTGGGGGCGGGGACGCAAATCGCCGAGATTGCGGACCTCAGCACTATGATTGCGCGAATCTACATCCCGGAATTCGGCATACGCGACGTGCGAATTGGCACCAGAGTCCGGCTGCAGCTGCAATCGCGGCTGGTGCCCATTTCGGGTACGCTGGCTTCGATTGCACCGCTCTCCTCAGAAATCGATCCCGGTCTCACCGAGAAAGCACAACTGAGCGGCATTGTGCCGCCACCCTTCTATGTTGGGTCAGTGAACCTGGCAAATGACGGAGCCCTTCGAGAAGGCCTGACCGGCACGGCCAAGCTGTTGGTTCGCCGTCGCAGCCCGGCAGAAATGATGTGGAGATTCGCTCGCGACCTGGTCCAGCGCCGGTTCTGGTAAAGAATCCGCAGCCAGCGGGATCCAATGCAAAAGGGCCTGACGCGCAGGCCCTTTTGTTAGACATCCCGAAAAGGAGTGACACCTAGGCTTTAGGCTGGGCGCACCGCCGGACGTACTGCTGGCCTGACTGCCGGACGTACCGCGGGTCTGACGGCCGGACGTACTGCTGGCCTGACGGCCGGGCGTACCGCGGGTCGGACAGCTGGACGTACTGCCGGGCGTACCGCGGGCCGGATGGCCGGACGTACCGCGGGCCGGATGGCCGGACGTACTGCCGGCGAGACGCTCGGGGACTGGGTGGGGGTGGCGAGGATAGCTTTCTTTACCGCCGTCCGCTGACTGATGAGAGACTTCTTTTGCACTGACATGGTGATCTCCTTAATTGATTTTCTCCATCGCGCCGCCCGAATCCGTCAGCGCTTATATCTTCCCCTGTTGCACTTCCGATGCCAAACCGCGCGGAGTCCCGTGCATATACCAAAGCATCCATTCTCCTCAGAGACTTAGGCAAAGTGGGGGTGAACGGAGCGGGCCGGATCGTGAAAGCGGACTCGGAGATGTATTGAAATTCTATCCATGATGCATTAATATTTAATCTTTGCCGCACATCTAAGACCCTAATCTCTTCCGATATGATATTTGCGGCAAAGGTAATGCATTCTCTGCTTATCGACCTGGAGCAGGCGCGCCGCTGCGATCTTGCTGCCCTCCGAGCGACGCAGCGCCGCCGTCAGGTAGGCGATCTCGATTTTCGCAATTTCCTGATCGAAGTTGACCCCTTCCTCGGGAATCAGGATTGCCTCCTGGCTGGCGTTGCTGGCCACCAGCAGTTGCTGGGGCAGGTGCTTCAGGCCGATCAGCGGGCTGTCGTTCATCAGTACCAGGCGCTGAATCACGTTCTCCAGTTCCCGCACATTGCCCGGCCACTGGTAGTCCTCCATCACCGCCAAAACCTCCGATTCAACCTGCTTCATCGGCTTGTCGTTCGCATGGCAATAAATACGGAGAAAGTGATCTACCAGCATGGGCAGGTCGCCGTGCCGCTCGCGCAGCGGGGGAACCACGATGGGAACCACATTGATGCGGTAGTAAAGATCCTCGCGAAACCGCCCGGCGTGGACCATCTTTTCCAAGTCTTCGTTCGTCGCAGCTACCAGCCGGAAATCGATTTTCTTGGCGATCTTGCCACCGATGCGGGTAACCACCCGGTCTTCAAGAACGCGCAGCAACTTACTCTGCAGGGCCAGACCCAAAGTCGCAATCTCGTCCAGGAATAGTGTGCCGGTATGGGCTAGCTCGATGTGCCCTGGCCTGGCCGTCTTGGCATCGGTAAACGCCCCTTTCTCGTGTCCAAACAGTTCCGTTTCAATAAGATTCTCGGGTAGAGCGGCGCAGTTAATGCTGACAAAGGGCTTGTCCGAACGGCGACCGAGGGAAACAATCGCCCGCGCCACTAGTTCCTTCCCGGTTCCGCTTTCCCCGCGAATCAGCACGGTACTGCCGCTTTCGGAGACGCGACGAATCGCTTCGTAGACTCGCCCCATCGGCTCGCTCCGTCCGATGAGATCGCCGCAGCTCTGTTGCTCCAATTCTTCCTGGTGGCGGTTCCGGTACTCTATCTCCACTTCCCGTTTCTGCAACATCCGGCGGAGAACGATCCGCACTTCTTCGAAGTTGATGGGAGCCACAAAATACTCATTCACGGCGCAGTCGACGGCTTTGAGGCGGAGGTTCCGGCTGTTGGAGCGCGTCAACCCCACCAGCACGAAATCCGGTCCCAGCGAGCGCAGTTCCGCCAGGGCGGCGATCCCGTCCTCGGAACGTTCTCCCACGGTGTCGATGTCGAGGAATATGGCGTCGGGGGGCTCCCTCTTGATAAGGGCCATCAATTCATCCCAAGTCTGAAGCACGTGAAGGTCGTAATCGGGCGTTAGATGGGTCTCGGCCTCGGGACGCACCAGTTCGTCGGTAGTCACGATGACTACGCTGTAACGGGAAGGCAAAACCGGGACTGCGGCGTTGCGCATATCCCTCCGACAGAGGGCCTATATTATGGCAGATTTTTCGCCCTATGAGGATGAATTTTTAACCCAATGAATTCTTGACCCAGGGTATGGCGGCTGACGCGGATTTCCATCGGGCCAAAATATTGTGGCGTGGGCTGCCTCCATTCCAGCGCATTTCGCAAGCTGGACGCCGGTGGGCTCAATATAAGAACCGTGACAATTCGGTAGTGGGCTACTTTGACTGAAAGTCGACAATTCTTCCGCTTGCAAAGTGCGCCTGCTTTACCGTAACCTGACTCGCTGGCAAACCCCGCCCCTGACTGCCGGGTCCGCCCACGCAAGGAGAGAGTTTGGACATCAACGTCCGGAAGCGCTCGCAAGTACACGTCGTTCAACTCAGGGGAAATCTCCGGATGGGCTCAGCCGTGGACGGTCTGCGCCAAATTCTCGAGGAGAATCTGGGCGGCGGTGACACCCGTTTCGTGCTCAATCTCGCAGAAGTATCCATGATCGATTCCACCGGCATCGGCTTGCTGGTGCGTTTTCTCGCTTCCACCAAGCAGCGCGGCGGGAACATCAAACTGGTGCAGCCTTCCAAGTTTGCGGTCCAGACCTTGCGTCTGGTAGGCGTTCTCAACCTTTTTGAGATTTTCGACAATGACGATGCGGCGGTGGAATCCTTCGCTTGATCTGTCCACATCGTCGGATTCAACCAAGAGATTCAAGCAAGAAATGACACCCTATGCCGCCTGACCCCACCCCCGGCCACCCTGAGGATGAATTATCCGAATTGCTCAATATCGGTTTCCCCGCCGATACAGATGCGATCGGCAACGTCGCTGATGCGATAGCCGGGACTTTGATTGAGCTGCAAGTTCCGGAGCAGAAGCGATTGGAGATCGGTCTGGCCGTGCAGGAAGCCCTGGTCAATGCCGTGGTCCACGGATGCAACAATGACCGGTCCAAAGAGGTCCGGTGCCGGTTGCAATCGGATCCCCTCGGCCGAATCGTAATTACAGTAACGGATCCCGGGCCAGGGTTCAGTCCGGATTCTTTGTCCGACCCGAAGCATCAGGCAAACCTCTATGCCGACCACGGACGTGGCGTTTACCTGATCCGCCAACTCATGGACGAAGTTAGCTTCGAGTCTCGGGGCAACAAAATCAGGATGTGGAAGTACTGATCAAAGGTGGACGACGATTACACAGAAACTGGCACCCTGTTCCGGACAACTTACGTAATCAGGCGGCGCAGCTCTCCCTCACCGAGCCGGGGCGACTGAAAGATCTTTTGTCGTGTCTTTTGGAGCACGCGGTTGGTGCTCAATATCCTCCGTTCGATCCCTGAATTGGTTTGGGTTCTCATCTGCATTCTGGCTGTGGGCATCGGCCCGTTCGCCGGAACGATTGCGCTGGCTCTGCACACCGCTGGCGTGCTCGGCAAACTATACGCAGAGACCCTGGAGGAGGTGCCTTTTCGACCGGTGGAAGCATTACGTTCCCTGGGTGCCCGTCCCATTCAATTATTGCTTTGGGCTATGTGGCCGCAAGCCCGGCCGCTACTGAGCAGCTACACGGTCTTGCGTTGGGAAATGAATCTGCGGGGCTTCTACCATCCTGGGACTGGTCGGCGGTGGCGGCTTGGGACAGGCGATCTATAACAATGTGCAGCTCGGTTTCTACAATCGCCTGGCTACACTGATTCTCTTGATCTACGCCCTGGTTCTCGCCAGCGATTGGATCGGGGAACGGCTTCGCCTGATTGTCGCATGAATGACTGTCCCATGAATGACTATCGCGTGAATGGCTATCGCGTGAATGGCTGTCGCATATGACTGTTTCAGCGTCCCGCGCATGGAGTGTTCGGGGCGCGCGCCCTTGTGGGCCTGGGAGCTGCCGAGAAATCTAGGTGGATTTGAAGCGGTACTTCTCGATTTGCAGGCGTCTTATCCGCGACTCTAGGGTTGAGGACGGAATTCCCAGCTTCGCCGCCGCTCCGGTGGAGCCCGATATGCGGCCTCGGGAGTCCTTTAGCGCTGACTCGATCATCTCTTTCTCTTTGTCCACATTCAGGCGACCCATTCCTCGCGTCGCAACGCCTGGCCTTGGCCATTCGCGCAGCCAGGCTTCATCAACCTCCAGGCTGCTTCCCTCGCACAGGATCACGGCTCTCTCTAAAACGTTCTGCAGCTCGCGAATATTCCCTGGCCAGTCGTACGTCTTTAGCAGTTCCATAGTCTTCTTCTTGACAGTCTGGATTTTCTTACCCGCCTTGCTCGCGTACCGGTGGGTCAGGTACTCAACCAGCAAGGGAATATCGTCAATGCGTTCGCGCAGGGGAGGCACGTGAATGGGAAAGACGTTCAATCGGTAAAACAGATCTTCACGGAATGTGCCGGCCTCAACCGCGCGATGCAAATCGCGATTCGTGGCGGCCAGCACTCGCACGTTGGTGGCAATCGTTTGTCCGCCCCCAACCCGCTCGAACACTCGCTCTTGGAGCACTCGCAGCAGGGTAACTTGGGTTTCAGCCGGGAGTTCGCCAACTTCGTCGAGGAAGAGCGTTCCGCCGTCGGCTACCTCGAAGCGGCCCAAGCGGCGCTGCGTCGCCCCTGTGAAAGCGCCCCTCTCGTAGCCGAAGAGTTCAGAGGCGACCAGCGCGGGAGGAATCGCGGCACAATTCACTGACACAAACGCGCGAGTGGCGCGCTGCGACCGCTTGTGGATCGCGCGCGCGACCAGTTCCTTGCCCGTTCCCGTCTCACCGGTGATCAAAACTGTGGAATCGGTCGGCGCCACCTTCGCGATGAGCACCAACACATGGCGCAGCTTCGTTGATGCTCCAATAATCTCCTCGAACATCGAAGCCTGATCGATTTCTTCCTTCAGGGCCAGGTTCTCCTTGTAAAGCCGATCCTTTAACGTCTTGATTTCGTCGAACGCCTTTTCCAACGCCAATCGCGCCTGGTGCTGCTCTTCCACGTCGACGCTGGAGCCGAACCATTTCACAATGTTTCCCCCTTGGTCACGCAGCGGCACCTTGCGATGCAGTTGCCAGCAATATTTTCCATCAGCACCACGCACGCGTGCTTGCGCTTCGAAGACTTCTCCAGTCGCCAGGGACGAGCGCCACTTGCTTACTATCCCATCAACGTCATCCGGATGAATTGCGCTGGTCCAACGCCAGCCACAAACGTCTTCCAGGGAGAGGCCGAGATAATCCAGCATCGTCTTGTTGAAGAAATCCACGTCACCGTCGGGACGAGCGCTGTGAAGCAGTGCGGGAGTGGCGTCGATCACAAGTCGCAAGCGATCTTCGACGTGTTTTCGATCTTCAATGTCATGGCCCGTGCCATACCACTGGATGATGCTTCCCCGCTCGTCATGCAGCGGCACATTACGAATCAGAAACCAGCGATAGGTTCCGTCGACACGTCGGATGCGCGCTTCATTTTCGAAAGGTTCCCCCCTGGCCAAGCCCTCGCGCCACCTAGCCACGACCCGTCCCACATCCTCGGGATGAATAGCAGAACACCAGCGCCAATCCTGCACCTCCTCCAATTTGAGGCCGGTAAATTGCAGCCAACGCTGATTGATGAAATCGAAAGAGCCGTCAGGCCTGGCACTCAGGATCAGGCAGGGAATGGTATCGATCACCAGCCGCAGACGATCTTCGATAGAACGACTCTCGACCGAAGGCGGCAGTGCACCAGCGTCATACTTAGGGAGCGCGCCCATAAATGACTCGGCCCGGTCAGGTTTCTGTTAGGGCAGTTGGCTAATTGTACTCGCCTTGTACGCCACCCGAAAGAAACGCACAGTGACTGGCGAAACAGGCTTCAAGACTCCATAGCGGACGTGATGCCCGCTCAGAACTCACCCACCGTGAGTTTTCGCGAACTTCGTGAATTCGCACGCAGATTTCGATTCTGTGATGTTCGAACCTGAGCCTTTTGAAGAACTTACGGATGGCGCTTGTATTGCTTTCATAGCCTAAGAACGGCCGACCAAATACAACAACTCAAGGAGCGAAAACATCATGGACAGGATGCTGGTAGTGGTTTTTGACAATGAACCCAAAGCCTACGAAGGAAAGAAAGCCCTTCTGCAACTGGACGGTGAAGGCAGCATCAGTGTGTACGCCTACGCCGTGCTGAGGAAGAACGCCGATGGCACCGCAGCCGTCAAGCAAGGGGATGACTCCGGACCGGTCGGCACGCTGCTTGGAACAGCCTTCGGGAGTCTCATTGGCCTGTTGGGCGGGCCGGCAGGTGTAGCGATCGGCGCAGCCACAGGTCTCACGACCGGCGGGATCTTCGACTTGAACAACGCTCGCATCGGTGACGATTTCATTGACGACGTCACCAAATCCTTAACACCGAACAAAGTGGCAGTGGTCGCCGAGATTGAAGAGGACTGGACCACGCCCGTAGACACTCGCATGGAAGCGATCGGCGGGACCGTATTCCGCCGCGCTCTCGCGGAAGTGAAGCACACGATTCACGACGAGAACGTCGCTGCCATGAAGGCGGACATGGCCCAACTCAAAGCGGAGCAAGCCAAGGCCCACACAGACCGCAAAGCCAAGCTGCAGGAAAAGATCAACCAGCTCGATTCCAAGATTCAAGCGCAATTGCAAAAGGCCAAGGAGCGCCGCGAAGCTGCGGAGCGCCAGGCCCAGGCCAAAGTCCAGGTGCTGAAGGCAAAAGCCGCGGCCGCTAAGGCCAAGGCCTCGTAAACGCAAGACACCTCAGCCCCAGTTGTGGCACCTGTTTCGAAGGGAGGTCGAAGAGGCCTCCCTTTTGAAAACAAAAGTTCAAGTCAAGAAGGAGAATTAATGTCTGGTAAGACCTTAACTGATGATGTAAAGAACCGTTCCGCATGGACCTTTTTCATGGGCGTTGTGACTGCAGCGCTTGGGGTGTTCCTGATCGTCTACCCGTTGATGACCGCGACGATTACAACCCTCCTGTTGGGTTGGGTAATGATTTTCGTCGGTATCGCCCAATTCGTCTTTGCGCTTCACTCGCAGACGGTCGGGAATTTTTTCCTGAAAGTCCTCTTGGGTGCGCTCTACGGACTCACTGGCGTCGCCTTGGCGTTCTTTCCCTTCGAAGGCGTAGAAGCGCTGACCGGACTTCTTGGAACGCTACTGGTGGTTCAAACAGGGTTGCTGACTGCGACTGCCTTCCAGGTAAAGCCGCTCGATGGCTGGGGATGGTTTCTCGCCGATGCCATCGCCAGCTTAGGCATGGGCATACTGATTCTCGCGAAGTGGCCCTCCAGTTCTGTTTGGGCGATTGGAACGCTGGTCGGCGTTGCCGTGCTGATGGGCGGCATCTCCAGAATCGTGATCGCATCAAAGGTACGAAGGGGCGCCAGCAGTATTGAGAACGCCGTTCGCGCAGCGTAGCAAGAAAAGGTCGCACATGCGTTCCACCGTCAAACTCGGGAGAATCTCTGGAATTGAGATCGGGCTGCATTACAGCTGGTTCATCATTGCAGCCCTGATCGTGCTCTCCCTCGGTGGACGCTTCCGCCAGGTAAACCCAGACTGGAGCACGGGTGAGGTCTGGCTCGCTGCGCTGGTAACCGCTGTCCTGTTCTTCGTTACGTTGCTGCTGCATGAACTCGCGCATTCGCTGGTGGCCCAGGCCCGCGGCTTGAAAGTCAGGGCGATTACCCTGTTCGCGCTCGGCGGTGTTTCTCAGATTCAAGAGGACGCTACCGACGCGAAGACGGAATTCTGGGTTGCGATTGCCGGGCCGATCGCCAGCGTGATTATCGGTTTGGGCTGCCTGGGCATCGCGCTGGGACTGGGCTGGCAGCGTTCGACCGAACCTCAGACTGCGGTCACCGGAGTCCTGGTTTGGTTGGGGTACATCAACATTGCGCTGGCTGCTTTTAACATGATTCCCGGTTTTCCACTCGACGGTGGCCGGGTGCTGCGCGCGATCATCTGGGCAATTACCAAGGACGCAGATCGGTCCACCCGCATCGCGGCGCGCGTCGGGCAAGTCGTGGCCGTTCTGTTCATTCTCGACGGGATCTGGAGGTATTTCTCCGGCGCCGGCTTTGGCGGCCTGTGGATCGCATTCATTGGCTGGTTTCTGATGGACGCGGCCCGGGCCAGCTATAACCACGTGGCGACCCCTGCGCACCGTGGCGTCTGAGTACGCAAATTCAAAAAGGATAGAGGTGCATCATGGCAGAAATTATGGACGTAGGTGGTCAACACAAGTGCGCGTACCCGCAGTGCGAGTGTCAAATTTCCACACTGGACACGTACTGTAGCGACTACTGCTCGGATGCTGATGATGAGCAGGAAATCGAAGTCCAGTGTGACTGTAAACACGCTCCGTGCGCGCTGGACTGATTGCCGGCCTCAATCCCGTTAGACAGGAAGATCGGAGCTAGCTGTGTCGATAATCGTGACTGTCCGGATTACGCGCGGTTCACGTTTGATCGAAAGTAACTGGCGGAAACCAATACGGATCGGGAGAAATGAACCATGAATGCTTTTGAACTACTTCGAAGAACGTTTTTGCACAGCACCGTTGCGGCGCTGTGTCTCTCTGCTGTTGCGGTCGCCCAAACCCAATCACAAGGGCAGAACAAAAACCAGGACGATGAAGTGCAGATGGGCCAGGAGGTTTTCAACGAACTGAAAGCCAAAGGTGAAATCATCGAATCGTCCCCGCTGTATGACGTGTTGAAACCACTTGCAGACGCCATCACGCGGTCTGCGCAACCGCGCTACAACCATCCGTTCAAGTTCTACCTGGTTCACGAAACTCAGCCGAACGCGTTCGCAACTCCGGGCGGCAACGTGTACGTTGTCGATTCGCTGCTGTATTTCGTAAAGAACACCGACCAGCTCGCCGGCACGTTGTGTCACGAGGTTTCTCACACCATCCATCACGATACGGTGACGTTGATGGAGAAGCAACAAAAACTGGAGAAGCGGGAAGTCGGAGCCGCCATTCTTCTAGGCCCGACTCGTGCGCATGTGTTGGCCATCCTTCTTCTGGGCAAGCTCCACTCCCTTAGCTACTCCCGGGATGTGGAGTCTCGCGCCGATATCACCGGCTCCGACGTCTGTGCCGCCACTGGATACAACCCATGGGGACTGGTATGGCTCTTCAAGGATTTCGACAACGCCAAGATGGGACAGGTGCCCCAAATCCTGTCTGATCACCCCGGCAACCAACAGCGGGTTGATGCGTTAGAGCAGCACTTCCGCAAAAACCCCTCGGTCTTCGGAAAGTTCAACCCAGACCCAAAGTCGGCTTCGCCGCTTGCCGTTCCAAAGGACGCCCCGGAAGTTTTCTTGCACTGAGTTTGGTTCGACCGTGCTGCCGAGGCGGTGAACACCGAATGACGGCAGTTTCGCGAAATGAATAAGGAGAAACACAATGAGCAACGTTACTGATTTTGTCGCCGCCGGCCTCGAGCAAGTCAGGAAGTCCTGGGGCTGGTTCTTCGTGTTCGGCGCTCTGCTGATGGTTCTTGGCTTCGTCTGCATCGGCAAAGCGCAGAGCGCAACTACATTTTCGATCCTGGCCTTGGGCTGGGTGCTGGCCATCAGTGCTGTGGTGTGGCTGGTAAGTTCGTTCCACACCTTCACCTGGCAGGGATTCTTCATCTACGCGCTGAATGCCCTCCTCCGCGGAGTGACCGGATACCTGCTGATCCGTCACCCCGACGCCGGCGCCGAAGGAGTGACCATGGTTCTGGCTGCGCTCTTCATCGTGGGAGGTCTATTCCGCGTCGTGGGAGCGAGCGCCATTCAGTTCCCCAGGTGGGGATGGACGGTGTTTGCCGGACTGGTCTCCGCCGCCCTCGGCATTTTTCTCTTGGTCAGTTGGCCATCGGCTAGCACGTACTTCATCGGCATCGCGATTGGCATCGACCTCCTGTTTGACGGCGCGGCCCTCATCGGTTTCGCAACGTTTATCCGGATCAATCCGGACGCATTAGTTCGGGATTGGCCGTCATCCGCTCGCAACGGGCAGCAAGTGCCGATCGACTTCTAGGCGAGAACTCAAGAATTGGCGCGTTGCCGTCTCCGTCAATCTGGCGGAGAATTCCGACCTGCAGGAAAGCGAAAGCAGAGTGCTGCTCGATAGGACAGTCGCCGGGAACCTTCTGCCAAGTTTGACGGATCAAAATCCGTTGTCGTTTAGTGTGAACTCGTCGATCGACCGAATCTGTTCGAAGGATGCTTTTTTTCGTTCGAGTTCCTTCAGGATGTGTTCGATCTCAGTTTGCGTATAACCAAGATCCAGCAACAAGTACGAGAGTTCCACATCCGATGCGAATTCTCTTACGTTGGGCCGTGCCTTGACCCGGTCGCGCTATGGTCACGCCGTACTTACCCATTCGCCGTGAATGTAGATGACTTATGAAGACCGTGCATGGCACGAGCACGAAGCCCCTCCCCGAACACACGGGTGAGAAAACCACCCAGCCTTTTACTGGGTGCGGTGAGCGGAGGTCCCGAAACGCACTAGGCGATCCATTACCCTGCTTAAAGCATTCTAGTGCCGCGTCGGTGTGTTTGAACGTCAGGCTCGTCGAAACTTTTTGCCTTTCTCTTGCCGAGTCTTTCCCAAAAATGCTAGAACTCAATTCGCAACGCCACCTGGCCTGTGCGATTGCCAGCGTTTTCCGCTGTCTGCACGCTGGTGATTTTCCCGAAGGTCGACGAGGTCACATCCGTCGAAGGCGGAGCGTAGTTCAAATGATTCGGCAAGTTCGTGAATGTGCTCTCCAGCTTCATGCGAAGCTTTTCCCCAAATGCAAGGGTTTTGGAGAGTCCCCCCGCGATCGCCACCGTGCCTGGACCAACGAGACTGCCGACCCTGCAGCTTCCCACCGGACCGGCAGGCACTGCATTGAACGCGCTCAGATTGAAATACTCGTCTAGCGTGGGATTTGAAAGGTTGCCGTTTCCCAAACAATCCGGCCGCTGAAACGCTCCCCGATACACAAGATTCAGGTTCCCTGGGTCAAAGCTGGAGCTCGTAACGGGCGTGAGATATGGCCCCGTCTGCCACAGGCTGACCGTACTGATCGACCAGCCTCCAAGGACTGCCTGGGGAATCGAACCCATGTGGCTGAAAAAACGTCGCCCATTCCCCACCGGAAGCTCGTAGATGGCCGACACCAGCACCCGCTGCCGGCGCACCGCCGCGATGTTCCCGCGATTCGCCGCCAGAGCGAAGCGGTCCGCTACCGGAGTTCCGTAGATTACTTCGGGTGAGAAAGCCGTCGGTGCGTCGCCGCCTACGTTCCCAAGGCTTTTGGCCCACACGTGGCTTGCCTGTAACGTCAGGCCGGAACGGCTGCGGTGGTTGATTTCCGATTGCAGCCCTTCGTAGTTCACCGAGCCCTGATTTTGAGAAGACAGAATGCGTCCCCAGTTGAGGTACGGTTTAGGGTTGGGGTTCGGCGAGATCGTACTGGGTTCAACCTGGTTGAGATCGACGGTCTGGCTCATGCGATACGAGTTCGTACCCACATAGCTCACTCGCAACGTCGTGTCGCGAACCAACTCCCTTTCGACCGTGAAATTCCACTGCGCCGACTGCGGGTCCCGATAGTCGACCGGTGTGTTCTGGTAGAAGTCTCCCGTCCCGGCATTGGTCAGAGGATTGTCCGGCGTTCGTACTGCCGGGAACTGGTACGCCGGCTGCCCACTAGTTATCGAGTTCGCCGTCGTGCGCACCACTGAGACACTGATGTTGGTCGTATTGAACGAGAGCTGCCCCAGGTTGGTCATCGTGAAGATCCCGAAGCCTCCGCGGACTACGGTCCGATCGTTTCCGAAGGGACGATATGCGAAACCGATCCGAGGCTGGAAGTTTCTCTTGTAGAATTCGCGCACACCGGGACCGAGTCCTTGCGAACTTGCCGACTCCACCGGACCGCAAGGTAGCGCGGGATTCGCCACACCATAAGGGTTGTACGCGCCGGCGCACGCATTAATCGACTCCAGAAATCCCTGCACCGGCACGTTGCGGTCGGGTACGATCACGCCGCCATTCCTCTTGTCGAAAGCGGTCAGATTGGTGAGCGGACTGACAAACGGTGGCAGCGCCTGCCAACGTAGCCCGAAACTCAACGTCAGACGCGGATTGATCCGCCATTCATCCTGCCCGTACACTCCGGTCTGAATCGTGTGGGCCAGAACATCAGGACCAGACTGCGCCACATACGTCTTCGCCGGCAAACCAAGCAAAAGATCCGCATACGACGATTCACAAAGCGTAGGGGTCGTCAGACCGGGAGAACAGGTCGGATAACTCGTGAGCCCTCCGCCCGAAAACGTGAATGCTCCAAAATCGTCGGAACCACCGAAGCTCTCAATGTCCGCATACGCAACCCGGCGCACGTCGACGCCAAACTTCAGCGTGTGCTTGCCGCGCGCCCAGCTGATGTTGTCGGTGAATTGAATGGTCTGCGACTTGGTGACTCCCGCCTTGTCGCGGCCAATCGGAGTCAAGCCCGTATCGCTGAAGTTGAAGGTGGGAAACGCATTCGCGGTCGGATGGTCGCTCAGATTGAGCCCCACTAGGCCCAACTGCTGAATTGCCGATGCTCCCTCAATTGGAAACTGCACGCCGATCCGGAAGAGTGAAACGCCAAAGCGCGCTTCATTGACCAGCGTGTTGGTGATGGCGTAGTTGTGCGACACAATCAAATTCCGATCAGTCTCGCTATCGTGATCGCTAGGCAGCAATGCGTTCGGCACCGTCGTAGAAATGTTTTTCGCGCTCCAGCGTCCGTAGAGCGACTGTTTTGACGTCAGGGTGTGGTCGATGCGGATGTCGTATCCGTCCGTGTTGCTGGGCGTTGCCGCCTGCTGCACATAGTTGGCCCCGGAATTTGCGGCGTTCGGAAGCGGTAAGTCGTTCAGCAACGCGGTGGCAACCGGGTTGATGCAATCCGGCTGGCTACAGCCGCTCGGCACCGTGTTGTTGGAGAATGGCTGACCTGTGAGCGGATTTATGACGCTGCTGTTGGTGCCCACGAAGTTTGGGTCGTTGAGATTGCCTGCACGCATCGCCGCCGTTGGAACATTCAAGAACAGCGGGGTAGTCAGGCTTCGTCGATTCCCTTCATAGTCTGCGAAGAAGAACGTACGTGACGTGCCTTTCATTAAACCCGGAATCTTGAGCGCTCCGCCAAGGCTTCCCCCAAAAGTGTTGAACTCCTTGTGCGGCTTGACACCCAAGCCGTAGGGGGTCGCGTCCAGGATGCTGTTCTGCATGTATTCGAAAAGGCTGCCGTGAAAGTGCTCCCCACCGCTCTTGGTGGCGATCGTCACGTCCCCCAGTTGCGAGAACTCCGCATTGTTATTGAACTGCGAAACTTTGAACTCGCTGATCAACTCCGAAGACGGATTCATGTTACCCAGCGCCCCATTCTGCCGGATGTTCACCGTCGAGGCGCCGTCCACCGAATACTGCACCTGTGAGGGTAGCCCGCCGCCCACGGACATGTTTCCGTTGGCGTCTTGCTGCGTGCCCGGTACGGTCGCGAGAACTGCCATGGAACTCGTCGTCGCTCCCCGGTAGTTCACAGGCAATTGAGAGACCTGGAGAAAATCCTTGGTATCGGCGAGTGTGGCGCTTTCGGTGTTGATCATGGGCGCAGTGTCCCCGACTTCGATAATTTCTGACGCCGAAGCGACTTTCAGCGAGATTTCTTCGCGCAGAGTTTGCCGGGCCTCCAGCTGCACGGACTGCAGCTTAAAGGATGCAAAGCCCGGCGAATGTACACCGATTTCATACCGGCCCGCGTTCACGTTCGTGAACTGGAAGGCGCCATCTGAGTCCGACGTTGTCGTTCTGGAGGATTGGTCGTCCAGGCTCGAAAGCTTGATCTCGGCTCCAGGCACGACCCGATCGCCAGGGTCTTTCACTACGCCCACGATGCTGCCAAAAGTGGATTGCGCTTGCACGGAGCAAAGCATCGAAATCATACAAAGGGTGAAGAGTCCCGCCGTCGCACATCGCCTAATCATTCCGCCAACCTCCACCCGAGCTCTTCTCTTGATATCAATTGAATCGAGCGTAGAGAACTTAAGCTCGGTGCGGAGACTGTAAAGCGCAGACGATAAAGAAGTCGTAAAGACATCCTGCAAAGAGTTCATGCGACGCATCGAATTAAACGATAGAGTTTCTGCGCCGTCGGATTGGATACCAATGTGGCCGGTTGCTGCGTGCATCCGGGCTGGTTGTTCCTGCTTCGCAGCGGATGTTTCAAGAGGTGGATGGAAAATCTAGCGCATGAAAGGCTCGAAACAAATGCCGTTCGGTGTCAAGGAATGGTGGTCGTGATTCAGGTCGTCAGAGACCGGGGCCTATGCGGACGTGCTCCTGTTCGGCGTCGCGGGCCGGGCAGCGCTTCGAGCGCGGTGTGTGCCCGGTGCCACGCCGCATCGAGGTCGCGGCGATCAAGCGCGACCAGCGCGCTCGCGGTTTCGAGGATCGCGTCCGCTTGATCCGACAGCGCTTGACGGCAAGCGTCCGGAAGCCGCGGTGCCAGCCGGCGAATCGCTTCGAGCTGGCGGATCAGTACGGCGGGCGTCGTCGACGAGGCCTGGCGGATCTGATCGAACGCGAGCTTGGCGAGGCGCTCTAGCCGCACCGGTGGCATCCACACCCGGAGCCGGCTGCCGGTGTCGTACCAGTTCCCTTCGAGCGGGGGCCGCTCGGCCAGCGTGAGCAGCGCGTCGGCGAGCCAGTCGACGCACGCAACGCCAGTGAACGTATCGTTGACCGCGGGAGACAGCGCGCGGATCGCGATCTCGACGACCTGCGCGATGCCGAACTCGCTATCTTGGGTGAGCGTGCGGTGACGGCCGATGTGAATTCCTCGATCAATCGCGGCCTCGAGCGTGCCGACTTTGTCCGCTGGGACGATTGCTGCGAGCGGCTCGCCGCGGAGCACGAACTGGCCTGGGCGGAACCTCAGCACGATCAGTGCGTCCGCCGCGCGCGCGGCCGCGACCAGCGTGCCGTGATCGACATGCTGCAGGTATCCGCTCTTCGGGCACGACACGATCGCGCCGGTTTCAGCCTGGCGCAGAATCGCGGCGTCGTCGGGCGCCGCGCCGGTGCCCTCGCCAGGGCCGGACATGTGCGCTCGCCGGCCGCTACGTACAAATCGTCGACGATCGCGCCGATCATGTCGGGGTTCTGGATCGATTTCGCAACCCGATGGCTGTAGTAGACGAGGAACCCGAAGCTGAGCACGACGAGCACCCAGGCCATGATCAGCGAGATCTGCGGGATGAACGACGAATGCGGATCCTGATGCGTGACGAGGAAGACGAGGCAGATGTACACGAACGTGCCCATGAACATGCCGATCGTGACCTGGGTGACCCAGTCCTGCAGGAACCGGTAGAGCAGGCGCGGGCCAAACAGCGTCGAGACCATCGACAGCACGAGCAGCGCGACCGAGAAAATCAGCGCGAGCACGGTCGCGACCGCGCCCATCATCGCCGACAGAATCGCGCGCGCGTCGTCGATGCTGCCCATCGTCAGCCACGAGGGGATGTGAATGACGCCATACTTGTCGAGGATGTCCGGAACCAGGGTGATCCCGAACAGAGCGACTGCGGCGAGCGAGAGCTGCAGCGGGATCCGCCACAGGTTAATGTCGCGTTGCGAACGGAGCTTGGTAGGGCGCGGGGCAAGCATGCGATATGAATTCCAACTCTCTATCTGCCGAGAAGCAATCGTTCCAGTACGGGGCCGAGGGCCAAGGCAGGAAGATAGCTCAGGGCCACCATTACTATCAAACAGGTCGTGAGTAGGACCCCGAACACAAAAGAATGGGTCGGAAGAGTTCCCGACGAAGAGGGTGTGTTTCTCTGACGACCAAATAGAGCTTGCGAATGCCAATGCGGGAATCGCCAAGCCGAATCTGCCCACCATCATCGCCAACGCTGTGGTGAGGTTGTAAAACGGAGTGTTCGCACTCAGACCAGCAAAGCTTTGGCCATTGTTGGCGAAGCAGGAAGTATAGGCGAAGAGAATCCCCGTGAAACCATGCGGTCCGCCGTTGACCGTCAACCCGGAAAGTCCCGCCCTGGTGCTCACGGCAATCGCGGTGAGTGGAAGGACGACCAGCGGCGCGGCCAGAGCGTAGAGCATGATCATTTTGTTCTCCGCAGGCCCTATCTTCTTCCCCAGGTATTCAGGCGTACGCCCAACCATCAGTCCCGCGAGAAACACGGCGATTGCAGCGGCCATGACCATGCTGTAAAGGCCAGTTCCCAGACCTCCGAATACGAGCTCTCCGAGCAGCATGTTCGCCAGTAAAACCATGCCGCCGAGCGAGGTGTAGCTGTCGTCCATCGAGTTGTTTGATCCCGTGGCCGTATTGGATGTAACAACCGCCGTGAGGGTCGAACCGCCAATGCCGAAGCGCACCTCCTTGCCTTCCATGTTCCCGCCAGACTGGAGGCGATTGATATGTCGGAAATCCACGTTTCCGATGTTGGGGAACCCCCGTTGTTCAAAGTGATGTACGAAGACCAGTCCGCAGACGAAGAGAAGCAGCATCACGCCGTAGAGAAGCCATCCCTGTCGAGGCTGGCCCACCATCCTGCCGAAGGTGTTAGTGAATGCTGCAGGCAGGAGTACGATCGCCAACATTTCGAGAAAGTTCGTAAGTGGCGTGGGGTTCTCATAGGGATGAGCGCCATTCGCGTTAAAGAAGCCGCCGCCATTCGTGCCGAGATTCTTGATGATCTCCAGTGCGGCTACCGGACCTTGCGGTATGACTTGCTTCGTACCTTCGACGGTAGTGGCGACGGTATAGGGACGAAAGTTCATCGGAACGCCCTGCCCGACAAGCAACAAGGCGCCAACCAGTGCTCCCGGTAAAAGGATCCAGAGCAGGGCGCGCGTCAGATCAACCCAAAAGTTGCCGAGCGTATCGGAGAGTTGCCGGGCAAGGCCGCGAATGAAGGCAACTCCCACTGCTAGACCTGCAGCGCCAGCCAAAAAGTTCTGCGCGCAAAGTCCGACCATCTGGCTGAAGTAGCTCATCGTGTTCTCGCCAGCATAGGCCTGCCAGGTCGTGGTCGTCGAGAAGCTGATCGCCGTATTCAGAGCCAAATCTGGAGATAACGGCGTCGTGTGGTACTGCGGAAAGAACCAGGGAAGAAACTGCTGCATTCTGAGAATGGCATACAACAGGAGCGTGCCAGCAAGACCAAAGAGAACAAAACACGTCCCGTACTCCTTGCCGGTCATCTCCACATTTGGATCTACGAAAGTAATGCGATAAATCAGCCGCTCAATAGGAAGACAAAAACGATCAACCCCGGTCCGCTGTCTGGAAAAGACCCGTTCCATGTACCCGCCGAGAGGCCTTACAAGGGCGGTGACAATCGCCACAAACAACACGTATTGAATTGCGCTAAAGAAATCCACCAGTCCTACTTAGAGCAGCCTGACCGAGACGTCACAAAATTCCAAGAGCCAAGAGCGCAGCACCACAGCGAGACTATTTTTTACGTGTGTTCAGCTTGTCGAGTGCGCGCTTCAATTCTTCAAGCTTCTGTCCTGCCTCGCCGAATTTGCCTTCCGCTGTCAGGCGCTGGTAGTCGGCAAGGTCTTTGGCTGCTTCGGTGATGAGCGCGTGGAGATCCGCTGCGGGCTGGGGCAATCCGGGGGATGCTGATGCGCCTCGCGCCGGTTCCACCGACACTGCGGCGGCAGTCAGCGACGACACTCCTCCGCCAAAAAGAGCCAACATCGCCGACTCGAAGGTTGGTCCATACGCCAGCCGATCTTGCAGCGCGAGCACGACCAGACGCAACTCCGGCATCGGACTCCGCTCCGCCTGCAGGTAAATCGGCTCCGCATACAACAGCGCGCGCCCGGTTGGGATCACCAGTAGAGCTCCGCGCCGCACGTGTGAGCCTTGCTGATTCCACAGCGTCAATTGCCCAGACAGCTGCGCGTTCTGATCAATTCGCGCTTCGATTTGCAGCGGTCCATCGACCAGCTTAGTCTTCGGGAAGTTGTAGACCACCGACGTACCATATTGTGCGCCGTCGCTGCGGCCGGCAATCCAGCCAATCAGATTATTCCGGTTAGCCGGTGTAAAAGGCAGAATCTCGACGAACTCCTCGCCGGTTTCACCCGGCAGTTTCATTAGCACAAAGTTCGGCTGCATCGCCTGCGTTACTTGCTGACCGGCCTCGCTCATGCCAACTTCGGTGGCGACGGTCCACAGATCCTCACGGTTGTAGAACGCTGCCGGGTCCGTCATGTGGTACAGGCCGTAAACTTCCGCCTGCAACTTGAGCAACAACTCGGGGTAACGCACGTGTTTGCGCAGTGCCGGCGGCATCATGGCCGCATCCTTGAACAGACTCGGAAAGATGCGGCGATAGCCTGCGATGATTGGGTCATCCGGATCGAACACATAGAACGTGGTTGTACCGTCGTAGGCGTCGACGACCACCTTAACGCTGTTGCGCATGTAGTTGATGGAATTGTTGTCGAGACGATAATGGGTCGAGTACGGATAGCTATCAGAAACCGTGAAGGCATCCATGATCCATGACAGGTGGCCATCGTCGTCGAGCACGATGTACGCATCCGGATCGTAGGTCAGGAACGGCGCTAACGCCGATACGCGATCGCGTATGTTGCGGCGCATCAGCAGTCGGCTATCCTTGTTCACGTCATCGCTGAACGGCAGCTTCGCTAGATCGCTTTGATCGAGCGCGATGATCATGCGGCGGGAGAAACCGCCGAGAAGAATGCCGCCGTTGCCTTCATAGGAAGTGAGGTTGTTCGTGGCCCCCTGCGGGTAGTTGAATTCCTGCTGCCGGGTCTTCACGTAGACGTCGGCGTTGGTCAACTCGCCGAAATAGATCTCTGGACGCGTCACAGTTAAATTACGCACCGTGCTCTGGACCGGCATGTTGCTCAAAATCAGCGTGGGCAGCCCTTCCGCAGTGAACCCATTGACCGGGTTCATGGTGATGCCGTAGCCGTGAGTGTAGATAAGCTTCTCGTTAATCCAGTTCCGGCTGCTCTCCGGAAGCTTATCCACGTTCAACTCGCGGGGCGCGAGCATCACCTCGCGAGTCGTACCGTCGATTTCGTAGCGATCAATGTCGATATCGGGGAAGTCGTAGTAGGTGCGGATTTCCTGAATCTGGCGCAGCGTGTCCTGCAGAGCATGCCAGTCCCACAGGCGGACATTCTGAAGCGTAGCCTGATTGTTCGCCGGGTCGGCCGCGTCAACGGTCGTCTCCGCGGGAAATTCGCGCTGCGTGACTTGGTTCAATCCGTAGGCCTGCCGCGTCAGATCGGTGTTGTAGACGATGTAGGGCTTCTCGCGGTTCAGTTCGTTCGGTTTCACGATAAAACTATTGACGTACCATCCGATCCCTTGGACCGCGATATAACAGATTGCGGCCGGAAGGATTGCCGCGACCAGCCAGCGTCCGCGTGGAACTCGCACGGCATTGACGGCTGTAATCACCGCGCCAAGAGCGAGCGCTGCGCAGACTACGAGCATCCCGGTGATCGTGATATGCGCATCTGTATAGGTCACACCCCCGAAGATCGTATGATCGTCGAACAATCGCTCGAACCGGCCGATATACACACGCATCGTGAGGATCAGCAACAGAAAAGCAAACGTGATCGACAGTCCGCGCCAAGGTAACGTGACGTGGCGGCTGAGACTCCCGGCGAGGGCACGGGCTCCGCCCGTGATGAGAATGAAGAAAACCGCGAGTATACAGGTAACCACAGCCAGCGTAAGCAGCCACCCTAGGATGAGCTGCCACGCGGGCAGGGTGAACAGAAAGAAATTCAGTGGCTTGCCAAAGATCGGGTCTACGACGCTGCCAGTTGCGCGGGGTACATACCAAAAGAGCGCGAGCGTCGGCCACTCCCCCATCATGCCGGCGCCGGTTGCAGCGGCAATGGCGAGCGACACGCCGAGCGCGAAGAGGCGCAGGACAGGCTCAACCGGCAGCTTCACGGGTCGTCCGCCAATAAGAATCGTGTGACCGGTCGGCAAATCGGAGAGATGTGCCCGCTTCAGGGTCACAAACGACCCGTACAGAATGAGAAACGTGGCCGCTGCAAAAACCGCGAACACTCCCCACTGAAGACTCAGTGTTTTCCAGAACACGTCCCCGTAGCCGAGCGACTTGAACCAGAGCAGGTCCACGTAATTCGACAACGCTAACCGACCGCCGAAAAAGATGACGGCAAGAACGGCTAGAATGAAAAAGAGCCGACGGCGATGGCGAGGCCGGGCTGCACGGGTCGGCGGCCAGTCAATGGAGTCAGGCATTGCTCGGCTCAGTTCTCATTAACTCCATATAGTTATCCGCATAATACTCCCTCCACTTTTCGCAAGTTGTCTTCATTCGCTCGACTTCCACCCACGGGTGCGCCGCGACAGCATTGCCCTTGTCGGAGGATTCCTCTATGCGTCTCGTGATTTCCTTTCGGCGCCGACTAGCAGCGCCTCTCTAAATTGCGCCTGAATCACGGACTATTTTTTTGCGATCTGGTTGCGGAAGCGTCGCCGAAACCACTTGTCCTTTGACGATCCGATTCGCACCTTGGAGGCAGAAAACCGAAGGTGATGAATGGGTCGGCGTCCTTCTTGAGCTCGAAGCCGGGGTTACTTACCCACATTTACGGGGTGGCTTACGCGGAATTTCGATTGCTCTAGTTCCTTTATGTCCAACTGCCCTTTCTTATCTTTATCCAGCCTGTCGAACTCAGATTCCATGAACTTCATCCACTCTTCCTTCGAGATTTTGCCGCTCTTGTCGGTATCCCTAAGGAGAAGCAACTGCCTGACCTCGGGTTCTCCCAATGCCAGCTTATCCTGCGACTTCGGAACTGCTGCCCTTTGTGCGACCGCGGTTCCTACTATGGCCCAGGTAGCGACCAGTACTGCAATGGGAACGATGACCCGTACGATGTGCGTTCGTGTCAGCATAACTGACCTTCACAAATTCCCTATTCCAATCCGTTCTTACGCAGCACGCCTTACTGGTTTTCTCTGCATCGGCAGTTCAGCTATCGTGGGTTCGGCGGAGCCGAGTCTCAGACGTACCCAATAACCGCTCGGACGAGGCTTGCTCTCCAAAGACCAAGAATCGTAGGTAAAATGCAATGCCCGTCATGCAAAGAAACGTCATTGCCATTTTTGCGAACATGTCAAACCTCGGTCCGGATTCCCAACCCGAAGCGTTACCCAAATCACGCAACCCAGATCATTAGCGAACAAAATGCATAAAGTTCGAATAACAAACTCATAATTTATTCGTAAAAACGACTGCGGTTACGATTTATCCGGAGTCTTGTCGATTTGGTAGCAGTGGATCTGCTTCGTTTCTCTCTGAAGACTCAAATGTCGTCTTAACCTGCCGCGAGATGCAAGCCTGATTTCGTCACTACTTTCGGTTTGGACGTTGCCACCGCTGATGATAGTCGCCTTTGCGGGAATGAGTGCATCGGCTTGTCCATATCGTGGTTGCTTTAGACTAGAGGCCGAAGTCGCTTAAGCCAGGGTGGCCTTCGGGACGTGGCCCGAAGGCCCAGTGGTATTTCCGATCGTCCTCTAAAATCGGGAGGTCGTTGATTGACGCACACCTTGACGCCATGAGCCCATCGTTATTGAACTCCCAGTTCTCATTGCCATAGGAGCGATACCAGTGACCGGATTCATCGCGCCATTCGTAAGCGAAACGTACAGCGATCCGGTTCCCGGTAAACGCCCACATCTCTTTGATAAGCCTGTAGTCCAGCTCCTTGGCCCACTTGCGAGAGAGGAAAGCAATAATTTCGGTTCGTCCATTGATGAATTCCGATCGATTCCTCCATCGTGAATCGATCGTGTATGCTAACGCCACTTTTTGCGGGTCGCGAGTGTTCCAGCCATTTTCGGCGAGGCGCACTTTTTGAATCGCACTCTCGCGTGTGAACTGAGGCAAGGGTGGGCGGGCTGTCGTTTCATTTGCCATAATTTCTTCTCCTAGCATGGCTCAAAAGCGAATCGTCCAAATCATTTCTGCGGCTTCATGAACTGACTTACCAGGGCCGCAATTTCATCGGCTGCCGTATCCAACGCAAAATGACCTCCATCGACGGTGTGGACTTCGGCTTTGGGCACATCTCGCCGATAGGATTCCGGTTCCGAGGAGTCAAATGATGACTCATACTTGCCCCAAATCACCAGCAGGCGCGGCTGCTTTTCGCGCATCCAAGCTTGCCACTTGGGATAGCTTTCGACGTTGGTGCGGTAGTCGTAGAAGAGGTCGCTCTGAATCTCGATCTGGCCGGGCTGATTGAGAAAGTAAAATTCGTCCGTCCAGAGATCGGGGTCGTGGCGTGCTGGGTCAGGGTCGTTACCAGCGTGGCGGCTTCGCGCCGTCTCAAGCGACAAGAGATTTACGCGCAGCGCGCTTTCGTTGGCCGCGCGATCGGCCCAGAAAGCTCGTCGTGTTTTCCAATTTGCCCCCAGACCCGTATTGTGGGCCACTGCGTCTTGGACGATCAGCGCCTCGACCCGCTCCGGGTGCGCCAGGGCCATACGAAAACCCACGGGACCACCGTAATCCTGCATGTAAAGCGTGTAACGCGAGAGCCCAAGAGCTTCGGTGAAATGATTCATGGTTTCGGCAATGTGGTCGAACGTGTACGCGAATTTTTTCGGGTCCGGCCAGTCACTATGTCCGAAGCCCGGGTAATCGGGCGCGATAAGGTGATAGCGATCGGAAAGCCGAGAGAACAAGGGCTCGAACATTCGGGATGAGGAAGGAAGCCCGTGCAACAGCAGAAGCGTCGGCGCATCCTTCGGACCGCCCTCTCTGTAAAAGATGGAGAGTCCATCTACCTGTATCGTGCGATAAGAAGTCGGCTGTTTCATGGGATGTTCCTTTCCTGGTGACGTCAAGCTGCTTGTGTAAATAGGTTGAGGGTGCGGGTTTTCCACTCCAGGTTAAATCTCTGGAAGATGGAGTAGATGATTCGGTCCACGCTTTGCACATTGACAAAGCACACCATAGGCCGGGTGCGGCGGCGCACTTCTACGAAGCAGCGCTCGATTACATTCGTGGTGCGCAGCTTCTTCCATAAATGCCGAGGCAAGGTGAAGAACGACAGCAGTTCGGGAAGATCGCGCTCCAGTCGGCGCACCATGGGCCCGTAGTCCCGCAGCCAGCGCGTCCCGAAGCGGCGAAACGCGGCTTCGGCTTGAGCCCGGCTTTCCGCCAGGTAAATCGCCTGCGCGCCGGTCTTGACCTCGTCGTAGTCGCGCTTGCGCACTTTCTCCAGAATATTGCGCATCTTGTGCACCCAACAGCGCTGATGCCGCACTCGCGGATAAACCGTCGGAATCGCCGCCGCCAGGCCGGCACAGCCGTCGGTGACAATCAGGCCGAGCTGCTTGCCTTCCAGTCCGCGCCGGTAGAGATCCTGCAACAAACCCTCCCAGTCGGCTTGGCTCTCGCCCTGGCTGCGCAGAAACGCCAGCAGGTGGCGGGTGCCGTCACGCCGCACTCCGTAGACCACCAGCATGTGCACCCGTTTGCGCCCCGTCGGACGCCGCACCCGCAGACTCACTCCGTCCAAAAACAAATAGGCATAGTCGTCGCTGAGCCGAGCCTGATGAAACTGGCGCACCGCGTCGTCGAGATCGCGAGTCAACTTCGACACCGTCTGCGGGCTCACCACTTCGCCGGTCAGCGTGGCCACCACCCGCCCCACCTGCCGGGTCGAGATGCCGCGCAGAAAGGCTTCGCGGATCAGCATGGCCACGTCCTCGGCCCGCCGCTGAAACGGTTCCAGTGCGCGCGGCAGGAAACTCTTTCCCCGCGTGCGCGCGATGCGCAGCCGGATCGTGCCCAACCGGGTCACGAACTCCCGCTCGTAATAGCCGTTGCGATAGGGCTGCCGCCGGCTGCGTCGCCGTTCATAGGCTTCCCGCACGGCGTAGCGGTCCCGCTGGCGCTGCGAATCCGTTTCCAACAGCCGCTTCCACGCCAGCTTCGTCTCCCCGTACACATCGCCCCAGAAACTTTCCTTCATCTCCGCCAAAAAGTGTTGGTAATGCTCGGTGATTGGGATTATCTTCGCCATCGGGTGTAGGTCTCCTTTTCGGAAAGGCTTTAGCTCGTGAGGCCAAAGCCAACTTACACCCTCTTCGCTTTTACACAATCGAATTTACGTCACCTCCTTTCCTTGGGCGTGGGCTGGCAGTTGAAATATTGCGAGCATCATACAAACCACCGGTACCATCCGATAAACCTGCAAATAATCGGGGCCAACGGGGCGAGTAGAAAGGGTGCATAGTTTACCTCCTCTTTAAAAATCCTGTACGGTTGGGCGGATGACCATCTCATCGACCTCCACGTCGACTGGTTGCTCGATTGCGTAAGCAATCGCTCTCGCGATTGCACTGGCGGGGATGGCCATTTTCATGAACTCACGCAAATTCTTTCTGGTCGCTTCGTCCGAACTGCTCTCTGCCAGTTCTGTTGCAATCGCGCCGGGTGAGATCATCGTGCAGCGGATATTTTGGGAGTGCAGTTCCATCCGCAGCCCTTCAGTCAACGCGCGAACAGCCGCCTTGGTGGCGCAGTAGACCGTCCCGCCGGGGGCGAACACTTTGATCCCGAAAACCGAAGCCATATTGATGATGTGGCCGGTCTTCTGCTTCTGCATGTGTGGCAGGGCGGCGGCAACCCCATATAGAAGTCCTTTGATGTTGACGTCAATCTGCCGGTCCCATTCATCTACCTTAAGGGCCTCGATCGGTGCGATGGGCATGATGCCGGCGTTATTGAGGAGTACATCGACGCGGCCGAAACTGTCGACGGCCTTTTGGATGAGCGTTTCAACTTCTGCCCGCTTCGTCACATCGCAGGCAAATCCGATAGCCTTGCCGCCGGTGGCCGAGATCCCTTGAACCACTGCGTTGATTCGGTTCAGACGCCGCGCTCCTAATACAACTTTTGCTCCTTGTTCTGCGAGAAGCTTTGCGGTGCTTTCCCCAATGCCGCTGCTGGCTCCGGTAATCACTACAATTTTGCCGGTGATATTTGACATTTCCATTCTCCCCTTTGTCCTTATTTAGGAATTTGCTTTTTACGGCGGGCTGCGCTCCACTGAATGATGGGCCCCGCGATTTCAGATACCTCCTCGACCAATGAGGTCAAGAAAGCCGATACATTCGGTGCAAGTCGAAAGATTGGCGCTTTGCCCTGCCCACATCGGCACAAGATCTGCCCGGCCCGCAGCCTCTGCTGCGATTGCGAGATTTCTGACGAGTTCTCGTTGCAGCGGATATGGCAGGATCTCGGTTTCGTTTCGGTTCAAGTTCTCCATCACGCGGTTGTGGATTGCCCGTGCGAGTCTTCCCGTGAACCCTTTTGTCAAGGCAGTATGTCCGGCATTGCGTCGTCGCAAAGTTTCGCGATGAAGGCGGCTGGCGCCAGATTCTTCGCACGCCAGGAATACCGTTCCCATTTGGACGGCCTCTGCGCCGAGAGCCAGAGCGGCGATTACACCTCGTGCATCTCCTATTCCCCCCGCGGCAATCACTGGCACATCAACGATGTCAACGACCTGTGGGACTAGCGACAGCGTGCCGGTGAGCGAATCCTCCGCCGCCCGGAGAAATGAACCGCGATGCCCCCCTGCTTCAAAGCCGGAAGCGACAATTGCATTCACGCCGGCTTCTTGAAGTGCGGCAGCCTCGTCGGGCGTTGTCGCTGTGCCGATGGTGACGATGCCTTTCGCCCGGCACTCCTCCAAGATTTCTCTTGCCGGGATTCCGAAGATGAAGCTGAATGCCGGTACGCTCGCGTCCAGTAGCACGCGGGCCTGATCTTCAAATCGCTTCGGCGAATATGGCTTGTACGTTGGACGGGGCGCCCCCAAGGCAGCAAGATCAGCGACTAACGGAGCTAGGCTCCTGTTGAATCCGTTTTCATCTGCTGTTCGCGCACCTTCATCCTCCATTGACACCCACAAGTTCATCGCGAACGGTTTGGACGTAAGGGAGCGAATCTCCGCGATCACGTCTTTGATAGCGTCGGGCTGCAAGCTATGCGCGCCAAACGATCCGAGCCCGCCAAAGTTGGACACTGCGGCCGTCAGTCTTTGCGATGACAATCCGCCAAGCGGACCCTGAACGATGGGATACTCGATTCCGAGCTTGGCGGTAAGCCGGTTCTGGTTCCAGGAAGCAGGCATGATCATCCCTTGTAATGAAGGCATTGCACCGAACGTTTAGCTAGCGTGCGATGCGCTGGAATCTGGCCCTTCCTGATTTTGATTTGAACGCTCCTACCGATCCACTCATGCGACTGACTTCTTCTTGGCGTTGAGTGCCGGTAGAAGAAGTTTCAGAAGCGCTTCATCAGAGAACGGATTCTGACCTGAGATCAACTCGCGATCTTGAAGGACGTAGCTCTTCCATGGAGCGACCACACTTACGTCACCGCCCGCCGTACGCAAGGCGAAGTCCGGGTAGAAGAACACCTTGCCACCAATCTCAATCGGCTCCCGCTGTTGCTCTTCCGCCGTCGAAAAAATGGTCATCTTATATCCGGAATATATCCACCCTTGAGCCTTTGCCCGCGCTCCGGCGGCATCGCCCGCCTTCAGTGCGCCGACCACTTCCGACGCATTCGGAAGAGCCGCGAGAAGTGAAATCGGGCCATGGCAGAGCACTGCCGTAGGCTTGGATGTTTTATGAAAGTGTCTCAGCACGGTGCCAGCGTCGGGATCCTCCAGAAGATCGATCATCGGGCCATGGCCGCCGGGGACGAAAACAGCGTCATATTGATCCAGGCCCGATGCGATGACATCCGAGATACGAGTTGGATTTTTGAGCCCAGTCAGGCTGTCGCGGAATTTTAGATAGTCCTGAAGCTTAGCCTCGTCCCCGCCGAAGAACTGGGCTATCGCTGAATTGACATCCAATTGCGGCGTGTTGCCTTTGGGGTTGGCGAAGGTGATTTCGTAGCCCTCCTTCATCAGGGCGCGAACCGGAACCGTCAGCTCGTTGAGGTAGTAGCCTGCGCCGGCATAAACCTTGCCATCTTGCAAGGGCAAACCGTGACCGCTCGAGACTAGTACCAAGACTTTTCCTTTTGTTTTCATTTTATTCTCCTTTTTGAAATCGAATCTGTTTTCCTGAAATCTAAGCTAGCTCATCGACACTGAATCGGTCATTGAATACCGGGGTGAGTTCTCGGAAAGGCAGCGGTGCACCGGACTTGGGCGAGTAAGTCCATAAGATCCGAGATCGGTCGCGCATCGAGTTGCTGCACAACCTGGATGAGCCTTTTTCGAAGATCTTCATCGGCGAAAGCCTCACTTAACCAGTGGAACTTCTCGACAGTACGGTCCCACGACATCGGCCTAGTCAACCCTCCTTCGTAGCCGTTCTGCTCCTTCACAAACACACGTTGGTCTTTGGTACGAATAGTCACGCGGGCGCTCAGCTCGTGGGGATAGCGAGCGCTGAAACTATCATCAGGACGAATCTCTACACGCTTCAGTAAAGCCTGGACATCTGGAGCTTGGATACGTGCCTCATCCAGTTGTGCGGGGCCAAGTTGATCGTCGAGCAGCGCGGCTGCGATGAGGTAATTAATGTTGTAATCGCCTTGCTCTTTCATCTGCGGGTGGTTCTTTGGACCGAAGGCTCCGCCACCTGCGAAGTCGAAGGCGCCCTGGAAGACATCGCAGCGCACGTCCTCAACGTCGTCCGCTGTCAACCCGTTACGACGCTTCAGCTCTAACACCGCCTCCAATATGGGTTGGCCATGAATTAGCGAGCAATATTTCTTCATGACGGTCTGTGTGATGATTTCGAGCGAGGGCTGTTCCCAATCCACAGGGATCGACTGCTTGAACATGAGTTCCAATCCAAAAGGACCTTCAAACAGGCCTTTTGGGCCTGTGAAACCTCGCCTGGCTAACGAGGCAGCGTAGACGGCGCGCATCCCGGTCATTCCGGGCGAGAAGCCCTTCCACTGCGACACTGGTTCGGCATGCACGTTTGCAAGCGAGACGTTGTCGACAGTAGCGATCGAGATCGCATTGGCGATTTCGCCGGCGGAGAGTCCGAAGAGTTTCCCCGCACCGGCAGCTGCAGAGATTGCGAGCTGGGTGGCATGGTTGAAACCCTTTGCCATTACAGGCACGGCGGATGTGAACCTACATTCGATTTCATAGGCTACGGCGAGTGCCAACATGAATTCCTCGCCGGATGCCCCGACGTATTCGGCCGCTGCAAGAATGGTTCCGAAGTTGTCACTCGGATGGCAAAGGCCACCCTGTGCCATGTAGCTATCGAGAAGGTCCACATAGCGGACAAGCGAGGAGTTGAAGAGTGCGGCCTGATCGGGAGAGGTCTTGCCGCCGCCAATCAACGTGCAACGACCGGGGGCTCGATATTCTTCGATCTGGTCGCGTAGCGTTCGGAGCGACGGACCAGCGACAGCAGCGATCGCGCACCCTATGCTGTCCAGAATGTTGCGCTTGAAAAGCTGCCGAATATCGGTTGTCAGGTGCTCCGGTCGTGCGGCAACTGCAAAGGCGCCGATCCGTGCAACGGCCGAGTGTGTTTCTGCCTGCCGCTTAGGTGCAATGGGTTGAGTGATAGTAGCCATCTGAACCTTTTCTTGTCTGTGTCGTATCTCAGCGGCTGTCCCGCTTGAGAGCTCCTCTTATCCCGCTAACTCGAAAATGATCTCCAGTTCGACCGGTGTGCCGAGCGGAAGACTGGCTACGCCGTACACGAGTCGGCTAGGGTTTTTGCTTTTTCCGAAAACGTCTTGCAGAAACTCTGAAGCGCCGTCAGCGACTTTCGGCTGATCGCGGACATCTCCCGAAGTGGCCACCGAGACCCCAAGCCGGACAATCCGCGTCACTTTGTCGAGCGATCCCAAATGCTGCCGCGCGACAGCGAGGCCATTCAATGCCGCCAAGCGAGCCGCCGCGCGCCCCGCTTCCACATCGAGTTCCGCGCCAACGCGCCCAATGAATTTCGCTTCCCGGCCTTCAGTGGGAAGCATTCCGGTGAGAAAGAGCAAGTCGCCAGTCTGCACCGCTTCCGCGTAGATGCCGAACGGCTCAGGCGGCGCTGGAAGCTTGATGCCGAGTTGTCTTAGCCGCTGCTCGGCCGTGGCATCACGAGAGCCACCCCCGTCTAACGTTTTTTCTTTGGAACCCGTATTCATCGATCCCCCTCCAGCGGCTTCGGTTTGATCGCCCACAATCTGATTTTTCACAGTGTCCACATCTGAGACTGCGCCGTTGTAGATGCTCAGCGCTTTCCCATAAAATCTCCCAAGCGATTTTCTGCATCGCCAGGTTTGCAAAAGCCTCGCTCTATTAGCGTTTTGATTCTCTGCTGCGTGGCGGGTCGTGTGATTGAAGCAACGCAAGCATCCCACCCGGATTCGATTTCGATATCAGGCGGCAAACTGGCAACGTTGACTAGGCGCTTGGTATCCGCGATTGTCTGTTTGTCGAAGGAGGCGATTCGGGTTGCAAGCGCATCGACAAACCGGTCAAGGTCAGCATCCGGCAACGACCGATTCACGTAGCCGTACCGCTCAGCCAGGTCGCCAGGGACATCGTCGGCGCTTAGAATTACTTCAAGGGCGCGTCCTCTTCCCATGAGGCGCGATAGTCGCGCCATAGGGGCACCGCCAGGCAACAGACCGGCGCCGACTTCAAACTGCGACAAGATGGCCTTTTCGCGACTAGCAAAACGCATGTCGCAGGCAAGCGCAAGCTCACTTCCCATACCAGTCGCCCGCCCGCGAATTGACGCTATCGATACGACGGGTGCGCGACTCAGACGCACCAGCATCTCGGGCCATGGATGCAAGCCGGTCGGTCCAGGAGGGAGATGCGCCAACTCGTCAAGCTTCGCTAGAAAATCCAAATGAATCAGAAAAAAACCTTCAACCGCACTGTCAAAAACCACCACCTTAACCTGCTCGTCAGTCTCGATTGCCGTGATGATCTCGCCCACTTGCGGAAGCATCTCCGGACCGAAAATGTTGAGCGGCGGATGGTCGATGGTGACTCGCCAATACTCAGGCGAGCGCCGGGCCAGACGTATCTCAGCAGTCTTTGTTGCTCCGTGTTCCTTCATGTTTACTGTCTCCCAATCATTCGGTTTCATGTTTGATTTTGCATTGCGGTCGTCTTGTGAGGCGCTTTTGTCACTCGACTTTGGTGAGGTGGTCCCACGTAGGGAAACTCGATTAAGAGATCGCCATGAGATCCTACTTTGTCTTCTGTCACCTTTCCATTCGTGAGGATGCGAATAAAAACATCGAACGCGTCGTCGGTGAGTGTTCGGCCGTTATCAGGAAAACGCGCCGGGCGCGTAGAGTCGTAAGGCAGAACGTCTGGGAGCAATGTTCCCGCGACTCGCTTCGCCTCAGCCGGCGAATATCCCCCTGTGTGCTCCAGAGCGTGCGCGAACGCGGGAAGGAAACGCGCATCATGCGCGGGTTCACCAGCGAGGTAAGCATCTCTTTCTTCGACAAGTATGACCGCTTGCGCGGGACGGGCTCCGCGCTCCACTTGGACCCAGCCGCCATCACCTGGCGTAAGGGTGCGCGCCCACAAGCGAACCTCTTTTGCCCCCAGGGCAGAGTTAGGTACTTCAAGAACAATGCTGCACACATCTTTGTCAGCGAAGAAATCGTCGCCTGTGAACTGCATCTTGTTCTTCGCGCCTTCCACGTCGCAGAAGAAAGGGTCGCTGCGCCAGCCGGCGAAGAACCGGGTATTGCCTGCCTGCGTAATCCTCGCCTCGCGCCCTATTGAAACTGTAGCCCCCTCGACGATCACCCGCCCGCCATCGCCGGTACCGGCGGCTTGTCGGCCATCACTGCGGCGGAGAGTTGCGGTTTGAGCGCCGCGCTCGAAAGCTGAGAAGCGCACCCGGTACGCGATATCGGCAACCGCATCACCATCGGTGTCAATCTTTAGTTCGTACAGCGCTTCGGGTGCGAAAGGCTCGGTCGTAGTAGGCCCAGGAGGGTTTTCGCCAGCAGACGGATGCACGTTCATAATCAGGATGGATTTCCCAGTGTCTTCCGGTTTGGGAAAGGCATACAGATCCGTGAAATCCAGTCGAGCATCCCCATGAGGAAAGCTGAAATCAGGGCCGGAATAATGGTGTGACATTGATTAGTCCTTACGCTTGCGATTCTGTTCTGTCCGGCGAGGTTAGAACGCGGCAGCACCGGCCACGGCGACAGCATGATCCTGATCGCCGGAACCACCGCTGACTCCAATCGCCCCTACCACCTTGCCATCGCGTTTCAGCGGGATGCCGCCAGCGAAGATCATGATCTTGCCGTCGTTTGACGCATGAACACCGAAGAACTGGCCTCCTGACTGAGCATGCTTTGCCAAGTCTTTCGTTTCGATGTCGAATGCGCGCGACGTGTAAGCCTTCTTCAGAGCGATATCGATGCTGCCAATCCAGCCGTTGTCCATGCGAATGTGGGCTACGATATTTCCGCCTTCGTCAGCGACTGCGATGTTCATGGGCTGGCCGATTTCCATGGCTTTCTTCTCGGCCGCGCTGATTACGCGGCGGGCATCTTCTAATTTCACTGCGGTCATGGTTCTCCTTCATTGCATCAAGATTGAAGTCACAGTTCCGTCACGTTCCAGCCGCAATCACAGCCTGCCGGCGCCGAAACGGTCTGCTACAGGACTGGCTCACGCCACTTTGACCGTGACGTCGATGTTGCCCCGTGTAGCGTTGGAATATGCGCATGTCGTGTCGTGCGTGGCGTCCACGATGGCCTGGGCGACTTCGCGCTCCAAGCCCGGCAGGCTGACGTTAAGCCGTGCTCGGAGGAAGTAAACGTCGCCAGCATTGCACAGGTCTATTTCGGCGTCGACGGCTGCGTCAGCCGGAAGTTTGACCTTCATCTTGTTGGCCACAAGCCCCATGGCACTAATGAAACAGGCTGACCAACCAGCGGCAAACAACTGCTCCGGATTGGTACCGGTTCCTGGAACTCCGGGAGCCGAAAACTTCACATCTAAGCGGCCATCATCACTGCGCGAGGCGCCGCCGCGCCAACCACCCGAAGTATGGGTCTTAGCCGTGTACAGAACCTTCGTCACTTTCTCGGTTGAACCAACTACTGCGTTTGATGACCGCAGAGGACGAACAGGCTGATGGCACGTTTCAGGCAAGGCAAAACGTCATTCATGAAGTCGGGTTATGTCAGGGCAGGCTTGGCTTTCATCGCGCCATAGCTGTCAAGGAAGACATGGCTTCAACTTTTTCCAATATGGCTGGCCTCACCTATATCGAATTTCGCAGGGGTGCATTAAGCGAAGCGTTCCCGGAGATTGCCAGGACCCTTGTTCGAGAGGGCCTCGTGGACTCATTGGTGTCGGAGCGGGTTTTGCGCAAGTTGAATCCTGCAAAACCGGCCGCATAGCTCCCGCGCGACTCTCGAATTTTCGCGTCAGAAGCGCGGTGACGCGGTGTATTGCTATCTCCAGAGCTCTCCAGGGCAGTTTATCTCTGAAGATTCAAGGCACCATAAGCGTTGAAGATTACACCGTTTTGGCGAGGCCTTCTCTTTCCGGTTGTTACTTCCGATAAATTCTGTTATCGGCCAGATCGAGTGGAGGACTGGAATGCGGTACAAACTAGATTTCTCTCCCAAGTTCAATGTTTTGTCACCATCAATCACCGGCGCGATTGTAAGTGGTTCACCCCCGCCCGTGTTTGTGGCTTGGCAACCCAGCACGTGGCCAGCGGCACCTTCAGCCGTGGATGACAAGTTCATTTTCACCCTCAAGAGCATATTCGAGGAATCAATGCTCGGTGAAATCAGCAATGTCATCGGGGATGTTCACAAGAGCAATGGCGATCTCCAGCATCGCGGCCACGTGGTTGCAATAGCTCTGATGTGCGCGCTGGACGCCATCGCGTCGTACGGGTACAGAAAACACCACGTGTCCGATTTCATCAAGGCGCATTTCCGCCCGGACTACCATCCACATGCTGATCGGATCTATGAGTTCTATCGGTGCAGCCTTGTCCATAACTGGAACCTATTCGAGGCTTCAATTGCCCCCGACAACACGAAGATCAAGGTCGACGGAAAGTCACTGACATTAGGCCTGCTGGATTTGTTCGAGTGCCTCGTAGCGGCGGCTGAGGATTTCCTTGAGAAGCTTACGTATGACCTGGCAGTTCAGAAAAATACGCTGGAAAGATACGAGGAACTGCGAGTTACGGCACGGCCGTGATGGATACAATTCCTTAACGCCTGTAAACCATTTCGCAGTGAAGGAGTACGACCCATAAAAGAGGTTATGGGCTAGTTGGCCGAAAATCGATGGAATTTCTCTTGCCCTGGCGAGTTGTAGCTGATTGGCGTTAGCCTGACATCTGTAAAACATGTGCGGAGGAATTCATGCTTAGCGCCGTAGGCCAAACACTGGCAGAACTAGAACTTCTCGATTTCTCGGGAAAGGGAGAGGCTTTCGTGGAGGCACGATTCATCTCGCCGCTACTGGAATGCCTCGGATACGAGACGCACAAGGACTATGAAGTCATCCGCCACGGCGACGATGGGGCCTCCTTCAAACTCAAATACCCCCCCGTGGAGCGCGGCGCCGTAAGGGTAAAGCACTACAATCCGGATTACGTCCCGACAATTCGGAAAAAAATGTTCTGGATCGAGGCGAAATCACCGAAGGAAGTCGAGCACCCTTTTGCTTTCCAGTACTTGGTGCAGGGGCTGCAATACTGCGTCCATCCTGAGATTCAAGCTGTATGGGACGGAAGTTTTCTTCCATCATCGAACCTTCGCGAGGTTGAAGCACCTTTCGGGCGCGGAACTCCAGAACACCCTCGATAGACTGCTACCTATCGAGAGTGGGATGAATGACGAATTCTGGAAAGCGCGCAAGAAACTGCCTGGCTCCGAGGTTCAGCTTCTCGGTTTTGAAATATACGGGGAAAACGCACGACACTACTCGTTCCGCGGCATTCTGTCTGGTGAGGCAAGCAAATCGAAATGACTTATTGGGTTCGTTTCGTAAAATCAATCTTTTAACATATCAATAAGATATTTGTAATAAGTGTTGCTATACTATATAGATAATACTTGCTTCGCGTAACGTCGTGCCAGATAAGGCTACCGTTACGGCCACTTGATATGCGAATCTGATCAATCGTGAAGGATGAGCGGAGGGCTTTGTAAGTGCGTCGGCAGGTTCGATTCAACCCCTTACGGAGATGGGCGAAATGGCGCCAAAGCCACGGTGCCGCTGCGGGACGATAACTTGGCCGCGCTAGAAGACCGTCCGGACGTGAAGAGTTGGCGGACAGTACGTGCCCGATGCCTTAAGTACTGAACCTCCGCTTTGGGGCGACGTTATCACCACAACGCAACCCTTGGAGACGTTCTAATTCGTGAAGTGCGCCGTAAAATTGGCGTTGGTTGGCGGTTTCGTAGCGAAGAAGGTGGCATGGCGCCAAGTGCTGTGCGTATCGCGCACGTTGGGTTTCTCGTAGGATCTCTTCGATCCGGTCATTCGAATGCTGTGAAGAACGCTCACACTCATCTAACTCACGCAGCAGCTTGGACCGAGCCTTTTTCATCTGGATCCTGAGTCCGGTGGAGCCCTGACTAGATTGCCCAGCACCCACCAGTTCCAGAGCTTCTTCGTTTGCGGCAACAAACCGCTCTCCTTCTTGCAGGAAATAGTGTTCTTCGAGGATGCGCACCTGCAAGGCGGCTTCTACGTAGCCAAGCCTTTCAATACTCCGTCTCGCCCGCTCGAAAATCGTCTGGATATCCGGATTATCTTCTTCTCGGGAATCCCTTTCTGGGTCAGACCGTGGAAGGGATTCTCCCATTAGATCGAGCCGACTCCCGGTGTCTTTCATCACCTGAAATCCGTCAAACTTTGGAAGGGATTCTCGCACGAGATCCAGCCGAATCGTCGCGTTTTCGACCAACTGAAAACGGTGGCTCCTCCAGTAACACTGACCGATACGCTCGACGAGCATTCCCTCGACCGGGCCCACTGGATCGAAATGATCAACCAGGGCTTCCATGAGTAGTTGAAAAGACCCTAGATCATCGGTGAAATATGGCCAGTGATTTGCCGGTACGTCCTTCACGAGCAATCCATGCTTGATGGCATTCCACCGAGACCGCCCCTTTCCTGCTTCGGTTCTCGGCCCGGTAGATCGACGCGCATTTTGACGATTCGCAACCCGCTTTCGCTCTGAAATCGATTCAACGTCGGTCTCGGTCAAACTCGCCGTAATTTCATTTTCCTGGTTCATGCTGGTCTCCTCAGACCACTGAATGGTTGGCCTCAATCTACGAGAGAAGATGGCAAAATCAGACACAGACTACGCTCTGTGCGCTTGCCGCTCCCGACGTTGTTCCGGTCGCTTCTGTCGGCAAACTGATTTCGGAAATCAGTAGCCTATCTAGCAATGACTTAAGAAGAGTAACAACACCAACTGTGCTCTGCTATGTCCTTTGTTTTACATCTGTCAGCGGGTTCGAGTTCTACTCTCCCCGACTGGGTGTTAGACTCTCTGGTTCTGCCATTTGTTAAGTATCCATACTCTCAAGGGCGAAAATTCGGCAAGGGAAAGAAGTTTTCGGTGAAAATCCGTATAAGCTCTTGAGGGATCGGAAGAAATAAAATTGGAGATTTGTGAGCGCGGTTGGAGAAAACTCGCTTACGTCTCGAACGAAGGAGCGCAGCTGACCTTGAAACGCGCTTGGTACCCGACACCTTCAACAAACGGAATGGGGTCGGCCGATATGCCAAAATGGTCCCGAAAAACCTTCCGAATCTCCTGAATTCGCTTTTCAACCTTCGGCCACGGCTGATTCACTGCCGTTCCATCTTGAAGGACGCCGCGCTGTTGTGCCAACACACGCAAAGCCTCCCACGCCTGATTCGGCCTTCCGGTCCTTCCATCCTCGAAGCCAAATTCCGCGTAGTTACGGGTTTCCCGGTTCATTCCGTTGAGAATCTGAACCCGCTCGTCACTCAGGAATAATATTTCGATCTCTTCCCAGGTTGCCGCCTTAGCCACGTTTGACAGGACATCACGGGCCTCCAATGCTTGACGGGACAAGGCTTCGGGTACCTCACCAATTCTCGACGGCAGCTGATGCAGCTTTTGGTACCAAGTTTCACGTATTTTCGCTCTGACATCGAGGCAGCAGTTCTTCTGACCCACTGTGAGGAAACGCCGTTTCTCCCGCGGCGATCCTACAGCGCAAAGGAGTAACTCTAGGAACCCGGACATGGTTTGACGATGAATATCGTCCGCCTTCTGTCCATTGATGAAGGGTTCTATGCAATACGCCCACACTGCTCGTTCGAAATCTGCCGACAGCGCCTTGCCTCTGTTCTTGTAATCTTCGCAACAGAGGTCGTATACGCGCTGAACCCACGCATTAGAGCGCTGCACCATTATTTCTTTGAGTTGCCAGGGGACTGGCTGCTGGCTTTGGAATTCCCCGAGCGACCGATCCTTCTCAATTTCTTTGTTGATGTCTTCCACGAGGAGGTCAGTTTTCAACGATACCGTAGACCTGATCTCTTCCCATACACCTATGTCATAACGTGTGCGAATGGACAAAAGTCACCCTCCATAGTGGATCTTCCTGGTTGGCGGGAGTGGGTAAGCATCCCGCCTTTCGCCGCCTGCCGGCAGCTATCCGCTTATATCGAATACTAGCTCATCCCTGAGATTTGCAAGACTACACGCCAGAAACGCCAAATCTCACGACGGTAAGAATAGCAGCACTGTCCGGTTATTCCGTGCTTTAGGTTTGTTTCTCCCTATTGCGGGCAGCCGGTCGACATCGCCAGCCATCTGCGGTACCACGGCTTCGCACGACGACGAACTTTCGTTGATGTGCGACAAATATCCCCAAACTTTATTCGCCCATTTCTCAATCGGTTGCCTGAGTTTTCGTCGAAAGCTCTTATGCAAGGACGAATTTTCGCCCTCTTCGAGTATGTGCACCCACGTCTACGAAAGCAACGACAGGAACTGCGCGACGAAAACGTCAATCTTGCCCAACAGACTAGGGCACATTGGCTGTTCGCCCCGTCGCAAGTTAATGACGTGAAACGTAATGCGTGCCGGGAGATGCGCATCTTTTCCCTAAGAAAAAGTAACGAATGATTTGCACACCCCAAGTCTCGGCTACTATTGTGACCGGAATCGGCGGGCCAAGTTCAGGAGGAGACTTGGCTCGAAAGAGGTATCAGCGGGGTGCGCTGCGCAGAGAAGGAAGTCTTTGGATTCTGCGCTGGCGTGAAGATGTATTGAACGATGCGGGTGCGGTGGTGCGGGTTGAGCGTCGAGCGCGGGTTGGCGCGACCAAGGATCTGCCCACCAAAGCCCTCGCGCGGCGGGTTGCAGATCGCATGATCGAGCATGTCAACCAGCCGCATTACATGCCAGGAAGGGTAGCCACGGTGCAGGAATTCACAGAGGTGTACTGCGCGAACGTCTGTCCGACATTCAAACCGTCATCTTGCGAATCTGCGCGCTCGCTCTGCCGGATCTACATCGAACCGGTGCTGGGACTCTACCGGCTGGATCAGGTCAAGGGAGAGGTGCCGCAATTGCTCGTAAATGATCTGCGGCGTCGTGGCCTAAGGCGCAAGACTATCCTGAACGCGCTTAGCACATTGGCAAGCATTCTAGGCGCTGCTCGGGACTGGAACTACCTTTCATCCGAACTCGATTGGCGAAAGCTGCGGCTGCCAGTTGAGGAGTTGCAGAAGCCGCAACGATTCTTCACCCCAGAAGAATCCCAGCGCATCATCGACGCAGCCCCGGAGCCCTGGAGCATCTGTTTCGCGTTCATGGCTTACTTGGGGGTGCGCACGAGTGAGGCAGTGGGCATCGCCTGGGATAATCTAGACCTGAGCGGCGGTGTGCTGATGGTGCGTCAAAGCAACTGGCGCGGGAAGCTACTCACGGTTAAGTCGAAAGCCAGCGTTCGCGATTTGCCTTTGCCGCCGGTGCTGGTGGACATGCTGAACGAATACCACCTCCGGTGGCGGCCCAATGCATTCGGGTTGCTGTTTGCGAACGCGAAGGGCCAACCCATCACTAGTTGCTACGTGCGTCGGGACATCTTGCATCCGATTCGCGAGCGATTGGGCATTCCACGCGGGGCATTCCATGCGTTCCGGCATGGCCTAGGCACCGCATTGATGCAGGCAGGTGCGAACGCGCGCGTCGTACAGCAACAGCTCGGTCACTCCGACCTGAGAATGCTGGCGCGTTACGCACACGTGGTTCCGCAAGACCAAAGAGCGGCGGTAGAACGCACAACGGATATGTTTTTGCGGCGTTCTGCGGCGAACTCGGATGTTAAGTCGTTGATAATAAATTAAGCGGTTGGCGTCCCCGACGGGATTTGAACCCGTGTTACCGCCGTGAAAGGGCGATGTCCTAGGCCAGGCTAGACGACGGGGACGGTTGTAAGGTGGGGTGCTCGAGGCACATTTGATCGTAACAACCCTTCGCAGCCCTGTCAAAACGCGGTCGGAACGCTTTCGCCGGCTCCGATTGCATTCGCTGGCATTCTGCCTTTTTCAAGATGCCCGGACAGTTTAGAATTAAAGCGACCGACTGAGGCGCGGCCAAGAACGTTCGAGGCGATGGTGCCCGATCCCGTTTATTTCAGTCTTTGGTTTCCCGACTTCTCCGGCCCGGAGATGTTGCCGCACACCTTTGCCGTCTTGCAGCAGTTCCCTTTTTCGGCGCAGCGTCCCGGCATCAGTTACTTTGCGGTGCACCCTATTTCCTGGGAGGAGGCCACCGTGCTCGAGCGCCGGTTTCCCTCCGGAATCGATCCCGGACAGGCAACGCTCATTGTCGCCGAACTGGTCCATGATGATTACGCTTACGTCTTCGACGGTCACTGGGATCTGTGGACGCCCGACGAGTCGAACTCAAACTGGGTGCTCGAGCCTGCAGCCGTGAAATTTATCGTCCAAGGCGAACAATTCGACGAAGGCGCCTACCAGCACACGGGACACATCCAGGTGGACTTCGGCCTCGATTCCTACTTTCTGCAGCCTGAGACTTCCCTCACCGACCAGACTCGCGCCAAGATTCGCGACAACGTAGCCAAGCTGGTGGAGTTCTCAGTGAACGTGGAGAAGAATAGCGGTAGCAGCGCGCGCCTGCTCTGGTCGGAATCGGAAGAGAGCCTGGCGCAGAAATTGATCGCCCGCCTGCAGAAAGTGCAGTAATCAAAAAAAGATCAAGCCATAACCGCAGAGGACGCTAGGGACGCGGAGGCTGGAAGATTATTTACGAACCTGCGTATTCCGTCCCGCAAGTGCACGATGCTCCTGTGCGGTTTTCATTTAGTTCGTCCGCCCTCGACTTTCAGCGTATCCGAAGCCCCAGCCTGCGCCGCGGCCAGCCGCGCTGTCAGCACGCGGAACGGTGAGCACGAAACGTAATCCATCCCCACCTGATGGCAGAACTCCACCGACGACGGCTCGCCGCCGTGCTCGCCGCAGATTCCCACCTCCAGCTTGGGACGCGTCTTCCGTCCTCGCTCGATCCCGATCCGCACCAGTTCGCCGACACCGTCGCGGTCGATCGCGGCAAACGGATCCTGCTTCAAAATTCCTTCGGCTAGATACGTCGGCAAAACTTTGTTCACATCGTCGCGCGAGAAGCCGAACGTGGTCTGCGTCAGATCGTTGGTGCCAAAGGAGAAAAACTCCGCTTCTTTGGCAATCTCGTCGGCGACCAGGCAGGCACGCGGCAGTTCAATCATTGTGCCCACCAGATAATGCACGTGCTTTCCCTTTTCCCTGAACACTTCTTCCGCCACCCGCCGGACAATCGCCCCCTGGTTCGCCATCTCTTTCACGGTCGCGATCAGAGGGATCATCACCTCCGCATGGGTCTTGATGCCTTCCTTCTCGACCGCGACGGCAGCTTCAAAAATAGCCCGCGCCTGCATCTCCGTGATCTCCGGGTAGGTGATCCCCAGCCGGCATCCGCGGTGCCCCAGCATGGGATTGAACTCATGCAAATCCTCGACACGCGCCAGCAGCGCGGGAAGAATTTTCTTCAGATCGCCGGCCCCCTTCGCGCCATATTCGCGGTATTCCTCCACCAGGGCCTTCTTTTGCTTTGCGTCGGCGCTGGGCAGGCTGGCGATGTCAACCATAAGCTTCTCGCGCTTGGGGAGGAATTCGTGCAGCGGCGGATCCAGCAGGCGGATGGTAACCGGGAGACCGTCCATAGCTTTAAGCAGACCGATAAAGTCCGCACGCTGCATCGGGAGCAGTTTCTTCAGCGCGGCGCGGCGGTCCTTCTCATTGTCGGCAAGAATCATGGCGCGCATGTGGCGGATGCGATCAGGAGCGAAAAACATGTGCTCGGTGCGGCACAGGCCGATGCCTTCGGCGCCAAAAGCCTTCGCCTGAACCGCATCCCGCGGGATGTCCGCATTGGCGCGTACGCCAATCTTGCGGAATGGCTCCGCCCAGCCCAACAACTTCTGCAGGTCCGCATCATCCGTGGAAGGATCGAGTGTGTTGAGCTTCCCCTTAATCACCCGCCCGCTGGTTCCATCCAGCGAAATCCAGTCTCCCTCCTTGAACACCTGCCCCTTGACGCGCATTGCGCCGGCCCGCTCATCGACTTGAACATCGCCCGCACCGGCCACGCAGCATTTACCCATGCCGCGCGTGACCACGGCCGCGTGACTGGTCATGCCGCCGCGCGAGGTCAAAATTCCAGCAGCAACTTCCATACCCTGAATATCTTCCGGAGTCGTCTCCGCCCGCACCAGAATCACCGGATTCTTCTTCGCTCCATGTCCCGCCTTCTTCACCGCTTCTTCAGCGGTGAAGACAATCTGCCCGACCGCAGCGCCCGGCGACGCCGGCAATCCCGTGGCCAGCACTTCCACCTTCGTGCTCTTCTCATCGAGGCGCGGGACCAGGAAATCGTAAAGCTGGTTGGGTTCGACGCGGAAGATCGCATCTTCTTTAGTGATCAGTCCTTCCTCCACCATCTGAATCGCAACCCGAACTGCGGCCCATCCGGTGCGCTTGCCGTTGCGCGTCTGCAGCATGTAGAGCTTGCCATCCTGAATAGTGAACTCGAAATCCTGCATGTCTTTGTAATGCTTCTCGAGCCGCGTGGTGATGTCGCGCAACTGGTCGTACACATCGGGCATGATCTTGTGCAGTTCTGAGATATGCACCGGCGTTCGGACACCCGAGACCACATCTTCTCCCTGCGCGTTCATCAAAAACTCTCCGTAAAATTCCTTCGCGCCGGTAGCGGGACTACGCGTGAAGCCAACACCTGTGCCGCTGGTATCACCAAGATTGCCGTAGACCATCGCCTGTACGTTCACAGCAGTGCCCAGCATGTCATCGATGTTGTTGATGCGGCGATAATGCTTGGCGCGCTCGTTCTGCCATGAGCGAAACACCGCGTCCCGCGCCATCACGAGTTGTTCGTGAGGATCCTGCGGGAAGTCGCGCTTCGTGTGCTTCTTGACGACCTTCTTGTACGCCTCGATCACTTCCTTCAGCGCCTTGGCATCCAGTTCGGTGTCGAGTTTGGCCTTCTTCTGCTTCTTCTTCGCATCGAACACTTCGTCAAATGCGGACTTCGGAATCTCCAAGACAACGTTGCCAAACATCTGGATCAGCCGCCGGTAGGAATCGGCCGCGAACCGGGGATTGTTGCTGCGCTTGGCCAGCGCCTCAACGCTCTTGTCATTCAAACCGAGATTGAGGATCGTATCCATCATGCCCGGCATGGAAAACTTCGCGCCCGACCGCACGCTCACTAGCAGGGGATTCTCGCCCGTTCCCAACTTCTGCCCCTGCAGCGCTTCCAGCCTGGCCAGCGCCTCCTCCATCTGGCGGTCGACTTCTTTGGAAACGCCACCGCTCCGCATATATTCGCGGCAGGCCTCGGTCTGAATCGTGAATCCCGGAGGAACGGGCAGTCCGGCATTGGTCATCTCGGCCAGGCCAGCGCCCTTCCCGCCGAGATCGTCTTTCATCTTGCCGTGGCCATCCGCCTTGCCACCGCCGAAAAAGTAAACGTACTTGGTTGTGCTCTTCTTGTTTTCTTGAACCTCAGCTTCGGGGAGAGTAATTGTCGCCATGATGATTAGTCCTTTGTAGTTCGCTTTCGTAGCGCCGGCGTCCCGCCGGCAATCCGTAGATCTAAACTAGTTCCTTGAGCTTGGGCCGCCACTCCCCGAGCGCTATTTCCAATTCCGGATCTCCTGACGCAGGGTCACCAAAATACTGATGGCATGGCACGGGGGAATCAATAATTCCTTGTAACAATCTTGTGTACGTTTCCCAGGCGCCGGCTGGACTTTCCCAGTGGACTTCGACTTGATCCAAATCAGCGCACCCAACCCGTATGTTTTTCCCTGAGAGCCTCGGCGCCGCTCGCCTCAGAACGAACGCTCGAACCCTCCTGCTTAGAAGGACATGCTCGGAGGGCTCTATGCGAAACTCCTCCGCCTCACCACGTGCGAGTCTCCCGAAGAGGCTGGCAAGTTCACGAAGGAAGTCTTTGCGTTGGGCGTCAATTCTGATCACACCTTTCCCATCCTTACGGTGGTAGTAGTCGATCACCGCGATAGTCTCCGGCCCGTTTCCTTCCATAAGTGTCACCCCAAAACGACTTTGCCGTCGGAAACTTAGGGTGGTCCTCCCTTCCCTTCAGTCACGATCTCGGAGAAATCGGCGATTGTCGAAAATTCCCTCAGCAAGGTCCGCAGCAGCGCCAACCGGTTCGCACGCAGCTTCGCGTCTTCGACCATGACCATCACTTTGTCGAAGAACGCATCCACCGGCTCGCGCGCGGTAGAGAGCAACATAAGCGCATCGCCGTACTCCTTCTTCTTCCGATGCTCTTCGACCCGAGGCCCGTAGACTTCAATGTAAGTTGCCAGGTTTTTTTCCTCATGAGCTGAATCAGGCAAGTACTCGAACGTTGCCGCCGAAGCTATTCCCTTCTCTTCCGCTTGCCTCAAGATATTCCGTATGCGTTTGCACGCCGCGCCAATCGCCAGGAACTCGGGCATATGCAAGACTTGATTCACGGCCTCGGCACGCGCCAAGGCATCCACTACGTCGTCAGAGTCGGCCGCCAGCACTGCCTTCACCACGTCATACGCGTATCTGCGCACGTCCTTCAAATAAAACTCCAAACGTTCGAGGAAGAATGTTCTCACTGACTCGTCGAATTTCGCATCGCCGACGAATTTCTTCTCCGCTTCCGATCCCTGGTAGCCCGCGCGCGCGTCCCGCATCATGTTATTCAGCCGGAGCGGCAGCTTGTACTTGTCGATCACTTTCACAATCGCGTTCGCCTGCCGCCGCAGCGCAAACGGATCCTTCGACCCGCTCGGCACCAACCCCAGCGCAAACATGCCCGCAATCGTATCCGCCTTGTCGCCGGTGGAAAGCACCGCGCCCTCCACCGATCGCGGCACGTCATCTTCCGTCGACTCCGGTTTGTAGTGATCGTAAATCGCATCGGCAATCGCGAATCGCGTCGCCTCAGGCAGGCTCGAGTCCAGCTTCTGCGCCCGCGCATACAGCCCACCCACAATGCCCTGCAGTTCGGTGAACTCTTTCACCAGTTCGGTGGTCAGGTCGGTCTTCGCCAGGCACGCCGCTTTGTGGACCACGCCGGCGCGCACGGCCATCCCGCTCTGCTTGATGATTTCGCTCAGCCAACTGCACAAACGTTGCACCCGCCGCGTCTTGTCGTAGTAACTGCCCAGATCTTTCTGGAAAGTGACGTGACGCAGCAGTTCCAGCCGTTCCAGCAGCGACCGTTTCTGATCCGTCGCCCAGAAGAATCGCGCATCGCTGAACCGCGCCCGCAGCACTCGCTCGTTGCCGTGGCGGATCAACCCATCGCGATCGCCGTCAGTATTCAGCACTGCCAAAAAATGCGGCAGCAGCTTGTGGTCCGCGTCTTCGACGGCAAAATATTTCTGATGATCGCGCATCACCGTGACCAGCACTTCTTCCGGCAATGCCAGAAATTGCGGATCGAACCCACCCAGTATCACCGAAGGAAATTCCGTCAGGTTCACCACCGTTTCAAGCGGCGACTTGTCTTCCCGCCAGCGCGCCCCGGGAATCATACGCGTAGCTGAGTCGAGAGCTTTACGAATCTGCTGCTCACGCTCCGCGCGGCCTAAAACCTTGGCCGCGCGCAGAGCGTCCACATAAGAAGACCCAGCCCGCGAAATCGTCACGCTGCCGTCGGATAAAATCCTGTGCCCGCGCGAAGTCTTCCCTGCCCAGATCCCATCAAACTCCAGCGGGATCGTCTCCTCGTCAAGCATCGCCACCAGCCACCGCACCGGACGCACAAACCGCTCGTTCGGCTTGCGCCAGTACATATTCTTCGGCCAGTAAATCGCGGAGATTTCCTTGGGAAGATTCTCCGCAAGAATCTCGGCCGCGCTTCTGCCCTTTCTTGTGGCGTGCGCCGAGAGATATTCACCCTTCGGAGTCGTGATTGTTTTGAGTTGAGCTACATCTACCCCGGCTTTCTTAGCAAACGCATGCGCTGCCGGAGTGGGCTGACCATCTTTGTACGCAACTTGAACAGATGGCCCGTTGATTTGTTCGGTCACATCCGGCTGCGCCGCGAAGATCCCGTTTGCCCAGACAGTTAACCGGCGAGGAGTAGACATAGTCGGTACCTTGGCGGTTGCCGGTAGAAGCCCTTGGTCAAAGAGCAGTTTGGCGACGCGGACGCCAAGGACTGTCTCGGCATCATCAATCATCCGCGCCGGAATCTCTTCGCACCCGATCTCTAATAAAAAGTCTGGCATCTCTTCAAAAACCATTAAGTCTTCGAACGCCGCCCCTAACAAATGTAACAAAGATCACATCGCGCAACTCACGACCCCACCGGCGACAACTTCTCCTTCCTCGCCTTCTTCTCGCGCACGGGTTCTTCCTCGTCGGACTTGTCGCCCACTGCGTCGGGCTCGTTCTTCTGCTGATCTACCCAAGCCTTGGCAATGCCCACCGCCAACGCGCGTACGCGTGCAATCACTCCTACGCGCTCGGTAACAGAAATCGCTCCGCGTGCATCGAGAATGTTGAATAGGTGCGAACACTTCAAACAAAGATCCAGCGCCGGAAGTATCGGAAATCTTCGTAACTCGCGAGCGCGCTGATCTGGCGGGGCCTTCAACTCATCGACCGCCTTCTGCATCGTGTTAAAGCGATTCAAGATCTCATGGCACTCTTGCCAATAATCATTGAAGTGCTCTTGCGCTGAAACGACATCAGCGATCTCGAAGTTGTAAACCGAGAACTGCAGCTCCTCGGCCAGCCGCACATCGCCGTAAGTCGTCGCCTGCCCCGTCTCTGGATCTATTGCCCACACGATGTCATAAATCGAATCCACATCCTGCAGAAACGCCCCAATGCGCTCCAGCCCATACGTCAGCTCCACCGAGATCGGAAACAGATCCACGCCGCCGCACTGCTGGAAATAAGTGAACTGCGTGATCTCCAGTCCATCGAGCATCACCTGCCAGCCCACACCCCAGGCGCTCAACGTCGGGGCTTCCCAGTTATCTTCCTCGAACTTGATGTCATGCTCGCGCAGGTCAATGCCAATCGCGCCCAGCGATTCCAAGTACAACTCCTGCACATTCTCCGGCGGAGGCTTCAAAATCACCTGCAACTGCATGTGCTTAAACAGCCGGTTCGGATTCTCTCCATACCGCCCGTCCGCCGGCCTCCGCGAAGGCTGCACATACGCCACCTTGTAAGGCTTCGGCCCCAGCACCCGCAGAAACGTCTCCGGCGCCATCGTCCCGGCGCCCACTTCCACGTCATAAGGCTGCTGCAACACGCACCCGTGCTCCGCCCAAAACGCCTGCAACCGCAGGATGAGTTCCTGAAACGTCAGCGAATTGGGTTTGGATGGATTCACACACTCGTCCGAGGACATGAAGATTAACCATTGATTGTAGCGGAAGCGGCAGGAGCCGTCAGCTAGCCGACGCCGGCACTGGCGGGATTAATTTTGATTTACTTGGCGCTTCCCCGCGTCGCCTGAATAGTCTGATCCACCTTCAACTCCTTTCGAGCTTCGCCCCCATACAAAATCTGCGTGAATCTTCCCGGCGCAATGTCGCCAAACACCTCCTTGAAGGTAACCTTCTTTCCATTGACCTCGTAATCCTCCACCAGCGCCAACTGTGGCCCTTCCCAGCGCGCAACATTCTTAAAGCTAATGCAGCCTCCCGGATTCGTACTCTCGCACCAAATCGTGCGGTAGCCCTGCGCCGCCTCATCCCACCAGAACACTCCCAGCCCCGTCACCTCCGTGCTCTCCCGCTTCGACCGATACTCCTCGATCACCGAAAATCTTCCCGGCCCCGCGCGCCAAACAATCTGTCCCTCGCCCGCCGCGCCATTCGGCGAGCCCGCATCGGGCGCAAACTTTTCTTTGATCGACCACGTCCCCTCGAAGGCCCGCAACACCTTTTCAATCTGCGGACTGCCTTTCCGCTCAGCCGGAACACGCACCGCGGCCGCGTGTCCTTGGCCAGTCTGGGCCACAGCCACTCCAACCACCGCGAAGGCAAGCAACTCAATCGCAACCGCTCGAAAATGCTTCATCGAAGCCCTCCCTCCTCGTCCTGCGAAAGCATCAGCGAACCCTCCGGCGACTTAGAACCCACCCTTCTCCAGCATCCCCGCCGTAACCAGCTTCTTCTCAATATGACGCTGCAAGGCTTGTATGAGAAACTTTCTTAGATCGGCTCCCTGCGCTTTCGGCCAAGGCTTCCCCGCAAAGCTCTCTACGGGAGCGCGAAACATCTTCGCGGCCAGCTCTCGCGAGTCGTTAGAAATCTCGGAAGACGCCAGCCGCTTATCCTCAGCACACATCAAGCCATCCGCCAGTGCGTGGAAATAAGCGCGGCTTCCATTCAGACTTCGCCCGCACACGATGCACTCGGTCAACTCAGGCAGAAAGCCAACCAACCGCGTCAGCCACAAATCAAAATAAGTAACCGGCATCCAGACATCCGAGCCCGTCAAAACATGCAGCACCGAAAGCGTCAGCCGGAAGATGGCGTCATTCGCTTCGTGATCAGGCAGCAGTTCGTCGAGCAACTCCGCCACATGCGCCAGCGCCACCGCCCGCGCATAGCTGACTTCGTTGGCCAGCGGAGACTCCAGCACTTCGCAGGCATCCAGTCGCGCCAACTCCTGCCGCTCGCGCACGTCATAAAATGCCCGCACATAAGTCATCGGCTCCAGCGCCCCGCCAAAGCGCCGCTTCGACTTCTTCGCCGACCGCGCCACGCCGCGCACTTTGCCTTCCGCGCGCGTAAACAGCGAAACCAGCAAATCGGCCTCGCGCAGCGGATACGTGCGCAGCACGATCGCTTCCGACTCCCTCAGTGCCATGGATGCTCAGCAGGTTCAGTAACGCACGATTGTAACGGACAGATACGGAATGCAAGAAACCGCAATTCCCGATCCCAAGGCCGGAAACAACCCAGAAACAGAGGCGATCGTGAGCGTCCGAACGTCGCGCGCCTTACCGCGGCCCTGACCTGGGATCACCACCACTTTTCTAAATAGAGCCTTACGAGCACAATGCAGCCGTCCCTGAGAACCGCATAATAAAATAAGGTGAATGCCCTAGCTCCAGGCGATCACGGCGCTTTTGTGCACTTATCCAGACAACTCTGACCACCGTTTGGTGTTCTCTCTTGTTGGAGCATCGACAATGGAGGAACTGTGCATAAACCGATTGGGATGATCGTCACCATAGCACTGGTATTAACTATGTTGGGGTGCGGCAGCAGCGGTGGATCAAACGCCACCACCATTAACGGAAACTGGAGCGCCAACCTTATGAGCACGCCAGGCGGGCCACCAGTTTATTCGTTCACCACCACGCTGACCGAAACTGGCGGAAGCGGATTGAGTATCACGAATTTCACACTCACGTCGAGTGGCTCGTGCTTCGTGTCGGGCCAGACAACGGAGACCGGCAGCTTTACTCTGAGCGGAAATTTCAGCGGAAGCGTCATGGGCACGTTTGGAATGACCGTGACCGGCTCTCAAAACGTGCTGACCCTTCAGGGCGGCGTCGGCCCCAATAACACCCTCACCGGCAACTGGAGCGTAACTGGGTCGACCTGCAGCGGCGCGGGAACCTTCACCTTCACCAGAGTGTAAGGGCGTCAGAGCAAAAAAGAACGCGCGCCCTATCTAGCGGCGCGCTCGTTGAGGTGGAAGGCTCGCAAATTGGCGGATAGTCAACTCCTACCTGCCAAAGTACGCTGCGTTTTTCGCGGTAAACTCGTTCCACTTCTCCGGCAGATCGTCGAGCGCAAAGATAGCCGATACCGGGCACACCGGCACGCACGCGCCGCAGTCGATACACTCCACCGGATCGATATAGAGCAACGGTTCTGTCGCGTACTTGGGATCGTCTTTCTTGGGATGAATGCAATCCACCGGACACGCATCCACGCACGCGGTGTCTTTGGTGTTGATGCAAGGCTCTGCAATTACGTAGGTCATAATGGTGTCAGTCTCCTGAGAATCTATGCCAATATTTTACTACTACCGGTCCGGCTCCGCGAACCGCACATTCTAGCAAGAAACGCGCCGCGCGGTATAGAGAATATCGCAGCGTGAAGTTCAAACCACCCACTTTTTGCCGGGCCCAATGGACCTTCCCGCGGCACGATCTTCCAACTACCCCGGCCGGGAGACTGACCACTCTTTACAATCTCTGCTCGCAAACCTTCTGCCTCGACGGCATCGAGCCTGAGGCGCCGCTGCTGCAGGATACCAACGGCACTTTCTACGGAATGGCCGCCCAGGGCAGTACTCAGACCAACAACGGCTACATTCACCGTCGTCGCAGACACGGAGATCACGGCTGTCCCAACCGACGCAACCACAGGCACGGTGAAAGTAACCCTTCGGGCGGCACGCTCGATAGCAATGTGGCGTTCCGAGTGGTGCACTAAAGCGGCCTCCGTACAAACAGAAACGGCTGGCAGCCCCTTGGCTGCCAGCCGTTGTTTCTTTTCAGCTTGAATCCTTTCCGATCGAGCCGACGCGAACTACCTACCGGTGCCCGCCACCATGTCCTCCACCGCCACTATGCCCGCCGCCACCGTGGAATCCTCCACCTCCGCCACTGTGGAACCCTCCGCCGCCGCGAACCCCGGCGCCACCGTGGAACCCTCCACCAGCGGTGCCACCATGAAATCCACCAGCAGAGCCGCCACGGAAGCCGCCAGAACCCTGTGCAAATCCACGGCCCCCGTAGAAGCCGCGTCCATAGCCGCCACGACCATAACCCCAACCGCCGCGGCCCCATCCCCCGCCCCAGCCACGACCCCAGCCATACCATGGGCCGGCGCCGATAAATATTCCACCTGCAAACCAGTCAGGTCCGTAGAAGCCGTAAGGCGCGCAGGCGTAAGGATAATATCCATAGTAGCCGTACGCACAAACCGGCGGTCCTCCAATCTGAACCGCGACCTGCGCTTGCGAATAAGCCAGGGGCAGCATCAGAACTGCGACCAAAGCCAAATATTTCATGTACCGCATATTTCCCCCTTGTCCCAGATCCGTTCCCCAACCGCAAAACCCGTCGAATCTGCAGGTCTTCTAGATCCTAAGTTCTATCCGAAGCGCCTACCTATTTGAACTCCGATCCCGAAAAAAAGTTGCAGGTCCCGCATTGGCTGATTTCGGCCACCCTGCCTGAATTCAGCCATTTGCAGGGACGAAGTGGTCCGCCGTAGCCAACGGAGGAATTCTTGACGAAGGGAGTCTACCACGCTTGAGCCAGATGTCTTGGCGTAAAATGGTGATTCCGGGAGAATCTATCGCGACTACGCCGGTAGAGCAGTCCGAACATGCAGTGCCTCAAGGCAAGGAACTGATCAGCTTCGATGAAGACATGGAGAAACTATCTCGCGACGAACATTTTCGCGCGGCGGTTTATTCCATGAATACCCTTCTGGTGCAGAAGGGAATCTACTCGCCTGAGGAATTCGAGTTCCAGTTCCGGCAGTTTGCTCAGAGGACCCTGAGCTAGCGATCGCGTTTGGGTGGCTTGCTTTTGATGTCCCGCCACTTCGGCATGTGGCATTTAGCCGAGTTGCAGCGCTCGTGGGCTCCAATCTCACAGTTGGCGCACTCACATTCACACCAGAGTTGACCTTGCTGGTTTCGGGTTTGCTGCCCGGTTTCTTCATCGCGCAGGCTCCATGACTAGAGGTAGAGCTCAAAACAAAAAGCCCGGAGGCTTTTGGTTCAAGCTCCGAGCCTTTGGCATTCCTCGTAGGGCGCCTTAAGAATCTCAAGTGTTTTCTCTCCTGACACAACGCGGTGTCAACCATGGCGCTGTTCAGCTACGCTCCCACCAACTCCCTCTTCTCGCTCGGCTCGTACTCCACGATATACCCCGCCACCGCGCTGGCAGCAACGGTTAAAGGCGAAGCCAGATACATCTGTCCCGGACCGCTGCGCCCCGGGAAGTTGCGGTTCTGCGCGCTGATCACCACCTGATCGGGACGCGTCGAAACTCCCGGCCCTGCGTTGATGCAAGCTCCGCAACTCGGCTCGATCACAATCGCACCGGCCCTCTGAAATACATCAACGTAGCCCTTGCGTAAGCAGTACTCGCGCGTTTCCTGCGATCCAAACTGAATGTAGAACTTCACCGAATCAGCCACCCGCTTGCCCTGCTTGAGCGCATCGGCCAGCACGGCGGCGTACATGTCCATGTCTTCATTCTTGCCCGCGGTGCAGGTGCCGCCGTAGGCGATTTCGACCGGAACTGGCGTGTTGAGTTCCCGCACATATTTCCCATTGCCGGGATCGCCCGGCGTCGCGACCATTGGAGTAATCTCCGCCGCATCAAGCTCAATCACGTGTGCGTACTGCGCATCGGCATCGCTGTACAAGCCTGCAATCAATCCCTCGGCCTTCTTCCGATCCATACCGCGCCGCTCCACCAGGAAATCGACCGCCTTTTTGTCGGGCGCAACGATCCCGGTGAACCCGCCAATCTCCGCCGCCATGTTGGTCATGGTGGCGCGCTCGTCCACGCTCAGTTCCTCGATGGCCTCGCCCGCGTACTCCATCACCTTCGCCAGCGCCTTGCCGCTGCGCACGTAATCGAGGCTCAGAATCTTCAGGATGAAATCTTTCGCCGTCGCGTTCGGATGCCTCTTGCCGCGAATCACAATCTTCACCGACTCCGGCACCTTCACCCGCACGTCCTTAGTAATCCAGCTATTAAAAACGTCAGTGGTGCCGATGCCAAAAGCGACGCATCCAATCGCGCCCACATGCGGCGTATGCGAATCCGACCCAATGTTCAATTGCCCCGGCAGCGCGTAGCTTTCCAGCACGATGGAGTGGCAAATGCCCTCCGATCCCTTGCGGTCCTTTAATTCCCCATGCAGCTTGATTCCCTGCTTCGCGGCAAAGTCCTGCTGCTTCATCTTGAGTTGCGTCGCCAGATCGAGCAGCCCCAGCTTCTTCTTCTCCTCCGAAATAACTTCATCAAGAAAGGTGAGATGATCGCGGAAAAAGATAATGCTCGCGGCGTCGTTGACCTTCGCATCCTTGCCGACGCACCGCTCAAAAAAGATAGCCGCCATCGGCGTGACGTACTCGTGGCTGAACCGCAGGTCGGCCTGAGCAAAGCCAGTATCGCCCGGCTTCACGGCGGTAACACCAACGTTGCCTTTCTCGTTAATCATGTGCCGCGCAAAAATCTTCTCGGCAAGCGTCATCGGAGGCGCAATGTAGCGACGCACATTCCCCATCATTTCCAGTTTCGCTACGTTCCGGATCGGCGGCAAAAAGACTTTCCCCTGCATCCGCGCCACGTTAAACGGAAACAGCCCGCCATACTCAATCACCTGCCGCGTAATCTCATCTTCCCCCGCAGTAAACTCGGCAAGCGCAATCTCTTCCCCACGGCGAATCCTCTCGATCAGCGAAAAGTCCGTCGAAGTCAGCACCCCGAGGTTCTGGCAATTCTGTTGATATATGCGCTCAATATTCTCAGCGATCACGACTTGAATACCGGCACACATCTCTGCATAAGGCGACTGCTCGCGGCTCGACCCCTTCCCGCGCCGCTTCCCGCTCACCGCACACACAAACCCGCCGCGCTTCACATCGCCGCGCCCAATCGGCGTCACCGTACCGCACTTCAACCCAAGATACGGAATCTCACCCAGCGTCTCGTCAAAATAAAAGCAGTAGTGCGCCGGAGTGATCTCGTCGGTTGAGATGTCGTCGCGCAGCTTGGGATTATTCCCCGGATTCTTCGTATCCCACGCCAGATCTTCGCCCGCAAGCTGCCGCTTGATCAGTTCCGGGTCTTCGGTAAGAAAAAGAATGCGCCCATGCAGCCGGACCCGGTCAGGCCGCTTCTCGATTTTTCGTTCCAGAAGAGAGTTGATCACGTTGAACCTGTAGGAGTTAAAAATTTAGGAAAAGCCCTAAGAGGAACCATCAATCCCTCAACGTAATTGTAACGCCACAAAGAAATCGGTGTACCCCGTGCTACCCCGTGGCCCCCGTGGTTAATGGTTTTCTTATCTCTCGTACACCCGCGGATCCGGCAAAGGCTCAAGCCCTCGTCCCGCAAAGATGTCCCCAAACTCCCGCAACACCGCATCATGGATCAGCCCGTTCGAAGCCACAGTCTCGCGGCTGTCGAGTTCAAATGGCGATCCATCGAATCGCGTCACCGTACCGCCTGCCTCCTCCACGATCAGCACCCCGGCCGCCGTATCCCAGGGATTCAGATTGAATTCCCAGAAACCGTCATAGCGGCCGCAGGCCACGTTGCACAAATCCAGCGCCGCCGATCCCGCCCGCCGCACTCCGTGAGTATGCAGCGTGATCTGGTGATAGAAATAAATATTCGGATTCTTGTGCCGCTTGTGACTGGGAAAGCCCGTGCCCAGCAGCGATTCCTTCAGTTCAGCCGTCTTCGAAACATGGATCGTCTCGCCGTTTAGCTGCGCACCTCTTCCCGGCTCCGCGGAAAACAGCTCATCGCGCGTCGGATCGTAAATGACTGCCGCGATGCGCTTGCCCTTCCGTTCGAGCCTCGGCTTTTCGAGCGCAATCGAAACGCAGAACACCGGATACCCATGCGCAAAATTCGTCGTGCCATCCAGCGGATCGACGTACCAGCGATACTCGCTGCCCTGATCGCTAAGCCCCTGCTCTTCGCCCAGAACGTCGTGCGTGGGCCACTGCTCGCGGATGCGATCGCGGATCAGCACCTCGGCAGCGCGGTCCGCCGCCGTCACCAGATCGGCGTCGCCCTTATATTCGATCTTCAAGTGCTGGTGAAAGTAATGCATCAGCAAAGCACCCGCCTCGCGAGCGATAGCCGACATGGCAGGGAGAAAGCTGTCGATACTTTGAGACTCTATTAGTTTTGTCATCCTGAGCGGAACAAGCGCTTGCGCGCCCAGCGCAAGCACTTGTGCAGTCGAAAGCCTGCCCTGAGCGAAGCCGAATGGGGCCCCTGCACGCTTGCACGACGATGGGCACCGCAAGGCATTTTCTATCGCGAATGTTTCGATTTTATCGCCCGAAGCCCGAAAGCCACAGCCCGCTTCACTTCTTCTTCCCGCCCTCTTCCGCGATGTACATGATCTCGTGCTTAAAAATAAAAAGGTTGGGAGCGCCTTCGCGCGTCAAGCGCACCATGTTCTTATCGTAGTACTCGATCCAGCCGCTCACCATCTGCCCGTCCATCAGTTTGACGGTGACTTGCTTCTGTTTCTCGCCCAGACTTTTCAGGAAGCTGGCCTCTTCAAAAGTCTCTTCGGGGGGCGGGGTTCGGCTGTGTTTGGCGGGGTTGGGGTTTCCCGGCGCACGAAATGGCATTGGCACATTGTACACGCAGCCTGAGGATTAAATATGTCACCGGAGAGCGTCAAGCATCTCAGACTGCCGAAGCCGGCCTAAAAGCTGATCCTCAACCCAAACTCAAGCTGCCGCGGAGCACCCGCGGCATAGGTCCCCGACTGGAAACCCGCCCGGAAAGGGTTATAGTTCGAGGTCGAACTGACTCCGCCCAACACGTTCGGCGCCAGCAAACCGTTCTGGCCCGGCAGCAAGGAGGCTCCTGGCAAGTTGCCCGGCAGGAACGTATTGACCAGGTTGAATACGTTAAAGACGCTAGCGCTTGGCTCGATCGTCACTCGCTCTCCAACCTTGACGGGCCACGATGCCCTCAAATCCACCGACTTCAGCCACGGGATTCCCAGGGCATGTGGAGCAACCGAACCTAGCGTCGGCAAAACCCAGCCCAGAGCAACCAGGTCGCTCGGGGTCATAACCTGCGGACCAGAGACCAGCCCAGGACATTTGAAGTGGTCGCCGGAAGCAATGTTGTTTGCAATCAGGCAGGCCCCGGCAGGCGTGAAGTTGCTGCCATAGGTGTGGTTGTAGCTGTTGATCACGGCCTGCAAATTGTCGATGTTGGTGCTGTGCGAGAACTGCCCGATTTGAGTTCCCGGCAGCGGCTCCGGCGCCCCGGCCGAACCTAGCCCGGCTCCCAGCCAATCCGTGGCAAAAATTTCGCCACCATGGGTCAGCTCCGGAAGCAGCAGGTTCTGCGGAAGCGGGCTCAAGAAATGTCCGACCATGCTGAGCTTCGTATAGAACGGCAGATCGAACGTTCCACTAAACGAAACCTGGTGTTTTCGGGACAGAGCATCCGGCCCCGTAAATCGGGTCGGATTGTCGTTATCCGTAGCCAGGTTGATAGAGTTCTCGTCCTGCGCCTGGCTGATGAACCGGGAGAGCGCATAGGAAACCTGCAGGTTCGCACCCTTCACACCCCGCACCGGATTATCGATCCGCGTCGCGATTTTCAATTGCAGGCCGCCGTACACTGATCGGCCGTCAGGAAAAAGCACGTCCACTCCGCCCACCGCTCCAAGATTGCCCGTGATCGGGTTCGTTCCCGGAAACGCGCAGTAGGAGCACGGCCCGCCTCCCGTCACTTGAAGGTTCGAATCCAGCCCCGCCGTGGAATAGGCCCTCTGAGCGCCCGCTTGTCCCAAGGCTGTGATCATGCACGTGGCCTGACCAAAGCCGGTGGGGCAGCCGGCCGCTGTTTGTGCCGCGTCCCGCGCGGCCACGGCATTGGCTTGATTAAAACTGCGCGCCGCTCCACTATGGTTGACGTCCTGGCCGATCAGGTAGTGCTCACCGATGCTGCGGATGTAATCCAGACTGAGCACTGTTCCCGGACGAATTTCTTTTTGGATGCCGAAATTCACCTGCCACGAGCGCGGCGTCCGGTAGTTCGGATAGAAAATATCAGCGTTGGGATTCAGCGCCGAGAGTGCTGTGCCCACGAAGTTGCCATTCGGCTGGCCGCCGGGGACGCTCGCGGCCGCCGCCTGGTAAGCCCCGCTCAGCGCCAGTATTGCCGGGGCGGCTGTCGCGATGGTCTGTCCGCAGAAAGTCGGCTGCGCCTCCAGCCCCGTCGGCGTGGTCACAACCGTAGCCGCGCCTCCGGCAATCGAAGTGACGCCAACCAGACTGGTAGGCCAGGCGAATGGCGCACTCACGCTTCCCGAGCAAACTTGCGGAGCGTCCGCGAAAATTCCCTTCGTAAGACGCGCCGGACTGTCCAGCAGCGTGCTGCTCCAGAGCGAGTTCTCAAAGAACAACCCTCCTCCGCCCCGGATTACCGTCTTGCCGTTCCCGCCCGCATCCCACGCGAAACCGAACTGTGGCGCCAGGTTCAGGTTCGGATTGCGCACCTTCGCGCCCAATCCCGGCAACCACTGATTCAGCTCCGGCAACGCTCCCAGGTTGCTATCGGTGCGGCCCGTGTCGCGCACGTAGTGCAGGCCGTACGTCACAGTCACTCTCGGGCTGTACTTCCAACTGTCCCCAACGTACATTTCCAGCCGGTTATCCGGACCCAGTCCTCCTCCAGGAAATCCAAACGAAGCTCTCGCCGTAGAGAACCCAATCCCATTCCCCAGGCTCACCCAATCCGCGGGATAAGAAGTTGGATCGGCCAACGTCGATCCCGCTAGCGAAGTCGTTCCCGCCTGTGGAAACGCGGAGTAAGCCGCTAATCGCCCCGCCTCGATGCGATTGAACGTCACTCCATAACGAATAATGTGCTCGCCCAACACTCTGCTGCCGTCATACCTCGCGAGCTTGTCCGACTGAATCGTCTGCTGCGGCGCAACCCAGCTCGGCCCTCCGCAATAGCTGCCTCCGCCGCTGAGAACGCAATTCCCCGCCGTGGACGCCCCAATGTTAATCCCCAGCCCAGGAATGGGATTGTCTGCCCCACTCAGCCCACTGGTCGCGTCCGACACTGCATTGCGCAGCTTCAGATATTCAAAGCGCAGGCTGTGCGCGTACACCCCGGTATTGAAGTCGACGCCCAAAGCGTTCGTAGCGGTGTTGTTCGTGTTGCGCAGTTGCTGCGTCGAGCTGGCCGCGCCATCCGGACGCAGATCGCTGTTCTGAAAAAAATTGAAACGATAGAACGCCCGCGTGCTGCCCCGCATGTTCCAGTCCACACGTTCATCCGTGTTGAACTCGCGGTAGGGTTGCGAGAGAACAGTATTCAGCCCATCAAAAGGAAAACTAAACGGCTCGATCGCCGTCAAATTCTGAAGCGTGCGCTCGGCGTCGGCGAACCAGAACACTTTGTGCTTGACGATCGCTCCTCCCGCAGCCGCGCCAAACTGTTCCCGCTGAAAAGAAGACGAAGAACCCGCCGTGGAGCCCGCCAGCCGCGCCGCACCCTGATCGCCCCGATACACTCCAAACAGCGCGCCGTGTATCTGATCGCTTCCCGACCGCGTAATGATGTTCACAGCGCCAGCCGAGGTCAGTCCCGTCGAAAGGTCGAGCAGCGCCTGCGGAAGCTGAAATTCCTCGATCGCGCCGGCGCCAATGTTCTGCGTCGTAGTTCCCACCACCTCGTCGCTGACCTCGACGCCATCCACTTCCGTCCTCACCCCGCGCCCGTACCGGTCCAGAAATGAAATCGAAGAGATCCCATTCTTGCCAGGACCAAACACGCCGCCGTCCTGCATCTGGACTCCCGGGTCAAGCTGCGCCACGTCAATAAAATTTCGCCCCCCGATCGGCAGTTTCTCAACCCCGTCTCCGTTGATCACACTCTGCACCGTGGCTTGCTGAATATTGACAGCCGTACCTCCCGCAACCTCAGCCGGAGACTTAGTCGGCCCGGCTAGCATCTTCACATCGCCAGTAGTCGTGTTTCCCACCTGAACCACCACGCGAAGCGCCGCCGGGTTGAAGCCCGTGACCTCGATGCGGACCACATAATCTCCCGGCTGAATCGGCCCCGAGGAATATATTCCCGCTGGCGACGTCGTCAAATGGATCACCGCTGCCTTGGCCTTATTCGTAATCTCCACCTTGGCGCCGCCGAGCGGCTTCAGTAGCGGATCGGTAACCAAACCCACAATGCTGCCCGTCCCGACCGTCTGAGCGACCAACCACGGCGAGGCCAGCCCGGCCACCACGGCGATCACCGCGACGCGGGCGAAGAAACGGCGAGAGGAATTCCAGTTCAACAGCGCAAACCTTCCATTCGGACTATTCACTGAACCTCTCTTAAAGTTCCGTTTCAAAGTCAAAAAAGCTGGATCGGCAATCGCCGTTCGATGGGACGAGAATCCGTGCGAACCCAAGCTGGTCTTAGGATGGAAAAGCAATCCTTACAGCCATGTCGAAGCAAGTCCGAACAATACCAAACCATCCACCATCTTTGTCAATCACTGGTCAGTCCTTCTCTGCGTCCTCCGAGGCCGTTCTCAGCGAACTCCGCGCTTGAAAGGCTCGTAGGAAGCGCCGATGCTCACCGTGCACGCGGCTCTAACTGACCACTAACCACTGACCACCGACCACCGCCTCTAAAACTCCGACTTAACCGTATAGTAGCCGGCCCGATTTCGCACGTGGTAAGCCGTCGCCTCGGCCGACCTGGTAATCCCAACCTGAATGCGCCGAAATTGCGAGTTGGACACTCGCTGCGACGGATAGTAGGCCAGCAGATATTGCGTCCGCAGTTCGTCGCTGATCTGGCGAAAGGCATTGTCGAGCTGCGACATGGAAGTCGCATAGTAGTACTTCCCTCCCGTATCCTCCGAGAGTTGGATCAGCGCATGTTCGCCGCCGGTCTCTCTCCCCGCGCTGCTCTCAATCGGCACCACGATGATGCTGTAGACCAGCGCCTCGGCTTCCTCGGCCGCGCGCGCTGCCTCTTTGTAGTCCACTTGGCTGACGGTGTCTCCGCCGTCCGTAATCAGCACGATCACTTTCCGTCCCTGCCGGCGGGCGAGCGAGCGTGACGCCACATACACGGCGTCAAACAGCGCCGTGGCCGCTCCCAGCCGGATGTGGTCAATGCCCTCGTCGATCCGCTTCAAATCTGCCGTGTATTCTGTGGCCTTCGACACCGTCTCGCTAAAGCCATACACAGACAACGCATCCACCGGCCGCAGAATCGCCTTGGCAAACCGCTTGGCCGATGCCTGCTCCAGCGGCAGGTCGTGACGCGTGCTCAGGCTGGTGTCGATAGCCAGCGCAATCGAAAGCGGCAGCGCCGATTCCTTCTCGAACACAGAAATCTTCTGCTCCCGCCCATCTTCCTGCACTATGAAGTTTTCTTTCTGAAGCCCGGCCACGGGCGCGCCGTGAGCGTCCGTAACGGTCACGTACACGTTGACCAGTTTGACGTCAACCTTGAGCGTGGTCTCCGGCTCACCCGTAGATTGCTTCTGCGCCGGAGCCTGCTGCGCGTAAGCAGCCCAGGCCAGCAACAGCACAACCAAAGTGGCGGATTTTCTCATTCCGTAAGAGAAGTAAAAGAAGTATACGTGGGGACAGCCGCCTCGTGAGCCTGCCCCGAGCGAAGCCGAGGGGTCCAGCCAAGCGCAGCGAGGCGTTCTGGCACCAGCCAGCCGCTCACTTAGATGCACCCTCCGCTCCCAGGCTGCCTTGCCCTCGCCGAATTTCCTCCGGAAACGCCTCCCCATCCGCCCACACCGCACCATCCTCGAAGTATTCTTTCTTCCAGATCGGGACGGTACGCTTGAGCGTATCGATCAACCAGCGGCAAGCGTCGAAAGCGGCAGCTCGATGAGCTGAAGCCACCACAATCAACACGCTGGTCTCGCCAATCTCCAGCCGCCCCAGCCGATGTACCAAAGCAACATCGCGAACCTGGAATTGTTTCACGGCCTCCTCAGCCAGCCCCTCCATCTGATCCAGCGCCATCACTTCATAAGCCTCGTACTCGAGATAGAGCGTTCGCCGCCCGCGAGTCTGGTTGCGCACCACCCCCTCAAACACAACAGCCGCCCCATCCTCACCACGCTTAATGCCTGCCAGCACACCCTGCGTGTCGATCGGATCGCGGACGATCGAGGCCCTCGCCAACCCGCCACTAACCGGCGGCAGCAACCCAACCTCATCATCAGCCTTCAGCACAGTCTCCGGCCCGCTATATTCGCGATTAACCGCCACCGCGATCGCACCCATCACTTCCCTCATCTGCGGAACCTCAGCCCGGTAGTGCGCCAGCAAATCGCGCACCACCGCCCCGTCAGGCAGCTCCAGCACCTCGCCGGATCTCCCCGCCAAATCTTTCAACACCCCAAAAAAAAGCACCCGCACGCGCATGGAAAGTTGCCGCCAGTAGAGTCTATCGCGAGCACGCCCATCGCAATAAAAAAGGGATGTCATTCCCAACCGGGCTGAAGGACCCGGCGCGAGCCTGCCCTGAGCCTGCCGAAGGGGACCTGCTGTTGCTTGCCCCCGACATACGCCGCTACTCCCCCTCCGGCCACCGCATAGTCATCAATCCCCAAGCCTGCCAATACTTCCCCAGCTTCCCGCTTCGAGGATTCCCGTGCAAACACAGCTTCGCCGTCTTCCGCCCCGCAATCGCCTCCACCGGAATCACAAACCAGGCGTCGCAAGGCAAAACATAAGCCACCACAAAATCAATCTCCGAAGGATCGTAGGGCACCACTTCCCCGTTAGCGTTCCTCTGCAAGTTCACCATGTACGACCCATACTGCAGCGAGCTGGTCGACTTCACCTGCACCCGCCAGAGCCGCCTCCCCACGTCCACAATAAAGTCATAGCGCCGGCTGTCCCCGTAAGGCTTGGCCGTAGCAAACCCAAGCATCGCAGCCTTTACCATAAACATCATCTCCGCCAGCTCCCCAAGCTGCTTGCTGATCAAAGCCAGTGTGGGACCAGATCGCTGAGCCTTTGTAGGACCGGGTCTCTGAGCCTTTGTGGGACCGGGTCGGAGCTTGCCCTGAGCGGCGCCGAAGGGACCCGGTCGCCGAGCGCAGCGAGGCCTTGCTTTTGACTTTGTTCGTGTGGGACGGACACTCCTGTCCGTCGCCTTTGACGTTGCTGTTGATGTTGCTTTTGAAGTTGCCCTTGACCGTGCCCCTGAAGCCAACTCCGAGACCCACCCAAACCGCCTACCGCGACCAACACTGATACTCATACTCACTCTCCATAATTCCCGCGTGTCATCCTGAGGAAGCGGAGTCGCTCGCGAAAGCGACTCCCGACGAAGGCCCTGCACTTTGCTGGCCCGCAAACAAAACGGCGCAGGCCAAAGGCCCACGCCGCAGTTTTCTTGACTCTATATATTCAGAATATCAAACCGAAGGGGGTAATTGTGTCATGCAAGCCAAGTTTATATTACCCACTGAATCAGCAACTTACGCCAGAATGCTCACATTTAGGGTCTTGACAAGATTTTGTAGCGCCGCCGTCCCATCCGCCAGCGAGGCAAGTCAGCGAAACAACTGTGTCATCCTGAGCGAAGGTTGTGCTTCGCGTAAGCGAAGCACAACCGTAGTCGAAGAGCCTGCCCCGAGCGAAGCCGAGGGGACCCCTCTCAAGCTTGCATCACTATCGGCCCAGCGAGGCATTTCTACAACGGTTCCTCGCCCGATCCGCCCGCTGCTCCGAGTCGCAAAATGCTCTCGTTTCTTCTTGAGGCGCCACCCCAAAAACACAAACGGCGCAGACCCGAAGGCCAGCGCCGCAATTTCGATTCTATATTTCTATTATATCATACTGCATAGGGCAAAAGGGACATATTAGCCAATTTATTTTCCCCACCGAATCAACAACATAATCAAAAATCCCCCGCCCAACCCCTTGACAAAGTTTTCCACAGGCCTGAAATGGGCACTCCAAGGGCCCCTGGCCTTTGGCCCTCCCGAAAACACCGCAATCACCAATCGCGCCCTCAATGCGTGTAATGGCTGGTTACGTAAACCATCGGCAACCAGTAAGCGACGAGGAAGGTTTTTCAGCTATTGCAGCTTCGCATACTCCGCCTTGGCTTCCTTCAGGATGGGGATGTCAGGGTCAGCGTCTTTCCAGAGCGTTAGGAAATCTTTGTAGGCGGCAAGCGCGCGACTGCGGGCGGGATCAGCATCCGCGCCCTGTGAAATTTTCGACTGCAAAGAGTTGGCGCGAGCCACACCCAGATGCGCTGCGTCCTCTTAACCCACCACACTCCCACTGGCCGCTGCTTTTGCTTTGTGAGCAATAAGCAGGAACCCTTTAGCAGTGGCGTCTCTTTCGAGGGATTTAAGGCGTGGGACCCCGGACGCTGTCTTGCCCGACTTCATCTCGATTTCGCCGAGAGCGAGGCGAATCTCGAACTGGTAGCTTACGAGCCCGTCCCGGGTTGACTCATCGAGCAGCAGGTTGAGCTGTTTCTCGGCCTCCGCCGGATCGTGATTCTGAGCAAGGATTCGTGCGCTCACGATGCCAATGTCGAAGTGTTCCCCAAAACTGCGAGACTTTTTCTGGAGCGCGCTTGCCTGGTCGATTTCAGTTGTGGCTTCCTCAATACTCCCTGCCATAAGGAGCGCCCGTGCTAGTAGAGTATGCGCGTTCCCCTCCTGGCTCGCGGATTTTTGCTTTCGGAATGCTTCCATGGCCTCACGAGCGTCTTTTTCCGCTTCCGCGGGCCGAACTTCTTCCAGGGAAAGGGCTGCAAGTCGCAAACGAACACAGGGGACGCAACCTGCCGATCCTACTTCGGTGTGAATTGCAAGCGCCTGTTCGTATTTGGTTCGCGCTTCGGAAAGCTTTGCCTTTGTGACCAATAGATCGGCAAAAGACTCCAGGGCGTACGCATGATCAACCTTGTCCTCACTCTTTTCCGAGAGTTCGAGGCTCCGCTGGAGGAGGCCTTCCGCTCTCGGCAGATCGCCTTGGGCGGCAAAAGGATACGCTAAATCGCGTGGGCACCAACCACGTAAGGTTGGATCCTTGCTTGCCAGGCATATGTCCAAAGATTTTTGGTAAAACTGCCGAGCGCCGCGAGGGTCGCCCTGGCGTTGCAGCGTGTTGCCGATGCCTTGAAGTGAACTGAATTCCATACCCTCATTCTGTAGTTTTCTAGATACCGCAAGGTCTTCTTGGTAGCTCTCCATTGCGTCCTTAAGCTCCCCCTGCTCTAGGTCTGCGTGGGCAATCATGTTCAGGTCAAACCACAACGCGGATTCATTGCCCATCTTGGCGTGCATATCACGAGCTTCGCGATATATTTTCTCTGCACCCGCAGCGTCCCCCGCCTGGTCCAGTAACATTGCGATGCCGTTGAGACTCGACGCTCGCGAGTCCAGATCGCCAACGCCAGCGTAAATGTTGGCAGCTTGCTGCCAAGCGGTCCTGGCTTCGTCCGGCTTGCTCTGCATCCACAAGAAGCCTTCCGAGTAGTGCGCCGCGGCGACAATCAGCCGCGCGCCCGAGTCGGTTCCTTTCTTGATGGCCCGCTGATAGGCGTCTTGCGCCCTTTGCGAGTTCGACATGTAGCTGGCATAGCTCGCCTCGGCGAGGTCGATTCTTGGGTCGTCCCGTTCGGGCGCTGGAAGCTTGCGCAGGCGTTCCAGGGTGGCCAAGGCGTCCTGCTCTTTGTTCAGCCGGTCTTGACTGTTAGCGAGGTGCATTCCGTATTCCAAATTGTCTGGGTGGAGATTGAACAGTGTCTTGTAGATCTCCAGCGCTTTTTCCCATTCATGAGTGGTTACGCGATAAAGACCCTCGATCCACAGGCGATCCTCCTTTGAGAGCTTGGCCGACAGGTCGAACGCCCGTTTGGCTTCTTCCTGGCCTTGATCTCGATGACCAATACCATTCCAGGCTTCGGAAAGAGCGGCATGAGCCAGAGCGTAGTTGGGGTCGGCGGCTACGGCCTTTTGGAGCAGGTCCAGGGCATTTCGATTGTCGTACGCTCGCAGCTTGGCGAGTCCCTCCGAGTAAAACCGGATGGCGTCGGTGGTGGCAGGGGACGCCGCTTTGACGGCCGGCGAGATCGTTCGGAGCTATGTCGCCAGCCCCGAGTTTCTCCCGCAGCCTGGCTCCTGCCCGTGATACCAGATCCATCAGTTCGGTCTCTTTGCCTTCTTCGCTAAACGCGACAATGGTCTCGCCTGCCTGCGCCCCTTGCAGTTTGAGGTCGAGTTGCACCTTGCCTTCGTTCGCCGATCCCAGAGCCAGATAGGAGCCGATCACGACATCATCGGCATTGGTTTGCCGCCGAATCTTGTCAAGAGTTTCCGGGGCATAACTCTCCGCATCGGCGAGGGCCAGGCTATTCTTCATCTGAGAGACAGTTTCGCCCGGCACAAGGCGCAACTCTTCACCCGCTGCCAGATTTGTCGTCAACATTTCTGAGATTGCGGTGGAGAGCCACGCCTCATCGGGCTTCCCAGCCAGATTCTTGAATCCAAGCACTGCAACTGAGCGGCGTTGCTTGACCCCGGGAGATGCTGTCAATTCTTTGCCTTTGCTGCGGCGAATGAGAAAAAAACCGGCTAGAACAAGGACCAGCACAACGGCCCCCATGGCCGCGGGTCGGTAAAGGCCTCGGCGCTCTGCCGTCGTCTGGGCGGTTCGGAGCTTCTGCGGCAGTTCCCGATTTCCAGCTTCATCCGTGTACAAGTTATACAGATGGACGCGGACGCCATGCTTGACCTCGGCCTCTCCCAGATCATGCAGGGCCGTCTTCCACGTGCTCACTTGATCGAGCATATCGGCTACGGCTTTGAAATCAGGATGTGCCCAGCATCCCCGCAGTCCATCACCCGTTGCGCGATATTGATGCCGCTGCCTGCTACGTTGCGTGCCGCGTTGATGTCCTGCACCTGATACACCGGGCCGGAATGAATACCCATTCGCAAGCGCATATCCGGCCATTGCTGAAGGGCCTTGGACAATTCGAGAGCACAGCGGACCGGAGCCTCGACATCGCCAAGAAATACAAGGGCCATGCCGTCGCCCGTGGGCAGCGAGATAAGTTGATCGCGGGCTTGTGCCTGAGCAAATTCGTGAGTGTCCCGCACTGCTTCTTGCAAATGGCGCAATGCCTGCTTTTGCTGATCCATCGGCAGAAGGGAATACGCCGACGATGTCGGTGAACAATACGTGCGCCATCTGCATTGCCCGTCTGGTGCCGGAATCGAGAATGATGGCGTGGCAGTCTCGACAGGAATTGAAGGAAGGTTGCCCTCGCTCGTTAGGGACGAATTGCGCTTGAGGGCTGGTCTGGCGTCCGCCTGATTCCGTCTCACGCTTCAAGTCTTGAAAGTCGCGGCGCATTTCCGCTGCGCTCTGATAACGCAAGTCATGCTCTTTCTCTAGCGCCTTGCAGAGAATGTCTTGCAGCCTATCGGGTAAGGCTGAGTTGAAACGGGCGGGAGCGGCTGGCATTCGGTTGAGGATGCCATCGAGCACCAGGCCAGTAGTATCTCCCCGGAAGGGCAGAGTGCCCGTCGCCATTTCGTAGAGCACGATGCCAAAGGAAAACAGATCGGTTCGCGGGTCGAGCCTTTCGCCCCGTATCTGTTCAGGCGACATGTAGGCGACAGTCCCAATGATCGCCCCGACCCCAGTGAGATGTTCTTCAGCACGTGGTGGTGCGACCGTTTCTGCTCCCGCGCCAGAGGGCGACCACCTTCGCCAGCCCGAAGTCGAGAATCTTGGCGTGTTCACGGTCCGTGATAAAGATATTCGCGAGGCTTGATGTCTCGATGGATAATTCCTTTGGCTATGCGCGGCGTCGAGAGCATCGGCAATTTCAAGGGCAAGCGAAAGAGGTAACGTCAGTTCCCATCGGACTCACCCGCAATCCGATGCTTCAGCGTCATGCCATCCAGAAACTCCATCACGATGAACGTCTGGCCTTCGTGCTTCCCAATCTCGTGGATGGTGCAGATGTTGGGATGGTTCAGGGCAGAAGCGGCACGTGCTTCGCGGCGGAAACGTTCCAATGACTGTGGGTCCTGGGCGAGGTCTTCGGGAAGAAATTTCAGGGCGACGAAGCGGCCTAGCTCGGTGTCTTCGGCTTTGTAGACCACACCCATACCGCCTCCGCCGAGCTTCTCGACGATGCGGTAGTGCGAGATGGTTTGGCCGATCATGATTTAGGCAATCATGGAGTCGTCCAATAGTAGGCCGGACGCGAGGGCGGGTCAATGAAAGCGGGGGCGTAGCGGAAGAGGATGGTTAGCGCAAAATCGCCACAGCACTCATTAACTGAAATGTGAGCGGTTTGGAACAGACACTCCCGTTCTTACCGCATAAGATCATCTGGTTTCACCTGGATGCTCCAAGTTCTCACGCCGGAGCCCGAAAGCCGCAAGGGTTCGACACCAGAATCGGAAGCAGATTCAAATCCCAAGCGAAATTTCACCCCGCCGCAAGGCGGAATCTTCGGAGGACTCCATGAAAAAAGCATTCTTGTTGATCGTTCTACCGGCCCTGCTGGTCGCGCTCGCGTTTGCACAGACCCCCGCACCAGGCAGCAATACAGACCAGGCCACCGTTAAAGGTTGCCTGGGTGGCTCAGAAGGTAGTTACACCGTGGTGGAAGACAACACCGGCCACATTTTCAAGATCACAACCAGCAGCGTTGACCTCAAGCCGCATCTGAACCACGACGTAACCCTGATCGGACCCAAAGCAAGCGGCACGAATTCCGCCCCTGCCGACAACAGCCTCGCCGTCACCGAAGTGAAAATGATCTCCGAACACTGCGCCGCACCCGCCTCTGCATCTACGGCGCCGGCCACCGCACCTGCGGAGCCTGCCGGCACACCTGCTCCACCGCCGGGCGCCACCGCACCCGCTGCGACTGTAAGCGCTCTTCCGGAAACTGTCGGCACACCCCCGACTGCCGCCGCACCCGCAGCCACTGCCACCACACCTGTTGCCGACGCCACTCCACCCCCCGCGACTGTTACCACACCCGCTGCAGACGCCACTCCATCCACTCCGCCCGTCACCACACCTGCGGAGATTGATGTCACACCTGCTGTAGCCGCGGCTGTTCCTGTCGTGACGATCAGCAAGCCTGCGGAAACTGCCAGCAAACCTGCTGCACGTACGCCGAAACGGTCAGAGACTCCTGCTGCAGCTACCACTACACCCGCCGTGACTGCCAGCACTCCTGCTGCGACCGCCGTCGTACCCGTGGCGACCGACAGCTCGCCCTCGCAACCGGTCAGCACGCCCGCGGCAGTCGCGCCTGCACCTACCCCTACTCCCGCCTCCAACGGTTGGGCCTTATGGCTCTTGATCGCCGCTGGCGTGGTGGTTCTTATCGGTGGTGTGATGTTTCCCTTTGTCAGCAGATGGAGAAAACAGAGAAATCTTGAGCAGACGGACGCCCCAAATCTTTCTTTTAACCGTGAAGACAGTTCCGGCCTAAACAAGTCCGACCAGGACAGGATTGACAAGAAACCACCGCGCAAAGCTGCCTAAGCTGCGGTGAACAGTAATGATTCCGAATTTTCACCCCGCAAATGCTCCGGGTGCCCCCTCCTTGTCTCTCCGTTCTTTGGAGAGACGGGATGGGGTTTTGACTTCGCCAGGATCCGGGTCAGACGTCGCCTCAATAGCCACTCGTTTCGGTATACTAGAAGGGCATGCCGGTCCTGAAAAACATAGCCGCCATCGCCAAAGGCATGAGCATCACCTTCCTGGAGATGTTCCAGCCCACAACGGTCGAAAACTATCCCGACGGCAAAGGTCCGTTGAAGGGAGCAAGATTCGAAGCCCGCTTCCGCGGCGCCCACGTCCTGCAGCGCGACGAAAACGGCCTGGAAAAATGCGTAGCCTGCTTCCTCTGCGCTGCCAACTGCCCCTCCAACTGCATCTACATCGAAGCCGCCGACAACACCGCCGAACACCGCGTAAGCGGCGCCGAACGCTACGCCAAGATCTACAACATCGATTACAATCGATGTATCTTTTGTGGATACTGCGTGGAGGCTTGTCCCACCGACGCGATTACGCACGGGCACGGATTTGAGCTGGCGACGTTTAACGCCAGCAATCTGGTTTACCGCAAGGAGCAGATGCTGGCCTCACGGCCAGCACACATGGGAGCCAACGTTGTGTTCAATCAGGCCGACGTGGATGGTGGAGCTCCCAAGGAGATGGTTGCAGGGAGTTAGAGTTCGAAGCGAGTTTGAAGTCGAACACACGCCGGTCCCCCGGGGGCCGGCGTTTGTGCTTGCTGTGCTTAGTACCCACAGTACCTAATACCGAGTGAAGAAAACCGGGATGAGTAATTTCCTACAGATCGTGAAAGAGCGCGTTGTGGTTTATGACGGCGCCATGGGGACTAATATCCAGGCGCGGAATCCTACCCTGGACGATTACTGGGGGAAGGAGAACTGCAGCGAGGTATTGGTGCTGAGCCGTCCCGACATTATTCGGGAGATTCACGCCGACTTCTTCAATGTAGGTTGCGACATCGTCGAGACGGACACGTTCGGCGGGTCGCGGATTGTGCTGGCGGAGTTCGAACTTCCGGACCGGGTGCGCGAGATCAACGTGAAGGCGGCGCAACTGGCGCGGGAAGTGGCGCAGCAGTTCTCAACCAAGGACCGGCCGCGGTTTGTGGCGGGGTCGATGGGTCCGACCACTAAGTTGCCGTCGCTCGGACACATCGGCTTTGAGGCAATGGCGGCGGCGTACGAGGAGCAGGCGGCGGCGCTAATCGAAGGCGGCGTGGACGTTTTGTTGATCGAGACTTGCCAGGATTTGTTGCAGGCGAAGATTGCCACCATCGGTGTACTCGAAGCGATGCGCAAGGCCGGCAAGCGTCTGCCGGTGACCGTGCAAGTCACACTGCAAGAAAGCGGCACGATGCTGCTGGGCACCGAGATTGGAGCGGCGCTGACGGCGCTGGAGCCATTCGATGTGGACATCCTCGGGCTGAATTGCGCCACCGGTCCGAAGGAAATGAACGATGCGGTCCGCTATCTGGCGCTGAATTCCACAAAGCATGTCTCAGTTTTGCCCAACGCTGGCTTGCCATTTAACGAAGGCGGGCACGCAGTGTACAAGCTCACGCCTTCCGAACTGGCGGAGTATCACAAGCACTTCGTGCAGGACTATGGCGTGCGCATTGTGGGCGGATGCTGCGGCACGGTTCCCGCACATCTGAAAGCGGTGGTGGACGCCGTATCCGGGATCGAGCCTGCGAAGCGCGAGGTGAAGCGCGTGGGCGCTGCTTCGAGCGCTTACACTTCCGTTCCGCTCGATCTGGAGCCGAAGCCATTGATCGTCGCCGAGGAAATGAATACGACTACTCGCGTCGAGCATTTTCGGAATCTGGTTCGGGGGAAGAAATACGACGACATTCTGGCGCTGGCTAAGAAGCTGGTGAACGACGGATCGCACATGCTGGACCTGTGCTGCGCGATCGTAGGCGAGGACGAGAAGGGATACATCACGTCGATTCTGGAAAAGATTGCCACGCGGGTTCCGGCGCCGATTCTGGTGGATTCGACCGAGGCGGATGTGGTCGAAGAGGCGCTGAAGAGAATTCCCGGCCGTGCGATTATCAACTCAATCAATCTCGAGGATGGCGAGAAACGAACGTCGCTGGTACTGCCTATGGCGAAGCGCTATGGCGCGGCGGTGATTGCGCTGACCATTGACGAAGACGGAATGGCGCTGACCGCGGAGAAGAAGGCGGCGATCGCCCACCGGATTTTCGACCTGGCGACAAAGAAGTATGGGCTCGACGGGACGGACCTGGTTTTCGATGCACTCACTTTGCCGATTTCGACTGGTCAGGATGAGTATCGCAGCGCGGGGATCGAGACGCTGAAGGCAGTCGAGCGCATCAAGAAGGAATTGCCTAACGTTAAAACGATTCTGGGAGTGAGCAATATTTCGTTTGGGCTGGATGCTTATCCGCGGCGGGTGTTGAATTCTGTGTTCATGCATGAAGCGGTGGACCATGGACTGGATATGGCCATCGTGAACTACACCAAGATTTATCCGCTGTACAAGATTCCGCAGGAAGAAGTCGACCTGGCGCGGAAGCTGATTTTCCGGGATGAGTCGGATGGCGATCCGCTGCAGAAATACATGAACCATTTTGCCGGGCTGAAGGGCAAGCCGGCGGCTTCGACTACCGCGCATGTGGATACGCTATCGGTCGAAGACAAGCTGAAGTTTGCCATCATCAACGGCGAGAAATCGGTTGGCGAGGGCTCACAAAAAAAATCCCTTGAGGAACTGCTGGAAGATGCTTTGAAAGACTATTCAGCCCTTGAACTGATCAACACGGTGCTGCTGGACGGGATGAAGACTGTTGGCGATCTGTTCGGCGCGCGCAAGATGCAGCTGCCATCGGTGCTCGATTCGGCTGGGGTGATGAAGCAGGCTGTGGCTTATCTTGAGCCGAAGATGGAGAAGAAGGAAGGCGGATCGCAGAAGGGCACGATCATACTGGCGACCGTGAAAGGCGATGTCCATGATATCGGAAAGAATCTGGTGGACATCATTTTGTCGAACAACGGATTCAAGGTAGTGAACCTAGGGATCAAGCAGCCGGGGGACAAGATTATCAGCGCGGCACAGGAGCACGGGGCCGATGCGATCGGGCTTAGCGGGTTGCTCGTGAAGTCTACGCTGGAGATGAAGTACGTGATCCAGGACTTGCAGCGGCAGAAGCTGGAGTTTCCGGTGATTTGCGGAGGCGCGGCCTTGACGCGGAAGTATGTGGAAGACGATTTGCGGCGGGAGTATGCAAACGCGGTGTTTTACGCGGAGGACGCGTTTGCCGGGCTGCACGTGATGGAAGATTTGATCACCGAGGATGGGGCGCGCGAGGCGCGGCTGCGGGATGGACGGACGGTGAAGGAGTATGCCAAGGCGGCCGCGGTGGATGAAGAAACCGGTCCCGTGTTTGCGGAGCGGAGCTTAGTGGTGAGCGATGCGCCGAACATTCCAGAGCCTCCGTTCTGGGGAGTACGGGTAAAGCACTACGATGTGCGGGACGTGTTTCCTTATATCAACGAGACTGCGCTGTTCAAGAATCAATGGCAGTTGAAGACGGCCTCGCAGGCGGATTATGTGCGGCTGGTGCAGGAGAAGTTCCGTCCCATCAAAGGGAAGATCGAAGAGGAAGTGGCTGGGTCGGGATTGTTTGAGCCTAAGGTGGTTTACGGATACTTTCCTTGCCAGAGCGACGGGAATGATGTCGTGGTGTATCAAGTACCGAGTAGCGAGTACCGGGTATCGAGTGAAAGCGTATCTGAGCTGTTGCGCTTCACTTTTCCTCGGCAGCGGGAAGGGCGGCGGCTTTGTATTTCGGATTTTTTTGCCGCTAAGAGTTCGGGGAAGATGGACGTTATTGGTTTTTCCCTGGTGACTATTGGGGCCAAGGCTTCTGTGGAGACGCAGAAATTGTTTGAGGGCGGGGAGTATACGAAGTATCTGTACCTGCATGGGCTCAGCGTAGAAACGGCGGAGGCGCTGGCCGAATTGCATCACAAGACGATGCGCGAGGAGTTGGGGATTGCGGGCGAGGACGCGGGGGAGATTCGCGACTTGTTTCATCAGAAGTATCGTGGGTCGAGGTATTCGTTTGGCTATCCGGCGTGCCCGAATCTGGAGGATCAGACAAAATTGTTTGTGCTGCTTAAGCCCGAGGAGAACGTTGGGGTGCGGTTGACTTCGGGGTTTTTGCTGGAGCCTGAGCAATCGACTTCGGCGCTGGTGGTGCATCATCCGGGGGCTAAGTATTTTGTGGTGTGAGGGCTCGTCCAACGAGCGTGGCGAAGACTCCCTGCGAGGGCTATCGGAGCGTCAAAGTGAAAAGGGTCCCCCTTCGGCACTGCCCATGATGGCAATCTATAGAGCACTTCTTCCTTTTCTTTCCAACCAGCGAACACAGAAAAAGCATCTTCTTCTTCATGATTCGCAAACTACCATCTGGCGAGTATCGTTTGTATTCCCGTAAGAAGGATGCGAAGACGGGGAAGCGCAAGAATTTGGGGACGTTTTCTTCACGAGCTGCAGCACAGAAACATGAGCGAGCGGTGCAGTATTTCAAGCGGGGATGAGCCAGGGGCATTGGGTGGAATTCCTTGCGAGGTCTGAGTGCTGACATAGTGCGAGGGGTCCTTCGACTGCGCAAGATTGTCCTCCGGACAATCTTGCTTCGCTCAGGATGACGAGGTCCGAGGATGACTATTGCTAAAAGGTGGCGGCCAGGCGGAGGAAGAAGCTGCGCGGGGGGGCGATTGCGCTGCCGGAGAAGAGGCCGGCGAAGTCGAGGACGTTGAGGCGATTGTTGAGGTTCTCCGCATCCGCTTGCAGGCGCAGGGAGCGGTTCTCTCTTTTGTACAGGTCAGCGCCGCCTGAGAGATCAAAGGAAAACGTAGGTTTAATACGCCCATCAGCAACGTTGAGGCGGCTGAGCAATTGCTGGCCGTATGCGGCCAGAGCCCGCGCGTAGCTTCCCGCAAATTCAAAGGGCAGCCCACTACCGTATTCAGAGCCGGCGGCGAGCCAAACACGCGAGGTTAGCTGATAGCGAATGCGAGCGCGCACTGTATTGCGCTGATCTTGCGAATCGGGGAAATGCCCGGTGAGCTTGGCGTTCACGGCATCGTCGCCGAGGAGGAAGCCTCCAGTGACAGGAAACCAGGCGTTGCCGACGATGTAGGAATAGCCGAGGAAACCGGAGAAGCGGTTCCAGTGCGGGAGTTCGAGCTTCCCTTCGGCTCCATAGATGATGGCCTTGCGGAATGCTATAGGGAAACTGACGGCGGTGTTGAGGATTTGGTCGTCGTCGGCGAAGTTGTTCACGTAGCGGCGGAAATATGTGGCGTCGAAACGCAACTGATTGAAGAAGCTTTTGGTGGCGCCGAATTCGAAATAGCTGCCATGGGAAGGCTCGACCGGGTTGCGGAGAACGTTGGGGTTCAGCACTGTGACGTCGGGCGAACTGGCCAGGAGAATATTTTCGAACGACGGCGTCTGAAAGATGCGATCGTACGAGGCATGAACAATCAGATTAGCTGTTGGGAAATAGCGCGCGATGGAGAATCGCGGGCTTACCGCGTTTTGATTGACTATAAGCTGATAGTGGTCCCAGCGCAGGCCGGCGTTGAGGGTCCATTTGCCGAGGTGGATTAAATCCTGAATGTAAGCGGCCTGTTCGAGATCAGGGCGGCTGCCGGTGAAGGCGAAATTAGCAGGAGTGGCCGGGTCAAATGGATTAAAGGGATCTGCTGGATTCGCGGTGATGAGGTCACTGAAGTTTTCGTGCAGGAAAAGATTGTCGGATTCCAGGCCGGTCTTCCATTCGTGGCGGTCATGATGGATGGAGACAGCAGCGTTGAAATATCCCTCATTGAAGCTGTTGTGAAGGAAGGCGGCGATGGGCCAGGCACCGTTGTTGGAGTTGAGATCCGCGGAGTTGTCGCGCACCATGCCGCGAATGTTTGCCAGCAGGTTAGGCGAAAAGATGTGCTGGTAGGAGGCGATGCCCATGGTTTCGAAGTTGCCGGCGGTCTGGAGTTGACGATTTGCGCCCGCAGGAGTCTGGAGTTGCGGGAATTGCTGGAGCAATTCGTTTGGGATTTCGTAGCGCGATAATTCGTGACGGACGCTGAGCGTGAGGCGGTCCTTGGGCGTGATGTCGCGATCATAGCTTAAAGAGAAGTCTCCGGTGGTGCCGCGGTTGGTGTAGTTCTCGGGAACGACGGGATTGAGATAGCGCGCGGTCATGTTGCCGGAGGCGCTGGCGCCGACGGTGTTGTGTCCCCAGGAATCTTGAGCGCTGGCGAAGGCTCCGGCGGTATCGAAGCTGCCGCCCGAGAGAACGACTTGGCCGTGCAGGCCGGGGTGAGCGTCACGCTGAGTGTTGACTTCGATGACGCCGCCCATCTTGCGTCCGTATTCGGCGGGGATGCCGGCGGTGTAGATGGTGAGGGAGTCGACGTCGTCAGCTTCGAGTTCGGGGCCGAAGCTGGGCGAGCGGTTGTCAGTGAGCGGAATGCCATCGACGACGAATTGGGTTTGATACTCGGAGCCGCGGGGATGGAGGACGGCGTTGCCTTCGTAGAGCCAGCCGGGCTGGGAGTTGACGAGATCGGGAAGCGAGCGGCCGGGGAGCGATGCGGGACGGTCCGCTATCGCTTTGGAGTCGAGGTGGTTGATGGTGGTGGTGCGTTCGGGATCGAGGAGCGTGGCGCCGGCAGTGACGTTTACGGCGGTGCTCAGAGCCGCGATGTTGAGCTTGACTACATACTCGGTGGGAATCGCGGAATGGATTTCGATGAGGCCATCGTACGGGGAGAAAGATTCACCCAGGACCTGGAGACGGTAGCGGCCGAACGGAAGATTACGGGCGGTGAGCTGGCCGGAATCGTCGGTGGAGAAAGCGCGGTGGAACTGGATGGCGTCGCTGGAAAGTTCGATTGAGGCTTTGAGGGGGATGCCGTCGGGTCCGGTGACCTTGAGGCGGAGCTCTCCGGCGTTGCTCTGCGCTTCGCCGGGGAAGGCGAGCGGAAGAGCAAGAAGGAGAATGCCGAGGTGGAGCAATGATCGCACGATGCTGGTTGGGGAATCTTTATGCTATCAGTTTCGGGGCGGGGGATTGAGTTACGAAGGGAATGGCGTGACCGGAGGAGGCAGACTGTTTTTTACAAACTGTTGACATCGGCCTGACAAATGAGGGCTGGGGCCGGGGGATGATTAGCGTGAGATCAGGAGTAGCAAGATTCTGATCGGTGATCTTCACGCCCTCCGTCACCGGAAGGGAATGGGGAAACCGGCGTTACCGCCGCAGGGGGCGGGGACGCCGGTTTTATTCTTGCGGCACCGGGGATTCCCTTCCGCTTGAAAGCGGTGCCGAGATGCGTCGCTTCGCTTGGTGGACCCTTCGGCTTCGCTCAGGGCAGGGTCGCGAGGCGCCCGTCCCCGCACGATTCTCTTTTACTTCCGCAAGAGCAAGTCTGCTGCTATGAAGAGGGCAAAGACTACTGAGATTATGCCGTTCATGGTGAAGAAGGCGGCGTTCAGGTTGGAGAGATCGTCGGGCTTGACCAGGGAATGTTCGTAGAGCAGGAGCAGCAATACTGCGATAACGCCGGCTAGCGCCAACTTACCGAGAGTGAAGGCTGGGATCAGGGCGATCAGCAGAAGCAGCATGAAGAGGTGGAAGGCGCGCGCGATCCAGAGCGAGCGGGGGATGCCGAGGTGGCGGGGGATGGAGTGAAGTCCGGCGTCGCGGTCGAATTGGAAATCCTGGCAGGCGTAGAGGATGTCGAAACCGGCGACCCAGAATGTAACGGCGGCGGTGAGGAGAAGGATGCGGGGATCGAGGGAGCCGCGAACGGCGATCCAGGCGGCGGCGGGAGCGATGCCGAGAGCGAATCCAAGGACGAGGTGCGACCAGCGCGTGAAGCGCTTGGTGTAGGAATAAAGCAGCAGGACGGCGAGCGCAACCGGAGAGAGCCAGAGCGTGAGACGATTCAGTTGGGCGGCGGCGAGAATGAAGATGGCGCAGGAGACGATGACGAAGGTGGCGACGAAGGCGGGCGAAAGATGGCCGGCCGGGAGGGCGCGGGTGCGAGTGCGGGGATTGGCGGCGTCAATGGCAGCGTCGGCGAGGCGGTTGAAGGCCATGGCGGCGGAGCGGGCGGCTAGCATCGCGATTACGATCCACAGAAGTTGATGGGCCGGGGGAAGGCCAGAGGCGGCCAGCATGGCTCCGCAGAGAGCGAAAGGGAGAGCGAAGATGGAGTGCTCCCACTTGATCATTTCCAGGGTGACTCGGAGGTTGTGGAGTAGGGGCACGGGAAGATTGTAGAACAGTGGTCGGTGGTCAGTGGTCAGTTCTCAGTTCTCGGAGTGGACGGGCTCTCGAGTTTGGGGATGTTTTGGCTTATGGTGCCGCCTTGGCTTTGTTTGTGAGAAACTAGCCCGCACTTCGAATGCGGTTCAGGTTGCAATCGCTCGTTGCCCGGGAGGGCGTCGAATTATGCGCAGCGGCTTTCGGCGATGGACTATCGTGGGCATTTACCTGTTGTTGCTCGGTGGCTCCTCGATACACCTCTACCGCAAGCCGATCTATGACATGGACGCGATTCAGTACATGGGCAATGCGCTACTCATGGAAGAGCGCGACGTGGTTCGTATCCATGAGCGGGTGTACTCCGAACTGCGGTCCTCAGTACCTGCATGGGAACGTGAGATTCTGGTGGGACGTCAGGCAGGCGTGCCTGACGACCAGAACCGATCGCGGCGGGAACGGGCGGCGAACCCTTATCGCTACGCAGAGTTTCTGCCGCTGTTCGCGATTCGCCCTCTCTACAATCAGACGCTCTGGCTGGTCAGCAAGACCGGTCTGGGGCTGGTGCAATCGGGAATTCTGATCTCGGTTACTTCGTATTTTTTGCTTGGGGCCCTGGTTTTCCTATGGGTCGGCCGTTATACCACGCGAATCTTCACGTTTGCGATTTCCCTTTTGTTGATGATTAGTCCGCCTCTTACGATGCTGGGGCGCGACCCAACCGCCGACGCGCTGGCGACGCTGATTGCGTTCGCGGCGCTGTACCTGATTTTTGAAAAGAGGCGATTTGCTTCCGGAGTGACGTTGCTCCTGGCATCCATTTACTTCCGCACTGACTTCGTGGTGTTGGCTGGCCCAACTATTCTGGCGGGCTGGATGGAGCGGAGAGTTGAACTTTGGAAAGCCAGTGTGCTGGCGGCGCTTGCGGTTGCATCGGTACTCTGCATTAACCACTTCGCGGGTGACTATGGCATTGGGATGCTCTACTACCGGAACTTTGTTGGTGTGCCGATTGCGCCCGCAGAAATGACCGTCGGGCTTTCCTTGCGAGAATACGTTGCCGCCTTCAGGTCGGGAGTAACTTTGATGGCGGAAAGCTTTTTCCTGCCCTTCCTGCTGCTGGGGGTGGTTGGTCTGGCCGCAAAGCGGATGCGGGTATTGTTTGCGGTGACGCTGGCCTACGTGTCTCTTCATTTTCTGGTTCTGCCGAACTGGCAAGAGCGGTGGTTCGGCCTGTTCTATCTTTCCATGGGAGTGTGCGCGGCGACGGCGGTTGGGGCTGTAGTGCGAGATGCCGCGGTGTAGCCTGCCCAGGACAACCCATCAAGGGTTCCAAAGATCAAGGTAGTGAGCGCAAGCCTGAGCAGCCAATCCCGTCACAAAAGTAGCCCACTGGAGCCCAAAGACTCTTGTAATGCTTCGCAATCGGAATTAGCGTTGCGATCCACTATGGCACAAGGCCCTGACTCAATATTCATGGGGGCAGGAGCTTTTTGGTGGGAGGGCATCTTGAGACTAATGCCAAATGTGGCAAGCGGCACACCGAAGCCGCCAGAAAAACAACCAAATGACCTGAGGCGCAACCTCCAGTACGCCTTCGTTGGCGTGTCGGTCACTCTTGCAAGTGGTTATCGGCGTAGTCTTGGTGCTGGTAGTGAATTGGATCAACCTTTAAAAGACCAGGGCAAGCCCGAGAAGTAATCCCGCCGCAGAAGTAAGGAGAGCCATCTCATAAACCCTCGACGGGACGCGAAGCTACCTCAGAGGCTAAAGCCCGCGTCTTTCTTGGCTGGGCGGCACGGGTGAACCCGTGCCCTGATACGAATCCTGAACTTCCGCAGCCCTGTGAAGCCCGCAGCCCTTCCCAACCCGATTTATGAGATAGCCTGATAGCCTCTAAACTCCTGACGATATTCGTGTGGACGTCGCCGCGCGCACAAGAATCTTGTCCTTGTGCTTGATCCGCTTCATGGCGGACGTTGTGGAATTGCGCAGTCCGGAAATTGTAGATCTTGCTCTCGTCGGTGATGCACAATTTCAAATCAACGTTGAGCAATCGTTCCATTTCCCGATAACTCCGACAACATGCGATCGAAGACAGGACGGTGCCGCAAATAGTAGTACTCGTTCACCGGCCGATCATCTTCCATGGCGGGAGCATTGGGATAGCGTTCAATCATCTGGTCCAGCGGGAATTCCCTGCTCAGGGCCGCGGCGAATTGCCGTTCGGGAGAAGACTCGGGGCCCCACTCAATCATGTCGGCTGCGGCCTGGGCGGGCATGCGGGAGGCCAGCGTGCTGGCAGTGACCGTTGGCAGGGGAGACATGGTGGCGAGAAAGTGAGTCCCATAATCCATGACGGAAACAAATGCACGCACATTGGGAAAGGATTGCCGCAGCGCTTTGGCTACCGACGACTTCACGATCGGCTCTCCATTGGGCAACCACTGCTCGAGAATTCCTCCGGGACGCAAGTGGCGTTTGACCAGGGTGTAGAACTCAGTGGAGTAGAGCAAGCTGGAACCAGCCGCTTCCACGGGCGGCGGGGGATCGATGGTGATTACATCGTACTGATCGGAGGTGCGATCGAGGAAAAGGCGCCCGTCATCAATCACCAGGTGGGAACGTGGGGATTGCAACAGGCTGGGCCCGTCGGCATGAAAAAAACCATAAACTTGCGGAACGCTTGGCACCAACTCGACCACCGTGGAAGATATGCCCCAGGAAAGAGCGGAGCGGTGGGTAGTTCCCATTCCGAAGCAAATGATCAAAATGTTGGCCGGCCTGCGGTCCAGCATGGCGAGCGGCAAATGCGCCATCATCTTGGTGACGGGACGCATGCCCGTCATGCCCTGGCCATTGACCAGAAGCCGCTTTTCCAGGCGCGTATCACCCTTGGCCACAACCGTAGCCGTGTAGTCGCGCTTGACCCACCGATGCGCGAACTGATCTTCGAAATTACTTGTCGAAAAGAACAGGACTGCCGAGGCTGCCGCCAAAGCAGCGAATCCCCACCGTATGCCGGGAGCGGGCAGGTCTCTCTGGAAGAAAAGCGGCGACTTTGTCATGAGCAGGCCAACTGCAAACCAGGGCAGCGCGAGCACACCCAGCGACGCGCGCTCGCCCAGCCAAGGCAACAAGAGGAAGCCGGCAAGCAGCGGTCCGAGGATACAGCCCACCACGTTCACCGCGTAGGCGCGGCCAGCGCGCTCGCCGTCGCCGTTAGAAACACGATCGACCATGAGTGGAGTCAAGAATCCCAGCACTGCCGAAAATGGGACCACACCAAGCGCTAAACGCAGAAATGGATGCAGGTTGAACCTGGGATCAACCGCAAGCAAGGGGAGAAAGATGGTGAAGGCAAGGATCGCCCACACGAGACTGCCTAACGATTCAGGACGCAACAGTCGCTTACGGTAAATCAAAGATCCGGCGTAAGTAGCTCCAAGATAAACCGCGAGAATGGCGGCAAAAGCATAGACGACGGTACCCAGCCATGGCGTGTAAAGGCGCACCCAAATCACTTCGGCCGCCATGCTGGTAAGACCAGTGGCAAAAAGCAGCCCTAGCAGTTTGCGGACTTCTGTGCCTGGAAGAGCGAAAGGCGGAGAGGGCTCCGCAGTGGCGGCGCGCTCTGCGGCTGCGTTTTTTGTCCGGCGAAGACTGAGAGTGAAGGCGGCAAGGGCCAACACGAAGTTAAGGACGGAACTGACGTGCAGAGTTTTTCGAAAGCCCAGCGCTTCAATCAGCAGCAGGGGAAACCACGCGCCCACAACTGCGCCAAGAACATTGGCAAGATATAAGTAGCTGAAAGTGCGCGGGGACTCCCGGCCAGATTCTTCTTCAATGGCGAACATGGCGAAGGGAAAGGTCGCTCCCATGCAGACGCACCAAGGCACGAGGGAAAGCGCAATCCATGCTCCCGCTGCCAAATAAAAACCGGAGGAGGACAATCCGTGAGTTTCGAACCTTTCCAGAAGCGCTCTTCCCCAGGACAGTTCGAAGGGAACGGCAAAAGCCGAAATGCCAATCAGCAACTCAGTGAGAGCGTAGAGACGCAGGGAGGGTACGGACAACCGTTGTTTCCATCTCTTAAGCAGACGTCCGGCGCCCCAAGAGCCCAGGCCCAGTCCCAACATAAATGTCGAGAGAACCAGTGATACCAGCGGGGTGGTGACTCCGTATTGCGCCATGGCCAGGCGGAGCCAAACCACTTCATAAAGGACGCTGCAGAAACCAGACACCAGGAAGAAAAAGAAATACCACTGCATCGGGTTCTCTCTCGTTTTGGATTGCTGGGATGAGTGATCGCCCATTTCAACAGAACGGTGGCCGGAAAGCAACGATGACGGAATGAAGCTGAGTTCTCAGAGGAGCACGGCGTATGGACACTGGATTGTCAAGCGTTTTCACCTGAATTAGTCGCGCGGCAGGGTTAGTCTTACTGGGAACTGAGAACGGGGAACTGGGAAACTGCTTACTGATTTCCTCGATTGACAAGCACTACGCCGTGCTGCATTATGGGTGGACATTTCGTCTGCCCTTTCGCAAGGGATAGGCGCTGGATTGGAGGTATAGCATGTACGGATTCATGCAAAGATTGTGGCAGGAAGATGGGGGACAGGATATTGCCGAATACGCAGTAATGCTGGCGGTCATCCTGATTCTGGTGGTAGGGACGGTACGCTTGATCGGATCGAACGCCAACAACGCGTTCTCGGCTGTCGCCAGTTCGATACAATAGGGCGATCGGCGGGCACAGCCTCCGCGGCTCAAACGTCAGATGGAATTGATTGGATGATGCGATTTACCTCGTTTACCGGGCCGTTTCGCTACTACTGGTTTACCGGAGTAGCGGCTGCGGCGGAACTTGCGGGGAGATCGACAGCCATGATCGCCTAGATTCAAGCAAGGTTCAGCCAAAGGCCGCGATTGCAAAAATCGCGGCCTTTGCTTTTTTACAATATAGGGCTTTCACCACAGGGGCACGGACGCACAGAGAAAACCTTCAAATCGTTGATTGTTCTTTTTTGTCCTGTGTCTCTGTGCCTTCGTGGTGAAAAGATTTATTCGGGAGAGAGCCGATGATCGTCAACATGTCCGAGAAAGCGACCGAACAGGAGATTGCGCATATCATCGAGCGCATCCGCGAGGCGGGTTATCAGCCGCACGTTACGCGCGGAGTGGAGCGCACCATCGTGGCGGCGGTGGGAAATGGGCGCCGCCACGAAATCGAGGCGCTGCAAGTCGCGCCCGGCGTGGAGAATGTGGTCGCGATCGCCCAGCCTTTCAAACTGGTCAGCCGCCAAGTGAAGCCGGAGCGGACGGTCGTGAAAGTGGGTGGAGTCCCGATCGGCGGACCGGGAGTTGTGATCATCGCCGGACCTTGCTCGGTGGAATCGCGCGAGCAATTGCTCAGCACGGCTCACGCGGTAAAGCGCGCCGGAGCTACGATGCTTCGCGGCGGGGCGTACAAGCCGCGCACTTCTCCCTACGATTTTCAGGGACTCGGCCTGGAAGCGTTGAAGATCCTGCGTGAGGCCCGCGAGCAATTCGGACTGCCGGTGGTGACGGAAGTGATGAGCACCGAAGATGTGGACATCATTTGCGAGCATGTGGATATGCTGCAGGTCGGAGCGCGCAACATGCAGAACTTCGCGCTGCTGCGGCGGCTGGCAACTGTGAACATGCCGGTGCTGTTGAAACGCGGCCCGTCGGCGACGGTGAAGGAGTGGCTGTTGGCCGCGGAGTACTTGCTTTCCGGGGGAAACAACCAGGTTGTGCTTTGCGAGCGCGGCATCAAAACGTTCGAAACGGAAATGCGCAACACTTTCGATCTGGCGGCGGTGGCGCTGGCGCGCGATCTTTCTCATCTGCCGGTGATCGCCGATCCCTCTCACGGCACGGGCAAGCAGAGTCTGATTGCAGCGGTGTCGCGGGCGGCGGTAGCGGTGGGAGCGGATGGACTGATCATTGAAGTGCATCCCTGCCCGGAGCGCGCGCTGTCCGATGGAGCACAGTCGCTCGACTTCGCAGGATTTGAGAAGGTGATGAAGGCCATCGCGGAGCCGCTGCGACGAGTTGCGGTTGCGAAGACATCGGGAGCCGATGCGGCGTAGGCCTAAGTGGAACTGGGCCCGCAGCCTCCCGTGCTCCGCCGGGAGGACAGCCGAGGGCGGCTATCCCCACACGAACTCGGATCTCGACCACAGGGACACGGGGTCACAGAGAGAGAAACTACTTGGAGGGGCATTTTATGGTGAGCGCGGAAGGATTCCGTAGCGTCTGACACACCACTCGATCCCTCAGCGTGTGAATCAAGCCCGCTGTCAATCATCTCGCGTCACTGACCGCTACCTGAGCTGGTTTTGCTGGAAGCTCTCTCCCGCTGTTGCGTCAGGAGAATGGGGAGGTCGTACTCCCATGGTCGCAGGATTGTGATCTTCCGCCTGCAGGCGCTCGAATTCCGCGCGCTCACGATCAGCATCGGTCGAACGATGTATTTTTGTATAAGCACGAGCCAAATTGAAATGTACCGCTGGGCTACCCGGCGCAAGCCGCCGCGAGATCTCCAGCGCATTCACGGCACCCTGGGCGTCGCCGATTTCGAGCAGGCTGCGACCTACAACGTAGTGCGTTTCGGCCGACTCAGGATTGATAGCCACGGCCTTATTAGCGAATTGAAGAGCCTGCTGGGGATCGTGGAGAATCAGGCTAATCGAGGCCAGACGCACATAGGCAAGAGCGCTCAAAGGATTGAGCTTTGTCTCTTCGAGTAACTGCACTCTCGCCTGGTCATAGTTTGACGTGGAGGCCAGCGCGCTCCCATAGGCAAAGTGCAAGAACGGTGTATCAGGGTAGCCACGGATCAGTTCGTCAAAAATTGGAAACGCCAGATCGTAGCGGCTTTCGGAGAGCAAAGTTGCTGCCCCGCCGGCCTTGAGAACCAACGAGCGATCGGCACCCAAAATCTGATCCGGAAGTTTTGCGATCCTCAGCAAAGAAATGCCCATTCCGAACTGGATTTTTTCAGCCAGCGCACCAGTTCCTGCCTCTGAGATCAGTAGTTCCAGGGCTCGATCGAATTCGCCGTTCAGGTTCAGCAGGAGCGCGAGATGGTATTTGGCGAATTGGACCGCGGCCGGGTTGCCGCCAAATCCAAGGTCACTGGCTCGCTTAAGGTGAATCAGAGAATTCGGGTAGTCTTCGATTTTAAACTCCGTCAAGCCCAGGACAGTCCACGCCTCGGCTCGCTTCGCATCCAACTTCACGGACTTTCGCAGAGCCGTGACCGCATCGGAAAACCTTCCCTCCATGTAAGCGAAGGTGCCCAACATTAGCCAACCTTCCCCCCACTCGGGGCGAACCTTCAAGGCGGCTTCGTAGAGGCGTGTGGCCTCGGCGATATTGCCGGCAGACTTGGCAGACTCGGCCCGGTGAGCCAGTTCGTCGAAATCCGCGTTCGGTCCGGTGCGCTCTGGCGTTTTCGACGGGGCCGCTACCGAACTCGTCTCCCGTTTGTCAGCGAGGGAATATCGTTTTGCTTGCAGAGTGTCCACCGCAACCGGAGCGTCCCGCAAAACAGTGCCTTTCGCGGTGGCCCTTGCGGCCTGCTCGCTCTTGCCGGTCAGTTGCAGAGCGCGCGCAAACACTTCCTGCGCAGCCGCCGACTGGGGGTCGAGTTGAATCGCATGTTGTGCCGCGGCCTCGGCTTCCGGTCCGCGTCTCTGCTCCACGAGCGCTGCAGCCAATCCGATCCAAGCCAGCGCACTTTCCGCAGTAACCTTGGTTTCCTGATCGAATTGCGACTCGGCCTCCTTGTACCGCGAGACCGAAGCCAGAGCCATTCCATAAGCGTAGTGGACGTAGGGTGTGCGCGGGTACTTCGCCAGCATTTGTTCGAAGCTTGCAAATGCAGCGTCAGCTTTGCGGTTTGCCAGCAGGGCGGCCGTCTCTCCTGCCGCCTGCAGCATGGCGTCATGGGCCGGGTCTACTTGGGTCGGCAGGAGCGGAATGCGGAGTAAGGCCAACCCCAGGACGGCCTTAATAGGATCCGGGACAACACCCGACCCGAACTTGGTGGTCAGCAGGTCGGCTGACCTCTCAAACTCGCCGTTCAGGTTCAGCAGCAGAGCGAGATGATAGAGTGCGACCTTTGCGACGTCGGCATCTTCCCCAAAACCCAAGCCTTGTGCGCGCTGCAAATGGGCAAACGAAGCTTTGTAGTCCTGCAGTTCGAACTCGCATAATCCAAGGAAAGCCCACGCTTCCCCCATCGCGGAATCCAGTTCCACGACCTTCTGCAGGGCCTTTTTCCCGTCGTCGAAATGATCGATATCGTAATTCAGTGTGCCGAGATACCACCAACCCTCTTCCCATCCCGGCTGCAATTCGACGGCATGCTGGTAGTCTGCGATGGCTTCCGCGGTGCGTCCGGCCTCGCGGGCATTGGCAGCTTTTGCAATCCACTCGTCAAACGTTCCGCTGTTCTCTCGGGCTTGAGCAACCAAGGTGGCTGGATGGCAGAAAACCGCCAGCAGAAGTGCGAGAGAGAGAAAGCGATGGACAAGATGGCTACGGCAGCCTTGGCTGGCAAAAGAAGACACTGCTCTGGACTCATGCTCCCGAACAGCCAATAGCGTCATCGCCATCGAGCTCGACGAGAAGGATTCGCTTGCAAAATCGGCGTTTCGCGGATTCGCGGCCTGTGGTAAAAGAATATACCATGCCGTTCGAGGGAACGTCTCGGGCGCCGCACCTCTCGCGGCGCCAGCTTCTTAAGGCCATTGCTGGGACTTGCGTTGTTCCTTATTTCGTTCCTTATCTCATCCCGGATCTCAGCCCCGTCGCGGACTCTGCGTCGCTCCCGGGAGCGAGCGCTTTCGAAGAAGTGCCTCCTGCGGCAAGCGGAATGACCTGGACTCACTTTGCGGCGAGATCGCCGATGAGATATCTGCCGGAATCAACGGGCCCAGGGTGTGCGTTTCTCGACTACGACAATGACGGCTGGCAAGACATCTTCATAGTGAATAGCGGCAAATGTGACTTCTTTACGCCTTCGACACCACTGAGCAATGTCCTCTACCACAACAACCGTGATGGCACTTTCACCGACGTTACCGAGAAAGCCGGCCTCAAAGGTGGAGGCTATGGAATGGGCGTGGCGGTGGGCGATTACGACAATGACGGGCTCCCCGACATCTACGTCAGTCAGTATGGCCGCAGCGTGCTTTATCACAACAACGGCGACGGAACCTTCACCGACGTCACCGAAAAAGCCGGGGTGGGAGTTCAAGGATGGGCCTCCAGCGCGGTGTGGTTCGATTACGACAATGACGGCCGGCTGGACCTTTTCGTCTGCCAATTCGCCGAGTTCGATAAAGCAACCGGGTGCGGCATCAGTTCAGACGGGAAGCATCACTACTGCATTCCACTTGTATTCCGACCGATGCCGAGCTGGCTGTTTCATAACAATGGCGACGGAACCTTCACCGATTTCAGTGAGCGGTCAGGGATTGCCAGGCACCTCGGTAAAGCTTGGGGCGTGGTCGCTGCCGATGTAAACAATGACGGCCGCATGGATCTCTTTGTGGCCAACGATACCGTCGGAAACTTCCTTTTTCTGAACCGGGACGGCGCGCGGTTTGAGGAAGCGGGACTCAAGGCCGATGTGGCTTACAGTGAGGACGGCCGTGCGCGGTCTGGAATGGGGGTCGACTCCGCAGATTTCGATCAGGATGGCTGGATGGATCTTTTTGTCGCCAATATTGACCAGGAGATATTTTCCCTCTACCACAATAGTGGTGACGGAACTTTTGAAGATCAGGCAATGCAATTGGGTATCGGTCTGGCAACCAAGTCTTTGAGTGGGTGGGGTCTTAAGTTCTTCGACTATGACAATGACGGAGATTTGGATTTGGTCTTGTCCAACGGCTTTCCCGATGACCAGGTCGAAGATTTTTCAAGCCAGGTGAAATACCGCCAACCCCTCTTGTTGTTCCAGCATGACGGCCGCAAGTTCAGAAACGTCAGTTCGGAAAGCGGCCCGGTGTTTGCGAAGACGTTTGCTGCCCGTGGCCTGGCAACGGGAGATTTCAACAATGATGGCGCGGTCGATCTGCTGATCACGGTCAATGATGGTGCGCCATTGCTCTTGCGCAATAACGCCGGGAAGAAAAACCACTGGTTGGGCGTGAAATTAGTGGGGACCAAGTCCAACCGGGATGCCGTCGGGGCGCGTCTCACCTATCAATCTGCTGATCTCAAGCGAAGTCGCGAGAAAGTCGGCGGCGGAAGTTTCTTGTCGTCTCACGATCCGAGAGTAGTTCTGGGTCTTGGGAAACGCACTGCGGTCGACTGGCTGGAGGTTTTGTGGCCTAAACCTGGAGGAGGCACACAACGATTTACGAATCTGCCCATCGATCGATACATAACCATAGTGGAAGGCTCTGAGAAATGGACCTGAGCAGGGTTTGCCGGTTTGCGGCAGGTGTCCTCGGCGCAGCATTGCTATTAGGTATTGCGTCGCCGCTGGGCCAGGCCCAAAATGCCTCCACGGATGCGCAGCCGTTCTGCATCATCGTGGTCGACTCTGAGGCAGAGGCTGCGAGACTGGCGCAGCAGTTGCGATCGGGCGGGGATTTCGCCGCTCTCGCAAAACAAGAGTCGCTGGACCCCAGTGCCCCCAATGGCGGGTTCTTGGGAAAGATGAATCCGGCGAGTCTACGCACCGAACTCCGAGATGCGCTGACCCACGTTCCTTCCGGGCAAGTGGCGGGTCCAGTCAAGATTTCCTCCGGCTATGCCGTGCTCAAAGCCCTCCAGGACCCTGACGCCACGGCCTGCGGCCCCGCGAATTCAATTGCGTCTGCTCAAGCGCCTGCGCAACCGGGCACACCCACTTCCGGCAGTGGACAAGGAATGAGTGGACAAGGAATGGGCGGACAAGGAATGGGCGGACAAGGAATGGGCGGACAAGGAATGACACCAACCGCGCTTCTCGCACTGGCCGGCCGGGGTGCTGTTGTCTATCCACCCGACGTTTCCGGAGCGGTCGAGATTGAAATCGCGTTTAAGAATTTTCCCAAGCCGGCCGATTGGAATCGCGATTCGCGTTCCGTCTGCGAAATCCGCAAACAACTGGTGCCTGGGGCCATCAGTCACCTGCAGCGCTTCCTCGATCCCAATGATCCCAATAGCTTCGTTACCGACCATCCGGATCGGCTGGGACAAGTGCACTTTGTCCTGGCGCAAATCTTCGCTTATCAAGGCGATATGGATGAGGCGATCAAAGAGTGGCTGGAAGCGTATCGCCTGGCTCAAAACGAGTCGCCCAAACTGGTTCCCGAGTTGCAGGAAGTTTTAGGCACAGCCTACCTTCACAAGTCTGAGATGGAGAATGACGTCTACGTCTCGCCGGGCGAACGCTGCCTTTTCCCTCCGCGTATACCGGTCATCTATCGAAACCAGGCAGATTCAGAAAAGGCAGTGCAGTATTTCTCGGAGTTCCTCGCGCAGAAGCCGGACTCGCTCGAAGTCAGGTGGCTGCTGAACCTTGCTTACATGACGTTAGGCAAGTATCCGTCCGGGGTTCCGGCAAAATACCTCATCCCGCCTTCCGCTTTCGCGTCGAAAGACAGCGTAGGGCGCTTTATTGATGTTGCTTCCGCGGCCGGACTGAATTCTTTCTCAGAAGCTGGGGGAGTCATCATCGACGATTTCGACAATGACGGATTCCTCGACGTGATGATATCGAGTTTCGATCCCTGCCAGCCCTTGCGCTTTTTTCATAATAACGGAGACGGCACGTTTACCGACCGCTCGGTTCAGGCAGGGATTACCGATCAATTGGGCGGACTCAACATCATTCAAGCGGACTACAACAATGACGGTTGCATGGATTTATTCGTGCTCCGCGGAGGCTGGCAGATCCCCCAGCACAGTTCCCTGCTTCGAAACAACTGCGATGGAACATTCACTGACGTTACCCGGCAAGCAGGCTTGGACGATCTTCTGGCTACGCAAACCGGAGTCTGGACCGACATCGACAACGACGGCTTCGTCGACTTGTTTATCGGCAACGAACAGGGGCCCAGCAAGCTATATCGCAATAAAGGTGACGGAACGTTCGAAGATATTTCCCATGCGGCGGGCGTCGATCGGGTGGCATTCAGCAAAGGCGTAGTGGCCGGAGATTACGATAACGACGGATTCGCGGATCTCTTTGTGTCCAACCTGGGCGGCGAAAAATTTCTTTATCACAACAATCATGATCGAACCTTCACCGAAGTTGCCAAGCAGGCCGGGATCCAAGGCCCGTTGAATAGTTTCGCAACCTGGTTTTTCGACTACGACAATGACGGATTTCCCGACCTTTTCGTAACCAGCTACTACATGTCACCGGAGGAGGCTCTTCGAAGCCAGCTTCAAGTTCCTCACAATGTGGAGACCCTTAAGCTTTATCACAACAATGGCGACGGAACCTTTCGCGATGTGACCGCAGAAGTCGGCCTGGACCGCATATTTGACCCGATGGGGGCCAATTTCGGCGACATCGACAACGACGGCTTTCTCGATTTTTATCTGGGGACGGGAACTCCGCCTTACGGCGATATTCTTCCAAACGTCCTTTTTCGCAATCAGGGAGGAAAACGGTTCGTGGATGTTACGGCGTCCTCGGGGACTGGCGAGCTACACAAAGGACATGGCGTGGCGTTTGCAGACTTGGAAAACAGCGGGCACGAGGACCTCGTCGAGGTGGTTGGCGGGGCGGTGCCCGGAGATCGGCATGCCCTCCGGGTATTCAAGAATCCCGGAAACGACAATGACTGGATCACCCTCAAGCTGGTTGGCGTGAAGAGCAACCGCGCCGCAATCGGAGCGCGCATCAAGCTCACGGTAGACAACAGGGGCGAGGGGGAGCGCTTCATCTATCGCACGGTTGGGAGCGGAGGCTCGTTCGGCGCCTCTCCGCTACAACAGCACATCGGGTTAGGAAAGAACGCCCGGCTCAAGAATATTGAGATCTGGTGGCCGGCCAGCAACACGCGGCAGACTTTTTCAGGAGTTGCCAAAAATCAGTTTATCGAGATCAAGGAATTCGCACAGGCCTACACCAAGCTGGAGCGAAGGAGCTACACGTTGGGGGTGAAGACTCGGGTCGGGCAAGCGAACCGGATTTCATCCGCGAGGAGGGTCCCAGCCCAATGAAAACTGTACGCTGGCTATTCTTCGTTGCTTCGCTCGCAAGTGTGATGTCCACAAGGGGCTTTGCTGTCGAGCCACACTCTGTGAATGGTCTTGTTTTGAGCGTCGACGCCGCTCATCGGAAACTGGTCGTTTCCTGCCAGGAAGTTGCCGGCTTCATGGATGCCAAAGTCTTGCCGGTGATTGTGCGTGACCCGAAACTTCTCGACGGCGTAACCCGCGGCAGCTTGATCGAATTCCGTTTGGTGCCGACGAAAGAGGCGGACTACGCCGAGGAGGTCCGCATCCGAACCTACGATAGTGCCGAGCGTGAACCTTCAAACGCCCGACGCTTGCGCACTCTCGACAAAGCTCTCGGAGGTCAAGGGGTTGATCCGGTGCTGCCCGGGTCCCCGGTTCCCGATTTCGCACTCATCGACCAAAAGAACCGTCCGGTTCGTTTGAGACAATTCATAGGCAAGCTGGTCGTCCTGAATTTTGTCTACACCAGGTGCATATTGCCGGATTATTGTTACCGGCTATCCAACAATTTTAGAGTGGTACAGAAGTTACAGAAGGGACGCTTGGGTCGTGACCTGATTCTGCTCTCCGTCACATTCGATCCGGTTCACGATCGTCCCGAGGTTCTGCTCGACTACGCAAAGACGTGGAACGCCGATCCCGAGAACTGGCGATTCCTCACGGGCGCCGAACCCGACGTTCAGCGCGTATGTGCCCTTTTCGGAGTCAACTCCTTCGCTGATGAAGGACTGTTCGTGCACACCATGCACACCGCTCTGATCGATCGCGATGGAAAACTGATCGCCAACCTGGAGGGAAACCAGTTCACGGCTCAACAACTGGCCGACCTCGTTGAAGCCAGCTTGAATTCGCAAAACCCTTGAGCTTTCAACCGGATCCACCAGACCCACCCAGTTGAGACATGGCCGCAAGGACGAGGTCTTCTGACGGGTGAACATATCGGCTAGAGATCGCCACTGAACTGTGGTGAGCGCGGAAGGATTCGAACCTTCGACCCATGCCTTAAAAGAGGAATGTTTCGGAGTCCTTCCGCGCGGATTCAATCACTTACGAGCAGCCAACATCATATCAAACGGGGTAGAAGGCTCTCAGTCGGCGCTTAATTTACAGCTTAACTTACATCGAAAAACCAGCGCGCCTTACCTCTGCATTCTTCTGCGGCGGCTGAGGAAACTGCCCCCGGCCAAGGTCAATGAGTGTAATGGCCTGTGGGTGTTGAAAAAGTCTGTGTTTTGGACCGACCCTGCGCGCGCTGCGTGGGTAATCTCCTGATCGAAACCCAAACCCGTGAACCATCGCCACGCCAGATGCATCTGTAGTTCTTCCACCAGCTTGCGCTCGCTGGTGATGCCGTACAAATAGCCAATCAGCAGAATGCGCAGCAGTAGCTCGGGATCAATCGACGGATGGCCGGTCTCGCTGTAGCTGTCCTTCAGCTTTTCGCGCACAAAGGCAAAGCTGATGTGTTTTTCGATCAGCCGCAGCAGGTGGGTCTCTGGAACCTGATCTTCCAGCCGGAAGTAGTAGAACAACGCTTCAGAGCGGTCGTGTTGTCCCATCATGATCAGCAGGTCCTCCGACGATCAGAATCAAACAGAGCATGGGCGGATGTTTTCTTCTAACATGCTTCTGCTGAATCTCATCCTGCTAATCGACGTGACTTTTTCAACACCCACACCTGATTACGGAAACTATGCAGACCCTCTTAATCGCGGGCAAACTCAACAATCAATCCCCCGGCGAAGAAACCGACGATGTGTTTCAAATCACAGACAAAAGTCCGCCCGAGAGATTACAATGAATGCCGTTTTTCGATGTCGAAAAAGAAATCCGTGTTAAATTCGGCAACCAAACAACAAGCGATTGTTTGGATACAGGAGGTGGAGACATGTAGCCAAATCGAATGCAGCGAAAAACACAAAGCCGAGCTGCTATTGCGGGAAGCGGCGATAAGGATGTCCGAGGGTCGTTCCTTAGGACTATGCTGCAGGTGCGGGAAAGAATTTCGTTATATAGTCCGGCATGTTTACGCCAACGACCATTCCCCTTCTCCGAAGGAGTGGAAATTCGAGGTGGTGAAGGTAGTGCGTCTGAAGAATAGATTGTCAGAAAACTATGATCCATTTCTGCTTGTGCTCAGGGCCGAAAACGGCGAGAAAGAAGTGCTGCCGGTATTCTGGGCAGAGGGTAAAGGCGAGAAATGGCTCTGGGGACAATTCTCGCCGCTTCTTTCGTTAGCGGAATGGGACGAACTCTTCGGTAAGGTAAAATGAGTCGGATTCTTCGAGACTTTAAGGCCACCGACAATTATGCAAAAATGCGTTCGCATCGCGATAGTGATCCTAGCTCTCAGACCGGGCTGCATCTGCCAGACGCCGAGAGTGTCCGACAATCCGGACGAAGGCAAGCTAGTGAAGATGAGGCTTGAAAAGGCCGAAAGATCATCTGCGGCGGCCTCGCGCGCTGGTCTAATTTCCATGCGGTCGGCTACAGCGGCGGCGCTGCGTTCGGCTGTTGCGGGCCGGGAAATTTGACTATCGACGGGAAGCTCGCCGCGCAGTCGGCAACAGGTATCTCGGAAATCCTGCCTGACGCGCGAAGCTGCCTGTTTTCCTTGGACTACAATCTAGCGAAAGACAAAATTGGACAAGTCGAACAGCTCACGAACTCGCTCAACCACATTCTTGATGAATCTCAAGGAGTCTCTCTTCGCAGGATAGAACGTGAGAGTATACTGGACGAGCAATTAGGGTCAGTTGCAGCGAACCTACCAACAGATCTGAATAAGTACGTCAAGTACGAGCACTGATTTTCAGCGAGCTTTCTTTTGCGGACAGGATGCTACAGAAGGCCATGTTGGGTGGATGCGTCTCTAAATCTGCAAAAAAGCTTGACTACGCCGACGCTCTCATCCAGAAGACATTTCGCACAGTGGAAGGGCGGGACTCGGAGCAATATCTCACAGAGGCAAGGCACAAGCTTCTGCTTCTAGACTACGCGGAGAGCCACAGGATGGCGTACCAAGCTTACAAGTCGGCTCTCGAATCTCTCGCAAACTGCCCCCACTGAGGTCACTTAGCGGACGACCGCGATTGCAGCAAAACTGGGCCTTGACGGTCTTCTCCGCAGGGTGTATGAAGAGCAGTAGGACTGCGTGCTTACTCAAGCCCGCGCCAGTGAGTAACGGCTCTAGCGAGTCAAACGATTCACTTGGTACGTCCTGACGCGAGACATGGCTTTTGCAAGACATAGCGAGGGGTTTTCATATTCTGCCGTTGACTCAGAGGCAGTTTGAAGACTCTCGCCTTTTTGTTCAAAATCCATGTTGAGGAGAAGAGTATGAGTGGACCAAGAAGTGCTGAGATGCTTCAGAAGTACGGGCACGCGGGCGGTCATCTACGTGATGCGTTGCTCGAAGCGCTGGATCACAACGAAGACTGGTGGAAAAACATTACGATGGATTTCTACCGCGAGCGCCACAATCTTTGGTGGAACGATTGTCAGAGAAAAGGCGTGCGGAGTGGCTGCTCGGGCAACTCTGGAACTGCACGGACGTTGTTCCGAATCTGACGCGAAGAGAGGTTTGGGAGTGGTTCTCGGACGACCAGAGCCTTTCACTTATGCACAACTCGCGCGCTTACTGAAGCGCGATCTCGATTCGCAAAGCGTGCCTCGTGCTAACCAACTGGAGGTGGCGTAAACCATGAACGCCAGCAAGAGTTGGATCGGGAACTGGATCGCGAAGAGCAGAAATTGCTCGACGTGAGGACCAGAAAGAGCAAAAACGATTGGATCGCGAAGAGGAGCGGTTTCAAGAAGTAATGGAAAAACGGCGTCAATAGCCTATCCGACGCCTGACAACCCAAGACCTCCGGGCATGCGCGCTGGAGGTCTTGTGCTGTCCGACGATCCAAAGCATTAAAAGTCAAGCATAACGCATCGCCAATGTCAGTACTTCTGCGAGGCTTTTTCATTTCTCTCGCTGCCAGCTTTATCGTGGCCGGGATTGCTTGGTGCGTTCAGAAAGGTCCTTAATTTCTCTAATCCGATTCCGAGCTACAGACCTTGACGAGATCGACTACTTTGACTTTCAGCGTATCGGCAATCAGCTTGAGAGTCTGAATCGTCACATTCGATTCGCCGCGCTCAATCTCGCCCACATGCGCCCTATGCAGCTCAGCGCGCTCGGCAAACACGTCCTGCGTCAGTTTCCTTTTCAGCCGCCATGCGCGGACGTTCGCTCCGACGCCCTTTTGAATATCTTGCACAGCAAGCAGTGTCGGAGTAGTCTGCCTAAAACCATACTGGTTATACCCAGAGAGCAGATTGATGCGCCATGTCTTTGCCGTTTCGCGACCGGTTTGCGTTGTGGGAGCGCAAGCGCCAGACCATCTCTCCGACGCTGAGGTTGCCGCAGCGATTGCAGCTCGCGTCGATTCCGGTTTCGTCTACATCGAAGATATGGGATTCACAACCCGACCTTCTGCAAGGCGCAGATGCCGTCAGAAGCTATTTTCACTCCGGCAGGATGGCTCAACGCGCAAAGCATCAACGCGAGAAAACAGTATCTCCCGTTCAAGCCCTCGCCAGATGACACGCTGCGCGTGCTCACGATTGTGAGCAAAGGATGCGCCAACGGCACGGCGGCTGGGCCTGTTTGCGATACGATGAGCCGGTAGCTCTGCTGTCGAATAAGAGTGGGAGCGTGGTTGTGGAAGCCATCGGGCAGCACCGCTCACACAATCGTGGCAAAACGGCTACGGAGCAACGCCGCGTGCTCTGCGCTGGTAAGCCAATTCTCCCTTGCGGACGTGCAGAAGGTGAGGAACGGGAAGGGCGAATTTCTCATTGCGACGTTTAATGGCACGCAACTGCTGAAAACGTACACGGTGAAGGAGAAGCACATCAAGAAACTTGGGCTTTAGCCACTTGCCCAAAAAGTACCTCCGCTGCCCAAGAAGCACAGGTAGAATGCCAATTTTGTTAGGCAATCGTTTCGCAGACGTTCCGCAGTCTGCTAATCTCAGTGCTGAGAGCCTTTTCCGTTCCAACTCTCGCGGAATCAACAAATGCCTCAGACGTGCGGAATCTGTAAACACTCTGAAAAACAGGTCATCGAGGACGCGATCTTGCGCAGAGTTCCACTTTCTCGGATCGCATCGCAAGTTAAAGCGAGCGTGTTTGCGATGCAAAGACACAAAGCACACATGACAGCGGGCGTTGTTCGGAGCGCGCCGTACGAAGTGGGGCAGGCGCTTGAAGCGATCAGCTTGCTCTCTCGCGTGCAGGGGCTCTTGAGTGAGTGCCGGGAGATTGCGACGGCGGCGAAGAAAGACAAGTCGTGGCTCGCTGCGATCTCGGCGCTCCGTGAAGTGCGCGGCTGCATTGAACTTCTCGGGAAGTTGAGCGGCGAGCTTCAGGCGCAGACGCCGGGGCCGAAGGTTCAGGTCGGAGTGATTGTCAACGCTCAGCCGCAGCCGCCAGAGAGCGATGACGGCGGCGATCTTGACGTGCGGATCGCGCAGCACGTCATGGAGGCGACGAACAATTTTGACGCTGTGGAGATCGAGCGGCTGAAAGCGCTGTGCTCGCGCGTCTTCATCGAAACAACGCCTCATCAGGGCATAGCTCCTCTGTTACAGACAGAAAGCAAAGCGGAGAATCGGGCTGCTGTAAGCCGGATGTAAATTCAGCTCATTTTGAGCATGTTCTCGCCGTGTCCGCTTAGCGGACGCGCGTAGTATTGTCTTAAACTTGCGTTGACGACAGGCTGGTGACAACGTGGCAGTCAAGAGCAGGAAAATAAGATTTCTACTTGTTGCTGGAAGTGCGTATTCGCGCATGAAATGCTCAACTGTGGGGCGGTAGAACTTCACATTGAATACGGGTCACTGCGCCGAAGTGGAACGGCGAGACAAAAAGGATTTTTCGCACGATGCTCAAAGTGTAAAGATCAACACGGTAAGCCAATCACTTCTCGTATCACGCCGGGCATAGGGTCTAGTCTCTTCAACGCAGGGTTAGGACACCACTTAATTCTTCTTGTATCTCTTCTCACGCGCAACTACTATTGAAGCTGAGCCGCTTAGCTAATATGGCAGACAAGCTCACATTCGAGAGTGAAGGGATCGAGCCGCTTTATGATCTGGAGCGCGGGGCTGATTTGAATCGGCTGGTCGGAGAGCATGATCTGCATTCAAGAAGGCGATGGAAGACGGCAGGAGAGCGGCGGCGAAAGTGACGCGGGATTAAAGATGGCGGTTCACGACATTCGCTGAGCATCTACTTGCAGGATGCACTTCGTTCTGTGAGCTAGCGACGGCAGGGCGGCTTATCACTGACGGTTTGGCGTTGATTTTTGCACGTCTGCCAGCGCACTCTTCTCTGACAGTTCCGCTCGCTCTCTGTCGCTAGTTTTTTTTTTTTTTTTTTTTTTTTTTTTTTTTTTTTTTTTTTTTTTTTTTTTTTTTTTTTTTTTTTTTTTTTTTTTTTTTTTTTTTTTTTTTTTTTTTTTTTTTTTTTTTTTTTTTTTTTTTTTTTTTTTTTTTTTTTTTTTTTTTTTTTTTTTTTTTTTTTTTTTTTTTTTTTTTTTTTTTTTTTTTTTTTTTTTTTTTTTTTTTTTTTTTTTTTTTTTTTTTTTTTTTTTTTTTTTTTTTTTTTTTTTTTTTTTTTTTTTTTTTTTTTTTTTTTTTTTTTTTTTTTTTTTTTTTTTTTTTTTTTTTTTTTTTTTTTTTTTTTTTTTTTTTTTTTTTTTTTTTTTTTTTTTTTTTTTTTTTTTTTTTTTTTTTTTTTTTTTTTTTTTTTTTTTTTTTTTTTTTTTTTTTTTTTTTTTTTTTTTTTTTTTTTTTTTTTTAGGAATAAGTTCCTGAGTCGGAAGGAAAGCAGCCGTCTTCTGCACCGTCTCGTCAACAGTCGCAGGGCTGAGCATTCCCGCCACCTGCGTTTGATTGCTCTCGCCTACATCGGGCACTACACCGGACACAGCTCTAGCTACGTCGCGCAAAACCTCAAGGGCCGATAGCCGCATTCTCGTAACTCGCTGAGAACACAAGAACACGAGCCGTATATTTCCGACCTCGGAATGTACGGCTCGTTTTGTCTGGTCTGTCCTAGACTCCACTTCATCATGCACATGAATTTCATCGCGGCGGATCAACTGGGAAGCGGCGAACTGGGGGAGTGGCTGTCGCGCTGGCGCGGCTTCTGCAAACTCAGTTTGAAAATTCTTGAAAGAGATACGGGCATCTCGGCGCAGCGTCTCAGTCGAGTGGAAGCGGGCGAAGTAAGTTTGACGCTCTCAGAGCGTTTCGTCGTCGTCGATTATCTCGGCTGTGAAGTTCGGAAAGTGATTGAAGGTGCGGACGGGCGAGTGTTCATCTCTCGACCGCTGGCCGACAAAACGGGTAACGCAGAAGCTCTCTTAGCTCAGCACAGCTTAGCCAGTTAGCACAAAAAGCAAAGCCTCGCGCTCTGGTAGGCGAAATGGGGCTGAGCATTTGGAGAGTCTTCGATGACGATTGAGCGTAGCGCGACAAAGGAGCTTGCGTCAAGAGATGAAGTGAAGCGGCGTGGGCTAGTGGATGCGATAGTCAAACTTTTGCGCGAGCGAATAGGCCAGCGGGTGCCGTTGCCGGAAGTGATTGCGGCGGGTGGATGCCAGTACTCGGCTAGAGTCCACTTCGCGCGGCACACCTGAAGCTGGAAATTGAAAACAGGCGCGAAGCGGGCGGGCATAAGCTTCTATGCCTGCTTCTCTCGGAGACATCGGAGTTTCTGTTTCCGGCTGAGCCGCTGAGTTATCGCGACTCAGAAGAGGCGGGGTAATGACGAGCGCCGCCAGTCAGCCGATTGTGATGCAGCGGAAGCCAGCGCGCTCAGCGGAGCACGGATCGCGCGAGGGCATTTCGGAGGGTCTGTTTTCAAAGAGCCGGAGCGCCTCATCTGAAAGCGGGCGTGCGGGATATGTGCTGCCGCTCAGCCGTTTTGCAGAATCGGTTTGGGCGGCAGGTTGTGAAGTTGAATTTCTTCGATCCGTTGAGCGGTGACGCGTGGATTTTTTCGTCAATGCCAACGCGGGAACGGGGAGCAAGTTTTACGAGGCTTGGGTGATTGCGAACGGCGCACTACCGAAGTTGCGTCAGGTGATGAGCGTGCGAGTTTTCAGGAATAAGTTTTTTTCGGTCGAGATCGGTATGACGACGCAGACCTTCAACAAGACGAAGCTCAAACGGGTGAAGGGTATTCGGTCGTCAAGCGTGTGCTGCGGAGGACACTGTGATTTTTGTAACGGAGCCGCTCATGTTATTGACCCTCAACTCTTTGCCGTCATTGAGGTGGAGGGTGAGGGTGAGGGTGAGGTGGAGATAGAGAGAGAGATAGAGGCTTTATCACCTCACCTCACTCAAGAATTGCAGCAAGGTGCAGAAAGCAAAAACGTTGCAGGCACAGAAAACAAAAATCGAGTTTCACGAATTGCCGCGCCGGGGCAGGTACACCCACCACGCTACCGATGGCGAGCGCTGCAAAGCAGTGTCCGCAAAGGCATGGCGGGCAGGCTAAACGGCTTGCTCGCCTAATCTCAACGCGCTGCGAGGGGGTACGGCATGAGCGCACTTCATCAACTGCGAAAACCAGAGCCACCAGCGGGCGGGCCGTTCTACGAAGTGTTGACGGCTGAGGAATTGGCGAAGCGCTGGAAAGTGCCGCGTCTGGGTGCGCGAGCAATGCCGATCTCGCGCGTTTGATCGGATTCCTCACGTTCAGCTTGGCCGCTATGTTCGGTTCAGTTTTGGCAGTCTCGCTTTAACGGCATGGTGGGAGCGCAGATTGACAGGCAGCAAATGAGCGAGAAGAAATTCAAACTCGACAGCTTCAGAGACGCGCTTCGGAAGCGACGGGAGCAGGCTGCGCTGCAACGGGCGCGCACAAGTCTGCTCGGATACATCGAGTACATAGCTCCGACCTACAAACCTTCACGCGTGCATCGGTATCTCATCGAGAAATTTGAACGGGGCATCGTGCGCTGCAATTCGCCGCGACTGATGTGCAGCAAACCGCCGCAACATGGCAAAACTCAGCTTGCGATTTTTTTGATCGAGTATCTGCTGGGATGCGATCCAACACGCAACGTTGTATACATCACGTATTCCGACGACGGTCGAGCGACATTGGCCGTTCGTTGCTTCATCGTCTCAAGGACGATCCGCGTTTCCGGGAAGTGTTTCTCGCTGCCGAAGTGGATTCGGATGCAGCGTCTACTTCGAGAATTGCTATGCGCCTGGCGGCGCGTTCTATTGCATTGGCCGAAACTCTGCGCTCACAGGGCGCTCTGCGGATTGCATCATTGTCGATGATATTTTCAAGGACGGCTCCGAGGTGGAAAGCTCCGCCGTCTGCCGCGAAGTGTGGAATTGTTACACGAAGGTGATTCTAACGCTTGGCTCCGGGTGCTCCGCTCGCCTTGATTGGCACTCGCTGGGGCGGCCAAGACTTGTTCGGCATGATCGTCACGGAGCGGAAGGAACAAGGCTGGGAGGAAATCAATCTGCCGCTCTTGCTGGGCCGCACGATCTTTAGGCCGCGAGGAAGGCGATGCGCTCTGGCCGGAGCGCTTCAGCAAGGAAATTCTCGAACAGCGCGCGCCGAGGTTGGCAATGCGACGTTTCTGTCTCTATCAGGGCGATCTCGTCAGCGCTGAGGGCGTCTTACTTAAGCCGGAGCATTGCATTTCTACATCCAACTTCCGGAGAACGTTAAGGACCTATCCTCGCTCTCGATCCGGCATCGAAGACGGGAGCCGCGAACGATTGGAGCGAATTGCAAGTCTGGTATTCCACAAACACCGGATATTTGCTCGCCGCCGAGTGGCACGCGCGCGCCGAATTTCTCACGCTGCGCTCAACGTGATCTCGTTCGCGGCGCATTGGAAGCCGCGCTTGATTCTGATCGAGGATACGTCTTCCGGCATCGCGCTGATTCAAGATTTGACGGCAACGACGGCTCTGCCGATCAAACCTGTGAAAACGGGAAATCGAAACCTGCAAGCGCGGCTGGCTTCGGTCATGAGCCTAATCGAGAGCGGCAGAGTCTTTCTCCCGAAATATGCGTCTTGGCTGAACGATTATCTACGCGAAATGCAGAACTTTCCTCGCGATCTCCACGATGACCGCATAGCTTCCACGGTGATCGCGCTGGAATATTACCGCGACAAGCAAGGGTTTTTCCGGGGCGGCTTTTGGGAGGAGATCGGGCGATTCGCAGAACTACGCAGAGCGAATCGGAACAGCGCCGGAGGAATTGCTTTGAAGCATGGCTTCGTGGCTGGCATCTCGCTGCACAAAATCAGCTTAGCGGATGCGCAGATGGAGGCGCAGGGCGATCAGCGGGAATGTTTAGGTTTAAGCGCGATCCGAAGGTCTTCGGGGCCTTAGAAACGAATGTGATGCCAAACCGTATCACCGTCTACCGGACCAAGCTGCCCTATTGTTGCCGTCCTGCGCAAACGTGGCGCTCGCGAAATACGACTCCTACGCCTACTGCGCGCGGTGTAAATGGGATTCCCGGATTGGTCGTAGCAGCGAAGCCAGAGCCGGAGCAGCAACGCTGGCAGCGGCGAAGCCGCACACGGGAGGGCTTTTGGATTTTGTGTTTGGACGGATTGGTTTGTGAATCGAAAAACAGGAGAAAAACACAATGGCAACTACAGTGCTGGATCAGGAGCAGAAACTTGAAGACGCAATCGGAGCGCTGGACGAGCGGATCGCACGGCATCGTCAGGAGCTTTCGGAGTGGGAGGAAAAATCGAGACAGGCCAGCGAGCTTCTGAGCGAGCTACGGGCAGAGCACACGGAGATTTGTGCCGATCACGTTCTCGGAAAAGCTTCGCAAGGTGCAGTCGCCAAGATCGCCGCGCAGATTGCGGACGTGGAGAACAAATCGACTGGCCTCGAACGGATCGTCGCTCTGAAGAGGAACGAGCTTTGTCAGCTACAGAGCGAGCTTGCCCCGCTCCACGCCGAGCAGTCCCGGCTTGGGCAAGCGCGAGCGATCAATGAGGAGCGAGTTGCCACGGAACAACTCGTTGCTGCGACGGAGGAAGCATTGGCTAACCTGAGCGCATCAGCACAAAAGCTTGCCGATGGTCTTAACCAACTTCGGGCGAAGACATACCTCGACGAGGGCAATCGACGCTTAGCTTTCGATTCGGCGCAGAGTTTGCAGCGGCGTTCGCTCGGGATGCGCCCGTAGAGCACAGTGCAACATTTCAATCAGGAGAACCAACTATGAGCGATCCGATTGCAGCACGAATCGCGAATCTCGAAGCCGTCGTGTTTGCTGGCCTCGCATCGCCAGCAGGTGCACAAGTCGTTAGCAGCCCCGGTGCGGAAACTATCAACGTACAAAACAATTTGCTGGTTTTGATCACAGCGAGCGGGAGCGTCGCTTTGAACCTAGCTCCGCCCACGTCCCCACAAACTAATTTTGTGATCGTGGTCATTTCCGTAAACGGTTTTACCAATACGATCAACGGCGGTCCATTCAGCGGTTTGGGAACGCCAACTGAAACTTACAGTTTGTTGCAGGATTCCGCAGGCCTTGGGAATACATGCAAACTCATTGCCGTCGGCGGCGCGTGGCAGCTAACCAGTGGCTTCGGCTGGGCTGGCGTCCCGTAAAGCGCAGCAGGAGATACAAAACTTTTCGGAGATGAGGAGACACAATGGAAATCAACAAGGCACGTTTGGCAGCGGGAGATCGCAACGAATTGTTGAAACTGGCGCGGTCGATCCGTCCGAGTATTCCTTTGAACAAAACTGAGCACCCCCTCGGTTCGCAATTTTTCGATCCCGAACCAGCAGGCGTTCGCGACCTTTCGACGGATGAGCTTTTGAGTTCGCTGGCCGGAGCGCCATTCAATGAGCGGAATCGGCAGATCGAAGCCGAGGCGTTCGCTCAGCAAGCTCGCGACCAGATGGGCGTGGACGGGCTGACAAGACCCGTAGCAACCGCCGACGTAACCCGGATCGGCGCTGGTTCGGGCTGGAACGCTCCTGAAGCCTACTATCGCCAGCGGCGCGAAGGCGCTGCTGCTCAACCGCCTCGCCAAGGCAACGCAGCCGTCCGCCGCTGACACCGCGATTCTAACCGCGACGCTGAAAGGCATCATTCACGAATTGCTCGGCTTGGACGTTGAGCATTTCGATGCGAGAACGCTAAAGACGAAGTTAGTCCGAGCGATCAAAACCTCGCCGCCAGCCTTGCAGCAAAGGCTTATAAAGGCGCTAGACGGCGCGGGGCCAGAGTCCGACGTAAGTCTTCAGGATTTGATTCGCCTCGGTGCCAAGGTCGAACAAAAGGGAACCACTTTGAGTGTTTCCGTCTAAGCTTGCGCTCCGTCCAGTCGGCGGAGTGCAGGCAGAGCGCGTTTTGCTTGGATGTCGCGCGCTCTGCTTTTTCCGCGTGCGTGGGGGTGAATCTCCTGACCAACATCGCGCGGCGCGGGCTTCCTCTCCCGCGAAGTGCGGGCGTCGTTTGTTCATTTGGCGATGCGCTTCCGACGCCCGCCGTTGTTTCAAAAGTCCGCTAAGCGGACGGATAACCATGAAAACGTTCTGCATTCTCTGCACCCAGCCCATCCCACCACACCGACAGGCACGTCGAGGCGTGACCTGTTCGGACGCATGCGCGAAGGAATACCGAAGACAGGCACGTCAGGATCGCGCTGAGAAGAAGTGCCGCTTATGTGGGAGGCGATTTCGCACACGGAAGCCCGCAGAGAGCGATTTAGGAAGCGCCGCGCCCTTAGTATCACCAGAGCCCGAGAAATCGCGTAGCGGGCTTGTGCTCAGTGAGCACAGCCGGATTTTACAGAGGGTCCGACGCTAAGATTGCCGTCCGTGGCGTAGGTTTGTGGAAAAGTGGGGTGAAACGCGGAAACGGCCCGCCATGAGTCACGTCCGTGACCTGTTCGCCGCATTTTCGCGACAATTCTGTGCTTTACTTTCTAAGCCGCTTAGCTGATACTATTTATCTAAGCCGCTTTGCTATGCGGCTCAGTGACAGGAGAAGCTCATGGGCAAAGAAGAAATAAGCAAGTACCTCGCCAAGCTCGGCTCGAAGGGCGGTAAAGAATCGGCGAAGCGGCTAACAAAAGCCGAGCGGGTCGCTCGCGCCCGCAAAGCGGGTCTTGCTCGCCAGAAAAAAGGAAAAAAGGGAGGACGCGGATGAAAACACGGAATCGAGAACAGAAAGGTTCAATCGAACGGTTCAGCGATTTCTGGTACTTGCGCTATGCCGACTGGCGGATCGAGAACGGCGTGCGCGTTCGCAAACAGAACTTAACCCATAAACTCGCTCCCGTCCTGAAGGAGCACCAACGGCTGAAGCGCCCGCCAAAATACGTTGAGGAGTTGCAGCGGGAGTTTATGAAAGGCGTCAACAGCAGTCGCAGCGCTCCTCAAATGTGCAACACTATCGCGCAATTCGTGGACGCCGCATGGCTGCCCGACATCGAAAATCGCCTAGCCTCATCCACGGTCACCGTTTACAAATACTATTGGGAGCACATCCTCAAGCCCCACGTCGGCGGCTACCTCTTGCGCGATTTCACCACGGCGCAGGCCGAAGCGACGCTCTCAGAAATTGGCCGTTTCAACCCCACGATGCGGAAAGCAACGCTCCACAAACTGCGCTCAATGCTCAGTGGGATATTCAAGCGCGGGATCGGACTCGGCTACCGGATCGGAACCAATCCATGCCGTGAGATCACACTCCCGAACGGTCTACCCTCAGAGGCGACTTACGCTTATGACTTGCCGGAAATCCGGCAAATGCTGAGCCTGATCCAGCACGAAAGCACGCGGGTCATCATCGCACTCGCGGGCTACGCGGGCCTGTCGCGTTCGGAGATTCGAGGGCTTTGCTGGGAAGCGTATGACGCGGACAACGGGGAGATCGCAGTTCTTTCCGGCGTCGTCAACGGCAAGCGCGGGGAAACGAAAACGGCGGCACGCAGGAACACCGTGCCGCTGATTCAATCCGTGCGCGATCTTTTGGATCGCTATCGTGCGAGCCTAGCCGACCCGGAATCTGGAGCGCTGCCGACCTCTGGGGTGATGTTTGCAACTGGAGTCGGCACTTCGCTTGATCTTCACAATGTCTTCTGTGACCGGATCGACCCGATACTCAACGCTTGCGAGGAGTGCGGAAAACTCAAAGCTGCGTGCCCCGGCAAGAATAGCGAGCCGCACGAGTACCGCCGCCGCTCCCACATAGTTGCGTGGCACGGCTGGCATGCGCTCCGGCGCGGTTTGGGGAGTAACTTGAACGATCTGGGCGTGCCTGATCTGACGATCCAGCGGATTCTCCGTCATGCCAACGTCGCGACCACGCGGAAGAGTTACATCAAGATTCGCGAGCACAACGTGACTGCTGGGATGGCTCAATTGGAAGCGGAGATTCGGAGGACGGAGACGGTGCAGTGAGACAGTTTTCACAGCCCGTTTTTCTTAATTTACAGTTAGCTTACAGTTCCCGTTGTGCCAGCGACGGTTAAGTAGTTGAAAAATCTGGTGAGCGCGGAAGGATTCGAACCTTCGACCCATGCCTTAAAAGGGCATTGCTCTACCAACTGAGCTACGCGCCCGCCTTTTATTCAATCTAACATATTCATGCGCGAATCATGTGCAACCCTGGGAGCCGCGGCCTTGGCCGCAGGCGGATCTTTTCATAGAATTTCAGAGAGCGCCAGGACCTGGGGTGGAATAGAATAAGCTGCTTAAAGTGATTGGCCCATGAATCCTTCGACCGAAACTATGAGCACGCCGACCGAACTCTGGAAAAGCTGGGAAGGCCGTGTAGTGGATGAGAAGTTCCCGCTGCGGCAGTGGCTGGGGAGTTCCGATCACAGCGCGGTATTTCTTACGCAGCGAAGCGGGGCGGGCTCGCAAAAGGCCGCGATCAAGCTGATTCGCGCCGAGGGTTCGGACCAGGACGCGCAACTTTCCCGCTGGGCCGGCGCCGCGAGGCTCTCCCATCTCCATCTGATTCGCCTGTTCGAATGCGGACGCGCTGCGATCGACGGCACGCGCCTTCTCTACATCGTCATGGAATATGCCGAGGAGAATCTCGCGGAGATCCTTCCACTGCGGCCGCTGGCAGCAGAGGAGGCTCACGAGATGCTGCGGCCGACGGCTGGAACGCTCGCCTACCTGCACCAGTCCGGGTTAGCGCACGGCCGCATCCGACCCTCGAACATCATGGCCGTCGACAACCAGTTGAAGATTTCCGCGGACGGGCTTGGCCAGATCGGGGAACCCGCTGGCCCGCGCGCGCCCAGCGCGTACGACGCACCTGAAGTCCGCAGCAGCGGGCTCTCTCCGGCGGCCGATGTTTGGTCGCTCGGGGTCACGCTGGTTGCGGTCATGACACAGAACGAACCGAAATTGAAGAACGGTCAGGTTGCCGTGCCCGAAACGATTCCGCAACCGTTTCGTGAAATTGCACGTCAGTGCCTGCAAGTTGATCCTCAGCGGCGCTGCACGGTGGCCGATATCGTCAACCAACTTCGTCAGCCGACGCTCCAAACGAAGACTTCTGGCGGTGCGAGGGTCGGCGAGGCGAATGTCCCGCAGGCGCGTTCGAAGCGTTGGATCGTGGCGCTCATCGTCCTTGCTGCCCTGTTCGTAGCTTGGATGGGCAGCAAGTTTATGTCTCATCAGCCTCCGGTTCCGGCTGCGGAGACTCGCCCTGCGAGCGTCCCGCCGCCTGCTGACACTGCCCCGGGACAATCGCCGGCGCCGTTTTCAGAGAAAGAAAACAAGACGCCCGCCCAGAAGGCAGTGGTGCGAGGCCGTGTGCTGGAACAAGTTTTGCCGGATGTCTCGCGGGGCGCGCAGAACACGATCACGGGTCATGTGAAAGTCAGCGTCCAGGTTTCGGTGGACGCTTCCGGCAACGTCGCGCAGGCAAAATTTGTTTCTGCAGGACCGAGCAAGTACTTTGCGGATCGGGCGATGGCCGCGGCGCGCCGCTGGAAATTCACTCCGCCACAGGTGGACGGACAAGCGGCCGCCAGTGAGTGGGTTTTGCGCTTTCAGTTTGGACGCGCGGGCACCGACGTGGTTCCGGCAGAGATTAAACCTTGAACGGCCGGCTTCCCAATTAAAACTTTGTCATTCCGACCGGAGCCGGACCCAGAGCGAAGCCGAAGGGGACGGCGGAGTGGAGGAACCTGCTGTTCCGCCGTATACACCAATAAGAAGCTCGCCTCTTGCAGCATAGGGAAGGGCACGAGTGCTGTGGGCTGCATTCTTGCGCCGCTTCGCGGCTAGACCTCCGCCGTTATTCCTTGGTTTTCATCTTCCAGACCATTTGCCGCAACATGCCCAGCAGGAATTCCGCGTCGCCCGTCTGCAAGTGGAGCCGCCGCACTAGACGACGGACTGCCCCTTCAAAAGAATCCGAAGTGTTCAACTTCGGATAACCGCTGGCACGCAGCGCGGTCAGCAAAGTCTCAGTGATTCGCTCCACCTCGGCTGACGAAGCCGGACTTCCCTTCTCCGGTTCCTGTACGACGGCAGAATCACCATCGCGAATTAACTCGTACAGACAAATTGCCACCGCCTGACCCAGATTCATCGAGAAGTGTTCCTCGCGCGTGGGGATGTGCATCAGCCAGTGACAGTGGCTCATGTCTCTGTTCGAGAGGCCGAATTTTTCCGATCCAAACAGCAGAGCACAATTACCGGATACCAGATGGCTGCGAATGAGAGGAGCACCCGCTTCCAGGCGATGAAGAGAATGTTGCAGGTCGCGATGGCCAACAGCCGTGGTTCCAACCACCAGCGAGCAGTCGGCAACCGCTTCGGCTACGGTTTCGAACTTTTCGGCGCTCGCTAAGACCTCGGCGGCGCCTACAGCGGAACGTGCGTCTTGAAATGCAACATCGTAGGGATTCACTACGCGCAGATGTTGAAACCCGAAATTGCTCATCGCCCTCGCGGCTGCGCCGATGTTGAGGGGATTGCGCGCGTCCACCAGGACGATGCGCAGACGATCGAATTCAGCAGTGCGCGGCAACGTACCCGTATTCTACGGCAGGCCGAATGCCCAGCAAGCCTGTTGCCGTACAGCCTTTTTACATCCCCGTGAAAATGTAAAATATTTGTCAAACCTTCGCTCTGGCGCTGAAAATCGGAGGAAACATTGTAAGCTTCACTCTGAATACGGGTTCCAATCGAGTGAGGATAACTTTATGGGTCAAATCGCCACACCAATAATCGCAGCAAGGTCGGTAGAACCGATGAACACCACGATCAACACCACGCGGCCGATGGGAAGAATTCTGGTAGTCGAGGACGATCCCGCGGTGCAGAAGGCGCTAAAGCGGCTGTTTGAGACTGAGGGCTACACGGTTGAGGTTCAAGGGAATGGCAAAGCGGCGCTGGAAAGCTTCCAGGCCGCGCCGCCGGCAATCGTCATTCTCGACCTGCGTTTGCCCAAGCTTTCCGGCGGCGATGTCTGCAAAGAGATCAAAGCCCAGGCCCCAACCCTGCCCATCGTCGTGCTGAGCGCAACCAGCGACGTCTCCGACAAGGTTCTGCTGCTGGAGTTGGGCGCCGACGACTACGTCACCAAGCCTTTCAGTCCCAGGGAATTGCTGGCGCGCGTGCGCGCGGCTCTGCGCCATACCTCAAGAACGGCGACCGTCAATCTCGTGAGCTTCGACGGCATCACCATCGACTTCAAGAAAATGGAAGTTCAGCGTGATGGCAAGGTGGTGGTTTTGACCGCGCAAGAATTCAAGACCCTGCAATTTCTCGTCCAAAATGTCGACCGCGTGATTGGCCGGGACGAATTGCTGAACGAAGTTTGGGGATATCAGAATTATCCCTCGACCCGCACCGTGGACAACCATATCCTGAAGCTTCGTCAAAAACTGGAACGCGACCCAGCCAGTCCGGTACACTTCCGAACGGTGCACGGAATGGGTTACAAGTTCGTTCGCTGAGATCCCTTGGACCCTTCATCAGAACCCGTCTCGCAAGGTTTGCCAGCATCGTCCGGAGGCGCGCTCCCCCGGACGCGCTTGCGCACGCGCTTCCTGCTCTCGATGGTGCTGATCACCTCGGGCCTTACCGCGTTGAGCCTTCTGGCGGTGCGGCAGAGCATGCAAAGCCACGTGCGCGAAGGCATCGTGCAGGATTTGCGGAACTCCGTTACTACCTTTCAGAATTTCCAGCACGATCGCGAGGTCATGTTGACCCACTCTGCCGAGTTGGTGGCCTATCTGCCCATCACGCGAGCCATTATGACCGCTCACGACCCGGCCACCATCCAGGACGCTTCCAGAGATGTGTGGCAATTAACTGGCAGCGATCTTCTGGTGCTGGCGGACCGCAACGGCAAGGTGGTAGCTCTGCATACAAAATCGGAGGGACTAAGTCGCGAAGCGGCGCAGAAGTACTTCGAGCGGTCCTTGAACGAAGAGGATTCCAGTCATTGGTGGTTTGGCGCTCACCATCTCTACCAGACATTCGTGCAGCCAGTTTATTTCGGTTCCAAGACGGAAGGTCCGCTACTCGGCTTCCTGATCATCGGCTATGAAATTGATGACCGCCTGGCCCGCGAGGTCAGCAAAGTATCGGCCAGCCAGGTCGCGTTCTCCTATGGCGACGAAATCGTGGCCACAACCTTGACTGCCGATCAAGCTCACAGTGCAGGCGTGCGCGCATTGGCCGCGGGATCCTCGCAAAGCGGACCGCTGGATGTTGAAGTCGGCAAGGAGAATTTTGTAGCTACTTCGCTCGATTTATCAGGCCAGCAGCAAACCCCCGTCCGCCTGACCGTGCTGGGATCCTACGATCAGGCGGCCAAGTTCCTCGGCAACCTGAACCGGCTGCTGTTGCTGCTGGGTCTCACCGCGGTGCTGCTCGGCAGTGGGCTGGTGTTCCTGATCTCGTACACCTTCACGCGTCCGCTGGCGACTTTGGTGGAAGGCGTGCGCGCTTTAGAGCACGGAGATTATCACCATCCTCTCGATCCTCGGGGCAGCGACGAAGTTGCGGAGCTGACTTCAGCCTTTGACCGGATGCGCGCAAGTCTGCTCAAGACGCAGCAGGCGCTGCTGGAGTCGGAGCAGTTGGCCACGATCGGACGCATGGCCAGTTCGATTTCCCATGACCTGCGCCACGCCCTGGCCGCGGTCGTGGCTAACTCCGAGTTTCTTTGTGACGGCCGCTTGACTTCGGCGCAGCGCGAAGAACTGTATCAGGAGGTCCGCACCGGCGTGAATCAGATGACGGACCTGATCGACTCACTGCTGGAGTTTGCCCGAACCAGGGAATCGCTGAGCCCAACGTACGCCAGTGTCGCCGAAACTGTGCAGCGAGCCATGCAGTCGGTGCGCCTGCATCCGCGCCATCAGGGCACGTTGATCGAGGTCCACTGCAGCGGACCGAGTTTGGCCTGGTTCGATTCCCGCAAGCTGGAGCGCGCTCTTTATAATCTTCTACTGAATGCCTGTGAGGCTGCTCCCAGCAGCGAGGGCCGGGTTTTAGTCACGGTCGAACGCATCGGGCCCACCGTCACGATTGCCATCTCGGATAACGGTCCCGGCATTGCGGAACCGATTCGTGACAAATTGTTTCATCCCTTTGTAAGCTTTGGCAAACAGAACGGCACCGGCCTTGGACTCACCGTCGTACAGAAGATTGTGCAGGATCACGGGGGCCAGATTTTGCTGGAACGCACTGAGGACGCTCGAACCGTTTTCCGCATCACGCTTCCCGGACGCGCTCAGCAAGCCCCGGCAGACGCCGGCGACGACGAACTGACGGCCCGGCCCTTTTTGCCGGTGGACCAGGATCGAGCGACGGAAAACTCAATTCGACATTCGGACACGTAGTTCCGGCCTCACTTCTCGATTTCACAACGATCCGCATGTCGCGCAGGAGGATGTGTGACGAACCTTGACGCCTTTGGGATTCGTGCCAATGCTGTGACGGCAGCCGCTTTCGTCCTTTTGAGCATGCTTAACCTGAGTGTGTGCGGCCTGGCGCAGGAGACCGCGCCCCCAGCCGCATCTCAATCCGGCGATGCCGCGCTGCACGACCTGGTTTCGCGCGATCTAGCCGCGCAAGTGCGCGAATTGCGCGCCGCAATCGAGCAGATGCGAACCGAGAATGCCCAGTCCCGCGCCGAGATGCAGGAGCTGCGTAAGGAATTGCACGAAACCCGCAAGCTGCTGACCCCGCTCGTAGCCTCAACGAATGCGAACCCCTCGTCTACTCCCACAGAATCCGCAGCGAGCGGAAATTCAGCTTCCGCCGCCACTCCGGCCTCACCCACCGATCTGGACGCCCGTGTTCAAAAGCTCGAAGAATCCAATCAATTGCTGGGATCGAGAATTAACGAGCAATACCAGACCAAAGTGGAAACCGCCGCCAAATACCGGGCCAGGCTCTCCGGTATTGTGCTGATGAACGCGTTCCACAATGTGGGAGCCTCCGACAATCTGGACCTCCCCAACTACGCAGAGCCCGTCGCGATGGGTAGCAATCAGGCCAGTTTCGGAGCCACCTTGCGGCAAACCGAGATTGGCTTGGAAATTTTCGGCCCCACGCTAGCCGGCGCCAAGACTTCTGCCAATGTGCAGTTCGACTTTGCTGGAGGCTTTCCCTCGACTCCCAACGGCGTCAACTTCGGCATCGCGCGCCTCCAGACCGGCAGCCTGCGGCTCGACTGGAAACAAACCTCCGTCATCGCCGGGCAGGATTCGCTGTTCATCTCGCCGCTTTCGCCCACATCGTTTGCCTCGCTCGCCATTCCTGCCTTCGCCTACGCGGGGAACCTGTGGGGATGGACGCCTCAGGTTCGCGTTGAGCATCGCTTCGATCTCGGCGACCAGCAGACGCTGACGTTCCAGGGAGGAATTCTCGACAACCTGGATTGGGAGCCTCCCTACCTTTCGTTCACGCGCACGCTACAAGCCGGCGAACAATCCGGTCAGCCGGCCTACGCCATGCGCACCGCATGGTCCCGGCCGGTGTTCAATCACACCCTGAGCTTTGCTGTTGCGGGCTATTACAGCCGCCAGAACTGGTCTTCGGACCGCTATGTTGACGCGTGGGCTGGAATGACCGATTGGCAGATTCCGATTCTTCGCCGCTTGATTCTTACCGGCGAATTCTATCGCGGCCGCGGGGCAGGAGGCCTGGGAGGCGCCATCGGCCAAAGCATTCTGTTCGGCAGCAGTTCGCCCTATTCCGCCACGCCGATTCGCGCCTTTGATTCTGCCGGAGGATGGAGCCAACTCAAATTTCAACTCACACCCAAGCTGGAACTGAACGGCGTTTTCGCCGAAGACGACGCGTTTACCAGCAACATCCGGGGCTTCACCACCGACGCCAACAACGGCGGCCCCATCCTGGGGCGCAACCGGGGAGCGCTTGGCAATCTGGTTTACCGGCCACGGTCCGACTTGCTGCTTTCCGCCGAATTCAGACGTTTGCACACTTTCCCCGTCTTTGATAGTGCCAACGTCACCAATCAGCTGAATCTTGCGGTGGGGATACTATTTTGAACACGCTTCGCAACGCTCATCACCGGATGATGTGGTACACGCTGTGGCTGCCGTGTGCCTTCGCTATTGCCTTTGTCTTCGCTACAGTTCCTGGCGAAGCGCAAAATCTCAAAGTCAAGGGGGTGGAGCTCAAGGGCGTGGAACTCACGGGCGTGGAACTCAAGGGTAAAGTCCAGCTCACAAAAAACGGACGCCACGTGAGTGACGCTTCGAAAGTTGTGATCTGGCTCACTCCTCTTGGAGCCACCCCCGCGCCCGCGCCGCCGCAGCAGACGGCGCCGATTCCCCAACTAGTACAGAAGGACAAGAGCTTCCAACCTTCGCTGCTGGTGATCCCGGCGGGCGGGCAGGTCGAGTTTCCCAACCGCGATCCTTTCTTTCACAATGTCTTTTCGTTGTTCGACGGCAAACGCTTCGACCTAGGACTCTATGAGAGCGGCACCACTCAATTCGTGAAGTTCGACAAGCCCGGCATCTCTTTCATCTTCTGCAACATTCATGCCCAGATGAGCGCCGTAGTGGTAGCGCTCAACACGCCGTACTATTCGATCTCCAACTGGCGCGGCGAGATCAGCATGGCCCACGTAGTCCCCGGCCGCTACGAGATGCACGTTTTTCACCCCTCAGTTTCGCCCGACGCGCTGCAAGCGGCGGAACGCGAGATTACCGTAACTCCCAGCGACACCTTCCTGGGAACCTTCACCCTGGCCGAATCCAACATCGACCTCGCCCACAAAAACAAATACGGCCGCGACTATGATCGCCCGGATCCCGACAGCCCGGCCTACGCGCGGCCTTAAGTCGAAAACCACCTGAATGTTCCAGTTGGAACATTGTGCTGAATGTTCCGACTGGAACATTCGAACTTTGCAGAAAATTATCGGCGTAAGTTGTTGATTCTTCGTGCGGGCTTTTGGGCGAGTCAATGGAATCAAGGGGTTAGGCTGTGGAAGAAATGTCTACTTTCGAGGGGGTCGAATGTCTACTAAAGTAGACTTGACAGCCACGCGGCGTACTTTTTATGGTACCGTTTGTGTGTGGGTGCTGTTCTCTTCCCCGCGATTCGAAATGGGCCAGTCCCGTCTGTCCCCGCATTCCGCATTCCCCGCATTTCCCATCACTTTATTAACATCGTCAACACTTCAAGGCTAGTGGTGGCCTCCGCCTCAACCGCCCGAATGTCCGCCACCACCGAAAATCTAGACTGACCCACTACCCGCGCGGGTCTTACGCTATACTCGTGCCCATCATGCGACGACCTGGTTGGTTTCTGGTGCTCGGGCTCGGTTGTTTCGTTGCTTCAACCTGCTATGCGCAAGGCAATGCCGCATCGAACCAGAAGCCTTGCAGGTTGCTGACGAAATCCGAAGCCGAAACCATCCTGGGCCACAGCGTGGTGCTGCGGAACGACAGTGCTTATGACTGCTCGTTCGTGCAGGACGGATTCATTGGCGGCACGGGCCCCAACAGCAAGCAGGTTTCCCTGAGCATCTGGCGCTCTGCCACGCCGAAGCCGGACGATGTGAGCACGAGACGGGCCTCCATCGCCAGCGACCACACCTCTCATCTCGCCGTCAGGGACATCGCGGATTTTGCGGATGCGGCGATCTGGAGTTGGACACCCGGATGGGGAAGGCTGAACGCGTTCAAGGGCGGGACCGTCGAGGTCGAAGTCATCATCGGCGGACTACAGGCAGAAGGGACAGTGCTGCAGAACGCGAAAAATCTGGCGTCTCGCGCGCTCGGAGGCTCGGCTAAGACAAATTATGACTATGCGCGAGCCGCCGCCGCGAGTGCGGCACAGGCCCACGAGGCGGCCCAACCCCAGCCCCTTGCCTCGTTCCAGCCCACGTGGATGGGTCAGAACAAGGTTGTCCGCGGCACGGTCTCTCGCGTCAACGTTGAGTTCAGCCGCGTTCCGCAATGGGTGACGATCTTTTTCCGGGAGTCGCCCGATGCGGCTTTTGTGGCCTGTTCCCCGTATCCCGACATGCTCCAGGACTCGCTCGGCGACCTTTCCGCTCTGGTCGGCAAAACCCTGGAAATGTCAGGCCAAATCGAACCGGCCATGTGCAGAAGCGGCAAGGGAGCCAGCATCAGACTCCTCGTTTCGAAGCAATACCGCGCTGAGGGCGGTCCGCCTCCCGGGCGCATTGTAGCCGCTGGCGGAGGCGCCCCTATTGCGCACCGCCAGGGCGCGCGGGTCGGGCTGGACATCTGCAATGCCGGTGAGACTGAGTTCGATGCCTTCGTTGTAAGGCAGGGCCGTGCCACAACCACACATCTCGCGCCGCGCGACTGCGCGCACGTCTACGAGGAAACCGGCGGCGGGGCTTATGTGGGCTTCGGGTTTGCCGATGGGCGAGGGCAGTGGGGTGGGCCGCGCCGGATTGACCTGCTCCCTAACACCTTCGGCTCATACAATGCGCCCACCCGGGTCTGGTCCGGCGCCGGCCAAAGCTTTCCAGTAAACCGCGGAGGCCGGAGTGTGTCCATGCCGATGCAAATGCTATTCAGCCCTCCGGCGGCGACCTGTACGACCTCGGAGCCTTATTCCGCAGTAGCGCATTTGCCGTTAAACGCCACCTCCGCGCAAAGGAACGCCGCGTATATGCAGGACGCGAACATGCCGGCGCCGCAGACGACCTGCTCCAGCTTTGACTATGCCCTGAACGCGGAAGCTTACCCCGACACCCGCGAGGTGAGTTTCGAGCAAAAATGCGCCGGTTGCCCGCTGGGGCAGGCTCCTGCGACGACCGCCGCGCAGCGCGCCGGTGGGCAGCAGGCGCTGGCCAAGATGTCGACTATCTCCCCTTTAGCCGGCGGAATCATGGGTAAGGAAGTTGCGCGCGAACAAGAACAGGAGCTCAAGCGGTCCCTGGAGGGCCAGAAGGAACTCCGGCGCATGAACTGGAGCGAGATGAAACAGGCGTTGGCAAAAGTGAGCCCGACGGGCGGAAGGCCGCCGGAAATGCCTGAGTCTCTCATCGTTCGGGCCACTGTTTCGCGCGTCGAGGTCAGCCCGCCACAGGCCTCCGAACATTGGGTCAATGTCTATTTTCGGGAGTCGCCGGAAGAGCAAGCGTTTAACATCTGCACCTCGGATCCGGAAATTCTCGTCGACAGGTTCGGCCCCGACTTCCGCATGCGTATGATCGGCCAGATGCTGGAGGTCGAGGGCGAATACCAACGGAATTATTGCAAAGGCACGAAAGGCAGCATGCGCATTACTCTCGCGCACCAACTGCGCAAGGTCACCGGCCAGTAAGGCACCACGGCCTCGAAGGTTAAGGAGACGCAAGCGTGGCGGCACATGAGAAGGGCGTGCCGGTTAGCACGCCCTTCCCGCCTCTGACCTTCACTTTACTTCAACTTATCCCGACTTAGTGGTGACCGCCGCCGGAATGTCCGCCGCCTCCACCAGAGGAATGACCGCCGCCGGAGGAATGGCCACCGCCGCCACTCGGCGCACTGTGCGAACCACCGCCTGAACTGCCGCCGTGGTAGCCGCCGTAGGCCCGCACTCCAGACCGCGGCTGCGCGATGGGTTGCCTCATGTTGAGCTGCGGACGGGAGTAACCGCTGCGTCCGTAGCCAGTCGAGCCGGACCCGCGCGATTCGCCGGAACTCGGCGAGGTCCGATTCCAGTAGCTCCGGCTTTCGCCTCGGCTGGCGGATTCAGTGTTGCCTTCACCGCGACCCGCAGTCTCGCTGCCGTGCGAGGACGGAGTAAATGTCTTCCACTCGCCGCCGTTCGATTCGCCGTGAGTAGACGCCGACTCCCCACGGTTCGCCGTAGACGCCGCAGTCGTCGAGCCGCCACGGTTTTCATTCTCAGCGAGGGCCTGACTTCCTGCACTCTTCGCCGCAGGGCTGCCCGCTTCCCTGCCCGACGCGGTTGTAGTAGCCGCTCTTCCTGTTCCCGCAGCCGTTGTGCTCCGGGATTCTCTAGCGCCCGGGCCCGTTGAGCGTGCTCCAGCCGCGACCGGCGAGAACTGGCTCCGCTGCATGGATTGCTGCAGATGCGCCGTCTGCTGCTGGAACGACTCTGGATGCGACGTGCTCTGCGTCCCGAAGAAATGCTGCGAGGCGTTACTGTGAATGGTAGAAGGCGCGGCAGCCCGTCCGCTGGCCGACAAACTGGCGCGCGTCGGTACCACGGGCAAGTTGCCAGTCATCATGTGAGCGCCACTTAACTGCGCCTGCGTAGCCGCCACCGCCGTGGTTCGGCCGGCTCCGAATTTGCCCGCTCCGACGGTCGAGACCGCGTTCCCGATATGCGCTTCGTTAATGTGCGCCAGGTTCGAGAATCCAGTGCCCGCATGCAACGGAGCGACGCCACCGAAGCGGTTCAGCGTGCCAACCCGGTTAATACCGACCACGCCGAAGCGGCCGCGATACCCGCCCCACCAGGGGTAGAAGCGATCACAAGGCCCAATCGGCAACCACCCAAAGCCGCCCCATCCTCCCCATCCAAAGCCGAAACCAAATCCCCAACCACCACCAAATCCAAAAAACGAAACATAAGCCGGCGCCCAGAACGGACGATAAAACCCGCCCCACACCGGTCCCGGCCACCAAGCCCATGCGCCGCCATACCACATCCACCGCCCATAGTGATAAGGCGCCCATCCCCAGGGCTCATAGCCCACCCACGTCCAGCCGTAGTAAGGCTCCCACACCCAGTTGCCATCGCGGTACGGAACCCAACCATCCGGTTCATTCGGCACCCAGACCTCACCGTAGTCGGGAGCGTCTTTCCAAGTTCCGTTGGCATCGAGATCTTCGGCGCCCACGTAATACTTGTTGGTGTGCTTCCACGCGGACGCCTCGTGAATCATGCGGTCGCGTTCGACGTTCCAGCGGTCCCAATCGTCGCGTTCGGGAGCGGCACTGATCTTGTACTTCGCATCGGCGCCGGAACCGCGCACCGTCGCCATCTCGCCCTGCTTCACCTGGCCAATCCCTTGAGGAGTTGAAATCTCTGCCTCGCCCTTGCGGACGACGACGATCGAGTCGCCATCGGGACGTACTTCAATGCGGAACACGCCGTCTTTATGGGCAGGATGGACCGCAACGTTTGGGGTATCGATCTCCGGCTCAACCTCGCTCTCGCCAAATACGGAGTAATTGGCCAAGCCCTGCCCCACTTGAATCTGGATGTACTTGTCGGTAAAGCGCGCGATATTGGATTGCGCATTCGGTCCCAGGCGAAGGATGTTGGCGAAGTCGAGCTGCACCTCGGCGCGTCCGCCAGCGCCAGTAGAAACCTTGTCGCCGTTCACCACGGGTTGATTCAACACGGCCGCCGACCACGTGCCGGAGTCTCCGCGCTGCGTCGAGACATCGCCATGAATCATACTGATGCGGCCCACGCCCTGGTCAGTCTTGGCCGCAGCTTCGCCCGACGGTCCACCGGGCTGAGCTTCCTCGAGCATTTTCGGCGGTTGCGCGGGTTGCGCGGGTTTGATCTGTCCCATTTCCATCGGCGCGCTAGGCTGCTCCGAAGGTCCGGGGCCTTCCTGTGTAGTCTGCGCCAGCCCGGTGATTGAGAGCGCGCCCGCCAGCGCCAGAGTCAAGACAGCGAAACTTGGTATGAATCTGCTTTTCATAATCCACCTCATGCTGCACTCGTTGGAACTTGAATCTGAAGGACTGGATGACGTTATAGTACGGAGCAACCGCCATGCCAAAAACCTCGCCGGAAGAAAGACGGTAATTCGTTTGTTTTCAGTGAGTAAGGATGGGGTATTCTGATGGAATTTAGAGTGGGATTCGAAGCCGGTGGCCGGACTGAACCATGGTGGTGGATTTCAGCCAGTATTTTGTCAACCTGACTTTCGCCGCCGTCGCGGCTGCCTGGACTGTGCACCGTGCCAAATGGTCGTAATCGTAACCCGGTTCCCCCGCACCCGGTAGAAAATCAAATACGGAGTGCCTCCCACTACTAACTCCCGCACTCCGGGCTCGCTGCCCGCGCGACCTAAGTAAGGATGTTCTTTCAGAGCTTCAACCAGCGAAACAATCCGCGTCGCCAACCTCGCCGCAGCGTCCGGCTTGTCCTTTGCCACGTAGTCTCGTATCTCTCGCAACCGCGCCAGCGAGCGCGGAGACCAGACAATCTCTACCTGCACAGCGCCTCATCGTGTTTCCCGCCGCAAGCGCACTTCGGCGGCGGCAGTTCGCGGTCAGTCCCCCAGGAAAGCAGCCAGGCCTTCATATCTTCATGCCTCACATAGTGCCCGGACCTTACCTCGCGCTCGGCCTGGCGGATCTCTCCCAGCATTCTTTCCTGATCCGCGATGTAGGATTCAACTGCATCGGAAATGAGAAAGTTCGAACTTCGCCCGGAGACCCTGGCCAGCTTTGCCAGCCGCTTCTTGGTCGCGGGCTTCAGGCGGATGCTGAGCGTCGCACTTCGTGTGTTCGCCATGAACACATAGTATCACGCCGTTTTTAGCCGAGTCATTGTACCTGCTCGCCAGGCTGGACGAGATCTAGAGGATCGAAACTCTATCCCAACACCCTCGAATCTTTCCGTCCGGTTCCATCAGACAGTAGATTTCGCCAGTTTCCTTCTCCCGGTACCACTCCCGTTTCAGGGAGAATCGGTTAGGCTTCTGGACTACTGGAACCGGTTCGACATACCCCCGCGAGATTGCCTCAGACAGCTTGCGACGCAGTTCCTTGTACTCCCAATCTGACTTAAAGACTCTCTGCTCGTACATCTCTCTAAATATTCCCATTGGCCTATGCTTCTTTCTCCCCCTCATCCGCAATCCCAATCTTCGACAGCCGGTAGCGCAGCGCATTCCGCGACAGCCCCAGCAGCCTCGCGGCTTGACTCTTATTTCCATTCGCACGACGCAGCGCTTCGCGGATCATTTCATCTTCCCAGTGCTCGAGCGTCATACCTTCAGGAAGAAATCCACTCGCACCGTTCGCGGCCTTGGCCGGACGCAAATCCAGATGAATGTCCGACGCCTCGAGCACCGTGCCCTTCGCGAGCGCGCAGGCGCGTTCGATAATGTTCTGCAACTCGCGCACATTTCCCGGCCAGTGATAGTTCGCGAGAATCTGCATTGCCTCCGGCGTAATACTCTTAACCGGCTTGCCCGAGTCTCCAGCAAACCGCAAGATAAAAAGACTCACCAAATCCGGGATGTCTTCCTTGCGCTGGCGTAGCGGCGCAATGTCGATGGGGACAACATTCAAACGATAGTAGAGATCCTCGCGAAACGTTCCCTGTTCCAACGCCTCGCGCAGATCGCGGTTGGTGGCTGCGATCAGCCGCACGTCCACCTTCACCGTGCGCGTGCCGCCCAGCCGCTCAAACTCACGCTCCTGTAGCACACGCAGCAGTTTTACTTGCGTTGCCGGAGGCACGTCGCCGATTTCGTCGAGGAACAGCGTTCCTTTGTCTGCCAGTTCGAACTTGCCCGGCTTGCTTCCGGTTGCGCCCGTGAACGCGCCCTTCTCGTAACCAAACAGTTCGCTCTCCAGAAGATTCTCAGGAATCGCCGTGCTATTGATCTTGATAAAAGGCCCCGAAGCTCGCCGCGACTTTTCATGAATCGCCCGCGCAATCAAGTCCTTGCCCACGCCACTCTCCCCACCCAGCAGAACGGTTGAATTCGTGGGCGCTAGGTGCTCGACAGTCGCCAGCACTTCCTGCATCTTCGGACTGCGCGCCACAATATTGGGATGCGCATAGCGCTTGCCCAGCGCCTCGCGCAGCGAGCGGTTCTCCTCGCGCAACTTGTGGACATCCAGTTCCTTGCGGATCACCATGCGCATCTCGCCCAGCGAGAACGGCTTTAGCACATAGTCGCTGGCTCCGGCCTTCATGGCTTCCACTGCGGTTTCCACACTGCCAAAGGCCGTCATCACCACCACCGGCAGCGCCGCATTCTGCCGCTTGATTGCGTGCAGGAATTCCAGGCCGTTCATCCCCGGCAGCTTCAGGTCGGTCACAACCAGATCGACTGCGTTCTCGCGGAGAATTTTCAGGCCCGCCTCGGCGTCACCCGCGGAAAACGTGGTGAAGCCGTCCTCCCCGAGATTCAATTCGAGCAGGCGGCGCATCTTGGCTTCGTCTTCGACAATCAAAATTGTTGGCATACCGGTTGCATTCGAACGCATCTCCACTAAGATGCGCGGACAGACTCGCCCCTTGCTGGAAAAAACACTACAAAGCAGGCCCCGTGTGGATCGTTCTTGCCACCTTGGACGCGAATAGTTCCGTGATGGCCGTCAATAATCCTGGAAACGATCGACAGTCCCAGCCCCACACCCGTTTTCTTCGTAGTCACAAATGGATTGAAAATCTGCTCGCGCAGCTCCGCCGGAATTCCTGTTCCCGTATCTTCGATACGCACTTCTACTCCATCACGGTTCGCATTGTCTGTCCTCGCCGCCGTCACCCGCAATAGTCCCCCGTTGCTGCCCATGGCATCATAAGCGTTCTGAATCAGGTTCACGAACGCCTGCTCACTGAGGCTCTCGTCCAACGGAATAAGCGGCAGGTTCGCCTGGTACTGCCGCTCCACTCGCACGACGCCGTCTTTGTGGGTTACGGCTACGGAGTACAAAGCACGATCGAGCACCGCGGTAATCTCAGTTGGAGCCAGCTCGGCATGCAGCGGGCGGGCAAAATCGAGAAACCTTGTCACTAGCGCGCTCAAGCGGTTGGTCTCACTCGAGATGTAACCTGCCAGTTCGCTGGCCAGCGGATTCGATTCCCCGAGTTTCTGGTGAAGCATCTCAGCCGATCCTTTGATCACTCCCAGCGGATTGCGAATCTCATGCGCCAGACCGGCGGACATTTGCCCCAGCGCCGCCAGCCGCTCCGATCGCCTTGCTTCGGCTTGCGCCTGCGCCAACATACGATTGGTTTCGGCCAGGGTCTCTGCCAATTCCTGATAAAGCTTTGTCTGGCGACGGTTCTCCACTACGAAGCGGTTCACCACCATCGCCGCCAGAAAAAAGAAGACGATGCGGATGGCGAGCAGGCCATAGTTCTCTGGAGTGATTTCATATTCCTGCAGCGCGGGATAAAGATAGGAGCAGTATGCAGCCGAGGCCAGCGCCGTCCAGAGCAACGTCGCCAGCGGACTAAAATACTCTGCCGCGGTGACAATCGGAACATAGAAAATCGGATAATAGCTGCTGTTGATGCCGACTTCGCCCGTGTGATCGATGAGCAAAGTCGCCAGCCCAATTTTGAGCAGAACGATATAGGCGGCGCCCCGCCGAGGAGCTCGCGCCAGAAGCCAGCCCTCGCTGAATTGCACCACTCCAATGGCCAGCAGCGTGAGCTGTTTATGGATCTCCGCCCTCGGCGGCAGCAGCGCTAGTATGGCCAGAAACAAAAGCCAGAGAACATCCATCCAGTTGATCGCCGGACGTTTTTGTTCGTTCATGGCAAGATCGCAACAAATAAATGCGCCGGGAGCGGGTTGGTTCTCCGCTTTCCCGGCGCTCTCGTCCTATCACTGCCCTTACGTCGGTCCGCTTGCGAGTCGCAGCGCATGCGACACTATCTGACCGCACTCAAGCAGTTCGCGTCAAATGCCGTTTCTTAGGGGCTCTTCCCTGACCCGTCGCAAGCGGATTAAAGTCAGTGCGTCACTGGCTTCGGCGAAATCTCATCCAACGTAAGATTTAATTCCAGGACATTGACCCGCGGCTCGCCTAGAAATCCGAACTGCCGCGACTCGGTATGCTGGCGAATTGCTTCGCGAACCACATCCTCGCTCAGCTTGCGCTCTTTCGCGATGCGCGGCACCTGAAACTCCGCCGCCTCCGGCGAGATGTGGGGATCAAGTCCCGAGCCCGATGTGGTCAGCAAGTCCATCGGAATCGCGGCTCCGGGATTCTCCGCCTGCAATCGGTCGGCGTCTCCCTGCACCCGCGCGATCAGCGATTGATTGGTAGGCCCCAGATTCGACCCGCTGGAATTGCCGGCGTCGTATCCAGTTCCGGCGCTCGACGGACGCGAGTGAAAATAGCCCGGCGAGGAAAAGGACTGCCCGATCAACCGCGATCCCACGAGTTGGCCGTTGCGCGTCACGAGCTCTCCATTAGCCTGCTTCGGAAACAACACTTGCGCCAGTCCCGTAATCAGCAGCGGAAACAGCAAGCCAAACAGCACGGTCGTCACCAGCGTCATCAGCACAGCGATGATCAGATTCTTTTTCATAGTCGCCTCTACGCCAGTCGCCTTATGCCAACCCAGCCCGCACAATCAGCAGGTCAATCAGCTTGATGCCAAGGAAGGGCACAATCACCCCCCCGACGCCGTATACCAGCAGATTCCGGCGCAGCAGCACGGCCGCGCCCTGCGGAACATATTTCACCCCGCGCAGCGCCAGAGGAATCAGCGCCACAATGATCAGCGCATTAAAGATGACAGCCGACAAAATCGCTGACTGCGGCGTCGCCAGGCGCATCACATTGAGCGCTTGCAGGACTGGAAACGTTCCGGCAAACATAGCGGGGATGATGGCAAAATATTTGGCGACATCATTGGCGATTGAGAACGTGGTCAGCGCGCCGCGTGTCATGAGCAACTGCTTGCCGATTTCGACGATCTCAATCAGCTTGGTGGGATTCGAATCCAGGTCCACCATGTTGCCGGCCTCTTTCGCCGCCTGCGTGCCGGTATTCATGGCGACGCCCACATCGGCCTGCGCCAGCGCGGGCGCATCGTTCGTGCCGTCGCCGGTCATGGCAACTAATTTGCCTTGGCCCTGTTCGCGGCGGATCAGGTCGAGCTTGTCCTTCGGCGTTGCCTGCGCCAGGAAGTCATCGACTCCGGCCTCGCTTGCAATCGCCGCCGCGGTCAACGGATTGTCCCCCGTGATCATCACCGTTTTGATTCCCATCGCGCGCAGTTGATCAAAACGCTGCCGCATGCCGCCCTTCACAATGTCCTTGAGTTGGATCACACCTAGCGCGCGGCCGTTCTCCGCCACCACCAGCGGCGTTCCGCCAGAGCGCGAAATCACTTCCACCGCGGCGCGTACTTCCGCGGGCAACGAACTGCCTTGCTCTTCGAGATATTTGGCAACTGCGTCGGTCGCGCCTTTGCGGATGGCGCGCCCATCCATATTCACTCCCGACATGCGGGTCATTGCGCTGAAGGGAATAAACTCCGCGTCATGCGAACTTATTTCGCGCCCGCGCAAGCCGTATTTTTCTTTTGCCAAGACGACAATCGAGCGCCCCTCGGGAGTTTCGTCCGCTAGCGAAGAAAGTTGCGCCGAATCGGCCAGCACGGCCTCGGTCACGCCCGGCGCGGTCACAAACTCCGTAGCCTGGCGGTTGCCCAACGTGATGGTTCCGGTCTTATCGAGAAGCAAAGTATTCACATCGCCAGCGGCTTCGACCGCCCGTCCCGACATCGCCAGCACATTGTGCTGCACCAGCCGGTCCATGCCCGCAATGCCGATCGCAGAAAGCAAACCGCCAATCGTGGTCGGGATCAGGCATACCAGCAACGACACCAGCACAAAGACCGTTTGCGGCGCGCCCGCATAGATGGCAAAAGGTTGCAGCGTAACGACTGCCAGCAGAAACACAATCGTCAGCCCCGCCAGCAGGATGTTCAGCGCAATTTCATTCGGAGTCTTCTGCCGCTCCGCGCCTTCCACCAGCGCGATCATGCGATCGAGAAACGTTTCTCCAGGATTAGACGTGATCTTTATCTTCACCCAGTCCGAAAGCACGCGCGTTCCACCAGTGACGGCCGAGCGGTCGCCGCCGGCTTCACGAATAACCGGCGCCGATTCGCCCGTGATTGCTGACTCATCCACTGACGCCACGCCTTCTACAATCTCGCCATCGCCGGGAATGAATTCGCCCGCCTCCACCAGCACCATATCTCCGGAGCGCAATTTCGATCCGGGCACGGTCTCGGTTTTTCCGTCGGGAAGCAGGCGGTTCGCCATCGTCTCTGCTTTCGCCCGACGCAGAGCATCGGCCTGCGCCTTGCCGCGGCCTTCGGCCATGGCTTCAGCGAAATTGGCAAACAACACCGTGAACCACAGCCACAGCGTGATCTGCAGATTGAATCCGAACCCGCCGTGGGCTCGCTCCACAAAGAGCAGTACGGTGGTCACGACGCTGCCCACTTCGACAACGAACATCACCGGATTGCGCATCATGGTCACGGGATGCAGCTTCACCAGAGAATCCCATGCCGCGCGGCGCACGATCTTCATGTCCCACAAGCTGCGTTTTGATTTCTTGCTTGCCATGTTTGCCTAAGAAGCCTTCCTAATGAAAGCCAGCCTAAAAGGTTCTTCCTGCCATCATCAGCAGGTGTTCGAGAATTGGCCCCAGACTCAGCGCCGGAAAAAATGTCAGCGCCCCTAATATCATCACAACGCCGATCAGCAGCACCGTAAACAGCGGTCCGGTCACAGGGAAAGTGCCCAGCGTTGCTGGAGTCTGTTTCTTGCCCGCCAGATTGCCGGCAATCGCCAGCATCGGCAGGATCATCATGAAGCGCCCCAGCAGCATCGCGAAGCCCAGCGAAGTGTTGTACCAGGGCGTATTCCCACTGATTCCCGCAAAAGCCGAGCCGTTGTTGGCCACTGCAGAGGTGAAGGCATAAAGCACCTGGCTGAAACCGTGCGGGCCGGCATTCGTCATGCCCGCAGTGCCGAAGCTGTAGAGAACCGAAATCGCTGTGAAGATCAGAATGACCAGCGGAAAGATCAGCACCACCAGCATCGCCATCTTCACGTCGTAAGCTTCGATCTTCTTTCCCAGATACTCCGGCGTGCGCCCCACCATCAATCCCGCGATGAACACCGAGAGAATGACGAAGACCAGCATTCCATACATCCCTGCGCCGACTCCCCCGAAGATCACCTCGCTCAACATAAGGTTGATCAACGGAACCATTCCGCCCAGCGGTGTAAACGAATCGTGCATGGAGTTGACCGCGCCGCAACTCGTGTCGGTAGTCACGGTGGCAAACAGTGCAGAGTTGGCCACGCCGAACCGTACTTCTTTCCCTTCGAGATTGCCCGTGGCTTGAACTGACGCCGGATGCTGCGAGCTATGTTGTGCCGCGGCCGTTACCAAAGGGTTGCCACGGGCTTCCGCCCAATACGCCGTGGTGACTCCGGTCAAGAACAACAATGCCATCGCCGCCCACACGGCCCAACCATGCCGCGAGGAACCGGTCATCTTCCCTAACGTGTAAGTGAAAGCGGAAGGAATGGCGAGGATGCAGAACATCTCCAGAAAATTCGTGAACGGCGTGGGATTCTCAAACGGATGCGCGCTGTTGGCATTGAAGAAGCCGCCACCATTCGTCCCCAGTTCCTTGATGATCTCCTGCGAAGCCGTAGGCCCCTGCGCGATTACCTGCTGACTCACCGTCTGCATCACCGGCTTACCGTCGGGCCCGTTCACGGGCTTGCCGTCAGTTCCCAGTTGCGGCGTCTGGTAAGGATCGAGGACTTGCACCGTGTCGTAGGGTTTCAGGTTCTGCACCACCCCCTGCGACACCAGCACCAGTGCGCCAATCAGACACAGCGGCGCCAGTACCCACAACGTGCCGCGAACCAAATCTACCCAGAAGTTGCCGAGAGTCTTCTGCTCGCGCCGCGCAATGCCGCGAATGAAAGCGATCGCCAGCGCCATGCCAGCCGCCGCCGAAACCCAGTTGTGATAAGCCAGAGCCACCATCTGCGTCAGGTAGCTCATGGTGGTCTCAGGTACATAGTTCTGCCAGTTCGTATTCGTAGTAAACGAAGCCGCCGTGTTAAACGCCAGAGCCGGAGGCACACCCGCCAGCTTTTGCGGATTCCACGGCAGCCACAACTGCACTCGCTCCAGCACATAAAGCAAGATCATGGAAACGCCGCTGAACAAAAGCAGCGCCAGCGCGTATTCCTTCCAATCCATCTCGTGGCTTTCGTCCACGCCAGTAAGCCGGTAGAGAATCCGTTCCACCGGCCGCATCACGGGATCGAGCCAGGTGCGCTCACGGCCAAACACCCGCGCCATGAACCCGCCCAGCGGCTTGGTGATCAGGAGCACCACCAGCAGCAGAAAAAGGATTTGCAGCCATCCGTTTGCTGTCATCAGAATTTCTCCGGCCGCAACATGGCGTACACAAGATACGCCAGCAGCCCCGCGCAAATGATCAGCATGATGATCGATCCAAAATTCATATCCGCCTCAACGCACCCGCTCGCAGAAAACAACATAAGCCAGCGAAATCGCGAAAAACAAGATCGTCACACCCAGATAAATCACGTCCTGCATCGTCTTTGCTCCAATCCCAATCTCGACTAGAACTTCACCAGGATCGCCATGGTAGCCCGATCCTCCGTGTAACGTAGATCCGGGAACCAGGTAGCTCCGTTAACGACTACCATCGAACCGGGACTTCCAGTATTCCCGCCCGGCGGTGTAACTCCCCCCGGGCCGCTCCAGTACGGCACATTCGCGTGGCGGTGGTTGAACTCCCAGCGGAAGGTAATGTACTGGCTGGGCATGTAGTCGTAGGTTCCGGAGATATCCCAGGCTTTGAACGGATCGCCGGGATTTTCCGTGAAGTACGGCGTACCCGAAGTGGCCGTTGCACCGTTGATGGGCGGCAGCAAAACCAGATAGCGTCCAGGGTTGTTAATCTTTCCCCCGCCTATGGTTAAGCCATAACGGTCGTGGTGGAACCACCACCGGTTGTAAAGCATGTAGCCGAGAAAGCTCTGCTTGTAGGAAGTGATCTTTCCGGTAGAGTCCTTCTGATTGGTGGTGCAGCTCACTCCTCCGCCGCTCTCGCAACCAGCGTCGCCAGTTAGAGAGAAGGCCATCTTGTCCATGAAGCGTTCCGGATGGTCGTAATACTTCACTTCAATACTGTTGTCGGTGTGATAGCGAGTACGGTTGGGAATGCCCAGCGCGTCGGCTCCAGCGCCGTAGTTGTTCGAGAGGATGGAAACCCAGCTGTTGGGGCGATACAAAACCTGCCCACCAAACCCGAGCCGGCCATTGTATCGAGCATAGGACTGCCATCCGTTGATGATCCAAGGCTCGATCTTCAACTTCTTGGTAGGAAATACCTGAATGCGCATGCCTGTGAAAAACCACGGAGTGTTCGAGGAAACGTAGGACGGCTGGTAGGCCCAGTTATCGAAGTTGTAAAAGCTGAAGAGGCCTACGTAGGACAGGAAGATACCGGCATCGACGTTGATCCCATGCAGCGCGTCAAAGTGATATCCGCCATACGCTTCATTGACATACCGGTAAGCATCGGCCAGATCCCACTGCCCGCGCGAATAGCTGGCGTCGTTGCGAGGCGTTGCGGTTGCGTACAAACCTATCTGGCTGAGCACGCGTGCACGAACGTGGTCGTAGTGAAAGTCTCCCCCCAGACCCAGATGCGTAAGGCCAACTTCATTCGAACGAAATACTTCGCTGGAACCGACGATCGTATCGTCTTGGGGGTGGTTGAAGTCGTAGTGGTAGGCAACGTCGGCGCGGATTTCAGGCGTGAAGAATTTCGAGTCGAAGGGTAGCTCCTTCGTGCGCGGATTGCCGTTCAGCCACGTCCAATCTGCAAAAGCGAAGGGCTCCTCCTTGGCCGGCTTCTTTGCCGCAGAATCAACCTGCACCGCTACCGTCGCGGCCGGCTGCCCTGAGGCCGTTAGGGAGGATGAGTTGGCAAAGTTTGACGCCGTCACTGACGGAACGTTTGGCCCCGCGCCAGTTGCCGCTGCCGCTGGCTCGCCGCGCGCGGAGAGCGGCCCCGTGCTCTTCGGCTGCTCCACTTCCGCGCGCAAGCGCTCCACTTCGGCGCGCAGCGCTTTCAACTCATCCCGCATTTCCTGCTGTTCCGCTGATGTAGTTGGACTGGAGCCCGTGTTCCCGGAAGATATGGCCGCGCCCTGGGAGGATTGAGCGCCCGCCCAGGCCGGCAATAGGACGAATATCGAGGGCAATAAGATCTGAATCGCTTTTTTGCTTCGCATAATTTTCCTTATCCAACAATTCCACGCAGCATCCGCTGCCGTCACCTGCAGCACGGCAATCGTCATCAAAATAGATGCCGCGCAGAGCTTTAAGATGAACCTCTTTCTCCGGTGCCCGGTGCACTGGCACGACCCAGTAGCAGACCGATGGCGCTCCCTCACGCAGCAAGGCCATCAGAAACCTGAGCATGAACGCGGCTCCCGCCAGAGCGATGGCTGCAATTACCCAGACTGCCCACATATTTCGTGCCTCCTGCGCCTTCGTGCAGACTCGCAGCGCAAACGCTTCAGTAAAACATTTCAGCTATAAGGAGGGGGTAAGAAATTCCTAAAGAATTCGTAAAGGCATCCAGCTCATTCCCGCAGTGAAAACATTTCCGGCATCGGAAAATAAGGCCGATTCGTCAATGCCTATGTTAACTCGACGACCGGAATCCGTTACTTCCCCACGCTGGTAAAGTGGCTTACGCGCAATTTCGATTGCGTCAGTTCCTCGACGTCGAGTTCTCCGTTCTTGGCCTTATCCAGTCTGTCGAACTCGGCCTCCATAAACTTCATCCACTCCTGTTTGGAGATCTTGCCCTTCTTTTCGGTATCGATCAAGAGCAGCAATTCCTTGGCACGCTCTTCTGCGAGTGCCAGTTTATCCTGCGGCTTCGGAGCCGTTGCCTTGGTTTGTGCAAGTGCGGCCGATGCTATGGCCCCCGCCACGGCCAGTACTGCGATGAACCCGGCGTTCGTTCGCTTGAACACGATTGTCCTCCCCTGAGACTTGCCTAATGCGGCGGCATACGGCCTCGGATCTCGTACCGATCAGGCGGAGACATCGCCCGCAATCACGAACTCTAGTGGCAGGTTCTTATTCGACGAAAGCTAGCAGCCCCATTCTGCTTCGCCGGGCTGAGCAAAATACTGCCGCGTCTTTGCGCGGTCGCTGGTCATCGATTCCAGTTCGAGCAACGCCAATCGCGCGGCCGCGACCAATCTGCTCTTTGCCTGCGGAGAAACTTCCTTCCAAGAACCCGCGCCTTCGCTGCCTTTACCCGATACTTCCGGCGACAGTGCCTGATGATAATGATGGAAGATTTCTGCCAACCGTTCCGGCTCTACTTCGTGAATCCACATACTCTTTGTCTCCTTGACCTTGCAGCTCTGGCTGACTTCCAAAGGCCGTCACGATTCATTGGACACGTAAGGCCGAAAGAAACGAATAAAGGCTCCATAAAATGTTCGTAAAGACGCAAACGTTAACGAGAGGCGGGAATTATGACCCGGGTTCAAAGCGGTATCCAACCCAGGGCTCGGTAAGCAGATACTTCGGGGCGGATGGATCCTTCTCAATTTTCTTGCGGAGTTGCCCCACGAAGACGCGCAGGTACTCGGGCTGTTCAGTGCTATTCTGCCCCCAGATCGCCGCCAGCAGCGTTCGATGGGTCACCACTTTCCCCGGACGCCGCGCCAGATAGACCAGCAGATCGAATTCTTTCGGCGTGAGGTGAACTTCATGCCCCACCACCTTCACAGAACGCGCTTCCAGTTCGATGGAAAAGTCTCCGGCGGTAATTGTCGAGGGCTGTTCCTCGACCGGCGGCGTCCGCCGCAGTTGCGCCCGGATCCGCGCCAGCAATTCATTCATGCTGAACGGCTTGGTGACGTAGTCATCCGCGCCCGCGTCCAGCGCTTCCACTTTCGAGCGGTCTTGCCCGCGCACCGAAAGCACGATGATCGGCACTTGCGACAGCTTGCGCACTTGTCGGCACAGCTCTACACCATCCAGATTCGGCATCGCGAGATCGGTCACAACCACGTGCGGCGTCCAGTTCTTCATCAACTCCAGCGCCATCTCTCCGTCATTGGCCACGCGGATGTCGTACCCTTGCGCTGAAAGCGTGGTGCGCAGCACCCGCGTGATCTGCGGCTCGTCATCCACCACCAGGATTCGCTTGTGCTCGTTCGTCATGTTCAACGTGCTAATTGCCTAACGCATTTCCTGGGTGACGATGTGCACATCCACCGCGGGAGCTTCGCGCAGAAACTTGTGAATCGCCGAGAGATAGAAATATCGTTTCCATCCCTTGGTCGCCGACCGCCCGAAAACCACCTGCGTAATGTGATTCTCGCGGACAAATTCCGCAACCTTTTCCGCAACGACCTTGCCCTCGGTCTTTACCACCTTCGCGCCCACGCTCTCGGCAAAACGCACATTGTCGGCCAGCGTGCGCTGGTTCTCATCGCTCTCATCCGCGCCCGTGTCTATGTAGAGCACAAACAGTTCGCCGTCCATCGCCTGAGCCATGCGCGCTCCACGCGCAATCAAATACTGCGCCGCTGGATTCGAACTGATGCACACCGCAATCCGCTCCCGCACCTGCAACAGCTGCCCGTCTTCGTTTTTCAGTTCGGAAAGCGTGCGGTCGACCGCCTGCGTCACTTGCCGCAGCGCTAGTTCGCGCAATGCCACGAGGTTTGTGTTGCGGAAGAAATTCGCCAGCGCCCGCTCCACCCGCTCCAGCGGATAAATGTCTCCACGCTTCATGCGGGTCTGCAACGCCTGCGGAGTAAGGTCCGCCATCACAATCTCGCCCGCCCGCCGGATCACCCAGTCCGGCACAGTCTCGCGCACCTGCACTCCGGTCAGCCCGCGAATCGTGGGCGCCAGGCTCTCGATGTGCTGCACGTTCAGCGTGGAAAGAACGTCGATCCCCGCATCCAGCAGTTCGAACACATCTTCATAGCGCTTTGCGTGCTTGCTGCCTTCAATGTTGGTGTGGGCCAGTTCGTCCACCAGCACCACATGCGGCTTGCGAGCCAGGATCGCGTCCACGTCCATCTCTTCAAAGATGGTCCCCTTGTATTCCAGTTTTTTTCGCGGAACCGTCTCCAGCCGTGAAGAAAGTTCCACAATCGGTTTGCGCCCGTGGGTTTCCACCACGCCGATCACCACTTCTTCGCCACGGCTTGCCCGCCGCACGCCCTCACTCAGCATGGCGTAGGTTTTTCCCACGCCGGGGGCATAGCCGAGGAAGAGCTTGAACACCGCCGGCCGCTTCGCAGGATCGCATTCCTTAAGCCATTCTTCAGGAGTCTTAGCCATCGCCGCTATTCTCCACGCCGGAGCGGAAATTGTCGAATCTGGACGACAGAGCAGGTTGCAAGGTTTCATAGTTTCAAGGTTTCAATGTCAATCCCGCGCCTCTGGCTCTGAAACTTTGAAACCTCGATTCCGGTTACAATCGTGCCCGTGAAAGCCCGCTGGCCACAACACCTGCTGCGCTATGCCGCGTGCGCCGTGGCAACCGAACTGGTGGCACAAATCTACCGGCGCTCGGCCCACATAAATCCCACCACCGTGGCTTTGACCTTCCTGCTGATGGTGCTGTGGGTGGCGGCATACTGGGGATTTCGCTTCTCCGTTTTTCTCGCCATACTCGCCACGCTCGCCTTCAATTATTATTTCCTTCCGCCCATCGGAACCTTCACCGTCGCCGATCCGCAGAATTGGGTTGCACTCTTCGCGTTTCTTGTGACCGCCGGAATCGCCAGCCAACTCGCCGACCGCGCCCGCCGCCAAACCGCCGACGCCAATCAGCGCCGCCGCGACGTGGAACGCCTTTACGCTTTCAGCCAGCGCCTGCTCGCGACCGACAACGTAGCCGAATTGCTGAATGCGATTCCCGCCTACGTGTGTGACGGATTCGGCGCCAAAGCCGCCGCCATCTACCTGCTCAGTTCCCGCCAGATCTACCGCACCGACCCCGAAGCTACCTGGCTTTCCCTGCAGGATCTTCAAATGGTCAGTTCGCGCGGCGAGCCGGTGATCGATTCACAGCGCGGAATTTCTCTCACTCCACTGCATCTGGGCACGCGTACCACCGGAGCCGTCGGCATCGCCGGACCGGCGCTCTCGCGCGCCACTCTGGAGGCTCTGGGCAGCATGATCGGCATCGCCATCGAGCGCGCCGGGGCCATGGAAAAACTCTCGCAGACCGAAGCCGCTCACCAGAGCGAAAACCTGCGCGCCGTTCTGCTCGATTCCGTGACTCACGAACTGCGCACTCCGCTCACCGGCATCAAGGCCGCCGTCACCAGCCTGCTCTCCGATTACCATCTCGACGAGGCGCAGCGCCGCGAGTTGCTCACGGTCATCAATGAAGAAACCGACCGCCTCGACCGCCTGGTTGGCGAAGCCACGGAAATGGCGCAGCTCGACGCCCACAAGGTCGAGCTCCACATGGCTCCCGTGGATATCGCCACCGTGATCGAGTCCGCGGTCGAAGCCTCGAGAACGGTTCTAGGCCAGCATCCAATGGACGTTCGCGTGCAACCATCGCTGCCCAAGGTCCGCGTGGATTCCGATCGGATCGTCGAAGTGCTCAAGCAGTTGCTGGAGAACGCCGCCAAATACTCGCCGCCCACCGCGCCCATTACCATTACCGCGGAATCCAAGGGAGACCGCGTCGTCACCAGCGTCACCGATCACGGGCCCGGCATCGATGACTTCGAACAAGGGATGGTCTTCGACAAGTTCTACCGCGGCCGCGACCAGCGCTACAGCGTGCAAGGCACCGGCATGGGACTAGCCATCGCCAAAGCGATAGTCGAAGCCCACAACGGGTCGGTAAGCGTAACCAGCCAACCAGGCCGCGGCTCCGTCTTCTCCTTCGAACTGCCCGCTGCCTGATCCCTCAGCGCTTCCTGCAAACACCACACCGTCGTGATTGCAAACAACAACCGTTTTCATCCCGAACAACAACCTTGTCATCCCGAACAGAGTAAGGGATCTTGGTTTCGCTGGCACCGACTCTGTCAGCCGTTTGCCGCTTGGCGCAGCGCTTCAGCGCTGCGATAAGAGCCACACAATGACTGGGCTTTAGCCCACGAGATACCTAGTTCTTCATCTTCGGCCGCTCACAAGTATCCACAATCTTCGTCGGATCAATCGCATCCTTATCCACCTGCTCCTCCAGAATCTTCCCATCTTTCCCTATCAGGAAGTTCACTCGCCGCGCCGCCTTGTACTTGTCCAAATAGATTCCGTACTTGTGCGTAACCTCGCCGCCCCAATCGCTCAACAAGGGAAACGTCACTCCAATTTGATCGGCAAAGGCTTTGTTGGAGAAGGCACTATCCATGCTCACACCCAGAACCTGGGTGTCGGTGGCTTCCAGCCGTTTCAGATCCTGCTGGAGAGCCTTCATCTGGGCCGTTCAACCACCGGTGAAAGCGAAGATGAAAAATCCCAGCACAACGTTTTTCTTTCCCCGGTACTGACTTAGAGAAACGTCCTTTAAGTCGTTGCCGTCGAAATACTTCAGCGCAAAATCCGGCGCCACATCGCCCACCTTGGGCATGGACACCGATCCGCCCTCGGACTGCTTGCCCTGTGCCGCAACCGGAGCAACGCCGGCAAGCGCCATGCACGCCGCAAGCAGCGAAGCTGCCAACTCGTTCGGTAGTTTCTTACGCATCTCGAATCCTCCTGCCCGAATGATAGCCCACCCAGCGGCGGAGACTTAGTAATTTTGGGCTGCACAAACCCCGCTCAGGACGCCAATCAGTACCACGCTCGCAAGCATTCGCATTGCCGAATGGTTTAGAGCCTAACTGAGAGCCATTCAGGACTGGCCTGCGGATGGATGGTCAGAGACACCGAAAAAGGATGCTGTGGCGATCCACACCTTCCGAGCAATCGCGGAAGCCTACAGCCGACAATCCGGGAGCTATGGCTCGACCCTGGCGCGCAGGTTGGGCTATCCACAAAATCCCAGCGGCGGGCGGAGCTTTCGTGATTTCGCGGTCGTCATACGCCATGACACAGATAGCAAGTCGTGCAGAGCGTCAGGCTCGATGCGCGACAGACGGACCAGCACTAAGGGATAGCTTCGATAGTAGTCCGTGAGATAGTAGGTCTCGGGCGCATCCTCCATGAGCCTTTCGCGGTCTTCAAGCCCGGCTCTGACTACGAGCGTGCCTGGTTCCGCAGATGGATGCGCCGCAAGGCCAGCCATGAAGATCCCATCCACTTTCAGCACCGGTGATCCGTCGTATTTCGTGGTTGCCTCGACGTGTGGCAACGTGAGCCCGACATTCCTGACAATGTCAAAGGCGTCCGTCAACAGTTGCTTGGCCGGGTTTCGTTTCATCGATGCAGGTCTCCATCCTCAGGCGACTCGTGGATCGTTGCTTTCCGCTGCCGGCCGCCGCACGTTCAGACATCGGCCAAGGTTAGGGGGCGAGGAGTCTTGCCATCAATGTCTGTGAAGCCGTACTCCACTGCAACGCTAGCGGCCACCAGCACGGCTCCGGTATGCCGCATGACGTCGGGGTCTGCCGCAAGTGCTGCGCACGCACGTCCAATGAACTCGGGGGACTCTGAATTCGTGAGGTCGAGCCAAGTCGCCGCCTCCATGACCTTCTCTGTTCTCACCAATCCGGGGTACAAGGACACCGCCGTCACTCCATGTGGCCGTAATTCGGCTGCCATATCTGCGGTCATCTTGTCCGTCGCGGCCTTCGATACTCCGTAGGCAACGTTCGCGATGTGCTTCTGAGCAGCCCAGAAGGAGATGTTGACGATCAGCCCGCTCTGCCTGGCAACCATGGACTTTGCAGCCAGTTGGCTTGCGTGGTAGTGGGCGCGCACGCCGGCACTGAACATGGCGTCCCAGCGCCAGAGCCCTTGCTCCCAGAATGGCTTAGTCCATGTGAAGGTCCCGTCTTCGACCATCCGTTCGTAGCCGCCCCAAACGTTGTTGACGAGAATCTCGATCTTGCCCGCCTCCCTGGCAACGCGCTCGAACGCGGCCGTCACCTCCGTATCTACGCGGTGGTCGCATCGAATACCCGTAATCTGCTCATCGTTGGCTACGCCGTCGTGCGCCGACCGACCGGTCACGAACACCCGCGCCCCGTATTGAGCGAGCGCGCTTGCGATCCCGCGGCCAACCCCAAAGGTTCCACCGGTGACGATAGCGACTTTGCCTTCCAAAGTTCTCATTGGGACATCTTCTCATGCCGTTCTTGAAGGGTGATACAGGCCGTTCCGAACTGGTTTGAGCAACAAGTAGTCGGCTCGCGCAGACCCCGCTCAGGACGCCAATCAGTACCCCACCCTCGCACCTTTCGCATTGCCGAAGGGAGCAGCAAAACAGTACAGTGCTGTTCAGACCCGTTTCCACCCGACGAGCACACGATGAGCCTGGCCACGCTGAACGACATTTTCTTCGCAGCCACCGAGCGGAAACTCGACCGCGTGATGCTCTCCCGTGCGTCGGGAAAGTGGTTGCCAATCTCTTCTTCCGATCTTCACCGCAACGTTGCTGGAACCGTTCACGCCCTAAAGGAATGGGGCGTCCGCAAAGGGGATCGCGTCGCCATTCTCAGCGAGAACCGGCCCGAGTGGTCGACCGCCGACTTCGCCATCCTGCTGCTCGGCGCCGTCACCGTTCCCGTTTACTCCACGCTAACCCCCGAACAAACCGCCTATACGCTGCGCGACTCCGGCGCCAGCGTGGCTTTCGTTTCTACAGAACTTCAACTCCGCAAAATCCAAACCATTCTCTCGCAGACCGCAGTGCGGCGAGTCGTGATCATGGATGACGTCCAGATCCCCAGCGATCTGTCCGCAACCTGCGTGCTCATGGCTCAGTTCATGACAAAAGGCCCCAGCACCCTCGACGCCCAGACCGAATCCTTCGCCCGCTCCATCCAGCCCGACGACCTCGCCACCATCATCTATACCTCCGGCACCACCGGAACCTCCAAGGGCGTAATGCTGAGCCATGGCAACATGGCCTCCAACATCAACTGCTCACTGCTCGGCTTCGAAATGCGCCCCGGGCTGACCAGCATTTCGTTTCTGCCGCTCTCGCATGTCACGGCGCGCCACGTGGATTTCGCCATGCTCTACCACGGCGTCACTCTAGCCTACTGCCCCTTCATGGATCGTCTCACCGAAACCCTGCTGGAGGTTCGCCCCACCGAATGCGTCTCCGTACCCAGGGTCTACGAAAAGATCTACGCTAAGACCGAAGCCTCAGCCAGAGGATTTCCTAAGCGCGCGATTTACCGCTGGGCGCTTTCCGTTGGCCGAGCCCACAAGCCGGAAATTCTTGCCGGAAAAACTCCCGCTTCGCTCAGTTGGAAGCTTGCGAACAAATTGGTGTTCTCGAAAATTCGCGCCGGCGTGGGAGGCAACGTCCAGACTTTTATTTCCGGCGGCGCGCCTCTCGGCCGCGAACTTGCCGAATGGTATGCGACCGTCGGCATTCGAATTCACGAAGGCTACGGACTTAACCGAAACTTCGCCTGTGATCGCCGTCAACACGCCCATCAACCATCGCATCGGCACCGTCGGCAAGGTCCTGCCCAACCTCGAAGTTCGCATCGCCGACGACGGCGAAATTCTGGTTCGCGGCCCCTCCGTCTTCAAGGAATATTGGAACCGTCCCGAAGAAACCAGCAACGCCTTTCAGGACGGCTGGTTCAAGACCGGAGACATCGGCAACGTCGATGCCGATGGATATCTCTCCGTCACCGACCGCAAGAAAGAACTCATTAAAACCTCGGGCGGCAAGTTCATCGCTCCGCAACCCATCGAGAATTCCCTGAAACTGAATCCACTGATCGGCACGGCCGCGATCCTCGGCGACAAGCGCAAGTTCGCCTTTGTCATCGTCTCGCCCAACTTTGCGCTTCTCGAAGATTGGGCCCGCGCCAATGATGTCACGTTCTCCTCGCGCGGCGAACTCGTAGCCAACCTAAAAGTCCAAGTACTTTACGAAGGAATTGTCGAAGAGGTAAACCAGAATCTCGCCCGATTCGAAAAATTGAAGCGCGTCTTGCTCGTCCCCGACGAATTCACCGCCGACAACGGCGCGCTCACGCCCACGATGAAATTGCGCCGCCGCATAATCGAAGAACGCTATCGCAAGCAGATCGACGACCTCTACGCCCAGGCGGAAACCACAACGACGTCATGACCACGTGATTCCAAAGCGGCGCAGCAACTTTGTCATTCCGATGCGGCATGCCGCGGAAACCTGCTGTCCCGTCCGCCGAACGCCCTGTCCACATCGCGACACCCGCTCCGACCGGATTTGCCATTACAATATACTCATGACCGATCCCTTAATCATCGCCGGACACACCTTCCGCTCCCGCCTGATCGTCGGCACGGGAAAATACAAGTCCTTCCAGGAAACTGCGCGTGCCCTCGAAGCCAGCGGCGCCGAGATGGTCACCGTTGCAGTCCGCCGCGTCAACCTCGACCGCAACAAGGAATCGCTGCTCGACTACATCGATCCCAAGAAATATTTTCTCCTGCCGAACACTGCCGGCTGCTACACCGCGGACGAAGCCATCCGCGCCGCCCGCCTCGGCCGCGAGGTCGGCCTCTCCGACTGGGTAAAGATCGAGGTGATCGGCGACCAGGCCACGCTTTACCCCGACGTGCAAGCCACACTCGAAGCCACGCGCGTTCTGGTCAGCGAAGGCTTCACGGTTCTGCCCTACACCTCCGACGATATCGTCTTCGCCAAGCGCCTGGTCGAAGCCGGCGCAGCCGCCGTGATGCCGCTCGGCGCGCCGATCGGCAGCGGCATGGGCATTCAGAACCAGGCCCACATCCGCATCCTGCGCGAAATGATCACAGGGGTTCCGCTGATTGTCGATGCCGGCGTAGGCACCGCCTCCGATGCCGCCATCGCAATGGAACTGGGCGCTGACGCGGTCCTCATGAACACGGGCATCGCCAACGCGCAAGATCCTGTGCTGATGGCTGAAGCGATGCATCACGCAGTACTGGCTGGCCGCCAGGCTTACTTGTCAGGCCGCATGCCGAAGAAGTTGTACGCCACAGCGAGTTCCCCGCTGGAAGGCGTATTAAGATAGCGCCGGCAGCCTGCCCCGAGCGCAGTCGAAGGTTCCCGCCGGCATTCCCGGCCACAAAACCAATGCCCGCAAAATAATAGAGGGCGGCCGAGGCCGCCCCGATCAAATCGAAATCTCCCTCAGAGCATCTTCACGCCACCCACGTGAATGGAATCCCCACTCTGCGTTCCGGTCACGGAGACGTGGTGTCCTGCATGGCCTTTCAGGGCATCCTGGTTATCCACGGCTAGAACTTTCTGGTCGCCATCGGTCACGATCACCATCTTCTCGCCCGCGGCCACGCACTTCTTCGTGCACGCTTCGCCACCAGCGTTGGCGCCCTTCGCGCCGCATTTCGCGTCGGTCACCCACCCATTGACAGTCGTACTCTTCCCCGCGTCGTCAAACGCCAAAGCCGACAGGGCAAACACAAAACAGATCGCAAGACAAAGCACTAGCACTTTTCTCATGGCAGATTTTTCTCCTTTTGAAGATCCCAATCACGGCTCGCGCGGCAGCAACTCAACGCCACCGATCGGCGATCAGCGTCCCGAACTATACCACAAGAGGAACCCTGAGATTGTCACAACCCGGGCAGAATATTCCCCGCAGACGGCACGCGAGACCCGCCGCGCTCCACGCTCACTTTTTCGCTGAGTGATTGGCCGGAAGCGCAGGATTCGCCGCGGCCTCCGGCACGTACACATACTCCCCGGGACGCAAATAGCGCAACTGCTCGCGCGCTTCTTTCTCGATCGCCTTTTCGTCCGTCTTCAATCCCCGAATCTTCTGCGCGTAGAGTTCGTTTTCCTTTTGCTCCTGCACGATCCGCCTTTGCAGCGACTCATACTCCATGCGCTTCTGCTTATAAACGATCATCCCATTCGCGCCAAACATCACGTGCACGAACAGCAGGCAGGCAAGCGCCGTGACCGTGATCGTCGCAATGCGTCGCCGCAAGGCATACAGTCGCGTGGCCAGCGGACGCAAACTCTCCGCCCACGAGGCCGCCAGAGCCTCGGCTTGCGGCGCCTTCCCGGCCATCGCGCGCAACCGGTCTTGCGGACTTGGAAATCGCCCGATTCCTGCAACCTTTACACGAACATCCATTGCCTGGCTGCCTCGCTTCCACCGAAGTCTTATCGATCAAACCTTAGCTTCTCAGTGAACTTCTCTTCCCCTCCCGCGTCAAGCGGAAGTTCTCGCACCACGAACAATTAGGAACCAACTTGGTTATATAAGGCCTGCAACTGCTGGCTTCAAGCGACTGCGCCCCACAACCTGCTACATTTGCTTCGTGGCCGGCCAGCTCCGCGGATTCAATTTCAGTGCTTCAATTTCATATGACCGACAAACGCATCATCCTCACCACCGCCGCCTCGGAAGAAGAGGCCAACAAAATCGCTCGCGCTCTGGTGGAACGCCGCCTCGCCGCATGCGTCAACATTGTCCCGCAAATCATGTCTATCTACCGCTGGCAAGGCAATGTAGAAGAAGCTCGCGAATGGCTATTGATCGTGAAGACGACGGCTGCGGCGTTCGTCCATGTCCGCGAAACGATCACAGAACTCCATTCTTACAAAGTCCCCGAATGCGTCTGCCTCACGATTGAAGACGGATCGCCCAGCTATTTGGAATGGATCGGCGAGTCCGTCTCCGCGGAAGAATAGCTGCCCAACGCTCATAAGGGGCGAGACTCTTCCAGAAAAATCAAAGTTCAGGTTAATCCGTGGATCTCCGCGAATCCGTGGCAACTGGTTTCTAGATCGCTGCCAGGCCCACTTCCAGATCGTCGAGGATGTCCTCAATATCCTCGATCCCCACCGAGATCCGGACCATCCCATCGGTAATGCCAATCGCCTTTCTGCCCTTTTCGCCCAGCCCTGCGTGCGTCATCGTCGCCGGATGGGAGATCAGGGTCTCCACGCCTCCAAGGGATTCCGCCAGCGAACACACGCGAAGTTTCTTCAGCATCTTGTTGGCGTTCTTCAGCGATCCGGTCTCAAACGTGATCATCGACCCAAAGCCGCGCATCTGACGCTTCGCCAGTTTGTGCTGGGGATGATCCACCAGTCCGGGATAAAAAACCTTCTTCACCTTGCGATGGCTCGCCAGGAAATCCGCCACGACGCGGCCGTTGCGGTCGTGGATCTCCATGCGCGCGGCCAGCGTCTTCACCCCGCGCAACACCAGCCAGCATTCAAACGGAGAAAGTATCGCCCCTGCGGCCTTCTGCAAGAATGCCAGCTTTTCGGCGTGCTCCGGTTTGCGGCACACCACCACCCCGCCCAACCCGTCGCTGTGACCGTTAAGAAACTTCGTCGTTGAATGCACAACCATGTCCGCGCCCAGCGCCAGTGGTTGCTGAAAATAGGGCGACATGAAAGTGTTGTCCACCACCAACTCGGCTTTCTTGTGCCGGCAAATCTGGCTGATCGCCGCCAGATCGCTCAACCGCATCAACGGATTAGTCGGCGTCTCCACGTAGACCATGCGCGTGTTCTTGCGAATCGCCCGCTCAACATTTTCCGCATCCGACGTATCTACGTAGGAGAACTCCAGCCCGAATCCGGTCAGCACCTGGTTGAAGAGCCGCGGCGTCCCGCCATACAAGTCGTTCCCGCACACCACATGATCGCCCGATTTCAGCATCATCGCGACGGCGTTGATGGCTGCCATCCCGCTGGCAAACACGGGGGCTGCAACTCCACGTTCGAGCGAAGCCAGGTTCTGCTCGAGGCGAGTGCGCGTGGGGTTTGAGACCCGTGAATACTCGTAGCCCTTGTTTTCGCCGATCCCTTGTTGCACGTACGTAGAAGTCGGATAGATGGGGACGGTGACTGCGCCGGTCCAGGGATCGGGCTCCTGCCCATCGTGAATAGCGCGGGTGGCGAAACCTGTCTGGTTGCTTGTTTTCATTGGGCGTTCCAAGATGGGAAAGTTTCGGAGTCGAAGAGGTACCCCCCTCCCCCACTGCTATTTAGAATCTTCAACTTAGCGGAAAAACGCGAAAATATCCAAGCGGCTCAATAAGTTACAGGCAAAATATTGTAAATAAAGGACTTAAATGATGTTAGTTGGTACAAGTCCTTTAGAATCAGTGCCACTTAAACGTATCCTATGCAAAATCTTGAGGGCAGACGACTTACCCCAAAAGATGAATCACCGGCCACCAGAATCTGACTGTTGGTGGAATCCGCAGCGGCGCTAACGCATCCTGAGTTTCAGTTACGCCAACTGTGATAAGGGTTTCACCTCGCTGTGGTTGGAGTCAAGGAGAATTCGCCAGAGTCAAGACCTTGAAACACAGAGGGCACGGGGTCTCACAGGGTAGGGCCCGCACTTTGCTGCGGCTAAATTCCGCCTTCGAAAATCTTCTTCGACAAATACCGTTCTGCCGAATCCGGAATGATCGTCGCCACCCGTTTCCCTGCGCCCAGACGCTGCGCTACGAGCAGAGCCGCGAACACGGCCGCTCCTCCGCTTGATCCCGCCAACACGCCTTCCAGCGCCGCCAGCCGCTTTACGGTGGCAAAGGCGTCGTCGTCAGTCACCATGATCACGCCATCGCACACAGAAGCATCGAACGTTTTGGGGATGAAACTCACTCCAATCCCTTCCACTTTGTGCGGACCGGGCTCTCCTCCAGCCAGAATCGATCCCTGGGTTTCCACCGCGAGGGCAATCACTCCCGGCGCATGCTGCTTCATGTAGCGCGCGATGCCGGTAAAAGTTCCGCAAGTGCCGCAGCCTAAAACAACGGCATCCACCTTTCCATCCAGCTGTTCGAACATTTCCAGGGCGGTAGTTTCGTAGTGAAAATCGGGATTCGCCTGGTTCTCAAACTGCCCGGCCATAAACGCACTGGGATCGCCAGCGACCAATTCCTTGGCGCGGCGGATCGCACCCTGCATGCCCTCCGCGTCCGGAGTGCGCTCAACCTCCGCCCCCAAGGCGCGCATGATAATGACTTTCTCCTGCGAGAAATTTTCCGGCACAAACAGCTTGACCTTGTATCCGCGATTGACTCCGATCAGCGCCAGCCCAATCCCGGTGTTCCCCGCTGTGGCTTCAACGATCGTCCCTCCGGGCGCGAGTTTGCCTTCCTGCTCCGCACGGCGAATGATGCCGATGGCGGCGCGGTCTTTCACGCTTCCGCCGGGATTCAAGTATTCAAGTTTGGCGAAGATGTCGGCCGAACCTGCGGGAACCAGACGCTTCAGGCGAAGCATGGGAGTGCTGCCGACCAACTCCGTAATATCGTCGGCGACGGCTAGATGTGAGATTTCAGATTTCAAGTGCACGCTACAGGGTAAGGGGAGACTAAGGAATCGTCAATGGAACCGTTTACCATCGTCATCTTCTTGGGTGTTTCTCATCTCCGCTCTCTGATGTCGCCAGCATTCAAGTTTTCCCTCGATTTCACCGATCTATTACCTCTGATCACTAATTCAGGAGATCCTGTGCATCGACGAACCGCCGGACTCGCCCTTACCTGTGTCTGTCTCTGCGCCAGCCAGATCACGCTGCTCGCACAGGATTTCAAACTCTTTGACCGCAAGGTTCAGGTGCACGGCTTCGTGTCGCAGGGATTCGTTTACACCAACGACAACAATTGGCTGACCATGGACACCAGCGACGGCAGTGCCGCCTTCACGGACTTCGGGCTAAACCTGTCCAGTCAGCTCACCGACAAGCTCCGCGTCGGCGCCCAGGTCTATGACCGCAATCTCGGCCAACTTGACCAATACCATCCCTCCCTGGATTGGGCTGTCGCCGATTACCGCCTCCGAAGTTGGTTTGGCGTTCGCGGGGGCAAAGTCAAAACCACGCTGGGCCTTTACAACGACACGCAGGACCTGGATTTCCTCCGCACCTTTGCCCTGCTTCCTCAGAGCGTGTATGCCACGGATCTTCGAGAAACCACGATTGCTCACCTGGGCGGCGATCTGTATGGCAATATCGCCCTCAGGCATCACCTCGGTGACCTTTCCTACACCGCATACGGCGGCCATCGCAGCGACAGTATCCATAGCGGTTATCCGTATTTTCTGACTCAGTACGGAATCTACCTCCACAGCCTCGGAGGGCCTCAGTACGGGATTGACCTTCGGTGGAATACCCCTCTGAAGGGTCTACAAGTCGGTGCTTCGCGTTTGAATCAGGACATCACGGGCAGAGACACAGTCCTAAAGCAGTACTCAAGAGCCGACTGGACCAACCAGTTCTACGGTCAGTACGCCTTTCGCAAGTTGCACATCGACGCTGAATATCGCCGTTACTTGCGGGACCAAATCATCGTGAATGACGCTTCCGAGCTCTTAACTGACTCGCGCGGCTGGTATGTGTCTGCAACCTACCGGACCAGCAAAAGGCTCGATCTCGGGTCATACTACTCCCGTTACACAATGACGCAGTTTTATTCAGGCCCTCTTACCGCACTCTACCAAAACCAAACGGACACCAGCCTGCCCGGCAATCACATTTACGACAGAGTAATTACAGCACGCTTCGACTTGACAAAATTCTGGAACGTCAAAGTGGAAGGTCACTTTATGAACGGTTATGTGCATGATGCATACCCGGAAGGATTCTATCCCCAGGTGAACCCATCGGGGTTCAAGGACGACACGCATGCTTTGGTCCTTAAGACCAGCCTTTATTTCTGAGCGTAGGAGGTAACACTGGTGAAAGAGAATGCACTAAAAGCCGCAAGAATATCCCTCCTTGCAGCCGGCTTGATGACCTCCGTTTTGCCAACTGCGTTCGCGGGCGACATTAAGTTAATTGTGAACTCGAGCGTGAGAGCAGACACAATTTCCGGGGGAGAACTCAGAAGAGTCTTTCTGGAAGAAAGCAACTCGCTCGGGGACGGCACCCATGTCGAACCCGTACTGGAGAAAGATGGAGCCGTCCACCAGGCCTTTCTGCGAGAGTTCCTCGGCAGGACCGACGACGATCTGCAAACCTACTACCGCGTCCTCGTGTTTACCGGTAGAGGCTCCATGCCAAGAACATTCAGTTCCGATGCTGAGATTGTGGCCTACGTCGCCAGGACGAGGGGCGCCATCGGTTATGTGAGCACCGCAACCAGCACGGACGGTGTGAAGACTTTGATCATAATTGACGCCAGGAACCGTCCTGAAAGAAAGCTCATCCTGCGCGTCGAACCGGATTACCCAGAGACTCTGAAGCGACTCAACATTCGCGGAATTGTGCGCTTACAGATAACCATTGCGGCAAAGGGCAATGTCGAAAATGTCAGCATGCTGGGAGGCAATCCAATTCTGGGCGAGTCTGCCGTCGCCGCCGTGAAGCAATGGATCTACGCCGCCAGCCATTCGCGCACCTTTGCGGAAGTCAGCATCGCTTTCGATTCCCACCCTTAACCCGAGACCGAATCAATAGTCACAAATTAATAGCTATCGCCATCCCAGCCCGAGCAGTTCGTTCCGCAGGCGCGCGTGATGCTGGGTTTGACGCAGGTAGGGCATTTCATTGGGTGCCGACTTGGCGCGAATGATTTTGACTAGTTGCTGCTTTTCGTTCGGCGACCAGTGGTTTAGGTCGGGGATTAGCGCCAGAACCAGCGACCAGTTTTCGAGCGCTTGCAACTGGGCTGGGGTGCGGTGTGCGGGGTTGATGTTTAAGGCTAGGGATACGGCGGTGGTAGAAGCTGCGCGGATCTTCCGGCAGTCGCCGTCGAACTCTCGCGCCATGCGGCGGTTGACCAGCAGGCCGAGGTTGCGGGTGGAGAATCTGTCCCAGTCGCCGCCTTTGTATCCGGCTGCGTCCGGCCGGGGTATTTCATAAAACATGTGAGCTTGCGCCAGCCGCTTCAAGGTTCGGGGCGGAGTCCGATAGTCCGGCTTGGTGGTGATTTTCTTCTCCTCTCGTTCACACAATGCCTGCAGATCGGCGCGTCCCGGGCGGAAGCCCAGCTTGCGATAAAACCAGAACGCTCCAGAATCGATGGCTTCATCGTTGTGCTGTCCAATCTGATAGGGATAGATCGAAATGCACTTCGCATCGGTGAGCGCGCGCAGGCAGCGCAGGGCCTGAGCATAGATCCAGGCGGTTTCTCCCTGCCGATAGGTGTAGAAAGTGTTGAAGCCGACCTCGATCCACTCGCAAAGTCCGATGGCTTCGACGTAGTTGATGGGGACTCCGTTCTTCAGGGTGTAGCCGGCGAGGTAGGCGCGCAAGGGGAGACGGCGCGCGGGCGGCAGTCCCCAGAAATGCATGACTACGCCGCGGCCCAGGTCGGCGCGGACGACTGTGCGCGGGTCACCGAGCGTGGTGCCGTAGAGTTCGCGGTAACGCACGGCCATGACTTCGCGGATGGCTCGCATCACGGCTTCTCCGGCGGCGAGGGAGAGCTTTTCCAGGTTGGGCGCGGGACGGGCTAGTTCGTTCGAGAGGGAAACATCGCTGCGCTGGATGAGTGGGGCACTGTGGAAGTAGAAGCGACGGGGACGCGCCCAGTTGCGGGTTCGGGAGAGCTTCAGGTTGTCGAGTTTCCAGCGGAGCGGTAGACGAAGTGAATCGTAGAGTTCGGCGCGTCGGTGTGCGGGAAGATCGATTTGCGCGAAGCGGTTGAGGAGCCAGGGAAGTGCGTTTTGGCGGCCTCGGGCGGCGTCGAGCCAATCGCGGCCATGGGATGTTGGCTTCTACGTCGGCATCTTCTTCGAGAAGCGGAATAAAACGCGGCCAGGTGTGTGCCGCGGGCGCGCTCGGCTTGATAGTCGTCCCAGTAGTCGTCCCAGGCAATCTCGACGTTTTGGGGGATGCGGCGCACGAGCCAGTGAGCTACGTCGAAGGAGAGTGTGTCCTGCATGGTGGTGCCGGCGATGCCGGAGGTGTCGAAGTCGTCGAACACAGACATATCGGCGCCGGCGGCACGAAGTCTTTCGATACGGGCGTGGAAGGTGTTGAGCAGATGGTCAACGCGCGGGACTAGAGACGGCGCGTGCGGGAAGGCTCGCAGGAATAACAGGGCTTCGTGAAAGCGGATTAGCTGCTGGGGATCGGTGAGTTGGAGCTTGGAAAGCTGGGTTAGGAGCTTGGCGATTTGGGCGGCGTGGTTGGAGTGGAAGCGGCTTTTGGCGGCTTCTAGGTCGGTGAGAAGGTGGTTGGGATCGTGTTCCTTAGAATCGTGGGAATGCTTCGGCATGGGTGGCGAGATAGTGTAACGCAGGTGACGCGCCTCGGGGCTAAGCCCGGTTCCAGGCGCTAGGGCTTTCGACGCAGGCCTGAGAAGGCCTGCTCCACCGTGCTTGTACTTCACGTCGAGATTCAGATCTGGTTCATCGCCGTGTCCGCCTCGCTTTGCTCGGCGGGACGGGCGAGGCGCCCGTCCCGCCATCGGCATATTTGAGATTAGAGGTAGCCTTTTTTCTTCCAGACTTCCCAATCGGAGCGGACCGCCTGGAGCATGGCTTCAGCGGCGTGGTGCAGCCACTTGCCTTTCTGCTTGCCGATATGGCGGAGGATAAGTTTGCGGGCGGATGGCGTGCCGAGATGGATGTTGGCGGTTTCCCATCCCATGGCGTGGAGCAGGCGGAGTTCGGTGTCGGGGCCACGCAACGAAGCGAGTTCGATACGGGAGCAGTGGGGACCAAGGCGGCGGACGATCCAGCGTCCGCGCAACTGGACGAAGGGATCAGGACAGCGGACGGCGCGGTTGATGATGGTCTGGTAAAGGATTTCGGCAGGGCCGTCGTGCTTAGTGTCAAGGCTCTGAGCCCAGTGAGAGGAGGACGGCACCAGCGCCTTGGCTTCGCGGGCGATGCGGCCTCCGTGCCAGTCGGCAATGGCTACGTAGCGGGCGTGGCCCAGGCTGCCGAGTCCGGCGGTACGGTGGGTGAGCCGATAGGAAATGCCGGGCGCCGGCATTAGGTGTTCGATAGCATCAATGGCGCTGACCGGGGCTTCGGTCTTGAGGGTGGGGAGCGCGTCCATCTTCTGCCAGAAACGGACGGGATCGCGGAGTTCGCCTTCGGCGATGCGGCGAAGCCATTGATGTTTTTCTCCGAGAACGAAGGCGCACCCCTTCTGCTCCATGGCTTCCCGATAGCCTTCGAGCATGACGGTGCAGATGTCTTCGCGCTTGAGAGGGAGACCTCCCGCCTCCACGGCGAGATGGGCGCTGACGGCCAGACGCACTAAGTCGATGGTGTAGGCCATGGGCCAGGCTTCGTCGAAATCGTTGACACCCCAGATGAGGCGGCCTTCGATGTCGCGCCAGGTTCCGAAGTTTTCGACGTGGAGATCGCCGACGGCGAGGACCTGCGGGGCGCGGGAGAGCTCAGGACAGACTTGAGGCCAGACTTGCGCCCAGCGGTAATAAGTAGCGCGGAGAAACATGAAGACGTCGGCCTTCATGTTCGTGTGCTTGAGGCGGAGATCTCTCTGGTCGATGCGGGTGCGTTGGGCGAGCCAGGCTTCGAACTGGCGGGTAGCTTTGACGACGTTCATGCGGGCAAAGATAGCGGCGCGGGGAATGGGAAGTCAAATACCGTCAAGAATCTTTACCACAGAGGACACAGAGGAACACGGGGTAGAACGAATGATGATCGGGATCACGCAGAACGGTGACCGCGGTCACGGAAATTTAAGATTCCCTCATGGCAGAATGCCGACATTGAACTAGTCCATTACTAGTTAGAGATCGCCCGGCTCCAACCCACAGAACCCCACAGAGCCGTTACCCCAGACGGCAGGGGCCGGGCTCCTTGAACCTTAGCGTTGGCCGCGGTGTGTCGCTGCTGACACAGTGTGCTCCTGATAACACCCCTCCAGCAATAGAAAATAGCCCTAAGTCAATTGTATTCAGAGCCTCTGAGGTTTGGTGCTCGTCCTGCCTTACGAGTGTACGTGCGTGCTTAGCACCGAGTCCGGTGTACCTGGTACCTAGCTTTGGATCCAGTCACTGGACATTCTTTCGAGGACATTATGCAAATGGTGATCACATTCATGGCGGTGGTGGCGGGCCTGATTTTTTCGGTGGCGGTGGCGTTGCTGGCGGAGGAACTGATTTTCGGTCAGGTGTTCCGGCTGTTCTTTGCCGGGCAGATGGTCCAGCAGGCCGTACCGGCAAAAGCAGAGCAGAAGCGCTGAGGCGCAAAGGAGAACTTCGATGCTGGCGTTGAAGTATTTGCTGATCGCCTGCGGCGTGGGAATGATGATCGCGGCCGTTTGCATTCTCACCTACGATCTGTATCGCGAACTGTTATACCGGCGGGCGCTGGAGACGCCGGGAGGGGCCATAGGCGCGGCACCAGTTGTGGTGCGTTGGCGGACTTCGCTGGCGCTGGCTATGCTGGCCTGGGGGCCATTGCTTGTGGCCTTCAGTATGGTGGTGGTGCCGAGCGGTAGCGCTGGTGTGCGGGTAAGCCAAATGAGCGGGACGGTGCCCGGGACGCTATATCCGGGAGTGCACATGGTCGTTCCGCTGGTGGAGGATGTGGCGCTGTTCGATACGCGGGATCAGGTCTTTACTACTGGAGCTTCAGAAGCGGCAAAGCCCTCGGCAGGTGGTCTTCCCCCAAAGCCTCAGCTTCTGGACGTGCAGGCTAAGGAAGGGCTGACACTCGGCCTGGCGATTACCGTGCGGTACCGGCTGGATGCGAAGCGGCTGGATTACATCCAGGGAAATTTGCCGCGTCCGGTGGAAACGGAAATCGTACCGCCTACCGTGGCCAGTGTTTGGCGGGAGATCGTTCCGAACTACACGGTGCGCGATGTTTTTTCCGCGAAGCGCGAGGAAGTGCGGCAGCGGGCGGCGGGACTGATCACACAAAAGCTGGCGGCAGATGGAATTGTTGTGAAAGAGGTGATGCTGCGGGATATCCAGCTGCCGCCGGAATACGCGAAGGGGCTGGAGACGCTGCTGTTGAAGGAGCAGGAAAACGATCGCATGGGTGTAGAGACGGAGTTGAAGAGCAAGCAAGTACGGATTGCCGAACTGCAAGCCGAAGCCGCGAAAGTGCAGCAAGTCAAACAGGCGGAAGGCGAAGCTCAGGTGCACGTCCTGCAGGCGAAGGGTGAAGCGGATGCCATGCAATACACGCTGCCGCTGAAGGAGAAGCAGATCCAGCAAAGCCGACTGGAGGCGCAGGCGCGCAAGGAAGCGACGATCCAGAATGCGGAAGCGGAGGCGCAGGCCAAAGAGATCGACAGCAAGGCGGAAGGGGAACGGAGAAAATTGCTGGCGGACGCGGAGGCGCAGGCTAAGGTGATGGACAGCAAAGCTGAGGGCGAACGCAGGAGATTGCTGGCGGATGCGGAGGCGGACCGCATCCGCGTAACGGCAGTGGCCGATGCAGAGCGACTGCACGGGGAGGCTGCGATTTTGAAAGATAATCCTCTGCTCATTAATAAGATCGTGGCGGAGCGACTCTCGGACAAGCTGCAGATCATGATGGTCCCGGCGGATGGGAAATTCTTTTTTGCCAACGATGTTTTGCGCGGCATGGATGTGGCTAGCCAAAGCAGGCAGGCAGAACGACAAACGAGATAAATTTGCGCTGGCGCGCTGCGTGCGGGAGAAATCCCCGCCGCGGGCCGCCCGAGCAAGCCGACGAGCTTTATTCATATCTCTAACGAAAACACCCGACGGTGTGATGCGGAGATATGAAAACATTCCCTCTGCGTGCGAAGGTCCATCACAGCCGCGCAGGCTCCCACCGAAACCTGACCACTCCGCGAACCGTTTTTACACCGGCGAAACTGAAGGGTGAGATATCATGCAGACGATTCCGTGGCATCCTGCGGAGGCTGGTGCGGATGGAGCTGGTTCAGGTGGGAAAAGAAAGCGAATGATGTTTCGCCGCAAACTGCTGGGCGTATTCGCGCTGACAGTATTTCTGTCGGTGGCAGCAGTGGCATTGCTGGTGTCGGCCGTAACGCGGCGGGCCTTCGATCGTAGTGAGGATGAAAGAACGGCGGCGCTGGTCACGCAGTTCCGGCGGGAGTTCAGCCGGCAGGGCGAGGATGTGGCGCGGCGGGTGGAGGCGATTGCGGCGTCGGAGGAAGTAAACCGCATGACGTTGAAGCTGAACCGGCCGCAAGCGGATTCAGGTCCGTATTTCGAACTGGCGAAGACGACGGCGGAGAATAGTCAGCTCGATTTTCTGGAGTTTGTGAAAAGTGATGGAACCATTATTTCCTCGGCGCAGTGGCCGGCCAAGTTTGGATATTCGGAAGGCGCAGTTGGCAGTTTTCCGGCAGAGGTTGATCAAGGCGCGTTTTTGAAGCAGGAGGAATTGCAGGACTCAACTGCTCTAGGCCTGTTCGCGGTGCGTGCGACGCGGGTGGGGGAACATCCGGTCTACGTGATTGGCGGGCGCCGTCTGGATAAGACGTTTCTTGCCGGGTTGGATATGCCGGCCGGCATGAGAGCTCTGCTGTATGAAAATCGCGGCGATCATTTCTCGGCGAAGCTATTGATCGATCCTTCTGCGTCTTCCCCTGACAAGTTGCGTCCTCCCGAAAAGCTGCAGCCACTGATCGATGCGGTGCGGCAGTATGGGCAAGAAATGACAGCCGTGGTGCCGTGGTCTGGCGATCAGGTCGAGGATGAAGTGTTTCATGCGATTCCGCTGCTCGGCGCGGGCGCGGGGAAGGATCGTCCGTTGCTGGCGATTCTGCTGATCGGCAATTCACGGCGGACGTATGTTGAGTTGAAGCGGCACATTCGCTCGGCGGCGTTGCTGGTAGGAGGCGGAGGGATTCTGCTGGCGATTCTGTTGAGCAGTTGGGCGGCGGCGCGGGTGACGCGTCCGGTCGAGCAGCTAGCGCACGCCGCGCAAGAAGTCGCGACAGGAAACTGGAACGTGCGAGTAGATGTGTTGGGCGACGATGAACTGGGGCAGTTGGCGGATTCGTTCAATCGAATGACCACAGAGTTGCTGGGGCAGCGAGAACGGCTGCTGCAGGCCGAGCGCGTGGCGGCCTGGAGGGAATTGGCGCGGCGGTTAGCACACGAATTGAAGAACCCGCTGTTTCCGCTACAGCTTACCGTGGAAAATCTGGTGCGGGCCCGGCAGCAGACTCCGGAGCAGTTCGAGGAAGTATTCCGAGAGAGCTCTAGGACGCTGTTGGCGGAGGTCGCGAATTTGAAGGGAATCATTGGAAGGTTCAGCGAATTCTCGAGGATGCCGCAGCCTCAGTTGCAGCGGGTGCAGGTGAATGAGATCATTCGCGGCGTAGCGCAGCTCTTTCAGGCACAACTGGAAGCGCCGGGGCGCGCGAAGATCAATTGCGACCTGCAACTGGATCCGCATCTGGAACCCGTGGCTGCGGATGCGGAGTTGTTGCACCGGGCAATTTCAAATCTTGTTCTGAATGCGATTGACGCGATGCCGCAAGGCGGGATGCTGACGTTGCGCACGCGAAATGACGACGGCGAATTGCGGATCGAGGTTGCCGATACGGGTTCGGGGTTGACGCCTGAGGAGTGTGCGCAGATCTTTACTCCTTATTACACGAGCAAGCAGCACGGCACGGGGCTAGGGCTGGCCATTGTTCAGTCTGTGGTGAGCGATCATGGAGGAAGAGTCAGCGTGCAGAGCCAGCCGGGACAAGGGACGACATTTGTGATCGAGCTGCCGAGGGTCTAGAACGGACGAACGCCGAACGAGCGCGTAAAAGATTCGGAGGATGTTTGGCAACAAAAGCACATCTGCTGATTGTGGATGATGAAGCGAACACGCTGGCGTCGTTGGCGCGGGCGTTCCGCCTGGCTGGGCACGAGGCTACCGTGTGCGACAACGCGGCGAAGGCGTTGGAGCTGGCCAAAGCGCAGAACTTCGATGTGATCCTTTCCGACGTTGTGATGCCCGGCAAAAGCGGACTGGCGCTGCTGGAAGAATTGAAGTCGCAGGGAGTGACGGCGCCAGTCGTGATGATGTCAGGACAGGCTGACATTGAAATGGCGGTGAGGGCGACGCGGCTGGGCGCGCTGGATTTTCTGGAAAAGCCGATCTCCACCGAGAAACTTTTGCTGACGGTGGAAAATGCCTTTAAGCTACGGCGACTGGAGAGCGAGAACCGGCAGCTCAAGCAGCGGCTGGGCAAGCACGAAATCGTATGGCAGGGCGCGGCCATGCAGCGCGTGATGGCGCAAGTGGATCGCGTGGCGGCAAGTGAGACGCGGGTTTGCATCCTGGGAGAAACGGGTACAGGAAAAGAGCTGGTGGCGCGGACGATTCACGAACGCAGTTCCCGCGCCAGCGGCGCGTTTGTCACGTTGAATTGCGCGGCGGTTCCGGCGGAACTGATTGAGTCGGAGCTCTTCGGGCACGAGAAGGGATCATTCACCGGAGCGGCGGGGCGTCACATCGGAAAGTTCGAGCAGGCGCATCACGGCACGATCTTTCTGGATGAGATTGGTGATATGCCGCTGGCGATGCAGGCCAAGCTGCTGCGCGTGCTGGAAGAGGGAGAAGTCGAGCGCATCGGCGGTGACAAGCCGGTAAGCGTGGATGTGCGCGTGGTGGTGGCGACGCATCGCGATCTGGAAGCGCGGGTGCGCGTGGACAAATTCCGTCAGGACTTGTTTCATCGCATTTATGTTTTTCCCCTGGTGTTGCCGCCGCTGCGCGAACGGCGGGAGGACATTCCTGCGCTCGTCGGCCATTTTGCCGCGCAAGTGAGCGCGCAGAACGGATGGAAGCTGGTTCCGTTCACTCCCGACGCAATGGCCGCTCTGCAGGCGCACGCGTGGCCGGGGAATGTGCGGGAGTTGCGCAACATGGTGGAGCGGCTGATGCTGCTCGCAACCAGCGGTCAGGTCGATCTTGAGACCGCGCAGATGGCTCTGCCGAAAGGCGGTAGCAGTGGCGTTGCGGCCCCTTCCGCTTTCTCCTCGGGAGCGCTGGCTGAGCGCGTGAACGCTTTTGAGCGCGAAGTCATCCTGGCAGAGTTGACCCGCAGCCATTCAAACGTGAGTCTGGCCGCGAAGTCGCTGGGGCTGGAGCGCAGCCATCTTTATAAGAAGGCGGAGCAGCTAGGGATCGATCTCCGGGCAATGCGGCGGGAACAAGAATCGCAGGAGTGAGTATCCATCCCCGCTAATCGGCGGCCACGACCGAGATCGCCAGGCCGCGCCTAAGATCGGCGGCCAAGAGACGGTGAAATAAATGTTCTCCAGCCTCGCGGCGCACGGAAAGGCGCCCGGCACGATAGGCTCGCGATTTCAATCCGCGCTGCACATCTTCGCAGATGCCGAGATCTTCCTCCTGTACACGATTGCCCACGTTCACCGACTGCTCGTTGTATTCGCGGCGCGCCTCGCCAATGTCCGCGAAATAGAAATCGAAGATCACGGTGCAGTGATCGACGTCGACGGGGATCACGAGGTTTGTGTCCATGTATCCCTCGTAGCAGTTGATCATCAGGTTGGGATGCTGCCAGAAATACCAGGCGCGGTCGCCCTTTCGCGCGGCTCCGGTGGCGGCATCTTCGCCGGAAACGACCATCGGGCTCGATTGCAGACAGTACCGGTCCTCGTTCTCGATGGTGTACTGCTTGTAATCGAGCACCGAATTCAGACCCTTGTGCAGATGCGGAACGTGGTAACCGCCGTCGAGGTAGTTATCGACAAAGACCTTCCAGTTGCAATGGATGTTGTAGGTTCGACGATCAAAGTAGTGCAACTTGCTGACGCCGAGAGGCGCAACACGCCGGACGAGGCCGCCGAGAAATTCGGCCAGCGGGATTGCATGGTCGTCGAGGTTGACGAAGACGAAGCACTCCCAGGTTTCGACTCGCACAGGAACGAGGCCGTTTTGCGCGCGCTCGAAGTTCTCGACTCCTTCAAACTCCGGCATACCCTTCAGCGAGCCATCGAGGCCATAGTTCCAGCCGTGATACGGACAATGCAAAAGAGAAGCCTGGCCGCAGGGTTCGGTTACGACGGCGGCGGCGTGGTGGCGGCAAACATTGTAAAAGGCGCGCAGAATGCCGTCGTTGCCACGGACCACGACGATCGGCTCACCGGCGACGGTCGCGCGAACGAATTGTCCCGGCGTTTTCACTTGATCCGTGCGCGCGACCAGTTGCCAGGTCTTGCTGAACACGCTGAGACGTTCGAGTTCGGCGATGCGTGCGTCAACATACCAGGCCGCCGGAATGGTTGAGGCCTGCGACAGCGGGGCGCGCTCGTCGTAACTGGAGAGAACATGTTCGATGGAAGGTTGCATGGTCTCCACTTTTTTACCGTGGAGTTCCATAGTAGCAGTCTGCTTCGCCGGGCGACAACGCACTGAAGTGACGAACTGAGTGACGAATAAATGACGAGCAGGCTCCGCGCGAGAGCCTGCTCGGGGGTTGAAGGCTGGATTACCCGGCGGTCCGCAACCGCGGCTGTTCCGCGTGCACGAGGGGTGCATCCACAAGGTGTTCGCTAAGGAACCAGACTTGTAGTTCGTTGGTCCGCAATACGTCGCTGACGGCCAGATCGTTAGTGCCGGCGTCGCCTAGTGTGGTCGCACGCTCCGCCAGTATGCGGCAGTGCCCGATAATGATCTGGTGCGCATCCAAGAGGCGGGAAATCTGAACGGGGACTTCTTCCCTGCCTCGCGGCGGACGGGCGATGCGCGTGGTTTCGGCTACGTCTGCAGCCATCGCAATCGAGACGCCTCCGAGAAGTTGTATGCGTTCGGCAATCGTATCGACGATCTCCGACTGTTCTCCGTAATGTTTGTCGAACAGAAGATGGAGCTGATAAAAAGTTGGTCCCGCGACCTGCCAATGCGATTTCTTATACAGGTCGCGCAGGGTCATGGTGTCGGCGAGCAATAGGTTGAGTTGTTCGGTCATTTCCAGGCGAACCGGCTCTTCAAGATCGAGTGGCAACATGTGCGAAACCGTGCCATACGCTTGAATTTCAGGAGCACTCTGGTGAAGACGAGGCTGGGCGCTCAGGTTCCCTCGCTCGGCGGTGGGTGCGATCGCGTTGCGGTCTTTCTTGGCCATAAACAATTTTCTCCTCGCGTAATTGTCTTTCGTTCCTGCTTACAAATCTCGGCGTCTGTTCGATGCCCAGAACCGCCGGATGGATGCGGCGGCGCCCTCAGAGGGCCAGATTTCAAGCCCAAATCAGTCCGGTGGGGCGATTATAAAGCGGCGGGGTGGGAAATATGGGGTATGATCAAGACATGCCTTATATCCTGGAACACCTCACCAGCCTTCGTCAGGAAATCACGGATTTGCGCAACATGAACGCCCGCTCCGCAGCCAGGACCGCGGACAGCCAGATCGACCAATCGGCGGTGGAAATGCGCGCCAACCGCCTGGTGGAGATCAAAAAGGAGCTATCGCAGATGCTGAACCGCCCCGATGATCCCGCAGTTTGGTGGGAAAAGGGCGGTCGGCGAAGTCGCATCGCCTAATGTAATCAAGTTTTCGGTTTCCAGTGGGCCTTTAACTAGAAACAGGAAACCGGAACTGAACATGCCTCCATGAGACCTCGTTCTCGGTGGGGGCTTTTGTTTTTGGTCGATAGGCGGGTCACCGCGTTAGGGTTTCGGCGGCGGCGGCCAGGGCAGCGGCTAGCCCTCCGGACTGGGGCACTCCGCCCTGAGCCAAGTCTTTGGTTCCACCGCCGCGGCCGCCGAGCTTGGCCATGGTTTCTTTCATGAGCTTACCCATGTCATGGGGCTGGCCGGGGGATTGCGCGAAGACGAACGCGGGCTGCGGAGACTCGGCGGCGAGCAGCGCGATTACAGCGGGAGATTGCCGCGTCAGCTTCTGGGCCAGCAACTTGAGGAAGTTGAGGTCGCGGCCGGAAAAAGTCCGCACCACCAGCTTGCGGCCCTGGCTCTCGGGAGTTTCCGCTATCAGAGTTGCGGCCTGCGCTGCGGCGAGTTCGTCCTGCGATTGCTCGAGTTGCTTGCGCAGCGACCGGATTTCGTCCAAAGACTTGCGGCCTTGTTGCGGCACGTCGTAGATGTGCGCGGAAAATAGCGCGGCGGTTTCGGTCAGCGCGTTGAAATCGCGGCGTGCGGTGGCGACAGCGCGCTGGCCGGCAACGAACTCGACGCGGTATCCCTGGCGAACTTTTTCAGACTTGCGCAGGAAGACTCCGCCGATCTGCCCAGTACGGTTGACATGCGTGCCGCCACAGGCGGTTAGATCGAAGTCGCGGATGTCGATGAGACGCAGTTTGTCACGTTCGGTGGGCGGAATTTTGCGCAGGCCAAGATTCGCAGCCTCGTCGCGAGTAACGGAGCGGATGTCGACCAAACGATTCTCGAGGACGATTTCGTTGGCCAGGCGTTCGGCGGATTCGATCTGGTCCTTACTCAGCGATGGCGCATCTAGATCGATAGAACAGTAGTCGTCGGCCATGTGGAACGAGACTGTGGGCATATTAAAAAGACGCACGAACGCCGCGGAAAGAACGTGCTGGGCGGAATGTTGCTGCATGTGATCGCGGCGGCGGGCGGCGTCGATTTCGCCGCGAACGCGGGTTCCAGGCGGAACGTCTTTGACGGGCGCGTCCAGATAGTGGACAACACGGCCATCTTCGGCATCGACTACTTCGGTAACGCGGTGTTTCTCATCTCCAACAACCAACCAGCCAGTGTCGTGGACCTGGCCGCCGCTGGTGGGATAGAAAGCGGTGCGGTCGAGAATGACCGCCGGGCGCGGGGTTTCGGCCACCGAGCGAACTTCGGCGTCAAAGTCGTAAAGAAAAGAATCGCCGTAGTAGAGGCGGTCGGTCATGCTTACTTCAGCATAGGCATGAAACGGATGGTTATCAAGTCGTTGCGGTTGGTGATTCCCGCTCCTTCGGCATCGAGCGTTCGATGTTACTCTTTAGGCGTTGCGCTGACAGGCATCCCCAGATTTTATGGACGTTCTCGAAGAGCTTTTTGAGCGGCATTTCCGCACCCCGGCCTTGAATGTAAAGCCTCTGCCGGGCCAATTCGGCGGGTCGGGACGCAGGATTATCCGGCTTTCCAGCACCCAACAAAACGCGATCGGCATTCTGCACAACGTACGCGAAGAAAACGTCGCGTTCCTGGAGTTTTCCCGCCATTTTCGGCGGCACGGTCTGCCCGTGCCGGAGATTTATGCGGAAGATTTAAACCACGGCGCTTACCTTGAGGAAGACCTGGGAGACACGACCCTTTACGAGTTTCTCTCGAAGAATCGCGCCGGCGAGAACATCGCTCCACAAGCCGTGGAGGCTTATCGCAAAGTGGTGGCCGAGCTACCGCGCTTTCAGATCGAGGCCGGACGCGACTTGAATTACAAAGTGTGCTATCCGCGGGGCAGCTTCGACCGGCAGTCCATTAATTGGGACCTGAATTATTTCAAGTATTATTTTCTCCGGCTCGCCGGCATCCCGTTCAACGAACAGGCGCTGGAAGATGATTTCGACTGCCTGACGAATTTCCTGTTGAGCGCCAACTGCGATTACTTTCTCTACCGCGATTTCCAATCCCGTAACGTTATGCTGCGCGAGGGACGGCCGTTTTTTCTGGATTATCAAGGCGGCCGCAAAGGCGCGCTCCAATATGACATCGCTTCCCTCTTGTACGATGCCAAGGCTGATCTGCCGCCGGAGCTGCGCCAGCAGTTGCTCAATCTCTATATCGAGAAGGTTGGCGGCTTTCTCGAACTGGACCGCGATGCGTTCCTGCATCATTACTACGGCTATGTTTACGTCCGCATTCTGCAGGCGCTGGGGGCTTATGGTTTTCGCGGCTTTTACGAACGAAAGCCCCACTTCTTGCAGAGTGTGCCGTACGCGCTCAAGAACCTGCGCTGGCTGCTGCACAACGTCACGCTGCCCATCGCGCTGCCCACGCTGATGGAGGCGTTCAACAGCATGCTGGCGTCGGAGAAACTGCGAGGTCTGGCCTCCGAAGCGGAGAACTTGACAGTGCGGATTTGGAGTTTCTCCTATCACCGGGGCCAGCCGAAAGACGAGAGCGGAAATGGCGGCGGCCACGTCTTCGATGGCCGCTGTCTGCCGAATCCAGGCCGCGAAGAACGCTTCAGGGCCCTCACGGGGAAAGATGCGCCGGTAATCGACTATCTCAATCAGCAGGAGAGCGTGCATCAGTTCCTGGCCAGCGCGATGTCGCTGGTGGATGCCAGCGTGAACGAATATCAGCGGCGCCGCTTCAAACATTTGATGGTGTCGTTCGGCTGCACCGGCGGGCAGCACCGTTCGGTTTATCTGGCAGAGCAGTTGGCGAAACGTCTGCGCGGAAGAAATGGCGTGGATGTCGTGGTGCGGCATCGCGAGTTGGAGAACACTCCGCAATGAGGGCGATGATCCTGGCCGCCGGGTTGGGCACGCGTTTGCGGCCGCTTACGGACGATCGTCCAAAGGCGCTTGTGGAGGTTGGCGGACGAACGCTGCTTGAGATCACGCTTTCACGCTTGCGGGTCTTCGGGGTTCGCGAGGTGATCATCAATGTGCATCACTTTGCCGACATGGTTGTGGACTATCTGCAAGCGAACAATAACTTCGGGATGCGGATCGAGGTCTCGCGCGAAGAGGTATTGCTCGACACCGGCGGCGGGCTGAAGAAGGCGGCCCAGTTCTTGAACTGTTTCCATCCTCACTCAGGGGCGGAAATTCCGTTCATCCTGCACAATGTCGACGTCGTCAGCACCATTGATCTGGAACGCATGGGGGAACTTCGTTTCCACAATCGCGCTCTGGCCACACTGGCCGTGCAGGATCGCGAGAGTTCTCGGTTCTTGCTCTTCGACGAACATCGTCAACTTTGCGGCCGCAGAGTAGCGCGCGATCAAACGGCGCAACTCGTTCGACCCGCAGAGCAAGTACATGCCTGGGCCTTTTCGGGCATCCATATAGTCTCACCTCGTATTTTTAACTTGATGACAGAAGAGGGCACGTTCTCCATCATCGACTGCTACTTGCGACTTGCTGCTCAAGGCGAGAAGATCCTCGCCTTTCGCGCCGATGAATATTATTGGCGGGATCTCGGCCGGCCAGAGAATGTGGCGCAAGCAGAACGCGACTTGAAGAACCGAGTCTTTATTTGAAGTGTCGGTTACAGCGCTCTTTCAAACCTTCGGCCAGGTAGAGATCAGACAGCGTGGTTACACTCAAAACCCCTCAACGACTGCTATCGCGGTGTTATGCCAATTGATGCTGGCTTCCCGCGTCTATTGATGCTTCCTCTGGTATTCGGCTTTGCGCTTTGTTGTGACTGGACCTTCGACTTCAGTTCGTGCTCGGCCCAATATCGGACCTGTTCTTTCTCATGGTCAAAGAACTTACGGATCGCCTGTTCATATTCGGGTGACCCGGTGATTTTGAAGAGTGCTCCTGCGGCCGAGAGATAGGGGAAATACGGAATTGGCCCTCGAAAGACATCCTCCTGAACGCCGAGCACAGATTCTGTCTCTACTTCACTCTTATATCTCTCGTAGAACGGCAGTATTGCAGCAACAGCCCGCGAGTCTCTAGCCATCCCTAGCACTTGAAAATAGTTCAGAGGTGCGTGTTCGAGGGAATACTGCGAAACGCGATCGACAAGGAAACCAACGGCACGATCGCGGTCGGGATGTTTCAAAAATGTTGACTCTCGAGGCACATTTGCACTACACTGTAGTGCATGAAGACCGAAGTCTACAGTTGGCGCCTTTCCGCCACAAGAAAGGCCGCCTTGGAGCACGAAGCTCGGCAGGAAGGGACCTCTTTGTCGAAGCTTCTTGAGCAAATCACCGCCGACTGGCTAGCCCAGCGCCGCAACGGTCACTCTGACGACGAAGCTGAGCAGGCGGCGATTCGCAAGCGAGCCAGTGCAGCGATTGGCTCCGTTGCGGGAGGCGATCCCAGGCGCTCCGAACGCGCACGCGAACTCGTGCGCGAGATCATTTACAGGAAGCACGTAAAGGAATCCAATGCAGCCAGTCACCGCTTCGTCCAGAAGACTGCCCGCCGGTCTAATTGATACCGGAGCCATCATTGCGCTCATCGACCGTAGCGACGGATGGCACATTTCCTGCGTGGAGGCGTATAACAACAATCGGTTGCCCCTCCTCACAACCGAGGCCGTCCTTACCGAGGTTTTTTATCTCGCCGAACGTGACGTTCTGGACGCTCGCGGCTTTTGGCGGCTCTTGCGGTCGGGCGCGATTCAAATGTCCCCAATCGCGAACCAGGAGTTGCCTCAAATCCAGGCCTTGATGGATGAATATGCTGACCGCCCGATGGATTTTGCCGATGCTACGCTTGTCCACCTCGCAGCCCGTGAGCGCCTCAGCACGGTTCTGACCGTCGACCACGACGACTTCGAAACCTACCGGCTCCCCGGACGCAAGAGATTTACCATTCTTCCGCCGAGACAGTAGCACTAACCGCGATCCTGCCAGCGTAGGATCCGAGGTCCGCGCCATCAGAACCGTAAACCTAAAATCCGACATGCCCCAAGTCCACGAAGCCCTGCAGCGCCTGGATCGCGAACTAACCGTCGCCCGCCAAGACAAAGCAAAGCTGCTGAAGTTGGTACACGGCTACGGCTCGACCGGCGTGGGCGGCGACATTCGCATCGCCGTGCAAAAACGTTTATTGGAGATGGTACAGAACGGCCACATCCGCGGCTGCATCTTCGGCGAGAACTGGTCAAAGTCGGATGACGCAGCCTGGAAGCTTCTGCAATCGCATCCTGAACTCAAGAGCGACTCCGACCTGGGCCGCCGCAATCTGGGAATCACCATCGTCTTAATCTAGCTGCCCTTTTATGATGCTTGCGTCTCCGGCGGCACACTCGGGATCACAGGCGCCGCCGGTTCAGCTACCACTGGCGCTACCACAGTGAAGGTCTCCACCACCGCAATCGGTTGCACCATGTTCTGCAGGTAGTAGGTCACCGCCACGCCGCGCTGCCAGAAACGCGGAATCAGCAACAACAGGAGGGTCAACTGGCTGACAAAGAACGCCCCGACCACGTTGGCAGGTGGCACAAACTTCATCCATACCCAGATCCCCGCCACCAGCACAATCGCCGCCACAATCGTGGCCATCACGTAACTAGCCAGCAGCCGCCCCATCCCGCGCCAGGTATGCCTGAAGGCCGCGCCAATCGACTTTCGCACCGCCCGCTGATCGCTCAGCACCACGTCCGCTTGCGCCAGATCAAACCAGATGCGCAGCGCGCTCATCACCAGGAAGATCACGAACAAGGTTCCAAACGACACATAGACCGGCAGCAATTCATTCGTGCTCTCGTCCGCCGCCTTCACCAGCACGCCGCGAATGCCGAACAGCACTCCAGACACAATCAGGAAAACGATGGCCGCCACAATCATCAGCCGGATAAACCGCCACAGGTTCCGCCCGCAAGCGCGGAAGAACTCCTCCCGCGGCAGCCGGAAGGTTGAGGCATAGCCTTGCAGCACTCCCGGCAGGAACAGCGCTGTGGCAAGAAAGAAGAGGAACGCAAAATCGGCGGCTGGCGCGCCCAAAGACAGAGTCTGCCCGAACTCTGGCCGGGAAAGCAGATCGCTAAACACGGCAACATCGAACCCATGTACCAAACGGTCGGCCAGCAGACTGTGATCGAGAATACTGTGCGCCTGATTGCTAAACGCGGCCGTCCCGAAAAGTGCCAGGGCCAGATTCAACAAGTAGAACCAAACGATGTAACGCTTGTTGCGGCCCACCATGCCCCAGCCGTTGCTGAGAAGACCTTGGGTGCTGTTCATGAATTCCCTGCCCTTCTGAACTTCAGACTCCCCACCACGCCAGCGCCTGGCTCACCCACTGGGTCGCGAACATCCAGTAATTCGACACCTTGCGAGCCGGCTTGCCATTCGCTTCGGCGGTATAGCTGTTATTGAAATCGTTGCGGTCAATCTGGATCTTATGCTCTGGATCGATCTCCGCCGAAGCCAGCTTGGTTTTCTTCTCATACGGGCCAAACCGCGTCCAGCGCTCCGCTCCATCCCAGTGCTCGCGAATTTTGTCGCCGTTCTCGAACTTGATCTCCACATCCACCGGCATCACGAAATCTTCCTTGCGTTGCAGCCACACGTAGGATCGATACACCGTATCCTTGTCGTCCTTCCCGGCGTTCTTTTTCTGTTCGTACCAGTTCACCGGAAGCGAGTCGATCCTCTCCACCTTGTAGTCCATCACCGGCGTACCGTAGACGGCCTGGTTGAAGTACCAGCGCAGATCCCTTCCCGAAACTTCCTCAATCGTCTTCAGGAAATCTTCTTTGGTGGGATGGGTGAAGCGATACTTCATGAAGTAGACGTGCATGGCCTTCGCCATAGTGTCTTCGCCGATGATGCTTTCCAGCGTCAGCAGCACGCTTGCCGTCTTCCCGTAGGTAATTCCTCCGTAGGAGTTGGAGTTGTAATACTCATAAGCGTTCTTCGCAATGGGATCGAGATCAGCCACGCCGATGTAGCTCCCCCGTTGACCTTCCCGCTCGCTCAGGGTGGCGCCGGCAATATTCAAAATGGAAGTGTTCTTGCCGAGTATCGAATCCAGCACCTTCACTTCGGTATAACTGTTAATGCCTTCGTCCATCCAGGCATCTTCAAATTCATTGGTCGCGACCATCCCGTACCAATACTGGTGCCCGAACTCGTGCTCGACCACCAGTTCAGGACCGTACACTCCCTCTGGCATGAACCAAGTTGTGCCTCCGGTAATGAAAGTTGGATATTCCATGCCGAAGGCCGCCGAACCCGGCTCGGTGTCGACCAGCGTCAGCGTCTTGTAGGGATACGGCCCATACCAGCGCTCGAAATGATCCAGCGACTGCCTCAGGATATTTTCATGCCGGTCCACCTGGCTCCAGTGCCCGGGCTGCATTAGGATACGCATCTGCACCGGCCCCATCTGCGCCTGGTACACCGCTTCTTTTACCTTGTAGCGCGGGGCGGCGGTCCATGCGAAGTCGTGAATGTCATCTCCGTGATAGGTCAGGGTCTTCGTGCTGTCAGGATTGTTTGATTCGCCGACCTTCAAACCGCTCGCCCCCACGATCTCGTTCTGCGGCACCGTCAACTTCACGTCGTACACGCCGAAGTCAGCGAAAAACTCAGTCGTGTTGTGGTATTGATGGCAGTTCCAGGTTCCATGCCACATCACGCCAACCTTCGGAAACCATTGTCCGCCCAGCACAAAATCACGTTTGTATCCCGACCGCGCCTGCGTCTCGGGAAACTTTGTCTGAAACGTCATCTTGAACTGCACATACTCGCCCGGCGCAATCGGCTTGGATAGCGGCAGGTCGATCACGGTCTTGTCGTCTTTATTGCCGTCATCGGGCGCAATGTAGTGCAATTGCGCAGTCAGATCGCCCTGCCCCACCACTTCCAACTGCTTGATCTCTTCCGACCCGTAATACTTGTCTTCCCACTTCTCGTAGTTGACGTCCCGGCTGCCCAACACCTTGGCCTCGCTAACCCAGGTGGCCTTCGGCTGAAACGCATTCTGATAAAGGTGGAACGGAAAATGGTCGAGCGCCTGCCCCGTCACATTGTGATAAGTAAGCACCTCGGTGGCATCGACCACATGCTTGACGGCGTCATACTTCGCGTCAATCTCATAATGCACAATGCGCTCCGACATCGGCTTGTCGGAATTGATGGCCAGAACAGTGTCCGGGATCGCAACTGTTCCTGCGCTGTTCGTGGCCATGGGAGCGGTAGCAACTCTGGCCGCCGAAACCGGAGCCTGCGGCGCAGCCGCCTTCGCCGCATGCTGCATCACCGCCAGGAAAAGCCCGATCATCAAAACCGCCGGGAAAAACAAGATCATCCACCGGATCTTCATGGGACAAACCTCTCTTACTACGGGATGGAATCATACCCCAGGCAGTCGAACGCCGTCATCCTGCAGACTCCGCCGAAGGTGTATACGGAGCAGGCGCGGGAGAAGTTCAGAAATTGAAAGACCCACCAGGCGCTTCGGAAGGGTCGCCTCAGGGCACGGCTTCAAGGCGTGCCGCAGGCGCCCTTTTAACCGCGCCTACAGGCGCTGGCTCCTTATCACGGAGCGCTATGGCCCCCACACTTCAGCACGCCCAGATACGCGCTCCACGGGCCGACCGCGTCACGATACTGGCAGGCCATCACGCGCGATAGCTGATGCAAATGCGTGAGGTCATGAACCGCCCAAGTCGCGAGAAGTTCCGACAGCGTCACCACTCCCAGCACGGGATGCCTTCCCCGCCGCGTCAAGTCCTCGGGCTGTAAATTCAAAGCCTCCAGCGCCGTCAGATTCTGGCCGCGCAGTAGGGCGAACTCGTCCAGCAGCTGCTCGATCGACTTGCCCTGACTCTCTTTCTCGTGCGCAAAACGGTCAAAGGGATCAAACGGCCGCGCTTCACCGTTCTCAAGAATGATCCGCGCCCGCGGCATCCAGTCTGTGCGCTCCCCCACGATCAGGTGGCCCACGATGTCGAATGCGCTCCAGGTATCGTTCCCTTCGTTGCAGTACACCCAACTCTCGGGCAGCCCGCGCAACAGCGCATTCAGACTTCCGGGAGTGCGCGCAAGAACTGCCGTAGCCTCGGCCAAACTAAATTCCTTCAAGTTTGCCATGCCTTCGTAGATGCCTGTCATGCGCCTTGGACTCAAGCAAGCGTGCATCTGGGTAGCGGGTCAGTTTCCGAGTAGTCGACCAACGGTCTAGGAGGAGTCGATTCGGGCTTGTGAGTGCTATGGCAATCGTGGGTCAATTGACGCGTGAAGTGACCCTCTCTGCCAGCGTCCAAGGGGCCATCCGATATACTAGCATGTGCCAAAGGCGATGGACTTATGAAGTCATCACTCGGCGAATTTCCGCTTCGCCAACGTGCAGCCGTCTTGCTACTTGGGGCAGTCTTGATCAGTAGCGCGTCTGGGTGTCACAAGACTCACGCGGACGTCGCCGAGATTATTGCTGCATCTTACAACGGCGATCTGGCGAAGGTCCGGCTGTTACTCGACCGTAATCCGAATTTGGCATTGAGTAAGAACAGGGAGGGTTTCACGGCTCTCCATTACGCCGCGTCTCATGGCTACCTGGAAATCGCGGAGTTGCTGCTAACCAAGAATGCCGATGCGAATGCAAAGAACAGCACAGGCGACACTCCGCTGCACTATGCTGCGTCGAATGGCCGCAAGGACATTGCGGAGCTGCTACTGTCGAACAAAGCCAACGTTAACATCGAAGACGGAATCGGACGCACACCATTGTATGACGCTGCCGCGGGCGGTAGAATCGAAGAAGTCCGGATACTTCTCGCCGCCAAGGCCGATGTGAACGCAGGAACTTCTCGCGGTTATACCCCACTAGGCACGGCAGCCGCTCGCGGCCGTGAAGACATTGTCCATTTGCTGATCGAGAGCGGAGCCAACGTTAACGCAGCAGACCTCGACGGCGGAACGCCCCTGCACTGGGCGCGAATAAGTGGCTACGAGCGCATTGAGGACTTATTGCGCCAGCACGGTGCCTTCGAAATACCGCGTGCGAAGCCAGAGTGGCCCTAGCCTTGGTCTTCGATGTACGACAGCAAATTCAGTTGACGAAATCAAGGCGCTGACGCTCACAAGTAGAGCTTGGATTCTTGGCAGTTGACGGGCAAAGCCTGAAATTGACCCACTACCCGCTAATCAGAAGCGCTTGCGCAATTCCCTCCCCGCCGACGATACTGGACTGTCACCGACAACTCCTGAACGACACTATGAAAACGACAATCTCTCTCACTACGCCCGCTCAACTCGAAACCGAATCCCTGGTCGCTGTCGTGCTTGACGAATCGGATCCGGCTCAAAAAGAAAAGAACAAAGACACCAAACCGCATCTCAAGCTCGCGACCAGCGACTCCGCCGTCCAGTCCGTGCCCGCCGATCTGTTGGCGAGCGGCGAAATGACCGGCAAGCCTTTTGAAATCAACTTGCTGCACAAGCCCGCCGGACTCAAGGCCAAGCGCCTGTTGCTGATCAGCGGCGGCGCGGCGAAGAAGTTCACCAGCTACGATCTGCGCCGCATCGCCGGAGCCGCCGTGCGCACGCTTAAGTCCCGCGGAATCCGCAGCTTCGCCTTCATCACACCGCCCAGCATTCCCCCAGTAGAAGCCGTGCGCGCGATTGTCGAGGGCGCGCTGGTCGGCAACTTCGATCCCGATTACTACCGCAGCGACCGCAAAGATCAGAAGATTGATGCACTTACCATCCTCGCCAGCGGCAACAGCGATCACGCCGCACTGGAAAAGGCCGCCCACGAAGCGCAGGTCATCGGCGAATCGCAGAACTTCACGCGCGATCTGGTGAACGAACCTTCTAATCGCATGACGCCGACGATTCTCGGCGAGCGCGCGAAGAAGATGTGCCAGGAAGTCGGTTTGAAATGTGAAGTTTACGGGGCCGACAAGATCAAAGAACTGAAGATGGGCGCATTCTGGAGCGTGGCGCAGGGTTCCGACGAACCGCCCGCTTTGATCGTGATGAAGTACGAGCCTGCGGGCGCTCCGGAAAAACCCGTCTTAGGTCTTGTGGGCAAAGGGATTACCTTCGACACCGGCGGCATCTCCATCAAGCCCGCCGACGGCATGGAGAAGATGAAATACGACATGGCCGGCGGCGCCACCATGATCGGCGCCATGCGCGCCATCGCGCTGCTGAAGCCGAAAGTGAAAGTCATCGGCATCGTGTGCGCCACCGAGAACATGCCATCGGGCAAAGCGCAGAAACCTGGCGACGTGCAGATTGCGATGTCGGGCAAGTCGATTGAAATCATCAACACCGACGCCGAAGGACGCCTGGTTCTCGCTGACGGTCTCTTCTACGCGCGTCAGTTGGGCGCGACCCACCTTGTGGACGCAGCAACGCTTACCGGCGCAGTTGTGATCGCGCTCGGCTACGCCAATGCTGGCATCTTCGCCAATGACGACGCCATGTACGAGCGCTTCCACAAAGCGAATGAAGAAGCCGGCGAGAAAATGTGGCGGCTGCCGCTCGATGACGAATACAAAGAGAACATCAAGTCGACGATCGCCGACATCGTCAATTCCGGCGGACGCTGGGGCGGTGCGATTAATGCGGCCATGTTCCTGAAAGAATTCGCCGAAGAAACGCCGTGGATCCACCTGGACATCGCGGGCACGGCGTGGATGGAAGATCAAAAGCCCTGGATCGCGAAAGGTCCGTCGGGAATCGCGCTGCGCAGTCTGGTCGAGTTCGTAAAGGGCTTCGCAAGTTAGAAAGGCGGAACCGTCGTTTAGTCGCTGGTCGTTAGTCGATGGCCGGTCGTTGAAGGCTTCCGGCTAATGGCTAACGACCAACGACTAACGACGCCCCGAAGTTTCACTCTAGGAGGGTAATCCCGTGAAAGCTCTGATGCTGGTTGGAGTTGTGGTGCTGGTGCTGGGCATTGTTTCGTTCTTCGTTCCCTTTCCGCATTCCGAACATCACGGCGTAAACATCGGCGATGCGCATGTGGGCATCACGACGCACGACGACGAAAAGGTTTCGCCGGCCGTGAGCATAGCTTTGATCGTCGTGGGAGCCGGGCTGATGATCGCCGGCAGGAAGAGCTAGCCCGCCGAGAAATCCGTTACGTTAGGGATGCGGTGTGATGGCAATGATGGTGATCACGGGAGTGCGTTTCCTAGCTTTGGTTTCATCCGGGCGGTAGTGCCAAAAAATGCGGTAGGCCCCGGGCGTGTTGTTTTGCGCGTACGCTTCGAACCCCTTCTCACCATTGGCACCCATTAGAGAGGTGAACTCGTGCGTACTAAAGCTGGGATGGTGTGGGTCTATTTCCAGGTAACCGAGTGCCTTCCGAACCTGCTCGAAAATCGCAGCTTTCGACGGGGCATTTTCGAGCGCAGAGTACTGCTCGTCCGCCTGGGAGGTGAATTTGATTTTCCGCCGCACGCCCTATTCCTTGGCGTGTTTGGCAAACGATCCGCGATAAACGGTTTTCCCTTCCGCGGATTCCCTTAGACCTTGTTTCACGCTGGCCAGGGCTTGCGGATTCTCGTACAGCCACATTTCAGAGGCGGGAACGGCCTTGACCGGGTCGAGGACGACCTGGCCGAGAGTATTGCGGTAGACGTTATACGGCGTCGCGCCGCTGAGAGCCTCTCCTAGAGACAGGCGCTTCTTGGCATCCGGTTGCGCGAACTCCGAGATCAACTCGAAATCGCCGTTCTTGATGACCGCGGAAGTCGGCATGTCGATAAGAATAACACCGTGGGACTATGGATCAAGTGGGCTGCGCCCACCGGAGCTCCTCGAAGTCCTCACTTCCCCGCCGTCGCCTTTTCGAAAGCCTTTTCCAGATTCGTGAGCAGCGGAGTTTCGCTGGACTGCAGGCCGCCGCGGCCCATCATGCGCCACAGGTACTGACTGTTCTCCGGCCAGCCGTGCGCGTCGTAAACCGCGAGCACATCTTCCGACGGACGGCTCATCACCATCAGCACGATATCGGCCTGCCGTGGTTCGTACACCAGCGTGAACTTGCCCCACTTCTGCAGCGCGTCCTGCACTGCCCCAATCGCCTGGCGATCTTCGGGAAGCAGGTTGATGTTGAACTGGTCTCCGTCGTAGCTGGTGACATAGACGTATCTGGCGTTGACCAGCGTCCCTGGAAATGCCGGCACATTTTGCGGAGAGTTTCCCTTGGCCGATTTAGGTGCTGCGATGGCAAGCGTTGCCGCCAACAAGACAACAACGAGCCCAACACGAGAGACAATTTTGTCTTTCATAGTTTCACCAGATTGATGCCTTTGCCTTTTCAGTCACTTAGATGATCGCTCCTGAGCAGGCGTTGCCCGCGCCCGAGCACAATTCCCTCTAAGTGATTGAATTCATTGTAACTGAGAGATATTGGCGGGGAAGAGCACGAGAGGACGAGCACTAACAGCTTCAACCCTCGCCAGAAATGCTGTTTCCTGAGCCGGAAACGGCCATAGGAACGCGAGAAAGGCTCCAGGTGGACCCCAAAGAGGACATCGCCAAAAGAAGCGCGATCCGGGCATCCCGATGAGATTTACATTCGCAACTATAGCTTGGAGATAATGCTTCAACGACTTGCAGACCGTTTCAACAACTTACACGAAACCTCAACAACTTACGAAGATCCCGTCAGATTCAGGCCCCGAACCTCTCCGCGGCACGCGCTTTCGCCTTCGCGGCCTCTTCCTCCCGACTCTTCGGCGGCGCGGTGGTTTCGAGAGAATGGAGAAGACGTTCTGAAACGGCGGCTACTTCATCGACCGCTGCCAGGAACGAAGCTTCGTTCGCCTTCGACGGTTTGTTGAACCCGCTGATCTTCCTCACGAACTGCAGAGAAGCAGCTCGAATCTCTTCGGCGTTGACTGGCGGATCGAAGTTGAACAGGGTCTTGATATTTCTGCACATGCAGGGACCTCGGTGTAACCTGAACTCAATAGTAGCGCGAAAAACGCTGTACCCGTTGGCGTAAATGCTCGTCGTCGATCTGAACTACCCTCAGGGGCTGAAGCCCGAGTCATTTTGGATGATTGATGGCACGACTAAACGTCGTGCCCTTCACGAGCGCCTTCCTCAACGCAGCCCTGGAAGGCCTGCTCCACCCTCCCCGCCAGACTTTGGCGGTCTCAAGCCAGCGGAAGATCGACTAGAACAACCTTCCGATCGAAAAGTTTACCCGCGACACGCCCGTGGGGCTGACGCTGCCTGCCAGCGCAATTGGCCCGACGATGGTTTCGGCGATCACGCCAATGTTGAACGTGCCGCGCACCGCGACGCTGCCGGGATCGTTGAAGGCGCTGCCGGCCTCGTACCATCCGCCCCAGTAGATTTTTCCTCCGACGTACTGCGGCAGATGGTAAAGGTCACGGCGGAATCCCAGCGCGGAGTAGGCGTAGTGGTTGCCAACAAATTCCTGCGGAAGGTAGGCGCCGAGACGGAAGGCGCCGCCGAGCGTGTAAACCTGGAACGGACCTGCGGTGCCGTGGAAAGTGGTTCCACCCGACGCCAGCAAAAAGAGCGACGTCTTGGGGCCGGTTGGGATGAAGGTGGATGTTTGAATTTCGAGTTGGCCGATGGGATGGACTAGGCTCGGACTCTGCAGCACGCGGGAAAGATTGGCGACGACGCGGGTGCCGCGGCTTGGAACCGCGGGACTATCCTGGCCATCCCAGACATAGCGGGCGCGGAATTCTCCGGTGCTGCCGCTGACGGCGGGGAGGCCGGTGCTGCCGATCAGGGGCGCGAGCTTGCCGCTGAAGATCTGGTAACCGACGCGCAGTTCGCTGCGTTGGCCGGTGTTATAGCCGATATCGAAACCGCCGCCGGCTCTTTCATCGCCGAAGACGGCAACGCGGGTCTGTCCCATGAATGCGTTGCGGGGAAACTTGGAAGCGAAGGCGTAGGGCGCTGCGAAGAGATGCGTGTTGCCGAACGGCTGGTAAAACTCTGTGGCAGCCAGGTTGCTGGAACCGAGGAGCAAGTCATTGCGCCATTCGCCGCCCTGATGTTCCACGTCCATGAAAGTGACGCGGATGCCGGCGGAAAAATCGAAGGCCGCCACGCCGGAGCCGTCGACGTTCACGGCGAGATCCACGAAGGGCGGGCCGTAGGTCTTCTCGTGCGCAGTCACTCGCAGCGCAGGCACACCGTTCTGAGTAAATCCTTCGTAGCCCAGGCGGTCGAACTCGCCTTCACCGGCGATCCGCGTCAGTTGGTTTTCCAGTTTCGGCAGATCGAGCGGGCGGTTGGTATCCGACTTCAGAGCTTGTTCGATCCTGTGGTCGGTGTCAGGATCTCCTCCTTCGACTGTTATCGATTGCACTTGCTTCGGCGGAACGCGTTTGCGAGCGGAACGCGCCGCGAGGTATTGCTTCCACTCGGTGTCATCTTTGATGGCAAAGGGCAGCAAGGCCGCGGCCTGACTGGCTGTGCTCTCGTAACCGAGGCGAATGAGATCGGGCAGGCGATCGTAGTCCGTGATGGAGAAGTTGCCGGTGTCTACCGTGATGGTGGCGTTGGCCGACGCCAGAGAGCGGCGCTCGTTTTGCAGGATCATGACGCTGAGCGCGCGGGAAAGCACGCCGGTCAGGCTTTCCAGTTGCTCGGGTTTACCGGGCGGGAGCCGAAGATCCACGGCGATGACGGTGTCGGCATCCATTTCGCGGACTACTACGACGGGAATGTTTTCGACCATGCCGCCATCCGCGAGCACGCGGCCATTGATTTCCACGGGAGTGAAAACCCCTGGGATGGCCATGCTGGCGCGCACTGCCGTAGCCAAAGAACCGTCATGCAGCACGATGCGGTCGCCGCTTAACATATCGGTGGCCACGCAGCGGAAGGGGATGGGCAAGTCGTCGAAGCTGGCGATACCCGACTGGGAGAAGGCGATGCGATCGAGCAGCAGGCCGACGGAGTAGCCGGCATTAAACCCGTTGGGACCGTTCAGGCCGTGCTTCAGGCCAAGGGCAGATTCGATCTGGTAGTCGCGGCGATCCTGTTTGCGGCGAAAGCTGAGCTCGCGATAGGCGGACTCGGGAAGCATCGCCTCGCCCCAGTCAACGTGTTGGGCAAACTCCTGGATTTCCGCGGACGACATGCCGGTGGCGTACATGGCGCCGATGATGCTGCCCATACTGGTGCCGGCGATACGATCCACGGGGATTTGATTCTGCTCGAGCCACGTGATCACGCCGATTTCTGCGAGGCCTAGAGCTCCACCGCCGCTGAGGGCGAGGCCGATGCGGGGACGGCGCGCGGGCTGAGAGTGGGCGATCGGTTGCGCTTGCTGTTCCTCCGTCTGAACTGGCGCGTGAATTGGCGCCTGAACTGGCGGTTGAGTTTGCGCCGAAATCAGAATGCTGGACAACGTCAGCAGAAAAACGAAACTTAGCCGCGCTGGGCAAGAGCGGGCATTGCGAAACGAAAACATGTTCATCCTCCCGGATGGAGCGCGCCTGGGAAAAATCACATTAGCAGGTTTGGTTGACAGTCCGCCTACATGACGGGCGGCACGGCGATACCCATGATGGCGAGCGTGCGAATCAACTCGCGGCGGACTACCGCTACGGTGGCGAGCAGGAAGTTTTTTCGCATTTCGTCGGGCTCGCTCAGGATGGGATGACGGTGATAGAACGTGTTGAAGAGCTGGGAGAGTTGGAAAGCGTGTTTGGCCATGTAGGCTGGCTCTGTAGTCGAGATGCACTGGTTCACGATGTAGGAGGTTTTCGCTGCGGCTTGCCAGAGTTCCCAGAATTCGTCGGCGTTGGCCCCATCGGCGTTGTCTCCCGCCAGGAATTTCGCAAAGCTTTCGGCAGAGACGTTGCTGGCAGCGTCTCTACAGAAAGTGTCGGGATCGAGGTCGACTTTCTTGAAGATACTGGTGGCGCGGACTACCGCGTACTGCGCGTAGGGGCCGGTTTCGCCTTCGAAGCTGAGCGCTTCTTTGAAGTCGAAGGCGATTACCGATTGCTTGGTGAATTTCAGCATGAAGTAACGCAGAGCGCCGATGGCGATTTGCGTGGCGATAGAGCGGCGCTCGGCGTCGGTGAGTTGGGGATGGCGGGAATCGACTTCGTTCCTGGCCGAGGCGATTAGTTGGTCGAGCAAGTCGTCGGCTTTGACGCCGAAACCCTTGCGTCCGCTGACCTCGATGTAGGAGCGCGCTTTATCTTCTTCGCTCAACTTATAGCCGAGTTCGGCGGCGCAGCGCGGGGTGAGTGCGACCATTTCGTAGGAGAAGTGCGTGTAGTGGTCGGCTGCCTCGTTGTGGCCGAGGCCGCGCAGGGCTTCGATCACTGTGTTTTGCGCTTCCGACTGGCGGGCATCGATCACGTTGTAGATTTCGGCAACGTCGCCGAAGTGAGGATGATCTTTTTCGCCTTGCATTGCGGAAATCCAGCAGTCGTGCTGGTTGGGATAGCGGTAGAACTTGCGATAAGCGAAATCGCGGCCGAGCAAGCCGAACTTCCACATGTGGTAGGCGATGTCTTTGCCGACGTAGCCTACCGTGCCGTTGGAGCGGACTATTACTTTCTGGTCTTCCTCGGAAATTGTGTCCATGTCAGCCGTGCCAATCTGCGTGAGTATGGCATCCAAGTCTTCGGCGTCAGAGTCCGTAACAGTTCGGGAAGTTCCGGCACGCCGCATCACCCAACAGCCTTTATTTTTGCCTGCGTTCTCGAACGTGAGCACGCCTGCTTCTTTCAGCTGGATAAAGGCTGCGTCCCAGAAATGCAGGTGCAGGATTTCACTCTCGCGGGGAAGAAAATCGTATTCGATGTCGAGACGATCCATGGTTTCGAGATGGCGGCGCAGGACCGCGGTGGATATTAGCTCGGCGATCGCGGCCGTCTCGCTGGTGGCGTCTTCGATGGCGTGGAGGGTTTCGCGTCGCGCCTGCTGATTGTTTTTGTCCTGCTCATACCACTGCGAGACGCGGGCGTAGAGATCCCAGCAGTAGTAATCGAAGCGGGGTTGGTGAGCGAAGGCTTCGATTTCGGCGCGGGACTTTTTCTCGATGTGCGTGAAACCCACGACTACGTCGGCCACCTGCACACCTGTGTTGTCAATGTAATTCTGAACATCAACTTCGCGCCTGGCGTAACGCAGCAGGCGAACGAAAGTATCGCCGAGAATGGCATTGCGCAGGTGGCCGATGTGGGCGGCCTTGTTGGGATTGATGCTGGTGTGTTCGACGAGAATTTTTCCCGGAGGAATTTCAGTGGGCAGTCTCTGATCGGCGGCTAGCGCGGCGGCTAGGCATGCGCGATCAATCTTGACGTTCAGGTATCCCGGAGGCGCGACCAGCATCTCGGCGATGCCCTCGATGGGACCAATCTCAGCGCGAATAGCTTCGGCGATCTTAAGCGGCGGGCTGCGCAGCGGCTTGGCGAACGGAAAAAGAGGAATGGCGAAGTCGCCGAGTTCTACTTTTGGGGGCTGTTCGATGACAACGCCAGGCAACGTCGCCTCCGGATAGCTGCGACGAAGAAATTCAGTAACGCGTTGGGCCAAAAGATGTTCGAGATGACGATACAAGGGTTCCCTCTAAAGTTGTTTAAGGAGACTGCGATTTTAGCAGAGAGCGCGGGGGCGCTGGTTTGACGGAGTGGGACGGGTTCCCTATGATGAAAAATCGTCGTTAGTCTTTGGTCGTTAGCCCTTGGTCGCAGGTTGTTCGCAGCGCAATTTCGGTGACGGCAACCGTGCTCTTGGCCGACGCCTAACGACTAGCGGCGAACGACGGGTTCTTATGCGCATTGGCTACCTTGAATGTTTTTCCGGCATCAGCGGCGATATGTTTCTGGGCGCACTGGTGGATGCCGGGGTTCCGCCGCGGGTGCTGGAAGAGACTGTGGCGGCGCTTGGAATTGAGGCGCGGCTGGAAATTTCACGCGTGGTGCGTAGCGGGATTTCGGCTGCGAAGGTGGATGTTTACGTTGATGGGGAGAAGGATTTGCCGCGGGAGGAGTATTGGGAGCGGCAAGAGCAAGAGCATTCGCATGAGCATTCCGATGATAGAGGACACTTTCAAGAGCATCATGGGCATTCACATTCCCATCGTGGTGACAGTTCGCGGGCGGGGGCGCCCGCGCCACACGAGCACCAGCATACTCGCGGACTGACCGAGATTCGGGGAATTATTTCTGCAGCGGCGATTTCGGAGGTCGCTAAGAGGACTGCCATTGCCATCTTCGAGGCTTTGGGGGGGGCGGAGGCTAAGATTCACGATACCTCGATCGAGAAGGTGCATTTTCACGAAGTGGGCGCTGTAGACGCGATGGTGGATATTGTCTGCGCGGCTGTGGGGGCTGAGGTGCTGGGAGTGGAGGAGATTATTTGTTCTTCTCTGAACGTGGGCGGCGGGATGGTGAAGTGCGCGCATGGAACTTTTCCGGTGCCGGCTCCGGCTACCGTGGAATTGCTGAAAGATGCGCCGGTGTATTCATCTGGCTTACAGGCAGAGTTGGTAACGCCGACGGGCGCGGCGATCGTGAAGACGCTGGCCTCGCGCTTCGCGGCGTTTCCTGAGATGAGAATTGAGAAGTCGGGCTATGGCGCTGGATCGCGGGATTTTCCGGAGCATCCCAATGTGGTGCGGCTTTCGATTGGAGAGACCGTCTCGAATGGGCTGGCTGCGAAGACTGCGTCGGAGACGATTACAGTGCTGGAAGCGAATCTTGATGATTTGAATCCGCAGGTCTTTGGATATGTGATGGACCGGTTGTTCGAAGACGGCGCGCTGGATGCTTTTGCCGTGCCGGTGCAGATGAAAAAGAATCGTCCCGGGACGCTGCTGACTGTGCTGTGCAGGCCCGAGGACGCTAGCCGGTTGACGAAACTCGTCTTCTCTGAAACGACTACGCTCGGCGTGCGGCGGCGCAATGAAATGCGGCAGACGTTGGCGCGGCGATGGGAGAGTGTGGGCACGCCTTGGGGCGAGGTTCGAATCAAGATCGCCAGCATGAATGGGACGGTCACGAACTATGCTCCGGAGTATGAAGATTGCCGGCGGATCGCGGCGGAGCATCACGTGCCTCTGAAGACCGTGATGCAGGAAGCTGCGCGGGCTTATCTCGGGACTGACAGAAAACCTTAACCACGGAGGACACGAGTTTCACGGGGTTATACTCGCGAACTTATGAGCAGGAAGTTTTACATCACGACTCCGATTTATTACGTTAATGCGCGGCCGCACATCGGGCACGCCTACACAACTATTGCCTGCGACACAATTGCGCGGCGGCAACGCCTGCTGGGCGCGGACACTTTCTTCCTTACCGGCACGGATGAACACGGGCAGAAGATCGAGCGGGCGGCGCAGGCCGCGGGCAAGACTCCGCAGCAGTATGCGGATGAGATTTCGGGGGAGTTCCGTCGACTATGGAAGCGGATGGGAATTTCGAACGACGACTTTATCCGCACCACAGAAGACCGCCACAAGAAGCGGGTGCAGGAACTTTTCCGGAGGATTCGCGACAACGGTTACATCTACAAAGGCACTTACACCGGGCAGTATTGCGTGTCGGACGAACTTTATGTCGATGGCGCGCAGCCGGGCGATCCCTGTCCGACCTGCGGACGTATTACCGAGACGGTTGAGGAAGAGAACTACTTCTTCAAGCTCTCGGCGTTCCAGGACAAACTGCTAGCGTTGTATGCGAATGCGGAGTTCATTCGTCCGGAAGCGCGGCGCAATGAGGTGATTTCGTTCGTGCGGTCAGGTCTGCGCGATCAGTCAATCACCCGGTCAACGTTTACGTGGGGGATTCCGGTGCCGGACGATCCCAAGCACGTGATTTATGTATGGTTCGATGCGCTGGCGAACTACATCACGGCGATTGGCTACGGATCTTCACACGCGGGGGCGCAGGAGGCGTTTAAGAAGTTCTGGCCCGCCGATGTGCAGATGATCGGGAAAGAAATTGTCCGCTTTCATTGCGTGTACTGGCCGGCGTTTCTGATGGCGGCGGGACTACCCATGCCGAAGACAATTGTGGCGCATGGGTGGTTGTTGTTTGAAGAGAGCAAGATGTCGAAGTCGCGCGGCAACATCGTGCGCACAGAAACGATTCTTGACGTTCTCGGAGCGGACGCGCTGCGTTATTTTCTGCTGCGCGAGGTTGTGTTCGGGCAGGATGGATCGTTTTCTTTCGATGCACTGGTGCAGCGCTATAACTCCGATCTGGCGAATGGATTGGGAAATCTGGCCAGCCGCACCTTGACCATGATCAACCGATATTTCAGGGGCGAGGTACCGTATCCTTCGCGCGGCGCGTCGAAAACCGCCGCTGACGATGCCATTGCCGAGACGGCGCGGAAGACGATCCGCGAATTTGGGACGCTCTTCGATCAGTTCCAGTTTTCGCGCGCTCTGGAAAGCGCGTGGGCGCTGGTTGCGGCCGTAGACAAGTACATTGTCGAGAATGAGCCTTGGGCGCTGGGCGAGAAACAGGATGAGGACAGCCGTTCGCGTTTGGCCACGGTGCTTTATACAGCTGCGGAGGCACTGCGGATCGCGACGGCGCTGGCCTATCCGGTGATGCCAGAGGCGGCGGCGAAGATCTGGGCGCAGATGGGGCTGGGAGACATCCAGAAACTGGCTCTCAGCGAACTGGCATGGGGACAACTGCCTTTGGGCACGAAGCTGGGCGAGGTGCAGCCCGTGTTTCCGCGCGCTGATAAGAGTGCGATTGAAAGGATGCAGAAGATGGAAGAGGAGCAGAGAGGGACACCGGCGGCGGTGGCGGCCGCGCCCGTAGAGACTACTCCGCCGCAAGCGGCGCCGGCAGCAGTTCCGGCTGCAGCGCCGGCCGTCGCTCCGGCGACGAACGAAAAGATTTCGATCGATGATTTTGCCAAGATCGAACTGCGCGTGGGAGTGGTGAAGGTCGCCGAGAGAGTGCCCAAAGCAGACAAGCTTTTGCGGCTGGAGATTGATATTGGCACCGAAGTGCGGCAGGTATTGGCCGGGATTGCGGAGGCTTATGCGCCGGAAACTTTGGTTGGACGAAAAGTTGTCATCGTCGCTAATCTGGCTCCGAGGAAGCTGCGCGGGATGGAGTCGAATGGGATGATTGTGGCGGCTTCGATCGAGGGTGGGAAGCCGGTGCTGGCTGGGTTTTTGGAGGATGTGCCGGTGGGGGCTCGGCTGAAGTAGGACTACGTCAGTTCTCCTGGAGAGGAAGTCAAGAGCCAGCCGAGCTTCCGCTCGGCCTGGATTGGGCGAATGCGCCCGTCCCCACATGAGCCGTCCCCCACACAAGCACAAGGTGTCCCCACACGAATTATGTTCGTTGATTCTCATGCGCATCTTGACGGCACGCAGTTTGACCCTGACCGCGAGCATGTAATTGCCCGGGCTCTCGAGGCCGGGGTGCAGGCTATCGTCGCGGTCGGCAACGGCGATGGGCCTGCGCAGGTGGATTGCGGAATTCGTCTGGCGGAGAAGTACGATTTTATTTACGCGACCCTGGGCATTCATCCTCACGAAGCCCGGCTGGCGGATGATGCAGCTTATCAGAATATGGAACGGCTGGCGCGGCATCCCAAGGTAATCGCCTGGGGCGAGATTGGCTTGGATTACTATTACGACCATTCGCCGCGCAACGTGCAGAAAGCAGTCTTCACACGGCAGATGGAGTTGGCTGCGGCCGCGAAGCTGCCTATTGTGATCCACTGCCGTCCGTCAGAAGCGAGCGACGACGCCTGGGAAGATTGTCTCGGACTGATCCATGATCACTGGGCGGCGAAGGGACTGGGGGGTATTCTGCACTGCTTTACTGGGACCTGGCCGCAGTCGAAGCGTGCGCTCGATATGGAGTTCATGATTTCCTTCGCAGGCAACGTGACTTTTCCCAAGGCGCAGCAGATTCGCGACGCGGCGCTGGAGGTTCCGCTGGAGCGCATGCTGATTGAGACGGACTCGCCCTACCTGGCGCCGGTGCCGCATCGCGGCAAGCGCAATGAACCGGCCTTCGTGACGGAAACGGCGCGGAAGCTGGGCGAGTTGCGTGGCTTGAGTGCGGAGAAAGTCGGGCAGCAGACTACCTGCAATTTCTACAATTTTTTCAAATTGGCTGAAACCGCTGAAAGCAAAGTTTCGGCGGGTTAGCCCTGCTTTCGGAAGAGATTTTCTGTTAACCTCACAGTCATATTCCATTGTTTCAGAAAGAATTGAAATCCGATGCCCGATAACACTTTCGACATCGTGAGCAAGATTGACCTGCAGGAGGTATCGAACGCCATCCAGCAGGCGCTGAAGGAAGTCCACACGCGCTTCGATCTGAAAGATTCGAAGTCGAATATCGAGCTGGAGAAAGATGCGATCTTGCTGCACTCGGCTGACGAGTACAAGCTGAAGGCGGTGAACGATATTCTCCAGCAAAAACTGGTCAAGCGCGGGGTCTCGTTGAAGGGGCTGACTTATGGTGCTGTGGAACCGGCGGCGGGCGGAACCGCGAAGCGCAAAGTCACGATGCAGCAGGGGATTGCCATCGAAAAGGCGCGCGAGATTGTGAAGCTGGTTAAGGATTCGAAGAAGAAAGCGCAGGCCTCGATTCAAGGCGACCTGGTGCGGATCAGCAGCAAGGACCGCGACACGCTGCAGGAAGTCATCGCTCTGCTGCGGGGACACGATTTTGGGATTGACTTGCAGTTTACGAATTACCGGACGAATTGAGAGCAAAATCTTCATCACAGAGGACACAGGGGAGCACAGAGGATTGAGCGCACCGCCTCTCATTAACGGGAAGGAAATCTTCGAACTGCTGCACGATGACCTCGCGGCGCTGGAGGGGGAGTTCGGGCGGGACACCGTCTCGGATGTGCAAGTTATTACCGAAATTGGAGAGTATCTGCGAAACGGCGGAGGCAAGCGCATCCGTCCGGCGCTACTTTTTCTTTCCGCCAAGTTGTTCGATTACAAAGGACGTGGCGCCGTGAAACTGGGCGCGGTCGTCGAGATCATTCATACCGCCACGCTGGTGCATGACGACATCATCGACGAGGCGAAGACCCGCCGTGGACGGCCTGCCGCCAACACCCAGTGGGGCAATTCGAAGTGCGTGCTGGCGGGCGACTGGCTCTACATGCAGGCCTTCAAAGTGGCGGTGCAGGAACGGAACTTCCGTATTCTCGACACACTGATCGAATTGACGCAGCAGATGGTCGAGGGCGAACTGCTGCAGATGGACAAGCTTGGCAAGCTGATTACTCTGGACGAGCATTTCGATCTCATCTATCGCAAGACGGCCTGCCTGTTTTCGGTTTGCGTGCGGCTCGGAGCGATCCTGGGGGGAGCGACGGCCGCGCAGGAAGATGCTCTAGGCCAGTACGGACACGATCTCGGTATGGCGTTTCAGATCGTGGACGACGTGCTTGACCTGACCGCGTCGGAAGATGTGCTGGGCAAGCCGGTGGCGAGCGATCTGCGCGAAGGCAAGGTCACCATGGCGGTGATCCACGCCTTGGAGCGATGCACGGCGGAGGAACGAGCCAAGGTTGAAACCATTCTGTGCGACCGCGCCTTCAATGGCGTGACCCACGCGCAGATCATGGAAATTCTGCAGCGCTACGGATCGCTGGACGCAGCAACCGCCCGCGCCGCACGGTATGCGGAGTCCGCGCAGAAAGCGATCTGCACCTTCTCGGATTCCGAGATCAAGCGGGCCCTGCTTTGGGCGCCGGAGTTTGTGGTGGGGCGGGAGAAGTAAGGTCAAGAGCTTTCATCGCGGAGACGCGGCAATCCTTCGGCAACCTCTTCGTCCAAAAACGCTACCAATAACTAGCCATCCGTTCGCGGTCCGGGTAGGTAATGAGGACAAAGGTAGAAATCTGGCCAGACTCTCACAAAACAAGAGGAGATCTATGAAAAAATTATCGGTTTGTCTGCTGGCTCTGACTTTCGCGATGAGCTTTACTGCTTTCGCGCAACAGTATCCAAGCACTTCGCAAGATGGCAACACGTCGCAAGCCCAGGCGGATCAGACGAGTGCGAAAGCTCCGCTGATGACGTTGAAGGGAACCGTCAAGGCCGATGGCGACAAGTATACGTTCGTCAACGACAAGGACGGCAAGAGCTGGGATGTGATGAACCCTGAGGAGTTGAAAGGACACGAAGGACATCACGTACAGTTGAGCGCCCATGTCTATGCCGACAAGAATTCGATCCACGTCATGAGCGTCAAGATGGTCAAAGGCGGCTCGATGAAGGACGATTCCAAGTAGTTCGAGTAGTTACCAATTGGGGACTTGCGGGGCGCGATTGCGCCCCGCATTTTTTCTGCTGGGGAATGCCCCCGCGCTGGCGGGGTTTGCTATATTGAACCCTTTCCCGATTTTCCTTATCCAAACAGTCTCTATGAATTTGATTGTGCTGATGGCGCGACATGGATACGCCCTTACCTTCGGCCTGTTGCTGGCGGAGTCGATGGGGCTTCCCTTCCCGGCGGCAATCGCCCTGGTAGCAGCGGGGGCTGCGGTAGCGGCGCACGCGTTGTGGGGTCCGTATGTCCTGCTCGCGGCCATTACGGCATTGCTGCTGGGCGATACCGTGCAGTTCTGGCTGGGACGATACATGGGCTGGCTGCTTTTGGGATTTCTCTGCCGCGTATCGATCAATCCGGAAACGTGCATTTTGCGGTCGGCGGAGTCGTTCTACAAGCGGGGCAAAGTCACGCTGGTGATTGCGAAGTTTATCCCGGGGGTCAACACCATGGCCGCGCCGCTGGCCGGCAGCATGAAGATGCGCTTCGGTCAGTTTCTGCGTCTGGACTTCGCCGGTGCCCTGGTGTATTCCCTCACCTATCTCTCAGTGGGATACCTGTCGCGCGATGTGCTGGTGGCCGTCTTGAAAGGGTTTCACACCGCCGGACTGGCAATGGAAGTCGTGGTGGTCGCCGCGCTGGTGGTGTATTCGATCTACCGCATTGTGCAGTTCCGCAAGCATAAAGTGTATCGCGTAGTGCCGCGGGTGCAAGTGGAGGAACTGGCCGCGCGCCTGGCTTCGGACGATGCGGGCCGCGTGCTGATCGTCGACGTCCGCAGCCACGGCTACTACGATTCGGGAGGAGCGCGGATCAAAGGCTCAATCCGTATCGAGCCCAACAACCTTGAGGAAGAGATCAAGAACCTTCCCAAGGACAAGGACATTTATCTTTACTGCACTTGAGCGCGCGAAGCGACCAGCGCCCGGGTGGCGCATCTGCTGCGGGAAAAAGGATTCAACACGTTTGTGATTGTCGGCGGACTCACCGCCTGGCGCAAGGCCGGCGAACCGGTGGAGTCGGTTCCGGAGAACGATCTGGTGAAGTTGCCGACGTTTAACTGAGCCCTCGTTGGCTGGTGACTTTGCGCCACGGCCTGCTGCTTATACTGCGGATGGTATAGCATTGTCGGGCTTGGCGACGATGAGTGAGACGCCTTTCCACGATGCTCCACGCCCCAGCGGGATGAAAGGCGTCCTGTTCCTGCTCGGCTTTTCCGTCTTCATCAACTACATCGACCGCGCCAATCTCTCGGTCGCGGCGCCGCTGCTGCAAGAGGAACTGGGTCTATCGCACGCACAGCTGGGACTTCTGCTTTCCGCTTTCTTCTGGACCTATGCCTGCATGCAGATTCTCGCGGGCTGGCTCGTGGACCGTTTCGAGGTGAAGTGGGTCTTAGCCATCGGCTTCTTCGTGTGGTCGCTGGCTACGTCGTCTACCGGCGCACTCCACACCTTTGCTGCGCTACTGGCGATACGCGTAATTCTGGGAGTCGGAGAGTCGGTGGCGTACCCCGCCTATGCCAAGATCTTTGCCAACCATTTCGTAGAAAGCCAGCGCGGCTTCGCCAATTCCATTATTGGAGCTGGTCAATCTCTGGGACCTGCGCTGGGTATTCTCTTCGGCGGAACTCTGGTGGCGCGTTTTGGCTGGAGACCGTTCTTTATCGTTCTAGGACTGGCAAGCCTTTTGTGGCTGCCTCCGTGGTTTCGCTGGATGCCGCGCACCGCCGCCACCGGCCGGCTGGACATGAAACAGGGTCCCGGGCTTGCGGAGATTGTCCGCCACCGCTCGACATGGGGAACTTGGATCGGCCATTTCTGCGCCAACTACTTTTTCTATTTCTTGCTTACATGGCTGCCGTACTATCTTCAGAGTGAGCGCCATTTTTCTCCGTACGGTATGGCGAGGATTGGCGGGGCGACGTTTTTTCTGGCTGCGCTATCGTCGCCGATTTGCGGCTGGCTTTCGGATCTCTGGATTTCTTCGGGAGGAACGCCGACCAGAGTGCGCAAGACTTTTATGGGCGTGGGAATGGCCTGCAATGGGCTTTTCTTAGTGGGCTGTGCTGCGGCGCCCAACCACCTTTTAATTGTGATGCTGCTTCTCGCCGGCGCTTCGTTTGGTTTGGTCAGTTCAAACCTCAACGCGATCACGCAGACTCTCGCCGGCCCGCACGCCGTTGGGCGATGGATGGGCGCCCAGAACTTTGTGGCTAACCTTGCCGGCGCGGTAGCACCCGCACTCACCGGATTCCTGGCAGGGCGAGCTGGAAAGTTCTACTGGCCTTTCTTGATCACGTCGGGGATTGCCTGGGTCGGGGCGGTTCACTACGTCTTCGTGGTTGGCCCGGTTGAGCCCGTAGTCTGGAAGATGCAGCCGAAGGCGATCGCTCCTGATGTTCGCACACGTATGGGAGGACCTTCAGTTCGCGTTCCGTAATACAATTTTCCTCGATCAGCAAAGAAAAATGAGCAAAGAAATCGAGATCAAATTTCGGGTGGCCGACTTGCGTGGGCTCGGGCGCAAGCTGCGGGCGGCGGAATTCCGCAGGACGACGCCGCGGACACACGAGACGAACACGTTGTACGACCTTCCAGGAGAAGTTCTACGAGGACGCAAGGAGTTGCTGCGCATCCGGAAATATGGCTCGGAGTGGACGCTGACGCATAAGTCCAAGGGGAAGATTGGCCGGCATAATTCCCGTATTGAGTTGGAGACTGGCGTGAGCGATGGCAAGAAGATGGATGCCATCTTGCGCGCGCTGGGATATGCGCCGTCGTTTCGCTATGAAAAGTTTCGCTCCGAGTGGACAGATGGTAGAGGGCAAGTCGTCGTGGATGAGACGCCGATTGGAAATTTCTGCGAGATCGAGGGCGCGCCGCGTTGGATTGATGCTACGGCAAAGAAATTGGGAGTGGCCGCGGCGGATTACATCACTAAGAATTATGCGGGGCTGTTTCTGGAGTGGAAAACTCGGACGAAGAGTCGAGCTGATGAGATGACGTTCAAAGCGGTTAGTGCCCGGGAGACTTCACGCCTGCGTTCGTGGTAGGCATGCGCTTCGCTGCGCTTGGCTGGACGGCCGAGGCGGCCGTCCCCACATGGTTTCCTGCCCTCGCTAAGGCGGTGCTTACGCGCCGTGGCACTTCTTGAATTTCTTGCCGGAGCCGCAGGGGCAAGGGTCGTTGCGGCCCACTTTTTCCTGTCCGCGCACGACCTGTTGCACTGGCGCGACGTCGCCTGCGCCAGCCATGCGCGCCTGTTCCAGTTCGCGTCGCTTGCGGCGCATGAAGGCTTCTTCCAGATCGTCGGCGGAAGTCGCTACCAGGCGCGGCGGGTGATGGCCATTTCCGCCACTTCCCTGTTGTGACGGCGCTCCGGGCACCGGGCCGTGGCCCGCGGGTTCGCCTCCCTCCGGACTGCCGGCCTCGCCATCCGGCGGGCGCTCGATAATCTGCATCAGGTAGAGATAGCGCGCCGTGTCTTCCTGGAAACGCTGCAGCATCGCCTCGAACATCTCGAACGATTCTTTCTTGTACTCGACCAGCGGATCGTGCTGGCCGTAGCCGCGCAGGCCGATGCCCTCCTTGAGGTGGTCCATGCTGAGGAGGTGATCTTTCCACTGCGAGTCGAGAACGCTGAGCATGATCATGCGTTCGTGATGGCGCATGGCTTCGGGGCCGATCAGTTTTTCTTTCGCGTCGTAGCGCTCTTTCAGTTTCTCGAAGATGGCGTCGCCGAGTTCCTGCCGGTTCAGCGCTTCCGGCTTCACCCCTTCCGCGATGAAATCGACGCCGAAGCGGGTGAAGACCGCGTCCTTCAAGCCTTTGATATTCCAGTCATCGGCGTGGCCTTTCGGCGGACAATATTCTTCCATCAGGTCGCCAAGAATCGCTGAGACGTAATCTTCGAGGATCAGATCTTTCTGATCCATGCCCTCGAGCAAGCGGCGGCGCAGGCCGTACACGGCCTCGCGCTGCTTGTTCATCACGTCGTCGTATTCGAGAAGATGTTTGCGGGATTCGAAGTGCTGACCCTCGACCGCCTTCTGCGCTGTCTCAATGCGTCGGCTGATGAGCTTCGACTCAATGGGGACGCCTTCTTCCATGCCCAATCGCTCGAGCAGTTTCGAAACCCATTCCTTGGCGAAGATGCGCATCAGGTCGTCTTCAAGCGCAAGGTAGAAACGCGAAGAACCGGGATCGCCCTGGCGGCCGGCGCGTCCGCGAAGCTGGTTGTCGATGCGCCGCGACTCGTGGCGTTCGGTGCCGAGAATATGCAGCCCGCCGACGGCAGTGACCTCGTCGTGCTCTTTGTCAGTCTGCGCCTTGTAACGGTTGAAGGCCTCGTTCCACTTGTCGGTGGGGACGGTGTACTCGTTGCCGTTGTAGTAGAAGACCGAAATCGTGCCGTCTTCCTGCGGCCCTTCGATCTTGCCTTGAGCCACGCGCAGTTGCTGGGCGATACCCTTCTTCACCATCTCCTGCTTGGCCATGAATTCGGGGTTGCCGCCGAGCAGAATGTCGGTGCCGCGGCCGGCCATATTGGTGGCGATGGTGACCATGCCTTTGCGTCCCGCCTGGGCCACATATTCGGCCTCGCGCTCGTGGAACTTGGCGTTCAGGACTACATGCTGCTTGATGCCTTTCTTTTTCAGCAACTCAGAGAGGCGCTCGGATTTTTCGACTGAGGTGGTGCCTACCAGCACAGGCTGGCCGGTCTCGGTCAGCTTCTGAATCTCGTCGGCGACCGCGAAGTATTTTTCTTTTTCCGTGCGGAAAACAACGTCGGGATTTTCCAGCCGCAGCATCTGCTTGTTGGTCGGGATGACCACCACTTCCAGCTTGTAGATCTTGTCGAACTCTGCCGCTTCCGTTTCCGCCGTGCCGGTCATACCGGAAAGCTTCTTGAACATGCGGAAATAATTTTGGAAGGTGATGGTGGCGAGCGTCTGGTTCTCGCGCTCGATCTTAACGCCTTCTTTGGCCTCAATCGCCTGGTGCAGGCCGTCGGACCAGCGCCGGCCCGGCATCATGCGTCCGGTGAATTCGTCGACGATGATGACTTCGCCGTCTTTGATCACATACTCAACATCGCGTCGGTACAGAGCGTGGGCCTTGATCGCGGTTTCGACGTGATGCTTGAGCGGCCAGTTCTCAGGATCGGCGATGTTGCCGATGCCAAGCAACTGCTCGACTTTCACCCAGCCTTCGTCGGTGACCGTGATGTTGCGGTGTTTTTCGTCGACCACGAAGTCGCCGGTGAGTTGCGCGGGTTCGCCGGTAGCCACTTCCAGCTCTTCGCCTTTTTCGAGCTTCGGGATGATGCGGTTGACCTTGTAATACTTGTCGGTCGATTCCTCGCTCGCGCCGGAAATAATAAGCGGCGTGCGGGCTTCGTCAATCAGGATGGAATCGACTTCATCGACGATGGCGAAGTTGTGGCCGCGCTGCACGCACTCGTTGAGATCGAACTTCATGTTGTCGCGCAGGTAGTCGAAGCCGAACTCGTTATTTGTGCCATACGTGACATCAGCGGCATAGGCGGCGCGGCGCTCCTCGTCGTCGAGGTCGTGAACGATCACGCCCACGGTGAGGTCGAGAAAACGATAGAGCTTGCCCATCCATTCGGAGTCGCGCTTGGCCAGGTAGTCATTGACCGTGACCACATGCACGCCGCGGCCGCTAAGAGCATTGAGATAAACAGGAAGGGTCGCGACCAGGGTCTTGCCTTCTCCGGTCTTCATTTCCGAAATCATGCCCCTGTGCTGCACCATGCCGCCGATCAACTGCACGTCAAAGTGGCGCATGTTGAGCACGCGGCGTCCGGCTTCGCGCACGACGGCGAAGGCTTCTACGAGAATTTCGTCCAGAACTTCCTGTAGCGCTTCGTATTGTTCTTTCTCGATTTGCTTCGCGCGGTCGGGGTCGGCTTCGGCTTCGGACGCGGGGTCCGATGCCGAAGTCCCCGTGATATGACTCAGCCGCTCCTGAATTTGTTGCCGGAATTCGTCCGTCTTGGCGCGCAGTTCGTCATCGGTAAGCTTCTGCATCTGCGGTTCCAGAGCATTGACCGCCTCGACCTTGGGCATCAAGCTCTTGATGACGCGCTCGTTCTTGGTCCCAAAGACCTTGCCAATCAGAGTGTTAATCAAACTGTGAAATCCTTCAGAGGGCGGGAACAGCCCTAGCGTATCTATTTTAGCCTAGCATATTTAGATGCAGGGGACAGGCACAGGAAACAGGTGCTGAAGGTTATTCACCACTGAGAAACGCGGACCGCTTGCAGAGAACCAGAAACGAACATTCCCGCGAGGTTCTCAGCGGTCTCGACGCACTCTGCGGTAGATATACTTTTCGTGTATATTCCACACGACTCATGCCCACTTTCTACGACCGATTTCTCGAATGCGCGGAGCGATGTCCGAACAATGTCGCACTGGAACTCCAGCGCCACGATCATATCGAGAGTTGTACCTACGTCGAACTGCGCCGGAGGGCCGAATCGGTCGGACGATGGATCACCGAACAAGGCTTCGCGCGCGGATCGCGGCTGGCCATCGTGGCGGATAACCATCCGCGATGGGTGGCGGCGTATCTCGGCATTATTGCGGCGGGATGTGCGGTCGTCCCGCTCGACACTGCGCTGCACGCGGATCAACTCACCAAGCTGCTGAAAGACAGCGGCAGCTCTGCTCTGTTCTGTGACGCGAAGCACGCGCAAACGTCGCGGGAGGGCGTTGCGAATCTGAACATCGGCCTCGTTCTCATGGATCCGGACCGCATGGCCCAGCGCTCGATCCATGAGGTCTGGCTGGAAAATCTGCCTGCGATTTTCGACGCTGGTCCGGGAAAATTCAAGCCTGTGCCTTCCGCCCCAGATGATCTCGCTTCCCTGCTCTACACCTCGGGAACCACCGCCGACCCGAAAGGCGTAATGCTGACCCACGCCAATCTGCTGGGCGAAGTGGAAGCGGTGTTCAACTGGGTGGACCTGGGGCCAGGTGACGCTCTTCTGGGCGTCCTGCCTATGTTTCATGTGCTCGCGCAGATGGCGAACCTGATGATTCCGCTGGTCAAGGGGGCGCGCGTCGTCTATCTCGAAACGCTGAACACCACGGAATTGCTGAGAGCTTTGCGCGAGCGTAATATCACCGCCTTCGCCGTTGTGCCGCAATTCTTTTATCTGATTCACGAGCGGATCTTCCAGGAGGTCGAGAAACGGGGAGCGCTCACGCAGAAGCTGTTTAGGAGTGTGATGGTATTGAATCGGACGCTGCGCAAGTTAGGAATCAACGCCGGCCCAGTCCTCTTCGGCAAGGTCCATGAAACCCTGGGCACGAAGATGCGATATCTGGTCACGGGAGGATCGCGCTTCGACCCGGAGATTGCGATGGACTTTTACGATCTCGGCATTGACGTGTTGCAGGCGTATGGCCTGACGGAAACAACCGCGGCCGTGTTTGTGAATTCGCCGGGTCACAACGTGATCGGATCCGTCGGCAAAGCCATGAAGGGAGTGGAAGCTAAGATCGTTTACGCGGCGAACCATCCGCAATCGCAGGAAGATGGCGGGCCGGTCTCGGGTGAAGTCGCGTTGCGCGGTGCAGTGGTGATGAAGGGCTACTGGAACCGTCCGGATGCGACTGCCGCGGCGCTGCGCGAGGGATGGTTCTACACCGGCGATCTCGGCTACTTCGACGCTGAGGGTAATTTGTTCCTTACGGGCCGCCAGAAAGAATTGATTGTCCTCAGCAACGGAAAAAATGTCTATCCCGAAGAGGTTGAGGCCCACTACTTGAAATCGCCGCACATCAACGAATTGGCGGTGATGGGACTGGAGGGCAAGCCCGGCGAAGGTGGCGACCGGTTGCACGCCGTGATCGTACCCAACTTCGATGTCCTTCGCCAGAAGAAGATTGTGAACGCGAGGGAAATTATCCGCTACGACATCGAAAGCTTGTCGCAGCAGATTGCTTCCACCAAGCGCATTGGCAGCTATGAAATCTGGCAGGAGGATTTGCCTCGCACCACCACGCGCAAGATTAAGCGCTTCGAAGTGGAGAAACGTGTAAGGGCGAACCAGTCGCGGAAACTTGCAGATGATTCCGATTTGCCGGTCGAACGGCCATTGACCGCCGACGAGACCGCATGGCTCGATCAGCCTGACGTTCAGCGTGCGCTGAAGATTGTGCGCGAGGCGTCGCGCGAGGCGCCGGCAACCTTGCGGCCTACTCATAACCTGGAGCTAGACCTGGGGCTCGACTCCATGCAGCGTGTCGAACTGCTCAGCCAGATCGAGGAGCAGATGGGGGGCAACGTCGGGGAGTCGCAACTCGCTGAGATCTATACCGTGCGCGATCTGGTCGACGCGGTTCTGCAAAGCGCGGCCAGTGGCGCAGGAGGCCCGGGAACGCGGACCATATTTGCCGGTTGGAAAGCAATTCTGGCTGAGGAGGCGGATACGACCGAGGTACTTTGTCTGGTCCGGCCCCAGCGAATCAGCAACGCATTCTGGTACATGGTTTCGCGGCTGATACAAGTAATCGCCCTCGACCGGTTTGATCTGCACGTGCGCGGCCTTGAGAAATTGCCAAGGTATGGTCCGTATATTATTTCGTCTAATCACCAGAGCTATCTCGATCCGCCCATCCTGGGCAGCGTTCTGCCGCCGGATGTGTTTGACGAGAGTTTTGCGGTGGGAACGAGCGAAATTTTCGGAAAAGGATTCATGCTGCGACTGGCCCGTTCTCTGCGCGTTGTGGTGGTCGATCCGGACGCGAATCTCATTCCCGCCATGCGCGCCGGCGCATTCGGGCTCCGGCAGGGACGTCCGCTCATTCTCTATCCCGAAGGCGAGCGCTCGATTGACGGTAGTCCGAAAATCTTCAAGAAAGGCGCGGCAATATTGTCGATTCACATGCAGGTGCCGATTGTGCCGGTGGCGATTGAGGGCTTCTACGATGCTTGGCCGAGGAACAAGACCTTCCAGAAATTCGCGCCGCTGAAAATAGTTTTTGGCGATCCGATTGTTCCTCCGCCGGAGAGTGAGGCATCGGAAGCGGCTTATGAAAAGCTGACTGCGCAGCTAAAGACGCGTGTGGTCAAGATGTGGGAAGGGCTGCGGAGTCAGACCTCCGGAAACTAATTCACAGCCTTTCTTTCAGTTCGTCGACCAGAGTTTTCGCAGCGCCGTAAAGTTCGACCAGCGGCCCCTTTTGAAATTCAATGTCGTCCCGGCAGATATCGCTGTGCAGCGACCGGCAAAGCTGGTAGGCGGCTCGAATTCGCTCCGCGGTCAGATAGGAAGCGATGGTGGTAGCTCCTTGATCAAAGAGCGGGGCGTTCGCCGATTGCTGGGCCGCCCAAGCAGTGTTGCGGATGCGATTGAGCGCGTCGCGAAAATCGATCAGAACCCGCGGGTCTACTTCCGCAGTCAGCAGCGGCTCCTGCAACGCGCTCAACTCGGTAATAGCGCTGGCCAGCCTCTCGGAGACATTGGCCCTCGGCACCGATTCAATACTCACAGATCTCCCTCTGAGTTCGAAGGTAATACGCTTTTCGCTTGGAGAACAGACCCCTGAGGAACATCGGCCTTTGAGCAACAGATTAGAGATCACAAAGACACGCTGCCTCTTGTTTGCCGATTTTACTGCGAAGGTGCGTTACTTCGCGCGCGGGTGCGTCCGGTCGTACACCTCCAGCATGTGTTTCATCGACAACTGCGTGTAACGCTGCGTGGTCGCGAGCCGCTCGTGGCCGAGCAACTCCTGAATGGCGCGCAAGTCGGCGCCTTCTTCCAGCATGTGCGTGCCGAAGGCGTGGCGCAGCGTGTGTGGGTGAACGTCGGGCGAAAGACCTTTGGCGACAGCAATTTTCTTGACGATGCGGCCCACGCTTCGCGTTGTAAGCCCGCCTCCACGCAGGTTCACGAGCAACGCGGCGGAATGCCTGCTGCTTCCGCCGACAATTTTCTTCCGCTCTGGAAGATACGCTGCGAGCGCTGTTTTGACCGAATCTCCAAACGGAACGTAGCGTTCTTTTTTCCCCTTGCCACGAATCAGAATGGCTTCCGCGCTCAGCCGGATGTCGTCGAGGTTGATTCCAGTGAGTTCCGAATTGCGGATGCCGCAGCCATAGAGCAGTTCCAGCATGAGCCGGTCGCGTTCAGGAAAAGCTGCGGCTTCTGGCATCTCGCCGTCGATCACAAAATTCATCTCCTCAATCGTGGGCACGCGCGGAAGTTTCTTGGCCAGCTTCGGGGTGGCCACCAGTTTTGCCGGATTCTGCTCCACCAAACCTTCGCGCGCTAACCAACGATACAGCGAGCGTACCGCCGCCAGGGCACGCGCCACCGAGGTTTTGTCCAATCCCTTTTCGTAAAGTTGCGAGAGAAATCCCCGAACGGTGATGTGGTCAATCTGTTTCCATCCGCGCGAACCGGCGTAGGCAGCGAACAGCGACAGATCACGGCTGTAAGCCTTAACCGTGTGCGGCGAGGCATTGCGCTCGCGCAGATGCATGATGAAGTTAGCGACAGCTTTGCCGACTGTAGTTTTGGCCCGCGCGGTCGCTGCGAATGTCATCTGGCCTTCGCCCTTGGATGATGCTTCTGATACACCGTGCGCAGACGGTCGAGCGCCAGGTGCGTGTAAACCTGCGTAGTCGAAATATCGGCGTGGCCCAGGATGGTCTGCACGGTGCGAAGGTCGGCGCCGTTCTCGACCATGTGCGTGGCGCAGGAATGGCGCAGCATATGCGGCGAAGCCGCGCGCCCGCAGGTAGCCGATGCCGCCCGCACCATCTGCCAAATCCGTTGGCGCGTTAGCTTGCGCCCGCCGCGCGCGATGAACAGCAGCGGCGAATTTCTAACGACCGCCGCGTTCTGCTTCCCTGCTGCCAGCGCCGGGCGCGACTGTGACAAATACTCCGTGAGCGCGTCCTGAGCTGATTTTCCCAGCGGCACTATGCGTTCCTTGTCGCCTTTGCCGCGCACCAGCATGTATCCAGCCTCGAGCTTCAGGTCTTCCAACTTCGCGCTGACGATCTCTGAGACCCGCAGCGCGCCTGCGTAGAAAACTTCCAGCATCGCACGATTGCGCGCGGCCAGCGCGGACGAATCCTTCGTGTTGCGCGCTGAGCTGCCATGCAGCATAAGCGGAGCGGCCAGCGTCGCCTCCATTTCGTCGCGAGCCAGGGCCTTCGGCAGAACCTTCCACTGTCTTGGCGACTCGATATTCAGCGTAGGGTCGTGCTCGATTTTCCGGTCCAGCAGCAGGTAACGATAGAGATGACGCAGCGCCGAGAGTTTTCGCCCCACGCTGCGGCCGTCGACCTGATTAGAAAAAAGCTGCTGCAGGAAATCGCGCACATCGATGCGGCGGCCCGTAAGCAGCAGGCGCTTGCGTTTTCCCAGGAATTCCGAGAACTGGCCGATGTCAGTGGTGTAGGCGCTGATGGAAAGCGGCGCCAATCCCTTCTCGATTCTCAAGTAGTCGAGAAAACTGGAGAGCACGCGCGAGTTTGCTTCCAAGGCCATGTGGGGGATGAAAGCAAGTATGCGCGTTATCGGACGCTGACAAAAGTGTTCAGGCAGATGCTGGGAGGTATACGGCAGCGTCGTAGAGACGTAGCGTGCTACGTCTGGCCCGCGCCGCGCAACAAGTCGACTGCAAATAAAGCTCCCTCCGGCGTCTCCTCATGCTTGAAGTAAGCGAAGACGTTGCGGCCCGCGCCCAGATGTTCCCCGATCCGCGCTTCCATGTCGCGGCGCTCATCTCCTGTGTAATTCGGCTTACGGAATCTGTAGTAGACAAACGCGGCCGTAACCACGTCGGGTGTAGTTCGTTCCTCGGTCTCCGCCACGCACAATGCGGCCCCGTGCGACTTCAGAACTTCCCACGTCGAATCGGCAAACCAGGAGTCGTGACGGAATTCAAATGCCGCCGGCAGCGTACGCGGCAGAAGCGCAAGAAAATCCTTGAGCAGAGCGGCATCTGCTTTTAAGTTCGGCGGCAACTGAAAGAGCACCGGACCAAGCTTACCCGCAGCCGCTAACGGCTCAATCGTCCCCAGGAAGCGCGGAACAAAACCTTCCGTTCCCTTCAACCGCTTGATGTGCGTGATCACCTGGTGCGCCTTGATGCCCAATCGAAAATGAGCCGGCGTCTCCTGAATCCAGTTCTGGATCGTGGTCTCTTTCACCAGTTGCCGGAAAGTAAAGTTCACCTCGACCGTATTGAGTTGCGTAGCGTAGTGACTGAGAAATTTCTTCTGCGCGAGCTTCGCTGGATAGAAATCGGGCTTCCAGCTTGGATAGGCCCATCCCGAAGTCCCGGCAAACAGTTGAGGCATGGCAAGCTCTTGGAGCAAGTATCGAAAAATCCGCAGCGGACGGGATTATACCTTGCGCCTCGCTGCACGCGTCTTCCCCGTTTTTTTTGGAGAGCGGTGTTGAGCGTCTTCGGCCTCGTCTTCCGCCTGGGCGGCAAGCGAGATTGCCGGCTCCGCTTCGGCAACCCCCGAAGCCGCAACCCCCTTCAGATCCGGCAACCGCTGCTTCAACTCGAGCACCGGTGCGAACAAGTCGCCCAACTTTTCAGCGCGCGCGACCACTTGCTTCGCTTCGAACACCAGCAGATTCGCATCTTTCTTCTTCAGAGCGTGCTCCACTTCCTCCCATGTAACCGGCGTCGAAGCCGTGGGATGCTCGCGCGCACGCAGCGAATACACGCCGATGGTGGTTTTATGTTCATCGTTCTGGCTCCAGTCGACGAAGACTTTTCCAGTCCGCAGTTGCTTCTTCATGTCCGACAGAACCATCTCCGGATGTTCATGCTCGAGCAACTGCGCCAGCGCGTGGGAGAAAGTCTTGGTCGATTCGTAGTTGGTCGGACTGTTGAGCGGAACGTAAATCTGCAGCCCCTTCGATCCAGAAGTCTTTGGGAAGCTCTGTAATCCGAAGTGCTCGAAGATTTCCTGCAGCCACAACCCGACCTGGCAGCATTGCACAATATTGGCCGGCGGGCCGGGATCGAGATCGAAGACCATCATCGTCGGGCAAGTAATGTCTTCCGCCAGCGCAAGTGACGGATGCAGTTCGATCGCAGCCAGATTCGCAAGCCAGACTAGCGTAGCCAGATCGTCGGCGAGAATGTAATGGATGGTGCGGCGGTTTCTGCCGCTCCAGATGGGCGCAGTCTTTACCCACTCGGGGCGATACTGGGGCGCATTTTTCTCGTAGAAGAATTCCTCGTCCACGCCGTTCGGATAACGCTTGCGCGTGAGCGGCCGCCCGGCCAAGTGCGGCACCATCGCCGGCGCGATCCGCACGTAATAATCGATGACCTGCTGCTTGGTGAATCCCGTGGCGGGATACAGCACTTTTTCCAGATTCGACAGCTTGAGTTGCTTTCCCTGAACTTCGATGGTCGAATCCATTGCGTGTGCGCTCCCGCAGGCATTGTGCCTCAAACGGCGTCCAACGCAAAATACAATCCTTTACAAACCGCTTGCCCGAATTAAGCCGACCCCGTTTGACAAGCTCCCTGCCCGCAACGTAATTTCAAACTTCTGCCCCTAATATCCGTCTAAACACGGTTGTCCCATGTCTACCCGAAACCTGTCGCTCTAACCGTTTGGAGGTTCGATGAAATACCGCATACTCAAACCTTTCGCTCTCATAGTGCTTCTTACTGCTTTAGCCGCTGCTCAGAATGTCGCATCCTTTGAAAAGCGCATCACCGTCAAGAAACTGCCAAACGGACTGACCATCCTTATCTGCGAGCGGCCCGAAGCGCCGGTTTTCTCTTTCTTCACCATGGTCGATGCCGGCTCCGCGCAGGATCCTCTGGGCAAGACCGGCCTGGCTCACATGTTCGAGCACATGGCTTTTAAAGGAACCGACACAATCGGCACTACTGACTATGCGGCGGAAAAGCCTGCGCTGGAAAAGATCGAGGTCGCCTACGCCGCTTACCTCGAAGAGCGCGACAAGAAAACGGGCCGCGACGAAACCAAATTGAAGCAACTGGAAAAAGCCTGGAAAGACGCCATCGCCGAGGCCGACAAGTTTGTAGTTCCCAACCAGTTTGGCAAGATCGTAGAGCAGAACGGCGGCCAGGATCTCAACGCCTTCACCGATTACGACGAGACCGCCTATCACTATTCGCTCCCCGTCAACCGCCTGGAACTGTGGGCTTATCTTGAGTCTGAGCGTTTTCTCCATCCGGTGATGCGGGAGTTTTATAAGGAGCGGAATGTTGTGATCGAAGAGCGGCGCCTGCGCACCGACAGCAACCCGACCGGGCGTCTGGAGGAGCAGTTTGAAGCCGCGGCGTTCGAAACCCATCCCTATCACCGGCCAACCATCGGCTGGGTGTCAGACTTGAATTCCTTCTCCGCCACCGATGCGAAAAAGTTCTTTGACAGATATTACGTACCCGCGAACATGGTGGTCGCGGTGGCGGGAGACGTAAAGGCCGCGCGCATCATGCCGATTCTCGAAAAATACTTCGGACGCCTGCCCATGAGCTCCAAGCCCGATGAAACCACTACCGTCGAGCCGCCGCAGAATTCCGAGCGCAAAGTAGTGCTAAAAGAAAAATCTCAGCCGCTTTATCTCGAGGGCTACCACCGGCCCGACTACATGAGCAAAGACGATGCCGTGTACGACGCCATCACCGATCTCATGTCGGAGGGCCGCACTTCGCGGCTTTATCGCGCGCTGGTGCGCGACAAGAAAATCGCGGCATTCTCCGCCGGATTCAGCGGTCTGCCCGGCACCAAGTATCCGCACCTGTTCGCGTTCTATGCCGTCCCTCTGCCCGGACACAGTACGCAGGAAGTGGCGGACGCGATTCATGCCGAAATCGAGCGCCTGAAGAAGGAAGACATTAGCGACGAGGAGTTGCAGATGATCAAGACCCGCACCAAGGCCAACCTGATCCGGGGCCTGGGCGAAAACGAGGGACTAGCGACTCAGCTGGCCATTTACCAGACGCGTTATGGCGACTGGCGCGAACTATTCCGCTCCGTGGACCGCATCGACAAAGTCACCAAGGCGGATATCCGGCGCGTAGCCAACAAGACTTTCCAAGATACTAACCGCACCATCGGCGTGATCGAAACCACTGCGGCGGGACCAGGCGGCGAGCAGGGATCAGAACAAGCTCCCTCCGACCAGGACACTGCGGATCAGGCAGGTGTACAGTGAAAACGAATCGGATTCTTCTTTCAATTTCAATGACTCTCGTTGCCGCCAGCCTTTTTGCGCCGCTCCCGAGAGCCACATCACAAGCTACAAGCTGGCAGCAGATCCCGACTCCACCTCTGCCCGCTTTCCATCCCCAGCAGCCGAAGCGTATTAAGCTTTCGAACGGCATGGTGATCTTCCTGCAAGAGGATCACGAACTCCCGCTGATTGAAGCGAGCGCGCGCATTCGCGGCGGCTCGCGCAACGAGCCGGCCAACAAAGTTGGACTGGTCGAGCTCTTCGGCGAAGTCTGGCGCATCGGAGGCACGAAGACCCAAACCGGCGATCAGCTTGACGACTTTCTCGAAGCACGGGCCGCCAAGGTCGAGACCGGCGGCGGTCCCGATTCAACCTCCATCAGCTTGAGTTGCCTGAAAGGTGATTTCGAGGATGTCTTCAAGGCGTTCGTCGACGTATTGCAGAATCCAGAATTCCGCGCCGAAAAACTTGACCTCGCACAGAAACAAGCCGATGACGCCATCTCGCGCCGCAACGACGAAATCGGCGGCATCGCGGCACGCGAATCTACCAAGCTGGCTTATGGAGCGGACAATCCCTATGCCCGCGAGCCTGAGTATTCCACCATCGCCGCCATCACCCGTCAGGATTTGCTCGACTGGCACAAAACTTACGTTCATCCCAATCACATCGTTCTCGGCATTAACGGCGACTTCGATGCCGGCGCCATGGAAGCCAAGATGCGCGCAGCGTTTGAATCGTGGCCCAAAGGCAGCGAGCTGCCGAAGGACGACATCCAGTACCATCCCGCCAAGCCCGGCTACTATCTCATCCCCAAAGAAGATGTAAATCAGAGCAACATCCACATGGTGGCTCTGGGCACCACGCGCAACAATCCCGACTACTACGCCATCAGCGTTTTCAACGAGGCTTTCGGAGGCGGCTTCTCCTCGCGATTGTTCAACGACATTCGCACCAAGCGCGGCCTCGCCTACGAGGTGGGCGGAGGCATCGGCGCCAACTTCGGGCATCCCGGCATTCTGCAATTCGTCATCGGCACCAAAAGCCAGAGCACGTTGGAATCGATCCAGGCGCTGGATGAAGACATCGACAATCTGGCCAAACAACGTATCACCGACGAAGAAATCAAACAGGCCAAAGACGCTATCCTGAACGCGTTTATTTTCCGCCTCGACTCACCCGACAAAGTTCTCGCCGAGCGCCTTACTTACGAGTTCTACGGATACCCGGAGAACTGGCTCGACAAGTACGCCACCGAAATCCAGAAGGTGACGGCCGCGGATGTGAATCGCGTGGCGGCGAAGTATGTGCATCGCGATCAACTTGCGGTGCTGGTGGTCGGCAACACGAAGGAATTCGACAAGCCTCTCGCGTCACTCGGCCCGGTGAAGAACATCGATATCACCATCCCCCCTCTGCCAGGCGTCAAGGAAAACGAGAGCGCCAAACCTACATCGTCGAATGAAGAGGGTAAAGCACTCGCGGCGAAAGTGGTGGCCGCGATGGGCGGCGAGGATAATTTGGCAGCAGTCAGGGCATTGAAGGCGGAGCTGACGATAACCCAGAAAACCCCACAGGGCGACCTCCCCATGCAAATGGAGACTGTCATCGTCTTCCCCGACCGTTTGCACGCCGAAATGCAGACTCCGGGTGGGACAATGAATATAGTAGTCACGCCCGACGCGGCTTTCATGGCCGTCCCCGGCCAGGGCACGCGCGACTTCCCCGCCTCCCAAAAGGCAGAAACGCTGGAGCAGATCAAGCGCGATCCCATCTTTATCGCCTCGCACTGGAAGGATCCCAATGTATTCTTCCGCGCCGGGGGAACCGAGAAGGTCGGCGACACCGACGCTCGCATTGTCGATGTAAATGCTGCCGGCACTCCGATTCGCTGGTTTGTCGATCCACAGAGCGGTCGTATTTTGAAAGAGACCTACAAAACGCTCAGCCAGGGCGGGCCCGTGCAAGGCGAGACCGACATGGACAATTGGAAATCGATTAGCGGCTTGAACCTTCCTCTGCTGCGCCACAACAAGCAAAACGGCGAGGATTCCAGCACAGCAGAATACACAGCGCTGGAACTCAACCCGGCAGTAGATCCCAAGCTGTTCGACAAACCAGTAGAAAAACCGGCGGCTCAACAGTAATTCGCAAATCGTGGCGCCGTCCCTAATTCGTAGCGCCGTCCCGGCGGCTGTCAGGCGGGCGTCTCGCCCGCCTTTCGGTAGTGGGTCAGTCTGATTTCCGCAGGAAGAATGCGATGACGCCGCCAAGAAGCGCGAAAGTACCAGCCATTGCACAAGGCAGAGTTACGAGAAAGTACCAACGTCCCCGAACGCTGATGTCTGCCGTGTCTCGTACGGCCCCGATCAATGTCAGGGACAAAGAAATCAAAGGCGGCACAAACGCGAGGCCGAACAGGAGCGCGGCGGGAATAAACACTCGCCATCTTCCTTGCCGAGCCTTCATCGCAAAGACCTTTCTCCAAATGCTTTCAGGATAAGCCCCCTGTCAATCTGCTTTGAAATCAGACTAACGCACTACCCGCCTTTTTCGGTGCCCTTGACAATGCCGACCCAACCCATTACGATAGGCGAACAAAAGGCGAAATATGGACACGCCCTCCCTGTTCGCAACTCCGCAGAGATCCCCGCTGGTCGGCATCGCCCGGCTGGCCTCGGAAGGCGAATCCCTGCGCGAAGGCCACAACGTCGAATACTTCACTCTCCCGGCAAAATCCCTGCTGAACCGCTGCGTGAGCAATCGCAACTTGCCCTTCACCTGGACCATCAACCCCTACCGCGGCTGCGAATTCGCCTGCAAGTACTGCTATGCCCGCTACACCCACGAATTCATGGAAATGCGCGACGGCGCGGAGTTCGAGCAGAAGATCTACGTCAAGCAGCACACAGCCGACCTGCTGCGGCGCGAACTGCGCCGGGTCAAGCCGGGAGAAGCCATTGCGCTCGGCACCGCGACCGATCCCTACCAGCCAGCCGAGCGCCGCTACGAAGTCACGCGCAGCATTCTCGAAGAGTTCGCCCGCCATCGCGGCTTCGAGCTGGGGATCGTCACCAAATCCGATCTAATTCTCCGCGATCTCGATCTTCTGCGCGCGGTTTCCCAGAACAATGCGCTGTCGATCCACTTCACGGTGACGACGCTGAACGTCGAACTGGCCCGGCTTCTAGAACCGCGCGCTCCTCGCCCCGACTTGAGGATCGATGCTGTTCGCCAGCTCAGCGCCGCAGGGCTAACTACGGGAGTAAGTTGCTCGCCAGTTCTCCCCGGCATCACGGATTCACCCGCCGATCTGGAGGCCGTGGTGCGCGCCGCCGCCGCAGCCGGAGCCCGCCACATCTTCGCTGGACCGTTGTTCCTGAAGCCCTGCTCGGCAGCGATTTTCCTTCCCTTCCTTGAGCAACATTTCCCGCAGTTGGTGGAGAACTATCGCCAACGCTATCAGGACCGCGCGTTTCTGCCGCCGTCCTACGGCAAACGCGTGGCACAACTTATCGCGCGCTTCCGCCAGAAGTACGGAATCAGCAGCGATCCTCGCGGAAGGATGGCCAACAAGTGGTCCGCGCAGGCTCTGGACGAGCAGTTGGCGCTGTTTTAGGAATCTACGATTTTCAATTCCGCAATTGGAAATCAAGACTCCACGCTTCCTCTATAATTTGTTTACCGCTTATGGCGACTGCCTCCCCACCGGCTCAACAGGCTGCTCAATCGGTCTCTCTGCGCGTGAAGCTGCAGCGATTCTGGCACCGCGTCAGCGAAGGCTTAGAGGTGAGCCAGCTCTGGTCTCAGTTTGAAACCGAAGCGCGCACCAGCTACCGCCTCTATTCGCGCGACGTAGCCGCCAAAACGCCCGAGGGTCTTACCCGGCGCGGACACAATCTGCATGTCGTTAAGGAATTCTTCTGGGCCGTTATTGAAAAACTCTCACCCGCGCGCCGCGTCTTGCTGCTTGCGGCTTTGATCATGCTGCTGTTTCCCAGCGGCGGTTTCAGCTATCACGATGCCGGAAACGATTTGCACGTCGTCGAGCTCGATTTCCATTTCTTCGGCGGTCTGCTGATGTTCTTGCTGCTCATGCTGGAAATCGCCGACCGCGTCGTGATGAAGCGCGATTTGCAGATTGCGCGCGAAATTCAGACCTGGCTGCTGCCCGGCGCTCCGCCGCAGATTCCCGGGATCTCGGTGGCCTACACCACGCGCCCGGCGAATACCGTCGCCGGCGACTACTATGACGTATTTCCGCGCCCCGGGAAAACTCCGGAAGAGAGTCGCGTGATGTTTGCCGTGGCAGACGTGGCCGGCAAGAGCATTCCCGCGGCCATGCTCATGGCAACTCTTCAGGCCAGCCTGAAAACGCTTTCCACAGCCCAGGTCGCCCTGCCCGAACTGGTTGCGAATATGAACCGGTACGCCTGCTCCAACAGCCAGGGCGGACTGCGCTTCACCACCGCTTTTCTGGCGGAGTACGACGCCGCCCGGCGGACCCTCTACTACATTAATGCCGGCCAGAACAATCCAATCTTGCGCCGCGCCAACGGATTGATCGAACGTCTCGATGTCGGCGGATTGCCCCTCGGCATTCAGCCCGAGGCCAAGTATGAATCGGCCAGCGCCACGCTCGCGCCGGGCGACTGGCTGATCATCTTTACCGACGGCTTGGTGGAGGCAGAAAATGCCCGCCAGGAAGAGTACGGCGAAATGCGGGTTCTGAGCACAATCAACGGAGCAGCCGCGTCCACTCCGAATGACATGCTGCAACGCCTGATGGCAGAACTGGATCTGTTCGTGGGCCAGACGCCGCAGCATGATGACGTAACGTGCCTGCTGATCAAAGCGGAGTAAAGGATGGAAGCGCCAGAATCAGTGGTCAGTGGTCAGTGGGCAGTGGCCAGCTTCAAATATTGAAGTCCTAGAGTAGCATTTTGTCTTTTCTGACCACTAGCCACTGACCACTGCCCACTAGACGCCAGTCTATTCGCGAGAGACCCCGGCCGCCGCCAGCACCTGCCCTGCAGATTGTTGGGCTTGAGCGAAATTATGAGAAATTCGCTCTGCGTGCGCTCGGGCTTCGTGAGCCTCGGATGATCGACCCGCCCGACGCTGCGCTTGTTCCAGCAGAAGATAGCCCACGTCGGTTGGGTCCACCTCCACCGCATGAGAAATCCGAGCTACCGCGAGCGTTAAGTCGCCGTCCCGCTCGGCGAGCAAGCCGCTGCCCACGAGAGCAGCGGCATTGTCAGGGTTCTGCTCGAGCGCGGATGCATAGTTCACCTTTGCGTTGCTGATGTCGCCCATCTGCAGGTAGGCCGAAGCTAGATCACTCATGGCAATGGCTCGCGAATTCGAATCCGGCGAAGCGCCCACAGCCCGCGCATATTGCGAAACCGCATCGTGCGCCTTCCCATGGGTTTGCTCGAAGACTCCGAGAGCGATCATGTCCGAAAAAGAATATGAATGCAGACTCTGGGCCGCATTGAACTCATCAATCGCTTCGTCCGTTCGACCCTGCACGGCCATGGCGCGCGCCAGGCCGCCGTGCGCCATGTAGTTCCCCTCGGTAACGCCCAGGGTATGTCTCCACAGAGTTTCGCTGTCGTGCCAATAAGCCAGTTGACGGCGGCTGAGCGCTCCTAGAGTTGCCAGAACCAAAACCGCAGGAACCGCCAGCCATACAGCCGAAATCCCCCGCTCGCGCGCAACGTCGGCCACCAGCCAGACCACGGCCACAAACAATCCAATGTAAGGTAAGTAGGCATAGCGATCCGCCATCGCCTGCTCGCCAACCGAAACGATGCCGATCACAGGCACCAGCGTCCCCAAAAACCAGAGCCAACCGACGACCAGATAACGGCGTTCCCGCCACAGGAGCACAAGCGCAGTGATCGACAGCAACAGCAGCGCCGCAGCGATGACTTTCCAAGCGGGCAGCGAATCGCCCGGATGCGGATACAACACCGCCAGCCGAGCCGGCCAGAACGCCTTACCCAGATAGCGCACATAGCCAACAATCGCATTCCCCCACCGCTGTGAAGCCGGCAAGCTACGCACCGCATGACCCGCCCTCTGCGCCAGCAACGTAAGCACGCCGCTCGCAGCCGAAAGCAGCAACAACGGCACTTTTTCGAGAAACAGAAAGAAAAACGACCGCGCAACCGGCGCACCCGCAACGGCAGGATCTTGAATGGTTTTGCTGAGAACTGAGAACTGAGAACTGAGAACTGCCCTCCGCAGCGGCCAAAAATCCCAAAGCAACAACACAAACGGCAACGTGACGATCTCAGACTTTGCCATCAATCCCAGCGCGAACAGACCAGCCACTGCCGCGTAGCGTTTCAACCCGCCTCGACGCACATACCATCCATAGGCATGCAGGGTGAGCAGAAAGAAAAACATGCTGAGCACGTTCTTCCGCTCAGCCGCCCAGGCGACCGACTCCACGTTCACCGGATGGAGCGCAAACAGCCCTGCCACCATGAGGCTGGGCCAGATCAATCCCGTGGCGCTCTCCAGCAGCAAAAACAACAAGACCGCACTCCCCGCATGCAGTAGAACGTTCACATAATGAGGACCAGCCGGGTTCAGCCCGAACAGTTGGCAATCGAGAGCGTGCGATAGCCAGGTAAGTGGATGCCAGTTTGCGGCGTCATAGCTGGTGAATGCCCACTTCACAGTGCTCCAGGTCAGGCCGGCGCGCACATGGGCGTTGTCCAGAATGTAAGTGTCATCGTCGAAGTTCGTGAAGTGATGGTGAAAGATGGGATTATAGAAAGCCAGCGTCACCATCACCAATACAAGGCACCAGGCAGCGCTTCGCCCGTCCGGAAACGTAAGCCGGCCTTGCGTTGGATGGGAAACCACTGCGGGCTCCGCCGCAGGCGCTGTAGCGCTGGAAGACAACGGGTTCAACCTCGCCTCATTCAGATGAATCTACTCGGCTTTAACCCCGGCGGTCGCCAGTAGCTGCGCAGCGGACTGCTGCGCTGGAACGAAATCCCGGGAAATCCGCTGCGCATTGGCATAAGCTTCTTGTGCCTCTGGCAAATGACCGGCTCGACGCAAGGCGTATCCGAGCAAAAGATAGCCCACGTCGGTAGGCGCAGCCTTCATGGCGTGAGAGAACTGCTCGGCCGCAAGCCCGAAATCACCGTCCCGCCCGGCCAGCAACCCGCTATCCACCAGGGCGCTGGCGTTATTTGGATTTTCCTTGACCGCAGCGGCGGCGCTCGCTCTCGCCTGATCGAAGTCCCCGGTCTGCATGTAGGCCGAAGCCAGCCGGCTCAGCACAATGGCTCGCGTCTTCGAATCGGGCGCAACCTTCAAGGCGCCATCGTATTCCTCGATAGCAGCCTGTACGTGGCCATGATCTCGTTTGTAAGCGGCGACCCCAACCCTGTCGAGTGCGGCATAGCTATGCAAACGCTCAGCCGCATCGAGTTCGGCGATCGCTTCCTCGCTTTGTCCCTTCTCGGCCAAAGCAAAACCCAGCGCCCAATGCGCGATGTAATTCCGTTCCGTCAGGCTCAGCGCATGCTTCCATAAGGTCACGCTATCGCGCCAATAGTGGATCTGCCGATAGCTCAGCGTTCCCAAAGTCAGCAAAACCAGAACCGCGGGCACTCTTACCCACGCAGCCTGTATTCGTCGCTCCTGGACCAGTTCCGCGAATCCCCACACGACGCAAACAAACAAGCCGATGAAAGGCAGATAGGCATAGCGGTCGGCCATCGCGGCAGCGCCCACCTGCACCAGGCCAATCACCGGCACCAGCGAACCCACAAACCACAGCCAGCCAACGATCAGATAACGGTGACTCCGCCAATGCCAAAACAACGCAGTCAACCCCAGCAATACCGCCGCAGAAGCGACAACCTCCCATGTCGGAAGAAGCCCCGGGTGAGGATAATAGTTGGCCAGCCGCGCCGGCCAAAATGCCTTCCCCAGGTACCGCACATAAGCCACAATTGCATTCCCCAGCCGGCCCGGGGTCGAGGCCGTACGCACGGCGCCGCCCTCGCTTTGCGCCAGCAGGGTAATCACCGCGCTGCCCGCCGAAAGCATCAGCAACGGCACTTTCTCCAGCAACAAAAAGGAGAACGACCGCGGAACCGGCGACCCGGTCACCGTAAGGTTTTCGGAAGGTCTTTCGCTGAGAACTGAGAACTGAGAACTGAGAACTGATGTCCGCTGCAAAGGCCAGTAATCCCACAGCAGCAATACGAACGGCAGCGTGATGATCTCCGACTTCGCCATCAATCCCACCGCAAAAAGACCGGCGACTGCCGCGTACCTCTTAACGCCGCCTTTGCGCACATACCATCCATAGGCGTGCAGAGCAAGCAGAAAGAACAACATGCTCAGCACGTTCTTCCGCTCCGAGGCCCAGGCGACCGACTCGACATTTACAGGATGAAGCGCAAACAGTGCCGCCACCATCAAACTTGGCCAGATTAAGCCCGTAGCGCTTTCGAGCAGCAGAAATAGCAAAATTGCATTCACCCCATGGATCAAGACATTCACATAGTGATGACCGGCGGGGTTGAGATTGAAAAGCTGGCAATCGAGAGCATGGGAGAGCCAGGTGACGGGGTGCCAGTTGGCTTGGTCAAAACTCGTGAATGCCCACTTCACGGTTGCCCAACTCAGTCCGGCGCGCACATGAGCGTTGCCGGTAATGTAGACATCGTCGTCCATATTGGTGAAACCGTTATGAATGACGGGGTTGTAGAATGCCAATGTCAGCAGCACCAACAAAAGACACAAAATCGGGCTGCGCTTTTCACCAGAGAGGAATAACGGCGTTGGTGGCCGGGAAATCACGGCGGGCTGCACTGCGGTCGCGGTTGCGCTGGAAGACAATGCCTCAATCCTCTCGCTTCTTGACTCGATTATATGCACGAGGACTTTGGGATGGACAGCCTGGTCGAGCCCCCAAGGTTACTTATGTGATGGGGAAATCCAGGCGCAAGATCCGGATTCCGGCTCGTTCTGAGATTAGGCGCCAGTCGTGTGCCCGTTGCCGCGAACCGTCAGCTCCATGACAGTTTTTGGCATGAGGTCGAGCTTGGAACATGACGACGCCGCGTTACCATGAGTCCGAAGTTTGACCTTATAATGAAAATAAAGACCTTGCTTCCGTTCGGCCGGAACCAACGTAACTAGCGGGTTTGGCCCGGCAAGTGCCATCATCTAGTCCGACTGCGTCATAGACCATGACCAGCATGAGATCAAAATAGTCCAAAACGAGGGGAAAATAGAGATGCGGAAACAACAGAAGGGTTTCTCACTGATTGAGCTGCTGATCGTGGTTGCCATCATCCTGATCATCGCGGCTATCGCAATTCCTAACCTGATGCGCGCCCGTATGGCTGCCAACGATTCGTCCGCGGCCGCCTCCGAGCACACCATCATCGTCGGAGAAGTCGGCTATTACGGCGCTTATCCTACCCAAGGTTATGCCACGCTGGCCCAGTTGGGCGGCGCTGCCACACCTTGCGTTCCGGGAACCGCCAATGGCTGCTTGATTGACAACAACCTGGCCACCAACGGCGCCGGCAACGGTAAGAGCGGTTATACCTTTGCGGTTACCGTCACGGCTCCTGCGGCTGCGGCGCCTTCCACGTTCTACACCACGGCCGTACCCATCTCGAGCACGTCGGGTACGAAGTCGTTCTGCGCTGCTGATGACGGCGTCGTGCGTAACGGCGCGGCAGGCATCACGGTCGTACCGGCCAGCTACGCGGCTTGCTTGGCCCTGGGCCCGATGAACAACTAACGGTCTAGTTGGCAACGTATCCTAGCGGGTACCAAGCCAGAGGGCAGCGGATGCAAATCCGCTGCCCTTTTTCTTTTCCCCCGCTAGTCTGCTTTGCATTGGCAAGCTTCAGATCTGTCGGCGAGACTAGCTCGCTACGTCTCCGCAAAGCGGCCGCAAGAGACCGTCGTGACCAACGTCTCTTCTCTTAACCTCCCTGATGACAAAGTGCTCTGCCCTTTTGTCCTTTTTTCTCTGAGGGTGTCAGCTTAAGCTCCCTTTGCCTTCTCCATATGACAATTCTTGTCACCAGAACTCAGGCCCTGGTAACAATCCCGATTGAGGGGAGAGCTAAACGCTGGCTGTTCAATCAGATAGGGCGCTTACTTTAGTCTTGGGAAAGCCCTTTATTTTGGTGACACGAGTGCAACCACTAAAGCATTCTTAACAGACTCATCTGGCGAGTAGGATAAAGGCTGGGGGAATTTGGGGAAAATGAGAATTCAAAGAAATAAGGGTTTCTCGCTGATTGAGTTACTGATCGTGGTTGCGATCATTTTGATCATTGCGGCGATTGCGATTCCAAACCTGATGCGCGCCCGTATGGCCGCCAACGATTCGTCCGCGGCCGCCTCCGAGCACACCATCATCGTCGGCGAGATCGGTTATTACGGAGCCTATCCCACCCAAGGTTATGCCACGTTGGCTCGACTGGGCGGCGCTGCCACGCCTTGCGTTCCGGGAACCGCCAATGGCTGCTTGATTGACAATAACCTGGCCACGAACGGAGGAGGCAACGGTAAAAGCGGCTACACGTTTGCTGTTACCGTCACCGCTCCTGCGGCTGCGGCTCCTACGACGTTTTATACCACCGCAGTTCCAGTGTCGAACACGTCTGGGACCAAGTCATTCTGCGCCGCCGATGACGGAGTAATCCGCAACGGCGCGCCGGGCATCACTGTCGTGCCGGCCAGCTACGCGGCTTGCCTGGCGCTGGGCCCGATGAACAACTAACCGGGCGCCTGAATTTGGCGAAGTACCTGGGGAGGGTACCAAGCCAGAGGGCGGCGGATAGGAATTCGCCGCCTTTTGTTCTTTCGCCAGTCGGCCGAGACCATTCTCGAGACCGGACTGAAGGAGAAACGGTTACTGCCGTGACCAGCCAAGTTCAGCAAGCATGGCCGGTTAAGTGCAACAGTTTTCGTGTGTCGCCCAGAGATCGCAGCAAGGACCGCGGCCAGGTGCGACAGACGGGATGACCTGTATGGTGAAACAGAAGGGTTTCTCACTTATCGAACTGTTGATCGTGGTGGCGATTATCCTGGTCATCGCCGCTATCGCCATCCCGAATTTAATGCGGGCGCGCATGGCGGCTAATGATGCATCGGCTGCAGGTTCCCTGCACGCCATCGAACGTCGCCGAAGTTGGGTATTTCGGCGCATACGAGACCATCGGCTTTGCGGCAACCCTGGCGCCCCTGGGCGGGGCTCAGCCTTGCACCCCAAACTCAGTTACGGCCTGTCTCATCGACGAGGCTCTTGCCGGGGGCCTGCCCAAGAATGGCTACAGCTTTGCAGCTACCGGATCCGCTGGCCCTGCAAGCAACATCAACAACCAGTTCTACGCCACGGCAACGCCCATCACCAATCTGACTGGCACGCGCGCCTACTGCTCCGCTGACGATCTGGTAGTCCGCCTTCAACCTGCCGGCAACACCACCCTGGTCGGGGGGTATGCGCCGTGCCTGGCTCTGGCGCCAGAGACTAACTAAATGCCCCCCGCGCACTTCCGGTCGAGCGTGAGTTTCCGGAGTGCTAACCCCGCTCTTTACTTTCGTAATGTCTCGCGCCCGCGCTGCCACTTTACTCGCAAACGGTTTTGCATATAATTTTTCCTGTAAAAGCAAAATGATTTCTTTAGCGACTGCTTTTCTGTCATGCCTGCCATAGAAATCTTGGGATTGGAGAAAACCTACAGCGTCGGCTTCTGGCGCAAGCGGCCGAAGCGTGCGCTGCACCCGCTGCACTTCACGGTCGAGGACGGAGAGATTTTCGGCTTCCTCGGACCCAACGGCGCGGGCAAAACTACTACGCTCAAGCTGCTCATGGGATTAGTGTTCCCCACCGCCGGATCGGCGCGCATCCTGGGCCGCGAATGGACTGATCCCGAGGTCAAAGCGCAGATCGGCTTCCTCCCTGAGCAACCCTATTTCTACGACTATCTGACGGCTCACGAACTACTCGACTACTACGGACAACTTTCCGGCGTTCCCGCCAAACAGCGCAAGCAACGCGTCGAGCAAGTGCTCCAGCAGGTGGGATTGCGCGACGTGCAGGGCGTGCAATTGCGCAAGTTTTCCAAAGGCATGCTGCAGCGCGTGGGCATCGGCCAGGCTATCCTGCACGATCCCAAGCTGGTGTTCTTCGACGAGCCCATGTCCGGGCTCGACCCCATCGGGCGGCGCGAAGTGCGCGACCTGATGGTGCAACTCAAGGATGAGGGCAAGACGGTGTTCTTCTCTACCCACATTCTTTCCGACGCGGAAACCCTCTGCGACCGTGTTGCCATCATTCACAAGGGCGAACTTCGCGGCGTGGGCGCAGTTGAGGATTTGACTTCCAGCGTGCAGGGCAAGGTGGAAGTAATCTGGCACGGTACGCAGGTTCCGGCCTCAATCAAGGCTCTGGGCGCCGAATGCCAGGTTACCGGTGACCGTGTCCGCACCATCATCAACGAGAATCAGCAGGACGCCGTGATCGATGCCCTTCGCCGCGACCGGCAGCGATTGATCGCAATCACTCCGGTGCGCACGTCACTCGAGGCTTACTTTGTCGAGAAGCTGCGCCGCGCCGAGACTACCGCTGGGTCTACCGTATGAAGATCAACGGTATGAAAGGGACAGCATGAACACCCGGATCGCACACATCGCATCCAACACTTTCCGCGAAGCGGTCCGCGACCGCGTGCTCTATAACCTGATCGCTTTCGCGCTGCTGCTCTCTGGAGCGGCGATTCTAGTGGGCCAGATTTCGATTGAGATCGAGAGGCTGGTCGTTATCAATCTTGGACTTACCGCGGTTTCTCTGTTTGGTATCGTCATTGCAATCTTTATCGGCATCGGTCTGGTTTCGAAGGAAATCGAAAAGCGAACTCTCTACACCGTGCTGTCCCGTCCGGTCCGCCGCTGGGAGTTTATCGTTGGCAAGTTCTTCGGGCTGGCGGGAACGCTGGTCGTAAATACCTTCTTCATGGCGGTCGGCGTGTTCGGCGCGTTGTTCTACGTTTCCCACAAATTCGTGCGCGCCGACGCTCTGATTCTGGTGGCCTTGTACTTCATCGTGCTCGAATTCCTGATCATCTGCTCGTTGGCATTGTTGTTCTCGTCTTTCTCTTCGCCTTTGCTTTCGGCCGTCTTTGCCTTCTCGTTGTTCGTCATTGGAAGCTTTGCCGAAGATCTGCGCAATTTCGCGGGCATGGCACACGGGTTTTCGCGCTGGGCGACCACTGCCGCGGCCTATCTGGTGCCAAACTTTTCGGCGTTCAACGTGATCACTTCCATCGCGCATGAACAGCCGGTTGCCGGCCAACTCATCCTGAATAACACTCTCTACGCCTTGTTCTACGCCACGATGGCGCTGAGCGGAGCGGTGCTGATCTTCGAGCACCGTGATTTGAAATAATAAGATTGCAGCGAAGGCTTAAGATAGAGTTTCAGTACCTAGTACTCAGTACCGAGGAACAAAAGCTGGGTTGGAATGGGCTGGGTACTAAGTACCGGGTACTCGGATTTAAGACAAGAACCCCAAATAGAGATTCGTAATGAAGCCTCGTCAGAAAACCACCATCATCGCGAGCGCGTGCCTGGTTCTGTCTCTGGCTGCCAGTTCGTTTGTGCTGCATCGCAGCGACCAGCTTCGCCCGCAAGCCACGCTCGATGAAGTGCTCTTTCTGAGTTCTCCGAAGGTGATCAAGCGCGCCAGCCTCGGCTATGACGGGCTGATGGCCTGCATTTACTGGACTCGCGCCGTGCAATACTTCGGCTACCGCCATCATAACTTCGCCACCAGCTACAACTTGCTGGCACCGCTGCTTGAAATCACAACTCACCTGGATCCTCATCTTTTGGTCGCCTACGAATTCGGCACCAGCTTTCTTGCACCCAAACCGCCGCATGGCGCTGGCGAGCCTGAGCGCGCGATTGAATTGATGGAATACGGCATTCAAACCAATCCCGACAACTGGAAGCTTTACTACGACCTGGGCTTCGTCTATTACATGGAGCTTCGCGACTACAAGAAAGCCGCCGAAACCTTCGAGCGCGGATCGCATGTTCCGAACGCTCATCCCTTTCTGAAGGTGATGGCGGCGCAGATGGCGCAGCATGCCGGCGAGTATGAGACGGCGCGGATGCTGTGGTCGGCGACTTACCAGACCTCGCAGGACAAACAGATTAAAGACAATGCCGTCGAACATCTTCGCGCCCTGCGCGTGGACGAAGACGTAAAACATTTGCAGGAAGCGGTAACCCGTTTCGGAGAACGCACGGGACGCCTGCCCGCAAGCATGGCAGAACTGGCGGCCGCCGAGGGCTTAACTGGATCTCCCGTCGATCCTGACAGTCATCCTTACAAATTGACGCCTGAGGGACGCGTCGAAATTCGCGTTCCCGATGATTTTCCTTTCGCGACGAGGGGATTGCCTCCAGGATATAAGCCGCCGTCGAAATTCCACACGCTGCAGTGATAGCAACTAGTACTAGTACCTGGTACCAAGCCAAAATGTCTTTACTCGGAACCGAGTACTAGGTACTGGGTACTAGGTACTCTTTCGCTGCATTGCCGTCGCTTATGATTGGCGGAGAATGGACCGTCTAGATTCCTCCGCTTCGCAGCAAATCAGCGTGTTACGTTCGGCGCGGCATTGGTGGAATGATATTGCCCGTCGCGAAGGCCGTTTTGCCGCTACGCGACAACTGGTGACTGCGGTTTGGGAGTTCCTTCGCGACTCGACTCCGGAGCGCCGACGCCAACGTTACGGCGATGCCGAATATGATTGGGAGCATCGCGTCAACACCACCAGCGCGGCTTTGGGCTGGCGCGAACGACTGCTCGGCGTTTTCCACTCGCCGTATCAGCCGACGGAGTCGGCGCTCTTCCACGAAATGATCGAGGCGTTGCGTCAGCAGCGTCATTCGGACCTTCACGACTTCGTCTTCGTCGATCTGGGATCGGGCAAAGGACGCACGCTGCTGATGGCCTCGGATTATCCGTTTCTGCGCATCGTGGGTGTGGAACTTTTGCCTGCATTGCATCAGGCTGCGCTGGAAAATCTAAGCAAGTACCAAAGCGAATTGCAGAAGTGCTTCGCGCTAGAGTCGATCTATGCGGATGCGACCGAGTTCCCTCTTCCTGAGGAGCAGACTGTGCTTTATCTCTTCAATCCATTCCCGGAAGCTGGGTTGAGGCGGATGATTGCTAACCTGGAACTGAGCCTGAGGGAGCATCCGCGGGAGGTTTATGTGCTCTATCACAATCCGCTGCTGGAGCAGGTGTTAAGTGAGAGCGCTGCGCTCGTCAAGATTGGCGGGACACATCAGTATTCGATTTATGGAGCGCGATGATGCAGATGGCTTGTGGATATTTGCTTGAAAATAATTCTCTTGAAGCTCGGCTCAGGAATCGGCGTCAAGCGGTTTTAGATTGGGAAAACCTGTTTACTTCCTGGTACCCCCTCCCCCCTGTGGTCTCTTGGAATCATTGGTTTAGCGGGAAATTGTGAAAAGATCTATGGGGCACAATAACTTGCGGGCAAAATCTTGCCTGCAAATGACTTACGTGCGCCGGCATTCCAGCACCTATACCGCCTCCGCCTTGACCATGATGGGCTAGTTGCAAATCGGACGCAAGGTCAGATGTCACAACGCGGCTGTGGATATCCGCCTCGACATACGCGTCATGATTTGATCTTCCGGAATACCCTTCCCTGCTTCTTGCCGAACATTCCGGCGCCGTGGCATCGCTTATAGCGCTTGCCGCTGCCGCAGAAGCAGAGGGAGTTCCGGGAGATGGGAACACGCCTCGAACTCACTTCGTCCGTTGGGTACTCCTCCTCGCGCCCAGCAAAGGTCTTCACGTCTGAAAAAATACCGAGATCGCGTTTACTCGTGCGAGCTAGTTCGTCCAGCTCCGCGCTCCACTCAGTTGCGTCGAGGTGAACGAAGTCTTCCGAGTGGCTCTCGTTACCGTCCAACGTCTCCGTTGCAATGCCGATAATTTGTTGCGCATCGGGGATTGTGTAATTTTACAACCGAGCAATACTCCTGTAGCAGCCGGAGCCGAACGCGGCGATAATCCTCCTCTTTGACGTGGATACCGAGGCAGGAGGAGGAACAGGTAATAGGGGTCCCCGGGTCGGGAAGGCTGGAGGAGCCTCGAAGCTCGGTAGTCCGCGTGGTGTTTTGGCCAGTAGTTCGTGTATGGCTTTAGCGAGCATTCTGCGGCGCGTCCGATTCTCTCTTGCGAGCCAGCGAAATGACCTTTCCTGTTCGCGTATCTCGGGATGTGTGACTTCGTACTGGGTGCCCGACATTAGGTGGTGGAGGAATTTTTCGATCAGCGTATCCCACGAATAGGAAATTTCATTGGCGGCTGCCTGTGCTCTACGCTCGTCGCTAGCGAGGAACTTCGCCCACCCTCCTTCTTCGAGTAGGACCCCGCTGATATTCTTGGGAAAAACGAAGTCGTGTTCGCCTGCGTCGTTCAACTTTGACACGTACTCGGCTAGAAGTTCTTCCTCGCCCGCCGCCAGCACGTGAAGTCCACTTTCTAGAAGCTTCTCCTTCTTCGTCAGGTATCCCACGAAATCGCTGATGGTGTCCAGATACGTCATCAAGACATTTAGGGACGTGTCATCAAACACATGCACGTAGCCCTCGTCGGCGTCTATTCGGCCGAGGGTGAACGGATGAGCCAGATGCTAGTTCCCGACTACGTGCTTATCGAGCATCAGGCTGCCGCTGCCTCCCATGCGGTCGTGGCAGGCGCGGGATGCTCCATGGGCGACGACTATGCGATGGAAGACCGCATGCGCCGGATCAGGGAGCGTTACTGGGAGCGGCATACTGCATTGCCGATCCAGGAACAGCCGACCCGGAAACTGCTGAATCCACCGCTCGGCGCCCCAAACCTGCTGGGCTGATTTTAGTACCGCCTTCCGATACCACCGACCCCAGCCAACTTCGATACCGCCGGAGTCCTCGAGCCGGATGTGTTTGTCGCTGAAGATGATGACGTGGTTCTCGAAGGCAACTAACAAGTCGCAGACTTCCTTGCCGTCTCCCTTACCATCGATACGCCCTTGGTCCCGAAAGACGCCTGGATAGCTCCAAAGAGACAGGAAACTGCGGTCGCACAGGCTCTTTAGATATTTCTCGGAGACAGTCGAGCCATCTGACCGAGTGACGGTGTGGCGCGGCGTCTCCGACTGATCTGGTGGCGCGGGAGTCTCCACGCCGTTTTCATTTTCGGGCGGCATTGAAATGGACTGCGCATTATTAGCATTTCACCTTTGTGGCTGTACCAGCAAGCCATTGTTTTGGTTGCCGCTGAGCAAACGGTTAGACTCTAAGAGTCATGACCACCACGACCCTCAACTCCCTCGCCCGCGCTTCATCCGCCTACCTGCGATCCGCTATGCACCAGCCTATTCAGTGGCATGAGTGGGGCGAGGAGGCGTTTGCTGCTGCGCGGCGCGAGAACAAGCCGATGCTGCTCGACATTGGCGCGGTGTGGTGCCACTGGTGCCATGTGATGGACCGCGAGTCTTACGACGATCCGGAAGTTGCGGCCATCGTGAATGAGCATTTCATCGCGGTGAAGGTGGATCGCGATGAGCGTCCTGACATTGACAGCCGGTACCAGGCTGCGGTCAGCGCGGTCAGCGGGCAGGGGGGATGGCCGCTTACGGCTTTTCTTACTCCCGATGGCAAGCCGTTTTACGGGGGCACTTATTTTCCGCCGACGGACGGGTACGGGCGGCCCAGCTTTAAGCGCGTGCTGATCAGCATCGCCAACGCCTATAAAGAAAAAAATGGCGACGTGGTGGAGCAGGCGAAGATGGTTGAGAGTGCGATCGCTCAGGCGGAGTCGTTTGCCGGGCGTGGCGGGCGGGTTTCGGCAGGCATGATTGATGCGATTCAGAAATCAGCGTTCAGCATGTTTGATCCGCAGCATGGAGGGTTTGGGCAGGCTCCTAAGTTTCCGCATCCTTCGGCGTTGGATTTGCTGATTGAACGGTATGCGCGGGAAGTCAAAATCCCCACCCTAGCCGCAAAAAGAGCGGCTAGGATGGGGCACCCTCAAGAGTCGAATGTTGGCGAAGACGATCTTCGAAACTTAATCGTTACTACCCTTGAGCATATGGCTAACGGCGGGGTTTACGACCAGTTGGCGGGAGGGTTTCATCGTTACTCGGTGGACGAAAGGTGGGTGGTGCCGCACTTCGAGAAGATGTGCTATGACAACTCCGAATTGCTGAAGAATTATGTGCACGGCTATCAGGCGACGGGCTCGGAATTCTTTGCGGACGTGGCGCGCGACATTATTCGCTGGATGGACGAGTGGCTGAGCGACCGCGAGCGTGGCGGCTTTTATGCTTCGCAGGACGCCGACATTTCCATGGACGACGATGGCGACTACTTCACCTGGACGCTGGACGAGGCCCGCGCGGTGCTTACGGAAGAAGAAGCGCAGGTTGCTGCGCTGCATTATGACATCAATGATGTCGGGGAGATGCATCACAATCCGGCGAAGAACGTGCTTTACGTGCGCGCACCGATTGAGGAGATTGCGCGGCGGATGAGTCTCAGCGTGGAGCGCGCGGGCAGCTTGCTCGATTCCGCGAAGAAGAAAATGTATGCCGCGCGTTTGCAGCGGCCTACGCCTTACGTCGACAAGACGGTTTATGTGGGATGGAATTCGATGTGCGTGTCGGCTTATCTCGAAGCTGCGAAGGTTCTCGGGATGGATGAGGCTCGCCGCTTCGCGTTGCGCTCGCTGGACCGGGTTCTGGCTGAGGCTTGGAAGATACATGGAGAAGCGGGCGAGGGCGCTCGCTCCACACTGTTGCACGTGGTTGCTTATTCCGATCCTGCGGCCTCGCACCGCGAGGTTTCCGGGCTGCTTGACGATTACGCCGCTACCACGCTTGCGTGCCTGGATGCTTACGAGGCCACGGCGGACCTGAGCTACTTCAAGTTCGCGCGGGCTATCGCTGACGCTATGATCGCGCGTTTCTTCGATGCGACTTCTGGAGGGTTTTTCGACGCCGAGCCGGCGGCCGGGGGCACGAGTCTGGGCGTGCTCTCGACTCGCCGCAAGCCGGTTCAGGATTCGCCCACGCCGGCGGGAAATCCTGTGGCGGCGATTGCGCTGCTCCGCTTGCATCACTACACCGGCGATGGCGGGTATCGGGATAAGGCGGAGCAGACGCTGGAGACTTTCGCCGGCGTGGCCGGGCAGTTTGGAATTTTCGCCGCTACCTATGGGATCGCGGTCCTGCATCTGTTGGAGAATCCCGTCCAGGTGGTTGTTGTTGTTGGCGGTCCCGAATCTGATGAACAGGCGTCCGCATTCGCTGCTGTCGCTTCCAGCGCTTTCGCGTTCAACAAGAGCGTGCTGCGGCTGACGGCAAACCAGGCCGTTGCCGGGAACCTTCCTCCTGCGTTAGCGGAGACCATTCCGAACTTGCCTCAGTTGAAGTCGGGTGAGTCATTTGCGGTTCTGTGCTCCGGCATGGCCTGCCAGCCTCCGGTTACGGATCCCGCAGAATTGCGGCGTGAGCTGGAATCCGCCCTCGATAGGGAGATCTAGACGGCAAAGCGCGGCGCCATCCAAATCATAGAGCGCGCTAAAGCGCGGGGCTGCATGCGGCCGGGCTTCGCCCAGGCCTGGACGGGCGAGGCGCCCGTCCCCACACAAGCTCGTGTTCTCACACGAGATCGTTCTCACACGAGATCTAGGGCCAACTCATCCAGACCTTGACGCGGGGCTGAAGCGCCGCGTGAGACGCGCAAAAAAAACGGGGCTGACGGTTTATGTATGAAGTCCGTCAGCCCGAAGATTGCGAGCCCTAGGTTCGGCCCAAGTTACTGGAGATTACTTTGGTGACCTTGCGGCCACCTGTGACATCCGGTTAACTGCTATTTCACATCGGCGGTTGGCCGCCGCCGCTGCATTTGCCTTGCAGTTGTTGTTGTGGTGGGCACGTAATGATCGGACCACCGTCCGGGGCGGGAACCTGCGGAACGGCGACTGCGACGTATGTGCCCACTAATCCAACCATCAGGATCGATATCCTGACTGCTTGCTTCATGGGTTCACTCCTTTTCCGCGCCATAATTGCCCCAAAAACAGGGCACTATTGGCGTGGACAGGAATTATAAGGCACGTGTCAAGTCCGTTCGCAAGAATTCCTTGCAGCTCAAACCGCTTTCTCTGAGTCAGTTCTTGTCGCGCTCCTCACAATACCTTGAAAAGCTTGTAAATACGGGGAAACCCGCAGTTTGTCTAAGGTGTTTCCCTTATCGAGATTCTTCTAGCGGTGGAATCCGAAGACTGTGGGCAGAGACCGGCGGAAGATTTACGAAATCCGGAATCGCGGTTGCGCCTGACACTAAGAGAACTGAAAGGCCTGAGGTGGGCGGAAGACCGGTTTTAGCGCTCGGATCCGATCCGCTCAACCAAACCAGAAATGCTTGGGCTGCCCAGAGGCGCGACCGCGGCGCGTGCGGTGGCTTTCGCCGCGCTTTCGTCTTCGGTCGCAGGCGACCGCGGTACCTGAGTCCGCGAGAGAGCGCGGTCGACCATGCCTTCAAACATGGGGATCAGGGAATCCGGAGGCAGCGGGTGCTGAATGTCGGACAGGCTCTGCTCCCAGCGCTGCGGACGCAGGAGGGTAGACGCAGCGTCGCGGGCCGGACTCTTCGCCACGGTGTAACCCAGCCAGATCAGTAACGTGGCGTTGTAGGCACCCATATTGATCAGGCTCATCGCAGTATTACCCAGGTGATCGCCCACCCAGGATGCGATTAGAACCAGTTCGACGACGGCAAAGGTTCCGAAGCCCAGAGCGATGCCGAAGCTGTGCTGGCACCGGCTTACTCCCAGGTAGCGGGCAAAGAACAGCAGGAAAAGCACCATCCCGACTTGAATGATGCGTACGCAGCGCTGGGCGGTCATGATCGCCTGCACCCATGCCGCCATGTCGGATGAACTGGTGGAAACCGATACCACCCCGGCCACCAGGAGCATGACCAGACCTGCCCACTTGAACAGCACGGTACCGAGGTCCCGCAAGGTGTGGAAGGGCCGGAACACATCGAGAAAGGCTTCGTGAATCACCATGAAACCGAGAGCGACGCTGATCGCGGTGCTGATCCATGAAACGTAAAAAGCGGCGGAATAGTAGTACCGGTAAATCGGAAAGACCACCGCAAAAGTCATGATCTGGGTAGCGATGTAGGCAAAGAAAAACTTGAAAGCGCGGTGCTGGCCGCGGCGAAGCATAGCTATGGCAATCACCGTTTGGAGAACGGGATGTGCGATCCATAGCGCGTAATACAGAATCCTGACTTTCTCGCTCATCGGAACAAGTCTTTCTAGCTTCCAGCCCCACAATAAAATCAGCGCCCAGAGGCAGTTTCGCGGCGCGGGGCGAAATAAGACCACTCTGGCAATAAGAGAAAGTTAAACTCTTTAGTCCAAGTGTTCAATGTACTCAGGTAACCGAAAGTAACGTTACCTTTGGGCCATCTGGCTACCTCTGAGGGGGAAGGTCGATGGACGCTTTTGGCGTTGCGGCCTGGCTTAGTTCCCGAGGAAGATGAAGTACGACGAGTTCCATAATGCGGTGGGCAAACTTCCGCGCGGCCTCGCGGTGAGCACGATGTTGTATTCTCCGCTGCTGCCGAGGTTCAAGTCTCGTAACACATTTTCTCGCAGGAGACCCCGCGGGCCGGCTTGCGGCCCAATGGCTGCCGGAGAATCATCCTGCGCTTCGATCACTGCCAGCCGCGCCAGGAACTCGTGCACGTCGGTGCCACGACCGAAGCCGGAGACCACAAATGAGACTTCCGCGTCTTGCGAAGAGAAATGCCAAGCCAGCGATGCTGCCAGGTTCACGGCGCGCTCGTACACCTGCGCGGAAATCAGGCCCGACGCGGGATTGTCGAAGACGATGCACAGCTTGCGCTCATCCTCGCGGCTGAACTCACGCACTTTCAATGAACCGGATTTGGCCGTCGCTTTCCAATCGACGTGGCGCGCCGAGTCCTCAGGCATGTACTCGCGAATGCGGTACAAATCTGAACCGCGGCCGCGCACAAAACTTTCCCACTCTCCGCGCACCAGCGGCAGAATTTCAAACAGGTCGTCGGGTGGTTCGACCGGCGGATAGACCAGAATCTCGCGCTCGAGCGCAACGTCCCGCGTTTTGGTCAGGAAGGCAAAGGGGAAGCGCGTGGCGACGCCAAAGCTCGATTCGCAATAGCGCCCCCGCCGATCGAAGCGCAGCTCAAGGTCCGCCGTGAGATCGGATCCTGGCGGCAAGAAGGGAAAATAAATCATCCCCTCGAAAATTCCTGGCGCCGGCGGCTTTACCTCGACTCGCTGCACCCGCCAGTCACGCAGTCGCAGCCACTGATTCTCAGGAGCGCGGTTCAGCGGAAAGGTAAATGTGGTACGTTCCCACTTCCACTGCTTGCGGATCTTGTTATCTTTTTCCTTGCGGGCCGGAACCACGCGAATCGAAAACGAAGGCAGGAAGCGCCTCGGGTTGCGCAGCATGATGCGTCCCGCGACCGGGCGCCCGGCGAACATGTGCTCGGGCAGACGAACATCCAGTTCGAGGCCGCGCAGGACCAGAGCGGAAACCACCCCCGACACCAGGATTGCCGCCAGCATCGCGGCCACCACGATGTACAGCAGATTGTTTCCCGTGTTCAGCGCCGCGATGCCGATCACGAGCGTGACCAGCACGTAAACCACGCCCGCTTTGGTAACTTCGTAGTGAAACGTCTGGCGCAGCCGCTCGATCGCCACGCGCCGCGCCAGGTACGGCACAGTGACCAGTCCCACAAATGCAGCCATCAACAACGCCAGAGATGCTAGAATGACTGACGCCCACAGATTGCCCGCTTCGCCGGAAGCCGTCGAAATCAACGCCGCGCCGAACGCCAGTCCCAATCCCACCAGCGCCAGCAAAAACTTTACCCACACTTCTGCCGACGCCGATTGCAGCCATCGCGTTATTCGGCCGCCGGAAGGAAGATGCTTAACGGAATCTGCGTATGCGGAAAACACTACGTCGAGCCTAGCATTGCCTGGAAGAACGAACAATCAAGACCGGCTTGCAGAAAACGCCTTCGTAACCATGCTTCAGTGGTCAGTGGTCAGTGGCTAGTGGTCAGTAACCCCTGCTTCCTTCGTGCTGCATAGTTGTTTCGATGGCCGGCACACTGACCACTGACCACTAATCACTGATCACTCTATTCTGAGTTACCCACACTGACCAGGAATTGCTCGATCTTGCCGTCTGGCATCTCGTAAGTCGAAATCGACAGGACTTTCTCGGCAAACTTGGCCCGATAGCCTCGATAGGTCATCCCTCCGCGCAGTTGTTCCGCGGTCTGCTGGAAGTCTTGCGATGTGCCAAGCGGGCTGAGGCTGGCGGCGAAGTCCTGCAGAGCTTGCTGATCGAAATAACTGTTGGCATTGTCGGTGAACAGGGAACGGTCAATTTTTCCCTGCTGAAGTTGTTCCACAATCTTGCGCGCACGCTCCACTTTTTCAGCTATTAAAGCCGTATTCCCGGCAAAGAGCAATGGAGCGATCTTTCGCGCAATTTGGCCGCTGGCATTTACTGCATCCTGGTTGGTCAACACGATGACTGCGGCGTGATCGTCCGGGAACACCGCGTTGTCTGCCGTAAAGCCGGACACCTCTCCGCCATGTTCGAGCATGCGATGACCGGCCTGGTTGTGCACGGTGACGCCCAATCCGTAGCCGGTTGCCGTGCCATTCTTCAGCAGAACGTCCCTCTGCATCTCCTGATACGAAGAGGGCTTCAAGAGCCGCTGGTTCATCATGGCGATGTCCCACTTGGCAAGATCTGTCACCGGCATCGCCAGCTCGCCGGCGGCGAACAGCCAGCCCTTACCTTCGCGCGGTGCGGCTCGCAGAGGGCCTAACGCATAGCGCATATAGCCCGTGGGGTCGGTATTGGCAAGATGATCCTGATCGATGTTCACGACGCTCTGCATTCCCAGCGGCTCGAAAATGCGGGAACTGAGGAATCGGAGTAACGGCATCCCGCTGGCTTTTTCCACGATCACGCCGGCGATCACGTAATTGGTATTGCTGTATTGCCATTTGGTGCCGGGATCGAAATCCAGCGGCTTGCGCGCCCAGCGGGTAAGAATCTCGTCGGCGTTGATTGTCGTCAGCATGAACGGAGGCACGTAGTCTTGCGGCCAGTAGTCCTGATAACCGGAAGTGTGCGCAAGCAGTTGCCGGATCGTGACTTCTTTGGCGCGCGTGAGATCGGGCACAAAACGGGAGACAGGGTCGTCCAGTGACAGCTTGCCTTGTTCCGCCAGCATCAGAATCGCGGTGGCGGTGAATTGCTTGCTGATGGAGCCGATCTTGTAGCGCATTTCAGGCGTGGCAGGAATGGCGGGTTCGAGGCGCGCATTGCCATAGGCATGCGTGTAGACGAGCGTGCCATCCTTCACCACCGCGACCGAGGCGCTGGGCACACCTGTGCTTTCGAGCACCTGCCGGGCAATCTGGTCAATTTGGCCTCGCGTATCGTCGGAAAGCGGTGAGGGAGTTTGGGCCGGAGCTTGTCCCAGAATTGAAAGCGCCAGGCTTGCACAGGCCGCCGTATGAAGGATGGTGCGTAAGAAATGAGTCTTGCGCGAGTGTCCGCTCAACTTGTGCATGAAATCCCCCCGAATAAACGCCGCAGTGTAGCACAGCAATGGCACGCCGTTCCGCGCGCGATTGTAGCGCCGCCGGAAGGCGGCTGTCCGAGGGGCATCGCGCCCGCCGCGCTGAGGGCGAGGATGCCTTCGGAGGGGCCACAAGGGTGTCGGCGGATTCGGGGGGTCACTGACCACTAGGCACTGGTTTCAGTACTCCGCCAGTTCCTTCATGGCGCGGAACAAATCATTGGCCTGCGGCAGAATGGCGTCTTCGAGAATCGGCTGGTAGGCGACGAATGTATCGGCGGCGGCGACGCGGCGGACGGGCGCATCCAGGTGATCGAAAAGTTGGTCGGCGATGCGCGCTGCAATTTCCGCGCCGTAGCCCCAGCTCAAAGTATCTTCATAGGCCACTAGAGCGCGATTTGTTTTTCCGACCGATGCGGCGATCGTCTCCCAATCAAACGGATTGAGGCAGCGAAGATCGATCAACTCCACTTTCACGCCGTGCTCGCGTTCGAGTTTCTGCGCCGCCTGCAAGGCTCGCGGGACGACCGCGCCGTAGGTGATCACCGTGAGGTCGGTCCCCGGAAGCACAATCTTTGCCTTGCCGAACGGAATCATGTAATCCGGTCCGGGATAGGGAGCGCGACCGTACGTCTCGCGGTATAACCGCTTGTGTTCCAGAAACAACACGGGGTCGTCGCAGCGAATCGAAGTGCGCAGCAGTCCTGCGGCATCCAGCGCGTTCGAAGGAAACACTACGCGCAGCCCCGGAATATGCGTGAACACACTCTCACCGCACTGCGAGTGATAAATCGCGCCGCCGGTAAGGTATCCGCCGATGGCCACTCGAATCACGAGCGGGCAGGAGAACGCGTTGTTCGAGCGCCAGCGGATCACCGACAGTTCGTCGCGAATCTGCATCATGGCCGGCCAGATGTAGTCGAAGAACTGAATTTCCACTACCGGCTTGAGCCCGCGCGTGGCCATGCCCGTAGCGCGGCCCACGATGGCGGCCTCGGCCAGGGGCGAATTGAAGACGCGGTCGGGGCCAAACTCATTCTGCAGCCCGAACGTGAGTTTGAATACTCCGCCCTTGCCTTTCACCAGCTTGCGCTTCAGGTATTCTTCGCGGCTGCAATCGGCTACGTCCTCGCCGAAGATCACGATGCGCTCGTCGCGCTTCATCTCGTCGCGCAGAGTAATGTTGATCAAGTCGGCCATGGTTTTCGCCACTGGCTTCTTGCCATCGGCGGAATCGGGCCCTACTACCGGCTGCGCGTCAAACGCCGCCGATGTGGGATCGACATCGGGCGAATACACATACTTCAGCACGCTCTCAGGCGCGGCCGGCAAAGCCTCGAGGGCCTGGTCCACCGCAATCTGGAGTTCTTCCTCGACCTTTTTTTCCAGTTCGTTGATGCCCTTCTCGTCGAGGATCCCCTCGCGCAGCAGAAACATCTGCGTGCGCGAAACCGGGTCACGGGCGGCGTCGCGCTCCCGTTCGGAATCGGGGCGGTACAAGCGTTCGTCGTCGGAAAGCGAATGCGAATAAGGACGGATCACGTGCGCGTGCACAAACGCGGGCCCGTGGCCCTCACGGCAATACTGTGCGGCACGCTGGAACGCGGCCGTACTCGCCATGGGATCGGTGCCGTCGATTTCTTCAAAATGGAAATTGGGGAAGCCCGAGACCAGGCGGGAAATGCTGCCTCCAGCGGTCTGTATTTCCACCGGCACAGAAATGGCGTAGCCATTATCCTGCACACAGAAAATCACGGGCAGCTTGCCGAGAGCGGCGGCGTTCATCGACTCCCAGAACTCGCCCTCACTGCTGGTGCCGTCACCGAGAGAAACGTAGGCGATTTCGTCGCCGTGGAAGGTCACGTCTTTGAACTGGCGGTAGTCGGGTCGGTTATTGGTCGGAGGGACTTCAGCTGCCTTTGGACGGCGCGAAAAGTACCGGCCCGCCTCTGCGCATCCCACCGCCTGCAAAATCTGCGACCCCGTCGGCGACGATTGCGTCACAATGTTCAGCCGCTTGTATCCCCAGTGCGAAGGCATCTGGCGTCCGCCGGAGCTGGGGTCGTCGGCTGCTCCCACTGCCTGCAAAAACATTTCTAACGGCTTGGCTCCCAGCGCCAGACACAACGAGCGGTCGCGATAATAAGGATAGAACCAGTCGTAGCCCGGCTTGAGCGTCATCCCGGCGGCTACGCCGATGGCCTCATGTCCGGCTCCCGACATCTGGAAGAAAATCTTCTGCTGCCGCTTGAGCAGGATTTCCCGGTCATCAATCCGCCGGGACGTATACATGATGCGGTAGGCTTCGATCAGTTGCTCGCGCGTAAGTCCCTCGTAGGTTCGGGACTTCTTGCCGCTGTTGCTTACTACCGACAGCTTGGGATCGGTTTTTGTTGTGGCCATCCGGTTCCCTGATGAATGCGTTATAAATATCCGGTCTACGAATGTGGTGCCTGTGCTACTGCGCAGGTTGCATTGTAAATCGGAATCGGGGATTGGAAAACATGCAAGTTTCTGCCTAGGAAGCGTGGGGACTTTGGTCATTGGCTTGCTTGCTGCTCACGGCTGCCGACAGACGGTTGAATGCCCGATCATTTATCCTTCAGGTGTATGATCCAGACCCGACGCGCCCTCAACCCGCACTCGATCAAGCTCGTGATCTTCGATCTCGACGGCACGCTGATCGATTCGCGTCTTGATCTGGTGCACTCGGTGAACGCCGCGTTGCGCCACATCGGACGGGCGGCGTTGCCCGATGACGTGATTGCCAGCTATGTGGGCGACGGCGCTCCGATTCTGATTCAGCGGGCGCTCGGCGGCGAGGCGGTTGACGACGCGCTTGTGCGCCAGGGCCTGCAGTTCTTCCTTTCTTACTATCGGGAACACAAACTTGACCACACCACGGTCTACGCGGGCGTGAAAGAAGCTCTCACGGCCCTTCAAAATACGCGCAACGGTCTGCCGCGGAGAATGGCATTGCTCACGAACAAGCCGGTAGTTCCATCGCGCGCCATCGTCGAAGCGCTGGGACTGGGGCCGTTCTTTACTCAGATCTATGGCGGCAATAGTTTTCCGACCAAGAAGCCTGATCCCGAAGGGGCGCGTAAGTTGCTCGAAGAAAGCGGCGTGCGCTCGGAAGAAGCCGCAATCGTCGGCGACTCTCATGTCGACGTTGAAACCGGCCGCAACGCCGGCCTGTGGACCGTAGGCGTGAGCTACGGTTTCGCCCCGCACACGTTGAAAGAGAATCCGCCTGACGTGCTGGTGGACACGCCTTACGAATTGGCGGAGGTATTCGGTGCGGGTGTTTGGTCTTAGGCCTTGGGCGTCTGGTCTGGGTTTTCCTAACCCCCTAAGACCCAACACCTGAGACCTAACACCTAAGACCGTTGTCTGCGCTGTTCATGTCCAGTCCGCTCTCATGTAAACTCATCCGTCAATGAGTGATCCACTCGCAGGTTTTAACGCCAAGGAGTTGCGCAAGCTGCGCAGCATGAAAGATCCGCACGGCATCCAGAAATTTCTTGACGATGCTTCCTATCATCTCGCGGATACGGCATGGTCTCCGCGGCAGGTGCTGGCCGAGCAGACGGCACACTGCCTCGAAGGCGCTATTTTCGCCGCGGCCGCGCTGCGCGCCAACGGATATCCTCCGCTGCTCCTCGATTTCGAGGCCGAGCACGACACCGACCACGTGATCGCTATTTTTCGGCAGAACGGATGCTGGGGCGCCGTCGCCAAATCAAACTACACGGGATGCCGATGGCGCGAACCCGTCCATCGCACGCTGCGTGAGCTGGCGATCAGTTATTTCAACGGATATTTCAATCTGCGGCGCGAGCGCACCTTGCGCCGCTTCTCGGTTCCGGTTAACTTGAAGCGCTTCGATCGTCAGAATTGGATGACCACGGACAAGCCAGTGTGGTTCATCGTGTACCACCTGTTCAACGTCAAGCACTACCCGCTGATCACTCCGGCCATGGCCAAGGGCTTACATCGCGTGGATGATCGCCTGTTTCAGGCGGAATGCCTGGGAAAAGCTTATAAGGACGGTCTTTAGCCGTTGGTCATCGGCAGTTGGTCGTCGGCCTGCATCCTATGGAACTCCATGTCGTCTAAGAACGTAATGTTAATAATGACGAGGCTGGGTCTCGCTCCGCTCGTACTGTTTGTGGTTGTGCTTGCCGGCCTGCCCGTTCTTGGGCAGGATCAATCCACCCTGGCAACGCAGCCAGCCGCCGCTTCCCTGCTCGATCTGAAACCGGATGCCCAAGGCAAGCTCTCGCAGCGGCAGATGCAGCAGTTATTGCGCGTGGTCGCCGACAAGGACCTCGAAAATGACAAGCGGTTGCGCGATTACACCTACATCGAGCGCGACGTAGAGCACAAGCTTGATGGCAAGGGGCAAGTGAAGTCCACTGAATTGAAGACTTACGACGTGATGGAGATCTACGGTGAGCAGGTGCAGCGGCTGATTGAGAAGGACGACAAGCCGCTTTCGGAGAAAGACGCTGCCAAGGAAGAAGAAAAGATTCAGAAGATCATCGACAAACGCAAGAACGAATCGGAAGGCGATCGCAAAAAGCGCGAGCAAAAAGAGGAAAAAGATCGCGAAGAGGGCCGCAAGTTCGTGCGCGAGGTGGCCGACGCGTACAACTTCAAACTGGTGGGCACGGAGTCGTTGGGCGGACGCGAGGTCTGGGTGATTGATGGCGAGCCGCGTCCGGGCTTTGAGCCGCACATGAAGGAATCCAAATTTCTGTCGAAGTTCCGCGGGCGCGTCTGGATCGACAAAAACGATCTTCAGCTGGCAAAGATGGACGTGGAATGCCTGGACACGATTTCCTGGGGATTATTTCTAGCTCGCTTCCACAAGGGTTCACGGTTCATGCTGGAACAGACGCGGGTGAACGACGAAGTGTGGCTGCCGCTGCATGTCACGGCGAAGATCGATGTGCGTCTCGCTCTGCTCAAGAACTTCGATGTGGACCTGGAGCAGACCTACCGTGATTACAAGAAGTTTCGCGCCACTGCGAAGATCGTGAGCGTAGGCGACGTGCAGCCGTAGTCCGCCAACCGACCTTTTTGCCAGCGTTATAATAGAAAGATTCTCAGTCGCAAGATTGCCTTCTGTGAGGAGGGCCAAGAGTTCTTTTCATGGACTTCAAACTCGTTTCCGATTACAAACCTCAAGGCGACCAGGGGCGCGCCATCGAGTCCTTGCTGCGCGGCGTCTACGACCGCGAGGAGCATCAGGTTTTGCTGGGCGTCACCGGGTCTGGCAAGACTTACACCATGGCCAAGGTGATCGAGGCGGTGAACCGGCCCACGCTGGTGATGGCACATAACAAGACTCTGGCAGCGCAGCTTTATCACGAGTTCAAGAATTTCTTCCCGCACAACGCGGTCGAATATTTCGTTTCGTATTACGACTATTACCAGCCCGAGGCTTACGTTCCCGCTGCCGATCTGTTCATCGAAAAAGAGGCGACCATCAATGACGAACTCGACAAGCTGCGGCTTTCCGCGACCAAGTCCTTGTTCGAGCGCCGCGACGCGCTGATTGTGGCTTCGGTGAGCTGCATTTATGGCTTGGGATCGCCCGAGGCTTATTACGGCATGATGCTGTTTCTGGAAAAAGGCCAGAAGATTACGCGCGAAGACATCACTCGGAAGCTGGTCGATATTCTCTACGAGCGAACCAACGGCGAGTTCAAGCGCGGAACATTCCGCGTGCGCGGTGACGTGATCGAGGTCTTCCCTACTTATGACGACATGGCTTACCGCATCGAGCTTTGGGGAGATCAGGTGGAGTCGCTGGCGCAAATCGATCCTCTATTCAGCACGGTGAAGCAGAAGTACATGCGGCTGCCGATTTATCCCAAGACGCATTATGTGATGAAAGACGAGACCCGGGCGTCGGCTGTGGAGTCGATCAAGAAAGAGCTGGCGTGGTGGGAAGTGGAACTGGAGAAACAAGGCCGAGTGGTCGAGTCGCAGCGCATTCACCAGCGCGTAAAGTTCGATCTGGAAATGATCAAGGTGATGGGCTACTGCCACGGGATCGAGAATTATTCGCGGCATTTTACAGGACGGATGCCAGGCGAGCCTCCGCCGACGCTGCTGGATTACTTTCCGCGCGACTATCTGATGTTCATCGACGAGTCGCACCAGACTGTGCCGCAGTTGCGCGGCATGTATGCCGGCGACCGCTCTCGCAAGGAAACGCTTGTGGAATACGGCTTCCGCATGCCGTCGGCACTGGATAACCGTCCGCTGACGTTCGAGGAGTTTGAGCATCGCACCAATCAACTCGTCTATGTTTCGGCAACGCCGGGTCCGTATGAGTTGACGAAATCCGCGGGCGTGGTCGTCGAGCAGATTATCCGGCCCACGGGACTGATCGATCCGGAAGTCGAGGTGCGCCCGGTGAAAGGACAGATTGACGATCTGCTGCATGAGATTCGCTCGCGGGTAGAGAAGGGCGAACGCGTGCTTGTGACCACGCTGACCAAACGCATGTCCGAAGATCTGGCCGAGTATTACGCCGAGGTGGGCGTGAAGTGCCGCTACATGCATTCGGAGATCGAGACGCTGGAGCGGGTGAAGATTCTCCGCGATCTGCGCAAGGGCGAGTTCGATGTATTGATCGGCATCAATCTGCTGCGCGAGGGCCTGGATTTGCCGGAAGTTTCGCTGGTGGCGATTCTCGATGCGGATAAAGAAGGCTTTCTGCGGTCGTGGGGATCGTTGATCCAGACGATTGGCCGCTGCGCCCGCCATCTGCATGGGCGCGCGATTCTCTATGCCGACCGCATGACCGATTCGATGAAGCGCGCCATGGATGAAACCTCGCGCCGGCGCACCATCCAGACCGCATACAACGAAGAGAACGGAATCACGCCGGAATCAATCGTGCGTCCGCTGGATATGACGCTGGCCGGAATCATCGCCGCCGACTACACCGACCTGACCGGCGGCGAAGCCGAAGGCATGCCGGAGTTCAAGTCGCAGCCGGAGTTAGACGCGTACATCGTCAAACTCGAAAGCGACATGCGCGAAGCGGCCAAGCGGTTTGAGTTCGAGAAGGCGGCGAAGTTGAGGGATACGATTAAGGAGTTGCGGACTAAGGAGTTTTTGTTCGCGTAAGCCTGTCCACCGATGATTAGCAAGCACAAATTATCACCTATGCGACACCAACCTATCCCTAAGGTTACGTCCAACGATGTTGAGAGAATCGTCCGACGGGACTATCCGGAAACGCAATTTGATTCCGTGATGGCTGTACTCAAGGGATACGAGGAGAGCGCAAGTCGGGCGGCGCGAGCGACCTCGAGTGCAGCTGGCGGCTTTGAAACTGGCGAACGGCCATCTCGAGGCACTGCGGACCCATATCAACACAGCCATTCAGGATTTCAGGGAGTCCTAGGACCAGCGGAATATCCGGAATATTCAAAATAGAGCATTTCGGGCGAGAGCTTCCAGTCGCAGAAGCGCAAGGAATCATTGATAGCGATTGGGAGCAGTACGAAGACTGGCTGCGCCGATGAAGTTTTATGTTAGCGTCTTAAATAATTCGCAGGCGTCACAATCGCAATTCCCCGCCACGGATGCATCCCCAGCAAATCCGCATCACCGGTAATAATCACATCGGCCCTCCCGTTCAGCGCCACTTCCAGGAACTTGTCGTCGTTCGGGTCGCGGCATGCGCGGACTAACTGAATGATGGGAACGAACTCTGCCGCACCTTCAATCTGCGACCAGGAAAAGTTCGCGCTCCGCGCGGCTGACAAAGCTATCGAACTTTGAACGGGATAGAACTTCGGCGAGTTCGCTCATCGTGTCCTCGGAAAAGATGACGACGTCATGGTCAAGGCATGGTCGACAAGCCTGACGTGGAACCGAGCGCTGGAAGATGATGGCACTGGCGAATACATTGGTATCCACGACGAGACGACTCGGGATTCCCATGAATCTTGGCGCCTCAATCCTTCAGGATGTCGGCAAGGATTTCCTCGGTCATTCCCCGTGCTGCGGCCTGAACGCCGATACGGTCCATCGTCTGCTTAAGCTCGGCGATGTTGTGCTTGCGAATACGCTCATATTCTTGTGCGGACATGATCACCGCAACATCGCGGTTTTGTCGGCGGATAAGGACTGGCTCGCGCTGGGCGGTGTCGAGAAGAGCAGCAAGGCGCTGCTTGGCATCTGTAGCAGAGACTGTCTTCATTTGTCTATTATAGACAAAATGGACAATTCGATCAAGTTAACGCCCGTACGCCGCGCTGGCCGCCAGCGGCTTGCGGTGGAACGTATATCCATCGAAGGTTTCGGAGCGGAAGTTCAGGTTCGGCGCGCTGAGCTTTTCGGTTTGGCTCAGGAAAAGATATCCGCCGGGTTCGAGGTAGAGGTGCAGGCGCTCCACCAGCGCGATGCGCTGGGCGCGGGAGAAGTGCGGCAGCACGTCCATGCAGAAGATGCAGTCGAAGCGTCCGATGTAGCCGGGACGGGCCAGGTTCATGCAATTGAACGTAACCAGGCTGCGCAGGCGGGGCTTCACCAGCAGGTGCGCGACACTGGCGGGAACATTTTGGAGCCGTTGACAGCGCCTTTCTTTCCCTGGCTTTCAGTCGGGCCTCCGCTTTCATCGTCGACCTCATCCGCGCTATCAGGCGGAACCACCGGCGAACTGATCTTCGAAAAATAGTTGCGGATGGTGGCTGGCGGCAAACCATCCAAAGCAGACTGCCGGTACACGCCGCGATCCGCGGCTTCGATACTGTGCGGAAGCAGGTCGCTGCCGACGATGTGGATCGACAAGCCCGCGCCGAGGTTCGCGGATCCCAAGTTCGGGGCGCTATCGGCGATACCACCGTTTCGTGCCGCGGATTTTCCGTTTCCATTGCCGTTGCCATTGCCGCTTCCGTTGTTTGATCCGCTGCCGTTAGGCACGCCCGGGCTAGTGGAACTTAACGCGTCGCAGACGGCCATGGCGATCGAGTAGGTCTCTTCTCCGCTGCCGCAGCCAGCGCTCCAGATGCGCAGCGGGCTGGGACCATCGGCGGACTTGCGAGCGCAAAGCTGCGGCACAACTTGCCGTGCCAGAGCGTTAAGCGCTCCGGGATGACGGAAGAAGCCGGTATTCGTATTGACCAGCCCGTCGAGCAGGGACGGCAGGCTGGAAGGATCCTGCTCGGAGGACCGAAGACGTTCCAGCAGCGCGCTGGACGATCCCAGGCTTTGCGCCTCGACGTAATCGGCGACGTGCGCAGCCAGCGCACTGTTGGGACAATCAAGAACGACCCCGGTTTGGCGCTCGACCAGCAGGCGCAACTCCGAGAGTTCGTGTTCGAGGATGGTGCTGGTCGCGATTAACTTGTGCATAGAGTCTTTCCGTAAGCGCCTGATTCAGTTCTCGGTTCTCAGTTCTCGTTTTGTTTCCAGTTTCTTGTTTCCAGTTTCTTGTTTCCAGTTTCTTGTTTCCAGAGTTCCCGGTACCAGGTACTAGGTACTCAATCGCCCGCCGCGGTCGCGACGCGGTACTTACCCGAATCCCGTTCCACCTGCTGAGCCACCACGTTCATTTCCTTTTCCAGGGACGAAAAACGTTGCATCACTTCGTGGATACGCAGCGTCATGTTGCGAATGGTTTCAATCTGCGCCCGGGCCTGAGCCGAGAGGCTTCCGGGTTCGATGAGCAGCAGATCGGAATTGCCCAGCAACGAAGTGAGTGCGTTGTTCAGGCCGTGACGCATCTCCAGCATGTAACGGCCGAGCGTGGCTTGGCGTTCCAGCGTGGCGCAAGTCTCTTCGGCGGCGCGGGCGCGAGTTTCGGCGCGGGCGCGGAGCACGGCTTCGCCCGCCGCCGGAACCAGCACGTTGAGCCAGTTTTCATCGCAGAGCAACACCGAGGTGCGCGGCCAACGTTCGCGCACCAGTTGCGCAGTGGCGGCGTCGTTGCAAACGCAGAACAAAGGCTGCTGGGTCGAGTGCAGCGGTTCCAGAACTACCGAAAGCAGTTCCCGGCGCAGCGGACCGACGATGGCAACCGCGAAGTTGTCGACGGAACGTGGCCAGAGATTTCCGCTCAGCATAGTAAATGTGGGGACGTGGCGTTCCATCTGCCAGCGCGCCGTGATGCTCCGCGAAAATTCCACGTCGTCGGAGATAACGAGTACGGTCGGTTGATCCACTTGCGAATTTCCTTTTCGCTTTCCTATTTCTCTTTTTCCGGTTGCGAGTCTGCGTCCGGATTCCATTCTTGTGAGGAGATTTCGAATTCAGGAGTCTCCGCATCGGCTCCGGCGAGCGTGGTTTGCGGCTCCGCGGCAGCTTCCGGCGGAGTCTGGTGCGGCGGCGCCGGTTTCGAAGTTGTCACATTGCCCCCAGCACCGGCAGCAGCAGCGGCGGCTCGCGGTGCGGGTTTCTCGTCGGGAGCGGCGGCTGAACTCAGCCCCAAGGCTGCATCGACCGAGGCCCTCAGATCCACCAGCATGCGGAGCGGCTGGCCCGAGGAATATTCCGCCTGGAACATGACCTTCCAGGACTGGCAGATCATGCGCAGGCGAATGATCGGTTCCTGGGCGGAGAATTGCGCGCGCCGGCAGTCAATCTTCTCGACTCCTTTTTCCTCCAGCTCGGTAAGTCCGTCGAGAATGGCGTTGAGATCGGTGAGCATGAGGCGGAAGAAGACACGCCGCATCAGATATCCAAAACGAGTGAAGGCGACCAACGCGATGGGCAGATAGAACAGATCGCCGGCTTGAGCTTTGGCTTTGCGTCCCTGGTCGAGAACGCCGCCGTGCAGCAGTTCGTCAAGCGAGCGGCAGCGGCGCGCGGAATCGAGCACGCGGTCCAAGGCGTTCAACCACACCGGCGCCTTCAGTTCCACTGTGCTCAGAATCGGCTCCAGCCCCTGTGCCACATAAGCGAGATCGGCATGGTTGTCTTCCAGTTCGGTGGGCGCCCTCTGGCTGAAATACTGCACCAGCAGGAAATCAATTTTGTCTCGGGAGGACTCGGTTCTGGACGTCTTCGCCAGAAAATGCTGCAGCAGGACGACCAGGCCTTCGGCATCCACCAACGAACTGGTTTGCAGAAACTGGCGCAACTGATGAACCTGGATTTTTTCGTCCATGCAGTTCAGCCACAGTTGAGCGTGCTCGACGGATTCGGGCGCGGGGGTTTCCACGCCGGCCTCAAGATCAGCGCAGGCGGGCGCTTCGATCACGAACTCGCGCGCCAGTTCGGCGTAAATGGGGTGCAGGCGGCGGGCGCTTGACCACAGAGCGGCGGGATCCAGACTTGGTCCAGAAGCTTGCGCTCCCGAAGTTTGCGACGAAGAAGGTTGCGATTGCGTCATGATTTCACGATCCAGTTGGGAACGGAATTGACAAAGCGGGCTGCCACGATGGTTTTGCCGGGATGGTATTGCACGGCCACCACGGAGGCTTCCGTATCAAGTGAGCCGTCCGAGTTGCGCAGCCGCAGGATGTCGGCGAACTCCAGCGGAGTGGCGCAGGCAAACAGAACTTCGCGCGAGGTTCCAAACTCGATGACCGTGCTTTCCTGCACGCCCGCAGTATCAGGCTGGCTGCCGTTGCCCGTGTAGTCACGGCGCGTGAACTGAACCGGAATGCGAACCGGCGTGGCTTCAGGAAAAAAGCGCGCCAAATCGGCGACCGTACTGTTTTGTGACGTCCGCGATGGGGCTGTGGCTGGTTGCGCCATAGAAACTCTTGTCATTCCGACCGGAGCTTCCCATTCTCGAACGAACGGGAAAGGGAGTGGATGATCTTGCTGTTTCTTCCGCCCCACTTGAAGATGCGGTCGGGCTCCCCCTCTTCCCGGTTAGGAAGAGCTTGGGGAGCCAGAACACGCGGTTATGCCAGAAGAGATGCACGACCAAGACCACAGTGCAGAACGGAAGGATTAGCACTCAGGGGCTATATTTTTCTGCGACTTAGAAGCTTTTGAGACCACGAAGAGAAGGTGCTTAATAGCTCGTCGTCTCAGGTTGAGATGCAAATCTCAACCTTGAAAGCGGATGGCTCTTGGGGCCTCTAAAAAAAAGCATTACGAAATAGCTTGACTTTGATTTAGTGTTGTAGTTAACTATAACACTAGTGATCAATCAAATATGATCCTCACACAGAGACTTGAGAAGCTTTAAGGAGAATAAACATGAAGTCCCTTCGCTTTGTCCTGCCGGTTGTTCTGCTGTCGCTCTCCACCGTGGCTTTTGCTCAGTCTGACCCGGAGAAGTCCGACGCGCAAAAGCCCTCCGTGGCTCCAGTGCCGTCTGAGGCGCAAAAGTCCTTCGCAACCCTGAAAAGTCTGGCGGGAGAGTGGGAAGGCCCCGTCACCGTCCCGGACGCGCCGGAGATGTCAGGCGCCAAAATGCACCTCTCGCTGCGCGTGACCTCGCGCGGCAACGTCCTCGTGCACGAATTCCAGGAAGCGGGAACGCCGCTGGATGCGACCAAGTACGACCATCCGGTCACGATGCTTTACCTGGATCGAGACCAGCTCACGCTGGTTCATTATTGCGACGCGGGGAATCGGCCGCGCATGACCGGCAAGATGTCGCCTGATGGCAAGATCGTCGAGTTCGAACTCAAGGACATCAGCGGGAGCACCGAGATGCACATGCACCATTCCGTGTTCACCATCATTGACGCCAACCACCACACCGAGGATTGGACGTTCATGATGGGAGACAAGCCGATGCACGCGCACTTCGACCTGCAGCGGAAGAATTGACGGCAGAGCATCTCTAGTAAGGAATATCTGGAAAACATCATGGACCGTGAGTGGAACGACAGTCAGCCGATTTACCGCCAGCTTCGAGATCGAATCGTCGCGATGATTCTCGACGGCGTACTCAAGGAAGGCGATCCGTTGCCCTCCGTGCGTAACGTCGCGGCCGAATATCGGGTCAATCCGCTCACGGTTCTCAAGGGCTATCAGCAACTGGTCGACGAACAACTGGTCGAGAGCAGGCGAGGTCGCGGCATGTTCATCAATACCGGCGCGCGCAATCTGCTGCTGCAGGGCGAACGCCAGAAGTTTCTTGCGGAAGAATGGCCCAGGGTCCACGCCACCATTCAGCGGTTGGGCCTGAGGGCGGAAGAACTGCTGAATGGCGCCGGCCACCCTCCCGCTCCGTCGTCGAACGGCAAAGAAAAAGAAGAGGAGCCGAAGTCATGACAGTCGCCGCTACGCCCATCATCGAAGCTCGCGGTCTCCGCAAGTCCTTCGGCACAACCATCGCGCTGGACGGCGTCGATTTGCGTGTCGCCGAGGGCCGCATCCTCGGACTCATCGGCCCCAACGGCGCAGGCAAGAGCACCGCGCTCAACGCGATTCTCGGCCTCACTCCATATCAGGGAGAATTGCGCGTGCTCGGACGCGACCCCACGACCGAGCGCGATCAGCTCATGCGCGATGTCTGCTTCATTGCCGACGTCGCCGTCTTACCGCGCTGGATGCGGGTTTCGCAGGCGCTCGACTATGTGGCCGGCGTGCATCCGCGATTCGATCGGGCCAAGGCGGAAGACTTTCTTGCCAAGACCGATATTAAGCGCAGCAGCAAGATCAGGGAATTGTCGAAGGGCATGGTCACCCAGCTGCACCTCGCTCTGGTCATGGCCATCGACGCGAGATTGCTCGTGCTGGACGAGCCCACGCTGGGCCTCGACATCCTATATCGCAAGCAGTTCTACGATTCGCTGTTGAACGACTACTTCGACCGCAGCCGCACTATCGTCGTGACTACGCATCAGGTGGAAGACGTCCAGCACGTCCTCACCGATCTCATGTTCATCAACCGCGGCCGCATCGTTCTCAATTGCACTATGGAAGATTTTGAGTCGCGCTTTCTGGAAGTGACGGTGCATCCCGAGCATGCAGCCGCCGCACGTGCGCTCAAGCCGATTCACGAGAGCCCAGCGCTCGGACGCACCATCTTGTTGTTCGATCGTGTCGTTGATCAGAAACTCGATCGACAGCAACTCACCGCTCTCGGGGACGTACGCACGCCGGGCATCGCCGACTTGTTCGTTGCCCTCATGGGAAATAAGCCGGGCAATCCGGCCGGCGGGACACAAGGAGTGGCTCAATGACTACCCAATCGAACGCCGTTCCCGATTCTCCCCCAGACTCGCAGGCCATCGCGCCCGCGGCGATGTCGGAGACTCGGCCCATTTACTGGTCGATACGACGAGAAATTTGGGAAAACCGTTCCATCTATGTCGCGCCGCTGGCCGTCGCCGCCATCTATTTGCTTGGCTTCGGGATCAGCGTCATTTGGCTGCCGCCCAACATGCGTGAGGTTTGGATGCCGCACACCATGCGCGAAATGGCGATGCTCAAGGCGCCAGATAGCCTGATCGGGCTCGCCATGCCGTACAGCCATGCGGCCATGCTGATCGGGCTGGTCGCATTCCTGGTCGGGATCTTCTACTCGCTTGATGCGCTGCACGGCGAACGCCGCGATCGCAGCATCCTGTTCTGGAAGTCGCTGCCGGTTTCCGATCTTACAACTGTGCTGTCGAAGGCGAGCATCCCGCTCGTAATTCTGCCGCTTATAGTCTTCGCCGTCACTCTTACCCTGCAGCAAATTATGCGGCTGCTGAGTATAGCGGTACTGGCGGTGAGCGGTGGGAGTGCCGCGACGCTGTGGACCCGGTTGCCATTGTCCGAAATGGAGTTGGTGACGCTCTACGGTACGACCGTGCTTGTGCTCTGGCACGCGCCCATCTACTGCTGGTTCCTGTTGGTCTCAGGCTGGGCGCGGCGCGCGACATTTCTGTGGGCCGTGCTGCCGTGGGTGGCAATTGCCGTTCTCGAGAACATTGCGTTCCACACTTCGTATTTGGGATCCCTGCTGAAAGACCGCTTGTTTGGATTCGGCGCGGCCGCTTTCGACCTCAAGGACAAGAATGGCGTCCCGATCGATACGCATTTTATTCCGCTGGCACAACTGGCTCCGGGCAGATTTCTGAGCAACCCGAGTCTGTGGCTGGGGCTGGTTTTCGCCGCAGCATGCCTCGTGGCTGCGGTTCGGCTGCGCCGTTATCAGGAACCGATCTGAATCGGCGGGTAGTTGATTCAATCACGCGCATAAGGGGACGGATTATGAACACATCTGAAATGAAGGAACGGATAGCGGAAGCGTCACCACATTTCAAGGCCAGAATCACCGGCATTTTTTATTTGGTCACTATAGCGACGGGATTAGTCGTCCTCTTCGCTCACGGTCGGTTGGGTTTGGTGTTCGATCTCGTCGCATGCGCTTGCTATATCGCTGTGACGGCTCTCTTCTATGAGTTGAGTAAGTGAGCAGGAGCCTCGCGCTTCTGAGGAGGACAATATGCGTCGAGAACGAGCGCTGAAGGTCGTGTTGGTGTTGGTGGGGTTGGTGTTTTCGGCTGGCATTTATCCGGTGGTGACCTCTGTTCGGGATGGTTGGCAGGCGAACAAGGAGGATGCTTTGCCCATGATGTTGAGCCTCTATGTCACGCTTGGGATTTTCTTGCTGCTGGCAGCCCGTAACCCATCGGCGAATCGCAGCATGATCGCTTTCGGCGCATGGGCGAATATTGCTCATGGCGCTGTAATGGCGGTCATGGCGGTCCACCTTCGGAACGAACGCGAAGACCTGCTAGTTGCTGGGGCTGTATTTGGCGTCATCGGCTTAGTCCTGATCGCGCTGACTCCGGCGAAGCAGTCAGTCGAGCGGGTGTAGGCAGCCGTTGTGTAGCTCGCACGCAAGAGCGCCATGCACTTGATTCAACAACGTGTAGGGAGGAAAGAGTATGAACACACCGATAATGATGGACCGGGTCGCGGAAGCGTCGCTGCGCCCCAGCGCCAGGATTACCGGTGCCGTTTACTTGCTGTACTTTCTGACTGCTATATTGGGCGAGTTCCTCCTTAAAGGTCTGGTCGTAGATGGCGACGCCACGGCCACAGCAACCAACATCCTGGCCCACCAGTCCTTATATCGGTTGGGTTTGGCAACCGGCCTCATCGCGACCGCGTGCTATATCGCGGTAACGGCTCTCTTCTACGGCTTGTTTAAGCCTGTGAGCAGGAGCCTCTCTTTACTCGCGGCGTTCTTCAGTCTCGTGGGATGCGCCATTCTGGCTTTCGCCAGCCTCTTTCAACTTGCCCCCTTGGTCGTGTTGGGAGGCAGCCAGTACTTGAGCGTATTTAAGGTGGAACAGTTGCGCGCCCTGGCGCTGATGTTTCTCGAACTGAATACTCAGGCCAACAACATCTGCGTGGTATTTTTCGGAGTCTATTGCCTCCTGATCGGGTACCTCACTTTCAAGTCGGCCTTCCTGCCTCGAATTCTGGGTGTGCTCATGGCGCTAGCCGGTTTGGGTTGGCTGACCTTTCTGTCACCGCCGCTCGCCAACCATCTGTCCCCCTACAATCTGGTCCTCGGCTTCGTCGCGGAACTAGCGCTGATGCTGTGGCTCCTCGTGAAAGGCGTGAACGTTCAACGCTGGCAGGAGCAGGCCAGCGCCGCGCATAAGGAGGAAAGAGCATGAGCGCGGCAGGAATGATGAAACGGATTGCAGAAAGATCATCGCGTTTCAAGGCCAGGATGGCCGCTGTCTTTTTCTTGCTCACCATGATGACGTCAGCATTCAACGATCTCTTCGTTCGCGGCAGGCTGGGTTTCGCGGGGAACATCGCAGCGGGCATCGTGGAGATCTCGGGCATGGTCGCGGTGACGCTGCTCTTTTATGACATCTTCAAGCCGGTGAACAGGAGCCTGTCTTTGCTGGCGGCGTCCTTCAACCTCGTGGCACTCACCCTTGAGGCTCTTCAATGGTTCGGCATCGGCCTCGTATTCCACGGACTCTATGGCCTCCTGATCGGCTACCTCATTCTCAGGTCGACCTTCCTGCCTCGAATTCTGGGCACGCTGATGGCGTTTGCCAGTTTGGGTTGGCTGACCTTTCTATCACCGCCGCTCGCAAACTATTTGTCCCCCTACAATCTGGCGTCCGCCCTCCTCGGGGAAGGGTTGGTGATGCTGTGGCTCCTGGTGATGGGCGTGAACGCTCAACGATGGAACGATCAAGCCAGCGCAGCACATAAGGAGGAAAGAGTATGAGCACATCTGAAATGATGGATCGGATTGCAGAAGCGTCGCCACGTTTCAAGGCCAGAATGGCGGGTGCCCTTTATTTCTTCAGCGTAGTGACGGCAGCATGCACCGAACTCTTCGTTCGCGGCAGGATGAATTTCGTAGGAGGCTACCTCGCGGTTGCAGTCATGGGCGTTGTGACGCTGCTCCTCTATGAAATCTTTAAGCCGGTGAACAAGACCCTCTCTTTGCTTGCGGCGTTTTTCAGCCTCGTGGGACTCACCTGCGAGGTTCTTCGATGGCAGCCTCAGGGCGTCAACATCGCCGTGGCAGTTAACGGATTCTACTGCCTCCCGATCGCCTACCTCATTTTCAGGTCGACCTTCCTGCCTCGAATTCTAGGCGCGCTCATGGCGTTCGCCGGTTTGGGCTGGCTCACCTTTTTTTCCAATCCGCTCGTAAGCTACCTGTCCCCCTACAACCTGGCCTCCGCCCTCCTCGCGCAAGCATCGGTAATGTTGTGGCTCCTGGTCATGGGCGTGAACCCTCAACGATGGAAGGAGCAGGCCGGCGCAGCGGAGGAACGGCGACCATAGCGCTTCAATGCACCCTCATTCAAGATCTCGCGTAAGGAGAAGCGAGTATGAGCACAGCAGTATTAACGAACCGCCTGGAACTGAGTTCCGTCGCCGCCACCGCCCTGAAAGCAGCCGCGCGCTTTTGGTTCGGCGTCACCGTTATCGGGCAATTGGTGTTCGCCTTTGCCATAGCGTCGTTCTATGGTCTCACCGCGCTCCGCGGCGATTACCACGGATGGAGATTCACCAATGGTTACGTTCCCGGCGTGACCAGGGGCAACTGGGCAGTCGTCATGCACGTCGCCTCGGCCGCCGTTATCATGCTCGCCGGAGCGGTGCAATTGGTTCCGCAAGTCCGCAACCGCTTTCCTGTCTTCCATCACTGGAACGGGCGCATCTACATGCTGACCGCGGTCACCCTCAGCCTCGCTGGTCTTTATATGACGTGGATCCGGGGCAGCGTGGGCGACCTTTCGCAGCACCTTAGTAGCACTCTGAACGCCATCCTGATGTGGCTTTTCGCCGCCCTGGCTCTCCGCTTCGCGATGGCTCGCGATTTCAAAACTCATCGTCGCTGGGCCCTTCGCCTCTTCCTCGTAGTAAGTGGATCGTGGTTCTACCGCATCGCGCTTTTCCTGTCGTTCCTCATCTTCAAAGGCCCCGTCGGTTTCGATCCGACCACCTTTACCGGCCCATTCCTCACCTTCATGGGGTTCGCTCAATACCTTTTTCCCCTGGTTGTTCTTGAAATTTATTTCCTCGCGCAGGATCGTCCGAGCGCGCTGCGGCGCCTGGCTACCGCTGGCTTGATCTTTGTGCTGACCCTCGCCATGGTCGCTGGACTCTTTGCCGCTACCATGGCCGTCTGGGTACCCGACGTCAAGGCTGCATTCGATCCCCGCCGATCGATTGCCGAAAATCTCTCTGCCACCATCGCCTCCAGCGGCGTCGACGCGGCCATCCAGCAATACCATGACTTGAAAGCCCAGGACTTGAGAGCTCATGACTTGAAAGCCGCTCGGCCAACCACCTACAACTTCGATGAAAACGAGCTCAACAGTCTCGGCTACCGGCTCCTCAACGCAAAGAAATTCAAAGACGCGATCCGCATTCTCCAGCTCAACGCCGAAGCCTATCCGCAGTCCAGCAATGTCTACGACAGCCTCGGGGAGGCCTACATGGACGACGGCAACAAACCGCTGGCCATCGCCAACTATCGGAAGTCAGTCCAGCTAAACCCAAAGAATCGCAACGCGGTCGTCTATCTTCAGAAACTCAACGCGCAGTGATTTGGAGCCAGGAGGACACAATGATTCGAGAACGAGCGCTGAAGACGGTGTTGGTGATCGTGGGACTGCTCATGGTAGCTACGGTTTACCCGCTGGTGAAAATGCCTCTGGATGAAACCTTGCAGATGATGCTCAGCATTTACGTCACGCTGGGAGTCTTTCTGCTGCTGGCGTCGCGCAACCCATCCGCGAACCGCGCCCTCATCGCCTTCGCAGCATGGTCGAGTTTTGCTCATGCGGCCGTCATGACGGTGCAGTCATTTCATGACGTGGCCGAAAACCGGCACTTGCTGATCGGCTCACTCGCCTTTGGTTTGATCGGTGCAGCGCTGATCGCGCTCGCTCCAGACAAGGCAACCGCGGTCGGATCCTGACTTGGCGCGCGATGCATCATTTGGAATCAGCTTCCGAGAACAGGTTCAACCGATGCCGCTTAAGATAATCCAGCTTCTCTTTTAACCCGATCTCTTCGAAGGGTGTATGCAGCAAAAAGTTGGCGCTCTGGTCACAGTAGTGGATATTCTCCGTGCGAACATAGCAGTTGGCCCAGTCGCGCTTGCCGTTGGAATACCACCGGATCTCCTCCCAGGGTTTGCGCACCGCGGCAGGCAGAAGCAGTAGAATCCACAGGGCCAGAACGAAACTCCGCTTGCCGCGCCACGGCCTCGACAACACATAGAAGTAGCTCGCGCGGAAAAGTTCGGCAACACTCGGCCGATGGCCAAAGAACGGCGTCATGTACTCCCACTGGTCGAGAAAGAAAACATTGATCGAGTGCTTCCAGATAATCAGGAAAAAGCGCGACCCAAGCGCCGCGATCACGGCGGCAATGGCCAGCCCAGGTCCGGTGCGACGGAGCCGGTCGCGGACGCCGGTGTTGCGCTCCGTGACACCAAGACTCTCGCTTCCCATATCTGTCGCTCTCCTGGCTCGGGGTTGAGACATGTTGCCTGTCCGGCAAGCGCCTGTCAAAAAAGCGCCGCCATCTGGCGTCGATCTCTCTGTTATGCTTATATTCCTATAAACAATCCATTGAGCGTCTCGGTTGCGTGCATCCGCCTGTCGGTGGCGCTCAGGAGAGTTCGGGCTTGCTCGGAGAAACCCTGTTGGCAGCTGCCATCTCCATCCTCAAAATTTGACGGCAACCCGGCGAGGCTGTGGTCTCGTCCAAAGAAAGCTTGGGAGACATACTTCTATGAAAACAACACTGAAGAAATTAGGCCGGTGGAGCACGGTGCTTGGGCTTGCGCTCTCCGCCATCGTTTTACCGGCAAGATCATCGGCTCAAGATCAGGACGATCCCCCCGGCCGCGTCGCCCGCATCGGCTACCTGCAAGGTTCAGTTTCCTTCCTGCCCGCCGGCGAAGCCGATTGGGTGGGCGCGGTTCCCAACCGCCCGATGACCACCGGCGACCAGCTCTGGACCGATCAGGATTCGCGCGCCGAGGTGCAATTGGGATCGGCCGCACTCCGGCTGGCGCCCAACACTGGCTTCTCCTTCCTGAACCTCGACGACAGCACGGTTCAGATCCAGCTCACCTCCGGCATGATCAATATTTCGGTGCGCCGGCTTGGACAGAGCGATGTGTTCGAGGTCGACACGCCAAACCAGGCGTTTACCATCTTCCAGCCCGGCCGCTATCGCGTGGCGGTGGATGCGGACGGCAACAGCACAGCGATCAACGTCCGCGTGGGCGAAGGCGAGTCCACGGGCGGCGGCCAAAGCTACGATTTGCACTCCGGGCAGAGAGCCACACTGAGCGGAACGGATCAGGTCTACGCCGATGTCGAGCCGATGCCCGGCTTCGATGAATTCGATAACTGGACTGAGGAACGCGATCACCGCTACGACACTTCCCGTTCCGCGCAGTATTTGTCGCACGACGTTGTCGGCTACGACGATCTCGACGACCACGGCGAGTGGCGCGACGATGGAAATTACGGTCACGTCTGGTTTCCCCAGGTTGCGGTGGGCTGGGCGCCCTATCACGACGGCCATTGGGCTTGGATTTCTCCTTGGGGATGGACGTGGGTTGACGACGCTCCGTGGGGCTACGCACCTTTCCACTACGGACGCTGGGTGAGTGTCGGCGGACGCTGGGGTTGGGTTGCAGGACCGGTAGCAGTGCAAGCCGTTTACGCACCCGCGCTGGTTGTGTTTATTGGCGGAGGTCCGGGAGGTTTCGGCGGCAATGTGGGATGGTTTCCGCTTGGTCCGCGGGAAGTTTATGTGCCGTCGTATCACGTCAGTGAGGCCTACGTGACGCGGGTCAACGTCAGCAGTACCACGGTGAATGTCACGCAGGTGACCAACATCTATCGCACAACCATCGTCAACAACACCACGAACATCACAAACGTTACGTATGCGAACCGGAGTGTACAGGGCGCAGTGATGGTGGTGCCGCAGCACGCGTTCGTGAGCGCGCAGCCGGTGGCGAAAGCGTCAGTTGCGGTGAGCGCACAGCAGATCGCGTCTGCGCCGCTGAGCGGGCGTGTGGCCGTGGCTCCCACCCGCGAAAGCGTACTGGGTGCGAAGGCTGCGACGGCGGGCCACGTGGCCGCGCCTCCGGCAGCGGTCGCGAGCCGGCAAGTTGTCGCCAAGAAAACTCCGCCGCCTCCGCCGGTGCCTTTCGCGAAACAGCAGCAGGCGCTGGCAGCGCATCCTGGACAGCCGCTGGCGAAAAAAGAAGCGCAGACACTGCGTCCAGCCGCGGCTGCGGCGGCGCATCCGATGGTGAAGGTGGCTCCTCCGGCCCAGAAGGCCACACCCAACGTGGGACATCCGGCTCCTCCGCAGAACGCGGCCCGGCCCGGCCAGCCTGCAGCGCCGGCAAATCAGCCGGCAAACCGCCCGGCTCAACCTGCTGCGAACGAGCGTCCCGCCGCGCCTCCGGCGCAGCCGGGTCGTCCCGCTCCGCAGCCCGCGCCGGCACAACCGACGCGTCAGCCATCGCAAACTGAGCCGGCTCGACCTGCGCCGAATCGTCCGGCTGAACCGCCGGCGCGGAATGCAACTCCGCCCGCGGCGCAACCGGCCCCTCATCCTGCGCCCGCGCCAGCGCCCGCTCCGCTCCGCATCCGCAAACGCCTCCGCCGGCAGCCAGCCCATCCTGCGCCGCGCACCAACGCCTCCGCCGGCGCAGCCGCAGCCACGCTCCATCCTGCGCCCGCACCAGCGCCCGCGCCGCATCCGCAAGCGCCTCCGCCGGCCGCGCGTCCGGAGACACACACGCCTCCGCCTCCGGCAGCGAAACCGGCGCCTCCTCCTGCGGCGAAGCCCGCGCCGAAGCCCGCGCCGAAGACGCCTGAGCAGAAGAAGAAGGAGGAAGAGAAGAAGGGCGCGTAGCTGCCGAGTTGGTCGATGAGAATTGTCGAGGTACCCTGAGTCTTCTCAGGGTGCCTTTTTTTGGGAAATGCCTCTGTGCCGGCAGGTCGAGAAGTGGTTGGCAAATCGACTGAGTGTTCCGACTGGAACATTTCACTTTGCAGAAAAGTTTGCGGCGTAAGTCGTTGATTCCTGGTGTCGGCGTTTTGGCGCATCCATGGAATCAAGGGGTTAGGCTGTGGAAGAAACGTCTACTTTCGAGGACGTCGAATGTCTACTAAAGTAGACTTGACAGGTGGGTGACGTACTTTTTATGGTACAAGGCATATGCGCAGAAAAAGTGCGGGATCGAGGGTCGCCGCCTTGCTGGCGAGGGAAAGCATCCTGCGGCAAGGACAGGCTCGAACTGTGAAGGAGGTCGTGGCTTCGCAGTTGGCCGCGGCCATGAAGAGGAGAAAGATTTCCAAGGCGCGCATGGCTGCGTTGCTGAAGACGAGCCGGTCTCAGGTGGATCGGATTCTCGATCCGAAGCGCGACGTCACGCTGTCGAGTCTGGAACGGGCGGCGGGTCTCGTGGGCAAGCGGGTGGTGATCGAATTGGTTTGATGGTCTCCTCGGTCAGGTAGTTTCCGCGGCTAGTGGGGGACGCGAGGAGCGACCACCGGGGCTGAAGCCCGCATTGATCCTGGGCTTTACGCGGCGCTGAAGCGCTGCACCACCCACAGGCTACATGAGTTGTGGTGGAGGCGAAACCAAGATTCTTCGCTTCGCTCGGAATGACATTCGTGAGGGAGCTTGATGGCAGCGCTGAAGCGCTACGCCACCCAAAATCAAATTTTAAGGCGCGACTTGGAAGTCGCGCCCTTTCAAAGCTTATGCGGCTTACTGCAGTGTGTGGCTTGACGGGCCTGATGCTGGGGCGCCGCTTATGTTGTAGCGTTTTAGTTTGCGGTAGAGCGTGGCGCGGCTTATGCCTAGCATGCGTCCGGCGAGGGCTTTGTCGCCTTTGACTTGTTCGAAGACGCGCTGGATGGTGGCGCGTTCGATATCTTCGAGATCGGTGGTGGAGAGAGGAGCTGCGGTGGCGCGGTCGCTGGAACTCAAGTCGGCGGCGGACGCCAGATCGGAAACCAGTTCGGGCGTCGCGTCCGAGGATTGCCGGGATGCGGGCGGGTTCAACGCCGCGATGGTTGGAGGGAGATCGCCCAGGTCGATGAGGTTTCCGTTGCCCAGGGCTACGGCGCGCTCGACACAGTTTTCCAGTTCGCGCACATTGCCGGGCCAGTCGTAATTCATCAGGGCTTTCATGGCGGCGCTCGAGACGCGCAGATCTCCGCCGGGAGAGTAGCGTTCACAAAACCAGTTCACCAGCATGGGGATATCGCTGCGGCGCTCGCGCAGCGCTGGCACGTGAACCGTAACAACGTTCAGTCGGAAATAAAGATCTTTGCGGAAGGTTCCGTTTTTGTAGGCGGCTTCGAGATCGCGGTTGGTGGCGGCAATGATTCGTACGTCCACTTTGACACGCTGATTGCTGCCTACCGGACGCACTTCCTTTTCTTGAAGCACGCGCAGCAGCTTGGCTTGCAACTCCAGCGGCAGTTCGCCGATTTCGTCCAGGAAAACCGAGCCGGTGTCGGCGGATTGAAACAGTCCCTGCTTGGATTTCAGAGCGCCGGTGAAGGCTCCTTTTTCGTAGCCGAACAGTTCGCTCTCGATGAGCGTGGGCACGAGCGAGCCGCAATCTACGGCTACGAAGGGACGGTTGGCGAATGCGCCGCGGAAATGAATGGCGCGTGCGATCAGCTCTTTGCCGGTGCCGCTTTCGCCGGAGATCAGAACGGCGGTACGCGTGTCTTTCAGGCGCGAGGCTACACGCAGGACTTCCTGAATCTTGGCTGAGGATCCAACGATCCCGTGCACCGCGGTTTCGGAATCGATGCGCTCGCGCAGGAATTCGTTCTCCTCGACCAGGCGAACTTTTTCTGCCATGCGGCGCAGGAACAGCCGGAGTTCTTCGAGCGGAGAAAACGGTTTGGTGATGTAGTCGTAGGCGCCGAGCTTCATGGCCTGCACCGCGGTTTCGATGGAGCCGTGTCCGGTCATGAGCGCGACTTCGGTGCGGGGCAGAAGTTTCCTGGCCTTCTCCAGAAATTCGAGGCCGGACATGTGGGGCATGACCATGTCGCTGAGGATCATGTGAACCGGCTGCTCTTCGAGCAGGGTCAGAGCAGACTCGCCGCTATCGGCTTCGAGGCAGATAAATCCCAGGGCCTCGCCCACGGTGACGCAGAGCTTGCGGATGCTCTGCTCGTCGTCGACGATCAGCAGACGGACGCGCAAATCTTCTTTACTTAAAAGCGGCTTGCTCAGTGTGGCGCTCACCGGGCTTTCCCCATAGTTTTCTCGACGGCAGAGATGAGATCCTGCACGCGGAACGGCTTCTCCAGATAGAGCGCGCCGATCTTGCGCAGCGTGGCGACGGTTTCTTCGTTGGCGTAGTCGCCGGTAATGATGACGACTTTGTTTTCGAGATCGGGGCGATGGGCGGAAATCCAGGTGTGCACCTGGGCGCCGTCGACGCCGCCGGGCGTGCGCATGTCGGATACCACGCCGAGGTACTGGCCTTTTTCCAGCAAGTGCAAGGCTTCGGCGCCGCTCTCGACGCAGACGACTTCATAGCCGTTGCGCTCGAGCGTGGCGCTGACCAGAGCCATGATGGAAGGCTCGTCCTCAATAAGGAGAACGGGTAAGAGGCCTGGTTGAATAGCAGTGGTTGTCATTGTTGTATCACTCCTGCGGCCACACCCAGAGATGCGATGTGGGGCGCTGCGGGAAAGCGGACGACGAAGGTGGCTCCTTCGCCATCGGTATTGTTGTGGCAGAGAATCTCGCCTCCATGCTCCTTCACGATGCCGTAGCAGATGCTGAGGCCGAGGCCGGTTCCCTTGCCGACCTCTTTGGTGGTGAAGAAGGGATCGAAAATGCGATCGGGATGGGAAATGCCGTAACCGTTGTCGCGGAAAGAAACTTCGACAGCGCCTCCGGCCTTGGTGGTCATGATCTCGATGCGGGCGGGGCGTCCGACTTCGTGCACGGCGTCGTAGGCGTTGTTCAGGATGTTGAGGAAAACCTGCTGAAGTTGGTGGGCGTCGCCGATGACATCGGGAAGTTCCTCATCAAGGTGCTCGATGATTTCTACGCCGTGACTGTTGAAGTCGTAAGAGCGCAGTTGGATGGTGCGGCGCAGGATCAGGTTGAGCTGCACGGCGTTGCGCTGCGGCGGCATCTGTCGGGCAAAGCTGAGCAGGTTCTGTACGATCTGTTTTGTACGCTGCGCTTCCTGGAGGATGACGCGCAGGTCTTTGCGTGCGGATTCTGGAATCTCGGGATTCTCCATGAGCAGGTCGGCAAAGCCGAGAATCGCGGTGAGCGGATTATTTACTTCGTGGGCGACGCCGGAGACGAGCTGTCCGACGGCCGCCATTTTTTCGGCGTGGACGAGCTTGCCGCGCAGTTCGGCGGAGTCGGTAATGTCGGTCATGACCACGACGATGCTGTTGATGTTTCCCTGCTCGTCGCGCATGGGGCTGAGGTTGACGGAGAACTGGCCGACATGCCCGTTGCCTCGCATGATCTGGAGTTCAAGATTGTCGACTTGTCCACCCCGCATCGTAGCCTGGAGCGCATCGGCGAGAGGACGGACGTATCCGGGGGCAGCCATCTCCAACAAAGGGCGTCCGAGGAGTTCGCGCTGCTCGAAGCCGGCTTCGAACCAGCGGCGGTTGGCGTAGCTGACGAGGCCTGCGGTGTCGGCGACGAGGATAAAGCTCTGCGTGTTGCTGAGGATCTTGCCGGAGAAGTCGCGCTCGCGGTGGAGTTCCGATTGATAGGTATGAAGGCCGGTGACGTCGAGCATCAGGCCACGAATCTGCACCAGGCGGCCAAGGTTGTCGTACATGCCGAAAGCGTTGATGAGCACGTAGATGGGCGAGCCGTTCTTGCGGCGAAGCGTGGCCTCAAAGTTGCGCAGGTGGCCGTCTTTTTCCATGGCTTCGAGGTAGCGTTGGCGTCCCTCGGGAGAAAAGTAGAGCTGTGTGGGGATGTCGATCTGCAGAAGTTCTTCACGGCTGGAATAGCCCAGCATTGTCACCAGGGCATCGTTGACTTCGACGAACCGGCCTTCGGGCGTGTTGAAGAACAATCCTTCCTGAATGTTGTCGAACAATTCCCGGTAACGGCGCTCGGCCTCGCGGCGATCGGTGATGTCCTTGAGCACGTGAATGGTTTGCAGATTTGCGCCGGAAGCGCCGTGCACGCGCGAAGTCGAAACCAGATAAGTGCGATCGAGGGCGGGATGAACGAATTCGTCGCTGTCTTCGCCCATGGCGCGGCAGAAAGGACAGGAGTAAAGCGCGGTTTCGCTGGTCAGGGCCAGCAGAGCGCGCATGTTGACGCCGATCAGCTCACCGGGGGCAACGCCGATCATTGCGGCCAGCGAGCGGTTTACGCGCAGAACCCGGTCGGACTCGTCGTGAACCACGATGAAGTCGGTGATGGCGTCGAAGATTTCCAGCCAGTGGCGGTTCGACTGTTCGATGCGAGTAAACAGGCGCGCATTTTCGAGCGCCATGGCGGCGTGTCCGGCAATAGCTTCGAGCAAATCGCGGTCTTCGCCCGCGAGCGGGCGGCCGCGTCCGGAGAGGCAGAGCAAACCGGCGAGATCTCCGCTGGGACCGGTAAGTCGAACCACGATCAGGTCGTTCCAGCCCAAGCTCGATGCCAGGTCAGGACCGAGCAGCTCGGCGGCGGAGCCAGGGACGATGGCTTCCGCGCGCTTCGCCACCAAGTCGGAAAGCGCCTGCGCAAATCGCTGCTGCAACGCGCGATCTTCGGGTGCCGCGGCAGCCACCGGATGCAGCGCGACGGTCTGGAATCGCCCATCCTGTAACAGAGCGACCGCGCCTGCACGCGCTCCGGCCAATGCGATGGCGCGCTCCAAAAACTTGCCGGCGAAATCGGGCAGGCGCAGCAGGCCATCAATCTCGCGCGCCAGTTGCGTAAGAGTTTCGGAGCGCTTGCGATGCCGCTCCGACTGGTGCAGGTTGTGAGCGACCTCGAGAACCACCGAAACCTGGGCGGCGAGGGCGCGAGCGCGGCGAATATCCTGCTGGGAAATGCCGGTGTTGTCGAGACGATCGAGCACTCCAAACATGCCGAGCACTTTTCCGTCGGCGCCCAGCAGAGGGACTGCCAGCAACTGTTTGGCCTGGTATTGCGCGAGGATCTCAAGGTTCGCGCCGGCAAGTTGTGTCAGATCGTCGGACCAGAAGACTTCTTTTTCGCGCAGAGCGTGAGTGGCGATGCCCTCGGGGAAAAGAGTATCCACGCGCCGCGACTCGCCCCGGGCGACGATCCAGCGAACCCGAAACTGACCGCCATCCAGCAGGGCGATGAAGCACCGGCCATAGCCGAGGAAATCGGAGGCGCGCACCACGAAAGCCTTCAGGAAATGTTCCAGATCTCCGCTGGAACTGAGTTCGGAGGAAATCTCGAGCAACTGGTGCAGTTCGTGGGCCTGACCTTGCGCGGTGGCGCACAGTTCGGCATGAGCCACGGCAACTGCGCCGAAGCCGGCAATGGCGGAGACCAGCGACTTCTCCTCGACGGTATAGATTTCGTCGGGGCGCGGATAGACGAGGATCGCACCCTGGGTGCGCGCCGTGCGGAAGGGCGCGGCAATGAGCATTCCGGGGGAGATCAGGTTGGCGAGCGAGTGCAACTCGCCGCCGATTGAGATGGTGATGGCCTCTCCGGCGGAAACCGCGCGTTGCGCCAGATCGGCGGCGAAGCGAATGGTCTGGCGGTCGTGGCCCGCCCGAAAAGAATTGGCCAATTGCGGAGTCTCGGCGGCCACGGCGCGCAGTTCAAAGGGCCCCTCGCGGCGCAGAAGCACCGAGACCAGGCGCGTACGCAAGAGCAAGCGGAGACGATCGGCCAAGGCCTCGATGACGGCAGCCACATCGGGAGTGCCGTGCAGCGCGGTGGCAACCTCGGCGAGGATTTCGGTCCGGCGGTGCTCCTCGCGCGAGGCTTCGCCGAGGCGGGTTGCTTCGAGCAAGCTGCCGAGCTGTCCCGCCAGGATGGTGGCCTTGGCGGCGAGATCTTCATTAAAAAATCCTTCTTCGGAATCATGCAGAAATGTCGCTGCGCCAATGACTTCATCGAAGACCACCAAAGGCGCAACCATCAGGGAGCGAGCGCCGAACTGGAGCAGGGCGGGAATGCTCTGGTTTACCTGCGGCTTATTGACGACGATCGTGCGACGCTTGCGCACGGCCTCGGCAGTATTGGCGCTGTCCTGGAATAGCAACCGGATGCCAATGAAACGCTCGGCCAGCTTTCCGTCGGCCTGTTCTCCGACGAGTTCGTCGCCAACATGGCGCCGCCAGAAATAAACGCCGGTCGCCTGGAAGAATTCGCGGGTGGCGTGGCAAAAGAACTGGATCAGCGAGGTAGCGCCTCCACGTTCCGCGGCCTTAGCGGCAATCTGAAGGAGGAGGTTCTGAAAGGCATCGTCGGGGGTGGGCAGAGCACGGCCTTCGGACGTCGGCGTCGAATTGACGTCGGCCGTTCTCAGAGCGTCACCAGCTTCCGGCACACGTTTCCGCGATTCTCACAAGTGATTGAATCTAATGGAAAACTATCCCGCCATCTCAATTTGAGTCAAGGGAAATGGGCGGATGGGGTGCCTTAGGTGTCAAATCGCGAGACGAGATTATTCACTTGACACAAAAGTGGTCACAGGTGTATTGTTTTGACATGGACATCAGAGAAATCGCCGAAAACTTCGCAACTGATGAGCAGTGCTTGGCTTACCTCCAAAAGATGCGCTGGCCAGATGGAATAATCCGCTGTCCTGAATGCGGCTCCAAGGACGTTACGCGCTACGAGAGGCCCGTAGCAGCACCGAAGCGTCGATCCAAAGAGCGCGACGAGAAACGCGCGAAGCGTCCGAATCGACGTAGTTGGGTGTTCATCTGTGGCGAACAAACGTGCCGAAATCAGTTCACGCCTACTTCTGGCACTTTATTCCATGACACTCATCTGCCTTTAATAATGTGGTTTCATGCCGTGGCGCTCATGCTGAATGCGAAGAAGGGCATCTCCGCGAAACAGTTGCAGCGCGACCTTCGGATCGGCGGATACAAAACAGCATGGTACTTGAATCATCGAATCCGAGAAGCGATGGCCGAAGGCGCAATACCTCCGCTGGGCGGGATCGTGGAAATTGATGAAGCGTACCTGGGCGGACGGCAGCGGGGGCACGTAGACAAAAAGAAAAACAAGAACGTCGTTGTCGGTTTGCGAGAACGAGGCGGACCACTGCGCCTTCTCCATACGCAGAATGCCACAGCGCAGACGCTAGGTCAGATTATCCGTGCCAATCTCCATGAAGGCGTCCAGCTTATTATGACGGATGAATCCACCGCCGCACGCTCAGTGCTCAAAGGGAATATCAAGCATCGCATGGTGCGACACAGTGCGGGTGAATACGTGGTAGGGATCAACTACACGAACTCGATTGAGTCCGCTTTCTCGCTGCTGAAACGTGGCGTGATAGGCTCGTTTCACATCATCTCGATAAAGCATTTGCAAAAGTATTTGAACGAATTTTCCTACAGGTTCAATCGGCGCAACGATCCGAACGCCTTCATAGAAACTGTGCGCCGTCTCGCTCAGTTCCCGCCGCTCACGTTCGCCACGCTCACTTCTGAGAAGGCTTAGCCGGTTTCTTCGGAGCCTTTATATCAGATGTTTTCTGCGGAGGCTTTTGGAGCATCCGGCGAAGAACTTCATCAAACTGACCCTTATCAGTTTTCATACCATCTTAATTTCGCGTTTTCCACTTTTCCACAGGGGGTGAGCAGTTTTCCTACCTAACTCCAGTTGACTCCCAAAATTCGGAGCGTAAAATAAAAGCGTCGGCAGAGGACTCGTCCAAGAATGCTCTACCGACGCTAGTCGATTGGTGAGCGGCGATTCCTGCTACGGCGTCCAACCCCGTGGCAGGGCCGCTTACCATTTGTCGGAGAGGTTGGGCATGTGGTCAAGCCCAGCGGCCTTATAAGCCGCCGATTCCCTGTGGGGCGTCTTGCGGGTTCAACCCCCGCCCTCTCCGCGCTTTTTGATTTTCAGTTACCGGGTTGTAGTACGCAAGTCCACATCATGTGGATGCTTACATTCGATTAATAGGACAACTTCCTTGCCACGCGTTTTGTGCGGCGGATTATAAATTTCAACCCCTAATTACGCAACACTAATAATTCTATCTTCATTTCGGAATCCTCCGTAGAGTCTTTTTACCCCTACGTTGCACTCAAAGGTTCTCGCCCTGTCACGGCTCTCAGACTGTACCATTTTGAGACTCCCATGTGTCAAGTGAATAATCTCGTCGCGAGAGAATCCAAGGCATCGATCTCAGTGTGAGAATCGGCAGGAACGGAGCTGACCATGAGACGTCCTTAACTTAGACCACGGTTCGGGAGAGGTTCTTGCGATCGGGCTAAGTCTTTGTTTTTCAGAGATATTCCTAACATTACCTTGGTTTTTTCAAAAGCTGAGGCATGGCCCCGGCGTTGCTCCATTGGCATCACCAGGATTATTGCCAGGGAGGAACTGTGTCTTTACGCAGGAAGGTAGCGCTGCTGGCAGTAGCGGCAATGGCGGTAGGGGTGGCGGGGCTTCGCGCGCAGGATGCCACGGGAGAACTGACGCGCCGGGTTAAGAGCAAAGTGCAGGCGGTGTATCCACAACTGGCGCGAAAAATGAACCTCGCGGGCACGGTTAAGGTGGAGGTTGTGGTGGCGCCGAACGGCACGGTGAAAGAGGCCAAGGTAGTGGGCGGCCATCCGGTGCTGGCCAATGCTGCGATGGACGCAGTCAGGAAATGGCGATTCGAGCCAGCGGCGGGGGAGAGTACGGGCATCGTGGATTTCAAGTTCGAACCTCAGCACTAGAGGCAAGGCGCAAACAGGCGGCCGGGAGAAAACGGCATGACGATCGGTAAAAAGCTATACAAGAATTTCGGAATCATCCTCAGCATGGTGGTGGTGCTGTTCATCGTAAACCTGGTGGCAGTGCAACGAGAGCACGCCGCCAAGGACGCGGCCAGAGCCTCGTTGGAATTGGCGGACGCCACCAACCAGGTGCGCTTCCAGATGATGCAGAACCGCCTCTACCTGAGCAACTACCTGCTGAGCGGCGACACCCGGGAAGTGGAGCTCATGAGTGCGGGCCTGCGCACGCTTAATGAAAAACTGCAACTCGGGAAATCGCTGGCCAACTCCGAGCAGGAAAAGGCGGCGCTGGACAAGGTCGGACAGCTGGAACAAGCCTGGGGCAAAGAATTCGCCCAGCCTCTGGTCGAGAAACGCCGGGACGTCGATTCGGGCAACGCGACGGTTGCCGAATTGCAGATTTACTACCTTCAGAAAGACGCTTCCTCCTGGGTGAAGAATTCGACCGACGCGCTCGATGTCGCGGACGGGGAAAACCGCAAGCTGGTCGAAGCCCGGCGCAGCTCGGATGCGGCAGCGAGTGCCCTGACCGTCATCTTCTCGATCGTAAGCACGCTGGTCGCGCTGGTAGTGGGCATCTGGGTTGCGGTTACGACCGCCAAGTCGATTACCGGGCCGCTGACCAACCTGATGCAGGTCTCGCGGCAAATCGGCGACACCGGCGATCTCGAGCACAGCATCGACGTGAGGCGCTCTGACGAGATCGGAGAGCTGGCGCGCAGCTTCTCCAAGATGGTCACCTATCTGAAAGAGATGGCGAGCGTCTCGGAGGCGATTGCCGGGGGCGATCTTACGGTGCAGGTAAAGCCGCGCTCCTCGGAGGACACGTTGGGCAACGCCTTCGCGCGGATGGTGGAAGGTCTGGGCCGGCTGGTGCGCAGCGTGCGCGACGCTTCGACTCAGGTCGCGAGCGCCAGTGGGCAGGTGGCGAACGCGTCCGACGATTCGGCCAAGGTCGGCCTGCAGGCATCCTCGGCCATCGACGAAGTCACCAGCACCATGCACGAAATGAGTGTGAACGTGCAAAACATGGTGAAGAGCACGCAGGTGCAGGCTTCCAGCGTAAGCGAGACATCGGCGTCCATCGATCAGATGGTGGCGTCGATCCAGCGCGTGGCCGACACCGCCAAGGTGCTGCTCGACATTTCGAACCGCTCGCGCGAGGAAGTGCACAGCGGCATCGCCACCATGGAGAAGGCCACCGACGGCCTGAACCGGATCAACGCAACCATCACCTCCTCGGGAGAAATCATCGGTGCCCTGGGCCAGCGCGCCGACGATATCGGCAAGATCATCGAAGTCATCGACGATCTGGCGGAGCAAACCAACCTGCTGGCGCTGAACGCGGCCATCGAAGCGGCGCGCGCCGGCGAGCACGGCCTGGGCTTCGCGGTGGTGGCGGATGAAGTCCGCAAGCTGGCGGAAAAGTCGGCCCAGTCCACCAAGGAAATCTCGGAACTGATCCAGAGCATTCAGAAGGAAGCCCGCAAGGCGGTCGAAAACATGGACCGTTCCACTGGCATCGTGAACGAAGGCCTGGATCTGGGCGGCGAACTGAACGGGGCGCTGCGCAAGATCTCGAACGTGGTCACCGAAGTGTACAAATTCGCCCAGGAAATCGGCGCCGCCACCAACGAACAATCGCACGGCTCGTCGCAGATCGCGCGGGCCACCACTCGGCTGAACGAAATCACCCACGAAATAAATTCGGCGGTGGAAGAACAGGCCTCGGGAGCGCACGCCGTGGTCAAAGCCATGGAGCGAATGCGCGAACTGGTACAGCAGTCCACTTCCGGCTCAACCGAATTGGCGGCGTCGGCGGAACAGATGTCCAAGATGTCGCGCGGCCTGCTCGACTTCATGGACCGCTTCACGCTGGAGGAAGCTTCGCGCAAGGCTGGCGACGAGGGTTCGCAGCCCGCGCGGCGGGCGGCGGCAGGAAGATAGTACCTAGTACCCAGCATCCAGTACCTAGTGAATACGCCTTGACTCGGTACTAGGTACTAGGTACTTCGAACAAGTATGACTCATGAACTCCATATCGTGGGCTTCCAGGTGGGACGTGAGACTTATGGCGTGCCCATCACTTCTCTGCATGAGATTGTGCGCGTGCCGGAGATCACGGTGGTCCCGGATGCCCCCGATTATCTGGAGGGCGTGATCAATCTGCGGGGCAAGATCGTTTCGGTGATGGACTTGCGCAAGCGCTTTGGCGACAAGCAGGCCACGCTGAAAAAGCAGAACCGGATTCTGGTGGTAGAGCACTCCGGCAAGCTGGCGGGACTGATCGTGGACTCGGCGACGGAAGTGTTGAAGATTGCCGGAGAAGACGTGGAGGCGCCGCCAGCGGTATTCCAGGAAGGCGGACTGAACTGCGTCACGGGATTGGGCAAGGTTCGAGGCCGCCTCATTGTATTGCTCGACATGACCAAACTATTGGCCCCGGCCAGCCTGCTGCAGGAAAAAGGAAACACGGAAAGCAAGACTGCCAAGGCGGAAGCGCGGGGAGCTTCGGCGAGGTAGGCTTCGGCGGGCGGCGGGGCCACAGAGACAAACTCGGGCACGGAGAACGAGAAAACGAATGAGCACACTGGGAGCGGCACCGGCTCCGATCCTGACGGATGCGGAACTGCGGCTGTTGCAGGCGCTGGTGTATCAGGAGTGCGGTATGCACTTCGACGCACGCCGCACGCACTTCCTGCAGGATCGCCTGCTGCGGCGGCTTAAAGAATGCCGCGCCGATTCCTTCTACGCCTATTACCGGCTGCTGATCAGCCAGGACGGCAAGGCGGAACTGGCGAAGCTGGTGGAGAACCTGACGGTCAACGAAACCAGCTTTTTCCGCCACAAGGCGCAGCTGGACCTGTTCCAGAAACAAGTGCTGGAAGAGGTATTGAAACGCAAGCAGGCGCACCGGGAATATTCCGTGCGGGTGTGGAGCGCGGGCTGCTCCACCGGGCAGGAGGCTTACACGCTGGCCATGCTGGCAGCCGACGCGCTGGCCTACTACTACCTGCGCAATCCGCTGCCGGTCGAGATGACGCTGCCCAAGCCCCTGATTCCTCCGCCCTGGCGGGTGGAAATCCTGGCCAGCGACATTAGTTATTCGGTGCTGCGCACCGGGCAGGAAGGCTTTTACAACGAGCATCAGATGTCGACGGTCGATTACGGCTTTCGCCTGCGTTACTTCGATAAGGCTGGCGACCGCTATTGCGTCAAGAAAGCATTGAAGGAAATGGTCCACTTCGATTTTCACAATCTGAAGACGGAGTACCTGCCGCAGCGCAACGACGTGATTTTCTGCCGCAATGTGATGATGTACTTCGACGAGGCGGAGCAGAAACGGCTGGTCGAAAAGTTTTACCGCTGCCTGAATCCCGGCGGCTATCTGTTTGTGGGCCACGCGGAGAGCCTGCTGGGCCTGACCGAGAAGTTCCATATGGTGCACAAAGACAGCGGCACGGCTTACCAGCGGATTGAGGTGCGCGAGTGACGAATCCTCCCGATGAGCGCGGAGCGGAACTGCGGGAACTCTTTTTTGAGACCTCGCAGGAACTGCTGCAGGCGCTGAACGAAGAATCTCTGAAGCTGGAGAAGACTCCCGGCGACGAAGAGATCGTGCGTTCGATCCGGCGGACGGTGCACACGTTGAAGGGCGACTCGGCGGCTTGCGGGCTGCGCGAGTTGAGCGAACTTGCGCACTTGTTCGAAGATGCCCTAAGCCTGGAAAGCGCGGCCGCCCACGGAACGCTGGCAGAGATCGCTCTCGCGGCCGCAGACGTTTTCGCGGAAATGCTCGCGGCCTACCATGGCGGAGGCCCGCTGCCCGCCACGGAAAGCTTGCGGCAGAAAATCAATGAACTGACCGCAGCGCCCGCGGCGAAGAAGGCGCGGCACAAGAAAAACTCCGCAGGGCCCGCTCCGCGAACCGATAAAGACTGGACGCATGCGGAGAAGCGCGCTCTTGCCCAGGCGCAGGCTGCTGGCCTGGGGCTGTACGACATTGTGGTGAAAATCGATCCTCTCTGCACCATGCCGATTGCGGCGCGGCAGCTGATTCAGAACGCAATCAAAGAAATCGGCCAGGTGCTGGTGGTTCGGCCGGACGCAAAATCGGCAGCCGCTTCGCGGCAAGTGGAATTCATTTTTGCCGGCCTGCAAACCAAAGAGCAGATCGCCGCCAAGTGCCACATTCCGACGATCGTAGGCGACGTCAACGTGACTTTGATTCAGGCCGCATCGGCCAAAGCCACCATCAGTTCTGTCCAGTCGGTGCCGGTGGAGCAGGCAGCCTCCACTTCAACCGCGGCTTCCGATACTCGAGACCCGCGGGCACAGGCTTCGGCAAAATTGGTTCCCGCCGAGCCCGAGCCCCCCGAGATGCAAGCCCCAGCGCCGGAACCGGCCCTGCCGCAAGTTTCGATGGAAAATATTCTGCGCGTCGAGGCCGGACGAATCGACAACGTGCTCAACCTGGTGGGCGAACTCATCATTGGCAAGTCGATGCTGCAGCAGGCGCTCAGCGAGTTTGGCCAACGCTATCCCCGGGAACCGTTGCGCGGCAAGTTTGCCGACGCCATGGCCTTTCAGGCCAGAGTGCTGAACGACCTGCAACGCTCGGTGATGAAGATTCGCATGGTCCCGGTGGACCAGTTGTTCCGGCGCTTCCCGCGGGTCGTGCGCGATGTGGCGCGGCAGTGCGGCCGCGAAGTGGATCTGGAACTCAGCGGGCAGGAAACCGATCTCGATAAGGGCATTCTCGACGCCATCGCCGAGCCCCTGACGCATCTGGTGCGCAACGCGGTCAGTCACGGCATCGAATCCGCCGAGCAACGCCGGAGCCAGGGCAAGCCGCCACAGGGAAAGATCAGGCTGAATGCCTATCACCAGGGCAATCAGGTGGTGGTCGAGATCAGCGACGATGGCCGGGGCATCGATGCGCAAAAAATTCGCAGCAAAGCCATCGACCTGGGAATGCTGACCTCGGAAGAAGCGTCGCGTTTGAGCGAAGCCGAGACCCTGGACCTCATCTTCCGTCCCGGATTCAGCACGGCGGAGCAGGTCACGGAAGTTTCCGGACGCGGGGTTGGGATGGACGTGGTGCAAAGCGTGCTCCAACGGCTTAAGGCGACGATTCACGTGGAGACTCACGTGGGCCAGGGCACAACGTTCCGCCTGAAGCTGCCGCTTACGCTGGCCATCATCAAGGCTCTGATGTTCTGGGTGGAGCAGCGCTTGTATGCCATCCCGCTGAACGCGGTGAGCCAGATTGCCCGCACGGTCGAATCCGAAGTCCACCAGGTCGACAACTACGAAGTGCTGCAGTTGCGCAACCAGGTGCTCCCGCTGCTGCGCCTGGGACGTCCGCCCGCGGCCGACGCCGACCGGAAAACGTTCAAGCTGTTCATCCTCGTCATCACCGTCGGGGAGAAAAAATATGGGCTGGCCGTCGACGCTTTGGAAGGCGAAGAAGAGCTGGTCATCAAGGCTTTGGACGACCAGACTTTCTCCACCGATCTGGTGAACGGCGCTTCGATTCTGGGAGATGGGAAAGTCGTTCTCATCCTGAATCTGCCGGCCGTCGTCGAACATGTCGCGCGAACGCGTCCCGAAGCGGCTGGCCTGACCAGTTGCGGACTTCTGCTGAACCATGCCGATCGCGCCAGGCTGGCTCTGAGCGCCGCGGGAGGCCGAGCATGAACGCCGGCATGAACGGGAAAAAGATTCGCGTGCTCGTAGTGGATGATTCCGCCTTGATGCGCAAGCTTATCCCGCAGATCCTCGAAGCCGATGCGTCGATCGAGGTGGTGGGCACCGCGATGGACGGAAACTTCTGCCTGAAGAAGATCGAAGAGTTGCAACCCAGCGTGGTCACGCTCGATCTGGAAATGCCGGGCATGAACGGGATCGACACTTTGAAAGAAATTATGCGTTCGCATCCGGTGCCTGTGATCGTGGTCAGTTCCCACAGCACCGAGGGCGCTTCCGTCACCTTGAAGGCGTTGGGGCTGGGCGCCTTCGATTTTGTCGCCAAGCCGCACGACGCCTCCGCGCACATGGCCGAAACTGCGACGGAGTTGATCAAAAAAATCCACGCGGCGGCCGAGTGCAAGGTTGTCCGTCCGGGAGGTTTACGGGAACCGATTGCGCTGGAAAAGATTTCGACTGCAAAGTCCACACCCGCACCGAGCAAACTAGTTGCGATCGGAATTTCTACTGGAGGTCCGCAAGCCCTTGAATTCCTGCTGGCGCAACTGCCTCCTGATTTTCCCGGCGCGATCGTGGTGGTGCAACACATGCCCGAGGGCTTTACTGACATGTTTGCCCGCCGCCTCGACGAATTGTGTTCGCTGAGCGTGAAGGAAGCTCAATCGGGCGACATGCTGCAGGCTGGCCGCGTGCTGATCTGTCCCGGAAGCCGGCACATGAAAGTGAAGCGGCTCGCCATGGGCGACCTGGTGATCCTCAACGAAGACGAACGGGTCAATGGCCACCGGCCGAGCGTGGATGTTTTGTTCAACAGCGTGGCTGAGGAATTCGGTACGCTGGCAATTGCGGTGCTGATGACCGGCATGGGCGACGACGGCGCGCAAGGTCTGGGCGCGGTGAAGAAAGCCGGCGGAATGACCATCGCACAGAGTGAAGAATCTTGTGTAGTCTACGGCATGCCGAAGGCCGCCATCGAGCGCGGCTATGCCACGCGGCTTGTGGCTTTGGACGGGCTTTCGTCCACGTTGCAGGCTCTTTGTGGCCGCCATGAAGGTCGCGGGGAGATTGGCGCGGCGGGAAAAGCGCTTCGCGCCGGGCGATAAGAATTTTGTTGGAGGAGGATGTTATGGAGCAGTTCGCACCAGTAAAACGCAGCAAGGACGGCCAGCCGATCCGCTACCTGATCGTGGACGATTCCGTGTTCGCGCGCAAGAATCTCGCCCGCATGATCGAAAGCTTTGGCGGGCAAGTCGCGGCCGAAGCCGGTGACGGGTTGACCGCCATCAGCGAGTACGACCGCACGCATCCCGACATCGTGCTCATGGATATCACCATGCCGCAGATGGAGGGCATCGAAGCCGCCGAAAAGATAGTCCAGGCGCATCCCGAGGCTCGGATCGTCATGGTGTCTTCCGTCGGATACCAGGAAAACATTGTGGCCGCGTTGCAGCGCGGGGCCCGCCATTTCGTGCAGAAGCCGGTGAAGCCGGAAGTGCTGTACGAAGTCATCAAGTACGTTCTCGGAGAGGACGGCGCCGTGGCCGCTGCGGCCGGCGCGGGAGCCTAATCGCATGAAGATGGAGCTGATTCAGCCTTTCATCAATGCGGCCGATGCCGTGTTGTCGCAAGGCCTGCAGGGCTCGACTAAAGTGGGCAGCCTCGCGATGGACGAGGTCGCTTACCGCCGCAAAGGTGTGGCCGGAATGGTCGCGCTTACCGGCGACATCGAGGGCCGCATCATTCTGGACCTCGAGCCGCAGACCGCGGTGCGCGTGGCCAGCCACTACGCGGGTGCGGAGCTGCCTGAATCGGATGGGCTGATCAAGGAGACTATCTTCGAGCTGGCCAACCAGGTCGTTGGCAACGCCGTCTGCGCGCTCAACGATCAGGGCTTTCACTTCCGCGTGCATCCTCCCGTGCTGGTCACCAGCGAAGAAGGCGACAAGACCAGCGAAGACGTGGAAGCGCTGATGATCTGCTTTGAAACTTCCATGGGAAATGTGTTTATGAATGTCGCGCTGCGCTATAACAAGCGGCGCATGGCTGATCACGCGGTCGCGGGGCGGTAGGCTTCGGCTTTCGGGCTTCGGGCTTCGGCATTCTGCTAGAGCTGCGACCTTCAGGGATATTTTTTACCTCCACTTACTCGACAGTTACCTTCTGTTTTTCCCTTACAATGCCTCGCATCTTTTATAATTCGCTGGCCGCGCTGCTGGCGCGAGGCTTTCATGATCATCGAGATGCGCACTTACAAACTCAAGCCGGGCAAGCGCTCGGAGTTTCTTGAGGTATTCTTATCGAAGTCGATTCCGGCCCACGCGGCGATCGGGATGAAGATATTGGGTCCATTTCTTTCCATCGAGGATCCTGACACTTTCTTTTTTATGCGCGGCTTTCCGGACCTTGCCTCGCGCGAGCCGATGAAGGCCAAGTTCTATGAAGGAGAACTGTGGAAGCGCGAACTGGAAAACCTCCTGATGCCCATGATCGAAAAGTATGACGTCGTGCTGGTGGAGGACCCTGAGGGCCTGGTTCGCTGGTAAGGCCAATGCCTGTTGACTTTGTCCGAAAATAAAGTTTGGCCTCGTTGTGCCGACGTTGGATGTGGCTCGCTGCCAGGTTGAAAAATCGGTCGCTACCCCCTCCCCCTCCGTTTTGCAAAATCTCTGGAATCATCGTCTTAGCGGGAAATTCCCCGCAAGATCGGGAGTCTAAAGAACTTAGACAGTAAGTTCTTTAGCACCAATGACTTAGAGACGCGACGGTTTGGACTCACCCTACCGTGGCGGCCTCGACCATGATTGCGCAACTGATGGGCTGTGCGCAAGGGCAGATGTCACAAGGTTGGCCTGTGGAAATTTCTTGACTGTAATTGATAAGGGGAAAAAGGTGGAAGAGTTCCGCTTGACATATTCCCATATCGGAATGTAAAATAAGGGTTCATGGCAAGAGCGAGCACCACCTCGGACGCGTTCAACGCGGTTGCTGAGCCCCGCCGGCGGGAGATTCTGACCTATCTCGCCGGAGCCGAGCGGCCCGTCGGAGAGATTGTGGCAGCCCTCGGCCTGGAGCAGCCTTCCGTCTCCAAGCACCTGCGCGTGCTGCGCGACGTGGGGCTGGTTCGGATGCGCTGCCAGGGCCGGCAGAAGCTGTACCGGACCAACGCCGAAGCGATACGGCCTCTTCACGAGTGGGCCGGAACGTTCGAGCGTTACTGGCAGCATCAGTTGAATCGAGTGAAGGAACGCGCGGAAGCGATGGTCCGCCAAGGCTCACCAAGTTTGAATTCCCTGGCTTTGAAATCGAAAGACTTGAACTCGAAAGACCCGAATCTTAAGGAGAAGAAATAATGATTGCTACCGAACAGACCCTCGAAAACCTGACTCTCACGATCAACCAGGAAATCCACGTCCAGGCGCCGCTGGATGTAACCTTTGCCGCGCTGCTCGAACAACTGGGGCCCGGCAACGAAACGCCCGACGGCAAATCTCTCAACATGAAGATTGAAGCGTGGCCGGGTGGCAGGTGGTACCGCGACCTGGGCGATGGCAATGGGCATTTCTGGGCCAATGTCCAGGCCATCAAGCGGCCCACGCTGCTGGAATTCGCAGGTCCGTTGTTCGCTTCGTTTCCCGTTGGTTTCGAACGTGCAATATCGGCTGAGCGAAGTCGATGGCGGAACCTTGATCGCCTTCCGGCACACCGCGCTCGGCTTCGTTCCCGAGGAGCACAAGGCAGGGATGAACAAAGGCTGGGCCTCGATGCACGAACGCGTTCGCAAGCACGCCGAGGCCGGCTCAATATCCACAAGTCGTAAGTGAGGTGCATGATGTGTCCATTTTGTATGACCACTATGGCGCTAATCGTTGCCGGCTCAGTTTCCACCGGTGGGCTGGCGGCACTGGCCGTGAAGTTATCTCGTAACAAGAACAGTGCAGGAGAAATCATCCCGAACTCAAAGGACAGAAGCAATCAATCGGGAAGTCCGAAACAAAATCAGAGTTAATCATCTCGGTCCGTTTCAGAAAACAGAAGGAGAAATAAGATGGCAACAAGCAAAGAGAGAAACAAGGAACACGGGAAAGTGCATCTCGCGATGAATACACCCCCGACCGTATCGCAGCAGGAGTGGGAGGCTCAGCGGCAACAACTCCTCGTGCAGGAGAAGGCCTTGACCCGCTCCCGTGACGCGCTGGCCGCCGAACGCCGGCGGATGCCGTGGATGGCTGTGGAGAAGAAATACGAGTTCGACGGACCCGACGGCAAGGTTACCCTGCTCGATTTGTTCGAGGGCCGCCCTCAATTGATCGTTTATCGCGCCTTCTTCGAGCCCGGGGTGTTCGGCTGGCCGGAGCACGCCTGCCGCGGTTGTTCCCTGGGCGCCGATCAGGTCGCGCACCTGGCCCATCTGAACGCCCGCGACACCACGCTCGCCTACGCTTCACGCGCGCCGCAGGCGGACATCGCGCGCCTGAAGGCGCGGATGGGCTGGGAGATGCCGTGGTACACGCTCACCGACAGCTTCGATAAAGACTTCGGCGTCGATGAATGGCACGGCCACAACGTGTTCTTCCACGACGGTGAGCGGGTGTTCCGCACATACTTCATCAACAACCGCGGCGACGAGGCGATGGGGAGCACCTGGAGCTATCTCGACATCACGCCACTCGGCCGTCAGGAGACCTGGGAGGACTCGCCCGAAGGGTACCCACAGACTCCGCCGTACAAGTGGTGGAACTGGCACGACAAATACTAAATCGAGGCCTCGCCCCACCCGAAGTGGGTGGATATACTCACCGATCCTCAAGGAGCCGCTTCGCGAAGGCGCGACGCAGAGGAGAAAGCGAGCTAGAGAGGTGCCCACGCGCAACTGATCGGGCAGCTTTTCGGTGGAGCGCTTCATGGAGTTTCTCACTGCGCTGGGACAGGATGTGGAGATTACAGTGAGGCCCACGCGCAAACAGCATGGGGAAATGTCTGTCGTGGCGTGAAGCTGGCGCCGGTCCGTGGTGCCCAATCAAGGTCAAAATCTTCTACTCCTCGGCTGCATCGCGCGCACCTTTCGAAAACCGCGAAAGGTGCGGCAGCCTCAGTTGTGGCGGTACCAGCCTTAGAAATCAAGGATGGGCCAGCCCCCCAGTTTTTCACGCGGCCTTGGACTTTTTGCGTTCCACATCGAGGTGAGGGGCCTGGGGGTCGTAGCGTTTTAGCAGGCGCTCAATGCGCTTGATGGTGCGATGCAGTTGGCGGATCAGGTCTTCATCGGAAGTGGTGAGCAAGTCGGAAAGAAGCCGGCGAATCTGCTCGCGAATCTCAGCATACTTCTCGCTACGGGTCTGTAATTCGATCAGATACTTCCGATAGATCGCATAGCCGATGGCGACGCTCACTCCCATGAAGACGGCACGAAAACCTTGAAGGAGCCAATGGGGAGCGTTGCGGAGCCTGGTCACAAGGAAATCCACATCCAGGCTCACGAACCAGGCACACGCTCCCCAGAGCGCCGCTGCGGCTAGAACCTTGCGTCTTCTGGCCACTTCATCGTCTCTACGTTCTTCTCAAGGTTCTGGGAGCTTTTCGCTCGCAGGTATCGACCAAGCTTAGCCTCTCGAACGGCGAAACGCCCGTGGCGGGATGGCTGCTACACCGAAGTGGCGTTGGCGAGTTGATTGCAAATTTCCTGAATCACTTCCCGCCGAATCTCGTATTCGAGGATTTCGGTGTCTGTGGCCGCGCCAAACGCTCGTGATTCCAGAACTTCGCTTTGCTTCTTCAGTAGTCGACTTACCTCGGCTCGCAGTTCGTCGACGCGAGAGTTTTCCATGGCAGCCTTCTTTGGCGAAGAGCGCCTTCGGAATCCTTGTGTAATAGTTTGGCAAACAATTGGGATAATGTACCATACCGCACATACCTTACAACGCTTTTTCGAAAAAACTGCGAAAGATGCGGCAGCCTCAGCCGTCGTCGAGGTCATACGTCACGGATGAATTCATGCCCTCATACGAATCGTTTCGGCCTTCCGGGACGTACGACGGGAGTCGGGATCACCACCCCTCCGGCCTGGGGACGCTGCTAGGGATGCTTCGGCTGCGTGGGATTGCCCTTTCGGACAATCCCTCTTCGCTCAACATGCCAACCTAGGGGATGGAGTCGTGGTGGAAACTCCTTGCGAGGCCGCTGGTTGTGCTGGCAGGCATGGGATCCTTCGACCGCACAAGCCATCGGCTTTGCCGATGGCTTGCTTCGCTCAGGATGACAGGTTAAATGATGACTGGTTAAATGAATCTTCCGCCCCGTCCGCGATGCTCCTCAGTTCGGGATACCTCTGGATTAGCGTGGGCGGGGCTGGCACTCTTTTGCCGGTGATCATGGCCTTTAACTCCAGCGCGTTTACTCCGGCTTTGCTTTCGAAGTGGTTGTTGGTGATTACGTAGGTGGTGTGGGCGCGCTCGGCTACGCTTTCGATTCTTTCTTTCCATCCCGCCAGTTCGCGCTGGTTGTAGAGATAGTTGTAGCGGTCGTTGCGATTGTCGGAATCAGACCCCTGATCGGCAAACCAGTGCTCGTAGTTGCGGCCGTGCAGGCGGACGTAGCCGATGGCGGAGGTCACGTGTTCGGTGGGCGCCAGCGATCGTCCTAGCACGGGCTGGTCGATGTTGCAAAAGCCGACGTTATCTTGCGCGAAGGCGGCCAGCGTTGCGGGGTTGTTCCAACTGGAGTCGCGCACCTCCACCACTCGCGGATATTCGATAAACTGGCGCAGCAGGCGCTCCAGATAATCGCGGTTGAGAGACGTGTTCTTGAAACTCACGGGGAACTGGATCAGCAGCGCGCCGAGGCGTCCTTCGGTGGCGATGGCGTCGAGGCCTTCGCGGGTGCGGGCTTCGTCTTCGTCGGTGGGGCGGATGGTCGCGGCTGAGGTGGGCTCCATCACCGCGATGGGCGAGTGGGTGAAGGCGCGGTAGAGTTTCGCGGTGAAGAGGAAGTTCTTATTTACGGCGGCTACTTTGCGGCACCACAGTTTAGCCCACTCGGGCTTCAGCGGCCCGTAGAACGAGGTGTTGATCTCGGTGGTGTCGAAGAAGCGCGCCAGGTACTCCAGCGGATGCTGCTTGCGGCGCGACATACCCGGAGGATAGAAGATGCCGTCCCAGTCTTTGTAGGACCAGCCGGCGGTGCCGATGCGGATGTCTTTCTTGAGGGTTTGGGGTAAGCGGGATGGGGCCGGGGATTCCATGCGCGGTGCAGACGGAGGGTTGGAGGAAGGTTAGCACAGGAACGGCGGCTTCGGGCTTCAGCGCGTCTTCAATCTCTTGGCCCAGACAAGGAACTTGCGGCGGGCTGCCAACTGTGCGACACAGTAGTATGAACTCTCGTTCAGCTTGCGCGCTGATCTTCTGCTTGTACCTGCTTGCGACGCTCGCAATCCCTCTGGCGGCTCAGGATAAAGATAAATCCGACGCCGACTACATTCGCTCCATGGAATTGAAGTGGACGGAATCGTATAAGCAGCGGAAAGTCGACATTCTCGCCTCGCTGCTCGACGAAGATTTCATCATCACCATTGAAGACGGTAGTACCTACGGTAAGACTGGCTACATCAGCCATAGTGCCGAGCCTGGGGTAAAGGTGGAAGTGGCGCAGATGACCGATCTCAAGGTTCGCATGCATGGGACGACAGCGGTGGTGACGGGCGCGTACCACGAGCGAGGCGAGTCAAAAGGAAAGCGCTACGAATATCACGACCGCTTCACCGACATCTGGATGAAAGCCGGAGGTAAGTGGCAAGTTGTGGCGTCGCACTACAGCGTGCCCATGAAGTAGCGGACGATCCGGCTTGCTCTTGGGTCCAAGATTATGAGAGGGCAGTCAGTCGAAAAAGCGCCAGCGCTTTCCTTACTCCAGCGACAGCACCACCCAATAAACGCCTGTGGGGTAGGTTTCCGTGCGCGCGTAGCATGTACCTACCGAGAAGCTTTGCAGGTTGTGGCTGGCGAGCGCGTGCCCGGCGGTTGCGGGCAGCGTTTCAGGGTGCAGGCTGGTGTAGGTGAACACGGTGTAGTGCTTAGCAAGCTGATGAATCGAAGGCGTGCCGAGCTTGCCGGCTTTTGCCATGGAGCAGGCCGCATCGTCGGCGATATCCAGATCGCGGCGGGCGAGATCGGGCTGGTTGGCCTGATGCCGCGCTTGCGTCACCGTCGCGGCAATGCGCTCCTTCACTTCCGTTACGGAATAATTGGGGAGTGCGTGGCCGAAATCCTGCACAATGTACAGCCGGTCTCCGCTGCGGACCACGCCCAACCCCACCACGTTATACGCCGGGTTGAGCAGGTTGGCGCGGTGCGGAGGGGACAGCATGAGATGTTGCTCGGCCTGGGCTGGGTCGAAATCGAGCGCGACGTTCTCGCCTTCCTGATCGAGCGGTGTGTGGGCCACGACCGCCAGGCGTTGAGGCAGGGAGGGCTCGCCTTCAAACTGGTGCGAAAGCTGGCGCGCCGCAAACATTTTTTCCGCGTGTGCGCGGGCCGCTTTGCTGAGTCCGGCATCGAGCGTCAGACGTGGCGCGCCGGCTTGCGCTCGGTCCTGATTCGCAAGATCGAGAAGCTGTTGTTCGGCCTGGGGATCGTATTCGCTAAAGGGAATATCGGGAGAACTCGCCGCGGCCGGCTTCAGAGTCGCGCTGTGCCCAGATTTTTGCGGGGCGCCGTCTCCCGCCGAAGAAGCCAGAAGTCGAGTCGACGGCCGAAGCGAGGTGGCGCCCAGCACCAGCAGAATCAATATCAAGAATCTAAGGGCTCTTGCCATTCGCTTGTGCCTACTCTTGTCAATCTGGGAAGAGGGTCAGTCGTGGTGCAGTTTGATAAGGAAGCGAGCCAAACGCGCGATTATTGCGTCGCAAAGAACCCTTCGGCTTCGCTCAGGGCAGGCTGCGACGCGTCGCTCGGCTCGCCCAGATCCTTCACTGCGCAAAGAACGCTTGTTCAGGATGACAACCAAAACTTGCCTCTGGTGCTACGCTAGAAGCTGGAACCCAGCCTGAGAAGTTACCTTCGCTATGGAACCTGGTGTCATAGGGGTCATTGGCCTGTTGTTTGGCAGCATGCTTGCTTGGCTCGTGCTGCGCTCGCGCACGGCCACGCTCACGGCGCGTTTGTCATTGATGGAAAAGGAATTAGCGGCCGGAAAGGCCGATCTGGCGCGGCTTCAGCAGGCCCATACCGAGCTGGTAGCGGGCAAAGCGAGGCTGGAATCGGCCCTCGACTCGGAACGGAAGACCAATGACGAAAAGATCGCGTTAGTCACTCGCGCCAGCGAAGATTTGCGCAATGCGTTTAAGGCCATGGCTTCCGAGGCATTGAAGAGCAATAATTCTTCTTTTCTTGTGGTTGCGGAAGAAACTCTGAAGCGCTTTCAAAGTCAGGCCAAAGGCGACCTAGAAGCGCGGCAGAAAGCGGTAGCCGACATGGTCGCTCCGGTGCGCGATTCGCTGAATAAAGTGGATGCGCAGATTCAGCAGATGGAAGTGGCGCGCGGCGACGCTTACGGCGAACTGCGCGCCCAGGTGCAATCGCTGATTACGACGCAGAAAGAACTGCAATCGGAGACCGGCAATCTGGTGCGGGCGCTGCGCACTCCGAACGTGCGCGGACGCTGGGGAGAGATTCAGCTGCGGCGCGTGGTCGAGATCGCGGGCATGCTTTCCTACTGCGATTTCGCCGAGCAGGAGACGGTGACGACAGAAACGGGAAGGCTGCGTCCTGATCTCGTGGTGAAGCTGCCCGGCGGCAAGAACGTTGTGGTGGATGCAAAAACTCCGCTGCAAGCCTTTCTCGAGGCCTTCGAGACCAACGATGAAGAAACGCGGCGCGCTTGTCTGGCGAGTCATGCGCGGCAGGTGCGCGACCACATGAAGACGCTCGCCGGAAAGAATTATTGGGAGCAGTTCGATCCCACGCCGGAGTTCGTGGTGATGTTCCTACCCGGCGAAACGTTTTTCAGCGCCGCGCTGGAGCAGGATCCCGGCTTGATCGAGCAGGGAGTTCTCAATCACGTGATTCCGGCGTCGCCGACCACGCTGATCGCGCTGCTGAAGGCCGTGGCCTATGGATGGAACCAGGAAAAGCTGGCGCGCAATGCGCAGCAGATCAGCCTGCTGGGCAAGGAACTCCACGACCGCCTTCGACTACTTGCGGGACACATCGCACAGGTCGGCACCGGACTCGACCGCGCTGTCGAGTCCTATAACAAGGCTGTGGGATCGCTGGAGAGCCGGGTGCTGGTGTCGGCGCGCAAGTTTGCCGAACTGGGTGCGTCGGTGGCCGAGGACATTCCGGAGCTTGAGCCGATTGAAACCACGGCGCGGGCGCTCTCGTTTGAGTGGGACGAAGAGGAGATCTCGGAATCTGAGAATGAACGCAAGGCAGGTTAAAAGAGCCTAATCCAGCGGGTGAAGCCGCTGTTAGCTTTTGTGGGGCTTTTCGGCGTGGCTGAAGCCGCATTCTTTCAAATCTTCTCTTCTTTAGATGTTCTCTTAGAACTTCTTCCAGCGGGAATCAGCTTCCGGCGATGCTGCCCTGCGCTTCGCCGTCCGAGCTCACGCCTAAAGCTTGCTGCAGCCCCGCCGATAAGCTAATTGACGAGGCTGCGCCGCGACATTTGATCGCGGCTCTCGTTCATCCCCCATTTTCAGGAAAGCAGTGTCAGGAGTCATCGGGCCGGTGAAGCGCGCTACGGCAGATCGTCTCGTCAAGGCAGGGATCGCCATCCCTGCGGCCACAGGTTCGCCTGCGGAGTTGTCCGGTAAGAAATCCGCAAGCGAAAATTTGCAATGGGTGACGGAGGCACCGGGATGGCTGGCGGCCATCGTCGAGTCCTCCGATGACGCCATTATCAGCAAGACCCTGAAGGGAACGATCACGGCCTGGAACTCCGGGGCCGAGAGGTTGTTCGGCTACTCGTCCTCCGAAGCCGTGGGCAAAACCATGCTCATGCTGCTGCCGCCCGAGCGCGTGAATGAGGAGTCTGCGATTCTGGAGCGCATCCGGCGCGGCGAGAGCGTGGAACATTTCGAAACCGTCCGGGTCCGCAAGGACGGCACAAAGATTGACATTTCGGCGACGATTTCGCCGATTAAAGACAGCAGCGGCGCGATTGTTGGCGCCTCAAAAATTGCGCGTAACATAACCGATCGCAAACAAGCGGAATACCGGCTCGCGGGACAGGCGAAAGAGCTCTCCCGGCAAGCTGAAGAACTGGTTCGCTCAAGACAGGCGCTGGAAGCCCAGACGCTGATACTGCAGTCTGTGCTGGACAGCATGGAGGAAGGATTGGCCGCCGCCGATGAGCAGGGAAAATTCATCATCTGGAATCCGGCTGCGGAGAGGATTTTTGGCCTGGGGGCAACGAATTTGCCCAGCCGCGACTGGAGCGCACACTACGGTTTGTACCTGGAAGATACGGTCACGCCTTTTCCCGCGGATCAGATGCCCCTGGTGCGCGCGATTCACGGCGAAGCCACCACTACTCAGATGTTTGTGCGCAATCCCGAACTGGAGCAGGGGACCTGGATCGAGGTTAACGGCGGTCCCTTGAAAGACAAGAACGGAGTGGTGCGTGGCGGGGTGGTGGCGTTCCGCGACGTCACTCAAAGGAGAACGGCGGAGCGGGAAGTGCGCAAACTCAACGAAGAACTCGAAGAGCGAGTGGCGCAACGCACGGCGCAACTGGAAACCGCCAACCACGAGTTGGAGGCTTTTACTTACTCGGTGTCGCACGATCTGCGCGCACCGCTGCGGCACATCGGCGGTTTTTCCAAGATCTTGTCCGAGGATTTTGGCCCCGGAATGCCCCCGGAAGCACAGAGTCACCTGAAACGCATCGAGGACGGCGCCCGCCGCATGGGGCTGCTGGTAGATGAGTTGCTGAATCTGGCTCGGGTAGGCCGTCACGATCTCGAACTCCGGCCCACACGCCTGAATTTGGTGATTGATGAGGTTGTGGCGTTGCTGCAGCGGGAAGCCGAAGGCAGGGCGGTGGATTGGAAGATTGCCGAGCTGCCCGCGGCGGAGTGCGATCCCATATTGATCAGGCAGGTCTTTCAAAATCTGCTGGACAACGCTCTCAAGTTCACCCGGCCGCGGGAGCGCGCTGTCATCGAAATCGGTTTCCGGCAGAAAGACGGGCAAATGGTCATCATAGTGCGCGACAACGGGGTCGGCTTCAGCATGAAGTACAGCGATAAATTGTTCGGGGTGTTCCAGCGGCTGCATCGCGCCGAGGATTTCGAAGGCACCGGAATCGGCCTGGCCACCATACACCGCATCATTCACAAGCATGGAGGCCGGGTGTGGGCGGAGGCGGAAGTGGATAAAGGGGCGACGTTTTATTTCACTCTTGAAACCTCTAAGGCCGCCGAAGCCAAAGCGAACGAAATGAAGAACCATGGCGCTGCGGCAGGAGCTTAACTATGAGCTTAACTATAAACACCAATGAAGTCGATATTCTTTTGGTCGATGATAGTCAGGAGGACGTGGACCTGACTCTGCACGCCCTGCGGACGGAAAATCTGGCCAACAGCTTCTTCGTGGCTCGCGACGGGGAGGAAGCGCTCGAATTTCTTTTCTGCACCGGGCCTCATGCCGGAAGATCCTTCGATCATCCTCCGAAGCTGGTTCTGCTGGATCTGAAGCTGCCAAAAATCGATGGGATGCAGGTGCTCAAGCGGGTGAAGAGCGATGAGCGCACACGGATCATCCCGGTGGTTCTGATGACTTCCTCGAAGGAAGAACGGGACCTGGTGAGCGGCTACAACCTCGGCGCCAACAGTTATATCCAGAAGCCGGTGGACTTCGACGAGTTCCGCAAAATGGTGAAGCTATTGGGAATGTATTGGCTGGTCATCAATCGTCCTCCGCTGACCAATGGCTGGGCGCCAGCCGCAAAGCAGGAGCTATGACAGCGAGCAGCCCTGAAACCGCCCTCGAAACGGAAATCTCCGCCGCGCCGGATGTAAAGCTGCGCGCCTTGCTGGTGGAAGACAACGACCTCGACGCCGCGCTGGTGGTGCGGGCGCTGCAAAAAGACGGCTTCGATGTGACGGCCAATGTGGTGCAGGACGAAGCCGAGTTCACGCAGGCGCTGCGCGCTCATCCGCCCGAGGTTGTACTGGCCGATTACAACCTGCCGAACTGGAAAGGGATGGACACATTGAAGACGATGCGCAGCGAAGGTCTCGACATCCCGATGATTCTGGTCTCCGGCTCGCTGGGCGACGTGATGGCGGTGGAATGCATTAAACAGGGCGCGACCGATTACGTTCTCAAAGATGAACTGGCGCGCCTGCCCGAGGTCATTCGCCGCGCCTTGCGCGAGAAAAATGAACGCGCCTTGCGCCATCAGATGGAAGAGGACTTAGCCCGGAAAGTGGACGAACTGGCGCGCTCCAACGCCGACCTGGAGCAGTTCGCCTATGTGGCGTCGCATGACCTGCAGGAACCGCTGCGCATGGTAACGGCCTACACCCAGCTGCTGGCCGAACGGTATCGCGGCAAGCTCGATGAGAATGCCGACAAATTCATCGGCTATGCCAGCGAAGGGGCGCAGCGCATGCAGGTCCTCATTCAGGATCTGCTGGCGTTTTCAAGGGTCGGACGGAACGGCTTGGTTAGCGGGAACGTGGATTGCAATTCCGTGATGGAAGAGGTTCTGCAGACTCTGACCGCCGCCATTCAGGAGAGTGGAGCGACAGTCACCCACGGAGACTTGCCGGCGGTGTGGGCCGACCGCACGCAGGTGGCGCAGATATTCCAGAATCTGATCGGGAACGCCATCAAGTTTCGCGGGACGGCGCCGCCGTTGATTTCCATGCAGGCTGAGAAAGCCGACCAGCGCTGGCTGTTCCGCGTGAGCGACAACGGAATCGGAATCGCGCCGGAGTACGCGCAAAACATTTTTATCGTCTTCCAGCGTTTGCACGCCCGCTCCGAATACGCGGGTAACGGCATCGGCCTGGCCATTTGCAAAAAGATCGTTGAACGCGACGGCGGAAGGATCTGGGTGGAATCGCAGTCCGGTTCCGGTTCCACCTTCAAGTTCACCCTGCCTGCCCACGGCCCCGATGAGCGCGCGGGAGGACAGGCATGAAGGCGGTACCGCCCGACATCCTCATGGTGGATGACAACCCGGCCGATGTGGCCCTGGTGCGGGAAGCGCTGGCGGGAAGCAAGCGTGGCAGCCAGCTCAGAAGCGCCGGGGACGGCGTGGAAGCGATGGCTCTTCTGGATCGCCGGGGAAACCATGCGCACGCGATCCGGCCCGACCTGGTCATCCTCGACCTAAATCTGCCGAAGCGCGACGGGCTGGCGGTCCTGGCCGCGATGAAGGCGGGGCCGGAGTTGCGGCGAATTCCGGTCGTGATCTTCAGCACCTCGCAGTTGCGCAAGGATGTGGTGCGCAGCTACGAAATGGGCGCGAACTGTTACGTCACCAAGCCGGGAAATCTTACTGACTTTTTTTTTGCGGTCAAATCCATCGAAGAGTTCTGGTTCGGTTTTGTAAACCTGCCACCCCAAGGAGAGTAAGAGAAGAATGGATCGCCAACCCACCACGAACGTATTGCTGATCGAAGACAACCCGGGCGACGCCGACCTGGTGCGCCTGCGGCTGATCGAATGCAAGACTCCGGTCAAAGTGAACTGTGTCAACCGGCTGTCGGCCGGCCTCGAATCGCTGAGCCGGGAAACGCCCTCGGTCGTGCTGCTCGATCTGAACCTTCCCGATAGCCGTGGCGCCGACACGTTTCGCCGCGTGATGGAGCACGCCCCCAACGTTCCGGTTGTCGTGCTTTCCGGCCAGGATGATGAAGTGCTGGCGATGAAAGCCGTCCACCAGGGGGTTCAAGACTACCTGGTCAAGGGCGATATCTCGAGCAAGCACCTGGAGCGCGCGATCCGCTACGCGGTGGAACGCCAGGGCTTGCTGCGCTCGCTGGAAATCAGTCAAAAGCAGCAGTTGGAGTTCAAGAATCGCTTTCTGTCTCACGTCTCGCACGAATTGCGCACCCCGCTGACCTGCATTCACCAGTACGTGTCTCTGATGGTCGACGGATTAGCCGGCCCTTTGTTGCCCGAACAGATCGATCACCTGAAGACCATCCAGAAGAGCGTGAATCAATTGCACGCCATGATTCGCGATCTGCTGGAAGCCACCCGCGCCGAGGGCGGCAAGATGCGGATTGAGCCCCGTTGCGTCTCGCTCGGCGAACTGGTTCAGCAGACCATTACGATGATGCGTCCTATGGCCGACGAAAGAAAGATTGGACTCGAAATCGGGCTCGACCAGCGCCTGCCCCTGGTGCATGCCGACCCCGACCGTGTGCTCGAGGTGCTCATCAATCTGGTCGACAATGCCATCAAGTTCACCTCCGCCGAGGGGTCGGTCATGGTCCAGGTCAGCATGGTGGATGCCGATCCGGGTTATGTCTATGTTTCGGTCAGCGATACCGGCCGCGGCATCGGTCCAGAAGCCAAGGCGCTGATCTTTGAACGCCTCTATCAGGACCCTGATTCGGTCGACGACCATCGGGCCGGCTTGGGGCTGGGGCTATTCATCAGCCGGGAAATCGTGCGGCTGCATGAGGGACGCATCTGGGTTTCAAGCGAACCGGGCCAGGGCAGTACTTTTAGCTTTACCATTCCCATCTATTCTCTGGCCAAACTGCTGACCCCGGTCGTCATCCATCAGGGTGTCTTGCGTCCGGCCTTTGTACTGGTGAAGGTCGAACTCGCGCCGCTCTCCAATCCTCCGCTCGGCAATTGGAAAGAAACCTGGCTGCAGTCTCTGGAGATTCTGCGCCGTTGCGTCTATCTCGACAAAGATCTGGTTCTGCCGCCCATGGGGACGTCGGGCACGACCGAGACGGTTTTCGTCGTGGCCTCGGTGGACATGGAGGGCTCCGGGAACATGACCACGCGCATTCGCGAACAATTGGAACGCGTGACCGATCTCAAGACCAAGTCCAACTTAACCATCACCACGGTTCCCGTAAAGCTTCCATCCGGCAATCTGGGGAAGACCCAGGAGGAGCAGGTCCAAACCGTGGCTGCCAGTGTAACGAAGATGATTGTGACAAGCCGGGAAGAAAAAAAATGGCGCGCCGCAAAGGGCGCACCAAACAACAACTGCTGAAACCACAACAATTAAGGAGAACTGCAATGCCAAATCCGAAGATTCTTGTAGTCGACGACGATCCCGATCTGGTGCGTGCCCTGCGGCTGCGCCTGCGAGCCAACAATTATGAAGTCACTACGGCCTCCGATGGCTATGCCGCCATTGCCGCCGCCCAGAGAGAACGTCCCGCCCTCATTATTCTGGATCTTGGCCTGCCCGTAGGCGATGGCTTCGTGGTTCTAGATCGCCTTCAGAAGAGCGACAACCTGGCGGGAATTCCGGTCATCGTGCTGAGCGCGCGCGATCCCCAGACCAACGAAGAACGCGCCCTGAAAGCCGGAGCCGCCGCATTTTTTCAGAAGCCCGCGGATAACGACGAACTGCTGAACGTGATCAAGGTCAGTCTGGGCTCCGGAACCGCACAACCGGCGGCCTGGCCGTCGTAGGGCTATTCGCGCGGGTGCCCCTCGATAAGAGCGAAGGCGGTGTCAAGGACAAAAGTATCGTGTCGGTGTTTTTGGCACCGCTTCTCGGCCAGAGAGGTTGAGGACCAAGACTCTGGAAATCTCACGCTGAATCCTTTACCGGTGGTGATCTTCTCGCGAAGATCGCTCCACCAACCGTCGATTCGGCCTAAACATCAACCATAATTCTTCTATGCGAACATCCCGCCTCGGGCGGGATGCGAGAGCGCCCAATCAGTCCTGCGGTCCAGCTTGCGCCGACCAGGGACACCGCGGGCTGCTCTCGATGCGAACGATCTCTGGATAGCCCACATTCGTGCGCAACATACACTACCACAACTTTGCCCGCCCTCATGGTAGCCTCGGTTACGCCCCGCCGATCAGCCGCGCTGCTCCGAAAGGTACAACCTCTTGAGGAATCACAGCCAGCCCCCTCCGTGACGGGAGGCGCGATCACGCGTTCCTAACTCGGGCTATTTCCTAACACCTTCTATCCCAGTCAGATACAAGATTCCACACAACCCTCCAAAAAAGCGTACATAGTTTCTGGAAACCTATCTATAATCTTGGAAGTTGCTTTAGACACGGTACTTAGCAGTCCCAGAATGGGAAGCAACATGGCAGCGAAGTTGCTATTGAGGATTGGCGGGGTTTGAAGCCTAACCCTCGTCCGCCCCCTGAGGGTTCGCTGCCGAAACGTATGAACCGGGAAAGCCAAGTTCGCTCGGTCGCTGTCCTGCTGTTCCTTCTGACGGTGGCTGCGGTCGTTTTTGCCGGCTTCAATTTCAACTCCGAGTGGAAGTTCCTGGTTCCAGACGACGGCGTCTGGTGGGTGGAAAATGGCGGACGCCTTACCGCTGACCGGGTCGACCCAGCCGGCCCGGGCGCCCGGAGCGGCATCAAACCCGGCGACCAACTGGTTTCCGTCAACGGAGGCGAAGTCCAGAACATGCCGGGGTTGGAGCGCCAACTCTATCGCAACGGCGTCTGGTCGAAAGCCTCGTATTCCCTGCTCCGGCAATCCGTTCCTCTCGATTCCAGCGTCATTCTGGTTCCGGCCGAGCGTTCGCTCAATAACTGGCTGCGGCTGATTGCCCTCATCTATCTGGGCATTGGCCTTTACGTTCTGTTGCGCCGCTGGACCGCTGCCGGATCGACGCACTTCTACATCTTTTGCCTGGTCTCGTTTATCGCCTATTCCTTCAAATACACCGGCAAGCTGAACGATTTCGATTGGACGATTTATTGGGGCAACATCGCCGCCGGAGTGTTGCAGCCGGCGCTGTTTCTTCACTTCGTTCTTACTTTCCCAGAGAAGCGCGACTTTGTGCGCAAACATCCCTGGCTGCTGGCGATGGTCTACATGCCGGCGGCAATTCTTCTTACCGCGCACCTCACCGCCATGCGCGTGCTTCAGGCCAGCGAGCGGCTGCGCTGGAACCTCGACCGGATGGAAATGTCCTACGGATCGGTGTTCTTCCTGGCCGCTGCCGGCTTGCTCTGGTACAGCTACCGGCACGCCAGTACCACGATTCTGCGCCAGCAGCTGAAGTGGGTGACCCGCGGCACCATCTTAGCCATCGTTCCCTACACCATCTTCTACGTCATCCCGTACCTCACGGGTTCGTTGCCCGGCGCAGCCATGAAGGTGTCGGCGCTGTCGCTGGCGTTGCTGCCGCTCACGTTCGGCTATGCCATCTTCCGCTACCGCCTGATGGATGTAGACCTCATCTTCAAGCGCGGCGTGGTCTACACGCTGGCAGCGGCGATTGTGGTGGGAATGTATTTCGCGCTGGTGGCCGGGGTGGCGCTGCTGGTGCACAACTGGCGGCCCAGTTCCGGTCCGATGGGCTTGGTGCTGGCTGTGGTAGTCACGGCGCTGCTGTTCGATCCCGTCCGCAAATGGATTCAAGACCACATCGACCAGTTCTTCTACCGCACCAGCTATGACTATCGCCGCACGCTGCTCGAGTTCGGCCGCGAACTGGGTTCTGAAACCAACCTGAATACTCTTCTCTCGTCGCTGATCGACCGCTTGTCCCGCACGCTCGCGGTCGACCGCATGGCAATTTTCCTGGCGGGCGACGCAGCCGGGCAATTTGTGCTCGCCAAGTCCTTTGGCTTGACCGCGCCCGGCAACGTTGACCTCTCGTTCCTGAGCGCGCCGCGGCCCGAACTCGCTGGACATCTTTTCTTTGAGAACACGCACCTGGTGCCTCGCGAGACGCCGGAGGCGCAGCAAGCCATTGCCAAGCTCGACCTGAATTACTACATCCCGTGCCGTGCCCAGCAGAAGACTATTGCCGTACTCGGCCTCGGCAAGACCATGCAAGGCGACTTTCTCTCCAGCGAAGACATGGAATTGCTGGAGACGCTGGGTGGCTATCTAGGCATCGCCATCCAGAATGGACAGCTTTATGCCTCGCTGCAACAGAAGGCGGCGGAATACGAGCGCCTCAAGGACTTCAACGAAAACATCGTGGAATCCATCAATGTCGGTGTGATGGCGCTCGATATGGAAGACCGCATCGAGAGCTGGAACGCGCAGATGGAAGTGATGTATGCGGTGCCGCGCTGGCAGACCCTGACCCAGCCGCTGAAAACCATTTTCCCGGCGGAGTTTGTCGACGAATTCAATCGGATGCGGCAGGACGCGGGCATTCGCAACCTGTACAAGTTCCGTTTGAAAACGCCCGCGGGCGAAGTCCGCACCGTGAATGTGGCTATCGCCCCTCTGGTGACGCGCAAGTTCCAGGTCATCGGACGGCTGGTCATCATGGACGACATTACGGAGCGTGTCGATCTCGAAGTCCAGCTTTCCCAGGCCGACAAGCTTTCGTCCATCGGCTTGCTGGCGGCGGGCGTGGCTCACGAAGTCAACACGCCGCTGGCCGTGATTTCTTCTTACACGCAGATGCTGAGCAAACAACTGCAGGGCGATCCGCAGAAGACAAGCCTGCTCGAAAAGATCACGCGGCAGACCTTCCGCGCGTCGGAGATTGTAAACAACCTGCTGAACTTCTCGCGCACCAGCGGCAGCGAAATCGGCGACGTCGATGTCAACAAGGTCATCGCCGACACTCTCGCCCTGCTCGAACACCAGTTCAAGGTGGCCAAGGTAGAAGTACAGAACGCGCTCGAACCCAAATTGCCCGCCATTCAAGGCAATGCCGGAAGATTGCAGCAGGTTTTCCTGAACCTGTTTCTCAACGCCAAAGATGCCATGCCGGGCGGCGGCACGCTGCGCGTGGCCACGCTCAACGGCGAAAGCGTCAGCGTGTGCGTGTCCGACACGGGAACGGGCATCGCGCCGGAAAACATTCAGCGTATTTACGATCCCTTCTTCACCACCAAGACTTCGCCGCGAGAAGGCCAGGCGCGCGGCACCGGCCTTGGCCTCTCTGTGACCTACGGCATTATTCAGGAGCATGCGGGCAAGATTCGTGTGGAAAGCAGCCCCGGCGCGGGCACAACATTTATTCTCGACTTCCCTCTAAGCAAGAAGGCAGTCGGGTCCAAGGCGGAATATGTCTGATGCCGCCGTCATCTCGCGCACGTTCATGAATGGAGCGCCCAGAACGCCGGGTCTCGCCGGAGCGGTGCTCATCATCGACGATGAGGCAGAGATTCGCGAATCTCTGCAGACTCTGCTGGAGGTGGAAGGCTTCGCGGTGGAGACCTCAGCGACCGGCGAAGCCGGCCTGCAGCGCATCGGCGAACATCCTTTCGACCTGATCCTGCTCGATCTCGCCCTGCCCGGCCGGGATGGTTTGGAAATCCTGACCGAGATTCGCGCCCACGAGACTCGCCTGCCCGTCATCATGATCACGGCCTACGGGACGGTGGAGAATGCAGTGCGCGCCATGCAGTCCGGCGCCGCCAACTTCGTTACCAAGCCCTGGGACAACGAAAAGCTTCTCGCCGACGTCCGCGCCGCCGTGGGCTGGCGCAGGGCCGAAGAAGAGAACATTCAACTGAAGCGCGCCCTCAAGCAGCGTTACAACTTCGAAAACATCGTGGGCAAAAGCGAGCCGATGCTGAAAATCTTCGACATGGTCGCCCAGGTGGCGAACAGCCGCTCTACGGTGCTGTTGCAGGGCGAAAGCGGAACCGGCAAAGAAGTCATCGCCAAGGCCCTGCATCTGAACTCGCCGCGGCACGACCGGCCTTTTGTCCCGGTCAATACAGGCTCCATGCCGACGGACCTACTGGAATCCACTCTCTTCGGCCATGTGAAGGGCGCATTCACCAGCGCCATCGCTTCCAAGAAAGGTCTGTTTGAGATGGCCGACCGCGGCACGCTGTTTCTCGACGAAATCGCCACTATGGGTCTGGACACGCAGGCCAAGATCCTGCGCGTCTTGCAAGATCGCCGCTTCATGCATCTCGGCGGAGTGCAGGAGATGCAGGTGGATGTGCGCATCATCGCCGCCACCAATATCGATCTGCGCCAGTCGGTGCGCGACGGACGCTTCCGCGAAGATCTGTTCTACCGCTTGAATGTGATCACTATCGAGCTTCCTCCCCTGCGACAGCGCAAAGAGGACATTCCGCTGCTCGTAGATTTCTTCCTGAAGAAGTACGCCGAGGAAAATGACCGCCCGGTGCGGCACATCACGCCGGAGGCGTTGCGGCCGCTGATGGCTTATTCCTGGCCGGGCAACGTGCGCGAACTGGAAAACGTAATCGAACGTGCGGTGGTGCTCTCCTCCGGAACAGCAATCGGCCTCGATCTGCTGCCCGATCATCTGCTCGGACGGGGTTCAGCCTTCACCTTGCACGACCCGCCCGCGGATGCTTCGCTGTTTGAAATCGTGGAAGACGTGGAGCGGCGCATCATCACCGACATGCTGGAGAAGTGCAACTGGAACCAGACCGAAGCCGCCGAACACTTCAAAGTGCCGCTCTCCACCCTGAACCAGAAAATCCGCCGGTTGAATATCGAGATCAAGAAGAAGACGCGGGGATAGAAGAGAGTGGTCAGTGGTCAGTGGCCAGTCGCCCCGCACCATACTTTCCGCGCCAAAGCCAGGCCGATTTTTCTGACCACTGATCTCTGACCACTGATCACTGATCTCTGCCCTTCTGTTATAGTTTTCGGGAAAGTATGGAACTCGCCTCGCCTACATACATCGCCAAAGAAAAAGTCCAGACAGTGCAGGATTACGTTCTGTTCTGCGGTCAGGCCATCGCGAATCTTTTTCGCAAGCCGCACTACTTCGCCGACATGGCCTTGCAGGCAGACACCATCGGGGTGGGATCCCTGCCCATCGTAGTTCTCACCGGCTTCTTTACCGGAGCCGTGCTGGCGCTGCAGGCCTCCAACACGCTGGAGCGTTTCGGCTCCATCACTCTGGTCGGGCAGCTGGTCTCGACTTCCATGGTGCGCGAGCTGGGGCCCGTGCTGACCAGCCTGATGGTGGCGGGGCGCAATTCCTCCGGCATGGCCAGCGAACTGGGGTCGATGGTGGTCACCGAACAGATCGACGCCATGCGAGCTCTGGGCACCGACCCCATGAAGAAGCTGGTCACACCGCGCGTGACCGCCACGGTGTTCATGCTGTTCTTCCTGACCATCATTTCCGATCTTGTAGGCCTGACCGGAGGATTGTTCATTGCCAAAGTACTGCTGCGTCTCGATGCCCGGCAGTACTGGTCCAACGCCTGGCAAACGCTGGTGTTTCAGGATGTGTTCATGGGACTGTTGAAGCCGGTTCTGTTCGGCTTCGTCATTGCGACCATAGGTTGTTTCTATGGCATGAACGCGCGCGGGGGGACCCAGGGTGTGGGCCGTGCCACCACGCAAGCCGTGGTCGCGGCTTCCGTGATGATCCTGGCGTTCGATTTGTTCCTTACACGATTCCTGATGGCCGTGCTTGCTTATCACTAATTCCATGTCCGCGCCCACCTTGCCGCTCGATCGCGCTGTTGTAACCACGCCGGAGAATTCCACGCCGGCCATCGTGTTTGAAGACGTCGCCGTCTCCTTCGGCGACATGGAAGTGCTGCGCGGAGTCTCCTTTCACCTCGCCCGGGGCGCAACCAAAGCGCTGTTCGGCGTAGCGGGCTCAGGCAAGAGCTTGATTCTCAAGCTGGTGCTGGGACTGATCCGTCCGGACTCGGGACGCATCGTTGTGTTGGGGCAGGACGTGACGCAAATGCAAGAAGAAGATCTGTTTGAGTTGCGTGGCAAGATTGGGATGGTCTTTCAGGAGAGCGCCCTGTTCGATTCTCTTACGGTGAAAGAAAATGTTGCGTACCGGCTGACGGAAGAGCATGGCATCTATGACGAAGACATTGACCGCAGAGTGCGCGAGGCGTTGCGCTTCGTGGAATTGGAGCACACGCTCGATCTTTATCCCTCGGAGCTTTCGGGCGGCATGCGGCGGCGCGTGGCCATCGCGCGTGCGGTAATTACGCAACCAGAACTGCTGCTCTATGACTCACCCACCGGAGGCCTCGATCCGGTAACCTCGAACACCATCATCGAATTGATTGTGAAGCAACGCGACGTTTACAAGACGAGCGCTCTGCTGGTGACGCACCGCCTGCAGGATGCTTTCACCATGGCCACCCATCAGTTCGACAAGGAAACCAACCACATCGTGCCGCTGCCGGCCGGCAAGCATTGCGATGTGCCGCTGAGTTTTCTGATCCTGCGCGACGGCAAAGTAATTTTCGACGGCGACCTGCACGAGTTGGGGCGCTCCGAGGACGAGTATATCCGGGAGTACATTTCGTAGCAGTGATAGTGTCAGTGGTCAGTGGTCAGTAAAAGCGAAGGAAACCGCGTCTTTGGCCCTGCTGATCACTGGCCACTGACCACCGCCTTTACTTCATCAGTCTCTCCACCTCATCGGCAGTCGAAGGCAGGGCCCTGCTCAGCTTGATCAGCTTGCCGTCCGGGTCCACATAGTAGTCATCTTCGATGCGCACACCGAGGTTTTCCTCGGGAATATAAATTCCCGGTTCGAGGGTGAAGACCGCGCCGGGCCCAAAGGGAACGCTGTAGTCATTGGCATCGTGCACGTTGAGGCCGACATAGTGTCCCAGTCCGTGGATGAAGTATTTTCCCAGCGGTTCGCCGTGCAGGTCTTTTCCGTGGGTATTGATGTAATCGAAGGCAACTTTTTGGAGCGAGTCCGGGTCGTCGCGCTTCATGTTTGACTTACCCGATTTGAAAGCGGCGGCGGCAGCCGTCTGCGCGCCTAGAACAATGTCGTAGATCTCGCGCTGGCGCGGTGTAAAGTGGCCGTTGACCGGAAGTGTGCGCGTGATGTCGGAGGCGTACATCGAATACTCGCCGGCGGCATCGATGACCACCACGTCCCCGGACTTCATGAACTTGTCGTCCTCCGAGTAGTGCAGCACGGTTGAAAAGTAACCCGAACCCACGATGGGCGCATAGGCCACGCGCTCACAGCCGCGCCTGCCCCACTCATATTGCATGAGAGCGGAGATCTCGCGCTCGTTCACGTTCGGCTTCACAGCCTTGAACGCGGCGAAGTGCGCGGCAACCGAGGCGTCGACCGCTTTTTGGATCAACGCCATTTCTCCAGCGTCTTTCGTAGTGCGTAGCGACGAGATCATCGGCTTCGCGTCCTGAAAAGATATGTACGCATTGAGCCGCTTTAGAAACGCCAGCGGAGCGGCCGAGGGAGAGGTCTCACCGTGGGTAGCCACATCGGTATAAATAGCGGGCCTCGCGGCGCCCACGTACTTCGCGACGTCGTTGGGGAGTTGCCCCATATCTTCGACGTGATCGAAGCCGGTAATCTTCGAGGCTTCGGGGTTCTCCGCGCCGAGCTTGGGGCCGGTCCACTTCTCCTGGGTGAGATTGCGCGGAGGCAGAAAAAGAATCTCGGTGTAGGCACGCGCGGGCGTCTCGACCTTAGCCTCGGCCGCCGACGCAATCAGCAAGGCCGCACCCGGTTCGCTCAATCCCGAGAGATAGTAGAAGTTGTCGTCCTGGCGAAAGCCGTAGAGGTTGTTGGGGCCGTCGCTCTCTGTGGCTGCAAACAGAACCACGACACCTCCAACTTTCCTTGCCAGCGCTTCACGGCGGGCGTGATAATCGGCGTTGGGCTGTCGATCGATGGCAAAGCTCGAGGCAGCGGCGCCGAGAAGGAAAATGCCGGCAAAGACAGCTACCAGGAAAAAAGAAGACTGCGGTTTTCGCATCGTGTAGTCCATCCGTTCGTTTGACGTGCGTCCCGCCCCGTCGTCACCGGGCGGCCGTTGGATCTTCGATAAGAGCCCAGATTACTTCTGCCCGCCGGTGGCGCTTTGTTTTGCCTGCAGGAACGAGTCGACGTTGCGCTTGTCGATCAGGGCAGAACCAGTATCCACGAAGGATGGAATTATCGCAAAACTGTCTTTCGACCAGGCCGTCTCAAGCGACTGGGGCTTGTGATGATAAAGGTTGTCGAGCATCTGCATGCCCACGAAGGCCATGGTGTAGGGCTTCTGCGCGATAGTAGCGGCGATGCCGCCCTTCTTCACCCACTCCAGGGTTTCGGCGTCGGTGTCCATCGCCATCACAACTTTGCCGCTGATGTGGTAGCTGTTGAGCACACTGGCAACTTCTTTGCCCGATTGCGCCTCCAGGCTGACGAAGGCGTCGACCTGATCTTTTTCCTTGCCGATGATTTGGGTGGTGGTATCGAAGGCGATGCGGGGATCACCCTGAATATCAACCACGCGCGTTATCTTGATGCTGGTGTGCTCGAGTGCATCCCGGTATCCGCGCAGACGGTCCTGCATGTTGTGCTGGTCGGGCATGGTAAAGACTACGACGTTGCCTTTGCCGTTCAACTCCTTCGCCAGGCGCATGCCTCCGCTCACGCCGGCCGCATAGTTGTTGGTGCCGATGAAGAACAGCCGCTTGCTGGCGGGGGCGTCGGAGTCCACGGTAATTACCGGGATCCCCGCGGCAATCGCTTTGTCGATGCTGTCCTTGAGCAGGGCAGGGTCGGTCACGCCCAGTAGTATGCCGGAAGCCTTTTGCTGCACTGCCTGGTCGAGCGCATCGCGTTCGGCTTTAGGGTCGTAGGTGTTGGGGCCTACGAAGTCAGAGCGCACCTTGAATTGCGCGGCCGCCTTGTTGAAACCCGCGCCAGCCGCCTGCCAGTAGGGTACCTGAAGGTTAGCCGCCACGAATACGAAGTACTCGTTGGAATCGTGAGCGCCGCAACTGAGCAGCGAAACGGCAAAGACTGCCACACCGAGGAGAGAAAGCAGTTTGCGGAAACGAAGCATCGGATCCTCCTTCGGACGTGCTTACTGGCGGAGTTCAACCGGCGTGCCGGGCCCGATGAGAACTTTTGGCGAGTGGATTGTAAACCGAGCAGTCAAGCGAAAGAAAGCCAAGTAGCGCCGCATCCAGGAACGCGCATCAGGTACCGCCGGCTGTCGAGCGGGCGCCCTAGCCCGCTCTCCAACCAGCCAAACGCAGCCGTCAATTTTCACACTCCGACAGGGAACGGCTTGGTGTGAGTCTCCGCGCTAAGGTCCACGCCCCCGAAACGGCCTTGCAACAGAGACATCAATCCTGTGTACCAGTACCCGACTACGAACAACACAAGGAATGGAACGGTGACGAAGTTCTCGTTCTCGACCGCATAGAATACAGTGAGCGCAAAGTAAGCACCGATCACCAGTTCGAGCCAGGGCACCCAGCCCAGGCGCTTGCGGTACTTGGTGGCCCCGACTTTGTCTTTCCTGGATTCCACGTGGTACTTAGGCGTGCGCGCGAAGGCGCTCTCCTTGCCGATCAGCGCCTCGATCACCGCCTTGGTGTTGGTGATGGTCAAACCGATGCCGAGGGCCATGAGGAACGGCAGATACAGCAGCGCCCGCGGCCAGCTTTTTGGAAAGAGTTCGCGCTGCGAAACCAGATAGAAACTCGAAATTGAAAACGTGGACGCCATGAACAACGGCAGGTCGATGAAGAGCATCTGAAACCATCCCTGATAAAAGCGGATGATCATGGCCGGCAACATCAGCACTGAAAGCACGATCATCAGCGGATAGCTGAGGTTCGCGGTGAGGTGGTACCAGGCTTCGACCTTGGTGTGAAAAGGGGCGTCGCTCCGCAGCACGCGCGGCAGAATCTTCTTTCCCGTCTGGATCAACCCCTTGGCCCAGCGCGCCTGCTGGGTTTTGAACGCGGTCATCTCCACCGGCAATTCGGCGGGACACTCGACATCCTGCAGGTAGATGAATTTCCATCCCTTGAGTTGGGCGCGGTAGGAGAGATCGGTGTCTTCCGTAAGCGTATCGTGCTGCCAGCCGCCGGCTTCGTCGATAGTTACGCGCCGCCAAACTCCGGCGGTGCCGTTGAAATTGAAGAAGACTCCGCTGCGGGCGCGTCCCGAGTGCTCGAGCACGAAGTGGCCGTCAAGCAGGATGGCTTCCACCTGCGTGAGCAAAGAATAATTGCGGTTGATGTGCGTCCAGCGCGTCTGCACCATCCCGATCTTAGGGTCGGTAAAGTGATGGATAGTGCGCAGCAGAAAATCTTCGGGCGGGGTGAAATCGGCGTCGAAGATGGCGACGAACTCGCCCTTCGCAGTCTTCAGACCCTCAGCCAACGCTCCTGCCTTGAAGCCCGCGCGGTTGGTGCGGTGATGGTAGCTGATGGGATTGCCCAGCGCAGCATACCGCTCAACCAGATTGCGCGCGACTTCGACGGTTTCGTCGGTAGAATCGTCAAGCACCTGAATGTCGAGCTTCTCGCGCGGATACTTCAGCTTGCAGATCGATTCGAGCAGCCGCTCGACCACGTACTGCTCATTGAAGATGGGCAGTTGCACGGTAAGACGCGGCAACTCATCGAAGTACGCAGCCGGTTCGGTGGTGCGGTTTTTCTTGTGCTTGTAATAAAGGTAAACCAGAATGTAGCGGTGCATTCCGTAACCGGCCAGCAGGATCAGCACAATGAAATACGGAATCAGCAGCGCGCGATCGAATGCATCAGTGTGGTAGAGACCCTGAAAAGTCTTATCCAACAAATGCTGGCGGAGATAGGGCCCAATGCCCTTAGGGGCAGTCCACGCAGCCAGCAGCGAAGACAGGATGAGATCAGAACGGAGCAAGGGGTCCGGTGAAAACCTCTATTCTACCGGATTTCGCAGAGCCGGCATCTTGCCGGCTTCGCTCAGCGTTGACCGTCGTCGTCTGATGCGGGAATCGTCCTGAGCTGCACGCTTTTTCGCTCGCCTTCGGTCACGCTCAGCGCTTTGCCCTGGCCTTCGTAGCTCTTGAGGAATTCAGGGTTGTCGTAGGCTTCGCCACCGACACTTTCCCAGGCGAACAGCGTGTAATCGCCCGGAGGCAGGCCGCGCAAGGTGAAGCGTCCGCTCTGATCGGCGATCGCTTTGTGATAGCGCTCGGGATGGCTGCGGAAGCGCGCTTCGGGCGCGGCGACGATCGACCGCGTCAGCGACGGGTTCATCCTTCTGATTGGTGGCGATGCCCTCGGCGACCGCTCCATTGGCGCTTGCTACCAGATCGAGCGTGGTCGTGCCGCCACTTACGCTGAATCCGGAGTCCGCCGCGCCGCGGCCAGCAGCCACCGATTTCAGGAACCAATCCGGCATCGCGCTGGCCTCGGAAATCTGAACCGAATAATGTCCCGCCGGCACGTTTTTCCACTCAAAGCTCCCATCGGGATTCACATGCGCCACGGTCGAAAAACTTTCTTCCATCGCAAAAGCGCTGAGCGCGTCGTCATCGCCGTCGGCGGAGCGCAGCAGAAGAAACATCTGGCTGGGATCGAGCCGGGCGGCGCTGCCCGCCTCTAGGCGAACGCGGCCACGAATCGAGCCGCCGGGTTGAGGAGCGAGCCGCAGACCTTCCACGTTCGCAGATGTGATCTGCAGCGCCTGGCGCGCCATCATGGGCGCAGCCGCATTATCTACAGTGGCGAGAATCGTGTACGCTCCGGGGGCCACGTCGCGAATCTCAAAGCTACCGTCTTTGCGCATCTCGGCGCCATTCAGCACCACACTGAAATCCCGCGACTGCAGCATGATCGCTCGCGGTAGAACCGGGAGGCAGGTTCACCACCGAGCCACGAATCGTCAGGCTGGGGCTCGGCGTGAGCGCGAAGTTCACCGGGAAATCATCGCCTGCGTGCAGCTGAACGGGCGCGGCCTGCCCGCGATCTCGCGTGCCCGGATAATAAGTAGTCTGGTAGGCGTTCGCCACCTTATCTAAAGCGGCAACGACGTTTCGCCTCACCTCCGCAGGCGCGTCGCTGCTGGCTTCAATCAGACTCCTGAAGTCGGGCGGCGGCGTTACCGAAACAAAATAGCTGCCGGCAGCGAGGGCTGGGATTCGGTACTCGCCGAGATCGTTGGTGTGCGCAGCCCCAGCCTGCTCCCACCGGCTGCGGCCTGCGACGAAAGTTCGGTGCAGCACGGTGACTTGCGCCTCCGCCATGGGATCGCCGTCTTCATCGGTGACGCGCCCTGCAATCACCGCCGCGGCTTGCAGATGAATGACAAGGTCCTTCATTTCCTGCCCGGCGGCCAGCGCCAGCACGCGCCCTTCGGCGCGGGGGCGGTGCTTGTCGAGTTCCCGGTAGCCGGTGCGCTCCACAAACATGCGGTAGCGACCGGGCAGAATGTTCTCGATGCGGAAGCTGCCCTCCACGCCGGTGACGGCGGTATAGTTTTCGCCACCGCTCTGGCTCTCGGCAATCAGTTCGATGAGCGCTTTCTTCACCGGCTCGCTGCCAGGATCTTTGGTGACGATGCCGCTGAGTGTGGCGCGCGCAGGCGTCGAAGTCTGCGCGGTGGAAAGGGAGGACGAAGGAAGCTCTGCGCCGAGAGCGCGGCGGCGCCAATACAACGAGCAACAACAGAGCTGCAGAAAGAACCTTCATCGTGTTCGAATGCGGAAGGGAGTTTGGAGTTCGCGCGAGTTCCGACCGGGAGGATCGATCAAGTTCTCCGACCAGCTATTCTATCCCGATTTGATCCTTAATTCAGATGAAAAAAATTTGCGCGTTTTGGCTCGTAAAATATCTGTAATCAACAACTTACGATCCTAGTGCCTAGCTAAAATCTTGGAAACAAAAAACTTACTCGTAAAATATTGCATCTAAAGGACTTATTGATAGCGCCTCGACTAAGTGCTTTAGAATCAATGATCACGAATCGTAAAATATTGCATTTACAGGACTTAGCCCATCTGCGAGCCATTGTCCAAGAAATCCTACCTGTGGCACACAGTTCTCACAGTTTAGTTCCCGAACCAAGAATAAAGCTGTGACGGATGAACTACAGTTGCTTGTGGAAAAAGGGTGCTGTCAGTGCGTGCTTGAGTGGTCGGAGCGTTGAACGCCTCTTTCGCGGATTTCAGCGTGGCTCCAGGTCGCGCGCCCCGAGTGCTGTTCCAAAAAGAAACTGAGCCGGAATAAATGCGGGCTAGGGGCCCGGAGCGTTGTCACAACTGAAGTAAGCTCAAATTCGTGGGCCTGTGGTGTAATGGCAGCATAGCACCTCGCCATGGTCGCAGGTGAGGGTTCGAATCCCTCCAGGTCCATTCCTTCTTGCAGAAGGATTGTCTCTCAGGGACAAGTGGAGGGTTCGCGAGGCGAGGAGCGACCCTTCCTTAAAGTAACTTGATTTGTCACTGGTTTCTTCCGATAATGATCTTGTGACCATGGCGAGGTGCTGATCATTGGCTCTCGCGAACGGCCTCGGGGATTCCGGGGCCGTTTGCATTTTCGGACGGCGGCGAAATCGAGTGGGCGTTCGGGCAAAAATCTCAATTCTTGCAGACGAGCCAACCGGCGACTCCCCAAAACTTGAAACTTTCTGGCCCTATTTGCGTATCCTGAATAGCGCTCGAGAGGAGTTGGAGAATGCGAATGCCGTTACTGGTTTTTCACGTTACAGCCGGCCTGTTGGCCATGGTCGCGGGCGCCGCCGCGATGTCTTTCGGCAAAGGCTCTCGCTGGCATGCGAAGGCGGGAAACGTCTTTGTCGTATCGATGCTTTCTATGGCGGCGGCCGCCTCTTGCCTCGCGTACATGAAGCACCAGCCCAACAATGTGTTCGGCGGCTTTCTAACGATCTATATGGTGGCAACGGCTTGGGCGACGGCACGGCGCAGAGATGGTGAAACTGGCGTTGCCGATTGGATTGGTTTTCTGTTTGCATTGTCAGTGGGGGTGCTCAGCGTATTCCATGGATTCCAAAAGATGGCAGGGCGGGAGGCGGTAGATGCTGGAACTTATCCCTTCATGCAACTTTTCATGGGGTCGATAATTCTGCTGGCCGCGATCGGAGATCTCCGCATGATCGTGCGCGGAATTTCCGGCAAACGGCGGATTGCGCGCCATCTCTGGCGCATGTGCTTTGGATGGTTCATCGCCACCGGTTCTTTCTTCCTGGGCCAGCAACAGGTGTTTCCCACGTGGTTGCGCGGATCACCGGCACTCCTGGTGCCAGCCTTGCTGCCACTGGTGCTGTTGATCTTCTGGATGATTCGAATTCGCTTTAATAGCGTGTATAAGAAAATGGCGTTGGCGGGTGCGGGGCAGGCTTATGTGGCGGGGAACTAGTTCGAGTCTTTCCAAGTCCATTCTTTCTTCGGAAGGATTGTCGCTCAGGGACAAGTGGAGGGTTCGCAAGATGGGGCGCGGCTCTCCTTAAAGTAACTTGATTTGTGGCGGCGTTGTCTCGATAATAAGGGTGACCTTGACGGGGTACCGATTTATCGGTTCTCGCGACGGCCTCGGGAATTCCGGGGCCGTTTGCATTTTCAGACGGCGGCGAAATCAGTGTTCCCGAAACGAAACTCTATATGACAAATTTTCGCAGGGAGCCATTGCGAACCCGCCGCGCTGGCTTAAGCTTCTCCCGTGGGCCCGTGGTGTAACGGTAGCACGATACCCCATCAAGGTATTATATTAGGTGAGGGTTCGAATCCCTCCGGGTCCATTCCTTCCTCGTGAAGGAATGTCTCTCAGGGACAAGTGGAGAGTTCGTTGATGGGGTGCGGCTTTCCTTAAAGTAACTTGATTTACTGTGAACGCCGGGCCGATAATCTACTTGATACCTTGATGGGGTGCCGGCTACCGGCTCTCGCGAACGGCCTCGGAGATTCCGGGGCCGTTTGCATTTTTAGACGGTGGCGAAATCGAGGGCGGCGCTCGCGCCGCAATCCCGCTTCTCGCAAAAGAAGCGAGCAGTGGGGCACCCGGCGCCCGCCATGCCTAAGGTCCAACGAACGGATTGCCGATGCCGTAGTAGTCCGCCGCAGATTGGGCCTCGGCGAGGGCTCTGTCTAGTGCGTACTGAGCGCTGTTGCGAAAATCCGGTTCGACACGTTGGATGAATCGTTCGGTCAGGTTGAGTAAGTCGCTGGCGAAATTAAGCACTTGTTCTTTGAGTTGACGGCTGCCCATTCCCCCGGAGTGCTGGCCCCTATCGTAGACGAGGTGGAACACTCGTTTATTTGCCGGCATGCTGGCATTCATGTAGTTCGAGTAGAAAGCGCTCTTGGGCTCGTTCCATCCATAAGCAAAGTGAGCCGCCCGGGCGTCGTCGCCCTTGCCAGTTGCATAGAAAAACTCGTAGAGCGCGCGTGCCTGCACGAAGGTCGTGAGCATCGCGAGTACACATTGGTGGCCGTAGCGGTCGGGTTCTGTCGGAGCCGCCTTCCACGCGACTGCACCCACGAGCAGCCAGCGGAGCGCGTCGTAGAGGTCCTTCTCTAAGAAGTCCTTCTGTACTGATTTGTCCAAGATCGGCATGGTGTCTCTGCGGCTCCCGACGCTCGGTTCTACGGGCTCACTCTGGCAACCTCGAATTCAAGGAACTCACGAAGGTGGCTTAAGGGCGTTCCTGCTTGAGCTTCTCGACTTTGGCGCGAAACTCTCTCGCCTTATCCGCTAAATCGCCGTAATCTGCATTCCCCTCTACGTTGCTCTCAACGTACTTAAACAACTCAATCGCTTTATCCAAATGCTGCGCATTCGCTTCTCCTAGCGCTTTGTAATAGTACGGAGTCATCCACGTCGGAGCCTTTGCAATTTCAACTTCGGCGAGACTCAACACTTGAGACCACTGATGTTGCGATGCCAGTTCCAGCGTTTTGTCATAAGCGTCCCTATCGCCAAGAGTGCCTGTCGTGCTGCCAGGCTTGCTGATTCGCTGCTCCCCGTTGAGAAAATATGTAGTCACCTCTTTTGCGGGATCAGGATTCACGTTAACCGTCCCCGTTTTTATGCCTATTGCCGCGCTATTTGGTGCATTCGTAATAACCTGCATAGGTACGGAGCCGGGTTGTGGATGGGGAGCGGCCTGCTTTATGTCCGAAACGAGCGCCGGCTCATTATGAAGTTCGCAGTTTGGAATATCGTGCCATTGATCCGTGAAACCACAGAATGGCGTTTCGTATGCGCGACCCCCGAACGCGTAATCGAAAAATCCAGCAAAATAAATGCAGGCAGTACCGGGTTTTTTAATCAGGTTGGCAAGTTTGGTCTTACTGATAGTCTTTCCTTGGAGAGTAACGTGCATTTCAGCGTGCGGAGGGACTGAGAGTTCTGGAGGAGTGTTCCCTGAACCTTCATAGTTCCTAGCTGCGTCAAAGGTCATCTCTGCCGTACGGTTCAGTGTGTCGCGGTCAGTCGTGCAGACGCCAACCCCCACGGAGTAGTACGATCTCGTGCGGAGCGGAACGTCTGACACGTTCTTGAAATGGACCTCTATTGCTGGAGGCGCGACTCCGTTAGCAGAAATAATAGCTTTGTAGGTGGTAATCAAAAACGGGAACTGCGGGACAACAGGAGACGCGCCGCGGTCTACCTGCGGGGAAGTGTGATCTTCTGCTGTGCGTGCCATTCCGCTCCATTTCCAGATAAGAACCGATGCAACCAATGCCACACACAAGAGGCACAGAAATATACCCATCAATTTCAGACGCGGCCGCGAATAAGTGGGAACTACAGGCCCATCTACAGGAACTTTCTCCCCAGTGCTTGTAAAGAGCGGCAAATAACGTGGAGCTGCATTTGGCTGGGATGCTTCAGTCTTGATTTCCTTTGCAACAGTCGATGCTGCCCTGAATGCGTGCCACACGATCAACGCAAATAACACCCACACGGAAAGAGTTAGCGCCTCTCTACCGTTCTCCTGAATCTTGTGCCAAGCGAAGTGATTTCGCAGAAGAAATGCCAGTGCCCCAGCGCCTATAACAACAATATCCGCTATGCGGTCTTCCACCGTTCCCCACACCCCTTCGTAAAACGCTTTGGCGAACCTCTTGGTTATGGACGGCGGCATAATCCGAAATTGTACACCCCAAACTTATATCAAGTGCACAATCCTGCTTATATTCGCCTTGTTTTCTTATACTTATCAGCAGCGAGTTCAGGATGATGGCGGCGAACATGCGGCGAATGAATGCGGGTAGCAGCGTCCCCGCCTCAGCGGCCGAAGCCGGGGTCTTTCTTTGGGTGGCTTGAGGCACGACTGAAGTCATGCCCTTCCGGTCGCGAGGGACATAGAGACTGGGCCGAGTCAACAACAAAGTCAAAGGCAGCGGGCGGGGGGCGCCCGCTCTACACGAGCTAGTTCAGGAAGTACTGCCGGTAGAGGGTATCCCTCTGCGCGGGCCGGAAGCCCGCGTCGCGGATTATGCGGCGTAACTCTTCTTCAGTCGTGCAGTTCGTGACGCCTGCGGCTCTTACTACATTTTCTTCTAACATGACCGAGCCTACGTCGTTGCCGCCGAAGCGGAGGCCCATCTGGCAGACTTTCAGGCCTTGCGTTACCCAGCTCGACTGCACGTTCAGAAAGTTCGACAGGAAGAGGCGCGAGATGGCCAGGACTTTCAGGTATTCGACGGCGGTGGCTTCGTCCCAGTGGCGGCCGCCTAGCGCGGTGTTTTGCGGCTGGAAGCTCCAGGGGATGAAGGCGGTGAAGCCTCCGGTTTCTTCTTGCAGGTCGTAGAGTTGCTGGAAGTGGTTGATGCGGTGTTCGTAGTTTTCGCCTACGCCGAACATCATGGTTGCGGTGGTGCGCATGCCGATCTGGTGGGCGGTGCGGTGGACGTTGATCCAGTCGTTGGTGAGGCATTTTAGGCGGGCGATTTTGTAGCGGACTTCGTCGTCGAGAATTTCTGCGCCGCCGCCGGGGATGGAATCTAGTCCGGCGTCGCGCAGGCGGAGAATCGTATCGCGAATGCTTAGTTCGCTGTACTCGGCTATGGCGATGATCTCGGAGGCGGAGTAGCAGTGCAGATGAATCTTCGGGAAACGCTCTTTGATGCCGCGCAGCATTTTCTCGTGCCAGTCGATCTTTAGATCGGGATGCAGGCCGCCTTGCATCAGCACTCCGGTGCCTCCGAGTTCGACGGTCTCTCGAATCTTTTCGTAGATGGTGTCGAAATCGAGGATGTAGCCTTCTTTCGCGGCGGGGCCTTTCAGCGGGCGATAGAAGGCGCAGAAGGTGCAGTATTCCGTGCAGAAGTTCGTGTAGTTGATGTTGCGGTCGATGATGTAGGTGACCGTGCCTTCGGGATGCAGCTTGCGGCGGACCGCGTCGGCTTCCATGCCGATGCCGATCAGGTCGTCGGAGTGGAACATCTCCAGGGCTTGGGATTTGGTTAGGGACATGTGGGAAATCTAATTCTAATGGAGTTGGGGGCAGGGGATTAGTTTCGGCCAAATCCAAAAGCCTTAACCGCGAAGATCCCGGAGAAGGGCGCGAAGGACGCGAAGACAATCATTGGTTATTTCTTTCTTCATGCGTAGATATTGGATTAGCGATAGCACTGCGCCTATTACTGCCAAGCCGATCAGTATTGCCATCGCCGGTTTGTAGTATTGCGAGAAGAAGCGCAGGATGTGGCGGCCGTAGTGGTATCCGAGGCCGGCGGCGATGGTGTAGCGGACGCCGCGGCCAAGGGTTAGGGCTCCCAGAAATTTCTTGGGCGAGTACTGCATCGCGCCTGCGGCCAATAGGAAAGGCACGAAGGGAAATGGGGGCGGCATCAGGGCAGGGATGGCGACGGCGGCGAATCCCCAGCGGGCAAATGCTTTGGAAAACTGGGCTGCTCTTTTTTTCGAGAGCTTGCGCTCCATGGCTTCTTTGCCGCCCTTGCGGGCCAGAGCATAGGTAATGTAGCCGCCGATTACGGAGCCTAGCGTGGCCATCAGAGCATAGTAGGGCCACGGTTCGCGGTGACGGGCGGCCAGCCAGATGGTGAGGACGTCCATGCTGCCGGTTAGCGGGATGATGGAGTTGTCGGCGATGCCGAGCAGAACCAGACCTGGTCCACCGAGGCGGCGCAGATGTTGCCAGGCAGACATTGCCAGCAACGGATGGGGATGGAGAAGCATTCAGGTTCAGGGTACCGGTTCCTCTCCCTTACGCTATAGAGGCTTTCGCGGCGCTCAGGAAATCGATCTGGGGCGCGGCAGGCAGCGCGCCGATCTCTGCCGCGTAGCGATAGAAAAGTTGAAGACCTTCCAGACAGGGAGGGTCGAGCTGGTAATAAATATTTTCGGTGAGGTAGGAGTGTACGTCGTCTTCTTTGAGACCCAGACGAGGCGCCCATTCGCGGGTGATCTGGCCGAGGCTGGCGGGTTCGAGGCCGTGGTCGCGGGATTGCTGGAAAATCGTGGCCAGATCCTCCGCGTGCTTACGAGCGTCGCTTCGCGACGCGGACGGGCGGGGGCGCCCGTCCCCACACAGTGCATCTTCCCCATACTGGGCATCTTCCTGCAGAGCATTCTGCCTGACTGCCCAGAAGGCGAAGACGAAGGGCTTGCCGGTGTGGCGAATCCATTCCTCGGCTAGATCGAGTGTTAGATAGCGTGAGCGGTCGATTTGCAGCGCGGGATCTCCTATCACTAATGCGGCATTGTGCTGGGCCAGCATTTTTTCGACATTCGGGTCCATTGAGGTGAATGTTCTGCCGCCACCCAGCCATTTTTCGAAGAGGATCTTGGTCAGCGCGACCGAAGTCATCGAAGAGGTATCGAGAGCCACAGTGCGAATTTGGTCTACCGGAACTCGGCTGACGAGGAGAATGGAACGCACCGGCCGGCGCGAAGCAATCGCGACGCCCGGCAAAAGCATCAAGCCCGGAACTTGCGCGTAGGCGGCTGCCGGGATGATGCCGATGTCGGCCATTCCGGCCTGCAGTGCGCGGGCGCAGGCCGAAGGCAGGGTGTAGGAGATATCGAAGTCGCGGCCGGCCTCGCTGTGTTCGAAATCCCACATGAGGGGAGCGGTGTTGAGGTAGGAAATCGCAGAGATGCGCAGAGGTCTCATTCCTGTTTTGATTCTAGCAGACGGGTTTTTGACAGGTGTTTGTGACGGCTGACCTTGACACCGCTTTCCGTGAATGATTACAGTCCGCCCAGCCTCTGTCCATGCAATTGGAAAGACATGGATCCTAAAGATTAGGAGTAGACGTGCCTAATGCTGTTGCCGCATCGCCTTCTACGACTCATATTCTGGAGTGGCTTGCCATCTCGCTTACGCCCGGCCTGGGGCCAACGAAGGCGAGGAAACTGGTCGAGCATTTTGGCAGCGCGGAGGCGGTCTTTCATGCGCCTTTGACAGAACTGGAAAGCACGGGGATTCAGGCGGTTTCGGCGCAATCGATCGCGACTGGGAAGTCTGCGGAACTGGCGCGGGAAGAGATTGCACGGGCTGCGGCCGCGGGAGTGACCGTACTATCTCTTGAAGATCGTTGTTACCCGCATCGACTGAAAGAAATTTACGATCCGCCGTTGGTGCTTTATGTTCGCGGGCATCCTGAGGTGTTGACGCAGCCTGGGATCGCGATGGTGGGGACGAGGCATCCCACGCCTTACGGCTCCGGGATGGCTGAGCGGTTGGCGTGCGATCTGGCGGCGCAGGGGCTGGTCATTATCAGTGGTATGGCCCGGGGGGTCGACACCGCGAGTCATCGCGGAGCAATCTCAGCCAAGGGCAAGACAGTCGCGGTGTTTGGGACGGGCGCGGATGTGATTTATCCGAAGGAAAATTCGCGGCTGTCGGAACAGATTCTCGCGCTGGGCGGCGCGCTGATTTCCGAATTTCGGCTGGGAACGTTTGCGGCGCCGCAGAATTTTCCGATTCGCAACCGGATTTTGAGCGGCATGTCGGTGGGCGTTTTGGTTGTGGAAGCTGCGGAATACTCTGGAACGCGCATCACCGCGCGCTGCGCGCTGGAGCAGAACCGCGACGTTTTCGCGGTGCCCGGCAACGTCACGAACAAAAATTCATGGGGGCCGAACACGCTGATTAAACAGGGCGCGAAGCTGGTCGCGACCTGGGAAGATGTGTGGGAAGATCTGCCGGCGGAGGTGAAGCTCGCGCTGACGCCGAGCGTGGCGGGTGAATCCGGCAAGGAGTCTTCGGCATCTCTATTCCCGGACGAAGGGCTTCCGCCGCATGAGAAGCGGATATTGAGTTTGCTGAAGGCGGATGAGGCTACGCATATTGATGAGTTGGTCGAGAAACTCGAAACTGAGTTATCTTCCTCTGAGATTTTTGCAGCTCTGTTTGAGTTGGAACTGACGGGCAAGGTCAGACAAATGCCCGGCAAGAATTTTGTGAAGAGCTTCTAGCGTCGCATGGTTAGCGGCGAAAAGCCTTTAACCGCGAAGGTCGCGAAGAAAGGCCGCGCAGGACGCGAAGAGAGTAATCACTTTGCGGGATCGTCTCGAACTTATTTGGTGAGTTTTCGGGACGCGAAACGGTCAGCGTTTTCCCCGGTAACTTGTTGCTTTCGTCCCATTCGTGCTAGGTTCAAAGCGAAAACTTAAGAACTGAGGTTCCATTGCTAAAGAGTTTAGTCATTGTCGAATCGCCGGCTAAGGCGAAGACCATCCAGAAATATCTGGGGAAGGGATTTACTGTCGAGGCTTCGCTCGGCCACGTGAAAGATCTGCCCAAGAGCACGCTGGGCGTGGACACCAGCAACCAGTTTGAGACCGACTACGTGGTTATCCCGGGCAAGGAAAAAGTTCTGGCCAAGCTAAAGAAGCTGGCGGGCCCAATGGATGCGATCTATCTGGCGCCTGACCCGGACCGCGAAGGCGAGGCCATTGCAGCTCATCTCGCTGGAGAGCTGGCGCGCAATGGCGGCGCTTCGAAAAAGAAAAAGAAGAAGGAAGATGCGGAAGTTCCGCCGCGCATTCAACGGGTCACCTTCAATGAAATTACCAAGCGGGCGGTGCAGGCGGCATTCGAGCATCCGCGGGCGATCGATCAGAATTTAGTCGACGCGCAGCAGGCGCGCCGTGTGCTGGACCGACTGGTCGGCTATCAGGTTTCTCCGCTGCTCTGGGATAAGGTGCGCCGCGGGCTTTCGGCAGGGCGGGTGCAGACCGTCGCGCTGCGCTTGATTGTGGAACGCGAGCGCGAGATCAAGGCGTTCGAGAAGAAAGAATATTGGACTATCGACGCGCACCTGGCGGCCAACAAGCCTCCGGCATTCGACGCGCGGTTTCTGGGCAAGGGCGAAGAGAAGATCGAGGTTACGAACGGCGAGGATGCGGAAAAGATCCGCGCGGCGCTGGAGCATGCCGACTGGCTGGTGCGGTCGGTCGAAAAGAAAGAACGCCGGCGCAATGCAGCGCCTCCCTTCACGACGAGCAAGTTGCAGCAGGATTCCTCGCGCAAGCTGCGCTTCAGCGTGAAGCGCACGATGATGATTGCGCAACGCCTGTACGAAGGCGTGGAACTGGGCGAAGAAGGCCTTGTCGGCCTGATCACCTACATGCGTACGGATTCGACGCGCGTTGCTCCTGAGGCCATTCAGGAAGTGCGCGAGTATGTGGGCCAGGAATATGGCGCAGCTTATCTGCCGGAGGCTCCGAATACATATAAGGAGAAGAAGGAGGCGCAGGCAGCGCACGAGGCGATCCGGCCGACTTCGGCGATGCGGCATCCTGATCAGGTTAAGCAGTATTTAAAGGAAGATGAGTTCAAAGTCTACAAGCTGATCTGGCAGCGCTTTGTGGCGTCGCAGATCATGCCGGCGGTTTTCGACCAGACCACTGTGGACATCGACGCAAAGTCAAAGAGCGGCGATGCTTTCTGGTTCCGCGTCACGGGGTCGGTGATGAAGTTCGATGGCTTCCTGCGAGTTTATGAAGAATCAAAGGAAGGCAAAGACGAAGAAGACGAAGAACTGAAGCACAAGTTGCCGGCGCTGGAAGCTGGTCAGAAGCTAACGCTCAAGGAGTTGAAGCCGGAGCAACATTTCACCGAGCCGCCGCCGCGTTACAACGAAGCATCGCTGGTGAAAGAACTCGAAGAGCGCGGCATTGGGCGTCCATCGACCTACTCGGCGATTCTGTCGACGATTCAGGAGCGGCAGTACGTGCAGAAGCTGGGGGGGAAGTTTACTCCGACGGAGATCGGGTTGGTAGTAACCGATCTCCTGGTGGAAAACTTCCGCGACATTTTCGACGTGGCCTATACCGCTCGTCTCGAAGAGGAGCTCGACGAAATCGAAGAAGGCAAGGAGAAGTGGACCGACACGCTTGCCGAGTTCTACAAGAAATTCACGAAAGATCTGAAATATGCCGAAAAGCATATGGAGAACATCAAGCGGATGGAAAAGCCCACAGACGAGAAGTGCGAGAACTGTGGTGCGCCGCTGGTGATCAAGTGGGGAAAGCACGGATCGTTTTACGCGTGCAGCACCTACGATAAAGAAGATCCGAACACGTGCAAGTTTACGAAGGAAAATCCGATCAACCTGCCTGATCTTGATTCGGCCGACGTGCAGGAGACAACGCAGGAAGAGTATTGCGAAAACTGCGGGCGGGTGATGGTGCTCAAGCGTGGGCGGTTCGGGCAGTTCATGGCTTGCACGGGCTATCCCGATTGCAAGACTACGCGGCGGCTGGACCAGGGCAAGAAGGTTCCTGACATTCCGCTTGACGAGCTGTGTCCGAAGTGCGGGCGGAATATGATGATCCGGCACGGGCGTTTTGGCGAGTTCACGGCTTGCAGCGGATATCCGGAATGCAAGTATGTGAAGCAGAACTATATTGGCGTGAAGTGTCCGGAGTGCAAAGAAGGCGACCTGGTCGAGAAGCGGGCGCGCAAGGGGAACACGTTCTATGGATGCGGAAATTATCCCAAGTGCAAGTTCACTTCTGCGCACAAGCCGATTGCCGAAAAGTGCCCGAGTTGCGGCAGCGAGTATCTGGTCGAAAAGAATCTTAAGGCGGGACCGGTGATCGCCTGCCCGAACAAAGAGTGCGACTACGAGCGGCCGGCGCCGGCTGAGGCAGCGGCTACGACGAGCGCGTAGAATTGGGCGATTGTGTGATCGGGAGATTTGGCGAGTATCGGCTGTGAAAGGATAAATCAGCTCCCCGCAAGATTCGCATTATCCGATTACATTTTAAAAATCCAGAGAGGTGTTGCCATGCCCAAGAAAGCGACTGCTACGGATGCTCAACTCATCATGCAACTCTACGATCTGCGCCGCGAACCGGAAATGCGCAAGGCGCGCCACTGGTGGGTCGCCGAATTTTGGCCACAGAGTGTCGACGACGTCTTGAAAGTTGTCTGGGCCATGGGCACGCAGGAAAACAACTGGCTGCGCCAGGTCGGCGGATATTGGAGCATGGCGGCGGCCTTCGTGCTTCAAGGGGCGCTGAATGAGGAGTTGTTCATTCAGCCGTCGGTGAGCGGGGAAATGGTTTTTGTGTTCGCGAAGGTTCAGCCCTTCCTTAAAGAACTGCGTGAGAAGATGGGGGATCCGCAGATGTTTGGAAATATTGAGAAGGTGATCACGGGTTCGAAGTTCGGACGGGAACGGCTGAAGCTGACGCTCAAGCGGCTGGAAACGATCCGCGAGAAGCGGGGTCTGGCGAAGGCGAGCTAAATCGGCGGTTAGCCACGAAAGACCGTCGAGCTTGGGCCGACGGACAGCCGAGGGCGGCTGTCCCCACATGAGCATCTCGCCGCGGGACCGCACAACTGCCTCCACTGCCAGATCATCTGTTATCCTAAGCGGTTGTGCGGATGATCTGGTGGTTCCTGATCCTAGGTTGCAGTACGATGGTCGTGGTGTGCGTTGCAATCGCGTTGTATGTGCGTCTGCGCCGCCACCTACAGGCCGCGCAGGCTGCCCGGGAAGGAAGTTTCAGCGAAGCCGAGCGCGAGCGTCGATCGGGTGATGTTGAGCACTGATGCCTCCACCGCGGTTTGGAGACTCTCCATGTCAAAACTGGTAGTTCAAACAATCGGCAGTCAACAGGAACGTGTTTTCGAAGCGGCGCGGCAAGTCGCCATCGTAGTGAGTGCCAGCTTGTTCGTGGCTCTGTGCGCCCACATCACGATTCCTTTGCCGTTTACGCCTGTGCCGCTGACCGTTCAGAACTTCGGAGTGCTGCTGGTCGGGCTTCTGCTGGGCAGCTGGCGCGGCTTTGCGGCTCTGGCGCTCTATCTGGCCGAAGGTGCAATGGGCATGCCTGTTTTCAGTCCCGTAGGCGTGGGAGGAATCGCGCAGTTATTTCACGGTGCGACGAGTGGCTTCCTCCTGGCCTACCCACTGGTCGCATGGATGGCAGGCTACGTCATGGAGCATGGCCGCAAGAATTTCGCTCGCGCCGCGATGGGCAGCCTTCTCGGCGAAGTTGTGCTTTTCGCTGGAGGCTTGACTTGGCTTTCAGTTCTGACGCATTCGGTGACGCAAGCCATTCGCTGGGGCCTTTACTGGTTCCTGTTTGCCGAAGTAATTAAGGTGATGATGGCGGCCGGAATTGCGGCGCGGTGGCAAAGCCGTTCTGCGGCACAGCAGTAAATTCATACAGCAGCGATCAGTTTGGAGTGCAATCATGACAGTAGTTTCGGAAGCAGAAGCGAAACGTTCCGGCGGCAATCCGGCCTCCCATGTGCGCGAGATCAGCATCGCTCACAGCCCGGATTCCGACGATGCCTTCATGTTTTATGGCCTTGCCACCAGCAAGGTTCGCGTCCCGGGGCTGCGCTTCACTCACACGCTGTGCGATATCGAGACCTTGAATCAGAAGGCGCGGGATGGTGTTTACGATGTGACCGCGATTTCGTTTCATGCCTATCCTTATATTCAGGATTTGTATGCGCTGATGTCGTGCGGCGGCAGCGTGGGCGAGGGCTACGGGCCGATGATCGTTTCGCCGCGCCCGTTTACACAGGTTGAGATCAAGGATAAAAAGATTGCGGTTCCGGGCACGCTCACGACTGCTTATCTTGCTTTGCAGCTTTTTGCTCCTGGAGTGGAAACTGAAGTTGTGCCTTTTGACCAGATTATTCCGCAGGTGCTCGAGGGCAAGTACGAAGCTGGCCTTATCATCCACGAAGGGCAGCTGACCTATGACAAGGCCGGACTGCACCGCATTGTCGACCTCGGCAGGTGGTGGCAGAAGATGACCGGCTTGCCGCTGCCGCTGGGAGGCAATGCGATCCGCCGCGCACTTGGCCCGGATCTGATTGCCGCGGTCAACGGGGCGTTGCGCGACAGCATTCAGTACGCGCTCGATCATCGCGAAGAAGCTTTGTCTTACGCCATGCAGTTTGCGCGCGATCTCGACTCGTCGACGGCCGACCGGTTTGTCGGGATGTACGTGAACGAGCGCACGCTGGACTACGGTCCGGATGGGCGCGAGGCTGTGGTGCGTCTGCTTGATATGGGGCATAAGGCGGGAATTATTGGGCCTGCGGCGGTAATCGATTGGGTTTAGAAGGCTTTAAGCTTTTAGCTTCCTGTTCCTTAACTTTAGGTAATGCCGGCTTTATGTTACGCACTGGTATTTGCCAGATCCCACCAGGTCAAAGCACCCGGTTTAAGCTAAGAGCTAAAGGCTAAGAGCTTGCTCCCCCAAACCCTCCTGATCGACGCCGACGACACGCTCTGGGAGAACAACGTTTACTTTGAGCGGGCGATTGCACGCTTCATCTCGTTTCTCAATCACCACGAGTTTTCTCCCGAGCAGGTGCGCGAGGTGCTGAACGATGTGGAGCGGGAATGCATTGTGAAGCATGGATACGGCCTGCACAGCTTTGCCCACGCGCTGGTGGATACGTTTGAGCGGCTCAGCGTGCATCCGGTCACGCCTGAGTTGCACGCCCAGATCACCAGCTTTGCCCACACGGTTTCTGACCATCCCATCGAACTTTTACTGGAGGTTCCGCAAACGCTGGAGTATCTATCTGCCCGGCATCGTCTCATTCTTGTGACCAAGGGTGCGCTGGCTGAACAATCGGGGAAGATCGAGCGTTCAGGGCTGAAACAGTATTTCGCGGCGACCGAGATCGTCGCAGAGAAGAATTCCGCGGTCTATCACTCTTTGGTCGACAAATATGAAGTCGCGCGCGAGTCCACATGGATGGTCGGCAATAGCCCGAAGTCTGACATCAATCCGGCGCTGGCTGCGGGCTTACACGCGGTTTTTGTACCCCACGGCGATACGTGGATCCTGGAACATGAAGAGGTGAATGCGGCGCCGCCGTCGCAGCAGTTGCTGATCGTGGGTAGGTTCGCGGAACTGCGGGAACATTTTTGAGCACCGCGAGAATCTCAGCCGTCCGTACGGGACGGGTCCCTTTTCCCGCTTTTTCCCAGCGTCCAGGCGCTGGATCGCGATGTCCCGCCGGGGCTTAACATCGGAGCGCCGTGAAGTCGAGGCGCGCAAGCAATCAGATGGGTCCTTCGCTTCGCTCAGGAGGGCAGAGTAATTTCAGAGTTACAGAGTCACTAAGGTTCGTCAGCGGGCGGGGCTTGGTTTGGCGTGCGACTCGTGCTGCTGGTACCAGATTTCGGCTTGTTGTTCGATGGCTGTGGACTGGGCGCGCGTCATTCCGTTGGCCAGGACTTTGGCTAGATCTTTGCTGCTCTCCTGGCCTCCGGCGCGTGCCAGCACCGCCCAGAAATAGGCTTTGTTCGCATCCTTCGGCAAGCCGTGGTGCCCGCCCCAGTAGAGCAGGCCCAACTTGTATTGGGCGGACACGTTGCCATGCTCGGCGGCTTGGGTAAACCAATCGGCTGCCTCGCGGTCGTCCGGCTTGATTGCCTGTTTTTCGTCGCCCTGAGCGTAGAGAAGGCCCAAAGCATTTTCGGCGGCGGCGTCGCCTCGCCGAGCTAAGGCACGGAGTTGTTCGAGGTTGGCAGACTCTACCGACGGGCCAACTGGTTCTGATTTCGTGGCCTCGACCGGCGGTTGCGACGACGCCAGCACGGTTTGGTCGCTGCTGCGACCGCGTGCCCAGATCTTTTTCTGGACCTCTTTCTGGACCCAGGGCTGAATCGATGGAGCGAGAATGAAGCCTAGCGCCAGCGCGATGGTGGCGGCGACACAAATAAGCAAGTAGAGGTGAGCGCGAGGCAGGCGAATGCCACCGACTTTGTCTTCGCCGCCGGACGCGTTCTTTTTTTCCGTCTTTTCTGCGGGCTTTTGTTCTGGCTTCTCCTCAGGCATGTGGGCGAAAAGAACGCTGCCCGGCGGAGCGGTAAATGGCTTTGGAGCTGGCGGAGGTGGAGGGGCGGGATTGTCTGCCCGCGCGGCACGGTTGACTGCGGCGAGAATCGTCTCCGCGAAACGTTGCAGCACAATGCCGTCATTCTCACTGAACGATTTGGGTTGGGAGGAAAAGACCTCGATCAGGCCAATCACCTTTGCGTCCGAGCGTACCGGAGCCGCGAGCATGGAGCGAATGCCGAGATGGCGACAACTCCGGCCGTCTACGCGGCTGTCGGTCTCGGTGTCGTCGCAACGCAACAGGCTTCCGGTGCGCACGCATTCGCCGGAAAAACCTGAACCCACCTGCAAGGTTGCGCCCACGGGCGGGGCGCTGGGCCCGGCGCTGGCCCGGCAGGTCATTGTTTCGACAGTCATGTTGGCGGCTTCCTTTCCGGCGAGGGCAATCGCCGCGCCGGAGGCCCGAAGCAGCGACTGAGACCGGGAAGCAACCAGCGACAGAACGGCTTCGAGGTTGGCTCCGAGGGACTCGCATTCTTTCTGCACGGCAGAAGCGGCGGTGAGCGTGTCGGTATAGTTCGGCCGAATTACGGAACGCTCGGGGACGGTTGACGGCTCGGCACCGGAAGCGGCTGCATTCGCCGCCGCGGCCATCGCATTGAGGAACAGCCACTCGCGCAAGCAGTGCCGGGCGGAATCCGGCAGCGGCGCAAGACCGAGGCCGACACGTCCGGCGGAATCTGACCAAATAACCCGGGCAGTGGTGGAAATCTGTTCCCGGGCTTCCGCCAGATCCAGACACACGTCCACTTGCTTGCCGATTTCCATGGGCGACACACACTGCACCGCCATGCCGACCTCGCTGATGTCGAGGATCTCGTAGAGATCGAGCGTCTCATTCTCCGAGGAGCCGAAGAAACTGGCATAAGCGGGAGCATGCGCCTTCTGACGCACACGACGGCGGCGATTGAGGGACGCGGGTCGAGAAGCCTGAACGGTGGCCGCCATGGGGAATCCGTGACGAAGTCTCGTTTGACATCTTAACCCGAATTCGTGGAAAAGTAAGCAGAAAGAAGTACGCGAGCTTGCGCCAAAAAACCCAAGCAACCCGCCGGATGCGGGCCTAATCTAACACCCACGCCCCAACCGAAATCAGAGGTGCGTCGATGTCGGAGCTACGGGAGTGTCCCATCAAGTCTGGACTGGTGGCGCTAGGAGTCTTGATCCTGGTGCTCGCGACCGGTTTGCCAGCGTGGGCATCTTTGGGCGGTGATGCCACTTCGATCCAGGCAGACCAAATCCATCTGCAGGGCACCCGAACAACAAAGCCAGCCGAGTCCTATACGGTGCATGAGATTCAGTCAGCCACTGGAACCGTGGTAAGGGAATATGTCTCGCCCCAGGGAAAGGTGTTTGCTATAGCCTGGCATGGTCCGTGGCTACCCGATCTGCGGCAATTGTTGGGCGGCTATTTCGAGCAATATCGAGCGGCGGTACAGTCACGGAGCGGCACTCGTATGGTGCGCAAGCCGGTAGTGATCGATCAACCGGGATTGGTTGTGCAAATCGGAGGACACGTGCGGGCGTTTGCCGGCAGGGCTTACGTTCCGGGGATGTTGCCGTCGGGCGTGCGTGCCGAGGATATCGAATGAAAAGTGCGTGGATCTTCATTTCTCTCGAGGTTTGCTTAACTTGCGCGTTTTTTATCGGGTGTGGCGGAGGGAGTAGTCACGGCGCGAACAACATCGTGTCCTCGGGAAATAACGTGGCGGCGATTTCGGTAAACGGCGGACCGCCGGGCAACTACGCGGATGCTGCGTTTGTGAGCGTTACGGTCTGCGTTCCGGGAACGTCGACTTGTCAGCCCGTTGACGATGTATTGGTGGATACCGGCTCTTTCGGCCTGAGAATCCTGTCTTCCGCGCTCACTAAGGTTTCGCTGCCGCAGCAGCAAGCTTCCGATGGCAATCCGGTGGCTGAATGCCTTACGTTTCTGGCCTCTTATACCTGGGGTCCGGTGCAGACGGCGGATGTGCAGATTGCGGGTGAGAAGGCAAGTTCCGTGCCCATCCAAGTGCTCAGCGACACAGACTTTCCGGTTCCCAGCCAGTGCACGAGTTCTGGATTCAAGTCCGCCGACACGCTTGACAGGCTGGGGGCGAACGGCCTTCTCGGAGTCGGCCTAGCGGCGCAAGATTGCGGCAACGCGTGCGTAAACTCGACGGGCCCAGGTCTTTACTTTAAGTGTCCGTCTTCAGGTTGCGTGCCAACGGTTGAGGCCCTGGCCCAGCAAGTTGTAAACCCAGTTGCGTTATTTGCCACTGACAACAACGGTGTGATCGTCGAACTGCCCGCGGTTTCCTCGGGTGGAGCGGCGAGCGTAAGCGGTTCGCTGGTTTTCGGCATCGGAACGCAGTCGAACAACGGATTGGGCGGCGCTAAGGTTTACACTGCGCCGGACGGAAGCCTGACGACCAGTTACAACGGCCAGTCTTATCCCGGAAGTTTCCTTGACAGCGGTTCGAATGGTTATTTTTTTCTGGACAGCAGCCTTACAGGATTGACAAATTGCCCGAACAACTCGGATGCGCCGGGATTTTATTGCCCTGCGAACTCTCAGAATTTCACGGCAACCAATCAAGGGAGCAACGGGGCCAGCGGGACCGTCAGCTTCAGCATCGCAAGTGCGGTGACCTTGTTTGCGAACCAAGGCGAGAATGCATTCAGCAATCTCGGAGGGCCATCCGGAAATTCGGCGCCGTTCTACTTTGATTTTGGGCTTCCGTTCTTTTTTGGCCGGAATGTGTTTGTTGCGATTGATGGGGCGAGCACACCGGGCGGTGTGGGCCCTTACTGGGCTTATTAATGCGAATGTCTCAACGATTCGGGCTTCGCTCGAACTGGAAATCAGAGGGCTGCGGTTCCTCCACATGAGCATCTCTAGACTGAAAGACGACCTCTAACCAGATCGCCTCGAGAGGCGAGCCTCGTGCAGGCTGGAGATGCGGGAGATCGCGGCGACCATCATGCTGGAAAGGAGTTGCATGGTGGCTACATCGCGTTCGTCGAACGCGCTCGGCGACGACGAGAGCACTTCGAACACACCCAAAGTCCGGCGGTAATAGCGCAGAGGCGAAACGAGAATCGAGCGGACGCCGAGGCGGCGGCAGCTAGCCAGGTCGACGCGCGGGTTGCGTTCGGCATCGTGGCAGAGCATGATTTCGCCGGTGCGAACGGCTTCGGCGGAGATGCCGGCATCGGTCTGCAAACGGACGCCTAGGTCAGGTGCGGTGCGGCCGGCGCGGGCGCGGCAGACTATCTCGTCGCCGGCTCGCAGGGCGATGGCGGCGCCGGTGGCGCCGGTGAGATGCTGGGCACGCTCCGTGATGGCGCTGATGGCAGGTTCAAGATCGAGTTCCGCGGGACGAATGTCGATCTCTTCTCCGGGATGCACGATTCGAATGCCGGAAACGGGATGGGCGGCATTGGCGACGCGGAGCTGGCTGCGAAGCGCAATCGAGGGGACGCGAGTGTGATAGTCCGCAACGTTCAAAATTTGAGGATCGGGGACCGTGCGCAGCAGGTCGCGGACTAGACTGTCGAGTTCAGAATCGGTGATGAGATGAGCCGTCTGCTGATGGCGAAGGGTTCCGCCCAGAACGCGAGAAAGGCTTAGCAGCGTAGGGTTCCCGCAGGCGAGGCAATGAGGCGTGCGGTTGGTGCTGATCAGTTCGCACTGGACGCAGAAAGTAGCCGAGTGAAGAGGAACGAAGTTAACGTCCTGGAAAGTCGTGCCATAAACCGTCTTGCGAAACATGAATGCCTTTCTCGTTGATATCAAGAGAATGAATAAGGTAAATAGGGATGGCTGGGTTAGACAGTGGCCGCAATGGTTCCCGGTTGTGGAAAAGTCGGCGATGCGGTGGAGGGTTTGTTGGTGGTGTGCAAAAACTTGCAACTACCTTAGATTCGCTTCCAGAGGGCCGTTTGGCGCGTTGGATTTTTTGGTTGGTTCTTGATTTGGAGATGGCGCTGGGTTAGAATTATTGAACGTTCAAGGCGGAAAGCTTTGGGCGATTGGGGGAAGAAAATGCAGTGGACAGCACCCGCTTTTGAAGAAGTCTGCTTGAATTGCGAGATCAACTCTTACGTCAGCGCGAAATTGTAGTCGTCAGCCCTCCCTACCCTTCTGAGGCCTTGGGTCCTTTTTCAGCACTCTGTGAAGCCATGCCCTGATACGCATCCCTTCCTGCTAGTCAAAATACCGTAAGGAACCCGGAAATCCCTAGCCTGCTTGTGCTGCAACGAAGCCCGGGTCATCCTGACTCGTGCGGGGAATTACTTGCACGGTGTGCTGCAGAGTGCGGTCCAGCGCGTCGGCGAGGGCGATGGGGAAAGAGGTCGTCAGAAGATTGATATCGAGCTGGAGATCGCGCTGTGAATAAAGCCGGTGAACCGCCAGAGCTCCGCGGTGGCGGTTGGACGAGCTTACTAGATCGAGCGACAGCGTCCAGACCGGCAGACCCTCCAAGGATCTCGATGCTCGCGTTTTACCCCAATGAAACAAGACTTCGCTGCGCCGTGGCGGCGCGCCGGGCTCGGGCGCGACGGGATGGGATTCACCGGGAAACAGTTTGAACTTGACATCAAACCCGTCGAAGTCGTTGGAGCTGAAGGCGGCCTCCAGGACGTGCCGAATCTGGTCGTAATCGCGAGCCGCTTTGAGTTCCTCGGTGGCTCGCCGGATGGCGAGGTTGTTGATGACAATCTGGCGCTGCTCGAATGTGCGCTGGGCGACACGGCCCAGTTCACCCAACTCGAGATAGCCCAGGCGCTGGACTCCAACCCAGATACCGATCCCAAGGACGGCGAGAACCAGGCCCAGAGAACTGCCCGTGGGCCAAAGCAGAAACAGGCTGAGCAAAGCGAATATTGCGGAAACACCGTAGAGCACAATCACAACCTGGCGATGAGTGAGGCCGTGCTGCAACAGCTTGTGATGGATGTGCTCGCGGTCGGCAGTAAAGACGGGGCGTCCGCTGATCAAGCGCCGGAGAATGGAGAGCGTCGTTTCCAGGATCGGCAGTCCGAAAGAAACCACAGGAATCGCAACCGCGACAATGGTAGGGGACTTTTGGGCGCCCTCGAGAGCGAGCGCGCTGAGCAGGAAGCCGATGAAAAGACTGCCCGAGTCTCCTAGAAAGATCGTCGCGGGATTGAAGTTGTAGCGCAAAAAGCCGAGGATCGCGCCAGCCAGGGCAATGGTCATCACCGTTACGAGGGAGTATCCGTTCAACAGCGTGACCACGAACACGACCAGCGTGGAAAACAAAGCAGAACCGGCCGCCAGGCCGTCGAGGCCGTCGATGAGGTTGAAGGCGTTGGTGATCGCCAGCACCCACAAGATGGTGAAGGGCAGTCCTACGAACCATGGCAGTTGATGCTCGCCAAACAGCACGGGGATATTGAGAATGCGAAGACCGCCCACGAACAACATGGTTGCGGCAAGCGCCTGAACCGCAAACTTTACGTACGGGCCTACGCTGTAAATATCGTCGTAGACTCCCAGCAGGAAGACGAGGGATGCAGGCACTAGGATGGTCAGCAGAGTCTTCAGGGAAAAGGCCGCGTGCAAGAAGGGAACGTAAGAGGCGATGGCCGCAGCGGCCACGATGGTAAACGAAAAGGAGATGAAAATGGCGACGCCCCCCAGGCGGGGCAGAGGGCTGGCGTGCAGGTGACGGTCATGAGAAGGCGCAGCAACCCATCCGCGCCGGGATGCGAAGTCCCGCACGTAACGAGTGAGCGCGAACGAGAACAGCAGCGACAGGAAAAAAATCGCAAAAAAGACTACCGTCAACGATGCCACCTCAGCCCATCATTCACGAACATCGGCGCGCAGCCTGCTCGTCTAATTGAAAAGTATGGCAGCAGCGCGATGCTGCTGGTAGTGAGTTACCGGGTTCCGTTTGAAAACGTCTGCGTTTGAGAGTTACAGGGAATCTAGCAGCCTAAGCACAGGCTTTTCAATTGCTCGGAGCGAAAAACCTGTGGAAAACACAAACTTTGGCGACAACTCGACGCCGACCCGTGGGGCACGCTGTGCTAGACTTTGGAACGATCCTTTGATCCTTCTTCCAACCAGGGGCTTCCTAATGACGTTCGGCAGATTCAGTTTTGCCTGCAGCCTGTTCGCCTTCTCGCTTGTTTTGCTCTGCAGTACGGAGTTGGGTTGGGGCCAAAAAGCGCCTACATCCGCGCCTGTGGAAAACACCGTGCCGGCGCTGCCCGCGGCGCAACCGTTCTCTCAGTCTGCTACTGGAAGTACGCCCAACAAGGCTGACTCCGGAAAGCCTGCGCCGAGCGGCGGCTTGACAAACCCGGTTGCGGCCGCCGATTCCCCGTCGCTGCGGCTGGGCGCGGGGGATTTGCTCGAGGTCAGCGTTTATAACGTTCCGGAGTTGACCACCAAAGCCCGGGTCGGCAATTCAGGCGACGTTTACCTTCCCCTGATTGATTACGTGCATGTCGGCGACCTCACGGTGGAAGAGGCACAGGTATTGATCCAGAAGCGACTGGAAGACGGAGGCTTTGTCCGCGGCGCACACGTTGCGATCTACCTGGACGAATCTGCGTCCCAGGGAGTCACGATACTTGGCGACGTGGCGAAGCCCGGCATCTATCCGGCACTGGGGGACCGCAAGCTGTACGATTTGATCTCGGCGGCGGGAGGGTTTGCGCCTACGGCAGGACGAAAGGTGAGCATCATACGGCAGCACAGTCAGAGTGGGCCTATCACGGTGAACTTGCCCAGAAACCTGGCTGACGATCTGCAAGACAACATCGAGATTATGCCCGGAGACACCATCTCGGTGCCGCGGGCACCGGTCATCTATGTGGTGGGGGATGTGGGGCATCCCGCCGGTTTCCTCGTGGATAACGGCAGCTTGACCGTACTGCAGGCGCTTGCGCTCGCGGGTGGAACGAATCGCACGGCAAAGATAGGCGGAACGCGCATCATCCACAAGGGCCCGACCGGAATGACGGAAACGCGGGTTCCGCTTAAGAAGATGCTGGAGGCGAAGGCTCCCGACATAAATCTGCAGGCCGATGACATTCTTTTTGTGCCTTTGAGTGGAGCCCGGGTCGCGGCGGGAACAGGCTTTAATGCGGCTGTAACCGCGGCCACCGGATTGGCACTCATCGCCGCCCATCCGTGAGCGGGAGCCGCGGAAACTCGTTTACGCGGCAGCTTCTGTCTTGCGCCGTTCCGGCAACATCACCAGGTCTTCGAGCGTGTGGATGTATTTTTCCGCCGTGTGCCGGCGGGAAAATTTGCGAATGATGTGCTCCCTGCCGTTCTGTCCGAGTGTGCGCGCCACCTCCGGATTCGCGGCCAGGTAACGAATGGCTTTCACCAGGGCGCCGGAGTCCTCCGGTTCGATCCCCAACCCACCACGAGCCTCCTCAAGAATCGCACGCGCTTGTCCATCGACACCGAGGATGACCGGGCGCGCGCACGACATGAATTCCAGCATCTTGGTGGGGATCACGGTCTTGAACAGCTCGGTCTTCTTGAGCAGAACGAGGCAAGCGTCTGAGGCGCAGATGAAGGCGGGAATTTTCTCGCGGGGCTGCTGATCGACAAATCGTAGATTGGTCAGACCGCGGTCGCGGGCCAGCGCGGCAATGCGGGCTTTGTCGGAGCCTTCGCCGATCATCAGAAAAATAATCTCCGGATTCGCATCCTGCAACTGGGCGGCGGCGACGACGATTGTTTCCAGCCCGTGCGCCATTCCCATGGTGCCGATGTAGGAGACGATAAATTTTCCCTCCGCGCGGAGTTCCCTTCTTAAGCCTGGTCCGGCTTCGCCGGTAAATGGTTCGGGAGCAAAAAGCTTTGTCTCTACTCCATTCTCGATCACGGAAATCTTTTCCCGGGGAACGCGCCACTGCTCCACGAGGTAATCAGCGAAAGCGGGCGTGACCACCACCACGCGGTCCGAACGGCGGTACAAGAAGCGGGCGATCTTCGCGAGAGCACGGTGCAACAGCGAATTGGCGTTGCCCATGCCGACTGCGGCCAGCGACTCCGGCCAAAGATCGCGGACCTCGAAGACAAAAGGGACGCGCTTGCAGCGGGCCAACCACCAGCCCGCGACCGCGACCAGCAACTGCGGCGAGGTCGCAATCACCACGTCAGGCCGCGACAGGAAGAGTCCCGTGCTCGCCGCCGAGAGGCAAAATGAAATGTAGTTCAACATCCGCTCGTACGCTTTCCGGTTAGGGAAAGGAAGAAGCCAGGTGCGAACTACATTGACTCCGTCGGTTTTCTCGTAAAACACCAGGCGTCGGAACTTGCCGCGATACTCCGGAGGCACAATGCCGGTGGGATGATTCGGAAAACCAGTGAGCACGGTCGCTTCGTGGCCCGTGGCGGCCCAATGCCGCGACAACTCCGCGGCTCGCGCGGCGGGCGCTCCCATCTCCGGCGGAAAGTATTGCGATACGTAAAGAATCTTCATGAGACGGTGAACAGCTTTCAGGGCAACTGGTATTCAGGAAGCTCGATCGAGGCCGCCGGCGTCTGGAGCGCGGTCGTTGTGGCGAAGGTCTCTTGCGTGGGGCACGACTACAGGTTGCCCCAAGCACCGTGACTGCTCCAGCGCGAACGTTGCCAGCATCGTGTTCACAACTTCGCGGAACGGAATGGGTGATTCTGCGCCGGTTTGAATCGCTGTGGCGAACGCCTCCCATTCACCGAGGTGCCCCTTGTCCTGGCGCAAGAGCGAGCGAAACACGCGCTTCTTTCCCCCCCGGACAAGCTCCAGCCGCCGAAAGTCTTCCAGCACCGCGACGCTGCCGCCGCCGAAGACCTCGATGCGTTCTTTGGAAAAAGATTTGTCGCCGTTCGCGAGGTACGTGATGGTGCCGTGCGAGCCATCGGCAAAACGAAGCGAACACACGAGGTTGTCGTTGCTGTACTGGCCCGGGTTCGGCAGGCTGCGCGTCTCAACCTCCACCGGGGTTGCATTTGTGAGGAAGCACAGGAAGTCTACAAAATGGCAGACCTCACCGACAATGCGGCCTCCGCCCTGCAGCGGATCATTCAGCCAATGATCCGCGGGGAGGAAGCCTGCATTCACGCGATAATGAAGCGCCAGCGGTTCATGCACGTCCCGCAGAAAACTCCTGAGTCGAACCGCCAGCGGCGCAAAGCGGCGATTGAAGCCGACCATGAGAAGCCGGCGAGGAGATTGATTGTCGTGCGCCGCGACAATGCTGCTGAGTTCCGCTTGGTTGAGGCAAAGAGGCTTTTCGCAGAAAACATTCTTGCCGAGGCCAAGGGCCGCTATCACCTGCTCCGTATGCAGGTGATGGCGGGTAGTGATGACGATCGTGTTCACTGCCGGATTGTCGAGAATCTGCTGATCGTCGGTGGTGCAGGAATGAAATCCAAAATTCTCTGCCGCGTGACGCGCGTGTGAACCGTTGGCCGCGCTGGTCACGACCATTTCAACGTCTCCAACTCGCTTGATCGCAGGCAGCAATGTGCTGGTGGCGAAACTGCCTGCTCCGAGAAGGCCGATTCGAATAAATCTATCGCTTGCACTGGGCTGATCTGAGGCCGACAGGTTTACTTGACGGGTGTCGTCGGCAAGGTCGGGATAAGCGATCAGCACGCCCAAGAACGCCTCGCGCGTTTTACCGGTGATCAAATCATAGGCGGAGTGCGCACGGGCGATCGGGAAGCGATGCGTGATCAACGGTTGCAAATCAAGTTTGCGATCCGCGATCAGCTTGAGGAAAGCTTCCATGTTGCGCGTTTCCGTCCAGCGCACGTAACCGATCGGATAATCGATCCCCTTCTGCTCGTACGCGGAGTCGTACCGGCCGGGTCCGTAAGAGCGGGAGACGCGGAAGTCGAGTTCCTTCTCGTAGAAAAATCTCCGCGGGATATCCATGGCGACCGTTCCCACGGCGACGACGACGGCGCGATTCCGCGCTACTGCTCCGGCAAGATTTACGGGATCGTTGCTGGTCGTTTGTGCCGTGATGATTACCGCGTCCACGCCATGGCGAGCGGAGTGTTGCAGGCATAAATCCTGAAAGCTGGAAGATGAAGTACTCACCGCATCGGCGCCCAGGCGCAGAGCCAGTTGTGCGCGTTCGGCTGAGATGTCCATCCCCAGCACCGAGCAGCCAGCCGCTTTAAGAATCTGCACTGTCAATTGGCCGAGCAGGCCCAGCCCGATCACTGCCACAATATCGCCGAGCTTGACGTCGGCGTTGCGCACGCCGTGAAGGGCCACTGCGCCGAGCGTAGTGAAGGCTGCTTCGTCAAAGCCGACAGTGTCGGAAGGAATACGCGCGACCAGCAACCGGGGAACACAAGCAAACTCGGCGTGCACGGCGTGACCGGCGCCGGCGCATGCCACGCGATCTCCGGGGTTGATATCGGAAACGCCCTCGCCCACCGCGACTACCGTTCCGGCGCTGCTGTATCCCAATGCACTTGGTTGATCGAGACGGCTGCGGACCGAAGACACTGTCGCCAGCAGTCCGTCACGGCTGATCTTGCTTAGGACTTCGCGCACCAGATCAGGCCGCATTCTCGCTTTCCGCAGCAAGTTCTTGCTGGCGAATTCGGAGGACGCCCGCTCCGTGCCCGCGGAGACGAGGGAGGCAGCGGTGCGAACCAGCACGCATCCCGCCAACAACTTCGGGGCAGGAACCTCCACCATAGTGACTTCGGCGCTGCGGGCATCCTGGAAAACTTGTTTCATATTTTTGCCGAAAGACTCACGCGATGAACCTCGGATTCGCCAAGCGAGACCATCAGTTGCTCGTCTCTTAATTCATACTTGCTTCGCTCGTCAGTCAGAATTACGGTCACGATTCGTACCGGCAATTGTGATCGAATCTCGTAGATCAACGAAACTGCTGGCCGAAGATCGCCATATGTAGGCGACTCCCATCCGAGTAACCGCATGTCCGGGCAAACCGAATTTCGTTCTGTTCCCGCCCGTATGATCTCTCCATTTCCCTCGGGACTGGAAAGAATACAGCAACGCACGCGCGACTGCCCCGATGTGAACGCAGCCTGAAACGGCGAATCGGAAACTTCGTACGGCAGATCTGCCATCAGCCAGTGCAAGCGCACATCATGCACACCTGGTCCATCTATATCGTCCACGATGATCCAGCCGGCGCCAGCAAGCCATTGCACGGTGCGGCGATGCTTCACGCCACAACGTTTGTAACCGTCATGCTCGCCCTCGAAACGATCGGCGCAGGCTCGACCGGACGCAGAACACGCGCGGCCCGACGCTTGCGCCCAGTCAAGCCAAAGGAAGCGGCCAGCCCGGCGCATCTGGTCGCGGTGATCGATCATGACAGTGTTATGAACGGCAGTCCCGGCGAGTCCATTATTCCACGGCGGAGGCCCATTGTAGAGATATGTTCCGGCGTCGCGCGCCAGATTGATGCCCTGCCACCACAGATCGACGTGCAACTGATCTGCCTGAAACGGGCGGCGCGTGTAGCGGCCGGCGCGGATCAACCCCCAGGAACTCTCGTTTCCTAAGCGGAAGTATCCGGCTCCGGCGGGAGCAGGCGGAGCGGTGGAGATCCTTTCCGCGACTGCCGGCTTCAGGCCGAACCAGAGCGCGGCTTCATCCCAAGGGCCCGGCTCCAGAGCGGGGCGATTCAGAACAGCGGCACCCAACTGCAGCAGCGGACGAAAATCGCGATACGATCCAAGCGCGAGCGGAAGGATCAGGCTGCCATCATCGGAACCGTAGTTCGGCGCGAGGCCGCTCACTGGATCGACCCAGGCGCGCATGAAGTCAAAGGCCGCTTGCGCGCGCGCGCGAATATCTTCGTGAAGCGGAGCGCTGTGAATCTCGGTAAGGCGCAACGTCCACAACAGCAGATGGAGAATCATGCGTTGATAATTGAAGGAATGCTGCTGCGACACACCTTCGGGTGTGATCTGGTCGAGAACCGCTTCCTGTAAAAGCTGCGCGCCAAGGTTCCGCCAGACCTCGGCCTCTCGCAATTCTGGATAGAGCGTGCCCGCCGTCCAAAGACCAACCGCCTCGCTGATCAAGTGATTGCTGCGCTGGGAGCGGGCGTAACCGAGGGTCTGCGCGGTGCGCCAGGCGTGAGCCGCGATCATGGAGACGAGCAAAGCTACGCGGTCGTTGGTCGTAGACGGCGAATGAATGAAGGCGTGTAGGGCGAACGTCCAGGCAAGAATGCGTAATGAGCACTCTTGACCGCAGATCCACAGCGGGCCAGTCATGGGCGGGCTGTGGCGGGCCCAGTCCTCAATCGCGTTCCAGAAAGCCAGCGGAAAGCGCTCATCGCCGCTGATCGCGTAAGCCCGAACCAGCGGGTAGACAAACAAGAACCTGGAGGGCTCAAGGATAAATTTCAGATCGCCGTAGTGGGGCGATGCAAATCGCATCTGGGTCCAAGGTTGGAGCGGTGAGACACTCTGACCGGTGACCGGATTCTGAAACCATCGCGGCGGGAATCCGCAAGCCAAAGACAGTGCGCCGAAGAATGGCAGTTTGCCTGCGAGAATCCGCTCCGCCTCGGCGAGAACAGACTTTTCAGCATCGAGCCCGATAACCTTTCTGATGCTGGCTCCGACGGCCTGCGAATCGGCGAAGAAGAATGGCCGTGCGCCATCACGGCGCGTCGTCCGCATATCTTCTGCGCTGGTGGCGGGAGCAATCCGCTTCAAGTCCCAGGAATCCCAGCCCTGCACGGAGCGCATCCTCCACGACATCAAGCCACTGCCGCGCTGCAGTTCGTATTCCAGGCGAAGCATGCTGTCGCGCACGCCAAACGTGCGGCTGACCCGCAACATGGTGGCGATCTTATTCATAGGCTTACCCACTCACGGTCCCCGCTACGGAGGTCGGGCGGCTCCTTGTATAGCGTTCGGCCGCCCGCGCTCGCAGCCACTCATGCATAACGAAGAATTGGCGATCTACATCGAGACTGGATTGCGGCGTCGCGGAAATCATCCCGCGATCGAGGCCGGCAACCACCTCGGCGACCTTCTCGACGCCAAAGGCAATCAGCCGATGGCGCAGGTCGCTTAACGACTCGGACCGGGCCGCGTCGGAAAATTCACATCTTTGTAGAATCGGCCCCGTATCGATTCCCGCATCGACGTAATGGATGGTGACTCCGACAGGAACGTGGTTTAGCAACGACCACTCCGGAGTGCTCATGCCGCGGACTTCCGGCAGCATGCCGAGATGCGCGTTGAGGACTCCGAGACGAGCTGTATCCACCAACTGCTTGCGTAAAATATTGCCGCCGGTGAAGATGATCAGATCGGGCGACCACTCCCTCAGGCGCGCGATCGAATCCGGCGCATTCTGATCGCTGCAGATCGCAACCGGGAAGCCATAAGACTTCGCCACTTCCCGCAGACTGCGAAAGATTCCGTCTTGGTGTTGAAGCAAAGGCTGCAGATAAGGATTACGGACTGCAGCCTGCATATCGCTCCGATGCGGAATCAGTTTCGCCCGCGCGTAACGGATAACGCCTTGCACACCCCACTGTCCAACCTTGCGCAGGAACGTTCCGCTGTTCACTGTGGAAAGAACCAGGGCACCGACCGGAACACGGCCCAGTTTGGCCATGCGTACTGCCATCGCGCACGCGGTTTCGCTGTACACGCTGGAGCCCAGAACTACGATGCGCATCGCAATGCCTCGAATGTGGATGCCTCAAATAACCGTGTAAGTCGATGTTCCAGCAGGAGAGCGTCGGCCAAGAATTTATTTCCCCAACTGATGTAGCGCAGCGGCTGATAGCGGCCCCAGATGGGATAGGAGCCGCTGACCCCGCCGGCAATGCCTTGCGGCGCGCGCAACGGAATTAATTGTTTCAGCATTTCGTTCATCTTGAGCGCGGCATTGAGATAACGGAGATCGTCAGTCACTTCAAACAGGCGCAGCCAGACGCAGGTCATCTGCGCGTTTCCCGTGAGACAAGTGAAGCGCTGCCCGTTCTTGAAATCTGCATCGTATGCGCCCGGCAAGAATTTATTGGTTTCAAACTTCCGCAGCAGCACCCAGGATGACTTCGCAACCGCCTCGATGGCATCGTTACGCCGCTGCAAGATGCCGCATTCAAGAACACCCTGGAGCACGTAAGCGACGAAGTGCAGATAGTTGGGATGACCTTGCAGATTGATGCCGTCGATCCACCCGCTGGGACGGAAGTGTGACAAAACCCAGTCCAGATTTCTCTCTGCAGCCAGCGCGTAGCGTCGGGTGGGTTCGTGATAACGATCCGCAGAACGTTCGGACAACTCAGCCAAGGCCCACGCCACCATGCTGTAGTAAGTGTGCGCTGTATTCTGATATGCGACCGGACCGGACCACGATCCGTCGCCCTGCTGCACTTTGATCAGCCAATCGCCGGCAGCGACGGCCGCTCGCAGGATCTCGGGACGGTTCGTCTCCACGTGAGCGCGAACCAAGCCTTGCAGGATTTGCCCTGTGTTGAACACCGACGGTTGCGCTTCGTCTTGCGATCCATAGTGCAACCCGGCGGGAAACGCGCCGCTCGGCATCTGAAGCGAAAGCAACCATCGGGTTGCGCGTTCTGCAGCAGCAACCATGACCTTGTCGTCGCCGGATGTGCGCGCAACATCGTACAGCGTCGGAACGATGTAACCGGTGACCTCGGGATAGGATTCTGAGTAGCCTGTGAGCAGGCTGTAATAGGCTGCAAACCCGCCATCGGGCTGCTGCGCGTCGAGAATCCAGCGCAACAACGAGTGCAGCGCGTCTCCGCTGGCACGCCTGGTTGAGGCGTACGAATAAATATGGCGCTGTTCAAAAGTTAGTCGGAGTTTGTCGGAAACAAGTTTCTGGATGAGCGGAAACACGCGCTGCGGCGCGCGCAGCAGCCCCGTGCCTTCGGCCAGGGCCTTGGCGATTTGACCCGTCCTGGCATTGTCACTCGCGCGGTTCACGCTGTCGCCGCCTCGCGTGGTTGACCGAACTCTTCGGTTCTTTGCCGGGCCCCGGCGTCGAGGAAAATGCGCATCCAGTTTTCCAGCGTCAGGAACTGCCAGATCTGCGTCGACCAATCTTCGGCCCCACTCCGGTGCTCATCGACGAAGCGGCGCACGGCTTCCGGGCGGAACAGACCGCGCTTTCGGATATTCGTTTCGGAGAGGAGATCATCCACTATCTCACGCAGATCGTTCGCCAGCCAGTAATCCACCGGGGCGGCGAAGCCCGCCTTCGGCTGCCGCAAAACCTCGGCGGGCAGAACATTTTGCATCGCACTACGGAAGATATGCTTGGTCGTCGGCTGAAAAAATCCTTTGAGCTTTAGATCCGGCGGAATATTCCAGGCGGCAAACTCAGCGAGTTCGCGGTCGAGAAACGGAACCCGCACCTCGACCGACGACGCCATACTCATCTTGTCGTTGTAATTCAAGTTTAGACTCACCATGAAAATCTTAGTGTCGAGATAAAGCATCTGGTTCAGGAAGTCGGCGTCGCGTACTGCGTCGAAACTGGAATGATGGCGAGCGGCGGGGTCGGAGGCGCGAAGCTGATCCTTGACCTCGGCCGCATACAGATTCATCTTCTGGGCGGCGTCGAGATAAGTGCAGTTGCGAATGAAGCGGTCTTCCGGTGCGAGCGACGCGCTTCGAGCCATCTTCTTTGCCAGTCGTACGCTTCCCTTCATGGCTCTGCCACGAAAGCTGGGCAAGGCATTCACGCCGGACTCGATTCCTGAACGCAGCATTCCGGGCATTCTTTGATATGCGCGCGCCCAGCGGTGCGCGGCATGTTTGCGATATCCGGCGAACAGTTCGTCGCCGCCCACTCCGGAGAGCAATACGGTGGCCTGCTTGCGCGCCTCGCGGCAGACCAGATATGCCGTGATGATTGCAGGATCGGCGGTGGGCTCATCCATGTGCCAGGTGAGACGAGGCAGCAATTCGGCTACGTCCGGCTCAACCACAATCTGCTGGTTCTCACAGCCCAGTTGCCGTGCCAGCCGCGCCGGCACATTGGGATCATCGAGGGTGGTTTCGCCGACGCGATACTTGCGCGGAAACGTGATCGTGTAAGTCCTGACCGGCTGTTTGGCCGCCCGGCACATGATGGCCACGATGCTCGAAGAATCCAACCCGGCGCTGAGAAATGCACCGATGGGTACGTCGCTCACCATCTGGGCCGCGACTGAATGCTGAAAGCGTTCGCGAACTTCATCGGCAAGATCCGCTTCGGATCGTGTATAGGTTGCATCCGCCGGGGGAAAGCTGAGGTCCCAATACTGCCTGATTTTCAGTTTGCCGCCGCGGAAGGTTGCGCAATGTCCGGCAGGGAGTTTGTGAATCCCACGAAACATCGTTTTGGGATCTGGAACCCAGAGAAAAGTCAGATACTGATGCAAGGATTCCAGATCGATCTCAGCCTCGACCTCGGGCACGTGGAGCAGGGCTTTCACTTCCGAGGCAAACGCCAGCTTTCTTCCGTGGTGAGCGTAGTAGAAGGGTTTCACGCCGAAGTGATCGCGCGCCAGAAACAATTCGGGCTTGCCTGAGCGCAGATCGCAAATGGCGAAGGCGAACATGCCACTAAGCCGTTGAACGCAATTCTCACCTTCCTGTTCGTAGAGGTGGATCACGACTTCGGTATCGGTGTTCGAGGCAAAGTGGTGGCCTTTGCTCTGCAGTTCGCGGCGAAGTTCGGCGAAGTTGTAGATCTCTCCGTTGTAGGTGATCCAGACCGTGCGGTCTTCGTTGCACATGGGCATGTGCCCGTCCGCAGACAGATCGAGGATGGCGAGGCGACGGCTGCCGAGACCAACGTAGGAACCATCGGGGAATCTGCGCTCCCACAAACCCGAGTCGTCGGGGCCGCGGTGCGCTTGCGCGTGCGTCATGCGGGCGAGCACTTCTCTTTCCCCACAGTTGGCGAGTCCGGCGATCCCACACATGATTGAACTGGCTCCGCTTATGCTCTAGACTTCAGTTTTTTTTGACTTCAGTTCGTAAATCTTCGCCTTGGCGTGAAACATCTGGACTGCCTGAAACCCGCAGTAGATCAGTCCGGGAACGCCGTCCAGGAATCCGAAGCGCAAGACATAACGATACAGGAAAAGCAGCACGGGAGAGCCTGGAACGGCAAAGAGTTTGCGTTTTAACCAGCGCCGGCGTTGCGCCTGCGTGCCCAGAAGCGATGGCGGCAGTTCTTTGTCGTCCCCACGCTGCAGCAGCACGCGGGACTCCCAGTTGGAGTATTCGTCATGTTTCTGGATGTAACGCGAAAGCGATTCCACATTGTGATGGATCAGCGGATTGCGCAGCTTGGCTGTCGCGCCTTCGACCACGACGTGCTCATGCACTTCCATGTCGGCCATGGAAGCGTCCTGGTCTTTCAAGCGGCACTCGTAGCGTCCCTTGCCGCGGCGAAACAGTGACAGCTTCCACAAAGCCACGTCACCGTAGCGTAGAACCCGGCCCAGGAACCAGGTGCGAAGCAAGATGGAATATCCATCGATCGCTGGATCCTGGATGGCTGCTCGAATCTCTTCCGCGAGTTCGGGAGTGACGACCTCGTCGGCATCGAGCAGCAGAATCCAGTCGTACGCGATCGACAGCGTGTTCATGGCCCATTGCCGCTTTTTCGGCCATCCACCCTGATAATGAAATTGGACCACGTGTGCGCCGTGGGATCGCGCGATCTCCACGGTCTCGTCTGCGCTCCGCGAGTCGATTACATAGATTTCACCAACATCTTTCAGCGCCTGCAAACACCGGGGCAGATTCTTCGCTTCGTTGCGCGCGGCAATGATCACGCTGACCGGGAGTTTGCCCGCGGAGACAGGGTTCGCGGCGTTCTTTGCGGCCTCCCGAACTTCTTCGATCTTTTCTTCGATTTTTTCCATTGCAGTAATCGCTCAGTTCCAAAGGTGCTGCTGACACCACCTTTGCAGCACATATAACGACCAGGGGCGGGACCAGGAAGTGCGGCCCTCGAGAAAATCCTTCCAGACGGCGCGAGCCGCCGACTCGTTGATCAGACTCCCCAGAACACCATCTCCAATCTTGCTCAAACTTTCTTCAACCACTGGACGGAACGCATCCCGCAGCCAGTGCTCGAACGGCAGGGTGAAACCTTGCTTCCGTCGCTGGACGATCTTCTCCGGGAGTTGGCCGTTGAGCGCTTTCACAAGTAAAGGCTTCGACGTTCCCGAATCCAGCTTCCACGATCCGGGCAAAGCAAGCACGCCGCGAGCCAGTCGATGATCGATCAGCGGCACGCGCACCTCCAAGCCGTGTGCCATGCTCATGAAGTCGGAATCCCGCAACAGTGTGTTGAGCATATAACAACGTGACTCGAGATAGGAAACACGGTTGACTGGGTCCAGGCTTTGGGCGCGGCTCAGGCTGTCGGTCAAGGGCTTCTCCGAACGCTGGAAAGCCGCCGAGTTCGTCTTCATCTCAAGCAGCAACTCGCTCTGCTGCTCCGGCGTGAACAGCATGCGCGAAATAAAATACGGATCGAAGAGGCTGGCATTCCGGGCGAACTCGGTCAATTTACGATTCTGATCATTCGCCGGTGCGAGTGCCGCAAAAGCATTCGCCAACGGATTGCGTACTGTCCCAGGGATGCGATCCCACGCACGAGCGAATCGTTCCATGCGTGGCACGGTGCGGAAACTGGAGTAGCCGGCAAACATTTCATCGCCACCCAGGCCAGAGAGAACGACTTTCACGCCAGCTGCGCGCGTTTGCTCCGATACGAAGTACGTGTTGATCCCGTCTATCGTTGGCAGATCCATCGCATGAACGGCAGGAGCGATGGCCGCAAAGAAATCTGACTGGGAAACCATGATCTCGTGGTGATTAGTATGAAAATGCTGCGCGACCGCACGGGAAAATTCCGCTTCGGAGTAGTCCTCCTCACGAAAGACTATAGAAAACGTGCTGGGGCGCGCACCATTTCGACTCAGGATTCCGACCAGGCTGCTGGAATCGATGCCGCCCGACAGAAACACGCCCACCGGAACATCGCTCACTAGCTGCATGCGCACGGACTCATCGAGCATCTCTGCGATCTGAGATTCGAGTTCACCGCGCTTTTCCGGGCCAGCATCGCCCGCGTGATCGCATCCTTCGCCGGGGTTTGGCCCGACCAGGTCCCAGTACTGCTCTTGCTTCACCTGCCCGTCCTCCCATGTCATATAACAGCCGGGGGGGAGCGCTTCGACTCCTTCCACTAACGTGTTCGGGTCGTAGAGCGATCCAAAGGTCAGATAGTTAAGCAGGCCTGCGCAATCTATCACGCGTGGCACGAGACCAGTTCCCAGCAGAGTCCGGACCTCGGAAGAAAATATGAAGTAGTGATTCGAATGGTAGAAGTAGAGGGGCTTGATTCCCATGGGATCGCGGGCAACGAACAGGCGATGCCGTTCAGCATCCCAGATGGCAAAGGCAAACATCCCGCGAAATTCGTGCAGGCACTTCTCACCCCACAGCCCGTAAGCTTTCAGGATAACTTCCGTATCGGAGTTGCTGCGGAAGCACAATCCGGCTTGCTCGAGCTTGTCGCGAACTTCGCGGAAATTGTAGACCTCTCCGTTGTAGACGATCCAATTGCCTGTCGCGGGATCGTTCATGGGCTGGTGCCCTTGCGGAGAGAGGTCGAGGATCGCGAGGCGTCGATTTCCCAATCCTATTTCGACATCTTCCCGCACGGAGTCACTCAGAATGACTGTGCCGCTGTCGTCGGGCCCACGATGCGCCAGGGATTGAGTGGCGCGCTCCAGCCCGTCGGCGGGCACACGCGCGTTGCGGCCAATGATGCCGAAAATTCCGCACATCCGGACTGTCGCTCCCTCAGGACTTCGCCAATCATCTTACGCGAAGCCTTCGAGCTTCGGGCCGGCGCAGATGTGCGTATTTCCGCTCAGTGCACGCTGAGGAACGAATACACACCCGAGGGAATGCCCACGGTGGATGTGGCCGGATTGCAAAAGTGCAGCGTGAGAGTATCCGCCGCGCTTGCGTAGGCATTCAGCGAGAGATTGCCCAGGGGCTTGGGTGGCGTAATTCCTGTGATCAGATCAGACTTGATCAGCCCCGGCAATACCTGCGTAACATCCTTGCAGCTCTGAGCCGCCACGCTTGTTGCGGCGATGCCCTGCGTTGAATAGATATTCATCCGGCTCAGGGGAGATCCCTCACCCAGTGTGAGCGTGTTGCCCTTCTCGACCACGACCGGAACGGCGAAGGTCTTCACACTCGCGGTGAGGCGCTCCTTCCAGCGTGCGCCGTCGCCTTTGTTGCCAATGTAGTTCGAAACGGAAACCGGCGCGCCGAACGCGAGCTGAGCTTGGGAGAACGTGGCGCCTCCGGCGGGCACGTCCAGCCCGATGTAAGTGTCTTTATCGTCGTTGGAAGGCCGGTGAATCGCATCGGCCAGAGTTTTTGCGGGATCGGAATCCACCAGCGTGATGATGTGGGAAGGGCCTACGCTGCCCGAGGGTGAATTCAGGAAATTGAGCCGGCCCTTTACGTTTGAATCTGGGCCGCCCGACGCCGGTCCATTTTGCATCAGGGTGCCCACAACTCTGGGTTGATTGTTGCCCGCGGACTCGCCTGCGAAACAGACAGCGTAGACGCCCGGCGTCCCCCGAGGACAACGGTCGGCAAACACACTCGGAACGTTGGCCATCGTGCTGATGACAGGAGAGACATTAGTGACGGGTGGCATGACCAGGTCGGCGTAGGCCCCGCCAGACAAGATCAAGCTACCCGGCCAGAACATGAGAATCGGTTGAAAGGAAGGATTCTTGCTGACTTCGTAGGTCTTGAGGGGTGCCTGCGAGTCGGTTGCCTGGCAGACGTCGCCGGAACACTGAGGCGCACCGGTGGCAACGGCAAAGTCTCCTTTTCCATACGGAGCTTTGAGAGCATTTCCGACGCCCTCCGTGCGCAGGACGTCATAGGAAATATTTTCTCCAGCTATTTTTGGCCAGGATACAACGATGTTCCCTTTCCCATTGGTGTCCGCATAGCCAGACTGAAGCGGGAGTGAATATCCGCGGGAGGAATCCCTCGCCACGATCCAATACACATAGTGGGTGCTTCCAGTGTGGGCGTAGGACGGCTGGCCGCCAACCGCAAGCATCTCTGTTTTCGCACTCAGGCGAGAGCCGACCACGATGATGCCCGCCGCCCCGATGTTGCCCACAGGGTTCATGGGAGTGTTCAGCTCCATGTAGACGTTGTCAATCTGGGTTGGACTGTAGCCGCCTCGCATCGTGCCCGTGCGGATTCCGAACTGCGAGAAACCTTGAATCACACTGTCCGAAACATGCAGCGAATTGCCCGATTGCCAGTCGATCCCGTTCCCCGCGCCCTGCCCGCTTATCTGCATGTTCTTAAGCCAGCCCACGGCAGAGCACTTGTTGAACGGGCCGGGAGCGAATACGACGGACCCCACGAACTTGGCGTCATTTCGTATTCCAACGCCACCGTAGTTCAGTCCGTCCAGAGTGAAGGCCTGGTCGTCACAGACGGTTACAAGGTGGCCGAAGGTAGCGTGGGTCGAGGAATAGAGCACCGTCACGTCGCGGACAATCGTGGCATTTGCATTTACATAGAGCGCAGTGTTTGAGCCGCCGATCAGGTTCGGATGAAATCGAAGATGCTCGAGTTGAATGCTGCCGAAGTGGTTGGCATTGCTGTCTCCGATTTTCATGCAATCTTCGTCGAGAAGGTAACAGTCGATGGTTCCTCCCGCTCCGCTGATCACCTGGTTCGTGGCCTCGATGTAAACAGGCGCATGAATCTTGTAGGGAGACCCCGCCGTGTCCAGAATTACCATTCCTCCCTGCCGGCGACGAATGCCTCCGCCGTACGGCTCCGCGAGAAACATGGCATCTTCCGAAGCCTCCTTGATGCCGCCGGTCGCCGAACCTGCACTATAGCCAGCAGGATGCGGGTACTTCAAAATCACATCGACGGTGCAGGACGAGTCTCCCGCGTGCCCGCCTCCACCGGCGATGAGTGCGGCTTCCGGGTCGCCCGTTCCGGAGATGTAAACGTACTCGTGCGGCGCGACATGGCTCACCAGGCCCGGCGGGTCAGCTACTCTTAGGCCGCGTGGGCAAGGCGTGAGCGTGATCGTATTGGTGCCCGCGGTCAGCGCTGGTGGCATACCGGGAGATTGAATCCAGTTGTAGGCCGACGCGTATTTTGGTGTGTGTTGGCCATCCGTGGAGCTTGGCTGACCCTTGGCGGCTACCCTAAGAAATGGAGAGAATAACAGTGTGGCCAGCGCCGCCTTCGCAAAGTTTCTTCGCCTTGGCATATGTACCTCGTTTTCTTGACTGCTGTGATTTCCATTCCGGCGCTTTTATCGGCCGGAGTTCTTGTCAGGCAAGCGTCGAGCCAACAGTAGCAACTCCTGAACGTGCTTGTCCCAACTGAAGTCACGGGAGCGCAACAATCCTAGTTCACGCATGGTCGCGGCCTGATCCGACGACTGAGACTGCATCGCAACGTCTGCCAATATCTCAGGCGCAAAGCGCGGAAAATACCGCGCAGCTTGGCCGCATATCTCGCGGTGCACAGGCAGGTCCGACGCAATCACGGGAAGGCCGCTGGCCATCGCTTCGACCAATGGGTGTGCGAACGTCTCGGCGTAGGCGGGAGTCACGTACAAATCGCACGCTTGATAGAGGTGATGCAGAGAGCCATACGGCACTGCACCCAACTGAACAACCTCCTTGCCAAGCCCGAGTTGCCGCACCAACTCTGCGGCTGTGTCCGCGTGGTAGTTTCCGGGATTGTCCTTCGAGTTGAGTTTGCAGGTCAGAATCAGCCGGACAGTTCGAGGGCGCAGCTTCTCTTTCAAAATCGCTACCGCACGAATCAATGTTTCAAAATTCCGGTAGTAATTGAAGTGGCTTACGAACAGCAGCCGCAGCGACCCTGTTGTTGCAGTGCGCTGTGTTTGGAGGTCTGGCGGTAACGGGGTCTGTTCGTGGAAGAAAGCTTGGTGATCAAAGCCGTGATGGATCGAGACTACATCCATTCCTGTCCACTGCCGAAGTTCGCGAGCAAAGGCGGCGCTGGGAGCGACCGTGCAGTCCGCCGTGCGAACGGACCATTTGGCTAGCGTGGCCTTGACTTGAGTGTCAATCCACAAGCGGTAGTCGCCACGATCTAGCAAGTCTCGAAGAAAGTCGGCCGAAGTATACAGTGCATTCCGGCTGAGCAGGATCTGCGGTACTGGCGAACGGTAAAGCGCAAAATTTCCAGCAGACAATAAAACATCGGCCCCGGAGCCACGAATGACACCTGGCAAGTTGCGCTGCTCGTACCAGAAGCGTCTGCCAGAACCAGCGGGAAAATCCCCTCGTAGAACCGTAACGCGGGCGGATTCAGTGATCTCTCCGCGCAAGACTGCATTGAGCAGGACCGTTGCGCGCACGTCGTCCCGAACCGCTAGCCGCGGTACGACGTTGCGGACGTAAGTGAGTCCTCCTCCTGCACTGGCTGCGAGCGCATTGATAAAAAGGTGCGTCATTTTCACGTGCGAGTCTTTCGCGGCGATCGCGTCCGCATGCGTAACTTACTCGATATGCGTAGCGTAACGCTTATGCGACAACCCCTGTGGGCGAGCCTCGCAGCATCTTGCGGAGGCGGCTTCGTCGAGTGCTCCACCACAGATCCACCAACCCTGAATAAAGAAAGCGGTATTCCGCCGCAGAGTATTTCACCTCGATCTCTCGGCGCCACAATAGCGCTGGGCTGTCATAACGGCTATCGACAACTCCGGCGCAAGGGGCAAAACAGAAACGATGATGGCGGTGGATTACTCTCCATGCGTTCGCGTCGATTGCATTCCACCCGAATGTCCAGGCGAATGCATCGACCGGGTTTTTCGTCCACGAGGCGAGCTTGCGCGCGCTATCGCCAATCTCGCGCTCCAACGTTGCGGGCGAGAGTCCCGCCAACGGTTGATGCGTGAGCGTATGGTTGCCGATGGCGTGGCCTCGAGTTGCCAGCTCGCCGATCTGGGCGGGGCTCATCGGTTTCCAGTCCTCCCATGTCTCGTCGCCGGGTCGCGAGTTTGGATTAATTCTCGACCGATAGAAAGCGAGAGCCTCGCCGGCCGCGCACTCTGCAAAGGCCGGCACAACGAAAAAAACACCTCGGCCCCCAAAGGACTCGAGCAACGGCGCTGCTACCGTGTAGTTGCTCTCCCTTCCATCGTCAAAGGTAAACAGGACCGGAGGCTTGACGCTGTCCTCTGATTTTGAATGTTGCTCCCACAGCCTGGCGAAGCCTTCGAGGCTGGTAATCGTAAAATGGTGGGACGCCCACTCAAGCTGCTCGCGGAACTGCGCTGCCAACACAGCAGGAGTTTCGTGCATGCCGATGACCAGCCCTCGCGAGCGTCCGTTGCCTTGCTGAACGCGCAGCGCTAACTCGTCCAACCGGCCCAGAGTGGCGGCATGAATCAGCAATGAGCGGGCTTGGCTTCTAATGCTCATGGTCTGAAGATCATCGTGTGAAGATCATCGTGTGAAGATCATTGTGTGAAGATCATTGCGGTGGCTCACGATGGGCGGAGTACTATCGTCGCCGACTCCTAAATGAGCCCATCGCCATCGGCCGGCACAGCATACCAATCGCGAGTCGGCAAAAGCCTGCCTTTATCCAGAAACCACCCGTTCGGCGCATCGAAGGCACGGGGCTGAAAACCTCTCTCGCAGAATATCTTTTGCCGGTCTGAATTTTGGCTGCGGAGGACCACCGCATCCACCTTGTTCCTGTAGCGTGCAATCAATGCCCCGACAATTCGCAACCATTCATCCGAAGGAACTTCGGGATAAACATCGAGTACGTTGAGTGTGTTGATTTGGCCGCGATATCCGCGAGTGCGCTGGTTCACGGTGACCAATATCTCGCGGTCCGGTTGGCAGCTGCGAAAAGCAAATGCCGCAACTGTTGCATCCCTGCCGGAAAAATAACGCCAGCGAATGTAGGGCAAGTCACGCATCGCAGTCAACCTTGCTGAGGAATCGTGAATAGGAAGAGCAGCGACCTGCTCCGCAGAACTAAGCGGCTGAAGAGCCTCGGGCTCGTCACAATTAATCTGAAGCCGCCGGAATAGCCCCGCGAGGTTGGAAATGGGACTGCTCGCCAAACGGGCAAGTACCCGACCAAGGTATCGTCGGTGTGCAAACTCCTCAGCCACCGGCGGCCAGCGAAGCACGCCGAACAGTTCGCCATCTGAATACGGGACGGGACTCGCACCTGCGGCCTTCCACAAGGCCGCGGCCTCCGCATTGGCCGAGGTTCCAAATAAAGGCCACCGATTCCCTAGCCGGCAATACTGGAGAAAGATGCGGCCTCCGTGCCCGCGATGACGATCATCCACGTAGAACGAACTGGAACCTATAAGAAGGATTCTTTCATTCTGGAAGCGGAAGGCCTGCGGGCTGCACAGAATGCATCCGACAAGTTGGCCGGCCGACCTTAGTCCAAAGCCCAGCGGGTCCCCGGGCCTGCGGGCTGGGTTTTCAAGCAAGAACCAGCGGAGATGGGATTCTACGGTTTCTGCGCTTCGGCCGGATTGAGCCGCGATGAAGCACGCAACCTCGGCGATGTCATTTTCTGCAATCGCAACCAGTTCGGCGCGCGGAGGGCGCTCCTGCGGTATTGAGGCTGGCGTGGTCATTCTGGTTGCGCAGCTTCCTCGTAAATCTTCATCAGGGTCTGCGCCTGATGCGCGAGCGTAAGCTTATCGAGGATCGTCTGCCGGGCGGCCTGGCCGATTCGCGCGCGCAGTTCGGCGTTTGCCAACAAGTCTTGCAGTCCTTGCACGAGTTCCTCCAGACCGTCGACTGGAATCAACCATCCGTTGCTGCCGTGCTGAATGATTTCGTCAATGCCTTGTCCCCGGCACGCGATCACAGGCTTTCCACTCGCCATCGCTTCCAGATAAACACATCCCAGCCCCTCGTACCGGCTGGGCAACGCAAAAACCGTGCAGTTGCGCATGGCTTCGGCAACCTCGAGGCGGCTTCGCCGCCCGAGAAAATGAACCTGATCGCTTACGCCCAGACTTCTTGCCAGGTCGGCAAAACGATCGCCATCTGCGCCTTCCCCGATGATGCGGCATTGCAGGCCCGGATGTGAATCTTTCACGCGGGCGAAGGCTCTTAGTACGAGCTCGTGCCCTTTTCCCGCCAACAAATTCCCGACCATCAAGATAGTGGGCGTCGGCTCTTGCTTGCGGCCGGGCGTAAAGACGCTCGGATCCGTGCCATTGTAGACAATCTCAGACGCGACCGGTGCGTCCATCCCATCCGCCAGCAACTGTTGTACCCTGCCACTGATGCAGACTACTTTCTTTGCGCTCTCGTAGACGTCCGCGGAAGCTTTTCGGCGCCATCCTGCCTCAATTCCTTTTTGGAAGCAGCTGTTGAAAACATCCAGACCATGAATGGTAACCACGAAGGGAATGCCCGTTCGCCGCGAAAGCAATGCCGCGGCAGCTCCGCAAGGCAGCGCGGCATGAGCGTGAATCACATGAATCGGCGAACGCCGATGCAGTGGCCGCACTCTTCTCAGAAGAAGTTCACCCAGGAACTTCCCCGCGCTCGACAGACCGAAGTTTCCGGGCAGCTGCGGATAGCGAATCCAATCGGCGGGAGAATCCTGGCTTGGCTTTCGACTGGCATGATAAATCGAATCGACTGCGATCACCGACGAGGCCACGCCCTGGGCCTCGAGCTGTCGCAGGGTTTCAGCCACAAAGCAACCACTCACTTCGTCCCCGGCGGAGGGATAAAAGGGAGTGAGGGTCAGGACGTGCAGCTTTGCTGGTATATCTTTCTTCACTATGTTCCAGGTGTGAACTGAGGCTGGATGCGCAACGTTTACCTGCTCTGACTAGTCTCGGGCGAGCGCTCCAGAATCAACTCTGTGAGACCGGCGATGGTCACAAAACGCGGATCCTGCAAATCGCGGTCGGAAAACTGCATGCCAAACTGTTGTTCGATCTCCGCAACGAATTCAACAACCTCCATCGACGTGAGCCATCCAGCTTCGAAGTAGTCGGTGTCGTGCCGGGCCTCTGGCGCGCTCTTACGGATCTTCCCTCTCGCCACGAACCAGTTTGTAAGCCACTCCTGCGTCTGTTTTTTCAAACTCTTCCCTCGTTTACCTTTCGATGGCCACGCAGCGTGCCGGCGAACCGTCGCATCCCTTTAACTTCAGAGGCATCACGATGAGTTCCACTTCCATTGCGCTCAGAGCCTTGAGATTGGCGAGATATTCCACTAGCACTACTCCCGCGCCTAACAGTACCTTGTGGTTGGGAGAATCCTTCGCCGTGCCTCGGGAATGGGCTGGGTTATCCGGCGACGGCGTGTCCATCGCGATCAGGTGCACTCCGTTTTCCACGAGCCACTGCGCGGCATCTTCGGACAGAAATGGATATTCGTTATAGAACTTCATATTGCCGAAATATTCCGACCAACCTGTGCGGAGAATCAAGCGCGCTGGCGTTTTCCCGCCTAATCTTTCATCGAGATCCGCGATGTCGATCTCTTGCAACGGCCGGCAGCCCGTGAAATCCGCGACGGTGGCGGGGCCGATCAACACGTCCAGGGGAACTTCATCGATGGTCATGCCATTTGGAATGAAGTGACGTGGCGCATCGGCATGCGTACCAATGTGTGTTCCGAGGACGAGTTTACGGGTCTCGCGGCCTTCGATCCCATGCCGGCCGAGAATAGTGATCTCGACCACCGGATGCCAGGGCGTGGGAAACGTCATCATGCCTTCTTCGATGGGCAATGAAAGGTCGATAATTTTCATGCGTCCATTGTTCCGAGATTTCAATGTGGATCTTTAATACGGAACTATACGGGACATCAAAGTACGAAGCATCAACGGGAAACGCCTGCGCTCTCCGTCGCCTGCGTGCGAAGAGTCGAGGTCGAGCCTAGTTGCAGCTTCTGCGCCACCAACTCGCGAATGCGGGCCTTCTGCACTTTACCGTTCGCAGTTCTTGGAAGGTCATCAATCGCGATGTAGCGAGCAGGTTGCTGGTGCTGCGCCAGATTGCCTTTCGCATGAGCGACCACTGAATCCAGCACGGACTCAAGTTCCAGGCCGGCATCGAGTTTCAGCACAGCCACGATATCTTCACCATAGAGTTCGTGAGGAATGCTCACCACGGCGACCTCTGCGACGCCCGGAAGACGCATCAGCGCGTCTTCGATGGCTGCGGGGCTGATGTTCACGCCGCCACGAATGATGAGGTCTTTCTTACGGCCCGTAATGAAAAGTGAGCCTTGATCGTTAAGATGGCCCACGTCGCCGGTTGGAAACCACGCGGAGGCATCCATTTCCAACAGGGCACCATCGGCGTCGAGGTAGCCGGCCATCAGATCGGGTGTCAAGATCTGCACTTCCCCATCAACGCCCGGCGCGACGGGTTCTTCTTCGTCACTCACCACGCGGAGCTTTATTCCTGGCAGCACCTCGCCGACGTAACCATGCCCGCTGAGACTGCCCTGGGAGCGGGCGGTAACGAACAGAGTTTCCGACAGACCGTAATTTTCAATCAAGTGCACGCCGTATCGGGTTTCAAACTCATCCTTTACCTTGAGTGGAAGCGGAGCGAACCCCACGAACGCGCGGCGCACCGAACTGCGGCAGAATTCCTCGCCGGTGCGGCCACGGTCCATCCGCAACAGAATCGACAACACAGTCGGAGCCAGCCAAAGAGTGTTGACGTTGTTGTTTTTTGCCTTCTCCCAGAAATTCAGGCTAGATCGCGCATCGAAGACGTGATCCACCACCACACTGGCGCCACACAGGAACGGCAGAACGAACAGGTTGTAGAAGCCGCCCATGTACGACATCGAGAGCGTCAGATAGAATCGCGAATCCTGGTCGATTCCCTGAGCACTCGCAAACGCTGCCGCGTTGCGGAACATCCGTCCCAACTTGTGGGCCAAGCCCTTGGGCTTCGCCGACGTGCCCGAGGTGTACATGATCACAACCAGGTCTTCGCCATCCGCATTTTCAGGAGGCACGAAATCTGTTGCGCCCTTGAGGACGTCAATCCTGATCAAGTCAGGATCGTCGGAGTCTTTGATCGCTTCCTGTGCCGTCAACAACCGCAGCACATTCGCGTGGAAGCCTTTGAATGCTTCTGCGCAGGTTGCGCTTGCCACCATCAGCGCGGGCTTGCAGCTCGCCAGTATAAATTGGACGTCACTCTTGCTCAGGGCTGGATTAACGGGGACGATCACTGCTCCGAGGTAAATGCAGGCAAAATAGAGCACTGCGAGTTCACAGCAATTCGGAACCATCACGGCGATGCGGTCGCCCTTCCGCACCCCGCGCCGGCGGAGTTCCGCGGCCAGGGCGCAGACTTGCCGGTGAAATTCGCCGTAGGTAATTTCACGGCCGGCGATGGCCTCGACCAGAAAGACCTGCCCCTCGCGGCGGGCCACGACATCCATGATGGTTTCGCGGATCTTCATTTCGTCGAGCTTAATTTTGCCGACAGTCATTGCATCGCCAAAGGGCTAGGTTGAGCCGACTTCATGAGATTCGAGATGGCCACCCACCGGTCCATCTGACCACGATAGGCATGGTTGGGATCGAGACGCAGGATCGCGCGGCCTGGAACGTCCATTTCGAAACGCGGAAAGTGCCCGGCCGTGATCACAACTCCTTCCGGCAACAGTAGTTGGTCGATCGAGGCCGAATCGGCGGCACTCGGTGGACAGAGAAGCAGCGCGACACCAATGCCCAAATCAAAGTGCATACGGTCAGAAAAATCTGCCATCTGCCAGCAGTTCGCGGGCGCTCCAGCGGGCAAATTGCCGTGCACGACAACGTTGGTGAAAGTCTCGGAGCAATGCTGCAACAGGGAATTGGCCGGGCTTCCGTAGATCATCACGCAGAAATCGCCGTAGCGCTGGGCGGTAGTCAGGACAACATCTTCCATATAACTCGCAAACAGGCGCTTCGAGCGGACGGGGAGAATTCTCTCCGCACCCACAATCTCTTTCAGGGACGCAGGCCACTCCGCAGCCCACGCGCCTCCATCTTTGTCGTTCAGATACAACGGCACGCCGGTACCAGTCACCCTCAACACCTGCTCCAGCACATCGAACGAACCATAAACTACTCGGCCAAGAACGACCGGGCCTTCCGCCAGCACCAGGTCGGCCAAAACCAGGCCGGAAGAAGGTGATTCGGAAGCGACGAGTTCCAGCACAGGCCGAGCCCGGCGTTTCGCACAGGTGACTATCATTCCGTCGACTAACGACTGCACGGCCGAGAGCGAACTGCTAATGCTGTGTGCGGAGATTCCGGGCGCAGCGAACGACGTCAGCATCTCGCGTCTCGTCTCTGCCGTCGCTTTCGGCAAACTGGCAGCCACGCGATTAAGATTGTCTTCGTCGAGGTTGACGGGATCAAGTTTGCCCATGGCGACCACGAGCCTGCGCAGCTCAACTCCATGCTGGCGCGCCGCCGCGGCGACCTTGGGAAGGAACGAAGAATGAAACTGGCTGCATCCCATTGCCACCGACATCATGTCGTAGAGTTGCATTTGCGACATGAGCGGGCCCATGAACTCTTCCGCGGCGTCCATCACCTCGAACAGATCGATGCCAGTTTCAATCCCAAGATTATCGAAGACGGCCACCGCGATCTCGGTGGGGACGTTGCCTGCGCTTCGTCCCAATCCAAAGAGCGTGGTGTCGATGAAGCTGGCGCCGCAACGAACCGCTTCCACGCTATTGGCAACGGCGAACTGAAGGTTGCTGTGTCCATGGAAACCCAATTTACACTCGGAGCGTTCGCGCGCGGCGCTCAGATACTTGCACACGTCTTCCGGAAACATGCTGCCCGCCGAGTCGACGCAGTAAATTACTTCCGCCCCGGCCGCCGCTCCTTCCCTTGCTTTCTCGCCAAACCTCGCCGGCGAAATGCCATAGGTCTTCATGAAGTTGAGACAAGGCTTGAGCCCTAATTCCTTGGCCAAGGTTAAGTACGGATAAGCATCCTCGATTTCCGGAGCGTTATAACCGATGCGGACAAAGTCCAAGCCGGCGGCGCGTGCGGACTTCAGCTGGTCGGCCGTCCCGATTCCAGGAATAAAGAAACAACCAATCTGAGCGTTGGGCGCGGCCCGCTTCGCGGCCTCGATGAGCCGGTCGTCGGTGGTCGGCATCGTGCCTTTGCCGGCCTTCATGGCTCCCAGACCGACGCCGTGACCCACTTCAATCCAGCGAAAACCAAGACGGCCCAGAACGCCAGCGAGGATCGCGGTGTCGTTTTCGGTGAACTTGAAATCTACGGCGTAGCTGCCATCCCGCAGCGTGCATTCCAGGATGTCCACTCGCTGGCCGGAAGATTCGTGGGGCGTTAAATCGCTTTTCATTGACTCAACATTTCGTTCGGAAGTCCCAGACACCGCGCTCTTACGGCGGGGCTGAATTCACTTCTTGCGAAAGTCTACTACAACAGAAACGGTGGCGCGGAGCAATCGGCGAGTGTCCCGGTGGAGCACGCTTTCGTCGGTACCGAGAGTCTTCGTTACCAGCGCAATGAAAACTCTGGCGATTTCCGTGCGATGCTATAATTCCCGTTCTCGTTTTCAAGTAAGGGCCGGCGCCTTGAAATCAGGCAGTTCCAACGACATCCCCGACACTCGGCTGCTGGCGCGCCTTAAGAAAGAATCAGCTAATCCAACCTCAACCGGGAGCATTGGGAACCGCGCATGAGATGGTACTTCGGTCTGTTCGTTGTCTCGGGATTCTGCAGCATTCTCTATGAGGTTATCTGGCTGCGATCGGCGATGGCGCAGTTTGGGGTCACAACGGCTATCGTGTCGCTGGTATTGTCGTCGTTCATGATCGGGCTGGGATTGGGCTCGTATGGCGCGGGATATATTGTCCGCAACTATGGAGAGCGCTTTCGGTTTTCCGCGTTGCGGCTCTATGCGTTGACGGAATTGTTGATCGGGATTTCGGCCATAACCGTCCCCTTGCAACTGTTTTGGGGACGGGAGATTCTGCTGAAGGTCATCCGCGAAACGTCGTTTTCGTCGTTCGCTTATTACTTACCAGCTGGAATCTGGATCGCCGCGACCCTGGTACCGTGGTGCGCCTGCATGGGAGCGACGTTCCCTTTCGCGATGGCGGCGATCCGGCAGCGGTCGGGCCCGGATGGCCAGCGATCGTTCAGTTATCTCTATCTGGCTAACGTGCTCGGAGCCGTAACCGGCGCGACAGTTCCCTTGCTGTTAATCGAGCTATTCGGATTTCGCCGGACTCTGCGGGTGGGCGCCGGACTCAATTTTCTGCTGGCTGCGTGCGCGTTTTGCCTGACCCTCGACGCGAGTAAGACAGGAGTCGCCGGCATGGGGGAACAGAGAGTGTCCCCGAATTCCGGAGTGGGCGCGTCAGGCGACGCCAGGCTGTTGTGGTTACTGTTCGGCACCGGACTGACCAGCATGGGCGCGGAAGTTGTGTGGGTACGAATCTACACGCCATCGCTGGGAACCTTCGTCTATGCGTTCGCGGCGATTCTCGGGATCTATCTTGTAGGAACGTACGTTGGGTCGTGGATCTGTCGTCGTATGCCACGCACCGTGGCGCTTGACAACGGCCTGCTGTGGCTGATCTTTGGCGTCTTGGTGCTCTTTGCATTTCTAACGGCCGATCCGAGAGTCCCTCTGCCTGGCATCCTGCGGGTTATCTTGGGGATCACGCCATTCGCCGGCATGGCGGGATTCATCACGCCCATGATGCTGGATCGCTTTTCCGCGGGCGACCCCGACCGGGCGGGCACCGCTTATGCGATCAATATCGCGGGTTGCATGCTGGGGCCGCTGGTTGCTGGGTTCCTGCTTCTTCCGGCTCTGGGGGAACGGCTTGCGCTCAGCTTGCTGGCCTTGCCCTGGCTGATCACCGGCTTGAGCACGCAACTGACTCCGTCGGAGTCGTCCCGGCGCAGGCAGCCGGCGTCGTCAGCAATTTCGTTGATCCTGGTGATCGCTTCGATCGCTTTGATGGTTTGGGCGAAAGGTTATGAACAGCAATTCTTCCCGCGCCGTGTCCTGCGTGACAGCACGGCTACCGTGGTGGCGACCGGTTCCGGAATGTACAAGAAGCTGCTGGTCAACGGAGTCGGAATGACGAGCCTGAGCCCGGTTACCAAAATGATGGCGCACCTGCCGCTGTCGTTTCTGGATCGGCCTCCGCAGAATGCCCTCGTGGTGTGTTTTGGTATGGGGACCAGCGAACTGGCCATGCTTTCCTGGGGAATTCATTCGACTGTGGTCGAATTGGTGCCCAGCGTGCCGCCGCTGGTCACGTACTTCCATCCCGATGCGAACCGGCTGTTGCAGCCCCCGCTGGCTCTCGTTGTGGTGGATGACGGACGCTCCTATCTGGAAGGCCCGTCGGAGCAGTATGACGTGATTATTATCGATCCTCCTCCTCCGGTGGAGGCGGCGGCTTCCAGTTTGCTCTACTCCAAAGAGTTCTATGCCCTTGCGAAGCAGCATCTTCGCGAGGGCGGCATTCTGCAGCAGTGGCTTCCGGCCGGCGGCGACGGGGCGACTGCCGCCTCGGTCGCGCGAGCCCTTGCCGAGTCGTTCCCTTATGTCAGGGCTTTCACCTCAGTGGAGGGTGCGGGCACGCATTTTCTTGCCAGTAGGAATCCCATTCCTCCGCGTTCCGCTGCGGACTTGGCTAAACGCCTCTCCCCCGAGGCTGCGCGTGACATGATGGAATGGGGACCAGCCTCTAGTCCTACTGCGCAATTCCAAATCGTTCTCAGTCGGGAACGCTCCCTGTCCTCTATTATTCAGCAGGACGCGGCAACGCCAGCACTTCGGGACGACCGTCCGATCAACGAATACTTCCTCCTACGAAGATTACGTGATCCTCTCTTCGAGAAGAAGGTCTGGCAATTCCTGTGGGGGAAATAGAAGTCCAACCGCGTCAGCTTTTAGTTGGGGATTTTATTGCCGCCCGGACGCAAGCCCCGACCAACCGAAGACAAGAGTTGAGAACTGAGAACTGCTTTACAATCTCCCCGTGTCCCTGCCCCACAATCCTTGCGTCACCCTCGAGATGATCAAATCGTCGGAGACTGAGTGTCATGAGCATTCGTAGGTGGGCGGAATATTTGAGTCGCGGAGTGGTATTGCGCCGCCGGCTCCCCGGGAGATTTGCCCGTCTCCCCGTCTATGTCACGCCCTAGGCAGGCCTGCGCTATTGGTCGGCTATGTCGCGAATAGATCCGGTGCTGTATAACATGGCGGAAGAGATCGTCAAACCGGGCTCTATAGTATGGGACGTGGGCGCAAATGTTGGGCTGTTCAGTTTTTGCGCCTCTGCTCTGTCGGGACAATCTGGGCTGGTCTTAGCCATCGAGCCGGATTTCTGGCTTGCGCATTTGATCAACCGTTCTTCCCAGCGACTGGAGGCTGGCCGATACAGATGTGCGCCGGTTGAAGTTCTATGTGCATCGATTTCAGATTCAAACCGGATCTCCAAGCTGGCGATCGCTAAACGGGCCAGGGCTTCCAACTACTTGATTGAGGCTGCTGGGTCGAGCGAGGCGAAGGGTGCGCGATGCGTCCAGCCGACGGTCTCGGTAGCCTTAGATTCTCTTCTGGAGTATTTCCCTGCCCCCTCGGTGTTGAAGATCGACGCGGAAACCCACGAGTTGGGAGTTTTGAAGGGAGCAGAACGAGTGCTGAAAGAGATCAGGCCCACAATCTGGTGCGAGGTTTGGGAGCAGAACTCCAGTGAACTCACGAAGCTGTTGCACACCGCGAAATACAATCTCTACGGGGCGGAAGTCCAGCCCCACCGGCCCATAGAGCGAGCCTGGTTTCACACGCTGGCGATTTCCGAACTCTTCCCAGCCGGACTGATTCGCTCGTCTGTGCTCCTGCCGAGATTGCAGAATTCCAAACAACAAGAGCCGGGCTTGTGCCAGACTATGTCGTTGGTTGCCGGATCGCCCGTGGCTGAGCGAAAGCAGGAAAGGGCTTGGACAGGGGCATTCGCAGCTCGGCCCTGGGTTCCGGAGCCAGGTCTATCAGCAGAAAGACCGACACCCAAAAAAACAAGCAAAGGTAAGAGCCCGCCGCAAACATCCAGTCCTCGAAGCAGGCATGCACCAGACCCGCGATCGCAACCAGCGAGAGCGGGACGGAATAGTGGTAGGGGCTCCCGGTTCTACGCATCCATCTGCAAGTTCGAACCAGCACGCGAATCAGCATAAAAAGCAAGACTACAAACGGCAGTGCGCCCAGAAGTCCCAGGTACTCCGCCAAAGCCAGATAGCTGTTGCCATGCTCCCGGTTGGTTCCTTCCAGCGTGTACACCGAAGACGAACCGATGTTAGGCCGAAGGTCCCCCAGTTCACTGGTGCCGAAACCACTGCCCAGCAAGCGGTTTTTTGTGCTCCGGTTGATGACGGAAAGTGTCTCAGCCCAAGGGGAAAGGCGGGAGCCAAACGCGCCGGGATGAGTGCCTCCAGCTTTGTAAATAATCCTTCCAGTGAACTCCGAAACCCGCTCATCTATCTGGGAAGGGTTAATTACCGCCATCACAGTAAGGAACAAGAGAGAAACGAAGGCGCATTGCAAGAGAAGACGCTGGTGACGCACAGCCACGGTGAATACCAGAACTACCACAATGGCGGCCAAGGTCGAAGCGCGGGAGTTGGCCACGTAAAGCAGGCCGCCACACACCGCCAAGGCGAAAAATCGGCGCTGTCTCAAACCCCGAGTTTCAGCCACAACCGCCGCCCACAGTAAGACCGGAACCACGCCAACGCCGATGATCGCCCCCAGCGCGTTCGGGTTGCCGAAAACGCTGTAGCCTAACGCGAAGTAACACACTGCCGAGCCGTAAGCCAGCATCTCACATGCCAGCACCAGAGCACGCATAAACTTGAGCTCCCGTCCGGCAATGGCCACGCGGGCTCCCGAGGAAGCATACAAGAACAGCAAAAACAGGCTCGCGACTTTGAGCAAGGCCGTTCTCGGGATCTCGGAAACTGTGGCGGAGACGAGTGCGGAAAGCACGCACAACGAGGCCACTAGATGGAAGGCGCCGAAATGCCGCGGCCGTGGACTCTTGATCCAGATGACGAAGCCGCCAAACGCGCCCGCAGCCAGGAAAAGCCAGCGCAGCGCCATCCCGGTGCCGCTAAAGGGTAGCGAAGATCCTGCCCAAAGAAACGTTCCCATCAACATGGGAAAGAACACCTCATCAAAATGGGTCAGGCCTACAAAGGCGATCTGCAAGGCCAGAATCGCGCCGAGGTACGTTGTGTTGGCGAATAAGACGGGCCGGCGCTCCACCAAGATAAACAGCCCCAGAACCGCTATCATTCCCAGCGGGAGAAGAATCAGCTGAGCCCTGCTCTTCATGGCTCCCTCGCGCATACTGATTCCACGACCTTCACCAATCCCTCTGCCCAGGCCTCTGGAGAGTACGCCTGAACTCGTTCCCTGCTCCGGGAAGCCATCTCAAATCGCAATCCGGCGTCACGGGTTAAACGCGCCATGGCTGCGGCAAGTTGAGACGGATCTCGGGGCGGAACTACAAATCCATTCCAGCCATCCTGCACCAGGTCCGCCACACATCCGGCGACGCTGGTGGCGATCACCGGCAGACCGCACGACATCGCTTCGTTCACCACCAGCCCCCAAGTATCGCTATGAGTTGGAAAAATCAACGAGTCTGCCAGAGCGTAAAACTCAGGCAACCCTTCACGCTGTACAAAACCCGGAAATTGGATCGTGCCTGGCGTGATTCGTGACGCTAGTTGTATCAGTTCGGAGCGGTCCGCGCCATCTCCCACAAATACTAACCCAACTTTGGCGCGAATCTCAGGATCGAGCTGGGCATATGCTTCTACAAGTTCAAAAACTCCCTTGGCCCGCACCAACCGGCCAACACAAAGAAAGTATTGCACAGGCAGAGAGAGGCGGGCGCGTACCTGTGATTCTTCCCGCCTCGCCTCATCCGCCGAGGCCGCAAATAGCTGGATATCGACGGCGTTTGGCGCGGTGAAGATGCGCTCATCCGGTATTCCAAGATCCTTCAGGTACTCGAACGCCGATCTCCCCGGCACAACGAAAGCCTGGCAAAGGCTCAAGAAGCGTCTCTTCATGAACTCCACGGCAGGATAGCGCCGTCGCTTGTCCAGCGCCGTGCTTTCCGACCAAAGCAACAACGGCACGCGATGAATTCTCGCCCAGCCAGCAGACTCCCAGGAAGCCAGATAGTTGTATCCGCCACACGACACCGCATCGGGCCTGATCTTGTTGAGGGCGGAACGCACCCCACGATTGAGCAAAACGTTATATCGGCCGAAGCGCTGCCGCCAGGATGGAAGCACCTCGTAGGAAAACTTGATCTCGTCTTTGTACACCCGCCACTGGCGCAGGCTGGCATCGCTCTCGGCGAGAAACATAACATGCAAGTTAATTTCCCGTCTCGCGGCCAGGACATTGAACACAGGAATCCGGTATGGCGCGATGATCTCGGTAACGATTACGAGCTTGGGGATCAAGCAACCGGCTCCCAGGGTGACTCCGAAATACGATCAAGGAAAAACCCTCGGGCGCCGTGCCTCATAATCGTGAATCTTTCCTCTGCGCGTGCGCCAGACGGGTAAAGATGGTCTCCCATTGGCGGGTGATCACGTCCCAATTGAAGCGAGACGCGTGACTGCGCGCCGCCCGTCCCAGGGTACGCCGCAAGTCAGGACTTACAAGCAGTTGTGCCAGATACGTCATCAGTTCATCGTCTGTGGCTGCCAGAAAGCCGGTCTTGCCGTCGATTACGGACTCGGGTTCATAATCCCTGCGCGCGATCACCGGCAAGCCGCTGGCCGCCGCCTCCAGCAAGACTCTGGGCGACCCCTCCCACCGTGAGGGAAACAGAAAAATGTCTGCCTTGCGGTATTCCTCACGAATTGCGGTTCGCGCAAGCGTGCCGCGCAATCCAACATTCGCCAGACCTGTCGCGCGGCCGCGCAACTCTTGCGCCATCACGCCGTCTCCTACGAGAACGAAATCCGCCTGCCGGTGGCGTTCGGCCGCCTCGAGAACAACCTGTGGTCCCTTGAACGCCCGCAGGGCTCCTACAAACAGCACGCGTGGTCTCGAATTCGCCGGCCTGTCCCAATTCGGCGTAAACAATTCCGTATCAACCCCCGTCGGAACCACTTCGCTCGGGAGGTTGTAATTCGCTTCTAAACTCTGCCGGACGAAGGCGGAGTTGCTGTACAGATAATCGCAACGCAGAATGGTCTGCTCGATCAGCCGGATCGTTTGCGGAGTAATCGTTTCATCCCGCCAGTCGGTTTGCGACTCGATTGTACCTGCGATCACGCAATGGTTCCTGCGAAGCGAGCGCAGCCTCAAAAACCATCGGCTGGCTGGTGACGCCTTCAGGTAAAACAGAATGTCTTGCCGCCCCAACAGGTAGTGAGCCAGCAGCGGAATCGTCTGCCCTCGATCTGGAAGCTGGATCAGCCGCGTGTTCGGCCGGTTTGCGATTTGCGCGGCGGGAAGTCCGTGCACAAACATGGTCACGGAAAAGCGATCCGAATTCAATCGACTGACGATCTCGCGCGCGTTGATCATTTGGGCGTTGGTCAGGCCGTCGTCCGCGAGAGCGTCGACTAATATGTTGACCGGCTTCATTGTCCGTTTCTCGGGCATCTCGACTTGACTCGCTTAGCCGGCGGCGCGTGTAGTCGCGATTGCGGCGGCATTTGTTGGAGTCAGCCCAATCTCCCGCACGCGTGCTCGCAGGTAAGCCTCTGAACTTTGCCGTGTACTGGACTTTCGCAGATGAGCGAGCGCGGCCTCCAGCAAGCGCCGCCGCTCCGGCTTTCTGGCCGCGACGGGCAAAGGCGTTTCTTCTCTGCGGTCGGCCTCAAGGTCAAACAAATATTCAGTGCCATCATCAAGATTCAGCAACATCTTGTATCGCGCTTCGCGGACGGCGAGCAGCCGCGCCCCGCGGCGCTGACCTAGGTTAAAAGGATTCGTGCACCCGGCGATACACTCGGAAATTGCCGGCTCACCCCACGAAGTTCCTTCTTGTATGTGCTTCCAGTGACTTTGTCCTTGAAATTCAGCCGGGATTGGCAACCCGGCTGCCGCCAGCAGCGTCGGCGCCAGATGGAGCAGGCTGAAAGGATTGCTGGAAACAGCTGCTTTCGCCGTTTGTGGCGCGCGGAGAATGAGGGGAACGTGAATCAACTCTTCCGTCTGCGAAGGTGCGTGGTATCGGCCATTGTGTTCCAGGAATTGCTCTCCGTGATCGGCGGTCAGAGCAAAGACGCAATTTTCCCAGAGTTTATCTCGACGCAGGATCTCGATCAGCCGCGCAATCTGCGCATCAACCCAGCAAATCCCCGCGTCGTAGAGCGCGATGACTTCGTCGCGATAACGCCGCAGGCGTTTGCTTCCGATATCGAAGCGGTTCCAGTATGCATTCAAGTAACGCGCGCGAGAAGCCGTCAGCCGGTTCTCTCCGAGGATGTCCAGTCCTTTTTCTGTCGGATAGTAGGGTGAATGCGGATCCATGAAGTGGAGCCATAGAAGAAAAGGATTCTCCCCCACCGAGGCCAGCCAGGTAGATGCCCGATCGACAATCAGATCCGCCGCCGGGAAGCGACGCATTCTATCGAGCGGTTCGGGAGCGGGAGCGGCCCAGCGTTGGCAATATTGAAAATAAAGTTCGTCGTAGACGGTGCCCATTGCTGGGATCTTGTGACTGACGCTCTCCAACGCGCGGTTCAGATTCCCTGCCCAGCCAGTGTGTTTCAATGAAGTATCGGCTTGGTCGGCGAGCGGAGCGAGTTCGCCATCCAGAAAATCTTGAAATGAATCAAAACCGAAATCGTAACCAAACCGCGCCGAGAGGTAAGGATTCGCGGCGCCGAAGAAGGCGGTTGCATAGCCTTCTTCTTTGAGTGCTGAGGCCAGATTCTTTTCTTCGGGCGCAAGCCCCAGGATCTCGCGTCCCAGGGCTAACGGATAACGGGATGCCAGGATTGCAGGAAGTGAGTAGTACGTGGGAACCCCTGCAACAATCGCGGTGGGAAAAACAAAACTTTCGTTGGCGAGGTGATCGAGGAACGGCGTGGTCGGGCGTTGATAGCCCATAAAGCCACAATGATCCGCGCGCAAGCAGTCTACGGTGACGAGAACCACTGATTTCCGGGCCGCCATCTACGCTCTCCACTCTCCGGCAATCGCGCCCGTTGTGAACTTTCGTTTCATCACCGGGACCCGCACCGCAGATGTCATCGATTGAAACGTCCCTTTATCCACCAAATCGTATAAATCCTCGTCGCGAACGTACAGGAGGTCCGGGTGCTTCGCTTTGAGTGCAGTCAGGAACTTGTCGAGGAATCCGAGCGTCCGGCTGCGAAAATTCTTGATGGTCGAATGAAAATTAATGGAATGGATAGAAACGATCGCCGGAAGGGCACGGGCGAAGCAGTCCTCGGCCGCTCGCAAGCACGCGTCCAGAGAAAATTCTTGCCCGGCGGCAGGCTCGAAATCCATCGAGCGGTACAGATGCAAAATACCATTTCCGTCGAAGTGCGGCGGCATCGCGCCCCCTGGGCCGTTCTGCGCTACCTGAATGCCACGCTTCGCCCATGCGTGATGCGTATCTTTGCTGGCGCGATAGCCAGGTGCGCAAGCCGAACGAGGAGACTTCGAGAAGAAACCCGTAAAGTTCTCCACTGCTGAGTCAATCAAACATTCCTGCAAGCTTGCAGACAAAAAGTCTTCCTCCCCGGGCCGCTCTGGATCCCAGTATTCAAATCCAACCCAAGGCATACGCCAGTGGACGTACGGAACCCCGGCCTTCCACAAGGTTCGCAAGAGAATACCTCGCTCCCCCGGGTCGTCGAGATGCCGCTCGACCGCCAGCCGGCAAAAGTGCGTGGTGCCGTGCAGTGCCGGCGACAATACACCGGCGGAGATGCCTTCCCGGTAGGCCTGGAACAGGCCCGGCCGCTGCCAACCGTCTGGAAGTCCTTCGGCCAAGACACGAAGATAAATCTGGCGAAAGTTGTTCGCGCGCACCTTCGCGAAGTCAACGTTGGCTACGATAAAGTTCATGCCCAGACAGGCCGGCCGTCCAGTCAAATCGCGATGGCGTTGCAGCAGCGCCACGATCGCAGCAACATCCTCAGCGGTTTCGAGACTATAGAAGTCGTAGCTGCGTTCGCCGAGGTTCACAATTAAATCTCGCAATTGCTCATAGCCCTCCCGGTCCCGCACTCCGACTCTGCCCCAGTCATCGCTTTGTAGTACGACCAGTGGACGGCCGAAGGCAAAGCCTTCCACGGGCAGAAGAGCACGCCCACCGCGCAATACTCTACGAGCTATGTTCAGCATGAAACTTCCAATTTCGTAGACGGACTATTCACTTTTCCGCCAGGACACTGTAATTCACGGCAAATTGTTCGTTGCGCCCGCCAGAGAACTTTTCCATTAGCACTCCCACCAGGTTTAGAAGCGGAGCCAGAGTGCGCCGATAAACAAACCGCGCCGCCGGATATCGCACAAAGATGTCGAGGCAAGTATTCATGGTGCGAAAAAAACCTGCCACGCTGCTGCCTTCGGGCACGACTTCCACGCGCGTGAAACCAGCCAGCAGATGGCGCAACCCCGCGGGCAGGAAGCGCCAGCACTCCTCCGCAGCATCCATGGGGCAGGCGCTCGGCACGCTGAGCAGCAAAGCGCCTCCCGGTCTCAGTACCCGGTGGATCTCGCCAAACACCAGGGATGGCTCGGCAACGTATTCGAGCACCTGCGTACAAATCACCAGGTCAAATCGCGCATTGCCCAGTGGAAGATGTTCCCCGCGAGCCACCACATTCACCAGCGGAGTCAGCCGCAGATCTACTGCGACGTATCGGCGCAGGCGATTCGCGATCAGTGGGCGATACGGTTGCATCCGTCCGCCAACATCAAGAACTTCAAGTTCGTTCGACGTCAACTGCGCCAGCCAGCGATCGAAAATCCTGCGCCGCTCTCTCAGAACGAGCCAATTCGGATTGGTGAGCGACGGGAAAAGACGTTCTCTGCCCTGCTGCGCCACTTCGTCCAAAGTCGGAGATCTATCCATTAGTTGACCGGTCGGGGACAGCGTCGTAAGCAGCGTCGGCGGTTCAGATGTATCCCAAGGCTCGGAGCCTCTCCTCCACGACCGCTTGATCTGCGCGATCCATATCGGCGCTGTCCCTGCGGATCAATTCTTGCAACAGGAAAACTACGAGTTCGTCCACGCTCTGGAACGTGCCGCCAAACTTCTCTTCTGCGGCAGCGCACAAATCCGCCGGAAGTCGAATTTCACGCGATTCGCTCATAACTGATCCCTTGATCTCATTGTCCGAAAGCTCCCCGCACGCGCGTCCAAACCGCATTGGCGATCAAGCGATCATCCGCGTCTAAGCCCATGACGAGCGCAACGACCGAAAATGCTCCATAAGCGAGCAACAGTGCTGCGACGATCACTACCCAATCAGCCCGCAAGAACGTCGAAGCCTTGCTCACCAGCAACGTGATCGCAAGCGCGACTCCAACCGAAGGCAGCAACTTGAGATAGCTACGATTATAAGGGGACAATTTCAGTGCCCGGCGCACTTCCACAAGATTCCATGCATTCACGCCTACATTGGTGATGGCGGCGGCAACAGCTGCGCCCAACGCTCCCCACAGCGGAACCAGCCAGACGCTCAAGCCCACCATCACCGCAGCCATCACCGCCTGTACCCGAACCAGGCGACGCTGATTGCCGGACATCAGGAGGAGGCAACCCACCGATCCAACACCGCAGTTCACCAATTGTCCGCACGTTCCGATGACCAGGATGGGCCATCCCGCCTCGAAATCGTGGCCGAAGATGCGCATGATCGGCCGCGCGTACACGATCATCACCATGGCCAGGGGAAACGTCAGTCCGAGCATCCATTTGGTAAGAGTCTGGAACAAGCGTCCCAGCAAAGCGAGTTCCCCTCGGGTGTGAATATCGGCGATTACCGGCGCAAAGATCTGATTGACGGACTGCAGAATAATCGGTTCATACGCAATGAGAACGGCGGCGACTGAGTAAATCCCAACCGCGCGGGCGTCCCGATAAAAGCCCAGAGCGACGCGGTCGGCCTGGCCCATGAGGAATTCCAGCATGCCCACGCCGAACGCCGCTGCCGAGAACGACCAGACCTCAGGCTCGATCCAGAGATTTTGTAGATCCGGCAACCTGGCCGCGACCGGAGTAAGTCGCCACACCAGAGAAACGAGGAGCGCCATCACCACCACTGCGCTCACGATCTGCGCCACAAGGTATCCCCTCAGGCCGCCGCCCAGAGCGATCAACAGCACCGCCACGGCCATGGTGAGTGGGCTGGCTACGAACCTCGTGATGATGGTACGACGCCCCACTTCTTTGTACCCCGCCAGGACCTTGCTGAAGAAGGAGGTGAGCGCGCCCGTAATCATAATCACCGCAAACAGCGGAAGGTAACGCACGAGTTGAGGAGCATGATAAAAATGCGTGGCGACCCAGGGCCCAACTTTAAGCAATACCGCGGCAAAAATCAGGTTCATGGCGAGCAGTATCCATGATCCGTTCCACAACAGCGAGCGCAGCGCTTCGAATCGCTTCGATGTTGCATACAGTGCCACAAACCGCACGGCGGACTCAGGCAGACCCAGCACGTTGAGAATTCCGAGAAAACTGATGATGGTCATTCCCAAGGCATAGATGCCTAGAACCTCCGCGCCGAGGACACGGGCAAGGTAAACCTTGAAGACATAACCGAGCGCTGCCGTAAAAATCGTCCCCCCGAAAACGATTCCCGATTGCCGGGAAATACGGCCCATCTCCGTCTGGAAGCTTAGAGGCTCCGATCCAGCGGGCGCACGTTCACTGGTTGACCCCTCGGCAGGCGTAGTCTCCGTCAGTTGTGTTGCGTGAGTCTGTAAGTCGGATGGCAAAACAAATCCCCCGCTGCTTGCCACGGCCCGTTGCGCCCAGGCGCAACGTGGAACCGCACCTGCGGCTTGGTTCAATGGGCTGAAAGACGCGACAAGAACTTGCGATGCAATAGTCTAAATGTTTTTTGTTCTTGGTGCGGTTTATCGCGCGGTTGCTGCGGGCCGAGCAAACGGCGGACTGCGGACTCGACTCTCGGCGACCATTTCAACGCGCTCGCCACTCGGTATCTCGCGATTTCTCGCAGGTGGCGGCGCCAGGATTTTGTCGCCGTGACATAGAGCGTCTGGCGTGTGCTGTTTCCAAATCGCTCTTTATACCCTTCCGCGCCCAGGCCCAAATCAACCACTTTCATTTCATCCATGTCACAGGCTTCGATCACAATCCTCGAAAGCAGGCAGTGGCCCGGGGAATTCTCTTCGTGACGGCTGTCAAAGGTCGGCTGATACCAAAACCAGCTTCCGTTGAATTGAAACCCATAGTTCCACGCAACCGGCTGGTTTGCAATCATCAACGCGCTTAGCGTTACGACGCCGGTGCCGGAAAAGCGCCTCGCTAGTTCCTCCAAAAAGAAACGGCGCTCGGACGTGGATAGACTGCTGACACGCAGTGTCGCCCGGAAGCGCGCCACGTGAGCATCGGCGAACGCCGGCAAGGCCGCTTGAATCTGGGCATACGACTGCAGGTGCGCAAATGTCACCGGCCCTTCCCGCTCCATCGCTCGCAGATAACGGCGAAGCTTCTTCTTGCCCGCCAGAGTAGTCTTCAGTTCTTGGCGCTGCTCTTCGGAACCCAACTCCACCTGGGCGCACAAATATGCTGGTCGCATGAACACATGGAACCCGTGCTTGCCCACCGCACTCCGGACAGCGGCAATCGTTGCGGAATCTTCCGGCAGATTCGCCAGCGCCACGAAGCTCGCTTTCATCCTTGCGAGTTCCGCGAAGACTGCATCGACGAACTCAGCCCGCTGTTCTGGTTGTGTCAGAAACTCGCAATAATCTCCCGTCGTCGCGGCAAGAAAACTTATGTTTTCCTCGGCCGCGTCCGTGGCCAGAGATACCACCCCGACGAGCTGGTGCCCCTCGTAACCCAAGAAAAGCAGCGGCTTGATAGAAGCCTTATACGCAGACTGCACCGCCAGCGCCCACTCCCAGGTGTAAAACACTTCGGGCGACTCCATCTGCAGAGCCAGGTCATTCCACTGGCGATGCAGCTTGGGATCCTCAGGAATTTCTCTGTGCAAAATGATGCGCAGACTCACTTCTCTCCAGTCGCTTCGGTTTTCGAGAACACATAGTAGTACCAATCTGTAACATAAGGCCGGCTGGCGCGCGGGTAGTCATCTCCCAACACACGCAGCAACCGGAAACCAAACTCGCCAAGTTCGCGCGTAACCTTCTCAGCAGTTACCCCATGAGTCTTCAGGCCACCATGCGCAGGGTCACGCCAATAGCCCTGCCCTTGCCAAAACGCCTGGGTTGGCAACCTTTTCGCCGCGTGGCTGAGCGACTGCAGCCCAGCGTGCAAACAAGCCAGAATTGCTCGGGCAGCGGTCAAAAACCATATTACGGGTGGAAAGAAGACGGAGTCCCTCCCGGCAATTGCCCGCGCCACATCCTGCACCCGTTGCGAATTCCACGAGGCCCGCACCAAGATCGCCCGGGGATTGTGAGAGGAGAAAATTAGAATTCCTTCGGGCTTGAGCACACGGCGAATTTCTCGCAGGGCGCGGAGGCGGGATTCGTCGGGAATCACGTAATCCATGGCGTTGAAAGCCATCACGACGGCGTCGAAGCTCGAAATCGCGAACCTCGACAGATCGGAAGCGCTCTCTATCTCAAACTCAAGTTGCGGAAACTTCTTCCGGCACACCGCAACCATTTCCGGAGCACAGTCAACTCCCACGTACCGCGCCGCAATCGACGAAAGGTAAGCCGTGGTGCGTCCCCCGCCCACGCCGAGGTCAAGGATCGCCATGCCCGGTCGCAGATAGGTGTCAAACAACAAGCGCTCGCAAGGCGTGATATAGTTCAGCGCCGCATAGTACTCCGCAACCGCCGGCGCGTTGTAGACAGGGATATTCGGGTCTGGTGCGGAATCGCGCTTCGTATCGGGCTTCGTTTCGGCCATCAGGAATCAGGCCCGAGTCTAACTGATAGTCTCTTAGGATGCTGTGCCGGACAGGCGAGAGCGGAAGTCGCGGTGAAAACCGGAGACGTGGGCTTCAAATTCGGACAGGCTCATGTCCGCCGTCACGTGAACTCTGGGAAGCGCAAACCTTGGCAGGGATGCGCCGAATCCTCCTCCGATGTTCATGAATGCGCATTCGAAGCCGGCTTGCTCCGCCATCTGCATTTCTCTGGTTGTCACCGACGCCGCATCACCAAACGGGTAAGCCAGGGCCCAGACCGGCTTTCCAGTTGCATTCTGCAGCAGGCCGCGGCTCTCGGAAATCTCTCGCCACGCCAAATCGGACGATTGTTGCGCGAGTATGGGGTGGTTCAGGGTGTGAGATCCCACGCTCATCCCCTGATCTACAAGCTGCCGCAACTGGTTCCCGTCGAGCAAGCCGAAACGCCGGCGATGTGCCTCGTTGTTCGTGGATTCCGCGTTCCACTGATCGGGCAATCCGAATTGCATCCGGGATGCCTCGATGAAATCCGCTCTCTCTGACTGCTCATACTGCGACAGCTTCTTCACCAGATTCCACCACGCAGACCTTCGCTGCGTCCGATCTCCCAACTCGACGCTCATGCCCAGCCAATCGAAAGAGTAGCTCCTCCCAGGCGCGGCCAGCAGCAAGAGATACAGTTCTTCGTACCACAACATCCGGGAGTTCTGTGCCGCCGACGCACCCAGCGCAAAGAAAAGACACGACAGACCTTCTTCCCGCAGAATCGGCGCCATGTCGGTAAGCGCATTCAACAGCCCATCGTCGCACGTAAGAAGCACAGCGCGCTCGGGCAGTTCCTTACCTCCGACCACCCAGTCCCGCACATCGTCGGGCGACACGACTTGGTAGCACTCCTTCAGCAACTGAAGTTGGAGCCGTAAATTTTCGGCGGTGACCAGGCTTCCGTCCTGTTGAGGATCGCCGACTTCGTATCCGGCAGGCAAAACTCCGTGGTAGGTGAGGACGCAAAACGCCCCGCCATCCGCACGCCGGCGAAGGTATCCGGAATTGGCCAGCCACGGATACACAACGCGCTTCAAAATCGGGCTCACAACCAGCACCTCATGATCGGACCACAAACTCCCAACTCAAAGGAGTACCACGCTTGATCCCCTGCGCCGCGCGCTTGCCCAGCACTTCCGTTAGATGCCGCGGATGAAGCCCGTGTCCGGGCCGAATGGATCGAACATTTTCCGCGTTGAATGTTTCACCCTGCATCACATCCTCCACCACAAACAGGGAACGGCGAAACACACGGCTCGCGTCTTCCTTGTCACTCAAACCGAAGTGTACTTCGCCAAGAGCCTTCTCCGCCGTCCGCACCGCCTCCACCATGGCTTTGAATTCTTGCGGCTCCAGAGAAAATGCGCTGTCCGGCCCCGGAGTCGCGCGCGACAATGTCAAATGCTTTTCGATGATGCAGGCGCCCAACGCCACCGCCGCCACCGGCACTGCAATTCCCATCGTGTGATCGGACAATCCCACAGGCACTCCAAATCGCCGCGCCATTTCCGGGATCGTCCGCAAATTCATTTCCTGGGCAGGCGCCGGATAAGCGCTAGTACACTTCAGCAATGCAATCTGCGTCGCACCCGCCTCGCGAGCGCTGCGCAAAGCCTCCTCGATCTCCTCCACCGTAGCCATGCCCGTCGAAATAATCAGGGGCTTGCTGGTTCGCGCCATGCGCTGGATAAGAGGAATATCCACCAACTCGAATGAAGCCACTTTGTGAGCGGGCACGCCCATCTCTTCCAGAAAGGCCACCGCCGTCGAATCAAAGGCGCTCGCAAACAAATCCATTCCCAGACTCTCCGCCATCTTCTTGAGTCTCGGCTGCCACTCCCAGGGCGTGCAGGCCTCGGCGTAGAGATCGTAGAGCGAGCGTCCATCCCAGAGCGTTCCGCCACGCACCTGGAAATAATTCTGATCGCTCTGAATCGTCATCGTGTCGGGCGTGTAGGTTTGCAGCTTCACCGCGTCGGCGCCGGCTTGTTTCGCGGCTCGTATGATCTCCTCTGCCATCTCGAAGCTTTGATGATGATTGGCGGAAACTTCCGCAATCACATACACCGGGAAACCTTTGCCGAGTTGACGGCCCGCGATGTGCATGATCTCCGTCACGCCAGCGCGCTCCTCTCCAGTACGAAATGGATGCCTTCCTGTCCCTGGATTACTTCCGCGGGAGTTCGCAGAAAGCCCGCGCCCGCAAACAACTTCAGCGAGGCCTGATTGGCGGGCTTGACGTAGGCATCGATGAATTCAACTTCGGAATCTTCGAAGAGCCTCTCCGTGCCCACAGTAAGAATCTTTTGACCCCAGCCACATCCCCGAAAGCGTGCGCCCAAGCTGATTGAAAGTATCGCCCGCTTCCCTTCCATCTGATAACGCAGTTCCCCCACCGGCAAACCTTCCTTGGTCGCAGTGTAGAGGATCGCTTTTGGATCGGCTAGCTTGCTTCGAAACCACTCGGCGTGATCTTCCCACGAGATCCCGTTGCTGCGGAAGGAAGCCGCCCGCGTCTCAGGATCATTCGCCCATTCCCAAAACACTGCGCAGTCGGTCTCCACCGTTCGGCGCAGTTCCAAATCTGAAAGAAACGCGACGACTCGTTCCGCGCCCCGCCCGTCGACAAGCTTTCGTCCTCTCTCGGACTGACTGGTCCTCTGCTCTTTGGAGTTGACGAGTTCCGCCAGTTTGCCGGCGATGGCGGAGGGTGTCACATCCGTCCCGTTGCCCATGCTCCAGGCGATCCCCATTCTGTCGGCTGCCGCGGCCACACTCGCCTGATTCTCTGCGAGCACCAGGAGAACACCGGGCAATCCGAGAAAACACATCTCCCAAAACGTCGTACCCGCCCCCGCGACCGCCACATCCGCCCACGTCATCCACTCCGGCACGTCGGGCGCATCCGCAATCAGACGCATCGATTCTTTCGGAATCGCAGCCGGGACTGAACACAAATGCGGATTGCTGCCTCCCACAAGAACCACGGTCTGCACACTGGTGTTGGAAAGTTGCCGGATCGCTTCGATCGCCCTTGCCGTCAGATTTTTCGGGTCGCTGCCTCCCATGGTCACCAGAATCTTCCTTCCACTTGCAGGAATCTCGCGCTGCCAGTTGCGCCACCGGCGAAACTCCCGTCGAAGCATGGCGTAACGCGGCCCCAGCAGCAATCGCGTGGAAGGTTCACGATTGGCATATAGGCTCGGCTTGGCGTGAATATTATGGTTCAGCACCAAGTCGGCACTGTAGCTTTCGGCGTGGACATTGTCGTCGATAAACAAAAGCTTGAACCCGGCCTCCTTAATCGCCGACTGGTATGCTGAGCGGAAGCGATAGCCGTCTACGACGATCCAGGGTGCATTCTCCTTAGCGGCAATGTGCGCCGTCCGCTTCGCATCTGCTGCCATCCCGTCGCCAGCAGCGAGCCGTTCTACCTCGATTCCATTTTCGAGGAGGCGCCGTTCCACGGCTGCGGTGGATTCTGCCATCGCAAAAATGCAATGACCACCGAAATCCTGCCACGCTTGCGCCAGAGCGAAACATCGCATGACATGTCCCGTTCCTGCGCTGACACTGGCATCCGCCCGGATTAAAAGCGTCCCTTCGCCCACAATGTTGCTCCGGCCATTCTGCCCTGAAATCAACGCATCGCCGTCGTGTACGCTTTGTGCGGTGCGGTCAATAACTCCCGCAGGCGTCCCGCAGCGACCGGCTGCCAGCAATTCTCACTCATGTCTGCGCTGACTGTGCGCTGCTGCAAATATTCCGGTATCCTCCCGATCTCCCTCGGATCGTTCAGACCAATACCCACTCCGAAACGAATGAATTGCTCCACATATTCATACGGCCAGGATTCCAACCAGCGGCACAAGAAGCACGGAACCCCGCGAATGGCGCATTCCACCGCCACCGTGGAAAGCACCGTGACGCCGAACCAAGCCGAGGCCAGAAGATCCTCGGTAAGCGGGCCGCTGACGATGCGCGTGACACGCTTCTGCTCCACGGAGAGTATCCGGGCAAGCATGCTGGCGCGTTCGCGTTCGCTTTCTGCCGGATGCAACTTCACGATCAGCTCGCGCCCAGTCGCCAGCGCAAGGTCCGCCAGCGGAGGCAAAATGTCGCGATAGAACTCCTCCGGCCGCCCGCCCGACACATCGAAAGCCTCCGAGATGAAAAGCAAGTGCGGCCGAAAATCCTGGCGGTTCGACTGCCCCGGCCCACTCCCGTTCGCAGGCAGCGCCGGAGCGCCAATCTCGACCTTCTCCTGGGGCACTCCGCACTTTCGCACCAGATAATCTTCCTCCATTTTCCCCTTCGCCCAGATCACATCCCCGTAGCTCCGCTTGAACACATAACGGCCATCCAGGGCGCCATGATGGCAGGCCACGTTGGGTAACCCGCGCGCCCGCGCCAATAGCAGCGGAATCCTTGTGTAAGGATTGCTGTCATCGGCGCACAGCACGGCCTGCACTGGCTCGGTATCGAGGACATTTCGCCAAGCATCGCGAACCTCGAGTCCTCGCCGGAACCGGCGCGGAAAACTATCCAAGTATCCCAGCCGGTTCAGGATCTCGAATTCCGCCACTCCTCCTAATTCTTTCAGCAGAGATTGCAGCCGGCTCTCCAGATCTGCATTTTCCCCGCTGCGGTCGCGCACCGAGGCATACGAAGACAGCCACGCGCCCGCTACATTCTTCGGTAGGTCTTCCGCCCACCCACTCTGACGCGTGGTTACCAGCAGAAAGTTCTCATCGGGAAAAGTCTTCGCGTAGGCAATGCCGGTTCGCGACACATTTACGTAGGCGGTGGGAAGCAACACTACAGGCCGCGGAGAAGCCGGACGCTTTCGCGCAAGACGCCCGCGGATCTGGTATCCCGCGTCATATTTATCCCAGAAAACGTCGATGATCTGCGGCGCGGAAAGCTTGTTGGAAACACGGACATAGTGCCCCAGGCCGCTCTTTTCGGCGCCACGCCGCAGAGGAAAAACACTTACGCCCCCCGGCAGCAGGCGCTGCAGCAGACTGGCATGAAGACCTGGGCGCGAAACGTACACTTCATCGCCGGACTCAAGCGTCGGCAAAAAGCGTTGCAGCAGGATCAGCGTCTCCAGTTCGCCGTGCAGGAGCAGCGACATAATCTCCCACCAGTCGAGGCCATGTTCGTCGGTCAACCGCCCGCATCCCAGATCCAGCAGAGCCCGCACTTGCCGGAAATCATCGAACCCATTCCGCAGAGAATCCAGAGTTGTCATCGGACAGCTGGAACTGACGCTTCCAGCGCGCATAGGTATTCACTCCTCCCAGCCCAAGATCCACGATGCGGTCCCAAGGCGCCCGTTGCCCACGGGCCGTATTTCGGGTTCGTCTTCAGAATGTATGAGCAGAATCTTCATACGTGTCTCAAGATATTTAACAGCGCCATCGCAGGAGGAGAAAGCGTTCCCTACCGCCTCAAAATGGTCTCACAAAGTTTCAGGTCAAACTCCACGGCAACGTGCACAGACCGCACCAGCGGAGTTTCGATCACGCCCAGCCGCTCGCCGAAAAAATTTCCCGTCGCCGCCAGCGCGCCCAGCTTCGCGATCTTAATAGACCCGTTCGGCCGATAAACCGAAGGCAGCAGCGGACGCTCTTTCAAGTATTGCGTGCCGAAAAACATCTTCCAATAATTCCCCTCCCCTGGCACGACCGCCCAATGAAAATCATGAGGATCGACAGGCGTCACGCTGACCACGAAGTCGAACCGCCCTGCGGAAAACTTCTCCACCGCATCAACGATGTCCTGCGCGCTCCGCAACGGAGAACTGGGTTGCAGACATAATAGCGACTCAATCTGCTCGTGTGCAGGCAGTCGCGCCGCAATGTACTGGCACGGGATGTGCGACGCCACCAGATCTCCGCAAAGCTCCTCAGGCACAAGCTCCGGCACCTTGGCGCCGAACTCCGTGGCTGTCCGCGCAATCTGTTCGTCTTCGGTACAAATGTAGACCTGATCGAAAAGCCCGCTTCCCAGCGCCGCCTGAATCGAGTAAGCAATCAAGGGTCTGCCCGCCAGCTCGCGTAGATTCTTGCGAGGCAGGCGTTTGCTGCCCCCGCGCGCCGGTATCGTGCAGATCATTTTGTTGCGCAAGCCTGTCCTCGGCTGAAGTAGCTTTCTTTCATCGGCTCAAGGGGTGAACGGCCATCGCGCGCGGTCAAGCCCAGCACGAGCAATTCCGCCAGCCGCAAATCCTCCTCGTCGTCGAGGTCCACACCGCGATTCGCGTCTATCTCCGCCAGATAGTAGGGCGACCCATAGAAAGTGTTCTGCGCCAGCAGGTCCGCGCACCGGGCCCACCACACCGACCCCGTCGGGCAAAACGTCTGCCCCAGTTCCTGGCTTCGCACCAGGAACTCAGCGCCGAATCTCCATCGTCCATGGCCCGTCTCGTCCTCGACCATCGCCCATTCCGGATAGACACAGCGATAAGTGACAACCGAGATCTGGAACATGCGATTATTTTCGCGAAACAATCGCTCGTGCTCGATAACATCGGCGCTCGTCACCAAGGGACAGTTGGGCAGGATTTGGCACAGCGTGACGGGCCAGGCTCCGCCTGCCGCGAGCGTTTTCAATACGTGAGTCACAGCGTCAATCGACTTGGCCGTGTCAGTGGCCAATTCCGGAGGTCGCTCGATGAACTCCGCTCCGTACCAATCGGCCACACGCCCAATCTCTGCGTCGTCGGAAGACACAATCACCTTGTCAAATAACCCGCTGTTCACTGCCGCCGAGATTCCGTAGGCCATCATGGGATGCCCAAAAAACGAGAGCAGATTCTTTCCCGGAAGGCGTTTCGATCCGCCGCGTGCAGGAATGACGGCAACGGGTTTGCCAACATCAGGCAAGAGTCACACACGTCCTTTCTTCGGCCGAAGCACGCGCGGCCAGGGCAATGCGCAAAGTTAGGATCGCGTCCTTCAATCCAAACCGCGGCTGCGTTCCGTTCTCCACGCATTCCAGGAAGTGCCCAAGCTCAGCCACGTACATCGCGTTAACTTCGCAATCGAACTTCACCGTTTCAGCTTGCCCGTCGGCGCGCACAATCTGCACTGCATTGCTCGCAAAATCCCAGTGCACCTTGCCTTCCGGCCCCACCAGGGTACAGTTGCGGGAGTACGATCTTTGAATAAAATCAACATGCACGTCGGCCCGCGTTCCGTCTGGAAAGCGCAGCAGGATCGTGGCACAGTCCTCCACGTTCACATCCAGTTGACTCACGTGGCCCGCCATGCACGCTACTTCCTGCGGCGCTCCGAACAACCACGTCACATAGTCAATTTCATGCGACCCGTCGAGCAGAATCCCGCCGCCCAGCTCGCGGCGCGCGGTATAGCTCTTCCGGTAGTCCTGCCACGGACGCCAATCAGGCAGGTAACTTCCGGCCTCGACCTGTGCCCAAAGAATTTTGCCGACCACTGCCTCGTCCACTAACTCTTTGAGTTTCTGAAGCGGCGGATGAAACCGCAGATTGTAGCCCACCTGCACCACGGCCCCGCGTCTCGCAGATTCTTCTCGGAGTTCCTCCACGCCATCCAGCCGATCGGAAAGAGGTTTTTCGACGAAGACGTGCGCACCCGCGCGCAGCGCCTGCAGCGCCTGGGTTACGTGATAAACCGGCGGAGTGCATACCAGAACTACGTCTGGCCGAAACTTTTCCAGCCCCTCTTCGAGAGCGGGAAAACATTCCGTCTGGAACTCCGACGCGACATACTCCAGCCGCTCAGGATGCGGATCGCACGCCGCCACTCGAGCGAGCCCCAGATTCTTCAGATTCCCAAGGTGGCGGCGGCCGATGGAACCGGCCCCTGCAACCAACGCGGATTTTATACGGGAGTAGGCCAAGGCAATTATTTCGCGAAGTGACCGATCACCTTCTCCACCGCCCGGATGACGTCTTCGGCGTCCTGATCGCTCATCCCGTGAAACATCGGCAGGCTGATTAGCCTCTCGTAAGCGTCCTCCGCGACGGGATACTCGCCTCCCCGATATCCGAAGCGATCGCGATAGTAAGGATGGCAATGGACGGGAATGTAGTGAACGTTGACTCCGATGTTCTCCGCTCGCAACGCGCGGAAAACCTGAGCCCGATTGGCACTCAGTTTTTCGAGATTGATCCGGATCGGATAGAGATGCCACGCCGGGTTCACATCGGCCCGCACCGCGGGCGGCGTCACTCCGGAAAGATCGCGGAACGCGGCCGCATAGCGAGCCGCGATCTCGCGCCTGCGCAAGAGATTTGGCGCCAGCTTTTTCAGTTGCGACACTCCCAAAGCGCAGGCGATATCGGTAAGCCGGTAGTTAAAGCCAAGCAACACCATTTCGTAGCGCCACTGTCCCTCGGCCTGACGCTGCCGCGCGTCGCTGGAGATGCCGTGATTCCGAAACCGGCGCAACCTCTCGGCGAAGTCCGCGCGCTCGGTCGTCACCATGCCGCCTTCTCCCGTCGCAACATGCTTCACGGGATGAAAACTGAAGGCGGTCATGTCGGCGATGCTGCCGGTGCGATGTCCCCGATACTCGGCGCCCAGCGCATGACAGGCATCCTCGATCACGACCAGTCCGTCGCGCGCGGCAAGTTCCAGAATCGAATCCAGGTCCGCCGGGTGCCCCGCGTAGTCAACGGGAAATATCGCTCGCGTGCGCGGCGTGATCTGGGCCGCAACTTTCTCCGGATCCAGGTTGAGCGTATCAGCGCTCACGTCCGCAAAAACCGGGGTTGCTCCCTGATACAGCACGCAGTTCGCCGTAGCCGCAAACGTCATAGGAGTTGTGATGGCTTCGTCGCCCGGCCTGAGCCCCGCCGCAAAAGCAGCGCCATGCAACGCCGCCGTACCGGAACTGAAGCTCACCGCATACTTGGCTCCCACTCGTGCCGCAAACGCTTCCTCGAACTCTCCGACCTTCGGACCCGTGGTGAGCCAATCGGAGCGCAGCACGTCCACGACAACTTGGATGTCGTCTTCCCCAATCGACTGCCGTCCGTAAGGAAGAAGCGTCTTCCGGACCGGAGTTCCTCCATCGACGGCAAGCAACTCTTTACTGGACGTTATCTGCATGTGGGTCGGACGGTCTTAAGTGATAGGTCTTAGGTCATTCGGCCTAAGACCGATCACCTAAGACCCAAGACCGGGTATCTATGCCGGCACGCGAGCCTTGGCCGCGGCTCCGGGCTCAATCAATTCCTGGAGTTGCTCGTGGCTCAGCCACTGTTCATTGCTGTCGCTGGTGTAGCGGAAGCCTTGCGGCAGTTCGCGGGCATGAACCCAGTTTCCGTGCTTCCACCAGGGATGCGACGGCTGGATGATATACATTTCATCCAATTCCACGGCGTTGCGCGCTTCGTCTTCCGAGACCAGCACCTCGTGCAGTTTTTCCCCCGGGCGAACGCCGATGTATTCGACAAAGCATCCCGGAGCCACGGCCTCGGCCAGATCCACCAGCCGCATGCTGGGAATCTTGGGTACGAAGATTTCGCCGCCATGCATCTGCTCGATCGAGCGGATCACAAAACGTACACCATGTTCCAGAGTGAGCCAGAAGCGGGTCATGCGAGGATCGGTAATCGTGATCCGGCCCCGCTTGCGTTGTTCCTGAAACACGGGGATCACACTGCCGCGGCTGGCCACAACGTTGCCGTACCGCGCACAACTGAAGCGAGTCTGCTGTGCCCCGGCATAGGCATTGGCTTGCACAAACATCTTTTCCGCGCACAACTTCGTCGCCCCATACAGATTGATCGGGTTCACCGCCTTGTCGGTGCTGAGAGCCAGGATGCGCTGCACGCCCTGATCGATGGCCGCGTCGATCACGTTGCGTCCGCCCATGATGTTCGTTTGAATGGCCTCGAACGGGTTGTATTCGCAGGCTGGAACCTGCTTCAGCGCGGCCGCGTGCACCACCACGGTGACGCCCGAAAAGGCGCGCTGCAGCCGGCCCGCATCGCGCACGTCCCCAATAAAATAACGCAGGCTGGGATGATCGAAACCAGAGCAGCGCATGTCATGCTGCTTGAGTTCGTCGCGGCTGAAAATCACCAGCCGCTTGGGATGATATTCCCGCAGCATGATTTCGACGAACTTCCTTCCGAACGAACCCGTCCCGCCCGTAACTAACACGACCTGTTCCGGCCAATTCATCAAGCTTGCCCCATGCCGATCACGATTATTTCCTGTTCGGATTGAGAAACAAAAAACAAACGCGGTTCCACTCCTAGCTGGAGTGAAGATTGCAAGGTAGTATAGCGGAGTTTACCGGCATCTGCGCGGATTCTGCGATTGCACCAAAAACGTTGCGTCACAGATTCATCCGCGGTTTTCCCGCTCGCGATGCTAGAATATCGGCGAAACCGCCACATACCAAACTTCGTTGCCAGGCGATGAACCGGCCATCGAGTCGCCCGGCTTTCTGTGGACTATGGCTGCCAGCCCGGCCCGTCCAGCCTGAGAAAGTTTTGAAAACTTGTTGAGGAGAATGCATGGATTCCGGACCGCTGGTACAGGCCAATAACCCAACCGTTCGCGAAATGCAGCCGGCGGGCGCGGACTTTGGCAGGCCGATCAGCACGCGCATCTACCCTGAACTGCCTTCCCAGGAATCGGCCCTCGGCGAATATATTCGCGTTTTGGTCAAGCGCAAGTGGACGGTTCTCGCCTGCCTGATCACCATCTTCTCCATCGTCGCCATCGCCAGCCTCAAAATGACGCCTATCTATGAGGCGAGCGGCAGCATCGAAATCAACAAGCCGGATTCTGGCCTGGTCAACTTCAGCAATTCTCCAACGTTCAACGTTGATTACTACGATCCGACCGAACTCGAAACCGAAGTGATGATTCTGAAAAGCGATCTTCTGGCCCTGCAAGTGGTGAAAGAACTGGGCCTGGATCGCCGTCCCGAGTTCGGCGGAAAAACCCCGGCTCTACCCTCTTCGCTCGATCTTGCCCCCGATCAGTTGCAGGCTGACCCCGCCCGAACCTCCGCCCTGCTCGGCGGTTTCCGAGGCAACCTGGCTGTCACACTCTCTCCCAACACCCACATCATCAAGGTCTCCTACCGCAATCCTGACAAGGATTTGACAGCCCACGTGGTCAACACCCTGATGAGCACCTACACGGAGAACAATTTCAAGTCGCGTTTCGACTCCACCATGCAAGCCTCCGACTGGCTTTCCAAGCAGCTCGTCGACTTGCAGATGAAAGTGGAAACCTCCCAGGAAAAACTGGTGCGCTACCAGAAAGAGCACGAAATTCTGGGCATCGACGAAAAGCAGAACATCACCACGCAGAAACTTGATGAGCTGAACAAGGCCCTGACCGCCGCGGAATCCGAGCGCATGGACAAAGAATCGGTGTACCGCCTGGTCCAATCGGGAGACGCCGACACCATCGCTTCCGCCGCCAGCGTGCTGGACGCAGCCGGGAGTGGATCTCAGTCCGCTTCGGGACTGCTGGAACTTCTCCGTTCCAAGCAAGCCGACGTAAAGATCCAGGCAGCCGAACTGAGCACTCAATTCGGACCGTCGTTTCCGAAAGTAGCGCAATTGAACACTCAACTCAGAGAGATTGACGCGCAGATTCTGGCGGAGACCAGGAAGATCGCGGGCAAAATCCGCGGACAATACATGGCAGCTCTGCAGCGCGAAAACATGCTGCACGACGCTCTCGAAAAACAGAAGCAGGAGGCCAACAAGCTCAACGAGAGCGCCATCCAGTACAGCATCCTGAAGCGTGATCTCGAGACCTACCGCACGCTCTACGAAGGACTGATGCAGAAGATGAAAGAGGCCGGAGTCTCGGCTGGTCTCAAATCCAACAACTTCCGCATTGTCAACGTCGCCCGCGTCCCCACCGCTCCCATCGAACCCAACATCCCGCGGAATCTCGCGTTCGCCTTCATGCTGGGCTTGACCTCTGGCGTGGGACTCGCCTTCTTGTTGGAGGGATTAGACAACACTGTCCGCAGCACCGAACAAGCGCAAATGATCTCCGGCCTTCCTCCGCTCGGCATGATTCCCATGGGTTCGAGGTCGGCGCGTGAAAGTGCAAATGCCCAGGGCTTGGTAATCGCCACATCCAAGGGAGCTTCCAAGGAAGCGGTCGAGTTGATCACTCAGGCCAAGCCTCATTCGGCGATGTCAGAATCTTATCGAGCACTCCGTACGTCGCTGCTGCTGTCCAACCTCGGAGCACCGCCCAAGGTGATCATGATCACGAGCGCGCTCCCCCAGGAAGGGAAGTCAACCACCAGCATCAGTTGCGCGAACGTGCTGGCTCATGAGGGCACTCGTCGAGTCCTGCTGATCGATGCCGACCTGAGACGGCCCAGCATCCATAAGACACTGGGCATGGGTCCCCGCAGCGGGCTCAGCAATGTCCTGACCGGAAGCGCCACATTGGAACGGACGATCACGCGATCCGACGCCCTGCCCTACCTGGATGTATTGCCCGCAGGCACGCCTCCGCCGAATCCGGCTGAACTACTGGCTTCCCCTCAGATGCGCGATATGTTGGAGGAACTGCGGCGCCGGTACGACCATATCGTGATCGACACGCCGCCCACCTTGTCGGTCACCGACGCCGTGGTGCTATCCCCGCGCGCCGATGCCATCGTCCTGGTCATCCGTTCCGGACATACCACCAAGCAGGCGCTCCGCCGCTCCCGCGACATTCTCATGCAAGTCAATGCGAAAGTCTCCGGCGTGCTCTTGAATGCAGTCGATCTAAGCTCGCCCGATTACTACTACTATTACGAATACCAGGGCAAGTATTCCCGCTACTATCGCGACGACGACTCGCACACCGATGACGATGAGGATGCTAACGCCGAAGATGCCCCTGAAGCATCGCCGAATAGCGCATAGGGAGCGATAGAAGCTTTCGCTTCCACCTGGAAAATATGGAAATTATCCTCAATTCTGCTTGGCGGAAAAGACTCGTCATTGGCGCGGCGGCAGCGCTCTGCTTAATCTATGTCTTCGTTGCGGGACGGATGTTCGTCGCGTCGATTTTCGCGGAAAAACCGGAACTCGCAAGTCTGCAACGCGCGGCGCGGCTCGATACCACCAACGCAGACTACCGCAATCATCTGGGACGCTACTACGCCCTGGTCGCAAGAGACCCCGCCGCTGCCATCGAACCCTATCGCGCCGCCGTGCAACTCGACCCGCATTCCGCCCGCTACTGGTTCGACTTGGCCTCCGCATACCAGGTGCTGGGCGACGTCGCGAATCAAACCTGGGCGTTGGAGCGCGCTATCGAAGCCGATCCCACCACGCCCGACGTCGCTTGGGAAGCCGCCAACTTCTTCCTGGTGCAAGGCGACAACGAAAAAGCTCTGCGGGAATTCCACGTAGTTTTAGAGAGCGAGCCCTCCATGGCCAACCTCGCGATTCAATTCTGCTGGCGCATCAACCCTGATGTAGACATGCTTTTGCGCGATGTTGTGCCCGCCAAGTCTACCGCCTATATCGCGTTCCTCGATCTGCTCACAACGCCTAGAAGAGTTCAACTAAGCACGATCACGGCACCTTCGAAATCCGGCGGCAACCACTGGGTGTACACACTGAAGAATCCGGAAAACGCCGCGGAATCGAACGGCTGGGTTGATGCTTCGGTTATGCTTTCGGGCTATGCCGGTCGCGGGAGCGGTAACAACGTCACCGCCAACACGATCATCGCCAGCACCTCGACCACAATTGAGATCGTGAATCCCACCGGCACGGTGACCAACACGCCCGCAGATTCGGATTCTCCTATCCTCACAATTAGCGGCACGAAACAGGAGATTGCAGCAACGGCAAAAGTGTGGGCCGCACTGATGGCCACTTCACAGCCGTTCGAACTGCGCTATGTCAGCGACTATTTCCAGTACCTGCTCGACCACAAAGGCGTAGATCAAGCACGGGTGGTGTGGCAGCAAGCGGTCCCGCGTTTTAATCTTTCCTTAGGTTACTTACCCAAAAGGAATAACTTAATTGTCAACGGCGATTTCAGTCTGGACATTCTGAATGCAGGCTTCGACTGGCGGTATCAGAAACAGCAAAACGTTACGCCCACGCTGGATCCCACCGATTTTCCCAACGGCGCGAACCGTTCGCTCTTAATCGCCTTTGATGGGCCGGGAGTAAACGATGCCGGGATCTATCAGTTCATCGCGGTTCAACCCAGCACTACCTATGAATTCTCTGCGTACTATAAAAATGGAGAGTTCGAGGGCGCAGGAGGCCCGCACTTCACCCTCCAAGATGTGGTCACCCAGGCTGTCCTGTTTGAGAGCGACGAACTGAAAGAGGCGGGGGAATCCTGGAAAAATATCATCGGAGAGTTCATCACCCCAGACGACTGCAAACTGCTGGTGCTGCGTATCCGGCGCCTGCCGGAAGGAAGCCCGATCCGTGGTAAGCTCTGGGTCGACGATTTCCGCCTCGTGGCCAAGCGGCTATAGCCCTTCGAATCGGGTAGATTCAATCTCATGAGCGCGACCAGCACTACCGCAAACCCGCGCAGCAAACTGGCGGCACATGCCGGCACGGCCCTCCTGTACGGGGTTTTCGGCCTGCTCTTGTTTGGACCGCTCGCCTTCGGCGCGGTCGAACCCTGGTCAATCTTCCTGATGGAGGCCGGCTCCGCCGCCTTGTTTCTGGTGTGGATCGGCAAGCAGGTTCTGGAAGGCGAAATAAAGATCAGGTGGAATCCCCTGTTTCTTCCCATGGCAGTCTTTGGCCTGCTTATCGTTTCGCAGCTCGTCTTCCGCAGGACCGCCTACCCACACGACACCGCATCTCTGGGGCTTCTCTACTTTTCTTATGCAATGCTGTGCTTCCTCTCAGGACAAGCCTTTCTCCGGGGCTCGCAGGCGCGCAATCTCGCCGCTGTTTTTTCGTTATACGGCGCTGCTCTGGCCAGTTTTTCGTTGATCCAGGGCATCTCCTCCAACGGCAGGTTGTACTGGCTTCGGGAACCCCGCAATGGAGGCTGGATCTATGGTCCCTACGTAAACCACAACCATTACGCCGGCCTGATGGAGATGCTGGTTCCCATTCCGCTGGTGTTGTCGCTCACCAAGCTGGCTTCCGCCAAAACCCGCGCCGCCGCTGCCGCCGTGGCCGCCGTAATGGTGGGCACGATTTTTCTTTCGGGATCGCGCGGCGGCATGCTCGCGATCGTCGCCGAGATTCTCATTCTGGCAGTTCTGCTCGTCAAGCAGCAGCGCGGCTTGCGCACTGCCATCGGCATCGGCATCTTTCTCGTGATCGTGGTCGGATTGCTGGTCTGGGTCGGCGGCGGCGAACTCAGCAGGCGCATCGCGACGGTTGGTCCATCGCACTCCGAACTCTCCAGTGATGTTCGCCACTACATCAACCGCGACGGCCTTCGGATGTTCCTGAAGAAACCGGTTTTGGGCTGGGGCTTGGGAACTTTTCCCGTCGTCTACCCGCAATTTCGCACTTTCTACACCAATTTCTTCGTCAATCAGGCGCACAACGACTATCTGCAAATGCTCGTGGAAATGGGCTTGCTCGGATTCGCAACGATGCTGTGGTTTCTGGTGACGCTCTACACCCGAGCCATCAAAAAGATCGCGCACTGGACCAGCGAGATCAGCGGAGCAGTCACTCTAGCGTGTGTGCTCGGCCTGAGCGGCATCCTGGTCCATAGCGCCGTCGACTTCAATCTGCAGATCCCCGCCAACGCCGCGCTGTTCTACGTCCTCTGCACCATCGCAGCCTCGGAACCCTTCGTGCAACCCGCCCGCAAACGCCGGGTGGCGCGCAGTAAGCTCCCTCAGGAAGCTCTGCCCTCGCCGCAAGACCTGCAGCAGCCCGCCACAAATTTCTGACTTTCGCCCCAAGCAACAGAGCCGTCCGGTATCGCCGGACGGCTCAAACTTTTGCGAGAAGAAAATCGTGACTAAGGCGTAGCCGGACTCACCGGATTACTGCTCCGCGTCAGCACCCATATCGTAACCCCGCCAATCGCCGCGGCTCCCGCTCCGATTGCGATAGGAGAGTTCAGCACGCCGCCGCCAGCCGCAGGAACGGCACCGCCAGTCCCATGCTTCTTATCTTTCTTCTTCTTATCGCCTTGATCCGATTGATCGTCCAGTGTCTTTTCCTGTCCCTGCGCCAGCACCGTAAGCGTACCGTCGGCGTCGGTAACGTTTAGATCACCCTTGCGGGCCGCAATTCGCACCGTTCCATCAACGTCTGTCACATTGAATTCAGTCCACGCATTCGAGACTGGCGCCACCCGCACATCGCCGGCGGTGGTGGCTACGCCCTTGGACGTGGAGACACTCACGCCCCCGTGTTCCACATTCAGCGAAGCGCCCTCAAACTTCACCAGTGAATCGCCCAGGACGGTGATACTGGAGCCGGGTGCATGAATATTCGCCGCGGAGTCAGACCGGGTCTGCACCAGGTCGCCGGCAAAAATCGCTGAAGAATTAGGCACATGGCTGCCGTTCAACCAGGCAGCGCCGTTGGCATAAAGCATAGCCGCGCCCGAATCGGCGGCAACCAGCGAAGCAGGCACTATCAGAAGCAGCACGCAACTTACCATCTTGCGGAAAGCCGGCATGCCCATCCCACACTCCGTTAATAACTAAGTTGGTGACTGTTAACGCATCGTACCTTCCCATGTTCTTGGCAGTCAATGCAATTTGTTCTGTAGGGCGGGTGCCGCTGTGGAAAACTTTTCGCCAGGAATGCACCGAGACGCAAAGAAGTTAGAATTGCCTCTCTTTTTGCGTCCTCCGCGGCCCTTCTTAGCGATCTCCGCGATCAAAGGTCTTACGACTCTATCTCGAACTGGGACGACCATCCCACGTGAGACGAATCGCGAAAATGTTGCGGCAACTCACAGCCACCGATCAACCGCCTCCCACCATATCAACCGCACCCATTCATTCGCCAGGGTCTTCGCCCATTGACGATGCGTCCACCATCGAGCGCCAAATTGCTCTCCATCTCGGGCAGCGGCCACAGCATACTCATGCCCTGGAACTTCCCGCTGAAAAATGTTCAAGGCGCGACGGGTGTGGTAATCCGAGGTTACGATCAGCACGCTCTTGCCTCCTTCGCGAGCCAGGCACCCCCCCGCGTCCTTCGACTCGGCCTTGGTGGATAGCCCATCAATCGGACATACGCTGACCGCCGCGCCCTGCGGCAGATCCTGAATGTACTTCTGTGCCAACTGAATCTCTGTGAATTCGTAAAGCTTCGCGTTGGTCGGTACATCCAGCACCACCCGCCGCCCATATCCCTGTGCCAGAAGTTGCAGCGCGCGTTCCGGACGCCGGTTCGTTTCCCCCGCCAGCACCAGGATCACATCGGAAGGTCGCGGCGCATCCACTACCAGAAAGCTCCCGGCTTTCGCAGCCAACCCTACCGCCAATGCCGCCATCACTCCCAAAGCCAGCACCCACGAACGCTTCATCGCTTTCTGCCTCTTCATACGTTCCCAACTTCGAGATGAAGTTGCTCATGTGGGGACAGCCGCCCTCGGCTGTCCGGTGAGCGAAGCTCGCCTGCCTTTTCTTCGGCGCGGCGCGGGCCACAACTTCTAAGCACAGCAGCTCCGCCTCGCCTGCAACTGCGTGCTAGAATCCGAAATGAAATTCACTCCACCCAGAAGAGACCACCTGTCGCAACGATGACGAATCAGCCTGCCGCAAATCGTTCTCCCGATCCCCGAAATAACGATCCACTCCAGAACAAGATCCAGCAGCGCCAGGCGCGCATCGGCATCATCGGCCTCGGCTACGTGGGACTGCCGCTCGCCCTGCTGTTCAGCGAACAAAAGTTTAAAGTCACCGGCTTCGACATCGATCCTCGCAAAGTCGACATCCTCGCCAGGGGCGAATCCTATATCTACCGCGTCCCCGTCGAAGAAATCCGGGCTGCCCAGAAGCAGGGCTTCACCGCCACTTCCGACTACTCCCGCCTGGATGCGATGGACGCCATCATCATCTGCGTCCCCACTCCTCTCAACCAATATCACGAACCCGACCTCAGCTTCATCACCGATACTACACACGCCCTCGCGCCCCATCTCCAGGCCGGACAGTTGGTGGTTCTCGAGAGTACAACCTACCCCGGCACCACCGAAGAAGTCATGCTGCCGATTCTCGAACAAGAAAACAAGAACGGGCTCAAGGCCGCCCGCGGCGCCTCTTCTCCGCCAATCCCGGCTCTGAGAAGGAATTTTTTGTGGCTTTCTCTCCCGAGCGTGAGGACCCCGGCAATACTACTGTCGCGCGCGCCGACATCCCCAAAGTCGTTGGCGGACTAAATCCGCAAGCGGCGGACTTGGCCGGCGCCCTTTACGGATCCATCTTCCATCGCACGGTTCCCGTTTCCTCGCCCGCCGCCGCCGAGATGACGAAGCTGCTGGAGAACATCTACCGCTGCGTCAACATCGCCCTGGTCAACGAGTTGAAAATGCTCTGCCTGCGCATGGGGCTGGACATCTGGGAAGTCATCGCCGCGGCTTCCACCAAGCCTTTCGGCTTTCATCCCTTCTACCCCGGACCCGGCCTGGGCGGACACTGCATTCCCGTCGATCCCTTCTACCTTTCGTGGAAAGCCAAGGAATTTGACTTCCGCACGCGCTTCATTGAACTGGCGGGAGAGATCAACACCAACATGCCCTATCACGTGCTCGCCTCGATCGGTGGAGCGCTCAACCGGCAGAAGAAATCCGTAAACGGAGCGCGCGTCCTCGTATTGGGCGTGGCCTACAAAAAAGATGTCGACGATCTCCGCGAATCTCCCGCCCTCACCATCATCGAACTCCTGCAACACGAGGGCGCCCAGGTCAGCTATCACGATCCCTACTTCCCTTTCATCGGAAAAGGACGCAAGTATGACTTGCAGATGAAGCGCACCGAACTGGAGCAGCTCGGCCAGTTCGATTGCATCGTGATCGTCACCGACCACTCCGATTACGACTACAAAAAGATCGTGGGGGAAGCCCAGTTGGTCGTCGACACCCGCAACGCAACCCAGGGTATCGACAGTCCCAAGGTAGTGCGCTGCTAGTCAGGAGTGCCGCGAGCACATGGGTTGGGCGGATAGATGCAACTCCGGCTCCGTCTCTAGTGCAAGATCTTGCAACCCTTTGTCCAACATGATTGGCAGTCGCGAGCCCGGGGGTTAAGCTGTTTGCGGAAGTAAAGACTCGTGCCAAGGTGTAATTTTTGACTTCTTTCTTGCACTATCGGCGCCAGCGGCCCGGCGGAGCCAACGTAAGTGCTTGAAAGATCAGCTAAATAGACTTCCAAATTGGCTGCGAAATGGCCTTTGCCGTGCAGCTTTTGAGTTGTAGACTATAGCCTCTGTGGTTCCGGCATTCTCGCGACGGTCCCCAGAAACTTTCAAACCCGAATGGGTGTTTTCAACAACTGACTGTGAAGACGGATATGAGCCCTTCTGCCTACCGAGAGAATCTCTTCTCCCTGTTGCCGGAGACGAGAACCCCTTGGACGGAATTCGTTTTTGGCACCGGCATGCAGGCGCTGGCGGTTGCGCTGCTGGTATGGGTGCGTATGCTGTATCCCCAGGTTGTCGCAGCCCCGGAACACTCCTTCCGTTCGGTTCAGCTGGTAAGCACTCCGGTTCCAGTCAATCACGAGCCGCAGCCCGTGCGTCGGCTGCCGCAGCCGACGTTCGTCGCACAACTGGACCCGCCGATTAACGCCCTACGGCTGCCGGCCCCAATGCCGAAAGCTCCGGTAAAGGTGGAAGACGATCCCGCTCCCAGGGTGAGCATCGAAACCAAGAAACTTGAGCAGATCAACTCCGCCCCTGTCATTCCCAAACAGGCGGTCAAAATCAACGTGTTTACCACCGGCAGTTCGGCCGCTCCCACCACCGCGCGCCCACCTTCGCAGGTGCAGACCGGAGGCTTCGGCGATCCCAACGGAATTCCCGCCAAAGAAGGTCAAGGCAAAGCCGTCAACATCGCAGCCCTCGGATCTTTCGATCTACCCTCGGGACCAGGCTCTGGCAACGGCACCGGCGGCGCCAAAGGCGTGCCGGGCGTGGTGGTAAGTTCCGGGTTTGGCAATGGTACCGCCATCCCAGTCGACCGTCCTCGCGCATCCGCCACGGTTCAGGACAGTGGCTTCAACGCCGATGTTCCCGCTCCGCCGACCGTACGCTCTCGTCCAGTGGAGACCGTCAAGACGTTGCCCGCGGAAATCCTTTCCAAGCCGATTCCGGCCTATACTCAAGAAGCCCGGAGTCTGCGGATTCAAGGCGAAGTTCTTCTGGAAGTCGTTCTGGAGGCCTCCGGCAGCCTTCGTGTGGTCCGCGTGGTGCGCGGATTGGGTCACGGCCTCGATGACAACGCCGTCAAGGCCGCTGAACAGATTCACTTCAAGCCGGCGTTGCGGGACGGCCAGCCAACCGATTCCACCGTCGTCTTGCACATTATTTTTCAGTTGGCATAATTTGCATCCAAGGTTCTTATGCGTATCTTTCAGGTAGGCTTACTCTCGTTGCTCCTGTTGTTGGTGTGTTCATCGCCGGCATTGTCGCAGAATCCGGTGTCGCAGAATCCAGCCTCGCAAGACCCCGCACCTTCCGCACCAACCCCCGCGCCACCGGCGGCGGCAACCGACGTGGCCCCGGCCGCCCAAACCCCAGGCGATCTGTCTTCTCCGCCTCCAGTGTCTTTCAACGAGGTCATCGACCGCGTGGTCCAGCGAGAGCATCTTTTCCTGGCCCAGATGCGCCACATGCGTCCGCTGGTTGAAACTTATCTCCAGGATCTCAAGACCGGCAAGGACGGCAACGCCGTGATGGTGAAGGATCAGTATTTTCTTGGGCGCCTCGACATGAGCGACGGTCCCGAGGACATTTCGTTCGTGGGCCAACCCGGTTTCGGCCAGCGCATGGTCAGCAAGCTCACGGGACTTTACTCGATGCGCTTCCTGCCTTTGGGCTTCGCTCAGATGGTGGTTCTCGATACCGATTTCCAGAAGAGGTACTACAACTTCAATTTCGTGCGGCGCGAGTTTCTGGGAGAAGTGCGCTGCCTGGTCATCGACGTCGAACCCAAGGCAGACTCGGGCATGGGCCGCTTCATGGGTAGAATCTGGGTCGAAGATCAGGACTACAACGTGGTCCGTTTCAACGGCACCTACACACCCCATACCAAGACCGGTCTTTATCTACACTTCGACAGTTGGCGATTGAACATGCGCCCCGGCTCGTGGCTCCCCGCTTATATCTATAGCGAGGAATCAGGTCTGAAAGGCAATCTAGGGCAGTCTCTTCACTTCCGCGGCCAGACCCGTCTTTGGGGATACGACTTGAAGGGCCTGAACAAGAATTCGGAGTTCACCCAGATTGTGGTAGATGCTCCTCCGTCGGGCGCCTCTGGGACCGGTTCCGGGGACGCTTCTGGAGTAAAAGACCAGAGCGACGTAGCCGCCGACGCGACTCCCGTCGTCGCCGAGCGCATGTGGGAACGCCAGGCCGAAGACAACGCGGTCGAGCGCATGACAAGGATCGGTCTGCTCGCCCCTCCTGGCGGCGTGGACAAAGTGCTTCAGACCGTCGTCAACAATCTGCTGGTGACCAACAACATCGACCTGCAGTCCGATGTGCGCTGCCGAGTGCTGCTCACGTCTCCTCTGGAATCGTTCACCATAGGCCACACCATCGTGATTAGTCGCGGCCTGCTCGATGTGCTGCCCGATGAAGCCTCGCTCGCCGTCATCCTGGCCGACGAACTCAGTCACATTGTTCTGGGACACCCCTTCGATACCAGGCTGGCTTTCAATGACCGTATGTTCTTCCCTGATGAAAACTCCTTCCAGCGCCTGGATTTCAAGCACCGTCCGGCCGACGAGGAAGCCGCCGACGTCAAGGCTCTGGAATTGTTGAAGAATTCTCCTTACAAGGACAAATTGGGTAGTGCCGGGTTGTTCTTAAAGGCCGTGCAACAATACGCTCCCAGCCTGCCCAATCTGATTCGCCCGCGCTTGGGCAATGGTGTAGGCGACCGCAAAACCATCCGGATGTCGGCGCTGCTGGCTTCGGCGCCGCAACTGGACGCACAACGCACCGACCAGATTGCCGCGCTTCCACTCGGAGGACGCATCAAGCTCGATCCCTGGTCGGACCAGGTGGAACTGGCCAAGTCCAAGCCGGTGCCCCTGACCTCGGCGAAAGAAAAGATGCCGTTCGAGATCACTCCATTCTTCCCTTTCCTCACCCGATACTCCACTCCGGGTGGCGAAAAGGTCGCACTCACCGCGCCCGCCCCAAAGTAAGAAGTGATTCCTACCAGGGCACGGCTTCGGCCGTGCCGCGAGACGGCAAAAAGACCCGTAGCGCTTTAGAGGTGTGAGAACTGAATTTTGTGAAAACGCAGGGTGGAGCAGGCCTTCCACGCCGGCGTCAAAAGATTACCCGGAATCAGAGGCCTTCGCCCCCAGAGGCAAACTGCCAGGCACCCTGAACAGATACTCCGATTGCTTCACGAAGTTTCAAATGAACGGGAAGCGGCCCGGGGAAAATGGGCCTCACCGAAGACCTACCACCGATTACTGGATGGAGCTGCCAACCTGCGAGAATACATTGTTGGCGTTCGAGCCGATAAGCCGGACCGTGCCCACCACGATCACCAAAATTACTGCCAGCATCACCGCGTACTCGGCGATGTCCTGACCGCTGTCATCTTGCCAAAGGTTCTGTAGAATTCTTGCCACGGGCTCCGTCTCCTTAGAACTTGGTCTCAACCCTTTTCGCGCACAAAGGGAAAAATCAACCCAATGTTGTGACTGGGATCAGGTTTCTATCCCGAGGCTGGTCCGTGGATTAATGATAAGTTGCGGCAAGGGTCCCCGCCAATGGCCCATAGGTGCCATTGTTGATTCCCCGCGCAAGCTTCTAAGGCTGATCAGCCAATGCTTTTCAGCGGAAGCGACTGGTTCACCGCAAACAGCGCCAACTCCAACCGGGTCGAGACTCCCAGTTTGTCGAAAATGTTGCTGAGATGATGCTTAACCGTGTCTTCGCTGATCTTGAAGTACTCCGCAATTTCCTTATTCGAATATCCCGCGACCACCGCGGCCACAATCTCCAACTCGCGCGGAGTCAGGCCAAACTTCTTCTGCCGCGCTTCGTCGCTGGAAGATTGCACCAGCGTCCGCAAATATTGCACCAGGTTCGAAACGCTCTCGCGCCCCACCCAGTATTCCCCAGACATGACAGTGTGGATCGCTTTCAACAGCAATTGAGTCGCGGAATCCTTCAGCACCACTCCCCGCGCGCCCAACTGCAGAGCTTCCACGATCTGGCTCTTCTCCGCCGCCGCGGTCAGCAGAATCACCCGCACCGGAGTAGCATTCGCCCCCGAGCCCAGCTCCCGCAAGGCTTCCAGGCCAGGATGCTTGGGCATCGACAGGTCCAGCAAAAGGATGTCTGGCTTCAACTGCCGGGCCAGTCGCACCGCTTCCGCGCCATCCGACGCTTCACCTAAAACTTTCAAATCCGGTTCGGCTTCCAGAAGACGGCGCAGCCCATCCCGGAAAATGGGATGGTCGTCCGCAATCACGATACGAACCGTCTGTGACGGTGACTTCTTAAAGTTCATCGGAAACCTCTCCACCCTTCGGAACCTTCACTTCCAGCCGCGTCCCCATACCGGGATTCGATTCTACCGTGAGCGCGCCTGCAATCAAACGGACCCGTTCTTTGATGATCGTTGGCCCCTTACCCATCCGGTCCAGTTCGTCCTGCGTCAGGCGGCCGGAGAACGGGAAGCCCTTGCCGTCATCCTCCAGCGTCAGGCTCCACTGGCTATCGCTCGAACTCAGCCGCACCAGCGCGTGGCGCGCCTTGCTGTGCTTGCGCACGTTCACCAGTCCTTCCTGCACGATCCGCAACATCTCCCGGCAGACCTTCCCGGGCATCTCCAGTTTCTCGATGTCGGTCACGAAACGCGTGGAGATTCCCGTCTCCCGCTCAAATCGTTCTACTGTGTCGTTCACCACGCTCATGAATCTTCGATCATCCACATCGATCGACTTCATCTGCTGCATCAGTTCCCGCAGCTTCAGAACTTCCTCGCGCAGCAAACCCTGGATCCGGCCCAGTTCACCGCTCACCACAGCCGGCGTAGTCTCCGCCTGGCGCCGGAGAACGTCCACCTGCATCTCCACCGCGATCAGCGACTGCACCGCTCCATCATGCAGCTCTCTGGCGAAGCGCGCGCGCTCCGCGGCCCCAGCCCGCCGCCTCAACCGGTGCAGCAGGTAGACGTTGTACACGGCCGGCCCCGCCTGCCGGAACAAATCCAGCACAAAACGCAATTTCTCCTGTATCTCCACTCTCGAGGCGGGGTTAAACACCAGCACTCGCCCCCGCCACTCGGCTCCAAAGATGAACGAAATCGCAATCACCGACCGGAACGGTTGCCGCTGCTTCAACCGAGCCAGCGGCTCGCTGGCAGGCGATGGCACGCGCAGGCCGTCATTGTCGAGCGCGATCACAGACCAGCGCCCTCCCACATTCGACGCGTAAATAGCCTCCCCCGGAAATTCCTCCAGATAGCTCTCCGCGTTCCGCGGCTTGGCATCCAGCCAAACGAAATCCGCAGCAGCCCCAGTATCATTGCGCAACTCCCCGAGAAAGATTCTCTGGCTGTGAATCTCCTGCGACGCAATCAGCAGCCGCTCCGCCCTGCAAATTCTTAGGACTTCACGGCTAATTTGCTGCAGAGTTCCCGTCAGCCCCGCTTCCACCCGCACCTTCGACAAAATGCGGGTCACCGCCGCCTTCTCTCCCCTCAGCCGCTTCTGCTGCCGCGCCAGGTAACCGAGCAGCACACCCATCACCAGCAGGTAAACCGACAGCATGAACAAACGCTTCGGCTCAAATTCCGTCACGTTGATTTGCAGACCCGATAAAAAACGCCATGGCAGACTTCCTCCCCGCGTTGCCCACACGTGAAACAACAGGAAGCTCTCAATCCACAGCAATGCCACTTCGGCCGCCGCCGTGGCCAACGTCTCCCACAGCCCCCACCGGTAGGCCGAGGCCGCCAGAACAAAAAAGAAGAAAAGGAAAAACGGGCTGCGCGGTCCTTCGGCAAATATTGAGATGAACGCCGGCCATACGATATCCGCAGTATGAACCAGCACGCGAAACGCCGGGGTCGACGTTCTGTCTTCGCCGCAACAGCGTCATCACCAGCACGCCGTGGATAAGGTAAAGTCCCAGAAGACCGTAGGCCACCGGCGCCTGTCCCAGCTGCGTTGGATCCATGTAAATCGCTGCCAGCGCCGATATGGCCAGAAACACGCGTGCGGTGGCTAGCCAGCGCTCGATCCGCCGTATCTCGCTGGGGTCGCTTGAAGCCTGCGGTTTATCCAGAAAACTGTGCTTAGCGTCAGCGTGCAAGTCGAGTCACTTCCCGCTGGAAAATAAATCTGGAGAACGAATTTGTCAGGTGCCCCGGAATGCTTCGCATATTATTGATAAGAGACAGTGGGAGCAAGCAAAAGTTTCTAACTACCCTCCTAAGTAGCCCAAACACAGTAAGTTCCTACTACGCATCAGGTCCTAAGGTTCGTATCAGGGCACGCTTTCAAGCGTGCCGCAAGCCCCAGCATAAGCGCGCCTTCAGGCGCGGTCTTTACTAAGGCGGAATTCGGCCCCGCGTTCAAATTACCAAATTCCTAAATTACCCAATTACAAATCCCCCTAATTACTTCCGTAATCAAGCTCGTCCCTAATCCCATTCTAGAATGGCAGCGAGGCTCTTTTTCTGCGCACTTACAGCAAGCTCTGGACCGCGGGGGTCGCAGTCTGTCTGGCGACCCTGGTCTTGGCTGCGCTTATCCTGCCCCAGTCCTTTCGTCTCACCGCTCTCAGCGACATTATTCAGTGCATTCTGCTTTTTTCCGGGGTGGTTTCCCTAATCCCGCACGCGGTACGCTCGCGCGGGCGTCTGCGCCTGTTCTGGACACTGATCGCTACCGGCATTGCCCTCTGGTTTTCCTACCAGTTGTTTTGGACCTACTACGAAGTCTGGCTGCGCGCCGATGTCCCGGACCTGTGCGCGGCCGACATGGTCCTTTTCCTGCACATTGTCCCCTTGATGGCGGCTCTGGCGCTCCGCCCTCACGCCCCGCAGGATGAGTATGCCGCCCGCCTCCGCCGCCTCGATTTTGCCTTGATGATGATTTGGTGGGCCTATCTCTATACCCTCATCGTGATTCCATGGCAATACATCGTCCCCAGTGTCACGGCCTACGACAGCAATCTTAATTCCTTGTATCTCATCGAGAAGCTGGCATTCCTGGGCGCTCTGCTCCTGGCCTGGAGCGACAGCAAAGACGGATGGAAAGTTTTCTATGCCAGTCTGTTTGGAGCCAGCTTCACTTACGCCGCCAGTTCTCACATTGCCAACTGGGCCATCGGACGCCACGCCTACTACAGCGGAAGCCTCTACGACATTCCCCTCGCGCTGTCCATGACCTGGATCACCGTGATCGGCCTCTCGACCCGCGAGCGCGCGCCTCAAGCCGGAGTTCCTTCCACCTCCACCTCTCACGGCGTATGGCTGGCGCGGCTGGGCATGATCGCCGCCTTCTCGCTCCCCCTGTTTGCCGCCTGGGCTCTGCTGGATACAGCCCTTCCGCCGCCGATCCGTTCCTTTCGCCTGGTCCTGACTCTGGCCTTCGCGCTGCTCATGGGCCTGATGGTTTTTGTGCGGCAGCGCCTGCTCGACCGCGAATTGCTGCGCCTCTTGACCCATTCGCAGGAGTCCCTGGCCAACCTGAAGCGTTTGCAGGCGCAGATCACCGAGGCAGAAAAACTCGCCTCGATCGGACAACTCGTGGGCGGCGTAACCCACGAACTCAACAATCCCATCACCGCCCTGCTGGGTTATTCCGATCTTCTCCTGACCACTCCTCTCAACCCGGAGCAGCACGAACTGGCGGGAAAGATCGGCCAGCACGTGAGGCGCACCAAGTCCCTGGTGGCCAGCCTGCTAAGTTTTGCCAAACAAAACCCGGCCGCGATGGCCACCGTGGATCTCAAGGCCTTGCTGCGCACCACCATTAAACTCTCGCAACCCCAGTGGCAAGCTCTCCAGATCGAAGTGCGCACCGAGTTTTCGCCGGACCCGCTCCTCGTTCACGGAGATTCCAATCAATTGCTCCAGGTCTGCGTGCAAATCATCAATGACGCGCTCTATGCCGTGGGCCAGCACCGTAGCCGGACCCTGACCATTGCCGCGGAATGCAAAGATGGCGTGGCCATCGTCAACATCTGGGATGCCGGCCGCGGCGACTCAGCCGAAAACAAAGAAAAAGAAGAAGACCAGGCTCTCTCCGGCCTCGGACTCAGCGCCTGTCAGGGCATACTGCGGCAACACCACGGACGGATTCTCTGGCAGCAACACCGCAACACGGGAACCAACATCCGCATCGAGATCCCGGTCATCCCTCCGGTGGCGAAAGAGCAATCGTCTGAAGCTGGAGTTCCGGTGATGTGGCAACCTCAACCGTTCGCTTAAGCTGGCCACAGGCAGCGTAGATGTCCCGGCCTCTCGGACGCCGCACAAACGCCGGAATTCCCGCTCCACGTAGAATGTTTTGAAACGCCGTCACCCGCTCCCCGCTGGGAGTTGTGAAGTCAATCCCGGGGCCCGGATTCAGCGCAATCAAATTCACCTTGCAGCGCAGCCCGCGTAGCAATTCGGCCACTTCGCGAGCGTTCTCCGGCAAGTCGTTCACGCCCCCAAGCAGAACGTATTCGAACGTAATCCACTCCCGCGTGCGCAACGGAAACTCGCGCGCCGCCGCCATCAGCATCTCGAGAGTCCACTTCTTGTTCACCGGCATGAGCCGCGTGCGCAGCGCGTCGTTTGAAGCATTGAGAGAAATCGCCAGCTTCGGGCGGATTTTCTCTTCACCGAAGTCGCGAATGCGCGGCACAATCCCCGCCGTAGAGACCGTCATCCGCCGCTCGGCAACGCCCACGCCCTCCACCAGCAACCGCGCCGCCTTCATGAAATTGTCGTAGTTAAGAAACGGTTCGCCCATCCCCATGAAAACCAGGTTGATGCGATCCTCGGGCGGCGAAACCTTCTGATCTTTAAGCACAACGCAAACCTGCCCCACAATCTCGCCAGCAGTAAGGTTGCGCTTCACGCCCAGCAACGCAGTCAGACAGAACTGGCAGTCCACCGCACACCCCACCTGACTCGAAATGCAAATCGTAGACCGGCTAGGTCTGATTCGATCTTGAGGCGGGTGGAGCAGGCCTTCCAGGCCTGCGTCAGAAGCAGGCATTTGGAACTGGGCTTTAGCCCCTGAGGTACTTATGCCGGAACCCTCAGCCTCCGCTCCAGCCTCACTCCCATCCCCTGCTTCCCCGCCATCCCCCTCCGGCATCCAAACCGCCTCAACACTCTGCCCATCAGCAAATCCAATCAAATACCGCACCGTCCCATCCACAGAAACAAACTTCTTCTCAATCCGAGCCGCCCCAACGGAGACCCCGCGCTCAGCCAGCCGTTCCCGAAACTCCAACGGCAGCGTGGAAATCTCCGCCAAAGTTTCCACCCGCTGCCGGTAAACCGCATCCATAATCTGCTTGGCGCGATAGACAAGCTCACCCGCCTCGTTCACGAGCGCAGCGATCTCTTCCCGATCCATACCAAGCAGCGATGATGTTGGAAGTTTCGCCATTGTTCAGACCCAAGGAAAGCCTGCAACCAACTGATTCTAAATCACTAACGATCTTATTCTCGCACACCCCACCCCGCCCGCCAAATGTGTAAGAATAGTAGCTACCTTCTGAGGAAGTTCCGCCCCAAGCAAAGTCATGGTCAAAGAAGTTCGCAATATTCGCCGCCAGGTGTTGCCCCACGGCCTCACCGTCATCACCGAGCAGATGGAGCATATTCGCTCGGCTTCCATTGGCATCTGGCTCGAAACCGGTTCGCGCGACGAGACGCCGCAATCGAACGGCATCTCTCACTTCATCGAGCACATGGTCTTCAAGGGAACCAAGCACCGCACTGCCGAAGAGATCGCACGCCAGGTCGACTCCATCGGGGGCAACATGGACGCCTTCACCTCCAAGGAATGCATCTGCTTCAACGTCAAGGTGCTCGACGAGCACGTTCCCGTAGCGCTTGATATTCTCACCGACCTCGTCCTCCACCCCACGTTCACTGACGAAGACATCGCCCGCGAACGCGGCGTGATCCTCGAAGAGATCAAGATGGACGAGGACAATCCCGACTACCTGGTCCACGAAATCTTCACCCAGAACTTCTGGAAAGATCATCCGTTAGGCAAGCCCATACTCGGCACGAAGGAAACGGTAAAGAAATTCGAGCGCCAGGCCGTGCTCGATACCTACGCCCACCGCTTCGCCCCCGGCAACATTATCGTCGCCGCTGCCGGGCATCTCAACCACGATCAGTTCGTCGAACTTGGTGATCAAGCACTTCGAGCACCTCAAGCCCGCGAAAAACGGATTCCACTCAGCCGCGCCGAAGATTGTTCCCCGCATCGTGCTGCGTAACAAAAAAGCGCTCGAACAAGTGCAGCTTTGCATCGGAGTTCCGGCGTATCCCATTGCCCACGAGAAGCGCTATGCCGGCTACATTCTCAACACACTGCTCGGCGGAGGCATGAGTTCGCGCCTCTTCCAGAATATCCGCGAGCGCCAGGGCCTCGCCTACTCCATCTACAGCGACCTCAACCCCTACCGCGATACGGGATGCATGGCCGTCTACGCGGGAACGTCGCTCGCATCAGCAACCAAGGTGGTGAAGGCGGTAGTAAACGAATTCCACAACTTGAAAAACCAGCCGGTGCCCGAGGAAGAGCTGCGCCGGTCCAAAGACCAGATGAAAGGCAGCCTGATGCTGTCGCTCGAATCAAGCACGGCTCGCATGTCAAACCTGGCGCGCCAGGAAATGTACTTCGACCGCTTCCAGGATCTCGACGAACTCGTGTTGAAGATTGAAGCTGTAACCGCCGACGACTTGCAGAGCCTGGCCCAGGAGTTCTTCAAAACCGAATCGGTTGCCGTCACCGCGCTGGGCAACCTGAGCGGACTAAAGATCTCCCGCAATCAACTGGCCTGCTGAACGGGGGCGCCAACCACCCTTCGGCTAGCAGGAACTGTCATCCCGAGCGAAGCGAGGGATCTTGGTGTTTGCGGCAGCAGCAATAGTGCAGGCAAGAACCAAGGTCCCTCGCTTTGCTCGGGATGACACGAGTGTCATGATCCACGCGTGGGTGGTTGATTCTTTCGGTCTCGATGGTGTAACTTTCCATTCAACCGGTGAATCTGATCTGGGTCTACAGGTGCAGACCTGCCGGACGACCATACTCAACACTCCAAGGAGAAACCATGAAGAAGATTGTCGGCAGTTTGATGCTCGCCTGTATCCTGGCAGCCCCCATGGCGACGTTCGCCCAGGACACCACAAAGACAGACGCGACGAAACAAGACAATGCGATGAAGAAAGACCAAGCCAAGAAGGACAAGGCAGCCAAGAAGGCGGCCAAGAAGGAACAGAAGAAGGAAGACAAGATGAAGAAGGACCAGATGAAGAAAGATCAGACTAAGCAGAACTAATCCGTCGTCGAGAGATCGAGGCGCGGACCCAGCGTCCGCGCCGTTTGTTTTCTATTAGCCGCCAGCAATTGGCGCGAGGCGAAGTCAAGATTCCAGACCGGAGACTGCAGCCTGCGTTCCGACCGCCGCACCGAATGCCCCGCAATTCGATTTCCAGGCTCGTAGAACGCGTTCGAGCGCCCAATCCATGCCATGGGTCCTTCCGCGAGAAACTATCGCTCTACGGGCAAGGTAAATCGATTTAACTTCGGGGCGCAAATTACCCCCGCAGACTCAACGACTTAGCGGCGGTGTTGCTATATCTTTGAGCAATACAGAGCAAAACCTCAAAACCGCGCACTGAGAATCAATAACTTACAAGGAATCCGATCGCCTGAACGCGGGGTAACTACAGAGGGGCCCCCGCCTGAGCGGGACAAGCGCGGTATACTCTGCGATCATGACGACAAAACCGCAGAGGCTTGCTTGTTGAGATGTTCCCCGCGCTGTCGATGGAACTTCAGCAGCTTCTTGGGGAACGAGGCGAATCCGGATTGGCCGCTCAAGTGCCAGAAATTAAGCGTGATTGAGCGATGCCGCTGTGGGGACGACGTTCTGCCCAAGCCCGCTGGAGCTTACGGCCCGGGCCTACGAATTGTGTCCCTCGAACCAGCGCGAGGCTTTCTAATACTAGACGTCGTCAACGATAAGATTGCGGCGGTTGAGGTCCTGTACAGGGACGAGATCCGACAGAGGTTACCGGATGAATTCCCCTGAAACGTAGCACGGCTCCTAATGTCCAGCCACGCTGAGAACTTCCCCGAGCTCTTCTTCCTCATCCGCGCTGTCACCATCAGCAACATCTGCCGCAGAGCCTCCAGTCAGAGACGTCTTCAAGTACTGCCGCAGACAGCGCGTACACGGGACATAGCCATCCTGCATCGCTTCCTTGGCTGTCATCGTGCGTTCGGAAGCTTTGTCGTGAATGTACTTACATCCCGGCACGTGAAAGAGTTTCGATCCTGACGAAACCACGACCACCAGGTCGGGAGGAATGTCATTGGCGGGCAGCGCATGATGTGACTTGATGAGATTGCGAAAGGTAAACGTGTTGGCCAATTTCAATCCGCCGGCAATCAAGGCGATCGCCGCCACCGGCACCAGCCACGCCGACCAACTCGACCATCCGCTTCCCTTCACGGCAGCATCTTGCGTGAGCCGCCTCTCTAACCTCCGGCTGAAACCCGCGGGCACCTCCAGCATGCGTTCATCCCCATAAAGCTGGATCACGTTGCGCGTTCCTACCAGCACCGATGCGCAACGCTGGCAGGTCTTGAAGTGTTCGTCCATCGAAGAGCGCAGCGCCGCGTCCACATCGCCGTCGACGTAATTCGAAACCTCGCGCCGGACCTGTTCGCAGTTCATTTTCTGGTTCTCTACCATGGCTTGTTTCCCTTCTCGAATGGCAGGCGGCTGAACCAGCCCTGTTCCCATCCGGCGGCCAGCAGATCGCGCAGCATCAGCCGCGCCCGCAACAGCCGCGTCTTCACTGAGGCGACCGTGATGCCCAACGCCTCCGCAGTCTCCTGAATGTTCAGGTGTTCCATATCGCGCAATACAAAAACTTCGCGATACTTTCGATCGAGCGTGCCCAGCGCTTCCGCCAGCCGCTGCCGAACTTCCTTGCGTTCGAGAGCTTCCGACGGAATCTCGCGCCAGTCGGCGAAATCGCGGGGCGCATACTCAGTTTCCTCTTTGTCAGAACGATGGCCGTCGAGTCCTTCCATGTGCACAGTCCGCTCCCTTCTCCGGCGCATCAGGGCCTCATTTACCGTGATCTGGATCAGCCATGTACTGAAGCGGGCCTCGGCGCGAAATTGCCGGATGTTTGCAAACGCCTTCAGCATCGCTTCCTGGGCCGCGTCCTCGGCGTCCTGCTCATTGCGCAGAATGGCAAGCGCCGCTGCATAGACTCGCCGTTCATAGGGCCGCACCAGTTCGTAGAACAATTCGTGCTCGCCGCGCTGCACCTGCAGGATGAGATCCTGCTCGCGCGGACCGGCGGCTCGCCCTGGATTGTTCAACGTCATGCTTGGCTCGGACATCTTGCTTGTATCCTCACATCGCAGGGACTGAAGCCCGTCTTGCCGCGGGGTTTGAAGGGTATGGCTGAAGCCATACCCCGATACGAACCTTGCGTGAGCGAACTTTGGACGCTGTCGGATTCGTATCAGGGCACGCCTTCAGGCGTGCCATCATAGCGGCGTCTTCCAATCGCCTTTAGGCGCTGCGCGTCAGTACTCCGGATCCTTCTTCCAACCCGTAAGCATGGAAACGAAATTGTTCCAGCCGTGCAGGATCACCATAACAAGATGCCCCAGGATAAAGAACAAGATCGCCCACATGACGGCGAAGTGCCAGATGCGGGCATAGTGAAAGCCTCCCATCATCCAGCCGAGCCAGGAGAGCTGAACCGGCTTCCACACGACGAGACCGGTGACCACCGAAAGCACCCCCAGTCCGATTGCGCTGGTATAAGCCTGCTTCTGGAGCGGGTTGTAAGCTTCGCGAAGCGGCGGCTTCGGGCTGAAAAAGAAATAGTGCTTCACCATCGGCCACACGCCCGGGATGTCACGACCCGTGAACAGGACCTGGCGGTAGTTGCCGCTGAAGATCTGGTAGCCGAGATAGAGGACGCCGGTCGCCATGTAAATCCACATGAAGGTGAGGTGCCACTGCAACGCTCCGCCGAGCCAGCCGCCGATGGCGAATGCCTTCGGCCAATGCAGTAGGTCCTGCTGCGGAATCTTGGCGCCGAAGCTGGGGAAGGCCCGGAAAATCTGCAAGCCGCTGCCGACCATCACGAAGAGTGCGACTACATTGATCCAGTGGCACAGGCGTACTACGAAAGGATGCTCGTAGACCGCGCGGGCTACTACTAACGGCGGTTCTTCTTCGCCCTCGGCGGTCTTGCCTTTGGGCTGGGTGATTTCGATGACTGCACCGGTCATGCTTGAACCTCCATAACGCAGCGGCTAAAGCCTGGCATTCCTTGGCCCTTGAGCGGCACAGCTGAAGCCGTGCCCTGATACGAAACCTATGGCGGACGCGGTTAAAGCCTTGCCCTACCCGAAAGCCAGCGAGACGCTGGCGCTACTTTAGCCGGCAGACGCCGGCGCTACCTTTAGCCGGCGGGACGCTGGCGCTACAAACCGTAGAACCAGGAATAGCCCTGGTCTTCCCAGAAACCGACCCTTTCCAGCACGTGCGAGACTTTCAAATCGGTCAAATACTTGGCCTGCTTGTAGCCGACCTTGGTCGGAATGTTCAAGCGCAGGGGCGCGCCGTGCTGGCGGGTAAGCGGTTGCTCGTACATTTCATAGCAAAGCAACGTCTGCGGATGCAGCGCCGTCGCCAGGTCGAGCGATTCGTAATAATCGTCGGCGCATTCGACCGAGATGAAGCGCGCTGCGGGATCGGCGCCCACCAGTTGCAGAAAGTCGGAGAGGCGCGCGCCGCCGAAGCGCCCGATCACGTCCCACCCTTCGATACAGATGTGGCGCGTGTTCTGCCGATAGCGGGGCAGGCCCTGCACCTGCGCCAGCGTATATTCCCCAGGTTTTTTCACCGCTCCGCTGACGGTTAGGGTCCAGGTGTCGAGGTCTACGCCGGGATCGTCCACGTCGTAGCCGTTGATGGGAAACTTCGCCGGGGGAGTCAGGTCGGCAGTGTCGAATGTCGGAGCCAGATGGCCGGAGCGGAATACCCGCGCCTGAGCCCAGTCGCTGAAGCCCAGTCCCTTCTTCAGCAACCGATCCTGCAGGCCGGGGATGGCGAACGCGCCCAGCGCCAGCACGGGCGCCAGCTTCAGCAATTCGCGCCGGCTGTTCTGGCGGAATTTCTCTTCATCCATCTGCCGTTTGTTTATTTGGCGATCGTTTACTTGGCGATCGTTTACTTCTCGATCGTTTATTTGTCGATCATCGTTCTTCATATGCAGGCCTTCTGCACCTGGGAATGACGCTCATCCCGTTCCGCATCCATGGGATTCACGAGACCCTCGGAAGTTTCGCTCCGGACCCGATTGAGAATGATAACCCTTCTGAGTCGGCCTGATCGCACCTTTTGCTGGCCTTCTTAAAGCTTTCGAGGCATACTAGCGCAACCGCCATCCTCGTCCTGGAGCAGCCCGGTTTCCGGCATGTCGGATCTGAACGTCGTACCGAAAACGGATCGCGCCCTCTTCGAAGAACCCGGAAGGCGTGCGCCTCAGGATCCCACACAGCGGAAATTGATGATCGGCTCTCTCTGCCTGCTGCTGGTGGCATTGGGCATCGTGATCTGGCGCAACAGCGACTTCTGGTTCCCCGACGCGCAGGAAGATACGCAGGAAGCGGAATCCAATCAGCCGGTGGGAAGTTCGCCTGCAGCAAAGGTTGCTCCGCTACCGCCTACAGCGGCAACCGCCAAACCGGCCCGGGCGGCAAAGCCAAAGCACCATATCGCATCTGCGGTTAAGGCTCCCGCGCCGCAAGCTCCTCCTGCGCCGGAAACTCCTGCTGGTCCGGCAGTCACGACCACTACGCGGACGGTATTACCACCTGTGGAAATGGAGGTTGTCGCCGGCGATACGCACCGCACCATCCGGCCCGGCAGTAGCTCCGTGCGAGTCAGTCTACAACCGGGCGCGCCGGCACAACCGGTCACCGTCGCTGGTGCGACCGGCGATACACCGACCGCGGCGAACGTAACCAGCAATGCCGCGGAGCGTGTGGAAATATCCACCAACGCCTCGGAGATTCTGACCAGCCCGGTTCGGCCCAATTATCCGCTGCTGGCGCGGCAGATGAAAGTACAGGGGTCGGTGATTCTGCAGGCGCTGATCGGCAAAGATGGAATCATCCAGAATCTGCGCGTGGTCAGCGGCCCGCGCATACTGGCTGCAGCGGCGGAGGACGCCGTCCGGCAATGGAAGTTCAAACCGCACATTGTGGGCGGGGAGGCGGTTGAGACCCAGGCTAAGATTACGGTTAACTTCACGATTTCTACCAATTGAGGTCTTCGTGGTCAGATCTTAGGCAAGAAGCAGAGGTGACGCCGGCAAACAGCAGGTTCCTCGACTCCGCCGTCCCCTTCGGCTTCGCTCAGGGTCCAGCTCCGCTCGGAATGACAAGGTTGGGTAAGGCTGACACTTAGCGTCTAAGACCTGGCACCTGAGACCCAAGGCCTGATACAACTTCCGCAGGGTACAATCTTTCGACACCTCGATGGCGCTCGCTCCCGGGACAAAACTCGGCCCGTATGAAACTCCAGTCGCCGCTGGGCGCGGGCGGCATGGGCGAGGTGTATCGCGCCACCGACACGAAGCTGGGCCGCGACGTGGCGCTCAAGGTGCTGCCCGCCGAAATGGCGCACGATCCGGAGCGGCTCGCGCGCTTTCGTCGTGAGGCGAAGACGCTAGCTCAACTGGACCATCCGAACATCGTCACGATTTACTCGGTGGAGGAATGTGAGGGCGTCCCCTTCCTCGACGATGCAACTGGTCGAAGGGCAACCGCTCGACCGCCTTATCCCGGCAAGCGGGCTTCCGGTTGAGCAGATCGTCGAGATTGCCAGTGCGCTGGGCGACGCGCTGGCGGCGGCGCATGACAAAGGCATCGTGCATCGCGACCTGAAGCCTGCCAATGTCATGGTGTCGAAGGAAGGCCGCGTCAAGGTGCTGGACTTCGGGCTGGCAAAGGATGTGGGCGCGACCGATCCCGCCGATGCCACGCTGACATCAGACCACCGCACGCAGGCGGGCATGGTGATGGGGACGCCGGCTTACATGTCTCCCGAGCAGACTTCGGGACGGCCGCTCGACCATCGCACCGACATTTTCTCACTGGGCGTGGTGCTGCACGAAATGTCAACGGGACGGCGGCCGTTCGAGGGAAGTTCTTCCGCGGAATTGATCTCTGCGATTCTGCGGGACAATCCACCGCCGGTTACCGCCTTTCGGTCCGATTTGCCCAGCGATCTCGCGCGCATCGTGCGGCGCTGTCTGGAAAAAGATCCACGCCACCGCGTGCAGACGGCTCGCGATGTCAGCAACGAGTTTCGTGATCTGGCGCGGCAGACATCTTCTGAGAAGGTAACGACTCCGGTACGCCCTCGGCGTCACCTTCGGCGGCTGCGGCTGATTCCGGCACAGCCCGCGGCGCCTTACGCGAAGGCGAAGGCTTTTGGGTTGCGGTGCTTACCTTTCAAATATGCGGGCGCGAGCGACGAGCTGAAAGCTCTGGCAGAGGGTCTGTCGTGAAGAAATCGTCACCGGATTGTCGCGGTTCTCGTATCTGCAGGGTGATCGCGCGGGAGTTCGACTACGCGTTACGCGAATGAATCGGTGGATATACGCTCCGCGGGAAAAGAGCTGGGCGCACGCTATGTCATGGAAGGGAACCTGCGCCAGGCGGGAAGCAAGCTGCGCCTCGCGGTGCAGCTTGTCGATGCGGTTTCTGGCGCTCATCTTGTGGGCTGAGAATTATGAACGGAGCTTCTACTCCGGAATCCGTTTTCGAGTTGCAGGACGATCTTGTTCCGCGCATTGTTTCGACGGTCGCGGACCAGCACGGGATTCTGCCACGGGGCATTAGCGAAGAGCTGCGCGACCAAGAACGAAGAGGACCTGACACCGCACGAGGCCGTGCTTCGCTCTTTCCGTTTTATGCAGCGCATCAGCCCGACGGAACATGCCACAGCACGGCGCATTCTGGAGCGCGCCGTGGAGCAGGATCCCGAACCAGGCCGACGCCTGGGCGATGCTGGCCATTCATGTACAACACTGAGTTTGCCGATGAATACAATCCCCGGCCGAAGCCTCTGGAGCGCGCCATGGCTGCGGCACAGCGCGCCGTGGATCTTGCCCCTACCCACGCTATCGGCTACTACGCGCTGGCCTTCACCCATTTTTTCCGCAAAGACAAAGCCGGCTTTCGCGCGGCAGTGGAACAAGCTATGGCACTCAATCCCATGGATGGATCGGTCATGGGCTTGCTGGGCCTGCTCGTGCATCACAGTCGGCGAGATAGACCGGGGCACGCAGATGGTCGAAAGCGGCTATGCAGCTCAATCCCCACTATCCGCCCGTGTTTCGCGCTCCAGCCTTTCTGAATGCATATGCTGAGGGCAAATATGCCGAAGCCCTTGAGCTGGCGGTTCGCTTCAACATGCCCGGCTTTTTTCACGCCCACGCCCTGCGCGCGGCAGCACTCGGCCAGCTTGGCCAGCGCGAAGCCGGGCAGCAAGCAGTGCAGGAGTTGCTTGCCCTGCGTCCCGATTTCGCCACCTCGGTGCGTCGCGACTATGGCAAATGGTGGAATGTCAAAACGGTTGAGCACCTGATCGACGGGCTGCGCAAGGCGGGGTTGGAGATTACTCCAGAAAAAGATGGAGAAGCTTCCGCTCTGGCGCCGGCGCGTTCGCCTTCATCAGAGACAGGGACGATTCGCACCGAGGCAGAATCCGCGTCTACGCACCGTGTTTCTGGATTCAATCGCCACAGAATCGCTTTGGCGATTGCCGCCCTCCTGCTTGTGATCGGCGCGGTTGGTGTTACGGTTTATCTGAAAAGATCAAAGACAGGTCGGATCGATTCCATCGCCGTGCTTCCTCTGGAAAATCGCAGCAACAATCCCGATTCCGACTATATTCCCGATGGCATCACGGAAAGCATCAACAACAGCCTGGCGCGGCTGCCCAGCCTGAACGGTGATTCCGCACAGCGTGGCTTTTCATTACAAAGGCAAGGCGATGGATGTCCGGAAGGTGGGCGAGGAGCTTCACGTACAGGCTGTGCTTGCGGGCAGCGTGGCCGAGCGCGGCGACGATCTTACCATTGACGTGGAACTCGACGACATTCGTAACGGCAAACAACTATGGGGCGAGCAGTACCATCGCAAGCTGGCCGATCTGCTGGCGGTGCAGAGTGACATCGCCCGGGAAGTTTCTCAGCGCTTGCGTGCGCAACTCTCGGCTGAGGACCAGAAGGAGTTGACAAAAGGCTCTACGGAGCAATCCCGAAGCCTATCGGCTCTATCTCAAGGGCAAGTACTACACGTATAAGCTCACCAAAGAAGGTTTTGATACGGGCATCGACTATTTCAATCAGGCTATCGCTGTCGATCCTAACTATGCCCAGGCCTACAGTGGCCTGGCTTTCAACTACATCAACCAGGAAGACTGGCATCATTCCCCCCAACGAGGGTGTGCCTAAGGCCAAGGAAGCCGCCAAGCGCGCCCTGGCGATTGACGACTCGGACGCCGGGGCTCACCTTGTGCTGGCAATCGCCGCTCATTGGTATGACTGGGACTGGGCCGCTGCCGAAAGCGAGTTCAAGCGGGCGATTGAACTGAACCCCAACAGCTCCGATGCCCTCTGGTACTACGGTTGGTTTCTGGCATCGATGGGGCGGGACGACCAGGCCATCGTCGAAGTCAAGCGGTCGCAACAAATCGATCCGCTCTCGCTGTCTCCGACCGCCGCCGTCGGAGCTACTTTACCTGTTTACACGGCAGTGGGAACCAGCCATTGAGCAATTGCGCCGCGCCATCGCAATCGATCCGAACTTTTGGTTCAGCTATTCATTCCTCGGACGGGCTTATGAACAGAAGGGGAAACTGCCGGAAGCGATTGCCCAGTTCCAGCGAGCGCTCGAGTTGGAGAAGGAAAATGCTGAGATCTGGTCAGGCCTGGGAAATGCTTACGCCGTATCCGGCAACAGGGCCGAAGCCCAGAAGATCCTGGATCATTTGAAAGAGTTATCCGCGCACAGCTGGGTCGCTCCCTACAACGTCGCGGTCATCTATGCGGGCCTTGGTGAGAAAGATAAGGCATTTGCTCTGCTGGAGCGCGCCTACCAGGATCGGTCTTACTACATGCCATCATTTCTGACGATGGACGAGCGACTCGACAATCTCCACTCCGATCCGCGCTTCGCCGACCTGCGAAAGCGCGTCGGATTGCCGCAGTAAGCCGGGAGTAGTGTCTTAGTTTCCCTGGCCCGGCCAAGAAGCCGCCTCGCTTCGGTCGGCGGGACGGCCGAGGCGGCCATTTCCACGGGAGCGGCCTAAAATAACAGGCGCATCGAATCTCTTTCGAGATCGAGGCGCCCGGGCAGCCCTCCCCCAGAACTGCTCACTTGCGAAAATAAAGGCGAGAGAGAATATTGCAAATAGCACACCGGTGCCGGCGCGCGGCCCCAAAGTGCTACCCATTCTAAGCAATTACAAATCAAACCTTTGGGGCAGAGTTCGGCGAAGGATTCCTGATTCTGCGGCCGTCTGGCGCTCTGAAGCTGGCGAGCTTTTTGCCGATGGATAGATCAGCCGCATTCTGCAGCCCCTATGTCATCCTTTCAAGATCCTGAAACTTATCGCTGCATCCTCGATGGCCTGCAAATCGGCGTGAGTGTGCTCGATTTGGAGAAAAACATTGTCTTCTGGAGCGACGGCGCCGAAAAGATCACGGGCTATTCGCGGATCGATGTGGCCGGGCATTCCTGCCGCGAAAACATTTTTCTGCATTGCAACGAAATCAGTTGTGAAATGTGCGGCAGGAAGTGCTCGATAAGAGCCGCGCTGCACGATGGCAAGCCGGTGCAGACCATCGGCCTGATTCACCAAAAGTCAGGACAGCTGGCTCGGGCACGCACGTGGGCCACGCCGCTACGGGATAAGCAAGGCTCGATCATCGGCATTATTCAGACCTTCGAAGCCGAGTTGGCCGCGGCAGGTCTGGACCCGGACGACCGCAGTATGAACGACCGCAGCATGAAAGAGCGGGGCTGCCTGGATCACGTGACCGGATTGCCGAATCAGACGATCATGCAGTCGCACCTGCGGGAAAAGCTGGGGAGCTTGGCGGAGCTTCAAATTCCCTTTGGCATCGTTTGCGCGGAGATTCCTGAACTCGGCGAATTCCTCGCCCGGTACGGGCAAGAGGCGGCAACCGCGCTTCTGCAGGTGATGGCCCGAACTTTGAGAAACACGGTGTGGCCTACAGACTTCGTAGGCCGCTGGAGTGAGGGCCAATTTCTGACGATCCTCAATGGCTGCGGCGAGAGCGCGCTGCAAAGCGTCAGCGAGCGCATGCACAAGCTGATGGCCGGCGCCACCATTCATTGGTGGGGAGAAGAATTGTCGGTGGCGGTTTCGATCGGTCGCGCGAGTGCGCTCGCCAGCGACACGATCGACTCGCTTCTGCAGCGGGCACAGCACGAACTCGGGGGAAATCGAAGCGAAGCGCCCCTCCGCGATGCACCCGCTGACGGCGCCGATTAGTCGCCGGGGGATGAGCGCGGCCGGTCATCCATGCTCGGGGATTTGCCAATTAGCGTCTGCGCGAGAGACGATCCGCTCGACGCTTCCAACCACGCATTTCACTCATCGTGCAATACCTCGTGAAAACCGGCGACGAGAAAGACGCGAAACCCTCTGCCACCGCCGAGGGCGCGAAGCCGGCCGCAAAGCCTTAAATCGCGCAGGTCGCGGAGAACGGCCGCGGAGTGCGCAAAGAGCCTCAGAGCTTTGAAACAACTTTACAATTTGCTTCGCCCCATCGCGGAAATCCACGCTGTATAATCCCACATTCGATTCTTATTCAGGGGCTTCTTTCATGAAGAACTTTGTCCGCCTGGCTTGTCTTCTGGCTGTGATCTCGTCGGTCTCGCCGCTGTGGTCTCAGGAAAAGGTCGACCTCGATGCCATGGGCCGGATCCGCTATGAAGGCTTTCGCAACTCCAAGGTGATGGAGTTCGCCTCGGGATTGATGGATTCGATCGGGGAGCGGCTCACCGGCTCGCCCAACATGAAGCGGGCCAACGAGTGGACGAGAGATCAACTCGCTGCGATGGGCCTCTCCAACGCACACCTTGAGCCCTGGGGACCGTTCGGCCGCGGTTGGGCCAACCAGTACGTGAACGTTCGCATGACCTCGCCCGACATCGCTCCGCTGCTGGTTTACGCCAAGGCCTGGACCCCGGGCACCAACGGCGTGGTGCAGGGCAAATGCATTCGCGTAACCATTGACGATAAGAAGGACTTCGATAAATACAAAGGCAAGCTTGCCGGCATGATCGTGATCTTAGGGCCCGATGCTGACGTGAAGCCGATTATCGAGGCTCCCTTCAAACGGCTGAGCGATGACGACCTCTCTAAGCTCTCCGACTATCAGATTCCCGGCGACCGTCCGCCGTTCCGCTTCGCCGACTTTCTGAAGCGCCAGCAGTTCGTCAAGGAATTGAACCAGTTTTTCGCCGACGAGAAGGTTCTAGCCGTGATCGACCACAGCCGCCAGACTTCCGGCGGTGGCACGGTGTTTGTGCAGTCGGGAGGATCGTACAAGCCCGGTGAGACCACCACCGTTCCTCAACTCACCATGGCGCTTGAGCACTGGAGCCGCATTGCGCGGCTGCTGCAACAGAAGAAAGACGTGTCGCTCGAAATGAATGTGACCAACGCTTTCTACGACGACGACCCTATGCAGTACGACACCATCGCCGAAATTCCCGGCACGGATAAAGACAAGAAAGACGAAGTCGTGATGATCGGCGCGCATCTGGATTCGTGGCACGCGGGCACGGGAGCCACTGATAACGGCGCGGGCACGATTGTGATGATGGAGGCGATGCGCATTCTCAAAGCGCTCGACATCAAGCCCCGCCGCACGATTCGCATTGGCCTGTGGAGCGGCGAGGAACAAGGGCTGCTCGGGTCGCAGGGGTATGTGGAGCATCATTTCGGTTCGCGTCCGCATATGGATGATGCGGCGATGAAAGATATGCCGACCCTGCTGCGGCGCGAGGCCGGCGAGGTCACGGTGAAGCCGGAGCAGGCGAAGGTCTCGGTTTATTTCAACGTGGACAACGGTACTGGCAAGATCCGGGGCGTGCATCTTCAGGAGAATGAAGCAGCCGCTCCTATCTTCGAGGCCTGGATGAAGCCGTTTAAAGATCTGGGCGTGAACACGCTCACCATGCGCAACACCGGGGGAACCGACCATCAGTCGTTTGACGCGGTCGGCATTCCGGGATTCCAGTTTATTCAGGATCCCATCGAATATGAGACGCGCACGCATCATTCCAATATGGATGTGTACGACCGCCTGCAGCCTGAAGATTTGAAGCAGGCGGCAGTGGTGGTCGCGGGCTTTGTTTACGACGCCGCGATGCGCGACCAAATGCTGCCCCGCAAGCCCATCGAGAAAGCGCTGCCCAAGGAAGCGGAGAAGAAAGAGGGGCAATAGCCTCGGTTTTCCTCGATGTCCGGTTCCCTTTTAGTGATATGCTTCCGGCCACGCTGTATTCGGACTGACGCGGAGTGACTTGCTTTCCGCGCGCCGTGACAGCGCGCAGAGCGAGGAGATCGGATGCGCAAATTCTGGTTGGGAATTCTGGTTTTGACTTTTCCTGTAGCCAGCGCGTTCGGGCAGACACCGGCGCTGCAAATGAATGTGGTTTACGTGTGCACCGACGGACAAAGCTTCAAAGTGTTTTCATGCAACACCGCCACGGGCGCCTGCGATTATCAGAACTACAAAAAGGGGCAGGCGTTCCAGCGCGGCGAAGCGCTCCGCGTACAACTGACCGCTCTGCTTCCAGCGAAATGCCATGCGCAGAGCGCGGCCGAAGCGCAGGCTGATCCTCACCGCGGCGAGATTCCGACCGCGCCTTCTCCGTTTAAGGCTCGCGCGGCTGCGGCTCCCGCTGCGAATCAAACTGCGATTCCAACCGCGATTCAGAGCGGGCCCGGGGCCGGCGGATTCAAGGTTGGCGACACGGTGCGCGTTCTGGTCGACGGCTGGCAAGAGGGCACAATCACCGAGGTGCACGGCCGGTCGTACTCGGTACGTCTGCCGAGTGGGGTTAACGCCTTAAAAATGTGGCCGTACGAAATACACCGGCTGGGAAAACTCACGGCTGAGGATCATGCGGCGGGACAATACGATATCCACGATCGCGTGCAAGTGCTGGTGAACGGCAAGTGGATGGAGGGCGAGATCCGAGGGCAGAATAATGTCAACATGTACGACATCAAAGTGCCGGGCGTCGATACCGGCTTCGGATCTGACATTGTGAACACGACCGCTGACAATATCCGCATGTCGAACAGGCCTGCGCCTCCGCCTCCCGCGCAACGGGCGGCCGGGCAACCTCCGAAGCCGGGGCTCGTGAGCTGCGCGGGCAAGTATGAAGGCCGGTGGGAGCACGTCTCGGGCATGGGCGGCATGAAGGTTGTTTTCCGCTCCGGCAAGGCGACCATCACCGAAGGATTCAGCGGCGAGATGCCGTTCGATTGCTTCACGGGCGACGGCAAGGTCGTTTTTTACAAGGCGGGATCGTTCACGCCGTTCGACTACGACTTCGACATCAACCTCGATGGGACGTTGCAGACGCCGCTTGGGGCCATAAAGAAGATGGGCAACTGACAAGGGTTGCGGCGAATCGTTCTCCCGCCTGCCCAGTAGTCTTAAGATCTGGACATCGCGTCGCGGTTTCTTCCGCCCCTCAGGCGGAAGAACGTCAGGAATAACGGGTACCCGATGCCTACCGCCGTGATGGGCCAACCGGCCCTGTGCGTTATGACGCCTGTCAGGATGAAGACCGGCACCCCTATCCACGCCGAAGCCTGCGCAAGAACGGAAGCGAGCGTGGACCGCACCAACAAAGCGATTCCCGCAGCGAGCAGCAACCCGCCGGCAAGGACGCCCAGGGCTCCAGCGATCAGCGGATATCTCTCGCTCTGCAGAAATCCCAGATAGACCATTTCTTGCGCTCCCCCGGCAAATTCCAAGACACCAAAAACCAGGGCAAACAGTGCGACGGGCATTTGACCACGCATGGACGAACCTCCTTGAGAGAAATCGATCTCGCAACTTAATTTACTTTCTAAGTGAAGAGGCTGGCATCTCTGACAGCCGATGCAGTCCGGAGCGGTGCAGGGCGAAGAGCACAATCCATCCGATCACTGCCGCCCCGTAAGCTGACAGGAAAATCACAGCCATTGCTGGGAAAAATGTGAAGTGCTCCGGGTGGATTGGGGGGAGTTGTTGAGGATACGCTTTAGGCAGCGACTCCTCGATCGCGGTGGCCTTCTCGATGGTCAGAATAACTCCCGCAAGGATTACCGCCATCAGAATTGGCGTGGCTTTGGGAAAGCGGAATTCGGAACGCATGGTGAACCTCCTTGGTGGACAGAACAAGCGTGAACCGGTAATTGCTCGCGAGTGCTCTTGCAGCGCACCATGTAGGAGACCTGTGAATTCGCGGACAAGGAACATCCCTCGCGGGAATAACCCGTTACTCCATATTTCGGTATGAACCTCGCGGAACACGTCAGCCATTTCGTCGCCGTACTCGTGACGGTAGGCGGCGGGATACAGAAGCAGCAGACATCTGTATAGAGAGATCATGTGTTAAAGCCTCTTCCGCGCCACGCGCAGGTTGGCGACTCTGGCGAGGTGTTTCAAACGGCCGGCCTCAAGTTGCAGGTTGCGCCGCCCGGCCGGAGTGAGGCGATAGGCCTGGCGCCCGCGTGAGCTGTCCTCTTCCTCGAAACGCTCGATCCAGCCATCATCCAGCAGACGGCGCAACGCTCCGTAGAGGGTGCCGGTACTCAGCGTGACGCGGCCATCGCTCATTTCCTCGACATCTTTCAGAATGGAATAGCCATGCCGAGGCTGCTCGGCCAGGCTCAGCAGAATCAGCAGTACAGGTTCGGTAAGGGGCATGAGTTCCATATGACCTTTGGCAACATGTCGCCTGACGTCATATTGAGGTATTGGCGGCTTGCAGTCAAGGGAAAAGTGGGGAATTATGCCTTTGACAGACCCATTTTCCCCGATTAGAGTGTCGGCTTATGGCTGAGGCCGGATTAACCAAACGTCAGCTTACTGAGCTTCTGACGAAACTTGGGGGATTGCTTGATTTCGATGTGAGAACGGAAGTCGAAGCATCGGAGTCAGCATGGGTCGATATTGTTTGGTTTGATAAGCGTCTACCTCCGGGCGAGAAGTCTTTCAAGATGCGTTATGCGCCCGTGCTGCCGGTGGTTGCTTTCGAGGTCGAATGGGGAACTGGCCTGAATGCAAGACATGTAAAGGGCAGTGTTTCTAACCTCAGTAATCTTAGTGCACAACTGGGCGTCATCGTGATCGCACAACACAACCTCGTCAGCCTACAGAAGCTACCACCTCACACGGAGCAGAAGGCAGAGGAGCTTGAAGAAATCCTGCATGATCGCGTGTACCGCTGGGTATACGCTGAGGCGCAGGCGAGGGGTCGCATAATCGTGATGTTTGGAGAGAAGTTATCAGGTGGGCAGCGACGAAAGGTCTTACGCTCTCGGTCGGCGCGGTTCCGTCTTCCCCGATTTCTCCATCAGCTTCATCTTGAGCACGTCCGCTATCACTTCCTTGAACGGCACGGGGATGAGAGTGCAATAACTCTGAAAGGCGAGCTAGCGAAGATTCAGCTCACTTCCCAGCTCTCAGGCACATTCACATAGGAACGATCCAGAGCCGCGAGCGACGGGCAACCGAGCAGCCGCAGGGTGCGTTCGAGGTCGGTTCGCAGGATCTGGATGGCGCGATCGACGCCCGCTTCACCGGCAGCGGCCAGCCCGTAGGCGTAGGCGCGGCCGCAGAGCACGGCGCGTGCGCCCAGGCAGAGGGCCTTGGCGATGTCGGTGCCGCGGCGAATGCCTCCATCCATGAAGACTTCGATCCGGCCTTGCACGGCTTCCACCACTTCGGGCAACGCGCGTAGAGAGGCGGGAACGCCATCGAGTTGGCGTCCGCCATGATTCGAAACCGAGATCGCCGCGACTCCTTCGTCGACGGCGCGGCGCGCGTCATCGGCTGTCAGCACGCCTTTGATGACGATTGGGCCTTTCCAGATTTCCCTGATCCAGCGCAGATCTGCCCAGGTCGGAGTGGATTCCGCCAAGGCCGCATTGATGTCGACCAGCGGCATTTGCCCCTTGCCCGGGATGACAACGTTCGGCAGCCCAGGCAGGCCGCCGTCAAGCAGGTAGTCGATGAGCCAGCCCGGACGCGAGAGTATTTGCGGAACATATGGAATCTTCTCCAGCACACTGCCGCTGATGAGTTCCTTCATGCCATTACGGTAATCGCGCTCGCGGATTCCTGACACCGGGGTATCGATGGTGACGACCAGCGCGGAGAATCCGGCCACGCGCGCTCTTTCGATCACAGCCTCGGCCGCCCCGCGTCCGCCCATCAGATAGAGCTGATAGAAAACCGGTCCGGACGAGCCGGCCTTTACATCCTCGAGCTTGTGTCCGGAAATCGTCGAGAGAATGTAGCCCGTGCCAGCTCTGCCGGCGGCTCGCGCGGCAGCCACTTCGCCTCCAGGATGCATGAGCCGGCTGTAGCCGACCGGCGCGAGCAAGAACGGGAGAGCGAGTTTGAAGCCTAGAACCGTGGTGGACAAGCTGCAATCCGCAATCGCGACTGCATGCCGCGGCCGGAAAGTTACGTCGTTAAATATCCGGCAATTCTCGCGAAGCGTGACCTCGCCTTCGGCGCCACCATCGAGGTAGTCAAATACCGGTTGTGGCACCCTTTGGCGCGCGATGGGCCGGAAGTCCTCGATGCATACCACACGAGGCGATGCTACGGAGCGGGCAGCTCGGGTCATCTTGCGGTTCCAATATCTCGAATCTTGAAGCAGCCGGATATCGTACCACTGCGCGCCGGTGCAACGGATGGAAATTCCTCTGCGGCGTCTTCGCGCCGGTGCCACGGACGGTACGGCGGCGCTACACACCCGGTTCGCGAACAAACATCAACGTCGGATTTCCCTTATACGTGGCCCGCGCGAATTCCCGATATCCACACTTCACCGCGACCCGAATGGAGGCAAGATTCTCAGGAGCGATGATGCAGGCAGTGCTGGCCGGTTGGAAGTGCGTGTCGCCCCAGGCAACGGCGGCGCGGACGGCTTCGGTTGCGTAGCCTTTGCCGTGCGCGTCCGAGGCCAGGACCCAGCCGATTTCGGGCGTGCCTTTCAGCGATGGCTCCAAGTCACGCTTGTAGTCGGCGAATCCAATCTCTCCGATGAAGTTGCCCGTGGCCTTCTCCTCGGCCACCCAATAGCCGAAACCGAGCAGAGACCAATGGCCTGCGTAACCGAGCAGCCTCCTCCAGGACTCCTCTTCGCTGAGGGGTTTGCCGCCTATGAATCGAGTTACCTTAGGGTCCGCCCACATAGCGGCGCAGTGGTTGAAATCTTCAAGCCGGTGGCCGCGAAGCTTAAGGCGCTCGGTTTCGACGATCGGTACCTGTACAGACGGATGAACAGCGCCGGGCATTGCAAGCAGTCTATCTCGTCATCTGCCTTCGAATCTCTCGAATTTTGGGAGACGATATTTGGCCAATGTGCGCCGCTGCACAGCGAATAAGTTCCGCGCCGACACGTTGGTAACCTTGGACGATTCCTCTTTTGGGTTCAGAATTATGGATAGATAGACGCCAGGCCCCTTCTACCGGGGGGCGGGCAAGCTTGTGTCCTCACGGGGTTGATTCATGGCGACCGGCAAGATTGAAAAAGCAGGGGTTAGTTTTGGCATTCGCAATCAGGGCGGAGCGATCACAGTCGAAGTTCGCCCAAACCATGACACCATTGGCGCCCTACGGGGCGTTCTAGTGAGCTTCGAACTGCTGAACGGAATCACCCTCGCGCAGGCCAAGAAGCTTGTGGATGTACTGAACGAGAACGTAATCGGGCTGCTGGTCACGACAGCGCTGGACGACAAGACGAAAGCGGCAGCGGCTTCCGAGGTTGCAGCAAAACTCTGAACCCCCAGATGGCAGCTATGGACGATCCCAAAGGCGAACGTTTTGGGCGGTACCAAATCCTGTCCGAGTTGGGACGGGGAGCCATGGGTGTTGTCTACCAGGCACGCGATCCTAAGATCAACCGCGTGGTCGCAGTGAAAACCATTTTGCTGGCCGGCCAGCCCCCGGAAGAGGAACGCGAGTATCGCGAGCGTTTCGTCCGGGAGGCGGAAGCTGCCGGGCGCCTGTCGCATCCCGGAATCGTAACCATCTTCGATGTGGGCGAGGAGCCGGATACTCGCACTCCTTACATCGTAATGGAGTTCGTTGGAGGGCAGTCCCTCGACAAGTTGCTGGCTCGCGACGACCACAAGCTGCCGCTGGAACAAGCGCTACAACTCACCCTTGAACTGGCGGATGCGCTGGATTGTGCACATGGTCAAGGCGTGGTTCACCGCGATCTGAAGCCGGCGAACATTTTGATCACGGAAGACGGTCGCGCCAAAATCGCCGACTTCGGAGTAGCCAAACTAAACCTCGCCAACCAGTCTCTGGCTGGGCGTGTGCTCGGCACACCCGCTTACATGTCGCCCGAACAACTGAATGGCGATGCGGTGGACGGGCGGTCCGATTTGTTTTCTCTGGGCGTAATCCTGTACACGATTTTGACCGGCTACCGGCCGTTCCAGGGCAATAGCGCGCTGACGGTCTGCTTTAAAGTCGTCAACCGCGAGCCGATACCGGCAAGCGTGCTCGATACGGACTTGCCGCCGGGTCTCGACTACGTCATTAAGCGGGCCATGTCAAAAGATCCCGCGGAGCGCTATCAGCGCGGGATGGAAATGGCAGCAGACATCCAGGCGCTGCGAGAAGGACGCGATCCCCAGAGCAGGGAAAATCAGCCAGGCTCTGATACGGCTGCTGGCGCCGCCTTCACGGCGAGCGGAAGCACCACGACGTCAGCCTTGGCCCCGCTGAAGCTTGCGCCTAAATCTTCGGGCGGCACTCGCTCTCTGCCCGCGGAGCACCGTGCAGCGGAGACCCTGCTGCAGAATATGCGCGAGAAGTCTTTCGCCGGCGCTCTGCTTGTGGTGGGACTTCTTATATTTGGGTTTCGGATGGCTAATCTCCTCTTGCCCCAGGCGGCACCGCCGGCACCGAATCTCGCAAGCACCGCCACCACCAAACCACTGCCCCGCGCCGAAGAGGCCCCTCCGCTCCAAACGAGAACGATTCCAATCGCGAAGGAGGCTGGGAAAACAGCGGTCCGCACTAATCGTCTCTCTGCAGATCGTTCCTCTGCAGATCGTTCCACTCCAAAGCGTTCCTCTGCAAATCGCTCCTCTGCCCAAGTGGCCATGCCCAGCCCAACCCTTAGTGCACCACCCACTCCGCCGCCAAGCTCAATGATCCCTCCCGCTCTGCTGGAAATCGAAGTGGAGCATAAGTTCGCCCAAGCCCACCTGTCAGTCTGGGTGGACGATAGCCTGACGTACACGCATACGCTGGAAGGAACCGACAAGAAACGTTTAATCGTGTTCCACCAAGTCCAGGGCCATGAGTTCCATGCCGTGCAACTCTCGCCTGGGAAACACCTTCTGCGGGTGCAGGTGACCTCGGCTGCGGCCAATGGCGAGCAGTCCGCCACGGTAGACGGAGAGTTCGTCAGTGGAAAAGAAAAGATGCTGCACATCCACTTCACAAAACAAGGCAAGATGGATCTAAGTTTGGAGTAGCTTGTCCCTGCCACGATGTCCGCCCGCGATTGAGGCGGAGAAGCTGCAGAACCTCCCGCCGGTTGTTCAACAATTCCGCCAGACTTGATTAACCTCAATTAGTTGTAGAATAGCCGCCGTGACGATGCTCAATGAGCAGAACCGCGCGATCAAGGAAATCGATGTGCTGTGGATCACCGCCGGTTTGGGGTGCGACGGCGACACCATCGCCATGACCGCGGCCACCCAGCCCAGCATCGAAGAAGTTGTTCTGGGCGCGCTGCCCTGGACGCCCAAAGTCAACCTGCACAATCCCTTCCTGGCGCTCGCCAACGGCGACGATTTCTTGAAGCCCTTCCACGATGCCGCGGAAGGCAAGATCGAAAATTTTATTCTCGTGCTCGAGGGCTCCGTTCCGAACGAACACAATAAAGAGGAAGGCTACTGGGCTTCCATGGGCACGGACCCAAAGACCGGTCAGCCGATCACGACGTGTGAATGGATTGATCGTCTCGCTCCTCACGCCTGGGCGGTGGTCGCGGCCGGAACCTGCGCCACTTACGGCGGCATTCACGCCATGGAAGGCAATCCGACGGGCTGTATGGGGCTGCCCGACTACCTGGGCTGGAAATGGACATCGAAAGCGGAGATTCCCATCGTGTGCGTCCCCGGCTGTCCGGTGCAGCCCGATAATTTCATGGAAACGCTTTTGTATTTGCTCTACATGGCGGCGGGCCGCGCGCCCATGATTCCGCTCGACGAGGCGTTGCGGCCTACATGGCTTTTTGGCAACACCGTGCATGAGGGTTGTGACCGTGGCGGATTCTATGAGCAGGCACAGTTTGCCGAAGAATATGGATCGCCACTGTGCATCGTGAAGCTGGGATGCTGGGGGCCGGTAGTGCAGTGCAACGTTGGAAAGCGGGGGTGGATGGGTGGCATTGGCGGATGCCCGAATGTCGGCGGCATCTGCATCGGATGCACCATGCCCGGATTTCCCGACAAATTCATGCCCTTTATGAATCAGCCGCCGGGTTCTCTGTTGTCTTCGGCCGCGGTTCAAACGTATGGACGAGCGATTCACGCTTTGCGCCGCTTCACGCAATCGTCGCTGAACAAAGAGCCAAGCTGGCGCAAGCGGACTCGGCAGTGTGGCGTGCGAGTACCTAGTACCTAGTACCCAGTACCGAGTGAAACCGCGTTTCTCGGTACTAGGTACTTGGTACCTGTTCTGGGAGTAACCATGGTTTCGTTTTCGTGGCCGAATCAAACGAACAGCACGACTGACGGCGATCCTCCCGTCGATCGTTCTTCCGTCGATCATCCTCCTCCTGCGGTTGCCGAGCCTGATCTGAGTCCTTCGCAGGCCGAGGAGATTCTTCAGGGACTGGCCGGAGTCTTCAGCCACAACCACTCTCCCGCCAAAGCAAGGCGCGTTGTCTATCCGCCTGAAAAGCCAGACCAGGGATGGTCCGCCGATTCGCAGCTCCCGAATCTTGAGGCGCGATATCGTGCCCTGGTAGAGCAGATTCCCGCCGTAGTATTCATGGCTTATCTCGATCGAGGCATCGGCGAGGCCTACGTCAGCCCGCAGATTGAAGCTGCGCTGGGTTTTTCCCAGGAAGAGTGGCTGGAGGATCCCGTCCGCTGGTACAGCCACATTCATCCCGACGACAAGCAGCGCTGGAGCACCGAAGCGGCGGAAATGTTTCTCACCGGCAACCCGCTGCGTTCCGCATATCGGGTCATGGCACGCGACGGTCGCGTCATCTGGTTTCATTGCGAAGCCAAAATGATCCGCAAGGAGGACGGAGAGCCCTGGTTCATTCACGGCGTGGGTTTTGACATCACCGATCTGAAGCGAACCGAAGAAGCGTTGCAGGAAGAGCGCAACGTCGTCTCTGCCATTCTCGATACAGTGGGCGCGTTGGTCCTGGTGCTCGATCCGGAGGGCCACATCATCCGGTTCAACCGCGCCTGCGAACAGATGATGGGATATTCCTTCGCTGAGGTTCGGGGAAAAATCATTTGGGATTTGTTCCTGGTTCCCCAAGAAGCCGAACGCTTCAAAACATCGTTTCGGCAGACGTACGCCGACCAGCGTCCCCATGAGTACGAGACGTCCTGGATGAGCCGGGATGGCAGCCAGAGAACGATTGCGTGGTATACCACGGTTCTCCCCGGCGCCAGCGAGGGCGCCTCGTATATCATCGCCTCAGGCAGCGATATAACCGAGCGAAAACGCGCTGAGATCAAGTTCCGCGGATTGCTGGAAGCCGCACCCGACGCGGTTGTGGTGGTTAATCGAGAAGGCAGAATTGTTCTGGTAAACGCCCAGGTGGAAAAGCTGTTTGGCTACCGCCGCGAAGAATTGCTGGGACAAGAACTCGAACTGCTGGTGCCGGCGCGTCTGCGCCATAAGCATCCCGAACACCGCAAGCGCTTTTTCGGGGAACCGCGCGTGCGCCCCATGGGAACCGGAAACGAACTTTTCGGCTTGCACAAAGACGGCCGCGAATTCCCCGTGGAAATCAGCCTCAGCCCGCTGGAAACCGAAGAGGGCGTGCTGGTTTCAAGCGCGATTCGAGACATCACCGAGCGCAAACATTTGGAGAAAACCATCCTTGAGATCAGCGGGCGCGAGCAACGCCGCATCGGGCAGGACCTGCACGATGGACTGGGACAGCACCTCACCGGCATCGCCTTCATGAGCAAGGTGCAGGAGCAGAAGCTTGCGGAAAAGAACCTGCCAGAGGCCGGGGATGCCGCTAAGATCGTCAACCTGGTGAATGAAGCGATCCACAAAACGCGTGAACTGGCGCGCGGATTGCTTCCGGTTGTGTCTGACGCGCAGGGGCTAATGTCGGCCCTGCAGCAACTGGCGGGCGAAGCGGAAGATTTATTCGCGGTCAGTTGCCGCTTCCATTGTTTTACTCCTGTGCTGATCCACGACGACACAGTTGCGACACATCTCTACTATATTGCCCGGGAGGCAGTGAACAACGCGATCAAGCACGGTCACCCGCGCCAGATCGTGATTCGCCTCGCTATCCTCCAGCATCAGGGGGCGCTTACCATCCAGGATGATGGCTATGGAATCGGCACTATAGCTCCCGGTACAAAAGGTATGGGCCTTCACCTGATGAATTACAGGGCTAGAATGGTCGGAGGTTCTCTCGAAGTGCAACGCATCGCCACTGGCGGGACCATGGTTACCTGTTTGTTTCCGGTCGGGGAGGAAGTAGCGAAGGAATAAAGTAAGGCATGAGCGTGACTTCCAAATCGCCCAACCAGGCCGTCACGAAAAAAAGAATCATGGTGGTCGATGACCATCCCATCGTGCGCCAGGGATTAGCGCTGCTCATCAACCGGGAGTCCGACCTGGTGGTTTCCGGCGAAGCTGAAGAGGCCATGGGCGCGCTCCAGGTGCTGGCCTCGACCCACCCCGATGTTCTTATCGTCGACATCTCGCTGAATGGACCTGACGGCCTCGACCTGCTGAAAACCATCCGCACCACTCATCCCAACCTTCCGGTGTTGATCCTATCCATGCACGATGAGTCGATCTACGCCGAGCGCGCCCTCCGCGCTGGCGCGAATGGCTACATCATGAAACAGGAGGCCACGGAGAAAGTGCTGGTCGCCGTGCGCCGCATCCTGAGCGGAGAGATCTATGTGAGCGATCGCATCGCCAACAAGATGCTCAAGCACTACATCACCGGCGCCGGTACGTTGCGGAGTTCCTCCATCGCCGATCTGAGCGATCGCGAACTCGAAGTCTTTCGCCTCATCGGTGAAGGCCACGGAACCCGCCAGATTGCCGAAGAACTTCATCTCAGCATAAAAACCGTCGAATCCTATCAGGCTCACATCAAGGAAAAGCTGTCGCTGCGCAGCGCCCGCGAACTCATGCAGCACGCCATTCAGTGGAGTATGAACGAGAAGGCAACCTAGCAGTCTCCTTTCTTACTTCCGAGCCATCAGGGAATCCCCGATACAAAAAATAGTGACACCACGGAACTGAAAATGTGGCGCTCCCGCTTGTAAGGTATCCCCCGTATTGTTGATCCTACCCCCGGCACACTTAGTGTTCCGAGATAGGAACCCTACTCAGCAAATAATCGAGAACCGCTCTTGATTTCCCCGGGTGCGATTCCCAACCCAAATAATTATCGGCCTCCGTCCTTAACGGTTGATGTGGGAAAGGAGAACTATGGCAGCGGAAACAGTTCCGTACGGTCGAGTCACGCAAAAACCATCGCCTGTTGCCGAGGTACACATCCTCTGGATCACCGCCGGTCTGGGTTGTGATGGAGACTCGGTTTCGATCACTGCAGCTACTCAACCCAGCATTGAGGACGTTCTGTTGGGAGCGATCCCCGGACTTCCAAAGGTGCACCTGCACAATCCCGTGCTGGCTTATGAAGTCGGTGATGACTTCCTCAAGTTTTGGTACATGGCCGAAAAGGGCCAACTGGAACCCTTCGTCCTGGTGGTGGAAGGCTCCATCCCGAACGAGAAGATCAAGAAGGAAGGATATTGGGCCGGTCTCGGAACCGATCCAAAAACGGGCCAGCCGATTACGACCAACGAGTGGATCGATCGTCTGGCGCCTAAAGCACTCGCGGTCGTAGCTTGCGGCACGTGCGCCACCTACGGCGGAATTCATGCGATGGAAGGCAATCCGACGGGAGCCATGGGGCTCGCTGATTATCTCGGCTGGGATTGGCGGTCGAAAGCCGGCCTGCCGATCGTCAATGTTCCCGGATGCCCGGTGCAACCCGACAACTTCATGGAAACTGTCCTCTACCTTCTCTACCAGGTAGCCGGACTGGCGCCCATGATCCCGCTCGACGATCAGCTGCGCCCCACGTGGCTGTTCGGCAAGACAGTCCACGAAGGCTGCGATCGCGCCGGCTACTACGAGCAGGGCGACTTCGCCGAAGTGTACGGCTCGCCCAAGTGCATCGTGAAGTTGGGATGTTGGGGTCCGGTGGTGAACTGCAACGTGCCGAAACGAGGGTGGATGGCCGGAATCGGGGGCTGCCCCAACGTGGGCGGCATCTGCATTGGCTGTACCATGCCTGGATTTCCCGACAAGTTCATGCCTTTCATGGATGAACCGCCCGGAGCGAAGGTTTCCGGGGCGGCCATTGGCGCCTATGGCCGTGCGATTCGCGCCTTGCGGTCCATGACCCAATCTACCGTCAACAAAGAACCGAAGTGGCGTCATCCGCGCGCGGAACTAACCACCGGGTACCACGCCAGATCGTATTGATAAAGCCACTGAGGGGACCACTTCAGAGACCGAGAATCCAAAGGAGCGATCGAATGAGCACTATTACCGCACCGACAAAAGACGTTCCGAGCAAAAAAGGGAATCTGGTGGAGATGAACTGGGACCCGATCACTCGCATCGTGGGCAGCCTGGGAATCTTCACCAAGATCGACTTCGAGAATCGCCATGTGGTCGAGTGTCACAGCACCTCGTCCATCTTCCGCGGGTACAGCATCTTCATGAAAGGTAAAGACCCGCGCGACGCTCACTTCATCACCAGCCGCATCTGCGGGATTTGCGGCGACAACCACGCCACCTGCGCCACCTACGCGCAGAATATGGCGTTCGGCGTGAAGCCGCCTCCAATCGCCGAATGGATCGTCAACCTCGGCGAAGCTGCCGAGTACATGTTCGATCACAATATTTTCCAGGACAATCTGGTCGGCGTGGACTTCTGCGAGCAGATGGTCAAGGAAACCAATCCCAAGGTCTGGGCTAAGGCTCAGTCGACGCCGGCGCCGCACTCCAATCTGCATGGATTCAAGAACATCTCCGACATCATGACGGCGCTCAATCCGTTTACCGGAGCTTTCTATCGCGAAGCCCTGGTGATGAGCCGTATGACGCGCGAGATGTTCTGCCTGATGGAAGGCCGCCACGTGCATCCTTCCACGCTGTATCCCGGCGGCGTTGGCACCGTGCCCACCATCCAGCTCTTTACCGATTACCTGGTCCGCCTGATGAAATATGTCGAATTCATGAAGAAGGTTGTGCCCCTGCACGATGACCTCTTCGACTTCTTCTACGACGCGCTTCCCGGCTATGAGGAAGTTGGTCGCCGCCGTGTGCTGCTCGCCTGCTGGGGATCGTTCAACGATCCCGATGTCTGCGATTACACCTACAAGAACATGACGAACTGGGGCCGCGGCATGTTCGTCACTCCGGGTATCGTGGTCGACGGCAAACTGGTCACCACCGATCTGGTGGATATCAACCTGAACATCCGCATCCTGCTCGGCAGTTCCTATTATGACGAGTGGAAGAATTCACAAACGTTCGTCAAGACGGATCCCCTCGGGAATCCAGTGGACAAGAACCATCCCTGGAACCAGACTACGATTCCCCGCCCGCAGAAGCGCGACTTCGGCGGCAAGTACACTTGGGTCATGTCGCCGCGCTGGTTCGACAAGCGAACCGGTGATCATCTGGCGATGGACACTGGAGGCGGCCCGATCGCCCGCCTGTGGGCAACGGCGCTGGCCGGCTTGGTCGACATCGGCTACATCAAAGCCACCGGCCACAGCGTAAAGATGTATCTGCCGAAGACTACGTCGCTGCCTGAAGTCGAGTTCGAGTGGAAGATTCCCAAGTGGAGCAACGCCATCGAACGCGACCGCGCCCGAACTTACTTCCAGGTGTATGCTGCCTGCGCCGCTTTGCACTTCATGGAAAAAGCGCTGGCCGAGTTGCATGCCGGCCACACCAAGACCTGGACCGAGTTCAAAGTGCCCGAGGAAGCCATTGGCTGCGGCTTCCACGAGGCGGTTCGCGGCGTGCTTTCACATCACGTCGTGATCAAAGAAGGTAAGATCGCGAACTATCATCCGTATCCTCCGACGCCCTGGAACGCTAATCCACGTGACGTTTACGGCACTCCGGGCCCGTATGAGGATGCGGTGCAGAATACGCCGATCTTCGAAGAGAACGGTCCTGACAAGTTCAAGGGGATCGATATCATGCGAGCAGTGCGCAGCTTCGATCCTTGTTTGCCGTGTGGCGTTCACATGTATCTAGGGAACGGGAAGGTGTTGGAGACCCATCATTCTCCAATGTTTGGACTTCAACCCTGACCCGTAGCGTGCGCGACTGGGAGTGAGCCGGTAGTCACAGGTTGCCGGATTTGCCCAGGGGAACGCCCTTGGCAATCTGAACACCGTTCTCACTCCCATTTTTTTCCCTGGAGAGTTCGACGAGGAGCATCGTGGCCGAGAGCAGAGATTTTCGGGAAGACATACAACGTATCGGCGGAGTGGTTCAGGAGATAGAATCGATCGCCGATCCCGCGGTGCGGGCTGCAACAAAGAACCTGGTGCAGTCGCTCATGGATCTGCACGGCGCGGCCCTCGAAAAGGCGCTCGACATCGTAGCCGAAGCCGGAGAGCCGGGAATGAACATCATCGACCGACTGGGCCGCGATTCGCTCGTGAGCAGCGTTCTGATTCTTTACGGGCTGCATCCCGAAGATCTCGAAACCCGCGTGGTGAAAGCGGTTGACAAAGTGCGGCCGACGTTGCGCAAACAGGGCTGTGAAGTTGAGTTGATCGGTGTGAACGATGGTGCGATCCGGCTGCGCGTGGAAACCGGCTCCCATACCTGCGGCTCAACCGCGAAGACGTTACAGGCAACGTTAGAAGGAGCCATGTACGACGCGGCTCCGGATTTGACCTCGCTGGTCATTGAAGGTTTTGAGGAGAAGCCGGCTTCCGGATTTGTGGCCTTGGACAAGTTGATGACCGGCGCTACCGCGGCGCTAACTCAAATGCCGCAGAGCCCGGATTGAAGGAAAAGTTGCAATCATGAGTGCAGGGCAGTTTACAGAATCCGCCGGCGGCTTTGGAACGCTGCGCCAGTTCGCCCGCCGCGAGCGTCTGCTCGAACGTTGCGAGTTGTGCAGCCTGGGGCTGCGGAACGACCATCCGCATTTGATCGAACTGGCGCAGCGTAAGCTTATTTGTACCTGCGAGGCCTGCGCGATTCTGTTCAGCGGCCAGGGAGTGAAGTTCAAACGCGTTCCGCGGCGAGTGCGCTCGCTTCCCGCCTTCAATCTTACGGATGCCGAGTGGAATGGTTTGATGGTCCCCATCAACATGGCGTTCTTTTTCAGAAGCAGCTTTGAGAACCGGGTAGTCGCGCTCTATCCCAGCCCCGCCGGCGCGACCGAGTCGCTGCTGGCGCTGGAATCCTGGAACGACATCGTGGCCCGCAATCCGATTCTCAACGAAATGGAGTCCGATGTGGAAGGGTTGCTGGTCAACCGTCTCGGCTATTCCCGCGGCTACTCCGCCGCCGAGTATTATCTGCTTCCCATCGACGAATGCTACAAGCTGGTGGGCCTGATCCGCATGCACTGGAAAGGTCTCTCTGGCGGCGCGGAAGTGTGGAAGGAACTGGGAGAATTTTTTTCTAGTTTGAGAATGCGTTCGGTCGAGGTTAAACAGGCATCCCAGGTGGAAGAGGAGTCCCATGCCTGATTTGAGTTTTCTGGTGGAGCGTGCCGAGGTGGTCTCGAATGCCGCTTCGCCGCTGCTTGCCTTTAAGCTTCGGCTGACGAATTCCAATCCAGAAGAGACTATTCACACGGTTGCGCTGCGCTGTCAGATTCAGATCGAAGTCACGCGCCGCAAGTATTCCCCCGAAGACCAGACACGTCTTCGCGACCTCTTCGACGAACCCAGCCGCTGGAGCCAGACCCTGAAAAACCTGCTCTGGACCCACGCCAGTATAGTCGTGCCTTCATTCCAGGGCAGCACTGTATCCGACCTCCCCGTGCCCTGCACCTTTGATTTCAATATTGCCGCCACGAAATATTTCGACGGCCTGACAGACGGCGAAGTCCCTATCTGCCTCCAGTTCAGTGGAACGGTGTTCTATGCGAACGCTGAAGGCGGGCTGCAGGTCGCGCCCATCTCATGGGACAAGGAAACTCGATTCAAGCTCCCGGTAAAAGTCTGGCGCGACATGATGGACGCCTACTATCCCAAGAGCGCCTGGCTGTGCCTGCACAAGGACGCCTTCGACCGCTTGCATCAATACAAAGTCCGGCACGGCATTCCCACCTGGGAAGAAGTACTGGAAGACATTATTCCGGTGGAAGAGACGGTGCAGTAATGAATCTTGCGACGGTCGACAAGATTGCGAAAGCCGTGCTGTACGAGGGATACATGCTCTATCCCTACCGCCCGTCGTCCGTAAAGAACCAGCAGCGCTGGAATTTCGGAGTGCTCTGCCCGCAGTCTTACAGCGAAGCGCAGAAAGGCAGCGAAGCTTGGACCATGCAGACGGAATGCCTGGTCGAAGCCGGTTCGCTGACCACGCTGGAGATCCGCGTACGGTTTCTTCAGTTGGTGGCACGCTCTGTCGGCGAGCTCGCTTCCCCGGTAATCGAGTTGCTGCCTGCGGAAACGCCGGAATTTCGTCTGGTGACGAAACTTGAGGTCGCAGGCCGCGTTTACCAGCCCTGGCAAGAAGCGGTGGAGCGGGAAGTGGTGTTGCCAGTGTGCAACGTGGAGAGTCTCGTAGAAGCGCCATTATCGCAGTCCTTCACATTTCCGGCGAGCAAGCAGTTTGAGTATTTACGCGATGGAGAAGGTCCTATCACCGGCGTGATCATCCGGGAGCAGAGCGAGCTGCATGGGATGCTTGAGATCAGAAGCGAGAGGCTGCGCAATGGATTCTTCAAGGTCAGCGTGCGCATTCGCAACCGAACGCTTTTTGCCTCGGCGCATCTGGCCAGCCGTGAAGATGCCTTGTTGAGTTCCTTGGCCTCGACGCACACGGTTTTGGGCGTGCGAGATGGCAAGTTTATCTCCCTCACCGCACCTCCGGAGGAAATAAACGACCTCACTGCAAGTTGTGAGAACGTCGGAACCTGGCCCGTCCTCGTCGGCGAAGAAGGCCAATGCGACACCCTGCTCTCTTCCCCGATCATTCTCTACGACTATCCGCAGATCGCTCCAGAAAGTGCCGGGGATTTGTTCGACGGTACCGAGATTGACGAGATTCTTTCCCTGCGAATCATGACGCTGACTGATGACGAGAAGCGCGAAATGAGCCAGTCCGACGAGCGCGCCCGCCAGATGCTCGAACGCACAGAGGCCATGCCGGTCGAGCAGTTGATGAAACTGCACGGCGTGCTCCGCAACCTGCGCCCGGTCGATCATCGTTCACCCGATCCTCGTTCACCCCATGAGGAGACCCAATGAACGAGTGGGAATGGCAGATCCTCGAAGAGAAGACTCCTCTCGATCATCTGGAAATCTCCGGAGTCGAAGTAAAGCCGGGAAGCCGCGTGCGGCTGCGCCCGCGCAAGGGCGGCGATGTGATGGACATCGTGCTGGCCGGACAGATTGCCACCGTCGAATGCATCGAACAGGATTACGAAGGCAAGCAGCACGTCTGCGTAGTTCTCGACGACGATCCCGGCAAAGATATGGGCTTGCTTCGCCAGCCCGGCCATCGCTTCTTCTTCGACGCGGAAGAAGTTGAGCCACTCTCGCCCGATGACTTCCCGCAAGCCTTCGCCGTGCAGAAGCCAACGATCCTCGTCGCTGGCATTGGCAACATCTTCCTGGGGGATGATGCGTTTGGCGTGGAAGTGGTCCGCCGAATGGCCAGCCTGCAACTGCCGCAGAGCGTGCGCGTCGCCGACTTTGGCATTCGCGGCTTCGACCTCGCCTACGCGCTGCAAGACGGTTACGAAACTACAATTCTGGTCGACGCTTGTCCCCACGGCCAGGCTCCCGGCACTCTCTACCTCATCGAGCCAGATCTGAAAGCGTTGGACGATCCTGCGAACGCCGGGGAAACTCCGCAAGCCGCCATCGAAGCCCATGCCATGAATCCCGTGAGCGTGCTGCGCACGGCGCGAGCCATGAATATCGAATTGAAAAATATTCTGCTGGTGGGCTGCGAGCCCGAAACTCTCGGAGGCGAAGAAGGTCAGATGGGATTGAGCGCCTCCGTTGCAGCTACGGTGGAAAACGCGGTCAAACTGGTGATGTCCTTGATCGACGGAGTTCAGGAGAAAGCTCAAGAGAAAGCAGGCCGCAATTCAACCCAGTAAATATCTTGCGACAAAAAGGAGACTGCCGTGGCAACGGAAAATGGTAACGGAAGCTTCAACGACAAGGACACGCTGTTCATGCTCAGTGGTGTAGCGCTTATCGTGTTCGGGGCGGGCCTGATTCTTTCCAATCCGATCGCGAGACGCTATCTCGGCCAGTTCGGCCTGGGAAATATCGCCCAGGGCGCTCTCCCTGATCTGGATCGGTATTTGAAATTGCGGGCCATGTGAAGCGGCAACTTGGCCTCGTTTCGGCCAGCCGGCGGAGTGAATTCCTCACTGACTGACAACGGGAAAGCGTGGGGTGTGCCTTTGGTCGAACGACGACGCATTTGGAGCTCAAGTGGCCTTCGGGGTTGACAGCATTCGCGCTTACGGTGCCTTTACATTGCGGCAAGCGACTATGACATCAGGATCGCATCGGTCGCCGGGGGCACATTGAAACTGCAGGATGAGTTGAAATTCTCTTTTTACGTGGTGGCTCGCAAGCCGGACTGAGAACGGCGAAATTTTGAACGGCGAGTGTTGATGATTACCAGGAGGTTTATTAGTGCATTACGCCTTAAAACTTACAGGAACACCGGAGGCTGCCACGGTCCGATACGTTATTGAAGCCGAGGGAGGTAACTTTAGGGTACGGGCGTTTGCCACAGGCCTGCTTTCCGTACTTGGTCATAACCCGACCATCGCGATTCCCGAATTCGAGGGCGAGATCCTTCTGAATCCCAAAGCGGTTGAACAAAGTTCCCTGCGACTGTTGATCCATTCGGCCTCGCTGACCGTCACCGATGACATCAGCGAGAAAGATCGCACCGAAATTAACCGGGCGATGCATCAGGAAGTTCTTGAGTCCGATTCGTACCCTGACATTGTGTACCAGTGCTCTGCCCTCACCGCCAGCAAAACCGGCGAAGGGCAATATTGGGTGGCCTTAAACGGAGAACTGACGCTGCGCGGAGTTAAGCGCACTCAGCCGGTTTCGGCGCGGGTCTCGCTGAACGGTGATAAACTCCGGGCCGCGGGAGACTTTACGATTCGCCAAAGCGATTATGAGATTCGGCCGGTTACCGCGGTCGGGGGAACCATCAAGCTAAAGGACGAACTCAAGTTCGCGTTTGACATCACAGCGCGCAAACAGACATAAATCATGCCGGAGAATTGCCGAATGTGCCTAGCCATACCAGGGAAGATCGTCGAGATTTCTTCCGACAACCAGGATTCCGCGCTGGTAGACGTAGTCGGCGTGCGGCGCAGGATTGATCTCGGCCTGTTGCAGGATGATAAGCCGGCGGCCGGCGACTGGGTGCTCGTCCATGTAGGCTTCGCCATGAGCAAGATCAGCGAGCAGGATGCCGCCGACCAGATGAACACACTGAGGATGCTCGGCGAGATCGACGGCGCCATGCAGGAAGTCAAAGGCTACGGACTGGAGGACGTGAATTGACGCCAGCCCGCATCCAGCTGCGAAAGAGAGGGATCGGTATGAGATTCGTCGATGAGTTCCGCGAACCCGAACTGATTTCGAAGACCGCCGACGAAGTTCGCCGCCTCGCCGGCGCCGAACGCCACTACCGCATGATGGAGGTCTGCGGCGGACACACTCATGCCATCTACCGCTTCGGCCTGAAAGATATACTTCCGGAAAACATCGAGTTGATTCACGGCCCTGGCTGCCCGGTCTGCGTGCTTCCCATGGGAAGAATCGACGACGGACTTGCCATCGCGCACGAACCGGATGTCATCTTCGCCGCTTTCGGCGATATGATGCGCGTCCCCGGCACACAAGGCAGCCCGCTCGAGCATAAAGCCCGCGGCATGGACGTTCGCATCGTCTATTCGCCCTCCGATGCGCTGAAGCTGGCCCGGCTCAATCCCGAAAAGCATGTGATGTTTTTCGCGATTGGCTTCGAGACCACTGCGCCTTCCACCGCGCTCACCATGATGCGCGCCAAGAGAGAAGGCATCCACAACTTCTCCGTGTTCTGCAACCACGTCACCATCATCCCCGCCATTCGGGCGATTCTCGATTCCCCGGACATGCGCCTCGATGCTTTCATCGGCCCCGGCCACGTTTCAACGGTCATCGGCTGCCGTCCCTACGAGTGGATCGCCGCGAAGGAACGCAAGCCCATCGTGGTCTCCGGCTTCGAGCCGCTCGACATGCTGCAATCGATCGTCATGCTTCTGCGTCAACTGCGAGCGGGCGAGGCCAAGGTTGAGAATCAATACAAGCGCGTGGTTCCCTGGGAGGGCAATCGCGCCGCGCTCAAGGCAATGGCCGAGGTTTTCGAGTTGCGTCCTTATTTCGAGTGGCGCGGCCTGGGATTCATCTCGCAATCAGCGTTGCGCATCAATGCGAAGTACGCCGAGTTTGACGCCGAACAGTGCTTCGAAGTTCCCGGCATCCGCGTCACCGATCCTAAGGCCGCGCAATGTGGGGAAGTTTTGAAGGGTGTGCTGAAGCCGCAGCAGTGTAAACTTTTTGGACGCGAGTGCACGCCGGAGCATCCTATCGGCGCACTCATGGTCTCAACGGAAGGATCATGCGCCGCGTATTACAATTACGAACACCGCAAGGCGGCAATGGTAAGTCTGAGTTCGATCGCCTGACTCTTGAACGCTCGACCGCTCCGGACGCCATGCCCGCCGAATCCGCGCTCATGCGGTTCCGTGACCCGCAGATCGAGATGGCGCACGGAGCCGGAGGTAAAGCGAGCCGCAAACTCGTCGAAGGCCTTTTCGCTCCCCTGCTTTTCGGCGCAGCACCCGGCCCGCTCGGTGATGCTGCCCACGTCGATATCAACGGCACAAAGGTTGCCATCACCACCGACAGCTTCGTGGTCAAGCCCCTGACTTTTCCCGGAGGCTCGATCGGCGAACTTGCGGTCAACGGCACCGTGAACGATCTCGCTGTGTCGGGAGCAAAAGCCGAAGCTTTGGTCGTTACTTATGTTTTGGAAGCCGGCCTGCCTACGCCGGTTCTCGAAGCCGAAGTTCGCGCCATGGCGAAGGCCGCGCGCGAGGCGGGCATTCGTATAGCTGCCGGTGATACCAAGGTCGTCGAGCATGGAAAAGCCGACCAGATGTATGTCACCACGACCGGCATCGGACGCCTGCTTCCCGGAGTGACCATCGACCCACGATCAGTGCGCGTCGGCGACAGAATCCTGCTCTCCGGACCCATCGGCGATCATGGCGTCACCATCCTGCTGGCGCGCGGCGAACTCGATCTCGAAGCGAATCTTCGTTCCGACACGCGCTCCGTGCTCCCGTTGGTCGAAACCCTCATTCGAGCCGCTGGGCCGGGTATTCGCTGGATGCGCGATCCAACCCGCGGCGGCGCGGCGACTTCTCTAAATGAGTTGGCGCGCGATTGCGGACTGGGGATGGTTCTTTTCGAAGATCAGATTCGGGTGCGCGATACCGTACGCGGCGCCTGTGAGTTGCTCGGACTCGATCCGCTCCACATCGCGAACGAGGGCCAGTTCCTCGCGGTTGTCTCCCCGGAATACGCCGACGCCGCGATCAATGCATTGTGCCTGGCGCCGGGCGGCGCTGAAGCTCAGGTGATCGGCGAAGTCCGCGAACAGCCCGCCGGCACCGTGCTGGTGACAACCCTTTACGGGGGCAGCCGAATCGTAGATATGCTGGTCGGCGATCCTTTGCCGCGCATTTGCTGAAGATGAATTCGCCGGAACCACGGGCCATGGCCACAGCATTAAAACTCGCGAGCCGAGTCGCAAGCCATGTGGAAGACCGTCTGCTCGCGCGCAACCACTTGTTCGAGAGTTTTTTTTCTCGCGAGGCTCCTCGCCTCGCCAAAGCCTGCCGCGAAATGTCCGAACGCTTTCTGCGCGGAGGCCGTCTGCTGGCCTTCGGCCGCGGGCCCTATGCGACCGATGCTCAGCATGTCTCCGTGGAATTCGTACATCCCGTGATCGTGGGCAAGCGCGCTCTCCCTGCGCTCGATCTTTCGGTTCTCTTCCGGCCATGGCTCGAAGCTATTCTTCATCCCGATGACATCGTCATGGGATTCGGTCCACCTGAAGGCGATCCTGAAGTCTGGGCCACGCTACAGCAAGCGCACCTTCATGGTGCAATGACCTTCGCCCTGCCTGGCATCGAAGGCTCTTACGCAGTGGAGTCCGCTATCGAAGATCCTTTCATGCATCAGGAAATGATCGAGATCCTCTATCACACGCTCTGGGAGACGGTGCATGTGTTTTTCGAGCACCGCGAACTCGGCCATGACGTGGGCGCCTCGGGATTTCTCTATCCATTTTTAGGAACGGAAAAACAAGGAACCACAGACCTTGTGGCGGAAGTAGCATCTTCGATTTTGATGAAAGCCCACGACGACACCAAACTACGCGAGCAGTTGGCGCGGGACCAAGCTGAGCAGATCGGCAACACAGCGCTCGCAATTCACCAGCGCCTGCGCCGCGGCGGCAAACTAATTATCTTCGGAAACGGGGGCTCGGCCACGGACGCCAACGATTTCGCCATCGATTGCGTGCTCCCGCCGCCCGGCTACCCATCGATTCCCGCGGTTTCACTTTCCCTGGAACCGGCGAACATCACAGCCGTCGCCAACGACATCGGCGCCGACGCGATTTTCCTGCGCCAGTTGATCGCGCAGGCCCGCCCCGAGGATGTTGCCATCGGAATTTCAACCAGCGGCGGATCGCGCAACATCATCATGGCCTTGGAAGAGGCGCGCAAGCGGAATTTGTTAACCGTGGCGCTGCTCGGCTACGATGGCGGCGAGATCAAGCGCAAGCGGCTGGCTGATTTTCCCGTGGTGGTGAACTGCGATTACATCCCCCGCATCCAGGAAGTGCAGGCTTCCATCTACCACGTGATCCGCGAATCGCTCCAGTTGTTGCTTCAGGAGGGATTAAACCGTGGCCAGGCTTGAACTTTATGGGACGGCCCGCTGTCCCCACACCGGCGAAATGCGCGACTGGCTGGAATGGAAGCGTAGTGACTTTGTCGAATACGACGTGGAAGCCGACCCCGCGGCTCGCGGACGTATGCGCGAGATTTCGGGCGGCCAGCGCACCGTGCCCATCCTGGTCGAGGACGGGAAGGTGGTTCAAGTGGGCTGGCAAGGTCACGGCTGCTTAGTGGATGACTAAGTCAACATAGATAACAAAGTAGACATCATAGGCGAGAATGTCCAGCGCTTGTTCCATCAGGGTTCGCGGAGTAGTCCAGGGCGTAGGATTTCGCCCCTTCGTCTATCGCCTCGCCTGCGCCAACACTCTGAATGGATGGGTGCTGAACGCGGAAGAAGGAGTCGAAATTCATCTCGAAGGCGCGGAGACGGGCCTCGAAGCTTTTGTTCGGGAACTGAAAGCACAACCGCCGCCCGCGGCCAGCATCGCGCAAATCGATGTCCGGCCCGCACTGCCCGAAGGCTTGCACGAATTCACCATCCGGCAAAGCCAGCGCCGGCTGCGCCCCACGGTCCGCATTTCGCCTGACCTGCCCGTCTGCGACGACTGTTTGAGAGAACTCTTCGACCCCGCCGATCGGCGTCACTTATACCCATACATCAACTGCACCAACTGCGGTCCGCGTTACACCGTCGTGCAGGCCCTGCCTTACGACCGGCCCAACACCACGATGAAACCATGGCCGCTCGACGACTACTGCGCCGCGGAATATTCCGATCCGGGCAACCGTCGTTTTCACGCGCAGCCCGTGGCTTGTCCCTCGTGCGGTCCCATCTACTATCTTCACTCGCCGGTTGACGCCAAGAACAAAGGTGAAGGTGAAAGTTATGAAGCCGGCAGCATCCGCCGGGCGGCCCAACTTCTTCAATCCGGCGCAATTCTCGCAGTAAAAGGACTCGGCGGCTATCACCTGGCATGCGACGCGCGGAACCCAGCAGCCGTAGCGGCTTTGCGCGAGCGCAAATACCGTAAAGAAAAGCCCTTCGCTCTCATGACGAAGGAAATCGCTACGGCTCACACCCTGGTCGAACTTTCTTCCGAAGCGGAAGCCCTGCTGACATCGATCGCGCGTCCAATCGTACTCGCACCAGCGAGAATCGAACTTCCCGAGGCCGCTCCAGAAAACAACGAACTCGGAGTCATGTTGCCCTACACGCCTTTGCATCACCTGCTATTCGCCGCCGGCGCTCCGGACGTGCTCGTCATGACCAGCGCTAATCGTTCAAGTGAGCCCATCGCTTACGAGGACGAAGACGCGCTGCAGCGTCTCGCAGGAATCGCAGACTCTTTTCTGATTGGCCAGCGGCCGATCGCGCGCCGCGTGGATGACTCGGTCGTGCGCGCAGGCGTCTTCGGTCCGGTTGTCCTGCGCCGCTCCCGCGGTTACGCTCCAGGCGCCGTTGCATCGCTTCCCGCCGACCGCCCCATTCTCGCGCTGGGCGCCGACCTGAAAAATTCAATCACCCTGGTGGTCGAAGGCCAGGCCTTCGTCAGCCAGTACATCGGCGACCTGGATCATTACCAGTCGCTGCGTGCATTTCACGAAACCATCGACGATCTGCTCTCGATGTACGAGGTTCGCCGGGACGAATTGCTGCTCGTACACGACCTTCACCCGGAATATTTTTCGACCGTCCACGGAGCGGCGTTAGCCATTCCGCGCACCCACGCGGTGCAGCACCATCGCGCCCACGTCGCATCCGTCCTTGCCGAACGTGGAGAGTGGACGAAGCGAGTCGTCGGCGTCAGCTTCGACGGCGCCGGATATGGCGACGACGAAACCATCTGGGGAGGCGAGATCTTCGTCGGCAGCGTTGAGGATGGTTTCAGTCGCATAGCTCACCTGCGTACCGCCGCGCTCGCGGGCGGCGACGCTGCTGCGCGTTTTCCGGTGCAGGCGGCGGCTGGCTTTCTTGCCCAGGTGGATGGTTTACCGGACGTGCTTGCCGCGCCCTTCTCTTTTCCCGAGCGCTACCGCGGTGCGATAGAGTTGGTGCGCAAGAACGCCCGCACGTTTGCGACGACCTCCGTTGGCCGCCTGTTTGATACCGCTGCAGCCCTTCTCGGCTTTACGCGTGAGGTCACGTTTGAAGGACAAGCGGCCATCTGGCTGGAGCAGCTCGCCCGCAGCGCACCATTGACGGAGCCTTATCCTTTCACCTTCGTCGGCGGCGAACTCGATTTTCGTCCATTGCTGCTTTCGGTTGTGCAAGACCGCGTTCGCGGCCGTGACGTCCCGGAAATCGCGCGGTCGTTTCAGCGCGGAGTCGCCGACGGGTTGCGGCATGCCCTGATCATGACCGCTCGCGCGCACGGGCTCGATACAGTTGTTCTTTCCGGAGGAGTATTCCAGAATGAATTGCTGTTGCAAGATCTGAAGTCGCTGACCGAAGGATCTCTGCAGGTGTGGACAAACCATGCAGTCCCACCCAACGACGGCGGAATCAGCCTGGGACAAGCCGCGCTGGCGGCGTTCGGGCAGTTCGACGTCATCCGACGGACCGATAACGACATAGTCCACGAGTTGACCCATGCATGAGTTATCGATTGCCATGAGCATCGTTGAACTCGCCGAGGAAGAGGCCGAGCGCCGCGGCGTTCAAGTGGAGGCCGTACACCTCAAGCTGGGCGCTCTCTCCGGCGTCGTGAAAGAGGCTCTGCTTTCCTGCTACGAAATAACTTGCGAGGGAACTCCGCTGCAAGGTTCGCGCCTCACGATAGAAGAAATCCCTGTGGCGATCTTCTGTCCTGCGTGTCGAGCCGACCGGCCGCTCAGCTCGATTCAGTTGTTTTGTTGCCCTGAATGCGGTACTCCGTGCTCAGAAATCGTCCACGGCAAAGAACTCGAAGTGGTTGCGCTGGAGATAAAGGAATGCGTCCAGAACCCCGTTTGATCGAAGTCCGCAAGAATGTTCTGAAGCAGAACGATGTCGTGGCTCGCGCTCTGCGCGACCGATTTCACTCGGCCGGAGTGTTCGTGGTCAGTCTGGTTTCCAGCCCCGGCTCGGGCAAGACTGCATTTCTCGAGAAGACTCTGACCATGCTTCGCGCAAACCATCGCGTGGCCGCTCTGGTGGGCGATCTTGCCACCGAAAATGACGCACTGCGCCTGGCCCGCAGCCAGGCCCCGGTCAAGCAGATCACGACGGGGACGCTTTGCCACCTCGAAGCCGCCATGATCGAAAAGGCGCTGGAAGAAACGCAATGGGATCTCAACCAACTCGATTTTCTCTTCATCGAGAACGTCGGCAACCTGGTCTGTCCTTCTTCTTATGACCTGGGCGAAGATCTCCGCCTCGTATTGATTTCCGTGACCGAAGGCGAGGACAAGCCGCTGAAGTATCCCACAATCTTCAACAGCGCCGATGTCGCAGTCGTGACCAAGCTTGATTTGGCGGAAGCCGTCGAGTTCAATTGGCAGGCCGCCTACAACAATATCCAAGCCGTACGCCCGGGAATGCCGGTCTTTAAGCTCTCTGCCAAGACCGGCGACGAAATGGAAACTTTTCTGGAGTTTCTGGCGACCCGCCTAAGCGAACTGCGCCCCGCATCAATCGTCTGAAGAATTCCCTTCTCAGCCCGCCGTCGCCACTGGCGACCTCGTCGCGCTTATTTTCCAAGCATCGTCCGCAAAAGAATTTGCCCCGTTAGTGCGCAGGCGCCGGCTGAGGTGTCGCGTGCGGCGCCGTTGCCCCCGGACTCGAGAAGTTTACCTTCGGAACTTCGCGCGATCCCGGCGACGCTTCGAAATAAGCTTCGTTCGGCTTGAAGCCCGCGATTCCCGCAAAAAAGCTGTTGGGGAACTGCTGCACGTACGTGTTGTAGTCGCGCAGAGTGTCGTTGTAGCGTTTGCGCTCGACCGCAATGCGATTCTCCGTGCCCGCAAGTTCATCCTGAAGGCGCAGAAAATTCTCGTTCGACTTCAACTGAGGATAGTTCTCGACCACCACCAGCAGGCGGCCAATCGCTCCATCGAGCTGACCGTTGGCCGCAATCTTTTCCTGCGGCGTACCCGCGGAAAGCAGCGCCGAGCGCGCCTTCGCGATATCGCCAAACACCGTCACTTCCTGCTGCGCGTATCCCTTCACCGTCTCCACCAGATTGGGAATCAAGTCTCCGCGGCGTTGCAGCACAATGTCCACTTGCGACCAGGCCGCCTTAACCGCTTCGTTCTTGCTGACGAGCGTATTCTTCACGGTTACGTACTGGCCAAAAATAGACAAGCCAACCATAAATAGAATTGCCACGATAACCACAACCACGATCATTGCCTTGCTCATAAGATTCTCCTGAAAAAAGCATCCCCCGTCTCTAGAAAGAGCCTGCGGTACCCGAGTCCAGCATTTTATCAACTGCCGCGGTTACCTGCTCCAGCGCCACCAGATATCGCGAAAAAACGTCCGCCACACTGAACTTCTTACGGTCGGATTTCCCTTCTCTCACGTCCAGCACATGCAGAATGCCAGAGGCGTCAAACCCAATCTGTTTCGACAATGCCTGTACTGCCTCGCGTTTTCCAACCGGAGCATCGTAACCGAGCACAATCAGCGTGTGCCGGAAGAGCGTGGCAAACGACGATACCGATCGTATCAGCAACTCCCACAGGCGCGAGTTATTGTCCGAGGCCAGAAGCAAGTGCTGGCGCAGCAGCGCGAGTTTTTCCCGCAGCTCGTACTCCACTTGGAGTCGATGCAGATTCGCCGGAATCGACAATCCCTGAACCACATTTTCGCCGAACAGAACGCGGTGGTGCTGTTGCATATCAATTAACTCGATCGTAAACACATCGGTTGAGCGCCTGATCTCGTCGCGCGTCATGAACAGTGGCGGCGGCTGCTTCTGCGCATCCCACCACTTCACCGCAGGTGCGAGCGCCTGCAGCGCGCCGAATGAACTGTCGCGAATCACGCAGAACAGATTCACATTCGAGAACTCAGGATGATAGTCTCCTGCGACCGCCGATCCGAACAGAATCACGCTCTCCAGGTTCGCTCCCGCCGCCTCTCGCAGCCGGCTGACAAAGTCGCTAATCTTTTTTTCCGGAACCATGTGCGCCCCTCGCTGGCTACCAACTGCTGCTACCCCCACCACCACCGGAACTGCCGCCGCCGAATCCCCCAAATCCACCCCCACCGCCAAACCCGCCACCGCCCCAGCCACCACCTCCCCTGGATCCGCCTCCGCCGCCAGACATTCCAGAAAGAAGAATCCAGAAAAGTACGCTGCGAAGCGGAGTAAAAAGAACGACGAGTACGATGACAATCAGCAGAATGACTCCGCCGGCCGATATGCCTTTGCCCGGCTGCTCCGTCGGTTGCGCCGGAGCGCGTGCGGGTTGCGGCGTGGTAAGTTGAACCCCTGCGTCCTGCGCAATGACCTGCGCAACGCGCGACGTGACCAGCAGCAGCGCTTGACTATAGTTCCCGCTCCGCATGAGCGGGATCGCCTCGCGCTCGAATGACGTAACCTTACCATCAGGCAGAATGGGCTCCAGCCCGTAACCAACTTCAATGCGCGAGCGATGGTCATCAATCGCATACAGGATCAGCACTCCGCTGTCCTTGGACTTGCTCCCAACCCCCCATTGGTGGAAGAGATCAACCGCGTAGCTTTCGATATCTTCGCCATCGAGCGAATGGATGGTCACCACTGCGATCTGCGCGTGCGCCTTCTGGTCGATCTGCCGGCAGATCTCGTCCATCTGCGCGATCGTGTTCTGATCCAGAACATGAGCAAAGTCGTTGACGTAGTCGGTCGCTTTGAGCTTGGAGACAGGTTCGGCCTGCGCCGCCACAACCACCAGCAACGCTCCACCCACACTCAGCCACCATTTTGCGCACGAACTCATCGGAAGCAAAATTGTACAGGACAGTGTCGGAACGGAACATGATTGCGCGCCGGGTTCCTTTGAGGGGCGTCTTCACGATCGAGCCAGACATCTGACGGTCGCAGAGAAATTACGAGAACGCCGTGGGGATACGAAGCTTGGGAGGCTAATCGACGGCGATCAAGATTGACTTGACCGGCTCTACTTGCTCCCGGTTTCTTCCTTCATTTTCTTGCACACCAGCCTGGTGTGCCCAGTTCTTGAATCGATCACCGTGGTTCCGGGCAGGCAACTGCAGGTGACGGTGTTCGCATTTTCCTGTTTCGTAACGACGCAGTGCTCGATGACCTCTGCGCTCGCGGGCGGTAGTTGGCTACGAACCTCTGGCGGCGCCGTGACAGGCGGCGGAGTTGCAACTGAATGTTTCTTCGCTGCGCAACCGGTCAAGAGCAGGCAAACCACAAGGCAACATTTTCTCATGCCTATTGTTTCGCTCTGTACCGCCAACTTGTCGATGACAATCTTGATACACGCTGCAAACAAACGAAGCAATCGCAAAACCGGATTTCTTTTCGCGTGTCCTGGTCCTAATCTCTTTCCCGCAATCGGCCCTCATCCGCCAGCATTCCCGCACCGGAAGTAGCCGCGGACTCCGCCTTCTTCTTCTGCCAATCCGCCTCGGCCAGCACCGTGATCGCATCCAACTTCTTCTTCTTCAAGTCGGAGTTGATTCCCGGCAGTTCTTTCTGCGCCAGCTTCTGGAAGTCGTCGATCACATCTTGCAGTTCATGACCCAGCGACTCCGTCCGCGCCACCTGGTATTCCGTGGGCTTGCCGTCATATCCCGTCACCGCGCCGTAGAGTTGTCCCAGGAGTTCGCGGATGCGCTCCTCGCCGGTAATCATGCCGCCTTCTTTGGTGGCCACGATCTTCGAGCGGATCGCATCACAATCCGCGGCAAGTTTCTGCAAGTGCAGGCGCAGCGGATCTTTCTCCTTCAGCTTCGCAGCCCGCGCGTTCGCCCCGTCGCGCACTCCTTCGATCGCTTCTACTCCAAACGTCATGTGCTCCAGCTCTTTGTAAACTTTCATCGAGAGATCGAACTGCGCCTTGCGTTCCTCTACCGAATACTTGGCCCTCGGATCGATCGCAACATTCAGTTGCTCGGTGTAAGTTTTATCTCCTTTGGTCAGCTTCACCGTGTACGCGCCCGGCAGCACGCGCGGTCCCTGCGCCGCTTCAAACAGCGCCGAAGCTGCCGGCGCGACTGCCGGTGGCCTCACGCGCATTCCCCAGCCGGCGCGGTTCAGCCCACGGTGCTTGCTGCCGGCCACCGTGTCCACCAACTTGTTGTCCTGGTCGAAAATCTCGATCTTCAAATCGCCGAAGATGTGCCGCCCTTTTTGGTAGTAGGTGATCTGTGCGTCCCCTGGCCGATTCCGTCCGCGAAAAGTCTCGTCGCCTTCGGGCCAGCCTCCTCCAACGTCAAAGTATTGGATTGCAGCCCGCCCCGGAAGCAGCGTCGCTTCTTTGGTCATGATTTCGGGTGTAAGCGCCCGCAACGGCGAAATATCGTCCACGATCCAGATCCCGCGCCCGTGCGTCGCCAGCACAAGATCGGATTCCCGCGGCTGCACTACGATGTCATGCACCGCCACTGCCGGAAAGTCCGTTCCCTTGTATTGCGCCCAGCGTTGTCCGCCGTCCGCTGAAATCCAGAGCCCGAATTCCGTGCCCAGGAAAAGCACGTTGCGGCTGACCGTGTCTTCCTTGACCACGTGCGCATGGCCGCGCACCCCACTCTCCGTTGCCGGAAGCGCGGTCCACGTTTGACCGTAGTCCATGGTCTTGTAAACGTACGTCTTCATATCTCCAAACCAGTGGCGGTCGAATGTGGCATACGCGGTGGCTTCGTCGAAGCGGCTCGCCTCGATGGTCGAGACCCACGAATTCTTTCCCAGCCCGCCGATGTTGCCCACCACGTTCGTCCAGGTCTTCGCCCCATCGCGGGTGATCTGCACATTCCCGTCATCGGTGCCGACCCAGATGATCTGACCGTTCTTCGGCGACTCCGAAATCGAATAGATGGTGGTGTGCATCTCGGCCGAAGAGTTGTCAATCGTAACCCCGCCGGATTCTTCCTGCTTCTGCTTCTCCGGATCGTTGGTCGTCAGGTCCGGAGAAACCCGGTCCCATGACTGCCCGTGATCGCGCGAGCGGAACAGGAACTGTGCTCCAATGTAAAGCGTCCCCTTCTCGTTCGGGCTCATGTGAATCGGCGTATTCCAGTTGAAGCGCAGCTTCTTCTCGCCGTAATTCGGCCAGGGATGGATGTCGCGAGTCTCGTGCGTGTAGCGGTTCACCCGCCCAATCTCGCCCCCTTGCGCCTCGGCGTAGATATAGTCAGGATCGGAAGTGTCTTCGAACATCCAGAAGCCGTCGCCGCCAAACATGTTTTCCCAACGCGAGTTGCTGACGCCACCCGGGTACGACGAATCGCCCACCCACGAACTGTTGTCCTGCAAGCCGCCGTATACGTGGTACGGATCCGCATTGTCGGCGCTCACGTGATAGAACTGAGAAACCGGCAGGTTCATCTGGTGTTTCCAGCGATTGCCGCCGTCTTCGCTGCGCCACAAACCGCCATCGTCGCCGGCAATCACGATGTTCGGATTCTTCGGATCAATCCACACGTCGTGGAAGTCGCCGTGCGCTCCGCCCGAGACCACGTTGAAGGTCTTTCCCCCGTCGTTGCTCAGCAGCAGAATGAGATCGGGCTTGAAGACTTTGTTTTCATCCTTCGGATCGACGATCAGGTTGCCGAAATAAAAAGGACGCCACACCATGTAGTTGCTGGCATCCAGCTTGATCCAGTTCGTTCCGGCATCGTCGGACCGATACAGTCCTCTCCCTTTCTCCGCCTCGATGTTGGCATACACGACCTGCGGCTTCGCGGGCGCAACTTGCACTGCCACGCGGCCCCACGGTTTCGCCGGCAATCCCGTGGCGCTGCTGACTTCACTCCAATTGGCGCCGCCGTCCGTGGACTTGAACAGCCCGCTGCCCGGCCCTCCCGAGCGGAACGTCCAGCCCTGCCGCCGGAAATCCCACATCGCGGCGTAGATGGTCTTCGGTTCCTGCTTACTGCGCGCAATCATGGCGCAGCCGCTCGACGCATTCGCGCCTGCCAGAACTTTCTTCCAGGTTTTGCCGCCGTCGCTGGTCTGAAAGACTCCGCGTTCGTCATTGTCGTTCCACAGATGCCCAGTGGCGCAGACCAGCACATCGTTGCTGTCGCCCGGATTCACCAGAATCTTGGCAATGTGTTCGCTGTCCTTCAGGCCGACGTTGGCCCAGTTCTCCCCGCCGTCGGTCGACTTGTAAACCCCGTCGCCCACCGAAACGCTGTTGCGCGTCCAGGCCTCGCCGGTCCCCACCCAGACCGTCTTCGAGTTCGAGGGATCAATCGCCACCGCGCCAATCGACTGCACATCTTCCCGGTCAAACACCGGCTTGAACGTCGTACCGCCGTTCACCGACTTCCAAACTCCGCCGCTCGCAGCCCCCACGAACAGTGTGATGCGGCCGTCTTCTTCCACTGCATCCACCGCGGCGATACGCCCGCTCATGGTGGCCGAACCGATATTCCGCGCCGGCAATCCCGAAACCGTCGCCGCGTCAAAGCGGTATCCAGCTTGGGCCGCGGCCTGCCCGGGTGCGCTCAGCGCAACTCCGGCCATTAACATCATCACTCCCCAGAAATTCAGAGCGGATGCTTTCATGTTACAAGTCCCTTTCCCCTAAATGATTTTTCGTAGCGCCGCCGTCCCGGCGGCTGTCCCTTCGGCAAGCTCAGGGCAAGCTGTGGCGGCGTCCTGCCGCCACTGCCGGCCAGTCCACAACGATCCCACCGAATCAATGAACCCCCACCATCCCGGACTTCTTTTCCTCAGTCCTCAGCGACGCCGGCAGCGCGAAGTCAGAGTCTGAAACAGGCACGTTCACTTCAATCGTTGCGATCGTGGTCGTCTGTGCGCCAGGATTATTTCTGGTCCCTTCGGAAATCGAGAACGGATACATCACTCCATTCACTGGCTTATAGGAGCCCACGTCCACCACGCGTTCCCTTACCGAGCCCCGGACAAACTGCCGAATCTCCTTCCGGATTTCGAGATAAGTATCGGGGTCAAGGTAGTAATAAATGATGTCGCCGTTTTTCAGCGTGACCCTGAGCCGCAACGCGTCATCGCCATCTACAAGGTCATGCCCGAGATATTCGATCTTGTTGCCTTTTTCCGCATAGTCGACGAGCGGACCATCGAAATCGGAATCCAGCAGCAAATCCCGCACCGTATCCTCGCCCATCAGTTCGGGATCCTTGCGCCCGCGGAAGGGCTGGGTCTGCCAGCCCGTCGAACCGTCGTAGGCCTGGATTGCTGTCATGCCCTGCAAGGTAAAGGTTTGACGAACCAGATCGGGGCGCGCGTTGGTTTGTCCGAAGACGGCGGTGCGGCCTCTGGCATTCTTGACTCTGCCAGTCATACGGCGGGTCTTGGCCGACTTGATTTTTTCCATCCCGCCTTTGGCCTGGATGTTCTTGTTCACCAGTTCCTCCGCGGTTTGTGAACAGGTAAACGCGCTGAGGCACGAGATTGCCGCCAGAACAAACACCCCGCGACGCATTGGCCATTTGGATGTGATCTTCATTCCAGCCGCTTAGTGAACCCCGACGATGCCGGACTTCTTTTCTTCAGTCCGCAGCGAAGCCGGCAACATAAAGTCCGCGGGATCAATGGTCACATTTGGTTCCATCTTCTGAATCGTCGTCGTTTGTTCGTCGGGATGGTTCTTCGGTCCCTGCGAAATCGAGAAGGGATACATCACGCCCGCCACCGCCTTGTAAGAACCCAGCCCCACCACGCGCTCCCGCACCGAACCCCGGATAAACTGCTGGATCTCCCGGCGAATCTCGATAAACGTATCGGGATCGAGGTAGACATAAATGATGTCGCCGTTTTTCAGCGTGACTTTCAGGCGCAGCGCATCGTCTCCATCCACCACGTCATGACCCATGAACTCGACGGTGCTGCCTTTCTCTTTGTAATCCACCAGGGGCCCGTCAAAGTCGGCGTCCAGCAGCAGGTCGCGCACGTCGTCCTCGCCCATCAATTCGGGATCTTTCTTCCCGCTAAAGGGCTGAATCTGCCAACCGGCGCTGCCGTCGTAGGCCTGCACCGCCGTCATCCCCTGCAGCCGGAATGTCTCCCGCAGCAGGTTCGGGCGCTGGTTCTCCTGGCCCACCGATGCCGTAAAGCCGTCGCCGCCTTCGAACTTGCCCGTGATACGCATGGTCTTGATGGCCTTCATCTTCTCCATCCCGCCCCGGGCCTGGATATTTTTGGCAATCAGTTCGTCGGCGGTTTGCGAGTAGGAAAAAATACCGAGGCTGCAGACGGCAATGAGCACAGTCAACCCGTAACGCATCGAACAGACTCCTGTTGTTCAGGGACTTGAAGAACCCGGAAAACGAGAACCACTACTCTACCCATTAGTGGACGTTTCTTTCAAGCCTTGGTGAGCAAAATATCGCCGAGTCTGTTGAGAGCTGTTGAGCGCTGCCACTTTCGTTTGGAGGGTTTTGAGCTCCACGGCGTGAGAAGGGCGCGGAGTCAAGTTGATTCTTCGTAGGTGGTGGGTCAGTTTGAAAGGCGAACAGAGGCGAAACCAACCATGCAGCGCAAAGTATCACGACGGCTCTTAGTTGCAGCGTTTCCCTTCGTGTACCTTTGTGCCCTTAGTGGTTCATCCGTTTTTGCTTCTGGCAAACGAGATCCGCGCCGCGTTTTTGCTGGCATCCAGGCGCTTGTTGCATTTGTGCGCGATGAATTGTTGTTGGACGTGGGCGTGTGCATCCGAAGGGCGGCCGATAGTCTCGGGGTCTGCCGTGAACTCGGCATGGCAATATTCGCACACAGCAAGCACGGGAATATTTTTCTCGCGTTTGACGATCCTGAACTTGCGTTTTGCCGACCTGACGCAGACCGATGTTGCTCCGCCGCTATCGCAGGTCGCTCGCTGAAGATCATGGACTTCAACTTCGTGCAGGATGGCCTCACTGGGCATGCGCAACACCGCTCCGGACTTCGCCCTCGGGAAAGGTCAAATGTGTGCTGGCCACAACGCGGGCAACGATGTCTTCCGCGCGATCGCGGTACAAGGTGTGTAATGTGCTGCGCCAGCCTATCAATTCACCAAGCACGAACTCGGTACTCCACCCTGCGACGTCTTTTTCGCGCTCGGCGTGAAAGCTCCTTAGAAGCAATTCGCCCTGCTCTATGAGGCGATTGATAGTTTCTGCATTTTGTAGCGCTAGGTGCATAGTTGTCATCCTTGGCGCATTCCGGTGTATTTAGTTTGGTGGCGCGAGCAGGCGTAACTCCGCCTGCTCGCGTCCCAAAAATCCAGCGTGTCCTTAGACTGCAGTGAGTTCGTGCTGCTGGATGGTCGAGGTGACCACGTCAAAGGTGTGAACCTGGGGCGTTCCCTCGATAAATTTTGCCAGCGTCTTCAACACTTGCGGATAGGTATTGGTGTTGTAGTTGTCGGCGTCTTTCTTGTTTTCCCACAGACTGATCGCAATCACATCAACTCCGCCCGGGCCGGCGAAAGTGATTTCGTCCTTAAAACCATTCTGCTTGCGCAGCAAAGGCAGGACATCTTTCTCAAATGTTCGTGTGTAGTCTGACAGCATGTTCGACTTCAGATGAATTGTGACATTGCGTGCAAACATATTCAACCTCCTAAGGGTTGTAGTTCGCTAAGGGGAGAGAACTTCAGATGGCTGACTTAGTTTCAGGGAACCTGAAAGAGGAGAAGAATGCTCACTCGGTTTAGCTGGTGCATTTAAGTGGCCCTCCGCCAGCGACGCGCAACTTGTTGTATCGACACGTCAAAAAGCAGATCGGCAACGCCGGGTCCGGGGATCCACCGTGTACTTTTGGCGGAAAGGAAGCATAAACGGGACGCGGTCTCGCACGGGCACGAGTATCGTGGTAAGCGCACTTGGCTCAGGCAATTCGCTGCGCACGTCTCTTAGGTTGCCCACGCAGGATGGTTTCGATCTGCGCTTGTAATTCAGCTGCCATGTTTTTCTTGGCATCTTCGAAACTACTGCCACTAACCGTGACCGAGGGACCCTTGCAGAGTCCCTTCCAGCCATCATCTTCCGGCCAAAAATCACAGTTAATCGGTATGCTGGCGGTTACCGGCAGGCTCACTCTTTGAGAAGTCATAATTCCTCCACTCGAATCTTGGTCGTGCAGATCGATTATCGTGAGAAAGCACGGCGAAAGGCGCATCTTCCGCATATTTCCATTTTTGAGTCGCATTCTCTGTGGCTGGAAACTGCCAGCATTCGGTTGTGGCTCCCTTTGCGGGGGCTGCCCCGCAAGCATCAACGCGCGGTCGAGCACGGGATCTCGCAGTGCCACATAGTCGTCGAAGCTGTACGGCACCCGGTTGTCCGGATCTAGTGTCGTCAAGCGCATCGGGAAGAAAAACATTGTCCAAAAGCAGCCGCGTTCGCGCCAGCACGGGTGCGTGTAATCGTGCAGTCCGGTCGCGAATCCAATGTCCAACTTCGAGTTGGGTAGCGTCATGTCCCCGCCCTCGGCCCAGATGCGAAGGCGATCGCCCACAGTCTCTCCGATGACCGTGACTTTCCTCCCCCGTGCTGCTTCAAGAGGGCCACGCTAACGTTGCCGGCTGAAAATGTCCACGCGCTGGTCAAAACATAAACGTGCTCGATGGAGTTAGTTAGCTTGGCGAGATTCGTCATTAGCCCTGCAGTGGTGACGAAGTTTCCGCCCTGGTCAAGGCGGAGGTCAACGACAACGTTGCGGGGTCGGTCTGCTACGATTTCGCGTTTCACACGCGCGACGAATTTACCAATGCTATGGCCGGATTCGTCCTCATTGCTCCTGAATTCGACGTAGTATACGCTGTTATCCGCCCAGTAAAGAGATTGAAATGGGTTTTCATAATCGTGGAGAAACACTGGTAGTTTTGCGCCAGGTGTGAGTAACGCCGTCCAATCCTCCGCTTCTCCGTCAATCCTTTGCGGCGAGAGATAAGAATCCGAATAAACATGGGGCTCGTTGACATTGGGGGGATCGGCCACTATGGTTTCGTCCGCGTCTACACCATTCGGCAGCATGAGGTGGAGGCTTAGACGATCGGAAACGGATGCGATTCCCGCAGCATGAAGCAGTGCGGGCGATTCCAGCAAAAATACCGAAATGAACTGGTCGTAATGATTCCGCGGGCCGCCGGAGTACTCGAACATGCGATCGACGACTGCATCAACCGCCACACCGTCCACCGCGGTCACTTTCGCGCCCAACAAGCTGCGGCAAGCCGGCTGGGCGCGAATAATGTAGTACCCATCCGAAAAGTGGTAGAAGCGGCAGGGCAGGCGGTTATTCCCTCGCGAGAGCGATCCTTTGTAAACCGCCGAATGGCCATTGTCGGCAAGCGCGACCATGCGCGAAACTGCAAGATCAAATTGTGCTGGCGAAAGCGACCCTGCCTTTGCTTGATATTCCGTAAGTAGTCGGATGGCCTGAAGGCGGGCTTCAGGAGAATACGCTTGGTCTAATTTCAGATAGCGCCGGAAGTATTCGAAATCCTGCCATTGAGCTGTCGCCAGATTGTGCGCGGGGGGGAAAGTGGATAGTGCAACGCTAGGATAAAAACGATGGAAGAACGCGAAAACTACGCTGCCACAGCCAAGTGCCAGGATCAGTAGGCAGGAAAGAGCACAGAGGCTAAAACGGCGCAGGCGACTCGTCGATTCCGAACGTGACGTACCAGCCATCGCGATTCCTTAGTCTCGGCGGATATCACGCAATGCGAGCGCTCCGAATTTCGCTCTATCGGGCTGCCTGACAAGCACCACTCTGCGTCTCTTTTTCAACGGCACCAGCAGCCTGTCCAAAGAACACGTTAAATGAGGGGATCGCCGGCAGCATGCCTCATGTTCGGACAGAATCGCTATTTAGTTCTATTCACGTGTGGATTTCTGCGCAGATCAAACGCAACAACCATCAGAAACAAAGGGCTCCCTTTCAAATTCAGGATGCCCGGCGCGTTCAATCCTAGCTGAAAGCCCCACTGTTACTGCGGGCGCTTCTCTTCCTGCTTCGGCGGTTCCTTCTGCTGCGGCTTCTTCTCTTCCGGCTTGGCAGCGGGCGCGTGCTGTTGCTGCGGCGGCGCAGGTCGCGTTTCTGCAGCAGCAGGAGTGTGTTGGGGCTGCGAACGCTCTGCCGGCGGAGGAGTTTGTGGCCGCGGAGCCGGTTCACTGCGGCTCGGCTCCGGCCGGTTGTTCGGTTGAGCGGCCGGCGGACGGTTCGCCTCCGGCCGATTAGTCGGTTGGGCTGGGGCCGGACGAGCGGGCTCAGGACGGTTCGCTTCCGCTCGATTGCTCGGCGCAGGCTGTACCGGGCGAGCCGAATTGTTCCTCGGCTGCGCGGCCGGATTATTGGCCGGCGGCTGAACTGCGGCGCGGTTGTAAGGCGCCCCTCCCTGTTTGGCCGGCGCGACGGCGCGGTCACTAAACGCTCCAGGCTTGGGCGTCGCGGCGACGGCGGGTGCGCCATGGTTCACTGAAGCCCGCATCTCTGGCTTCGCGCGCGCCTCCTGCGCATGTTGCGTTTGCGCCGCCACTGGCGGAACATGCCGCTCATGCGCCACACTCTCTTCTCGAGCCGTTGGGCGCGCGCTGATCCCGCCAGTGCCACCGTTGTAGCTCACTCGGACCGATGTGTTGTTGATCACCGTGGTGTTGTAAACGTTGTGAATGTTGGTGACGTTTACGTTGCTGGCCGCGCGGTTGTAGTAGAAATGCTCGCCCTCCCACCGGCCGCCCTGATAGCCTTCGCCGAAGTATCCGTAGCCGTAACTGATTCCTCCGTAGAAACCTACTTGCTGGCCCCAGTATCCATCGTAGAAAACAAATCCGTTGCCGCCCCAACCCCAATACGCCGGAGTCCACAGCAGACCGGGTTCCGGAGCCATTACCCACGTGCCCGGCACCCAGTAGTAATCGTCCTCAGCATAAGCCCAGTAGCCAGGTGTCCAGAGATATCCGTCGCCCGGACAAAGAGGTTGCTCGTAGACCGGCAGTTCCGGCGGAGCAAAACTGATTGATATTCCGATTTGCGCATAGGCTGCCGCCGATAGGACCAGCAGTACGAGTGCAATCAAAGGTGAACGAATGGAGGAGATGATGCGCATTGTCCTTACCTCTTGCCCGAAGATCCTTCGCTTGCCCGGTGATGCTCTGCTGCTGCGGGTTGCGTGGATTGGGCGGCACGATTTCCCGGCGAAACGTACCGCAGATTCGGTCTCGCCCGAAAACAGTTCTGCCGAAATCTTCTCATTTGGAAGATCTCGAAATCTGAGCAAAACTGCACAGTCGAGATGCGTCCCATTAGCTTTCCCGTTGGCGGAAAAGAGGATGAAAGGGATATACCTCCTGCAAGCAGATACTGAACGACAGATTCCGGTTCGAGGCGGCTCGGGAAGGGCACGAGTCTCGTGCCACAAATAGGAGCCATGACACAGACTCCACGGGGGACAGCGCCAGTTCTCATCCAGACACTCTATCGCTTCTACTGGGGCTTCGGTGTTGCCGCTGCAGCAGCCTGCACTGGTTGGTCTGACGTTGTTTTGGATGCGATCCCCGGATGCGTCTGCTTGTTCGGCGGAATTTCGGTCCCGGCTGGGTAGATGAAAATCTGTACGGCGCCCCAACCGACATCCGAATTCGTGTCCGCCTGCTTGCCCATTCCCAGAGTCTTCAGCTGACTGTCGTCAAATCCGAAGTTCTCCACCAGGTACTCGCGCACAACCATGGCTCGCGCTTCGGTGAGCACCAAGTCCTTCTGAGTATCGCCTTCCATGCCCGCCGACACCACGACCACCGCAAAGCCGAATTTGTTATTAGCCAGGAACTCGCCGCCGGCGTTTAGAGACTTCTGGTTCTTCAGCTTGGCCGAATCCTGCTTATCGAAAAGCTGCTTCGCTGAATAGGTAAACTCTTTGTCGGCGTGCCTTGCGGCAGCCGCTCGATCTCATTCTTCGCCAACTCGGCAGAATCTTCGTATCCCCGGCTTTTGAAATACCCGCGCAGGAAGAAATTGTGCTTCATGGCTTCCATATTCTCCTGGAAGTCGGTGACCCCGGCTTGCGCCTGCGTCATCGTGTCGCGCATGGCGCTCGTCGTCTGCTCGAGGTTGGTATAGAGTTGTTTGTCGTTCACCAGCGCTCCCGCGGTTCCTTGCCCGCCGTCGATCTTCGCGCTAATCGAGTCTAGATTCGCCGCCGCCCGAGTGGCATTCTGAATGGCCTGCTGGCTGCTATCCAGAATGTCGCTCGTCTTCTGGAACAGGTCCGACATTTCCAGTGGCGCCTGACTGGCGATGCTGTCGCCATTGTGGACTTCGGCTGCGCTGGCCGATCCAAACGAGATCGCCAGATACTGGTTGCCCAACAATCCCTCGGTCTCGATTGTTGCCACAGAGTCTTGCTTGATGATCTCGTGCGTCGATCGGCTCAGGTCCATCACTACGGTGACCTTTTCCCCGGGCTTGTGGGGCAATATGATGCGGCGCACCGTTCCGCTGTGAACCCCGCCCACCCGCACATCGCCGCCGGCATCCAGGCCCACAACGTTGTCGAATTGCGCCTTCAATTGGTAAGTGGAGCTGAACAGATACTGCTTGCCTCCGATGATGAAGACGCCGGCTACCAGAATCGCCAGGGTCACAACGATGAAAGCTCCCAACCGCGCGACTCTCGACATAGGTCCTCCTACGAATGCTTTAGAAATTCCCTGACAAACTCGATGTCACTTTCCTGAAGTTCTTCAAAGCTGCCTTCGATCGCCACATTTCCCTCGTTCAGCAGGGCCAGACGATCCGCAATCGTCTTCGCGCTGTGCAGATCGTGAGTCACCACAACCGACGCCATGTGATGTTCCTGCTGCAGCCTGAGAACCAGATCGTTGATCTCTGCTGAGCTGATGGGGTCGAGGCCGGCCGTGGGTTCGTCGAGCAGCAGAATATCCGGATCCAGAACCAGCGCGCGTGCCAGCCCTACTCTTTTCTGCATCCCGCCCGAGATATCTGAAGGCATTTTCGCAAGGTCGTTTTCCATGCCCACTTCCGCCAGCAACCGCATCACACGGTCGCCCTTTTCAGACTTCGACATCTCCTTCTTATGGTGCTCCAGCGGAAACGCCACGTTCTGCTCGACCGTCAGCGAATCGTAAAGCGCGGCATGCTGAAACAGAAAACCCACTTTCTTCCGGATCTCGCCAAGTTGGTCCAGAGCCAGGCCGGCGATGTCTTGCCCGTGGATGCGAACCGATCCCGAATCAGGCTTCTCCAGGCCGATGATGAGCCGGAGCAACACACTCTTTCCCGTACCGCTGCGTCCCAGCACCGCCAGCGTTTCACCGCGCTTCACGGCCAGGCTAATCCCGTCCAAAACTTTTTGACTTCCGAAGGATTTATGCAAGTCATCGATGGCGATAACCGGCGCGCTGCCTTCTTTCTCGGCTTCTCCTTGCCTTACCGCAACTTGCTCGATGGTTTCCATACTTGCCGCGATATGTTGAGTGCGATCTGTCGAATGCGATCTGTCTAAGTAACCTTCAAGGGAACAATATGAGAATCAGCTTCACCAGCACGACGTCCGCCAGGATCACGAAAAGCGACGACAACACCACCGAACTTGTGGCCGCACGGCCCACCCCCGCGGCCCCTCCCGTGGTCCGCATTCCCTGGAAACACGCGATCAGTCCGATGATCAGGCCAAATGCCATGGTCTTAAATGTGGGAGGGAGCAAATCGCTGAAACCGGCGCCCTTGAATCCGCTATTGATGAACTGGTGGAACGAGATGGGCTCCACCACTGCCTGCGCAACCCAGCCCATGAACAAGCCGGAAAAGTCGGCCGCCAGGGTCAACAAGGGCAGTACCAGGATGCATGCCAGAATGCGGGTCGCCGCCAGCAACCGGTACGGGTTTACCGCGGATGCCTCGATGGCATCGATCTGCTCGGTCACTTTCATCGACGCCAACTCCGCGCCAATGCCCGCGCCCGCCCGGCCACTCACCACCAGCCCGGTAATGATCGGGCCGGTCTCGTGAACAATGGAGAAGACGATAGCGGCGGGCAGCAGGGACTTAGCCCCAAATCGCGTCAGGCTGTAACGGGCTTCCAAAGAGAGCACCACGCCAGTTGCAGCGCCGGCCAAAGCTACCAACGGCATGGACTTCGATCCGATCTCGTCGAGTTGTCGAAATAATTCGCGGAATTCAAAAGGCGGCGTCACCGCCGCCCGCACCACTCGCCAGAAAAATATCCCCAGGTCCCCGAACCACTCGAAAAACTGGCTGACCAGCCCCTGCGGTTGGGTTCGGCGAAATGAGTTGGATCCGTTGTCCCTGAACTTGAGGGTCTATGCCTGTGACCGCACTGGATTCGCTGCTGCTCACGGATTGGAACCCGGCTCCGGTGCTCCGTGTCCATTACTCAGGTGCATGCGATGACGCAAGGAGTGAGGTCCGCTGTAGAAGAACTCCAGAGCCATGTTCCCGGCTACATATCCCAGCATGGTGTAGTTACCCATCCGAAACGCATCCTTGCCGTTATAGCGGTCGGGAAACCAGGCATACACCGCTGTCATCGAACCCGCATACGGCGCAATCAGCGCAGGGAAAGAAAAGACGCGGCCGCCATCTTCACCGCGGCGCGCCGTCAGAGTGGAAACCACGGCATGGCGCAGCCGCGGGAGCACACCTTTGCATTCACACCGGTAATACAACGTGTCTTCCCGGAACGCCTCCGCCAGCCCATAGCGCGTCGTCGTGCTGATCGCCGCGATGCCAATGTCCGATCCAAATCGCTTGCCGTAACCCGCGGCGCCTTGCTTCCACTCCGGAGGAGCTTTATCCGCTTGACCAATGCCAGCCGCGACCCCTGCGCCCACGGCCGGATACGGGCCGTACGCATCGAACAGGTAGTTGTAGATCTTCGTCTTCTCTGTCGGACGCGTGTACGTTAAATCCGCTTTCGCCGTGGTTGTGCTTACCACCGCGGCGGCAGAATCTCCCGGATCGACCAGGGCTTGCGCCTTCGCCGGCACTGGCGAGGCCGCGAGCCCCGCCATTGCCAACAACAAAAGCATGAGTCCGCGCATCTTCATGGTCGATATCTCCTCGGTCAATCTAAGTCAACCAGCGGTTCCTGCTCTTCACGTGGTGAGTGGGCAAGACCCGTGGTCGCACTGGCACGCAATCTCCACTTCCTTGGACCCCGCTTCCTTACACGCTTGACCGCAGTATTTGTCATCCGCTTGCGCAAGGCACCGGCATGGCAGATGGGCACACTTCGCCCGCTCAGTGGCCGTCATCATGGTTCTCCTTTTCTAAAGTTGGTTTTGGATCTCAGTTCTCCCATCTACCTTCGTTTCATCATCCAACCGATCAGCGCTCCCGCGGTAACGCCCGCGGCAAACGTCGTCGCAACCGTCAAGTACAGGTGCCGCTGCAGGCGCTCCGTGGTATCATCCAGAAATTCTTCAGCGGCATCGCCGCCCTGCTTTGCGGCGCGCCTCGCCACTCCCACGCCATCCTCGATCGCATCGGCAATCGCGCTGGTTGCCCGCGAAGCCTGGTCAACGGATTTCCCGATTTGTTCAGCCGTTCTTTCCATTACCGTTTGTGACATCGTGCCCTCCTGTGGTTTTCCCGAGCCGCTGTTGATACGTCTTCTATTCGACGACCGCTTTTTCCGCGCGGCCAATCCATTTTTGAACTTTGCCCGCTTTCTTTTCCGCCTTGCCTGAGACTTCCAGACCGGCGTCGTTCGTCACCTTTCCGGCTTCCTCTTTGATTCTCCCTTTTACTTCGTGAAGCTTGCCCTCGGTGCAGTCCTGCGTGCTTGGTTTCATCATTTTTCTTTCTTCGGTTGAACCGTTATGCCACTTCTTTTCGTTCCACCGCCACTGGCGGCTGCACCAGTTCCTCAAACAGAGAGCGGTAGTGAATCATCGCGGTTCGCAGCTCTTCGGTGGTTGCCTGATCTTTCCCAACCCGCAGCGCAATCGCATGCGCAGACCGGTAGTTCTCCACCACTCGCGGATGGTCGACAGACATATCGGCCGCACGCTGATCGAAATCCGATACCGGATAGCCGCGAGCTTTCATCACAGAAGACACCAGGTCATCGGCCTCTGCGACTGCTCCCTTCGGGGAATCCACGAAACGAGACTGTACGGAGTCCCACCGCTTCGAAAAGCGTTCCTGTTCCATCGAATCAAGATCGCGAATGTTGAGCTTGTCAACCCGTTTCTCCCGATCCTCTAACTTCGATTCCGCCTTGCGTCCTGCCCCATGTACTTGCACCGCCCGATCGTACTCAGGCCCATACTTCTTTCGCAGGTCTGCAGTAGTACTCTTGCGTTTTCGCATGTACAGCCAAGCCAGCACTCCGACGATCACAATCACCACCGCCGCCAGCACAATCCACTTCGGATCCAGCACATTCAGATTCATTGAAGCCTCCAGCCAAACCGGGTTTGCTCACGAGATTCTCTTTGTCGGAAACCTTGTGAATGTTCAGTATCAAACTCCAGGTTTCGGAAAGCTGGTCAGAATTGATCGTTCTCTTGAATCAGCCTTGAAACCTAAGACAAGTCTTAGAGGGAGAAAAGACTCCTGGAAGACACGTCAGGAGGCCATTCCCAACAAGTGAGCGATTCTGCTCAGCGCCGCCTGAACGAATCAGCGAATCTATAACTGGGGGGTCCGGCGCACCCCGTCACAGCGAACTTGAAGGAGATTCCATGTCGTTCGGACTCTACGCGATTGGCTTCGCGATCATGATCGTCGGACTGATTTACGGCGCGCACCTGATGCACATGCCCACGCACTGGATCGTCGTGGGCGCGATCATTCTCCTCGGCGTTGGCATTCTGTCAGGAGTAAAGGCAACCCGTCAGCGAGACTAGAAGCTATCAAGCTATCTCGTAAATGGTTTTGGGAAGGGCACAAGTTCCAGAGGTTACGGAAAACTCCGGTTTTGGGTGGAGCAGCGCTTCCAGCGCTGCGTTAACGGCTCAGCTTTCGGAGATGGCTTTAGCCACTGAGGTGACTGAATCGACTTTTTCCGCAACCTCTTCCACTCGTGCCGCTAAGTCGCTCAAAGGGGGTCCGCGCTTCAGCGCCTGAGGTAACCTCTTCGCTGGCGCGGCGCGTTTTCCTGCAGAACTTTCGAACTCCCTCACGTGATACAATGGAGTTGGGGTGGTTACCACCTTCTCCTCTTTCAGGTTCCCTGAGCTAAGTCAGTCCATCTGAAGTTTTCTCTCCTTAGGCCCTAAGAAAGCCGTGTACCCCAATGCCTTCGAATGCGATCCTGCGCGAAGCTCAGCAACTCCACAACGTGAGCGACCGTCTCGACTCGCTTGCGGGGCACCATCCTCTCGTCTCAGACGCACTCATCACGATTTCAGCCAGTGTTCGTAATACCGCCACTCTGTTGGAGGTGCTGGTTGCGACGAAAATACTTCCACTCTCCGGATTAGATCCAGCCAAGGCCTGATTTGCCGGGCGCTTCAGAGCCTGGTTTCTTGGCGGCTTTGCGGCCCGCAAACTAGAGACTATCAAGCTATCTCAATAAATCTGTCCGGGCAGGGCACGGCTTCACAGGCTGCGGAAAAATTCAGGATTCGTATCAGGGCACGGCTTCAGCCCCCGAGGTCCGCTCGCGTCCAACCGTTAAGGATTTATGAGATGGCTAGATGGCTTCTAGAAACTATTTAATCGTGCAGAACGATATTTAGAAGTGAACTGTGAACTTGCAACCCGCTCGCCCCATAGTCGAGGAAGCCTAACTCTCTAAATCGGTTCATGAAAAAACTGACCCGCGACCGCGTCGTCCCGATCATCTCGGCCAGAGTCTCCTGACTGATCTTTGGGATCACCGTCTCAGGCACTCCCTCCTTGCCGAAGTGAGCCAGCAACAACAGAAGCCGGGCCAGCCTCTTTTCGCTGGAATTGAAGAGCTGATCTACCAGATCTTCTTCGTACCGGATGTTCCGCGCCAGCAGATACGCAACGAACAGATCGGAGAACGTGTGTTCCCGGTGCAGCGCATGCATCATGGCCTTCTTGTCAATGCGCAGAAGTTCACAATCCGTCATTGCGGTGGCAGACCCCATGCGCAAAGACTGGCCGGCCAGGCCACCTTCTCCGAAAAACTCGCCCTCGCTCAATATGCCCAAAGTTGCTTCCTTGCCAACCTTGGATACTACGGTGAGTCGAACCTTGCCCTCCTGGATATAGAAGACCGCCTCAGCCGCATCCCCCTGCGTGAAGATTGTTTGTTTCTTGCCAAAAGCCAGAACTTTCCTGCCCTCGCCGATGGTCGCAAGAAATTTCTTCGCGTCGAAACCGCGATTGTTCCTGGCTAATGTGGTTGGTGCCATCAGGGAACTGCTCCCCCCTCGGTGGACTACACCCTTTACTATTTTGCCAGACTGGTGATTCCCAAAGATGTTCACTTTAGCTCACAACTGTGGGTCAGTTTGAAAGGGCGAAGCGACGCGAAACCCACCACGAAGGGCACAACTATCACGAAGCCTCTTAGTTTCAGCGTTTTCCTTCGTGTACCTTTGTGTCCTTAGTGGTTCATCTGTTTTTGTTTCGCCAAACTGACCCACTACTCGGCTCGCGCAGCCCGCGAACCCGATGCGGGATAGCGCCTCCTAGCCGATGAACACCGAATCGGGCATACTTTGCGATCCCGCAAGCCTGATTCTCTACGGACTTTGCCAGGCCAGTTCGAGACCTCATGCGCGAATCTGGACAGGCTGAATCGTGGCGAACCTTGATCGAAGATCGAAGAGCGAAGAGCGAAGATCGAAGGGCGAACCCTTTCCCCATTCGATTCCAAACTTATGTATAATCCGCCGATGCAAGCAATACCGTGGAGCACAATTGCGCTCGGCTCCCTGTTACTCATCTGGGCCCGCTCAATAGGAGGACTGGACGTGCAATCTCCCCAACCGGAAAAGTCGAAGCCGCCTGTCAAAATCGAGCAGCGCGGGCGCATCCTTGGAATCGGCGGTGTCTTCTTCAAATCCGCTGATCGCGATCAGATGCGCGAATGGTATGCGAAGCATCTTGGACTCGCTGACAAAGGCCAGGGCGCGATGCTTCCGTGGCGCGAACACGACGACCCGCAAAAGGAACACGTTACCGTTTGGACTGTTTTTTCCGCCTCCTCGAATTATTTCCCTCCCAGCCAACCGTTCATGATCAACTACATCGTGGACGATATGGATGCTTTGCTCGACCGCTTAAAACAAGAGGGAGTAAAGATTGACGCCAAACGAATGGATGAATCCTACGGTCGCTTTGCCTGGATCTATGATCTGGATGGGAATAAGATTGAACTCTGGCAGCCGCTGCCCGCAAAGCCCTAAGGACCTTCCACTGCACCTCTTCTGACGAGTCCACAAAGTAGCATAACCACCAACCCAGCGCCCCAAACCAATCCTGCCGCTTGGTAGTGGCTCAGTTTGAAAACTGAACCACTACCTGCCGTTTAGACTCAAGGTATTCTGAGAAATGAGCAATACTGAACATTTTCGCGGATGGGAGAGTTGCATGATGCGGGGGTGAAGACTAGAGAACTCACCGCGGAACAGATCTTATCCGTGCCCTGCACCACATGTCGTGCCGCCATCGGCGAGGATTGTGAACTGCACACGGGCGCCCAACGCACCGAGCCACACCGCGACCGGAAACTCTCCGCTGCCGACGCCGTCGAAGTGGAACACAAGACCGGCAAACCAAGGTTGAGTCTGTCGTTCAAGTAGCACTTCCGCCTCGTCGGACCCGCCCCATGTCGCGGACCCACACCAACCGCCACGTTTCTGAACTCACCGAGTAGCGCCGCCCGCGACCGTCGGTAGCGGCGTCACCGCCTTTAACTGGTCCAAACCAGCCAGCACGCCTTGCCACCGGGGCTGGTCCTTCTTCGTCTCGATCGCGAGCGAGAGGTCGGAATAGAACCCCATGATGTTGTCGCGCAGCTCCGGCAACGTCCGGTCGAACTTCCGCTGCGACAGCTGAGCCAGCAACGTTGCGTAGGTTTCGTCGGTCAGCGAATATTCCGCTGCTTTGGTTACGTTCCCGCTGTCCAGATCGCAATTGGGAAGAACCAGCGTGTCGTTGCGCACCGCTTCGAGAAAAATCCGGTATTGATCGACGGTCGTATTGATGCTCTTGAAATACAGGTCCTCAGTTTGGGGAGTCGGGTTTTTGAACGCCAGACCTTTGAAGGGGCCAATTCTCGGCATGTACCGCAAAAGCGTTGACAGAATCCGCGTACCCACCCCCGGCTTCGTGTAATCTTTCCCCCATTGCTTTTCGTAATCGGAGCGCGAAAGTCGGTACAGAAACTTCTTTTTCGCAAAGTCGGGATGCTCGCGCATCATGTCTTTCTGGTGGGTCTGGAGCGCGACCTGGGTCATCTCTGGAATCAGCCGGCTGACTGCGAACCGATACGAACCCACGGCCAGGTCCTCATGGGCGAGCACATCTTTCAACTCCACTCCGTAGACCACCGGAAAAACCCGCTCCAGCAACGGCTTCGAAACCTGGAATCCGATGAAGTCGTGGTACTGCTGCGACGCGTAACGATTCTTCGCCACCTGCACCGTGTCGAACCCAAACTCCGTTTTCAAATGCGCCGTCTTGTCCTGCGCATATCGGACTGATTTGCCATACTTTGCCCGCAGCTTCGGATACTCGATTGCCACCGACTGGTTGACCGCCGGGTGGCCGGCGATATCCGCCGCATAGTGCGACAGCGCGCCCATCGCGAAAGCGTACTCGTTTACGTCCTGGCTCTCGAGCAGCAGCTCACGTACAAAGTCTCCGCTGCGTACGTAGTGCACCAGGTCGCTGAATTCTTTACTGCCGAATGGGTAGTAGCCCAGATCCTGGATCACAGCGCCGCCGTAGGCATACGCATGCGCCTCCGTGAGTTGCTCGTCCGTCAGTTCCGGATATCGCTGCAGCAGCAGGGGCCGGATCTCGTCTGTCCACAGCAGATCAACGATCTCCTCGTGCGTCAGAACCGAGTAGGCGGGCGAACCCCCGCTGCACATAAGCACCACGAGAAAAAGTGCCCCCGCACGGACAAGAAGCAGACGCCAACTTCTGGCCATGGCGCCTGAGATTTTATTCTCCCGGCGCATGGCTCAAATCCGGCCCAGAATCAGGAGAACCACGACCACGAAAAGAACTATGCCTAAGCCTCCGGTCGGGGCATAGCCCCATTCCCGGCTGTGCGACCAGCGCGGCAGCGCGCCCACCAGTGCCAAGATCAAGATCACGATCAATACAGTTCCAAGCATTATGTTGCTCCTTCGTTCCTGTGCGATCAGCTTTGTTATAGGCGTTCGGCCGGTTTCTTATTGGTCAAAACTGCTCAGTGAGCAATTGTGCTCAGAACTGCTTCGCCCCCAAAGGTAAGGTATTGCTAATCCGAATGGAGTCTCGACATGGCCCTGCATGAAAACGCCGACTGGGAATTAGTGGCTGCACAAGTCGCCAAAGAAACCGACTCGGAAAAGCTGAGAGAGCTAGCCGCCGAATTTAACCGGGTATTGAAGAGACGAGAGCAACAGCGCCGGCTCCAGGATCCCAAGCCCCCCTCTGAGGCCCATCAACTGATTTGCAGGTGATTTGCGCCGCTGTAAACCATCCAAAAATGGCTCCTCAGGTAGGACTCGAACCTACAACCCTCCGGTTAACAGCCGGATGCTCTGCCATTGAGCTACTGAGGAGTGCGGTGAAGTGCGCGCGGAGCGGGCACTTCATTCCTAGCACGCTTTCATTACTTGGCAGGCGCCTCGTTGTGGGCGTGCTTGGTTGTTTATCATAACATCTGGCTGCGTGGTCTGAAAATATTGTGTAGGCTTCGGTGCTGCGGGGCGTTTCTTTCTTGCTGGATCAGCCTCGCTGAATCGGCGCTTGCCGTTACGGTATGCGTGGTTCTTGGCGGCATGGGTTGCTTGCGAGGTGTTTATGGGTGGTCGATTGATCGGGATGCTGCTGCTTTTGGGGGCGGCGGGGGTTGCCGGCGGTGGTGGGCAGGGGGGTGCGCTTTCTGGGCCTCCGGTGGCTGAGGTGCGGCCGCTGGAGGAGACTTTTTACGGGAACAAGATTGTCGATAAGTATCGGTGGCTGGAGGATTCGACTCTTCCGGAGACACGGAAGTGGGTTGCGGAGGAGATGGCTTATACTCGCGGACTGCTTGATCCCTTGCCTGGGCGCGAGTTGATTCATAGGCGGCTTGGTGAGTTGCTTCGCATTGGGGACATTGGGGTGCCGCGGATAGGCGGGAAATATTATTTCTATACGCGGCGGGACGGGTTGCAGAACCAGCCGGTGCTTTATGTGCGGGAGGGAGTTGATGGGAAAGACCGCGTGCTGATCGATGTGAATCTGCTGGCCGCTGATGGGACTATGGCTCTCGACTGGTTCTGGCCTGCGGAGCACGGAAAATATGTTGCTTACGGGACTTCGGCTAGTGGGTCCGAGATGAGCACTCTGCACATTGTCGAGACCAAGACGGGGAAGCTCTTGCCGGATACGATTGAGCGCACGCACGCGGCCAGCATTGCGTGGTCGCTCGACAACTCGGGGTTTTATTACACGCGCTTTCCCAAGAAGGGCGACGTTCCCGAGGGACAGGAGAGATACAACCGGCATGTGTTCTATCACGAACTGGGAACTGATCCCGAGATCGATCAGAAGATTTTTGGGGAAGGGCGCGATGCGGAGGATTGGCCTGACGTTCGTCTGGACAACGATGGCCGCATGCTGCTGATCACGGTGTCGCAGGGCTGGACCAAGACCGAGCTGTTCTTGATGGATTTGAAGAAGAGGACACCGCCCACGCGCATTACTACTGGGAAGAATTTTCTATATAGCGCGTCGGTTTACAACGGGAGGGTTTACATCGTTACCAATGAAGATGCTCCGCGCTTCCGTATGTTCGTGACGGAGGCGGGTGAGTACGATCGCGACGATTGGAGGGAAATCATCCCGCAGACGGGCGGGGTGTTGAAGGATGCTGAACTTTGGGGCGGAAAGATTTTCGCGCAGTATGAGCAGAATGCCAGTTCGGAACTGAAAGTTTTCGATCTTCAAGGACAGAACGTCCGCAATCTTGCGCTGCCGGGGATCGGCTCGGTTTTCGGGTCCGGAGGCAAGTGGGATCATGAGGAGATTTTTTACGAATTCGAGTCGTTCACCGTCGCACCTTCGATTTATCGTTACGACGTGGAGCGCATGTCTAGTTCGGTTTGGGCCAAGGTGGATGCTCCTGGGATCGATCCCGCGGCTTATTTAGTTGAACAGGAATGGTATCGGTCGAAAGATGGCACGCGGGTGCCTATGTTTCTGGTGCATAAGAAAGGATTGAAGAAGGATGGGTCGAATCCTACGCTTTTGACGGGGTATGGCGGGTTTGACATCAGCCTCACTCCGGACTACGTCAGCGACGTTTATTTATGGCTGGAGCATGGCGGGATTTATGCCGTGGCGAATTTGCGGGGTGGAGCGGAGTTTGGGGAAGACTGGCATCGGGCTGGGATGCTGGACAAAAAGCAGAATGTTTTTGACGACATGATTGCGGGGGCGGAGTATTTGATTGCGGAAAAATATACAGACAAGGATCATTTGGCTATTTACGGGGCGTCGAATGGCGGGTTGCTGATGGGGGCGATGATCACGCAGCGTCCGGATTTATTTCGGGCGGTGGTTTGCGCGGTGCCTTTGCTGGACATGCTGCGCTACCAGAATTTTCAGATTGCGCGGCTTTGGATTCCGGAGTTTGGGAGCGCGGAGAATCCGGAGCAGTTTAAGTGGCTTTATGCTTATTCTCCTTACCACCATGTGAAGGCTGGGGTGGAGTATCCGGCGGTGTTGTTTATGACTGCGGATTCGGATTCGCGGGTTGATCCTATGCATGCTTTCAAGATGGCGGCTTTGATGCAGGGGGTGGCTAAGAATGGGTGGAGTAAGACGCGGCCTATTTTGTTGCGGGTTGAGAGCAAGGCTGGGCATGGAGTGGGGACACCTGTGGGGAAGCGGATTGAGGAGTTGACGGATGCTTATTCGTTTTTGTTTTGGCAGTTGGGGGTGAAGTGGGGCACGGATCAAGTGTTTCCGAGAGTAGACTAGTCGGCATCCGGAGGTGGCTGTGGAATTCAAATTGGAAACGCCCATGCTTTTCGCGAAAGTGGGCTGGATGAAACTTTACGACGGCCCGCATCCAGACGACCCGAAGCCCATCGGAGGCGGCGGCAACAACCGGACAAATTTCGGACACGAGGGCTTCAATTTTCGGCGACAGGGGGATGTCCTCCTCGGCTTCGTCGCGGCCCCGGCTCGGGGTGGACACCTAGATCTTCAGAAAATTGACACGTCACCCGTAACTCGTAACCGCATCAGGGGTGCAACGGTAGTCTTTGTTGCCACCGATCCTAAATTCCACGGGCAAACGATCGTGGGCTGGTATCGAAATGCAACAATCTACGCCGACCGCATGTCCTATGAGCCGGCCGTTAAAGAACAGATGATGAAGGAAGTAAGGCCACAGTTCCGGCGCTTCAAGCCATCCGGCTACTCATTCGAGTGTAATGTCGCCGACGCTGTCCTCCTTCCGCGTTCGCGGCGGCGCCATCCGAGAGGGTTTACGATTCCGAAAAAGAACGGCCTCGGGCAAGCGAACGTCTGCTATCCATACAAGGACGGTAAAGCGAGGGAATGGATTCGCGAGGCCGCAGGGTATATTAACTCATACTCTGGCCCCAATCTGCTCGGGGCCAACGGTGTGGAGGGTGAACTCGAAGATGCGGCGGATGAGGTAAGGGAGAGGAACGCCGGATTTCTAGGTGACCCTGAAGTTCGCGACAAGATAGCGCAGTACGCGATGGAGTGCGCTGAGAAGTATCTCGTCCGCCGAAAATACAAGAATATTACTCGCACTGACAAGGGCCATTGTTACGACTACACCTGCATGGACAACGGAAAGATAATCTATGTAGAGGTAAAAGGAACACAGACCCGGGGAGAGAAGATAATCCTGACGGAGAATGAAAAGGCCCACTTGGAATCGAACGCCGACACCATCCTCTACGTTCGACACTCGGTTGATGTAGTTCCCGTGAAGCCGACTCGGGTTTCGGGCGGTAGCGAGAAGGTGCTTGATAGATGGGATCCGAAATCTGGCTCTTTCGCGGCTGTGACGTACTTTTACACTCTTCCGACTCCTGATTAGCCTCCCGGTGACCCGTGCCTTACACGGCTTGGAGTTTCGCGGTTCGTTGCCCCACCCAAGGGGCTGAGAGCCCGATTCGATTTGTGGGCTTACCCGGCGCTGAAGGGCCGCTCTTCCACGGTGGTGCTGGCTTTGCGGCAGGACTTTAGGTAATCAGAGGAGCATCGGTGCGTCCGTACAGGTGCTCGAACACTTGCTTGTATTTGTGCTCGATCGACTCCATCTTTCCTTGCAGTGCTCGATTACTTTCTGTCGCCCAGTGGTAGTTACGCCAGTATCCGCGTAGCTCCACGTCGCATAGGTCATCGAAAAACCTGCACCGATATTTAACTTCGTCTGGCATCGGTAATGCTTCCATCAGGTAAACGAACAGATCGTCGATCTGATCCAGTTCATCGCTCGAGGCTCCTTCGCCGGTCGTTGGATTGTCGTAATATCGGCCCTGGAAATGGTCGTGCAGCTTACGCAGCAGATCGTCAAAGCTGTCGAGTTTGTGATCAGGGTGGACGCCGATTAATTCCTGCTTTAGGAGGTACGGGTTGTGTCGGGCATTTCCTCTCAGCGTGGGCTCGGCCCCTGTTGCCACAAAGATGAACGCCTTCAGGAGTTTCTCTACCGCCTCTGACGCCAGTCGAAAACCAGAATGGAGCTTGTTCAGGATACAGCACCGGCACGCAACATAGTCCAAACTCGCGCCCATGAGCATCATCGTTGCGTATTGGTTATCGCGGGCGTATTCGGCGAACTGTTCTCTTGTCATGGTCAGGGCCATACACATATTTTATCGCGGCGCTTCTCTGCCGTCCCTACGGGACTTGGTTCCTCTTTTTCTGGCTTACCCAGGGCTTACGCCCTGGGCTGCATTCTGCCGCCGCTTTGCGGCTGGGGTTTGGTGGGGCCTTACGCGGCGCTGAAGCGCCGCTCTTCCACGGTGGTGTCGGCTTTGCGGCACGACTTAACGTCGTGCCCTTGCCGGTTTGTCCTTTCTAGTTCGGGCAAGAGTCAAAGGCAACATCCAACTCCAAAGGCAGACGCTGCAGTCGTCCGTGGTTCCCACCCTTGCGCAAAGAACGCGCAAGGATGGGGCAGCCTCGGCGTTTCTTAGTGACGGGAAGTCAAGGTCAACATCAAAGGCAACGTCAAAAGCAACGGAGAGAGTGTCCGTTCCACACTTGCGGTTTTTCTGCCGTCCCTGCGGGACTTGGTTCCCCTCTCTCTGCTTACCCAGGGCTTACGCCCTGGGCTGCATTCTGTCGCCGCTTTGCGGCTGGGTTTGGTGGGGCCTTACGCGGCGCTGGAGCGCCGCTCTTCCACGGTGGTTTCGGCTTTGCGGCACCCTTCGGCGCGCTTCGCTTGCTCAGGGCAGGCTTAAGAACTGAACGTCGTGCCCTTCCCGGTTTGTCCCTTTCTTGTTCGGGCAAGAGTCAAAGGCAACATCCAACTCCAAAGGCAGACGCTGCAGTCGTCCGTGGTTCCCACCCTTGCGCACAGAACGCGCAAGGATGGGGCAGCCTCGGCGTTTTTGGGACAGGAGGTCAAGGTCAAAATCAAAGTCAAACCCAGCATCACAGAGAGCGGACGGAAGTGTCCGTTCTACACATGCGGCTTTTCTGCCGTCCCCTTCGGCTTCGCTCAGGGCAGGCTCTGACGGGACTTGGTTCCTCTTTCCTCTTCTTACCCAGGGCTTGCCCCCCTTCGGCAAGCTCAGGGCAGGCTCTGGGCTGCATTCTGTCGCCGCTTTGCGGCTGGGGTTTGGTGGGGCCTTACGCGGCGCTGAAGCGCCGCTCTTCCACGGTGGTTTCGGCTCTGCGGCATGCCTGAAGGCATACCCTGATACGAATCTTCCTCTCCCGGCAGTCGAGGGCAAGGGCAACGTCAATGTCAAGACGGCGCTAAGGGCGTTCGTGGTTCCCACTTTTCGCAAAGGACGCGAAGGGCTGGGGGAGCCCGCAGTCGTGGAGCAACTCTCAACGAGGGTCAATGAGTAGAATGGCCTGTTATCAGAAGTTGAGCGAAAGCGCCAACCAGTGCACATTTCCACGCAGCGCGCAGATGGGGGTCGCGGAAGGCACGGACGAGTTGCCCGGCGTCTAGGGCGGCGGTCTTTGCCGTTCCCGGATCTCCCGGTTACAAGGACGTATTAGGGTGGGAGTGCTTGTTGTCGTGGCTCGACACTTCTTGTCCCGCGCATTCGCAAGTTGCAAAATCCTGCATCTTGACAGCGGCCATCACCCATGGGATGTTAGCTCCTCTCGGCTAAACCCATCGGCCAGTGTCCACGGGCTCTCTATGCTGGGGAGGCTTACTCATGCAAAGCGGGAAATTCTCCATCGGATTGACTGTGGTGCTAGCAATTGTTGCCGTGACCGCGTTCGTGACGGGCACGCGCGTATTCGCCCAGCAAGAAAGGGTGCTGCATAGCTTTGGCAACGGCCAGGACGGGATAAACCCGGACGCCGGCCTGATCTTCGATGCCGCCGGCAATCTCTACGGCACGACATACCAGGGGGGCACGGGAGTGTGCAGCCACCTTGTACCCCCCAGTTGCGGCACGGTTTTCGAATTGTCTTCCAGATCGGGCGCTAGCTGGACGGAGAAGGTGCTGCATAACTTCCGCGGCAAGGACGGCGTGGAACCCTCCGGCAGCTTGATCTTCGATACGGGCGGCAACCTCTATGGAACGACGCAAGAGGGGGGCGCCGGCTTGTGCAAGGATCAAAACCGCCTCTTGATCGGCTGCGGCACGGTTTTCGAGTTGTCGCCGGCCGGGGGTGGGCGGTGGACAGAGAAGGTGCTGTACAGCTTCGTCAATAACGGCGCGGATGGGTTTGAGCCCAAAGCCGGCCTGATCTTCGATGCCTCCGGCAATCTCTACGGCACGACGTTCGTTGGTGGCGCTTATGGCTACGGTACGGTTTTTAAGTTGTCGCCCTCAGCGGGCGGAAGCTGGACGGAGACGGTGCTGCATAATTTCAACCAGGACGGCACGGACGGGGTTGGTCCCAACGCCAGCTTGATCTTCGATGCCGCTGGCAATCTCTACGGCACGACGGTGGGAGGCGGCCCCGGCGTTAACGGGACAGTGTTCGAATTGACCCCTTTAGGGGGCGGCAGCTGGGCGGAGGCGGTGCTGCATAACTTCAACGACATGGATGAGGGGTATGACTCCCAGGCCAGCCTCATCTTTGATGCCTCTGGCAATCTCTACGGCACGGTGGCTTTTGGCGGCGCCGGCGGGGTTGATGCCGAGGGGTCGGTGTTCGAGTTGACACCCGTAGCGGGCGGCAGTTGGACGACGACGGTGCTGCATAACTTCAACGAAAACGGCACGGACGGGGCCACTTCCACTGCCGGCGTGATCTTCGATGCGACTGGCAATCTCTACGGCACGACGGAGGACGGTGGCCCTCGTAACGTCTACGGGACGGTGTTCGAGCTGACGCCGCAGACGGGCGGGGGCTGGACCGAGAAGATTCTGCATGACTTCGGCAACGGCTCGGACGGTGTCAATCCCCTCGCCGGCCTGATCTTCGATGCCGCCGGCCATCTCTACGGCACGACGGCCGGCGGCGGCGCTTATGGGGGCGGGACAGTGTTTGAGATCAAGCCTTAGACTGAGCGCTACCACAATTCCCGACAATCGGCGGATGCCGCACCTTCGCGCTCTTTTGCTCGACGTGTTCCGCGCGCCCGAACTGCTCATCCTCCGTGCCACAATGCGGGGACACACTCGGAAGATATTCTCGTACTGTGCGAGTCCGCCCATGTCTGACGAATTGCTGTCGTAACATCGCGATTGCACTCGTTGATCCTGGTCGGCCAATTTCTCAATGAGTGAAATGGCCTGGGTTGCGACAGTTACCTCAGAAGTGACTCCAAAACAATTACTCAGGTGTGCAGAGAGGCAAATCTTCGACGCAAGTTGCTCCGATTGTTGGAAACAGCGCTTTTCAAAACTACTTGGTCGGCCGCTGCAACAGCACCGAACTCGGAGAGGAACGGTCAAGGTTGCCACCGATAGCGAAGTCGAGCCGGCCATCGTTGTTGAAATCCGCGATTCCCATATCGCCAGCGCCTACACCGGCAGGAAATGTGATCGGGGTTTGGAACGTGCCATCGCTATTTCCAAGAAAGATGTTCAGCGTTTGAGTGCCATTGTTCGCCACGGTTGTGGTTGCCAGGTCCAGCTTACCGTCACCGTTCAGATCTCCGATTTGAACGTTAGTCGCGCTGTTTTGAAGAAGGAGTGTCTGTTCCACAGTTGCTGGGAATAGAATGTTGGGCTGAACTAATTGGCTGAATACAGGAGGGGTGCCGTGGCTACTTCGAATCGGATTCTTAAGGAGCGGTTAGGGCGGTATCGGGAGATCAAGATCAGCGTGGTTGGGAGGAAGTCGGGACGGAGGATTTCGATTCCGGTGTGGTTTGTGCAGGAAGGGGACGAGCTGCACCTGCTGCCGGTGGCGGGGTCGGAGACGCAGTGGTACAAGAATGTGCGGGAGAATCCTGCGATTGGGATTGATGCGCGGGGCGCGGCGGGGGAGTTTCGGGCTGTGGCGGTGACTGGGGCTAAGACGGTGAAGACTGTGGTGGAAAAATTTCGGGAGAAGTATGGAGCTGGGGATGTGAAGAAGTATTATTCCGGGCTTGATGTGGCGGTGCTGGTGCGGTTGGGCTAACAGTGGTCGGTGGTCGGTGGTCAGTTAGAACGCGGCGGGGCGTAGCTCTAAGCTGAGCCTTCTGGCGGACTTGAAGTCAAAATCCCCGCTCAGCTTATCTCTATCTTTCACTCCGACATTAAGATTTCCACAGGGTGGGGATGTTCAGTTGTCACATGGTTCCGAAAGGGGAAGGGCTTAGTCTATAACTGGTGGTTAAAAATGGGGAGATGCGGAATGTCAAAGAGTTGGGAGTGGGAAGAGGATGGCGACTCGGACGGGGCGGTGCCGGGATATTTGCCCTGGATCTTTGCGGAGGCGGATGAGGGCGGGTCTTGGTGGGAACGGGCTGGGGGGAATCCTAAGCGGTTGGGGGAGTTTTCGCAGGCGGCTTTTTTGGTGCGGGCGCAGAGGCTGGGATTTGGGCTGGCGGTGCCTTGGGGAGATAGCGAGAAGTATGACTTTATTGTTTGGGCGCGGCCTGGGGGGCGGCTATTGCGGGTGCAGGTTAAGGGGACGGGGAGGTTGTATCGCGGGGGGTATGATGTACAGCCGGTTTATTCTACGCGGGACGGAGGGAAGAAGACTTATACGGCGGCGGACATTGATGTGCTGGCGGCGCATGTGATGGCGGGGGAAAAAGAAATCTGGTATTTGTTGCCCATCGCGGCGATTGAAGGAGTGAAGAGTTTGAGGTTTTTCCCGGATTTGAAGAGTCAGAATCCGCGGTGGGAGGGGTATCGGGAGGCTTGGGAGTGGCTGGGGTAGAGCAGTGGTCAGTGATTCATGTAGGTTAGTGGTTGTCGGTGGTCAGTGAGCAGTCGGAACACCAACAGCAGGTTCCTCCACTCCGCCGTCCCCTTCGGCTTCGCTCAGGGTCCGGCTCCGGTCGGAATGACAAATGTAAAGAGTCGCTGGGACGCAGGCCTTGGAAGGCCTGCTCCGCCCGCGTGCTCTGCCCTCGGAACTCCACAGCGCGTTTTTGCTCACTGGCCACGACCACTGGCCACTGACTACTGCTTCTGCGATTGACCGGTTTGGGGGCAAAGTGTTATAAATGCCGGTTTTAGGATGGTGCGTCCGGGACGGTTGGTTTTCCGGTTCGGGCGCTTACTCCGACGCGGCCAAGCTCCAACACTCCGTTCTTGTTTTGCGGTGGAAGCGTGTTCGGAATTCCGGTGAGCGATCCCTGTTCTGCGCGGGCGTGCTCGGACGTGGGATGTCGCCGGGAGGCGGTGCCTCAACACGTTCGTATTCCTACATTTGGAGGACCTATTATGCGCACTTGGCTTGCTAGGGCTGCGTTTGAAGGATGCGGTGCGGCGTCCGGGTTGGTGAAAAAGAGTTTGGGATGGGCGGCGGTGGTTGGCTTGGGCGGCGCTCGGGCTTGGGCTCAACTTCGGGCGGGGAACCTGCCGGCGAGGCTTCGCTGAAATTGCCCGACCTTTCTTCGGTGTCGTTTTTGCATTGGGGGATCGACGGGCACCGGCTGTTGATGATTGGCATTCTGTTTTGTCTTTTCGGGCTGGGGTTTGGGTTGGTCATTTATATGCGGCTCAAGAATCTGCCGGTGCATCGCTCGATGCGCGAGATTTCGGAATTAATTTATGAGACTTGCAAAACTTATCTGGTGACGCAGGGGAAGTTCATTTTGCTGTTGTGGGCGTTTATCGCGGTCATTATTTTGCTTTACTTTGGCCTGCTGCAGCATATGGAGGCGATGCGGGTTGCGATTATTCTGGGGTTCAGCCTGGTTGGCATTGCTGGGAGTTATGGCGTGGCGTGGTTTGGAATCCGGGTGAACACGTTTGCGAACTCGCGGACGGCGTTCGCTTCGCTGCCGGGCAAACCGTTTCCGGTTTATCAGATTCCACTGGAGGCTGGGATGAGTATTGGGATGATGCTGATCAGCGTTGAGTTGCTGATCATGCTGATCATTCTGCTGTTTGTGCCGGGGGATTATGCCGGGCCTTGCTTCATTGGATTTGCAATTGGGGAATCTTTGGGGGCGGCGGCGCTGCGGATTGCGGGCGGCATCTTTACGAAGATCGCGGATATTGGGTCTGACTTGATGAAGATTGTTTTTAAGATCAAGGAAGACGATGCGCGGAATCCTGGCGTGATTGCCGATTGCACGGGCGACAATGCCGGCGACTCGGTTGGGCCTTCGGCCGATGGTTTTGAGACTTATGGCGTTACTGGCGTGGCGCTGATTACTTTTATTCTGCTGGCGGTGAAGACTCCTACGGTGCAGGTGCAGTTGCTGGTATGGATCTTTGTGATGCGTGTGATGATGCTGGTGGCGAGTTCGCTTTCGTACTTCCTGAATGCGCTGATCGCTAAGGCGCGGTTTGGGAGCGCGGATGAGATGAATTTCGAAACGCCGCTTACCACGCTGGTCTGGCTTACTTCTATCGTGTCGATCGCGCTGACCTTTTTGGTGTCTTACTTCATTATCCCTGAGCTTGGAGGAGACGTCTCCGCAGTGGTGGAAGCTGGCGGCGATTATCTCGTGCGGTACTTTGGCGGGGGCGCTGATTCCGGAGTTGGTGAAGGCGTTCACTTCGACGGAGTCGCGGCACGTGAAGGAAGTGGTTACTTCGGCGGAAGAAGGCGGGGCATCGCTGGGAATTCTGTCCGGGTTTGTGGCGGGAAATTTTTCCGGATATTACCTTGGGCTGTCGATGGTTCTGTTGATGTCGGTCGCTTACTACTTCAGCACGATGGGACTGGCGGCGGCCGCTACCATGCTGGCTCCGGCGGTGTTTGCATTTGGACTGGTGGCATTCGGGTTTCTGGGAATGGGCCCGGTGACTATCGCGGTGGATTCCTATGGGCCGGTTACTGACAATGCTCAATCGGTGTATGAACTTTCTCTGATCGAGCAGGTGCCGAATATTCAAGGGGAACTCAAGAAGGACTACAACATGAACGTGAACTTCGAGCGGGCGAAACATCTGCTTGAAGCGAATGACGGAGCGGGAAACACGTTCAAGGCTACGGCAAAGCCGGTGCTGATCGGAACGGCGGTGGTCGGGGCTACTACCATGATTTTTTCCATCATCATGGCGTTGACCAGCGGACTTACCGCTAACGTGGACAAGCTTTCGTTGCTGCATGCGCCGTTCTTTCTTGGGTTGATTACGGGCGGCGCGATGATTTACTGGTTCACGGGGGCGTCCACGCAGGCGGTGACTACCGGGGCTTACCGGGCGGTGGAGTTCATCAAGGCGAACATCAAACTGGAGGGCGTGGACAAGGCGTCGGTTGAAGACAGCAAGAAGGTGGTTGAGATTTGCACGAAGTATGCGCAGAAGGGGATGTTGAACATCTTCATCGCGGTGTTCTTCGGCACTTTGGCGTTTGCGTTTGTGGAGCCGTTCTTTTTTGTTGGCTACCTTATCTCGATTGCAGTGTTCGGTCTTTACCAGGCAATCTTTATGGCTAACGCGGGGGCAGCCTGGGACAACGCCAAAAAGATTGTGGAAGTGGAGATGAAGCAGAAAGGAACTCCGCTGCACGATGCTACTGTGATCGGGGATACGGTGGGTGATCCGTTTAAGGACACTTCGTCGGTGGCGCTGAATCCGGTGATCAAGTTCACCACCTTGTTTGGATTGCTAGCGGTGGAGTTGGCGGTTACGCTTACTCACGACCAAGGGCCGATGATTACGAACTTGCTGGCTTTGGCGTTCTTTGCGGTTTCGTTTTTCTTTGTTTACCGGTCGTTTTATGGGATGCGGATTCGGAGCGGAGAGTAGGGGTTGGGTTTCATCCGTTTCACACGCCATCCGGCTTTGCCGGACGGCGTTTTCGTTTGGTTTTAATTCGGGTCTTCTTTTCGTAGGCTGCCGAGTGCATCTCAAGTTTAAGGTGGCGCTGAGCGCCGCTCTTCGACGGTACTGCGCATCGCCGATCGAAATCAACAGCGAAGGACAACATCAAAGTCAAAGACAGCGGAGGGAAGTGTCCGTTCTACACTTCCAGATGGGCCGGGCTTAGGCGGGGCCTTTCATTTTGTCTTTTACGCTGTGGGCCAGCTTTTCGATTTCTTCGGCTTTTTTCAGTACTTCGAGCGACAGGACGTTTTCGTTGGACTTGTCCACGAAGTTTTTGAGTTCGACTGCCAGCTTGAGGAGTTTGTCGGTGTCGGCCTTGAGGGCGACCTGGCGCTGCAAATTGGCTTTCTTGGCCAGCTCGCGAGCCTGGCGCTGCTGGGCGTCGTCTGGGTCGCTGCTCGGCATGGCATCCCCTCTGGTCGGAGGTCCGCCTGGCGCGGGCAGCCTGGTGCCTTGGGACTGCGCCTTGGCGGAAATCGCGAAGAGCAAACAGATAGAAAGTGTCCTGGCTATTCTTCGGAGGTACACGGTGTCCTCGAAAACGGGGGTGCCCGTTGTGGAAAGTATGACATTTTTCGCGGGGAGGAGGCGGGAAATAGTTTGCGGCGCAGCGGCTGAAGCCGCGTTTGATAATGCAGGATCTGCGGTATGCCCTTCGGCTTTGCTCAGGGCAGGCTCTGAAGGCATACCCTGATACGAATCTTGGGGTTCACTCGGCGGTAGCTGGAAATCAAAAGCGGAAGGAACAAAGTCAAAGGCAAAGTCAAAAACAGCGGGCAGGAGTGTCCGCTCCACACGAGCAAGGTCACCAGCAACGTCAAAGGCAGCGGGCGGGGCCGCCCGCTGTACGTTACAGCGAACTCATGTTGGAGAGGAACTCGGCGTTTCCCTTCGTCTTGCTTAGTTTGTCGATGAGGAGTTCCATCGCTTCTACAGGAGAGAGCGGGTTCAGGACTTTGCGTAGAACCCAGATTCTGCTTAGGTCTTCGCGCGGAATCAGCAACTCTTCTTTACGGGTGCCGCTGCGCTGGATGTCGATGGCGGGGAAGACGCGCTTATCCACCAGTTTGCGCTCGAGGATGATTTCGGAGTTGCCGGTGCCTTTGAATTCTTCGAAGATGACGTCGTCCATGCGGGAGCCGGTGTCGATCAGGGCGGTCGCGATGATGGTGAGCGATCCACCTTCTTCGATGTTGCGGGCTGAGCCGAAGAAGCGCTTGGGACGCTGCAAGGCGTTGGAATCGACGCCGCCGGAGAGGACTTTGCCGCTAGGCGGAACGATGGTGTTGTAGGCGCGGGCCAGGCGCGTGATGGAATCGAGGAGGATGACTACGTCGCGTTTGTGCTCGACCAGTCTTTTGGCTTTTTCGATCACCATTTCCGCGACTTGTACGTGGCGGGCGGCGGGCTCGTCGAAGGTGGAAGAAATCACTTCGCCCTTTACCGAGCGCTGCATGTCGGTGACTTCTTCGGGGCGCTCGTCGATCAGGAGAACCATCAGCACCACCTCGGGATGGTTGGTGGTGATGGAGTTGGCTACGTTCTGCAACAGCATGGTCTTGCCGGCGCGGGGCGGAGAAACGATGAGGCCGCGCTGGCCCTTGCCTAGAGGCGTGAGTAAATCCATGACGCGCGCGCTGGAGTTCTCGCGTGTGGTTTCGAGTTTGAGGCGCTCCTGCGGATACAGAGGCGTGAGGTTGTCGAACAGAATTTTGTTGCGGGCTTCGTCGGGCGATTCGAAGTTGACGGCCTCGATCTTCACCAGCGCGAAGTATTTTTCGCCCTCGTGAGGGGGACGAACTTGTCCGCTGATGGTGTCGCCGGTTTTCAGGTCGAACTTGCGGATCTGCGATGGAGAGACATAGATATCGTCCGGGCCCGGAAGGTAGTTGTAATCGGGCGAGCGGAGGAAGCCGTAGCCGTCGGGCAGAATCTCGAGGACACCTTCGGCGAAGATGTGGCCTTCTTTCTCGCTTTGCGCCTGGAGGATTTTGAAGATAAGGTCCTGCTTGCGCAGGCCGCTGGCACCGGGCAGCTCCAAGGTCCTTGCGATCTTGGTGAGCTCGGTAATATTTTTTTCTTTCAGTTCAGCAATGGTCATATTCACCTAAACCTTGCACTAAAACTTGTTCATTAGTGGCTGCGGGAGATTTTCAAAGGAGGGTATTCGGGAAGACAAAAAACTACGAGGCGGGCGAACAGGGCTGCTTACGCAGCCCGCCGTTGTGCCTCAGCAAAATTCTCCGGCTCCGACAGAACATCCTGCCGCTCCGCGCCTGCGATCCGGTCCAAAACACCATTCATCGTTTCCTGGATTCTGGTGCTGGGCCGGTGGAACTTCCGCGTGGCCTTGGAGGCGAGCTGGCAAAGCATATAACGATTCCGCAACGTCTGTAAAGCGTCAAACACACGATCAGAGCGCATGTGAGATTTGCTCCTTTCTCTTATAAGTATGGGCATTTCGCCTTCGCCCCCTGGCCCTAGAAACTGGCCGGAACCCCACAGGTCGACCTAAGCCGTTGATTCCACAAGGGTTGTAAAGGAGTTAGCGCAATTCCTACCCAAATATAGATGCCTGACTGGGGTCCGAAGATGCTCGTTTTCCCTGATTTGGGCTCACGGGTCGAGGGAGCTTAGAAATTTGACCCAGAGACTCCGAGACGTCCGTGGAACAAGATAATGTACCCGGAAACGGGAGGGAGGTCAATAGCTTTTACGGATCTTTACGGACCTAAAAGGTCAACAGTCCCGAACCCGGCGGGGGTGGAATTTAAGGGCTGGGAAAAGCTTATTTCAGCGAGCCTACGACGCAGGCCTGAAGGCCTGCTCCACCCTGCTTTACGTCCAGTAGGTGCGGTCGAGGGAGCGGTACTGGATGGCTTCGGCTATGTGTTTGGGTTCGATCTGCGGGGTTTGTTCGATGTCGGCGATGGTGCGGGCTACTTTCAGAATGCGGTCGTGGGCGCGGGCGCTTAGTCCCTGCTGGGTCATGGCGCGCTCGAGCAGACGCTCGCAATCGGCGGAGAGTTCGCAGAAGGTGCGAATGTGGCGGGACGACATTTGTGCGTTGCAGTAAATCTTTTCGCGAGAGGATGCGAAGCGCTCGAGTTGCTTTTGGCGGGTGCGTATGACTCGCTCGCGAATCTTCGCTGAACTTTCCGGTTCGTTGGTGGAGCGCATTTCTTTGTAGTTCACGGCGGGGACATCGATGTGGATGTCGATGCGGTCCATGAGCGGGCCGGAGATTTTCGAGATGTAGCGCTGGATCATGGGAGTGGTGCACTGGCATTCGCGGGTGCGGTCGTTGCGAAAGCCGCAGGGACAGGGATTCATGGCTGCGGCCAGCATGAAGCGCGCGGGAAAAGTTAGGGCCATGGCGGCGCGCGCGATGGTGACCGAGCCGTCTTCGAGCGGTTGGCGCAGGACTTCGAGGACGTTGCGGGGGAACTCGGGGAGTTCGTCTAGAAAGAGCAGGCCGTTGTGCGAGAGCGACACTTCGCCGGGGCGCGGGATTACGCCTCCGCCGATCAGGCCGGCGTCAGAGATGGTATGGTGCGGCGAGCGATAGGGGCGCTTGCCTACTAAGCCGCTGCCGGGATCGAGGACTCCGGCGACGCTGTGAATCTTGGTGGTCTCGAGCGCTTCTTCGAAAGTAAGCGGCGGCAGGATGGTGGGCATGCGCTTGGCCAGCATGGTTTTGCCGGAGCCGGGCGGGCCGATCATGAGGATGTTGTGGCCTCCGGCGCAGGAGATTTCGATGGCGCGCTTGGCGGTGTGCTGGCCGCGGACGTCTTTGAAGTCGACGAGGAATTCCTGCGACTCTCTCAGCAGCGCGTCACCATCGGCTTTCAGCGGAAGGATTCCATTGCCTGAGTTTACGAAGTGGATTACATCGAGGAGCGAGCGTACGGGGTAGACATCGACTCCGCCAACCATGGCGGCTTCGCGGGCGTTGGCCTCGGGAACGACCAGGCGCGAAATCTTGCGGACGCGGGCTTCGAGGGCAATGGGGAGAGTGCCGCGAATGCCGCGGACTCCGCCGTCTAGCGATAGCTCGCCTACGAAGAGGCAATCTTCGATCGTCTTCTGAGTGAGGCCGCCGTAGGCGCCTACGATGCCGAGCGCCATGGGGAGGTCGAATCCGGAACCTTCTTTTTTTATGTCGGCGGGCGCGAGGTTGATGGTGATGTGGGTGGGCGGGATGTCGTAGCCGCAGTTCTTCAGCGCGGCGCGCACGCGGTCGCGGCTCTCGCGCACGGCGGCGTCGGGCAGGCCGACGGTGTGAAAGTGGTCCTGGTCAGTCTTGATGCCGGAGCAGTCGACTTCCACCTGAATAATGTTGGCGTCGATGCCGTAGACGGCGGCGCTGAGGGTCTTGTAGAGCATGGACGATCCGGGCGAGACCTTCTTCATTTTCTGTGCCGCCGTCGGCACACCGAGGCCTGATTCCGGAGTGTAGCTACGATACTCGCGGGGAGGTGGAAAGGCTGTGATGGATGTCACAGGGTTGGCCTGTGGATATCGCAGGAAGGATCGTGGACTCCAAGGCTGCCTTAGGCACCCCACTGTGCAAAATCCTTCATCTTGACCGAGCGTGAAGCATCGCTTATGACGAGTTTCGGGGAAAGTGCGCACTGACTTTGCCTGGGCGTACCCGACTCTCCAACAACAACGGTTGTTCCGGCTAGTCAGTATAAGTACGATGCTAGTAGTGTTCGGTTTTGCCGGTCGTCGTTTTGCGAACGCGAAACCAGGTGACTTTCCCCATGACCCAGGCCGATCCAAGTGCCTCACAGCATTCCCGTCCTCCCCAAAAACTAGAGCGCGAAGAATCCCAGCTGTGGCGGTGGATTCTTTTGTTCATGGTTCTGCTGGCTGCGGGCTTTGCGGCGCTCGCCTGGGAACGGCTGGAGACGCTGCCTTATCATTTAGGCCCGCTGGCGGTGGGCGTGCTGGTCTTATCGGTTCTTCTGGCGGTTTATGCTTACGGGCGGCGGAAGGAAGTCAGCGAACTGAAACTGCTGCTGCAGGATTTGCAGGAACATGTGGGGGCGGCGCCCTCGGAGGAGCAACTCGACCAGCTCTCCGACATGATTGCGCGGTCGCAGCGCAATTTTAAGGAGCTGATTGACTCATTAGAGGATGCGGCTTGCGCCGTATCTCTGGACGGCACCTTTCGCACGGTCAACAAAAGCGTTGCCGAACTCATGGATCTGCCCTACAACGCGATTGTGGGACAGAAGTTTTTCGACTTCGTGGAAGAACCAACGCGCGGCGGCATAGAAGCCGGACTGGCGCGTTTCATCGAGAAGAAACACTGGGCGGGCAAGGTGCGCCTGCGCCTGAAGAAAAACCCGCGGCCTCTCTACTTCGATTGCGTTCTTAATGCGATCGTCAAGAGTGGCGAGGTGGTTGGGGTGAGCGTGCTGGGCCGAGATGTGACCGGACAGCACGAGAAAGAACTTCGCTTCACCGAATTGTTCGAGACCCTGCAGGAAGGAGCGTATTTCAGTACGCCGGAAGGCAGACTGTTGGACGCTAATCCGGCGCTGGTGGGCGTACTGGGCTATGCCACGAAAGAAGAGTTGCTCGCGCTTGACGCCGGCAAATTGAACGTGGATCCCGCAGAACCGCCGGTGCTCGGGCGGGCTGCCGACGATCGCGGTGGAGTACGGGCGCGCGAGATCGCGCTGCGCAGGAAGGATGGGACCCCTGCGGTTTTTCTTGAGTCCTCGCGCGCGGTGTGGGATGCGGCGGGCAAACTGATTCGTTATCAGGGAACGCTAATCGACGTCACGGAAAGGCGCAAGCTGGAGCGGCAACTGGTGCAACAGGAGGAATTCCGGCGGCATTTGCTGGAGAGCTTCCCCGACCTGATTCTGGTGGTCGATCTGGAAGAACGCTACACTTTCGTAAGTTCGCGAGTGCGCGACCTGCTGGGATACGAACCCGAGGATCTGATGGGCAGAAAGATCTCGGAAAGCGAGGATCACTCGCCGGAACTGGCGGCGCTGTACCACGACGTGGTTTCCGGTATCAAAGTTTTCGGATCGGCGGAATGCGGAGCGCGTCACCGGGATGGAAGCTGGCGTACTCTGCGGGCTTCCGCCAGCCAGCTGTTTGACGCCGATGCGAAGATCGGCGGCGTGATCGTTTCCGTGCGCGACATCACCACGGAAAAAAAGCTGGAGCAACAGATCATCCAGAGCGAGCGGCTGGCTGCCATGGGCGCGATGATTGGCGGCGTAGCCCACGAACTCAACAATCCGCTGACCAGCATTCTGGGAGTCAGCGAACTTCTGCAGGACAGTCAGACCACGGACGCGGCGCGCAAGCAGATCGCGATACTGCAGCAGCAGGCCCGCCGCGCGGCGGAGATCGTTCACAACCTGACTTACTTTTCGAGGCCACCGGCGCCGGGGAGAACTCCCGTGAATCTTGGAGAGGTCGTTGAACGTACGCTCAATCTGCACGCCTATTCGCTGCGGAAGAACAGCATTACCGTGGATTTTCTGCGCGAGCCCGGGCTGCCCTACGTGGAAGGCGATCCGCACCAGTTAATGCAAGTCTTCCTGAATTTGATTTTGAATGCGGAGCAGGCAATTCGCGAGGCGCGCGACCGCGGAACGTTACGTATCCGGCTAGGAAATACCGGGGACGCGGTTTGGGCCAGCTTTCAGGATGATGGCCCGGGAATTCCGACCGACACGCTAGCCAGCATCTTCGATCCCTTCTACACAACCAAGCGGCCGGGCCGGGGAACCGGCCTTGGCCTCAGCATCTGCAAATCAGTGATGAAAGAACACAACGGCACCATCGAGGCCGCCAATGGGCCGGGGGGCGGAGCGGTGTTCACGGTCACGCTGCGCGCAGTCGCGTCAAGCGCAAGCGCTTAATCTCTTTCCACTGCCATGGCAACGGCGTTGCCCCCGCCGAGGCATAGCGCGGCGATGCCGCGCTTCGCGTTGCGGCGAGTCATTTCATAGATCAATGTCACAAGCACACGTGCGCCGCTGGCTCCGATGGGATGGCCGATGGCGACCGCGCCGCCATTCACGTTGACTCGGTTGGGATCTAACCCGAGCTCGCGAATCACGCCGAGCGCCTGCACAGAGAAAGCTTCGTTGAGTTCGTACAGATCGACTTCGTCGCTCTTCCAGCCAGTCTTCTGCCAGATTTTTCTTACCGCGTCGACCGGCGCCATCATCACCCACTTGGGTTCGACCCCGCTGGTTGCCTGCGCCACGATTCGGACCATGGGCTGTGCGCCGAGTTCTTTTGCACGCTGGGCGCTCGTTACCACTACGGCGGCAGCTCCATCGTTCACTCCGGGAGCGTTGCCGGCGGTCACGGTTCCGTCTTTTTTGAACGCGGGCTTCAACGAGCGGAGAGCTTCGATAGTCGTATCCTCGCGCGGGGATTCATCCTTCTCGAAGAGAACCGGGGCTTCGCCTTTTTTCTTCGCGGGAATTTCTACGGGCACGATCTGCGATTTGAACCGGCATTCTTTCCAGGCCGCGATGGCTTTGCGGTGGGAGTGGACGGCGAACTCATCCTGCTCTTCGCGCGAGATGCCGTATTTTTCGGCGACGTTCTCGCCGGTGATGCCCATGTGGTAGTTGTTGTAAATGTCCCAGAGTCCGTCGTGCACCATGGAGTCGATCACCTGGCCGTTGCCGAGGCGATATCCCTTGCGCGCCTGGGGAAGCAGGTAGGGAGCGTTGGTCATCGATTCCATGCCGCCGGCGACGACGATGGAACTGTTTCCGGTCTGCACCGCTTGCGCCGCCAGAGCGACTGCTTTCAATCCGGAGCCGCAAACCTTGTTGATTGTCATGGCACCTGTGGCCGGCGACAATCCTCCGAAGATTGCGGCCTGCCGCGCGGGATTTTGTCCCAAGCCGGCAGGAAGAACGTTGCCCATGATGCACTCGTCGACCTGATCGGAGTTGACGCCAGCGCGCTTCACCGCCTCGCGCACAACCACCGCGCCCAGTTGCGGAGCACTCAACTCGCTGAGACTGCCTTGAAATTTTCCTACTGCCGTACGACACCCAGAAATTATGACAACATCATCGAAAGCCGCCATAGATCATGCTCCCGCGAAGATTTCGCAACATAATTATAGATGCAACGGAGCGCGAAAATGATGAACTTCTAAGAATTGGTTGGCGCGACATCCGATCCTGCGGACGCGAATGTTTGGCACTTCCGCGTTCGATCGCCAGTGCTTTTTCATCGATCGCGATTGGAGGCTCGCGAGGGTTTTCGTGGTGCAAGATGGAAATTTTCTTGTTCAATCTTGTCTCTCAGTGACTTTGGTACAACACCGCTCGTTCAGCGCGTGCATTTTTTTCTTGACTTCATTTTTCATTAACTCTATACAATCAATTAGTTGCAACAAATGATCGTTGCAGATTTTTCCATGAAAAATGGAAGGGAGAATAGAACCAATGGCAACCAAGAAAAAGGCAAAGAAGAAAAAGAAGCACTAAGAGGTCAGTACGAAGTCGAAAAAAAGGGGGACGCCGAAAGCGTCCCCTAAGTTTTTGCCCTGAAGAATTGGCGCGGGCAACTAGGCTGAACTTTTCGCAAGATTCGGAACCCGCTTTTCCCTCGCCGGACACAACCCGCGAAACGCGCAAAAATTGCAGTGGTAGTCGAGCTTAGGCTCGAAGTTCCCTTCCGCGATGCCGCGCGCCACCGCCAGCACCCGGTCTCGCGCTTCGGCTAATTGAAACTCCGCGCGTTTCGAGAATACCGGGACGTTGCCTTCCAGATTGTGAAAGACGAGAGCGCCCACGCGGTATCCCCACTTCTCATGCGCAGCCATGGCGTAGATTGAGAGTTGCAGACTCTCGTCGGCATCTTCCTGCGATCGAGCCTTGCCGGTCTTGTAGTCGACGATGTTCACGGTGCCATCGGGCGCCCGGTCCACTCGGTCGATTCTTCCGATGACCTTCGTTCCGGCGATCTGAACGTCAAACCATTCTTCGGTGTGCTGAACATCCGGCGGGGAAGTTGAGTGCGTCCCCGCCAGGAAATCCTGCAACTGCTGCAGCCCCTTCTTCAAGTACAAGCCCCGCTGATAGTCGTCCTGGATTCCGGTCGTGGCCAGGTCGTCGCGAAAAAGCTGGAGCAGTTCATCATCAGTCCTCACTCTGCCCAGGCGCACCGAATCATAGTAGGTGCGGAGGACGCGGTGCATGGTCGCCCCATACTGCATGGCTGCCTGGACCTCGCGCGATAACTTCCATTCGCGTTCAAACTTGAACTGCAAGGGACAGGTTTCGTAGCTCTCGACGGCCGACGCGCTCAAGCGTGCGCCCAACCCTTCCATGGGCGGGAGTTCAAGCCAGGCCGGCAGCCGCGATCCTTGGGGATAAGCTGGATCCGCTGCGGCGGCAATCTCGATCAACTCAGGTTGAGAAGCCAGAGCCGGACGCGACCGCAGCCATGGCCCCAGTCCGGGGTTAGCGATGAGTTCGCGCATCAGTCCGGCGGGCGTTTTGTCACGGCCGATTCCCTGCTTTCCATAAATGTGTAGTGAGTCTCTGGCGCGCGTCATGGCCACGTAGAAAAGGCGGCGTTCCTCCTGCTCGTTGAGGGTCTTGTCGTCACCGGCGGCGGCTGAATCGGAATCGCGCAACTCGCGGGGAAACTCCACCAGCGTTTCCCGGTAGCCGGTGGGAAACGAGCCACTGGTCGCGCGCAGGATGAAGACGTGAGCAAACTCCAGGCCCTTGGCCCCGTGTGCAGTCATCAGGCGAACGGCGTCCTCGTCATCTTTCGACGCCATCGGAATCACGCCGCCAGCTTCGCGGAAATATCCCAGGTACTCGATCCATTCGCCAAGTTCTTTGGTTTTGGTGGTTTGCTTGTTTTCCCAGTCAGCCGCAAACTTCAATGCTGCCTGCAGGATTGGAGAATCGAGATCGAGTTGGAATTGCCTTCCGATCAGCTCGAGAGCGGCACGCGCTTTCGCCTGCTTGCGGTTGACTTCGTCGCGCACCTGCCGCACGGATTGCAAGACAGCCGGACCGCCGGCCACGCCGTCCAGCACCGAAGACAGAGGAATCAGGACCCCTTCTTTCGATTCCCTCGCAATCGCGCGCAGGGCCGCCCGCAGTTGTACCGGATCCACCTCAAACTGCGGCAGAGCCGCGACGCGGAAAAGATTGGCATCGGATCCCAGATCTACCACGGAGGCGACACAGGCAAACAAATCCCGCACCTCGGGCGTGTCGCTCACGTCCATGTTCTCGATGGAGAGAGGAATTTCATGTTCAGCCAATTGCTGGACGACGCTATCGCGGTGAATGTGAGAACGGTACAGGACGCCGAAGTCTTTCCATTTGCATCGCGAATGCCGCTTGGTCTCCTCAATGAGGCGGACGACATCGGGAGCTTCCGCGTCTTTAGCGGCAAAAGCGATCGCTTCGACGGGGAAAGCGGGCAGCGTCTGTCCTTCTTTCCTGGCGTCCTCTTCCCGCGCGGACTCGAGAGCAGTGCGGCGGTAGGCCAGTGCGCCCCGCTCGGTGGCTGCAAACACGGGAGGGTTCTTGTTTACGACGGCGAAGGCGCATTGCAGAATTGGAGTAGTCGAGCGCCGGTTTTTGCCCAGCACGACCAGCTTGGTCTGAGGAAAATGCCGGCGGAATAGGTGAAACGCCGCGCTGGATGCGCCGCGAAAGCGGTAGATGGCCTGATCCGGATCGCCGACGGCAAAGACGCTCGCTTCGGCTCCGGCCAGCGCCGCCAGAATCTCGATCTGGGCGAAGTTGGCGTCCTGAAATTCATCGACGAGGATGAAGCGGGTGCGGGCTCGCTCCGCTGCGAGCAGCTTTTCGTGGGTCGTTAGCAGTTCGTGGGCTCGTGTGATCATGTGGCCGAATGTGCCCAGATTTTCTTCGCGGAGCCAGCGCTCGGTGGTAGCGAACACGCGGGCGATTTCCTGGCAGCGCGCGATCACCTCGGCGTCGCTCAATTGATCTTTCGACTTCGCAACCCGGTGGATTGATGACTCGCCACGCCCCAGCCGCGCAACATATTCCGCGTACTTCTGGGGTGTGACCAGTTCGTCGTGACAGCGGGTCAGGAAACTGAGTAAATCGTTGAGGAACTGGCCTACGTTCGCTGCCCGAACGTAGTGTTCCAGATGCAGTTCATGAATTCTTTTGCGGAGATAAATCCACAGATCTTTTTCGTCGAGCACGCCAAAGTTTTTCCTGGCGCGCTGCAGCAGGTCGTTGCAATAATCATGGAATGTCAGCGAATGAATCGGCTTGCCGAGCAGCGCGCGGACCCGATTTCGCATCTCTCCAGCAGCCGCTACCGTGTAAGTGAGGGCGACGACTTCTTCCGGCTTCGCGTGTCCTTGCTGGACGAGGCGGGCAATGCGATTAATCAGGACCGAAGTTTTTCCCGTGCCGGCGCCCGCAACGACCAGCATTGCTCCGTGGACGTGCTCGATCGCTTCCCGCTGGCGATCGTCGGGAAGGAACGGAGGAGGATGAGATTGTGGTTTGGAGACAACCATCGCGGGTCAGAATATCACCATGATCGGCAGCGCGCAGGAAAGGGTCGAGCTTCGCTCGACCGGCCAGCCGTGGGCGGCTGTCCCCATATGAACTTTCTTAGAGTGCGTGCAGCGCGGACGCTACGATCGCCGTTGCAGCAATAGCAGCCGTTTCGGCGCGCAGGATAGTGTTGCCGAGCGATGCCGAAATCCATCCAGCCTGCTGAAATGACTGCAATTCGTCTTCGCTCCAGCCGCCCTCGGGACCAACTGCGAGAACAATTTCGTCGCTTGCCGTCTGCGGTTTCACAACGTCGCGCAGCAAAGTTTGCTCTTCCGATTCCGCCAGCACGATGCGCAAGGCAGCTTGAAGGCTCAAGGCTTCCCCGACCTTGATCGGCGCAGCAATCTCTGGCGGCGTGGCGCGACGCGATTGCTCCGAGGCTTGCTTGACGATGCGCTGCCAGCGTTCTACTCGTTTCGCCGAGGCAGCAGCGAGATGGGAGTCCGTCCTCCGTGCTATCACCGGCACGATGCGCGAGACGCCCAGTTCCGTACATTTCTCGATCGCCCACTCCATGCGGTCGAACTTGAAAATAGCGAGGAACAGTGTGATGTCGGAGAGGCTTGCTGCGAACACTTCTTCGTTTAGCTCAAACTCGACGCGACGGTCGGCAACAGATGTGATTCGTCCGCGGCGCACGGCTGCGCCGGTTGCGATATCGACATCCTGTCCCACTCGGGCTCGGAGCACGCGGGCAAGATGATCCGCATGGTCTCCGACTAGGGCGGCTTGATCTCCGGAGACTTCGTCGGCGATGAAGCGGCGGCGGGTCATGATGGGAGAGTTGCAGCGCCTGAAGACGCGGCCTATGATGTGGCTCTTACGATACGCCTGAAGGCGTATCGTGATACGGATCTCTAGTTCTGCCCGATTTTCCCGCTACCCGAACATGTCTTTTACTTTACCCAGCAGCGAACGCATCAGTGGTTGATTATCCACTTTCGCGGTCGTCTCCAGTTCCTGGAGCAACTCCTTTTGGCGTTTGCTCAGCTTAGTTGGAATCTGCACGCGCACTTCTACGTAGAGATCGCCCTTGCCGTGTCCGTTCAGCACCGGGACTCCTTTGTGGCGAAGGCGAAACGTGGTGCCAGGCTGCGTGCCATCTGGAATCTTCAGGGTGTGCTCGCCTTCGAGAGTGGGCACGCGAATCTCCGCGCCCATGGCCGCTTGCGTTACTGACAGCGGGACGGCGCAGTGCAGATCGTTTCCTTCCCGCACGAAAAATGGATGCTCCTTCACGTGCAGCACCACGTAGAGGTCGCCGGCCGGTCCGCCGAAGGGCCCGGCCTCGCCGCCGCCGGTAAACCGGATGCGCGTGCCGTCTTCCACGCCGGCTGGAATCTTTGCGTCGATGGCGCGTTGCCGCAGAAGCCGGCCTTCGCCTTTACACTTCGGGCAAGGATCGGTGATCACGCTGCCGGTTCCCTGACAGGAGGGACAAGTCCGCGCGATGCTGAAAAATCCCTGCTGATAGCGCACCTGCCCGCGGCCATTGCAGGAACGGCAAGTCGTTGGACCTTTGCCCGCCGCTGTGCCTGAGCCGCGGCAATCCTCGCAGGCTTCGTGACGGCGCACCATCACTTGGGTCTCGGTGCCGAATGCGGCCTCTTCGAACTCGATGGTTATGTCTTCGCGCAAATCCGCGCCGCGCTGAACCCGGCTGCGGCGGCGCCCGCCACCACCGAAGGCATCGCCGAACCCGAAGAATTCGCCGAAGATTTCCCCGAAGTCCTGGAACGTTGTGGGGTCGAAACCTCCGCCCGGACTGCCCGCGCTGCCAACCCCGGCATGGCCGAAGCGATCGTAGAGAGAGCGCTTTTCGGAATCGGCCAGCACCGCATAGGCTTCAGTGACTTCCTTGAAACGTTCTTCGGCATCCGGATTGTTCGGGTTCCGATCGGGATGGTACTGCATGGCAAGCTTGCGATAGGCGCTCTTCAGTTCTCCTTCGCTTGCGGTACGGCTCACTGCCAGGACTTCGTAATAATCGCGTTTTGCGTTGGTGGCCAGAATAAGTGCCTTTCCTTATTAAGAAAGAGAATCAGAAAGCGTTACGGGCCGGAAACTACTTCCCCGGATTCTTCGCGACCTTCACCATCGCAGGCCGCAGCAGGCGGTCCTTGAACCTGTAGCCGCGTTGCAGTTCCTCGATCACCTGATGGTCGGGAGCGTCGGTGGTCTCAACCATCTCGATGGCCTCATGGTAACGCGGATCAAACGGCTGCCCCTTCGACGCAATGGGATTCACCGACAGCTTGGCCAAGGCGGCGAGCAGTTGCTTGTAAATCAGTTCGACACCCCCGCGAAGTTCGGCAGCATCCGACTTCACATGAAGTGCGCGCTCCAGGCTGTCCATCGCCGGCAACAGGGACTTGATCGCGTCGGCGACGGCGTATTCGCGAAACTCCTGCTGTTCCTTCGCCGCCCGCTTGCGCGCGTTATCGAATTCCGCCTGGGCCCGCGCCAACCGGTCGCGGAGAGAGTCCAGTTCTGCCTTCAACTTCTGCAATTCCGATTCGGCGGCAGGCGATTCCCCGGAGACGTCCGCGACTGTAGCGTCATCCCCGTCGCCACCGGCCGGCAACTCGTGATCCAAATCCAGCCCGGCATTTTGTGCTTCCGACTTACCGTTCACTTTACCCATAGAAACAATGATTACTCCGATTCATTCAGAATTTTGTCAAAGAGGCGCGCAATGTAGGAAACCGCAGTCATTGTATGCTGGTAATCCATCCGCGTTGGCCCGATCACTGCCAGCGAGCCAAACATGTCGGTTCCCGAGCGCGCCGGAGCTCCGATCAGCACGAAGTTCTGCATGGAGGGCAGCGCATCATCGAGGCCGATCACCACCCTCACCGCTTCCTGCTTCACATCGAGGTATGCCCCGAGGAGCTGCGCGACTTTTTCTTTTTCCTCGAGCGTCTTCAGCATGTCCTGCAAACGTTGGCGGTCTTCCTGCCCCGTGACCAGATTGGCCGCGCCTTCCACGAAGACCATCTGCGCGCCCGCTTCTGCGGCGAGCGCCCCTTGCTTGTAGAGTTGTTCGATGGAACTCATCAGGCGGTCGTACTCGCTGCGTTCCTGCTCGATCCTGCGTCCCAGTTCGGCGCACATCGACTCCATGGTCCAGCCGCGAAAATTCTCGTTGATGTAACGCGCTGCAAGATCGAGTTCCGACTGCGGCAGATCGAGCCTCAACACCCGGTCGCGCACCAATCCGGAACGCGTAACCAGCACGGCCAGCACTTTCTGATCGCCCAACCGCGAGAAGTACACATGCTCCAGCGCGTTCTTCGCGCCGCTGGTGGCCACGGTCACGCCCACGTTCCGCGAAATCAGCGACAACACATGCGACGTGCGCTCCATGAACTCCTGCACGTCGGTGACGCCGGCCAGCGAGTCGGCAATCATGCTTTCGTCCTGCGGCGCCAGCTTCGCCGTTCCCGTTATCTGCTCCACGTAATAACGGTATGCGTCGGTGGTCGGAATGCGTCCCGATGAGGAATGCGTCTGCTCGAGGAATCCAGCCTCTGAAAGGTCGGCCATCACGTTGCGAATCGTTGCCGGACTCAGACCTTCCCGGCTGGACCGCGCCAGCGTGCGCGACCCGACCGGCTCCCCCGTGGAAATAAAAGTCTCCACGATCGCCGTCAGGACTTCGCGTTCCCGCTTGCCGATATTGGGATCAGATGGCATTTCGTGTTATGGGGATCACCAAGGCCGACGCAACTCCATGCTTCCAGCTAAGTATTTTAGATGCAAAAACTTAGCTTAGGACGCAAAGCTGCGCCCTGCTTGGATTCTAGGAACGCTCCACCTTCCTGTCAAGGACGTTTGGATGAGCGGCTTTAGATGGATAGGGAGAGGAAGATAAGCCGCAGAAGGATGCTTTGGTTCCGTCACTCTTTCCGCGCTACCTAACAACCAGGTTCGAAAAGTATGCCTCAGTATCGGAAGCGCTAAACAGCGCAACCTGGCCATGGGTGTCGCCCAATTTCAGGTCGTTCACGATCAGACAGGGTTGATCAACGCCATTGATGTAGAGTTTGGCGGTGGTCCCCGCCACCACAATCTTGATCCTGGTCCAAGCGTTTGGGTTGAGATCGACGTAGGATTCGTACACGCCGGGGTTTTCCTCCCGCAAACGCCTCCAGGGAAAACCCGGCCGGCTCACGTACTGAGTGGAATGGTTGCGCCTGAGCTGATCGTCGAGTCGAGAGTTGCGCGGCCGCAGATAGAACGCTTCGTAGCGCGTTCCATGATCCTGGACGTGGAACGCGATGCCCACAAACCCGGGAGCGCCGAGCGGGGCCCCCTGGCGTGGCAAGCCAACAACGTCAGCTTCAATGGTGCCATCCTTGAAGTCGGAGGCTTTTACGATCGCCAGGATCTGAGCGTTTGCTCCCGTACCATCAGCGGCCACGCCGGGGTCGTTGATTTCCCGCAGTGCGCGCCGTCCTTGATAGGTGGCAAGGTCGACCGTCGTCTTTACCGCCTCGAGGCCGTTCTCCCGGATGCTTTGCACTTCCAGCCCATCCGTGGAATCCAAGGACAAAGTTAGAACCGGCGCTTTGGTTTCCTGGTCAGACCCGGCATTCGTAGTCCCGGATGCCTGCAGGGTAATCTCGCCCGCCGCTAGAAGGCATGCCAGTGAGGGACCAGCAATCAAGGCTTTCGTTAGTGTCGTCATGTTTATGAATCCTATGGTCAGGCGCGGCGCTGAGAGAATACCCACTTCACCAACTCCGGCTCGGTGAAAGCCAATCTGGTTGTGCCATCGTGATCTGCCCCGGCATACTCGGTGTAGAGCGGGTGCCCGCCTGCCTTTCGGCGGGCCGCCATACGTTCCCGGGATGACGACACGGGAACGGCCTCATCGGATTCGCCATGGAAGTTCCATACTGGCGTTTCAATCGATCCGGTGCCATCATCGGGAGACTCGCCGCCACAGCAGATCACCGCAGCGCCGAAAAAATGGGCGCGATTCGCCAGCATATTCCAAACTCCCGCGCCTCCCATCGAGTTTCCAGCTACATAAATGTGGCGGTCATCGATAGCGAACTCGCGGCGCAATGCATCGACGATCTCCAGCGCCAACCGTGCCCCGTCGCCGAAGCCGGGCAGTTCTTTCGCCGGCTCGTGCGAGAAATCGTATTTGATCCATCCCCGATCGGTCTGCGGCGCTACCACGTAGCAGGGAAAACGCTTCTGGTTCTCCGGAAGCAGCCAGACCCGCGTACCAAAAATGTTGCCGAAGGCCAGCTGTTTCAAATTGTCGTCGCCCAGGCCGCCGCTGCCATGCAGATACAGGACGAGGGGCACTTTCCCGGTTGCCTCGGGCCGGAACAGACGATAGGGCATCGCCCAGTCACTCTTGTGCGTGCGCGCCTCGAACTTCTTCTGCAGCCCCTCGGATTGTTTCCTGAACGCTTCAATCAGCGCGGTCCTCTGCGGCGATGCCGGTGCTCCCGGTGCGAGAGGCGGTGTGGTATCGGCTTTTGTGGCGGAGGCAAATGGCGCCATCGAAACGTTGAGAGCCATCTGCGCCGCAAACCAGGCTCCGGCTGAGGCTGAACCCAACAGGCGAACGGCTTCTCGTCGAGTGATCATTTTGCGCGGCACCTCTTTCCCGGTTTGCGACAGTCTCAAGACTCGAACATGTAGACGATTTGACCTGCGAATCGGTAGCAGGCGGCCAGTGATTCCTTTGGAGGGCTCGGCCCTGCCGGAACCTGTAGCCGCATCTTCCCTACCCAGCCAAGCCCGCGTATCCTCAACTCGCATGCTGCGGAAACGTTCGAGATGAAGTCCAAACCCCACGTCGTAGTCGTTGGAGCCGGAGCCTTCGGGGGCTGGACTGCTCTTCACCTGCTGGAACGAGGCGCCCGTGTCACCTTGCTTGACGCCTGGGGTCCGGGCAACTCGCGCGCGTCTTCCGGAGGCGAGACTCGCATCATGCGAGGCACCTATGGCCCTGAACAGCCTTATACCGAACTTGCCGCCCGCGCCCTCAAGCTGTGGGTGAAATACGAACGGCGCTGGAAGCGGCAGTTTCTGCATCGCACCGGCGTGCTGTGGATGGTCAGCAGCCGCGATGACTCGTTCGAGCGCGGGTCTCTCCCTCTGCTGCGTGATGCCCGTATCAAGTTTCAGGAACTCTCCACGTCCGTAATGAAAAAACGCTGGCCGCAGGTTAACTTCGCGGACGTTCCTTGGGGAATCTACGAACCTGAGAGCGGATATCTTGATGCCCGCGCCAGTTGCCAGGCCGTGGTGGATGCATTCGTCGGACAAGGTGGAGTGTACCGGCAGCTCGCGGTATCAGCTGATGGGCTGGAGATCGAGCCTTTGCGCAGCTTAAGACTCTCCGACGGCTCGCGGCTCAAAGCCGATCACTATGTCTTCGCCTGCGGCCCGTGGATGAGCAAGCTGTTCCCTGAAACTCTGGGCGGCGTTATTCGTTCGACCAAGCAGGAGATTTTCTTCTTCGGCACGCCCGCCGGAGACTCCCGCTTCACCGACGCGCATCTTCCGGTGTGGGGCGATCACGGCGAACGATTTTTCTACGGCATTCCAGGCAGCGATCGGCGCGGTTTCAAGGTGGCCGACGACACGCGAGGTCCTAGCTGCGACCCCACCTCGGGCGAACGAGTCGTCAACAGGGCAACGCTGAGGCGCGTTCGCGAATACGTCGCCTTTCGTTTTCCTGCGATGAAAGATGCTCCCCTGATCGAGAGCCGCGTATGCCAGTATGAGCAGACTGCCGATGGCAACTTCATCGTCGACCGCCATCTCCGAATGGACAACGTCTGGTTGCTCGGCGGCGGATCGGGGCACGGATTCAAACATGGCCCGGCACTGGGGGAGATGATGGCTGAGTTGATCCTGACAGATGGCGAAGCGGATACTGTTTGGCGGCTCTCGCGATTCTCGGGAGTAAAAGGCTAGGATAAGACCGCCACATGGCTACGCCGGATGAAATCGCGGAAATCGCTGATCGCTTTAGCGCGGTCGCAAGACTGTTCTGCTCGGTCGTGGATTCCGCGTCAAGTTTGGACAAAACGGAACTGCTTACCACGCTTTATCCAATACTTCCCGAATTGATCAGCGAAGCTATCAGCCTGCCGGACGTATCAAGAGATGACGACGACGAACTCCAGGAGAAGAGCAAACGCGGTAGTCTTCGCATAGATGGTCTCAGCGAGCAAGAATGGGGCGAGCTCTACAACTTCCTTAAGGAAAAATTAGGGGACTGGGACCTCTATCATCAGGTGTTCGATCCTACTGAAGACAGCGAAGCAATCCTCGGATCTCTGGCAGACGACATGGCCGACATTTACCGCGACCTGAAAAATGGACTCGTTTTCAGGGAGACGCATCAAGGCTTGCCCGACGAAGATGCCATCTGGACATGGCGCCTCTTGTTCTACTCCCATTGGGGTCAGCACGCGCTGGATGCCCTGCTAACGATCCACTTTCGATTGCAAAACAGCTCTTCGTAGCTAGCGCTCTACTGAATCTGAATCACGCTGGCCGTCTCGCCGGCTTTGATCTCCACCACGCGCGCAGCCACCCTTCGCGCGAACTCGAAGATCGACTTGGCGTGCGGCGAATTCTCACCTTCCAGCACGATCGGCTTGCCTCCGTCGCCGGCCTGGCGCACTTCGGGAGCGAGCTCAATGCTTCCCAGAAACGGCACGCCGAACTGCTGCGCCATTTTCTCCGCGCCGCCGCGCGAGAAGATATCGATCTCGTGGTGGCAGTGCGGACAGGTAAAAAAGCTCATGTTCTCGACCACGCCCACCAGATCCACCTTCATTTGCCGGAACATTTCGATAGCTTTGCGCGCGTCCTGCAGCGAAACATCGGACGGAGTCGACACCACCACCGCGCCCGTCAGCGGCACCGACTGCACCAGCGACAGCGCGATATCGCCCGTCCCCGGCGGCAAATCGACGACCATGTAATCGAGGTGTCCCCACTCCACCATTCCCAGAAACTGCTTCACGATCTGGTGCAGCATGGGACCGCGCCAGATAATGGGCTTGTCTCCGGGATTGAGAAATCCAACCGAGATCACCTTCAGCCCAAACGCCTCGATCGGCTCGATGCGGTTATCCCCGGCCATCTTCGGCTGCCCGCTCACGCCCAGCATCAGCGGCACGTTCGGCCCGTACACATCGGCGTCGAGCAGGCCAACCTTGTGTCCCATCTTGGCGAGAGCCACAGCCAGGTTCACCGACAGCGTGGTCTTTCCCACTCCGCCCTTGCCCGAACCTACGGCGATGATGGCATCAACTCCCGGCAACGGTTGCGGACCCGGCGCGGCTTGCCCGGGATGAGACGGCATATGTGCACTCAAGGGATCACACTCCAAGAATCAATCAGGATGGATCGAACACCTAAGATTATACAGGGCGATGAGGGAGCAGAACGGCCTCCGCGCTCCCCGCGGCATTTCTCAGCGCACTCTGCGATTATGCTGTTTGCTTGACGACACAACCCAACGATCGAAACGCAGAGAGCGCGAAGAACGGCCGCGGAGCAAGCCGGGAAACCTCAGTACCCTTCCCCTTCCAGCCGCACCTTTCCTCGAAACATGCGGAACAGCAAGACGAAGTAAGCGACAGCCAGGACCGCTCCCAAAACCCACCACGTGAACCCGACCGTGAGCCCGTGCCGGCCTGCGGCCGTGTTGTAGATGGTGAGACTGTAGGCCGGACTTGTGCTCGCCGGCAAGACCACGGGATACAGCGCAAACGCCGCCCCCACCAGCATCCCCACGATGTAAAGAGCCGATCCCATGAACGCAAGTTTGTCCTGCCCTTTGCGGATGGCGTAGATCATCACGGCGAGACTGCCAAACACAACCAGGGGAATTAGATATCCGATGGCATGTTGCTTGTAGTTGTCGAGCGCCGTCGGCTGCACATAGCAAGTTGCCACCAAGCCCACGATAGTCAAGATCAGTTGCACGGGCCACGCCCACTGCGCGATGCCGCGAGTTCGCTGATTCAACTCGCCATCGGTCTTGACCGCGACATACAGCGACCCATGCGCAGTCAGCGTCACCAGCGCGATTACGCCAGTGAGCACCGTGTACCAGTCGAGAATTCCAGTATTGCCGCTAGCCCGGAAGTTCGTCCAAAGCGGCTCGAAGAAATAGCCGTCGGCCCCCAGAGGCACGCCGCGCACCACGTTGCCCAGCGCCGCTCCGAAGAAGATCGCCAGCAGCGCACTCGCAACACAGAAAATCAAATCGAAGAATCCCACCCAGACCGGATTCTCCATGTGCGCGCGCAGTTCGATGCCGATGCCGCGCAGCATCAGCAGCCACAGCACCATCATCAGCGGCAGGTAGAAGCCGCTAAAGCTTGAGGCATAGAGCAAGGGGAAAGCGAAGTAGAGCGTGCCGCCGGCGGCGACCAGCCAGACTTCATTACCATCCCACACCGGCCCGATAGCGCGCAGAATCTTGCGCCGCTCGTCAGTCGTCCGGGCCGCACCCAGGTAAATTGCGCCGGCGCCTAAATCGAAGCCATCCAGCACTGCGTATGCCGCCACCATCGCAGCAATGATCATGAACCATAGCGTTTCCATCGCACTCCTCGCAACGTCTGCACCCCTCAGGGGCTACGCCCGCTCGTTCGCAGTCTCTTTTGACGCAAGGCCTAGAAGGCCTGCTCCACCCTTCTAGTGTCCCGAACTCATCCCAGCCACCGGGCCTCGTTCAATCTCGCGGCGCACCAAGAATAAGAATAAAATCCCCAGCACCGTGTACATGCCGAGAAAGCCCAGCAGCGTGAACATTGCGTTGCCCGCCGACACCATTTTCGAATATCCGTCCGCGGTGCGCATCAGTCCGTAAACCAGCCACGGCTGCCGCCCTAGTTCCGCCGTCATCCATCCTGCGGTGTTGGCGATATATGGGAAGGGCAAGGCCAGCAACAGAATCCAGAGCATCCAGCGCGCGGAAAATAACTTTCCACGCCACAGCAGGAATGCCGCGATCACCATGATGGCGATGAAGATCGTCCCCAGCCCCACCATGATGTGGTAGCTGTAATAGAGCAGCGCGACATTATCTGGCCACAGCTTCTGCGGGAAGGCGTCGAGCCCCTGCACATTGGCCTTCCACGCCCGGTAAGTCAAAAAACTTAGCGCCTCGGGAACCTCCAGAGCATTGTCAATCTTGCGCTCCTCCACATTCGGCTGGCCGAGAATCACCAGCGGCGCTCCCGGCTGGCTTGCGAACAGCGCTTCCATCGCGGCCAGTGTGACGGGTTGATTCTCGGCAATCATCCGCCCCTGTCCGTCGCCGGTCGGAAATAATTGCAAAAGACTGAAGATCAATCCGGCGATCACGCCGACGCGCACGAAAATCCGCGCATGCGCCTCATACTTTCCCCACAGCAGGTAGAACGCACCCACCGAAGCCATCACAATCGCGCCGGTGATTGCGGCTCCGCTCATGTTGTGCGCATACTGCCACCATGCCCACGGATTGAGCACCAGCTCCCAGAAGCTGCTCAACTGCACCGAGCCATCCGCTGCGCCAACGTAGCCCACCGGATGCTGCATCCACGCGTCCGTAGCGATGATGAAGAAACCCGACAGCCATGATCCCAGTAAAACCGCGACCGCCGACCACCAGTGCGCCCGCGGGCTGAGACGTTTCTCTCCGTAAAGAAACAGGCCCAGAAACGCCGACTCCAGAAAGAAAGCAAACATGCCTTCCATGGCCAGGGTCTGACCGATCACGCCGCCGGCAAAGCGCGAGAAGTGCGACCAGTTCGTGCCAAACTGAAATTCCATCGGGATTCCGGTCACCACGCCCAGCACGAAGTTGATGCCGAAGATTCGCGCCCAGAATCGTGCCGCCTCGTGGTAGGTCTCATTATTGCGGCGCAGCGCGAGGGTCTTCAGCACCACAATCAGCGGCGCCAGGCCCATGGTGAGTTGCGGAAACAGATAGTGGAAGGTAATCGTGAATGCGAAGTGAATGCGATGAACCAGAAGCGCGCTATCCATGAAAAACTCCCAGGCACTGTACAGGCTATCGATTCCGGCGGGCGCCTGATGTGACGCCGGGACACGCTTATTCTGGATTATCGTTTCGCCTTGCGCCGCCGCTCCAGTTCTGCCCGCCGGACTTCGCGCCGACGCCCCGCATCGTCGTAGCGACGCTGCTGTTCCTCGGTCTCCGGAACCACCGGAGCAACCTTCAAGTGGTTCCCCTGCGCGTCGATCGCGACAAACGTGAGATATGCCGAGGCCACGTGCTGCGCCGTGTCGGCAATATAGTTCTCCACGAAAACCTTTACCCCAACTTCCACCGAGGTATGAAAAACCCGGTTTACTGAGGAGCGCAGAATCACCAGATCTCCTACCCTCACCGCTACGAGGAAGTCGATGTGATCTACCGAAGCCGTGACGGCGTAGCTCCGGGCATGCCGGTGAACCGCCATTGCGCCCGCCAGATCGATCCAATGCATCAACCGGCCGCCCAGTAATGCGCCCAGCGGGTTGGCATCATTCGGCAGAACAATCTCCGCCATCTCCGATTGCGAATCCCTCACCGGCCGTGGCATCAGTATCGCTTCGCTCATCGTCGCGTTCCCTCTTTCCATTGGTCGCAATTGCTCATGTGGGGACCGCCGCCCTCGGCTGTCCGCAGGGCGAAGCCCGGCCGCTGCCGCGATCACCTCTAACTGGCCCGCGTCACTTCCTGCCTCTTCCTCTTCTCAACATAGGACTCCAGAAAACACTCCGCCATCCGCTGCACGCGGCTGTCGCGATGCGAGCGTTCCCACCGCCTCTCCGCCGGATCAAACTCCAATACTCCGTGCTCCGCGGGACGATGTCCCAATTCGCATACATAGTGAACCTGAATGCGCGTGCGATTCCCGTTCTCCATACCGCTCTCCACGGTCCTGGCCGCAAACCGCACCGAATCCCACGCCCGCTCCCGCGGCAGGCGCCCGCAACCCTCGGCATACCCAAGGTTGCAGAACTCCTGCAACTCTTCCTGCGATGGAGCCTCACCCTCATGTCCCGGCGCCGTGCAGTGCCCACTCCACCCGCATCCCAGTGGAAGCCGTCCCGCATGCAGCCAGGCCCCATTCTCTAACCGTTGCACCGGCATGAAAAACGGACAAGCCACTTGTTCGATTCTCCAAACTTTGTTGATCGCCCATTCTACTCACCAACCGAACGCCAATGCCACTACCAACAATCTGCAGCAGGTACAACCATTTGTAGTACTCTCATCTCACTGAGAACTGAGAACTGAGAACTGAGAACTGAGAACTGAGAACTGAGAACTGCCTATGGACCGCACCGCCGCCCTCAACGAGATCCTCACCCAGAATCCGAACGACGCCTTCGCCCGCTACGGCCTGGCTATGGAATACTCCAGGCAGGGTGATCTCGATCGCTCGCTCGCCGAATTCTCCATCCTGCTCAAAAACAATCCCGACTACACTCCCGGCTATTTCATGGCTGCGCAAACCCTGGCCCGTGCCGGCAGAACCGACGAAGCCAAGACTATGCTCACCGACGGCATCGCCTCCGCCCGTCGAACTGGAAACCTCCACGCCCAGGGCGAGATGGAAGCCATGCTGGCGGAGCTGAAGAGTCAGTGATCAGTGGTCAGTCATAGTCAGTCATCAGTGATCAGTGGTCAGCAAGAACTTAGCTGAGCGCGATTTTACTGATCACTGATCACTGGCCACTGGTAGCCACTGGTCACTGGTCACTGACCACTATCTTGCCATCCGCTCCATAGCCCGCTCCACCAGCCCAGGAAAAAGCTGATAGATCTTTACCGGAAGATGCATCGTCCAGGGCACAATCACTTCCCGCTTTTGCTTTAAATAGCCCCGCAGCGTTGCCCGAGCCACACGCTCCGCGCTGATCCCCCGCCCTGGTCCCACTCGCTTCACTTCCTTGCCATGCACTGCATTCTCGCTGAACAGCGTCCGCACGCGGCCCGGACAAACCGTCAGCACATGAATCCCATCCTTCTTCAACTCCACGCCCGCCGCCTTGCCGATGGCATTCAGCGCAAACTTGGTCGCGCTGTAAGCCGCATGAAACAGCACCGGAATATGACCCGCTACGCTCGAGATATTGATGATCGTCCCCCCGCCCTGCTGACGCATCACCGGAATTACCGCTTGCATGGTCCCCACCGCACCAAAGAAATTCGTTTCGAACATTTCCCGGCACGCCGCCATCTCCATCTGCGCCACAGAATCCAGCATCCCGTGGCCCGCGTTATTTACCCAAACATCGATTCTGCCAAAGTGATGCAGGGTTAGCCCGATCGCGCGGTCAACGTCCTCTCGATGCTTGACGTCGCAAGCCATGGCCAGCGTGCGTTCGCTGTGTCCCACCCGAGCTCGCGCTGCCTCAACCCGGCCCGCATCGCGCGACAGCATCACCACGCTTGCCCCCTGATCGGTAAAAGTCTTCGCAATCGCTTCTCCGATTCCCATGGAAGCGCCCGTCACCACCACGATTTTCCCTGCAAGGTCCATAGCGCGCTTTTATTCCTCGCAAGTTGTGAAGTCAAGCGCTGCGGTACAATCAAAACGGCAACGCTGGTTCTCGCCCCGTTTTCGCAGCTCAACCCGCACTCTACCGGAGACCGTTGTGGACGACCTTCTGCCGCTGTTCCCGCTCGAAGTCGTCCTGTTCCCGGGCACGCCCCTGCCCCTGCACGTCTTCGAACCTCGATACAAAGAAATGATTGGCGAGTGCCTCGCCGAGCATCGCAATTTCGGCGTCGTGCGCGCGGTCGAGCAGGGTCTCGCCGACGTGGGATGCACCGCCGAAATCGTCACCGTCGTGAAGGAGTATCCCGACGGCCGCCTCGACCTGGTCACCGAAGGCCGCAAGCGTTTCGAAGTGCTGCGCGTCAATCAGGAACGTTCTTTTCTTCAGGCCGAGATTCTCATGATCAGACGACGAACCCGGCACTCCGCCGACGGAAGACACGTCGCGCGCGGCTCAGTTGCACTCCGAACTGCTGGCCATCGCGGGCGCCACGCAAGATCTAAGCGCCGCCGACCCCACGTTGCTCTCTTTCTATCTAGCCGGTTCCCTGCCCCTCGACCTGGATTTCAAACAAAAGCTGCTCGGGCTGCGCTCCGAACCAGAACGCATTTCACTGCTCATCAGTTATCTAGAAACCATTATCCCTAACCTCCGCCGCGCCGCCACCGCCCGCGAAAGGGCCGGCGGCAACGGGCATGTCTACTGACCGGGCTTCGGCTTTCGGGCTTCGGCTTTCGGCAATCCCGGAACTTGCATCGAGCGATTTTCCCGAAGCCTGGCAGCCAAAGCCCGAAGCCCGCTCTTCCGCGTATAATCCAGAAAAGTATTCGGGGGTTCCCTCATGAGTCTTCCGCGCACGCTGGGCGAATTGCGCCGCAGTGCTTTTTCCGAAGAACGCCTGCGCAACCGCCGCGTGAAAGATGAACTTCGCGATAACCTCATCGCCCGCCTGCGCCACCACGACGACGCAAGCATCTTCCCCGGCATCGTCGGCTACGACGACACCGTCGTTCCGCAGATCGTGAACGCCGTGCTCTCGCGGCACAATTTCATTCTGCTGGGCCTGCGCGGTCAGGCCAAAAGCCGCATCCTGCGCGCCTTGACGACGCTGCTCGATCCTCACATGCCCTACCTCGCCGGCTGTGAAATCCGCGACAACCCCTACGCGCCGATCTGCCGCCGCTGCCGCGAAGAAGTCGCGCGCCTCGGCGATACCACTCCTATTTCCTATCTAGCGCCCGACGACCGCTACGTGGAAAAGCTCGCCACGCCCGATGTAACCATCGCTGACCTCATCGGAGACATCGATCCCATCAAAGCCGCCCGCGGCGGCCACGAACTGTCGAGCGAGTTCACCGTTCACTACGGACTGCTCCCCCGCGCCAATCGCGGCATCTTCGCCATCAACGAACTTCCCGACCTCGCCGGAAAAATTCAGGTCGGCCTCTTCAACATAATGCAGGAAGGCGACGTTCAAATTAAAGGCTATCCCATTCGTCTGCCGCTCGACGTAGCCATCGTCTTCAGCGCGAATCCGGAAGATTACACCGCCCGTGGAAAAATCATCACGCCTCTGAAGGACCGCATCGGCTCCGAGATTCGCACACACTATCCGGCCACGGTGGATGAAGGCATCGCCATTACCACACAGGAAGCCTGGACCAGCCGCAACGGACATGCGATGCACCTGCCCACCTACATTCAGGAAGTGATCGAACGCATCGCCTTCGCCGCCCGCGAAGACAAGAAAATCGACAAGCGGAGCGGCGTAAGCCAGCGTTTGCCGATCTCAGCGATGGAGAACGTCATCTCGAACGCCGAGCGCCGCGCCCTCCGCAACGACGAGAAGCTCGTCGTGCCGCGCATCAGCGACGTCTATGCCGCGCTGCCCGCCATCACCGGCAAACTGGAACTCGAATACGAAGGCGAGATGAAAGGCGCTGACTTCGTAGGACGCGAACTAATCCGCGCCGCCATCGCCAAGACATACGACGAATATTTTACCGCCGCCAACGTCCAACAGATCGTGCAATGGTTCGACCTCGGCGGCGAGATTCAACTTTCGGATTCAGTCTCCGCTGTCGAAGCTCTCGAAAACCTGAAGGGAATTCAGGGCCTGATCGATAAGCTCGGCCCGCTCGGCGTCTCGCAGAAAGAAAGTCCCGAGCAGCAGGTCTCGGCCGCCGAATTCATCCTCGAAGGCCTGCACGCCCACAAGCGCATCGGCCGTAACGAAGAGCGAGTCTTCAAAGCCGGAGAAAAGAAACCGGAGCCGCGCGAGCGCGAGAAAACCTTCGAAAAGGAAGAACCGCCGTACCGGCAGAGAAGGCAGTTTAACTGAAGAGCAGTGGTCAGTGGACAGTGGCCAGTGGTCAGTCAAGGCCACTGGTCCTTAGGTCTTACTGATCACCGACCACTGACCTCTGACCACTGCTTATGAAACGCATCCGCTACTCCAAATTCATCCCCGACCCCGCGGGTGAGATGAGCATGGAAGACCTGCTCAGCGCACTCTCCGACTATCTCTTGCAGAGCGGCTTCCAGAGCGACATGTGGTACGAAATGCCCCAGGGTGAGCAAACGCTCGACGATCTTCGCCGCGCCATCGAGCAGGCCCTGATGGAAGGCGATCAGTTCGACGAAGACATGCGCGAGCGCCTGCAACAAATGGCGGCCGATGGCGAACTCGACGAACTCATCGAAAAACTGATCGAGCGCATGCAGCAGGAAGACTACATTTCAATTGACCAGCCTCCCGATCCGGCTCGCCCGTCCGGCGTCGGCGGCCAAGTCGGCGAAAACGCGCCGCAAGCCAAATTTGAAATCACCGACAAGAGCCTCGACTTCCTCGGCTTCAAATCCCTGCGCAACCTGCTTGGTTCGCTCGGCAAATCCAGCTTTGGACGCCACGACACCCGCGACCTCGCCACCGGCATCGAAGCCAGCGGCGCTTCCCGCACCTACGAATTCGGCGACACGCTCAACCTCGACATCACCGCCACGCTCTCCAGCGCCATCCAGCGCGAAGGCCTCAGCCTGCCGCTCAACATCGAATACCGCGACCTGCAAGTGCACCAGTGCGAGTATCAATCTTCCTGCGCCACCGTGCTCATGCTCGACTGCTCGCACTCAATGATCCTCTACGGCGAAGACCGCTTCACGCCCGCGAAAAAAGTTGCCATGGCGCTCTCGCATCTCATCCGCACGCAGTATCCCGGCGACTCGCTTTCGCTGGTGCTCTTCCACGACTCCGCCGAAGAAATCCCGCTCTCGCAACTCGCCCGCGTCAAAGTCGGACCGTATTACACCAACACGCGCGAAGGCCTGCGCCTTGCCCAACGCATCTTGCAGCGCCAAAGAAAAGACATGAAGCAGATCGTCATGATCACCGACGGCAAACCCTCCGCCCTAACCCTCGAAGACGGACGCATCTACAAAAACGCCTTCGGCCTCGACCCGCTCGTCGTGAGCCAGACGCTGGAAGAAGTCTCCAAGTGCAAACGCGCCGGCGTCTTAATCAACACCTTCATGCTCGCGTCCGATTATGGCTTGGTGCAATTCGTCCAGAAAGTCACCGAGATGTGCCGCGGCAAAGCCTACTTCACCACGCCCTACACGCTGGGGCAATACCTGCTGATGGATTACATGTCGCGGAAGACCAAGACGATCCACTAACAGGTTCCATCGAGCGCTTATGAGGTAGTAACTGAGTTCAACCGAACCGCAAGTCTTGGGACCGTACCTTACAGAGGGCAGCGTGCGCTGGTAATCGAGGCCATCGCTAAAATCCCCGAGCCTTTTACCCGTGACCAAGTCGTAGAGGCCATTGACAAGGGAGCTTACGAGAAAACATTCAAAAAACGGACGCAAGTGGTCACGATCCCCGAGAGCATTCAGTATCACGTTCGGGAGCTCACTAAGCTAGGGCAACTCGTAGAAGTTGCCTCTTCCATTCCAGTAGGAAAACCTAACCCAAAAAACATCGACCTGGGTCCCATCATGGATGGCCGCATGTCCAGAATCCGGGTTATTGAATCGAGCTGGGTTACAAACGGACCTGACGCCGACGCAGGCGACATGGCACGCGAGTGGTACGGATACGGTCGCTGGGATGCGCCATATTGGTTTATCGGACCAGAGCCGGGCAACACGGAAGGCAACAACCGCCGAGGAACAGCGAGCGGATTTAGACGAACCGCGCTGCGACGCGTGGATCAAGCTGGGAGCGGCGAACTCGGTTGACTGCAAGGAGCACCATTTCGGCTTTGGCAAGATGAGTGGCACAGGGAAGTCCCGCCGCCTCTGCTTCAATCGACCTGGAAGCACCTCATTCGGCTCTTGCTCGCCTATCGCAGCGGGAAGGAACCGGGCCTTGAGGACATTCGGTATTACCAACAGAGATTATGGGGCATGAAGAACAGCGAGACATGCGTGATTGAGCTCTGTTCGCTCGCCGCGAACAAGCTGAAAGTAAAAAAGGCAATAAGTTTTGATTCAGGGATATTCCGCGCGGAGCGAATCGGAAAGATTCGCAGAAGGATCGACAAATACAAGCCCAAACTCGTCCTCATGTACGGGCTAAGGGAGACGCAGCACTTCCAAGAAATCGCGGGCCACCCCCTGTTGGCTGGCGATCATCTAAAGATCGGTCCGACCTGTTTTGTGCATACGCCGGCTCCGACGGCTCGCGGCTTCGGGAAGGATTATTGGCTACAGCTCGCCAAGAAGCTGCGTGAATACTGCGGCTCTGAAAGCAAGTAACCCACGGTCCTTACACAGTGCCCGCACAGTGCCGGAATGGAACTAGCGCGCAATTTTGTGCTGCGGCTGGCTACAGATCGCACCTTTGCATGACTACAATCATTCCAAGGCAGGTGCGGCTTAGGAGGGCACTCCCAGTGTGGGTACTGGGCTCGCCTGCCAAGCGTTGGACGGCTGCTTTGCAGCCTGAGGGGTTCGATTCCCCTGCCCTCCTCGGCGACCGTCCAACCGTCCAACCAAAGTACGTAGCCGGGCACGTCACAAGCATCTTGACTTCCCCATCGGCGGGAGATACTCTGAAGATGCTTGGCAGGCGTGCCCAGATTTCCAGGCACCGAGAGTTCCACAAAAGCCCCGCTCACCGCGGGGCTTTTGCTTTCCACGACTCGCCGGGCGCCCCAGACTGCTGATACTCTTTACTATTCATGGCAAATTGCATTCGATGCGGCCGTCAGCTTCCCGGATTAACCTTCGGCAAGAAGATCTGCCAGTGGTGCGTGCAGCACGAGGCCGCGCAACGCGGTGAACTCTCCGACGACGCGCCGCAAGTCGTCATGCCCACGCCCTGGGTCCGCCGCGAATCCAGCATCGGCGTAACGCAGATCATCCTCGGCATCAATGTGGCTGTATTCCTCGGCATGGCACTCTCGGGTTCCACCGTCATGGATTTCCCCGTGCGCGAGCTTGTAGCGTGGGGCGCGAATGTCGGCGCGCTTACTTTCTCAGGAGAATGGTCGCGGCTGCTGACCAGCGTGTTCGTCCACGGCGGCCTGCTGCACATCGCTTTCAATATGTGGTGCCTGTGGAATCTGGGCGCGCTCTGCGAATCGCTCTACGGACGCTGGACTTATGTCGCAATCTATCTGATCTGCGGCGTCGGAGCCAGTCTCGCGAGCGCGGCCTGGCACCCCTACACCCCCAGCGTCGGTGCCTCCGGAGCCATCTTCGGCCTCGCCGGAGCGCTCATCGCCGCGTTCAAGCTGGGTGAGTTCTCAGTCCCGCGTTCCGCGCTCTCAGGTACGCTGCGCAGCCTGGGCGCATTTGTTGTCTACAACCTCATTTTCGGAGCGATAATCCCCGGCATCGACAACATCGCCCACATCGGCGGCCTGATCACCGGGCTGATCGTCGGTGCGCTCATCGCCTTCATCGCTCCGCAGCAGGACCAAGCCCCTCGCCGCTTCGCAGTTTTGCTTGTCGTCACCCTTGTGCTAGCCAGCGGCGCGATCGGGGCAGCCCATCACTACGGCCTCCCTCTGCGCTTCGGACGAGTCAATTACGAACGCTCCGCGAACCTTCCCGAAAACAATTCTGCCAGGACACTCGTCGCTAACCGTCGGTAGTGGATCACTTTGAATTCGTTTTAAAAGGGCGCGGCTTTAAGGCTGCGGAAAAACTCAGGATTCGTATCAGGGCGCGGCTTCACAGGCTGCGGAAACTCAGGATTCGTATCAGGGCACGGCTTCACAGGCTGCGGAAAAACTCAGGATTCGTATCAGGGCGCGGCTTTACAAGCTGCGGAAAAACTCAGGATTCGTATCAGGGCGCGGCTTCAGCCGCGCCGTAATTGCCCGAGAATCAGTCGCGGCTTTAGCCGCTGAGGAAACGTGCTTTCAAACTGCACTACCTAACCCTCAGCTTTCTTGACCGCAAGTTCTGCGCCCTGAAATCCGATACGGCTGTGCGTGCCGTCGCAGAACGGCTTGTTCACCGAACCTCCGCAGCGGCACAGAGAAAATGCGGGCTTGCCGGTGAGGTCATACTGAGTTCCATTCACGTCGACGAGTTCAATCGATCCCTCGGGCGCCTCCACACGATAGGGGCCATTGGGACGTACTGTGATCTTTACCTGAGCCATAGCTTTGGTTCCTCCAACATTAAGAGCTTCTAGTAAGGCTATGAAGATACCACTAAGCGGACGTAAGTGTCGCGGGCAGGCAGGTCCTGTTTGCGTCCTTCGCGAACCCCTCGCGGCCTTTGCGATTAAAGGCTTTTGCCGGCCCTTAAGGCAAGGTCTTGCGAGCAATTATCGGCAGGAAGTTATACTCCACCGGCGAGATTCCATGATCATGCTTTTGGTCCGACGCGAAGAATGCGGCGCACACCGAAAAACAGCACCGCCGCACCAACCACCAGCACCCAGAAAGCTATGCTCGCCATCCAGTTGTTGAAAGACGTGACGAGAGCACCGGCGTCGGCGGAGGAGATACCGCTGGCGCTTAGCGATTGCAGCAGATTGGCCCGGCAGAGCAAATAGATGAGCCCGAAAGAATAGCAGTCGAGCCCGAACCGAAGGCTGGCGGTGAGGCGCGTCCAGCGCGGATTGGAAAGATTCATACAGGAGACGAAGATGCCGGCCACGCTGACCACCACCAGTGCCCAGAAAAAAAAGGGCCATCGGGATGACAGCGTGATGGTGGTGCCGAAGATGTGGAAGACGCGGCGGAAGGCGTCAAGCTGAATCCAGGTGGCCAGGGTGGCCACGACGACCGTCAGTTCGAAGATCGTGCCCCCGCGGGAAATTACGTTGCGGTCGCGCACCGCCGGAAGCGAGCGCGGATTCCAGCCGTTCACCATATGCATCCGCGCTTGCGACCGGTCGAGAAGCGCGAAGATCAGGGTATTCAAGAATAACGAGTAGGTGCACGCCAGCCACCAGGGCTCGAGCGATGCGAACAGCGCGGCGCCAGGATGGTCGGCGCGAAAGTCTGGGGAAAAGATGGCGACGCCCAACCAGAGGAGAAACCATGGCAGCAAGAAATAGAGAATCAGCGACCGAATGATGACCCGGTAGATGGGAAACAGCGTCGGCCCGATTAACGACTGCTGCGGAAGATAGCGCCCGGCCACGGCCATGGGAGAGCCGCAGCGCTTGAGGATGGGTTCGACCTCGGCGTCGCTGAGTTTGTGGCCGAGTTCGGATTCCTGGTCTTCGATCTGCGAACGAAGATCTTCGGACAGCTCCGCGATGATGTCGTCCTTCTGTTTGCGGGGCAACCAGAACTTTACGGCGTGCAGGTAACGATCGACGAGTTCCATGACTATGCTCCTGTATTCGCCTAGAAAATGTCTTCCAGCGACGTGTAAATACTCTTCCACTCGATCAACAGCTGCTTGAGAATCAACTTGCCGTCGGGAGAGAGACGGTAGAAACGCTTATTGCGCTTGTCTTCTTCGCGCCACTGGCTGACCAGCAAGCCTTGCGTCTCCAGGCGGCGAAGCAGCGGATAGAGCGTGCCTTCGTCGATGGCCATGCCATGATCGGCCAGGGTCTTGCGCAGAGTGTAGCCATAATGTTCGGTGCGCAACGCCGCCAATACCGCCAGGGGAAGGCTGCCGCGGCGAAGCTCCTGCCGGAGGTTCTCGAAGCGTTCGTCGTGATGCGGATCGGCGTTTGTGCTAGGCGACATATAGTGTACGACATACACTGTATGTCACACAGTAACAGATGTCAAGAAATTCTTTCTTGAGAAACGAAAGAGGAACACCCGCTCACCTCCAGGGGAGGGAGCCATAACACACTCCAACTAAACTGATAAGACCGCAGCGCTAGGCTTTGCTGGACGCTCTGGCTTCCCGTGCGAGCTCTTCGGCGAGCTTGAGAGCGTTTCTGGAGTGTTCAAGAGCCTGCTGGCTGAGTTCGTGGGCGGTTAGATGATCTCCCTTGCCGTGGGCGGCGGCCGCCGCGGCGTGGGCGTGGGCCGCAAGGTTGTGCAGCTCTGCGGCCCGATTGTGCGTGCTCTGTGACATGGCGTTCTCCTGTCCGGTTAGATGTTATTCTCCGGCAGCAGGTGAGCTTTGCGCAATGTGCTAGTCGTTGTCCAAGTATTCTTGAGGGACGTCGTCCTCCGGCACCTCGTGCGTAGTTACCTCGGAGACGTTGGCATCCCCGGCGTTCTCCACACCGGCTACTGCCTCGGCTTCGAACGTGTTTCCCTCTTCCAGTAATTCTTCGACGCTCTCGGAATCCGCATCGGCTGTGTTCGATAGTTGCTGAAGGTCGCCAGATTGCCCGGCGGAATCCGGTCCCAGTTCATCGCGGTGGCGTTTGTTGTGCCCGGTCATAAGGTTCTCCTCCAAAGAGTCAGATGCGGGATCCCTCCCCTCCGGTGCGAAAGAACTGCACCTGCTAAGGATCTCAAGCGGCGAGCGAGCCGGCTGAGACCAGCGTGCGGTAAAGATCGAAGTAGTCATCGATCATGCGCTTGCTGGTGAAGCGTTCGCGCGCGCGCGTATAGGCTCGATCGGCATAGGCGTGACGCAGGCCACGGTCAGCGTCGAGTTGGCGAAGAGTTTCAGCCAGGCTGCGGGCGTCATTGGTGCGGAAGTAGACAGCGGCGTCGCCCCACACTTCGCGGAAACTGGGGATGTCGTTGGCGACGATGGCGCAACGCGAGAAAGCCGCGTCAAGCGGAGCCATGCCGAGCGGTTCATAGCGCGAGGTCGCGGCGTAGACAGCGGCCCGGCTGTAGAGAGCGCGCAATTGAGCTTCGGTCTGGGCGCCGCGGATGGCGACGCTACTCTTGTCGGTCGAAACTTTTACATCGGCTCGAATGGGAATGCGCGGCAACGGAATGGTCTGCTCCGCGCCCACGATGCAGATCGAGAACGGAAGCGAGTGTTGGGTAAGGAGGAACACCTGTTTGCCGGCGTCGAGCAGGCGGCCGACCGAGAGGACGGAATCGTCTTTGCTGACGTAGGGATTAAAGAAAATGGGATTGCGTCCGGGATAGATTATGGCGGCGCGGCGCGGCCGGGCGTACGTAGAGATAAGCGTGTTGAGCATGCAAGCCGAGGGCGCGACCACAGCATCCGCGCCGGCAATGCCGCGCACGATCGTATCGCGATACCACTTCAGCCAGCGCGTCGGACGCGGCGCGCAACCGTGCACCGCCTCGGTCCAACTGATGAGGTCGCCGTGCGCCATCACTACGCGCGGGACGTCGACCGCCAGGTCGCCGTGGCAGAACTGGTGCAGGTGAAGCAAGTCGGGATGAACTTCGCGCACCAGGTTCGCGAGGTAGGCGGAAGATTCGGGCAGGTCTTCCGGTGCGTCGTCCATCCACTCCAGGCGGAAGGCGGTGGGCCGATACTCGAGGCCGTGGAGAAGATCCATCCATGCGGTCTGGTCGGGCAGAGGGATCTCGCCGAAGCTGACCAGCGTGACCCGGACGCCGCGCGTGACCAGTCCGGTGACCAGCTCGCGGGTGTAGGTCCAGGAGCCGGACATGGTGTCGGCGGTGACCAGAATGTGCATGGCGCCTCCGGGAGTCTGCGGATGCCGCGATGGATGCGGCGTCCGGCGTGTTGCGCTGGCCTATTCTAGTGCAATCGGGTGAGGCGGCGAAGTTTTTTTTGGTGCGGGGGCGAAGGAATTGACTGAATGTTCCGGTTGGAACATTGTGCTGAGTGTTCCGACTGGAACATTTCACTTTGCAGAAAAGTTGGCGGCGTAAGTTGTTGATTCTTCGTGCGGGCTTTTTGGCGAGTCCATGGAATCAAGGGGATAGGCTGTGGAAGGAATGTCTACTTTCGAGGGGGTCGAATGTCTACTAAAGTAGACTTGACAGGGGTGCGACGTACTTTTTATGGTACGCCGCCGGGGCGTAAGCCTAATTCCCTAACCCGCGATTGGACTTGGGGTCAGTCCCGTCTGTCCCCGAATTTATCCCATTACGGTCGTCCCTCTTTCACCACCTGTGCCGTTTCGTCTCTTCTTCGCCAGGTGAGCGTCGGCGAGGGAGTCTCTTTGCAGAGGCCTCGGATCCCGGTGGTTCACGGAACGGTTCCACAGAAATGCGCTGGTAACACACTTCCAGCACGGTCAGGGATTCTGTACCGCCCGGCAATTGAAGGACCACGCCGTCACCCGCTGCCGACTTCATCAACGCGCGCCCCAGAGGTGGACACCCAACTGATGTGGTTGCGGTTGAGATCGATCTCGTCGGTGCCCACGATGCTCACCACTCGCGATACTCCCGCGGCATTGGCATAGCGCACGGTCGCTCCGAAGAATGCCCTCGTCTTTTCCTTTGAATTGGCCTGCCCCGCTCTTTTTTGTGCAGTTCTGGGAGCTTCCGGGTCCACGACTTCCGCGGCTTCGATTCGCTTGGTGAGAAAGCGAATCCGCCCATCGATCTGCCGCAGCCGCCGCTTGCCGTACTGATAGTCGGCGTTTTCACTGCGATCGCCGTTGCTGGCAGCCCACGCCACCACCTCCGTCACGGCCGGGCGTTCCCTGGTCAGCAGAAACCGGTGCTCATCTTTGAGGCGCTCCAGCCCGCTCGGCGTGATGTAGTTCTTGACCGGCGTCGCGGGCTCGTCCGGTTTTGGTTTTCTCGTAAACCCTTTTCGCATCTCGTAGTCTTTCCAGGGCGTCGTATAATCTCGTGCGCGCAGCTTGGGAGCAGAACATATGAACGTACAAGAACAAATCGAGAAGTATATTACCAGTCAGCCGGAATCAAAACGCAGTGACATGCGCGAGTTGCATCGGCTCACACTCCAAGTGTCACCAGAATGCAAATTATGGTTCTTCGATGGTAAAGACAGCAAAAATCATACTGTTTCCAACCCTACGATTGGATATGGAGTTCACACAATAAAATATGCCGATGGAAAAAGTAGAGAGTCTTTTCGAATTGGTGTGAGTGGAAACAAAACCGGAATCTCTGTCTATATTCTTGGTCTCAAAGATAAGAAGTACTTAGCCAAAACGTATGGAAAAAAGCTGGGCAAGGCGAGCGTGACCGGGTATTGCATTCGGTTTAAGGCTCTTAAGGATATAGACATCGATACGCTTGAAGCGGCAATACGAGATGGGCTTGCAGCTTAGAATGAAAAGGGGGGCTGGCCCAGCCGTACTCTAACACGGCACAGGATGCCCCCACCCGTGGCAGTTTCACGGGTGGGCTGCTGCGAACTCTCCCTGGCATGTTCATCGGTCACAACGAAATCGTCGCGTTCCTGTTACATCGTTTCAGCTGACAGACCTGCGAGCAGCTTCCGCCATTACGCCTGTGGCGAACGCGGCCAGGTTTTGCTCAATGAGGCTCGGAAAGCGGAGCTTCACATCCTCAAAAACTCCTGAGCCCATCGGCATCGTGGCCCACCCGTGAAACCGCCACGGGTGGGGCATCCAGTTCGCCTTAGCTCCGACGAAACGTGTCGGCTGGGCCCGTCCCCCACGCAAAGATCGTTAAAGCTGGGCCGCCCGCCATTCCTGATGCATGCGAGATCACGGCAAGGGGTGCCCCACCCGTGGCAGTTTCACGGGTGGGCTGCTGCGGACTCTCCACGGCATGTTCATCGGTCACAGCGAAATCATCGCGTTCCTGTTATATCGGTTCAATGCCGACAAACCTGCACCGCTACTACGGCGCTGGATACTCGCACTTTATTACGACAAGTTGTTATCAACGCCGTCCGCTTCTCGGGACACCCAGCTCTCGCGATCTCTTCCTCGAGGTCATGGAGGAGATCCGCCAGCGCCATCAGTTTGTCGTTGTCGGTTATGTACTCATGCCTGAGCATGTCCATCTTCTCTTCACCGAACCGGAGCGCGGAAATCCTTCGCTGGTGCTGGCCGCCTTGAAACAAACCTTCGCCCATCGGCTGCTGCGCGAACTTCGCGCCAAAACCGGTGCCCAGACAAACGCGCTTTGGAGTACGCCTGTCACCGTGGGACACATTTGGCAACGCCGCTTCTACGATTTCGTTGTTTTTACCGAGAAGAAGCGCGTGGAAAAGCTGCGCTACATGCATCGCAATCCGGTGCAGCGGGGTTTAGTTTTGAAGCCCGAGGATTGGTTGTGGAGCAGCTTCCGACATTACGCCTATGGGGAGCGCGGCCCGGTTCTGGTCAATGAGACCCAGAAAGCCGAGCTTCGCATCCGCAAAATCTCTTGATCCCACCGGCATCGCGGCCCACCCGTGAAACCGCCACGGGTGGGGCATCCAGCTTATTGTGAGCTCAAGGCAAAAGCCCCACTTCTCGCAAAGGACGCGAGAAATGGGGCACCCGGCGACGACAAGCTTTTTTTAGTTTGGGCTTAGCCTTAGGCGCATGTCGCGGGCCAGGTTGTCGATCATGCGGATTTTTTCGGCGGCGGGGGTGGGGATGCCGGGGACGGCCATGGCTAGTTCGCAGGAGAGCAGCATTACCGTTAGGGACTCGCACATTTCGCTGCGGATTTGTTGCTCGACGGAACGGCGGGCCTGGGTTTCTTCGCGCTTGCGGCGGTGCAGGGCGGAGCGGACTTCGCGCAGCAGGCGCTCCATGCCGCTGACGGCGAAGTTTAGATAGACGGGGAAGGCGGTACCCAGATGCTCCAGGACCTGGTCGCTTTCGGCGGGCTCGTTCTCCAAGAGGAATTGATCGATCACGACCGCGGAGTATTGCTGTTCGCGCAGGCGGGCCACGGCTTGTGAGAGGTTCTCAGCCCAGTGAGTTTCTTCGCCTATCGCTTCTTTCAGAGTGGCGGCGCACTCTTGGCCGCGTGCAGACGGGGTGATGAGTAGGATCATGGTGTTTTTGTTGCACGCGGGGCACCATAGTTGGCGGCGTTGACGGGGCTGGGGTTAGGAGGCGGCGGCGGATGTGGTGTTCCCGTTATGGGACGGTGCGGGCGAAATTCATTTCAAATCGGACATTTGAGGATCACCGTTGAGGATCACCGTCGAACGTCCAGCGCCTGAAGGCGCGCTGATTTTTATCGGCACGGACGGCATGCCTGAAGGCATGCCCTGATACGAATCTTGCTTTGGGCATGCCTTCACACGAATCTTCTTTTGAAACCACGCGCCTGTTAGATCTGGGCTGCGTAGTCTTTTAGTTTGCGGTAGAGGGTGGTCTTGCCTATGCCTAGCAGGCGGGCGGCTTGCAACTTGTCGCCGTTTAGTTCCGCTATGGCGTTTAGGATGGTCTGGCGTTCCAATTCCGCCATGGGGACGATTCTGTTTTGGCTGTGTCCGTTGCCGTTACCGTTGCCGTTGGATGGCATCAGGATCTGGGTGCCAGCTATGGCTGGGGGCAAGTCCGGGACGTGGATCAGGGGGCCGCTGGTGAAGGCGCAGGTGCGTTCCAGACAGTTTTCCAGTTCGCGGACGTTGCCCGGCCAGTCATAGGCCAGCATGACCTTGATGGCATCGTCGGTGAGGATCTTTTCCTGCGCCGATGCGCGCGAGGTGCGCTCCATGAAGTGAGCGATCAGCAGAGGGATATCCTCACGACGTTCACGCAGTGGCGGAATGCGGAGGCTAAGAACGTTCAGACGAAAATAGAGGTCGCGGCGGAAAGCGCCTTCGGTCACGGCCTGCTCCAGCACTCGGTTGGTGGCGGCGAGGATGCGGACGTTGATGGGAATGCGGCGGGTGCTGCCGACCGGGCGAATTTCCTTCTCTTGAATAGCGCGCAGAAGTTTGGCCTGGAGATCTACCGGGAGTTCGCCTACTTCGTCTAGAAACACGGTTCCGCCTTCGGCGATGGCGAGAAGGCCGTCCTTGGCTTGATTGGCGCCCGTGAACGCGCCTTTGACATAGCCGAAGAGTTCGCTCTCGATCAGCGTGGGCACGAGCGAGCCGCAGTCGACCGGGATGAACGGCTTATCGTGGAACGGTCCGGAGTAGTGAATGGAGCGCGCCACCATTTCCTTGCCGGTTCCGCTCTCGCCGAGAATCAGAACCGGGTGCGAGCTGTTGGCGGCTTTGGCGATGATGCGGTAGAGCTTCTCCATCTCCGGGGCGCGGCCGACTATGCCGCCGTAACCCTGCTTGGACTTGAGCTTCTCGCGAAGCATGCGGTTTTCACTTTTCAGCTTGAGGTGGTTGGAGACGCGCTCGAGCAAGAGCTTGAGTTCATCGATGCTGAAGGGTTTGGTCACGTACTCGTAAGCGCCATTCTTCATGGCTTGCACGGCCGACTGCACTGTGCCATAGCCGGTCACCACGATGACAAGGGCTTCGGGGCGCTGGGACTTGATGTGGCGGAGAGCCTCCAGGCCGCCTGCGCCGGGCAGGCGAAGATCGAGTAGAACGGCGTCGATGGTTTGGGCTTGCAGCAGGCGGTAGGCATGTTCGGCGGAATCGGCGACATGGGCGATGAAGCCGAGGGATAGGGCGACCTCGCGGCAAGCGTCGCGAATGGAGCGTTCGTCGTCGACGATGAGCAGATTAAGAAAATTGGCGGCCATGATCTGAGGAGTGGCGATGGAGTGAGTTACGGCGGCTGACGTCATAAGAGTGATTCCTTCTGAGTTTCCTGAGATGTGGTTGGTAATGGGGCCCTTGAATCTGAATGGAGGGGATCGGGAAAAACGGTGCCGGCTGGGTCAGATGACCGGGGGAGCAAGATCATCACGCGAGTACCGTGGCCGGGTTCGCTTTCGAAGTGGATGAGTCCGCGATGGGTGGTGACGATGCTGCGGACCGTGGTTAGTCCCAAGCCCGTGCCCTGGCCGGCGTTCTTGGTGGTAAAGAAGGGCTCGAAGAGGCGCCGGCGGGTTTCGGCGGTCATGCCGTGACCGTTGTCAGCGACCACAAGAAGAACGCAAGGAAACGCGGAGGGACCGCTGGCTGCCGATCCGGCAACGGGTTGCAACTTGCAGTTGCTGGTTTCGAGGGTGATCCGGCCGCCGTTGGGCAAGGCGTCACGCGCATTCAGAACCAGGTTAAGGATGATCTGCTGAGCCTGCGCCTGGTCGATCTTGACGGCGCCCAATTGCGGATCGAGATGCAGGTCGAGTGCGATGTTCTCGCCGATCAGGCGAGTCAGCAGAGAGCGCATGCTTCCGGCAATTTCGTTCAGGCAGAGATGCTGCGCGGGCGTGGCTTGCGGGCGGGCGAAAACGAGCAACTGGCTCACTAAGCCGGAGGCTTGCACGATGGCGGAGCGGATCTCGTCGGCATACTGGCGGCGGCGGTCACGCGTATCGAGGCTCGAGAGCAGCAGATCGCTGTAGAGCATGACGCCGGTGAGGAGATTGTTGAAATCATGGACGACGCCGCCGGTAAGGCGGCCGACGGCCTCCCATCTTTGGGTTTGCAGCGGAATTTCGTCCGCGGGGGCCGGGTCGTTGCTTTGCTGAATGGTGCTTTGATGAGCAGAGTTCTGATGGGCAGCGTTCTGATGGACAGCGTTCTGATGAACAGAGTTCTGATGGGCAGCGTTCTGATGAACCATGAGCAACGCGTGGTCGGGCTCGCCGGCGCAACCGGGCTGGCGCCATGCGATCCACTTGGCGCTGGTCTGCCCGCGCCCGGCACCTGGGGCTTCGATGTCGATGCTGTCCCGCTGGGAATTGAGGAGGTCCCCCAGCAGCAATTCGGTTTTGTCGCGGTCTTGCGGGCGAACCAATTCGCACAGGCGCAACCTGCGCCGACTGGCGACGCCGCGGTCGAGAGTGCGCTCGAAGGCCGAATTCATGTCGACGATCACACCTTGCGGGTTGCAACGGGCTACGGCGATGGGAGCGTGTTCGAAGGCGGCGCGGAAAGTCATGCTGGGGCTCGCTCCTGCTGGGGGATCTGACCACGGAAATGGGGTTGCGGTATTCATACTGATACTGTGGCGCGGGACGATTCCCGGAAGGAAGCGCGGGATGGCGATCCAATACCTTGGTGTTCCCAAAACGGGAGCGATGAGTCGGCGTTGCCCTCCTTCCGATTGCGACCCCAACTATAGGAGGATCGATCCGGCACTGCGAAGGACATCCGTCACGCAAAAACAGGAAAGTCCTGTGGAAAACTCGGGAAGGGGCTTATTTTTCTATTGCTTGGAGGGAAATAAAAAGCAGTCAAAGGGGTCCGAAAAGTGTCGGCGCCGGAGGAATCCGATGCGTTTATTGGATAGTTGCGCTGAGGGATTGCCGGTTGGCCACTGATTTTGGTTCGTTGAGGGTGACCGGTGAAGTCAGGCGGAAAGTGAGACGTCGTCCCTTTTGCACGCGAACTCCATCGGACGGCTGCAAGGTTCCCCGGGCAAACAGGCTCGAGGTCTGAAGGGCGAGTGGTCTGCCTTCGACGGTGAGCGCGCTCAACGTGAGCTGGAAGTAGCCTGAACCGGCTTGCGAACGCACCGACTCGACGTGTCCCGTTGCGACGGTGCCGCGCTCGATCAGCGGATCGCCATCGATGGTCAGGGGTGCGTCAACAGAGGCCGTGAATGTGTCTCCGTCCCGAACGTGGGCGGCGGAGAGCGAGTTTTGCAGTTGCACGGTTAGGAGAGTTCCGGAGGGTAACGTATGCGCGTGCGAGTTGAAGGGCACGGCGCTGGCAGGTTGCGGGTCGGGCGAGACTGCGGGATGCATGCCTCCCGCGAAGGCTTGATCGGCCGGTGGACGGAATGGAAGCTTTTGTTCACTGACCGCTGATGCGGCATCGCTCGTGTGCGGCTCGGAGCGAGCGCAGCTCTGAGTCAGGCTCAAGCCGAGAGCAAGGCAAACCATTCCGAAGACGGGCCGGGATTGGAGTAATCGCTTCATCGCATCGTCGCCTATATGGTCGCGCGAGTTTCTGCGTATGTGATAGTGGCAAATGAAGTACCAGATCGGAGTTAAGAGAATCAAGCAGATGCGGCGTACACGGAAGGACATCCGTGTAGAAGTTGCATGATTGAGGGCCGTTCTGTGTGCAAGTGCTGAGAGAATGCGAGGGGCAAGTCCATGGATTTTTCTCGAGACGGAAGCCTTTTGTAGGAAAACTGAATAACGGCGGCGGGATTTTGGCTACCGGCGAAAGGCTTAACCACAGGGGTCACCCTTCGGCTGCGCTCACGGCGAGGCTCAGGTTCACGAGGTAAGGCCACAAGAGCTGCCGCAAAATAAATCGCGGAGAGCGTCGCCGCTTTCCGCGAAGGTTTGGGTCGAAAACGCGGGCTTACTTGGAGCCGCCAGCGTTGGCGCTTTGCGGTTCGTTTTCCGGCTGCGCGATCACACCGTCAAACGGAGTCGCGGCGACGTAGCGGCCGTGCACCACGCTGATGCGGCGCAGCGGGTAGCCGGAATCCGGCCCACGCTGCCAGGTGCTGCCGCCATCGCTGCTCTCGAACACGACGCCGGTCAGGCCGCTGGTCGCGACCAGCCGTTTGTGGCTGCCGTCGTAGGTCACCGACGTGATGTCCTTGTCCGGCAAGCCCGCCACCATGTGATTCCAGCTCTGGCCGGAATCCGCGCTGTGGAAGGCGCCTTCGCGGGTGGCTACAAAGATCTGGCCATCGGGCGCGACCGTCACGCTGCGAACGTTAATGGGATAGGAGGCCAGCGCGGCAGGCTCCCACGCCGCTCCCGCGTTCTTCGAAACCAGCACGCTGGACCGCGTCGCGGCGACTACCAGGCCCTCGTGAGCCTGCACCGAAACGAAATCCTGTTGACCTGCGATGGGACCGCCCATCCAGACCTTGCCTTGATCCTTGCTGGTGAAAAGTCCGGCGGAAGTCGCTGCGAACCAGCGGCTCGATCCGAGGTCGGTATCGCTGACGCGGCCTTCGAGCACCGAGCGGGTGCTGGAGGTCGAAGCCACGGTCTTGGTCTTGCCAGTCTTCAACTTCACCGTGCGGGCGACCGTCTTCTCGAGCACTACATTGTTGATGGGATGCCAGGCCGCACTGCCCGGGGCCAATTCAAAGATGCCCTTGTTGGTTCCAGCCACCAAGGTTCCGTTGCTGGATTGCTTTAACGTGAAGACGTCGCGGCCGTCGAGGCCAGAGCTCTTCTGCTGCCAGCTTTGTCCACCGTCGCGAGAGGAGAACACTCCGCCGAACTCGCGATCGTTGACCACGCCGATGTAAAGCGTGTTCGTGTCTTTGTTGTCGGGCAGGATGGCGCTCACGTAACGGTGGGTGTATCCATGGTTGGCCGTGGTGAAAGTGGCCGCTGAGTCGTCGCTAGCCAGCACCCCGCTGCGGTCGGTCGCGAGTAGCACGCGCTGCGAGTTGCGCGGATCGATGAGCACATCGTTTACTACCACTTCGGGATTGCTGACGCGCTTCCAGGTCTTGCCCTCGTCAACGCTCTTCCACAGACCCTCGGTGGTTCCGGCATAAACCACTGCCGGATTGCTCGGGTCCTGTTTCAAAACGCGCGTGCGGCGGGCGGTGAAAGGAATGCCCTGAATTTTCTGGAACTGATCGCCGCCACTGGTGCTCTTGTAGATTCCGGAGCAGGCGCTGGCGAAGACTTCCGAAGAATTGGCGGAACTGACGATGATGGAGAAGACGTCGGAATCGTCGATCATGCCCTTGTTGATGTGCTGCCAGCTGTTGCCACCATCGCTGGTTTTCCACGCCAGATGCCAGGTGCCGGCATAGACGACGTTGGGATCTTTGGGATCGACTGCGATGGACTCGATGTTCTTGACGGCCGCGTCAGAAATGTGCTCCCAATGATTTCCGCCGTCGCGGCTGCGGTACACGCCATCGAGAGCGCCCGCCACTACAATCTTGGGGTCGGAAGCCGAAAGCGCCATGGCTCGCACTGACTTGCCGTGCATCGCCGACAGAGGTTCCCACTCTTTGCCGCCGTTGTGGGTGCGGAAAATGTCGCCGGCACTCTGATCCTGCACGCTCCATGCGGAAACGAAAATAGTCTTGGAGTTCTTGGGATCGATCGCGATGTGGTCGAGCACGTAATCGTCGCCGCTTCCCAATTTGGCAAAGCGCGACCAGTTATGGCCGCCATCCTCGGAGACGAAAATCACGCCCGTGCTGGTGCCTAGGAAAATGCGGTTCGGGTCATGCGGATCATAGGCCAGGCTGCGAACGTCACCTCCATCCGGACCGAGAACAGCCCATTGACGGCTGGCCGCGCCAGCCCAACATATCGAGCACAACATCAACGCTGTCAATAGTTTAAGCAAAGGTAATTTCATAATAGTCTCGTCCCCAAGCCGAGAGAATCGGTTTCGCTCCAAGACTGACAGGGTAAGCCCGCGCCAGCAAGGTTACTGAAGGACATCAAAAAACGGGCCGGTCGACATCGCCGACCGGCCCTTGGTGACTCCGCAGCCGAAGTCAGTTTCCCTTCTTGGCAGCCGCTTTCTTCTTGGCCGCCGGCTTGGGATGATCCGGAACCGCCGGCACTTTGTCCTCGTTTACGGATTCGGTGCCGGTCGAGTCGAAGGTCGCGCCCGGAGGCACGATCCAGTACTCGGCCGTCTTGGTGCCACCGCTACCGGTGCGCGCTTCGATGCGGCTGGCGTCGATTCGCTGCTGCGCTTCGCCCTGGGTCAGATAAAACTTGGAATCGACGGCGCGTTCCGCAGCCAGATTCTTGCGTTTTTCCGTGGGCTCTGCGTTTCCGACAATCACCAGCTTGTTGTCGGGGTTCTGCTGCAGGTTCTTGGCTACATCATCCAGGATGGCCTTGCAGGTGTTGTCGACGCGCCAGGGTTTCTTCTCATTGGGGAAGTCACACTGGCTGAGTTTGGCTGCCTTGGGCGGCGGTGGCGGCGGATTCTCCACCGTCACTTGCGCCGTGGCTTGGCCGGTAAGACCGCGCGAGTCGGTGCAGGTAGCGCCGACGCTGATCGTACCGGGAGATGCGCCAGTGGTGTTCAGCGTTGCCGAACTGCCACTGCCCGAAATAGTTCCGCTGGTCGCCGTCCAACCCCCGACAGAAACGGGAACACTATCCGGGCTGGTGCAATTGCACGTAACCGTTACACCCGCCCCTGCCAGCACGCTGGACGGACTGGCCGAGCAGCTCATGGTGGGCGGATTCTTCGGCGGCAAAGGCTTCACGGTATAGCTAGCCGAGCAGCCCGCCTCGTTGTTCTTCTTCTCTTTGGCGTCGGTCACGTGGGCCGTGACCGTGTAACTGCCGGCGGCAAGGCCGTTGGTATCGATCTGCGCGGTCGTGCCCTTGCCGGAGACCGAACCGCCGTTGCCGCTCCAGGCATAGGTGACGGTGTGCTTGGGGTTGAAGTTGCTCGCGGTGACAGTGGCAGTGAGGGGCTCGCCTACCATTACTTCAGTCGGCTGCACGGAGCAACTGGCAGTTGGGGTTACCGGGGTCGCTCCACCCCAACTGTATACCAGCCCGGTTCGAAGGCGGGCGCCTTCGAACGACGGACGGCGCAAGGATGCGAACTCCGGAGCCGCAGAATCGGAGAAGTTGTGATGAGCCCAGACGTAATCGGCTTCAAACAGTCGAAATGCCCACCCCTTGAAGAATGGCAAATCCATTCCTCCACCCAGGATGGCTCCAACTCCATTGCTTGGGTTTAGACCGTTGACGTTCACCCGGTTATAGCTTACGAGCGCATGCGCGAAGAAACTCACATCTTCGGCGCGCACGATGAAGCGCGGTCCGACCGATACTGTGGTTTCGTAATTGCCGCTCGTCCAGTTATGACCGAAGTCGAATTCCCCTCCCCAATGACGATCGAAATTGTAGGTGAAGGCGCCGCCGAATCCTTTTGGCATGTCCGGTACTTTAAGGGCAGGGGATTGTTGGGATCGACGAAGGGCTGGGGAACCGTGCCACCTGGATGCAGCCATTGATATCCCACAAAGACGTCATATTTTGGATTCAATTCGGTCTGCGCGAGCGCAGGATTCGAGATGAGTGTTAGTGCCAGAGCGATCAACAGGCCGACTGCTACCCGGCCCTTCCGCAGTTTGTAACGAAGTGACATTCCGTCCTCCAAGGTTTTGCGCGCTGTGCCTGCGCTTGGGTGCGCCTGGCCACGCTGAAAAGACAACGCGGGATTATGAGATTGAACTTGTGTCATTTTTGTGAACGCGCAATTCTAACTCACGGCAATCTTAAAGCGAAAGGCTGATTTTCAACAATTGCATCTTCTGCCAGTGATTTAGGATTGGTTTCGTCTCAAATTGACATCACAAATGATGTAGGATATCGACGCCCTACGCTCGGGCTGGGCCAAAATGGCCGGGATGGCCTGCAGACCTTGCCCCATGGGAAGCGGGCCGCGTATGGTTGTTCCTGGTGCTGGCGAAGAGTGAGTAGAAGGAAAGCCACAGAGTCAAAGGGCAAAGACTAAGGGATGATAAGCCGCGAAAAGGTACTAATCGTAGAGGACGAAGAGAACGAACGCACGGGCTTGGCCGAGTTAGTTTCCTCGTGGGGATACCGGGCCGAAACCGCCCGCGATGGAGTGGAAGGGCTGGAGAAAGCGGCGCAATGGACTCCGTCCATCGTCGTGACCGACCTCAAGATGCCGCGCATGGGAGGCATCGAACTGCTGGAACGATTGGGGGAGCAGTCCCAAGCCATGGCTGTAATTCTGGTGACCGCGCAGGGCACCATCGACAGCGCCGTGCAGGCCATGCGGATGGGAGCATATGACTACATCACCAAACCCATCGATACCAACCGCCTGCGCACCATGCTGCAAAACGCAGCCGCGCTGGTGGGAACCCGCGCGGAACTGGAGAGTGCCCGGCGCAAGCTGCGGGATTCCGGCTCCCTGGGCCAACTGAAGGGAGCGTCGCGCAAGATGCAGGAGATTTTCCGCCTCATCGAACTGGTTGCGCCCAGCACGGCGTCGGTGCTGATTACCGGAGCCAGCGGCACGGGCAAGGAACTGGTGGCGCGCACCATCCATCAACTGAGTCCCCGCCGCGAGCGGCCCTTCGTCGCCATCAACTGCGCGGCCATTCCTGAAACACTTATCGAGAGCGAAATCTTCGGTCACGAAAAGGGCGCATTCACCGGCGCGCTGGAACGGCGCACAGGCTGCTTTGAACTGGCCGAAGGAGGAACGATTCTGCTCGACGAAATCGGCGAAATGCCGGTGGGAACCCAGGCCAAACTGCTGCGCGTACTGGAAGACCACAAGCTGCGCCGCCTGGGCAGCAAAGTGGAAACCTCGGTCGATGTGCGCGTGCTGGCGGCCACCAACAAAGTGCCGGACGATGCCGTCGCGCGAGGTGAATTACGCAACGATCTCTATTACCGTCTCAACGTGTTCAACATCCACATGCCTCCGTTGCGGGAACACAAGGAAGATATTGCCGATTTGGTGCAGCTTCTGCTGGCGGAAATGAGCGCCAAGCATTCCCGCAAAGTTGCCGCGGTCAGCGAAGCGGTGCTCAATCTGTTCAACAATTATTCCTGGCCGGGAAACGTCCGTGAGCTGCGCAATACCATTGAGCGCGCGGTGATTGTGTGCGACAGCGGCATGATCGAGACCAAACATCTTCCACCGGGATTCGGCCACGCTCCGGTGCGCACCGCTGCGAATGATCCGGATGCCGTGCGTCTAGGCGTGGGCACCACCGTCGGTGAGGCGGAAAAAATGCTCATCCTCAAGACGCTGGAATCCACCAGCAATAACAAGACGAAGGCTGCGGAAATCCTCGGCATCAGCTTGAAAACCTTGCATAATAAGCTTAAGGAGTACGGCAGCAGCGCCCCGGACACGGCCCCTGAGCAGGAGGAAGTACAGTGATAGTGGTCAGTGCTCAGTGCCGTTCCGCTGCTCTAGCTGACCACTAGCCACTGACCACTGACCACTGCTTTTCCCATGCGACGTAAAGCCATCATCGTGGCCGGCATCACCTTCATGGTTACCGTGATGGTGACTGCGTTTTCCTATCTCTACATTTCTCAGATCCTTCGGCAGCGCATCACCAATGCCTATGAAAGCGCGAGCCGCCTGACCCAGCAACTGGCTTACTTCGCTGAAAATGATCTGCCGGATTTGAGCAGCACGCGCATTGATACCGACGATCCCGCGGCGGTGCGGCGCGCTCTTATCCAGTATCTGCCGATGGACACCAACCTTTTGAACAATCTCGAATCCGAGGTCGCGCTTTGGCCGTTCATCTACGATGTCTCGGTGGTGGATGCGAGCGGCAAAGCGCTTCTCCACACCAATCCCCAGATGGTGGGGAAGCAGGTTGCCCCACGGCCCGACTTTCGCACCGTCATGACAGCTCCCTTCCGGGAGCAGTTTCGCCTGGTATACCGCCCCGCCACGGTTTACGACGTAAGCTTCCCGCTGCAACTCAACGGGGCGCCTTTCGGCACGATCCACATCGGCGTCTCCACCGTCTTTCTCAAGAGCGAAATCACACCGCGGCTGCTGCACGCTATCTATTTCTCAATTGCGTCGATCTTCGCCTCTCTCTTGCTCGCCGCCGGCGTATCCAATGTCGCTCTCGGACCGCTCAAAGAGATCAGCCGCAGCCTGGATAACGTTAGTTCAGACGCAACTGGAGCGCTCTCCGGAGACCAATCGGAATACGACGAACTGGGACTGGTCACGCTGAAGATTGCCAACCTGGGCCGGCAGATGCGCGATAGCCGGGAGATTTTTTCTGCGCTGAAGGACAACGTGGACCAGCTCATGTCCAAGTTGCAGGATGGATTGATGCTGTTCACGCGAGACTCCCGCGTAGTGCTGGTTAGCGCGCCGGTCGAGCGCTTCCTCGACCGGCCACGCGCGGAACTGCTGGGCAGGACGGCACGGGAAATTTTCTCCCATGATTCTTCCCTGGACGCGCTGCTGCTCGACGCCTTCGAGCACAAGCGTCCGCTGCTGCAACGCGAGTCGGTCGCTGCCGCCGGCAGGCGCGTCCAGCTCTCTTTGGATTTTCTCCAGGAGAAGAGCACTCAGATCGGTGCTCTTTTGATCATGCGCGACGCCGAGTCCGTCCGGCGCATCGGAGACGAAATCGAGATGTCCCGCCGCCTCTCTGCCAGCGGCCGTGTGACCGGCGGCGTGGCCCATGAGGTGAAGAATCCTATTAACGCCATCGTGCTCCACCTGCAGCTCTTGCAGAACAAGCTTTCGCAACTGGACCCTGACACGCGGCGCCACATGGACATCATTGGCAGCGAGATTCACCGGCTCGACCGCGTCGTGCAAACTCTGGTGGACTTCATGCGTGCCCGCGAGCTTCACCTGGAGGAAGTGGACCTGCGGCGCGTGCTCGAGGACGTGTCAATGCTCGCCGCGCCGGACGCGGAGCAGCATGGCGTCACCATCAAGCGCGACCTGCCCGGTGAGCCGCTGCCCATCAAGGCCGACCTAGATTTCATCAAGCAGGCCCTGCTCAACGTGGTACTTAATGGAATCCAGGCCATGCCTAAGGGGGGGCCGCTCACGATCTCGGCGCGACGCGACGAAGATGCGGTAGTCGCCGAAGTCCGCGATCAAGGCTTGGGCATTGCTCAGGATGTCCAGGACAAGATTTTTGAACTCTATTTCACGACGAGGAAAGACGGCAACGGCATTGGCCTGGCACAGACTTATCAAATCCTGCAGTGGCACTACGGCTCCGTGGAATTTGAATCGAAGGAAGGAGCGGGGACGACATTCCGCTTTCGCCTTCCCTTGGCTGCCTCAAGCTTGAGATGGAAGCCTGCAGACGGTTCCACTCTGGAAACGGCGATGTCTAAGCCCGTAACCTGATTTCTGCTGCGCCCTTTCCGAGGCGTAAAATCTTAACAGCTTCGTTGAGGAACATGGATATCGAAGATGACTCTGGCCGCGATCCTCGCCCTATTTCTTCTGAGCCTGAGTCCTGCAAGCGCGAGCTATCAGGCCCAGGCTAGCGCCCCGTCGCAAGCGCCGATTGCGCAAACCTCGTCAGCTCCTGCGCAGGCTTCTTCCGGTCAGGCTTCTCCCAATCAGGCTTCTCCAGATCAAGCTTCTGCCAATAAACCCAGGCCAACTCCGAAACCTCACCATCGCCAGAAGACGAATACCGCGAATTGCCCGACAGCTACACCCGCGCCGAACTCGGCGGAAAATCCCGCCCCGTCTAATCCCTGTCCGCCTCCGAAGAAAGTCGTCCCTCACGGAGGATTGAACGATCCCGCGGTCCACGTTACCGGGGGCACGACCGCCGAACAGGCTGTGCACCAGCGCTCTACCGAACAACTCAAACTCGCAACCCAAGAAAACCTGAAGAAAATCGAAGGACGCCAGCTCAGCCCCAGCCAACTGGAAATGAAGAATCAGATCGAGCAGTTCATGGAGCAATCAAAGACGGCAGCCGACGCCGGAGATCTCGACCGCGCTCGCAATCTCGCTCTGAAAGCCCACTTGCTTTCGGAGGAGTTGGTTAAACCCTGAAATGGGCGCACAGCATCTCTCAGTTAGTGCAATGGCCTGCTAACGTCAGCCGACATGTCAACGTCGAGTCTCTAAGCAGTGATCGGGATTCGGGTTGTCAAAAGTTGTCCTAGCGTGTGACATTGTGGGTGTGAAAGAGCTTGTGGGAAGACTCCGCGTGGCAATGCTGGTTGTGTCGCTACTGGGGATAATCTTGTCATGTGGCCCACCGACCTCTCAATACTTCGCAAAGCTGGAATTCAGTCCTGATCTTCATCTAATCCCATCGCGTCCGCTTTCGCCAGAGCCGAGTGTTGGTTCGTTCTACTTCGTCTTTCGCACTGGAACAGGACTGACCGAAGTTGACCATTTACGGCAAGATGATCCTGCAAAGCCCCCAACTGTGCTGTTGTTCCTCGAAACGAATCGGGAGCAAATGCTTGATCGGACGGTCAAGTCCATTCAACTCATGAAAGGGCGGTTTGGGACCGTCTACGCTGAGAGAACCTGTTTTTTTAATAGACCGACTGAAACCAGTTGGAGCAATGTGTCAGTCCATTCGTATTTCAATTCCGCCAGCAGAGAGGTACCTTCGGGGCTGCCTCGTCCTCCCGGCACGCTGCCGCCGCTCACGTCATTGAGTCTCGTCCGAATCTACCGAGCTTTTCCTGAATATCTTGTAGTCGCTGCCAACTATGAGCAAACCGGAGAACTCGGTAGTTTGCACATTGATGGTGCAAAGGATGGGAACTGGCTCCACAGCAACGATGTTCCAGCGGCTCAGCATGTTGTTCACCGCCCCGCCGAGGGGTGGGATTTAGGTGTTCTCAGGCAGTATGGCATTCCCGAGCGGATAGATGTTCAGAGTTACCTTCGATCCCACCACATCCCCCTTCCTCCCGCTTCTCTACCGCAGGAAGTGACCGTCTTGAATCAACACTACGGATATGACAAGTTCATTCGACTGGATGAACTCAGTAATGGCACCGTCATCTCCTCTCGATTCCTACAACCGTCAGATACAGATGAGGAGCGGGTCCTAAGTCCTCAGTGCGAGTCACGTTTTCGCCAGCAACAAAAACTCGGACTTCCCACCGTTGAATGAGTGCACACAGCGGATTTTAGTCGCCGCGCAGTACTAGATCATCTTGGCTGTTGAAATATCGCCATATCACACGTTGCGACTTTCTGCGCGCGCGTCACTTCCCTTTCGCCCGCGCCACATTCACTTTGGTTAGTAGATCCTGCGTCATCGCTTGCACCGGACCGGAAATCTTCGCCCCTTCCATCAGCACATCGCGGGCTTCGTTCACCCGGTTCAGTTTGGCGTAGGCAAAACCCAGACGATAAAGCACGATGGCGTATTGTTGCTCATCCTGGCCCTTGAGCAGTCCCGCCGCCGACTTCAACTCCGGAATCGCCGCCGCCGTCTTGTCCTGCTTCATGTAGGCGTAGCCCAGAGTTGAATGCGCAACTCCCGCCGACAGCTTGCGCCCCTTGTCGGCATCCGGTTCATCTGCCTTGGCGACCGCAATCGCTTTCTGGGAGTAGCTGATGGCCTTGCCCAGGCTCCCCGGCTGAGCACTGTCAACGTACGTCCCGGCCAGCAGCAGCAAAGCGGGCAGCGAATTGGGATTCGCCGCAAGCGCTTTTTCTCCATATGCAAACAGCCGCGCCTGATCGTTCAACTGGCCTGGCCCCAGCGTATACATGGCGTAGCTCGAAACCTGATCCTGAAACTTCGAGTCTGGAAACGCGGCCGAGTATTTTTCGATCTCCGCCATCCGGCTCTTGGCATCGTTCTCGCCGGCAATCACGTTGAATCCCGCCGACTCGAGAAAATCGCAGTTGTTCTGGGCCGCGCTCTTCTCTTCCGCCACCTGATGGTTGAAGGCTTCGTCGCTCATGTCTTGCGGCTTGGCTTGCTTCGCGATGGAATTGCAAACCGCGCCACCCTTCGCCGCATAGTCCATCAGCTTCGCATTGTCTTTCGCCTGCTGCGCGATGCTGGCCTGCGAGACCAGGATATCGAGGTTCCGTGGAGCCCCGGCCAGCGCCTTGTCTCCATACTCGAGCGCTTTGTTTAAGTCGCCGGAGGTCTGGTAGGCCTGCGAGATCTGCCAGTTCCCATAAGCGACGGCCGCCGGATTCGACGAGTACTTCTGCACGAATTCCTGATACATGGCGGGCTTTTTCGCCGCGTCCTGCTCGTTGGAGATTTCCTGCAGATCATGGTCTTCGGGCGTGCCCGCGGCTATCACTATCTTGTCGGCTTGAGCGCTGGCACGCGGCGCGAAAAAGAGAGTTTCAAGGAAGAAACACGAGAGGGAAACGACAACCAGCAACAGCGACCTCAGACAGCATTTCACAGGTCACCTCCGCCGCAAATGGATGTCCACTTCCAACTGCACGCGAATCCTAGCGCCGAATGCGGCTGGAAGCAAGAAGAACCAGTGGTCAGTGGTCAGTGATCAGTGGTCAGTAAGAACAACAAACAGAGCTGTTTCTTACTGGCCACTGATCACTGACCACTGACCCCTGCCTTATCAGCTAAATTAGGAAGATGCGCGCCATCCTCGCCCAGCGTCCGCTGCGGTTCGTCTTTGCCGCCAACGTGATCTCCATGTTGGGCAGTGGGATGAACTCTGCCGCCGTCGCCTGGTACATCCTTCAGGCGACCCATTCGGAGATGGCTCTCGGCACCTTCGCGGTGCTGCAAACCCTTCCCGCCATGCTCATGCTTCCATTCACCGGAGTCCTTATTGACCGCGAAGACCGGCGGTTGCTGGTCATGTGGCTCGATGCTCTGCGCGCCGTCATCATCGTGGCCGTGGCCATTCTCGCCTTTCAGCATCGCGTGCAGGTGTGGCAACTCTATCTGATGAACACCCTCGTCGCCGCCGGCTTCTGGATGTTCTGGCCAACCATCACCGCGCTGATCCAGGAACTCACGCCCGAAGGCCAATTCGTGCAGTCGAATACTTTTCTTCTGGCCGGAGTGCAGGGAGGATGGCTCATCGCCGGCTCGCTCGTTGGCTTCACCTACAACCACATCGGCCTCGGCGGCGTGCTTTTGATCGACTTCTCCACCTACGTAGTCTCTTTCCTGTGCTATTTCGCCGTGCGCAAGGGACGCCACGTCGTGCTGCGCCCCGAAGAGTTGCGCGCCGATATCCTCGCCGCTGAAACCCAGCTTCAGCGGTTCTGGCGTGAGATGCGCGAGGGTCTGCACTTTCTGCGCAATCATCGCGCGGTCGTGCTCCTCGGCATCAGTTGGGCGCTGTTTCTCGGCGCCATGATTACCGGAGTCGTGGTCACGCCATCGCTGAGCGAACGCGTTTTCCATGCCGGCGCCGTCGGCTACGGATGGCTCAACGCCGGATGGGGCACGGGCGCCTTCCTCAGCGCGTTGTATGCTCCTGCAGTCATCGCCAGCATCGGGGGGCGCCGTTCTGTGGCGTTTTCCATGGCGCTAATAGCTGCCAGCGTGGTTTGCGCTCCCGTCTCGCACTGGCTCGTGGCCGCCATACTGCTGTACGCGGTAATGGGCTCGGCCCGCGGCGTCGGCGGGATCGCCATGAATACCAGCCTCATGGAAATGGTCCCGCCACATCTGATGGGGCGGGTGCAAAACGCCTTCTATTTTGTCGGAACTTTTCTGCAACTGGTGCTGGCGCTCGCCGTCGGCGCGGTCGCGCACAGAGTCAGCCTGGTGGCCGCGTTCGCCATTCTGGCCTGTGTTTACGGCATTGTCGTTTGTGGCCGCAAGTTGGCCGGTAGAGGCAGTAAGCGGCGACGCAGTTCCGGCGGATTAGCAATGATTCATACGCCGGACTACTGGCGTATAAGTCATACGGAGGCTCCGCGTGACTCGACGGGCGAAGTTCGCAATCGCATTGACATTGATGTGCCTGTTGGCTTGCGCGGTAGCGTCTCGCCCGGTAATCCTGAACCATATCTCCAAATCATTTCTAAACACTGGGCAGAACGGGCCTGAAACGCCTGCCACGGTCGGCCTCAGTTTTGACCGGCTGAAGATCCCCAGTGGACACCGGGTTCTGGACGCATACCTTGTGCGTGCCCCTGCCTCCTGTCAGCCTCGGGTCGCCGTCCTGATTTTTCACGGCGTTATGGAAACCATTTCCGAGTGGGTTTCGGCGCAAAGGTTTCTCTACGAACACTGTGTCTCCTCAGTCGTATTCGACTACTCCGGTCACGGCGACAGTACACGTCCCGGCACGATCAGCCATCTCAATGAAGACGCCATCCCGGCCTACGCAACTTTCATTTCGCAATTCCCCGGCGAACGCCTCTGCGTGCTGGGTCATTCCATGGGCAACGCCCCGCTGCTTGAATCGTTGCCCCGTTTCCTCCCGCCTCCCTCTTGTGTAGTTGTGGCAAACGCCTTCTCCTCTCTGCGGGATGCTGGCCGAAGGCGTGGGACCTCGGGCCTTTTGCTCTATGCCATCCCAGACGTATGGGACGATATCGAGAACGCCAAACGCGTTCGAGTCCCGTTACTCGTCGTTTATAGCGATGCGGACACGGTGAATCCTCCCGACATGGGCCGACGCATCTTCGAAGCCGCGCCGGAACCGAAGCAACTGGCGGTTCTGCACGGCTTTCCGCACAACGCTATCTACCGAACTCCAACTGACGAATGGTGGGCGCCGGTGCTTCGATTTCTCCAGCCTCAACGACAGGAAGGATAACTTTCTTACTTCTGCATTCTGACTTCCGCCTTCTGACTTTTCCTCCCACCTGATATTCTTTCCCATTCCAAGGAGCACTCATGTCCTCTGATCTGCAGGGCCGTAACGCCGTCGTCTTCGGAGTCGCCAACAAGCGCTCGATCGCCTGGTCCATCGCCCAGGGACTGCACGCCGCGGGCATGAAGCTCGCCATCACCTACCAGAACGAGCGCCTGGAGCAGGAAGCCAAAGACCTGATCCTCTCGCTGCCCGGCGCCGAAGGCTACATGTGCGACGTCAGCAAAGACGAAGAAATCGACCGCCTCTTCGCCACGCTAAAAGAGCGCCACGGCAAGCTGCACGCGCTGGTGCATTCGGTAGCCTACGCTCCCGCCGACGAACTCAAAGGAGAATTCCTCAATACCACGCGCGAAGGCTTTCGCATCGCGCTGGATGTAAGCGTGTATTCGCTGGTCGCGGTCGCCCGCGCCGCCGCCCCACTCATGGAAGACGGCGGATCGATTCTCACCATGACGTACTACGCTTCGGAGAAAGTCGTGCCCCGCTACAACGTCATGGCGGTAGCCAAGGCCGGCCTGGAATGTTCGCGTCCGCTATCTTGCCTACGATTTGGGAAAGAAGAATATCCGCGTGAACGCCATCTCCGCGGGACCGGTGAAAACCCTGGCTGCGCGCGGCATCTCAGGCTTCGGCGATATGCTCAAAGCCCACGCCGAACACGCCCCGCTCGGCCGCAACGTCGATATTGCAGAAGTCGGCATCGACCGGAGTCTTCCTCGCCTCCGACGCCAGCAGCGGCATCACCGGCGAAGTCATCTACGTGGATTGCGGTTACAACATCATGGGGTTTTGAAGCATGGCTTTTCAGTTCTCGGCCTCAGTTCTCAGCGTTCTATCCTGTGGTGCTCTGTGCTGCGCCTAACCGCAACCGAGGCGTTCCTAACCTGATGGTTCAGGTCCGGCGCATCTTCGCCGAACAGTCCGATGGTAGATTTCGAGTTCACAAGAACGCATCGAAGTTCATTTTCGGCGTAATCGTCGCTACCGATGCTCTGCTTCGTCCACGTTGGCGACACTGGAATTGCGCCAGGTTCCGTCCATGCGCTACGCATCAGGAACGAACCATCGAACAATTATCTCAGTGCTTTCCATCCTTGGCCACTGGTCACTGAGCACGGCATGGGATCGGCGATGACGTGGTGTCGGAAGATAGCTGGGTCAGCGACGGGCTATTTGGAGGCAAATGTAGAAGCTGAAGGCGTAGGGACCAAGCAGGCCAGTCGCATGCATAGATGAGCAGATAAGCGTGCCAGATCAGTCTCCGGACGATACAGATAAATCGGGCGAAGATTGCGAATGTGCAGTCTCCCGTAAGAAACAGGCTGTTCTTACTCGGCAAGAAGAGCGCGATCACCATCAGTAAGAAAAGCAGAACGAGCCGATCACCTAAGCGCGCGCGGATCCGGGATAGGATCGATCGCCGTGTAGATCCACTGAGGTGATGCGAAACGGCTACGCGGGTGCCCGACGAGTCGGCATCGACCAAGAGTGGAAATGCCCAAACCCACACTACGATAAACATCACAGCCCACGTCCAACGAACACGCTTTAGGTAACCCGTCCAGATAACGATCAGCCCGATGAGAATAATTGCCAGACAAACGACGCTGAGATCGCTTCTCGTTTCGATAGCCAACCGGTCGCCGCTGTCAACCCTGGCGAGCCACAGTCCGGTCATGTTTGGTTATGACACATCGCCCAAAAGTCTGGAATGAGGCAAAGCAGCGCTGGATGGTAAAGAGCACGCTCGATACAAAGACTGCAGTCGAACGCGGGTTCTCATGATGGATCCTCCAAAGAACACGCCTACCCGTCCCATTTTTACTCCAAACGGGCAGGACTTGCCAGGCTTGGGCTGCCTAAAACGAGCGTTACCACTGATTACAGCTCCAAGACTGAGGCTCTTATGATACGACGGGCCCTAGCCACGTTATCCTGATCCGCCGCCCGCTCTCCCCCTCGCGCTCCAAAGAAATCTCCACATCCCGCTCCCGCACCAGCGCGGAAATTTCTCTCCCCACTCAATCAGCAAAACGCTGTCCTCGGACGCAGATCATCCAGCCCCAGCGTCTCCAATTCCCGCGGAGTATCCACGCGGTAAAGATCAATGTGATAAAGATTGGCTCGCGGCCCGCGATACTCATGCACCAGCGTAAACGGTGGGACTGGTAACATCTTCTTCGTCCGCCGCCTCGAAGCCGGCGGCAATTCCCTTGACCAGCGTGGTTTTCCCTGCGCCCAGATCGCCGCGCAGCAGCACCAGCTTCGGCGGCGCAAGCAACTCCGCCAGCGTCCGCCCGAAGGCGATCGTCTCCTCCGGCGAATGTGTAATGATTTCTCGCGTCATTTCCCAACCGGTCGCAGCCACGCATTACGCTGCCCAGACCACGACAGTATAGCGAGAGCGGGCTAGATCGTCCTCGGCACACTGAGTACCGACGACTTGAGGCCCAGCAGGTCGCGATCCGTCACGTGGTCCAGCGACGTCCGCAAGCGGCGGTGGTCGTCGTCTTCAAGCGCAACAAAGCGGAACGGTTGCAGCACTCCGTCAGTCGTCTTCCGCATCGGGGTAAGGATCTCGGCCATTCCGTGCACCGGCCCCGAATGCGTTTGAAATGCAACTTCGACGAAGGATCCGTTCTCCCAGCGAACGCGGCAGCTGCAGCAGTCCGCCAGTCACCGAGATGGTTTGGAGTTTAGCTTTAGCGTGCCGGCCATCTTCTAAACGAATCGCAGCCAGGACGGAGCTCCCAAGCTGGACCCGGGCCGCTCGCCGCGAAGGGTGCGGTTGGGGGAAGTGGGTCATAAGCTGCCTGCACTATGGCACCGGAGGGGATTGGGTAACAGGTTACGGAAGCAGATGGCCGGATTCCCGCGCCGGACGCGGCATTTCGGCGATCCAACTGATGCGTTGTCAAACATATCGCAAGCGTTTACTAAATCATTAATGACCCGAAGGACAGTCGATATCTTTCGCTGCGTTTGATCACTCGATCGCTCACCAGCGCACAAGTTTGTCTTCCGCCCTGTCGCGCGTTCGCCGAAACGCCTCCGGCAGTCCAATCAGAAGATCAGTCGCCACCATCGAATGCTCGCCCACCGCCTCGCGCATCACGTCCCCGCTAAGGCCGTGCAGATGCACCGCCGCAAGCACGGCTCGCAGAGCGTCTTTCGGGTGCTGCGCGATCATTCCCGCAACCATCCCCGTCAGGATGTCCCCCGTGCCGCCAGTGGACATTCCAGGATTCCCCGTCGTATTCACCCAGGCCTCGCCATCCGGCTGCACCACCAGCGTGCGATGCCCTTTGAGCACGACGATCAGTTCATGTTCGCGGGCAAACTGCCGCGCCATTCCTAATCGATCTTTCTGCACGTCGGCAATCGTGCATCCCATCAGGCGCGCCATCTCGCCGGGATGTGGAGTGATCATCAGCGTCCGTCCCTTGCCCTTCAATTCATCCGTGCGACCCTCAAACGCATTCAGGCCATCGGCATCCACAACCATTGGAAGTTCGAGTTGCGCAACCAGGGCGCGCACTAATTCCGCGGTCTGCGGATCCCGCGAAATCCCCGGCCCGATCGCAAGCACGCTCTTGCTTTTCGCCAACTCCACGATTCGATCCAGAGCGCTCGACGAAATCGTGCCTGCATCCGTCTCGGACAACGGTTCAGTCATCAGCTCGGGATGAAATCCGGCCACGGTTCCCAGCACAGACTTCGGCGTCGCCACAGTCGAGAGCCCCGCCCCAGCGCGCAGCGCAGCCATCCCCGCCATCGCGACCGATCCCGCTTTTCCGAGCGACCCTCCCGACTACCAGCACGTGCCCGTAGTTGCCTTTGTTCGACTCCGCCGGGCGCGGCCCGATCAGCGGTCCAACGTCACGCGCGGTGATCACATTCAGTTGCAATGCCGAGACAATCGCCGCCTCCGGGGAACCGATGCCTGCCACGAAAGTCGATCCCATTGTCAACAAGCTGAACACGTGCGCTGGCCGTGGTGCGGTGAAAGTGACAATGGCATCGGCGCGGGCAATCGTCCCGGCTTGCGGACCCATCGCATCCGCATCCGCGCCAGAAGGAATATCGACGGCGATCACGGGAACCTGGCTCGCGTTCATGATCGCAATGGCCTCGGCATACAATCCGCTCACCGGAGGCTTGAAACCCGTGCCCAGCACCGCATCCAGATAGAAGTCCGCCGCCTGCACCGATGACCGCACTTGCTCACTATTCAACTCTTCGCTGGAGTGGACGGCAATGGCCCCGCCCGGCAACTTGCCAAACATGACCGCCGCATCGCCCCGCAGATCGGCAGGGTCCGCCAGCAGGATCACTTGAACATTCTTCCCCTGCTCATGCAACCGCCGCGCCGCCACAAAGCCATCGCCGCCGTTGTTTCCCTTGCCGCAGAAAACCACGATGCGCCCGGCCGCAGCATGGTGCGAGAGCACATAATCCGCCACAGCCGCGCCCGCATTCTCCATCAGGGTGAGCGAAGGCACACCGAAGCGCTCGCTGGTAGCGCGGTCAATGGCTCGCATCTCTTCTGCGGAAACGATTTTCATAGAAGCAGTGGCCAGTGTTCAGTGGTCAGTGGCCAGTAAAAAAGTCGGAGCGGCTTTTCAGCTGACCACTGAACTGACTCACTTTCTTCCGACTATAAAACAAAAAGGCCCTCCGCGCTGTGCGAAGAGCCTTTGACTTTACTGGACCACTAGCCACTGATCATTTATCACTGATCACTGGCCACTGCTTTTCAGCGCCTGCACCCGGCTGTGCTTCACGCTGTAGGTGAAGTACACGACCAGGCCGATTCCAAGCCAGCCAACCAGCCGGATCCAGTTCCACATTCCCAGGTTCAGCATCATGTAACCATTCGCGATCACGCCCAGGATAGGAACCAGCGGCACCCACGGCGTCCGAAAAGGCCGCGGCTGGCTGGGATTCGTATAGCGCAACACCATCACGGAAATCGACACAATCACAAACGCCAGCAGCGTACCGATGTTCACCATCTTGCCCAATCTTCGTCAATCGGCGTCACGCTGCCCACAACCGCGGCCAGCAGGCCCACCAGAATCGTATTCTTCCACGGCGTGCGGAACTTGGGATGGATCGCGGCGAAGAACCTCTTGGGCAATAGGCCGTCATTCGCCATCGAATAAAGCACCCGGGTTTGTCCAAGTAACATCACCAGCATTACGCTTGTCAGTCCAGCCAGCGCCCCCAGCGTAATGATGTTCGCGGCGATGGGCAGCCCCCGGTCCAGGAATGCGACCGCGACCGGCGCCTCGATGTTGATCTGTTGCCAGTGCACCATCCCGGTCAGCACGCCGGCCACGGCAATATATAAGACCGTACAGATCGCCAGCGAAGCGATCATGCCAATCGGCAGGTCGCGCTGCGGATTCTTGGCTTCCTGCGCGGTGGTCGAAACCGCATCGAAGCCAATGTAGGCGAAGAATATGTAGGCTGCGCCCTGCCAGATTCCCGTTCATGCCGTGCGGCGCATAGGAGTGCCAATCCATACCCCAGTTTGCGCGGTTGATGTAGTGCGAACCCAGCCCGATCACGAACAGTACCACCGACACCTTAATCACGACGATCGTAGCGTTAAACCGCGCGCTCTCTTTGATCCCGATAACCAGAATCGTCGTAATCACCAGCGCGATGAGGAAGGCCGGAAGGTTAAAACCGATCTCCGCTCCAAACAGCTGTGGCGCTCCCAGAAGTTCGTGCGCCCGCTGCAACAGTTCTGGCGACTGCGCGCTCACGATCGCACTAACTTTATCGAGGAACGCTTGCGTAGTTGTCCCTAGCGTCGGGTTCGCAGCCTGCGCCATCTGACGCGCAATCACATTTTCGGCAGTCTTCAGCGCCGTCCAGTGATCGTAGGACAGCCACAGCGGCATCTTGATGTGGAAGAGATTTAGCAGTTCGATGAAGTGGTTCGACCATCCCGAAGACACCGTGCTGGCGCCCATGGCGTATTCCAGCGTCAAATCCCAGCCGATGATCCAGGCCAGCAACTCGCCCAGCGTGGCGTAGGCGTAGGTGTAAGCGCTTCCCGCGAGCGGGATCATCGCCGCAAACTCTGCGTAGCACAGCCCTGCAAACGCGCATCCTAACCCGGAAAGAACGAACGACAATGTGAGTCCCGGACCGGCATATTGCGCTCCCAGCCCGACCATCACGAAGATACCGGCCCCGATGATCGCGCCCACGCCCAGAGCGGTGAGCTGGAAAACTCCCAGCGTGCGCTTAAGGCTGTGCTCGCCCGTCTCGCGGGCTTCCTCCATCAAAAGGTTCAGCGGCTTGGTTGCCAGCAGATTTGCCATTCGTCTCGTTTCTCCTTCGACCCTACGCGGATGCCCGCTTTGCGCCCGCGCTCCTCGACCACGCGTAATATACCGGGATGCCCAGCAACACGACAATCAGCCCCGGCCACGTGAACTGCGGCTTGTAGCGCAATAGTACGACATCGATGAATGAAGCCATCAGAATATAAATGGCAGGCAGCACCGGATAACCCACGGCGCGATAGGGCCGCGCGGCGTCCGGACGCGTCCGCCGCAGCACAAACAATCCCACAATCGTCAGCATATAGAAGAACAGCGCAGCGAAAATAATGTAGTCCAAAAGCTGCCCGTAGCTGCCCGAGACGCAAAGCAGGCATGCCCACACCATCTGAACCATCAGCGAAACCGCCGGCGTCTTGTAGGTAGGATGCAAATTAGCAACGCTGCGGAAGAACAGCCCGTCCTTCGCCATCGCATAATAGACGCGCGCCCCGGAAAGGATCAGCCCGTTATTGCAGCCGAAGCTGGAAATCAGGATGGCCCCGGCCATCAGCAGGCCGCCCACTGCGCCAAACATCTGCGTCATGACCGCGGTGCCGACGCGATCTTCGGAGGCATACTTGATTCCGCGTGCCAGAATCGTCGCCGCGCCCGCCGCTCCGTCAAGCGGCAGCGCCATCAAATAGATGAAGTTGCACGCAATGTAAAGCGCGATCACCACGCCCGTTCCCAGCGCCAGCGAAAGCGGCAGATTGCGGCTCGGATTCTTCACTTCGCCCGCGGTGAACGTCACATTGTTCCAGGCGTCGGCGGAAAACAGCGAACCGACCTGGGCCACGGCCAAAATCGTTAGCGTGCCCACCATCACCACCGTCCCGCCCACTCCCACCTGCACGGCGTGCTGCGCGCCCAGTCCGGCATTCCGCCAGAAGTGTCCGCTGAAGTTCGTCGCCAGCGCCTGCGCATTCCTCCCCAGGGCGATGCCGAACAATGCCAGCCCCAGCAGCGCCGAGACCTTGGCTACGGTAAATACATTCTGGATGAGCGCTCCCGTTTTCAGCCCAAAGATATTGACCACTGAGAGGAAAACTACGAGCAGGATGGCGACCAGGTTCTGCGTATTGATTCCCACATCCATGTTGCCCAGAACCATCGGCCCCAGACGGATCGGCGGAACCTTCCAGAGATGGAGAATCCAATTGGAAGAAGAAATCGCAGGAAAGAATACTCCGAGGAACTTGCCGAAGGCCACGCCCACAGCTGCAATCGTTCCTGTCTGAATCACCAGAAAGAGCGTCCAGCCGTAGAGAAAGCCCCACAGCGGCCCGAGCGCCTCGCGCAGGTAAACATACTGCCCGCCGGCTCGCGGCATCATCGCCGCCAACTCGCCATAGCTCAGCGCGGCGACGATCGTCATGAACCCGGCCACGGCCCACGCGCCGATCAGCAGCGCGGGCGAATCCACTTCGCGGGCAATCTCCGCCGAAACAATAAAGATGCCGGAGCCGATCATCGACCCCATCACCAGCATCGTGGCGCTGGTAAGGCCCAGGCCTTTGACCAGTTCATTGTCTTGACGGCTGTGGGTTTCCCAGTCGCTGCCCGCAACCGCCCGCGTGGTCGGTGTACTCAGGATCCCTCCGCAATCGCAAAGCGCCGTTGGTCGTTCGTCGTTGGTCGTTAGCCCATGAACAAAACAGCCAGCGTAATTCTTCTTGGCTCACGACTAACGACGAATAGCTGCGCCGCAATGCGCCTATCGTGGCCCCATGACTTTACCTCAGAACGCGGAAAAATTCCTCTGCTGATTTCCGTGGCTCCCGTAACAGATCAGATATCACCGCTACAGAATCGGCTCCGGCCTCAATCACCGAAGCTGCATTCGTGCGCGTGATACCTCCAATCGCCACCAGCGGTTTTCGCGTCAACAGCCGCGCCCGGCGCACCCCTTCGAGGCCCACGATCGGATCAGGCTGGTCCTTGCTGGAGGTCGAAAACACCGGTCCGATAGCGAGATAGTCCGCCGAAGTCTGATCCGCTTCCCGTATCTGCTCTGGATTATGCGTCGAAACCCCAAGCCAGCGGCCTGAGCCAATGATGCTTCGAACCGACTCCGGCAAGAGGTCGTCTTGCCCAACATGTACGCCGTCGAACTCCACGACCAGGCACAGATCTGCGCGGTCGTTCATGATGAATCTCGGCACGTGTGGGTCGGACACTCCCTTCGGCAAGCTCCGAGCCTGCCCTGAGCCTGCCGAAGGGGCAGGCTCCGTCCAACGCCGCCTGCGCAGTTCGCGAGCCTGCTCCAGTATCACCCGCGCGTTCCGGCTCTTGTTGCGGTATTGCAGCAGCGTGCATCCGCCAGCGACCAGTTGCCCGGCAAAAGCAGCCAGGCCTTCGGTTGTAGAAAAAAAAGCCGCATCCACGATGGGATAGAGGCGGGGAACCGAGATCACGCTGCCGCATCCTTTTTCCCGTTCTTCGCCAGGAATCTCTCAATGAAGCCCGTATCAAAATTCCCGGCGCGAAAGTCCGGATCGGCAAGAATCTTCCGGTGTAGAGGAATCGTCGTGTATATGCCCTCGACGATAAACATCTCCAACGCCCGCGTCATGCGAGATACAGCCTCGCCTCGGTCCCTCCCGCGCACAACCAGCTTGGCGATCAGCGAATCGTAATATGGCGGGATCACACCCTCCGCGTATGCCGCCGTATCCACACGCACTCCGGTCCCTCCCGGCGGATTGAAGGCCGTAATCTTTCCCGCCGACGGAGTGAATTTCTCAGGATGCTCCGCATTGATCCGGCACTCAATCGCGTGCCCGCGATGCACAATCGGTCCTTGCAGCACATCCCGCATGCGCGCGCCCGCGGCAATCATGATCTGGCTCTTGACCAGATCCACATCCGTCACCATTTCCGTGACCGGATGCTCCACCTGAATGCGCGTGTTCATCTCGATAAAGTGCAAACGCCGGTCGTGATCCATCAAGAATTCGATCGTTCCCGCGTTCGTGTAGCCGATTTCGCTCAGCGACTTGCACAGGACTGCCCCGATCTGATCGCGCAACTCCGGCGTGACCTGCGTCGAAGGCGACTCTTCCAGCAGTTTCTGATGCCGCCGCTGGATCGAACATTCCCGCTCCCCCAGGCTCACAACGTTCCCGTGCTCGTCTGCCAGTACCTGGAACTCGATATGCCGCGGATGCTCGACGAACTTCTCCATGTACAGGTCGCCGTTGCCAAACGCGCCCGCCGCTTCGGCTTGCGCCGCCTTGAACAGCCCGGGCAGTTCCTCTTCGTTGCGCACAATGCGCATCCCGCGCCCGCCGCCCCCCGCCGACGCTTTCATGATCACCGGAAAACCCACCTGCCGCGCCCACTCCACTGCTTCGCCATCTGTCGCTATGATCCCATCGGAGCCCGGCAGAATCGGCACGCCCGCTTGTTTCATGGCCGCGCGCGCTTTTTCTTTTTCTCCCATCAGCCGCATCACTTCCGGCCGCGGCCCGATGAACTTGATCCCACTGGTCTCGCACACTTCGGCAAAGTTGGCGTTCTCCGACAACAACCCATATCCGGGATGGATCGCATCCACGTTGGCGATCTCCGCCGCGCTGATCACAGCCGGAATGTTCAGGTAACTCAACGCCAGCTGCGGCGGCCCAATACAGATGGCTTCGTCCGCGAAGCGCACCGGCAACGAATGGCGGTCCGCCTCGCTGTAAATGGCAACCGTGCGGATCCCAAGCTCCTTGCACGCGCAAATGACGCGCAACGCAATCTCCCCGCGATTCGCAATCAGTATCTTCTTGAACATTTCAGATCAAGTGTTGGGGACGGAGGGGGGCATTTTGTAATTTGGTAATTTAGTAATTTGGTAATTAAAATCCCGAAGGCTTTTCAATTACCAAATTATAAACTTACAAAATTACCCAATCCCCTTCACTTCTTCGCCCTTATGGCAAACAACTCCTGCCCGTATTCAATCGGCTGGCCGTTTGCCCCCAACTTCTTCACGATTTCTCCGGCCACGTCCGATTCAATCTCATTCAGCAGTTTCATCGCTTCCACAATGCACAGCACTTGCCCGACCTCCACTACGTCTCCCACCTTGACGAAAGGCGGCGCGCCCGGCGATGGCGCCTCGTACAAGGTCCCTACGATAGGAGACTTCACGATGTGTAGGTTTTCTTCCGGAACCGGCTCGACTGGCTCTGCCGGGGGCGCAGCAGGCGGGACCACAACCGCAGACGCTCCTGGCTGAGGCGCGGTCACGGCCACGTAGGGCGCTTCCGCGCGAGCCTGCACCACGGTGTGCTGGCTGGCCCGCTTGATCTTCACCTTGACGTCGCCGCGCTCCAATTCGAACTCGGCAATGTCTTTTTCGATTAAGAACTCGATGAGTTCCTTCAGCTCTTTTTGATTCATTCGTGTACGGTGGGACCGCTTGGTTCAGCTCTTAGGCGTCAGACTGTCAAGAATTCCTTGCTGGTCGGAGTCAGCACTTCACAGCCGCCTTCGCCGACGGCCACCATATCCTCGATCCTCACACCCCATTTGCCGGGGAAGTATACTCCCGGCTCAATCGTGATGACCATGCCCGGCTGCAGCACTTCCTTATGCCCGGCCGCAACCCTGGGCGCTTCGTGGATCTCCAACCCTACCCCATGCCCGGTCGAATGCGTAAAATACCGCCCTAACCCAGCCTTGCGCAACACCTTGCGCGCCGCCGAATCGACTTCCCCTACGCTGACACCCGGCCGCACGGCGGCAATCGCCGCCTCCTGCGCTTGTTTAACCGACTCGTAGGCGTGCCTCGCCTCTTCTACCGTCGCGCCTGAATCCGCGCTCACCCATACAGTGCGGGTCTGGTCCGAACAATAACCTGCGAGTATAACACCGAAATCGCAGACCACGAACCCACCCGGCGTGATGGTTTGCGCCGTAGCTCGGCCGTGAGGCAGCGCTGACCGCGCCCCCGACGCGATGATGGTAGGAAACGACATCTCCTCCGCGCCTGCACGGCGCGCCGCGTACTCCATCTCCGCCGCGACTTCGTCCTCCCGTAGGCCCGGCCGCAATACCTCGAGCGCCCGGTCGAACAAAGTAGCACCCACCTGCACCGCCGCTCGGATCAAAGCCAGCTCCGCATCCTCCTTCACCATGCGCGCCCGCTCCACCAGCGCGGGAGCATTCCTTAACCGCAATCCGGAGGGCAGCAGACCCACCAGGCGTTTCCTTTCCCCCACCGTCATGTGTTCGGCCTCAATTCCGACCGTCCATCCCTTCGTTCGCTTCCGGTGGGCTCCTATCCACTCTGCAAGCGCGGTCAACACCGCCTTGCGCGCAATGATCACTTTCGCGCCCTTCACTTCCTCGCGCGCCTGCGTGTCGTAGCGCACATCGGTGAAGAAGGCGCTGCCGCTTTCCGACACGAGCAGGAAGCCCGCGCTGCCGGTAAAGCCGCAAAGATATCGGATGTTAGGAAGATGGCTGACCAGCAAAGCCTCCAGCCCAGCGGAAGCAAGTTGCTCCCGCAGTTTCTTCTGCCGCGTCAGGAAGTTCATCGCCGATGAGTTTATCAGGAGAGAAAGTACCGAGTACCAAAGTACCGAATTTCTAGAGGCTCCCTGATGATCGTTCGCCACGCAAGTCCGCTGGGCTAGGTACTAGGTACTTCTCACCCCAAGAACAAAACCGCCGGCCCTGACAGGTTCTTCAGGCCGGCGGTCCTAAATCTTCAACTGCGCTGCTACGTCTGACGTTGTTTACGTCTGACGCTCTACGTCTGAATGATTCGCGGCGTGATGAAGAAGATCAATTCCTGGTTCGAGGTCGAAACCTGAACGTGCTTGAACAGGTTGCCCAGGATCGGAATGTTGCCCAGTAACGGCACCTGATTGATGTTGATCGAGTTCTGCGTCTGGATGACGCCGCCGATCACCACCGTGCCGCCGTCGGTCACCAGCACCTGCGTGGTCGCCTGCTGGGTGATCAATTCCGGGTTGCCCTGCACTTCCTGCGCGAAGTTCGGAGTGGTGTTCTCTACGTCCACGTTGAGGAAGATCGTGTTCTCCGAAGTGATTTGCGGAACCACCGTCAGCCGCAGGAAGGCGTCGACGTAAGTCACCGTCGGAGGACCGCCCAACTGCGCCTGCGTCACGATGGGCACGCGCACGCCCTGCTTCACGATGGCCTGAATATTGTTCTGCGTGACCACTCGCGGCCGCGACAGAACTTTCAGCAAGCCGCGCGACTCGGCCATCGAAAGGACGGCATCGATGCGCACGGTGTTGCTGGCGTTCAAGAAGGTTAAGCCGCTGGTGGGTGCGGTCGAGCCCAGGTTCGAGAACAGAGGAATCGAGCTTCCGCTGGTCGAACCGGTGCCCGGTACCGTGATGTAGCCCGGAGTCAAATTGCTGACCGTCGTCGGTGAGCTGCCTGCTGTGGAATTTCCGCCGATCGCGCTGTGGCCATTGCCCCAGCCGAAGCCGAGCTGCGTGCCGATGTCGCGCGCGAACTGCCGCGTCGCCGCCACCACCCGCGCCTCGATCTCCACTTCCTGCGTCTTGCGGTCAAGCTGCGTCAGCAGGCGGTCAATGATGGGAATCACTTTCGGAATATCGTTCACGATGACGGCGTTGGTGCGCTCATCCGCAACCACTTCACCGCGCGCCGAGAGGAACTTCTTCACTGTCAGCATCACGTCTTTGGCGTGGGCGTAGCTCAGGAAACGCGTAACCGAAACTTTCTCCACGGCCAGCGCTTCCGATTCCACCTGGGCGCGCCGCCCATCCGCTTCCTTCTTCAGCGTGTCCACCGTGGCGACGCGCAGAACATTGCCTTCCAGTTCTCGCGCCAGATCGTTGTTCTTGAGCACGATGTCCAGAGCCTGGTCCCACGGCACGTCGTCGAGCACGATGGTCAAAGTGCCGTGGACGTTGGGATCGAGCACCACGTTCAAACCGCTGATCTCATGGATCAGCCGGAAAAAGTCTTTCAGATCCACGTCCTTGAGGTTCACCGAGATCGGCTCGCCCGTGTATCTGGGGCCGGCTGCGACCGGTTGCTGTCCAGCCTGCTCTCTTTGCTCCGCCGCCAGATTCACTGCGGGCTGGATGCCAACGCCGCCGGTGCTCGAAGACGTGCTCTGCGACGATGACTGCGCCGCGTTCATGCGCACCGGCAGCAGCTCCGCCGCGGTCTTGTCGGAAAACTTCGCCGCTGCTTCCTGCGCCCGTCCGGCCGGGTCTGCCGCCGGATCCGCTGTGGTCCTCTTGGCGTCGTAAGCCGGCTCGACGAACACAAAATCATTCGACGGAGCCGCCGCTGCGCCGGGCTTCTGAGCGGGGGATGGCACCGAAGTTTCCACCGCGGCTTTCGTGGCAGGTGTACCGCTAACTGCGATGGGCTGCGGCTTCGGTGTCGATTCAGTTTTCGCTTCCATCACACGCGCCCCGAACGGAGATGCATTCCGGGCAACAGGCGCTGCCACCGTCTTTGGAGCGCTTACACTCGCCGTCGACTGCTGCGTGTGCAGCGTCAGCACGAACTTTCCATTCGCCGCGGGGCTCAAGTCGTAGCGGCAAGCGTGATCGAGATCGACCACCACCCTCGTAGTGGGAGGCGTCTGGCCATCCATGCCGATGCGTACGCCTTTCACTCCGGCGCTGCCGACCGTGATGTGGCTCTGCCCCGTCGCCATGAAGGTAGCGGGCAAGTCCACCACCAGACGCGCCGGCGAGTCCGCCGTGGTCAGCTTGGGCGTCACCGTGCCACGCGCGCTGATCTCGACCCGGATCTCATCCGCGCCACGAACCACGTTCACTCGTTGCAGTTCGTTTTTCTGGCTCGCCGGTTGTGACGCCGGCGTCTCGGCAGCTGAACCCACCAGCCCCAAAGTCAGCCACGCTAGGAACACAGTCAGCATTTGCTTTCGCATTTCGCTTCTCCCCAACTCGCGGGCCAGGCCCGCGTGTCCTTCTTGAATTCGATTTTTTCCGCGCTCCGGCTTTCCCGGCTGCGCTGCCGCCGGAAATCCTAAACAGCCGGCGTAAGTATCTTCTTGACCACTTCCCGCGTGAGCGGTTTGCCCAGCTTGTCCTGGAACGACTCCTGGAACACGACCGAGTCTCCCGTGATCCTCACCACGTAGCCATTGAACACGGGATCGTTTTCATGCAGGAAATAGGCCTTGTTCAAGCTGTTCGTCACTACCGCGATGAAGCCAGCCTCGGATTTCACCACGCCCCGCACGTTGATCTGACCGATCTCCAGGCATTTCTTCCCCGTCGAGCAGCCGGTTGTAGTGGTCTGCTGCAGCACCGGACTGAAGAAGGGATCCCGCTTGCCGGTCATCGCCCACTTCTTGTCCTCCGGCTTCGGCGCCTTGGCGGCGTCCCCAATCTTGCTGGCGTCACTCTTGCCGGCGTCACTCTTGCTCGTGTCGGCGAGTTTTTCAGTGGCAGCAATCTTGCTCGTAGCCGCTGGCTTGGCTGCCGATTTGGGAGCCGCCGCCTTTGCCGCCGCTATCGCTTTGCGCTTGGGCGCGAATGCATCGTGCGGTTTCCCGGCCTTCGTCGCGGGCGCGGCCTTGCCTTTCGCCGACGGTTTCGCTGCCTCCGGCTGACCCGTTGCGGGCGTCGCCTGCGTTTCCGTCACCGGTTTGTCGGCCTGCGGCGCGGGCGAGCCTGCCGCGAGCGCTTCGTTGGTCTGGTTGGTCTTTATCTGCTGCAGCGATTTCGCCACGCTGCGCGCGTTGTCGATGGCATCCGGGTTTTGCCCAAAGGCCGCCCCCGTCGTCATCGCCACTGCCACTGCCAGAATTCCTGTCATCAGCTTCATAAGCGTTTCCTATTGCTTCACGCCCGCGGGCGCCGTTCCCGGCTTCGCTCCCGGACCCGTTGCCGCCGCGGGCGGCTCCAGGTCGTGACTGTAGAACGTCGTCGCGGTAAACGATGCCACCACGCTCTCGTTGGGCGCGTATGTGTACGTGTGCTTCACCTTGGCGTTGGTGGGATTCTTCGTCGTAGCCACCAGCAGGCCGCTGATGTTCACGATGCGCTCCAGCTTGCCCACCCGGTCAAAGAAATTCAGCATGGAGTAGTACGGACCATCCAACTCCATGTCGAATGGAACCTCCGAGTAATACTCCTTCGCTGCCACCGGCTTGGCGGAATAGCGCCGCAGTTCCACACCCGCCTTCACCGCTTCGCTGTCCATCGTCTGGATAAAAGCGTCCACCTGCTTCTCGTCCGGAACGATGCGCCGTTCGATCTCTAATTGCTGTTTCAAGTTGGCCAGTTGCAACTCCATGTCCTTCAGCTTCGGGCGGTAGGATTCCAGCTCGTTGTTCTCCCGAACCTTGATCTCCACCGCTTTCTGGGCCGTAGCATTCTTGTCGTTCTGGCTCTTGAACACCGTGAAGTACAGCGCCACCGTGATCAGCGCTCCTCCAGCAATCACCGCTCCCCACTGTTTCAGGCCCGACAGTTCGCTAAAATTGGTCGCCATAGTTTCGCCTATTAAAGTCCTGCCTCTACGACTTTCCCTTCTCGCAGGTCAGCGTGAACTGGAATGCCTGCATGTCCTTGACCGTATCGTCCTGGAAGGTTTCCTTGATCTCGACGTTCTTGAAGAAGCCCGTCTTCTGCAGGTTCGCGATCAGGCTGGCCACGGCGTCGGTGCTTAGTGCCGTGCCTTCAAGGTTCACGCTGGCACCCTGGTCATCCATCTTGTTGAGCCACACCGCTTCGGTTCCGTTCACTGTCTGGCCCAGCATGGCCAGCAGATTGACCGGACCGGCCTGCCCGGCGCGCAGCGAATCGATCACGTCCACCCGCCGCTTGTAGTTGTTCGCCTGTCTTTGCCGTTCCAGGAAGCGCGCCTTCACGTCGCTGAGTTCGCGGTTCTTCTGTTCAGCCGCCTGCATCTGCGCCGCAATCGACTTTGCCTGCCGGTCCAGCCGGTACCAGTAACCGAAATTCAACAGCCCGGCTACCAGCAGCACCACCAGCACTTTCAGTTTGGGTGAACCCAGGTCGCCCATTTCCATCGTGGGCATCGCGGGTCCGCTGCCACCGGCGCGCTTATTTTTTCCCTTGGAATTTTCGAGCAGATTGATTCTGATCATAGGGATTCAAAGCTCCTCAAAGCCAGGCCCACCGCTACCGCCAGTTGCCCCGGATTCTGCTCCACCAGTTCCGCTCCCGGACCGTCCGTCGGCGGCACCACGCGCTGAAATGGATTCAACAATTCAACCGGCATCGAAAATTCCTGCCGCAACGCTTCCATCAAGCCCGGCACCTTTGCCGAACCGCCTGCCAGGTAAATCTTCTCGATGTGCTCGCCCGCGGCGCTCGCCCGGAAGAAATCGAATGTCTTCTGGATTTCCAGCACGATGATCTCGGTTACCTGCTGCAGGATCGGCGCTTTCGCGTCCTCGCTCACCGTCCCAACCTTCTCTCCCAGCTTCAGTTTCTCGGCGTCATCGAAGTTCAGGTCGAGTTCCTTCTGCAGGGAATCCGTATACTGGTGCCCGCCCACGCTGACGTCGCGCGGAAACAATGGCGTCGTCCCTTTCACAATGTTGATGTTCATCACGCTGGCGCCCAGGTTCAACAGCGCCACCACCTGGCCGGGCGCGGGCTGGTAGTTGTACTCGTAGCAGTTCTGCAGCGCCAGGGCATCGATGTCCACGATAGACGGAGTGCGTCCCGCCATCGAGAGTACGTTGGTGTAGTTCAGAATCTTGTCCTTCTTGACCGCCACCAGCAAGACATCCATCTGCGGGCTGCCCGCATCTTCTGACAGAATCTGATAATCCAGACTCACGTCCGCCAGATCAAAGGGAATGTGCTGCGCCGCTTCCTTCTCGATGGTCTCGGCCAGCTCCTGATCGCTCATCGAGGGCAGCGAGATCTTCTTCACGATCACCGAGTGCCCGCTCACCGCCGTGGCCACCGCCTTGGTCTTGATCAGGCAGTCGGCGAACAGTTTCGAAATCGCGCTCGATACCGTTCCCGAATCCACGATCATCGAATCGACCACAATGTCAGAGGACAGCGGTTCCAGTCCCAGGTGCGCCACTTCAATCTGCCCACCCTTCTTCTTCAACTCCACCGCCTTGATGCTGGAAGAGCCCACATCCAGACCTACTATCGTCTTCGATCCCATTCCAAACATGTGTGCCCGCCTTTTCTAGTAGCGCCGGCAGCCTGCCCCGAGCAAAGTCGAGGGGTCCCGCCGGCTTTTCTACAGCTACTGCGACCCGGCAGCTCTTGTAGCCGCCTTAGCCTTATGCCTTACTCCCGGTTCCAACTGGCTCGACTTCTCTTCCATCCACTGGTCCAGCCTCGATTTCTTGAAGCGCCAGCGGTTGCCCAGCTTGAACGCGGGAATCTTCTCTTCCCCTACGTACTTGTAGAGCGTGTCCGGACTCACTCCGAGATAGTCCGAAGCCTGACGAATGTTCATCACTTCTCGTGAGTCGGCCATGTTTTTCTGACCTGTTCCTGACCTGTTTCCTAACCCAAGTTTCCCAGCCTCGCCCCCAGAACCCTCTCCCGCGCCGTTTCCGGCCCGCGGGCTTGCACTGACCAACGCCCTTGCCCTCCATGACTGTCCGGAAGGCTCGTGATGTCCCGAGCATATATCAGCCCTGAAAGACCTTGGGTCGAAGCGAATCTCCGTGTTTTGTGCCCATTTTCTGGAATGCGCCGGAAGGCTGGCAGCGGGGAATATCTATATGTTGTGGTATTCCACGAATTAAGCGCAATTAGGAGTAGTACTTGAAGGGGATATTCTGGGTCACTCGGGAACCGGTAACTGAAGTACTACAGACGGTACGGAAGTACTACGTCGCACGCTCAAGTTGCTGTATTAGATGAGTTTAGCTTTCTCGCGGATCGCTGCCTATGAGTTACCGCATCGTCCCGAAGAACCTCGCAACGGCGGTTCGCGTTCAGGCGAACGCTTTGACTTCGCAGGGGAAACTGAAACCTGAAACCACTTGCTTGAGCGACTATCTCAAACAACTCACTGCACGTCGGAAACTTTCCCGTTGAGGAAGATCACTTTCATGTCCTTGTAGTAATAAATCTGCTTGGCCCCGAGCGTCACTTTCTTCTCCGGCTTGCCCATAGCGGCTTCCACCGCGTCCGGCGTCATGCCCTTTTCGATGCTCGCCGGCTCAGCCTGCGGTTGCTCCGGAGCCGCGGGCTGCTGGCCACCCTGCTGCGCTGCTCCTTGGTCGCCGCCTTGCTGCTGATCTCCGCCCTGCGCCTGCGAATCCTTCTGGCTGTCGCTGATCGTGAGCAACTGACCAATCGTATCTTCCACCTGGCCTGCGCTGGCCTTCGCCAGCGATCCCTTGGGAAACACGAAGACTACGTTCGCTTTGTTGTAGGTCGTTGGATCGGTCTTGTTGCAGGTGTCGCAGGCCACGATGCCCATCGTCACCGTGTCCTTCTCCAGGTTGACTTCAATCTTGGTGGGGTACACTTTGTCGCCCTTGGCAAATAACTTGGTCGTCTGCTCCTTCCCGAACTTCTTCATGCCGAACCCGATGCCCTTCGACACCAGCGCATTCGGAGCCTTGACCACTCCACCCTCATATTTGTTGGACTGCACACTCGTGTCCGAATAAGGCACACCGATCAGGCCGCCCTTCTGGATTGCCAGCAGCGTTCCCTCATCCACCACCGAATATCCGCTTGTGTCCGATCCCATCTTCACCAGCTTGTATTGCGCCGCCAGTTGCTCCTGCAAACTGGGTTCCTGGGCGCAGGCCGGTGACATCGGAAAGACCATGGCAGCCACCAGCACAATCCCTGGAATCAGATGGTGAGATTTCTGCGACATCGTTAAGATCCTCCGGTTCAGCTTTTTCCAAAGCGATTTCCCAAACCCAAACCTGGCTGTGCTGTGAACCGCAAGCGCGAGTCGCAAAGACTAACAGCCACTGCAATAAGAAGACACTGCAATAAATTGGAGAAAGGGAGCGCCGTTATCCGACGCTCCCTGTATTTGTTGATCGGTTGAACCGCCGTCGTGCAACGGTCCGTTCTAGAGCCCGCCGCCGGCCGCAGCCTCCGCTCTAACGTCAGCTTCGGTCTTGTCGGCCTCGGCTTGCTGGTCTTGCAGCGTCTTTGCCGCATCGGCATCCGGCTTCGGAGGTGGCACATCCGATGCCTTGGTCGACGTATCCGGCGCTTTCGGCATTCCGTTCGTTCCCTGCTTCTTCGCCATTTCGCCCATGCCCGTAGCGAGCTGTTCCTCAAAGTGGTTGTACATTTCCTGCAAGTCGTCCACTTTGACTGCCACGGTCGCTCCGGCAGCGCAATCCCCCTTCTTGCTGGCCGCGACGCTCGCGTTCACTGTGTTGTCGGTGCCATCGGGAGTATCCGTGAGGCGCGTGACTACGTCCCCTGACGTTAAGCCACACTCCTGCCCGTCGGTTGATACCGCCGTCACAGCGGTGTCGACGACAAAGGTCCGCTTTGCCGGATCGAGCGCTGCTGGCGGTGCGCCGCTGGCTTGCGTCGGCGCCGGTGCCGCGGTTGAGCCGCCTGCCTGCGCCTGTGACTGTTGCGCAGCCAACTGCGCCTTCACTTCCTCGGCAATCGCCTGCTTCACTTCGGGACTCAGCGCGACCGGTCCCGCAGCTGGTGCCGCCTGCGCGTCGCCGCCGCCATCCGGCGTCCCAGCGTCCGGAGTCCCTGCGTCCCCAGCATCTTCAGCCCGTGCCGCATACGCCGCTCGCAGATTCTCCGCGATCAGGTAGTCCGTGAGCCAGAAGTACGGCGCTGTATAGACGGGATAAGGGTTCCACCACCCACCGTAGAAGCCCCACCACGGCCCTCCCCATCCCCATGCGGATACGCCCCAGACCAGCGGCACTCCCCACGGCTGGAAGCCCCATCCATAAAATGCCGGGGCGTAAAAGAACCCCGGGTACCAGCCATAGTAGGACCTTCCACCCCAGAAATAGCCTTGATAGACCCCAACGTGCACTCCGCCGCCATATACATAAGTGCGCGAGTAAAACGACCTTCCGCCTCGCGTCACATAGGCGCGCTGCACGTACCCGCCATGCCCGTGAGTCACAATGCGGGCTCCGTTGCGTTGGCTCACAACCGTGCGCCCGCCGCCGTGGACCCCATGCTCGATGTGCATTCCACCTCGATCCACGGAGCGGATCGATCCATTCTTGCGAACGCTCGCCGATCCTCCACCCTTCAGACTGACGTTCCTGGTTCCTGCCGGCTGATGGAAGTTGCCCTTACTCGCGGCGGCCCCTGGCCTGTTCCCGCCCGCCGCCGGCCTGTTCCCGCCTGCCGTCGGCCTGTTCCCGCCTGCCGCCGGCCTGTTCCCGCCTGCCGCTGGCCTGTTCCCGCCTGCCGCCGGCCTGTTTGCGCCCGCTGCCGGCCTGTTCCCGCCCGCCGCCGGCCTGTTTCCGGTCGCCGCTGGCCTATTCGCGCCCGTCGCTGATCTGTTCCCGCCCGCCGTTGGCCTGTTCCCGCCCGCCGCTGATTTGTTTCCGCCCGTTGAATTCGATGGCGTTGAGCGCGTCTGTGCTGTGGAATGCGATGGAGTGGAATGCGTTGGTGCCGCTGAACGGGACGGCGCGGCGTGCGATGGTGCTGAGTGTGTTTGTGGAGCGGAATGGGATGGCGCCGACGCATGTGACGGCGCGCTCGCATGGGGTGCCGGCGCTCCGCCGCCCCCCGACGGTTTATGCTGACCCCATGCCATCGCCGGAACCACCAGTGCCAGCAAAAGCACTATCTGCAGCATCTTTCCATCTTTCAAAATCTGCTTCATAACGCCTCCTGGACCAGCCAAACCTCTCGCCACGCCTATTCTCCGAAACACCGCCCTCCACTAGAAGTTGCGCGCTCCGGACTTTTTCTCGCCCGGCATCCCCTCAAACGGATGAAACTCGCCCCTTCCGCCCGGGTTGAACGAATTTCCAACCACGGAGGAAGCTTGAAGACGCATTAGTCCATTTGCGATTAGACGCTGCCGACAGCCAACACCTCTCGGGCGAAAAAACGTTATCAGAAGTCGGCTCCTCACGCAATCATTCTTCTAAGGAGTAGCGCCAGATGCAACATGTAGCAACAGCCACCTCGACCGTCGTCGAGGGAAGCTAGAAAGCTTCTTCCCGAACCATTGCCTGCTTCCCTCCCCCGACCCGCCTGCTGTAATCTATCTATCTTTCTTTCTCCGGAGGAACTCCGTGCGCTTCCTGGACCGCCTGCAACCTCTCGCTCTCCTCGTCATGCGCCTCGCTCTCGGCGCAGTCATGCTCGGCCACGGTTATCAAAAAGTTTTCGGCGGACTCCAGCACCATGCCCAGTTCGTCTCCAGCCTCGGTCTCCCAGCCTGGACCGGCTACGTCTCTTCTTTCACCGAATTCTTCGGCGGCCTCCTCATCCTGTTGGGCCTGCTCACGCGCGTAGCCGCCTTCGCCATCTCCATCGATCTCTCCGTAGCCATCGCCAAGGTTCACTTCCATAAAGGACTGATGGGCCCCGGCGGATACGAATTCCCGCTCGCCCTCGCAGCCCTTGCCTTCGCACTCATCTTCTTCGGCGCCGGCCCCATCGCACTCGACCACATCCGCGCCCCCGGCAGCGGCGGCAAATCCAAGTAGGACAACCTCGGGGCCAACTTTAATCTTGTCATTCCGACCGGAGCCGGAGCCCTAGCGACATTCCCCAACTTTGTCATTCCGACCGGAGCCGGACCCTGAGCGAAGCCGAAGGGGACGGCAGAGTGGAGGAACCTGCTGTTCCTTTTTCCCTCTTCGGGCCTCTCCTAATTCATTGACGCTCCACCGCTTGCCCTCCTAATATGATCGCGGACCGTCGGACCCGTTCCATGATCGGCCAAACCATCTCGCACTACCGGATCGTCGAAAAACTCGGCGGCGGGGGGATGGGTGTCGTTTACAAAGCCGAAGATATCAAGCTGCATCGCTTCGTTGCCCTGAAATTCCTGCCCGATGAAGTCGCCAACGACGCGCAGGCTCTTGCCCGCTTCGAGCGTGAGGCGCAGGCGGCCTCGGCACTGAACCATCCCAACATCTGTGTAGTGCATGAAATTGACGAGCGCGACGGCCAGCCCTTCATCGTCATGGAGTATCTCGACGGCATGACGCTGAAGCACCGCATCGGAGGGCGTCCGCTGGAAACGGAATTGATTCTCTCGCTCGCCATCGAGATTGCCGACGCACTCGACGCCGCTCATGCCAAAGGGATCATGCACCGCGACATCAAGCCGGCGAATATTTTCGTCACTGAGCGCAGCCACGCCAAGATTCTCGATTTCGGGCTGGCCAAAGTTGGCACTCAGAATGCCCCATCGAGCGGGAACACGGAAACCGAGGTCACGCCCGATCAGTTGACCAGCCCCGGCGCGATGCTGGGCACGGTCGCTTACATGTCGCCGGAACAGGTGAAGGCAAAGACACTTGACGCTCGCACCGACCTGTTTTCCTTCGGTGCGGTGCTGTACGAGATGGCGACGGGCAGGCTGCCGTTCGAGGGCGCAAGTTCGGGCGAAATCTGCGGAGCGATCCTGCACCAGCAGCCGGCCGCGATTTCCTCGGCGAATCCCGACTTCCCGGCAGGACTGGAACTGATTGTCCGCAAGGCACTGGAGAAAGACCGCGAGCTGCGCTACCAGCATGCGTCTGACATGCGGACCGATCTGCAACGGCTGAAGCGGGATATCGAGACCGGGCAAGCCAACGTTGCTAGTTCGGGTGCGGTGGCTGTGGCGGCAGATGAGCAGAGGGTCGAGCTCCGCTCGACCGGGCGGACGAGGGCGTCCGCCCCTCCACGTGCTTTCTCGCGAGCCGACGGCTATATTGTAGCGACTCTGCTGGTGGCTGCTTTGATCGCTGGCGGCCTCTACTACCGCTCCCGCCAACACGCTGCGCACGCGCTCACCGAGAAAGACACCATTGTTCTAGCTGATTTTGCCAACAGCACGGGCGATGCGGTGTTTGACGACACGCTGAAGACGGCGCTCAGCGTGGCTCTTAACCAGTCGCCGTTTCTGAATGTGCTCTCGGAGAATAAAGTCGCGGCGACTTTGAAATTAATGTCGCGTCCGGCGGGCACGAAACTCACGCCCGAAGTGACCCGCGAACTTTGCCAGCGGGCGGGCAGCAAGGCTTATCTTGCCGGGTCGATTGCCAGTCTGGGCAGCCAATACGTGCTGGGATTGAAGGCGGTGAATTGCCAGAGCGGAGACCCACTGGCCGAAGAGCAGGTGACGGCAGCGGGGAAGGAGAAGGTGCTGGACGCGCTGGGCGAGGCGGCGTCCAAGCTACGCACGGAGTTGGGCGAGTCGCTGGCGACGGTGCAGAAGTTCGACGTTCCGTTGGAACAGGCCACTACGGCGTCGCTGGAAGCTCTGAAAGCATACAGTCTTGGACGAAAGGCGGATGACGAGAAAGGCGCGACCGCTGCCCTGCCCTACGATCAACGTGCCATCCAGTTTGATCCGAAATTCGCCATGGCTTACAACGCAGTGGGCGCAGATTACTATGAGCTTGGTGAGATCGGACGCGCGAGCGAGTATTTCACCAAAGCGTTCCAGTTGAGGGAACATACCAGCGAGCGAGAAAAGTTGGCTATTGCTTCAGGCTTCTATCTGGATGTGACGGGAGAACTAGAAAAAGTGATCCAAACAGATCAGGAATTGGCCTCGAATTACCAGCGCGACCTCGGAGCCCATAGAAGTCTGGCACGCGTGTACGCCGCACAGGGACAATATGAAAAGGCGGCGGAAGAATACCGCCAGAGCCTCCGCCTCAACCCAGATAATGAAGACTACTGGGGGGTCTCCAATATGATGCTTGCGTTGCAGCATTTCGACGAGGCGCAACAGTCGATTGAGCAAGCGCACGCACGAAACCTTGACAACCTGGGTCTTCACATAAATATGTACGCTATGGGATTCATTCGGGGAGACCCTCCCACCATGTCAGAACAGCAACAGTGGTTCGCGGGCAAGCCAGAAGAGAACTTTGGACTGGCGCTGGCATCCGACACCGTGGGGTATGGCGGTCATCTGGGCAAGGCGCGGGAACTGACCAGGCGGGCGGTGGACTCGGCCATTCGGGCGGACAGCAAAGAAAATGGGGCGATCTGGCAGGAGAATGCCGCTATCGCACAAGCCGCCTACGGCAATCCTGCGGAAGCGCGGCAGTCAGCGGCAGAGGCCTTGAAGCTGGCTCCCGCGAGTCAGGGCGTCGAGGTCGAAGCCGCGCTGGCGTTTGCCATGGCTGGAGATACGGCGCGCGCCGAGTCTTTGGCTCAAGACTTGGGGAAACGCTTCCCGCTGGACACGCAGGTGCAGTCGCTCTGGCTGCCGGCGATTCAGGCGCAACTGGCGCTGGACAGGAAGAACCCTACTGTTGCCCTGAATGCCCTGCAAGGCCCTTCACCCATTGAGTTCGGGCAGATTCTGTTCGTCGTCAATATGTCCTGCCTCTATCACGTGTACATTCGCGGAGAGGCATACCTGGCCGCCGGGCAGGGCAAAGAAGCCGCCGCCGAGTTTCAGAAGATCATCGACCACAGCGGCATCGTGTGGAACTGCTGGACTGGGGCGTTGGCGCGTCTGGGCGTGGCTCGGGCCAACGCCCTGCAGGCGAGAACTTTTCAGAGACTGGGGCAGGGAGCGGATGCCGACCTCGCCCGCACTCGCGCCCTCACCGCCTACAAGGACTTCCTCACCCTCTGGAAAGACGCGGACACCGACATCCCCATCCTGAAACAAGCCAAGGCTGAGTACACGAAGCTGCAATAACCGGGATACACAGCGCGAAGGCACAAGCTCCACTCGTGCCGCATCAGCATCGCATAAAAATCCGCGGCCCCACCCCTGCGGTACGCGCTCTGAACACAGCCGCCAGTGAACGGAAGTAATGTAGAAACGGCTCGCCTCCGCTGCCAAAATTTGAAGATCCTCAGAAACGTGCGCAACGGAGAAATCATGAAATTCCTGAGTCCGACATACCTGAGACGGACATTCACCTTCCTGCTGCTGGCCGCCGCCGCCGGCTTCGCGCAGAACTCATCCTCGCCGCAAAACATCGCGTTCAGCACCTCCACCTACGAAGCCCCCGCGTTCACCGCCACCTATCCGGTGCCGGACAAAGGTGCCGTCGCATACTCTTCCCAGGAGGTTAAGCTGAAAAATGGCGCCGCCTCCACGCTGCACAACTACGCTCTCAGCCTGCACAACGATAAGGACGCTTTTCTGGTGCTCTATTGCGACATCCCGAACACCCGCGGCGACAAGGCGGCGCTCGACCAGATGTTAGACGGCGCACTGGCCCAACTCGATAACGCCAAGCCTGCTCCAAAAACTGACTCGACCTACAGCGGCTTGCCGGCACGCATGGTCACCGCCACCGGCACTTATACCCTCGGGGAAACTACGTTTAACGTGAAGGCTTACCAGCGGATCGCCGTTCAAGGCAGCCGCGTCTGGCAGGGCATCGTCCTCTGCGATCAGAACACGAACTGCTCCGAAGCTGACGCCAACAAGTTCCTCGATAGCATAAAAATAAGATAGCTGCCTCGCCCTTGGTCGCCCAGCCGAGGATTTGCTTGGTAGTGGGTCAGTTGGAAAAGGCGAACAGACGCGAAACGTGTACCTTTGTGTCCTTAGTGGTTCATCTGTTTTTGTTCCGGCAAACTGACCCACTACATTGCTCCCGACAGTTCGCCCAGAAATATCTGAAACAACATTAATTAGAGTCGCCTTGAATCCCGCCCTCTGCCTCCCTGTACGGCGGTGACTTTTCTTGCCACCCATTTTGCAGTACCTTTGGTGGGGTGACCACGGGGCGCGGCTGTCCGCGCCTTCGGGCCTGCTCGGAGAAAACTGCTTTGGAGAAAACTGCTTTGGAGAAAACATGACCCGCTCTGTTCCCATCCGTCTGTCGCTCCTCGGGTTCCTCGTCGCCGCTCTATTGGTGGCGACCGGCTGCAATCGCGACCCCAACCTGCGCAAACAGAAGTTTCTGGAGAGTGGCAACCGCTACCGCGACCAGGGCAAGTTCCGGGAAGCCGCCATTCAGTACGCCAATGCGGTACAAGTCGATCCCCGTTTCGCCGAAGCCCACTATCAGTTGGGCGAAACTTATATCAAGCTGAAGGACTTGAGCCGCGGCTTCTCCGAACTCTCCCGCACCGTCGAACTTGCCCCCGACAATTATCCCGCGCACCTCGAAATGGCGAACCTGCTGATCAATAACCGCCAGCCCAAGGAGGCCGAGGTTCACCTCGACATTCTGAAGGAAAAGCAGCCCGACAGTCCCGACACGCACCTGGCTTGGGCGAACTTCTACTCCTCCCAGGACAACATGGCATCGGCCTTGCCGGAGATGCAAAAAGCAATCGCCGCCGACCCCAACCGCCCGGACTCCTACTTGAGCCTGGCCCTGCTCCAGCTCCGCGCCAAGATGACGGATCAGGCCGAGATCAATTTCAAGAAGGCGGCTGATCTTGGCCCCAAAGTCATGAGCGTCCAACTTGCGCTGGGAGGTTTCTACCAGTCGCGCAACCGCCTTCCGGAAGCCGAGCAGCAATTCAAGCACGCGATCGAGGTCGGTCCCAAAGATCCGGCGCCCCGCGCCGCCTACGTCCGCCTGCTGATGACCGAAAACAAGAAACCAGAAGCGGAAGCCTTTCTCAAGAAAACCAAGAGCGACATCCCGGACAATTCCGAAGGCTACTGCATGCTCGGCGATTTCTATTTTGCCAACGGCGAACTCGACAAGGCCACCGAGGAATATTCCTCTCTCCACCGCGAACATCCCAAGAATTTTCAGATCAAGAAAAACTACGTTCAGCTTCTGATCCTCAAGAATCGTCTGGAGGAAGCCACCAAACTAAACAACGAAGTCTTGAAGGCCTATCCGAAAGACGTCGATGCCCTGGTGTATCGTGGCCAGATACAAATCCGGCAAGGCGACGCACCCGGCGCCGTGGACTCCTTGCAGCAAGCTCTCAGAAACGATTCCAACAACGCCGTGGCCCACTATCACCTCGGCCTCGCCTACGGCATGCAGCACAATGAGGCCCAGTCGGAATCGGAATTGCGCGAGGCGGTCGGCGCGCGTCCCGATCTCACCGATGCGCAACGCGCGCTCTCCACCCTCGAACTGCACCGCGGAGACTTCGACGGTCTCGCCCAAACCGCTCAACAAATCATCCTCGGTGCGCCCAATGCGCCCGATGGCTACCTCCTTCGCGCTCTGGCCGAGATGAACCGCAAGAAATTCTCCGACGCCGAGCAGGATATGCGCAAAGCCGCCGAGGTCGCTCCGCAAAGCCCCGAGCCTTACGTGCAGATGGGCAACCTTCACCAGCTGCAGAAACAATACGCGGAGGCGATCAAGTTTTATCAGCAGGCGCTCGACAAGGATGCTTCATCCACCGAAGGGCTGCAGGGACTGATGAATACTTATCTTGCCCAGAAGCAGCTGGACCAGGCCATCGCCGCGGCCCGGGCGCACATCGCCAAGTCGCCCGACAACAGCGGATTTTATGACCTGCTGGGCACGGCGCTGTTCCAGAAGAAAGATCTCAGCGGCGCCGATGCCGCGCTGCGCAAGGCGGCTGAGCTGGACAAGAATAATTCCGACGCGCTCTTGAAGCTGGCCCAGGTGCAGGCCGCGGAGGGCTCGGTCAGCCAGGCGCTCGCCACTTACCAGCAGTCGATCAAGGATCACCCGCGCGAAATTTCTTTTTATCTTCTCGCGGGCATGATGTACGAATCGCAAAACGATTTTACGCAGGCCAAGGCCCTCTACCAGCAGGCGCTGAACCTTCAGCCGGACAATCCTCTGGCCTCAAACAATCTTGCCTACCTGATGCTGCAGCAGGGCGGCAACGTGGATGTGGCTCTGGCCATGGCGCAAACCGCGCGCCGCGGGATGCCCGACTCTCCCGATGCGGCGGATACGTTGGGCTATGCATATTTCCAGAAGGGTGTGTATCAATCCGCGATCGATATGTTCCAGGAGTCGCTGCGGCTCAGCGAGAAGAAAGGTGCGGCCGACGACGCGACCGTGCACTACCATCTCGGTCTCGCCTACGAGAAAGCGAACCAGCCCGCGCAGGCCCGCCAGCAACTGGAACGGGCCTTGAAGATCAGACCCAACTTCAGCGACGCGGGCGAGGCGCGCAAGAAGTTGTCAGAGTTGCGCGGGTAGCTCGGCGCACGCCTCCGCTGTTAGGTTCCAACCGGAACATTCGAGCGGTTTCCTAGTCCATCTACATATTGGCTTAATGTTCCGACTGGAACATTCGGAAAAGTCCGAAATTCAATTTGCTAAGTCGTTGATTCCACGATGGCGCCTTAAGGCGCACCCATAGATTCAAGGGTTTAGGCTGTGGAAGAAATGTCTACTTTCGAGGACGTTGGGTGCCTACTAAAGTAGACTTGACAGGCGTCTGACGTACCTTTTGTGGTACACAGCCGGGGGAGCGCCCAGCCTTCACGGATCGAGCAAAAAGAGAGCACGCTGGGCCTTGAAGATCGCTCACCATTATGTTCTCATGGGAGAGTGCCGGTACCGCCTCGCCGGTTTGCATGCGCGCCGTAAACCTCCACCTTTAGCCTGAATTCTGAGGAGAAAAATCATGAGCAAAGTCTCGTATATTCCCAAGGATTACAACTCTGTCACGCCCTACCTGGTCATCAGGGGCGCAGCGCAAGCGATTGAGTATTACAAGAAAGTTTTCGGAGCGACCGAAACCGTTCGCATGAATGGCCCGGACGGCAAGGTCGGTCACGCTGAGTTAAAGATCGGCAACTCGCACATCATGCTGGCCGACGAGAATCCCAGCATGGGACAGGGACACACCAGCGCGGCCACGATCGGCGCAAGCCCGGTGAGCCTGTATGTATACCTTCCCAACGTCGATCGCGTCGTCGAGAAAGCGGCTGCCGAGGGAGCGAAGATCCTGAAGCCGGTGCAGGACCAGTTCTACGGAGACCGCTCGGGCTTCATTCAAGATCCGTTCGGACATCTGTGGGGTATTGCCACGCATGTGGAAGATGTGTCGCCCGCGGACATGGCAGAACGGATGAAGAAGATGATGCAGGCGGCGTAGTTTGAATGTGGAAATAGGAGGCGGGGCAGAGATGCTCCGCCTCTATTTATTTTCTAATGGCTGGGCAGATACTTAACTTTCTGGGCGTTGAAGATGGACAAGAGTTCTTTGAAGTCGTCGAACATCTAGCGCCGGTTCCCTCATTCCGTAAGCCGCAAGCGTAAGCTCAGCGACCGCGCTCATGCGTTCATGGGCGGGCAATTTCTGCCAATCCCGATATTCATTGGCCTTCATGCTCGAGGCTCGTATAGCTGCTGATAGCCTTGTCCATTGGTTCGTTTGTAGCACCGGGAGGACGGTTTGCAACAGTACGCTGGCTATTCACCGAAAACCAATCGGCCCAACTCGTCGCCCAGTTGCTTGGCCTGCTGGGGATCGCTCGCGGCGCGAAAGCGCTCGGCAAGCTCGAAGAAGGCTTTCTCTTTCTGCTTCCGCGCTTCGATGCCGAGTTCGATGAGTTCCACCAGAATGCGGTTGTCGCTCAAGCGCTGGCTCTTTGCCATGCGCTCCACTTGTTTGGCGATGGGAGTAGGGAGCGATACGCTCCGGCGGACATGTTTTGTGGTGGGCATGGCATCATTATACACCAGTTTGGTGCACTCAATGCGGGTGAAGATTCAAAGCCCCCACCTCTTCGACTGCGCTCAGGGCAGGCTCTGTCGCAAAGAACGCCACAAGGGTGGGGCGCCACGCCCCTCTGGCATGTCGGGCAGATGCTCCGCGTCGGGGAAGACACCCAGAACCCGATCGGTGGATTGATCGGCAAGGGATCGTGTGCAAGTATTGCTCTATGGCGCAAGTCCCTCTGGATTTTCAAGCCGTCAGGAGAATTGCCATTACAGCCCTGTTTTCTGACGACGTTCTGTTCGAGAAGGTTGTTCTCAAAGGGGGAAATGCTCTCAATCTTGTGCTGGGTGTGAGAGACCCCACTTCGCTGGACTTGGATTTCTCTATCGAAAATGATTCTGAGGATATTGAGGACGCGCGCCGGCGCATATTCGCAGCACTCCAACCCTCGGTAATCACTTCAAAAGCGGCCAACGGTTATCATTTCAAAACCGGCCAACGGAAGGTGCCCGGAACCTTAGATGTTTTACCCCGTCATCCTCTGTTCAGGCAAGTCTAATTTGTAATGCTCTAAGCTTGACGGTACGGAGAGTGCTGATAACTTTCCAAGCAATGGGGCAATTAGTGCTGTCCTGGTGCGGATCGCAGGCGGCTGGGGCGCTCCAGATGAAATCTTTGTGCACATTGCGAAGGGGCGAAATGGATGTACAATGGCGCTGTTTTTTGAGGTCAAGAAGGAGGTTCTGTTGAAACATGTGAAACCGATTGCCTTGACGGCGCTCAGTGTGTGCCTGTTGTTTGTACTCCAGGTTTGGAGCCAAGGGACTACGGCAGAACAGACCAGCAAACCACAGGGCGCTACTGTCCCCAGTCTCGTCGGCACCTGGACGCTGGTCTCGGAGACGGCGCATCATGGTGACCAAACGACGCAGCCACTCGGCCCCAATCCGCAAGGCTTGATGATGTTCGATAGCGCTGGTCGCTTCATGATGATCATCGCACGTGCTGACATTCCCAAGTTCGCAGTCAATAAGCGGGATGCCGGTACGCCGGAGGAGAACAAGGCGGTACTCGCCGGTATGCTCGGCTTCTTTGGGACCTATTCGGTGAACGGTGCCGACCAAGTGCTCATCATTCGTCCTGAGGCCGGCACATTCCCCAACTGGAACGGAGCCGACCAGAAGCGCTTCCTGACCTTTAAGGGCGATCAAATGATATGGACCAACCGGACGCCGGCAATCGGCGCCGAAGTGGTCGAAGTAGTGTGGAAGCGTAACCCATAGCGTAGCCGCCACCCGCGCTCGGCAAAGATCATTGGTTCAGGCCGGCCTCTGTTTGTACCGTTTTGGTTCTCCAACTTCGAGGACCACACTTCAGCAGGTGCCCGTGATGTAGCAAGCGGTCGAGCATGGCGCTGACCGCGGCTGCATCCCCCAGCAGCTTTCCCCAGTCCTCGACAATGTCTTTCTTAGCGATTTGAAGTCGGGTCGCCATGGTGTCGTTAGGTGCGGAAGAGGATTGGGTATATATACCCAATCCTCTTCCGCACCTACCAACTTAAAGCACACAGGGCAGTTGGTGCAAGTTGTACGGGTTCCCAGCTTCACAGATACCTATCCAACTTGGTATATATACCAACTTGGATAGCAAGCCGTATGCGGTCTATCCCCTCACAGCCCCTGAGGCTTAATCCAATATACAAAGGGGTAGTTCGTTGTATTGCTTGGTATATATACCAAGCAATACGGAGAAATCGCTCTGTCAGTTCGCGTCCAAAGCTCATTGCCTGATCCTCGGGTTCGCCACCGAGTACAGCACGTCCGTCAGAAAATTCACGGCAACATACGTCAATCCAATCGCGAGGATGCAGCCTTGCACCAGATAGTAATCGCGGTTCGAGATGGCTTGGATCGTGAGGCGTCCGATGCCGGGCCAGGAGAAGATCGTTTCGGTCACGATTGCGCCTGCCAGCAGCGCGCCGAATTGCAGGCCTAAGACTGTGATGATGGGGATCATGGCGTTGCGTAGCGCGTGTCTATAGACTACCGTGCGCTCGGGGAGGCCTTTGGCGCGCGCGGTGCGGATATAGTCCTGGCTTAGCTCTTCTAGCATTGAGGTGCGGACCATGCGGGTCAGGATGGCGGCTAGGGCTCCGCCCATGGTTATGGCGGGGAGGATTAGGTTGGTGAAGGAGCCGGCGCCGGAGACGGGGAGCCATCCTAGCTTGATGGCGAAGAGAAGAATCAGGATTGGGCCTAGCGCGAAGTTAGGGAACGACAGGCCGAAGAGGCTGACTACGCTGAGCAGGCGGTCGTCCCAGCGGTTGCGGCGCTGGGCGGAGCGCACGCCGGCGGGGATCGACAGGATGATCGCCACGAACAGCGAGGCCAGCGTTAGTTGCAGCGTGTACGGATAGCGCTGGGTCAGCAGGCGCGTCACGCTTTGGTTGTAGCGGAACGAGGGGCCGAGGTCGCCGTGGAGGACTCCTTTCCAGTAGTGGAGATATTGCTCGCCTAGCGGGGCGTCGAGGCCGTAGAGGTGGCGCGTGGCTTGGATGTCGGCGGCGGGCGCGCCTTCGCCTAGCATTTGCTGGATGGGGTCTCCGGGGACGAGATGGATCAGGAGGAAGACGAGGCTCACTACCAGCCAGATTACTGGGAGGGTGTAGAGGACGCGTTGGAGAAGGGCTTTCGGCATGTCGTTAGTCGTCAGTGGTCGTTGGCTGTCAGTGGCCAGCGGTCAGTACATCGAGCTTCGCGCGAATGGACAGCTGACCGCGGCTGTCTTCACACAATACTCATCAGGCACTTCAATCTCCGACCTGCTTTGCCGGTTCCGCTTTGTCCTGTGCTTTTTCTACCTTTTCGATCTTTACTTTCGCTATGCGGTGGCCTTCCATTTCTTCTACTGTGTAGCGGTGGCCTTCGTATTCGAAGGATTCGCTCAGATACGGAATCCGCTGCAGGCGGGCTAGCACGAATCCGGCTAACGTTTCGAATCCGGCGTCTCGGGGCAGTAGCAGGCCGTGCTGGGTTTCGAGGTCGCGGATGTTGACCGAGCCTTCCAGAACCAGAACGGATTCATCTTCTAACGCAGGCTCGGGGGCGGAGACGTCGAATTCGTCTTCGATGTCGCCGACTAGCTGCTCAAGAATGTCTTCGACTGTGATTACGCCGGCGGTCGAGCCGAATTCGTCGACCACCACTGCGAGGTGACGGCGGCGCTGCTTGAATTCGGCTAGCAGTTCTGCGAGGACTTTGGTTTCGGGAACTACCAGAACGTCATGCATGATCTGGCCGATTTGCGTGCGCGCGATGCGCGAGGCTAGCGGCTGGCCGAGGTTGACCAGCCGGAGGCGCACCCAGCGAACTAGTTCCTTGTAATAAAGGACACCGACGATGTGCTCGGGGCCGCGCTGCGGATCGTAGACTGGGATGCGCGAGTGCTGGCTCTTCGACTACGCGGCTTAGGGCTTCGTCGAGCGTTAGATCCGAGGCAAGAGAAAAGATATCGGGGCGGGCGACCATGATCTCGCGGACGGTGATGCTGTCGAGTTCGATGGCGTTGTGGATCATCTCTTCTTGCGATTCGGGAATCTGACCGAACTGGCGGCTGGCGGTGACGATGAGCTTGAGTTCGTCGGGGGAGTGGACGGCGCCGCCGCGGCGAGCATCGCGGGCTCCGAAGAGTTTTAGGACTAGTCCACCGGAGCGGCGCATGAAAAAAAGTATGGGGCTGGTCAGCGTTAGGAACGCCTCCATGGGGGCGGCCACGGCCAGGGCGATTTGCTCGGAACGCTGCAGGGCCAGAGTCTTCGGCACGAGTTCTCCGAGCAGAACGTGCAGGTAGGTGATCAGGCTGAAGGCGATCGCGATGGCGATGCCGTGAGCATACACGGCGGCGTGCGGAACCTCCTGCACGAAGCGGAGAGATTCGACAAGGCGCGCGACCATGGGTTCGCCGATCCAGCCCAAGGTCAGGCTGACCATGGTGATGCCGAGTTGAACGCCGTTGACGACTTCGTCGAGACGCTGATGCAGGCGCTGGACGATGCGGGCGCCGGTGCGTCCGGATTCGATGAGCTGCTGGATGCGCGTGTCGCGGACGCTGATCAGGGAGAATTCCGCGGCGGCAAAAAACGCATTGGCTGCCACCAGGAGAAGAATCAGGAGGACGCGGAGCAGCACAAAGGCGATCATTGCGGGTTCTGACGGGTAATTCTAGCATTCCGAAGGGGCTGGGAAGAGCTAATGGGCTTCGCGAGATTTCGGACTAAATTCCTTAACACAGGGGACACAGAGGAACACAGGGTAAAACTCTTGGTCTCGCCGGGCTAACCTTTTTTCTATGAGGATGGTCTAACTTGCAGGTGGCAAGTAGTTTGGCTGCCGCAATCATTCTGACTCGTTTAGAAATCTCTGGAACAAAGCCAACTCCGGGTGCGTACCAGTAAGTGAGAGCACGGAACGGCTCTTATTCAGGAAGCTTCAGCAAGACCATTCCATCATTAGCTTAGGAGGCGGTCGTGAACGGAAACAGTAATAATAAAAAGAAGCGGCGGAGACTGTTTATTTGGGGCGGCATTGGGCTGGGCCTTGTCCTGCTTATTGCGGTCGGTGTGTTCGCGGCCACGCGGGGCGGGACCAAGATTGATCCGTCGAAGCTGGCGAAGGTGGAAAAGGGCGACCTGGCGAAGAGCGTGGTGGCTACCGGCAAGGTGACGCCGATCGTCAAGGTTGAGGTGAAGTCCAAGGCGAGCGGTATCGTCAAGAAGCTGCTGGTGGACTACGGCGATCGCGTCAAGCAGGGCCAATTGCTGGCGCAACTGGACAAGGTAGAGATCGAAGCGCAGGTGGAGCAGTCGCGCGCGGCTCTGGAAGCGGCGCAAGCCAACTGGAAGAGCACGCAGGCTGATTTGGAGCGGGCCAAGGTGGATGCGGAAGGTCCGGATGTGCCGTTGTTGAAGCGCGCCTACGACCGCGCGACGGGTATGGCGAAGGATGGAGTTGTCTCAGCCTCGGCGCTGGACGATGCCGAGAAGAATTACGAAATGGCGCTGAACAAGCAGAATGTGTCGAAGGCGCAGGTTACGGTTCTGAAAGCGAAGATTGCGCAGGCCCAAGCGCAGGTGGCGCAGGACCAGGCAAATCTTAAGCAGCTTGAGGAGCAGTTGAGTTACACCGACATCGTTTCGCCAATCGATGGCATCGTTCTCTCGCGCGATGTGCAGATGGGCGATGCAGTCAGCTCCATTCTCGTATTGGGTTCGTCGGCCACGCTGGTGATGACGCTGGGCGATACCAGCGAGGTCTATGTGAAGGGCAAAGTGGACGAGAGCGACATCGGCAAGGTTTATCTGGGACAGCCGGCGCGCATCAAGGTGGAATCATTCAAGGATAAGTCGTTCACCGGCAAGGTCACAAAGATTTCGCCGATGGGCGTGGAGAAGGACAACGTCACCACGTTTGAAGTGCGGGTTTCGATTCAGAATCCGGGCGGCGAATTGAAGGCCGAGATGACTGCCAACGCCGAGATCATTCTCGAAGAACACAAGAACGTGGTGCAGATTCCGGAAGGCGCGATTCTCTACGACAAGGATAAGAAAGCGTCGGTGGAGATCCCTAATCCTAAGGGGAAAGACGGCAAGGACAAGATCGCGGTCAACATCGGAATCTCGAACGGTGCGAAGACGGAAGTTCTGAGCGGGTTGAAGGAAGGCGATCAGGTGGTGTTGCAGTAGGGCGGGCTTCGGGCTTCGGCTGACGGGCTTCGGCTTCGGCTTTCACTTCTGGCTAATACCCGATTTGCTGAAGCCTGAATGCCGAAGCCCGAGGGCCGGTTCCTATGACTCTTCTCGAAATCCTGCGTCAGGCTTTGGCCACGTTCCGGGCCCACAAGATGCGGACTTTCCTCACCATGTTTGGCATCGTGTGGGGCATCGCGTCGGTGATCCTGCTGGTAGGGCTGGGCAAGGGATTCAGCGTCGACCAGAAAAAGCACATGGAGACGCTGGGCAAAGACCTGGTGATCGCATGGGGTGGCCGCACCAGTTCACAGGTGGGCGGACGGGCCGCGGGACGCGAAATCCAACTGAACGTGGATGACGCGCAGCTCATTCACGACGAGTGCTACTCCGTAAAGAATGTAAGCCCTGAGCTACGCCGCAGCATTCCCGAAGTAAGCCAGTTCAACTCAGCCAATCGAGGAGTGGTGGGAGTTTGGCCGTCGTTTCAGGACTTTCGCTCACTAATCCTTGGCGAAGGCCGGCTGATCACGGAAGACGACGAGCGCGAAGCCAGGCGGGTGGTGGTGCTGGGATTCGCGGCCAACCGGCAACTGTTTCCTGGGCAGCCTTCCATTGGCGCCGCCCTGCTGGTCAAGAGCGTGCCTTACACCGTGATCGGCGTGCTGGCGGAAAAGAAGCAGAACTCCAACTACGACGGTCCCGACAACGACTACCTGTTTGCGCCGTATTCGGCAGTAGCGCGGGATTTTCCGCCGCCCGAGAAAAAAGGCGCCGGCATCACTCGAGGCTGGCTCGATGACATCGTTTTCGAAGTAGCCAATCCCGAAGAGCACGACGACGCGGTCCTGCAGGTGCGGAAGACGCTGGCGCGGGTGCACCATTTCGATCCGCTCGACAAAGATGCGGTGTTCATTTGGGACACCATGGAAGGCGCCAAGCTGCTGGATAAGATCTTCGGCGTGGTTACGATCTTCTTTGGCTGCGTAGCGATTGTCACTCTGTGCCTGGGCGGAATCGGCGTGATGAACATCATGCTGGTCTCGGTGACGGAACGCACTCGCGAGATTGGTACACGGAAAGCGCTGGGCGCGACCAAACGCGACATCTTGCGGCAATTCTTTGCCGAGTCGGCCATGCTCACGGTGGTAAGCGGAATCCTTGGCCTCACCTTCGGCGTGGGAACGTGCTGGGCGATGAAAGCACTGCCGCTGCCGGATTTCGTCCCTCATCCCATTGTTTCTACGATTTCGATTGTGGCTTCGATCCTGACGCTTTCTTTAATCACCGTGACCGCAGGCGTGTATCCCGCCCAGCGCGCCGCGGACATGACACCAGTGGAGTCGCTCAGACATGAATAACCAAAATACCTCCCGCATTTCGGTTTCTATTCCGGCTCGATCTTCACTTCTTGTGATCGGGCTGGCCGTGCTGCTCGCTTCCACCTTTGCAGCCGCTTCCACACCGCAAGGACATTTCGAGAAGACCATGCAGGTCAGCGGGCCTGTGAATCTGGAAGTACAAACAGGCTCCGGCGACGTGATTGTGCACACCGGCGCGTCGGGGTCGGTCTCCATTCGCGCCAAGATATTTGTTGGGGACCACTGGCTGTTTGGCGACCGGCGCACCGACGTATCCGACATCGAGCAGCATCCTCCAATACGGCAGGATGGAAACAGCATCCACATCGATAAGGTGACGGCGCGGAACATTTCTATCGATTATGAAATCACGGTGCCCGTCGACACTGCCGTCCGCAGCCACAGCGGCTCGGGAAATCAGACTATTGAGGGCACGCATGGTAACGCCGAGGTGACGACTGGATCGGGAGACGTAAGGCTCTCGCAGCTTACCGGAGAGATTCATTTGCAGACCGGATCAGGCAACGTGCGGGCACTTGAGGTCGCGGGGCCGTTGCGCGGAGGCACGGGGAGCGGGGACGTCGAGGTGAGAGAAATCGCATCGGGTGACGTCGATCTGCATACCGGCTCCGGCAATATTTCGGTTCGCGGAATTTCGGGCGCTTTTCGCGGCGAAGCGGGCAGTGGCAACATCACCGCCGAGGGCCGGCAGGAGGGCGCGTGGGAGATTCACACCGGATCGGGCAACGTGCATGTACGGCTGCCCTCGAATGCCGGCTTCGACGCAGACATCTCGACCAGTTCGGGCACGCTGGACGTGGGCGCACCGATCACCATGACCGTGCAGGGTCGGGTGCACGAATCGCGCAAGTCGATCGTCGGCAAAGCGCGAGGCGGCGGGCCGTCGCTCACCGTGCGGACGGGATCGGGAGATATACACATCGAGTAGCAGTGGTCAGTGGTCAGTAGTGTCCGGTTAAGAATTCGGTGAACGGTTATAAAGCAATGGTATATCGGAACTTAGGTGCGCGACGAGCGGTGATCGATTTGAATTGCGATCACCATGAACCTTGGACAATCTCTGTTCGCGCAACTGATGGACCATCTTCCCACCCACGAGTTTCGCCGGTGTGTGCAGCGCTACGGCGGGAACTACCGGGTGCGAAGTTTTTCCTGCTGGGATCAGTTTCTGTGCATGGCGTTCGCGCAGCTGACCTTCCGCGAGAGCTTGCGCGATATCGTCGCCTGCCTGCGCTCGCAGGAGCGACGACTGTATCACCTGGGCATTCGCGGAACGGTGTCGCGAAGCACGCTGGCCGATGCCAACGAAAGCCGCGACTGGCGCATCTATGCCGACTTCGCCGCCGTCCTGATCGCCGAGGCGCGGCAGCTTTATGGGCGCGACGATCTGGGGCTGGGTTTGGCCAGCGCGGTGTACGCCCTGGACTCCACCATCATCGATCTGTGCATGACGTTGTTTCCCTGGGCGCGCTACAAGTCGGCCCAGCACGCGCTCAAGCTGCATACGCTGCTCGATCTGCGCGGCTCTATCCCCACGTTTATCCGGGTCACAGCCGCGCAGGTGCACGACGTGAATCTGCTGGATGCACTCACCCCCGAGGCGGGCGCGTTTTACGTGATGGACCGTGCCTACCTCGATTTCGAGCGGTTGTATCGCTGGACCGAGCACGGAGCTTTCTTCGTCACCCGGGCGCGCAAGGATTTCCGTTTCACCCGGCTGTTCTCGCACCCCGTCGACAAAACCACGGGCGTGCAATGCGACCAAACCATCGCGCTGGTGTGGTTCTACCCGGCTCGTGGCTATCCCGCTCGGCTGCGGCGCATCCGCTACTGGGACGCAGAACACGAAAGGCGACTGGTGTTTCTGACCAACAATTTCGTGTTGCCCGCGCCCGTGATCGCCGATCTGTATCGCCGGCGCTGGCAAGTCGAGCTGTTTTTCAAGTGGATCAAACAAAATCTCCGCGTCAAGGCCTTTTATGGAACCTCGGAGAACGCGGTGAAGACACAAATCTGGATCGCCGTCTGCAGTTATCTGCTGGTGGCCATCGTGCGCAAGCGGCTCAATCTGGACCTGAAGCTTTCCACCATGCTGCAGATCTTGAGCGTGTCGCCGTTCGAGAAAATACCCATCCAGCAAGCCTTTTCGCTCGATGGAGGGCGACCTGTGGAGACTGAATCTCATAACCAATTGCGTTTACTAGACTTTTAACCGGACAGTACTGGTCAGTGGTCGAAGGTCAGTGGTTGTCAGTGGTCAGTGGTGAGTGAAATTTAATCAGTGGCCATCTATTTTACTGGCCACTGATCACTGACCACTGACCACTGGTTTCAACATGTTTCTAAAGGAACTCATTTCGCAAGGCTGGCAGGCGCTGATGCGCGACCGCATGCGTTCCCTGCTCACGATGCTGGGCATCGTGTGGGGATTGGCTTCGGTGGTGCTCCTGTTGGCCTACGGCCAGGGCTTGGGCGGCAGTGTGCTGCACGCCTTCCTGAACATGGGCAATGACGTCATCGTGCTTTGGCCGGGACAGACCAGCATGCAGGCCGGCGGCCAGCGCGCGGGCAAGAAGGTTAATTACGAATATGAGGACGTGGAGGCGATTCGCGACGAAGTCCCGATCGTCCGCGCGGTGAGCGGTGAAATTAATCGCGACTTCGGAGTGAAACTGGGCACGCGGGTCGTAACCGTACCGGTGCGCGGCGTGGAATTGCCTTATGGGCAGATGCGCAAGCTGACGCTCGATGATGGCCGCTACTTCGAGGAGGATGATTTTTCCAACCGCCGCCGGGTGGTGATTCTGGGCTACGAAGCGGCGAAAAAAGTTTTTCAGGGCGCGCCCGGCGTGGGTCAGCACGTCAGCCTTGGCGGACTTGACTTTGAGGTCATTGGAACGCTTCGCAACAAAATCCAGGACTCCATGTATCAAGGACCGGACAACAACGATGGCTTCATCCCGTTCGGATTGATGCGGGACCTGAAGAACCTGAAAGATCCTGACGAGATTATCTTTGAACCCGCGGCTGCGGAACTGAACAAGAAGGCGCTGACGGCGGTGCGGGAAGTGGTGGCGCGGCGGCATCACTTCGATCCTCGGGACGACAAGGCGACGCCGGCTTGGGACACGATCGAAGACCGGGCGATGATCAACGCTTTTTCGCTGGGACTGCAGGCGGTGCTGGGGCTGATCGGCGTGATCACGCTGGCGGTGGGCGGAATCGGCGTGATGAACATTATGCTGGTGTCGGTGACGGAGCGCACTCGGGAGATCGGGCTACGTAAAGCGATTGGGGCGCGTCCGCGGCACATTCTGGTGCAGTTCCTGCTGGAGGCGCTGGTGCTCACGTTCGTGGGCGGTTTGGTTGGAATGGTGGTGGCCGAGATATTTACGTGGATCATCCCGCCCATGCCGCTGTACGACGAGTTCTATAAAACCGCGAACCACGAGGGAGCGATCTTCCTGCACGCGTCGATGAGCGTGATGATGGTTTCGTTCATTATTCTCTCACTGGTCGGAATATGCTCGGGATTTTATCCGGCGCTGAAGGCCTCGCGCATGAGCCCCATTGAAGCGTTGCGGTATGAGTAGTGGCCAGTGGCCAGTGGTCAGTGGTCAGTGGTTGTCAGTGGTCAGTGGTCAGTGGTAGTCAGCGGTCAGTAACCCCAAATCGAGCGCGTGGACGAGGTTTCGCTGGCCACTGACCATCGGCCACTGACCACTGCACTTATTACCTCCGTGTCTTGACTCCGCGGTTACCAACCATTACTTTCGAGTCTCTGGGAGCAATTCGTCTCCATCTGTGAGGGAACCTTGGCGCAACGTCCGATCATTACGCTGACCACCGACTTCGGCAGCAACGACCATTTTGTAGGCGCGATGAAGGGCGTCATCCTGGAGATCTTGCCGGACGCGCAGATTGTCGATATCTGCCATGCCGTGCAGGCTTTCGACGTGCTGGATGGAGCGCTCACCATTTCGCAGGCGTATTCCTACTTTCCTACTCGGACGGTGCATGTGGTGGTGATCGATCCCGGAGTGGGGACGGCGCGGCGGCCGATCGTAGCCTCGAGTGACAAGTATCATTTCGTGGCGCCCGATAACGGAGTGCTTTCGCTGGTCTACGCGCGTGAAGCGCGCATGCATGTGCGGCACATCACTTCCGAACATTATTTTCTGCAGCCGGTGAGCAACACGTTCCACGCCCGCGATATTTTTTCTCCCGTGGCTGCGTACCTGGCCAAGGAGGTCGACTCGCTGAAGTTTGGCGACGAGATTGAGGACTTTGTGCGCTTCTCCGCGCCCAAGCCGAAAGCCGTCGATGAGAATCGCCTGCGGGGCGTCGTGCTGAAGGTCGACCGCTTCGGAAACCTCGTCACCAACTTTACTCCGCAAGACGCGCCCATGCTTTTCGGGGCCGGAGCCAAAGCGTTCAAGATTGTCGTGGGCAATCGCGAGATCACCGAAATCCACAGCGCTTATGCAGAGGGCGCTCCGGGAGAAGTTGTCGGCATTCTCGGCAGCATGGGTTTTCTGGAAATCGCCGCCAATCGCGGAGCCGCCGCCCAGCTGACCGGAGCCGGCAAAGGCAGCGATGTGACCATCATTCTGGGTGAGGCTGCGGCTGCGGGCAAGGGAGCGTAGGAGCGGTGGCTAGTGGTCAGTGGTCAGTGGTCAGTAAGTTCTCTCTGGTTTTACTGACCACTGACCACTGATCACTGACCACTGCTTCTCGGCTTGGGGTGGGCGTAATGGTCCATCTCGCCTGTCCACTTAAGAAAACGCCAGAGGCTGACTCGTTCCCGCCACACAAACTCCCAGAACTCTAGAAAACCGATCTGCGTCATCTTGACGCCGCAGTAGGTCTCGATGCGCCACAGCAGATAGGGGCTCCGCCACGGAGCCAGTCGATGGCCTTTGGTGGCATTCCAGAGAAAGCGCAGCAAATGGCCCATGGAAGCATCATAAACGTAAGCGCATTTTCCGACTATGCACAGTAAGCGTTGTCATCCCGAGCAACACGAGGGATGTTGGTTCTTGCCTGGGCCGGCACATAGGCGCGTCGGCACGAAACCAAGATCCCTCGCGTTGCTCGGGATGACAGCGTGGGTGCAGTACGGTGATTGCGGCAAGCGCCGCGTGTTAGAATCCTGTCTCCGCCAGGAACTTCCTTCCATGTCCGATGCAGACGCCCGCCAGAAGGCCGAAGACCACTACTACGCCGCGCTGGATTTGATGGCGGATGGAAAGCTGGAAGACGCGGTTGTGGCCTACCGCGAATCGCTGGCCGTCGATCCTTCCTTTACGGAATGCATGCACGGGTTGGCGCGGGCGCTACAGGATTTGCAGCGATATGACGAGGCGATCGCGGTGGCGCAGCAGATTACGGAATTGGATCCGGACGACGTGCTTGCCCACACCAGTTTGTCGGTGCTTTATCAGAAGAAAGGGATGATTCCGGAAGCGGAAGCCGAAGGAGCCAAGGCACGGGTTCTTGGGTGGAAGCAGCAGTTGAAGAAAAGCTAGCTGTCGGTTTGTCTCCTCTGTTACGAGGGGCAACGTCAATGAGCGCTATGGCTTGGTGACAACAGTTACCACTCTGAGCATGATGTGATCTCGGGTAAGATGTGGAAAGCAACGATGCTTACCGACTTTTCTACCGAGTATTCCCAGCGGAGCGATGACGAACTTTTGCACTTGGCAACTCAGCGGCATTCCTTGACGACGGAAGCCGCGGCCGCTTTAGATGGGGAACTATGTCGGCGCAACCTCACCGAATCTGACCGAGTTGAACATCAGAAATTCGCCAAGCGGCAGGAACATCGCGAGCACAAAAGTCGGCGCCGTAGAATATTTAGGGAAGCGCCAGTTTTCGTGGCTCGAATTGCTTTCGGGATTTGTTGCAATGGGGGTCATCGCGGGGGCGTACTTCGCTCTTCCGAAGCGATATCACCTTAAACCCGACTGGGAGGAAGCGGCCGTCTGTGTGATGATCGCTTCTGTTTTCGTCATTGTCGGGTGGAGGTCCTTGTGGCGAGACATCGCGTTCTGGATTCGCGCTGATCCTTTCCTCTGCCATTCAATTGGCCATTGTTCACGCTTGGGTGCAGCGAGCGGGAGGACTGAGCCGTGGCGCTGGGAAGCTGGCTACGCTTGTCGGTTTCGTTTTGATTTTCGCGATATACGGATGTATCAAGCTGTTGCGGCGGAACATCTATGGTGCAGGTAGCTCTAACAGTTGATAGCTGTTGCAAAAGCCCGATCTAACTTGTTGACTTGTTCGGGCGGCGCGAGGAAGAGGGCTTCAACATCGTACGTTCTTGCAAGGTATTCGGAAGCTGGCGAACCGCCAACTTACAGTTCGTACTTCTTCATCAAATGCCGGAACGAGCGGTAGGAGATTCCGAGCAGATCAGCGGCTTTGGTCTGCACGCCGTTCGAGCGGTCAAGAGCATTTTGCAGCAGCGTGCGCTCGATGTTGGCTACGTAGTTTTCCATGCCGACACCCTGAGGAAGCATCGCACCTGGCGCCGCTTCGGACATTCCTGAAACACCTGCGCCTGCTGCGGCGGCGCGGGCCTTGGGCCGTTCCATGGGCAACTCGACGTGCAGTTCGTCCTTCGTCTCCAGGGCAACGGCGCGTTCGATTGTGTTCTCCAACTGGCGGACGTTGCCCGGCCACTCGTATCCGCAGAGCGCCTCGAACGAATTCCTGTCGACGCGCAGGATGCTTCGGTTGGCGGCGGCTGCGTATTTCTTCAGAAAGTGATTGGCCAGCAGCGGGATGTCTTCGCGGCGCTCGCGCAAGTTGGGCACGCGGATTGGAATAACGTTCAGGCGGTAGTAAAGATCTTCGCGGAACAGATTCTCGGCGACGGCCTTGTCGAGATCGCGATTGGTGGCCGCGATGACCCGCACATCAATAGGGATTTCGCTGGTGCCGCCGACCGGCCGCACCGTGCGCTCCTGCAAGACCCGCAGAAGTTTCACCTGCATGGACAGAGTCATTTCGCTGATTTCGTCGAGAAAAATAGTTCCGCCGCCGGCCACCTCAAACAGCCCACGCTTATTCTGATTGGCCCCGGTAAACGCTCCCTTCAAATAGCCGAAGAGTTCGCTTTCGAGCAAAGTCTCAGGAAAAGCGCCGCAGTTGACCGAGACAAACGGCTCGGCGGCGCGCGGCGAACAAATGTGGACGGCGCGGGCCACGAGTTCTTTACCGGTGCCGCTCTCGCCGTTGATCAGAACCGTGCTGGCGGTCGAGGCCACGGTGCGCACCGTCTGTTTCAGTCTCTCCATCGCTGGACTGGAGCCGATGATATTGTCGAGCGAATTGTGCGAAGCGGCGTCGCGTCGAAGGGCGAAGTTCTGTTTGCTCAAGTGCGATTTTTCGAGCACACGATTGATCGCCAGCTTGATTTCATCCACCAGGCCGGGGCTCTTGCGAATGTAATCCGACGCTCCCCCGGCTTTTACCGCTTCCACCGCGGCTTCGTAGTCGTCGACGGCGGTGATGAGGATGACGGGCGAATCGGGCGAAACACGATGCGCATGGCGCAGCACTTCGATGCCGTCGATGTTCGGCATCTTGATGTCGGTGATGATCAGATCGAAAAGATTACCGTCAATCTTGTTCTTGGCCGCCTGGCCAGACTGCACAGTCTCTACGCGGTGCCCGTCGCGGCGCAAGGCGATGTCTAACATTTCGCAGATGGACCGCTCGTCGTCGCACACCAGGATATTAGCCACGCAGCCTCCCTTCCGCCGCGGCAGCGGCAAGTGGTAGAGGCGCGGGCAAAGCAGGTGCAGCGAAGTTTTCAGCGGCGACGGGACGCGCAGCCCGTTGTTCTGCGTCGCGTCTTTCTGCATCGAGCCGGTGCAGCCTCAGGATTAGGGTCGTTCCCTGCCCGGGCTTCGATCGCGCCCAGACTTTGCCTTCGTGCGCCTGTACGATCTGATAGACCACTGCGAGGCCGAGGCCAGTGCCGCCTTCAAAGTTCGACTGGAAGGGCTCGAATAGTTTCTCGGTCTGTTGCGGCGTCATTCCTATTCCAGTATCCGCAAAACTGACCTGCCAATCGTCTCCCTGGCGATCGATGGACACCTTCAGCGTGCCGCCGTTCCGCATGGCGCGGACCGCGTTCTGGGCGAAGTTCCAGAAAACCTGTTTGATCTTGTCTCCGTCGGCGAGCACCCACGCTTCCGTAACCGCAAACGCGCTCTCAATCGCGATGCCGGTATTTTCGGCAGTCATGCGGTGCCGCATGAGCGTCAGCGTGTCCTCCACCAAGCGCACCAGGTCGGCCCTTTCGAAGTGATACTGCTTGCCGCGGGAGTAGGTGAGAAAATCCGTGATAATGGCGTTCAGGCGCTGCGATTCGCGGGTCACAATCTCCAGCAGGCGCCGATGTTCCTCGTTCATTTCGGGTATGCCGGAAAGCATGCTGACCGAGCCGGCGATGGAGGTAAGCGGATTGCGAATCTCGTGGGCGATGGCCGCTGCCAGCCGGCCCACGGCTGCCAGGCGGTCCTGCATGCGCACTTCGCGCTCCAGTCGCCGGATTTCCGTAAGATCGTCCAGCGCGTAGACGTAGCCCAGCGTGCCGCGCTCCAGCCCGTTCAAAGCAGCGACTCGCACTCGAGCCGTCTTGCGGAATGTTCCCGCCGAGTCGAAACGAACTTCGGCATGAGTGTGCGATTCGGCGTTGGGCAGCGCATCGAGAAACAATCCGCCGACGGGTTTTCCCAGCAACTCTCCCGGCACCCGCCCCAGAAGTTTCTGCGCCGCGTTGTTGACCAGCGTAATGCGCCCATCGAGTCCGGTGGTGATCAATCCGCTGCTGACGGACTGAATAATGTTCTCGTGCAGGATCTGAAGATCCTCAAGCGCTCCGCTGGCGTCTTTCAGTTGCACCCGCGCCTGGCGTAACTTGGAGACCAACTGCCCGGCGAGGTAGGCGACGGCGAGGAAGGCAAACAGGTTTACAAAAATGATTCCCCGCAGCGCCTTCAGCTCTGGATGTGTGGTGCAGTAAGACGGCACTACTCCGTAGTAGTTGAGTTCCAGCACGGTGCCATAAAGGATGAAGGCCAGAGCCGCAACAAGATGCGCCCACACTCGCGGAAGCAGGATGCCGGCAACGATGATCACCAGAGGGTAGAGAAAGTTCAGGGAACTGTCCCAGCCTCCGGTTTCATGCACCACTAGGCTGACCATGATCAGATCGGTCAAGACCTGCAAGGACGCCTGCAACCGGTGCTCGTGCCAGAAGGACAGCAGGACTATATAGAAGACCGAAACGGTATACCAAAGAAGGATCGTGCTGAGGAAAAGACGCAGCGGAAGGCGTGAGGGCGTCAACTCCGCGACCGCCAGCTGGATTCCAAGCAGGAAAGTCAGGATCAGGATCCGTACTTTGACCAGCCAGGCCAGCCAATTCCGCTCGTCAAATGTCGATTGCATTGAGATTCCAAATCGGCATCCTAGCCCGCCGCGCCGAGGGCGAGATCCCCCTTCGACAAGCTCAGGGCAGGCCCTCGGGACAGCCGGCAAAATGCCGGCGCTACGTTTTCTATCCCGCCAGCTTGGCGATCATGGCAAACAGCGGCATGTACAGCGAGATCACGATGCCGCCGATGGTGATGCCGAGCACACCAATGATGGCCGGCTCCAGCATGGCCAGCATGTCTTTGGTGGCTGCGTCCACTTCTTCCTCGTAGAAGTCCGCGATCTTCTGCAACATGTTGTCCATGGCACCCGTGGCTTCGCCGACGCCGATCATCTGCGTCACCATGTTGGGAAAGACCCCGCATTCTCGGAGCGGATCTACGATGGTGCGGCCTTCTTCAATGGCTTTACGCACTTTCATCAGCGCCTCCTCCAGCACGGCGTTGCCGGAGGTCCTGGCGGTGATGGCCAAGCCTTCCAGTATGGGCACGCCTGAGGTGATCAAAGTGCCCAGTGTGCGGGTAAATCGGCCTACGGCAATCTTGCGCAACAGCGAACCGATGATCGGCAGATGCAGCAGCACCTTGTCGAAGTAGTAGCGCCCTCGCGGGTGCTTGCGGATCTGCTTCAGGCCGAAGACAGTACCCACTGTGACCACGATGAACACCCACCAGAAACTCCCCACGAACGCGCTCAGCCCCATCACGATACGGGTGGGCAGAGGCAGAGCGACGCCCAGGCCGGCGAAAAGATTGGCGAAGATGGGCACCACCCACTTCAGCAAAGCGCCGACAATCAATACCGCAATGCTGACCACCGCGACGGGATAGATCAACGCTGATTTCACAGCAGATTTCAGGCGAACCGCTTTTTCGACGTAGACCGCCAGCCGCTGCAGGATGAGATCCAGAATACCGCCGGTTTCACCCGCTTCAATCATGTTGGTGGTGAGGTCGTCGAAGACGTTGGGATACTGCCGCATGGCATTCGCCAGCGTCGCGCCTCCTTCCACCGTGGTACGGACGCCGGTCAACGTCTTCTGGAACGACTGGTTCTCCTGGTTGGCCGCCAGGATTTCCAGACACTGAACCAGCGGGAGACCGGCATCGATCATCACCGAGAACTGGCGGAAGAAAATTGCGATGTCCTTGACCTTGACTTTGCTCGAGCCGAAGGTGGGCATGGCAAACTCTTTGCCCTTTTCCCGGATTGCGCCCGGCGTAATGCGCTCGCGCCGCAATTGCTGCCCCAGCGCCTGTTTGGTGGGCGCCACGCGCTCCCCTGAGACTTTCTGTCCGGATGCATCCTTGCCGGAAAATGTGAAGACTGGCATGGTTTTAGACTCCTCGTGTCGTTACTGATTCCTGAATCTTTTGCGGCTCAAACTTGTTTAGCCTTGCCCATCGCGCCCAGCCGCCGCGCGCGATGTGTCGTCAAAAGCGTTAGCCTTTCGCCGGTGTCGCCCCGCGCGCCATGTTCGATCCGGCCGCGCCGCGGTTCGTCAAGCCAGCGCCGCGGTTAATCATTTCCTGAAGCTCGTCTGGATTGCTGGAGCGTTGCAGAGCAACTTCCAACGTAACCTGCTTCTGGAAGTACGCCGTGGCCAACGCCTGGTTGAACGTCTGCATGCCGAACTTGTCTTGTCCGGACTGCATCGCCGAATAAACCTGGTGAATTTTGTCTTCGCGGATGAGGTTGCGAACCGCCGGGTTGGGGATAAGGATTTCCATAATCATGCAGCGGCCCTTACCACTAGGTGTTGCCACCAGGCTTTGGCACATGATGCCTTCGAGCACCAGCGAAAGCTGGGCGCGAATCTGCGGCTGCTGGTGCGCGGGAAACACGTCGATGATGCGGTTGATGGTCGAGGTTGCAGAGTTGGTGTGCAAGGTGCCGAAAGTCAAGTGGCCAGTTTCGGCGATGCGCAGGGCCGATTCGATGGTTTCCAGGTCGCGCATTTCGCCGATCAGCACCACGTCCGGGTCTTCACGAAGAGCGGCACGCAAGGCGTCAGAGAAGCTCTTGGTGTCTGCATGCAGCTCGCGCTGGTTGACCACGCAGTTCTTGTTCATGTGCACGAACTCGATGGGATCCTCGATGGTCAGAATGTGGTCGTGCCGCTCGCTGTTGATCTTGTCGATCATGGCCGCCAAGGTCGTGGATTTGCCGGAGCCGGTCGGCCCCGTCACCAGCACCAGACCGCGCGGCTTGTCGCAAAGCTTGCTCACGACCGCCGGCAACCCGAGCTGGTTGAACGACTTGATCTCGAAAGGAATCAGACGGAACACGGCCGCTGTGGCGCCGCGCTGGTTGAATACATTGGCGCGGAAACGAGCAAGCCCTTTCAATCCGAAAGAGAAGTCCAGTTCGAGGCTTTCCTCGAATCTGTGCTTCTGCGAGTCCGTCATGACGCTATAAGCCAGTTGCTTGGTCTCGGCAGGCGTCATCTGCGGAAGATCCAGCGGCACCAGATGTCCGTGGACGCGAATTTGGGGCGGCGAATTGGTGGTGATGTGGAGATCGCTGCCATTCATCTCCAGCATTCTTTTCAGCAAATCACTTAAAGACAGACCCATAATCGGTAATCCTTCCTCAACTCTTACGAATTAGTGAATGGTCTCGCGAGCAACTTCTTCGAGCGTGGTGATGCCCGCCGCCACTTTGATCAGGCCGCTGCGCCGCAGCGTGATCATGCCGCGTTCGATCGCCTTCTTTTTCAATTCCACTGCCGAAGCGCCCACCAGCACCAGTTCCCTGATTTCATCGTCCACTTCCATCACTTCGTACAAACCGCAGCGGCCCTTGTATCCCGTGTTGTTGCAAACGCCGCATCCCTTGCCTTTCTGGATCTGGATCGTCTTGGCTTCCTCGGGACTGAATCCTTCTTCGATCAAGGTTTGCACCGGGACCTCTACTGTCTCCGTGCACTCCTTGCAAATCCGCCGAATCAGGCGCTGGGCGCAGATCAGGTGGACCGAGGTCGCCACCAGGAAAGGCTCAATGCCCATGTTCATCAAGCGCGTGATGGTCTCAGGCGCGCCGTTTGTGTGCAGAGTAGAAAGCACAAGATGGCCGGTAAGAGCGGCCTTGATGGCGATTTCCGCGGTTTCGAAGTCGCGGATTTCGCCGACCAGAATGATGTTTGGATCTTGCCGCAGGAACGAACGAAGGGCCGCGGCAAAGTTCAATCCAATCTGCTCCTTCATCTGCACCTGGTTGACGCCGCCCAACTGAAATTCAACCGGATCTTCGGCCGTCATGATGTTGGTATCGGGCTGGTTGAGGCGCGAGATCGATGAATACAGAGTGTTGGTTTTTCCTGATCCCGTAGGACCGGTGACCAGCACCATGCCGTAAGGTTTGAGAATGGCCTTCTCGAATTTGACCAGCGACTCCGGCTCGAAACCGAGCTTGGTCATGTCGAGCCGCAGGTTCTCCTTGTCCAACAAGCGGAGCACGATCTTCTCGCCCCACAGGGTGGGCAAGGTGCTGACACGGAAGTCGAGCTGTTTCTTGCGGCCTCCGATGTTCATTTTCAGCATGATGCGGCCGTCCTGCGGCAGCCGCTTCTCGCTGATGTCGAGCTTCGCCATGATCTTCAGACGGGACGTGATCGCATCCTTCAGCTTCATCGGCGGCGACATGATCGCCTGCAGCACGCCGTCAATACGGAAACGCACGCGGAATTCTTTTTCGTAGGGCTCGATGTGAATGTCGCTGGCTCCGCGTTTTACAGCATCGGTAAGAACCAGGTTCACCAGTTTGACCACCGGAGCTTCGTCCGCCGCTTTCTCCAGCTGCGACAGCTCCATCTCCTGCTCTTCGGCCTGCACTTCGATGTCGCTCTCGCTCATCTCCGACATCGACTGCATTACGGTTTCAAGGTCTTCCTCCGTCTTGCCTCCGTAGGCCTTATCAATGCCCGCCAGGATGGAACTCTCAGAGGCAACCACCGGCTCAATGTTGAAGCCAGTCATGAACTTGATATCGTCCATCGCGAAGACGTTGGTCGGATCGACCATCGCTATGGTGAGCGATGCGCCCACCCGGCTCAGCGGAAGAATCTGGTAGCGCTTCGCGGTTTCAAACGGAATCAGCTTGACCACGGCCGGATCGATTTCAAAATACGAAAGATTGATGGCCGGAACGCCATACTGCCGGGAGAGAAAGTTCGTGACGTCCTCATCCGTGAGGAAGCCGAGCTTCACCAAGGCGGACCCCAGGCGGACGTTCTGCTCCTTCTGGGCCTTGGTCGCTTGTTCCAACTGCTCTGGGGTAATGATCTTCTCTTTGACGAGAAGGTCACCCAGCCGTTGAGACATACGTCGATCTCCTATCCACGTAGTGGAACGAGCCGGCATATTTACCGGCACTTACACGAAGCGCTGCTTTTGCTGTGGGAGAAGAGCAGTGTCTTTGTGTTGACATAAATTGTCACCGCAAGTCGATTACCGCACCAGTTACCGTAGTACTTGGACTGAGAGTGGCAAACAAACGGTTTAGCGGGCCGAGCCTCGGAACCCACGCCAAACGAACTTTTTCCGAATGCGAGGACCGGTACCTTCGCTGGGGTACATGCACTTTGGTAAGACAAGGCGGTTTGTTCGGCAGCCTGGAGTGCGCGACTCGTCAGCGGCGGTACACTCGAGCCATAGAGGGACTAATTGTGCGGTTGGCCGCGAGAAAACATCAGATTCGAACCTACTACTACGCTTTATTCCACGCGTGGGGTCCGCAGCATTGGTGGCCGGCGCAATCGCGGTTCGAGGTGATCGTGGGCGCGTATCTAACGCAGAACACGGCATGGACGAACGTTGAAAAAGCGCTGACGAATCTTCGTGCCGCCCACCTGCTTAGTGTGAGCGGGATCCGCCGAGCGTCTTTGGCCGACCTCGAGCGCTTGATTCGTCCCGCCGGATATTTCCGTCAGAAGGCCAAACGGCTGAAAATCTTTGTTGCGTTTCTAGACCAACAAGTACAAGGGCTCGTTGACGAAATTATTTTCACGACCCACGGAGAAGCTTCGAGAAGAACTCCTCAATCTGCATGGTGTCGGCCCCGAAACTGCCGATTCCATCTTGCTTTACGCCGGCAACCATCCAGTCTTCGTGGTGGACGCCTACACGCGTCGGATTCTCGCTCGCCACAAGATTCTTCCCGACGAAGCGGCTTACGACGAAATCAGGGAACTGTTTGAGCGAGCGCTGGCGCCCGTCGCAGAGTCGGTCGCGGACAGCGCGAATGGGAATCAACCCTTAGCGGCAGGATTTTCAGGTGCTGCGCATCGTCCATCGGCCATGAGCACGGCAAAGCGCACAACTCGGGTACAGGTTTATAACGAGATGCACGGCCTGATCGTCGGTGTAGGGAAGAACTACTGCAAGAAATCACAGGAGCATTGTGACGAATGCCCTTTACAAAAGTTCTTGCCTCGGTCTAACTGAAGGCCTTAACTAAAGTCATTGCGCATACGGTTAATTTCAACCTGGATAGGACGACAAAACCGGACGACCGCACCGCCAAACTGCGGACAAAACAAATCAAACCTATGGTTATGGCTTGAAGAGAGACGAAACGCCCGAGGTCATGTGGACGGTTAAAGGGGAACAACTTCGATGACAACATTGCGAACGTGGAGCGGAAGTAGCCAATTCAGATATGAAGGCACTGTCGGAAAAGGCACTGACATCTGGCCGGGGAAAGCTAAGTATCCGATCAATGTCTCGGGCGCAGATTATGGGAACCTTCTCAGCAATTTTAAGGGGCGAGAAGTTGCGGTCGGACCACACCACACTAATCCTCCCGCAGGCAGCTTAGGAGAATGGTTGCAGAAAAATGTGAGGCGAACAGCCCTCGCCTCCTATGTGGCACCCATACTGGTTGAAGAACGATATGCCGTTCGCGTTGCGGACGCGACAAAGCTAAAGTTCCATTAGGGAGTACCTGGCAGTTAAGATTGACACGAATCGAACTGTCGTCGGGCAATTTTTGGTTCTGGGCCGAATTGGGGGATGGGAGGGTAACGTGAAATCGCATCGCTTCGTGCTGGGTCTGGCACTGTGCACAGTCCTTGCACCCACCAGTCTGCTCGGAAGAGATCGCAACCCCAAAGACTATCCTCAGCAGGTGAAGGTCATAACGTTTCAGAGGCTACCGTGCGCTCGTCAGGTTGGCAACGTCACCCGTGTGTGCCACTACATTACTTTCCAACTGGACACGCAGACGTTTACCGCTTCGTGCTTCCGCTGCGATCCTCTCCTGCCCGGTGAAAAATATCCGGCTCGGCTGGACCGGAAGAATCTCGTTCTCTACGTGATCCATCAGAAAGGCAACGGAAGCTGGGGACAGGACGATTATGCGATAACAGACATGAGCAGCGAACAACCCGCGACATCAGAAAAGCAGCCTTGAGAGGGCGTAATTCCTGAATTGAAAATGCGGGCTTAGGTACCAGGTCTTAGGCACTAAAAGGTATTTTGTGTTCAGGCTTTGTTGGCGCTCCGCCATTCTCACGCTAGCGATTACCTCTGCCTGCTGCGCCCAATCGCTGCGGCAGGAAGCAGAAAATGACGGAGTGCTTGTCGGCACCGCCGTTCGCCCTGCACAGCTTTCAGAGACCGCTTACGGCTCCACCCTCGCTCGCGAGTTCAATATGGTAGAGGCGGAGGACGCAATGAAGTGGTGGGTGCTGAGGCCCGATGCAGCCACTTACGATTTTCGCCAGGGCGATCAAGTAGTTCGGTTCGCGCGAGCCCATCAGATGAAAGTCCGCGGCCATTGCCTGGTCTGGGGCCGCTACAACCCGGATTGGCTTACGCAAGGTCACTTCACTTCCCGGCAACTGTCGCGCGTTCTCCACGAACACATCACCCGGGTGATGAAGCACTACACAGGTCAGGTGTTCGCGTGGGATGTGGTCAACGAAGCCCTGGATGAGAACGGAAACGTACGCGATTCCCTCTGGTACAACCAGCCTGGCATCGGCTTGTCGCAGAAAGGAACAGCTTACATCGAACAAACATTCCGCTGGGCGCACAAAGCGGACCCGCAGGCCTTGCTGTTCTACAACGAAGCGGAGGGCGAAGGGCTGAATCGCAAATCGGACGCGATCTACGCCATGGTCAAGGATTTCAAGCGCCGGGGCGTCCCCATCGATGGCGTAGGATTGCAGATGCACATATCCATGCTCGACGTGGATATCCCGGCGGTCCTCGCTAAATTGCGGCCAACATCGCGCGGCTCACGGCGCTTGGTCTGCAAGTTCACATCACGGAGCTTGACGTCTCCCTGCCGGTGACTTCTGATGGCCAGCCCCGCCCTCAGGACTTGGCCCGCCAAGCCGATATCTACCGCGGCATCTTTAGGGCGTGCCTGAACAGCGCGGGCTGCACCGCGACCCAGACCTGGGGATTCACCGACAAATACTCCTGGATCGGATCCCATTCCCGCGGAACTCGCGGACAGGCGCTACTCTTTGATCGAGCCTACCAACCCAAGCCCGCTTATCGAGCGATTCTGGAAGAGCTTTCGGCGGGACGCTCGCCCGCGCATTGAACCTGCTTGGGACTCTCCAACCGCCGCATCTGCATCTATAATGAGGTGCGATCCGCTCAATGCAGGCTGCTACTGACCCTGCAGCTCTTGGATCGCGAATCCGCGTGGCGCAGACCGCTCCAACTCGACCTCCGAAAACCTCCAACCGCAAACAGGTCATTATCTTGTTGACGGTGGCGGTTTTTCTGTTGCTCGCGATCCTGGTTTCTCAGACCGCGTTCAACGAAACCATCTTGAGCCCCGGCACTAACCAGCAGACTGTAGTTTTTTATGCGCTCTCACTTCTGATTTCTCTTCTGTTCGTTGCTCTCACTTTCGTGCTGGCGCGTAATCTGCTCAAGCTGCTGGCCGAGCGCCGTCTGGGAGTGCTCGGGTCGAAGTTCCGCACACGGATGGTAGTGGGCGCGCTACTGCTGTCATTCGTTCCAGTGATGGTGATGTATTGGTTCGCTTACGGCCTAATGAACCGCTCGATCGACAAGTGGTTCTCCACGCCGGTGGAGGAGGTCCGCGCCGACACCGATGCCATGGCCTCGCTGCTAGCCAACTACGCGGCGCAGAACGCGCACTCGCAAGCCGTTACCATCGCCGCCTCACCGGAGACGAAGCGCGCGTTTGAAGGTCATGGGTTTTCATCAGCAGTCGAAGTATTCCGCAGGCACGAACCCACATTGCAGGGTGGATTTGTCGTCGCCCTAGAAAACGGAGTTGCGGAAGCGAGCTTCGGAGTTCCCGCTCCCTGGCCGGTGTTGAAAGAGAAATTGCCGCTGGTGCCGGCCGCCGCCGGCCAGTCCGCCCATTTCACCTGGGCGCAAACGGAGTACACGGTGGGCAGCGCCCCGGTCGGGCGGAACGGCCTGATTCTGGTGGCCATGCCGCTGCCACCGGAGTTCTCCAGAACAGTAAACCAGATTCAGGCGAGTCAGCAGCGCTATCTTCAGTTAAGCCTCGAGCGGCGGCACGTGCGTCAGACCTATATCGGCCTGCTTCTGTTGCTCACCATGATGGTGCTTTTTGTCAGTACATGGCTGGCGCTGTTTCTTTCGAAGCTGGTGACCCGGCCCTTGTCGGCGCTGGCCGAAGCGACGCAGGAAATCTCGCGCGGACATCTTGATTACCGGATCGACGTGAGCACCGCCGATGAAATCGGCGACGTCGTCCGCTCGTTCAACCGCATGGCGGAACAACTGGAAACCAGCCGCCGGCAGATCGAAGCTTCCAGCCGCGATGTCAGTGCTGCTAACGCCGAACTGGACCAGCGCCGCCGCCAGATGGAAACCATTCTCGAGAGCATCCCCACCGGAGTCCTGTCGCTCGATGCCGCGCGCTGCGTTACGCACGTCAACCAGGCCCTGCTGCGTATGTTCCACCCCGAGAGCCTCCCTGAACGGGAGCACATGTTGCGCGGAGCGCGCCTGGCAGATGTATTCCCGCCGGAAGTGCTGGAGGATCTGGAACCACTGCTGCGCCGCGCCGATCGCATGAGTATGACTACCAGCCAAATGGAAATGCCACTGCAACGCGAGTCTCTTAACGTAGCGGTCACGGTGTCGACCCTGCGGCATCAGGGCGAGCGTTCGGGATACGTGCTGGTGTTTGAAGATCTCTCCGATCTCCTGAAGGCTCAGAAGCAGGCGGCATGGCGCGAAGTGGCGCGCCGCGTGGCCCATGAGATCAAGAATCCGCTTACTCCGATTGCGCTTTCTGCGGAACGCATTCAGCGCCATCTGGAGCGGGCCACGCCCTCCGACCCAGCATCGCTCGAGGTTATCCGCGCCTGTGCCCAGACCATTGCCGGCGCGGTGGAAACCGTTCGCCGGCTGGTGGATGAGTTCTCCACGCTGGCGCGTTTTCCCGCATCGAACCCACACCCAGCTGACATCAACAAAGTCATCGAGAGCGCTCTCGCCATGTTCAATGGAAGATTGGATGGCATCGGTCTGCACAAATCGCTGGCGCCGGATCTGCCCAAAGTGATGGCCGACACGGAGGCGATGAAGCGCGCGGTCGCCAACCTCGTAGATAATGCCGCCGAGGCCCTGCAGAATTCGCTGGTGCGCGAGATTCAGATTTCAACCTCGCTGGTGGCCAGCCGCGACGCGGTCGAAATCACAGTTGCAGATACTGGCCACGGCGTGACCCGCGAACTGAAGGAGAAACTCTTTCTGCCGTATTTCTCCACCAGGAAGCGCGGGACCGGCCTCGGCCTGGCGATCGTGAACCGCGTCATCGAAGAACATCACGGATCGATTCGCGTGGAGGAGAACCAGCCGGTTGGAGCGCGCTTCATCGTGGAACTGCCGGTCGTTCCCGAGCCTGCCCTCGCCACCGTGACGGCGCAGCATGCATAAAATTCTCATCGTTGACGACGAAACCGGCATTCGCGAATCGCTGCAGGCGGTGCTGGCAGACGAAGGCTACGAAACTGCTTCGGTTGAGAGCGGTGAAGAATGCCTCAGGATGCTCCGGCGCGGGCACACCTACGAAGTGGTGTTACTCGATATCTGGCTGCCCGGCATCGATGGCCTGGAAACGCTGGCAAGCATCCACGAAATGGACGACCCTCCGGAAGTGATCATGATCTCGGGCCACGGCACCATTGAAACCGCTGTGCGTGCAACCAAACTCGGCGCGTACGACTTCCTGGAGAAACCGCTCTCCATTGACAAGACGGTGATCCTGGTCAAGAACGCGATCGAATCCAAGAAACTGCGCCACGAGAATGTTGACCTGAAGAAACAGCTTCACGCGAAGAGCGTGATCGTTGGCGATAGTATTCCGATGAAAGCGCTGCGCCAGCAGATTGGCCTGATGGCGCCCACCAACGGCCGCGTTCTGATCTACGGCGAGTCGGGCACGGGGAAGGAATTGGTCGCGCACGCGATTCACGCGCAAAGCCTGCGCAAGGACGAGACGTTTGTCGAAGTCAATTGCGCGGCGATTCCCGAAGACCTCATCGAGAGCGAGCTGTTCGGCCACTATAAAGGATCGTTCGCGGGAGCCACGGCCGACAAGGAAGGCAAGTTTCAAAAGGCCAGTGGAGGAACGCTGTTTCTCGATGAAGTAGGCGATATGAGCCTGAAGACGCAATCGAAAGTGTTGCGCACTCTGGAGGAGCAGCGCGTTGCGCCTCTCGGCAGCGACGAAACAATCATGGTGGACGCGCGCATCATCGCTTCCACCAACAAGGATCTGGAAGAGGAAATCTCCAAGGGAAATTTTCGCGAGGACCTGTTTTACCGGCTGAACGTAATCCCGTTCTTTGTGCCTCCGCTGCGCGATCGCAAAGAGGACATTCCGCTGTTTGCGCGGCACTTCCTGAAAGACCTGGCTGCGACCTACGGGCGCCGTCCCCGCGAAATCACCGACGACGCGGTCGAGGCGCTGATGCGGTATTCGTGGCCGGGCAACGTGCGCGAATTGCGCAATGTGATTGAGCGGATCGTGATCATGAATCCCATGACCACGCGTTTCGACCGCAAGCATCTGCCCCCGCTGGTCTACCGCGATGGCCACCGCCGCGCAGCGCGCAGCGAGTTTTCCACGTTGCACCAGGCGCGCGACGCGTATGAGCGGGACTTTATTTTAAAGAAGCTCGACGAGAACCACGGCAACATCACTCGCGCTGCCGAAGTGCTGGGTCTGGAGCGCAGCCACCTCTACCGCAAGATGAAAACGCTGGGAATCGCAGTAAAAGAATAGGACCTGCGCAAAAGCGTATTTGTCATCCCAAGCGTGCTCAAACACACTTGTCATCCCGAGCGAAGCGAGGGATCTTGGGTTTGCCTGTGGCGGCGATAACGGTGGCGCAGGCAGGAACCAAGATCGCTCGGAGGAACTATCGTTTCACCATTCTGATTTCCGTGCCGTTCTTTCTGAACTCCACTTCATCCATCAGCTGGTTGATAAGAAAAATTCCGCGCCCATGATTGGAATAAACGTTTTCGCCCACTGTGCAACTGGGAATGGCTTCGGGCGAAAAACCAGTACCCGGATCTCGCACCACGATCAGTACGCCACGCTCTTCGTCGCTGCTAACCAGACACTCGACCGTTTTGGTAGGATCTTCCTTGGCGCCGTGAATCACGGCGTTGGCCAGCGCCTCCTGCAGCGCTAACTCAATCGCATCTTCCTTGCCGTCCACGCCCTTCATCTGACGGACCACGGCCATCACTGCCTGCACCACCGGATCCACCGTTTGGCGATCCGCGGAAAGTGTTACCCGCAAGAGCAAATTCAACTTATCCGGATCAAAATCCTTTTCGGGAAGAGGTTCCTGCGACGAATCCACTGATGGCATGATTGGCTCGTTGTTTGCGATGCAGGGCTGTTAATTGATTCTAGCTGCTAAACCCTCAGTACGACAAACCACGATTGCATAAGTAATGTAAAACTTCGTCAACCTTAGAAGGTCACGAAATTACAACGAAGACGTAACTCGCCGAGACCCGAGATTCCTGAGTCCGCGTAGTGACTTGTCGGTTAACTAAGGACGCCTTACCTCTTGCTTCCTGGCGGCCTTTCCTTTTGAAGGCACTCTTGACCGGGCTTTTGGCAGTTCGATCCCTCTGTCCGTGAGATGCTCCAACTGCCGTCTCCAGTCGAGTTCTTCCACGAAGCCGCGCGATTCCCGCCAGTTAGGTTGAACCTTGACGTAAAGTTCGAGAAATACTTTCATCCCCAACATGCGCTCGATCTGCAAGCGGGCGGACGTGCCGATCCGCTTCAGCATCTGTCCTTTCTTTCCTATCAGGATGCCCTTCTGGCCTTCGCGCTCGCAGTAGATCGTTGCGGAGATGCGCGTCAGCCTGGCGCCCTCCTCGAAATTGTCAACAATGACCGTGGTGGCGTACGGAAGTTCCTCCTCCGTCTCCACCAGAACCCGTTCACGAACAATTTCGGCAGCCATGAAGCGCGAGGGTTGGTCAGTGACCTGATCTTCTGGAAAATAAGCAGGCCCAGCAGGTAGTGCCGCCGTCACTTGCTTCAGCAGGATGTCGAGGCCATCCCGCTTCAATGCCGAGATTGGAATGATGTCGTGGAATTGATGCAGCTTCTTGTACTCCTCCATCAACGGCAGCAGCTTGTCCTTGCCGCCTCGCAGCAGGTCCACTTTGTTAAGGATCAGGCAGACCTTCGTCTGCGAGTGCTTCAGCATCTGTATGGCGAACGCATCGCGCTGATCGAGCTTTCGCGTCGCATCCATGATCAGAAGGACAAGGTCGCATCCCTCCAGCGCTTCCCGCACTTCGACCATCATCTTGCGGCCGAGCGAACTGTCCGGCTTATGCACGCCCGGAGTGTCGATCAGAACAATCTGCGCGGCGTCGTGACCTTTTCCCTTAGGCAGGTTGACGACGCCTTGGATCCGGTTGCGTGTGGTTTGCGGCTTGGGAGAAATGATCGCGAGTTTTTCGCCCACGAGAGCATTCAGCAAAGTGGACTTGCCTGCGTTAGGGCGGCCGAGGATACAGACAAAACCGGAGCGGAAAGGCATAAGAGGCGGGCTTCGGGCTTCAGCTATCGGGCTTCGGCTAAGGATTACCGGATCGTTCGAGATCTTGCCCAACCCCACAAGCTGAAGATTCATCTCGACTATATCAGGCCGCAGCTTTCCCGAAGCCCGAAAGCCGAAGCCCGAAGCCCGACTCATATCAGCTTCAGCTGCCGCGGTTGCACTGCGGTGATTCTTACTCGCTCCACCTTACGGTCCGTCGATTCCAGGACTTCGAACCGCAAGCCGTCATCATCCACAGTCTCGCCCCGCTTCGGGATGTGCCCCGCCAGTTCGCTGACGAGACCCGCCACGGTCGCTGATTCCCTTCCTTCTGGCTTGGACCCAAACAGCTCGGCGAGGCGGTCAACGTCCATTCCTCCAGACACAATGAACGACTGATCGTTTTCCCGTAAGATCTCCGGCTTCTCGTGCTCGTCGCGGATTTCGCCCACGATCTCTTCCACCAGATCTTCGATCGTCACCAGGCCGGCCACACCGCCGTACTCATCGACCACGATCGCCATGCGAATATTGTTCTTCTGCATCTCACGCAGCAGGTCGCTGCCCAGCTTGCTCTCGGGAACAAAATAAACGTCGCGCCGCATCAGCGTTTCGAGCGTGCGTTTGGAAGCCTCGCTGTCCGGCACTTGCAATACGTCTTGCGCGTAGACGATGCCCTTGATGTTGTGGATGCTCTCGGCGTACACGGGAACCCGCGAGTAGTGCTTGGTGCGCAGCATTTCGATGAAACGCTCGACTGTAGTTTCCACCGGAACGGCAAAAATCTCCGGACGCGGCTTCATGGCTTCGCGCACCGTCTTGCCGCTGAATTCCACCGCGGACTGAATCAAGTCGCGGTCCCCTTCCTGGATAATGCCTTCTTCCTGGCCTGCTTCTATCAGCGCATCCACGGCCTCGGCTGCGCTTTCCGGCTGCTCGCGCGTGTTTTGGCGGGTAAGCGACGCCACCGATTGCAGGAAGCCCAGAACGATGGTCACGGGCAGCACAAGATAGATCAACATCCGCAGAAGCCACCTCCAGCGGATGAGCCAGGTGCCGTTGGTACGCGAGAAAAAGACAAACGGCAGAAACTGGTTGAAGACGATGATGATCAGAATCAGGCTGACGGCGGCTTGCAGGATTTCAGAAATATTCCAGCGCTGGTCGCCGAAAACCACGAAGCCCACAAGCAGGGCTATGGTCGCCGTGGTCAACTGCTTGAGCACTGACATGGAGAGCGATGCCCGCGACCTGCTCACATTCAGGTGGGGCTCAACCTTCTGCTCGAAGACGTCGATGTTGTCTTGAAATTCTCGCGAAAGAAATTTGCCGATCTCCTGGTAGACGCGGTCCACATAAGAGGCCAGCGCCAGCAGCGCCAGCAGCGGGATCAGCGCGAGTGCGACGCCCCAGTTCATGCCGTTCTCCGCTTTGCGCCGGGCGCGGGATCAAGGCGCTTCTTACGGCCAGAAACCTTGCCGGCTCGACGTTGCGCCCGCTCGATCAGACCTGCCTCCAACTTCAGTTGCCGCCGCAGCCGGCTTTCTCTGCGGGCCATCTCGCCATGATCGCGCTCGTGATCGAAGCCCGCGAGGTGCAGGATGCCATGCAGCGCCAGAATTTTCACCTCGTCGGCGGCAGAGTGGCCGAGTCGCGCGGCGTTTTCCCGAGCGATGTCCGCGGAAATTGCCACATCTCCGGCAACGCCTCTGGCCGTATTTCGTTCCACCTCCGGCGCTGGAAACGACAGTACATCGGTGGTCTTGTCCACTCTTCGGAATCGCCGGTTAAGCGCGCGCAACTCGGAACTGTTAGTCACCAATACATTCACCATGCTGCGCAAGTGGATCGCTCGCCTCGCCCGCAACACAAAGCGTTCTAGCGTTGTCGCACTCAAACCTGCGATTCTCTTCCGGAAGATAACCAACTTGTTCCCAATGTGTTTGCTCGAACACCCGCCCAAAATAAACAGGAGGGCCAGATTTCAGCCCTCCCGCGCCGGCTAAGATTCTATTCTCCCGAAGCGGTGGATCGGTCAACGGGATCCGCGGCCGGACCTTTCACCTCGGCGTTCCTCACCCCGCCGGACTCAACGCTTTTCCCTCCCGCCAGCAACAGCATCTGTTGCTCGGCGACCAGCGTCCTGTGCTCGTCGTAGGCGCGAATAATCCTCTGCACCAGATGATGCCGCACCACGTCGGACTCATCGAAGTGAACGAACGTCAACCCTTCCACGCGCTTCAGAATGTCGATCGCCTCCAGCAACCCGCTGCGGCGCGCGTTCGGCAAGTCGATCTGCGTGATGTCCCCGGTAATCACCGCCTTGGAATTGAATCCAAGGCGCGTAACAAACATCTTCATCTGCTCCGAAGTCGTGTTCTGAGCTTCGTCGAGAATCACGAACGAATCGTTCAACGTGCGCCCGCGCATAAATGCGATCGGCGCGATCTCGATGACATTTTTCTCGAGGTAACGATCCACCTTCTCCGGATCGAGCATGTCATACAATGCGTCGTACAGCGGGCGTAAATAAGGATCGATTTTATCCTGCAGCGTGCCCGGCAAGAATCCAAGCCGCTCGCCCGCTTCCACCGCCGGCCGCGCCAGGATGATGCGGTTCACCCGCTTCGCCAGCAGCGCGGAAATCGCCATGGCCACGGCGAGGTAAGTCTTGCCCGTGCCCGCCGGACCGATGCCGAAAACCATGTCGTGCTTCTCAATCGCCTCGACATAGCGCCGCTGATTCACGCTCTTAGGCTGCACCATGCGCCGCCCGAGCGAGCGTTGGCGACCGGCGTCGGCCAGTCCGCGCAAGGTTGCGCTCGAATCCGCCGTGAGGACGCGCAGCATGCTGTTGAGATCGCCGTTATTAAAGCTGTAGCCGGATTTCTGCAGGCTCTCGTAATCGGCAAACACCTGCTCGGCGCGAGCCACGTCGCGAGCCGCGCCCTCCAGTTCAATGGCGTTCGATCGCAGGTCGATGGTGATATTCAGGCCGTCTTCCAGCACCCGCACATTTTCGTCGCGCGTGCCAAACAAAGTTTCGATGTTGGGACTAATCCCGATGCTCTTCTTCATTCAGTCTCTTTGATGAATTTCTTCAGGAAGTAAAAACACTTCGGCCGCTTTGCGGACAAAACAGGATTATGCTTCGAGACGGAACCAAACGGGATGCGCATGCCCAGAGGGCAAGTCACTACCATTGGTTCAAGCGTACCCCGCGCCGGGGTCGGAGTCAATGCCGTTCAACTTGGGAGCCAACCGGTTGACCAGCCGAGAGTTAGTCCCGTAGAATAACCTATTCGGTACTCACCGGAATATTTCGCTGTACACACAAAGGGCAACGAAGCAATATGGCTAATCATTTTTCGGCGCTCAAACGGGCCCGTCAGACCACGAAGCGCACGGCCACCAACCGCGCCAACACCTCCCGCCTGCGCACCGCGCTGCGCACTCTGCGCGAGACCATGGAGAAGGGCGACAAGCCAGCCGCCGAGAAGACCTACCGCGAGACCGTATCCGCGCTCGACAAAGCGATCCAGAAGGGCACGCTGCACGGTAATACCGCCGCGCGTTACAAGTCCCGCCTCGGCGCCCGCGTCAACGCGATGAAGTAGCTGCCTTTTACACCGGAAGTTGCTCCTGCATCCATCCCGGCGCTTCCAGCTTCGGCTCGGTAGTCAAATCCATCACCAGCCGTTCCAGCACCATGCGCTTGCTGACGGGATTGGAGCGCACAGCGAGATCGGCCTTGGCAACAAGACGAATCGCGCGGGTCAAATCGCGGCGGGATTTGTAGCGGCGCGCTTGTTTGATGATGTCGTCGGCTGCGAATGGAGGCACGCGGAAGCCTTGCCACAGCGCGGCCCAGAGCATACGCTGGTCGCGCACATTGCGTTCGAGAATCACCAGCATCTGACGGAAGGTTTTCGCCAGCATGTAGATGTGACCGATGGCGGCTTCCTCACCATCGCCCGAAGTCAGGATCGCATCCAGCACTTCCAGCGCGCGCACGCGGTCTTTGGCGGAGATGGCGTCGGTCAACTCATACAGCGAACGCTGCTTCGCCGCCAGCACCATGGTTTCCACGTCGCCCAGCGTGATGCGATTCTTCGCGCCAACGTAGAGCATGAGCTTTTCCAGTTCGTTCGAGATCATCATCATGTCACCACCGAGCGCGTCGACCAACTCGCGGGAGCCGTCGGGGTCGATTTTCACCGCGCGAGTGGTGCAGTAGTCCGAAATCCAGCGAACCGCTTCGCCTTCTTCCACGCGCGCCAGTTCGACGATGCCGCAGTACTGGCCCATGGTTTCGCGGATGCGTTGGTAACGTTCTTTATCCTGCATCTCCATGCGGCGGACGTCGGCGGGAATGCTGATATGGTCGGCGACGAACACAATCAGCGCGTCGGGATTCGGATTCTTGCAATAGTCCTCGATCGCCGCAAGTTTCTCTTCATTCGAGCCGCGGCCAAAGAGAACTTTCACCCCGCGCACGAAAAACACCTGGAACGGAGCCATCAGAGAAGGCGTGCGCGCGCGGTCGAGCACTTCAGCAAGGTCGTTCTCCGCGAGATCAAACTCGAACAGGCTGAAATCGCGCAGATCAACCGCAACCAGGTGCTCGAGGATAGCGTCCCGAAAGCGCTTACGGAAGAAAGCTTCATCGCCCACAAAGACATACGCCGGACGCAGTTTGCGCGACTCCAATTCGCCGACAAACCGCTCGGCCTGGGCGAAAGCCCGCATCAGAAATTCTCCTCGGGTTGGCGAACGACTGTTCTTAGCCTGCCCTGAGCAAAGCGAAGGGACCAACCACTAACGCCTCCTTGCAACTCTAGCATCAGAAACCCTCCAGAATGTTAGAGACCAGGGTACGCGCAAAATCCTGAGAGAGCCGCCGGAAGGCGGGTGAGTCTTCCTCAAAAAAGCTGGCCAGATCCTGCGACACTTCGTACTGCTCGCGAAACAAGTACACAGGATTCTCGTAGAGTGCCTTGCCCTGCCGGTCGGTGAGCGACACCCTCATGCTCACCACCACCAAAACGCTCGCGGCCTGTCCGGTCGCGGTGTTGTAAGTGAGCGGCGTCGAAGAAGCCGAGACCACGGTGCCGCGTAGCGTGGCATCGGCGGCCTCGCTGGAATCATTCAGAATGTGATAGTGCGTGCGCGTCGTGAACTCGCGCACCACCGACGAAGTCAGCATTTGTTCGATGCGGTAAGTGTTGGTCTCGTTTACGAACGCCGGAACTGCAATGGTCTTAACGTTCTCCGGAAGCTGCGCGGCATGGCCAGCCGTGTGATATCCGCAACCGGCGCTGGCCACGCTCCATGTTAGAAGGAGCAATGCCAGATCTGCGGCCCGCCGAACCTTCATTGGATTTTTCCCAAGGGCCGGGTTGCGATCATGCTCTCGGCGCACTCCACGGCAGTCATGGCCGCAATGCGCAGGTTGTCGGCGGCCGCCCACAGCCAGATCCCATTGGGCCGGGACGCGTCGGTTTTAAGCGAAACCAGAATGTTGGCCTGACCTGCCGTGTTGACGTTGTTCGGCTGCGAATCGTCTTCCGCTGCCGCCAGCGTCACGTGATCCCCTGCGAGAGCCTGCGACAACAGTTCTCGATCTACAACTTGTCCCATCTCCAAAAAAATGGCCAGCGCATGGCCGTGGAACACCGGAGGCTGAAGGATCATCAGCGCAGGCTGCGGTGCGTCCGCTCCAGCAATCTTTTGATAGTGGCGTCGCACCCGAGCTTCCAGCGTGTCCAGCGAAAGCTGCGATTTTTCCCCGTAGCGCGCAAGCATGTTGAAGGCCACCTGCTCATCGAACAGATCCTTGGGCAGCGGCTGGAACGACAGCAGGTTGACGGTCTGCTGGTGCAACTCGTCCATGCCTTTTTGTCCCTGCTCAGACGCCGGCTCGAACACCGTCGCCACCGCGCTCCGAATCGCGCCGGCTTTGCGCGCCCGCAGCAGCAGCAACGCCAAAGTCACAGCCGCAGGGTGAGCCACCACGCACGGAGCCGGCTGCAACTCCGGCTGCCACAACTCTCCGCGCTCGCGCTCTATCCAGAGAGACCGCACATTGGCGCCAGCCTCTTCTTCCAAAGCGCCGGAAAGATCGATGATCGCGCTGCCCGCGTCGCGGGCCCGTTTCCAGTTCTGGCGCGTACACTCGGCGTCCGCCGCGAAGAAGGTGAAGTCCACATGCGTGAACTGCTCTGCGCGCACGCTCTGAATGAAGTTGATTTCGTCGCCTGCCGCTTCCAGTTGCCCGATCGACTCGTCGTCGTCAAGCAGGCGCACATCCACTGCGGGAAAGTTGCGCTCATTGAGTATTTCAGCGACTTCCTTCCCTTTGAGCGTGGCCGCGCCCACGATAGCCGCGCGGTAGAGCTGCCCGCGCGCAGAAGGAGGAAGCGAAGGTGACGCGATTTTGGACGGCGTACTCATGAAGCCTGCGAGGCCTCCTTGTAGGCGGGCGGCGGAGGCTGGTTCCGGCGGCGAAACATCCACTGCAAACGCCAGAACACTCCGGAAAACGTATAGAGCAGCGCAACCCCGAACAGCACCGGCTTGGAGAAGAACCAGATGCCGGCGAACAAAGCCCCAAACAAAATGATCAAGCGGAAGGGATGGCGTGAGCGAAAATCAATATCCTTGAAACTGTAAAAGCGCCACGTGCTCACCATCAGGTACCCAACTGCGGCCACCATCGCCAGCCAGGTCATCGCCTTGTACCATGAATCAAGCGGAACCCCCGACTGAAAATGAACCACGGCGGCGATCACTCCTGCTCCCGCCGGAATCGGCATCCCGACGAAGTACTTCTTCCCCGGCCGGCCGGGATTCGAAGGCTCCGGGTTCGAAGTGATGTTAAAACGCGCCAAGCGGCTGGCTCCGGCCATAAGAAACAAAAAGGCGGCAATCGCTCCCAATTGGGTCAGCTTGATGTTCCACTCCCACTCGCTGAGCGCGACCGGCGGCAGCAGATGAAATCCCCACGTCCAGGCCAGCATCGCCGGAGCCACGCCAAATGTGATCACATCCGCGAGCGAATCTAGTTCCTTGCCAAACTCGCTGCTGGTGCCGGTCATGCGCGCCACGCGTCCGTCGAGGCCATCGAACAAAACCGCAAACCCAATCGCCTTGGCGGCATTGTCCAAATGCCAGTAGGATGAAGATAAGGCACTCGCATGAACCACCTCGAGGATGGCGTAAAAACCCGCCGCCATATTCCCCGTCGTAAACAGCGACGGGAGGATGTACATCCCCTTGCGCATGTGGCGCGGGCGTCGTTCATTCTGCCCGGGTTTTGCAGTTGGAAGATCCATCAGCGCGCCCCTTCGCCGGCAGAATAACGCCCTGCACCAGCCAGTTCGCCTTGAGGTTGCAGGTAAGCAAGGACACTTGCACCGCCACGGACCCGGTCGCCGACTCTTACTTTTACGACGGAAGCAGCGTCGAACAAAACGTCCACCCGCGAGCCAAACTTGATCAGGCCAACGCGCTGGCCCCTCTCGAGTCGAGCGCCTACTTTCGGAGTGAACACGATTCTTCGCGCCAGCAATCCGGCGATCTGCTTGAAGACGACCACCTGCCCATCGCCTTCCACGCGAACAATATTCTGCTCGTTCTGCTCCGCGGAAGCTTGATTCATGGCGTTCAGAAACTTCCCGCGCTGATAGCGCACCTCGCGCACAACTCCCGCAATCGGCGAACGGTTCACGTGCACGTCAAAGACACTCAGGAAGATGCTGATGCGAGCCTGCTTTTCTCCGCCCACGGTCACGAATGAAACGTCTGTGACTTTGCCATCGCCCGGCGACACCAGAGCGCCCGCGGCATCCGGGATGGCCCGCTCCGGGTCGCGAAAGAACCACAGAAAAAACAGCGCCAGCAACAGCGGCAGCACAGCCCATCCCGGCTGTGCGAACCAGCCCACTAGAACTGCGGCCGCAATCAAAGCCAACGCGTAGAGATAGCCGTCACGAACCATGGGAGCAGCCCCATTATAAAGCAGAGCCGTGCGACACTGGCTCACCTCGATAGAAAGTGGCTAAGTCCAAATAATGAAAGGCGCCGAGAAGCGCCAGTGGGTAGATACAAAAAGACTGTGAGCGGCAAAGGCCGCCTTCAAATGGCCAGAAATTACGCTACGTGAATTCCGAACTGCTGCCGATACTGCCGCTCAATCGATTGCATCTGGTCTTTGAGCCGCAGCTTCAGCTTCTTGAGGCGAACTTCCTCAAGTTTTTCGTCTTCGCTGAGATAACGTTTTTGGGTGAGTGAATCAAGACGAGTGGAGTATTGCATGTGCTCCTGAGCCAGCTTTCGGAACTCATCATGGCCGCTCAGGAGAGCGTCTTTCGGAGTCAGCATCCAGCAGACCTCCAACCGGGATTTCGTGTCTAAAAGTACCACAGCACCAATATCGGTTCAATGCCGAATTCTGGTGCAGTCTCGTTATGAGAATCAATTAATAAAGCCTTAGGCTGCAAAGAATTGCATCCTCTGAGGGGTTGGAGTAGTAACCCTTGCGTAAACCTGTTTCCTCGAACCCCACCCTCCGGTACAGGCCGCGCGCGCTGTAATTCGACTCGCGGACTTCGAGAAAAATGGCCCGGGCATTGCTGGATCGAGCGTGCTCGATCAACTGGTTCAGCAATAGAGTTGCCAGACCGCGGAGCCGAAATTCTTTTCCGACAACGACATACTGCAACTCCCAATCGCGGTCCACGCAGAGCGCGACCAAGTGCGCCACAATTTGAGAAGTCGGACTGGATCCCGTGACGTTTCTTGACTCGGATGGACATTCAACCACGAGGACGAAATAACTGGACAGTTCGGGAGCGTCGGTTCTAAACAGACTTTCGTAGTGTCCGCGCGTCCATGGGGAAGTCGAAGCCTCACGATGGAGCTCCAACATGGCGGGGATATCGGTGCGAGTTGCGCGCCGAACGCGCATGCTAGGAGCCAATTCTGTCGAGCATCTCAGCATCGGTGCGACGAATATAGTTCGCTTCTAACTGTTCAGGCGTTACCACTTCGCCGGACTGAATCTTGCGCCATCCCAAACGGGCAACTTCAGCGGCAGAAATCGGCGGCAGCGTTGAGACCGACAATCCGGCCGCGCTCGCTGCTTCGCTCAGAACGGAGTCCGGAGTCACCAACATCCATTCTTTCGCCTGAATAAGAAATTCGCTTCGGCTCAGGATCAGCTCTCGTGGAACTTGCCCGGAAACAGCCGAGGCCTCATACTCCCCCGCGTAGACATCACCACGCCCGGCGTCCAGCGCAGCCATGACTTTGCCTTGCGCGCCGCTGGTGAAGACGCACACCTCCAGCAGCGACACCGCCGCGATCGGTTTCTCCAATACCTCAGCCAGAGCTTTAACCGCCGCCAAGCCGATCCGCAGCCCCGTGAACGACCCCGGCCCGGAAACCACCGCAAAGGCGCCGATGTCGTTCTTGGTGTGTCCGTTCCTGGAGAGCAAATCGGAAATTTGCGGGATAAGTTCCGCGGAAAAAGTACCGCCCACAAGCTGCGCAATCTCGATTACTTCGACATCGTCGCCATCACCAGACCGCTCCCGCGCTCGCGCCAGCGCGATGCTGCCCAGCTTGCCGGAAGTATCGATGGCGAGAAGAAGCATGAAGAAGTGAAGAATAAAGATCTTGCTCTATCCGTGAAGATCCGTGGAAATCCGTGGCCAGTCTTGTGGACTTACTCTTGCACCAGCTCCAGCAGCACACCCCCCGTGCTCGAAGGATGCACAAACACGTATCGATGCCCGCCCGCGCCAATCTTGATTTCTTCCGAGACCAGGCGTACACCATCTTCCTTCAACCGCGCAACGGCCGCCGGCAAATCCGGAACCCGCAGGCAAACATGATGCAGACCTTCGCCGCGCTTGGCGATGAATTTCGCGATCGCCGAAGTTTCCGAGGTGGCTTCCAACAGCTCCAACCGGCTCTCGCCCACCGGGACCATCACAAGGCGAACCTGCTCCTGCTCCACCGTTTCTTCCGGCGAAATGCTCAACCCCAGTTTCTCGTAGATCGCCTTCGCTGCCCCGAGCGACTTCACTGCGATACCGAGATGATCGATTTGCGCCATGCTTGATCTACCCATGTTCGATTTACCCAATCAGCTTTTCGCCTTCGTCGCGATCTCCTCAATCAGCGTATAGGGATCGCGCTTGTGCTCCGCCACTTCCGCCGCCAGTCGCGCCAGGTTGCCATCAGCGAGTTGGGCTCGCGCTTTCTCCAGCAACGCGTCGCGCAGCATTTCGATCAGACGTTCCTGCCAGTTTTCGACGCTCCGGTTCAGCGCCAGATTTTCTTTCTCCAGATACGCCTCATAGTCCGCGATCGCGCCGGCCAGTTCCTCGGTGCCCAATCCCTGGCTGGCAATGGTCTTGACGATCGGCGGAGTCCAGCCGTCATGCCGGGTGGCCAGCGACTGGAGCGTGCGGATCTCGCGCTCCACGTGCTCAGCGCCGTCGCGGTCGCTCTTGTTGATCACGAAGATGTCGGCAATCTCCATGATGCCCGCTTTGATGGTCTGCACATCATCGCCCATGCCCGGCACCAGAATCAAAATTGTGACATCGGCCAGCCGCACAATGTCCACTTCATCCTGGCCCACGCCTACGGTTTCGATCATGATGAGGTCGCGGCCGGAGGCGTCGAGCACGGTGGTGACGTCGGCGGTAGTGCGCGCCAGTCCGCCAAGCGAGCCGCGTGTCGCCATGCTTCGAATATAAATCCCGGGATCGGAGAAATGTTCCTGCATGCGGATGCGGTCGCCAAGAATCGCTCCTCCAGTGTAAGGACTAGTCGGATCGACCGCGATAATGCCCACGGTGCGCCTGTCCTTACGATAGTAGCGGGCCAGCTGATCGACCAGGGTGCTCTTCCCCGCCCCCGGCGGCCCAGTTAGCCCAAGCACACGCGCCTTCCCGCTGTGGTGGAACAATGCTTTCAGAAGATCAGACCATCCCGGCCCGCGGTTCTCCACGGCCGAAATGGCGCGAGCCAGCGTGCGCACGTCGCCGGAGCGAAGCCGCTCAACCCATGTCTGGATGTCTGGGTTCAAGCGATCAGTGTAAAGCAGAGTGCGCGGAAGAAGAAATGCGTAACCGCGGCCTGGCAATACGCTACTTTGGATTCTCAACTAAATCACATTGCTCACACAAGAACTGTAACCCTTCTGCTTCCGCTAGCTCCTCGTTCATCGTGTTTACGTGCCATTTGTTTCCCAGGTCGTCAACTATGCCGAACGTTTCTTGGTTCCACTGACAACAAGAACCTCAGCCGGGAAACGCATGCCACGGTCGATCGAGTACGCACCCAGCGCTTCCAAGCCCTGATGCTTCACTTCAGTCCGTTGCTCACTTGAAAGCGTAGCGAGGGTTGCACGAAGCTTCTCGGACATCTCGGAGCGTAGCGTCCAAAAGTCTTCCACTGAGATGGGTGCTTGTATGTCGAATCGCAGCAGGCGCTCGGATGGAGCGCTCGTACCGGCGTCAGAAAGAACGTCCCGTAACTTGCCCGGGACAGCGAAGCGGAAGGCGTCCGGAGCATCGGGCGCGAGTGGCGGCGAATCGACAAACCGTTCGATCACTCGCTGCAGGGTGTAGAAAAAAGGATTTTTTTCGGCGGAATTCCAGACTGCCAGGGCCAGTCTGCGTCCTGGCTTGAGCACTCTCGACATCTCGCGAACCGCATCGACAGGAGAGGGAAAGAACATCACACCGAAGCGGCTGACCACTGCATCAAAAGTATCGGCTGGGAACGGCAGACGGTCGGCAGAAGAAACGTCGAATTGTGCATTCCTGAACCCGAGACGAACTGCCGCTCGACGAGCCGCTTCCACCATCTCCGGCGCCGGATCGATCCCGAAAACCTTCCCCTCAGGGCCGACTAGGGCCGCTATGGTCATTGCCGGCTCCCCAGGACCCGTAGCGATATCCAGAACATCGTGCCCACCGCCAATCAGCCCATCCTCGACAAGAGCTTGCGTGACTGGCGCAAACATCTGCCGGATGACTTCGCGGTACTTCTCCCAGAACGGCGCGGAAGTACGCCATGAGCTTATGGCATCCTGGGGCGGCATCTACGAAGTATACCTACCGGGCGGTCAACGAACTTAACGGGAAACTGAGGCACACGGACTCTCAGTCTTTCAGCAACTGCCGCGCAATCACTAGCCTCTGAATCTCACTGGTGCCCTCGCCGATGGTGCACAGCTTCACGTCGCGGTAATACTTTTCCGCAGGATAGTCCTTGATGAACCCGTAGCCACCGTGAATCTGCACGCCCTCATTGGCGCACCGCACTGCGACTTCGCTGGCGTAAAGCTTCGCCATGGACGACTCCAGCGTCGTCTTCATGCCGGCGTCTTTCATCGAAGCCGCGCGCATGGTGAGCAGGCGGGCCGCGTCAATCTCGGTGGCCATGTCGGCCAGCTTCCACTGGATCGCCTGGAACTCCCCGATCGCTTTGCCGAATTGCTTGCGCTCCTTCGAATAATTCAGCGCGGCCTCGTAAGCGCCCTGTGCCATGCCCAGCGAGAGCGCCGCAATCGAGATGCGGCCTCCATCTAGCACGCGCATCGCGTCGATGAAGCCGTCGCCTTCCTTGCCCAGCAGATTCTCTGCTGGAACCACACAATCTTCAAAGATCATCTCGGCCGTATCGCTGGCCCGCAGCCCTAACTTGTTCTCTTTCTTGCCGGGACGGAACCCCTTCGTGTCTTTCTCGACAATGAAGGCGGAAAGCCCGTGCGTCTTAGCGGCGCGGTCGCTTACCGCGATCACCACCATCACATCGGCATAGTGGCCGTTGGTGCAGAAAGTCTTCGTGCCGTTGAGCACCCAACTATTGCCGCGGCGCTTCGCCGTCATGCGGGCGCTGCCCGCGTCCGATCCCGAAGAAGGCTCGGTTAATCCCCATGCGCCGATAAATTCGCCGGTCGCCAGTTTGGCGACGTACTTCTTTTTCTGCGCTTCGTCGCCGGCAAGGAAGATGTGATTGGAACACAGCGAGGTGTGCGCGGCCACAATGATGCCCACCGAGCCATCCACGCGCGACAACTCTTCGATCGCGATCACATACTCCACGTAGCCCATGCCCGCGCCGGCGAGTTCGGTGGGGAAAACAATTCCCAACAATCCGAGCTTGCCCAGTTCTTTGACGATAGCCAGCGGAAACTCGCAGGCCTCGTCCCACTTCATGACGTTGGGACGAATCTCGCGTTCTGCGAACTCGCGGACGCTTTTTTTTAGGTGCTGCTGCTCGTCACTTAATTGAAAATCCAATATTCCTCCACCGCCACGATCGGACTTTTGATTAGAACATAGAGGCAGAAGGGGGAAAAGTTACCTCGGACTGTGAAAAAGAAAAGTGCGGGAAGCCTCATCATCACTAGAGATTGCGCACATGAACGCCGATAGTCCAACCGACCGGATGGTCAGCCAATAATTCGTTTCAGCAGATTTCTTTGCGACAAACAAAATCATCGAGCGATTTCGTCCGCCGCAATGAATCTCTCGAACACTTCGTTCGAGAGCAACCGCCCGCGCGCCGTCAAACAGACAAAGTCTCCACGCTGCTCCATCAGCCCGTCGTCGACAAGCTCTGGAATCGCGGCTCCGGCAGCCTCGATCGGTTCTTCGCCGAATCTCGCAGCCAGCTCGCGCACGCTAACCCCGCGCGTCAACCGCAGCCCCAGAAAAAAACTCTCCTCCAAGGCCGCCCGTCGCGAGACTGGCGTGCGCTGCAAACCTGCCCTGCTCATATACTGCTCCAAAGAATCCGCGCGCGCGAATCGCACCGCCTCGATGTCAGGAGTAGCAGAGAACAGCATCGAATGCGCGTCCACGCCAAAGCCAAAGTATGGCTGCCGCGTCCAATACTTCAAATTGTGTGGTGACTCGAAGCCCGCGCGCGCGAAGTTCGAAATCTCATACTGCGCAATCGCCGCCGATTGGAGACGCTCACACGCTGCGATATAGAAATCCGCGATGGCTTCTTCATCGGGCACAAAGTGCGCGTGATAACGCGTGCCCCCTGCCAACAGTTCGCGCCCCAGCCGCGAATCTTCGTCCACTTCGAGCATGTAGACGCTGACGTGCGGAGCGCCAGTCGCGATGGTTTCCGCCAAAGAGAATTCCCAGCTTTCCGCCGTCTGGTGCGGCAACCCGGCAATAAGATCGATGTTGATGTTCGTGATTCCCGCGACCCGCAACCGGGCAATGCTTTCAAGTACGGTCGCACGCTTGTGCAGCCGCCCGACCGCAGCCGCCTCCTGATCCACAAACGACTGCACGCCAAGGCTCACTCGGTTCACGCCGCAGCGCAGCAGACAGTCGAGCACTGCGGGAGTCAGCGTCCCCGGAGCGCACTCGACTGTAACTTCCGCTCCCGGGCTAACCTCGAAATTCCGCTGTACCGCGCCGAAGATTCGCTCCAACTGTCCGCTCTCGAGCACCGTCGGCGTTCCTCCGCCGAGATAAATCGAATCGACCGCGCGCTCGATCAATCCGCCCATCTCCGCCGCGACCCTCGGCGCGTTCGCAATGTCCTCGCAAACGCGATCCACATAGCCCTCGAACACTGCCCGCGAAAACACGTCAGACGCAAAGTTGCAGTAGCTGCACTTGGTGCGGCAGAAGGGCACCGAAATATAAATGCCGATCGGCATGCCAACACCATTATCCCACCGCGCTCGCAAAACCTTTTCCGTCCTGCGGCCTACCCGGACCATCTATACTGAAGTACCGTTTTAACAGCGCCGCCGGCGCAGCTTCACCACCCGATCCCAAGAACCCGATGGCTCAGGAAGAAGAAGTATTAGGCAAAGCCTATGACAGCCGCCTGATGGCGCGGCTGCTGAAGTATCTGCGTCCTTATCGCTGGCAGGTGGCGATCGCGCTGGTCTCGATTCTTCTGAAGTCTTTCGCTGACGTGCTCGGTCCATATCTGACCAAGGTGGCGATTGATCGCTACCTCGCGCCGAAAGAAGCGCCAACCGCGGTGTCTTCCGGCATCTGGAGCTGGCTCAGCCCCCACGCCATCACCGGCATCGCCCAGATCGCGGCCATCTACGTTGGACTGCTGGTCTTCAGCTTCCTGCTCGAGTTCCTGCAAACCTACTACATGCAGTGGACCGGCCAGAAAGTGATGTTCGATCTCCGCCGCCAGATCTTCCGCCACCTGCAGCGCCTGCACGTCGCCTTCTTCGACAAGAACCCGGTCGGACGCCTGGTCACGCGCGTGACCACCGACGTCGACGCGTTGAATGAGATGTTCACCTCCGGCGTGGTTTCGATCTTCGAAGACCTCTTCGTACTTTTCGGCATTCTGGGCGTGATGCTGTGCATGAACTGGAAGCTCGCGCTGATCACCTTTGCCGTGCTGCCTTTCATTGTCGTGGCGACGAAAATTTTCCGCGACCGCGTACGTGATTCCTACCGCCGCATTCGCGTCGCCATCGCCCGCATTAACTCGTATCTGCAGGAGCATATCAGCGGCATGGTCGTACTGCAGCTCTTCAATCGCGAGCGCAAAGCCTACACCCGGTTTAAGGAAATCAATCGCAGCCACATGGACGCGTTCAAAGACGCGATCATGGCCTACTCGGTCTACTACCCTGTAGTGGAGATTCTCTCCGCCATCGCGATTGCCTGCGTCATCTGGTTCGGCGGCGGCGATGTGATGCGCGGCACTCCGGTGACCAGCGTTGCCGTGAGTTTCAACTGGAAGACGCTGATCTCGTTCCGCCTGGTGTCGACCGTCGCGTCGCTGGGTGTTCTGGTCGCCTTCATCCAGTACGCTCTGCGCTTCTTCCGCCCCATCATGGACTTCAGCGAGAAATACAACATTCTGCAATCAGCCATGGCCGCCAGCGAACGCATCTTCAAGCTGCTGGATACGCCCGTTCAGGTAGTCTCACCCGCCGTTACGAAGTGCCCCGAAGGCCCCGGCCGGATAGAATTCGATCACGTCTGGTTCGCCTATCGACGAAGCGAACAGTCCATGAGAGAGAAACTGTGCGGAAGCCCGTGTGGCGAACCGGGCAAAGCTCGGCTGGCCTCGCTTCCGCGACACGAAGGGTCGGCAACCCACCCCCGACTGGGTCCTCCGCGACGTAACCTTCGCCATCGAGCCCGGCGAAACCATAGCCATAGTAGGCCACACTGGAGCCGGCAAGACCACGCTGATCTCGCTCCTGCTGCGTTTCTACGATGTGCCAGAAGGGCTCGGTAAGAATCGACGGCGTAGACGTCAAAGAAATGGATCTAGCCGATCTGCGCAGCCGTTTCGGCGTAGTCCTGCAAGATCCATTCCTCTTCAGCGGGACAATCGGTGGAAATATCCGCCTAGGCACAAAACGCATTCAGGACGAAGACGTCGAGCAGGCCGCCGAAGACGTGAACCTCGTCGACTTCATCCGCGCGCTGCCCAAGGGCTTCGACGAAGAAGTCCGCGAACGGGGCTCCACGCTTTCCACCGGCCAGAAGCAGCTCATCTCATTCGCGCGCGCCCTGGCCCACGAGCCGAAGATCCTGATTCTCGACGAAGCCACCTCCAGCGTGGATACCGAAACCGAATTCCGCGTGCGCGATGCCCTCAACCGTATGGTCGAGGGACGCACGTCGCTGATCATCGCCCACCGGCTCTCCACGGTGCAGCGCGCCGACAAGATCATCGTCATGCACAAAGGCCAGGTCCGCGAAATGGGCACCCACCAGCAACTCCTCGCCCAGCGCGGCATTTACTTCAAGCTGTACCAGCTGCAGTACAAGGACCAGGAGTTAAGCGCGGGGCAAGCCTCGCCTGCGAGTTCCGAAGTCACCGCCAGCGCGGATGACTAGGTTGCTGTCCCCGCCGACCGGATTGAACTGGCAGATATCCGGATCAAAAAAATTACAGATCGAAACTCGTAAAATATTTAGAATCAGCAGGTTACGCGCTTCGGGGTGTGTCGAATCCGGCTAAAATATTGCAAACAAAAGACTTGCTCGCAAAATATTCCATTCAAAGGACTTAGGCGACTCCGCTACTCCGCTGCGGGCTAAGTGCCCTAGAATCAGCGACCGGCTCGCAAAATATTCAATCCGTGGGAGTTATCTCATCGCTATTCATATGTCAAAGATCCAATGCGTATAGAGAAGGCTCTCAGCTTTGAGAATTGAAGTCAAGACAATTGTAAAGGAATTTGGGCAGGCCCGGTGGGGGACGATGGAACGAGCCGATGGCAATGGGGACCTGGGCTTGGTCGCTACGGTCCGGCAGTTTTTTCGTGAATAATCCTCTTCACGTCAGCCCCAAGCGTTGGGTCAAGCATCGACAGGATTTTTTGCTCGTCAGCAGATCCTTCGAGATTGCCCAGTTCGGCATAGGCTTGAGCAAGCCAGGCATGCAGATACGGAACATCAGGGCTGATCTTGATTGCACGCGTCAGTGCGACAACGGAGTCCTCATATTTCCCCATCTCCGCATTCGCCGAAGCTATCCCCTCCAGAGCAGGAAGCGAGTTAGGATTGATTTTCAGCACTTCATTGCACGCATCAATTTGTTCCGGAAAACGCTTTAATTCTTGGCACGCTCCGGCCATTCCGAGGAACCCGATCTCTTCCTTGGGCCGGAGCTCAGCGAGTCGCTTGCCCGCAGCAAGTGACTCTTCCCAGTGGCCACCGTCGCCGTACAGCACTGATAGCTGCAGGTATGCGTCAGAGTTTTCCGGTTCCGCTCGAATGGCCTCCATCAGAGTGGCTGTGGCATCTCCAAATCTCCCTTGGTCCTTGTGTACGATCGCGGTGGCTATAAGAGGATCAGCTTTGCCTGGGCGCAGTGCGCGCACTATTTTGAAGGCCTCTAGGCTTTCATCAAACCGCTTAAGTCGGTAAAGGGCGATGCCCAGGTCGTAGCTAGCATCCGTATTGCCCGGGTTGAGCAGGATTGCCCGCCTGAGAGGGGCCTCGGCCTCTTGAAACCGCTCCAACTTTACCAATGCCCACCCGACTCGAAAGGCGAATTCCGAATTCTTAGGGCTTACGCGCTCAGCAGCAAGGTAGGTCTCAAGGGCCTTTTCGATTTGGTCGAGACGGCAATAACAGAAGGCCAAGGTCTCAAGATAACCGGGGTTGCTCTTATATTTCGGCTCGATGCGGAACGCTCGATTAAAAGCGTCTACGGCTTCTTGGTATCGTCCCAGGTGCGCCCATGAACGTCCTTTCTGAGCATGCGCGTACGCGTAATCGGGCGCGATTTGGAGCGCTTGGTCGAACGCGGCTAGCGCTTTCTCGTGTTGCTGAAGTTCCTGGCAAGACCATCCTACAAGACAGTGTGCTTCAAGGTGTCGTGGACAGATCGCAGCAGCCATCTCAAATTGGCGCAATGCCAATTCGCGCCTCCTGAGCCGCGCGAGGAGTCGGCCAACAAGTATGTGCCACCGCGCTCGCATGCCATTGAGCATCTGCATGAGCTTACCAACGAAAGGCTCTAAGCTGGCTAACTTTCGGGAGCACAGATTGTCGGCCCGATCGGCTCGCTGCTCCTGATAAGTCGCTCGCGGCCTTACAATGCTCTCTTGCGAATCCTGATCTCAGCCGGCGAAGCTTCCGGAGAAATGTACGGCGCGCAACTCATCGAAGCTCTGCACCGCCGCAACCCGCAACTCGAATTTTTCGGCGTCGGCGGAGACCGCATGCGCGCCGCCGGCTGCGACACGGTCGTCGACTCCAAGGATCTCTCTGTCGTCGGCATCACCGAAATCCTCAGCCATCTCCCCAAGATCTACGGCCTGTTCCAACATCTGATCCAAGAAGCCGACAAGCGCAAGCCCGATCTCGCCATCGTCATCGACTCGCCAGCCTTCAACTGGCGCGTGGCGCGTCAGATGAAGAAGCGCGGCATCCCAGTCGTCTACTACGTCGCGCCGCAGTTCTGGGCATGGCGCCAGGGACGCGTTCGCCTCATCCGCAAATACATCGACAAAGCGCTGGTGATCTTTCCATTCGAAGAAAAGTTCTATCGCGACCGCGGAGTGGACGCCACCTTTGTCGGCCATCCCCTGGCCGACCTGCCGCAGCCGGCCATCGACCGCAATGACTACGCTGCCGAGCATCATCTCGACCCTGCGAAACATTGGATCACGCTCATGCCCGGCAGCCGCGTCAAAGAAGTGCGCATGAACCTGCCGACAATCTTTGAAGCCGCCGCGCAACTCGGCGATGACTTACGAGTTCCTACTTCCGGTCGCGCCGACACTCGACCGCACTTTCCTGCAAAGCCTGATCGACGAAATAACGCACGGCGAGCGCAACATCACGCTCGTCCCCGAATCCCTTCCCGCGCTCTGGCATTCGCGCGCTGGCATCATCGCCAGTGGCACAGCGACCATGGAAGCCGCCATGATGCGCACTCCGTTCGTGATGGTCTACCGCGTGTCTCCTCTGACATACATGCTGGGCAAACCGCGCGTCAAAGTCCCGCGCTTCGCCATGGTCAACCTGATCGCCGAAGAGGAGATCGTCCCCGAACTCGTCCAACACGACTTCACAGCACAAAAGGTTGTCGCGCGCCTGGAGGAAATCATCCCGGATGGCCCCGCGCGCAATCGCATGCTGGAAGGGCTCACGCATGTAAAATCTCAACTACTCCCTCCGCCAAGCAGCGCTGCCCGCCCAGTCTCACATCCGGCAGACCGCGCCGCAGACATCATTCTGAGACTTGCCGGTTTTGGCAAAGAGCTAGCGGCTAAAGGCTAACAGCTGCTCTCTAAACCTTGTACTCCCAGCATCTTTTAGGGGAGAATCTTCATCATAGGGAATGGTTAGCCCGTTTCCTGGAGACTCTCCTTAATGCAGATTCGCCTTCGGCGCGCCCAGAGCGTCCTGTCGATTTCCCTCGCCCTGCTGCTGTTGGTTTTCGTCGCGACCCCCTCGCGGGCCGCAGAAAGACCCGCTTGCGCGTCGAGGACTACCAGATCGAGGTCGAACTGACGCCTCATCAGCATCAGATTTCGGCGCGGGCGAAGGTCAAGTTCACCGCGCTCCAGGAACTTAGCGTCGCCATCTTCGAACTGCACAACAACCTGCGCGTGACCCGGGTTCTTGACGACAAGAATCAGCCGCTGTCAGCCGAGCGCGTCACCCAGGATTCAACCATCCGTGTGCCGCTGCCCGCCGGCCTGGCCAAGGACGCTTCCACCACGCTCACCTTCGAATACGAAGGCCAGCTTGAGACCGCCGACGACAGCCCGGTTCCTGGCCTCAAACTCGCCTACGTTGGCGACGATACCAGTTACCTGCTCTACGCCGGACGCTGGTTCCCGGTGAGCGGCTATGGTCTCAACCGCTTCACCTCGACCATCAGCGTCACCGTCCCAGCCCACATGCTCGCGATCGGAAGCGGAAAATCCACGGCCGCCGATAATCCGCCTTCGAAGAAGCCCAATACCAACGGCCTTCCCACCAAAACATTCACGTTCGTCTCTGCAAAACCGAGCTTCCCCGGCACCATCGTCGCTGGCATCTTCCAAGAACATAAAAGCGACGAAGCCGGAATGGACCTGCACGTCTTCTTCAAGCCCGCGCACCAGGCGCTGGCTCCTGAATACACCACCACCGCGGTACAGGAATTCACTTACTTCATCACTCTGTACGGAACTCCCCTGTCGCAGAAGCTGAACGTAGTCGAGTTGCCGGGCGACACCGTTCCCTACGCATGGGCTCCGGAGATTGCCGGGCTCGCCAGCCCATCGATCACAGAGAAAACCAACTACCGCCTGCTCGCCAACGCCATCGCGCATCAATGGTGGGGAGTTTCGGTAAGTCCCGCCACGAAAGACGATTGGTGGCTAACCGACGGTTTCTCCCGCTATTCCGAAGCCATGTATGTGGAGAACGCTGCGGGCGCGGCCGGTCTTGAAGAAGCGGTAAAGGACATGTCGGTGGGCGCGCTGGCCTATGACACCGTTCCGCTCTCCAGCGCCAGCAAGCTCGATCCTTTCTCCACTGAATTTCAATCGCTCGTCACCGACAAGGGCGCGATGATCCTGCACATGCTGCGCTGGGTGCTGGGCGAGGACAAATACCTCAAGACCATGCGCGAGTTCGCCGAGACCAATGCCGGCAAATCGGCCAGCCTGGACGACTTCCGCACCATCGCCGAAAAATATCACGGCGAGCAACTGACCTGGTTCTTCTCCCAGTGGCTCGATTCCACCGGCGCTCCAGAATTCAAAGTCAAGTACTCTGTCTATCGTCTGGGCGGAACCCAGTCTAAGTCGTCCAAAGGCGAAAAGCTTCCGGGCTTCCGCGTTACGGGGGAGATTTCTCAGGATCTCGATCTGTTCCGCATGCCCGTCGACCTGCGTATTGACACAGATGGCAAAACCGAAGACAAGAACCTCGACGTAGTCGGCACCAGTTCGCCCTTCACCGTCGAAACCTTCGGACGACCGCGGCGCATCGCCGTCGATCCCGACCATCACGTCCTCACCAACTCTTCCGACGTGAAGCTGCGTTCTTCGATTCTTCGCGGGATGGCGCTGCAACAGCAGGGCGACCTCTCCGCCGCACTCGCCGAGTTCAATAAAGCGCTCGACCTCAACAAGAATAGTTCTCTGGCCCATTACCGCATCGCGGAAATTTTCTTCCTGCAGAGAAACTACCAGTCCTCGGCCAACTCCTACCGCGCCTCCATCAACGGCAACGGGGAACCCCGCTGGACCGAAGTCTGGTGCCACATCCAGCTGGGCAAGATCTTCGACGTCACCGGCCAGCGCGAGCGCGCCATCAACGAATACCGGCAAGCCATCCAGACCAACGACGATACTTTCGGAGCGCTCGAAGAAGCGCGCAAGTACCTAGCCAAGGCCTATGAGCGGCCAAAAAACAAAGAGTAGGAATAAGGAGCAATAGTTCCTCAAAGAGTTGGGAAGGGCGCGGCTTTCTCTAGGGAAAAACTAGGATCCGTATCAGGGCACGGCTTCACCGTGCCGATGCGCAGCTGGGAGGTAGCTGGCCTTAGCCTCTGAGGTTTGTGCCGGGCCCCAAAGCTTTGGATTTCTTCTCCCGCGCTGGACCGAATTCCAGAACCTCACATGGCAAGAACTCGCGGGAATGTGCGTCGACCGCCGGCGCGGCCGTTCGCCGCATGTCGCCAAGCTGGCGACGAATGTGCGGCATAGTCCGGCCATAAGCGTCCGCAAAATCAAACCGGACCTTTCGCAATGCGTCTTTTTGTAGGGCGTCCTGCTGTGCGCCCAGTTGCAGTCGATCCAGCATGCCGACCCTGCCACGCAATCTCTGAATGCGGGCTACGGCCCGGTCAACCACGCGCACGATCTCCGCCCCGCCATCGTTCTTGCGCCCTTCCCGCAACCGCCTTCGCGCCTCCTCGACAGAAAACCAGGTACGGTCTCGCTTGAACTCCTGCGGAGGACTAAGCCGTAACACTTCGCAGAGATATGCGTTGACGACGACTGTTTCGTCAGGTCTCGAAGCATGATTCTCGCCATTACCGCGCATGCGGCGATACCGCGCGAAGGCAGCTTCTTCGATCCGTCCATGAACTCCCGCTTCCTCAAACGCTTCCAGCGCCGCCGCCTGAGCGTGCGTCAGCCCCGGTTCCGCGCTACCCTTGGGAAAAGTCCAGCGCTGGCCCCCGCGGGTACGAACCAGCAGGAATTCGATCACACCCGTGTGCACCCGGTAGCACACTGCAGCCACCTGCTCGCACTCGGACAACTTGCGAAGCTGCGACAATCGAACAAACGGGGCCGATGCCTGGCGTCTCCCGGCAGTTGGACTCATCGCATCAGAGTGCACGATGCCCCCGGCCTCTGCCAAGAGCACAGCGTGGTTCCGAAGCGTAAATCGAAGGATAGTCAGTGTCCCCAGATGGCCATGTAGAGACAGCCGCCTCGGCTGTCCCGCCCTGAGCGAAGCCGAAGGGTCCCGCCAAGCGCGGCGAGGCTGCGTCTCATCGAGGCTGCGCATCGAATCGAAATTCTGCCGGAATCCTTCTACGCACTTGCGCCGCACCTCCCCAGGAAGACAATATTCATAAATCTTGTAGTCCGCAATCCGCCCGGGGAGCTTTCTTGGAGAACATGCATTGCCTTCGCTGCAATCGCGAACTGGGGGCAGGACACAAATCTGTCGCCCTCTACATGTTCGCGCAGACTGTCGGCATTAAGCCACGCCAGAAGTCCACAGCCCATCGCATTTCGTTCTGCCCGCAGTGTGCGGTATCCCTGGCCATGGGCCCGCCTCCCGAGGGCGCCCTGAATCTGGCCGCGTGGGATATGATCCGCGATCTCGTCGGTTCCGACCCCGCCCTGAATCAGGCTGCCTGGGAAAGCTTAAGCGGAGTCTTAGGCTTGCTGCCGGCGACCGGCACCGACGGTGCCCAGCGTTCAGCGCAAGCCGCAGGATATTTCGAATTCTGATGGCCTAAAGCGCTGTTCCAGCCACGCGTCCCGCAAACTGCGCCAGCCGCCCCCAGTCCGCATCCTCAGCTAACTTTATGACCTTCCCAAAGTCTAAAGAACCAAGCACAGGGGGAACTTCTCAAGGCCCGGCTGCGTATTACTGATCAGATGCTTGAACGGAAACGGCCGGGCGGGACTGAGACCCCTCGCCCGATCGTACCCGGAACCCCCACGCACCTCCCCGGAGGCGTGGGGGAATAATCATGAGAATACTTCTCGACATCGTACGGCAATCGCTGGCCACGCTCTGGGCGCACAAACTGCGCTCTTTCCTCACCATGTTCGGAATCGCCTGGGGCGTTGGTTCTCTGCTGCTTCTGGTGGGTCTGGGAGAAGGCTTCCGCAGTGGTCAGGAAAAACAGCTCGCCACGCTGGGACAAAACATTATGTTCATGTTTCCCGGACGCATTCCGGCAGTCGAGGGCAGCACGCAGTCCGGACAGACGTACTATTTTACCTACGCTGACTTTTCCGCCATACGCCAGCAGGCAAAGTTCGTTGGCGCTCTATCGCCGGTGTTGAATCGTGAAGATATTCGCGCCGTCAGCGACTACGGCTCGACCAATGGTCAGGTCTTCGGAGTGGCCTCCGATTACAACCAGATTCGCAACGTCCCCATCAGTCCTGGCCGCTGGTTCAACGATGAAGACAACGCTGAGCGCCGCCGCGTCGCCGTCGTGGGATGGGAGCTGCTCAAGAACATGTTTCCCGGACGCCCCGCCGTGGGCTCCACGATTCTTTTGAACGGAATCAGTTTCGACGTTATCGGAGTGGTTGCCAAGGTCGGCCGCGACGGCAATAACGGAACCAATTCGCGCATCTTCATCCCCATCGAAACCATGCGCAACCTGTTTCGCCTGACCAAGGCGAACTCCGAAGATGCCATCTCTTTCATTAACTACGCGCCTATCCGCAAAGATCTACATATCGAAGCGAAGAACGAAATTCACCAGATCATCGCCAGCCGCCACGGCTTCGACCCTAAACTGGAAGACACCTTTGAAGACTGGGACACCGTCGAGAACATGCAGCGCGTGGGCAAGATTTTCGACGCCATGGATTGGTTCCTGGGCGTGGTCGGCGTCGTCACTCTTGGACTCGGCGCCATCGGCATCATCAACATCATGCTGGTCTCAGTGAGTGAGCGCACCAAGGAAATTGGCCTGCGCAAAGCGCTGGGCGCAACCCACAAAAATATTCTCACGCAATTCTTTGTCGAAGGAGCTTTCCTCACCGCATTCAGCGGCGGCATCGGCCTGGCTCTGGCCACCGGCTTCGTAACGCTGCTGGCCATGTTGCCGGCACCCGAGGGTTTTGACACGCCGCGAATCATCCCAGCGTCCGCGCTGGCGGCCATCGGATCGCTCACCATAGCGGGAATTTCCGCCGGCCTCTACCCCGCGCGCAAAGCCGCGCTCATGGAGCCGGTGGAAGCCTTGAGGCAAGAATGATGTCAACCCCGATTACGCTGTCGTCCCCCACGATTACGCTATTGTCTCCCATTAGACTTGTCATCCCGAGCAACGCGAGGGATCTTGGTGTCCGCCCGGCACGAGCAGCACGGACGGTGCAAGAACCAAGATCCCACGCGTCGCTCGGGATGACAAGAGTTTATCTGTATAAAGCTAGAAGCTAACAGCTAGGAGCTAGGAGCTAAATGATCGTCGATCTAGTCAGCCAGGCCTACAACGCGCTCCGCCACAATCGCTCGCGCAGCGTGCTGACCATGCTGGGCATGGCCTGGGGCATCGCCACGGTCGTGCTCTTGCTGGCTTACGGATCTGGTTTCGAGCGCGGCCTCTGGGTGGCATTCCGCTCCTTTGGCACAAATCTGGTTTTCATCTTCCCCGGCCGCACCCAACTGCAGGCGGGAGGCACCAAGGCCGGCGCCGAAGTCAAGCTGACGGTCGAAGACCTGGATTACATCCGCGACGAAGTACCCCTGCTCAAGCACGTTGCTCCTGAGGTCGCCAAACAGAGTCTCGTCGCCTACGGCACGCGCAGCGGCACCTATGGCGTCAGCGGCGTCTACGCCTCCTACGGCCGCATGCGCCGTCTGGACACCTCCGAAGGCAGTTTCTTCAGCGAAGCCGACGACTTCACTCACACCCGCGTCGCCATCATCGGCTCCGACGTAAGAAAAAAGCTTTTCTCCGGCCAGAATGCTCTCGGCGAAAGCATCCGCCTCGACGGCATTTCGTATCAGGTCATCGGAATTCTCAAGCACCAGGTCCAGAACGGGGACGACAACATCAACGGCCACGTCTACATTCCGTTCAGTGCCATGAGCGATCTGGCCAAAACCTATTATCTGAATTCCATCGTCATGGAATATGAAGGCGATCACTCCAAGGTTGTGAACGCAGTGCGTCACTCCATGGCCTTCCATCACAGTTTCGATCCTAAGGATCAGCGGGCGATCTTTGTCTTCAACGTCTTCGCCGACCTGCTCGATCTGCAGGTGATCAGCACCGGCATCAAAATCCTGCTCGGCTTCATCGGATTGCTCACGCTCGGCATCGGCGGCGTAGGACTGATGAACATCATGCTGGTCTCAGTAACCCAGCGTACTCGTGAGATCGGCGTGGAAAAGGCCCTGGGCGCGTACCGCTGGCACATCCTGTTTCAGTTCCTAACCGAAGCCCTGGTAATCACGGCTCTGGGCGGCCTTTTGGGCGTGATGCTCGCATATCTCGTTTCCTGGAGCGTAGGCTCGCTCACGTTGTGGAGCGCTTTCGAAGAAAACGCCAGCGAAGGCGACATCCATCTTTACATCAACTCCGCCACCCTGATCTGGTCAACGGGAATTCTCAGCTTCGTAGGAATAATCAGCGGCATGCTGCCGGCAATAAAGGCCGCCAGACTGAATCCGATCGAAGCGTTGCGCTACGAGTAGCGCCTATTGACGTTGTCATCCTGAGCGGAGTTGTTGGTTCGCGAAGCGAAGCAACAACGGAGTCGAAGGATCCCTCGCAGCTCAACTTTGCCGGCGGCCAACAGAGGAGTTTCCGCCGCGATCTTTCGCGACCCTGGTGCGCGACAGAGCACTGAGTAGCCGCCGCGCATTTCTGGGTGACCGCAACAGATATTCAGTCTCCATCGGCCCGACTGGTTCATCGGCCGGAACTTGGGCAACCATCTTGCCACCCTTGCGAACGACTTTGTCCGCCATCATTTATCTCCATCGGCTGAAGAACTTCCGCGCGTGACCTATTTTACAATCATCCCGTGTCAGAAACCTCCAATTCTCGCCTCGACCGAGTCCTAGCCCAACTCCGCCTCTACGAGCATCCTTTACTGAACTTCTCTGCACGCTCCAAAGGCGAAGGTGTAGAACTGATAATCCAATTCAAAGACGCCTCTATTCCCATGCACACGTATTATCTCGAACTCCATCCCCGCGACCTCGACCACCCGCAATTCGAATGGAGCTTCCAGCGCCAGCTCTACGACGCACTGCATGACTACTTCGTCGAAATGTTCATCCGCACTCCGCAGGACCGCGCCGACCGCCAACGAAAGGGATTGTGAAACCGCTTCGCGAAAAGATCGAACAGGAAATCCGCGAGCGCGGCCCCATTCTCTTCTCGCGCTACATGGAACTCTGCCTTTACCATCCAGACCTCGGCTACTACGCGCGCCACACGGAAAAGTTCGGCAAAGCAGGCGACTTCTACACCTCGAGCGACGTCCACGCCGTCTTCGGCCGCCTCCTGGCCCGCCAGTTCGACGAAATGTGGCGCGCCCTCGGCTCACCCGGGCACATCGACCTGGTCGAACTCGGTCCCGGCCGGGGTTTGTTCGCGCAAGATGTGCTCGACTGGTCGAACAAAAAGTTTCCGGATTTCTTCCGCGCGCTGCGCTACGTTCTTATCGAAGGCTCGCCCGCGTTGCGCGAACGGATCGAAAACACTCTTGGACATCACTTTGAATCCGGAAAAGCCGGACTGACCCCGCTTTATCTGCAGAACAAAGCATCGACTGCGAACACCATCGTCTTCGCCAACGAATTCTTCGACGCCCTGCCAGTCGAAATCCTAAGCGCGAAAGGATCCCTGCGCATCGACGCGCGCGATGGCCATTTCATCGAAACCTGGGCAAAGCCCTCGCCCGAGGAACAAGAATTTCTCGACCGCTACTCCATCCATCCCGAGCCGTACGAGCGCATTGAAGCGCCACTGGCAGCCCAACACTCCATGGATCAAATCGCTGCCAGCATCCGCCGCGGATTTCTAATCGCCATCGACTACGGCTACACTCGCGAAGAACAGCTTGCGGGACGCCATCGCGGAACGCTGAAGGCCATTCGCCAGCACTCCATCAGCGCCAATCCCTACGAAGCGCCGGGCGAACAAGACATCACCGCCGACGTAAACTTCACCGCGCTCGCCGCCGCTGCCGAAAAACAAGGCATGCAGACGCAAAAACTCGTCACCCAATCGCAATTCCTGATGGGCGTCGGCGAAGCCAACCAGTTTGCCGACGCCTTCGAAGAATGCCGCCTGCCCCAGGAGCGCGCAAAAGTCGCTCTGCAACTCAAGCATCTGGTCACACCCGCAGGCATGGGCGAAAGCTTTCACGTTTTGATTGCGAGCAAGGGGATTGAGGAAGAGAGAGTCGATTCGCTATCAGGTTTGAGCTTCGGCCGGGGCTAGCACGACCCATGTCGAGACAGCCCCCTCGGCTGTCCCGCCAGGGCGAAGCCCGGCGGCCCCGCAATGGGAATCGGCCTAACATCAGACGGTCGCGGGTAAGTCTTTTTTCGCCGCAACCTCCGGATACTCATACACCCCGCGTCCCGATTTCCGCCCCAACCGACCCGCCTTCACATACTGCACCAGCAGCGGCGCAGGGCGATATTTCTCCCCCAGCGACTTGTGCAGATACTCGAGAATGTTCAACCGCGTGTCGAGTCCCACCAGATCGACCAACTCAAACGGCCCCATAGGATGGTTGAGCCCAAGCTTCAAAGCCTTGTCGATGTCCGCTGCCGAGGCAATCCCTTCCTGCAACATATAGAAAGCCTCATTGCCGATCATCGCGTTAACCCGGCTGGTAATAAATCCCGGAGATTCCTTGATCACCACCACTTCTTTCCCCATCCGCTTCCCGACTTCAACCGCGGTCGCAAGCGTGTCGTCGTCAGTCTCCAAAGCCCGCACCACTTCGAGGAGTTTCATCTTGTGTACAGGATTGAAGAAGTGCATACCCACGCACTTCTTCGCGCGGTAAGTGACGCTCGAAATTTCCGTGATGCTCAAAGAAGAAGTGTTCGAAGCCAGAATCGTCGTGGGGCGGCAAAGCTTGTCGAGCAGGGTAAAAATCTCAATCTTCGACTCCATCTCCTCTGGGACAGCCTCGATCACCAGATCAGCCTCACGCGCGGCCTCTTCCACCGATCCCGCATACTCCAAGCGCTGGAAGGCCGCATCGGCATCCGGCGACGACACCTTCCCCAACTCAACCGCCTTGTCGAGATTCGCCCGGATTTGGCTCTCGGCCTGCCGCAACGCCGCAGGCAGCAGGTCCTCCAAAATCGTGCGGTAGCCGCCCAGCGCCGCGGCATGGGCGATCCCACGCCCCATAATGCCGGCGCCAATTACTGTGACTGTCTTCACCTGCGACACTACGGGCCAACCTTTTCGAGATCCGCGATCGCGCCATTAATGGCCCCGACGGTCGTGCGCAGGGACTCCGCCAGGCGCTGGCGTTCCTCAGTATTCATGTTGGGAATGTAAATGCAGATGCGGCGCAACGTATTCGTGATGTCTTCCACGTAATTCATCGCGCGAATCAGTTCACCAGTTACGGGCATGAGTGCTCCTGTATATTTGTCAGCTTTTTCCCGCTAGCCGACCTTCTATTCTGGACGTGTCTGCGAATTTAGTAAAGGCAAGCGCGCCAGCCGTTGCAGCCGGCGGACATTTATGTGAGACTGTCGTGCATATGCGGGAATGCGCGAGGCGATCATGCGAGTCTTGAATATGCTGAGCGGGCTTGCCGTACTATTCACGACGCTGGCCTTCGCACACCTGCTGCACCATCATTCTCTTCACGCGTCTCCCGATGATCTTCACAATCCTGCTTTCCTAGCAGGCATGGCGGCCTTAATAGTCGTGGGCGTCCTATCCTTGATCGGAGGATGTTTACTGCTGAGACGCGGCCGCTAATTTCACCCGCCACCCATTTAGCGAACTAGCAGGTCCAGTTGGCCCACATCCAGGCCGGCTTGCCGATAATGCTTGCGGCACAAGTCCAGGGCACTGAATCCATCCTCGTAGGCAGCGAAGCGACCGTCTTCCGCCTTGTCCAGATAAATTAATCCGCCGCTAACTACGAAGAGTGCCACCATCGGTTCCGGTGAGTCCTTGGTGATAACCAGCGTGTGCGCCTCGCCTGCGGGTTCGTAGATGAAAGTCCCGGGCTTTGCCACCCAGTCATGTTCAAGATATCGCCAATAACCACGCATCGTGTAGCCGTGAACGGTGCCAACATGATAGTGAGTTCCTATCCTGGAACCCGGGAGGCCTTTGAGCACAACGCTGAATCCTCCAGTCGTAACATTAAAGTGGCAGGGTTGAAACCAGACGCCCTCCGCGTAAGGAACCCACAGCCGGTCGTCTTCTAGATTGATGTTAGTGATGAAATGATCGCGGCTCCGTTGGTCGCGCTCGAGGCCATCGGTGAAACTGGAGAAGCTAGCAATCGGCATGTTTTCCTTTCCAAGTGTTGGGTCGGCGCTAAGCTTAACGGAAACCGCATATAATCTCTATCGATTCTTTTAATGGGCCGTCCGAGCTTGCCGGGAATCTAAAACGCATATGGCAGATAAACCATTAAAACGCTATATTTTCGCCAGCGACTTCGATCAGACATTAACCTTCAACGATTCCGGCTACGTGCTCGCCGAGTTGGTCGGCATTCCCACAGCGGAGTTCGAACGCAAAGCCAAGGGGATGGCGAAGATCAACCTGGTGCAGCAGGGAGCGGAACTCGCCTACCTTCTGCTTCACGACCCGGAGTTCAAAGCCAAGGTTCGGAAAGAGCATCTTTACGAGGTAGGAAAGCGCATCCGGCTCAAAGGGGACATCAAACTTCTTTATCAGATTCTCGAAAAAGGCATGGACGGATACGCCTTCGATTTTTACGTCCTATCGGCCGCGCCCGTCGAGGTGATTCACTCAGCCCTCGAAGGCATCGTCCCCAAGGATCACATTTACGGCACTGAATTCCGCTACAAGCCCACCGGCGAGATCGACAGCATCGTGCGCGCCACGGCGGGTTACGGCAAGGTCGCGGTCCTCAACCAGTTGCTCGCCGAGCAGGTCACCGGTCCCGACCACGTTATCTACTCGGGAGACGGCAGCTCCGATATTCATGTGATGTTGCAGCTCAACGCGCGCGACGGACTGACCATCGCGGTTTCGGAGTCGCCCCACGTTTCGCAAATCGCGAAGCGCACGGTGCTCAGCACCAGCGCTCTGGCGGTGCTGGCGCCGATTCTCGAAGAAATTGCCGGATGGCAGCATTCCCGCATTCGCAGCTTCTTCGAAGCCAACGGCATGCTGATCCAGGAGTGGGAGCGGGTCCGCACCGACTGGCTGACAGTGCGCCCCGTCATACCCGAGCCCGAAGAACCAGTGAGCGTGACGTGAAGTCGCCTCTAGGAGGAGTCGCCGAAGCAACGGTATTTCATTAGCCCCGGACGTAAATCCGGGATTGCCGAACGATCCAGTCCCGTAGGGACGACACAGACCGCGCGACTCTCGGCCAAAACTCCATGCTACGTGATAAAAGCCTGATTCCGCTCTCGCACCAGCACCAGCGCGCACTGGCTCTATGCGTGCGCATCGATCGCGCCCAGCCCATCCCTGTCACCGATCTCGAATCCTGGCAGGCGGAGGTCGAGCAACTCTTCGAGCAAGAAATCAAGATCCATTTCTCTGCGGAAGAAACAGTGGCATTCCCGGCTGCCCGCCAGTTCCCCGAAGTAGAACCGCTGGTGGATGAACTGATCGCTGATCACGCCTCGCTGCGCGAATGTTTTTCGAATGCAGAGCAGCGCGCCATGTCTGCTGGAAACTTGCTTTCCTTTTCCCAACAACTCTCAGCTCACATCCGCAAAGAAGAACGCCAACTGTTCGAGCGCCTGCAACAGTTAATGAATGCAAATGATCTGGCAGCTCTTGGGGTTCACCTGGAAGAGGCCCTCAGAGGCGCCGCGCAGTCCTGCGTCGTGACGAACGAGGCAACGAAGCTACGGCCAAGAAGATAGCTCGGTCTTACAATTCGTGCCGGGTTCTGAATTCCACCGCCGCTTCGCGTCCCATGTAGCGTTCCAGCACGGCAGGCGCGGTTTTCCGCAGATCCACCACCACAAGCCCGTCGAGCACGTTGGAGAACTTTTTGTCCACGTTGAAGCCCAACAGTTTGCCGCCGATCTTCGCATACTGGCGCAGCAGGATGGGCAGGCCTTTGCCGTCATTTTCCACGTCGGTGATCGGCTGCGAGAGGTCTTCGAGATCGCGCAACGCGTGGCACATGGCGCGGCAATCCCACGGCCGCAATCTTGTCGGACGAAATGGCCGCCGCGGCTCGATCATCCCGGCCAACTCGTCTTCCTGGATGCGCGCTTCGAAGAAGCGGTAGATCATCTCGCGCGAGGCTTTGTTGTAGTCGTTGCTGATGCTCACCGCGCCAAACAACACCGGGGTCTTCGCATGCGTCGCCAGCAGGCGCGCAATTCCCTTCCACAACAAAAGCAGCGGAGCATACTGCCGCTGGTATTCCGGCCTCACGAAAGATCGTCCGAGTTCCAGCGCCGGACCAAGCTTCTCGAACAGGCGCGGATCGTAGCGGAAACACGTGCTCGTATAGAGTCCGCTCACTCCATGCTCCGGGAGAATCTCGGCCGTGTTGCCGGCGCGGTAAGCGCCCACCAGTTCCTGCTTCGTCTTGTTCCACAACAAAACGTGCCAATAGTAGCGATCAAAACGGTCGAGGTCACGGCGCTTGCCCGTGCCTTCGCCTGCCAGGCGAAACGTCACTTCACGCAACCGGCCCAACTCCCGCAACGCTCGCGGCGTCTCGTTCGCCTTCACCAGATAGACGGCCAGATCGCCGTTTTGCGTGAGGCAGCGTTCAGGAGCAAGGCTGCCCAATTCTGCCGCCAGCAATTCTGCCGGCTCCGCCGAAGCAATCGGCTGCTGCACCTTTTCTGTAATCTTGGAACGCACCGTCACCGGCCAGGACTTTTCCGGCCGGTGACGCCGCGCCAGCAAGTAAGCGCGCCAGCGCAGATACTCGATGGCCTCTCGATCGTCAGCAATGCCAGCTACGGAATCTCCGGGGATCTCGCTGCCCACGCGGACTTCCACCGTTCGCCCTTCTTGATGCAGGAACTCCTGCAACAGGAAAGCGGTTCGCAGCCGCGGATGGATCATCCCGAAAAGATGAAAACCCATGCTGTTCCGGCCGCAAAAATAAACTGGCAGCGCAGTGGCGCCGGTGCGCCGGATCAGACGCACGGCCGTATCGTTCCACACCGGGTCAGCGATCTGCGCATGAGGAAATTGCCAGGTCGAGACTTCACCCGCGGGAAAGATAGCCAGCATTCCTCCTTTCTGCAACCAGCCTAGCGCTTCCCGCATCGCGCGCTGATTGACGTTCATGCTGTGGACGTTAACCGCGCGGTCAGGCTGAAAGGGATCTACAAAAATGCAGTGCTGCGCCAGTTCGGGCACATCACTCAGCAGGTAATTCGTCATCACCTTCACATCCGGGCGAACGCGCGTCAGCAGCACGGCCAGGACAGCTCCATCCAACATTCCAAACGGATGGTTGGCCACAACCACGACCGGACCGGTGGCGGGAATCCGCGATGTATCCGCCGCATCGATGCGCAGGTCTACCCGCATCTCCGCCAGCAATTGCTCAAGCCGAAAACCTTCTGGCGATTTCTGCACCCGCCGATAGAGTTCTCGCACTTTGTCGACCGGAACAAACTTATCCGCCAACGCCGGTATGCCAGAAAATCCCTCAACCTGCGACAACACTTCCGTTCGCGTGTTTTGCTCCGGTAGATAGTCGATTGGCATATTAAAAGAATGCCGCGCGCACTTTGCGGCAGGATGAAGAGGAGGTTAAAAACTGATGAAATGTTGGTCAAAAAGAAACTCGAAAGTAACCAAGCAGTGGTCAGTGGTCGGTGGTCAGTGGGAAAACAAACGACCTCATCGCGCGCCGGCTAACAACTGACCACCGACCACTGAACACTGGCCACTGCTTCTAGCTTTCCAGCCGGTAGCGCGTCTCCGCCAGCCTGAACAGCCTGCGCCAGACCAGCCGGTTCACCATCACCACAGTCGCCGCCATCATAATCGTCGCAGCCAGCAGCAAGTCGAAATTGCCCGTGTCGGTTGCCTGCTGGATGGTCGCACCCAGCCCGGTTGTGGTGTAAATCTGCCCTTTGAAATTAAAATACTCGGCCACAATGCTGGCATTCCACGCCCCGCCCGAGGCCGTCACCATCCCGGTCACGAGATAAGGAAAAATTCCCGGCAATATCAACTTCTTCCAGCGCTCGAGGCCCCGCACATGAAAAACAGAGCAGCATTCCTTCAAATCGGTCGGGATTGCCATCGCGCCCGCGATCACGTTGAACAACACATACCACTGCGTGCCCAGCAGAAGCACGACAATGGACGCGATCCCCAGTCCTCCCCCTAAACGAATGAGCACCAGCAGGATCACAGGCAGCAACGCCGTCGCCGGAACAGAAGCTGCGATCTGCGCCACTGGCTGTGCGATGCGCGCCAGTCGAGGATTAAGGCCAATCGCCACACCCGCTGGAATCGTCCACAAAGCCGCCAGCAGCAACGCAAGATTCACTCGCAAAAACGTCGCGCCCAGGCCGAGAGCGGTCTCATGCAGTTCTACCTTCTGCAGGCCGCTGAGAATAATCGCAACGCGAACTACACCGTAGCCAATACCCAGCAGCGCCGCCACCGCCAGCAAGCGCAGCAGCCACTCCCGCCATACCTGCGCGGGCTTCACTGGATGTTCTTCCTCGTGCTTCTCCGCAAAATATAAAAGCAGACGTTCTCGCAGCGGATCCAGCGTCTTCTGCCGAATCTTGGCGAGCCCTCTGGAATGCTGCACGAGGTTCAGCACCCACGATTTCGGCGCGTCGGTGCTTTCCACCTGCTCGACCTTGAATTTCTCCGCCCACGCAATCACCGGCCGCCATATGAACTGATCCAGCAGCACGATCAGCATAACCATCGTGCCAACGCCCCACAGGATCGAAGTCATGTCGCCGGCGCTCGCCGCGGTCTGCAAATACGAGCCCAGTCCAGGCAAACGAAAATCGCGCTTTCCCAGCACGAACATCTCACACACCATCAGCGCGAACCAGCCTCCCGCCACCGACATCATTGAGTTCCACACCAAACCGATGGCCGAGGACGGCAACTCTAGTTGCGTGAAACGCTGCCACCAGCTAAAGCGGTAAACGGTTGCGGCCTCCCGCATCTCGTTCGGAATTCCTTTCAGCGAGGCGTAAAAGCTGAAAGTCATATTCCAAACCTGGCCGGTGAAGATGAGAAGGATCGTCCCCATCTCCAGCCCGAGTTGCCTGCCCGGGAAAAGCGCCACCATGGCCAGCATCACCGGAGGAAGAAAGCTGAGCACGGGAATCGACTGCAGCACGTCCAGCAGCGGGATCATGAAGCGCTCGGCGCGCGCGTTATAGGCCGCAACATAGCCGTACCCTAGCGCGAATCCCAGGCTCAACACGTACGCGATGGTGATGCGCAACAGCGAATAACCCGCATACGCCGGCAGCGCCCGCACGCTGCGCGAAATCTCAACCGTCGGCGTGTAGGGGCCAAACCATGACTGGCCCACGCTCACCACTCCATAAAAGATCGCAATCCCTGCCGCGAACATGATGACGTCGGGCAGGCGGGAGGTTTCGATGCTCGGCAGCAGCGACCACAGGCGATAGGCCGAGAATCCCCCGAAGGTGGCGCTCTTTTTCATGTGTTGGCTTTTTCCTTCAGGCTGTCATCAGGCCTTCGGCGTGGGATTTGAATTCTGCTTCTCACCGGGGCGAGGCGCCGCCGATTCCACGATCGCCGCTTCGACCGGTGCCGCTTCGCTTTGCGCTACCTCGGTCTGCACCAGCCGGCCGCTTCCGCGATCGTAATCGAAAATCTCCGCGTACCGGCCCCAGTTCATGGCGGTATCGAACTGCCGCTGCACTTCATCCTCGGAGAAATGTTCGTCGAGAATGTCGCGAAAGAAATCGTCGTTGATCGAGTGGTCCGACTTCCGCTTCAGAATGCTGTCGATCTGCTTCAGAATGGTGACGTGCTCCAGCGCCGCCTGCCGGAATAAAACTTTGCGCGCCTGAATGTCGGCCTCGGCGAACTCCACTCCCTGCTTCGAGAGTTCCACATCGCCCGCTTTCAGCCAGGCGAATCCCAGCAGCTGGCAGGCTTCGAGAATCGGCAACAGATCCTCAACGTCCATCACCAGGTCCTCGCTCAGGCGGAAGAGGTCCTCGCGTCCGCCGCGATCGTGCAGCAGTTCGAGCAGGCCGGCGATTCCGCCCACCCGGGCGTGCGGCAGTATCTGATACTTGCTGGTCTTCACCGGCGCTTGCCCTCTCTAAAGCCCCCGGCCGGCACCACGATTTCCCCCGTGCTCTCCGGATCGGGCAGAGGATGTTCCACGTCCGGCTCGGTCATGACTTTGTAGATGTAATCCACCAGTTCCACAAAGCGCGCGGACTTGCGGTCGCGAGGCTGCGAAAGGCGCACGTTGAAATCCGCCCGGATACGCGCCGGATTTCTGCCCAGCACCACAATTCGATCCGCCAGTATCACCGCCTCCTCAATGTTGTGCGTGACAATGAAGATGGCGCTGGTAGGCATCTTCTTGTTAAGCCACAGCTCCAGCAATTCACCGCGCAGGTTTTCCGCCGTGAGCACGTCGAGGGCGGAGAACGGCTCGTCCATGAAGAGCACTTCCGGTTCCACCACCAGGGCGCGCGCGAAGCCTACGCGCTGCTTCATGCCCCCGGAAAGCTCCTTCGGATAAGCCGTCTCAAAGCCGTCGAGCCCCACTGTGTCCAAGGTGCGCAGCGCGCGCTTGCGGCGCTCCACCTCCGCGACACCCTGCGCTTCGAGTGGTGCCTCCACGTTTTCCAGCACCGTGAGCCAGGGAAACAGCGCGAAACTCTGGAAGACGATAGCCACGTTGGGCGCTTGACCGTTCAGCGGCTTGCCATGCCAGAACAACGCTCCCGACGAAGGTTGCGAAAGACCGCTCAGAATGCGCAGCAGCGTAGATTTGCCGCAGCCGGAAGCGCCCAGCAGTGCAATGATTTTCCCCGGCTCGATAGCGAAGTCGGTAAGCCCCACCACCTGAATGCGCGTCCCATCCGGCTGGGGATACGACTTCTCAATCGCCCGCGCTTCGATAATTGGTTCCGTCGCCAAGAAATCTCTCCGTACCCTCTATACACGATTCGTAGCAAGCCGGAAAGCCCTTCCACGCTTGTCATCCTGGAGCGCGTTCTTTGCGCGAACGAAGGACCCAGCCGAGCCGCGCGACTCGCCCGCGTTTTTGCGGGCGAACAAATCGCGCGTTTGGCTCGCTTCCTTATTCAAGCCGCGAAGTTCTCATCCGCCAAAACTGGAAGCGGCTGAGGAAGACGATCCGCCACTTCGGCAAGATGCGCCAGCTTGGCCGCCAATTCCGCCGTAAACTGCCCGGGAGCAAAACGCCATCTCCAGTTTCCCTTGTCCCGGCTGGGCGTGTTCATGCGGGCTTCGCTGCCCAGGCCCAGCACATCCTGCAGCGGGATCAGCGAAAACTCAGCCGCCGAAGTCTGCGCCGCCCGGATGAACGCCCAATGAATCCCATCGTCGCAGCGACCAAGGTAAGCCTCCGCGTTACGGCGCTCGTAGTCGGCGGCGTCTGAATTGAACCAGCCCACGGTGGTGTCATTGTCATGCGTTCCGGTATAAATAATCTTGCCGCCGGCGCGATGCGGCAAATACATGTGCGCGCCCTCATCACCAAAGCCGAACTGCAAGACGGCCACACCTGGAATCTGCAAGCGCTCGCGCAACGCGTTCACCGACGGCGTGATGTAGCCCAGGTCTTCCGCAAAGAATGGCAGGCCCCCCAGCGCCTCGCGCAGTTTTTGAAACAGATCGTCGCGTGGACCATCCACCCAGCGGCCGTTGATCGCGGTAGGATCGCCCGCCGGAATCTCCCAGAACTGGTCGTACCCGCGAAAGTGATCGAGCCTGATGTAGTCGCAGTTTCGCGTGGCCCAGCGCATGCGCTCGATCCACCACTCGTAACCTTGCGCCTTCATCACGTCCCAACGGTAAAGCGGATTGCCCCAGCGCTGTCCGGTCTTGCTGAAGAAATCAGGCGGCACGCCGGAGACGACTTCAGGCTCCAAATCTTCGTTCAGCCGGAAAAGTTCGCGGTGCATCCACACGTCGGCGCTGTCGTAGTTCACGAAGATGGCAACGTCGCCCACAATGCGAATCGAGCGCTGTGAGCAATACAGCCGCAACGCTTGCCACTGTTCGTAGAAGGCAAACTGCAAGGCGCTGCGGATCTTCAGGTCGACCGCCAACTCCTTGCGCGCCCGACGCAATGCGCCCGGTTCACGATGCGCCAGATCCGCCGGCCATTCATGCCAGCCCGCCAGCTTGTGCTTGGCCCGCAGCGCATCGAACAGCACGAAATCATCCAGCCACCACCCATTCTCCCGGCAAAACTTTTCAAAGCGTTGCCGCGCGCGGTCCGAAGCCGAAGTTACAAAACTGCGCCCGGCTTCGAACAGCAGCGGCAACTTCGCCGCAAACACGCGATCGTACTCAACCGCACTCGATTCTGAAGAGACCGCCGAAGAGGAAGCCGCCCCGGAAACTTTGGCCGCATCGATCCAGCCGTGGCTCGCCAAACGTTCCAGGCTGATCAGCAGCGGGTTGCCGGCGAACGCCGAGGTGGAGGAATAAGGAGAATTGCCGGAACCCAGCGGTCCCAGCGGCAGAACCTGCCAGAGTCCCTGGCGAGCCGCGGCAAGAGAGTCCACGAACCGATAAGCGGCCGGACCAAAATCACCGATGCCGCCGCGCGAAGGCAACGACGTGGGATGCAACAAAATGCCTGCGGCGCGCGGAAACGGCATGCAACTTGTTCAGTACCTGAAATTCCTGATTTGCCAAAACACCCTTGTCATCCCCACCCGAGACTCGTCATCCCGAGCAAAGCAAAACCTTGTCATGCAAAGCAAAAGATTGTCATCCCGCGCGAAGCGAGGGATCTTGGTGTTTGCCGGCGACGCCGAAGCTGGTGGCGAGACAAGAACCAAGGTCCCTCGGTTCGCGAGGGATGACAGTCCCGGGAAAACAATCACGGCAAAACTACCTACGCCCCAGATTCATTCTGCGGATGCGTCAGCGTCTTTAATTCGTCCTGGTTGATCTTGATCTTGCCCGACTTCTCCATCTGAGTGCGCAGGTTGTTCACATACAGCCCGAAAAGTTCCTGCCGCTGGCTCTGCAGCAACTGCTCCCGAATCTGGTCGCTCTTGGCGGTGAAGTCGGCGTCCGTGGGAGCCTGCACCTCGAGCAGTGAAATCACCGCCCCGTCGGCTCCGTTGTTGATCGGCCCGCTTATGTCTCCCGGCTTCATGCTGAACGCAACCGCAGCCTCTCCGCTCATCGAACCGATATCGGGAACCTGACCGTCGGGCGACACGAAGTCGCTGGTCTTCACCGTTGCTCCCAGCTCTTTTGCCGCCTTCTTCAGATCATGTTCGGTCTTGGCGCGGTCAGAAAGTTCCTTGGTCTTCTGCGACAGCAGAACGCCCGAGCGCTCATTCTTGAATTCCGTTTCCACGCGCTCCCGAATCTCCTCGAACGTGGGCGTCGCGGGCGGCTTCACCGCCAGCAGTTCAAACACGGCAAAGCCCTGCGCGGTCGCAGCCAACTGCGGCGGCGACTTTTCCGCCGTCGTGAAAACCGCGTCCATGAATTGCGGTGCCGGCCCTAATCCCGGAACCACGTCCTTGCGGCTGAAGAAGTCCGAAGTAACCACGGACACGCCTTTCACTCCCGCCGCAGCCGCATCCAACCCTTTGGTCTTCGCCTGCTGCAACAATTCCTCCGCCTGCTTCTGCGCCGCCTCATGCGTCTTCTGCTGCTTCAGGACGGGCTCGATCTCGCCTTTCACTTCGTCGAGCGTCTTCATGTGCGCATCCTGTTTGTCATCCACGCGAATAATGTGGAAGCCATAACTGCTCTTCACCAGGTCGCTGATCTGCCCCTTGGGCAGCGAAAACGCCGCCTTCTCAAACTCCGGAACCGTCCGCCCTTTCCCAATCCATCCCAGCGATCCGCCTTCTTTGGCGCTGCCCGGGTCTTCGGAATTTTTCTTAGCCAGGTCCTCAAATTTCGCTCCCGCCTTGAGTTGCTTCAGCAAGTCCTCAGCGCGCCGCTGCGCCTCGGCCACGCCTTTCTCGTCCACTTTGCCGTCGGGCCCGGCGAGCGGAGTCTTGATCAGAATGTGGCTGACCTTCACCTGTTCGGCCACGCGGTACTGATCGCGATGCGCGTTGTAGTAAGCCTGCAAATCGTCGTGCGTGACCTGCACGCCATTCTGAAGCTTCCCCGTGTCCAGCACGACATACTTGATCTTGCGCTTCTCGGGTACTGAATTCGCATAGCTTTTCTGATGGCTGTCGTAATAAGCCTTGAGTTCTTCCGTCGCCGGATGAAGCCCTTTCTTGATGTCATCCTGCTTCAGGACGGCATAATCAAACTTCACCTTCACATTCTCTTTGTTGAACTCCTGCCGGATGGCCGCATCGCCCACCGACGCACTCCCGGTGATCAGCGCTTGCATCTTCCCAATCAGAATCTGCTTGCCCACGCTGTCTTCGAAAGTCGCAGGAGTGAGGTTGTGTTGCGCCAGCAATCCCTGGTACTCGGTCTCGCCGATGAAGGTTCCCCCCGGAAAGAAGATCGAGGCGTATTGCCCGTGCTGCAATTCATCCTTCACTTCCTCCGGCGTAGCCTTCAACCCCATGCGTTGCGCCTCGGTCAGCAGCGCCTGCCGGTCAATCAATTGGTCGACTGCCCGCTGAGTGTCCTGCTGGATCAGAAAAGGCATCAGCATCGACGCGTTCTTGCCGTATTGCTGCGCCTGCTGTTCCGCCATATCGTGCGCCGTCTGCCGAACTTGCAGCGCGGTAATGTCTTCGCCGCTCACCTTGGCCACAATGCCCTTGCCGGGCGCGCCCATCAGGTCATTGCCCAACCCGCCCGGAATCAGCGTGATCGCCATGGCCCCGCAAATCAGCAGCAGCAGCCCGCTGAGCACAATTTTCTTGATCGGTCCTTCGGTTTGCAGAAATCGAATCATTTTCTTATCGCTCCGGAATAATGCGGCAGAACTACCAATTATAAACTAATGTGGCGCGGGCGCCCTCGCCCGCGAACTGCCAGCAGAAGTGGAATCGCTGGTGTGGGGACAGCTGCCCTCGGCTGTCCACCGGGCGTAGTTCGGACACCATCACTGAATCGCCCCCAGCAGTTTTCCACAGCTATTTTCGCCCCTATGTGACGGATGACCTTGTCTTCCACAGGACTCTCCCTCTAACCTGAAAAATGTAAGGCCTGGATGTTCAGCCGTGCCTAGTCCTAGGAAACTCACGGCCCCCGCAACCTTCCCATGCAAGCAAGGGACAGAGGGGCATCCAATCAGGGCGACCAGGTTAGCTACCCTGAATAGCTCAGGGCTGCCGCCCGGTGTTGGTGGTGATCACTACCATCGATTTATCAGGAAAAGAACGAGTAGAAGCCCGACCAGATTGAGCGAGGTGAAGGTTTTTTAAATTACCAAATTACCAAATTGCTAAATTACCAAATGCCCGTCACACGTGCTGTGAAACCGACAAGATGTTTCCGTCGGGATCCTTGAACCACGCCACTTTGTCTCCAGTCGGTGCGGTCCAGATTCCGAGCGCATCCTGCTGGAAAAATCCAAACCTCTCGAACTGCACGCCCTTCGCCTGCAGTCCTGCGGCCACGCGCTCGATATCGGGGACCTGCCATCCCAGAATGGTGAACGGCGCAGGCGTAAACTGCGCCTTCGTCACTCGCACCATGATTCCATTCGCGTCCATCACCATCGCAAAACCGTCGTCCTTCACAAAACGCAGCCCCAAAACACCTTCGTAGAAAGCTCTCGCCTTCTCGGTGTCTTTGGTGGGAACGAAAGCAACAATGTTGATCGAACCAAGCATTTCAATCCTCCTCACCATACAGGAAATCCGCCGCCCAAGAACTATGGTTTTAAATTACCAAATTACCCGATTGCCAAATTACCAAATCCCTCTCACTCTTCCGCGGGCACATCGAAATTCACCAGGTCGCTCTGGAACCCTCTGGTTTTCCACGCCCCATAGGCAATGCCGGCAGCCATCCAGATCGAACCCACGATCAGCGCGAGATTCGACAGGTGAATCCAGATGAACAGGCAAATGAAGAAACCCAGCACCGGAGGGATCAGTTGCCCCAGCGTACGATCCGCGCCCCGGATGTAGTAGTGAGTCAGCGACGCCAGATTGACGCCCATGAATGCGATCAGCGCGCCGAAGTTGAGCAACTCTGCGCCATTGTCGTAGCTGATCAGGAACGCTCCAATCAGCGCAATCACTCCCACGAAAACCACGTTGTTGGCGGGAATGTGCGTTCTGGGATGGATCGCCCCAAAAAACTTCTTCGGAATCGCGTCGCTGCGTCCCATACCGTAAAGCAGGCGCGCCGCGCCCAGTTGCGATCCCATGCCGGAGCCGACGGTCGCAATCAGCAGCGTGATGCTGATCGCCTTGGTCATCAGAACACCGCCCGCAATACCCGCGACGTGGCTGAATACGTTCTCGTCTCCGTACTCCGAGAACACGCCGAAGTCCTTCCCGAAATGCGCGTAGCTCAGTAATTGCGCGCCGTAAACTTCGGCCGCGGCCAGGAATCCCGTAATTACGCAGACCAGCACCGTCGCCAGAAAAATGTTGCGCTTGGGATTCTCTACTTCTTCCGACAACGTCGAAATGCCGTCGAATCCTATGTAAGTAAGTACCGCCACCGACGTACCGTGGAACACGCGGTTGATCGTGAAGGTTTGCGGGTTGTAGAACGGACGCAGAAAATACGCCTCAGGATACTGCGGCAGATGAAAGATGTAGCGGATGGTGTGCCAGAAAAACGCCACAATCACCGCGCCCATGATCGCGCACAGAGTCTTATTGATGCGCGCCGAAGTCTGCACCCCGCGCAGGTTCAGCGCCGTAAACAGCCCGGCAAAGATCAGCGGCCACAGCAGCCCCGGATAAGGAATCTGATAGCGCGTCCCCGTAAACAGATCAGCCATCGCCTTGGCGCACCAGATGGTGCAGATCAATGGATTGAGAATGTAATCCATGGTCATGCTCCAGCCCGTCACGTAACCGAGCGAGGGATGCAGCTCTCGACCCACATAGGTGTAAGCCGAACCAGCGCTCGGATACACCCGCGCCATTCGCCCATAACTCATCGCCGTGAAAACCATCGCAACCATGGCGATCAGGATGGAGGTGACCACGTGCCCCTGGCCGGCGTTACTGAAAACTCCGTAAGCGGGCATGGGCGCGGTGGGCTGGATCACGATGATGCCGTAAAGGATGAGATCCCAAAGCGTGAGCGTGCGGCGCAAGCGCGGCGCGGACGATATGGAGGAAGCGGGTTCCATGGGTCCGGCTATTGGATTATGCGGAGAGGCAAAATGTCAATGTTAAAACGTTTCTGTACGGCGTTGCAGTTTTGAGCCAGGTCACTTCTCAATCTTATAATACGTTGCATTATTCGGTAGTACGCTGTATTATACGCACTTATGGAGAAACAGACCGTCAGCTTCCGACTGGCGTCCGACAAACTATCCGCACTGGATGCGCTGGCCGGTGTCCTCGACCGCGACCGAACCTACCTGCTTGCCGAAGCCGTGCATGCCTACCTGGACACGCAGCAGTGGCACCTCGAACAAATCCGCGCCGGCCTCGCCGAAGCTGATGCCGGAAAGGTAATTGACCATCGCAAAGTGAAAGCGATGGTCGGGCGTTGGCGGCGCCGTAAGTGAGAGTCGTTTGGACCCGCAAAGCCTCCCGGCACTTGCGCGCCGCCTACGACTACTGGACCCGCGAAAGCTCCGCCGCCGCGGCCGACAGCATGCTCGAGCGCATCTTCTCAGCGGTCGAACTACTGGAACACTTTCCTGCGACGGGACGCCCGGGTCGCATCCCCGGAACGCGGGAGCTTGTTGTCGTCCCCACGCCTTTCCTCATCGCATATCGCGTCCGCCGCAGCAAGATCGAAATTGTCGCGCTGCTGCACGGAGCCAGAAAATGGCCAGAAGCCCTTTAGCAACCCGCCGAACTTGCGGAACTATTTCGATGACCCGTAGTCGAACCAATACCCGCGCTGTTCGTTCCCTGACATGTGCCGCGTGTTGAATTCGAGAAGATAGTTCAGGTGCACGTCGTCAAGCGGGAACGATTTGCCCGGCGGATAGGGATAGTCGCCCATCCTGAGAAACGGCAGCGGCGCAACGAAGTTTCCTTCAGCGGCATAGAAATCCATGTCTTTCTCATAGCCAAAGGCCGCGAAGAAGTAATCACGCACCCGGCCCTGGGGCAGAGCAGGCAGTTGCGACGGATCAAAATCCAGTCGCACCTCATCGCCCGAGCCAAACACGACCAACTGATCATCCAGCGCGGTCAGCAGCGGCAACACATCCCCGTAGCGCGTGTAAGTTCCCGCCGGACGCGTGTACGGCCCAGTCGCGCTTGCCTTCTCATAGACGTATTGCACGTTCCCCGGAGGCGTCCCTTCGATCTTCAGCGGAAATCCATGGAAACCGAGATCAGCGCGCACCAGCGGGACCGGCGTCAGACGCACGCTTTGGGCGTTGTCTTGATTCTGAGACGTCCGGCTCACCAGAACGCTGTCCCAATAGACCTGCAAGTTGGTTGTGATGCGAATCTTCTGCGTGCCCGGCGGCAGCTTGCTAGTGAGATCGGAAGTCATGGTGCGGGGACCACCGGCGGGAAAGCCGATATCGTCGATCACGCGCACCCATTTCCCGTGAGCGCCCTTTTCATTTCCAACCAGCGCTTCCACATACGGAGAGATCGCCTGCACGCCCGCCTGCGACGCCGCGTACATGCTGTTCGCCGAAAAGTATTCGACTTCGCCATGCAACAGCAGCCACAACGGGCCGCCGCGATAAGCCTCTCCCAGATCGAGCACCAGGCTGTGCGGCTGGGCAAAGCCCTGAAACTGCGTCAACGCAAAATCGCCGAAGTAATGATGAGCCAGCAGATCGGGCAACACACTGTGGCCATGCTCATCCCACGCGCCCGCGGGGGGACGCGCTTCTTTGCCATTGCTCAGCACCACCTTAAATTCTGGATACGGCGGGTTCGATGCGAAATATTCGTTGGGATAAACCTCGAGACCCGCCGGATGATCGACGGCCAGCACTCGCACTTGATCAAGATAGACGGCCTCTTCCAGCGGTTCCATGAAGCGGAAGCTGAGCTTGCCGTCTTTTTCGCGGATCGCGTTGCGAGCGATCTTGATATATTCGACCGGCCGCGGAATGTCGCGCTGCCCCGGCCCAACCCGGTGTCCGACCACTCCCGCGCCCAGCATGTCGGCAACGAATTCATAGCGCTCGCCATTCCAAACGAACAATGTAGGGCACGAACTGCCGCGGCGATCGATCTCGAGGATATTCTGCTGCCTGTCGCCGGCAACCTGAATTTCGTCTTGCAACACGCCGGTCGGCCACAACATGCGCACGATGTCAGCCTCTTTCGCGTCGCCCAGGCCGACCACGATGTCGGTGGAATTCTGGCCCAGGTATCCGTTCGATCCGGCGATCTCAAACTTCTGCCGGTTGCCGCCCGCGAATACTTCGACCTTGGTGCCGATGGCGCTCTTGTTGTCGTTCAGTCCCTTAAGCGAAAGCCGCAGCCAGTGGTTCTGATTGCCACCTTCATTGCGCAGCAGCACGGCCGGACCGTGATTCTGCGTAATCAGCAGATCGGTCGCGCCGTCGCCATCGTAATCGCCGGTGATGATGGCGCGCGGCTCTTTGAGTTGAATCTTGTCGAGACCAACATCGGCAGTGACGTCTTTGAATCCATCGGCGCCCAGATTGCGGAAGAGCCGCACTTCGCCCTTGCCCTCTTTGGTTTCGCCGACGGCGACCAGATCGACCCAGCCGTCGTTATCGTAGTCGAAGGCGGCGACACCATAAGCACGAACCAAGTTTGTCTCGGGAAGTCTGACACGATCAAAGGTCTTGCCATGATTGTTGCGCCACAGCGTGAGGCCAGGAGAGCCCATGTGCGTGAAAACCAAGTCCATCCAACCGTCGTGATCGAAATCGAGGACGGCGACGCCCACAGTTTGACTAGGCATTGCCGAAGACCAAAGTTTGCGCGGCAGAAACTTACCTTCTCGCGGGTTTTCGAAAATCGTGGGATCTTGGCCAGCGATCATGAGATCGACGGCGCGGTCATTATTGAAGTCGGTGCCGACTGCGGCAACGCTTCTTGCGCCATCAGATAAACCCGTAGAATCCGTGACGTCCTTGAATGTTCCGTTCCCATTGTTCCGCCAAAGCAGGTTGCGACCGGGAGGCGGTGTCCTCTCAGTCGGCGGTTGGTTCTTGAATGCTGGGGCCTGCGCCTGATTTGTCTGTGTGACGTAGAGATCAAGATCACCGTCGTGGTCGAAGTCGATAAAGGTCAGACCAATGGCCAAGGCCGGGAATAATGGGCTGAGCTCGGAGGTGTCGGGGAGGATGGCAACTTCGGGCGGCTGAGACTGGGAGTCGACCTTCTTTCTCTCTGGGCCAGAAGCGCCGCTACCGATCCCACCAGCGAACCTGGGAGTCATAGGCGTTGGCGCAACCTTGAAACTGCCATTCTTTTCGTTGTGGAGCAGACTGACTCCCCTAACTGACGTGAACGCTATATCTTCGAAACCATCATTGTCGTAGTCGCCGACAGCACAGCCTGTTCCATGGATATCGGAGTTAAAAGTCAGCCTACTGTCTGCGTTCTCAAATTTTCCGTTCCCTATGTTGTGATACAGGGACGTTCCGCCATGCGCACCGTCATCTGCTACGAAAAGGTCGATCTTGCCATCATTGTCATAGTCGAGGAAGCATGCGCCGCTGCCGAGGTAATAAGGAAAGCCGTCGTAAGGAGCCACGCCCGTCCGCGAGGGATTGAACACCAGCCCCGACTCCGCCGTCACATCCACAAAGCGCACCTTGATCGGCGCGGGCGCTTTCAACACTGCCGTCGGCGACTCAACTGCGCGCGAGTACTGTCCCTGCTCGCCGTAGGCCAGGCTCATGGGCACGCCGATTTTGTTTTGCGTGATGTATTGAAATTTCTTCAGGTGCTCGCGGGCGTGGTCGAGATCGGCAGACTGCTGGTAGGCGCGCGACAATCCGAACTCGGCCGAGGCATGTAGCGGGTTGAGTTGCAGTGCGTGCTGGAAGGCCGCGATGGCTTGCGGAAACTGCTTGGCTTGCACGTAGGATGCGCCCAGGAAATACCAGGTGTCAGCGTCGTTGGCATCTAGCTCAGTTACGTGATGAAAGGCGTCAATCGCGGTCTGGGCGTCTCCGGTATTCTTTGCCAGCAGCCCCATGTTGTACCACGCTTGCGGACTCTTGGGATCCTGGTTGAGCGCCGCTTCAAGCGCGGCCTTGGCTTCGTCGATCTTCTGCAGATTCAGGAACGCGATGCCTTCATTCAGGCGTGCGATCGTCAGCTTGGGATCGAGTTCGGCCGCCTGCTGGAAGGACTTGAGTCCTTTTTCGAAAAGCTGCTGGTTCATGTAGGCGGCGCCGAGATTGTTCAGGCGCGCGGCCTCGGCGGGATTCGCCTTCGGCTCAGTTTGGGGCGCGGTGGCGAACACACCAAATGCGGCCAGCAGTATACCGGCGAGAGCTGCTGAACTTCCGGGAGTCATTCGATTAAGATTTAAACACAGAGGGCACAGCGGAACCCAGGGTAAATCGGAAAAACGCACTGTTGTGGCTTTGGCAAACAACAGCAGGTTCCTCGTCGCTTTCGCTCCTCGGAATGACAAAACTATTCGTCCTGATGGGCAAAGTTATTTTCCTGGCGCAGTTACGGGCTTTCCGTACGGCCGGTTCGCGACAATACCCTTGCCTTCTTCGACCATGACGGTTTGTCCGGCATTGACGTTCGAGAGTTTATCCACTTGGCCGCTGGGCCATTGAATCTCAACCGTGTCGGCTTTCGTTTGCGCGCCCAGGCCGAACGTGAGAACGAGTTCGCTCTGCGAAAGATAGCTCGACCCGGAGCGCAGCATCTTCGATTGTTTGTCTTTGCTGCCTTCGCCCGAGGTGGTGTGAACAACCGCGCCGATACCGTCGCGGTTCGACTTTGTCCCCACCAGCTTCAAACGCAGGCTGTGATTCGTCCCGCCCTCGTTGTGAAAAAGAAAAGCCGGTCCGGCGTTGGTAGTAACGAGAACGTCGAGATACCCGTCGTTATCGATATCGGCGTAAGCCGCGCCCCGCGCCACTCTCGGAGCCGCAAAAGCTGTGCCCATCTGTGGCGTTACTTCCTGGAACTTGCCGCTGCCAAGATTGCGAAAGAGATGCGCCGGCTCGGCGTAGCTGACGCGCTTTTGCACGCGCTCAATCTGGTCTTCAATATGGCCATCGGCGACAAAGATATCCGGCCAGCCGTCGTTGTCGTAATCGAAGAAGAAACAGCCGAAGCCGAGCGTGACCAGCGTGGCGCGGCCTACTTCGGATTGCGGCGCCTCGTCCACAAACAAACCGTTGCCTTCATTGTGATAGAGCGATACCATCTGATTGGCGAAGTTGCTGATGATCACGCTGGGATGTCCGCTGCGATCGTAGTCGGCGGCGTCGACGCCCATGCCGGCACGGGCCACACCGTCTTCGCTGAAAGCTATACCGGAGGTCACGCCCCGCTCTTCGAACGTTCCATCTTTCTTGTTCAGATAGAGCTTGTTGGGCTGGGTGTCGTTGGCAACCAGAATGTCAGGCCAGCCATCAGCGTTGTAATCGAGAATGGCGATGCCCAGGCTCTTCGATGTTGGATCGCCGAGACCGGCCTTCTGCGTGGCATCTTCAAACTTGCCGTCGCCAAGGTTGTGCCACAGGCGCAGCGACGTTCCCTTGTACGATTCCGGCGTGCAGTACGACTTGTGCGCGCCGTCAAGCGTGCAGTAGAGATCGGTCTGCTCGCTCCATTGCACGTAGTTGGCTACCACCAGATCAAGTTTGCCGTCGCGGTCGTAATCCACCCACGCGGCGCTGGTCGAAAACTCATTCGGTCCGAACATGCCGGCGGATTTCGTAACGTCGGTGAACGTTCCGTTGCCGTTGTTGTGGAAGAGATGGTTCTGTCCCAGCGCGGTAATGAAGATGTCGTCAAAGCCGTCGTTGTCATAGTCTCCGACCGCAACTCCCAGTCCGAACATGGGGACGGCCAACCCCGCTTTGCGGGTCACGTCAGTAAAGGTTCCGTCGTGATTGTTATGGTATAGCTTTGGAGTCGACGGTCCAGCATGGGTGTGCCCCGGCCAGTCCTCGCCATTGACTAAGAGGATGTCGGGATAGCCATCATTGTCGTAATCGATGAAGGCGCAGCCTGGGCCCATGGTTTCCGGCAGCCACTTTTTCCCGAACGCGCCATTGTTGTGGGTGAAGTGGATGCCGGCTTGCGAGGTAACATCGCGGAAGTGAACCTGTTGCGCGTAGCTCGTCGACAACGCCAGCAAAAGCAGAATCCACCACGGGGACACCCTTCGGCGAAGCTTAGGCCAGGCTCGGGCACCGAGCAAACTTAGGCAAGACCGCATCATCGCGATCCTCCAGACGCCGAGACGGCTGTCCCCACATGTTTCGAAGAAACAGCCGGCAGAGCTACTGAGACGTGCTCGTGGATCGCCTGGCGCTCATTATTGTCTTCGGGATGCGCCTGCCGATAGGGTCCGGTAATTGCCTGCGACGACTCGTCAGCTTTGAATCGGAGGTAGCGCGCCTGATGCTCTTTCGCGAGCTTTTCGTTACCTAACCCGCTGTAGCATAGCATCAAGTTATAGTGCGCCTGCAGATCTTCGGGGTCAATCGCGAAGACGGATTGCAGAACATTCACCGCGTCGGCATACTTGCGCTGCAGGAAGAGAATGCGACCCAGATCGTTGAGCGCAACGCGGTCGCGCGGATACTGCGCGAGAACCATGCGCAAACGCGCGGCAGCGCCTTCAAAGTTTCCATCCGCGCGAAGCACCCGGGCATAGAAAAAATTGGCCCGCGCCAGATTCGGAGACAGGGCCAGCGCTTTCTCGAGCACGGTGCGGGCACGCTCCATGTCGCCTTCCTGCACGGCCGCGCGGCCAATATTCACCCAGCCATCGGGATTGCTGGGATCGGCCTCAGTCACCTTCTGGAATGCAGCGGCCGCGGCTTTCAGATCGCCCTGCAAAAAGAGGCCGATTCCATAATCGTTCCAGCGCTGCCATTCTTCCTTCTTCACAATCGTCTTCGGCTCGGGAGCGGGTGCGTGGTGCGCGATCACGGGCAACGTCACTTCGTTCTCGGCCACGGTTTCAATGGGCAGGTCGGGAATTTTTTCCTGCTTCGCCGAAACGCCGCTCAGCGATGCCGTGAACACCGTCGGTCGATCGTCGTAGTCGGGAGAAACCGAGTTCGGCGATGCCGGGTCGGGTTGCCCGGCGAAGGCTTCATGCGTGCCATACCACGAAAACTTCCGGTAGCATAGGCGCGCGTGCAACGTAATCTTGTCGCCGGCGCTTTCAGGAATTGACATGCGGAAGTGCACCGTGTCCGCCGCACCGGGCGGAATCAGCCGCACATACACCACGGCCCGCGTGGACCACGCATTGCGTTTGTTGATGGGATTGCCGTGCGCATCGATCTGCAGTGAGCGGTAGAAGTGCGCCCCTTTTTCGACCGGACCTTTGCCGTCGTCCTCAACCATGCCGCTCCAGAAGATGGTCTGTCCTTTGTCGTCCGTGGCTTTCAGTTCGAGCCACGTATCGTAGGCGTCGACCGTGCCGCCCGGGAAAAAGTGTCCAACCCTCTTGGTGCGGACGACGACATCGACGCGCACGGTATCGCCGCGACGCAGCGCGGGCTGCACGCGGTTCAGCGGAGCGGTAACCGGAGCAACTTCTCCTTCGGCGCCGGGAGTGATTTTGGTTTCCGCTTCTTCACCCACCGCGAACGTTGTGGCCAGTTCCGATTGACTCGCCGCAACTGATTTCAATGGCGCCTGCGCTGGCGACAAAGCAAAAATATCCACCGTAAGCGCGCCACTCGTCAGGAAGCCCTCGGTGAGCTTCAGTTGCGCCGCATCTTCATTTGCCGTGGGGAGCGCGGTGTTCGCGCCCGGGAAGCGATGCGAGTGCACGAACCCGTTGACGTTGCCCGCGTCTTTCGAAGCTTCCGCGGGCATGTGGCAATCGGCGCACTGCTGCGGCTTCGGCGGATAATAAAACGAGCGCGCACCTTGCCCGGAGACTCCGCTGGCCTGCCAGTTGTCGTATTCGTTGAAACCGCGGAACCAGCGATAGTGATTCACCGGCACGTCGAGGTGCACCTTGTGGCAGGTGGAGCAGAACTCGGCGGTCTGCGTTTTCATGAAGGGTTTGAGGAAGACGCGGCGGTGCGGCTCGGGATTCAGCCGGATCAGGAAATCGTGCAGCGCGCGCGCCACCGGATTCTGCGCAGCCGCCAACTCGTGCAGTTTGGGATACTCCAGATAAAAATCGCCCTGGCCCATGGTGCTCTTCACTTCGGCGATCGAGTGGCACATCATGCAGCCGAGACCCGCCTGCGACTCCGGCCGATGCACGATCTGCTTGATCGGAGTATCCATCAGGCCGCTGTAGAGCACAGCCGGATCGTGGCAGCCGCCGCACCATTTCGAGGGTTTGGTGCCGACCGTATCCTGCATGTACTCGATCGACTTGCGATACCACTGATTGTTGAACGAAGAGAAATGGTGTACGGAACCGAACCACTGATTGTAGATATCTTCGTGGCAACGCTTGCAGGAGTCGGATTCCATGAAAAACTTGCTGGGAATTTTCTGCTTGCCGTAAACCTGCGCGGAACTGGGGAAGAAGGCGCCCTCTGGGCCGTCGCCCTCGGCGTTCATGTTGTCGGGCGGCATGGTGGGATTCTGGATGCGGCCGCGCGCCTGCCAACTTTCACGCACGTAACGCGCGGCGTATCCGATGCCGGCGAGCGCGACCAGACAGATTGCGGTGCGGAGCGCTGCCGTTCCCGCGTTCGATGCCAGCCATCCACTTTGTCCGAGTTTGTCGGCGACCAGAAGGCCGACTCCGATGAGCGAGATCACGATGTGCAGGTAAAGCCACTTCCACTCGGCGCGCGGCGTGCCGGTCTTGATGAGAATGAGTCCCAGAACCGCGCCCGCCGCCACCAGCAACCATCCCGCGCCGGCAAAAAAGCTTCGATTCCGCAGTAAACGAAGGAGCGATGGAATCAGAAGAATCGCAGTTAACACTCCGGCCAGCGCGTGCAACAGCACCACGCACGCATAGAAGATGTTTGGTTGCGGAAAGGTGTAGAGATACGCGGCTGAAACAACCAGAAGCGCAAGAAGCCAGGGCAAGGCTCGACCGGCGAAGGTTACGAATCGTGAGTTTTCTGGCATCGGAAACGATCAGGCGCTTACAGTTCTAAACCTCAGCCCACAGTGACCGAAATCGCGCGCCAACCAACTTACCCAGACTGGGCGTCTGAGGAAATAGTGCAAAACTACTAGCGGAGATCGAAGAGCTTTCACGCAAGCGGCGGGATCCTCCAGGCGGCGCATTGCTGCTCCAGCGCGGCGGCGACCGCTAACACCTGTTCTTCCTCCCACGGCCTGCCAACGATCTGTACTCCGATGGGCAAGCCTTCAGAGGATCTCCCGACCGGGACCGCCGCGGCTGGATTGCCCAGCACGTTGAAGAATTCCGTATAACTCCAGGCATCGAGATAGTGGACCGTCTTGCCGTCAACCTGCCAACTGCGTTCGCCGTGGCGAAAAGCGGGGATTGCCGCCGCCGGGCATAAGAGGATTGGATATCGCTGCATCTGCGCGAAGAACCGCGCGCGCAGCAGATCGCGCTGGATCCAGGCGTCGAGCAAAGTCCGTCCAGTGTGGGCTGGCTCGGCCGCAGACCATTCCAGAAACTGTTTGAGGATCGGACTGAGGTCGGGGTCCTCCTCTTTGAACATCGGACGCAACAACATTCCACCGGCAACCACGAAAAACTTGTGCCACAGCCGGCGCGCTTCTTCAAGGCCTTCGGGCTGGAATGGTTCCACTTGAAACCCCGCGCTGCGCACGGCTTCCACCGCAGTGCGTACTGCCGCGCGGGTTTCCGGCGTCACCGGCGTTCGGCCATCGTCTTCGAAATAACCGACTCGCAGTTTCTTCACTTCTTCTTCACTCGGCCAGCGCACTGGCACCGGCGCTGCACAGATGTCGCCAATGTCTGGCCCTTGCATTACCTCGAATAGAACTTTCAAGTCGGCGACACTGCGGGCCATCGGGCCGACTACGCCGATCAGGGCAAACGGCCCGGCGGATGCAGGAAAGTGTCCGGTTGCTGGGATTCGTCCCGGCGTTGGCTTGAGACCGCAGATGCCGCTGAAGTGAGCAGGCACGCGAATCGAGCCTCCCCCGTCGCTGCCCACTCCGCCGGCGGACATGCCTGCTGCAATCGCCGCCGCTTCGCCGCCGCTGGAACCGCCGGGCGTGCGTGCGAGATCCCACGGGTTGTTGGTGCGGCCATAGAGCAAGTTGTCGGTCTCCCACGCCATCAAAAGCTCGGGAGTATTAGTTACGCCAAGCACGATCGCGCCCGCATTTTTCAGTCTCGTTACCAGCGGGGCATCCAGCGATGCGACCAGTCCTGCACGCAGCCGGGTCCCGGCCTCGCAACGCATTCCTGCGACGTCCACAGAACTCTTAATGCTGATGGGAACACCGTGCAGAGGGGCGAGTGGCTTTCCTTGCATGACGGCGGCCTCCGCCTCGTGAGCCGCTCGCCGCGCCCGCTCGGCGTCGATCTGCGCAAATGCATTTAGTCTCGGATTCAGTTTCTGGATCTGCGCGAGATGCGCGTCGACGAGTTCGACCGGAGATATTTTCTTTTTCCGGATTTGTTCGGCCATGGACACGGCAGGAAGAAAGACCAGGTCGTTCACAGGATCCCTCGCATCGCGCGATCGAGCATTCGCTTTTCGTCGCCGGTGAGGGCGCGGTACTTGCCTTTCCCGAGATTGCCCAATTGCAACGGTCCAATGGCCACGCGTACCACACGCAGGACTTCGACACCCATGGTCTCCATGATGCGGCGGATCTGGCGGTTCTTCCCCTCATCCAGGACCAGTTCGAGCCAGCAGTTTTTCTCTCCTGCACGCAGGCGGCGCGCCTGCTTCGCCCGCAACACTTCCCCATCTTTCGCTTTCACACCGCGAACCAGCCGTTGGAGAAACTCTTCGTCCGCAACCGTGCCCACCTGCACATGATAAGTCTTATCCAAATGGGTTTCCGGTGCAGCGATGCGCGCACCCCACTCGGAATCGTTGGTCAGCAACAGCAGTCCCTCGCTGGCTTTGTCGAGACGGCCGACCGGCGCAACCCAGGGCGCCGATATGTCGGCCGCACTTTTCCCTGTCCCTGCGCCGAGAAGAGCGTACACCGTCTCGCGGCCTTTCTCGTCGGCTGCCGAGGTTACCACGCCGCGCGGCTTGTTCATCATGAGATAGATTTTTTCCCGGGGCTTGACTGCTATCCCGTCGACTGCGATCTGATCATGCTCCCCGGGAACGGGCGTCTCCGGATCGCGACGGATCTTTCCGCTCAAGGTCACGCGCCCGGCGCGAATCAACTCCGTGGCACGCGACCGCGAACAGTAGCCGAGCTTCGACAAGGCGCGCGCCAGTCCCATCTTCCGGGCGACCTCATTCTTTCTCACCCATTCATGCTAAATGAGAATTGGGGCTTCGGCTTTCAGGCTTCGGCTTCGAACACCGAACTCTTCGCCTGGACTTTGGCTTTCACACGACAAGCTGAAGCCGACAGCCGAAGCCGGAAGCCCGCTCTATCGCACAATCCCGCAGCCCTTGGTAGGATGTTGATCGGCGGCTGACTAGGAAAGGAGCATTCATGGCCCATCAACATCCTCCACGCTTTTTGAAGATCGTGGACGACGCCAAAACGCGGGTGCGCGAAACCAACGTGGAAGAAGTGAAGAAGAAGATGGATGGCGGCGGGAAGTTCACGCTGGTGGATGTGCGGGAAGAGAGCGAATTTGCCAAGGATCATCTGCCGGGCGCGATTCATCTGGGCAAAGGCATCATCGAGCGCGACATTGAGGCTCGCGTGCCCGATCTCAACGCCGAGATCGTGCTTTACTGCGGCGGCGGATTCCGCTCGGCGCTGGCCGCCGACAATCTGCAGAAGATGGGCTACACAAACGTCATCTCGATGGATGGCGGGATCCGGGACTGGCGGGAGAAGGGATATCCGCTGACGAGAGGCAGTAGCTAGTACCGAGTACCTGGTACCCAGTGCTCGGTTCTCAGCAAAATCGTTGTCATTCCGACCCCCGAGCGAAAGCGAGGGGCGGAGGAATCTCGGTGTTGCCCGGTTCCCTATGAACGGACGCATCTTCTTCTGGTCGCTCACTTCGGCGCTCGCCGGATTTCTTTTTGGTTTCGACACGGTGGTTATTTCCGGTGCGGAAAAAACAATTCAGTCGCTTTGGGGACTGAGCCCCGGGCTGCATGGCATTGCCATGGCTTCGGCACTGTACGGCACCGTGGTTGGTTCCCTGCTCGGAGGCTGGCCCGCGGACCGCTTCGGACGCAAGGCCACGCTGCTTTGGATCGGCGTTCTTTACTTGGTGGGTGCGGTGGGTTCAGCGTTGGCGCCGAACGTTGGCGTGTTCATCGCCGCGCGCGTCATCGGCGGGTTGGGCATCGGCATTTCTACTGTGGTTGCGCCGATGTACATCTCAGAGATTGCGCCGCCCAGGCATCGCGGACGCCTCGCCGGAATGTTCCAGTTCAATATTGTTTTTGGCATCCTGATCGCCTTCGTCTCGAACGCGCTGCTGGCGGGCATCGGCGAGAATGCCTGGCGCTGGATGCTGGGTGTGGCCGCGTTTCCGTCGTTGCTCTACGCGGTGTTCTGCTTCGGCCTTCCTGAAAGTCCGCGCTGGCTGCTGGGCAAGAAGGGCGATCGCGAGGCCGGACTGCGAAGTACTGCAGCGAATTGAGCCTGAGGCTTCCAAAGCCGAAGTCGCGGCCAAGGCGGACGCGATTATCGCTGCATCGTCGGAGCAAGCGTCGTCGGGACATTTCTGGACGATGCGTCTTCGCAAACCGATCCTGCTCGCCATCTTGGTTGCGTTCTTCAATCAGATGTCGGGCATCAATGCGATCTTGTATTTTGCGCCGCGCATATTTGAACTTGACCGGCCTCGGCGCGAAAGCCGCGCTGTTGCAATCGATCGGCATTGGCGTTACCAATCTTGTTTTCACGTTTGTCGGGCTCTGGCTGATTGACCGGCTGGGCCGGCGCACTCTTCTTTATATTGGCTCGTTCGGCTACATCACTTCGCTCGGCCTGGTGGCGTGGGCCTTCTTTACTGGCCATTACTCAATCGTGCCGGTTTGCATCTTCGCGTTCATCGCCGCTCACGCGATCGGCCAGGGAGCGGTGATCTGGGTTCTCATCTCCGAGATATTTCCCAACCGCCATCGCGCGGAAGGTCAGACGCTGGGCAGCTTCACGCACTGGATCTTCGCCGCCTTGCTTACAACTTTCTTTCCGGCGATGGTCACGAAGTTCCCGACCGGTTACGTTTTCCTGTTCTTTACCGGCATGATGGTTCTGCAACTCATTTGGGTGAAGACCATGGTTCCAGAGACGAAGGGCGTGCCGCTGGAGGAGATTCAGAAACAGCTGGGGATCGTATAGGGCTGTGAGTTTAATCTTTTACTTACCCTACCCCCCTCCCCCCCAATTTTGCAAAATATCTAGAATCAGCAATTTACGGACTTCGAACCGCGAAATTCCTTGCAAAATCCTCATAACAAAGACCTTATGAGTCAAAATCTTGAAGCATGGGACTTACGGGCCGATTTCTGACCGCGAGCGCTCTTGCCAATATTTGCGAGTCTACTTCCTCTGCTGGGACAATGATGAAACGAAATACAGGTTGTGCGCAAGGTCAGATGTCACAAGATTGAGCTGTGGAAATCTTTAGGCGTTCGCTCGGTGAAATCGGAATGTTAAACACCAAGTCATTCGCATTGGGAATGCCCACCCTTCGCAAAAAACGCAAAGGCCATTCGGGCACAATCCGAGCTAATCTGTGCTGAACGGGAGGTTCCCATTTATGGGCTGGCTGGGCTGGCTACTTGCCTTGTTCTTAGCCTATTGGTTCCTAAGCGACCTGTCAGATCGAAACGGTGCTATCCGCACGGAGTCTTCGGTCGATGCCGACGTTGCGAGGAAGAAGCTGCGGCAAGGGTCAAAGCAGAAGCCGAAGCAAGAGCCGAGGCGGTTCGTCAACGGATGAGATCGACGAGACTTAAAGAACATGGATGAAGCGAAAAGAGATGAACTGACTGCCTTGGTGAAAGAACGGGCCAAACGAGAGGATCTCCTCATTGGGCCAGGCGATTTGGAAGCAGCCGTCGTGAGGATGTATAAGAGGTCAGGTCAAGGAAACTAAGCCGAATTGTGGGAATGGGGGATGGAGGGTTCCGACTGGTTCATCGGTCACCCGGAACTGGTCTGTGCTTATGCCACTTCTCAACGAACGCGCAAAAGAATTGATCGCTGAATACAATCGAGCCCCACGCTGCAAAGAACGCTATAATCCCGCAGCAAACGCGGTCTACCAAGCACGCCGGGAGTGCGGCGACCCCTTTGAACCTCGGTTCGAGCACCATATCGTCACTGGGCTTAAACAATTCGATATGGGGCGAACAATGGCAGAGGGATTTTCCACGCGGCTCCACTGCTCTTTGCAAGCCATTCGTAGAAAACCGCAAATCGACGGCTGGCAAGACTGTCGCCTCAGTTCGATTGACCTGTCGGCGCATGGCTCCCGGATCGTATCCGTTTATGAATGTCTTGCCAGTGTCGGTAAGCTCGATCCAAGAAAGCAGTCCCATGTAGCGGCGACGAAAATTCTTCACTGGCTCTTTCCCGATCTGTTTCTTATGCTTGATAGCAAGGTTGCTGGCACTTTCCGGAATTTGTTCGGCGTGAAATTCTGCAAATCAACGCAACCCGGCTATACCGCTGAAAAATACTTACAGTGCCTTCGTCTCGCTCAGGAGGACATTCGCTCCTTCGGCGTGGAACAATTCAGGCTTTTGGAACCAAGCTCGCCTGACGCCCGTGTTGTTGACAAGATCGCCTGGATTGCGGGACAGTCCTAGCCGAACCTAAGGCCACTTATGCCTTACCAACGCGCAAGTTTAGCCTTGACGTAACATGTTGGCGGGACGGGGTGATCGAATCAGGCTACTGGGTCGTCGCCGCCATTGTTGTCAGTTGGCATTTGGTTCCGTGTTCGATCAGTTCGTCGCAATCGGTTCGGTGAGGAAATATCTTACTGCACGTGCGGCATTGGAACTTCCAAGTCCCTACCTCTGGGGTCACCACTGCGAAGTGTTCGGTGAGGATTCGGTATCTCTCAAGGATGTCTTCGCCCGAGAAAAACAGCCGTCGGTGGGTCTGATATGGGCGTTCCTGTCGAGCCTTGTGCACTTGCGCGTGAGCCAGCAAACTGAAGGCGCTCCCAGAATTCTCGAACTGCTTCCAGCAAACCTTACAAATGAAACCGACTATGCTCTGCGTTGTGGGAGTCGTATCGCACACGACCTCGACGTAGTCTCGAATCCAAGGATCACGTTCAAGAATGATTTGGGGTTTAAATTGCATTCCCGAAATTGTACAAGGTGAAGGCGGTACTTCCGAAGATCGGGAACATTCAGAGCCAGGCAAAAGCGGAAGAGCAGCCTTCTGCTGAATTCCCGCGCCCTCGACTACGGTGTAAATGAAATCCGCGGGCACGTCGCGCAGAACTTCCGTTTCGCCATTCGGCCAGCGAATGCTTACTTCACTCATCTTGTCGTTTGCCGCCTAATCCAAAATGCAGCCGCAAATCGTTCTGCGAAAGATAACTTGCGCCGCCGCGCACTTCGCTGAACTGCACTAGCGTGCCGGCCTTCACCGTGACTCGCGCGCCGATCGCGGCTTTGTTGCTTTTCGTCCCCACGAGCTTGAACAGCACGCGGTGATTCGTGCTGACGGTGCGATTGAGCAAAAGCGATGGCGGCTCGCCTACGTTCAGCACCACAATGTCGATGTTGCCATCGTTGTTGATGTCTCCAAAAGCCGCGCCCCGCCTCGATTGCGCGAGGCATGTTGGCGAGTACCGAAGAAACATCGTCAAAGGTTCCGTCGCGATGGTTGCGGAAAAGCAGCATCGGCTGACGGTAGGGAGTGCCGCCGGGAATCGTATCCACCTGCGGATAGACGTGGCCGTTCGCGATGAACAGATCGAGCCAGCCGTCGTTCTCCATATCGAAGAATGAGGTTCCCCAACTCACGAGGGGATACGTCGGCTTCATCAACTTGGCGCGCACGCTGACATCGGCGAAATCGTCTTTGCCCAGGTTGTGATACAGGGTCGAGCCTTGCTCAACAAAATTGGTGACGATCATCGACAGGCGGCCTTCGTGAAGATAGTCGCCCCAGTCGACGCCCATCGAGCCTTGCTCCAGGCCGTCGCCACTGAGCGCGACTCCATCGAGCAATCCGACATTCTCGAAGGTTCCGTCATGCTTATTGCGATACAGGAAATTCGGTCCGGCATCGTTCGCCACATAAAGGTCGGGCCAGCCGTCGTTGTCGTAGTCGCCCCAGGTTGCGCCTAGGCCGTAGTAGTGATGCGGATCGTCCACGCCCGCCTTCTTCGAAACTTCTTCGAAGGTGCCATCGCCTTTGTTGTGAAATAGCAAATCCGATTCGCCGGGCAGACCCCACGGACCGCACTGCACCAGCACTCCTTTGAAGCGGCAGAAGCGCGGGTCGTTGCCGAACTGCGGCAGGTTGTCGATATCGACATGCACGTAACGCGAGACAAAAAGATCCACTCGGCCGTCGCGATCGTAATCGGCCCAGGCCGCTCCGGTGCTGAATCCTCCCGCGCCCACTCCGGCCTTTTCGGTTACATCTTCAAACTTGCAGTTGCCCAAGTTGTGATAGAGCGCGTTGCCGCCGTAGCCGGTGACGTAAATATCTTGTAATCCGTCGTTGTCGTAATCGGCCACGGCCACGCCCATCCCCCAGCCTTTGTGGGTGAGGCCGGCGGACTTGGTGATGTCGGTGAACTTGAGGTCGTCACTCTTAGAATCCGCGTCCTGATGATAGAGCGTGATCATCGGGTCGCCGCCCAGCTTGTAGCGCTGCACCGTGGAGCCGTTGACGGTGATGATGTCGAGCTTGCCGTCGTTTTCGCAGTCAATGAGCCCCACGCCGCCGCTCATGGATTCGACGATGTATTTTTTATCGGGAGAAGAAATGTGGGAGACGGTCAGGCCTGCCTTCTGCGCAACGTCTTCGAACTGCGGCAGGGATTGCGATTTTTCTATCGGTGAATTCGCCGGAGGCTTAGAAGCAGAGACCTGTGCAAGCACCATTTCCTTCGACAGGAATCCCACGCAGACAGAGAGAATCCACACGGGAAGCGAAGCTCGCATAGGCAGGAGTTCGATTATACAAGGCGGGCGGCGAGCCGACGGATTGAGCTACCGACAGGTAAGCGACGGCGAACTTCGGCGCAAAACAAAACGCCCCAGACTCAGTTTTGAGTCACGGAGCGTATGTTGATCAGCCCTCCCCCAAGTGCTGCTCAAGTAGGAGAGTACCGTAGTGCGGCACCTTCGTACATAGCTCTGGCGTGCCATTGCGTAGCACGAACGTGTGGAGTCTTTTTACTTAAGCCCTTTGGCACCAAGGCATTAGCCGATAGTCTCACTACGTGATCACTGGGATGTTGGTAACGCCCGCAGTGCCGAAGACGCGCCGGTAGCGTTCGATTTCCGCGGGCGGGCCGAGCGCTTTCGAGTAGTTGTCGGAGAGCTTTACCGCCGGGCGGCCTTCGGCACTGGATACCTTGCTGATCAGGCTGATGGGATCGAAACCGCCATCGCCGCTGGGATCGCAGCCGCGGAAATCGTTGGTCAAGAGCGTGCCCCAACCTGCGCTGAAACGAATGCGGCGGCCTGGAGTCCACTTGTGCCGGTCATGGAAGTCGTCCGCGCTGGCGAAATCCCTGACCGTGGTTCCGGTAGCGAGGGTTCCGCCAAAATAGGCGTGCAGGCCGAGGATTTCGTCGACATCAAGAGCGTCGGAGGCAATGATTAACTTCTCGCGAGGATCGCGGCCGCGGCCTTGCAGCCATGCGATATATTCATCTCCAGCTATATAAGGATCCTTGCTGTCGACGCGCTGTCCTGTCCAATCGGCGGCCCAGTCGGGCGCACCTTCGAGAAATTGCGTGGTTCCAAAAGTGTCGGGCAGCATGATGCGAAGCGCGCCGTCGTAAGTTTGCTGCCACATCGCGAGGGTGTGATACTGAGAAGCCTTCAGGGCCTCGTCATCATCTTGCGATACCAGCGCGGCGAGCACCATGGGAATCTCATGCGCGTTGGTTCCAATCGCCTCCAGGTCGTGCTTGTGGGCGAGGAAGGCGTTCGAGGTTCCGGTGAAGCCGCTGCCCAGGTTCGCCGCCATCGCCTCGACCACGTATTCCTGCCAGAGGAAGCTGTGACGGCGCCGGGTTCCGAAGTCGGCCACGCTGAGATTCGGAACTCCGCGCAGACGCTCGATCTTATCCCACAGCTTGGTCTTCGCCTTGGCGTAGAGGATGTCGAGGCCGAACTCGCTCAGCTTTTTCAGATTGGCGCGGGTGCGCAGCTCGTTGATGATGGAGAGCGAATACAGCTCCCACATGGTTGTCTCGGTCCAGAGGCCGTCGAAGGATAAGTGGAAGCGGCCGTCCTTCACCGACAGTTCGTAGTCCGACAATCGGAAATCGCGTTCCAGCCATTCCAGAAACGCCGGCTGAAAGATTCCGCGGCGGCCATAGAACGTGTTGCCCGCCAGCCAGACCAGTTCCGACCTGCGAAAGCGGACGTTGCGGGCATGATCGAGTTGCTCGATCAGTTCTTCGTGCGCGAAAGTGTCGACAGGACCGCTGGAAGAGCGGTTGAACAACGTGAACTGCACATGCGTTTTCGGATAATGCTTCCAGATAAACTGCAGCATCAGCAGTTTGTAGAAGTCAGTGTCGAGCAGGGACCGCGTGACTGGGTCGAGTTCCCAGTTGTGATTGTGCGCGCGCTCCGCGAAGTTGACGATCATGCACTAGTATCCTCATATGCCGTCGCGACAAAAGCAAATCAGCCGGGACTTCTCGGTAGTGGCTCAGTTTGAATGTTTTTGCGTCATCCTGAGCGGAGCCGCTTTTCAGGCGGAGCGAAGGATCTCCCTCACGCGAATCCTTTGTCCAAGGGAGATCGCTCACCGGCTGAACCGCGCCGGGTTTCGGGACGACGCCCTAAAAGGAAGGAGCCGGATTCAAACTGCGCCACTGCAGATTCCTCCGCCCCTCGCTGGCGCTCGGGGGTCGGAATGACAAAGGTCTTAGGCGAACCGAAGATCCAGGTCACTCTCGAAGTACGAGGCCAGACTTTCGGCTTCCCGCTCGATCCCCGCGCGGTCGGCCTTGGAGAGTTTTCCGAATGGCTCGACCTCCACCAGCAGCCGTTTGCCTTGAAGTTTGTGAGACCAGACACCGGCGATCGCGCCATCGATGAGCACCACGGGTGAGATCCAGCCCTGGTTGCGGTAGACGCGCTTGTAGTGCCGTGCGCTCAGCAGGTGATCTTTTTCGCGATGAGCGAGCAGATAGGAATCGAAGAGCGGCAGCAAACGAATCGAGCCTTTTGCATTGGCGCTGCTTTTTAGAACCTCTACGTCCTCGCGAAGCAAGAGACAATTCTTTGTGTCGCCGGGAATCTCTACCAGTTCTGATTCGAGCAACGCGCGCAGCGCCTTTACCTGTGGCATCGGGAGGCCCGCCCAGTGGGCGAAGTCATGCAGCGTCGCCGGACCATAAGCGCCCAAATACTTTCGCAAGAGAGCGCACTGCGCCTCCATCGCAGACATCAGCGTAAGCTTCAGCCTCGGGCAGCCAATGGTCCGTGCGTATGAAAACGATTGCGTTGCCCTCACCCCGGCCGTAACAGACCAATCCCTCGGCCACCGGGAGACGAACCAGACTCCACGAGTTCTCCATCCAGAAACGCACCCGCTTGCTCGCCTTGGGACGAATAGCCGCCGCGATAGCAGGCCTGCTAAGTGGCCCCGCGGAGAGGGTCTTCATGATCAATTGGATCAGTGCTTCGGTCTCATCGCGCGTAATGCCACATCGTTCCATAATGCGCATCGCCTGAGCGAAGCGGCTCGGTCTGAGGGCGGAGATGTAGAGCAGGAATTCATCCGTAGGGATGAGATGCAGCGTCTGGCGCATGAGAGAAGTCTTGATCAGCGTGCGCTTCTTCCACAGCGCATTTTCGGTCTCGGCTCGCGTGATGGCGTGATTGCGCGTCCAAAGCTGAAGATACGCCGCCGACATGACCTGCGCCTGCACGCCGCACATATCGCGGCAGATGGTGACCGCATCTTGATTCTCTGGAGGTTCATCCAGAAGGTGGTGGCGCCGCAGCCGGAAGCTTGCGACCGCATCGACCTGAGTTCGCGATGGAGTCTTCGGCATTCGCCAGCACGCTCTCGCCTAGCAGCAACCCATCTTCACTTCACCCGTAGCCGTAAGCGGAGGACCGAAGGCCTCCACCGGCGCGGGAGCGCCGTTGGCCACCGCGATCCAACGCCGCACTGCGTCGAACAAGACGAGAATCACGCCCAGGATAAAGATGCTCATAAGTACTGTGTCCAGGTAGCCCGTAAATTCCTGGCCGGGCTTGGAGGTCAGTGGCCAGAAGATGTTCTTGATCCCCAGCACTCCCGCCGTGAGCGTGGTCACGCCCACAAAGCACATGGGAACGGCCGTGATCCATGCGTATTTCTGCTTGCCCATGTTAATGAGGAAGGTCGTGCTCACCGCTAGTGCGATAGTCGCGAGCAACTGGTTTCCGGTTCCAAACAGCGGCCATAGCGTCGTAATGTTATTGGACCAAATGAGGTACGCCCAGCCCAGAACCACCACAGAGCTGGTGATCAGATTCCCGGGCATCCAGGCATTGTTGCCGAATGGCTTGTGCACCTTGCCCATCAGCTCCTGCAGGACGTAGCGGGCCACACGGGTTCCCGTATCCACCGTCGTGAGAATGAAGAGAGCTTCAAACATGATGGCGTAGTGGTACCAATAGCCCATCAGGCGAGCCATCCCGGGCAGGCCGCGGAAGATTTGTGCCATGCCAACAGCGAGTGAGACCGCGCCTCCGGTTCGTCCGGCCAGCTTCTCTCCCACCTCGCGCGAGAACATATCGAGATTGGTTGTGTTTAAGCCAAGGTGGCTGAAGACGGCGGCCGGGGTGTTGATAGCGAAGTAATCGCCGGGAGAAAGCGAACAGGCCGCAATCAGTGCCAGGATGCCCACGACGGATTCGCACAACATGGCGCCGTATCCAATGAAGCGAGCGTCCGTTTCTTTGTCCAGCATTTTGGGCGTCGTGCCCGAGGAGACCAGCGAGTGGAAGCCAGAGATCGCACCACAAGCAATCGTTACGAAGAGAAATGGGAACAACGGCCCTTTGATGATCGGACCGCCGCCGTGCACAAACGGCGTGAAGTTGGGGAATTGGATGTTGGGATGAACCACGAAGACGCCAATCACCAGCACAATGATCGTGCCCAATTTCACGTAGGTCGAGAGGTAGTCGCGCGGCTCCAGCAGCAACCAGACCGGAAGAACCGACGCGATCAGGCCGTAGATCGCCATCAGGATCGTGATCTGATGGCCGGTGAAAGTCAGCGCTCCGGCAGCTCCGCTCTCGGCTACCCAGTGCCCGGCAACCACGCTGCCGATCAAGAGGACCACGCCGAAGACGCTGGGGCCAGTGACGGTTATTTTTCCGGCATGGCTCTTGAACATCCAGAAACCCATAATGAGGGCAATAGGGATGGTCATGCCGATGGTGAAGACGCCCCACGGGCTATTCGACAGCGCATTCACGACCACGATGCCGAGACCGGCCAGCGTGACCAGGAGAATAAAGAGGACAGCAATCATGGCCACCAGCCCGGCAAAGGGACTGATTTCGGTACGGGCAATGTCTGCCAGAGAGCGTCCGCGATGACGCACGGAAGCCACCAGCACGGTGAAGTCTTGCACGCAGCCGGCCAGCACCCCGCCGATCAATATCCACAAGAAGCCGGGGGCGAATCCAAACTGCGCCGCCAGAGTCGGCCCCACCAGCGGTCCTGCGCCCGCAATGGCCGCGAAGTGATGTCCGAAGAGCACCCATTTTGGCGACGCAACGTAATTGTGTCCGTCCGGGTAAGCGTGTGCCGGAGTCGTGCGGCGATCGTCAAGCGCCAGCGCCTTGGCGGCAATAAACGCGCTGTAATAACGGTAGGCCAGGGCATATACGCACAGCGCACCCAATAGAACCGGGAAGGTATTCATGACTCCCTCCAAATCAAGCAGGTCGTGACCGATCCTTGCAGCCCAATCGAACGCACATCCTACACCCGTCGCAGAATCGGGCACAACGGCTTCCTTGCAGGGAAAACCGCGCTGAATCGGGCAGCGCAATTAAGAGCTCCTGCGGGAGCCCGAGGAGGATCCCGCAGGAGTCTGGCTTCTAGTCCAATCAGAAGGTAAAGACTGGTCCGAACTCGTTGCGCCAGTTGTGGGCTTGTCGGGTTACACCGCCCGCAAACGGCAAATATTCTTTTGTTATCACGCCGCCGGCTTCGTGGTTATTGGCCGTAAACGTGACAATGTAGCTGGCTTCGTGGACAAACGTCACCCACTTGTTCAGGCGATAAGTGAGTGAAGCAGTGTCGAGGTCAGTGCGGCCCAAGTGATTGCCGTGCTGAGCATCGGCATAGTTCGCCCGGTCGGTGCCCCATTGCAGGTGGAACACCCATCCAGAATTGCTGCCCTCTGGATTGGCATGGAAGATGCGCGAGAGCGGGAAACTTAACTCTGCGAAACCGCCTGTTCCGCCGATGGGCTGAAGTTTGGCGGATTGCACCGGGGTGCCCTGGCAATTGATGGTGGCAGCGGGTTGGCCGGCGGTAGTACCGGCTGCACAACCGAACAAGATGGCTCGTCCGCTTTCGGAAACGCCGTTCCCTACTTCGAACAAACCGTGTAGGTTTGAGTAGACATCGTTGAGTTGGCCGCCGAAGAAGAATCGCATGTCATTTCCGCGATAGAACTTGGCGACAAGAGTTACCCAGGGCGTGGGCAATTGAATTTCACCGGTGTAAATGTTCTGCGGATTGCCCGCCTGGGTTCCGGCGGGGAATAACTGCTCCAGACTGCAGGAGCCGGTGGAGCAGTTAGACGCGTTGACTATAGTGTCGGTCGTGCTGAATCCGAGATTCGGTGTGGTCGCGCTGGTGAATATGGGGCCGACCGTGCAGGGCAATACAGTACAAGTCACACTGGTTGGCAGTTGTGCGGCGTGGGGAATAATTTCGCTTACGCGGGAGTGGTGGCCGCTGAAAATCAGCTGTGCCGGCGCCACACCCTTCCAGTTGTGGGAGAGCGGGAATTGGAAGACGACGCGAGCCTCAACCCCGGGCTGGTCGGATTCGGCCCCGGCGCGGTCGCCGAAGCGCAAGTGCTGGTCCGTGGTAAGCGCTGAGGAACCGGCCGTCGATAGCACGAGCGCGACCTCGGGCTGAATCTTCAGATCGCCAGCATGGAATTGCACGCCGGTCCTGAATTGCGGAATGCGCTCGTAGAGTCCACCCATGCCAACGCCCAGCCCGGTGGTCTCGAACAGGCTGGGAAGAGTGGATGATCCCATGATCGACCAATCCTGGCCGAACAATGCAAACCATGGAAGGTCGCCAATTTTGTGGTCGAGGCGCATCCAGGCGAGGCGGAGAGTGAACTGGTTGGATCGCACCGAACTGATGTTGCGGTTGCTGACGTCGGTGTAGTCGCCCTCAAAGTCGCCTTCCACCCGTCCGGTGATGGTGAAGTCCGAGTTCTTCGGCACCCATTCCGTCTGCATGCCGATGCGGAAGCTGCGCGCCTTGAGATGGACTTGCGGGTCGGGGGTGGGTCCGGTATCGGCGAGCAGGAGCGGCAGTGGCCAGTCCTGGCTGCCGAACGTAGCTCCGCCGCTGGAGGTCGTGTCAGAAATGGCGCTGGCTTTGTAGAAACCGTAAATCTTCATGTTCGCGCCGCTTCCGAGGTGTATGTCTGGAATCATTCCTCCTTGCTTGGGCACGTCGATGGGCAATGCGCGGAGAGGGGCAACCGCCGGGATGACAGGTGGCTCCTGGGAATCTGGCGGAGTTGCGGGCTTGGCCGCGGGGGCCGCGACCACGCTGGACGTGTGCAGTACGGCGTCTGACAGCCGCGCCCTGGACGAATCCAGGCTCGCGGGCGTGACCGTGGCCGTGTATTCCTGCGAGCTAATCAGGCCTTTCTCCACGAGTAACCGGGCGAGGCGCGCGTTGGCATCCTCTGGCGAGGATGCCTGGTTGATCAGCGCGACCTCGCTGGGAGACAAAATCCCCTTGGACTGCAGCAACAGCGCGAGGGGGTTGTTATTGGTTGCGTGGTTTTCCTGCTGTTGAGCCATGGCCGCTAAGGCCATGAGCAGTGCAGAAGTCAACAAAATCAATCGAGAGACGGGTCTTTTCATTGGGGACAGCCTCCGGGAATTAAATTTGAGACCGTTTGCCTATCAAGAACGAAGTGCTGCATCCATTCCCAAATCGATGCGATGCCCCTGAATACTGGTCCAGACAGCCAGATGTCAAGCTATTTCCTTGAAAGTGAGGTTAGAATGTCACTGCCGAACAGAGAGGACCGGGTATGCGCATGGCGCCAGAAAAGCACGCGGCAAGGCAGGAGCAGCGTCTGGTCCGTTTCGGACTAGGGCTCGCCAACTGGAGCGAACGCTGGTTTCCGGACCCGCTGATTTTTGCTCTGCTGGGAATTGTCGTCGTCTTCACTGCCGGCCTGTTGCTCCATCAGAGTCCCGCCAAACTGGCCATTCAGGGCGGGAAGAACTTCTGGACTCTCGTCCCTTTCACCATGCAGATGGTGATGATCATCGTCGGCGGATATGTTGTAGCTTCGACGCCTATCGTTTATCGCTTCATCCGATGGTTATCTGGAATACCGAAGACGCCGCGTGGAGCGGTCGCGATAGTCGCGCTTTTCTCAATGCTGACTTCGCTGATCTCATGGGGCTTGAGCCTTATTTTCAGCGGACTCTTTGTCCGGGAAGTGGCTCATCGGGTCAAAGGACTGGACTACCGCGCCGCCGGTGCTGCCGGGTATCTCGGGCTGGGAGCGGTCTGGGCGATGGGGCTGTCTTCTTCCGCCGCCATGATGATGGCGACCAAGTCTGCCATACCGCCGACATTGTTCAGCATCAGTGGTCTGATCCCGCTCACCCAGACGCTATTCTTGTGGCCAAGCATCGCGACCACGGTGATCCTGATCGTGCTGTCGGTGCTGATCGCATATCTGTCCACCCCGTCGCCTGAGAATGCCAGAACGGCAGAATCCTACGGCATTCAATACGAGCCGATTCGATCGAGCCTCGAGGAGAGGAGCAAGCCCGGCGAATGGCTGGAGTACAGCCCGCTGCTGACGGTTCTGGTCGCGGCGCTGCTGTGCTGGTATCTGATCGATGTATTCCGCACTTCCCCGCAAGGCGCGCTGGCCGCGCTCGACCTCAACACCTACAACCTCATATTCATCACGCTGGGGCTTTTGTTGCACTGGCGGCCGAAACGCTTCATGCGGGCAGTCGCGGAGTGCATTCCCGCGACCGGTGGCGTGATCATCCAGTTCCCATTTTACGCCGTGATCTTTGGCATGATCGTTGGAACCGGAATCGCGGATACGCTGGCAAAGGTCTTCGCCTCCATCAGCACGCATAATACTTATCCGTTGCTGGTGGCGATGTACTCGGCGGTGCTCGGCGTTTTCATTCCTTCCGGCGGCAGCAAGTGGGTCATCGAAGCGCCCTATGTATTGCAGGCCGCGAACCTGCACCAGGTGCATCTGGGCTGGGTGGTGCAAATCTACAATGCGTCGGAAGCGTTGCCCAATCTGGTGAATCCCTTTTGGATGCTGCCTCTGCTGGGCATCCTGAAACTGAAGGCGCGCGACATCGTGGGCTATGGAGTGCTGCAGTTGATGGTACACATTCCGGTCGTGTTCTTCCTGTGCTGGCTGTTCGCCCGCTATATTCCATACCTGCAGCCGGTGAAATAGAGGCGGAATCAGAGTGGTGAGCGCGGTAGGAATCGAACCTACAACCTACTGATTAAGAGTCAGTTGCTCTGCCAATTGAGCTACGCGCCCACGGTGGGAGTCTTACCGAGCGGGACAATTTGTGATTGTAACATTTCCCTGCGCGCGCGGTCATCGCACTCGCTTGCACAGAAATGGCTCAGTTTGGAATCCGACCCCTTTCTTGAGGGGGTCGTCCCGAAGCCCGGCGCAATTCGACCGGGTGAGGGATCTCCGCTGGACAAGGGCATGCGCGCCGGAGATACTTCGTCCGCCTGAAAGGCAGCTACGCAAAGGATGACCGTCGGTCTTAATAGTTAGTGGTGATCAGATTTTGGCGTCGGCCTTCATTCCGCGGTGCGAGAGAAATCTTCCGCTAGGAGCGCTGACGCACTTCGGCGGCTAATGCGCCGGAGGCTTCGCTGGCCACGGGGCGACGCGGCGGCAACGGATCTGGCCCTATCTTCAAGCGACGCTCGACCGTGCCGATTACCGGGGCATCGTCCATGCCATCGGCGTAGGCCATCGAGACGAAGCGCTGCTCGGAACATAAACGATCGATCATCCGCTGTTGGCCCGTGCTCAGCACGGCGTGGGGGAGAATGGGAAAGTGACGGAACATCCAGAGAAAATAAATGCGCTGAAGAATCGACGGCATCAAATACCGCGGTCCGATGGGAGTTTGCACTTGCACCACACCGTCCGCTAGTTTTTCAATCCACATTAGGCCCACCCAGTTCTAAGTTTGGCCAGAGCAATCCCAGGGCCGCAATTATTGCACCAAAGCCAGTGCGATGGGAAGCACTTTTTCACAGATTTCCGAGAATTCTGTCGAGAGCGAGGCAAGTCTTGCCTCCCGACCGAGCACATTTGATCTGTCGGGGCCGGGTCGGAGCGGCATGGATTCGGCTGCACCACAAATAGTGCATGAGACCGGGGCATCGAGATTGGCGGCAGAAGGCTAGGCGGGAATCTCCGGTAGTATGTCCATGCGCTGGATCTCGGCGGCGACCCCGAAATCCTTGCCGGGGCCTTGCTCTACGCGCAACACACGGGCATGGCAGCACACCCAGCACTTCTCTCCCGAGGTCAGCTCGGGCGGAAGGATCAGGACTAATTCGACGTCGGAGCCTTCCATCATGCGGGAGTTCGTATAGAGAAATACGCCATTGGTGCTGACGTCGCGAGTCTGGGCACTCAACTCGGCGTTTGCCGCAGCGCTGCGGACGCGCACCGGCAGCTTGGCAACGACTCTGGAGCGGGAACGGCGATCTGGGTTAGAAACCATTAATCTTTGAGCCTAGGCAGTTTCTGGTTTCTAGTTTCTAGTTCTTGCTTCCTGCAGTTGCGGTATCCCTCAGAACTGGAAACTAGAAACTGGAAACTAGAAACTAGAAACTGCCGTCGCTGGCGTTCGACAGTATAGACCAAACTTCGAGATGATGCGCTGCAAGCTGCCTATATTTGCGGGCGGCGCAGACGGGCGGCGGGTACTACGAGGGCCTGCTCCATGGTAGGAACGTTGGTGCCTCGGAGCCTGGCCTCAGCCTCGGCCAGTTTGTCGGGCTGATTGGTCTGGTAGTAGGCTTGCACCAGCAGTTCCATGCTGAAGGGATTGTCACGGTCGTCTTCGAGGTTGCTGATGGCTTCGTCGAGTTTCTTCTGGTCTTTGTTCTCTTGAGTCATGTTCTCTTGAATCATGAGCAGCGTTCCGGCGGCGCCGTTGTAGGAACTCTGGATGACGCGGTTGCGGCTGCCGGTCGCCATGGCCTCGAGTTGTTTCAGAGACTTCTCGGCCAGAGCCGGGTCCCCGGCATGGGCGGCGCGCACGGCGCGGTTGCGCAGAATGCGTGACAATTCTTCAGCCTGATCGCCTTTGGAAATCGCGGCAGGAGCCAGAGACTCTTCGGCGTCCTGAAGATATTTCAACGAGGTTTTATCATCCGCCTGATACTCGGCCAGGTGACGGTACGCCTGCGCTTCCCGCAAGTACTGATCCTTGGCGTGGGCTATCTGCGCAATCTCCTGGAACCGCCTGTCGGCCTCGGAAAATTTGCCGTCGCGCACCCAGGTCATCGCTTTCTGCATGCTGTAGTCGAGCCGGTCGGCCTCATTGTGGGCAGAGCGGATGGCCTTGTCGTATTCCATCCGCGCCTGCTCCTGGTTTCCCATCAGAGCGTAGGTATCTCCCAGGCCGACCTGAGAGGTAACAAAGTCAGGATCGATCTTCAATGCGGCGTGGTAGTGCTGCAGCGATCCCTCAAAGTTTCCCGCCATGCGCAGCAGTTCGCCATACGAGTCATGGGGATTCGGTTCCGTCGGCAGCAGCGCGACGTAGCGATCCATGGCGGCAAAGGCCTTGGCAAATTGGCGGCTGCGCGCATATTCGTAGGCCAGATCGTTCAGCGCGGCGGGATAATTCTTGTCGAGGGCCAGCGCTTTCTCGAGCAATCGTTGTGCCTGATCGTCTCCGTTTTCGTTCATGAGCCAGTTGGCGGCGAGATAGATCAAGTGCTTGTCCTTGGGATACATCTCGAGCATGTCGTTCATGGAGGAAATGCCGCCGAGGAAGTCGCCTTCCTGCACCTTGGCGATCCAGGCGATCATCAACTGCTCGCCCGGGGTCAGCTTGGGCGCGAGCGCCTTGGCCTTTTCGCGGGCCGCATTCACTTCCTTGGGATCGCTACTGTTGAAGGCGATCCAGGCCCAGGCGACGGCGAGGTTGGGATCAGCCTTGACGGCGGCGCGCCAGTCGTCGTTACAGCGTTCGAGGTAAAGATTCTCATAGTCCTGCATGCCCTTCTGGTAGAGGGCGCGAGCTTCCGCCGACGAAGTGGTCACGGGCAGCGCGGTCTCAGCCTGCTTGACGTGGTGGGCATGAGCGAAGATGGGCGCGAAAATACACGCGCAGCACATGAAGATGAGGACAGAGTAGATGGAGCGACGCATCGAGATCTCCGCAACCGGCGCTTTGGGGAAACGGATTACAACTTCGAGCGTAGCATCGACCCAAGCAGGTTACCTAGTGACGGAAGTCACGTGGGTGGTTGAGAAAGGACGCCTGTATTCCAAAAAAAGGGTAATTATATACTTGCCGTACCACGCTTTGGAAGCCTAAATGCTTGCGGGTAGTGGCCGAAATGTGCGTTGAAGCCTCGGTCCTGCTCCCCCGACTTTCCGTTTAGGTAGAAAGGTGGGACAATGGATGCCGCCATTGGAGCCGTTTCTGGAGGTTGGAATATGAGTACCGCGATCAGGTTTGGTGCGTGGACTTCGGTCGTGTTGATTTTCGTGTGTCTGGCGGGAGCACAGTCGTACACCGTGACGGATATAGGCGCGGGAAATGCTCTTACCGTCAACGATCGCGGTGCCGCCGCTGGTTTTTTTGACCTCAATGGTACCGTTCAGCACGCCTTCTTCTGGACCAGTGCCAAAGGCATACAGGATCTCGGATCATTAGGTGGCAACAGTTACGCTCAAGCGGTAAATAATTTCTCGCAAGTGGCTGGCTGGTCCATAACCCTAACAGGACCTCCTCACGCTTTCCTGTGGACATCAAGCGGTGGTATGCAGGACCTGGGAACGCTGGGCGGCAGCGAGAGTCTCGCTTATGGGATTAATGACTCCGGACACGTCGTCGGCGGCTCGACTCTTGCTGGTGACACTACGGGACATGCATTCCTTTGGACCTCAGCCGGTGGCATGCAGGATATCGGGTCACTTGGCGGCGGCAGTGAGGCAACTGCCATAAACAACAATGGCCAAGTAGTAGGGTATTCGTTCTTGGCAGACAATGTGACGATGCATGCCTTCCTTTGGACCCAGTCTGGTGGCATGCAGGATCTCGGCACGCTAGGCGGCACGAATAGTCTGGCCAATGGCGTGAATAATCTCGGAGCGGTGGCTGGAGATTCAAACCCATCGTCGAACAGCAACGACATCGCTTTTCTGTGGACGCAAAATCATGGCATGAGAGCCCTGGGTACGCTGGTTTTGGACAGCTTCGCGCTTGGAATAAATGGCTTGGGTCAGGTAGTTGGATACACCCAGGGAACGAACTCCCAGCAAGGGTTTCTCTGGACGCAGGCTCACGGAATGCAGAACCTGACCGGTCTTGTTTCTGGCTGGGTGGTGGCGAGCGGGAACGGCATCAACAGATCAGGACAAATTGCCGCAGTGGGCTTCCAACCCAGTTGTAAGACATGCTTTCACGCCCTGCTTTTGACTCCCATCCAATGATGCCCAAGAGATCGGCAAGTTCGGTGTGCTCCAGACCTCATCCCCGCTGAAACATCAACTGAGAACTTACTTTGGGATTGGTACAGTACGTGCTTCGCTGCCAAGATGAATCGACCTGTGAGCGCCAAGTCTCGACCGTCGCTTTGTAGACCTCCATCATTCTTTCTGGAGGTAGCATTCCTGTGCCTTGTGTGCCCACGTTTCTTAGTCCTTATCGAACTATGTCACAAGTTCCCCGGTGGACTGATCCCATTCGGGGGTTAGATTGATAATGAAACCATTCGGAGCGCAACCTGCTTCCGCTGCCGCTTCCAGTTTCGGTTTTATTTTCTCCAAGGTGTCTTTGCCGTAATAAAGTCCTTGAAAACCGTTCTTGTCGAACATGGATTCCAGCGACTTCCTTGCCTTCAGAATTCCGCCCTTCGCACTATGCAGAAGTCTGAAGGTTTCGTATGCGATCAAGTCTGCCGTCTGCAACTCGGTCACCTGCTCTGATGATGCCGGAGTGCAGGTCGCCAAACGATTGCGATCTTCGAAAACAACGGTGTCTTTCATCTTGTAGAAGATGTCAACGGCTTCCGTCTGAAATTCGTGTCGATCCAGCACAACCGCGAACTGATCGTCGGGATAGAAGCCGCCCCTAGGATCATTCATGCCACGCGCAATCATCGCAATGCAAGTCTTGAAACAGGCGATATAAGAGTTACCTAGGCATCGTCGGCCTTGTTCGCTGATGATCTGATCGTAATCGCGGCACAGCACCCCACAGCTAACTGCGTGCAGGTCTAAACCCTGGTTCTTGAGGATGCGAAGCATGTCCTTTGCATATCGGATTTGGCGGTTCTTGCCCCATCCTTCATATTCGTAGTCTCTGGCATTGAGATGTGAAGCGTGAAAGCGTGAGACTCCGATGCGTTTATTTTTCCAATCCCACGATCTCTTGACCTTGCCCCACACTATTTCGTTAGAGAAGAATCCCCCAACGACGTAGGTTCTGGGTATGTATGGTTCCTTGGCAGCGTGCAAAATGCGCTCGCTGTCTTGGTGCGGATCAGAGTCACAACTTTCATCGCAATAGAGCCTGAATAGCGCCATGAATTTCCTGCCGGACTTTCCCGGATGTACTACGCGAGCAAGCGACCTGATGGGGATTTGACTTTTGACACACGTAGAACTACCCTTCTCTCTAGAAGGGGAAAGCCCTTCCAGATAGCGGTTTTTACGTGTCTCAAGAGTCAACTCACCCTGCCGCTCCCGCGAAGAATGAGCAGAGTGAGATCAGATTATAGAGCATGAAACCTCACTCCGAAATGATAGAAGGCGCGGAAGCGGCAACGCGCTTCACGGACGCGCTGAAAACAGTTCTCTCCGTGCCTAAGAGTGCCGTTCCGAACCCCTTCTCGAAGCCCAAGACTTCCCGCGCCAAAAGAAAAAAGCCAGCCGCCCGGAAGGGCTAACCAGCTTTTCGTTTTCCTCTCCTCTCCGTTTCAGTTGATCGCTGCCGTACTCATGTCCCGATCCCGCCCGGTGAGATGTTTATAGGTGAGCCGCTTGCCAGCGATCTGCGAGAGCGCCAGCCGGAAGCGGTCGCCGTCGTTCATGTCTTTGCGGTAGTTGTATCGGAAGGTCTGCTCATCTAAGTACCGGAACAAGTGGAATGGCTCTACGCTCACGTAGGTTCCCGCGATGCCGCGTTTGAGCAAACTCCAGAAGTTTTCCAGCCCGTTAGTGTGAACCTTGCCGTCCACGTACTTCACGGCATGATCGACAACCTGATGCGCGTATTCAGTGGCGAGTCCTTCATACGAAAGCAGCGCGTCAGTGTACAGGGCCGCGCCAGCTTCGACATGCTTTTTGACTTCGGACTGAATCGCATGGCGCTTGCGGTTTGGCAGAACAGCAGTGCGAACTTTGCCGCCGCGCTCCAAGATTCCCATGACGGCGGTTTTGTCCTTTGTGCCAGTTCCGGTAATGCGGCGCTTGCGCTCACTGACGTGCATGTTCCGCGCTTTCCCGCCGATGAAAGTTTCATCCGCTTCGACTTCGCCAGAGAGCAATCCGAATCCGCCCTCAGTCAACGCGAAGCGCAAACGGTGCGCCATAAACCACGCCGTTTTCTGAGTTACGCCTAGGTCTTTCGCCAGTTCGCAAGAGCTAATCCCGTTCTTGCAGTTCACTACCAGCCACAGGGCAGGGAGCCACTTGTCCAGACCGACCGGAGATTCTTCCAATACTGTGCCAGTCTTGAGCGAGAACGTAGGCCGTGGATGCTTGCCATAGCATTTCCAGACGCGGGCATTTTCAAGGTAGGATACTTTGTCAGAGCCACAGTGAGGACAGGCAACCTTGCCGTCCGGCCAGCGAAGCTCCATCATCAGATTGCGGCAGTTCTCAAAGTCCTTGAAGTGGATGATGGCTTGTTGAAGGGTCTTTATGTGTTCCATGTAGCAAATATAGACCTTTTCTCATGGTAGGTCAAGTATATAATTACCAAAAAAAGAGCCCCTGCCGCGGCAGGGGCAATCGAACTGAAAGCGATTAGAAGCTGAACTTGGCCGCGATTTGAATGCCGCGCGGGCCGCCCCCACCCAGGAACGGGTTGCCAATGCCCACGTCGCCGGTTGCCGTGATCTGGTAAGCGCCGTTGCCCGCTTCGCGGCCATTGACTGGCGGCGCAAAGCCGCAGGTGCAGGCCGTGCTGATGTTGGCGGCCGGATCGGCAATAAAGGCCGGAAGAATCGGGTTGGCGAAGTTGGGATGATTCAAAATGTTAAAGAAATCCGCACGAATCTGCATGGTCATTCGCTCGGTGATGTTGGTGTTCTTGTAGATTGCGAAGTCCCATTGCTTGTAGGTCGGACCGCTCAGAGAGTTCCGGCCCAGGGTGCCATAATGCCGCGTGCCGAGAACGCAGTCGGAAGCAAATCCCGTGTAGTTTCCGTTGTTCGTGCATGGCATGGCGAATGAACTGAGCTGGAGGTAGTTTGCCGGGTTTCTCTTATCGTAAACCACAGGTCCGATAAGATCCGGACGATCATACCCATCGCCTCCTCCGCTGTAATCGTCCTCGGCGTTGTAGTTCAAGGTGAAGGGCTGCCCACTCTGCAGGTTCACCGAGCTGTTAATGCCCCAGCCATCCTTCAACCGGGCCATGCTGCCGCCTTGCTTCGGTAGCTCGTAGCCTGCCACCCAGACGAAACGGTGCGGGACATTGAAACTCGATGGTCCGTATTCAACTGCCGGTCGGTTGCTATCCTGCGGCTGGGCGGCATTGGGAATGAAATCTTCGCCGTCGCTGGAATTGTCCAGAGATTTCGACCAAACGTAATTCACGATCGACATAAAGCCGTGGTAGTTGGTCACCCGCAAGCTGGCTTGCAGCGAGTTGTAGTTGGACGCTCCGGTGGAATTCTCCTGAAAGATATAGGATGCGCCGTAAGGAAAGCCATAGTTTCGCGGCACACCGAAGCTGTTGCCTGTGCTCGGACAGTTACAGGCCAAGTCGGAGGCGGTGATGACCGCCTGGCTGGGCTGGTTGAGATCGAAGAAGCGGAACAGCCTATGCCCCTGCGAGCCCACGTACCCGACTTGCATGGCTACCTTGCTCGAGAGTTGCTGTTGGAAGTTTAAATTGTAATTCTCCATGTAAGGCGTCTTGATGTGGCGGTCGAAGGAAAAAATGTCGCACTCCACGTTGCAGCCCGGAGTTCCATAGAGCGGCGTTCCAGGAATGTACGCGCCGGTGACGGGATTGACGGCAGCGGGATTCAGGTTCGCCATCTGGATGGGATCCGGGTTCCCGGTGAAGTTGTTGTATGCCGGGCCGGGAGCAAAGAATGTTGGGTAGGGCAAGTGGCCCAGCGCCATGTCTTGCGAGAAGGCGTCAAAGAAGAGGCCATAGCCGGCGCGGACCACCGTCTTGCCCTTGCCGGTCACGTCCCACACAACGCTGGCGCGTGGCGAGAAGTCCCTCTTGTCTGGATTGTAAAGATTGGAAAGCCCGCCCGGGCCAACCTGTTCGAGTAGACCAGTTGACGGGATGAAATCTGAGAAGAAGTGGTTCCGCTCGGCTACGACGCCGTAGTAGTCCCAGCGCAAGCCGTAATTCACCACCAGCGTGGGTGTAACGTGGTAGGCATCCTGGGCATAGAAGCCGAAGCCATTCTCGTAGGTGTGACGCAAAGTGTTGCCGGTATAGTCGAACGTGCCAAAATTGCTGGTCGAAGGAATCATCTGGAGCAGATTTTCCAGGGTTCCGAATCTGAGGCGCCCTCGGGAATACTTGTTAAGGTACTGTTCAATACTCGTTCTGCGGAATTCGCCACCGAACTTCACGTCGTGCTTGTTGATCTTCCAGGCGAAGCTGTCAATGACCTGATTATTGGTGTCGACGCGATGCCGGGGGTCGCCCGAGGTCGCTCCTATCTGCGAGAAGAACGCGGTACTGCCCGTGGGCGTAGGTGAAAGCAGGATGATCGGCAAGCCCGAAGAGTTGCACGTGCCGAAAGTGATTGGAACGTTGCAAAGCCCGATCGAACTGGGGTTGAAATTCTGGTCCTGCGGAAAGAAACCTTCGGCGAACCGGTTCCAGCCGTAACGCAAATCATTCACTTTCGTGCCCATTACTTTGACATAGGAAATCGACACCAATTGAACTCGCGTCGGGGTTACGGTGTCGTAGCCGGGAAGCTGGCCGCCGGTAGCGTTCAGCGCCAGCGGAAACTGCTGCGTGCTGTCGCCAAAGAAGTAGCGGCCGCTGATGGTGTTGTTGGTGTTGAAGGCATGGTCGATCTTGGCAATGACGCTGCTCAGGTTGTTGAAAGATGGAGCGATGGCCGTGTAGTCGGGAGCGAAGTTGCCGCTGGCATTAAAGCACCCCGCATCGGTGGATGTGCCTCCAGAAATATAGTTGGCGGAATTGTGAGGGAAGAAGTTGACGAGAGCCTGGCCCACCGAGCTCACATTGGCCTGCCCAACCGCCGTTATCGCCGCGTTGATCTGGTCTTGGGTGGGAACACAGGCCAGGGAGACCACGCCAACACTCTCGCGCTGCCCCTCATAGTCGAGATAGAAGAAGGTCTTGTCCTTCACGATGGGCCCGCCGATCGATCCGCCGAACTGGTTGTTGTGAAATGGCGCTTTCGGGGCTGACGAGGGATCAAAGTAATTGCGGGCATCCAGAGCGTCATTGCGGAAATATTCGAAGAAGTCGCCGTGGATCGTATTGGTTCCGCTCTTGGTCACGATGTTGACGACCGCACCGGCGTTCCTGCCGTATTCGGGCGCGAAGTTTGAGAGCACATTCATGTCGGAAATTGCGTCGATAGGCAGGATGGCGGACGGAGTGCCGAAAACTCCGGCCTGATTGATGGCCGGGTCGTTGCGGTAGCCGTCGTTCATATCTGTGCCGTCGAGCAAGTAGTTGTTGGAGCGTCCGCGCGCTCCGTTCATGCTGAATTCGCCGTAGGAACCGGGGGAGTCGGAAATCTGGTCGGGGGAGCCCGCGACTCCGGGATTCAGGAAGATCAGCTTCGTATAATCGCGGCCGTTGATCGGCAGATCTTTGACCTCGTTCTGAGTCAACACGCCCCCGAGATCATTGGTGGTCGTTTCCACCTGGGGCAACAGATCCCCCTGGACCTCAACTCTGGTCGACACCTGGCCGGTCTTCATCGCTGCATCCACACGGCGCTCGGTGGCCACGTCCACGGTCACGTTGGTCGTCACAAAGGTCTGAAAGCCGGTCAGCGTGACTGTGACGGTGTATGTGCCAATGGGCAACTCGGGCAGCGCGTAGCTGCCGTCGGCGCTGGTGTCGGTGGTGCGCTCCAATCCCGTGCCCACGTTCTTCACGGTCACCTTGGCGCCAGTCAGCACCGCACCTGAGGGGTCGGTTACCGTGCCAAGAATGGTGCCGCGGAAGGTCTGTGCGGAAAGGCTGATTGCGGCCAGAAGCACAAACACCAATACTATGCGCGCTCTCATAATTTCTCCTTAAAGCCCGATGAGTTTGAGGGAGTAATGTCTGGTGCGGCCAGCCATGCTTGTCGACCCTTGGTTGTAAGAGGCTTGCAATTCCTTGCAGACTAACAAGATGCAACGCCCAACCGCACAGTGAACACTATCCAAACCCTACCCCAAGAGTCAACCATTGAGTTCTGATGGAAGCAATAGATTTTACGAATAAGGTAACTGGCAGGTAACCTCCCGAGACGGGGATGGCATTGGCGCCAGCCGACACCAAGATCCCTCGCTTCGCTTCGGGATGACAAATCTGTGCCGGATTAAATTGAGGGTGCCTTAAAGAGGTGCCTATAAGGGCGCCCTAGAAGGTGATGGTCACGCCGCCACGGATGGAGCGGGCGGCCTGGACCAGATAGACGGTCTGGCCGTCCTGTCCCATGACCGGCACATAGCCTTGTGCCAGCAGGTTGCGCAGGTCGATGACCGCCTCCATGTGAGCGGGCAAGAAGCCAAGGGTTGGAATCGGCTGGCGCACGAAAACATTCATGAAGGGATCGCTCTGCCCCGGAGATGCGTTGAACATATCCACCGGAGTCAACGCCGGGCCATTGACCCAGCGATAGGAGGCGATCCAGCGGGTGTGCGAGACCGGGATCGTACCGCTGAACTTGCCGGCCAGGGCATGACGGCGCTGCGTGGTGATCCACTGCCCCGCGTCCTGGATTTGTACGTCAGGCTTGGCGAGGTCGAGCACATCGCCGCAGGCGTAATCCAAGGTGGCCGTGAGGTCGGAAGAGAATTTCCGCTCCAGCACCACCCGCAGTCCATGGGCGTTCAGGGTGTCGCCGGCATAAGTAAACGTGCCGGAGGAGACGTCTGGCAGCAGGAAGCCGCCGGCAGCAGTGACCTCGCCGGTGCCAATCAATGCGGTGTTGGCGACACGGTCGCTGTATACCGCAACCTGAAGGTTGTTCTTGCCGAGGCGCCGGGAGACATTCAGTTCCTGGTGGCGGGCGCGTTCGAGGCGAGTGGTAAAGTTCACCATGCTGACGCGAGGATCGGCTTCGCTCAAATCCGCGGGTGACGAATCGAAACCTTTCTCGGCCCGCGTGTTGGGCAGGGAGGTCGCGTAGTCATACTCCACGACGGTGTTGGGAGAGGTGTGCAGATCTACAGCGCCGTAAGGGCGGAACGCGGTCACGCGCCCAAGAAACTGTATCGTCTGCAGTTCGCTGCCGAACTTTAACTCCAGAACGTCGCCCACCGCGAAATCGTCTCCCGCACTGAGCGCCAAGGCCTGCAACGCAGCATAGTGGAGGTTGGTATCGGATGGCGCGAACCGGCGCATGGTAACCGCCACTGAGGGACCGGAGCCATTGGGCAGGGCGTGCGAGTACGCGGCCCGTAGAACGGCGGAAGGAAGGCTCTCTCCATAACCAACATTTCCACTCAGCCCGACGCGGTTCACTGAGAAAATGGAACGCTCGAGCGAGAAACCCGTGCTCATGTCCGATCCGCTGCCATACCCGCCCGCTTCGGAACCGGCTAGAAACGAGACGCTCGCCTTCAGGTTGTGATCCTGGTGTTCAGGCAGAGAGGGATCGTCCAAGATGCGTAACACGGGCCGATTCGCCACCGAACGCAGCGTCCACTTCCAGTCGTCGTCATCGGTCGCGCTCCCGCGCAGCGGCCCCACTCGCATGGCGTTGAGCAACGTGTTTAGGGTGATGTTCAGGTGAACGCTGTTGCCGGGCTGCAAGCCAACTTTTTCGCGCAGGGCAGGAAGGAAGGAAGGCGCCGAGACTTTGATGGAATACAGACCGGGAAGCAGGTCTGTAGCGGAATAGAAGCCCGCGCCGTCGGTAAACACGGTAAGAGTCCGCGCCGCCGAGCCCGCGATCTCCACCACCGCACCCATCTGGGGCGTGCCAGAGGCATCGCGCACGAATCCCGAAATGGCACCCGGCCGCTCTCCGGCCCACGCCGGAAATGACAACGCAATCACTACTGCCCAAGACCCAAAATGGCGAAGCTTCACTCCAACCCCCGGGGAACAAGCAGCCCGTTACTCTACAGCAAACATCGCTGAAGGATCAATGGTCTGCTTGGAGATGTTGTCGTTCACTTTAATATCGATTCGATATACGCCCGGCTGCAGGTTCGCCGCGGCAATCGATTTCTGCAAAGTGACCTGCTCGCCTATGTTTCCCATCGTTTCCGTGGATTCGGTCTTTTGAACCACGGGTTTGTTAGTCGCTACGTTGATGATGTCGTATTCAAACGTGGCCGAAGGCTTGTGCGTCTTCTCGTCCACGCCCAGATTGTAGACTTGCATCCAGAAGTTCACCTTCTGGTCCTTAGTCCGTTTGAAGAGTGCAGGCTTGCCGTCGGCCGGAGCCACGCGCGGACGAACTTTGTTCAGGCCAATTACGAATTGGCCCGTGCTCACATCCTTGGTGGGCACCGGCTCCATCACGTCGGCCACAATCAGCGAGGAAGTCGACAGTTTGTCGTCGGAGTACTCCGGCACCACAATCCCACGGCTCCACAGGCCCTTGCGATCGCCGTTCACGTCCTTGACTGCGATATCAACTTTGTAACGTCCCGGACGCAGTGGCAGCGCCTTCCAATACACCGCCGAATTCTCCGCCGTGCGGGGCAACAGTTCTGCCGGGACGTCGACCTGGACCGGCTCTTCCTGCGTCTGCACAATCTTTCCCGTCAAGGTGGTTACCCGCATAAAGATGTTGACTGTGCCGCGCTGCACGCCATCTTTATTGGCAAACGTGATATCGCGATACTTCAACTGGATCGTGATCGGCACCAGCACCGTGTCCCCGGTGACCTTCACAAAATCGGTGCGCACGTCAAAGGGCATCAGGTTGGTGATGAGTTTCGTGGTAACTAGTTCTGCCAGATCTTTGTATTTGATCGGCGGCGGCGCTTGCAGCTTGGAAAATTGCTCGAGGCGCTCGAATTGTTTGCTGGCATTGCTGTTGGTGAAAGGGCCGGCTCCCAATTGCTCCAGACCGCCATTGAAACGGCTTGCCTTGCTGGCCATGCCCATTTCCTCATACATGGTCAAACCTGCGTTGGGAGTGTACTTCAGTGCGTCCTTCTCCGACCTGTCCAGCGTCATGTGGAAGTCGCCGCACATGCAAGTGTCGACGAATTCGATCATGACTTCCTGCCCAATGCCTTCCAGATAGCGGTAGCGCCAGGTTTCGAAGGGGAACGTGGAGGTCGTGCCGCCGCCTTCTTCCGTGGGCCGCTCATAGGTGCCGCCGGAGGGATGAGCATCGATTTCGTCGGCAGGTCCATACATGATGTACATGCGGCCGCGGTCGGATTTCCAGCCCGGAATTCCCGCGGCAAAATGCTCGTTGGCATACGCGATGCGGCGGTAGTGCTCTTCCTTGTACTCGTTCTCTTCGGTGTCGGGCGTGGGGTCGCGGCGCTGCCAGAAAGCTTCGATAAAGTTGTCGCGTTCCTCGTCGTTCGAGAGCTGCTTAAACGCGGCTCGTTCCTCGTCGGTGATGATCCAGACCACGTCCTCGTTCAGCCACTTCTTGTACACCTTGCTGAGTTCGATCTTGAGCGACGCCTTCTGTTGTTTCTTCTGCTTTTCCGTGGGCTTGCGCTTGAGGGGATCGACTTCGTCGGTAGCTTGCGCCGGAGAGCTGGCCGCTGTGCTCGATCCTGGTGTGTTAGACCCTGGTGTGTTAGACCCTGGTGTGGCAGCTTCGGGTGCAGTGGACGAAGGCTGGCTGGCGGGAGCCGGCTTGTCACTCTGAGCTGAAGCTGGGGCGCAGAAACCCGCAACGACAGCCAGGACTACAAGAGACGAGAGATAGCGTGAACCAACCCGAACCATGAGAGGGACTCCTGCCACGACATACTTCTGTCGATATATTCTAGGCCCTCAGTTGGGCGAAAGCAAGGCTAAGTCACAGCAAGAGAATGGATTGAGCACCGGAACCAAGCCCTTTTGTTGGAAGCCGAGAAGCTCCTGCCGAGTTGCCCGGACAGACGGCGAATATTTTAGAAGGGGGCTGGGACCAAGCTATAATTTCAGGTTGCTATAATCTTGTGTTCGCGGGGCGGCGCTACTCTCCGGATTCCCTGGATCCCGGTGCACTTCATTCAAGACTGGAACTTTCCTGCCGGCAGGATCGTATCCCAGAGTGTGGGCTCGTCACTCGCGGATCAATCTGTAGCTATCGGAGAGGTAACCTCAGGAGTACCTGCTTGAGAACGCAGCCGATCTGCTGGCGCAGCAGCCTTGGACGGTGACGGAAACCATGAAACTGTGGAAGAAGATTGCGCTTGGCGGTGGCGTAGTGATCGTTTTGGCCGCCATCGTCGGCTTCACGGTTTATCAGAGTGGCAAGAATGTGGTCACGGTGCAGACCGGGAAGGTGCAACGTGAGGACTTGTCCTCAGTGGTAAGCGCTTCGGGCGAAATCAAGCCGAAGACTTACGTCAACATTGGTGCCAATGCTTATGGCAAGATCACCCACCTGTACGTCAAGGAGGGGGATCACGTAAAGAAGGGTCAATTGCTGGCGCAACTGGAAAACGTGCAGTCCTCGGCCGACGTGAGCGCGAATCAGGCCTCAGTGCAGGCTGCCGAAACCGACGCGATTGCCGCCGACGCGGCGCTGAAGACCTCCGATGCCGACCTGTTGCGCGCCCAGGCGGACTACGAGCGTAACAAGCTGGATTGGGATCGAGCGCAAAACTTGTACAAGGACGGGCTGATCGCGAAATCCGATTTCGACAGCCGCCGGAATGCATGGGCCACGGCCGACGCCGGACTGGGGCAAGCCAAAGCGCGCGTCGCCCAGGCCAAGGCGCAGAAAGACTCCGCGGACCGGCATGTGTCAATGGCGCGAGCCAATCTTACCCGAGTAGCGGATGTGTTGCAGAAAACTACTTACTCCGCTCCCTACGATGGAGTGGTCACGAACTTGCCGGTGCGGGAAGGCGAGTCGGTGGTAATCGGCATTCAGAATGCCCTCGGCAGCACGTTGCTCACGCTGGCCGATATGTCGGTGATCACGGCTGAAGTGAAAGTCGATGAGACCGATATAGTAAACGTGCGCGTGGGCCAGCCTGCCGAAGTTACCATCGACGCGATTCCCAAAAAGGTTTTCCACGGCACGGTCTCGGAAATCGGAGATAACGCCATCGTGCGTTCCACCGGCGTGGCCACTTCCCAGCAGGCATCGGCCAGCGAGGAGGCCAAAGATTTCAAGGTAGTTGTGACCGTCAACGATCCTCCGCAGGATCTGCGTCCGGGACTCTCGACCACCGCGAAGGTTATGACCGCTTCGCGCAGCGGCGCGCTGGCCATTCCCATTCAGGCACTCTCGGTCCGCACCAAGGCCCAACTGGCACAGGAAAAATCCGCCCCGGGCGCCGTGCATGCCGCCGCTCCCCTGTCGAAGGATGCATCTAAGGGCAAGGACAAGGACAAAGATCAGAAAGAGGACGTGCAGGGCGTCTTCATCATTCGCAACAAGAAGGCAGAGTTCGTGCCCGTCACCACCGGCATCGCCGGAACCAGCGACATCGAGGTGGTCGACGGCTTGAAAGAGGGGGACGAAGTCATCACCGGAAGTTACAAGGTTTTGCGCACGCTTCGTTCTGGAAGCAGCGTGAAAATCGATAACTCCGTCCCCAAGAAGGAAGACGAGACTTAAACGTTCGCCGGGTTCGTCCGTCCAATGGGCAAGCCGGGCCGGGCCTGGGATGGTGGCATAGAACAGCGGTCTCGAACCAATAGTAATCGGATGGCAAACGGAGCTCCCGGAGTCGAATTCAATCTCGGAGAACCCAGTGGCACCGGAGCAGGAGAAAAAAATGGCAACCGCAGAATTGATCAGCATGCCCCCGAACGCCGTAGCAGCGCCGCCTGAGTCTTGCATGATCGCAGCCGAGGATCTTTGGAAGACTTATGACATGGGCTCGGAGCAGCAGGTACATGCGCTGCGCGGCGTCAATCTTCGCATCGAGCGCGGAGAGTACGTTGCCATCATGGGACCCTCGGGCTCGGGCAAGTCCACGCTGATGAACCTGATCGGCTGCCTCGACACGCCCACTAAAGGCGAATACTGGCTCAACAGCCAGTTGGTGAGCGAACTCGATGACGATGAACTGGCGCGCATCCGCAACAAGGAAATCGGCTTCGTGTTCCAGACCTTCAACCTGCTGGCCCGCGCCACCGCCCTGCATAACGTAGAGCTGCCGCTGATCTACGCCGGCATTCCGACGAGTGATCGCATCGAGCGCGCCAAGGCCGCACTGACGGCCGTGGGCATGGAATCGCGCATGACCCACAAGCCCAATGAGCTTTCCGGCGGCCAGCGCCAACGCGTCGCTGTCGCCCGCGCTCTGGTGAATCGGCCCTCTATCATTCTGGCGGACGAACCTACCGGCAACCTGGATTCGGCCACCGGAAACGAAATCATGGCCTTGTTCGACCGCCTGCACGGAGAGGGAAACACCATCGTGCTGGTGACCCACGAGCACGACATCGCCGAGTACGCGCACCGTATCGTCAATATCAAGGATGGAGTAGTCGAGCGCGACGAGCGGAAGAAATAAAAAACGCCCCGTTGTCATCCCGAGCGGAGCGAGGGATGACAATTCCTAGTAGGCGGGAGGAGAGATGTAAGCCGGGGTGACAGTTCACTGCGGAACATCCCGGCAACGACTCCAACTGGCGGCCGATTTCGCTAGGCCGGGCGCCGCTTCCTCCATACTTTTCAACGCTGCCACGCACACCTGGTCGCGCCCGCGGCGTTTGGCTTCATACAGGGCGGCATCTGCCGCCGCCATCAATTCCTTGGGCGACAAACCGTGCTCGGGGAACTCTGCCACGCCGATCGAAACCGTGAGCATCCCCATCGACCTGCCCTGATGCAGGACGTTGAGTTCCTTCATCTTCAAGCGCAAACGTTCGGCTCGCGCGCATGCCGCTTCCAGGTTCGCCGTCGGCAAGATCACGACAAATTCCTCTCCTCCGAAGCGGCATACGAAATCCTCCGCTCGAATGCCCCGAGCCAGGGCCGCTCCGGTTTCGCGCAACACCGCATCGCCCGCATCGTGGCCATAGGTGTCGTTGAAGGTCTTGAAGTGGTCGAGATCGATCATGAGGACTCCCAGAGATTGCGCAGATCTCGCCGCGCGGCGCACTTCGCGTTCCAGCACCTCCTCCAGATATCTCCGGTTGTAGAGCCCGGTCAGCGCATCCCGCACTGATCGGGTTCGCAGCGCGTTCCGCAGCCTGATGTTGGCGATGGATAATCCCACTTGTGCCGCGAATGTTGTCTTGAACGAGAGTTCCGATGTGTTCAGTTGCGGCGACTCGTCCGTAGCCTGGAGGTGCAGGATGCCGAGCGTTTCGCCCTGCGCCAGGATCGGAATGCACAAGTACGTGTTCTTCACACCCGCGGCGTGGGCGCACGGCGCAGTCAAATCACCCGCCGCTACCAGATGCGGATGCCCTGTGCGCAAAGCCCAGCACTGGCTAGGCTCAAACTCCATCGCAGGAAGCTGGCATTGGGTCCACGAACCGATTACTTCGGCCAGGCTGCGCGAAGCATTGAGCAGCGCCATCGCTCCCCGGGCGGCGGGAAATATCCTGGGGGCAAATCCCATGGAGGTCGCGAACACTTCGTCCAGACTCACGCAACTCTGCAGCAGTTCGCCCATCTCTGCCAGCAGGGTCGCCCGCTCCGAGCGCTTTCTTAGTTCCTCCAGCATTTGCTCGTTGCGCCGGTCGAATTCCCCGCGGGCGGCGTCCTTCTCAAGAATCTCTTGCTGTAGCCGGGTGTTCGTGTCGGCCAACTGCATGGTTCGCTCCAGAATCTCGCCCTCTAAAACCTGCTGGTTTTTCTTTTGACTCTCGATGTCGGTGCAGGTTCCGAACCATTTGACGACCTTTCCCGCAGAGTCGCGGATGGGATTGGCCCGGCATATGAACCAGCGATAGCTTCCATCTTTGGCGCGCAGGCGATATTCCACGTCGTAAGGTTTCCCGGCAAGAAGTGCACTTCCCCACTCCTCTAGGCAAACCTCCAAGTCATCGGGATGGACGATCACCGTCCATCCTGTGCCCCGCAATTGCTCAAACGTCATCCCCGTGTAATCGAAAAACCTCTGGTTGAAGTAGTCGTCGGCGCCATCGGGGTTGGCGGTCCAGATAATCTCGGGAACCGCTTCGGCCATGGTCTGGAAATACAACTCTCGTTGCCGGGCCCCACCGCTCAGCCAGACAGCCCGTACCCAGCCAAGCGCCGCGGTTACGCCTCCCGCAAGATTCAGCGCGACATACGAGCCAAACACCGCCAGCACGATGGAGAGCGCCACCAGTCGGTAATCGTAGCTGCCGCCTAATACGGTCATCGCATTCGTCATCATCTTTCAGTCTTTTGCCTCTTGAACCTTTAGCCCACGACACTCCACCTTCAAATCTCAAGAATCGTGTAAGACCGGCCAGCGCCCTATTCTGGCAGCCACACTCCCGCTGGAGTCTCCATACTGCATATCGGCGGGATTCGGTGTCCCAATGTGAGAAGAAGCTAATTTGAGGCAGGGCCGGGAGTCTCTACAGAAGTGGTCGAGGGACTGTGATCAATGGTCAGCAAATCTGGACCTTGCTGTGTGCGGGTTTCTTGCCCCGATCACTGACCGCTGGCCACTGACCACTTCTTATGGCGTTGTGCCGGTGTGTCGGGATGCGGTAGCGTCGGCTGGAGTCGGTGTTCCAGGGATGAAGAAGTTGTGATCGTAAAGATTGCGGTACATCACCCCGGCAATCTCGGCCGCTTTTGGACCAAACGTCGGACGCCCACCCTGCAGGAAAACCACGACCACAATGCGTCCCCTGCTGGTGTTCGCGTAGGAGGCGAACCAGCCAAAGCGTGTGCCGGCATGCGAGCAAGTCCCAGTCTTGCCGAGAATTGATTCTTCGTTGAAGTTGAGCCCGAGCCGGCGCGCCGTCCCGTATTGCACGGCCCCGGCCATGCCATCGGAAAGTTCCGGGATCAGTGGAGCGATATCGAGTTGCCGTTTGACGCGCGGCTGGAAATTCGTGATCTCTTCCGGCGTCGCAGGATGCTGCAGGTAATAAAGCGTGCCCCCGTTGGCGATGGCGGAAACCATTGCGCCCAGCTGCAATGGAGTCATCGAAATGCCTTCGCCGAACGAGCACATCTTGCCCACGCCGCCGAGCTTCTGCGGAATCACTTCTTCGGGATAAGTCCCCAATTGTTCGCCCTGAATATCGTAACCTGCCAGCTCGCCCAGGCCATACTGATGAGCGTAGTAAGCGACCTTTTCAAAACCCAGCCTGCGACCCAGCGCCTCGAAGTATGCGTTGTTCGAGTGGGCCAGAGCTTCCGTGAGGTTCATCTGGCTGCGGCCCCCGAGCGGGATCTCGGTTTCCTTGGACACCAGGCCCTCGTTCAGGGCGGCCAGAGCCACAGAAAGTTTAATCGTCGAGCAAGGTTGCGCGCCGCTTGAGAGCGCAAGCTTCTGATTGACCATCGCCAGCACGCGTCCGCTGGTGGGCTCAATTGCCACTACCGTGCCATTCATATTGCCCAAGGCATCAATCGCTGCCAGGCGAACAACCGGGTCTTCGCCATCCGTGACGTCACCACCCGTGATCCCCTCGGCGAACGAACTCACAAAAAAGCGTTCGTGATATCGGTGTGGCGACCTGCTGGCCGAGGCTCGCGTCACGGTTGTGCTGTGGCTGCCGGTGCTGTGTACGCCCGTGTGGACGGCAGTGCTGCGGCTGCTTGCCAGATGACGCATGCGGTGCCTGGTCCGCGGACTCTCACTCACTTTCGCGGATTTCGATTTGGGTGGGTTCAGCGGGCGTGGGTTGACGTGCGCCGCCCACATTCCGGGCGCAAGCAAAAGTGCTCCCACCATCACTACCAGACGAAGACGGCGCGTTCCCAACTTCGACATCTTGACTCGTTCCCCTGCTTGCCCCGATTTCTTACCTGCTTCGATGCACGAAGCCTGCCAGTGGCCAGCCCTGAGTGATCGCTTCGCCCATCCCCGCGATATTACGGGAGTTACACCGTTTCATGCAATAACAAAGTTTCTATCACAGCAAACACTAATTCCGATCTAACCCATTATGGAACAGGTACTTAAATGGGAATTACCTTGGTGCGACAGCCTCCAGTAACGGTTACCTCGTTACTGAAAAGATACGGCACGGTACCGCAAAGTTTTTCCTCGCTAGCAGTGGTCAGTGGTCAGTGTTCAGTGGTCAGCAAAACGACGGACAGGTTCTCGCGGGCCACCGATCACTGACCACTGACCACTGCCCTCACATCACTTCGCCGCGCTTGCGCAGAAAGGCGGGAACATCCAGGTCGTCCTGCTCAAAGTTAGCCACCATCGCGCTGCGCATCGTGTCGAGCGAAATCACTTCTCCGCCGGCATGCGCCATCGCCACGGGAGACGACTCGGCCACCCTCGGCTCTTCCACCAGATCCTGCGTGGCCTCACGAAATGGTTCGGCAAATGGCGACGTGGGCGCCGGTCCCACAGGATCGGGAAAATCCATATTCGACAAACCCATGGCGTCGTCGTGCGATGCCGCGAACGAGTGATGCGCATCGGCCAGCCGCTGGCTTGCCCGGCTGACTCCTGCCCGGCTCACTTCGCGGAAACCGGTGGCGATCACCGTGATCTTCACCGCGTCCTTCATCTTCTCGTCCATCACTGCGCCGAAAATGATGTTCGCGTCCTCATGCGCCGCGCTTTGGATGATGGTGCAAGCCTGCTGCACTTCAGCCAGCTTCAGGGAAGCTGAGCCCGTAATGTTGATCAGAATGCCGCGCGCCCCGTCGATCGCGCCGGCCTCGAGCAGGGGCGACGCAATCGCCCGCCGCGCCGCTTCCGTAGTGCGATTCTGGCCGCTGGCTGTCGCCGTGCCCATCACCGCATAACCCATGCGCGCCATGATCGTTTTCACGTCGGCGAAGTCGCGGTTGATGATGCCGGGAATCGTAATAATGTCGGAAATCCCCTGGACTCCCTGCCGCAAGATGTCATCGGCAATGCGGAACGATTCGAAAAACCCCGCATTCTCCGCGACCGCGAGCAGCTTTTCGTTCGGAATCACAATGGTCGTGTCCACCGATTCCATCAGCTCTGCGATTCCCTTCTCCGCCTGCGTCATCCGCCGCTTGCCTTCAAACGAAAACGGCTTGGTGACCACCGCGACCGTCAGCGCTCCCATCTCGCAGGCCAGCGACGCGATGATCGGAGCCGCGCCTGTGCCCGTGCCGCCGCCCAGGCCCGTCGTGACGAACACCATATCGGCGCCCTCCAGCGCCTCGATGATTTTGTCCGAGTCCTCAAGCGCGGCCTTGCGCCCCACTTCCGGATTCGCGCCCGCGCCCAACCCGTTGGTGAGCTTCACGCCTAGTTGGAACTTCACCGGCGCGCGCGACAAGCGCAGCGCCTGCAAGTCCGTGTTGGCCACGATGAACTCGATGCCCTCCACGCCAGCATCGATCATCCGGTTGACTGCGTTGCCCCCGCCCCCACCCACGCCGATAACTTTAATCTTGGCGTCGTTGAGAGGCTCTTCGTTGAAGCTGATGCGAATGCTCGAATCTTTTTTCATAATTCTCCACCGGATTGATTTTCTTCCGCTAGTTCCCTTTTGTTAAAGCTTGTCATTCCGAGCCGACGTTAGTCGGCGAGGAACCTGCTTATCTGCTTCCGCTGCTTACATCCTTCCCACATAAGCTTTTGCTTCCCTGATCTCATCGCAATCTCCAACGATGGCTTCCCAATCGACCGCCGCCGAGTAACATCGAAATGCCTCGGCGGGATCGGGCGTGATACCAGTTCCGCGAGAGTAGATACGGCCAAGAGCGACCAGCGCGAGAAATTCTCTGCTCGCCACGGACTCATAGAGTTGGACGGCCTTGCTCACATCCTTGCCAACTCCCAATCCCTCGGCGTGCATTCGCGCAAGATTAAACACAGCGCGCGAGGCCCCTTGCTTAGCGGCGGCAGACAACAGTCGATGCGCCTCTTCGTAGTTAGCTTCGACCTCAATACCGTCCAAGTAATACGCTCCTAAAACGCTCTGGGCGGAGGGGCTACCGGCCGCCGCTCTCAGGCGAAGTTTTTCCACATCCATCGCCATCAGCCACCACCAAGAAACTCACCCAACTAACATCGCCTTCAATCTCGATCCCCACCGGTCCCCCTGAAACCCTCGCGCTACTCGCGCCCTCTGTCCGTAAGCCACCATGCCGAGCACCGTGGCATATTCCGGTTCAGCCAGCGTCGCAGGCATTTTTGCCAACGGAGTTGGCCACGACAGGCGTACCGGTCGCCGCAACACCGACTCCGCCACATCAAAGATTCCGGGCAGCCGCGACCCTCCGCCGCTGAGCACGATGCCGGCCAGACATGAGTCGAACATGCCGCTCTGCCGCAGAGTATCGCGCATCATTTCGAATAGTTCGCGCGCGCGGGGCTCGAGAATCTCCGCCACCAGTCGCTGCGGCAGCAGACGCGATGGCCGGTCGCCCACCGACGGCACCTCCACTTCATTCCCTTCCGGAATCAACGTGACGATCGCGTTACCGTGCGCCTTCTTGATTTTTTCCGCCTCCGCAAGCGGCGTGCACATCCCGACCGACAAGTCGCTGGTAAAGTGGTCGCCGCCCACTGGAATCACTCCTGTGAAAGCCACCGCTCCCTGAAGAAAAACGATCAGCTCCGTCGATCCCGCTCCAATGTCCGCCAGGCAAACTCCCATCTCGCGTTCGTCGGCGCGCAGCACGGAGTCTGCCGCCGCCAGCGGTTCAAACACCGTGTCATCCACGTGAACGCCGGCGCGATTCACCGCCGTAATCACGTTCTGCGCCGCGCTTGCCGCCACCGTCACCAGATGAACTCGCACTTCCAGTCTCGCCGCCATCATGCCCAGAGGATCGTGTACACCCGCCTGATCGTCGAGAATAAATTCCTGAGGCAGCAAGTGCAGCACCTCGCGATCCGCCGGAAGAGGTATCGCCCGCGCCCGCTCCACCGCCTGCTTGATCTCATCGCGTCCAATCTCCCGCGGACGCGTGCCCAGGCTGACGCCACCATGGCTGTTCACGCCGCGCACATGCGCTCCACCGATGCCGACGACCGCATGCTCCACCGCCGCGCCGGCCACATCTTCGGCTGCTTCCACAGCTCTTTGAATGGCCGCGACCGCCTTCTCCAATTCCACGATCACGCCCTTGCGCGACCCGCGCGACTCCGCTACGCCGTGACCGCGATAGCGCAGGCCGTTGTCGGTGACCTCCACCATGAGAGCGCAGGTCTTAGCGCTGCCCACGTCAATAGCCGTCAAGAAATTTCCCTGTTGATTCCCCATTCTTTATAAGTTCCCCAAGTAAGTTCGCAAATGAATTCCATGCACTGCAATAAAGTCGAATCTCACTGCCGCGGTCCCTTACTCTGAGTTTTGGCCACCGCCGGACTCGGCTTCTGACCTCCGCTAATAATGGAAGCCTTCTTCGCCGCGATGGATGTCATAGGTTTAGCCTTCGCTGGCTTCTTCTTCCAGCCCGCAGTTGCTTTCCCCGTTTTCACCGGACTCTTCTTAACCATGGGTTTCGGGGCCGGCTTTTTGGCTCCGCCCACAGCAGCCTTAGGATCAAGTTTCCTCTCTGTCAATTCGAATGCCGGCTTCGGCACGGCACGATCATGAAGCGGCAAGCGGGTGATCAGCGCCGCCGGCTTCACTCCGGCCGCTGCCGCCGCTTTCGCCGCCGCCGGAGTCAACGCCGTCTGCTTCACCGTTCGCTGAATCTCCGGATTAACAATGATCTGGTTGTCGTAGCGCAAATCCACCGACTCCAGCTTCTGAAATTGCTGCCGCCAGCCCTGGGCATGCGTCACATAAATCTTGTAGCGCCGCAGATAATCCGACGACCCGAGATGCACCAGCACATCGCCCGCCGGATCGTTCACCCGCACCTTCACGTCTTCCAGATCGGAAAGATCCACCTCGCTCAAGTCCTGCGAATAGCGCGCTCCGCCCGAGTCCAGTTCCCGCACCATCTCGGCATATGCTTTCATTCGCGGCGCCCGCGTCGAAAGCGGCTCCCCCGGATTCATTCCCAGAATCACAGGAAAAGAATATTTGTGCTTCGCCGTCAACTCCATCAAAGTTCCGCCCGCGTCGATCAGCGACATGCGCGGCCCCACCCGCGCGAACGCCACCGGTGTGCGCTCGTGAATTTCAACCTTCAACCGGTTGGGAACGAAGCGCATCACGCTGGCCGATTCCACCCACGGAATCTGCTCCAGTTGCGCCTTCTGCTGCGCCAGCGGAATAAAGAAGATGTTTCGCCCAATGTCGGCGCCCATCACCTCCATGATCTGCGACTTGGTCACACTCAGCGTGCCCGTGACTTCAATGTTGTCGCTCGATTCCACGCGGAAGCGCCACGAGTGCTCGCCGTAGTGATACAGCCAGGCAGCACCTAATCCCGCCACGCAGACCACGCCAGCCGCTATGGCAGCCCACAACAAACCATTCGCAGTTTTTTTCGGAAGAGTACTTCGGCGGGCGGAGACGCGCTTTTGCGCGCGCAGAAACGGAGACTCCTCATCCACATCCAGATCGACCAGGCGCGCATCGTCCATCTCCAAGTCATGCTCGTTCAGATCATGCTTGTTCAGGCCATGGAGACCCGTGCGCGCAGCCTCAGCGCGGGGTGGGTACAACTCCTCCTGCAAGATGGTGGAACCAGACTTCCGCGCCATCAGTAGGGTCAGTTGTCGCTGTGGAATCGCTGAGCCTTCAAACTATAACTTCATTTCGCGATTTGAGATAGACAAAATGTTGGTTCTTTTTCACAGGCAGGAATCGGATTGGACATCAAGGAGAATTGGCTCTGTGGACCTGCACGAATCATGTGGGGACAGCCGCCTCGGCTGTCCGGCCCAGGCGTAGCCCGGCCGCGTCGAGCACGACCGATGTCCACAATTAAAAAAGCGGACGCGGCAGTTTCACCGCGTCGCTTTTCCAGGAGGAGAGAACTTCTTAAATTGGCCCAGCACCCATCTCGACATCGACCACCGGAGCCGGAATTCTTACTACAGGCACCTTCGGAACAATCACGCGGGGAACATTCACCCGCACCCGCGGACAAGTCACCACAGGACTCGTTATCGACTGAAACGCAACCGGGGTCAGGCGCACACGAGCAACCTGTGCTTCAATCCGCGCCCGATTGGCCTCCATCCGGGCCTGCGCGGCTTCCTGCCGGGCCGACATCGCCTCAAAGCGCGCCATCCCATTCTGCGTGCGCGCTATCTTGGTCTGAAAGCGCGCCATCGCTGTACTCAACCGGCTGGAGGCAGTCTCGTCCCGCGCCGCCGCAAGGTTAGTCTGTTCCAGGAACCGGTCGCCTCGAACCGAAGCCAGCGCTCCCAGGGACTCCGTCTGTTGCACAACCCGGTTCGCAATCCGATGCGCCCAAGCCGCGCCGCCATCCTGATAGAAGCCGTTCAATCCCAGCGCCAGCACCCCAGCCGCCAGCCATCCCCAACCCTGTGAAGTCTTCATCACCGTATCTCCATCTGGCAGATTGGACGAACCTCGGCCAAATCCGTTAGCAATGGAAGGTACGCAGGCGGCAGGAAATTAGTTCCGTAGCGGCGGGAAGAAACCATGTGGAGACAGCCGCCTTGGCTGTCCGGCCTCAAGGCAGCGCAACAACCCGTGCCTTTAGCTTTTCCAGCACCATCGGCCCCAACTGCGAAACGCTGCCTGCCCCCAGCGTAAGAATCATGTCCCCATCTTCCGCCACGGCAGTAATCGAACCAACCGCATCCGCGAAGGAACTCACATACTGGGCGCTGCGCCCACCCTTCTCGCGGATCGTCCGCGCTAAGCCTTCCCCGCTTATCCCCTCGATCGGCTTCTCGTTGGCCGCATAAATGTCGAGCACAAACAGCGAATCGGCATCGCCAAACGCCGTGGTGAACTCCTCGATCAGATCGCGCGTGCGCGTGTACCGGTGCGGTTGGAACACAACATGAACCTTGCGAAACCCGCACGACCGCGCCGCCGCCAGCGTCGCTCGAATCTCCGTAGGATGGTGCCCGTAATCGTCAATCACGCTCACGCCCGCAGCCCGGCCGCGCAACTGAAACCGCCGGTCGACTCCCCGGAACTGGTCAAGCCCGGCGCGAATCGCCTCCACGCCAACATCCAACCCCACTCCCACCGCAATCGCCGCCGTCGCATTCAGGATATTGTGCACTCCCGGCACATGTAGCGTGAACTCGCCTAAATCTTCGCCGCGATAACGAACGTGAAAAGAATTCAGCGGGTGCCCCACTCTAGCCGCGTCTTTTGCGGCTAGAGTGGGGATTTTGATCAGAAAATCCGACCCGCGCTTCGTCCCATAGGTTACGGTGCGCCGCTGCGCCTGCGGCAGCAACCGCCGCAGCATGGGATCGTCGTTACACACCACCACCATCCCATAGAACGGCACCCGGTCCATAAACTCCAGAAACGTTTTCTTCACGTCGCGCATGTTGCGGTAACAATCCATGTGCTCGCGGTCGATGTTGGTCACGACCGATAGAATTGGGGACAATTTCAAAAACGACCGGTCACTCTCATCCGCCTCCGCCACCAGATACTGCGACTTCCCCAGCCGCGCATTCGACCCCATCGCATCCACGCGTCCGCCGACCACTACAGTAGGATCAAGCCCGCCCCCGGCCAGCACCGCCGCCACCATCGAAGTCGTAGTAGTCTTGCCGTGCATGCCGGCAACCGCGATGCCATACTTCAAGCGCATCAACTCCGCCAGCATCTCCGCCCGCTGGATCACCGGCACGTGCAACTTGTGCGCTTCGAGAACTTCAGGATTCTCCGCCGCAATCGCGGAACTAGTCACCACTACTTCGGCCCCGGCAATATTCTCCGCGCGATGCCCTTCAAAAACGACAGCGCCCAAGCCAGCCAGCCGCTGCGTAACTGCAGAACCCTTCAGATCAGACCCCGAAACGCGATAGCCGAGATTCAGCAACACCTCGGCAATCCCGCTCATGCCGATCCCACCAATGCCCACGAAATGTATCTGCCGAATCTTGGCAAACATAAGAATTCAGTGTTCAGTGGCTAGTGATCAGTGATCTGTCCTTGATGCCAGCACAACTTGTACTGACCACGGTCTAGGTCGCTCCGCCGAGCACCAGCTCAGCTTATTACACGAAGACACACCGCCACGCTAACCAAGCCGGCCAGCGCAAGAGCAAATGCGGCCAGCGCATACACATGCAGTTTCCCCTTCGGATATGAACTGGGTATTCGCCGAAAATCCGCCACATTTTTGGAAACGTAAAGCCGAAATAGGAGACCAGACTTCCGTCCTGCCTCTTGCGGCTAATCTCTCCGATCATCATGGCCAGGAACATGTTCGCCAGAAACAGACCAGTCAGGGCGAGGGAGAAGGAAACAATCCCGGTGATGACTCTCGCATGCATTAACATGATTGGAACTCCTGAAAAGGCGTGCCCGCAAACTCCGCGTCAAACCGCGGGTGCTACTGACCACTGACCACTGACCACTGACCACTGATTCGCGCCGCCATCGCCGCAATATCCCGCGCAGCCTCAGGATGCGCCAAGCCCCGCGCCGCCTCGCTCATCTCTTCCAACCGCCGCGGATCTCCCAGCAGCGCCGCAATCGTCTCCGCCAGCCATACTCCCTCCAGCTTCGACTCCTCAACCACCACCGCCGCCTCGACCCGCGCCAGCGCCTCCGCATTCACACGCTGATGATCGTCCGCGGCCCTCGGAAACGGCACAAAAATCGCAGGCTTCCCCGCCGCCGTAATCTCCGCCACAGTGCTCGCGCCCGACCGGCACACCACCAGATCGGCCCGCGCAAACGCAGCCGGCATGTCTTCAATGAATTTGAAAACCTCCGCCGACTCGCCCAAAGATTTATAAGCTGTCAGCGCGTCATTATAGTCACGCTCTCCGGTCTGATGAATGATGTGCATTCCCGGCGCCTGCCGCCGCAACTCTGGCAGACACCGGATCATCGCTTCATTAATCGCATGCGCCCCCTGGCTTCCGCCAAACACCAGCAGAGTCGGAGTTCCCCCCCGCTTTGCGGGAATCTCAAAGAAGGCCTGCCGCACGGGAACACCGGTAACCTCGGCGTGCCGAAAATATTTAGCCGTCTCCTCAAAATGCACCGCCGCCGCCGACACAAATCGCGCCACCACGCGATTGGCGAATCCCGGCACCACATTCGGCTCAAACGCCAGAGTAGGAATATGCTTCACCACCGCCGCCAGCATTGCCGGCCCGGATGCATATCCGCCCACGCCGATGACCACATCCGGCGCAAACTCATTCAGCATGCGGCTCGCATCCCACACCGCCCGCGGCAAATCGAAGGCCGTCTTCGCCCGCGTCATCAGGCTGACATTCTTCAGCGCCCCCACCCGCACCAGTTGCAGCGGATAACCCGCGGCCGGCACCAGGCGGTTCTCAATCCCGCGCGCCGTCCCGATAAACAGCACCTCAGCCCCATAACTTTTCTTGAGTTCGTTCGCGATCGCCAGCGCGGGAATGACATGCCCTCCCGTCCCGCCGCCCGCCAGAATGGCCCGCATGCAGTGACTATAAATGATTAAGCGATTGAGTCATCGAGCGATTGGTGATTGGCCATCAAACGGCTCTTTCAATCAATCAACGGCCCGATCACTCAATGACTCAATGCTTCACTCGGCCTGCTTGGTAATATTCAACAGCACGCCCACGCACGCCAGCGTCACAAACAACGACGACCCACCATACGACACCAGCGGCAGCGGAATCCCCTTGGTCGGCATCATGCCCAGCACCACACTGATATTGATGAACGCCTGCAGTACCACCATGCTCGTAATCCCCACCGCCAGATACCGCCCGAACACGTCTTCGGTGCGCCACGATGCCCGAATCCCCCGCCACAGAAAGATCGCAAACAGCGTCACCACGCACACCGCTCCCACCAGCCCCAACTCTTCAGCAGTGACTGCAAAAATAAAATCGGTGTGCGGCTCCGGCAGGTAAAACAATTTCTGCTTGCCTTCCATCAGCCCCGTACCGGTGACGCCCCCGGTACTAACGGCAATCAGCGATTGAATGAGATGAAATCCAGCCTTCTGCCGCTCCGCATACGGATTCAAAAAAGCCAGAATGCGGTCGCGCCGAAAGCTCACGTGAAAGATCAGAAAATAAAGCGGCACCAGCGCCGCCCCAAAGGCATACCCGAAATACCGCAGCCGCATGCCCGCCACATAAAGGAGGCAGGCCGCAATCCCCGCGCAGGCAATGGCCGTACCCAGGTCGGGCTGCAGCACAATCAGCCCCAGCAGCACCACCACAGGCGCTGCCGCCGGCGCCAGCGTGTTGCGCCAGTCGTCCATGAAATTCGCGGTCGCCTTCGCACGGCTCTCGAGAAAGTAAGCGAGAAACAGGATCAACACCGGCTTCGCCAGCTCCGCAGGCTGAAACGAAAACCCGCCGGCGTGGATCCAGCGATGCGTATGGTGCGAGCGGTCCAGAAAGAATACTGAAATCAACAGCAGCGTCGTGAGCCCCAGCATCGAAAACACCAGCCCCGGATGCCTGTAGCGACGGTAATCCACCCGCATCGCCACCACCATCGCCACCAGCCCCGCCGCCGCCCAAATCAACTGCTTCAACAAAAACGCATACGGCGACCCAAACCGCTCCCGCGCCATCACGGCCGACGCCGAAAACACCATCACCAGCCCCACAAACACCAACAGCATGGTGACAGTAAACAGCCAGCGATCGACACTAACCCGCTTTGCCATGGGAAGTTCATTTCACCACGGAGCAGCAGAGTCAGCGAGAACGAATTGCTGATTGTGGATTTTTGATTGTTGATTGTCTTGGTTCGCGCGAAGACTAAATCTCACTTTGTCATCCTGAGCGGAGCAAATGCTTCGCGGAACGCGAATCCATTTGCGGAGTCGAAGGATCCCTATCAGGCTCGCACTGCTGCCGATTTCAAGGGGAGTTTCTATTTCTGCCTTTGCAGCAGACTCTCCGCTGCGAGACGCGCACGCCCCCGCCGCTTCACATCGTTGGCAAGGTCACGGACATCCTGCTCGGTCACAATCACGCGTCCTTCACCACGATCCAGAGAGGTTTCTGCCGCATCCACTGCGGCTAAAATCTCCGCACGGTTGCGTTCACGCTCCTCCCAAAGCAGCAAGGCTTCCTCGACCGCATCCTCGGCACGGTGCAGCCGTCCAGACTCGATGGCCTGCCGCACAAACGCTTCCTGATCGGGCGTCAAATGTACTTCCATGCCTCAAGCCTAAGAGCCGGAAATCGAGGTGTAAAGCGCCGACCGCCCTTGCTTGAGTTCCGGGGGCCTGATCAAATCCTCTCATGCCACTCCAAGCCGTTTGGCCCACAAGTTGCTTTATTGGTGGTGCGGCCGCGAGATCGCGAACGATGGGTACGCGCAGCAGGTTTCTTTGAGCGTGCTCAGTGCCATTAAGGACTAAAGAAAGATGCTCCAGAATTGACTCATCGAGACAACTCGAAACAACTGCGAAGCCGTCATTCTCAACGCTACGCACCAAGTCGTCAGGTGGTACGATCCTCACACGCCTACTTTCTCGCCGTCCCCGCCAGTTCCCGCACAATTTCCTTGAACACCTGTCCGCGCTGTTCATAATTCTTGAACTGATCAAAGCTAGCGCAAGCCGGAGCCAGCAACACCACATCGCCCGGCTGCGCGACAACATTCGCCTTGCGCACGGCATTCTCCAAAGTCTCCGCATGCACGACTTCAACACCCCCGCTTTTCGGAGAAACGATCTGCGACTCAATCTTCCCCGCCGCCGCCCCAATCGTGTACACGCGCTTCACCCGCTGCCGCAACAAGTCGTTGAGCACGGAGTAGTCGCTGCCCTTATCCTTACCCCCAAGAATCAGGTGGATGTTCGCCGGAAACGACTCCAGCGCCTTGATGGTCGCATCCACGTTCGTCGCCTTCGAATCGTTGTAATAATCCACACCGCGGACCGTCGCTACAAACTCCAGCCGGTGCTCGACTGCCTTGAAGTCGCGCACCGCCTGCCGAATTTTCTCCGGAGCGCATCCCATCAGCGCCCCCGCGCACACCGCCGCCAGCACGTTTTCCAGATTGTGCGCCCCCTTCAGCGGAATCTCTGAGGCCAGCATAATGTCGCGCTGCCGGTCTCCGTCACGAAACAGGATTTTTCCCTCGCGCACCCACGCTCCCTGCTTCACTTCTTTCTGCCGGCTGAACCAGAACACCTGCGCCCGAGTCCGCGCCGCCATCCCCACGCAAGTCGGATCATCCTCATTCAGAACCGCGAAATCATCACCGCGCTGGTTCTCGAAGATCCGCGCCTTCGCATCCACGTAAGCCTCAAACGTGCGATGCCGGTCCAGATGATCGGGCGTAACGTTCAGCACCACCGCAACTTTCGGACGAAATGTCCGAATCGTCTCCAACTGGAAACTCGAAACCTCCAGCACGATCGCCGTATCTGCTTTAGCCCGCTCCGCCAGCGAAATCGCCGGAGTCCCAATGTTCCCCCCGACCAAAGTCGCCAACCCTCCCGCAGTCAGAATCTCTCCAGCCAAAGTAGTCGTAGTAGTCTTTCCGTTCGACCCAGTAATCGCCACAATCGGCCCCGGTAAAAACTGTGCCGCCAGTTCAATCTCGCCGATCACCGCCTCGCCCATAGCCCGAGCCTGCACCAGCAAAGGTGCATCCACCGGAACGCCAGGGCTAACCACAATCAGATCCTGCCCGCGAAACGTGCGCTCGCCGTGCCCGCCAGTCTCAACGGTAATTCCATGATCAAGCAGCGAAGGAATCTCGTTGCGAAGCTCATCCCCGCTCTTGGTATCGGAAACCGTAACCCGAGCCCCGTACCCCTTCAAGAACAGAGCCGAAGCCACGCCCGACTTGCCAAGCCCAACCACCAGCACGCGTTTGTCTTTAAGTTCCACATGATTCAAGAAGTGGCCATAGTCAGTGGCCAGTAGTCAGTGAAACCCAAGAAGTAACATGCGACTGCAAGATTTTCACCGACCACTGACACTGATCACTGACCACTGCACTTTACCTCAATTTCAAAGTCGTCAGCGCAAACAACGCAAACACCAGCGAAGCAATCCAGAACCGCACAATGATCTTCGACTCCGACCATCCCATCAATTCAAAATGATGATGGATCGGAGCCATCTTGAAAATGCGCTTCTTCCGCAGCTTATACGATCCCACCTGCAGAATCACCGACAGCGCCTCGATCACAAATACTCCGCCAATAAACGGCAGCAGCAGTTCCTGCTTGATGATCACCGCCACCGTCCCAATCGCCCCGCCCAGCGCCAGCGATCCCACATCGCCCATAAAAACTTCCGCCGGATGCGCGTTGTACCACAAGAATCCGATCGCCGACCCCATCATCGCCCCGCAGAAAATCGTCAGCTCGCCCACCTGCGGCATGCGCGGGATTTCCAGGTAACTGGCAAATGTCGCGTGACCGCTCACATACGTCAGCACAGTCAACGCACCCGCGGCAATCACCGTACAGCCAATCGCCAGCCCGTCCAGCCCATCCGTAAGATTTACCGCATTGCTCGATCCCACAATCACCAGCGCCACAAATCCGATGAACGGCAAAACGCCAGCGGCCAGAGATGCGGAAAACGTTCCAGGGTATCAACCACCAGATCGGGATGGAACTGCTTGATGAACGGCACAATCAGCTTGGTCGAATACATGCCATAAGTCTGCATGGCGATCAGCATCACGGCGATCACGATGCTGGTTGCAATCTGCAGTCCCAGCTTAGCCCGCCCGGTCAGACCCAGATTCCGGCGATGCACAACTTTCGTGTAATCGTCCGCGAATCCAATCGCCGCAAAGGCGCACGTGGCAAACACCGCGATCCAAACAAACCGGTTGCTCAAGTCCGCCCACAGCAGCGTGGGAACCACAATGGCGATCGCGATCAGCAACCCGCCCATGGTCGGCGTCCCAGCTTTTTTCTGATGAGCCTTCGGACCTTCCTCGCGAATATATTGTCCAATCTGGAATTCGCGCAGCCGGTTGATCACCAGCGGCCCCACGATGAGCGCGGTAAACAGTGCGGTAAGACTGGCAAAAGCAGTGCGGAACGTCAGATAGCGGAAAATGCGGAACGGCGGAAAATAATGTTGCAGTTTCAGATACAACAACCAATAGAGCAATCAGCCTCCGTCCCGCTCCGTAATCTTAACTGCCACTAATTACTCCCTGCGCCGCCGCGGCGAGCCTTCCACACTTCCAGCGCCTTCTCCAGCTTCACCCCGCGCGAAGCCTTCATCAGCACCACATCGCCATCCCGCGCCTCGCGCGCCAGCCATTCCCCGGCTTCTTCCGGCGTGGAAACAAATTCAGCCCGCATCCCAGCCCGCCGCGCCGCTTCCACCATGGCCTCCGCAGGTCCGCGCACACCCAGCAGCAATCGATCTTTTTCTCTGCCATGTGCGCACCAGCCTGCCGGTGCAATTCCTCCTCCGTCGGACCAAGCTCCAGCATCGCGCCCGCCACCACAATGCGCCGCCGCGCCGCCATCGCCGCCAAAGCATCCACCATCGCGTCCAGCGCTTTCGGATTGCAATTGTAACAATCGTTGATCACCGTGATGTTGCCCAGTCGGACTACCTCTCCACGCTTGTCCGCCGGAGCCAATCCAGCCAGCGCCCCCACCGCCTCCGAAGGCTTCATCCCGCGCTCCAGCCCCACGGCCACCGCCGCCAGCGCATTCAGGACATTGTGTTCCCCCACCAGCGGCAGCGTCGCGCGTTCGCGCACGCCCCCAATCACCACATCAAACTCCGACCCCTCCGCCCCGCAATTCCGAACATTCTCCGCCCGCACGTCCGCGGCAGCCCGCGTCCCATACATCACCACTTTGCCCTTGAAGTCGCGCCCAAACTGCGAAACGTATTCATCGTCGGCGTTCAACACCGCCGTCCCACCCGCCGGCAGCGACTCGATCAGTTCATATTTCGCCCGAGCAATCCCCGCCACCGAATCGAAAAACTCCAGATGCACCGGAGCGACGTTGGTCACCACTCCAATCTCCGGCTGCGCAATCTTCGCCAGCGCCCGAATCTCCCCCGCATGCGACATCCCCATTTCGATCACGGCCACGTCATGCTCCGGCTCCAGTTTCAGCAGCATAAGCGGCAAACCAAAATGATTGTTGAAGTTCCCCTCCGACTTCAGCACCCGCAGCCGCGTGCTCAAAACATGCGCGATCGCTTCCTTAGTTGTAGTCTTTCCCATCGAGCCCGTAACCCCGACCAGCGGCTTTCCCCACAACTTCCGCACCGCCGTAGCCAGAGTCTGCAGCGCCATCAACGTGTCTTCGACTGCCAGCAAAGGCGACCGCTTCGGATAACGCTCCAACTGATCTCTCCGCACGACCGCAGCGACCGCCCCCTTTTCCAGCGCCGACTCCACAAAGTCGTGTCCATCCAGCCGCTCCCCCTTCACCGCAAAAAAAAGCTGCCCCGGCCCAACGGTCCGCGAGTCAATCGAGTACCCCTGCGCCACTTCTTCAGGCGCAAACGACCCTGCCGCGGAAACAAACTCAGCGATCCTGGAAAGTGTCAGCTTCATTTCTTGTCTCCGGCAACCCCCTCGCACTCAAACCCCGCCGCCCGCAGCGCCCCCCTTGCCACTTCCAAATCGTCAAAAGAAACCGCACCCTCCCGCCCTACCTGCACCTTCTCATGCCCCTTCCCCGCCAGCAGCACGATGTCTCCCGGCCGCGCCTCGCCAATCGCCAGCGCAATCGCCTTGCGCCGGTCCGGCTCGACGCTATATTTCACTCCAGTCTTCTGCAGCCCCACCAGCGCATCATTAATAATGGCCAGCGGATCCTCGCTCCGAGGATTATCCGAAGTCAGCACCACAAAATCGCTCCCCCGCCCCGCCGCCTCGCCCATCAACGGACGCTTCTTCCGGTCGCGATCCCCACCGCATCCAAACACAGTCAACACCCGCCCCTTCGCTCCGGACACCAACTCCCGCCCCTGCGCCGTCAGATTCCGCAAAGCATCGTCAGTATGCGCATAGTCCACTACAACGGTGAATGGCTGCCCGCAGTCCACCCGCTGAAATCTTCCCGGAACGCACACCAGCTGATCGATCCCCTTAGCAATAGCCTGCACCGGACACCCGCGCGCATGGCCCGCTCCCGCCGCCGCCAGAATGTTGTACACATTCACCCGCCCGATCAGCGCCGAAAACACCGCAATTTTTCCCGACGGCATCACCAGGTCAAACCGCGTCCCGCGCCTCGTGATCTCCACCTTCTCCGCGTGCAGGTCACCGCGATCCCACCCATACTTCAGCACCAGCGAGCTCCGCCTCCGGCTGAACTCCGCAATCTTCGCCCCGGACTCATCATCCAAGTTCGTCACTACCGCTCGCGGAGCATCCGTCCCGGAGCCCTCAAACAGCACCCGCTTGGCCGCAAAATAGTCATCCATCGTCTTGTGATAGTCCAGATGATCGCGCGTCAGATTCGTAAACACAGCCACATCAAACGGGACGCCAAACACCCGCTCCTGCGCGAGCGCGTGTGACGAAACCTCCATCACCGCGTCCGTAGCTCCGTTGCCCAACGCTTCGTTGAAGATGCGATTCAGTTCCAGCGCCTCCGGCGTAGTATGCGGCGCCGGCAAAACTTTCCCCGCCACGTGATATTCAATCGTCCCAATCAGCGCGCTCTTCCGCCCCGCCGCGGTAAGAATCGATTCCACCAGAAACGCGGTCGTGCTCTTCCCATTCGTCCCAGTAATTCCCGTGACCGCAATCCGCTGCGCCGGCTTTTTATAAAAGTTAGCGCTAACCCGCGCCAAGGCCCGCCGTCCGTTCGGCACCACCGCCCAGGCCACGCCGGGACGCGCCTTTTCCGCCGCCGAATCCGTCACCACCCCCACCGCCCCAGCCGAAATCGCCGAATCGATAAACCGGTTCCCGTCGCTGGACTCCCCGCGCATGGCCACAAACAAACACCCTGGTTTCACCCGCCGCGAGTCATATTCCACACCGCTAACACCCGGGTCGCCGCCGCAAGCGAGGACTCCCGCCCCATCCAGCACCTGTTGGAAGGTCATTGCTAGGAATTATAGGGCACGTAGACCGCAGGCCAGGAACCACCCGCTTTTCGGAGTGAAGAAAATTGCTGGTTTTTGATTATGAAATCGGACGCATGTGCAAAGGTTTTTCAATCAACAATCAACAATCAGAAATCAGCAATTGATGTTACCAACGGCACGTTCCCCATCCCGCAGCCCAGCGCTACATTACTTCCATGTCCTACGGAACCGCCCCCGTCAAATTCCGCTGCGGTCAGTGCGAAATGCCGGAAGATCACTGCGACTGCGACAAGTTCTGCGTCCTCTGCCAGTCGCAACTCGACATCCGCATCTGCAAAGACGGACTCATGTACTGCGAGCCCTGCCGCTCCTCCTGCGACTACAAAACCTCCGACGCCGATTCCAGAGGATAAGAGCCAACGACCAATGGCTAACGACGACTCAGCGCACCTCAAATCACCACCGCTTCCCGATATTCTCCAAACACCTTCCGCATCGCATCCGAAATCTCTGCTTCGGCTCCAACGCCGGGTCAATCTTCTGAGTCGGAATCGCCCTTTCCTCCTCCACTCCAAAGCGGTTCACTCCCACCACCACTGCATCCCCACGATCCACGTCCTGCTGATATTTATACGCCCCGTTCTGAATCTCCTGCGGCACAAATCCGCGCTCAATCGCCTTCAGCATCCCGCCCATCACTTCAATCTTTCCCAAATATTCCGCCGCTAAGGCTCCTTGGGCGGGGCTTTTCTTTCGGCGAAAGGCGAGACGGCCAAGCCAACCATGTGAGTGTGTGTTTTCAACATCCTAATTGCCGGAAACGGCGGTCCCGCTCAGCGCGATGGCGTGAGCCGTGCCGGCGCTTTCTGTCACCGTCAGCGTTCCGGTCACGGTTCCTACCTTGGTGGGCGTGAACGTCACCGTGATGGTGCAGGTGGCGTTGGCAGCAAGACCGCTCCCGCAGTTGTTCGTCTGGGTAAAGGTGCTGGAACCGGTCTTGGTGATCTTGTAGATTCCAGTGAAAATCCCATTGGTGTTGGTGACCGTGATGGTCATGCTGGGATTGTCTCCCACAACGTATCCGTTATTGAAGTTGAGCGACGAGGGATTGAAGGTCAGCCAGCCCGTGGCGGTGGCTTCGCCCGTGCCGGTCAGCGCGATCGTGATGGTCGTTCCGGTCGAGAGATGGTAAGTCAGCGAGCCGGTGCGGGTGCCTCCGGCGTTAGGCGTGAAGTAAACCTTGAATGTGCAGGTCTGTTTGGCTTTGAGAGTTCCGCACGTCCCGGTTTTCGAGAAGTCGCCGGTGATCGAGGAGCTACTCACCGTGAAGGACGTCGTCCCGGTGTTGGTCAGAACGACCGACTGATACGTACTTTTGGTGTTGATGAGCTGCGGAGAGAACTCCACGCTTTCTGGCGAAACCGAGTAGCTCGGAGTCGCGGACGACCCGGTTCCCGTGAGCGTCACCGTCTGGGTAGCGGCGTTGCTCATCACGGACAGATTTCCAGTCTCGGATCCAACGATGGTCGGTTTGTAAGTGACGTTGATCTGGCACACGGTCCCGGCAGCAAGGGCCGAACCGCAATTGTTGGTCTGGGCAAAATCGCCCGTGGTGGAGATCGCGGATCCGCCGAAGGTAAGCGGTCCCGTGCCGGTGTTGCTGAGGAATACCGCCTGCGCATTACTGGTGGTATTGAGTAACTGCGGCTGGAAATTCACCGTGCCCGGAGAGATACCGACGACCGGAGCGGTGCCAGTACCGCTCAGAGCGATGGTTTGCGTGCCTGTGAAGGCGTTGTCAGTGAGCGTCACCGTGCCGGTTTCGGCTCCAGTCACAGTGGGAGCATAGCTTACCGAAATGGTGCAATTGTATCCGCCCCCCAAGGCGCTGGGGCAGGTGCCACCGACCCGGAAATCCTTCGACGCTGTTAGGGTGAGGTCGAGCGGCGCGCTGCCGAAGTTGGTCAGGGTGATATTCTGCGGCGGGCTGACCGTTCCAGTATTCTGCGCGGCAAACGTCAGGCTGGTGCTGGAGAGCTTGACAGCAGGAACGGGATTAGGTACGGGGATAACAGCGATGCCACTCGGCTGGCTGATCAGATTGGCGGACAAGAATCCAGCACCGGTGGTAATGTCATCGAACATCATTTCGCCACCGTACTGCGTGGCGACGTAGGTGGTTCCGTACATATCCACCTGTATGCCGTTGATCCCGGCTACTGCGCTGCCAAAAGATAGGGTGACCGGGTTGGCACCCGTGATATTGTCAATCCGACTAACGGTGTTGGGTGGGGAGTCGCCGTAGATGATCCGATTCTGTGGATCAACGGCAACATGGGTGACCGCGCCGGCCGGGCTGAATGTAGTCCAGTTTGTACCGTTCATGTCAGCCATCTGAATAATGCGCCCGTTGCCGTTATCGGCGATGTAGATGTTTCCGGCTGAATCGAATGCGATTCCGGTAGGGCCCTCGAGCTGGTTGACGCCAGTGCCGGGAGTGCCAAAGGTGGTCCAGTTTGTGCCACTCATGTCGTCGAAACGATCGATACGGCCGTTGCCGAGGTCACAAACGTAGATGCGGCCCAGCGAGTCAATCGCAATATCGCCGGTCGCGTAGCTGAACTGGTTTGCCCCGGAACCATAGGTGCCAAATGTGGTCCAGTTCTTACCGGTCATGTCATCGATACGGACGATGCGCGCGTTGTAGAGATCCCCAATATAAATGCGGCCGCTCGAATCCACGGCAATTCCGCTGGTGCCGTAGAACTGGTTGGTGCCTGTCCCAGTCGAGCCGAAGGACAACTCGTTGGTTCCAGATAGGTCATCCACCTGGATGATGCGCGAAAACGAATAGTCCGCGATGTACAAAGGCGTATAGTCCCAGTTCACGCCGGTAGTGCTGGCGCCGACCATGGTCGAGCCGAGCGGGGAGGTGAAGGTTCCTACGTTCACCACAATTTCGCCATTCACTGCCGCACTGACGCCGCTGAGTGTTTCGATCCCGGAAAATGGGCCGAGAAATTCATAGCTATAGTGTGTATGCCCGCCCCTGCCGCCTCCGGACACCCACTCATCGACCGCGGCAGTGGTGAAGGTGCCGGACACGGTAGTCAACCCGTCATTTGAAGTAAAAGTAAAGCTGCCGCCCGTGCAGGCGTAGACCACTGGATAACTACCGCCTATCGAGCTGACGGTGCAGGAGAAGGAAATGCTCCCGGCCGGACTGGTCGTCGTGGCACCGGTCAGCGTGACATTGGATCCCACCGTGGTGCCCATTACGAACGTGCCGCCGGTGGCACTCAGCACCAGGTTTCCGGCAAATGCGGGAACTGCAAAAAAAAGCAACAGTGCTGGAACCATTGCAAAAGCGGCGCGGTTGAGGTTGGTGATAGACGGCTCGCGGTGCAGGGACTGCAGAGTCTTCATGCTTTCCTCATTCAGCGGGGGGGTTTAGGCTACCGATTGGCTCAACCTCAAAGCGAGCCGATATTTTGGTTCGTAATTTTTGGAACAAACCGGAAATAGGCCAATAAAGAAAAGAGAAGAGCGTATAAGCAAGAGTCCAAGCTTCGAGCCCCAAGCGCGAAGTGGTTCACATACAGTACCCAACACGGCGAGAGACTGCAAGTAGATTTTTCCTCAAATGCGTGGGCCGCCTCCATCGAGAACCTGCCGAATGAGAAGAAAGTCCCTTACCATTCCGCACGAACCATAAGTAAGTAAGAAAGGATGGATTTTTGCAGAGACTTAGACACAGTTTCCGTGGATTGATCATCAGTCAGCGGATAGCCAAGCCAACGACTAACGACCGACGACGGTTTTCAAATCACAACCGCTTCCCGGTATTCCCCAAACACCCGCCGCATCGCATCCGAAATCTCACCTACGGTCGCGTAAGCCTCCACTGCCGCCACAATCCGAGGCATAACATTCCCGCCCGACCGCGCCGCATCTTCCACGCTCTTCAACCCGGCTTTCCACGGACCTGCATCCCGCCGCGCCCGCAAAGCCCGCACTCGCTCAACCTGCTTCGGTTCCAGCGCCGGATCAATCTTCTGGGTCGGAATCGGCTTTTCTTCATCCACCCCATACCGGTTCACTCCCACCACCACCGCCTCCCCGCTATCCACGGCCTGCTGATACTGATACGCCGCGTTTTGAATCTCCTGCTGCACAAATCCGCGCTCAATCGCCTTCAGCATCCCGCCCATCACTTCAATCTTGCCCAGGTACTCCGCCGCACACTTCTCGATCTCATTCGTAAGCCATTCGACATAATACGACCCCGCCAGCGGATCCACCGTCTGCGGCGCGCCCGATTCGTAAGCAATCACCTGCTGCGTCCGCAAAGCAATCCGCGCCGCCTGCTGTGTAGGTAGCGCCAATGCCTCGTCATAAGAATTCGTGTGCAGCGACTGCGTCCCGCCCAGCACCGCTGCCAGTCCCTGAATCGCCGTGCGCACAATATTGTTTTCCGGCTGCTGCGCCGTCAAAGTCGACCCCGCCGTCTGCGTATGAAACCGCAACATCCACGACCTCGGACTCTTCGCCTTAAAGTGCTCCCGCATAATCCGCGCCCACATCCGCCGCGCCGCCCGGAACTTCGCCACCTCTTCCAGAAAATTGCTGTGCGCATTAAAAAAGAACGACAACCGCGGCGCAAACTGATCCACATCCAGCCCAGCCTTTACCGCCGCCTCCACATAAGCCATGCCGTTGCCCAGCGTGAACGCCACTTCCTGCACCGCCGTCGACCCCGCTTCCCGCATGTGATAGCCCGAAATCGAAATCGTATTCCACTCCGGAACGTTCTCCTTCGCCCAGGCAAATATGTCGGTAATCACGCGCATCGCCTGCGGCACCGGATAAATATAGGTCCCGCGCGCGATGTACTCCTTCAGCACATCGTTCTGCACCGTCCCTGAAAGTTTCCGGATGTCCGCGCCCTGCCGCCGCGCCACCGCCACGTACAACGCCAGCAGGATCGATGCCGTCGCATTGATGGTCATCGATGTAGAAATCTTGGTCAGATCGATGCCGGCAAACAACCGCTCCATGTCTTCGATCGAATCAATCGCCACTCCCACCTTGCCCACCTCGCCCGCGGCCAGCGCATGGTCGGAATCCATCCCGATCTGCGTCGGCAAATCAAAGGCCACCGAAAGCCCGGTAGTGCCATTCGCCAGCAAATATTTGTAGCGCTTGTTCGACTCCTCAGCGTCACCCATGCCCGCATACTGCCGCATAGTCCACAACCGCCCGCGGTACATCGTAGCCTGCACGCCCCGCGTAAACGGATACTCCCCCGGATACCCAACCTCACTCTCATAGTCGGACCCCTTAAGATCCGCCGGCGTATAAAGCGCCTTCACCGGAATATGCGATGAAGTCTCCGCCTCCGAGCTCTGATTCGCTACCTTGACTGTGTCCGCCATGGAAAAACACTCTTTCCGCACCCCTGAAACTCTTGTCATTCCGAAGCGCGCAGCGCAGAGAGCCTGCCCTGAGCTTGCCGAAGGGAACCTGCTGTCGCCTGCGGCGCCTCAACCCCCACCATCACCGCCGCCCGCCCTTCCGCTCCAGAACGAACTCACCCCAAACCACGCAAACGTCACCGTAAAAATGATTTTCCTTCGTGTACCTTAGCGCCCTTTGTGGTCAAGGGTTTTGCCTTTCTGCCGAACCCTCCAAAACGAACTAACCCCAAACCACCCAAACGTCACGGTAAAACAAACCGCCACCACCACCCCCCGAACCCCAGCCCGCCCAGCCGCATATTTCCCATACTCTTTAGCCGCTTCAAACCCGCCCGCCGCGGCCATTAACAAGAAGACCAGCCCGGTAACCTCCAGCCACAACTGATGCGCCGCCTTCCCCAAAGCGCGTCCGGTGGCTGCCACGGCGCCAGCCGCTCGCCCGCGCGATCCGGCTGCGCTTCACCTGCTGCCCAGCCACCCGCGCCACCACCCCTAACTTTTGTACAGTAGAAACCTTGCTCACGGCCTCGATTTTAACAGCCTCCAGCGCTACAATGACGCAAACCCGCGTCCGCACGCGAAACGCTTCGCCGGCCGCAGGCATCTAAGCATCAGTATTAAGGTTCTGAGCGGACGGCGATCGGGGGACCAATTGGACCAACAACTCAAACAACTAATGAAGGAACTCGGCGAAGCCATCAACGAATCTCTCTCCGACTCCGAACAGATCGCCGAAGTAGTCTCCCGCATCAAAGAAGGCGGCTACGACATCTTCCTCGTCCTCGAAGCCACCATCGGCGTCAGCAAACAGGGCGAAAAATCCTCCGACAAAACTTCCCTCGTAACCACTCTCTCCACCAACCCCGAATTCAAAATCAACGACCAGGACCTGAAGTTCCTGAAATCCCTCCGCATCAAAATCGAAGAAGAAAAAGGAAAATAGTCCGCAGGTCGTTAGCTGGAAACGGTGTTCCTCTGCGATGCGACCTTCGTATGGACTCTGCGCGAATTGCTCTCAGTACGCGCCTGACGGCTTTGTGGTCCGTTCCGGGAGACAGCCCAAGGGAACATTTGAATTCAAGACTGTTATGCTTCTCAGTCACGGTTGGGAAGTGGAGCAAGTCGAGCGCGACCGAGGGGCTATTGATCGGCGATCTTGGCTTGCCGCACCGCTTGCTACACTCGAGCGAATGCAGTGCCAAGATGCAGACAGAGAACGCGCGAAAATAGACAGCCGAACAAGTTCTATCTGCGACCGTTGCAGTACGACAATCATGAGTGGTATCTTAATCTTCTGCAAGATAACCCCTGTGCAGTGCAGGTATTTCTTATCCGCCAAAAAACTATTCAGTCTTACATGGACCGCTCGCGCAGCCTTGTGTAGCAGCTTGGGGGTATTCTTTTCTGGATTTGCGCACTGGCATGGTCCAATCGTTGCTGTCGCGGCATTGCAATCAAGAAATAGATGGCAGCAAGTTCGTCGTGCAATCCCACGATGAGGCCGAAGGTGACTAGCCGCTTTTCTCCAACGCAAGTTTAGGACAGTACCCCTCACTACCTATCCGAAACTTCTCCCTGGGATAAGGGTTATCCTTCTACATGCGGCGAAACATTCTTGCGACTCATCCCGCCTCGATAACCCTCGCCGTCCTCCTCGCATCCTCATTAACCGCTGCCTCCTCCGCCCCCACCGGCCCGCTAATTGTCGACAACAACAGCCACATCGTCGTGATGGAATATGAAGCTTGGTTCGGACCCAAGGCTGCGACCTTCCAGGGCACGGCAGCCAAGCCCCTGCTGCAATCCGCCGACATGCAAAGCGTCGGCGGAGGCTACGACAGCACCGACTCTCACGTAATCCAGCAGCACGTCGCCTGGATGGAGTACATCGGCGTCGATGCCGCCATCAGCGAAGTCACCAATAACGTAAGCTGCATCTTCAACACCATCTGGTTCGCCAGAAAATATCTCCCCAACTGCACCTCCGCTTTTCGCTCCTATAACCAGACCATCCGCGACAACACCGGCAACCTTTATCCCGCGTGGACCAAGCTGGGCACCAACCTCAAGCTGATTCCGCTCCTCGGCGGCATCGACGAAAATGTCTTTTATATGGATATCGATGGTAAGACCGCCTTCGAAAAGGAAGTCGACTTCTTTGGTTCGCTGCTCCAGCGATATCCCGACCGCCAGGTAATCTACGAAGGCAAACCTCTGATGCTGATTTTCCTCGGCGCAGCGCAAGATCCCAGCCGCGCCGACAATCCCCTCTGGTTTCAAATCAGAAACTTCCTGACAGACCATCCTGAGATCGGCCAGAAATATACTTTCAAAATGATGGCGGGATATCTCGACAGTCAGCCCTATCTCTGGCTGAACCCAGGCAAGGCCAACGGCCCGGTGGAAATCAATCCCGAATATGAGTTTTGGAGTTGGGTTGACCGGCTCAACCCAACCTGCACGCTCCCCTATTGCCCCTATTATCCTTCTTACAACGAACGCGGCTCACGCGTGGAAAACATGACCTCTTCCATCGCCACCGCCGGGCAGTACGGATGGGGATGCCCGAATGAGAACGCTCTTCCCTACTGTCCCGACGACGCCCTGCGTTTCGGAACAAACGGAACGTACGAAACGTTCAGTTCTTTCATGACTGACGCGAACCAACTCGAGCCCATCTTCCTGCTCATCCATCAGTTCAACGAATTCGTCCAGCCCGACGAAGGCTTCGACGCCAACACCGACGACGACATCGAACCCGCCAACCTCTGGGGCTTCGGAGCCCTCGATGCAGTCAAGCAGCAGATCGCAATCTATCGCCAGAATCTACCCCAACTCTTGTCATTCCGAACCGCGCTGAAAGCGCGGTGAGGAACCTGCTTCTCGCTTCCCTGCAAATCGCCCTCCGTTTTCCACCTTGCCCTCGCCCGTGTCCTTCGTAACATATTGATGATGATCAATATATTACTGGCAACCATCCGAGCTTGGAACCGCCAAAGGCTATGGAAGCTCATCGGCCGGGCAGCAGCGGAAAGTTGAATCCTCCATCACCGCCAACCCTCCGCCCTGTGCTACCATCTACTGTTTTTCTGGTGCGGGGTTCCATGTCCATGAAAGACACTCTCGGAGTTCTTCTCGCCGGCGGCGCGGGAGAGCGCCTCTACCCTCTTACCCGCGACCGCGCCAAGCCCGCCGTCACCTTCGGCGGAATGTACCGCATCATCGACATCACTCTTTCCAACTGCCTCAACTCCGATCTGCGCCGCGTCTACATCCTCACGCAGTACAAGGCGCTCTCGCTCAATCGCCACATCCGCGAAGGCTGGAACGTTCTCGGCCGCGAAGTCGGGGAGTTCATCGAAGTTCTTCCCCCCATGAAGCGGGTCAGCGATCAGTGGTACCAAGGTACCGCGGACGCTGTATACCAGAATATTTATTCCATCGGCTCCGAGCAGCCCAAGTACGTCCTCGTTCTTTCCGGCGACCACATTTACAAAATGGATTACGGCAAGATGATGAAGCAGCACGTCGATTCCTCTGCCGACATCACGCTCGCCACCATCCAGATCGATCTCGAAGAGACTTCCCGCTTCGGCGTGGTCGACGTCGACAAAGACGGCCGCATCAATGGCTTCGAAGAGAAGCCCACAGATACCAAGCTGCGTTCCCCCTGGAACCCTCAGAAGGTCGCAGGCTCCATGGGCGTGTACCTCTTCAATGCCGACGTGCTCATTCCAGTGCTGCTCAAGGACGCCGAAGATCAAGGCTCGAGCCACGACTTTGGCAAAGACATCCTGCCCAAAATGATCGACGACTATCGCGTCTTCGCCTACGACTTCCTCGACGAAAATAAAAAAGAGGCGCTGTACTGGCGCGACGTGGGCACGCTCGAGGCCTACTACGAAGCCAACATGGACATCGTTTCCGTCTCGCCCATCTTCAACCTCTACGATCAGGCCTGGCCCATCCGCACCCACCAGCGCCAGTATCCGCCGGCGAAATTTGTGTTCGCGGAAAAGGAGCGTATGGGCACGGCGCTCGACTCCATCGTCTCCAACGGCTGCATCGTCTCCGGAGGCATGGTCAAGAATTCCATTCTCTCTCCTGACGTGCGGGTGAATTCTTATTGCGAAATCGACGCGTCCATTCTGTTCTCGCACGTCGCTGTGGGACGCCACTGCCGTATCCGGCGCTGCATCATCGACCGCAACGTCCACCTGCCTGAAGGCACGACGATCGGCTACGACACCGAAGCCGACCGCTCGCGCTACTTCGTCACCGACAGCGGCATCACGGTCGTGACCCGCGACTATTCGCTCTTCGAGAACCCAGTGACGGTGGACTACTTCACCAGCGAGTAAGAACAGGGCGAACCGGCTGAATGTTCCGACTGGAACATTGTGCTGAATGTTCCAACTGGAACATTTCACTTCGCAGAAAAGTTTCCGGCGCAAGTTGTTGATTCTTCGTGCGGGCTTTTGGGCGGAGTAATGGAATCAAGGGGATAGCCTGTGGAAGGAATGTCTACTTTCGAGGACGTCGAATGTCTACTAAAGTAGACTTGACAGGCGCGCGGTGTACTTTATAAGGTACGGGCGCAGGAGACAAGGGAACGGCTCCTCAATCGGATGAGTGTTAGAGCGAAGAAATGGGGAAGGTGCCGTTTATTCTCGTATGCCGAACGGTTTATTCCCCATTTGCATGCCCCTTTTTACCTTCCGGATCCCCTTAGCTTGTTGGAACGTACTCCACTGCGCCGGTCTCCCCGTCAACGATCATCTCTTCTGGAAACCAGTAGATTTCCTCGTTTCCGTCCTCGTCCACGTAGGAATAACCGATGTACACCGTGCCCATATCCTGGTACTGACCTAAGAGGAAGGAAGCGTACACGAGGTGCGAAGGTGCCGCCTGGACCATTTTCTGGTGGGTTTTGTACTTCTTGACGGGAATCTCTCCCTTCGTTTCGTGATTGACATGCACGCCGGCGATCTTCCCGCCTCTCACTTCGACCGACGTATGGTATTTCCCTTTCTGGTGAATTTCGTGCCGGCCATCGGTTTTGAGCTTGTCGGCGACTAATCGCTTCGCGTCGTGATGGTTTTGTGCTTTCGGTTTCGATTCGTGATGCTCCTGTGCCTTCTTTTTCGCCTCATGGTGCTCCTGTGCTTCGGCCGCTGCAAACGCGGTATTACCAAGGACGAACAACCCGAAAATAACCAGGACGGCTGTGAGAAGGCGGTGTAAGCAAGACATGTTCATGGTTAAGCTCCAGTTTTGATCAACGATTTTCATCTTAAGACTAGTCAGACTCCCGCCCTGGGGTCCATACCGTGAACTACCTATCCTCCGCCAGCATTCTTCCCGTCACTTCATATAGAAACCCGCAATAGAACTCCGCCGCAATCGCGCGAGGGGCGAGACGGCACCAACCTCGACGGCACGACTGTTACGGCGATTCTCAGCGCAACGGCGGTATCGGGAGGGGGACAACATGACGCAGCTTGATCGCATTACCCAGGAAGCGGGCGTGATGGGAGGAAAAGCCTGCGTTCGGGGCATGCGTGTCACCGTAAGCATGATTGTCGGCCAGTTTGGCGCGGGCTATATGATCGAAGATATCCTGGCTGACTACCCCTTATCTGGAGCGTGAAGACATTTTGCAGGCCCTTCGCTACGCCGCGTGAATGAGGTCGCTCGACTTTCACTTTATTACTCGACACCGTCAGCGCCGGGTTTATCACTAAGGTTGGCGGGCGGTGTTCAGTACCAGTTCTGCCGAATGGCCCCGGATGACTACCGGGGCTTTCGTGTTTCTATCTTCCCAACTAGTAATGAAGATTGACACGACTAACTCCAGACTGATCGTGAGCTGTAAGTCAAGAGCCCACTTCTCGCAAGAGACGTGAGAAATGGGGCACCCCAAGTTTCGGCACCCCAGGTTTCGAGACTCGCCACGGAAGTGGGTTACCCGCCATCCAATGCGTAGAATACTGCGAGATGTTGTAAAGAGTTGAGAGACAGACAGGAGCGGGCGGCTATGGAAACACAGGGCGAACGGAATCGTGATCAAAATTCAGCGGATGCGGAAGCGCACATTGCAAGTGCTCACCAGATTCTAAAGGGGCTGCAAGAGAAGATCGGAGCACATCCAGAAATCGGTGAGGCCATTACGAAACTGGAGATGGCTCTGAATGCTCTGGCAATAAAGACCGGCGGGGTGCTCTAGCGGCGCACGGTGAATCATCCAAGAGAAGCCGCAGCCCGAAACAACGCTTCCACCAAGTCAATTAGCGGCTTCAGCCCTCCTCTTTAGTCATGGTGAACCAAAGGCATTGATCCCCGAACGGTTATTGCATCTTCGCATACTCCGCTTTGGCTTGTTTCAGGATGGGGATGTCGGGGTCGGCGTCTTTCCAGAGGGTGAGGAACTCCTGGTAGGCGGCTCTCGCTTTAGGAAGATCACCAGCCATAGCATACGCTCGGCCGATTTGGAGATGAGCACGGGCAGCGATGGGTTCGTTCAAGACGACCCCGGGGTGATCAATGATCTTTTGGAATTCCAACTTAGCGGCTTCAGCTTGATGGGATGCCAGGAACGCTTCACCCTTGACGTAAACTGGATATAGACAAAACAGGACGTCCTGAGGTCCCCCCAGTTCATAGGGCGCAGCCGGCGCCACCGCATTAAGCGCCTCCTCCGCACGCCCGCGTCCGAGCGCGACGAGTGCCCGGATGGTTGGCAGATAGTTGAACTGCACCAGGGTATCTTGCGGAAAACGCCTGTTCAGGTCGTCCGCCAGGCGCATGGATTGCAGGGAATCGCCTGTCATGCCCAGGGCCACCGCCGAAATTGCCTCAACATTCTTGCCCTTCGGCGATTTTGATAGAGCGGCATGGGCTTGTTGTTTCGCTAAAACGAAGTTGCCGGCGACCGCCTCGCGGATGGCGGCTTCCGCCTCGTAGCTCGCCGCTTGTTCCTTTTCGTCGGCTTGGGCCGCGATCTGGGCTGCACGACCAATCAGTTCTCGCGCTTTGCCGAACTGTCCCCTGTAGGCGGCGGTAAGAGATTCGTAAAACAGCAAGGAGTCGGCCATGCCAGGAGCGGCCTTCAAATAAGCTGCTTCTTTGTCCATCGCGGCGGTATCGTGCTGCAGAAAATCGACCTGATAGAGATAGAAACGGAGCATGGGACTGCTGAGACCACGAGTGTCCGCTTCCTGGGCAAGTTTCCTGGCCTCCTCCAGGCGATTGACGTCGAGGTAAGAGTCTACGAGGTTCTGGTACGCCATTGCGTCGGGAATGGCGGTGAGCGCCTTCTGACTTTCAGCAAGGGCTTGGTCGTAGTTGCCTAGGGCTGCATAAATGCCGGTGAGGTTAATGGGCGGGGTCTCATCACGAGGATACAACTGCCCTAGAACGTTATAGGCCTCGCGGGCCTGTTCCAGATTGCCAGTGACATACTCTTCGTAATCCGATTCGATGTGGAGCCTCTCGCGCTCGCTAACCCGATCCCGCAACTCATACGCCTTGCGGTTCATCTCCGCCGCGAGGCTGTCCTCGCCCATGTTGGCGTAACATGATCCCAGCCCGTTGTAAGCCATGGCGAAATTGGGGTCGAGGCTGACCGCCCTCTTAAGGAGTTTGAGACTCGTGCCGAAATCGTTCTTGACGTTGAGTTGCCAGGCGCCAAGCGTGTATGCCTTCAGAGCATCGAGCGAAGCCGTGGTTTCCGCTGACAGCGGAACATCAAATTTCCGCACAGTGGCGAGCGACTCGCCCAATTCGCTCCTCAGCTTCGTCGCCGCGACGCCCAGCGTGTCCAGCACACTCTCCCTGGAATATGCCGTCACTTGATCCTCGGCCAGCTGAATTCCGCTCTGGCAGTTCACTGCTTTCAATTCCAGCACATATTTGCTGCCCAGACTGCCAATCGCTCCGGCAATGAAGGCTTTGCTGCCTGCCCGCTGGCACAGTTCGCGGGCCGCCTCCGGCGTGAGCTTGGTGTCGGCGGGACGCGTCATCAATTTCAAGGTTTTTGCCACTTGGCTGTCGGAGAGGACCTTCAAAAAAGGCGATTGGCGCAACGCAGCCTTTAGCGCCGTCCTCAGCGTATCGTCGAATATTGGGTCGCCGGTGCTGTTGGCAAAATCGGTGAGAACAATGGTGTCGCTATCAGTGAGTTTCGACATCTGCCGCCTGTGCTGGTAGTAGATAAGTCCGCCCACCGCAAGCGCGGCGATCACGCCCGTCGCCACGACTCCCAGCGACAGCCGGTTCTTTTTCGCCTGGGAACGTGTCTTGGCCGCCTTCGTCCGGGCGACGCTGAGCTTCTGCGGCACTTGCTGATTCCCGGCTTCATCTGTGTACAGGTTATACAAATGCACACGGACGCCGTGCTTGACCTCAGCTTCCCCTAGATCATGCAAGGCCGTCTGCCAGGTGCTCACCTGATCGAGCACATCGGCTACGGCTTTGGATACCAGGATATGCCCGCCATCTCCGCAATCCATCACCCGTTGCGCGAGGTTGACGCCGCTGCCCGCCACGTTACGGGCGGCGTTGATGTCCTCCACGCGATATACCGGCCCGGTGTGAATTCCCATCCGCAAATGAATCTCCGGCCACCTGCGCAGGATGCGGTGCAACTCCAGAGCGCAGCGCACTGGTGCTTCCACGTCGCCCAAAAAAACGAGCGCCATGCCATCGCCAGTAGGCAGTCGAATGAGTTGATCGCTAGTCTGCGCCCGCGCGAATTCCTTGGTTTCGCGTACCGCTTGCTGCAAATGGAGCAGTGCCTGTTCCTGCTGATCCATGGGAAGGCGGGAATAGGCAACGATGTCCATGAACAGGACGTGAGCCATTTCGAGAGTACGCTTGGAACCGGAATCTGACGGCGGCCGGGGAGTGGACGTTTCAGGTGGTGATGCATCATCCGACGCTGCCGCAAGGGATGTGGATTCTATGTCCCGCTTTAGCCGGAGCAGATCGCTCTGAATCTCGGTGGCGTGCTGGTAGCGCAAATTGCGGTCTTTTTCCAAAGCCTTGTTGATGATCCGTTCCAGCTCCGAAGGGACGTCGGGATTGAGACGCACCGCAGCTATTGGATGGCGGTTCAGGATCGCCTCGAAGACAATTGCGTCACTGCCTCCACGGAAAGGCAGCTGGCCGGTCGCCATCTCATAGAGAACGGCTCCAAAGGAGAAAAGATCGGTGCGGACGTCCAACTCCTTCGAACGCGCTTGCTCCGGCGACATATACGCGACAGTACCGACCCTGGCACCGGGGCTGGTCAGGTGGAGCTTGTCGACCGGGTCCGTCACCGTTTTTGCCTCTGCATTTTGGTTGGAGGAACTGCCTATGGCAATCTTCGCCAGCCCAAAGTCAAGAATCTTGGCGTGACCGCGTTTGGTGACGAAAATGTTCGCGGGTTTGATGTCGCGGTGGACTATGCCTTCGGAGTGCGCGGAGTCGAGCGCGTCGGAAATCTCGATAGCCAGAGAAAGGATCGACTCGGTTGCCATCGGTTGTCCGCCGATGCGGTGTTTCAGGGTCAGGCCATCCAGGAACTCCATCACGATGAAGGTCTGGCCTTCGTGCTTGCCAATCTCGTGGATGGTGCAGATGTTGGGATGGTTGAGAGCAGAAGCGGCGCGGGCTTCGCGGCGGAAACGTTCCAGGGACTGCGGGTCCTGGGCTAGGTCGTCGGGAAGAAATTTCAGGGCTACGAAGCGGCCTAGCTCGGTGTCTTCGGCCTTGTAGACCACACCCATGCCGCCACCGCCCAACTTCTCGATGATGCGGTAGTGCGAAATGGTTTGGCCGATCACGTGGGAGATCGCTGTGGGTGGGCGCACATCCGCCCGTTCCACGTGGGAAGTATAGCTCCGAATGCAAGCGTCTGCGGGCTGGGCCACTTTACTGCAGTGGTCAGTTTGCAAAAATCAAAAACAGATGAACCCACTAAGGACACAAAGGTACACGAAGGGAAGCGCGTGGGTGATCCGACAAGGGTAGGCCAGCCCGTGGTCTAGAAACAGCAGGTTCCCTTCGGCGCGCTTCGCTTGCTCAGGGCAGGCTCTCCGCTCCGCTTCCCCTTCCTAAGCGGAGGGGGAAGCTCCCGTCGGAATGACAGAGCGCGTAGCGAACCAAGAAGCGAAACTTCCAGCGCATTTCCGGGTTGACGCTTCGTAGCTGCGGGGGGATAATCCGGCCATCGTTCTCCATCGCGGATTTGACCCCAGCCAGCAAAAGGCGGAGGCTTGCATTCAAGAATCCCCAGCCTTGTCTTTCTTTGCTGCAGTCAACCGGGAAACCAGCTTGGGAAACAAGAACACCATTAAATTTCTAAGGAGCGACTCCATGAGGTGTAATCGTTTGAAGATACCCGCTCAATTGATCGCGGGGCTGCTGACCGGCCTGTTGCTGGCGGTTCTGGCGGTCCCACTCGTTGCCCAACCCGCATCCGAAGCCCATCCGTATTACGACCAGAGACAGGAAGTCACGCTGAAAGCTACGGTGTCGAGCGTGCTCACGCGACCTGAGCCTGGAATGATTATCGGTTCCCACCTGCTTCTCTCAACCCCCTCCGGCACGGTGGATGCAAGCCTGGGCAGATTCGGTTTGGAGGGCAAGGGCGCCCTCTCGGTGACCGCCGGCGAGCAGGTTGAGGTGACCGGCGTCATGAAGACGCTCAGGAACAAGCAAGTCTTCGTGGTCCGAACGGTGAAAATGGGCGGCCAGGTCTACACGATGCGAAACGAGCACGGGATTCAGGTGTCACCGCAGTCCCGCGAGCGCGCCAGCCAGAAGGCCGCGCAGAGTGGGAGGGAACTATGAACCGAAAAATTTCCTGGAGCATCCTGGCGGTAATTTTCCTGATCGGGCTTACCAGCTGCAGTTCATCGAGCCATAAAACTACTCCTCCTCCGGTGGTAGCGATCACGGCGACGAGTGGAAGCGGGCAAAGCGCCGTGGTGGGGGCGGCGTTTACCAATCCGCTGACCGCGACAGTTACGACGGGCGGAACGCCGACGGCCAACGTGAGCGTGACCTTTACGGCTCCGGCAGCGGAACCGAATGGCACATTCGCGGGCGCAGTGGCCACGGCCACGGCGATGACCAACGCCAGCGGAGTGGCCACGTCGCCAGTGTTCACAGCGGGCACGACGGCCGGCACGTATACGGTGACGGCATCGACTACAGGGGCGACGGCGAATGCCAGCTTCAGCCTCACGAACACCGCCGGGGCAGCGGCAAACCTGGCCGCGACCAGCGGAGGCGGGCAGAGCGCGACGATCAGCACGGCGTTCGCAAATCCGCTGGTAGCGACTGTCACGGACGGTGATGGCAACGGAGTAGCGGGCCAATCGGTGACGTTCACCGCTCCTCCGGCAACGGGAGCGAGCGGCCTGTTTGCCGATGGCGGGACGCCTGCGATTACGGATACTGAGATGACCGACGCGAGCGGCAAAGCCACATCAACAGTATTCACCGCGAATGCGACCGTGGGCGGACCTTACAACGTGGTGGCCACGTCAGGGACGTTGACGGCGGTGAACTTCGCTCTCACCAACACCCCGGTAGTGGTGGTTGGCTCGAGCAACTATTCGTTCTATCTGAGCGGTCAGGAGTTTATTAACGCCGGACCGAATCTAGTAGTTCTCGCCGGGGCGGTGAGCATTGACGCGAGTGGCAATGTCCTTGCCGGAGAACAAGACTACAACGACGCTACTGGAATCACTTCACCTCAGCCTGCTGGCGACACCATCACCGGCGGAACGCTGACGGTGGATGGCACCACCGGGCAGGGAACGCTTACCTTAATCACCAACAACGCGGGTGTGGGCGTGGCCGGGACCGAAACTCTTGGCGTCCAGTTTGTGAACACCAACCACGCGCTCATCGTTCAGTTTGACGGAACGGCAACTTCCAGCGGAAGCATGGACCTGCAGACACTGCCGAGCACGCCCAGCGGAGGCTTTGCCTTCACCACTTCTGGAGTGGATTCAGGCTATAACCCGACGGCAACGGCTGGCGTGTTCACGATCACCGGCACCGCCGTGGCCGGCGTCACCGACCAGAATGACAATGGAACGGTGACGCTGAACCAGGCTTTCACCGGAACGCTCTCGGCTGCGGATACCTTCGGTCGTGGCTCGCTTGCGATCACCGGCAGCAGCGGTTTGATTAACTACTACGTTGTTGGTCCGGAAGTGGTACGGATCATCAATGTGGATACAACTGACGCGAGCGTGGGGACGGCGTTCGGGCAGGGCGCGGGCACTTTCAGCAACGCATCGCTGGGAGCCTCCGTACTGGCCATGGCAAACAATCCGTTCAGCGGCCAGAACTCCGAGGTGGGCCAGTTCACTACCAGCAGCACTTCGTCCAATCCTGCTGACTTCGCGGGGGTGGCGGAAGGCAACGAGTTAGGCAACGCTGTGGCCACCACGCTGGCTTCCCCGATTACCGGCACCTATACCATCGCAACCAATGGATACGGCAGCCTCACGGTCGGGAACGGTGGTCTGGGAGACGCCGTCAGCGAGGGGATTTACATGACCGACCCAACCCTCAACCTGAGTGACCCCAATAACCCGACGGGCGGAGGAGGTGGGCTTGTTCTCTCGCTGGATGCTGTCCTTGCCGGCACGACGGGAGTACTGGTTCCGCAAACCGACACCACAACCGCCAGCTTCGCTGGCAACTACCTGGCCGGAATACAGGATTTCAACGACTTCTCGACCTGCACACTGTGCGAGTTCGACGTGGTCGCTCAGGGAACGGTTACGGCCGGTGTCCTGAGCTTAACTGGAGACGTCAGCGATCCGTTCCTGACGTTGGGCGTCGGGGGAACCGGGTTGTATACCGGGTCTACCTTCACCTCAACTCCGCTTGCGGACGCAACCAACCCCGGGCGCTATTCCATGCTGCAGACAAATACAACGCCCAATCCGCTTGCGGCTACCATCAACGGCGTGTCAGGATCCTTTAACGTGACCCTGTATCAGGCCAGCGGCACACAGTTGTTCTGGCTTGAGTTTGATAACAAGGCCGTATGGTTCGGGCCCTTGGAGCAGCAGGGGTCGCTGGCCAATCTACCCGCGGTAAGAAAAGCCGCGGCGAAGACCCAAAGCGGCAAGAAACACTAGCCAGGACGCGGGGCATAGCCGCAACGATCCGGCTGTGCCCTGAATTTAAAGCTTTGACTCCGTGGCGCACTTCGGTGCGCCACTTTTTGTTGCCGGCGAGACTCGTAGAAGAGGCCTTCGCACTGGAATGCTGCGTCCGCGTTTCCTCACTGCTACAATGCCCTATTTCACGTAAGTTACGGCTTTAATCCTGCGAACTTACAGGACTACGTTCGCGTACTGTCTGGTGGGGCGGTCTTGTCGTCTCATGGGCCTCACTTTAGAATCGCACGTCCGCAGGAATCCAGATGCGCAACGCCTGAAGGCGCGATTCCGGGTTGGGCATTGACGGTATGCCTGAAGGCGTACCCTGATACGAGTCTTATGGACGGTATGCCTGAAGGCATGCCCTGAAACGAATCTCCGGGGAGCTTGGGGTTGGAAGACGTTCAGGTAGTTGCGATGCTGGTGCGCCGCTGTGTGGCCGGCGATGCCGCTGCCTGGGAGGAAATCGTCCAGACCTACAACCGGCGGATCTATAACATCTGCTATCGCTTCGCGGGATCGTCCGACGATGCGGAAGACCTGGCGCAGGAAGTTTTCATCAAGATGTACAAGACGCTCGCGAGTTACGACAGCTCGAAGGGAGCGTTCGTCACCTGGGTGACGACCATCACGCGCAACCTGCTGGTGGATCATTTCCGCAAGACCAAGCAGGACCGGATGACCGACTCGCTCGACGCAACGTCGTCGGCGCATGAGGACGCGCAGCCTCTCAGTGAGCAAATTCAGGACCAATCCGCGCCTCCCGACGCCCGCGTACGCAGCCGGGAGGTGGGAGAAACCGTTCACGCCGCCCTGGCGAGGCTCTCGCCGGAGCTTCGTGAGGCAGTGATTCTAAGGGACTTACAGGATCTTGACTACCGTGAAATCGCAACCGTTTTGAGGGTTCCGGAGGGTACTGTGAAAAGTCGAATAAATCGTGGCCGGGCGGAACTTGCGCGGCTTCTGCAACGTACCTATAGGCAGGTGATGTGATGCCAGACACAACCAGAAACGGAATGCAGTGTCACGAGTTTGACGGCCTGCTCAGCGACGCGCTCGATGGCGTTCTGACCGGCGGTCAACTCGAAGGCTTCCAGGCCCACGCGCGGACTTGTGCCGTGTGCGGGCCGCTGTTCGCCGAAGTCGAGGCGGGCCGCAACTGGCTGAAGGATCTCACGGAGGTGGAGCCTCCAGTCAGTCTGGTCACGAATATTCTGGCACACACGACGGGCGTTGACAGCCAACGCCTGCGGGTGAACGTCTCGTCGTCCCGATCCCTATCGCGATCGCTGCAGCCGCGGGTTACGTGGCTGGAGCGGGTGCAGGACTGGGCTTCGGAGGCAATCGCGCCTATATGGGGCACGGTGCGGCAGCCGCGGTTCGCCATGTCGTTTGGCATGGCGTTCTTCTCGCTGTCGGTGGCGCTGAGCGTACTCGGCGTGAAACCCGGCGATCTGCGTACAGTGAGCCTGCGTCCCGCTGCGATACGGCACGCGTACTACAATACGCAAGCCCGCGTAGTCCGGTATTACGAGAATATCCGGTTCGTGTATGAGGTGGAATCGCGGGTGCGCGAACTCAAGCGCAACGTCGCGCCCGCCGCCGCACCGGCGAAAGAAAAGAAAGACCACAAGAACGACACAACACAACAGCCCGAGCAGAAGCAGGATCGCAATTACAGCCAGAACGAGAACCATCTCGTGCTGGCGTGCGCTCCGCTGGGTCAATCTGTAGACGATCTGCCTGTAGTGTCGGTGACCACGTACAGGAGGTTCGTATGAACTGCGCCACGCACCAAGATATTGCAGCAGTGGCTTTTTGCCGCACCTGCGGCAAACCGCTTTGCGGCAATTGCACCCGCGACGTTCGCGGAGTGGTCTATTGCGAGCCCTGCCTCGCAGCCCGTCTGGAAAGCACGGCCCCGGCAGCGGGGTTTGCGCCTCCACAAGCTGTGTATCCGCCGGTGGGAGCGCCCGTGGTCTCCGCGAGGGCCACGTCTGGCCCCAACCCGAATCCCACAGTGGCCGGCATCCTGGCTGGATTCTTTCCCTTCGGCGTCGGCGCCGTCTACTGCTCGCAGTACGCCAAGGGATTGGCGCACCTGCTCGTCTTCGCCCTGCTTATTTTCGGCGCGGACCATGCCGGAAACTTCGACTGGGTGTTCGGGATCGGCATCGCCTTTTTCTACGTCTACCAGATTATCGATGCGGTGCGCACGGCACGCGCCCTTCAGGAGGGGCTGCCCGCGCCCGATCCCCTGGGCCTGGGCCAGAGCTTCAGCATGGGAGAGAAGTTTGACAGCGGCAAAGTGCCCGTGGGCGCCGTGGTTCTGATCGGCCTCGGCGTGCTCTTCCTGCTGCACACCATGGGCATCATGCAGTATGGCTTCGACCGCTTCTGGCCGCTGCTTCTGATCTTTTTCGGCGGCTGGCTGTTCTATCGTAACTGGGACCGCGCGCGCCGAACCTGCCAATGCGGCCGCTGCAGCACACGCTGGCTGATGGGGCCGGCCATGGTGCTCACCACCGGCATCCTGTTGTTGTTCCAGACCACGAACATTGCCTATCTTGACCGCACCTGGCCGGCCTGGATTCTGGTGGTCGGCGTCGTCAAGTTGATCCAGAGCAGCGCCTCGTCGGCGGGACACATCGGTCCGCCGCCTGCTGTCGGACCGTTGCCGCCGCCTCCTCCAATACCACCTTCCGATCCATCGCTCTCGAATCAGGCGCTCTCGAATCAAGCATCGGCGCCTTCTTCCGGGGAGGTGCGCAATGTCTAGCCCGGGTCCAACGAATCCCGTTCCACCGAATCCGGTTCAATACCCTGTTCCGCCGCAGATTCCATTGCGTCCACGCCGCCGTTCTTTTGCCGGACCGGTTGTGCTGATTGTGCTCGGCGTCGTCTTCCTGCTGGGCAATCTGCACATGCTGTCCTGGATGCGGCTCGGAACCTGGTTTGCTCACTACTGGCCCGCGCTGTTGATTCTGTGGGGCGTGATCAAGCTGATCGAGTATCAGCAGGCACAGCGCGAAGGCTTGCCCGCGCGCGGCATCGGCGTCGGCGGAGTCTTTCTCGTCATCTTCATCGTCGTTGCCGGACTCATCGCCACCCAGGCTTCGCGTTTCAACTGGGGCGAAATCCGCGACAACATGAACATCGACGACAGCGACCTGGATAACATTTTCGGCCAGACCTACAACTTCGACGATCATCTCGAACGGGATTTGCCCGCCGGCGCGACTAGCCTGCGCGTGAATGACGATCACGGCGCCGTCCGGGTCAGCTTTGCCACCGACAACAAGATCACCGTCACCGTCCGCAAGCGCGTCGGCGCCGAGAATCAGGGCGACGCCGAAAAATACAACTCAGAAACCAAGCCGGCCATCACCACGACCGGCGGAGTGTTAACGCTCGATGCGAAAACGCAGGCCGCCGGCGATCACGCCGTGCAAAGCGACCTCGACATCTCCATCCCGCGCAAGATGGAACTGCACGTCATTTCGCGCCGGGGCGATGTCTCCGTCACCGGCCGCGACGGAGCAGTTGAAATCACCACCCACAACGGCGACGTGGCCGTGGAAGACGTCAACGGCAACATAAAACTGAATCTCGAAAAAGGCTCTGCCAAGGTCGAGCAGATCAACGGCGACGTCCACATCGACGGCCGGCTGAACGAAGTCTCGGTCAGCGACGTCAAGGGCTCGGCCCAGTTCGACGGCGAATTTCAGGAGAGCGTCAAGCTCGCCCGCATCGGCAAGAGCGTCACCTTCAAGTCTTCCCGCACCGACATGGAGTTGTCGCGCCTCGATGGCGATCTCAATCTCGATTCCGATGACCTGCACGCCGAACAGATCACCGGTCCCGTGCGCCTGACCACGCGCTCCAAGCAAATCCGCCTGGAGGACGTCTCCGGCGATGTGCGCCTGCAGGATGAACACGGCGGCATCGAAGTCTCCATGCGCTCTCTCGGCAACGTGCAGATCGACAGCCGCAATGGCGACATCCATTTGAGCGTGCCCGACAAGGCCGGCTTCCGTGTGGATGCCCGCACTCGCGACGGCGAAATCCAGTCGGATTTCCCCGAGCTGAAGATTGACAATGGTGAGCACGAGGCGAAAGCCAGCGGCACCGTGGGCAATGGCGCATCTCACATCGTGCTCAACAACGAGCACGACGGCATCGAGATCCGCAAGGCGTCGGCGAAGGCGTCCGTGGCCCCACCCGCGACTCCGGCAACGCCGGCGAAGCCGCCGAGGTCGTTGCCGCCGCCCAAGGCGAAGGTGGAACCGACGGAGAATTGAGGCCTTGCCTCCGCCCGCAAAGCGGGTCGTTGCGGGAAACCGGTTGCATTGTGTATACTGTAACCATACACTGTACGGGTGATCCTCAGTTACCGGCATAAAGGGCTCAAGAAATTCGCCAAGACTGGTTCGAAGTCCGGGATCCAGCCAAAACATGCTGAGAGACTGAGGCGGCTGCTCACTGCGCTCGACGTGGCCAGTCGAGCCGAAGATATGAACGCCCCGGGAAGCGGGTTGCACTCGCTTAAAGGAAATTTGGAAGGCCATTGGGCTGTGATGGTGAGCGGCAACTGGCGGATGACCTTTGCCTTCGACGGAGAAGACGCGGTTCTGGTGGACTACCTGGACTATCACTAACGGAGGAGCATGATTTTCAACCCAGCACATCCCGGAGAGGTCCTGCGCGACTATCTCGGCGAGATGACGGTTAGTGAAGCCGCGGCTCGTTTGCGGATAACCAGAGCTCATCTTTCGCGGATTCTCAACGGCCACGCGGGCATCACCGCCGCCATGTCGTTGCGCCTTTCGACTGCCTTAGGAACTTCTGCCGACTTCTGGATCAAAATGCAGGTTCAGCGAGACCTTTGGCTCGCTCGAAAAGCGCGCTCGCCGAAAGTCCGCCCATTCCCGCGTCTTGCCGCTAGGCAAGCGTCCGCCGTTGGCTGACGTTTTCACGGCTCGGTGATCCTGCAACCCGAATCATTGACTCAATACCGAGATATCCAGCTCGCGGCAGGACTTGTATCCGCTCAGGCCGAGCGTCAGATCGAAATCCGCCAGGAAATTCTGCACCACGTCGCGGACCCCTTGCTCGCCCGCAATGGCCAATCCCCATAGGTAGAGACGCCCAAGCAGCACGGCGCGTGCGCCCAGAGCCAGCGCCTTGATGGCATCGGAGCCATGACGAATGCCGCTGTCGAACAGCACGGGAATCTTCTGCTGAATGGCAGCCGCGACCGCGGGCAGGGCGTCGAGCGCGGCGATGGCGCCATCGACCTGGCGTCCGCCGTGGTTGGACACGATGATGCCGTCGACGCCGGAATCCAGCCCGCGGCGGGCGTCGTCCGGGTGAAGAATTCCCTTCAGCAGAATCGGCAAACGAGTTTGCCGGCGCAGCCAGCCGAGATCGCGCCAGGTCAGCGCGGTGTTCGAAAACAGACCTGCCCAAAGACGGATGGCGGCAGCAGGATCGTCTTCCGGCGGTTTGACGAGGCGGGAGCGGAAGACGGAGTCGGTGAAATAGTTGGCCAGTCCGTGGCCCAGAAGAAACGGCAGGTGCGGATGCTGCAGATCGCGCTCGCGCCATCCCAGCATGGCAGTGTCGAGCGTAACCACGAGAGCGGAGTAGCCAGATTGCTCGGCGCGCCGCAACAGGCTGGCAGTCAATTCGTGATCTTTCCCCCAGTAGAGTTGGAACCAGCGAGGCGCGTCTTTCATGGCCTGGGCAACATCTTCCATGGAACGCGACGACAGCGTGCTCAATACAAAAGGGACGCCCAGGGAAGCGGCAGCCCGTGCCGAAGCAAGGTCGGACTCGGAATGAATGATGCCTTGCACGCCGACAGGGCCGAGCAGAACGGGAGCGGGCAGGGTGCGGCCAAGCAGTTCTACCGAGAGATCGCGCTCGGACACGTCGCGCAACATGCGCGGAACGATGCGCCAGCGGTCGAAGGCAGCAAGATTGGCGCGCATGGTGCGCTCTCCGGAGGCGCCTCCGGAGATGTAGTCATAGGCCGGCGGCGCGAGAACTTCGGCAGCCTTCTTTTCCAGTTGCGCCAGAGGTATAGGTACAGAAAGCTTCTTCGCGGCCAGGCCAAGCTGATAAATCTCGAACTGCCGCTGCATGCCCGGGCTGCTGGCAGCGGGATTTGGAACGGAGTGCGGCGCGTCAGGCATGGTCTGCTCGCAATGTTGCGGAAATTATTGCGGGCTTGATTCTACACAGGGATATGTCCAATCGGGAGATCTGGAATCTTTGCCTTCCGCTCCACCATCTGCGAAACTAAATTCCACCTGCTTAGAACCGAGAACTGAGAACTGCTTCATGGGCCGTATCCACGTACTTCCCGAGCATGTTGCCAACAAGATCGCCGCCGGCGAGGTGGTGGAGCGCCCTGCCTCGGTGGTGAAAGAGCTGCTCGAGAACGCGCTGGACGCGGGCGCTACGCGGATCAAGATCAGCGTCGAGGCCGGGGGCAAGAAGCTGATTCAGATCACGGACAACGGATGCGGCATGGTACGCGACGACGCCATGCTGGCTTTCGAGCGCCATGCGACTTCCAAAATCAAGGATGCCGAAGATCTGCTTAGTGTGGCCACGCTGGGATTTCGCGGCGAGGCGCTGCCCTCGATTGCGTCGGTCTCGCGCCTGCGGTTAGAAACGCGCGATACCGCGGCAGCGTCGGGAACCATCCTCGAGATCAACGGCGGCAAGATGGCGCGCGTCGAAGAAGCCGGCCTGCCCGAAGGAACGTCGATCACGGTTCGCGATCTCTTCTTTAATACCCCAGCGCGGAAAAAATTCTTGAAGGCGGAGTCCACCGAACTCTCGCATATCGCTTCGCTGGTCACGCACTATGCGCTGGCGCATCCCGAAAAGCATTTTGAATTGCATTCGGCAACCAATGCCATGCTGGTCGCCCCACCGGTCGCGGGATACAGCGAGCGCGTCTATCAGGTCTTTGGCAAGGAAACCCTCGACCAGCTGATTGCCGTGGCCGCCGTGCAGCCGCTGGAGCACGTCGGGTTGCCGCAGCCTCCGCCGTGGAGAAGGCCAGCAGTAGAAGATGATGACGAAAGCCGGCGAGACCCCTCGGCTCCCCCCTCGGCTTCGCTCGGGGCAGGCTCTGGCGCTACGCCCGGCGAGATGCGGCTTCACGGCTTCGTCTCCAAGCCCGAGATCCAGAAGCTGAATCGCAATTCGATTTTCATCTTCGTCAACGGCCGCCTGGTTCGCGACCGCCTCGTCCAGCATGGCTTGACGCAGGCCTATCGCAACATCATTCCGCCAGCGGTGTACCCGGTAGTGCTGCTGTTTCTGGAATTGCCGCCGGGGGAGGTGGATGTCAATGTTCATCCCTCGAAAACCGAAGTCCGCTTCCGCCAGCCCACCGTAATGCACGACTTCGTCCGCGACACCGTGCGGGCGGCTCTGATGAAAGCGCGCCCCGCGCCGCAATTCACCACCGAGATTCACGCTCACGCCACCGCCAGCTCGGGCCTGACCCCGGGAGCAAGAGAGTGGGAACCGCCCTCCGACCTGGCCGCGGCCTCGGGCGCGCCAGCACCCGCAATGTATGACCCCGCTGGCGGCGCAGGGTTCGCTCTGCAAGCGTCTGCGCCGCCGCCAATTTCCGCACGCTTCCAGTTCGAAGGTGGAATTGCGGTCGAAGCGAATGCCGCGATTCCCGGGGCGCGCGGACTGGAATCACGTTTCGCTGAGGCGATCCCAGAAACGATTCCAGACCCAATTCCAGACAGCGGCTGCGCCCCCGCACTTGAAACACATGACGAAGAGACCACCCTGGCCGCGCTCTCCAGCCTGCGGCCTCTAGGGCAAATCCGCAATTCGTTCATTCTCGCGGTGAACGAAGATGGGCTGTGGATCGTCGACCAGCACGTGGCCCACGAGCGCGTGCTGTTTGAACGCATCCTGAAACAGCGAGCCGCGCAAAGAGTCGAAAGCCAGCGCCTGCTGATGCCGATCGTGCTCGAGCTTTCCCCGGCGCAGCAGGCGGTGTTTGCGGAGATTGCCGACGAACTCCAGCACAACGGCTTCGAGGCCGAACCTTTCGGCGCGCGCAGCATCGCGGTGAAAGTCGCGCCCGCGGGAGTCGACGCGGCCGCGGTTGAGCACATGCTCCACGAACTCCTCGATCAGATTTCCCGCGAAGAGCAATCCCTGAACCTGGAAAAGATTCGCGGCCGCATAGCCGCCTCCATCGCCTGCCACGCCGCCATCAAGGTCAACATGCCGCTGGAACAAAATAAAATGGAGTGGCTCCTCGCCGAACTGGCGAAAACCGACCATCCCATGTCCTGCCCGCACGGCCGCCCCGTCGTCCTGCGGTATTCTGTAAAGGACATTCAGAAGGCGTTCAAGAGAATCTGAACCAAGCCCGCAATTAGCAATTGGTAATTAGCATTTGGCGCGGCGTTCTTGCTAATTGCCAACTGCTAATTGCTAGCTGCTACCCCCATGACCGAATCCGACCTGCAGCAACTCCGTCGCGAAAAGTGGCGCCTCGATGGCAAGCCCATCCGCACCATCGAGGAGGCGCGCGCCTTTGTCGAGGCCGTGGGATTCTGCCTGATGTTCCCGGTGCGCCCCACTATGCCCGTGCCCGCATTCATCGGAGCCTTCGTCGGCTCGGACGACCGTCTGCCCACGTGGCAGCGTGCGTACTCCGATCGACGGGCGGTAGCGGCTACCGAACTCATGGTGCGTCTCTTGCGCGAGCGTGCGGCTTACGAAGCGAATTTGTTCGATGAGAACAATGCATTCCTGGTCGCAGCCTCGGTGTTTCCATATTTTTATGCGCTGGTCGGCGAGCGCAATCCCAAGCTTGCGCCCCGGCAGGGACCGCGTTCTCCCTACTCGCCCTTGGCTTGCGATGCCTTCGAGTTGATCCGGAGCGATGGCCCCATCTCGAAGCAGAAGCTGCAGGAAGCTCTCGGCGGCAGCGTTTCAATTCCGGCGCTCGATAAGGCGTTGGGTGAGTTGTCGTTGAAGCTGCGCATCACGCGCGTCGACTACCAGGCCGGCGAAGGCTCGTTCTGGGATGTCCTCTACCGCTGGGCCCCGGACGCGGTTCGCGAAGGTATATTACTCTCGGTACAGCAGGCGCTCTCGGCACTGCTCTCAAAATATCTGGACTGCGTGATCGCCGCCGAGCCCGCCGAACTCGAAACTTTCTTCGGAAACTTCGTCGCCCGCTCGCGCGTGAAAGAAGCGGTGAACGCGCTGCTCGCAGCCCGCGAGTTCAGCTTTCTCCACGTCAGCGGGCGCTCGATGCTGCATATCACGCCGGCGAAGGAACCGATGGCAGCCTCAGCCAGGCCGCACGGCGAAGTGAGCCGGAGAGAGCCCATCAACCGGCAGTCTCGACCCGGTGACGGTCGCAGATCTCGTTCGCCGATTCCCACACCCGGTCGAACTCGCCCAACCGGTAGACGAGGACCCGCCGGGCCAGCTCATAAATAATTTCCTCCGTCTCCTGGTCGATTTGTCTTATTGCAGACACGATGGCACCTCTTTCGCTTCTAGATCTAAACCGCGATCTGTGGTTCGAAGTCTCGTCTCACAAACAACTGAAATTCATTTTCAGGCCAGCCCGAGTCGACGATGCTGTGATAGCAAATCACCCACACTGGCGCTGACGTCGATTCATCGGCTCCTACTTCCTCAATCCGCAACGTTCTCCGCGCCGGTGGTTGCGGATTGCGCCAAACGATCTCCAACATGACGACCCTCCTTCACTGCCCGGGCTTGCAACCGGACTGCCGCATTTCAGGGGGGCAGGTTCGCCCCGCTGTGCTCTGCGTCACCGCTTCGGTTTCCATCTGCAAAGCGTGTACGACTTTACCCATCGCCTTTCCATGTATGCCTTGTTGGACGCGGCTCTCGGGAAGAAGATGTAGGTCCGGCTGTCACATGTTTGTTAAAGGATTGTCTGCCGCGCATGACAAAGAGCGGACCCATAACGCAGGCCAATTGCGCGTCACAAATCTTCGCACCGTGTACAATCGTCTACTCGCAGCTGATGACACGACCACTCCCAGCGCAAACTGATCATCGCCATCGACGGCCCGGCGGGCGCGGGCAAGAGCACCGTCGCCTCGCGCCTGGCGCGCAAACTCGGCTATGTGAATCTGGAGAGCGGAGCGATGTACCGCGCGCTGGCATTGAAAGCAATCGATAATGATCTGTCGCTCGACGACGAGGCCGCGCTGGTAAAGCTGGCGCAGGATTCGCGCATTCAACTCGAGCCCGCAATGGGCGGAAACCGCACGCTGCTCGATGGCCACGACGTTTCCTCGCGCATCCGCGAACGCGATGTAACCGAAGCGGCCTCGCGCGTCTCGGTGCATCCGGGAGTGCGCGCCTGGATGGTCGAGCGTCAGCGCGCGATGGGAGCTGGCGGCGGCGTGGTTATGGAAGGCCGCGACATCGGCACGAAAGTTTTTCCCGACGCCGACCTGAAAATCTTTCTAGACGCCGACCCGGTAGTCCGCGAAAAGCGCCGCATGGAACAGCAACAAATCAAAGGAGAAGTAGCCGCAAGCGTAGCCGCCGACCTGCGCGAGCGCGACCACCGCGACCGAACGCGGGCAGCATCTCCGCTGCAAGCGGCGGCAGACGCGGTGGTTATCGACTCAACCAAGCTGAATGAAGATGAGGTGCTGGCGCGAGTGGAAGAATTGGCGGTTTCCCGTCTCAAAAAATAGTTGGCGTTGGTTCCGCTTTCGCTCTTGTTGTTGCCTTAGATCCAGATAAAAAAAATACTGGATCAAATCTTTTAATTCTTTCGAATCAGCGACTTGCGGACTTCGATCTGCAGTAAATCCGGCTAAAATATTGAATCGAAAGAATTTATCCGCAAAATCCTGGATTGATTGGACTTAGGTGATCCCCTTCAATTGTCAAAGAGCGCCTAGAGATTTGGATTGATTGTCGGACGAAGCGGAAGTGGGGCGCAAGGTCAGATGTCACAAGGTGGCTGTGGATATCTTGGTTGACGTTATGCGGGCTGGAGTAGATAGCGAACGTTAGCAGAAGCAAAGTTTCACTGACCGGCATGGACCTTGTCGACAACGAGCATGACGTACCCCGCTGGGCTCTCAAGGAGCTTCCGGCGCGGCAACCCTGCAAGATCCTTGGCCTGGAGCTGAATGTCTCGGCAGGTCGGGGATCTGGGTGCCTTCGGTCCCCCGCTCACTACCAACACGTCGTCGCCGCGACGCAAGAGACAAAAGGTGTGGTTCCAAGGATCAAGGCGATCTTGCGAGGCGACGTAATCAGCATCAGAGCTGCTTCGCACCCAATTTCCTCGCGGAGTACTCTTCAACGCTGCGGACCCTAACTTCACAGATTCCATCCATGCATCGAAGAGCTTCGCATTTCCTCGGACTGCGTCAGGATTGTGTTGAAGGTCGGGGAATCTCATCTGATCGGACGCCGCTGTGGCGCGCCGGATCACAAAAAAATTGCTCAAGGTCGACTTGAAGGTGGTAGCAAACGGTTCCCAGTCGGTTTTTGAGAAGGGAAAATCGAATCGCATGGAGCGAATTGCAAAGGCCATCCACAACGAGGAGCAAGCAACGGCAAGCAGAGTAATGCCGAGGCCGTACGCAATGGCTCGGGCGAGTTTGCTTGGCGGCTCCATCATTCCCTCGACTTGCGAATTATAATCCCCAAGTCCTTCAACTGCTTCTCGCTCACCGGCGTCGGCGCATCCACCATCAGGTCCACGGCCCGCGCCGTCTTCGGGAATGGGATTACCTCGCGCAAGCTCTCGGCCCCGGCGAGAATCATCACGATGCGGTCGAGCCCCAGCGCAATCCCACCGTGGGGAGGCGTGCCATACTCGAGCGCTTCCAGAAAGAATCCAAAGCGCGCCCGCGCTTCTTCCTCAGTCATGCCCAGGGCGCGGAAGATTCTGCTCTGCACATCCTGACGGTGAATACGAATCGATCCCGAGCCCAGCTCCGTTCCGTTCAGCACCACGTCATAAGCCAGTGCCCGCACCGCGCTCAGCGGCGACAGCGGATCGTGCAATGACTCGACGCCCGACTCCAGCTTCGACATATCTTCTTCATGCGGTGAGGTAAACGGATGATGGGCCGCGTTCCATACCTTCTCGCCCTCATCCCACTCGAACATGGGAAAGTTCGTAACCCACAAAAACCGGAAGTCTTTCGCCGCATGGCCGGTCTTCTTGAAGATCCCGTGCCGCTCGGCATACTTCTGCGCCAATGCCAGCCGCAGCGCCCCCGCCGAGGCGTAGATCGCCAACTCCTGCGGCGTGACTTTGTGAGGGTGATGGCGATGCTCGGAAACCGCCGTCTGCGGGCCAGTTTGAGCAGACCCAGCCTGTGCTGACCCAGCCTGTGATGAGCCAGCGACCAGCACAATCAGATCGCCCGCTTCCATGCCAGTCTTCTTGGCAGTCCCCGGCGCCGCTCCAGGATACTTATTCCCAATGCGTTTGAAGTCTTCGAATATCTTCGCTCCGCCCTTGGAGTGGAACATCGGCTTGATGTCATCGCGTTCTTTCCGCGAAAGCTCGCCCACTTTCGGCGTGCGTATCGCCACCACCGGCAAATTCGGATTCACTGCCAGTTCCTGCAAATTCTCCGCCGTAAAACATTCGCGCACGTCGGTCATCGCCGGCAGCCGCAAGTCCGGCTTGTCGATGCCATACAGCCGGATCGCTTCGTCATAATCCATGCGCGGGAAAGGCGTCTCAATTGCAAATCCCGCCGCGGCAAATGCTGCCCTCAGGAATCCCTCCACCACTTCCCAAACCTGCTCCGGCTGCGGATACGTCATCTCCAAATCGATCTGGGTGAACTCCGGCTGCCGGTCGGCGCGCAGGTCTTCGTCGCGGAAACAGCGCACGATCTGAAAATACTTATCGAACCCGGAGATCATCAGGATCTGCTTGAACAGCTGCGGCGACTGCGGTAGTGCATAAAACGTCCCCGGCTGCACCCGGCTCGGCACCAGATAATCACGCGCGCCTTCAGGCGTCGACCGCGTCATGAACGGAGTTTCAATCTCGAAGAACCCCTGGCCCGACAAATAATCCCGGATGGCTTTCGCCACCTTGTGCCGCAGCTCGATGTTGAACTGCATCGCCTCGCGCCGCAGATCGATGTAGCGATATTTCAGCCGCGTCTCTTCGTTGGTGAGCGCCGTGTCCGAAGGCAGGAACGGCGGCAGCTTCGACTCGTTCAGAATGCGCAACTCCTCCGCCACCAGTTCCACTTCGCCGGTCGCAATGTTCTTGTTCACGGTGCTCGAATCGCGCAGCTTCACCGTTCCGGTCACGGCAATCACGTACTCGTTGCGCAAAGCCTCGGTCTTTTCATGGATCGCCGCATCGCGCTCCGCGTTGATCACCACCTGCGTCACGCCAGTGCGGTCGCGCAGGTCCACAAAAATCAAGCTCCCCAGGTCGCGCCGCTTATTGACCCACCCCATCAAGATTGCCTTTTTGCCGGCGTCAGAAGCGCGCAGCGCTCCGCACATATGCGTTCGTCGTAAGTCGCCTAGAAAGTCGAGCAAGCTGTGTCCTTACGGTAAGAAATGCGGCAGACTGCCGAATCAGAGATTATAAATGGTGGGAGAACCCGTCCGGCGGATTCAACTTGAAATGGACTTTGGCGGACGATTGAAGACCCTTCTCAGTCGCGACGCGCCGTAAAGCAATAGACTGTACAAAATTACGTTTGTCGCGGCCCCAACAAACGGAGCTACGGCCTCCTCCATCCGCGTTCCGCCGTGAACCCCGGTAATCAGCAACCACACGACATCCCCCGGGAACAGGATGTAGAAGACGATAGAAAACACAAGATCATGACCCGACAAATGCCGCTCCAACCAATACTGGACGAGGCTCAACGGGATGACCACGGCCGACGCAAGACAAGCCGCTTTCTTCGCGCTCATAGGGATCGTCGCTACTTCTTGCTCGCCTTCCCGTCCATTACTGTCGACCACTTCGTGCCATCCTGCGACATATCAAATGCGAAGGCGTAGGACGCAGCCGACGTCATGTGGATCGTGAACCGGCCCTTCATGGACATGCCACCCATCTTTTCATCGTTGATCCAAGTCCATGTGTCGCCGTCGAGCGTGCCCTTGGAGTCCACGAATTCGCCGGCGCTGCTGAATTCGCGATAGGTATAAGCCTTGTCGTCGGTGGAATATCCCATCACGGACAAGCCTACGCCGTTGCCCATCGAACTCTTGTAATCCGAGTGGCAGACGAGATAGAAGCCGCCCTCCATCCACTCGCACTTTTCGTTCTCGGTCATGCTTCCGCCCGGACCCATCATTCCGGGTTTCATGTTTCCATCCAGATTCCACGTGCCCACGAACACATCGAGTTTCTTGAGTTCCGGCGCCGGCTTTGGAGCCGCCATCTGTGCCATCGCTGCCGCCGTCAGAAACCACGCTGCCGCTAAAATCATTCCTGCTCGCTTCATGTGTAGCTCCTTAGAATTTATCTCCTCATTCCTACATCATTCAACAATCTTCACTTCGCCTGAATCTTGCGCGCCAATTCCGCGCGCGGCACCGAAACCTGTTCGCCCGTCGCCAGATTCTTCAAGGCGAAAGCGTCTGCCTTCACTTCATTCTCACCTACGATCAAAATATATTTTGCTCCCGCTTTCGTCGCCGCCTCAAACGATTTCTTCAGCCTGAAGCTTTCATCCCCCAAATCAGCCGCCAGATCGTGACGCCGCAACTCCCGCGCCAGCCACGCCGCCTCGCCGTTCATCCCCGCGCCCAGCGGAGCCACATACACATCCGGCTTGCGCACCGCACCCTCGGCCGACGCCGACTCCTGCAGCGACATCACCAGCCGGTCTTCACCGATCGCGAACCCAATCCCCGGAGCCGCCGGTCCGCCCAGCGCCTCGGAGAGTCCGTCATAGCGCCCCCCCCCGAGGATCGCGTTCTGCGCCCCGAGAGCGCCGTGGGTAAACTCAAACGCCGTGCGCGTGTAGTAATCGAGTCCGCGCACCAGGCGGTCGTTTAGAGAAAATCGAACGCCCACCTTGGTAAGAATCTCTTGCACCGCATCAAAATGCGTGCGGCTGTCGTCATCGAGAAACTGGCTGATGCGCGGCAGCGTCTCGATGATCGGCTGATCCTCCGGCACCTTGCAATCGAACACGCGCAGCGGATTCGTCACCGCACGCCGCTGGCAGTCAGAACACATCTGACCCACCACCGGCGCCAACGCAGCTCGCAGCGCCTCATTAAACCGCGCCCGATCTCTTGCGCTCCCGACCGAATTCAATTCCAACGTCCAACCCGTAATGCCCAACCGATCCAGCAAAGTCGCGAGCATCTCCAAAACTTCGGCGTCCCTCACCGGAGACTCGCTGCCCAGCCGAAGGCGGACCAATCACCTCCGCCCCAATCTGATAAAACTGCCGGTAGCGCCCCTTCTGCGGACGCTCCCGCCGGAACTGCGGGCCGATGTAATAAAGCTTGCTCAGCCCGCGCTCCCACAGATTGTGCTCGATGTAAGCCCGCACGACCCCGGCAGTATTTTCCGGCCGCAACGTAATCGACTGGCCTTTCTCGGAAGCCGCGCGCCCGCGATCCTCCCATGTGAACATCTCCTTGCTGACGATATCGGTCTCCTCGCCAACCCCGCGCGCAAACAGCTCGGTCGCTTCGAAGATCGGCGTGCGAATTTCCTGGAAGTTGTAAGCGCGGAACACATCCCGCACCGCCGACTCCACAAAATTCCACAGCGCCGTCTCCGGCGGCAGCAGGTCTCGCGTTCCTCGCACAGCTTTGATCATTCAGCTCCCAGTTCTAAGTCTGTCATCCTGAGCGAAGAATTGTCTTTCGCTTTGCGAAAGACAATTCGTAGTCAAAGGATCCCTTGCAGCCTGACCGTCCGGCCGGCCTCTCGGGGAGTTCTCCCTCAGCGTCGTTCGAAGCGCGACGGGAACGCCTTGACGCGCCGCCTCTACAATAAAGGTAATAGGGATCCTTCGACTCCGGAAACCGATTCGCAAAGCGAATCGGTTTCCTCCGCTCAGGATGACAACCTCTGCTTCAAATACTCCTCCACATACCCCAGATAGTTCCGCGCATACCTCATGATCGATTCCTGATCCTTCTCCTCCAGCTTCCGCCGGAACTTTCCCGGAGACCCCCTCCACAACGATCCCGGCTCCACCACCGTGCGCTCGGGAATCAGCGTCCCCGCCGCGATAATCGATCCCGCCCCAATCTTCGCGCCGTTCAAAATCACGGACCCCATCCCGATCAAACAGCGGTCCTCGACCACGCATCCGTGCAAGGTAACCGAGTGCCCTACCGTAACGTACTCGCCCAGCGTCACGCCGTATTGATTCTTCATGCCATGCAGCACGCTGCAATCCTGCACATTCGAATGCGCCCCGATGCGGATCGCATACACGTCACCGCGCAGCACCGCATTCATCCACACCGATGCATGCTCGCCCAGCACTACGTCGCCAATGATCTGCGCCGACTCATCCACGTAACAGCTTGCCGGAATCACCGGCTTCATCCCTTTAAACGATCGAATCATGTCTCAGACCCTGCGAACCAAGCTGATTGCGAACCAGCCTGATAAAGACTCTCAACATACCAGATTTCGCCAAACGACGTTACCACGACGTTACTGGCAAACGACTCTCCTCGGAGCATCGCAACCCAACACAGACACGATTTTTACATTCCATCGACCCACGCGTGACATTCCTACTCCTTTTTTACGAAGTCAAGACGAAGCGGTGACACCCGGCCAATACGGCCTGCGTAATCTCGAACCTGTAGGCGGATTGCCATGAGGACGCAGGCTGACAGCAAGACCCAAGGCAGCAACCTGACCCCAGGTTTCGAAGCAGGTTTCGATGACCCAGGTTTCGAAACCCAGGTTCCGGAGTCGATCCCGAGTAATTCGCAAAAAGGAGAATTAAAAATGAAATTCAAGGCAATGATTCTCGGGATGCTGACGATCCTCGGCGTTTGTTCGACTGCGTTCGCTCAGCAGACCGGCTATTCGCAAACCAACCTGGTCGCCAACACAGCAGGCGTGGCCAATCACACCGATGCTCAACTCTCCAACCCCTGGGGAATCTCGTTCATTCCGGGACAGCCATTCTGGATCGCAAACAACAACGGCGGCACCTCCACTCTCTACGACGCGCAGGGCAACAAGCAAAGCCTCGTGGTAGGAATCCCCAGCGCCAGCATGAATCCCTGCAACCCCGGTTGTCCTACCGGCACTGTCGCTAACTCGGTGAGCGGCTACTTTGGCGGTGGCGCTTTCCTGTTCGATACAGAAGATGGAATCATCGCCAACTGGACCGGCCAGGCTAACGCCGTCGTGGCGGTAGATAATTCTGCCACCGGCGCGGTTTACAAGGGTCTCGCGCTGCTGACCAACAACGCCGGCATTTTCCTTCTGGCGGCGAACTTCAACAGCGGCCGGATCGATGTATTCGACCGCAACTTCAACCCGACTCATCTCACTGGATCGTTTACCGATCCCAACCTTCCCGCGGGATTCGCACCGCATGGGATCCACGTGATTGACAACGTGGTCTGGGTCACCTACGGCATGCAGAACGCCGCCAAGCACGATCCAACGCCTGGCGCCGGCCTCGGCATCGTCGACACCTTCGATGTAAACGGCAACTTCACGGCAACCTTCGCTACGGGCGGCAACTTGAACGCTCCCTGGGGAGTAGTCGTGGCTCCAGCAACCTTCGGAACTTTTGCCAACGATGTGCTGATTGGAAACTTCGGCGATGGAACCATCAATGCATTCGACAACACTGGTCACTTCCTCGCCCAGGTCACCGACTCCGCCAACCACGTGATCACCAATCCCGGCCTATGGGATATGGTCTTCGGTGCCGGCGGCACGGGCGATCCCAACACTCTTTACTTCACTGCAGGAGGCGCCAACCAGACCAGCGGCTTGTTCGCCACGCTCGTTCCCGCAGCGGTGGTTACCAATGCCAACTTTTCACTCAGCCTTGCCACGCCCACCGTTACCGTGGCACCGGGAAGCTCGGCCATGGTCACCGTTAACTCGTCCGCTGTAGGAGGTTTCAACGGTCAGATTGCGCTGAGCTGTTTACCGGCCGCAGGATTGACCTGTTCTTTCTCACCGGCAACGATCTCGCCGGGATCGAGCTCAGCTCTAACCGTCACTGCGTCCTCCACTGTTCCTGCGGGTGGCCGATACGGCAAAGTCGCTCTGGCGCTGCTGCCAGGCCTGGGCCTGTTAGGGACGTTCTTCACAGCCCGTCGGCGCAAACTCGGAGTAAGCAAAGGAAAGAGCGTGCTGATGATGGCCGGCTTGGCCGTGCTGGTTGTAGGCATGACCTTCACGGTCGCCTGCGGCAGCAATTCTTCCAGTCACGCAACCACAACCAACAATCAGGCAACCGTAATGGTGCAAGGAACGTCTGGCGCGATCAGCCACGCGATTCCTATGACCGTGAATGTCCAATAACAAAGAGTAGAAAGCGGAAAGGCCGGGGCATAAGCCCCGGCCTTCACCGTCAACACGGTTTCCCTTTTTGCGCCGGCTTCGATTCCCACTGTGGGAACCGTCTCCAAAAAGAAACGCTCCCGTCACCGCCACTCCACTCCCCGGCATGCTACAAAAGAATCTGGTTTCCCACCCGCTCGCCTCCGGACCCGCGCGGAACTCTCCGAGCCTCATCCCGACCAAAGATGGGACTCCTATGCCGCGCACTTCGCTCGTTATCCTTATCCTTTGCCTTCTCTTCTTACTCACCCAAGCACTATCCCAAGCCTGCGCCCAGGACGCCGCCACTGGCGCCATTCACGGCACGGTCGTCGATCTCCACGACCTCCGCATCCCCGGAGCAACCATCGCGGTTGTAAACGCCGCCACCGGCGCACGCTACTCGTGTACGTCCGACGCCGAAGGCCGTTTCTCCATCGACCTTCTGCCGCCCGGCGACTACTCCGCCCGCGTAGCCGCCTGGGGCATGTCGCCGCAAATCACCCCGCAGCTCCACGTGGATGTCGGTGCGGCCGCCGAGCTGGAATTTCGCCTGACCGTGGCCGGCACGACGGAAAAAGTTACCGTCTCCGGCGCCCCCGCCCTGGTCGAAACTCAACCTGCTGCCGTCTCCACTCTCCTCGACGAGCGTGCCATCGCCGACCTTCCCATCAACGGCCGCCGCTTCTCCGACCTGATGCTGCTCTCGCCTGGCGTCACCCAAGACCCGCGCAGTCTGACCTCCGCTACCAACGGCGATCTCTCCTTTGGCGGCATTCGCGGATTCCAAAACAGCTTCCTGGTCGATGGCGGCGACTTCAACAACGCCTTCTTCGCCCAGGCCCGCGGCCTTTACCGCGCGCCGTACCAATTTTCCAACGAAGTTGTGCAGGAGTTCCGCGTCTCCTCCAATTCCTCCGGCGCTGAACTGGGACGCGCCGGCGGCGCAGTCGTCAACGTGGTCACAAAATCCGGGACCAATCACTGGCACGGCACCGGAATGTATTACATCCGCGACAGCGGATTCGGCGCCGCCGACGCCTTCATGACTTTCAAGCCTCACAGCCGCCAGCAGCAAGGCGGAGCCACCCTCGGCGGTCCCCTCAAGAAAAATAAAATCTTCTTCTTCGCGGGATTCGATCAGCACTACTTCCACGTCCCCGACGTAGTCGAGTTTCTCAACGGGACCATGCAGGTCGTCCCCCAAGCCGGCACCGGACCCTACTCTCCCGGAGACTACGAAGCCAGCGACCAGGCTCTGGTCTTCGCCGCCGCCTCCCAACTCTCTTCCTTAGCCGGATCCTATCCCGCCGCACAAATCGGCAATGCCTCCTACGCCAAGCTCGATATCAATCTCACTCCGCGCAACCAACTGGCCGTGCGTTTCAATTCTTCCCGCTATTGGGGATCGAACAACGTCTTCCTCGATCCCGCCAGCCCCGTGACCTACGATTCCATCTCCGACAACGGAGAAGAAACCGTCTCCACCGAAACTGGTTCGGTCTCTCTCATCTCAGGCCTCACGACGCGCCTCACCAGTCATCTTCGCGCCCAGTTCTCGCGTGATCTTCGCCAGTCCTTCACCAATACCAGCGACACTCTCATCAAAGTCACCGACGTTATCGACGGTATCGGACGCTCCAACCTGCTCCCGCGCGCCACTCGCGAACACCGCGCCCAGCTTGCCGAAACCCTCAGCTTCGATACCACCCGCCACGCCTTCAAGTTCGGCGGCGACTCCCTCATCACCTGGATCTACGATTTCTTCCCGAGCCAGCAAAACGGCGAATATGTCTTCGATCCCATCAGGGTGGACCCTTTCACTTTCGAGCCGCAGGAAGCTGGGCTCCCACTCACTCCGCTGCGCGCCTACGCCCATAGCGTTCCGAAATACTACTTCCAGAATTTCGGCGCGGCTTCCTCTAATCCGAACAGCAACGACTACGCCGCCTTCGCCCAGGACACCATCCGTGTCACCGATCACTTAGCCGTTAACCTGGGCGTTCGCTGGGATCTCCAAACCTTCACTACCACTGGCCTGGTCTCGAATCCGCTCTTTCCGCCGTCCGGCAAAGTTCCCTTCAAACCCAACAACTTCGGACCGCGCGCCGGCCTCGCCTACTCCATCGGCAGAACGCACCCGCTGGTAATTCGCGCCGGCTACGGATTGTTCTACGTCCGCATTCCTCAGATCTACAACTCCGCGATCGCCACCGATAACGGCGTCAGCGACGCCCAACTGTTTCTGAACAATTCCAACTACTACGACCACCAGGTCTTCCCCACATATCCCAACCCGCTGGTAAGTTGCCCGGTCGTGTCCGCATCGTGCAACGTTCCCGCCGGATTCACGCAGGGCATCACGAACAACGTTTCCGCTTTCGCCACCAACTTCGTCACCCCGCGCGTGCAGCAAATGAGCCTCACGCTCGAACGCGAAGTCGCCGGCCGCACCACAGTCGCCGTCTCCTATCTCTACGTCCACGGCGAACATCTGATCCGCGCGCTCGATGTGAATCTGCCGCCTCCAGTCGCCCTCACCTATCCCCTCTTCGACTCCACCGGCTCCATCTTTCAGGGCGGATACTACACCGTCGATTCCTTCGCCACCTGGCAGTTCACTCAATCGCTGACCTGCCCCTTCCCGCCCTGCATCAATCCACTCGGCCGCCCCATCGCCCAACTCGGCGCCATCGACGAATTTCAAAGCGCCGCAGGCAGCATCTACAACGGCGCAACCCTCTCCATCAACCGCCGCATGTCTCATGGCACCTATCTGCGCCTCTCTTACACCTACGCCCACGCCATCGACGACGGTCAGGACGCCCTCGTGGCCGGTTCGCCCGCCACCGTGCAAAATTCCTACAACCCAAACGGTGAACGGGGACCGAGCGTCACCGACCAACGCCAGCGCTTCGTAGCCGCTTTCTCCGTCGAGCCTCGTCCCTTCCACCGGGAACACGAACTCCTCGGCCACATTCTCAACGACTGGAAAATTTCCAGCATCGTCACCGCCGGCAGCGGACGCCCCGTCAACGCCACCGTCTCCGGCGACCCCAACCAGGACGGCAACTACGGCAACGACCGCCTTCCCGGCTACAGCCGCAATGCCTTCACCGGACCCGACTACGCCTCCGCCGACCTCCGCCTGGTCCGCAAAATCCGCGTCGCCCGGAACTATCGCCTCGAGTTCACGGCTGACTCCTTCAACCTCTTCAACCACGACAACCAGCGGGTCCAGATCACCTCCGACGGCCTGACCGCCGAGGCCACCACTTTCGTGCAGTACATCGTGTACGTGAAAGGAGTCCCTTCCCCTGCTTACTACCAGCAGCCCCAAAACTTCCTGAAACCCAACGCAGCCTTCGCTCCCCGCCAAATCCAACTGGGCCTGAAACTAATATTCTGAAATGTCCCGAAAGGAGAATGTCTTGAAAGGAAATGTCTTGAAACGGCGCGGTTTCAGCCGCGCCGTAAAGCCGTCTTAATAAATAAGCCGTCTTAATTAAGATCGCGCCTTCAGGCGCTGCGCGTGGAGCAGGCCTTCTAGGCCTGCGTTCCAGAGGCCATTTTGGGATCGGGCTTTAGCCCCCGAGGTACCTAGTCGGTGCCCAAGTCGAAGGAATGTAGAAACACCCGCTTCGCAGTTATCCAGGGGCCGCACATGCACACAAATTTGTTGGGGATTTCTGACAAGCGCGGCGAGGAAAAAATCAAGCCGACCCACTGTGCCGTGTGACGGGCCGAGAATGAACCGTCAGGTAGACGTTGGGAACCCGCCGAGACCCTTTAGGCATCTCCGCATGGCGGAGCGTCGCACACCGGATCCTAGTTCGAGTCGAGTCCCCGTTCATTCAGCATTGGTTCAAAAATCGGTTACCGCCATCACCAACCCCGCAGGCCGGCTTTCACTTGTGATGCTAGGAGAACAGCCGGTGAATTAGCAATAGGGCAACCGCAAATAGTTGGCAGATCACTTGCAACCAAAGTAATCTCGCCTGCACAGTCCCAGCTTGCAATCCGACTCGCTCATCTTCTCAACTCGTGTGGGGACGACCGCTTCGGCCAGCCTGCCCTAAGCGGAGCCGAAGGGTCCAGCCGAGCGCAGCGAGGCACTCCGATTCGATTTTGTGCGGCGAGCATTCCCGCGCTGCGATAGCTACCTGCGATGGGGAACATCTCACTTTGTTGTGTCTGCGGCCTTGCGAGAGGCGTCGTGCTGCTTATCGAGAAGAGCCGTTGCAGTCCCTAACAGCGCGTACGCTTTCGGATGCGGCGCGGTCTGGGTCTCAGCCAAAGAGATGGCTTCAGTCTCCCTTCCGGCGTGAACCAGCATCTCGGTCAGATTCCAGAGCGGCCAAACCTTAGCTGGGTCATCCATCCGGCTGATCATTTCCTCAGCTCCGGCCAAGTCACCTAGCATTGCCCGCGTGACCGCGATGAATTCGAAGACATACGGCTTGGTCGCGTCACCTGCATTTAGGGCCGCTCCCTGGGCAAGTTCCACGGTCTGCGTGGCTGCAGGATCGTCTTTTTCCGCCTGCTGAAGTGCAAGTTCCGCCAGACCATACGCACGCTCACCGGCACCCTGAATCCGGTCAATGGTGGCGAGCGCTTGAGTATAGTTCCCCGAGCCAGCCAGTCCATCGGCAACCGTCCGGTACGAAATATTACGTAACGAGTCTGCGCCGATCTCGTCCACTTCCTCGAGGGCACCCGCCGCATCACCTTGTTTCGTCCGCTCCATCGAGATAACTTCCATTGCGGAATCGCGCCACTGCCCTGGCGGCAGGTCTTCCGCGGTGCTTATCGCTTCCTGGAGACGTCCCGTGCGGACCTGCGCGAAGGCGAGCAACCCCAGCAGTTCCTGCTTCCTGTCAGGATTCTCAGCCGCTGACGCAATCCCGTAAATCCGTTCAACCATGGCCGAAGCGGCGTCGCGGTTCCCCGCCTCGCTCAATCTGCTCATAATGGTGTAATACATCGAGGCAGTCGTGAAATCCGTGCTGCCTGGATCTTCTCTTCCCCGCTCAACCACATCCAGAGCCTCGTTCAGCGTATTCTCCGCTGCCGGTTCGTCGCCCGTTTTCCACTGCCGGGCGTAGATCCACATCAACGAATCCACAAAAATGTACGCCTGACCGGGCTCTTTGCGAATCAACCGCACCACCGCCACGGCGTCTTCGAAGTTATTTTTGGACGCCAGCCCCGAGGCGATCATGGAGTATGCGTTTGCACGAAACCCGGGCTGTGCGGAGTCGCGAGCGAGTTCAAGAGCCAGTGGTAGATTTCCTTGGGATGCGATTGCGGAAGCGATAACCGCGACCGCCATGCCGCGGTCCGGTGGGTTCTTCAGCGCCTGATACGTCGCAAGCCCTCCCTCAATATCTCCCGCCCGCACTTGTTGGCCGGCAATGTTTGCCGCAGCGCTGGATTGTTGGTCACTGTCGATCCCCGGGATGAGCGCACTGGCTTCACGCAGAATCGACCGGATCTCGCCGCTCTCCGGGACTTCCTGCGCTGCGGCAGTCGCGTGCGAGACGAACGCAAGAACGGAAACCACCACGGTTGGAGCGATTATCGCCCTGAATCGCAACGCGGCCTCCCATCTTCTACGGCTACTCTTGGAATGGACGCGGAAAAGGCCGAATTGGTTTCCCGGGGCTAGCAGAGATAGCAGTAATTCGGGAAGTCTAAGCAGGTAGGCGCAAGCTATCCCGCCTTGCGTTTCTCGCCCAGCACTTCATCCAGCGCATCCGCCAATAGATGCGCACGCTTCTGGTAATCGGTTGCCCCGCTGTCCTGTTTTCGCTTCAAAAGATGATACTCGTCGGCTATATTCAGCGCCGCCAGTACCGCCAGCCGCACCGTATCAATCGTATTCGTAGCTTCGGCCACCGCGCGCATCTTTGCGTCCACGTACTCCGCCAGCTTTAAAATATATTCCGGATCCGACCCTCGCAGGTTATAAGCCTGATCAAAGATCTCCACCCGCACGCTGCTATTCTGCGCGTCCTTCAATGTCGAATCTTTAGCAGCCGTAGCCATAGCCGGTAGTCCCTGTCATTCCAAAACGTTATGCCGAAGCCCGCTAGCTCGCCCGCTCCTCCGCAATCGACTCAATCTGCTCCAGCATCTTTTCCACACGCCCGCGAATCTCTTCCCGCTCTTTCCGCAACTGCACGGTCTCGCGCTTCAGCGTCACCAACTGCTCCTCGCGCTCTTCCAGTTGCTGACGCACTCGCAGCGCATCGCGTTCCGCCACAGCCTGCGCCTGCCGCGCCGCTTTGTACATCTCGATAGTGCGGTATATTTTCTCTTCCAGCGCCTGAAAATCATCCACCGGAACCTGCTCCGTCACCTGCTCCAGCGCATTCAACCCCATGATTGCACATTCCCGAGAGGATTTCTAACTTTCCCGCAGTATACTCCACCTCCCTGTGGATCAAGATGGCCATTCTTGTCCGTGTGGCCCTACGATCGCAAGATTAGCTATAATCTCCAGCATGAAAACGATAAGCCTCTGCACGCTGACTGTCGCCCTGATTGTTTTCTCCTTGCCCAGCGCCGCCAAAACCAAAGTCGAACTCAAAGACGCCCAGGGCAAAGACGTTGGCACGATCGCCCTCTGGAAGCAAGGCCCAGGTGTCGGCCTGCAGCTACGCTTGCACGATCTTCCGCCCGGCGTGCATGCCATCCACTTCCATCAGAATCCCAAGTGCGATGCCCCCGACTTCAAATCCGCCGGCCCGCACTTCAATCCCGACAGTAAAAAGCACGGCCTGGAGAATCCCGAGGGCCACCACGCCGGCGACATGCACAACTTTACCGTGGACGCCAAAGGCAAAGCCGATCTCAAAATGGAGGACACCGACGTAACTCTCGGCGCCGACGCCCACTCGCTCTTCAGCAACGGCGGCACCGCAATCGTAATCCACGCCAAAGCCGACGACTACAAGACCGATCCCTCCGGCAATTCTGGCGACCGCATAGCCTGCGGCCCAATCACAAAGTAGGACTGCGAGCCCGGTACAGCTCATGTGGGGACAGCCGTCTCGGCTGTCCACCGACCGCAGCGAGGAATCTACCCACGCCCCCGTAACTTCTGCAACTTCTCCGCCGCCGCATCCAGCGTCTCCAACTTTTTGCAGAACGCAAACCGCACCTGCCGCGCCCCATCCCGCGGATCCCGGTAAAAACTCGACCCCGGCACCGCCGCCACTCCGATGTCCTTGACTAGATACTTCGTGAACGAAACATCATTCTCAAATCCAAACGCCGAAATATCCGTCATCACGTAATAAGCCCCCCGCGGACGAAAGCACTTGAACCCCGCCGCCTCCAGCGCTGGAATCAAATGATCCCGCCGCACACGATACCCCTCGGCGAGCTTGGCATAATACTCCGCCGGCAAGCTCAACGCCGCCGCGCCTGCATCCTGCAGCGGAGCCGGCGCACCCACCGTCAGAAAATCATGCACCTTCCGGATCGCATTCGTAATCTGCTCCGGCCCCACCGCCCACCCCACGCGCCATCCCGTCACGCTGTAAGTCTTCGACATCCCATTGATCGTTACCGTTCGCTCGCGCATCCCCTCCAGCGACGCCATCGAAATGTGCTCGGTCCCGTCGTACAAAATGTGTTCGTAAATCTCATCCGTAATCGCAAGCACATCGAACTCCACGCACAAATCGCGAATCAACTCCAGCTCCGCCCGCGTGAAAACCTTTCCCGTAGGGTTGTTGGGCGTATTAAGAATGATGGCCTTCGTGTGCTTGTCGAACGCCACGCGCAATTCCTTCTCATCGAAAGTCCACTCGCACTCGCCGCTCGCCGGAGGGCGCAGCTTCACAAACCGTGGCCGCGCCCCGCTCAGCACCGAATCCGGCCCATAGTTCTCATAAAACGGCTCGAAGATCACAACCTCATCGCCGGCATTGCAAACCGCGAGCAGAGTCGAGATCATCGCTTCCGTCGACCCGCAGCACACGGTAATCTCTTTCTCCGGATCGACCGCAATACCCTGCCACACGCCCATTTGTCGCGCAATGGCGTTGCGCAAATTCTTCGCGCCCCAGGTGATCGCATACTGATTCACGTTGCTGTCAATCGCCGCCCGCGCCGCCTGCTTGATCTCCGCCGGAGCCGCAAAATCCGGAAACCCCTGCGCCAGATTTACCGCGCCATAAAGCATCGCCTGCCGGGTCATCTCCCGGATCACCGACTCGGTAAACTGCGAGACCTTGTCGCTAAGAAACTGCTTGGTCGGATTGGATAAAGAAGAAATGACATCCGCCATAGCTGGCAGATTAGCACAGGAAAAGAGGAACTAGAATGATGTGATCGAAATGAAACTGTCATCCTGAGCGCAGGATTTGCTATCGCGAAGCGAGAGCAAATCCGGAGTCGAAGGACCACTCACCTATCGGCACCACCTCAAGCCCGGCAAGGAGTTTCTGCAATGGCTCCCCTTGTTACACTCGCTGCACCCCACCCAACCCCTGCAGCGCCGCGACGATCTGCGCAGACCACGCCGCAATCTGCTCATCGAGCAATGTCCCTTTATCCGACTGCAATCGCGCCCGCAGCAGAATCGAATACTTCCCAGCCCCAATCGACGAGCCCCGAAAAATCTCGACCGGCTTCAATTCGCGCAACTCCGGAATGCCCAGCCCCATCACCCCGCGCCGCATCGCATCAAACTCCACATTGTCCCCAAACACAAATGAAAAATCCCGCTCCACCGCCGGATATTTTCCCACGGGCGAGAACTTCACCGTCCGCAGTCCCACGGCACGCAGTCGCTCCACATCAATCTCCGCTAGAAAAACGTCCTGCCGCAACTTCCGTTCCTTTTTAGCCCCTTCCGCAATCTGCCCGAATTGCCCCACAACAGCCCCATCCATCAACGCTCGCGCCGAACGTCCGGGATGAAAATATTCCGCCGTCTCCCGGTCGAAACTCAACCCATCGCACGCAAATGCCGCCAGCAGATTCTCTACATCGCCCTTGAACGAGCGGAACGCCTCCGCCGCCGTCGCATGGTCGCCCTTGCTAACATCCAGAACCCCGTCGACCGGCAACGCGCCCAGCACTGCCGCCGAAGTCGCGCCCAGGCACGCGCGTGCCGGCTCAACCCGCTCCGCACCGCACATTTCGTATACGCGTCCCATCTCGAACAGCCGCACGTTTTCCGAATCACGATTCAGATTCCACGCCAGCATGTCCAGCATCCCCGGCACCATCGAAGTCCGCATTACGGATGCTTCCTCGCTCAACGGATTCTCCAACTCCAGCACTGAAGCCGATGAAAACCTCTCCGCGTCCGCATGTGAAATAAACGTCAGCGACACCGCCTCGTTGTACCCGAGCGCCAACGCCCGTGTGCGCAAAGCGGCGTCCATTGCCGCGTGCGACGGTTCCACAACTGCGCCACTAAAAGCCGGCAGAGTATTTTCAAACTTGTCGTAGCCGTGCAGCCGCGCAATCTCCTCGATCACATCAATCTCGCGCTCCACATCGAGCCGCCAGCTCGGAATGTGTATGCGGAACTGCGCGTCGCCCTGTCCTTCCGGAATCACCGTGAACCCAAGCATCTTCAGGATGCGGAAAATCTCGCTTACCTCCAGACTCGCGCCCAGAATGCGCCGTACCTCGGAAACTCGCAGCACCACCGGCGCCAGATCGATCTTTCTCGATACCACATCGACGACATCGCCAACCAGTTCTCCGCCACCGGATTCTAGAATCAGCCCCGCAACCAAATCGCACGACAAAACTGTCGACTCAAAATCCGCTCCGCGCTCAAACCGATGCGAGGCGTCGGTGTGCAGCCCATGCCGCCGCGAAGTCTTGCGCACAGTCACCGGATCCCACCACGCCGACTCGATCAAAATATTCCGCGTCTTGTCGGTAATCATGGTGTCGAACCCGCCCATCACCCCGGCAAGCCCGACGGGCTTTTTAGCGTCGGCCACGACCAGATCTTCGGAAGTGAGCGTGCGATCCACACCATCGAGCGTCTTAAGTTTCTCGCCGCGTTTAGCTTTCCGGATGATGAGCTTGCCGCCTTCAAGCAGGTCCATATCGAAAACGTGAGTGGGCTTGCCCATCTCCCACAGAACATAGTTGGTAGCATCCACGGCATTGCTGATCGGCCGCTGCTCAAGCAACTGCAAACGATGTGCAATCTTTTCGGGCGATGCCTTGATCTTAGTTCCGCTGATAACCCGCGCAGAAAACCGAGGACAAAGAACTGGTTCTTCGACGATGATCGGGAAAGGCGCATCGTGCGATGGTTTTGCTGACCGCTGAGAGCTGATAGCTGACGGCGGTTTCAGCGGCAAGTCATAAATCGCCGACGCTTCGCGCGCCACACCGTAATGATTCATCGCATCGGGACGATTCGTGCCAATCTCCATCTCGAACACAGCGTCCGCACCCGACCCGCTGATTCCCTCCACAGCAATGCCAACGCCAGTCAAATCTTCAGCCAGCCGCCGGTCATCGACGCTGAGATCAACAAAATCGCGAATCCATTGTGGAGAAAGTTTCATTGGAAGCTTCTAGCTCCTAAGCTTCTAGCCTCTAGCCACCCGCGCTCGAAAGCACCGCCAGCTAGGAGCTAGAAACTAATAGCTTTCATGCGAACTGCTCCAAAAACCTCACATCCCCGTTGAAGAACAACTGCAAATCATCCACCCCATACTTCAGCAAAGCAATCCGGTCCGAGCCCATGCCAAAGGCAAATCCCGAAACCTTCTTCGGGTCATAGCCGTTGTCCTTCACAAACTCAAACACGTTTGGATCCACCATCCCACATCCGAGAATCTCAATCCACCCAGTCTGCTTGCACGGACGGCACGGCGCGTCATCCGTCCCGCGCTTCCCGCTCCCGCCGCAGATAAAACACGAAACAAACATCTCCGCGCTGGGCTCGGTAAATGGAAAAAACGATGGACGGAAGCTGGTCTTCACGCTCGATCCAAAAAATTCTTTCATTGCGTGATCGAGCGTGCCCTTCAAATCGCCGAACGTGATGTTCGTGTCGACGGCGAGACCCTCAATCTGATGGAACATCGGCGAGTGGCTGGCATCCGGAGGATCGTTGCGATGCACTGTTCCGGGAATCACAATCCGAAGCGGCGGCCGCATCGTCTCCATCGTCCGAATCTGCACCGGAGACGTATGCGTCCGCAGAAGCAACCGCTCGCGCTGCGGCTTCCCGTGCTGCCCCGCAATAAATAAAGTGTCCTGCGTATCCCGCGCCGGATGATTCGGAGGAAAATTCAAAGCCTCGAAGTTGTAATAGTCAGTCTCGACGACAGGCCCCTCGGCAACGGAATAGCCCAGCTTCTGAAAAACGCGAACCATCTCGTTCGTCGTCTTGATAACCGGATGCTCGGCCCCAATGGGACGACGAATGCCGGGGAGGGAAATGTCGACGCGACCGACTCTTTCGGGCGCGCGATTAAGGGCATTCAGAACCTGCTCCACTTTCTGCTCAACCTGCTCTTTGATAAGGTTCACGTGGCGGCCGGCGTCACGCTTCGCATCCCTCGGAGCACTCTTCAGCCACAGATCGTTGACCTGCGTCAGAACACCATCCTTCCGCGCCATCCAGCGGTCGCGAAGTGCCTTCCAGTCGGCCTCGCTCTTTACAGCGGCGGCTTCGTCGTTGAGCGCGGAAATCAATTCCCCGGAGGCGCGCCTGAGTGACGCTTCCGAAGAATCCCTTAATTTGGAAACGGTATACGCCATTTTTTCGGAAAACTCCAAGACTTGTCATTCCGAGCCGCGTCAGCGGTGAGGAATCTGCTGTTCTCTCACCACGAGCAAACAGCAGATTCCTCGCTCGCTCTCTCGGCGCGTTGCGCGGCTGCGGCGGCTCGGAATGACAAATGATTAATTGACAGCTGTAAACTGAGAGCTGAAAGCTCTAAGCCAGCGCGCCCTTGGCCTGTTCCACCAGCGTCTTAAACGCAGGAGCGTCTTTCACCGCCAGGTCCGCCAGAATCTTACGGTCCAGTTCCACCCCGGCCTTCTTCAACCCGTGGATAAACTGGTTGTAGCTCAACCCGTTCAGCTTGGCTGCGGCGCCAATCCTAACAATCCAAAGCGACCTGTACTGACGCTTCCGCTGCTTGCGTCCGCTATATGCAAATTTGAGGCCGCGCTCGACGGCTTCTTTCGCCGATCGGTACAGCTTCGATTTAGTCAGGAAGTATCCGCTTGCGCGGTCGAGAATTTTCTTGCGCTTGGCGCGGCGTTTAGTTCCGCGTTTTACACGTGGCATTGTCTTTCTCCTTTTTGCTTTCTCTGTTCTGTGCGGCTGGAGGTAAGGAAGACTCGCCGTGGCGGCGATCTCTGGCCTCTTCACGCGCCTGAATCAGTGGTCATTGAGCGGTAGCTAGTGGTCACAAAACCCTTCGACTTTCTGACCGCTGATCACTAACCACTGACTTACTGATAAGGAATCATCCGCAACACTTTGCGGAGATCTCCGTCGCTCACCAGCGTACCCTTGCCCAGTTTGCGTTTGCGTTTCTTATCTTTCGACGTCAAGATGTGGCGCAGGTGCGAATGCCCCCGCTTCACCTTGCCGGTGCCAGTTTTCTTGAAGCGCTTGGCCGCGCCTTTGTGCGTTTTCAATTTCGGCATGGTTCCTCGATAAGTCCCTCGGAATCAGCTGCCAGCCGTTGCCAGCCGTCAGTTTTTGGATATTCACCTTTCAATTGCCCTGGATCGTTGGCATGACTCGCGCCAACCTCAGATCAACTACTTAAGCCTGCGAAACTGGATTTGGAGCCGCGGCAACTGCAGCCGGTGCCGGCTGCTTCTCGCTTTCTGGCGCAATCTTCTCCGGAACCGGCATTTCCGGTGTCCCTTTGTCCGGTCCCAGCTTTTCCTGCGCCAGCTTTCTCTCCTGCTTCGCTTTCTGCTTGGCTTCTCTTTCTCTTTCCTTTTCCCGTTCGGCCGCCGTTTTCTTCGGCGCCAGAATGGCGTGCAGGGTGTTGCCTTCCTGCCGCGGCCGGAACTCCACGATGCTATGCGGTTCCACGTCCTTAATCAGCCGTTCCAGTATCTGCCGGCCTAGCCCCGTTCTCGTCATCTCGCGGCCGCGGAAGAAGATGGTCGCCTTTACTTTGTCTCCTCCATCGAGGAAGCGGAGCACGTGATTCTTCTTGGTCTCGTAATCGTGGTCGTCGACATTGATGCGGAACTTGACCTCTTTTACGGTGATGGTCTTCTGATGCTTTTTGGCTTCGCGCTCTTTCTTTTCCTGCTGGTAGAGATATTTCCCGTAATCCATGATGCGGCACACGGGAGGCTGCGCGGTGGGCGAAATCTCGACCAGATCCAGGTTCTTGCTGCGGGCCAACTTCAGCGCTTCGTAGGGAGGCATGATGCCGATTTGCCCACCCTCATCATCAATCACGCGAATTTCGCGGGCTCGAATGCGGTCATTGGTTCGGATAAAACGTTTATCGATACGGTCCTCCGCGCTTTAAGCGACTGGGAATAGGAAATTATAACATGGGGATTCGGGGAACTGGACTGATCTGCCCCCACTCTTCCGCAACGAACACGACGAGGATCGGGCATTTTGGAGGCTAGGACTGCGACTCCTTCGCAAAAAACTATTCCCGGAGCAGCGAATCTAAAACCCGCGCCAGCTCGGCCTTCTGCTGTGGCCTGGCCACGCTGCCGGGACGCTCCTCAGTCAGTTCCGCGAGTTGGTGTGACATGACGCGCACCGCGATAGGCTGAGGCACGTAGATCGCGCCTCGCGGAACCGTCAGCTCCCAGCTTGTTTTGTCGTGGCGACTCAGAGGCCAGCGTTGCCGTTCCAGCCCCCTGCGCACATCCGCTTTCCCGTCCACGAAAAAAAGAACTTCATCGATCTGAACATCGACCCAGCCTTCATTTCCCGCGGTGTGCATCGCGCTTACTGAGAAATGGTCGAACACAATCACCGGTTGCGCCGACTTGAAGAGGTCTTGCAGACGGAGGGTATCTTCCGAGTCCGCACACGCTTGAAGGAAGGCTGCCTCCACCTGCTCGGGCTTGGGGTGAGCGGAACGCACAACCGCAGAATGCACTGCCGGAGCCCGGGAAATCACGTTATTCCCACGGTTGGCCGCAAGCCTGGAAGCTGGCCCGTTCTCGCTTGCGGACTCTTCCGAATCATCGGACGCCGCCTCGATCCCGGGATTCAAGCTTGCCGTCCGGAGCGAAGCGGAGCGCGCGCCACTCGGAGTCGCTTTGACATAACGAAAAAAACGCGGCCGCCCCCGGTGTCTCCAATACGGCGAATCGTAGGAATCGACCCCCGCGCCCGAACGCAACAAGCTAAAGAATGAATGCTGAGCGGGATTGACCACAATCCCGGCGTGTCCGTGCCAGACGGCCAGGTCGCCTGGCTGCGGCGTTGTCACCAGGCGAAATTCGTCGATGCCCGCGTAGAGGTCTGAAGAAGACGCGTATTCGTAAGGGAAACCGGCGCGCTGATAGAGTCCGTGAACGAAGTGCGAGCAATCGGAAGTGAAACCCGCATGATGACGGGAATCCAGTGCGGCATTCAGGATGGCCATCCCCTCATCGATAGTGAGCGGCTTGGCCGGCCGGGCAGCGGCTTCGCGAGTGGCTTGATAGGTCCCGGTCGAGCCCCCCTGCTTCTGCGCCAGGGCAGCCGGGAAACCGGTCGCGCACAGCAGCAACAACAGGGCGCCTTTGGCAGGAAACTGCATAGTCTGAATATAACGTGCCTTCGCGGGGCAGCACAGGTCACAGGGGTGCCACCAGGACCGCGAATAGTGCTGTGACTTGAGATGCACCTTAGGTACGAGAGGTTTATGTGGGCGCGGGGTTGGCCTCCACGCTGAAAACCCTGTGCCCGCCGCGTGTAATATGTGACCCACGCCATGTGCGCAATCTCCAGAATTACAGGCAAAAACCGAAGCATTCTTGTGCGGCATCCCATTGCCGCTTACTTTGCACTGACATTCTCGATCTCCTGGATCGCGGCGCTGGCTGTAGCCGCGCCACACCTCATCCGCCAGGAACCTCTGCCGAACTTGACCGGCATCCTGATGTTTCCGGCAATGCTGCTTGGCCCCAGCATTTCGGGAGTCGTTCTGACCTGGATCGTGGATGGAAGGCCCGGGTTGCGCGATCTTTCCTCGCGCATGTTTCTGGCGCGGCTTCCGGCGCGCTGGTACGCGATGCTTCTCCTTCCCCCGGCCTTGGTTTTAGCGGTTCTACTCTTTCTGCGGACATTTGTTTCTCCGGTCTATGCTCCGAACCGCTTTTTGATGGGCATCCTCTTTGGTATCCCGGCCGGCTTTTTGGAAGAAATCGGCTGGACGGGTTACGCGTTCCCGAGAATGCGTTCGCCGAACGATGGGCTGGCTCCCGGCATTGTGCTCGGGCTGTTGTGGGCTCTATGGCACCTGCCCGTCATCAACTTCCTGGGAACCGCCACTCCGCACGGCGCCTATTGGTTTCATTTTTTCCTTTCGTTTGCAGCGGCCATGACCGCCATGCGGGTGCTGATCTCCTGGATGTACACCAACACGAAGAGCGTGCTGTTGGCGCAACTTATGCATATGAGTTCGACAGGCTCGCTGGTCATCTTCAGCCCGCCGCGCGTGAATGCTCCGCAAGAAGCAGTCTGGTACCTGGTCTATGGAACCGTTCTATGGCTTGTGGTGGCGATCGTCGTCAGAGCGTATGGCAGGCGTTTAATGACTTAGGATGGCGACTGAGGGCCGGCTCTTGACTGGCCAGCGGATCGGCTCCAGCCGCACTTCCAGATATCCCTTTCCGCCGTCGCCCTACTCTACTGCACCACCAGACGCGTAAATGGAAAGACATACACCTGGAGGGTCACCAGGATTCCTACCAATGCAGCCAGCGCTATGCTGTGAAAAAACACGTAGCGCAAAATGTCGCCCTCGTGTCCGTACCACTCGGTGGCCGTGCTGGCCACAACGATGCTCTGCGCATCGATCATCTTGCCCATGACTCCTCCCGCGCTGTTGGCTGCGCACATCAGGACCGGCGAAATGCCGATTTGCTGCGCCGAGATTTTCTGCAGGCTGCCGAACAACACATTGGACGCAGTATCCGAACCAGTCAGAGCCACACCTAGCCAGCCCAATAAGGTTCCGAAGAACGGATAGAAATGTCCCGTGCGCGCGAAGGCCAGGCCCATGGTGGCGTCCACGCCCGAGTAGCGAGTCAGAATGCCCAGCGACAGCATGGCGGCGATGGTCATCAGCGAGAACCGTATGTGCCACACCGTTTGCCACCACATGGCGACAATCTTCGTGAACGAGAGCCCCATGATGAAGCCTGAGATGATCGCCGCGAACAGAATCCCCGTGCCCGTAGCCGAGAGCCAGGTGAAGCCGAACACGGCTGCCTCGGGCGTAGGTTTTGCCACCACCGGGGGCATGCGTTGCGACAGTTTATTGAGACCGGTTACGGGAAACTGCGGATTGGTAATTTTGCTCGGGGGAGGCGTCCAGGTGCTCATGGATGGAAATACTTTTTCCGGAGTGTTCATGATCTTCTTGCCGGTGGGCGTGCCCCAGCAGAAAACGAATACCATCAGCACAAGCCACGGCAGCCATGCGCGTACTACCTCGGCGCGGCTGTAACCGTGCTGACCGCGAGCGGCGCGCTGCTCGCCTTCCTGGTGTCCCTCGAGTCCCCAAATTGTTTTCGGACGCCATATTTTGAGGAACCCAATCAGGCACACCATCGAGACGATGGCTGCAATAATGTCAGTCAGCCAGGGTCCCATGAAGTTTGAAACCAAAAATTGCGGGATGGCGAAGGTAACACCGGCCACGGCAATGGCCGGCCAGATTTCCTTCATGCCCTTGTAGCCGGCATACGCCCACACCAGCCAGAACGGGACCAGCACCGAGAAGAATGGCAGAATGCGTCCGACCTGCGCGCCCAGAGTGAACTCAGAAAAGCCACTGACCGCGGCCAAGGCAATGATGGGCGTGCCCAGGGCGCCATAAGCCACCGGCGCAGTATTGGCAATCAGCGACAAGCCGGAAGCCTGCAGCGGCTTGAAACCCAGGCCGATCAGAATCGCCGCGGTCACCGCGACCGGCGTTCCGAAGCCGGATGCGCCCTCAAAGAACGCGCCGAAGGAAAACGCGATCAACAAAATCTGCAGCCGCGTATCCTGCGTGATCCCGGTCATGCTTTGCTGCAGGACCTTGAAGCGGCCAGTCTCCAGCGTCATGCGGTAAAGAAAGATGACGTTCAGGATGATCCAGCCGATGGGGAACAATCCAGTGAGACCACCGTAGAGAGCAGTGATGCTGGCCATCTTGACCGGCATATGGAAGACGCCAACGGCGATCAGCAAGGCAGCGACCAGCCCCAGCACAGCCGCGTAGTGCGCCTTCATGTGGAAGAACGCGAGGGTCCCCAAAAGCACGATAACTGGAACAGCGGCGAGAATTGTGGAAAGCCACCAGTTCCCCAGGGGATCGTAGCCCTGTGACCAGGGCGTCGTCGGCGACATACCGGTCCAGGCCAGCGCGACCAGCGTGACCAGAACCAAGAACATCAGGATAGCGGATACCGGGCCTCCGGCTTCCGGCTTAGTAGCCGATGGTGGGGTGGAAGAAGGTTTAGTCGCGCCGGTCATAAGCTCCTCGTTTTGTACCTGCCGCAAGCGGTGGCGCACCAATGAAATCGCAACTGACCTCTCCGCCATCGAACCGTCGGCAAGTCGGCGCAAGCGTGCAACAGCGAACCGAAGGTTCTCAACCTGACGACTTTGCGGCCCGGATTCTATCACAGCCGCAACCATGCCTTGGTCGAGGCAACGCCGAAGTCATCCCGTGTGTCCTCCGGAGAATTCCGGCGCTTGACTTCGCACCAACGGCAATGGCACACTGGATAAGCACATATGGCAGTCACACAAAGAGCACACATTATTATCCCCGGCGACTTGTTGCGGGAAATCGACGCCTTGGTAGGACCGCGCGGGCGCAGCGCCTTCCTTCTGGAGACGGCCCGCCAGGAGGTACAGCGTCGCAAGCTGCTGCGCTTCTTGGAGAGTGAACAGCCCGCTTGGCGGGCGGAGGGTCACCCCGAACCGGCAGCCGGGACCGCAGCGTGGGTGCGGCAATTGCGCGAACACAGCGAGGGGCGCGGCGCGGAAGGCAAAGGGCGGGCGGCGCGAAAGCTGAAATAGTCTTTTCAGGGAGACGCGCGGACCGAGACGCGCAGACAGGAGAAGCGCGATGCAACTGCTCCTGGACACTTCGGTGCTGATCGACGCCCTGCGCCTGCGACGCGGGCGGCGGCAGTGGCTCGCGGAACAGGTCCGGCGCGGCGACACCCTGGCAACTTCCACCCTCAATCTCGCCGAAGTCTACGCAGGCATGCGTCCCGAAGAGGAGGCGCGAACCAAAGCCTTTCTGAGCGCGCTGGAATCTCATGAAATCACGGCCAGCGTGGCTGAGATGGCGGGCAAGCTCAAGCGACAATGGTCGCAGAGGGGCCGCACTCTTACCCTTGCCAATACGCTGGTTGCCGCGGTGGCCCTGCAGCAAGGATGCCCACTGGCCACCGATAACCGCGAGGATTTCCCGATGCCAGATTTGCAATTGTGTAAGTTGCCGGAGGAATGACCGCGACTACGCGAGGGATGCTCCGGGGCACCCGAGTCCCGGCGGACCGGATGCTGGCGGCATTAACCGATAAAGAACTTTACGATTTCTTTGATAAGGTGGAAGATCGCCTCCCCACGCTCTTGAGCATTCCAGAGTCGATCATAAGAAACAAAACTGAGCCTACAACCACGAAGCCGCAGGCATACATGACACGCACGGGAGTTCTGGCGATATGCTAACCCTACTCTTGATTTCTTGTGCGCGAAAGATGTCGACAGAAGCGAGTTTAGCCGCGACTCGGGGTCGCGGTCGCTGTCATATGGTCATCCTGACTGGCCGCATTTTGCATCGCGGGGCGAAAGGATCTCAGTCGGCACGGACGCGTCGCGCAAGCCTTAAGACGCCAGCCTTCCCACGAGTGCGCCCGCGTCGACTCCCTCGATATGGGCGGTGATCCAACGATTCGGTTCGTGGCGCTCTCTTAGATAAAGTTTCTGATAATTATCGGTAAGGGCTTCGGTGAACTCTCCCTCAGGGCCGCTACGAAACACGTTGAGTGTGATCGCTTGCAACGTCTCGCGTACGAACGATTGCATAAAGGCCAGTTTCTTCTCGGCGGCCAAGTCTCGCAGGATGCGGTTGCGTTCGCGCGCGACGTACACCGGAACTTGATTGGGCATGCTGGCGGCAGGCGTGCCGGGACGCGCGGAGTAGGTGAAGACATGCAGATAAGTGAAGGGCAACTCTGCAATGAGGTGGCGAGTGGCTTCGAATTCGGGGTCCGTTTCGCCGGGGAATCCGGCCATCACGTCGGCCCCGATGGCGGCAGTGGGCATGGCGGCGCGAATCTTTTCGATCTTCTGGCGATAGTGCCACGGCCGGTATTTCCGGTGCATGCGGCGCAGCACCGCGTCACTGCCGGATTGCAGCGGCACATGCGCATGCTTCGCAATACGCGGCGAAGAAGCAACCAGCGCGATAAGTTCGTCCGACCAATCCATAGGTTCGACCGACGAGATACGCAGCTTTTCGAGTTGTGTCTGATCGAGGATGGCACGGACGAGAGACTCGAAACGCGGCTTCCGGCCCGCTGCCAGATCGCGTCCCCAGCGCCCCAAATTGATGCCGCTGATCACGACTTCGCGATAGCCCGCGGCGACCAATGAGTTCACCGCGCGGATGATCTGCGGCCGCGGCAAGGACCGGCTGTGGCCGCGCACGCTCGGGATCACGCAGAAGGAGCAGCGGTTGTCGCAACCGTCCTGCACTTTAAGGTTAGGGCGAGTGCGGTCGTTCTCATGAGGGCCGCTGGCCTCGAACACTGGCGCGGCAAGCAGTTCGGTGTGGGCAAAGATGTCGGAAACGAAAAGCAGTCGTTGGTCGTCAGTCGTTGATCGTTGGCCGTCCCCGCAGAGATCTGAGAGAGACACAAAGCCCCCGCTCCGTGGAGCGAATTCATCGAGCACAATTTCCGCGAGTTGATGTTTATGGGAGTTCCCGATCACGCAGCTAACGCCGGGCAGCGCAGAAATTTCCTGCGGAGCGCGCTGGGCATAGCATCCGGTGACGATGATTTTCGCTTGCGGATTCTGCCGCTGCACCCGGCGAATCGCGGCGCGAGCATCCTGGTCCGCCGAATTCGTGACCGTGCAGGTGTTAAAAATAACCAGATCGGCTTGTGCGGCGGAGGCGCGGGCGAGGCCGCGGGTTTCGAACTGGCGTTCGAGAGCGGCGCCGTCGGCCTGGGTAGCGCGGCATCCGAAGTTTTCCACGTGGTAGGTGGGCACGGGACTATCGTAGCGCATAGTGCGGTTTTGCGGTTGTTGAGACCGCGTTCACTGAGCGGACCACCGCCGCTGCCGAAGCGCCCGCAACTTCAGCGATGTGGGTTGGCGATGTTAGTCAGGAGGCGACGGTCCTCTTCTGCGTAAAACATTCGCGGCAGAAGATGGGCCGTCCCTGCGTTGGGCGAAACGGGACGGTAGTGTCCTTGCCGCACTGGGAGCAGGTGGCGCGCGTTTCGACGCGCGTATAGTGCTGCGCGCTGCGCGGAGGCGGCACGGCAGTGAGCGTGGCCGTACGCTTGGACTTGCAGACCTTACAGCGCTTGGGCTCGTTCTTGAATCGTTTGTCGTGGAAAAACAGTTGTTCCCCGGCGGTAAAGACGAAATCGGCGCCGCAGTCGACACAGGTCAGTACCTTGTCCTGAAATTCCATTGAGGATGGCTCCCTTTGCCCATGCTTGCGCCCGCCACACGCGGGGAAGGCAGTGGCGCACAGCAAACACAGGTTGTGTACATCCCCCCTCAAACTGCCCCTGGACTCGGCCCGCCACGCACCTGGAACGGCGCGTGGATACAACTCCGCACTTATGCCGAATGAAAAACGACTATGAGTAATCCCTCGTGCAACTCTCTCCGGTAGGGGGCCAGATGGAGCAGGGCCACCCCGGGACGGGGCGACCCTTGAATGCCTCAACTGCTTTTAATCTTGCTCCTTGCGCACTTTCTTGCGAGCGCGTTTTCGGGCCAGCGCGGCCTTTACGCGCTTCTTTTCACCGGGTTTCAGGTAAAAGGAGTGGCGCTTGACCTCTTTGATAATGTCTTCCTGCTGCACTTTGCGCTTGAAGCGGCGCAACGCGTTTTCGAGGGATTCCCCCTCTTGCAGCCTAATTTCCGCCAAACAGACACACCCCCAAACCCGTCCGGTAGGACGCAATAGTTATTACAAGGATTGGACGGGAAGTCAAGGGGAAGTGGGGGAATTTGAAAGGGGGCGTTGGCGGTGGAGGTCGAACGTATAGAGGCAGTCCACACCCGGTTCGGGCTTCTGCCACGTGTCGAACTGAGTTTCCCTGACAGCCGTTTTCTTGGTGCACCAGCGACCGACGACAGACTCCCTGCTACACTGAGTCAGTAATCAAGTTCCCTAGTTTCTGCATCCAACATAACTGTGTATCCGCAATTAGTGCATTTCGGACGGTTTTTCCTGCCGACTTATGGCTTCCTGGTTTCCATGGGAGTACTGATCGGCCTGTGGATTAGTGTGCGCAATTCCGAACGCCGGGGATTGACGGCGAGAAGGCCTGGAACCTGGGGATTCTTGTGGTGCTGTGCGGGATTATCGGCGCCAAGGTGCTCTACATCATTAACGAGTGGAGCAGTTACGCAGCGCATCCCTCGGAGATTTTCAGCATTGCCACACTCCAGGCCGGAGGAGTTTTTTCCGGCGGGCTGATCGCCGCATTTCTGGCGGCGTGGTGGTATGTGCGCAGGAATCATATGCCCGCGCTTCGAACCTGCGACGCGTTCGCGCCCGGCCTCGCGCTGGGGCATGCGATTGGCCGGGTCGGCTGCTTCGCGGCGGGATGCTGCTACGGCAAAGAAACGCATCATTTCTGGGGAGTCGTGTTCCGCAATCCTCTGGCGAATCAGATTACGGGCACTCCGCTGAACGTGCCGCTGGAACCAACGCAGTTGTTCGAGTCGGCGGTCGAGCTGGCGAATTTCTTCTTCCTGATGTGGCTGCTGAAGCACAGGAAATTCGATGGCCAGGTGTTTGGCGCGTTCCTTTTTATCTATGGCGTGGCGCGCTTCTTCCTCGAATACTTGCGGGACGATCCGGGGCGCGGCTCGGTATTTGGCGGGGCGATGACGGGGACGCAGTTGATCGCCATCGGGCTGGTCATCGGCGGCGGGCTGATTTGGTGGCTGAGGCCCGGGGGCTAAGAACGTTTCGGCGCAGCCAGTGGGGGCTACGCGGTAGCATTCCAGAATTAGTAGGGCGATCAACTTGGCTTCGGACGGGAGCATGGAAGACCGCAACTGGCTCAATCCCACTGTCCCGCGAACGCCTGTCGACACATAAATGCTTCCAATTGGCTGGGTAGGGCTATCCGCGAAACCCGAATATACCGGCGCCACCGAACTCCGCGGTAGTGAATGACGGTCGTCCAGGACGCAACCCTAATAGCCCAGTTATCCGAATATCGACAGGGCATTGAGTCGCCATGCCGTCGCCACTCCGATCGCTCCTCCGAAATAGGCTGCGGGATATACCAAGGTGACGTATGGCGCGAAGGCCTTATACTCCGAACGGCGAATAAGGAAAGGCACTATTAGGCTAGACCGGTCAGCGCGTCACGCACGCTCATAGGTAACGCAACCGCCGTCGAACGGCATGAATGAATTGTATCGTATGCAGTATCCGCTGAATCAGAAACTGATCCTGTTCGAGCTCTTACACTCCGCCGTTGTCACGGGATCTACGTACCCATCGAGCATTCAGCAGGTTAGCCTGTAGTATCCTTCGCAGCGAATGCCGGAATCGTTTCCCATTCTTATTTCCGTCGCGCCTGAAGATGCCGGAAGCGGCTCGATCAGTTTCTTGCTGCGCGGCTTGAGTCCGTGAGCCGTGCCCGCGTGCAGGAGATGATCGCCGAAGGAAATGTTCTGGTGAACGATACTCCGGCGAAGCCCGCGCTGAAGCTGCGCGGCGGCGAGCGCATCAGCGTACTGGGCCAGGCGCAGCGTGCCCCGCTCAAAGCTATCGCCGAGGAAATCCCACTCGACATCGTTTACGAAGACAACGATCTCGCAGTGATCAACAAGGCAGCGGGAATGATGGTTCACGCAGGCGCCGGTGCTAGCGATGACGCGCGCAATCGCGGCACACTCGTGAATGCGCTGCTGCATCATATAAAGAGTCTCTCGGGCGTGGGCGGCGAGTTGCGGCCGGGGATTGTCCATCGTCTCGACAAAGAGACCAGCGGATTGATTGTGGTGGCAAAGAACGATGCCGCGCATCGCAACCTGAGCGCGCAGTTTGCGGCGCGCGAGGTGAAGAAGAAATATGTCGCGCTGGTGCACGGCTGGGTGAAGAAAGATTCCGGAACCCTGGCGCAAAGCATCAGCCGTGACCGTGTGCGGCGCACGCGGATGACTACACGGCTCGGAGGCGGGCGGACAGCAGTGACGCACTATTCCGTGGTGCGGCGTCTGGACACTAAGTTTGGGAAGCTCACGTTGCTCGATGTAAAGATCGATACCGGGCGGACGCACCAGATCCGGGTGCATGTAGCGGCGATGGGGCATCCCGTGGTTGGGGATACGATGTACGGGGCTCCGGTACAGGCACGGGGAAAGTCAGCCGTTATTGTTTTGAAGAGGAATTTTCTGCATGCGGCGGAATTAGAGTTTCGCCATCCGCACACCGGGAAGACGGTTGCGCTTAAGACAGAATTGCCGGCGGAGCTGCGGGAGTTTCTGGAGAAGGTCGAAAGTCAAAAGCCTTAACGCGGGGTCGCAGAGGAAAATCCGAGCGGCCCGGGAGAGCGCCTGGCAAGAGCGGTTGCGGATATAATGAATAACAAATTGGAGAGCCTTCTTACGAGACGCATCTTCAGAAATTTTGGGCGGTGGGCAGCAGTTTTGCTGCTGGTGGCAGGGCTACACCAGCATCGGATGGCGCAGGCCGTCGCATCACAATCGCCACCGGCGAAAACCGGTGGCACAGAATGCTGCTGGTCAGAATCCTGCCGATCAGAAGTCCGGCGAACAAGGCTCGACCAGCGACATCCCGCGCATCAAGGTGGGCACCAACGAAGTGAATGTGGTGTTCACGGTTACGGACAAGCACGGAAAGCGCATCACCGATCTGAAGCAGGCCGACTTCCGTTTTGTGGATGACAACAAGCCTGCGGCGGAGATTCGCAGCTTCCACGCGGAAACGAATTTGCCGCTGCAAGTGGGTTTGCTGATCGACGCCAGCAACTCGGTGCGCGACCGGTTCAAGTTCGAGCAGGAGTCTGCGATTGAGTTTTTGAATCAAACAGTGCGGCGGGGCTACGACCAGATGATGGTAATCGGGTTCGACGTCACTCCGGAAATCGCACAGGATTTTACCGATGACACGGAGAAGCTGGGGAAAGGAGTACGTTCGCTGCGACCGGGCGGCGGAACGGCGCTGTTCGATGCGCTCTACTATGCATGCCGGGAAAGGCTGCTGAAAAAAGCGCAGAACGGGCCGACGCGGCGGGCCATCATCCTGCTGAGCGATGGGGAAGACAACCTGAGCCACGTAACGCGCGAGGAAGCGATTGAGATGGCGCAGCGCGCCGAAGCGATCGTGTACACGATCAGCACAAACGTGAGCGGCACCAAGGGAGCCGGCGACAAGGTGCTGGAACGCATTGCGGATGCCACCGGAGGGCGCGCGTTTTTCCCCTTCCAGATTCGCGACGTGGCCAACGCGTTTGCGGAGATTCAGGACGAACTGCGCAGTCAATATGCCGTGTCCTATAAGCCGGCAGACTTGAAGTCTGACGGGCACTTCCGCACGATTGAGATCGTAGCGCTTGACCGGAAGAACTTCCGGGTGCGAGCGCGGCGCGGATATTACGCGCCGGTGCAGTAAGTCGAGTTTCTAGTTTCCAGTTTCTGGTTTTGAGCGTTTGGCTACGTCTGCAGTTATTTCTCGCAGGCAATTTGAATGCCGGGATATTCCGGGACACCACTTCCGAAAAAATTGGGGATCAAGGCGGGGTTTCGCGCGCAATTGGCAAATACTCCCCCGGAAGTGCGCGCCGAACTGCGTGCGGCGCTGGCTGAGTGCAGCATCGTGAAGCAGGTGGACGCGCTGGATTTTGTGATGATTTTCACCAAGTCTCGCGCGGATCTGACCAGGGAGTTCGTCCGGATGGCGAAGCTTCTGGCTCCAGCAGGGATGTTCTGGGTGAGTTGGCCGAAGAAAAGTTCGGGCGTGGCTACGGACCTGGATGAAAATGTTGTGCGCGAGATTGGGTTGGCGGCGGGACTGGTGGATGTAAAGGTCTGCGCCGTGACCGACGTGTGGTCCGGGCTGAAATTTGTGCGGCGGATGAAGGATCGAAACAAATACAAATAAAGGATCGAAACAAGAAGTGGCTCCCGCCCTCAACTTTGCCGGTCGGTTAGCCGGGAACGCCGAGGGCGTTTCGCCTCCATAAAATCGTCACTTGAAAATCTAGTTCAAGGTCGTATCCCGAACCATGTGGCCCACGAAAAAAAGAACCGCCAACAGCAGCAGAAGATGAATCAGCACATTGGCCATGTGGAACATCAGAAAGCCGCCCGCCCATAGAACGAGCAGCCACATCGAGATCACGAGGAACGGTCCGAGCCTCATTCTTTCCGCCTCCGGAAGGCCACAACTTTCCTGGCCCTTACGCAGCGAATCCAGAAAATACTCCTCGTTTATATTGCGGGCAGGCGCAGCAGCATATCGGCAGAAGCCTGTAAATCTGCGGTTTCGGACTAGTAGTCCACCGGAGTAGCTTTTCTTATACTGCCTAGGTACAGCGCAAAAAAGTGCACACTAGGAGCAACCATGGTACGTGTGGGATTGATTGGATTTGGGTTGGCGGGGCAGGCGTTTCATGCGCCCGTGATCCGGGGCGTGCCGGGGATGGAACTGGCCTGCATTCTGGAGCGCAGGGGAATGCTGGCGCAGGGAAAATATCCAGACGTGCGGGTGGTGCGGACGCTCGAAGAATTGTTGGCGGATACAACAATCCAGCTCTGCGTAATCGCAACAACGAATGATTCGCACTTCGAACTCGCACGAGCTTGTTTGCTGGCGGGGCGGGATGTCGTCGTAGATAAGCCCTTTGCGCCTACGTTGAAGGAGTCCCAAGAACTGGTGTGGCTGGCGGCCGTTTGTGGCCGATTGGTCACGGTGTATCAAGATCGGCGCTGGGATGGGGATTTTGAGACGGTGAAAAAGATTGTGCAGTCGGGCGCTCTGGGAACGGTGGTGGAGTATGAGTGTCGCTTTGACCGGTTTCGCCCGGAGCCGAAGGCGAATGCCTGGCGCGAACGCGCCGATCAGCCCGGAGCGGGCGTTTTGTTTGACCTCGGTCCGCATGTGATCGATCAGGCGCTGGTGCTGTTTGGAGAGCCGCGGGCGATTACGGCGTCGGCGTTCTGCGAGCGCGAGACTTCGCAGGTGGATGATTCCTTCGATGTGTGCCTGGAGTATCCCGTGCTGCGGGCGATGGCGCGGGCGCGGATCATCGCGTTTGCGCCGGGGCCGCATTTTCTGATTCACGGGACGAAGGGATCGTTCCTTAAATATGGAATGGATCCGCAGGAGGCGCGACTGCGTGCTGGGGATTTTCCGCAAGGAACGGACTGGGGCGCAGATTGGGGAGAGGAAGCGGAAAGCCTGCGGGGAACGCTGAGCCTGGTGGGTGAGCCGAGCGTGAAAGTGAAGACGGAGCGCGGAGATTATCGCGGGTTCTACGCTAATGTGCGGGATGCGATCGAGAAGAAGGCGCCATTGGAAGTTACACCGGAGCAAGCGTTACGGACCATGCGGGCAATCATGCTGGCGCACAAGAGCAGCCGGGAGCGGCGGACGGTGGAGTGGGAGGAAACGGTGGAATGAATGTGATGGCGAGGTTGCGCGAATCATTCGATCGAGTTCCGTGACCTCGGCGCCGAAGGCACAGCACTCGTTTGAGGTGCGACACTGCGCTGACAGCAAAGCGGCGGAGCTGTTGTGCTCCACCGCTTCTTGTTCCGTTCATTGCCAATTCTTGGAGCCAGCGGCTAGTGGTGTTCGCCGCCACCGTGCGATCCGCCGCTACCGTGCGATCCGCCGCCTCCGGCGTGAGAGGCGCCCCCACGCGCCGCTGCGGCGTGAGTCGCCCCATGAGAGGCGCCGCCACGCGCTGCTGAAGCATGCACGCCACCACTGCTGCGGCTGCCGCGTACCGCCGCTCCGCCACGTCCACGATTGGCTGCGGAATAATGTCCACCACCGTTTCCGCGGCCGCCGACGTACCTTCCCCCTCCTCCACCGCTGAAGCGATGCTCACCCCAGCCGTGGCCATAGCCCCAGTTCGACCACGGGCCTACGCCCAGGAAGATTCCGTTATAGAAATAACCCGGACCATAGAACCCCATGGGCGCGCAGCCGTACGGCGAATAGTCGTAATAGCCGTAGGAACACATAGGTGGATTTACGCCTACGCCGATGACAACCTGTGCGCGGGCCGTCGGCACCAAGGCCAGGGGCACGAGCAAGCTAAATGTACCGGCCAGAAGTAGACTGCGCATTGCGAGCCGGTGAGCCCAAGGCGCCACGCTTTTGAATTGCCGCATTTTGTATATCCTCCATAATTTTCGCGTTTCTTATCGAAAGTTACATATCCAGTATCAGGCCCTTGCTCCTAGATAACTGGTCAATACGGACCGGATGAGACCATTCCAATCTCCAGCTTGTTTTCCTTCGTGTACCCTTGTGTGCTTAGTGGTTCATACGTTTTCGTTTCCGGCAAACTGTCCCACTACCGATTTTGACAAATTCTTGACAACTGCCGCGTGCGGACGTGGGAGAATTGCGCGCGTCAAGTCTCCCTGCAATCGGGCTTCGTCTGCAAAAGGAGCGGTTATGAATCTGCGCGCCAACCTTCCACGATTTGCTTTCACTCTGCTTCTCACCGCGACGCCGTCGTTGTGCGCCGCGCAGACCTACACGGTCACAGATCTGGGCGTGCTCACCGGCGACGATTACAGCGTTGCCCGCGGGGTCAACGCAACCGGCGAGGTCGCCGGCGCTGTGGGCAGCGACAGGAACAACACCAGCGGTGTTTCCCTCTACAGCAATGGCCAACTAAGCAGTCTCGGCACTCTCGGCGGCACCAGCGGCATTGGCAACGGGATCAACGCGTCCGGGCAGATCGCCGGGTATTCCCAAAATGCCTCCAGGACGTATCGCGCCTTCCTGTCGATCAACAGAGTATTGACTGACATCGGAGATCTCGGCGGCGGGTCGGCAGTGGCCTATGGCCTCAACGATGCGGGACAAGTAGTGGGTTCCGCAGTCACGACGGACGGCAGCAATCATCCGTTTCTATACAGCAGCGGAGTGATGACCGACCTCGGTACTCTGGGATCTCCCAGCGGTGGCGCTTACTGGAACAGTGCGCAGGGAGTTAATAAATCCGGTGAAGTGGTGGGAACGTCCTATGACGCGCAGGGCAACTTCTTTGGCTTCACGTGGAAAAACGGCCTCATGACCAAGCTCGGCACTCTGGGCGGCTCCTGGAGTGAAGGGTACGGCATCAACAACAAAGGCCAGACCACCGGCATCGGGTACATAAAAAACAATATCGCAGCGCATGCCTTTCTCGACACCGCCGGCAAGATGACAGACCTGGGAACCCTTTCCGGTTCGCTGTTCACAAGCTGGGGACTCTCCATCAACGACTCTGGCGTGGTTGTCGGCTATTCCGATTATCAGGGAACCTATCACGCCTTCGTCTACAGCAGCGGCAAGATGAAAGATCTCAACAAGCAGATAGCGGGGGGATCGGGCTGGGTGCTGCTCCAGGCCTTCGGCATCAACAACTCCGGCCAGATCGTCGGCACCGGCACTCTCAACGGCGCGGAGCACGGATTCCTGCTGACGCCGAAGAAATAAGTCGACCACGCTAAGAATGAAAGAGTCGCGCAGCGACGGCATTCATTTAGCCTCGGACGTAAAGTGCGGGGAAGGTGGGAGACGCAGGCGAACGAGTCCCGCAGGGACGCTACCGGGATATAACACGGAAACATCTACGAAAGCAGTTCCGGTCGTCGCGGCCTTCTGCCCGGCCTCGCCGGCCTGATCGAGAACGCCGTAGTTCCGCGCATCACCTTCTGGTAAGCAGCCTGGAACTGCTGCATTTCGTCATGCGTCCCGACAGTAATCCGAACCCAGTTCGGCATGACCGGCCAGATGCGACCGATAAAAACTTTCTGCTGCGCCATGGCGTCGATCACCTCTTTGCCAGAGCGTTTGGTGTCGAGCATAAAGCAGTTCGACTCCGAGGGCGTGTAGGAGTATGCGTTGCTGTCGAGCCACTGAAAAGTTTCCTGTCGGATCTTCGCATTGATGCGCTTGCGCTCCGGCACCAGGCCGGGGTCCTTGAGGCTGGCTGAGGCGGCGACGACGGCGGTAACCGGCATCGAGTTCCAGCCCGCGCGGTTCATGATTTTCTCCAGCAGATCCGGACGGGCAATGGCGAAGCCACAGCGCAGCCCGGCCATCCCATAAGTTTTCGAGAAGGTTCGCAGCACCACCACGTCCTTCCCCGCCTTGACGAAATCCGAGCGCCGAAGGCGCATCGCAAAAATGGATATAGGCTTCATCGACCATCACGATGGAGCCCTTGGGTTTGTTCTCGACAAGGTACTCGATGTCGGAATGCGGCGTGAGCGTGCCCGTAGGATTATTGGGATTGCAGATGTAGAACACTCCGGCATCAGGAGCAGCAGCGATCATGGCCTTGACGTCGTGAGCGTAAGTCTTGGTGAGCGGAACCTTCACTACGCGCGCCTCGACCGTCTTGGCCGCATGCATCCCGGCTTCGTAACCGGGATCGGCGGTGACGTAGCTTCGTTGGGGTGAAGCGAAGGCAGCGACCGTGAAGGTCAACGGGGGGCTTGATCCCGGAAAAATGTGGATGTAATCAGGGTTAAGGCCTTCGATCTGGGCGAAGGTGTGCCCGAGGTCGTCCGTGAGGTCGAAGAGGTAGCGTCCACCGAGAGGAATGATAGCGGAAACAGCGTCACGCGCCGATTGGCTGGGGCCAAGCGGATTCTCGTTGGAATCGATCATGATCCCATCTTTCGGCGCGGGTTTACGGGCCGCGGCGGCCAGCATCGGCTCGGTGACGATCTGAAAGGCCGCGGCGGCTGATGCGGCAGCGGATAGATGCAGGAATGAGCGGCGGGAAAATAGTGAGAGATTTTGTGACGGCATCGAACCTCCGGTCCAACACTACATCAGACCACAAGGTCCATGATTCTGTCAGGTTATAAATCAGCCCATATGGATCTCTGACGTAAACTCTAGGGACCTTCGGTTCGTCCTTGATTATCTTGCAGCCCTTTTTCGTAAGATTTGCTCTCGCGTCCTTAACGCTCTTGACCGTGACTTCAAAAACCGGTCCAAGAGCAGGGCCAGGCTCAATAAATAAATTGATGTTTTTCTCCGTGAAGGCCGACCATCTTGGGATTCTTGTCCGTAATCGTAAAGCCGAGTTCCTTGACATAGAAGTCGGCAGCCTTCATTGGGTCTTCGGCCTGGATCAGAATGTCCGTACCAAATGTGTTTGCCATACACATCTCCGGAGCATATTGTCGGTGTCGCCCATGATAGCCGCCGTACGAGCTTATTGCCGTTGTTATTGCGGAAGCGGTTCGCGCGGCGTAGCGTAGTACCCCGCACGGGATTGGATCTTATAGTTCTCTTTGGCTTTAATCTCCAGTTTGCGATAGCTGCCGTCCAGCTTCGTGTTCGTAGACACATACCCAAGGTTGTACTGGCTGCGCAGTTCGGCGGCGATCTGGTTGAAGGCCTCCTTCAGTTTGTCGAACTTGTTGCCGACATTGATGACGCGGCCTCCGGTGGCCTCGGTGAGCTTGCGCATTTCGCCCTCACCGGAGTAGCCCACCTGGAAAGAACCGTAGAAACCGCGATCGGCGCAGAGCAGCACGTAAACGATGGCGTCGGCCTTCTGCGCCGCTTCGATAGCGTCTTTGATCTTGAGCTGGCTGCCTTCGTCTTCGCCGTCGGTCAGCAGGATCATGGCCTTGCGCCCAACTTCTTTGGCCAGCATATCGTGGGCGGAAAGATAAACCGCGTCGTACAGCACCGTCCCCCGCGCCGCACCAGCCGTGGGGACAGGATTGCCCGCGCCGGGCAATGGGTTAGTGAAGCCGGTATTGATTTTCACCTTGTTCAGCGCAGCTTGCAGGCGCCGTACGTCACGGGTGAAGTCCTGCACCAGTGAGGCATCAATATTGAAGTCGATGACGTAGGCCTCGTCCTTATCGGTGAGAACCTGGCGGAGAAATGCGCCGCCCACTTCTTTCTCCATGTCGAGCACCCGCAACTGGCTCCCGGAGGAATCGATAAGGATACCAAGCGTAAGCGGCAGGTTCGATTCCGCAGCAAAGTATTTGATGGTCTGCGGCTTGCCGTCCTCTAAAACCGTGAAGTCGTCTTTGGTCAGGTTGGGAACGAGCGCGCCGTGCTTGTCTTTGACATTGTAAAAAATCCCAACTACGTTGACGCTGACTTTGAGGGTCTCAACCGGCGTTTGATCTTCGGGTTTCTGCGCGTCAGGCTTCTCGGCTGTAGGTGTTTGACTCTGAGGGGCTTTCGGAACAACAGGAATTTGCCCCGGGGCCAACGGAGCGGCCCCCAGAAAGAATAGTATGGAGGCTGCGGCCAAAGCCGGGGAGAGCCTTTGGTAAGCGAATAATCTGAACATGCCAGGAATCCCTCGTAGAACTTTTGTTAGTCTAATCCTTGGAGTTAGATGCACCAAATAGGCGGGTCCAGGCATCCCAATGTGAGAGATTATTTTTCTGGAGTTTTTGACATGCGACTCGCTGAGGGTCTTGGGTAAAGTCGAAAGGGATACTGGAAGATCGGACGGTGTTTGTGAACCTCGAATCAGCGGCGGATAACAGGAAAAAGGGAAGGTATAGCGGGGCAAATTGGCTCGTGGTGGCGCTGGCCCTGGCATGCCTGTGCGCCGTTGTCCCCGGGATGGCGGGACAGTCTTCCCCAAGCCAGCCTCCGCAGAATATCCCCGATGCGCCGTCAACCGCGCAGCCCCCGACGGAGAAACCCGAGCCGTCGCCGATTCCCAGGCCGGAAGAAACGGAAAAGAAGCCAGTCGAGCGCGACCCGTGGACAAACCAGCCGATCAATAAGCCACCAGCACCGCATTCGGACTCTGGAAATAGTGAAGATACATCCGCACCGCCGCCGATGCCGCCGGTCAAGACAGTGCCTCCCGGAAGTTCGGCAAAACAAGGCCCGAGCGCGCAAGAGCAGCTTTATACCTTCACAGTCCATCCCACCTTTGTGCAGGTCCCGGTTACCGTGAAAACCAAAGACGGGCGTCCGGTCGATGGACTGCTCTCCACCGACTTCATCGTGAAGGAAAACGGCGTAGTGCAGAAGCTAAGCTATTTCACCGCCGACCCGATGGCGCTTTCGGTCGCCGTCGTGATCGATACGGGCCTGTCGGATTCCTACCTCCAGAAAATCAACCGAACCTTCTCCGCGCTGGTGGGGGCGTTTGCCCCTTACGACGAAGTCGCCGTTTATACCTACAGCAGCACCGTGGGTCAGGCCAGCGGCTTTGCCGGAGCCAGCAAGAGATTGACTGCGGTGTTGAACCAGATGAAGACCCAACATGGAAACTACGATGGCCCGCCGATTTTGGGCGGACCGTTGGCCGACGGCCCCATCGTCAACGGAGTTCCTGTGGGAAGTCCCACTGAGCCCGTATATACGCCACCCAAAGAGTCGCACGTGCTGAACGACGCCATTCTGCAGGCCGCGTTGGACTTGGGCAAACGCAAACGCGAGCGGCGCAGAATCATTCTCGTCATCAGCGATGGCCGCGAATACGGAAGCAAGGCCAGCTTCAACGACGTTAAGAAAGTGCTGCTGTCGAATGAGATCCAGGTGCGGGCGATCGCTGTAGGAAACACTGCCCTGCCGGTCTACGGCAAGCTCGAACGCCTGCACATACCCGATCAGGGCCATGACAACCTTCTGCCGAAATATGCCACATACACGGGCGGGTTGCCGGTTTACACCGAGCTTTCGGCCAACGCGATTGAGGACGTTTACGCCCGTGCTATGAGCGAGTCGCGCAACCAGTACCTGTTGGGCTACACGCCGGCCCGCCCCAAGTCCCCAACCGCATCCAACTACCGCAACATCGAGGTCGTGGTGACCCGGCCGGGCCTGAAGGTCTACGCCAAAGACGGTTATTACGCGGCGCCGCCAGCAAGATAGCGGCTCCGAATTGCTGATTGCTGAACTCAAACACGGAAAGATCCAGCCTTCGTGATACTTCGTGTCCTTCGTGGTTTAAGGCTTTCTCCTCCACGGGTCCTGGCTTTCAGGCAGGGGGTCACCTGAGTAACCTGCCAGGTAATCGGTACGTGTGATATAAAAACCCCAAGCCCCATCAGGGATATTTTTGCGCGGAAGCGCCCGCAAGGGTGTGCGGCCTGCGCTTTTTGAGGAAAGTCTTGAGTTTCATCAACTTCGCAGCCCGCGAGATCAATTGCAAGATCGTGTACTACGGCGCCGGATTAGGCGGCAAAACCACGAACCTGCAGATCATCTACCAGAAAACCGCGGAACAGCAGAAGGGCAAGATGATCTCCCTTGCCACCGAGACCGAGCGCACCCTGTTCTTCGACTTCCTGCCACTCGATCTCGGCAATGTGCGCGGCTTCAAAACCCGTATCCATCTCTACACCGTCCCCGGCCAGGTCTTCTACGACGCCAGCCGCAAGCTCATTCTGCGCGGCGTCGACGGCATCGTCTTCGTAGCCGACTCCCAGGAGCAGCGCATGGACGCCAACGTCGAAGCCCTCGACAACCTCATGTCGAACCTGAAAGAACACGGCTACGACTTCAACAAGATTCCCTACGTGCTGCAACTCAACAAGCGCGACCTGCCCAACATCTTGTCCCCGGATGATCTCAACAAAGAATTGCGTAAGAAGAATGAGGCGGTAGTCGAAGCCGTAGCGTTCCAAGGCGTAGGCGTCTTCGAAACCCTGAAAGAAATCGCCAAGCAGGTCCTGACAGAACTAAAAGCCGGCGGATAGTGGAAGGTTCGATCGGGGAAGGTTCGTATCAGGGTATGCCTTCAGGCATACCGCAAGACCCGAATTATTAAGACCGCGCCTTCAGGCGTTGCGACCGCGGGTAGTACCGTGAAAGAGCGGCGCTTCAGCTGCCCCATAAGGCCCTAACATCAATGCGGGCTTCAGCCCCGGCAGACTTATTCCATCGGCTGTCCCGCCGCCAGCACTCCCTTGACCGTGCCCCACCGATGAATTTCAATCTTGAGCAGCCCAGCCTTAACCGTCGGATCGTCCTGCATCAACTTTGCAGTCTGCTCCACCCCCACGCGAAAAATAACAACCCCCCGCAACTCACTCGGATCGCCGGGTTCGAACGGTCCCACAATAGCCAGCTTACCCTGATCGATCATCCATTTGATGAACGGACCATGCAGCTTCATCACGTCAGCAACCTTCGTGTCCGCATTCCACTTGTCGCCGCGCTTCATCAGAACCACCGTGTACTGCTCAAGTCCCGCCGCCTCCGCCGGATCGTGAATGGCGCTCCCATCAATCAACCATGGCCCATGCACTTCAGGAGACAGTCGCCCCGCCTTGATCGCCGGATCGCTATCGGCCCACTCCTGTACCTGCCCCGCCGAGTCCGCCTGAAACACAAATATCCCGCGCAGCGCAGTGTCGTCCAGAAAAGGCCCGGCCACCAGAAGTTTGTGTTCGGCCGCCAGCTTATGGATGTTGGCCATGTGCTCTTCCTGAAGTTTTTCGCCCGCCTCTTTGCTAAGTTGCGGAGCGTTCGCGGGACGCCTCAAAAGCACGAAGAAGTACTGCGCAGGTTTAGCGCTCGACTGGGTTGGCGCTTGTGCGAGCGCCAGCCCTGCAACGATCACGCTGAACAGAAAGACACAGCCGAAAGAAATTCTTCTCATAACCATACCCGCCGCCGATCTTGCCGGACGATTCTAGTTCAGCCAGAGCATCTTTTAGAAAAAGAAAATCACATCCCCCGCTGCCGTAAGCTGGCTCTTCTTCGTCCCGTTCTGATAAGCAGGATTATCATACGACCGCTCATACCGGACTTCCGGACGAAACAGCACCGTCGTTCCAACCCAGTGCCCCCAGCCAAACAGATGCTCCGTATAGCGCGATTTGGTCCCGGTGCGCTGTCCAACCATGTCGTCGAAATATTCATTTCGAATCGAGATATAGTTGTGCGCTCCAAACTGCCGCTCCACATAATTCACCACCGCCCATTCCGGGGCATAGCAAGTGAAGACGGTAGGACTGCTGCACACGGCTCCATTCGAGCCCGTCTCCGGCTGAATGGGATCGACCGCAGGCAACGTCGATCCCGCCGGCGGACTGTAAGCCACATTCGGCACCAGCTTCATCCACTGGTACCAGGTCTCCGTCGATGTATGCCAATTCTTGTCGATCACGTGATACCACGTCAGGTAATAAGCCTGTAGATTGTTGTAGCCGTACTTGCCGCTGTCTTTCCCCAGATTGGTTTCGTTGTCGCAGAAGTAAATATTATCCTTGCTCGTCCGCCACGAATATTCCAGGCACCAATTCAGCGTGAGCCGCGAGTCCGCCAGGTTCCAGGGCGCCGTTTCGCAACCCGGCGACAAGCCCACTTGGGTTGTCCAATGCGAGTTCCAACGCGTGGTCGCGTTGATCCCCGTCTGCGTGTAGCAGTCAAACGTGTAAAGCAACGAATGGCTGTACGTATAGTTGTTGGGCGCGAGCTGCGCCTCGATATCAGGCAGAGAAATGTAGCGCCCGATCCGAACGTCGGTGCCCTCGCCGACGTGGGGAAAGTACAGCTCGAGATACATCATGACCGGATCAGAGCCATATTCTTTCCCCGGAGGATGCCCCAGCAACTGCTGGCTGAAATAACCTTTCGCCGTCGTGAAACGGTAGTCGAGTCCCCACAAACCGGAAAGCCGGAACCCCCAATCGAAATGCTCGGTCTGCACCGTGTCAGGCTGCCGCTCGATGTAAAGCACTTCCTGATCGGGCTCGATCGCGTTCGGCACTTCGTCGTAAGCCGTAGGAAAATTATCGTACTTCCCCGCCGCTGGATTGACTCCACCTTTCGAGGTGCTGAAGTTCGCGCCAACATTCAGCCAGCCATAAATCTGGATCTTGCTTTTCTTCCAGGCGTCGCCGTGCGGCCCGTTCCAAAGCGCCGTCATTAACGGCCCCGCTTGCGTCCAGGGCTGCCCAATCGAGACCGTGCCTCCGATCGGCCAGGTGGAAAATGGAAACGGCGGTCCATTCACCGGCGCGGGATCCCCGCGAAACGCCGGAGCAGGCGCGCTCGCGCTGGCAACCGAGGGCTTCCAGTCGTCCGCGTACGCCTTGAATAGCCGATGGAAGAAACTGCGTCGATCTGGAGGGTTCAGCCCCAGAGTGGCGGGACTCTTGTCCGGCGCGGCCTGCTGAGCGCTCTGCCCCGTCGAAGCCTGCGAATCATCAGCCGCAACCTTCGCTGGGGGCGTGCGAAGCCCGGAAGCATCTCCTGCAGACGTCGGAGATTCTGCGGACGCAGACTGGCCGTACGCCGCTGTGCAACACACCGGAATCATGGAATGAAGCAAAAACAAGAGTGCGAACGGACAGAGCGCTTTCGTAGTGATCAATGGATTGGAACTCCTCAGCGACGAAGATTATCTGCCGCGGCATAAGGAATCTGTAAAGTTTCCCATCGAGAATTTCTATCGCTCTCACTCGTCTCTTCGCTTTAGGATGGGGTCCTTATTCTTGTGTTCACCTCAAAACCCTCACGAACCACAATTCGTCTAGAATGTCAGCCAGATACCCGTGATCGGGACTTTGAAAGGGCTCGGGTGGAGCGGGCCTTCCAGGCCTGCGTCAAAGAGCGTCAGGAATTAGCGGGCTTCAGCCATGAGACAGCGCGGTCCGCTAGAGACGGGAACTCGGACAAAACCTGTGAACGATCAACCCGACTGGGAAACCCACGGCCTGCGCATCATCCGCAGCGGCGAACTCGACGCGAACACTCCTCAGACTCCAGGAATGACGCGCGCCGAGGCCATCTCTCATGCAAGGGTCGGCGCGCAAAAGCTCTGGGCGGGAACTGTAGTGGTGCATCCCAATGCTAAGACCGGCCCTCATCATCACGGCGAACTGGAAACTGTAATCTACGTAGTGCGCGGCCGCGCCCGCTTTCGCTGGGGAAACAATCTGGAGTTCGTCGACGAAGCCGGCCCAGGAGATTTCGTCTACGTTCCTCCCTACGTTCCTCATCAAGAGTTGAATGCCCGCAAAGACCAGCCGGTCGAGGCGGTGATCGTGCGCAGCGGTCAGGAACCCATCGTCGTCAATCTGGATATTCCCAGCCCGGAAGACGCGCCCGACAATCCGCAGGACGATCCCTTCCACTCCACGCCGCGAAAGCGCTAAAACGCGACTCCGCAGCCAGGACGGCACTGTAGCGCGAAAATCAGAGCGCATAGGAAGTTCGTGTAGGTCATGCGCCACTAAAGGGCCATTGACGAAATAGCACTTTCGCATTAGCGTCCGAATTGCGCCGCATTCCAAAGGAACTTAAATACCCTCGTTCAGCAAAGGCGACTGGCCGCGCCTCTGCTCCTCACCTCGTTGCGGCGCGTTCCAGACCCTAGGGCGCGGCCCATCAAATACGAAACCGAATCTCTGGGCATAATTCCAGGGACGATCTCCGTTCTCGGAGAACAGCCGAAGTACGCCCAGGGAAAAGAGGAGCAACTCTCATGAAAATCACGCGCAACGGTTTTTCCCGCAGCAACTTGAAATGGGCATTGGCGCTCTTTTGTCTGATCACAACCGCCGCGCTGGCAAAAACCCCGAAATGGGTTGCCGCTACCAGCGCCGGAGGCACCGGGACCGATTTCTCCTACGCCGTTAAGGTTGGACCTGACAATCACCAATACGTCACGGGCAGCTTCAGCGGAACCGCAACGTTCGGCAGCACCACTCTTACCTCCGTAGGCGGCCAGGACATCTTCCTTGCCAAGTACGCTGGACCGCGGGACCTACGCTGGGTCGTGCAAGCAGGCGGGTCCAGCGACGATTCCGGAATAGCGTTGGCGTTTGATGGAGCCGGGAATGTGTATCTGACCGGCATGTTTACAAATAGCGCAACCTTCGGCTCAACCAGCGGTTCAATCATAACCGTGACCGGCAACGGGATAACCCTGTACCTCGCGAAGTACAGTTCTTCCGGTGACCTAAGCTGGGTGCAAACCGGCGTTGCACAGTACGCGGCGCAAAACAATCCCGTTGGCTTGGGACTGGCTGTGAACGCCGCTGCCGGCACCGTCTACATAACTGGCTATGCCCAGAACGACACCACATTTTCCTCGGCAAATGGAACGGTGAATACTGTCTCGGGCGTCGGCACCTGGCATATGATCTTGGCCAAGTACGACACCAGCGGGAACTTCCTTTGGGCCGAAACCAACGCAGCCCAACCTAACTGCATTGCATACGCGGTGGCAGTCGATGCCAGCGACAATGCCTACGTCACCGGCTGGATGGAAGACACAACCACGTTCTACAGCAACAACGGTGAGAACATAACCGTGACTGGCTTTAGTCCAGCTCAAACCACAGGCGACTATCCCGATGACGCTTTCTTGGTCAAGTACGATCCCAACGGCAATGCAAAGTGGGTGAACCACATCGGCGGATACAAGGGCATAGGAAGCGACGTTGCGGTAAGCCCTGGCGGCGATGTCAGCCTGGTGGGCTTCATCGGTAACATCAACTACGGATCGACCGGAGAGGCCGAGACGCTCGTTACCTCCCAGCTTCCCGGGGTGACCGTCAGTCTGGGTGGCGGCGTTTTCACGAATCCCTACAACCAGGACATATTGATTGTCACTTACGATTCTGCGGGAGTGCTGAAGCTGGCGGACCGTCGCGGCGGCAGCGATCAGGAGGCCGCCAGTGGAATGGCTTACGACCTCAGCGGCAATCTGTATGTGACCGGAATCTATCTGGACGCGACCAATCAACTCACTCTTTTTGTCGCGGAATTCTCCGGCAAGGAATTGCTTTGGCAGAAAGCGGCGGAAAATGCCGGGGTATGGATGGGCGGTAACAACGGGATCACTCCCGCGGTCTCCGTCGGTAGCTCCGGCAATGTCTTCGTGACCTGCGAGTACGAGGGTACGGCATCGTTTGGCGGGATCAACTTGCTGAGCCCTGGACCATCCAGCATCTTCCTGGCAGAATTGGCGCCGGACTAGAAGCAGTTGGCCAATTCTGCCTAGGGAGGGCGGGCCAGCCTGAGGGGGCGGGTCCGCCTTTGTTTCCGTTGGCAGGATCATAACCGAAGCTGCCCCACGCTGCATAACCCAATTGCGGCCGACGAAAAAAAGGCGCCGGAATATTCACCGGCGCCACTGATCAGTCGCTGCGGCCGGCCGCTACGGCAAAACCTGAAATGCCGGGTAGCGGTTGAGCATGCCGGTCGGCGCGGTCGCCGCGACGATCCGTTTCACTCCGCGCCGGGAGAGCGGTGAGTGCGCCAATTCTCCCGCCATCCCGGCTTAACTGAAATTCTATTGCCGAGCCTTAGCCCTTGCTCTCTTCCTGGCCGCCGGCCTGGCCGTTTTCCCCGTTGCTTCCTGTTGCAGCAGCGTCAGGGAATCCGCGGCGTTGAACGGGTATTCGCGGACCGACTTTTGCCCCGTAGTGCTCAGGGTAATGTCTACGCGACGATTACTTGCCAGCAACACGGTCTGCAGGTTGGCCAGTACTCGCTGCCGCTGCTCCGGAGTCAACTCCGGGTTCTTTTCAACCGCATCTCTGACCTGGTCCTCGGTGAGATTTTTCTGCTCGCCAAAGGCCTTGGTTTCGAGGCTCGCGGCAGGAACGCCGTGCTCCATCAGAAAGCCCCTAACGCGCTCGACGCGCCGTTCCGACAGCGCCTGGTTGTACTCCACCGAGGCCCGCGGGTCGGCGTGGCCTTCGAGAGTCAGGTGCGCGTCCGGCTTGGTCTCAAGATACTTCTTGAAATCGTCTGCCAGCGAAATCAGCGTCTGCTCCTGGCTGGCCAGCAAGCCGCCGTTCGGCTTCTCCACCCTGGGTTGAGCCGTCGGAAAGTAAATGCTGTGCAGAGCAAGTCTGGCTTCGAGGCGCAAGAACTCAGGCGATGGTGGCGGGTTCTCCACCATCACCTGTGCGCTGGCCTGAGCGTTCAGCCCGCGCGAGTCGCTGCAACTCGCATTTACCGTGATCGTTCCCGCGGAAGCACCGGACGTATCCAGGGTTGCATCGCTCCCGCTCCTGCTTGAAACACTGCCTCCGCTCGCGGTCCAGCCGCCGACCGTAACCGGGGCGTTGTCCGGACTGCTGCAAGTGCAACTGATAATCGAAGACACTCCGGTCTGAACGTTGGTCGGGCTGGCCAAACAGGAAACCACCGGCGGATTCTTCGCTGGCTCCTTCACGGCGAAAGTCGCCATACAGTTCGCCTCGGCGCCCTTCGTCACATGAGGATCTGATATATGGGCGGTAACGGTATAACTTCCGCCCGCTACGCCACTGGTGTCCAGACTCGCGGTGTTGTCTTTGCCGCGAATCGTGCCGCCGGTGCTGGTCCACGTGTAATTCAGCGAGTGCCCGGGATGGAAGTTGCTTCCGGTTGCAGTCGCGGTGGCCGGTTCGCCCACCATCAACTCGCTCGGCTGGATGGCGCAACTCGCCGACACCAGCGGCCCGGCGGCTTCAGGGCCAAACAGGAACACCAGCCCGCTTTGCAACCGTGCCCCTCTCACATCCGTGGCCGGAACTACCGATCCCGGACCATACTGGTGGTTCGAGAACGCGAAGTCGGCTCGGAACATGCGCCAGGCAAAGTGCCGCTTCAAGTTCAGATCCAAACCGCCTCCCGCCATGAACCCGAACCGGTCATCGTTCCCGAAGACCTCCGAGGTCAGGCGATGACCTCCCACCAGACCTTCAAGAAACGGCGAAAAATGCCGGCTGCGAAAAGTTATTTTAGGCCCCGCCGAGATGTTGAAGAATTTGGCGTCGTCGATTCGCATGGCCGTTCCGGTCTCCCCGCTGCTGAGATTGCCGCTGATGTCGGCGGTCAATCCAATCCAGCGGTTGAAGTCATAAGTGACGCTGGCGCCCAAGCCCCGAGGATTCGACTCCAAATTGGCCCCCGCCGGCAGCACTCCCCCCGGAAGCAGCCCGTGCACATCGGTGCCGGGATACATAAAGGAATATCCAACGTACAGCTCCCACTTCGGCGCAGGCTGATCCTGTGCCGCCGCGAGTCTGCCCATGCTGCACAGGAGAGCAGCTACCGCCAACCACAGAAATGCGAGCGAGCCACGAGGGTTTTGCGAGTGCGATGACATATGACAATTTCTCCAAGAGAGACTTGAAATTTGCTTCTAACCGGGAGTGAGCCAGCACGGAAGCTGGCTCACTCTCGAATGCCTCCGAAAATCAGGGGGCCGTAACCGTATTGCTGTCCAAAGTAACCGCGGCATTGCGTGCCAATGCTCTGCCGGTAAGCGTTGCGCCGGTATCCAGCGTGATGGCTTGCAGAGAGATAATGTTTCCCTGGAAGATCGAGTTCGTTCCCAGGGTGGCTGAACTAGACACCTGCCAAAAGATATTCTTGGCCTGAGCGCCGCCAGCCAGGATCACCTGCGTACTTCCTATGGTGGTGAGCGTGGATCCGATCTGGAAGATGAAAACAGCATTAGCGTTGCCCTGGGCATCGAGCGTGACGTTGCCGGACGAGAGCATCACCGTGCTCGAGGTCTTGTACAGGCCCGGCGTGAAAGTCAACCCGCTCATATCTCCCGGCAGAACCGCCGGGTTTGACAGTCCAGCGGAGTAGACATACGCCGTAGTCAAGTCGAGCTGCGCCTGCGCCGCGGTTGAATCGGTGATGTGCATGACCGCCGGCGGAACCAGCGTTCCCGGCGGGAACCCCGTGACCGCGCTTCCCGGGCTTAAGCCGAGGTCTCCACCAGTGATGATGGTCGGCCCGGTGTTGGTGACGGTCGAGCCCGCCAAGACTTCGAACATCGCGGCTGAGCCCAACGGCACCGGGGCCTGACATGCCAGCGTGGCCGTGGTGAAACTCCAAACGTAGTTGCTGGCCAGCCCGTTGCCGGAAGGATCCTGGGCTCCGGTGGTAATCGTAGCGGTGTAGAGCGTGTTCAGCGTGAGAGCGACCGCGGGGGTAAAGGCCGCAATCTTCGCGGTTCCATCCAGGGTCACAACTCCGGTCACTGGCGTCACCCCCGGTCCCGCTAGGGTGAAGGTTGTCGTGTTGATCGTGCTCGGTTGCATCGCCTCACTGAATGTGGCCGTGACCACCGTGTTCGGGCAGACTCCGGCCGCAACATTCAACGGGCTGACAGAGACAACTGTGGGCGGCGGTGGCGCTGCGCACGCCGCCGCTGCCGTCATAAAGGTCCATACATAGTTACTCGCCAGCGCATTGCCGAATGCGTCCTGGGCTCCGGTCGTAATGGTGGCGGTATAGAGGGTGCTAAGCGCGAGAGCGCTGGCCGGTGTAAAAGTGAAAATCTTGTTGGTTGAGTCGGCTGTAACTGTTCCAGTCACGGGTGTCGTGCCCGGTCCCGTCACTGTAAAGGTGGTTGTGTTGATGGTTGCAGGGTTCATCGCCTGCGGAAAAGTAGCGGCAACCAGTGCGTTGGGACACACCAGTGTGGCGCCGTTGGGCGGAGTTACGGAAACCGGGGGAGACGGCGGCAGACAGGGATTGGCGCCGGTGCTGAAGGTCCACACAACATTGCTGGCCAGCGCATTGCCCAGCGGGTCCTGAGCCCCGGTCGTTATCGTGGCTGTATAGATCGTGCTCAAGGCAAGACTGCTCGCCGGGGTGAAGATCGCAGTGTTGCTCGACGCGTCGTAAGAAACTACTCCGGCCACAGCTGCAGTGCCCGGCCCCATCAGCGTAAAGGTCGTGCCGTCGATCGTTAATGGGTTCATCGCCTCACTGAAAGTGGCGGTGACGATGGTGTTGGGACAGATAAGTGGCGCGCCAACGGGAGGGGTTACGGAAATGACCGTGGGTCCCGCTGGTGGCGCCGTACATGCCGAGGCCGCGGTCATGAAGGTCCATACATAATTACTGGGCAGCGCATCGCCGAACGAATCCGTCGCGCCGGTAGTAATCGTGACCGTATAGGTTGTGCTCAGCGCGAGAGCGCTGGATGGAGTAAAGGTAAAAACTGTGTCAGTTACATCGGGCGTAATCGTTCCAGTTACGCCGGGGCTTACCGCAAAAGTTGTCGCGTTGATGCTCGCAGGGTCCATCGCCTGCGGAAAAGTGGCAATGACCACTGTGTCGGGGCACACCCCGGAGGACGCGTTGGGAGGGATCACGGAAGTGGGCGGAGCCGGAATCAGGCAAGGATTAACTTTCGTCGTGAAGCTCCATACAAAATTGCCGGCCAGAGCATTGCCGTACATGTCCGTGGCTCCGGTCGTGATCGTGGCCGTATACGCGGTTCCGAGCGCAAGCGTGGCAGTGGATGTGAATGTCGCGGTGTCGCTCGGCGCATCGTAGGTAACTGCACCGCTCACCGCAACTGCGCCCGGCCCCGTCAACGTAAAGGTCGTGCCGTTGATCGTCGCGGGGTTCATCGCTTTGCTGAAGGTGGCCGTAACTAGCGTGTTGGAACATGCGTTGGCAGTATCAAGAGGAGTTACTGAAATTACTGTAGGTGGAGTTACGGTCTGGTTGCTGCCTGCCTTGTCATAGTCGCTGCATCCCACGCTGAACGCCAATAGAAACGCCGCGAACCAAATTATAAGATCTTTGTATCTGTGCATGACCTTCATCCTTTTTCCTCTCGGCTTCACTGCCGCCGCAATTACTCGGCTCTAATCCGCAAAGTAATCTGCGACGGCGACGAACACAAGGATTTCGGTCACATCAGAGGGTCATAGCTTCCCATTTTGGAATTACAGCTGCGCAGCGCGAAGGCATACAGCTGCCTCTGAGCGAGGCGTTTTGCAGGGTCAATTGCGGTTTTGAAAAGCGCAAGTGCAGATTGTGTCGGAAGGTTTTTCGCAGGAATGAAAAGCAGACTAATCGTCGTACGCGTGACTCTTATTTTTCTCGAATTAATGCGAGCCAGATGCGGGCGCAGCCGGCCGGTGTTCCGGATAGAGCCGGTCAAACTCGGGATCGTCATGAAGAGGAACCAGGTCGGGATCGCGGCGAGCCCACGCCGAGTCCCTGAATCCTCCTTCCCAGGCTTTTCGCAGGGCATCCATGGCATCCGGCTTCTTGTTCAGTTTGCAGTACAGACAAGCCGCGTTGTAAAGAATCGACACTTCGTTGGCGCGCAAGGTAACCGCCATGTTGAGTTCGCGCAAGGCGTCGTCCGCGCGCCCCACATGAGCGTAGTCGGACCCCAGCAGGATGCGCGCCCGCGGATCTTCGGGCACTTGTTTCAAGTGGTTTTCGAGCGCCGCCATCCTGCGCTGCCGCATGTTGCGAATCGCCTCATCTTTGCCCATGGCGCCCATCGCGTTCAGGATCGGCACATAGACGTTGTAGTCCTCGCCGCTGGCTTCCACGGCGGCTTCCGCAACATCCAGAACTTCCTGGTACCGTCCCGCAGCGAACAGCGCGCGGCACAGCAGGTAGTGAGCGCCCTCGCAGTCGCGCTTGCGCTCGATGGCCTTCTTGGCCATGCGCACGGCTTCGTCATGCAATTCAGCCGCGTAGAGCACCCAAGCCTGGCTGACTTGCACTTCGGGCAAATCCCACCGCAGCGCCAGGGCCCTGCCTGAGGCCTCCCGCGCACGTTCCACCCACACCTGATCGCGGCTGAAGTTGCAATAAAACATGGCGCAGGCATTGGCGCTGGCGGCGTAGGCAAGTGCGAAGCTGGGGTCAAGCGCCACCGCGTTTTCGAACATCTGCAGCGCAAACTCAAGGTCTTGACGGGTCTGGCGCCGCGCATAGCGCTTGCCCCGCAGGTAGAGATCGTAGGCCTGCAGGTTTTCCGTGGGTTTCACGGCTAGGGCCTCGAGCTCCTCCGGGGAAAGCGTCACCCGCAGGGACTCGGCGATTCTGCGGGCCATTTCGTCCTGAACCTCGAAAACGTCTTTCATCTCGCGGTCGAAACGCTCCGACCACAGCGGAAAATCCGTGCGCGTATCCACCAACTGGGCGCTGATGCGCAGCCGCGCTCCAGCCCGCCGCAACGTCCCCGTAAGCACATAAGCCGCGCCCAGCTGCGCGCCCACCTGAGCCGGAGTCACCTGCTTGTCCCGGAAGGTAAGCACCGTAGGCCGCGAGAAGATGTTCAGTCCCCGAATCTTCGAGAGTTCGGTGATGACATCCTCGGTGATGCCGTCACGCAGGTACTCGTCTTCCTTGGCGCCACTGAGGTTTTCAAAGTACAAAACCGCCACGGATTTTTTCGTTGGCTTCTGCACGCCGGAATCCGAATCCGTCTTCTCCCTCGTGCGCCGCGCGCTGGATTCGAGATCGCGTTTGAGCCGGATAAAGTCTGTCTTCAGTTCGGTCGCGGTCTGGCAGCGCAGATTCCGGTCTTTCTCCAGCGTCTTCTCCAGGATGCGTACAAACTCGGCGGGCAACATGGCATTCAACTCCGCAGCCGGCCTGGGGTCGCGGTTCAAAATCGCGTCGAAGATCACCGCCGAGGTGTCTCCCGGAAAAGGCAGCGTTCCGGTAGCCATCTGGTAGAGCACCGTGCCCGTCGAAAAAATATCCGTGCGCGCGTCCACCAACTGCCCTCGGGCCTGCTCCGGCGACATGTAGGAGACCGTCCCCACCACCGCCCCCGGTGAAGTCAGGTCGTTTCCGAAAGCCTGGGTCTCGAAAGTCTGGGTCTCCCCCTGCTCGACCGGCGCGCCGGGTCCGCTCTCGCCGCGGCTCACCTTTGCCAGGCCGAAGTCAAGAATCTTCACTTGCCCGCGCTCGGCAAGAAAAATATTCGCCGGCTTAATGTCCCGGTGCACAACCCCTTTGGCGTGCGCCGATTCCAGCGCATCGGCGATCTGGAGTCCCAGCGGCAGCAGCTTGTCCATTTCCATGGGCTGCCGGCCCATCTTCTGCGCCAGGGTCTCCCCCTCCAGCAGCTCCATCACAATAAAGTGCCGGCGCTCGTGCTGCTCGATCGAGTGAATCGTGCAAATGTTCGGGTGATTCAATGCCGAGGCGGCCCGAGCCTCGCGCTGGAACCGCTCCAGTAACTGGCTGTCCTGCGCCATTTCCGGCGGAAGAAACTTCAGCGCCACGCGCCGGCCCAGCTGCGAGTCCGCAGCTTCATAGACCACGCCCATTCCCCCCGCCCCCAGCTTGCGAAGAATCTTGTAGTGCAGAAGCGACTCGCCGATCAACTGATCCTGGGTCATAGCATCCTGACTCATTGCATCCTGACTCATAAGCGTCGCTCGATGGTAGTTATTACCAATAGAGCCGTCAAGCCGATGACGCCCGGTTTCCGAGTTGCCAGTTACTCCGGCAAAATCGAGGCCCCCACTCTACCAGCGCCCCAGCGCGGCGCTCAATTCTGACTTGCCGGTCCCAGGTATTGATCGAGCCAGTTCGTGGACTCCTTTATCAGCTCGTTGCGGGGAATGTTGTGGCTGGTGTCGTAGATCAGATGCTTTTTCTGGTCCTTCTTTGATCCCAGCATCTGGTAGAAAGGCTCTTGAGTCGAGTCTACGGGAAAGAAGAAATCGTAGCGGCCATTGAGCATCAGGACGGGCTGCTTCACGTGTGTGATGAAGTTGACGACGTCGACTTCGGGAAGCGAGTGTTGAAAGTCGAGGCCGCCCAGCGCAAGCACACAAGCTTTGATGCGGGGCTCAACCGCCGGGACGATTGCGCCCATTTCCGCTCCCCAACTATAGCCATAGTATGCGATCTTGTCGTGGTCAAGTTCGGGACGTGTTTGGACGTAGTCGATGGCTCGCGAGGCGTCCTTCACCCACATCACAACGTGGTCGCGCCAGGTGTTGCTGGTGGTAGCCACGTCGGATTCCATGCCGTCGCCGCGTTCGTAGGTGCCCTTGTACACCGGATAGATGACGGCACGTCCACTGCGAACAAGTCCATCGAGCGCCGCCGTTGAATAAATCGAGAATTTGCGCAGTAACAAGGCGTTCGATCCGGGAAAGAAAACTACAGTCTGAAACGGCGGTTTGCCTTTCTTAGGAAGCAAGAGATAGGCGATAGCTCGCTCATTTCCGTACGGGGCCGTATAGGTGACCTTTTCGATAGTCCAGTCATCGCCCTCGGGGAGTTTCTCGACGCTGGCATCCAGCGGCAGTGGGTCATACGCGTACAGACTGCGATACGCGTTGAAGAGTTGATCCGAAACCGGCTTCTCCTTCGACAAGTCGCGGCGCGGAGAAGGCATGGCCGCGGTCGCCTCAGCGGGAATCGAATCTGGCTCGATGTACTTAACGCAGCGCAGGCCAATATTAGGAGCGCGAAGAAATGCTGACTGCGCGTCGGGATCGATGAACATGTAGTTGGGCTCGTCCCACGCGCCCCCCAAAACGTAGCGCTTGCCCGGGTCCGCTTCGTTCCACACCCACTCCTTTACGTTGCCGGCCATATCGTAGTTACCCCACGGACTCATGTTGGGCTTGCTTCCGACCGGCAGGACGCCGCTGCCGCCAAAGTTGCTGGCGGGCACGATAAACGCCGCAGAGGAGGGCCCGGCGGCGCGGTTCCAGTGGTAGATCGTAGGCAGGCTCTTGCCGGCGAACTGGGCATAGGCAGCGGCTTCGTACCAACTGATGCCAGTGACCGGAAAATCGTCCTGGCCCTTGGAATATTCCCCTTGCACCCAGTCTTTCGGTCCCGGGCGTCCAGTAGCATCGCTGAAGAGCGCCATCGCCTCGTCAAACGAAAGCTGCTTGCCGTCGCGAACGAAGTTAACTCTCCAGTACTCGCGCTTCTGGTATCCCCCCTGGTCAACGAATGCCTTGAACTGCTTGTTGGTAACTTCGTATTGATCGATCCAATAATCTTTGAGCGGCAACTCGGGCATGCCTTCGTAGCCCGGTATGAAGAGAGTCTTAAAATACTTTGCCGGCTCTACCCGCACCATGCCAGGGGGAATTTTGCCCACCTCGTCGAGCGTAACATTGCTTTCCACCGGTTCTCCCGCCGGTACCGAAATGCGAGGAATCAGCGCCAGCGTCGTGCGGTAAACCGGACCAAATCCAGGCTTCTCCAACTTCCACAGCATTGTGCCGCGCGCTACTCGCACATTTTTGAACGGGGTTTTCCCCACGAATTCCCAAGGCGCGTTGGGTTCGATGTAGCTTCTGCAATACACGTCAGCGCCGGGAGGCTTGGTCTCAACCGAGAGCTGGTAAGAAATGGACGGCCAGACCTTGGCCAGCGCCGGATCATCGGGAATCGCTTTCTCGGCTTTCACGGCCAGCGCGTACGCCGCGGGCAGACTCCCTCGATCCGCGAGCTGCGTGATCTGCGGGATGGCGACTTCGCGTGCCCAGCGTGCCTCGCGGGAATGCTTCACCAGCCAGAACACGCCCGCGGCGGCCAGCAGGGCGATCAATAGAATTGGAACCAAAACCCGGGCACGCCGGACTTCATGCGCAATGCGCGCAGGAGTCAGCGCAGCGCCTGATTCCGGAAACAGCAACTCCCGAGCTACCTTCAGTTCCGCGGCCAGTTCCGCGCCGGAAGCATAACGCGCCAGCCGGATCCTTCTTGAGGCAGCGGGCAACAATACTCCGGACTTCCGATGGAATGTCGCGTCGGACAGCGCTCAGCGGACGAGGGTCATCCCGCATCACGGCAGCGAGAAGCTCGGCACTCGAATGGCCCTCGAAGGCTCGCTTGCCAGTGAGCATCTCGTACAGCACAGAGCCGAAGGAAAAAACATCGCTGCGCGCGTCGGTGGGTTTGCCTTCCGCCTGTTCCGGCGACATATACGCGGCGGTACCGACGATCATGCCCGGCATGGTGGCAACGGTTGCCGCTTCGCCGGCGGCGGACGGTGCAACCACCAGCTTCGCCAGGCCGAAGTCCAGAACTTTCACCACGCCAGACTCATCCACCATGACGTTCGAAGGTTTCAGGTCGCGGTGAATGATACCCGCTCGGTGAGCATGCGCCAGAGCGTCGGCAATTTGGATGGCATATTTCACAGCTACGTTGGCAGGAAGACCGCCGGCAGGAATGCACTTGTCGAAAGTCTGACCGGCGACCAACTCCATGACCATGAAGTCGACGCCATTCTGCGAACCAACGTCGTGGACAACGCAGATATTGGGGTGCTGCAGCACGCAGATCGCTTGCGCTTCCTGCGCGAAGCGGGCGCGTAGGTCAGCATCAGAGATCAGGTGCGCCGGAAGAATCTTGATGGCAACGGTGCGATGCAGCCGAGTGTCAAGGGCGCGATACACCTCACCCATTCCACCCACTCCCAACAGGGACTGCACTTCGTAAGGCCCGAGTCTTGTGCCAGAGGTAACCATCGGTGCGAGCCATTATATGGGATGGCAAGACTGTGAAGGAATTAGTGGGTCAGTGAATTCGCTTTGAAAGGGCGCGGCTTCAGCCGCGCCGTAAAGTGCCTCAAAATCAATCGCAGCTTTAGCCGTTGCGGGGACGCATTTTTCAAACTGACCCACTCCAAATTAATGGAACGACCCCGCATGGTTTATCGGCAACCGAAACCATCGCAGTCATGATGAAATATCGCCCGCGAGGAGGTTCTGACTGTAATCGCCTGCTCTCAACCGCTGTGGCTGGCAGTAGCAACGAGGGAAGATTTTTCTGCTACTGCAACTTCGCGTACTCGGCCTTTGCTTCCTTCAGCATAGGGATGTCCGGATCGGCGTCTTTCCAGAGGCTGAGGAAATCCCGATAGGCGGTTTTGGCCTTCGCCGAATCGCCGGCGAGGGCATAGGCGCGAGCCAGTCCCAGATGAGCGAGCGAGGCCAGTGGATAGTTAACAACCAATCCGCGGTGATCGAGGAACTTTTGGAATTCGCGAACCGCGGCGGCCCCATCGTGCTTGGCGAGATAGGCGTCGCCTCGGATGTAGGCCGGGTAAATGGTGCCGACCTGGATCGGGGGAGGCGCGCCGAATTCGTAGGGGGCGACCGCTTCAAGGGCGACAAGGGCATCGGCAGGCTTCTGGCTGCCGAGCGCGATGGCGGCGCGCATAATCGGGAACCAGTACAGCCTCAGGGTGGTGTTGGTGGGATAGGTCTTCTCCAGTTCGTCGGCCAGGGCACGGGCATGCGGGATGTCGCCAGCACGGGCGAAAGCGACCGCGGCGAGCACCTTGACATCGCGTCCCGGCGAGAGGCTGAGAGCTGCGTTGGCTGCCTGGCGCGCCTGGGCAGTGTTGCCGAACTCCGCTTCGCGGAGAGCGCCGTTGGCTTGCCAGAGCGCAGCGGTTTCTTTGGAGTCCGCGCGGACCGCAGAATCGACCGCGCGGCGGGCGAAGTCGCGCGCTGCGGTGAGACGACCGTAGTACCCCTCGGTATCCGACTGTGCCGCCAGTAGAGGATCCTCGTCGCCCGGTTTGCCCGCGCCCCAGGCAACGTGCTGGGCCATCGCAGCAGTGTCGTTGTGCAGGAACGCGAGAAAGTAACCCAGTTCATGCAGCGAGGCGGCGTCGAGCTTGTGGGCGGTGGCATCATCGAGCGCGGCCTGGGCCTTGTCGATCTGGCCGAGCGCCAATTCGAGTTGACCGAGGTTCTGGTATCCGATAACACCGTTGGGGGCAAGCGCGACGCCCTCTTTGATCTCAGGCAGAGCCTGGTCGTATTGGCCGAGGGCCATATAGTTCGCGCCCAGGTTGCCGTGAGGGACGGCGTCGTTGGGATAGCTTTGCATCCAGAGCTGGTAGGTCTGGGCTTCTTTTTCGAGTTCGCCGGTAACGATGTAGTAGTAGTTCGCGGAGATGCGCAATTTCTCCCGCTCGCTCACCCGATCGCGAAGTTTGTAGGCTTTCTCCAGATTTTCCGCGGCCCGGCTGGGTTGCCCCAAGTTCGCATAATTCAGCCCAAGCAAGGCAAAAGCTGTCGGGAAATTAGGATCGAGCTCGATGGCGCGCTTGTAGAACGAAATGGCTTCGGCCGGTCCCTTCTCGCGTGCCACGCGGACACCCATACTGAACGCCTTGAGGGCTTCGAGCGAGGACGTGGTGGCTTCGATGGGAACATCGAACTTCTTTACCGAGGCAAGAGACTCTCCCAGCTTGGTGCGCATCGAAGTCGCGACCTGATCCAGGGTCTTCAGGACGCTCTCCTTGCTGGAGGCTTCGCCTTGCTCCTTGGCGAGAACATCGCCCGTGTTGCAGTTGATCGCTTCGAGACCAATGACATATTGCGTGCCCAGCCGTGAGATGGATCCGTTGAGCAAGGCCTTGGTTCCGGTGCGGAGACAGATTTCGCGGGCTACGTCGAGAGTGATCTTGTCGCCAGGCTTGCGGCCCATGAGTTGCATGGTTTCGCCGACGCGGCGCTCCGAAAGGATGTTGAGGAATGGCGACTGTCCCAGATCAACGGCCAGTGCCTGCTTGAGCGCATCATCGAAGACAGCATCCCCGGTCTTGTTGTCAAAGTCGGCCAGGACGACTGCATCCTTTTCCGTGAGCGGCGTAGTGGCAACAGAAGTAGTGGCAACAGAAGAGGTTGAACGCGAGCGCCAATAAACGCCGCCGGCGATCAGAGCCACAACTACGACGGCGGCGGGAACCAGAACTTTCCATAGTTTTCCGCCGGCGACGGGAACCTCTGCGGCTTTCACCGCCCCCGATGAGCTTGATGACGCAACTGCAGGCGCCGAACCAGAAGTTGGCGGCGTCTGCCCCGATGGCGTCTGAATTGACGGAGAACCGCTGTCTCGCGCGATGGGCATCGTCCCCGATGCCGCCGCAGGTCGCCCGCTTCCAGTATCCCGTTTGAGCCGCTTCAGTTCAGAGCGCATCTCCGCCGCACTCTGATAGCGCAGTTCGCGGTCTTTTTCCAGCGCCCGGTTGATGATGTCTTCGAGCTTCGGCGGAAGGTCAGGATTCAGCCGTATCGCGGGAACCGGGTCATGATCCAGAATCTCGCGGAAGATGAGTGCTGTGCTGTCCCCGCGAAAAGGCAGCTGCCCGGTCGCCATCTCATAGAGGACGGCTCCAAACGAAAACAGATCGCTGCGCGCATCCAACTCTTTCGCCCGCGCCTGCTCCGGCGACATATAGGCAACCGTGCCCAACGTTGATCCAGGACTGGTCAGCTGTGCTCCCGCGATTTCGGTTCGCGTATCCTCACTCTGCCCACTCGCATCCGTCATGACCTTGGCCAGGCCGAAATCGAGCACCTTGGCGTGGCCTCGCTTGGTCACAAAGATGTTGGCGGGCTTGATGTCGCGGTGCACAATCCCTTCGGCGTGGGCTGCGTCCAGCGCATCCGCAATCTCAATCGCCAGCGACAGAATCAACTCGATTTCCATTGGACGGCCGGCAATGCGGTGCTTCAGCGTCAGCCCGTCCAGAAATTCCATCGCAATGAACGACTGCCCATCGTGCTGCGCGATTTCGTAGATGGTGCAGATGTTCGGATGGTTGAGAGCCGACGCCGCCTGCGCCTCACGCTGGAAGCGCGCCAACGTTTGGGGATCTTTGGCCAGTCCATCGGGCAGAAACTTCAGCGCCACGAATCGGTGCAGGGTTACGTCCTCAGCCTTATAGACCACGCCCATGCCACCGCCGCCGAGCTTGTCAACAATCCGGTAGTGCGAAATGGTCTGGCCGATCATGAGTCGCCGTATCTTAGCCGCGACCCGAGCCGCGAGTCAATGAAGCCGCGAGTCAATGAAAGGTGAGGAGTTGGCGGCATCCGAACAGGTTTGTTGACGATCATTCGCCATCGCGCCAACAATCTTCGCTTGAGATAGCGCCGCCTCCTTCACCCAAACCAAAAAAAAGCGCCGGGATATTTCCCGGCGCCATAAGGAAGAATCTCGCGAGATGCGGTCAGGCGAGGGTCTTACTACCAGAAACTATTTGCTCTCCGCGATGGGGCTTGCGCCCAAATCGCGGCGGCCGTTCACCGCGGTGCGCACCGCTCGCGCAGCAGGCATGTTAGCAGCCGCAGCTCCGTAACGCTCCAGCAGAACCGGCGCCATGGTGTTCTCCGCTTCCTTCACGAAAATCATCCGATTCTCGGAAGCCATATCGACGCGCACAAAGTCTCCCAGCTTCACCTGTGCAGTGGCCACCAGATTCGCCAGCGGGAAAACCAGATGCCGCTCGATCGCCCGCTTCAGGTGACGCGCTCCATAACGAGGATCGGTTCCTTCCTTCAGCAGGAACTGCTTCGCGTCCTCGGAGCAATTAAAAACAAACTGATTCGTGCCCGCAGCCATGAGCACGCGCTGCTGCACCATCCCCAGTTCGATCTCGAGAATCTGCGCCAGATGCTCATCGCGCAAAGTCTTGAAGACCACAGTCTTGTCGATGCGGTTCATGAACTCCGGCGTAAATTTGCGCCGCGCCGCTTCCACCGCGGTGCGCTGAATCTTGTCGTCAAAGTTGTTGTCGACTTCCACCGCCCTCGGCGCAAAGCCGAATCCACCGTCCACCAAATCGGTCATCTCGCTGGCCCCCAGGTTCGAGGTCAGGATGATGATGCACTGCGAAAGGTCCACGCGGCGATTGTCCCCCAGCGTGAGCGTAGCTTTGTCCAGAATGCCCAGCAGCAGTTGCCAAAGCGAGTCGCTCGCCTTCTCGATTTCGTCAAACAGCAGAATCGAGAGCTTCAGCTTCTCAGTAAACCATTGGTTCAACGCTTCCTGCGTCAGCAGCGGATGAGTCTCGCGATGCCCCAGGTATCCCGGAGGCGAGCCGATCAGCTTCGCAATCTCATGCGAGTGCTGGAACTCGGCGCAGTCGATCTTGATGCACGCATGCGCATCGCCAAACAGTGCCTCCGCCATGGCTTCCACCACGCGCGTCTTGCCCGAGCCCGTAGGCCCAAGAAACAACAGGTTGCCCACGGGACGCCCGGGAGCGTTCAAGCCGGCCAGGAACATCTGGTAAATCTCGGCAACTTTTTCGACGGCCTGGTCCTGGCCAACGATGCGGCGGCGCAGCGCTGCTTCAAACTCTCCAGCATCGGCGCTGCGGCGGTTCGGATCGAGCACTGTAGCAAGATTCGTTCTCATAAAAGTGGCGTCTGTCCTATCCCCGGCCGTATCGGCCATCTTCCCTGCATTTCCCAGACTCTCAAGGCCTTTCGACTCCCCATCGGTTCCAGCACTGACAAAATCTGTCACTCGGAACCACGTCGCTCGCCTGCCCCATTCAAGGCCGGGGTTGTCTTGGATTAAGCAAGCGACTGGCCACGGGTCGGGAAGGAAATGAGCGGCCAAAAACCCTGTATCTGGCTGGATTTAGATGGCCGGCGACGATAATAGACCAGACCGCAGTGGAAAGTTAAGTGGAACGAAGAGAAATACTTTGCGCAAGGAGGAAACCCCAAGTCCAGTTCAAAGGGTTTACCCTGTGAACTCCTGTGCCCTCTGTGTTAAAGGTTTTGGTTTTTGCTCCGGCATGGAAACAGCCATGTGGAACCCATGTGGAAACAGCCCCCCTCGGCTGTCTGGCGGCCCAATGTATCGGGCCGCAGCCAACCCAGCAACCCCAGCCATCCACAAGGGGGGATGTCCCGCGGTAACTAGCGAGTCACGTAGGTGCGGGATAGCATCCATTCTGGTAGGTTCCTGGAGGAATTCTTGCGCCACAAATCGGTCCTGACGATTGCCGCCGTCTCCTGTGTTTTGTTTGCCGTAGCCACTACGCGCCTGAGTCCGCGGCTTTCGTCGGCGTTCGCGGCGCAAGCGCAGACTGCGCAACCAACGCCGTCGCTAGTCACGGCCGCGCCCCAAACCGCGCAACTGCAGTCGGCGAACGCAAAACTTTCGACCTCCACGAAGCCCGCGGATGTTCCCTCCCTGCAACTTCCAACTCCAGGAACCGAAATCTACACCGCGAAGCGCGGCGAAAGCTTTCCCGCAATCGCCCGCCAATACTTAAATCGCACCGGGTATCTAACTTCGTCGGAACTCGCCGAAGCCATCCGAAACGTAAATGGCCATCGCTCCGGCAACATCCTGAAAGCCGGCGAGCAGATCACCATCCCCGGAATTCTCCCCGCGCCCATAGTCGAGAAAACAATTCCCGTCCCCAAAGATTTTGAAGTCCGCGCCATCTACCTCACCGGCATCATGGCCGCCAGTGACCACGGCATCCGCATCATCCGCCACTGGCGCGAAGTCGGAGGCAACGCCGTAGTCTTCGACATCAAAGACAGCGACGGCAGCGTGACCATTCCCTTCGAGCATCCGCTGCTCGGCAAGCATCAGGTCTATATCCACAACCTGCCCAAGTTCGTTCACTTTCTGCACTCCGAAAACATGCACGCCATCGCCCGCATCGCCATCTTCCGCGACGAGCGCCTGGTAGTCGAGCATCCCGAACTAGCCGTGCAGTCAAAGAGAACGAAGCAACCATGGCGTGAAAACGGCAAGCTGGTCTGGACCGACTCCTCCAATCCCAAAGTTCAGGACTACAACATCGCCCTGGCCAAATTCGTAGCCCAATCCGGCGCCGACGAAATTCAATTCGACTACGTCCGCTTTCCCGCCGAAGGCGACCAAAAAGACGCCAGCTTCGTCTACCAAACCGAGCATCCAGACGCAAATCAGGATCCTGCGCGGCTAGAGGCTGATAGGAAATCATCGGAGTGCTCAGACGCGGATGCAAGCTCCAGCCCAGCCCCGAAGGGGCAAAAGAGCGTATGTAGCCCAGCCCACCGCGGCTACCAGCGCTCCGACGTAATCACCGCCTTCCTGAAAAAAGCCTACGCCGAACTCCATCCCACCGGCGTCCTGCTCTCGCTCGACGTCTTCGGGGTAATGGCCTGGCAGCGCCAGGTCGATCTCTCCCACACCGGACAAGACATAGTAGGCATGGCGAAATATTGCGACGTGCTCTCGCCCATGATCTACCCCTCGCATTTCTTCGGCATGGACAACATCGCCCACCCCGGCGACGCCCCCGAACACTTCATCGGCGAATCCATGCAGCGCTTCGAGCTGATCACGAAAGGCAGTGGAGTAGTAATCCGCCCCTGGCTGCAAGCCTTCCACTGGCGCACCAAAACGTATTCCCCCGAATACATAAAGGTCCAAGTAGCCACCGCCAAAGAAAAAGGCGGCATAGGATTCTTGTTCTGGAACGCCGCCAACGACTACAGCAAGCCCTACGAAGCCATGCCCGAAATGAAAGCCGCAGATTTGAAAGCGGGATCAAAGAAAAAGACAAATATTTTCGCGGGGATGAATTCTCCACAACCCCAGTAAAGGCAAGCCTGACGCCGGAGAAAAGCTCAACCGCAATCGCCCCCATCTACTGACATTCGCGAGCAGTGCTCGTGTGGGGAGATGTGCTCGTGTGGGGACGGGCGCATTCGCCCGTCCATGCGGCCCGGGTGTATCGGGCCGCAGCGGGTTCGGCATGGGGCTCGGCAAGGCCACGGCCTCACAAGCCGCAGGATATCAACGACTCGTACCGAGCAGATTCGTATCAGGGCACGGCTTAAGCCGTGTGCCGCTAAGGCCCAATAAAAAGCGGGCTTCAGCCCCTGAGCACTCCGTGCCACCCCACCACCACGAAAGTGCTTTGCGTCTCAGTCCAGAGCTCCAAGGAAAACTAGCCCCCAACACCGGATAGGGGGACAGCGATGTTCGCACTTCCATGTCCACTTTTTCCACACCCCGCATGTGACATCCAACCTTGACGCCCCCCATAAACTATAAGCAGTATGCCAGCCCACTCCCAAAGCCTCCAGGAATACATCTCCACCCTGAGCCCACCCCTGCAAGCCGTAGCTAACTCCCATCTTTTGAATATTTTCCATGCAAACCCTTGGTTATCAAGATTTTACGCGGACTCCCTCGATCTGCTGGCCGCTAACTCCAGCCAAATCAATAATTTACAAACTCGATCTGACATTTTTCTCAATCCAGATCCGAAAGGTCGAACCCCCATGTCTCTTAACAACAACACCCGCACCTGCACCCACATCAAGGTCAACGGAGTCCCCTGCGGCTCTCCCGCCCTCCGCGGCGAAGTATTCTGCTACTTCCATCAGCGCATGATCCGCGGCGTGGCCACGCCGCCCAAGTCTCGCCTTCATCCCATCGCGCAGATCGAGGACGAAGAGTCCATCCAGTCCTCCCTCATGGAGGTCATCAACGCCCTGGTTCGCAACACCATCGACTTCAAGCGCGCTCAGCTAATCCTGCGTGCTCTTAATATAGCTGCAAGAAATGCACCCCGCGTCCATTTCCGCATCCACAGCTCGGATATGGTTCGCGAAGTCCCCGACTATCCCGCCACCCCCGCTGCGCCGAAGCCCGCCACGCCCGCTGAGCCCGCAATCGTCCAGGCCGGCGCGCTCGCCCGCATCCCGCGCCCCAAGCCCATCAGCATCACCAGGCCCCGGCCGCCCATCGTCGCTGCCTCGCCCGAACCCGCCCGCCCCAAACCGCCCGCCCCGGCCCGCCCCACGCCCGCCGCCCGCAACACCGCACGCCGGCGCTCGGGATGAAAATGCCGCCCGCCGGATCACAATGCTCGGCTATAATGTCCTGTAACGCGGGTTGGGTTTTGGAACCTCGCTCCCCTTGCTGTGCCAGAGGATGGATTCAGCCTCGTTGCAGAACAACCATTAAAAGTCCGCAGCTGAAGGAGTCCACATGGCTATTCAGAAGTCGGAAAGCATCTGGCACAATGGCAAGCTCATCCCATGGGATGAGGCGACGATTCACGTGATGTCGCACGTGGTGCACTACGGCTCCTCGGTGTTTGAGGGGATCCGCTGCTACGCGCCGCCCTCGGGGCCCGCAATCTTCCGCGCGCATGAGCATATCGAGCGCCTGCTGAATTCCGCCAAGGTCTACCGGATCGACGTCGACTTCACGCGCGACCAACTGGTGAAGGCGATGCTCGAAACCGTGGGCAGCAACGGTGTTTGGCCTTGCTACGTGCGGCCCATCGTTCTCCGCGGCTATGGCGAGGCGGGAGTGAATCCCTTCAACTCGCCCACTGAGGTCTACATCATTAATTATCCGTGGGGGAAATATCTGGGCGGCGAGAACGACGGCTGCGACGCCTGCGTTTCATCGTGGACGCGGATTGCGCCGAACACTTTGCCGGCCATGGCCAAGTCGGGCGCGAATTACATGAACTCACAGCTCATCAAGATGGAAGCCATCGTCAACGGCTTCGCCGAGGGCATTGCGCTCGATGTGAACGGGTTTGTGAGCGAAGGCTCGGGAGAGAACGTGTTCATCGTGCATCGCGACAAGCTGATCACGGCGCCGCTGGGGAACTCCGTGCTGCCCGGCATCACTCGCGATTCGGCGTTGCAGATCGCACGCGACCTTGGAATCACGATTGTCGAGCAGATGATTCCGCGCGAGATGCTCTACATCGCCGACGAAGCTTTCTTCACCGGAACCGCGGCGGAGATCACTCCGATCCGCACCGTGGATAAGATCAAGGTGGGCAAAGGCGGAATTGGCCCCATTACGAAAGCGATCCAGAAAGAGTTCTACGCGGTGGTGCGCGGCGAGAAGGCCGACCGCCACGGCTGGCTGACTCCGGTGCCAGTGCGCAGCAAACAGCCGGTCGGCGTATAATCCGTTCGGGATCAATTCGGCCGAGAGGCGCACCCTGCGCTCCTCTCGACTTCTTTAGCTTAAAGATATACAAAGGAGAAAAGCAATGCCCCAAGGTATGACCCCGGAATTTGCCCAAGGCTACTGCGCGATGACGCTCGACGGCATCATGCGTGAAGCGGAAATCACCAAGAAAATAATCGCGGCCGTGCCCGATGCGGCTTCGAGCTACAAGCCCGATCCCAACGCGCGCACGGCGAAGGAATTGGCGTGGCATCTGGCGAATAGCGACATCCAGTTTCTGGACGGAATTGCCGACCTGAACTTCAACATGGAAACGCCCGAACACAAGCCCGGAACCTCAGCCGAGGTGGTGGCATGGTACGACGAGAACATGAAGCGCGGGGCGGCCCGGGTGGCGGCGATGACGCCGGAGCAGTTGATGACGCCGATCAACTTCTTCAACGTGTTCAATCTTCCGGCGGTTCTGTATCTGGGATTCCTCAACAACCACAGCATTCACCATCGCGGCGAACTCACGACCTACCTTCGGCCCATGGGATCGAAGGTGCCGTCGATCTATGGCGGCAGCTATGATGAACCGTTCCAGCCTCCGGTGTCGGAAGAAACCGCGGCGTAGGATCTAGCTTCTCGATGTTGGAGCCGCCCAGAGGGGCGGCTCTTTTGCTTTTGAGCAGATTGGAGCCGTATAGACAGAGTTTGCGCTTACTTCCCGCGCGCGTCGAGACTCCACGGGCCGGCGCCGAATTGCGAAATGAGCAGCGCGCCGCCGATCATCGACAGATTCTTCATGAACATGACGAGCTGCATCTGATGCATCATGGGATCGGTGACGACCCAGAAGTTGTGCAGCATCGGAGTCACGCAAGCCAGAAACAGCACGATCAGCCACGCACCGATTTTGGCGCGGTAGCCGAGCAGGATTGAGAGGCCTCCCGCAAGCGCGATCACGCCCGAGAGCGGGACCGCGATGGAGGCCAGGGGCACGCCCTGCGACGCCGCATAAGCTATGGTTTGACTGGCCAAATGGTTCGGGGCCGCCATTACAAAAATCAGGACGAACAGAAACCTTCCCAAGAGGACGACCGGGGCGGCGACGTCCTCGGGAATACTCCACGATTGCGAGCGTCCTGATTGTGAACTTGCCGATTGCGAACGAGCAGAAATTGATGAGGTGCTGGTCATAATTTATTCTCCTGGTCTTCTTTGATCAGCCCGTTTTCAGGCGGGCTGTGGTTTTGAATGCTCAATGTCGTGCGCTGAACGCAACGTTATTGCACTGCGGTTGCTTCGCGCGGTTGCGCGGCGGCTTGCTCAATCTGCGCTATGGCGGCTACGCGTGAAGGTTCCGCGAGGTCTCCGGGCTTCTGGTTTTCCGCGTGAATAAAGGTGACGTCGGTCAGCCCGATGAAACCGAGAATGTGCCGGAGATACGGCTCCTGATGGTCATATTGAGCGGTGGGAGTGCCGGGGCGAAATGCACCGCCACGCGAGGTGAGAACGATTACGTTCTTTCCCTTGAGAACGCCGTCAGGACCGCCTGGCCCGTACAGGACTGTACGGCCGATGCGAACGATCTGGTCGATCCATGCTTTCAGAGGAGCCGAGACTGTGAAGTTGTACATGGGTGCACCGATCACGATGGTGTCGGCGGCCAGCAACTCCTCTATTAACGTTTCCGAAATGGCAAGAGTGTCCCGCTGCGGAGGAGTCAACGTCGCGGGGTCTGAATGGGCGGCGAGAGTCCACTCGTCGGTGATCAGCGGCAGATGGGTCTTGGCCAGGTCGCGCTCCATTACTTCTCCGGTTGGGTTTTCCTTTTTCCAAGTTTCGACAAACCTTGCGGTGAGTTGGCGCGACACTGAGTTGCGGCGCGCGCTGGAATCGATGCGAAGCAGTTTCATAAGGCCCTCCGGCTTTTCCATAGGCTTGGATGAAGGCGTCCGCTTTTGGTTACAATAAATAACTAACAGCGCTTTACATATTAGGCACTTTGTAGTAACCTAGTATCGAAATGACGCCGCTGCGGAAATCCGCTCAAACTCCGTCCCCGTGCGCCATCGGCGGGATGCTCGAACTGCTGACCCGGCCCTGGACGCTGCACATTCTTTGGGCGCTTAGCCACAACGGCCCCATGCGCTTTGGAATACTGCGCAAGCAGGTGGAGGGCATCTCCGCGCGGGTGCTGACGGAGCGACTGCGCACCCTGGAAGGCGCGGGTTTTGTTTTCCGCCACTATGAGCAGACCATCCCGCCCGCTGTGACTTATGGGATTACCGACCGGATGAAGGATATTGAGAAGGTCCTGGCTCAGCTCGAGGGACTGAGCCGGAAATGGCAGGGCGAGGGAACGACGGTGGGGGCAGTTCGCGGGACTTCAGCGAGGGCGGGAGCTGGCGCGTAGAGGCACATCTTCGGAGAAGTGACGAGCTCGATGAGGGCTATGGTCTGGTTACGTAAACCATCGGAAAACAGCAAGGGACGAGGCAGGACTTTCTCCGGCTATTGCAGCTTCGCGTACTCCGCCTTGGCTTCTTTCAGGATGGGGATGTCGGGATCGGCGTCTTTCCAGAGGGTGAAGAAGTCTTTGTAGGCGGCCCTGGCTTTGAGCATGTCGCCTTGCAGAGCGTAAGCGCGGCCGAGTTGAAGATGAGCGAGGGCACCGATCGGTGAGTTCCAGACAATTCCACGATGGTCGAGGATCTTCTGAAACTCTGCTGCCGCGTCGCCGCCCTGACGCGCAGCCAGGTAAGCTTCTCCGCGCATATAGATTGGATACATCCGGCCCATCGATCCCATGTCGTAGGGCGCTGCAGCCTGCAAGGCGTCGAGAGCCTTGGAATAATCGTTGCTGCTCAAAGCAATTTGGGCACGGATCGCTGGCAGGTAATTAAATTGGACGACAGTGCTCTCCGGGAAGAGCCTTGCCAAATCATTCGCGATGCTCTGTGCCCGGTTCGATTCCCCGGCCAGGGCCAAAGCGAGGCCCGCTTCAAATTGCACGTCGCGTCCAAAGGAATGTGCGAGTGCGTTTGCCGCTTGCTGTCGCGCTTGTTCGAAATTGCCGAACAATGCTTCTCTCAGCGCCGCGTTGGCCTCGTGGTCTGCAGCAACCTCTTTCTCGCCCGCCCGTGTTGCCGAAGCCGCCGCTTCCCGGGATAGCTCCCTGGCCTCTGCTAGTCGTCCGGCGTAGGCACTGGTGTCGGCGCTGTTGACAAGAAATACATTTTCTACTCCAGGCTTACCTGCACCCCACGCCACCTGCTGCTTCATTCCCGAAGCATCACCCTGCAAGAAGGCAAGATGGTACAGAGCGTCGTGCAGACTCCAGGAGTCGTAGTTCTTCGCCAGCGCTTCCTCCGCTGCAGCCCGGGCCTCCTCGGGGCGATTGAGAGCCAGATACGAAAACACGAGATTGGCATGGTTCATGCCGCTCGCCGGGCGGAGGCGAAGGGCGTCCCGCGCAGCGGCCAGGGATTGATCATATTGCCCCAGCCTATGGTAGATCGCTTGTAATGGCGGCAGTGGACGAAAGTCGCGTGGATAAGTCTGTGCCCAAAGCTCATAGACCTTGCGCGCATTCTCCTCGTTGCCGGGGACATTCTCATAGTAATGAGACTCGATGTACCACCTCTCCGGTTCACTCACTCTCTCGCGTAGCTCGTAGGCCTTGGCAGTGTTTTTGGCTCCCAAGGTGTTCTCCCCCAGGTTGGTGTAACACGTCCCAAGCCTGGCATAAGCCATGGCGAAACTTGGGTCAAGCCGCACAGCCCTCTCGAAGAACGGCAACGCTGCCGCCCATTCACTGTCCAAACTGGCTTTGCGTCCCAGGGTGAAGGCCTGGAAGGCTTCGGGCGAAGGCGTCGTCGCCTGCTCGATTGGCGTGTCATACTTCTGCACCGACGCCAGCGATTCACCCAGCTTTCCTCGAATTCTTGTGGCCGCACTGCCTAGAGCCTTGATGACGTGTTCGCGGCTGTCTGCTTCTACTTGTTCGCTCCCCAGACCTTTTCCGGTGTGGCAGTTGAAAGCATTGAGACCTATGACGTAGCTGGAGCCGAGGCTGGCAATCGAACCGGCTAAAATCGCCTTGCTCCCGATGCGTTGGCAAAGATCGCGTGCAACCTCGGCAGTCATGGGTTGCCCCGATGAGCGTCCCATTAAGGCAAGCTCCTGGCTCACATCCTGGTCGGAAACAACATTCAAGAATGGAGATTGCTCAAGCTGCACGCGCAGAGCCTGCTTCAGAGTGTCATCGAATACCCGGTCGCCCGTCTTGTTGTCGAAGTCGGCGAGCACGATGGTGTCTTTGTCGGTCAGAGCGTGGGCGTTGCGCGAGAAAAACAACCAGCCTCCCACCGCCAGACCAATGACCAGTATGGTTGCGCAAGCGAGTATCCCCCATCGAAGCCATGTGGATTCCGGGGCGCGTTTCATTGCATTCCCGGGGGATGCGATGGCAACACGGCCCGACTCGGAATCTCGCTTCAGGCGCTGCAAATCGGCGCGAATATCAGCGGCGTTTTGATATCGCAGATTCCGGTCCTTCTCCTGCGCCTTGTTAATGATTTCTTCAAGTCTCGCCGGAAGGTCAGGATTCAGTCGGATAGCGGGAACCGGCGCGCGTTCGAGAATCGCGTTGAAGATGACAGCGGAAGTCTCGCCACGAAAGGGCAACTGCCCCGTGGCCATCTCATAAAGGACAGTTCCAAACGAGAACAGATCGCTTCGCGCATCGAGATCTTTGGCCCGCGCCTGCTCTGGAGACATGTAAGCGACCGTGCCCAGCGCAGACCCGGGGCTGGTGAGCTGTTGCTCGGAGTCGGCGGTGGGCGCGCTCTGGGCAAAGTTCTCAGGCTTGAGAGTGACCTTGGCCAGCCCAAAGTCGAGAACCTTGGCGTGGCCGCGTTTCGTGACGAAAATATTGGCAGGCTTGATGTCGCGGTGCACGATGCCAGCGGCATGCGCGGCATCGAGCGCGTCGGCGATTTCGATGCCCAGCGAAAGAACCAACTCCGTTTCCATGGGGCGGCCGCCAATACCGTGCTTCAGCGTGAAGCCGTCCAGGAACTCCATGGCGATGAAGGCTTCGCCATGCTGGTCGTCGATTTCGTAAATGGTACAGATGTTGGGATGGTTCAGGGCCGAGGCAGCCTTGGCTTCACGCTGAAAACGCGCGAGCGCCTGAGGATCTTTGGCGACGTCATCGGGCAGGAACTTAAGGGCCACAAACCGGCCGAGTTTCACATCTTCCGCCTTGTAGACCACACCCATCCCACCGCCGCCCAGCTTGCCGACAATGCGGTAATGGGATATAGTCCGACCGCTCTGAAAATCCGTTCTCACCTGCACTTCTTCACTGTAGGGTTGCGCGAGAGCCTGCGCGGCCACTTCCATGGCAGGGCTCTCCAGGAAGCCTCCTGCCCGTTGCTGTGACTTTAATAGAGAGCGGACTTCGCGTTCCAGCGCCTCGTCGCCCGAGCATGCCTGTCGCAGAAATCTGTCGCGCTCTTCGGGGGGACGCTCCAGCGCGGACTGCAGCAGGCTATCGATTTGTTTCCACCGATCAGAGTCCATCGGTCGTACCGCCGGTGAGTTCACGATACAGCCACGCCTTGGCGGTGCTCCAGTCACGCATCACGGTGACGGGCGATACCTTCAGCACCTCTGCCGTCTCTTCCACGCTGAGTCCTCCAAAGAAGCGCATCTCGACGACCTGCACCTTGCGCGGGTCGAGCCGCGCCAGGGCGTTCATCGCGTCATCCAGCGCCACCAGGTTCGCAGACCGGTCACCGCCCACGATCGCCGTCTCTTCCAGCGAAACGTGCTGCACGCCGGCTCCGCGTTTAAGGTTATGGCGACGCGCATGTTCGACCAGAATGCGTCGCATCAACTGGGCCGAAACCGCGAAAAAATGGGCGCGATTCTGCCACTGCATGCCCTTGTAATCCACCAGGCGCATGTAGGCCTCATTGACCAGGGCGGTGGTTTGCAGGCTGTGGCCGGGGCGCTCGCGCCGCATGTAACTTCTTGCCAGGCGGCGGAGTTCGTCATAAACAATGGGCGTCAGCCGGTCGAGAGCAGCGCGGTCACCCTCACCCCAGGCTTGGAGCAACCCGCTCACTTCTCCGACAGGTGGTGCCTTAGCCTGATCGCCGCGCAATGATGTTGACTTCTGCATTGCCCCATACCTCGGCAAATCTTAGCCCCTTGCCGCAGTCCCTTCAAGAAAAGTTATCGTGCATGATAGTTCTGTGCCGTCGTTTGCGCCTATCCAGATGAGGGCGACGGAAGCCGCCCGGCAAGATACTCACAGAAGACCGGAGGAGGGCACAAACATGAAGTGCAGTCTATCGACATGGCGCGCAACGACGATATTACTTACTCTATTGGCGATGCCTGTGGCCGCCCAGGAAAACTCACAATTTCCGCGCTACACGGTCCACGACCTCGGCACCTTGCCTGGCGGCAACTTCAGCCAGCCTTTCGCGATAAACCTTAACAACGTGATTGCCGGTTCCTCCAACCTCTCCAACAATGATCAGCACTCCGTCCTCTGGTCGAAGGGACAGATGACTGACCTCGGGACACTGGGCGGATCGAACAGCATCGCCTTCGGCATGAACGTTACCGAGTCGGTGGTCGGCGAGGCCGAAACCTCAACGTCCGATCCCAACGGAGAAGATTTCTGCGGTTTCGGCACGCACCTCATTTGCCAGCCGTTTTACTGGCAGAACAGCGTCATGACACCGCTCCGTACGCTGGGCGGGAACAACGGCGTCGCCAACTGGGTGAATCGGTGGGGAATTGCGGTCGGCCAGGCCGAAAATGCAACCACCGACAAAGCTTGTCCTGCGCCGCAAAAGTTGCAGTTCAAAGCCGTCGTCTGGGAGAACGGCAAGGCGATCGAACTTCGCGTCAAGAACGGCGATCCGGAGAGCATCGCTTTCGCCATTAACGATTACGGCCAGATCGTAGGAACATCCGGCACCTGCAGCGCGTTCAATCCGATTTTTCTGAACAACCTCCAGCCCGTGCATGCATTGCTGTGGGAAAAGGGCAAGGTCGTTGATCTGGGAAGTCTCGGCGGATCCTACGGAAATCTTGCCACTTTCATTAACAACCAAGGCCAGGTGGTTGGTTTTTCGGACCTTGCGGGTGACACTGCCTCTGACGCTTTTCTGTGGACCAAGGCCAATGGCATGCAGGACTTGGGCACATACCCAGGCGACATTGGCAGCGCTGCAATCAGCATTAACGACCAGGGTGTAATCGCCGGCCTGTCCGTTATCGACACCAAAGGCGACTCGCGAGCCGTCGTCTGGAACAATAACGTTCCGACTGATCTCAACACGCTGGTTCAGGCCAATCCCCCCTTGTACCTGATAACCGCATGCTCCATCAACGACCGGGGCGAAATTACCGGCCTGGGCGTCACTAGCACCGGAGAGATTCACACGTACCGCGCCATCCCCGTGGAGAAGAACGCCGGGCAGTATCGCGGTTATCTGGCGATTCCTGTAGCTGGCGCGAACTCCGGTCGTTAGATTCTGGCATCTGAAACACCAGAAGCAGACAGCGCCGCTCTGCTGGCAATCCGCAGAGCGGCTTCCACTTCAGCGAGAGCTGGCGCCGGCGCGTAGAGGCACATCTTCGGAGAAGTAACGCTCGGCATTTATGATCGACGAGCGTGCCTAATCCCTTCAAACCTTACCCGCGGACCGCATTCTTTGTAGGAGTATTACTTCTCGCATCGTGTCTTTCAGCAAGTGCAGATGCGGCCCGAGTTTCAGGGAAGATTCTTGATACCCAGGGAGTCCCGGTCGCGGGCGCACACTTGAAACTGCTGAACTCCGCAGCGACCGCAATTCGCGAAGCTAAGAGCGATGAGCAAGGCAGCTTCATTTTTGTGGACATTGATCCGGGCGAATACCAATTGAGGGCCGAGGAACCAACGTATGTTTCGGTGACCTTGGATGTTTTCGTTTCCCGTGGACAACAAAAGCAAGTGACTCTGCGATTTGCTCAACTGGCCTCAGTGGCGCAGGCCATAACGGTTGTGGCTTCTGCGCCGTCGTTGCTGACTCCGGATCCCGCCCAAAGCGTCGTCATCCATGACCAGGTTTTGGATGCCAATCCGGGTCGTCCCGGAGCCCCAATCTCAATACCGGGACTGCCGATCGAAACCGCCTCGGGAGGAATCAAAGCTCCGCAATATTTTGCTCCCGGCGTTGCTGGAGATCATGGAGAACCCATCGCCCAGTACTTTCAGATCGGGGATTTTCTTTTTCCAAACAACCTGCCCGCCAATGCCCACGGGAATGGCTATGCGGATCCGAATTTCCTTATTCCTCCGACGATTGCGGCGGTGACGGTAAACGGTGGGGCGTTTAATGTCCGGCAAGGCAACAACTCTGTCGATCTCGCAGCCTCCTACGTTCCAAGGGAACGCTTCAATAGCTTTGTCCAGATCACGGGTGACTATCGCGACGCGGATGTTATGGCGGGCTGGAACCCTTCGAAACAGAAGACGAAGGCATGGCTTGCGATGGAGGCGTCGTTCGGCAATGGATTCCTTGCACGGTTCGAACACCGGCAGCAGTACAAGCTGAACGGGCTGCGCCAGTTCGTCGTGGGAGGCCACGAGTTAACGCTCTTCGGCATCGGCTACTACGGCTTCTCGGACATTCCAGGGCTGATTCCGATCAATGTGCCGGTACCCGGCGACACGATTGACAATCGGCAACTCGACCGCACGCACACGGGTCTTCTGGTGGCAACGGACAACTGGAAGCTGAGCGAGCTGAGACAATTTTCCTTCTCGGGTTTCTTTCGGAACTACGCTCTCACGTTGCGCTCGAATTTTGGAGATGGCTTGATTCAACAGAGTGAATCGCGGAACGTTGCGGGCGGCGAGGCCACATATACCCAGAGCGTTTGTTCATGGCTCTCGCTGTTGGCAGGAGTGGACCTGCGGCGAGATGCACCCCGTAATCTGGATTTGAAGCACGCGGATGATCAGGGCGTCTTCCAGCCGGTCACCAGCAACAATCTGACTCTGTCGTTGGTCGAACCTTTTCTTTCCGTGGACGGCAGCGTTGGCAAACACGTGCACTACGACCTGGGGGTTCGGCAGGAGCATGTCTGGATGGACAATCAGGACATCATCAATCCGCAGAATTCCTTCAACAGACTTGCGACGCTAAGCCTCCCCAAAGTGACGCTCAGCCTGTTTCCACCAAACCGCTGGTATCTTCCCACGGTGGCATTCAGCTACGGCGAAGCGTTTCACACCGAAGACCCACGAATTGGTACGGGCACAGTACAACCTAGCTTGCTGTCGCCCTCGCGCGCTTATCAGCTTGTGTTCTCCAAGGTGGTGGAGCAGACGCAACTTTACGTTACGCTGCGACGTGTTTCGAACTCTCAAGAGTTGGCGAAGATTGATCCCGACACCGGCTTGCAGGAGATTGTTGGTCCCTCCCTCAATAGGGTGGTTGCGGTTTCTCTGCAACGGAACTTTTCGCACGGGGCGGTCTACGTTTCCTATTCGCAGGCAGACGCCAGAGACACCGAGACCGGCGAGCCGGTGCCGGAGGCTCCACGCACGATCTGGGATGCCGTTGCATCGGAAAATCAACTGCCGTTCCATCTCCAAGTGCGTGGCGAGTTCGAATATGTAAAGGCGACGCCTCTTGGCGACGGCTTTACTGGAGTGCCGGTGCGAGAGATTCGGGGAGCGGTACTGCGACCATTTTTCGAAAATCGCATGTCGATCGGGGCTAACTTCCTGCTTGCCAGTGGCTACACGGGCCAGACGACGGAGACCCTGGCGCTGCCAACTGATCTCACAGCATTCGAACGGGTGGTGGGCGTTCCTTTGAAATCCTACGTCAGCTTGAGTTGGACCTACTACTTCAAGAAATGAGGGCGCTGAGGACTCCTCCTCTCGCTTTCAACCACGCAGAGACGAATCTGTGTACAATGCCGAGTGTTCCAAAGGCAAGAAACAGTTTCGATGTTCAATCTACTTGCGTGACCGAGGAGGTCAACCATGAAAAAAATTACAGGGACGATGCTCGCCCTGGTTGTGTTGTTGGCGGTGGGGAAGCCGAAGATCGCTGCGGGACAGGACAAGGCCATGGGGCATATGCCACCCAAGGTGCTGACGATCTTTCGGGAGTACACGAAGCCGGGGAAGGTGGGAAGCCCGCATGAAAAAACCGAAAGTGCGTTTGTCCGGGCAAACATGGAAGCGAAATGGCCAACCCACTATCTGGCCGTAGAGGCTATTACGGGTAAATCGCGGGCGTTGTTCCTGACCGGCTACGATTCGTTTGCGGCGTGGGAAAAAGATCAGCTCGCAACCCGGAAAAATACTACGCTGTCGGCAGCTCTGGACCGGGCCTGGGCAGCGGACGGTGAACTTTTGAGTGAAACTGACAGCACCGCGCTGATGTTCCGCGAGGAATACAGCCTGCGCCCCGCAGTGGACATTGCCCACATGCGCTATTTCGAAATCTCGCTCTACCAGGTGCGGCATGGACACGACAAGGATTGGGACGACATCGTGAAGATGGTAATCGCCGCTTACGAGAAGATCCCGGATGCGCACTGGGCAACCTACGCGGTTGTCTATGGATTGCAAAGCAATACTTACGTGGTCTTCACACCATTGAAGTCTGCGGAAGAGATCGACAAAGGCTTCGCGCAAGGGAAGGATTTTGTCGCGGCGATGGGTGAAGAGGGCATGAAGAAGCTGGCCGAGTTGTCGGCGGCTGCGATTGAATCGAGCCAGACCAACCTGTTCGCCTTTAATCCGCGCATGAGCTACCCGTCGGACGATTGGATCAAGGCAGACCCGGAATTCTGGAAACCAAAAGCCGCTCCGGCTGCCGAGGCCGCCAAGAAATCTTCGGAGAAGCCGGCTGATAAGCACTAAGAATTGACTCTTCAGGCAACTACAAAGCCCGCCCTTGGGTTTCCGGAGGGCGGGCTTTTTCGTGGACGACGAAGCTTAAGTTTGCGAGAGCCGAGCGCATCTGCGCTGGTGCCATTGTCCTTGAAGAACTCGACTTCTCTTGATCTTGTGATCCTTTCTTGGCTTCTTCGAGTGAAGCTGCCGTGATCGGAACGTAAGGTGCTGTCCGGTTGCCGGGGCGAGGTCGTTACCTAGGTCATCTTGGGGAAGGTGACGATTCGAGTCATCATACGCAGAGCTATGGGGGCGAAGCGGCTCCCAGGAAAACGCCTGCGATGAATATTGACGATTTGCTGCGGATTGCTACGGAACGGCGAGCCTCCGACTTGCACTTGAAGGTGGGAAACTATCCTCACCTGCGGATTGACGGCGAATTGGCGCCATTGACGGAACAGCCGCGCGTGACCGCGGAAGACATGCTGACCATGGCGTTCAGCATGATGTCAGCGCGGCAAAAACAAAAGTTCAAAGAGACCACGGAAATTGACATGGCCTACGGCGTGGCCGGGCTGGGGCGATTCCGTGTGAACATTTTTCAGCAGCGCGGCAACGTAGGGCTGGTGCTGCGCGTCATCCCTACGAAGATTCGGGCGCTGGATGAGTTGTTCCTGCCGAAGGTGGTGGAGCAGATTTGCGAAATGCCGCGCGGGCTGGTGCTGGTGACGGGCGTGACCGGCTCCGGTAAATCGACCACGCTGGCCGCGATGGTGGATCGGGTGAATTCCAGCCGCGCCGAACATATTATTACGATTGAAGATCCCATCGAATTTCTGCATCGCGATAAGAAAGGGTACGTCAACCAGCGCGAAATTCAAGTGGATACGCCTTCGTTCAGCGCGGCCTTGCGGGCTTCGTTGCGTCAGGATCCGGACGTGATTCTGGTGGGCGAAATGCGCGACCTGGAAACGATTTCGACTGCGCTGCATGCGGCGGAAACGGGCCACATGGTTTTCTCCACTTTGCACACGCTGGACGCGGTGGAAACCGTGAACCGCATCATTTCCATCTTCCCGCCACCGGAGCAGAAGCAGATTCGCCTGCAGTTGGCGGCGGTGCTGCGCGCAATTGTGAGCCAGAGACTAGTGCGGCGCTGCGATGCTGAGGGGCGCGTGCCCGCGGTCGAAGTGATGATCAATACCGCTTTCATCCGCGAATGTATTCTGGTGCCGGAGAAGACGCGCTCGATTCGTGAAGCGATTGCGGCAGGCACTTCGCAATACGGCATGCAGACTTTTGATCAATCGTTGTGGGATCTGTTCCAGGCGGGGCTGGTGAACTACGAAACCGCACTGGAAAATGCCTCGAACGCCGACGACTTCAAGCTGCGCATGCAGGGCATCGCTTCGACCGCGGATATTTCGCGGCAGTCGATGCAGTCGGCCGGGTACGGCGGGCGGTAAGGCTCGAACCATAAAGGACACGAAGGTGCACGAAGATAAAATCCGGTTCTCCTTCGTGTGACTTTGTATCCCTTGTGGTCAAATCTCTTTTTCCCACCCTCAAATTGCAGTATCGTTAACAGATGGCCTTCCCGCGTCCCAAGAAAAAGTTCTATTCCGAAGAAGAGTTGTACGAATACGCCGTGGGAGCGCTGGCCCGGCGCATGCGGACGGTTGCGGAATTGAAGCGGTTGCTGCGCGCGCGGGTGGAAGACGCCGAATCCGAGTATGGAAAAACGTTGGTTGAGCTCATCATCCGGCGATTGAAGGACCGCGGGTACCTGAACGATTCGCAGTATGCCTCGTACTTTTCTTCGCTGCGGCGGGACAATCAGAAATTTGGCCGGAGGCGCGTGGTCACCGATCTGAAGGCCAAGGGCATGCACGGCGATGTGATCGACAAGGCGGTGGATGCGGCTTATGAGGGTGTGAGCGAAGAAAAACAGGCCCGCGAGTATTTGCGGAGGAAGCGCATGGTGAAACCTAAAGATCAGAAGGCGGCGGCGCGCATCTTCCGGCAACTGGCTCGGGGCGGGTTTGGTCCCAAGACCATCTTCACAATTTTGAAGAAATGGGATGTGGACGAGGAGACTTTGACCGAGTTGGAAAGTGAAAGCGCGTGAGGCCAACGGTTGAGATGGTTCGGGCAGGCCTCTTTTGCCAGGTTTTGTAGCATCCAAACCTGAAGATGTACTTGGCAAGAGGCTTTCGATGTTGCATACTCCATGTACGATTTCAAACCGTTTCTCCCGGAGGGCACTATGAAGTTCCGTCTGAAAGTAATTCTGGCAGCACTATTGTTGAGCGTAGTACCCATTGCGCTGGCTCAGGACGCGGCCACGGATGTGAAGAAGGGCACCGAAAAAACCGGCCACGAAACCAAAGTGGTGGCCAAAGATACCGCGAAGGGCACCGAGAAGGTCGCCAAGAAGACTGGCCACGAAACCAAAGTGGTGGCCAAGGACACCGCAAAAGGCACCGAGAAAGTTGCCGACAAAACTGGCCATGAAACCAAAGTGGTGGCCAAAGACACGGCCAACGGCACTGAGAAAGTTGCCAAGAAGACGGGCAGCGGCGTGAAGAAAGGGACCAAGGCCACGGGGCACGAAATAAAAAAGACCGTCGATCCCGACGAAAAGCCGAAGCCACAGTAACGGCTGCAAGGTTCGTGTATCGAGGGCTGCGCTGATTGCGCGGCCCTTTTTTTCTCGTAATTGTATTCTGATGGTTGTCTCTCCGCGTGCTCTGTTTCCTCAGCCTGCCCTGAGCATGGCCGAAGGGCGGTTTTCATTTAGAATTGTTGTCCTGACACCATGTTGACTGGCTCTGAAATTCGCCGCAAGTTTCTCGACTTCTTTGTGCAGCAGAAGGAGCGTCCGCACAAGGAGGTGCATTCGTCGTCCTTGGTGCCGGCGAACGATCCCACGCTGCTGTTTACCAATGCGGGCATGAACCAGTTCAAAGATGTTTTTCTCGGACTCGAGAAGCGCGACTACTCCCGCGCCACGACTTCGCAGAAATGCGTGCGCGCCGGCGGCAAGCACAACGATCTGGAAAATGTGGGCTTCACTAACCGGCATCACACGTTCTTTGAGATGCTGGGAAATTTTTCGTTTGGGGATTACTTCAAAAAAGATGCCATTGCTTACGCGTGGGAGCTGATTACTTCGAAGGAGTGGTTCGGGCTCGACAAGAGCAAGCTGTACGTGACTATTTTCAAGGGCGAAGCTGGCGTGGAGCGCGATATCGAGGCTTACGACCTGTGGCTTGGGCAGGGTGTGCCCAAAGATCGAATCTTTGAGATGGGGGCGAAAGACAATTTCTGGCAGATGGGCGACACCGGTCCCTGCGGGCCTTGCAGCGAGATTTATTACGATATGGGACCCGCGGCGTCTGACCTAGGGCACGCAGATTGCGCGTTTCCTTGCGACTGCGGGCGCTATGTTGAGATCTGGAATCTTGTGTTCATGCAGTTCGACCGGGATGTGAGTGGGAAGCTGAATCCGTTGCCGAAACCGTCGATTGATACGGGGATGGGGTTGGAGCGGACCGCGGCGGTGTTGCAGGGAGTGATTTCGAATTATGAGACGGATTTGTTTACGCCGCTGATCAGGCGGGCGACGGAATTATGCGGCTTCACCCCTGCGGATGTGGCTAAGTTCGATCAAACGCCATCAGCGCGAATCATTGCGGATCACTCCAGAGCTGCGACTTTCTTGATCTCGGACGGCGTGCTTCCCTCTAATGAGGGGCGAGGTTACGTTCTAAGGAAGATTATTCGGCGCGCAATTCGACACGGTCGGCTGCTGGGTCAAGCGAATCCCTTCTTGCACAAAATGGTTTCCTCGGTCTGTGGTCTAATGAGCGGTGCGTACCCGGAGCTCGTCGAGACGGCAGGCCGTGTTTCCAAGGTGATTGAAACGGAGGAGCATCGTTTCGCACATACTTTGAGTCTCGGTTTAACAAGGCTGGACTCGGACGTGGCTTCCGAGTTTGAAGAGTTCTTGGAGCGCTCCGACAAACTAGACGAGGGAATGCAACGGCTGAAGGATGACTTGGCACAATACACTGGCGACGATCGTCGCCGCAGGGCGCTAGCCCTCCTTGAGGATTTACCCGATCCCGGAAAATTGTCTCTGACCTATAGCGGAGAAAGTGCGTTCAAGCTTTACGACACTTTCGGATTGCCACTGGACTTCATTCAGGACACCTGTCGAGACCTGAGAATCGGATTCGATCAGGCTGGCTTCGATCGCGCGATGGAGGAGCAAAAGACCCGCGCTCGCGCCTCGTGGAAGGGAGCGGCCAAAGCAGACCGCCAATCCCGCGTATCAGCAGCTTCCGAAATCGATCTTCGAAGGTTATGGGCAGACTCGCTCTGACGGCTGCGAAGTGCTGGCCATCGTTCACAACGGGCAGGGGGCGCGGGAACTCAAGGCTGGCGAATCCGGCGAGGTCATTCTTGATCACACGCCGTTCTATGCCGAATCCGGCGGGCAGGTTGGCGACCGGGGGTGGTTTTATTCGGATGATCACAATACCGTCGTCGCCGATGTGACGGGATGCTATTCGCCGATTCAGGGTGTGCGAGCTCATCAGGTGGTGGTGAAAGGCCCACTTCTCGCGCAAAGTGCGCGCGAGAAATGGGGCACCCAGGGTTTTGGTCTCCGCGTGGGTGACAGAGTCGATGCCGTAGTGAATGCCGACATTCGTCGAGTCGACTATGCGCAATCACACGGCCACGCATTTGCTGCATGCCGGGCTGCGCGAGGTTTTGGGGAAGCACGTTAAGCAGGCGGGATCTTTGGTGGCTCCGAATCATTTGCGCTTTGATTTTTCGCACTTTACCGCTGTGGAAGATGAAGACTTGCAGGATATCGAGGACATCATTAATAAAGAGGTGTTGCGCAATCAGATCGTCGAGACCATTACCGACGTCCCTATCGACGAAGCGATCAATACCTATCACGCTATGGCTTTGTTTGGCGAAAAGTATGGCGACAAGGTGCGCGTGGTGCGGATCGGCGATTTTTCGACGGAGCTTTGCGGCGGGACGCACACTGGCGCTACTGGCGAGATTGGGCTGATCAAGATTCTGAAGGAAGGCAGCGTGTCGTCGGGTGTGCGGAGGGTGGAAGCTGTTACCGGGGAAGGATCGCTGGCGCACTTCCGTCGGGATCATGAGTTAGAGAACGTTGTGTCGAGATTTGTATCTCCCACCTTTGCGCAAAAACCGCGCAAAGATGGGGCACCCTCATCCCACGGGGCACCCTCGGACGAGATAGTGCAAGCATCGCCTGCCGAGGCTTTGAAAGCTGAGTTTGAGAAGAAAGACGCGGAGATCAAGCGGCTTACGCGCGAACTGGATCAGGCGCGGATGAAGTCGGCCTCGTCTTCGATCAGCACGGCGAACATTGGCGATCAGATTAAAGATGTTAAGGGCGTGAAGGTACTGGCGCATCGCGTGGATAACCTGGAGCGGACGCAATTGCGCACGCTAGTCGACCAACTGCGCGAGAAGATCGGATCGGGTGTGGTGGTGCTGGGCTCGGCTTCGAATGGAAGCGTTTCGCTGATCGTGGGCGTCACCAAAGATTTAGTTGGCCAGGTGCAGGCGGGGAAAGTGATTGGCGCGGTGGCGCAGAAAGTTGGCGGCAAGGGCGGAGGGCGGCCCGAGCTGGCTGAGGCTGGCGGCAAAGATCCGGCTGCGCTGGACTCAGCGCTGGCCGGGGTGTATACCGTGGTGGAATCGCTTTTAGGGACTTAGCATCTCAGCTAGCAGGAGGTGCCCGATGGAAGACCGTATTCGCTGCGTGGAACACCAGGGAAAGCAAATCCTGCTGGTGGATCTTTCTCACTGCACGCCGGCAGAGGTTGCAAAGATCGCTCTGCTGGTCCCCTCTTATGTGACGAGCGAGCCTCGCGGCTCGGTGCTGCTGCTCGCCGACTTCACGGGAGCGGAGTTCGACCGGATCGCGATCGAGCGCATGAAAGAGAGCACGGTCTTCGACCGGCCGCATCTCAAGCGGTCGGCGTGGGTCGGCATCGATAAATTGCCCAAAGTGTTTTACGAACACATCAAGAATTTTTCGCAGCGCGATCTGCCCGCCTTTGAGACCCGCGAGGAAGCAATGGACTGGCTGGTCGGCGAGGGAGAGATGCGGTCGTCGGATGGCACGCAGGACCGCACGCTGGGGGACTTGCCGAAGCGGCGCGGAGTGGGGGATGGCAGCTAGCCGCAACGGCGAAGCGATAATGGCTGCGAATCGAGCCACGCCCGTGGCAACAAAAATTGCGGAGTAGCTCATGGGCCAACCTCTCGACAAGGGAAAAGCATTCTTCTACGGCCAGTTCGTGCAGGCCGCCTACACCATGTTCAGAGACCCGCAGGGCGGAGACCCGCTGCGGCCTGAACCTGCGGGCATTCCGGCGGGGTACGAACTTGGGGCGTGGATCCACATGTCGGATTTCATCCTGAATCTTAAGGAGCCGGAATTCTACGGCATCGTCTGCCGCAAAATCGACAACCCGGACTGGCGCATCGTCGCCATTCGCGGCACGGAAGGCGCGATTGAGTGGATCGACGACGCGGCCGCGCTTCCCAGGCCCTTCCGCCAGGTGCCGGACACGGGGCGCGTAGCCAGCGGGTTCGACAAAATCTACAGCTCATTGAAAGTGGTGAAGCGCAGCCTGGCCGAAGATTACGCAGTGGCGGCAGCGGCGGCGACTCCCGGGCTTCCAGCCCCGCCTGAAACCTTCGAGGGCTCTTTTGCGGAGCAGCTTGATCAGCTGGCCAACAGCCGCGAATTGTCGCGGGGCGTGAGACGATCCATGGCTGAGGCGCGCCCGCCGCGGCCCATGGTGGTTACCGGCCATAGCCTGGGCGCGGCCCTGGCCACGCTGTTTGTCATGGAGAACGACTCGAAAAAAAAGTTCGACATCACGGCGTCGTGCACGTTCGCGTCGCCGCGCGTGGGCAACCTGGAGTTCGCCAGAGCCTTCGATCAACTGGCCATCGATTCGTGGCGGATCGTGAATACGCTCGACATAGTGCCGAAACTTCCTCCGCATATTCCCTTGTTGCTGGAATACGATCACGTCGACACGGCGTATCCGTTCACTTCTTCGGAGTTCGCGAAGGACAGCCTGGTGTGCTGGCATGCGATGGAGACTTACCTGCACTGGCTGCAAACGAGTTCTGCGCTGCGGGCGGAATGTGTCCCCTAGGATTGAGAGGTGTCTTCGAGGGTCGGCATTCGCGGGCGGGCACCGCGCCACACTTAACTTCTCCACTTGAGCATAATCGGACCCGACATCGGATGTTTCATCTCGGCACCAGTTCGTTTTGCTTCCAGGTGCGCGGCCTTCAACTGGAAATACCATTTGGCGGGACGGTCGGCGTCGTCGATCAGCATTAAATGCGGATTATGCTTCAGGCCTTCAGCTTGCAGTTCCATGGTGCGGCGGTCCTGTTCGACGAATTTGGCGAAGACGTATTTCAGCAACTCCGGGCCGAAGGGCATCCCGCGGAAGATGTTCCAGGCGGCGACTACGTCGATGCGGCACTGATTGCGAGTGATGGGCGTCACGGTGGTGAGGCTCGAAAACCAGTACTTCCCTGCCCGAATGGTTTCGGTGCGCCGGTTGGGCAGGACAAAGTCGATGGTGGTGGTGATGGAGTCGGCGGCTGCATAGAGGCGCAACAGCTTGTAGGGCGCGGAGTTTGAGCTGGGCGTGTGCGCGCTCATACGAAAGCCATTGGGGATGGGCTCAAAATTCTTTTGCTTCTCATGGATGCTGTGGCGGCTTCGCCACCACCACGCCTGATGCACGAACGGTCCGTGCGCTGGATCCATGAGGCCGATGATGCCGTGGTCGATGCTGACGGGCATGTCGGCGATGAGGTAGGCAAGCTTGTACTTACCGCCGGACGTTTCTCCGAACGTCTCAATCTGAGGGGCGGGATGGGGAGCTTCTTGCCTCGCGCTGAAACCCGCGCCTTGCGGGCCGGGATCAGGGATGTAGACCCAGACAAAACCATCCTGCTCTTCGCAGGGATAGCTGCCGGCATAGATGCGGTCTACTTTCAGTTTCTGGTCGGCGGTAAGTGAAGGGATAAGTTCGCACTGGCCGTTGTGGGCATCGAACGTCCAGCCATGATAGGAACACTCAACATTCTCTCCATCGAACTTGCCGCAGTGGAGCGGCATGCCACGGTGAGGACAGGCATCCCGCAAAGCGAATGGGCGGCCCGCACGGTCGCGTCCGACGGCCAGCGGAATCTCCAGCAGCATGGCTTTGTGGAGCTGATTGCGATGGACGCGGTCGGCGGGCAGGGCGCGATACCAGAAGCCGGTGAGCATGAGCGAGTCGGTCGCCTGGCGTTGCGGAAAGTCGAGTTCGGGCATGGGTGGAAGCTCGCCGATGGTTAATTGTGGATTGCCGGACGAAAAACCTATGCTAGCATCCGCGGGACTGTCGAGCGGTGGAGTGTGCAAGATTTGGCATACTCGACACGGAGGCACTACAGAGTTATTGTCAGAGTAAGATTCCTGTGCTACGGTAACTGAAATTTCACGCCTTCGTAAAAATTTTTCACGGGCCTCTTAATAGCGCGATCTGCGCGAAAGCGTTTGGGGTAGCGCCACTATGAAGGAAGCGATCAATCATATTCCGGCCGAGCAACCAGGGGACGAGGAGAATTTTGCCAACCGCAAATTGATTCGTCCAGCGTTGGCGCGTGGGGATCACCATCACGGGAACCACAGCCCCAATCAAATGCAACTCACCGACCGCCGTGATCGGCCCGAAAGACACGACCGGCCGGAACGCGGCGGGGAGCGCAGGTTTGAACGGAGCGAACGGGGCGACCGGGCGACGGGTCCAGGAGGCGGGCGCAAAGCGGCGCCTCCCGAGCAAACCAACGCGGAGAATTTCTATTATCAAAAGCAGATGCAGTCGAGAACCCCCATGGTGATCGTGCTGCGCGACGGCGAAGAGATTCACGGCATCATCGAGTGGTACGACAAGACCTGCATCAAGGTGGCCCGCGAAGACGGTGGACCGAACCTGATGATCTACAAGCCCGCCATTAAATATATGTTCAAGGAAGACGAGAGCGGACGGTAGCAAGAAGAATTGGGTAATTTTGTAATTTGGTAATTTAAGAACTCCAGCCGACCGCAGTCGGGAAAATTACAAAATTGCTCAATTGCAATATCACCAAATTCGTTCCTTCCCGGCCCAGCCCGTTTACGGGAGAGATGCTCCCGTTGACAATCTCCCTTATCTCCCATAGCATCAATCACTTGAGGGATGACCCTAGCACCGCACCCGGGAGCCGCTCGTGATTAAGCTCGACATCATCAACGAAGTGGTAGCGAGAACCGGCATCACCAAGACCAAAGCCGAGTTGGCGGTGGAAACCGTTTTTGAGAGCATGAAGAACGCGCTAGCCCGCGGCAATCGCATTGAACTGCGGGGATTTGGCGTTTTTAACGTGCGCCCGCGCAAGACCGGCATCGGACGCAACCCACGCACCGGCGCCGAGGTCTCGATTCCTCCGGGCAAGGCCGTGCGATTCAAGCCAGGGAAAGAATTGCAGTCGATTGACTGATGGCAGTACCGAGTACCTGGTACCGAGTACCGACGAAGATCGGTTCTGCCGGCCGCCTGCGCATTCTCCAGCTTGTATCTAATCTCTGATTTTCTTCGCAGCTCACATTTCTGGCCTGCGCCATGTTTTTTCTCGGTACTCGGTACTAGGTACCAGGTACTCGCTCTCGTAGTAGCATCTAAAGGAAAGGCCTCGATGGAATCGTGGGCCGAAGAATCGCATGTCGGAACCTACTCCTCCTGTAGCTTCTTCCACTCTCGAATACTACCGGCCCATTCCGGTGCCGGAGCCGCGCGCACCGCGGCAGCAGTACTGGCTGCACGCGCTGCTGCTGGTTGCGACCTGCTTCACCACGCTGGTGGTGGGAGCTCGCATGCAGCACAGTTTTGCGCTTGGCCGGCCGGCGTTTTGGCTCGCCGACTCGGATTCGCTCTTTGGCATGCCCTGGGCCCTTCGTGATCCGGCGCGGCTGTTGTTGGGAATTCCATTTGCGGGCACATTGATGCTGATTTTGCTGGCGCATGAGATGGGGCACTATCTCTACTGCCAGCGCTACGGAGTGTCGGCGACGCTGCCGTTTTTTATTCCTGCGCCGACGCTGATCGGGACGTTCGGCGCGTTCATCCGAATCCGCTCGCCGATTCGGTCGCGCACAGCGCTGTTTGATATTGGAATCGCGGGGCCGATCGCCGGATTCATGGTGGCTCTGCCCGTGCTGGTTGTATCACTGGGATGGTCGCGGGCGATGCATCCCGGGATCGGTCCGCCGATATATGAACTCGGTTATCCTTTGATCTTTGAGTGGGTACATCGCTTGCTCGCGTCGATGAACCTGATACAAGGACCGGCTGCACTGCCGCTCGATCGTGTCTTGCTGCATCCCACGGCAATTGCGGCCTGGGTAGGAATGTTCGCGACGTCCCTGAACTTGCTGCCCGGCGGACAACTCGATGGCGGACATATTGTTTTTTCGATTGCACCGCGCGCGCACAAGTTTATATCGCGGCTGACGATTCTGATTCTTTTGCCCATGGCCTATTACCTGTGGACGGGATGGCTGGTGTGGGCAATTCTGCTGTGGCTGAGCAGCTTCCGGCATCCGCAGGTGGCCGAGTGGCCGAAGGTTTCGGGCGGACGGGCGTGGCTGGCTGTCTTGGCATTCCTCATGCTGGCGCTCACACTGACACCGGCGCCGTTTCTACACGCGTCAATGCCGGATTTCTGGCGGCAGATCCGGGGTCGGTAGTCGTTGTTGCTTACGTAGCCCATCCCAGCTGGCCGCGAAACCTAGTCAGGAGATTCGCCCTTCCAGTCCATTCTTTCGTATACTCCTTTATTCAATCGTTTTAATTGAAGCGTTGGAGGCAGTCTTACCTTGAAACAAATTGCCGCTGTTCTTCTCTGTCTGGCCGGATGTTTCGCTCTCACACTCTCTGCCGCAGGCCAGACCATCGCTGTTGACATTTCGCATCCCACGAATCATTTCGTGCCTAAGGAAACTCTAGGGGCGGGAGTGGACCGCATTGCCGTGGAGGCAATCGACAAAGACTTGCAGCAGCCGGCGCTCGAGAAAACTCTGGCCTCGGGCTGGCAGCCGGTCAGCTATCGTCAGAATACGGAACTCGCCGTCGAGGCATGGCATTGGAACCCGCAAGGAAGCTGGAGCGACCCGCGCGGCAGCGGCAAAGGATATTTCACCGGCTCCCCAACTCCCACAGAAGCAATTCGCTATTCCTACGGCTATCCGCTGCCGCGCCGCGGATTCACTCGCAACGACGGCACCGATAATGTGGGCTTCTCCCGCCTCACCGACGGCGACCTCAATACTTTCTGGAAAAGCAATCCCTACCTCACCGAGCGCTTCACCGGCGAAAGCGATTCGTTGCATCCGCAATGGGTCGTGATCGATCTCGCCCAGATGCAACAGATCACCAGCATTCGCATCGCGTGGGGAGAGCCTTATGCCCGGCGCTACGTAGTGCAGTACTGGACCAGCGATGATCCGGCGGCCGATGGTCCAATGAAAGCACAGGCCAGTGGCACCTGGCACGCGTTTCCGCAAGGGACGGCCAGCGATGGAAAAGGCCAGACCGAAACAATTGGCCTGAGCAGCGCTCCAGTCGCGGTCAGATTCGTGCGGATCTGGATGACGGAATCGTCGAACACGTGCGTTGCCGACGGCGCAACGGATCCCGGCCTGTCTCCGCGAAGTCCGGATCCGCGAAATTGCGCGGGCTATGCGATTCGCGAGCTTTATCTCGGCACAACCACCGGCGATGGCGAGTTTCACGACATCCTCCGCCACACGCCGGAGCAGGAGCAGACGGCAACGTATTGCTCGTCGGTCGATCCCTGGCATCAGCCGTCAGATTTGGGGTCGACGAAGCAGGCGCAGGTGGGGTTCGATCTCTTCTTCACCAGCGGCGTAACGCGTGGTCTGCCAGCGATGGTTCCAGTCGCAATGTTGTATGACACTCCCGACAACGCCGCGGCGGAGATTGCATATTTGAAAAAGCGCGGCTACCCCATCTCCTACGTGGAGATGGGCGAGGAATCCGATGGCCAGTACATGCTGCCCGAGGACTACGCCGCGCTGTACCTGCAATGGGCAACCGCGATTCATCGCGTAGACCCCGCGCTCAAGCTGGGTGGACCGTCGTTCCAGGGAGTGAACAAAGACATCGAAGTCTGGCCGGATGCAAAAGGAAAAATCTCGTGGACGGCGCGGTTCGTCGATTATCTGAAGCAGCATGGGCGCATGAACGATCTCGCGTTTTTCTCGTTCGAGCACTATCCCTACGATCCCTGCAAGACGCCGTGGGGCGTGCTCTACGACGAGCCCGAGTTGGTGAGCCACATCGTGCAGGTGTGGCATGACGACGGCATTCCCGCGGACATGCCGCTGTTCATCACGGAGGGAAATCTGTCGTCAGGCGCGAGCGAAACTTATCAGGATATTTTCGCAGAAGTCTGGCTTGCGGATTACATCGGGGCGTTCCTGAACTCGGGAGGAAAAGCGGTTTACTTCTTCCATTATCTGCCGCTGCAAATGGAGCCGGGGTGCAACAGCTCTCCGGGCACATTTGGAATGTTTACCGTGGACGCCAATTATCAGATTCAGCAGCCCCTGGCGCAGTTTTTTGTGGCGCAGCTTATCAATCTGGAGTGGGTGCAGCCCGCCGGCGGCGAGCATCAGGTGTTTTCCGCGAAGAGCGACGTGGGAGACGGAGCCGGTCACGAATTGGTGACGGCGTATGCGCTGAAGCGTCCGGATGGAAGCTGGGCGGTGATGGCGGTGAATCGAGACCAGCAGAATGCGCACCGGGTTCGGATTGCTTTTAAGGGACTGGCAGACAAGAAGTCGAGCTTCGCCGGCGAGGTCGAGGTTTCAACTTTCGGGAGCGCGCAGTATCAATGGCATCCCCCGCAAATGCGCTTTATGGCTCATGCCGAGAAGAGTGGTGAGCGCACTATCGTGCCCACGACCACGGGCTGGGCCGATCCTGACGGGCCGATCGTACGCAGCACTCGAAGTGCCGAGAAGGACACTATGTACGATCTGCCGGCAGCCTCGGTGGTGGTGATTCGAGGAGGCGTCAGCGAAGCAAAATAGCAAATCGCAAAGTGCCGCGGAATTCACACACTGTTAACATCCCAGCCCTCGCGGAGAGCGTCAAACCTACGCCCAAGCCTATTCACCCGGGCAATCCCTCCAAGGAGAAACAACCATGAAAGTCCATCGTTCCACTCGATCGATTGGTATGCTCAGTGTTCTGCTAATGGCCATGGCAGCGGCTGGGCAGGTCACAGCAGCCGTTCCCTACACGGTTTCAACATTTGCCACTGGCGTTGCAAATGTGTACTTCCAGCCCGATTCGATTGCTCTGCTCGACGGCCACATCTACATTGGCTACGGCAACGGAGCGGCGCCCGATGGCTCCGACGGCAAGAGCAGCACGATTGTCGAATATAAGATGAACGGCGATGTGGTCACGACTTACTCCGTGGTCGGCCACAATGACGGACTGCGAGTGAACCCGCAGACCAAGCAGCTATGGGCGATGCAAAACGAGGACGGCAACCCCAATCTGGTGATCATTGATCCCACGAAGGGGACGCAGACCGTCTACACCTTCGGGCCCACGCCGCACGGCGGAGGCTATGACGATATCTCCTTCCGCGGCAGCGACGTGTTCTTGAGCGCGTCCAATCCCTCCAACAACCCGAACTTCGCTCCTGCCGTGGTGAAGGCAACGATCAGCGGCACTGTAGTCAACGTCAGCGAAGCGCTGAATGCAAGCGCGACGGCCACCGATATTCCCACCGACACCCCGGTAACTCTGAATCTTCAGGATCCGGATTCGATGATCTTCAACCGCTTCGGAGATCTGGTTTTGGACAGTCAGGCCGATGCCGAGCTGATCATTGTGCATCATCTGGGATACATCGATCAGAGCGTGTACCATCTCGCGCTTACGCTTAACGGCGCTGCCGCACAGGTGGACGACACCATCGAGGCCACCTCCACCTATGGCACGATTCTTGTGTCGGATCGCGATGCGGGAGCTGCGGGAATCGTCTATGCCATCTCCAAAAACATTTTTTCTCCCGGAGCCGCCTACACCGCAACGCCCACTTCGGTGGGGAGTCTGGATTTCGACACGGGGGTGATCACGAATGTGGTGACCGGAATGGTAAGTCCGCACGGGATGGCGTTTATTGCAGAAAGATAGAAGTCGGCCTCCAAGGGGCGGCGTTCTGCCGCCCCAGTTCTCTCACATCAGCCACAACGCATCCACGTCCACAATGACCTGCGTGCGCGGAATTTTCCGCTCGGCGGCGTAGGCGAGCATGGCGCGCAACGTCGCGTTGAGCTTTTCGCGGCTGGGCGACTTGAGCACGAAATGATAGCGGTAATCGCGCTTGAGCCGCATAATCGCCGCAACCGCTGGGCCGAGCACCCGCACACCTTCATGCCGGTTCTGTTCAAACCACTTACCCAGTGTGCCCGACCACTCGAGCGCTTCGTCCAGCTTGTCGCTGCGGATGAGCACGTTGGCCAACGCGGAGTATGGCGGATAGTGCATCCAACTGCGGAAGCGCAATTCTTTTTCGTAGAATCCGGCGAAGTCGTGGCGGGCCGCGTATTGTACGGCGTAGTGGTCCTGAAAATAAGTTTGCAGAATCACTTTGCCCGGAGACTGGCCGCGTCCGGCGCGTCCGGCAACCTGTGTAAGCAATTGGAACGTTCGCTCGGCGGCGCGGAAGTCGGGCAATCCCAGCGCGCTGTCGGCGCCGACCACGCCGACCAGGGTAACACCATGAATATCGTGGCCCTTGGCGATCATCTGGGTGCCGACGAGCAAGTCGAGTTCGCCTTCGCTTAGCGCGTTTAGAGTGCGCTCGAAATCTTCGTGTCCACGAACAGTGTCGCGATCGAGGCGGGCGATGCGCGCCTGCGGAAACATTCCATGCAGCAATTCTTCGAGCTTCTCCGAGCCAGTGCCGAGAAAATACACATACTCGCTGCCGCAATGCACGCACGCCTTCGGGACGGGCGCGGTATAGCCGCAGTAGTGGCAGACCATTTTGTGCTCGCGCTTGTGGTGGGTGAGGGCGATGGCGCAGTTCTGGCATTCCAGGGTCTTGCCGCAGGTGCGGCAGAGCACCAAGGGAGAATATCCGCGGCGATTAAGCAGCACCATGACCTGCTCTTTGCGGTCGAGGCGCTCTTTGATTTCCGCCGCCAGCTTGCGCGAGATGACTTGCTCGTGGCCGGTCTCCTGGAATTCCTGACGCATGTCGATGATCTCGACCTCCGGCAGGGGGCGCTGCTCGACGCGATCCGGCAACTCGACCAGCGCGTACTTGTTTTTCTTTGCATTGAAATAAGATTCGAGCGACGGTGTTGCCGAACCGAGCACGACGACTGCATTCGCCATCTTGGCGCGCACCACCGCAATGTCGCGGGCATGGTAGCGCGGCGTTTCTTCCTGTTTGTAGGAAGAATCGTGCTCTTCGTCGACGATGATCAGAGCAAGATCTGCCACCGGCGCGAAGACCGCAGAGCGCGTACCGACAACCATGCGCGCATCCCCGTTCTTGATGCGGTGCCACTGCTGCGCCCGCTCCTTGTCGGAAAGGGCAGAGTGCAGGATGGCGACTTCGTCGCCGAAGATCTGGTGCAGGTCGGCGGCAACCGCGGGCGTTAGGCCGATTTCAGGCACGAGGAGGATAGCGGAGCGTCCCGCCTCAAGCACCGCACGCATGCCCGCGAGATAAACCGCGGTCTTGCCCGAGCCGGTGACGCCGTGCAGCAAGATGCCGGAAAACTTTCTCGCATCCACTGCTGTACGCAAACGGTTCAGTGCAGCTTGCTGTGCTGAGTTGAAATCGAATTCGAAAGACGGCCGCGGTTTGCTCCGCGAGACCTCGAAGGCCGCAGGCTCGTCGAGGATTTCGATCAGGCCGCGTTTCACCAGCGTGGTGAGCGTCGTTCGCGGGATTTCGAGCGCTTGCAGGGAGTCCACGGAAACCCGGCCTCCAGAGGCGGCTAGAGTCTCGACTAGCCGGCGCTGGTTGTCGTTTAGTTTGCCGTCGGCGGATTTGAGCAATGCGATCCTGATCGTGCGCGTCGCGTCGCGGACTTCAGAAATGTCCTCGCGCACGAGCCACGTCTTCCGCACCATCCCGTTCAAAATTGATTTTGAGACGCGGGCGGCGGAACGCAGCTTTTGTTCGCTGACTGGCATGCTCTCTCCCGACGCCGACTCTTGGGCCGCAAGATAATCGAGCACGCCGAACTCCGCGGCTTGCTCCTCCGGAGTGCGCCGCGAGCGGGCTGACGATCCAGACATGCCCGCCAGATGCAGCGCCAGCTGGCCTTCCTTGGTAATGCGGTAAGCAATGCCGCGTTTGAACTCCGCATTCAGCGGCAGCATCGTGCGGAAGACTTCTCCGAGCGGTGCGAGATAGTAGTCGGAAATCCAGCGGCCGAGACGCAGCAGTTGTTCGTCGAGAACCGGTGAAACGTCAAGTACGCTGAGGATCGTTTTTGTTTTGACCGACGGCTTGCGGTCGTGCAGTTCGACCACGATGCCGGTCATGCGCTGTTGTCGAAAAGCCACGAGCACACGGCCGCCGACGACAGGAGTGGCCCCGGCGGACGCACGGTACGTAAAGACCATGTCGAGCGGAACGGCCAGGGCAACGTCGCAAAACTCGGGCATTGATTGGAAGGATAAACTACTGTGGGTTCGCCATTACGAACTGTCATGCCCTGAACTGTCGTCCACCACATGTCATCCCGCCTCGTACGAACTGTCATTCCGAGCGGAGCGAGGGATCCTGGTGCCTGCCTGAAGCGGCAGTACTCTTGGCACCAGCAAGAACCAAGATCCCTCGCTTCGCTCGGGATGACTACTTTAGACGGATGCAGTTATTCGGCCGCTCTTTTCGGAGGCTCGATCCCCAGGTACTTCATCACCATCTGCAAATCTTTCCATGCCTCGCCCTTCTGCCTCGGATCGCGCAGCAAGAACGCGGGGTGATAAGTAACTGCGAGCCGCGCGCCCGGCCATGAAGGATCGCTGCCGCGAACGCCCGCGGGTTTGAAATCATAAAAACGGCCGCGCAGTTCGGACATCGGCGCATTAATGGCAAGCAGATTTTTCGCGGCAACCGCACCCAGCGCCACAATGACTTTGGGCTTGACGACCGCGATCTGTCGCATGAGAAACGGCGAGCAGGTTTCGCACTCGTCGCGCTCCGGCGTGCGGTTGCCGGGCGGACGGCACTTGACAATATTCGCGATATAAACATCTTCGCGCCGCAAACCCATCGCTTTGATCATGTTGTTGAGCAACTGTCCGGCGCGGCCGACGAACGGTTCGCCCTGTGCATCTTCGTCGGCGCCCGGACCTTCGCCCACGAACATCAACTCCGCCCGGGGATTGCCTACTCCAAAGACGATCTGCTTACGGCCCTGCTGGTGCAGTTTGCAGCGCGTGCACTCGCCCAGGTCTTCGCGAATCATCTTGAGCGCGGCGACGGGATCGGCCACTCCATACTCCGGCTTCGGCACTACGATTTCGAAGATATCTTGCTCGGCGACAGCACGGACAACGGCGGATTTCCTTGCGGACACTTCCTTTCGCAGTTCTGACTGGGATTCTGAAAACGACGCTGCGGACAAAGATGCCGCAAGGCTTTCGGCGTCAGCCGGTTGAACCTCCGTCAACTGCGAATGCCGGGGCCCACGCCGGTAGAAATCGTAGATGCCCAACTCATGGTAATAGCGGACGCGCTCGGCGAGAGCGCGCCGCAACTCGGAGTCCAGAGTGCTCGCCACTCCTTAGTGCTCCACGTCAAAATAGATGTTCGTCGTGGCCCGATACACTACCTTCTTTCCATCCAGTTGCATATCGAGCGAATCCACATGCGCCCACTTGATTCCGCGCACTGTTTTGCCCGCCTCGGCCACGGCATTCGTCGCCGCCTTGGCAAAGCTTTCTTTAGAGGTTCCAATCACTTCAATGACCTTCTGCGTCATCACACGCTCCTTTGAGAACAAAATGAGAGGAAAGAAGTTAGACGGAATTGTACGCTAGCGGGCCATCGCGTGCAGCGATGGGACATCTTCTCCGAAGAAGCCCGCTGTCAGGCTTTCACCGGCGCCTTACGCCGCTCGCGAATGCGGACGACCTGGTCGAGCACGCGCTCGGCCACTTCCCACTTCGTCGTCTCCGGGACTTCGACCACCTCGTCGTGGGTGATGATGGTGACTTCATTGCGGTCGGAGTCGAAGCCGATGCCTTCGCGCGATACATCGTTGACGACAATGGCGTCGAGGTGTTTGGCTGCGAGCTTCTGGCGGGCGTTTTCGAGGACGTTCTCTGTTTCCGCCGCGAAGCCTACGACAATCTGCGACTGCTTGCGCAGAGAAATCTCCTTGAGAATGTCAACGGTAGGCTCGAGGTCGAGTGTGATCGGCCCTTTGCGTTTTATCTTCTGCGGCGACGCTGATTTCGCGCGGTAGTCGGAAACAGCAGCGCTCTTGATCACAACCGTGGCTTGTGGCAAAAGATTGAGCACGGCCTCGCGCATCTGCTCCGCCGATTCTACGCCGGTGATTTCAGCCGCTCCTGGCGGAGTGAGAGCCGTCGGTCCACTCACCAGAAGCACGCGCGCGCCGCGGCGCAGCGCGGCTTCAGCGATGGCGTACCCCATGCGTCCGCTGGATCGGTTGGTAAGATAGCGCGCCGGATCGATTTTTTCGCGCGTCGGTCCTGCGGTGACCAAAACGGTTTCGCCGGCTAAATCCTGTGACGCGCCCAGCGCTTCCAGAACTGCGGCAACGACGGCTTCATTCTCGGCGAGCCGCCCGGAGCCAGTCATACCACAGGCGAGATATCCCGAGCCCGGGTCAACAATCTTCACCCCGCGCTGGCGAAGGGTTTCCAGATTCGCCTGCGTCGCCGGATGATTCCACATGTTGACGTTCATCGCCGGGGCGACCACGACCGGAGCCTTGGTGGCGAGATAAAGCGTGGTGAGAAAATCGCTGGCAATGCCCTGGGCGAAGTGCGCCAGCACGTCAGCCGTTGCGGGAGCGACCAGCAGCGCGTCAATCGACTGCGCAACCGCGATGTGCTCGATGGCAGAGTCGATGTTCGCGGCCTGTTCTTCGCCGGGCGAGAACATTCCCGTGATCACTTTCTCGCCGGAAAGCGCGGCGAAGGTGAGCGGGCGAACAAATTCCTGAGCCGCGCCCGTCATGATAACTTGCACGCGAATGCCGCGGTCTTGCAGCAGGCGCACAATCTCAGCCGCCTTGTACGCCGCGATGCCGCCCGTCACTCCTAGAGCAACCTTCATGGTGATTAGATGCAGCCGACCGCAGCGCGATTACGCGTCGTGTCCGAACGCCTGATCCAGGACTTCGGCGGCCTGCTCGGCCGCGCTGCGCGTTTCGGGAATCTCCCACTTCACTTTGCCCGCGCGGATTTCGTCTTGCGCTATGCGGCAGGGCTTGCGGGAATTGGTTTGTACCACCGGCGGAGCTCCGGATTGCAGTTGGCGGGCGCGCCGGGCGGCGACCAGAATATAGCGATAGTTGCTGTCGAAGCCTTCGATCAATTTCATGGACTCTCTCCCCTTCATACCGGGTTGCAGATTTCGATTGCCGAAAGTTGATTGCCGAAAGTTGGTACGCTTCGTTCTTCGCCAGGGAAGCCAAGAACCGCTGTCCTTATTTTCCCACGAAATTCAAGATTGCGGGGGCCGCCGCCTCCAAATATGGTTACGGAGGATTGCTCCCTTCGGGGTCGTTGGGAGACCTGAACGAATCCAGAATCGCTTTCAAGCGGCCGCGAACCTTGGCCAGGCGGCAGCAGTCCGCGAGGGCCATGACCGCCGATTCCTCATTGGATAGCGGTCGCCCCGCGCGTTGCAGGCGTTCCGATTGCACAATGGCTCGCAGGTTCTCGCTCGATTCCTCGAGCACGTGATTGATCAGAATGTAGTTATATCGGCTGTAATTCTGAATCTCACGCTTGGCCATGACCAGACGGCGCTGGATAACCTCTTCGCTGTCTTCCCCCGCCTGCGCAAGCGCTCTTCCAGCGTCTTGCGATTCGGGGGCAGAATAAAGATGCTGGTGGCGTCGGGGAGTTTTTGCTGAATCTGCGCCGCGCCTTGCACATCGATGTCGAGCAGCAGGTCGTGGCCATTCTGTTCCGCCTCGCGCAGAAAGCGCCGCGACGTGCCATAATAATTGCCGAAGACTTCGGCATGCTCAAGGAACTCGCCGTCGCGAATCATTTTCTCGAATTCGGTGCGCGATACAAAGTAGTACTGTTTTCCATTTTCCTCGCTGCCACGCGGCGCTCGCGTTGTGAAGGAAATGGAAAAATCGAGATCGCTCACCGACTTTAGCAGTTCGTTGACCAGCGTCGATTTGCCCGAACCGGATGGGGCCGAGATGATGTATACGATTGGCTCGTGAGCGGGTGCACTCATTCCAGGTTCTGCACCTGCTCGCGTGATTTTTCGATCTCCGCTTTCATGACCAATCCTGCCTCCGTGATCTTCAGAGCATCGCCGGCCAGGCCGGAAGTCTTCGAAAGTAGCGTGTTGGCCTCCCGATTCATTTCCTGCAGCAGGAAGTCGAGTTTCTTTCCTACTTCCCCATGCTGGTCGAGCAGTCCCAGAAAATGCTGGACGTGGTTTTCCAGGCGGACGATTTCCTCCTGAATATCGCTGCGGTCGACCAGAAGAGCGGCTTCCTGCAGCACACGTTCGCGGTCGGCGCTTGATCCCAGCAGTTCCTGAAGGCGCGATTGCAGACGTTCCACATAGCTCTGCAACACCCTGCGCCGGTGAAGTTCCACGGTCTTGACCGCTTCCTGCAGGTGAGACATACGCTGGCGCAGTTCCTGCTCAATGCTCCGGCCTTCCTGCTCCCGCATCTGATTCAAGCGATCGAGGGCTTCGCCCGCCCGGGCCATTACGGCCGATTCAAGCGCCCCATCCTCGGGATCTCTGGCCGTATCGAGCGCGCCGGGAATGCGTAGGATCGTGTTGAGATCGGGCTCGGCGGGGATGGCAAACTCACCCGCCGCCGCCCGAAACGCCGCGATGTAAGCGCTGACCAGCGGGCGATTCAGCGCCAGCGTCTCGCCGCCACCCCGCTCCAGACTAAGCGTGACTTCGACGTGCCCGCGAGCAATCTTTTCTTTGAGCAGGCGGCGCAATTGCATTTCGAGCGAGTCGGAGCCCGAAGGCAGACGAAAATGCAGATCGAGAAAACGGTGGTTCACAGATTTCAGCGAGAGGGCGAAGGCAAGGTGCCCATTGTTGGAAACCGGGCTAGCCGAGGGCGGATTGAGACCGCCTTCAGTCGGGCTCACGAGTTCGCCTTTGACCTGCGCAAATCCCGTCATAGAACGGAGAGGCATGATTTGTTTTCCCAAATATCCAATTGCCTGGTTCTGATTGCCGATTCTAGCTCGGTTGCGCTGGCTCGAGTTTCGGCTCGAAGTCAGCAAACTGCAGTTCATACAAACGCCGGTACGTGCCCAACTTCGTCATCAAGTCTTCGTGAGCGCCAATGTCAGCGATGGCACCATTTTCGATCACCACAATGCGGTCGGCGCGGCGTACCGTCGAAAGCCGGTGCGCAATCACAAACACAGTGCGGCCGCTCATCAGGTTGTGCAACGCAGATTGCACCAAAGCTTCCGATTCGCTGTCGAGTGCAGACGTAGCCTCGTCCAGAATCAGGATAGGAGCGTTTTTCAAAATCGCTCGAGCAATGGCGATGCGCTGCCGCTCTCCGCCGGATAGGCGCACGCCGCGCTCCCCGATCATTTCATCGTACCCTGAAGGCAGTGCCTGAATGAAATCATGGGCCAACGCGGCCCGGGCCGCGGCCTCAACATCTTTCAGCGCCACGTGCGGCTGGCCATAGGCGATGTTGTTCCGGACCGTGTCATTAAATAAGACGGTCTCCTGCGTGACGATTCCCACTTGCTCGCGCAACGAAGCCAGCGTCACATCGCGCACATCGTGGCCGTCGATGAGCAGGCGGCCCTCGGTGACATCGAAGAAACGCGGGATCAGGTGAACCAGGGTGCTCTTGCCCGAGCCGCTCGATCCGACGATCGCGATCACTTCTCCGCGGCGAACTTCAAGGTTGATGTCGTGCAACACCCGCGCGTCTACTCCCTCGCTGCCATAGGTGAAGCTGACATGATCGAATTGGACGGACTTCGAAAATGCAGGCAGGCGGCTGGCATGTGGCTTTTCGCGGACATGGTCTTCGATGTCCATGAACTTGAAGATTTCGCTGGACGCGCCCAGCGCCTGCTGGAAATTGTTGTTGAACAAGGCAAACTTGCGTACTGGATTATACAAAGCAAAGACCGCAGCGAAAAACGCGACAAAGCCTCCTAAAGTGAACTGGTTGTGAACAATCTTCTGCCGGCCCAGCAACAACAGCAGGGCCAGGGCGATCGAGCCAAAGACATCCATCAATGGAGAGCTGATAGCCGCGGCGGCCACCGCCCGCAGGTTGGCACGAAACAGGCGGTTGGCGGCCTCCTTAAATCGCGCGACCTCCCATGACTCCATTCCGAAGGCTTTGACGATGCGGTTGCCGGTGATCGTCTCGTGCAATAAGTTTTGCACGTCCGCCAGCTGATCTTGCCCGCTCCGGGTAGTGGTGCGGACGCGGCGGCCGATGCGCACCGCCGACATCACGATGAACGGCACAAACAGAAGTAGCACCCACGCCAAGTCCCGGCCCAGCATGATGACGGCGCAAGCGATAAAAATGAAGCTGAAGAACTGCTGCAGGAACTCAGCCAGCACGCTCGACATCGCGTATTGCACGCGCTCAATGTCATTGATGATGGTTGACATCAGAGTCCCAGTCGTGTGCTTCTGGAAAAAAGCGGAAGAGCGCCGGAGGACTGAATTGTAGAGATCATTCCGCAGGCTGGTGATCATGGCGAACCCGGCGTGGTTCACCAGATAGGTGCCGCAATAATCGAAGATCCCCTTCAGCACGGTTGACGCAACAATCGCATAGGCGACAATCGTCCAGGCATTGTGAAAATGGCTCGGAACGAACTGTTGCAGATAAATGGCATGGGTCGTACGAGGAATAGTGAACAACACAATCTTTTCAGAGCCTGAAGAAGGAACCAGCACGCGGTCAAACACCGGCCTCAACAGGACCAACCGGAAGGCTTCCAGAAAACCCACACCAGCCAGCAGCAACACACCCGGCAACAACTGCCACAGAAATGGAAACACGTAGCGCACCAGTCGCGTCAGTTGGCGCATACGGCTCCCAAACGCGGCCAACTCCAGTCGCTTGCGGGCAGTGGAATAAGCATGGGGTGTAAGCCGCTATTCTACTGCTCCGCGGCGGGTTTGTCGTTGACTCAGGGTCTCCGGCGTCCGACCCGATTATCCCGCGAACCAACTGGAACGCGAGCGCTCCGGCTCTTTCGGAAATACTTGCTTCGTGAAGCAACCTCCTTCAAAATCTCTGAATTCAAACTCAAACAGAGGACATCATGACAAAAACCTGGGCTCCGATGATAGGAACTCTTTGCTTTTCGTTGCTTCTGTCTGCGACTCTGGGATGCGGTAGTAGCGGCAGCGGCAACCGCCAACTGCAGTCAATCGCAGTCAACGGCACCGGCATGATTCAGCTCCAATTCACCGCGACTGGCACGTTCAGCGCGTCCCCGACGACCGTGAGTCCGTTGCCCGTAAGCTGGTATGTAGTCAACCCCACTCCTGACGGCGAGGCCTACGCGCTAACGAGTCAGCCTTTCCAGTCGATGTGTCAAAACGCTACGCTGGTCGCAGTTGCGCCGGCGGACCCAAAGGCGCCCGCCAGCGGCACCATACCCAGCCAGGTCTTCCAGGACCTGGTCATCGTGCACACCACCACGGTCGAAGGAGGGTTTGTCGCGTCCGGTCCTCAGTACATGGCATGCCCTTAGCGCGTGCACGGACGGAGCTCGGATTCAATAATGCGAAGATCGGTATCGCGAACGTTGGACGACTACTTCGGCATATCCCGGTGCATGACTTTCACGCGGTATCCGGCCTGGCGCAGGCGCTTGCCGACTTCTTCGGCGATCATCACTGACCGGTGCTGCCCGCCCGTGCAGCCAAAAGCGATGGTGAGATAGCTCTTGCCTTCGTGAATGTAGTGCGGCAGCAGGTAAATCAGCAGATCGGAAATGCGCAGAATGAATTCCTGCGTCTGCGGAAAAGATCGGATGTACTTAGCGACGCGTGGATGACGGCCCGTCAGCGGCCGGAATTCGGGCACGAAATGCGGGTTGGGCAGAAAGCGAACGTCGAACACCAGATCGGCGTCTTCGGGCACACCGTGGCGGAAGCCAAAGCTCACGCTCGAAACCAGAATGGTTTTCTCCGTTGCCTGCTCGCGGAAACGCTCCGTAATGTGGGCACGCAGTTCGTGTACGTTGAACTTCGAAGTGTCGATGACAACGTCGGCCACGGCGCGAATCGCGGCCAGGTGACGCCGTTCGGTTTTGAGCGATGCATTGACCGGCGAGTTTGTGCCCAGGGGATGCGGACGCCGCGTTTCGCTGAAACGCCGCAGCAGCACCGCATCGGAGGCTTCCAGGAAAAAGACTTTGGTCGGAATCATCCGGCGTACCGATTTCAGGATGCCCGGCAATTGCTCGAGCTTCGAACCTTCGCGGACATCGACCACCAGCGCCGTGCGGCGGATCTCGGCGGACTGCAACGCCATTTCGGCGAAGCGCGGGATCAGTTCGACGGGAAGGTTATCGACGCAGTAGTAGCCCAAATCCTCAAAGGCCTTCAGCACGGACGCCTTGCCGGAGCCGCTCATCCCCGTGATGATGACCAGTTCCGGAGCGTGCGGGGCATCATGCGCGGTGGCCCGCGGTATTTTCTTCCCTCGGCGCGGCGGCTTCGCGCGCTTTCGGGACCCGGACGATTTCCGAGGCGGCATGAAATGGATAGTAGCACCGCGAGCGGCAAGCGTGCGAGAGATCGAATTGATCCCGATTTCGATTTGTCTAACTCCTATTCGGACAGGTAAGCTAATCGGCCATGAAGAAGTTTCAGGAACTGAGCGAACGTGAAGTGCTGGCTTTGGCCATTTCTCTGGAAGAGGAAGACGAGCGCGTGTACTCGGATTTTGCCGAAGGGCTGCGGCAAGACTATCCAGCGTCGGCGGCGATGTTCGAAGGCATGCGCGAAGAAGAATCGGCGCACCGCAGAAAGTTAATTGCGATGTACCAGCAGAAGTTTGGCGAGCACATTCCTTTGATCCGGCGCCAGGACGTGCGTGGATTTGTGGAGCGTCCCGCGCTCTGGCTGATTCGTCCGCTGCGCATTGAAGCGGTCCGCAAGGAAGCCAGCACTATGGAAGTGGAGACGCGGCGGTTTTACGAAAAGGCCGCGGCTCGCACCCAGGACGCGAGCATCCGTCAACTGCTCGACGATCTGATCAACGAAGAACGCGAGCACGAAGAACGCGCGCAGGAACTGGACAAAGAAAAACTGCCGGCCAGCGTCAAGGAAGATGAAGACCGGGCGCAGCGCCGTCTTTTCGTGCTGCAGATCGTGCAACCTGGTTTGGCGGGGCTGATGGACGGTTCCGTTTCCACGCTCGCGCCCGTCTTCGCGGCCGCTCTGGCTACGCAGAAAAGCTGGGACGCTTTCCTGGTGGGATTGGCGGCGTCGTTGGGCGCGGGCATCAGCATGGGATTTGCCGAGGCGTTGTCCGATGACGGCAGCCTGACCGGACGCGGCACTCCTTGGGTGCGAGGGCTGATCTGCGGAGCGATGACCGCTCTGGGCGGTATTGGACACACATTGCCATTCCTGCTGCGCGATTTTCACACGGCGCTGTGGGCCGCGGGTGCGGTGGTGGTTGTCGAATTGGCGACGATCACGTGGGTTCGGCACCGTTATATGGATAGTCCATGGGTTTCGGCGGCGCTTCAGGTCGGGTTGGGCGGCGTCTTGGTGTTTATCACGGGCTGGCTGATCGGGAGCTCGTAGCGCAGTCTCAGGTCTTAGGTGTTAGGCCCAAGACCTAACTCCTTAAGACCTACGTGCCGCATTTTCGTTACGGCTGTGTGTCCAGCGGGTGCTTGCTCTTTTCGTAAAACTCGTTTTGCAGCTTCAGGCTGACGTCGTCGGCTTTCACGGCGCGGATTGTTTGTGCCAACGCGTCGATCCACCAATCCATCTGGAATTTTCCTAACTCCCTCGTCGCGGCGGAGCCGTCGCCGGAATAATGATTGGGGAAGCGCGCGTACCACCAGATTCCGGTGTAAACGTCTTCGGGAAGATTCTGGCGGTGGTGATCTGCGCCGGATTCGTTGTTGGCGCGATCGAGGTGCACCGTGTCGGGACGGGAGATCATCATCTTCGAAGTTTCGCTTTCACCCGCATGCATGTCGGTGGAAGTCTTCTTCGGCGGGCCACCTGAGTCCGGGGTGCGCTTGTCGAAAATGTACACGACGTAGTCGTGGGGCTTGTCGAGTTGGGTTTGCGCGAAGTACGGCAGCAGGTGTTCGTTTCCGCCGTGACCGTTGACGATGATCACCTTCTTGCAGCCATTGCGCGCCATCTCGTCGGTGGTTTCCTGCAACAGCGCGAGTTGCAGATCGCGGCTGTAGGCGATGGTTCCGGGCTCGTGGCGGGCTTCGGCAATCTGTCCGAAATAATATTCGGGGAAGACGACGGCGTATTCCTGCTCTGCCGCGTGCAACGCGGCGTAACGCGCGTCCAGCAGGTCGGTGCCGAGCGGCAGATGCGGTCCGTGTTTTTCCAGGATGCCGAAGGGCAGAAGGCACGTGCCTTGCGAGCGGTGGATGCCTTCACGGAAATCGGCGGCGGTTAATTCTTCCCAGTGGACGGAGAGCTTCGATTGCGGGGTTGCGGCTTGTGCCTGTACGCGATACGATGCGCTCAGGATCGTCGAAAGAAAAACGAGCAGCAGGACGGGAGCGTTCGTGGAGCGTACGGGATTCGTCATCGGCAGGTTCCTCCCGCGGCGAATTCTAGCATGCGGTTTCGACCATGCTTGCCCGCGTTTCGGCTGTTGATTTCTTGCCGAAATAAATCTGTGCCAGTCCGCTCCCAGTTTGGGAAAAATGGCGTGAATCGGGGGTATCCCCCCCTCCCCCCACCCTCTGAAAGCCTTGCTGGGCAAGGGTCTTGCAAAAAGTGTCTGCAAAATCTTGATGTCAAAGAGCTTAGAGGTCAAAATCTTGAGAACGCAGGACTTGCGGGTGGGCCAATGAGGCTCGCCGCAGTACGTCTGCTTCGGCCATGATCGCGCGAATGAAGTGTGCGGCGCAAGGTCAGATGTCACAACGGGGCTGTGGAAAAAATCCGACATCCGTCATCCGCCCAGAATCCGAAACCAGGCGGTCGAATCCTGAGCGCTATGGTGACTGCGACAGTTTCGAAAGGCTAGCTGTAGGCTTGCGGTATTTCCTTTTACGGCAATTCTAGATCCAGCGCGTAAATCTCGTCGGTGCTGATGTCGCGGCTGAAGATAGGAGAATTATCCGGAGCAATGCTGCTCCACCAAGAGCGGTGCAGGTCTTTCAAATCGACCAGAAGCTCGGAACGGCTTTGCCCAACTTCACGCGGCGATACCCGGGATGCTCTCCGTTAATGTTGTCGAAATAGAGATGTTGCTGGTCGCGCGACCATATGGGCGTACCGATGTGACCCAGGCCGGTGATCCAGTCCGACCATTTTTGCGTTTTAAAATTGTAGAGGACTAGCCTCGAATTATCGGCTGACACAGCGACGATGCGCTTGCCATCAGGCGACCAACGGGGTGCGTATAAGTTCAGCGATCCGGGAAGAGCCGAAACTTTCTTCAAGGCAATGTCGAGAATGCGGATGTCGAGGATCTCTGGCCTTTGCGAGATCAACGCGTTCCTTCCGTAAGCGATTTGCTTGCCATCGGGAGACCAGTTGGCGTCAAACTGCGAATTGCCTTCCGGGTACATTGCTATTGGCGCGCCGCCCTGGGCTGAAATTACATACGAGTTCTGATGGCTTCCGGGCTGCAAGTCGGTATAAATGATTTGAGTACCATCTGGTGACCAATGGGGCAGGAATGGAACCACCGGCGGGAACGTGAGCTGCAAGCGTTCGCCGCCGTCTGCGCGGCTCCGCCAAAGGGTCTGGTCCGGCACAGAGACATAGACAACCCACTTGGTGTCGCGCGAGAAGTCCAGATAATCAGCGGAAATTCCGGAAAGAAAAGGAAGGAATCCCCGAGCGTTGCCGTCGTAGCGCACAAGTTCGGAGCGTGGAAGCCATCCATCGGCAAACAACTCCTTGCCGTCAGGGCTAGGAACGCCAAAGGTGAACTGCATTGGCCCGGATGTGAGTTGCACGGGGAGTATCTTGCGGCGCAATAAGCCACTGCTTTCACGTAACGCGAATAGCTGAGCGCCGCCGGACACTAAACTTTCAAAGATATAGTAGCGGCCATCGGGAGTCCATATTCCGCAGCATCCCTGAGCAGGATCGTGCCAGCCGGGGAGAACGCGATGAAGGTCTTTTCCGTCGCGACGAACTTCCCAGATTTCACTGGAAGTGCGCTGAGAAGCGGGTGCCTCAACGGTGAACCGGAGGCGAGTGCCGTCGGGTGAAAACTTCATCGACCAAGGTCGTCCGGAGAGTTTTGCGATTTGCCGCAGATTCGTCCCATCCGCGTCCGCAAGAAGAACATTCGAGCCCTGGACAAAGGCAATGTGTTTCCCGTCGGGGGACCAAGCGGCACTATGACCCACAATTTGTCCAACGCGGCGGGGGCTTCCGCTGGGCAGGGGTAGCACCCATAGCTGCTGATCGTCCATGTTTGCAAATGGATAATCGCCGATCAGCAACTGCGCATGATCGGGCGAAAGGTCTGAGATCCCAATGTTAAGAAACGGAGCGGGAATGGGAGAAGTTTCACCACCACTCGTGGAAACCTGGACAAGATGGCTGTTAGCGCCGACCTGCTCGGTAATGTAGAGGCGAGAACCGTCCGTTAGCACCGAGTTTTTCGGAACGCCGTCATTTGTAATCTGAGTCGTTTTCACCACTCTGGGTGGCGCAAGGGGACGAACGAGCCAGATCAGCGCTGCAAAACCAAGAACCACGAGGGCCACTGGAATTGCGATTGCGATCTTGGGGAGCTTGCTGCCGGTTGCGGGCGAGATTGGAACGGCAGCAGAAGTTTGGGCTGCAACCACCCCCGAGCCTGAGCGTGGAGCGATCGTCGCTCCTGAGGACTTTCTTCCTGCTTCCGTTGGTTTGCTAGTTGCTGCGGCTCGCCCCGATTCCGAGTCACGTTTGAGCCGGAGCAGATCGGCACGCATTTCCGCTGCACCCTGATAACGCAGACTTCTGTCTTTCTCTAGAGCCTTGTTAACGATGCGTTCCAATTCAGTGGGAACTTCCGGATTGAGGCGAATTGCTGCGATTGGCGGATGATTCAGGATCGCGTCAAAAATGATTCCCGAGCTTTCGCCACGAAAAGGCAGAGTACCCGTCGTCATCTCATAGAGCACGGCGCCAAAGGAAAACAGATCCGTGCGCGCGTCCAACTCCTTGGCGCGGATCTGTTCGGGCGACATGTACGCGATTGTTCCAACCGCCTGCCCTGGACTGGTCAGGTGCTCCTCCGAGTCTATAGTCGGAGCGCTCATGGTAACGTTTTCCGGCTTCACAGTGACCTTCGCCAGCCCAAAATCGAGAATCTTGGCATGGCCCCGCTTGGTCACAAAAATGTTCGCAGGCTTGATGTCGCGGTGGACGATGCCTTCTGTGTGGGCTGCGTCGAGTGCGTCCGCAATTTCGATGGCGAGGGACAGAATCAGCTCGGTTTCCATAGGACGCCCGCCGATGCGATGCTTCAGCGTCAGCCCATCAAGAAACTCCATGGCGATAAATGCATCGCCATGCTGGTCGTCGATTTCGTAGATGGTGCAGATGTTCGGATGATTCAGTGCAGAAGCAGCTTTGGCCTCGCGCTGAAAGCGGCTGAGAGCTTGCGGGTCTTTCGCTACATCATCGGGCAGGAACTTGAGTGCGACAAACCGGCCGAGTTTTACATCCTCAGCCTTGTAGACCACGCCCATACCGCCACCACCGAGCTTCTCAACGATGCGGTAGTGCGAGATGGTTTGGCCAATCACTGGCGAATCTTACGTCTGCAAAACGGGCAAGTCAATGAAAGCCGTGGAGTTGGCGAACCGCAAAAGGGTTTTTTGGCGATAAATCGACATAGCACCCGTTGACGGGTTCTGAGTGTTAAGGCTGGTTGCGTAAACCATCGGCGAACAGCAAGTGACGAGGCAGATTTTTCGTCTAAGGAGCCACTTGCAGCTTCGCGCCCTCCGCCTTGACTCCTTCCAAACAAAGCGACGGCGTTAGAATCTATCGACTTTCATAAAGCTGGCCAGTGCTTCACGCAGCCTTTTGCTTTTTCCTTTCTCCCTCAGGGTGAGCGGCCTGGGGGTCGTGACGTTTTAGCACCTGCTCGATGCGCTTGATCGTGCGGTGCAGTTGCCGGATCAAATCTTCATCAGGAGTGGTGAGCAAATCGGCAAGAAGGCGGCGAATCTGCTCTCGAATCTCGGCATACTTCTCGCTGCGAGTTCGTATCTCAAGCAGATACTTCCGATAGACCGCATAGCCGATGGCTACACTGACTCCCATGAGCACGGAGACCTTGAAGGAGCCAATGGGGAGCGTTGCGAAGTTGCGTGACAAGCAAGTCCACATCCAAGCTCAGAAACCAAGCGCACGCTCCCCAGAGCGCGGCTGCGGCTAGAACCTTGCGTCTTCGGGCCACTCTATCTCTCTACTTTCTTGGAACTCTTCCCTCTAAGCTATCGATCACAATTGGCCTACCGCACGCCAGAACATCGGCTGAAGGCAGGGGGAGCTACTCGATTTTGCAGGTTGGACAGTTTGGATACCGCATGTCATCGCAAGTTGCCCATCTAAACAGTTGTCTTGAGTTAATTGTCGTCGACGCGATGGTTTTCCGGGGCCTTCTTCCTGGCGAAGTGGCACCTTCGAATCCATGAGGAGGAGTCTGGCAATAATCCGCTTACTGTACCATACCGTACACACCTTACCAAACTCTCGCCGTTCGGCGCGATGTCAGGCTGTCAGAGGCCGATGGCTGTTGCAAAATCGCTCTTCCATGGTTGCGCTCGCAGCAGAGCCGAGCTTCGCTCGGCGGACGGGTCGAAGACCCGTCCCCACACGAAATCCTTTCCACGTGCTCTTACGGGGCTTCGATCAGTTCCATTTTGCCGTCTCGGGTGCGGTGGAGGATCATTACTTTGCCTTTGGGGTCGCGGAAGACGAAGACGTCGCGGTCGCGGAAGTGGGCTTCCTTGATGGCTTCTTCGAGCGTCATGGGGCGCATTGCTACGGCCTCGTCGGAGCGGACCAGGTGGACTTCGGTGGTCTTGGCTACCGGAGGGTAGCGGTGTACGGCTACCGGCACGGCGGTTTTTTCCGTCAGGCCTACTTTGGTTTGCGTGCCGGCGCCGTCGTCTTGCGTGGAGTGGCCGTTCCACTTCTTTACTTCCTCGCTCTTGCGGGCTGAACGCTTCTTGGACTGCCAGCGGGTCTTGTATTTCACCGCCTGCTTTTCGAGGTGGTCGAGAGCTTCGCTGACGGCGATCATCATGTCCTTGGCTTGCGCGAGGCCTACGAGCGGGCCGTTGCGGGGGCTGATGGTGATTTCGGCTTTGTGGCGGTGTTTTTCTACGGCTAGGATGACCTTGGTTTCGAATCCGTCGCCGAGGATTTTGCGGATTTTGGTGAGGCCAGTTTCTACTTCTTTGCGGATGGCGGGAGTTACTTCGTAGTGCCTGCCGGTGTATTCCACGTTCACTAGCGGCCCTCCTGCGGTCAGAAGTTAGATGTCAGAGTTCAGAAGTAAAGTCAAAATCTTTACCACAGAGGACCCTTCGGCTCCGCTCAGGGCAGGCACGGAGGTCCACGGGGTAATGCGATTGCTTGTTACTTCTGCATTCTGACTTCTTACTTCGACTTGTTCATTCTTTTACTCTGCGCTGATGAGTGCTGGGAATGCGCATGTCTTCCCGGTATTTCGCCACCGTGCGGCGGGTTACCTGAATGCCTTGCGATTGCAGGATGCGGGTTAGTTGCTCGTCGGTTAGCGGACGGGCGGGGTCTTCTTCGTCGATCAATTTCTTGACCCGGCGTTTGAGGATGAGCAAACTCGTGTTGCCGCCCTCGGGGCCCTGCACGCTTTCGCTGAAGAAGTAGCGCAACTCGAAGACGCCCTGCGGAGTGTGGGCGTATTTGCTGGCTACGGCACGGCTCACGGTGGAAGGATGCACGCCGATTTCTTCGGCCACCTCCTTGATCATCATCGGCTTCAGGAAATCGATGCCTCGTTCCAGGAAATCCTGCTGGCGGGCGACGATGCAGTAACAGACTTTGGTGATGGTCTGCTTGCGCTGCTCGATGTTCTTGATGAGCTGGATGGCGCTCTTGTAGCGCTCCTTGACGTAGTCGCGGGTGTTCTTGTCGTTGGTGTCGCGGGTGACCAGTTTTTTGTAGGCGGGGTTGAGGCGGAGTTGGGGCAGGTCGTCGTCGTTCATCAGAACCAGCCACTCGTCGCCGTGCTTGATAAAGGCTACGTCGGGCTCGATCAGGCGGGCCGTGACTTTGTTGTATTGCAGGCCGGGACGGGGATCGAGCGTGCGGATGTAGTCGATTGCCTGCTGCACGGCGTCTGGGGGGCGTCCGATGGCCTTGGCGATTTCTTTGTGCTGTTTGCTCTGCAGGGCGCGCAGATGCTGGTCGACGACGGCGACGGCATCCTGGAGAACCTGCGCGGTGCCGTTGCCATTTTTCTCTCCGTTCTTGTCCCCGTTTCTTTCTCCGTTCTTTTCTCCGTTTTTGGGGAGCGCAAGCTGTTGCTGGTGATGGCGCAACTGGAGAAGCAGGCATTCGCGCAGAGTTCGGCAACCCACGCCCGGAGGGTCGAGCTGGCGAATCGTTTCGAGGGCTTCCTGGAGATCAGCGGCCGTGAAGGTGGACTTGTAGACCGGACGTGCGGGCGCAGGAGCAGCGGCTGCGGCGGAGTCTCCCGTGCCTGAGGCTACGGAGGAATCGGCCGGCACGTTGGCAGCGGACCGATTACCCAGCTCATGCGGCGAATTCTCAACAGTGCCGTCGGGGGTGGGGAGTTCGGATTGATTCAACTCCGAGCCGATCAGTTCGCCGGAATTGCTCGCAGCGATGTCCTCGGAGATTCCTTCACCTGACGGCGGTTCGTCGTCCTGTCCTAATCCGAGGGCCGCCGCTTCGCTGACAATACTTCTTGCGGTCGCGGCGTCGGCCTCGGGTGGGGCGGGCGGCGCTACGCCCAACATTTCTTCGTCGCTGGCGATCAGGTAGCCGTCTTCGTTGAGGTTGCCGATAATCTGTTCGGCAGCCTCGCGAACTTCACGCCGCAGGCTCAACGCTCCGAGTTGCCAGGCCAGGTGGTCGGTCAGGGTGGTGGGCCGGGAGAGGAAGTTCTCAAACGACGGCCGTTCTATCTCCTCCATCTCGCCGCGGGTGCGATAGCCGGGATCGAGATAGTCCTGGAAGAAGGAGCCGAAATCAATTTCTTCGAACGGGTCTTTCTTTTCGGGGGTGATGGGAGCTTCTTCGGTGGAAGTTTTGGTGGGGCGGTCGCGGTCTTCTTCTTTGCGGCCTACTTCATCAATCAGCGGGACAGATTCTTCGAGCTCTTCGAGAACCGGGTTCTCGACCATCTCGGCATTGATCATGTCCTTGAGTTCGAGCTTGTTGAGCGCGAGGACGGAAACCATCTGCACCAGACCCGGGGTGAGGATCTGGCGTTGTGATAGTTTGACGCTCAGTTTGTGTTGAAGTAGGACCATAAAAGTCAGTGGTCAGTGGTCAGTGGTCAGTGGTCAGTCATCGAACGAGTTGTCTTTGCTTCGACAACTGGCCAGACCACTGGACACTGACCACTGCTTTTTCTCACACCAGCGAAAAACTTTCCCCCAGATACACGCGCCTCACTTCCGGATCTGTGGCCAGCTGCTCGGGCTGGCCTTGGCGGAAGATTCGGCCGTCGTCGATGATGTAGGCGCGGTCGGTCACCGACAATGTCTCGCGCACGTTGTGATCGGTGATCAGCACTCCGATGCCGCTGGCCCGCAGACCGCTGATGATTTTCTGCAGGTCAAGGACGGCAATGGGGTCGATCCCGGAAAACGGTTCGTCCAGCAAAATGAACGTGGGATTGATGCACAGGCAGCGGGCAATTTCGACGCGCCGACGCTCACCTCCGGACAGGGCGTAGCCCCGATTTTGCCGGATGTGCTCCAAGCCAAGTTCATCGATGAACTTCTCCATCTTTTCGCGGCGCTCGTGCCACGACATGGGCTGCGCCTCCAGCACCGCGAGGATGTTCTCCTCCACCGTGAGTTTGCGGAACACCGAAGCTTCTTGCGGGAGATAGCTGATGCCATACTGGCGCGCCCGGAGGTACATGGGAACGTCAGTGATGTCCTGGCCGTCGTACAACACGCGGCCAGTGTCAGGGGGGATCAGGCCTACGATGGCGTAGAACGTAGTCGTCTTGCCTGCGCCGTTCGGGCCAAGTAAACCCACAACTTCGCCCTGCTCGACCCGCAGGCTGACACCGTTTACAACGCGCCGGCCACGATACGATTTGCCAATTTCATCTGTGGCCAGGGTACGCATTTACGTTGCCATTCTACGTCTCTTACTTGGGCATTCGGGTCTGAGTTACCACAGGAGTACTTGCCTTGCCTTCTACGAGCACCCTATCATCGGCCCTGAAGAAAGTCAACGAAACCCCGGTAATCTTGCCACGTTCGGCATCAAAAATGCTAGGCGGTCCGCCGGTGAGGACGAATTTGTCGTCTGCGGCGGTGTAAACCAGGTTTTCTCCTTCGGCGCGACGGGTCGGTTGTTGCACGACCACATTGCCCTTCGCCACTATGTGATCAAGTTGGCCAGCCCCCGAAATAGTGCCGGCAAGTGTTTGATTGCTTGAGCTTTGGCTGCGCGGGAGAAGATAGGCGTCCATGCTGCTGGCGCTGGCCGTGAAGCTGGTTCCCTTGGCGATCACGCCTCCCTCGTAGTGAGCTTTGCGTTCGGCGTCGGCATACGTGAGCTTGGCCGATGTGATGGCCACTGGGCCGGTGTCGCCGGATTTTTCCTCAGATTTCGCCTGGGTTTTGTGTTTTCCTCCGGCTTCAGTGTTGGCGGGTTGAGGCTTGCCTACCTGAGCCATCTGCGGCTGAAGCAGCTTTCCCTGCACCAGAACCGTCGCTACGGGTTGCGCTGCGGTGCCCTGCGCCAGCAGGAACCGGCGATCCCGGTCGAACTGGATCGAGGGAGCCTCGACGATGTTTGCATCCTGCCACAGACGCGCGTTGCCTTGATACAGAGCGATTGCGGGAGAGTTGTGCGCGGTCATGGTCGCTGACGTCACGTGAATCGGCGAGGCAGAGGCCAGCAGCGCTCCGTTTGGTTGCTCGGTGAGTTCGCTGTAGGTGCTTTTCACGTTGCCGTCGGCGAAAGCGTCGTCGGTGACGCGATTGATGCGGATGGTCCGGGCGGTTGTAACCATGGCGCCCTCGGAGACTCGCGGGCTGCCAGTGAGCACGAGGATCCGGTCAGCCGGAGTGTAGAGAGCTTTATCCGCCCATGCCTGAGTTCGTTTGGTCGGAGGCTGGCCGTCATTGTAGGCGACTCTTCCCTGCTGGATGACGGATGAGATGCCTCCCTCGGGAAAAAACGCGGCATCCAGCGTTTGACTGGTGCTTACGCGCTCCGGCAGACCCGGCGCCAGGTTGACGATCTTTGCATTAGGCGCACCGTGGATTGAGGTTAGACGGCTGGAGCCGTCGGGAGTCGCGGCAAATCTTGCGTCAAACCGGCCGGCGGTGATTACGGTACCTTGGGCAGAAGCTTGCGCACTCGCTGCACTTGCGTTCTGAGCCGGAGCGATCATGATCTTCGCCGCTCCGGAAGTTTCGGCATGATCGAGGCGGTTCCCCTCCGCGACAAAGAAATCTACGACCGGGGCGGTGAGGTCGAAATCCTGGGGTGTCGAGGAACTTTCAGAGGAACTTGCCGAGGAACCTGTCGCGGGCGCACCGCCGCTAGCGCCATGCTGCTCCAGGCGAACTCCATCCATCGCATGCACTTTCTGGAGCTGATTCTGGCCAAGGAAATCGAGGATCGCCTTTCCGGCATCGCCCTGCATCGGCTGCGACCCCAAGCGCTCCACATGGACGTTGCCGGTCAGCGTTGCAGTGCGGAGCAGGTTTTGCTTGCCGGTAAGCAACATCTCGGCATCATCGGCGCGGGCGCGCATCGGGTCGGCGTCTTGTCCCGCAGTTTCCGCATTTACATTTCCTGTGGCTACGACGCGTTGCACTTCGTTGTCCGGACCCAGGAATAACGTCGCCTGTTCTGCCTGCACGGTTCCAGTCTCGTTTTGCAGGCGGGGACGGTCGAGCACGGCTTGATGCGGGTCGTGCGTGATTCTCGCGTGAGTGGCGAAAAGGCTTTCGGCATTCTGCCCGCCCATGGACACATGAATCTGCGACACCAGCGTGAGCGTGTTCGTCTTTCCGGAATACTGCACGCCGACGGCCCACCCGGTGGCCTGCGGCGTACGAAAGTCAACCCTCGCATTCGTGGTGGCGTCGCCGCTCTCCTGATTGAAAACCAAGTCTCTGGTTTCCAGGTGGATGGGATTCTTGAGTTCCCTGGGAGTGCTCTGGTCAGGTCCAGTCTCGCCGGTCGGATTGGCTTCCAGATCGATCTGTACCTCGCCATGACCCGTGACGGTGCCCGATTTCTTGTCGTAGGAGAAGTCGTCGCCGTAAATCTGGTCGAAGCGGGAGGAATCGCGGCCGTAGACAACAATGCTCACGTTGTGCAGTTCGGCGCTGCCATCCGCCTTGAATTGCTTGAGCTTGCCGGCCTGCACGGTGAAGAGCGTTCGTTTGCCGTCCGACTTGGAGAATTGGAATCCATTGGCGGTCTGCTTGATGTCGATCCCAATCTTATTCGGAATTTCCTTCAGCACATTGCGCAGGCGCAGGCGGGCGTAGAAGTAGGTCCCCGCTATCACGGCGATAAACAGTAACGCGATGACGGCCAGCCAGCGGCGGAGGCGGTAGATAGGCAGCGGCATTACAGGGTTTAGTCTAATTGATTTGGGAGTCATAGCCTTCACGCGGCTCTACCGACCTAGTCCACGAGTGGGGGTAGGCTTCTCGCTCTTTGCCTTGCCTCAGAGCGGATCTGGTTTAGCCTTGCATAGAAGCGATGGTGGCAATTTTGATCTAGGTTAAGAGGTAAGGATATCGAACTGATGGCTTCTTCTTCGACTATCCATGGCTCCGCGCACTTTACCCAGCAGACTAGAGCGCATCGGTCCATCCATGTATCAATCGCTCGCTCCCCGGCCGCGCAGTTAATGCGGTCGTCGCGGCCTACACGTAGCTCGATCCTTAACTGCGCAGCCAACAGACAGCCCAAAGTGAGCCGAAGGGTTGATCTCGAAGCATCTGCTTTGAAGTGGGACCGCACTCGTGAACGAAGCGTCCGTCGGCTTGCAGCCTTGCCGTTCTTGGGTGGTGCCGCAGGCGATATTCCGATGTACAGCAAAGTCGAGTCGCCGTTGCGCACGCAGTCTGTGGCGTCCACGCAGCCGGGCAGCTCACGAAAATACCACGCATAGATCCCGGGTTCTGCCGGTACTGGGGACGGTCGGACGAGAACCTCGGCACGCGACCACAGCCGGGAAGGGCGCGTAAGGTGCTGAAGCATGCTGACCAATACCAAACTGTGATCCCCGGGTTACTTGAACGGTATGTTCACTTCGGAATAACTGCCAGGTGTCGCGCCGTTCACGGCGACAGCGATCTTCCGGACGTGGCGTTGCACGATGCGCCATTGCGAATTTCCCAGTACTACAATCGCAATTGCGCGCGTCTTCAAATTCTGCTGCGCCTTCATATTCTTGTCAGTCGTCAGGAGCACTTCGAATCCAGCTTCCTCTGCGGCCTTTAAGAGTTCCCCGTTGACCAGCCTTTCCCATCCGCGATCCTTCGCTTGGGTGACGGTGTTGCCTTCGAGGAAAGGAATAAGCGGCGCGGGCGTGCCCTGATCAAAGAGAATGCGCATCGGCGGAAGCCGTCGAATGGCTGGCGGGCGGGGCCTCGAGACTCCGAGCAGCAAAATCGAGCACGGCAACAATCTGTTCTCGCGTCACGCCGAACCACTCCATAATTTCTTCGATGCTTGCGCCGGATTCAAGGTTTTCAAAAACCGTGGAAACCGGCATGCGGGTGTCCTTGAACACCCAGGCGCCGCTGCGCTTGCCGGGGACGCTTTCGACGGCGGGACATTGAGACCAATCGAGCGTTGCCATGTTCTTAGTTCTCTCCGTCGATCATAGCATTCTGGACAGCCGCAGTTTCGCAAAAAGTTGTGCCCTCGGCGTGCGGCACCGTCTCAGCCCGCGGGACCCTAAAATCCCGCAGGGTTAGTTCCAATCCCCCGAAGTCGGGATGGTCGTTGTGGCCGATGGTGAAGGCGATGTCGATGGCGTCGCCGGCCAGGAGCGGCGATTGCTGCAGGCGTTCGGCCATGTGCCAGCCCAGCGCGTCGAAAACAGTTCTCAGTTCCCGGTTCTCAGTTCTCAGTTGAAAACTCTTTGCTTCGGCTTTCTCTTCGCGCCTGATGGCTGCGCCATCTGGGTGGCAGCTTGGGGTGGCCAGGATTGCTAGTGCTGAGAGTTCTTCTTTGCCTGGCGCTTCGACAAGATTGGGAGAGAATTCGTGGTTGTTGTCCTCTCCCGCTTTCAGCTTCAACTTGATGTGCTTGTCCTTCAGGATTTTGGGGGGCGCAATCAGGCGTACGCGGCGGGCGCTGAATGCGGGTTCGTGATTTCCGGTTCCGTAAGGCTCAAGCAGACGCAACATTTGAAAGAATCCGGGAGTAATTTCATCGAGATCGAGTTCGGCCTCGACATCGAGAACTGGATCGAAATCCGCCATCGTCAGGCGCGATCTTGCGAACGCATCCAGTTCGGCTCGCAGTTGCGTCACGTTCGCGGATGGCATGGCGAAACCGCATGCGTGGGAGTGTCCGCCGTAGCGGGTGAAAAGATTGTGCGACGACTCGACAGCTTCGAGCAGATGAAAGGGGCGAATGGAGCGGCCGGAGCCGTACGCCTCGTCGCCTTCGCGCGCGATCACGATGGCAGGCCGGCGGTAACGCTCGACGACGCGGGTCGCGGCGATGCCGATGACGCCGCGGTGCCAGCCCTCGCCATCGACCACGATGCAGTAAGCCTCGCACAGCGCGGGATCGCCGCTGATGCGCTCGTCAATCGAGCGTAGGATGCGGCGCTCTTCTTCCTGACGTTCGGCATTAAGGCGATCAAGTTTCCCGGCCAGCAGGCGAGCGCGATCTTGATCTTTCACGCTGAATAACTCGATCACGTCGCGGGCCACGTCCATGCGTCCCGCGGCGTTGATTCGCGGAGCAATGCGGAAAGCAACTTCCGTGGAGGTAGGCGGACGCTTGCTCGAAATCTGCGCCACTTCCAGTAGCGCTTTCAGTCCGGGATTCACGGCGCGCCGCAGAGCGTCGAGCCCCAGCTTGGCGAACACGCGATTCTCCCCGGTAAGCGGTACGGCGTCGGCGATGGTCGCGATCGCAACAACTTTCATGAACGATTGCAGCATGCGCGTGTGATCTTTTGCGTCGAGGCGCCGCTGCATCAAGCCCTGCGCCACTTTGAACGCCACGCCCGCACCGCAAAGCTGCTTGTAGGGATACTCACATCCAGCTTGATTAGGATTAACCACCGTCAGCGCCCGAGGCACGCCATCCGGTCCGGGCAGGTGATGATCGGTGACGATCAGATCCACGCCCAGCCGCTGCGCAGTCTCCGCCGGAGCAAAAGCGCGAATCCCCATGTCGACGCTGATGATGAGGCGAATGCCCGCGGCCGCGGCGCGTTCGATCACGTCGTCGCGCAGGTCGTAGCCTTCGCGAATACGATGAGGCACATGAAAGTCCGCCGCGCCGCCGCAGAGTTCGATCGCCGTCTTTAGAATGATGACCGCCATGGTGCCATCCACGTCGTAATCGCCGTAGATCAGCATGGGCTCCTTGCGTTCGATGGCTGTTTCGATGCGGTCAACGGCGGCGCGCAGGCCTGTCATTTGCTCGGGTGCGTGCAGGTGGGTGACCGACGGAAACAGGAAGCGAGCAGCGTCGTCAGGCTCTGTCAGGCCGCGGCGGATGAGCAGGCGCGCCAGGGTTTGAAGCGGATTGGCTCGCGAATTCCGTGCCCGATTCGAAATCGGAAGATCGGGTAAATCGCCGAGAGCCGCAGCCAGGGCCTGCACTCGAACTAGATCCTCTTCAGCCAGTTCCCAGCGCACGGCTAGTTCTCGTCGTCCTGGTCCGGTTCGTCGATGGGGATGCCGCCGAAATCTTCCGACACTTCCAGCAGGCGCTGATAGCGGTCGTACCAATCGGTGCTGACTTCACAGAGAAACATCGAGCCTTGATAGGCCCATCCCAACTGCAGGAATCCGACCCTGCCGACGTGGGCGCGCAGCCAGCGCGCGTCCTCCACGTCGTCGCCGTCGGAGAACTCGGACTGGGTAAGGCGTTGCACCAACTCATCCAGCTCTTCGCGCTCCAGCTTCCAGGAATGCATGGTCAGGAACGGAGCCGCCGCAGTCTTGGCCAGCTCGACGAAGTCCTTCCAACCGTCGGGATTCGTTCCCATTTCCCACATGACGCACTGCACCTCGTCGTAATCCACGTAGCCGTGGAAACGGCTCATGCCATGGCCTTCGATGAAGGCGATCATGTCATCTTTGATGATGGTTAAATCTTCTGGAGTGGGCGACATAGCGGCTCGAATCAGTATTGTATGCCGTTTGCCTAGGAACCTGCCAGTTTTGGGAGTGCACCAGTTTCGGAATAACCGTTCCACTGACACAATCTCATTGGGAGATTTTTTCGTAATAACTAAGGGGACGCCCGCGAAGGAGCGTCCCCTGTTATTGACTCCGCTTGCTGGCGATCTACTTGAGCTGAACCGCCGGGAGCACGCTCGTTCCCTCGGCTTGAACCGCGTCCAGGGCCGAAGGATCGAAGCCCAGGGCTTCGAGGATGGTAGGCGCCACCTGCGCGGTGCCTACCGCTGTCCGGACGGTTTGCGGTTGGAAGTCCGGGTGGGACAGCAGCATAACGACATTTGTATCGTCATGCGCGAACCCGCCGTGCTCTTCCTGTTTCGCCGTGCTGCTGGAGTAGGTAACGCCGACGTTCGGGGTCACAATGATGTCCGGCGTGCGCGGGTCTACGGTGGGATCGTTGTAGTTGATTGCAAGGGCAGGGCCATAATAGATCTGTCCGAGCGCAATTCCGGAGGCGGAGGCATTGGCTTCGAGGATACTGACGCTGGCCAAAGTATCGGAGGAACTCTTCAGCCAGAGCAGCGAGACGTCGTCTTCTGTCGGTCCAATGCCGGTGGGGTTGTTGGTGGATTCAGAGAATGGAATAAAGCCCGCATTGGAGAGCAGGGTAGCTGGCGAAGTACCGTTGATCGTCTGACCGACGTAGCGGCTTGGGTCGATGGGCGACTGGCCGTGCTTGGCAGTGATGATGATCAAGGTCGAATCGAAGAGACCCTGTTTCTTGAGCTCGCTGACGAATGCCCCAATCGAGGCGTCGACGAACTGGAATTCATTCAGCAGGGCCGCGCTGGGTGTGGCGGCGGCATCCAGATATCCGCCCGTCACGCCGATGTTCTTTTCAATGACCTTCTGGCCCGCGCTAACCGCCTGAAAGTTCATGCCGAAGATGGTGGGAACTTGGGTCTGCTTGAGTCCGAGGTGGTCCTTGCCATCGATCTCGTTGAGGATCGCGTCGACCTTCAAAGTGTCGTAGCACTGAATGTTGGCGAAGCTGACGTCCCATGCGGTCAGGTCGGCAGTTGGATCACGGATGGTGGCGCAGGAGATGCCTGTGGGTGTGGTGACGCCGGGAAGGGCAATTACGTCGGAGTTGACTTCAGGTGCGTAGAAGTCGTCGAGCGCGGAGGGACCAAGGCCAGAAGCGACCGAGGCGTACGCCGGGTGCTTGTCGGACCATGCCGCGTATCCGCCAGACTGGTGAATCACGCTGAAAATGCTGTTGGCGCGGACGAACTCCCAGGGCCGGACGCCGTTGCAGCCGTTCGCCGGATCCTGGGGTAGCTTGTTCGGGTCGATGGAGGCGATGCCGCCATCAGTCAGCGAGGCGCCGGGAGCGCCACCGTTCAATTTAGTTTTGTCGATATCGATGCCTTCTTCGTACTCGGTTGTAAAGCCGGTCGCTGCCGCACCTGGGGTGCATGGGCCGGGCCCGTTTCCATTGCCGGTCTGTACTTTCGGTCCATCGAGGTTGCGGGAATAGGCGACGTCGTAGTAGACGCCGGTTAGGGCCGGGCTTCCGCCGGTCACGATCGCGGTCAGGCCGGGAAAGGAATCGGATGGTTTTGAGGTACTGGCGGCGACATAGTTGACGCCCGTCTTGCCGAGCGCTGCCATCGCCGGGCAATAAGGCGCGCCATTGTTGACGGTGCTGATGCCGTTGGCGCAGTTTGCGAAATCGACAGCGTGCATTCCGTCGACGCTGATCAACAGGACGCGCTTGATTTTGCCTTGGTGGTGGTGGTCGTGGTGGGAGTCATTGTCCTGGGCGATCGCTGTGCCCACAGAACAGGCAGCTGCTAGGGAAAGTAAGGCAAGTGCTTTTTTCATGGTGACCTCTAGCACGAATGGTATGGAACGCCGCGTGACGGAATGTTACGGAGAGTTAAATTGTTCGTGAAAAAACGATCCGACGCCTGTGGAAAAACGATCCGAAGCATCCGACCCTCGTGTATGCGTTTTAGTGCTGTTCTGCGTTTATTTTCCCCGCTTGGCGGACCAATTTTTCGGCAGGGTGACAAAGTCTTCAAAGTAAGCAAATACCTTCATTCTGTGCGCTGGCCTCTTTTTCTCGCTCCATTTAGAATCCTCTGTCCCACTTTATCGGCACATTTATTAATTGAGACAGGAGGCCCCCGCCTTGATCCCGCGTTATACCCGCCCGGAGATGGGCCGCATCTGGAGCGACGAGAACCGCTTTCGCACCTGGCTGGCCGTGGAAGTCGCGGCCACCGAGACTTTGGCTGAGGCCGGCATGGTGCCGAAAGAGGCGGCGCACGCCATCCGCGAACGCGCGGATTTTCGCGTGGAGCGCATCCACGAGATCGAGGCCGAGGTGCGCCACGATGTGATTGCCTTCACTACCGCTGTGGCTGAGATCGTGGGCCCGGATGCGCGCTGGTTCCACTACGGACTTACCTCCAACGACGTGGTCGACACGGCGCAGGCGCTGCTCATCAAACAGGCCTCGGCGCTGATTGCGCAGGATCTCGAACGAATGGCCGAAGTGCTGGAACGCCGCGCCTGGGAATTCAAAGACACGCCCATGGTGGGACGCACGCACGGTATTCACGCCGAGCCCATCACGTTCGGATTCAAGCTGGCGAATTGGCATTCGGAGACGCAGCGCAATATCGTGCGATTTAGGGCGGCGGCCGAAGACATGCGCGTCGGAAAGTTTTCTGGCGCGGTGGGAATCTTCGCCCACCTCACGCCGGAACTCGAAGAAAGGATTTGCGCGCGCCTGGGCCTGAAGGCGGCGGCGGTTTCGTCGCAGGTGATCCAACGCGACCGGCATGCGCAGTATCTGGCAACGCTGGCCGTGATTGCTTCGACGCTGGATAAGATTGCTACCGAGATTCGCCACCTGCAGCGCACCGAAGTGCGCGAGGCTGAGGAGTTCTTCAGCGCAAAGCAGAAAGGGTCGTCAGCGATGCCGCACAAGCGGAATCCGGTGACCAGCGAGCAGATCAGTGGTTTAGCGCGAGTGGTCCGAGGTAATGCGCAGGCAGGATTTGAAAACGTAGCGTTATGGCACGAGCGCGACATCTCGCATTCGTCGGCGGAGCGCGTGATTCTGCCGGATTCGACCACGCTGGTGGATTATCTGCTGAGTAAAACCACGAACCTGATTGAGACGATGTTCGTCTATCCCGATCGGATGCTGGCGAATCTGGAGAGCACGCATGGCCTGATCTTTAGCGGGCAATTGCTGCTCGACCTAGTGGAGCACGGGGTTTCCCGCGAAGACGCGTACCGATTGGTGCAAACGCATGCCCTGCGGGCATGGAAAGAGGGTCTCGACTTTCATCAGCTTGTTCTGGCTGATAAGGAGATCACGGGGAAAGTTCCGCGCAAACAGATTGAACACGCCTTCGATTTGCAGCGTCAATTGAATAACGTGGACAAGATTTTCGCCCGCGTGTTTGGAAAACGTGGCAAGAGACGCGTTGGATTGAGCGGACGCACCAAACCTTCGAGCGCTCGCCGGCGGCGCTAATGCACAGTTGATTTATTTAACCCTGTCAGCCTGAAAAAGTTGCGCCCCTGTACTCGTGTGGCAGGTGCATCTTCTCCTCAAACCTCCGCATCGAAAGAATTAACCAGGCAGTTAAAGCGTAAAGTTTCGTCAACCGGGTCGGGGGTGACCTATGAAGATGGCTGTAGCAAAAGGCTTAATGAAAACGGTGGGTTCGATGCTGGCGGTCGGGTTGTTGAGCGCGACGCTTGTCGCCGAGACCGCGGCAGCGACCCGCTACGACAATCAAATTCAAACCAGCGTGGCGCGAAAACTGGCGAAGAAAAATCAGTTCAGGGATGTGAAATCCAGCGTGGAAGACGGCATCGTGACCCTGACGGGCACGGTCGATCTCTACCAGCGCAAGCTGGACGCGGCCAAACTCGCTCGTAAAACCGCGAACGTCGCCGGCGTGCGCAACCTGATCGCCGTGGCCGGGCCGAACGTGGCCGACGAGCAACTGGAGCAGAAACTGGCCAGGAAGCTCACTTACGTGCGGGTCGGCTACGACAATGCGTTCGATTATTTCGCGCTCGGCGTGAAAGATGGCGTGGTCACAGTGGAGGGAGCGGATCGAACCGGCGTCGGCCGCGATGAAGCTCTCGCCGACATCTACAACCAGCCCGGCGTGAAAGATGTGATCGCAAACATCTCGGTCGAGCCGGTATCCGCGTTCGACGACGGGTTGCGTCTGCGCGCTGCCCGGGCAATCTACCGCGACCCTGTGCTGAGCAAATACGCCACCGATCCGGCACGGCCGATTCGCATTATCGTCGTGAACGGCCACGTGACGCTCTATGGCTACGTGGATAGCACCATGGACAAGACCGTCGCCGGGCTTCGAGCCAACCAGATCTTCGGAGCCTTCAGCGTGGAGAACAAACTGGTGGTGGAAGGGAAGGACGCAGGTCAGGCCGGATCGTAAAGTGGTGTTGTGTTTCACAGGCGCGGCGCAGGCCGCGCCTTTTTTGTCACTGCGGCGGCGTGTGCTCAAACGGGAGCTTGGTGTAGCGCTCTTTTTCCACTTCGATGATTAAAGCCACACGTCCCTCCGGACTCCGCATGGGGAACGGCTTGCCCGTATATTTGTGCGAGATTGAATCCATCACTTTCAACTCTGGATCTGGGCGGCGTTCGATCACGCGGCCGCGGATTTGCACTTCCTCATAGGGATTATCAAAATCCACGATGGACAGGGCGACTCGCGGATCGCGGCGCGTATTCCTGGCCTTGAGAGATTTCTCTCCGGTGCAGACGATGAGGTGATCGTCCTCGCGTCCGATCCAGACTGGCACGGATTGAGGTGAACCGTCTGGCATGAGAGTCGCCAGATGCGCAAAGTTTGCGCGATCGATCAGCTTCCTGGCATTCTCCGACAGTGTGAGAGCCATGAATGTTCCTCCTTTGCTTAATCACTCATGGAAGACGGTTGATCAGCGACGCGACGTATCCCGCGCCGAATCCATTATCGATATTCACCACGCTCACGTTCGATGCGCAGGAGTTTAACATCCCGAGCAGAGCGGTCAGCCCCTTGAAGGATGCGCCGTAACCGATGCTGGTGGGTACGGCAATGACGGGAACGCCGACGAGGCCTCCTACAACGCTGGGCAGCGCGCCTTCCATCCCGGCGCAGACAATCACGATGCGGGCTTTCATCAGCGCCTCGTGATTGGCCAGCAGCCGGTGAATTCCCGCTACGCCCACGTCGTAGAAGTGCTCGACTTCGTTGCCCATGAGTTCAGCCGTCACGACGGCTTCTTCCGCCACGGGGATGTCGCTGGTTCCCGCCGAAACCACGGCGACGGTTCCTTTGCCGTATTTCTGCGGATCGCGCTTCAGCACGATGGCGCGCGCCAGGTCGCGATATTCCGCTCCGCGTATTTTCTTCTTTACCGCCGAGAACTGCTTCTTATCGGCATGCGTGGCCAGGACATTGCCTCCGTGCTTTGCCAGCCGCGCGAAAATCTGCGCCACCTGCAACGGAGTCTTCCCTTCTCCGAAAATCACTTCCGGCATGCCCCCGCGCAGCCTGCGATGATGATCGACTTTGGCGAAGCCGAGATCTTCGAAGGGCAAATGTCGAAGACGATCAACGGCGGCGTCGGGCGTAAGTTTGCCCCGTCGCACCTGCTCGAAAAGTTGGCGTATGGATTCGGCGTTCACGACAGTCAGCACTCGGCGCGCAGCCAAGCGAAGTCTAGCTTAGCATCCGCGATCAGCTTGCAGCGTAGATAGTAGCGCCAGCGTTACTTTTTGGCGGAGCGGACTTTGGCCATCACTGCCGTGCAGACTTTGCGGGCGAGTCCCGGCTCGTCGAGATGAGCGAGGAAGAGTCGGCGCAGGCCGCTTGGCTTCACTTTGCCTGCCAGGTAGGTGGCGTAGATCTGGCTTCCGATGCGGTATCCCCAGTCCCGGGTGATGGATTCAAACTTCTCTGCATCGCTGCGGATGGCTGCCTGTACGGCTTTTTCAATCGCCGTGCGCGACCACGCTGGCGATTCTTCGATATCGACTGCCGGCCTTGACGGATAGAGCACTCGCGAGCCGAAGTAGGCCACGGCGTGTTCGATCACCCGGGTGTAAAAGGTATCGCTGGCCGCGGTGATACTCGGGTTTCGTTCGACTGCATTGCCGTTTGCGCCGTGTCCATTCAGACGCTTGGGCAGGCCTCTGCAAGCGTGATGCAGAAAGCGAGTCGCATCTTCGGCAGCGTGCATCATCTGAAATTCGCGAATGTGGAAGGCATTGACCTCGGGCAAATAAGCGCTGCCGCGTTCTGCCACGCTCGCCAGCATGGTTTCCAGTTGCGGCTCGCCGATCCCCTTGCGCGACAGCAACCGGCGCAGCATCGCGTCCGATGAATTGCCATGAACCTCGGGCAACATATCGACCAGAAACTTCGGCTGCGTGCCGTTGCGCGGTGAATAGCGGTTGATCTCGAGGAAGGCAGCGAGGCTATCGATGAGGTTGTAGATGGTGGGCGCGAAGTCGGGGCCGCTATCGCAGCGGCTCCACTGATCGAGAAACAGCCGGTAGCTTTCATACTTCTCAAGGGGCGTGGCATTGAAGACGCAGAGGACGTCATCGTTCACGCGCACCGCTTCGACTTTGTCGAGGCGCTCTCCGGCGGCGCGCCAATACAGCGCATCGACGTTCTGCAACACCGTGAGGATCCTGGCGCCTCGCACTTGCTTGCGCAGAACACGCGGCAGATGTCCCGGAGCCAGATGCGACTCGCCGAACAGCACGAAGATCACCGCATCGGGATGCTGCTCGCGGATTTCGGCAATCTTGGCGGCGGCGTGACGATCGCGGGCGCCGATCTTGCGCAGGTTTTCGCGGGGCATGCAATCGAGGCCGTAGACCGCCTCGCCGTGGTCGCGGGCTGCGACCAGCAATTCGTGGAACGGCGTCCAGTCATAGCCCCAGTCGAGATCGAAGCGGATGCGCTGGCGGAGTTCGTTTTCGTCAATCTCGCGGCGCCACCATTCTTCGAGGATGTGCTGATCGCGGGCGAAGATGGTCTCGACTCCGAGCACGACGCGGCGATCGCCCGCCAGCGCGCGCTGCTCGATGAGCGATGCGGCATAGCGTTGGGCCGCGGGCAGGGCATGGTAGTCGCCGATCAGGACCACATCGGCCGCGCGCAGGACGTTCTGAGCCTGTTCGGAATCGAGGATGGAATCGTAGCTGCTGAAAGCCTGGTTGAACTCGCGAAGGTATTTGCGGCGGCTGTGCGAATCCTGTGCCCGGATTTCGCGTTCCACTCCGGCCAGCGCGTGGAGTTGAGCGGCGCTGCGGCGGGATCGCAAATTGACCGTGGAAGCCATAGGGCAATTTCTAGTTTCCGGTTTCTAGTTTCCAGCAATCCCTCTTCGCCTTGACTCCTTTGCGGCTACTGCCTATGCTCCAAACCTTGGAGGTGCTGTTGCCGAATCATCCGCCGCAGAATCTGACCATCGCGACCACTGGCGCCAGCGGGTCGATTTTTCTGCGGGAACTTCTGCTCACGGTGGAGCGGGATGCTCGCCTCCACACCGTGAACTTCATCGCTTCCGACTCCGGCCTGCGCGTGCTGGCCGAGGAACTCGGCATTAAGGGCCGCTCGAATCTTGTCCGCCAGATTCTGGCCGGCCTAAAAGCATCCAAAATCAAAGAGCAATCGAACGGCGACATCGCAGCCAACGTAGCCAGCGGTTCTTATCCCGCCGACGCCATGATCGTGATCCCGTGCAGCGCAGGCACGCTGGCCCGCATCGCCAACGGCATCGCTTCGCACCTGATCGAGCGCGCGGCCGACGTCTGCCTGAAAGAAAAACGCCCGCTCGTGCTCTGTGTACGCGAAACCCCGCTCAATAAAATCCACATCCGCAACATGTACCGGGCCGCCGATGCCGGAGCGACTGTCTTCCCGCTTATCCCGGCCTTCTATTACCGGCCTGCAAGCTTAGATGCCATGGCCCGCGAATTTGCGTATCGCGTGCTCGCTCACCTGGGCCTGCCCCAGCCAGATGCCTTCCGTTGGAAGGGATGAATTATCAGCGAATTACGCCTCTACCCTCTGAAAGTCTTCGACCTAGAGGAAGATCGGACTTGGCTTGAGGGGATCTCAAGTGTAGACAGTCAAAAGTGCCGGTCCCAGATGCCCGCTGGCCATGTACGACCGGGGCGAGCGCCAATTAAGATTGAAACCGTGACGACGACTCTTCAAACCAAATGCTGCATCGTGGGCGGAGGACCAGCCGGAATGATGCTCGGCTTCCTGCTGGCTCGGGCTGGTGTGGAGGTCGTCGTACTCGAGAAGCACTCTGATTTTCTGCGCGACTTTCGCGGCGACACTATCCACCCGTCCACTCTCGAGTTGATGCATGAACTGGGAGTTCTGGAGGAATTCCTGAAGCGCCCTCATCAGGAGGTCCGTGAACTCGCCGGCCAGGTTGGCAATGAAATGCTCAAGATTGGCGACTTCACGCATCTTCCAACCAAGTGCAAGTTTCTGGCACTGATGCCGCAATGGGATTTTCTCAACTTCATTGCTGAACAAGGCAAACGCTATCCCGGATTTCAAGTCAGGATGCAGGCCGAGGTGACTGACCTCATCGAGCAGAATGGACGCATCGTTGGCGTGATCGCCAAGACTGCCCAAGGCGAAATGGAGATTCGAGCCGGTCTTACTGTAGGAGCCGACGGCCGCCATTCAATTGTGCGCGAACGCGCCGGTTTGCCAGTGATCGATTTGGGCGCTCCCATGGATGTGCTGTGGATGAGGATCAGCCGCCGCCCTACCGATCCGGGCCAGACTCTGGGCCACGTCGAGGCCGGCAAAATATTCGTCATGATCGACCGCGAAGACTACTGGCAGTGTGGGCTTGTCATTCCAAAGGGCGGGGCCGATGAGATTCGTAAGCGAGGACTTGAAAAATTTCGAGAGGATATTGCCAGCCTGGAGCCTTTCTTGCGAGACCGCGTCAGCGAACTGCGGGACTGGAGCGACGTAAGCCTTCTCACGGTCAAGGTAGATCGTCTGCGGCAGTGGTGGCGTCCAGGGCTATTGTGCATCGGCGATGCGGCACACGCCATGTCACCAGTTGGTGGGGTGGGAATCAATCTCGCCATCCAGGATGCGGTAGCCGCGGCCAACATTCTGGCTTCTAAACTGGTCGCGGGCAGCATCACCGACGACGACCTTCGCGCCGTTCAGCAGCGCCGGGAATTTCCCACCCGCGCCACGCAGAGGCTGCAAATCGTGGTGCAGAACAGGGTGATCCGGCGCGTGCTCGGCAGCGCCAAGCCGCTCACAGTTCCAGCGCCGTTAAAATTAATGCAGCGCTGGCCGTTTCTGCGCCGCATTCCCGCTCGCGTCATCGGGATGGGATTTCGTCCCGAGCATGTGCGAACGCCTGAGTCTGGCGATCGTCGCCGAGATTTTGTTTAAGGCGTCAGAATCGCAGCACAGCTCCGGCGGAGAATCGCAGGTTTGCCTCATGGGTGTGGAGGCCGTAGATCAGCCCGGGACCGAACGCGCTCGAGTAAAACTTATTCAAATCGACGGTGGTGTGGAACCAGTCCAACTGTCCCAGTCGAAGGGACACGCGTCGTGTCACACGGTAATCGACTCCGCCTCCCAGCGCCATGGCAAAGTCGTTGTAAGTCGTGCCGGCGACCGATACCGGAGAAGTCACGCTGCCGGTGATGGTGGTCGCTCCCAGGCTGGTTCGATCCCAACCGAACAGTCCATGCACGAAGGGAATGAACGGTGACTTCGTCCGATATGAAATCACCGGGCCAGCCAGGAATGAATACGCAGTCTCTTTGGGGAGCCCCGCAAGAGTCCGGCCCCGCGACGCTGTGATTGGCGTGCCATAGCGGCCGCTAAAATCGGCGGCGATCCCGACCCAGCGGCCGGTGTTGTACTGGGCCTGCGCATTCCAGCCGTTGAGAAAATAGTTTGCCACGGCGAAGGGGTCCGAAGTTTGCTTCAGGGCCAAGTCCAGCAGCCCGCCATTCAGTCCGCCATGATCCAACTTTAGCAGCGAATACCCGCCAAATACCTGCACCTTTGGCGTGGCGTCTTGAGCAAAGGCAAACGAACCTATCAGCATGATCAAGGCAATCGCTGCCGCAGCAAAACGAATCATTCCACGTTCTCCCTGTTGAAAACTGCGCATCTGAGAATAGCGCATCCGGCGGTCCACGTCTCCCCAGCGAGTGTGTTTCGCAGAGGCGTCCCACCGATTGTATCCATGAATCAAATTAAGAACGCGGACACATGCCACTGGGTTGCCACGGGACACGTAAATGTTGGTAAAGGTCGGCCAGAAATTCCGGGGACCGGCGACAAGAAAAAGACAATTTCATCGAGAAAATACAAACAGTTGACAGCTCCATGACACGAGGCGAACCAGCGGCACTCTACTCTCCATTTACACCGCGATCATGCAGGCAATCGAACGCGGTGAAAGAGAGGAACCTATGAAGCAACTTACGGAGTTTCTGGAACGTGGCGCCGACCGGCGTTCATTCCTCAAGAACGGCATGGTCGCCGGAGCGGCGGCGACCGTAGGAGCTGGCATTCTGGGCAGCGGGCTACCCGCCTTCGCCCGCGAAACCAACGATTCAACGATTACCAAGGGAGACATCGACATTCTTCGCTTCCTCGCAGCGGCCGAGATCATCGAGACCGATCTCTGGGAGCAGTACACCGAACTCGGAGGAGTGCAGGACAGCGAAGAGTCAGGCGTAAACGGAGGCAGTCCGCTGTACATGTCGGCTCTGCAAATTCTCGACGGCGACATGTCCCAGTACATCCACGACAATACCGATGACGAGAGAAGCCACCTGGCCTTTATCAACGCATTCCTCGAGTCGATTGGCGCAGACTCGGTCAACCTCGATCAGTTTGCCACGCTGCCCAGCAGCAAGGCTACGGGAGCCAAGGATATCGGTCGTCTCACCAACTTGACGAATCTCACCGTCGACACAAGCTTCTGGACTCGCTACCGCAGCAGCACCAAGAATCCCGACCTGAATCCAAACTTTTCTTTCGGCCAGTCCGAAGTCATTGTGAATCGGACGGCCATTCCCAGAACCGACGATGACTTGAACGGCCCTGCACACATAGCTCCTTTTAATATCCCGGACCACCTGAAAGCGATCGCCTTCACCGCTGGATTCCACTTCTGCGTAATTGAGCAGGGTGGCAGCAGCCTCTATCCGTCCCTGGCCCAGAGGGTCACGAACGTTGACGTTCTCCGCATTCTGCTCAGCATTGGTCCCACGGAAACGTCGCACTTCCAAACCTGGCATGACAAGGCGGGCAACGTGCTTTCGCTGACCGACGTGGACCCAGTAACGGGAGCGAAGGTCACGTTCAAGCAACTCTCGACCAACCAGCCGGAGTCGTTGCAGGGCAACCTGATCATGCCCGAACCGTCCCGTTCCTAAACTCAAAATTCCCGGCCTGTTCCATCATTCGCCCCACCAATACGGCGGGGGCGGCCATGGGAGCGGTGAAGGCACTGACGGCGGATGGGCTCTTCATCGGCCAATCGAAGGAGTTCTTTTCCACTCTGAACGCTCTGGCCGCCGCCGCGGACGCCGCTCAACGCGGATTCTGAATACCGGCGGTTCGTTTGCTGTAAAGGGGCGCTATGTGTCAAACCAGGCCATGGCGCCCCGTTCTTGTTCGATCTTCATTTGCATTGTGTCTGACTGGAGGTCACTGATGTTCGAAGGCTTATTTCAACCCACGCATCTACTGATCATCGCTGGACTGGCTCTTGTTGATTCTTGGCCCTAAAAAGTTACCTGAACTCGGAAAAGGGCTGGGCGAAGGCATTCGCGGTTTCAAAGCGGCGATGCAGGAAAAGGAGGAGTCGCCCTCAACCAAGTCCGCGTTATCGAACGGCGAAGACAAAGGATGACGATCAAGCGCTAGTGGCGCCGTTCGGGGTCGATAGTCTGGTCGAGATAGATCCAGAGCACGCGGGCGAAGAGCGTGATGGTGGGCGCAAGCGGTAGGAATATCACTACGGCCCAGATGGTATCTTTTGTGATCCACCAGCCGGTGATCGACCACAGCAGCGCGCCGATGATCGTGACGATCACGAGCCCCAAACCATAGCTGACGTACATCGCGCCCAGAAAGTAGCCCGGTTCGCGCTCAAACTTGAGATCGCAGACCGGGCAGCGCTCCACCATCTTGGGAAATCCCCGAAAGATGGAATAGCGAAAAATGTTTCCCAGGCGGCACCGGGGACAACGCTGGCGAAGAATATCTGCCATCGTCGACAGCTTTCCGCCTGTTCCCATGATCCTTCCGCCGTGACTTCTAACCTAACAGATCGAGGGAGTGACACTTTCGGTATTCACTTTTGTACAGTTGACGCACACGCGGATTTCGTACTAATCTGCGGTTACACCGGAAAGGAGGTGGTCGAATGACAAGTTCTGATTGTAGTGGCAGTTGTGGGAGTCTAAGACCAGGTGAGGTGGCTGAGACTTAGAGCTGGTTGCTCTAAGCGGGGCTTCGGACGCAGATTCGATCGAGCGGATTCGATCGGAGCAAGATCAGATCGCGACGGAGCTACAGCCCGCACACTAGCCGGTGAGTACGGATGAGCGCATCGCGTCGGTCGCGCGAAGGCTTTCATCCTTGGGGCTTCGGTCGTCAAGCTTAGTCCCAGACCCGGGAGTTGCCGTGAGAGGCCACGTAGAGTGACCACCTCTTGGTCAATCCCAAACAGTCCACCGGACGGCCCGCAGGTTCAAGAACTTGCGGGTCGTTTGTCGTTTACGGCAGTCGCTCTTGAGTCCAACATGGGGCCAGAATTTCAAAGTCAGTTCACCATTCCCCAGGCCGCTCCCATCTGATCGGCCACTTTCCGGTTGTCCTCGCCCACCGAATGCGTGTAGTGAGCCAGGGTTACTGGAGAACCTGGAGCATGCCCAAGCCTCTCTTGTCGAACCGTCATGGGCGTATTCAACCTGTCCATGAACAATGCACTTGTGTGGCGGAACGCATTCAGGCCGCGGCGCTTGATTCCCAATTTATCAAGCAGCGGTCCCAGATGCCGTTTCCACACGTTGCCCGAACTTAATGCGACCAGCAATCTTTATCTGCGACTTCAAGGAAGGCACGCTCGGGAGCGTGCAGTGGATTACGGTAGGCTAAATTCGTTATGGAAGTTACGCAAGGTTCAATCTTTACTTTCGCCGCCGTTCTCAATCGGCAGCTATTCAGCTTCACGACGCTGCCAAGACTCGCGCTGAGGAAGCGTGGACGCATGTTCTCCTTCTCGATGTCAAATTAGAAAAGAACAACTAGAGGTCAATGAGTGCAATGGCGATTTTTCGCCAATTGACCCTTCGGAACGCCACCAACTTCCACACTTTCATTGACTTGCCCCACCTCCAGCCTTAACATTTCAGCCCAATGATCGGCGAGTCCGTCTCGCGTTAGAGCATCGCTGAGAAGCTTGGCCCCGCTTGGGCTGAATGACCGGCCCTCGCAGGTTTTCAAAATGCTGAAACGTAGAGGAACTGGCGCATGAATACGAAATGGATTTCTAGTCTCCCAGAGCTGGCGCTTGTTCTTGCATGTCTAGTGGGCCTGTGCAGCGCCCAAGCGTCTGGAGCGCGTGCGCAGCAGCTTATGCAGACTTACGCCGACGACGGATGGTTCATGGGCAGCGTACTGATCGCGCAAAATGGGAAAGTGGTACTCAGCAAAGGCTATGGATGGGCGGACGCAGAATGGAGCATTCCGAATTCCCCCTCGACGCGATTCGCAATCGCCTCGATCACAAAGGAATTCACTGCAGCTTCGATCTTGTTGCTCGAAGAGCGAGGAAAACTGAAGACTGATGATCTGGTGAAGAAGTATCTCCCCGAAGCACCAGCTGCTTGGGACAAGATCACGATTTACAACCTGCTAACCCACACATCCGGTATCCCCGATGCGGGGGTTGAGTATGAGTCAGGCCCGCCGGAGAAGATGTTATTTCACGACAAGCCGCTAGAGTTCCAGCCCGGGGAAAAGTGGTCATACAGCAATCAGGGCTATGTCGTGCTCGGGTATGTGCTGGAAAGTCTGAGCGGACAAACGTATGAAGACTTTGTTCACGACAATATTTTCAAGCCGCTGGGAATGAATGATTCGGGAATGGATTCCAACTTCACCGTCATTCCACGGCGTGCATCCGGCTATTCGCCTGGCGAAAACGGAATCGACAACGCGGAGCGCATCTATCACTCCGCCTTCGCGGCTGGCGGAATCTATTCCACGACGGAAGACATGCTCCGGTGGGAAGAAGGACTGTTCGGCGGCAAGCTGCTAACGCCCGTATCCCTGCATAAGATGACCACTCCTTTTAAGAGCGACTGGGCCTGCGGCCTCTACGTTAAGCATGTCAACGGACATCTGATGGCAGAGCAGAGCGGGGGTGCCATCGGTTTCAACGCAGACGTGGCCTACTATCCCGAAGAAAAACTGGCCGTGATTGTTTTGGGAAATCTGAACACCGCAGCGATCCTCAAGATGACCGCGGCGCTGGCGGACGTAATGCACGGAGACCCGATCTCTGTTTCGATTCCGAAGGCAATTGCCTTACCGAGGGAAATTTTGGCGCGGTACGTGGGCACATATACATTCTCGGATGGCGATTTTGTGGTGACGCTCCACGGCGATCATTTGATAGCCGATTATGGAAGCAAGTATCGGCTCTTCCCAGAGTCCGAAACAAAATTCTTTATCAAATGGTGGGACATGAACTTCGAATTCTCGAAGAACGAGAAAGGCGAGTTCACTACTGTAACGCAGCACTTTGATGGTAAAGCTGATAAGGGCCAAAAGAAATAAGGAACTCCGAAAGAGTCTCGGTTCTTGAAATCAGGCGATAGCGCTCAAAACTCCCTTTTGCGAGCTCGGAAAGATATTCTCCAGCGCCTTCTGGCGTGGCACCGTGTCGATCTCTGGGGAGGGAGCCATGGGAAGAAGCAGCGATCCGCAACCACCTCGGCACGGCAGGGTCATCGCTGGCGCGCCGGGACAGTTTGAGCATCGTCGGCGTTGCCGGGGTCTAGTCCGTTGCTCTCATCATCTTCCATCCGGACCCGTTGGTCGGCGGGAAGAACTGCGGAGGCTCGTGCCTGTTCCTCTTCAATCTGCCGTTTTAGCCTCGCGCATTAGGGGAAGGTCTTCCTCAGTGAAGAGTTCCAGATCGTAAGTGTTTTGCGTCAGTGCGATGAATTCTTCTCTTTCCGAATCAGTGTATAATCCGGACCGCTTGGGAGCCCAAAAAGGAAATGCTGGTTAACAGTTCGCCCGGTGCTTCTCCCGCGAAGGGGCTTTGGAGGAAAACCATGACTCGCCTGCATCGTACTGCGATTTTCGGTCTATTGTGTCTTGGAATTTTGCTGCTCACGGGTTTTGGTGGGAACGGCGGCGTGTTTTGGTCGCAATGGGGACGGAATCCGCAACACGCCGGGATGGTCGGCGTCGCGGGGCAGCCGCTCAATCACAAACTGGCTGATATCTTTTACGACCCTTTCGTCCCAGACGAGAAGGCCGAGAACCTTCCGGTATATGGAGTGAGCGTGTTGACTGTGCACTATCAGGCCACGCTGAGCGACGACAATAACAGCTTCTACATGGTGCAAAAAAGCGGGACCTATCCCAAGTGTTCTCCCCGAGGTGAATGGGCGTTAGGTGCAGACTGTGGGCCCAACGCGTGGAATCAACTCGAATGGAACGTGGTCCGCTACGATTGGAAAGACGAGCGTGCAGTGCCCGCCTGGACTTATTGGGCGGACTGGAAACCGGTGCCGAATGCTACCAACTTTACCCAGGGGTACGGCGGTTTGGTTGGTTGGGAGCCGGTATTCCACCCTGCCCTCGTGGGCCGGCATTTGTATGTTCCGGGCGCCGGGGGCACGGTGTGGAAGGTCAATAAGCACTCCGGCAAGACGGAATCGCACATCAATCCATTTGCGGGCATGAATATCGATGCCGCAAACACGTACGTTTCCGGCCCGCTAACCGCCGATGAGAATGGGAATATCTATTACAACGTCATCGAACTGAACACCAACGGCAATCCCTGGCAGGGGAATGATGTGGCAGGGGCATGGCTGGCGAAGGTCGCGCCGGATGACACCTCGGCCACCGTCACCTTCGCTGTTCTGGTCCCGAACGCGCCTCCAGGAAACTCCACGAACTGTCCAGGAACGTTTTTTAACCTCAACGATAATGGTGTCTCGCTGCCATGGCCCCCGGTTACTCCTCCCGTGCCGCCTACTCAGCTTTGTGGTTCTCAGCGTCCTGGGGTCAATATTGCTCCGGCGGTCGGGCCAGATGGAACGATTTACACGGTGAGTCTGGCGCACTTTGACAACATGGTCACCTTTCTGGTGGCGGTGAATCCGGATCTGACGCCAAAGTGGGCGGCTTCGATGCAGAACGTGTTGACAGATGGGTGCGGCGCACTCTTGCCGATCGCGCCCCAAAACGTCAACAATTTGCCGAATTCCTGCCGTTACGGGACGACGGTGGGTGTAGACCCTACTACCAATGCCAACGGTTCCGCCACCATTTCGGACCAAGCCTCGTCTTCGCCGACCGTACTTCCCGACGGCTCCGTGCTCTTCGGTGTCACCGACAACTATGACTATTTACGGGGGCATTTATTGCACTTCGATGCGCAGGGCAACTATGTGAATGCGTACACGTTCGGATGGGATTCCACACCGGCTGTGTACCGTCATGACGGCACCTATTCCATCGTCATCAAAGACAATCACGGTCAGGCGTCTGCGTACTGCGGTTTCAATAACCCTGTCTGCACGCCGTTGCCCACGGCGAGTTATCTAATTTCACAACTCGACGCCAACCTAAAGGTTGAATGGTCGTTCAAAAACACAACCATTGATCACAACGATCCCTACGGATATGAGTGGTGCGTGAATGCCCCGGTCATCGACGGTTTTGGGGTGGTCTATGCCGGAAGCGAAGATGGCAACATTTACTCTATTCCTCAAGGGCACCATGGCATCTTTACGAAGCCCAGGCAAAAGATTTTTCTGAAGGAGGCCTTGTTCGCTGCCTACACTCCGCTTTCCATTGGGGAAGATGGAAAGGAGTACACCCAGAATGATGGCCATTTGTTTGTTCTGGGTTGGTAAGTTGGAGCTTAATGCGAATAGCTAGCCTGACTGGAGTCAATTTTGAAGACGTCAGGGCACTCAGAAACATGAAACTTACACCGCGTTCAATAACCGAACGCCAAGGCATTCATCACCAAGCACTGTGCGAAATACTGAAATCAGGCCATCGAGAGAAAAGCTCACGGAGGGTTTCCGGTAAGTAGGCTTGATACTTACACTGTCCACTGTACAGTTCAAAAGCACAGCGCAACAATTTGGCCTGTTCGCCGGGTAAGATGACGGCCACGCACCTTCGCAGGCACCTGTCGGAGTTGACGGTGCATGTGAACGAAGTGCCCGACTACGGATGTCATGGGACTGGCTTCTCGAGCCAGGGCGCGATGGGCCCGGGCGGCGCGTCCGGCGCCGACTATCAAACGAATGCGGTCGGCGACACGCCAGATGCCGACAGCACCGGGCCGACCGGATACTGAGTTCCAGGTTATAGTTGACTCATCGCCGCGCTCGCTGGCGGCGCACTTCGGAACAGAAAGGATGGTGGGCAGGCTCCCAAGCAAGCCCTTGTGGCGGGAAAACCTGAAGTCAACTGTCGCTAACAGGCGATTACACGTTTTGAACCACTGGTCAATGAGTGTAACGGCGATTTTGCGCCAGCTATCCAGACTACTTACGCAACTCGTACCGAATCGTGGGCATACCATCCTCAATGGGTCCATCGCCGACAAAGACGAACCCACACTTCTCCATCACACGAATAGAAGGCGTCAGGTCAGGTAAGGTGTGGGCAACAACGGCCTGCACTGCTCGGTTCTGAAGTGCCCAATCAACAAGAACTCGCACGGCCTCCGTGCAGTGCCCATTTCCCTGGTGCGCTTCCAGCATGCTGTATCCAATCTCCACAAACCCGTCTTTCGGACTACCCTTGAAGCCCGCAATGCCGACCAACTCGGACGGCTCCCGACGAATGCAGAACCATAAGTTCCATCCAACATCGCTCGTTTTCGCCTTCTGCAAGGAGGCTAAGAATTTCCGTTGGGATTGTTCATCATTTAAGGGTGGGGGCCAGATGGCTGGTGTTGGGACATTGAGCAGTCCAGCTAATGCTGACAGATCGTTTATCTCCGCCTGCGCTAGCTCCACTGTGGCGGACACGAGTTCGAGGCGAGTGCTGAATAACCGAAGGGCTTGCATGCTTGATTCGCGTTAAGCATTTTAGCTCCTGATGATGTTCTCGAATACGGCCTTGTTCGCACCTGACCATTGATGCATCTTCGGGCTTGTATGCCCACTCAGGAGTGATTGTTGCGGAAGTCAGGCCATAGCGCTCAAAACCCGGCTCACAGAGGTCAATGAGTGTTAAGGCGATTTTTCGCCAACTAACCATTGGTCTCTATAATTCTGCGTCAAGACCAACGTGTCGGGATTCGATATGGCTTGGGCCGCGGAAGTCCACATGGGCCACAATCTATCGGCCGAACACATAAGCAGCGCCAGGTCCGGGAGAGTCGAAGTTTGCGTCCCAGTGAACCTGGGGAGCACCAATGACAAGGGTGCTACGGCTGAGCGCGATTGCCGAGCCAAAGTTATCTGTGGGAAAACCGTCGGACGATGTGAACTTCTCCTGGAATGTGGAAGTGCTCTTCCAGCCCGTCGCTGGTTTGACATAGGCATACGCCGCTCCGGGATCGTTGTTTGCGGGATAGTTTACGCCGGGCGCACCCAGCAGGGCGTCATTGCCAGCCAGCAGGACTGTGTTTCCCAGCAGATCAAAAACAGCTTCGTTGCTAGCTGTCAGCTTCGCGGTTTCGGTTGCGTTCACCCAGCCAGTGGGCGGCTCGACATAGATGTAGCCCGCTCCGTATTGCTGTCCGGAAGGGTTATAAGGGGACCCCACCAGCACGGTATTGCCGCTGATCGAGACTGCGAAGCCAAACTGATCTGAGGGCAGACCATCTGAGGGAGTCAGCTTCGCGGTTTCCGTCATGTTGGTCCAGCCGCTGGAAGGTTTGACGAACACGTAGGCCTCGCCGGTATTAGCCTGCAGGTACGCACCAACGACAACGGTATCCCCGTCGACGGAAACCGTCTCGCCGAACCACCCCGGGCCCTGGTTACTGTCCGAGGCGGTGAGTTTAGCCGTTTCTGTCATATTCTGCCAACCACTCGTTGGCTTCACGAAGACAAAGGCCTCACCATCTCCTCCCGGAGAATTGACCGGGGAACCCACGACAATCGTGTCCCCACTAATCGCGACGGACCATCCAAAGGGGTTGCAAGGGTAGTTGTCCGAAGGCGTCAGCGTGGCTACCCGCCGCACCCGATTGTCTGACCTGACGAATACGTATGCCGCGCCGGAATTCGAACTGCACCCGTCGGACGCATTGGGCGCACCCACCACAAACGTGTTGCCACTGATGGCGAGCGAGGCGCCAAAAGTCTGGTATGCCACGCCGCCGGAGAGCATCAAGGTTCTCGTCTGCGTCATGTCGTGCCATCCGCTCGCAGGTTGGAGTAGATGTCGACAGTTCCCTGCTCGATGTTGTTTCCTACCGTCCGATAGGGAACGCCGACCAGAACAATGTTTCCGTCCACAGCAACCGATTGGCCCATTGAATCCCCGGACCGGCCGTTCTTGGTCGTGAGTTCCGCGACTTGTCTCAGCGTTTGGGCGGATATAGGAACCACGACGCATATGCAAACCAGAGCGAGTAAGGCTACAGCACGATGAGAGAAAACGGAAAGCATTAATCACCTCGGAGGATATAGAACGCGTGAGCGTCCTATATGCGGTCGGGCAAAAAGCTTGGCGAGAGTATGCGGGAGAACCGGCCAACCGTCAAGGTTTCTTTCCTCGCGATGGTGGCTCCAAAGCCCTGCCCGGCGGCCTAACTCGAAGAGTTTGTGACAGAAATAGCACGCTTTGGGGACTTCGTTACCGTTGGCCCGCCGAGCGTCACGTTGACGAGCAATGTGCCGTTCAGCATGCTGCCCTGAGGGCGTGCTGATTGCAGTGAATGCCGAAGCCGCTTCCGACAAGCTGCTCCTAGTTGCCATATGATTTTGGTAAGTATCCCTTAAGATCAAGTACCGGTGATAGTATAATCGTGCCGTGACAGGGAAAACTCCGACACAATTGGCCGAAGATGTGGTTAAGGCAATGGGCGATGCCGATGACAGCACCGCATGTGCGGCGCTAGAGATCGCCCAGATACTTCTGCGCCATCGCAAGGAGGCGGAGATAGATTTCCTTAGCGAATCTTCCCGCCAATGTAGTTAAGCCTAGCGTCTATTTTTAAAAGCATGTCGGCGATAGTCTTCATGTTGGTGCTTAACTGGTTAATCGCATTTGCGATTTGAATCTGCGCCTCCAATTCATTCGCGGGCTTGATTGGAATTTGTTGGTGCATGACGGGCCTCCATAACGCCGCGAATTATACGCTTCAACGTCGCTCCCGCAATATACTTGCGTGGCTATGGGCGATTTCGGCAAAGCGTCACGGCGCAAGATTAAACGGGCCGAGAAGCACATCTACGACCTTAATCTTCTCCGATACGAGGTCAGTGGGACTCAAACTTACACACTTACGGTTGAGCAGGACTCGGACAGAATCAATTGGCTCACGCTGGACTTTGATGCGTCTGCATTGCCAGCACCAGATGCTGCCCTCGTCATCGGAGACATTCTCCACAATCTGCGAAGCGCCTTGGACATCTTGTGGCACGAGGTTATCAAAGAATGTGGCGGAGGCGCTAGCAAGTGGACGCGCTTCCCGGTCAGAGATACGCGAGATGAATTGATAGCGCCCTTGAAAGGCGCTTTGGAAAAGAAGCAAATTACCCGAGGAATCTACGACTTTGTTCTCGATACTATAAAACCCTACGAAACTGGAAATTACTCCCTCTGGGCCTTGGACGATTTGAACATTAGGGATAAGCATCAACTCATCATTCCAGTGCTGAAGTGGGTGTGGATTACTGGCGTGCGCTTTGAGGACGACCAGGAAAAGATTTTTGATGCGCCTATTCTCATCGCCGATACCCCGTGGAGAGAGAGGCTTCCCATGGAGTTCTACGGGAAGAATCTCACAGTAAAGCACAAGGGCCATTCTTCCCCGAACATATTCTTCGACATGGGATTTCCCTTCGAGGGTCAGCCTGTCATTCCATCGCTGAGTAGGATCGCCGAAGTAGTCACGGGCGCGGTTAAAGCGTTCGAGTTGATCTTTGTCCCGTGAAGATTGACTTCTCGCGCACACGTCGCTTAAACTCGCTCCCTAGGAGCAAGTTTTGGCGAACCGCCCTAAACCTTCGGCCAAGAATGCAGAGGGCGAGACGCGCAAGAAACCTTTTACGTGGGGCGACTTCGATGGGATGGTTGAGCGGGCGATTAGAACGGTCCGCTCAAAAACCCGTTCCAAAATCGAAGTGAAAATCAAGTTGCCCTGATCCCGCCGATTGTACCGGAAACTGAATACTCATCTAAGTAGGTTTGCAAATACTTCCGGCGTCACGGAGTGATAGACTCCGCCGATCCCGCGCTTTACCAGACTCCAGAATCCTTCGATGGTTTGAGTATGAACGTCACCCAATGACGTAGATTTTCTGCGTTGTGCTGAATGCGATGGTGCTGGTAGCAGTTCGATCGTGTCACGAGATTCCATCGTAAGAGTCGGATAATCGTCGGTGAATACACGGTGGACTCTGGGAATCACGCGCTCTTTTGCGATGATCGGGAAGATTGTCGCGGGTTGCGGACCTTCGCGTCGCGGTAGTGACGCGGCCTAAGCGATTAGCTTTTGCCGCGCTCCACAATACCGAAGACCGGAGTCTTCTGTCATTGTCGCTCAGCACGCGGACTCCCGCGCCGGCTTGTCTGCGCTTCCCGCCCACGTAGGTTTCATCCATCTCCACCGTCGATCCCTCCAGTTGCATGTCTGGTTCGGACAGCAACGAGCGAATCTGCTTGAACATACGCCACGCGGTTTTGTAGGTGACTCCCACTTTCTCGTTGAATCTGCTTTGCGGAGATGCCACAGCGGGTCGAACCCATAAGGTACATCGCATAGAACCACTTTCGAGCGAAGTGCTGGAGTGCTCGAAAATAGTTCCGGCCATCGGCGAGATCATCGAACCACAGTAGTCGCAGGCATAAGCGGGACGCCCGGTCACGCGATGGTGCTTGCGCTCTTGGTTGCATTTCGCGCAGTGAGCCATGCCCTTCGGATAACGCTTTTCCTTCAGGTACTCAAGGCAGGCTTCATCGTCCGGGAAGCGGCTCAGAAAATCCTCGATAGTCAGCCGCAAATGCTTGGGAATGCTCTGTTTGGGCTTCATAACGCAAGATAGTATGGCATAAAGACTACTTGATGTCAAGGGATAATTACCATGATTTTTTATTGAGTCTTGTTGACAGGTGTTGTAAACAGGCGATAGCGCGTTTTGACAGTTCGTCACTGAGTGCTATCGCGATTTTTCGCCAACAATCCTCTCGAGCAACCGCCAACTCCACGGCTTTCATCGACTTGCCCATTTTTGCCATCACGCGCTTATTCATATCTCATTAGTACGGCTCGCCTGCCGGCCCCCTGCTCGAGTCCCAAGTGCGGACAGGCTGGCTGCTCGCGTGAGACGGCAGCGCTAGAAGGTGACACGCAGCCCGAACTCGATCTGTCTCGGTGCGCCGAGGGAGTAAACACCGGTTCCGACTCCCACCCGATTTACATCGTGCGCTTCGCGAGTCGTACCGTTGATCTGCCCAGGCGTCCCAGTTAGTGCTCCACTCAGAGCATTGCCAGGCAAATCGAAGTTTGCAAAGTTGAACAGGTTGTAGAATCCGGCGCTGGTCTCGATCGTTACTTTCTCACGCACGGCACGCACCCAGGAGAGCCTCACGTCGAGGGCGCGCAACCAGGCCAGATCGACTTGTCCGGAAGGTCCCAAAGGCACTGGAGGAGCAACCGCGCACAGCGAACCGACAGGCTGCTGGTTGGGATTGTTGTAGCAGAGCGAGTCACCGACTCCGAGTTGAGCGGGCGTAAACACTCCGTTCTTAACCAAGACCTGGCCCGCCGGTGTCAAATTCAGGGCAGTCGTATTGTTGTAATCGTTGAGCACCCTATTGATGTTCGAGGCGTTGATGCCACGATCAAAGCTGCCGACGTGTGTTCCGGGAATGAGGTCCGGAAATGAACCGTCCCCTGTGAAGTCCGTGCGGAAGATCTCGCCAGGTCCGAGACTCGTCGCAGGTACGACCAACGAGGTGGAGAGCGGGCTCCAGAAATGCGACAAGATGCTCACTCGAAAACCTTGCGGCAAGTCGGCGTATCCGCCAAACGAAAGCTGGTGAGTGCGGTCCAGCAGAGAAGGGCCGAAAAAACGGTTGGGGTTCGCGCCGTCGATCACGGCTACTCCATACTCTTGATCCGAGTTGATGGGCACGGCCGGATAGGCTCCGCCTGAATTCTCGAACCTGGAGAGCGCGTAGGAAACCTGAAGGTTCAGGGATCGCACTCCTTGGAAGGGATGCTCAAGATTCTGCACGAGCTTGGTCTGCAATCCGTTGTAAACGGAACGCCCAATCGGCCTGAGGAAGCTTAGAGGCGGTGCGCCTGGATTGACTCCCGGGAAAGCACATCCGTAGGTGCCGCCGGGAATGGTGACCGAGCGGAATGAGCATACCGCATTGAAATCGGCAGAGGATGTCAACCCGTTCTGAGCGAAGTCTGCCATGGTCGCTGCACTGGGTGTGTATCCCCTCTGATCCGGTGCCAGCGGGTTCGTCGGACACAATACGATGGCTTGGTCGATCGAGCTCACACCACAAAGGCTGAGAGTCCTGGCGACGGCCTCTTGTGCCGCAGCCTTGCTGAAGAATCGAATATCTCCAGTATGATTTTCATCGATGGACAGAAAGTAGTGTGTTTGAATGTTGCGGATGAAATCCGCGCTAAGGATCGTGCCGCGACGAATTTCTCGCTGTATCCCGATGTTCATCTCGACGGATCGCGGTGTTCGGTAGCCTGGGTCCAGGGGTGGGCCGGCTCCGTTCAATCCTTGCCCCTGACTGAGCAGCGAGCCAAGGTAGTTCGGGTTCGGTGCCTTCAAGTCAAACGGAAAATCAGCCTCATACTGCTTCTGGAATGTGGCGATCCGGGTGCCCACGGATCCGATGGCGATCGGTCCACCGCCCGGTGCGCCGCAGAACGTTGGCAGCAATACTCCATTGCCGGGAGTTGGTACGGGTAGTGGAAACGAACTCGCCCCACAGGCTGGCGGTCGTCGCAGAAAGATCTGTCCTTGCGGCGCGCGGTACAGAGGATCGGTCGGTGACACGGTGGTTAGCACATTTTCGTAAAAGAGGCCGATGCCGCCGCGGATCGAGGTCTTGCCCGAGCCGGTCGGGTCCCACGCAAAACCCAGTTGCGGCGCGAAGTTCAGGTTCGGCTGGCGGACCCGGTTGCCGAGCCCAGGTATCAATGCGTTGAGCTCCGGGATCGCCGCAAACTGGCTATCGCTCCGGCCAGTCTCCCGTGCGTAGCGCAGGCCGTAGCTCAAGGTAAGATTTCTTCTCCACTTCGAATTCGCGCCTATATATGCCGCAAGTCGGTGGTAAATAAAATTTCCCGCCGGGAGTCCTAATCCTGAATACGGCACAGTGTACCCAAGACCGTTGCTCAGCAGGACAAACTCCACGGGATAGTTGAGTGGGTTGGCATCGCCGCCGGGGAACGGACCATTTTTCGCGAACGCTAACTCTGAGGGACCGGACGCAGTAAAGAGAGAAGGTGCAAGGCTGCCGAAAGGCACAAAGGCTGCCGCATCGATACGGTTGAAGTTGAAACCATAGCGGATGATATGCGCACCCAGGATCTTGCTGCCGTCGTACTTGCCCTGGTGGTTGCTCTGTCGAAACACGAAAGGTGCGTCCTGAGTGGGCCCGGTCACCAACCCCGTATTGATCATGGTTATGTTCAACGGGAAGTCAGCCAACGGCAGTCCGCTGCCGCTCGTCGCATCCGTCACGTTGCGGTCCGTTTTCAAATATCCGAAGCGAATGCTGTGGCTGAAACTGCCGGTGTTGAAATCCAGCCCTCCAACGTCGTTTCGGGTGATGTTCCTGCCCTGATAAAGGGAATAGCCCAAGCCGCCGTTTGATGTGAAGGAATCCTTAAAATAGCTCAGTCGGTAGAAGCCATGCGCCGATTGCGCAAGCTGATAATCCGCCTTTGCGGTCAGGTCGGTCTCACGAAACGGCGAAGTAAATGCTCCGGAATACTGCTGAAATGGAGGCGCTAACAACACTGGTAACCGTTCATGCTGGAGCGTGCGCTCTCCATCGAAGAGAAAGAACAGTTTATTTCGGACGATCGGTCCACCAATACGCCCACCGTATTGGGAGCGCTGAAATGGCTCTTCGGATCCCAGAGGGGACGGCAACTTGGCTGCCAGGGAGCTGTCCCGGAAGTAGCCGAAACTTTCTCCATGCAAACTGTTCGTTCCCGAGCGCGTGGTTACATTCACCGCCCCTGACGTTGTCAGCTCGGTTGAGAGATCCTGGCTGGATTGGCTGAGTTGAAACTCCTGAATGGCGCTTGCGGGAATGTTCGCAGTCGACGAACCAAATTTCTCATCGGAGATATCGATGCCATCCACCTCGATGCGGGCCGTACGACCGAACCGACCGCCAAACGAAACAGAAGAGAATCCATCCTTGAAGCCAAAGCCAAACTCGGCAGCGTCTTGAATCTGTACTCCCGGCTCGAGCTGCGCCAGATCAAGGAAGTTGCGCCCATTCACCGGTAAGCCTTCGATCTGCTGTTCACTCAGGACGCCCTGCACCGTCGGCTGTTCCGTGTTCACGCCGGTCGGCGTCTCTTGCACGTCGATCGTCGTCTTATCGGAGCCGACCGACAACATCACATTCACGGTCGTCGTGTTACCTACGAGCACGGTTGCTGAGACCACGGCAGGGCGGAATCTATTTGCCGTAAACCGAGATGTGTAATTGCCGGGAATAAGAGCCCCGGAATTGAACGTTCCAGAAGAATTCGTTTTGATATCGATTGCCTGGCCTGTCTCTACATTGCTGATTCTTAAGGCGGCACCGCTGACCACCGCCCCCGACGGGTCACTGACCGTGCCCACGATACTGCCGGTGCCGATGGTAGTCTGCGCGAGTAACGGAAAAGTTAGTCCCGAAACCAACACGGCTGCGGAAAGTGCCAGGACCGCCGTATATCCCAAATCTCTAACTCGCGAGAGAACTCGTCGAATGCAGAAGAAGCTAGATGATGGACGAACATCTCTCATGCGGCGGTCACCCAAGGTGCTGAGAAGGATACACCAGTCTTGGGAGTTGGCAACCATACGGGCAGCGTTTCCCCGCAGCCAGACTGACGGCTTCACGAAGTGGACCTGTGCCACATTCATTGAACCATTACTCCCTATCTCTATAGCGAGAATGGCGGACGAGGGACGTAATCCCGGTCGGAAGCAATGATGGAGTCAGGGCAGGGGAATTCGGTACAGGTTCCGGCGGACAGTGGTGCGCGTGTAGGCGTACTGGGACGGAGTTCCTGCTGATTCCATGACTCCAGTGGCAAGAATTGGCGCCTTCATTCTGGCCAAATCTTGAGAGCTCGATATGCCCCCGGGAGGGAGCCTCGGAAGCCCTGTTCGCTGGAGAGGCAAGGCATAGGTATTCTTGTCGCCGCTGGTAGGCAGAGTCAGATAGAGCGATTTACCAGTTCGATCCCAGGTGGCCGGACAGAGCCCCAGACAAACCAGTACAACGGGTCCGCCATCGACCGGAAAAGCGTCAACAGAATACGGGTGATCGCGATCCGGGCCGCGAGTTACGGCAAGTACCCAACGACCATCGTGGGAAACACCATATGCGTCTAGGATTGCGACATCGCTGACCCTCCGCCGTTCCGTTCCGTTCGCTTTCATTCGATAAAGGTAATTCTGCTCTCCTTCCACCGCCCGGAAAATCAGATCGCCACTGGGCAGAAAGAACGGACAGTCCTCGCTTTCGTGTGACTCGATTACCCGTGCTGACGCGCTGCGATCGGTCGGCGCAATCCAAACTTTGGAATGGACCGTGCTGTCCAGCATCGAAAAGGCAATTTGTGTTCCGTCCTGTGACACGGCAAAGTGCTGCATGCCCACGCCACACGTTCGCAGCAAATATCCCGAAAGAACAGGCTTGCTGTCGCCACTCGACAGATCAGTCACCCAGAGTTCAGGGCCCGCATTCTGTCCGTAGACGCGCAAGTAGTACAGCTTTCGGGAATCTGGGGAGAACTGCGGTGCACCAGTGGAGCCTTCTGAGGAGATTTGATGCTCACCCTGTGCATCGTGAAGCCAGACTGTGGTGTCTTTTGTCCCTACGGAAGTGATGAGCGATTTTCCATCCGATGCTATCGCAATCCCCTCTTCTTCTGTCGGTCCCGAGGTTATTTGCTCAGGCGTGCCGTCCGGGAATCGTTGGCGCCAAATGTGGAATTTCCCGCCTGCATTAGAACTGAGGTACAGCCACTTCCCGTCCGGGAACCACCCTCCAAACGAACACGTCGCGCTAGGCGGACCTGCAACACGGGCATTGCCATTACCGTCAAATGGAACCACACGGCAGGGACCGATCTCACCTTGGTTGTCCATCTCCACCACCAGAACCCATTTCCCATCGGGAGAAAGGTACGAGCGGTGGGCCATGCTGCGCTCTCCCGGAGGAACGTACACGTCTCGCGACTGGCCGCGGGCTTCATCGGAAGTCACGATGGCCATGTGCAGTCCCTGCTTGATTTCGGAAAACAAAACATGCTTGCCATCCTGTATCCAGGTCAACGAAGACGAGTTTGGCAAGAGCAGGCGCGGCTGTCCTCCGAAGACCGGTACCTCCCAAGTCTCCCAGGGGTCGAACGCTCCGTAAGCAATCCGGGAGTTGTCGGGGGAAAATGTGGGGCTAAGCTTTAGTCGCTTGTCGTGCGTTAGTTGTACCGGCTCGCCGTCAGGAAGCAATTTGACATACACGTCACCACGACCGACGACGACTTCCTCCTCCCCTCGGATGAAGGCCAGCATGCGACCGTCGGGCGAAATAGCTGGATGAATTGCTGAGTCGGTGAAGAACGTTAACTGCTGCCAAGCTGAGCTCGTTGGAGGGCTTCGATGGAGAAAAGAATAAAGAGCAAGTCCAGCAACTGCCGCCACAACTAACAGGGCGATGAACGCCGCGCGACGAGCCCACGCCGGGGCTTTTTCCAGCTGAGCGGTTTGCGCACTTCCGGATTCGGAATCGCGCCGGAGCCGCTTCAGATCGGATCGCAGTTCTGCGGCCGATTGGTAGCGCAGCTCGCGATCCTTCTCTAGTGCCTTGTTGACGATTCGCTCCATTTCCACTGGGGCGTCGGGATTAATACGAACCACAGGCGTCGGCTCCAGGTCGAGAATGGCCTTAAAGACCAGCGCGGCCGTGTCGCCCCGAAAAGGCAACATTCCAGTGCACATCTCGTAAAGGACCGCGCCCAGAGAGAACAGATCCGTTCGAGCATCGAGTTCCTTGCCCATCACCTGCTCGGGCGACATGTAGGCGACTGTTCCCAGAGTAGACCCGGGACTCGTCAGGTGATCCAGTTCGGCGGTGGGCTGTAGGGTTGTCAGTGTCGTTGCCGCATTCGGCGCTACCACCTTAGCGAGTCCGAAATCGAGAATTTTCGCTTGCCCACGATTGATGACGAAAATGTTGGCCGGCTTGATGTCGCGGTGAATGATGCCCTTGGAGTGGGCCGAGTCCAGAGCGTCCGCGACTTGAATGCTTAGATTAAGCACTGTCTCACGGTCCACCGGCCTGGCGTTGATCACGTGCCGGAGAGTCTGACCTTCGAGGAATTCCATCGCGATGAAGGTCCGACCATCGACCTCATCGATTTCGTAGATCGTGCAGATATTAGGGTGATTCAGGGATGATGCAGCCCGGGCCTCGCGGCGAAATCGTTCCAGCGCGACGGGATCATCAGCCGAATGCGCCGGCAGGAACTTGAGGGCGACTTGGCGTCCAAGCTTGATGTCCTCCGCCCGGTACACCACGCCCATGCCGCCCCCGCCGATTTCTTCCAGCACGCGGTAATGCCCAATCACTGCGCCTGCGGCGAAGTACGCGATCCTTCCCGGAAGTGAGCCAGGCTGTTCAACAGTCACACCAGTCACACCTCGGTCGGCGGGCGCGAATGCCGGTGTCTCTATAAACGACCCCGCATTTTCGTGATGGGCCAGCAGCGACTCAATCTCGCGCCGAAGGGACTCATCCCCCGTGCACAGGTCGTTTAAAACCGCGGCTCGCTTGCCTGGCTGTGCCTGCAGCGCCGCATGAAAGATACGCTCGATTTTTTGCCACCGCTCAGCATCCATCGAGCGACTCCTGGCTCAACTCGCGGAACAGCCAAGCCTTCGCGAGTTTCCAGTCACGCACCACAGTATCTGGCGAAACCTTGAGAACCTCGGCGGTTTCTTCGACATTCAGTCCGCCGAAAAAACGCAATTCGACGACCTGGCTCTTGCGTGAATCAACCTTGGCTAAGGCCTTGAGCGCATCATCGATCGCCAGCACCTCCGGTTGAGGCCGCGCAGAGACTGTCGGCGCCGCGTCGAGCGACATCGGTAGTGCTCCCCCGCCACGCTTTTGGGACTGACGAGCCCGGGCCTGGTCGGTGAGAATGCGCCGCATTTGACGGGCGCACAAAGCAAAAAAGTGCGCTCGGTTCTGCCAATCAACCTCCTGCAGGCCGGTCAACCGGAGGTAAAGCTCATTAATCAGCGCTGTGGTTTGCAGGGTGTGGCCTTCTCGTTCCGCCCGCATGCAGCCTTTTGCAGCTCGATGAAGCTCCCGATAAATCTGAGGCGTCAACCTCTCAAGGGCGCTCTCGTCCCCCCGTCGCCATGCTTGAAGTAGTTCCGTGATCTCGTGTCCATCGAGCTTGGCCATTGAGAACCATCAACTTCGGGAGGAGTCAGGCTTGCAACTGAGCAACATTAGCACAGCCAAAGGGCCTTGGCCATGCCTGCCGACGAGCGCGTCTATGACTTCTTGCGAGACGAGTTACGTCTAGTGCTCGCCGTTTTCGCTATACAGAGTGAAGAGCCCAATCAGCTTCTCCGGCGAAGAACTTTCGAACGGAAGGTGAGCCGGGGCAGTTCGCAGACGCCGAAGCTTTTAGCATTGTTTCAGCGGTCTTCGGTTTGAACTGCTGTGGGGGAAGAAAAAATCTAGGAGAGACTTATGAACAATAGAGTATTTACCACGATGTTCGGGTCGGTTCTGGTAACGCTCGTGTCTTTGGGGTCGGGATTCGCACAGAGTAATTCTCCCGCCTGCAACAACAACCTCATCAAAGGTAACTACGGATTCACCATCCAGGGCACCAAGTTGGCAGGCATGGGACCCACCGGCCCACAGGTCGGAGTGGCGATGACCCAATTTGACGGCAAGGGCAACTTTACTCAGATCGATACGGTCACAATCAACGGCGAGGTGGTCGCTGACTTCACGCACACTCCGGCGACTGGGACTTACACGGTGAACTCCGACTGTACCGGCAACTTCACCATCGACTTCACCGACGGTCGGCCACCAGTAACTGCAAACTTCGTCGTTGTGGATGACGGTTCGGAAATCGACACTGTAGTTACGAGTGCGGGTGGGCAGCAAGGCGTCCTCGCTACCGGCAGCATAGGGAAGAGGCGTTTTTGCAGGCACAGAAGCGCCGCCTTACACGAGTAGCCTTCTTGCGGCCAGCGCCCAACCACGTGTAAGGCGCTGGCTACCAGAGACGGGAGGAACCAGGCGAGCTGTCGACTTCAGAGCCGCAAAGACTATACGCAAACTGCGCGGTCGATCGACTGGTAAGGAGTGGGTTTTGTTAGGTTCTCTAAAGCATTTAGCCCCCTCTGGAAATAACGTTCGATTCTCTTGAAGGAGAAATTCCATGAAGCTCCGCGTCGCTTGCGTGGTAGTTGGATTCTTGTCGCTGTCCCTGTCACTGGCTCAACTGACGGTTGCACAGACAACCGCTGAAACCGCTTCCTCTCTGCCTCGTCTGGTCCGCTTTGGCGGTACAGTCAAAGATCTCAACGGCAATCCCCTAACCGGTGTCGTTGGCATTACATTTGCCCTCTATTCCGAGCAGACCGGCGGCGCTGCGCTCTGGATCGAGACGCAGAACGTAACAGCCGACAGCAATGGCCACTACGTGGCTCTGCTGGGCGCGACCACAGCCGGCGGGCTGCCGGCTGAGATCTTCACTTCGGAGCAGGCCCGGTGGGTGGGAGTGCAAGTCTCGGGGCAGGCCGAGCAGGCGCGGGTGCTGCTGGTGAGCGCTCCTTACGCCTTGAAGGCTGGGGACGCCGAAACCATCGGCGGGTTGCCGCCTTCGGCTTTCGTGCTGGCGAACCGTGAAAGGACAAACGTCGCGAAGGGTGCCAGCGCTCCGGTTGCGGCAGGTGTCCAGAAAAACTCCGTCCCGCCCGCTAATCCCGCGGTGACGGGAAAAGGCGTCATCGACTTCATTCCGATGTGGGACAGCGCCAGCGACATTATCGACTCGGTGATTTTCCAGAAAACATCCGCCATCGGTATCAACACCACCGCTCCCGCGGCCACGCTCGATGTCAACGGCAAGACCGACATCCGCGACACGCTGACCCTGTTTCCTAAGGGCACGGATCCCACGCTGGCCATCAGCGGGACCGCATTCAGAGTCGACCAGACCGGGAAGATGACGTTCATCTCGGGGCAGACTTTTCCCGGCGCCGGCACGATCACGGGCATAACGACGGCGAGCGGCAGCGGCTTAGCGGGCGGTGGCACCAAAGGGACGCTGAACCTGAGTGTGCCCGCAGCCGGGATCATCAACGCCATGCTACAGCATTCGTCGTTGACGCTGACCGCAGGCGGCGGCATGACGGGGGGCGGTTCGGTATCGTTGGGCGGCTCGACCACGCTGGGACTGAAGACCTGCGGCGCCAACCAGGTTCTGCAATACGTTAGCGGCGTGTGGACGTGCTCGAACGCTGGCACGGGCACCATTACCGGAGTCACGGCCGGCACGGACCTGACCGGCGGCGGCACCAGCGGCACGGTCACGCTGAATGTCGACACCACCAAGGTTCCACAACTGAATGCCGCAAACACCTTCACCGGCAATCAGACCATCACCGGCAACATCACTTCGAGCGCATTGATCTCCGGGCAGACGGGCAGCTTCAGCGGAAACAATTCGTCCCAGATCGTAAATATCACGCAAAGCGGCGGAGGCAATGGGATCAACGCAACCTCGACCAGCGGAGTGGGCCTCTCCGGCGTGGGAATCTATGGGGTCGAAGGGCAAACGAGTACTGCCTCCGCTCCCGCTATTCTTGGGTACGCGACCGGGGCCAATGGCGAAGGGGTGATTGGCGAGGAGTACGCGACGACCGGCACAAACTACGGCGTGTATGGTTTCGCCGCGAGCGGCTACGGCGTATACGGGAGCGGGGGGACCGGCGTCGCGGGGGTATCGACCTCCACTGCCGGCCCGGGCGGCAATTTTACCGGGTTCACGGCACCGTCAGGTTCGGGTTTGAACGGTACGGACGGAATCGATACCACGGGAGGCAATGGAGACCCTAATCCGTCAAACGCCATTGGCGGCAACGGTATCACGGCTATTGGTGGTACGACCTGCTGCAACGTCGGCGGGACCGGCGTCGATGGCATTGGCGGCGCCGGCGAAGAAGGCGGGATCGGCGTCATGGGCGTCGGCAGCTCGGGCAGACTCTGGCGACGGGCCGGGAGGTTATTTCCAGGGTGGCAAGGGCAACTTCTCGGGCGATGGAGTAATCGGAGTCGCCGGCAGCGGCTATGCCGGCAACTTCACCGGCGATCTCAACGTCACCGGCGCAATCACCGCAGGGACAAAGGACTTCAGAATCGATCATCCGCTCGATCCTGCCAACAAATACCTGGTGCATGCCTCGGTCGAATCCTCCGAGATGATGAACATTTACACCGGCAACGTCACCACCGACGGCCAGGGCCAGGCGACGGTGCAACTGCCAGAGTGGTTTGAAGTACTCAATACCGACTTCCGTTACCAGTTGACGGTGATCGGGCAATTCGCTCAAGCCATCGTCGCACGCGAGATGGAAAACAACCGGTTCGAGATCAGGACGAGCGTGCCCAACGTCAAGGTCTCCTGGCAGGTGACCGGCGTGCGGCAGGATGCCTACGCCAAGGCGAACCCGCTGGTGGTCGAGCAGGAAAAGGAAGCCCGGTTGCGCGGCTTCTATATCCATCCCGAGTTGTACGGCGCGCCGGCGGAGAAGCAGATCGAATGGGCGCGCCATCCGCAGATGATGAAGAAGATGCAGGAGATGAGAGCGCGGCAATCGGCCGCAGCGCAGCAATCGGCGCCAACCCAACAACCTATCGCTCCGCGCAAATAGGGTCACGGCAGAATTCAATCATTGGAGTGGATTCGCAAACACAGATCTTATTCTTGGAGGCCAGTCATGAAGAACCTTAGATCGGCAGTGTTGGGAACGGTGTTTCTAATTATTTCCGCGAGTGCAGTCTGGTCCCAACAGAACGCGAACAGCGCTGGCGATCAACCGGCCGGCTCCACGTCCCAACTTCCGCGCCTGGTGCGGTTCAGCGGAACCTTGAAAGATGTTGACGGAAGTCCGCTGACCGGCATCACCGGCGTCACCTTCGCGCTCTATTCCGAACAAGCCGGCGGCGCACCGCTGTGGCTGGAAACGCAGAACATAACTGCCGATAGCAACGGCCACTACGCGGCTCTGCTGGGATCGACGAAGCCCGACGGGCTGCCGGCTGAACTGTTCACTTCCGAGCAGGCGCGCTGGGTGGGAGTGCAAGTCTCGGGGCAGGCCGAGCAGGCGCGGGTGCTGCTGGTGAGCGCTCCGTATGCATTGAAGGCTGGGGATGCGGAAACCGTCGGAGGATTGCCGGCTTCGGCGTTTGTGCTAGCGAACCGTGAAACGACAAACGTCGCGAAGGGTGCCAGTGCTCCGGTTGCGGCAGGTGTCCAGAAAAACTCCGTCCCGCCCGCTAATCCCGCGGTGACGGGAAAAGGCGTCACCGACTTCATTCCGATGTGGGACAGCGCCAGCGACATTATCGACTCGGTGAATTTCCAGAAGACTTCTGCAATCGGTATCAACACCACCGCTCCCGCGGCCACGCTCGATGTCAACGGCAAGACCGACATCCGCGACACGCTGACCCTGTTTCCTAAGGGCACGGATCCCACGCTGGCCATCAGCGGGACCGCATTCAGAGTCGACCAGACCGGGAAGATGACGTTCATCTCGGGGCAGACTTTTCCCGGCGCCGGCACGATCACGGGCATAACGACGGCGAGCGGCAGCGGCTTAGCGGGCGGTGGCACCAAAGGGACGCTGAACCTGAGTGTGCCCGCAGCCGGGATCATCAACGCCATGCTACAGCATTCGTCGTTGACCCTGACCGCAGGCGGCGGCATGACGGGGGGCGGTTCGGTAGCGTTGGGCGGCTCGACCACGCTGGGACTGAAGACCTGCGGCGCCAACCAGGTTCTGCAATACGTTAGCGGCGTGTGGACGTGCTCGAACGCGGGCACGGGCACCATCACTGGAGTGACCGCAGGCACAGATCTCACCGGCGGCGGCACCACCGGCAGCGTGACTATCAATCTGGACACAACCAAGGTCCCGCTGCTGGCCTATGCCAATACCTTCGCCGCAAATCAGGCGATTAACGGAAACCTGACCGCCACGGGCTCGGTCTCCGGGCAGACCGCAATTTTCAGCGGCAACAATTCGTCCCAGGTAGAGGGCCTCAGCCAGGCCGGAAACGGTGTCTACGGAAATACCGCCGGGGTTAGCGGGCTGGCGAATGGTTTTGCAGCTGTTTTGGGGGACAGCCAGAGCTACTTGGTGGGGTTTAGGGGGACCACGACGGAACGCAATGATGGCGTTACGAGCAACAGCGTTCGTCCGGCCCAATCCGGGGTGGCACGGGAATCAGCCAGAGTGCGGGGCGACAGGCGTCTACGGGAACGGGGGGACTGGCGTGGCGGGGGCGAAATCACGGCGTGAACAGTTCCGGTCCGGGCGGCGAATGTCGGCATCGGTTTCGAACGCTCCTGCCCACGTTCTGGAAGTCTATTGTAACGGTGGCGACACGGAATCGATGGCAATGGTCAGCGATGGTGACGGCGATGCCGTTTTTCCTTGAACACATAGTGGGCTGGCGGTCATAGAGTACTGGTCGGTCGGGCGGCGGCGCCACCGGGGCGGGCGCGGGGGACTTTGCCATCTATGATCGCACCAAGGGCTTGACCCGGCTCGTCGTAACCCAAGCAGGAAACGTGGGCATCGGCACCACCTCGCCGGATAACCCGCTCAGCGTGATGGGCGAGCGCCGATCAAGCCGGCGGTGGTTCCTGGGGCAACTTTCACGACGGCCGGCTCAAGAACCTGAACGGCAGCTTCAGTTCCGGCCTGAGCCAGGACTTCAGAAGATCCACCCGGTTCGCTATCGCTACAAGGCGGACAATCCGCTGGGCATTCGCGATACGGACGAACACATTGGAGTGGTGGCGCAGCGAGTGCGGCAAGTCATCCCGGAAGCGGTCACGGGCAGGCGACGGTGCAACGACCGACTGGTCTGAAGTGCTCAATACCGATCGTAACCAGTCGAGGTGATCTGGGCAATAGCTCAAGCCATCGTCGCAACGCGAGAGACAACAACCGAGTTCGTAGATCTGAGGACGAGCCGTGGCTAACGTCTGGGTCTCCTGCAGGCGACACGACGTCTGCAGCGACGCTTAGCCCGGCGAAAGCCGACCCACTCGAGATCGCTCAGGACCAATGGAAGATCGCCATGCGATTGCCCGGCATCCGATCGGGAAGGGCGCGACTTCGTAGTACCGAGAGCAGGCGAAAAAGAAGCAGGGCTTTGCTCGTCCACTAATGCTGAGCGAAGTAGTCGAAAGCCTGCCCTGAGCGAAGCCGAAGGGCATCCCATACCCGCCGGCAGGTCTTTACCAAGCACAGAATTGCCGCTCGGTCTCGGGCGGCTTTCTTGTGAAAGAACCCCGGTCAGAGCACGCAAAGGAGCAGTGAAGCTGGCAAGCGCCCTCCCCTGTTGCTTAGTGTTTGGCGATAACTGGCGAAATCAGGCGATTTCACTCTTTGACCCCGGTCAACGAGTGATAACGCGATTTTTCGCCAATTAACCGGCAGCGTGTAGTTTTCCGGGTTGCCGACCATCCGCCCTGGGAACCGGACTGCACGCATGACAATGGCTTTGCGCAGCGTCAACCTCTGATCAAACAGACCACGGGCCCACGCAGAGAAGGCTATTGCCTTCCGCAAATTTAGTCACCTACCATCCCAGGCAAAGCCGAATTATTTATGTACACTTGGGGCGGGACCCCAGCGATAAACGCCTATCACAAGGCATTCGAAAGTGTTCCCACAACACGAATGCTACGAGGTCACACGATGAAGACCAATCTGGCAATCTTGGCTTTGCTTTTCATGACTTCATTTTCAGCCTCCACGCAGGAGCCAGCCCGTAAAGATCCCTTGCTTGATCGTCTGGCCGGAAATTGGATCCTTCAGGGCACCATTGCTGGACACGAGACCACGCACGACATCGAGTCCGAATGGGTGCTGAACCATGAATACCTGCGCATCCACGAAGCATCGCGGGAGAAGAACGCCCAGGGCCAGCCCGCGTATGAAGCGATCGTCTTTATTGAATGGAACGAATCGTCGAACGAATACAGATGCCTGTGGCTCGACTCGACCGGCGGCGGTGGCCTCGCGGTCCCGGCTGCCCCAGGGAAACGGGGCAAGGACGAAATCGCGTTCTTGTTCAAGGACAAAGACAAGGACAGCGGCGTCCGCACAACGTTCACCTACAGCAGAGGTGCCGACACTTGGACCTGGCTCATAGATAACGAATACGGCGGCAAGCTAACGTCTTTTGCGCGAGTAAAGCTCACCAAGAAATAGAAACTACATCATGCGAACCTTTGCTTACGGCTTCCGGTGAATACGCGTGCATAGCCTTCTGTGCCGCATCCCTTCGCAACGCCGATCAGCCCGCTGTACATACAGCTTACCCGCTGGCCATGATAGTCCTTTTCCACTATGAATCTGAGCCGAGAGAGGCATCAGGAAGATAGCAACCGTCAAGATCACTAAAATAATCCGCAATTTGCGTTTTGCGAGCATATTATCCATGGGGATGCTTGAATGTATCGCCCTCGTTGCCCCGGTTGGCGATAAATCGCCTTAACACTCATTGACCTCGGTAGAGGAGTTTCGAGTGCGATGGCCTGGTTACGTCAATCAAGAAAAAGAGAAAAAGTTCAGGCGACCACTTCGCGTGCACAGCGGAACCCGACCACGATGCTGCGGACAGTGGGCTTGAGGGAGTAGCGAGAGGAGACGCGCGCAGGCCCTCTGGCAATTCCGCGCCAGGAGCCGCCGCGCGACACGCGATACTCTCCGCTGTCTGGACCCTTCGGGTCGGATTCGGGACTGTGGCTGTAATAATTCTCCCCGTACCAATCCTGCACCCATTCCCAGAGGTTTCCCAACGTGTCATACAGTCCAAACCCGTTTGGCTTTTTCTCACCTACTGGATGGGCCTTACCGTCCGAGTTGTCGTGGGACCATGCAACTTCAACTAACGGTCCATACCGGCAGGAACTATCTCCGGCCCGTGCCGCATATTCCCATTCCGCCTCTGTCGGGAGTCGATAGTGGTAGCCGTCCCGCTTACCATTGAGGGCCTCACAAAAACTCTGCGCGTCATCCCAGCTCACACCCGCGACTGGCAGATTTGGACCTCCGGAATATCTCCGATTAGCCACCGTCACCTCTTCATACTGCTCCTGCGTCACCAGATATTTTCCCAACTCAAAGGCCCTTGCAATGAACACTCGATGTGCCGGCTTTTCTTCGGCGTGGCATTCTGGGTCTCCTGGGGAACATCCCATTATGAAGCTCCCCCTTGGAATCTTTACGAACTCCATAGGCTTGACCCTTTCTTGGTTGGCAGTCCCGTGCGCCAAATGTTAGCCTCTCACTGGCCCTGGCACAAGCAGCGTCGGCGGTAGCTGGCGTAACATCTCCTAGCACTCATTGACCCCGCGGGCGGCGGAGTGGGTTGCATTGAAAGCGAGGGGCGAGAAGTCGTCTTACTTCATGCCGTCGACCACATAGAGATCAGAGAGCAGGCGGAGGGTGGAATAGGCGTAGGCCTTTCCGTCGGCGCTGAAGCGGATGTTGGTGATGCTTTGCGCGCCGGCAGGATCGGCGGGGGCTATCTCCTTCCAGGGTTCGCGATGGCCAGTGGCCAGATCGACGAGCGCAATCTCCATGGGAATGCCGGGACTGGCCACGAGTATGCCCTTGCCGTCCGCGGAAAAGCCGACGGTACGTTCGTCGGTGCCCAATGCGAAGCTCAGTTTTTCCGGGTCGCCGCCGGCAATCGGGTAGAGCAACATCTGATGTTTCGGGTCGCGAGCGAGGGCGTACTTCCCGTCCCGTGTGACCAGAGATCCCACTGTACCTTCGGGAGTGAGAACGCGTGGCGCTCCGCCCTGAATATCCAACACATAAGTGCGGGGACCGTGTCCCGGCTTGGTAACAGAAAAAATAATGGACTTGCTGTCCGGCAGCCAGCCGGCGCCGGTGTAGTCGGCCTTCTCATCGGTAAGTTGCCTGGGTTCGCCGACGCCGGTGGGCAGCAGCATCATCTTCGCGGGAGACCCCTCAAAGCACACGACCCATTGACCATCCGGAGAAAGAAAACCAAAGCCACCGTCGCCGAGCCGCACGGCCGGCGAGCCATCGGTCTTCCTCAGAAAAACGCTGTCGCTTCCACCTTCGGCCTCGCCGCTTTCGGAGAAGACAAGCGTTTTGCCATCGGCGGAGAGATCGGTCACCAGCGACCAGTCAAACCAGGAGAGGCTGCGCTCGCGATTTTCGCCTAGAGCGAGAACTGAAATACCCATGCGAGTTTTGTCAGCAGTCAGCAGAACCAGACCATTGCGGCTGATGTCCTGCACCGTCAACCCGCCCGGGGCGCGGTAGATGAGGCGCTCCTTCCCAGAAAAATCCAGCGCGTAGATGGAGCGCGCCGCGCCTCCGGGAACGGCGGAGAACCATACTTCTTTGCCATTCGGAGACCAGGCAAGTCCCTCGACGCTCGAATAGAAAGAAGAGGTGGCCTTGCGATTTCCGCGCGTGTCAATGATGACGACACGTCCGTCATCGCCGTTTGGGACATGGTCGGCGACCGCCAGAAATTTCCCGCTGGGCGAGAACCGCACATGGCTCACCCAGCCCCGCGGTTCGTAAACCATGTTACCCGAGGGAAATTCGAGATGACTCAGTCTGCCCGGGCTTTCGCGAATGACCGCCAGAGACTGGCCATCGGGCGTCCAGTCGGCCCACAACACTTTGTCGATCACTTCGCGCGGTGCGCCGCCCGCCAGTGAAACACGCGCCAGAGTTCCGGTCTGACCGAAGGCGGCGTAACTGGTGGGCTGAAGCGAGATCGCCATCTCACCCTTCGATGAGATGGAAAGAATCTGCGAGGGCGGCAGGTCCACCAGGCGCGAGTCGCTGCTGTCAAAGCGGGTTGAGAAGATTCTCTGCGGCTGGCCTTCCCAGGCCGCGCCGTAGACGACGGTCTGACCGTCGGGCGCAAAGCGGGCTGCCCAAATTGTGCCGTTGCGGAAGGTCACTTCGTGAAACGTTGGGTTGGTGGGAGCAACTGCTCCACGACGGGCGAGCCGGTAGATGCCTGCCCAGGAAGCCAGCACCAGCACTCCGCCGAGCAACGGCAATAACCAGCGGCGAGCCGACGGTTCATCCGGAATCGCACGCACGCCACCGCGAGTCGAACTCGATATATCGGTAAGCGCTTCCAGGTTGAAGGCCACATCGCGCGCCGATTGAAAACGCTCGGCCGGATTCTTCTCCAGGCAGTGGCGCACGATGCGTTCCAGCGCCGGCGACACATTGCGGTTGGTCTCGGCGAGATCGGGCGGATCTTCTTTCAGGATTGCGCTCATCGTGTCCGCCGCCGATTCGCCAGGGAAAGCGCGCTTCGCGGAGAGCATCTCGTAGAGAATCGCGCCAAAAGAAAAAATATCGGAGCGCGAGTCGGCGGGTTTTCCCCGCACCTGCTCAGGCGACATGTAGCCCGCGGTGCCCAGAACAGTTCCCGCTTCGGTGGCGACTTGGATGGTGGGCGATTCATCGGACAGGTCGGCTTCCGGACGAGTGAACTTGGCCAGACCGAAGTCGAGGATCTTGGCATGTCCGTCATTGGTGATGAACAGGTTCTCCGGCTTCAGGTCGCGATGAACAATACCTTTCTCGTGTGCCGCGGCCAGACCCCTGGCAATCTGCTGCGCATAATCAATGGCTTTGCGGGAAGTGAGCGGCCCGTTCCGCAGCCGGTCGCGGAGCGTTTCGCCCTCCAGCAGTTCGGAGACGACATAGGGTGCGCCGCGGTCCTCGCCGATGTCGAAGATCGAAAGAATGTTGGGATGGTTCAGCGCAGCCGTCGCGCGTGATTCCTGCGCGAAGCGCTGCAAGCGGTCGGGATCGCTGGAGAACGATGTCGGAAGAATCTTGATGGCGACGTCGCGGTTCAGCCGCGCATCGCGGGCGCGATACACCTCGCCCATTCCACCAGCGCCCAGCGACGACAGAATTTCATAAGGGCCGAGTTTCGTGCCTGAGGTGAGAGCCATTCGTGGGCATCATTATAGCCTGCGCAGCAGGTTGCGGCCGATCCGACGATTCTGGATGGGTCGGCAAATCGGTAAGCTATGCAATTGTTGGCGTTAAATCGCCATTGCACTCAAAACCCCTCAACGAGCGCTATGGCCTGGTTTCGTCACTTGACCGTCGGGGGTTCAATGGTATTCGTCGCACACAGTTCAAGTGCGTGCCGCGTCTCAATGGCCCACGAGACAAGCGAGTTCTCGTCATCGTATAAAGCAACGTCTAAATCCCCACCGCCCGCTCTAATGCGGAACTCGTGTACCAAGGGATGAAGAATGACAACATCAAAGTGCGGCAGAGCTAGGCGAGTCTGCTGAAGCTTCGAGAATTGCGCCTTGATAGCTGGGCAATCCATTTCGGTCAGTGTCAACTTCTTTACGTGTACGTCCTTCTGAATGTCGTCCGCTGAACGATTTGGAAATTTCCGATGCTGTGCCATCATTTGGTCGTAAACGGATGCTGACTCGGCTTCTCTCACGTGCGCGGCAAGGTAGCGCGGCAATCCGGAAACTGTATCGGACTTTTCAGTCCCAATGACGAAAGAATACTCAGGGACATCTGTGTGCTGGTCGCGGTGGGAGCGGTAGGCAACGTAGACACCGTAGCGCTCGTCAATCGGGAAAAGGTCATGGAGAGCCTTGTCGAAATGATCGCTCATCCAATCCCAATCTGCGCTCGACTGTGCTAACAGGTCCCGGCCTACACAAAAGGAGAGCAGAAGAGCAGCACCGAACAAGCGGTAATAACCTGAAAACATGGCTATATTGTGCCACCAGCGGCCCGTAGTTGTTGAAAAATCTCATTACGCTCAAAACCCCCAACTGACAACTTATTGATTGGGAAACGCAGTGTGTGGGCTGCCTAGTTCGGCTCAAATGGAAGCGACCTGATTGCTTTATAGCCGGGATCAGTCTGGCCGCCGGTTGGCGCGAAGCGACCATCCGGTTCGCGAACAAGAAAAAGCAGATAGGAACTACGCTTCGATAGGTCGGATGAGTCAAAAAAAACCAAAGATGCCTCGTTCAGTGCCAGGCTACTTTTTGCTTCGCGGTAATGATGCAGAGTGAATTGTTTGGCCGTCTTATCTCCCTTAAGGACGGCAGAGACAGCGAAAACGGTTTCCACCCCAATAGATTCGATCTTGCTTCGCCTGCCGTCCTTATCCTGCAGCCAGATATTTGGAAGGAACGCCTGTTCCCCGGTATCAGTTGTTTTGCTTTGTGGGGTGGCAATCACCACGAGATCGGATTTCTCAAGCATTTCTTGATAGCTGAACACCACCATCTCTCGCGCTTGTGACTGGTTGGGCATGGCGCAAAACAAGATCGTGGCAGCCATAAGGACAAATCGGCGGACGTTCATAAATTGCATGCTCCTCTGCGGCTCGATTTGCTGAAATATGTTATCAGCGAACACTGCCGCGCAGGCATCACTTGGCGTAACATCGCGATTTCACTCACTGACCCCGGCGAAGGGGTTTTGAGTGGAATGGCCTCGTTACGTAAACCATCGCAAACAACAAGCGACGAGGCAGGATTTTCTCCTGCTATTGCAGCTTTGCCTACTCCGCCTAGGCTTCATTCAGGATGGGATGTCTGGGTCTTTCCAGAGGGCGAGGAAATCTTTGTAGGCGCCATGCGCCCGGAGGCGGGCGGCATCGACATCCGGGTCTTGCGAAGTTCTCGACTGAAAAGCGTTAGCGCGAGCCACTCCAGATGCGCTAACGCTCTGTACCGAACTCCACCTTACGCCGAATTGTATTGACAAACCCTGGATTTGTCGCCTATAAAGCCTAACCAAAACTCCGATTGTTTGTAAGATTGAGATTGACGCTCACGGAGCAAGACAAAGGTTCAGCCCCCGGATTCCGGCGAGCAAGAAAGGACGAGAGCCATGGAGTTGGAGCGACGCGGCTTTCTCAAGGCGGCAACCTGTGGATTAGCCCTCGGCTGTGCAAGCTGCACAGTGGCGTTGGGGCAGACTTCCGGAGGCACTGTCACTGGTGAACTACAAACGGGTTCGGGAACCCTCCACCTCGAAGGTAGATTGAAATCAGGAGCGTTGAAGTTGGACGCGCAAGAGTTCCTTGATCGGGCGGACCGTTCCATCATTGTCCGGAGCAGATTGAACTCTACCGATTTGTACTCGGCAATGTTCAGTCACCAGCACGACCTCACCGTTTTTGCGCTGTTCAACGACAACGATCATTCCACCAGCGTAGTCCTTTCCGATTCAGACGATGCGAAGATCGGACGCCTTGTAGTTTGGAACGATAATCACACTCCGCAGATCTACAATATCGACAAGAACAAGATTATGGGCACAGAGAACCCGAAAGACATCAGGGATGTAAACGACAAGACTCCCGATCTGGTCGGAAATAGGAAAATATCCGCGTTCACGTGGCAGGAGCTTGAAAGCGTTTTCGGTTCCGATCCGGCGCTCCTGGCGTTTATGCGGGGTAAGAAATCGACTCACCATCCACGCGAAGAAAACAAACTCTTGGAATGGGTTTGCCGTCTCCTGAGCATGGTGCCTGGAAGCACGCTCTCGTTGATTTGGCTAGGGAGGTAGGCTCCCTGATCTCGCTTCCGCTGGTAGACCCATATCCCGGACTAGCTGTTGAAAACGCAGGTTAGATCGAAGTTCAAGAAACGGTGGAGATACTTTGAGATGAACCACGCCGGGCGACCGGTCTCTCACCGCGTTTTCTAGAGACTCTAGCGCTTTGTCGTTTTCTCGCAGCCCCATATAGACGATCGCTAAACGATACTGAGAAACGTGACCGTCAACTGGATGCATCAACTGTTGCAAAATACGCCGCGCCTTATCTTTACTGTCTGAAACAGCGAGGACGTATCCGAGTTCGGCGAGGGCCTCATCGCTTCCAAGGGAAAGCTCGATCGCTTTTTGGAGTTCTCTAATGGCCTCTGCATTAAGCTGCTTCTGCGCATAGGCCTGCCCGAGATGACGATGGGCTTGCTGGCTCATGGGATCGAGTTCCAGGGTCCGCCGGCACTGGTGAATACATTGATCGTACTCACCCGAGAAGTACAAAACAGCGGAGAGATTATCGTTTGCCAGAACCGAGAGGGGATCAAGCTGCTGGGCAGTCCTGGCTTCAGATAAAGCTTCGGGCAAACGCCCCTCTTCCAGCAGGAGATTGGAATAAAAAGCGCGAGCAGCCGAGTTTCCCGGATTCAGTTCGATGGCGCGGTTGTACTGCTCCTCCGCCCCTGTCCAGTCCCAATCATAATCTTCCTTAATGGTCCCCAGCGCGGAGTGAGCTTCTGCCAGAGACTCATCTAGTTCAAGAGCCTTTAGCGCTGCGGTTCTGGCCTTTGGCAAAGCCTCCCCGACTGCCACCGTGGTCAATTCAGGCAGCGCGTGATATGAATCCGCTAGGCCTGCATAAGCCAGCGCATAGCCTGGATCATTAGCAATGGCTTGTTGGAAATAAGCGATGCTCTTCGTAAGCCCCTCTGCAGTTCGTTTGTTCCAATAGAAGCGGCCAGCTAGGTATGCCTCGTGCGCCTGGGGGTTCACTGAATGAGACTTCGCTAGCCGAGCGTGTTCCTGCGGCGTGATCTTAACTTCAACCTCGTCAACGATCGCTTTGGCTATTGCACTCTGTAGCGTCAAGATGTCCCGCAAATCTCGCTCGTAACTCTTGGCCCATAAAAGACGGTCAGTTGAGGCCTGAATCAGCTCAGCATGAATCTGTACCTTATCTCCTGAGCGCTGAACGGAACCTTCCACTACAGCATCAACCCCCAGCTCCTTAGCAATCTGCGGTAGTGGTTTCTTGGTGCCTTTGTAGACCATTACCGAAGTTCGCGATATCACACGAAGTTCCCCGATCTGAGCGAGTTCCGTGATCAACGCGTCAGTCACTCCATCTGCGAAATAGGTTTCCTCTTGGTCGCCGGAAACCATTGCCAGAGGGAGCACAGCGATGGAACGAATCTGCGGAAGTCGCGCTCGGCCAGTCAGGCGATCACGCACACTGCCTATGTTTAGCACCGTCATGATGATCGCCAGCGCAAGCAGTAGGACAAAACCTCCGACTATCGCGATCAAGCCTCGGCGTGAAACACGAGTCTCAGCGGTTTTGTCGGCTACCGCTCCACCTGTTCCAGATTCCACATCTCGTTTTACCCGTTGTAGGTCAGTGCGAATTTCTGAAGCTTGCTGGTAGCGTAGGTCGCGGTCTTTCTCCAGAGCCTTGTTGATGATGTCTTCCAGCTTGGGAGGAAGATCGGGATTCAGGCGCACGGGAGGAATGGGTGCCCGGTTCAGGATCGAGTCGAAAATCACTCCTGTGCTGCTCCCACGGAACGGTAACGTCCCTGTTGCCATCTCGTACAGCACCGCCCCGAAAGAGAACAGGTCGGTTCGGGCGTCCAGTTCCTTGGCGCGGACTTGTTCCGGCGACATGTAGGCGATCGTGCCAAGCGCTTGCCCTGGACTGGTGAGATGCTCCTCCGAGTTTATGGTAGGGGCGCTCATGGCAACGTTCTCCCGCTTCACGGTGATCTTCGCAAGCCCGAAGTCGAGAATCTTGGCGTGCCCACGTTTCGTAACGAAGATATTGGCAGGCTTGATGTCGCGATGCACGATGCCCGCGGAGTGTGCGACATCGAGCGCGTCTGCGATTTCGATAGCAAGTGACAGTACCGTCTCGATCTTTAAAGGTTTACCGCCGATGCGATGCTTTAGCGTCATCCCATCGAGGAACTCCATGGCGATGAAGGCTGCGGCGTGCTGGTCGTCGATTTCGTAGATCGTGCAGATGTTGGGATGATTCAGTGCGGAAGCAGCCTGTGCTTCGCGTTGGAAGCGGGCTAGAGCTTGCGCATCTTTGGCGACCTCATCGGGAAGGAACTTCAAGGCGACGAAGCGATGCAGTTTTATGTCTTCAGCTTTGTAGACGACACCCATCCCTCCGCCACCGAGCTTCTCGACGATGCGGTAGTGCGAAATGGTTTGGCCGATCACTGGCGCGAATCTTACGTCTGAGAAGTAGGCAAGTCAATGAAAGCCGTGGAGTTGGTAGCCGCTCAACAGGATGGTTGTTGTAACATCGCGGTTACACTCAATGACCAGCGATCAAAGCGTGTAATTGATTCCATGACAATGTCGGTTCCCACGCCCGGGTAGAGTTGGTGGTGCTAAAGCCAACCAGCAGGCTCGGAGAAAGGAGGGCGGGGGCCTATCTATAATCCAGGCTGCCAAGGGACTGCGCCTAAGGAAGTGATCGGCCTCCCGCCGAAACCCGATCCAGTTCTCCACTAACGCACAGCGACCGAATCGGACAGATGCAAACAAGATGCAAGGAGTAGATTTCCACCCCGAGTTTCAGCAGGCTTGTTGGGTGGTTTTTCCGTTCGCGATGCTTACTTCGATCTGCCGCAGCATCGTCATGATCTGTTTTGCTTAGTACCTCTTCATCGGCGTGACCAGCTTTTCCTCCAAGTGGATTCTCTCTCATTCCACGTGGTACAAAAAACCCCCGCTCACGTCACGTGTTCATACACGTCAAAATCTGTTCCAAACCTCAATTGATTTCCGCAAGCTTATTGGCGAACACCGCAGCCATCTAATTTAGGTCCAACTAGGGTCCAACAATCGGGTCCATTCGCCCCCGCTTCGCCCAAGTTGGAACGTTAAATACCTTGTATTCATCACGTTTTTTCCATTGCCACGTAGAGTGACCACCTCTTGGTCAATCCCAAACAGTCCACCGGACGGCCCGCAGGTTCAACTGCGGGCCGTTTGTCGTTTCTTGGCAGGCGCAGTACGAAGACTGCATCCGCGCTCAGGTGTCGAGGGGTAGGCCTCAGGCAAAGACCCAACACCCAAGACCTGATGCCCAAGACCCAATCTTGCGGTATCCTTGCCCAGTGCCCTATCTGGACGAATCCTACCTAGACGAGCAGCGCGAGCGCCGCCGCCTGGTGGCGAACTACGCCGCCATGACCGATGGAGAGCTGCAAGAGCTCGCCCAGAGCGCGGAGTCGCTGACCGAGTTGGCTTGGGACGCGCTCGAAGATGAGCTGGACCGCCGGCACCTTGAATTTCCTGACGACGAATTAGCCGACGATCCATCGCAGCAACCGCGGCAGCAGATGGAAATGCGCGAGCTAGTGACCATCCAGCAGTTTCGCGACCTGCCGGAGGCGCTGCTGGCCAAGGGCAGTCTGGAGTCGGCGGGTATCGAATGTTTTCTGGCCGACGACAACCTGGTTCGCCTCGACTGGTTCATTTCGAACTTCATCGGCGGCATCAAACTCAACGTGCGCGCCGCCGATGTAGAGAACGCGCGCAAGATTCTCGCCGAGCCGATTCTCGAAGGCCTCTACGTGCAGGGCATCGGGCTGTACGAGCAGCCGCGCTGTCCCAACTGCCAGTCGCTGGACGTGAACTTTCAGGAACTGGACCGCCCCATCGCCTACATGAGCGCATTCCTCCGCGTGCCCATGCCCGTGCAGCGCCCGGGGTGGAGGTGTCATGCGTGCGATGCGGAGTGGGCCGACGACGGAGTGAATTAGCGCGGCTTCGGGACCCTGCCGGTATAGAACAGCGCTTGCCTGCTCAATCCCCGGGTTGACGTGGGTGCCATGCGGAACTAAGATTCGGAGCGCATGGCAGAAGACCAATTCCCGATCGGCCGCGTGATCTCCCACTATCGCGTGCTGGAAAAACTTGGCGGCGGCGGCATGGGCGTGGTCTTCCGCGCCGAGGATACCAAACTTCGCCGCTTTGTCGCCCTCAAGTTCCTGCCCGAGGGACTCGCTCGCGACCCGGCCATGCTCGAGCGCTTCCGGCGTGAGGCGCAGGCCGCGTCCGCGCTCAACCATCCCAACATTTGCACCATTCACGACATCGACGAAGCGGACGGGCATCCCTTCATCGCAATGGAACTCCTGAAGGGCGTCACCCTCAAGCACCGCATCGGCAGCGTGCCCCTGCCTTTGGAGACGATTCTCACTGTCGGCATCGAAGTGGCCGACGCGCTCGATGCCGCGCAGTCGGAAGGCATCATCCACCGCGACATTAAGCCCGCCAACATTTTCGTGACCGAACGCGGACAAGCCAAGGTGCTCGACTTCGGCCTGGCAAAGGTCGTCTCCAGCACTAACGGCGAAACTCTTGGGGGAGCTGCCACCGAAGGGGAAATCAATCTCACGAGTCCCGGCACGACGCTGGGCACAGTGGCCTACATGTCGCCGGAGCAGGCTCGCGGACGCGATCTCGATGCCCGCAGCGATATTTTTTCGTTCGGCATCGTGCTCTACGAAATGGCCACGGGACGGCAGGTGTTTTCAGGAAGCACGTCCGCGGAGATTTTTGACGGCATCCTGAACCGCGCGCCGGTTCCCCCGCTTCGGCTGAATCCTCAAATCCCGGCGGAACTCGAACGAATCATCCACAAGTCCCTGGAAAAAGATCCTAGCCTGCGCTACCAGCATGCCGCGGACCTGCGCTCCGATTTGCAGCGCCTGAAGCGCGACACCGAGTCCAGTCGCCGGGCGGCGACGGAGGTTGCCCCCGCCAGCGGTTCCAGCGCGGCGCCGGCATTGTCGAATGCCGCCGCTCAAGCCAGCGGCGCAATTCCGATTTCAGGCGGTGGTCCATCTCAGCCCGCGCACACCAGCAGTTCCGCGGTCGCCGCCGTTGCCAAGCAACACAAGTGGGGAGCAGGCGCAATCGCGATTGCGGCGCTCATCTTGCTGGCTGCCGCCGGGTATGGCGTCTATTCGATGCTCCACCGGCCCGGCCCCGCACCCTTCCAGAACTTCGCCGTTACGCAGGTCACGAATTCGGGGAAGGCAGCGGAGGCCGCGATTTCTCCGGACGGGAAGTACGTGCTCAGTGTTCTGGACGACAACGGCTTGCAGAGTTTGTGGCTGCGCAACGTGCCCACCGCCAGCGATACGCAAGTCATTCCGCCCTCAGCCTCTACTTACCGCAGTCTGGCGTTTTCGCCGGATGGAAACTACATCTACTTTCGGAAAGCTCTGAACGCGATCAACAGCGATTACAACCTCTACCGCGCACCGGTGCTGGGCGGGACTCCGCAAACCGTGGTCAAGGATATCGACAGCGAAATTACCTTTTCGCCTGACGGCAAGCGCATGGCTTATGCTCGCGCGAACGATCCTGAGATCGGCAAGACCCGGCTGCTCACCGCCGATCTCAGCGGTAACGATGAGAAGATCTTGCGGATTGCACCGGTCGCCGAGTTGCCCGCATTCCTGAGCTGGTCGCCGGATGGCAAACAAATCGCCGCGAGCTTATTTCAGCCCGACCAGGCTCTCGGCGGAATTCAGTTGGTGGATGTTGATACTGGAGAAACCCAACGCTTCGCAACGTTCAACGATAAGCTGCCTTTCGATTTGACATACCTGCCCGAGGGCCGCGGAATTCTTGCCCTCTACCAGCAAGCGGGGCCCAGCTTCTTGCGGGCGCAGATCGGATTCATTTCCAGTGCCGGAGGACAGCTTCAGCCCGTCACTCGCGACACCAACCGGTATATAACTCTGACGCGCTCGGCTGACGGCAAGACGCTGGCCTCGGTCCAACTCAAGACCACACAGAGTCTACATATACTTCCCGGCGCGGGCAGCCAGAGCGCGGATTTCAAGCCCGTGTTTCCGGCAGGACAGGAAGTTCGTGGGTTTAATTGGACAGCCGACGGAGCTTTGCTGATAGGCGATGGACCGCGGCTCCTGCACACGACGGTCGACGGCAAGGATCAAACCCAACTCATCGGCGATGCGGCTGCAGGAATTTTTGATGTTTCGCCTTGCGGAATCGACCATCTTATCTTTACGTGGATATTTCATGGCGGTGTGAACACTGCCAATGTCTGGCGAGCCAATGCCGATGGTTCAAGCCCGGTAAAAGTAACCAACGGAAAGCGTGACACGCGGGCGATTTGTTCCCCGGATGGAAAATGGGTCTATTACTACGATCAAGACGGCCGGCGGATTTCGCGCGTGCCGCTGGATGGCTCTGGAAAAGCTGAGCCGCTTCCGGGAAGCGTCGTGCCTAATAGCTTTCTTGCGGGCAGCGGACATGTGCTGTCTGCCGACGGCAAGACGCTGGCCTACATGGTGGAAGTCGTCGATCCAGCTACGCAGAACGGTGAACAGAAGCTCGCGCTGCTCGACCTCGGCTCCTCGGCGCCGCGACTGCTCAAGGCCGACGCACGCGTCGCCCGGGGCGGCCTGCAATTCACTCCCGACGGCAAGAATGTGGCCTATCCCATCCAGGAAAAAGGCGTGGACAATATCTGGATTCAGCCGCTCGACGGCTCGCCCGGCCACCAGATCACGAACTTTACGTCCGAGCAGATCACTTCGTTCCACTGGTCGCCGGACGGCAAAAGCTTGGGCGTGCTCCGCAACCACTCCGAGTCCGATGTGGTCCTGTTGCAGGAATCCAAGTAACGTTCCCCTTACGCTCCCCTGCCCGCGCTTTGAAAACCTTTGCGGATTACATCCAGCGTATCTTCCGCCAGCCTCAGCGCCGGCAGTTCTTCCCGTCGGAACCAGCGCACCTCCGCCGCGTCGCTGGTGGCGGCAAGATCTCCCGCAACCCGGCGGCATAGAAAATCAATCAAAACGTAGTGATATTGCACGCGCTTCTCGGGGTCGCGCAGAATGCGGTCATAGACGCCGAGCAGTTCGCCGGGCTCCACGGTAAGTCCGGTTTCTTCGCGAGCCTCGCGGATGGCAGCGTCGCGCACCAGTTCGCCCACTTCGAGCACGCCTCCGGGGATGGACCACTCCGCCTGCAAGGGTGGGTGCGCGCGCTTCACCAGAACCACGCGGGCGTTTTCAATGATGATGGCGCCCACGCCCACCAGCGGCACTTCAGGAAATTCGCGTTGCATGTCGCAAGCATTCTAGCGAACTCTGGAGTTGTGGTGACACCGGCAGCATCCGAGCTTCCCTCGGCATGGACGGACGAGTGCGTCCGTCCCCACATAACCTTCTCTCCCCATGTAGCTTTCTCTGTGACGGAGCCTGCCCCGAGCGAAGCCGAGAGGCATCTCTGTGGTTAAATGGTGTTCGCTATGGCTCTTGAAGAATACAAACGCAAGCGTCGGTTTGAATCGACGCCGGAACCCCCTCCGAAAGTTGAGTCCAAAACAGGGCACCGCTTCGTCGTCCAGAAACACGACGCCACGCGGCTGCACTACGACTTTCGCCTCGAGATGGAGGGCGTGCTGAAATCCTGGGCTGTGCCCAAAGGGCCTTCGCTCGATCCGGCGGACAAGCGGTTGGCCATGCAGGTCGAGGATCATCCGGTTTCGTATTTCGATTTCGAGGGCATCATCCCGGAAAACAACTACGGCGCTGGCACGGTGATGGTGTGGGATGTGGGTAGCTGGCAGCCGCTGTCTCCGGCCGCGGTGCAGGGGAAAGCAGTGCAGGGAAAATATGTGCCGGGCACCGAGGCCGAAGCTGCGGCCATGTTGGCCAAGGGCGATTTGAAATTCCGCCTCGATGGCAAAAAGTTGAAAGGAGACTTCGCGCTGGTAAAGATGAAGGGCCGCCGCCCGGGAAGTAAGGGAACCGAATGGCTCCTGATCAAGAAGCATGACCAGCACGTTGTAGAAGGGTACGACATCGACGACTATGACGAGTCGGTGCTGACCAAACGCAGCCTGGCTGAGATCGCCGGAGATTCAGGATCAAAAGAGTGGAGAAGCCGTCCAGCAGGCGGTGGGAAATTAAAAGCAGCCTGGCTTGCCGATGCAGTCGCGAAGCTGGATAAAAAAAAACAAAAAAATCTAACCACCGGGGGCACAGAGGAACACAGGGTAAAACAGGTTAAGTCTGCCAAGGCTTCCAAGACTTACTCCGTGTCCTCCGTGCCCCCTGTGGTAAAGGTTTTGCCTTCGCCAGCACCGTCCTCCGCCGCAGTCAAGCGCCTCATGCCCACGACCATCCACCCCATGCTGGCGACGCCAGTCGACGTGCCCTTCGACGGCGCGGAGTGGCTATTCGAGATCAAGTGGGATGGCTACCGGGCGATCGCTTTCATCGAGGACGGCAAGCTGCGGCTGGTTTCTCGGAATCAGAACGAACTGACCGGGCGCTTTCCCGAGTTGAAGGATCTGCCGAAATTTGTCCACGCAAAAACTGCGATCCTCGACGGCGAAGTGGTCGCGCTCGATGACGAGGGGCGCGCATCGTTCAGCCTGATGCAGCAGCGGACCGGCTTTCGCCCCGGCGGCCGCCGCGGGGAAGCCAAGTCGGGCGTGCCCGTGCTGTATTACGCCTTCGATCTGCTCTACTTCGATGGCTACGATTGGCGGAAGGTCCCGCTGGAGGAGCGGAAAAAAAAGCTGGCTTCCCTACTGGTCACGGGCGAATCGGTCCGCTATTCCGACCACTATGAGAAGCAAGGCAAGGCGCTGTTTGAGATGGCGAGCGCAAAGGGTTTGGAAGGCATTCTCGCCAAAAAGCGCGACAGCACTTACCAGGAGCGCCGCTCCACCGAATGGCTCAAGGTCAAGATCAGGCACCGACTGGAAGCCGTGATCGGAGGCTACACCGAGCCCGAAGGCAGCCGCGCACATTTCGGATCAATCGTTCTGGGACTCTATGACAAGCAGGACCGCCTGATTCATGTCGGCCAAGCCGGCAGCGGATTCGACCAAAAGTCGCTGGAAGAAGTCTGGAAGCTGTTGAAGAAACGCGAGACGAAGAAGAACCCATTCCACGGCGAAGTAGAAGCGCTAAGAAAAGTTTACTGGGTCAAGCCCGAACTGGTAGCCGAGATCGAATACGCTGAGTGGACAGACGGCACAAGCGAAGGAAGCGGCCCAAAGCTGCGAGCCCCAGTGTTCCTAGGCCTGCGCGACGATAAGAATCCACAGGATTGTGTGCTGAACAAGAACTGACCACTGACCACTGCTACTTGATCTCCTTCATCGCCAGCAGCGTTCCGTACTCGTGTCCACCGGGGTCAACGGCGCGGGCAACGACTCCAGTGAATGCGCCTCTCAGTTCAGGGTACTTCGCGAGCAACGCCCTCATCATCGCAACGTTGTTCTGATAGGTCTGGTTGCTGTTTGAAACATCGCTCGCCTGATACCTCACGATCAAGTCCAGATCATTGCCCACGACCTCGGGAAAGATAGCGGTCAGCTTGTAAGTCGCAGTGCCGGCGGTGGTCCCAGCGGTCGTCCCAGTAATATCCGCGGTCTTGCCCTCCGCCGGAAAATCCGCGGGTTGCAGTTTCTGTGACTCGTCGTAGAGCTTGTCGGTGGCCGCGGTGCTCATGAACGGCAGGGGCGAAACCAGCGAGCGCGCCACCACGTAGTAGAGCCAGGCATTGTGCAGTTGCCCCTTGGTCTGGAAGTCGCGGGCCCGCGTGCTAAACCAATCGCTGTCGTGCCCGCCGAATTGCGCGGCCTTGACGTAGAGGCCTCCGAGCTTCCAGTCAGAACCGATCTGCTGCAGGATCAGCGAGATGGTATATGCGCCCCTGGGGAACGATGCATCCAGGATGACCACGCCATACTTGCCGGGGGAAAGGTTGTTGAGGGCAAAGGCTGCGCTGTCGCGGGTCTGTCCCTTGCTTCCGAAAACACCGCAGTAAAATTCCGCGCGCGGAATAGTCGCTGTGCCCTCCGCTTCCAGCAGAAACGGCGGCCGAGCCGCGGCCTTGGAATCGGCAAGCGCCGCCTGGTTATCTTTGACAGTCTCCTCAATACTGGAGAAGTCAGCCGCCAGGCTCGGGATGGCATTCTGCCGCAGCGATGCCACATCGCCCGCAGCGACGAAATTGAAATAGCGGGTCCCCGTGTTAGTGAGCGCGGCCCGCGTGGCCTCATCCATGTCGCTGGCAGCGAGGCAACTCTCCGCCAAAACGCTCTGTGCGGAAAATACCAGCAGCCCCAGCACGGCACAACCAAACAGCAAGGTGCGGCGGCGCTGAACCGATAGCGCGTTTCTGGTCTTTAAAAGTCCGAGTTCCAACCGGCAGTCTTGGTCAGCCACTTCTCTCCATCCCCCAACAGATTCTACGCTCCAAGTGAATTCCGGTAAGTGCAACTAAGTTGCACATCTGCGCCTGCGCCGGAAGTCGTATCTTTCCCCTGCAAGAGAATAAAGTCAATGCGTTCTATAAGGTAGAGCAGTCCCGGGCTGGCGGTCAGCAGGCGCCTCAATCCAAAAGCGGTGCTAGAATTGCTGTTACACATCTACCGTCTCCCAGAATGAGCTAATGAGTAAAGTCGAATTGGAGGGGTTCTCATGAGCACGAGACTAAAGTTTACCGGGTTGCTAATCGCCGGCGCCCTGTGCCTGCCGGTTGCGGGACGCGCTGACACGAATACAACGCCGCGCCGCACCCACAAGGTCAAGAAGCAGCAACCCCTGCCGCCTCCATTGCCCTCCGGACCGCAAGGGCCCGTTCCCCAGGTTCCCTTGGATGCTATGGCGCCAGTGGCGCCGCAAGTAAGTTATCAGGATGGCCAGCTGACCATCGTCGCTCCCAACTCCACGCTCGGCGATATTCTGCGCGGCGTGCGCAAGCACACTTCCGCCGACATCGAAATTCCGCCCACCGCCAGTGAGCGAGTGGTAACGCGCCTCGGTCCGGGCCCGGCGCGGGAAGTGATGGCCGAACTGCTGAACGGATCACGCTTCAATTACATCCTGTTGGGATCCCCGGACAATGCCAACCTGCTGGTGCGGGTCGTGCTGGTGGCCAAGACAGGCGACACGCCGACTCCCGGCGACAAAGCCGCCCCGTCCGCGGAAGTAGCCAAGGCTGCGGCGGATGCTCCTGATGCCGATCCCGCGGATGACGCCGCCGACGACAACCCCGACCAGGCCGCAACTGCGGAAGCCGAACAGACGCCGCCTCCAGCCGAACAGCCTGGAGTAAGAACTCCACAGCAGATGTTGCAGGAAATGCAGCAGCGGCAACTACAGCTTCAGCAACAGCCCGGCCAACCGGGACTCTACCCTCCCGGCAGGCCCGGCGCAGCAGTTCCGCCGGGGCAACCGCCACAACAACCCGAGCAGCAACAGTAGTGGCGCTTTGAAAGGGCGCGGCTTCCACGGCTGAGGAAGAACTCGAGCTTCGTATCAGGGTATCGCTTCAGCGATACCGCAACCGCTTCGAAATCAATCGCCCCTTTAGGGGCTGAGAGTCGACTTTGGCCTTTTCCGCAACCTTTTCAGCCGCGCCCGCGAGCCCTGAAATCCATCACGGTTGATTGCCGGCACGCTCCAGGCGCGCTGGCGAACCCGCCTGCTGCGGCCTCTGCGATCCTGCGGCCACCTCGATATCAGATCCGTTCAAAGCTTCCTGAAGCAGATTCCAGTCGCGCGTAACATCGCTCTCCGAAGCCTTTGGCGGATTTCCCCGCCGCAGTTCCGCGCGCAACCGTGCCTCCAGAAGCTGCTCGGTGAACGCCTCCGGCGCGTCATTGGCGAAGATGTTGCTGCCCGCTACGCCGACGCTCACCACTTCTTCTCCCAGGCGAATGCGCATGACCGGCCGCCCCTGCGCATCAAACTCCGGCGTGGCGTTGCGCAACAGGCGTTTCCATTTCTCCCCGGGATCCACATTCAGTTCCAGATGGTTCAGTTCGCTCTGATAAGAACGGCGATCCTCCGCCCCAAGCGGCGGTTCCAGACCGCGCCCGGCGTTGAAAACCAGCGCTTGCCGCGCCGGATCAAAGCGTCCCGCGCCCGTCCCAACGTAGACGGCCGCCACGCATCCCGCAAAGATCGGACTGGCCACGGCGCTGGGAACAATATACTTCTTCGACTTCAGAAAAGACTCGACCACGCCATGCACCGGCGTGCTGCGCGCCGCGCTGCCCGGAACCTGCGGAATCACAAAGCGCGAGAACTGCAATTCGGAATGCCGCCCGCGGAACTTGATCAGCATCTTCGCCATCTGCTTCGGAGTTGTGATTCCAACATCCGCAATCAAACTGCGGTGCAGGGATCTCGGGTAGTAAAAGTTGATTACGTCCTTGGCGAAATCGGCGCAGTTGCGGGTGACGAGACGGAAATGGGAACGATTCGGCGTCGTGTTGTACTCGCCGGATAAAAGCCTCGTCCTGCGCCGGGGTAGTTTCGATTTCGAACCCATAGGTCGTGCGGTCGTAAGCCGTGCCCACAAGCTCATACCAGTTTCCGCCCGGAGTTTCTCCGTTGTCCCGATCCGGCGCAACTCCTTCCAGATGCTTGCGCCGGTATTGGTCCCGCAGGAAATTCACCATCTTCGCGTCCACAAACAGCGGAATATCGTCCGCCTGCTCGACCGCGTAAAGATAAGGAATCAGCGGGATCGCCACCCAATCGTATCCGCCGACTCCGTCATAGCGGCTGATGACAATTCCCTCTTCTCCCGGTTCGCAGGGACGCAGCACCAGCGGCGTCTCAGCGCAAACTCCAGATAAATACACGGCCGCGTGCCCCGTAGCCGTAAAGAATCCCAGCTTGCCGTAAGGCTCCTCGAGCAGAAGCGTGGCGGACGATGCGCGAGCCAAACCGGCGCAGCTCAGTACCAGCACGAACAACGTGCCCATGGCGCGCCGAATTCTGCTCAAAACAGGCATGGCTATCCCTTAAGTTAGGAACCCCTTCGAGATAGATTAGTTGCCAGGCAAGGGGAGCGCGAGTTACCGAAGTCAAGTGCCCATGTAAGCATTTCGGCATACAGCGTGTACCCGATAGAAAAATCAGCAGATAAGGAAATGTAGAAGTGTGTGAATTCCGCCCACCGAATCCGGAGTCCACACCCGCAATTCATTGACGCGTCACAGCGCAGCCCCTAAGATGGTCGCGCACCGGGCAAACGACAATTCGATCGGCCAAACTTAACTCGACGATCTTCAACTTCATTACATTCGGTATGCTCTCGCGTTTCTGAGGGCGGATTCCCTGGGCATGAAGGAACAGCTAAATTGGTTTACAGGTAGGCGCGAAGAGAACTTTAGATTTTCGCTTGCATCCGACACGGAGGCATATGCAGGTCACCTGCGCAATGCACGACAAACTAACCAAGCAAGCGCTAGAAGTCGCCGTTCGGGCTGATAGCGGGGAGAGCGGCGCGTTATGGCTGGAGAATGCGGCCCTGCGAGAAGCTGCTTTCGGTGATCGGCAGGATGCGAAAGAGCAAGCGGAGTATGGGCTGAAGCTGTATCCGAAGAGTCGCGAAGTTCAGGCGGAAGCGGCGCTGGGATTTGCGATGGCAGGGGATGCGGCGCGAGCCGAGTCGCTGGCGCAAAACCTCAACAGAGGTTTCCCAGTGGATACGCAGATGCACTTTCTTTGGCTGCCCGCGATTAAGGCACAAATGGCACTTAATCAGAACAATCCAGCACTCGCCCTGAATGCTCGGCAAACTGCCTCGACCTTTGAGTTGGGTCAAATTCTTTCCGCAACTAATATTTCCCTGTCTGTATCACACTTACATTCGCGGAGAGGCGCATCTGGCAGCCGGGCAGGGCAGCGCTGCCGCCGCCGAATTTCAGAAGATTCTCGACCACAGCGGCATCGTCTGGAACTGCTGGACGGGAGCGTTGGCCCATCTGGGAGTGGCACGGGCGAATGCTTTGCAGGCTAGAACCTCGCAGGGGGCGGATGCCGATGCCGCTCGCGTCCGGGCCCTTGCCGCCTACAAGGATTTCCTCACGCTCTGGAAAGACGCCGACCCCGGCATCCCCATCCTGAAACAGGCCAAAGCAGAGTACGCAAAGCTGCAGTGACCGGAGCACCTGGCCAAGTTGAATTTTTGTCATTCCGACCGGAACCGGAGCGACAGCGACGGCGGAGTGGAGGAACCTGCTGTTCCTCGCCCGCGGGTGAAAGTCGTCCGTCACCGTGCTCTCGAATTCCCTTGACTTCGATTCCAAAGCCTTGAGACCATACTCACTACGCAGTAGCTCTTTGACAAAATAATAGCAACGAGATAACTATAGCGGAATCAATATTTTACGGACGACCCGCTGATTCCAAAGTACTTAGCCAAGCAAGAATCACCTAAGTCCTTTAAATCGAATATTTTACGGGTAAGTAATTTGTTTCCAAGATTTTACACGGATTCCAACAGATCCCGAAGGCCGTAACCCACTGATTCCAGAGATTTTAACCAGATCGATCCGTATTTTTTTTGATCTGGATTCAGCTCAGCTTCCTGATGGCCCAGGCAGCACTCTCAGCGACGACCCCGTCCTCATCCGCCGCCAGCTTTTCGAGCAGCGGAAGGAACTGCCGCTCCCCACTATTTCCCATAGCTATTATAGCATTGCGCCGTATGCCTGAGCGCTTAGCCCGTCGCACCGGCGATCCGCGAAAGGTCTTGCGAAATTCCTCCGCGCTCGTCTCCGCCAGCCACTCGAGCGCTGGATTCACCAGCTCCTCCCGCGGCTGCAACTCGACGGCATTCGTCACTGGAGCCTTCCGGTTCCACGGGCAAACATCCTGGCAAATGTCGCACCCAAACACATGCCGCCCCATCCCAGAGCGAAGCTCCTCTGGAATCGCGCCACGCTTCTCGATCGTGAGATAAGAGATGCACTTGTTGGAATCAAGCTGATAAGGCGCGATCAGAGCGTCAGTAGGGCAGGCCTCAATGCAGCGCGTGCAACTGCCGCAGCGATCGGGCGCAGGCAGATCGGGCGCGAGATCGAGCGAGGTAAGAATCACGCCGAGGAAGAGCCAAGAGCCCAGCTTCTGATTGAGGATGCACGTATTCTTCCCGATCCATCCGATGCCCGCGTACTTCGCCACCACACGCTCGACGATCGGGCCGGTGTCGACGTAACAGCGGGTAATGAGGTCGTGTGTCCCGCATGCATTTCGCGCAGCCGCCTCGACTTGCCGCAGGCGCTGCATCACTGCGTCGTGATAGTCCTGCCGGCTCCAGGCGTAGCGCGAGATCCACCCGCGCGCTTGATCGGGAGCCTGCGTGGAATACGGCTGCGCTGTGTTGTAGTTGAGAGCGCACACCACAACGCTGCGAGCCCAGGGCGCGGCGTGTGCCAGAGACGCGCGCTTCAGGCGTCCCTGCTTGTCGCGCGCTGCCATGTAGTTCATCTCGCCAGCGTGCCCCTCCGCAATCCAGCGCGGAAAGTACTCCAGCTCCGGCGCGTCGTCGACGGGAGCGATGCCAACAAGATCAAAACCCGCTTTCGTGGCGGCTTGGGTCACCGCAATCTTGATTTCAGTTGGAATCATGGTGGACGACGATCTGACTCAAAGTTGTTCGGCCCTATTCGGTACAGCTGCTGCAGTTCCAATTTGGAACTGACGCTTCACTTTTTTGGCGGCTCAAACATTTCCTCTGCACGTTCAGCGTATAAGCTTTTTCTCACAGAGTCACGCAACTCACGCTGCGCGTTCTCCGAATTTCTTTCTGCAAGGAGACCAACTGTATGCCTCAACCCACCCACGCACAAACTCCAACCATCCAAATCTCTCTGATCAACGAGAGCACCGTGCTGGCCGACGCGGATGTCGTGCCGGTTGTAGCGGCCCTTCAGAAGCAAGTCACCAACGACTTCCGCCCTGTCTGGGGCGTCGACGCCGAACTCGTCATTGTCCCTAAGGGCACTCAGCCGCCTAGCGGAACTTGGTGGCTGGTGATGCTCGACGACTCCGACCAGGCCAACGCTCTCGGTTATCACGACCTCACCACCGAGGGGCTGCCCATGGGCAAGGTTTTCGCCGCCAGCGATCTCAAGGCGGGGACATCCTGGACCGTCACTGCCAGCCACGAATTGCTGGAGATGCTCGGCGACCCCAACATCAACCTGACTGTCTTCGTGCAGAACAACAACACTGCCGGAATTCTCTACGCCTACGAAGTCTGTGATGCCTGCGAGGACGACAGCTTGGGCTATCAGATCGACAACATCCTGATGTCCGATTTCGTCTACCCGGCATGGTTCGAGAGTTTCCGCACCGAGGGTTCCACGCAGTTCGATCGCATGAACAAGATGACGACTCCGTTTCAGCTGCTGATGAATGGCTACATCGGCGTTTACAACGTAAGCGCCGGCAGCGGCTGGCAGCAGCAGACCCAGGACAAACGTCCAGCCAGCGTTCTGCATCGGGGCGCGGTCGGCACCCGCCGCGAGCGCCGCGACATTCCCCACGAACTTTGGATCAACAGCCTGCCGCAGCGCAAGATCGTTGGTAATGCACAGAAGTATCGCCAGACCCTGCAGACCATTCAGAAACGGCGGGAAGCAGCCTGAAAATTTCTCTGGGTGTCCCTTGCTCACACGCCCCGCGCGGAAAATTGCGCGGGGCTTTTTAGTGAGTTGCCAGTGATCAGTGGTCGGTGGTCAGTGAAGAGCCCGCGATCCTTGCAGGTGTTCCGATCACTGCATCACTGCCTATGCATCATTCTTTTGAGCGCTGCCCGCGCATCGCCGACCTGGGCCAACTTGGTGTGTGAATTGGCGAAGTGGGAGAGGAATTCCTGGTACTCATTGATGGCTTGATCGTGTTTGCCGGTGCGCTCGTAGAGCTGGCCGAGATAGTAATGGGAGAGGATTTCAAGCGCGGGGAATCGCTGGGCTATCGCCCGGGGGTTTTCCAACGTGCGGTCGCGTCGCCAAACTGGTGTGAAACTCGGTTTCAGCGGATGCAAAGTCATTGGTGAGCAGATGAGCGCGGGCTTTGAGGAACAGGAGATTAGGTTCCTGCAAATCGGGAATGCTGGCAGCGCGATTCAAGGCGGTTTGGCCGTCGCCGCGCTGAACGGCGGCGCTGATATCAGCATAGGCTTTTTCAATCGCGATTGCCCGGGGCGCGACCCAAGGATGGCTGGAGGCGAATCGTTGCCAGGTTTGGTCGGCTGCCGAGGAGTTTCCCGCCAGGGTTTCGAGGAATGCGACGGTTGAGAGTTGTTCGTCATCGAGCTTCTGTCGCTGCGAAAAAGAGAGGGCAGCAGAGCCTTGCCCCAATAGGACAGAAAGGACAGCGAATGGCCGCAGGAAATCCTCAGCAGCCTCGTATTGTTTTGCGCGCCCCAGTTGCGATACCGCCTCCCGATGACTGGCGAGTGCGCCTTCGAAGTCCCCTTCCGACTGCTTGAACTGCGCATCGAAGCCGGCAAGATAAAGACGTGAGAGGGGAGACGCGCGCTCGGTAAATTGCTGGAAGGCAGCATGGGCCATGTCGGTTTTTTTCTGATCGGTGTAAACGATGGCGAGCTTCAAATACTCGCCGTAATCGCTGAAGTCCGGTTTGAGTTCGAGCGCTTTGCGGTAGGCGGCGACGGCTTCGTCATCCCGGCCTGCAATGAAGAATATGTCGCCGCGAGTGTCGAGCGGATTGGGATCGCCGGGACGAACCGAGAGGTAGGAGTCACTTGCCGCCAGCGCGTCATTGAAATCGCCCCACTCCGCCAGTTGGTAGCATTCAAAGTTGAGAATGTCTTCGTTCTTCGGATCGGGCGCCAGTCCCTGCCGGAACAACTCCAGAGATTGATCCCGCTTTCCTAGGGTGGAGAGGGTGGAAGCCAGGATAGCGCGATCCCTGCTTTCGCGGGGGAACTCGGAAACCAACTGTTGAAGCGCAGCAGCCCCGGCCTCGAGGTCGCGGGAATGGCGCGCTTTGAGCGCCTGGAGCGACAACTGCTCGTAGCGTGGCAGGCGGGATTGTAGTTGCTCGGCCTTGACTGCCATCTCGTTGCCACGCCGCAGATCGCCTTTAAGAAAATAATACTGATCAGCCAAACGCATATAGGCGAGGGCAAACTGCGGGTCTAAACGGACGGCCTCTTCCAGTTCGCGGATAGCCTCGGCAATAAGAAAGCGGCGGTCGTAGTCAACCCCTAGTTGGTAATGGCGGTACGCTTCCACGTTCGAGGTGGAAGCCTGCTCGATCTCCGGCGCCTTTTGCGGCTGCTCCGACGCGGGAAGAAAACTGCCAGCCACCTTCTCGGTGAGCCGATCAACCATGCCGAAGATGCTCTGCACGTCCTGCCCCTCCAACTTCTCCGAGAATAGTATCTGGCCGGTGGTGGTGTCCTGCGCACGAACGTCGAGGCGCAGTTGCGTGGGACCAATCTTTAACAGGGCGCCGGTGATGTAGGCGTCGGCGCCGGCATCGCGCGCGATTTGCTGCGCCTGGGCGGGATCGAGAGACTTGCCATCTTTGCTCGCCCGCTGCACCGCACTCATCACCCGCTCAGTAGAGATCACGTCGAGACCCTTGACCTGGGCCAGGTTCGTGGTGAGCATGTCGGTGAGACCATTGTTGAGCCAGTTAAGGGATGCGTCCTGCGAGAGATTGTTGAAGTAAAGCACGGCGACCGACTTGTGCTGCAAGCTGCCGGCAGAGCGCGGAGTTCGACTGCGGAAGAAGAAGAAGCCTGCAAGTGCTACGAGTCCAAATGCTGCGGCTGCGCCAATCAGCCTCAGGTTCTTGGAAGAAGATTGTGGCACGGAGACGGCCGAAGAACTTTGCGGCGGCAGCACAACAGCAGCGGCGGACGAGACGCTGCTCGAAGCTGGCACCTGGGCGGATATTTGCTGCGCCGAGATTGGACCTGGAGATTCAGAGTGCGGCTCGGCCACTGCCGGCGCTCTTCGTCCCGAATCCGTGTCGCGCTTCAATCTCTGCAAATCAGCCCGCAAATCGGCGGCATGCTGATAGCGCAGGTTGCGATCCTTCTCCAGTGCCTTGTTGATAATCTCTTCCAGCTTCGCCGGGACATCGGGGTTAAGGCGAATGGGTGGAATCGGAGCGCGCTCCAAAATGGCATTCGAGATGGCGGCGGAGGTATCCCCGCGAAATGGCATGGTACCGGTTGCCATTTCGTAGAGCACGGCACCAAAGGAAAACAGATCGGTGCGGGGATCAAGTTCCTTGCCCAGCGCCTGTTCCGGCGACATGTAAGCGATCGTGCCCAGAGCTGCACCGGGGCTGGTGAGATGTTGCTCGTCGATGCTGGCGGCCTGCGTTGCAGCGCTTGCCAGCAGGCTCGGAGAACTGGGGCCGGTGGTGACTTTGGCCAGGCCAAAATCCAGTATCTTGGCGTGGCCGCGTTCGGTGACGAAGAGGTTCGCCGGCTTGATGTCGCGATGAACGATTCCTTTGCTATGCGCCGCGTCGAGCGCGTCCGCAATCTCAATGGCTAACAATAGGAGCGTATCGTTCTCCAGAGCGCGGCCCACAATGCGATGCTTCAGGGTCACGCCATCCAGAAATTCCATGGCGATGAACGCTTTGCCGTCCTGGTCGCCGATGTCATAAATGGTGCAGATATTGGGATGATTCAAGGCGGACGCGGCCTGCGCCTCGCGTTGAAACCGGGCCAGGGCTTGAGGATCGCGGGCAACTTCTTCCGGCAGGAACTTGAGAGCGACGAAACGGTGCAGCCGCGTGTCCTCAGCTTTGTACACGACGCCCATCCCGCCGCCGCCGAGTTTCTCGATGATGCGATAGTGCGAGATGGTCTGCCCGATCATGTATTAGGCCGATCGCCCGGAAGATGCGTGGCTTTCGAGTCGCTTCATCTTACGGACGCGGCGTTCGCGAGTCAACGGATGCCGGGAGTAGGTAGAGGCAGTGGTCGGTGGTCAGTGGTCAGCAGGAAAACCTCGCGGTGGCTTCGCCTTTGCTGACCACTGACCACGGACCACTTTTTTACTTGCTTGCTTTGTCTTCCCAGATGATCAACTTCGTGCGTGCGGCCTGGGCATCCGGGGCATCGGGGACGAGGGCGAGATAGTGCTTCATGCGATCGGCGGCGTGGGCAAAATCGTTCCGCTCGGCATAAATCATCCCCAAGTTGAACCAGAAGGGCGGCCACATCGGCTGAATTTCAACCGCACTCTCATAGTGTTCGACGGCGGAATCAAGATTCTTTTCCTGAATCGCGTTCTCCGCCAGGATACTGTGACGGTCGGCTTCCGGACTTAGAGGCGGCTTGGCTGGATTGTCGCGCCAGGCCTTGGCTGCCGCGCTGAAGGTTACAAAGTCTTCTTCGGTTTCGAAGCGATGCGACGCGTACAAAAGCCGATTGAAGGCATCGGCGAACATTTGCGCGGTTGCCTCATCCGGCCATAACGGTCCCAGTCCATATTCTTCAGATTCGGTCCTGATTAGAAGGCGGACACCGTAACAACTGCCTTTGGAACAGGAAGAGTGCGCCCTGCGGAACGCCTCAACGTAGCTTCCATTGGTTTTCTTGAAATCGATAGACACTTTGCTGAGGTCAGTCTTGTTCTTCACGGTGACCGGTGTCGCAAAACTGAGTCCCTTTGAGGAAAGCCGGAAATCGGTCGCAGCCGAGAGTTCTTCGGTGACGCATACCGGGAAGAAGCAGAACTTCATCGGACCGACAAATGTTTTCGCGACAGCCTCTCTCACCGCCTCGCGAGCCTGAGGAAGCGAAAGGGCCATGGCATTGCCCGGTGGCGGATTGCTTGCCTGTAGGGCAGACCCGGCGGGTGTGGCTTTTTGAGCGGCTTTCGGCGGAGCGGAACTTTGCGACACGGCGGCAGATGGCAACAGCGTGAAGACAAGCAGGCTCAAACCAAACGTAGATTTCAATTGGAACTCCTCTTGACCTGCCGAACTCTGTTCCAATGAGCATACGACAAGCTTGATGCAGGAGAGGTACAAAAGCCCAAGGGACAGTGACGGGAGTCACATGGGAATCGAGGGCGCGGATCAGATGCCGAGCTTCTTCACTTCCTCGTTGTAGTACTTGCGGTAGAGGATGTCCCACTCCTGCGAGCCTTCGAGGATGGTACGCTTCTGGCTTTCGATCTTTTGGCGTGCGGTCTGGTCGATTCTCTCTTCGTGGTTGAGAAGCTCTTCGAGGATCTTGCGGGTTTCCTGGCGGATGGTGTTGGGGTCTTCGATGAAATCAACCTCGTCCATCTGCTTGAGGGCGTCGGCGACGGCTCGCGCCAGAACGTTCACTTTGTCGCGGCTAAGTCTCACAGCACCGCCTTGTACTTGCGCACCAGTTCGGTCTTCACTTTGCGGAACATCTCCTGGTAGTTGGCGCCGGTCTTGTTCATCTCCTCGGCATAGGCTTCGAGGATGACGCGGACTTCGTCATTGATGCGGTCTTCCAGGGTGAGTTCTTCGAGCAATGCGGCATGGACGCGCTCCGTGACCTTGGGGACGGACGAGGTCTCGATAGCCTTGGCGGCAATCAATTTCTTGGTAACTTCGCGGGCCAGGTAGCCCACATAATCCTTGGAAAGAAGCATGTGCGGGTCGGACGTCCTGTGGTCAGCGGAAATGTCTGCGAATTTAAAAGTGTAACACGACAGCAGGGCATTACAAGTCGCGAGATCAGGAGTGCTGCTGCGCCAAGGGCTTGAGGAGCGGCGGTCCCAACAACTCAATTCCCTATTTTGCCATCACTTCTTTCATTTTATTTTGTGCGTTCGCACTATCCACTCTCGCCATTTCGTTTCCCATCTCTTCAAAGAACTTCTCGAATCCACCGGGTTGGCAGACAAGAATAAGTTTGGCTTCAGCTGTCGATGTGTTGGCTCAGACGTGCGGAATGCCACGGGGTAACCAGATGCTGGCGCCAGCCGGCAGGTTATGCGAGACTCCTCCGGCTTTGAAAACGACCTCGCCGGACAAAACGTAGTACCACTCGTCCTCGCGATGATGGACGTGCAGGAATGGGCCGGTCTGCGGCAGGGCGCTCAATTCGAAAGCAGAACAAGTCCCGCCGCTGTCTTCACTGGCCAGCTTGCAGGGGCTAAGCCTGGCCTGTCGCGCGCTCGAGAATGCGAACCGGCTCTCTCCGGGCTTGGCGACGGCAACGTTCGCACTTGCCGCAGTCTGCGCCGGCACTAGCGGGCTCACGGAAGCGATTCCGAACAGGTAGAGTAAGGTGCGGCGGTCGATCGCCATGCCCAGAAACTATACACACGTGAAATCGCGGCAGCAATCAGACCCGGGCAGGCGTGCAGCACCCTATGAATTGGCGCTGGCATCGATATAGAAACAAAATCCGTCACCTCGCTAAAGGAGATAGCATGCCTCTGGTACGAATTGATCTTCTCGAAGGCAAGTCGCTGGAATATCGGGCACAAATTGGTGAGATTGTTTACCGAGCTTTGTTGGAAGCTTTTGCTGTCCCGAAGGACGATCGCTTCCAGATCGTCACCGAACATCCCAAAGCTGAGTTGCTGTTTGACCGGGATTACCTTGGCATTCATCGTTCCGACGATTGCATTTTTGTGCAGATCACTCTGAGCAGCGGCCGCACCGTTGAGATGAAGGAGCGGTTCTACAAAGCTGTTGCCGACGGTCTGCATGAAAACCTGAAGCTGCGCCGGGAGGATGTGTTCATCAATTTGGTGGAAGTGTCGAAGGAAAACTGGTCGTTCGGCAATGGCGAAGCGCAGTACGTGACTGCCGCGCGCTGAGCTGGCTGCACAGGCAAATCGCGTTTCATTGTTTCTCGTCTTACGATATACAAGAAGTGTCACTGGATCGCGGCACGATCCAATCGGCGGCATGAAGGAGCTCAGCTTGTCGGACTGATTCCGCTCGCCTCGGAGATCTACATCGACGCAACCACACTGCAGGTTTTGATTGTCGTATTTATCGCCACGCTGATTCGGTCTGCCTTCGGTTTTGGCGAGGCTCTCATCGCAGTTCCGCTGCTGGCTTTTTTCATCCCGCTGGAAATCGCCGCCCCGCTCGCCGTGCTGGTCTCGATTACCATCGCCAGCATCGTTGTCGTGCAGGACTGGAGAAAGATCCACCTCCGGAGCGCATCGTGGCTGGTGCTCTCGACCCTTCCTGGTATCCCGCTCGGCCTTCTGCTTTTGACGAGCACTCATCCAAGAGTGGTGAAGGGTGTGCTGGGAGCGATCATTGTGGCATTCTCCGTCTACTCGCTGATCGGCCGCACGCCCCTGCATCTACGACGGGACAGTCGCGGATGGCTCTTCGCCTGTGGATTCTGTGCCGGCGTGCTGGGCGGTGCCTACGGAATGAATGGCCCGCCACTCGTGGTTTACGGCGCGATGCGACAGTGGTCCGCGCAACACTTCCGGGCGACGCTGCAGGGATATTTCCTGCCCGCCAGCCTCATTGGCATGGGCGGCTATTGGCTGGCCGGACTCTGGGTTCACGCCGTAACCCATTATTTTCTGCTCTCGCTTCCGGTGACGTTGCTAGGGGTATTCCTCGGCAGGGTGATCAATCACCGCCTGCAGGGAGAAGCTTTTCTTAAATACATCTACCTCGGTTTGGCAGGTATCGGAGCGCTCCTTCTAGTTCAGGCCATGACCGGCCGGCTGTGAGTGCACGATCGACTCCCACGTTGTATCGTCTTACGATATACTAGAGGTTGTCACTGGATCGCGGCACGATACAATCGCGGCATGAAGAAGCTCACCTTGTCGGACTATCAGGCGCTGGCGGAGTTCCGCTATCAGATCCGCCGTTTTCTTCACTTCAGTGAGCTAGTGGTGAAGAACGCAGGCCTGGAGCGCGGCCAGTACCAACTCATGCTAGCGATCAAGGGTATGCCAGCCGGGGTGCGGCCGCGGATTCGTGAACTGGCCACCCGCATGCAAATCCGCCATCACAGCGCCGTCGAATTAGTGAACCGTCTGGAGGCGGGCGGATTTGTCCATCGCACCCGCGCGCAGAAGGATCGCCGGGAGGTGTTGCTGGCGCTCACTGCCAAGGGCGAGAAGGTTCTCAGCGAACTCGCGCTTCATCATCGCGACGAGCTGCGTTCGGCCGGACCTGAACTGGTGGCGGCTCTTCGCCGCATCATGCGGGAAGGCGGCGACGCGGCGATTGGGCCATCTGCCGCGCACGAAAAAGGAAAAACGTAAAGCATCTATGAGCAGCGGCCGCGGAACTCCACAACCTACATCCTCCTCCGTAAGCCCAGCCGCTGCTTCCATCGCATCCGATCGAGACCGCACGGACACAGCAATCGACTTGCCGCCACCTGCGCCTTTCCGCATGCTGCTGGTCTCATTGCTCGCCGCCGCGATCGGCTTGGTGGCCGGAGTCGTCGCTTTCGCTCTCTACAAACTGATCGGCTTGTTCACCAACTTGTTCTTCTTCCATCGCTGGTCGGCTGACTTCTCCAGTGCTCAGCACAACCACTTGGGCTGGATGGTAATCGTCACTCCGGTGGTCGGCGGCCTCATTGTGGGCATCATGGCCAAGTACGGGACTTCCAAAATCAAAGGGCACGGTATTCCGGAGGCTATGGAAGCGGTGCTGTTCAACCGCAGCCGGATCGCGCCGCGTGTGGCGCTCCTGAAGCCCATCTCGGCCGCCATTGCGATCGGAACCGGCGGCCCTTTTGGTGCAGAAGGACCGATCATTCAAACCGGCGGAGCAATTGGTTCGCTTATCGGCCAAGCCTTTCACACCACTGCGGTCGAGCGCAAAGTCCTGCTGGCGTGCGGCGCTGCTGCCGGAATGTCGGCCACGTTCAATACTCCAATCGCCGGCGTGATCCTCGCCATCGAACTGCTGCTCTTTGAATTCAAATCGCGATCTTTTATTCCACTCGTAATAGCAAGTACGTTGGCAACCGCAGTCCACATGCAGCTTCTGGGCTTGGGACCAATGTTTCAGGTCAACCCGATGGACTTCGCGATTCCACGCGCGCTGCCCTTTTATCTTGTCCTGGGGCTGATCTGCGGCCTTGCCGCCGTGGGGTTCAGCAAACTGCTTTACTGGGTGGAAGATCAATTCGACAAACTTCCGTTCAACGAGATGTGGTGGCCGGCCATCGGCGCGCTTGGACTCGGCATTATTGGCTTCTGCGTGCCGCGCGTCCTTGGAGTTGGCTACGATACCATCGGAGACATTCTCAACGGCCAGTTGGCGTGGAAGATCTTGCTGGTCGTGATGCTGGCCAAGGCTGCTGCCCTGGCGGTATCGCTTGGGTCCGGCACCTCCGGCGGATTGCTGGCGCCCTGCTTCATGTGGAGCGCGGCCATGGGGGGCATCTTCGCCATGGTTTCCAATCACTTTCTGCCTGGGGCGCATCTCTCTCCGGGAGCTTTCGCGCTGGTGGCGATGGGCGCGGTTTTTGCCGCGGCTTCGCGAGCTACGTTCACGTTCATCATCTTCGCGTTCGAAATCACCCGCGACTACAACTCCGTGTTGCCACTGATGCTAGTCAGCGTGATCGCCGACGGCATTGCCATGCTATTGATGCCCACGAGCTCGATCATGACAGAAAAGCTTGCACGCCGCGGACTGCACGTCCATCAGGATTACGAAGCTGACGTTCTTTCACAAGCCCGAGTCGCCGAAACCATGGAACAGGAATTTCCTTCCATCCCGGCCAACACCACGGTGGGAGCCTTGGCCGCGCGCATTGCGCAACATGATCCCGCAGTCGCTCGCCACGAGGCTTTGCTGATCCTCGACGCCGCCGGAAAGCTGGCTGGCATCATCACTCGCGGCGACCTGCTGCGCGCTCTCGACAAAGATTCCTCCGGAGCCATGACCGTTCAGCAGGCAGGCGGGACGCGGCTGGTAGTGACGCATCCTGATGAGCTTGTGTCGGAAGCCGCTTCGAAGATGCTGCGCCATGATATTGGACGGCTGCCGGTGGTCGACCGCGCCGATCATCGAAAAGCCGTCGGGTACCTCGGTCGCAGCGGCGTGATGGCCGCGCGCCTGCGTCGCTTCCAGGATGAGCACGTGCGTGAACCGGGCTGGTTCCCGAGGAAGAATGGCCTGAATGTTTGAGGATTGAGGAAGCTGAATCTCTACGGCTTCTTCTCGGCTGCTGCGATCAGAGGGCGCAATGCTTCTACAGAGACTCCGAGCGTGCCGCCGGAGAAGCCGTCAATGTAGGCGGAGTTCACTCCGATCACTTCGGCGTTGGAGTCAAACACCGGGCCACCGCTGCCGCCGTGGGCTGTGGGCGCATCGTAGATCAGCTTGTCGCCCACTACATCGCCCAGATGTCCGCACGTGGTCGAGGGACGAATCAGCGACAGCGCTGCCAGTTCACTCGCCGCCGTGATGTCGTTGTGCCTGTAAGCCAGCCGTTTGTAGATCCCGCTGGGCGACTTGGCCACCATTCCGGCGATGCCCATGGGATAGCCGATCACCGTTACGAGTTCTCCGGGCGAGGCGACGGCTTTTGCCAGGGGCAGGACGGCAATTCCGCGCACCGCATCTTTATTTTCGATGCGCAACACAGCCAGATCGCCCGAGGAAGAAACGGTGCCCGGCGTCAAACTCAGCGGCAGGGGCGAGGCCGGAAAGAAGACCACCAAACTCTCGAGCATGGCGGTCGCGCCGCGATCGATCAGCCCTTCGGCCTCGGTGTCGCCATACCAGGGCTCGGCCACATGGCGGTTGGTGGCCAGCAGGCCGTTGCCCACTAGAAATCCGGTGCCCGAAACGCGCGCCCGAATCGTGGGCGACTGGTGGGGAAATCCGACCTGATATACACCGTAAATGTAACCGATGGAATTTCGATAGCGGTTCAGCACCAGCGCCGGCATCGCCTGCTGCCTCTCGAGTTGCTCCACCTGCTGGGTAAGCTGCTGCACCTGTTTGTGGAGTTCATCCGGTTGCGCGCTCTGCGTGGCGACGGGCGCGTAGTAGTGGAACATAGCCACCGCGCCGGCCAGCAATACCACTGCCAGCGCGGCCTGCACCAGTTGCTGCCAGCTGTCGCTGACTTCGTTCGGCTCCTGCGGAATCTCCGGTCCGGACATGAGTGGTCATCTTCCCTTGTCCGGCAGGGCTTTTCCACGGTACGGAAGATGATGTACAGGGGATATCGAAAGTGTCAGGAGGATGGCGGTTTGCGGCTGATTCTGGGTGGCGCAGCGCCTCCAGCGCTGCGATTACTGACCCTTCACCTCCCTTGAGCTAACTTAATGGGAGTTCCTCAGCGGCCGTTAGGGCTTCCCAATTCCCAAGCGCTTGGCCATCGCATCGTAGAGAAATCCTTTGCCCGGCGTGTAAGGCTGCACCCATTCGCCGTCGATCACGAATTGTGGGATGGCCTGCTTGCCGGTGTGTTTGATGACTTCAGCGACCGCGCCTGGCGTGCTTTCAATGTCGATGTCCTTGTAAGGAATATTGTGCTTGGCCAGAAAGCGCTTGGCCTCGCGGCAATCGGGACACCAAGCGGTAGAGTAAACCGTAAGTTCCATTCTTAGACTCGCTCCAGTTGCGGCAGCGTGCGCTCGTTGACCACGTTGCCCGTGTTCAGCGTCGAAGCCGGCTCAAACAGCAGGATCCAGCATTCTTCGTCCGCGACCGGACGATGCTCAACGCCGCGTGGCACTACGATGAACTCGCCTTCTTCGATCCATTCATGGCGGTTGCGGAATTCGTCGTCACGGTACTCCATGCGGAAGCGTCCCTTCACCACGAGGAACATTTCGTCCTCATGCTCATGATGATGGAAGACGAATTCGCCCTTCAGTTTGTCGAGCTTCACATGCTGGCCGTTCAGCTCGGCGGCGATGTAGGGCTTCCAGTATTCCGAGATTTTGGCGAACTTTTCGGCGAGGTTGATCTTGTCCATGGTGCGTCTCTCCGGTTGAGTATGCATGTCCAGATTCGCCGGAAGCAGAATTGGTCGCAAAAACAAAAGCCGCCAGCTCGCGCTGACGGCTTAAAGTGATCGCTGAGAGCTAGCTGTTCTCGTACAGCAGCACGCCCTCGACGCTCTTCTCGGCGTCCACCGGGCGGTAGAACAGCTTGTTGTCTTCGAGGAAGACCTCAATGAATGCCGGGCGCGTTGTGATGGTGCCTTGAATCAGCGCCTCCGACAGCGGGTCTTCAATGTATTTCTGCAACGCGCGGCGCAGCGGCCTGGCTCCGTAGGTGCGGTCGGTGAGGGTTTGGTTGAGAATCCACTTCTTGGCCTCATCCGCAACCGTGACCGTGATCGCTTTCTGCGCCAGGTTCTGGTTGAGCTGGTTGACCATGAGTTCCAGAATCTGGATCAGGTCTGCCTCGCTCAAGGCCATGAACAGAATGATCTCGTCCAAGCGGTTCAGGAATTCAGGATTGAAGGTGCGTTTCACTTCGCCCTTCACCAACTCCTCGACCTTGCTCGAAACCATTTCGTCCTTGGTCGACTGGAAGCCGAAGCCCTCGCGCTTCTGCAAGTGCCGCGCCCCGATGTTCGACGTCATGATGAGAATCGTGTTCTTGAAGTCGACTGTGTTGCCGAGGCCGTCGGTGAGCTGGCCATCTTCAAAAACCTGCAGCAGGATGTTGAACACATCCGGATGAGCCTTCTCGATTTCGTCGAGTAGAACCACGGAATAAGGCGCGCGCTTCACTCGCTCGGTAAGCTGGCCGCCCTCTTCGTAGCCGACATATCCCGGAGGCGAGCCGATCAGCTTCGAGACCGAGTGCTTCTCCATGAACTCGGACATGTCGAAGCGGACCAACGCTTTTTCCGTTCCAAACATGAATTGCGCCAAGGTGCGCGCGACTTCTGTTTTGCCAACGCCGGTTGGACCGAGGAACAGGAACGAGCCAATGGGCCGGTTCGGACTCTTCAATCCCGCACGCGAACGCCGGATCGCCCGGGCCAACGCGTTGATCGATTTATCCTGCGAGATGATTCGCTTGTGCAGCTCTTCCTCGATGCGCAGCAGCTTCTGCGTCTCTTCTTCCTTAATGGAGGTGATGGGAACGCCAGTCCAGCGCGAAACTACATCTTCGATGTCCTCGCGGCCGACTACGCCGGTCGAGGATTCATCCAGATGATACTTCTCGCGCAGCGCGCGCAGATTCTCGCGCTCCTTGCGTTCTTCGTCGGAGTAGAAACGCGCCTTCTCGAACTCGTGGTTCGCGATGGCGTTCTCCATGCGGTGAACGATGAACTTGATCCGCTTCTGTACTTCTGTGATCTCCTCGGGCTGCGAGGTCTGGCGCAGCTTGACGCGAGCGCCGGCTTCGTCAACGAGGTCGATCGCCTTATCCGGCAGGAAGCGGTCGGGAATGTAGCGGTTCGAATGCGACACCGCGAAGGTGATTGCATCGTCGGTGTAGGTGACGGCGTGAAATTTCTCGTAACGGTCCTTGATACCGAACAGCACCTTGATCGCGTCCGCTTCATTCGGAGGAGGAACCTTGACGGCCTGGAAACGACGTTCCAAAGAGCGGTCTTTCTCGATCGACTTGCGGTATTCGCCGGGAGTGGTTGCACCGATGCACTGAATCTCTCCGCGTGACAAAGCCGGCTTCAGAATGTTGGCCGCATCGAGCGAACCCTCGGCCGATCCCGCGCCCACCAGGGTATGCAGCTCATCGATAAAGATGATGGAATTCTGCGACTCCATCAATTCCTTCATGATGGTCTTCAGCCGCTCTTCGAACTGTCCACGATATTTCGTTCCGGCAACGATCAAGGATAGATCGAGCGCGAGAATTCTCTTATCGGCTAAGAATGAAGGAACCTCGCCATCGGCAATGCGCTGCGCCAGGCCTTCGACGATGGCCGTCTTGCCCACGCCGGGCTCGCCGATCAGCACCGGGTTGTTCTTGGTACGGCGGCACAGAATCTGTACCACGCGTTCGAGTTCTCCATCTCGGCCGACCAGCGGATCGAGTTGGCTGTCCATTGCCGCCTGGGTAAGATCGCGCGAAAACTCGCTCAGCAGCGAGGATTCACGCTGCCGTTGCGGCTGCGCTTTTTCCTGGCTGGTGCGGGCCAACTCTTCGCGGATGGTGGCGAGGCGCAGGCCGCGCTCGTGCAAAATCTCGGCGGCAAAGCACTTCTCTTCTCTTAGTAAACCCAAGAGCAAGTGTTCGGTCCCAATGTGCCGGTGCGAGAGCCGTTCCGCCTCTTCGGCGGCATAGGCCAGCACGCGTTTGCATTCATTGCTCAGCGGCAGGTCCACGGAAGTCGAGACCTTCTCCCGAATCGTGGTGTGACCCTCAATCTGCTTGCGGATGGATTCAACCGAGGCATGCGAGCGCAGGAAACGATTGGTCAGGGCCTTATCTTCGCGCAGGAGCCCCAGCAGCAGGTGCTCGGTCTCAATGTAAGGAGACCCGAACTGACTTGCTTCGTAGCGCGCAAAAAAGATGACGCGTCTGGCTTTCTCCGTATAACGTTCAAACATAATGCCCTTCCCCCTGACTCATGCGGCCGAGAAGAATTTGAAACCGCTCGACCTGGCCCCGAAAACCCTGATAGGCGTGACCAGCCTTATCGTTATTATGCAATCAAACAGCCACCCAGCCCAAGTACCCGAACGTTTTTATAATGTTACTGAAGGTACCTGTTCGGGATCCCTCCGCCGCCGACGTGCGAAATTTCTTGCACATTGTCTTACTAATCTTGCTATTGCTGCTCGCGTTCCCCCTACACCGGCAACGACTCCGGCCTGATCTCTTCCACGCGCCCCCGCTGCAGCCGCAACACCCGATGGCAGCGCCGGGCAAACGACAAGTTATGCGTCGCAATCAGGGAGGTGAGCTGGTGCTCGCGATGTAGTCGCGCGATCAATTCGAAAACCGCTTCCGCCGTCTGTCCGTCCAGGTCGCCGGTAGGCTCATCCGCCAGCAACAGTTTCGGACCGGTAATGAGCGCCCGCGCCAGAGCCACCCGCTGCTGCTCTCCGCCGGAAAGTTCTCCTGAGCGATGATGCCCGCGCTGCTCCAACCCGACCTCACGCAACCAGCGTGAAGCTTGCGGCGCTGCCTCTGCCCAAGTGCGTCCCCGCACCAGCAGCGGCATCGCCACGTTTTCCGCCGCCGTGAATTCCGGCAGCAGATAGTGAAACTGCCATACAAAGCCCGCTTCGCGATTGCGAAACTCCGCCGCTTCGTCCGCCGACAGCGCATTCAGTTGCAATTGCGCGCAGTATACGTCACCCGCGGAAGCGTGATCAAGAGCGCTCAGGATGTGCAACAAGGTACTCTTCCCCGCCCCTGACTCGCCGACGATCGCGAGCATCTCGCCGCGCTTCACCTCAAACGATAAATTCTCAAAGAGCACTAGGTCCGATTCGCCGGAGCGGAAAACCTTCTTTAATCCTTGAACCCGGAGCAGCGCTCCTTGTTTCGTGACGGGTTCCGCCGCCTGATCGATTAGATGCACACTGCCTCCGAAGGGTCCACTCCCGCCTGCGGAGTTTTCCGCGGGCGGGAATGGCAGGACGGGCCATCTTCTCACACCAGCACCCAAGCTCCGCTATAGCACGTTCGAACCATATGAGGAAAAAGAACAACTCCTAGGCCTCAACCTTGGCGCCTGTGCCCGCCAGGCTGCGCAGAGACTCCTCATAAGGCGCGCGGGCGATGCCGCGTTCGGTGATGATCGCAGTCACATATTTCGCCGGAGTCACGTCGAAGGCGGGATTCTCGATGGAGACGCCGTCCGGCGTCATCTGCTTCCCCGCGATGTGCGTGACTTCTCGAATGTTGCGCTGCTCGATAGGAATCTTGCTGCCGTTGGGGCAGGCGAAGTCGATGGTCGAAAGCGGCGCGGCCACGTAGAACGGAATGCCGTGCTCTCTGGCCAGAATGGCGACAGTGTAAGTTCCAATTTTGTTGGCGACGTCACCGTTGGCTGCGATGCGGTCAGCGCCGACGACGATGGCTCCGATCTTGCCCTGCTGCATCATCGCGCCGGCCATGTTGTCGGAAATGACCGTCGTGGGAATGCCGTCTTTCATCAGCTCCCAGGCGGTAAGCCGCGCGCCTTGCAGGAAGGGCCGCGTTTCGTCGGCGTAGACGTGAATCTTTTTGCCTTGCTCAACCGCCGCGCGGATCACACCGAGCGCGGTGCCGTACCCAGCCGTAGCCAGAGCTCCGGCGTTGCAGTGCGTAAGCACTCCGCCTTCGCGCGGCATGAGCATTGCGCCGTGGCGTCCCATGGCCTGGTTGGCGGCGATGTCTTCGGCGTGCATGCGCTGGGCTTCTTCGATCAACGCCTGCTTGATTTCCGGCACAGAGAGCGTATGCAGAATGTCGAACTTCTTCTGCATCCGGCGGATCGCCCAAAACAAATTTACCGCCGTCGGGCGAGTCTTGCCGATCACATCGCAAATCTGATCGAACTGCCGTTTGAATTCGCCGACGTTCGCAGCCTTCGAATTCTTCGCACCCAACGCAATCCCCATGGCCGCGGCCACACCGATGGCCGGCGCTCCGCGAACCACCATGGTTCGGATTCCGTCTGCAACCTGCTCGTGCGTCGTGCAGACTACGTAGGTTTCTTCCGTGGGCAGCTTCGTCTGGTCGATGAAGCGTACGCCGTGGTCAGTCCATTCGAGAGTTTGAATCATGGGTCAGTCGTTGGTCGTTGGAGAAATCTACACTTTATGCGCCGTACATCTATTTCCCGGGACGTTCGTCACTGCCGGCCGTCCGCAGATTTCGCAAGTGGCCGCGACTGCAAAAATCATAGGCGCAGTGTCGTCCGTCTGCAGAATGTGCTCTGCGCGAACATCGCTGGCAGTAAAGACGCTCACGAACGACGCCGGGGCCGCGGCTCTCTCCACACTCGGCCTTCCCTTCGCTTCTTCACGCTCCACCAGGCACATCGCGCCTACAATCTCAAATCCAAATTCGCGGGCCGCTTCGATCGCCTGCACCGTGGAGGCGCCAGTAGTACAAACATCGTCGACGATGACCACGCGCGCACCTATCATGTGAAAGCCTTCAATGCGCTGTCCTGTGCCGTGCTTCTTTTCCGCCTTGCGCACAAGAAAGCCATGCAGGTCGCCGCTCACAACTGAAACAGCCGTCACGATGGGATCGGCTCCCATGGTGAGCCCGCCAATCGCCTGCGGCTTCCATCCCCTCTGGCGGATTTCGTCGGAGAACACTTCGCCGGTCAGCCGCGCACCCTTGGCATCGAGAGTCGTAGTGCGGCAGTCGATGTAGTAGTCGCTGGTGCCACCCGAAGAGAGCTTGAACTCGCCCAGCCGGAAGGACTTGTAAGCAAGCAAGCGCAGCAGATCCTGGCGCGAGGAACGCATGAAATCTTACGATACCACGGTGCGTCGGCCGCCGTCCGGACACCCCAAAGCTTGGCTTTTGGGCGGCGCAGCGCTTCCAGCGCTGCGACTAAGGCGCAATTGCTGTGGGCTTCAGCCCGGAGGTACTTTCAGCTCCCGGAGCTCTACCCGCCTTCCCATCCATCACCCGTGGTAACCTGAATATTCTTCCACAAACGATGCTTCGAGGTATGAAATTGCAGAGTGCGCGAAAGCTTTTCTTCTTCCTTCTAGCTGGCCTTCTTCTTACAAACTTGAGCGGTTTCGATTTGGTTTCGACCGCGTTCGCCGAGGGGACGCGCACCTGGGAACAGTCGAAATTTGACGAGCTGACCAAAGGCACTGCTACGGGAGTGGCGATCCGCAGCACCGGCGGCCTCGCGCTGGCGCCTACGTTCAAGAGCCTGTACGCAACGCCTTCCACCTACATCTGGGCGATTGCAGCCGACGATACCGGCAACGTCTATGTGGCGGCGGGCGCGCCCGCCCGGGTGTACCGCATCACCCCCGAGGGCAAGGCGACGATCATCTTTGAACCCAAAGAGCTGCAGGTGCAGGCGCTGCGGACTGCTCCCGGAGGAGCGATCTTTGCCGCCACCGCTCCCGATGGCAAAGTCTACAAGCTCGAACACGAACCGGGCAGCAAGGGGCGGCAGGCAAAAAGCGATCCAGTTCGGGATGCAGCTTCCGACAAAGACAAATCAGACGAAGACCAAAATAAAAACAAGGATAAAGACAAAGAAAAAGAAAAAGACACAGCCAAACCCGCCACCGATCCCTCCTGGAATTCTTCCGTCTACTTCGAACCGGGCACGAAATATATCTGGGACCTGGCCCTGGACAAGTCCGGCAACCTCTACGTAGCCACCGGCGATCACGGGGAAATCTATCGCGTTACGCCGAAGGGTGAACACTCGGTGTTCTTCAAGAGCGATGAAACTCACGTTCGCGTCCTGGCCTTCGATGCTCAGGAAAATCTGATTGCCGGCTCCGACGGCAGTGGCCTGGTCTATCGCATTTCTCCAGCCGGCGAAGGGTTCGTGCTGTACAGCGCGCCGAAAAAGGAGATCACCGCGCTGGCGGTCGATCGCTCGGGAAATATCTTTGCAGCAGCAGTCGGCGAAAAGCGCAGCGGCGGCGGGACGACCGGCATGGCCTCAGCTCTTCTCAATCTGGGCACGACCACGCCCGTGGCCACTACCACGCCGGCTCCGGGCATTTCGATCACGCCCGCGCCCAGCGCGCCACAGACCGCTGGACCGTTCCCCTTCCCCGGCGGCGGAGCCAGCGGCGGGTCGGACGTATACCGCATTGCACCGGATGGTTCGCCCACAAGAGTTTGGACGTCCCGCGAGGATATTGTCTACGCGCTGGCCTTCGATTCCCAGGGGCGACTGCTGGCCGGCACGGGCAATCGCGGCCACATTTTTGCCATTACCGGCCTCGATGATTTCTCCGATCTGCTGAAGGCGCCGGCCTCGCAGGTCACTGCGTTTGTCAAGGCTCCCGGCGGCGGCCTCTATGCCGCGACCAGCAATCTGGGGAAAGTCTTCCTACTTGGTCCGCAGCCGCAAGCTGAAGGCACCTACGAAAGCGATGTGTTTGACGCCAAAATCTTCTCGCGCTGGGGACGCGCCGAATTTCGCGGCGCAGGCAGCGTGGATCTTTATGCGCGTAGCGGCAACGTCGACAATCCAGACCGCAACTGGAGTCCGTGGAAAAAGATCGACCTGATGAAGAACGGGGAAACCGGAATTCCAGCGGCACGCTATGCCCAATGGAAAGCGGTGTTGCACTCGGGAACCCCGGCGCCCAGCGTAGACAGCGTGGCTCTGAATTATCTGCCCAAGAACGCCGCTCCTGAGATCGACGACGTGACCGTCCAGGTTGGCGTCAAATACCAGCCGATGCCGAAAATTTCGAGTCAGGGCGGATCGGATTCCAGCGGATCTTCTTTCGGCGGATCCTCTTTCGGCGGATCCTCGGGAACACACTTTGAAGCCCCGACTCCCAGTTCCCGCGATCGCGACTCGATCGGCGTGAAGTGGAGCGCGCACGATGAGAACGACGACCAACTGGTCTATTCGCTCTACTACCGCGGTGACGGCGAGAACCGCTGGCTGCTGCTCAAGGAGAATCTCATCGACAAGGCATACTCCTTCGACGCCAGCCTGCTGCCGGACGGCGGCTACACAGTGAAAGTGGTTGCCTCGGATGCGCCGTCGCACTCGCCCGGCGAGGCTCTAACGGCGTCTAAAGAAAGCCGCCGCTTCGAGGTGGATACCACCCCGCCGCGCATCGAGAATCTGGCAGCGGCGTTCGAGAGCGGGCAGCTTCATGTCACGTTCCGCGCGGTCGATGGATTTTCTTCCATCAAGCGGGCGGAATGTTCCGTGGACGCCGGCGAGTGGAGGTATGTGGAGCCAGTCGGCCAGATCTCCGACGCCAAGACCGAGAGCTACGATTTCAAAGTCACGCCGGAAGCCGGGAAAGATGGCGCTGTTTCGTCTGAGCACGTAGTGGTGGTGCGAGTCTACGACCGCTACGAAAATATGGGAGCGGCCAAGACACTGATACGCGGCAAGTAGAGACCACCTTTACAACCACCATCCGTACATGTCCGCATTCGCCGGCCCAGCGCGGCCAAACGGCCTCTTTCACCCTCACGACCCGCCTGCAAGAATCGGCGTGTCATGTCCTCCAACCTCCACTCGACCAGATTGTTGCTTTTGTTCTTCACGCTCTTAGTAGTGATTTCCATGGCAGCATGTAGCGGCGTCAGCGCGCCTTCCGGAACCGGCGGTACCAGCGCCACAGGCGGCACCGGCAATCAAAATTTAGCCTGCAAGGGCATGAGCACAGGCCAAGGCGCAAGTCTGGGTGGATTCGTACCCTTCACCGGCAGCAGTGCCTGGAATACCGACATCTCGACTGCGCCCGTCGATCCGAATTCAGCGACCATCATCAGCAACTGGGTCGGATCGGTGAACGTGCATCCGGATTTCGGATCAGACCCGACCTACGGCATTCCTTATGTGGTGGTGGACGGGAGCCAGCCGGTGGTGGATGTAAACCTGCAGGCCTATGGCGACGAAAGTGACCCCGGTCCCATGCCGGTGCCCGCGAATGCGCCGGTAGAAGGCGGGTCGTCGAGCACGGGAGACCGGCACGTCCTGGTGCTCGACAACGGCAACTGTTTTCTCTACGAGCTATACAACTCCTCGCCCAACTCCGACAGTAGCTGGAGCGCAGATTCGGCGGCAGTGTGGGATTTGCTAGGTAACGAGCAGCGCCCCTACACCTGGACTTCCGCCGACGCCGCCGGCCTGCCAATCTTCCCTGGCCTCGTTCGCTATGACGAAGTGGCGGTGGGGAAAATTCAGCACGCCTTCCGTTTCACTCTGCCGCGGACGAGCGCAGCCTTCACTCCGCCGGCCTCGCATGACGCGGCAACTTCGAGCGACCCAACCGCGCCGCCGATGGGCATGCGGCTGCGCTTAAAGCCGAGCTACAACATTTCCGGCTTCGACGCGAGCATGCAGGTGATTCTCACCGCGATGCAGAAGTATGGACTGATTCTGGCTGACAACGGAAGCGCGCTCTACGTGACTGGCGCACCGGACAGCCGCTGGGGTTCCGATCTCGATTCGCTGAAGACGGTTCCCGCCTCCGCCTTTGAAGTCGTGCTGATCAATCCTGTCTACACCGACTCGACCGCCCCCACCGGCGCAGTGCCCACCATTAGCGACTTCAGCGCGACTCCGCAGAGCGTTTCCTCCGGAGGAAATGTAACGCTCGCCTGGACCACCAGCAACGCGACGTATGAAATCGTCTCACCCGGCGTGGGCGCAGTTCGCGGCACCAGCGTAACCGTGAACCCAACCGCAACTACGGTTTACACTCTCTATTCCACCAACCAGTACGGCCGCACCACGGCCACCGTCACCGTGACCGTACCTTAGACTCTGACTAAGCTTCGCGCTTCGTCAGTTCGCTCTCTCTGCAGCTTCCGCGTTCTCTTCCGAGATGCTCTTCATGGCTGCGAGTTCCCCCGCGCGGCGCAGTTCCGGGAAGCGCCACGCCCAGAGGGCAATCACCACCAGCGTTCCCAGTCCACCGAGCAGAACGGCGGGAACCGTACCAAACCACTGCGCCGTCAGTCCCGACTCGAACTGGCCGAGTTCATTCGATGTCCCGATAAAAACCATGTCGACTGCCATCACGCGCCCGCGCATTTCATCGGGCGTGCGCAACTGCACCAGAGTCGCGCGAATAATCACGCTGATCATATCGGCCGCGCCAAGGAAAATCAGCGAGAACAGCGAGAGCACCAGGCTGGTCGAAATGCCGAAAAGAATCGTGCAGATTCCGAAACCGGCCACCGACCACAACAAAGTCGGTCCCGCCCGCCCGCGCAGCGGACGATGAGCCAGCGCTACAGCCATGACTGCGGCGCCCACTCCCGGCGCAGTTCGCAACAGCCCCAGACCCCACGGTCCCGTATGCAGAATCTCGCGAGCGTAGACCGGAAGCAGTGCGACGGCTCCGCCCAGCAGCACCGCGAACAAGTCCAGCGAAATCGCGCCCAGAATCAGCTTTTCGCGCCAGATGAAGTGCAATCCGGCAAAAACAGTCTTCAGGGTCGTGGGCTCGCGCCGCCGCGCTTGCGGACGGGTCTTGATGCGGAAGGTGGAAACCAGCGCGCCCACGGCGGTCAGCAAGGCCGCTGCGTAAACGGCGGATGGCCCACGGAACAGCGCGTAGAGAATTCCGCCGAGAGATGGTCCAAGAATCGTGGCGGCTTGAAATGTAGTCGCGTTCCACGCTACAGCGTTGGCGAAGTGCTCTTCAGGGACCAGTTGCGGCAGAATCGAGCGGCTAGCCGTCCCGTTGAACGAGCGCACCACGCCCAGCAGAATCAGCACCGCGTAGATCCACCGAACAGAGATCGGCCGGACCGAATGGACTCCACGCTCCGCGATCACGAGCAAGAGACCCGAGCAGAGCGCGTACCCCGCATAGCACGTCCCCAGCACCTTGCGCCGATCGAAACGGTCGGACGCATGGCCCGAAATCAGAAACAGCAGGATGCCCGGAAGAAACTGCGCCAGCCCTACAAGACCCAGGTCGAGAGCGCGCTTCGTGATGTCGTAAACCTGCCATCCCACCGCAACCGCCTGCATTTCGACGGCGGCCACAATGAGGAAGCGCGCAATCTGAAACAGCACGAAACCCGGATGCGTGAAGGCGATGCGTCCAGCTCTGGAGTCGGCGGGTGCGGGCATTGATCTTCTAATGTGACTTTCTAATGTGCCATAGAACGAGAAGACGTGCATGGCGCGACATATCCAGCGGATAGAATCGACTCATGCTGACGCTTCTCCGAACCGTCGGATGGATCGCCTGTGTCGTCTATTCAACCATCCCCGCGTTCTGGCTGCTGATCCATCCAAGAGCAGAGTCTTGGCGCTCACGCCCACGCTCGCCCTACCGGATTCTCCTTCCTCTCTGGATCGCAATGGGGGGCGCCGTGGGCGCGATCACGGCCCCTTGGCGCGGCTTGCCGCTCTATGAAAGTCGATGGGCATGGATTCCCGCCGCAGCTTTATTCTGCGTTGGCCTTGTGCTCTACAAACTCTCCCACCGCGACTTCAGCCTGGGCCAGCTCGGGGGAGTGCCTGAGGTCCTGCCAAACCACAGCCACCAACGCCTGGTGACTACAGGCATTCGCGCCCGCGTGCGCCATCCCGTCTACCTGGGCCATCTCTGCGAGATGCTGGCCTGGAGCCTGGGCACAGGCCTGGCAGTCTGCTGGGCGCTGACAGCATTCTCGATCATGACCGGCGCGATAATGATCAGGATGGAGGACGCGGAATTGGAGAAGAGGTTCGGCGAAGAATACTGTCAGTATCGATCCAGGGTGCCCGCGGTTTTGCCAAGAATCAGAGTATGAGGGATCCATATGAGCGGCGGCTATACTGCTAATTGCTGACGGCTGTTTTCCGCATGCGCTTTGAACTTTTCATTGCGACCCGCTACCTGCGTGCCAAACGCCGCCAAGCGTTCATCGGCATCATCACGGGCATTTCTATTGTCGGAGTAGCCGCGGGCGTGGCTTCGCTCATCGTCGCGCTCGCCATCAACAACGGCTTTCGCCAGGAATTGCAGGAGCGCCTTATCGGGTCGACCTCCCATGTCAGCCTGCTGCGCATAGCCGACGATGGCATCAAGGATTGGCCGCCCCTGCTCGAGCGCCTGTCCAAGCAGCCGCACGTGGTCGCCGCCGCTCCCGCGATCTTTGAGCAGGTGCTGATTTCCCGCGGACCCCGCGCCCGCGGCGCTGTTCTCAAAGGCATGATTCCAGCCGCTGAACGCAAGGTCGGCGATCTGCTCAACACCATAAAAGAAGGTTCAGCGGCAGGCCTCGAAGAGACGCCGACCGAGCCAGAACCAGAAAAAGATAAAGGCTATGTGGGGACAGCCGCCTCGCCTGCCCAGGGAGCGCCAGCGACCCAAAGAGTCTCCTGATTCACTAGCCGGCGTGCACGCCCGTGTCACTGCCATGCCGCCCATCATCCTCGGCAAAGACATGGCAGACAACCTCGGCTCCACAGTCGGTTCGGTCGTGCTCATAACCAGCCCGCAGGGCGAACTAACTCCCTTCGGCATGGTGCCAAAGTACAGCCGCTTCCACGTCGTCGGAATCTTCAACTCGGGCTTCTACGATTACGACTCATCATGGGCGTTCACGCGGCTCTCCGATGCCCAACGACTGTTCGGCCTCGGCGATCTGATTTCAGTAATCGAGTTCAAGGTCGACGACATCGATAAGGCCGACATTGTCGCCCGCCAACTGGAAGACGCGGCGGGCAAGGGCTTCATGACCACGAATTGGAAGGAACAAAACAAGGCGCTGTTTCACGCCCTGAACATGGAGCGGCTGGTCACTTACATCACCACCGGACTGATCGTCTTCGTGGCCGCTCTGAACATTTTGATTTCCCTGATCATGATGGTCATGGAAAAAACCAAAGACATCGCCGTGCTCATGTCGATGGGCACGCGCAAAGCGCAAGTGCGCAACGTCTTCATCGCCCAAGGAGTACTGATCGGCGTGATCGGCACTGCCATCGGCCTGCTGCTGGGCTACGCGATCTCGTTCGCCGGCGGCCATTACCACATGATCTCGCTCTCGCCCGAGGTCTATTCGATCGACTACGTCCCGTTCGCCCCGCGCCTGCTGGATGGCATATTCGTAGCGCTCGGAGCGATCGGGATTTCGTTCGTTGCCACGCTCTACCCGTCGTGGTCGGCAGGCAGAACCCTCCCGGCGGAAGCCCTGCGCTACGAATAGGGTGTGTGGCGCGGGCGCCCTCGCCCGCGAATGCGTGCAGCGTTCCACCCCCCCGCAGGAAGTCCTGGCCCTCGACTCACGGAACTTTCTTACCGCCGCCGCCGTACAATTAAAAGGAGATTAAGAAGGAGGTCTCAATGTTCACTTTCCTCCTGTGGTGCATACTCTTCGTAATCTGTTGGCCGCTGGCTCTGCTGGCTCTCGTCGCCTATCCGTTCTTCTGGATACTGCTGCTGCCATTCCGCATCGTCGGCGTCGCGGTCCACGGAGTGCTTGAGATTATTTTCCTCGCGATCGCGCTTCCGTTCAGGTTGCTGGCAGCACCGTTCCGGATCTGAGGTAGAATCGCGTCCGGGTTCTACACCATGAGTTGGAGACATTTCTTGAGAAGGCGTCGAGCGCTAGTGGCGTCATTCGTACTTGCCTGCTTTGCGCTCGTCACCGGGCGAAAAATCTCTGAATATTCCGCGCCGCCTGACCGGGAGAAGAATTGCGACTTCGTTTTTCCAGGCGATCCCAGGAACGATAAGTTCACAACTCTATTCATAAAACCGCCGGAACACGCGATCAGGCTTGACGAGCGCGGCGGTTTTATCAACGACGCCAGCTGTCTGAATAAGACCCCAATTTACGGAGTCGTGAAGGTTCAAAGCCTGGAAGACGTCCGAAGCTCGCTTGAATTCGCTCGAGCCAATCACCTAACAGTCTCGATTGCTGGCCAGCGCCACAGCATGGGTGGTCAATCGTTTTCAGGAAATGCCCTTGTGCTCGACATGCGAGGCTTTAATCAGGTCAACCTCGACCGTTATCGTAAAGTCGCGCACGTTCAGGCTGGAGCGACCTGGGCGCAAATCCAGCAACTGATCGACAAGGAAGGCCTTGCAATACAAGCGATGCAATCAATTAACGTGTTCACCGTTGGGGGATCATTGAGTGTGAACGCGCATGGCATCGCTCATCGGCCGGGCCCAGTCGCTCCAACGGTGCTTTCGATACGAATAATGCTAGCTAATGGCCAGGTCATGGACGCAAGTCCTAACGAGAACGCAGAACTCTTCCGCCTCGCCCTCGGTGGTTATGGTCTGTTCGGGGTCATTCTGGACGCGGACCTTCAACTGGTGGACAACGAGGTGTACGCTCTAGAGACCCGCGACTTGGACTATCGCGACTTTCCAGCCTATTACCGCACACACATTGCGCATGATGACAGGATTGGTCTAGTGTACGGTCGCTTGTCGGTCTCGCCGATGTCGTACCTTCGAGAAGCTGCGATCCACATTTATCGGAAGGCCGATTTCGACGGGGCAATACCTCCGATAGAGCCCCCCACGCACGACCGCCTGGATAGATTCGTCATCAACTTCTCGAAAACCGGCGGCTTCGGTCGCTGGGTCCGATGGACGCTTGAAAAACACTTCGGTCCCAAACTCCATAGCTGCTTATCGCGCAATCAGGCGACGGTTCAAAAGGAAGGTTGCCTGGTTTCACGGAACGAAGAAATGTACGACTCGATGGCTTACCTGAGAAATCAACTGAAGGATACGGATATTCTGCAGGAGTATTTCATCCCGCAAGACCGGATGGCGGAGTTTGTCGACAGCCTAAGGTCAATTGTTAGGCAGGATGGTTCAAATTTGCTGAATGTAACGATTCGAGCCGTTCACAAGGACACCATCACAGCTCTGCCCTATGCCACACAAGACATGTTTGCGTTTGTCCTATATTTCAATCAGAGGCTTAATACAGAGCAAAGTCAGATACTCCGAAAAACAACAGTCGACTTGATCGACCTCGCGCTCAGTCTGAATGGAACTTTCTACTTGCCCTACCAGCTCTATTATTCATCGGAACAACTGCGACAAGCTTATCCTGCGATAGACGCATTCTTTTCCGCGAAAAGGCAATATGACCCGGATGGCCTGTTCAGCAGCAAATTCTACGAGAAATACGGAGAATAGAATTCTCAACTCTCCATCACTTTCAAACCGTCGCTGACGATCAACCGCGCTTCGGTGGCCCGCTGCACATCCTCCGCCGTCAGCCCCGGAGCCACTTCCTCCAACACCAACCCGCGCTCCGTCACCCGGATGTACGCCATCTCCGTCACAATCGTATCCACCACCTTCACGCCGGTAAGCGGCAGCGTGCAGCACTTCAAAATCTTGGGCGCACCTTCTCGCGTCGTGTGCTCCATCGCCACCACTGTGCGCCGAGCCCCGGCCACCAGATCCATCGCCCCGCCCATCCCCTTCACCATCTTGCCGGGGATCATCCAATTCGCCAGGTTTCCCGCCTCATCCACTTCCATCGCGCCCAGCACACTCAAATCGACATGCCCGCCGCGGATCATGGCAAACGAATCGGCGCTCGAAAAATAAGATGTCCCCGGCATCTCGGTCACAGTCTCTTTGCCCGCGTTGATGAGATCGGCGTCTTCCGTGCCCTCGACCGGATAAGGCCCAATCCCCAGCATTCCGTTCTCGGATTGAAGGATGACCTCCATCCCCGCCGGAACATGATTCGCGACCAGCGTAGGCATCCCGATGCCCAGGTTCACATAGAACCCATCCCGCAACTCGCGCGCAATCCGGTTCACAATCCGCTCGCGCTTCTCCACGTCTTTTCCAGGCTTGTTCATCGCTACTGCACTCGGTACTGGGTACTAGGTACTGACCTTCCTCACCGTCCGCTTCTCAATCCGCCGCTCGTACAACTCCCCCTGAAAAATCCGCTTCACGTAGACCGAAGGCGTATGAATCAAATCTCCATCCAACTCTCCCACCTCAACCAAATGTTCGACTTCCGCAATCGTAACCTTCGCCGCGGTCGCCATGATGGGATTAAAATTCCGCGCCGTCTTCCGGTACACCAGATTTCCCATCCGGTCGCCTTTCCACGCTTTCACGAACGCGAAGTCCGCCTTCAGCCAGCGCTCCATCACATAAGGTCCGGCCATCGAACTCGCGCGTTTCTTTTCCTTCTGCCACAATCGTGCCGACTCCCGTAGGCGTAAAAAACGCCGGAATTCCGGCACCCGCCGCGCGAATGCGCTCGGAAAAAGTTCCCTGCGGCACCAGATCGAGTTCCACCTTCCCTGCCAGCACCATCGATTCCAGCAGCTTGTTCTCTCCCACGTAAGTTCCAATGTGCCGCCGAAGCTGCCCCGCCGCCAGCAGCAGCCCAACGCCAAACCCATCCACTCCCGCGTTATTACTGATGGTCGTGAGATTCTTCGAACCCTTCCGCATCAGCGCGCGAATCAGGTTCTCCGGGATCCCGCACAGCCCGAATCCTCCGAGCATGATGACGGAGCCATCGCCCACATCGCGAATCGCTTCATCCGCACTAGCCACAACCTTGTTCATAACGTCCAGATTCTAAAGAAATCAGCGGTCAGTGGCTAGTGGTCAGTGATCAGTGTCAATCGATTCAGTCGATAACTGGGCACTGATCACTGGCCACTGACCACTGCCTTACGCCTTCTTTCCCGGACTCTTCCTCAGCCCATGCGCCTGTTCAAATTCCTCTGCCAGCGCCCGCGTCGCCAGATTCTCCCGGATATGCGCCAGCCGCTGCTCCACCTTCAATAGCGCATCCTCCAGATTCTTCTTGTTCGTGATTGCAATGTCCCGCCACATCGAATAAGGGCTCCCGGCTATCCGCGTCATCTCCTGTAGAGCCCGCCCGCCTGCCGGAAGCAACGGAGCTTCTTCTCCAAACTCTTCGACCAGGGCTGCCGCCAGTGCCGTCGAAATCATCTGGGGCAGATGGCTGATCCACGCGCACAGCCGGTCGTGATCCTCCGGCGGCAGCATCGCGATGCGCGCCCCGATCTGATCGATCCATCCCAGAAACTCAGCCAGCCTTCCCTGACCTAAATTCTGCCCCGGCAGCGGCGTAAAAAACCACACCGCATTCTGGAACAAATCAGCATCCGCATAATCCACGCCGCTGTGTTCCCTCCCTGCCATCGGATGCCCGCCCAGAAATCGCTTGCGCGCATTCTTCCCAAACACCTTCAGCGCCCGCTCCGCCACCGATGCCTTCGTGCTTCCCACGTCCGTCAGCAAAGTACTTGCCGGAAGTCCCGGACCCAATCGCCCAATTAAATCCACAATCGCCAGCACGGGCGTAGCCAGCACCACCAACTGGCTGCCCCGCACCGCGTCCGCGGGCTCGACAAATCCTTCGTCAATCACGCCGCACTGTCTTCGCTTTTTTCAGCGCCGACTCCCGGTCGCACCCCACAATTCGCCCCGCGAACCGCCGCTTCCGCAGCGCCAGCGCAAACGACCCGCCGATCAGCCCGGTCCCAATAATCGTGATTTGCCGAATGGGCATAAACACAATTGAGAAATTGAGTAATTTTGTAATTGAATAATTTGAAGGCCGAAGGGTCAACGCGATTTTCAATTACCAAATTACAAGATTGCGCAATTACCCAATGGTTCTTCCTACTGCCGGCGCAATCATGCGCAACTCATCCATCAGCTTGGCGAACTGCTCGGGAAACATCGACTGCGCCCCATCCGACCACGCGTTGTTCGGATCGCAATGTACCTCAATGAGCAACGCATCCGCTCCCGCCGCCAGCGCCGCCCGAGCCATCGGCGCAACTTTGTCGCGCCGCCCCGTTCCATGCGACGGATCGGCCGTCATCGGCAAATGCGACAACTTGTGGATGATCGGAATCGCCGAAATATCCATCGTGTTCCGCGTGTAGGTCTCAAACGTCCGAATCCCGCGCTCGCACAGGATTACGTCATAGTTCCCGCCCGCCATAATGTATTCCGCAGAAAGCAACAGTTCTTCCAAAGTTGCAGCAATCCCACGCTTCAGCAGAACCGGCTTCCGCACCTTCCCCAGTTCGCGCAGCAGATTAAAGTTCTGCATGTTGCGCGCTCCCACCTGCAGAATATCCACATAAGGAAGCATCATCGGAATCTGCGAGATCTCCATCACCTCGCTGATCACCAGCAGCTTGAACCGGTCTCCTGCCTCGCGCAGCAACTTCAGCGCATCTTCTCCATGCCCCTGAAAAGAATAAGGAGAACTCCGGGGCTTGAACGCCCCGCCGCGAAGCCCCCGGGCACCCGCCTTCGCCACCGCTTCCGCTGTGGAAAACAGTTGCTCCCGCGTCTCCACTGAGCACGGCCCCGCCATCACCACCACTTCGTTCCCGCCAATTTCCACGCCATTCGCCAGTTTGACAACCGTACCTTCGGGACGAAAACTCTTACCCGCCAGCTTGTACGGCGAACTGATGCGATGGACTTCCTGCACTCCCGGCAGCAGCTCCAGGTTGCGGATGTCAAAATCAATCCCCGCTCCCACCGCGCCCAGCACGGTTTGCCGCGCCCCAGTCGACCGGTGCACCTCAAACCCCATCTTCACCAGGTGCTCAATCACCTGCTGAATCTGCCCCTCATCCGCCATGTCCTGCATCGCCACAATCATAAGAAATCTCTGCTTCTAGCTTCTGCCTTCCAGTTTCCAAATCTTGTCACCGAGCGCAGCGAGGAACCTGATTTCGCCTTTAGTGCCAACTCACTCTCAATCATTCACATCCGAATCCAACTCCGTCTCCAGCTTTCGCCGCTCCGCCGTACCCCGATCCCTTCCTTCTGGATATTCCGCATTACATCCATGATCCGCTCAAAAATCCGCACCAGATCCCGCCCCGGCAGCGGACCCCGATTCATCTTCTGCACATTCTCAAACACAATCCGCTCCCGCTCCGGCTCGTAAATTGGCAGATTCGTATTCCGCTTCAGCCGCCCAATCTCCACCGCAGCCTGCGCCCGCTCGCTCAGCAACTCCACCAGTCGCCGGTCAAGCTCATCAATCTTCTTTCGCCAATCTGCGATATCCATAAGTACCGGGCGTTCGTATCTCCACACTGTCATCTTGAGCGAGGATTGTGCTTGGCGAAAGCCAAGCACAACCGCGGTCGAAGGATTCCTCGCACGCTCGACTGCCACCGGCGTCACAAGGCGATTTCTCATTACCGTCCGCGTGCCAATTAAGCTCCAAGCACGCTTGACAGCGGTCAGCTTCCGCACAAATTCCCCCACAGCCGCCGCTTCCCGTCCGCGATTCCGTTCAATCGTCTCCACAATCGCGCTTCCCACCACCACCGCATCCGCAAACTTCCCAACTTCCGCAAACTGCTCTGAGTTCGAAATCCCGAACCCAACCGCAACCGGCAACTTCGTCACGCGCCGCAATCGCCGCACCAATCTCCTGCGCATCGTCCGCCAACTGCTGCCGCGCGCCCGTCACGCCCAGTCCGCGACACCGCATATACAAATCCTCGCGAAGCCTCCGCAATCCGCTTCAGCCGCGCATCCGGACTAGTCGGCGCCGCCAGAAACACCGGCGCCAGATCGTTCGCCTTCATTGCCTGCAAATATTCATCCGCCTCTTCCACCGGCAAATCCGTGACCAGCACGCCATCCACTCCCGCATGCCGCGCCACCATGCAAAACTTCTCCATCCCCATCCGCAAGATCGGATTCAAGTACGAAAACACAACCAGCCCCGTGGACTGCGCATGCTGCCGCACCTCCGCCGCCAGCGTCAACACCTGCGCCAGACACGTCCCATGCTTCAGAGCCCGCTCGCTAGCCCGCTGAATCACCGGCCCATCCGCCACCGGATCGCTGAACGGCACGCCCAGTTCAATCACATCCGCCCCCGCCTCAATCGCAGCCAGCACGACGGCCCGCGTAGTCGCGAGATCCGGATCGCCGCAAGTCACATACACCACCAGCGCCGGCTTCTTATAAAAAGATAAAGGCATAGATCGAAATCAGTTCGCCTAAGATTTACCCTGTGAACCTCTGTGTCCTCTGTGTTAAAGGTTTCGACTTTTCAATCCAGCGAAAGCGACTCCCGCATAATCCCAATATCTTTATCCCCGCGCCCGGAAATATTCACGATAACCACATCCGATTTCTTCATCCTAGGCGCGCGCTTAACCACTTCCGCCACGGCATGCGCCGACTCCAAAGCCGGAATAATCCCCTCCGTCCGCGCCAGTAAAGTAGTAGCCTCCAGCGCCTCCGCATCTGACGCCGAAACATACTCCGCCCGCCCCGCATCTCTCAACGCCGCATGCTCCGGCCCAATCGATGGATAATCCAGCCCCGCCGAAACCGAATGCGTATTCGCAATCTGCCCCGCCGAATCCTGCAGCACATAAGAATAAGTCCCCTGCAACACTCCCGGAGATCCCCCGCGAAACCGCGCCGCATGTTCTCCCAGCGCTTCGCCGCGACCCCCCGCTTCTACTCCAATCAAGCGAACCTTTTTATCCTTGATGAACTCGTAGAAAATTCCGATCGCATTCGATCCCCCGCCCACGCAAGCAATCACCGCCGCCGGAAGCTTTCCCTCGGCCTTCAGAATCTGCGCCCGCGCCTCCCGCCCAATCACGCGATGAAAATCCCGAACCATCGTCGGATACGGATGCGCCCCCAGCACGCTCCCTAACAAATAATGAGTAGTCCGCACATTCGTAACCCAGTCGCGCATCGCCTCGTTGATCGCATCCTTCAAAGTCCGCGACCCCGCGTCCACTCCGCGCACCTCCGCCCCCAGCAACCGCATGCGGAACACATTCAACTCCTGCCGCCGCATGTCCTCGGTTCCCATGTACACGACGCACTCAAAACCCAGCAGCGCGCACACCGTCGCTGTAGCGACGCCGTGCTGCCCCGCCCCAGTCTCCGCAATCACCCGCCGCTTGCCCATGCGCTCGACCAGCAGCGCCTGTCCCAGACAGTTATTGATCTTGTGCGCCCCGGTATGCAGCAAGATCTTCCCGCTTCAAATAAATCTTCGCCCCACCCAACTTCTGCGTAAGCCGCCGCGCAAACGAAAGCGCCGTAGGACGCCCCGCATAAGTCCGCAGCAACTCCGCCAACCGCCGCTGAAATTTCGGATCGCGCTTCGCCTTCTCATACTCCCGCTCCAACTCCTCCAGCGCCGCCATCAAAGTCTCCGGCACATACCGCCCGCCATAAACCCCAAACCGCCCCGGCCTCATTGACAGGAGAGAGAAACGCGAGGGTGCCCCACTCTTGCCGCGTTCTTTGCGCAGAGCTGCTGAGCGAAGGTGGGGATTTTGACTTTGATTGTTCTTGGAACCGTAGCCATCCCTAACCCGTCTTCCGATCCGCATCGCGCACGGCTTTCACAAACGCCCGCACCTTCTCCGGATCTTTCTTCCCCGGCCTCGCCTCCACGCCGGAAGCCACATCCACTCCCCAAGGCTTCAAGAATCCTCATCGCCTCCGCGACGTTTTCGAGGCATGAGTCCGCCAGCCAGCAACAACCTGTCCGAATCGCTTGATCTCATCCATCGTCCCAACCGAGCGCCTTCCCAGTCAAACGCTTCACCCGTTCCACCGTGCCGTTCCGATGGCGTGCCCGAATCAGAGGAACGCATGCACGACATTCGGCTCCCACATGCTCTGCCACAGAAACCCACCGGACTTGCGTGGTCACCACTGCGGAATCGCTGCCAGAACCTTGAGACGCGGATGCCGTTCTGACCACAAGATCTGCCACGTGCGGATCCTCGCTTGTCACCGTGCAATCTGCACCGCCGTCGAGTCCAACTTCCTCCGCGATGGTCTCAGATCGACCTTCACGTCTCGTTCACAAACACTCCCACCTTCTCCACCTCCTCCGGCAACTTCTCCACAATCTCCCGCGCCGCCTCAACACTAATGTTCCGCGGACTCTTCTCATAAAACACAAACCCCACCGCATCCGCCCCCGCCTCAACCGCGGTGAGCGCATCCTCCAAATTCGTCATCCCACAAATCTTCACCCAAGTCATAAAACAAGTTGTCCGTGAATTGTAAAAACGTCTCACCGCTCACTCGGTACTCGGTACTCGGCACTCGGCACTGCAATCAACCCCCGCAAGCGCCTCTCCCGGCCGCTCCGCCCGCATCAGCGACTCCCCAATCAAAAACGCTTGATAGCCAACCGCCCGCAGCCGCGCAATATCTTCTCCCGACCGAATCCCGCTCTCCGCCACCTTCACCACACTCTTCGGAAGCCGCTCCGCCAGCCGGAACGCCGTCTCCGCATCCACCTTGAACGTCCGCAGATCGCGCGTGTTCACCCCAATCAAATCGCATCCCGCATCCAAAGCCCGCTGCAATTCTTCCTCATCATGCACTTCGCACAGAACATCCAGCCCGCGCGAGCGAGCGCCCAGCGCCAGCCCGTCAACTCCGTCTGCGACAAAGCCGCCACAATCAGCAGCACCGCATCCGCCGAATTCGCCCGCGCCTCCAGCAATTGAAATTCATTCACAATAAAATCCTTGCGCAGGCACGGCACCTTCACCGCCGCCGACGCTGTCCGCAGATTCCCGAGCGATCCCTGAAAAAACTCCTCATCGGTCAGCACCGAAAGCGCCGCCGCCCCCGCCGCTTCCAATTCTCTTGCCAACTCTTCCACACAAAACTCCGCCCGGATCAATCCCTTCGACGGAGAAGCCTTCTTCAACTCTGCAATCACCGCTATGCCGACTCGGCTCTTTTCCTGCAGAGCTCGCCGAAACCCGCGCGGCACATGCTGTTCCGCCCGCCGCTCCAAATGGCGAAGATCGGCTGCACTTTTCGCCTCCACCACTTTCTTGCGCGCGGAGTCAACAATCTGACCAAGGGAAACAGGCATAGCGAGTGCCTGAATTATACGGGAACGACCGAAGCGCGAATCGAGACCGTGATCAACGGCAAACGGCTTCGATCTCTTTGTAAGGCTTCTCCGCGTGCTCCGGATACTTGATCTGCTTCAGTTGCATCCACTGATCGAGCAATGTGCCCGCATCATGCAGCCCAACATCCGGATCGCCCTCATATGCGGCATCACTCTCCGCTTCCTCCAGCGTCACCAGTGTGAATCCTTTCTTATTCAGCAAATCCAGCGCCTCCGGCAGAATCGTGCTGCTGAACGCTCCCAGGTGCAACAGCAGCACGTAGCTGATCTCGTGGCCGTAAATCAGCTTCGCCTGCGCCCGGCCCCCATCAAGAAACTCCGAAGCCGTGTTCAGGTAGCTGGACCGCAGCCACTCGATTCCCTTCGCATCGTTCTTCGCCGCGCAGCGAGCATAGGCAAAATTCCACAAGTAATCTTCCCAATCCAGCGTCACCTGCGCAATGCGGTAGCCATGCGCCTTCAGATAGGCCCGCACCGCGCGCCGTTTCTCCACGGTGTCTCCTTCGTGCAGGTACGGATATCGAAACCACCGCCAGCTACCCTTCGCGTCACCGCTCAGCAACTCCAGCGCCGGCTCGTCTTCGTCGATCTCCCGCTCAAATGCCAGTGCAGAGTTCGCCTCCAGATCCATGTGAGAATACGTATGATTCCCCACCGGCTCCGCTGCGGCCCAAAGCTTCAGCGCCTCCGCCCCATCCGTGCTTCCTTCCAATTTTTGTGCATTGATAAATCCATATACCGGAGGCACATGCCGCTCGTTCAGAATCGCGAGCACGTTCTTCGCAGTCTCCGCCCGCGAGACGCCCGGCGGCAGCTCTCCATTCGCCGGTAGATCGTCAAATGTGATGGCCACCTTCTGCGCCGCGCATGTTCCACACAGCGCCAGGAACAGGCACCCTACGCGCCAGGTCACACCGACAGAATTTTTCATCCAGAAAGTGTACGGGACTTCGCGTGTCCGCGAAAGCACACGCACATGCAGCTCATCAAAACGACGAAGCTGCCGGCAGATCTCGGAGAGAGCAGACACAGTTGTCCGCTAGAAGTCTAGAAAGAGGACGTTCTTTGGTGCCATCGAAGGGACTCGAACCCCCACACCGTTGCCGGTACATGGACCTGAACCATGCGCGTCTGCCAATTCCGCCACGATGGCAATCTGAATTGCAAGGCAGCGGCGGCCCTAAGGCCGCCGTGTCAGGAAGACCAACACTTCTATTTTACAGCCCGCGATCAGCCTGTCAAACAATCGCGGCGTTGCGGGTAGTCTTAATTGCGTAAGACACTGCCAGCGTTGCGAAGGCCGCAACCCGAAAGCCTCAGCTCGAAGCCCTACCCCAGCTTCGCCGTCATCGAAATCTTCGCCTTCAGCACCTTCGATACTGGACAGCCCTTCTCCGCCGCCTCCGCATACTTCTGGAAGGCGGCCGCATCCGCTCCCGGAACCTTTCCCACTACATCGATCTGGCTCGATGTAATCGTCCACCCCGAATCCAACTTCTCCATAGTGAGGGTCACGTTGGTGTTGATGCTCTCCGGCGTCAAATTGGCCCCGCCCAGTTGCGCCGAAAGCGCCATCGAAAAGCACGCCGCGTGCGCCGCCGCAATCAACTCCTCCGGATTCGTCCCCGGCCCATTCTCAAACCGTGAGGTAAACGAATACTGCGTATCCTTCAGCACTCCGCCCGGTGCCGAAATCGTGCCCTTCCCATCCTTCAGTCCACCCTTCCACGCCGCGCTCGCCTTGCGTTCCATAGCGTTCTCCTCATCATGACCGGAAATTACAAGCCTGGCCATTGTAGACGGAGATCGAACACATTGTCAGGGACCATAACCGTTCCTCAGCGTTGCACAAGGCCAACAATATCGCTCCCACTCAATAAAAATCCGAGCAACTCAAATAAAAACCGCACCCCGGACAGCTCAACTTGCACCGGTTCTCTTGCAATGCCGCCGAGCAGTTCGGGCAAAAGCGCTCCGGATGCCCCTGTCGCCGCTCCTCCCCGGGACCCCCCTCGGCTCGCCTCGCTTCTCCCGGAGTCCCTTCCGTCGGTTCCGAGCCACTCGCGCTCATCCGCGCAACATAACCCCTGGGTGCGCGAGCGCACAAGTGGAAAACCGTCTTCCTCTCCCGGCACTCCCAGAATCAATTTTTTTCTTTACCTCTACACAAATCTTCATCCTTCCACAGGCTTGTTTGCGCTAGAATTCGTCTGAATTGCAGAGCGTAGTCCATCCGGCGATGGACACCGCTCTTGGCCTTCCCCCAGGAGGTAGTAGATGTATCGGCCCTATTCCAATTCCCTGACGGACTCGCGTCCGTTCTTGGACGTGCAGTCCACCATTCGCGATCTCGCTCAGGATTTCGTCACTTCATTCAACACCGGCAACTATGACCAGGTGGCCGCGCTCTTCGCCGAGGATGGCGTATTCATGGCGCCCCACCACGACCCCGCCTATGGCCCCAAGGCCGTAGAGCGCCTGCTCCACCAGATCGGCGAAGCGGGATACGAAGACCTCCGTCTTGAAACCGTCCGCGTGGAATCTTCCGGGGACCTCGCCATGGAGATCGGCCGCTACAGCGTCGCCGTCCGCCAAGCCGATGGCACCATCGTGGTGGACCGCGGCAAGTACGTGAAAGCCTGGCGCCGTCTCGGCGCTTGGCTCATCGTCGCCGATTGCTGGAGCAGCAACCTGCCTCTAGTTCGCTAGCCCGCACTCCGCCGTCGGGGTCGCGCAGATTGGGTCTTCAATTATTATCGGAGATCCCGGAACTACGTTCCGGACTTGCTGGCAAGCATTTCGCACACCCGGCGGATCACGTCTTGCTGCGCGCTATTCAGGGTGAGAAACTCAAAACCGTAGCGCAATCCCCGGCGGTAACGCACAATGGCCCGCACTTTCAATGGATAGGGACTGAGGGGCAGAGGGATTTCGAGGGAAACAATTTCGCCGGTTTCCAGGTCGCCCGTAAGCGTAGCGCCAATGCCGTCCTCTCCAAGTTCCGTGGAGCGTCCCCAGCAACTGCGGAATTCGCCAGCCTGAAACATGCGAACCTGCATGCGGGCATCGACAACAAAGCGCGGGAAGCGGCGGACATAGGCGGCTACCGGCTTGTTGGTCGCGAGTTTTTTGCCCGGAGCCGCCATATTTAAGTTCAGTGGCCAGTGGTCAGTGGCCAGTGACCAGCCAACCTGCCTTCGCTAGAGCTTATCTCAAGCCTCATGAATCATCGCGGGAAGCGCACGGCGTTTCAGTAGTGTCGCTCCCAACCCAATAAAGAAATCGGGTTTAGCCCAGTGGTGCTGTGCCTTTCACTGACCACCGACCACTGACGACTGACCACTGGTTTTACTGGCCACCGACCACTGCTATTTGCCATGCAACAAGTAGCCCGGTTCCAGCGGAAGTTTGCCTGCGATCTTAACCACCTCGACACTGCTGTTAATTGAATACACGTCCACGACCCCAATGGCTCCGGGAACCGATGCCACCTTGTTGACCAGTTCTTCATCGGAAGTGGCGACCACGATGGCAGGATGGTTGGGGCGTCCGTGATTAGAGGTAGCGATGAGACCGTTGACCTCGCTCTCCGACATCCCGTAGACCTTCTCCAGGAACACTTTCATTGCCGGCACCGACGGGGAGCGCATCACAAAGGTGACCGGCTTGCCATCCGGCCAGCGGCTGGTCTGGGCTTTGCAAACCTTGGCCAGGTCGGTGAGCGTGATGGCACTCATTGCGTTGGATTTGTTGGAAACCAAGGCAAGATCCCGCGACCACGCCGGCGAGGCGCCGATGAACACCAGTAGCAGAACGTGCAAAAAGCGTCGGTAGAGCACTCTTCGTCTCCGCAGGGGCCCAAGGTTCAAATTCATTGTGCTTGAACCTTAGACATCCATCCAAGGTAACTAAGGTCACGAAGCGGAGAGGGCCGCACGGAAGGTTCACCGAGCGGGATTTCGCTGCAAAAAGCCTTGAGTAGAGGTGCCGCAAGAAAGGGCGTGGCCGTCGGCCGCGCCCTGTGGCTAAAGCAACAGTTGCTATTTCTTTTTCAGGCTAGCTCCCCGTGGCCGCATTAAGGGCGGCGCGACGAACATGTGCGACCGCGATTGAGCCACTCCAGGACTCGCTGAGGGAGTCTGCAGGACTAACGCTCCAGTCGCGACTTGGCCACCGGTATCGGTTTCTACGAACGGGAAAATTGTGCCATCCACGGTATAAACAGTGAGACCAAATCCGCCATTCAGGGTGCTGTTGCTGCTGTTGCCCGCCGTGGCTGAGATGCCGAAGCGCCCACTGGAGTCTGGCCCGGTGTAAGTACCGTTGAGCTTCTGGTCAAAAATCGGGACGCCAGCCGGAGCAAAGTTTTCATCAATCAGGCCGATTACACTGGTTCCACTGCTGTTGGCGGTGAACTCGGCGATGTCATCCACTTCGACGGCGCCGCTCGGGCCAGCCAGATTGATGCCCGTAAGGTTTAACCCATAGCCTTGCGATGTGGCGAATGCGGCACCCGGTGTCTGCGCATGCGCGGCGCCGCTAAGGATGCCGAGGTTGGTAGTGTCGATTTCCAGCAGCAGCAGACCGCCGCTGGAGGGATAGGCTGCAAATAGCGAGCCTCCGACGAAGTTGGAGAAGCTGCTCAAGGTGTAACGGCCGGTTCCGCCGGCAGTGTAGGTACCCATGAAGGACGGCGACGATCCAGGGGTTCCGTTGCTGTTGAAGTCTTCCGTAGAGGCAGCGGTGATGTTGCCCGCGCCGTCAGTGACCATGAAGCCCCCGGACGCAAACGGGCTGCCTGCGAGAAATCCTGCCAGGGTGAAGGCCAGGTTGCCAGTTATTGCGGTGCTGGTTTGAGAGTACGCGTCTCCGGAAACAATCGGAAGCGGGTCCATCTCAATAAACTTCAGATGCGTCGCGTCAATCGCATACACGTCGAACTTTTGAGTGTACGGGGCTGTGGTCAGAAGCGTCGCGGGTGAAGAGGATGGTCCCAGAATCACCTGCCCTCCCAGTGTCTGGCCAGCGTAGACCACCAGGCCGTTGTCGTTGAAATCGCCCAGACCGGATGTGATGGTCCCAGTCGCGTCGAGGGTAAAGTTACCCACATTGGCGAAGGCGCCGGTGCCCGCTGTATCGACGCCCGAGAAGCTGAAGGCATAAGTTCCGGCGAAAGAACTCTGGGCCAAGCCGGCCGTCTGCAGATCCAGCGTGCCGCTTCCCGTCGCGTTGCCGTCGAATTGGATGATGAATCCGTGCGAACTGGAGGTGAGTACAAAGTCAAACATGATTTTGCTGCCGAATGGCGTAGAGACATCGAGTGTGGCGGTTCCTCGTCCATCCACTCCGACGTTGTAATTGCTGCTGCTACTTATCGATAAGTTGGGAATTGGGGCGGTAAAGTTAGGGTCATTAATGTCCATCGTGCCGCCGGTGATCCCACCGCTCCCATTGGCGTTGAGAGTACCAACCATCGCAATCGGAGCTCCGCTGATGTCGTCGGTGCCTGAGACCGAGAAGACATAGGTGCCACTCAGATCGCTCTTGCTGAAGCCGCCGCCGGGAGGGGCTACGGGGTTGATAATACCGCTGCCGTTCCCGCAACCGGCTAGAAGCGCGAGGGTGGACAGTACGAGGAACAGAGCGAGAGCGTTGCGTACAGACATGACTCCTCCGATAATTCCGAGGTTAGCACAGGTGAATTCTCTTGCGTTAAACCCGAACCACGGAAACAAGTAGCGTTCCAGAAAAGAAAAAATCTGCCGCCTAGGCAATACATATCTTTACATTCCTTGATTTGGCGGCCCCGGTCGTCGCGCCGCCGTCAGGGCGGCTGTTCAGCTCTGCTTTGAAAGCGCGCGACTTCCAGCCGCGCCGTAACTGCCACAAAGACAGATAGCGGCTTTAGCGGCCGAGGGAATATTTCTTTCAAACCGAGCCACTACCGAGAATTCGGGTAGCATGGTTGAGGAGTGGCTGGTGCGATTCTCGTGAACTTTGAAGGATTGAGGATGACTTGGGGACTAAGATTCCGCTGGGCAGGATGTTTTTCCGCAATGGCATGCGCGCTGGTGATGACCTTGGGCGCCACCGCTGTGCAGGACAAGACTTCGCAGGATCAGGATACAGATAAAGATAAAGACAAAGACAAAGACCAGGGACTGGTTATCGAGCCGGCCGAGTTGCCTCCGACGTATCCGCTTGGAACGTTTCAGGTGAACCTTCGTGCGCGGGGCAACTATGTGCCCCCACTGCGCTGGCGCGTCGAGAGCGGCGCATTGCCGCCCGGGATCAAGCTTGAAGACAACGGAGTGATGCACGGAGAGGCAGAGCGAGCGGGCGAATTTCAGTTTGTGGTTGCAGTGCGTGACAGCAACAATCCCCAACAGGCGGTGCAGAAGAGATTTGTCCTCAAGGTAGAGGAGGGCATCAAGCTGGCCTGGAAGGTTCCGGCACACGTCACGGGGAACCGCATCGATGGCAGCGTCGAAGTGTCGAACACGACCGCGGACGATATGGATCTGACCTTTGACGTGAAGGCGGTGGCCGAGAACGGACGGGCCACGGAGATTGGTTACCAGCATTTTCCATTGAAGAAGGGCACGATTGCAATGGCATTGCCCTTTGGCGAGACCTTGCCGCACGGCGCCTATATTGTCTACGTTAATCTGGTCGGTGAGGTGGCCAGGCGGAACGCGATCTACCGGCAGCGGATGCAGACCCCCTCGGCCTTGCAGGTCGTAGTCGGGCCGTAGGGCTAGATGCCAGTTTCTGGTTTCCAGTTTCTGGTTTCTGGTCCTCGGCAGATGATTGCATGGTAGTACCGTGGTCACATTGACTTCAGTTTGGCATTTCTGAAAAACTAGCGATGCAAGTTACTGTAGATTCGTCTTTATAACGCCTTTGAGCGGCGGTTTCCATTGAAGCCGGAAACCAAGAACCAGAAATTAGGAAAAACTAGAAACTAGAAACCTCCGATGGAACTACTTCTGAATCTAGCGTGGCTGCTGCTGTCGCTGCCGGCTTACTGGCTATGGCGGCGGAGCGCGCGCAGGTTCAGTCCGCTGCAATGCTTGCTCGCCCTGGGATGCGTGCTGGTCCTGCTGTTTCCCGTGATCTCCGCTTCGGACGATCTTCACGCAATCTGCGCCGAGATGGAAGATTCCTCCAGCAGCAAACGCACCGTGCGCCAGTCCGGAAGCGACCGGAATTCCGCCTGGGTCAACCGGCTGCAAGGACCTCCCGCCAGGGTAGCGAGTCCGCTGCGACTGGTCGCTCCGGAAATCGGGCTGCTCGAAGTTGTCGTTACCTGCGCATCGCCGTTGGCGCGACCCTGCGCTTTCCACGCCGGCCGCGCCCCTCCTTCTTCCCTTCTCGGGTAGCTCGTCGCATATCCTCGCTAAGGCACGGTTGGCATTACGCTGATGGGTTGCAGCAATAAATCCGCGGCGCTTGTTCCCTTTCTTTAGATATTCCTTACGGGGGAGACCAGATACTGGGTTACCCAGTTTGCAAAAGCGATAGCGCAGCTAAAGATATTCCCCAGGACTTGGATGGAGCATTGGATGCAGAGATTTTGGTCACCGCTACTGGTAGTGCTGGTCACGGGCTTGGCTACGGCGCAGGCAGCCCCACAGACGGCGCAGCCGTCGCCGCAGTCTCCCCCTCAAGCCTGGACGTGGGAGCAAGTGAAAGACCGTTTCGAGTTGAACAATCCCACTCTTCTGGCCGACAAGCTGAACGTCGACGAATCGAAAGCGCAGGAGATCACCGCGTTCTTGCGTCCGAACCCGGATTTCACTCTGTCCGTTGACGGAACCCAAATCGCTCCCAATAACGGCGTCTGGCGCCCGTTCGCGGGCACGTTTGAAACTCCCGGCATCAGCTATTTGCATGAACGCCGGCACAAGCGCGAGTTACGCCTGGAGAGCGCAAGAAAAGCGACACTGATTGCCCAGTCGAGCCACGCCGACATGGAAAGAACCATGCTCTTCAACCTGCGCAGCGCTTTTGTGTCAGCCCTGCAGGCCAAAGCCGTACTGCAACTGGCAAAGGATAACCTTGTCTACTACGACAAGGTGCTCGACATCAGCCGAAGCCGCTTCAACGCCGGCGACATTGCGCAGATCGATCTCGACCGCTTGGAGCTGCAGCGGGTGCAGTATGAATCGGATTTGCAGTCCGCCGAGGAAAACCTGGAAACCGCAAAGATCCAGCTCCTCACACTCCTGAATTCCCGAATTCCCCTCGACCAGGTCGACGTGGCCGGGCCCTACGATTTCAGCGATCAACTCATGCCGCGTGACGAGTTCCGCAAGATAGCTCTGGACTCGCGGCCGGACTTGAAGGCCGCCGTTCAGTCCGTGGACAAAGCCCAAACCGACCACAAGCTGGCGGTCGCCAACGGTTCGACGGATCCCACCCTGAGCGCATGGTACACGCACAATTCATCCACCAATAACCCGTTTGCCATAAATACCATCGGAGTCAGCGTCAGCATCCCCTTGCGCATCTTCGACCGCAACCAGGGAGAAAAGCTGCGCACAAAACTCGATATCACGCGGAACGAAAGACTGCGCGATGCCGCGGAAGCGCAAGTCTTCAGCGATGTGGATTCCAGCTACGCCACCGTCGAGAGCGATCTGACTCTGCTGCGCCCTTACAAAGCCAAATATCTGCAGCAGTCTGTCCGCGTGCGCGACACCATTACTTTCTCCTATCAGCATGGCGGTGCGTCGCTGCTCGATTTCCTGAACGCGCAGGCGGAGTACCGCGGCGTGCAGTTGAATTACGTGAACCTGGTTGGCTCTTACTTGACGGCTGCGGCCCAGTTGAATCAGGCCGTGGGCCGGGAGGTGATTCAATGAAAAACAAACTAGTCGGCCTGATTGCGTTAGCAGCCCTCTGCCTGCCCTTGAGTTTCCTCCTCGTAGGCTGCAATGAAGGCAAGGCAGACCCGAAGGCCGAAGCGCCGCCTCCGGCAACCGTCGAGCCTGACCTGGACGCCAACAATTTCAAAGTGGACCATCCTGACCAGTTTCCCCTGGTGAAGGCAATCGAACACAAGGCCGCACCCGCTCTGAATGTCACCGGCGTCGTGCAGCCTGATATTTCGCGCGCCGTGCCTGTGATCTCGCTCGCCTCAGGACGCGTTGTAGAAATCAAAGCCAGGCTCGGCGATACGGTGAAGAAGGGCCAGTTGCTGCTGAGAGTTCGCAGCAACGATGTGTCCGGCGCCTTCCAGACCTATGTGAAAGCCGAGAACGATGAGCGCCTGGCCCGTATCCAGCTAGAGCGTGCCCAGATTCTCTATGAAAAGGGCGCGATCGCCAAGAGCGCGCTTGAACAAGCGGAAAACACCGCGGGTGATGCCAGGGCAGATCTAAACGCCGCAACCGAACAGCTAAAGCTTCTCGGCATCGATAAAGACCACCCCTCGGGCATCGTCGACATCACCGCTCCAATATCGGGCGTGATCACCGACCAGCAAGTCACCAACGCATCCGGCGTGCAGGGCTTGTCCGGCCCCAATCCTTTCACCATCTCCGATCTCTCTTTTGTCTGGATCGTCTGCGACGTTTACGAGAATGATCTCGATGCTGTACACATCGGCGAGTTTGCGGATATCCGGCTGAACGCCTATCCCAACAAAGTTCTGAAAGGACGCGTCGACAATATTCTCCCGGTTCTCGATCCCAGCATCCGCACTGCGAAAGTCCGGCTCGAAGTGGCCAACCCCGGCCTGATGCGCGTGGGCATGTTCGTTACTGCTACTTTCTATGGGAAGCAGGCGGAAATGCGGAGCGCCGTTCCAGCCACTGCCATTCTGCATTTACATGATCGCGAGTGGGTTTACGCGCCCCTGAAACCCGGACATTTCAAACGCCTCGAAGTAGTCACGGGAAACATGCTGCCCGGCAACATGCAGGAGGTTGTTTCCGGCATCAAGCCGGGAGATCAGGTCGTCTCAAACGCTTTGGCATTGCAAAACACGGTCGAGCAATAAGGTGGCGCAGTTAAAAGTGGGCGGTTAAAGGTGGAAAGTTAAATGATTCGCCGCGTCGTCGATTTCGCGCTGAACAACCGGCTGCTCGTGCTGGGTCTGGCCTTGATCCTTTTTGCCGGAGGCATCGTTTCGTTCAAGCGCCTGCCCATTGAGGCCTATCCCGACGTAGCTGACAACTACGTCGAGATCATTACGCAATGGCCCGGGATTTCGGCCGAGCAAATCGAACAACAAGTCACGATTCCACTCGAGGTCGTGATGAACGGCATCCCCCATGTCGTGCATCTGCGTTCCTTCTCGCTCTTCGGGCTCTCTGATCTGAAGCTCATCTTCGACGACGAATCGGACAACAACTGGAACCGCGAGCGCGTGCTCGAGCGGCTCAGCCAGGTCACGTTACCGCCAAGCGTAGTGGCGCAAATGGGCACGGACTGGAGCCCGGTCGGCCAAATTTATTTCTTCACCCTGCACAGCACCAATCCGGCCTATGACCCGATGGAGCTGAAATCCATCGAAGACTGGGTTGTCGAAAAGAATTTCAAACAGGTACCGGATATTGTCGACGTTTCCAGCTTCGGCGGCCCCACCCGCGAGTACCAGGTTCGCGTCGACCCAAACAAGCTGGTGGCTTACGGCCTCAGCCTGGCCCAGGTCGAGCAACAACTCACCAACAACAACACCAATGCTGGCGGAAGCTTCATTCAGGAAGGCCTGCAACAGATCAACGTGCGCTCTGTCGGCTTGGTCGACCGCGTTCACGACATTGAACAGACGGTCATCACCACAAAGAACGGCACACCGCTCCGTGTGAAGGACATTGCTGTGGTTTCGCAAGGTCCAAAGATCCGGCTCGGCCAGTTCGCTAAAGGCATTCACCGGGAGAACGGAAAGATCATCGACAACGACGATGTCGTGTCAGGCATCGTGCTCTTGCGCAAAGGCGCGGCAGCAGATACGGCCCTGCAGGGTATCCACAACAAGGTGGAGGAACTGAACGATCATATCCTGCCTCCAGGTGTGAAGATTGTCCCCTTCATCGATCGCAGCACCCTGGTTCACTTCACCAGCCACACCGTCCTGCACAACCTGACCGAAGGAATGATCCTGGTATCGATCATTCTGTTTCTGTTTCTCGGCAACATCCGCGGCGCGCTCATCGTGGCGGCGACTATTCCGTTTTCCCTCTTGTTCGCCTCCATTTGTCTGGACATAAGGCAAATTCCCGCAAATCTCCTTTCTCTCGGTGCCCTGGATTTTGGCATGGTCGTCGACGGCGCCGTGGTGATGATCGAAAACATCATCCGCCACTTAGGTCAAAAGAACGGAGTCAAGACCCCTAACGAGAAAATCAGCGAAGCTTCGCACGAAGTCCAGCGGCCGGTGTTCTATGCGATCGCCATCATCATCACCGCTTACCTGCCCATCTTCACCCTGCAGCGCGTCGAAGGCCGGCTTTTCCATCCCATGGCCTGGACCGTGGCCTTTGCGCTGCTCGGAGCGCTGCTGTTTTCGATTGTGATCGCCCCTGTGCTGGCCAGTTTCGCTTTCGCCAAGGGAGCGAAAGAATGGCGCAATCCGATTATGGAGCTTTTGGTCAAGCACTACCGAAGCTCGATCCGGTGGGCGATCCGCCGCCGCGGTCTGGTACTGGGAGTGGGGGTGCTCGGCTTTTTCGGAACGCTTTTCCTTGCCTTCAGCGGCGTTATCGGTTCCGAATTTCTGCCCCACCTCGATGAAGGTGCGCTCTGGGTGCGGGGCACGCTCGCCCCCAGCACCGGGCCCGACGAAGGCATCCGGGTGATGAATCAGGCGCGCATCATCCTCTGCTCGTTCCCCGAGGTCCCGCAGTGCACCAGTCAAACCGGCCGACCCGATGACGGCACCGATACAACCAGCTTTTTCAATACCGAATACTTCGTCGATCTCAAGCCCAAAGAAGAATGGCGCCACGTGTTTCACGAGAACAAAGACGAATTGATCGCCGCCATGAATCGCGAACTCAACAAAATCCCGGGCGTGGTCTGGGGGTTTTCTCAACCCATCGAAGACAACATGGAAGAAGCGGTCAGTGGAGTAAAGGGTGAGTTGGCCATCAAGGTCTACGGCGATAGCTTGAAGACTCTGGAGGAAATGAGCGCCCAGATCGCCACCATCATGGGAACCGTCAAGGGAGTCGAAGACCTTGGAGTCTTCCATGTGCTCGGCCAGCCCAATCTGAACGTGACCGTGGACCGCGATGCGGCCGCTCGTTACCAGATCAATGTCGCCGACGTGCAGGATGCGGTTCAGACCGCGGTGGGGGGCACCGCGCTCACCCAGGTCTTGAAGGACGAAGCTCGGTACGATCTCACCCTGCGTTATCTTCCGCAATACCGCAGTACACAGGAAGCGATCAAGAGCATTCGTCTGCTGTCGCCCTCCGGAGAACGCGTATCGCTGGCGCAGCTCTGCAAGATTCGCGAGGCCGACGGCGGTTCCGAAATTTATCGCGAAGGCAATCAGCGTTATGTTGCCATCAAGTACAGCGTCCGCGGGCGCGATCTCGGCGGCGCGGTAGAAGAAGCCATGAAGAAGGTCAACGAACAGGTGAAACTTCCAACCGGATATCACATCGATTGGGCGGGAGAATATGAGAGCCAGAAGCGGGCGGACGAGCGGTTGCTCATCGTGCTCCCCATCACCATCCTCGTCATCTTCGTCATCCTCTACACAATGTTCAAGTCTTTCAAATGGGCATTGTTGATTCTGGCCAACGTGGCGATGGCTCGCTTCGGCGGCCTGTTGGCTCTTCTCATCACCGGAACAAACTTCAGCGTCTCCTCAGGCGTAGGCTTCCTCGCCCTCTTCGGCGTGTCGGTGCAAACCGGAGTCATCATGCTCGAATACATCAACCAGCTTCGCGCCCGGCGCTACACCATCGAAGACGCCGCGGTAGAAGGCGCAGTGCTACGACTGCGGCCGATCATGATGACGATGCTGGTAGCAACTCTTGGACTGCTCCCGGCCGCTCTCTCGCACGCCATCGGCTCCGACTCGCAACGCCCCTTCGCCATCGTAATCGTAGGCGGCTTAATCGCCGACCTGGTAATGAGCATCTTCCTGCTGCCAACGTTGTACGTATGGGTTGCAGGGGAACGCGACGTACTCCCAGTAGCCGAAGGAAACTTCGAAGAAGGCGAGCACGTGGATTAAAGACGCAATAACGCCGCCGTCCCGGCGGCTATCCCTCTGAGCTCATGTGGGGACAGCCGTCCCCGGCTGCCTGCCCCGAGCGGAGCCGAAGGGTCCGGCGGCCCAGCTGCATCGGGCCGCCGTCTGCTGGCCTCGCGCTGGCAAGTCTTCGGGTTGTATCCTAAATTCATGTCTGAAAACACCGACGCTCGCATTGAAGAGCTCTTATCCCGCCAACAAATCGATCTCGACCGAATGAAGGACGCCTTAAGCTTGCTCGGCGTCACTCCCTGCTCGTCGTGTAAGAAGTTCTATCGCCGCTCCGATCCCGGCGCTCTGTTCGATGCCGGCGGCGGCGATCTGATCTGTTACCCAGACATTCACGTATGGTGGCCGCAGCGAAGCGCACAACTCAGCACCAAGGACCGCGAAACTCTCGAAGGCAAGCTGATCTTCTGGCTGCGCGACTACCATCAGGCCGAAACCTTCAAGGACCCGGCCAAACTCCCCGATAGTTCGCTTCAGGACTTGCACATCGTCGCCACCTGCCTGGAATGCCACGGAACGGGAAAGTCATTGGGCCAGGATCACTGCCGCTTCTGCGAAGACCGCGGAACCGTCTGGGTGATCGTCTCCCGAAAGAAGGCCTGAACAGTTCTCAGTTCTCAGAAACGGCGACCCTCATACATTTAGCAAGCGCCATCCCAGAGAGAGGCTGCTGGTAACGAAGGCCGAGGGCGACAGGGATCCGACGTGCATCGCGAGCATGCGGCTGAAGAGTCGCGGATCGGAACCGAAGGCGCGCATGACGCGCTGCCGCAAAGACGTCTTCCAATCGAGCGCGAGCATGAGCTGAGACATGAGGGCGGGACGCCGCGCCAAAGCCCTGTGCTGTTGCTGATAAGCTCGCAAATCGCCGGCGGCGAAGCACTCAGCTAACACCTGCGCTTGACGGAAGGTAAGGCACAAACCTTCGCCAGTGATGGAATCAACCGCACCCGAGGCGTCGCCGACGAGGGCAACACGACCTTGGTAGACCTGCCGCAGCTTGCGGGTCGAGGAAATTGCACCCCGTTCCGCGGATGACTGTTCGGCCCCGCGGAGATGCGCAGCAATTTCCGGAAATGTGGGCAGTGCGGCATCCAGGCGTAGATGTGGATCGCGGGAAACCAAAGCGACGCAGATCTCATCCGCCGCGATTGGGGTGACATAAATCTGGCACTTCGGGCCCCAGTGGAGTTCCATGCAGTCGCTCCAGGGGGAAACGCGGCAGTGGCGGCGGAACGCAAAGCGGGTGCGGTCGTAATGGTACCGGTCAAGTCCGGCCCAACGCCGAACCAGCGAGTGACCGCCGTCGGCCCCTACAATCCAGCGGGAGCGAATCAGTTGCTTACCCAGCAGCACACCATCCGCATGCAAGCCTGTCACGGGAGTCTGCCAGAGTAGGGAAACTCCAACGGCCTCGGCCCTTGCGATCATGAGGCGGTGCAAGACGGTGCGGCGCACGCCGATGCCGGAGCCGTTCGGAAAACTTGCAGCCACGCGCAGGCTGCCGCTGATAAAGCCTATCCCGCGGAAGGGATGCGAGTCCGCCTCCGGGACGGAAATCCCCAACCCCGCGAGCGCGGCGCGGCCGTCGGGCATCAAACCTTCGCCGCACGGTTTGTCGATGGGTGGCCGCGCGCCGTCAGCCACAACGACATCGAAACCACGCTGTCGCGCCGCGATGGCCGTTGCCAATCCTGCGGGGCCGCCACCTATGATGAAAACATCTGTTGCTCTCTCCATGAAATACCCCGGACCGCGTCCACGCGCAGTCTCCTTTTTTTGCTTTTTATTCTGCGAATAGGGAGTGGCGATTGCGCGTGCTCACGCTGCCATCGCTCTCCGCGCCATCCCTAGAGCATCAGACCAAAATGAACCGGGATGATGCGCAAAATCGACGACGGCGCGGACTGCCGATACGAATTCCGCGACGTGTGCCGCGGTAACTACGAGCGGTGGAGCGACTTTCAGAACCATGAAATCGTTGCCGCAAATCTGCGTGAGAATGTTTGCGTTGCGGAACAAGCGCATCACGAGAATCTGTCCAAACATGGCGGGATGGACTTGAGCGAATGCTTCATACGGCGCTCGCAGCGCCAGGCGGCGAGGAGCCGTGAACTCAATCCCCAGTAAGAGGCCCTTGCCCCGGACTTCTTTCACCATCTCGTATCCGGCGAGTTCAGCGGCCAGTCTTTCTTGCAGTTCAACCCCAACCTCGGCTGCTCGATCCCCCAGCCTCTGCTTTTCGAGCACGTCCAGCGTCGCCAGTCCGGCCCTCATGGATAGGCTGTTTTCGCTGAAGGTGGATGCGTGAACAATCGAGCGCTTGAAGGAACTGAATACTGAGCGATGTACGTCGTCTGACATAAGCACCGCACTCACCGGCACGAGTCCTCCGCTCAGGGCTTTTGCCAGGACCACAATGTCGGGAGTGATGCCGAAATGATGCGACGCCAGAAACCTGCCCGTGCGAAACATTCCTGTCTGCACTTCATCGGCTACCAGAAGCGATCCGTACCGCTGGCACAGAGCCTGCGCATTTTTGAGATAGTGTGGCTCCGGCACACGAATGCCGCCCTCGGCCTGGATAGGTTCGACAAAAAAAGCGGCGTAGCGCCTGGTCGCCAACGCTTTTTCAAGGGCAGCGAGGTCGCCGAACGGCACCACAGCGGTAGAGGGAAGTAGCGGCCCGAAGCCATTCCGCCAGTAATCGCCATCCATCAGCGATAGGGCCCCACAGGTCAGGCCATGGAAGGCGCGGTCGCATGAGAGCAGTCCAACCCGGCCGGTATGCGCTCGGGAAAACTTAATCGCAGTTTCGACACCTTCACTGCCCGAACTCGCGAAGAATACTTTGGTCAGTCCGCCGCCCGCTAGTTGGCAGAGACGGCCCGCTAGTTCACCTGCGATCTCCGGGACGCTGCTCTGCAGCATCACCGGGCCGGAGCGGTCCAATTCATCTTTCAGCGCTTCAATAATCGCCGGATGGTTGTGTCCGGTGTTGTGGACGCAATAGCCGGAGAGAAAATCGAGGATTCGCCGGCCGTCGGTGGTGAACAACTCCGCTCCCACGCATCGTTCATAGCCGACGTTCATATCAAGCAGGTTGAGCAGCTTGACCCATTGGGGATTGACATGGTCTGCGTAAGCGCTGGTCGCGATCAGATCGGCGATGGGCATCGTATGAACGTTTTGAGTGTTAGAGCGACGGAAGGCCGCCCGGATTCTGGCTTCTTCGTAAACTTTTGTAATCTGAACGCCTGTGAACGGGCGACTTGGCCGGTTTCTAGATGGGATGCGGAGCGTCGCAGGGCCGGTTGCCAGCGCCACGAGAATGTCGTCATGAATTGCCTGGGGTTCGGCCCATTTGAGGAATTTCTCAGCGCGGCTGGCAGGGTTGGCGCGATGAACGCAGACACCCCGGTGTAATGTAAGTGCATCAAAGTGTCTGCTTGTGAACTCGACAACCGTAACTCGACAACGAGGTTCGACTTGAAAATTCTTGGATTCGGCTTCGTTCTTTGCGGCTTGTCATTCTCGCTCGTTGCGCTCTCCGCGCAAACGTCGACGCCCGAACGGACCCTGACTGCGAATCCCGTCTATCAGCAAAATTGCGCGAAGTGCCACGGGAAAAACGCTGAGGGCCGCCATTTCGGCGGCCCGTCGCTGGCTTCCGAAAAAGTGACTCTCGCATCCGCCGACGATCTGCGCAACATTATCGCAAACGGCAAACACCGAATGCCGAAATATGCCGGCAAGCTAACACCGGAAGAAATCGACGCGCTGGTCCAACAAACCAAGAACCTGAACAAAAAATAGATCGATCACAATTCCGGTACTTCGCGCCTTCGACAGGCACTCATGGTCCGTTTCAGTCGAGTGGATTTCTGTTTCCGGGAGGGACGCTCTAGAAAACCCTGGGAAACCCGCTGATTGGGGATGGAAGGCGGGAACGTTTGAAAATCGAAATGCAGTTGAGCAGTCAGGCAAGCTCAAAAAAATAAAGAGCTCCGAGGTGGTGTTGTGTCCGTTCGTCTCAGCCAGTAGCTCGCGTTAGACCCTTGCTTGACCTGCTCTCGCTGCTTCCCTTGCGGGGCCGCTGCGCGCGATCTTCGCTCGGGCTCCGGGCTTACCGCCAACTGGACAAACCTACCCAACGCCTCGGAACTCTGTCTTGCCTTCGACTGGGGTTTCCCGTTCGTCTCGACCAGCGCTTTGCTATAGACCCTTGCTTGCCCTCCCTCCCCATTTTGCAATGTTGAGGGTGACTCAGCTTGAGCCCCGGACGCCGCACCAACCGGAAAAACTTAAGAAACTGTCAAAGAACGATTCCCTTTTTACTCTTTCTAATTCTGCAGTCAACGAAAACTGCGCACCTCTATCTTATTTATTTTCAATCGAGTGCAGCCCATCCACAGGCGGATGACCGGATTTTGTGCAGTTTCACAGGGGAATTCCGCGCAGAAGGCGCGCGGGCCGCGGGTTTTCGCGACCCAGAGCCGGTCCGGAACTATTTGCTGCGGATTTTGCAGCTCTCCCCGGCTGTGAAAATCCGGGGAAAACCGCACCGGCAAGGGAATTTCGCAAATCCGGCGCCCTTACGGATTTCCTGGCGCCGCGAAATCTAGTATGCTTGCCAGTACATGACTTGCCAAGGCTTAATTCCTTGACAACCCGGGTAAGTCTGCTTAAAGTTTCGAGAAAAGCTGGTCGAACCTACAACTGATTCACAGGTGCCCTGTCTATGAAGAACGTTTACGAGGTTTTAAGGCAGAAAGAGATGGAGCTGACCCGGTTGGAAAAAGAAGTGGAAGCGTTGCGCCTGGTGGCTCCCTTGCTGTCCGAAGAAAAAGAATTGAACTCCGACATGGTAAAACCGGCACTGGCCACTGCTGTGAACGGACCCCAGCAGCCGATCCGCATTCCGGCGCCTCCCGTGGTGCCGGCGCAGCCGGTGCGCGCTGCAGGATGGGACGATACCGCCAAGCGCTGGCCGTAATCCTTCGCGACGGCCTCGCCTCTCGCGCTCCCGCCGCCTTTCCATTTCCGGGCGACGCAGCAGCTTGCCCTGATCTTCGGAAGGGATTTTGTTTTCTCTCTCTCCACCTAGCTCGCCCAGTTGGAGAACGCCATGAGTCTTATCGACAAAGTTTTCTCGGGTAAGCCCAGCCGGGCCGACTTCTCCGAGATGATGGTTCGCGCCTTGCACAAGGCCGGCATCCAGACAATCGATCGTTCCGAAAGCGATTTTTCTCTCAAGCTGCCCGGCGGAGCCACAGTCTTTCTTGGCAATGTCTACGCCAACTTCTGCGGCGCCCCCAGCAGTGCGCGTAAATCCATCCTCTCGGAATTCGTCAACTCAGCGGCCAACCTCCCCGACCTTCCCTCAATTCCTCCTGACTTCGCGACCGTGAAACCCAGCCTCATGCCCATCATTCGCGATGCCGCCTCTTTCAGCATAGAGCGTCTCATAAACCGCAAGAGCGGCAGGGACGCTGCTCCCTGTGTACCCCCGTTCGGTGGGGGAGATATGTGGACAGTTGATGGAATGGGCGAGTTGATCAAACCCCTTGCCGGAGGATTGGTGGTTGGACTCGCCTATGACGCGGAACGCACCATTACCTCAATCTATCGCGATCATTTCGAGAAGTGGGGCGTGGGTCTTGAGGAAGCTTTCAAGGCCGCGAAAGAAAATCTTTGGGAGAAGACCGACCCCAATAAGTTTGCGGGACAAGACGGGGTTTATTGGAGCGAGTGGAACGATTCCTATGATAGTTCGCGAATCCTGCTGACAGAGTTGATCTATCGTCTCTCGGTGGACGGCGATCCCGTTGCCTTCGTGCCCAACCGAGACCATCTCGTCGTCACAGGCACGAACCATTCGGCGGGACTGGCCGCCATTCTAAGGCGTGGAATCGAAAGCCATTTCAAGCACGGCCATCCCCTATCGCCCGACCTCTACGTGCTGGACAATGGAACCTGGAAGGTGCATGTCCCCGAAGATAAGTCCCTTCGAGAAATGTGGATGAAGATCAAAAGGCAGCGCGACGCCATCGACTACTCCCAGCAGCAAAAGCTCCTGAATGAAATTCACGAGAAAGAAGGCATCGACATCTTCGTTGCCAGCTACAAAATCTACGAACGCAAAGATGGATTCGCCTACAGCGCCTGCGTTTGGACCAGCGGCATCGACAGTTCCCTGCCCCGATCGGAAAACATCGCCTTCATGGCCGACGTCGAGAACCCCGATTATTTCGTAGTTCCCTGGGAAGCAGCCGAGTCTTTGATTGGAAATTTGCTGGAACTGGAACCCGATTTAGCGCCGGCTCGTTACCGCGCCCGCCAATTCCCGAGCGAGGAACAACTCGCGAAACTCCGACCGCTGGCGATTTGAGCCAGGACTTGGAAGGGCGCGGCTTCAGCCGCGCCGCACAGCCCACTACGCCCCAGCAATCTCCCGCAAAGCCCCCAGCAGCCGATCCACTTCCTCGATGGTGTTGTAGTGCACAAGTCCAATACGGAGAAACCCTCCGGATTTTTCCACGTCGAGGCGCTCGGTCAGGTTCAAGGCGTAGTAGTTTCCGTCCCATGTGAAGAAGCCGCGATCTCCTAACTTGGTAGAAAGCGCCAGCGGAGTCTGATAGGCAGTCTGATTAACCACGCGCACCGCAAGCGTGGGACATCGCCAACCAAAGCAATCGGGATCGGTGATGCCATAGATCTTCAGCTGCGGAATTCCGGAGAGCCCGGCAATCAGGCGATTCATCAGTGCATGTTCATGGCGATGAATCGATTCGAACGCCGCGATGATGGCGGCACGGCGCGTGGCGGCTTCAGGATGCGTGCGGCGTCCGAGATCGGCGATGTAATCTACACACGCCGTAATGCCGGCGATGCACTCATGGTTCAGCGTGCCCCACTCCCAGCGCAGCGGAACAGCCTCCGTGAGCGGCCGCACCTTATAAGGCCGCAGCCGCGCCAGATGCTCGCGCTTGCCGTACAGCACGCCCATGTGCGGGCCATAGAACTTGTAGGTGGAGCAGACCAGAAAATCGCAATCCAGCGCAGCAACGTCGATCAGGCCGTGCGGAGCATAGTGTACCGCATCGACGTAGGCAAGCGCCCCGAAACTGTGCGCCAGGCGGACGATCTCCTTCACCGGATTGATGGTTCCGACCGCATTCGAGGCATAGCCGATGGCGACAAGCCTGGTCTTGCAATTGATCTTCGCAGCAAGATCTTCGACGTCGAGCGTGCAGTCCTCTGCATGGATCTCAGCCCAACGGATGGTTACGCCTTTTTCTTCCAGCGCGAGCCACGGCGAAGCGTTGGCGTCGTGATCGAGGCGCGTAACCAGAATCTCATCTCCCGGGCCAAAGTCACGGCCAATCGCGCGTGACATGGCGTAGGTAAGCGTGGTCATGTTGGGACCAAAGACGATTTCGTCAGCCCCGCAGTTGAGAAAGTCAGCCATGGCGGCGCGCGCCGAGGCGAGCATGGTGTTGGTCCGGCGGCTGGTCGCGTAGGCGCCGTCAGTGTTGGCGTTGTTCCGTCGCAGGTAGTCAGAGATGGCATCAATCACCCGCTGCGGAACTTGCGTCCCGCCGGGGCCATCGAGAAAGGCGGCGGGATGTCCGTTGACGGTTTGCGCAAGGGCGGGGAATTGTGCGCGCACCCACGCGATGTCAAGGGCGTTGGCGATGGCGGTGTCAGTAGTCGGCATATTGTCATTTATTTCTATCACGGCGACGGAACCAGGAGTTCTTGCCAGCCGTAACCTCAAGTGGCATCATTCAGCGCAGCAGATTCAAATGAGAAAAGTTATCGTAATCATTGTGGTCGCTGGCCTTCTGCTTTCGGGATGGCTGGTCTATGCCAGATATGAGGCGCGGGTTGCTCAATTTAGAGCCGCGCAGGCAAAGCGCGATGCCGCATATCAAGGGCAATTGGATCGCTTTCAACATGATGTGCGGCTGGGCATGCATAGGGCAGAGGTTAAGAGCTATCTTGATTCGAAGAAGGTTTCCTACGTTCAGATGAACTCGAACCTAGCAGTGAACATTGGAGAAGACCCGGCCAACGAATGGTTCTGCGATCGTTGGGACGTATATGTTGAATTCCGGTTCAGTCACCTGCCGGGGCAGACTGAGCCATTACCACTAGACAACCTGGATGGTATTTCTATCCAACGGATCGGCCATTGTCTTTAAGCCTCGGAGATGCTGTTCCTCAGGAAGCAGGGCAAAATCCGCCAACTAGCAGTGAGCGGTGCTAGGTGACGGCGAGCCGTTACCCCATCACCGTCGTGTGCTCCGGCTTAATCTTGTAAATCACGCGCACTTCGCCGGGCTGGCCGTAGGGATACTTGTCGACGCCAAGATATTTCTTGGCCATCTTGTCGATGTGAGCGCTGGCGCCGTCTTCGGTGATCTCGACCACGCGCCCGCGAATCTCGATGATGGCGGTAGGGATTCTCCGGGTCGATGATGGCCATCGAAACCCGCGGGTCGCGGCGCACGTTCTTATCCTTCTGACGTCCCTTGGCGGAGTTGAAAATGACATGTTCGCCGTCAAAGTCGCACCACACCGGCGTAACCTGCGGCCGGCCATCGGGCATAAGCGTGCCCAGACTGCCGAAAGCGCGCTTCTCAAACAGATCGCGATACTTCTCGGGGATAACATCGGCCATAAAGCCTCCTTGCGGGTCGTGCAATGAACTGACACGACATTATAGGCGAAGAGGAATCAATCGGGCGTAGCCCGCTCACGTTCATTTGCCGCCCCGCAGCCATCCCCAGTATTCTTTCAGACCATGACCACAACAAACCAAGAGGGGCCGGCTCAATCCACCGCCTCATCTCGCCGGGCGAATGGCCGCCTGGTTACCTTTCTGGCTGTGCTGCTGGCACTGACGCTAGTCAGTGCCGCGCGGACCGGGGCACAGACCGGCAAATATCCCCAGACCATCGTCTTCATGACCGACTTCGGAGTCGTAGACGATTCGGTCGCCATCTGCCGCGGCGTGATGTATTCGATCATGCCGGAAGTGCGCATCGTCGACCTCACGCACCAGGTCACGCCGTTCTCCATTCTCGATGGCGCGCGTTTTCTCTATGGCGCCACGCCTTACTATCCCGCGGGCACGGTCTTCGTGGTGGTCGTCGACCCGACGGTTGGCAGCACGCGCAAAGCGATCGTAGCCAAATCGAAACGCGGACAATATTTCGTGCTGCCCGATAACGGCCTGCTCACACTGGTCGAGCAGCGCGACGGCATCGAAGGCGCTCCACGAGATCACCAATCCAGATTGGATGATCGGCACCAAGCTTTCATCGACATTCCACGGGCGCGACATTTTTTCTCCCGTGGGAGCTCACGTCGCGCGCGGCGACGATTGGACGCAGGTCGGCCCGGAGATGCCGGTCGCGTCGCTGGTGCGCCTGGAATTAAAGGCAGCGCGCCTCGACGATCACGGAGTGACAGCGGAAGTGATAGCCACCGACGGTCCATTCGGCAATCTGGTGACGAATCTCGATGCCGAAGAGTTCCTGAAGCTCGGCTACCAGCGCGGCCAGGACGTTCCGGTGAAGCTCGGCGGTAAAGAGATAAAGATCAAGTTCGTGCGCACATTCAGCGATGTGCCGCTAAAGCAGCCGCTGCTCTATATCGACTCGCGCGGACATCTTGGCCTGGCAGTGAATCAGGGCAGCTTTTTCGCGGAGTACGGCGTGAAGCCTCCCGTGGAATTGTTCATTCCGCGGGCTGGGAAGTAATACTCATGACCTACTGTCATTCCGAGCGACGCGAGGAATCTTGGTTCTTGCCTGCGCCAACGGTATTGCCTGCACGAGCGAACACCAAGATCCCTCGCTTCGCTCGGGATGACAATCATCGCTCGGAATGACAATAATGCTTCGGAGAATGACTTGTGCGCCGCGTGCCTAAGCGCTCTGAACCCGCGGCAGCACGGCGCGCAGCAGAGCCTCAAAGCTGGTCTTGACGCGCTCGCCAGTCTCTATAACTTCCTGGTGAGAGAGCGGCTGATCGAGAATCCCGGCAGCCATGTTGGTGACGCACGAGATGGCGAGCACTTTGATTCCCATGTGACGCGCCGCGATCACCTCGAACGCAGTCGACATGCCGACCAGGTCAGCGCCGATGGTTCGCAGATACCAAATTTCGGCGGGCGTCTCATAACTGGGCCCGAGCAGCGCGGCATAAACGCCCTCATGCAAGTTCATTCCCAGCTTGCCCGCTTCTTCCCGCGCCAGTTCGCGATACGATTTCTCATAAGCGTGCGTCATGTCAGGAAAGCGGACGCCAAAGCGGTCGTCATTCGGTCCTGTCAGAGGATTCGCTCCTTGCAGATTGATGTGGTCGCGGATCAGCACCAGCGCGCCCTGCTGATAATTCAGATTGATGCCGCCAGCCGCGTTGGTCAGGATCACGGCGCGAATTCCCATGCGTCCGAACACACGCATGGGGAACGCAACTTCCTGCGCCGAATACCCTTCGTAGAGGTGCGCGCGACCTTGCATCACAGCCACAGCAACAGCGCCAGCCTTACCAATCACCATCTGTCCAGCATGTCCGATCGCAGTAGATCGCGGGAACGCGGGAATGTCTGCGTAAGAAATGCGCGTCGCGCCTCCAAGAGAATCGGCAAACCCGCCGAGGCCGGAACCCAGCACCAGACCAATCTTTGGCCGCACGGGAGTCTTCTGGAAGACAGACTGCGCAGCCGTTTCCGCAAGTATGAATTGATCATCCATAAGAGTTACGAGCCGCAGTAGCGCCGGCGTCCCGCCGGTCGTCGCGAGGGCACCTTGCCCTCGCATGCGGGCGACACCTCCAACTACGGCCCTAATATTTCTTCTCGAACTTCGCGAACTCACTTTCCAGTTTCCACTGCATCCGCGCGCGTTCGCTGGTAGCAAGTAGCTGCTCGCATCCTGACGAAGGTTTGTCCGCGCCCGCTGCATCGCCCGCGCACGGCGGCGCCATGCGAAACACGAGCTTCGTGTCGGTCCACAAGCTTTGACCCGGCAGAAAGCTGTGCTCCAGACTCTGCCGCGCCATGCGCTTCAAATCCGCGTACGACAAGTGATAACTCTCGATTGCGCGCAAATATTCGTGCGTCATGTCGGACCGCGACACGCCCTCATCATCCGTCGCCAGCGCCACCGGAACGTTGTGCTTCATATAAACCGGCAGCGGATGGTCATCCCCGTTCACACCTAGAATCATGTCATTCGAAGTCAGCGATATTTCCACCAGCACGTTCCGCTCCGCCATTTCATGCAGCAAGCCGATGGGATCTTTTTCGTTCATCACAGAAACCCCATGGCCGATACGCTCGGCGTGGCCGCGTTCGACCGAAGCGCGGATGTGAAACGTCAGATCCTCCGGCGGCACCAGGCCCATGGCAAGCTCGCCCGCATGCAGCGTGATGTGCACCTTAGGATAAACGCCGTGCAGATAGTCGAGCATGGCCATGTGCCCATTGAAATCGTGCAGCGGGACATACCAATCTTCGGGCATCACCAGATTCAGCCCCACAAATCGCGGATCGGACGACGCCAGCTCAAATCCCAGCAGAATCTGCGCGAAAACAATCTCATGCGGCAACCCGCGCAGCACCTGATAAAGATAGCGCACGGTCACATCGCAGCCGGAAGCGGCATCCGCCGTTCCGCACTTAAGAATCTCTTTGGCCTTGGCGTCGTCAGCCGCGTGCCGTTTGCTGGTCTCCGCAGCCACGTCTTTCAAACCGGCGCTCAGCAGGGCTTCCCGCATCTTGGCGAGATCCGGATTCCATTCGACTTTCCCCGCCAGCTTCGCCGCCGCTCCGCCATCGGCGGTGTGCATGAACTCGACATATTGCAGATGATCCAGGCCCGCCCGATTCGTGGCCGCCGCAATTCCCTCCGCCGCATGCGTGTGCGAGGCCAGCCCGAATTTCTCGAACGCGGCGAAGAAATGATCGTGCCCCGACTCGTCGCCCGGCTTCCAGTTGCGCATCGACCACGCGTCAATCATCTGGTTGTAAAGCACATGATCACCATAGCTGCATCTGGCCGCCGGCTTGGCCGTGTAGTTTTCACACGAGTCGCATGGGGGTGCGATCAGCCGCGACGAAGTCCGGTCCACGCACAGCCCGCCGGATGCCGCGAAATCTACCAGATCTTCGGCGTAAATCGCGCCATCCAGATGATTGTGCAGATCTCCACCCTTGGGCAGCTCGCGCACGAAGGCCAGCAGCAACGGCGGCTGCTTGCGCACCGACTCCAGGTAGTGGGAAGTGCGCTGCTCCGCGCTCTGACCCGCGGCCAACCCAATAGCAGCAGCACCAGCCAGCAATGGCGCAGGGCCCCGCGCATGGTTCGTGGCATGCTCAACCCTCCCGGTTGAAAACTTGAAAGTCAGGAAAGGAATTGTAATCTTTCGCAGGACAGCATTCACGGAAAAGAATCCGAGGAGAGAAAATGATCTTGTAATCGCAAGTTCGCCAGGCTAGGGAACACGCTGGCCGCGCCACTGCTTCTCTTCGCACTCCACGCAGAACGTGCGCCCCTGCGATATAGGAAAGCCGCAAGCCTTGCACTTCTGCAAATTTCTCAACTCCGCCGGAACCGGGATCGACTCTGCGGCCGCAATGGCCTGGCCGACGCCCGGCTGAATCTGCTGAGCAGCCGACCAGAAAAGCGGCTTCTTCGGGCCCAGCTCCGGCTCTGGCTTTTCCGGTTCCGTCTTTTCCAGCACCGTCTTTTTCAGTTCCGGGGGTGGAGTCTCTTCCCCCTCAGCTACAGTCGCCAACTCCGCACCGATGGCAACCTGAGCGGCCTCAACTGGCACGGCCTCGGCCACGACCGCGTCTGACAGCGGCGGGTCCCCGCCCGTTTCCAACACCGCCGGTATACCCTGCGCCGCCTCGGCATGCTTCACCGCGGTTTCCACCATTTCGCCCAGGCGCTGCAACGCGGAAAGATCACGCTCCTCAAAAGCGCGCGGCTTGCCGGAAAATAGCTCGATGACGCCAAGCACCCGCTGCTCGCTCACAATCGGCATCACCACCACCGACGCAATGCCCAGCTGGCGGCAGCCTTCGCGGTTCACCCGCGGGTCCGTCTCGGTGTCGTCACACCGCAGTGCCTGGCGCGTGCGCACGCTTTCCCCCGAGAGCCCATATTCCATGGAGAGCAGCGCCCCCAACTCAGGCGCGTTCGATCCCGCGCTGGCCCGGCACAGCATGTCGGCGTGTTCGCCGCGGCGCAAGGCAATTGCCGCGCCGCTGGCTCCCGTAATGTATTGGGCGCGCTCGGCGAGCAATTGCAGGGCGGCATCAAGATCGCGCTGGGCCATATTAGCCAGCGACTGCCCGCCATCCTCTCCCGGAAAGCGCGGCTCAGCCTCGAGCGAGGAAGCGGAATTCTGGCCGGCAATCGAGTGGTGCTCCATGGCGCAGTAATTCGAGTCTCGCTTGCAGAAGGAATGGTGTCAAGGGCGGGAACTTGAGTCGTTAGGTCTTAGGTCCTAGGTCTTAGGTCTTAAGGGTTACCGATGCTGGCGCAGTCTCGCTTCAAACCTGACATCCAAGGCCTAACACCTGAGACCCGCTTCCCGCCCCGCACCGCCGTATTCGCCAGCTGGTTCGCCTCGGCGTTATCCTCGCGCGGCACGTGAGAGATGGAAAAACTAAGGGCACGAGCCAGCTTCCGGCACGTCCAATGCAACGAGTAGAGGCGGGAGCTGCGGCAAATGTACTCGCCGCGCATTTGGCGCACGACCACCTGCGAATCCGAGAAAACGTGTAGCGCCTTCGCCTTCAGAGAAACCGCGCATTGCAGAGCTTCCATCAGCGCTACGTATTCCGCGACGTTGTTATCCTGATGGCCAATCCACCTGGAGATGCGAATAGGGCCGCTTTCGCAGCCGTCGATGACCACCCCAATACCCGATGGCCCTGGATTGCCCAGGGAACCACCGTCCACATAGGCCACGAGTTCTGACATCACTAATTCTTTTGTGCTGTTAGCAAGATGCGCCGAGAATCTTTCTGCGTCAAGATGAATCTTTGGTTCGGCTTGAGGATTTCTCGGTGTCGCGGGGGCTTGTGCAATTTTGTGTGTAAAACACGTCCCAATCCAGAACGCAAGTTGGTAAAGTTCCCTGCTGCAATAACTTGCATTGTCCGTTATTCACAGGGTCTGGCTCAGGCGTTGCACCAATAGTTTGCGTTGACATTTGTGAACGCTCTGTTAAGGTTGCATCCGTCGACGGTTGAAAGGGACAGCGAAATAAAACTTGCTGGCCCGAAGTAGACTGGGTGATCAGTCAGGCGGGGCAACCTGCAGGACAGCCAAACCTGAAAAAACCGACGGCGCTGCGAGGTGCAGTTGGGGTTTGGGACTGTGAAAACAGTGATCGCATCAAGGGGCTGTGACGGTACATGCGTCCACGCTGTTGGCTCCCTCGCAGGAGGCGGCGGCTAGAGCATAACCAATGTCACGGCCCTTTCAATTTTTTCCCCACCTTTGCTTCTCCCCGGAACTGATATCCTCTCCACACAAATGAAATCGCGCACCCCTCGTGTTGTCTTCGCTGTTGTCATCTGCTTCTGTGTCACTTATGTGCCTGCGTCGTGCCAGCAGGAAAAAACCCCCGCGCCGGGCCACTACCTGTTTGCCTGGACCGGCGACGCAGCGAAAAAGGGCAACGACTTTCTCGCGGTCATCGATGCCGACCCATCTTCCGCCTCGTACGGTCGCCTAGTGACCACGCTCGTCACAGACCAGCAGACCAGGCTAGTCCACCACACGGAATACACCATGCCCGCCAGCGGTATGCTGTTCGCCAACGATCACGATGCCGGCCGGACCTTCATCTTCGACGTGCGGGACCCGCTCCATCCTAAGATCGCAACCTCATTCACCGACATGGCGGGCTACATGCACCCGCACTCCTACCTGCGCCTGCCCAACGGCCACGTGCTGGCCACGTTTCAACATGCGCATGACAGCATGAATCCTGAAGCTCTGGGCAAGCACGGCGGCCTGGTCGAAATCGACGACGCCGGCAAGATCATCCGCTCGGCCAGCAGCGCTGATCCTGCAGTTCCTGATGCGTTGCTCACATCCTACAGCCTCGTCGTCCTTCCCGGCCTCGACCGCGTGGTCTCTACCAATTCCGCCATGGACGATGAAGATTTGTTCCGCGGATTGACCTATCAGGTCTGGCGGCTTTCCGACCTTAAGCTGTTAAAAACTATGTACTTCGATGAGGGCAGCAATCACTACGGCCAGATCAGCCCGGAAGAACCACGGCTCGCTTCCGATGGATCAATCTTCGTGCAAACCCTGGCTTGTGGACTGGAGCGCATCACCGGCGTCGAGAAAGACGAACCCAAGTCACGGTTGGTCTATTCGTTTCCAGCAGGGTTCTGCGGCGTACCTACCATTGTGGGCCACTATTTGCTGCAGAGCGTCTCTTACCTGCATACGGTAATCGTGCTCGACATTGCAAATGGAGCCAAGCCGGTGGAGGTCTCGAGGATTAAGCTTGACGACAATGTATATCCGCACTGGACGGGGTGGGATCCGAAAACGAATCGCGTTGTGGTGACGACGGGCGGGTCGGGCGATCCTCGGCTTTACATGTTGAAATTCGATCCCTCAAGCGGCGCCATTTCCGTGGATGAAGCTTTCCACGATTCTGACGGAAAACCCGGCTTCAACTTCTCCCACCGGGACTGGCCGCACGGCTGGAAGGGATCAGGCGTGCCACACGGTGTCGTCTTCTCGCGCTGAGCCCGGATAATAAGCCGGATATTCCCAAGCCCCCCTTTCGCGTCCTCTGCGGCTTTTCTCAGCGACCTCCGCGGTCAAAAGCTTTGGGATGTGGCAATTCTTACGTGGGATAGAAGATGCCTACGCGGCAACCTCGCCCGCAATCACTTCATCCACGTAGCACCAGATCCACTCTTCTCCCGGTTCGATCGAGCGCATCACCGGGTGCCCGACATGCTTAAAGTGTTTGGTAGCGTGTTTGTTCTTCGACGAATCGCAGCAGCCCACGTTCCCGCATACCATGCACAAACGCAGGTGAACCCACGTGTCCCCCATTTTCACGCACTCCGGACAAACGTGTGTGTCGGTGGTCGTGATCTTGATCTGATCCAGATGCTTGCATTTCTTAGCCATTCCAGTTCTCCCTAATACTCTGTCATCCTGAGCGAGGGTTGTGCTTCGTAAAAAGCGAAGCACAACCGCAGTCGAAAGCCTGCCCTGAGCGAAGCCGAAGGGGACACCTTGCACGTCGGAAGCGCCCACGGCCCAGTAAGGCGTTCCACCACTGCTCAAGCTCTCTCCAGTTCCTTCCGGTCCCACCGCGCCAACTTCGCCCCCGCATCGTAAGTGCTCTGCAAGAAGCTGAGCAACGCCTCCCGCGGCGAGGCAGCGCCCCGCACGTCGTCGTACATCAGCAAAAATTCCTTCATCCCAGGATGGTAAAAAGCAGCCGCAGGTTTCACTTTTTGATCGGCAAAGCCCGGCGGCTCAGGCGCGGCATAAGCATAGAAAGCCGCGCCTTTAACGTCGCCCCCGCCTGGCCAGAATCCCGCGCTGATTACCTCATGCGAATAAGCCTCACGCGTAATCGAGTCGGCCCCCGGACGCTCCGGAGCGCGCCGCCCCGAAAACCGCGTCACGCACAGGTCAAAGCTTCCCCAGAAAAAGTGTACAGGACTATCTTTGCCAATAAAGCCTGCCCGAAATTCCTTAAAGATAGTGTCGCACAAGACCAATACTTGCCAGAGGCGGTGCGCATACTCGCGATCATAAGAGGCATGTTGCGTGTCGCGCTCGAAGCGCACCGGGTTCGGCACTTCGCAGGGCAACGTCGAGATTTTCACTTCGATGCCCAACGACCGCAGCGCAGACATAAACTCTGCATAGAACTCCGCGACCGATCGCGGCTCCAGCTCCATCGTCTTCGACGTACCCCAACTAGTCTGAATGACCAGCTCGTGCTCGATAAAATCGAACTGAATTTCGAAAATCCCGTCGCCATAAGGAATCGCGGAAGTCGTCAATCCCCGCGCGGTAACATAAAGAGGAACTTCCCACCAGTGGTTCACGCGCGGACTGAGCGCCAGCCGCACCTTCCCCACAATCTGCGTCCACATGTGCAGTGTCGCATAAGTACCCTGCCAGGCCTCCAGCGGCAGTTCTGGCCAGGCAGCCTGGTTCGAGCCGTAAGCGTGCGCAGCCATAGCGAAGACCTCCTTGCGAAGATCGTATCAGGGCACGATTCGTATCAGGGCACGGCTTCAGCCGTGCCACTAGGCCCCAGAGAAATGCGGGGCTTTAGCCCCTGACGGTGCCTTGCCACTCTATCACTTCTTCGCCGGCAAATACTTCTTCTCAATCGACGCCACAACCACATAGTTCGGATCCACCATCTCATTCAAATGAATCTTCCCCACTTGCGAAAGCAACTCATAAGCGTCAAGTTCCGACAGCCCGTAATCCTTATGAATCCAGTGCACCAGCTCGGTGAATGCAATGCGCAACGCATCGTCCAGCGGACGATAGGCGCCCACAGTCATGATGGCCTGATCGTTCTCGAACTGCGGCCAAGCGATGGTCCGGCCCTTGATCACGCTCAGTTGCACGCGAGCCTTCAAAGGAACTTCAATGGCGGTGCCCGCAACTTCTCCGTCGCCCATGGCGGCGTGCCCGTCGCCAACGTAAAACAGCCCGCCCTTCACGTTCACCGGAAAATAGACCGTGTTGCCCACGCTGGCCTCGGGCGAATCCATGTTGCCGCCGAATTCGGCGGGCACGATGGAACTGCGCGCTTCACCCTCCGCCGGAGCCACCCCGATACAGCCAAAGAAAGGATGCAGCGGAATCTTCACCGAGAAATCCGAATCCAGCGCCTTGAACGTCCCCGTGTTCGCGGCATGATCGATGTGATAAAACCAGATCTTCTCCGGCAGCGGCGCATGCAGCATGGGCGTGTAGTTGGTCTCATTCAGCGCGCCAAATCCCGGAGCGAACGCGCCCACGCCGGTGTCGCCATCGACTTGCAGATCGAGAATCTTGACCGCCAGCGTGTCCCCCGGCTCCGCCCCGTCGACAAAAACCGGCCCCGTCAGCGGATTGTCGCCCTTCACCATGCTGAGCGTGTCCCCCGGCTTCTTGATCGCGTTGCCAAAGCAGTCCAGCGTGTTGGTGTCAAGAATGTCGCCCGACTTCAAACGCGCCACCGGTTCCGCGGTAGCGAATAGATATTTCACATTGTCGTTGGTCGCAGTGTAGTGAACAACGTTCTGCGCCAAACCTACACCTGCTAGTAGTGCGACAGCGAAGAAGCGTGCTACCACGGGGAACCTCCGGAGATTGTGGATTGTATATTTTTGGTCGTCGAATCGCCAATATGCGATTGTAATTCCTTGTCAGGGAGAAGGCCGCCGCGCCGCCCCGGCCACGGCGTTGTTGATTAACTATAGTTAACTGTGTATGATAATCCTCAGTTAAATACCAGGACTTGGGGATCTCACAGTGTCCAAAGACAAGCGCCGCCTCCTTCAGCTGGCGCTCATTCTCGCGGTCGTGGCCTGGCTTCCTCCGCCTCATGCGCTGGCACAAGGCGAAACCACGAGCGCCATCGTTGGCGAAGTAAAGGACGTGACCGACGCACTCGTGCCGCGCGCCACGGTGACGACCACCAATCGCGAAACCGGTCTAAAGCGCAGCGCCACCACCGATGACGCGGGCCGCTTCAATTTTCCTCAGTTAAAGCCCGGCACCTACTCGGTCAAAGCGGAAGCTCCCGGCTTCGAACCCCAGCAAAATGACAATGTCGTTTCTGGTCTGGGCCAGAAACAGACCGTGAATTTCACGCTTAAGATTGCTCGGTCCAATGAAGTAGTCGAGGTCAACGGAGAAGCTCCACTCATCAATCCGGAAAACGCCAACACATCGACCACTCTGAATGCGCCGGTGCTGGAGGATCTCCCGAATCCCGGCGGGGATCTGACCTACCCTCTGCAGTTTTCGCCCGGAGCCCTCATCAACACTGCGGGCAGCAGCAACGATTTCGTCGGCGGCACCAACGGGTATGGCAACGTCGAATTTAATGGCCTGCCCGCCCTCTCCAACGGCTACATCGTGGACGGGCTGGAAACCAACGACCCGCTCACTAATCTCAACAGTGGCCTTTCCACCAACCTGGTCCTCGGATTGAATTCGATTTCGGAAGTGACCGTCAACACTCTTTCTTATTCGGTAGATCAGGGGCGCTATGGAGCATCCCAGGTCGACTACGTAACCAAGTCTGGCACGAATCAGTTTCACGGAAACCTCTATGAGCTGTGGAATGGCGCGCTGCTCAATGCGGCGGACTACTTCACCAACGCGACGCCAGGAAATCACAAACCCGGATCAACCGTGAATCATTTTGGAGGCAGCGTCGGCGGCCCGATTGCCCACGACAAACTGTTCTTCTTCTTTGACAGCGAATGGGTCCGCATCGCGCTTCCTATCGTCACGCCGACGATCGTCCCCAGTCCTGCATTCCAACAATACGTCTTGCAGCAACTCTCTCCGCAGTCCGTCCCGTTCTATCGGCAGATGTTCTCGCTCTACGGAAATACCAGCGGCACACCCACCGCCATACTCGGCTGTCCGCTCGCAACGGGAGACGGTTGCGCCAACCGGCAAAGTGTTTCGCACTCCAGCGACGACCACGAACAAGTACAAACCGTCCGTGTCGACTACAACCTCAACCAGAAAGATACGGCATGGTTCCGTTTTCAGGCGGACACCGGGCTGCAAGCCGCGTGGACGGATCCGATCAACCCGCTGTTCGATGCGTTTTCGCCGCAGCCTCTCTATTCGTTCGCGGCCGGGCACACGCACGTCTTCTCCCAGAACCTGGTGAACTACTTCAATCCCGCATTCTCCTGGTACGAAAGCCTGTTTGGGCCAAGCAACTTTCAGAAAACACTTTCGGCTTTCCCGATCGTATTGCAGGGCACCGGGGCGAACCCCTTCACGCCCATCGGAGGACTTGACAACACCTGGGTTCAAGGCCGGCGCGCATCCCGCTTCTTCATCAATGACAATCTCGCTTGGAGCCATGGCGCCCACGAACTCCGGTTCGGCACCAACACCCGTATCCTCCGCCTGAACGACTATGACTTCGGGGAAGGCACAGTTCCCACCGTGACGTACGCGAACTTGCAGCAATTTATCGATGGAGTAGCGAACACCGCGACGGAGACGTTCCCTTCGAACGCCAATGAGCCCTTTAACTTTCTCAATCTCGATCTCTACGCGCAAGACACCTGGAAGGTAACTCGCAAACTAACCTTGACGTTCGGCCTGCGCGACACCTTCAACTCCAATCCGCTGAATCCCCATGATCAAGTCGCGCGTCTCACAGGCTCTTTCAGTTCCATCTCGCATGATGTCAATCAACCGCTGAACACAGCGATTCAAACTCATCTCGGCAATCTGTTCTCGTCCACACCGCTAGCGATTCTCCAGCCGAGAACTGCCATTGCCTGGCAGTTCGACCCGAAGTCCGTACTCCGCACCGGCTTTGGCATTTTCAGCGATATCTTACCTGGCAGTGTGGCTGACCTGATTGGCACGAATCCTCCCTACGATAAGACGTTTCAAGGAGGACTGCTCGGCACCGCGGGCGGCACGGCAATCGCGCCGGGAGCACCCGACAGTGCAGTGGACGCACTCGTTACTGCGAATCGGACTTTTACTTCGGGATTTCCCCAGGGCCTGTCTTCTCTTCCGCCGCCGGCGATCACAGCCATCCCCGACGGCAAACTCCACGCGCCCTACTTCATGGAGTGGAGCCTGGGAATCGAACATCAACTCGGAACGACCGCCAGTTTCCAGGCGCGATACGTCGGCACACGCGCTGTAAACCAGCCGTACTCCACACAAGTCAACGGCTACCAGACCGTGTGCCAGGGCTGTTTTGCTCCGTTTCCCTTTCTGCAACCAACCGATGCACGGTTCGGCGCGGTAACGCAGTTCTCCACCGGCGCGAACAGTCACTACAACGGCCTTCAATTGACCGCGATGAAGCGGCTCAGCCATGGTCTGCAAGGGCAAGTCAACTACACCTTGAGCCGTTGCATGGATACAGTCTCGAACGGCGGCTTCCTGCAATTCTCCGCCGGGGGAATTCTTTCGCCGCTGCCGGGAGAACTTGCCCGCGACTACGGTCCTTGCGATTACGACATCCGGCACAATCTCAACGCGCAGTACGTGTATCAGTTGCCTTTGAAAGTGCGGAATCATTCCCTAGGTTACGCGCTGAATGGCTGGCAAATTTCAGGAACCGTGTTTTGGCACAGCGGGGTTCCGTTCTCGGTGTTGAGCACGCCCTATTCTGCTGCCAATCCAAGTACCGGGCGGCAAGAGGGAATTGTGCAGGGCAGCGGACCGGAGTTCGCCAGTGTCGTTCCCGGCGTCCCGCTCTATGCGCATCACCCGGTTCCGCTCGTCACGCAACCAGCAACCCTTCAGTGGCTCAATCCCGACGCTTTCGTCTCGGCTGTTGACCCCAGCACCGGGCAATGCTACGGCGGCGACACCCCGCAGAATTGCCAATTCGGAAACCTCGGCCGCAACTCATTGCGCGGTCCGGATTTCCTCTGGAGCGACTTCTACCTCACAAAATGGTTTCCCTTGACCGAGCATGTGAAGCTGCGGTTTGAGTCTCAGTTTTTCAATGTCTTCAACCATCCCAATTTCGCCCTCCCAAGCGTAGTGCAGGCCGGCATTCCAGGAAATCCCTCCACCCAAACTGGATTCGGAGCTCTCACGTCCACCACTTCCCCGCCGACCGGCCTGCTCGGCGTGGGTTTAGGCGGCGACAGCACTCCCCGCATGATCGCCTTTCAGGCGCGGCTGGAATTCTGACCGCGCAGCCGTCGAGCGTATCGGTACGCCCCGATCATCTCCCCCTCATGACGTTCTTTGCCAAGGCTGGGATTCCACAATTCCATCCCTTCGTGTATCTTGATTTCTGACGTTTCTCGAATCCCCGAGGTGCTCCAATGGTTCGAATCCTGTTGCTTTGCGCGATGCTGTTCCAGGCCGCTCCGCAAGCGGCGATGAAGCCGGTGATCGACAATGACCGCGTTACGGTCTGGGATGTAACCGCCCCCACGCCCGCGCAACCGCTTGATGCGGTGGTAGTCTCTTTTTCGGGCAATGCGGTGTTCCTGCCCAAGGGCACCACGCCGACCATCGACGGGCGAACTATGATCGTCGATCTGAAGGACCACCCAGTCGCCCCAATCCCCAATAACTCCGGCTATCCCCTGGCATTTCCCCGGCCCGGTTCCAGGAAGATCCTCGAGAACGAACGCGTGATCGTTTGGGATTACACCTGGACGCAGGACGTAGCCACCCCCATGCACTTCCACGATAAAGACGCGCTGGTGGTCTACCTTGAGGATGGAGACATGAGGTCAACCACGCCCGACGGAAAAGCTACTGTGACTCCGCAAACGGCGGGGATGGTCAAGTTCAATGCCCGCGACCGCACCCATACCGAAACGCTGATCCGCGGAAAACAACACGCCATCATCACAGAGTTGAAGTAGTTTGCTGGGACGCGGGTCTGTCACACGCGCCTTGCTTCATGGAGTCAGCGCAGATGTTGAACTCGCTCTTGTGTCGAAAGTGGACGGAGTAAGAGCGCTCGTGAGAGTCACAGCTGACCTCGCAGGATCAATCCAACCGCCGCCGCAACTGCGATCAGCAGCGGCTCCGGCACTTTCCACTTGAACAACACCGCCAAAGTGATGACAGCGATAAGCAACGTAGGCCAATCGTAAATCGAACGGCGGGCCAGCACCACCACGGATCCGGCAATCGCTCCGGTAGCGGCGGCCGTCACGCCTTGCACAAATGCATTCAGTTGCGGATTCTTTGCCCAACGCTTATAAGAAGGCGCCAGCAGCAGGACCATCGCATAGACGGGAAGAAAAACTCCGAGCGACGCTGCCGTGGCGCCCGCAACTCCCGCCACAACATATCCGATGAAAGCCACCGTAATCACGACCGGGCCGGGAGTGATCATGGCCACCGCCACCGCGTCGACAAATTGGCGGTCGTTGAGCCAGTGATGTCCCTCGACCACGCCGCCATAAAGAAACGGCACAATCGCCAGGCCGCTGCCAAAAACAAACAGTCCGGCCTTGGCGAAGAATAAGAAAATCTGCAGCACCGGGCCACCGGCGGGAAGGGCCAAGCCCAGAGGAAAGAAAACGCTGGCAACCGCCGCGCTCTGTCTGGGAATCGCCTTGACCGCCAGGTTGAGCACGCCACCGGCCACCACCAGCCAGATGATCTCCCGCGAAGTCCACGCGGTGGAGACGGCAAGCGCCAGAAAAATTCCCCACAGCAACGGTTCCTTGCCCAGAGTGAGCTTGGTCAGTTTGACCGCCGAGCGCGCGATGATGCCGATGACAGCCGCGCCAATGCCGTAGAAAACCGACTGCATCCAATCCAGTCCGCCGTAGCGCACATAGGCCGCCGACAACGCCAGCACCATCAGAAACGACGGCAGCACAAATGCGATCCCCACCAGAGTTGCACCAAGAATGCCCGCGCGCACGTAGCCGAGATACATCGCCAGTTGCGCTGCCAGCGGCCCGGGCGCGAGCTGCGCGAGCGCCAGGCCTTCCACGTAATCTTCCCGCGAGATCCAGCCGCGCCCGTCGACGAGATCCTGCTGCATGCGTCCCGCCAGCGCAATAGGCCCGCCAAACCCAACCGTTCCCAGCCAGAGAAAGTATCCGGTGAACTGCCCCAGCGAAACAGGCGCGGGGCGCGGGTTCTGGGCGTTACCGCTCATGGGCGATCCATTGTAAGTTCTTATTTAAGGAATGAAAAGCGTTTCGGATTGACGCGGGTTAGCTTCGTTCAATGATCCAAATCAAACAATCGGAAATCAGCCATCAACAATTTTCTCCCGCACTCTCCTTCTTCTTTGCATAAAACTTCCGCACCTTGGCCCGGTTGCCGCACTGCTGCATGCTGCACCATCGGCGGTGTTGGTTCTTGCTGGTATCAAGAAACAACCACTGGCAGGTGGGCGACGAGCAGGCGCGCACGTGCGCCATCTCGCTCGAGGCGAGCAGGTCCGCGGCCGCGCGCGCGATCGGCCATAGCATCGCGTGGTACCTTGAGGTCATGTCGTTGAAGCGCCACTCGCAGCCTCCCTTGCTTTGCGCCATTTCGCTTTGCGCCATTTCGCCTTGCACCATTTCGCTTTGCACCAGCCGCGAATGCTGCGCGGCATCGCGGATGTAGGAATTCAGCGTGTCCAGGGCCGTTGGCGGCACCGTTTGCCGCTTCCTCAAAGCTGAAAACACGGCGTACATGGCCTCACGCAGATGGATCGCACGGCGTACCGCATCCCCGGCCTCATCGGGCTCGAGGTGAGCGTTCTCGTAAAAATAATCAAGCTGCGCCGGCGTAAGAATCCCTGTGTCTTCGCCGAAACGCGCCAGTTCGTAAAAGTTCTTCAGCAATTCTTTGGGTTTGCCACTGGGACGATCATCGAGCGTGTTGATGAAATCGAGGCAGACGTTTCCCCCGATCAGTTCGAATTTGGGTGGCCGTCGTTTCCCTGGTTTGGTTTCGGTCATCGCGAAATGGTGAAATCTTCCTCTCGAATCATATAACCATCTAAATAGACTTGACAAGTTATACGAGCCCGCCTACTATGGCTTATAACCTGTAAACATAGTTTAACAGGTTAGTTCCTTCCAGAGGTCAATTTTCATGATTCTCGACCAGCCTTCTCAGATTATGGCCATGATCCGAAGCGGCAAGATGATTAATATTGGAGGTAGACCCGTGATTGTTCCTCAGCCCAAACCCGAGAGTTCGCAGAATAAAGCCAAAAGCGACGCTATCAAGCTGGCGCTCGCCTTTGTAGCGATCTATATCATCTGGGGATCGACGTATCTCGCGATACGGTACGCGGTCGAAACCATTCCTCCGCTGGTGACGGCGGGGATCCGGCACTCGATTGCGGGCGGGATCATGCTGGCTTGGGCCTGGTGGCGCGGCTTTCGGCCGACTCGGCAACAATGGGTCGCGGGATTTGCGGTGGGCTTTCTCTTCTTTCTGATCGGGCATGGCTCGCTGCACTGGGCGGAGCAGTACGTGGGATCGGGGCTAGCGGCACTGCTGATCGCAACCGAACCCATGTTCATTCTGGTGCTGGGCTGGATGATGGGGCAGAAAAAGCCCAGCCCGCTCAGCGCGCTGGGCCTGGGTCTCGGCGTGGTCGGTGTGGCCATGCTGACCGGCGCGGAACTCACGGTGAAAGGCTCGAGCCTGTGGGGATTGCTGGCAGTGCTGCTGGGTTCTTTGTCGTGGTCGTTAGGCGTTGTGGTTTCGCCGCGGCTCAAGCTGCCTTCCGACGCTCTGGGGCGAACCGCGCTGCCAACGCTCTGCGGCGCGGCGATGCTGTTGATCGCAGCCGGAATTACGGGCGAGTTCCAGCAGACACACTGGGTTAGCATCTCGATGCGGTCCGTGTTTGGATTGGGCTATCTGATCACGTTCGGGTCGGTCGTGGCGTTCACGGCTTACACGTGGCTGCTGCAGCGCGTTCCGCCGGCGCTGGTAGCAACGCACACATATGCGAATCCGGTTGTCGCGGTGATTCTGGGATGGCTGCTGGCGCACGAGCCTTTGTCGTTGCGGGTGGTGCTGGCGTCAGTCGCGATTCTGGGAGCGATTGTGCTGATCCGCCGCGGCGAGCGGGCGGCAGGTAAGTCTCCAGAGACAGTTTCGCCGGCTGTTGAAATTCAGGCCTCTGAGGAGTGCGCTTAGAGGCCCGCTGTGCTGGACTTCAAACCGAACGACGTGAGGATCGCCGCGAACGTGAAGCACGTGGCCTCTGGCGAACGGGCTCTGTTGGCCGAATCAGCGCTTCGGCTGGAATTTCCAATTGAGCGTGCAGTCTGCGAATCATGTTGAGGGACAGGGGACGGGCCCGCCGCATCACCTCGTACACCCGGGTGCGCTGGCCGATCACTCCAATCAAAGCACGGTAATCTTTTCCTTCCTGTTCGAGCCTGAACTTGATGGCCTCTACTGGGTCAGGCAGGTCAATTGGATAATGTTGGCGTTCCCAGGCTTCTACCAGCGTTACAAGGATCTCCAGTTCATCGCCCTCAGAAGTGCCTGGGGCGGCCCCCCAAACTGCTTCTATGCGGCGCAGGGCCGCCGCGTAGTCGGATTCGGTCTTGATGGGCCTAATCTCCATACTTAACCTTCCTTACGTCGATCTTGTCGTATTGCGCATGCGTACCGAGCCATTTGATGAAAACGATCTGCCGACGGTAATCGACAGCGGCCACAAGTCTGTAGTCATTGCCTTTGACATTGAATACAACGCGGTCACTGCCGACGATGCTCGCGTTAGGGTAGCGAGCGGTCACGTCGGCGGGCTTATGCCAATCCGAGGCCTGAACCTCGTGGAACCAGGAATCCAGCGCCGACTTGACGGCCTTCTGGTCTTTGCCGCCACGAAGTGACTCAACAAAGTTCCTTAGAGTTTTACGGGCAATGATCCGCACAGGCAAGGGCCATGTGCCACCAAATCATAATATCATGTGCCCAAAGTGGGCACAAGGGGAACGGGCGTTGGAAATTTTTCCGTCGTCGCCGGGAATAAAGTCCGCCCCTCTTGAGTTATACGCTCCGAGCACCCCAAATTCAGGAGGGCCTATGAACCAGAAGCAAGACAATTCGAAGCTCGCGGATCTTCATCGCGACGAGGACGGCGTCGACCGTCGCGGCTTTCTCAAATGCATGGCGTGGGCGGGCACCGGGCTGGTGTGGACCATGAGCGGCGGCGTCCCCGTTTCCCAGGCCTTCGCGAAGCACGCGGGAAGCCACGCTAAATCCAGCGATCTCACGTTCGTTCAGATCAGCGACAGCCACATGGGTTTCAATAAACCCGCGAACACCGATGTAATCGGAACGCTGAAAACGGCCATCGCTCAGATCAATGGGCTCACGACCCAGCCCGAATTTCTGCTGCACACCGGCGACATCAGCCATCTCTCCAAACCGGAAGAGTTCGACAACGTTGACCAGATATTGAAGAGCGCCAATGCCAGGGAAGTGTTCTACGTACCGGGCGAACATGACCTGCTCGACGACGGCAACGGAAAGTCCTACCTCGAACGCTATGGCAGGAACGCCAAGGGCGCGGGTTGGTACAGTTTCGACAAGAAGGGCGTGCACTTCATCGGGCTGGTCAACGTGGTGAACCTGAAGGCGGGAGGCCTGGGCACGCTTGGCCCCGAACAACTTGAGTGGATGGAGGACGATGTCCGGCATCTCAAGCACAGCACGCCGATAGTCGTGTTTGCTCACATTCCGCTGTGGTCGGTCTATCCCGAGTGGGGATGGGGCACTGAAGATAGCGCGCAAGCGTTGGGCTATCTCAAGAAGTTCGGTTCCCTCACTGTGCTGAACGGCCACATTCACCAGATCATGCAGAAGGTTGAAGGCAGCGTCACCTTTCACACCGCCCGATCCACTGCATTCCCGCAACCCGAGCCCGGCAAGGCCGCTTCGGCCGGACCGATGAAGGTGCCGGCCGATCAATTGAAAAGCGTACTGGGAATCACTGACGTGAACTACGTCAAAGGAAAACACACCCTTGCGGTAGTGGATTCAACCCTGGGTTAAGTCGCACCTAAACCAGCATTTCAAACTAATAACGGGGATCGAGGAAATCATGAAACATCAACTAGTTCCACGTTGCGCAGGGAAGGCGATGATCGTCGCAGCCCTGCTCGGGGCGCTGTGCTTTGGAGCTTACGCTCAACAAGGCACAGCTGCTGAAATCAAGGTCGACAATTTCAGCTTCACTCCCGCAACTATCACGGTGACCGCGGGAACGACTGTCAGCTGGATCAACCGGGATGACATTCCCCATACGGTCGCCAGCGACGGCAAGGAGTTCAAGTCCAAAGCACTCGACACGGACGAAAAGTTTTCTTACACATTCTCCAAAGCTGGAACTTATGCCTACTTCTGTTCCCTTCATCCCAAGATGACAGGAAAGGTCATAGTCGAGTAAAGCGTCCAATAAACGTCCAGTAGACGTTGGGAAAAAGCCATGCATCCTTTTGATCTCAAAACTGCTCTGCTGGCGAAGCACGCGCAACACGTCGTGCTGATCCACTTCCCGATTGCGCTGTTCCTGACCGGAGTGGCTTTCGACCTGTGCGCATTGCGCTTCCAGAGGCGCAGTATGGTGAACGCAGCCTATTTCAACTTTCTGGTGGCGGCGTTCGCGACGTTGCCGGTCGTGGCCTCCGGGCTTTTGGCCTGGCAATGGCAACTGGAGGGGCAAAAATTGAAGGGCATTCTGCGGTTGCATCTGGTGCTCGGCTGCGTGTCGAGCGTCATGATCTGGCTGGTGTGGTGGCTGCATCGTCACTACCGGAATCGTGCGGTCGCTCTGCCGCGTTACCGTATTCCGCTGGAACTGCTGGGCGCTGCTTTCGTTGCGCTGACCGGGCATCTTGGGGGCTTTCTCAGCGGCGTCAACGGGCCCGGGTAAACGGCCTCGCACATCCATGGCTCTCGGCTCGGCGGGCGGATACTGCATTTCTTCCCATGGTTAGATTCCGCGGCAAGAGTGCCCGCGCCACACGATCCCGCCCGCCCCTTCGGCGCCGCTCAGGGCAGGCTCCCAGCCGCCGGGACCGCGGCGCTATGATCGCCTCCGAGTTGTTGGTTTGTGAATGATTCTTGGACTATAATCATTCTCATCTAACACAGAGTCTTCCCCCGTGCCTTCGGCTCACGAACAGTTTCGCAAATTGGCTTGGAAGTGTGGCCTGGCGGCTACGCATCAGCGGCAGGTTATTTATGAAGCCGTTGTGGCCATGCCGGGACACTACTCGCCCGATAGCATCTTCGCCGAGGTCCGGCGGAAAACTCCATCCATTTCTCTAGCTACGGTTTACAACAACCTGCGGCTGTTCGTGGAGCACGGATTGCTGCGGGAAGTGAGCCCTCACGCTTCCACGCTTCTGGTGGAAGGCAATCTTGAACCGCATCATCACCTGGTGTGCACTCGCTGCAAGTCGGTGCATGACGTTGAAGGTGATTTCATTAATTACAAGAAGCTATCGCGGCGAGCGCCGCGGGGCTTCGATCTTACGCAGCCGCTGGTGGAGGTGTTTGGCCTCTGCCGGCGGTGCAGTGCCAAGAAGTAGGGTTTTTATGCAGTATTCAGTCAAAATTCGAAGGGGCTCTTGCGGCACGGGCGGGAACCCATTGGGGATTGCCTTCCGCAGAAGAGCTTTTAACCGCGAAGATCGTAAGAACTTTCGCTAAGTGCGCGAAGAAGAACCTTTCGCTGCATGCTTCACGAATTCCCACTTCTCGCAAAGAACGCGAGAAATGGGGCACCCTCGGCGGTTCTGAGGACAGGAAATCAAAATCAAAATCAGGATCGAGGAAAACATATGGAAAATACACTCGCGAATTCATCGGGGAGTGTTGTCCCCGAAGCCAAAGAAAAAAACACTGCAACCGAATCGAAGTGCCCGGTAGCACACGGCGCCCGCAAGTCTTACACGAATACGGACTGGTGGCCGAATCAGATCAACGTGCAGATCCTGCACCAGCATTCCCCAAAGTCCGATCCGATGGGCAAGGAGTTCAATTACGCCGAAGAGTTCAAGAAGCTTGACCTGAACGCGGTGATCAAGGACCTGCATGCCTTGATGACGGATTCGCAGGAGTGGTGGCCGGCCGACTTTGGCCACTATGGGCCGCTTTTCATTCGCATGGCATGGCACAGCGCGGGCACGTACCGCATCGGCGACGGCCGCGGCGGGGCTGGAGCCGGGCAGCAGCGCTTCGCTCCGCTCAATAGCTGGCCGGACAATGTGAACCTCGACAAGGCACGCCGGTTGCTGTGGCCGATCAAGCAGAAGTATGGCCGGAAAATTTCCTGGGCCGACCTCATGATTCTCGCCGGCAATGTTGCCCTCGAGTCGATGGGCTTTAAGACGTTCGGCTTTGGCGGCGGGCGCGCGGACGTGTGGGAGCCCGAAGAGTTGAACTGGGGCCCTGAGGGCAAGTGGCTGGCGGACGAGCGCTACAGCGGCGACCGTGATCTTCAGAATCCGCTCGGGGCCGTACAAATGGGTCTGATCTATGTGAATCCGGAAGGGCCGAATGGAAAGCCGGATCCAATCGCCGCGGCACGCGATATCCGGGAGACGTTCGCACGCATGGCGATGAATGACGAAGAAACCGTTGCGCTCATTGCGGGCGGTCACACCTTCGGCAAAACCCATGGGGCTGCCGTTCCCGCTCAGTATGTGGGCAACGAACCAGAGGGTGCTGACATCGAGGATCAGGGCTTGGGGTGGAAGAATAAATTTGGCAAAGGTTTTGGTGCTGACACGATCGGAAGCGGCCTGGAAGTCACTTGGACCACGACGCCGACGAAGTGGAGCAACAACTTCTTCACGAACCTGTTCAGCTACGAGTGGGAACTGACGAAGAGTCCGGCGGGTGCGCATCAGTGGACACCGAAAAATGGCGCAGGCAAAGCTACGGTGCCGGACGCGCACAATCCCTCAAAGCGTCATTCGCCATCGATGCTGACTACGGACCTCGCCTTGCGGATCGACCCTGCTTACGAAAAGATTTCACGGCGCTTCTACGAGCATCCGGATCAGTTGGCGGACGCGTTTGCGCGGGCGTGGTTCAAGCTGACACATCGCGACATGGGGCCGATCGCGCGCTACCTTGGCCCGCTGGTTCCGAAGGAGCCTCAGATATGGCAAGACCCGGTTCCCGCCGTCGATCATAAATTGATCGGGGAGAAGGAGATTGCTGCGCTGAAGGCGAAGATCCTCGCATCTGGACTGTCGATCTCCCAGCTGGTGACGACTGCCTGGGCATCGGCGGCGTCGTTCCGCGGCTCCGACAAGCGGGGTGGGGCGAACGGAGCACGCATTCGCCTTGCGCCACAAAAGGATTGGGAGGTGAATCAGCCGGCCGCACTGGCGAAGGTTCTCAAGAAGCTGGAGGCGATCCAAAAGGAGTTCAACAGTTCGCAGTCCAACGGGAACAAAGCGAAAAAGGTCTCGATCGCAGACTTGATCGTGCTGGGCGGCTGCGCAGCCGTCGAGGAAGCCGCGAAAAGGGCCGGGCACAAATTGCAGATTCCGTTCTCGCCGGGACGCACGGATGCTTCGCAGGAGCAGACCGACGTGCACTCATTCGCCGTCATGGAGCCGGTTGCGGACGGGTTCCGCAACTATCTCCGCAGCGGACAGGTTCTGTCGGCTGAGGAGTTGCTGGTGGACCGGGCGCAGTTGCTCACGCTGACTGCCCCCGAGATGACGGTTCTCGTCGGGGGCATGCGCGCTCTGAATGTGAACTTCAATGCGGACAGCGGGCAGTCCAAACACGGGGTATTCACCAAACGGCCGGAGACGCTGACGAATGATTTCTTCGTCAACCTGCTCGACATGAATACGAAGTGGCAGGCCTCGTCTACATCCGAAGGAGTGTTTGAGGGGCGCGATCGGGCGACCGGGAAAGTCAAGTGGACCGGCACGCGCGTCGATCTTGTTTTCGGTTCGAACTCCCAGCTTCGAGCACTCGCAGAAGTCTATGCGTCCGACGATTCGAAGGAGGCGTTTGTGAAGCACTTCGCGGCTGCGTGGAACAAGGTGATGAACCTTGATCGCTACGACCTGGCGTGAAGTCGGCGAAAGGGAAAAGCTGTCAGTCGGGGCGAGCCTTCGCGGCTCGCCCTTTTTTGACTAGATTCTCTAAATATCCATGGATTGCTTCGTGGCCATAGGGTCAGCGCTGCGTTACTTACCCACCGTGGCGCTGCGGCGTTCGAGGAGGAGGACATCTCTCCAAGTGTTGCCCAGCTTACCGATGCGGCGCCTTATGCCGACTTTGCGGAATCCGCAGGACTGGTGCAGACCGATGCTGGCGGCGTTCTCGGGAAAGATGCCGGCTTGCAGGGTCCAGATTCCGTTGATTTCGGATTCCTCGATGAGGGCCTTCAGCAGCGACCTGCCAACGCCTTTGCCCCGCGCCGCGGCGGCCACGTAGACAGAAACCTCGGCCACTCCAGCGTAGACGCGGCGGGCGGAAACCGGGCTGAGCGCGGCCCAGCCGAGTACAGGCAGCTTTGCAAACTCGCCAGGCGGAATCAAACGATCGACGCAATCGTCGGCGAACGGTTCCAAAGCTACTAGCCGACAAGTCTTGCGATGGTTGCTGTCCCACTTCTCCCAATCCGGAAGCTCAACTTCAAAGGTTGCATCGCCGGTGGCGATGCCTTCGCGATAGATCTCGCGAACGGCGGGCCAATTTCGCGGGTGCATGGGTAGGATCGGGTAATTCATTGCGCGCAAGTCTAAGTTTCTGCCGGCGCGAAGAACACCAGCACCGCCAACTCTTCCGTGATGTCGTAGAAGCGATGGCCGACCTCGGCGGCGACGAAGATCACGCTGCCTGCGGAAACCTCGCGGTCTTCTTCCCGGTCATCGGAGCCGGCTTTGAAGCGGGCTCGGCCGCGCACTACATAATAGATCTCATCTTCGCGATGCGGCTTTTGCAGGTCCGTTGCCTCCGGGGGGCAGGACGTATAAGCCGGCGCTGATCGCCGGCACGCGGAGAAACTCGCGGTAGGGCTTGCCGCTCTGGGCGCGCTGTTCCTCGATCTCCGGCAGGCTGGCGAAGGTTGTCTTCACGTGAAGATGCCTCCGAAGATGAGGTCGGTAAATTGTGGAATCAGGTTCTGCGCCTGTAGTTCGCCTTCCGGCTTGTGCCACTGGTAGATCCAGTTGATCATGCCGAGTAAGGCGAAGGCGGCCGCGTGGGGACCGACTTTCCCTCTGGCGTGACGGGCCCGCTGCACTTCCTCCATCAGGTTTTCTAGGAAGTGAACGTATTCTTTTTTGCGGGCGTTGATGCGCTTGCGCAGGGCCGGCGGCAGGGGATGATTTTCGTGCAGCATCACGGTGATTTCGCGGTCGCGCGGGCTGAGCACGACCTCGATGTGCAGGCGGATGAGCGCGCGCAGCCGGTCCTCGGGATTAGCGATGCCGCGCACGGGGTTGAGCACGCGCTCCTGCGTGATCTCCATGGCGTGGTTCATGATCTCGAACAGGATTTCGTCCTTGCTCTGGAAGTGGTGATAGAGGCCGCCCTTGCTGAGCTTGAGCGCGGCCGCGACGTCGTTCATGGAAGTCGCGTCGTAGCCCCGCTGCTGGAACAGGCGTGCGGCAGTGCGCAGGATTTCCTGCCGGTGGTCGACCACGGTTTCGCGGGCCATCGGTTGACATGGTAAACAGTTGCGCGGGGGAATGCCAATGGGCGGGTTTCGGTTCTCAGTTCTCAGCTTCTAGCTTCTAGCGAGGGCCAACCGCGAGTCCTTAACTCGCCGGCTGTTGTGCCGCCAGCACCGGTCTCAGTTCCGGCTCAGATGGAACGATGATCCAGGCGAGCAGGTAGGTGACGACGCCCGGACAGACTCCGGTTGCGAGCGTGAGGAATATGCTGACGATGCGCACGAGCGTTACGTCGAGATCGAAATACTGAGCCAGCCCGGCACAAACGCCCGCGATCTTTCTGTCAGCTCGAGAGCGCATCAGTCTCTTCGGCGCCGGCGGAATCCCCACTACCGTGCCGCAGTAGGAGCAAAAGCGGACGTCATCAGCGATGGTCTTGCCGCAAGAGTTGCAGTACATAGTTGTGCCTCCCCTTACTCTTAGGATACGAAGACTTCGGGGAAGATGTTCCGCAATTCGGGCCCAGCCTTAGTGCCCCGCGTGCTCCACTCGCGCCGGGAAGACGATATAGTAAGCATCCGGCTGACCGGCCCTGATCAGGTGCGGCATGTTCAACGCTGCCGGAGGTGAACCGAGATCGTTCTCGGTCGCATAGGGAGCGTAGAACATCAGGTGAAGAGGCGCGTGAGCGGCAAAATCAACCCTATGGATGCTGGGGTGGGAACCCGACTTCGTTCTTGACACGGGGCGGGGAGGCAGGTAGGATTTCTGAATACCCGACCGACCGGTCGGTTTGCACAAAATGGATTCCGGCCCCTCCCCAGATTCGTCGGTTGACCGGAATCCATCCCAAAAAACAAGGGCATTTTCCCTCCCCTTGTCTGAGAGGAGCACGCTGATGGCTACAATTTTTTATGAACACGACGCGAATCCGGAAGCCCTGAAGGGCAAAACCATCGCCATCCTGGGCTACGGCAGCCAGGGACATGCGCAGGCGCAGAACCTGCGCGACAGCGGCTACAAAGTGATCGTTGGCCTCGAACCCATGCGCCCCAGTGCGCAGCAGGCCCGCGCCGATGGCATGGTGGTGGTGGCTCCCGATGAGGCCGCCAAGCGGGCGGACTGGATCCACGTGCTCACGCCTGATGAGACCCAGGCTGCGGTGTACGAGCAATACATCAAGCCTTATCTGCATCCCGGAAAAATTCTCGGCTTCTCGCACGGCTTCAGCATTCATTTCAAGACGATCGTCGCACCCAGCGACGTGGATGTGGTGATGATCGCACCCAAGAGCCCCGGCCACCTGTTGCGGCGAGTTTACACCGAGGGGCGCGGGGTGCCGTCGCTGATCGCGATCCAGCAAGACTCGAGCAAGCGGGCTCACGAATATGCGCTGGCCTTCGCGCACGGCATCGGCTCGACTCGCGCGGGCGTTCTGCAAACCACTTTCAAGGAAGAAACCGAGAGCGATCTCTTCGGCGAGCAGGCGGTGCTATGCGGCGGGTTGACGTCACTGATCAAGAAAGGATTCGAAACGCTGGTCGATGCGGGCTACGCGCCGGAGATCGCTTATTTCGAGTGCCTGCATGAGGTGAAGCTGATCGTCGACCTGATCTATGAAGGCGGCCTCGGACGGATGCGCTACTCCATCTCGAACACAGCCGAGTATGGCGACCTGACCCGCGGCGAAAAAGTTGTTGGCGATGCCACGCGCGTTGCAATGAAGAAGACCCTCGCCGACATTCAGGACGGGACGTTTGCTCGGGAGTGGATCAAAGAGAACAAGGACGGCGGCCATCACTTCGCCGAGTTGCGTGAGAAGGAGTTGCAGCATCCGATCGAGATCGTGGGCGCGGAGTTGCGCGGCATGATGAGCTGGCTGCCGGGCAAGGAAACGAAGAAGCCAGTAGAGGCTCCGAAGGCGGAGCCTGAACAGGTTGTGAATGCTTAGGTCGTCGTGGGAACGCCTTGCGGAGCCGATTGTGGTGCTCATAGGTAGGGATCCTTCGACTGCGTTTCCGTCCACTTCGTGGATGGAAACGTCGCTCAGGATGACAAAGAATGCTTAAGGGAGCCCAAATCGTTTTGCAGTGCGTTCGTGCCGAAGGGGTGGACCTGGTGTTCGGCTACCCCGGCGGCGCGATCATGCCGTTGTATGACGCGCTCGAAGGCAGCGGCGTGCGGCACGTTCTCACGCGGCATGAGCAAGGCGCGGCGTTTGCGGCGGAAGGTTACGCGCGGGTTACGGGAAAAGTTGGCGTGGCCATGGCAACGAGCGGGCCGGGCGCAACCAATCTGGTCACCGGCATCGCCGACGCGAAGATGGATTCGGTCCCACTGGTCTGCATCACGGGGCAGGTGCGAACGGCGATGATCGGCACCGATGCGTTTCAAGAGACCGACGTTTTCGGCGTCACGCTCTCGCTGACCAAGTGGAGCCGGCTGGTGCGCACGATTGACGAAATCCCTGAAGTGATTGCCGAGGGATTCTACTGGGCGCGCAGCGGTCGGCCGGGGCCGGTGGTCATCGACATTCCCACCGACATATTGAAGGCCAGGAAAGAATTCTCCGGACCGGTGAAGTTCGCTCCGCACGCGCGGCCGGCCGATGCGAAAGCAGAGGGGGCATTCAGCGACACGATTGTGGCATTGCTGCAACGGGCAACCAAGCCGGTAGCGCTGGTTGGCGCGGGGGCAAAACTTTCGGGAGCGATTCCGGAATTGCGGCGTCTGCTCGACGACCTGAACGTTCCCACGTTTGCCACTGTCCATGGATTGGGCGCGGTTCCTCCGCAAGCGCCGTATTATCTGGGCATGGTGGGCATGCACGGGACGCGTGCGGCCAACACCGCTCTGCACGAAACCGATCTGCTATTGGTTTTGGGAGCGCGCCTGGATGACCGCGTGACCGGCGATCCCACGCGCTTTGCGCCCCACGCGAAGATCGTCCACTTTGAAATTGATCCGGCGCAGCTTGACCGCGTGCGCGCCTGTGAGTTGCCGGTCATCGGGAATCTCGCCGACACGATTCCGGCATTTCACGCAGAGCTGAGCCATGCTTCCCTGCCCGACTGGAGCGGCTGGCGTGCCGTTGCCTGCGGGCCGGAGCGCGCTGAGCTAGATCCGCGCGGACTGGCGCAGCCGACCATTCGTTTTCTCGATGAACTTTTCAGCCACCTGCCCGAAGACAACGTGATCATCGCCGACGTGGGCCAGCACCAGATGTGGGCGGCCCAGCGTTATCGTTCGTCCGCGCCGCGCGGCTTTATTACCTCTGGCGGCCTGGGCGCAATGGGTTTCGCCCTGCCCGCCGCGGTCGGCGTGCAACTGGCGAAGCCAGAGACTTGCGTGCTCTGCGTCTCCGGCGACGGTGGATTTCAGATGAACATTCAGGAACTGGCAACGGTTCATCGCCTCGGACTGCCTATAAAAATGGTGATCGTGGACAACAAATATCTGGGCATGGTGCGGCAGTGGCAGCAGCTTTTCTATGCGCGCAATTATGCGGAAACCGATTTGAGCGACAATCCGGATTTCGTCGAGATCGCGAAGGCCTACAAGATTCACGGGTGGCGGCTGAACGAGTCCGCCATGGAAGAGTATCCGGTGTCGGCGGAGACGGGGAATCTTATCGAGAACTTTCTGCGCTCGCCGAATGCAGAGCTGCTGGTGTTCGATTGCCATCCCGAAGCCAACGTTTACCCGATGGTTCCGGCGGGAGCGGCGCTTTCGGAGATGGTGTTTGAGGACAAAGGTATTGAGTAATTGAGGAATTGAGTAATTTCGTATTGAAGGGACTAACATGCAGGTCTTTCACATTCGCTATCGCAACGCGCAAGGCGCTTTGATGCGCATCCTGAACGCGGTTTCGCGCCGGGGGCTTGATCTTACGTCGGTGCACGCAGAGTGCGCCGGGCAAAATCATGCCGTCACGCTGCTGCTCGAGGTCTCGCACAAGCAGATCGGACAGCTTTCCCGCGAGTGGTATGCGATCGTGGATGTGGTCGACGTGCGTTCCAGCGCGGTTTTCCGAGAACACGAAGAAGCAGTATGGGCGCCCCATCCGCCGGCAAGCGTCGCGGATGAATCGGCGCGGGCCGCGCGGGCTTAAGTTTTGTTTCGGGCTCGCTATGTGAGCAAGCGTGAGCGCTTCCTGGGTAAGCGCCATGCGGTTGGGGAACCTGCGGTGGAATACGCTTCTGGCATCATTCCAGACTGCAGGTTCCCCGTTTTTCTGTCTAAATATCGCTCTGTCATCCCGACGTATTTGTCATCCCGAGCAACGCGAGGGATCCTGGTTCCTGTCTGCGCCACTGGTATCGCCAGGGCGGGCAAACACCCAGATCCCTCGCTTCGCGAGGGATGACAATCCATTCGCGACCACAATCTATTTCGATGACGCGCCATTGGGACAGCCGCTAATGTTGTAATCTTTTCTGATGGATCTCAAGCATCGCAGCCGCGGAATTACCGACGGGCGCGACCGCGCGCCGGCGCGCTCCATGTTCAAAGCGATCGGCTTCACTGACGCCGACCTGCGCAAGCCTCTCATCGGAGTCGCCAACACCTGGATCGAAACCATGCCCTGCAACTTTCACCTGCGGCGGCTCTCCGCCAAAGTGAAAGAGGGCATTCGCGCCGCCGGCGGCACTCCCATGGAATTCAACACCATCGCCATCTCCGACGGCGAAACCATGGGCACCGAAGGCATGCGGGCTTCGCTGGTGAGCCGCGAGTTGATTGCCGACTCGATCGAACTGGTTTGCCGCGGCCAGTTGTTCGACGCCGTGGTGTGCGTGGTGGGCTGCGACAAGACGATCCCAGCCGCAGCCATGGCTCTGGCGCGGATGGATCTTCCCGGGCTCGTACTCTATGGCGGCACCATCGCGCCGGGCAGCTATCGCGGCAAAGACGTCACCATTCAAGATGTATTTGAAGCCGTCGGCGCCAACGCTGCCGGAAAAATTACCGATCAGGAATTGCACGACCTGGAGAACGTAGCCTGTCCCGGCGCCGGAGCCTGCGGTGGCCAGTACACCGCCAACACGATGTCGACCGTGATGGAGATGATAGGGCTTTCTCCCATGGGCTTCAACAGCGTGCCCGCGATGGATGCCGCCAAGGATCAGGTTGCTTTCGATTGCGGAAACGCCGTGCTGGGTCTGCTTCAGCAAGGCGTTCGACCGCGCGATATTCTCACTCGCGACGCCTTTGAAAATGCGATCGCATCCGTGGCCGCGACCGGAGGATCGACCAACGCGGTTCTGCACCTGCTGGCGATTGCGCGCGAAGCGGAAGTCGATTTAGAGATCGATGATTTTCAAACGGTCAGCGAACGCACTCCCCTGCTGGCCGACCTGAAGCCTTCCGGACGTTTTGTGGCCGCCGATATGCACCGCGCGGGAGGAGTGCGCCTGCTGGCTCGCCGCTTGCTGCGCGGAAATCATCTTCACCCCGCGGCAAAAACCGTTACCGGACTTTCGCTGGGCGCGGAAACGGAGAGCGCCGTCGAGACTCCCGGACAGGAAGTGATCGCGCCGCTGGATCGGCCTCTGAAAAAAACTGGAGGCCTGGTGATTCTGAAAGGCAATCTTGCGCCCGAGGGTTGCGTAGCAAAAATCAGCGGGCACGAGCGTCTGGAGCATCGCGGTCCGGCGCGAGTCTTCGAATCGGAAGAAGACGCCATGTCCGCCGTGACCAGCAAAGACAAAGACGGAGACAAAGACACCGGCAAGAAAATTAAATCCGGCAACGTCGTCGTCATTCGCAACGAAGGCCCCAAAGGCGGTCCGGGCATGCGCGAAATGCTGAGCGTCACCGGCGCCATTGTGGGCGAAGGATTGGGATCTTCAGTCGCACTCTTGACCGATGGCCGCTTCAGCGGCGCCACTCACGGATTGATGGCCGGCCACGTCTCGCCGGAAGCCGCACTGGGCGGCCCGATCGCCGCGGTGCGCGATGGAGACATGATCCGCTTCGACGTCACCCAGCGGGTTTTAGAAGTTGAGATCAGCGACGAAGTCGTGCGCGAGCGGATGAAAGAATGGAGACCGCCCGAGCCGCGCTATCCCACTGGCGTATTCGCCAAGTACGCGGCGCTGGTCTCGTCGGCCTCGCAGGGAGCGATCACGCGGCCGCCAAAATGAACTGGTTCTTCTGAACCCAATCGGAACTCAAATAAACCAGGGCATCCAACTCAGGAGCAGGGGGAATACCGACCATGAAGATTGCCAATGACGTGACCGGGTTGATCGGCAACACACCGCTGGTTCGGCTCAACAAAGTGACCATGGGCTGCGCTGCCGAAGTAGTGGCGAAGCTCGAGAGTTCGAATCCGTGCGCCAGCGTAAAAGACCGCATCGGCGTCAGCATGATCGCCGGCGCAGAACGCGCCGGAAAAATCCAACCCGGCAAAACCGTGCTGATCGAGCCCACCAGCGGCAACACCGGCATCGGCCTGGCTTTTGTGGCCGCAGTGAAGGGATACAAACTCATCCTCACCATGCCGGAAACCATGAGTCTGGAGCGGCGCGTGCTGCTGCTCGCCTTTGGCGCGGAGATTGTTCTCACTCCCGGCCCCAACGGAATGAAGGGCGCCATCGCCAAAGCCAACGAGATCCTCGCCCAGACTCCAAATAGCTTCATGCTGCAGCAGTTCGACAATCCGGACAATCCCAAGATTCATTTCGAGACGACCGGCCCCGAAATTTGGAACGACACTGACGGCCGCGCGGACATTCTGATCTCCGGCGTCGGCACCGGCGGCACCATCACCGGCGTGTGCCAATACATCAAACCGAAAAAGCCTTCTTTCAAAGCGGTAGCTGTCGAACCGGCCGATAGCCCGGTGCTTTCAGGCGGAAAGCCTTCTCCCCACAAGATCCAGGGCATCGGCGCCGGATTCGTGCCCAGCATTCTGCGCCGCGAATACATCGATGAAGTCCTTACCGTCACCAACGACGAAGCGGTCGATATGGCGCGCCGTCTCGCCAAAGAAGAAGGCCTGCTGGTGGGCATTTCGTCAGGGGCAGCCGTGGTCGCTGCTCTGAAAGTCGCCAGCCGAAAAGAAAATGCAGGCAAGCTGATCGTGGTAGTCCTGCCCGATTTCGGCGAGCGTTACCTGACCAGCATCCTGTTCGACGCTCTCCGCAACCAGGCGCTGCAAATTCCAACCGCGCCGCTTCCAGCCTAATTCATGCCTGGTTGATTCACGACGGTCCAGTGGCCATCATTCGATACGATGGTGCCGGGAGGGAAATCTGAACTTGGTTATTCCGGCAAAAGAGCTGACCGAGCTTTCCACCCCCATGCGGCGCAGGATCGGCCGAGCACAGTGGTGGCCGGATCGCACTGCGATGCCCCTCTCGCGGGATCGGCAAAGTCTGCAGATCGAGACAGCGATGGAGGCCGGCAAGAGCTACTCCGTGGATTGAATCTGTATGAGGTCGGTAGGGCCGGAAGGACGCGTTCCGCGCCACCGGGTTGTGGGATGCTTGCGGTGGCGCAGCCGATTTATCGCCGAACCGACCCCAAACGAGGCTGCTGCCAGGTGTCCGACTCGCAGCGGTCCGGCAATTCTCTCGTTTTGAATCCAGTGCAGCGCGCTGCTGATGCTGCATCCGCATTGAGTACAATCTGGCTTTCCGCCGAAGACGCAAGGTTCCACGCGGCTTTGCAGATCGGCGGAATAATTCACCGACATCTTGGAAAACAGGCAACTCTGCGGATTCGCCGGCGGCTTCACGAAAGCACGAGCCATGCCTTCAGGAAGAAGCAGCTTCGCGTACTTTTGCCGCAAAGGAGCCAATTCGCTTGCAACCCGTTCGCGATCCTCTGCTGCCAGGCGCTCCGGGCTTTCTTCGCCGATCTGCGGACTGTAGAGACTCACCCAGATATGATCGACTTCGCGCCGCGCGTTCCAGAATGACACGTATTCTTCAAGATAGCCGGGACGGGCGAGCATGGGCCGGGTGATTACCCAATGCACGTTGATTTCCCGCCCCTCGATATTCTTCAGGATGCGCTCGTAAGTGGCAGGTTTGCGCCGGATGTCGTGATGCTCCGGCAGACCATCTACCGATATGGCGACGCGCAAACTGGGGATTTCCATCCAGTGCGCGGGAATCGGAATCACGCCGCTGGTTACGACCATGGCGAAGACTCCCATATCGCTGAGCGCAGGAAGAATGCGATCCAACTCGCGATGGCGGATCATGGGCTCGCCGCCGACCAGAGAAACATGCATGGGGCGATGGCGGCGCACCAGGTTTATGACACCCTCGACCAGCGCATCTCCGCGAAAGTCTCGCAGTTGGCTCAGCGTGATCCCGTTGCCCAGATGGCTTTCGCCATAGGCATAGCATCCGGGACAACTCAGCGGGCATTCGCGAGTGATTTCAATCGAAAGCAGCGGAACACTGCCGCTCAAAACCCGCCCCCAGGCTCGTACAAGATCCCGGGGAGTAAGACTGGACCGGGGCGCTGCAGACTGCATTGTCACTTAGAGGCCGCCTGGCCGTTCAGGGTTATCCGTCGAAACGCCAGAAATCAGGAGCTGGAGACTTCAGATTTCTTCTAATGCTTCACATTCTTGCCTATTATGACAGGTTTTTTCCAGCCGGCGCATACCTCAAATGGATAGAGCACCGATTTCTAGTTATCTCGTTTGACTGCGCGTTCTCTCACGGCGCCGTCCCGCGAAGCGAACTTCGGCGAGCCCTCTCGGGCCCCAGCGCTAGAGACTGATTCAAAGTGATTTAGGCTGGTGCCGGGAGGGGGAGTCGAACCCCCAAGGTACTAAGTACCGGCGGATTTTGAGTCCGCTGCGTCTGCCAGTTCCGCCATCCCGGCTGCGTGCTTCAATGGAGGAGAACTTCAGCTTAATTTACAAGCTGAGCCTTTGCAACCGCAGACAAGTTGTTCGGTGCAAAGATGCTCATGTGGGAACAGCCGCTCTTCGACAAGCTCAGGGCAGTCTGTCCCGCCGAGCGAAGCGAGGCGGCTTCTTCGTCAAACGCCGGGCAAACTGCACCGCGATCCTATTTTGCAGCCGCCGGCGCCGGTTGGTCCTGCTCTCTAGCCAACCGTTCGACCATATCTTTCGGCAAACCGTGCAGCAATTCCAGAAAGGCAGCATTGGTCCAACCGAAACCAACCACGTTCATCTGGTAACCAAGGTCCACGCGGGCCTCAGAGGACCGGGTTACCACGTTGTACTTCTCCCGAAGGTTTCCGTCGCGGCGGAAATTTTCCGCCACCATCGAGAGAAACTCGTAGGAAATCCGGTCCGCATCAGCATCGAATCCATAGCGGCGCAAGCCATCGACGGCCAGCATTTCAATGTTTCCCCAGCCATACGGCAGATCCCATTGCGCGCCCGTTTCCTCCGCGCTCATCGCCAGACCGCCGGGTTTTTCGAGCGCCGCAAGATTCTTCACCGCGGCTTTCGCCTGTTCGGCTGTAGCCAACCCAGCCCATAGCGGATAGAAAGTGGTTGCGTAGCGATAGGACGACCGCTGCCCCGTCTGCAAGTCGTAATCGAAAAAGAATCCGGCCTTCTCATCCCACAGATAGCGCTCAATCAGCTTCTTCCGCCTCTCCGCGCGCTTGCTCCACTTCTCCGCATCAGCCGTGTGGCCCAGCCAGCGGTTGATCTGCTCCAGATCTTTCTCCGTCTTATAGAGCAGGCTGTTCAGGCACACCGGCGCATAGTGATGAGTCGCCGCGCCAAATGGCCCAAAGCGAAAGCTCACGTCGAAACCCGATTCCCGCATGGACCGGTCGCCCTTGTAGTAGTCGGAACTGAGCTTGAATTCCCGCGGCTTTTCGCACTCCTCGCGCGCTATCGTGGACGAAACGTCGCACACCTGCAGCGTATAGGCAGCGCCCGCAACCGGCTCCGTTGCTCCCGGAAGATTTTCCACAACGTAGTGGTCCGCTTGCGTGGGATGAAACAAGAAATAAGTAGCGACCTTCCGGTAAAAACCAGCTTCATCCTGCAACGCTTCGGCAGGTGGGCCCTCCCCGAAATCGTAGTAACGGGACAAGCCCGTATCGCCCGCCAGGTGCGGATCGCGGTTCCACATCTCATAGTCTTTTTCAAGATCGGCGTAGGCTTTCTCGAGCCACGCCGTATCCGGATGTCCTGACTTCTGCAGCGCGTCATACACGTCCACGAACATCGAACTCAGAAAGGGAGGCTGCGAGCGGGTTAGGTAGTAAGTCCGGTTCGCATTCAGCATCGCGCCGTAGTGCTCAACCTCAAAAAAGAAGTTGTCCACCATCCCCCGCGCCAACTCGACCCGCCCCGCCCGCAACAGCCCGCGAATAATGAAGTAGCTGTCCCAGCCGTACATCTCGTTGAAGCGCCCCCCGGGCACGACATATTTGTTCTCCAGGTAAAGCAGGCCGTGGGGTTGGATCTTACTGGTGCCGACATCGCCGAGACGATGAATCTCGACTGGCAGATGTTCCACCTGCACATGGCAGTCGCGGGAAAGCTTCTGCAGCGCTGGCGGCCCGGCCATGCCCGCCGGCAAATACAAGACGGGAGCGACTTTTATTTTGGGGTCGACGAGGCTCTGGCAATCGGTCATGGAACGCGTGAGCTTGTCCCACGCCGTCGCAATGTAGTCGAGTATCGGCTTGAGTCCCTGCCCTTGAGATGGAGTCGATTGCGCGGTCGCGGGAGTAAGCGCGAGGGGCCCGCACACGACGGTGATGAGCACGAACGCGCGCAGGCTCTTTCGGGAAACTAGCACCGGTCGGCGAAATACTCTCGAGACGCCAGTAGTCATTGGCCGCAAGGAAACCCAGAAGTTTTCCCATTGTAGCCCGCGACTCAATGTGGCGACGACGGGCAAACGAAGAGCATTTGGCTCTACCCCGTGATCCCCGTGCCTTTCGTGGTAAAAGCTTTTCTTGCCGGCAGCGCACGACACCACATAATCGTTCACCATGCCCACGGCCTGCATAAACGCGTGGCAGATGGGCTGCGCGCCCATGCACACCGAATTGGTTATGTCTTTGAGGTTATTGTCGCCATGAATGACGGGGAGGGCCTCAGGGTCTTAGCCCGATTTCAAAATGGATGCTTCAACGCAGGCCTGGAAGGCCCGCTCCGCCCGCTTCACTGTTCAAAGGCGCACCACTGCAGTTCGCACTACTCCAGCGACTTCGGATCCGACTTGTTCCTCGGCGACTTGGTATTCAGCAGCGACACCAACTCCTTGGCACAGGCGGGAGTCGCAACCTTGTGGTCGACGATAATATCTTTCGCGTCCAGTTTCTTTCCATACAGTTTCTCGTTGGCGCTGCCGTCGGAACGCAGGGTTGAACCTTCCAGCGACACTCCGGCAAACAGCCCCCTATTCCGCGAGTAGGAAAGAATTTCGGCCTGCATCACAATGTCGGTAGCGCCCTCCGCCGTGCGGCCCTTGGGACCAGCCGCCGCCGAAGCGTCCGCCCCTAACTTCACTTTGCTCGACAGCAACGAGCGCGCCCCACTCGGGTTCATCACCAGCAAAACAAAATCCGTGGCCTGTCCGCCCAACTGGAATCCGATGCTCACTCCTTCGAGCGCATACAGTGCCGGAGGCCCCCAAGGCCCCGTATAGTGCGCCCCGCTGCGGCAAACCATAACTCCGCGGCCATAGCTGCCTCCCACTCCCAACGCGCCCTTTTTTACCGAAGGCAGAATCACCACGCACTCCGCCTTATCCAGCAGCTCCTGCGGAATGTCGTCGGGAACGTTCAGGATTTCTTTCAACACCTGTCCCGATTCTTTCACCCGCTCTTCTTCTTTTTCGTCGTTAGCGGCCGCGAGTGCCGGAGCCGCAAACAAGCATATGGTAAGAAACCACGCTGCAACTTTTCTCATCATCGTGATCGTCTTCAGCATAAGTTCCTCCCGATTCGATCCTGATCCCAGTCCCGCACACACCCTAACAATCTTAACCCGTCCCCCGGAATTGTAATTCCAAAGTTGTGGAAATCGACGGTTCCCAAGGCCATCCCACAACGACAGGACACCCCCCGCCACCACTCATTTCAGCCATGACCATCCGAGTGCTCCTTTTGTAACTTGGCACGCAGCTTCATGCCCTTCTAGAGTCAATTGAGATTATGGCGGATGGCCCTTCGGCCCGCGGCGTGCATCTAATCAGTTGGAGTGCCCTCTGGCCATGGGTAAGGGTGCAAAAATTGGACGGTTTGCCCAAGATGTACACGCATTGTCGGAGGATCGCAGCACTGATCGCGGCGCTGCTGGCAGCTTTCGCCTTGGTGTGCGCATCGCCGGCTCTTGCCCAGTCATACGCCAGCACCGCGGCCGCCGTCAGCGCTACCGCTTCTGACGACGATCCCCAGGGCGGCTCTCTGCTCACCATCCACAAAAGGGTTGACGAAGTTAACGTTCTATTCATTGCCACCGACAAGCACGGCAAATTTGTTCGCGATCTCAATCAAACCGATTTCGCAATTCTTGACGATCACAAGCCGCCGCAGTCGATTCTTAACTTCCGCCGCGAAATCGATCTGCCTTTGCACCTCGGCTTGCTCATCGACGTAAGCGGATCGGTGCACAGCCGTTTTGATTTCGAACAGAATGCCGCCATCAACTTCCTGCAGCACTCGGTCCGCGCCGGCTTCGACCAGGCTTTCGTCGTGGGCTTCAACACCAAGAGTCAGATGTCGCAGGATTTTACCGACAACGTCACACTGCTCTCCGCCGGCGTGCACAAGCTGCAGGATGGCGGAGGCACCGCCCTCTACGACGCTATTTACCGCGCCTGCAAAGAGAAATTTTTGAAGGATCGTCCCGACCATCCCGTGCGCAAGGCGATCGTGATCGTGAGCGACGGCGAAGATAACCAGAGCGAATTCACCCGCGCCCAAGCCATTGAAATGGCGCAGCGCGCCGAAGTCATCATTTACGCCATCTCCACCGACGACAGCGGGCTCATCCTGCGCGGCGACAAGGTTCTCGAGCAACTCGCCGGCGCCACCGGCGGCCGCGCCTTCTTCCCGTTCAAGATGAAGGACATCACCCGCTCCTTCGCCGCCATCGAGGACGAACTCCGCAGCCAGTACATTGTCAGCTACAAGCCCGCCGACTTCGACGCCGACGGCCGCTACCGCTCCATCGAAATCTCCGCCCTGAAGAAAGATCTGCAAGTCCGCGCCCGCAAGGGATATTTCGCGCCCCAGCAGTAAAGGCAGAATCCACCACGGAGGCACGGAGACACAGAGAAAACAAGAGACACAGATTAGGATTTTCTCTGTGCCTCTGTGCCTCTGTGTCTTTGTGTCTCTGTGTCTCCGGGGTGAAGAACTTCTCTTTACTGTGTTACCTGGAAACTCACGTTGCTCAACAGCGTGCTGCTGGGTGTAGTCACTTGGATCGTGCCCGTGGTCGCACCCGTGGGCACCGTGCAAGTGATCTCGGTGGCTGAGACAACTTTGAATGCCGCCGCTGTCCCATTGAACGTCACGCTCGTCGCGCCGGTCAGGCTGCTTCCGAGAATCTTCACGCTTACTCCCACCTTCCCGGAAACAGGCACGGTCTTCACAAACGGCGCGAGACCCATCTCGATCTTAAACACGGTGCCCTTCTTCTTCGACCCTCCATACAGGGTTGTCCCGTACAAATTGCCGTCGGTGCCCTCGGCCGGCCCTGCAAACGGAAGCGACCCGTCGGTACCGTTGAAGTCGTGCACCTGGGTCACCGTTCCCGCAGTCGTGGACATGAAAACGTTCCCATTGCCGCCGCCAGAAATCGATGTCCCGTATAAGTTCCCGTCTGTGCCCAGAAGCAGTAAGTTCGGAGCGTCGCCATCGGTCACGTCAAAATCGTGAAGCACAGTCACAGCGCCTGCCGAAGTCATGACGTAGATTGTGCCGTAACCCAAAGAACCGCCTCCGCCCGCCGTGCCGTAGAAGTTGCCATCATTCCCCTGCACGACTCCGGAAACTAGGTCGCGGCCATCGACGTCATCCTCGAAAACGTGCAGATTGGTAAACACTCCCCCGAGCGTGATCTTGAACGCCGTGCCATAGCCCCCAGTCCCGCCGTTGTAGGTGGTGCCATAGAGATCGCCGTCCGTGGCTTGAATCAGGCCGGCTTCGGGTTCCGAGCCGTCTGTCGAATCGAAACTGTGCAACACAGTGAACGTACCGCGCGAGGTAATTTTGAACACCACGCCCAGCCCGTGCGCTCCTCCGTACTGCGCCGTTCCGTAGAAATTCCCGTCGGTGGCTTGAAGCAGCGCATCGTACGGATTGGCGCCGTCGCTGCCGAAATCGAAGTTGTGCAGCGTGGTCAGCTTGCCCGCGGGCGTGATCTTGTACACGGTGCCCGCTTGTCGCGTCGTCCCTCCAGAGAACGTTGTGCCGTAGAAGTTGCCGTCGGTTCCAAGCACCAGCCCGCCGTAAGGCACGGCGCCATCGGTGCAGTTAGTCTTGGCGCAAAAGCTGTAAATCGTGGTCAGCGTTCCGCTGGGAGTGATTTTGAACACCGTGCCCTGGCCGTGCGCTCCCCCCGCCGACGCAGTTCCATACATGTTCCCGTCCACGCCCTGGGTAAGCACTCCCATGAAAGGACTGGACCCATTGCTGCCGGTGAAACTCACCAGCGATGTAAACGTCTGTGCATGCGCCGCGAACGGAATGATCGCACAAAACAAGACAACGGCAACGCCGCGAGCTGCGAGGCGCGAAAAATAACGCGCAACGATCTGCACCCACGCCGAGGAATGGCAAGGAGATTTGAATTGAGAGTTCATTCTGTCTTCTCCCGAAGGACGAAATCCGGCCCGCCATCGGAGGCGGCACCTCGGGTACGATACTGCGCAATCAGCCGGAACTTGTCATGGGCGTGTAAAATCCCGCCCGGCTGCGAGCCGAAGGCTGGGGCTTTTCCGATTAGCTTTGCAACACTCCGCGGAACATCCTTCGAACGGCAGCCCTCTCGATCGCTTCTCTCACGACCCGCGTTTCCGCTTCCTCGTCGCAAGATGCGTGAATGTCGATGGGACCTTTGGCAGGGGGCTGGCAAGCATCCACCAGCAAATGCCAGGCCTCGCGATACTTCTCGTACTTCTGCTCCTTCATCCCCGGCCGAAAAAATACATTCGCATCCCGATCCCCCACCACCGCATAAGGGATGATGTACCAATCATCCGTCGGAATAATGTAGATCGCGAAGAAGTCCACCATCCCCGGAGCATACCCGCGCCGCCCCCTAGCCCCCTTCTTCATGTTGATGCTCATGCAGTAACTGCCCGTGGAACACTGATAAAGCGTGCACTTCACCTGCACGCGCAAAATTGGTCCGTTGCCATTCTCCACACCCACGTCATAAGGCCCCAGCCCTCCATAAGGACTCGACACCTTCAGCCCGTAACTCATAGCCAGCACCATGAAATACATCTCGGCCCAGGCCCCCCGCTCCCGAGTTCCCTTGATCCGGCATCCCTGAATCTTCCGGTGTTTCATTCAAGCCTCACTTTTTGCCCCACAAATAGAAATCGCGGCCAAAAGGCCGCGACGTTTGCATCACTCCGAATTGTCATCCTGAGCGAAGGAAATGCTTCGCGAAAGCGAAGCATTTACGCAGTCGAAGGATCCCTATCCCCTCTGCAGCAGCATCGGCCCCGCAAGGCGTTCCTATCCCCGCACTCACAGAGCGCTTGCACCATCACATTCTTGCTAAGGGTTACCGGCCGGAGTGAAGGACCGCTCTTTCCAGCCAGCATTTCCAAATCTCGACTCTATAGTACCATTATATCATGTCGCATAGGGTAGATGCGACATATTAGCCAACTTTATATTCCCTTTCCTTTCAGCAACCTAACCCAACCTTTCGCCCTTTCTTCCTCTTGACAACAATTTTGAGCCACTTGGTATAACTAGTGGCTAATTCAACACATAAACCCTTGCAGTAGCAATTCTTACGCGCGAAGTGGAATCGAGGGCGCCCTGCCCCTGTCGCGTCTTTTGTGACAAAGCCTCTCCCTGCAAAGAGCAGGGACAAGGACGAGGCAACCGCAGGAGTAAAATCGCCCGGAAAAGACGAGCCAGCATCCCCGACTCTCAAGATGAGCGCTATGGCCTGTTAGCAATAGTTGACAATTTATGCTGAGAGACGACTTAGAAGAATCTTCTCTAGGATACTGGATTTTTCACCGCACATTGGGGCTGTTCCCCGGCTTCTTTGGACCGCGCGAGGTTTGCGTTATCGGCAATCATTCCCTATCATCAAGTGGTTTCGCGCTATTTTCTCCATTTCTTCGGGTTACGTTGCGTCCGCAATTCTCTAAGGTGGAAAGACGCATGCCTGACACTCCCGATGACACGACTCTGAGCCAGAGTGCAGTCCAGAGATCTTTCACTGTCATCGGCCCCTATCGGCTAACCCAGATGCTGGGCGCAGGCGGCATGGGCGAAGTCTGGCGGGCCGAGCAGACTGAGCCCATTCATCGTACGGTTGCCCTGAAGCTGATCAAGGCAGGAATGGATACGCGGGCCGTGGTGGCGCGCTTCGACTCGGAGCGGCAGGCTCTGGCTTTGATGGAGCATCCGAACATCGCCAAGGTTTTCGAGGCGGGCGCCACGCCGGAAGGCCGGCCGTATTTCGTAATGGAGTATGTGCATGGATTTCCCATCACCGACTATTGCGACCGGCATCGGCTCACGATCAAGGAACGTTTGGGGCTATTCATGCAGGTGTGCGAGGGGGTGCAGCATGCGCACCAGAAGGCAATCATCCATCGCGATCTGAAGCCCTCCAACGTGCTGGTGGAAGAAGTAGACGACAAACCTGTGCCCAAAATCATTGACTTCGGGCTGGCCAAGGCTATGGGGCAACAGCTCACCGAGATGACTCTGTTTACGGAAGCGGGAGCGATGCTGGGTACGCCCGACTACATGAGTCCGGAGCAGGCCGACCGTAACGAGCGCAACATTGACACTCGCACCGATGTGTATTCGCTGGGCGTGATTCTGTATGAATTGCTGGTGGGCGAACTGCCCATCGGATCGCGCGAGCTGCGAGCGGCGGGAATCGAAGCCATGCTGCAGAAGATCTGCGAGCAGGAGCCGGTGCGCCCAGCACAAAACTGAAGTCTTTGGGCCCATCCGCGAAAGACTCGGCGGAAAGGCGCAAGGAGGCGGCTGAGTCGCTGGAGCGGCATCTGCGCGGCGATCTGGACTGGATCACGATCAAGGCGCTGGAGAAGGATCGCTCCAGACGGTACGGTTCCGCTTCTGATCTGGCGGGCGACCTGCAACGCTACCTGCACGACCAGCCGGTTTCTGCCGGACCGCCGAGCGCCGGCTATCGCGCACACAAGTTTATTCGGCGGCATCGTTTCGGAGTTGGTGTGGCCGCGGCGGCGGTTGTGCTGCTGATCGGGTTTGCCACCACCATGGCCCTGCAAGCCCGGCGCATCGCGAAGGAGCGGGACCGGGCAAACCGGATTGCCGATTTCATGACACAGATGTTTGCGGTTTCAGATCCGAGCGAAGCCCTGGGGAACACGATCACCGCGCGAACGATTCTGGACACGGCGTCGAATGAAATCCGGGCGGGGTTGGCCAAAGATCCCGAGGTGCAGTCGGAGTTGATGTTCACCATGGCGCGTACTTACGCGAGCCTGGGACTGTATCCGATCGCTTACAACCTGTCGTCCGCTGCGCTGGAGAATCGCCGTCGACTTCTTGGTCCTGCCGATCGCAAGACGTTGCAGTCCATGGCGCAGGTTGCCTGGATTCTCGACCGGCAAGGACATGACGCTGAAGCGGAGAAACTAATACGCCAGACTATTGCGGAAGCGAGCCGGGCGCTGGGGCCCGAGGATCCGGTCACACTCGAGGCGATGGACCGCCTTGGGGTCATCCTGGAAAGACTGGCCCGCTTCGACGAGGAGGAAAAGCTGGAGCGCCAGTTGGTCGAGATTTCGAGCCGCCGGTTTGGCGCGGAAGATATTCACAAGCTGCGCGCCATGGTCAGGCTTGCGGACGCATTAAGTTTTCAAAGTCGCTACGCCGAAGCGGAGGGATTATACCGGCAGGCGTTGACGATCGAGCAGCGCGTGCTCGGGCCGGAACATCCTCAGACAATTGGGACGATGCACAATCTCGCCAACCGAATCCAGGAGCAGGGACGCTACACGGAGGCGGAAGGCCTGTACCGGCAAACGCTCGCCATTGAGCAACACGTCCTGGGATCCGCACATCCCGATACCGCCGACAGCATGACGGCTCTGGCCAATACGCTCTACTATGAGGGAAACTCCGCAGAGGCGGAGAAATGGTATCGGGCGGCACTGGAAGTCGAGCAGCATGCGCTTGGCCCCGACCACCCCTACACAACCAGGCCGCTGGAAGGCCTCGCCAACACATTAGCCGGGGAGGGGCACTTCGCCGAGGCAGAAAAATTGCAGCGCCAGATTCTCGACATTCGGGAGAGAAAGCTTGGCCCTGACCACACCGACACATTGTTGTCCAAGTTCAATATCGCCGATGTGCTCTACCAGGAAGGCAATCTGGTCGAAGCGGAGAAACTTATCCGCGAGGCTTTCGCTGCGCAGACGCGCGTGCTGGGATCGGAGAACCCAGACACTTTGGCCTCGAAGGCTGAACTTGCCAGAATATTGATAAGAGAAGGTAACTATCGTGAGGCGGAAGATCTGGCTCGACATGCTTTCGAGACTCAACTCCGCATCCTTGGGTCGCAACATCTAGATACGCTGAACTCCCTGCAATTCCTAGCCACTGCAATGGTTTACAACCATCGCTATGACGAGGCGAAAAAACTGTTCGAGGAGATACTGGACAAGATGAACAAAGCCCCATCAGAGAATGTTTCCCTGGCCTGGTACAACTTCGCCTGCGTGGCAGCAGCGGCTCACGACCGGGATGAAGCCGTTCAGCACCTGCGCGAAGCCGTCAAGCACGGGTATAAGGATATAGACCACATGCGAAACGACGACGATCTGAAATTTCTTCGGGGCTATCCCAGCTTTGAGGCATTTCTCAGCGAAGCCAAGAAGAGCACCGACGCCGCTTCGCAGCAACCCAACTAACTATTTGTCTTCGCAACCCAAGTCTGCCTGGCGTAACATCTCCGTTACACTCATTTGACCCGGAATCGGGGGCATACACCCCAATCCAGTTCCACGCCGCCACTAGCCAGACGAACTCAAGCGAAAATGGCCTTTAGCCTCGGCGGCCCAAAAGGGCTTCCCCGCAGCAGCCGCAAGTGAATGATTTCATTGATGCGAAATTTCCGAACTTGCTAGTCCGCCCGGTATACCTTGTGGAACGCGCAGGATCGCAACCGCAGTAACTAAGTCTGGGCGAGTTTCATTGCAGCTTCGCGTACTCCGCTTTGGCTTGCTTCAGTACGGGGATGTCGGGATCTGCCTCTTTCCAAAGTGCGAGGAACTCGCGATATTCTGCTCGGCTCCTGTTCACGTCTCCGGTTGTGGCGTAGGTGCGCGCGAGTTGCCAGTGCGCCAGTGACCAGTAAATGGATACCGGAGCTACGCCGCGATGGTCGATCACTCTCTGGAATTGCGCCGCGGCTTCAGCGGAACGTCCGTCTTGAAGATATGCGAGCCCTCGTAGATACAGGGTAATAAATTCCGGCACGGTGCCGCTGTTTCCAAAGTCGTAGGGAATAGACGGCTGCAGTTCCTGAATCGCGCCGGCTGGATCGTTTTGATGGAGGCTTATTGCAGCCCGCGCTGAAGCCAGGGAAACCTTATTCAGCAAGAGATTCGAGGAATACCGCTCGCTCACTTGGTTGATCAGGGCTTCGGCTCCCCGTTCGTCTCCCACTCGCGCCAGAGCGAGTGCAGCGCCTATTCTCACGTCTTCCGAATCCGGTATTAATTGCAGGGCTAGATTCACCTTTTCGCGTGCTTGCTTGAAATTGCCAAGGTCAGCCTCGATTTGAGCCTGGTCATTCGCCGTGGCCGCTGCGTATTCCTTCATTTCGTTCTGTATGGCGGAGGCTCGGGAAGCATCGAAGAGCTCGCGGCCCCGGTGCACTTGTCCAAGACACATGGCAGCCCACGCTCGATGATTGAGATTGTAAGATTCCTGAGGCTTGCCCTTGAACCAGTCAATCTCGCGCTGCATCGCGGTTTGATCGTTTTCGGCAAAGGCAGCCATATAGATATTGAAGTGTAGAGTAAATCCGTCCAGTTTGGCTGCCATCGCCTTATCGGCAACAGCTCTCGCCTCCGCATAGCGTCCCGCAGTCCTGTAGGCCTGCGTCAGGCTTGCATACGGCAATCCGTGATTCGGGTTTAGCTTTAAAGCTTCCTGTGCGTTCTCTATCTCCTTATTGATGTCGCCGACCTTGAGATATTCAGCAACCAGATTGTTGAACGGGATCCAGTCGTGAGGATAGGTCTGTGTCCACAGGTTGTAGGTTTCGATCGCTTTGTCATCTTCCCGAGTGGAATCCTGATAATAATGAGCGGCGATGTAGAATTTCTCCCGCTCACTGACATGTCCGCGACGTTCGAAAGCTTGTCTCATATACTGATCAGCCAAGGCGCGCTCGCTCAAATCACCATAGATCGCACCTAGCCGGGCATACGGGATGGCGAAGTTCGGGTCGAGATCAATCGCCATTTTGTAGAACGGGATGGCCTCCGTTTCCCGATTCTGCGCGCGCTTTTCATCGGCGGACGTATAAGCCTTTAACGCGGCCAGAGAGCTGGTCGTCGCCTGCTCAATGGGGGTATCGAATTTCTCAATCGAACTTACGGATTCGCCCAGTTTCCTGCGAATCGGCGGAATCAGTTGGCTCAGCCGGTTGAGAACATCGTCTTTGTTTTGCGCGTCCGCCTCCCCGTGGGCTAGGGATTCTCCGGTGAGGCAGTTGGTTGCATCCAGATCGAGAATGTATTTGTCACCTACCCTAACAATCGATCCACCTACAACTACCTTAGCTCCTTCCCGCTGACACACGTCTCGCGAGATCGGCGGTACGATATGCTCATTGGGCTGTCGACCCATCAGTCTTAACGTCTGCCTTGTGGTCGAGTCCAGCACAATGTTGAAGTAAGGTGACTCGGCCAGCTTCACAGTGACGCCTTGTTTGAGGGCGCCGTCGAAAATGGGCTCACCTGTGGCATTCACGAAGTCGGAAACCAAGACCCAGTCGGTCTCGCCCAATGCAACAGCTTTGTGCCGGTAGCGAAAGAGAACTATCCCCAGGGCGATGAGAACACCTGCGCCAACGACGGACAAAATTCGCTTCCAGCGTAGTCTTCTGGTTTTGGACAAAGACGAAGCAAAGGTTCTGACCGAATGTCTCGCAGTGGGTCTAGTCGCGCTGGTTTGTCCGCCGGATTCCGTGTCGCGTTTTAGCTGCTTTAAGTCGGCGGACAGGTCAGCGGCGTGCAGGTAGCGCAGATCACGGTCCTTCTCCAGGGCCTTGCTGATAATTTCGTGAAGTTTGGAAGGGAGATTTGGATTCGACAGCAAAGCTGATGGCGGAGTTTCGTGCAGGATCGCACCAGAAATCGCGCCTGACGTCTTGCCGCGGAATGGCTGGAAGCCTGTCGCCATTTCATAGAGCACAACGCCGAAGCTGAATAGATCACTGCGTGCGTCGACTTCTTCTCCTCGAACTTGCTCGGGCGACATGTAAGCGACAGTTCCGACCGCAACTCCTGTCTCCGTCAGATGCTCGTCCACTGTTGGTGCGTCGAATACCGCCGGGGAGCGACTCGCGGCCGGGAACTGCGGGCTAAGCTTTGCTAGCCCGAAATCCAGGAGCTTAACCTGTCCCCGCTTGGTAAGAAAAATGTTGGCAGGCTTGACATCCCGGTGCACAATGCCGCTACCATGTGCGGCTTCAAGGGCGTCAGCGACCTGCACGCCGATATTGAGGATCTGTTCTGTGCCGAGCGGTGCAGCGCCAATGCTATGCTTCAGCGTCTGACCATCGAGAAACTCCATGGCGATGAACGCATTGCCAGCATGCTCGCCGATGTCATAGATCGTGCAGATATTGGGATGGTTAAGAGCAGAGGCAGACTGCGCCTCGCGTTGAAAACGGGCCAACCACTGCGAGTCTCTGGCGACAGCATCGGGCAAGAACTTTAAGGCGACGAAGCGGTGTAGACGGGTGTCCTCGGCCTTATAGACAATCCCCATACCGCCGCCGCCGAGCTTTTCAATCACGCGATAATGGGAAACTGTACTGCCAATCATTTTCGCTTCCCATGTTGGACCTCGCTCATTGGCGACTACCTTGCCCAAAACCTCCAGCGCAGTAGACTCGATAAAATGTGTAGCTTGTCTCTCGTGAGCGAGTAGCGACTCGACTTCGCGTCGAAGTACTTCGTCATCCCGGCAAGAGTGTTTGAGGAACTCTGCGCGATGACTCTCGTCCATCTGTACCGCCCGGTGATATAGCTCTTCGACTCGACGGAAGAGTTCTGGCTCCACGTCAACTCCCCTCGCTCAAGGCTCGCAGCAGCCAAACTTTTGCCAGTCTCCAGTCCCGCCCCACAGTTTCGGACGAAACTCTCAATACGTCCGCCGTTTCTTCTACGCTCAAGCCGCCAAAGAATCTCAGTTCTACGACCTTGCTTTTTCTCTCGTCCACCGCGGCGAGAGCCTTTAAGGCATCGTCGAGGGCCACGAGGTCGGCGGTGGGTTCGCTGCCGACCGACGGCGCTTCGTCCAGGGACAGAGGAGACACACCACCGCCTCTTTTCTGGTAACCGCGGGAGCGGGCGAAATCGATCAGAATGCGCCGCATGAGCTGCGCGGACACGGCAAAAAAATGCGTCCGATCGTGCCAATTCATCTGTCCGCAATCAACCAGCCGCAAGTAGACCTCATTGACCAAAGCGGTGGTCTGGAGCGTGTGACCGGATCGCTCACCGGCCATGCAACGTTGGGCGACTCGGTGCAGTTGCGCATACACCATTGGAGTGAGCTTTTCGAGAGCTCCCTGATCTCCAGCGGTCCAAGCCTTGAGCAGCTGGGTGACATCATGGCTCGCAGGCAGAGCCATCCAATCCTCCTTGGTTGCAATACATTACACCGGAGGTGGGCAAAAGCCTAGCACCCGTTTACCGGAACCGTTAATTCTAACTTCCTTGACCTTTATTTATGGCTCAGTTGCGGTTTTTCTGCTGATTTCCCGCCTTATTAGATATGGAGGGCATTATGTCCAAAAGCTTAACCTGCTGGAATGAAAGCCTGCTTATGGCAGCGAACACAACCCCGAACTTTGAATTGGTTATGAGTGCGAGCGAAAGTTATGCGCCCATCCTCTGAAACAGCGGCTCTCCAAACTGCTCCGCGATCTGTTCGAGGGGTACGGAGAATTCCTTGGGCCGACGCCGGATTAGTGAGTTCGTCTTGAGTCAGCGCCAGGTCGCAGAGCGCGAACGTTCGAGTTGTTTGGACTAGAACCGAAAACAATTCTCAAAAAGGAGATTCTTATGAAATACCACTCTCTCGCAGTTGTCCCATTTGCGTTCGCCCTGGCGCATCTCGCATTCGGGCAAGGTGCCACCAGCTTTCCCATGATCGGGATCACCAACGCCCAAAGCTTGCAGATCAATATAGCCGCTGATTCTACCGGTTCCTGCGTCGCCGAACTTGGGTTTCAAAATAGCAGCAGCGCCCCTGTCGGTCCGACATTGAGTGTGAATCTCGCTGCCGGGCAGTCCGCCTCGTTGGCCGTAAACGGCAATACCCTGGTGAAAGGCTTCGCCCAGCGTATCGAGTTGCTTCCAGCCATTAACCCCAGCACCGCCTATCCGCCCACTCCTTGCCACGCCTCCGCCGAAGTGTTTGAGAATTTCTTAGCCAACACCACGGTGGCGGTTGAGGGTAATCCGGACTATCCAATCATCGTAGGATCTGTCTACAACGTCCCAGTGGGCATCACCCTTTTTCAAACCGCGCGGCTGAATGTGGTGGCGTTTCCGCCAACCCCCTGTATCGGATCGATCAGCTTTGCCGACAGCAATGGCAACACGATCGGCAAGCCGCTGAGCGTGAATCTGAGTGCGGGGCAAGCTGCGTTTCTCGATCTGCCCGGCACCGAGCTGGTGAGCAAGTTCGGGCAACGTGCGGAAATTCAGCCGGTAGTGAACGTCACCCAGATAGTGGGAGCGCCCAACGCGTGCATCGCGTCGACCGAGGTGTATACCACGCTGATTGGAGAGACGGCAGTGTACTATCCGCCCACTCCTTGCAGCCCGTCCAATACAAGTTGCGTTTCGTTCTAGCTAAGGCCGGCAAAAAGGCATCACGGCTTGTTCGTGCCACCGCGCCAATGATCGGACTAACGATCAACTTTTGTGGAGGAATGAAAATGAAATACCGAAGCGTGAAGATCGGACTTAGGCTGATCGCTGTGTTCTGCAGTTTCGCGCTGGCGGGGATGGCCCAGCAAGCGTCAACCTCGGAGCCATCCACGACATCGAGCACGAATAATGCCGTGGTGCCGCGGCTGGTGAATTACAGCGGCGTTCTCACCGACGTGAATGGAAAGCCACAGACCGGGGTGGTTGGCGTCACCTTTACTCTCTACCAGGACTCCGAGGGCGGGACGCCGCTCTGGATGGAAATACAAAATGTTCAGACCAGCAAGAGCGGCCATTATTCCGTGATGCTGGGTTCTACCACCAGCGCGGGATTGCCGCAGGATGTATTCGTCACGGGAGAAGCGCGATGGCTAGGAGTGCAGGCGGAAGGGCAAACCGAACAGCCTCGGGTGCTTCTGGTGGCGGTGCCTTATGCCTTGAAGGCCGGCGACGCGGAAACCGTCGGCGGATTGCCGGCTTCGGCGTTTGTGCTGGCGGCACCTCCGGTGGCGGGAAGTGGCAACGCAGTAGCGAACGCGACGGGCAACGTGGCAGCAAGTTCGGCGGCGGCACAGGCTCTGACTTCGTCCGACGTGACCACGACCGGAGGAACGGTGAATACGATTCCGCTGTTCACCACGGCCACCAACATTCAGAACTCGATTCTGACGCAGACGAGCACCACGGCGATCAATGTACGCGGCAAGCTGAATCTGCCGGCCACGGGGACAGCCACAGCCACCAAAGGCTTCAACTCCGAGCCGCAAAGTTTTGTGGCCTCGGTGTTTAACAGTGGGACGGCAACGGCGGTAGCGCAAACCTTCCAGTTTCAGGCCGAGCCGCTGAATAACGACAAGACGACTGCGTCAGGCACACTGAATTTGCTCTACGCTACCGGCACGGCCTCACCGGCGGAAACGGGATTGAAGATCAGCAGCAAGGGGCTGATCACGTTCGGCTCAGGGCAGATCTTTCCTGGAACGGGTGCGGTGACCAGTGTTGGGCTGTCAGCGCCGGCGTCGGACTTCACCGTCAGCGGCTCGCCGGTGAAAACTAGCGGTACCCTGAACTTCGCCTGGAATGTGACGCCGACCAGCACGTTGACGCCGAATGCCATTGTGAAGCGCGACAATTCTGGAAATTTCGGCGCGAGCATAATCACGGCGAACGCGCTGAATGCCGCCCAAGTCACTTTGACCGACGCGTTCAGCGTATCGTCAGGCGAAGTGACCCCACTCAGCGCGTCCAGCAGCAATACGGGGGCGACGACCATTTACAGCGCTGCAACTGCGACGACGGGGACGGCATGGGCCGTTGAGGGCGAGACTTTCAGCAGCGCCAGCAATGCCTATGGCGTCTATGGATATGCTGCTTCTGGGACGGGGAGTCCGAGGGGCGTTTTCGGGCAGGCTGCCAGCAACTCCGGGGTTGGCGTGTTCGGGCAGAATAGCGGCACAGAAAGCTCGGTTGGGTCGAGCGAGGTCGCGCTCGATGGTGCCGGCGTTTGGGGTGATGGCGGCACCGCGGGGGCAAGCAACTTTGATATACCCGGCGTGGTGGGCACGGCAGATGACAGCAATGCGGGTTATTTCGAAAACAACAGTGTCAGCAATTACCCCACCCTATCCGTCCGGGCGGATGGGTCCACTACTTCCCCCTTCTTTGCTTTCAACGGTGCCCACTCCTGCAATATCGATCACTCCGGCAACCTCAACTGCACTGGGACCAAGAATGCCGTGGTTCCCATTGACGGCGGCAAGCGTATCGTGGCAATGTCGGCCATCGAGTCGCCCCAGAACTGGTTTGAGGACTTCGGCTCGGCACAACTCAACGGCGGCTCCGCCGTGGTGGCGCTCGATCGCGACTTCATCCAGACCGTCAACACGGAGCGGGAATACATGGTCATCCCGGTGCCGAACGGCGAGTGCAGGGGCCTGTACGTGACCAACAAGACGGCAACGTCGTTCGAGGTTCGGGAGCTGGGCGGCGGCACTTCCGGCATCCGCTTCGACTACCGCATCGTGGCGCTGCGCAAGAAGTACGAGGACATCCGCTTCGCCGACCACACCAACGACTCCGATCCGCGTAAGCAAATGGAGCGCGCTCATGCCGCTGGAACAACGCACCAGCAATCGCACATGCCAACGAAGAAGATGTCGCGGGCGCGTCCGCTGATCAAGACGACGGCAGTCAAATAGTCGGCGCGGAATCGGGGCGTGGATGCGGCGCGAGGAGAACTTTCTCAAGTGGCTGCGGCCTGCAACTACGTGCAGCTTGACAGGGGAACGACAATCGAACATGATCTTGCGTACGTTTTGGGCAAGCCTGCCCTTCCCCCCCGGCCCGGAACCTTATCTTTTTCCCGGCTTTTTACTTAAGCATTCGGTCCATTGGAACTAAGGTTCGATTCTTTCGAAGGAGAAATCTCCCATGAAATTCCGCGTCGCTTGCGTGGTAGTTGGATTCTTGTCGCTGTCCGTGTCACTGGCTCAACTGACGGTTGCACAGACAACCACGGAAACAGCATCCGCCCTGCCTCGTCTGATCCGCTTCGGCGGTACAGTCAAGGACCTCAACGGCAATCTTCTGACCGGCGTGGTCGGCATTACGTTTGCCCTCTATTCCGAACAAACTGGCGGAGCCGCCCTCTGGCTGGAGACGCAGAACGTGACCGCCGATAGCAATGGCCGCTACGTGGCGGTGCTGGGCTCGACCAAGCTCGATGGGGTGCCAACTGACCTTTTCACTACCGAGCAGGCCCGCTGGGTGGGAGTGCAAGTCTCGGGGCAGGCGGAGCAGCCGCGAGTGCTGCTAGTCAGCGCTCCGTATGCATTAAAGGCCGGGGATGCGGAAACTTTGGGCGGCAAACCGGCTTCGGCATACGCCCTGGCAACACCGCAGACAGCAACGTCGGCTCCGGCAAGCGAAAGCGCCAAACCAAGCGCGGCGGTCAACGCCTCCACCAATAATCAAAGCTCGATCCAGGCAGCCATTGCTGGAAGCGGCACCACGAACTATATCCCACTTTGGACCAGCAGCACCGCTCTGGGTAATTCCAACATTTTCCAGAACGCTACGAACAAGGACATCGGCATTGGCACAGCCAAGCCGACCGCTACGCTCGATGTGAAGGGCAATGTAGTCTTCACCGGCAATCTGAGCGACACGGGCAACATCACTTCAACTGGCGCGATTACCGGAAAAACTGGCAGCTTCAGCGGGAACCTGACCGCGACCGGGGTGGTGACGGGTAGCAGCTACCAGATTGGAAGCAACCTCTTCGCCTTTGGCTCCTACGCGAAACAAAACGCGTTTCTCGGCTTCGCAGGGAACTCCACGACGACGGGCACCGGGAATACCGGCGTCGGTTTCCTGGCGCTCTCCTCGAACCCTACTGGGTTGAGCAACACTGCGATTGGCAGCTACGCTCTAAGGTCAACCAGCGCTGGCAACCTAAATACAGCGCTTGGAACAGGGGCCCTCTTGGGCCTCGTTTCGGGCAGCGGCAACACCGAAGTCGGCGGCAGAGGAGAGGAACCGGGCTTCAATGGCTCCAACAACACCTTCTTGGGCGCTGGTTCAGGAGCCGGGGGAAACACAACTCTCAACGGTACCACCGCCATTGGCGTGAGTGCCATTGTGGGTGCATCCAACAGTGTTACTAACGCCACCGCCATCGGCGCCAACGCGCAAGTCACGGCCAACAACGCAATGGTACTGGGCAGCATTAGCGGCGTGAACGGCGCCACTGCCAGCACGAACGTCGGCATCGGCACGACTGCTCCTACCCACACTCTGGAAGTCAATTCTGCGGGGGCGACCACGGCACAGATGGCAATGATCACCGACGGCACCGACGCCGCTTTCTCCCTAAACAACACGGCGAATGGCGGTCGAGAGTACTGGATTGACTCGGGAAGCGGCGCCGCCGGGGTGGGCGCGGGGAACTTTGCCATCTATGATCGCACCATCGGCTCGCCCCGGCTCGTCGTAAGCCCAGCAGGCAACGTGGGCATCGGCACCATCTCGCCGGATAACCCGCTCAGCGTGATGGGCAGCGCCGATAAGACCGGCGGTGGTTCCTGGGGCACCTTCTCCGACGGCCGGCTCAAGAACCTGAACGGCAGCTTCAGTTCCGGCCTGAGCCAGGTGCTGAAGATCCACCCGGTTCGCTATCGCTACAAGGCGGACAATCCGCTAGGCATTCGCGATACGGACGAACACATTGGCGTGGTGGCGCAGGAGGTGCGGCAAGTCATCCCGGAAGCGGTAACGGAAAACAGCAAAGGCTACCTGATGGTGAACAACGACCCGATTATCTGGTCGATGCTGAACGCGATCAAGGAACAACAGCGGGAGATTCAGCAACAGCAAGCTGCCCTCCGAACGCAGGCAACAGCCATTCGTGTTATGAGGTCTGAGCTTCGTGCTACAGGCCAGACTCTGCAGAAGGTGAAAGCGCAAGTAGCCGTTGCTCAGCCCGCACTAGTGGCGGCGAAGTGACGCCGTGAGTCAACCATCACAGAATTGCCGCTCGTCTCGGGCGACTTTCCTTTTGCATCATGCGAAAGGGGGACGGTAGCTGTCGTTAACAGGCGTGGGTGTTGAAAAAGTCACGTCGATTAGCAGGATGAGATTCAGCAGAAGCATGTTAGAAGAAAGTGATCCTGCCCATGCTCTGTTTGATTCTCATTGTCGGAGGCCTGCTGATCATGATGGGGCAACACGACCGCTCCGAAGCGCTGTTCTATTACTTCCGCCTGGAAGATCAAGTTCCAGAGACCCACCTGCTGCGGCTCATCGAAAAACACATCAGCTTTGCCTTCGTGCGCGAAAAGCTGAAGGACAGCTACAGCGAGACCGGCCGGCCTTCCATTGATCCCGAGCTGCTGTTGCGCATTCTGCTGATTGGCTATTTGTACGGCGTCACCAGCGAACGCAAGCTGGTGGGGGAACTGCGCATGCATCTGGCGTGGAGGTGGTTCACCGGTCTGGGCTTCGATCAGGAGATCCCGCATCACTCGACGTTCTCGAAAAACCGGCACAGACGGTTTCAGGAATCGAAGCTGTTCGAGGAGCTGTTTGTGCAGATCGTGCGGCAGTGTGTGGAAGTGGGATTGGTGCAGGGCAAGCACCTGTCGGTCGATGGCAGTTTGGTGGAGGCGAATGCCAGCAAGGAAAGCCGCATCCCGTGCGAGCAGTTAGCGGAAGCGGTGCAGGTGAACCAAACCGTGCGCCAGTACTTGGTCGAACTGGAGCAGCAGAACCCAACCGAAGAGCTGGTGCATCAGCAAGACCAAGTATCGACCACGGATCCAGATTCCACCTATGCGACCAAGGGCGGCACGCCGGCCCGGCTGGGGTATTACGACAACTACCTGGTGGAGCAACCACAGTTGCGTGATCGTGGGAGTGCAAGCGACGGCAGCCCAGATGAGTCAGGAGACGGTGGCCGCACAAGACATGCTGGCTCGCTTCACGCAATGGCAAAGACGAGAGCCAGAATCGGTAGCGGCCGACACCACGTACGGCAATGGGGAGTTCCTGCAATGGTTAGCGGATCGAAGCATCACTGCCTACATGCGGACCCGTGACAGTATCCATAGAAAGAGGAGCCCGTTCTACGGTCCGGAGCATTTCACTTACGAACCCGAAAACAATCGCTATCTCTGTCCCGCAGGCCAGCCACTCAACTATGGTGGTCGGGTCCATCGGAACCGCGCCTACAACTACATCGGGACACGCAAACGCTGTGGCCCGTGCTCGCAAAGACCGCAATGCACCACTGCTGCCTTCCGGAGTCTGATCATCCACCAGAACGAACCCGCCCGGCAACGCGCAAGGGAGTTGGCGAATACGCCCGAATTCGCCCAGGCCCAGCATAGAAAGAAGGTGGAAGCCCTGTTCGCGGAACTCAAGAATCAGATCGGATTGCGTCGCTTGCGCCTGCGCAGACTGAAGTTCGTGCGGGAGCAGTTCTTCCTGGCAGCCGTGGCCCAGAATATCAAGCGGCTCGTGCGGTTCCTCAGCCAACCGACAACACCCAATGTGGAAGCCGCCTCTTAGCTGAGGTGAGACGAAAAACTCGGTCGCCGCAATCATCGCAGCCGAAAAGACATTCCGATTACGGACTTTTTCAACACCCACGCCTGGTTTCAACAGTTGCCATCAACTTCCCTCGGCGTGATGCAAGAAAAAGCCGTCCAGAGTTCGGCGGGCACCAGCTGTGTATAATCGCGGAAACTTTGTTTGAACCACCAAAACTTTTCCTAAGGAGCCGCATGCGCCAATTTCGTCGATCGGCAACCCTCGCGTTGCTGCTGGCTGTCACTTCGTTTGCTCAGGTGAATTCGGGCGGAAAAGTACATACATACTACGTAGCCGCTGACGAGGTGGAGTGGAACTACACGCCTCTCGGCGTCGATCAGATGATGGGCATGCCCTTCATGGACTATGCCAAACTGTTCACTGAGCGCGGACCGCACCGCATCGGCAGCACCTACCGCAAGGCCATCTACCGCGAATACACCGACGAGACTTTCTCCACGCTTAAGCCGCGTCCCGCCGAGTGGGAGCACACCGGACTTCTCGGCCCGGTACTGCGCGCCGAAGTTGGCGACACCATCAAGGTTGTTTTCAAGAACAACGCCACCCATCCGTTCGCCATGCACCCGCATGGCGTCTTCTATACCAAGGACTCCGAGGGCACCGGCTACAACGACGGCGCCTCGACGCCTGACAAAAAAGGCGTGCCGCCGGGCAAAACCCACACCTACATCTGGGAGGTCCCGGAACGCGCCGGCCCCGGCCCCAACGACCCCAGCTCGATTGTGTGGCTCTATCACTCGCACGCCGATGAGCAGAAAGACGTTGAGAGTGGACTTGTCGGGGTCATGCTCATCAGCCGTAAGGGCGCTGCCGGTCCAACCGGTCGCCCCAAAGACGTTGACCGTGAATTTATCAGCCTGTTGATGATCGTGGACGAGAACGCCAGTTGGTATCTGCAGCACAACATCGATACCTACACCAGCGATCCGAAAGGTATCAATAAACTGGAAGCCGATGCCAGCGACGGCAAAGGCAACTTCAATATCTTCGGTGCGGGATTTACGGGAGTGAATTTCCGCTCGACGATTAACGGCTACATGTTTGCCAACGGGCCGTTGATGACGATGAAGAAGGGCGAACACGTGCGCTGGTACGTAGTCACCCTCGGAGAGGGAGTGAACCTGCACACTCCTCACTGGCACGGCAACGTGGTGCTGGATGCCGGCAAGCGGACCGACGTAATCTTTATCGGCCCCGCCCAGATGGAGACCGTGGACATGGTTCCCGACGATCCCGGAACCTGGATGTACCACTGCCACTTCGACGAGCACATGCAGGCCGGCATGATGGCGCTATATAAGGTCGAACCGTAGCGGAACGGTTGTCGGTGCGGAACACCGCCCTTCGAGGACTACCCCTTTTTAGTCGTCCAACCGGAAGTTCTAGGAACCGCGACCTGGTAGATAGCCTCTCGAATGGAGAATCGCGATATCACTCATTGACCCCTGCCAGGGGGTTTTGAGTGCTAAGGCCTGATTGCGACAGTTACGCCGTCACATCGGAATAGCGGGGACCTATTGTGTCTAGCTCCTTCTTGAGATTGTCGATGACCTGCGCTTCGGTCGTCCGTAGCGCTCCGAATGAAAACGTAGTAGGCCAATAGAATCTTCGGAACACGAATACGACTGGGAGGCAGAATCTCAGCCGGAATGGTTGGGGGCCAAGGAAGGAATAGAACCGAAATACCTGGGCACCGATTGACCATCGGTTCCACGTTTCGCGCTTCGACCAATTCAGAAACTCCGAGCGTGAATTGATGAGCGGCAGTATTCGCTCCATCCTTCGTTCGCATGAGGGAGAATCCGCAAAAACCGTCAGCACATCTTTGCCCAATCTGCGCCATTCACGGCCAATTCTCCAACACAAGAAAGACCAATATATGACGATGAATGGCGAGAGAACGAGGCAAAGCGTAAGCGACACGAGAAGAGCGCCGTAAAAGAGGACTTTCGCCAGCCATGGCGGTATGTTCAGTCGCACAGCAGTGATAGTGCCACAAGGGTCGCAACTCCCGCCAGTGAGTCGCCATGGCCCTTGGTTGTCGCAAAATCGCCTTAACACTCAATGACCAGCGGTCAAAACGTGCTAACGCCTGATTGCAACAGTTACGAAAACGATTGACTCTCTCAAGAGTCCGATCACAATTCGCCCTTTCAGCTGGAATTCTCTTGAGCCGTTGCAGATCGGTGCACCGTCTTGACAGAAACGCAAAGCCCGGAGCACCGTCGCAACGCGGTGGAGAAAAGTATCCGACCACACCACTCACCACTTGCAACCACTCAGGTCGATTCCCGAACCGCTATTTGCCGGGCAGGTAGCTCAGATCGGGACGAAACTGGATGATCTCGCTCGTCTGTTTTTCCACGGAATGGTCAATTCGATCGACAATGGAATCTGCCTCCGCCTGTTCAAAGGCTTCTTTGAGCATGTCGCGGAAGGGCTTCACGTCGGGTTTGTCCTCGAAGTCTGCCCAATTGTTGCGTGGCAGAACCAGCACATAGACTCCTGTCGGTCCGCTGTTCGCCAATGCGTACCATTCGTAATGGGGGGGCCACTTCGTCTTTTGCGCCGCCTCGTAGACGCGGCCGATAGCGGACCGAAAATCCGAGTCCTTCCCGTAGCGCATGTGAAAGGTAATGATTTCGGCAAACTTGGAAGGCGTCTTGGCGTCGCTGGGGTTGCTGATCTTCGGCATGAAATCATAGTAGCGAGCGACGACGGAGTCCACGTAGCCGCCGACAACCTTCTGGAACTCCGCCACATCGGCTTCGTCCGGAATGGCCGGCTTGTCGAAATCGGCCCAGTGTTGGCCCAACCGGCCAACAATGTAGGTTCCCGTATTGTCACCGCTTAGCGTCTCCCATACGAACAACGGCAGAGGATCGTTCTGTTGCTTATGCCATGCCGCCTTCTGCTTCCGGGCAGCCTGGTACTGCGGCACCATCCCGTTCTTGGGCTTCTGGAATTCCAGAGCGGCGATCGTTCCGGGTTTTTCTTGGGCAGCCAGCGAACACGCTGCATACAACATGATCCCAACAGCTGACAACAATTGGTTGCGTTTCATTGTGTCCTCTTTTTTGTCGGTAGATTGTTTCTTACACTCCCAATACAGCAGCAACGCTCACAACCGTTGCCCGTGACGCCACGTTGGTTTCAAGGCTGCCAGGGTGTGTAGATGAAAAGAACGCGAGCATCCTACACGATTTCGCTAGGCATAGCGAGAAGAGGACTGTTTGGCGAAAAATCGCCTTAACACTCATTGACCAGCAGTCAAAACGTGAAATCGCCTGATAACAGTGTCTGTGATCCATTAAACGCCTGAAAACAACGAGCACAGTTGTTCGTTCCACTGAATCCTTGCTCAGCCGAATCAGATTTTCACCGACACCCTAAACGTTCCCGGCGGCATCCAACCTGCCGATATGATTGCAGGCAACCCGCAATGCCGGGGATTCATGGTGGCGGTGGCCGTCCTGGTAGTGCTGCTCACGCTCCTGTTGTTTTTCGCATGGTCTCGAAAAAGAGACAACCCCAAACCCGAACCTCCCTTGCACACGGCGGGCGCCGGGCAGCAAGAATAGCGACGTTGACTGACGTTTTTCGATCAGCGCAGCAGATGATCTGGTGGACAATCGCAGTTGTGCGATTGTGGGGGTGCAGGCGACCGCGACGCGCATGAGCCAGGAGACGGTAAAAGATATGGTCGCTCGCTTCACGGAATGGCAAGGTCGAGAGCCTGCGTCCGTGGTTGCCGATGCCACTTACGGCGACGGTGAGTTCCTCCAGTGGCTAATGGAACGGGGCGTCACTCCGTATATGCGCACTCGGGACAGCGCTCTCCGCAAAAACATCCCACTCTACGGTCCCGACCGTTTCACCTATCTTCCCGAAAGTAACCCCTACCTCTGTCCCGCTGGCCACCAACTGAACTTCGTCGGTTTGAATGTCAGGAATCGAACTCATGCCTACATCGGGAAGCCGCAAATTTTGCGGTGCGTGGTTCGCAAAAGACGCAATGCCACCTCGGGCAGTACAATATCTCGCCATCCACATCCACGAACCCGCCCGGCAACGCGCTCGCGACTTGGCCAACACGCCAGCCTTCGCGAACGCCCAACGGGAAAGAAAGAAGGTGGAAGCGCTGTTCGCGGAACTCAAGAATCAGATCGGATTGCGTCGCCTGCGTCTGCGGAGATTAAGGTTTGTTTGTGAGCAGTTCTTCCTGGCGGCGGCTGCCCAGAACCTCAAGCGACTGGTCCGCTTCCTCAGCCAACCGGCCATACCCACTGTGGAAGCCGCCTCTTAGCTGAGGTGAGAAGAAAGAACTCGACCGCCGCGATCATCGCTGCCGAAAAGACATTCCCATCACGGACTTTTTCAACACCCACGCCTGATTGCAACAGTTTGCTTGGCACCGTCTTAACAATACAATTGCTCTAAGGAGTGTGCGATGCCTGCATTTCGCTCAACTATCCTGGCTTTTACTGCGCTGATTCTCACTGGCAGCTTTTCGGCGCAGTCCGAGTTCATTGACCTCGGCAAGGCTCATGTCATCATCGTCAAGATCCCCGCCGGTACCCAGACCGAACTCACGCAGGATGTCCTCGTGGGGAATGCCTCCTCCACGCGCCAGCGAGGAGCGGGCGCGGTCGAGCGCCGCAGCCGTCTCGGGTGTGACCTCTTCCTCATCCACCGGAGCGGAAGCCAGCGAACGCGACAGCGGTTCCAACATCACTTCGAGCAAGCTGCGCACGGCGGTAAGTTTCTTCTCTGGAAGCAGATCCAGCAGCGCGTGGGCCTGCTGCCGTTCGTGTTTGAGATCGGTTCCCATGATTTTCCCTCTATCTATCGTGAGCCTCCACGATGAGATTATCAATGGTTTCAGTGAAAGACCTGGCCGCTGTGCCGCAGGTCGCCAAGACCACCCGATCCTGACCCCCTCGCCTGCAGTTTATCTTAGCACTAGCTTGTTCCAACCCAATTGATTTCCTAGCCACCATTCAGAGCCGAGTCGGTCGTTTAGCCGGATGCGGCCGGCATCGATATTGGAGCAGAGGAGATTTACGTCGCGGTACCACCGGATCGTGATGAAGAGTCGACGCGTCGATTCAGCAGTTTCACCCGTGACCTGCATGCCCTTGCGGATTGGCTCGGTCGGTGCCGGATTCAGAGCGTGGCGATGGAATCGACTGGGGTGTATTGGATCCCGCTGTTTCAGGTACTGGAGGAGCGTGGGTTCAAGGTCTATTTGGTCAACGCGCACTATCTGAAGAGTGTGCCCGGACGCAAGAGCGAGGTATCCGACTGCCAGTGGATTCAGTATCTACACTCGGTCGGGCAATGGGCGGGATCAGATTTAAGCTGAAAAAACCCAAGTCAAGTTCCTAGTAGTGTTGAGGTCCAAGGCAGCCCGCGCGTGTCACGCCGGGGACGTTAATAGGAGTTACTTACGAAGCCTGAAATCAGAATGGCCTCAGGTCAATGCAGAAAGTACATTGACGAGAGGCCATTGAGAGAATGTCAACCAGTGAGGTCAGCTCTCACCCCTTACGGCGTCCGGATATATCCGTGCTCAACGAACGCGGAGTCGAAGTAGATGCCAACGATGGTACCGCCAGGATTGATCCCGGATGCATCCGAGAACACGGCTCCGGGGGGGTCGAACGACGTGAAAACGCCATTGCTCAGCAAAAAAGAGTGTCCGACGCCTGAAGTATCGGTTTCTTCACCTACGATGTTGCCCTCCGGGTTACTCGCTCCAGCAAACGTAAAGATAGCGCCCGGAAAATCAATCGTGGTGAATGTCCCGTGGTACAGCAGGTATCCTTGACACTGTGCGGAACAGGTTGTCTCCACCGAATTATCGTAAGAACCCACGACCGCGCCGGAGGGATTAACGTTGCTGGCCTCGCTGCTGACTGCGCCGGGTGGATCGAAGCCGGTGAAGACGCCTGTCTTGGACACTGTAAAACTGTGTTCCTGGTTCGTGCTACCAGTAGTGCCGCAGGCAGGGTCGGAACAGTAAGCTCCTGCCACTTCACCCGAGGGGTTGAGACCACTGAGAATGGTTCCAGCCGCCCCTGGATAGTTAACCGTGGTGTAGTGTCCCCCACTCAGAATGAAGCCGTGGCTGACACTACTCGCGTCGTTGTAACCGCCCACGATATCTCCCTGCGGACTGATGAAGGCGGGACTAGTGAAAGTGGAGCCCGGAGGATCGAACGACGTGAATACGCCCTTCTTCGTTAACGTAAAACCATGGGTGATACCAGATGTGGTGTAACTGCCGACGCTCGTGCCCTGCGGATTAGGACCGCCGTTTAAAGTGGTTGCAGTCGCGCCAGGGTAGTCGACCGTCGTATAGGACTGCGCCCACGCGATTGACGATGTTGCAAACGCAGCACCGATCGTGCAAATTGCGAAGAACCGAAATACCTTGATCATCAGAATCTCCTTTTTGACTGTCGAGAATGCTCCCAGCGTAAGCCATCGCCCGAACGACTCCTCGGCACGGCGTCCACCTTCGCAACGACTGGTTGTGCTGTCTCCCAACTCGCCGCCGCCCTTAAAGAATGTTGTGGGGAACGCAAACACACTATGCTCGAAAGTTCGAGATTAATGGTCAAAACTGCACACTTCGGGAAGCAATTTTGCAACGCGGGTCTGGCAACGAATCGGCATCGATAAAGACAGTTCCGTCACAGCCTTGGAAGAACCAAGGGTTGCACGACGATGGGGCCGCCTTTCTCCCATTAGGAAAACCAAGTCAGGAGTACGCGAAGCTGCAATAGCAGCGTGCGATCTTCGATCCATGCCTGACCTGCTTGAACAAAATTGTCAACTGACGCTATCAGGCCTGATGTCTAGCCTGGTGAGGAGGCCTCTCCGGGCATTGCCTGCCAATGTGTTTGTGATTTTGAGGGATTGCTCGAACATGCGTACCAGTGCATCGAAGTAGCCGGCATCGTCATGGCTCACACCTTTGGAGAATCCAGCAGCCCGCTCGCAATAGAAAACCATTAGCTCGGCCAGGCCTTCGGGGTCACCAAGCGCCTTCTTGTAGTCGGAGATCGCCTGCTTGGCTTTGCTTACAGAAGTCTCCTGCCGTCGCAAAACGTCAGGCCAGAGCCACCGATCGATGGTTTTCTTGTACGGCTCCAGAACCTCCTCTCCCAACCCAAGGCGGGCATGGAGAAAACCCTGATTTTCTTTATGTGCAGCATAGAGATTTTGAACCAAGCTCAACAAGGCCGTGCGATCAAACCCCGCAAGCTTTACCTCAACATTTGCCCATGTGGGCTTTGATTTCGACTGTCGTTTGGCCATATGCGTCCCTGCATTCTACGCACCTGAGCCCTTAATGAGCGAGTGGCTTGGCTCGCCGTATCACCGATTGACTAGGGTTATGAGTGTAATCGCCTGTGGCTGTTGAAAAACTCCATTTTCTTCAAGAAAGCGTAAATTTTGGGGATAGAAAATGTATAGGAAAATCGAGAAAGTCGTTTGTGGGGCATCGTAGCGCAAAGTTTTTTCGAGCATTTTCCAGGGCAAGAGTTTTTCAACAGCCACGCCTTGTTAACGACAGCTACCGTCCCCCTTTCGCATGATGCAAAAGGAAAGCCGCCCGAGGCCGAGCGGCGAGTCTATGCTTGGAACCTACCTGCCCGCCCACAGCGTTAATTCCGCGGCAGTGCCTGCTTCTGCGTTGCGCCCAACTGCTTGGCCTGCATTTCCTGTATCTTCTTCATCATTTGTGGATGGCGCGCCCATTCAATCTGCTTCTCGGGCGGCGCGCCATAGAACTCGGGATGGATATAGAAGCCGCGCAACCGGGCTTCCTTTTCCTGCTCGACCACCAGCGGTCTCGCTTTCGCGTAAGCGTCCTGCCGCACGCCGGTCACCTGCCAGGAGACTTCGACGTTGGGCGCACTCGTCCTGATCTCGAACCGGTTGTTTTCGATCTTGCGCCCTACGATTGCTTGCGCGAATTGCCCGATAACCGTCAACTGGTAGCGGAAGTCGGTGTTGAGGATTTCAAACCAATTCGGCAGTTGCACCGTCGCGGAGCCCTGAGCATCAGTAGTGACGTTGCCATCGTAGATGTTTTTCATCTCAGACGATTCGACGGAAGCGTGCACCAGGTATTTGTTCGCGGGATCCAGGGGATGATCGATTTTGAAGTCCTTGACCATCGCGAAGATTTGGCCGGTGACGTTGAGGTCGCCGGTGAAGTTCCCGGCATAGCCATCCGGGCTTCCGGAGGTGGTTCCTGCGATGGCCTCCACGCCGTCACCGTTGCAGGGGTCTCCACCACAGTTCGAACTGCCGCCGGTAAAGACCCCCCCGCTACCGGCTCCTCCCGACGGAGGAGGTCCTTCGATGCGTATCCCGGCGCCACCAAAACCCACAACGCCGGCGCCGGGATTCCCGTATTGCTGTCGGGTGTGTCGCTTGTGTAAGAGTATCCCGCAACCTGGCCCCGGTTGTTTACAAACCAAGCGGCCGCATCGGGCCCTCCGAGAGTATCGAGGTCCTTCGCCTTTCCGTCTCGCCAAACCACGGCACGGGTTTGTGTTCCGTTGGAGGAGCCAAAGAACAAGAAATCAAATATCGAGTAAGGATCCGGAGTTGCATTCAGCGCGAAACCAACCACATCGCCTCGATCATTGATGGCCTGACCGCCGCTCTGGTCTCCTCCAAGAGTTCCAAGGTCCTCGATCTTTCCGTGTTCCCAAAGCACCGCGCGAATCTCATTGACACCAGTGAGCGGATCAACCACGCCATTTTCGGCGTTGCCTGCGATTTCGCCTTTTGCATTGATCCAAATGGCATTGCTGCAGTTGCCGTCACTCAAGGCGCCCAGATTCGTAACCACACCATCGTTCCATTCAAAAGCTTTGTAGACATCGACATTGGGGGGACAAGAAAAACCGTTGGTCGTAGGTGGTTGCGGTATCGCATTCTGCGAAGAACCGATCACGCTTCCTCTATCGTTCAGTACGTCGGTGTTGAAATTAACGTAGCTGGATGGACCGCCAAATGTGCCCAAGTCGATGAGCTTGTAATGATGGTGTTTATCGTGATCTCGATTATCCTGCGCAGCGAGCCGGAGCGGCATTGCCAGCGCGGCCAATAGTGTCACAGCAATAATCAACGCAAACGTTTTGGATTTCATATTGCCTCCTCTGTTACGGTGCCATCGAGAATGTGCGGCTCGCGTTGCGGCGCAGGGCATTGCGATTTCTCCGCTGCGAACGCGTGGAGTGCTGCGTTGCATTAGGAACAGGCTCGGGGTTCTGTGCCGCCACGGTCGCATCCACCATGCTGTAGTCGCAGCCCTCAACGTCGGGATGATTTTCGTCGCAAGGAATCAGGAGAATCGCGTGGTCGATATCGTTAGCATTGTCTCCGTTGCCGGCGATCTCACCGCGATCATTGATGCCAATCACTAATAGGGAAAGGTCGGTCGGAGGGGAGATAAGAGTGCTCAGGTCAACGACGGGGCCTCCATCCTCGGAGAGGAACGCGCCTGCGTCGCAATTAGGAAAGTCTCCCCAGTTGCCGACAACCTGACTTCGGGCATTAATCCCAAGTGCGGCAGCACAACCGTCGAGAGATCCGAGGTCATACATCGTTCCATTCTTCCAGAGGAACGCGTTTCCCTGAGTGTCGCCCGGTAACAGTGATTCTCCGACAACTTCCCCTCCATCATTGATCATTGAAGGGCCAGACGAACTTCCTCCCAAGGTGCCCAGGTCCTGCATACCGTTTTGCTTGCTCCATAGGAAAGTATGGCTCTTCTGGTCTCCGGCCAAATCTGAGAAGCCGACTATCTGACCACGGCTGTTTATCCACGCGGCGGCACCGCAAGTGCCTCCCAACGTTCCAAGGTCGATCATTCCTGAGTGTTTGTCCCAAAGAAACGGATCCACGGTCGGCATTGGCCCCATCCCGCAGTTAATGTTTGTCACCTGGTTCGCCGTCGAACTTGTGTATGAAATCCCAATGACTTGACCGCGCTCATTGATGGCCGTGGCCAACGCATCATTTCCGGTGCCCAGCGTACCCAAATCCTGCATCACTCCGTCTTCCCAAAAGAAAGCCCTTTCCTGATAGGGGTAAATGGGCTGGTAATAGTCGTAGATAGCCGAGGAAAAGCCGACGAAAAAATATGGGTCGGGAATTGTATTGAGCGCCCACCCCACGACTTGGCCGCTGCTGTTCACGGCTTGAGCGCCGCTCTCATATCCGCCTTCAGGCAAGGTTCCGAGATCGATGATTTTGCCGTTGCGCCAGAGGACGGCACGATCTTCCGGGAAATTCTCGGGCGACCCCGCATCCAGCGGATCGGTTTCTCCGTTCTGAGAAGTCCCGGCAATCAGACCGTTTGCACTGATCCAAGCAGTAGCACTGCTCAGGCCTTTGTGCAGCCCTGGGAGTTCGGACTTGACGCCGTCCTGCCATTGAAATGCGTGAGAGACATGGCACGGGGTTCCGTCATAGTTGAAACAAAAGTTCCCATAGACATTACTGGAAAGACCAAAGGGATCCAGCTCAGGTGTGTCTGCCCAGCCCGTGAGCGTGCCTGCGTTGTTCAGGGTTTGACCCGCGCCATGGTATTCGAAGCCGTTTATATAGCTCTCCGGTCCGCCGAACGTGCCCATATCGATGAGCTTGTAATGGTGGTGTTTGTGGCCTTGATTGTCCTGCGCGGGCAGTTGAGCTGGGGTCACCAGCGCGGTACAGAATGTGACGACAATCGCCATGAAGTTTCTGGATTTCATACGGTTTCTCCTCTTCTTCAAGTTGTGCTCGCGTCCCCCTCTGCGTTCTCTTCTGAGCCAGCTAATTTCTTGGGCCGAATGCGGTGCCGGGGAAGCGGTACCGGCTCACCCGGCGGATGAGTAATGGAGGGTTGAAATTAACGTAGCTGGATGGACCGCCAAATGTGCCCAAGTCGATGAGCTTGTAATGATGGTGTTTATCGTGATCTCGATTGTCCTGCGCAGCGAGCGACAGCGGTATTGCCAGCGCAGCCAACGATGTAATCGCAATAGTCCAGGTGAACATTTTGGCTTTCATGTTCTCCTCCTTGTAGCCCTTAACCCCTACTTCGCTTGGCTGAGAGGTCACTCGCAATAAGCACGGACGCTTGCGGCAACGCATGTCAGTCCGGGGCAACATGATTCGTGGGGGCGACATTCGCCTCCTGCTCGGATGCAACTCTGGGTCCCGGGTCTTTGACGTGTCATCCGCAGGCTGTCGGCTTCATGATCCTCAATCGAGAATGTCCGACTCGAATTGCTGCCCAGAATAGGAATTCGATTGCGATTTGTCCGCTGCGAAGAAGAGGACTCCTGCGTTGCATTGGGAACAGACTCGGGGTTCTGTGCCGCCGCGGACGCATCCACCATGCTGTAGTCGCAACCTTCGACGCCGGGATGGTTCTCGTCGCATGGAATCAGGACGCAATTGTGCTGGTTACCACTAGCCTCCAACCCGGCGCAAGCAATCTCTCCCCGATCGTTTATGGAATTTACAGCCAGAAGGCTGAGGTCGGAACCTGGAAGAACAAGCTTTTTCAAGTTGTACCCGACGCCATTCTCCCAGAGAAAGGGCGTGCCGATTGCAGGAGGAGTGCAACCCGTGCCCATCACGATCTGACCTTTCGAGTTGATGAATTCCGGATGGTTGCACGCCGTCGGGACGCCAAGGTCCTTCATTACACCATCCTTCCAGAGAAAGGCGTGCTCATTGCTGCTAGCGGAATACTCGGAAGTGCCGACCACCTGCCCGGCGTCGTTTATAAAAAAGGCCTGTGAGTTTGTCCCTCCCGGCAGGGTACCAAGGTCTGTGAGAGTTCCTCTATCCCAAAAGAAGCCATGGTTAGTCGAATCGCCGGGGAGAGTCATCGTGCCCACGACCTGCGCTCCATTGTTAATCCAACTCGCATAGCCACAGGTGCCGCCCAGGCTGCCGAGATCGGTAAAACCTTCCTGCCACAAGAACGGATGCTGGGTGGGAATTCCAACCGTGGGGCAAGCAGGAGCGGTCACGGGAGGATTTGGATTTGAGTCGAGGAGAGACTCGCCGATGATCTGTCCATGATCGTTAATGTATAGGGCTTCGCTATCTGGCCCTCCTAGCGTGCCCAAGTCGCGCATGTTTCCGTTCTCCCAGAGAAAAGCATGCGACTGAGTCGCTGCAGGCCACCACAGATTCCACGGCACACCATCGGTGATTTTTGGGTCCCAGTTTTCAATGTCGTTTACGAACGAGTCAGGGATCGTGTTCAGAGCGTATCCGACCACTTGACCGCGATCATTGATCTGCTGTGCGTAGCTTGCGTTTCCGCCTAGCGTGCCGAGATTTCTGATGTGACCACTTTTTCCCCAAATGACGGCAACAACCTCCGGATATCCAGTCAGTGGGTCGATGAGTCCGTTCTCGGAGATACCGACAGCTTGGCCTTTTGTATTTTGAGAAAGGGCAAAACTGCTATTACCCTTTCCAGGAAGCGCTCCCAGATCCGTCAGGATGCCGTCGTGCCATCGAAAGGCATAGCTGACCAGACCCTCGAGGAAACAATTTGGGCAGAACGGATCGGGCTCAGGAGTTTCCGCTAGGCCGACCACCGATCCCTGGTTGCTGAGTACGATACCTGGGGGTGGGTACGCCAAGTAGCTATTGGGTCCCCCAAACGTGCCCATGTCGATGAGCTTGTAGTGATGATGAGTTGTCTTCTGATCCTGCGCGGCGGACCGGAGCGGCATTGCCAGCGCGGCCAATGATGTCACTGCAATAATCCACGTGAACGTTTTGGATTTCATATTGCCTCGTTTGTTACGGTGCAATCGAGAATGCGCGGCTCGCGTTGCGGCGCAGGGCGTTGCGATTTCTCCGCTGCGAACGCGTGGAGTGCTGGGTTGCATTAGGAACAGGCTCGGGGTTCTGTGCCGCCGCGGATGCATCCACCATGCTGTAGTCGCAGCCCTCGACGCCCTGGCGGTTCTCGTCGCATGGAATCAACATGAAACCATGCTCGTCGCCGTTAGGAAGCGATGCGTAGCCAATGATCTCGCCGCGGTCGTTAATAAAGTCCGCCTCTTTCAAGGCCACTCGTTGTAGTCCGGTACCGCGTGGTCTTGCGCTGCGCCGCCGCACGGCAACGCCATGGTGAACAACGTAACCGCGATGATGCGGGTAAGTCTTTTGCTTTTTCACGCGCATTTCTCCTAATAGAGGTTTATGAGTCACGAGCTGATTTCCAGCTTTTCATTGCTTCGCCTGAGGTCCCCAACTGGGGGTGACGCAGTTGGTGTCTGGACACCCGCCGACCGTTAGCCCGCTCGCGATCCGGTGAATGTCGGAGCCGTCCGCGTTCATGATGAAGAGGTCCAGGCTGAGGTCTTTGCTCCTCCGGTTGCTCACAAATACAATCTTGGTACCGTCCGGAGAGTAGGTACCAGGAATGTCATAATGTCCCTTTCCCGGGTCGCTCAGCTTGGTCAGGCCGGAACCGTCCAGGTTCATCTGGAAGACCGCCTCTGGCGTGATGGGTGTGCTCACGTGATCAATTACCAGAATGTGACTGCCGTCGGGCGATATATCGGCCGGAAATCCTTCCAGGTCGGGCCGCGTCAACTGCTTCTGGTGCGAGCCGTCGGAGCCCATGATGCGCACCACTCCGATGAATCCCGCCTGCGAACTCACGGAGGTGATCTTCGTTCCGTCGGGCGTGTAGGTTGGCCAGAAGGCGCTCCAGAACTCGTTGGTGAGGTTGGTAATCGCGCCTCCGCCTGAGGGCATGGTGGCGATGACGGTCTGCTGGGTTAATGGCAAGGCGCGCGCGAATGCGATTCGCGTTCCGTCCGGTGACCAGCGTGGGGCGCAGTCGAAGAAATTATCGAAGGTCAGCTGGGTGAGGCCGCTGCCATCGGCGTTGATAGTGTAGATCTCCGCCGCCCCGGTCATGTCGTGGCAGAAGGCGATCTTCTTTCCGTCGGGTGAGAAGGTGGGCTCCCAGCCTTCAAGGGTTGTCGGCGGCAGATCTGTGATCTGCGCCATCCCAGTACCGTCCGCGTTGATGGTGTACATCTGCCATGTGCCGGTGCCGTTAGCGTTGAACACGATCTTCCCATTTTGCCCAGGAAACGTTGCGTGAGCGGGAAGACTGACGAACAATATCGCCGCGACCACGAAGACTTTGCTTGAGATTGCTTTACCGAGATGCATGACTGATCTCCTTGTGTGTCCAATGTCCTATTGAGGTATCAATGAGCGCGGCCTTGCTGCGCCGCTCCCCAGCGGGGATACGAGCCGCCTTGCTCAATGAGCGTGATGTCGAGTCTGGTCCGCTTCGGCCGTGCGAAAATCCTTCGCGCTGGCGCTGGGATTACTCGGCTCGTGGGGAGCTGCAGGACCTGCCTCAGATTGCTCCCGTCTGGGTTCATGATGTAGAGCGCAGAGCTGCTGAAGTCTGGCGCGTCCCGCTCGAACACGATCGCGTCTCCCTGCGGAGACCATGAGGGCCAAAGGTCGTGCGGAACAGAGTTGATGCCGTCCCAATGCTGGTTGTTGAATGTGAGCCGGGTAGTTTGCCCATCGTCGGCGCTGATGGTCCAAAGCTCCGAACTCAGCGGGAAGCATTCCACTCCGCAGTCGAAGGGGTCGTTGGAAAGGAAGACGATGCTTTCCCCATCGGGTGACCAGTTACCTCCGATTGCCCCAAGGCGCGGCGGAGTGAAACTGTGCATACCGGAGCCGTCTGCCTTCATCAGGTAGATCGCCTCGAACAGCCCGTTTCGCCACAAACTGGTGAGGGCGATCATCGTGCCGTCGGGCGAATAGACCGGCTCCCAGTCCACGATGTCAGGGTCGGAATTGAAAGGCGTAAGAGCTTTCAGGCCGCTGCCGTCGGCGTTGATGCGATAGATCGCACAATTGATCGGGCCGCATCGCGAAAATACGATGTGGCTGCCGTCGGGCGAGAAGCTCGGGACCCAATCCCCGTAGTCAGGATCGTTCAACAGCAGATGTTGGTTGCTGCCATCGAAATTCATGATCCAGAGTTGAAACGGCCCATTCGCAGCCGAGGGAGCGCCGACGAAGACCAGTTGGCTTCCGTTCGGCGACCAGAACGGCGCCTGCGCGCTCCCGCCGCTGGTGCCGAAAAATGTCAGTTGCTGCACGTCGCTGCCGTCGGGATTCATTGTGTAGATATCGGATGACGATGACGGTGACACTTGAAAGGCGATCCGGCCATTCTTGCCCGGAAAGGTGGCGCTGGCGGGCATGGCCAGAACGAGCACCACCGCCGTGACCAATAACACAGTTAGTGGCGAATACATGTTTTTCCTATTGCTCATAACTCCTCCGTTCTGGCCCGCCCCACAAGCGAGACGAAATAACCCTGTGGCCCGCCGAACGTCCCCAGGTCGATGAGCTTGTAGTGATGGTGAGTTTTCTTCTGATCCTGCGCGACGAGCCGAAGCGGCGTTGCCAGCGCGGTCAATAACATTACTGCGATAATCCCCATCAATGTTCTGCATTTCATGTTTGCCTCGATGGCGGTTGAAGTTGTGATGCCCGTCAATGTTTTCGACTTCATGCTTTGTCCTCGCGGAACCCACGCAGTTTGCTATGGCGAAGATGAGACAAGAATGTCGATGGCGTAGGTCATGCTTACTTGTGCTGGTGGCGATTCGGAATCGCTTACCGTGACACTCACGGAATAACTTCCTGCTGTCGTCGGTGTACCGGAGAGATTGACGCTGCCCGGATCGAGGCCAAGGCCCGGAGGCATCCCCGTTGCGCTCCAAGTGTAGGGCGACATGCCTCCGGCTGCCGTCAACATGAAGCCAGTAAAGACCTGCTCTGTCATAAAGCAGGCTCTGCCAGGCTGCGGCCTCTGGGAGCACGAAGTTGCCGGACATGTGCCAGCAGAAAGGCTGCACGGAGTGCAGGCATAGTGCCAGCCAAGGACCGGGCTCAAAACACAACTGAAGTCTCCAGTGCTGGCAGGCCCATAGGTCGCTCCGACCGCACCGAACGGTGGAGCGTCGGAAGTGATCGCCAGCGGCATATCGATACTGACCGCGTAGGTTGCGCTCTTTCGCGCCGCCGGCGACTCGGAATCAGCGACCGTCACAGTTACTTCATAGGAGCCTGGAGCAGTCGGAGTTCCCGAGATTGTAGCTTGAGTGACAGTGAGCCCAGGCGGCAGGGAGGAATTCGCAGCCGCGGCCCAGCTCCATTTATACGGGGCTACTCCTCCCGATGCCGCCAGAAGAAATCCTGTGGTGCCGGCGTAGGCAGCACCGGTGATTCCTGAGGGCAGCGCGCCGGAGGTGATTTCCAAGGCAAGAAGGGGTAGAGGGAGGAAACTCGGATTGGCCCCGCCGCCGCAGTCAGTCAGCGCGCAGCACCAGAGAAGGGCCGCCGTAACCAAAGCGAAGAATGTGGTTTTCATTTGTCTCCGTTTGGTTTGCGGGAGATGCCTAGGTACCCTGAGGAACAACTCTGGGCCACGGTCGGAGCTGAGTCGTGGTCCTAATGAAGGCAGGGTTTTCCCTCTGATTCCAGCCGTAAACCGTGGTACAATTGCAGCCCCAAAAGCACCCGTGCAATTTTGCCGGGCTGAGCGGCATTCTGCATGGGTTGGCGTTAAATGTCCTGAAAAGCGGGCTGAAATCTTATAAAAAGTTCTAAAAGGCCGTATGCCGCTGGCAGCCAACCAGTTGTACGAATTTGGTCCCTACCGGATCGACCCCGCCAGAAACCTGCTCTTGCGCGATGCGAAGCCCGTGCCGTTGACTTCAAAAGCCTTTGAGACCCTCTTCGTTTTGGTGGAACTCCGCGACCGAGTAGTTTCCAAAGACGAGCTCATGAGTCGGATCTGGCCAGATACGTTCGTCGAAGAATCGAATCTCAGTCAACATATTTCGATGGTGCGCAGAGCTCTCGGTGAAACCGCACAGCATCACCACTACATTTTGACCCTGCCGGGCAGAGGGTATCGCTTCACCGAGCAGATTCGCGTGATTCCGGGGAATGGGACTTCATCAATGCCCGACCCTCATCCGGCGCCGGAAGGGGGAAACGGATCGGCTCAAACTGCGGCTATTTCTTTGCCCGCCCCGGACCTGCTCCCGACAATTCATGGGGTGCCACGAACGTCAAAGGTTTCACGTTTTCTGCCTGCGATAGTTGCAGTTCCGCTGCTTGTCGCCGCCATTGTTTGGCTCCGCCCTGCGGCCCGCGCTCCTCACGTAACGCGCATCCGCCAGATCACCCACATTGGAACGGTGATTCCCAACGAAAACCTGGTCGTGACAGGCTCAAGCCTCTACTTCTCGGACATTGAGAAGGGCGAAAATCAGCTTCGATCCGTTTCTCTCGACGGAGAATCCGTTTTCCCGGTCGAAAAACCTTTCCGGACAACGGAGTTTTTTGATGTCTTCCCTTCCGGCAGCGAACTTCTGATTGGAGAAGTTGTCCGCGAGTTCCCGCCCACGTCCTGGCGGCGCGCCCTCTGGAGATTGCCTATGCCCGACGGTGTTCCGCGGCGTGTGGGAGATCTGTTTGCGGATGATGCCGCCTGGTCTCCGGATGGCCGGACCATTGCTTACACAGCCGAATATGACCAGAGCCTCAACCTCGTGGACGGCGATGGCGGCAATGCAAGAAGACTTGCGAGCTTTCCTGGAGCGCCCTTTAAGCCGCGCTGGTCCCCGGATGGCAAGCTCATTCGGATCTCGGTTGCGGAACAGGCAGGGCCCGGAACTTCGCTGTGGCAAGTGGATGCCTACGGTCACAACGTTACGCGCATGCTTCCGGGCTGGAGCGGTATGAGCCACGCTTCGGCAGGCCAATGGACCCGCGACGGACGCTACTTCCTATTCAGCGGATTTCAAGGCGGCAAGAAAAACATTTGGGCACTGCGCGACAAGGGGGACTTCTTTCGAAGAGCCTTCACCCAGCCGGTGCAACTTACAAATGGGCCTCTTGACTTTTCTCTGCCCATACCCAGTAACGACGGCAAGACGATCTACGCTGTGGGAATTCAAGCGCGCGGGCAGTTGATGCGCTATGACCCGGTCATGCATGAATTTGAGCCATACTCTCACGGACTTCCTGCCGATCATCTATCTTTTTCCCGTGACGGAAGATGGATGGCGTATGTCACTTTTCCTGAAGGTGCGCTGGTAAGGAGTCGTCTGGACGGTTCCGAACAGCTGCAACTCACGTTTGCCCCCATGCGCGCCTATCAGCCCAGGTGGTCGCCGGACGGGGCCCAGATTGCCTTCGAAGGCACTGCCGGTGTGGACGCTCTTCACAAAGTTTACGTGGTGTCGGCGAGCGGCGGCTCTCCTCGACTGGCCACGCCCGGCGCAAGCCCTGAACAAACGATCTCTGATTGGTCTTCGGACAGTGAGTCTCTCCTCTTCGGTACTTCCGATTCATCGGGATCAGCGTGGGCATTGCACAGGCTGAACCTGAAGACCGGCACCGAAACAGTCCTCCCCGGCACGCTGGGCATTGGTAGAGGTAGATTGTCCCCTGATGGTCGCTACGTGGCCGCTCTATCCTTCTTGAGCGCCAATCTCCTCTTGTACGACGTAGTTTCGGGTACAACCCGGCCATTAGCGGACTTCGCCGACTATCCCACTTGGTCACCCGACGGCAAGTACATCTATTACTCCTGCATTTCCCGGGCGTTCATTCTTGCGCCTGAGAAAACCGGAATCTTTCGCGTCAAGATCGCCGATGGCAGCATCGAACGCCTGGTTCCGGCCCCGGCTTTTCCGATTCAGGGGAACTGGGGAATCTGGTTCGGCTTGACGCCAGAAAGCTCCCTGTTGGTGATGCGCAACTTGGGCACGTCGGACATCTATGCCCTAGATATTGATCTGCCCTGAAGGCAGCCGTGAAACCGGGCCGCGTCCAATCGACTACAATACTGTCCTCTTCTCCGGAGTACGTGCCCATGCCTGCGGACCTGCTGAAATTCGGAGACGGTCTGGAACTGGACCGCGGCGCCTATGAGCTCCGCCGCTCGGGCAGATCTCTCAAGCCGGAGCGAATTCCCATGGAAATTTTGCTCCTCATGCTCGATCGCCGAGGACAACTGGTTTCCCGGGAAGACATCGTCGATAAGGTCTGGGGCAAGGATGTCCACCTGGACGCTGATAACAGCATCAACGCCGCCATTCGAAAGATTCGCCAGGCCTTGAAGGACGACCCCGAACGTCCGGTTTTCGTGCAGACCGTCACGGGCAAGGGTATCGGTTTATTGCGCGGTCCTTGAAGTTGTCGCTGAGTCCACTGCTGTTCCGAAGAGGGCTGAGGCGGATCGCCTGGTCGCCGGCATTTCAGGCCCAGAGCGCCGGGGTTGGCGCCTAGGCTGGCCGGCGCTGTCGTTGCTGGCAGCGACACTGCTCACCGTGATAGCGGTCCGAACATACCTCGCGCGCCGGCATCCCGCTACCAACGTCGCCGGTCAAAAGCGAATCATGCTCGCAGTTCTCCCTTTTCAGGATTTGAGCAACGATCCCGGCCAGGAGTATTTCAATGACGGTTTGACCGAAGAGATGATCACCCAGTTAGGCGGCGCGGATCCGCAAACCCTGGGCGTGATCGCCCGAACTTCGGCAATGGAGTATAAGAACACGCGCAAGGATGTGCGGCAAATCGGCCGCGAACTGGGCGTGGACTACCTTCTTGAAGGCAGCGTGCGCCGCTCGGGGGATCGCGTGCGCATCAGCGCGCAGCTTATCCAAATACATGATCAAACGCATCTCTGGGCTGAGAGCTTCGAGCGCGACGCGCACGATACTCTGGCTTTGGAGATTACCGTCGCCAGCGCCATTGCTGGTCAAGTCGAGCAAAGACTCTCGCCCCCGCGCGCATTAGTGTCCCGTGCCAATATCCGTCCTGTAAACCCGGAAGCCCACGATCTCTACCTGAAAGGACGCTACTATTGGAACCAGCGCACACAAGCGGGCTTCTGGAAGGGGATCGAATCCTTCAAGCAGGCGATTGAAAAAGACCCAAACTATGCCCACGCCTACGCGGGCCTGGCAGATTGTTACATACTGCTCGGCCCGAACGACATCCTTCCCGCCAAAGAGGTCTATCCCCTGGCAAAGGCCGCGGCGCAGAGAGCGCTGCAGCTCGATGATGCTCTCGCGGAAGCGCACGCATCGCTGGGATTCGTGATACTGCTGTACGATTGGAATCCTGCGGAGGCGGAGAAAGAGTTTCGACGGGCCATCACCCTTACGCCACAGCTCACCACTGGTACGCCTATGACCTCGCAGCCATGAAACGCTCTGACGAGGCGGTCGCTGAGATCCGGCAGGCGCTCGAACTTGATCCCGTCTCGCCCATTATCAACACCGACGTAGCCCAGATCTTGTTCTTCGCGCGGCGGGATGACGAAGCGATTGCACAATGTCAGAAGACGGTCGGGCTCGCTCCGGAATTTAGTCAGGTTTATTGGTATCTCGGTCTGCTTTACGAGCAAAAGGGCATGTTGGACCTAGCCTTCGACGCTTTCTTGAAATCGCCGTTTGGCCCGTCGGACTCGGAACAGGCCGCGGCAATTCGCGCCGCCTACCGGATGTCGGGCATGAAGGGCTACTGGCGCGAGCGGCTCGCTATTCTCCAACGGCAGTCGAAAGCGCATTACGTTTCTCCATTCACCCTCGCGGTGTCCTATGCCCGCATGGGCGAGCAAGACAAGGCATTGGAAAATCTTGAGCAAGCCTTCGATCAACGGTATCCTTCCATGGTCTTCGTTCAGATCGAGCCCGTCTTCGCCAGCCTCCGCTCCGACCCGCGCTTTGTGGCGCTGCTGCGCCGCATCAGCGCCGGGCGAAAAGACGAGCTCGACGGGGCAACCCCGTAATCGAGATCGACTGAAACGAGCCGTCGAAGAGTCGCTGGCCTCGGGTTGTACGGATGCAGCCGCGGTTGCGGCGTCAGGCTGCGGATGAACTCAGTGGTCCACGCAGCGAGCCTTTTGGGCACTCGAATCCTGTGACTGACCGCTACCCCAGATGCAGGAGTACGAGTTAGGACGTTGGAGAGTTGAGAGGCTATTTGCTTGGTTACAAACCTTCCGCAGAGTAGTTGTCCGATATGGTGCGACACGCCGAGAACTTTCTGGGTATGCTTGACCTCGCTTGCTGTGTAATTCTACTGAGGCATTTATGAGATGGCTTGTAGACAAGATGGCCTCGTTGTTGAGTGAACTGGGCCTCAGTCTGCGAAAATTGGGTCACCAAGCGATTGGTAGTGTCCTAATTTGAACTTAGGACACTACCCAAGCGATTGCACCCTTGACAACAGCCATGACGATGTAGAAGATAGTAGGTGAGACACAGATTCTCTTGGGTACGCCAGTATCTGAGAGGCTTCTTGGACATGAATGGCAAGTAATTCCTGAGAATCGTTATTTAATCCTGAAAACTAGTTGTTTGAAGCGGCACCCGGCAGGGTCATGTCGCGTTTTAGGTTGCGAACGGGGCTGACTTGTGAGGACAACTCCACTCCGGGATTTTACAAACTTAGGAGAGATTTATGAAGCTGAAGAAGACGGTCACTCAGGCAGTTCTCGCCGCCAATCGAGCCAAGCGGCATACAGGCCCGAAGACGCAAATCGGAAAAAAGAATGTTCGACACAACGCTGTCAAACACGCATACTACGCGCACGAACTGATTATCCGCCCCGAGAATAAAGCTGAGATCGAAAAGTTGCAGCGCGCTCTTCACACGCAGCTGCTGCCCAAGACCGCGTTGCAGAAGCTCGCGTTCAAGCAGATCTGCTACTGCGCATGGCGGTGCGAATTGGGTGCCCGGCTCGACATGCGCCAGGTGAACGCTTTGCTCTTTCCTGCCGAGGAGCAGAAATCCTCAACCGACACAGTTCGCAACCCCGCCATGGACTCTTGGTATGCGGCCAGCCCTGAGGACTTGCGGAAAGGCGTTCTTTTTCTGGACTACCTGAAAAGCGAAGTCGAACGCGGCTGGAGTGTACCTGAGGAATTAAAGGATTCAGTGCGCAAGGGTTTCGGACCTGGGTTCTTGGATTTGCTCGACCAGCCGAAATCACCGATCAGCCAGGATGCGCTCCTCATGGCACACCACTTGACTGAGAATGCGAGAATATTCAATCCGCCGCTCCCGGAGGAGCCGCGGAAAGGTCCTGAAGTAATTGTTGATCCGCAGCAAACCCTGATAGCGACCCTGAAGCTAATTGAGCTTATGAAGCAGTTCCTAGTCGACATCCGCCAAATGCACAGCCAGACTCTGCAGACGGCTGCCCGAGTAAACGCTGGCGATTCTCCTCCTCGTCATTTTACAACTGCTACACGAGCGCTACAGCACGCAGTGGACTGGTATCAATATCTATTGGCCAATAATCGGTGAACTTGTCCCAAGCCTTCGGGGGTGGGACTGCGTTGCAGTCACGCCCCTGGTTTGCGCTCCGTTGTGTTATATCTTAAAGATGTTAATGTTGTACAGTGGATATCTTATAGATACTTATAATAGTATTTTTGTCGGAACAAAGCCAATAAGTCCTTCATTTACTATGAAATGGTGGTCCCACGAAGCACACGGACAGGCAACTCTATCGTGCCATGGACCAGTTGGAGCGTCTGCAGCGACAGCGCAGGGGCGAAGCAGTGCCGCCTCCTCTCAACATCAATTTGGGAAGCGGGAGATAGGTTTGCCAAACAAAGCCAAGAAGTACTTTGTTTTCAATGGCAGCGATACGGAAGGATTTGCAGGAGGGGATGTGTGCTTAAACGCCACGTTTAGCTAGAGGCACCTCTCAAAGATTTAGCGAGGGAAGCCTGCTCCCAGTCTAGAGATGTTAATCCTGCTGCCCGATCGATTTCACTCGAGCGTTGATTGGATTTTGCGGGCAGAAGGGCATCGTCTTAAGCGATTCGGCTAGAAGCATAGCTCGACGTTAGCGCGGACTGTTCGCACACTCAGCACCGTAAACGACTAGAAGGGAACATGATATATCGCGGCGGCTCCCACAGTGGCAACCAGTGCACTAGCGTTCAGCGCGGTCTTGACCGCACTACTGGGAATGAAGAGTATGTCCTGGTCCCGGACGGAAGCATCCTGAGCCTTGCCACGCAGAAGCTTCTTCAGATCTATTCCTTGCTCTTGAAACCCAACCTCAGAACGACGAAGCAATCTGGTCTTTCCGGGAGAGGCGACGTGAGTCGGCCCCCCGGCGGCGGCTACGACCTGCAATACTGTAATTCCTCCTGTGGAATTTAGCACGTATCCGCCCGGACGAGTTACCTCTCCTAGTACGTAGACGATACCCGCTTTCGGAACCACAACGGTGTCGCCTGGCTGTAGCTCGACATTGTTGGCTGCCATTTCGGCCGGATCTTTCGAGATGTGAACGGTCGTCGCGTCTTTTTGGTCGCGGTGGTTGATCACGACCTTATCGGCAGCTTTGTCGGTAGGCCCGCCGGCGGCCTGCAACACATCAAACAACCGGTGCGGGCCAAGCGCGGAATAGAACCCGGGTTTGGCGACCTCGCCGGCCACGGAAATTCCGCTGCCGCTGTATTCCTTGACGTATACCGAGACTTGCGGGTCGAGAACAACGTGATTCTGACGCAACTTTGCTTCGATGGCCCCTTCCGCTTCAGTGCTGCTGAGGCCAGCCACTCGGACATAACCGATCAGCGGCATCGAGATGTTTCCGTCGGGGCTTACGCGGTTGTGCCCAGAAAGATCGGTCGCTCCATACACTGTGACGTCCAGTTCATCGCCAGGACCGAGGACGAGGGCTGAGGAATTGGTTTCCGTGCGGCTTGCTCTATCTGTGGCTGAAACGAGAGGGTGTGTTACAGGTGCCAGCGGTTCTGTCGTTGTTTCGTGCTGGCCTGCGGCGTCTTGCGGAAGGCTGACGTTTTGTGCCCTGGCCATTTGGAGAAAACCGAGGATGGCTAGTACCACCACCAAGCTCAACAGTCGAAAGAGGGGATTTGAGATGCGCTGCATAACGGTTATCCGATTCTAAGCCGCGCCGTGCAAACGCACAACCCGAGTCTATCAACTTGCATTGTCATTTTCTGGCGGCATCGCCGAAACGCAGGGAAAGCGCAGATGTCTGTTCAAGACCTCGGATGTCAGTTAACTTCTACGGGGACACTCAGGGGCGCTACTTGTATGGTGAACACCGGTAGCACGGCACGAAGCGAGGACCAAAACAAGCAACGGCAGCGTATGTCGTGGCCAAAGTTAAAGTGTTACATTCGAGATCGACAGTGAGACCGTGCCATCTCTGTTTTGGAAACACCCATTGACTTTTCCACAGGCTGTCGAAAAAAGAACCTTGCAGCTCTGGATTGTGATTGCTATAGTTTTTTACGACCCATTCCACTTCGCGAAAATCTTGAGTTGTAACAGATGTAGAGCCGAGCTTCACCTAAGGAGTTAGCTTGGGTGCGGTTAATGTGTTTAACGCTGCTGCTTTAGCCTCTGGTTGTGGAGAGTGGAATTGACGGCGCTCTACCTGGTCATTTTCGGAATATCGCTGTTCTTCTCGTTCGTCCTTACCTGGTTCGTTCGCAATCTCGCAATGGGCCGCGGCTGGGTAGCACCCCCGATTCAGAATCGTGATCTACATACGACTCCGTTGCCACGATTGGGCGGCGTTCCCATATTCTTGTCTTTTCTGATCAGCATCGCGCTTGTGTGGTTGGCGGGTCCGCTTTTTCCTGCATTGGCGGTTGGCCCCTCAATTCAGACCCTTCTGACCATTCTTCTCGCCGGGACATTAATTTTTTTGGTCGGCATTTACGACGATATCTATTCCGTCGGTCCGTACACGAAGTTTGCTGTTCAAGCTGTTGCTGCCACCATATTGTTTGCTGGCGGTTTGAGGATTTTCAACCTGCCACTGTTGTTTGGTGCGCGGGAATTTGCTTGGCCCATCGGACTCCCCATTACCATTCTGTGGGTCATTGGGATTACGAATGCCTTCAATCTGTTGGATGGTCTGGACGGACTGGCCGCTGGTTCTGCGCTGTTTTCGACCTTGGTCGTTTTTGTGGTGGCAATCTTCAATGGTTCGTCACTCGTGGCGCTTCTGACCATTGCCCTGGCCGGAGCAATTTTGGGTTTTCTGCGTTTCAATTTCAATCCGGCGACGATCTTTCTCGGTGATTCCGGGAGCTTGTTCATCGGATTTATGCTCAGTGCCTTGGCATTGGTGGGCGCTACTGAGAAGGCTCCAACGACCATTGCGGTCGCGATTCCATTGGTTTCCTTCGGCTTGCCTATACTGGAGACCACGATTTCAGTGATGCGTCGTTTGATTAGTGGCAGGCCTTTGTTCACCGCCGATCGTGAGCACATCCACCACAAGCTGCTGCAGCACGGTTTGACGCACCGGCAAGTTGTGATCCTGCTTTACGGAGTTTCTGGAGTCTTTGCCCTCCTAAGCCTGTTCTTGCTGTGGCCTTCGGGCAGTTCCCTGGGCCTAGTGCTCGCCGTAGTTGGGACCGGCATCTGGATCGGAGTACAACGCCTCGGCTACTTAGAGTTTGGTGAGTTGAGTCGAGTAGCGCAGCGGACCCTCGGACAGCGCCAGATCTTTATCAACGATCTTGCTATTCGTCGGGCCACTGAAGCCTTAAGACGCGCTGGCGATTATACACAGGTATGTCACATCCTGGAGGCCGCTTTTTCAACCAATGATTTTGACGGGTTCGAATTAAGGGTCAAGACCGGGGAAGAAGAACCTCCAACGATCGGCGACAAACGCCGGCGGGTGAGATCGGGCGAAGGTTTAAGTTTCGAATGGAGCAAGCCCGGCGCTCCGCAGCTTCGAAGCGGTTGGGCGGCTTGGAATCTTACGTTGGAGTTGGTGACCACCGCCAATCGATGGCGCGGCTCGATGAAGATCTATCGACTTTATACGGACCGCGGGCTACTCGTGGACACCAACTTTTTGATCTCGGTTTTCCCCGTCGTCCTGGCCGACGCACTCGATCGTGCTCTCGCCTCCAATGAGGTTGTGGTCCGAGCGACGGCCAATACGGAGTTTATCGCAGCTGAGGCTAGTTGAATTTTTCGCCCCTCATCGAGCGCATCTTGCTGTGTCGTGATTCCGGAATTCGCCCCCCATAGTGCCAACGAACGCTCGGAAGTCAGGATCAACTGACCTTGATCGAGGCAGAGTTCAGCGGACCAACCCGATCCCCGCGCTCCGCTGATGTATATGTTTTGTCACTGGGTTCAACTTGATTCAGCGAAGAAGACCTGATTAGCCCAGACAGCCTTGCAGTAAGGGTCTGCGTTTTAGAGCGGTCTTTCTTTCGTTGTTGCTGGAGACTTCGTGGTATGTCACCTGGTGTTGAAACTCCAGACGGTACGCCTTCCCGTTACCACACAAGACAATAGCCGGCGAGAATTCCAGAAGTTATGCTGACGCAAGGAGAGTTGGAGTGTATTTGTTTGCATGGCACAAACTCGTTTGCAGAGCGATGCTCTTTATTTTGCCGGCATCGCTGATGGCCCAGGACTCCGCTCAGGCGATGCTTCACAATGAGGGAGGAGTCTTGCTGAATGGGGCTCCCGCGCCCAAATCCTCCGCGATTTTTCTGCACGATCTGGTGCAGACCCAGAAGGGAAATTGGGCGAAAATCGACGCTGACGGTTCCGCGGTCACGGTCCAACCTGAAACCATTGTGCGATTCGACGGAGACGAACTCGTCCTCGAACATGGCGGCTTGCAACTGAACACCTCGCGAAGAATGAAAGTGCGCGTGGACTGCATGACCGTAATTCCCGTGACGCAAGAGTGGACCCGTTACGATGTGATCGATGTAGATGGAAGAATGATGGTTGCGGCCGACCAGAATGATGTCAAGATCCACTATCAAGGTGCGGCGGCCCGGCGGTCGAAAACGGTAGCATTCTCGGACGTGACGGTACATCAGGGCGCGCAAGCAGAGCGTGAGGAACGATGTGGGTCGGCTAAGCCAACCGAGGGACTAGCCGCCGTCAAGGCCACTCTGGACACCCCTTGGGCCATTGGAGCTGGGACCGTCGCGATCGGCGTACTCACTTGCTGGGCTTTATGCCGCGGGGGCGAGCCCGCCAGCCCTTCCAAACCGTAGCGCACGTTCGGCTCAGCGCTTTCACTTGTCCCCGTGCGGTCGAATCGTTTGTCAGCGTTGTGCGTGCCCAAGCTTTCAAGTGTCGAAGCGCGCTGCCGTTTGGTTCCTTAGAAGATGGATTGGGTGGCATTCACGCGACAAATCGCTGAGTATAGGTGTGAAGGGTTCTGGCCTCCATTAGCTCACAATTCAAAGCTGTCGTTTCTCCTAGATAGATAGTGGTGTGGCGTGGAAATCGTTTCCTGCTAGCTTATGCACTGCAGCGGACGACTGTTGCAATATCTCTCCCTCTCGTCTATAACCAAGTCGTGTGATCGTGTAAGAGATTCGACATATGCAATTCAGCGGGGCGAGTGCAAACGGCGCAAATGGCGGGCGCCCATCCAAGAAGAAAAAACGATATATTCGGCCGAAGGCGACATTTGTCACCCCTGATCAGGCCGAAGCTTGGGTACGGGCCGAAGCAGCACCAAAGAGTCAGGAGGTCAAGAACTGCTCCGAGCTCATTGCAGAGGCTCGAAAGCGGCAGCAAGATGACCGATATTGAGCTCCGCTAGGCGGAGCGCTCATCACTTTCCTGATCTCAGGTTCCTCTATCGATAGCCCGATTTTACTCGGGCGTTTGTATTTTAGCGCCCTTTACGCGCCGCACTGTGAGATGCCGTTTAAAGATCCCAATTCGCGCGCGGCGAAGGCCAGCAACAAGCGGCGCTTCGCTCGCTGGTACGCCAAGAATCGGGCACATTGCCTTGCCCGCATGAAAAAGTGGTATCGAAACAAGAAAGCGAGGGAAGGGGGCAAATGAAGAGGGGAGTACGATGGATAAGGCTTCGTGGCAGAAAATGCGCGATGGCTGGGCACTGGTAAAGCCTTAGTGCAAGTCATTCCACGCGCGAGTGAGGATGACCAGGGATTCGTTGCGGCCCAAGCGGGCTAGAAATCTTGATTCCTTCAGGATTCTCTGCTCAGGAATTCGGGGCGCCGGATTCGACACGCACGCCAGCGCGTGTATCCAACTTTAAGAAAGGGTAGGGAGGGCTGACGGTTAAAGTTTCGCGCTGACGTAAGAATTGATTTCGCAATTCAAGCAAACTTCTTCAAAAGCGGGTGCTGTCCACTGCATTTTCGTTCTCCCAATCGCTCAAGGCTTTCTGCCTGGAACGTCCTCTGATTCTAACCCAGCACTACTACCAAATCAATACCCATCCGAAAAAAGCGGCCCATCAAAAGGCGATAATATACTTGACAAAATAGCGATTCCGGCCTAAGATTCAAACATGGAGCCGAAAACACTACAGCAAGCAATCCTCTACTTCTCCAAGCCTGAGAACTGCCGGGAATATCTGGTAGCCCGTCGCTGGCCGGATGGCGTTAGCTGCCCTCGTTGTGGCAGCAAGAACGTTCTGTTCTTGGAGAAGTACAACCGCTGGCATTGCCGCGAGAAGCACAAGGCTCCGCAGTTCACTCTCAAGACTGGCACAATCATGGAAGAGTCTCCCATCGGCGTTGACAAGTGGCTCACCGCAATGTGGCAGATTGTGAACTGCAAAAACGGTATCAGCTCTTACGAAGTGGCCAACGCAATCGGCATAACCCAGAAGTCGGCATGGTTCATGGATCATCGCATCCGACTCGCGCTGTCCTTGCAGCACAAGGGATTTGGCACTCGCGCGAAGATGGGAGACGGGGGGAAAGACGGCGGAGCCGTGGAAGTGGACGAAAGTTTTGTTGGAGGAAAACTCAAGAACATGCACAGGGATCGCCGCGCACGCTTCGCCGCTGAGTCCGGTCACGCTGGCGGCGCTACTGGCAAGACGGTAGTACTCGGAATGCTAGATCGTGATGCACGCGAAGTCAGAGCAAAGGTTGTGCCAGATGTAAAGCGCGAGACTCTACAAACCGAAATTCTCAAGAACGTGAAGTACGGAACGAAGGTCTACACAGATGACGCCGTTCCATATGACAAACTGCATTGGCGCTATGTCCATGAGGTCGTGAATCACGCGGAAGAATACGTGCGCGGACAAGTTCACACGAACGGCATGGAAAACTTCTGGAGCTTAATGAAGCGCACGCTCAAAGGAACCTATGTTGCGGTTGAACCGTTCCACTTGGATCGCTACCTCGACGAACAGATGTTCCGATTTAACAATCGCAGCACGAAGGAGAAGCCGTTAAACGATGCTGGCAGATTCGATCTTGCAGTCAGGCAGATTGTTGGCAAGCGGATCACCTACAGAGAACTGACCGGCAAACTTTGCGCAGAGACCTTCTAATCGTTTTCGGATGAAGCGTGGGAGACGAAAGGCTTAGAGACTTTCGTTTTTAAGGTCGATCCGCCATGTATTCTGTCTCACCATCCCTCAGCCATGTCACACACATTTTCTCTTTCCGTTCCTTTTTTGGCTCCGGCTGGCTCTGCTCGTCAGGCTTGGAAGGCTGCAAGTCTGTTTGCTTTTCTTCTTCTACCTCGTCAAATACCTTTACAAGCATCTTGCGTCGGGTCTTGCGATTAAAGTATATTTCTGTACGTCGTTTTAAGACTCGGTACTCTCTAGTTACCAGCTTGAATGTTGGCAAGAGGGTTTCGATACCACTTTCGTAATATTTGCGTAGGATCTCTTCGCTTGATATGATTTTAAGTGCGGAAGCCATTTTTATGCCCCTACTCGATGAAGTGCGTGATCTCATTGGCGACTTTTACGACGGTGAAATGACCGCTCACCAGTTCCGGGAGAGATTCGCCCCGATGTATTCTGAAAGCGATATCTACGTCTCAGACATCCAAAATATATTTATCGACATCGATAGCATCTATGCTGGATACATCACTGGTCGAATCGACGAAACGGAATTGAAAAACAAGTTGTTTGAATTTCTGCCTTCAACCCGTGTACAAGTTCCAGAAATAAGCCAATCGGCAGAGTTGTGGCTTTTGCCGCTGGCTCCCACGAAGAACAATTCACCTCGGCTACCATCGCGACGGTCCACAGGCACAAACCCGCAACCTGAGACCGTTATCCACCGTTAACGCCCTAATCCGCCATGTGTAGGCATAGGGTTAGCTTGAGCCACAACTAGCTGCACGTTGAACGTGGAGACTATGGGATCGCGCTGATCGTCTAGTTGAAGACTGAAACTATAAAGACCCTGCGCATTGAAAATCACTCCACCAAATTTCACAACTACCACGCCAGGCTGCTGAGGATTCACAATCCCGATCATTCCCATCGCTACCGTTTGTGGCAAAACCGTCCCGGTTTCCTGATGTTCAACTCTAGTGCGAAATCCGAAGTTGCCGGGTCGATCCGATTCTAGGTTTAAGAAAAACGTTAGAGTCGGCATCACGAATGGGATTTGTTGGACCGTCATATCGGGCGTATATAAGCCGATAATGATGATCTTGCCGTTGTCCTCTCGCCGCGCATCGTCACACATCAAAATGTATCGTGCAGTGATCGCCATAATCCCCCTTCTGGGAGCCTGTTTTTAGACAGTATTCCCCCTCTGCTTTTTCTCACTTTTTTCTTGACGCGGGATCGTTTCGGAACTACTCTGAGGGTGTCGTTGTTTTCCCAGAGTACCCCGCTGTCAAGATTGTTAAGCTCTCCCGGATCGACTTCAGGCCAGCGTTGGCGCGCTGGTCATTCGTTTTTCTGGGAACAGAACCTTCACATTCACTCTGCACTTTCTTGCATCGTTTCGCAAGCACAAAATCTGATTAAGAGGGAGGCGAAAGGCGAAACCCACAACAGGTTGTGGCTGTTGTGTAGAGTACAGTATTAAGTACTGCTGGCTTTTCAATTTGAAAGGCGTTAACGTGGAGCCTGATGAAGCCATTACCAGCACCGCATGTTCCCGGCAAGACGGAGTTTGAGCGGTTCGACAACGCGATGCGGCAGGTTCTCAGCGTGTCGAAAGAAGAACTGCTTAAAAAAGAGTCACGCGAGAAGTCATTGCGAGTAAGCAAAAAGCGGGCGAAGAAGGCTTAGTTGTGATCTGCCCAAAGTGCCACCGCGAACACGAAAATGTTAAAGGCGTTTGTCCCTACTGCACAACGCCGACTCGACTAAAGCGAAAACAGAGGGAGCGAGCGGAGGAAACTGGATTTACTGCTTCTATGAATATTCCCGGCCCGTGTCCGATTTGTAGTCAGGAAGTTCTCGGAACGCGCCTGAATGCCTCACAAGAGACCGCCGCGCTGTTCGGATGGAAGCGCACAACTGTATTTTGGCCCAACAAACATCCTTGCGCTAAGCCTACTGTCACCGCTTCCTAGAGAAGTCTGTTATTTTGCTAAGTATATTATTACCCATCAAAACGCCCGCAGGGCAAAGCATTTCAAACCAATTTAGCGAATGTTGCAAATTCTTGCACACGCAAGCCTCCGGCACATCGTCGGACCTCGCTTCTATCCTCGCATCACCGATTTTTCCACACTAGGAACCATTGCGGCTACTGTCTAACTCCGCCATCCCTATTTACCTTAGATTCTTCTCTGTGATGTCGGTCGGAAAGGCAATCATGTTTCGCAAGACGGTTTATGGCACTACCTTCAAAGACGTCAACTTCGTTCCTCTTCAATCGGCTACGTTTTGCATCCAGTGCGAGTTGATCAGCGCCAACAGCAGGCCCCTATTGCCTCGCCTGTGGCAACCCGTCGCTGCTCAGCCTGTCTCGCGTTCTCGGCGGAACCCTCCTCCAACAGCAGACCGCTCATCTCATCACTGATTCTGAACTCGACAGTCTCGTCCGCGACTTGCTGCGCACGGTTCCCGATCCCGAGATCTTAAACAGGGAGGTTCTCGACCTAGACTGTCACACTCGCGTGCCCTCGACAGCCCTCCGCAGCCAGCTTCGCGTTGCCAATGCAGCCCATCCCGTCTCCGGTATCCGAATCGTGCACCCGGGAGAAGAGGTCGACATTCGCGCCGCCGAGCTCGATCTGGAACCAGCCATCAGCGCCATCACGGAACGCGCCCAGCATCTCACCGGCGCAACTGGCGCCGCCATCGCCCTGCGCGCTGGCGACGAGATCGTCTGTCGCGCCCGCGCCGGCCGCACCGCTCCAGACCTGGGTGTGCGCTTGCAGACCGATGCTGGCATCTCCGCCGAAGCCGTCCGCACCGGCGAAATCATGCTCTGCCACGACGCCGAACGCAACCCCCGCGTGGACCTCGCCAGTTGCCGCCGCCTCGGAGTCCGCTCAATTCTTGTCTCGCCGCTGCGCTACTACCGCCGGACGCTGGGCGTCTTCGAAGTGCTGTCGTCGTCGCCGAGCGCCTTCGACGAGCGGGACGTAGCTACCATGCAACTGCTCTCCAGCATGATGGTCGCCGCCATCTCGCGCATCTCCAGCCTCCACCACGCCCGCCTCTCGCGCCTGTCCGGTTAACAGAAGCTCATGTGGAGGCCGCCTCGGCTGCCTGCCTGAGCGAACCCGAAGGGTCCAGCGAGCGCAGCGAGATCCAATTCTAGTAAGCCCAGTAAGGCCCAGCGCCGCCCGGCGTGCTGGCACCTGCAATCGCAACGAATACATTCCGCCCGAAAAAGAAGGGAAGCCCCCAATCAAAGTAGAACGGCGCCGAGTTCGAGGACGCGCCGCCAAGATCGCCTAAGCCAAAATTGCTTTGGTTTGCAAACAATGTCTCAGCATTTGAGATGCTGAAGCTCACGGTGCCGCTGGCTGCATTACTTCCTTGATTGGTCGCTTTGAAACTCTGAGTGTTCGCAGGACAATAAAATCCCGGCGCGCTCGAATTGTTCCCGCAGTCCGTCAGCCCTGTGAGGCTGCTGTTCAGAAAGAAATAACCATTTGAACCACTGTCAAGGAAACTTCCGGGATAAGACTGGCCGTTGTAACTGGTCGTGAAGCTGCCGTCCGGCGCAGTGTAAACGGTAGCGCCGCCCAGCCCGTTGTTCGACTGAGTTCCGATGCCGAAAACCATAGAACCGCTGACGCTCGCCTCTCCGCCCGAAGAAACCGCGGGCAGTTCGACGATCACTCCATTATTATCTGTGGCAAATAACGCAATCGGGTTTATAACTTGTTGGGCCAGGGCCTCAACCGTGGGTACGCACCCTGAAGACGGACATTTAAAGTAAAGTCCTGGGCCGGTTGAGGTAACGCACGCGCTGCCGCAATCCTGCGCCGCGAGACCGACTCCCAGAAGGCCGTTCGCGCCCAGGTTGTTAAGCGTGTCCGCGGATCCGAACCCCGAACTCGTGCACTGGCTGGGAGCGGGAAAGTCTGTGTCGCTGAGCACCTGAATGGGCACGGAACTCGCCTTCTCGCCCGCAATCTGTACATCTGCTGCTTGCACCGGACCCCAGGTATAAGAGGCCAGAAAGGTAAGGCACTCCGCCACGGGATTGCCATCGGCCGCCTTCTGCTGCGGCAGCGAAACCGTGAGCGCGGAGGACAAGATTCTTAGCCCGAAAGAGCCGGTATCGACCAGAACATCGTCAATCGTCTGACAAGTCGATGTTCCCGGAACGCAGACCATAACGCTAACAAAGGCTGCGTCGGGGTAGTCGCCCAACGGGCCGCCGTTCACCGCGATCGCCGCCACGTTCGTTCCAGGCGGCGCGATCGTACTAAGGTGGTTGTGACTGCTGCCTCCGCCGCACGCGATGAGAAAACCGCACATCAGACAAGCCGTTAAAGAAGAGATGTAGATTCGGATATCTCTCATTGGATATCCTCAGCCCGAACACCCGATGGCAGCATCTCCGGGACATAAGCTCTGCCGGAAAATGCCCGGATGTGTCCGCCGACCTGCACGACCAATCCCGGCTGATTGATCATGACGGGCTTGCGCACCCTCCGCGCGCCGCTCTGCGGCTGAACCGCGGCCTGATACTGCTCGAAATAGCCGCCCAACAGTTGCCGCAGATCGGGCAGCCATGGCCCATTCCAGGCCACGGCAAATACCTTCCCCTGAGGCGAGAGATATTCCCTCACTACCGTGCCCGTGGCAGCTTGAATCTCATGCACCGTATAGGATTCCGCCGCCTTGGTGGTTCTGGTCCCCTGCATGTGGAGTTGGTCTGCCTGGATCGAGACGGTGTCTCCACCCAAAGATGCCCAAGCCGGAAAAGCTGTGGCCAGGATTACTACCGCCGCCACCAGCGTAGAGTGCACGGAACGCGCCCGCAGTTGAGACATGAACCTACCTCTGATTTCGATTGGATGATTTCGATGGGCGCGACTGGTTAGATTACGCCTTGCGGCGGCGGGGTTGCCACATCATTCGAGGCAGTTCGCGTACTTCTTTCTACTTACTTTTCCGTGAATTCGGGTTAAGATGTCAAACTAGCCTTTGATCCCGGGTTCCCAATGGCGGCAACCTTTCAGGCTTCACGACCCGCTTCTCTTAATCGACGCCGCCGTGTGCGCCAGAAGGTCCATGCGCCCGCCTATGCGAGTTTCAGCGGCGCTTCCAAGAACGAGATGCTCGACCTCAACGAGATACTCGACATCAGTGAGGTCGGCGTCGCGGTGCAGTGCGCGGCGCCAATGGAAGTCGATCGCCAGGTGGAGGTGTCTCTCGATCTGGCGGAAGCGGGTGAACCGATCCCCGTCATCGCGAGAGTCGTTTGGTCAGACTCAGCAGGACGTGTTGGGCTTGGCCTTGCGCCTCTGCCGGGCTCCGATCTGCGGCGCTTGCGCGAGTGGTTATTTCTCAATGCCATGGCCGGAGCTGCCAATGCAGCATCTTCTGCTACGCCCCCGCCAGCCCCGCCTCAGCATTCCGTACTTCATTCCGTACTTCGCCCGAGCTATACCGACGCGCTCAGCGCCGCTTCCGCGGTGCAGAGAGAAGCCGAGTCCCTGGGATCGGACCTCGATGCGGTTCTGTCGCTGCTTGCTTCCCGCTCTCAGTCTCTGGTTGGCGCTTCCGGCGCGGCCATTGCCCTTGCAGCAAGGGACGCCGGGACAACGATCTCCGCGACAATGACCTCCGAGACAGCGATCTCCGAGACAACGACCTCCGAGACCATGACATGCCGGGCCAGCGCCGGCGCGAGCGCGCCGCCCGTGGGCGCGATTTTGCAAGTGGGCTCCGGTTTTTCCGGCGAATGCGTACGCACCGGAAGCATGTTGCGCTGCGATGACACTGAAACCGACGACCGCGTGGATCGCGAAAGTTGTCGCGCTTTCGGCATTCGCTCCATACTCGCCGCTCCGGTACGCTCGAACGAAAAGGTGATTGGCCTGCTCGAAGTATTTTCCTCCCAGCCCAGCGCGTTCGATGAGAATGACAGCACTGTGCTGCGCCGTTTCGCTGAGACGATTCTCGCCGCAGTCAATCGTGCCGCGCACCCACCCGATCCGCCTGTTGCTCCTCCGGCTTCTCCAAAACCTTTTGCCGCGCCGCCCGGCAGCATTCTCTTCGCTCACCAACCCGAGGACACCGCCGAAGGGAAAAACCTCTCCGCCGAGAAAGTCAAATTCGGCGGTATTCGCCTGCCTCGTGCTCATCTTTATCTCCTTCTCGGTGCTTCCGCGGCCATCGCGCTGGTGCTAGGCTTCATCCTCGCGCCATGGATTCAAACCTGGGCCCACGAAAAAATACAGGCCAGGTTCCAGGCTCGCGATCGCAATGGAGACCAGACGGTTCTGGCATCGTCGCAACCAAGCACAACCATCCCAGGCGGTCCGGCAATAGAAACCGCTACCCTCGACCAACTCCAGCAACTTGCCGCGAAGGGAGATCCCACCGCCGAAAATGCTCTGGGCCTTCTCTACGCCCAGGGCGATGAAAAACAGGCAATCAAACCCGACGACCGTAAGGCCGCCGATTGGTTTACCAAAGCAGCCGAGCATGGCAACGTGTCCGCCCAATACAAGTTGGGCCTGCTCTACTGGGGCGGGCATCACGGCTTGCCAAAGGACCCGAACGAAGCCTACTTCTGGACGGTACTGGCCCGCGCCGGCGGCCAGGAAAGCAGTAAGGATCTAGCGAAAGTACTAGCCAACGGAATGACGCGCGCCCAGGCTGCGGCCATCGAACAGCAAGCCGAGATCTGGTACCAGCAGCACGAGCCGCACGCCAAGCCAAGCCCCGCCCACTAAAATCATTCTGTCATCCTGAGCGGAGTCGAAGGATCCCTTACCCCTCGCGGCTACCCCAAGCCCCGCAAGGCGTCTCTGAACGGACTGCGTTTCTGGCTTGCCCGCCCCCCAGCGTTAGAATAGAGGCAGAGGTCCTGCGTGCCCACCCTCCGCGCTGTTCTAGACGAACGAGTTAGCGAGGCCGACCCCGCTCTCTACGAGAAGCTCGAAAACAACCGCGTGCGCTGCTTCGCCTGCGGACATTGCTGCCCCATCCCCGAAGGCCAGCCCGGAGTCTGCAAAGTCCGCTACAACCGCGGTGGCACCCTCTACGTCCCCTGGGGATACACCGCCGGAACTCAGTGCGATCCAGTCGAAAAGAAACCATTCTTCCACGCGCACCCCGGCGCTCTAGCCTACAGCTTCGGCATGCTGGGCTGCGATCTGCACTGCTCCTATTGCCAGAACTGGGTTACGTCGCAGGCTCTGCGCGATCCCAGCGCCGTCTCGCCGCCGCTTAAAGCCTCGCCCGAACTTCTGGTGCAAGATGCGATCGCGCAAGGCGCGAAAATTCTGGTCAGCACCTACAACGAGCCTCTGATCACCAGCGAATGGGCAGTAGCCGTCTTCAAAGAAGCCAAGGCCGCCTCGCTCATCACCGGCTTCGTTTCCAACGGCAACGGCACTCCGCAGGTTCTCGAATATCTGCGTCCCTGGCTCGATCTATACAAGGTCGATCTAAAAAGCTTCGACGACCGTCACTACCATGAACTCGGCGGTCGCATCGGCCCCATCCTCGACAGCATTCGCCGCATCCACCAGATGGGACTCTGGCTCGAGATCGTCACACTTCTAATCCCCGGCTTCAACGACTCCGCGGACGAACTGCGCCGCCTCACCGAATTCTTGGCCGGCATCTCCCCCGACATCCCGTGGCACGTAACCGCCTTCCACGGAGATTACAAAATGCAAAACGATGTCGCCAGAGATACGAGCCCCGAAGACCTCCTGTGCGCCGCCGAAATCGGCCGCCAGTCCGGCCTTCGCTACATCTACGCCGGCAATCTTCCCGGCATGGTCGGTCCATGGGAAGATACGCGCTGTCCACAGTGCAACGAAACCTTAATCAAGCGTTACGGCTACTTGATCAAAGACTACCGGCTTACGCCCGATGGCCATTGTCCCAAGTGCGCAACCGCAATTCCCGGCCGCTGGTCAACCCGCTTCGAAGGCCAAATCACCTCGCGCCCTTTCTTGCCGCGTAAGGGCTCGCTTTTGTTTACAATCCGTTAGGACTGTCATCCCGAGAGAGCGCGTTTATTGCGCGAACGAAGGATCCGAGCGAGCCGCGCGATGCGTCGCGTTTTTTGCGACGCATTAATCGCGCGTTTGGCTCGCTCCCTTATTCATGCGGAAACCATCCATCCTCGCTCTGTGTATCGCGGTCCTGCTCCTGCTCCCCTCCTGCTCTCCCCGCGACTTCCTCACGCGCCGTCTCGCCGCCGATCTGATCAAGGGCGCCGACGTCTTCCGCGCCCAGCAGCGATTTCAGTTTCGCACCGGCGTCATCTCCAACCAGGACTACCTCTCGGCCGACTATCTCGTGCTGCAGCATCACGGCTGGATCTCCGGCGCCAAAGCCGTCTGCCCCCGAAATTTAATCCCGCCACCTTGCTGGGATGTCATGCTCACGCCGTCGGGTGTAGATACCCTGCAAAGTCTCATCGCTCCCGGAAACGCCGAAAAGCAATCCTTCAGCATTCCCGCCGCGCGCCGCGAACTCGTCGCCATTACCGGCATCGCTAAACAGCACAACCTTGCCGACGTCGAATTTACCTGGCGTTGGGTTCCCCTGAACGAGGTTGGCGCTGCTCTATATCCAACTGGCGTCCGCTACCGCTCCACTGCAATCTTGCGCAAGTATGACGACGGCTGGCGCATCGTGCCAACCGCTTCCCGTCCCGGCCAGCCTCTCGACGAAGCTCTTAAAGACGCCCAGCCTGCGCAGTAAAGGTTGCGTGCCGCAAAGCCACCGTTGTATAACCCTACTTCCTGCTAGGAATCTTTTATGAGAATCTCGAAACATCTTTTCTTGTTTCTTGGCGCAATTGTCGCTTCCGCATTGCTGGCCTTCGCGCAGGCCAAGCCGAAGCTGACGCTCGACGAATTCTTCAACTCGGTCGACTTTCCAGCCATCGCCATCTCTCCCGATGGCAACTCCGTCGTAATCGTCGTCGAGCGCCCCGACTGGGACCAGAAAATCTTCCGCACCGACCTCTGGCTCTATCGCGACAACGCCAAGGACGCAGCGACAATCCAGCCAACGCTAATCCAGCTCACGCAATCCGGTCACGATTCCAAACCCGAGTGGTCGCCCGACGGCCGCTGGATCGCCTTCCTCTCCGACCGCAAGGCTTCCTCCGAAAAAGATTCCTCTTCAGACGACGAAAAGGGTAAAAGCAAGAATAAAGACAAAAGCGACAAGGGCCAAACCAGGCAGATCTATCTGATCTCTCCTACTGGCGGCGAAGCCATTCCCCTGACGCAGGGCGAGGAAGAAGTCCACACATTTTCCTGGTCTGCTGATTCGCGCGCTCTCTATTTCGCCACGCGCAACCCGTGGACCAAGGCCCAGAAAGACGACTACAAAAAACAATGGAAAGATGTCGTGCAATATCGCACCGCCGAACGCGGAGACACCATCTTCGCCCTCGACGTGAGCGCCGCGCTGGCCAACCACGCCGCCGAAGGTGCGAAAGAATCCGATGGCGAAAAAGCATCCGACGCGACTCCCGGCGCTCGCGCAATCGCAACCTCCCCATTGCGAGTGGAGAACCTGGTCACCTCGCCCGACGGCAGCAAGCTCGCCTTCACCACCAATGCCATCAACCAGCGCCAGGAAAAAGCCGAAGACGTAGAGATCTACGCACTAGATCTGAATCTGGCAAGCGCAAATGTGGTGCTGGCGTCCTCGCCGGCAACGGCCGGCAGCGCAACCAAACTCTCCCAACCGCGCCAACTGACCCACAACCAGGCATTCGAGCAAAAGCTCCACTGGGCCAACGACAACCGCCACATCTTCTTCACCGTCGAAGACGGAGCGGTAACCGGTCCCTATCGCGATCTCCAAACGCATCTTTACTGGGTTAAGTGAAAAGTGATAGTGAAAAGCCCAACAGCGAAACCGGCGCGGTCGAGCAGTGGAGCAAAGACTTCATCGGCATGACCCAGCATTACGCCGTCGCAGCCGACACAGTGCTGACTTCCGCCCGCGTCGGAACCGAGGTTCCCATGTTCTCCGCCGCGCAGCCCAGCCAGTCGTTGCACAAACTGAACGGCTGGGAAGGCACCTACGAAATTCTATCCACCGCCCCGCACTCTCCCCGTATTGCCTTCATCTATTCTTCTTTGCAGAAGCCCGCCGAAGTCTATCTTGCTGAGAGCGCCGGCAAACTCGATCAAGCGCGTCCCATCACTTCCTTCAACAAACTTTTCACCGAGCGCGAGCTTCCGCAAGGCAAAACCTACCGCTGGAAGGCTGACGACGGCGCCACCATCGAAGGCATGTTGATTTATCCTCCGGGCTTCGAACCGGACAAGCCCGAAGCAAAACATCTACCCATGTTCACCTTCATTCACGGAGGCCCCGACGACGCCGACGGCAACCACTTCGAAGCCGACTGGTATCAGTGGGCCCAGCTAGCCGCCACCAACGGATGGCTGGTGTTCGAGCCCAACTACCGCGGCTCTAGCGGATATGGTGACAAATTCCTGATGCAGATCGTTCCCGCAATCGTCTCGCGTCCCGGCAAAGATATTCTCGAGGGCGTCGACGCCCTGGTAAAAGACGGCATCGCCGATCCCGACCGTCTCACCATCGGCGGCTACAGTTACGGCGGCTACATGACCAACTGGCTGATCACGCAAACCACGCGTTTCAAAGCCGCTGTAACCGGCGCGGGCGGGGTCGAAAACGTAGCCAACTGGGGCAACGACGATACCACTTTCGACGACGCCTACTTCCTAGGCGGACGTCCCTGGGAAGCCCAGCAGCGCTATCACGACGAAGCCGCCATCTTCCACATCGACAAAGTCCGCACGCCCACCCACATAGTCGCCGGCGCCGATGACATCCGCGTGGCCGTGCTGGAACAGTATCTGCTCGAGCACGCCCTGTATTCGCTGGGCGTCCCCAACAAGCTGCTGATCTTCCCCGGCGAAGGCCACGATCTGGACAAGAATCCCTGGCACGGCAAAATCAAAGTCCGCGAAGAATTAAAGTGGCTGCAAAAATACGGCGGAGTCCCGTCATCCAACTGATCAGTCAACCGCGAACCCCTCCCCGTGTCACGTAGAGCAAGGTAGGTCTTGTCATGCTGAGCGGAGCAGTGAGGGGAGCGAGGCGACCCTCACTGCGGAGTCGAAGCATCCCTATCCCCACCCGTCTCCATCCACGGGTACCACCCTGCGGCCAGGTCCTTCCACTGCGGATTGCGGCGTTCGAAGAGTGCAATCTTCTTGGCCCGAGCCCATCCTTTTAGTTGCTTCTCGCGGGCCAGCGCCTTGTGGACGTCATCGTACGATTCCCAGTAGAGCAACCGAACCACGTCGTAACGGGCGGTGAATCCTTCATAGTGATGGAACTTGTGTTGGAACACGCGTTTGTGAAGACTACCGCTGAATCCAACGTACAAAGTGCCCTTCAAGCTTCCCATGATGTAGACGCAGTAGTAGCGTACGTCGCGCATGAGGAAATGATTAGGCAAGGTGAGTTCGGCCGGCTGTGATGAGTGTCACAGCACGGTGGAACGGCTTCCGGATTTGGGACGGGGACAGGGCGGGTTGTCATGCTGAGCGAAGCAGGGAGGGCCGAAGGCACTCCCTGCGCAGTCGAAGCATCCCTATAATCGCGCAAGCTGCGTGAGGTAGAGGATTTTGACTCGTATCCAACGAGTGGATACTGCGGGCAGATGTCACAGACAGCATGAGGGGAAAAGATTTATCCTTAACGGACCTTGACTAACTACTGGCATCCCGTAGTATCCGACGCAATATGAGCAAGACGACTACTTCCAGCAAAACGCTTAGGCCGATGACGATGTCGCCCGCGGCCATCGATGCAGCCGCCCGAGCCGACCGCGACGCGCAACCGCTCACTGTCCGCGATCTCAAGCGCATGAAGCGAACGCCGCAGGCGAAAGTCATTCGCCGCGCCTTGGCACTGACCCAGGAGGAATTTGCGGTCCGCTACCACATCCCCCTCGGCACTCTCCGCGACTGGGAGCAAGGCCGCGCCCAGCCCGACCGCCCAACCCAAGCCTATCTGAAGATCATCGCGTGCGAGCCAGAGCGAGTCGAGCGCCTGTTGAATCACAAGACGCAGTAACCGCAGGACTCCAGCCCCGAAGGGGACGGCATACAATAGCCCCAGCCTGCCCTGAGCGAAGCCGAAGGGTAAGTCCGGGGTAAGCCCCATAAAAGGGAACCGAGTCCCGCGCGGAGGGACGACACCAACTACCAAATCCCGTCCGCACGGCATTCGCGCTAGAATGGCGCGGCAGTGCAAAAGAAGCAGCTCTATTACGGCGACAACCTCGGCGTCCTCCGCGAGCACATCAAGGACGAATCCGTCGACCTCATCTACCTCGACCCGCCCTTCAACAGCCGCCAGGACTACAACGTCTTGTTCGCCGAAAAAGACGGCACCCGCTCCAGCTCCCAGATCATGGCCTTCGAAGACAACTGGGAGTGGAACGTGGACGCCGAAGCCGCCTATCAGGAAATCGTCGAGCGCGGAGGCCGCGTCTCCGACGCCATGCGCGCCTTCCGCACCTTCCTCGGCCACAGCGACATGATGGCCTATCTCGCCATGACGGCCCCGCGCCTAATCGAGCTTCATCGCGTGCTCAAGGAAACGGGAAGACCCCTCGCCATTTAGGGTAAGATGCTCATCGAAAAGCAATGAACGCAAAACTCACGCCCGACAAGCCAGCGCTCACGGTTGTAGCTCTGAAACAAGAAACAAAGAAGTTCATCGCCGCGTTCTCAAAAGAACATCCTGAACTCTTCGGCATCACCGATGGGAAAGCTGTCGGTACATACGTTGAGGAAAAATTCAACGTCTACCTCGGAGAACGTTACGAATATCAATCCGGCAATGCGGCCGTCGGTATCGACTTTCCGGCCCTGGAAGTTGATGTTAAAGCTACATCGATCCGTCAACCCCAGTCTTCTTGCCCGTTCAGATCCGCGGAGCAGAAGGTGTACGGTTTGGGTTACAACCTTCTGGTGTTTGTGTATGAAAAGACCGACGACGGCCAGCGAAAGACGGGCAGTACTTGACTTCAAGAATGTCGTGTTCGTTAGAGCTGACAAGACGGGCGATTTTCAGACCACGAAGGGGATCCTTGGCATCCTGGAGCGTGACGGAAACATAGAAGAGATTGTCGCCTTCCTAGAAGAGCGAAACCTATTTCTAGATGAAGTTGGTCGGCTGCATTTGGCTGAGAAAATCATGCACCAAAGGCCGTGCCTAGGATATCTCACGATCTCAAACGCTCTACAATGGAGGCTGCAGTACGGTCGCGTGATCAAGCTAGCGGCTGACAGCAAAACCGACGGAGTGGAGAATATACTTGCGTGAGTTCGGTGATTTTCAAACACCCCTCGATTTGGTGAGAAGCGTTTTACGTGTCGTCTATAGAGGTGGCGGCACGTGGACGCGAGCCCTAGAGCCCACATGCGGAGTGGGCAATTTCATCACAGGGCTACGTTCCCTTGCCTCTCCTCCACTCGAAATACAGGGAATCGAAGTTCAACCGAGACACGCCCTTCGTACGGCGGTGGAAGCGGACAAATCGGGCGAGTCGACTGCGATCCGAATTAAGCAAGCCGACATCTTCAAGCTCAATTTGGCCGAATTGGCATGGTCGCAGACTGGCCCCTTATTGGTTGTCGGGAATCCGCCGTGGGTCACAAATGCTGAGCTTGGCGGCCTAGAGAGCGCAAACCTGCCGACCAAATCCAACTTCAAGGCGCGAAGCGGCTTCGGCGCAAAAACCGGCGAGTCGAACTTCGACATAGCGGAATTCATCTGGATAAAGCTCATCAAGGAGTTAGCTTGGTCCCGTCCCACGATCGCCTTGCTCTGCAAGACAGCAGTAGCACGGAACGTGCTGGCGTACGCCGAGAGAGCAGCCCTGCCGATTTCTTCTGCTGAGATTTACCTCATCGATGCTAAGAAATGGTTCGACGCGGCAGTCGACGCTTGCTTGTTCAGGGTAGATATTGGTTCCGGCGAAGCGAACTACAGCGCCAGCCTGTATGCTGACCTCGACGCGGAGACTCCACAATCCGTCCTCGCGATGGCCAACGGATCGATGGTTTCAAACTATGCCGTTTATGAAGAATACAGTTTCCTAGAGGGCGACAGCCCTGTCGTTTGGCGCCAAGGTATTAAGCACGATGCATCGTCAATCATGGAGTTGACCTTAGAAAGCGGCACGTTAAGGAATCGAGGTGGAGAGGTGGTTTCTGTCGAGTCGGAACACGTCTACCCGCTCCTGAAAAGCTCTGACCTCAATGGCGACGACAACCCAAGCCCGAGATACAGGGTTTTAGTGACCCAGAAGGAACTAGGGGCGGGCACTACGGACCTGAGCCAACGGGCTCCTCACCTGTGGAAGTATCTAAGCTCGCATGAGAGGGTCTTCCTTGCGAGAAAATCCTCGATCTATGAAGGCCGGGCGCCTTTTTCCATGTTTGGCATTGGCGACTACTCGTTTACAGATTACAAAGTTGCCGTTTCCGGCATGTACAAGACGATTCGGTTTCGTGTCGTCGGTCCTCATGAAGGAAAGCCGGTGTTGTTTGACGACACCTGCTATCTAGCTCCGTGTTCTTCTGCCGAACAGGCCTGTATTTTAGCGGCACTATTGAATGATCCGGGCTGCCTCTCGTTCTTGAATTCATTGATCTTTTTGGACTCCAAGAGACCGATCACAAAGAAGGTGCTGCAAAGGCTCGACCTAGCCGCACTCCTGTCACGAATTGATCGGCGCGTCCTTACCCGAGAAACGAACCAAAGGCTAGCCATTCTTGGGTTAGCCGCTATTGGTGAGGAGGCTGTACTTACCTTCGCGTGGCCCGGCAGAGAACCTGACCGACAGCTACTGATTCCCGGAATGACCTGATCTCTCACCGGTGCGGCCCCGCCTCGGGAAAGTAGGTCGGGAAGTCCAATTGAATTTCACCGGAACCGCGCCCCGCACTTTTCCACACCCTTCCACAGCCACCCCCTGTGACATCTGACCTTGTCCACAGCCCACAACTCGCATAATCATGACTGAGGCAGTGACAATCTTTTAAAGACCAAATCGCCGCCTTTAAGTCCTTTGTTTCACGGATTTTGATATCTAAGTTCTTTGGCCGCCGGATTTTGCGGGGAATTTTTTGCTAACCCCATGATTCCAGAGATTGAGGGGGGAGGGGGGAGGGGGGATACGCGCGAATTTCCATCCGGCGCGCCGAAGCGGAGAGTGTGAGAAAAATAAAAATGGGTTTGGATAATGTTCCACGATGTCAGCACGTAAAGATGAATGGGACGCAGTGCGGGTCTCCGGCGCTGCGGCGCAGGCGGCATTGCTTTTTTCATGAGCGCATCCGGCGCGAGCGGGCGAAGATTGCGGCCGATACCTCGGCCCAGCGCGGGTTCGATTTGCCGCTGCTCGAAGACGCGAACTCGGTGCAGGTGGCGCTGATGAAGACGATCCAGATGCTCGGCTCCGGGCGCATGGATCACAGGACGGCCGGCCTGATTCTCTATGCGCTGCAGACGGCCAGCGTCAACCTGCGGAATGCGCAGTTCGAAGTGGACGAAGCGACCGATGTAGTGATCGACCGCGACGACGTGCATCGAACCTGCATCAACGGCCCGCAGTGGTATGAAGAAGACTTCGACGACGAAGCAGAAGAGGGAGAAGAAGTAGAGAATGAAGTAGAAGTAGAGGATGAAGCGGATGACGAAGCCGCCGTCGCTGCCGGGAAAGTGGCTGCTGCGGCCGCTCCAAGAAAGACAGTGAAGCACGTAAGTCTGGAAGAGGCTCGGATGAAGGTGCAGGGAGTCGTGCAAAACTGGTTGCTGGAGACGGTGGGCGAGCAGGGAGCAGCGAAGCCAGGCTAGAGGGTGAGTTCACTCGGTACTCCGGACAAGCTACTCGCGGACAAGGTACTCGGTACTACTTCGCGGCGCTAGCCACTTTCACGCCGCGCGATGCAACCGCGTACCGCGCGATGCCTTTGTACAGTGCTTCGGCGATCTGTTCGCGGTAGCCGTCGCTGCGCAGCTTTTGCTCGTCGGTGGGACTGCTGACGAACGAAACCTCTGCCAGAATTCCGGGCATCGCAGTTTCGGTGAGTACCACGTAGGAGGCTGCTTTCACGCCGCGGTCGCGCAGTCCGGGATTTTCCGCCGACAAAGTTCCGTAGAGCGAGCGTTGCACGCTGGCCGCAAGCCGCCGCGACTGCTCAATTTTTTCGTGGAGTTCGGCCGCCGACAGCGCCGCCGTACTCCCGCTCTTGCCGTGATCCGGCTGCCCGCTCTCAACGTCCTTGTCTTTGGCGTTGGGCGCCGAGAAGAAGTTGGTGTAGTAAGTTTCCACGCCGCGTGCCGAAGGCAGGTCGCTGTAGTTGGCATGGACCGAGACAAACAGATCGGCCTGCGACTGATTCGCCATCCCAGCCCGCTGGTCGAGAGGAATGTAATTGTCGTTGTTCCGGGTCAGAATCACGTCCGCGCCGAGTCGGCTCTCGAGCAGCTTGCCCAGTCTCTGGGCAATCTCAAGGACCACATCTTTTTCCAGCAAGCCCCGCTTGCCTACGGTTCCCAGATCCCAGCCGCCATGACCGGCGTCGACCACGATGCGCATCTTCGTCTTAGGCATGTGCGCCCGCAGTTGCAAATCTTCGCGCGTGGGCGGAGGCACGACGATGGCCACCTTCTCCGGTTGCGCAGCTCCGGGGAAAAGGTTCATCTCAGCTTTTGGCTCCGCGCCCAGCTTGCGCACCTGCACCACCAGGCGGTAGGGGTTCGGTTCCAGGCTGACGGAAAAATTCGGTTTACCTTTCGTCTCCAGCACGACCCGCGACAAACCCGAGACTGGCTGCGACACTCGAATCCGCACCAGCAGCGCGTCGCCGACGTCGATGGCCTTCCCATCAACATCGGAAGCGAGCGAAGTATCGTGCAAATCAAAATAAATGCGATCCGGAGAGGCGAGGCGATGCGCCTCATACTGCACCTGATCTTCAAGGTCGAGCACAACCGTGGTGGAATCGGCGGAAGACCAATGGCGAATTCCGGTGACGCGCGGCACCTTCGCACGTTCCTGCGGCGTGACGCCTTCGGGTTCGGCTGCTGAAGTCGTCTGCGCATCCGGGCTGGCGTTCGGCGAGTTGACCGAGGATGCAGGAATCGAAGATGAGTTGGCCGAAGATGAGTTGACCGAAGATGGAGTCGAGACCGGAGATGGAGCAACCGAGATGGAGCAACCGAAGATGGAGCAACCGAAGATGGAGCAACCGAAGAAGTGGTTGCTGATGGCGCCGGGGGCTTCGTCACCGCAACCGGCTTCGTCATCTTCTGCTCAGGCTGCACCATTACCTTGCTGAGTTGGGCGTTCTTCAGCTTCCACCAAAGGCCAGCCGCCAGGAGGGCGCAGACCACAACCAGCACTAACACCAGCAGGATTCCCGGATGGTGAGTCGCGGAATGCTGAGGATCTCGCGAGGATTCGGGAGCGAGCGCGTCTTCGATTGCGTTTCCTACGATTGCTTGTGGCGCGGTTGTCAGCTCGGTTGTTGGCGCAGACAAGAGCTTCGGCTCGATAAGCGCTGCTGCGTCGTTTGCGAGCGCTGCTTCAGGCTTATCCTCAACTTGCGGCGGTGGCGCAACTGGCGCGGCGACTTTTTCCGGCGGGGCTTCTTCAAACGGCAGAAATGGTTGCGTTGTGGTCGCGGGCGCGGCGAGTTCTGCTTCGGCCACTTGCGCCGAAGCTGCGAAACGTTCTTCGTCCTCGGGTTTGAGTGCTCCGAGAATCAGCTCCGCCAGCAGTCCCAGGCTACCCACGTCGCTGTCGTTGAATCCGAAAGGCTCGGCAGAGAAAGCTTCCAGAAGTCCGATCACGCGCCGCCGCCCGCACAGCGGCACTGCGACCATAGACCGCGCGCCCAGTTGCCGGCACGCATAGAGGTTTACACGATCGTCGGTCTCGGTGTCGTCGCAGCGGATAATCTGCGCGGTGCGGAAACATGCTCCGGAGAAAGCCGAGTCGCGCTGAATGCGCTGGCCTACATCGGGCTTTATCGCACCCGCCGAGGCCCGCAAAACAATTTCGTTGTTCTCGGCCAGGGCGATTCCCAATCCATCGGCTCCGGTGATGGCGATCGCTCGTTCCGCTACCAGTTGCAGCACTTCGTCGAGAACGAATTGCTCTCCCGACTCGAACTCCGCCGCAGGCGCGATCGTTTCAAATCCATTGCGCCGCGAGGCCAGCGCCCGCCGCTGCCGTACCTGCTGATGCAGCGCCGAGAACGCCAAAAGCGCCTGCAGGGCATCGCGTCCTGACGGGCCTCGCCTGCGATTCTCATCAGAAACCGCCTGATGGAAAGCGCCGTCGTAGGGAGCGCCTTGCCCTGGGGCGAACGCAATCTGATCCACCGGCCACGACGGCACTCGCGCCGGGGCGAACCCGGCGCCAACTTCCATTGTCGCTTTGGCGGGTGTCGTTGCCATTCAATTACTAACCAACTGATCCCCTTATTGCGAGTGTGGTCACGCTGCTGAGCCCCTGTCAATTAACTACTTTGCGTAGCTGCGTCGGTCCGGCCCGCGCGCCCGGGTGCGAGTCAGTCCCGTTCGGGTCTTCTGGCCGGGTTTAATAGTAAGTTAACGGGGTTTTGCCCCGGTTGCAATGATCCTACCCTGTCCTTTCGGCCATGGTCTTTGGTAAGCGGTGATTCTCGCGGTTTTCCAACTTCCAGTGGCCAGTGGTCAATAAAACCAAACGCCCAATGCGAGCCCGAGGTCTAAGCTGGCCACCGACCACTAACCACTTCCCCGGTTCATTTCTCCATTTGGTGTAAAATCCTTCACTCTTCAAATGCAATCGCTCCGGAGGCCGATCATCCTGCGCCACGCTCGATTGCCCAGCCCCACGGTTTGCGCCGTCATTTGTCATTGCCATGTTCGCGATGATCGTGGTTCCCGCCGCCATCACTCCGCACACCGTTCACTTCCCGGCCAGGTTCGTGCCCACCAGCCTACGCCACGGTGATCGTCTTTAGAAGTTGTGAAGGTTTTGCTGGTGTCCGCAACGGCCGGTGCGGGATACTTTGCTGGGCGCGAAGCAAGGATCTTGAACATCTCTAGTAACGTCTGGGTTCTTTCACCGTCTATGTTATATCCCTGCAGTGCCACAGTTCGATGGGGGACCACAATGCGCTCCAACCTGACCAGGTCGATTCACGGTTTTCTATTGTTGCTGGTGATCGGCATTATCTGTGTTGTTTCATCGGCCAGGGCTCAAACTGCAACGTCGCAGGTCAAATCCGACGACGCTTCCGCTCAACTGGCGCCGCGGATTGAGCGGATCGAGAAGGGAATCCTCTCGGTCGCTCCGGGCGAAAATGAGCCGCCACTGCAGGTGAATCTGCAGAAACTCATGGAGGTTTACAAGGTCCCAGGCCTGAGTGTTGCGGTCATCGACAATTTCAAAATTGCCTGGGCCAAGGGCTATGGGGTCACCGAGGCAGGCACAACCGCGCCGGTAACCACCAAAACTCTCTTCCAGGCGGGTTCGATCAGCAAGCCCGTGGCTGCCGCTGGCGCCCTGTATCTGGTCGAGCATGGAAAGCTGTCGCTCGATGAGGACGTCAATCGCAAGCTCACCAGTTGGAAGGTTCCGGAAAACGAATTCACAAAGGACCAGAAGGTTACCCTTCGACGCATCTTAAGCCACAGCGCCGGGACGACTGTACACGGCTTCCCTGGATATGCCATTGATGGGCCTGTTCCTACTCTGGTGCAAATCTTCAACGGAGAAAAGCCGGCGAATACCGCGGCCATCCGCGTGGATACTGTGCCCGGAACAGTATTTCGCTACTCGGGTGGTGGAGTGACCATCGAGCAGCAGTTGGTCATGGACGTGACTGGCGAGTCTTTCCCGCAGTTCATGCGAAAGAATGTTCTCGACAAGATCGGAATGGCTGACAGCACCTACGAACAGCCTCTTCCGCCAGCGCGCGCCGCTCTGGCCGCCTCCGGAGCGTATGGGGATGGAAAGGTGGTGCGCGGGAGATGGCACGTCTATCCGGAGATGGCGGCGGCCGGCTTATGGACGACGCCCTCTGACCTGGCCCGGTTCGCCATTGAAATTGCGGTGTCTAAGCAGGGCAAGGCGAATCACGTGCTCTCCCAGGCAATGACGAATGAAATGCTGACGCCGCAGATCGAGAACGTTGGTCTCGGTTTCTTTCTCGGCGACAAAACAAATCCGGGCCAATTCGGACATAACGGAGACGATGAAGGCTTTCAGGCGGTGCTCCTGATGTTCAGCGATTCCGGCCACGGCGTGGCCGTGATGGCCAATTCTGAGCACGGAATTACGGTAGCCAACGACCTGGTTAGAAGCATCGCGCGAGAGTATTCATGGAACAATAGTTTGGAGAGAATTCCGGCCGCGGATGTTCTGACGTTTATCGCCGAAATGAGAGGAGGGGAGGCAGCATTGCGGAAATACGCGGACCTTAAGAAAGCAGGTTCATCCGAATATGAATTGAGTGAAGGCACCCTGAATCAGCTTGGCTACCACCTGCTGCAATCACAACATCTGGAAGACGCCATCGAGGCCTTCAAACTAAATGTCGCGGAGTATCCGAAGTCCTGGAACCCGTATGACAGCCTGGGTGAAGCCTATATGGCTGCGGGGCAAAAAGATCTCGCCGTACAGAACTATGAGAAATCGATTGAGCTGAATCCCAAGAATCAGAATGGGATCGACATGCTGAAGAAGCTAAAAGAGCAGAAATAGCAGTATTGTCTGCCTCCCCGAACCAACGCGGTTACTGCCAGCGCGCAACCGCCGGAAACTAGAATTTGGACAAACACACTCTGTCCGACTAGTCCTGGGGAGAGTATGCAGTCAGTTTCTTTTCCCGCGCGGCAAGCACGCACCCACTACCGGCATGAACTGCGCACGTTGACCTACGTCACGCTGGACGAGGCCAACGGGGGAATCATCCGCAACCTCAATCACAAAGGCGTGGCTGTGCAGGCCGTTACTGCGCTGCGCCCGCAGCAGCACGTCCGGCTCCGCTTTGAGTTGAAGTTCCCTCGCTTGCGCGTGGAAACGAGTGGCCAGGTCAGTTGGGCGAGCCCTTCGGGACAGTGCGGCATACGATTTGTGGACTTGCCCGCCCGCACGCGTCAGCAGATCGACGAGTGGATCTTCTCCAATCTTCTGGACGCCATCGCCCGCGAGGCTGCACATCCGCGCTCTATGTTCGGGGCCTCAGTGGTCTCGATTGCTCGTCAAGAAAATGTTCGTCAAGAGAATGCTCGCGAGGAAGATCTTCGTGCACAGAACGCGGCGGAGGAGAACGACGGGCTGACTGTCTCCGCGGCGCCGCGCCCGGCGATCCGGCTGGAGCCAGGCTTCGCCCTTCCAAACGCATCAGTTCTAAACCAACACAGCGAAGAAGATCTTGCGGATCGTTTTTCAGATCCGGCCGGCGATCCGTATGCGCAACTGAACTGGCTCTCGCGTCCGCTCTCAGGCCGCACTTTGTCCTGGTTGGTGGATGGTCTGGTCGTGACGGCGGCCCTGCTCATGTTTGCTCTGATCTTTCTTTCCATTGCTCACGAACTTCCGCCCTGGCCCCTCACGCTGGGAACCGCCTCGGTAGCCGCGGTTTTCGTCGCTGCCGCTTACTGGGGCGTATTTGCTGTGTTTGGAGGACCAAGCCTGGGCGCACGCCTGGCGCGGGCTTTATCCGGTTTTGAAAACAAAGAAAAAGGTGAAGAAGCGGTCCGCATCCGGTAAAGAAACGCCGGGTGAACCGCCGGTTCCAGCAGGGGGTTGAGGCCCGGGTTCCTCTAAGGCGACTGACGCGGCGCATAAGCGCCGCTCTTCCACGGTACTGCAGGCGGTTGTTCTGAGAACTGAGAACTGCTTCTTCCTAATTCGCGAAATACTGCTGCGCCAGCCAGACCCGCAACGTGTGTTTCATCTGCGACGTCATGTTCACAAAGCGGATGCCAACATTGCCCTGCTTGTCAGACCATGCTACTTCTACTTCGGCTTTTACTCCGCATTTTGTTCCGGGCAGTTGGAAAGCGACGCGGGACGCTTCACTCGGATCGAATCCATTCTCGACGCGCACCTGCAGGCCGCCCTGGCTCAGATTGATGAGTTGTCCTCCCCCGCGCTTCTGCTTCCGGCCAGTCAGGGTCACGGGCGCTTCCAACCCGGCGCGGTGATAACGCAGGCGTCCGTCAAGAATCATATTGCGGGCGGCAGAGAGCGTGCGCACCGCCTGCTCCACGGAGATCGGCTTATCGAAGGCAAACATTGCGCCGGTTCCCTCCATGTCGTGCCCTCCCTGCGAACTGCCCATGATCACCAGCGGCACCGTAGTTACCCGCGGAGCTTCCTTTTGCAGTTCGCGAAAGAACTGACCTGTGCCATTCAGGTCACAGTCAACGATCAGGGCATCGACCTTTGATTTCGTGAGCCGCGCCAGAGCGCGTTGCGGTTCGTTTTCGATGGCGACCTCCATGTGCAAGCCGCCGAGAATGCATTCCAGTACACTGACTTCCTGCCAATCACGGGAAACCACCATCGATGAGAGTGTCATAACCTCACTCTATCCACAGCGGTAATCCTGACGTAGATCACCAACGTAACTCGGGCTTCGGGCTTCGGCTTCCGGCTGGTAGAATCGGCGGCTCGATGGTCTTGGGAGTGGGGGCGGGGCGCCCCCCATGACGGCCGGGACGGGCGGCGCTACCGGCTCTCTTACGAGCGCGAGCTTCGATACCAGTCGACGGTCAAGCGCAGGCCGTCTTCAAAATTGACTTTGGATTTATACCCGAGATACTGTTCCGCTGCGGAAATGTCGGCCAGGGAGTGCTTGATGTCGCCGTCGCGTTCCGCGGCATAGATGGGCGAGCCGGAGTATGAGGTGAGGGTCTGCAGGAGTTTGAAGGTTTCATTCAGCGTGACTCGCCGTCCCGTCGCTACATTGAATACTTTGCCCGCGACTTGCTGGGCGGGCGCTTTGCAGGCGAGCAGGTTGGCTTCGACGGCGTTGTCGATGTAAGTGAAGTCGCGGCTCTGTTCGCCGTCGCCAAAGATCATGGGCTGCTTTCCAGCAAGCATCTGCGTGACGAACTTCGCCAGCACTCCCGAGTAAGGTGACGACGGATCCTGCCGCGGACCAAAAATGTTGAAGTAGCGCAGGGCGGCCGTTTCCAGTCCGTAGCAACGGTAGAACGAGATCATGTAATGCTCGCTGGCCAGCTTGGCTACGGCGTAAGGCGAAATCGGGTCGGGCGTCATGCGCTCGTGTTTGGGAAGCGTGGGGGTATCGCCATACACGGACGACGATGCCGCATAGATTACGCGCTTCACCCTGGCGTCGCGCGCCGCGACCAGCAGGTTAAGTGTGCCATCCACGTTCGCCCGGTTGTTTGCGATTGGATCGAGCACAGACTTTGGCACCGATGGGATCGCGGCCTGATGCAATACATAGTCCACGCCAGCGCACGCCCGCTTCATGGCCTCGAGATCGAGAAGGTCGGCTTCGCGAAAGTCGATCTGTCCCAGGATTTGCGCAAGGTTTTCCCGACTGCCGGTTGAAAAATTGTCCACTCCGCGAACCTGCTCGCCGCGCCGCAACAGCTCGCGCGCCAGGGATGATCCGATAAACCCGGCAATGCCCGTGATAAGGTAGACCGCCATAGGGATTCATCATAACAATCGCGAGATCACTTTGTGCAAACGGCGCGGAGTGGCCGGACGCACCAGAGTAACTGGTACCTGCTAATGGCTTTTGCGCAAGAGGCTGAGAAATTCTTCGCGGCCCATGACGTGACGGTTCTCAAAGAAGTTCAGGACCGCCTGCAGTGCAGCGACGGGGTTGCTTACGCCCGGCACGGCGTTTGATCGTGGAATCGAGGGATCGTGCGCTGCAACTCGTGAGGCTAGCATGGAAAACCGCGAGATCGAGCCCACCATTTCGCGCAATCGTTCGCGATTTCCTTCCGAAATTTTGGTGAAACGGATTCCCATACCCAGGTTCGGGTAAGTCACGCGCACTTCTCCGGCGGCCTCGACCCGGAAACCATTAATCTCGAGCGTCAAGCCGAGCATGGTCCCCACGCGGAGCGGGGCCGCTGCATCCACGTAGCAACCGTGCATGCTGATGTCGGCGAACGTCGCCCAGGTCGCTGCGGTGCCGCCTTCCTGTAAGCGGGCGCTGCCTTTGCACCTGTAACGGGGGCTCTTGCGTTTGTCAGCGCTGCGGGCGCTTGCCCGCGATGGAGCTACCTCTACGGATCGAGTTTCAACGGGATGCGCGGCTTCGGGCGCGCGGGCCGTCGCCGTGCCGGCAGCCTGAGGCGAGCCCGATTTCTTCAAGGCGGAAAGATAGGCCGCGCCGTCGCTGGTTTCATCGAAGACCATAGCAGTGGATCGCCCTTGCGCTTCGGCCCTTTGAAAATCCTTCTGGGGTCTAGCTCGCGCCAGGCGTCTCCTGTCTTATGTCTTACTCTACGGAGCTTCTATACCGAAGGCTTAGGGGAAGTGAAGGCTGGTTGCGCCGAAGGGAACTGGCCGTTGCCGCAACGGGAGAAGTTCAGGATTGGAACGTGGCGGCGGGGAATTCGGCTGCCGACTGCCGGATTCTCTTCCAGACCTCGTCTTTGCCAGCCCCGGTTTTTGCCGAGAAGGGAATCACGGTCGCGGTTGGATAGGCCTCTCCCAGGCTTTTCAGCGCGTTGCGCAGTTGGTTGTTCGACAGGCGGTCGCTCTTGGTCCCGATCAGCACAAAATCGCGGCCTGAGGAATTAAGAAAGTCTAAGAGTTGGCGGTCGCGGTCTTGCGGAGGAACGTTGACATCGACCAGCGCCAGACACAGGGCCAGCGTGGGGCGGTCGTTGAGGTAGGGCTCGATGAACTTGGGCCATTCCTGCGAAATCTCGCGCGAGAGCTTGGCATAGCCGTAGCCCGGCAAGTCGGCGAAGATGACCTCGGGACGAGGCTTTCCGGGCCAGCGCACTTCGAAGAAGTTGATGCTGCGGGTGCGTCCCGGCGTGGAACTGGTGCGGGCCAGCTTGGTATCCACTAGAGTGTTGATCACGCTGGATTTGCCGACGTTCGAACGGCCGAGGAATGCGACCTCAGGCAGGCTGGGAGCAGGGAAGTGCGCGGCGTCGGTGGCCGATAACATGAATCGCGCGAGAACCCTCATGCGCTAGTGTGCAATGCGGCAGCGGAACTTGGCAAGCGGGCCAGGCGGCCCTCAACCCTTACGAAACTGCTTGCTCAGCGTGAGCGCCTGGTGCTGGTAGGACGACCCTATATTCGTTCCGTAGATCTTGTGCGGCCGGGACAACAGCGGCATATAGTTCAATCGGCCTACTAGCTGTCCGTGTTCCATGAGGAACGGGACTTCGTGGGCTCGGACTTCGAGCACCGCTGGCGTTCCTTTGATGTCGCTGGAACCGTAGCCGAAGCCAGGATCGAAGAAGCCTGCATAGTGAATGCGGAACTCGCCGTCTGATGGATCGAAAGGCACCATCTCTGCTGCGAACTCGGGAGGAACGCTCACCCGCTCCTTGGATGCAAGGATGTAGAAGTCACCGGGCTCGAAGGATCAGACTCTTATTAGCATTCTGATGACGAACTTCCCAGAACTCCTCGGTCGCATAATAATTAATCCGGTCGAGTTCAATGGCGGGAGCAAAGCGTTTCGCTTTGTAGGCAATAATCTCGCCTGGCGCGCCTTCTAGATTGATCGTGATTCTCAGCCCGCGCTCCACTCGCGCTTTGCTGGGGCTGTCTTCCTCATAGACAAGTGGCTCCTCCCGATCCAGTCCCCTGATCGCACTATCGCTCGATCGCGGATTGCCTTGCACAAAGCGCAACTGGCTTAGCCTCATCCCCGCTCGCAGCGCTACGGTAAATGTGCGCGAGACAACTTCGGCGTAGAGCTTTCCCTTGTATCCGGGGGGCACGCGGTCGAACTCGGTGCCGTAATCCGTAATGAGGCGCGTGAAAATATCCAGGCGTCCAGTCGTGCTTTTTGGATTCGCTTTCCCGGAAATATTTTCCGGCAGCTTCAATTCTTCGACCAAGGGAATGATGTAGACGCAGTCCTTTTCGAAAACGGGCGCGCCGGTTAGATCGACCCGCGTCATGCGAAGTTCTTTGATCTTGGCCTCAACCGTGCTGTTCGGTCCCGGCAAGAAACTGGCGCGGACGCGATGCGCCATGTCGCCCAAGCGCAGGTCGAGACTCGCGGGCTGGATGTGGTCGGGGTTGATGGCCGGGGATGCGGTAATGTTTCCGCGGGCGATTAGGTTGCTGATGTCTTGCGAAGGGAGGATTCCGGTGGTACGGGTTTGCAATGCTTCGACGGGCTCGTCTGGTCCGTTTTCAAAGGCAATCTGGCTTTGATTGGATGTGGACATCGTAATGGGAATCTTTTGGCGCGTGTAACGAGGAAAAGCGATGATCAAATCTTTGGCTAGTGTCCTAACTATTGCCTCAGATTAGAACTTCGGCTTAGCGACGTTGCACTCATACGACGCCGCGCCGTGGTTACCGTTACTGTAAAAATTCGCGGCTAAGTGACCCGTGTCTCGATTGAGCTCTAGATGGGTGCGGTACTTGTCTCCCGCTACTTCGCGGTACGAATCCCACACCACTTGTGTAGCAGTGAAAGACGCGGGTCTGTCATCTTCCCCAGCGTAGGAAGCTGTGCCCGCCCTCTCATCCAATATGACACGCACCGACGTATTGGGTGATTGTACACAAACTAGGGTCACCCGTTGTGCCACAGCCGTAACGGACAAAGCCAAGGCGACGACCAGCGAACTGATAGTTCGATTCATTTTTTCCTCTACTCAACAGCGGAAATAGACCTTCCTTACCCAGACGATCACCTGTGGAAACCATGAGCTAACTGGCAACTGACAACCGGCAACTGTTTTTCTACTGATGGGCCGCCGGGCTCTCTCCAGTGCCAGACGTTAGAGGCGCGATCGGCTGCGTGGGTACATCTTCGCCGAGCGACGGCAGGGCCGATTCCAGCGCAATCTGCAGCACCTGGTCCATGGTATCGACGAAGTGGAGCTTCATGGCGTTGCGCAGGTTCTCGGGAACCTCGGCCAAATCTTTCTCGTTGTCGCGGGGTAGGATGACTTCGAAAAGCCCGGCGCGATGAGCGGCCAGAAGTTTTTCTTTGAGGCCGCCGATCGGCAACACTTTACCGCGCAGCGTGATTTCTCCGGTCATGGCTAGATCGCGCCGTACGGGAATTTTGCTGAGCGCGCTCGCGATGGCGGTGGCAATCGTAATTCCGGCCGATGGCCCGTCTTTCGGAATCGCGCCTTCGGGCACGTGCACGTGCAGATCGAGGGTGCGGTAGAAGTCGCGAGTCAGGCCGAGACGGTGCGCCCGCGAGCGGATATAGGACAGCGCGGCCTGCGCGGACTCCTGCATCACGTCGCCGAGCTTGCCGGTCAGTGTCAGCTTACCCTTGCCATCGACTACCGTCGCTTCGGTGCTGAGGATCGAGCCGCCAACTTCGGTCCAGGCGAGGCCGGTGACCAATCCCACTTCGCTCTTCTCATGTGCCAAAGTGTCGCGGAACTTGATCACGCCGAGGAAGTCGGTAACATTTTCTCCGGTGACCGCAGCGGTATAGGTCTCGCCTTCCTTCACCACCTTGCGCGCGACTTTGCGGCAGACGTTGCCGATTTCGCGCTCCAGATTGCGAACGCCAGCCTCGCGCGTGTAGGAGCGAATCAGGCCCATGATGGCTTCGTCGGTGAACTTTACGTTCTTATCCGACAGGCCGGCTTGTGCCATCTGCTTCTTGACGAGGAACTGCTTGGCGATCTCAACTTTCTCCTGTTCGGTGTAGCCATGCAGCCGCAGCACTTCCATGCGGTCCTGCAGCGCGGGAGGAATCGTGTGCATGACGTTCGCAGTAGCAATGAAGAAAACCTGCGAGAGGTCATATTCGACGTCGAGGTAGTGATCGACGAACATGAAGTTCTGCTCGGGATCGAGCACTTCGAGAAGGGCCGCCGAGGGGTCGCCGCGGAAGTCCATTGACATCTTGTCGACTTCGTCGAGCATGAAGACGGGGTTCTTGGTGCCCGCCTTCTTCATCATCTGAATAATCTGGCCGGGAAGCGCGCCGATGTAAGTGCGGCGGTGGCCGCGAATTTCGGCTTCATCGCGCACTCCGCCGAGCGACATGCGCACGAACTTGCGTCCCGTGGCCTTGGCGATCGACATGCCCAGCGACGTCTTGCCCACGCCCGGAGGACCGACAAAGCATAAGATCGATCCCTTCGGATTTTTCACCAACTGCCGCACGGCAAGGAATTCGAGGATACGTTCCTTAATCTTCTCCAGCCCGTAATGATCTTCGTTGAGTGTTTTTTCGGCGCGCGAAATGTTGCGGATTTCCTTCGACCGTTTTTTCCACGGGACCGCCAGCAGCCAGTCGAGATAGTTGCGCGATACAGTGGACTCGGCGGACATGGGCGGCATGGCTTCCAGCTTCTTCAGTTCCTGCAGCGCCTTGTCTTTCACGTCCTTCGGCATACCGGCGGATTCGACCTTCTTCTTCAGTTCGTCGAATTCGCTTTTTTCGCCGCGGCCCAGCTCCTTCTGAATGGCCTTGATCTTCTCGTTGAGGTAGTACTCTTTCTGCGCCTTCTCCATCTGCCGCTTCACCCGCGACTGGATGGTGCGATCCACGTTGAGCTTTTCGATTTCCACGTCGAGCACGTCGGCGATGCGGTTCAGGCGCTCGGAAGGATCGAAGATCTCCAGCAGTTCCTGTTTTTCTTCGATGGAAAGCTGCAGGTTAGCGGCAATGATGTCAGTGAGCTTGGCCGGATCTTCCATGCGTACGGCCGAGATCATGGTCTCGTAGTTCAGCGCCTGGCACAGCTTTACATACTGCTCGAACAGCGTCGTGACGCGCTGCATCCCGGCTTCGATCTGCGCGTTCATCTCAACGGGGTAGCGAGCGACCCGCACCGAAGCCTGCATGTAACCGTCTGAGTCGGTAGCCTGCAGAAGGCGGCCGCGCTCAATGCCTTCGACTAGAACTTTTATATTTCCGTCGGGCAGCTTGAGGCTCTGTACGATGTTGACGATGGTGCCGACCTGGTAGATCTCGTTCGATTTGGGTTCGTCGATGGAGGCGTCGTGCTGAGTGGCCAGGAAGATTTTCTTGTCCGCGGCGAGCGCCTCTTCCAGGGCGCGCACGCTGGATTCGCGGCCCACGACGAACGGCGTCATCATGAACGGGAAGATGACCACGTCCCGGATGGGCATCATGGGCAGCTTTTTGGTCTCGAATTTTTCCTTGGATGTGGTCACTCAATCTCCCCTGGGTTCAGGCGAACGACTTGTGGCGAACAAGCTATGCCGAATAACTCCGCTTGATGGCTTGGCACCGGATGACAATCGTCCTGCGCGTGCCCCCACCAGTCCGGCTTACAGTTTACTCCTGTTTTGCTATCCCGCCTTCTCTAATGTAGCCACGGAAGCGCTACGCTTCTCCACCATCTCCCGAGTGACCTCAAACTCCTTTAGTTTCTTCTGGCTGGGCAGGTGGAACATCAGATCAAGCATAAGTTCTTCGAGAATCATCCGGAGGCCGCGGGCGCCGACTTTGCGATTCATAGCCTGACGGGCGATTGCGCGTAGAGCATCGTCGCTGAACTTCAAGCGCACATTTTCGAACTCGAACAGGCGCTGATACTGTTTGACGATGGCGTTCTTGGGGCGGGTGAGGATCTCGATGAGGGCAAACTCGTCCAGATCTTCCAGCATGCCGACCACGGGCATGCGGCCTACGAATTCAGGAATCAGGCCGAACTTGATCAGGTCTTCCGGCTGGATTTCGCTCAGCAGTTCGAAGTTGCGCTTGCGGGCGACAGTAGCCTCTTCCTTTTCCGCCTCTTCGCCGCCGCGGAAGCCGAGCGACTTCTTGCCGACGCGCCTGCCGATGATCTTCTCCAGGCCCACGAACGCTCCGCCGCAAATAAAGAGGATGTTGGTGGTGTCGACGGGAGTGAATTCCTGGTGGGGATGCTTCCGTCCGCCCTGCGGCGGAACGTTGGCGATGGTTCCTTCGAGAATCTTCAGCAGCGCCTGTTGCACGCCTTCGCCGGAAACGTCGCGGGTGATGGACGGATTTTCGTCCTTGCGCCCGATCTTGTCGATTTCATCGATGTAGATGATGCCGGTCTGGGCGCGGCTCACATCGCCCTCGGCCGCCTGCAGCAGCTTGAGGATGATGTTCTCCACATCCTCGCCCACGTAGCCGGCTTCGGTGAGGGTGGTGGCATCGACGATGGCGAAGGGCACGTCGAGCATGCGCGCCAGGGTTTGCGCCAGCAGTGTCTTGCCAGTTCCCGTGGGACCGATGAGCAGTATGTTCGACTTGCTTAATTCGATGCCGTCGCTGGCGCTCTTCTGCCGGTTCATGAAGATGCGCTTGTAGTGGTTGTAAACCGCGACCGCCAGCTTCTTCTTGGTCTGCTCCTGCCCGATGACATATTCGTCGAGGAAGGTCTTGACCTCCTGCGGCTTGGGCAATTGATTGGGCGCGGCGGTCTGTGGAGTAGCCGTGCGGTCGTCTTCGAGGATCGAGTTGCACACCGCGACGCACTCGTCGCAAATATAGGCGCGCGGATAATCGCTGGGCGATGAGATTAGCTTGGCCACCGCATCCTGCGACTTGTGGCAGAACGAACAGCGCAAAATCTCGTCGGATCCAGACTTGGTTTTCACTCGGCTCTACTCCTTTACTATTATCCCAGATTCAAGCGCGAAGGCAGATCATACCGCTTTTGCGGTCTTGTAGATGATATCGTCTATGATTCCATATTCCTTCGCCTGCTGCGCGTTCATGATGAAGTCGCGCTCCACGTCCTTTTCCACTTTATCGAGCTTTTGGCCGCTGTGCTTGGAGAGTAACTGGTTGGTAATCTCCCGCATGCGCAGGATTTCGCGCGCGTGAATGTCAATATCGGTAGCCTGACCCGAGAGCCCTCCCATCGAAGGCTGGTGAATCAGGATGCGCGAATTGGGCAACGCCAGTCGCTTCTTGGGCTCTCCAGCCGCCAGAAGTAAAGCTGCCATCGACGCCGCCTGGCCCACGCACAACGTCATCACATCATTCTTCACGTATTGCATGGTGTCATAGATCGCCATGCCCGCCGTGATCGAACCGCCTGGAGAGTTGACATAAAGCTGAATGTCTTTCTCGGGGTCTTCCTGTGCCAGAAACAGCATCTGCGCAATCACCAGGTTGGCGATGTTGTCGTCAATCGGCGTGCCTATAAAAATAATGTTATCGCGGAGCAGCCGGGAATAGATGTCGTAGGCGCGTTCGCCCCGCCCGGTTTGCTCGATGACCATCGGTACCAGCATCATTTGCGGATCTTTTGGTTTCATTTTTCAACCGGACCTGTCACCGGACCTGCCACACTCCGCCCCGAAACATCGCTTGCACATCTCGGGAGGGTCGAAAGTGGTCCACGTCTTTTTCAATCTACGCGGACTGGTGATAAAGAAAATCGAGGGTCTTCTCGCTGCGGATTCTTATTCGGATTCTATCGAGGCCCCCATCCTCTGTCAAACGAGCACGCACTGCTTCGGACGACTGTTTTGACTGTCGAGCCAGTGCTTCCAACTCGCGGTTCACTTCCTCGTCGCCGACCTCGATTTTTTCGAGATCCGCGATTCGTTCCAGCAATAAAGAAGACTTTACATCGTGCACCGCCTGCTCACGCTGGCCTGCCCGAAGCCGGGGCAGGTCCATCTTTTTCAGGTCTTCCATCTTCATGCCTTGCGCGGCCAGAGCCCGCAGACCGCGCTCGAGGCGCAGATCGATCTGGCGGTCGACCAAAGATTCAGGCACCTCGAAATCGTTGCGCTTCACCAGTTCGGCCACCAGCTTGTCTTTTGCCTCATGCTCGGCGGTGTGGCGCTTCTCGGCTTCCATGTTCTCGCGAATCTGCTTGCGAACCTGGTCGAGACTCGTGAACTCGCCCAACTCTTTGGCGAAGTCATCGTTCAGCTCCGGCAAACTTTTCTGCTTAATGCCATTCACCTTTACTGTGTAGACAAACGTCTTGCCTGCCAAACGCTTGTCGGAAATGTCTTCGGGATAGCTCACATCGAAGGATCGTTCGTCGCCGGTCGAGGCACCGGTGAGATTCTGGCTGAACTCCGGGACAGTATTCTTGCCGCCGATCTCGATCAGCACGTCGTCCATGTGGACCGGATTTGCCTTGGCGTCGGCGACGTCTTTGCCATCTTTGGGTTTTCCGTCCATCGAAGCCTGAGCGAAGTCGTCCTCGGCAAGCGGACGTCCTTCGACGGTGGTGTAGGTCGCGTGCTGCTCGCGCAGGCTGATCAGCGCCTGCTCGACGTCGTCGTCAGTAACGGCAATCTCTGGCTTGTCGGCACGCAGATCTTTGTAGCCCTCGACTTGAATCTCCGGCAGCACTTCGAAACTGGCCTTGAAGGTGAGCGGCTCTCCGTCATGAATATGCAGGTCGGTGACGCGCGGCTGCGAAACTGGAATCAGACCTTGCTTTTCAGCTTCCCTGAGAAAATATTTGGGGATCAAAGCCTCTGCGACATCGTTCTTCAGGCCATCGCCGAAGCGCTGCTTGATGATGGAAGCCGGCACGTGCCCCGCCCGAAACCCCGGCAGCCGCGCACTCTTCTGATAGCGCTGAATCTGCAACTCAGTCTCGCGGGCAACCTCCGCGGCAGGGATCTCGACCGTGATCTCGCGCTTGATATCTTTCTTTGCGGCTTCCGTCTTGACCGCGTCGGTAGTCTCTGTGGGGCTCACGTTTACCTTTCACGACCCGCTGGATTCAGAGGCTCCCACGACAAAACGGAACCCGCCCGAATTCATACGGCGTTAACTTGAGTGTAAAGATGGGAGGGGAGCAGCGTCAAACGGGGGAGACAGCCAAGTAGACTTGATTCAGCGCAGGCAACCAAGTCATCGAGCTGGGGACCGCCGGAGAACTAGCGCCTTGATCCGATTCAAGAAGCGCGCGGGCATCTTTAGCTGACACTCTCTAACTCGAACCACCTTCCAACCGTCCTTTTGCAGGTGGCGAGAAACCTCGGCATCGCGCCGCACATTGCGTTGGATTTTCGCCCGCCAAAAGGCTGCCGAGGCTGCCGAGGGCTTTGGCAGGCGCTTGCATCGCGGACAGCCGTGCCAGAAGCACCCGTCAACGAACAAGGCGACCCTCGCGTTTTGAAAAACAAAATCAGGTTTCCCTAAGATCGCCGAGTGCCGCCGCCACCCCGATACCTTGCCCGTCCGCAACAGCCTAGCCGTCCGTATCTCAGTGCTCGCATTGTCACGCCCGCGAATACGAGCCATGACCATCGACCGCTGTGCCTTCGTGAAAACGTCAGCCATTGTCCTTCGATGCACCAAATTTCTTGGACAGCCAGTTCAACACGGATCGCTGCTCCTCTTGCCCGGCCCGCCGAACTTGAGACAGTAACCAAATCGTGGTGGGTTTCTCGCCCGTTATATTTTTGGCTCCTTGATTACAGGTCGAGCACAATGCACGAAGGTTTGACAGCTCGATCTTCCCACCGAGACTTTTGTCCTTGATGTGCCCCAGATGAAGCCGGACCTTGCGTCCGGTGGCGGGATCGATTTCACCGGGTGTGAGGCCGCACATTTGACAGGTGAATCCGTTGCGGTCAAGAACTTCGGCACGCAGCTTTGCGGAGATGCTGCGCTCGAACTTGATGGCTTGTTCCGGAGGCTCTTCAGTCAGGACGTACTGTCCGGGTTTTAGATAGGTAACATCATTGTGGGTGACGATTTTCCAGCCTGCTCCCAATCATCGGCTCTCTGCGCGGTAGTGGTCGCGGGCTCTTTTAAGAGCCGATTCAAAATCAATGGACTCGACGAGGCAGTCGCTAGCCTTCTGGCCGTCGCACCAATGCATAAGGTCAGCGAGCAAATCGCCGAGCACCGTTTCGGGGTCAGTCTTCAGATCCCCGCTCAGTCCGGTGGCGCCCGCAAAGCTGACCATGGCAACGCGCCCCACTGTGCTCGATCGGTATTGCGAGGGCCTGCACTATCCTTGGCCAAACGACGGTTCCCGCTTCGTATCCGGTTCCCGATCCCGGGGGCCGTAGGTCGATCTTTCATCCGTTTCTCTCTCCGTGCGAAGGACTGGCCGACAGGCGCTCGACTACCGACTCACCGTCTGTCCCTTCGCCGTTGATGTTCTAGTTTAGAACACATCCGTCTTGCCCGCAAAGTACTCTTTCCATGTGAAAAAAAAGCCCGCGCGGAAAAACATTATTGGCAGGCGCGTGGCCAAGGCCCGTCGAGGTTGTAGGCCAGCCCTAACGCAGGACGCCCTTTCTGGGAGGCTCGCCCGGAGTGGAATTCAGCTCGATCGCGCCGCAATCGCCAAGATCGAAAACGGTCTCCGCCACGTTCTCGACTATGAACTTAAGGCTCTCTCCGAGGTCCTAGGCGTTGAAGCCAGCTGGCTTCTAGGGGATGAAAGTAAGGGGCTTCCATGACCGGGGCCGATCGGAAGAGACTACGGACCAGGTTGCTGGCCGAGCAAAAAGGCATCTGTCCGGTTTGCGGATACGGCAGCGACTACTGCTATTTTCACGCCCGAAATATTGAGCACGCAGGCGAGTGCAGGACACAGCCGGTCGTTGTCTTGGAGCACAATCATGGGCATTGCAAGAACGGGTGTGAAGTCTGTATCCGTGGGGTTGTGCATCATGCATGCAATAGGTTCATAGCATTCATCGAGGCGAACCCCCAGGCCCATGACAGGCTTTTGACTCCGTGGCTAAGGACCTTCCTGTCAAAAGGAACCGAAGCGTAGTCGGGAGTTAGATTTGGCGTCGGCGGGCCGGAGGGTAGGCAGGTGGGTCCACGTTCTCTATGATGTACGGCAGCCCCGACCGAATCAGGAGTTTTCGGATCGGTTCTATCAGACGCGGCCATTTATGCCCGTTGCCGTTCCGCTTCGCGAGGTCGGAATAGGCCTGACACGGCGGCGAAGCGTGAATGGCGTCGAATGAAGTAATGAACTTTGAGTCGAGCGTAAGTGCGTCAGCTTGGATGAACTCGAATGGATAGTTCGGCTGGGGGCTAACATCGACGCCGACGACCCTGAATCCGGCCCTGCTGTACCCCATGCCAGCGCCGCCAGCGCAACAGAAAAGATCGAGCAACCTCGGTTTCCCCACCCGTTCCTACCTTCCTCTCATTGTTCTTTGACTTATCAATATCATCGGATACCATGATAGTCCATAGGAAATTGGGACATGTCAAAAAGGAAGATTCCAAGATTCGTCGTCGAGATCGACGGGCGGGCTATTGACCTTCATGCGCTCGGCGCGATCCACTCAGAACTTCGTCGCGCTCAAATATTTCCACAACTCCCGTGTGACATCTGACCTTGTGCCACGATCAAACTTGCGCAATCATAATCGAGGCCGTGACGGTGCGCGGAAACCGCTTTGTTCCGTTTTGGGTCTGCGTGATCCAAGTTTCCGACCTGCAAGTTCTTTGGCATCAAGATTTTGCCCGCAAGTGATTGTGCCCCATAGATTACTTCGCATTTTCGCGCTAATAGCGATGATTCCAATAGACCGAGGGGGAGGGGGTATCCCATCTCAACGCTGACGCCGGCATCGGAGAGCCGGAATCTCAAGCAGCCTCGGCAAATTTATTTTCAGGGAGTTTTCCGATAAACCGGCGACGATGCAAGCCACACTTCCAGCAGTTTGCCGGGATCGAGTTCAACTGCCAGTCCAGTTCCGGGACGTCGGCTCGATCCACTCGCGCCATCCTGCACCAGCGCGTAGTTCGCTCCGCCGACGGTGAATCCCGTGAGCAAGACCGTGACGTGTCCGTTGTTCACTGTCCCAGACCCGGCCAGTTCTGTGCCCTGATCAAGCTGATTCGCGTTCGCAAGGTCAACTGCCTGCAACAGAGTTCCGCGGAAGGTAAAGCTTCCATCCGGCTTGCGATTGATGGAGGTGACCCGAATCCACAAGCGAACGCCAGCCTGTAACCGGAGTTGGGGACGAGGATCTTCAGTGCCAGTCGGAGTGGCTGCTGCCGGGGATGGTTCTTGCTTCGAACTGGCCACCGCTCCTCCCGCTGCCGGAGCCGATGCCTGCTCCTTTCCATTAGAAGAAGGTGCCGCAGAAACCGGTGCTGCCGAGGATATGGTTGCAGGGGATGGTGCCGGGACCGCGGCAGAAGGCTTTGGCTGCGACGGCTTTGGAGCCGGCTTGCTTTTCGCGAGCAGCGCCGCGATGCTTCCTGGTCTCGTGGATGAACGGAGCCGCTTCACCGCGAATATCGCGAACGCCAGCACAGCCGCCAAGAAAATAAGCCCCAATATGTTGTTCCGGGTGCTCATTCGTATCCTCCGGTGCTGGGCGGCAACGCCTCAAGATGACGCCAACCTCGCGCCGAACGGTCTGATGAAAGTAGATGTATAACAAGATGCCCGCCAACAGGTCAAAGCTGAGCCTACTTCTCCATCCCGGATTCTCAAAACCATCGCCGCAAGATAAAACTGACCGGAAGCCTGCGCGGCTCCGGTCAGCTACAAATCCCGCCCGTTGATGGCGCTCCCGATGCGACTACTGCCGGTCTTCTCTGGCTTCGGCAACGTGCGCCTGGTGTCCTGCTTCGGAGACCGCCCTCACGAACGCGTCCGCGCTGCGGGGAGTTGAAGCTTTACCCGAAAGAATGTCGCGGAACATCATGTGGTGACCGTAAATGGCGCGAGTCGAGTCGTTGTCCTGCTCGATTACCGCACCTTCCAAGGTCAGGCCGGCGAATACGCCTTTCGAGCGCGAATAAGTCAGCACCTCGGTGTTCAGTAGTATGTCAGTGCCGGCGGAAGTATGGCGGCCTACCGGGCCCGCTGCCACCGAGCCTTCACCGGTCATTTCGAATTTGCTCGAAAGCAGATGCTGCAAGCCGCGGTCGTTCATGACCAGCATAACCAGATCCACGCCTTCGACGCCGATCTGCAATCCCCAGCTTCCGCCACCGACGGAGACGAATGCGGGAGCGCTCCAGCCTTCATGCGTGCGACAGGAAGCCACGCCGCGTCCATGCTTGCCACCAAAGATGAAGCCGCCTTTGATCAAATTTGGCACTACGACGATGCACTTGGCGCCGGCCAGCACTTCTTCCGGAATGCCTTTGTCAGGCGTTGACATGATTGACTGCAGAACGTCTACGGATTTTTGCATGCGCTCAACGGTCTCTTCCCGGTCTGAGCCGGCAAAGGCGTAAGTTCCAACCATGCCCATCAAGCTCATCAACAAAAGTGAAATTGTCTTTTTCATGAAATTATTCCTTTCGGAGCTGTGAAACTAAGGTTGGGAAGACTTCAGATGGCTGACTTAGTTCAGGGGACCTGAAAGAGCGAGAAGGATTGCTCGTCTCTAGGAGCGATGATCGTTTATACGAGAAAAAATAGCTGGTCTGGATTGCTCACTTTCCTGTGGCCAGGGCAGAGAGGGCCAAGGGCTGCAAAACCGAATTAATCTCCGCGATTGAGCAATCCGGCTCAGTATTAGAGAACACAAACAATCAAAATAACGACAGTCTGAGATTAAGAAGGAGGCTAACGTGCTTTGGACAATTTTCGTGGTGCTTCTGATTCTGTGGCTCTTGGGGTTCAGCCTGCATATAGCGGGAGGCCTGATCCATTTGTTGCTGGTGGTAGCGTTAGTGGTCCTAGTGCTTAACCTCGTGGGCGGCCGTCGAAGTGCGATCTGAGAGAGACAACCTGCTGGTGCGGCTTCAGAACCGGACCGCTCCCGTGCAAATGCTTCTCCACTCTTTTGCCGAAAAAGGAGCCTCGTTGAGGGCGGGCAGTGCTTTTGTGTGCAAAGGGTTCGCCGGCGCGAACGGGCTGTCGTGCCGGCTCCGATCTCCCGGCGCTCGAGTCCGCAACTTTTGTTCACGAGCCTGAGTCGGCTTCACACTCATTACAAAGTGAACGGTTGCCCACAGAAAATGAGCTCCGTCGGACTTGGTTACCAGCGCGTCGATCGAGCGCAGAGCGCCGTCGGGAAAATCCAGATTGTCCGCCAGCATGACAATGGGAATCGCCGGCCGGACCCGCTTCATCTCATTCGCAACGACCAGGCCATCTAAGAGTCCGAGATGGTAGTCGAGCACAATCGCATCCACGGGCTGGGACGCGAAAAGCCGCAGACCTTCGCGACCGTTGGTCGCGGTCAGCAGTTCGTATCCGTGTTCCTGCGACAAACTCAGTTGAGCCGGGTCCCGGTGGATGCAAAGAACAGTGCTGTTCGAAGCCATCCAGGATGTATATAGGTGGGCCGCCTGGCAATTCTGCTCAAAATTGCTCACAGGCGCTAAAAGCCAACCGTGGTAGCGGAGGGCTTAATCGTGCAGAACTACATTGAGAAGCGAGCTGTGGACCTGCAGGCCGCCTTCTACTCCGCCGGCATAGTGGATGAAGCCCAATTTCCTGAACCGGTTCATGAAGAAGCTGACTCGCGAGCGCGTGGTTCCCACCATTTCGGCAAGAGTCTCCTGGCTGATCTTCGGGACGACCGTCTCAGGAATCCCCTCCTTGCCGAAATGAGCCAGCAATAGAAGGACGCGAGCCAGCCTCTTTTCGCTGGAGTTGAAAAGTTGGTCGACCAGATCCTCTTCGTAGCGGATATTGCGCGCCAGCAGATAAGCCACGAACATCTCAGAGAAGGCGGGCTCGCGGTGGAGCGCACTGATCATCGTCTTCCTATCTACGCGCAGAATCTCGCAATCGGTCATGGCCGCCGCGGAACCCATGCGCAGAAGCTGGCCCGCCAGGGAACCTTCGCCAAAAAAGTTCCCCTCACCCACGATGGCAATTGTCGCTTCCTTGCCGATCTTGGATACGACGGTGAGCCTTACTTTGCCTTGTTGAACATAGAACACTGCGTCTGCTGCGTCCCCTTGCGCGAAGATCATCTGTTTTTTCGCAACAGACAGAATCTTCCTGCCGTCGCCGATGGTGGCGAGGAATGTGTTGGGATTGAATCCGCGGTTTTTTTTGGCTGCCGCAGAGGACGCCATAGAAGTAAATTATAGGACTGGGGGCCTTCCAAGAGTGAGCTATTCTGCACAGTTTTCCAGAAACCCGGAGGAGCCGACCGGCTAGTTGTTCGAGGCTTCCAGGCGCCGGTCTCGATGCGGTGCGCTGCGGGGCTGGCCGGTGCTGAGCTCACATTGCTCTCCAGGTTTGGCGCCACAGGTGGGGCAACGAACGGCCAGGGCCAGGTCCTTCTTGGCTTTCATAGCCACATTTTGCACAGCCGCAAGGGGATGCGCTGATCAATTTTGACCAGTTTGCACATCTTCTTTCGTTGAATACTCACACAGAGACAAACTGTTAGTCATCTTCTAGTGGTCGCTTGCGCCCTCCGGTGAAAAGGGCCTCTTGCAATAATTGCTTACACCAGAAACGGGGAAAATGGCGGTACAGATCACAGCGCTTCCAAATCGCGCCCTGGAAATCGTCAGTCTGCGCCCGCTCGTGCGCGAGATAACTGCACCGGCCCGCGTGCGATCGCATGCGAAACCCTCTCTGCCCAGCCGAATCGCGGTGATCGGGAATTATCTTCCGCGGCAGTGCGGAATCGCCACGTTCACCACCGACCTGTGCGAGGCCATTTCAGCGGAGTACGGGGCGGCCCGGCTGCTGGCGCTCCCCGTGAACGACACACCGGAAGGGTATGACTATCCGGCGCGCGTGCGCTGGTCGCTCTCCCAGGACGACTTGAAGTTTTACCAGGACGCGGCTGAGTTTCTGAACTTCAACAATATCGACATGGTCTGCCTGCAGCACGAATATGGAATCTTCGGTGGTCCGGCTGGAAGCCATATTTTGGGTCTGCTGCGCGGCTTGAAGATGCCGGTCGTGACCACGCTGCACACGGTTCTGCGCGAGCCAAACCCTGACCAACTGATGGTGATGGCGGAGATCGCAGAGCTTTCGGATCGGCTTATCGTGATGAGCCAGCTTTCGTCCCAGATATTGCAAGAAGTCTTCAGGATTCCCGGCGGGAAGATCGACATGGTTCCGCACGGGGTTCCGGATCTGCCATTTCTTGATCCGAATTTTTATAAAGACCGCTTCGGAGTGGAAGGGAAGGCAGTTCTGCTGACGTTCGGCCTGCTCTCGCCAAATAAGGGAATCGAGAACGTGATTCAGGCGCTGCCGCAGATTCTGTCCAGGCACAAGAACGTCGTCTACATCGTCGCGGGAGCGACCCATCCTCATGTTCTCCGCCGCGAGGGCGATAAGTATCGAGCCAGCCTGCAAGCGCTAGCGAAAGAAGTGGGAGTGGAGTCGCAAGTGCTCTTCCACAACCGCTTCGTCGCTCCCGAGGAGATGGTTGAGTTTATTGGCGCCGCCGATATTTACATCACTCCCTACCGGCATGAGGCGCAGGTGGTTTCTGGCACGCTGGCGTATGCGCTGGGAGCGGCAAAGCGATCATTTCGACTCCGTATTGGCACGCGATTGAGTTGCTGGACGACCGCCGGGCGCTCTGGTTCCTTTCGAGAATCCCGGCGCGATCGCGCAAAAGACAATCGAACTCCTGATACCCCTGCGATACGCCACGCCATGCGGAAACGCGGCTACCTGTTTTCGCGGGAGATGGTCTGGAAAAGAGTGGCGCAGGGTTACATGGAAAGTTTTTCACAAGTGCGCAGCGACCGCATGGAAACCCCACGAGTTCAGTTCTCCGCCCGCGCCATTCCCAAATCGCTGAATCATCTGCCTTCGCTGAAACTGGATCACCTGCATCGGCTAACCAATGACACGGAAATGTGCAGCACGCCATCTTCAGCGTCCCCAACCTCGGTGAAGACTACACCACCGACGACAACGCTCGCGCTCTTATTTTGGCGGTGCTGCTGAGCGAATCGACAGAAACATCCTGAGAC
>CAVVMQ010000004.1:0-49177 GCA_963749295.1 uncultured Acidobacteriaceae bacterium
TCTGAACTGGACGCATGCGGAACAGGTCAATCTGGAGTTGGTGAATTTACTCGGCAGAAATTGGGCACGGGGCGGGGGTAGCCAAAACCGGCGGACTGTGCCGTCCCAGGCGAAAGGACTAAATCGACATGATTATCACTTTTCTAATTGCAAAGATCATCTTAGGCGGCTACTGGCTGATGTTAGCTCCAGTTCTGTTCCTGCCATTGGGGATTGTTCTTCTCAGCTCGCAGGTGCGGCGCGGACTCTTTGGATATGTGGTGCTTCCGTTAGCAGTGGTATTTGCGGCGCTAGGGGCGATTTTTCTATTCACTCTGACCTTGCCTGACGCAGTCACAGTAGTTGCTGGAGTTCAGGCAATCTGGTTGCTGGCGGCTGCGATTACGCTAGTTGCTCGGAACGGAAAACAACGTGGCCGCCAGTTTCAAGAACTTCGTACGGCAAAATTCATCGATCACGCGATAAAGGAGGAACACATGGCAGTCTATGTCATTGCAAATCTTACGATCAAAGATGCGGTTCGGTTCGAGGATTACAGACGGATGCTGCTGCCAACAATGGCGAAGTATGGCGCGCGATTGGTTGCGCGCGGCGGCCCCATTGTTCTCGAGGGAGAGTGGCCGCGCGAACGGCTAATCATCGCCGAGTTTCCCAGCATGGAGCAGGCGCGAGAGTGGTGGGCTTCGCCAGAATACGCGGAGCCGAAGGCGCTGCGCCAAGCCACGGCTGACTCGGAATTGGTCATCGTCCAGGGCGTGTAGTCGAAGGCGAAAGCAAAAAGGCAAAGCGCAAGAGGACCCATCGATCATCGGGTCATCACACGAGTGGAGGTGAATCATGAAGGTGTGTGTTGTTCATTTTGCTCGGGCCGGTGATCGTGAACATCCTGAACGGATGCAGATGTTTTTCCGTCACACATTGCTGTGTCGATCTTGTAGACGGCCCCCGCACTCTTCGCTGGGCAAAGCGTCAATACTCATGCGGGCCGGCGCGCTAGAGCACCTGGTGCAAACCATGTGGGTCGGTTTTGAGTTCCCGCCGCTGCTGTAAGTGGTTGGAAACAATTTGGTCGGGGAGAGAGGATTTGAACCTCCGACCCCCTGGTCCCGAATTCAGGGTGCCGGAATCAATTTCGTTGCTACTCAATCGTTTAGGTGGTGCTTCAACCGTCTGATTCTTGCTCAATCATGCCATTCAGGGATGAATGTAAGTCCTCGAATGGCAGTCCCACTAGGCCCAGTTGCTGCCGGTCAAGGTCTGTTCAACGTTACTCGTTGAAATCCGCGTGACGCATTACCGATTTTTGTGCGTTCACACTAGACCGGATTTGCCCGCCCAAGTAACTATGTAGTTCTTTAAGAACTCAGTGAACTCTTCTGCGACGGGCGAAAGCTTCCTACCACCGTTGCGGATCTGGTAGAAATCAAGGTGCACGGTTGGTTTGACCAATGGACTGATCATTAACCCCCGATTTCGGCACTCCGGCAATGTGTAGGAAGGAACGATCGCAATTCCCTGTCCGGCCTCCACCATAGCGATTTGTGTGTGGAGATAGTTCAACACAAGACTGGGTCGGTAGCCGATTCCAGCTTTCGCAAGATGCCTGTCGACGAACTGCTGCAAGGGCAGGGACGGCTGCATTGCAACGAATTTCTCTCCTTTCAGCGACGCCCACGTAACGCTACGCGGCGACGAATCACGCGCTGAATTTGCTCTTATCGCCATGAGCGAAAAACGAAACAGTGGAGTGCGCCGAATACCGGGAACATGCTTAAAAAAGAAACCCAGGGCCATGTCGAGTTCCCCGGACTCGACCTTTGGTAAAGTTGTGGCGCTATCACTATCGAATACCTGAAGCCGGAGCTCGGGTCTGCGAGGACGGAACGCCTTGATGGCCTGGGCCACCACACCTGCCGCCCAAAATGGCGGCACACCCACCGACAGAGATGGGCCTAGAGCATCCTTTCTTCGCGCGACTTGCGCGAGAGATCTGTCCAGTTCATCAAGGTTGCGCTGAACCGCCACTAGCAACTCGGTTCCCGAACTAGTAAGGGTGACCTGCCGCGTCGTGCGTTCAAAGAGCCTGACGCTCAACTGGTTCTCCAGCTCCTTGATCAACAGGCTCAATCCAGAAGGGGTGATGAACAGCGCGCCAGCGGCCCGTGTGAAGCTGCGGTGCTGGGCGACCAGCAAAAAGGCCCGGAGCTGGCGAGAGGTAAAGTCGATCATTAAGTAAACCTCAACAATTGTTAACGTTTTTGAGCTTGTATTATAGGCCGACTCGCCGCTAAATCAATGGTCTAAACCGAAACTTGAGGAATCGGTTCAGGCCAGTTTTTAATCCGGACAGAGAAGAGGGAGTCATGGGAATCTGCGATGCCACAGCGATAAAGGTGGTTCACTCCGACTACATCCTCGCAAATAAAGGCGAAGAGGCGCCAATTCGATTCGCAGCACTAGCCACAATCTATGACCCACAAACCATCCGTCATTTGGAAAACTTGGGTGTTGCGTGCGGATGGCGCTGCTTAGAAGTTGGCGCCGGCAGTGGAACGATTGCGAAGTACCTTGCAGATCGTGTGGGTCCCACGGGGTGTGTGTGGGTCACCGACGTCGATACCCGTTTCTTAGAGCCCTTGCGGGGCCCCACTCTAGACGTACGAACCCATGATATAGGGTCCGATCCTCTGCCGGACGCAGAGTTCGATCTGATTCACACGCGTCTTGTACTGATGCACGTTCGCGAGCGCGATGCCGCTCTGGCGCGTATGGTTTCCAGTTTGAAAGTGGGAGGGTGGCTATTGGTCGAGGAATACGATAGCTGCTCCCTTCCGCCGGATCCGGCACTCAGTTCAGGCGAAGTGCTTCTGCAGACACATGTCGCGATGCTAAGACTCTTGGAAGATGGCGGCGTGAATCGTCGGTATGGACGATTGCTTTCCGGGTTACTGCGAGAAAAGGGGTTGATCAGCTTGGGAGCGTCGGCGCAATTATTCATGTGGCAAAGCGGATCTCCTGGTATCGCGATGATGCGGGCGAACTTCGAACAGCTTCGAGAAACGATGGTCGAGGCCAATTACATCACCCCGCAACAATTCGATGAGGATCTGGCACGGTTAAACAATCCCAGCTTCATGATGCCCTCATCGATACTCTGGTCGGCATGGGGGAGACGCTCATGACATCTGTTCCGAAGTTGCCGGTTGCCAAGGAACTTTCTGGTGGTCAGCCCTACATGTCCGAGAGTTCTGTCCCAAGCGCCGATACTCGAACATTGATTATTCTGGCTTTTTCCGCAACCGCCGGTGTCCTGGTGGAGTTTTATGATTTTGCGATTTTCGGATTCGCAGCGGCGAGCGCCTTTCCGGAGATCTTCTTCCCGAAGTTGCCGCCAACACAAGCCTTGGTGTTCTCCTACTTGGCCTATGCAGCTGGGCACCCCGCACGCCTACTCGGTGCCTTCATCTTCGGGCACTTTGGTGACAGGTCCGGGCGCAAGTTCGCGTTCCTGATCAACATTGTTGTTGTGGGAGCCAGCACCTGTCTAACGGGCTTGCTTCCGGGCTATGTAACGATAGGCATGGCGGCGCCGATACTCCTGGTTCTCCTCCGCATCATTCAGGGAATCGGAGTGGGGGGTGAATTTGGCGGGGCCACGTCTTTGCTCGCGGAATTTGGGGCCAACCGCCGCTCTCGTGCGTTTTGGATGTCGCTGGCGAATCTCGGCCTGGCCCTGGGCATTATGGCTGCGAGCGGCATGTTCCTGCTCTTAAGGAAGAGTTTTGCGACGACGGGATGGCGGGTTGCCATGCTGCTGTCCGCAATCATAGTCATTCCAGCTCTGGTAGCGCGGTATAAGCTGGCCGACTCCCCTCTATTTGAGCAACTCAAGCACAGGCAACAACTCGCCCGTTTGCCCAGCTTTGATGTCTTCCGGAAACACGCGGGTTCAATCTTCCTTCTGGCGACGGTTGCTGCGTTTCAGAACTTGGATACGGTCGTGACGGGAACCTACATCGTCTCGTTCATGCATCTCGCAGGTATCCCCTTGGCCACTGCGGCGATCATCATCTTTCTTAGCCGCTTTGCCGATGTCACGGGAGTACTGCTCAGCGGACCATTAGCCGACATTTGCAAGCGCAGAAGGCTCGCCTATTTCGCTATCGGTGCGACAACGTTGATCTCTTATCCCTTCGCCCTGGCGATCGTAGGCAGGCACGTAGTGCTCGTAGCAGTTCTAGAATGCCTGATTGTGCTTTTCGGGATGGGATTGTTGCACGGGCTCGTGCCGATTCTCACCTCAGAGACGTTCCCGACAAAGTTTCGATACTCGGGCGCGGGTATTTCTTACGGTTTGTCGGGCATTTTGGCTGGAATGATCGCGCCGCCTCTTTTAGCAAAATTGATCGGTCAGGACGTTGCTCATCGCTGGCACTATCTACCTCTCACTTACGCGGTCTACGGAGCCGCTGCTATACTGGCTCTGCTCTTCATACGCGAGACACGTGACGTGAGATTGGAAGATCTCGACACTGCGGAAACTTGATACGCGATAAACACTGGTACGGACGCATCGTTACGCTATTTAGCGTCACGCCAATTGGCGTAATATGGCAGCCCAAAGGGTCCAGAATGGAAGAATGTAAGTCCTTTTGTAAGTCCCCCGCACAAGAATGACTCCCAAGCCTCCACGACAACTCGTTAACTGCTTTAGATCTATGGGCGCGACTTGCAGCGCATCTGAACCCCTGGCCTCGGCCCAGGGATTCATTCCAGTTTTCGTAGCTCGCAAAATATTTATTTTCAATGAGATTGGTCGGGGAGAGAGGATTTGAACCTCCGACCCCCTGGTCCCGAACCAGGTGCTCTACCAGGCTGAGCCACTCCCCGACGACGCGGGCGGCAACAGGGAAGGCCATCCACCCGCACACTCTACCTCTCGATAGGCAGTAAGATTATAGCATCGCAAACGCCTGGCTAATCCTTCCGCTTGCCGGGACCATTCTTCGCGTTACACTGGTGGCCGAAACATGATCTGACCAAACACGATCTTACCAAACATGATTGTCCTCTCCGCTTATCGTCTCTTTACGCCGCAAGAAGAGATACCGGAGCCGCTCCTGTTTATTGAGGACGGCCTCATCTCGGCGGTTACCTCGCGCGCGCAAACGGAAATCCCAAGCAATGCCACCGTGGTCGACCTCACCAAAGACTTTGCCGGAGCGATTCTTGCGCCCGGCTTCGTCGACATTCACATGCACGGCGGCGCTGGCCTTGACGTCATGCGCGCCTCGCCTGCCGAACTCCCGCACCTGAACAAATTCCTGACCGCGCATGGCGTCACCGGCTACTTCCCGACCACCGTCGCTGCCCCGCTCGATCAGACTTGCGCTGCCCTTGAACGCCTGGCCGACGCGATTGCTGCGGCTCCCGACTCCAGCAACGGCAATACCAATGCCGTGCAGGCTCGGCCGGTCGGCATCCATCTGGAAGGTCCGTTCCTCAGTCACAAGCGGCGCGGCGTGCATCCCCCGGAATATCTCCTCGAGCCCACGCTGGAAATCTTTGAGTGTCTCTGGCAGGCCGCGCGGGGACAGGTGCGCATGATGACCATCGCGCCGGAACTTCCCGGAGCGCTCGAGGTGATCGCGGAAGCGGCACGGCGCAAGGTTTGTGTGAGCATCGGCCACTCCGACGCCGTGCTCGAAGTGGCTCGCGACGGCGTCCGGGCCGGCGCCCGCCACGCCACTCACACTTTCAACGCCATGCGGCCGCTGGATCACCGCGATCCCGGCATCCTCGCCGAAGTGCTTACCGACAGCCGGCTCACTGCCGACATCATCGTCGATGGAATTCACGTCGCGCCTGAGGTCGTGCAGCTTTTCCTCCAGGCCAAGGGCGTCGAGCGCGCCGTGCTGATTACCGATGCCACCGCCGCGGCGGGCATGCCCGATGGCACCTACCAGCTCGGTCCCATACAGGTCGAGGTTAAAGACGGCAAGTGCACGATGGATGGAAAACTTGCGGGCAGCGTCCTGACCATGGACTGCGCGGTTCGCAACGTGACGAAATTCGCCGGCTGGACCCTGCAGGACGCTGTACGTGCCGCGACGGTGAATCCAGCGCAGGCGACCGGCCTCACAGAGCACGGTCAAATAGTTCCGGGCGCGGAGGCGAATCTTGTTGTATTGAGTCCAGACGGAGAAGTGAGAAAAACGATCGTGCGCGGCCGCAGCCTCTAAGTGTCTTGTCATCCCGAGCGAAGCGAGGGATCTTGGTTTCTGCGTGTCACTGCTCAAATGCAGACGGTTAATTCGGCTTGCGGTCCTGGGTGTCCGCCAGATAGCGCAACAGCACCGCCTCATCGGCACGCGTGAGCTTATCGAGAAAAGAAGTATCCACCTTGCCGTCTTCGACGGTTTGCGACGCATTCGACTGGCGCAGCTTGTCGCCCAGTTCGGGATCGTTGCTCATCACCTGCGTGTAGAACCAGAGGAAGTGGCGCATCTGGTCTAGCGACTTAGTCAGAACCTGGATGGCTTCCGTCTCCGGCAGCGCGCTCAACGCCTCCATCAACTCGGGGTCACTGGGCGCCTGCATGGCGGCGTAATTCAGCTCCCGCTGAATCGCGCGCAGGTCGTCGGTAACTCGCATCATCCGCGTGTGAAGGTCGTCCATCTCAGTCTCGTTCCCCATGGGTTTACAGTAGCGATCGCGTGTTTGAACATCTCATCGGCAGCGCACAGCGGATAGATGTCCCACGATCATGCGCTTTCGTAATTCAAGCAATTACTTTGGTCTGCAAGGTAACGTAACGCGTTGGATGGCCCTGAAAGCGGCTACTGGCAAGGCTTTCACTCACTAGCCGGACCGGGCCCGCGCGCCCGATGCTCTCCTAAGCCAACAGTGCAGTCGAGGAGTGTTCCAAAGTCACCGCCCTTAGGATTCATACAGAACATGTGGAGACAGCCTCGGCTGCCTGCCCTGAGCGAAGCCGAAGGGTCCAAGCCAGCGCGAAGCGGGGCCCCCAAGCTCCACAGTTATTGAAGTATCGTCCGCTTATGATACAAACGCACGAATGGAATCCACTCCAACAAGCCCACCCGGCCGCCAACTGATCCGCGCCATCGGCCGCTGGAGCCTGGTCGCGCTGGTAGTGAACTCCATCATCGGCAGCGGAGTTTTTGGCCTGCCCTCAACCGTTGCCGCTCTAATCGGCAACTACAGCCCTTACGCCGTGCTCGCCGCGGGTGTCGGCATGAGCGTGATCATCGGCTGCTTCGCCGAAGTTGCATCGCGCTTTCAGGAAGCCGGCGGTCCCTATCTCTACGCCCGCGTCGCTTTCGGACGCCTGATGGGAATTCAAACCGCATGGATGCTCTGGCTCGGGCAAGTCGCCGCGCCCGCCGCCAACGCCAACCTGTTTGTGATTTATCTGGGCGAGTTCTTTCCACACGCCAAAGATCCGCTGTCCCGGGCAATCATTCTCACCGTGCTGGTCGGCCTTCTGACCTTCATCAACATTCGTGGCGTGCGCGCCGGGGCGCAGGTCAGCAATCTCTTTACGGCCGCCAAGCTCGTCCCGCTGTTTGCCGTGATCGTTCTAGGCCTGTTCGTACTTCAGCAGCACCACTGGAACCTTGCGGCTGCGCCCATCGCGTCGCCCAGCACCAGCCAATGGCTGAAAGCCATGCTGCTTCTGGTCTTTGCCTATGGCGGGTTCGAGACTGCGCTCGCGCCCATGAGCGAAGCGAAAAATCCCCGCCGTGACGCTCCCTTCGCGCTGTTCACGGCTCTCGCAGTCTGCACCGCGATCTACGCGCTAATCCAGTGGGCGGTCATCGGAGTGCTGCCCGACGCCGCGCACAGCCAGCGCCCGCTAGCCGACGTAGCGCGGCTAGCGGTTGGTCCCGTCGGCGCGGCGCTGGTGGCGGTCGGCGCCCTGATCTCTTTCTACGGTTACCTCAGCGCAAAAATTCTCGCCATGCCCCGCGTCCCCTTCGCCCTCTCCGAACAAGGAGACTTCCCCAAAGCCTTCGCCGCCGTGCACCGCCGCTTTCACACACCGTATGTCTCGATTCTCCTGTTTGCGGCCATGGTCTGGGGATTAGCGCTGCTCGGCGACTTCAAATGGAACGTAACCCTCTCCGCCGTAGCCCGCCTGCTCTACTACGGTGTCGGCTGCGTAGCCCTGCCCATCCTCCGCCGCAAGCAACCGGAAGGCGCAAGCGCAATGTTCCACCTGCCCGCAGGAACTTTCTTCGCGGTGCTGGGCGTGATCCTATGTTTGATTTTGGTAACGCGCGTGGATTTCGGCCAGTCGTTGATCCTGGTCGCAACCATCGCGCTGGCGTTTGTGAACTGGGCGGTCGTGGCCCGTCGGTGAAAAGGAGCCTACTAACCCAAGCGCCGCTTGGGTTATAATGCTCTTGTGGGATCGCTTGAGTTCGACGGCGTTCTGTTCGTCGCCTATTCCAACGATCACGCACCGCGCCATGTTCACTGCTTCTACAGCGAGACAGAGGCGATTGTCGATCTTCGGTTGGATGGGACGGTAGCCTTATCGAACCGGAAGGACGCCATCGGGCCGTCGAATGCCAAGCGATCCGACGTGAAGAAGATTTTGAACATCGCGGCTCTGCACTTTGCGGAACTCACGGAACTGTGGGAGGACATACATGGCTAGGCATAAGGTCGAGCGACATAAGATCGAGACAACCGACGCCGAGATCGACCGCGCCATCGCGCGCGCCCGGAATCTGCGAAATGAACCGCGTGTCACCGAAGTGGAATACAAGCCGGGACCAGGGCTGGATCTTCTCATCCTTAAGCGAAGTGATGGCCGTCGGCACATGATTCCACGTGAAGACCTGCAAGGGCTGCAATCGGCCACGAAGGGGCAGATTGCGCGGATAGAAATTCTCGGCCGCGGAACCGGCTTGCATTGGCCCGCTCTCGACCTCGATCTATATGTTCCCAGCTTATTGCGGCGAGTCTACGGCGACAAACGCTGGATGGCCGAGATAGGCCGCAACGGAGGTTCCGCGAAAAGCGCTGCCAAGAAAAGGGCAGCCCGTGCCAACGGTTTGAAAGGCGGCCGCCCCAGGCAACACGAAATGACAGCGGTGGGCGGTTAACGCATCAGCATTCTGGTGAGCGTTGCTCCATCTCGAGCAGCGCTTTCTTGCGCTCCACGCCCCAGCGGTAGCCGCTGATGTTGCCATCTTCGCGGACTACGCGATGGCACGGAATCGCAACCGCCACGGGATTCGTCGCGCAAGCCCGCGCCACAGCGCGGCTGGCGCTGGGTTGACCGATCGCCTTTGCCACCTGGCCGTAAGACCGGGTTGCTCCGAACGGGATCGATTGCAAGTAAGTCCACACGCGCCGCTGAAATGCGGTCGCGCGGATATCCAGGGGCAAAGCGGCATTCAATTCGCGCCCGGTCATCTTCGAAAGCAAAGCTGCAACCCAAGCCCGCAACGCCCCTTGGTCAGGTTTGCGGACGGCAAACGGGAACTCGCGCTTCAGGCCTTCAAGCAACTCGCCGTCGGAACGCGCAAACTGAATCGCGCAAACACCCCGGTCGGTGGCCGCGATCAACATGCGTCCCAGCGGCGAATCGGCGCAGGCGTATCGAATCGAAGCAGCGATGGCGCCGCGGCGATACTTGTCGGGCGTCATGCCAAGTTGTGACGCGGTCTTTTCGTAGAGCCGGCTGCTGGAGCCGTAACCGGCGTCATACATGGCGCGGGTCACATTGTCCCCGGCCTGCAGGTTACGTTTGAGCTGCCGCAGGCGGCAGGAATCGGCATACTCGCGCGGCGTGATCCCGACGGCCGCCTTGAAGCGCCGCTGCAAGTGGAAAGGGCTTTGCCGAAAGGCTTTGCCCAGGCGTTCGAGCGTGATCGGCTCATCGAGGTGCTGCTCGATGTAGCGGCAGATCTCCTTCGCCGAATCGGCTTGCGGGTGGCCGCTGGGCCACCCGACGCGCGGCCGGCAACGCAGGCAGGCGCGAAAGCCGGCTTTCTCGGCCTGCTCGGGGCGCGCATAGAACGTCACGTTCTGGCGCCGCGGACGCCGCGCCGGGCACGACGGCCGGCAGTACACGCCCGTACTCGATACGGCGAAGACGAACTCGCCATCTTGCCTGGAGTCGCGCGTGACGATCGCTTTCCAGCGGGGGTCGTCATCTCGTCGATCGTCGTTTCGTCGGCCGTCACGCTGGGCGTCGTCTGACTGGCTGGTTGGGCTCATCGAGTTGGACTGCGTCACGGGCATTGGGAGTGTTGCGTCCTCAACGAGTATGGCATCGTCAGTCGTATCGGGGAAGGTCGCGTAATTGGAAGTCATGATAGGCACAGCGTAAGGTGTAGGCGCACCAGTGGACTATCCGAATCTTGCGGGCAAAGAATAAAACAGTTGTCGTTCTCAGTTGATATATTCTCCCTTCCCCTTGCTAAACCCTTAGCCAGCAGTAATTGCCTGTACGGCGCGCTGCGGGCGACCGCCGTTACAGGGTTTCTGCCCGGTTGCCTGCCTCCAACACACCTGCGCTAGAGCGTTCTGGAGGCCGTAGAGCGTAAGAAAAGTCAAAAACGCTCTCTGGCTCGATCGTTTTCCCAGACCGCGTCTACGGGCAAGTTAAATCGATTTAACTCCCGGGTCGAAATTCGATCCTTTGGATTCATGCACTTAGGGGTCGTCCGACTATAGCTTTTAGTTACTCAAAGATCCGACACCTCTGGCGCATCGTTGAATCAACAACTTAGACACTTCCACCTCGATGGCGGCCTTCGGGCTGGCCTGATTTGCGCCACGGCACGCGGAAGGACTAGATTTCCCATTAGCTTTCTACTTCTCACACCCAATGAGGACAACTTGATGAAGAACTTGCGTTTAGCGGCGGTGGGGATTCTTGTACTTCTAATCTTGACCTCAGGCCTGGCTCAGAAGGCCGCGCAGCATCTCCTCAGCAGCGACGAACTCAAGAGCTTAGTCCCCACTGAGTTTTTCTTCCGTGGACAGAAGGCGCCAACGCAGTTGCGAAACGCAACGGGATTTCAAACCGCCAACGGCAAGGTCACGATCGGCGCCCTCGTCGATGTCTCGGGATACTCGACGGCGATCCAGCAGAAATATCAGGGCATGCTCGTTACCGAGTCCAAGCTGAACATTGGCGGGTCCGAGCTGGCGCCGGGAGAATACGGCTTCGGATTTACGGCGGACAAGTTTGTGGTCATGAACGTAGCCAGCGAAGACGTTCTGAGCGTGCCCCATCAGAGGGATGCGGAACTTAAGAGAGCCGTGCCTCTGAAGCTGGTTGAGGACGGAGCTGGCTACAAGTTATACGCAGGGAAAGAATGGGTGTCAGTGAAGCCCGAGTAAGTTCGTGCTCCTGGGAACACTTCCCCGCGCATCAAAAGAAAGGCGTCAGTTGCCCAGCGGCTGGAACGGACTCAGCAGGCTGGAGACTCCGGAGCGCCTGCGCAATTCGCCGAGCAGCGCGCTGGCCGCGTTGGAGTAAGTTTTGCTGGGATCGGAGGGATCGGCCCAGACTGCGTCGTAGACGATCTGCGCCGCTTCTTTCAAGTCGATGTGCAGGGCGGCTTCGTAGACATCGGCGCGTTCCTGCAGGCGGTCGTAACACGCCTTGCAGATCGAGGCGGCCTCGGGGCCTTGCGTGTGGTGTTCTCCCAGCGCGCACACGACGGGCGAGCTGGCGACTTCGGCGTGCGCCGCAAAAAGTTGTGACTTGAACTCCTTCAGAAAAGCCTCGCGCTCCTGCTCGACGACAGCGGTGTCCGGCAAAGGCTCGGCAGCAGCCTGCGTTTTTGGCATCACTGGCGCCACGTTAGGAGAAACCCGCTCCCGGCTGTTGCAAGCCGGACAGGTGTCCTCGTTGGCGGGATAGTAGAGACGGCAATTGGCGCACGGCATGCCGTAGCCTGAGGACTTGTGCTGGGCCTCGGCGTCGTGGCGGACGGCGTTCCGCAGATCGTTCTTCACATCATTGCGGACATCGTTCCGGACGTCGTTGTTCCGGACATCGCCCTCCGGCAGAATGGTTTTTGCCGGCTTGGCGGCTGCGGCCTGTGTGGATCGCGTCATGTCCATATCAATCTCTCCCCAAATCCCTTACGTCTTAGTCTAAGTAGTCCCGCGGCCCCGCCGAAAATATCGGGAGTACACTGCCCGGCACTGTCCCGGCGCGCTGCCTTAACGCGAGTTGGTGTCTTTCGCTTGTTTGGCGTCACTTGCTTTGCATTTCCAACTGCGTCTGCATCAGCTTCTGAAGTTCGTCGCGGCGGGCCTGATAGAGCTTGCGTTCGGGATCGAGGCGCGCGGCGGTCTCGAGTTCTGACAAAGCTTCTTCGTAGCGGTCCATGGTCATCAGGCAGGCCGCCAGAGAGTAGTGGTTGTCTGGGGAAGTGTTGAGGCGAAGCGCTTCGCGGAATTCTTTTTCCGCTGCCGGCAGTTGTTGTTGCTGGAACAGCGCCGTGCCGAGAGCGTGGTGGGCAACGTCGGAATCGGGATTGAGGCTCACGGCGAGGCGCAGCTCCCGCACGCCTTCTTCCAGCTTGTCCGCGAGCACCAGAGCTTCGCCAAGGGCGCGGTGTTCAGCGGCGCCGGTGGGATTCTGGCGGATCGCGAGTTGCAATTCCTCGACCGCGCTACTGTAGTTCTTCTTCGACATGTAGGCGCGAGCCATGCAGCTGTGTCCCTGCTCCCAGTCGGGATGCTGGCGGTACAGCTCGCGCAGTTCGAGCATGGCGGCGTCGAAATCGCCTTTGTCGCAATAGGTGTTGCCAAGGTTGTTGCGAACCGACGCTTCCTCAGGGGCGAGACGCTTGGCTTCCCGATATTCGGCGATGGCTTCATCGAGCTTGTTTTGTTCGTGCAGAATCAGCGCCAGGTTCGAATGAGCTTGCCAGAAAGCGGGCTTCAGATGAATGGCCTGGCGATAGGCTTTGATGGCGGCGGGTACGTTTCCATCGGCGTGCAGGGTGATGCCCATGTCGTAGTAGGTATCCACGTTATCGGCGTCACGGGCGAGCGATTCGACGAAGGCATGAGCCGCTGCGCGGTATTGTCCGTTGGAGTAGAGTGCGAGGCCGAGGAACTGGTAGGCCTCCGCGTTCTGTGGATCCATGCTGAGCGCGGTGCGCGCCTCCGCAATCGCGTTGGGACCGTCATCGAGAAGATAGAAGATGTAGGCCAGACTGCTGTGGTTCTCGGGGAAGTCGGGCATGAGTTGCGCGGAGCGGGTGATCTCATCGAACGCATCGTCAAAGCGCACCTGCTGGCGCAGCATCGCTCCCAGGGCGAAATGCAGCGAGGCATTTTCGGGATCGGAACTCAGGACCTGGCGCAGCGCAAGTTCGGCTTCGTGAAAGCGTTGGGCTCGGGCATCGGAGGCGGCCTGCACCATAGCTGCCGGAATTTCGGAGGCCGCAGACTCCGGAACCGAAGAGTCGGAAGAAGCCGACGGTTTCAGATTCGTTCTGTTCAGAGTGCGGATCAGGGCTGGGTCGGCGCCGGCGGTTTCAAGCTGATGAATCTGCTTTTTGCCGGGGACGCTGGCGATGCCGCGCTCTTGAACCATGCGGACGAGGCGGTTGCAGGGCACGCCGGCGGTGAGCCAGGCCATCAATTGGGCGGAGCTCACGGGCTGGCTTTCGCTGGAGTGGGCAGCCAGAGCCGCTCCAAGAAGAAACAGAAGAACTGACATGCCCTTGCGCTTCACTCGACTCTCCGGAAACGGTTTGGCTTGCTGGGTTGCGTTGATGGTTTGCCCTGTTGTTGGGCGGTCGACGGTGGTTCTGACCGCAATCTCACATTAGCGCTCCGGTGGAGGCGGGGGTAAGGTCACCGAAGTAATGAGCCGGGGAAATTGTGGACTGCGACGAGTGGGATTAGCCAGTTTAGGAAGCGTTAACCACTAAGGGCACGAAGTTACACGAAGGGAAACCTATTGAGGAGGCGAGGTTTGACTTCCCCATACCCGTCCGGTACCGTATAAGTGGCTGTAGCGTGGGAGGTTCCGATGTTTGAAGGTCTATTTCAACCGACGCACCTGATTATCATTTTCGCGATTGCTCTGCTGATTTTCGGTCCCAGGAAATTGCCTGAACTCGGCAAGGGCTTGGGCGAGGGGATTCGTGCCTTGAAAGAGGGCATGAAGGACAATCCTCCGGCTCCGACCGACCAGGCGAAGAACACCGAATCCAAGGAAACCAAGAGCTAACCGGCTCTTCTCGTGTGCCGCAGTCTTTCTTGACTCCACCGATTGCGCCGCCGCTTTGTCGCCGTTCCCGTTCCGTTCCAAGTAGTCCCGCGTTCCATGTATTGGAGCTGTGAAACCGACTCTAAAATCTGGAGGAAGGCAGTGTTGCGTAAAACCGAATTTATTGCGCTCTTAGTGTTTCTAGGATTGGCGTCGGCAGCGTTCGCCGATCAGATCGCGCTGAAGAATGGCGACCACCTGACCGGCACGATCGTGAAGTCCGATGGCAAGACTCTTGTCCTGCACACGGAGTTTGCGGGAGACGTCACCGTGCAGTTTGCGGCGATCACGCAGATTACTACCGACAAGGCGCTGCACGTGGCTTTGAAGAATGGCCAAACCGTGGTTGGACCGATCACCACCAGCGATGGAAAGCTGGAGGTTGCTTCGAAAGCCGGCGCTGCAGTCGAGATGCCGGCGGAAAGCGTGGTGGCGATCCGCAACGATGCCGACCAGCTGGCCTACGAGAAGTCGCTGCATCCGGGGCTATTGGAGGGCTGGAAGGGCGCAACGAACGTGGGCTTTTCGTTCACCCGCGGCAACAGCCAGACCGAGAACCTGGCGCTGGCGTTCAACGCGGCCCGCGCTACCAGCACTGACAAGCTCAGCTTGTATACGAACGCGGTATACGGGACGAACCAACTCGCGACTCCCAGCACGACTGCCAATACTGAAGCGGGTGGGATTCGTTACGACCACAATATCAATCCGCGCATATTTGGGTTTGTTGGAGCCGATTTCACGAGCAACGCTTTGCAGGACTTGAATCTGCGCTCGGTGGGCAGCCTGGGCCTTGGCTATCACGCCATCAAGAGCGACAAGACTACGCTGGATTTACTGGCGGGCGGCAACTTCACCGATGAGAATTACACGGTGACGATGACGAACACCACCGTGACTCCGCCGACGACCTCCACGTCAAAGCTGATACACAATTTCGGCGCTTTGACTCTCGGCGAAGAGTGGACGCACAAGTTGGGAAAGACGACCGTGCTCATGCAGAAGCTTTATCTCTATCCGAACTTAACGCAGACTGGCGAATACCGAGGAACGTTTGACCTGGGGCTGGTGACAAAGATCAGTAAATGGCTGGGCTGGCAGAACCAGTTCGGCGATGTCTACGTCTCCAACCCGCCTAAGGGGACGAAGCAGAATGACGTGGTTCTGACCACCGGGCTGAACTTCACGTTCAGTCACTGAGGCGATTGGGAAATGCGGAAGCCGCTTTCGGGAGAGCGGCTTCTTTGTTTAGGGTGAGCAAGTTATTGATAGGCGCGGGCAATCCATACCTGGTAGGCGACGACCGCCATCATAAACAGAAGGTAGAGTCGAAGCGCCCAGAGGATTAGGAGTTCGGGACCTTTCAATCGCCGCCGGGGGATGGGATGCTTCTTGGCCCGCGCGAGTTGATCGGGTTCGAGCGAGGATAGGACCCAGCTTTGATCGGTGGGTGACGGTTGGGTGAGTTCTTTCTTGACCACGAAATTCGTTCTCCTTAATTCAGAAACTACGATTCGAGCTGCAAAAGTACCTCAGGGGCTGAAGCCCAATTCAAAAATCTGCCTTTAACGCAGGCCTGAAGGCCTGCTCCACCCTCTCGCGGGGCTTCCGGCCTTCTTCCCGAAAATCCTGTAACAGAGATTCATCCCTACGTCCCACGCAGGGCGGCGAAGATGTTGGGGGCGATTATGCTGATGCCGAAGAGCACGCCGGCAGCGGCGAGAATAAATACCACTGCGGCCGCAAGCATATTTGCCCACCACGGACTGACCAGGTCGCCCATGAGTTCTTTGTCATTCACCAGCAGGTAGAGGAACACCAACGCTGGCGGCATGGCCAGAACCGCGACCACGTTTACCAGCAGCACAACATAGACCAGGGGCAGGCCTGGGATTAAAACGATGGCTGCGGCAGCGACGGCGCACAGAGACAGGAACGCGTAGAACGACTTTCCTTCTCCCATGGGCAGGTTGAGGCTGTGCGGTTTTTTCGCGACCTCTCCGAAGGCATAGGCCGAAGAAGTGGAAATGGTGATGGCGGCTACGATGCCGGCCTCGACCATGCCGAGGGCGAAGAGCGATGCGCCGAAGCGGCCGATGATCGGCTGAAGGGCCTGGGCGAACTCGGCGGCCTGGAAGTTGTCGGCAGTCATCTGATGGGCGAACAACGGGGCGGTCGCGAGAATCGTAGCGATGGCCGCGGCCGTTGCTAATGCCGCCCCTATTACGGTATCGACGCGGCCAAAGCGGATGTCTTTGATGGTCATTCCCTTGTCGACGGTCGCGCTCTGCTGAAAGAAAAGCATCCAGGGCGTGACCGTGGCGCCGATGTCGGCGAGCACGATCAGCAGAGTGTCTTTATTGAAGCCGGGAAGCGGTTGCCAGGTGAGGAAGGCATGGCCGACCGAGTGCCAGCTGGGATGGGTCATGAGCGCGACCGGGATGAATATCAGATTGAAGAGTGCTGCGGCGAGCGTAATGCGTTCCCAAGTCCAATAGCGGTGGCTCATGAGCGCCGCATAGAGGATAACGAGAGCGATCAGGATTGCGATCCAGGGAGGCACTCCAAAGAAACCGAGGCCGGCGCGGACGGCGATGAACTCGGTGATGAGAGTGAGGAAGTTTCCAATGCCCAGGTCGATCATGGAAAACCATCCCCAGAAGGGGCCGAAGCGCTCGAAGATCAGCTCGGCATGTCCGCGATGGGTGGCGGCGCCGAGACGCACCGTCATTTCCTGGACGATGATCGCCATGGAAAACGTGAGAGCGACGAAAGGGATGAAGAATCCGATGCCAAACTTCGCGCCAGTCGCGGCATAGGAGAGCATGCTGGGGCCGTCATTCTCTCCCAGCATGACCAGGACGCCGGGGCCGACCAGCAACCACAGCAGGCGTGCTCTGGAGGAGAAGCCACGGTGGGCGCGGGCCTCGGACACGCGGACGCGGTCGTGAGCGCGATCAACGTCTTCGTGAGTGATGACTACGGCTTCGGCTTCGTTTTGGGCGACAACGGGCTTCATCGGTTGAGGGTTGGAGCGTCTTGCGGTGTCGAAGCTAATCCCCGCCGTCTTGCCTCGATTTCGAGAGGGGATTAGCTTCAGTATACACGATCAAATAAACTATGGTTAACCCGCGTGAGAGCGATGCCTCAGGGGCTGAGTCCCGCCTATTTCCCGTGCCTCTTGACACAGGCCTGGAAGGCCTACTCCACCCGCTTGCTTCTCTGTGGTTTTTCCAGCGGGAGGGGCGCTAGTTGGCGGCGGAAACCCAGACGCGCTCGGCTGCTGCCCGGCCGAGGGAGATGTTGCCGGCCCTGGTGGATAAAGTGAGGGTCTGGTCGTAATTGCGTTCGAGAAGGCGCAACCTGGCGCCCGGACGAATGCCGCGCGCTTCAAGAAATTCGAGCAGGCGGCGGTCGCGTTCATAAATGCCGCTGACGGCGTAGACGGCTCCGGGCGCGGCGTCGGCGAGCAGCGTCAGGCCGCGATGGCGGCGGCTGGCGGGGCTTTCCATCTCGCTGAGGTTGCCGTGAGGGCAGGCGCCTCCTTTGCCTAACTTCGCAAGGAGTTTGGCTTCGAAGTCGGGCGATACTGCGTGCTCCAGTCTTTCCGCTTCGTCGTGGACCTTCCACCACTCCATGCCGAAGAGTTCCGCTAACATTCGTTCGATCAGGTGATGGCGGAGCGTGAGCTTGCGGGCAATTCTGCGGCCGGCGGCGGTGAGGCGCACATGTCCATCGGCCTGGACGCGAACCAGGCCGTCCTTCCTCAGACGGCGCACGGCCATGGTAACGGCGGGCGCCGAGACCTTCAGCCAGTCCGCGAGCCGCGCCGAGATCACGTCTTCCCCTTCGCTCTCGGCCTCGAGGATGGCTTTGAGGTAGTCTTCTTTGGAGACGGTGATCATCTGGGAAGATTATACCTCGGAGTTAAGCATGGTTAATTACTGAGGGGAACCTTTACCACGGGGACACGGATGACCAGGCGGGGTAATTCATAGGTGTGAGGGCTCAGAATTATGATTTTCCTTTGCCCGTTTGACAGCTTCCCTCCTGTCCCCTAACCTTAATTTTCTCTGGCTATGAAAGTCCTGGTTCTCGGCAACGGGGGACGCGAGCACGCGCTGGTGTGGAAGCTGCGGCAGTCTCCGCGGGTTTCGAAGCTGTACTGCGCGCCGGGCAACGGGGGCATCGCGGACGAGGCGGAATGGCTGCCGGTCGATCTCAAGAAACTGGACTCGATGGTGGCACTGGGCGAGCAGATTCGGCCGGATCTTACGGTGGTGGGGCCGGAGTTGCCGCTGACGTTGGGTGTGGTGGACGAATTCACGCGGCGCGGATGGCCTGCGTTCGGTCCAACGAAGGCGGCGGCGCAACTGGAAGCGAGTAAGAGTTTCGCGAAAGAATTCTTGCAGCGGCACCGTATTCCCACCGCGCCTTATGCGATCTGCGATTCCGCGGAGCAGGTGCGCTCGGCCCTGACGCACTTTCATCTGCCGGTGGTGGTTAAAGCCGACGGGCTGGCGGCGGGCAAGGGCGTGGTGATCGCAGCGAGCAAAGGGGAGGCTGTCAACGTGGCGGCAGAAATGTTCAGCGGCAAGATGGTTGGTGCGGCGGGCGCGCGCGTGGTGCTGGAAGAGTGTTTGAAGGGCGAAGAACTTTCGTTTTTGGTGCTCAGCGATGGCGAGCGTGTGGCTCCGCTGGTTGCGGCGCAGGATCATAAGCGTGTGGGCGATGGCGATACCGGGCCGAATACGGGGGGCATGGGCGCTTACTCCACGCACAGCATCATTGATGATACGATGCGCGACTGGCTGGTGCATCACATCGCACGGCCCGTGGTAGAGGGCATGAAGGCGGAGGGCGCGGAGTTTAAGGGCGTGCTTTACTGTGGCCTGATGATGACGGCCCGCGGTCCCATGGTGCTGGAGTTCAATTGCCGATTCGGCGATCCGGAGACGCAGCCGATTCTGATGCGGCTGGAGAGCGATCTGGTGGATGCGCTGGAAGCGTCGATTGCAGGCAGGGTCAGTGAAGGCGATTTTAAGTGGTCGCGGGATGCGTCGGTATGCGTAGTGATGGCTTCGAAAGGATATCCCGGGACGTATGATGTGGGGAAGAATATTGTGGGACTTGGACAGGCAGCGGCGATCGAGGGCGTGAAGGTTTTTCATGCCGGGACTTCGAAGCGGGATAGTGAGTTTTATACCGCGGGCGGGCGGGTGCTTGGCGTGTCGGCGCGTGCGCCGGGGTTGGAGACTGCGGTGGACCGGGCGTATCAGGCATGCGAGAAGATTCGGTTTGATGGGGCGCACTATCGGAAGGATATTGCGGCGCGGGCGATGAAAAAGTAGTTCTGAGGAGATTGATGAGCAAGCCACTGGTTTCGATTGTGATGGGGAGTGATTCCGACCTTGAGATTATGCGCGAGGCCGGGAAGGCGCTGGAGGAGTTTGGGATCGCTTACGAGATTGACGTTACCTCGGCGCACCGGTCGCCGGACCGTACGGCGGACTTCGCGCGCAAGGCCGCCGGGCGCGGGATTTTCGTGATCATCGCCGGCGCCGGAGGCGCGGCGCATCTGGCGGGAGTCATCGCGGCGCACACTACGCTGCCGGTGATCGGAGTGCCGATTCCTTCGACGGCTCTGCAGGGGATGGATTCTTTGCTGGCCACGGTGCAGATGCCGGCGGGGATTCCCGTCGCGACTGTGGCGATCGGCAAGCCGGGGGCGACTAATGCCGGGATTCTTGCGGCGCAGATGATTGGGTTGAATGATGCTGCGATCGCTAAGAACCTTGTGAAGCACAAGGAGAAGCTGGCGCGCGGGGTTGAGGAGAAATCCAAGAAACTTCGAGGAGAATGAAACCCAAAGCCCCCGCCCTGGCGTAAAGAACGCGACAAGGATGGGGCACCCGCGAAAGCGCTAGAGCTTCAATCCTTTTAGGTATTCTCGGAACGGTTGTCCTAAGTCTTCGCGCTTTAGGGCGAACTCTACTGTGGCTTTGAGGAATCCTAGTTTGTCTCCGGTGTCGTGGCGGCGGCCTTCGTAGACGTAGGCGTACATTTTTTCTTTTTGCAGCAGCAGGCGCATGCCGTCGGTGAGTTGCAGTTCGCCGCCGGCGCCGGTGGGCGTTTTGGCGAGGCATTCGAAGATTGCGGGCGTAAGAATGTAGCGCCCGATGATGGCCAGGTTTGAGGGCGCGTCTTCGGGCTTGGGTTTTTCCACCATGTTCTTAATTTCGTAGAGACGTTTGCCGAAGCGGCTGTCTTCGACAGGCTTCACGTCGAGAACTCCATAGGAAGAAATCATTTTCCCTTCGATGATCTGAGTGGCCAGCACCGAGCACTGGGTCTGATCGAAGACCTCGACCATCTGCTTTAGGCAGGGAACCTTGGCGTCGATCACGTCGTCGGCCAGGAGAACGGCGAAAGGCTCGTTGCCAACCAGTTCGCGCGCCATCAGCACGGCGTGGCCCAGGCCGAGGGCTTCCTTCTGGCGGACGTAGGCGACGTGCATCATGTCGGAGATGGAGCGCACGATGTTGAGGAGGTCAAGCTTCTTGCGATCCTCGAGCATTCTTTCGAGTTCGTAGCTGACGTCGAAATGGTCTTCGATGGCCTGCTTGCCGCGGCCGGTAATAATGAGGATCTGGTCGCAGCCCGAGGCCACGGCTTCTTCCACTCCGTACTGGATGATGGGTTTATCCACGAGCGGGAGCATCTCTTTGGGCTGGGCTTTGGTCACAGGCAGGAAGCGGGTGCCGAGGCCGGCTGCGGGGAAAACGGCTTTGCGGACTTTCATGGTCATAGGGCGCTGTTGCGTTGCGTTAGTCGTTAGTCGTTGGCGTGCCACTTCGGTTGCCGGACAATTGTAAATGGTGGCGTGTTGCTAGAGTTCGGCAACAGGTGGCCTATGTTAAAATTTCATCCCATGAGAACGGTGATCGTGGTGGTTCTGGGGGCAAGTTTGATCTTGGGGAGTACCGCCCTTGGCCAGGTTACCGAAGCGAATGCTCCAGCTATGATGCAGGACTTAGCCAAGAAGCACCAAGCATGGGGCCCCAAATTGAACAGCCTTGGCGTATCGATTAAACTGCGTGAGGTCGAGAGATCGTCACCGAAAATCTGGTATGAGATGCAGGCAACAGGTTTCCCCTCAGGCCTGACGTACACTATTGTGACTTGGCCGGCCAACAAGCTCGCTCCTCAGCAAGGGATGACGAATCTCAGAATTGACAGCTCCGGTCGCGTGATTTGCGACAACGGTCCAATCCGTCTTCAGTTCAGCCCGGTAAAGAGTGAGCCAATTCGGATTGCTTTGGTTTCGGATGATGAGAAGCACCTTCGAGCTGTAGTTAATTTTGCGCCCGTTCCCAATCGGGCGAGCGATAAGGGCTGTTCGTTAGAGGACATTATGCTCGCTCCGAATTCGGCACTCGTAGCGATTCAGGGAGCAGGCTTTATACCGAACGCCGACGTAAAATTCGTTTCGGAATCCGAAGGCGAGAAGCATGACGGCCAGATAAAGGCGGACTCCGAGGGAAACTTCTTCTTTGCCATCGGCCAAGGTGTTAAGGGCAAAGAGAAAGGCGTTACTAAAATGAGTGTCGTATCGTCGGAGTGTTCCGTCCCCTTAAGCATTCCGTGGGGCAAGGACAGTTACGAGCACTGGTAATCTCGAGCCGCGCCATTTCAAGGCTCAGACATGCCGAGTTGCGGCTCGCGCTTCCGCTGTGGCTTCTGCGTTGGTCATTTGCTCCAAGATCGTGCGTAACGTACGCAACACTTCTTCCGCAGCGGTAGCTTTCAACACAAATTTCAACATGCCGTCCGGAGTGAACTGGCCGCCGCGCTGGGCGGAGACGAAGCGCGCTAACCGCTCAGGGTCGACCGTTGCGTCCTGGCGGAACTTCACGGTGAGGCTGTCGCGTTTGCGTTCGATGGCCACCACGCCAACTTTCATGCACAACAACTTGAGCGAGGCGTAGTCGAGCAGGTTGCGAACCGCGGGCGGAGGCGGGCCGTAGCGGTCATGCAGCTCGGCGGCTACGTCGGCTAGTTGCGATTCGGTTTCGACTCTGGCTACACGCTTATACATCTGCAGGCGCTGGTTCTCCTCCGGGACGTAATCCGCGGGGATGCGAATGTTGAGGCCGAGATTGAGTTGGGTTTCAGCTTCGTCAGGCGCGGCTTCGCCTTTCATCTCACGGACGGCGCGCTCGAGCATTTGCGTGTAAAGTTCGAAGCCGATGGCTTCGATGTGTCCGCTCTGCTCGCCGCCCAGCATATTTCCCGCGCCGCGGAGTTCGAGATCGAGGGCGGCGATTTTGAATCCTGAGCCCAGATCGGAGAACTCCTTCAGCGCGGCGAGGCGGCGGCGCGCGATGGGCGTGAGTTCGATCTCTGGCGGGAGCATTAGATAAGCGTAGGCACGGCGGCTTGATCGCCCTACGCGGCCGCGCAACTGGTAAAGCTCCGAGAGACCTAAGCGGTCGGCGCGATTGATCAGAATTGTGTTGCACAGCGGGATGTCGAGGCCGTTTTCGATGATCGTGGTCGAAACCAGAATGTCGGCCTCGTGATGCATAAACTTAAACATCACTTTCTCTAGTTCGCCTTCCGACATCTGTCCGTGGCCGACGATGATGCGCGCCGGGGGGACCAGCGCTTGTAACTTGGCGGCAATTTCCCAGATGGTGTCGACGCGGTTGTGGACGAAATAGACCTGGCCACCGCGGTCCAATTCCTGTTCAACCGCGGACTGGATGAGCTTCTCGTCCCAACTGGCGACTACCGTCTGAATCGCCATGCGATCTTTGGGCGGAGTTTCGATCACGCTCATGTCGCGCAGGCCGACCAGCGACATGTGCAGCGTGCGCGGGATGGGCGTGGCCGACATGGTGAGCACGTCCACTTGCTTGCGCATTTGCTTGATGCGTTCTTTGTGGCGCACGCCGAAGCGCTGTTCTTCGTCGACGATGAGCAGGCCGAGATCGGAGAACTTGATGTCTTTCGAAAGAATGCGGTGGGTGCCGATGAGGACATCGATCTTGCCGGCTTCCGTTTTCTGCAGGATTTCTTTTTGCTGCCTGGTGGTACGGAAGCGGCTGATCATTTCGATAGTGACCGGGAATGGTGCGAAGCGCTGCTTGAAAGTTTCGAAGTGCTGGAAGGCGAGCACGGTGGTCGGGGCCAGCACGGCTACTTGTTTGTTGTCGCTGATGGCCTTGAAGGCGGCGCGCATCGCGACTTCGGTTTTCCCGTAGCCGACGTCGCCACAGAGCAGGCGGTCCATGGGCTGGGAGGATTCCATGTCGCGAATTACGTCTTTGATGGCCTGCGCCTGGTCTTCAGTCTCGCTGAATTCGAAGGCGTCTTCGAATTCGCGGAACCACTCGTTGCCCGGCGGAAAGGCGTGGCCCTCGGCCAATTTCCGCTCGGCGTAGAGCTTGAGCAGTTCGTCCGCCATGTCTTTCATGGCCTTGCGCACACGCGCCTTGGTCTTGGCCCACGACTGTGTGCCGAGATGACTCAGGGCCGGTTTGGCGCCCTCCGAAGAGCGATACTTCTGCACCAGATCGAGGCGCGTGAGCGGAACGTAGAGCCGAGCGGCTTCGGCGAATTCGAGCAACATGAACTCGGCGGGCCCGTCGCCGTGATTGATTTCCTTTAACCCCTGGTACTGGCCGATGCCATGCTCGACGTGGACCACGTAATCTCCGACCTGGAGATCGCGGAAGTCGGAGAGGAAGGCGGAGACTTTGGATTTTGATCGTTGCGGGCGCGAGGTAACCGACTCGGATTCGTCGAAGAGATCCCGCGCGCCGAAGACGGCGAGATTGGCTTCGGGGAGCAGCACTCCATCGGGAATGTAGGCTGTGGCCAGTGTGGTGGTCAGAACTTCGCCGGCGAAGTAACTGGTTTCGTCGGCATAGCTTTCGCCGCCGCGGGTGCGGCTTCCCAGGCGAAACGAGACGTTGTATTCCGTGAAGACATCGGCGAGACGTTCGACTTCTCCCGTGTTAGGCACGGCTAAAAGCACACTCTTGCCGTCGCGGTTGAGCTTCTGCACTTCTTCGAGCATCGCGGGAACCGCGCCGTGGAAGCGGGTCGAAGGCTGAGTGAGGAAAGTGACTGGGTCTTCCTTCAGGTCGCGTGTGATTCCGAGGTGCTCGATATCGGCTCCGGCAAGCGCCGCCACTTCTTGCCACCAATCGTCCGGCGGCAAATAAAGATCATGAGGGCGCACCAGATTGCCGACGCCGCTGCGCTCATGGGCCTCGGCTACGCGGGTCCAGAAGCGGTCGAACTCCTGTTTAAGCTGATCGGTTTCGTCGAGCAGAACTGCGGCGCGCGGAATCAGATCGAAGATGGTGCTGTCAGCTCCGGCAACCGCGGAGTAGAACTCCCAGCCGGGGAAAACGTTGACTCCGCCGGCGCGGACGGCGGCTTCGACAATCTCTTCGTTGCCGGCAATGCGTTTGCCGCTTAGCCGCGTATGAATGGCGCCGAGCAGATGTTCGCTGACCGGCGTTTCGGTGAGAGGCAGTAGCAAAGCCTCGTCCACGGGGGTGGAGGAGCGTTGCGAGGCGGGATCGAACTTGCGAATGGAGTCGGCCTCGTCGCCGAAGAACTCGATACGCAGCGGGCGGTCGGCCTCGGGCGAATAAACGTCGAGGATGCCGCCGCGCACCGCGTATTGGCCGGGCATCTCGACCACGTCGGTGGAAGTGTAGCCGACGGTGTTGAGGTGCGCGAGCAGGGCTTCGAGATCGAACGATTCGCCGCGGCGGATGGTGCGCGCGAGATCGGCGTAATAATCGCCGGAGCGCAGGCGGATAGCGGTGGCCGCGACCGGCGTGACCACGATCGATGCCGCACCGGTCGCGATCTTCCATAAAGCCGTGGCGCGTTCTTCCTGAAGTTCGGGATGGGGCGAGAGGTTCTGATAGGGCAGCACGTCGCGAGCCGGGAGTGAGATGACGGACTCAGGATCGCAGGCAGCCGTGAGTTCGCAGAAGCCGCGAAGGATGGGAACAAAGTCTTCGACGGCGCGGTTGTCGTTGACCACAAAAATGAGCGGGCGTCCCGCTGCGCGTTGAAATAGCACGAGCAACAGGGCTTTGGCGGTGGGAACGAGGCCGGAGACACGAAGACGCCCCGTGCCCTCCTTGAGGTGGGAGGCTACACGCGCGAAGGCGGGAAGCTTTTCTACGTCCGCGAAGAGTTCGCGGACGAAGGGAAGAAGCATGCTTCCTAATTTTAGCAGGAGAGGAGGGGTGCGGAGTGATTCCGGCGAGCTTCGCTTTGCCGGGACAGCTGAGGCGGCTGTCCCCACATGGACCCTAGTCATCCTCGCAGCAAAGGGCGCGTTAGGCAGGTGGGGCCGCCGCTGCCGTTGATGCAGAGTTCGCTGCCGGGGAAGGTGTGGACGTCGAATCCGGCGTAGCGCAGACGGGCATTCGTCCGGTGATTCTCTTCGATCGCTAGCAGACGCTTATTGCCTAGCGCCAGAACGTTGCAGGCGAAGGTACCGCGCTCGGAGGGGTCGATTTCGATGAAGTTGAAGGCACGCGACTTCAGCTGTTCAACGGTTTCGACCGCGAGCCAGGGCAAATCGACCAGCGCGGTGCGCTCGTCGAGCAGGCTGATCAGCGACATCAGGTGCAGGCAGGCGGATGGGCCGGCGCCGTGAGGCAGTGGGGTGGAAAGAACATCTACACCCTTGGGCGCCAGCAGATCCTGCATCTGCTGGATGCCTTGCGCGTTGGAGCGGTAGCCGCGGCCGTTAAGCAGCGTCGTGGCATCGAGCCACACGATGTCCCCAGCCTCAGTGGTGCCGGGAGGGGTGATCGTGCCGAGTGTCGGAATGTCCAAGGTCTCGCAGAACGAGCCGTGGTGCGGACCTTCGGTCACACGATTCGGCTTGCCCGGACGCATCACGATTAAGCCGTAGTCGGTGGGGAGAGATGCGTCGTGCGTGTAGACGGCGTCGAGAGAGAGGTTCCTTGCCGGAGGCATTTCTACAACCTCGGCGCCTGCGTTTCGCAACTCTCGACACAGAGCTTGATGCTGGGACTGCGCACTTGCAAAGTCCGGCGCATGTTGGAAGCCCAGTTCTTGCCAGTGCGCGGTTTGATCCGGCTGGTCCCAGCCTGCCGCCTTCGGAGAACATACCATGACGCGCTCCAGCGTGCCGAACATGGAATGTCCGTTGAAACGCTTTCTTGTCGCTGTTCCTAGCATCCTGTCCAAACCTTCTGAACCTGCTGATCGTGATAGGAATCTATAATGGGCATTATGGCAAAAGCAACGTGGGAAGGCGCAGTGCTTGCTGAAAGCGACAAGACGGTGGAAGTGGAAGGCAACCAATACTTTCCACCAGGCGCGATCCGCAAAGAATACTTCCGGCCGAGCGAGCAGCACTCGGTATGCCCGTGGAAGGGAACGGCGAGTTATTACGACGTTGAAGTCAAAGGCCAGCGGAACGCCGGTGCCGCCTGGTTCTATCCCGAGCCGAAGCCGGCAGCCAAGCAAATCAAGGGATACGTAGCATTCTGGAAGGGTGTGAAGGTCGAGAAGTAAGCGGCGCTGCTTTGGCAAGGCTACCTCGGCGGCTAAAGCCGGTTCTTAGAGGGACCTTGATCGCAGCGCTGGAAGCGCTGCGCCACCCAGAATCAGACTTTCTTGCGATCCCCTAGAATTCCACATGGGCGCGGAACGATGGCACGAGCACGGGACCGCGGTCGCGGTTGTAGCCGGGATTCTCGATATGTTGCAGGCCGGGGGCGACGTAGATGCCGCGCCAGGCGTGGATTGTGTAGTATGCCTCAACAATGTTTTCGCGGCCGTAGTTTAGCTTGCCATCGCCAAGCAGAAAGCCGAGGCCGCCGTCGGCGAGGTAGGTCTGATGATCCTTCTTGATCGCATTCGACACAAAAGCAACACCGGCGCGGTCCTGCTTGCGATGCCACCATCCTCCGTTCGCTCCCACTCCTCCAGCGAAGGTTTGATCGACTTCCGTATAGGCGAAGGATTCGGTCTTGCCGTTGTCCCAGCCGAAGCGGGTGAATGCGGTCACGTAGCGGGTGAGGGTCTGCTCAAGGTTCACGCCGAATCCGTACTTGCGCGTGATGTGCCAGGGATGGTTGGTGATGTCGGGCGTGACGTGGTTCTGCTCGGCCAGCGCGATTTGGTCGCGATAGATGCCCATGTTGGCATAATTGGTGTATGCCAATAGCCGAACCACGCCGGACTTTTTCGGAATGAGGCCGCGACGTAGCTCGTACTCAAAATTCTCCGCGTGCACCTGCCACGGTTTCCACACCAGATCAATTCCGTTCGCGACTTTCGGCATCAGCGCTTCGGCGAAGCGGACGCCCCAATTTCGGTCTTCGTAGTCGGCAGTCAGGCCGACGGTGTAACCGCGCGTGTCGGCTGCGTAGTCGTATGTGCCGTTGTTGTCGGTGGTCCAGTTAATGAACTGAAAGTGGGTATCGGAGCCCACGGAGTTTATGTCGAAGAAATCCGGCATGCTTAACTTGCCGAAGCGGATTTCCACCCGGCGGCGCGGCAATTCCTCAAAAAGCGAGAAGGCGTTGCGCTGGTTTTCGATTTTGTCCTTGCTCAAGGCAAAGACCTTGTGAATCATGCCTCGGCCCAGATAAGGCTGCTTGCTCAAAAGTGGATTCCGCACGATATCGAGATCGGTGTTTCCGGCGAGCCCAAAGCCCTGGGTAAGGGCGGCTCCGCCGGCTTCTTCTATATCGACCAGAATTTCCGTGGAGTTATCAAGGCGCACGCCAGTGTAGAGCGTCAGGACGCGCGACGTGGCTTTCTCGTAGTTAGGGTTGAGGCTGTGCGGGCCGCTATAGGGAGCGTGAAATGGAGGATGGGTTTGGAAAATAAAGTTCGCCTGGCCGGAGAGCCAGAAGCGCGTGTCCTTAAAATGCGGGACCATGGCTTCTGTGCCTTCTTCGGGCGGAGGATCCGCCACGCTGGCCGGGGCTGCCGGATCCGCGTGCGGCGGGGTCGCGGAATTTGCCGCGGGGACCTCCGGCTGCTGGGCCCACGCCGGAAGAGCCGGACCTACGGCCGTGGCTGCCCAGAATACAAGGAGCAGCCAACGCATGCCGACATCCAAGAATTGGGCTTGCTTTTGCATTTCTTACTATGTCTTCTTAGTGTGTCCCACGGTAGACGTTGCCGAAGCCGTCAGAGTCCTGGTCCCCACAAGCCAGGTCTCTTGTTTCCCAACTCAGATGCTTAACGTGAATATATCACAGAAAGTTAACTATAGTTAACCGCGAAGTCCCAGCCGGTGCGAGTGTCGAATCCCGCGTAAGGCTGGGCGCAATGTACCGAGCCTACGCGGGGTTCGTTAACGGAATGTTACAGATCGAATTCGGGGCTCCTCAGCAGTCTTCAACTGTTGTCCACTGCATGTGGAGCCTCCGGCTGCCGTCGTTGTCGGTAACCACGACCCAGTTCGTGCGCAGAGGTTGCGGTCCGGTGTTTAGTTCCTGCCAGGGAGCGGAAACTTCGGAAGGAATTACGCGCGCGAGCTGCGTCGTCGCCATCGACATTGGTTGTGCTGTTAAAGTCATGCAAGCCATGGTCATTGCCCTCCTTTCATGGGTTTTCCTGACAGGGATGTTATATCATACCCCCCTAGGGTACAGGCAAGCAGAAATCTTAAGGGAGCGTAAAAAATGCAAGATAAGATTCCCGTCATTTCAAAAGAAAAGCAGAAGCTGCTGTTCCGAATCAAACGGATTCGCGGGCAGTTCGCGGCTGTCGAGCGCGCGCTCACAGCCGGAGACGAATGCGCCGACATCCTGATGCTACTGGCTGCGATTCGCGGCGGCGTGAACGGGCTGATGGCGGAGATTCTGGAAGACCACATCCGCCTGCACATGATGAATCCCGATCACGAAATGGAGTCACCCGAGGAGTTGGGCGAAGATTTGATCGGCCTGGTCCGCGCCTATCTAAAATGAAGCAGGGGCGCGGTTACCGCGGCTGGCTCGCCTGAATCACCAGCTTTTCAAAGCGCGGGTCTGCGCGCAGGGAATCGAAGAGCGCGTTGGATTTGATAGCCGCAGAATCTCGGTAGCCCACGGCAATTGCCTTCTGTAATTCAAGCAGAGCTTTCTCTTTGTCTCCGCGACCCGCGTAGGCCAAACTTAGCTGATAGTGTTCGACGGGAGTGCTCCGATCGGCTTTAGGCAGGCTCAACAACGTTGCGATAGCCCGATCATAGTCACCCTGCGCGATATAAACCTGGGCCAAGCCGAAATCCGCAGTGCCGGAGGAAGGGCTGATGCTCTTGGCTTGTTCGAGCGCTGCGATCGCCTCGGGAAATCTTTTTTGCTGCATCAAGGCTCGGCCGAGGTGATAGTGAGCCTGGAACATGCTCGGTTGTAAGCGTATCGCCTCGCGTGCGGCTTTTTCAGCGCCCACCGAATCGGGTGGCTGTTGATAGCCCAGCGCCCAGGAGAGCTGGTCCCAGGCGTGAGCGTTGTCCGGTTCAAGGGTGGCAGCTTCACGCGACTTCTCGGCCGCGTGCACATAATCGAAAATGTCTCCATAAACGTTGGCCACGGCGACGTCGGCCTCGGCCAGTTGCGGATCGATGGCCAGGGCCCGCTCGGCCAGCTCCCGGGCCTGGCGCAGGTGAGCTGCGCTGGGATCGAGGTTGCGATAGTAAAAGGCCTCGACCATGGAAAGTCCCGCCAGCGCCGGAGCATAGTTGGGATCGAGCTGCAGGGCTTTCTCGAAGTTGGTGCGCGCGCCTTCAAGGGCTTTGGGCTGATCGATGAAATCCACCAACGCGCGGCCTCGCAGATACGCTTCGTACGCTTGCGGATTTTGCGTGTAACGCCGTTGAACTGCGTTTTGCTCCTGAGGCGTAAGTTTCAGGTTGAGAGCTTGCGCAATCTTCAGCGCGGTCTGGTCCTGTAGGGTGAATACATCCTTCAAGTCGCCTACAAAATCGTCGGCCCAGGTTTGAAAACCCGTGGAAGCATCGATCAGTTGCACGCTGATGCGCACCTGGTCGCCAGCCTTGCGCACGCTGCCTTGCAGCAGATATTGGACACCCAACTCCTGCCCAATATCCTTGGGATCTTTTTGTGCTCCCTTCAAGCGGGCGGCGGCAGCGGCAGGCACGATCCTAATCCCTTCAATTTTCGACAGCTTGGTGCCGATCTCTTCCGTCATGCCATCGCTGAAATATTCGTTCGCGGGATCGCCACTCAGATTCTGCAGGGGAAGAACCGCGAGAGACGTCTTGACCCCGGGCGTGGCCGAAGCCGCTTTCTGCGGAGCCCTACGCATCCACCATATGCCGGCAATTCCCAGGATCAACAATAATCCCAGCAAAGCCAGAGTTGCGTTACGAAGCGGCGTCCGTTTGACTGTTGAGACCGCGGTCGTCACCGGAGTTTTCCCCGACTCCGTATCGCGCCGCAGGCGTCTGAGATCGGCGCGCAGCTCAGCAGCCGATTGATAACGGACTTCGGGATCTTTTTCCAGCGACTTGTCAATGATCGTTTCCAGTTGGGCAGGAACTTCCGGATTCAGACGGATCGGAGGCGTAGGCGTGCGATTGAGAATCGACTCCGAAAGCACGCCGGAGGTCTCTCCGCGAAACGGCATTACGCCCGTCACCATTTCATAGAGCACGACCCCGAAAGAAAACAGATCGGTACGGGCATCGAGTTCCTTGCCCCGAATCTGCTCAGGCGACATGTACGCCACCGTCCCGAGCGCCGTGCCGGGACTGGTTAATTGCTGTTCCGCAGTTGCCGCCAGGAGCGCCGCCGAGCCGCTGGCCAGGGCGGGAGTCTGTTTGGCCAGGCCGAAATCGAGGATCTTGGCCTGTCCGCGAGCGGTGACGAAAATGTTTGCCGGCTTGATGTCGCGGTGCACAATGCCCTTGGAGTGTGCCGCGTCGAGCGCATCAGCGATTTGAATTCCCCAATCGATAACCGGGTCGGTTTCGAGCGGCTTGCCTGCAATCTTGTGCTTGAGCGTTTCGCCTTCCAGCCGCTCCATGGCGATGAACCAGATTCCGTCGGCCTGGTCGATGTCATAGATCGTGCAGATATTCGGATGATTCAGCGCTGAAGCCGCCCGGGCCTCACGCCGAAAGCGCTCCAGAGCCTGCGGATCCTTGGCCAGTTCCTGGGGAAGAAACTTGAGCGCGACGTTCCGGCCGAGCTTGAGGTCTTCGGCCTCATAGACCACGCCCATCCCGCCGCCCCCGAGCATTTGCAGAATGCGATAGTGCGAGATGGTCTGGCCGATCATGAATCGAGTCGAAGCGCTGGAATGCACATGTTAGGGTGGGCGAGAGGGGAAGTCAAAGGCTAGCCGGGATTCGCGTCAGCGGCTTCGGCGGGAAATAAAATAAGGACAGCCCGGAGCCCCCGAAGCCGTCCTTGGAACCCTCCCGGTTAGAAGGGCAACTTGATGACCCTACGTTACCTATGCGATGTTGCAAGATGATGGCGAAAAAGTGAATATCTGATGAATTCGTTTCCGGGGGCGCTGTATAGTAATCGCGCGGTCTGGTCTTTTTGCATAACTTCTTGTGGGGAGCCAAGATGCCGTCCACGATGTCCCGAAAAGTAGAGCAATCGCGCCGTCTGCAGCAACGCGCCGAGAGCATGATTCCGGGCGGAGTGAACTCGCCGGTGCGCGCCTTTGGCTCGGTCGGTGCCGATCCGCCGTTTATCTTGCGCGGCAAAGGCTCTCGCATCTGGGACGCCGACGAGAACGAGTTCATCGACTACGTCGGATCGTGGGGGCCGCTCATCCTCGGCCATGCCGCGCCGGATGTACTCGATGCCATCGTAGGCGCGGCTTGCAACGGCACAAGTTTCGGCGCTTCCACGCCGGCTGAGGCGGATCTTGCGGAGTTGGTGCTGGCGGCCCTTCCGTCGATGCAGAAAGTCCGCTTCGTGAGTTCCGGAACCGAAGCGACGATGTCGGCGATTCGCCTGGCGCGCGCTTATACCAAGCGCAAATACATTGTGAAGTTCGAGGGCTGCTACCACGGGCACTCCGATTCCTTGCTCGTGAAGGCAGGCTCGGGTGTGGCGACGCTCGGCATTCCAGGATCGGCGGGCGTTCCCGAGGAGTTCATCCAATTCACCCTGGCCTTGCCTTTCAACAACGTGACGGCGGTGGAATACGCATTCCAGAAGTTCAAGCATCAGATCGCCTGCGTGATCGTGGAGCCGATCGTAGGGAACATGGGATGCGTTCCCGCGGCGGACGATTTTCTCGTGGCCTTGCGCTTGATTACGGAACGAGAGAAGGCGGTGCTGATTTTCGATGAAGTGATGACCGGATTTCGCGTCACTTTCGGCGGAGCGCAGGAACTTTACAACATTAAGCCGGACCTCACGACCATGGGCAAGATCATCGGCGGAGGCTTGCCGGTTGGTGCTTATGGCGGCCCCAGCGAGATTATGAATCTGGTGGCGCCGCTGGGACCGATGTATCAGGCGGGCACGCTCTCCGGTAATCCGCTGGCGATGGCGGCGGGATGCGCGATGCTGAAGCATCTGCGCGATCACAAGCAGGAGATTTATCCGAGGCTTGACAAGTTGAGTGGCGAATTGGTCGAAGGAGTGGCCGCAGCCGCTAAGGTTGCCGGCGTGCCGCTGTGCTACAACCGCGTGGGATCGATGTTCACCTGGTTCTTTGCGCCCGGGCCGGTGACGGATTGGGATTCAGCGTCGAAATCGGAAACAGAAGCATTCGCCAAATTCTTTCGCAGCATGCTCGACAGCGGAGTGTATCTGCCGCCGTCGCAGTATGAAGCGGCGTTCTTGAGCGCGACCCATACTGAAGCAAGATATTCAGCAGACGATTGCCGCGGCAAAGCAGGCGTTTGCGGCGGTGCGGGGATAAGGCAAGTGTGGGACGGGTCTCTGACCCAGTCATGGTACGTGGGGACCGGGTCCATTGACCCGGTCACGGCGCGCAGCGCCGTGGTTTTCGCTCGCAGCGTTCGTGAGCCCTGCCGCTGCAGACAATCGGACTGCAGGCCGAGGCCGGGTCCCTTCACTTCGCTCAGGGCAGGCTCCGACCCGGCCCTACACGAGCACTCTCAATCATCCGAGACACCGTTACGAATTCATATCCTTCAGCCTTATAGTTTGCAATCATCCGATCCGTGGCGGTCACAGTCTGAGCGCGGTCCGCGCCCATCCGCTTGTGCCCTCCGTCGTGCAGCAGGATGATGTCGCCGCCGCGAATCCGCGTTGCAACCTTGCGCTCGATCACTTCAGCAGGCGGCCCATTCCAGTCATAGCCGGTGACATTCCACATGACCGGTTCGAGCCCAAGTTCGTGCGCCACGCGGAACACCGCGGGGCGGCGTCCCCCGAACGGCGGACGAAAAAGATTTGAGTGTTGGCCGATCGCATCCTGCAACGCGGCGCGGCACTGGGAAAGCTCTCGGCGGATTTCTGTTTCGCCCTTGAAGATCAGCAGCGGATGATTGAAAGTGTGGTTGCCGGCAACGTGGCCGGCCTGGATAATTTCGCGGGCGATCTCGGGACGTTGCTGCACATAGCGTCCGATCAAAAAAAAAGATGCCCGCACGCCGTGCTTGGCGAGCACTTCCAGCAGTCGCAGCGTGTGGGGTTCGTTGGGGCCGTCGTCGTAGGTTAGAGCAAGCTGCCGCGATCCGGGCGGCAGTCCGGTGAAAGTCTTCCCATACCATTGCCCCGTCGGCGCCATGGACTGGTAACCCACGGCGACTGCAGCCGCGGCAGAAACGGTGGCTAAGGTAAGACCGAGCATCCAGGGATTGTATTGCATTGAGTAATTGAGTGATCGGGCGATTTGGCGATTGACTTCGCGCGTCGGTTTTCAAATTACCCAATTACAAAATTACCCAATTACCAAATCGCCCTGTTAACTCTTCCCTCAATTGCCACTCGGCTCCATCCGAGCTATCCTGCAAATTCCGAAACATTGCGAGCCCATGGCTAATCTTTTCGAGTTGCCCCGTTACATTGCGGTGGAGGGTCCAGTCCGGGTGGGCAAGAGCACGCTGGCCCGTATTCTGGCCGAGCGCTTGAATGCCCAACGCGTGATGGAGCCCGAAGCCAATCCCTTCCTGAGCGCTTTCTACGAGGGCGAGCGGGGCGCGGCGTTCCAGGCGCAGTTCACATTTCTGGTGCACCGCTTCGAGCAGTTGCAGGCGCTGGATCTCGGCCCGCGCTCGCAGCAGACCGTGGTTGCCGACTACATCATCGAAAAAGACAAACTTTTCGCCTGCCTCAACCTTACCGACCAGGAACTCGACACCTACAACCGCTACTACAACTACTTCCGCGGGCAGTTGCCCACGCCCGACCTTGTCATCTACCTGCAGGCCACGCCCGAGGTTCTGAAAAAGCGCCTGAAGAAAAAAAACGCCCCCGGCGAGCGCGCCGTCAGCGACGAGTATCTGGAGGAAGTGGTCAAGGCTTATGAGCACTTTTTCTTTCACTACACGTCGTCTGACCTGCTGATCGTCAACACCTCCGACATCGATTTCGTCGACCGCAACGAAGACTTGCAGGAACTGCTGCGCAAAGTCACGGAGCCGATCAAGGGTACGCAGTATTTCTTGCCGCTGGGCGGGGCGGAAGCGGTGGGAGCGTAAACGGCGGACGTGCCGGCATGGATCTCGACAGGCTTATACACGAAAAGAAGCACTTTGCTGAACTCGATGACGCCGACGTCGAAACGTTCCTGCGAGAAAGGAAGTTTGGAACCGAACACCTGAATATCGAATTTAAGAGCGGATTTCCCGAGAAGCAGAACAGCAAGTATGAGATCAAGAAGATTTGCAAATATGTAGTCGGATTTTCCAATGAAGAGGGCGGTCTCGTAGTCTATGGCGTCGCTGACGACATAAAAACTTCGAAGTCGGCGTTCCCAGATTACGTCCCCGGCTTGAAGAAGCACCCGAGTATCGAGGACTTGAGCCTCTGGGTAAAGGAGAGGGTCCATCCACTGGCAGCCTCCCCTGCCATTCGCTTCTTTCAAGTGGCTACGAAAACAGTCGCGATACTCAAAATCCCTTCTGGCGTAAGCAAGCCCTACTGCTACTCCGAGCCCGACACTCGTTCGATAACGTACTTTAAGAAAACTGCCGGAGGAATAGTAGAGCTAACTCCAGATGAGATAAGAGAATTTCACAGAACCCAGATACTTGCGCAGTCTCAGTTGATCGTGCAGGTCGCTGACGCTCAAGGGGTGCTTCCCCCGCCAAGCACAAGGTTCAGACCAAACACGATTGTTAAACACGCCACTAGTGTCCTTGCAAAGCTAGAGGATCCCAAGGATTTTGGCCTCGTCCGAATTTACTGTCGTCCGCTTGAGAGAGTTGAGATCCCCGTCGCGAACCTGCAGAAATTCCTCCAAGAACACGGCCGGAGTTTTTCAGAGGCCATGCGCTATTCCGAGAAGATCGATGTATTCCAAAATGGGGTGTCTGTTGCCTACGCACCAACCGGCTTTCGAAAAGATGCAAAGAACACTGTTCGGGTGACACTCTATAGCGATGGTTTCGTGGCCTTCGACGCGTTGGCTGACATGTTCCTAGCAGGAGACAGGGAATTGCATTCGGGCTGGCTATGCTATGAGCTTCAAAGGCAATTGCAATTAGCCAAAGCGGTCCTCAAGAATTCCAACGCCACGCGGGTTCACTTAGAGCTTGATCTTGAGCATATAGAGGTATTTCAACTGGTAGTGATTGAGAATAGATTTTGGGGCAGAAACGCATCGTATACAGGCTCACACGAACCTATTGAAAGAGACGTAGACTTGCTCGCCGTTCACGACTATGACGGCAACCAGCGAAACGTCGTCATCCCGGTAGTGCGCGACGTAATGGAGGAAGTAGGCCACATTTTCGGCCTATCCCAAGTGCCGCCCAATCTTTGGGATGAAAATGGCACTCTCACATATGTAAAAGGGCTTGAGAACCAGCGTTAAGAAAAACTCCCTTTGTTTTGTGCCAGATAGAGCCTGCCCGCTAGCAACAAAGACCATCGACGAACGACGCTTTTCCCGCTACAATACCCCCAGCATCCCCGACGATGCTGAACAGGTTCTATCCGGCCGAGCCGGAGGGGCACTGGAGGACACAATGAGCATCACCCCGATTGGCGGGCATCCCGGCTTCTCTAGTCACGATGCGACCCGCCAGAAGTTCACCACCGCTTCTCTGCGGGAACAGAAACTCCACCACGAACCCATCACCTGCCTTACTGCCTACGACTACGCCACTGCGCGCCTGGTCGACGAAGCCGGCATCGAAATGATCTTGGTCGGCGATTCGCTTGCCCAAACAATTCTTGGTTACGACAACACGCTCTCCGTCACCATGGACGAGATGCTGCACCACGTGAAGGCGGTCCGCCGCGGCGTGAAGCATGCGCTGCTGCTGGCCGACATGCCTTACGGGTCTTATCACGTTGACGCCGACGACGCGTTGCGCAACGCCACACGCTTTGTGAAAGAGGGCGGCGCCGAAGTGGTGAAGATCGAAGGCGGCGAAAAGCGCGCCGACCTGATTCGACGCATCATCGACGCCGAAATCCCCGTCGCAGGCCACATCGGGCTGACGCCGCAGTCGGTCAACGTCATGGGCGGCTACAAAGTGCAGGGAAAAAATCTCAACGGCATCGAGCAGCTCATGCGCGATGCTGTGGCGCTCGATCGCGCCGGCGTGGCCTGCATTGTGCTCGAAGGCATTCCGCGCGAGGTCGCGGCGATGATCACGGCCGAGGTGAAAACGCCGACCATCGGCATTGGCGCTGGTCCGGAGTGCGATGGCCAGGTGCTGGTGTTCCACGACCTTCTCAACCTGACGTTTGCGCCGCCGGCAAAGTTTGTGCGCCGCTACGGCGACGCGGCCGCGCTGATTACGAAAGCCGTGCTGGCATTTCGCGCCGATGTGAGATCGCTGCAATATCCCTCGGATGAAGAGTCCTACCATCTGCCGAAGGAGACCAAGGCCGGGCTGGAAACCGTGCTGGCGCGCAAGCAAGCGATGCGGCAGTAGAGGTCATTAGCCATTAGCCATGAAGCCGAACTCTCTGCTCGCCGTCCCAATTTTTCTCGTTGCCTGCTTCCTGGGGTCAGTCTGCGCCCAAACCCACGATAAGAAGGATGAAATTCCGATCGAACGCTGCGATAGCCTGCCCGTTGTCACCATGAAGATTGCGGGAGAAAACCGGCGGTTCCTGCTCGATACGGCAGCCACCACGATCCTCAATCTCAAATCTTTCACATCAGGTGAGTCCAGGCAGGTCCGCATCTATTCGTGGAGTGGAGGAGCAGCCACCAACGCCCGTGAAGTTCTCTTGCCGCAAGTGGAGCTCGGCACGCACAAGCTGCACGATCTGAAGCTCCCGGCGATTGACCTGAGCGCTATCGGCAAGGCTTGCGGAGGGCAGATCGACGGAATCCTGGGCGTGGATTTGCTCGATCCGATGGGAATGACCATCGATTTGAAGCGGCGAATTGCCGTACCCGCGCCAGCCAGTGAGCCGGCAGGTTCCGCAAACCCACTTGCCGAACTGGAAGTGGATCTGGGGCCGTGCAACATCGCCTTCAATCACGGAGACGCAAAAACGATGGAGGAGTGCTTCGATCCGGAAATCGTTTTCTACACTCAGCATGGCGAGTACCGGGGACGCGAGGAGGTCATGCATTACTTCAGCGAGCGCTATTTCAAGTCTGCTACCAAGTCGCGCTATCAAGCCAGCCCGCGCGATGTACACCGCTTCGGCGACGCCCTCTGGTACTCCTACGATTTCTGGATTGATACGCCCGAGGAGCACGTTGCCGGACATGGGACAACCATGTGCCGAAAAGACGCTCAAGGCCGGTGGCGCATCCTCAACGTGCATAATTCCGTGGGAGGCCGTTTAAACTGATAGGCCCGCCGGATGCCCGGGGCTTCAACGCAGCCTGCGATTTTGCTAGGCTATATTGTTTAGGAGGTTCTCATGACGCACCTCGTGCCCGCGTTTTTCCTACCCTTCTTCGGATTTGGGTTCGTGATGTATTTCCTGCCGTCGATCATCGCATTTGCCCGCAACAAACGGGACACCTCCGCCATCGTGCTGCTCAACTTCTTCCTGGGATGGACACTGATTGGTTGGGTGGTCGCTTTGGTCTGGGCGGCGAAGAACGACGCTCCGATGGTTGTACGGTGAGGTCGTCCGCCGCGCGAAGTTGCCGCCAGGCTGGCCTCATGTTTGTTGTCGTATTGATTACGCTGATGAGTTTCTGTCTCGCGGCCTGTTCGCGTCAGAAGACGCCACCGCCGCCCGACGCCGCTACTCTTCTGCAGGCCATCGCCGCAGCCGATCCCGCGAAGTACCCGTCGCCGCAAGAGCCCAGGCGTTGGAGCAATCCGTATCTCGTGATCCGTCCCGACGGCGTCGGCCTGCTCACTAGTGTTGCAGCCAATGAAGAACAGATTCTAAAGCCGGAGGAAGTCTTGAATGCGTTGGCACGGCTGCCGGCTTCCGCCTGGCCTTACGGGCGTGCAGTAGAGATCCTCGTGGAAGAGAAGCCCACCGCTTCCGAGTCGGACAAAGTCGCGCTCCGACGGAACCGCGGCATTGTCGCGGGCGACCTCGAGGGGGCACACGTTGCGATCAACTGGATCCCCACATCCTGAAACCAAATCTTCCGTCCAATGAGAATCTGCAACACCATCGAAGACATGCGGGCGGCGTGCCGCGCCGCGCGGCGCGGCGCCAGGCGTTTGGGATTTGTGCCTACCATGGGAGCGCTGCATGAGGGCCACTTGTCGCTGGTGCGAGCGGCAAAAGCTTCGTGTGATGCCATAGCAGCCTCGATCTTTGTGAATCCCACACAGTTCGGGCCTACTGAAGATCTGGCGAAATATCCACGTAGTTTTGAAAGCGACCGGAAACTCCTCGAAAAGGAAGGAGTGGAAGTGCTCTTCGCTCCCTCCGTCGAGGAAATGTATCCGGCTGGCGTTGTGACCTGGGTTACGGTCGAGGGGCTGAGCGGCAAGCTGGACGGCCGTTCGCGGCCCGGACATTTTCGCGGCGTCACCACAGTCGTGGCCAAACTGTTCCACATCGTTGAGCCGGACGCGGCCTTCTTCGGGCAGAAGGACGCGGCGCAGGTCGCGATCGTTCGCCGCATGGTGCGCGACCTGAACTTCCGCGTGGAAATCGTCGCCTGTCCGATTGTTCGCGAGCCCGACGGCCTGGCCATGAGTTCACGCAACGCCTATCTCGATGAGCAACAGAGGAAACAGGCGTTGGTATTGCATCGCTCTCTGCTGCGCGTGAAGAAATCCTGGGAAGCCGGCGAACGCGGCGCGGCTAAACTCGTGGCCGCGGGCTGCGAAGAGATTGCCGGGGAAAAATCCGTCCGCCTCGACTATTTTGAAATCGTGAATCCAGACAGTCTGGACGCGGTCGAAAGCGTTGCGGACGGTGCGCTGGTCGCGGTCGCCGCATTCGTCGGCCCAACGCGGCTTATCGACAACATCGTGCTTCCCAAAAGGTCCTAGTGTCCCGGATCGGCAGCGACGGAAGCCGTCGCGGAGGTGCTCGGAGAAATGTCGGGAGACGACACCCGCTGCCGCACCAGGTTTTCGATCTGCGACCAGATGTGCGGATCGCACTCGCTCTGCATGTGGTCAGGAGTAAAAATGCGGTTCCACCAGGGATATTCCTGGCATGCAACCGGATTCTTCTGGTAATCCGTGCGGTAGTTTCCCAGGATCTCAGTCTTTGCCGGATCGGCCGCCGTGATCCTGGCCCGGCCGTGGATGATGCCATGCGGCTGATAGAAGTTCACGGCTTCGGCCACGTTGTCAGGAATGACGGAATCGTCCTGCCAAGCTTTGGCGACGCTGTCTACTTGCACGGTCAGCAAAACCGGCACACCTTCCCGCCGCAACTCACGCGCCAGCAAAACCGCCGCCGATGCTCCCCAGCTGTGGCCGAAGAGAATAATGCGCGCCCGGGCTTTTTCTTCGCTGGAAAGAGCGCCGTCGTGATTGGTATCCAGCAGGCGAACAATGGCTTCGTGGGCTTGCTTTCTGCGGCGGTTTTCAAAAACCCGAATGTACGTGTCCTTGGGAACGGTTCGCCGAATTTCTTCTGCGAGTTGCACCGGACCGTGATGCAGGTTCTCATGACTGACAAAACCACCCACGAAACCAATCACGATTTTGGAAGTAGCAACTGGCTCGGACGAGACCGCCGCGCCCTCCACTGCCATCGCGAAACCCCGGAACGCTCGCACCCAGAATCGTCAGAGCGACGAGCAGAGTGACCAGCAAATTGACGAGCGAAGCGCGAAATAAAAACGACAAGCGCACGCGGACTCCCGCTAAATGAGATGATTCGTTCCGTCGGGGGGATGCGGGAAAAACTGCGATACATTTGTCAGGCGTTCGTTCGGCGATCCACCGCCGCTCATTCAAACGCCGGAAGTTCGATCAAATGCCTTGACTGGAGCGGCATTTCGCGCATTCGAACCCGACAGCAAGTCTACACCCATTGTCAAGGCCCGGGCCCACTTTATTCTCTGGCGGCCGTTTTCCTGCCGGATACGAAAACGTTTCCCGCCACGATGTAGCGCAGCGGCCGGTCGGCTGCCTTGCTGATGCCGATGCGTGGAGTGATTCGAATGTTCCTCGGAAGAAAGCCATCGTCTCCAATCCACAAGCCAGAATCGGGCGAACTGAGATCGCGTCCATTGTCGCGCGCGCGCGTGATTCCGAAGGCGCCGGCCAGGCGGCCCGGTCCGCTGGTCAGTCGAATAAGATCGCGAGGCCCGTGCACATCGACACTTCGAGCCCGCGCCATTTCTTCGATGCCTTTGAGCGGTTCGAGCGCGCGGAAAAGAACTCCCCCGGCCTTCCCGTCGCGCTCACACGACACGTTGAGGCAATAGTAACTGCCGTAGATGAAGTAAACGTAGGCATGGCCGGGCGGCCCGAACAGCACCGCCGTACGGGCGGTGTTGCCGGCGGCGGAGTGGGAAGCAGGATCATTCTCTCCGAGGTAAGCCTCGACCTCAACGATCCGGCCCGCCAGTCGCAGCTTTCCGTTGTTATGTACAAGGTCGCGCACCAGCACTTTGCCCAGAAGTTCGCGAGCCACGCGCCGCGGAGTGCGGGCAAAGAACGCGCTCTCCAGCGGGCAAAGCACGGTAGTCCCGACCTGGGTTGCCTGCTTGCCCATGCCAGCGAAATCTTAACCTGGAGCGGAAAATCGCTCCCCACATCAAAAATTGGCTGTTGGGGACGACAGCTAAATCGGCTTGACTTCTGTATTCTTCGCGGCAGTAACGTTGTTCGGCGCGTCATCGAAACTCTTGCCGGGTTCATAAGCGCGCTTTTCGTGCCTGGTACCGACCTTGCGAATGGCGTCGTGCCAGCCATCGTCCCAACTGATGCGGGCTTCTCCGTCCACCACGGTCCAAGTGCCGTGGGGCGACCCTATCGACTTCCTGGCCTTCCCGTCGGCTTCGAGAGTGATGTAGAAATCACTTCCATTTCCCTGACCCACCTGCCACTTGCCTAGAAAGTGGTTCCGGCCAGGCGCCGAAACATTCGCAGGCCCTTCGAATTCAATGCGTGCAACGTCCGCGGCGGCAATGCTCTGCCGTCCATCTTTGAAAACAATTGCGGCTGGAGCCTTGAAATCAATGCGCGCGATATCCGCGATGGCAAGATTTTGTCGATGCCCGTCTTTGAACACGATCACCATGGCCCCGTGATCATCGGCAGCAGTGGCGCCCGCCTTGGCGATACTGACGCCTGCAGCCATTGTGAGTATGACAAGAATCCAGAAGGCTCCAGCAGGATTGCGCATGATCTTTCTCCTTTCGAGCACGAAGAGCTGCAATACACTCCCCGCAAGAATGGTACTCCGGGAGGGGGCACGTTTGTTTCCGCCGTGCGGATAATCGGTGATCGAACCTATGCGGCGCCTTTGGCCGATTCTTTAAGGTAGGCCAGCACCTCCCCCGCATGGCCCTCCGCCTTCACCTTGGGAAAGATGTGCTGAATCCTGCCGTCTGGTCCAATGATGAACGTGGTGCGCACGATGCCCATTATCTTCTTGCCATACATGTTCTTCATTTGCAGCACGCCAAACGCGTCGGCAACTTTCTTGTCGGCATCGGCCAGCAGCGAGAACGGCAGCTTGAATTTCTCCTGAAATTTCTTCTGCGCCTGGGGCGTGTCGGGCGAGATGCCAAGTAACACGGCGCCGGTTTTCTGCATCTGTTTGTAGGTATCGCGGAACTCGCAGGCTTCGACGGTGCATCCCGGAGTATCCGCGCGAGGATAGAAATACAGCACCACCACTTTGCCCCGCAGACCTTTCAGCGAGACTTCCTTTCCATTCTCGTCCTGCAAAGTAAACTCGGGAGCCTTATCATTGACATTGACAGTGACACTCATGAGCGCCTCGTTTCTAGAAAAGTCAGGGTCGAAGTTACGGTCAAAGTTACGATCGAAGACGGCGTCCGCAACCTCAGCGTTGCCGAGGCCGCTTCGCCCGTCGGAATCAAGACCGTCGGAACCAAGTATGTCCAGAAAGTTCTTATACCGCAGATTAGGGTCAGCCGTCATCGTCATTCTGGGGACTCTCTCCCTCATGGCTCCGCCCAGCGCCCCGGCACAGGGCAGGCCGGAGCTGAAACGCCCGCAGGATACTCCTGAGGAAAAGCTTCCCGAAGAGAAGAAGCCGAAAAAAAAGGTTAAGGGACCGCGGGCCGTGGGGCTGTTGCAGCTCACCAGCAGCGGCAAAGCGACGCTGATCCCGGTCGCGATTCTGATCGACGGCAAGTTCTACGACGCCAGTGTGTATAAGGCTGATCCGATCCCGATGGCGCTCGAATCCGGTACGGTCTATGAGGCCGAGCAGGCGGGCGATTCGCTGGGACTGTTTACGATTAGTGGAGCGCTACACAGCAGGACGGCGGGCAGCCCGCATCCGTGGCTGGGCGCGGGTTCCTACTTGCCGCAGGGGACGGAGGCCCCGAAATCCACGCGCAAAGCAGAAAACGTGCCCGTCGGGCTGGACCCTAGCACCAGCGCTGGCGACGAACGGCCGCGGCTGAGCAGAGGGAACGCAGAGAAGCCAGCGGCGGCTTCCGGCCCGAGTCCCGGATCTGGTTCCGGCACTCCCGCCGAGGCAGGTTCGTCTGGGGCAGGTTCGTCGGGAAAGCCCGCCGCCGCCCCTTCCGGGTCTTCCCAACCGGCGAGCGGTTCATCCTCTGGGGCCTCAAGCCAGGATGCAGCCAAGCCCGCAGCTCCGCCGGCTCCTGACAAACCCCCGGATCAAAGCGTCAAGCAGCCAGCGCCCGCCGCGGGGCAGACGCCACCGGTTCAAGCTCCGTCAGGTCAAGGGCCGCAAGGCCAAACATCAGAAAAGAATTATGTTCCTACGCTCCGCCGAGGTAAGCCCACGCAGTCGGCGCCGCTAGACGATGAACTCGTTACGGTTGACAAACCGACCACCAAACCCGACTCTACGGGAACGGCTAGCGCCGGTACCGCTGCACCGGTGAAACTGGTTGCAGCAATTTCCGATGCGGGTGGACCCGATCCGCGGCCCTACAAGTTTTACTGGAAGACGGGCGAAGAGGAAGAGCGGCGCGATCAGATGCTTGCCCTCGCCGCAAGTGAAGTCCAGGCCTATGCGAATGCGCTGGCGAGGAACCGCATTCCGGCCAAGCAACCTGCCCCGGCTAAACTGCCCGCTACAGGCCGCAAAGCACCGGCTAAGCCGGTGCAGCCAGTACTTGAGAACATTCAGTTTCAAGGTTTCGATGTGTGGGCGACCAACCAGCCGGTGATTATCTTTAGTGCGGACGCGCACTTTCCTCCAGCGCAAGAAGCAACCGCACCTCCGGAACAGTACTCGATTACGCTGGTGGCTCGAACCGACATCTACGGCAATCTGCGCAAGCTGTATTCGGGCGTCACCGACAAGTTCCATCTCGACGTAACCCCGCGGCTGGAGTTGATTGACGCAGTGGACGCTGATGGTGACGGCCGCGCAGAGTTATTGTTTCGCGAAACCACGGACGCAGGCAGCGGGTACGTAATCTATCGCCCCACGGCAGACAAGCTCTGGAAGTTGTTCGACAGCCTGGCGGAGTAGCAGTGGCAGTGGTCAGTGGCTAGTGGCCAGTAAGAACTGCTTCGGTTTTGCTGACCACTGACCACCAACCACTGACCACTGCTTTTACGTTTCAATCCCCACATGGCAGACGCGGCCGACCAGGTAATCGGAGGCGGACTTGCCATCTTCCATGGTCATGACTTCGATGGGATATGCCTGGTTGTGGGGCCGTAGAATCAGGTGATTGCCGGCAATTTCCACGTATTTCACAGTGCAACTTTCATTCTTGAGCACGGCATACATATTGAACTCGCCCTTGCGATAGGGCTTGAGCGAATTGTAGTGGCGGTCGATGAGGAGTGTGGCTCCGGGCAGCAGGCGCGGGTACATGCTCATGCCTTCGCGGCCGTCGACCTTGATGAGCACGAAGCGTTCCCACTGCTCACGGTCGCCTTCGGTCTCGGCTTTCAGCTTCTTAAGAAAGCTTTTCTTGAATTTCAGGATTTCCTTGACGTGCATGCTGGTAATGAGGGGATGGGTGGCAGCGACGGTGCCGTCTGTCAAAAGTACGTTCTGGAATTCGTCGTTGCTGGGAGGCAAGATCGAAGCGCGCTTGTTGACCTCGGCCGGGTCAAGCAGATCGAGCACCGAAAGATGCTGGACGGCCAGCACCCGATCCATGCCCTCGAGGCTCAAGCCGCGCTTGCGATTCAAGAAGTTCGAGATGTGGGCCTGCTTGAATCCCGTCTGTTGTGCCAGGCGGAGGCCGGTCAGATCGCCTTCGTCAATGCGCTCCCAAAGAGTCTCGCGCAGGTTGTCTTGCAATACTCTGAATTTCATAGCTCGGAGTATAGCATGGGAGCTATAGCAATACGCTAACAAAAAAAGATTTCCACAGCCCTCTTGGTATAACAACCTTGACTCCGAAATTTGGCAGCTATACCATCGCCACAGTGTATAACCCAACTCTGTAATTTCGGGGATTGCCAGCCATGAGTAGCGAGGATAACTGCAACGAAGAAAAGGACTTCGTCGAATTTCGAAGGAAGGTGCGGGCGGCCGAGGTGCTGTCCGCGGCCATGGAGCGGCTGTTGAGGTCGGTGAACTTCAGTGGGCGGATCAGCGTGGTGGTGCAGAACGGGCGGGTTCTGAAGTCAGGCTACGAAGAGGGATTTTTCCGGCAACGCGACTCCGGCTCGATGCTGGAACGCGGGATAGCGATGGAACCATAAATAGCTGCGAGCAATCGGGTTAAGCCTTGCGACGGGTGTGCCAGGGTTAAACCAGAAAGGACAAGCCGGGCAACAGATCAAGCGGCAAGGCAGGTCGACAAATAAATAGCTAAGCAGGCCATCGTAAGAGAAACGAGCCCTGCGTTCGGTTTCCGCTTTCAAGCGGCGACCGGCGCAGGGCTTTTTTTCGGCCGCAGCCTTGGGGCCGCGGCAAACCCGTCTCAACCGCCCAGACTTCGCAACTTGGAGCCCGGAGCCTCAGGAGGAGTGATGAGAACCATGGAAAGAGAGAGCAATTCTGCAAACGAGTTGCAATTCGAACTGAAGTATTGCGAACGATGTGGCGGTTTGTGGCTGCGTCCGATGGGCGGAGGGCAAGTCTATTGCGTGGCTTGCGGGCGCGCGATGGCTGAACTACCCCCGGCCTCCCATACCAGGAGCGGCGTGAAAAGCCCGAGGATGCCCCAAGGACCGCGATGGGGTCTGCATGACAGTGATGTTGAAGGCTATGAGGAATACGAGGGGTTGGATTTTGACGCCGCGGGAGGTGCGGCATGAGCGGCTATGTGGATTGGATTGGAGCACAGGCGGATGACGCGCCGATCGGGCCCGCGCCCGTGAGGCCGGAAGCTGATCAGACTCTCGGCGAGTCTTCGCAAGTCGACGCCTCCTGGCAGAACTTGCCTATGCATAACTTTCCCGCGCGGCAGGAACTGAATGAAGCACGCGTGGCGGATGCGCCGGGCGAGGATTGGGACTGGGATCGCGATCCGGATATCTGGCTATACCGAAAGAAAACATGGGCGCTGTTGCGGCGCTATATGCAGTGGTCGCTGGAGGCGGGACGATTGCCGTCGCTGCTTGGCCGGGAGCTATTTCGGGCGAAGATCACAGCCTATACGGCGACCACGTTCGAATCGCGAGTGATCTTTCTGCACGACATGGAGCGGTGCCTGGACCGGTTGCACGATTTTGACCGGCAGATAATCGCGCGCGTTTGCCTGCAAGAGTATGACCACGAGACGGCGGCGCGAATTCTTCACTGCGACCGCAAAACCATCGAACGCAGGCTACCGGATCTGATCGACGAGCTAAGCGAAGCCTTTCTCAAAGCGGAATTGCTGGATCGCCTCCCTGAGACGAATGAGGAGGCGCTATGATGGGCGGGGTAATCATCTGGACTCAATGTAGCCGAGGGCGTAACTTCTCTCGGTCAAGGGTGATTCTCCCGACGAAATATGTCGGGGGCACCCTTGAGCGGAGGCACGCTTGTCTCGAATGGCCCGCGACACGAAATTTGGCTACGGCTTCCTCTTGGTGGGGGGTGGTATGCCGTATCTTGTAGATAAGTGGTTCGGCGTGCTCCCCGCGATGATTATCGCTGCAATGTTGGTATTGCTGGGAGTTATTTTTCTTGTAGCAGGGCATGTTCACGAGAAAGCTTCCCCAAAACAATGGAGGATAGCAATCGCCGCCATTGTCGTGTTCTCCGCCGCAACGCTAGCTTGGCCGATCATTGAATACGCTAAGCCCAGTTTTGCCATGGTGAGGCCGGTTACTTGGACGTTGCCGAGCGCACGCAGTACCGAAATATTTATAACCGATGAAGTAGGACATGAGTCTCTTGATGATGTGGAAATACTTTTTCAGGATGATGATCGTGTGGCGGAAATGAAGCGCGATGTTTCCAAGACTCCTGACCTCATGCCTCAGGCCCTCCAAAGGTTTAATTACCCAGAGATGGACCCAGGCCCCCAAATATGGGCCAAATGGATGTTTATCGATCCGCTGATTCCCGGTCATCAGCATTACACGGTATACGCTTCCTCTCGCGGTACCCCGAGGCCACGATTTCAAGAGGACATTGCGTCTCCAAAAAGCAGCGGAATTTTCCGGCGTAGCCGGTGAGTTCGCTCCACAGCCTGCATCGGTCACAAATCTCTAAAGATTTGTGACCGATGCAGGCTAGGGGCATCCGATCAGCTATCAAATCCAGCTGTGGCTTCTGAGCCGATCTGCGGCGAAGTTGGTGCATGGCTACAATTTCGAGACGAGCATTAAGATCTACCTCCGAGAGATAATGCAGACACCGCTGCTGACCGCGCAAGAGGAGATCGAGCTTGCTGCCCGCATTAAGAAGGGCGACCAAGAGGCTCGGGCGTGGATGATCAAAGCCAATCTACGGCTTGTCGTTAAGATCGCTCATGACTACTCGAATTTTGGGCTCCCGCTCCTCGATTTGATTTCTGAAGGAAACATTGGTCTGATGAAGGCTGTCGAACGCTTCGACCCGGCAAAGGGTGGCAAGTTGAGTACGTATGGTGCTTGGTGGATCAAGCAATCGATCAAACGTGCGCTGGCGAACCAGAGTAAGACGATCCGGCTTCCAGTACATCTAATCGACAAGATCTACAAACTGAACCGAGCCTCGCTGACCATGAGCGAGGAGTTAGGTCGTGAACCGACCGATGAAGAACTGTCCGAAGAGATCGGTATCTCGAGCGCGAAGCTTTCTCAGTTGAAGACGGTTTCGATTCGACCGGCGTCCCTTGATGCTCCGATCAGCGATGATGATTCAACGAAATTTGGCGAGATCGTCGGTGATGAAGATGCGCAGACGCCGTTCGAGTTGTTCAGAGACAAGAACATGCGCGACGAACTTAGCGAGCTTTTGGAGGTGTTGGACGACCGCGAGCGCAAGATTATCTTCAAACGATTCGGGTTGGACGACGGCAAACCGAAAACTCTCGAAGAAGTTGGAAAGAAATTCGGAGTGACCCGAGAGCGGATCCGGCAGTTGCAGAATATCGCCCTAGCGAAACTGCGTAGGGCGCTCGCCAAGAGGGAGAAGCCGATCGTACGGCACGGACCTAATTCAATTCCTCACCGTCTCTTCAGATCCCACCAGGACGATTCGCTCGCGCTTGACCGCTCGCCGTTTTGAGGTTTGCGCGCCGGAAACATAATCTCAGATTGCCACTTCCCCACGTTCTGCCGTTCGAATCCGTATGCACTCTTCGATGCCTAAGACAAACACTTTACCATCGCCGATCTTTCCGGTCCTGGCTGCGTTCACAATGGCTTTGACGACTTTCTGCACTCGATTGTTTGAAATCACGATTTCAAATTTCAATTTCGGAACAAAACCAACCGTATATTCGCTCCCTGCATAGATTTCTCGATGACCCTTCTGAGACCCAAAGCCTTTGACTTCGCTCACCGTGATCCCTTCAATTCCGATCTCCTCTAAGGCCGTCCTAACATCCTCCATTTTGAAGTGTTTAATTATCGCCTCGATCTTCTTCATAATTTCATAATTCATTCAGATCGTTCGCTGACGCACTGGTGCGGGGATGGGAGTCATATGTGTCACTTTCTACGTCAGACTTCGCCGGAGATGGCTTCCGCCTTCAAAGCTTCAGGCACGGATAAGCACCATGGCAGGAGAGAGAGTTGAGGACACTCGCGCCGTTAACTCTCGAAGTCGAGGCTAATCGCAA
>CAVVMQ010000005.1:0-283997 GCA_963749295.1 uncultured Acidobacteriaceae bacterium
GCGCTGCCCAAAGCGAAGCCCCCCTGATATACCAGGATGAAGACGGCAAGAACGCGCGCCCGTACCCAATCCGGCGCCAGGCTTTGGACCAGGGCGTTGATCAGAGAAATAAAGAGCTACCCATGCCGCTCCGCCAATCAACATGACTGGAGCCAGTGTGCTCAACCGGTGTAGGCCGCTGGTGGAAACCATGACCAGCCCCAGGATCGAAACACCAGTGGAGACAATCACTTCCGTCGACCACCTGGCGCGCGCCCACTGCATGATCATTGCGCCGACAATTGCCCCCGCCCCAAAGCATCCGAGCAAGATCCCATAGCCGATCGCGGTCTGATTCACGCTTCGGGCAATCGGTCGGCAGCAAGGCAAAAAGTGCGCTCGAGAAAAACATGACGATGCCGGTCCGAACCACAACGGTGAGGATCGCGGGCGAGTGGCGGACGTAGCGAAGGGCAGCGACGGTCGCCCCGGTCAATGTTTCCGGTGGCGCGGTCCGCTTGCGAACCGGCCTCTTCCACCTGGCAACCACCAGAATAACGCCGAAAAAAGACACGAAGTTCGCGACGAAATGCCGTGGCGACGCCGGCAAGCAGCTATGACTATGCCCGCGAGCGCGGGCCCAACCGCCCGGGCGAGATTGAATTCGATCCCGTTAAGCGCCGATGCTGCCGCAAGGTCGTCCTTGGGTACCAATTCAGGGAGAATCGCGCGCCACGTCGGGGTTTCAAACGCATCTCCGGCGGAAAGCGCAAACGTCAATACCAGCAGCAGCCAGGGTGACATGAAACCAGCGATGGTCAAGACCGCGAGAAGCAGGGCTATGCCCATCATCCACGACTCGGTGAAAAGAATCAGCTTGCGGCGGTCGAAGATATCGCCAGCGGAGCCCGCTGGAAGAGCCAGCAGAAAAATGGCAAGGAAGCGGCAGTCTGCGTCAGCGCAACGTAAATCGGCCCGGCGCCGAGTGAGACCATCAACCATGCGGCGCCGACGTTCTGCATGAAAGCGCCGATATCGGAAACCACATCCGCGACCAGCAGACTGCGGAAGGTCGACACTCGCAGGGGTCGCCACAAGCTCGATGAGCCCCGCGCCTTCAAGTTCTTTTCCGCGGTATCGGTCAACCGACCTTGCCCCCATGCCCCTGTCTCGCGGCCGTTAGCCAAGATGCGTGCGCTCCGACCGTCAGCGCCGAATCGTCCGGCGTTGATGGAGCAGAAACCTATTACTGATCTAAGGCAAATATCCGTCGCTTCTCCACTGCTTGTAAAGGACCAACTGCTCGTTGCTCCAGAAAGGGCCACCGGGAGGCATGGATTGGTTTGTCAGACTGTCCTCGACATCTTGAGCATTGCCGTGATCGTTTGAAGGATCCGACATATAGGTGTAGTTGTCGAGCAGAACGTTGTGTTTGTTCATGTGGTCGATATCAATCTGCCTGAACAGCGGTCTAATGTCCCTCTCGAAGGAAACTGGCATTTTCTCTCTCCCTTCTTAATATCGTTCACCCCGGACAGACGTAAATCATCGACTCAATGAGTGGCCTGTAACGAATACCATGCGCCCACTCCTGATTCTCAAGGGACAATTGTCTATTTTACGTCCCATTCAGAGAAATGGCCTCGCACCCCATCTAGCATCCTGTCAAAAACGTCGCCGCCGGTGCTAGCTGGCACGCGCCATTCGGTCTAGCTCCTGCATTTTGTTTGTGTCAATCTTTAACTCCGCTGCCGCCACATTTTCTTCGAGGTGTTCGAGCCTGGAGGTTCCCGGGATCGGCAGTATGACTGGAGATCGAGCTAGCAGCCACGCCAGAGCCACTTGTGATGGGGTTGCTTTCCATCGCGCTGCTATACGACCGACAGGGCTCTCGGAGCCGGAAACACGACCGGCTGCTAGCGGAAACCACGGAATAAATCCCAGCCTTTCCTGTTCGCAGTATTCCAGAACATCTTCCGATCCGCGGTCGGTGATGCTGTAGCGATTCTGAACGCTCACAATCGGAACAATGGTTCGCGCATGCTGAATCTGCTTGACGCTCACTTCCGATAAACCGATGTGTTTGATTTTTCCTTGCGCCTGCAGATCTCTTAACGTGCCGAGTTGATCTTCAGCCGGCACCTTCGGATCGATTCGATGCAACTGATAAAGATCAATCCGGTCCAGGCGCAGGCGGCGCAGGCTGTCTTCGCAAGCAGATCTCAAGTGTTCTGGCTTTCCATTTTCGACCCATTGGTTGGGACCGGGCCGTACATAGCCACCCTTGGTGGCGATCACCACCCCCGTCGGATACGGGTGCAGTGCCTCAGCTATGATTTCTTCACTCACGCAGGGACCATAGGAATCGGCGGTGTCGATGAAATTTATGCCCAATTCCACAGCGCGCCGCAATACCCGGACAGCCTCTGAACGGTCCGCAGGCTCGCCCCAAACTCCGTCTCCCGTAATTCGCATCGCGCCGAATCCCAGTCGGGTAACACGAAGATCGATTCCGATCAGGAATTCGCCAGACTTCTTAGCCGGTGCCTGGCTCCGTTGCACTACGAACTTTTGATTCGGCATATGTGTTCCTTTCAATGGTGAGGGCACTTCTCGTTTGGAGTAGCGGGCCTCAGGCGGCGTTGCAAAAAAAGTATGTCCACTTCTTCTGCTGCAATTCCCTGAGAATTATTTTTCTGGAGTGTCAGGCTGGGATCGACGAAGCAAAGAATTCCGCAGGCATAAATCATGCGATGTACGAAATCTTTGCCCCATCGAATCCATTTATGGATGCCGCTTTAAGCTTATCTTGCAGCGGCAGTCGTTGTTTCTTTGTCATTCGCTGCAACCAAGGCACGTGTTGCCGCCTTTTCGATGAGATGAGCGACCGCTTGTGGTTGCGACACATACACGGCGTGGCTGCTTTTGACTTCGACGACCGTTGCACCGGCGTGCTTCGACATCCCCATTGCGTTATTGTTCATTTGATATCCTCCGTTTCATCGATTGGCTAAGGCTTAAAAAAGTCGTTCTTGTTTTTGAAGCGTTTGATATATCGCGTTCACCACTTCCGCAACGTTCACTTGGTGAAAACATTGCCGAACATCGGGAGGCCGCTCTTTGATTGTTCGCGGGACGCTTCATCCTGGATCACATCCCAGTGCTCGACAAGAATACCGTCCTTGATGCGGAGAATGTCCGCTGCAATCCAGTTCACAGGCAGGCCGAAATCTGAAAAACGTCCGTGCACCATTACGAAGTCTCCATCAGCGACGATCGTTCCCGGCGACGAAGGCTCGGTCTACCAAATCGTCAGTTGGTTTGTCCGGGCTTAACATTAGCTTTCGCGCCCCGTTCGAGTGCCAGGAGGAAGTCGGCGGATGGAAATCTTTCCTTCATAGCGTTGATAAGGCTATCGGGATCCTTGGCTTTCTTGAGTTCTTCTTCAAAAGCCAATAGATACTTTTCCGTAAAATCTACGGCGGTGTTCGCGTCTATAGGAGCTCCAACCTTGCTGTGTCCGGGGATGACAATCGAAGGTTTTAACTCTCTGATTTCCTGTAGTGAGGTAAACCATTTCTCTCTAGCCTTACCGTCCGTTTCGGCGTTTCGTCTCAGCTCGTGTTCGATGCATCATGAGACCGATTCGGTCTCATTTATATTAGACTGCGGCGGTCTGGAGCCCCTTGACTTAGAAGCCATTGCAGACGAGGCCTGCATAAGAGGTTGGCCCAAAACCGCTCGGAGAAGCTCAGAGCATCTTGTTAGATGGCGGCGCTGGTTCGTTGTAGCGCCGTTGAACCATACTTTGTTGAGCCTGGTAACGATGCTTCGCATGCATGGCAGACGCCCGCATACTTTATGCGACCGACCGGTCCCTTCTATCATCAATTGTCTAAGGAAAAGGAAGTGCGAGGCGCAGGCTTCGCAGACTTTCAATGAGCAATCAACGTATTTTCATCTCAGCCGGTCAGTTTTATCCCGATCCCTACACAGAATCTCGGAAAGCGGAGCGTGCCCTAAACGCCGCCATCGTCCATGCCGACATCAGCCGAAACTACGAAGAATATCTGGAGCTCTTCGACCAGTTTTATACCGACGATATCGAGGGAAGCAGCGAAACCATGAAGGAACCACTTCGCGGAAAAGAGAGAGTGCGCTCACTTCTTTTCAGCTTCCTCGCTCCTCTTCATGCAATGGCCGAGGTCGGCGGTGTGTCGATATCCATTCGAGAAACGCCGATTCCTGGAGATGCTATCGACGAAACCCATTCTGCATGGACACTGCGGTTGGTCGGGGTGTCCGGCAAAATCTGCACTGTGAGCTGGCGGATCTTACGGAAATGGAGCGAATCGCGTGTAGTGCTGGAGCATCATTACGACTACCAGCAAAGTGGTGAGCCTCTGACGGACCGCGACCTTTGGTTCGACCCGCCTGAGGCTGCCAAAGGTTTTCGAAGGCCCTCGTAAACGTACTGGGAGCGTTAGTGAAGCCCGAAGCGGGCATTTGAAAACGGGTAGTCCCTCTCATTGGCCGCATCAAATGCGACCCGGGACCGGTCGGTCTCATCCAAGCACTTGTATCGCGCGGGCAGCGACCGTATTATCGCGGAGTTGGCCCTGCTAGGACCAAGAACATGCGTAAAGGCGAGCAGACGCGGCAAGACATTATTCGCAAGGCGGCCCCGATCTTTAATCAAAAAGGATACGATGGCGCTGCGCTTTCCGATCTGATGCGAGCGACCGGGTTAGAAAAGGGCGGAATCTACCGTCATTTTGGGAGCAAGCAAGAGCTTGCGGGAGACGCCTTCGACTATGCTTGGAAACTTGCAATGGATACGCGCTTCGAGGGCACAGATCAGATTCCGAATACGGTTGACCGCCTCAAACAAATTGTGCGGAACTTTCGAGACCGCCGCAGCGGGGTGGTTCCAGGAGGCTGCCCGCTGTTGAACACGGCCGTCGATTGTGACGACGGCAATCCGAAGCTGCGAGCCAAAGCTCGCCAGGCGCTCAGCTCCTGGCTTGACCGTATGCAATCAATCGCAGAGGAGGGTAAGCGACGAGGCGAGGTCCACTCCGGTGTGGACTCCGGACAATTGGCAACGTTGATTGCCAGCACGCTCGAAGGCAGCCATATGGTGAGCCGTCTACAGAAGAACGAAGGGCCTCGTGACCTTGCCGTCCGTCATCTAGAGGAATACCTCGAAACCAAAGTTCGTTCGCGGAAATCGAAGGCGGGAGCCGACAAGTCATGAGTACTCAAGAAATGTCCTCGCAAGCGGACTTCAGGGAACGCGCAAAGACGAACGACGTTCCCATCGCTCGGCTGATTGGATTTGAGGCGAAAGACATTGCTGACGGACGGGCGACGGTCGTCTTAGCAGCCGGACCACAGCATGCAAATCCCATGGGAACGTTGCATGGCGGAATTCTTTGCGATATCGCTGACGCTGCGATGGGCATTGCGTTTGCAAGTACTCTCGCCCCAGACGAATCCTTTACTACTGTGGAACTGAAAATCAATTTCTTTCGCCCAGTCTGGCAGGCACAACTCAAAGCGGAAGGAACGGTCGTGCGGCGGGGTCACACGATGGGCTATGTGGAGTGCACCATTACTGACGAGGAAAACCGATTGGTCGCGAAAGCAGCCTCCACGTGTATGGCGCTTCGCGGCCAGAAGGCCGAAGGGCGGTAATCCTCTTACTGCTTCTTTCACCTCTGCTCATACAACAGCTCTCAGCCTAGCCCTCAATAACTCATGTTCCTTCGTTCGAATTCGCCTAACAAATTAATGCGAAGATTCGGGAACGCGATGAAGTCAGCCGCACTACTACGACACGTTTGCAAAGATGGATCGCGCTTGGCTGTTTGCCGAGCGCCTGCTCTACGTCGACTGGATCGGGGAACGCGTTCTGTCATGATAGCGAGCAGTCAGGTGTCTTCCATAACGAACATTGCGACCGCGGACCAAAAGCGCTGTCATCGTTGGCGCGACTGGAATGGTCGGAGGATACGCCCTTCGCTACGCGATCGAGAACGCGGCCGTCGCAAGTGTGACTTCGATTGGGCGCAGGAAACTCGGCATCTCGCACCCCAAGCTGAAAGAGGTTGAGCATGGAGACTTCGCGGACTGCTCTGCCCTCGCGGAGAGTGACGTGTGGACTCCGGTGCTAAGCGTCTGCGATTCTGGAGCCGGCTTCGTCGCGCTCCCATGCCTGTGCAGGCTCATTCTCGGGGACCGGTCGGATGTCCGGATTCTGCATGATCATGCGTGCACAGGTGTTCCATCGCAGAATAGCATCGTCGTTTCCGGGTACCGCAAAATTCATGGCTTTCTCATAATCATCCATTGCTTCCCGTAGTGCGTGATACGCGGATGCGCCCGCTCCCGCGCCTCCGTGGCGAAGGCGGGCATTCCCCAAACGCTCCCAGATGAGGCCCTCATAGTAGGCCCGCTCGTAGTCACCCTTAATTTGCGTAAGAACCTCCCGTGCGGCTTTTGCATTCACATGCGAGTGGAATTGGTCGGTTCGGGCCAGCAGAAGCGAAATCAGCGCCTGCTGATGGCCGGGCACGATGGCCAGAATATCGAGGCAAATACTCTCCGCGAAGCTCGGTTCATTCAACAGCCTGTAGCGCTCCACCTTAGCCAGCGCCTCGGGGATACTTTCTATGGAAATGGATTTCAGTTCGAAATGCATAAAATCTCCTATCCTTTCGAATTGCTGAATACCCGGAACAGTTTCGACAGCGGATCGAAGAAGCGGTCCACGAGGCGCTCCTTGAGGGGGATAATCGCGTTGTCAGTGATCGTGATGCTTTCAGGACAAACTTTCGTACAGCACTTGGTGATGTTGCAGAAACCTATGCCGAATTGCTCTCTCAGATCTTCAACACGATCGCCTACATCCAGCGGATGCATTTCGAGCGCGGCCGCATACACCAGAAATCGCGGCCCGATGAATTGTTCATGCATGTGATGGTCGCGCAAGACGTGGCAGACATCCTGACAGAGATAGCACTCAATGCACTTTCGAAACTCCTGCACCCGTTCGACATCCTCCTGGGCAATGCGCCAGGAGCCGTCAGGTGCGTCGGGCTGCCGCGGCTGGAACTTGGGGATGCGCTTCTTTACCTCATAATTCCACGATAGGTCCGTGACCAGGTCCCTCATGTGTGGAAATGCCTTCATGGGTTCGACGGTCACAGGTCTATCCAGCGGCAGCGTGTTCAGCCGTGTCATGCACATCAATTTCGGCATGCCATTGATTTCCGCCGAGCACGAACCGCATTTCCCCGCCTTGCAGTTCCACCGAACCGCGAGATCGCCGGCGTATTCCGCCTGTATTTGATGCACGGCGTCGAGGACCACCATGCCCGCGGAGACTTCGGTAGTGTAGTCCTGGAATTTCCCCTGGCCTTTGTCCCCGCGCCAGATCCGAAACGTGGCCGCTGCCATTACTTCATCTCCTGAATGATTTGCTGCAGATCCTCTCGCATCGGGGGAATGGGCTCGCGTGTGAGGTGCATTTCTCCACCGGCGCCTTTTCGCGCCACGATGTTGAAGCCGTCATACCGCACGTCCTTGGCGGGAAAATCATCGCGGAAATGCGCTCCGCGGCTCTCTTTCCGCTCCAGCGCTGCCCGGGTAACAATTTCTGATATGGTCAGCAGGCTGTGCAGGTCGAGCGCCGTGTGCCAGCCCCCATTGTATTCCCGGTTTCCGGGCACAACGACCCTCTCACTGGCGGCCTTCAACTCTCGAATGCGCTCGAGCGCCTGCAGCATCTCTTGTTCCTGACGTACGATCCCCACCAGTTCCTGCATCACGTCCTGCAACGTGTGTTGTACGACGTATGGATTGTCGGAGCCCACGCGCTCGAAGGGCTGCAGAGCCCATTTTTCCGCAGATCCCAGTTCATCCCTATTCACGGCGCCCACCGAGTTCTCTGTTGCATAGGCCGCGGCGTACTCTCCGGCTCGCTTGCCGAACACTAACAGATCAGAAAGTGAATTCCCGCCGAGCCGGTTGGCGCCATGCAGACCTGCCGCGCACTCTCCCGCTGCAAACAGGCCAGCCACGTCTGACATTTGGGAATCAGCGTCCACCTTGACGCCTCCCATCATGTAGTGGGTCGTAGGACCCACTTCCATCGGCTCCCGGGTAATGTCAATGTCGGCAAGCTGCTTGAACTGGTGAAACATGCTGGGAAGCTTCTTCTTTATATGGTCCGCCGCGTTCGGAATTCTATCCTTGATCCACGCAATGTCCAGAAACACGCCGCCGTGGGGGCTGCCCCGCCCTTCTCGCACCTCCCGCCGGATGCAGCGGGCCACGTGGTCGCGGGTCAGCAGCTCGGGCGGGCGTCTCGCGTTCTTGTCTCCCTGCGTGTATCGCCAGCCTTCTTCTTCCGTATCGGCGGTCTGGCTGGCGTACAGCGGCGGAATATCTTTGAACATGAATCGCTCGCCATTCCGATTACGCATCACTCCTCCCTCGCCGCGCACTCCTTCCGTGACCAGAATGCCGCGCACGCTTGGAGGCCAAATCATGCCCGTAGGATGGAACTGCACAAATTCCATGTCCATCAGCGCCGCGCCGGCATGGTAGGCGAGCGAATGGCCGTCGCCGGTATATTCCCAACTGTTGCTGGTGATTTTGTAAGCCCTTCCAATTCCTCCCGTCGCCAGCACCACGGCTTTGGCGCGGAACAGATGAAATCGGCCGCGCTCGCGATCGTATCCAAACGCGCCCACGACGCGACCGCCGTCCTTCAGCAGCGTGACGACTGTGTGTTCCATGAAAATGTCGAGGCCAAGGTGGATTCCATGGTCTTGCAGAGTGCGGATCATCTCCAGTCCGGTGCGGTCGCCCACATGAGCGAGCCGAGGATAGCGATGGCCGCCGAAATTCCGCTGCAGAATTCGGCCGTCGCCGGTGCGATCAAAAAGCGCGCCCCAGGCCTCCAGTTCACGCACGCGCGCCGGAGCTTCCTTGGCATGCAGCTCTGCCATCCGCCAGTCATTCAGGTATTGACCGCCGCGCATGGTGTCGGCAAAGTGAACGCGCCAGCTGTCGCGGTCGTCCACATTTCCCATCGCCGCGGCTACGCCACCCTCGGCCATGACGGTGTGTGCTTTGCCGAGAAGAGATTTCGAGATGACTGCGACCTTTACGCCGGCGGCCGAAGCCTCGATGGCGGCCCGCAGACCGGCGCCCCCGGCTCCAATGATCAGAACGTCATGCTCATGCGTGATGTACTCGCCCACTAGACGATCCTCCAATCCGTCCAGATACCCATCGAGCACATCCGTACATACAAATCGGAAAAGGCTACCGAGAAGAGGCTGCACCAGGCAAACAGCATGTGGCGCCGGTTCAGGCAACTCACGCAATCATAAGCTCGCTTGCGGGCCCGCGCCCCCGCCAACCGATCGCGAATACCGCCAATCAGATGACGGAGGGAGTGGCATCCCAGAGTGTAGGAGGTCAGCAGCACGAGGTTCGTCAACAAGACGAGAGTGCCGACGCCGATGCCAAACCGGCCGTCGAACCAGAACGCATTCCACACGTCCCGTCCCAGAATGAGGAGAAACACCAGGGCCAGATAAAGAAAATACCGGTGGACGTTTTGCAGGATCAAAGGAAACGATCGTTCCCCGAGATATGTCTTTCGCGGCTCGCCCACGGTGCAGGAAGGCGGATCCGCCCAAAAAGCCTTGTAATAAGCTCCCCGATAGTAGTAGCACGTTACTCGAAAGCCGCCCGGCGCCCACAGGATGAGCACCGCTCCTGTAACCCAAACAGGCATCCAGCTTGGGCTTGGGCCAAACCAACCCTCATGGGCGGGACCGAATAATTCGGGCGAATAAAACGGCGAGAGATAGGGTCCGAACCTGAAATGCTGCCCCTGCAGCGCAGCCCATGTGGAGTACGCGATGAATGCCGACAAACCAAGAAACACAACCAGCGGCTGTATCCACCAATTATCGGCTCGCTGCGTCTGCCCGAAACCCGCGCGCGACATTGGGACGTCAATCTGTGACATCGAGCCTCCTCACGCGTTTGTGCCGACCTTGCATCCGCTATCAAGCGCTACCCTGATTGCGATGAACGGGCGGTAGCCATGATACAGCGAAATTCATTGCCATTGTTTCGAAAACGATGCCCTCAAGTAAACGGTTGAGTCGAGCAACATGTGAGAGCAGGGGCGTCCCACGCAATCAAACCTCCGGTACGAGCGCCATGGTACAGTTTTTGTAACCGTCAGTTTGAAGACTGGCAGACCAGCTGGGCCGAACGATGAGTACGGGACGCGACATCCGCAGCTACGACTATGTGAACCGTCCCTACGAGCGCGTCCGCGATGCCTTGAGGCAGAACGCACTCAAGGTGTTCCAGTCGGCTACGAAGCCGGCGGCCTCCCGGGCGCAATCGGTTGCCACTGAATTGCACAGTCGACTTTGGTGGAATTGGGGTGAAGACCGACATCAATATTTCTGTGACAAGCATTGAGGAAAAGATGGTTGATGCCACTTCAACTCCCACCACACGGTTGCAACTGGAGTGGGAGGCCGCGACCATGCCGGGATTGTTTCCGCTCATGAAGGGCGAACTTACCGTGTACCCGCTAACCTCAACCGAAACGCAGTTGGATTTCTCCGGCGTCTACCAACCACCTTTCGGCCCCGTGGGAAAAACCATGAACGCGATCGTCGGCCACTGCATCGCAGAGGTGTCGGTGCTTCGCTTCGTTAGCGACGTGGCAGGATATCTTCGGCAGGCCCTTGCTTAGACGATCATATCGGTGTACGTGTGAAAGACATTCGCGCGAGGCGCGATTTGTATACGCGGGAGTAGCAAATCACGGGACGAAACTAATCAGTACTGACAAGTCCGATTTCTGGGAGATCTGGCCGGATTGGGAACGAGAAACGGGCTTGGAGGAGATCAATAACCGATTTCCCACATGGCGACTCCTAGCCAGGTCCCGACCTGATTGCTCAACCTCACAGTCCGAGCTACAGTAAGCGGCGTGGGTTCAGGTGTGGGAATCACCTTCGGCTGCGCGCTATGAGGTGGTCATACGTTCTTCGTTGGCCGTTGATACTGTGGGAACGCAGGAAGCTCCTTCGGATTCTGGCAAACGAACTACGCGGCTGATCCCGAGAGCAACACTGGACATGCGATGACGGACCGGTCGAAGCGGAGGAGATGCCCTTGGCGCCGATAACGGGTAGTACCATGTTTCAAGCCTTTTGCAGAGCGTTTTTTATCTGTTATTGCCGTCTGACGGTAGTGGGGCAGGATCACCTTCCGGTTTCCCCGTTCATCATCTGCAGCAATCATACGAGCCATATCGACAGTGCGGTTCTGATGACAGCTTCGGGCCTTCCGTTTTCTGCGTTCGCACTACTCGGCGCCAGTGATTATTTCTTTGATTCTTGGAAGGCGAGATTCCTAGTCTCTAGATTTATGAATGTCATACCAATTGATCGCCAGGCGCGACCCAAGTTGCTGCGGCGGAGTTTGGCGATGTGTGCGGAGTTTCTACAACGGACGCGCGGCAATCTGATTCTCTATCCCGAAGGCACCCGTTCGCGCGACGGCGAAATCCAGACATTTAAAAGGGGTGCTGGGCTATTTGCGGTCGACCTTGGGGTGCCAATCGTGCCTGCGCATATCGATGGTGCCCATAACGTTTTGGCGAAGGGAAATCTGATGCCCCGGCCCGGACCCGTCGCGGTCCGCTTCGGAGAACCGATTACGTTCGAATCGAACCAGTTCGATGCTCTGCCGCGGCGTGCGTCTCGGAAGGCCGCTATTGAATTGCTCGAACAACGCATTCGCGGCCTGAGCCAAAGGCCTCCCGCGGGAGACTTGAACAGACTGCCTGAAGAGCATCAAGAACAAGAGCGCGCGACAATTCCCATTCCCTATAGTGCAGGGAGGCAGGTAGGCAAAGAGTCGTCACCGCCGTAGGCAAGCTGAACGCAGAGCATCTGGGCTATTCGATGCGCTGGCGTGCTCCGGTTCACGCAGTCCAAACCTGCAAATCCGGGAGGGTGCTATGTACACCGCCAAGCATATGAAATGGTGGGGATGGGGAGATGAGGGAGTCGGCTTCAACTCGAGTGCACATCCTGGTTTGTGGCCCTATGCCAAGGCGGTACTCGGTGTGGAGGGAGAGAACCTAAACACGCCGCCGGTTCCGATCAAAGCCGTCCAGCTGCGCGAGGCCATTCGTCATGGCAGTTTCTTGGCTGAGCTGCGCATAACGATCCGCGATGACCAGATCTGCGATAGTCGCTACGAACGCCTAGTCCACGCGTACGGCAAGGGCCTCCGCGACCTTTTTCGTATGCGGCGGGGTATGGTTGAGGGTGCTCCTGACTTGGTGCTCTATCCCGAAAACGAGCACGATGTGGTCATGGCGATACGGGCAGCGGCTCACCACGATGTCTCGGTCATCCCATTCGGGGGCGGTTCGAATATCGCTGGTTGCCTTGAGCGAACCGACACTCGCCGTATGGTGGTATCGCTTGATATGCGACGCATGCGACGTCTGCTGGCGGTAGATACAGAGTCATGTACGGCACGCATCGAGGCCGGGGCTTTTGGTCCCGATCTTGAAGAGCAATTGCAAGGCCATGGCCTAACCCTCGGCCACTTTCCAGACTCCTTCTTGCACTCTACGCTGGGCGGGTGGATCGCCACCCGGTCCGCTGGAATGCAGAGCGATAAGTACGGCAAGATCGAGGATATGGTAATTGCGCTGCGGATGGTCACGCCAGTGGGCGTATTAGCGACGCGAATAGTGCCCAAGTCTTCGAATGGTATCAATGTCAATCATTTGTGTATCGGTAGTGAGGGAACTCTGGGAGTCATTACTGAAGCCACCATGCGAGTTCATCCTCGGTCGGAGTTGCGCCGCACTCACAGCTATCTGTTTCTCGATTTCGAAAGTGGCATCGCGGCGATGCATGAGTGTGTGCGGAAAGGGTGCGTGCCCTCAATGCTTCGTCTCAACGACGCCGACAAGACGGCATTATCGCTGGCATTCAAGCCGCCCTCATCGCGGCTGTCACAGGCGATAACCGGGGTTATAAAGGGTTCCCTCCGAGTAAGGGGTTTTGATTTCAAGCGGGCTTGCCTTATGCTCACAACTTTTGAGGGGAGCAAGGCCGACGTCGCTCGCCAACATAATCAAGTTGGCAGTATCTACCGTCGCTTCGGCGCGGTGGACTTGGGACACAGCTCAGGGAAGTCTTTCGAGTCAACCAAGTACGATTTTCCCCACATACGCGATTTTCTCATGGATCGCGGCGTCAGTTCTGATGTCAGCGAGACCTCAACGGTCTGGAGCAACATCGTTCCTCTGTATCGGGCGACGACTGCCGCCCTTAGCGCCGCGATCCTGGAGAGCGGGGCGAAACCCTGGGTCGGATGTCATATCAGCCACACTTATCACTCCGGGGCCAGCCTCTACTTGACCTTCGCTTTCCGGCAACAGAATGGGCACGAAATGCAACAGTATCTGCACGCCAAACGAGTTGTGCAGCAGTCCTTCATCGATCACGGGGCCACTCTGTCACACCACCACGCGGTCGGTACCGAACACCTGCCGTGGCTTACTGATGACATTTCCCCCGTCGGTGTGATAGCCGTAGCGGCAATCAAAGGAGGACTGGACCCGGGGAATGTCATGAACCCGGGACGTTTGCGGCCAACTGCAACGCCCTTTGAGGAGTGGTCGAGCGTTGGCGGCGAGGCTACATCCCGAACCCCACTCACTGCTCTTTAATGTCCGAAATCTGGCTGGACAAGTTCCACGCCCCTGCCTGATTTAACATTAATGGCTTGCAAAACAAGGGACGGTAGGGCCATGGTGGACCAGGCGGCATAACTCCCGAGTTGCTGGCCAAACGGACCAGAAACGGGCTTAGGGGAAGTACGAACGTGATTCCTAAGGCGCCGAGAGAAGTCAACCAGCTATGACCGAATCCCGAACCTGTGCTCGCTTTGCATTCGCCTAGTGCCCTCCGTGAAACCGGACTGCACATGTGCCCGTCAGAGAAAAGCCAGTACAGTGGCCCAGTCGTTGTGGCCCAGTCGTTGTGGCCCAGTCGTTGTGGGCCAGTCCATTTGCTCCAGTCCGGTTTGTGAACGAAATATTGCGAAATACGGGCATGTTTCGCGTATTTCGCGGCAACGGGTGGGGAACTTTCTCCGCAGTTAAGACTGCGTGGCGGAGGAAGTGTAATTCGAACTCGCATTACCGTTTTGAATCCCGCAACCCGCGACCTTTGCGTAACTTGCTGGCGGCGCAGCACTTAACCCGAGAATCAACGGGCAGCGACTGGCCGCTAGGTCGATAGAGAACGGTCCACCTTTTCGTCCGCTCATTAAGGCGAATGGCATACGATAATGTGGCTGAAAGTGGTCGCCTTGGTGCCTTGGAAAAGGGGCCGACATTGAGTGCGCAATGACTTGCTTGAGCGCGCAGTCCAAAGATAAAAGTGTCTCCGCAAAGCGCGCTCGGCAAACCGCGAATGAATGGAGATTCTCAGGATTCCTGCCCAAGCTTTTCCGCACGACTTCCGCCACTTGCCGGGAAAAACAGATTTCCATCTGTGCGATCTTTTTCGAGTTGTCCTTCGTGCGCTATCGCAATTACCGTACGCCAACTTTTGCCCATGGAGATCTTTTTCCTCGGTAGGGATCTTGTGGACCGGACAGTTAAAGGGCAGGCGAGGTTTTCAACGCTTGTAACCTGCGACGGTGTACGAATCCGGGTCTCGCGTCTATTTGATTGGCCTTGAACCCGTGATGAGGATTTCCACGAGTCTCCTCGCGCTTTGCTGCCAGTCAGGACCGGACGCTACATGGGAGACGCCGATTAGTGCGCGGAGCAGATCGAATGGCTCCAGATCCCTACGAATGTCGCGGCTCTTGATTGCGCGCTTCACCAGCGAATCAATCGCTCCCTGGATCTGACCCCGTGAACCTTCATACAGCTTCGACGGACCACCGACGAGCGAGTTCAGTGCGGGGGCGATGATCTGCTTCGTTGCGATGTAATCCACGAACAAGAGCATCCAGGCTCGCAACGCTTCAACCGGGGGCATGGTGTCGGAGAATTTCCGCTCTGCTGCCGCTAGCCTTTCTACTTCAGTCCGATAGACAGCTTCGATCAGTGCGTCTCGCGTAGGAAAGTGGCGATACAGAGTTCCAGCTCCAACACCTGTTTCTTTGGCGATGTCGTCGAGGCTGGCGTTGGTGCCGGACCGAGTAAACGTCTCCTTCGCCACCTCCAGAATGCGCTCGCGGTTTCGCTGCGCGTCGGTGCGCGGTTTTCGTGGGGCGGCTTTCTGATTTTTGGTCGGCATAAAAAAAGTTGCAACCGGAGGTGGTCTCCGCTTATCTTATCTAGTGATTCGGAGACACTCTCCGTTTTAGTCGGAACACGGCGGCCTGTCAATAGCGGTTCCGGGTTCTTCCGGCTTCGAGAGGTGAGGAATATGAATCCACTCGCTCGTTATGAACCATCGAAGAACTCTTATACTCCTTGCCCCGACCTCATGACGATGGCGGAGAGGGAGTTGTCAGCATACTTCAATGTCGTCACCCAATTGTTCGGGTCAGAACAGGCGAAACTCTCAGCAGAAGACTGGTTGCAGGAGTTGACCGAGATCGATGGTCTGCCCGCTTCAGCGCGCGAATGGCGATTGATCACTGCGAAGGCTTCGACTCGGCTCGCAAGTCGGGTGAGCGCTTCGTCCCTATCGACTGAACAAATTGCTTAGGAGGAAAAGAATATGCGGGTTTTTGTTACAGGTGCTACAGGCTTCATTGGTACGGCAGTCGTCCTAGAACTGATCGACGCTGGTCATCAGGTGCTCGGTCTTGCGCGCTCGGATGCGGCAGCCAAATACCCTCATCTGTCCCTTGTCACAGCAGGAGCGGACGTACATCGTGGTTCGCTCGAAGATCTCGAAAGCCTTCGCGGCGGCGCAGCGGCCGCAGACGGAGTGATCCACAGCGCTTTTATCCACGATTTCTCAAACTATGGGCCTGCCGCCGAGGCGGATCGGCGTGCTATCGAGACTCTCGGCCGCGCGCTCGCGGGCTCTGATCGCCCGTTGATCGTCACTAGCGGAACCCTGCTGGTTCAACGCCAAGGCTCGCTCGCAACAGAAGAGGATGCGCACAATCCCAACTTCCCCCGCAAGTCGGAGGAAGCGGCACTTGCACTGGCAGCAGGCGGAGTCCGGGCATCTGTGTTGCGGCTTCCCCCTTCAGTCCACGGCAACGGTGATCACGGCTTTGTGCCACGCCTGATCAGCATCGCACGTGAAAAGGGCGTTTCCGCATTTATAGGCGACGGGCTCAACCGCTGGCCCGCAGTGCACCGGCTCGATGCAGCTCATTTGTACCGCCTCGTGCTTGAGAAAGGCACTGCTGGGGCGAGCTATCACGGCGTGGCCGACGAGGGCGTACCGACTCGAGAGATTGCTGACGCCATCGGCCGTGGCCTGAACGTACCGGTTGTCGGCAAATCTAGCGAGGACGCAGCCGATCATTTTGGCTGGATCGCTCGCTTCTTTGGCATCGACGGCCCGGCTTCCAGCGCGCAGACGCAGGAACGCCTGGGATGGCGACCGGTTCAGCCCGAGCTCATTGCCGACCTGAACGCGGAGCACTATTTCGAACACACTGCGGACGCGGTGCCTTTGCACGGCTAGCGCGTGGATAGTAAACAATGACTTAGAGGTATTAATACAAGGAGGCGGAAAATGACGAACACACTTACGGCAACTTCATTTGGGGCAACTTCGACCACAGATGACGTTTTGTCCGGCGTGAATCTGAAGGGTAAACGGATCCTCGTAACGGGTGCTTCGGCTGGGCTCGGCGTGGAAACGGCGCGCTCCCTCGCCGCGCACGGCGCTCAGGTTGTAGGCGCAGCGCGGGATTTGAACAAGGCCAAAGCTGCAACCGAGCCGGTGCGAAAGGACGCCGTGGCCAATGGCGCAAGCTTCGAACTGATTGAACTCGACCTTGCCAACCTGAAAAGTGTGCGTGCCTGTGCCGACCGCTTGCTGGCGAAAGGGGAACCGTTCGATGTGGTCATCGCTAACGCCGGAGTAATGGCCACGCCGTTCGGCCATACAGCCGACGGCTTTGAAACACAGTTCGGCACGAATCATTTGGGCCACTTTGTCTTGGTCAACCGGATTGCGAAGCTCATTCGCTCCGGCGGGCGGTTGATCAATCTTTCTTCCTTGGGTCACCGCTATTCTAATGTCGACCTCGAGGATCCCAACTTTGAGCAGACGCCGTATGAGCCCTTCGTCGCCTATGGAAGATCCAAAACGGCGAACATACTTTTCGCTGTTGCCTTCGACAGGCGCCATCGGGACCGAGGCGTACGTGCGGCCGCTGTGCATCCGGGAGTAATACACACCGAATTGGCTCGTCACGTGGACGCAAGCGCAATCGAAAAGATTATCGAACAGAGGAATCAGCAACTCGCTGAGGAGGGCAAGGAGCCTTTCCGGTGGAAGACCATCCCGCAAGGAGCCGCAACTTCGGTATGGGCCGGAGTCGTTGCTCCCGCCAAAGAGATCGGCGGCCGATATTGCGAGGATTGCCATGTTGCCAATCTCGTACCGGATAACGTACCCATCGATGCCATAACTGAGGGAGTGCGTGGATATGCGGTCGATGCAAACAACGCCGAGGCACTCTGGAAGAAAAGTGAAGAAATGGTTGGGGAGTCGTTTTAGTTCTCGTCTTGGTTCTCGTCGCTTCGGTTCTCGCACTGCAAACAACGGACAGTCGTAGGAGGAATGAAAATGATCGAACAAAAGCAGCTCGCTGGCAGTTTCACCCTGTCCGGCAAATCGATGACGTTAAACCGCATGGGCTACGGTGCGATGCAACTGGCTGGCCCAGGCGTCTGGGGACCACCGCAGGATGTTAATACCGCGATTGCTGTTCTGCGAGAGGCAGTAGAGTCGGGCGTGAACCACATTGACACCAGCGACTACTACGGACCTCATGTGACCAATCAGCTGATCAAGCAGGCGCTCCATCCTTATGCCAAGGATTTCGTGATCGTCACCAAAGTAGGCGCTCGTCGAGGTCCGGACAAATCCTGGCTTCACGCTCTTTCCCGCCAGGAGCTGGTGGATGCCGTCCATGACAACCTGACAAATCTTGCCCTCGACCATCTCGATGTCGTCAATCTTCGGGTCGGCGGAATCTCGGAACCGGGGCAGGAATCGATCGAGGAACCACTGACCGTCCTAGCCGAACTCAAGCGCCAGGGACTGATCCGGCATATCGGTCTGAGCAATATTACTCCCGAGCAGTTGGCTGAGGCTCAAACAATCACAGAGATAGTTTGCGTACAGAATTTCTACAACCTCGCCCACAGGAACGACGATGCTTTCATAGACAACCTGGCCGCGCAAGGGATCGCGTATGTTCCGTTTTTCCCGCTGGGAGGTTTCAATCCATTACAATCGTCGGCGCTTGACGAAGCCGCAGCGTCGCTTGAGGCCAAACCAATGCAGGTGGCGCTTGCTTGGCTTCTCCAGCGCTCGCCCAATATCCTGCTGATTCCTGGCACATCTTCCCTCGAACATCTGCGCGAGAATATTGAGGCTCCGATGCTTCAAATTCCCACTGAAGTGATTGCCGATCTCGACGCAATCGGCGGAAGTGGCTGAAATGGAGGCGACCGATCGACAACCTCGTGCCGCGCTCATTCAGATAAGTCCCGAGAAGCGGCTACGAGATCAATCAATTGTTTGAGCTTGTAAGGCAGGCCGAAGTTCCACCTTGGAGTTCCTAAGACGATTCGATCGGCGTTCTGAAATCGTTGGATCAACAATTGAATACGCTCCCATACGTTGGTGGAGCTCCGATATCGCTCATCGCTCCCGGGTTCACCGCTTCAGTCGCAAAATCTAAAGGCTCCAACAAGTTCGCATTAAAACTTGTCCCTGCATCAAGGTATTGCGGATGCACCGGCAACTGCGCCAGGACGATCCTCTTTAGCTTGTGCATTTTTCCGGGTTTGCGGATCTTCGTCTGCAAGTCGCTCCACTGCTGGTGCATTGCTTGCCACGTCGCGCTAACTTTGTTCGATGCCGTCTCCTGCACCCTGTTTCTTTTCTTCTCCGCCTCTGACCTTAACGTATTTCCAAACACTCATGACTTCCCCTGTGATAGTTACTGCGTCTCAGGGAAAATCGCGAATTCGCGGTTAAGGAAGGTGTGTTAAGGAAATGAGTCCTTTTCCGCGTATTTACTGGGAAAAAGTGAGGTAATGGCGGAGAGAGTGGGATTCGAACCCACGTTACCCTTTCGAGTAAACACGCTTTCCAAGCGTGCGCCTTCAGCCACTCGGCCATCTCTCCGGCGGAAACCTCGGAAGGAGCGATAGCTTTCCGGCAGGCTATCGCGTAGCCCCGCGTCGGAGCGAATTTCGCACCGGTTGGGCCTCAGGTCATTCTATGGACAGGAACGCGCTAGCGCAAATCGGCAAAGCAGCGGAACAAAACCTAGGAACCGGAAACAGGGGAACGAAAACAGTAAAGACCCGCACCTAACTCAGGAGAGTTTTTTGCGGCGCACTCGGATCGGGCACAGATGGACTGGAGGTAGCTGTCGACGCGCCGGAACCAGCTCCACCCGCCGCAGCACGCGCGGAGGGGGCACTGACGGAATCGTCAGGCTGTCGAGGGGTGGTGGGAAGCGCTGGCGGCTTGACTCCATCGACCACATGGTGGCTCAGACAATAGAGCGCGAGTTCGAGCCGATCGGCGACGCCCAGCTTGTCGTACACCTTGCGCAAGTAGTTCTTTACGACCTGCTCAGTCGTCCCCACGCGAACCGCGATTTCTTTGTTCTTCATGCCCTGGGTGACACAGGAAACAATCAGGGTTTCCTTGGGTGTGAGTTGGACTTTGGGGCGCGCTCCCGAGGGCCGCAAGCTGTGCCCGCGATAGGCGTCCATTACCCAATGGATGGCCTGGCTTTCGAGCCAGGGCTCGCCGGCGGCGACCTTGCGGAGGCAGTCGACCAATATCTCCGGTTCCACCTCGCGCGACAGGATGCCGTGGGCTCCGCGCCGGAACAGGTCGAGCGTGAGTTGTTCGTCCGCTGCGGGTGTGACGACTACGATCTTCAGTTGCGGCGACTGGCGCAGAAGTTCCGCGACTGCCTCGACCGGATTGGGCGCAAGTGCCGACTCAAAAATCAGGACATCGGCGGAGAACTTCGTCACCGCCGATTGCGTCTGCGGCAGCGTCTCAGCCTGGCCGACCACGCGGATATCGTCTTCGAGGGCGAAGATCTTGCGCAGTCCCGCGCGGAAGATGGCCTGGGTATCGGCCAGGATCACGCGAATCAACGGGCTGTTGCCGTCACCGGCCTGAGCGCCGCGATTTTCTCCCGCACTGACTGAAGTGCTCGCCATCAGTTTCCCTGCACCTATGCTCGCTCGAAATGGTACTCGTCAATCACTACGCCAACGCCGCGTCGGCCTCTGTCTTCAAAGCTGCGGACCACACGGCCGTGGCAGTCAATCTGCACGTCACAACGGGATCCCACGACATCTCCCGGAAGCAGGATCGTGAAGTCCACAATCGAACCTACGGGCACGTCGCGATCAATCGCGAAGAGCACACCGTTGGCGGAGATGTTCTGCGTTTCCGCCGCACAAGCTCCGCTTTGCGACTGCAACTCCACGGGAAGATGCAAGGGAAACCGCGGAGCACTTTGCATTTCGGCATAGTGCTTAATCGCCGTTTGCGTCTGCGGGTCCACCGGCAGTTGCTCCTCTATTGCTTCGCCTGACACCGTTTCTAGGGACCTTCCTTCCGGTGCGCGCACGTCCAAAGGGCGCATCGGATTTCTGCCGAACTTATGGGCAGCGTACACCCAGGAATCAGGCATGCAAAGTTACCGAAGTCATGGAACAGAAGAGTGCTAACTGCTTGTAGATGAGTGGATTAGAAGTAACTTACGGGAGGCGGGTGGCCAGCCTTTAAGCGATGTTGGTGTGCACCGTCGATGCTGCCAGTACTATTTTTGTTCGTCCTACGCAGGGCAGGAACCCACGGCAGCACGGCCGAGCAACCCACCTTCGCAGGAATTTCCGACTCCCTGCCCTTCTCAGGGAACGCGAAGGACCCGTCGTGTTGGTGATGCCAGCAAGGTCAGAATCCTCGCCAATCTATTCCCTACCGGCGAAGCTCCCAAAATATTTGGAAGGCCCACGTGAGCGCCGATGCTAGAACGCATATGTTCAAATAGGCCCGCAGTTTGGGATTCTTCCACGCAAGCGCGGGTCGAATCATCAGTATGCCAAATACGATGGGAGCCGGAATTGCGAAGAAGGCGACAACGCCGAAGTAAGGTGACAAGAGGCCGAGGAACAACAAGGCAGCAGTGGCGCCAAGTCCGACAAGAGATAGAAGTCGAGTGCGCATGTGGAGATTGGCGGAGTCGACGCGGGTCGTCATTATTCCCGCAGAATAAACCACACTGACAGCGACCATGAACACTTCAGGCCACAAAGACCGCAACAACATCGCATTTAGCTGGGGGGCCTAGAATTTGGTCACTTCGGTGAAATTGAAGTCGCGGACCTTCATGGCAGGCACGACCATGTCAAACGACTCCTCGCCGCAGGAGCGAAGGGGAACGCTCATGGCTTCGACATTCGACAACATTTGGATGAGGCTCTCATTGAAACGGAAGTTGTGGATTCCCTGTTTAATTTTTCCGTCCTCTACGAGAAATGTGCCGTCGCGGGTCATCCCGGTGAGCATTTTTTCGTAAGGATCTACTTCGCGGATGTACCACAACCGGGTCACCAGCACGCCGCGCTCTGTCGAGGCAATCATCTCAGAAAGAGTTCGCGGATTTTCGGGAGCTGCAAAAACGATGTTCAGCGGCATCTCGCCGATTTCGTTGGGAAGAGGGAATCCGTGTCCGGTGGTCCCGATGGGTCCGGCTTTATCTTTCTGTTCCGAGTGCTTCATTCTTTCAGCCGTGGCCCGCGCGTAAACCACGCGCTTGATCACTCCGTTCTCGACCAGCGGCAGGCTCTGCCGCCGGACGCCTTCGCCATCGAAGGGAGAGCCGGTCTGCAGTGGATGCGCAACGTCGTCCCAAATGGTGATGTTTTCGCCAAAGAGTTGGCAGCCGATGCGGCCGGTAAGAAAGGAACGCTGGTCTAGAATCGCCACGCCCGAGTAATCCCAAAACATGAAGCCGACGATGTCGAGCGCGGCGGAGGGCTCGAGAATTACGGTGTACTTCCCTGCCGGGATGTTGGCCGGATGCGCGGAGTCCAGCGCCTTCTTCGCCGCAGTCTCAGCCAGTCGCAGCGGATCGAAATTATCCACGTCCGGCGAGTTGGCTTTCTGCCAACCGGAGGAATCGGCGCCCAGCATGGTGATGGAAACTTCCGCCAAAGTTTGCGTGTGCCAGTTGCTCAGGCCGCGCGAATTGAAGATGCCCTCGACAGATTCGGAACTGGAGAAAATGCCGGCGCTCGTGAGCTTGTGCTTCTGCGCAACCTCGACGATTTTCTTTACGCCATCGGCGCGAAGCTGAGGCGTGACAACGGCAGTCTCAGCAAAATAGCGGGAAGGCACAGCCCGTGTGGGTACGGGCGCGTCGCCCGCATTCCCGTCAGCTTCGCGACTGTCGGGCATGGGCAGCAAGTCAGGATCGGGGTGCTGCACCCGGGCCAGCGCCTCCGAGGATTCCACCACCCGCCGCAAACTCTCGTCGTCAAATCTGTTGGTCGTGGCGCGAGCGGTACGTCCAGCAAAGACCGTGCGCACGGAGACGATATGATTTTCGTCCCCGACATTCTGATGGATGGTGTTGTTGGCAAAGCGCGTAAGCGCGAAGCGTCCGCCAGAGAAAAGCACCTCAACTTCGTCAGCGGACGAGAGTTTCTTGATGCGATCGAAAATGCTGCCGGCTTGTTCGTGAGTCAGCATTCAGCACTCAGCAATTGGCAATTAGCAGTTGGCAGCAAAGCGATCCGCGCTCACTTTCTGCAGCAACGCGGTCATCATTCTTCGTGCTTCACCAAGGTTCTGGTCCATTCGACGATAGTCGTCGTCCGACAAATACCTTAGGTCTCTCGCCAACAAAAGGTGATAGTCGAGTTCGCTGGCGGAACCCGATGCGATGTACAGAAAACGATGGAGCTCGTTATTTCCCTGCTTTCCGCATCCTTCGGCGATATTCGCCCCCATCGAAGCGCTACACCTGCGCATCTGGCTCGTAAGACCGTACATTTCTTCGCGCGGGAACTGTGCTGTAACTCTGTAAAAAGTCGTCGAAAGTCTTTCATCAGGCACCTCACTTAAGGTTCTAACACTAATTACTAACTGCTAATTGCTGCTGTGACAAACGTCACATGCTCCGATAAGCGCTTCCCACTTTGATTCCCCTGAACCTCGACGGCGACGCGCCGTGACCCGTGCCCATCACCTGTTGCGGCTGGCCTTTGCCGCAATTTGGCGTTCCCCAGAGCATCCACTCATCACGCGAGCAGATGGCGTCCAGCGAATTCCAGAACTCGGTTGTGATGCCGGAATACGACGGATTCTTCAGCATGCGCGCGCGCTTGCCATGCTTGATCTCCCAACCGATCTCGCAGCCGAACTGAAAGTTATATCGACGGTCGTCGATCGACCACGAGCGGTTGGTCTGCATCAGAATACCGTGATCGGTGGAGGCAATCAGTTGCTCCAGCGTCAGCGGCTTCTCGCCCGGCAGCAGGCTGATGTTGGTCATGCGAATCATGGGCAGCCGGTTCCAGCCTTCGGCCCGCAGCGTTCCGCCGGAGCGATTCTCGCCGATGGTGTGCGCGGTCTCGCGCGAACTGAGGTAGCCGGTGAACAATCCATTGGTAATAATCGGCGTGCACTGCGCCGGAACGCCTTCGTCGTCGAATCCAAACGTTCCAAGCCCGGGTCCGTGCTCCTGGCGAGCATCGGCGACGACATTCACCATCTCACTGCCGTAGCGCAGCGTGCGCAGCTTGTCGAGCGTGAGGAACGAGGTGCCCGCGAAGTTCGCCTCCATACCCAGCACGCGATCGAGTTCGATGGGATGCCCGATGGATTCGTGAATCTGCAGCCCAAGCTGCGAGCTATCGAGAATAATGTCGAAGGTGCCTTGGGGACACTGGTCTGCGGTGTGCAGAGCGACGGCCTCTTCAGCGATGCGGCGGGCGTTCGCGACGAGTCTTAATTCCTCGATTAACTCGTAGCCTTTATTCTGCCACTGTCCGCCATAGGAATTAGGATAAGAACGTTTCTGAATCTCGTTGCCTGCGAAGGCGTACGCGGTATAGCCGGCTCCAACGGAATGCTTAGTCTGATGAATGTCGGTTCCCTCCGACGATAGAAACCACTGCTCCTCGCGATTGAAATTGAGATTGGTTTCGGCCAGGGTGACGCCGGCAACCGCGCGCAACTCAGAGTCGATGCTCAACAACAGCGCAATGTTTTGCTCGACCGAGATCGAAAAGGGATCGATCCCATGCGGCGTAGTCCACTCAGCAATCACGGTTTTTTCGGGAGCGAGACGAACGTCCTGCTGCTTCACTTGCGCGGAGGCGCGCGCGATTTCGACCGCGCGGGCAGCGGTAGCTTCAACTCCGGAGCGCGACAGATCTTCGGAGGCGGCAAATCCCCACGCGCCGTCGGCCAACACTCGCACACTCATCCCCACAGACTCCGCGTCAGACGCGCTGCCGACTTTGCCGTTCTTCGTGGTAAGCGCACGATTGCGCTGGCTGACGATGCGCGCATCGGCGTAGCTCGCGCCACGCATCGTGGTAACGTCCAAAGCCCAGTTGGCGATTTGCTTCATCGAGGAGATTCAAACATACCACGGAAAAAGCGATCAACCGCAAAGGACAAGAAGGAACACAAAGGCGTGATTTGGCCAGGTTTCCCTCGTGATCTTTCGTGACCTTGGTGGTTATTCGAGGATGCTCTACGCAACGAGAATCCTACGGCGTAGCGCGCGCCACATCCAGCGCTTTTCTCACCGCCAGCAATTCCTTCAACAAGTCGCGGAGCTTGGTGGATTCCAGCGCATTCGCTCCGTCAGACTTCGCAACTTTGGGATTGTCGTGCACTTCGAGGAAAACTCCATCCACGCCAGCAGCAACCGCCGCTCGCGCCAGCACCGGGATGAACTCAGGCTGGCCACCACTAACGGCGGCCGCGGCGTTCCCGTCGTCGGCTTGCGCGGAAGGAAGTTGAACGGAGTGCGTCGCATCGAAAACCACTGGCGCAAACTTCCGCATGATCGAGAGCGAGCGCATGTCGACGACCAGATTGTTATAGCCGAAGCTCGAGCCGCGCTCCGTGAGAAAGACCTGCGCATTGCCCGCTTCGCGGCACTTCTCCACCGCGTGCCGCATGTCCCAGGGCGAAACGAATTGCCCCTTCTTGATGTTGACCGCGCGCCCGCTGAGCGCCGCCGCAACTACGAGATCCGTCTGGCGGCACAAAAACGCCGGAATTTGCAGCACGTCAGCGACTTCCGCAACCTTCGCGACATCCGCCACTTCGTGAACGTCGGTCAGGATCGGGAGTTGAATTTCGTCTTTGATCTTCTTCAGAATGCGCAGGCCTTCTTTGATTCCCGGCCCGCGAAAGCTGCGAATCGAGGTGCGGTTGGCCTTATCGTAGCTGGCCTTGAAGATGAACGGAAACCCGAGAGCCTTGGTCACGCCCTTGATGATCTCAGCCATGCGAATGGCGTGCTCTTCGCTCTCGATCACGCACGGGCCGGCAATGAGAAAGAGATCGCCTGAGCCGATGCGGACATCGCCGACTTGGAAATTTAGTTTCAAGTTTCCAGTTTTCTGGTTTCCAGTCTCTGGCGTTAAGTCTCTTCGCCAGCACCAAGGCCGATCCCACTAGAAACTGGAAACCGGAAACTGGAAACTGTTCTTAGCGTCGCGCGACTTTTTCCGGACGGTGAAACATCTCGATCGCCGCAGTCTCTTTCCCCGCCCGCCGCTTCGAGCCGTGCTCGTACGCCGCCGCAATAAATGTGCTGAACAACGGATGCGGCTCCAGCGGCTTCGACTTGAACTCAGGATGAAACTGGCAGCCGATGAAATGCGGATGATCCGGCAGTTCCACGATCTCGACGTAAGTTCCGTCAGGTGTCGAGCCCGAAATGCGCAGCCCTGCCGCCACCATCGGCTCTTCATATTCGCGATTGAATTCGTAACGATGGCGGTGGCGTTCGCTGATCTCGAGTTTGCCGTAAATCTCGTGCGCCAGCGTGTTGGGCTCGATCTTGCAAGTCCACGCGCCCAGGCGCATGGTCCCGCCGAGTTCTTCCACGCCGCGCAACTCGCGCAGCTTATAGATCACGCGATGCGGCGTCGCCTGATCGAACTCGCTGGAATTGGCGTCTTCCAGTCCAACCACGTTGCGGGCAAACTCCACGCAAGCGGTCTGCATTCCCAGGCAAATCCCGAAGTAAGGAACCTTATTCTCGCGCGCGTAACGAATTGCGATCAGCATCCCTTCGATGCCGCGCTTGCCAAAACCGCCCGGCACCAGCAACCCGTCATAACCTTCAAGTTGCGCTTCGACGCTGCTCTGGTCGCCGGTTTCCAGTCCCTCGGCTTCGATCCAGTTCAACTGAAGTTTCAGATTGTGCGCCAGCGCGCCGTGCACCAGCGCTTCCTTCAGCGACTTGTAAGAATCCTCGTACTCCACATACTTGCCGACAATGCCGATCGTCACCGTGTCCTTCGGGTTGTAAACGCGGTGCACAATGTCTTCCCACTTGGAAATATCGCGGTCCCTGGCTTCCATGCGCAGATATTTCAAGACCAGCGTGTCCACACCTTCATTCGCGAACACGAGCGGCACTTCATACACCGAAGCCACGTCCTTCGCGGTGATAACGGCTTCTTCCTGCACGTTGCAAAAGAGCGCTATCTTCGATTTAAGCTCCTTCGCCAGGAAGCGATCAGTGCGGCAAAGCAGAATGTCCGGTTGAATTCCGATGCTGAGCAGCTCTTTCACGGAGTGCTGTGTGGGCTTGGTCTTCAGTTCCTGCGCCGCGGCGATGAACGGCACCAGCGTCACGTGGACGAAGAGCGTATCTTCGCGGCCAAGTTCCTGGCGCATCTGGCGGATCGCTTCCATAAACGGCAGCGACTCGATATCACCCACCGTGCCGCCAATTTCCACGATCGCCACATCAACGTCCTGCGCCACCTTCTTCATTGCCGCTTTAATTTCATTGGTCACGTGCGGAATCACCTGCACGGTTTTTCCTAGATAATCGCCGCGGCGTTCCTTGGCGATGATCTGCTCGTAGAGGCGGCCGGTCGTCCAATTGTTGTCGCGGGAAAGTCTGGCGTGGGTGAAACGTTCGTAGTGTCCAAGGTCGAGATCGGTTTCAGCGCCATCGTCGGTCACGAAGACTTCGCCGTGCTGAAACGGCGACATCGTGCCCGGGTCGACGTTGAGATACGGATCGAACTTCATCAGGTTGACCTTCAACCCGCGGCTCTCCAGCAGGCAGCCGATGGAAGCCGCGGCCAATCCCTTGCCCAAAGAAGACACAACTCCGCCCGTCACAAAGATGTACTTTGCTGGCATCGATTCCTCGCTCTAAATTGTGTTTGAAAGTTTGTGCAGGTGGGGTGCACGATCAATTATGCCAGAAGAGGCCTGTGGAAACAAACAGAAGAATGCTCGTGGGGAGACCGCCCTTCGACCAGCTCAGGGCAGGCTCTCGGCCGTCCCGCCGGGCGAAGCGAGGCGGCAACCTGGCAGAGGCCGGCGCGCGTTGACTATCCCGGTAATGTGGGCGAAAATGAATTGAATACTTCCCTTCGATCCCGACTAGTCGGGCTTTGGATTTCTTGTCTTCAATCGTGGGCCTGTGGCGCAGCTGGGAGCGCGCTTCCATGGCATGGAAGAGGTCGTCGGTTCGATCCCGACCAGGTCCACCAAATCTCTCACACCTTTAGATGCGCCCCCGATGCGCCTTTGGGAGCATTTGGTAGCAAACCCTCAGAACCCTTCAACCAGCCGCGACTGCTGGCGGCTCGGTCTTAAGCTCTGCGTGAATAGAGTTGATTGTGGCCTGCACACTCTCGGGGATCTCCTGGATGAAATGTGCTGATTCAGGCGACCGCGCAGGAGGAGCGAAGTCTGCCGAGGTCTGGACGCGATCCCCAGCATCGCACCACTGACCGCGACTGCACTCATCGCGGCCACGGGAACGGCGCAGCCTTTCGTAAGGGGCGAGAGTTCGCGGCTGAGGAGCTATTCCTAGGCCTCCCATCCCGAACTCTGTATGCTCCGCTCACTTTCTACGAGAAATAATACCTCGTGGCCGCGTTCGCGGCCTTTCGTACTAATGCTGGTCGCATTAAGACGTCAGTACAAACCTTTCTGACCGCGCAACACACCTCGCACTCGTGCACTCGTCCCTTTCACAGTTCTCCTCACCGTTGAGGAGGAATGGTTGCAGTCAATGTCGCACGCGGTCTACGAAGATGGAGAAAAGGCAGGTGTGCGATGTTGAACGTCGAATCTTTCAAGTGCAGCACGCGATCTAGCTTATTGCCGCTAATCATCGTATCGGCATGGCTCTTGATCTCTGTGGGAGCATTTGCCCAGACCACAATCAGTACCGGCAGTATAGTCGGCACCGTGACGGATCCGAGTAGCGCCGTCGTTAGCGACGCCAAAGTCCAGATCACCAACAAAGGAACTGGCCAAGTCACGACAACGACAACCACTTCATCCGGGACCTATGCATCGGGTGCGCTCAATCCCGGAGCGTATACGGTGCGGGTAGAGGGGACAGGATTTAAGACCACCGAAGTGTCGGTAGAAGTGCAGGTAAACACTACCGCGTCCGCAAACGTGCAGCTTAAGCTGGGACAGAGTTCGCAGGTCGTTGAAGTGCAAGCTTCCGAGGTGGCCGTGAACACCGAGCAGGCCACGGTGCAAGGCGTCATTACGCTGCAGCAAATCGATAATCTGCCCATCAACGGACGCAACTTCCTCGACCTCGCCCAACTGGAGCCGGGAGTGCAGATTCAGGATGGCGGCACGTTCGATCCCACCAAGAACGGTTTCTCTTCGGTTTCTTTCGGCGGCCGCTTCGGCCGGAGCGCACGCATAGAGGTAGATGGCATTGACGTCAGCGACGAGAACGTCGGCACCACAACCCAAAACGTTCCCATGGGTGCGATTCAGGAGTTCTCCTTACAGCAGTCCTCCCTCGATCTTTCCACCGAACTCACTTCCTCGGGGTCCGTGAGCATTACCACGAAGTCGGGCACCAACCACCTGCACGGCGAGGGCGACTACTATTTCCGCGACCAGTCTCTGAATGCCAACTTGCCGGGAGCCTCGCACAATCCTTTTCAGAGGAATCAGTTCGGCGGCAACCTGGGCGGCGCCATTATCAAAAACAAGCTGTTCTTTTTCATCGACGCCGAACGCACCAAGCAGGACTTGCTCGATCCCATCCTCCCTGGAGGCGCGTTTACCAGTCTCACGGGGAGCTTCAACTCTCCTTTCCGGGAGACCGAAACTGTCGGGCGCGTGGATTGGCAGGCTGCCCGATACAAGGTCTTCTATCGCTTCACCTACGACCAGAACAAGAGCGTGCTGCCCTACATCCCCAACTCCTTTCAACCGTTTGCCAACGTAGATCACGCGCGAGACCACGTTGTGGGAGTGGATTTCAACTCGGGCTCTCTGACCAACAGCCTCCGCTTTGGCTATACCAAATTCGAAAACGGGATTAAGGACGCCGTGACCGGCTCCAGCATTTTTGATCCGTTGCCCGGCGTTGAACTCGCGATCGGCGCCGACGCATTCTGCCTGACCGCGGGCGCGGATCAATTCTGCTCCGGCCCCAACTTCCTGGCCCCCCAGGAGACTATGCAGTCCGACCATCAAATCAAGTATGACGGCAGCAAGCTCTACAAGAATCACATCATTCGCTTTGGCGCCGGATTTAACAGCATTCACGGGGGTGGATTGGCGGCGTTTCTGGGATTAGCCCCGGCGGTGAATTCTCCGGCGTTGGCAGCGGGCACCCACCTCGCTTGCACGACAGCGAACAACTGCCCATTTGCGGGTGGAGACAGCAACCCGCTGAATTATCCGGTCGCCAGCGTCACCTTGGGGAATGGACAGGGATTTGCATCGGCCAAATCGGCATTCGGGTTGGCTGGCGGCGGACAGGGTCCCGATCACCGCGTTTCCTTGTACATCGGAGATTCGTGGAAGGTCAAACCGAACTTCACGGTGACTCTCGGCTTGCGCTATGTGCGCGACACCGCCCGCACCGACACCGACCTCGGCCCGCTTCCTGCCTTGAACCAGTTCAACAATCAGTTCTACAGCGGCCTCGGCAACACGGTGCATCAGCCCAACCTCAACTTTGCTCCCCAGCTGGGTCTGGCGTGGGATCCGAACAAAAACGGCAAAACCGTGATCCGGGCCGGGATCGGACTGTTCTATGAGAACTCGATCTGGAACAACATTCTGTTTGATCCCGCAGCGCGGCTGCAGAAAGGACTTTTCCTGGGCTTCGCGGGAGGCGACCCCGCGTTGAATGGCCAGCCCATTGGCGTCGTCGCACCCCAGATCATCGCCGACCAAAAAGCATACCAGGCGGCGACGCTGGCGGCTGGGCCGTCGACCAACGGCACCTACATCGGTACCCAACTCGCCGACGATTTTGCCACCAGCACGACCCTTCTCGCTCCGAACTATGTCTCACCCCGCTCCGTGCAGATGAACTTTGGGGTGCAGCACGAGATTCGGCGAGGAATGGTGTTCACCGCGGACTACCTGCGCAACGTATCCACGCACAACTTCCTCCTGGTCGACACAAATCGCGTCGGCGCTGCGAGCACCTTTCGTCTAGGCGCAGCGCAGACTGCGATCGCGGTTACGAACAATTCGTTTGGATGTGGCACGGGTTTCGATCAGGCCTCGATCAGTTGTGCCATCACCGCCGGCGCGAACATTACTAACTTCGCAAAGAACGGCTTGGATTCCGGCTATCAGCTATGCCCCACTGGCCCCTGTCCGGGGGCGGCTTTCCCCGGCATTAGTACAGCTGTAGGCCCTAATGAAATGCTGTTCCCCATCGGCCGCTCGGTATATAACGGCCTGCAAATGGGCTTGAAGCAGGAGGTTTCGACTCCCGTGCGTGGCATCAAGCACGGCAACCTGCAGGTCTCCTACTCGTTGTCTCGTTATGTCGCCACGGCGAGGGATAACGATTTCAGCACGGCAGCGACGGATTTCATCAATCCATCGCACTACATCGGCCCGACCGCCTTGGACCGAACCCAGCAGCTTTCATTTGGTGGGTATGTGGACCTGCCGGTCGGCTTTCAGCTCGGATTCACCGGCCACTTCGACAGCCCGCTCGCCTCCAACGTCACGCTGCCCGTGACAGGAGCACCCGGTGGTATCTTCCAGACCGATGTCACTGGAGACGGCACCGGCGACGGCGCACTGGCCAACAATCGGGGTGTGGGCGATCTTCTTCCCGGAACCAATATTGGCGGGTTCGGGCGCAGCTTCGGCGTCACCGGGCTTAACCAGGCGATCAACCAGTTCAACACCACCTCGGTGGGTCAACCCACGCCTGCCGGCCAGGCGCTGATATCGAATAACTTGTTCACTTTGTCCCAACTACAAGCCTTGGGCGGCGTTATCGGCGGGACCACGCCTGGGGGCGGGCTAGCCTATGGACCCTTACAACCAGCTCCCGCCGGCGCGATTGGGCAGGCGTGGCTGAAGACCTTCGACCTGAGCATGAACTGGCATTACAAGATCAAGGAAAGGGTCGAATTACGTCCAGGCGTTTCCTTCTTCAACGTGTTCAATTTCTCTAACTTCGACGGGCCTGCGGTCCCCTTTGGCAACATACTCAACGGACAGGTGGGTTCTCCAAACGGTACTACCAGCACGCTTGAGCACGGTGCGGCCGGAAACTTCCTGCGTCTGGGTCTCGGCTCGGGCGTGAACGCGCTGGGTGCGCCTCGCGCGATTGAGTTCCAGCTAAAGCTTATATTCTAAACATTAGTTCGTCAGGGCTGCTGGCGCAATCCGCGCCACTGGCCTTCTTATGATGGTAGTCGATCATGTGCCTGAGGGCGGAATGGATGCGTGCGGATTTTGCGTGGCGCCAGTTCGAGCGCCAATCCTGGTCAGCGTTTCGATTGCGCCCTTCGTGGAAGCGTACAGCATCTCCCGGCACCGGATGCGAGCCGACGATAGAGCTGAGGTTGATGATGCTACCGCCGTCGGCGCCGAACCGCTTGATCGCCTCCTGCGCGGTGAGGATCGCCCCGAGAGCGTTGACGTTGTATTGGAGGTGAAAGCTCTCTTCGGTGATCTCCGCGAAGGGGCGTTCGGAAGGCTGGACGTTTTGGTCAGCAAAGCCGGGGTATTCCGCTCCGGCGCCCGTAGGCATATCTTCAGGGTTTCCGCGGCGGAACGTTCTGATTCAGCCGGAAGAAGTTGTTGGGATCATAGTGCGTCTTGACTGCTACCATGCGGTCCCATCGTTCGTGATAAGCCTCAGGCACGCGATCCTGTTCATCGCCGCTCATGAAGTTTATGTAAACACCAGGCTTCATGGCGGGCCGAAGTCTGTTGAAGACTCCCCGAATCCACGCAACATTGCCGGCATCATCGGATGGCTCCGACCAGTTCACCAGCAAATTCAGAATGAAAGGAGAGCTGCGATCACCGAATGCAGTCTCGTCGGCGCCGATCCGCGCCGCGGCGCCACCAAGATAGGCCAATTCAATCTGGGTTTCCGATGACGGAATCGTGGCCACCGCTTCCACCAGGCGATCAATACTGCTGTCACCGAGATAACTGAAATACCCCGATTTCGTGTAGTAGCGCCGGCCATGTGGGAAATCGGAATCCGCCATGGTTTGAAGGTTGATAAATGGCACAATTTTGCTGCTCACAGAATCCGGGCTGCACATGGAAAGCGCCCGCTCCAAATAGGGGCGCCCGGCTTCGGGATCTCCCGTCCAAATCAAGGAACTGCTGGCCACAGGTCGCCCGCGGAGTTCCATGGGTACCTTCTTTGTATGCAGGGCAAGGCGGAGATCGATATTCCACTTCAAGTCGATGGGCGCCTCGGCCATGAAGTTTCTCCAGCATCCAAGTAGCCCGCGAATCTCGGGATCTGGAGTCAGCCCTTCCGCGAGGACCACCGTCGTCAACGCATGGAGTTTCAGTTCGAATTCTGTCACCACTCCGAAGTTCCCTCCGCCTCCACGCAGGGCCCAGAACAGATCTGGGTTCTCCTTTGAACTGGCGCGCACGACGGAGCTATCTGCAGTTACGAGAGTGAACCCCTCGACGTTATCGCATGACAATCCAAATCGCCGAGTGAGCCACCCGGTTCCTCCACCCAAGATCAGTCCGGAAGCTCCGGTGTGCGAGACGACACCGGAGGGAAAGACGAGCCCCGCTTTCTGCGTTGCGCTATCAATCGATCCCAACAGGCAACCTCCGGCGATCCTGGCCCGGCGTGCCCCGGGGTCGACCGTGACCTGGCGCATTCTCGATAGGTCGATCACCATACCGCCATCGCACGTGCTGAAACCTGCAAGGCTATGCCCTCCACAGCGGATCGCAGTAAGAATCCCGGTCTCAGAGGCGGCTCGGATCGCGCTTTGCACATCACTCACATCTGCACAGCGCGCGATAAGGCCTGGCGTGCGAGCTACCATTCCATTCCAAATGGCACGCGCGTCTTCGTAGCCGCTGTCGCTGGGACGCACCAAATCCCCTTTGAATCGCCGGTGTAGTGACGAGTAAACCTCTTCGCTGGCTTCGACCATCACGTGCTTTCCTTGCACAATCTTCTAGTAAACCGCGCGAAGACGCTGTCCTAAATGGTCTTGCGCCGCCGGCTGCGCAGGTACCAGAGTGAGATCAGGCCCAAGAAAACAGAAAATGCCGGAACCGACCATTGCAATCCGTCTACGAACCAAGTTGTGACTGAGATCGCAAGAAGTAACAGAATCCCGACAACGGTAAAGAATGGATGAGCCCACAAGCGCATGGGCAGACTCACTAGCCGCTCGCGCGTAATGGCTTTGCGAAAACGAAGGTGCGTGTTGAGAATCACCAGCCACACAAAAAGCATACCGGCTACTGCAGTGCCATAGAGCATGAGGAAAGCATTCCGGGGAGCAAAGATGGCCAGCAGAATAGCTGCGACAATCCCTGCGGTTGAAGCCAGCAGCGCGCGATGCGGCACACCGTTGCGGCTCACTTTGCCCATCCACTTCGGGCCATAACCTCCTTGTCCCAGAGAAAAAAGCATTCGAGTTGACAGGTAAAGGTTAGTATTCACGCTCGACAGTGCCGCCGTCAGCACGACGAAGTTCATGATCGCAGCCGCGAACGGGATATGCGCCGCAGCGAATGCGGTGACAAAAGGGCTGGCAGAAAGCGTGGAAGAAGCACTGGTCTGGTTCCACGGAACCATCGTCACCATAATCGCAATCGCCAGCACGTAAAACAGAATGAGCCGCCATACAATGCTCCGCATTGCGTGTGGAATGGTAATCTCCGGATGCTCGGCCTCTCCCGCTGTGACGGCGATAATTTCCACTCCCATATAACTGGTGACTGTGATGGTGAGCGAAAGCCAGACTCCTTTCCATCCCGCAGGCAGGAATCCTCCGTGCTGGGTTAAATTGGCCAAGCCAATTGCGCCGCGGGAGCCAACGCCAAGAATCAAAGATATTCCGACAATGATGAAGGCGACGATGGCCGCCACTTTGATCATTGCGAACCAATATTCAAACTCACCCAGGCGGTTGACCTGCATGGAATTGAGCGCCACCAGAGCGGCTGAAACCAACACTACCCAAATCCATTGCGGAACATTCGGAAACCAAAAAGAAATATAGATGCCGGCGGCGGTGACCTCAGCGCCGATGGCGATGATCTGCGCAACTCCGTAAGTAGCTCGAACCGAAAAACCGGCCCAGGGATTGAGGTACTTCTCCGCGTAAACTCCGAAGGCGCCGGCGACTGGATGGACGACTGCCATCTCCGCCAGCGCATAGGACATGATCAGAGCGATGCCGGCCCCCAGAAGATAGGAAAGAATCACGGCGGGTCCAGCGAGGCGAATGGTGACGCTGCTTCCCAAGAACAAACCGACACCGATGGCGCCGCCAATGGCCATCATGGTGAGCTGCCTTTGGCCCAACCGGCGGTGGAGACCTTCCACTTCCAGCATCGGAAGCCCCTCACCGGCAAGCGTGGCCCCGGCCGCTGAAGGTTGTTGATCAGTCATATCTGCCAACGCAGGCAGGGTCAAGGACCATGAGATCGATATTCTTTTTGAGAACTTCCACAACCGCTTTCACATCGTCCATCGTGTTATACACGTGGAACGATACCCGCAACCCGTCGTGACGGTTCGATGCGACGATGCCGCTTTCCGAAAGCTTCTGTACCAATAATGTTGAATCTTTGCACCGCAATACCACCAGCGGCCCAACGCTATCGGCGGGCGTTTTGGCGCGAATGCCCAGACCGTGGGCGCAATTCAACAGTGATTGTGCGAGTTTCTTGATATGTCCTGCCACATTCTCCATGCCGATTTCTTGCAGCAGTCGGAATCCGGGCAGCGCCCCATACACATTGGGCACGGATGGAGAACCTGATTCGAATCTTCGCGCGGTGGGAGACAGATCGAAAGTTTGGGGATCGTACGCGAACGGATTTGCTTGCCCAAACCATCCGGTGACTGTGGGAACCAACGATGAAATGATCTCTTTGCGCACGTACATGAAAGCCAGGCCGGGAGGACCGAGCAGATACTTGAGGGTCCCGGTTAAGAAAAAGTCCAGATCCATGGCTTTCACGTCAACCGGGCGGGTTCCGCAATCCTGGTAATCATCCAGCATCACGAGAGCGCCGGCGTGGTGGGCGATTTGTGTGATGGCATTTACCTTGGAACGAAATCCGTTTTTGAAACAAACATGAGTGAGCGGCACGATGCACGTATGTCCGTCGACCATCTTCTCGTAATTGGTTGCCGGAATGCAGTTGCCTTCTGCACCCACAAATTGCACTTCGGCGCCTCGAGTACGTTGCCCCAGCCAGACATGACCCATCGTGGGAAATTCAAACTCGCCCATTACGACTTTCTTTCGTTCCCGAAAATTCAGCGCGCTGGCTATGCCATTGATGCCTGCTGACACGCTGGTCACAATGGCAACTTCATCCGGGCTGGCGTTGATGAATTGGGCAAAGGCACTTCGCGCCGCCTCGTATTGATTCACCCACCGCTCCCATGGCGAGCCTTGCTCGTGCCAGCCCGCCATGAACTCCTCCAGTCCGGCCTGCACCGCATCCGATAGAGGCCCCTGGGAGCAACTGTTGAGATAGATTTTGTGACGGAAGATGCGGAAGCGAGCGCGAATTTCCTGGATCTGGTGATCGGTCAGCATGAGTTTCTAATCTCAGGCAGTGCGCTTTCGAATCTGCGCACCTCTTCGACGGTATTGTAGTGCACCAACGATGCTCTGACTGCGCCACTCTCTTTGGGGAGCCCGAGTCGCATCATCAGCCGCGGTGAATACATGTGGCCGTCGCGCGCCCCGATATTCCGTTTAGCAAGCTCTTCAGTGACCCTTGCGGGGGGCACGTTCGGTAGATTGAAGCAAAGCGTTGGCACTCGTTGACTGATGCGCTCTTCCTCCGTCACCCCGTAGACGACCGCGCCGCAATCGTTGAGCACCCGCAGCATTTCGAGTGAAAGTGATGCTTCGTAAATCCGGATTGCCTCGAACGCGCGCCGCAGAGCGGACCGCCTCGATTCTGATTTCGCGGTCGCATCATTCCCGGCCATGGTTCGGCCTAGCGTTTCCAGGTAGCGTACCGCAGCCTCCATCCCCGCCACATTTTCGTAAACAAAGGTGCCTGCCTCAATTTTTCCGGGTGGCTCGTCGGGGATGAAATCCTCGCGGAAGGTCGGGAGCTTTTCCAGCAGCTCGCGCCGCCCCCACAGAAACCCCATATGGGGACCGAAGATCTTGTAGCCCGAACACACGAGATAATCGCAATCGAAAGCTTGCACATCGATCAATCCGTGAGGGCCGTAATGCACTGCGTCGAGAAAGATTTCGGCCCCCGACGCGTGGGTTACTCTCGCGGCCGCCGCAACATCCACGATCGAACCGATGGCATTCGAAGCGAGCGTGCACGCCACCAGGCACGTCCTCGAAGACACCAGAGGGATGAGGTCGTCCACATGCAGATTCCCATCGTCCCTCATCTTCCACCAAGAGAACTTCACTCCACCCCGTTCCAACGACAGCCAGGTGGCGACGTTAGCCTCGTGGTCCATGTCAGTGACGACAATCTCGTTCCGCTTATCGACGGTTTGTCCGATCGCCAGGCTCACCAAACGAATAAAGGAAGTGGCGTTCATGCCAAACGCGATTTCGCTTGCGTCGCGAGCGTTGACAAGATCAGCGACGCTGTGCCGCGCACCCAAAATCATTGCGTCCACTTCACGGCTTTTCGCGTAGCGTCCTCCTCGCTGAACATTGCACTCGAGGAGATGATGATTCACCGCGTCCAATACGACCTGCGGAACCTGCGCACCCGCCGCATTATCAAAAAAGATGAAGCCCGGAGGCCGGGTCAGCGCGGGAAAAGCGGCACGAACGGTTTCAATGGGAAAGGTCGCACTCGAGGTCGAGGGGATTTCTGGGTTGAGAACACTTTGGGATTCGGCCTCCAAATCTTGCTCCTGACTACGTCTAAAAGTCGGCTCTGCAGTCTTGCAAAATGACCAGCGCCAAACCTATACTCCGCTGCAACAACTCGTCAACCTGGAAGCAGGCATATGCCGGTATCCGCGACCAACTCAAAGCTGATCTATGACGCTTTGAAGGAGTGCAACATCCGCCTGGTATCAGCTCTGCCGGAAACCTGGTTGGTGCATCTCATTCATTTGACGGACGAGGACCCAGAGATGATTTTAGTGCGACTGGCAAAGGAGGAAGAAGCGGTCGGCATCTCTGCCGGAGCGCACTTTGCCGGGGTCAAGTCGGCCATGCTGATGCAGAACCACGGTTTCCTGGCATCCATTAACGGTATCGTCTCTTTCGCACATCTGTACAAGATCCCTCTCCTGATGCTCATCAGCTACCGCGGTTCTTTGGGGGAGCGCGATCCGTGGCAAACGCAAGGCGGCAACGTTACGGAGCCGCTCTTGCAAGCGTTGCGCATCCCTTACTTTTTTCTCGACGCGTTGGACACTGTCAAGAAACGTATTCGGCAGGCGCAGACTCTCGCCGAGAGCAGTTTGCAGCCCGTTGCCCTTCTGCTGACGCGCGACTTGATGTGGGAGGAGTGATGCTCCGCCTGGATTGTCTTCGGTCGGTTTATTCGGAACTGGAAAACTGTCTTGTCGTCACTATCATGGGAGCAGTCGCGGCTGAACTGCATTCCCTCGGTCACCGGCCCAATTTCTTCTACCTGCAGCACGCGATGGGACTGGCATCATCGACGGGGTTGGGCCTCGCTCTCTGCATGCCGGAACAAACAGTGATCGTGTTCGATGGCGACGGTTCGCTTCTGATGAACCTTGGCAGTCTCAGCACAATGGCGCGCTATCGCCCCAGGAAGCTCATCCACATTGTTTTCGACAACGAAAGCCTGCTTTCGGTCGGCGGTTTTCCAACCGCGACCAGCACTGGTACCGACCTGGAGGGCATCGCCCGCTCCTCCGGCATTCCCCGAGTGACCACGGTCCGTAGTGTGGAAAATTTTAAGGCCGCCGTGAGCGACGCCCTGCAGGGCAACGAACTCACAACCATTGTCGCCAAGGTCGAAGCCAAGGGCCCAGCCGCCTACGTTACCGACTTGTCGTTGCTTGAGAATCGGTTTCAATTCCGCCGGCATATTCAGTCGCTGAAGGGACGCTGAGGGCAATGTCCGCTGAGATAAGGTAGGCCGTTCAGTCCCATCGAGCGGAGGTAGCATGCCGAACGCAAAGTTTGTGAGGAGCGCCAATGTCCCTCGTCTTGGATAAACTGCTGGAAGAATTAACCACTGGCCGGCTGCGGGTCGTTGACCTGACCCAACCCTTGAGTCCGCAGACCCCCTTGCTGCCGTTGCCGCCGCAGTTCAATAACACGCCTGCGTTCAAAATCTGGGAGCTGTCGCACTACGATGAACGCGGTCCCGCCTGGTACTGGAATGGGTTCGAGACCGGCGAGCACACTGGCACGCATTTCGATGCTCCCGTGCACTGGGTCTCGGGGAAAGACCTTCCGGACAACACGGTGGATCGCATCCCTCCGAGAAAATTTGTCGGACCTGCTTGTGTGATCGACATTAGTGCGGAGGTGGCGAGAAACCCAAACTATCTGTTGACGCCAGACCGTATCCGCCAGTGGGAAAAACAGCACGGCCTTATTCCACCGGGCGGATGGGTTCTCTTACGTACGGACTGGTCGAAGCGGACAGACCCCACTGACTACATCAACCTAAAGGAGAATGGACCCCACACTCCCGGATTGGCCAAGGAAAGTTCTGCCCTCCTTGCCGAGGAGCGGGATGTGCTAGGGGTTGGCGTGGAAACGGTCGGGACCGATGCCGGTCAGGCCGCCAGCTTTGATCCACCGTTCCCGAACCACTATCTGATGCACGGCAGCGGCAAGTTTGGGTTGGCCAGTCTGTCCAACCTTGATCAGCTTCCGCCGACGGGCGCAATCGTCATCGCCGCGCCACTGAAAATCGTCGGCGGCTCCGGCAGTCCCGTGCGAGTGATTGCCATCACACCCTGAAGCGTTGCGAGACTATGGTGAGCAAACAAATGTGCCCACCAGCAGATTTCAACCGCCGCTTGGACAAACGCGCTTGTGACCAGCAATCACCTGGCTCCCGGATGGTCGGCAACAAAGGTGGCAATGAGTTCCGGAACAAGAAGTCAAGCCGGCTTTGCTACATCATCGATGGCTTGCTTGCCGACTGGTTGAATCTGCACGAACTGCCAGCCGAACCGCCCTTTGATGCAAAGATTGCCATGCGTCACGCTATGGTCCAGCGGCGAGGTTACGCGAACGATCTGGCCTTCCTGCTGGTGTACGGTGAGATCGCAGCCGACGCCGCAATAAGGGCAGACGGTGTCAGTTTGGGTCTGGCGCCTTTCGTTCCAAGTACCGGCCTGGCGCATGTCATATTCGCTCTTAAACATCAGCGCTCCCGTTGGGCAGACGCCAATGCAGTTACCACAATAGACATAAGCCGAGTCCGGCAGGGGAACGTCAAATTCAGTGGCAATGCGGGCGGAGAAGCCGCGACCCGCCACGGCAATCGCGAAGGTATTCTGCGCGTCTACGCCACAGGCTTCAACGCATTTATAGCAAAGAACGCACTTGGAGTAGTCGCGGACGTAAAGTTCGTTGTCAATTTTTACCGGTTGGGCGACTGTGGCGCGGGTTGCACCGAAGCGCTCAGGATGCGCGCCGTACCGCAGGAAATTACAATGTTGTGCGAGATGGCGCAGGCTATGCGCGACGCCTCAATCTGTGGTCTGGGCCAGACGGCAGCCAGCGCGCTGGAATCCGCGCGCCCCAGCCCACAATTCCACTCCCGCGTGCCTATTGGCGCAAATGATCGGTGAAACAGTGGCAACGTGGAAGGACTGCTTTCTGATTGTTGGCAGCTACAGCTTCGCGCCCTCCGCTTTGGCTTCTTTCAGGATGGGGATGTTGGCTGAACCAGCTTGCGGAGCCCTGCTTCCGTGTCTAGCTTAACCGATACAAACCCTGCGATGTTACAACCGGGGCTACCGGATTTAACCGGGGAAGAACGCACCCTTGCCCATCCAGAATTCCGCGAGCGATTTGAGATTTTTCTTGTAAGTGCGGGTGACCGTGTATTCCTTTCCGCCCTCGACTTTAAGGCAGTATTCCCCCGTCGAAAGCGGCCTGATCTCTTCCACAAACGAGGTGTTCACGAGCACAGATCGGTGGATCCGGATAAATCCATGAGTTTCGAGCCTTTCTGCCACCACCGAAATGGACTCACGTATTAGATACGAACTCGCGTTCTGCTGAAGCCACACGCATTTACCCTTAGCCTGAACGGCGATCACGTCGTCCAGATTGATAAAAAGAATCTTTCCCCTGGCTTTGATGGCCACCCGGAGAGACTGTGACTTCGCAAGCGCCTGCGACCCCGATAAAATCTCCATCGATCCCGCCGTTTGTTTTCCCGCGTCGCGCGCCATGACCAAAGGTGGGCCCGAATGCTGCGACGCGCGGTTAACAGGAAAATCGCAAGCGCTTTCAAAATTCGAGACAGCATATCCGGCTGAACCCATCTTCAGAGCGTTCATCGTGGTGTAACCGATTCCCAGTTCGGAAAGTCGCTGCATGAACGCGTGCTGGAACATCCTGTGGCCGCGGTTTGGCCACTTGCATGTTGATTTGCCCCTGTGCATTTAACTGAGTGGAGCCGGCGATCCATCCGACCACGCGCCCGTGAGCATCATGAATGTATTGATCGGTTCCGGGTCGTTCTTACCCCGTGGATCGATAACAATGGGAGAGTTATCCAGGTTCGCACCCCAATCCGCGGGGTTGATCTGCGTGGTGTAAAACATCATATGAGCCATGTTGTGGGCCCCATCCTGGGTGATGCCTTTATCGGTGAGGTAGGCCTGCTTCGACATCATGTAGCACATTGCGCCCGACTCCAGAGCCGGCAGTTCCTTCTTTTCCACTGCGGTCTTCATACTGTCTTTGATTTCGGCCTTCGATTTTCCTGCCAACGCCAGTCTGGTTCGCATATAAGTGATGGGCAGGATGGTTCGTGCCGCCTGCGGGTTGTAGCAAATCGGACTGCGATTCTTAGGGTTCCAAAACTCCAGACTGTCGAATGGGCTCGTCCACGCCCGTTCGACGATGCAGACAAACCCATTCTTGCCTTGGGTTGCGGTCTCAAAACCGTGCGGCCCCAAGATCTCGACGGTTGCATCACTGGAGACCGACGCCGGAGCGGCGGTCCGTGCCAGAGCAATCTCAGCGTTTGGATCCGCGATCAGGTACAGATCCAGCGGAGCCATGCTGGGATATGGATCCTTCTTGTCTTGTTTGTCTTGCCCCTGCACGTGCCCAGGTGTCGCAATGGCAAAAATCAGGGCGAATATCAGTAGAACGCCTGCGGTAAATCGTTTTCTGTTCATGGTTTCTCCTAAACAGACTTGACTGTATCTTCATCTGCACTGTCAAGAAACGCCGGGAGCCCGTAACCCGGCTTCCGAGTGCGGTTGGCTGGTGCGAATTGCGAGCATTTACCTTTGGCGGCTGATACGGCGTCACATCCCGCTGCTTACTGCGGACGGAAAGGTATCTTTCCCGCCGAAATAGCACTCAATGGCCTCCACCTTCCCGTCTTTGAGCCGGAAATACTCCACATTCCGGAATGATTTACCGTTTTTCGTGTGGCAAAGATACTTCGCAAACGCCTCGTTGCCACTTGCGACCACCCGCTCCAGGTCAAACTGCCCGATAAAATTAATCTGTGTATCCCAGCAATTCGTTTTGAAAGCGCTCTTACTGATGTGGTCGTCGCCGGCCGCGCTCGAGAAGGTAAAGTTGTCGGCCAGCAGGACGTCAAATGGACCCCAGTCCTTCTTCTCCACCTCCCAGGTCTTGTACCACTTCCGGACAATCTCTTCGGCCGTCGTGCTCTGCCCCGCTCCTGCGCGTGCGCTTGCCGTCACCGAGAACGCCGCCGCTCCAACCAGTGCGCAAGCTCCTGCTTCGAGCGCGTTCCGCCGTGATACTCCGATCCTTGCCATGTCCACTCTCCTTTTAAGCCTTTCTTTGTTTGTGCCCAAGCATACGAACCGGTTGGTATGCTACTCCTACACAACGATGCGATCAGCCCCTTCTGCGGTTGCCCGGTGCGCGCAGAGACTTCAGCCAGTCCACGATGTTTTTGATCCCCGCTTTCATCACTTTCGGATCCTGAGCATTCTTGGCCAGCGACCCATAGCCTTCGACCATGGCGATCAGTAAGCCAGCAGCGTCAGCGGGTTCAACGTCGCGGCGAACACTTCCGTGGGCTTGGCCCTCTCGCAAAACGGAGGCAACGGCCTCCCGCCAGGCATTAAAGATTATCGCCAGCCGTTTCCGGAACCCAGCGTCGAGAGGAGACATTTCCTGCGCCAAATTGTTCAGTTGGCAGCCACCCCGCACATCCTCGGGCCGAATGGGTATACGTAGAACAGCGCCGATCAAAGCGCCGATGGGGTCCTTGATGCCCTGTAGAGGCCGTACCCATTTGCCGTGGACGTCGGGAGCGATGATCTCTTCGACGACGGCGTATCCTAACGCTTCCTTGCTTTTGAAGTGGTAGTACAGCGCTCCCTTCGTGACCCCGGTTGAGGCCAGAATTGTGTCCAGGCTCGCACTTTGGAAACCCGATCTGTAGATCTCGCGGGATGCAGCATGCAGCAAGCGCTCCCGCGTGCGCTCAGGATCGCGCAGCCGTGTCGCTCTACGTTTCGAATTCTTGCGGGCAACTAACATACCAACCAGTATGTATGGTAAACCCTCGCAGCGTCAAGCGAAACCCATTCGCGTGCTCAGTCCCAATCCGTTTTCTTGTAGGCACTTATCGCTGAACTCTGTGGTTTGGTAGATTCCCTCGTCAACTCAGCCATTTCAACGCTTCGCACGAATTCGCAAATCATGTCCGCCTGTTGACTGCGCTTGTACGCTCATTCCCGATTTCACCATGCCCGTTGGTCGGTGCTCAAACCAATGAAGTCCCTGGCCATCCGAATGCTATTGGAGATGTCGTATGTGCGCGAAGATTCCTCGATTTTCCAGGACTGATCTAGAGAATTTCAATAATGAGGAAACACTGCAATGCGATTTAAGACATCAGGCTACTCGTCGAGGTGGAACACGGTGGCGCCCTGAGTGGCGTGGTCAACGTCGCTGTGTAGAAGGGCCAGAAGGCTTCCCAAGGCGCGTTTTTCGGTAAGCCTCACAAGGATTGACAACTTTTTGAACGCAGTAGACACAACAATTCCGAAAGGAAGGTATAACATGCTGAACCTTAGTTCCCCTCGCCTCAGCGCACGATTTACACCGCTGGCGCTGGTTGCTTTATCCGCACTGCTGTTGTGTTCGTTGGCCTTTGCACAGGTCACAGTTTCAAACGGCAGCATTGCGGGCAACGTCACTGACGCCACCGGCGCGGTCGTGCCCAATGCCAGAGTTACCATGACCGGCCCAACCGGGCAGACCATCCACGCCATCACCAATGAGGCGGGAACGTATTCATCTGGTGCCTTGGTCCCGGGCACTTATTCCGTGCGCGTAGAAGCCAAGGGCTTCAAGACGACGCAGCTGTCTTTGGACGTTCAAGTGAATAACACCGCCAACGGCAACATTAAGCTTGAAATCGGCCAGGAGAGCACAGTAGTCGAAGTGCAGGCCAGCCAAGTGGCAGTGAATACGGAACAGGCCGAAGTGCAGGGCGTCCTTACCGCTTCGCAAATCTCCAGCCTGCCCGTAAACGGGCGCAACTTCCTCGATCTGGCCCAACTTGAACCCGGCGTCCAGATTCAGGACGGCGAAAACTTTGACCCGACCAAAGTCGGCTACTCTTCGATTTCGTTCGGCGGCCGTTTCGGCCGCACCGCCCGCATCAACGTCGATGGCGTGGATGTTAGCGATGAAACGGTCGGCACCACCACGGAAGACATTCCTGCCAGCGGCATTCAAGAATTTTCGCTGGCCCAGTCCAGCTTGGATCTTTCCAACGATTTGACTTCGTCCGGCGCGGTTAACGTAACCACGAAGTCAGGTACCAACGCCGTCCACGGCGAAGCTTTCGGATTGTTCCGCGACAGCTCGGCCGGAGCGGCGGCCCTTCCCGAGCCTTTTCTGTCGACACCTCTACCCAATAACCCGGGAGCTGGGCATTTGATTGCAGCGCCCTTCCAGCGCAATCAGGAAGGCGGCAGCGTGGGCGGTCCCATCATCAAGGACAAGCTGTTCTTCTTTTTGGATGGCGAGCGCACCTTGCAACACCAGGCGGCCCCAATCCTTGAAACAGCGCCGTTCCAAGCCCTCTCCGGTACCTTCCCCGCGCCTTTCAAAGAGAATGAGTTGATGGGCCGTCTGGACTACTCCTTGACCAAGACCGCTCGTCTCTTTGGCCGATTCAATTATTTCGACAACAACGCTTTCGCTACATTTTTCCCCTCCAGCTTCCAGGTGTACAACAACAAGGACTACACCCGGAATGAAGTTGTCGGGTTGGATTTCAATACCGGCAGCTTCACTCACACCGTCCGCTTCTCTTACCTGAAGTTCCAGAATCAAATTGTAGACGGCACGCGCGGCCAGAGCTTTCCTACGCCACAACTCGCCAACTATCCGGTCAGCATCGAGATCGGTTCCTTCACCTCAGGCCCGAATTTGCTGGCCCCGCAAAGCACCCCGCAAGCCAACCGCCAGATCAAATACGACGGCAGCAAGATAATTGGCAAGCACATCCTGCGCTTCGGCGGCGGCTGGAACCATATTCAGGGCGGCGGTTTCGCCAAGTTCTTTTCTATCGATCCCATAGTAGTAGGCGCTGCTAACGGCCCTGATCCAACCCAAGCTTCAATTCTTGCGGCCACCTTCGGCAACGGTCAGGGGTTCTCGACCACTGAACCCGCCCTCGGCTTCCCCGCTGGCGGCTTGGGCCCGGATAATCGGGTGGCTCTCTATATCGGCGATAGCTGGAAGGTACGGCCGAATCTAACCATTGCTCTGGGCTTGCGCTGGGATCGTGATACAGGCCGGACTGACAGTGACATACCTGCCATCCCGGCACTCAACGCCGCATTCCCGGGTTATGGCAACCGCGTCTACCAGCCCAACAGGAACTTCGCTCCCCAGTTTGGCATCGCCTGGGACCCGAAGAGTGACGGCAAGACGGTATTCCGGGCTGGCGTCGGCCTCTTTTACGAAAACGTGATTTTCAACAACGTTCTGTTTGATCGCCCGCCGCGGGAGCAAACTGGAGCTTTCCTGCTCTTTCCGAACGCTTGCTTGTTCGGAACGCAGACCCCGATGGCCGTGGCGCAGGGTGGCAACACCGGCCTCAATAACGGTTTTATCACCGTGAATTCGGTCGCGGGGCCCGACCCCAACCGTAGTGATGGCAACTGGTGCAACGATACCATTGCCAACTCGGCTGCGGTTCTGGCTAGCGTCCAGAAGACTTACCAGGCCGACAACCCGTTCAGTCTGACCGCGCCGAATCCAAACTATATCGGCACGACCCTGGCCGCGGGGAACAATCAGCCGCTTAACATGATTGCCCCCAACTACCAAACCCCGCGGTCGGTGCAGATGAATTTCGGACTGCAGCACGAAATTCGGCGCGGCATGGTGCTCAGTGCTGATTTCCTGCGCAACGTGGAAACCCGTACGCTGTTGGGCATCGACATCAACCATGCCGGCGCAGCGCGCTACTTCAACCTGGCTTCGGCGCAGAACGCCGTTGCAGCCACCGAAGCCGCCTGCGGACATGCGGGCGATCTGCCGGGTACCATTGCTGATTGCTCGGCAGTAAACGGCTTGACCAGTACTGGTGCACCGATTGGCGCCAACATCGGGAACTTCACCGCCCATGGTTTAGGCAGTGCAGCCGACACGGGAGCAGCCTGCCCTGGCGGCTGTGCCTTTGGCGGCATCAATCCCGCCCAGGGTCAGATGTTCATGTCGATACCGGTCGGCCGTTCGGTGTACAACGCGCTGCAAATGAAGTTGATCCAGAATGTGGCCAATCCCATGCGGGGCGTGAAAGCGGCGAACTTCCAGCTTTCGTACTCGCTTTCGCGCTTCGTAAACCCCGCGGGATTCGCTGGCGGGGTGCCTCCTTCCAATCCCACTGCCAACAACGATCAGGACTTCTTTCTGCAAGCTCAGGATAACGACCATCCGCTCAAGTACAACGGACCGTCGCTGCTTGATCGCACACACCAGTTCTCGTTCGGTGGATCCTTCGATGTGCCTCATGGCTTCCGCTTCGGGCTCATCGGTCACTTCTATAGTCCGCTCTCCAGCGTGGTCACCGTGGGAAGCACTGGGACTCAGGGGCAAATCTTCCAGACGGACTTCACCGGGAGCGGCGCGTACAGCGACCCGCTGCCGGGAACCAAGAATGGCGCGTTCGGCCGTCAATTTGGTGTGACTGGCCTGAACGAGGCCATCAGCACCTACAACGCGACTTATGCGGGAAACCCAACGCCCGCGGGGATGGTGCTGGTCAACAACAATTTGTTTACCCCTGCGCAGCTACAGCAAATCGGCGCCATCGCTCCAACACTTGCTCCGGCTCCGTCCGATCAGTTGTTGTTTCCGTGGGTCAAGGCGCTTGACTTCAAGCTGAGCTGGACCCACCGTTTCGCGGAGCGCGTCTCGGTGGAGCCGAGCATCGGCTTCTTTAACATAATGAACTTCGCCAACTTCAACCAGCCGCCGGGCGCGATGACCGGATGGCTCCAGGAAGTAGGCGGTCCCGGGATTAACGGCTCGATTAGCACGACTCACACCAATCCTCTAGTCGGTCAGACCGGCCCAGAGTCCAACCTCTTTCGCGTCGGCGATGGCACCGGCGTGTTCGGCATGGGCTCGCCCCGGGTTATGGAGTTTGGCTTGCGCGTCAACTTCTAACCTGACCGCGTAAGTGCACTTCGGGCCACCAGTCAACGACTGGTGGCTCTTTTATTTTTGAAATGCTGTGGTCGGCTAGCCCAACGCGAATTACGTGGAATGGATTGACAAGCTCCGGGGGACTAAATACATTTGAGGAAGTGCGCTAACAGGGCGTCTCCTACCCGCGGCAAGGGAAGCATCCCACCTGTTTTCGTTTCAGGCGCAGCTACCTTCTTTCAGCCTGGTATCAGCGGGACACCGGCAAATATGAAAGGAGGTTTTTGTGAACCCATCGAAAGTCTTACCCTCTCACTCATCCTTTGAGTCCATACGGAAGCAGGCAAAGAAACTAGTCCGCCAGTTCGCCGCCGGCTCCCCCGATGCTCTGGCCCGTGTCCACGCTCAGCTGCCGGTCCCGACCCCTCTTCTTTCGCTGCGAGACGCCCAGCTTGTGCTTGCCCGGGAATATGGCTTCGCAGGCTGGCAGGACCTTCGCGCGGCCGTGCTCCGACTGGAAGGCAAGGGCGCGGAGTGGGCCGCCGCCGAGGCGGAGCGAGCCATCCACAGCAACAGCGTCGAACGACTGACGCAACTGGTTCAGGAATATCCCGCGCTTCTATCGTGGCGCGGCGATTCCGGAGAATCGTTGCTCGGGTTTGCCACCGGCTCCTTTGGCGATAGCGGCGATCCTTACCGGCAGCAGATGTTCACGCGCATCGAATGTGCCGAGTTTCTTCTAGACGCCGGGGCCATCGCGAACCCGGCGATATGGGAAGACGCAATTCGCGCCCGCGCCACGGGAGTGTTGCAGCTGCTTTCGCGCAAGGGCGTTCTGCCGCGCAGGCTCGATGTTCTCGCCGCACTGGGGGACGACGACGGGGTACGCGATTGTCTTGAATCAGCACGGACCCGCCCCAGTGGCGACGCCTCCGCCGTCACGCAGGCGTTCCTCTGTGCCTGCCGTTTTCAGCAGCGGGCGGTCGCCGCCCTCCTTCTCGACCGTTGTATCCAGCTCGACCCCGCGCTCGGGCAGCGAGTGGAGAAATGGCGTGGACGAAGCGGCTTCATCGACTACCTGGTTGACCATCCGCAAAAGTACGGTAGCCCATGGCAGGCCGTCGTCAGCCCCTGGCAGACGGTCGTCATGAGCGAAGTACTCACGGCGATCGATGAAGACAACCTCCAGGAGTTCACCGCGTGGTTGCAGAGGGAACCGGATCTGCTCCGCGAATCCCATCTCGCCCCGCAGGTGGAAATTGTGGAACATGCAGTCTTGAAGGATCGTGGATCCTTCATCACGCGATTGTTGGAGTTCCATCCCGCTCTCGAGGTAAGACGCCCACCTTCGTGCGCTCTGGTGTTCGCTCTGGAATATGGCAAGGCGCATCTCATTCCTCGGTTAACCCCGATTTGGTCTGTACCGGACGACCTCTGCCACGCGGCAGGCGTCGGCAACTTCTCCCGAGTGAAGGGATGGTTTGATGAGGCCGGCCGTCCGAGGTTGGGAAGCCTCGGTCAGCATTACCCCACCAACGCCCCCTCTGTTTTGCGAAACCTGCACTGGACTCCCGCCAACGCGCAACACATCCTGGACGTGGCGCTGGCCTGGGCGTGCATGAACCGGCATTTTGAGATTGCGTCTTTCCTGCTGGAGCGCGGGGCCAATATTAATACCACCTGGAGCACGCACGAGCCGGCTGGCATCCTGCACGAATGCGCCGTGAGGGGGAATTATGAAGCAGCACAATTCCTGATTGACCACGGCATTGATATGACCATACGCGACTATCGCTGGAACGCGACCGCCGAAGGGTGGGCGTATCACGCTGCCAAGGACAAGAACATGGCGGAGTTCCTCGCGCGTGCCGAGAGCGCACGGAAAGCACAGTCCCCTTGAAAAGGACACGGTCAGGGCCTTCGAGTTCCGACTTGACAAGGGCGGGGATTTTGACCGGGGGCATCGCTCCACAGATGCGCAGCCGGTGGCTCCCGGCCACATCACTGTTGCAAAATCGCGGTTGCACGCATTGACCCGGATCGGCTGGTTCAATCGGGAAATACAAACTGCTGGGTCTGACCGTTAAGGCTTTCGATAATCAACCCCTCGGAATTGGTGACGACATTCACGCTGTTCTGCACTATGTGGTCGACCATTCCTTGAAGTATCATGGAACTGATGCTGATAGACGTGTTCTCGGGTGAGTTGTCGTCAACGCGATGCAGCAGGATGATCAGCCACAATCTGTTCGCAACAGCGTAATCGATGTACCCCGTCAGGTTGGCCAGCGTGGTATTCAGGTCTGTCTCTCCAGCCTGGCACCACAAATAGTAGGGCATTATGGTTCCATGTCCGGGGTCTCCGTTGTAACCTGCGTCGGAGTCGCGCGCGCCCACGAAGCCCGCGCTCTGAACTGTCAGCCCTATTGCGCTATTGGGATAGCCATAGTCCCCATACGGATAAGCGAACGTAAGGGGATTCAGTCCCTGCGCAATCAAATCTGCTTTAGACCCGTTAATCTCGTTCGTTAAGGTGTCAGCTACTGAGCATGCCGGTACCTTGCAAAGGGTGGATAGGGCTTGGTGCGTCCGGGTGTGAGCACCGATCTCGTGCCCGTTCGCTGCCATGGTCTGGACTTCGTCCCAAGTGACGAAGCCGTCGTTACCAACCCCTACTGGCCCGAGGTCAGGGTTGACGATGGTATCGTCGAGCGTGTTGCCCGTGATGATGTATTGTGTGGTCCTTATCCCCGCCGCGTCGAAGATGGGCAGACCGTTATCGTACATGGACTGGTATCCATCGTCGAAGTCAATCGAGACGAACCCGCTGGCAGTGATCAAGAAGGAGAGGGGTGCGGAAGTCCCAGCCTGGGGTGCCGGGTTCGACACCGTGACCGGAATGGTGGCAGCCGCCGTTAATTCAGCGGCCGGAATCGTGACCGTTATGGTATTCGCGGTGATGGAAACAGGGGTCAATATGTTCGACCCGAAATTCACCGTGGCCCCGGCGGCGAAGTTGCTGCCCGTGATCGTCAGATACGTCAGGTCAGCGTTGCAGGTCAAAGCCAGTGGAGGGGATAGCCGGGTTATTACAGGAGGAGCTGGAGGAGGCGGAGGCGGCGCAGTGACCGTCAAGAACACCTGCCCCGTCACAGAGCCGGACGTAGCGGTTATTTGGGCAATGCCCGCAGCAACTCCGGTGGCGATATTGCCGTTCACCGTAGCTATCGTTGAATTCTCGCTGCTGAATTGAACGGAAGAGAGACTAAACGGCGCACCAAATTGGTCTGTGCCAGACGCGGCGAACGTTTGAGTCGAACCGATATCTATTGACGCATTCGTCGGCGTGATGCTGATAGTTGTGAGCGCGGGAGGGGCCGGGGTTACAGTCAGTTGCACCGTCGGTGCAGTGACGCCTTGGGAGCTGGCCGTGATGGTTACAGTACCGCCCCCCTGCGCGAGGCCACTCGCGGTTCCAGTGTTCTGGCCCTCGCCGTTGAGGGCGTTTACAGTAGCGATGTTTGGATTGGAACTCACCCACGCGAACGTGAGTCCGGACATAGGAAGGCCAAACTGATCGAATCCAGTTACGGCAAAAGACGTAGAACTGCCCGCCGGCACGGTCGCTGTCACCGGCGTTACGGTCATTGTCGTCAATGTGGCTGCGGGCCTCGTGGTTGTCAGGGTTGTGCTGGCACTGATCCCCTGCGACGAAGCGGTGATGGTGCTCGTTCCCCCGGTAGGCCCACCTGCGCCGGTGGCCAATCCGTTGGCGCTGATGGTCGCCACACTCTGGTTGCTGCTGGAGAACGTGAAAGTAATGCCGCTCATCGGATTTCCGTACTGGTCAACCCCACTGCCAGCAAACTGCTGAGAACCCGTCGTCAGAATAGATGGGTTCACGGGAGTCAAAGTTATGGCCGTCAACACGGGCGGCGGTGGAAGCACGGTCAGCAACGCAGGGGAACTGCTAACACCCTGTGCCGAGGCAACGATGTTTGCTGTGCCCTGACATACCCCTGTGGCGGAAGACCCACTGAGCGTGACGCAGTTGCTGTTGGTCGCCCAAGTAAATCCGATGCCTCGCATGGCTCTGTTGTACTGATCGATCCCTTGAGCGGTGAAACGTTGCTGGCTTCCGATTTGGATGGAGGCTGACGCTGGCGATACGCTGATCTTCGTTAATACCGAGGGAGGCGGAGCAACCGCGAGGTCGATCGTGGCGGTTTGCGGCGTCAAACCTCCCGAGGTGCCGGTGATGACTACCGTTGTCGCGCCCGTGGCTGCCGTACTGCTCGCCGTCAGCGTCAAGAGGCTCGTCGTCGCTTCGGTTGAAGTGATCGATGCGGTCACTCCACTGGGCAGGCCCGTGGCAACCAAACTTACGCCGCTGGTGAAGCCGCCTGTGGGATTCACTGTAATCGTGCTTAGGACACTGCTCCCTTGAGTAACAGTCAGAGTGCTGGGTGCGACTGACAGCGTGAAGTTCGGTGGCGAGGTCACAGTCAGCAGCGCGGATGTGCTTATGCCCTCCGATGCTACTGTGATGGTCGAGCTGCCTGCCGCTATCCCTGTCGCCAACCCAGTTACACTGATCGTAGCGATTGCGGTGTTACTGCTGGCAAATGTCAGCGAACCGCCTGCCATGGAATTGCCGTACTGGTCTTTAGGCGTGGCGGTGAACTGTTGAGTAACCCCCACCTGTACCGACGGAGCTTGCGGAGTCAGCGTGATCGAAGTCAAGGAGGGTGGCGCGGGCTTTGATGAAGCTAGCGTCGGATTGCCACCGCAACTTACACACAAAAAAACGATAAGGGCGAGAGACCCGAGAGGTATCAGTTTCCATTTTTTCTCTATCATTGCCAAGCTCGTGTGACCGCACCTTTCTCCGTCGCCGTTCCAGACATTACCTTCATGGTCGGTGTTTGTGCGGAGCAGTGAGCGGTGACTGAAACGGCGCACCAAGACGATTTGCATCATCCTTGTCATGCTCGACTAATGAGCGGTGCAATCGCTGTGCCAGCTTCAGAATTGTGCTGCGTTTGAAGCTGCCCCGGCCCGTTCGATGCAAATTCGCGTCTCGGAAGTCCTAGCAGTGGGACAACTTAGCTCAAGCTTCAGCCCCGCAGAAGAAGAGAACTCGGCAAACATCGCTTTGTCACAAGATTACTTTTACGGTTACCTTGGACGTTACGACCGTAATCGAGAATCTAAGTGGAAACAGAATATCTTCCACAGAAAAAGGGAAAAACTCTTCCACGCCCGAGAATTCCGGTCGTGGTTCATCGACCAGGTCCACCAATTCTCCGAACAAAGCGGCGCTGGATACCTCCGAGGCCCTGATTGATTTCTTGTTCTACGCCCTGCCGGCGTTGGAGAAGCCTTCGACTGCCTCCTCAAGCGTAGGAAAAAGCAGGAAAAAAGGTTCCAGCTTCGTAATCTGAAACAGTTGAAAGACACGCGCATTCGCACCGCTGAATGCCAGGCGGCGCCCAGTTTTCTGGCAGGTTACGTAGGCGCCCACCAGCAATCCCAGCCCCACCGAATCGACGTAGGGGACCTCAGTCAGATCGAGAATCATGGTTTCGGCGTTCTCTCTGCGGACAACTCTCTGGAACAGTGACGAGGTCGCCTCCGTAAGCGGACCCTTCAGGCGCAGCACGCACTGCCCCTGAAGCGGACCTTCATACTTTTCGATAACCAGCAGTGGCTCGGACATCACTGGACCATTCTCCCCTTCGCTGGGACCGTATGAAGTATCACCCACAACGATAGAGGTGTCAAGGTGAAAAATGATGGCCGGAGCGGTTTCAACCGATGCGTTAGATTAGGTCAACCAAATTCTATTTAGTTCGCGGCCTGATCTCGATTTGGGTCCCGTCAGGCACAGCTTTCCAGATTTCGTCAATTTCCCCATCTGTCACCGCGATGCAGCCATCCGTCCAGTCCTTCAGCCGATGGGCGGCACCGATCACGCCAAAACCGTTAGGCAGTCCGTGGACAAATATGTCCCCTCCGGGCGAAACTCGACTCTTGCGGGCGAGGGCCCGATCGTGCTCATTGGGATACGAGACGTGGATCGCCTTGTAGAACCGACTGTGAGCGTTCCGGAAATCTAGGACGTACACCCCTTCAGGCGTCTTATGATCTCCCAGTGTCGTCTTGGGCCCGACGGGCACGCTGCCGAGAGCAACCTTATAGGTCTTGATCACCTTGCCTTGGCTGAAGAGTTCGAGCGTTCGCTCTTTTTTCAGTACCACAACGTGATCGGCGCGAAGCGCTGTAGCCGAAATGGACTGCGCTGTCATCGAGACAGCTAGCAGGCCGACCGGCACCGTCGTAAGCACTGCGATACGCATGCGCGGATTATATCGGGACGTTTGCACAAGAATGCTAGGCTAGAAGGGTGAATCGCCGGCTCGTCATCCTCTACTCTGCTCGCATCCCACTCTTTTTTTTACTCTGGACCTTTCTCAGATCCCCCGCGGCCTCGGCCGCGAACTGGAACCTATCCGCGAAGCCCGCTCGTCTGGTCAACGGTGGGCCAGTGCTCTTTCAGGTGAAAGCACCGGCGCGACTGCAAGCATTGAGCGGAACCTGGCTGGGGCACGACGTCTCCTTCAGCTTCGATGCGCAGAGCCAGACGTGGTACGCGCTGGCGGGCATCAGCTTTGAAACGGCTCCCGGAACCTACCCGCTTGAACTGACCGGCGAAAGTCAGTCGGGGAAAGCACCCGGCGCGAAAATTACTTTCAGCCGCAAATTCGCTGTCGCCCGCGGCAAGTATCCCAAAATCCAGGCAAAGCTCAGCGTTGAAAGCAAATTCACCGAACCCACCCCCGAGCAGCAGAAACAAATCGAAGAGAGCCAGCAAATCAAGAAGGACTACCTGAACCGCGTGACGCCCGGCCGCGAGTGGTCGGGGCAATTCACAGCGCCGGCCGACGCCTCGATCTCAGACGTTTTCGGTTCGCAGCGCATCTTCAATGGCAAGACATCAAGTCCTCACTTGGGCCTGGATTTTCGCGTCCCCAGCGGAACTCCGGTCGAAGCCATGAATGACGGCACCGTCCTGCTTGCCCGTCCGATGTACTTCGAAGGCAACTTCGTAGTGCTCGATCACGGCCAGGGCTTGCTCACCATCTATATGCATCTTTCGGAATTCAAAGTGAAGGAAGGGGATCAGGTAAAACGCGGGCAGGTAATCGCGCTGAGCGGCGGCACGGGCCGCGCCACAGGTCCACATCTCCACGTAGGCGTGCGCTGGCAAGGCACGTATCTCGATCCCGCGTCGCTGATACGCTTGCGGCTGCCGTAAGTAGCAGTTGGCAGTTAGCAATTAGCATTCAACCCATGCCATGCGTAATCCCTGATCCCTAATCCCTAACTGCTAATTGCTAACTGCTAATTGCTTCTCAAGCGTTCCCGCCCGAAATCCCGCTCAACCCGGCCATGTCTCGCAGCGCATCCTTGAGAACTTCTTTCAGTTCCAGATTGCGGATCAGGCGGTGTAGATAGTTGGGATGCACGCCGAGCATGCGGGCGGCGTCGGCATAGCTGCCTCGCGTCTGCTCCACGGCATCAAGAATCAGTCGCCTCTTCAATTCTTTGACCGCCGCATGATATTTCGCTTCAGTCATTTCCGGCGCCGAAGGACGCTCCAGCAGCGATTCCGGCAGATCCTCGGGCAGAATCATATCCGACGAGCCCAGCACCAGCGCGCGCTCGATGGCGTTTTCCAGTTCGCGCACGTTGCCCGGCCAGTCATAGTTCCTCAGCAGGGACAGCGCCTCGCGGGAAACCGGACGGGGCTTCACCTTGCAGCGTTTCGCATGTTTCTGCACGAAATGCCGCACCAGCATGGGGATATCTTCGCTGCGCTCCCGCAGCGTTGGCATCGTAATCTTCAACACCGCCAAACGGTAATACAAATCCTGGCGAAACCTGCCTTCGCGAATGGCCTGCTCCAGGTTGCTGTTGGTAGCGGCAATCAGGCGGATATCCACTTTGATGGGATGAGTCCCGCCAACCCGTTCGAACTCACGCTCCTGCAGCACGCGCAGCAGTTTGACCTGCAACGTGGGAGCCAATTCGCCAACCTCGTCGAGAAAAACCACGCCCTCGTCGGCAACTTCGAGCCGTCCTTTCTTCAGCGACGCAGCCCCGGTGAACGCTCCCCGCTCATGACCAAACAGATCGCTTTCCAAAAGCGTCTCCGGAATCGCAGAACAATTAATTGCCACAAACGGCTTGCTCGATCTTGGGCTGTTACGGTGCAAAGCCCTCGCCGCCAGCTCTTTTCCGGTTCCACTCTCCCCCTCGATCAACACTGTCGAATCGGTGGGCGCCGCGCGCTTCAGAAATTGATAGACTTCTTTCATGCGGGTGCCTTCTCCCACCAGGCTCCGCTCCTGGCTGATCTCCACCGTCAGGCGCTCGTTCTCCTGTTCCAGCCAGTGCAGGCGGCGTGCGTTCTCCAGCGCCACCGCCGAGATTCCTGCGATCGCCGTCACCAGTTGCAGATGCTCTTCGTTCAGACGGTTGCTGGGACTGTCGCTGTCGAGATAAATGCATCCAATCACCCGCTGAAACACGGTCAACGGCACACACAACAGCGAGCGCACCTGCGACGCCGCCAGGCTCTCGACCTCGCGCAACTCACTGCTGCTGGGCACATCACTGCCCAGCATCGCAATTCCCTGCTCCAGCACCTGGCGCGCAACCGTGCGGCTCACCTTCACCAACTGGCTCTGCCCGGCCTGCCGCATGCGCGCGAACATTGAATTAAATTCATGGCCTTCCCGGTCCGCCAGCAGGATGGCGCCTCGGCCCGCAGGCGCAACCTCAAATATCAAGTCCAGTAACTGGCCTTGCAGATCGTTGAGATCGCGAATCGCATGTACGATCCGGCTGATCTTAAGCAGCGCGTTCAGGTTCCGGGCCACGCGCGAGGTCGCTGGCAACTCGCGCAACAAACGGTCCGGCTGCAGGTAGACCACGTCCCGGGGATGGATAATCGTGGTTTCCGCTGTAGCCCGCGCATCTTCGAATTCCACGCGGCTCTCGGCCGCCGTAATATCTTCGTCCTCCAGCAGAAACAAAAAGCAGGAATCGCCCGCGGCGATCTCGTCTCCGTGTTGCAAACCCTGCTCCTCGACCGCTGCGCCGTTCACCAGAGTTCCATTGCGGCTGTCGAGGTCCCGCACCAGAAATCGCCCGTTTTCTCCGCTCAACAGACAATGTTTTCGCGAAACCGAGGGGTCGACCACCGCGATCCCATTCGACGCTTCCCGCCCGATCGTGACTTCTCCCTCCGACAGAGGAATCGTCGAATCTTTCAAGGGCCCGGAAAGCACCAGGAGTCTGGGACGCAAGCTTCCTCACCTCGCGGCCTTCTTATCACACTTCGGCCCTAAATGCATGCCCGAACTGAAGTTGTTCCATTATCCGAACGGATAGGAATCGCTATCCGATCGGATAGCAGATCGCGTCGGCTGCCAGCCCAGCGTTCAAACGGGCGCACGGCACAGTCAGACGATAAGCACTTTACCAGAAATGAGTTGGCAGGACGGCTGCATTTCTTGCCCTACCGAAGAACCGACTGGCACGCCGCATGCAACAGCGGAGGGACGCAAGGGCTCGGTAAAAGGCGATAGGGGAAGCGCTTTTTGATTCCGTTCTTGCCGAGCTTACGCAAACCAGGGATCCGAGGGGCCCCCTCATCGGGTCCCTGGTTTTTTGAACTGTTCCAACCCACTTGAGGACCCCTTCCAGCCAAGCGTAGACTCCAACAAGAAAAAAGGATGCCATGAAAAGGAAGAGGACAGGTTTTGGAGTACTAGCGATAGCGACCTTGCTTGTCGGATGCTTGTCCGTCGCAGCCCAGAACGCGGGCTCGCACGGTCCCGCCACACCGGCCGCCGCTTCATCATCTGTGAATTTCGACGCCGTCGTTTTATCCGCGGAACAACAAGTCCAACTCACACAACAGGCCATTATCATCGAGTTCGACGCTCCGCGCGCGGGCCGACGCTTTGGCGAAGGCACCTTCCCGCAAGATAACAACCCGGAGGGGGCGATCACGGGATACTACGTTGACGGCAACGTCGTGTATCACGGCTTCCTGCGCGCTACCGACGGTACCATTACTTCGTTCGATGCTCCCGGATCGGGCAGGCTCAAGGACTCTGCCCAAGGGACTGTTCCTCTAGGCATCAATCCTCAAGGCGAGATCGCGGGACAGTACCAGGACGAGAACTATCTGTATCACGGCTTTTTGCGCGCTACTGACGGCACCTTCGCCATCATCAATGCTCCGGGCGCGGGCGCAGAAGCCAGCCAGGGCACCATCGTTGCAAGCATTACCCCGGAGGGATTGATGTCCGGATCCTACATCGATGCGAACAACGTCTACCACGGCTTCGAGCGCTTCCCCGACGGCGCCATCACCACGTTCGATGACCCGAACGCCGGCAGCGGCTCTGGCCAGGGCACCATAGTTTATTTCATGAACCCGAAAGGAGCGATTACCGGATTTTACCTCGATAACAACAATGTACAGCACGGATTTCTGCGCTCGGTGGACGGCACATTCACGACGATCGACGGTCCAAGTGCGGCTTCCTCCATCGCCGTATGGATCACACCCAATGGGACGATTACGGGGTACTTCAACGCGGACGCGGACAACGTGTATCACAGCTTCCTGCGTGCTCCCGACGGCACTATGACTTTCTTCGATGACCCGAACGCCGGCACTGGCCCCAATCAGGGTACCACTGCTTTCGCCCTCAACCCCGCGGATACGATCGCAGGACTCTACATTGACGCAAGTAACGTGCAGCACGGCTTCCAGCGCACTAGCAGCGGAGTCTTTACCACAATCGATGCTCCTGGCGCGAGTGGAACCAGCCCTGCGAGCATCAACCCGGCGGGCGCTATCACGGGACGCTACTTCGACAAGAACAACGTGAATCACGGTTTTTTGTGGACTCCGCAGACGGCCCACTAAGTAAGTCCGCAGCAGAGAAAGTGAACAGGAGGCTGGAGGGCGGGTGCCCCATTTCTCGCCTACTTTGCGAGAAGTGGGGCTTTTGCCTTCATTTCGGAAGACTCACAGCTTCCCGCCCGAAACCGCCTGCGCCAACCTGTCAGCCAGCCACAGCTTGATGAGCGACTGCCGCGTTACGCCCAGCCGGCGCGCCTCCCGGTCCAGAGAATCCACCATCCAAGCCGGAAAATCGACGTTCACCCGCTTCGGAGCCGTACCCACGCGCCGCGCCTTGCTCACATCAAGTTGGTCAGCAATGTCCTCACCGGCATCAAACTTGCGGTCAAATGTCTTCGCTTTCATAAATCCTTACCTCCTCATCGCGCGACCGCCTCACCGAGATCAGCCGCACGTTCTCGCCCCTCCAAGTGACCACCGCCGACCAGTGCTTCTGGTCGATCTTGCCGATTAACAACCATCTGGGCTCATCCTCTGTGCGCGCCGGAACCTCCACCAGCGCCGGGTCCGCCCAAAGTGCCTGCGCTTCCTCAAAATCAATGCCGTGTTTGCGCCTGTTCTCGGCGCTCTTGTCTGGGTCGTACTCGAACCTCATAAGCTCCCGCAGCCGCAAAACCTGCGGTATAGTAAAGGTATAAATACTATACCAAAATGGCCTACCCCAGGCAAGTTCAAAACCTGGATGAGATCCCAGTCGCGTACCTTGTAAGGTACACCACGCCCCCGTCAAGTCTACTTTAGTAGGCAGTCAACGTCCTCGAAAGTAGACATTTCTTCCACAGCCTAACCCCTTGATTCCATGGATCCGCCTAAAAGCCCCCTTGAAGAATCAACGACTTACGCCGAAAGTTTTTGCCATTTTGAAATGTTCCGGTTGGAACATTCAGCAATATGTTCCGACCGGAACATTCAAGCGCTTTCCGCTCGGTACTCGGTACTGGGTTCTGCATTCGCCGCCACCCCGTCGCGATAGCTGACGCTGTTCCCCGAGATCGCGGGCACACGCTCACCCGGAACCAGAATCCCCACCAGGTTCAACGGATCGGCGGCCGACAGTGTGATCGTTCCCGTAGCGGCGTCGAGCTTGCGCATCGCGCGCACCGACTCCACTGCGACCGGCAGCGCAAACTGCTCGCCCAGAAATCCATCCACGAAACGCCCGCCGCGAATTTCGCCGCGGTCTTCCAGCCTGCGGAAGCCGCCCAGCAACTCGCGCCACGGCGGCAGGTTCGCCTCCCGCGCCAGCACATCGCGAACCACAATGCCGTAACGCCGCAGCAGCATCCAGCAGGCAGCTTCCACGGCACGAGGCCGCTCCACAACTTCATCGGTATGCAGCAGCGCCCAACGTCCAGCATTATGCCGCGGACGCGTCGCGCGCCCGCTGCCTTGCCCCGCGCGCCGTTTGGGATCGATCAACGAACGCAGGTTGTCGAAGCCGTCAGCAGTCACCAGGCCGGCAGCCACCAATTCCCACAGCGCGGTCTCGATTTCCGCTTTCAGCTTGTCCGTGCCGCGGACGATATCTGCAAAAAACGACGCGCCACGCTGCCGCAGAAAATCCAGCACTAACTGCGCTCCGTGGCTCAGACCATTATTCTCAGACAGCTCCGCGCCGGGATGCCGCGGCGTCATCCAATCCGCATCTTCCCGCACAAAAAACGTGATCGGAGCAACGCTGGTAGGAATCACTCGCCGCTGTCGCGTTGGAGCACCCGGCTGTGTCTCGGCCCCCCGGCTCACATTCGAGTCCAGCGTCGCCGGATGCGGCGACAGTCTTCCCCAACCTACTGCCCCGGTCAAGCAAAGCTGGTCGAGCCATTTGGGATCGTAGTCCACAACGCGCCGCGCCAGCACCTGCCGCTCCCATGCATTCGCCGGAATCTCAAACCCTTGCAACTGCCGCAGAACTTCGAGCGTGCCACGCTCGCCCACAACCTGTGTGCCCGCAGCCACATGCTGCCAGCGCAACAGCCATTGCAGGAATTGCGCCGCGGTTACCGGCTCAATCTGCTTGCGCAACGTCGCAACCGTGAGCCGGTGAATGCGAGCCAGCAGCCGCCGCTCACACCACTCGATCTCGCGCTCAAGTAGAGCGGGCGCCCCCGCCCGCTCGGCAGTGCAACTGAAGTCTCCTCGAAGAACCGTCCCACTCGCTTCCATGCGAAGCAAAGCATTCGAAATCTCCGGCGCGGGAATCCCCAACGCTTCCCCGAGCTGGGTCGCAGTCGTCGGCCCCAGATGCGACATCCATCCCGTAATCAGAGTCAGCAAAGCATCATCGCGGTTAGGGACCGTTGCCTCGACCGCAGCCAGTTCTTGCGCGAAAGCAGCCTCAGGAAACAATACCAAGAAAGTCCGAGCGCGCTCAGCCGCGACCCAGTAGCGCCGGCGGGCCGCAGGCTGTGCAGCGATTCCTGCCCGTCCTTCATCCAAAAGGCGTTCGAAGTAAAAACGCCATTCGTCCTTGCTAATTCGATCTTCCGGCATCGCCACCAGCGTATGCAGCACATCGTGCAACTCATCCGCATCGCGCACATCCGGCCAAGCCTCTTCCCGCACCTGCGCAATCGCCGCTGGATCGAGCCCTCCTACTTCTTCAAGCACAGATTCCGGCAGCATCCGCCGCATCTGCACCGCGCGCGCCCGCCGCTCCTCGAGCGGCGCATCGTCGAGAAACGCATAAGGATTCGCATTCAGAATCTCGTGCGAAAACTGCGATGGAACCGGGGTGTCGACCGCGAGACAGCGAATGCTCCCATCCGCCAGCCCGCTCAGCACAAGCTTCAGCCCGTCAATATCCATCGCCTCGGTGAGCACATCTTTCATGACCTCGCCCACTAGCGGATGATCCGGAATCTGGCGTTCACCCTGAATATTTTCGAAGCAGGCCGCGGCGTCGGGAAAAACCGAAGCCAGCAGATCGTCGGAGCGCATCCGCTGAATCTGCGCCGGAACTTTCTTGCCGTTTTGAAAACGCAATAGCGCCAAGGCCCGGTTCGCATCCCATCGCCAGCGCGTGGCGAAGATCGGCGAGTCAAGCGCCGCCTGTTCCAGAATCGGTTGTACTGTAGCCGCCCGTAAAAAGTTGAAGACATCGGCCAATGGAAAACTGTGTTGTTCCGCCAGAGCAATATTCAAACCGTTGTCGGTAGCTGCCGCCTGCAACTCGAAGTTGAACCCGACGCAGAAACGCTTGCGCAGAGCCAGTCCCCAGGCCTTGTTGATGCGTCCCCCAAACGGCGCGTGGATCACCAACTGCATGCCGCCGCCTTCGTCGAAGAAGCGCTCCGCAATCACGGTCGTCTGTGTGGGTACCGCGCCCAGCACGGCGCGTCCTTGCAAAATGTATTCAATCGCCTGCTCCGCGCCGGAATCATCCAGTCCGCATTCATCCTTAAGCCAGCTCACGGCCGCGGCAACTTCCGGCTGTGTCGCGGAAAACCCCACCGGCGAAGTATGCGGCAGCATCTCGCTGATTTTTTCCCGTAGCGTTCCAACGTGCGCCGAAAGTTCTTCCGTCCGCGCCGGAGCTTCGCCCCGCCAGAAAGGAACGCTCGGCGGCGCTCCGTGCGCATCCTGCACCAGCACGCGTCCGGCATTGGTCTCAATGCGGCGAATCATCCACGAAGTATTTCCCAATAGCATGATGTCGCCGCGATTGCTCTCCACGGCGAAGTCTTCATCCACTGTGCCCACCACAACGCCGTCGGGTTCGGCCACCACCGCGTAAAGCGAGTTATCAGGGATGGCTCCGCCGCTCGTGATCGCCGCCAGCCGCGCGCCGCGCCGCGCCCGCAGTTTGCCGTTCACTCGATCCCGGTGAAGATATGCGCCATAACGCCCGCGCTTGGCTGCAATTCCCTCGCTCAGCATTTCCAGAATCGAATCGAAGGTCGCGCGCGCCAGATTGCGATACGAATAAGCGCGCCGCACCAGCGCAAACATCTCATCCTCGGACCACTCTTCGGCGGAACAGGCCGCCACAATCTGCTGCGCCAGCACATCCAGCGGCGACTCCGGAATCATCAGCCGGTCCAGATCGCCTTGCCGGATAGCCCGCACCAGAGCAGCGCACTCCAGCAGATCATCGCGAGTCGTGCAAAAAAGCCGCCCCTTGGGAACGGCTCCGCGCCAGTGTCCCGACCGTCCCACGCGCTGCAACGTAACCGCAATCGCGCGCGGCGAATTAATCTGCACGACCAGATCTACCGTGCCCACATCGATGCCCAGTTCAAGCGAGGCGGTCGCCACCAGCACCCGCACCTGGCCTTCTTTCAGCTTCTTCTCCGCGGCCAGGCGCAGCTTGCGCGATAAGCTGCCGTGATGCGCCGCCACAGTCTCTTCTCCGATGCGCTCCCCCAGTTGATGAGCGACACGCTCCGCCATGCGCCGCGTATTCACAAACACCAGCGTCGACCGGTGCTGCTCGACCAGCGCCACCAGCCGGTTGTAGACCTCGTCCCACATTTCGTTCGAAGCCACCGGCCCCAGCGGCATCGGCGGAACTTCGACTGCGAGATCAAGCGTCCGCTTGTGCCCAATGTTAACGATGACGGGATCAGGCCGGGCTTTCCCAGATTCAGTACTGCCAGTCAGAAAATGCGCGACCTCTTCAATCGGCTTCTGCGTAGCGGAAAGTCCAATGCGCACCGGCGGCTTGTAAGTCAGCGCCGCTAATCGCTCCAACGACAACGCCAAATGCGCCCCACGCTTGTCGTCGGCGACCGCGTGGATTTCATCCACAATCACCGTCTCGACATCACGCAGAATCGCGCGGCTCTTATCCGCCGTGAGCAAGATGTACAGCGACTCCGGCGTGGTGACCAGAATGTGCGGCGGCCGTTTAAGCATGGCGCGCCGCTCGGGCACGAGCGTGTCGCCTGTCCGGACCGCCGTGCGAATCTCGGGCATGAGCAACCCGCGCTCGCCGGCCATGGCAAGGATTTCTCCTAGCGGCACCTCAAGGTTTTTCTGGATGTCGTTGCCCAGCGCCTTCAGCGGCGAAACGTAGAGAACTTCAGTTCGATCCGCGAGATCGCCGGCCAGCGCCTTGCGCACCAGCCGGTCAATGCAGGCCAGAAACGCCGCAAGAGTTTTGCCCGAGCCCGTGGGCGCGGAAATCAGCGTGGTTCGCCCTGCAAGAATGTGCGGCCACCCCTGCTCCTGCGGCTCGGTAGGCGTGCCGAACCGCTGCACAAACCACTCCGCAACCAGAGGGTGTGCCCAGTCGAGTGATGCAGGTAGGGACGGCATTCGAACATTGTAGCCGGAAGACGGAGTTTCGTAAATTGTTCGCTTCTAGGGCTCCGGGCGTAGAATCTTTCGTAGGAGTAACCGAAGTCCAAGAAGTATGGTTCAGAAAAGAATCCAAACTCGCCGCTCCGCTCCTTCCAAGACGCAACGAACCAAATCGCCGATGGGCAAGCCGAGCGATCCTTCGCGGGATCGCTTGTCAAGCTGCGCACTTATCAAGGACCTTCGCGGGTCTTTAAAGGGAGGGCCTTCACTAGTAGCAGCCCTTCAACGTGACCGCAGGAGCGATGATCGAGCAAAGGCCCGTAAGTTCATGGCCACGGGCGAGCGCTGAGAGCTCAAATGCTAGAATCCCACCGATGCCAAGACTCTCCGCTCAAGCTCGCGCCCGCAAAATCAAACTCCTCCTCTTCGACGTAGACGGTGTTCTCACGGACGGCAAGCTGTTCTTCGTTCCCGAGAAATCGCCGCAGAGTTCGCTCCAGGAATCCGCGCAGCAGAGCGCGCACAGCCAGATCGAAGTCAAAGGCTTTCACGCCCACGACGGCGCTTCGATTTCGCTGGCCCGGCTCGGCGGAATCAAAACTGGACTGATCACCAAGCGCAGGTCGGAAACGGTTGCGCTTCGTGCGCGCGATCTGAAACTCGACTTCGTCTATCAAGGCGTGGACGACAAGCACACCTGCTTCGACAATGTTGCCAAAGAAGCAGGGCTGAAATCGGACGAGGCCGCTTTCGTGGGCGATGATGTGATTGATCTCCCCGCGATGCGCGCCAGCGGACTTGCCATCGCGGTGAAAAATGCCCGCGCCGAAGTTAAGAAGGAAGCTCACTACGTCACGCCTCACGCGGGCGGCGACGGCGCGTTGCGCGATGCCGTCGAGTTCATTCTCAAAGCTCAGGGCAAATGGAAGCGCGTGGTGGAAGATTACATTGGGGAGAAGAGCAGCAGTTAGCAGTTAGCAATTGGCAATTGGCATTTGGCGATGCGGCCTTGCGGATCGAGCTAAGCGCAAAGCGCTAATTGCCAACTGCTCACAAAAAAACCCACCGGATGCTTGCTTGGGGCGTGCTCGGGTCAGCATCCGATGGGCTACCGTTTCTCCTTACTCACCCTGTTGTTTTCAGGAGTATTTGAAATGATTAAACCGCAGAACTCGGCGAAGTTCCGTCTAATTTTGTAAAACTTTGTAATTGTCGCGCAAGGGAAAGACAAAATCAGCGGGATCAATCGGGTAGATCCTGTAGGGCTCACGGATTTCCCTGTGGGCGGAGCATTCGCAGAAATCAAATTCCTGCGACTAATCCGAGATCACTATTGGTTTCGAAGCCATCAACTCCGTGAATCGAGGACTCTTCCTCAGTTCGGCAAACTCTACGTCTTTGTACACATTCTTCAAATCCTTGTAACCGGATTCGATCGCCTTCTTCAAATATTCGAGCGATTGGTCCGACAAGCCCATCTTGGCGTACAACTTCGCAACCGTGTAGTTGTAGCGGGCGCGGTCCTCGGGATTGGGCAATTGCGCCTGGACGCCGGCGCGCGAAGTGCGCATAAACACATCAGGGTCCAATTCCAGCGCATGCTGGTAGGCCGCCACCGCGGGGTCAAACTCTTTCTTGGAGAAATGAGCGGCTCCCAGATTGCTGAAGAACGACGCCGAAGTGTTGTCCTTCGCAATCGCCTTCTCGTACTGTTTGACGGCGGCTCCGTACTTCTTGCTCTCGTACAAAACCACGCCCAGATTGTTGTAGGCGTTAGCGAACTCGTGATCGGACTTGATGGCGCGCTCGAAAGATTTCCGCGCTTCTTTGTAGCGCTGCATCATGAGTTCGGTAATGCCAATCTTATTCAGCAGGGACGCGTCGTGCGGCTTCTTGGCCAGCGCCGCGTGGTAATAATCGAGAGCATCGAGAAAGAGTTTATCGGCGCGCAGCTTATCGGCTTGCAGCTCCAGATCGGTTGCGGTTGCATCCGCGGCCGGAGGATCGACGCCGCGGATCAGGGGCGGTGCGATCTGCACCTGCTCGGAATGAGAAACTTGCGCCAGTGCGGCAGTGGAAGAAATCAGCAGAAGAATCAGGCAGGCCTTTCGGTAGGACATACACACCCCCAAAGCGACCGGGCTCCAACTAGCCCCATTCTGCCACAGTTTTGACTGGGCGGCGAAGAATTTTAGGTCAGTGCGCCAACGCTAATCGGACATCAGCCTCTGTCGAAAATAAAGTTCGTGCGACCTTCCCGGAACAGGACATTTTGCCCGCCCTACTTCCAGAAACTGGGGTACCCCTCCTCCCCCAACTTCTGAAAATCTTGCTGGGCGCGGGTTCTGCAAGAAAGTGTCTGCAAAATATTGACGTGAAATAACTTAGGGGTTAGGCAGGGGCCAGCCCCCAAGGTCTAGGACAAAGTCAAAAGCAGCGGACAGAGCCTGCCCCTTCGACAGGCCCAGGGCAAGCTCTGAGCTTGTCGGGGAGTGTCCGCTCCACAGGAGCTATACCCTATTTGACGAACTCGCCTTCCCCTCCGTGTTCCCACGGGTTATAGGTTAGTGAGAAGCTCACCCGGTCGGAGATCGGCGGATGGCTGTAATAGAGGAAGACGTCGGCCGGGTTCGGATCGGGATCGGCCAAATCCACTTCGCCCAAGACCTGAAAAGCTTGCGCCGCCACCTGCCCTGCGTTAGGCGTGAGTCCGTGGGTGACTTCCAGTCCAAACTGATCGGCCTGGTGCTCCAGGTGTCTGCTGAACGCGCTTGCGATTGGATTCGCCACGAAGAACAGCAACGACAGCAAGAATAAAAGGGCGGGTAACGACGCCCAATCATCTAAGCCGCGGACTCCCCAGGCCGTTCCCCACCTTGTGAGCACCCATCCAATCAGGCGATGGACCAGATAGAAGAAGAGCAGCAGCAGTGCGGCAAAGAAGGCGAGCCCCTTCGGAATGTGCTGCAAAACATAGTGTCCCGTTTCATGCCCCGCCACGAAGACAATCTGGGGATTGTTCATCCTGGCGATGGTGGTGTCGAAAACCACCATTCGTTTGGAGGCGCCGATGCCGGTAACGTATGCGTCCAGAGCCGTGGTTTTTTCGCCAGCGCCCATCCAGAACATGCGCTCGGGAGGAATGTTTTCACCGGCCCGTTGCACCATCTGTTCCAGACTCGCCGTGAGTGCGGGGTCCTTCTGTTGCAAGGGTTCGAACTTGTGAAACAGCGGGTCGATCACCCAGGGGCCGAGGAAAAAGAGAAATACGCCGATGGGCATCGCCATCAGCCAGAAATAAAACCAAGCGCGGCTCGGGGTCCGCCGGATCACTATGTAGAGCAGCCAGATCAGGATGGTCCCGATCACCAGTCCGATCAGTTCCGACTTAATCCAGTCCCAGCTCCACGAGCCCCAGTTCTGAACCGAGATCCCGTAGCGTTTCTCGACGATTTCTCCGTAGATATCCAAAGGCAGGCTGAAGACCGCGATAGTCAACAGCAGCAATGGCGAGAACACGAGGGCCTGTAGAAAACGCCGGGAACTGGAGCGCTCGGCCCAGTCGCGGTATTTTGCCGCCAGCTTCCAGCGCAAGATCAGCCACAGGACCGCCAGACCATAAACAAAGCCGATCAAGGCCAGGCGAAAGTGGATGCGACTGCGGTCATGGGCTTTTTGGTAAAGGTCAGGCGGGAGCGTGTACGCGGTGATTTGTTTCTGTGGGGTTGCCGGCCGCGCCTCCAAGGCACCGGCCGCAACTGGAGGCTGAACCGAGGCCGCGGACTGTTGAACCTCGCCCAGCAACTTTGGTAAGGCGCTGACTGCAAGGACAGCGATCAAGACCAAAATCCGGAATCGGTTCATGCTGGGCTCCTGCTCGGCTCTCTGGGTTGAACCCGGCAAGTCTGCTCCTGCAAAGCGAGTTCGTCAAATCGGGGAAGGTTCAACACTTCATGAGTTCGCCATATTCGAAAGTGTTGTGAGGAGTAAGGATGAGGCGCGAGGGGATGAATATATGGCGCTCAGGATGAGGATTCACGTCGCAAGAAAAACCCCACTTCTCGCAAAAGACGCGAGAAATATGGGGCACCCCAAGATTCAACTATCCCGCGGCTTGGGCGGAGTAGGGATCCTTCGACTCCATTTGTCGCGCGCTTTCGCGCGCATGACAAATTCCGCTCGGGATGACAGCCTTACGGTTCAGTGGGGCGCGGGCTGGCTGATGTCTGGCGGCTTTGGCGGTGGGGCGGATTTGTCGTCTTTGAAGATTCCGGCGATTTTGCCGAAGAAGCCTTTCTTTTTCTTTGGCTCCTGAGCCTCCTGCCCGCTGGCCAGCGTGGGCGGCACGGGCTTGTCGCCGCCTCCGCCGAAGATTCGATTGAAGAATCCTGCTACCGCGTTGGGTTGATCGCAGGTTTCGCGGGGCTCGGTGCCGGCTACGAAGGCTGCCTCGTAGTCGTCGGGACATGTGGGCGTTGCCAGGCGGTTTGTGGCCTTGTCGAGTTGCACGTCCACCACGCCCGTGGGTTGCGTGAAGGCTTTCATGCCGGAGTACTGCGGCAACGCGGAGGCCTTTTTCATGAACTCGGTCCAGATGGGGGCGGCGGTCATGGCTCCGCTGAGACGAAGGTCGCTGTAGTCGTCGTAACCTACCCACACAACGCACAATAAGTTGGAGGTGTATCCGGCGAACCAGCCATCGTGCGAACTGCCAGTCTTGCCGGCCGCGGGGAGAGTAAATCCGCGGAGGCGAACCGCCGTATATCCCAGGCCGTTGTTGATTACGCCTTCCATCATCCTGGTCATGACGTAGGCTATGCGCGGATCGAGCACCTGGCGCTGGTCGGTTTGGTAGTTGGCGATCACGTCGCCCTTGGCGTTGCGCACCGAGTTCACCAGAATTGGCGAAAGACGCATGCCGTTGTTGGCGAACGAGGTGTAGGCTCCCGCCATGTCGATGGGAGGAGCGTCGTAGGAGCCCAGCGCCATGGCTGGCGTCGCCTTCACCGAAACGATGCCCGCTGACTTCGCGAGGTCGGCGACTTTGTCGTAGCCCACTTCTTCAGCGACTTTCACGGTGGCGTTGTTCAGCGACATAGCCAGCGCGTAGCGCAGGGTTACGTCGCCCTTGTACTCCTCTTTATAGTTGCGCGGCTCGTAGATCTGGTCGCCGTAGGCGAAGCTCGTGGGCGCGTCGGTTACCGTGGAAGCCGGCGTGATCACGGTGGCTGAGCCGTCAAGCGCGGTATTCATGGCCGCGGCGTAAACGAAGGGCTTGAAAATGGAACCTGTCGGCCGCTTCGATACGGCGTGATTCAATTGGCTCCAGCCATAGTCGCGTCCGCCGACCAGGGCCAGGATTGCGCCGGTGTGAGGATCGAGCGCGACCAGCGCTACCTGCGCTTGAGGTCCTTGCGCAACTTGGGTTTCGACCTTCTTCCCTACCTTCACTTTTTTGGTGCGCAACTTCTTAACTTGGTCGTCCACCAGCTTGATGCCCATCTCGACCGCCTGCGCCGCGGCCTTCTGCAGATCGGGATCGAGCGTGGTGTAAATCCGGTAGGACTGATCGTTCAGATCGTGTTCGCTGAACTTGTTGATCAGCGTGTCGCGCACCATGTCGACGAAATAGGGAGCGTCGCTGGCCTCCACGTTCGGGGGCGCCAGCTTCAGCGGGGTCGCTTTGGCCTTGTCGGCCTGCTCCCGAGTGATGGCGTGGGTTTCGACCATCGAGTCGAGCACGAGGTTGCGCCGCTCCAGGGCGCGCTCAGGATGGCGGTAGGGCGACAAGCGGCTCGGTCCCTGGATGATGCCCGCCAGCAACGCCGCTTCCGGCAGCGTGATGTCCTTCAAGTCTTTATTGAAATAAGTGCGCGAGGCTTCGCCGAAGCCGCTGATGGCGAACGATCCGCGCTGCCCCAGGTTCACCCAGTTGCCGTAGAACTCAAAAATCTGCTGCTTGCTGAACTTCTGTTCGAGTTCCTCGGCGATCAGCATCTCCGTCAGCTTGCGCCTGATGGTTTTTTCCGGCGTGAGGAAGAAGCCTCGCGAGAGCTGCATGGTGATAGTGGAACCGCCCTGCTCGTGCCGTTGCCGGGTCAGATCGATCCACGCGGCCTCGAACATGCGGATAAAGTTCACCCCGCTGTGCTCGAAAAAACGCCGGTCTTCAATGGCCAGCACCGCATCGACCATGACTTTCGGGATGTCAGCGTACTTCACGACCTGGCGCTTGGAACGCTGCTCTGAGTCGAACAACGCGGTCACCAGTTGCGGCTCCAACTCGTAGGCGGCAAGATCGTTGCCCCGGCTAGTGATCTGGCTGACCTGCCCACCCTTGATGACGATGTGAGCTTCTTCGGGACTGTGGTAGCTCTCCGGTCCGGGCGTAATCTCGATGCCGTCTTTCACGACGTGGAAACTGCCGAACACGGACTGGCCGTCTTTTTCAGGGTGACCCAGATCGGAGTACCCGGCGCGGCGCAGCGCTGCGGCGATTTCTTTGGCGTCTGCCTTGTCGCCATCGTGGACCGTCCGAGGCAGAGCGTAGATTTTGGCTGAATTGCTGAACACCGGCGAGCGGAAGCGTTGCACGATAATGCGGTCGTACTTGATGTAGAAATAGCAGAGGAATCCGCCCACGCCGATGGCTACGACCAGGAAGACGACCAGCGCCGCTCGAATCACGGGATCGCGAGGCAGGCCGCGCCATCCTATGCTGCCTTTGCCTCCGGTCTTCGTCCTCGGGATTTTTATCTTAATGGCCACGCTTCGAGTCGCACACCCGCAGAAAAGACTTCCTGATGGTCAGACGACGAGATACATCAAAAGGTTTGAAACGCCTGCTGCTTTTGATGGTCCCCTGCCTGCGCCCTCGAGAATACGCGGTGTCAGAATGCGATGTCTTCTATTGTACCGCCCCGCCCGCAAACAAAAAGAGACCCGCAGTTCATGCGGGTCCCTAAGCCGTCAATAGCGTTGGCCGAAGCGACACTACGGTGCGTCGTTCAAGTCGCTCACGGCAAAGCCACCGCCAGGAAATCCCAAAGTCCCGAACTTCGGCGGTGAAATAACGCCTGTGCTGGGGTCAGCGCCGTACGGACCGAAGTCGATCGCGACCTGTCCCTGGGCGACGCCAAACAAGTACAAGCCGCTTTGATCGAATTTGCCTTGATCCAGGTTCACGCCTGTAAACGGAGAACCCGACACCGCCATCAAAGTGCCGGAGGACTGAATTTCGTAGCCCTCCATAGGAAGGCTGAGTCCGTCAAACGTATACACGAAGGTCCCGTTCGGACTCACCGCAAGATCCACTGGAATCGATAGGGTCAGGGTTGGCGAACCGATTTCAGCGATCGCGCCAGTTTGCGAATTGATGCCAAACACGTAGAGATGGCTATCAACTCCGGAAATTCCGAGCAGGTACTTGCCCGAGTTCTCTCCCAAGACTTTTGACATGGAGAAAGTGAATGGGCTGCCGATTACTTTCGACAGGGCGCCGGTCGACTGATTGATGGCCAATGCTGCGACTTGCGTGCCCCCCAAGCCCAACGTCACATAGAGAAATTTACCCAGACCGTCGGTGGCAATTTGCGCCGCTGAGATTCCCGAGGGGAAAGGCGACCCGCTCACTGCTGTTAACGAGCCGTCGGTTTGGCTGATGTTGAACACGGAGATATTCCCTGTGGCGAAATCGCTGACAAAAAGCAGCGTTCCGGCAGGGTTGGCCGCGATGGAGTTTCCGCCACTCGCAGTGACGGGACTGAACGGCACGCTAGTCAGTGCGCCCGTGGTGCCGTCGATGGCATAGCCGAAAACGGTGCCATCGTCGAACGGAATGTAGAGATACTTCTGACTCGTGAGATTGACCACCACGGTGCCACCGTCGAGCGGCAAGCCTAGAGGAAGCGGCGGCGCGACGAAACCGCTTGCCTCCGCAAAGGTATTCGCGCTGAGGCTAAGCGTGTCTGCCGCCATGCCATCCGACGCGCCAACCTCGGCCAGCAGATACGCAAAAACGGTTCCACTAGCGCCGTTCCCGCCCCCGCCGCCCAGGCTAGGAGGCCCCGAAGATGTACAGGTCGAACTGCCGAACCCGGCGCCGCACGTGTAGTGACCGCAACTGGCCAGCCCCATCACGGCTAACCCCGCCACCAGCATTAGAAAGCCTCGAACTCGCATCGTCATGAACTGCCTCCACCCTAGCTTTGCCTCTCGTTCCCGTTCCTGGAAAGGCGCAAATCTGGATTTGGTTGAACTCCTGGAACCAGAGACCTTGCGAGGCCTTCTGGCTGTCGCGGCCCTGAGAAAACTCTCACCTGTGGGCGATATTAGGAGGAAGGTAACGCGACGGCAAGGTTACGAATGTCACTGGCTGAATCGGCCGTGCAGAACAGTGGTCAGTGGCCAGTGGTCAGTGGTCAGTAACATCCCGTAATCGGTCAGGCCGCGGTTCTGCTGGCCACCGACCACTGACCACTGACCACCGATCTTCTACTTGTTTCCGCTGTTGGGATTGAAGTGCATGTCGAAGGAATAGAACGGCAGGTTCACGGTCACGGAATAGTCCGCTGCGATATAAAGAGCCGACATGCCGGGCGTATTGATGCGCTGCACGGTTACTTGCTTGGGCTCGATCGGCAGGTTTTGCTCCTTGACCCTCCGCATTACATCGGTGCGGACGTCCTCTTCCGTCTTCTGGAAGTTACCGCCATCCATTAGCGCGACATTCCTGAGGTCGTCGGCAAAACTGTAATTGGCCATCATCGGCGGAGCCACTTCAAAGCAGCCGATGACCACGAAGAGGATTGCGAGAAATCCCGTAAGTGCCTTAATGGTTCCCATAGACTCGAAAACTGCGCCGCCCAGCCAGCGGCGCAAATTTCAGGCCCCGGCCGGCAGCGCTCCTTGAAAATATTCAACTATTGCCGCGATCGTAACATCGCGCACTTCCCGAGTCGAGCGTAGAACCACTTCCACAGTACCTTCGGTAACTTTGTTTCCGACAGTGATTCTAAAGGGGATACCGACTAGATCGGCGTCTTTGAACTTGACTCCGGGGCGCTCGTTGCGGTCATCGAGGATGACGTCAAATCCAGCCGCTTCTAAACGCGTTCCAATATCAACCGCGGCCTTTAGCAGGCTCTCATCCTTGACATTCGTTGGAGTGACGACAATTTCGAACGGCGCAATCGACGGCGGCAGCCAGAAGCCGTTGTCGTCGTTACTCTGCTCGACCGCGGCCGTCAGGATGCGCTCGATTCCGATGCCGTAGCTGCCCATGATCGGCGTAACTTCCTTGCCGTTTTTATCGAGAACGCGCGCGCCCATCGAATCGGTATAGCGGTAGCCGAGCTTGAAGATGTGCCCGATCTCAACCGCCGTATCGATGCGCAGCGCGTTGCCGCAATTCGGACAACTTTCGCCCGCGGTGACCGCACGCAGATCCGCGTACACCGTGGGAAGGAAGTCCTTCCCAGGCGTGAGATTTTTCAGGTGATAGTCTTCTTTATTCGCGCCCGCTATCAGGTTGGTGCGGCCTTCGAGAGCTTTGTCGATGAGAAGAACCGGGAGCGCCGCATCTTTCTTCAAGTCTTTCGCCCATTCAATCTCTACCGGGCCTAAGTATCCTGCTGGAGACTTGAACAGCGCCTTGATCTCGCCTTCTTCCATCGGCCTGGTTGCAACGGCCACCGTCGCGTTGAGCTTCGCTTCATTCAGTTGATGATCGCCGCGCATCAGCACGACAACCGCTCGCGACCTGGTCTTGCCGGTTTTGGCGTCTTTCTCATCCGCCATCAATGCCAGCGTCTTGATCTTGTTCTTCGGCGAGACTCCCAGGAACCGCGCCACATCTTCAATTGTCTTCTGCCCCGGCGTATGCACCTCGAGCGGCTTGCCATCGCCTTCTGGCTTTAAATCTTCAACGGTCTCCAGCTTTGAGGTGGCTTTCTCCATGTTCGCCGCGTAATTGCAGCCGTCGCAGCTTACGATCTGGTCTTCGCCCGCCGGAGTGCGCACCATGAACTCGTGCGATTCCTTCCCGCCCATCGCCCCGGAATCCGCTTCCACCACCATGTACTTCAATCCGCAGCGATCGAAGATGCGGCAATAGGTGTCGTAATGTTTCTTGTAGGAGACATCGAGGCCGGCCGCGTCGACGTCAAACGAGTACGAGTCCTTCATCATGAACTGCCGCACCCGTAGCAGCCCGGACTTCGGCCGCGGCTCGTCGCGAAACTTCGGAGCGATCTGGTACCAGATCTGCGGCAATTGCTTGTAGCTGCGCAGCTCTTTTAAGGCGATGGAGGTCATCACTTCTTCTGCGGTAAAGCCGAGCGCGAGATCGGCCCCCTTGCGGTCTTTCAGCTTAAACAGGTTGTCGCCCATCAAAGCCCAGCGCCCGCTGGCCTCCCAAATCTCGCGCGGATGCAGCAAGGGCAGAAAAAACTCCTGGCCGATCTTGTCCATCTCCTCGCGAACTATGCCCATGATCTTCTTGAACGAGCGGTTGCCCAAGAAAAGATACGAGTAAATGCCCGCCGCCAGCTGCCGAATGTAACCAGCCCGCACCAAGAACTTGTGGCTGGCCACTTCCGCGTCGGCGGGAGCTTCGCGCAGGGTGGGAATGAAGAGTTCTGACCATCGATGCATAGGGTTTTAGTACCTAGTACCCAGTACCGAGTTGCGAGTACCGAGTGAAGGGGACTCGCAAATTCGTTAGTGGAATTAGTTATTGTAGCAGCGAGTTTCTTTGACTGGCTTCCAGCGCCTGCTAGAATGATTGCAGTCCATGGCTAAAGCTCGTTACCGCTACAACATCATGCTGCGGCCCGAACCCGAGGGCGGCTACACCGCGCTGGTTCCCGCCCTGCCCGGCTGTGTCACTTACGGACGGACCGTCGATGAGGCCCGGGAAATGGCCAGGGACGCCATCTCTGGCTACATAGCCAGCCTTCGCAAACATAAGGATCCAATTCCGAGCGATGACGACACACTGGTTGCCTCTCTGGATCTGGAGTATTCGCGCTAGGAATTCGCGCGCGTTATGCCTTCCAAACTATTAGTGCATGACAAAACTACCCGCCGTCAAACCACGTCAAGTCGTCCGATTTCTGGAGCAAAACGGTTTCGTCCTGGATCACCCCTCGGGGAGCCACTTCATCTTCTACCATCCATCGTCTCGCCGCCGTGCGGTGGTCCCTACACACAACCGCGAACTGCCAAAAGGAACGCTGATGTCATTGTTGAAGGAGGCGGGGTTCACTCGTGAAGAATTGATCGACTTTCTAGGAAGCAAGTGAAATACCGCACTCGGTCACGCTCGGTACTCGCGACTCGGGACTAGGGACTACGCAGTCAGCTGCTTCAGAATCTCTTTCCCCAGCTTCTGCGTCTCCCCGAAGAACTTCTGATACTCGACGAACAGCCGGTTCAGCTCCAGCGCTTTGTCCGTCGAGGGATGCTTGCGCAGGATCATGTCGCGCACATGCACCGGGTTCGGCAGGGTTGCGTCCTCGGTCAATTCTTCCAGCGCGGTATTGGGATCGTAATGATACATGGAACCCTCGATTGAGTAATTTGGTAATCGGGCAATCGTGTAATTGAAAACCAGTTCGGCTCGCCGGCAGGAGGGTTTTCAATTACCAATTTACCCGATTTCAATTACTCAATTCCTACATCATCTCAGTTCCCCACAAATCGTGCAGGTGCACAATTCCCTCCAGCTTCCCGGCCCCATCCACCACCATTAAAGAAGTAATCTTCTTCTCCTCCATTAACGCCAGCGCCGTCGCGGCAAACTCCGCAGCTCCGATCGTCCTCGGATTCCTCGTCATGCACTCCCCAGCCGTCAGGTCGAGCACGTCTTTCCCGCGCTTCTCCAAGAGCCTCCGCAAGTCTCCATCGCTGATGAGGCCCACCAACTTCTCGCCTTCCACCACTGCCGCCACGCCCAGCTTCTTGCGCGACATTTCATAAATCACGTCGGGCATCTTCGTGTGCGGCGTCACGCGCGGCAGGGCCTCGCCCGAGTGCATCAGCGACTCCACGCGCGCCAGCCTCTTCCCTAACTTCCCCCCCGGGTGCAGGTTGGCAAAATCTTCTTCCTTGAATCCACGCTTCTCGCTGAGTGTAACCGCCAGCGCATCGCCCAGCGCCAGCATCGTCGTGGTCGAAGCCGTAGGTGCCAGCCCTAGCGAACAAGCCTCCTCAGCAATCGAACAATCCAGAGTCACATCGGCTGCCGAAGCTAAAGTGGATGCCTGTGTGGGCAAGGCTGACGTGGAGCGGGCGCCCGCGCCCGCTGCGTTTGACTTTGCTTTGATTCTCAAGTCAGGTCTATCTGCGGCAGGCTTTCCTGCTCCCTTAGAGCTTTTGCCACCGCCGGCAATCGCGGGCGAGGGCGCCCGCGCTACACCGTCCCCCGTCATGGCAATCAGTGACACCTGCAGCCGCTTGATCGTCGCCAGCAGGGCCAGTATTTCTTCCGTTTCCCCGGACGCCGAAAGCGCCACCACCACATCCCCGCGCACCACCATCCCTAAATCGCCGTGCAACGCGTCCACCGGATGCAGATACAAAGCCGGAGTCCCCGTCGAACTCAGCGTCGCCGCGATCTTGCGCGCAATCAGCCCGCTCTTCCCCATGCCAGTAACTACCACGCGCCCCGCGCACGAAAACATCAAGTCGACCGCGCTCTGAAACGATGCCGCCATGGGCCCGGCAATGCGATCCGCCAGAGCGCGCAGCGCCTCCGCCTCAATGCGCACCACGTTCTCTCCAATATTTTTCATCGAAACGCGATCCTCAAGGCAATTTGGTAATTTGAAAACCGAGAGCCCACATTGCGCGGCGCTGCTGGTTTTCAAATTACCAAATTACTAAATTACCCAATTACCAAATCCTCTAGAAATGATCTTCGCTACCCGGCAACGTCGCCGGCGGCGTCGCAGGTTTCTGCCCAAGCACGGCCAGCCCCTTGGCCTGGATCACGCGGTCCCACGGCCCAGCCTGCCAGTTGTCCCGCGTCTTCGCTGGATGTTTCCAGGGCGGCAGCGAGAGCATCAGATTCTTCCCCATGGAGTGCAGGTAAGGTTCATACATCGACCGCAGCTTGTTCAGCTTCTGCCGCGCTTCATCTCCCGTACGCAGTTTCAATCCAGCGGCCGCCAGCGTTTCTCGCAGAGCGTCGAAATCGGCGTCGGTCAGCCGTTCCGGGGCAGCGGGATCGTAGCGTGCATTCACCACCTGCGCGAGATCCACGGCCGCATGCCGCGCCATCGCAAAGGTCAGCCGCGCCTGTCCCGGGTGGATACCTTCGATCCCCGTGATCAGCAACGAAGTCACGTCCAATATGGTCATCAGCGCTCCCAGCCATGACTGGTTGCTGTGTTGCGAACGAAAAAAACTCAGCACGGGATACGAAATGTGGCTTTCCAGCAGTTCTGCCGACCAGCGCTCCCAGTCGCGCAGACATCCATCGAAAACCAACTGGTCGATAGCCGGATTATCCGCCGTCCCCGCCAGCCGCACCAGCAACTCAGTTGCCGTGGGCGGCGATCCGGCGCGCGCGTCGAGCATCGAAATCTGAATCTCGCGCCGCGAAAACGAAGCGTACACCACGGGCAGGTAGCCGATCACCACGCCTAGGAACGCGAAGCCCATCCCCGCTTCCAGCACTGAAAGGAAGCGCGCCAGAGTCGTGGTCGGCAGAATGTCGCCGTAGCCCAGCGTGAAAAACGTCTGGCCGCTGTGGTAGATGATCCGGCCAAACGTGAGCGGCTCATGGCTGAGTTGTTCGTGCCCCCCTATGCCATACTGCAGCAGCGCAAATCCGAGGATCAGGCTGGTGGCCCAAAACTCGAGCAGCAGAATCAGAGACAGCGGCCCAAAGTATCCCAGGAAATTTTGTTGGCGCGACGGCGTCCCAATGCGACCCGCAATCTTTCTCCAAGGAATCCAGGTGCGCCGGTAGAACCATGCCGTCAGCCTGAATTGCCGGGTCACGCGCCGCGGCAGCACCACCGTCTCAAACGCGTCCAACAGCACGACGCCGATGATGACGATGCCGAAGATAACCGCGGGAATGCTGCCGTGTGAACTCATACCAGATTTTCAGCTTGCATGGATGCGGAAGGAAGGGTAATAGATTCGGCCGGGCCTCGGGCTTCGGCCATCGGGCTTCGGCGAGACCCTTCAACCCAAATCGCAAAACCAGGCACAACAAACGAAAGCTTTGGCTTGGCCGCAGCCCAAAAGCCCCTTCGACTTCGCTCAGGGCGGGCTCCGCCCGAAGCCCACCTATTGCGGCTTCGATTGTGCCGGCGGAGTCTGCGGTGTCGGCGTTGTCGCCGGCTTCTTCGCGGCAGGCTTCTTCTTCACCGCGGGCTTCTTCGGTGGCTCGTTGTCGTCCACCACAATTTTCTTCGGAGGCTCGACCGGAATTGCCGCTTGTGCCGTCTTCAGGTCCGCGCGCAACCGCACAATCTCCTGCTCCTTCGATGTGGCCAGGTTGTCCAGGCGCTCCGCCAGCGCCTTTAAGCTCTTGTCGAGGCCATCCAAATCGTTGGAAAGAGCCTGGTAGTCGTCCTTCGATCCAAACGCGCCGGTTAATTCGGTCACACCGAAGAGCACGTAGCCAAGGGTATCGAGGTTGCGATAGAGCTTGAAAGTTGCGGTCAGGTCTTCTGGCGCGTTGCGCAGCTTCCCAATCATCTCCGGCAACGCCTTCTGTAAATTGTGCTGGATAGAATCCGAATCGGCGAGCGCCCGCTTCTTGGTGGCGCCGTCCGTCTTCCATTTTTCAACGCGCAGCTTCGCCAGGTCGTCCTGCGTGGCCTTCGATGTCGCCTCCAGTGGAGCCAGCAGGTCGTTCAGTTGCGTTACCGACGCGTAAGAAACGGCCGTACCCTGTGCCGGCGAAGAGGCAGAGGCCAAACTCCCCTGCACCGAATATTGCGGACTGGCCTGAGCAGACGGCGCGGTGGCCGCAGTCGACTGGCCGAACGCCGCAGCGGCCCACGGCAGCAAAAACAACCCAAAGAAACAGTAGAGGATGAGTTTGGAGTTCATTTTTCGCAGATCATTTTTTCGCAGATCATTACTTGTGTAGGTCACTTTCTGTAGACGTGGCGTGCGCATACCCGACCGAGCATGCGCAACAGAATATCGACAAGCCGAGGATACTACAAGCTGTCGCATTCTTCCGCGGGTTCTTCGCGATCCAGACCGTCTTTAATTGACTTGACCGTTTCGCAGCAAGTAGGATTCTGCCCAACCAAACCATTTCCCTGCCGCACCGTCTAACGCTCGGAGTTTCGGAGGATCTGTATGCCGCATTCATTTTTGCATCATCGAAACGCCGCAACAGTTTTCACGGCTCTATGCATTATCATGACTGCCACTGTTCATGCGCAGAATTCATCGGGACCACAGCCTGCACCACTGCCTCCGCCCATCGTTGCACCCGCTGATACGGCTTATCCCGGCACGATCACGCTGCTCGTGGATGTCACCAACGTCGCGGATCGCATCCTGAATGTGCATGAGACGATCCCGATCAAAGGCCGCGATATTACGCTGCTCTACCCTGAGTGGCTCCCCGGGACGCATTCGCCCTCGAACCCAGTGGAAGAACTTGCCGGCCTGGTAGTCACCGCGAATGGCAAACGCATCCCTTGGATGCGCGATCGCGTGAACATGTATGCCTTCCATGTCGAGGCTCCAAAGGAAGCAACCGCGCTGGACGTAAATTTCCAGTACCTGGCTCCGCTGGATCCAAGACGAGGCCGTATTTCCTCGAAGTTCGCAGATGTTACCTGGAACAGCGTGCTTCTTTATCCCGCGGGACACTTCTCGCGCGATATCAAATTCGAGACTTCCATCCGGTTGCCGGAGGCATGGAAATTCGCCTGCTCCCTCGAAGTGAAATCGCAGAACGGCAACCTGGTTCAGTTCAAAGAAACCACGCTGAATACTTTAGTCGACTCCCCGCTCTATGCAGGCGCTAACTTCAAGCGCTTAGACCTCTCGACTGGGCCGGACAACCCGGTCTACCTCGACGTCTTCGCCGACAAACCTGCCGATCTTGAAATCACTCCCGACGAACTGCAATACCACAAGAATTTGGTGATCGAGGCGCAGAAACTTTTCAATTCGCGTCACTATGATCGCTACGATTTTCTCTTCTCTGTCAGCGACACAGTCGGCGGCAAAGGCCTGGAGCACCACCAATCCAGCGAGGACGGTTCTCGCGCCAATTACTTTACGGACTGGGGCGCAGGAGTTGGCGGCCGGGCCCTGCTGCCTCACGAATACACGCATTCGTGGAACGGCAAGTTCCGCCGGCCGGCCGACTTGTGGACTCCCAACTTCAACGTGCCCATGCGCAACGACCTGCTGTGGGTTTATGAGGGATTGACGGATTATTACGGCAACGTACTCACCGCGCGCTCGGGAATGCGCACTCCCGAGCAGGCCCGCGATGTCTTCGCGCAGATCGCCGCGAGCTTCGAAATCAGCCCGGGACGCACCTGGCGCTCTCTGCAAGACACCACCGATGAGCCCATTGTTTCGTCTCACGGGGCCACCCCGCAGATCTGGCCAAGCTGGCAGCGTTCCTACGACTATTACCCGGAGTCAGACCTGGTCTGGCTTGACGCCGACACCAAGATCCGCGAACTGAGCGGCGGGAAGAAATCTCTGGACGATTTCGCGAAGCTCTTTTTCGGCATCAACAACGGCAGCTACGTAACCGTCACTTATACGCTTGACGACCTGGTGAAAGCGTTGAACACGGTGCAACCGTACGACTGGGCGGGATTCCTCCGCACGCGGGTCTACGAGGTCAGCCCCAGCGTTCCGGAGGATGGGTTTACGCGCGGCGGCTACCGGCTTGTATACGACGATAACGAACCGGAGTGGTGGAAGAAGGCAGAGAGCGTTCGCGGAGTGAGCTTCGCGACGTCACTGGGATTCTCGGTAAGGTCAGAGATGGGCGGCGGCAGCCCTGGCGCCTCTGGCAGCATCGATCAAGTTGGGTGGGACAGTCTGGCTTTCAAAGCCGGCATCACCCCTGATATGCAACTGCAAGCCGTCAACGATCAGAAATACACGCCCGCGTTGCTGCGCGAAACCATCCTCGCCGCGGAGAAAGGTCAGGAGCCAATCAGGCTCTTGCTGAAGCGTGGCGACGAATTTCTCACGATCTCACTGGACTACCACGGCGGAATGCGCTACCCGCACTTGGAAAGAGTGGATACAACACCCGATCGGCTGGGTGCCATACTTGCACCGGCGAAATAAAAATCCCCGGATCTGGTTTGTCGAAGGCCGCCACGGTAGTGGGGTTCGGCTCTCTACTTGCCGTGGCCTCGAACGAAACTCCAGAGGGAAGGCAAAAGAATCGCAGAGTGGAACCTGGTTAAGAAGGTAAGGAACAAGCCGCCGCTATAGCGGGGTTCAGTCGGAAATCAACCAATCGTTACGCGGTCAGCGCAGCGTAGCTGCAAACGCGAAAGATCATTCCTCCCTCGGCGGGTTCGTGAGTGCTATGGCGATATTTCGACAATTATGTGTAGGCCAATTTAAACTAAGCCCTTAAACTGGAGCGAAAGATGAACTTGGCCTGCAGAGGCGGATCACCCTTGTTAAGCTTCTGTGCGACCTCGGTTTGCCTGTTGGCTTCGCTACTGGCGCAGCAGAAAACTGGCGAGGAATCTGACGTGCACTCTAGCGTTCAGACGGGCGCAACGTCTCCTTCTGATTTCGAGGTAAAGATTGACGACGGACAATTCTGGGTAAGGCGGAAGGGAACTCAGGAGTGGAGAAAGAGTTTGCAGATCAGTGAGCCCATTGCTGTGGGGTCCCTGGATAGTGACCGCAAAGTCTATGTGGCGACAAAAGCCATCAAGCCGCCCAAGGCGATACACACAGAACAGCCCGATTTTCCTGACGCCGAAGGAAAGTCACGGAAGGAGGGCCGGGTATCAGTGCACATCATCGTAGAGGAGCATGGGAAGGTGCTCAATCCGATAGTCGACGCAGGCCTCGGTCCCGCGTTTGACAAGGCTGCGATTGAAGCGGTGAAGAAATGGACCTTTCAGCCAGCGAAACTCGACGGGCAGCCAGTCGCTGTTCTCGTCGAGGTAACAACACAATTCAAGCTGAGTGCCTTTTAGTTTTCGGATCGTAGACGTTAACAGCCTTAGCGCTCATTGAGAATTCTTAAGGGGTCAATGACCCCCGGGTCGCACTTCCAACTCGCTAGGGTGCCGGCAAGCAGTGCGCCCACAACTTTCGAGAACAGGCTCTGGCGCTGTGACCGAATCCCCGACATAGCCCGCTTATCCGTGTGGCATAATACGTATGCCCGCCTCTCCGAAGAGCAGTTCCCGCCAGTCGAGACGCAGCACCCCCGGAGGCGAATGGCTCGAATTCTCGAAATAGAGTCGTCGATCCGACCGCCAAACAGAATGACGGTGAATTTTATGTTGACGTTCTCAGGCTTCGCTGTGAAACACCCCGAATCCCATCCGCAGGACCCACCCTCCAGGAGGTATCCCCATGATGAACATGATGAACATGATGAAAAAGCCCGTTTACAAAGTCTTGGCCATCGCCGCCGCACTCTTGATTGTGGTCGCCATCGCCCTTCCGTTTCTGGTTAACGTCAACAGTTTTCGCCCCGAGATTGAGTCGAACCTTAGCTCCGCACTGGGACGGCCAGCAAAGGTCGGCAACCTGGGCCTCAGCGTATTCTCCGGCAGCGTAGAAGCCGACCAGCTCTCCATCGCCGACGATCCCAAGTTCAGCCCTTCCCCGTTTATCCAGGCGAAATCGCTCAAGGTGGGCGTCGAACTGTTGCCGCTCATTTTCAGCAAGCAACTCAACGTCACGCACCTGCGCATCGATCAACCTCAGATTACTTTGCTGCGCGGCCGCGACGGAGTCTGGAATTTTTCCTCGCTCGGAAATCAATCGGCTCAGTCGGTTCCACCAGCCCAGGCGGCCGACAAGAAACCATCCGGCGCACCGGCGAACCTGAACGTGGCCAAGCTTGACATCGTCGACGGAACCGTCACGGTTGGATCCCTGACCGGGAAGCGAAAGCCAATCGTGTACGAGAAGGTCAACGTTACCATGCGCAATTTTTCTTCTGCCAGCAAGTTTCCCGTAACCGCTTCCATCAGTCTCCCCGGCGGCGGCAGCTTGAAAATCGACGGCGCCGCGGGACCGATCGATGCGGCCGATGCTTCGCTGACGCCGGTCGAGGCAAAGTTAACCTTCAACAAACTCGATCTTTCGCAGTCGGCGCTCGCCGACCCGGAACTCGGCATCACGGGCACTGCTGATTTCGAGGGTACGCTGACTTCTGACGGCCACATCGCGAAGGCCAGCGGAACCTTGAAGGCCACGTCGTTAAAGCTGGTTCCCAAAGGCTCTCCTGCCGCCGTGCCCGTCCAGGTCGTCTTCGTTGTCGAGCACGACCTGAAGCGCGAATCCGGAAAGCTGCAGCAAGGCGACGTCTCCGTCGGCAAGGCGTTGGCAAAACTTACTGGCACCTACGATATGCAGGGCGAGACCACTTCAGTGCAAACAAAACTGAGCGGACAAGCCATGCCGGTCGACGATCTTGAAGGCATGCTCCCCGCGCTCGGCATAGTGCCTCCCTCGGGTTCAAAGCTCAAAGGGGGAACGCTTTCGCTCGAGATCGACTCCTCGGGCCCACTCAACAAGCTGGTCTCAACCGGCTGGGTGAAGATGAGTAACGCTGCGCTCCAAGGGTTCAGTCTCGTGTCCAAGCTCTCGGCCATCCCTGGCCTGGCGGGCAAACCGAGCGGCAATGACACTGCGATCCAGAATCTGAGTTGCGATGTGCGGAACGCGCCCGACGGCACGCGCCTCGATAAGATAGACGCGGTAATCCCGTCGCTCGGAACCGTCACCGGCGCGGGCACCATCAGCCCCAACAATGAACTCAACTTCAAATTGCTGGCGAACCTGTCCGGCGCAGGTGCCGCGGTTACGAACGTTGCCGGTCTCGGCGCGGGCGGCATCCCCGTGACCGTTGGAGGCACCGCTTCCAACCCCACCTTCGCGCCGGATCTGAAAGCGATGGCAGGCGGCCAACTGAAAAACATGATACCCGGAGGCAAAGGCAGCCCTCTGAGCGGCGTTTTCGGAAAGAAGAAATCCAACTAGCAGCGTGACTTGATTGTTACTGCCGTCGATCCATCCTGGTTAGCGCCAGGTAATTCCACGCTTGTATTTGACCAAATCCCTCGGTCCGCCGAGTGGTATCCTGCTTCCGTTATGGAAGCCAAAGGTTTGACTCCGATCTTGAACGTGTCCGACATCGCCAGCACGGTCGCGTGGTTTGAAAAGTGGGGATGGAAGAAATTGTGGGACTGGGGAACGCCTCCCACGTTTGGCGCGGTGGGATCGGGTACGGAGACTTGCATCTTTCTTTGTCAGGGGGCGCAGGGAGGCCGCGGCCGCGGCGCGAACACCACCACGTTTCAGCACGACGGAGACGAAGAGGGCGACAAGGGCGTCTGGATGTCGGTCTGGGTGGACGATGTGGACGAGATGCACCAGCACTGCGTCGCCGCCGGGCTGGAGGTCACATTTCCGCCCACCGATATGCCCTGGAACGTCCGCGAGATGCACCTTCGCCATCCGGATGGCCACGTTTTCCGTGTCGGCCGGGGATTCGATTCCAAAAAGTAGAAAACCAAGACTTGGAATCTGAATTTGGTTTCAAGCTTGCCTCCAGTTTGCACACACCATGCGGCCCCACCTCGAACCCATAAATCAACGATATATTAATGACAGTAGTACGCGCGCATCGAATAGAAGTATGCTCCGCACAACCACAACATCACCGGACTCTCGTCGCACGCTAATATTTGCCTTCATCGCCCTGGCCGTACTGGGGCTCGCTCTCCGCGCTCCGGCCCAGGACCTTGCCAAGCGCCTCATCCTGAAAGACGGCTCCTATCAGCTGGTCACCAGGTATGAAGTCAAAGGCGACCGCGTGCGCTACAAGAGCGCCGAGCGCGACGAATGGGAAGAACTTCCCTCCTCGCTGGTGGATTGGCCCGCTACCCTGAAATACGAAAATGACCGCGGCACCGCCGCCATTCCCGAGGCCGCCGCGCTGGATAAGGAAGCCAGGGAAGCCGACGCCCGCGAAGCCGAACGCTCCCACCTTCCGCAAGTCGCCCCCGGACTCCGCCTCCCGGAAGATTCCGGCGTCTTCCTGCTCGATAATTTTCGAGGCGAACCCCAGCTCGTAGAAATGCAGCAAACCGAGGGGGACGTCAACCGCAACGTCCGCGGAAACATTCTTCGCGGGCCCCTCACCCCCGTCGCCAACCCAAAGCAGACCGTGGAACTCGAAGGCGAACACGCAGCCCTGCACGTCCACGTGGCTGTGCCTTCCATCTACATCAATGTCGACGAGCAAGACCGCGACCAGCCTCCCAGCGGCCAGACCGCCTCTGCACGGCTCAATCAGCCCAGCCTCGACGCTCCCCGCGCCGAGCCGCAACGTCCCCAGCAGCCTCAGCAACCCGAGCAGCCTATCGTCCCTTTTAACCGCTTCCGCATCGTGCGCGTAAAAGTGAAAGGCGGCAAGCGCATGGTAAGTAACCTCAAGCGCAATGCCGCCGGCAAGGTCAGCCAGGACCAGGATTTCGTAAACACCACCATCGACCGCATCAGCGGCGGATGGCTCAAGCTAACCCCCATCCATGATCTGGAACCCGGCGAATACGCCCTGATCGAAATTCAGGGCAACGAAGGCATGAACCTCTACCTCTGGGACTTCGGCGTAAACCCTAACGCCCCCGCCAACGCCAACCCATGGAAGCCGGATGTGAGGCCGGTCGAAGCGCAAAAGCCGAAGGACAATTTGTAATTGGGTAATTTGGTAATTGGGTAATTTGAAAAACCAGAAAACTCGCATTTATTGGTAGGTGGCAGGCAGTGAGCGCTCAGGCAGGTTTTAAATTGCCCAATTACCAAATTACAAAATTACTAAATTCACTTCATCACTCCGCGCTGGGCGATCCCAATATTGTCCCGCGTCGTGTTCTTCACCAGATACATCATCTCGTCGGCCTGACGGATGATGTCGTGCGCGTCGCGCGCATCGTGCGGGTAAGTGGCCAGACCGATCGACGCACTCACTTTCAAATTCATCCCTTCGTCGCGGCAGAAACTGGTGGCGCGCAGCGCGTCGCGCAATCGCTTGGCCACCACCAGCGCGGAATCCTTCGTCGTCTGCGGCAACAGCACCACGAATTCGTCGCCCCCGTAGCGAAAGGCAAAATCAATCAAACGCAGTTGCGCTTTCACCAGGCTCCCAATCTCCGAGAGCAGCTTGCTGCCGATCAGGTGGCCGTGCGTGTCGTTCACCGTCTTAAAGTGGTCGATGTCGATGAACAGCACGCTGAACTCATAGCCGAAACGCGACGAGCGGTAGACCTCGGTCTCCAGCGTCTTGTACAAGTGCCGCGCGTTGTAGAGTCCGGTGCAGTCGTCGGTGATCGTCAACTCCTGGATCTTTTCCACCCAGCGCGCGTTCTCGATGGCAATGGCGGCGTAGTCGCAGAGCGCCCGCAGGAAGAAAACTTCCTGCTCGTTGAATTGCGCCATGTCCACATTCACCAGTTGGATCACGCCCAGCACCCGCAGCCTCGACCGCAGCGGTATGCAAATCACCGAGCGCGTCTCCCATTGCGTGGTTTCGTCGACCCGCTTGGCAAAGCGCGGATCCTGTCCCACATCGGTCGACATCACCTGCTCGCCGTGCTTGGCCACCCAGCCCGCAATGCCCTCGCCCATCTTCAGCCGGACGTTCTTCACCGCCTCCGCCGCGTCGCCCACTGCAATCGCAAAGTAGAGTTCGTCGCGCTGCTCATCCACCATCAGCAATGACCAGGTGTCGGGACAGAAATACTCCGCCATCTTTTCCATGATGGTCTGCAGAATAGAATCGAGGTCCAGCGACGACGTGAGCGCCTTGGCCACGTCGTGGAAGATAGTCAGTTCCTGGCTCTGGCGGGCGAGTTGGGTGCCGGTGGCCTCGGACATGCCTGATTCCCTGCTCTCAGCTGGATGGAATTAGAGTCCCAAAAAGTATATGGGCGCACCGCCACCGGAGCAATGAACCATGGTAACCAGAACCCCTAAAGCCAACGGGAAGCTACTCTTAGCGCGATGAATTTTGTAGGGACGGGCGCCTCGCCCCTCCAGCCAAGCGAAGCGAGGCGACTCCCCCGGCGGAGCGCTCGCGTGGAGCAGGCATCAGCCCTGCTTCAAGGGCGCCGCCGAAACAAGGGCTGAAAGACTGTGTGAGAACTGAATTTTGAAAACGCAGGGCGGAGCAGGCCTTCGAGGCCTGCGTCAGAAGCCCGCACTTGAATCGGGCTTCAGCCCCTGAGGTACTTTCCCTCGCTCCGGTCACCTCGATCACCAAACCAATTCTGGCGTCTGCTCCCGCCTTCGCCTATGATGATTGCGTCTCAATGCGGACGGACCCTAACCCCGCCGCCGGAGCCAACTGTGGGAGCGTTCGGAGAAAAACTTCGCAAACAACGCGAACAGCGCGGACTCGATCTCGACGCCATCTCCAAGACCACAAAAATCAGCACCCGCATGTTGCGTGCCCTCGAAGACGAACACTTTGACCAGCTCCCGGGCGGCATCTTCAATAAAGGTTTCGTCCGCGCCTACGCCCGCCAGGTCGGCCTCGACGAGGAAGAAACCGTAGCGGACTATCTCGAGGCCTCTCGCGAGAATCAACTTCCGCCCCACTCCGTTCCGCCGGATTTCCGCGCCCCAGCCGCGAAACCCACCCCGGTCGGCCCGCCCGACCCCGGCGACAACGTTCTGACCGGCCTTCCCGCCAGCAGTGACGATGACGGCAACGATCAGAAGCAACCGCGCCGCGCAGATGCACAAAGAGAAGAACGCCGCAAACAGGATCGTCGCGATGAAGATCGGCGTACTGAAGATCGTACCCGTGAAGATCGGCGCCCACGCGTCAAAGAACAAAAATATCCCGCGGGAGACCCCGACCAGCCCGCCGATCACTCGTCCGCCCCGATTCCCTGGGGCAAACTGGCCTTGGCTTTGCTGCTGGTAACGCTCCTTCTGGCCGTCTGGAATTTTCGCCGCCACCCCCAGTCCACGGCAACATCGCAACCAGCGCCGTCTTCCAACCAATCTCCGGCTCTCGTTTCCACCCCGGCATCATCGACCGCCGCAGGAACTCAGTCGACAGAAAAATTGCCGGCAGCACCCATCTCCACAACCACGCCGCCAACACACCCACTGCCTGCATCCTCAGCGGCAGCCCCCACAGCACCCGCTACCGACTCGGCGAGTAAGCCTTCCCCCCCACCAAACGCCAACCTGCCGGCTACGAAGTCCACTGCTCCCGCCCCACCGGCAACCCCCCCCGCCACGTTCACCCTGCTGATCCGTGCCGAGGAGAGCACCTGGGTCTCGCTCATCGCTGACGGCAAACCAGTCGCCCAGGAAAACCTCATCGCGCCCGCGCACACGTCGGTGAAAGCCACCCGCGAGATCGTCGTGAAAGCGGGAAACGCCGCTGGCATCAGCTTCCTGCTGAACGGCAAAGAAATCCCCGCCCAAGGCAACGAAGGCGAAGTAAAGACGTACATCTTCGACGCCACCGGCCTGCGAACAGCCCCGCAGTGAGCGGAACAGCGGCGCTTCGGCGTCGCAAAAAGCACGTACTACGCCGGAGTCCACGATGTGGGCACGGTCTACAAACTCACAAACGCCCACGGCAAATGACTGTGACTGTCCTCTATAGCTTTAAGGGCGGAAACGACGGCAGCAGTACGATCAGCACTCTGGTTTCTGACCAGGCAGGAAATTTATACGGCACCACCAGCGACGGCGGCACACGCTGTGCCTGCGGCGTAATCTTCAAGCTCTCTCCCAACGCCAACGGCACATGGACCGAGACCGTCCCGTACCGCTTCCCCGGCACTCCCAGCGCCGGCTTCGCCCACAACGGAATGGTCACCGGCTCTGCCGACAACTTCTACGGCGCCACCACCCACGGCGGCCCCACCAACGACGGCACCATCTACAAATTCACCCCCGTAAGCTGGTGCGTGACCCACAAGGACGCGGTGGCGGCCTACCCGGGCTAAAGCTTGTGCGCGCAAATGCCGAAGTAAAACATAGGAAGTGCCAATGTCGGCTGCCCGCCTTTGTCCTTGTAATAAGGGTGGGGCGCCGCTGGGCAAGACTATGAAAAGCATCTCTTCAATACTCACAGACAGAAGTCTTCGGTTCTTTGTTTTCGGCTTGTGCCTGGTCGTGACGGTTCCGGCACAGGCACAACAGGCGCACAATCCAGGGACGAGTCAGGACGAGATCAACAAGCAGCTGCTACAACGCTTGCAGGACCTGGAAAAAGAAGTCAAACAGCTCAAGGCGCAGGCGGCGGCGCCACCGGTAGCACCTGCCGCCGCGCCCGAGCCGCCTCGTGCCGTGGAGGCGCTAGCAGTGAACGAGATAGCGCCACGGCTGAAGCTCAATTTTTCGGCGACGTGGGAGCTCAGTTGTACAACCACAGCCCCGATACATTTCTATTCGGCTCGATTGACCTGTTCATGACGGCCCGCCTGTCGGATAAGGTTTCCACATTGGGAGAAGTTCTATTCATCGCGCAAAACAATAATTCCATCGAGTTGGATGTCGAAAGGCTCATGTTGCGGTACCGGCAGAGCGACTACCTCACGGCAGCGATTGGCCGTTACCACTCCTGGGTGGGCTACTACAACTCAGCCTTCAATTACGGAGAGTTCTTGGAGACTACGACCGATCGGCCCTTTATCTATGCCTTCGACGATCAGGGAGGGGTTCTGCCTATGCAGGAGGTCGGCATAACCCTGACGGGCAAGATTCCTTCCGGGAAGATGGGATTGAACTACGTGGTGGAGGTGGGCAACGGCGAGGCCTGGGGACCTGAGCGTGGAGCCCGCGCAGAGCAACCAGGCTGCCAAGAACGGCAAGTCCATCAACGGAGGCCTGTTCATGCGTCCCGAGGCGATCTTCGGCTCTGCAGCTGGGATTTTCGGTCCGCTATGCCAACCTTTCAATTCCGGGTCCGGCGGTCGGCGAAACCATCGCTACGGTTCATGCCGTCTTCATCAACAGCAATTACGAGATTCTTAACGAGGGCGTGCTGGTGAGGCACGTCGAGCCGACTGGGCCGGTTTTCAACACGACCGGCTTCTACACCCAATTCTCGCGACGGTTCGGGCCTATCGGCCATATTTCCGCTACCAGTACTTCAACGCTCGCCAACGATGATCCGGTCTATCATTATGCGAGTCCGAACGACTATGCACCGCATATGTCCACGGATTTGTGGGAAGAATCAACGGACCCATCAGCCGGAATTCGTTACGACTTCACGGAACATTCTGCGCTCAAGTTGCAATACGACCGAATCTCTGAGCGAGGTCTGCCGAGCGTAAACGGCCTGACCTCTCAGATTGCGTTCACGTTCTGACGGTGACCGCGATGAAAAAAAACCAGAGCGTTGTACCTGGGTTCGTCGCGGTCGCGATCTTGCCATGGCGACCGCCACTGGGTTGATCGTCTTCGTCGATGCGGTACAGGGCCGCCGGCGACCCAATTGTGGTCATCGTGAACGGCTCGAATCCGGTAAACAACCTAAGCATGGGAGAACTGCGCAAGTTGTTTTTGTCCGACCGCAGCCACTGGGATACGGGCAGGGCCGTGTCTCCGGTGATGCTGACGGCCGGAGCGCCGGAGCGGACACAGTTTCTCAAGGTTGTCTACAGCATGAATGATGCCGACTTCGGCAGGTACTTTCTGCAGGCGGCCTTCGCGGGAAAATTCCCGACGCCGCCCAAGGAAGTGGGCAGCGTGAGGGATGTGAGGAGAATTGTTGGCAACTCGCCGGGTGCCATCGGCTTCGTCCGTTCGAGCGACTTTCACAGCGACAGCGACTCCGTCATCAAGATGGTAAGGATTGACGGCGTCGCTGCAACCGACGCCGCATACGAAATTCACATGTAGGGCGCGTTGGCCCAGCTTTTCGCGCTGCCCTACCAGCGGGTGCCCGTCCTTTCTCCTGCATTTTTTGCAGGGACAAGGCGGGGGTTTGATCCCGTAAAAGCTCCGGCAAAACCACCGCGATCCCGAGCGCGGCATCCGCCACTTGCCGCCCCCAATCCCCCATCCACCACGCCAATTCCGCAATCGAATTCATCCCGCGCCGCTGCCGCTCCCCGCATCACTGCACGGGTTCCCAGCCCTCCGGCAGCATATCGAATGCCAGCGTGTCACGGTAGGCGTACTGATTGCCTTCCAGCACCGCCACTGGCGTCAACATATGCCAGACGCGGTCATCGTCGAAGACGTAACACTCCCCCGTTTCGCGCATCGTGAAGCGATCCAGTTCGCGTTTGTCATTGTCGGTGATGATGACTTCGCCCCCGTGTGCGCCGCAGCGGCCCACCAGATGAGTGGCGATGTATTTTTCCCCGTCTTTATGCAAACCCGGAGGGCTCGTGTCGCAAGGACGGCCCGGCGTAGCCGTGAACCTTATCAGATGGAGGTTGACCAAATACCTGGTACCCACTGCCGAGAGCGGCAGGGAATGAAGGTGGTGAGCAATCATCTTGCGAACGCCCACGGAACCGGCGATCCCCGCGGGCAGCGGAGCGTACTCTCGCGGCTGGCCGCCTATTGTCGTGTTGTATTTCTTGAGCTGCACATAGGGCGTGCTCTCCTCGCTCAACCAGACCTTTACACCGCCCTCAACAATCTCGGCCCGCACGCGATTCAACAACCGGTACCTGTCGCCCCCTTCGTAGTACTTGTCCCTGGGGATGGACCAGGCCGCATGGCCAAGCTCCTCCAGCGCGCGCGCTATGTCTACATCAACTCTGAGCGGCTGACGGCTAAACCCACGCTCGACCAGGTCGTTTCGCGGCCGGGCATTGATCACAACGGGAATAAAGCTATCTTGGCCCATGACGGCTCCTGTGAAACGCCTGTCTCTGTTCTTTATTCTTTCACACGTTCCCGGCGGGGCGTTCCCCATTTCCCGCTGCCGATATACAGCAGTCTTGCTTGGAATCGGAAACCTGCCGGTCATTCCGCACCCCTACAACTCCTCCGAATTTTCATGCTATAGTTCCACCCCGTAAGGCCACCGCAACCTCCATCTGCAAGAGCAAAGAGGTTTCGGCAGGGGGAACATATGGGAACGACACGATCTACATTCCAGCACTCTATCCGCGCAATCCTAGCCACTGTCGCCGCCGTCGCGTTGCTAGCGAGCGCCGCCCCGGCCAGCTCCGCCAAGCTGATCTACAGCTTCGCGGGAGGCAACGATGGCGAATACCTCGACACCGACCTGGTGATCGACAGCGCCGGCAACCTCTACGGATCCACCGTGCAAGGCGGAGATTTCAGCAGCGGCACCGTCTTCCAACTCTCGCCCTCCCGCGCCGGATGGACCCACACCGTCCTCTACAGCTTCACCGGCGGCGCCGACGGCGCCGAGCCATACAAAGGCGTCACCCTCGATACCAACGGCAACATCTATGGCACAACCGTCGCCGGCGGAGGAGGCTCCTGCGAAGGCGGCTGCGGCGTACTGTTCAAACTGACCAACTCCGGCGGAACCTGGACGCAAACCGTAATCCACCAGTTCACTGGAGGCAGCGATGGCTCAGGCCCCGGCAGCGGCCTGACGTTCGACCAGCAAGGCAATATCTATGGCATGACTCCCACCGGTGGCGCTTACGGCCTGGGCACCGTTTACCAACTGCAACCGCAGGCCAACGGCACGTGGACCCTGAACGTCCTCCACGCCTTCACCGGTGGCAACGATGGATCCTCCGCCTCAGCCGGCCGCCTGATTCTCGATCATGTCGGCGCCCTCTATGGAGTCACCACCGTCGGCGGAGCCAACGGCGACGGCGTAGTCTTCAAGATCGCCTATACTCACGGCGCGTGGAAACTGGCCACACTCTACGCCTTCAAAGATCAACCCGACGGCGCATTGCCCTACGGCGGCTTGATCTTCGACAAGGGCGGAAATCTCTACGGCACCACGTACTACGCCGGAGTCCACGATGTGGGCACGGTCTACAAACTCACCAACGCCCACGGCAAATGGACTGAGACTGTCCTCTATAGCTTTAAGGGCGGAAACGACGGCAGCAGTCCGATCAGCACTCTAGTCTCCGACGAGGCAGGAAATCTGTATGGCACCACCAGCGCCGGTGGCACGCAATGCGACTGCGGCGTAATCTTCAAGCTCTCTCCCAACGCCAACGGCACATGGACCGAGACCGTCCCGTACCGCTTCCCCGGCACTCCCGGCGCCGGCTTCTCCTACAACGGAATGGTCACCGGCTCTGCCGGCAACTTCTACGGCGCCACCACCCACGGCGGCCCCACCAACGACGGCACCATCTACAAATTCACCCCGTAATGTGCTCTCGCCGGTTTGATCCCGCCGGCACCAGCAAACCGAGGGTGCCCCATTTCTCGCGTTCTTTGCGAGAAGTGGGTAACGATGCTGCATGCAGCGACTCTCGCTGCAATGACGAATGCCCTTGGTTGTACTTATCCAACGGAGTCCCGCCGAACTCGGTAATGGCCCCACCTCTTTTCAGCGAAAGCGTCATGTTGGTATCTTTCTACTAGCTTGCTTGAGTCGGGGAAAGGTAAGCTAGGAGCCATCGTGATCGAGCAAAAGATCAATGTATTCTTTGGTGATGCCGACCCTACTAGCTTCGGGACCGGTTGGTGGAGTGGGATATTGTCGGCCTTCTTCGGATTTCTTTCCTTCGGAGCAGTTCTCTGCCTGCATTTTCCTCAACTGCTAAGCTCTCCTGAATTGCGCCCGCATTATCCGATGCACACCATGCGCGTTTTAATCCAATGCCTCATCGTGGCGGCAATTGCATTCGGAATCATTTCTTCGATTAAGCGCAAGAAAAAAACTTTGGCATTGACTGGAATGTTGCTGGCCATCGCGGCAACAGCTTTGGGCGGATCGAGCGTAGAGATCAACGATACTCTGCACAATGGGCCCGCAATCGGTCTGGACTGGTTCTTGCTTGATTTATTATTGACGGCACTCATCTACGTGCCACTCGAAAGACTCTGGCCGCAGTATCCACAACAAGGAACATTTCGCAACGAGTGGACTTTGGATGTGGTTTATTTCATGTCCACCCATCTCCCGCTGCAAATCCTATCTTTTCTGGTTTTATTGCCCGCCACCCAGGCCGTTAAATATTTGGGTGTTCCCGTTCTTCAACACCTTATCGCTCGAATGCCTTGGCTCTTGCAGTTTTTCCTGGCGGTTGTCGTTGCAGACCTTGCCGAATATTTTACTCATTTGGCTCTGCACAAAGTGCCTTTTCTATGGCGCTTCCATGCCGTTCACCATTCCTCGAAGGCGCTCGACTGGATTTCCGGCTCACGCGCCCACTTTGTGGACGACACACTTGTACGCGCATTTATCCTTACTCCTCTCATGCTTGGATTTTCGCAATCAATCATCCTGGCTTATTTGATTTTTGTCACTCTTCAGGCTACCTGGAGTCATTGCAATTTCGCTCCCAATGCAAAATGGCTTGAAAAGTATCTGGTTATGCCCCGATATCATCATTGGCACCATACCTCTCAAAAAGAGGGCGTCGATAAAAACTTTGCCATTCATTTTCCGTGGATTGATAAGCTCTTCGGGACTTACTACTGCCCTGATGAGTGGCCGGAATATTACGGTCTAGGCGGCGAAGAAATTGCCCGTGGCTTTCTTGGGCAAACGATTGAGCCATTTACGAAACGAAAAAGAACGCCTTAGCAGGCTGCGGAAAGCCTCCAGTCGCGCCGGTCTGGGAGGCTAACTGCCATGGCCCAGGCCGGATCTCGCCTTGTGTGATCACCACTCGCTCTGCTCCAGCCGTCTACGGGAAGCCGCCGCTACGAAGGGATCTTGATTCCCGCCGATTTCAGCCAGAGCCTGATCCATGGCCTCGGTCATTTTGTCGGGCGAACGGCGCGCCACATACTCGCGTAAGGCATCGCTAAACAGTCGGCTCCGCGATTTCCCCGAGCGCCGCGCCAGGCGTTCCGCCATGTCGAAAAGCTCATTGGGGATGGGAACTGCCGTTTTCATACCAAAAGTATAACCGCGCTTGCGAACTTGGAGACGCTTCTTCTGTCTCCGTTTCCCGAAGCTAGACCCTTACCCAGCCCCGGAACGCCCTGGCGGCATAGTAAGATTCCGCACCGTTGTGATACACGAAAACCATGTCGAAGCGGCGATCACAAAAAAGAGCTCCCCCAAGTTTTCTGACATCAGAAGGTGTTTTCACCCAGCTCGACGTTTTCGTATCGAACTCTCCAAGTTTCTGCAACTCTCGATACTGTTCTTCCGTTAGAAGCTCAATGCCCATGGCAGATGCCATATCCATCGCGTTACCTTTTGGTTTATTTTCTTTCCTTGAATCCAGCGCTTCACGGTCGTAGCAAAGACTTCTGCGGCCTTTCGGACTCTCCGCTGAACAGTCATAAAAAATGTATTCGCCCGTCTTTTTATCTTGACCAACAACATCCGGTTCGCCGCCAGTCCTTTCCATTTCATTAAGAGACCACAGTTTTTCAGTGTTAGCTTCCAGCCTGGCTAGTGCGTCAGCCCATTCAAGACCTTTGTGGCGGTTCATGTTTTTCTCAAAACGGGCTTTCAATGCTGCGAGCAGTTCTTTCTGTTGTGCTGGCGACAAATCGTTTTTATTCTTCTTAAGTGGTTGGGGCATAGTTTTGCGATCCGTCTCCAGTTTCATCACTTTTTACTCTTATGCGCTTTCGCTCGACTCCCCGCAGGCGCTTTCCTCTTCAATTTGTCCCGGTTGTAATCAATGGCGGCACGGACGAGATCTTTTAGCGCACGCTCATTGATCTTATCGCCCTCGACAATATCGATCGCTCGCCACTGGTTTCCTCCGAGGCCCGCGTTGAAAAGCTTGTCGGGATCCGGGAGGTGCGCCCCGTGAGAAAAGGTAAGCTTCACCTTATCTTTGTGGGCGTTGCCGACCGCGATCATCCCGTCGCAAGACCACACTGGGCTTCCCATCCACTTCCATTCCTCGATGATCTCGGGATCAGCCCCAAGGATGCTCTTGCGGATGCTGGCTAACGTTTTGCCACGCCAATCTGTAAGTTTTGCGATCAGCTCGTCAATACGTTCCGATGGATTCATTGGATTCTTATGCCTCGAATTCTTGTTCCGTTTTCATGCGGTTCGCTGCAGCGTATTGTTAGGCCGATCGCTTCGAAACAGTCGGCGAACCAAATGGCCTTTCCACATCCAAATCCCCGAAAGAAGCAGAACGGGAAGAAAGACATACCTGACACTGAAGGCGTAGTTATGAGTATCCGAAGGCGAATCATAAATGTAGCCGAGTATCGGAATGCCACAGAGGATGTGAAGCCAGCGAAAAATTGAACGTTTGGTAGCTTCTGTCATGATTAACTTCTCCTTTAATCGTGATACCGGGTCAATTACTCTGCCCTGGCCTTAGGCGGCCAGTTGGGCGATGCAATCCCGAATTGCTTTGCGTACTCCTCATTCAGCCGCTGCCAGCCGAACTTCATTGCCTCCGGGCCAACGATGCGGCCAAGGGGAGTTCCGCTGAGCAGATGGTCCAGAACATCGAAACAAATCTGCCACCCGGCAGCGCCCATCGCAATGAAGCGGTGACCGATATTGGTCCACAGCGTCAGGCGCGTGCCGTCACCCAAGGCTTCGAGTTGCCACCGCATATCAAAACCACCCCATTTGTACTCAAGCGCCTCAGGAGCGTCGGCTCGCGTCACTGTTGTTTCGGTAACGCGCGGCGCGGGCGCGCCTACCGTGGTGAGCTTCACCGTGGCTCCTACCGTGCCCAGGCTCCCATCGGCGTCAAAGGGAGCCCACTCGCGCAGGTGCACCGGGTCGATAAGCGCCTGCCAGACTTTCTCCGGCGAGTGGCGCAGTTCGCGGACGAGAACCAGTGTCCACTTGTCTCCCTCTTTCTGTACCCGCGCCCCGCTTGCCGGACCCGGTATGTACTGCTCGCGATCAAGCATCTAGTTTCTCCTGCTGAACCTCCGCCCTACCAGCGCTTCAGTTGCGTGATCTGAATCAGGTTGCCGCAGGTGTCGTTCAGCATCGCAATGGTCGAGCCGGTCACGTCGGTGGGCGGCATCGTGAACTCGGCGCCGCGGGCCTTGATCCGCTCGTAGTCGCCCTTAACGTCGTCGGTAAAAAAATTGGCCGCGGGCTGGTGCTGTTGAAAGATCGCCTGCTGATACGCTTTGGCCGCGGGGTTGTTGTTCAGTGCCAGCTGCAACTCAGTGCCCTCCGGCTCCTCGGGCGAGGCCACGGTCAGCCAGCGATATGGGCCCTGACTGAAATCGGCCTTCTTGGCAAAGCCCAACACCTCCGTATAGAAGCGCAGGGCGGTGTCTTGGTTGTCGACGTATACGCTGGTCAATTTGATTTTCATTTCGTTTCTCCCTTTATCACGTTCGCGGTTTGGGCCGCGTCGTCTTCTCCTTAGTTTTCTTCTTCGTTGGTGGTGATTGATCCGGTCTGGTTTGCCCTATGCGGTCCCGATCCATGCGGTCGTGATCCATACGATCGAGGTGGCGTTCGAGAGCATCCACGTGAGCGGACCAGAACCGGCGGAACCGGGCCAGCCAGGCATCCAGCTCCTCAAATGGTTCAGGTTTCAACCGGTAAAGACGGCGCTGTGCGTCCACCGTGGATTCGACGAAACCGGCCTCGCGCAGCACGCGCAGGTGCTTCGACACGGTAGGCTGCGGCATACGAAGCTGGCGCTCGATCTCACCCACCGACTGTTGGGACGAGACCAGTAGGCTCAATATAGCCCGGCGGTTCGGCTCCGCAATGATTTCGAATACAGATTCCATTTCCCTTGTATACTCCATATGGTATATACGTGTCAAGGTATATTTAAGCAAAGGAAGTCCGGCACCCTCGCAGATTTGATCTCGCTGGCATCAGCCAGGCTGGGGGTGCCCCACTTCTCGCGTCCTTTGCGAGAAGTGGGCACGATGCTGCCTGCAGCGAATCTTCCGCTAGACGCTCCAATCCCTCCATCCACCACAACAATTCCCCAATAGAATCCATCTTCCGGCATTTAAAGACAAAACCATTGCGCGACCGCGACGCGTCTGTTAGCCTTTTTATTGTCATTAGTTCTAGAGTTTGATCGTCGCGATTGCGTGCCGCGTCCCCCGCGAGTCTCGCCACAAGATAAGTCCATAGCGGTTTCTAAGGAGATTAAATTTTGCCGTCAAAGAATCGTATTTTATTTACTTCCGAATCCGTAACCGAAGGCCATCCCGATAAAATCGCCGACCAGATTTCCGACGCCATCCTCGACGCCTGCCTCGCCGAAGATTCCTCCAGCCGCGTCGCCTGCGAAACCCTCACCGCCACCGGCCTCGTAGTCATCGCCGGAGAAATCACCACCAAAGCCTACGTCGATTTCCAGAACGTAGTCCGTGGCACCGTCGGCGCCATCGGCTACGACAACGCCGTCTACGGCTTCGACTGCAACACCTGCGCCGTAATCTCCAGCATCAACAAACAGTCCGGCGACATCGCCATGGGCGTAGACACCGGCGGCGCCGGCGATCAGGGCATGATGTTTGGCTATGCTTGCAGCGAGAATGAGGAGTTGATGCCGACTCCCATCTCGCTGGCGCATAAGCTCACCATGCGGCTCTCGCAGGTGCGCAAGAATGGAACGCTTCCCTTCCTTCGTCCCGACGGAAAATCCCAGGTTACAGTCGAATATGACGCGAACGGCAAAGTGCTGCGGGTAGATGCGGTTGTGATTTCCACGCAGCATGCCGAGACCGTCGGGAACGAGGAGTTGCGCGGGGCCATTCTGAAGCATGTAATTCAAGCCGTCATTCCGGCGCGTTTGCTCGACGCAGACACCAAATACCACATCAATCCCACAGGACGGTTTGTGATCGGCGGGCCCATGGGTGACACCGGGCTGACCGGGCGCAAGATCATCGTCGACACCTACGGCGGCATGGGGCGGCACGGCGGCGGAGCGTTCAGCGGCAAGGATCCGACCAAGGTGGACCGCTCGGCGGCCTATATGGCGCGGCACATTGCGAAGAACCTTGTCGCGGCCAAGTTGGCGGACCGCTGCGAAGTGCAGCTGGCATACGCCATTGGCGTGGCCGATCCGGTGAGCGTGCGCGTGGATACTTTTGGCACGGAGAAAGTCGATCCGGCCGGCATTCCGGACTTGATTCGGGCGCACTTCAAGCTGACGCCGCGCGGGATTATCGAGTCTCTTGATCTGCGGCGTCCGATTTATAAGAAGACGGCGGCTTACGGCCACTTCGGACGGAACGATCCTGACTTCACCTGGGAGGCGACCGACAAGGCTGCGAAGCTGGCTAGCGACGCCGGTGTGCGCGAGCCGGTGCACGCTGGGCGCAAGTAGCCGGCGGGTTCGAGCAGCTTAAGGTCAGAAGCCTGAGCTTGAGTCGTCAGTGGAATCCCACCCTTGCGCAAAGAACGCGCAAGGATGGGGCACCCGGCGGAGCGAGGGATCTTGGGTTTTGCCGGGCACACCCGCAGACTGCCGCTACCGGCATGAACCAAGATCCCTCGCTTCGCTCGGGATGACAAATTCGCTCGGGATGAACAAGTTCACTCGGGATGACAATGATGCTCGGAACGGCAAAAAATTTGTTGAAGGGCCAACCTAAGGTGAAATCCCGGATAGTCCGAAGGTGCCACTCCCTTAAGAGCCGATTGGGTATGCTGAACTTTCTGTTGATTCGTGTATTCTGAGTGAGCAGGATCGAACTAATCCCCCTAATCACGCAAGGTAACCAGGTAACCATAACAACTTTCCGCAAGTGAAAGCGCCACAGGAGGCGTATGTCGACAGCAGCACAGATCAATAGCGATATCAAGAGTGTGGAACTGGCCGAACTGGGCAAGAAGCGCATCGAGTGGGCGAACCAGTCCATGAAGGTGCTGCAAATTATCCGCAAGGAATTCATCAAGAACCAGCCGTTGAAAGGTATTCGCATCTCTGCCTGCCTGCACGTCACGGCGGAGACGGCAAACCTGGCGATCTGCCTGCGCGATGGCGGCGCCGACGTCGTGCTGTGCGCCTCGAATCCGCTCTCGACCCAGGACGATGTTTCCGCAAGCCTCGTCCGCGATCAGGGCATTTCGGTTTTCGCCATCAAGGGTGAGGATAACGACACTTACTATCAGCACATCTTGTCCGCGATCGATCACAAGCCGCACATCACGATGGACGATGGCGCCGACCTGGTCACGATCCTTCACACCAAGCGCACCGACGCCCTTGAAAGCGTGATCGGCGGCACGGAAGAGACCACGACCGGAGTAATCCGGCTGCGCGCTATGGCGAAAGAAGGCGTGCTGAAGTTCCCCATCGTGGCGGTGAACGATGCCGACACCAAGCATCTTTTTGACAACCGTTACGGAACCGGACAGTCGACCATCGACGGCATCATCCGCGCCACCAACTTCCTGCTGGCCGGGTCGAAATTTGTCGTCGCCGGCTACGGATGGTGCGGCCGCGGACTGGCCAGCCGCGCGCGCGGCAACGGCGCGGAAGTGATCATCACCGAAGTCGATCCCACCAAGGCGCTCGAAGCTGTGATGGATGGTTTCCGCGTGATGTCGATGACGGAAGCGGCCCGGCTCGGCGACGTATTCTGCACGGTGACCGGCAACAAGAGCGTGCTGACCAAAGAGCACTTCGAGTTGATGAAAGATGGCGCGATCATTTCGAACTCCGGGCACTTCAACGTGGAGATCGATATTCCGTCGCTCGAAAAGATGTCGTCGTCAAAACGAACCACGCGCACGTTTGTCGACGAATACTCCTTGAAAGACGGGCGCAAGATCAATCTGCTGGGCGACGGGCGCCTGATCAATCTGGCGGCAGCCGAGGGGCATCCCGCGTCGGTAATGGATATGAGCTTTGCCGACCAGGCGCTGTCGGTCGAATATATGGTGAAGAATTTCAAGACGCTGGAGAAAAAGGTCTACCGCGTTCCTGACGAACTCGACAAGCGCGTAGCCAAGCTGAAGCTGGAGTCGATGGGGATTAAGATTGACCGGCTGACTCCGGAGCAGGAGGAGTATTTGGCGGGGTGGTCGGAAGGAACGTAGAGCAGTGGTCAGTGGCTAGTGGTCAGTGGTCAGTGAGAAACGGGCGCCCCATCCTAACGCCGCGTCCTTTGCGGCGTTAGGGTGGGGCTTTTGACTTCGGTGTAGAGTACGGGCACCCTCGCCCGCTGCTTTTGACTTGAAGCGCCCGGCGGCGCAAGCCGCCCCGCAGTTCTTTTTCACGCTACGAGCGGTCTTGGGCAGGATGCCAGATGCGCACCACTTCAACCGCATCTTCTTTTACCCGATAGGCCACGATGTGAGGCAGGCGGGTGTGAAGCAGTTCACGAGTGCCCGGCTCGCGGCCTGGCCTTCCGCGATGCGGAAGACGCTTCAGCGAGCGAACCGCTTTCCGAATTTCGACTACCGTGGAGCGCGCGAGGTTGGGGTTAGTCTCGCTGAGGTAGTCAAAGATGTTTTGCAGGTCGTCGGCCGCGGCGGGAGTCCAGCGGATACGCATCAAGACTTAAGCATGCGGTCAATGCGCGCGTCCATTTCCCGCTCCTCAACAAATTGGCCGCGGTCCGCCTGTTCAAGGCCTTTGCGCACGGCAGCCCGAAAGTGCTCGTCTTGTTTCAGCAGGCGCAGGGCAGCCTCCTTTACTACGCGTTCGGTGTCGGTGCCGGTCTGGCGGGCGATTTCCGAAAGCTGCGCTTCTTGTTCTGGCGTGAAATGAACTTCCATGGCTGAAGTCTAGCAAAATGCAGGTCCCTGTCAATATCCGGCAGCGGCTGAAGTAGGCTTTGCTGCGCACCACGAACTCGACAAGCGCGTCGCCAAGCTGAAACTGGAGTGGATGGGAATCAAGATCGACCGGCTGACTCCGGAGCAGGAGGAGTATTTGGCGGGGTGGTCAGAAGGAACGTAGGGCAGTGGTCAGTGGCTAGTGGTGGCTAGTGGTCAGTGGTCAGTTTTTTGCGGGGTGGCAGTTGCTGCCCCGTTTGCTTTTTCCCCCCCACCGCCAGCGGAGATAAATACTAAGCCTCCCTCAGCCGAGGTTAACGAGTGTAACCGCGATGTTACGCCAACTGAGAACAACATCATAAACGGTTGCGCCGAATTGCCTTCCACCGTGCGCGGCTGCCCCACACGCGGACAACCCCATATAACGCTACGAACGTCCATAGGAATATTTCCATCATTCGCTCGGTAAAGGTCATGTGATAGTGAAGGGATTCATGAAGGCCGTACAGAAAAACAGCGCAGAACATTAACAGAGAGGCAAATACTCCGAAGCCCAATGGGGTGGGTTTTTTGCTAGCTTGGCGCAATTCGGCGTCCCTCGCGTCGAAGCACTTCGAACAGAGTGTTTGGAAGCTGGGAAGACCACACCCGCAATCTGGACACCGAGACATGTTTCGGGTACCTCCGAGGCCCTTTAGGAATTCAAACACCCCCCTGTCAAATCTGCCGCTTACGACAGTAACTGTTGTAAATCAGGCCTTAGCGCTCATTGAGCCCGGTCGATGAGTGCTAGCGCGATTTGGCAACAGTCATGCGTTGCTTTGCCGTGGTTCTTGGCGAAACGCCGCATTTCAAGATGTGGCCCGCGTTACAAACTTTTGACATTTGGGTGACAAGCGATGGACGGCGCGGGAGTATGCTTTGCAGCGGCTCCGTTGTGACACCAGAGAGCGATTGTCCTCACTGCATTTAGCCCGTTTCTGCGCGGTGGCGAGGGCAATCATCATTCGGAGAGAAAACTGATGCATACTGACAAGTCAAATTTCACACTACCCGCTCTTCTTGACCTCTTCGGGTACGGTTGCCCGCGCCGGGGCACGCGGCATGGCCTGACCTTCGCGCTGGTTGCGCTCACTGCCCTTACGCTAACGGTCGCCCGTCCGGCGCTCGCTCAGACTGAAACTGTGCTGCACAGCTTCAATGGCAAGGACGGCTCTCTGCCGGGGCAACGGTTGACGCGTGACAGCGCCGGCAATCTATATGGATCCACGGCAGGAAACGATGGCTCCATCGGTACAATCTTCAAGCTGACTCCAACCGGCCAATTGAAGGTTCTCTATAAGTTCACCGACCCGAACCGGCTTTTTACCACCGGCAAATTAGTCCTGAGTCACGGCAACGTGTACGGTGTGGATCAGACCGGCGGAGAGTTCGGCGAAGGCTCAATCTTCCAGCTAACCTCATCCGGGGTTTTCAGCGTCCTCTACAGTTTTACGGGCAAAGGAGACGGGGCCTTCCCCAACGGCGTGATCTCGGATGGGCAAGGCAACTTCTACGGTACAGCTAACTTCGGCGGGGCTTTTGGCCAAGGTTCGGTGTTTGAGTTCACGCCCGGCCGCGGCCTGAAGGTGCTTTACAGTTTCATGGGCAGCTCGGATGGGGGCGAGCCGTTTGATAGTGCGCTGTACCGTGACGTTGAGGGCAATTTGTTCGGAACCACGATGTTCGATGGTGGGAAGATCAGTCTGGGAGTGGTGTTCAAGGTGACGCCCGATGGAACCGAATCGGTGCTGCACACCTTCTTGGGCGGCAGCGATGGAGCGCATCCCAAAGGCAGCCTGATCTCTGATGGCAAAGGCAATCTCTACGGCACAACCTCTTCTGGGGAAAACCTGAAGGGTGGCACAGTGTTCCAGATTACAACGGCCGGCGTCCTGAGCGAACTCCATACGTTCGCCGGTTCAGATGGATTTGATCCTAACGCCGGGTTAGCTATGGACGCAGACGGCAACCTCTTCGGCACAACTTTTTCTGGCGGATCGTCAAACGACGGTGTCATCTTCAAGATCACTCCACAGGATGTCGAGACAGTGCTGCACAATTTTTCCGGCGGCGACGGTTCTACGCCTTACAACGGTTTGATAATCGATCATCTGGACAACCTCTACGGCACGACTGGCTTCGGCGGCGCCTTCGACCAAGGTACAGTGTTCGAATTGACGCAGTAGCGGACCACAAACAGTCATCAGGCCGAGTTAGCGCGATAGCTTCTGTTATCAGGCCTTAGCGCTCATTGAGCTTTCCATCGAGCGGACACTAGATCCTTCGTCTTTGAGGGGTTCGACGGTCGTATTCCTCCGGCGTTTGCTCGACGGCTCCCGCTCACCGGCGATTCCGGGAGAACTCCCTGAGACGGCTGGGGCACGAGCAGCGGGGGTAGGGATCTTTCGATTGCGCATGCCGATTCGCTTCGCTCTTCGGCATGCTCCGCTCAAGATGACAGAACGCGAGGTAGGGCGTCCGACGCACACGGGCAAAATCCTTGATCGAATGTCTACTAAAGTAGACTCTACTTTCGTGGACTTTACTGGCTTTCAATTGCGTGGGAGAGTGGAGTAGGTTCCGAGAATTGTGCGGCTGGTGGGCCGTGTTTCTTGTTTGGGCGAAAAACGAACAGCAGGTCCCTCGCTGGCGCCGTCGCTTTCGCTCCGGCTTGCTCGGGATGACAATCATTTTTATGTGTCGCCGGCGCTCCGGCTTGCTCGGGATGACATAGTGGGTGGGGCCTTCGGGAGAATTCCTTGAGGCGGCGCCGGTACGGGTGAGAGTGCAGGGGTCCTTCGGCGCAAAGAACGCGCCTCAGGATGACAAGGCTTTTTCTCACTGCGCCTCAGGATGACAATTTTTATTTTGGGCGACGTGGTGGAGGAGAGCGTGAGGAAGAGAATTCGGTTTTTGGGGATGCGGATTATCAAGAATTGCAAGAAGCGGGGGGAGTGGGTGGAGTTGGTGTTTGCGGTGCGGGCTACTGGGTTGGGGCTGGTGCTGGGGCGGCCTTGGGGAGAGTCGTCGGGGTATGACTTTACGGTGGACGCGGGGTGGCGGATTGTGCGGGTACAGGTGAAGTCAACGATGTTCCGGGAGGGGTCGGGATATTCGTGCAGTTTGAAGGACAGCCGCGGGCCTTACAAGAAGAATTCGTTTGATTTTGTGGCGGCTTATGTGATTCCGGAGGATGTCTGGTACATTCTGCCGGAGAAAGTTGTGCGGGGGATGTGGAGCATTGGGTTGAATCCGAAGCTGGAGGGCGCTAAGTATGACGCTTACAAGGAAGCGTGGCATCTGCTGACGCGGGGAGAACGCCCGGGTTTGTGGCGCGGATTGAGGCTTGCGCGGAGGAGAATTTTCTAGAGGGGTTTAAGGGCCTCAGCGGCTGAAACCGCGTTCCTGGATGGACGCTGATGCGGCCAGGGCTGTCTATTCAGTCCTCCGCCAGCCATGTCAAAGCTTCCTCGCGGGTGCTAAAGACAGGAAATTCGCGTCGAGCAAAGTTTTTCATATTTTCCGAGAACACCTTAGGAAGGCTCTCCGCTCCCACCCATGCGGATTTCTTGACGAAGGGCTTGTCGAACACGGCAACTTCCTTCATGGTCCGAAGGGCTTCCTGGTCAAACGATGCTCCGGTGAAATCGGAAAGTATCAGGACCGAACCGCGCGGTAGGATTGTCACAAGCTCGGGAATGGGCCGGATAATTTTTTCGACCTCAGCGGCCGAACAGTTTGACAGGTCTATCAGAAGAATCTGCTTACCCTGATGGACGATGTACCGAACACGGTTGGTCACAATTAGCCCGCTTCCTTCTGGGGGAAGGAGTGAGTATCCTCACTTATGTGGGCGTGCTCGTTTTGCCCTAAGCTGATGTTCCCTCCAGACGACCCCTGAGGCAACGGTACGAAAGTCATTCCACTGAGTCCCTATAATGGGATTCCACGATTCGTCTCCGCCCGGGATTTCTCGCCGATTTGGGGACGACGAACGGAACAGCAGGTGCCTCCACTGCAAGCTGGCGACCGTGCTGCGCGCAGCGGGGCACAAGGTGGCGGAGACGCGCGAGGCCGGGGGGACGGCTGCTGCTGGACTCATCGACCGAGGGGCCGGCGCCGGCGCGATTACACGTTTGCCCTTGGGCAGTGAGCGCATGGCGATTTATCGACAACGATGGGCTTATGCGCGATAAGAAAAACTTTACAATTTCGTTGCTCTAATTAAACTAGGCTCTTCTCCTTTTGCTCATCTTCTTCGCGGAGGCTTCATGATCATCCAAGTTCGCGCGGACTCGTCGACTTTTTCCACGGTCGAATCATTTTTCAACAAGCCCCAGGTAACGATAGCTGGAGTCATCTTGTTGCTTCTGGTTTTGGAAGGACAGCTGTTGTATTCCGTGCGGCAAGAGTCGCTTACCTGGGACGAAGGTGATCACATTTTCGCCGGATACATGTCGCTCAAGCATCACGATTTCGGCCTGAATCCCGAGCACCCTCCGCTGGTAAAGATGGTTGCCGCCGTACCGCTTCAAAGCATGCATCTTCGTGAGCCGCAGCTGCAGAACCGCTACTTCAAAACTGAGGCATATTTGAGCGGGCGCGACCTGATCTTCCAGAACGACTTTGACACCATCATCTTCCGCGCCCGGATGGCCGCCTCGATCTTTGCTTTGATGACCGCGCTGCTGGCCTTCCTGACCGCACGCGAGATGTTCGGTGCCGGCGCGGGATTCCTTGCCCTCCTGCTGATTGTCTTCGAGCCGAATTTTCTCGCTCATGGGGCCCTGGTCACCACCGACACTGGAGCGGCCTGCTGCCTGCTCGCCAGCATTTATGCGTTTTACCGGTACGTGAAATCGCCCTCGTGGGATCGGATCGCAGTGCTGGGCCTCGCCGCTGGGGTCTTCTGCATCACCAAGCACTCGGCCGTGCTTCTGCCGCCGATGTTGATCCTTCTGGCCTTCACTGAGTTGTTGCGTCGCCGTCAACTGGCTGATGAAGGCCATTTGCATCAGGCATTGCGGCTTGCCTGTGTCTTCGTGGTTGCTGGAGCGATCGCCGTGGCGATCATGTGGGCCGGCTATGGATTTCGTTACACCGCCCGTCCCGCAGGAATGCAGATCAATCCCCCTCTGGAGAGCACGCTGGGGAATTTGAGTCTGGTTGAAGGCAAGTTCATTACTCTGTTGGCGCACTGGAAACTGCTCCCGGAATCTTGGCTCTTCGGACTGGCCGACGTCCGCTCGGTCGCGAATGTCTGGCCCAGCTATATGTTTGGGAAGGTTTACGCGCACGGCGTGTGGTTCTATTTTCCGGTGGCATTTGTTATCAAAGCGACCCTGACGACGCTGATCTTCCTGCCGCTGATCGTCTATGCCATTGCAACTCGGAAACTGCGAGGTTGGCGCGAGATCCTGTTCCTCTCTTTGCCACCGGCGGTCTACTTTGCCATTTCCATGACTTCGAAGCTGAACATCGGAGTGCGCCATATCCTGCTGGTTTTCATCTTCCTGCTCGTACTGGCCGGGGGAGCCGCCTGGAGCCTGATTGGCCATGATCGGCGCTGGTCATGGCCGGTTGCAGTGCTCCTTCTTTTCCACATCGTTTCTTCGTTACGAGCGTTCCCAACCTCGTATATGGCTTATGCCAATGAACTCTGGGGCGGACCGGCCAATATACACAAATATCTGACCGATTCCACGACCGACTGGGGACAGCAACTGAAAGCCGTGAAGCGCTATGTCGATGAGCGCGGCATTCAGCGGTGCTGGTTTGCATACACCGCGGAACCGGCGATTCCGTTCCGCGCATACGGTATCCCCTGCACGGCACTGCCCACGATCGACAGTGTGTCGTTTGGAATGGAGCTTGATACACCCCCCGTTATCCAGGGACCGGTTTTCATTAGCCACATTCCGCTGACTTTCTATGAATCGGGATCGAGCCTGCTGAATCCGTATCGCGAATTCATGAAACTCAAGCCAACAGCTGTCATTGAAAACGGCGTGTTTGTCTATGACGGCACGTTCCAAGTTCCGTATGCCGCCGCGTTCGACCACGCGGTCAAGTCGAGAGACCTGCTCGAGCAGCATCAACCCGAACAGGCTTTAGCCGAGGCTCAATCCGCAATTGCCGTCGCGCCCGATTACATGCTGGCAGTGATGGCTTTGGGAGAGGCGCAAAAAGCGATGCAGAAGAATGCTGACGCGCGGCTTACATTCGAAAGGGCACTCATGATGGCCCGCAGCATGGAACCGACCGCGCAGGAGGTCTGGATCCCAAGAGTGCAGGAGAAATTTGCAGGGTTGTAAGCCGGGATTGTCTGTCGGTGTGGAACAAATACCGACGCCTTTGAACAACATCACCGCAGCCACTGAGCAAACTGTTCAGAACTCCACAACGGGCTGATCCAACTCGCGAAGGTCGTTCGCGAGGGCGGGCCATTTCATAGCCGAGTATCCCGGGGTCGATAAGCAACACACCAGCCGGCCTTGCACGACAATAGTGTTGGTCTGGCAGAACTCGCTCTGCTGGATCAGCACACCCTCCGCGACCTGTTTCAGCATGGGTGGCTCCTTTCGCTTGTGGTTTGGAACCGCTTGTCGAGACTGTAGTGACTATAGAGATGTCGCGTCAACAACGCCGTCGTCCCGCGCAAGGTGACGTAGAGCACTCGAAGGATCGACTATTGCAACTGCCCAGTTTCTATTCTCGGTTGTGCTTTCATCGGTTGTGCTCTCAGAGAAGCAAAGGATCTCTACCGCGTCGTCCACGGACGAAATATTGAGCACGCGCGTCAGCCGAGTGCATTCCAACACATAACGCACAAAGCGGGATGGATTAACAAGCTTCAGCTGAATTGCCTTGTCTCGAGTCCAGCGGTGCAGGAATACCAACATGCCGAGCCCGCCGCCGTCGACCGTCTCCATCCCTGACAAGTCAAGCACAACAATTCGCGCTTGCTTCAGGCTAATCACCGCCTGTCTGAGAAAATGGAGCGGTTCGCCGCGCACAAGTCTTCCAACGCACTGCAGTACAGCCACATCGGCCGCTTGCTCGATCTTGATGTGTAATGACATGACTCCCTCGGATGGCGGGCAGGCAGTGGTTGTGGGGCCGGTTTTCTTGCAGAACCCTACATTGGTCCATTCTGTCCCGCGTTACTTTTGCCCATTCACTCTATAGACGAACGAGATGCCCTCAAAACGACAAATCAGAGACGTTAAACGAAAAAAAATGTGCAAATCTGCAATTTCCCTGCGGGGGACGGATCTGCGCGGCACATCCAGCGACAAGCCGGTCCGCCCGAAAAAATCGAATGAGAGAGGATGCGGCATTTGGAAAAGAAAAATCCTGAAAGCTAGCCATCATGCTGCGTCAGGCGTGCTCGCAATGGTTGACGTAATCAGGCTGATTACACGTTTTGAGAATTGGCGGGGGCGGGTCACTTGAGTGTAATGGCGATATTTCGCCAACAATCCTTTTGGATACGACCACGTCCACTGCTTTCACTGCCTTGCCGGTTTCCCCCACGTAAGATTTGCCCGTGATGATCGGCAAGACCATCTCGCACTACCGCATCGTTGAGAAGCTCGGTGGTGGCGGGATGGGTGTGGTCTTCAAGGCTGAAGACGCGCGTCTGCATCGCTTCGTTGCCCTGAAGTTCCTGCCAGAAGAAGTTGCCCGTGACCCGCAAGCACTTGCCCGCTTCCAGCGCGAGGCCCAGGCGTCCTCGGCTCTGAATCATCCGAACATCTGCACGATCTACGACATTGGCGAGCAGGACGGACAGGCATTCATCGCGATGGAGTTTCTGGACGGGCTGACCCTGAAGCATCGGATCGGCGGACGACCGATGGAAACTGAGTTGATTCTGTCTCTCGCCATCGAGATCGCAGACGCGCTCGACGCAGCACACGCAGAAGGTATCGTTCACCGCGACATCAAGCCCGCGAACTTGTTTGTCACCAAGCGTGGTCACGCCAAGATTCTGGACTTTGGATTGGCGAAGGTCATGGTTACAGCCAGTTCCTCCAGCAACATTGGGTCTCTGAACACGCAGACGGGTCGGTGGACGCGGATCATCTCACCAGTCCTGGCTCTACGCTCGGAACCGTCGCCTACATGTCGCCGGAACAGGCACGAGCGAAAGAACTGGATGCTCGCACAGATCTGTTCTCGCTGGGGGCAGTACTGTATGAGATGGCGACCGGTCAGTTGCCCTTCCGTGGAGACAGCACGGCAAGTATCTTTGAAGCAATTCTGAGCCGCGCTCCGCTACCGCCGGTGCGTTTGAATCCCGACGTGCCGCTGGAACTGGAGCGGATCATTAACAAGGCGTTGGAGAAAGATCGCGAACTGCGCTACCAGCACGCCGCCGACATGCGGGCGGACTTAAAACGGCTGAAGCGGGAAATGGAAACGCGGCCGGGAGTGTCAACGGACGCAGGAACTGTGGCGGCCGCACAGGCAACCGGCTCTCAGTCCGTGCACGGGTCGGTGCCTGCAGCAGCATCTTCGACGCTCGTGAGTTCGTCTGTTTCATCCAGCGCGGTGGCGAGGAGCGCGCTTGCGAGTTCGCGGGGGAAACATCCCTACAGAAAGGTCGCTGCGGCAGTTACTCTGCTTATGCTCCTGGCCGGCGCGGCGGCCTGGTGGCGCTCGACAAGGACCGCGCCTGAACCTGCAAAAGAGGTGACGGTTATTCCGCTTACCGCCCATCCGGGAGATGAACGCGATCCCACGTTCTCGCCCGATGGGAGCCAGGTGGCGTTTGCGTGGGGACCAGAGGGCGGAACCCCGGACATCTACGTGAAGCTGGTTGGACCTGGGGAACCTATCCGGCTGACCAACACGCCCGAAGATGAACGGATGCCACAGTGGTCGCCCGACGGCAGGTGGATTGCCTTTCCTCGAAGCCCTTCTGGGCACGACCGGAATTATCGCGATTCCTGCCCTGGGCGGGCCGGAGAAAGTGATTACGCGGGAACAAAACACCCGCTATGTCTCCTGGTCCGCCGACAGCCAGTGGGTGGCCTACTGCGCGGGGAGTCCGCGAAGCTTGTACCTGGCGCCGTTGAACGGGGGTGACAAGAAGCTGGTGATTGGTCCGTTGCAGGGAAAGTCTGAGGTCGGAGCCGGCGTTCTGTCTCCTGACTCAAGGAAACTTGCGCTCATTTACGACCATCCAGGCCTTTATGTCGTCGGCCTGTCGAGCGACTATAAACCTGAGGGTGAACCGAAGCTGCTGACCCCGCCGGATTGGCGGATCGTGAGCCCCGCCTGGACGCCGGACGGAAAAGAAATTCTATTTATTCGATCCGCTGGGAACGCAAACCTCGGCAGCGATACCGCTATGTATCGCGTGGCCCTCAATGGCGGCGAACCGCAACGGGTTAGCTTTGCCGGCGATAATCCCTGGTTTCTCGCGATCGCACGGCGAGGAAACCGGATGGCCTTTACACGATTGCACCGGGATACCAATATTTATCGTGTCGCACTGCAACCCAACGGCGCGATTCACGACGCCGCACAGGCTCTCATTTCCTCTTCAAGGCGGGATGACAGTGCGTATTACTCTCCCGATGGTTCCCACATTGCCTTCGTCTCTAATCGAACGGGACCGCTTGAGATCTGGGTCTCGACTGCTGACGGCAAGGACCCTGTGCAGCTTACGGCTGCTCCCGACTGGGCCGAGATTGGCGACCCGCAATGGTCTCCTGACGGCAGTAAGATCGCCTACGTCGCCCGCCCCGCGGCCGAATCAGCGTTGAACCTTTTCGTCGTCTCCGCTTCCGGAGGAACACCGCAGCCCTTGACCAGTGGTCCTGCAAATGACGCGAGACCCACGTGGTCGCGAGACGGCCGCTGGGTGTACTTTAACTCGGATCGCGGCGACGGGGTGAGCAACATTTGGAAGGTTGCTTCCTCCGGCGGACCGGCGACACAAGTGACGCGCAACGGCGGTGTCTTCGCTCTTGAATCGCCGGACAGAAAGTGGCTGTACTTTACTGCAAAAGGCGGGACGGTTCGCCGGATGCCGCTCGAAGGCGGCCAGGAGGCCGACTATGTGAGTGGCCTCGGGGATCTGGGCGTGGCGCGAAACTTGGCAGGGTTCTATGTTACGGCGACCGGGTTGTATTACTTGGCGCCTGCTCCAGACCAACGTGGCGCTCTCATTCGGTTCATAAGCCAAGCTGGCGGCGGGTCCAAGACACTTGCCAGCATTCCGCGCACACCTGCGGCCGGACTTAGCCTTTCTGCGGATGGACGTTACTTGCTCTATTCGCAATATGACCAATCAGCCGCCGAATTGCTGCTGGTGGAAAATTTCCATTGATCGCCTGCACGTAATTCCGCGTTTGAGTAACGGGCTAACCGGAAGTCAAACTGTCGCAAACAGGCGATTACACGTTTTGAACCACTGGTCAATGAGTGTAACCGCGATTTTTCGCCAGTTGGCGTATTAAGGAGAGGTTGAGTCAATCACTGAGGCAAGTGCAATCGTTCTGTCACCTCGCCGCATTTGTTTCGCAATGATGGCGGAAGAAGTAAAGTCCAACGGCTGGCCTGACATTGGACTCTGCCGACAAACTCTACGGTACGACGGAGGCCGGCACACTTCTCGCAAAAGAAGCAAGGGTGAGAACCAGCCGCTGCTAGGATGCTCAGTTGAATCCCAACCCTAGCAAAGGAATAGTCTGCGGGGATCCTGCGCCTTCGTAGGCGATGCTCAACGCAGCAGTAAAAGTTCCGTCGGCGGTTGGCTTAAAGACTACCTGGATGAGGCAGCCCTTGCCCGACGCCAGCCCCACTCCGCAATTATTCTGCTGCGCGAATTGTGCCGCTCCCGTTCCTGTAATACTGATGCCCGTAACCTTCATACTGCCGTTGCCGACATTTGTGAGAACCGCCTTCTGCGGCGTGCTCGTCTTGCCTACCGCGTTTTGATATTCATAAAACGTGGTAGGTGCAATGCTGGCTGCGGACTGCAGGAGCACCTGAACATTCGTTGGTCCGTTGGGGTTGTTTCCGGCATAGAGGAAATCCAGCTTTCCATCGCTGTTAAAGTCAGCCACGCTGAAGCCTCCGATGGAACCCGCCGTCGAAGTACTACTGTAGGGCAGGGTCACAGGCTGCTGAAACGTGCCGTCGCCGTTACCGGGGAACACAACAACGGACTGGAAGGCGTTGTTGTAACTCTGCGCTGCAATGTCCAGCTTGCCGTTGCCGATGAAATCGCTGGCCTGGATGCTTCCAAAAAATTCTCCGGCAATACAACTGCCGGGCGTGAACGAGCCATCGCCGTTGCCGAGAAGGATGCAGAGTCCATTGGTGTAGTCCGCTGCGATCAGATCCGGCTTGCCGTCGCCATTTACATCGGCGGCGGCGATTGAATTCGCGGTTGTGGTGTAAACATCGCCGGGCGTGAACGAGCCGTCGCCGTTGCCGAGATAGATTTGCACCTCGCCGTCGTTGTATCCGAAGGGAACGGCGATCCCGATGTCGAGCTTGCCGTCGCCGTTAAAGTCTGCCACTGCAATGTTGGAGGAGTCGAACACGTTGTTTATCTGTGCTGCGGCATCCGGCGTAAACGAGCCATCGCCATTGCCCAGAAAAATGTTGATCGTCCCAGGACTTCCGAAGGTATTCGCGATGAGGTCGAGTTTGCCATCGCCATTCAGGTCCACCAGCGCCAGCGGCGCGCTGAATGCGAATGACGATTGAGTTTTGAGCTGATGGAAATGGCCGTGGCCGTCTCCCAGCAACACCGCCGTCTGGCTGGAGTAGTAGTCGCTGATGATGAGGTCGACATTGCCGTCACCGTTGACGTCGCCTGCGCGCATGAACTCGATGGGAATCGTGGTGGGGCTGGTGACCGGAGTGGCGAAATTCCCGTGGCCATCGCCGCGATAGTAGAGAATCGAGCCGGTAGACGCCCCGGTTTCGGCGACGATGGCGTCAGAGAACCCGTCGTGATTGATATCGGCCGCGAGGATCGCGGCTGTATAACCGCTTTGGAAAGCATTATCGAGCGCGGTGGAGGGCGACAGGAAAGCCCTCTCGATCGGGAAAAGAACAGGGTTGGAAATTCCGCCGCCGGGCGTGGGATTGACGACAGTGACCGTGGCCGTGCCCACCTTGACCACGTCAGCGGCAGTGATGGCGGCCTGTAGCGTACTGCTTGAAACGAACGTGGTCACGCGCGCCGAACCGTTCCAATCCACGACCGCGTTCGATGCAAATCCGTTGCCGTGCACCGTGAGTGTGAACGCCGACGACCCGGGAACGGCGCTAAACGGCAACAGAGGTTGGTTCACTAAGGGAACAGGATTTGTCTGCGCGATTGCAAGGCTGCCGAAAACAAAAATAAAGGCGATAGCGTGGCCGGGCTTCATGGTGTTCTCCTCGTCCAATGTCGGAAATTGGCTGTGATCGTAAGAGATTTTGCTAAGAACGAACACCTCGGTCTTGCTGAAGACCTTGATTTTCTTCCTTTGGTGGAAACTGGTCAAGATGAAAGAAGTTGCAGTGTTGGGCGTGAAACGAGGTCCTTATTTTGGCGGTGGTGATGGCTGGGCTGATGCACCTGTTCGTCGTGTACGTAGAAGAACCAAAACTGGGGCGGCGGTTCGGGCTGAGCTATCGGAACTATAAGAGCCGCGTCAGCCGCTGGTTTCCGACAAGGAGAACACGATAACTGTCGCAACCAGGCGGTTACACTCAGAACCCCGGTCGATGAGCGATAAGGCGATTTTTCGACAACAATCGCCAATCGCATAGTTTTCCGTCGTGTCGAGGACACGCCAGACTGACTCCAAATGAAATCTTTTCGGAATGTTTCAGAAGGCCCGAGGGATGGGTGTAGACTGGGGCCGCTTTTCAAGTCAAGAGAAGGAGGTTCCACATGAAGAAGAGCAAGATTTTCGTCCTTGTGGCGGTGGCTCTCGTCAGTGTTGCCCTATGCACTCTCGCGGTGGGGCAGGACAAGGCAACCGCGAAGGAGGCCGTCGCCAAGGTAAGGGACGCGGCCAGCATCCTATCGAAGACGGGTGACGTGGCACAGTTTCAGCAGAAGCAGGGTCCATGGGTGTGGGCAGACACTTATATCTTCATCCAGGACTGCGACAAGAAAACCATAGCGGCTCACCCCATCAAGCCGGAACAAGTAGGCCAACCGCTCTCATCGATTAAGGATGCGAAATCCGGAAACGGCATCTTCCCGGAGGACTGGTGCAAGAGAGTGGAAGATGCGCCTTCCGGCATCTGGGATGAGTATTGGTGGCCGAAGCCCGGCGAGAATGAAGCATCCCGCAAACTCGCCTATCATTTGCGCGCCAAAGGGACTCCCTATGTGGTTTCCGCCGGGATTTATGACGACAAGGCCAGCATCGCGGAAGTGTCAAAGCTGAGCAGCATGAAGTAGCCTGGGCTGCTGTCACGCATCACGTCGCAACAAACACCAAGCCGCCTGATCGGGGCGGCTTTTCTCTGCATCACGCTGAATGGTTGTCCGGTAACTTCTGCTATCAGGCCATAGCGCTCATTGACCTGTCCAGCGACCGGAAACCCGATTCTTCGTCTTTGAGAGGGTGGGGTTCCGCGGTGTGTCCCGCCCGGCCGCGGCTACACGGGGGGAACTCACTGAGGCGGTTGAGTGCGGCTGAGGGTGTCCCTCGGCTTCGCTCGGGGCAGGCTTTTCGACTGCGCATGCCGATTCGCTTCGCTCATCGGCATACTCCGCTCAAGATGACAGGGTGAGTAGGAACGTCCTGAGGGAGACGCGTCGTGCGCGATGCGGAGCGTTGGGGCTGGTATCATCCCGAAGATGGGGCGGCGCGGGAAATTTATTACCTTTGAAGGACTGGACGGGACCGGCAAGAGCACGCAGATGCGCAAGCTGGCGGCGGTGCTGCGCGCGGCGGGGCACAAGGTGGTTGAGACACGCGAGCCGGGTGGAACGGCTACAGGGGAGAAGATTCGGCGGGTGTTGCTGGACTCATCGACCGAGGGGCTGGCGCCGCTGGCGGAGATGGCTTTGATGTTCGCTTCGCGGGCGCAGCACATTGCGGAGGTGATCCTGCCAGCGCTGGAGCATGGGCAGATTGTGCTTTGCGACCGCTTCACTGACTCGACCGAGGCTTACCAGGGCGGCGGACGCAAGTTAGGCCGCGGCGTCGTGATGGAGCTGCATCGTCTGCTATGCGGAGGGTTGCAGCCGGATTTGACGATCCTGCTCGAATCGGACCCGGCGATGAGCGTGGGGCGGGCGCGCCGGAGGAATCGGCAGGCGTCCGGAGGTGAGGGCAAACATCACGGCGACGAAAACCGCTTCGAGCAGCAGAACCGCGCGTTCTTCGCCCGCGTGCGGGAAGGCTATCAGGCGATTGCCGCGCGCGAGCCGCAGCGCGTTGTGGCAGTGGATGCCAGCGGTACTCCGGGGCAGACGCATGGTCGGATCGTGGAGGTATTGCAGCGGAAGCTGAGACTAGGAAGAAATCAGTGAGTGGTTATCCGAGCGCCCTCGCTGCATGCCTCAGAAATCCCACCCTTGCAGAAAACGCAAGGGTGGGGCACCCTCAGTGTTGTCGCAACCAAATTATGGCGCGCCTTAGATCGACGGTCATCGATATTAAAACTAGCGTACACGCTCATGAGCTTTTCTGATTTTCATGGCAACGCTGACACGGTTCATCGCTTGCGCGGGATGCTGGCGCGCGAGCGGTTTCCGCATGCGGTGATTCTTTCGGGGGCGCGGGGGGCGGGCAAGTACACGCTGGCTCTTATGCTGGCGCAGGCTTTGAATTGCCTGGCCCCTGCTGAGACGGATGACCTGCCTGATTTCTGCGGGCAGTGCGCGAACTGCCGGCGCATCGCGCAAGCTGCCGATCTTGATGCGCGGTTTGCCGAAGCGGTGGAGACGCGCGAGGGACTGCGCGAGGCCGATAAGAAAGATACGCGTCTGTTTGTGCAGACTCATCCGGATGTGCTGGTGATTCCTCCCGATCCTCCGCAGATGATGATCAAAGTGGATCAGGTGCGGCGGGTGATTGAGACCATTTACTACCGGCCGGCGGAGGCGCGGGAGCGCGTTTATATCTTTACGGACTCGGCCTTCATGAAAGAGGCGGCGAATTCTTTGCTGAAAGTTCTGGAGGAGCCTCCCGAGTTCGCTACGATTTTTTTGCTGTCGGAGAATCCGGGGGAACTGCTGCCTACTATTCGGTCGCGAGCGGCGGTGTTTCCGCTTGGGGCTGTGCCAGTGGAAGAAGTGGAGCGCTATCTGGGTGAGCATCGGCCGGAGTGGAAGGCGCCGCAGCGGGCGCTGGTTGCTCGACTCAGCGAGGGCGCGCTGGGGCGGGCTCGCAGCTTTGATGTGGAGAGCTATGTGGCTGCGCGCGCGGACGCGATGGCCATCCTCAACTCGGCGTTGCTGGCAGGCGAGCACACGCAGCTCTTCAAGATCACAGAGTCTTATCGCGCCGGGGCTGAGGGACGGGAGAAGACGGAACAACTGCTACGCACACTCTACTCGCTGCTGCGCGACCTGATGTTTCTGGGATCGGGAACTCCTGAGATGGTTCACAACACTGACATTCTGGGCCAGCTCACGAAGATGGCTGAGGCTGCTGATTTCGAGTGGATCGCTGCGGCTTCAGACCGGGTGGCTGAGGTGGAGCGCGGGATGCGGCGGAACCTGATGCGGTCGTTGTCGCTGGATGGGTTGAGTTTGGCGCTGGAGAAGGGTTAAGGGGTTAGTGTTCCAATCGGAACATTGTGCTGAGTGTTCCAACTGGAACATTTCACTTTGCAGAAAACTTTTCGGCGTAAGTTGTTGATTCTTCGTGCGGGCTTTTGGGCGGAGCAATGGAATCAAGGGGATAGGCTGTGGAAAGAATGTCTACTTTCGAGGACGCTTAATGTCTACTAAAGTAGACTTGACAGGCGTGCGGTGTACTTTTTATGGTACGTGACCCCAAAGAGGCTCGGGCTTCGGTCTTTTCGTTATAGTAAATTTGCTGGCCTCCGGTGCTGCGGCCGATCATCTGACTCGGCGACTCGAAAAGGAACCGGTCATCGCAATACATTTTCAGCTGCTATGGGGTGGCATTTCGGGAGCTGCAGGTAGCCTAGCGAGCCGGCGTAGCAGAGACCGACGATGATTGCGCTGGATAGGACAAAACCCAGCAGTACTTTCGAAGGTGCGAGACCGGATTCTCCGAGCGCCAAGTAGGCATCCTGCCCGGCCGGCGCTCGCGTCGAACTGATGGCGGGCGGCTTCAGCCACGAGCGCGCGATCGCGAGGCTGGTGTCGCTGAGGATCAATGGCCATTCACCCGGCGCGGCTGCTTCTGCCAACTCCAGCATCTCCGACGCGAAACGTTGTCTGAATGCGCAGGGGTAGAGCTGCAGCAAAATACGGTAGCTACACAGCAAGCAGCGCCGCATGGTCATGCGCCCCTCTCGTCCAGCTTTCCTAACCCCAGCTTTCCCAATCGCGCGCGTGCGACGTCAACCACTTGCCGCAGGCGCCGGACTTCGAAGCGCAGCGCCTGCTCGCCGCTGGGGGTCAAGTAATATTCCCGCCGGGTGTCGCCAGTTTTGAGTTTGCGCTCGGTCTCGCCAACCAAGCCGCTGGCCAGCAAGCGATCCAGATTGGCGTACAGCGTTCCCGGCCCCAGCCGGTAATTTCCCCCGGACTGCCGCTTGACCGACTGCATGATGCCATATCCATGGAGATTAGACTCGGCGAGCGCTAGAAGGATATGAAGCGCGGCGGACGATAACGGTCGGTCATTGCCCGGTCGGTCGTTGCCTGGTTGATGCTTGACTTCCATATCTTGTTTTGATATATCACATTGTGATATATATTGCAAGGCTACGATGTGGTGACAGCTCAGTTCGATAAGGAAGCGAGCCAAACGCGCGATTATTGTGTCGCCAAAAACGCGACACTTCGCGCGGCTCGCCCAGATCCTTCACTGCGCAAAATACGCTTGTTCAGGATGACAATCGAACCTGCCCAACGGAGGGCGACAAGATTATGCAATGGTTCTTGCGTGTTCGCACGTATTTTTTGTTCTGCGCGCTGGTTATCAACGCGCACTCATTACTGCCTGCAGCGCAGGCCGGAGCAGGAACACCGCAAGCAGCGACTGTGGAGCGGGATGGGCAACACGATTTTGATTTTGAGTTGGGGAGCTGGAAGATTCACTTGAAGCGGCGCGTGCACCCTTTAACCGGCTCCAATACGTGGGTCGAATTTGATGGCACGTCCGTGACGCGAAGAGTTTGGGAAGGGCGCTCTCAACTTGAAGAATTCGAGACTGACGGCGCGGGCGGGCACATCGAAGGGCTTACGTTGCGTCTCTATAATCCGCAAACCCACCAATGGAGCCTTTACTGGGCCAATCAAAAGGATGGCACCATCGTCGCACCGCAGGTCGGCCAGTTCAAGGATGGACGCGGCGAGTTCTACGGTCAGGACACGGTTGACGGCAAACTGATCTACATCCGATTTATCTGGTCAAACACTGATTCGAAGATCCCCCATTTTGAACAGTCATTCTCGAATGATGGAGGCAAGACCTGGGAAGTGAACTGGATCACGGACCAGACCCGGGTCAGCGAAGGGAGAAACACACCATGAAGCGGTCTGCGTGTGTGCTGGTTGCGCTCATTTTGCTCGTTGTCGCGGGAACCAGTCTTTACGGAACCAGTGTTTACGGAACCAGGCTCTACGGTCAGGGCCAGGCGCAGAATCAAGCGCCGCGTCCGGCGCGATCCCGGGCCGACGAGACGGTGGATTTGTGGAACGAGATCGGGAACAAACTTGTCGCGATGGCCGAGGATTTTCCCGAAGACAAGTACGATTTCAAACTGCAGAAAGACGAGCGCACCTTTGCGCAAAATCTTCTGCATGCCGCGGCGCTCGATTTTGTGCTGATCCGAAGGGTTTCCGGATCAAATATCGGGCCCGACTTCGGAGACGGCGACAACCCGTCGCGAGACGCTTTCAGAACCAAAGCCGACGTGGTTAAGTTCGTGCAAGAGGCCGTGGCGGACGGAGCGCAAGTGATTCAACAGCTGGGCGACGCTGGGCTGGACAACACGTCGAAATTTTTTGGCAACCGGCTGGCCCACAACTCGCAGATCTGGATGTTCGCGATCGAGCACAGCGCCGAGCACTACGGCCAGCTTGTGGTCTACTATCGCGCGAACAACCTGGTGCCGCCGGCATCGCGGCCGCCGCAGACACAACAGCCGCAGCCTGCTCAGCTTGCGCCAACCCTAGCTTCAACCTTGGACCACGAGATCGGCAGCGTCGAAACGTTAATTTTGGAAGCTGCCGAAGCTATGCCCGGAGAGAAGTTCAACTTCTCTCCTGAGAGCCTGAAGATTCCTGGCAGCGACTACAAGGGAGTGCGCACGTTTGCCCAGCAGGTCAAGCATGTCGCCGCGTCCAACTATGCAATCTGGTCGCCGCTTACCGGCGACAAATTCCCGGCGGATTTTATGGGGGGCAACGGTCCCGAGAAACTGAAGTCTAAAGCGGACATTATTCAGTTCCTGAAGGATTCTTTTGCGCTGGGTCACAAGGCCGCAGCCACGTTGACTCCCGAGAATGTGTTGCAGCCCACGGATGGCAGCAAGTCGCTCCGGCTGCACCGGGCAACATTCGCCGTTGCCCATGCCTTTGATCATTACGGACAGATGGTTGAGTATTTGCGGATGAATGGCATCGTGCCGCCGGCCAGCCGGGGAAAGTCAGACTGACGGGCAGAGCGTCATAATTGCACCTCGGCGGTTCGACATGAGCGAGAACCGTAGGGGCTAAAAAAGCCCGTCCACATCGATGCTTTTGACGCAGGCCTGGAAGGCCTGCTCCACCCTTTTTTCTTCCTAGTTGTCGCGCGATCTTTGAGTCCTCATTGTCCCTTAGCGGCTCGGCTGAAGCCGCGCCCTTTCAGAGCCCGTCCTTTCGGCACGCATGAATGCGTGCCCTGATACGAATCTCGCTTTCCCTGAGCGGTCACGCCAAATCGACCCCGCAGGGGACTCTAATCTAGTGTTTTCATGCGGTTACCGGGATTACTCTGGTGGTTCTATAGCACTTCAGATAGGTTGTCCCGGCCGTCTTCAGAGCCTATAATCGTCTTACTCTGGTTTAGCAATTCTCCGTCAGGTTCCGGGTAGCAAGTCGCGAGGGTGAAGTCTGTCTTTTGTGATTAAGTTCACGGTTCAGTCTTTGCCCATTGAAGGATAACGCCCGGAAATGCGAAAGCGCCTGCACATCGCCCTGATGGTTAGCAGCTTAGCCGCGACCTCTCTTTCTCTCGGGCTCCCATTGCGCGCCGCTGATGATGGCGACGGAGCCTCTCAAAAAATAGTTGCTACGAAGATCAGTACCAGCGACGAGCATGGCCGCAAGGTCTATGTGAATGATTCCGTAGTGGCGGCTCCGTCGCATCGGGCGCAAGAGTCGGAAGCGCCGCGCCGTACGCTGAAGTACTGGAGTTCTAAAGAAAATCGGTGGAAGCCGGTGCCTCCGCCGAATGCTGCGGTGATGCGGGCCGCTAAGTCGGCGGCGGCCGAGGTTGATCAGTACCTGGGACACGAATCCAGCCAATCGGCGAGCGCGAAGGTTTCTGCGGCAAACTTTCGCGGGCCGCTGGCGACGTCCGCGGACATTGATACGGCGATCGAGCAGGCCGCGGCCCGGCATAACGTGGACCCGAACCTAGTGCGCGCGGTGGTGAAGGTGGAATCGAACTTCAATCCCAACGCGGTGTCGCGGAAGGGCGCGATGGGGCTGATGCAGTTGATGCCTGCGACGGCGCGGCAGTTGAAGGTGAAGAATCCATTTGATCCGGAACAGAATGTGGACGCCGGGGTGCGGCATTTGAAGCAACTTCTGGAGAGTTATGGCGGCGACGTCAAATTGAGCCTGGCCGCCTATAACGCGGGTTCGGGAGCGGTGGCGCGCAGTTCCGGCGTGCCGCACTATGCCGAAACCCAGAACTACGTCCGGCGGATCACCAATCTGTACTACGGCGGCTCGGTTTTTGAGTCGGGCGCTTCGCACGATCCGGTTACGGTTCAGCGGGATGCGCGGGGCGTACTCTACATCAGCAACACCGATTAGGTTTCACCGCACCGGTTTTGCATTAATCTCTATACAGGTTTCGAGCTTTACCGGAGACCATCTCATGGACTGCGGAAGCCCTCAGGGGCGAAAGCCCACGTTTTTTATTGGCGTAAGCGGCGCGGCTGAACAGAGTGCTGAAAAAGGAACCACGGCAGTAAGTTCGAGGGCTTTTTTGAGTCAAAGAGCACCTCTAAGTTATTGAATCTTGGTTCAAGAAAATGCTCGAATTACTAACTTGGGTCCTTTTTCAGCACTCTGTGAAGCCGTGGCCTTTCAAAGACGATTTACGAGATAGCGGGTTATCTTGAAGAGCGCATCGCGCCAGCGTAGTCTGTGGAGAGCGTTGCTTGGGCTCGCCATGTTTGCGGCGTTCACTCTTGCCGCTGCGGCAGCGCATGCGGGCTCACACCATTCCGACGCTTGGGCTCGCGAGCATTTCGCGACCGCCGAGCGGATGCGGGAGGCGCTGAACGGAAGGCCTCCCGCGGAACGCACGCGCCGCGACTATCAGCGTGTGTTGAATGCCTACCGCCTGGTTTATCTGGGAGCGCCCACTTCCTCAAAAGCCGATCCCAGCGTGGTTGGGGTCGCCGAGACGCTGGTGGAAATGGGACGTCGATTCAACGACGACAAAATCCTGAACGAGGCCATCGAGCAGTATAAGTTCCTGCGGCGGGAGTATCCCGGCAGCAGGTACCGTTTCGATGGGCTGTTCACTATCGGCGAGATTTACAAGGACGATCTCAACGATGCGGAAGCGGCGCGCGGCAGCTTCCAGGAGTTTCTGCGCCGTTATCCACACAATCGGCTGGCTGATGATGCGCGCCAGGCCATTGTTGAACTGAATGAGGCAGCTCGGGCTGAGAAAATCGCGGAGGCGCGGAGGGCCGCGGAGAAGAAACAGCCGGCGAAGAATGGCAGCGGTAACAAAAACGTGAGAGCTACCGGGGACGCTCACGCTTCCCTGGCGCAGCCTTCTGCTGGGCCGACTGGGAGGGACGCATCCCCGGAGGCGCGGTCGGAGGTTTTGCCGCGGGTGACGGGCATCCGGCACTGGTCTGCTCCAGATTATTCGCGGGTTGCGATTGATTTGGAAAGCAACGTGAAGTTTGAATCCCGGCGAATCGACAGTCCGGCGCGCATCCTGTTTGACCTGCCTGATACCAAGCTCGCATCCACGCTGGTGGGCAAGAGCCTGGACGTGGATGACGGCTTTCTGAAGAAGGTTCGCGTGGCTCAGTTTGCGCCGGGGAGCACGCGGGTGGTGCTCGAGGTGGATAATCTTGCCGATTACGACGCCTTCCTGCTGCCGAATCCCTACCGGCTGATCATTGATCTTCACGGCAAGGATATTCACCGCGAGGATACGCGGGTTAAGGAGCCCGAGGACGCAATCGGCACGGGCTCAAGCAATGTCCTGACTATAGCTGCATCAGAGAGCGTTGCTGGGGCCAAGGCGCCGAACGTCCGTGGTGAAAAAGATTGTGGAGGCTGACGATGACGACACCGGCGCATCGGCGACCGTGGCGAGGCGGAGTGTTGCAGGGGCAAAGAAAGGAGCTTTGCCTGGGCGGAAGTCGTCCTCAGGGAAAGCAATGGACGCGAAGAAGCAGGCGGACAGCAGTCCTGACGGCGAGTCGGATATTTCAGAGTCGAATGCCGGCCGGGCTTCCGCTTTGAGCGTTCGGGAGGCGAGGCCTACCGCGGGCGGCGACCGCTCGCTGATTCGAGCCCTGGGGCTGAAGATCGGGAAGATCGTGATTGATCCGGGGCATGGGGGACACGATACCGGAACCATCGGTCCCAATGGTCTGGAGGAAAAAGATCTGGTCCTCGATGTGGGGCGGCGTTTGGGCAAGCTGCTGGAGACGCGGCTGGGCGCGGAAGTGGTTTACACGCGAAAGGATGATACGTTCATTCCCCTCGAGACTCGAACGGCGGTGGCCAACCAGGCGCGCGCAGATTTGTTCGTCTCCATTCACGCGAACTCGAGCCGCGACGCGGCGGCCCGGGGAGTGGAGACTTACTACCTGAATTTCACTTCTTCGCCGGAAGCGCTGGAAGTGGCGGCGCGGGAGAACGCGGTTTCGGAGAAATCCATTTACGAGTTGCGAGATCTGGTGAAGAAGATCGCGCTCAAAGAAAAGATCGAGGAGTCGCGGGAATTTGCCGGGGACGTGCAGCAGTCGCTGCACAGCGGGCTGGCGGCGAAGAGTGCGGCGATTCGCGACCGGGGAGTGAAGAAGGCTCCGTTTATTGTGCTTATCGGTGCGAATATGCCCTCGATTCTTGTCGAGATTTCGTTTGTGAGCAATCCTGTGGACGAGCGGCGTCTGGAGACGGCCGAATACCGGCAGCGGATCGCAGAGTCGCTTTACCGCGGGATTGCCAAGTATGTGAACGGGCTGAGCGGGGTTAAGGTGGCGAGCAAGATGGATAAGGGCGGGGGGCAGTAGGTTCTATATAGCCTCGCGTCAAACTGACTGGATCATCAAGGCTGCCAATTGGCCTGAGTTTCCGATGTTGGTAGCGCTTCAGTTTGACGCTTGCCTTTGCTAATGGTCATTTTACGGCACCCTTAGCTTGGCTGGCAGCTTCCCACTTCGCTTTCCATTTCGCTTTTTTCTTTTGTTCGCACTCCCATTGGAAGGGATGGGCAACGTGGAGATGCGCCTCCCATTCCTTGAAAATCGCAGCTTTGAGAATGGCCCCAGCTTTCGGATCAGCCACTTCAACCTTGAAGGAGAATCTCGTTTTGCAGATCGAGCACTCAAACTCCTGATTCGGTGGACTTCCGGGGACGGGGCGGAGATTCGCTTTTGGCACGAAGACAGTTTCCCATGACCCCGCAGGCGATTGCTACGCCCCTATAGTTTCAAACTGGGGCAATACCACCATATTGCCCCGTTTCCGGTTTTCGCTTATAACAAAAACAGATGAACCACGAAGGACACAAAGGAAAAACGCTGAGTACCCAAAAGTCGCCACTGTAATACCTCCCACCGGAAACTTTTTTCCTTCCCCTGTGGTCTAATCAGAGAAGGGATTCTGTGTTCAGGCGTTTGTCCATGCGCGCTTCAAGGTTTGCGATTTTGGCTGTGGTTGTTTGCCTCCTCGGCGTAGCCTTCGCCGCCACTCCCGCCACGGCTTCTCCCGTGCCGCCGATCCTGCCGAAGCAGTTTGCCGGGTGGCAGATCGAGGGTGCGGCTCAGGCCAGCAAAGAGGCGGCTGCGGCCGATCCCACCAACGCCGCGCTGCTTAAGGAATACGGGTTCACGGATTTCGAGGCGGCTGTCTACAAGAGTGACGACGGGCGCACGCTGAAGATCCGCGCGGCCCGGTTTGCCGACGCCAGCGGCGCCTTCGGAGCGTATCTGTTCTACGTGCAGCCGGGGATGGCCAAGGAAGATATCGGCGATCAGAGCGCTTCGGCGGATCCGCGGGTGCTGTTTTATCGCGGCCAGATCCTTGTGGAAGCGGTGTTCAGCCGGGTGTCGCCGATGTCGCCGGCGAATCTGCGGGAGCTCGCCGGCTTGTTGCCGCGGCCCAGCGGAAATGCGGGCAACCTGCCTCCGATTCTGGCCTTCATGCCACACCACGGCTACGAGGGAAACACCGAGAAATATGCGGAGGGGCCACTGGGGCTGGGCGCGATCGCTTCTCCGCTGCCTGCGGACCTGGTCGATTTCAGTGCCAGCCCTGAGGTGGTACTCGGGCAGTATTCGACGGCAGGCGGAGACGCTACGCTGATGCTGATTGAGTATCCTACGCCGGCGCTGGCGGCCGAACATTTGCGCCGCATCGACGCCGCTCATCATGCTGCTCCGCCGCAGGCCGGGGTTGCGGCCATCGAAAACGTGGGGCCGTTCTTCGATAAGCGCACCGGGCCGATTATTGCCATCGCGGCCGGGCAGCTTTCGCAAAGCGACGCGCAAACGCTTTTGGGCGCGGTGAATTACGAGGCCAGCGTCACCTGGAACGAAAACACGTATTTCGACAAGAAGAACAACATCGCCAATCTGCTGGTCAACATTATTCTGCTGTGCATTATCGTGGGGGCGATCTCGCTGGCCGCAGGAGTCGCGTTCGGTGGCGCTCGCGTGCTGTTGCGGCGCTACTTCCCGGGGCCGGTTTTTGGCCGTGCCGACCAAACTGAGTTCATTTCTCTCGACCTTCGGGAGGCGGCGGAGCAGGGCTCGCCAGCCCGGACTTCGCCTGGCACGGACGCCTCGAATCCTTCTTAAGTGCCTCAGAAGTCTTGGCTTAGGGTTGGTTTGGCGAGCATTCGTCTCAAATTGAAACAGTTCGGGCGCGTGTTGATTGATTATGTAAGTTATTGAAACTAAATACATTTATTTCCTAGAAATCGCTTGACACCCTGCTTTTTCGGCTCATAAGATTTTGTCACCAGAAAGTTTTGACGGAAATCTAAGCCTCCGTTGGAACTATTCTCCCTTGAAAAAGAGAAGGTCGCCCAGTTGCCGGGCGGCCTTTTCGTTTTGCCGTGAACGGTCCTCCGTTTTTGAAGCAGACACGGGCTAGTTCTAGCGGACGCAAGACGCTTTAAACTGAACTCTCGTGCGCGAATTGCGTATCATCAGTGGGCGTCGTCCTGGGGTATCGCGGGTTGAGGGGCAGGTCTTAGCAGCGTGCCGACCCACGAATCGGCGCGGGAGGAAACTATGTTCTGTGACGGATGTGGCGCAACGGTACAACCGGGCCAGGCGTTTTGCAGCAAGTGCGGCAAACAAATCGTCGGACCGGTGGTGGTGATGCAGCAGCGCCCAGGGCGGGTACAGGGGCACCTGCATTTGCTGGGGATTCTCTGGCTAGCCATCTCCGCGTTCAACACCATCGGCGGCGTGGTTCTGTATGTAATCGCCAACACGTTGTTCGCTCATATGCGCGAGATGGGAGCGCCGGAGGCGCCCACAGCTTTTCTGCGTCCGCTGTTGAGCGTGATCAGTATTTTCATCCTGGCCAAGGCGGCTTGCGGATTCATTGCGGGATGGGGATTGATGCAGCGCCAACCTTGGGCCCGCGTGATCGCGCTGGTCCTCGGCTTCATCTCTCTATTCAACGTTCCATTCGGTACAGCCGTCGGAGTCTACACTCTGTGGGTTCTGCTGCCCGCTCAGTCGCAAGTGGAATACGACGCACTGGCCACCGCTCGCGCGGCATGATTGGGCGCGGTGCGAAAGGTGCTGAGATATCCCTATCGGGATGGGGCATTTAGCGGAGTGAAATTGACGCTTTTGACATACATGTAGCGGGTCACGCCGACCATTGCCGTTCCGCCCCATTCATTGCTGTTGGTGCCCCGGTGCTGAAGAATGATATAGGCAGGACTCTGAGGAATGTGCCGGGTGTGTGAAGCGACCAGCGTGCCGTCAATGTAGACCTTCACGCTCGTCGGTGTCCATACCAACGTGTACTTGTGGAATTCAGCCGCAAGAACATTGTTGGAAATGTTGTTGGTTTCCTTGCTCTCACCCGATGGAGCGTTCTTGGGATTGGCATTCTGCCAGTTGGTGATCCAGATGGCGTTTTCGTTGCCCAAGAATTCAAGGTCAATTTCGGTTTCTGAGTTGTTGTAAAAAACGAAGCCGGACGAAATCGCTCCAGATTTTGCGGTACCAAACCCATTCGGCATTACAGAAGTCGAGGACATGCGCATCACGAACTCATAGGTGCCGAAACCGAAGCGCTCCTTAGAAATGATTGCTCCGCCGTAGGACAGAATCTTATCCGGCCCTCCTTTCTGCTGTGTAACCTTGATACAAAGCATCCCTCGTGAAAAATCAAGGGTTTCTGGGACGTAAACGCCGGAATTGAGGCCCGGCTTTGAATCAGGCGATTTGTAGGTGGCGACCTTCCACTTGCCGGTATCGAGTTTGCCCGCACTGAAATCGTCAGAAAAGGTTTGAGCACAGACAACGCAGGCTGGGCAGAGGAACAGCGTTACGACGACTAGAGTTTTGAATGGTGTGAACAAGGATCAGGCTACGGTCGCAACCTCCCGCGAGGTTGCTTGGAGCCATTCTTCGATGAGTAACGACGACACCGTGTTGTCCCCGCGTAGCGGACAAATCGTGTCCGTCATCGTAGTCTGGGGCCAATTGCGGGCGTCAGTTCTGTAGTCGGCGAAGTACCGCACGTCTATCACTCTTCGGAAGTGGCGGAACCAGACGCCGAGTTCTGGAGCAATGTTGCGAATATAGTTGTACTCGCCATCGACCGTCACAAGGGCAAACGGGAAATGATGAACCATGATTAAGACCCTGTCTCCCGCTTCCATATCGTGTGCAAACTGTAAGTAGGGCTTCTGTTGGGTCAACTGATCCCTTGTCACCCTGTTCAAATCGCCCACGTCTTCCGCAAAATCGAGTCCGACGTATCCGGCTGCTAGACTCTCAACTGCGTGCCTCATTGCTTCGGGGGCAGCATCGGGGTGTAACTGCATTCGCCAATTTGCCATGACAGCTTCCTCCATTCATGGAACAGCCATTTTACGCCGGTTCGATAGCGTACGCACACCCCGACCGCTGACGAATTAAGCAGCACCACGTAGTACAATGGAGCAATGTCGAAGCGTGACCTGAGGTCGCTGTTGTTGCAACTCCTGCCGCACGTCCACGGGGAGAAGCAGGCGACTGCACTGTTCACGGTTGTCCTACTTGCCGATCCGTTGACCTGCCGATAGGGTCTGCGAATGGGATACAGATAGGCAACACAATCCTTGTAAGTTGTTGAAAGCCGACGTAGCTCAGTTGGTAGAGCAGTCGATTCGTAATCGACAGGTCATCGGTTCAAGTCCGATCGTCGGCTCCATTTTTTCAATCGCTTATGATGCTTCAAACTGCACCGTCCCCGGGACGAGTATAAGGCGGCCGGCTCGTGTAAACTCCCTCTAACTTGTGTTCGACAAGTCTGCGCCTCGGCGTTCGCGCCCGCTTCCGGTGACCACCGCCAGCAGCAACGCGACGATCACAACGGTCCAGGCCAGCACCGGCGCGAATACTCCGCCGAAGCGTTGCTCGGCGAACTTGGCTTGCAGCACGCCGTTGCGCGAGGAGAGCAGATTTCCCAGCTGGTAGGCGAAGCCGGGAAACGTCCCTCGGACTGCGGGCGGCGAAAGCTCGTTCAAGTGCGCCGGGACCACTCCCCAAGCGCCCTGCACCATGAACTGCATCAGAAATCCGCCCAGCGCCAGCATGGGTACGGAGTGGGAGTATGCCCACAGCGGAATCACCGGAATGGTCAGCAGCGCGGCGATCACAATCGCCTTCCGGCGGCCGAGTTTTTCCGACCAGGTTCCGAAGAGAATCCCTCCGAGCAGCGCGCCAATGTTGGCGATGATGGCGATCAGCCCCACGGTCTGCGGCGCGAACTTGTGGTCCTTCGTCAGGAACGTTGGATACAGGTCCTGGCTTCCGTGGCTGAAGGAATTGAAAGCAAACATCAGAACAATCAGGAAGGTAAAGGTGCCCAAGTAAGTCAGAATGCCGTTGCCGCCCGGCCACTGTCTTTCTCGAAACGCGGCCTTGCGCCCAGGCCGGGGACTCATCCACTTTGGTGCGAATGTAAATCACAAGAAATGCGGGCAGGGCACCGATCACAAACATTCCGCGCCAGCCTACGAAGCGGAACAATGTCCCATAGACGAAGGCCGCCATCAGATAGCCGACCGCGTAGCCTTCCTGCAGCACTCCGGAGAAGAATCCGCGCCCCTCGGCGGGCAGAGTTTCGAAGGCCAAGGCGGCGCCCACGCCCCATTCGCCGCCCATCGCAATGCCGAACAGCGCCCGCGTAATCAGAAAAATCTTCAGAGAAGGGGCGAATGCCGACGCCAATTCAAACACCGAGTAGGCGATGATATCGATCATCAAGGTGGGACGCCGCCCGAAGCGGTCCGCCATCATGCCGAAAAGAAATGCACCCACCGGACGAAAAGCCAGCGTGACGAAGATCGCCTCCGCGACGGCAGAAACTTTTGTCTGATATTGAATCGCAATGGCGCTGACGCAAAAAGTCAGGATGAAGAAATCGAAGGCATCGAGCGACCAGCCCAGAAAGCAGGCAATGAACGTGTTGCGCTGCACGTGCGTGAGCCTGCGAAAATGGCCGCTGAATTCCAATGGGGTTCCTCCGCGCAATTCCCCCCGGGTTGAAAACGACCTGCAGATGCTAGCATGGGTTCAATCTGCAATCCAAGGATCGGCGTTATGATGCTGCTATGCGGGTGCTGGTGGTGGAAGACGATCCGAGGATCGCGCACTTCGTCGCCAAGGGATTGCGGGAACAATCCTATGCTGTCGACGTTGTCAGTTCCGGGGAGGATGCGCTTTACCAGGCCGCGATCAACACCTACGACCTGGCAATCCTGGATGTAATGATCCCGCCTCCGGATGGATTCGCGGTCTGCAAGGAATTGCGAAAGGCCGGGCAACGCCTGCCTATCCTCATGTTGACGGCACGAGACGCAGTGGAAGACCGCATCACCGGCCTCGATCACGGGGCCGACGACTATCTGACAAAGCCGTTTGAATTCCGGGAACTGCTCGCCCGTTTGCGTGCGTTGATGAGACGGACGGGTGGGTTGCTGCCTGCGGAACTGATCGTTGCCGATCTGGTTGTGGACACCGTGGGGCAGAACGTCACGCGTGGCGGGCGGGCTATTTCTCTGACTTCGAAAGAATACGCGTTGCTGGAATTCCTGGCGCGGAATGCGGGGCGGGTGGTGGGTCGAGCAGAAATTGCGGAGCACGTATGGGACGAAGAGTTCGATCCTTTTTCAAACTTGATCGAGGTGTATGTGAACCGCATCCGCCGGAAGATCGACGCCGGTTCTTCGAATCCTCTTTTGAGCACGCGTCGTGGCGCGGGATATATGCTCTCGGCAGGCCATGAAGCGAACGAAACGAAAACCCGCGGCTCCCGGAATCGGGGCGATGTTTAGCTCGGTGCGGGTACGCCTGACCTTGTGGTACACGGCCGTATTGACTTGTGTGCTGGTCGCGATGGCCCTCGTCACATACTTCCTGCTGCGGCAGGATTCTGCACACCGCACCGACGCTGCCATCGTGGAGATGGCCGATTCCTTTCTCGCGACGGTGAATGCCGAGGCCCGCGATGCAACCGGGCCTGACGGGTTGAAAGCCGCCATCGAACAGGCGATTTCGGAGCACAAGTACCGCGACACCGTATTTGCCGTGCTCAATGAGGAAGGCAACATTGTTGCGTCTACCAGCAATCAATTGCTCAAGCAGTCGCCGGGTTCGTCAGTGGAGATTCTGCAGGAAGCCATGGGTCGAGCCAAACTCGGAGTTCGCGTGTTCCGAACAGTTCGGCTGCGGGACGAAGTGCATCGGAGTTACGCACGCCGATTTTCCATCGGGAAGCAAGAGTACACGCTGCTGGTTTTGCAGTCACTTCACCACCAACGGGAGTTTCTGGAAAGCGTCATCGGAGCTTTTGGCCTTGCCATTCCCCTGGCGATCTTGCTCGCGAGCGGCGCCGGGTACTTTCTCGCGCGGCGAAGCCTCTCACCGGTAGTTGAGATGAGCACGCAGGCAGGACGCATTGGAGCGGATAATCTGCACGAGCGTCTGCCGGTAAGGAACGCTCAGGATGAACTCGGGCACCTGGCGGGGTCGTTCAACAAGCTACTCGATCGGCTGGATCATTCGTTTGAGCAGCAGCGGCGATTTATGGCGGATGCATCTCACGAACTGCGAACTCCAGTAGCTATCCTTTGCGGAGAGGCGGATGTCACCCTGTCGCAGCCTAGCCGCTCGCCCGAAGACTACAGGGCCTCGCTCGACATTCTTAGGGCAGAAGCCAAACGCCTCAAGCGCATTGTGGAAGATCTCTTCACGCTGGCTCGTGCGGACGCCGGTCAGCATCCGCTCACGGTCTCGAATTTTTACCTCGATGAGCTGATCGCAGAGTGCATACGCAGCATGAAGACGCTGGCCGCCGCAAAACAGATCACCCTCACCTGCAATGCGTCGAAAGAGCTGCCCATCGAGGCGGACGAGGCTTTGCTTCGCCGGATGATCGTGAACCTGGTCGATAACGCCATAAAATATACGGGGCCGGGCGGCACTGCGTCGGTAAGTTGCGACGCTGAAGATTCGCGGTACGTAATGACCGTCAGTGACACCGGGCAGGGCATTCCATTGGAGCTGCAACCGCGAATCTTCGAGCGTTTCTTCCGGGCAGACAAAGTGCGATCGCGTTCGGGCAGCGACGGCGGCGGCGCCGGACTGGGCCTATCCATTAGCGAATGGATTGTGCAGGCGCATGGCGGCAAGCTCGAATTAACCCGATCGGACAAAGATGGAAGTACGTTCACGGTCTATCTGCCCGCAGCAGTGACTCAGCCGTTAATCCCACGTTTATCTTCCAATCGCTAACTTAGTCATCCGGAGGCTGCTGCTTGGCCGTTTCTGGAGGTCTGATATGGGCTCAGTTCGAAAATTGTCTGCTAGCGTGTGGGATTGCGTGGCGATCGGTCTCTGGCTGACGGGCAGCTTGTGCGGGCAGCAGACGTCATCCACGGCTGCCGCGCCGCCTTTAACGATCACGTTGCAGGATGCGCTGCAGCGCGCGCGCGCGGCCGATCCCCAATACCATGCAGCGCTGACCGAGCTGGGAGTGGCACGACAGGATCGCGTGCAGGCGCGCGCCGGATTACTTCCCAACGTCAATTACAACACTTCCTTCATCTACACCCAGGGCACGGGCCAGCCAGCCGGCTGTGCGCTCACAGCCACATGCCCCTCCAGCCGATTCATCGCCAATAACGGCGTACACGAATACATCAGCCAGGCGGATGCCCATCAGGCAGTTTCACTGACGAATTTCGCGGACTACCGCAAATCTTCGGCGGCGCTGGCACAAGCCCGGGCGAAGGCGGAGATCGCCACCCGCGGCCTGGTCGTCACCGTAACTCAGGCCTACTACGGGCTGGTCGCGGCGCAGCGCAAATACGCGACCGAGCAACGGGCGGCCACGGAAGCCCAGGGGTTTCTGAAGATCAGCCAGCAATTGCAGAATGGCGGCGAAGTCGCGCGCGCGGACGTGGTCAAGGCCAGCATTCAGTCACAGCAGCGGCAGCGCGATCTGCAGGAAGCCCAGCTCGACATGCGGCGCAGCCGGCTGGATCTGGCCGTGCTGCTGTTTCCCGACTGGAACGAAAATTTCACCGTAGTAGACGACCTTCAAACCCTGGACCCGCTGCCCGCGTTCCCCGAAGTGGAAGTCGCGGCCAAGAAGAACAATCCCCAGTTGGCCGCAGCGCTGGCGGCCCTCGAGGTCGCGAACCACCAGGTGACCGCAGCCTGGGGAGGATTGCTGCCCAGCTTGAGCATGGACTACTTCTATGGCATTGATTCGAACCAGTTTGCCATCCGTACCGACGGTGTGCGCAATCTGGGTTATTCCACGGTGGCTACTTTGCAGATCCCTATCTTCAGTTGGGGTGCCGATCGCAGCAAGTTGAAGCAGGCAGAATTACGCCGAGATCAGGCGAAAGTGGAGTTGAGCCACGAGCAGCGCCAGCTTCTGGCGCACTTGCGGCAGTTCTATGAAGAGGCGAGCACGGCGCGATCGGAGATGGAATCGCTGGCCAGTTCCGCCGAAATGGCCGCCGACAGTCTCCGCCTGACGAATCTCCGGTATCAGGCCGGCGAATCGACAGTGCTGGAAGTTGTTGATGCGCAGAACACGCTTACGCAAGCGCGCAATGCTTACGACGATGGTCAGGTTCGGTACCGGGTCGCGGTCGCCAATTTGCAAACTCTGACGGGGAGCTTTTAGCCGATGACCCACGCCCCGCTCACTGACCTTCTCTCCCAAAGGCACGCGAGAGGCTTCCGCGTATCCCACTCACTGCTGACGCTGGCCGCATGCGGAAGTCTGATGATCGTCGCCGGTTGCAGCGGAGACAAAGGTGAGAAAGAGCCGATCGTGAGCGTGCAGGTTGCGCCGGTTGAAAAGACCACGATTCAGCACGTAATAAAAGCCCAGGCCATTCTGTTCCCCCGGCAGCAGGCGGCGATCGTGGCCAAGATCAGCGCTCCCGTGCAGAAGTTTCTGGTGAAGCGGGGCAGCCCAGTACACAAGGGCGAATTGCTGGCGGTGCTCGAAAACCGCGACCTCTCCGCCGCCGCACAGGACACTAAGGGCAGCTTCGATCAGGCGCAAGCTACCTACGAAACCACCACCGCGGCCAGCCTGCCGGAAGAGATCCAGAAAGCGGAAGCGGAGGCGCAGCAATCCAAGCAAGCGCTGGACGCACAGGCAAGGGCTTATCAAAGCCGCCAGCAACTTTACGAACAAGGCGCGCTGCCCCGGAAGGAACTTGATCAATCCGAAGTAGCAATCATCCAGGCACGCAATCAGTACTCGATTGCGAAGAAACATCTCGATACCCTGCAGGCCATCGGAAAGCAGCAGCAGCTCAAGGCCGCCGCCGGGCAATTGGAATCTGCCAAAGGAAAGTATCTGGGGGCGGAAGCGCAGCTCAGCTATTCCGAGATACGCAGCCCGATTGACGGCGTGGTCACCGACCGCCCGCTTTATCCCGGCGAAATGGCGGCAGCGGGAACCGCAATCGTCACCGTAATGGACATCTCCGCGGTCATTGCCAAGGCGCACATACCACAGGCCGACTCGGCGTTGCTGAAGGTTGGCGACAAAGGAACGATCACGGTGCCGGGACTGGATGAGCCCGTCGAGGGCACGGTTACAGTGGTGAGCCCCGCACTCGACCCCAACAGCACAACCGTGGAAGTCTGGCTCGAGGCAAAGAATCCCAAACAACAATTGAAACCCGGAACCAGCGTGCAACTCTCGCTGACCGCGAAGACGGTGAAAGATGCGCTGGTGGTTCCTGCCGCTTCTGTGATCAGTGCACCGGACGGAGGCTCCGCGGTGATGGTCGTGGGCACCGATGGGCGCGCCCACCAGAAAGCTGTCAAGCTGGGTATTCGTCAAGACGACGATGTGCAGATTCTCGAAGGCGTCACCGCCGGCGACAAGGTGGTCGCTACTGGAGCTTACGGCTTACCCGACAACACCAGGATCAAAGTCGAAGCTCCCACGGAAACTCCGAAGGAGTCATCCAAGGAAAACCCCAAGGAAAATCCCAGTGAGAAATAACTACTGCGGAGCGACTGCGTGAATCACAAGAAATCCGAGCACTGGATAGCGCGCCACTCCCGGCCAATGATTTTTCTGATCCTCACTCTGACCCTGTTGGGCGGATATCTGGCCTTCACCATCCCAGTATCGGTGTTTCCTTCTACGAATTTTCCGCGAGTTTTGGTGGGCGTGGACAACGGCGTTATGCCCATCGATCAGATGATGGTCACGGTGACGCGGCCGATCGAAGAGGCAGTCAACAGTGTCCCCGGGCTGCTGACGGTGCGCTCCATCACCAGCCGCGGCTCGGCGGAAGTTGATCTTTATTTTCGCTGGGACGTGGACATGTTCCAGACCTTGCAGTATGTGAACGCCGCTCTATCACGTGTGCAGCCCCAGCTTCCTCCCACCGCTAAGGTGGAAGCGCACCGCATGACCTTCGCCAGTTTCCCAATCCTTGGGTATAGCGTCACGTCGGCCACGGTGCCGCAAACCCAGTTGTGGGAGATGGCCACCTACGAGATGAAGCCGCGGTTGAATCGCCTCGAGGGCGTTGCCACTGTCATCGTTCAAGGGGGGCAGGAGCCTGAGTTTCAAATCACTCCGGACGCTGCCAAGCTGCTGACTGCGAGTGTGACGGTTACCGACATTCTCGATGCGGTTCGCCGCACAAATCTGGTGGACTCGCCCGGCTTGCTGGAACGTAATCATCAGCTTTTTCTCGGCCTGGTCAACGGCCAGGTTCAGACGCCGGGGGAAATCGCGAACACAGTCATCAAGAACACGCCAGCGGGAATCCCTGTCCGCATCGGCGATGTGGCCACGGTCGCGCCCGACGTGAAGCCGGTCTACACTGTCGTAACCGCCAACGGTAAGCCGGCAGTGCTGCTCAACATCAACCGCCAGCCCGACGGTAACACCGTGAAGGTGGCGGACGAGGTCCACACCGAAATCGAGCGCATTCGTAAGACTCTGCCCCCCGGCGTGGACATTCAGCCGTTTTACGATCAGTCCATCATCGTGGGCGAATCCATCAAGAGCGTACGCGATGCCATTCTGCTGGGATTAATTCTGGCTTCGATCATCCTGGTTGTGTTTTTGCGGGATTGGGGTACGTCTCTGGTGGCGGGTCTCGTAATTCCTGTCACAGTCTTGGTCACTTTCATCGCCCTCAAAGTGATGGGGCAGACCTTCGACCTGATGACGCTGGGGGGCTTGGCCGCCGCGGTGGGACTGGTTATTGATGATGCGATTGTCGTGGTGGAAAACATTGTGCTGCATCGCGACGCGGGCCAGGGCCGATTAGAGGCGATCGAGAGCGCGTTGCGGGAAATCACTGTCCCGCTGATCGGCTCGACCATCACGCCCGTCGTCGTTTTCATTCCTTTGATCGCCATCACAGGCGTCACTGGCGTGTTTTTCCGCGCGCTGGCCGTGACGATGAGCGTTTCCCTTCTGACTTCGCTTGCGCTCGCTCTGACCTGGACTCCGAACTTGAGCCAGTACTTCATTCGCGGGCGGCGTGAGAAGGCGAACCTGCAAGAAGCAACCTACGCGACCTCGGAGAATCAATCCGAAGTCGAGCCGCAGCGTTTGTTGGCCGCCGAGGATGCGCATCTCAGCGGATTCTTTTTGCGCGTGGTCAACTTCCATGAACGCTGGCTGCGCCGGGCGCTGGAGCGGCCTCGAATGCTGGTTCTGTTCAGTCTGGTACTGATTGCGGTTTCCTACCTCTGCTATCACTTCTCCGGCTCCGACCTGCTGCCCGCGATGGACGAAGGCGGATTCGTTCTCGACTACATCATGCCCGCCGGCAGTTCGCTGGTGGAAACCAACCGCGTGGTCGGCCATGTGGAACAGATTCTGCGCGAGACTCCTGAGGTGGAGAGCACTTCGCGGCGCACCGGCTTGCAGTTGGGCCTGGCGGCGGTAACCGAAGCCAACACCGGCGATGTTCTGGTGAAATTGAAATCCAAGCGCGACCGCGATGTGGAAGAAATAATGGCCGAGGTGCGGGCAAAGATTAAGCAGCAGGAACCCGCGCTCGACATGGACTTCATCCAGGTTCTTCAGGACATGATTGGCGACCTGACGTCAGCGCCGGAACCAATCCAGATCAAATTATTTTCGCAAGATCCCAAGCAACTTGAGGCGTGGGCACCGAAAGTCGCGGACGCAATTGGGAAGATCAATGGTGTAGTCGACGTGCTGAATGGAATCGACAACACCATCAGCGGTCCGGCAGTGACTTTTCAGGTGGACCCTAGCGTGGCCGCGCGGGCGGGCTTCACCGCGGAAGAAATCGCGGTCGACGCGTCCGCCATCCTCGAGGGCGAACCGGCGCCGACGCCCGTGGTGACGAACGGCCGCGCCTACACCTTGCGCGTGCGCTTCCCGGCGGCGAACCGGGCCTCACTGGAGGCCATGCGCGACACGCTTCTTATCAGCAGCAGCGGACATACGGCCACTCTGGGCGCACTGTCTACCGTGGTCGAGACTCCGGGACAGAATGAGATCCGGCGGGAGAACCTTCAGCGCCAGGTTGCCGTGACCGCGCGCCTGGAGGGAACCAACCTGGGCAGTGGAATGGCTGCGGTGCAAAAAGCTGTAAGCGGGCTGCATCTGCCTTCGAACATCCGCGTGGAGTATGGCGGCACCTATCAGGAACAACAGCGCTCGTTCCACGATCTGGTGATCGTGCTAGTGCTTGCCGTCCTGCTGCTGTTCATCGTGCTGCTGTTTGAATTTGGCACGTTCGCCGCGCCGGTCGCGATTCTCTCGTCTGCACTGCTCTCCACTTCGGGCGTTTTCATCGCTCTTCTCGTCACCCGTATCACGTTTAACATTTCGTCGTTCATGGGCATGATCATGGTGATCGGAATCGTGGCCAAGAACGGCATCCTGCTGCTGGACGCGGATCAAAAGATGCGCGGGCTCGGAATGAGCGTGGAAGACGCCATGCTGCAAGCCGCCCGCCGGCGTCTGCGGCCCATTGTGATGACGGCGCTGGCCACAGTAGCGGGGATGCTGCCTTTGGCTTTCGCGCTGGGAGCGGGATCGCAGATGTTGCAACCGCTGGCGATCGCGGTGATCGGGGGAGTCTTGATCTCAATGGTCTTATCGCTGATCATCACCCCCGCCGTACATTTTTATCTCACCGGAATTGCTTAGCAGGTCACCGAAATACTCCCCCCGCCATACTCGATGCGTTCTTGCGAGTACCAGACCTGACAATCGGCTTTATCCGTTTTTTGCTGTACGCTTGGCAAAAGAAGTGGTCCGCAGTCGCGCGTCACCGGCTCGCGGACTCTTTGTGCGGGTTCAATCATTCCTATGGCTGAACAGGACTGGAACACCAACGAGAACGATCCAGGCGAGAGCCCACAAGTCGGGAAGAGGCTATATCAAGATCCTGCCTTTCGGCACGAGCGGGTTTTCGAGACTATGGCGCTGTCCTGCGGCAAAACCAGTGGCACTCAATTTCAGTGCCATTTCCACCGGAATGCCTCGTAGCGTTCTGCCCTATGCAATCCATATTGGAAGCTGGCGCGGATGCAAAGCTGGTTCTTGCGGCCGAGATGCTTCGTTGCCGGGACACGGTTCAGCTGAAGGCATGGGGAACGAGCATGCTTCCCTCGGTGTGGCCGGGAGATCGGCTCACGATTCAAAGCGTGGCGTACGACGGAGTAGTTCCTGGAGACATCGTGTTGGTTCTGCGCGACAACCGCTTTTTCATTCACCGGCTGGTCGAAAAGCGACGAGACGAGGATTGCATTTCGTGGGTCACGAGGGGAGACGCGATGCCTCACGACGATCCACCCGCGGCCGCGGCCGAACTTCTCGGCCGAGTCGCCGGCATTCGGCGTGGCCGTCGCAGTTTCGTTCCGGGCCGCCGGGTTGCGGCGTTCCATTTCGCTCTGGGGTGGATGCTGTGCCGCTGGGACCGGTTTCGCAATCTCGCGTTGCGGATTCACGCGGCGCGCCTGCAGGCAGGTACTTCTCAGCCATGACGACTGCCGTTGCCATCACTGAGAAAGAATCCGTATCCATCGAGATCGGCGGGATGTCGATTGCCGTGCGAACCGATGACCCCTCATTTCGGCGGCTGATCGAGGATCGCTACGCGGGTTTTGTCGGAATCTCGGCGAGTTCGCAATTCGAGTTCGACATCGACTTGTATGAGCCGTCGGGACTCGCTGCAGCCGACGATGAACTGGAGGTCAAGATCGACGGGGGCGCATGGCTGTTAAAGCGGGGCGACTTCCGCGCGCGGTGGAATCCGGAGGGCAGTTTTGGTCACATCCATCAAACGCGCAGCCCTTACGCTATCGATTGCGTCTTGCGCATCGTTCATACGCTCATCCTGGCGAGACAAGGAGGCTTCCTGGTTCATGCCGCCAGCGCGATTCGCGGTGGAAAAGCATTTCTGTTTTCTGGGGTTTCGGGCGCGGGCAAGACGACGATCGCGCGACTGGCTCCGTCCGACGCGACGCTGCTTACGGACGAAATCTCCTACGTGCGGCGCGAAGGCAATCGGTATATGGCCTGCGGGACGCCTTTTGCGGGAGAGTTGGCGCGGGTGGGCGAGAACTACTCGGCTCCGCTCAGCGCGCTTTTTTTCCTGGAGAAAGGCTTGCAGAACAGGATCGAACCTGTGGGCGCCACGGAAGCCGTCCAGCGGTTAATGAGGAATATTTTGTTTTTCGCCGACGACCCTGAGCTGGTGAAACTGGTTTTTCAGTCAGCGTGCGAGTTTGCAAGTTTGGTTCCCATGCACCGCTTAGTATTCGTTCCCGACCAGCGCGTGTGGGACATAATACGTTAGCAGGCCGTGGTGAAGCTCCGTCGCCGCGAAGCAGCGCCTAAAGGCGTGCTGATAGCGCGATGCTTACGGCGCGCATGAATGCGTGCCCTGATACGAATCGAACTTGTACCACGGACTGCTAGTCGTCATACGCTAGTCGTCAGACGTTAGCGCGGGAGAATCATTATGGCCGAAAAGTATATTGCGCGAAGCTCGGCGATTGCTGCCCGCATGCTGGGCGGCGAAATGATGGTGATGTCGGCGGCTGATTCGACCTTTTTCACGCTGAATGAAGTCGCTTCCACGATTTGGCAGGCAGCGGACGGGCGCACCCCACTCTCGGAAATCGTCGCCGGCAAAGTCTGCCGGGAATTCGACGTCGATCGGGAACAGGCGCAGCGCGGCGCCGACCGCTTCGTCGATGAACTCTCGCAATACGGCATTCTGATGGTGTCGGATCAGCCACTGATAGAGACGGATTCTTCCCTGTCGTCGGAGGACCGGTGAGCCTACTCGCCGAGATGAATCAAAAGGCGCTGAATCTGGGCTTGCCCATCAGCGTTCACCTTGATATCACCTACCGCTGCAATGAGCGTTGCGTGCATTGCTACCTCGATCACGACGATCACGGCGAGATGACCACGGCAGAAATCGTCGATGTGCTCGAACAGCTAGCGGATGCCGGCGTCTTTTTTCTTTCACTCAGCGGCGGTGAAGTTTTGATGCGCCGGGACTTTTTTGAAATCGTGGAACGGGCGCGGCGACTGTTGTTCAACGTGAAGGTGAAGACCAACGGCGTGATGATCCGCGAGAAGGAAGCCGCGAGGCTTCGCCAGTTGGGCGTGGAGCAGATACAAATCAGCGTCTACTCGCATCGCCCGGACGTTCACGATGCCATCACAAAGCTGCCGGGGTCGTTGAAGCGAACCATCCGGGCAATTCGATTCTTGAAGTCGAAGGGACTGAAGGTCGGCATCGCCAACGTTCTTATGGCGGGCAATTTCTCCGACCAGCCCGGCGTGATCGCACTGGCCAGAGAATTAGGAGTCGCCTACACTCTCGACCCGACTATTACGCCAAAGATGGACGGAGACACATCCACCGTCGCCCTGCGAATCCCGGGGTCTGACCTGAAGCAGGTTTTCAATAACCCGGAATTGGTAGGCAACGTAGAAGAATTCTGCGCGCCCCCGCCCGCACCTGGCGAAGACATCATGGATGGTTTCCCGTGCAGCGCCGGTCACACCGCATGCTACATCTCCCCTTACGGCGATGTGTTTCCCTGCGTGCAGTTTCCCCTTCCCAGCGGCAATGTGCGGCGGCAGAAATTCCTCGACATCTGGCGCAATTCCACGCAGTTGAAAGAGGTCCGTTCGATCCGTGCCCGGGATCTTCCGACCTGCTCAACTTGCGCCCACGTGGGAACGTGCACGCGCTGCCCTGGTTTGGCTTACATGGAGGGGAACATGCGCGGGCCGTCCACTGCCGATTGCGAGAAGTCCTTCCAGAGAACAGGCATCCCCTCGGCCAACATGCTGGCACGAACGCAAGTTGGTACCGCAGGTCCATTGATTCAAATTCAGGCCCTGGCAAACCCATCCCCCGATCACGCTTTTTCAAGATGAAGACAATCTCCTCATAAGGCATTGATTGGATGGGTGAGCATCCTCGAGCACGTTGGATGGCTGGGTAAGAGACACGGAGGCGCGTTAACTGTGAATAGGTTTAGAACTCCAAGAAACCGGGATGTGGCCTTTTGTGTTAGGTGCGTCACGCTGCTGCTGGCGGCGGTTTGGCTGGCGGCTAGCTTTACCGTATCCCTGTTCGGGCAGGCATTTGCCCGACCGGATGGTTCGGTTCCCGTGCCGATCGATTGGAGCTCAAAGCATGTCGTCTTCACCGGCGACTATACGCCGGAACAGGCGCTGAAGATGTGGAACGAGCCGCGGGCCTATGCGCAGTGGCTTCTGCATGGGAATGCGACGGCGGGTTCAAGCCCGTTGCGCTGGCGGCCAACACCAAGACCGATACCGCGAAGACACTCTGGAAGGCCCATGAAAGAGGACTGGGCCATCTCGCTTGGCGCCGGTGGCGTTGCACAAGGCATGTGGCCCGCCAAATTCTCCTTCGATGTGAACGCGCCGCCGAGCTGCACGGCCGATTTTGTAGTCTACTCCGTCAACGCGACGACCGGAAACACGCGCGCCAATGTGGTGGGCACTTTCACTGGCGAACCGACGTCTGGCCAGACTACGTCAATCATCATAACTCCGACAGGTGGAATGGCGGTGACTCTGACCCTAGCGGCTTCGAACACCACGAACACAGGGCTAGACTTCGAAGTGACCACCACGGCTGCCACTAATGCGACGAATCTGGCGGCGGCGATCAACCGCAATCTCAGCAGTACCGCTGCCGACCGCATCGTGGCGGTTGCGTCGGGGGCTACGGTTACTGTGTATGCGCTCACCCCGGGAACCCGCGTGACGCTGACTACAGCCAACGCACTGACCAATTTCAGCTGGGGTGCCGTCACTGCCGGGGCGAATGGCGCCCAAGCCAACATCGTCGCCTTCAATCACCTCTACAGCGGGTCCGGGACCTCGCTGTGTGGTCTCACGAATCCGGAATTCATCTTTTCGTATGCTTCCGGCGTCGGACCAGTCGCTACCTCGCCCGGCCTCTCGGTCGGTGGCACAGAAGTTGCCTATGTGGAGAATGACCCGAACATCGGAGCAATTCTGCACGTGCTAACATTCGGCAGCGGCAGCACCGAGTATGGAACCAGCGCCAGCTGCGCCAGCAACAACAACGGCGGTGCTACATTGCCGACCTGCGCCACTAACCCGGTGATCCCCGGAAGCACTTCGGGAAGCACCGCCACCGACTTTATGCTTCCTCTCGGTTTGGTTGCCGCCAATGCAGCCACAGGGGTGGCTGGTGCGGCGGATAGTTTCTCCTCCCCGTTTATCGACTATGCAAACGATACCACTTACGTCGGCGATAACAACGGCTATCTGTATGCGATCACCCCAACGTTCAAGGGCACGCCAGCGTATGCGGGCGGGAATTTTCCCGTGCATGTCAGCCCGAGCCCCGCGTCACTGACCCCGACGGGAATAACGGCAACCACAACGGTAGTGACTGTCACCGTGGCCAACTCGCTTAGCATCGGAGAGTTGGTCTCCATCGTGGGAGTAACCGCCAACGGCACCCACTGCTCCGCGGCTGACGCCGCCGCCGTTAACGGAACGCAAACCGTTATTTCGGCGACCGCAACGAACTTCACCTTCGACGCTACGATAGCCACCGCGACTACGAGCCCCGGATGCACAGTCACCGGCGCAACTGTCACCCCTGGGTCGAATTACCTCTCCTCACCGGTAGTCGATGAGGGTGGTACGGGTAACATTTTTGTCGGCGACAGCAGTTCTAACTTGTACGCATTGACGCCGGCGGGAGTTGCAGCGGCATCAGCGCTCGCACTCGGGGTCAACGGCGCCACGAACCAGGGTGCCATCAACGGCGGCATTCGCGACGGCGCCATCATTGACACCACGAACAGAGTGGGCTACGTCGTTACCGCATGTAATCCCAACACTACCGGCGAGGCCGACACGGGAACAACCGGCAACACCGGCCTTATCCAATTCACTTTCACCAGCAATACTCTGACCGCAGTGGTGTACGCAGGTCTCGATACCGGCGCAAATCAAAGCTGTACGACTGCCGGCTTTCCAAACTACTCCGCCACCCCGGATGAACGGTACTATGCCTTGGGCATTAGCAGTGCCACTGCGGCGAACAACGGGGAGATAATCGGCGCCACCTCCGGCACCGGGGGTCAACAGCTCAAAGAATTACAGTTCGTTGGTTCCACTATGCAGGTGACGCCGCTCAACAACGACAAGCCTCAAGTGGGCAGCAACGCTTCTCCCATCTCGCCACTCACCGAGTTCTACAACAGCCAGGTATACACCGTGACCGGGGTTACGGCATCTACAACCGTAGTCACAGTCACGGCGAACAACACGCTCGCCGCCAACGACATGGTTACCCTCGCGGGCGTAGCTGCCAACCTTGCCAACAATTGCACCGCGTCCGACGTCGCCGCCATCAATGGCGGAATGCAAACCGTAGTTTCGGCGACCACATCGAATTTCACGTTCAACACCGCCATACCCACCGCGACTACCGGCGCGGGATGCACTGTGACGGGCGCAACCGCTACGGGCGGTCCGGACTACCTGTTCGTAGGAGTGGCTAAAAACCCAACAGAACTCTATTCTTTCCTTTTGCCTAACTCACTGCTAGTTGCCTCAGGCGCGGCGCCGGCCAGTGCGGCAACGAACACCATCGATGTCGCGGGCGGGACAAGCGGCATAATCGTCGACAACGATTCCACCGGAGGGCAGGCGTCGAGCATCTACTTTGGCACTCTGGCGACGTCAACCACCATTTGCGGAACCACTGCCGCGTACTGCGCGGTCAAGCTAACGCAGGCCCAGTTGCAGTAGTTCGACGCTCACTGAGTCCTACAACCAAACAGCTTGAAACCAGTCTTCGAGTAAGCCGCGGACCAACATACTCGCTTCAAGAAGCAAAACCGGCGCAGATCCCGAACTAACCAGCCTTCGTAAAGTTATGCAAAGATCGTCGGAATCCCGCTTTTTCGCGCAACTCTCGGTTCGTAATTCCGTTAATACATGTAGATCGATTCTTTTGAATTAAGGAGAACAAAATGTTCAAGCAGTCCCTGCTTATTCTAGCGGCCGGCGTCATTTCTATAGCCGCACCTTTTGCGACGGCACAGAATAACCCGTCTCAGTCCCAGTTTAACGATCAGCAATCCCAAACGGCGCAGGACAATGGTCGACGGCACCACGGCTCGCCCGATCCTGTCGAACGCACCAAAGAGTTGACCAAACATCTCAAGCTCAACTCCGATCAGCAAACCAAAGTGCAGGATGCGCTTGTGTCTGCACACTCCCAGATGGTGGGCCTGCGCCAGGACACTTCTCTCTCCGAGCAGGATCGCCGTGGCAAGATGATGGAGATTCGCAAGAGCACTGACGATCAGATCCGTGGACTCCTCGACTCGAATCAGCAGAAGAAGTGGGATGCAATGCAGGCCAAGCGTGAACAACGGATGCAGAGCCATCGCGCCGGCGCGCAAGGTGCACCACCGCAACAATAGCTGTCTGAAATGCGACAGCCGGTCGTTCTCTCGCGGAGACACAACTCCGAGGGACGACCGGCTCTCGAGTTATGCGGATCACCTTTCGAGCATCCCGGTGCATTCCACCAAAGCTGAACCTCCACGCATCAAGCTCTTGCCGCTACGAGCCGTCTTCCGTCGCTCGGGGGTACGCTTCTCACCCCCCTGCCCTTTCTGATACTGTTTTGAGTCCGTTGGCCGACGTTTCCGATACCATGTGACGAGCGTCACAGTTGAAATGCCTTTGGTCGGGTAGTATTCCGAGTTGACTGCCCGGACGAAGGAAATTTCGCGAGACAACTTCTGGCACGCTGAAGTGGCGGGCCTGCAAGTGACGATTCTCCCTGGAGAAGAGAGAAAGGAAAACCGCGTGATTGTTGGAGTTCCGAAGGAAAGCTATCCCGGAGAGCGCCGGGTTGCGCTCGTTCCCGGCGTTATCCCTACCCTCGCGAAGGCTGGACTTGAAGTAGTTGTCGAGTCGGGCGCTGGCGAAGGAGCCGGCTATCCTGATTCGGCTTATGCAGACAAGGGCGGAAAGATTGCTCGCGATCGCGCCGCAGTCTTCAGCGCCGCTGACATTATTGTGCAGGTGCTTTGCTACGGTTCGAATGACGTAACCGGCAAGGCTGACCTTCCTCTGCTGCGCCGCGATCAACTGCTGATTGGATTTCTGCGCCCCTTCGGTTCTGCCGAAGTAGTTCAGCAGATCGCTGCCGCGGGCGTTACGGCATTCTCGGTCGAACTGGTCCCGCGCACCACACGGGCGCAGAGCATGGATGCGCTTTCCTCCATGGGGACTATCTGCGGCTACAAGGCGGTGCTGCTGGCCGCGGAAACTTCCATCAAAATTTTTCCCATGATGACGACGGCTGCCGGCACCATCACGCCGGCGCGCGTCTTCGTCATCGGCGCCGGAGTTGCGGGATTGCAAGCTATCTCGACGGCCCGCAGGCTGGGCGCGGTGGCTTCGGCATACGACATGCGCGCCGCCTCCAAAGAACAAGTGCAAAGCCTGGGCGGCCGCTTCATCGAATTGCCGATTGAGGCCAAGGATGCGCAGGACGCCCGCGGCTACGGCACTGCCCAGGACGAAAGCTTCTACGCCCGGCAGCGCGAACTGCTTACGCGCGTGGTCGCGGAGAGCGATGTAGTCATCACCGCGGCGGTCATTCCCGGCAAGAAGTCGCCCGTGCTGGTTACCGCCGACATGGTCAAAGGGATGGCTCCCGGCTCCGTGATCGTCGATCTTGCTGCCGAACGCGGCGGCAACTGCGAACTTACCCGCGTCGGAGAAACGGTAAACCAGTATGGTGTCTCGATTATCGGCGCCATCAATCTGGCCAGCAGCGTCCCGTACCATGCCAGCCAGATGTACGCCCGCAATCTCGCCACGTTTCTCGTCTACCTCGTGAAAGAGGGCAAGCTGCAGCTCAACCTGCAGGATGAGATTATCCGTGAGACGATGGTCACGCGCGGTGGTGAAATCGTGAATACAAGAGTGCGGGAGTTTTTCAAACTGCCGTCGCTGGTAGCGAAATGAGGGAATAAGCGAAGGATCGGAATAAAGTGTCGCAAGTAAGATTCGTATCAGGGCGCGGCTTCAACCGCGCCAAAGCGAGCTAGAAATATGTGGGGGGTTAGCCCCGGAGAAAAATCATGAGCGAGAACCTGATCGATGCGCTGTTCATTTTCATGCTGGCCTGCTTTCTTGGTTTCGAAGTCATCCGCCACGTTTCGCCCTTGCTTCACACCCCGCTGATGTCACTGACCAACGCTCTCGACGCCATTGCCGTCATAGGCGCGATTGTGCTGGTGGGCGAGCGCAAGAGCACGTTCGCGACCGTGCTGGGCACGATCGCCATCGTCGCGGCCACCAGCAATGTCGTGGGCGGATTTCTGATTACCGACCGCATGCTCAAGATGTTCAAGAGTAGCCGTCCGACCAAGTAGAGACTGCGGGCCGCCAATCGGCTAGTCGTTGTAGGAATTAGGATGAAACCATCACGATGGATAAAACAACGGACCTAGGTGGAGGGCATATCTGATCTTTTATTTAATCTTCTACCCTTGCTGCGTCGCTTTTACTTGGCTGAGGCAGCTTTATCGCAGTCAGAATCCACCAGTTGGCTGGCATCACTCGTACACCAGTTGTCAAATCGTGAAATTGCTGTTTTTCCCCTTGTAATGACGATCATCATGGGGATCATCGTCGTACCGAAGCTTCCGAGGTTCTGATATTGCGCACGATTCGAATTTCAGCCAATTTGATTACATCACCGTTAAGAATATGACCTCATTTGCCGGAAGCCAGTACGTCATCGAAGCGATTTATCTGATTGCCAGCGCCCTGTTCATCCTGTCGCTGAAGTGGATGAGTTCGCCCACCACCGCCCGCCACGGAATTTTGGCGGGCGAAATCGGCATGGTGCTGGCCATCGCCGGCACTTTGCTGCACCACGGCATCGTCGACTACAAGTGGATCGCCGTCGGGCTGGTGCTGGGCAGCGGCATCGGCATTCCGCTTGGCATGGTGCACATGACCGCAGTCCCGCAGCGGACCGCGCTGAGTCACGCTTTCGGCGCGCTCTGCGTTACGTTAGTCGGCACGGCGGAATTTTATCTGGGAACGCAGAACAACTCGAAGTTCGGACTGTCGGTGCTCTCAATGGAAGTGATTCTCGGAGGGCTGACGTTTACCGGCAGTTTGATGGCGGCAGGAAAGCTGCAGGAAATCCTGCCCCAGCGTCCCATCACTTACAAAGGACAGAACCTCGTCAACTTTCTACTGTTCGCGGTTGCCGTCGGCAGCGCCATTTACCTCGTGCTGCATCCCGACGCGAAGCAACTTTTCCCGCTGATCGTTGGCGTTTCGCTGCTCTTCGGCGTGCTGCTGGTGATCCCGATCGGCGGCGCCGACATGCCGACCGTCATCTCGCTGTTGAACGGCTATGCCGGACTGTCCGCAGCGGCCATGGGTTTCGTGCTCCAGAACAAGCTGCTGATCATCGCCGGCGCGCTCGACGGTTCTTCCGGACTCATTCTTTCGGTCCTCATGTCGAAGGCGATGAACCGTTCGTTCACGAATGTCCTGTTCGGAGCCTTCGGCCAAGTGCAGGCTGCCGCTGCCGGGGGCGCTGAAGCAAGGCCAGTGCACAGCGCCACGGCCGAAGAAGCAGCCGCGATTCTCTCTGCCGCGAACAAGGTAGTGATCGTCCCCGGTTATGGAATGGCGGTGGCGCAGGCGCAGCACAAGGTCCGCGAACTCTATGACATCCTCACCAAGAAGGGAGTCGAGGTTCGCTTCGCCATCCATCCAGTAGCGGGACGCATGCCCGGCCACATGAACGTGTTGCTCGCCGAAGCCGACATTCCCTACGACCGGCTCATCGAGATGGATGAGATCAACGGCGACTTCCCGCAGACCGACGTGGCCCTGGTGATCGGCGCCAACGACGTCACCAACCCGGCCGCGCGCAACGACGCCTCCAGCCCCATCTATGGCATGCCCATCCTCGACGTCGATAAAGCCCACACCGTAATGGTCATCAAACGCGGCATGAGTCCGGGCTTCGCCGGCATCGACAATCCGCTCTACTACCTCGATAACACGCTGATGCTCTTCGGCGACGCCAAGCAGTTCGTGGGCGCGATTGTGCGGGAGTTGAGCGGGGGGCACTAAGAGGAAGAGGTCGGGTGATAGCGTGATATCATAGCGTGTGATATCATGATATCGAGGTCAGGATGGTGAAAAATGGCTCAACTTCTGGTTCGTAATATCGAAAACGGTGTGAAGGCTCGTCTGCAGCGCCGCGCGCGCCGCAACGGTCGCAGCATGGAAGAAGAAGTCCGCGATATTCTGCGGGCCGCGGTGCATAAGGAAGAGGAGGTTCCTGAAGGCGGATTGGGAACCGAGATTGCGAAAATTTTCGCTAAGCACGGGCTCGACTCCCCGATTCCGGAATTACGCTTCGAGATAAAACCTCCGTCTTTTGACGAATGATTATTCTCGACACCAACGTGCTCTCGGAGCTAATGCTGCGTGCGCCCGACGAGACGGTGCTGAGGTGGCTTGATCGACAGGCTCGGTCATCGATCTGGACAACTTCAGTAACCCTCTTTGAACTTCGTTTTGGACTCGAGAGCATGCCTGTCGGCCAACGGCGAACCACCCTGATTCAAGACTTCGAAAAGGTACTGCATAGCATTGACCACCGCGTCGCTCCTTTTGACATCGACGCAGCCGAACACGCGAGCGCTTTAATGGCTGCTCGAAAACTGCAAGGCCGTCCTCGTGAAGATCGCGATACTATGATCGCCGGTATTGTTCTGGCTCGTCATGCTACGCTGGCGACTCGAAACCTGTCGCACTTTGACGACATCTCGGCGCCGATAATCAATCCATGGACTGCTTAACAGAAAGATCAGCTGCGCGCGTGATATTCTATTAACTCCAGCTGCGTACCGTTTTGGCGGAAATTCCCCCGCAGTTCCAGAAGAAAGCTTCCTCAAGAAGCTTCCCTGTAGAAGCACAGAAGAAGAGAAACCAGAAATCATGCTTTCAGTCAGTAATGTTTCTATGCGCTACGGCGCCAAAATTTTGTTCGATGAAGTCTCGGTGGCGTTTACGCCGGGCAAGCGCTATGGCCTGACCGGGCCCAATGGCTCGGGCAAATCCACGTTCATGAAGCTGCTCAGCGGCGAACTCGATCCGCAAAAAGGAACCGTGGTTCGTCCTCGGAAGCTCGGAGTTCTGAGCCAGGACCAGTTCGCCTTCGACGCCTACACCGTGATTGATACGGTCATCATGGGCAACAAGCGGCTATGGGCGGCGATGCAGGAGCGCGACGCGATATACGCCAAACACGACCTGACCGACGCAGACGGCATGAAGCTCGGCGAACTCGAAGGCATTGTCGGCGAAGAAGACGGCTACACGGCGGAGACCGACGCGGCGATCTTGTTACAAGGTCTGGATATTCCCGACGAAGTGCATTCGCGCAAGATGAGCGAAATCCAGGGTGGACAGAAAGTTCGCGTGCTGCTGGCGCAGGCGCTGTTCGGGCATCCGCAGGCGTTGCTGCTGGATGAGCCTACGAACAACCTCGATCTGGATTCGATCCACTGGTTGCAGGGATTTCTGAACGCCTACGACGGCGTGGTGATCGCTATCTCGCACGACCGGCATTTCCTCAACAGCATTTGCACCCACATCGCCGACATCGATTACGAGACCATTATTACTTACACCGGATCGTACGACGAGATGGTGCTGGCCAAGACGCAAGTGCGGTCGCAGATTGAATCGCAGAACGCGCAGCGCGAAAAGAAGATTTCGCAATTGAACGAATTCATCGCGCGCTTCGCGGCCGGCACGCGGTCAAGCCAGGTGCAGTCGCGCCGCAAGGAAGTGGAACGGTTGCAGGTAACGGAACTGGCCAAGTCGAACATCCAGCGGCCTTACATCAAGTTCGAGCAGAAGCGGCCTTCGGGCAAGCACATTCTCGAGATCGAACATGTAAACAAGGCCTACGGCGACAAGCAGGTGATTCGCGACTTCACCGCCAGCGTCACGCGCGGCGAAAGAATCGCACTGATGGGTCGCAACGGCGCGGGAAAGACCACGCTGGTGAATGCGCTGCTCGCGAATTCTCCGACCACGCCGGAAGCTGAATTGCGCAAAACCAGCGGCTACGATGGCCCGTTCGTCGATTCCGGAAAAGTAATCTGGGGACACGAAGCGGCAATCGGATATTTCGCCCAGGACCACCGCAGCCTGATCGAAGGTGGCACGACAGTACTGGAGTGGCTGCATCAGTGGAATCCGGCGGCGGTGAGCGAAGAGATTCGCGGCTTGCTGGGGCAGATGCTGTTTGCCCGCGAGGAAGCGACGAAATCCACCAACGTTCTTTCCGGAGGCGAAGCGGCGCGGCTGCTCTTCTGCAAGCTGATGCTGCAGAAGCCGAACGTACTGGTGCTCGATGAACCCACGAACCACCTGGATCTGGAAGCGATCAACGCGCTGAACATTTCCCTTCAGCGGTATCAAGGGACGGTCTTCCTGGTGACCCACGATCACGACCTGATCGACGAGGTCGCAACCCGCATCTGGCACTTCGAAAGCGATCACAAGCTTACGGACTTCAAGGGCACGTACGAGGAGTATCAGGCGGCCGTGACCGTCTAAGGGCAGTCGGCAATTAGCAGTTGGCAATTTAGCGAACCGAGCTAGCTGCACCAGCCCCTAATGCCAATTGCCAATTGCTCATTTGCACCATTTTCGCTGCATGTAAATCAACCAGGTTCTCCACAGATTTCCACAAGGGTTTGCAGTTGCGTTTAGAGCCGCAAGTTACGGATAATGGCACGTAACGTTCTTGCGCTCCGGAACCTGCGCGAGAGGTTGCGCACAGTCGTGTACAGTCGAACCGATTTACTTAGGATTCTCCACCTCACGCCGCGCCAGTTGGCCAACTGGGAGCGGGCGGGGCTGATTGCGGCCTCGCCGGCCTATTCTTTTTCCGACCTGCTCAAGATCAAGAAGGTTCGCGACCTGTGCGCGATGAGGGTGCGGCCGGCGGTGATCCGCGAATCGCTCGAAGCAATGCAAAAGCAGGCGTCGGGCATGGGAAATCCTCTGCTCGACGCCGGAGCTTCATCCACAAACAATCATCGCGTCGCGTTCCGTCACGAGGGCAGGCTGCTGGAACCTATCGCGGGACAGTTTGTGATGGACTTCGCGACGCGGGAAAAAGTTGTGACCAGCACTCCGATTCCTACCCCAGAGCCGGGTCCGCAAGAGAATGAGGCCGCTTCGTGGTTTGCCCGAGGCATCGCATTGGAAGAGGATCCGGCCACACAGACCGAAGCGCTCGCTGCCTACCAGAAAGTGCTCGAGTTTCAGGCCGAGCACGCGGCCGCGCACATCAATCTGGGCACGCTTTACTACAACCGGCAGGATTTCGCCTTGGCGGAAAGGCACTACCGCGCCGCCTTGCAGGCCGATCCCCGCTATGCGCTGGCCTATTTCGATCTGGGCAACGTTCTGGACGAGACCGGACGCGTGCAAGAGGCCATCCAGACCTACAAGATGGCGATCCAACTCGCTCCCACCTACGCCGATGCGCACTATAACCTCGCTCTCGCCTACGAAAAAACCCGCGAGCCACGCAAGGCCCTGAAACACTGGCAGGCTTATATCAAACTCGATACCACCGGGCCGTGGTCGGTGCACGCGCGCAATCAGATCCAGCGCATCTTGCAGGCGGATACGCTGAAGCTGGTGCATAGCCGGAGTCCGCGATAGACGCTGAACCGGAGCCTCGCACTCCATACCGCTGGAAACTGAAGGCAGCCTTCTCGCTTACCATTCCGATTTGGTTGGTCTTGATCGTCGAGGGCATCGGCGACTCGTTCTATAACACGCCCTTTCGGACTGGCCGTTTTCGTACTGCGATCGTGATGGGTACGGCGGCGGTCGCCGCTATTTCGCCTTTGTTGTGGATGGCTGCGGCCCTGATTGGAATCAGTGGCGCGCGCGCACCTGTCGTTCCGCGTCGTTGGAAAAGGGCAATTTGGCTTTTATTAGCGCTGGCGTTTTTTGTCCACCCTGTATAGCTGTGTCATGTCATGCGGCGGACATCCAACCTGGATTAAGGGTTACGACGGATAAATTTCCGACGCTCAGGATCAGACGTAAACTGGGAGCAAGGCGCGTGCGTTCCCCAGATGCTAGAATCCTAGGTTCGCTATTCCTCCGTCTGAAGGTATTCGAATGCCCGACGCAACCCTGCAATCTGCCCTTCCCACGCCGCTGACCACCCTCACCGAAGACGAGATTCTCTTTCGCGACAACGTCCGCCAATTCGCCGACGAGCGCATCCAGCCGCACGTCAAAGAGATGGACGAGAAAGGCGTCTTCGAAAAGTCTCTCATCGAAGAATTCTTCCAGCTCGGGATCATGGGAATCGAAATCCCGGAGCAATACGGCGGAGGCGGCGCCAAGTTCTTCGAAGCGATCCTCGCGGTCGAAGAACTCTCGCGAGTCGACGCATCGGCGGGCGTGGTGGTCGATGTGCAAAACACTCTGGTCAACAATGCGCTGTTGCGATGGGGCAGCCCTGAACAGAAGAAGCGGTATCTACCGAAGATGGCGACTGATACCTGCGGCGCCTATGCGTTGAGCGAAGCGAGTTCCGGCTCTGATGCCTTCGGGCTGCAAACCCGCGCCGAAATCAAGGGCACTGACTACGTTCTCAACGGCCGCAAGCTCTGGATCACCAACGGCAAGGAAGCCGGGCTGTTCGTCCTGTTCGCCACGCTCGATCCCTCCGCGGGCTACAAAGGCATTACTGCATTCCTGGTGGAAAAAGATTTTTCTGGATTCAGCGTGGGCAAGAAAGAAGACAAGCTGGGCATCCGCGCCTCTTCCACCTGCGAACTGATTCTAGAAGACTGCCGCGTGCCCAAGGAAAACGTGCTCGGCGAGCCCGGCAAAGGCTACAAGATTGCGATCGAAACCTTGAACGAAGGCCGCATCGGCATTGGCGCTCAAATGCTCGGCGTGGCGCGTGGGGCCTGGGAGTTTGCCGCGAAGTATGCTGTCGAGCGCAAGCAATTCGGAAAAGCCATTGCGGAGTTTCAGGGCATCCAGTTCCAGATCGCGCAGATGGCAACCGAGATTGAAGCTGCCCGCCTCATGGTCTATAACGCGGCCCGCATGAAGGACGCAGGCGTGAACTTCGTCAAAGAAGCGGCCATGACCAAGCTCTTCGCTTCGCAAGTGGCCGAGCGCGTGACTTCGCTGGCCATCGAGATCTACGGTGGCTACGGCTTCACCAAAGACTATCCCGTGGAGAAATACTGGCGCGACGCCAAGATCGGCAAGATCTACGAAGGCACCTCCAACATGCAGTTGGCGACCATCGCCAAACTCCTGCTGGGGGGGAAATAAGACCGCCTGACGCGAGTTCTCCGTCCCCGGAAATGCCTATCTGGCAGGCGTTTCCGGGCCGCCGCCATCACATCCGGCAAACGGAACGCTGCTCAATATGTGCATTGACTTGCACTTGGAATCCCGCCGCCCGGCTTGACAAATCACGCTAACCCGCATAAATTCAGCGTCTTCCGGCCACATATGCCATTGGCTCACAAGCTGCAATCCACCCATCAGCCTGTGTTCGCCAGGCCAGACAGGGGTGCCACTTGACGATTTCGTTCGGTTCCACAACAGTGATGCCGATCGCGGTTCCCACGAAGAAGCGGAGCCTTCTGCCGCTGCTCACAGTGCTGTTCGTGTTTTCTTACGGACTGATGACCGTGCTCATCATTGAGCAAGGCTCGGTCATCCAATCGCAACGCAATCTGATTAAGGTGTTAGATCGTGACAGCACACAGCTGTGGGCTGCGCGAGGCAAGGCCATTGGCGATCAGCAGGCAGCCCAGGCTCAGGCAGAAGCAAAGAACCGCTCGCAAGCTCCGTCCACCCAAGCTCCGTCGACCGAGCGGCATTCAGCTCAGGCTCCGTCTTCGCAGGTTCCGTCCCAGACCCCGTCAACCCAGACTCCATCAACCAAGGCAGCACCGCAACACCGCTCGCAAACCCGGACCGGCAAGATTGCGAGACCTGAACCCCAGGCTCCGCCCGTGCCTGCTTCGGATTTAGTTGATCGGCGTCGCTCTTTGAATACGATTTAGTGCCCAGGAAGTAGCAAGCGTAACGAGTAAGCGCCATTTAGAGCGCGTTAGGAAAATTTGGCGGCAATGAAGGTTCTGACCCTAGCATTGTTGTTTAGTCTGACCGCTACTAAGCCGTCGCAGCCAGTGCGCCAGCCCTCCGGTCACCTCGCTCAACATTCCAAAGGAGGACGCTGGTACTTTGCCGCCAGCGGCCATGCCGTCTACTGCTACGGGCCAGTGATGACCCTGCCCCAGGCCAATGGCGATCTGCAGAAAGTCGCCACCTTCTGCCGCGACGGCCAGACTGTCGTCCCGTTGAAGGATTAACCGCTACTCCGATGCCAGATTCCGCAGAACTGCTCTAACCGCACACGCTCCCGCCCCAGCGCTGTAAACTGATCACGCATGCCGGAACTCCCCGAAGTAGAAACCATTGCCCGCGGACTAGCCAGACGCGTCTCCGGCGATGTGATCGAATCCATCTGGCTGGGCCGGAAGCCGGAGCCGCTAAAGTCTTCGGCGAGGGAAATCGCCGCCACCCTGGAGCACAGCCGCATCGCCGGCGTGCGCCGCATGGGAAAGCACATCGTCTTTGATTTGGAAGGGAAACGCTCCAAACAAGCCACAGCTCAGTGGATCGTCCACCTTGGCATGACCGGGCGCCTGCAAGTCTGCGAACCGCAAGCCGATATTCTCAAGCACACGCACGCCATTCTGAAGCTGGCGTCGGGCAAAGAACTGCGCTTTGTCGATCCCCGCCGCTTCGGACGGCTGAGTGTTGCGCACGCCGGAGGCTTCGAGGCGGACGGCATTGAGCCGCTGGAAGCCGGTCTCGACCGATTCCTTGCTTTGGTTCGCGGCCGCAAGACTCCTATCAAGAGCGCGTTGCTCAATCAGAAACTGCTGCGCGGCGTGGGAAACATTTATGCCGATGAATCTTTGTTCCGCGCTGGAATTCGCCCCCGCCGCCGCGCCTCCGCCATCACCAGGGACCAGCTAGCCACCCTGCTAGCTTCAATAAAAGAGGTTCTTCAGGAGGCGATTGCTCTCGGCGGCTCGTCGATCTCAGACTACGTTGACGCCGATGGCGAAGAAGGCTTCTTCCAACTAGAGCACCGCGTCTACGGCCGCGAGAGCGAGCCCTGCCTGGTCTGCAAGACGTCCATCAAGCGCGTCGTGATCGCAGGGCGCAGCAGCCATTACTGCCCGCGGTGCCAGAAGTAAACGACTAGAACCTCTACACTTGTCATCCTGAGCGTAGCGTGTGCTTGGCGAAGCGAAGCATACGCGGAGTCGAAGGACCCGAGTCTGCATGCGACACCAGTGGTGCTTTAAGGCGTTTCACCACACGGCAGGTTTTCAATCATCTATCAGCAATAGACACGCCCCACCACAATTCTGATAATCTTCTCCTCCATGCCCGATTTCTCCATCGGAGTCGATCTCGGCGGCACCAACCTCCGCATCGCAGCTGTCAGAAGCGAGGGACAACTTCTCGAGAAAGTCACTCTCGGGACAAAAGTCGCCCTCGGCCGCGACCACGTCATCAACGAAATGTGCGACGCGATTCAGCACCTCTCCAGCAAGTACAAAGAAACCGGAAAGCTCCTCGGCGCGGGCATTGGCGTTCCAGGCATCATCGACATGCAAACCGGAATGTTGCGTAAGTCGGCAAACCTGCCGGGCTGGGAGGACTATCCTGTGCGCGCGGAAATCGAGCGTCGCCTGGGGTTCCAAAAAAAAGTCGCGCGCGTCGTCCTCGAAAACGACGCCAACGTGGCCGCGCTCGGCGAGCAGTGGCTGGGCGCTGCCCGCGGCGTTCCAAACATGGCGGTGGTTACACTAGGCACCGGAATCGGCGGCGGCATCGTGCTCGGCGGAAAAATCTGGCACGGCATGAATGGCATGGCCGGCGAGTTCGGCCACGTCACCCTCGAACCCGAAGGCCATCCCTGCGGCTGCGGCAGTCGCGGATGCGCCGAGCAATATGCTTCCGCCAGCGCAATCATGCGCATGGCCCGCGAAGCCATCGCCTGGGGCGAGGCGCCATCGCTCGCCACCGCCGCGTCGTCCGATGCTGAGTTCGGCGCAAAGTCCATCTACAACCTCGCGATCCAGGGTGACGAGGATGCCCGTCGCATCTTTCGCAGTTTCGGCCGCTATCTCGGAATACTGCTCGCCGGCCTAGTCAACGTTCTGAACCTTGACATGTTCGTCATCGGCGGGGGCGTTTCGAGCGCCTGGGACGCTTACGCGCTCAACATGTTCGAGGAGTTGCGCGAGCGGTCCCTGGTCTATGCAGCAACCGCTCCCGCCGATCCGTTGAGAAGTGATTCTTCAGGAAAAGAAGAAGGCGCAGCAGCGCGAACCGAAAGCCGCAGCGAACGGAAAACCATCATCACCCGCGCCCTGCTGGGAAGCGACGCTGGATTGTATGGGGCTGCGCGTGTGGGTGCAGTGGAGGACTAGAACTTAGCCTAGTAGTTATTGACGAGCCTGATAGGCCCCATAAGAAATATGAATTGGACTCACTGCACGCTGGCCTTTATCGTCGCCGTTACGTTTGAATCCGATTCTCGGGCCACCAAGACTGCCACCACAACTGATGGAGGAGTCCACTCACGCTCATCGGCGTCGTGTAATCTGTAGCCCGGCCGTACTGGCATCAGCTGGAACGATTCCAGCGCACGCACGGCCACCTGAGAATTGCCCACCTCTTATAAACAGGAGCAACCAGACATGATAAAAACAGGACATTGGCGCTCCCTGCGCGGGCCGCTAACATCGGCCGGCGCCGTCCTCTTTCTAGCTGCCGCACTGTTGGCCGGGCTATCCACAGCGTGCTTTGCTGACGACGGTCCCAAGCCCGATCCATCCGGCACAGCCACCGGCGATAAAACCACCGCAGTCGATGCTGCCGGCAATTCCTTTGTGGTCGCCGAACCCACCGACAAGTCAGCCCCGGACTACGCCGCAAACAAGAAAGCATTCGACGACTATCAGGCTCAGGCAGCGAAAGAACCGCTAGCCGTAAAGCTGGCCGACAGCGTAGGTCACGTTCGGGTAGCGACGAATTTTGCCTGGACGTTGAATACCGGCTACCTCGTCCTGTTCATGCAGGCAGGTTTCGCCCTGCTTACCTGCGGGCTGGTGCGAAAGAAGAATGCCGGCCACTTGATGATGCTCAATTTCGCGGCCTACGTCTTCGCCTTCCTCGCTTATTACGCCATGGGATATGCATTCCAGTTCGGCGCAGTCGCCATCAATGCCGCGCCCACCAACCTCGGCGGCACTCCAACGCTAAACCATTTTCTGATCGGCAGCGGCCAGTGGGGTTTCGTAGGCGGTAAGGGATTTTTTCTTGTCGGTCCCGCCTATGACAGCGCCAGCAACTGCCTGACTTTGTTCGAAGTCGTCTTCATGGAAACCGCCGGCTACATCATCGTCGGCGCTGTCTGCGAGCGCATCACCTTCTGGGCATTCCTGCTTTGTGAACTCTTCATCGGCGCGATCCTTTACCCGATCTCCGGCTGCTGGACCTGGGGCGGAGGCTGGCTGTCGCAAGTAGGCTCCACCTTGAACCTCGGCCACGGCTATGTCGACTTCGCGGGATCGACTGTAGTGCACGCCGTGGGCGGCTTCTGCGCCATGGCCCTAGCGATTATTTTGGGTCCGCGTCTGGGCAAGTTTGGTCCAGGCGGAAAGATTCGCGCTTTCCCCGCTCATAACATCGTGTATGTCGTGTCCGGCACATTCATCCTGCTTTTTGGATGGATGGGCTTCAACCCCGGCTCGACTCTGGGAGCAACCGACCTGCGCATCTCCGTAGTCGCGGTAAACACGAATCTCGCAGCTGTCGCCGGCTCAGCGGCAGCGATGCTTCTCTGGTATTTCCTGTTCGGCAAGCCTGACATCACCATGGCCTGTAACGGAATGCTGGCGGGATTAGTCGCGATCACGGCGCCGTGCGCCTTCGTGTCTCCGACTTCATCAGTAATCATCGGCCTGCTCGCGGGATGTCTGGTCTGCGCTGGCGTTCTTTTCAACGAGCGCGTTCTCAAGATCGACGATCCTTGCGGCGCGATTTCAGTTCACGGATATTGCGGATGGCTCGGCGCCGTCAGCGTCGGCATCTTCGCCGACGGCGTCTATGGCGCGGGATGGAACGGCGTCGGCGCAACCGCGTATCTGGGCCATGCAGGTCAAGGCGTGACGGGCTTGCTCCACGGCGATACCCGGCAGTTCTTGTGCCAACTGATGGGAGCAACTTTGTATGCGGTGTGGGCGTTCGGCGCAACCTACGCGGTCTTCTGGTGCGTCAACAAAGTGAAAAGCATGCGAGTGGCGCCAGAGGTCGAGGAGGAAGGCCTCGACGTTCCCGAGTTTGGCATGCCGGGCTATCCGGAAGACGCCGTGGTTCCGGCCCCCTACTAGGTGAGGTTCGTGGTGAAATGGCAATGTGCCAAGAATCCTTAATTGCCCTCGGTCGGCGGGAAATCCATCCGAAAGATTTCGTAGAACTTTTCCTTCTGCCCGTTCACTTTTCGGTCCTTAGCCCATGTAATAGACTCTTAGCCGCGTCCCAACAGGAATCGTTGAGACCTTCAGTTCCGCAAGGCTGCCGTCTTTCTTGAGTTTTACCTTGTATCCCTGTTGCAAAACCCCCACGAACGTCTCGGCCTTCTTGCCGTCATTGTGAACAAGCATAATCTCGCGGTTGGCATCACTTACTGCGCTCACCTCTCCGGTCCATGTGTCTCCCGCGTAACCCATGGGGAAGTATCCGTTTGAGGCTGTTCCATGTTGCGCATGCAGAAACGCCGAAACTAGAAGAAGGTAAGCCACAAAGACGATATGTCGCATTTGTCACTCCCTTTGCCGCTCATCATGCCACGGAAGGCTTTGTTCCCGCTATCGGTTTGTTGCATGCGGTGCGGAGCCGATCGACTTCCTGCAAAGTAAGGGCGCGAAAATGGCCGGGCGGAACATCAAGGGTGAGCGGCCCGTAGCGCACGCGCTTGATCTTCTCCACATGGTGGCCAACCTTTTCAAACATGCGTCGAATCTCCCGGTTGCGCCCCTCGATCAAAGTCACCTCGTACCAGGGATTCGTGGCTTCCTTTACCAAGCGGATTCCCGCCGGCGCGGTCCGCACCCGCCGGCCATCTTCGGTGGCAATCGAAACGCCGCCCCGAAGCTTCTCCAGCGCCTCGTTGCTCGGAGTACCCGCAACCTTCACCACATAGGTCTTGGACACCTGCGACGCAGTCTTCATCAGCTTGTTCGCCAGCGTGCCGTCATTGGTCAAAAGCAACAGGCCTTCGCTCGCGTAGTCCAGCCGTCCCACGGGATACACGCGCTTCTTCACGCCGCGGATCAACTGCATCACGGTCGGCCGCTTCTCCGGGTCGCTCACGGTAGTCACGTAGCCTTTGGGTTTATTCAGCAGCAGGTAGACATGGTGTTGCGCGCCTTGCAGCAGTTTCCCATCCACGCGGATGTGATCGACGTTCGGGTCTGCTTTCGTCCCCAGTTCCGTCACCACGGCCCCATTCACCTTGACGTGCCCGGCACTGATCAGTTCTTCGGCCTTGCGGCGGGAAGCAAGCCCAGCAGCGGCAATAATTTTTTGCAGGCGTTCAACAGGCATGTTAAAGAGATTCGTATCAGGGCATGGCTTCAGCCATGCCGCAACTTCTGCAACGATGATTGCGCCTTCAGGCGCTGGACTTCAGGTCAGAACTTTCCTCTATTTCCACCTGAGCAGAATCGTCTCGCCCCTCCTGCGCCGCATCTTCCGCCGGAATCAACTCGCTCTGGAACGATTCTGCGACCAGCTTCTCGAATTCCTCCATGCTGGGCAACTCGTTGACATCCTTCAATCCAAAGCGCATCAGGAATTCTTTGGTCGTCTTGTAGAGAATCGGCCGCCCGATGACCTGTTTGCGGCCTGCCGTCGTAATCAGCTTTCGGTCCAGCAGCGTCGCAATCACACCGCCCGAATCCACACCGCGAATCTCGTTGATCTCGGGCACCGTGGCGGGCTGCTTATAAGCGATCACAGCCAGCGTTTCCAGCGCGGGCAGCGAGAGCCGCACCGGCGGCTTCAGGCTCTTGGCAAAGCTGCGCACCATTTCGTGCTGCTCGGGCTTGGTGGACATGCGGTAACCGCCCGCCACCTGCCGAATCTCGATGCCGTGGTCCGGCGTACCGTAGTCCGCAACCAGTTCCTCCAGCGCCGCCCTCACCCGCGACTTTACTTCGGACTCATCGGCCGCGCCTTCAACGACTGCCGATTCTTTGACGAGCTGCACCACATGCTCCAGCGTGATCGGCGTCTCCGCCGCGTAAATGATCGCTTCGAGTTGAGCTCTTAAACCCATAGTGGTCAGTGGTCAGTGGCTAGTGGTCAGTAACCCCCGTGGCTCTTACTGGCCACTGATCACTGACCACTGACCACTGCTCTACCTCCAATCGTCTCGCACCGCCGCCTGCTCTGTCATGATGGCATCGAACCCCACATGTTTGCGCACGGCAATCTCGCCGAACATCTGGTCTTGTCGCACTTGAATCGCCTGCAACCGCACCATTTCTAGCAACGCGAGAAACATGCACACCAGCGCCTGCCGCGAAGGCACGCGCATCAAAAGTTGTTTCAGTCGGATGGGCCTCGACTCCAGCGCCAGACGCCGCCGCAGGTAATCAATCATCTGGCCCACCGTAACGGTTTCCTCGTCCACATTGATCACAGGCCGTGTGCGCACACGCTCCAGAATCTGCTGGAACGTCTTGACCAGATCGATCACGTCCGCGGCGATCTCCGGCTCCGTGCCTTCGGCGTCGACGAATTCTTTCAACGCAGGATTCGTTAGCACCGCATCTTCAATCTGCTGCTTCTGCAAAAGCATCTGCGCCGCCGACTTGAACTTTTCGTGCTCCAGCAGGCGGTTGACCAGCTCCGTGCGCGGATCTTCCAACTCCTCCGCCTTCGCCGACGGATCGCGCGGCAGCAGCATCTTCGACTTGATGTGAATCAGCACCGCGGCCATGTAAATAAAGTCGGCCGCCACATTCACGTCCAGCTCGCGGATTTTTTCCACGTAAGCCAGATACTGCTCGGTGATGCGGGCAATGGGAATGTCGTAGATGTCGATGTCCTGCTTGCGAATCAGATCGAGCAACAAGTCTAACGGCCCTGCGTAGACATCGGTGACAGAAACCGCGAAGGGAGAATCGCTCTCTTCTTGTTTCTCGTTGTTTTGCTTATTCCGGTTCGGCGCTGTGGCGGGAGCTTGATTCGCAACAAGCATCGGCGCTAGAGGCTCTGGCGCTGTGTCCTCGGACCGAATCCTGTTGTGCATGCTACTTGGCATCATTCACCGCCGGCGGCTCATATGCAAGGGACATTCCCATAGCGTCGCGCACTCCGTCCATGGTCACGGCCGCAATTTTGCGCGCCCGCTCACTGCCAGCCTCCAGAATATCCCAAGCCAGCCGCGGATTCTCCTCGAATTTCTTGCGCCGCTCCTGCATCGGACTCAACAGTTGCACCAGCGCATCGGCCGCCCAGCTTTTGCACTCGATACAGCCAATGCCCGCCGAGCGGCAGCCGGCGTTCACTTTGTCCATGGTAGCGCGGTCGCTGAAAATCTTGTGCAGATCACCCACCGGGCACACATCAGGATTTCCCGGGTCAGACCGCCGCACCCGCGCCGGATCGGTCACCATCGTCTTCAGTTTCTGCCGCACCACCGGCTCCGGATCAGTCAGCAGGATTGCATTGCCGTACGACTTCGACATCTTGCGGCCATCGGTGCCCGGCAGCTTGGGCGCGCGCGTGAGCAACGCTTGCGGCTCGGGAAAAACATTTCTGCGCTGGCCGTAGAACCCATTGAATCGCCGCACAATCTCGCGCGTGAGTTCAATATGCGCGACCTGATCTTCTCCCACCGGAACCACATCCGCCTTGTACATTAAAATGTCCGCCGCTTGCAGCACGGGATAGCCTAGAAACCCATACGTTCCCAGATCCTTGTCTTTGATGTTCTCCCGCTGCTCCTTGTAAGTGGGGACTCGCTCCAGCCAGCCCAGCGGTGTAATCATGGAAAGCAGCAGGTGCAACTCAGCGTGCGCCGGAACATGCGACTGAATAAAGATGACCGACCTCTCCGGATCAAGTCCGGCCGCCAGCCAGTCCAACGCCACCTCCACCGAATTTTGTTTCACCTGTGAAGTGTCGGCGTAGTCAGTCGTGAGCGCGTGCCAGTCGACCACACAGAAGAAGCAGTCATACTCATCCTGCATCCGCACCCAGTTATCGAGTGCACCCACATAGTTGCCAAGATGCAGTTTTCCGGTCGAGCGCATGCCGCTGAGCACGCGTTTGCGCAAGTTGGAAGAAATAGTCATTCAGTTAGCAAGAAAGCTTCTAGTTTCCGGCACTCCAAGACGCGCGACTAGAAACAAGCGGAACTAGAAACTGAAAACGGAAACTAGAAACTGCACAACGCGAGGGTAATAACGATACTACCACGCAGTCCGCGTTCCAGAGCCATTCCCGCCCCATGCTTTATAATTCGCCCTCCATCGGATCGGCGTCCTCCCGCATGCCAAATCTGGCCCGCAAACTTCGCCTCACCGACTACTTCACCCTAGCCTGGGGCAGCATGGTCGGTGTTGGCTGGCTGGTCGTAATGGACGACTGGCTGCTGCGCGGCGGGGCCTTAGGCGCGGTGTTGGGCTTCGCCATCGGCGGCGCTCTACTGTTCCCCATCGGCTGGGTCTACGGCAGGCTGATGGCTACCATGCCCGATGCCGCGGGCGAGATCGCCTACACTGCCGCAGCTTTCTCGCGCCCTATCAGCTTTTCCACCGGATGGATGATGATGCTCGCCTACTTCATCGTCTGTCCCTGGGAAGCGGTCGCTGTCGGCCGCATCGCTGGCTACATCGTCCCATCGCTCGATTCGCTCGAGATCTACCGCATCGCCGGGCGTCCAGTCTACCTTGCGCACCTCATCGTCGGTCTCGCGCTCACCGGACTACTCACCACGCTGAACTACCGCGGCGTCCGCCTCAGCGCAACTTTTCAGAACTGGACCGCCTTCGGCACGCTGGCTCTGTTCGTCGTGTTCGTCGCGCTCGGCGTAAGCAAAGGATCGCCGCGCAACTTCCCTCCGCTCTTTACCCACGCGCCGTTGGTTTCATTTCTGCTCATAGTTCAGATCGTCCCGTACTTCATGACTGGATTCGAATCGGTGAGCAAGGCCGCGGAAGAGTCCACCCCCGAGTTTCGCAGTCAGGGATTTCTAAAAGCCATAGGAATGGCTCTCCTGGTTGGTATTCTCTTCTACACAATCGTCATCGCAACCGTCGCGTTTGTGGCTCCCTGGCACGAATTGACTGGCGAGAAGTTCATGACCGCGGTTGCGTTTCAGCACGCAATGGGGTCGCGCTGGATTGTCAACGTAATCCTTGCCGCAGCGCTGCTGTCGCTGTTCAAGTGCTTCAACGGAAATTTTGTAGCCGCCAGCCGCCTGCTCTTTGCCCTCGGACGCCGCGGCCTGGTCGCGCCCCGCGCCGGCCACATCCATCCCGAGCACCAAACGCCGTCAACCGCAGTTCTCTGCATCGGAGCAGCCACCGCCGCGTGTATGCTCCTGGGGGACGCGATTCTGGTGCCGATCACCGAGGTTGGCTCAGTCGCCTGCGCCATAGGATGGGCCGCAACCTGCGCCGCCTACCTTGGTCTGGGAAGCTCGGGAAAACTGCCGGGCCAGTCGAGACTGTCCGCTGCAGAATGGTGCGTTGCAGCCTTGGGGTTGCTCGTAGCCATTGCGATGTTGTTAATGAAAATCGTTCCGGCCATCCCGGGTCATTTCACGGTGTACGAATGGCTGGCGCTCGGGATTTGGATTGCCCTTGGTGTGATCTCGCACCGTCGTGCAGTGGCGGATTGAGCGGCGGTTTAGCATGATTTTGGGTGGCGCAGCGCTTCAGCGCTGCGATAAGGATTGCACTTTCATAGCCGGCTTCAGCCGCCGAGTTAACGATCCGAACAGGAAAACCGATGAACCTTCACAAATTGAATCTCCTTCTCACGATCACTCTCCTCGCCGCTGCGGGCTCGTCACCTGCCCAATCCAAGCCCGCCTTCGATCTCATCATCACCAACGGACACATCATCGACGGCACGGGTTCCCCCTGGTACTCCGGCGATGTCGGCATCCGCGACGGCAAAGTCGCCGCGATCGGCAACCTCTCCGCGGCGCCCCGCAAGCGCACCATCGACGCTGCCAGCAAGGTCGTCGCACCCGGCTTTATCGACATGCTCGGCCAATCCGAACTTACTATCCTGGTCGAGCCGCGCCTGCCTTCGAAAATCTTTCAAGGCATCACGACGGAAATCACCGGCGAAGGCAGCTCGATCGCGCCGCTCAACGACGCCATTATTCAAACCGATCGCCCGAGCTACGAGCGTTACAAAATCGCTCTCGACTGGCGAACCTTCCGCCAATATTTCGCGCGTCTCGAAAAACAGGGCATGGGCATCAACCTGGCCAGCTACGTCGGCGCCACGCAAGTCCGCCGCATGGTGCTCGGGGATGACAACAAGCAGCCCACACCCGAACAGCTTGAGCAAATGAAGGCGCTGGTCCGCGAAGCGATGCAAGACGGGACGGTCGGCGTTTCCACGGCGCTCGAATACGCCCCGGCACCGTACGCAAAAACCGAGGAACTGATCGCTCTCGCAGCCGAAGGTGGCAAATTCGGTGGCATCTATTCCACCCACATGCGGGATGAAAGCAACTCCATCCTTGAAGCAATCGACGAAGCTCTGCGTATCGGCCGCGAGGCCCACGTTCCCGTGGAAATATGGCACATCAAAGTCGCCGGCAAAAACAACTGGGGACGCATGCCCGAAGTTGTCGCCAAGATCAACGCTGCCCGTGCCAGCGGCGCCGACGTCACCGCCGACACTTACGCCTACACCGCCTGGTTCAACGATTTCTCGGCCTTCGTTCCGGCGTGGGCGCACGACGGCGGAACTCCAAAGCTTGTCGAGCGCCTCAAAGACCCCGCCACCCGCGAGCGCATCCGCAAAGACATGCTTACACCCTCCCACGATTGGGATAACGAATGGCAGGAAATCCCCGGGCCCGACGCCGTCATGATCGGTGTTGTACAGAATCCCAGGATGCTTCCCTTCCAGGGCAAACGCCTCTCCGAAATCGCCAAACAATGGAACAAAGATCCAATGGATGCCCTCTTCGACTTCCTTATCGAAGATCCCTATACCGGCGTGGCCGTCTTCGGCATGTCACAACCCGATGTCACACTCGCCCTCCAGCAACCCTGGGTCTCCATCGACAATGATTCTTCTGGAACTTCGCCGGAAGGCATTCTGGGCCAGGAGCATCCTCATCCGCGCGCCTACGGAACTTTTCCACGCATCTTGCGCAAGTATGTTCGTGAAGACAAGGCGTTAACGCTCGAAGATGCCATTCGCAAAATGTCGGCGCTGCCGGCTCAGCGGCTGCGCCTTACGGATCGCGGCGTTCTCAAAGCCGGCATGTGGGCCGATGTCGTGATCTTCGATCCCGCCACCTTGCGCGATCTCGCCACGTTCGATAATCCAAACCAGCTCTCCGAAGGGATGGAATACGTGCTGGTAAACGGCGTGCCCGTCATCGACCACGGCAAGATGACAGGAGCGTTGCCAGGAAAAGTGCTGCGCGGCGCGGGCTATGTCCCATAAAATAGGAGGGCAGCAAAGGAGGATGGAGCACGCCTTCAGGACCTGCGTTGAAGGCGCACAGCCGCATGTAGCACCGTGGAAGAGCGGCGCTTCATGCGCCGCGTGAAGTGGTTAGAACGTCAGGGGCCTTAGCCCCTGAGGTCACGGCTTCAACCGCGCTTGTGTCTCCGGTGTCGTAGTCAGCGCGACGCGCGGATCCGCCACGGTGCCGGTGATGCTGTAAGTATGCGAACCCGTATGCGCCGCTCTCACGTCTGGATCACGGGTCAGTCTAAAATCCAGCGCCTGCCCCAATGACGCCGTGCCGCTCACCTCATACGCTCCCGCAGCAGGAACGAGTCTCCCTGGTTCGATCTCGATCTTCCCGTCACGCAGCCGTGCGCGGCCCTGCCAGCGCGCGATTCGCAGCGGCCCCTCATCTGTCGCCAGCGTAATGTGGGAGAGAACTCCATCCCGCAAATCGAACTGCAATCCACCGTCGGCCGATTGCCAGAATGCCGCGGCGTCCGCGCCCGAAGCAGTCAGCCGATAAGTTCCACCCGCGGTCCCTGAGATCCACGGATCATGCATTGCATCGGCAATCTGGCGCAGTGAAATCCCGGTCAGGGTTCCACTACCAGCGTAGACCGCAGAGTCCGCGGTAAAATCCGCCTGCCAATAGCCGCGATGCTTTCCCCCCAGCAAATCCGCCCCCAGATCGGAAATCTTCAGCTTCCCGTGTTCCAGGTCAATTGAAGCGGAAACCCGGCTTGCAATCAGGTTGCGGATTTGCAAATGACCGGCATTCACTTTGCCCGAGGCGCGCAAGTTCTCCAGAAAAGATGGCATTGCGGGCTCGGCAGGCGTCAGCACCTGATACCACCGCCGCTGGCTGGGATGCGAACCCAGCCACTCCGAGAGTCCGCTCAGATCTAACTCTTCAGTATTCAAATTGAAGCGGATCAAGCACGCACCCGGCGTTCCACAACCGCGCGGCAAGGCCAGCCATCCTGTCCAGTCCGCATCGGCGGCCCGCGCGCTCAACTTCTCCACGCGCACCTCATCGTGCAAAAGCCGCAATTCCGCCGAGGAGATTTCAATCGGCCCATTCACTCCTCGCACCAGGGCGCGGACGTTGCGCAGTTGCACCGTCCCGGTCACCTCCGGCAAAGAAAAGCCCGAGACAGTTCCAGATACGTTCCCGGCCCACGACCCGGCGATCTGCAACTCCATCTCAGACGCGCCTTCAACGTTGGCCTTCACGGCCGGCAGGCCCAGCAGGCTGCCCAGGCGCAAAACGTGTGAGACTTCTCCGTCACCGCGCACCACCATGCCATAACCCGATCGCGCAACCCAGCCTCGCACCTGGGCCGGCGCCGGCCGCCCCAGAGCGACCGGAAGAGGTCCGTATTCGACATGCAGCTCATCCGGAGCAGGCAGAACCTCGGCGCTTAACTGGCCGGCAGATTTACCCTTCGAGAGAACACGACCGCTAACCCGCTTCGAACTAACAGCGAACGGCACGTTTCCCGGAGCGAATTCCACTTTAGTGCTCGCCGACTGCAAGCGAAGATCGGTAATTTCCCCGCGGCCCTGCAACTCAGCCCTGCCTTGCGATGCCCCATCTTCTTTCACCGTAAAGTTGCCTTGCACACTTCCCGATGACACTAGATCTGCAGGCAGATTTTTTTTGGCACGCCGGGCGAGTTGCCCCACGGCGCTGACGGGAACGTTCTCGACGTTCAACGCCAGATCGATCTCATGCACCCCGGGCAGCCCGGCGTTGCCGTGTAGCGTGATCGTGCCATCGCCCACAGGTGCGCTGCAGAGGATCTCGTTCATCACACCTTCTGCGGAGCTATACCGGCCATCACAGTGGGCCGTCAGCCCCAGTCCCTCGCTGCTCGAGATGTCGTAGCGGTGGAAGTCCTGAATGGAAGCGTCGGCTGTTACTCGCAGATTCGCCGGAACGCCGCTCAACGTTGCATTCAACCGAACCCCTCCCCGCCATCCCTTGTCGTTTCCCGATACCAGTTTGGTCAACTGCCCGAGTTGCGCCTGGTCCCACTGCAGGCTGAACTGCAGCGGTGTTTCGCGCAGGCTCCCCGCCCGCTGCCATATCCCGTTCATTCGTAGCAGGCCAGCGTCGCTCAAATTCATATCGGTGCGCAGTGGCTCTGCTTTCAGCCGCGCTCCCCAGGTGTTTTCCGATTCCTGCCACAGTGCAAAGTCCGCATTCAGCAGCGCGTACGGTTTTTTCTCCTGCCCAGATTTGAAATTGATGCGCCCCGAACTGGCCTCGATGTAAGGGAAACCAGGGCGCGCTTCCGTCTTCGGTTTCGCCGTAGGCGCCAGGGGCGTGCGCTCGCTTCGTTCCAGCAGAGCTTCCCAGTTCCAGCGGCCGTCCTGCCTGCGGACCAAATTCAAACTAGGCTCGTTCAGCTCCAGACGGGCTATGTCCAGCCGTCCCCGCAGCAGCGAGGTCAGCCGCACCACGGCCGTAACCTGCGGCGCGCGCAGCATGGGCTCCGCGCCGAAATCCGGATCTTCGTAGATGACCAGATTTTCCAGATCGAAGCCGGGTTGCGGCAGGAATCGAAGATGTACGGAACTAATTTCTACCGGACGCGCCACCGCGCGGCTCAGTGAGCTCGCAATGCGCGCCTTCAGGCGCGAGACTCCAGGACGCACCAGGAACAGAGCCAGCAGAATCACCGCTGCTACGGCCACAACCCGCCGCTTGGAAGAAAAAACTTTCACCGCACGACTTTCAGCGTTCGCCGCCACCGCGTCTCGTCGAAAAAGTGCAATACCACGTGCGCCAGGAAGCCCACGCGCTCCGCTATTCCCGTCTTCGTATACTGGCCGGCGGGCGTCTCAAACGACCAGTAGATGAACATGGGTCGCCCAATCACATTCTCCTGAGGGATAAAGCCCCAATAGCGGCTGTCCAGGCTCACGTCCCGGTGATCGCCCATGGCGAAGAAGTGTCCGGCCGGCACCACAAGGTCTCCATCCTGGATGTGCGATGGCAAATCGTCCGCCCAGCGTTGAGATATATTCGGGTCCGTCGCCGGGACCGCGGGAAAATTGTTGCGATAGGGGTCGAACGGTTCATCCTTGTCATGCAGGATATAGGGCTCATTTAGCTTCTCCCCGTTGCGATAGACCTCGCCGTTACGCAGGTGAATGCGGTCGCCCGGCACACCCATGATCCGTTTCACCACATAGGTCCCAAGGTAGGCCGCATCGGGATGCAGGAACACCACGATATCGCCGCGGTGCACTTCGCGGTAGGGAAGCAGCGGTCCCACCCAGGAAGTTTTGGGCGCAAACTGGATGCGGTTCACAAACACGTGATCGCCGATCAGCAGCGTTTCCTCCATTGAGCTGGAGGGAATCTCAAATGCCTGCACCACGAATGTGATGATAAACAATCCCGTCACCAGCACCGCAGCCAGCGAGGCCAGGAACTCCACCGTAGTCTCGCTCGGTTTCTCGTCAACGTCCTTGACGTCCTTCTCTTTATCTTTATCTTTGCTATCTTTCTTAGCCACTGTATTCAATCCATCCCGGTTTCAAATTACCAAATTACTAAATTACCCAATTACCAAATTCTCTTCACTTCACCAGCCGCAGCGTGCGGTTCCAGCGCGTGATTTGAAAGATATGCGTGATCGCATAGGCAAAGTGATAGAGTTTATCACTCACGGTAGACGGCGCCGTGATATCCCCCTCAGCCCCTTGCACCGACCAGTAAATCAACAGCGGCCGCCCAATAATATTCACCTGCGGCACAAATCCCCAGTACCGGCTGTCGTAGCTATCGTCCCGATTGTCCCCCATCACAAAGTAATGTCCTTCGGGAACGATGAGCTGTCCGTTCTCGACCAGCTTGCGCAGCTGCAACCACCACTCCGGGGTCTCGCCCGGCGCGACGTCCAGCCGGGGGAAACTGTCGCGGAACAAATCGTTCGCGGGACGGCTCAAGTGTATGTAGGGTTCTTTCAACGGCACTCCATTTACCAACACTTGTTTGTTGAGCAGCCGCACCCGGTCTCCGGGAACCCCAATCACCCGCTTAACAAAATGTTGCTCCGGGTTTACCGGATAATGAAACACCACAATATCGCCGCGCCGCACCTTGCGGTAGGGCATGAAATAATTCCTGATGCTGCCTCCGCCGTAGCAAAGCTTATTCACCAGCAGGTAGTCGCCCACCAGCAGCGTATTTTCCATGGACGGAGAAGGAATCTGAAACGCCTGCACGATGAATGTGATCACAAACACCGCGATCACCACGGTCCCCAGCAGCGACTGCAACGAGCCGCTCACACCTGTTCCAGCGGCCTGCGGAATCTTTCGATCACTCGAAAAATGACCCTCCGGAGGATTTTCCTCTGCTAAATGTACTTCTGTAGAATTCATTCACTCCACTTATCCCGTCTAGTTGTCACCCTGAACAAGCGTTCTTTGCGCAGTGAAGGATCTGGCCGAGCCGCGCGATGCGTCGCGCTTTTTGCGACGCAATAATCGCGCGTTTGGCTCGCTTCCTTATCCTGTCTTCTCACCCGACCGCGCCCCCCGCGTCATCCTGGCTCCCGCCGATTGCGGCCGCGATGCCAGATACGCAAGCAACTGCCGCGCCGCGTCCTGCTCCGCCGTCTTCTTAGTAGAACCCTGCGCGCGTCCCACGAACTCCGCCCGGCCTTCGCCGTTCTTCGTGTTCAGACGGACTTCTACCGTAAACGTCTTCCTGTGTTCCGGTCCCGCTTCTTGCACCAGCACATACGAGGGTTGCGCCATCCCTAGTCCCTGCAGGGTTTCCTGGAGCGCCGATTTGAAATCGGTCATCGGCAGCGTGCCGCCCTCGCGCTCCATCCGCTCCAGTTCGGGCGCCAGAATCTCCCGCACAATGAATTCGCGCGCCGGTTCCATTCCGCCATCCAGGTAGATGGCTGCCAGTATGGCTTCCAGCGCATCCACCAGCAGCGCCGTCTTGCTGCGCCCGCCGCTTTTCTCTTCGCCTCGTCCAAGGCGGAGATAGTGTCCCAGTTCCAACTGCTGCGCCACCCGGATCAAATGGCGTTCGCTCACCACATGGGCGCGCAACTTTGAAAGTTCGCCCTCGCGAAACTGCGGAAATCGTTGAAACAATTCTTCGCTCGTCACCAGCGCCAGAATCGCGTCGCCCAGAAACTCCAACTGCTCATTGTCGTTGACCTTATACTTGCTCTCTCCCGCCTTCTGTGCCTCTTGCTCGCGCGCCTGCGAACTGTGAGTAAGCGCCTGCTCGATCACCGCCCGCCGGTGGAAGTGATAGCCCAAAGCCGTTTCCAGCGCGGTGATTTCCCGTTCTTTCATAATGAAACTACTGAGGTTCTCACAAAATCATTCAGAAGGACGCTCGACTTGCAACGCGCTTTTGAAAGGGCTCGGCTTCCAGTCGCGCCGGGAAGCTTCCGGGAAACCAACAGCGGCTTTAGCTTGGCAAGCCCCTCGTTCATCACTTCGCAGGCGGCGCGCTGCGGTTCAACTCCGTCAGACGGTCCTTCTCCTTGCGCGCAGCATCCCCGACACCCGTGCCTTCCTTCGTCAAATCCACTGCCTGGTTGGCGTACTTCAGCGCCTCCGGATATTTATTCTGCATGTCCAACGCCACCGAAAGCCGGAAGACCGTTATCGGATCGACTTGCTGCGGGTAGGCCTCGACCGACTTCTTCAGATTCCCTTCCGCATCTGCCCACGCTTTGTTGTTGTAATCGACCGTCCCCAAAACGTAGTAAGCCTGATTACGCGCATTTGCCTTGTACAAAGCCAGCCTGGCCGGATCGATCCCGGCTGTGGGAACGTCCGTGTCCAGGGTGATCAGGGCGCGCTGGGCGTCTTTCTTGGCTTCCGCGTAACGCTGATCCCTGTCCAGATCCGTATCCCGCGTCCGGTCGGCCAACTCTTGCGCAATGCTTAGCAGTGCGTCCGGATCGTCCGCATCGTAGCTCAGCACTTTCTGCGCCATCTCCATTATCTTAGCGTCATTGTTGGCCTGCTGGTATGCGCCCATCACTGCCTTGTAGAGCAGCGGCCGCAACTCGCTGTCCGGAAACTTCGCCGCGAAATCGTTCGCCGCTTTCTCCTGCGCCGCCGCATCGGTCAATCCATTCGCCGTGTTGAACGCGGCATACTCCTCCTGCGTCTTGGCCATCGGTCGACGCTTCCCTGCCGGCGCTGCCGCCTGTCCCGCCGGAGCATTCTGCGCCGCAGCCTTGTCAGAATTCTGCGCAAAAGCGTTCCGTGCGAATCCTCCAGCCGATATCCCCAACACCGCGATCACCACAGCCACTCGCTTCATGCTTTCTCCTTGCCTCTGAACTCGAAGATTCGTACTACCCCGAGTTCCTCCGTGTCCTCCGTGTTAAAAGCCTTTCCCCAACCCAGCAATGCAGCCCTACTGCGCCTTAGCCGGAGGCTCATAAGCCTGCGCCAGCCCGCGTTCCGCCGCCGCCTTGATCTCCGGCAATTTTCCGCCCGTATCGAGCGCGGCCCGGTACTCCTGCAACGCCGCCTCGCGCTCCTCTTTCATATCCAGAATCCTGCCCAGATACACATGCGACCAGCCCAGCACCGTGGGATCTTTCGAAGCCTCAATCGCCTTCCGGAAACTATCCTGCGCCCCATCGCGGTTCTTGTTGGCCACCGCCACTTCCGCCAGGATGAACAGCGCCCGCCCCTGATCTCCAATCTTCTTATCTAAGGCCTGCTGCGCCAGTTCTTGCGCGCCCTTGGAATCCCCGGCGGCCAGCCGTTTCTCCGCCGTCACCAGCATTCGCCGCTCTTCCGGACGCGACAACCGCACCAGTTCCGGCGCCGTATTACTGGCGAACTGAACCTCCGCCGCCGCTTTCTCTTCCTTCTTTACGTCGACATTCTGAAGAAAATCGAAGTAAGCTCCCCGAATCCCCACCGGATCTTTTTCAAACGCGACCACCTCGTCGTAAAACGTCCGCGTCAGAATGTAGCCCTGCTTCACCGCGTCATCCACCGCCTGCGTCCGCATCGCCTCTTCGACCGCCTTACTCCCCGCGGTCCGGATCTCGACCGCCCGCACCAGGCATTCCGTCACCAGCAGCGAGATGTCGGTCTTGAAGCTCTCTTCCAGCGGCGCGCGCTTCACCGATTGCAACAGCGGCTCCAGCCGCTTGATCGATGCGAAGTGCTTTGCCGCCAGCGGATCGAACTCATAGTGCAGAAACGTGTGCCGGATCTGGTCCATCTTCAGCGCCGACTTCGGCATCTCTCCCGACGGCAAGCTCGGAGCCGGAAACACGACCACGTAGTAATCCGCGCCATAATTCCGCGCATCCGTCTGATTCGGCGAGCCCATGAAGTCCAGATAGATCGTGAACCGCCGTCCCAGGTATTGCGACGAAGGCTGCTTCAGATAGATCTCGGTATCGAACACCATCTTCGCCAGCGGTTCGTGATACCGCCGCATCGCCGCCGCATAATCGTTGCGATGACGCTCCCAGATCGAGTGCAACCCCGCCTTGTCGTAAAACTTTTCCAGCAGAGTTCCGAAGCCCGCAATCACAAACGCATCCGGAGGCAGATCGTCTTCCTTCACCCGCGGCGCAAAGTGCGGCGGACCATCCATGTACAGCGCCAGCGAAATATATTGCGACAGGTTACGATTGGGATCCTTCGACGCCACGTGCCCCTGGTAGAACTCGCACACCGCAGTCCGCGCTGCCTCGGCCGCATCCGAATCCCGCAAATTCCGTTGCACCTCGGCGCGCACATTGCTCCGCGTGGCATCCGAGATGGTCAAATCCTGATCGTATCCGCAAGCATTCAACGCCGTAAGGACAGAAAAAATCGTCTCGCTCGAGTCCAGCGTAATCATCGACTGATTCTGCGCAGCCTGATTCTGCGCAGCCGGTTTCGGGGGCGCCTTTGGCGGAACCGCGTCCTTAGGTAGATCGGTCTTAGCAGGCTGATCCTCCCGAGCCGCGTCCTTAGAAGACGACTGCCCCTGCGAAGATTGGCCGAGGAGGGCTCTGCGGAGACTGATTTTAGGAGATCTTGAGACTGATCTTGAGAAGATTGGTCTTGCGAAGACCCTGGGAGCCTGACTCTGCGGAGTCTGATTTTGCGGCACCGGATCCTGCCCCACGCACACCGACGCCAGCAGCCCCAACAGGGCCGCAAACACCGAACCTCGCAATCGTCGACTCAGGAAACCCTCCCCAGGATTGGCACCGCACCAAGCGGAGAACACTCTCAAGTGTAAGGAATGCGAAGCAGAGGGTCAAACCCGTAGCGGGTTAGGAGACAGAGGCTTCTGGAAGTGCACCCCCCCTCCACCACCACAGGTTCCGGGGTTGGTTTTGACCCCACCCCCCGCCCGCCCGCACGTGCGCGGGCGAGAAACTCTGTGAATTCCTTGCAATTGTGGTACGTTACGAAAAGTTGAGGATCGTACCCTTATGGACCTATTGGACCGCTTGCGCTGGGCTAAGCACAACAACTTTGTCGCCCGTCTGGCAGCTAGCCGTCGAGGAAGGCGCTGGAAGGGCGAGAATTGCAGCTACGCCCTTTCTCAGTCCAGCGAAACTGATAATCCTCTGCGCGATTTCTTCTACTCGCGAAAGCAAGGCCGAGGAATTTGGAAGTGGGATCACTACTTTGAAATCTATCACAGGCATTTCTCCGCCTTTCGCAATACTCAAGTTAACGTAGTGGAAGTGGGCGTATTGGGCGGCGGAAGTTTAGACATGTGGAAAGAATACTTCGGCCCTCGATCTGTGATCGTTGGAGTGGACATTGAACCCAAGTGCATGGCGTATGAGGAAGACCGAGTGAAGGTATTCATAGGAAATCAACGGGATAGAAGCTTTTGGAAGGATTTTCGTGAAAAAGTTCCCAAGATTGACATCGTCATTGACGACGGATGTCACATGTCGGAGCACCAGATCACAACGTTGGAAGAACTGCTGCCCTGCATCGGCCCTGGGGGGATCTACTTATGCGAAGATGTGCACGGAGAATCGAATGCCTTTTCCTGCTATGTCCAGGGTTTGGTTTCAAGCTTAAACCGTTTTGATTTTACGGAAGACGTTGAGAATCCTGAGCGAAGACTTGTGTGCAAGACGAGCCCAGTTCAGCAGTATATTAGCTCCATCTCGCTTTATCCATTTGTTACCGTAATTGAAAGGTCGCCCGTCCGAGTTCCGGAGTTAGTTGCGCCTATGCATGGAACGGAATGGCAACCGTCAACGGCGGCCTAGAATGTTGCTTTTCTCTCACCCCTGGGGACGGGGCCGTGACATAGCACTTGAAACGGACACTCTCGGGCTACTTTGTAGCAGCAATGACATCCTGCAACCAACCGACAACAAGACTCGCGTAAAATCGCCAGCCTGCGGGAGGAATTATGTCTCGGATTGGCCTGCTCTTGTTATGTTCCCTCTTTTCAATCGCAACTTCCAGCGAAGCCCAGTCGGGCGGTGACAGGATTCAATCTCCAAGTGTCAATGGATATATCTTCGTGGATGGAGACAAATACCCGTCCCTCAACTCTGCCATTGCTGCCGCCTGCAACGGGAGTACACCTGGTGTCGTCGTCGTCCCGCCCGGTACCTTTACGGGTCCTTTTACGCCCGTCTCTTATTGCACAATTGAAGGCTCCGGCATGGGCAGTACGATCATACAAGCATCCGCTACGCAGGCGACGACGATGATCTCGATTAGTTCGCTCACCAATGTCGCGCTGAAACATTTCACAGTCGACGGCGGGGCTGTGCGCTTGCGAGGATCGCCGGATTCCGGAAACACCAACTCCTACGATCTGATCGACATCTCCAGTTCCAGCAACATCACCCTCGATGACGTGGAAGTGCGTAATGCGGTCGGCAGTGCCGTTAATGTCTTGGCTGGCAACTCCCATATCGACATTCGGAACAGCGTAGCGCAGCGAGTCGGCCCTCTTCTTACCGGTACTGCAGGCGCTTTTGCCGTCAACCCAGGCAGCGGATCCGGCAACGTTGACGTAAGCTTTTTCAACAACGCCGCCCACGATTGCAATATCGGGTTCTATCTGACATCCTCCAGCACGTCCTCAGCTTCAACCTATGGTGTGGTATTCGATAAAAACCGCGCTTACTCCTGTGCCAACGACGGTCTAGTAGCTTATACCGCGGGCGTCAACAGTTACGCCACCATTTACGGAGCAATATGGACAAACAACGTCTCTTACTGCAACGGCTGGCCCGCGAGCGGGACAAACTGGAACAGCACTCTCTGCCCGCCAGGCCTCTTGCAAGTAGGAAGTTCGGCATCGTCTAGCGGTGTCGGTGTTAATCTCAACAGTCCTATTCTGGAGCAACCAATGGCAATAGGTAACACTGCGTGGGGGAACTATTTTGAGGGTCTAGATGTAACTCCACAAGTCACATCGACTGTGAACTGCACCAACGTTGCAAATTCAGTATGCAGCAGGTCATCTGGAGACTTCTTCATCACGTCATGGAAGCCTAATCAGGCGCTCAGAATTAACGGTACCGATTATTTGATTTTGTCGGTTGGCAGCATTACGTCCGTCACCCTCACATCCAACACGGGTTTGCTGACTGGGGTGCAGCTCACTGGGGCAGGACTCATCCGGGCCACGATCAAGGGAAATACCGCATACCTCAATGGCAACAGCCGCAGCTCGGGTTCATCTGGCAGCGGCTTTTCAGACATCGGATACGGGGACACGTGGGTAGGAAACGTGGCGTACTCGAATTTCGCCTATGGATTTATCGACCAAACGTGCGTTTACGTGAAACACACCGGCGATACCGCTTTCGACAACAACACCGGCAACGCAGGTAATAATGCTGGCTTTATTTCGCAGGATTGTCTCCAGAGTTCGTACGTCAACATCTCCACGGACGATTCCCGAACCGCTAATTATCAGGGATATGCAATATATCTTACGAGTAAAACCAACGGCATATACGTCGAATCAAACTCGCTCTGCAACAATACCTCATGTGGCCCGGGCCAGATAAACGACGGTGGTACGAATAACATTGTGGGCAGCAACGCGCGCTTCACGCCGTCGCCATCTACTAACTTCGGGACCGCAATCTCGAACCAGGCCTTGTTTACGCAGGGTAGCGACAATGGCAGTGTGTTGTTGAAGTTAAATCTCTTCCAAGTAAGAGCAGGCAGCGGTTGCGGCGCTGGCAGCAACACGGCGACCTTGAACTATACGTTTACCGACCCCACTGCAACGATCCACACTAATGTCGCTGGCCCAACACTCACTATATCCGCGAACGGGTCCGTAGGAAGCTATACAAGCGCGGCGGTATCGATTCCCATTTTTGCAGGTGCCAACATCACGTGGTCGGTGTCTAGCAATCTAGCATCCGTGGGCTGCTCTACAACTCCCCAATACCAAGCCTCGGTTGAAGTTAGCAATTAAAGCGTTTTCAGTCTGACTTGGCGGGTGGCCCACGTTTTGATCTCGCTGGCATCATCAATAAAGCGGGTGCCCCGTTCCTTCGCGCACTTTGCGAAGAGCGCGACTTGGAAATGCCTTCACAAGTGGGTGGACAGGCGGATATTCCTCATACCCCCGTAAGTCTATGTAATTGGCACTCACGCCCCCCCAACTGCCAGCAGCGAGGCCGATCCCCGCCGCTTTTCCTTCGCCCCGTGGCTTTTTGGCCACGTTTCGCGGCGCTTTCCCTAAGCCCCATCCTCCCAGCCACTTGCCGCTCACCAACTATAGCTTTAAGGTGGTTTTCCGAGATTTCCGAGATATCCACAGTGTTCCGGTAAAACGTGGTTATGTTCCAGTTGGAACATTCGCGCACAATGTTCCAGTCGGAACATGACGCCGGAAGCCGGCGGGATAGGGACACAAATCCAAACCCGCCGTCAATTTATTTCGCTAAGAACTTCACTGAGACTTTGCGAGATCGCTCTTCAGCAGGCTGACTTCTACGCGCGTACCCTTCGCGCCACGAGCTTCGGAAGCATTGCCCATGCCAAGCACATAGATGCGGTAGGCCGGGACCTCATAGTTCAGCACCAGGTAGCGCACCACCGAGTCCGCCATCTTCCGCGAGTTGGCGATCGCGGCCTGGCCCGCGCCCGAGGAGAAGCCTTGCACTTCGATGATGTAACCGCGCTCACTCTTCAGATGGCCAGCCATCTCGTCGAGCGCATCCTTGGCCTCTTTGCTCAACACGGTCTGGCCCGGGCGGAAACGAATCTCGGTCTGCGCCCCGGCCTTGTACTGATCGATATTCCCGACGATGCTTTCGTCCGAGGCGATGCGCGTGTTCAGCGCGGACGCCGACTGCTGCGCCATCTGCGCCTTGTTGGCGGCGTCTTGCGCGTGCTCATCGGCCAGGCTGGCTTTCGCGCCGGCCAACTGAAGGCCGCGCTGGGCGCGGGCATCCACGTCCCGGATCATCTTGGTGTTAGCCGCGGTGATCTCATCGAGCTCGTTCACCCGGTCGCGAATCGGCTGCACATGCCGCCGGACGTACTCCTTGGTGGCAAACGGGTGCAGGATGAGCGATCCCAGGCTGGGTTCATCGCCATCCCAGAAATCCGCATTGGAGGAACGCTGCGACCCTCCCGGGCCGGTCGCTGCCGGCGCCGCGCCAGAACCAGAACTGCTTTGCTGCGCGGAAGCAGCAAGAGCAAGTGCTGCGGACATGATCAAAGTCATGAATATGCGATTCTTCATATATCTTGTTCTCCCCGGATGCAGGCTGCCGGAAGCTTAGACCTCAAATATGGCACCGCCATTGTAGCGCCGAATTGGTGCGTACTCACTAAGAAATTAAACGCAAATCATTGCAACGCGTTTCTCTTATGACTATAATGACCATAATGACTATAGGAGGACCCGATGAGCACCCAAGTCTGGACAGTCGCGCAAGCCAAGGCAAAATTCAGCGAAATTATCGAGCGCGCAATGTCCGAAGGCCCGCAGACCATCACCCGCAAAGGCCGCACCGCCGCGGTAGTGGTGGGAGCAGAGGAATGGGAACGAAAGACAAAGCGTTCGGGCAACCTGGCGGAATTTTTTGCCGCATCTCCGCTGCGGGGATCAGGCCTGAAAATCAATCGGACGAAGCAGCGCCCCCGGAAGATTAGCCTGTGAACTTTCTTCTGGACACCAACGCGGTCTCAGAATGGGTCAAGCCCCGGCCAAATCCTGGTCTTATTGGTTGGATGGAATCGGCCGATGAAGACCGCACGTTCATCAGCGCAGTCTCATTAGCGGAGCTGCGCTACGGAGTGGAACGCCTGCCCGCGGGACGCCGCCGGAACCGGCTTGAGCAGTGGCTACGACATGAGCTGCCCTTGCGATTTGAAAAAAGAATCTTGCCGGTTGACACTCACGTGGCAGAAGCTTGGGGAAGAACAGTGTCACAAAGTGAGGCCGCCGGGCGTCCGATCGGAGTGATGGATGCTTTTCTGGCGGCAACAGCAGAGATGTATCAACTGACCCTGGTAACCCGCAACGTCTCAGATTTTCCGCTACTCAAAGCAGTTCTCAATCCGTGGACTTAAGCACAAGAAACCAGAAACTAGAAACCGGAAACTACCCTCTAGCCGCGCACGCTAATCCTCGAGAACGAGAGCACCGCCCGCGACGAGATCGGCCGTCCCATCGACATCGCGGGACGGAACGTCGTAAAGATCAGCATTCTCTTCACCTGCGGCAGCAACTCCTGAGATTCCCCGGGATCGGAAAGGATCTTGTAATCCTGCACCCGCCCGTTCTTGTCCACATAGGCTTCAATCACCAGCGAGTCTGTGTTCATCGAACTGAGGGTTGTGCCGAAAACGCTCTGTTGTAATTCCGGTCCCGTCGTCAATACGGTTGGCACATCCTGATTGTTCGCCTGCACCTCTCCCGGCATGGCCAGGATCGCTGTGACTAAACCAAACATCAGCAGAGCGCAGGCCAAGCCCGCGGTCGCCGGCACCATGAACGCATTCAGCGTATTTTCCACGCGCATGCGCAGGCCTTCAAACGGCGGACGCCGCGTCTCGGCCGCCTCCCGCGAAATCGCCAGACGCAGTTTCAGTCCAAGGTCGGCCGGCTCTTTGACGCGTCCCACGCTCATCAATAGCTTCTGCGTCTGCCGCAGCGAGCTGTACTCCTGCATGCACGGAACACATTGGTCCAGATGCTGCTGCAAAGCCTGCATCTCGGTGCCCGTGACCGCTCCGTCAAGATAGGGAGACAGCAATTCCCTCACATCCCCGCACTTCGGGGTCGTGCTTTTCGTAGAAACCGACTGAATGCCCAGATACTTCATGGCATCACCTCGACCCTTCTACCCCCTCCAGAAACCTCAGCCCGCAGACTTGCCGGTTCGTCTTTCTCCGGCGCGGTCAGCCCCAGTTCCAGGCCCACCTCGCGGACATAGGGCGCCAGCCGCTGCTTCAGCGCTTGCCGCCCACGCGTTAATCTCGATTTCACTGTCCCCAGCGAGATCTGAAGCACCTCCGCGATCTCTTCATAGGACATTTCTTCCAGGTCGCGCAGAATCAGCGTTGTCCGGTACGGCTCAGGCAGTTGCCGCAGTTCCGCATCCACGCGCTGCTGCACCTCGCGATGCGCCACGCTGTCGAATGGCGAGTCCGCGCGGTCGGTCAGCGCGGTCTGGATTGCTTCGTTTTGCATCCAACCATCGCCGCCGACAAATCCATCCGACTCCATCGGTTCAATCGAAGTCTCCTGCGCTTTGTGGCGGAACCACCAGCGCTTCCGGTTGGCCGCCTCGTGCAGCGCGATCCGGTAAATCCACGTCTTCAGGCTGGACTCGCCATGAAAGCTCTTCATTCCACGGAACACTTTCAGAAAGACATCCTGAGTGACGTCCGCAGCGTCGGCGGGATCGCTCACCATGCGATAGACCAGCCCATAAATCGGACGCTGAAACTCGCCAATCAGCCAGGCGTAGGCGGCTTCCGAGCCGGCCTTCAGGTCAGCGACAATCGCCGCTTCCTCCGCCCGTGCTCCGATCGCGCTGGCCCAATCTGCCAAAATCGTCACCCCCGCCATAACGGCGAACCCCTTGATTATAGGACGTTCCCGCTCGTCCCGAACCGAAAAATCGTCTGCTCGACTCCTGGGTCACCGCGGCGTGTTACCGGGGAGGTTACCGGTTGACACTCCTGCTGGTACAGACTCCGCCCAAGCCTTCCAGGTTCCCTCCCCTGGACGATTTTCCTTCCGATCCTACGTTTTAGTTCGGACCATTTCCACGAATCTCAATCTTCAATTGCGCGGCGTTCACGCTATAATTGCGCCACCCGAATGGCTCTCACTGCTGGCACGAAACTCGGTCCCTACGAAATCCAGTCTCTGCTGGGAGCAGGCGGCATGGGAGAGGTTTACCGCTCCCGTGATACCCGCCTGGATCGCACCGTAGCCATCAAAGTTCTGGCCTCTCACCTTTCTTCGTCTCCTGAACTGAAGCAGCGCATGGAGCGCGAAGGCCGAGCGATTTCCTCCTTGAACCATCCGCACATCTGCCAGCTGTATGACATCGGATCGCAGAACGGCACCGATTACCTGGTGATGGAGTTTCTGGAAGGGGAAACTCTGGCGGAGAGATTGCGCAAAGGCGCGATGCCGATGAACGAAGTCTACAAAATCGGAATTGCGGTGGCCGAAGCGCTGGCCGTCGCGCACCGTTGCGGCATTGTTCACCGCGACCTGAAGCCGGGGAACATTATGCTCACGGCAGGCGGCGCGAAGCTGATGGACTTTGGTCTGGCCAAGCCGCTGGGCCTGCAGACGGCGACCTCGGGATCAGGAACAGCGCCGCCGTCGTTTACCGCGGCGGCTACTTTGAGCGGGCCGAGTCCATTGAGCCCGCTGACTACGGCAGGCAGCATCATCGGCACTATTCAATATATGTCTCCGGAGCAGATCGAAGGAAAGGAAGCAGACGCGCGCTCCGACATCTTTGCATTCGGTGCAGTGCTTTATGAGATGGTCGCGGGAAAGCGGCCATTTTCGGGCAAGAGTCAGATCTCGCTGGCATCGGCGATTCTGGAGTCAGACCCGGAATCGGTCAGCACCCTTAAGCCGAACACTCCGCCCGCCTTCGAGCATGTGGTGACCACGTGCTTGCAAAAGAATCCAGAAGAGCGTTATCAGTCGGCGCAGGACATCAAGATTGAACTGCAATGGATCGCGGCGGACAAGTCGGCGTCTCCCGCTATCGTCGCGCCGCCAGTTCCTGCACGCAGCCGCGAGCGTCTGGGCTGGGCGGTAGGTTTATTGGCTGCAATTCTCCTGGGAGCGGCGGTCGTAATATTCTTTTACCATCCGGCGCAGAGTGCGCCCGCTATCCGCGCGGCTATTAATCCTCCCGCCGACGCCATGCTCGCCTTAATCGGCGACTTCGCCGGACCGCCCGTCTTGTCCCCCGATGGCGCCTCGATTGCCTTCGTGGCCAACTCGGACAGCAAGCACACGATCTGGGTGCGCCCCTTGAATGCGCCGGAAGCGCACATGCTCGCCAATACTGACGGAGCGACCTTTCCCTTCTGGTCGCCCGATAGCCGGTATCTAGGTTTCTTCGCCGAGGCCAAGTTGAAGACGATTGAGCTGAATGGCGGCTCACCGCTTGCGCTATGCGACGCCCCTTTTGGCCGCGGCGGCACATGGGGCCCGGACGGAACAATCCTGTTCTCTCCCGAGGCGCAAACGCCCATTGTCCGCGTCAGCGCCAGCGGAGGAACTCCAGTCCCCGTCACCAAGCTCGAAGCAGCGCAGGCTTCGAATCGCTGGCCGTTTTTCCTCCCCGACGGAAAACATTTTCTCTACCTGTTCGTCGATGCCCGCGATCCCGCAAGCGATGCCGTGTATTACGCATCCGTGGATGGCCGCGAAAAAAGCAAGTTGTTTGCGTCCCAATCGAACGCCATCTACGCCGATGGCTTTCTGCTGTTCATGCGTGGCGGCCAGCTGATGGCGCAACCGTTCGATCCCGCCAAAGGAACCTTGAGCGGAGACATGCAGAACGTGGCCAGCGGAGTCATGGAAGATGCCAGCACCTGGCACATGAACGCCTCCGCCGCCGGCAACGGGCTACTGGTCTTCAGCAATGGCGGTACAGGCGATCAACAGCTGGTTTGGATGGATCGCAACGGAAAGCAGATCGCAACTGCGGTCAAGAAAGCAGCCAATCTGCTATTTTTCAAGCTGTCACCTCAAGCCGACCGCATCGCTCTCGAGATTGACAACGGCACTGGCGCCCACGATATCTGGGTGTACGATGTCGCCCGCGAGGTGCAAACCCGGCTTACGTTTGGTCCCGTTGAGAACGACGCCCCCATCTGGTCGCCGGACGGCAAGTGGATTGTCTACACGGCGTTCGACAGCAATCTCAATCTCCACTCAAAGCTGTACCGCAAACCCTCCGACGGTAGTGGCGCGCCAGAACTTCTGCTCAGCGATGACCAGGTAGCCAAAGCTTCCGATTGGTCGCGCGACGGCAGGTATCTTTTCTATGAGCGCGGTCCGTCAGGACAATACCCGGAGATTTGGGCCTTGCCGCTGGAGGGTGAGCGCAAGCCACGGCTCGTGGTGCCGCGCAGCGCACCGGGATCCTACGCCGATGGTGGCAATCTCTCCCCGGACGGCCACTGGCTCGCCTACATGTCGGGGGAATCCCCCGTTCCGGAAGTGTATGTCGTGGCCTTCCAGGGCGGCCAGGGCAAATGGCAGGTTTCCACCAACGGCGGATATGGACCGCAGTGGAGCCGCGATGGCAAGGAACTCTACTATTTCAACCAGACCACCCGGTCGGTTCTTGCCGTGCCGGTCAAGGAGATCAATGGCGGATTGCAGTTTGGCGCCGCTCAGCCACTCGCGTCAGCCTCGATGAGCAGCAGCACAGGCTTCTTCGATGTCACCCCCGATGGCAAGAAAATTCTGCTGAATCTGATCTCACAGCAGGTGAGCCAGTCCGTCACCGTGATCACGAACTTTACGGCGGGGCTGAAGAAGTAGGCGAGGCCAACATTTGCATACGCGTCGCATGCGGTCTTGGTAGCTCGTCGGCGCTATAATTGGCGGACTCTCAATGGCTCTGACCTCAGGCACGAAACTCGGGCCTTACGAAATACAGTCTCTGCTGGGCGCAGGCGGCATGGGAGAAGTTTACCGCTCCCGTGATACCCGCCTGGATCGCACCGTAGCCATCAAAGTTCTGGCCTCTCACCTTTCTTCGTCTCCTGAACTGAAGCAGCGCATGGAGCGCGAAGGCCGAGCGATTTCCTCCTTGAACCATCCGCACATCTGCCAGCTGTATGACATTGGATCGCAGAACGGCACCGATTACCTGGTGATGGAGTTTCTGGAAGGGGAAACTCTGGCGGAGAGATTGCGCAAAGGCGCGATGCCGATGAACGAAGTCTACAAAATCGGAATTGCGGTGGCCGAAGCGCTGGCCGTCGCGCACCGTTGCGGCATTGTTCACCGCGACCTGAAGCCGGGGAACATTATGCTCACGGCAGGCGGCGCGAAGCTGATGGACTTTGGTCTGGCCAAACCGCTGGGCCTGCAGACGGCGACCTCGGGATCAGGAACAGCGCCGCCGTCGTTTACCGCGGCGGCTACTTTGAGCGGGCCGAGTCCATTGAGCCCGCTGACTACGGCAGGCAGCATCATCGGCACTATTCAATATATGTCTCCGGAGCAGATCGAAGGAAAGGAAGCAGACGCGCGCTCCGACATCTTTGCATTCGGTGCAGTGCTTTATGAGATGGTCGCGGGAAAGCGGCCATTTTCGGGCAAGAGTCAGATCTCGCTGGCATCGGCGATTCTGGAGTCAGACCCGGAATCGGTCAGCACCCTTAAGCCGAACACTCCGCCCGCCTTCGAGCATGTGGTGACCACGTGCTTGCAAAAGAATCCAGAAGAGCGTTATCAGTCGGCGCAGGACATCAAGCTGGAACTGCAATGGATCGCGGCGGGCCGGACGCCTTCAGCGATCGCGCCAGCGACACCTGCGCCCTCGCAGAAACGCGAGCGCATGGGTTGGGCAACGGCTGTTGTGGCCGCGATTATCCTCGGTGCAGTTGCCGGAATTTTCCTCTACCATCCCGCTCAATCCGCACGCGCCACGCGCACCGTCATCAATCCTCCGGAGAAAGCCACGCTCACTTTGACCGGGGACGGTGCCGGGCCGCCGGTGCTGTCTCCCGACGGAGCATTGGTGGCGTTTGCCGCCGCCAATGCGGAGGGCAAGATCACGCTTTGGGTGCGCCCGATGAACTCGACGGAAGCGCACCAGTTGTCAGGAACCGATAGCGCGATTTTTCCTTTCTGGTCGCCGGACAGCCGCTCGCTGGGATTCTTCGCCGAAGGCAAACTGAAGACCATCGACATCGACGGCGGCTCGACCCAGACCATTGCTGACGCGCCCTTCGGCCGCGGCGGTGCCTGGGGGCCCGGTGGAGTGATCGTGTTCTCGCCCCAGACCCAGACAGGTCTTAGCCGAGTCAGTGCCAATGGCGGAACGCCCGTTCCCGCCACTCAGCCCGACCGGAGTCTGCACACCTCGCATCGCTGGCCGTTTTTTCTTCCTGACGGCAAGCATTTCCTCTATCTGGCCATCCACCACGATCCAGGCAAAGCGGCAAACAATACTCTTTACTATGCCTCCCTCGATGGCCGGGAAAATCGCGCCTTGTTCCGCAGCCAATCCAACGCCGTGTACGGGAGCGGTTATCTGTTGTTCGCGCATGGCGACCAGTTGATGGCGCAAGCCTTCGATCCCTCCAACGGAACGTTGAGCGGAGAACCACAGGTCGTGGCGAAGGGAGTGGTTAACGACGCCAGCACCTGGCACATGGATGCCTCGGCCGTGGGCGATTTACTACTGTTCGCCAGCGGTGGAACCGGCGACTGGCAACTGTTGTGGATGGACCGCGAGAGCAAGCAGATCAGCACCGCAGCCGACAAGCTGACGAACCTGCAAATCGCAAGGATTTCTCCGCAAGGCGACCGCATCGCCTTGCAGATTGACACTGGCGTGAACGACATCTGGGTGCTCGACGTGGCCCGCGGCACAAAAACCCGGCTTACCTTTGGTCCAGTTGCGAATACGAGCCCTGTTTGGTCGCCCGATGGCAAGTGGATAATTTACGACGCCGATCGCAACGGCCGATCCAACCTTTGCCGCAAGCCTTCCGACGGCGGCGGCGCGGAAGAAATCCTGCTGACCGATGACCAAATCACCTTCGCCACCGATTGGTCGCGTGACGGCAAGTACCTCTTCTACCAGCGCGGACCCGTGGGCAGCCAAGAAGTCTGGGCTTTGCCTCTCGAGGGTGATCGCAAACCCTTTCTGGCGGTGCCGCATGCTGCGAACACTTTTAGCACTGAGGGCCATCTCTCCCCGGACGGCCACTGGTTGGCCTATGCGTCGAATGAATCCGGGACGCCGGAGGTCTATGTGGTGCCATTCCACGGCGGGCAAGGCAAGTGGCAGGTTTCGGCTAACGGGGGCATTCACCCCAACTGGAGCCGCGATGGCAAAGAACTCTACTACATGGACACGAGCTACAGTCTCTACGCCCTGCCGGTGAAAGATACGGGTGGCGCCATGCAATTCGGCGCGGCGCAGCAACTCGTCAGCAACTGGTCCGCTCCGCAAGTCTTCTACGACATCTCCCCTGATGGTAAGAAGATCCTTCTCGACCGTATTTCACAGCAAGTCAGCCAGTCGGTCACTGTAGTGACGAATTTTGCGGCGGAGTTGAAGAAGCAAGCAAAATAAGACCGGGGCGTGCCGGGATAGCGAGAGGCGCGGGGCTAACGATCGTTTACGTTGCTGCGTTGCTAGATTCCTCTATGCCGTCGCCGTTCGTGCGGCGGCGGAGAGCTTCTGGAGAATCTCCTCCACCGCCGCCAATAATTTCTCCGATCCCTTATCCAACTCCAGCGCGGATTTTTCCAGGAATCCGAAGGCTCCATCTTGCTGCAGCCGGGCGGCGTTTTTCTGTGACATGCCCGTGATCACGACAACTGGAATCGCCCGGGTTAATGCATCTTCTTTGAGGGCCCTGAGCACATCCGGACCGCTCATCTTGGGCAACAACATATCCAGCAGAATCAAGTCGGGCAATTTCTCGCGGGCCACGTGCAAGGCTTCTTCACCATCGGCCGCGCTGCTCATCTCATAGCCGGCCCGCGCCAGCGCCCGCTCCGTCGCCAGCCGCAGAAACTTGCTGTCTTCCACCAGAAGAATTTTGGTCATTGTTTTGCAGTCTGCGTGTTGCAGTCTTCCTTGCCTGTCTCTGGGATGCTGGCCGTAGACTCTCATCTATCTATCGGCAAGTTTAGAATTCAGAACAGGTGCGGGAAACCGCGCTCCCGTGGTCTAAGAATCTTCTGAGAAAACACCGCGCTATTAGTTGAATGCAATTCAGGAAGATTGGACCAGGGCCAGGGCGAGTCTGCATCACTTCAAATTGCTCATGACCTTCTGCACCGCCGTCACCAGGGAACTCGGCCCGTTCCCCAGCATAAGGTCAGACTTCTCGAAGAAACCGGCGGCTCCATCCTTCTCCAGTGCCTTGGCGTTCTTCTGCGAGAGGCTGGTCAAGACCATCACTGCGATCGCCGCTGTGGCGGGATCCTGTTTCAAAGCTTTCAGCACATCCGGTCCGCTGACCTTGGGTAGCATCATGTCAAGCAACATCAGCGCGGGCGAATGCTCGCGGGCCAGCCGCAAGGCCTCTTCCCCGTCGGCGGCGCATACAACCTCGTATCCCGCTTTAGTCAGCGCCCGCTCCGTCGACAATCGGAGGAATTTGCTATCCTCCACCAACAGGACTTTCATCGCAGACCAGTCCCTTCGCAAACAACCGCATGCTTCCAACTATGCGCTACGTCGCCCGATGCTGTCGAGGCCGGAAGCGCTGCTGGTATTGGCGTTTAATGGTCACTCGCGCGGGTGCGCCGCTGTACTGCCGCTGTCGCTGGCTGTATAGTCTAGGTTTTGCCAGGAACTGTGGAATTTCAGTTTCATCGACACTATGGGGGCTCATACAATGAAACTCTCAAGCATCTTGAGAGTGGTGGGTGTCGTCTTCTTTGTAATTTTCATCTCCCTTTCAAGTTGGTCGGCTACGCCGCCGACCGTGACCATCTTTGTGGACGCTTCTTCGGCTTCCCGCAAAATCTTCCATGCCAAGCTGAAGATTCCCGCCAGCGCGGGCGACCTCACGCTGTACTACCCGAAGTGGATTCCCGGCGAACATGCGCCCGACGGCCCGGTTATCGATTTAGCGGGCTTGAAGTTCAGCGCCGGCGACAAAACATTGAAGTGGCGGCGCGATCTGCTCGATGGATTCACGCTGCACGTTGAAGTTCCAGCCGGGGAGACTGAGATTAGCGCTGAACTGGATTTCCTTTCTCCCGCGACCTTCGAAGGCGGCTTCTCCGCCGGTTCCTCCGCGACCGATAAGATGGCACTGATAAGTTGGAACCAGGTTCTGCTCTATCCCAAGGGTTGGAAGACCGACGATCTCACTTACGTAGCCAGCTTAAAACTTCCTGGCAACTGGAAATTTGGAACGCCCTTGCCCATTGCGTCGACCACCGGCGACCAGCTCAACGGTGAGACGCAGATTACGTTTCAGCCCGCGTCTCTGACCACGCTGGTCGATTCGCCTGTAATCACCGGCGAATTCCTCAAGGTCGTCAAACTCGGCGACGATCCCCTCGTCGAGATGGACATCGCTGCCGACAGTGCCGCCGCTCTTTCACCTCCGCAAGAAGTGTGGGACCACTACAAGAATCTGGTCGAACAGGCTAACAAACTCTTCGGCGCGCATCACTATCGCGATTACCACTTCCTTTTTAGTTTGAGCGATCACGTGGCGCACTTCGGACTGGAGCACCACGAGTCCGACGACAGCCGCATCGGCGAGCGCGGCCTGGTCGACGACACCGAGCGCAAAGCCTCAGCCGGTCTGCTCCCCCACGAGTACGTGCATTCGTGGAATGGAAAATACCGCCGTCCCGCGGATCTCGCGACTCCGGATTACCAGCAGCCGATGCAGGATGACTTGCTGTGGGTTTACGAAGGCCTCACGCAGTACCTCGGCGAAGTGCTGACGGCGCGCAGCAGTTTGCTGACGACAGAGCAGGTGCGGGACAACCTGGCCTTAACTGCCGCCGCTCTCGACCATACTCCGGGACGTACGTGGCGCAATCTGCAGGACACGGCCGATGCCGCCGCGCAGCTTTATTTCACCCCGCATGCCTGGCAATCCTGGCGGCGCGGCGTCGACTTCTACGAGGAAGATTTGTTGAACTGGCTGTGGGCCGACGTCATCGTCCGCCAGCAGAGCAAGGGCAAGAAGACGCTGGACGATTTTTGCAAACTCTTCCACGGCGCTCCCAGTACAGGTCCCACGGTCAAGACCTATACGTTCGACGATGTCGTTAACGCTCTGAACGAGGTCGCGCCCTATGACTGGCGCGCCTTCTGGACCGAGCGTCTGACCAATCACGGACCCGGCGCACCGCTCGGCGGGATCGAAGGCAGCGGATGGAAACTCGTGTATAACGAAACACCGTCCGAGATGGAATGCAGCGGCGAGTGCGCCTCGCACGTCGGCGTCAGGTATTCGATCGGGATGGACCTACGCGACGACGGCACCATCTCCGACACCATCGAAGGCATGCCCGCAGCTCTGGCTGGAATTGGCCCGGGCATGAAGCTGATTGCGGTGAACGGCCGGCAATACACGCCAGAAGTTTTGCGCAACGCGATCAAAGCCGGCAAAGGCAGCGCCGATCCCCTCCAACTGCTGGTCGTCAACACCGACTACTACAAGACCTACAAGCTCGATTACCACGGCGGCGAGCGCTACGCGCACCTGGTGCGGGATGAATCGAAGCCCGACTTGCTGTCTGAGATCTTCAAAGCAAAGTAGAGTTTTCGACTTAAGGAGAGCGAAGACGGTGGATTCCGACTGGCCCGGCGCACCTGAATGTCCTCCGCGGAAGTTCTCCGTGCACTCCGCGACTCAGATTTTTGCCGAACCCTTTAATCGCGGAGGACGTGGAGAAATGCCGCGGAGGACACTGACAGTTGCCGCGGTCGCATTGTCTTCTCTTCTTATACACGCGCCTTTGCCCCTTTGTTCCCAGACTTCCATCCTCGGCTTCACTCCTTCTTCCGCCGCTCGCGAAGGTGAGATCGAGAACAAATTCAAAGCCATTCCATCCCCCGACGAGGAGCGCCGCCAGCACCACCTCTTCACCGCCGAGCCGCACGTCGCCGGCTCTGCGCGCAACAACGAACTGGCCCGTTACATCGCCGACCAGTGGCGGACCGAAGGTCTCGAGGACGTGGTCATCCGCCGCTATGACGTTTACGGCAGCAATCCAAAATACACGTCGCTGGAAATGGTTGCGCCCATTCATTTCCGCGCCCTGTTGCGCGAGCTCCCGTTGCCCGGCGATCCTGACCTGAAGAACAAGAGCATCAGCTCGGCGTGGAGCGGCATGTCCGCCTCTGGTGAAGTAACAGCGCCGCTGGTCTATGCGCACAGCGGCAATCCCGAGGACTACGAACTTCTCCGCCAGCAAGGCATCGACGTCAAAGGCAAGGTCGTGCTCGTGCGCTATTCGAATCCCTACAGCTACCGCGGATTCAAAGCGCTCACCGCAGAGCGCGAAGGCGCAGCCGCCATCCTTATCTACAGCGATCCCGCCGAGGACGGATACAAGAAGGGCAAGGTCGATCCCAACGGCCCATGGGGACCGGAGTATCACATTCAGCGCGGCGCGATCACTTACGATTTCATGGTGCCCGGCGATCCGCTCACTCCGGGATGGGCCTCGGTTCCCGGCGCCAAGCGCATTCCCGTTGAGGAAGCGGTTTCGATTCCGAAGATCATGGCGCTGCCGCTCTCCTGGCACGACGCCAAGCCGCTGCTCGCCAACATGGACGGCCCTGTTGCTCCTGACGACTGGCAGGGCGGACTGCCCATCAAGTATCACCTCGGCGGCAAGCGCGTGCGCGTACACGTGAAAATTGAAATGGACAACTCCACGCAGCCGTATTACGTGGTCGAAGGCCGAATCCGCGGCGCGGAGTTGCCCGACGAATGGATCGTGCTGGGCAATCATCGCGACGCCTGGGTCTTCGGCGGCGTCGATCCCAGCAGCGGCACCGCGTCGATGATGGAACTGACTCGCGCCCTGGGAAAGCTGGCCAGGCAGGGCATGCGTCCACGGCGCACCATCGTCGTCTGCAGCTGGGATGGCGAAGAAGTCGGCTTGACCGGTTCCACCGAGTGGGGAGAGCAGTTTGCCGACGAACTCCGCAAGAAAGCGGTCGCCTACATCAACGTCGATGAGGCTACCTCTGGCTCTAACTTCCACGGACAGGCCGTGGCGTCGCTCGCGCCCATGCTGGTTGAGACCAGCCGCACATTGCAGGATCCTTCCGGCAAGACTCTGTACGAAGCGTGGAAGGAATCAGCGAGGCGCGAGCGCCGTGAGGCCAAACAATCCGAAGCGGTAACAGACCCGAACGTCACTGATTCAAACCTGGCCGACACTCGCATCGGCAGCGGGTCCGACCACACCGTGTTTCTAAACTTTGTCGGTATGCCGGTTCTCGGCCTGGGCTTCGAAGGTCCCTATGGCGTCTACCATTCGGCCTACGACGATTTTTTCTGGATGAACCACTTCGGCGATCCCGGCTATCGCTATCACACGCTGATGTCACAATTGTGGGGAGTGCTCGCGTTACGCCTGGCAAATGCAGATCTGCTGCCCTTCGACTTCGCCAGCTACGCCAGCAACATTCGCCAGTTCGTGAATGAATTAGAGAAAGGCATAGCGGCGCGAAATGACAAGAGCCAACTTGATCTCAAGCCGGTGCTCGACGCAATTGGCGACTTCGAAGCCGCCGGCAAGCACTTGGATGAGTCCGCAGCTCGCGCGCTATCCTCCGGCGCAATCGATGCCAAACTAGCCGCGACGATCAATCACGGAACCATGCAGGTGGAACGTAACTGGCTCAACCCTGACGGCATCCCCGGCCGTCCGTGGTTCAAACATATTCTCTACGGGGCCCGCTTCACCTACGCTCATCTGGAGTTGCCCGGCCTAACCGAAGCGGTCGAGAAAAGGGATTGGGCAACGGCTAAACAGCAAGCGGAGATTCTGCGTCAGGCGCTGGCCAACAACACGAAGCTCGTCGACGAACTTAGTTCCAGCCTGAATGGCGCGACCGCCGGCGCAGGGAAGTAAAGTCCCGAGTCACTCGATCTCCGGCCGCCAGATTGGCTCGCCGCCAAGTGAGTGGTAAAAGCCCCAGCCCGCCAGCGCTACCACGCTCAGTAGCGCCAGGATTGACGTTGGCATATACCACGCAGAAAGGTCGGCGGAGAAAGGCACGTTGGCCATCAAGTTGATCGTGAATATCGCGCAAACCAGAGGCACAAACCCGAAGCGCAGGACGATCACCACGGCAATGGCATAGACCAGAATCTGCGCCGGGACCTCTACCACCATGTAAGCGCTGCTCAGCCCGCGTGGCAGCGCGAAGATCGCGACTAGCGCAATGCCCGCGATCCACTCTTTGCGCAGCAGAACTTTCAGACCAAACAGCAGAAAGAAAAAGGCCAGCGTGGTTGTGATCGACTGCGGCCACTGGTACAACCATGCGCCCAGCGCCGCTCGTCCGCCCATTAACGCGTCCGTCGAACCGAGCGCCGGGGCGGCCCCCATGCGCATCATGGGGATGTAGCGAATCTGAAAGACGAGAATCCAGACTACTCCCAGAGCCACGCCGAAAAGAATATCCCGGCCCACCACCGGATCGCGCCATTGTCCCGACAGCAGGCGGCTCCACGAGATGATGGTCTTCGGCCAATGACGCCTGACCCACGGCTCGACCGCCAGGTACATCGTCCAGGTCACGCCCGAAGTGAACAACGCGGTGCTGACGGCGATGATGAAAAGTCCGAGTGCATCGCCGAGGGCGGCGAAATGGCAGCGGCACAACCATAAGCCCATAGAGAGCAGAAACATCACCGTGGCCAGGCGGAGCGCTCCCGCCCGGTCGCCTCGCCCCTGGCGGTAGTTCCGGCGCGCAAGCAAAACAGAGCCCACCAGCAGCGTACACAGCACGAACAGACCAATAATTTTTCCCGCCCGCTCTCCAATGGATTTTTTCTCCGTGCTTTTCATCCGCTCAGGTTTCGTCCAGTCGCCGATGAGAGAGAAGAAGACGGGCTTACCGTGAAATGCCGCCGCTTCGACGCGCAGCGGACGCGTTGTCCCCGGCCAGGTTCCGGTCCATGCGATGCGTGTGTCGGCGGCGGCCAGCGATGTCCATGTGGGCTGCGCGGGCTGTAATTTGGATGGATCCAGACTAGCGGCAATGAAAAGAGCATTCCAGTCGAACGGCGCAGCCGGCGCGCCCGCGGCTTCTTTCTTTTCTTCTTCTTTTTGCAGCGGCTTTTGCGGCGGGATCGCCTGGAAATAAGTCAATCGCCCTTGAGCGTCGAGCGCCAGATTGATCATGCCCGAGAGCACAGTGGGCGGATCGCTTTTGGTGACTATCCCCGGAGTCAACAGGTTATCGCGGAAATCGCTGGCCACCAGTGCATCGGGACTCTGCCGGTACCAGTATTGCAGCAGCGTCGGCCGCGCCGCGAGCACCGCATCCCAGTTTGGAGGCTTGTCATTTTTCTCCACATAGTCCTGGAAATCGCCGTCGTAATCGAGGCCAAAGGCGCTGTCGGCGGGGCGGCCTGCGTAGCCGAGGCGCGTGATAATTTCATGAGACTTCTGGGTCAACACTTCCGGAGTCTGCTCCAGCCCCATCTTCTCCAGGGCGCTGTAATGAATCGATAGATACGTAGCCATTGCCAAGCCCAGCAGCACTCCGGCCAGACAAATCACCGCGCTTCGTGGACGCAACCCCGCCGATTCGCCCGAGGCAGCGACTAACTGTGGAGAAGGTGTTTCGCCCGCGGCCAGCGCCGCAGCCAAGGGATCTCCGCCGGGCAGGGCGGCGGCTACGCTGAAAACGTTTGCGGGACGAGCCGAGGGTTCATTCTCGAGGCAGCGAAGGATGACGCGCTCGACAACCGGGTTCAGATCTTTGACCACGGACGAAGGCCGGCTGGGAGTTCTGTCGCCATCGCCGCCCGGGTTCGCCGCGAAGGCGCGCTTTCCGGTAAACACTTCGTACAGCACAAGGCCGAGCGAATAAATGTCACTGCGCGTGCTGACTTCCTTGCCTGCGAGTTGCTCAGGCGCCATGTAGGCCGGGGTTCCGCTGCGCACTTCTGCGCCGTGAATCTGATCGGCGATTCCAGCCAAGCCGAAATCGGTGACCACCACCTGTCCACGCCCATCGAGCATGATGTTCGCCGGTTTCAGGTCGCGGTGGAGAACTCCCTTGGCGTGAGCGGCGGCCAATCCGGCGCAGAGCTGGCGCGCGATGTCGAGAGCCTTATCTTCCGGGAGACGGCCGATGCGCCGCAGCAGCGAGGCCAGGTCTTCGCCATCGACATACTCCATGGTGAAGAAGGTGTGGCCCTCGACGTCGCCCACGTCGTACACGCGGCAAACGTTGGGATGGGAGACACGGCGCGCAATCCGCACCTCGTTCTTGAAACGCTCCAGCAGCCCTTGATCGCGCGCAGCCTCGTCGGGCAGAAACTTCAGAGCCACTGGTTGGCCGAGCGTGAGATCGTCGGCGCGGTACACCTCACCCATGCCACCTCTTCCGAGCAGCGCAATGATGCGGTAACGGCTGGCGATCAAGCGGCCGGGGAGAAAGCGGCCTTCACTCTGGTATTGGGCGGCAGTGCTCGGACGGGACGAGGATTTGGAAGCGGCCCGTGGCGGCAGGGGCGAAGTTGCGGTAGCGAAGTCGAGCGTGGCCACGTCGTCGGTATTGCTGGGCGCACCGCAGGCCGAGCAGAAGCGTCCGGTTGCTGCAACGTCAGTACCGCAGGATGAGCAGGAGGGCATGAATTTTTCCCGATACAGTCTAACGCTTCGGAGCAGGAACGCGCTCAATCGAGGATTGTGTGAAAGAAAAGTCAAAAGCCGGTGTTTTCGTAATTCTTTAGGTCAGAATTAGCTTGATGCCCTTGGACTTTTACGACTGCTTCTCCATCGTGAAGGTGGTCGTCCTGTCGTGTTCTTTATCTTTGTACTCGGCATGAATCGTTTTGCCGTCGGCAGAAACTGTCATGCGGTAGACGCCAACCACCTTCCCGTCGCGCTTGTCGGTTTCTTCAATGGTGTCCTTTCCGATCCGCTTCAGCGAAACCATGGTGTGGCCGGGGTCTCCGTTGATCGGGTAGTCTTTGCCGTCGAACTTCGCGTCGTAACTGTTGCCGTTCAGGTCCGACATTTGCAGTCCGTCCGCTGTGCCCTGATATTTGACGGTAAGCCCGTTGCTGGACATGGTGTTGAACTTCTCTGTGCGCCAGGATCCAGAGATCGCATGGGAGCCTTTCGGTCCCGCGCTCACCCGCGTGGACGTAGCTTCCCCGGTCACGGGCTGGGTTCCGGTCGCATCCGTGAATTTGTCGTCCAGGGTTTTTCCGTCGGCCGAGACGCTTTCCTTGTCGGTATACATTACTTTGCCATCTTTCTTTTCGATGATCTCGATCGAACTGGCATCTAGGATGTGAACGGCAACGGTGTCGTAGTAGGGATGGCCGCTGACCTTCTGATCGGTTCCGTCGGCTTTCACCTCGACCTTCGGAACGCAGGTCAGGCATTCATACATGTCGTTGGTCAATGTGTATTTGTCGGGCTTGGTGGGAAGCTTGGCCGTGTCCAGCTTCATCATCCAGGTTCCGTCGAATGGGCTTTGGGCAAACAGCGTTGCGGATCCGAGCAGCACCAGCGCCAGCAGCAACTTTTTCATGGAACACCTCTTCAACTGAGATTTGGCAGCCCGGCAGAAAAAGGTTCGGCGACGATCCCCTCGGACGGTTAGTGCGGAGCTGTCGATTGGGACGGAAAATTGTAGCGCAGCCGCGCCCTCCGTGTCCGCTGCAGCCGCGCCGCCTGGCAAGAGTTTGCAAGAAATTGCACACCCGAAGAGAATCGCTCGCCCAAACGCAACAATTAATAAAAGTCCTTGTGCGTGCGGTAGCTGTGGTAGAATGAAATACACACAGGGTAGAAGGGTAGAATTTGAGCCTGAACATCAAAAATGAAGAGACACATCGCCTAGTTCAACAGTTGGCGAAGCTTACTGGGGAAAGCATGACTGCCGCCGTCGACAAGGCGGTCCGAGAGCGCCTGGAGCGGGTGCGCAAGAACAAGAAGGGCAGTTTCGCGGAGCGGTTGCTGAAGATTGGGAGGGAATGCGCTCCCCTCTGGAAGGAGCCGTACCGCTCGATGGACCACGGCGAGTTGTTATACGACGAAAAGGGTTTGCCCAAGTGATCGTCGACACATCGGTGATTATCGCCATCCTGCGAGACGAACCCGACGCTGCCGCAATCGGGGAAGCCTTGGGACGGCCACAGATTCGCCGCATGTCGGCAGTCAGCTATGTCGAGGCAGCCGTCGTCGTCGACAGCAACCAAAATCCTGTCTTAAGCCGGCGTCTCGATGACCTGTTGCGCGATGTCGAAATTTCCGTCGAACCGGTAACGTTGAACCAGGCGCGCATTGCGCGCGAAGCGTATCGCGATTTTGGCAAGGGACGGCATCGCGCGGGGCTCAACTTTGGCGACTGCTTCGCCTACGCGCTGGCGAAAGAGACGGGCGAGGCTCTGCTGTTCAAGGGCGATGACTTCTGCCACACAGACATTGAGCCGGCTGACGACTTCAAAGGCTGATCTTGCCTACTCGACCGTGACCGACTTAGCCAGGTTCCTCGGCTGATCCACATCGCATCCTCGTCTCACTGCGATGTGATAAGCCAGCAACTGCAGGGGTACGATTTCGAGAATGGGCGAGAGTTCTTCCGGCGCCGCGGGAACATACAGGACGTGGTCGGCAGCTTCTTTAATCTCTTCGTCGCCTTCGGTCGCCAGCGCTACCACCACGCCGGAGCGGGCTTTCACTTCCTTGAGGTTGGACATCGTCTTCTCATAGCGCACCATCGAGTCGGGATTGTTGGCCTCTCGCGTAGCGACGATGACCACCGGCAGATTCTCGTCAATCAGGGCGTTGGGACCGTGCTTCATTTCGCCGGCGGGGTATCCCTCTGCATGAATGTAGGAGATTTCTTTGAGCTTGAGCGCGCCTTCGAGGGCGATGGGGTAATGAATGCCGCGGCCGAGGAAGAGAAAATCCTGGGCGCGCTGGAACCGTTTAGCCAAGTCTTCGCAGGCTTCGTCGTGAGTGAGGATGTTCTCGAGCTTGCCGGGGATGAGCGTAAGTTCCTGGGCCGCGGTGCGGATTTGTTCGGCGGTCATAGCACCACGCACCTGCGCCAGATAAAGAGCAAAGAGATAAAGAGCGGTGAGCTGGCAGGTGAAAGCCTTGGTCGACGCTACGCCGATCTCGGGGCCAGCGTGAGTGTAGATGGTTCCGGCGGCTTCGCGGGTGATCATGGAGCCCACAACGTTGCAGATGGCCAGTGTGTGGGAACCTTTGGCTTTGGCCTCGCGCTGGGCGGCGATGGTGTCGGCGGTTTCGCCGGACTGCGAAATCACCAGCGTAATGGTGTCGGGACTGACGATGGGATCGCGATACCGCCATTCGCTGGCGTAATCCACTTCGACCGGGACGCGGGCGAAACTCTCGATCATGAACTTGCCGGCTTGTCCGGCATGCCAGCTGGTGCCGCAGGCCACGATGTTGATTTTTTTCGCGGCGCGAAATTCCGCCGCGCCGATCTGCATTTCGTCGAGGAAGATGTGGCCGGTGTCGAGTGAAATGCGTCCTAGCGTAGTGTCGCGGACGGCGCGCGGCTGCTCGTAAATTTCCTTGAGCATGAAATGCTTGAAGCCGCCCTTTTCCGCCATTATGGGATCCCAGGTTACGTGCTGCACCTGGCGGTGAATGGCCTTTCCGTCGAAATCTGTCAGTTGCACTCCATCGACGGTGACCACGGCGAGGTCGCCATCGGCGAGAAAGAAAATGTCGCGCGTGTGATAGAGGATGGCGGGCACGTCGGAGGCAACGAAGTATTCGTCGTTGCCGAGGCCTACTACCAGAGGAGGTCCGTTGCGCGCGGCCACGATCTTATTGGGCTCGTCGACGGAAATGACGGCCATGGCAAACACTCCGCTGAGTTCCTTCACGGTCCGGCGAACCGCTTCTTCGAGCGTGGGACGGTGGCCGTTGCCGGTCTGGAAAAGATGCTTCTCGATCAGGTGGGCGATGACTTCGGTATCGGTTTCAGTCGAAAAGGTGTGGCCTTCTTCGATCAGCTTTTTCTTCAGGCTGAGATAGTTCTCGACAATGCCGTTGTGTACGACCACGATCTTTCCCGTGCAATCGCGATGAGGATGAGCGTTTTCTTCCGTGGGACGTCCGTGAGTGGCCCAGCGCGTATGACCAATGCCGTAGGTGCCGTCGAGCGGCTTGAGGCGGATGACCTCTTCCAGGTTGCGCAGCTTGCCTTCCGCGCGGCGCAACTGCAGTTTGTCCCCATTGCCGGCCACGGCAATTCCAGCCGAGTCGTAACCGCGGTACTCCAGCCGCCTCAGTCCCTCGAGGATGATCGGAACCACTTCCTTCTTACCGACATAACCAACAATGCCACACATGGGAACTCCATAAATTTAGTCTGCGAGGGAGCAACGAAACTCTTCAATCACCGGGTTGGTCAGCACTTCGCGCGCAATACGCTCCACTTCAGTTTGCGCTTCTTCACGGCTTAACCCGCCATCCAGAGTAAGTTCGAAATACTTTCCCTGGCGGACGTCTTCCAGACCCTTGTAGCCCATCTTCTTGAGCGCACCCTGGATGGTCTTGCCTTGGGGGTCAAGCACGCTTTTCTTGAGCGAAACGTAAACGTAGGCTTTCATCAAGATCTCGATTATACGTCAGTGATCTGATGGCCTGGCAGTTCCGTCGCGGGCACCGAGTGACTCTAGTTTCCGCTGCAAGTCGGCGAGGGCCTGTTCGAGCATGGCGCGGTAACGGGGGTGTCGGCTGCGCTGAAGTCTCTGGACTACGCTCTCCAGTGAAAGGCGAAGGTCTTCCCTTTCGCGGAGCCGGTCAGCCGCTTCCCGCGTCAGACGCGGCTTTTCGGGTGTGCTTCTTCCGGCCGCCTCGTCCTGTTGTGCCTCGACGGACTTGCTTTCCCAGCCCCGGGCCATAGGAGGATTATAGCTTTTCCTTAAGCGGTTTCACCTTTCAACAGTTGGCAAGGTCGCGAGAAGTAGGCCTGCGCCCGCTCCCATCTTGGGAAAGGCTGTTCGGAAAAACGATATTGCCAGGAAAAACGATTAAACCTATTGCAACATATGGTTATAATGCCGAGTTACCTGACCAAATGATGTGGTCCGCTTTTGAGGGGGAGCGGCCGCCGGGAGTAGCAGTGTAGTGAGCCCCTCAAGCGCGCCACGCTTAGAATTCGACCCGCAGCGCTATGCTGCGTTGCTGGAGATGGCCGATGTAGTGTCTCGACGCCGGGACCTGGCGGAAGCTCTACTCGAATCGGAAGAACTATTGGGCGCTTACTTCAGCGCGTCCAGGGTGGGTTTTTGCATTCTGGATTCTGACTTCCGCTATCTCGCCCTCAACCAGACGCTGGCGGAGATGAACGGCAGCCCGGCGGAGGCGCATTTGGGGAAGAGCGTCCGCGAAATGCTCGGGGACTTTGCCGAACTGGTCGAGCCGCAATTCAAGCGCGTGTTGGAAACTCAGCAGCCCATCTTGGACCTCGAGATCAGTTCTACGCTGCACAACCGAACCGAACCCGGCCACTGGATAGAGCATTACATTCCCATCAAAGACACGACCGGCAAGGTGTCGCAAATCGGCGTGGTTGCGGTCGAGGTCACGGAACAAAAGAAACTTGAGGAATCGCTGCGGGGTGTTTCCGAGACGCTACGGGAGGAGAAGAAGCGGCAGCAGGTGATGATGGAAGTCAGCCATGTGCTGGCCGCAAAGTCGGATGTGCGGCAGGCCTTTCCTCAGATCTCCGCCTACCTGCGCCGGGTTTTGCGGCAAGAGTACGCGGCGCTCACCGTGCATGACGAAAAGAGCGGGCAGTTGGTGCGGCAGGCAATAGATTTTCCCCTGCGCAAGGGGCCGGCCGATGCCACAGAAATCAATCCTGCAAAGGATCCGAGGGGTAAAGCGCTGCTGGAAGGCCAGCCTTTGATTTTCACTCAAGACGAGATGCAAGGCTTCCCCGCTGGGACCACGGACCACTTGCTGTCGGAGGGCCTGAAGTCGCTTTGTTGTGTTCCATTGCTCCGACCCAATGGACCTCTGGGAGTCCTGGTACTCGGCAGCACACGGGCCGGCGCCTTTAAGACGGACGACTTGACGCTTCTCAACCAGGTTGCCGCTCAACTCGCGATCGCTTTAGAGAACGCGCGGACCGCCCGGGAGGTCGAACTGCTGCGGAGCCGGCTGGAGCAGGACAAACGGCATCTGCAAGGCGACATCCGTGCTCAGCTTCATTTTGAGGAGATCATCGGGGAGAGTCCGGCTCTCCGGCAGATGCTGGATCAGGTTGCCATCGTCGCCTCCAGCGATGCCACGGTTCTGATCCTGGGAGAAACCGGAACCGGCAAGGGACTTATCGCCCGCTCCATCCATCGCGCCAGCAAACGCAAAGAGCGGGGCTTTATCACCTTGCATTGCGCTGCGATTCCCACGGGATTGTTGGAAAGCGAACTGTTCGGACACGAGAAGGGCGCCTTCACTGGGGCCGTCAGCCAGAAGATTGGCCGCCTGGAACTGGCCGACAAGGGCACCCTCTTTCTAGACGAGATCGGCGAAATACCCCTGGAGTTGCAGCCCAAGCTGCTGCGCGTCTTGCAGGATCACGAGTTCGAACGGCTGGGCGGAACGCGGACGATCAAGGTCGATCTGCGCCTGATCGCGGCCACCAACCGCGATCTCGCCAAAAGCGTGGCCGAGAAAGAGTTTCGCAGCGACCTGTTCTACCGCTTGAATGTTTTTCCCCTTCGCACGCCGTCGCTGCGTGAGCGGCGTGAGGACATTCCACTGCTCGTCCGTTACTTTGTTTTGAAATTCGCCCGTGCGATGAATCGCGGCATCGAGAGCATTCCGAACGAAACCATGGACGCCCTCGTGAATTGGCATTGGCCGGGCAACGTCCGGGAGCTGGAAAACTTCATTGAGCGATCCGTCATTCTCACCGACGGAACGGCCCTGCGGGCGCCGCTGGCTGACCTCCAGGCGGAAACCAGCTCTACAGAGCAGTCGCTGGAAGGGACGGAACGCGAACTCATCCTGCGCGTGCTGCGAGAGACTGCTGGAATGATCTCCGGACCAACCGGGGCAGCCCGGCGGCTCGGATTGAAACGCACTACCCTGCAGTCGAAGATGCAGCGCCTGGGAATCACGCGCAGAGAGACAGCTCGGGAACAGGAATAGAAGTCGTCTGGCTCGGTTGACATCTTGACCGTTCTGTTACGCGGAGCGAAGGTTCGTATCAGGGTACGCCTTCGAGGCTTACCGGACCGGTCGTGCCTTCAAAAATCGCCTCAGGCGCAACTGGGGCTCAAGCCCATTCATTTTCGACGGTCGTTGGCATGGCTGAAGCCCTGATGCGAAGCCTCAACGCATCGGTCTCTGTTAAGCCCCTGGTTTAGCGCCGTGGCCTATGCACCTTTGTGATTTTGACTGGTTGATCCAATACCACCCAACGCACGGAAGAGTGAAATATCGGTGGTCCGCCCAGTGTCACTGCGGGGAAGTGAAACTGCACGTTGATGAAAGCTTCCTGCTGAAATCCCGTGGGGTCGAATGCCGTGTTCCTCACCAGATCAATCGCGGAGCGGCTCAAATCCTGATCGGAATTCTGTAGCGCTTCCGCGTCCAGCACACTGCCGTCCTCCGCGTCCAGAATCACGTGAACGATCACTGGCTGGAAGAAACGTGAAGTCGGCGCATTGGAGGGATCGACGCGCATCGGAATGCGGCGGGGTGCCGACAGGGCGAACGATTCTCCCGCATCCGCCATTTCCGGCGTCGGCTTCAGGAGATTCGCATCGATATTGGGCGCGTCTTCCAGGCTTTCCACGCGCACCTGAACTGCGAGCCGTCCGTCTTCGAATACCGAAATCTGCCGCGGGAAAGTGTGGCCGTGAAATTCCGCAGCGCCGCTGTAATCGTAGACCGCGTAAATTCCCGGCGCTTCGGACAACATTTGCAAGAGGCCCGTTGCGGGATCAATGCAGTCTTCTCTCTCCACCCAGGAGCGCGGCGCGGGATTCGGCGGAATCGCATGGCTGAGCAGCAGGCATGCCAGCGTCTTGCCGTCGTGCTCGACATTCGCGGCGCGAATCTCGAACGCGCCCAGGTCGTGCATGATGGGCCTCAGCAGAAGGTAACGAACCAACTGGATGCGCATGGGAACGGGTTCGGAAGGATTCGTGCCGTACACGCGACTTCCGTCACCCACACGCATCACGCGCGAATCCCCCAACTGAGCACTCCAGCGCCAGTGCGACCGGCCGTCGGATAACTCCTCCATCGTTCCCGCGCCTTCAGCCTGCGCAGCCCCGTTGGTTTCGAACGATACTTTGAGCGCATAGGGCGCGGAGATTCCGTGCAGGTCGTGGTTTTCTCGCGCGCGATCCAGCAGGCCGAGGGCGGCGGAGCGATCGGCTGGTTTGGTGAGAACTCGCGGTTGCCGCGTCACCATCTCGTGCGGGTCGGGCGGAGGGGGGTTGGTTTGAGCAAAGACTGCGGGAATGCAAAACAAGCAGGATGCGATCAATCCCGAAATGCGGGGGATGGTTGGCATGAGGACCTCCTCAAATCCGCCGATTTCCAGCCGACGACTGCGCACGATTTTAGCCAAGGTTGCGGCCGAGCGCAATGCCCACGATGCCATCGCAACTTCTTTCTTGGCCGGTCCTGCCTCTCAGTCTCACCTAGTGACTTTAAGTGCCGACGCATCCTCCAATTGCCGAATGGTCGGCAGGCGGTTGTCTAGAAGGTAACAACTCCCTATCGAATAAGCTTCTCTTTCTTCTAGTTACACCGTTCCCGCTGCTGGGCCATTCTGGAACAACAAGTGCACGGAGTTCCTCGATCGGGAACGAAGCTGGGGCGGCTTTTCCCGAATGCAGACGGACGAGTTACACCCTATCAACACCGACTCCATCCGGGTCAGGAGTGAACCGTGTTAGTCGCCAGGAACTACCAGCCGGAGAACATAGTTCGCCTGCTGCCAGCGACCGTCAGACCGTCAGCCCGGCCCGAAGAGATGTCCAGGCTTGGGCCGCGCGGCCGCGCTGACACCTGGGCCGGGATTCCGCCTGATTTTAGGGCTGCGGCCGAGCCGCGGCGCGATCAAGTCCCCGGACAGGCCAATGCAGAAGTGAACGACCTTCTGTATCTGTTCGCTTGCCAGGTGGAGTGGGAGCAACGTGCCGACCCTAGTGCGGCGTGGGAAGTCATTTCTGCCGCGCGCAGCCCGCATTCCGACACCCGCGCCCACGCCCGGTGCTTGCTCGAAGGTTTGCAGCAAATGGAGCCACAACCTCCGGAAAACATTCCCGTCGACGGGGATGACCGGGGCAGTTCAACAATGGAGGCAGGTATGAGAGCTCCCTACGGACTCGACATCATCGAGAGCTGCATGGGTTGCAAAGCGAGCCGTGACGGTTTTTTCTGCCGTTTTTCACCGGCGGCGCTGCGGTCGGTAGACGAAGTCAGTCACCACACCGTGATGCCTGCCGGCGCTCTGCTTTTTGTGGAAGGGCAGTCGCCGCGGGGAGTGTTTGTTCTTTGCTCTGGCAAGGTGAAGCTGTACACGACCTCCAAAGAAGGCAAAGTACTGATCTTAAAACTGGCGGAAGCCGGGGAGGTTGTGGGATTGAGCGCTGCTATTTCCGGCACGAACTATGAAGTCACCGCCGAAACCGCGGTGCCATCCCAGTTGGATTTTATCGGCCGCCAGGACTTCATGACCATCCTCCAGAACCACAGTGAAGTGGGAGCGCACGCTGCCCTGTCGCTGAGCCGTGAGTTCCAGGGTGCGTATCGCGATATCCATGATTTAGTGCTATCTCGGTCTTCGTCAGGAAAGCTGGCGAGGCTGTTGTTGTCGTCGTGCGCTCCTCCCGCACGTATGGAGTCGGAGGAACTGCGCCTGCGTTCCGTCATGACCCACGAAGAAATGGCGCAACGAATCGGCTCCTCGCGCGAGACGGTGACGCGGTTGCTCAGTGATTTGAAGAAAAAGAGATTGATCCGGTTGGATGGTGCGAATCTGATCATTCGCAATCGGAGCGGTCTGGAAGCGTTGGCGGTATAACCCTCCCCCGCCTTGGAGGGCGGATTCGAAACTGAAGCCGCCCTCCAGTTAGTACCGTACCTAGTGGAATGCCTCGCGCGAAATGTAGCGCGAATGCTTTTCTAGGTACTAGGTATAGGTACTAGGTACTAAGAACTTACAGCCCAAACAACTCGCGCAGCCGTTTGGTCTGCGCCCGGCTGACAGGAATCTCGCTCTGCTTCTTATCGTCCATGCGCAACTGGTACGAACTCTTGAACCAGGGCACAACTTCGCGAATCCGATTGATGTTCACCAAATAGGATCGGTGAGCGCGCCAGAACAAACCAGGATCCAGGCTGGAGAGTAGTTCTTCCAAAGTACGGCAGTTCGAATGCCCCTCCATACCCGAAGGTCCCGCCGTCACCACTGTAATCACACCGTCCTCAATCGAGGCGTAGCAGATCTCTCTCTGATCCACTAGAAACATTCGCCCCAGGGCCTTGAGTAGAATCTTCGAGGTTTGAGTTTTCGGCGCCTGCAGCATTCGCACCAGGGTGTCGATTTTCTCTGCCGGCAAGCTCTCGGCTCCCTGCTGGGCGCGGGCCTTCTGCACCGACAACGCGACGCGCTTCTTGTCGAAAGGCTTGAGCAGATAGTCGACCGCGTTCACCTCGAACGCCTTGACCGCATACTGGTCAAAAGCCGTAGCGAAAACAATCTTGGGCAGTGGAATCTTCTTATCGAGAAGCTTCTTGATAACGCCAAAGCCGTCGAGTCCGGGCATCTGGACGTCGAGAAAGACTAGATCAGGCGAGTGTTCTTTGATGAGGCTGACGGCCTCGAGACCGTTTTTCCCTTGCGCCACCACATTGACGTCGCCAACGCTCTTGAGCAGGTATGCGAGTTCATCGCGGGCCAGTTGCTCATCGTCCACGATTACCGCAGAAAGAGGCATTCCATCTCCTGAAATCCGGCGCCTGAGAAAAGTATAGCGACCGCGTTTCGCGGGAGTCAACGCGGCCGCCCCATCAGCGTTGCTTCTGCATCATTCCGCCCATATCGAACTTGGTGTAGCCGGCAGGAACTTCGAACAGGCTAGCCGGCTGCGAGCCTTCCTGGATATTGCGCAGCTCGAATCCCCCTTCATCGGTCTTCACGACAACGTGCAGTTTCGTGTCCACCCATACATGCATCTTCTCGCCCTTTTTGGAGACGCCCTCGTACTTAACGGTATTGCGTCCGTTCAGCGTGTCGCTCCCTATCTTTGTGCAGCTACCCCAGTTTTTGTCAGTCCCAGCTTCTTCTGACATTTTCTTCCATGCCGGGCAGGCATCATTTACGTCCTGCACTCGCCAGTAATTCGTAATTATGTACTTGACCGTCGGCGTAGGCACGTCCATATACATGTGCCGGTCCGCCATTACCAGGGTGTGGGTGTGGCGCGCGTCATCAAAGATGACGGCACTCGGGCCCATCGCCGGATTTTCACTCGTTACTTCGAATCGCACTTTGTCCTTGGCCGCGTAGACCTTGCTCAGTTGCCCATGACTGCCTGGTTTTGTATTCACCACGTCCGCGGAAAACTCCTGTGCCAACACCACCGGTGCGATTAGCAGTAATGCGACGAAACACGAACCACCTAGGATCCATCGATTCACAGTATCCTCCTTAATATGGTCGCCGACAGTTCCCGACCAACGTCAGCCTCAGAGTGAGGAGCCGGAGAAGCATAGCAGAAGCCGGGTTCGGGGCAAAGTTAGGATTCGTCGGGCGGTCCCAGCTGTGCGCTCAGCGGTACGAAAGGCCCTCCCGGCTGTCACGCCACATTCTCCAGCGCCAGGGCCATCCCCAATCCGCCACTGACACACAAAGTAGCCACGCCGCGCCGGGTGTTGCGCTTCAGCATCTCGTGCAACAACGTGACGGCGATGCGTGTGCCGGTGCAGCCGATGGGATGTCCGATCGCAATCGCTCCGCCGTTCACGTTAAGCCGGTCGCGGTTGAAATTCAATTCGCGGTCACAGGCGAGCACCTGCGCGGCGAAGGCTTCGTTCAGTTCGATCAGGCCGAAATCGTGCAGCCTGAGATTGTGCTTCTCTTCCAGTTTGCGCAGCGCTGGAACAGGCCCAATCCCCATCGTGCGCGGATCGACTCCCGCCGAGGTCGCAGCCGATATTCTCGCCAGCGGCTTCAGATTGTTTTTCTTCACGAAATGTTCGCTCGCCACAACCACCGCAGCTGCGCCATCAGTGATTCCCGAAGAATTACCTGCGGTGATAGTCCCGGTTTTCGAAAACACCGGAGCCAGCTTGCCCAGCTTCTCCATGCTCGCATCCGGAAACGGATGCTCGTCGCGGCTGAAGGTGGTCACGCCCTTCTTGCCTTCAATAGTGACCGGTGCAAGTTCAGCGTCAAACCGGCCAGCCGCAATCGCCCGTCCCGCGCGGGTTTGCGACATCAGAGCGTACTCATCCTGCTCCTCGCGCGAAATCTTGTAATGCTCGGCCAGCACTTCGGCGGTTTCACCCATCACCATCTTCGCCATGGGACAGAAAAAACCGTCGCGGTACATGCCGTCGACCAGATCCTGGTTGCCGAGTCGGTATCCCCAGCGCGCTTCGAGGTAGTAAGGAACCCGCGACATGGATTCCGTGCCGCCCGCCAGAATGCAACTCGCATCGCCAAGCAGAATCGCCTGATAAGCCAGCGCGATTGACTTCAGTCCCAGAAGCGCAAGCTTTGTTAACGGTAAACGCCGGCACTTCCTGCGGCACAGCCGCTGCGAATGGAAATCTGCCGCGGCGGGATTCGGTCCGCCACCGGCCTGCCGCGCGTTGCCGAAGATGGTTTCTTCCACTTGCTGCGGGCTGGATTCCGGCGCGCTCGATAGCCGCCTTGGCGGCTACAACGCCCAGGTCCGCTGCCGTCAGTGACGCGAGCGATCCACCGAACTTGCCAATCGGCGTGCGCGCTGCGGAGAGAATGTAGACTGCCTGCAAAGTGTCGCCTCCAAAACATTTGAGTTTAGCAGGGCGGGGAAAGATGCGGAGGCAGGGAGGAATTAGAGTTCGTTCAACTCGTCGCGAGTGTGGGGGCCGGACGACATTACGTGTTTCAGGTTGCGCATGAGCGCGTCGAACGCGGGAGCTGTGCTTTTCTTCACGCAGCACTATCGAAGCAGGTCGCTTCTTGACCTTCTTGTTCGTCCTAGCACGATATGAATCTACAGCTTGAGTTGGGTAGTGTCTTACAATTGTGCTGCCATGAAATACCTCGCGCTGGCTCCCCTCCTGGCCGTCATTCAGACATCGGCACCGGTCCCAAGGAAGGCAGCCGATCCAAGCAATAGAACGGCCCAGAACGTCACAAAGGAGTCCGGCGCCGATAAGCCTCCAGCTCAACAATCGCCTTCCATCGTCCAGTCGATCAGCACCCAGCCGAACTAAGATACAAGTCATAGCCCAGCAGCCGAAAATACACAGAAGCCCGTACTTATCCGCGAACTTCCCCCTGTGTCAGTAACGAAAGATTGGTGGGATCGGATTTATATCTGCTTCACTGGCGTTTTGATCGTAGTCGGCATCATTGGCGTTCGGGCTGCTTACAAGACCCTAGGCGAAATGAAGGCACAACGGGTAGCGATGCAGGGACAATTGGCTGCCATGCAAGGGCAACTTGGGCAGATGGAAAGTGCCGGAAAACAAACCGACAAAATCATTGAACACGCTTCTAAGCAGGTTATTGCTGCCGAGGGCCAAGTAGAATTAATGAAAACCTCCGGAACTCACACGGAGCAATTGGCGCAACAGGCCGTTAAGCAATCCGATTTGACGCAACGCCAGTTCGACTTGGCGAATAGACCTTGGATTTCTATAGACTTCGTTAAGCCTATTGTCCAACCTCGAATTTAGGGATGGTGGAGATGTCCTCGTTTGGTTTGCCTGCCAGATAAGAAACGGGAACCGGTGGTCAGAATGTCCAGATAGAGCGATTGTACAGGCGCGGTGATCCGAGAAGTCAGGACTAGATTTCCAATCACTGAGCCTCAATCGACGTCCCTTTGATCATGTGCAAGTTGATATTTCCCGAACCAAGTGATCACACCTTACACGATTATGATTCGCCCTAATCTTCGGATCTAGATGCTGGAGGGGTGGAATCGTTTCATGCCGATCGATATGGATCACAATGAGCGGAATCGCCCGGATCGTCAGGCGTTTTTAATCAATGTACGCTTGACCCTGACCCGCGAGCCAGTAGCATCAATTGGCCTTAGCTGCCATTGGACACGGACTGTTTCATTCCCGTCGTATTGTAATCCAAACGGATGCCATGACTCGCTTAGGTTTCAACTGTTTGGCTGCCTATCCGTTGGCGCTGCCGAAACCGAAACTGGACGCCACTTGACACATGCTCGTTCCACCCTTGCCATTCCCGCTAACCTCCGGCATAATAAGTGTTTGTCTTGACCTCGCCGGACTCTTCCGGAACAAGGATATACATCTGTGTTAATGATTCGACTCTCGCGCATGGGTGCGCGTAAACAACCGCATTACCGCATTGTGGTGATTGAGAAGGAGCGCGCGCGCAACGGCCGGCCGGTGGAGGTTGTGGGGACGTACAACCCTCGAACCAACCCTGCCAGCGTGGACTTCAAGCGCGAGCGCGTGGACTATTGGGTGTCGAAGGGCGCGCAAATGTCAGAGCGGGTGGGCAAGCTCTACTCCAAGCCCCCGGCCGCCCCGGCAGTTCCTGCGGCATGAGCCAACACTATGACCGAATCCACTGGAGATGTGCGCGCTCTCATCGAGCAGATTGCGAAGTGGATCGTCGATGCTCCCGACCAGGTCTTTGTGGACCATCTCGACGACGACGTAATTGAACTGGAAGTCGCCGAAGAGGACGTGGGCAAAGTGATTGGCCGGCAAGGCCGCAACGTCCGCGCGCTGCGCACGCTTCTGAACGCCGCGGGAGTGCGGGCACGAAAGCGCTACACGCTGGAAGTCATCGACTAGAGCCGGGAAGCGGCGGTTTGTAATGCCGATTCGTATCAGGGCATGCCTTCAGGCATGCCGTAAGCGCAGGCAGGAATGTCGCTTTTAGGCGCTGCGCTTCGAGCAGGGAACCGGACCATTCGCGATCCTGAAACAAGTAGTGAGTTCATTACGCTGGCCCGCGTGGTGAAAACACAGGGCCGCCGCGGCGAAGTTGCGAGCGAGACTTATAGCGACGTTCCAAGGCGATTCAGCGCCGGGATGAAGTTGCTAGCGCTGCCACGCGGGCCAGATGCCGACCGCCGCGAACTGGAAGTAGAAGACCTGTGGCCGCACAAGGGGCTGCTGGTGCTGAAGTTCGCGGGAGTCGATTCTATTACCGAGGCAGAAGCACTGGTCGGGTGCGAATTACAGGTACCGCGCAGCCAGCGTTCGGAGTTGCAGGCAGGATGGAATTATCTCAGCGACCTGGTCGGTTGTGCAGTGCTCGACCACGGCAGCGAGATCGGACGTATCGAAGATGTTCAGTTTGGAGCGGGCGAAGCGCCGTTGTTGATCGTGCGCGATGCTGCGGCGAAACTGGTTGAAATCCCGTTCGCTGAGGCTTATCTCGACAGCGTCGACGTGCAGCAAAAGCGGGTCCGGATGAAGTTGCCCGAAGGCTTGCTGGAAGTGAACGCCCCGCTCACCGCAGAGGAGAAGCGAGAGCAGGCACAGCCGGCGAGAAAGAAAAGGCCTTGAAAGACACGCGAAGCGAAGGTCTTTGCTGAGAGCTGAGAACCGAGAACTGGGAACTGGGTTGCGGGTTCTGCGATGAAGGCCGACATAGTCACCATCTTTCCGGACTTCTTTCGCGGACCCTTGGAATACGGCATCACCCGCCGGGCTCAGGAGATGGGGCTGGCAGAAATTCAAGTCCACGACCTGCGGGCGTTCACCCATGATCGTCACCGCACCGTGGACGACCGGCCTTTCGGAGGCGGCGAAGGCATGGTGCTGAAGCCGGAACCGCTGTTTGAATGCCTGGAAACGATGGGTCTTGCGCCGCGGGAAGATCGCTTCGCGAAACGCGCCAAGCAGTCTGTGGTTTTGCTCTCAGCGCAGGGGCAACGGTTCACGCAGAAAGTTGCGGCGGAATTGGCTTTGCTCGACCGCATCGTGTTAGTTTGCGGGCGGTACGAGGGTGTGGACGAGCGCGTGGCGGACTTTCTCGCTGATCGCGAGCTTTCCATCGGCGACTATGTTTTGAGCGGGGGTGAAATGGCCGCAGCCGTGATCGCGGAAGCCGTGATGCGATTGCTTCCTGGAGCGGTGGGAAACGAAGCGTCGACGCAGCAGGAATCGTTTACGATTGACGCGAAAGTGAGAGATGTAAGCGGTGCGGATTCGACTTGCGGTTCGAATGGATTGCTGGATTATCCGCACTACACCCGGCCAGCCGAGTTTCGCGGGATTGCGGTGCCGGAAGCGTTGATGTCCGGCAACCATGAAGAAATCCGCAAATGGCGCCGCCAGCGGGCGCTGGAAAAGACCTTGCGCAACCGGCCAGATTTGCTGGAGGGCGCGATGCTGAGTGAGGAAGACAACAAGTTTCTGGCCGAGGTCAAAAAGAATCGCGGCTGAGTTTCACGAACGACGAGTTTCACAAACAAAAGATCATTTAAGAATTCAGAGGACTCACAATCATGTCGAACTTGATTATCGAAAGACTGCTGGCGAAAACTCAACGCACCGACATTCCTAAGTTCCACCCGGGCGACACCATTCGCGTTCACGTGAAGATCAAAGAAGGCGACAAGGAGCGTGTGCAGGCCTTTGAAGGCGTGGTGATCAAGCGCGACCACGGCCCGCAAGCCAGCTTCACTGTCCGCAAGATCAGCTTCGGACAAGGCGTGGAGCGCATTTTTCCCGTCCACTCCAAAGTGATCGATAAGGTCGATCTGCTACGCTCCTCCAAAGTCCGCCGCGCCAAGCTGTATTATCTGCGCGGACTCAAGGGCAAAGCGGCACGCCTGCGCGACGTGGAACGACCGAGCTGAGAATTTCTTCAGGCAGTCTCTACCTGGCGACCGCATCCAGGTGCTCGGTGATCACTTCGAGGTCGGCGAAGTCCTCGGGTCGCGGCTTCTTCAAACGGTTCAGCACGTAGTCGAGCAAAGGACGGTCGCCCTGCCGGATCTCCTGAAACTCCACGCCCATGGCGCGGTTTCCGGCCGTGTATCTTACGTGCCCGCGCAGCGCGACGCTCACATCGCACATATTCAGGACAAGCCTTAGCCCAGTGCCAGGCATTGGCAGATCGTGGGCGTTGATGAGACAGCCGTATTCGGAAATCTGCTCCAGTCGTCCCTCTCCATGAGAACGGCCCCCAAGTTCTGCCAGACTAGCTTCGCCTTCCACTGGGAATCGCGGCCCTCGCCGCCGGTTTTGCTCACCTCGGCGAAAGGCGGTTAACCCCGGCGTTCGGTTTGGCCCAGATGGAACGACCGGCAGATATTGCTCCTCCATTTGCCGCAACTCTTCTTCCCAGGGAATCTTGCTGCCCTCGATGCATTCCACGGTGAACTGCCCGCGCAACTCGGAGTCCGGGTCGGCGATCCAGACTACCTGCACAGCGACTTGCTGCGTCCGCGTTCAATCGTGATCAAATCTCCTACTTTCACATTGCGTGAACTGCGCAGCCGCGCGCCGCGGGGATGAATGTCATAGGTGCAAGCAAACTCCATCGCGCCACGCTCGCCGTTGTGCATGTGAATCAGGCGAACCGGCAGCGCCCGGTGGATTAACTTATCGATCCTATCGATGGGGGCGACGGCTTGCGGCTTGCCATCTTCTGGCAGAGCGTCTTGCCGCGGCTGGATTGCTTTGGCGATCACAACTGCTCCTCGCTAATCGAGATGTAGTCAACATAGCAGTACATGTCCTAACGGACAATGTACCTTCGTAATCAAAGTAATGGTTACCAGGCAGGCGTTACCTTGAGGCGGACGCGTGGCTGATCGTGCGTGAGTGAGAAGGTGGATTTCTGGCTGTGGATTTTTCTCGCTTGCGGAAGTCTCTTCTTGCAGGCGAAGATGGTGGACACACTTCGTTTCACATCTTAATGTCGAGTACTGCGAAGGTTGCGTCCGAGTTCGAGCTTTCTCCATCGGCGGTGAAGCTGCGGCTGCTGAAAAAGCTGCGCTGCACGCTGCGCTACGAAAAGAACGCGTGGACATCAGGCGCGGTGCTGGTGGCCGGAGTGGACGAGGTGGGGCGCGGATCTTTGTTCGGTCCGGTGGTGGCTGCGGCAGTGATTCTCGACCGTGGCTATCGGGTTCGCGGTTTGCGCGATTCCAAGCTGCTGCTGGCGGAACGCCGCGAACTGCTGGCGCCGCGCATTCGCGACCATGCCGTTGCCTGGGCGGTTGCGGCGGTGGATGCGGCACGCATCGACCAGATCAACATCTATCAGGCGTCGCGGCTGGCGATGCGCGAGGCGGTGATGCGGCTTGCACCCGCGGCGGATCATCTGCTGGTCGACGCGGTTTGCCTGGATTGCGAACTGCCGCAGCAGGCCATCATTCATGGCGACGCGCTTTCCGCCTCGATTGCGGCCGCTTCGATTCTGGCCAAAGTCGAACGCGACCGCATGATGTGCGAGTGGGACGCGGTCTTCCCCGAATACGGCCTGGCTTCGCACAAGGGCTACAGCACGCCGCAGCATCTGGCCGCCCTGCAGCATTACGGTCCAACGCCGCTGCATCGGCAGTCTTTCGCTCCGGTATGGAGTAGTCCGGTGGAACAAGAGGTTTTCGAGTTCGACTGAGATTATTCGGGCTTCGGGAAAAATACAAAACCTTTAACACAGGGGACACAGAGGAACATAGGACAGAACTTTTCTCGATGTATTCTGCTTCCAGGAGGGCGCTGTGCCGGAGTCTTCAACGAACAGGTTTACCGATGCCGGTCTTTCGCGTCAATAACCGTGGAGGAGAGCATCGCCTACTTCTGTTTTGTCAGGGGTGAGGCCGTTGATCTGGCTTCGCAGATCGCTCATATGCCTACAATCCTTACGCGGTTTTCCCGCTCTGGCAAGCCGCACTATTTTCCCTTCGGGCCGCCCCTGCGCTTCCTGCGAGGCGGAATATAGTGAAATCGAATCAGATATATGTTATTGCCCTTACCGTGCTTGGCGACCTTTAGCAGATCGAGTACTCCAAGGAAGCCGGATTCCCGCGCTAGTTCCGGAGTGATATCGGGAAAGCCGATCGGGGTGATCGACTCGATTTCTATCTCGCCATCTCCCATGCGATAGCGGCGGCCTTCCGTGACATGGGGCCTGGTCCAAATCCTGACGCTACAGGTTATGTCGCCGCGAACCACCCCTTCGCGAAGACGCTTGGCAAAGACCATGGAGTCCTCTGACCGATTATCGCGCCTTCCGCAGCGCGGCGGCTCTTCTCTGTCTTTCCGCGAAGCGCGCTTCGACCTTCTTGTGCGGGGTAGCGGGGCGCCGGTCGTTGAGCGCCTCTTGCACCTTGGCGCGGAACCACGCGTCATGGGAACTGCCGTCGGTCTTCCTTCATACCTGGGGTTCTCATGCCGGCGCATACCGCTTGATTGCAAGGCTCCGTGCGTGTTCTCGCGTTTTCGCCACGTCATAGGCGAGCTGCATGCGGAGAAGGTGATCCATGTCGGGGCCGAAGGCCTTTTCGATGCGCAGAGCCATTTCCGGGGTCAGCGCGGCCTTGCCGTGGAGAAGATCGGAGAGCGTGGCGCGGCGCACCTGCAGAATCTCCGCCGCCTTCGACACGGTGAGGCCGAGAGCTTCAATGACTTCGGTTCTTATCAGGTCGCCCGGATGGGGCGGGTTCTTCATGGGCATTTCGCGCCTCTCAGTGATAGTCGATCAAATCAATGTCGCTGGCGGTGTTCGTCCGTTCGTCGTACCAGAAAATCAGCCGCCAGTTTCCGGTAACAGTCAGGCTCCACGATCCTTTCCGGTCGCCCTTCAGAGGATGCAGTCTCCATCCGGGAAAGCGGCGAAGCTGCTCCAGCGTCTCGGCGGTTTCGAGGGCGAACAGAAGCTTGCGCAGCTTATCGGCCATCGCGGGCGGCACGCCCTTGGCGCTTCCCTCCTCGTGGAGCTGTCTTAGCCCTTTGTGGCGAAAGCGGACAAGTTGCATGTTGTCCTTGTTGCTGATCATGTTTCTCTCCCATTCGAACCGCTGTGAGTTCTTGGCACCGCTACGCGGTTGCACCCTTGTTATCGAACCTAAGGGCGGACTAAAGAGAGAGAAACAGCTGTTACCTATTCCAGTATGTACGGTGTAACCGTACATGTCAAGTGGTTTGTTCTGGAGGCGCGTTGCTGGGAATCACTGAATTCCCAGAGGGATGGGACCGTGGAATCCCCTTCTCGCAAAGGGAGCGAGAAGCGGGGTGACCGACTTTGTCACGGCAGTTGGAGCCTCGCCGCCGTCATTCTCTTAATTCTCAGTGGGCGATCACTTTCGTCCGTCCAGGAATCTGCTGCCTCGTTATATGCGAATACCGCTAGCTCTGGTTTTCGATCCAGACAGCCTCTCACGACACATACACGATAGTTACCTCGATGCTTGCTCATCATCGCGTATTCGTTGGGTGTAAGCTCAACGATAGAACCTGAACCTGACAGTCCCTTGACCTCCAGCTTGAGGTCAGAACTGGTAACGCGGTGATGAGCGTTTAGGTCCCATCCGAGATTGTCACGCCCGACATCGGCGACGTCGAATTTCATGGACTCGAAATACTTCGTAACGAGGTCTACCGCGGCGCGCTCGACCTGAGTTCGCTTCTGGGGGTCGGATTGGTGCGGCGCTCGCGCCGACTTTTGAGGCTGCCGCCTGCTGAGCTTGACGGCGGAGATGTCTCCCCCGGCATTGATGTACTTGCGAACCTTTTCCCGAAACGCGCGATTCGGTGCGCCCTCTGCGAACCACGTAAATCGGCCCATCGCGTTCTCGCGCTGCCATGAGCGCGGCACCGGGAACGACCGGGCGTCCGGCGGAAGAATGATTTTGCAGTCTGACTCACGCGCAACAGCTCTATAACCAATTGCCTTACCTTTATAGGAGTGGCCGGTTCCCTTGGGTGGGCGCTGTGAATGCCTATAAACGGTCGCGTTCTTGTACCAACCTACGATAACCGATCTCGAAACCCAGACAACCAATACGCCCGAGACGGACTCGTCCCCCTTCGAGGCACCCAGTTTCTCGACATTCACCGAGCCGGGCGGGGGGAATGGGGCAGTCCCATACATTTTTCCGCCGCTCGGGGCAAAGTTGAACATCTCATGTCCGAAACCGTGGCGCTTTACATAGCCGAAGCTGGGCGCAATCTGGTCGCCCTTCAAGCCGGCATATCTGGACTTCCAGGCGATGTTGATGAATATCATCCGGTCCATTAGACTGCCTCCCCCAGTCGCATCTTCCTCCCGTTCCATAGCATCTAAACCTTGACAATGATTCGCTCACATCCTATCATGACGGTGGAAGCAATCATAAACACGCTGATTACAAAGCACTTATTTGCATCAGGCAAAGAGTAAGGAAAGTTCACAGGAGACAATTATGGCCAAGATTATTGGAATTGACCTTGGAACCACCAATTCTTGCGTGGCGGTGATGGAGGGTGGCGAGCCCAAAGTGATCCCTAATGAAGAAGGAGGGCGGACTACGCCTTCCGTGGTTGGTTTTACCAAGACTGGAGAGCGGTTGGTGGGGCAGGTCGCGAAGCGGCAGGCGATCACCAATCCGGAGAACACGGTTTATTCGATCAAGCGCTTCATGGGGCGACGCTACGACGAAGTAACGGAAGAGATCAAGATGGTGCCTTATAAGGTGGTGAAGTCGGGCGACCATGTGGCGGTGGTGGCGCAGGGCAAGGAGCACACGCCTCCGCAAATTTCGGCGCTGATTCTGCAGAAGCTGAAGAAGGCGGCGGAAGACTACCTCGGCGAGAAGGTTTCCGAGGCGGTCATTACTGTTCCTGCTTATTTTAATGATGCGCAGCGGCAGGCCACGAAAGATGCCGGGCAGATTGCCGGGCTCGACGTCAAGCGCATTATCAACGAGCCTACGGCGGCGGCGCTGGCTTATGGGCTCGACAAGACTAAAGACGAGATGATCGCCGTGTACGATTTTGGCGGCGGAACTTTTGATATCTCGATTCTGGAAGTGGGCGAGGGCGTGATTGAGGTTAAGGCCACCAACGGCGATACGCACCTGGGCGGCGACAATCTGGATCAGCGGATCGTCGACTGGCTGATCGATGAATTCAAGAAGGATGAAGGGCTCGACCTGCGCGGCAAGGGCAACGAGATGGCTTTGCAGCGTCTGCGGGATGCGGCCGAGCGGGCGAAGATTGAACTTTCTACCACGATGGAGACTGAGATCAATCTGCCGTTCATCACGGCGGACGCCGGCGGTCCGAAGCATCTGGTGAAGAAGCTTACGCGGGCGAAGCTCGAAGGGATGGTGGAAGACATCATTCAGCGTTCGGTGGGTCCGTGCAAGCAGTGCATGAAGGATGCGGGCGTGGATGCGAGCAAGATCCAGGAAGTGGTGCTGGTGGGCGGGCAGACTCGTATGCCGCGCATTCAGGCGCTGGTGAAAGAGCTGTTCGGCAAGGAAGGCCACAAGGGAGTGAATCCCGATGAAGTGGTGGCGATCGGCGCGGCAATTCAGGGTGGCGTGCTCGGCGGCGAAGTAAAAGACCTGCTGCTGCTGGACGTGACTCCGCTGTCTTTGGCGATTGAGACTCTGGGCGGCGTGGCTACGCCGATGATCCCGCGGAACACCACGATTCCGACCAAGAAGACGGAGACGTTCTCGACCGCGGCCGATAGTCAGACGTCGGTTGAGGTGCATGTGCTGCAGGGCGAGCGTCCGATGGCGGCGCAGAACCGGACTCTGGGCAAGTTCCATTTGACCGGAATTCCGACGGCTCCGCGCGGCGTGCCGCAGATTGAGGTGACGTTCGACATTGACGCCAACGGCATCCTGAACGTGACCGCGAAAGATACGGCCACGGGCAAGGATCAGAAGATTACGATTACGTCGTCTTCGGGATTGTCGAAGGAAGAAGTCGAGCGTATGGCCAAAGAGGCCGACGCACACTCGGCGGAAGACAAGGCGCAGCGCGAGGCGATCGAGGCCAAGAACCAGCTCGACAGCATGCTGTACAACGTGGAGAAGATGCTGCGCGAGAACGGGGATAAGATCTCCGGCTCGGAGCGTGGAGACGTGGAGAACGCCGTAGCCGATGCCAAGAAGGCGCTGGAGTCGAACGACAAGGCGCAGATGGAGAAGGCTCGCGAGAACCTGACCAAGGCTTCGCACAAGCTGGCGGAAGAGATGTACAAGGCGGCGCAGGCGAAGGGTCCGGCGGCGGGCGCTGGGCCGGCTCCGACGGATGGGGCTGGTGCGGCTTCCGGCACGAACGGCGCCGGTCAGAAGAAGGATGAAGGCGTGATTGACGCTGAGTACGTGGACGTAGAGGACAAGAAGTAAAGAAGCTTCTAGCTTCTAGCTTCTAGCTTGAATCGGGTGGCGCGGGCTTTTGTCCGCGTCATCGCGTTGTGCGGTTAACGTTGTTTTACAGGTCTTGGAGAAATTGAAATGGATTTTCAGGTGAATGACCAGACTTATTTTCTGAGTCTTGCCGAGGACGACAAGCGGTGGCTGTTTTTTGTTTCCACGCCAGATGGGGCGCTGTCGATTCCGGTATACGAGGACGCGGCGGAGGCGGGGCCGCTGGTCGTGCTGCAGGAAGAGAAGCAGCGGATGCCGAACTAAGAACGGTAGTGTTGATCTAACAGTTGACGCGATGAGAACTCCCTGATGCGTTCAACGGTCGGATTGAGAGTGATGGGGTCCTTCGACTGCGCGAGCCGGTTCGCGTTGCTCACCAGCTCACTCCGCTCAGGATGACAGATTTCGGGTAGGATTCAGCAGTACAAGCGCACATCCTAAATGGCAACCACTTCCAAGAAAGACTATTACGAGATCCTCGGCGTGAAGAAGTCCGCCTCGGCGGAGGAGGTTCGGAAGGCGTTTCGCAAGCTGGCGCGGAAGTACCATCCTGACGTCAATCCTGGGGACAAGTCGGCGGAGGAGAAGTTCAAGGCGCTCTCCGAGGCGAACGAAGTTCTCAGCGATCCTAAGAAGCGCAAAATCTACGACCAGGTCGGGTTCTATTCCGACAATATTGATCCGGCTACGGCCGAGGCTTATGCGAAAGCGGGCGGGGGCGCGGGCGGCTTTCCTGGAGGCTCGCCTGGCGGATTCTCGGGCGGGGGTGCGGGGCCGGCGGGCGGTCAGGGTTTTGACTTCAGCGGCTTCGATTTCTCGGACCTGGTGGATGGCGCGGGGCGAAGCCGGCGAACGGGCGGCAGCGGTGGATTCCGCGACATCTTCTCGGGAATCTTCGGTGGCAGCCGTGGAGCGACGGCGGCCGACACCGGACCCGAACCGGGCTCCGACCTTGAATACCAGGTCAACGTTCCGTTCTGGACGGCGATCCGGGGCGGTGTGATGCGGCTCAACATTACGCGGCAGGACGTTTGCTCGAATTGCCACGGGAAGGGCTATATCGAAGCGCCGGGAAAGTGTCCGGAGTGCGACGGAACTGGCCAAGTCACGCAGACCGGCGGGCGCATGAAGTTTAACGTGCCGTGCCCGCACTGCGAGGGGACGGGCAAGAACATTTCTACCTGCGCCGTTTGCCACGGCGAGGGAACGGTAAGCCGCACTGAGCCGCTGGAAGTGCGCATCAAGGCCGGGACGCGCGATGGGCAGCGCATCCGGCTAGCCGGCAAGGGCAACGCGGGGACGCACGGCGGCGCGGCTGGCGACTTGTACGTGATCATCCGGACCGGGGAGCATCCCATTTTTCGGCGCGACGGGGACGACATCTACCTTACCGTGCCAGTCAGCGCCACTGAGGCCGCGCTGGGCGCCAAGATTGAGGTTCCGACTATTGACGGGCGGGCGCTGCTGAAAATTCCTCCGGGGACGCAGTCAGGGCAGAAGCTGCGCCTGCGCGAGAAAGGCGTGCCCTCGGCCACCAAGGACGGGGTGCGGGGGGATGAGATCGTCGAGATCACCGTGACCGTGCCGATGCCTCGGGACGAGCGAACCAAAGAACTGCTGCGGGAGTTGGCCAAGCTTAACCCGGAAGATCCGCGGGAAGAGTTGTGGAAGAAAGTCTGAAGTGCAGTACCCAGTACCTAGTAGCCAGTCGCGATCACATCATCGTCGAGTTTTACTGGGTACTAGGTACTGGGCCGTTACCTCCGACGCTGGCCTCCCTGACAAGACTTTTCAGAAAAAACTCCACATTTTTCTTGCATCTGTGGAAAATTCCCGTAATCTCAACATTGCGAACTAACTCCAGCGTGATTTCTGGAATCTAACCAAACCAGAAAGCTCGAGCACGCTTTCGAGAAAACGACCAGCCCGCTGCGGAGTAGCTGAGAGTGAGTCGCTTGAGGAGGAAGCCATAGAAATTGGCATCAGCTAGCGCCCCGCGTCACCAAATAGAGAACCCCCAGCCTCTCGCCGCCGCACCCCACCGGAACCCGATCGCTCCCAAGAAGTTCGTGCGCCTCACCCTGTGGCCTTTGGTCGCCGCCACCTTCTTTATGGTGTCGGGCGGAACCTATGGCACGGAAGAGATCGTGCACGGCGCCGGTTACGGACGCGGCATCCTTATTCTGCTGCTCACGCCGTTGCTCTGGAGCCTGCCTACGGCTTTCATGATCGGCGAGCTTTCGAGCGCTCTGCCCTACGAAGGCGGTTACTACGCCTGGGTGCGCCGCGCCATGGGAAATTTCTGGGGATTCCAGGAAGCCTGGCTCTCGCTGGTCGCTTCGATTTTCGATATGGCGATCTACCCCACGCTGTTCGTGGCTTACCTGACCCGCATGTTCCCGTGGTTCCAGCAAGGCAATCGCGGATGGTGGGTAGCTTTCGCCGTGGTGGTGGCCTGTGCGGCGCTGAATATTGCCGGCGTGAAGGTGGTTTCGCTGACTTCGCTGTGGCTGTTCTTCGCCCTGTCGGCGCCGTTTGTGGCAATCATAGTGCTCGCTCCTTTCAAGATGGGAGCGTTGGCTAATGCCGTGACCAAGCCGACCAGTTCGAGCGTCGACATTCTCGGCGGGCTGCTGATCTGCATGTGGAACTACATGGGATGGGACAACGCCTCGACCATCGCCACCGAAGTCGAAAAGCCGCAACGGACCTACCCGCGAGCCATGCTGGTAGCGGTTTGCATCGTGGCTTTCAGCTACGTGCTTCCCTTCGCTGCCATGTGGATGACGGGCCTGACTTCCAGCGCGTGGGAGACCGGATCATGGGCAGACATCGCCGGCCTGCTCGGCGGACCGTTGCTGCGCATCGGCGTAGTGCTCGGCGGCGTGATCAGCGCCTTTGGCATGTTCAACGCGCTGGTGATGAGCTACTCGCGGCTGCCGCTGGCCATGGCGCAGGATGGCATGCTGCCCGGCATCTTTGCCAAACTGCAGAAAAAGTCGCGCGCGCCCTGGGTTGCCATTATTGCTCTCGCCATGTGCTGGGCGATGTGCCTCGGCCTGGGTTTTGCGCGGCTGGTGACGCTCGACATCCTGCTCTACGGCTTCAGCCTGCTGCTGGAATTTATGGCACTGGCCGTCTTGCGCTTCCGCGAGCCCGAACTGGTTCGTCCCTTCCGCGTTCCCGGCGGATTGTTTGGCGCGATTGCCATCGGCATTCCGCCCATGCTGCTGCTGGGCTTTTCCATCTTCCGCAGCGAGCATGAGCAGGTGTGGAACATGAGTTCGTTCGCCTTTGGCATGATTCTGATCGCGGCGGGCTTCGTGGCATACTTCGTCAACCATGCATTGAAGCCGCAAGGCTGGGCGGTCCCAGCACAGCCGAAGGCCGAACCCGCAGCCTAAAATTCCGGCCACGGATTCGTACGGATAAACACGGATATGGCTTTCTTGAGTCCGTGGGAATCCGTGATGATCCGTGGCCGAGTTGTTTTTGATGTAAATTGGTGACGGCGAGAGGTCTGATCCGATAATCCGGGTCTGATAATCCGATGAAGCGTAAATCCAAAGGCGCGTATATGATTTCGGCTGTGGCCGAGATGTATGGCATTCATCCGCAGACGCTGCGCCTTTATGAGCGCGAGGGGCTGCTCAAGCCGTCGCGTACCGAGGGCAACACCCGCCTTTACACCGATGAAGACTTGCAGCGGCTGGAGTTCATCCTGTCGCTGGCGCGCGATCTGGGCGTGAACATCAGCGGCATGGCAATCATCCTGCAAATGCGCGAGCGCATGGAGGAGATGCAGCGCCAGATCCAGGAGTTCGTGCAGTACATCCAGCAGGAAGTGCTCACCCGCGCCAATGCGGCGGCTGATCCGTCGAAGGGGGCGATCGTGCCGGTGCGAAGGCCGATGGTGGTGCCTGCAGTGCAGCCGGGGAAAAAACGGTGACGGAGCCAGCAATTAGCAACTAGCAATTAGCAGTCGGCGTTTGCCGCTGCTAGCTGCTAATTGCCAACTGCCAATTGCGGTCTCGCGAAGGCTCCCATGCTTCCCTTCAAGCTGGTCTACAGCGACGCCTACTACCTGCCTATCGGCGTCCACGTCTTCCCTGCTGAGAAATACCGGCGCATCCGCGACCGGCTGCTGGCGAGCGGCGTCGCCGACGCGACTGACTTTCTGGAACCGAAGCCGGCTAGCGATCAGGATATTCTGCTGGTTCACACGCAAGACTACGTGCGCAAGCTGAAGACCGGCACGCTCAGCCCGCGCGAGGAGATGGAAATGGAGATTCCCTACTCGCGCGAACTGGTGAAGGCGTTCTGGCTGGCGGCCGGGGGATCGATTCTGGCGGCGCGGCAGGCTTTGAGCGACGGCGTCGGCATCAACATTGGCGGGGGATTTCATCATGCCTTCCCCGACCACGGGGAAGGATTCTGCATGATTCACGATGTGGCCGTCGCCATCCGGCGGTTGCAGCGCGACGACAAGATCCGCAACGCGATGACCGTGGATTGCGATGTGCACCAGGGCAACGGCACGGCGGCGATTTTTGCCGGGGCGCGAACCGCTGGCGAGCCGTTGCCTTCAGCCGGGCCAGCGTCGCCAAGTTCGAATCTTCGGGCTTCGGTGCTTCCGGGCAAGATGCGCGGTGCGCACGCCGGGGAGGTCTTCACCATTTCGCTGCATCAGCACAACAACTATCCGCAGTGGAAGCCGCCTTCTTCGATCGACATCGACCTGCCCGATGGCATCGGAGACGACGACTACCTGGCCTGGCTCGACAACGCGCTGAGTTCCGGGCTGCGGCAGTTTGAGCCTGATCTGCTGTGCTACATCGCCGGCGCCGACCCGTACCGCGAAGACCAACTGGGCGGACTTTCTCTGACGATTGAAGGATTGAAGAAGCGAGACGAACTGGTCTTCCGCGTGGCCCGCGCGCGGAACATCCCCGTGATGGTGACCTTCGCCGGTGGGTACGCGCAGAACGTGGAAGACACCGTGACTATCCACTGCAACACGGTGATCGCGGCGCAGGAAGTGTTCGCGGCAAAGAACTGACAGCCTTCCAAAAGATATACTCGATGGAATGATCGTCAGCCCTTCAGACCTTTCGCACAAAGACCTTTACAACATCCTGCTGAACTCTGTTGCACCGCGACCGATTGCGTGGGTGTCGACGGCTAGCGCGTCGGGGCAGCTCAATCTCGCGCCTTTTTCTTTTTTTAATGTGGCTTGCGTCGACCCGCCGTTGCTGGCGTTTGCGCCCGGGCTGCGGCGACCCAAAAAGGCGGAGGCTAGCCGCGGCGAAGCCAAAGACACGTTGAGAAATATTCGTGATACCAGGGAATTTGTGGTCAACATCGTCAATTACGAACTGGCTGAGGCGATGAATGTGACCAGCGGCGAGTACGACGCGTCGGTAGAACGAATTCGAGTTGGCGAAGCTTACTCCGCAAACGTCGACGATCGTTCGTCCGCCCAGGGTTGCTGAATCTCCCGTGAGCTTTGAGTGCAAGCTTCATCAGATTCTCGATTTCTCGCCCGCGCCCACCAGCGGCAGCCTGGTGATCGGCCAGATCGTGTCGATTCATATCAACGACGCGCATCTCAAAGACGGCAAGTTGGACCGTAATTCGCTGGACCTGATCGGACGCATGGGCGGCCTGCAATACACGCGGACGACTGCAGAGATTCGAGATGGTGCGGCCAAAGGTTGGATAGGCGGGCCCTTCGCGTATTAGCTTTCGCTGCTAAAATAAGCGATTAGCCCTATGTTCGAGAATCTTCAGGAAAAGCTCCAACGCGCGTTCAAGATCCCTTCGCGGCCAAGCCCGACTCAGCGAGGAGAACATTGCCGAGGCGCTGCGCGAAATCCGGCTGGCGCTGCTTGAGGCCGACGTCAACTTCAAAGTGGTTAAAGAGTTGATTGACCGCATCCAGGCCAAGGCTGTGGGACAGGAAGTGCTGACCGCGCTTTCTCCGGGCGAGCAGGTCATCAAGATCGTGCGCGACGAACTGGTCGAGACGCTCGGCAAGGACACGGCGCGCATGAAGTTCGCGTCGCAGCCGCCCACGGTCGTCCTCATGGCCGGACTGCAAGGCTCCGGCAAGACCACCACTTCGGGCAAGCTGGCGAATTGGTTCAAGACGGGCGGGCATCGTCCGTTGCTGGTTTCGGTGGACGTGTACCGTCCGGCGGCGCGCGAGCAGTTGAAAGTTGTGGCCGCAGGCGGTCAAGGCGCAGATTTACGAAGGCGAAGTGGGCGAGGCGAACACGCCGGACACGCAAGCGGTGGAGCGGTTAGTAAAAGAAGCCCGCCGCGAGGCTATCGTGTCCGGCTGCGACGTGCTGATCGTCGACACCGCCGGCCGTCTGCACATCGACGACGAACTGATGAACGAGATGCAGTCGCTGAAGAAGCTGCTAAATCCATCGGAGATTTTGTTCGTCGCCGACGCCATGACTGGGCAGGATGCGGTACGATCTGCCGATGAATTTCACAAGAAGCTGTCGCTCACTGGCGTCATCCTCACCAAGATGGACGGCGATGCTCGCGGCGGCGCGGCGCTTTCGATCCGGCAGGTGACCGGGCAGCCCATCAAGTTCATCGGCGTGGGTGAAAAGTACGACGCGCTGGAGCCGTTCCATCCCGACCGCATCGTGTCGCGCATTCTCGGCATGGGCGACATCCTTTCGCTGATCGAGCGCGCCGAATCGCAGATCGACAAGAAAAAAGCGCAGGAGATGGCCACCAAAGCCCTCACCGGCGACGGCTTCTCGCTCGAAGATTTCCGCGACCAGTTGCGGCAAGTGAAGAAGATGGGCTCGATCAAGAGCCTGATCGGCATGATGCCCAGCATCGGCCCGTTCTCCGGCCTGCAAAAAGCCGCCGACAATGTGGACGAAAAACAGATCAACCGCGTCGAGGCCATCATCAATTCGATGACGACGCACGAGCGCAATCATCATGAAGTGATCAACGGCAGCCGCCGCAAACGCATCTCCCGCGGCTCCGGCACCACCGTGCAGGAAGTGAATAACTTGCTTCGCCAATATGCGCAGATGAAAAAGATGTTCAAGCAGATGGGCAAGCCTAGTTTCGCGCGGAGGATGGCGGGGATGAAGCTGCCGGGAATGTAAAATCAGTGGTCAGTGGTCGGTGACCAGTACGGGCCGGTTTTGTTCTGTTCTGACCACTGATCACTATCCGCTGATCACTGCTCTTATGAAATGGCGATCGCTTGAAGAATCAAATCCGGAGACTGAGACTCGTCCGCTGCGCGAGATCTTTGCCGAGCGCAAGCAACTGATCGCGAAGTATGTTCCCGCGGAGACGCAGGCGGTTTACGCCGGTGCCGTCGCGGACTTGAGGCAGAAACGGCTGGCTGCGAATGCTCTGCCCATCGGCTCGAATATCTGCGAATTCCAGCTTCAAGACCACGACGGCAAAAGCATCTCCTCCTCCCACCTGCTCGCTAACGGACGCCTCGTGCTCTGTTTCATTCGCGGGCGCTGGTGCCCGTTCTGCGTTGGTCAGATGGAAGCAATGAATCTCGTCTTGCCTGAGATCAAAGAGGAAAGCGCAACGCTGGTCGCTATTTCGCCGCAGACGGTGAAGCAGTCTTACTTCATGCGTGATCAACACAAGCTGCGTTTTCCATTGCTATCCGATCCCGGAAACCATGTCGCTCGGCAGTTCGGTCTCACCTACCGGGTTCCGGATGAACAAAAGTCAATCTATCAACGTGCGTTCGTCAACCTACCGTTCGTGAACGGAGACGACAGTTGGGAACTGCCGATTCCGGCGACCTACATCATCGACCGCGATGGAACGGTGCTCTACGCTTCCGCGAACGAAGATTACACGGAGCGTCCTGAACCTGAAGAGATCGTCCACTTCCTGGCCAATCAGTCAGGCGCTTGAGGCAACGCGGGCCGGGCGCCCGCGCCACTCCCCAGCTTTCGGTACACTGATACTTCATGAACTATATTTACGGCATCAACGCGGTCACCGAGGCGCTCAAGGCCCGCGGACGGGCTTTTCAGTGGGTGGTCATGGCGAAGGAGCGCAACGATATCCGCCTGCAACGCATGATCGAAGACTGCCGCCGCCTTGGCGTGCCGGTGAAGTTTCTGACGCGCACTGAACTCGACCAGATGGCCGGGCGGGCCGCTCATCAGGGCGTGGTAGCCGTCACATCAGCCAAGCAATATAGCGATCTTGATGACGTGGTCGGCGCCAAACGCGGACAATATTCTTTCGTCATCGTCCTCGATGGTGTAGAGGATCCGCACAACCTTGGCGCTCTCATGCGCACTGCCGATGCCGCAGGCGCAGACGGCGTGGTGATTCCCGAGCGCCGTGCTGCCCCAGTGACCGGCACCGTAACAAAAACTTCAGCCGGAGCAAGCGAGTATCTGCCCATTGCCAAAGTCACCAACATCGCCCGCACCGTGGAAGACCTGAAGAGTCGCAATATCTGGACGGTTGGCCTCGACGAACGCGGCCCGCAGACCTATGACGCCCTGGATTACAACATGGATTGCGCGCTCGTGCTGGGCGCAGAGGGCAAAGGACTGCACGATTTGGTGAAAAAGAAGTGTGACTTTTTGGTTTCGATTCCGATGCTGGGCAAAGTCTCTTCGCTGAACGTGTCGGTTGCGGGAGCGGTCGTAATGTATGAAATCGTGCGCCAGAGGCGCGCGCAAAGCTCCTCGCAAAAAGAGGCGTCCTCGGGTGTGAAATGACGGTGCGGGGCCCGGGCTTTCTCTTCCTATGTATTCTCTGCGCCTCTGTGGCGAATGCTTTATCTCTCGACCGCGAGGCATTTACGTTTACCAGCTACGATCTGAATGTCCGCGTGGAACCCGGGCAGCAACGGCTTGGAGTTCGCGGCAAGATCACGCTTCGCAATGATTCGGCAACGCCGCAGAAGATCGCGGTGCTGCAGATTTCTTCTTCGCTGAGCTGGCTTTCTATCAGAACAACCGGAAAACAGTTGCAGTATGTCTCGCAACCCTACACCTCTGATATCGATCACACCGGAGCGCTTTCCGAAGCGATAGTAACTCTGCCCGAGGCGGTCCCACCCAAGCGAAGCGTCAATCTGGAGATCGCCTACGAAGGGGTCATCGTGCTGGACGCAACGCGGCTCACGCGGATCGGCACACCTGAAGCTACCGCCCACAGCACCGACTGGGACCAAATTAGCCCGAAATTCACCGCGATCAGGGGCGCCGGCAACGTGGCGTGGTATCCGATCGCTACTGAAGCAGTTGACCTTGCCGAACAAAATAGCTTGTTCGATGTTGTGGGCAGGCTGAAGGCGCGACAGTCAGCCTCGAACATGCATTTCCGCGTCGAGGAGACCGACGAAGGAGAAGTGCCGCAAATTCTTGTCAGCGGCGCCATGTGCATGGTCACAATCTCCGAACAGATGGGCCGGGCACATCATGTGGTCGCCGATTGCGCGCCCATGCCGTTGGGACCAATCGCGCCGATGCTGGTTATTGCCGGCTATGCGGTTCTGGAACGACCCAACATCACGGTCCGCTACTTCCACGGCCACGACGCCGCAGCAACTGCTTACGCGGATGCTGCCGAACGTGTGACTCCCTTCATCGTCGAATGGTTCGGGGCATTGCGAAAGAAGGCGGAAACAACTGAGCTTGCCGATCCAGGCGCTACTCCGGTTGAAAGCGGTGCGTTCTTACTCACACCCTTCGCAAGCACTGATTCCAAAGTTGCGGACTTAGCCGCTGCGCACCAACTCGCCCACGCGGCTTTTTTCTCTATGCGTCCCTGGATCAACGAGGGCCTCGCCCATTTCGCCCAGGCACTCTACGTGGAACATGTGAGTGGACGACTTGCAGCGCTCAACTACATGGAACAGCATCGTTCCGCGCTGAAGGCGTCTGAAAAAGACAAGTCGGTAACCGCGCCCAGATCAGAAGATGAGGTGAATCACTCTCTCATCAATACGACCGACGAGGAACTTTACCGAAGCAAAGCGATGTGTGTGTGGTGGATGCTGCGTGACCTGGTCGACGAGCCCGCTCTGAAGAAGGCTCTCGCGGCGTACCGCGCAGGGGACGACAAGGAGCCTTCTTATATGCAGCGCTTGATCCAGGCGCAGACGCAGCGCGATCTGGAGTGGTTCTTCGACGACTGGGTTTATCGCGACCGCGGCTTGCCTGACTTCAAGGTGGCGTCGGCATTCACGCGTAAGACGTTGCCCGAAGGTTACTTGCTGACCATCACCGTAGACAATCTGGGTGGAGCTGGAGCTGAGGTTCCACTCACCGTGAAGTTTGCGGGCGGAGAGATCACCAAGCGAATCGTGGTGCGCGGCAAGACCAATGGCGTGATTCGCGTCGAGATCCCGCAGGCGCCGGAAGAAATCGTGGTCAACGACGGCAGCGTGCCGGAGAGTGATATGACGAACAATGTGTTTAAGATCGAGGGCGATGCAGCGAAGTAATTGGGAATCGGTGTCCAGTGGTCAGTGGTCGGTGGTCAGTGGCAGACCGAGTCTTGCTGGCCACTGATCCACTGACCACTTTCTTTGTAAATCTGACCAGCGCCACTAGTTTGCCGGCGGCGGCGCCGGAATCGATCGATTGTCCCGCGAGCGGAATTGCGTCTGCCAGATGATCGACACGCCCCGCCGCTACCAGAGCCGCCGCGGAGTTCAACAATACCACATCGCGGCGTGCAGACTTCCTTCCGCTTAAAACCTCGCGAACGATGGCTGCGTTTTCGGCTGCATCGCCACCAGCAATATCCTCAAGCGTGGCCCGCTTCATGCCAAACTCTTCCGGATCGACTTCATAAGTGCGCACGGTTCCATCACGGGCTTCGGCCACGCGCGTCGGCCCTGTGATGGTGATCTCGTCGAGGCCATCGAGTCCGTGCACCACCAGCGCGCGATGCAGCCCCAACATGCTCAGCGCCTCGGCCAGCTTTTCGACCATAGCGAGCGCATACACGCCCACGACTTGTCCCGAAGCATGCGCTGGATTCGTGAGCGGGCCAAGCAGGTTGAACATGGTACGCAGGCGCAGCTCGCGCCGAACTTTCTGCACCTGCTTCATCGAGGAGTGCAAATCGGGCGCGTACAGAAAACAGATTCCGACCTCGCGCAAGCACTGGGCGGTGCGTTCTGGCGTCAACTGGATATTCACGTCCAGCGCCTCCATCACGTCGGCCGAGCCGCATTTCGAGCTGATGCTGCGGTTGCCGTGCTTGGCTACACGGACACCTGCTCCCGCGGTCACGAATGCCGTAGCCGTTGAGATGTTGAAAGTTCCGCTGGCATCGCCGCCGGTGCCGCTGGTGTCAACGAGCGCATCGCGGCCAGTACCGCTTACATAGAGGGCGCCAGATTTGGCAGCGTCGTCCGCGGCCGATGAAATAGACATGGGTGTGGCTGCGGCGCGGATGGCTTCGGCGAAGCCGACAATCTCTTCGACAGTCTCGCCTTTCATGCGCAGGGCCACCAGCAGCGCCGCGATCTGCGCGTCGGTGCAGTTTCCCGCAAGCACCTCGGACATCACTTCACGCGCTTCGGCGCGCGTCAGAGATTGACCGTGATTGGCGATGCGATGAAGGGCGTCGAGGATCATCTCAGCCGTGAATTGTACGGGATAACGCCCGTAAGAAGAATTACCTTGCCAGCTAAGCATTCACAGAAGAACGGTTCAGTCTAGGCAAGAAATATTCTCGCCAGCTCTCAGGCAGCGCCTCTGTGGCAATCGCCTTTTCCAACAGAGCGCGATTGTATCTTTCATGGACGAAAAGCCGGGTCATTTCGGCGATCGTAACGCCATCACGATTTTGCGAGATCAGTTCGAAGGAATCGCCTGCGCCTACTTCGCCTTCCTGTTCTACGGAAAAATAAAACCCGCTGCGGCCGCTAACCAGAAGCCGTTCGATCATGTCATCCCGCTGAAACCTGGCGGCTAGTTTGTAGCACGGCATGCGCGGCTGTCGGACCATAAGCGCGGACGAACCGATGCGAAAGCGGTCGCCAACGTGAAGCTCGTCCTCGCTAAGGCCTTCCGTCGTGAAATTCTCTCCGAACGTGCCCCACGGCATCTCCATCTCGGGAAACTCCTGCCGCCAGAATCCATAGTGCTCGGAAGGATAGGCGTAGACCGCCTTGAAGGGCCCTCCGTGGACGCTGAGGTCCGCCTGCTGGTCGCCATCAAGGTTCAACGTGCGCAGCGCGATCCGGCCGGACACAGGCTTCTTGAAGATGCCGGTATTGATGCTTGCTCCTTTATAAATCGTCAGGCGCGGCCTTGCGACATTCAGCGAAATCAATTTCATGATTCGTGCCCTCGTAGGAAGCGATGGCCTCGGTTGGTCCGGCGTCGTCTTTTCAGTCTCACTGCACGCCTGCTCACTGCACGCTTAGATGTGGCTCTGTGTGGAAAAGACGCGGGCCGATCGTTTGCCCAAATCCGCTGCCCTTCTATAAGATTAGGGGTTTGCTGCCCGCAGTCGATAGCCGCAAGCAGGTTCCTTCCGATTCTTAGCTAACGAACGACGAGCGTCATTATGAAAATCCATGAGTACCAAGGAAAAGGGATTCTTAAGAAGTATGGTGTGACGGTACCCCGCGGCACGATGGCTGCGTCGCGCGAAGAGGCCGAAGCCGCCGCCAGAGAACTGCTCGGCTCCGGCGCGAGCGGAGTCGTGGTGAAGGCTCAGATTCATGCGGGCGGCCGCGGCAAGGGTGGAGGCGTAAAGATCGCCAAGTCGGTCAGCGAAGCTGGAGATCTCGCCGAAAAGATGTTGGGCATGAGGTTAGTCACACACCAGACTGGCCCGGAAGGCCGCATCGTGCGGCGCTTGCTGATCGAAGAAACTCTCCCGATTGAAAAAGAACTCTACCTGGGGATTCTGGTCGACCGCGCGGAAGGCAAGCCCGTCTTCATGGCCTCGGCCGCGGGTGGAATGGAAATTGAGCAGGTGGCGGCGGAGAATCCCGATGCCATTCTGAAGCAACACATCGACCCTGGTATGGGCCTGGAGGCGTTTCAGGCGCGCAAGATGGCTTTCAAGCTGGGGCTCAGCGCGAAACAGATTAATCCCGCGGTGCAATTTCTTTCCAACCTCTACAAGGCGTTTCTCGACACCGATGCATCGCTGGTTGAGATCAATCCGTTCATCACTACTACCGACGGCCGTCTGTTTGCGCTCGACGCCAAGCTAACTTTCGATGACAACGCGCTGTTCCGGCATCCGGACATTCGCGAACTGCGCGACATTACCGAAGAAGATCCGCTCGAGGTTGAGGCCTCGAAGTACAGCCTGAACTACATCAAGCTCGACGGCAGCGTCGGGTGCATGGTTAACGGCGCGGGACTAGCCATGGCGACGATGGATATCATCAAATACGCCGGCGGCATGCCTGCGAACTTTCTCGATGTGGGCGGTGGCGCCAATGCCGAGCAGGTTGCGCATGCGTTCGAAATCCTGCTCAGCGACAAAAGTGTAAGAGCGGTGCTGATCAATATTTTTGGCGGCATTCTGCGCGTGGATACGCTGGCCACCGGCGTCGTAGAAGCCGCGAAGAAGACGAACATCAAGCTTCCCGTCGTCCTGCGCCTTGAGGGAACCAACGTGGACGAGGGCAAGAAGATTCTGATGGAATCCGGATTCAACTTCATGGTGGCCGACACGATGAAGGACGCGGCCGACAAAGTCGTGGCAGCGGCGCGCGGGGTTTAGCACGCGGCGAGGAAATCATTCTTATGGCAATTCTGGTTAACAAGAACACGCGCTTGATCGTGCAAGGACTGACGGGGCGCGAAGGCACCTTCCACGCCAAGGCCTGCGCGGCCTACGGAACGCAGGTGATGGGAGGAGTGACGCCCGGCAAGGGCGGGACAACCCACGAAGGCTGGCCGATTTTCGACACCGTGCAGGAAGCGGTTGAGAAAACGGGCGCCGACACCACGGTAATTTTTGTTCCTCCGCCGTTCGCCGCCGACGCGATCATGGAGGCAGCCGACGCTGAACTCGATCTGATCGTCTGCATCACCGAGGGCATTCCCACGCTCGACATGGTCAAGGCTTGGGAGTTTCTACAGAACCGGCGCTCGCGCCTGATCGGGCCGAACTGCCCCGGCATTATTTCGCCTGGCAAATGCAAGATCGGAATTATGCCGGGGTCGATTCACAAGGAAGGTTCGATCGGAATCGTGTCGCGCTCCGGTACGCTGACTTATGAGGCGGTACATCAGCTCACACAGCGCGGCGTTGGGCAGTCCACCGCGATCGGCATCGGCGGCGATCCGATTATTGGAACCAATTTTATGGATGCGCTCGATCTGTTCAATCGCGATCCGGAGACTGAAGCGGTCATCATGATTGGCGAAATCGGTGGCGACGCCGAGGAAACCGCAGCGGAATTTGTAAAGACTCACATGAAAAAGCCGGTGATTGGCTTCATCGCCGGACAGACCGCGCCTCCGGGACGCCGCATGGGGCATGCGGGCGCAATTATTTCCGGCGGCAAGGGAACGGCCGCGGAGAAGATCAAGGCCATGGAATCGGCCGGGATCCGTGTGGCAAAGTCTCCAGCAGACATTGGAGAAACTCTGGTGGCGGCGCTGGGAGTGAAAGTTTAGGTTGCCGCAAACATCTGCCTTGCGCAAAACGGGTTGTCATCCCGAGCGCAGCGAGGGACCTTGGTGTTTGCCTGAGGCGGCACGCTAGTGGCGCAGGCAAGAACCAAGATCCCTCGCTTCGCTCGGGATGACAGCCCGCGAATTGAATGGCAGTAGAAAATTAAAGCTCTAAACTAACGACCAAGGACCAACGACCAACGACTCACTATGAAAACTCTGCAACGCACTCTTACTATCGTGAAGCCTGACGCCGTCGCCAAGAATGCAGTGGGCGACATCATTGAACAATTTGAGAAGAATGGTTTCCGCATTCTCGCCATGAAGATGCTGGAAATTTCCAAGCACCAGGCGGAACAGTTTTATGCCGTGCATGCCAGCCGGCCATTCTACGGTTCGCTCACCGATTTTATGTCGAGTGGGCCGATCGTTACTCTGGCGCTGGAAAAAGAAAACGCCATCGCCGATCTGCGCAAGCTGATGGGCGCCACCAATCCGGCCAACGCCGAGGAAGGCACGATCCGCAAGAAGTGGGCGTCAAGCATCGAGCACAACGCCATTCACGGCTCTGACGCCGAAGATACGGCTCGCTTCGAGTTGAGTTTCTTCTTCGCAGGATACGAACTGGCGCAGTAACCGTAGCGCCGCCGTCTCGGCGGCCCAGTGTGCGGGGGGCCGGCGCTACTTTAGGACTCTTTATGCCCATGGTCCAAATCACGATGCTGCAGGGCCGCACTGTCGATCAGAAGCGCAAGATCGCGAAACGTGTCACCGACGCTCTCGTCGAAGAAGCTGGGGCACGGCGCAAAGGAATCATGATTGCTTTCCATGAAGTGTCGAAGGAGAGCTATGCTTCTGGCGGCGAGTTGATGGTGGACAAGGTTAAGTGATCGGCTCCGCGGAAAGCGCTGGACAGCCTGACGCACCTATCTTCGTGGTAAGACGCAGGCAGGAGCCTGCCCTGAGCTTGTCGAAGGCTGCCCGCGCCACACAAGCTATCTCCACACAATCTAACCCAACGGCTCGAACAGATTGCCTTCTACGCGGTCCGCAACCTTGGGCAGCTCTTTGCGGGCGTATTGCAGGAAGTGAGTGGTCGCACGGTGGGCTTCAAGCGCGGCATCATCCTGGTATTGTTCGTAGATGAAAAACCGCCTCGGCTCGGTCTTATGCCGGTGTACCTGGAACATGAGGACGCCGGGTTCCTTGCGGGATTCCTCGGTTAGCTTCGCAAAAATTGGGGGAACGTCGGCATCGTGCCCTGCTTTCGCCATCCACGTCACTGCCAAAACCACCATCGTGCGCTCCTTACTTAAATCAGCAAGTAGTCTTAGGGAAGGGGCAATCGGAAGTCAAGACTAGATTTTCCGGGACGACGCTGTCTTCATCTCCGCTGCAAATTCGTCCACGAAAATGATTTGATCCCGGTCCGGCCCGGTCGAGACCATGCCGATCTTTGCGCCCGCCTCTTTCTCCACGAATGCGAGGTATTCGCGTGCGGGCTTGGGTAACTGGTCGAACTTCGTGATGCCCAGTGTGGATGTCCGCCACCCCGGCATCTTGTGATAGACGCACTCCAGTTTGTCGTAGCCGCTCGCCTGGGCCGGAATTTCTATCATCTTCTTTCCATCCACCACGTAGCCCACGCAGACTGGAATCTCCGCCAGTTCGTCGAGCACGTCCAGTTTGGTCACCACCAGCCACGAGACGCCATTAATCATGCCAGCGTAGCGCAGCAGTGGCAAGTCGAGCCAACCGGTGCGCCGCGGACGCCCCGTAACCGCCCCAAACTCGTTGCCGCGCTGCCGCATCTGCTCGCCGAGTGCGCCCTTCTCTTCGCTGGGGAACGGACCTTCGCCAACCCGCGTGCAGTACGCTTTGGTAAGTCCGATTACCGAATCGATTGCATTCGGCGCAACGCCCGTGCCGGTCGCCGCGCCTCCCGAAGTTGCGCTCGAAGAGGTCACAAAGGGATAGGTGCCATGGTCGATGTCGAGCATCGTGCCCTGCGCACCTTCGAACAAGATCGCCTCACCACCGGCCAGCGCCTGGTTCAGCAACAGCGCGGTGTCACACACAAACGGCGCAACCTTCTCGGCGGCGGCAGCGTATTCCGAATACATTTTGTCGGCATCGAGCGGTTCGGAATTGAACAGCGCGTGCGCGATCATATTCTTTTCGCGCACTGCATTCTCGATGTGCTTTTTCAGAAGCTGCAGATCGAGCAGGTCCGCTACCCGAAGCCCGCGGCGTCCCATCTTGTCTTCGTAAGCCGGACCGATCCCGCGCGAGGTGGTGCCAATCTTTACGCGTCCGGGAGCGTTTTCCGCAGCTAACTCGATCATGCGATGGTAGGGCAGAATCACCTGAGCGCGGTTCGAGACAAAAAGATTTCCATCGACTCTCACTCCTGCCTCGCGCAGCGCCCCCACTTCCTTCAGAAAGGCCATGGGATCCAGAACCACGCCGTTGCCAATCACGCTCCGGCAAGCCTCCCGCAGCACTCCGCAGGGAACGAGTTGCAGGACGAACTTTTTGCCGTTGATGATGACGGTGTGGCCGGCATTATGGCCGCCGGCATAGCGGGCCACGACGGAGAAGTTCTCCGACAAAACGTCAACGATTTTCCCCTTGCCTTCGTCGCCCCATTGGGCGCCGACAATTACCGCGGTCTTGCCTCGTTTCAATGCCAACTCCGTCACAGAGATTTGCAGGCGAAAAGCCTAAAGACGTGCCGTACCCGTGGGTCGCACACGCCTTGCCGCGGCAAAACTCTAAAGGCTTACTGGGATGAAAGCGGAGAAGATGTGTACGGAGTATCTTATCGCGCCCAAGCAAAGTATGGCAACGCAGCGGCGCGGTCCGTCGAAGAGTTGCGCCTTGCCCTGTGTACCTCTGTGTCCTCTGTGTTAAAGGATTCAAGGTTCAAAGCGTACACTAGGGAGCGTTATGAACGCCAAAGCCGGCTATTCTACGCCGATGTTGCACGTGGCCGAAATCGAAAAATCGATCCGCTTTTACGAGCTACTGGGATTCACCACCATCGACACCGATCGCTGCGTTCCCATAGGATGGGCGCGCCTGCACTGTGAGGACGGGTCCGCGGTGATGTTCCTAAGAGCGGAGGAACCGTTGAATGCTTCTGCCCAAACCGTGATGCTCGTCATGTACACACCAGACTTGGCCGCCCTGCGTGAGCACCTTTTGGCTAGCGGAGTCAGAGTGCCGCCGATCAGCCACCCGGAATTCAACCCCAGCGGGGTGATCACTATTGCCGACCCCGATGGCTACAAGATTGGAGTATCGCACTGGGGAAAATCCGAACAGGAAGCGTGGGAGAAGCGAATCGGCGGGAAGAAGTAATGCGCGCGGCCAGCGGCGGTCATGCTGGATTTCGTAATTGTGTTTTGTGATTCCATGCCTAAGTTCGAAAAACACATCTTCGTATGCGGCAACCAGCGTCCTCCGGGAAACCCGAGAGGGTGCTGCGATCCCACAGCCCAGGCAAAACTGCAGAAGCTATTCAAGCAAAAACTGGCGGAGCGTGGCCTCAAGGGCAAAGTGCGGGCCAACCAATCGGGCTGTCTCGATCAGTGTGAGCACGGCCCGAACCTCGTCGTCTATCCCGACGCCGTCTGGTATGGACACGTGACCGAGTCCGACGTAGAAGAGATCATCGACTCGCACATCATCGGTGGCAAACCAGTCGAGCGCCTGATGCTGGCCGACGAATGCCTGAATACGTCAACGTGTGAACACCGGAAGAGCAGTGGTCAATGATCAGTGATCGGTGGTCAGTACGATCAAAAACACGGTGCTGCGGCAGTGGTTTTGCTGACCGCTGACCACTGCCCACTGAGTTGGGAACATTCTAATGGAGATAGTCCAAGGCATTTTTACTATTCGCCCGGTGCGCGATGCTGAGTATTAAGAAGATTCTTCTACCGGTTGATTTTCCCAACACCTCGCTGCCTGTAGTTCATCAAGCTGCGACATTAGCCCACCACTTCCACTCGGAGATCGTGATGCTGCATGTGGCCGCAGCCCAGAGTCATGCCGCTGCTGTGCCCCAGGACGCTCGCAAGTTCGCAAATTGGGATCTGCTCTCTGAAGTTGTCAGAGAAGCTGAGAAGAACCGGGACCAATCTCTCGGGGCGGAGCTAAAAGGCCTTGCCATTCGACGCTTATTGCTCAAAGGCGAGCCAGTCCAGGCAATTCTGCAAACGGCTCAGGTGGAAAAGGCCGACGTGATTATGATGCCGTCCCATGGCCAAGCGTTCAACCGGTTTCTGTTGGGGTCAGTGACAGCGAAAGTTCTATATGGGACCGAGTGCCCGGTTTGGACCGGCGCGCACGTGGAAGGATCAATAGCGCAGGAGTTTGCGATCCGCAACGTCCTGTGTGCGGTCGATCTCAGCCCGCGCAGCGGCGAAGCTGTGTCCTGGGCCGCGCAGATAGCGGCTGAATTCGGCGCCCAGCTTACCCTTGCCCACGTTACTGCCTCGGTGGAAATTTGGGGACCAGGCGGCAACTACGCTAATCCCCGGTGGAAACAAGAGTTGGTCGACGACGCTGCTCACCAACTCTCGCGCCTTCAGAAAGACGCGGGCGTCCCATCGGACGTGTTCATCGGTAGTGGCGACGTGCCTAAAGTATTGAGCCAGGCCGCGAAGCAGACAAAGGCTGATCTGCTCGTCACCGAGTGCTACCCTTACGGCGGCAACCTGCGGATCCACGGTTACGCAATCATTTGCGCGGTGCCCATTCCGGTTCTGAGCGTGTGAGCTTCGAGCAACGTTTTTACTTGGTTTTCTGCTCGCCAGCAGTTTCCTCGGGCTGCTCTTCTGACTTTTGCCAACTGGTATTGGGGTTGTATCCCTTCATGGCTTTGGCGAGAACTTCCGTCTTCTTGCCGAGATCTTTTTGATACACAACACCGTCTTGATTAACCAGGAAGGTCATTACGCCGGACGACCTGTATTCCGCCGGATAAGCCACGAAAGCGAACCCTCCGGTCATTTTGCCATTTACGATGTAACTCTTCGTGCCGCCTGGGGCATTCTTTCCCTGACCCGTCAGCATGCGGTAATAGTAGCCGCGATAAGGAGTTGGAGCGCTGTCTCCGCTCTTGGCAAAACTCTCTCTAACGGCTGCTGCCACCAGGGGTCCGATGGGGCTCAGTTCGCCGCTGGTTTTCCAATAAAGGCCGTTATGCTGCCCTTCGTCGCTGAAGACTTTGCGGGCGTACTCGGTATGCTCCGCGGAATATTCCTTTTGCGCCGCCACCAGTTCCTGGCAAACCCGGATGGTCGACATTTCATTCCGGCCGATTCGTCTGTATAGGATTTCTTTCTTGCCCACCTCGGTGTCGAAGTACCACGCCTTGCCTTTGTTGAGCAGCGGTATGGGCGTGGGCCAGTTTTCGGCGCCGATAAACAACACTGTGCTTCCGTCCGGTTCTTTCGCCAGACGGTGCATCTCCTGATATTTCCTTACAAAATTAGCGCGGCTCTCAGCATCCTCCGCGTCGTCTCCCGACGAGACGATTTGCTTTCCGTCCGCTCCGAGGATATCGAGCATCGCTTTTTCGTCGTTGCTCTGCGCTGCCGTTACCAGTGCCTGGCTCGCGTCTTCCGGCGATGAAAACGTCTTCTGGCCCGGTTGCTGTGCCCTGGATGGAAGGGAAAAACACCCCGCCAGAAGGATTGCGACAGCGGCAAGCTCAGGAAGATTGGCCCGATGCAATTTTTGTACGTTCAATTTCGTTCCCTGCATACGCCTTTTCTCCATATTCAAAGTCTCGCAAACCGTAAGAACACAACTTAATTTCGATTAATGCCGTCCTCCACCACCTCCGCTGTGAGATCCCCCTCCGCCATGTGCGCCTCCGCCACCACCCATGCTGCTGCTTCCGCGCGAGGAATAACTCCTTGTCTGACCGCCATGACCGTAACCGCTAAAGGCGCCCGAGCGTACGCCGCTCTGGCCGCGTGGTGCGGCGTATCCCCGAGCCGCCTGCCGATTTCCCTCGAAAGGCCTGGCCGCTGCCCCCGGCCGGCCGGCAACTCCTGCTCGGCCAACACTGCTCCGGTTGTAAAAGGTTCTGCTCCCGGAGTAATACCTGCCATTGTTAAACCTTGCGTAGTGGTTGTGCCAGTCGAACCCCCAATGACCCCATCCCCATCCAAAACCTCCGTACCACCCGATTGGGAACCCGATTCCGAATGAGAGATACGGGCCGCCAAACCAAATCCCCGGATATGGATACCACCCCGGCCAGGCCACCAAGGGATATCCGTAAACGAGCCATGGATCGTATGCGGGAACGTACACGACATCCGGTTCAGCCGGCTCAATGGTGATGTCTGAGTCTCGTGTCTCTACTTTCTGCTGCGGCGTACTCTTCAGATTGCCGGCGTCTTGCGCTTTCTTGCGCATGAACTGTACCGCATCCATGACATCCTGTTGCTGGTTGTAGTAGGCATCGCCGAGAGATGAGGTCCAGGAAAGGTTCTTGTCCATATTTCCCAGGACAGATGGAAATGCCGCGAGCGCCTTGACGCTCGGGTCCCACGGCTGCTGGTCCAACGCTTTACCGAGATCGTCGCCTTTCAAATCGGGATGTGCTTGCACCCATCTATCGGCTTCGACGACCTGCTCGGGAAACGTGGACGCAGCCAGGACCTGTGCCACCAGGGAATCTGGATACAGCGCGATCGGCGCTACCAACTGCTGCAGTTGTTCAGCGGTCTGCTGTGTATAGGCAGGCGCCGCGGCGCCTTGCGCCGTGTCTGCCGCGGCTTGATCCTGATAAGCCCACAGGTTCTGAGGCAAAGTTGCGAACACCAGAGCCAACGCCAACAAGGAGCCCAAAACCCGCTGGCCCGATCGGGGCCTCGGTAACCCTGTAGCATCTCCGTAAATGTTCATAATTCGCCTCCTCTGCAAAACTTTACAAAACCCGCGCGTTCATTGCTTTAAACGCACTGATACTTAGATTCCTGGGTGCCTCGCGAGGCTGCACCTTATTATGTAGTTTAAAGATGCTATCTCTTTGAAAATAGCACCCTGAGCGGCTTTCGCCACAGTTGCCTGGGAAAAACTCCATGGAATTTCTCACTTCGGGAAACCTGCTGGAGCGCGACCAACCGGGCACCACGATTGCGAATCGAACTCCCCCGTCCTCATCTATAATTCTGAGCGATTCGGAGCCGTCGTGAAGGAGATCCCTTTTGACCGTTGACACGAATGAGCGTCCTGCCATCGACCCCAGCCATGAACTCCCGGCTTATGATTCGCCATCCCGCGGGCATAAAACATTGTGGATCGTGATCGGGATCGTGTTGCTCGTTATTGTGATTCTCCTCCTCTGGAACCATTACAAGGCTCCGAAAAAAGCTGCGCCCGCGCCGCCGAAAATCAGCATCACGACCGCGACCGCTCAAAAAGGCAACATTGGCGTTTACCTTGACGAGATCGGCACGGTCACTCCCGTGTACACCGATTCGATTACCAGCGAGGTAAATGGCCTGGTCGAAGCTGTGCATTTCAAGGAGGGTCAACTCGTACGCAAGGGGGATCCGCTGGTCGACATCGATTCGCGTCCGTTTCGCGCGACCCTTTTGCAGGCGCAGGGCGCGCTCGAGCGCGACCAGAATCTGCTCGCGCAAGCTCAAATGGATCTGGAGCGCTACCGCGCTGCGTGGGCGCGCAACGCCATCCAAAAACAACTCTTAGACGATCAGGAAAAGCTGGTGCTGCAGGACCAGGGCACAGTAAAAAACGACGAGGGAACGGTGCAGTTTGATCAGGTTCAGGTCGATTTCTGCCATATCACTGCCCCCATCGCCGGCCGCGTGGGTTTGCGGCTGGTCGATCCGGGCAATGTGGTGCAATCTTCGGGAAACGCAACCCTCGCCGTCATCACCCAGATGGAGCCCATCACCATCATTTTCACGATTCCGGAAGACAGTCTTGGCCCCGTGGAAGCTCGGCTGCGCAAGAAGGCCAAACTCACCGTTGACGCCTATGACCGCACCGAGCAGACCAAGCTTGCCAGCGGAACTCTGTTGACCCTTGACAACCAAATCGACACCACAACCGGCACCGTCAAAGCGCGAGCCGTCTTCGACAACAAGAACGACGCGCTCTTCCCCAACCAGTTTGTGAACATCCGGCTGCTGGTGAACACGTTGGAGGGCGTGACGCTGGTTCCATCATCCGCCATTCAACAAAATGGCTCCGCGTCATTCGTGTATGTAATTCAAAACAATGTCGCTCATCTGCGGAATATAAAGCCGGGAGTCGCTGAAGGCGGCGAAACGCAGGTCGATGGCATCAATCCGGACGACATTGTTGCCAACAGCAACTTCGACAAGTTGCAGGAGAACACCGCCGTCAACATTTCGAATAAGGCTCCGGCCAAGCCCGCGTCGGCCGGCACAACCGGGAGCGCTGCCCCGTGAGTCCATCGCGCCCGTTCATATTGCGGCCCGTCGCGACCTCTTTGCTGATGGCCGCTATCCTCCTGGTCGGAATCGTTGGCTACACCCAACTGCCAGTCTCCGCTCTACCGCAGGTGGATTATCCGACCATTCAGGTAGTCACGTTTTATCCCGGTGCCAGCCCCACCGTCATGTCGACCACAGTGACCGCGCCACTCGAGCGCCAGTTCGGCCAACTTCAGGGTTTGAGCCAGATGACCTCCACCAGTTCCGGAGGCACTTCCGTCATCGTGTTGCAGTTCAACCTGGCACTGAATATTGATGTAGCCGAGCAAGAGGTGCAGTCTGCCATAAACGCAGCGCAGAGTTTGTTGCCATCCATTCTGCCCGCGCCGCCAACCTACAGTAAGACGAATCCCGCCGACGCTCCTGTGCTCACCCTGGCCATCACCTCAACTTCCATGCCGCTTTCTCAGGTCGAGGATCTTGTCGACACCCGCCTTGCCCCAAAGATTTCGCAGCTCAGCGGCGTCGGTCTGGTGACGATCAGCGGCGGACAAAAGCCCGCGGTCCGCATTCAAGCCAACCCAACGGCCTTGTCCTCCTACGGCATCAACATGGAAGACCTGCGCGCCGCTCTGACCCAGGCCAGCGTGAACGCCGCCAAAGGAAATTTCGATGGGCCGCGTCAGGATTACCAGATCGATGCCAACGATCAACTAATCACCAGCGACGACTATCGCAACGTTGTCGTCGCCTACCGTAACGGCGCGCCCGTGATGCTGACCGACGTAGCCGACATCGTGAATGGCGTCGAAAACAATAATCAGGCCGCGTGGATGAACCAGACTCCCGCCGTGATTCTAAACGTCCAACGCCAGCCCGGGGCAAACACCATCAGCGTGGTGAAGGGCATCAAGCAATTATTGCCGCTGTTGGTGAATAGTCTGCCCAAGGGCATTCAGGTAACCACGCTTACCGACCTCACAACCGCCATCGAAGCGTCGGTGTCCGATGTTGAATTCGAATTGCTGCTGACTGTTGGCTTGGTTGTCTTGGTCATCTTCCTTTTCCTGAGAAGTCTTTACGCCACGATTATCCCCAGCGTGGCGGTGCCGCTTTCGCTGATCGGCACCTTCGCAGCGATGTATATCCTCGGTTACAGTCTGGATAACTTGTCGCTCATGGCGCTGACCATCTCCACCGGCTTCGTGGTGGACGATGCCATCGTGATGATCGAAAATATCGCCCGCTACATCGAAGCCGGCGACCCGCCCATGGAAGCGGCGCTCAAGGGTGCGGAGCAAATTGGTTTCACCATTCTCTCGCTCACCGTCTCGCTCATCGCAGTATTAATTCCGCTGTTATTCATGGGCGACGTGGTGGGCCGCCTGTTCCGCGAGTTTGCCGTAACCCTTGCCGTCACCATCATCGTTTCAGCGGTGGTCTCGCTCACGCTGACGCCCATGATGAGTGCGCGAATCCTGCGGCACCAGCCCAAAGAGCAGCAGGGACGTTTCTACAAAGCCTCAGAGCGCGTCTTCGAGGACATGATCGCGTTCTATGGCCGGACGCTGAAGTTCGTTCTCAGATTCCAGACGATAACGCTGTTAGTCGCTCTTGCCACACTGGCGCTGACGATTTTCCTCTACGTCATTATTCCCAAAGGATTTTTCCCGGTGCAGGATACCGGCGTCATCCAGGGCATTTCTCAGGCCCCGCCGGCGATTGGCTCAAAAGCCATGGCTGAAAAGCAGAAGGAACTGGCAAAGGTAATTCTGGATGACACGGCCGTCGAAAGCCTCTCGTCGTTTATCGGCGCGGACGGAACCAACACCACGACGAACAGCGGTCGAATGTCGATCAATCTGAAGCCGCTCAACCAGCGCAATCTTAGCGCCGCAGACGTAATCCGCCGCCTCAAATCAAAGCTGGACCAGGTTGAAGGCATTGAACTCTTCATGCAACCGGTGCAAAACATTTCGGTGGATGATCGCGTGAGCCGCACGCAATACCAGTACGCGCTCGAAGATCCGGATGCGAATGAATTGAACGACTGGACCAACCGCTTCATCACCCGCCTGAAGCAGTTGCCCGAACTGGAAGATGTCGCCACCGATCAGCAAACCGGAGGGCTCGCTGTATCCCTGGTGATCGACCGGGTCACGGCCTCCCGATTGGGCATCGCGCCGACGACCATCGACAACACTCTGTACGACGCCTTCGGCCAGCGGCAGATCAGCACGATGTATACGCAAGTAAATCAGTACCACGTTGTTCTCGAGAGCCAGCCGCAATTTCAACTGGACCCCAACAAGCTGAACCATCTCTACATCCAGTCCAATGCGTCGGCAGGCGCGAGCGGCGCCGGGGCCTCAACTTCGTTCGCGTCTTCGGGAGCATCCGCCGCAGGGTCCAACGCGCTGACGTCTACCGCGCAGTACACTCCCTCGGCCAATACTCTCGCTCCCCTTGCGAACGCGCTTACACCGAGCCCATCTTCGACATTGAGCAAGGGGGCCACGTCCGCCGGCGTCACGAGTTCCGTTATGAGCAGTGCGGTGCCGCTGAGCGCTTTCTCCCACTTCGAGAAGACGACCGAGGCGCTCTCCATTGCCCACCAGGGTCAGTTTCCCGCCATTACTGTGTCGTTCAATCTCTCGCCGAACGCAGCCCTGGGCGACGCAATTGCAGCGGTCGACAAAGTACAGGCAGATATGCACATGCCTCCCAGCCTGCAAGCCGGTTTTCAGGGCACTGCGGCATCCTTCACGAACTCGTTGTCCAACGAGCCTTTACTGATTCTTGCCGCGCTGGTGACGGTCTACATCGTGCTGGGTGTTTTGTACGAAAGTTTTGTCCATCCGATTACGATTCTCTCCACGCTCCCGTCGGCGGGCGTAGGCGCCTTCCTCGCGCTGATTCTTTTTCACCAGGATTTAAGTGTGGTCGCGATCATCGGCATCGTCCTGCTGATCGGTATCGTGAAAAAGAACGGCATCATGATGGTCGACTTTGCTCTCGAAGCCGAGCGGCAGCACGGAAAGAATGCGACCGATGCAATCTACGAAGCCTGCCTGCTTCGCTTCCGTCCCATCATGATGACCACGATGGCCGCGCTGCTGGGTGGTCTGCCGCTGGCTCTCGGCAGCGGCTTCGGCTCCGAGCTTCGCCGGCCGCTCGGCATCGCCATGGTCGGCGGACTCCTGCTGAGCCAGGCGCTCACGCTGTACACCACGCCCGTCATCTACATCTTCTTCGACAATCTTGCGCACAGGTTTGCCCATGAACCGAAGAGGGTGAAAGCCGGAGAGGCGGAACAGGCAGGGCCCGCATGAACATCTCCGCGCCCTTCATTCTCCGGCCCGTCGCCACTACGCTGCTCACCGTGGCGGTTGCGCTGGCCGGTGCAATTGCTTTTCAGGTGCTGCCGGTGGCGCCTCTGCCGGAGGTCGACTTTCCGACTATTTCAGTCGGTGCCGGCCTGCCCGGGGCAAGTGCTGAGATCATGGCGTCGTCCGTCGCCACTCCCTTGGAGCGGCAGTTCGGTCACATCGCAGGCGTGACGGAGATGACCTCCTCCAGCACGCTCGGCAGTACATCGATCACCATTCAATTCGACCTGAGCCGCGACATTGATGGCGCGGCGCGCGATGTCGAGGCCGCCATCAATGCGGCGCGAACCTATTTGCCCGCCAACCTGCCGGGGAACCCCACCTATCGCAAGGTCAATCCCGCTGATTCGCCAATTATGATTCTCGGCCTTACCTCCGACAAATTCGCTCCCGCGAAACTCTATGACGAGGCTTCCACCGTCCTCGCGCAAAAGCTGTCGCAGATACAGGGTGTAGGGCAGGTCACGGTCGGAGGCGGCGCGTTGCCCTCCGTGCGTGTCGACGCCAATCCCCCACAACTGGCCAGCTATGGCCTTACCATAGCGAATCTGCAATCCGTGTTGAGCCTGCAGAACTCCGATCTGGCCAAAGGCCAGATCACTGACGGAAACGTAACCGCGGACATTTTGGCCAACGATCAGATCTCGCACGCCGAAGATTACAAACCGCTCATTGTCGGTTACAAAAACGGCGCGGCCATCCATCTATCTGACGTTGCCGACGTGACAGACTCCGTGCAGAACGTCCGTGCCGCCGGCTATTTGAACGGCAAGCGCTCGGTTACGGTCATTATTTTCCGCCAGCCCGGCGCCAACATCATTGCCACGGTCGACCGTATAGCCGCGGAGCTTCCGTCCATTAAGGCCTCTTTGCCGCTCGGCATCGACACCACCATCGTCCTCGACCGCACCACAACCATCCGCGCCTCGGTCAGCGACGTCGAGCGCACCCTCCTCATTTCCATCGGCCTTGTCATCCTCGTTGTGTTTGTCTTTCTGCGCAACGGCCGCGCCACGCTAATTCCCGCGGTTGCGGTGCCGGTCTCGCTGGTGGGCACATTCGCCGTGATGTATCTCTTCGGATACAGCCTCGACAACCTCTCGCTGATGGCCATGACTATTGCCACCGGATTTGTGGTCGACGATGCCATCGTGGTGATGGAGAACGTCGCGCGCCATCTGGAAAACGGCGTCAAGCCGTTTGCCGCGGCGCTGAAAGGCGCGGAAGAAATCGGCTTCACCGTCTTCACCATCAGCATTTCACTCATTGCCGTCTTTATTCCTCTTCTTATGATGGGCGGAATCGTGGGCCGCCTCTTTCGAGAATTTGCCGTCACACTTTCGACTGCAGTATTCGTATCCATGATCATCTCCCTGACCACGACGCCGATGATGTGCGCCTACCTTTTGAAGGACGAACGCACCATAAAGCATGGCCGCCTCTACATGGCCAGCGAAAAGTTTTTCGACTGGGTGCTGTCGCTATATCGCGGCAGCCTGCACTGGGTGCTCGACCACCCTGCCCTCACGTTGATCGTTCTCTTTATTACCATCGCGCTCAACGTGTGGCTGATCGTCAAAATACCGAAAGGCTTTTTCCCAGTGGAGGACACGGGAGCGATCAACGGCAGCGTTCGCGGGCCGCAGGATTCCTCCTTCCCGGCAATGGATAATTCCATCCGGCAGATCGGCCAGGTCATCAAGAGCGATGCTGCCGTCGCCAATGTGATTGCGTTTACTGGTGGCGGCGGAGCCACCAATTCCGGCTCTCTCTTTGTTTCGCTCAAGCCTCTGAACGAGCGCAAGGTGAGCGCGGCTGAAATCATCAACCGGCTGCGCCCCCAGTTAAACCATCTGCCGGTGGCTTCTGCGTACCTTCAGGCCGTGCAGGATCTGCGCATCGGCGGCCGCTCCAGCAACGCGATGTATCAGTACACGCTCCAGTCCGACACGGTAGCGGGTCTTTCCACGTGGGCGCCGATCATACTGAGTGAGATGCAGCATCTCCCCGGTTTTCAGGATGTGAGTTCCGACCAGCAGAATGGCGGCCTGGACGAACTGTTGACCTATGATCGCGTCACCGCAGCCAAGCTCGGCCTTACTGCCCAGTCGCTGGATTCCGCGTTGTACGGCGCTTTCGGCCAGTCGGAAGTTTCCATCATCTACACCCAGTTGAATCAGTATTACGTCGTGCTGGAAGTTGCTCCGAAGTATTGGGAAAGCCCGGAAGGCTTGAAATACATTTACCTTCACACCTCGGCCGGCGGCAAAATTCCGTTGAGCGCAGTGGCCACAGGCCGGGCCAACACAACCCCGCTGGCCATCAACCATACCGGCTTGTTCCCATCGGTCACTGTGTCTTTTAACCTGGCGTCGAACTTGTCCTTGAGCAACGCCACCACGGCCATCGGCCAGATGCAAAAGCGGCTGGGCACTCCTTCCACCCTGCAGGGCTTTTTTTCCGGCACGCTGCAGGCCTACCAGCAATCTCTGGGCACCGAGCCCGTGCTCATTCTGACGGCTCTGCTCGCGGTTTACATCGTTCTCGGGATTTTGTACGAAAGCCTCGTCCATCCCCTGACGATTATCTCAACGCTCCCGTCGGCGAGCGTCGGCGCGATGCTCGCCCTGCTGCTTTTCAAGGAGGATCTCAATATCATCTCGATCATTGGGATCGTTCTGCTGATCGGAATCGTAAAAAAGAACGCCATCATGATGATCGATTTCGCTCTTCAGGTGGAGCGCGAGGAAGGAAAGAAGCCAATCGACGCGATTTTTGAAGCCTGCATGTTGCGCTTCCGCCCCATCCTGATGACGACGATGGCCGCGTTACTGGGCGCTTTGCCGTTGGCGCTGGGCACAGGCACGGGATACGAACTCCGCCGGCCGCTCGGCATCACGATTGTTGGAGGCCTGATCTTGAGTCAGTTGCTTACTCTCTACACAACGCCAGTCGTCTATCTGGAGTTCGACCGGCTGCGGCTGCGCCTGCAAAGGAGATCAGCGCGAAGCTCTTCTCACTCTCCTGCTCCGGAGGCAATCTAGCATGGTGCACCGAGGTGGACCGTTGGTCGGCCTATAAAGCATGTACGATTCGTATCAGGGTATGCCTTCAGGCATGCCGCAACTGGCGGTCTTAGGAGAACGCCTTCAGGCGCTGGTTTTGGAAGCTGACGTTCACCACGATCTGAGCAGGCAAATCGTTATGAAGATGCTTACGCGACAAATCGTCAACCGCATAATCCGGCTCACTCCTGCTGCGCTCTTGTTACTCTCGTTGGGCTGCGTGGTGGGACCGAAATATCATCCACCCGCCCCGCCGCCTCCGGCTGCGGTCTACAAAGAGTCCCCCGCCAACTTCAAAGATAGCGAAGGCTGGACCATAGCTCAGCCCGCGGACGCGAAGCTGCGCGGCAAGTGGTGGGAGATCTTCAACGATCCCGAGCTGAACACCCTCGAAGACCAACTGGATATCAACAACCAGAACATCAAACAATTTTTTGAAAACTTCATGGCCGCCCGCGCCATCGTTCGCGAGGCCCACGCGCAATACTATCCGACTCTATCGGTTGTGCCGTCGTTCAACCGCTCGCGAACCTCAGGGAACCTGTCTGCCACCCCTGTCAATACTTCTGGCACGGGAACTGCTGCCAAGCAACTTCAGAGCACAATCTACTCACTGCCGCTCGAAGCCTCCTGGGAGCCTGACCTCTGGGGCAAAGTTCGCAACACGGTGCATCAAGCCCAGTACGCTGCCCAGGTCAGCGCCGCCGATCTCGAGAACGAACGACTGATCGAACAGGCGAGCCTGGCACAATTCTTCTTTCAGATTCGCGGCCAGGACCGCCTGCAGGAGATCTTCAACGAAACGGTTGCCGCGGACCAGAAATCCTACGATCTGCAGCGTTCGCTCTACGAAACCGGCATCGCAGACCAGATCTCGGTCGTCGAAGCCGAAACCACACTGCGCAGCGCGCAAGCGGGCGCCACCAATGTCGGAATCGGGCGGGCGCAATATGAGCACGCGATCGCCGTGCTTCTCGGCAAGAATGCCTCGAATTTCTCCATTCCAGTAAAACCCATGACCACCGCTCCGCCGCCGATTCCGGTCGGCGTGCCCTCGGAACTCCTCGAGCGCCGCCCCGACGTTGCCGCCGCCGAGCGCTTGATGGCCGAAGCCAACGCAACCATCGGCATCGCTTATGCCGCTTATTATCCAAATCTGACTCTCACCGCCAACGGCGGCTTCGAAAGTTCAGCCTTTCATACTTGGCTCTCCTGGCCGAGCCGTTTCTGGTCCATCGGCGCATCGCTTCCAGAAACCATCTTCGACGCCGGCCTGCGCCGCGCCACCATCCAACAATACACAGCCACCTACAATGCCGACCTCGCCGCCTACCGCCAGACGGTGCTTTCCGCATTTCAACAGGTGGAAGATGGCCTCGCGGAAGTCCGCATCTTATCCAAACAAATCGAGCAAGAACAGCAGGCAGTGGATTCGGCGCAAACCTTCCTCAAGCTCGAACAAGCGCGCTACGACACCGGCGTCGATCCCTACCTCAACGTCCTGATTGCCCAGACCACGGTGTTAGCGGACCAGCAGACGCTGAATACTATTCAAGTCCAGCGGATGATCTACGCCGTGTCGCTGGTCGAGGCCCTCGGCGGCGGGTGGGATCGTTCGCAGTTGCCGGGCACGCAGCAGGTGACCGGGAAGCCACCCAAGTCGGAGACAGCCATTGAACAGTAGAACGGAATGAGCAGGGCCCGCAGGATATCCGAACGTTTTCCTGGTGCAGGTTCTTAAGCTTCAGCGCGAGTGGCGGGTGCAGGCAGTGCTGCTACGGTCAGACCAACAGCCAAGGTTACGCGGAGCAACTGCTCGCAGATTCACCCCATCTGTTTACAACAATTCTAAGATTGCGTCGATCCGCGAATCAGGCGTTCTTAGCAGCGGGTCTTAGGCAGCATTTACTCGACCGTTTGGGTGCGTGGCAAACAGGCTGAGGCGCTGAGAGAGCCTCTTTTGAAGTTGCGCCCTTAGCGCTGTGAGGCGTTGCTCTTCAGACTGTCGCTCGCCGCGGAGTTTTGTCCGGTTGATCTCGTGGGTCGTCGTCATCTCAGGCTGGATTCTCATGGGGACTCTCCGGAAGAAAGGATTTCCTCAAGTCTAGCGGTGGCAGGACTCAAGGGTCAATGCCCTATGAGAGAGCGGGCCGTATACGTGCGGCAACGCGGAACGGAAAGGAATAGGTAGCAAATCAGCTGAAGGGCAAAGTGCGGGCCAACCAATCGGGCTATCTCGATCAGAGTGAGCACGGCCCGAACCTTGTCGTCTATCCCGACGCCGTCTGGTACGGACGCGCCACCGAGTCCGACGTATAAGAGATCATCGACTCGCACATCATCGGCGGCAAACCTGTCGAGCGCCTGATGCTGGCCGACAAATGCCTGAATACGGCAACGTGTGAACCCCGGAAGAGCGGTGGTCAGTGATCAGTGGCCAGTAAGATCAAAAAGATAGTGCTGCGGCAGTGGTTTTGCTGACCACCGCCCACTGTCCACTGTTTCTGGTAGGCGCGGCAGGAATCGAACCTGCAACCACCGGATTAGAAATCCGGTGCTCTATCCATTTGAGCTACGCGCCCACTACTGACTCTATTGTACTAGCGAGAGGTTCCCGAGAGGACTGGCTTGGATAATCGCTGACATAATCTTCTCTCTATAGATGTTCTCGGGTGGGGCGCTATGTAAACGTTGGCTTCGGCGGTTCGCACACCGATTCGAACCAGCGACTGATGTACACCTCGGCATGAGCTTCGCCGCAGTAATGCCGGGAACCGGCCGCGTTGGCGCTTTCAGAATTCCACCGGTACACCGTAAGATCGGAATCTCCACATCGAATCACGAACCAGTGGGTGGGATTGGTAGTCACGAGTCCGCAGACCTCACACCTGAATTCCCGCAGCGTTGTCATGGCTCAGTTCCTCATATATCAGTGGTTAGTCACGCCCATTCGCGATCGAGGCTCGCCGGAGACTTGGTGTCAGAATGGTAAGGTCGCCGACTTGTTCGCTCTTCGCGGTACCACGGAGGGAGGCATGGTCCATCATCCAGACCTCCGGAATGATCTCACCGACCAGGTGTCCATGGCAGAAAATTCGCACCACCGAACTCTCAGAAACTACAATGCCCACCGCCTTGGTAACCGCGCTCATGTTGGCGGCGGCAATGTGACGGCTGCCGAGTCCCAGAGGCACGTCCACTGGTGCGGCCACGGCGTCGAGGTAGCGGCACGCGGAAAGGACGATGCCCTCGCGACTTACCACGAACCCACCGTCCAGCTGGGCCAATTCCTTGATGGTTCCGCGTAGATTGAGATTGGTGACATGTCGCGAAGGCTCGGGATGCCCTAGCAACGGATCCAAAATCAATGGTCTGGATCGCGCAAGCACGGCATTCTCGTCCCCGAGTGTGAATAGGGTGCCAACCCTCCTTCCCTCTCGACCTTCGCGAGCAATTTCGACTGCGAGCCCAATCAGGGACTCAAGAGTGTCGGGATCATGATCTGTTACTTGGCAGAGAATACTCTCAAACATCCATCAACTCCTCGCCTCGAGTCGAGGCCCACCCGGTCCAGGCCCATGGCCTTGCCAATCGATTTGCGGGGCTTAAGGTTTCAGAAGAGACTTCCCGTAGCCAACAGGAATGGCGAAATTCGATCCTCCGAACTCGCGCACCATGGCAAAATTAATTCCTATCACCTTGCCCTCGTTGTTGAAAAGCGGACCGCCAGAGCCGCCCGACGTGGTCTGGGCATCGTAGACAATCTTGTCGGGCAGCACGTCGCCGATGTGCCCCTGGGTGGTGGTAGGGCGGATCAGATGGCGGCGGGCGAGTTCTTCGATCACCTGCTTCGGATCACCTTTGGATGCCGTCGCGATGGACTGGAGCGTCTCTGCGCCTGCTCGAGCCAGAATTGCATCAAGACCAGTGGGATATCCCAGCAGAACGACCGGCCCACCCCTGACAGCCGAACCACGGCCATCGGCAAGGGCTATTTGTTTGACTCCCATGTCTGAAACGTTTCCCTTCACCACAGCAATATCCGCAGCAGGGGAAATCTTCTCGGTGTTGACGGCAATGCCGTGAGGAACGGCGGGGAAATATGCCGTCATCTCAGCAATAACTGGCTCAAGACCTTGATCGAGCATTTCCTTCAGATCGTCATTCTGCCACCACGGCTCGGCGACGTGATGGTTCGTAAGAATTCGTCCAGTCTCGGAGACGAGAAAGCCGGTGCCGAAAACATCCAGGTGTACTTCCGGACCATTTCCGCTGAGGCCCACGAGCGGATTGTTGTGTTCGTCTGTCTCAGGCTCGCCGGTGCTCTTCACCCCAGCATAGCGGAGCCTCAATCCCGTAGTGTGTTCGCGGAAGGCAAGCACAACGTGAATGAGGCAGACGCTGGGTTCATAGGCCTGGATAATTCTCTCAGCGAACCTACCGTCGGTCTCCATCTTCTGGAGGCGGCTTTCTACTGCGGCCAATTGACTCTGCAACACAGAAACGTTCTCCGTCTTGCTGGTTGCAATTTGCGATCTCAGGTCTTCACTCTTCTTCTGAAGTTGAAGCTTTTGGGGATCGCCAGCCTGGGATGGACCGCGGTCACGGTCTTCAAGGGCTCGACGTGAACGTTCCATCAACTGTTGTTCTGTCAGCACGCCCGTCTGCAATCGAGTAATCGCCGTATAGACGCGGGTATTTTGTTCCTGGGTGCGACGGTAAAAGAAGAAAGAGACTATGCCAGCAACGATAACTACTGCAACAGTTGCCAGTCCGCCACGCCGAAGCGTCCTCCGTTCTTCGTTGACCGCTGTCACAACCTGCTGGGTAGCGTTCCGATTTTCCTCGGCAAGCCGCAGCCGCTCTCGAAACTCGTCCGCGATGGACTTGTTCCGCAGTTGCGAACGCAGCCGCGACAGCAATTCATGAGGGTCGAAAGGCACTGACAGCACATCGTCGGCTCCGAGATCCAGCCCTCGAGTGCGCTCGGCTGACCCTCCCGGAGACAGCATCAAAACGCGTATGTTGTGCGTCTGCTCAGAACCTTTGATTTCAGAAAGAAGGTCACAACAATCGAGCTGTGGCGGATCAGCACCAAGGACAACTGTGTCAGGGTTGAAGGCGGCGACTGCCTTCATTCCTCCCCGCCAGTCGGTCGAGACCTCATATCCCGCATGGCTCAGCACCGCGACGATGTGTTCTCTGAGGCGATCGTCAGACTCGGCCACCAGGACTTTCCCTGCTTTGTCGTTCATAACGCTCGCTTCTTATGGATGGTGCCAGATTGTCACAGGATTCAATTCGGTGCGGATCGGTGTCTGCCCTTTCCCCACGGTTCGATGACAGTGGACCGCTCACTCAATTCTCAGGAATCGCCGAGTGGAAGACCGGAATTGCAACGATCGAGATCCATTCGAAGCCTCTTGCGCGTTTTGCAGGAAAGCGAGTTCGAATGGCTGGGCAGCAACCGAACAAAAAAGGTCGACGTGCGACTGGTAGCGGCGACCAATCGCGATCTCGAACAAATGATGGAGAATCGCGTGTTCCGCAGCGATTTGTAGTGGCGCATAACTACGCGGCGCGACCTTTTGCAGATTTCTTGCAGATTACTGCCGACTGAGAAGCCCCCGACTTCCAGTACTCTAGAACCGCCTATCCGACTGAAGATGCTATCCCGCGCCCACAGACGGGAGCCATCCAAACCCATTAAGAATACAGTATTCAACGGATAGGCAGATGCCAAGATCGTGGGTGAAGCTGTATGATTGCGTGATTCGTATCCAGCTTCTCATCCGCGCAACTCGCAGGCAATTGAGCGGTAGCGGGCAAGCGAAGGGTGAGTTTGCAGAAAGAAAGAAGGAACAAACATGCGCATTGGTGCAACCATCCGTTCGCTGACCATTCGTTCATTGGCGCTCGTCCTGGTGTTGCTTGCCACGTCGGCGGCGTCCTTTGGGCAGTTCAGAGTGGCGATCACATTTGGCCCTCCGGCGATTCCGGTATATGAGCAACCGATTTGCCCCGGTGACGGTTATCTCTGGACGCCCGGCTACTGGTATTGGGACGACGATATCGCCGATTACTACTGGGTGCCGGGCACCTGGGTGCTCGCCCCTGAGATTGGTTTCCTCTGGACCCCCGGCTGGTGGGGATGGGGCGGCGAGGCATTTCTCTGGCATGAGGGTTTCTGGGGTCCGACCATCGGTTTTTACGGCGGGATCAATTATGGATTCGGTTACTTCGGCGAGGGCTTCGTGGGCGGACGTTGGGACCACGATCACTTTTTCTATAACCGCGAAGTAATGAACGTAAATGTCACTGAGATTCACAACGTTTACAACGAGAGGGTGGTCGTCAACACGGAAAATCACGTGAGCTACAACGGAGGCACCGGAGGAATTGAGAGGCGTCCCACACCTCAGGAAGAAGCCGCCGCGCGTGAGAGACATGTCCCGCCCGTGTCGGCGCAAGCTCAGCACGTGCAAGCGGCACGCGGGAACCCTCAGCTCCGGGCGTCAGCGAACCACGGCAAGCCGCCCATCGCCGCCACCGCAAGGCCGGGGGAATTCAGCGGCCGCGGAGTAGTACAAGCGAAGCAGGCAGGTGCTCCTTACCAATCGGCAAATCGTGGCGGTGGCCAGCCCCGCGGTGAAGCGGCAGGAGGGCGCCCGCCAGTACACGTTAAGGATCTTCCGGCGCCGCAGCGGCCGGCCGCGCCCAACACGGGTGATCCGAAGCTGGACCAGAAATATCAACAACAGCAACAAAAGCTGGCTGCGCAGCAGGAGAAGGAACGGCAGAAAATCCAGCAACAGCAAGAGAAAGAAGACCAGCAACTGGCGAAACAAAAGGCGGACGCGGCCAGAACGCAGCAAGTGGAACAGAGACACCAGCAACAAACGCAGCAACTGCAACAAAAACACGCGACACAGGTGCAACAAATGCAGTCGCGACAGGCTCCTGCGCCAAGAGGCCGGAAGTAACTGGATCTTGCCGAGAGCGTCGATTCGTTGAAGTCATCAGCGGCCGGGTGCCCGTCACCCGGCCGCAGTTTCATTAGCAGAATTTGTCATAAGCTCCGGGTGGAGTATCATGCGGTGTCGCGTTGCCCTCCGCCGCTCCATCCCGCCTCGCCTACATCGATTGGATGCGGGGTCTGGCCTGCGTGCTGATGTTCCAGACCCACTGCTACGACGCCTGGCTCAGCCCCGGCGCACGCCAGAGCAAGTTCTTCATGTATTCGCAACTGGGAGGAACCTTCCCTGCTCCTCTGTTTTTATTTCTGGCGGGCGTTTCGTTCGCGCTGGTAACCGAAAAACTCTGGCAGAAGAATCAGCCGCCCGCGCAAATCGCCCGCACGACCATCCGCCGCGGTGCAGAGATCTTTGGCTTCGGACTTCTTTTTCGCCTGCAGGAATATCTCATCGCCTGGGGTTGGGCGCCGCTCAGCGACCTGCTGCGCGTGGATGTGCTCAACACCATCGGCCTTTCGATGATGCTGATGGGTGTGGTCTGCTGGCTGGCGCTCGTCTTCTTTATGCATCGCGCGGCGCAAACCAGGCTCGCGCTCGTTCTCGCCTCGGCGGGAACGGCGCTGCTGATTTCTCTGCTCACGCCGCCGCTGTGGACGACCTGGCGCCCCAACTGGCTGCCGTGGCCGATCGAGTCCTACATTAACGGCGTTCACAACCTGGGCACACCCCAGCCGTGGCTGTTTCCAATCTTTCCCTGGTCCGCGTTCGCCTTCGCCGGGCTGGCCGCTGGATTTATTTTGCAAAGCCCATGGGCGCGGAAGCGTGAAACTCTGACTTTCGTCTTCGTGGGCGTGGCCGGCCTGGTGTTCGTAGCAGCCGCGCGTTGGCTCGACGCCCAGCCACGCAATCTCTACGCGGTCTACGACTACTGGCACACCAGTCCAAACTTCTTTTTGATTCGCGTGGGCATGCTGCTAGTTATTCTGACGGCGAGTTATGCGTGGTGCCGCTGGGTTATCGAAAAATGGCGCGCGGCGCACTGGGGATTCAGTTCCTTCATTCAATTAGGCCAGGCTTCCCTGCTGGTTTACTGGGTGCACATCGAGTTCGTGTACGGACGTGTCTCCATCCTGCCCAAACATGTCCAAAGCATACGCACCGCATCCCTGGGATTGCTGACGATCTTCCTCGCCATGCTTATCCTCGCGTTCCTGCGGACGCGGATGAAGGGCCGCGGGGCCGAGATGCTGGCGTGGTTTCGAACTTCAGCCAGTGCAAACTAAGCAGTCTATGTCATCCCGAGCAATCCTTGTCATCCCGAGCGAAGCGAGGGATCTTGGTTTTTTCTGGCGGCGGCACTCGTCGTACAGGCAAGAACCAGGATCCCTCGCTTCGCTCGGGATGACAATTTGTAGGGAATGACAATTCGTAAGGGATACGGTACCGACCCACACAACCCTATCGAAACTGCTTGGCGAACTCCACCACTTCGCGTTCCGCCCAGCGGCCATCGTTGACCGAGTCGCCGTCGCGCTCTCCGACAAAGGCACAGTGGCCGCCGTCTTCAGTTTCGACATAGGTAATGTGGCGATTGGAAAGCAGCGCCTGTCGGGTCTGCGGCAAGATACGAATAAAGGGATCATTGACAGCATGGATGACGAGCGTGGGCCGCGCAATGCGGTCGATCACGTGAGCGGCGGCGGCCCGGTCGTAATAATCGTCAGCCCCCGCAAAGCCGCAATAGTAAGCGGTTACGCGGTCGTCAAACTCTCGCAGCGTTTTAACTCCCCGCATGCGCCATGCGTCAAAGCTCGCGGGAAACAGCCGCACCTTGCGGCGAAAGCGCTGGAACAACTGCAGCAGAAAATAGTATTCGTAAATCCGGTTGCCGGGCTCGTGCAGCGCATCGGCCCCAGCCGCCAGATTGATCGCCGGACAAACCGCCGCGACTGCGCGAAACTCCGCCGGACCGTCGCTGCCCCACTCCCCGGCCAACTTCAAAACCAGGTTGCCGCCCATCGAAAAGCCGATGAGCACGAACCCCGGAATTCCATCGCGCTCGACGAGATTGCGCGCTACCGCTGCCACGTCCCCGGAGCGGCCTGAGTTGTAGAGCGTGGGGGCGGCATGGTCCATGCCGCCGCAGTTGCGCTGATTCATGCGCACCACGTTCATGCCCGCGGCCAAGCCGTTGCGCGCGATGCCCAGCATGTATTGCGATTCGCTCGATCCCTCGAGGCCATGAACCACGATCAGCGTCAGAGCTCTCCGGTCTTTCTGCCAGTGACAGTGGCACAGCACCGGAACCCCGGGTTCCACTTCGATCAAACGCCGCTCGGCGGGCGGCGGATCGATTCTTCGCGGCAGAAAGAATGCGGCGAGCGTTTGCACGTGCCCGCCCCGCAGCCAGCGATGCGGCCGGAAAACGGACGGCGCAAACGCCGGCGGCTTCTCCGTCACACCATCCTCGAACTCAGCTCTTGAACTGGAAGGTCCCAGGCGTCCGCTCCTGTTTGCGAAGTTTGCGCGAATTGATTCTAATAGGAGCAGTCCATTCTACGGGAGCGATCGTCATGCCGATTTTTGAATACATCTGCCAGGAATGCCAGCACGAGTTCGAAGCCCTGGTCTTCGGCCGCGACCAGGCCAAGTGTCCCAAGTGCCATAGCCACAAGCTAAAGCCGCAGCTCAGCGTGTTTGCCACGTCGTCCAAAGGAATGTCCGGCAAGGGGTCCGGCCGGTCGGCCTCCACGGGCGCTTGCGGCTCCTGCGGCGATCCGCGCGGTCCGGGCGCCTGTTCGCTGGGAGACCTCGACTAGCGCCGGGCATTAACACTCAGGAAGAATCTCCCCTCAAGTCACCAAACTTTCGGCACAGGTTTCGCCTGTGACTGAGGTTACCTATGCTTCCCCACGCTGCCCGCCTACGATGCTCTGAACCCCCACCTCGAAACCAGGAGCATCGCATGGATCGGCGCCAGCAGTCGCGTGTTTTCGTTGACCTTCCCGTCCAGATCTGGGGCATGGACGCGCATTCCCGCCCCTTCACTCAGCCCGCCAGCCTGCGCACCATCAGCGGCCGCGGCGCGACACTGCAATGCGTAGACGCTCAACTGAAGCCGGGAGATATAGTCGACGTTCTCTACCTTGGCACCAAAGCGCAATTCCGCATCGTGTGGTGCGGCAAGCCCGGAACCGAAATGGCCGGAGAAGTCGGAGTCGAAAATCTTTCCGCTGACGCCAGGTTTTGGGATATCGATCCGCTACGCTGTGCAGCCGCCGCAGGCCAGAGCTAGGCGCTAACGGCCGCCTAAGCAGGAGCGGAAGTCGAAGGTAAGAGTCACTACCCCCTTTTTCTCGTCTAGCCATCGGGCTGAACGATCACCACATTCACAGTTAGGGAGCGTGGGGCCGTGCTTCATGGATAATTCCAATAGTCTCTGGTTATAAATCTGGCCGGGCTGCAATAGAAAATCCTGCAACATCTGCGTCCGAGCCGACTTGTCCAAGCCCAGAATGTTGATTTCGCCAACATAAAACTGCTTGCCCTCATCCACGTCGATATCGAGATCGATCAGTCGTTTTTCATCGTCAAAGATCGTATTCGGAACAGGAGTAAAGTTGATGTAGCCCAAGTCTCCATAGGCTTTGCGGAGATTTTCCAGGCCAGTCATGATCTTTTCACGGCTGAAAATGTCGCCTTCTCCGATCGGAAACAGACTGCGCAAAACCTTGAAGTTAGGGACCGCTCTGTTGTTTCTGAAAGTGATCACGCCCAATCTGTATTGCACACCTTCGTCCACTTGGACGCTAAACGCGATGCGACGGCTAGCGGGCGTGCTATCAACTTCTGACGCATACCCTTTGACCTGCACCTTGAAGTATCCATGGTTTTGCCACCCGAATCTCGCTCTCTCCAGTGCCCCATCGGTTGCGCCGTCACGAGAGTCTCCGTAGGTTTGGTCCTTGATCGACGCGGCAATCTGGTCTTGATCTAACGTCGCAAGTTGGTGGGCGCCTGAGAAAGTGACTTCCGTGATAGAGATTTTTGGTCCGGACGACTGGTCGTCATCGGAGGCGTGTGGAGTCGGGCAGGACTGCGCGTAAACGTGTTGCCCGCTTGCCCACAGGCACACTGCAGCGAAAATGACGACTCGCGCCATTCGAAAGCGCATGGCGGCATTATAAACTCAATGCGTTTCGATTGTTGCGGAAAGGAGATTTGCTTAAGGGGAGGGCGGGGGAAGGCCAAACCCCGCTATGCGCGGGCCATTTGCAGTATGCAGCGGGAGCGGTGCAAAGGCAAGAAGAAAGCGAGCGCGGCCGAGAATTCCCTCGAAGGTTGCAGTATCTTTCACACTTGCTGCATTCAACTCGCGGAAACCTTGCAAGTTTTGTCATCCCGCCTCACCGAAGTGAGGTTCTCCTTCGTGAACCTCGGTGTCCTTCGTGGTTAACTGAGGTCCCAGCGAAAGGCTGTAAACTCACCAGAGATGCACGTAAAGATTCTTGGTTCAGCGGCCGGAGGCGCATTTCCGCAATGGAACTGCGCCTGCGCCAATTGCCGCGCGGTGAGGGCCGGCACGTTCAACGGCAAGCCACGCATGCAGACGCAAGTTGCGCTCACTGAGGACGGCCGCTCGTGGTTTCTGCTGGGTGCGTCTCCGGATCTGCGCGCGCAAATCGAAGCTGCGCCTGAATTGCATCCGCGCGAGGGCGTGCGCCAGTCGCCGATTGCAGGCGCGGTGCTGGCCAACGCCGATCTCGACCACGTCCTGGGACTACTGCTGCTGCGCGAACTTCAGCCGCTTCGCATCTACGCGACCCCTTCGGTTCGCCGCATTCTCCAGGAAGACAACTCGATGTTCGGCATGTTACAGCGAATTCCGAATCAAACGGTGTGGACCGACTTTGCACTCGAAACACAATTCAATTTATGCAACACCCAGGGCGAAGGTTCCGGTCTGCGCTGCCGGGCGTTGTCGCTCGCTCCGCATTATCCCGCCTACGTGATGGCAGACCGGCAATCGCAACTCGCGCTCGGCGAAGCCTCTCTGGGGTTCATCGTCGCTTCTCCTTCAGGCTCGCGATTCGCCTACATGCCGGCCGTTCCTCAGTTGGATGACAAACTCCTCGGTCAACTCGACAGCTGCGACGTCTTGCTCTTCGATGGCACGTTCTGGAGCGATGACGAACTGATTCGCGTGCAGGGCAGCGGACAAACCGCGCGCCAGATGGGTCACATCCCGGTAGAAGACACGCTCGTGAAGTTGGCGGGACTGCGCCGCCCGCGTAAGATATTTCTACACATCAACAACACCAATCCCATGCTGGACGAGGCCAGCGTCGAATATCGCCGGGTGCGCGACGCGGGTTGGGAAATTGCGGAGGATGGATGGCAGTTCAACCTGTAGACACCGACACGGCGCCGCAAGCCCGCCTGCTTTCTCTCGAGGAGTTGCGCGCGCAACTGCAGGCCACGGGCGAGGAGCGATACCATCATAAGCATCCTTTTCACTCTGTTGATGCACGAAGGCAACCTCAGCCGCGGACAACTCCAGGCCTGGGCGCTGAACCGCTACTATTATCAATCGATTATTCCGATAAAGGATTCGATCATCCTCTCGCGCGGCCCCGACCCGGTTTTCCGCCGCGCCTGGCGCAAGCGCATCATCGACCACGATGGCGACGCCACCAGCGAAGGCGGCATCAAGCGCTGGATAAAATTAGCGGAGGCGACAGGTCTCGATCCGCAAATGGTTCGCGCTGGAAAGGGCATTCTTCCCGCAACCCGCTTCGCGGTCAATGAATACCTGAACATCGTTCGCAACCGCACTCTGCTGGAAGCGGTTGCCTCCTCGCTGACCGAATTGTTTTCCACCAAACTGATCACCTTGCGCGTGGAAAAACTGCGCCAGCACTATCCGTGGCTGGCAGGAGGGCTGGATTATTTCGAGGCCAGACTTTATCAGGCGCCGGAGGATTCGCAGTTCGCAGTGAACTATGTCTACGACAATGCGAAGACGCGCGCCGAGCAGGAGTTGGCGCTCCAGGCGCTGCGCGACAAGTGCGACATCCTATGGGCGCAGCTCGACGCTCTGTACTTTGCCTACGTGCAGCCCGGATGGCCGCCGCCCGGGGCCTTCCAAATCGAGGGCGTTTAGCATGTGGCAAGAAACGTTGTCATTCCGAGCGGAGCATTACGATTGGCTTTATCAATCGCAATGCGGAGTCGAGGAACCTGCTTTTGCTTGCAGCATATGGCACTCGGGGGAAGAACTCTAACATGCCGCCTCCCGAAGACACCAGCCAGCCGCGCCTGGCCGCCGGTTGCCGCTGGGGCGGCACAGAAGATGCGAAGGTAATCCTGTTCCCCGAAGGCGCAATCAAACTGCAAGGAACGGGGCGGCAAGTTTTGGAACGTTGCGACGGCCAGCGCACCTTCGCCCAGATCATCGCGGAATTGCAAGCCCAGTTCGCCGAAGCCGATCCCGAAAAGATTCGCACCGACATCAGCCAGTTCCTGGAGCAACTGCGCCACAAGCGAATTGTCGATTATTAGACGGACTTTGCATTGCCAGTGAACGGATGTTCTTGTCAGCAGTAAGAAAAACGTCGAACCCTGCCCGCTCCGCTTCTGCCAGCAAGTCCCCATTGGAAAGCCTGTCCCATCCTCGGTCCTTTGCTTTGACGACAGTGTGGCCGATCAGGTAAGGAACCAGTGGGGCTGGTACGCTATGGTCAAGAAGAATGAGCATCTCGGGAGGACGCGCTTACCGGCTGTGCGGGAACCGGAGCAGCAAGGCTGCGAGCGGCGAACTGCAAGACCTCGATAACCTGCTCTTTCGAGATGTCAAACCATTCTGTGATCTCATCTACCGTCGCACCAGCTTCGAGATTCTCGAACACGGCGGAAACCGGCATCCTCGTATCGCGAAACACCCAGGCACCGCTCAACCTCCCCGGCACGCTTTCCACGGCTGAGCATTGCGACCAATCGAGAGCTGCCATGTTCTACCCTCTCCTAATTTTAACCGCCACGTTTTGACGACAGAGTCACTCAGGGAAAGCAGCCCTAGGCCAGTTGCTCCCACCCCACGTCAAGCGCAGCCCCCAACTTCTTCCATGTGCTTACGGACCCGGTCTTGCGCTTGGTCTCGATCGCCGCGATGAGCGCGCGCGATACTTTCGCCTTCTTCGCAAGCCGCTCCTGGGTAAGCTTCCGGTGCTCGCGCCAAATGCGGAGCGCGGCCTCTCCACTCAGCCTGCGCTCGGTGATCTCCAGAGGAATGAGTTCGTCCTCGCCATTTTCAAGACGCCTCTTCGCCGCATCGTAGGCCTTCACATCGGCGAGCATTTCCGCATCTTCCATCAGCCTTTGCACGTCTTCCATGGCGATCACAGCGGGCCTGGCGACCAAGCCTTTGAGATATCTAGATGTTAACCTATTAGTCGTACGACGATTCACCAGCAGCACCCATGACCCCCAACCCGCTCGCCCTCATCGCCGAGATCACGCACCGCTGCCCGCTGCACTGCGTTTATTGCTCGAATCCCCTTGAACTCGCCGCGGCAAGCTCGGAGCTTTCCACCGCAGAGTGGATCGACGTTTTTCAGCAAGCGGGCAAGCTGGGAATGCTGCACGCGCACTTCACCGGGGGCGAACCGCTGGCGCGACCCGATTTGACCGAACTCGTCGCAGCCGCGCGCGTAGCGGGTCTTTACACTAACCTGATCACCTCAGGTATCGGGCTGGCTGAGCCGCGACTGCAAGCACTGGTCGAGGCCGGACTCGATCACATCCAGATCAGCTTTCAGGATTCGCGCGAAGACGCAGCCAACTGGATTGCGGGAGCCAAAGCACACGCACACAAGATTGAATTGTCGCGCATCATTCGCCGCTACAAACTCGCATTCACCGTGAATCTTGTGGTGCACCGGCAGAACATCGATCACCTCGATGAGATGATCGCTTTCATCGAGCAGCTAGCGCCCGAGCGCATGGAGATCGCCCACACTCAGTATTACGGCTGGGCCTTGCAGAATCGCGCCGCGCTGCTGCCCACGCGCGCGCAGCTTGAAAAAGCCGTCCAAACCGTTGCTGCCGCGGAAAAGCGCTTCGCTGGCCGCATCCGCATCGATTCCGTCGTCCCTGACTATTACGCGCGCTTTCCCAAGGCCTGCATGGGAGGATGGGGACGTAGATTGATGCTCATCAATCCCGCAGGCAAGGCTCTTCCCTGCCACGCCGCGGAAGTAATTCCCGGACTCGAATTCGAAAACGTCCGCGAGCAGACTCTGGAAAAAATCTGGCGAGACTCTTCCTCATTCCAGCGCTTTCGCGGAGAAGAATGGATGCCGGAACCCTGCCGCAGTTGCGACCAGCGCACGCAGGATTTTGGCGGATGCCGTTGCCAAGCCCTGCTGCTCACGGGCAACGCCGCCGCCACCGACCCGGCCTGCTCACTGGCGCCCGCGCACTACATCGTCGAGGCAGCATTGGCTGAGGCGAATTCGAGCGCCGCGGTTTCGCAGCCCGTTCCGGCCACGTCATTCGTGCAGTTGCAGCAGCGCGCCGGAAGTCTCTGGAGTTACCGAACCAATCCCGAGTAATCCATAAAACCCCTACCAGCGAAAGCCGATAGTGATCGGACGATAATCGGTAGTGATGCCGTTGTGCGTTCCGTGCATAAGACGGACTTCCCCGTAAATTTCGACTCCGCTCGGCGTCTTGCGGGTCACGCCCGCACCAACGTTGTATCCGAATTGGTTCAGGCTGGAATTAGCAAAGCTGCCGTTGAGGGGAATGTTGAAATTCGAACTCTGGCACGCTCCCCACCAGTTCCAGAAGGCATTGCACGGCGAACCGGCAACTGTCGTGTCGGAATTCAGGCTTCCGGAACGATGAATGAAACTCGGGCCAAGCAGAACGTATCCGGTGTATAGCTTGGTTACTGGAATGTTGATGATGGGATCCAGAGCAACCGAATATGCGTGGGTTGTAGCTCCGGTCGCTTGCGCCAGTTCCTGCGTGGAGTCGCGCAGCGGCAGGTTCGCAAAAATAAAGTCCGCGCGCAGCCCTAAGTACTTGTTCCCGTTGCGAGCCACGCCGGCCGCTGCCACAAAGCCTCCCTGCCTCACCCAGGTGCGCGTCGTGCCGCTGTTAAGGTTCGCGCCGGCGCCCACGTTGTAGACCCAGTTCTTGTAGTCGTGAACGCGCTTCCGCCGCGAAGAACTGGATTCTTCATCCGCGGGTTCCTGGCTGCTGGCGGGTGGCTGGGCGGCGGGAGGTGGCGTAGCAGGTTGTTGCGCCGCGGGCGGTGTCGCGGGAGTTTGCCCCGCGGTCTGGCCAAAGCCTTGCGCTCCTAACAGAATTATCAGAATCAGCAGCGCCAGCACACTCGCAGTCGCAGCGAACTTTCCCATCATCCATTCTCCTCCCCTAACCGGGCGTGGTGGCGGACCGTAGCGCTCGGCATGAAGAGGCGAGAGGCGCCGTGTATAAAGGTTCCGCTTGTGATTCCTCGCAGGAAGGCATCGGCCTTGGTTGCGGCGGGATCGCATTATAGTACCAACTTTGATGCCGATTCTGCCGGATGAGCCGCCTGCGGCGTTGTGCGCTTTCCGCTTCGCGGAGCCGCATGCCCCACGTATGATAAAAATAAGTTTCCATTCTTGAGAGCAGGCTTTGCACAAGACTCCGCCAGAGCAGGCATTGGACGCCAATCCCGCCTCTTTTTCACGGGACCGCAATCCCGCGCGCTCGGTTGCCCTCGTGGGCTTTGGAACCGTGGGCCGCGCCGTGGCCAAGATTCTCTGCGAGCGTAACATCGACGATGGATTGCTTCGCCTGACTCACATCTGCAATCGCAACGTCGAACGCAAGAAGCAGACCTGGGGTACGAAGCTATCGATACCAAGTGACGTAATCTGGACCGACGACTTCCACACCATTCTCAACTCCGACGCCGACATCGTCGTAGAGCTGATCGGGGGATTAACGCCTGCGGAAGAATTGGTGCGAGGCGCGCTGAACGCGGGCATGTCGGTGGTGACGGCCAACAAGCAACTCATCGCCCGCTATGGCCCGGATTTGCTGCAGCTTGCCAGCGAAAACGGCTGCCAGCTTGAGTTTGGCGCCTCCGTGGCCGGCGGCGTTCCCGTTCTCCCCGCGCTGCGCACCGGGCTTTGCGGGGATCGACTGCACGGCATTGCCGGCATTCTGAACGGCACTTGCAATTACATTCTCAGCCGCATTGAGACTGCCCGCATTCCATTCAGCGAGGCTCTCGAAGAAGCGCAGGCGCGCGGCTACGCCGAAGCCGACGCCAGCGAAGACCTCGACGGCGGCGACGCCCGCGCCAAACTTTCCATCCTTGCGCTGGCCGGCCTGCAGGTGCGCGTTTCTCCCGGAGACATTCGCGCCCGCACCATCCGCCCCGTCGACGCGGTCGACTTCGATTACGCCGCCGAACTTGACTGCACCATCCGCCAGATCTCCCGCGCCGATTTGATAGGCGCCACTCTATTCGCGGACGTCGGCCCCAGCCTGGTTCCAACGGCGTCGCCCTTTGGACGCGTGCAGCGGAATCTGAATTTGGTTTTGACTTCAGGAGAATACGGCGGCGACATGGCCTTTCTGGGCGCAGGCGCAGGAGGAGATCCCACGGCCGTCGCAGTGGTCTCAGACTTGATGGCGGTAGCGGAAAGTTTCGCAGCCGGACCTCGACCGCGACGTGCGCTGGAATTCGCGTCGCCAAAGGTGAGCTGCGACTTCGAGACACCCTGGTATCTGCGCCTGGTGGTGAAAGATCAGCCCGGCATTATCGCGAAGCTGGCCGCGATCCTCTCGGCTCACAAATTGAATATCGACGCCGTGCTGCAAAAACCGGGATTCGACAAAGCGGCACTGCCCTTCGTGATCACGCTCGAGCCTTGCCGCGATACGCAACTACACCCAGCGCTTCAGGAAATGTCCGCGCTGCCCTTCGCGCTTCGGCCGTGCCTCTGCCTTCCAATCCTGCGGTAATAGTCTTGTCCGGTGATAGTTTTGTCCGGTAATGGTTTGTCATCCCGAGCGAAGCGAGGGATCTTGGTCCTTGCCTGCGGCGGCAAAACGGACGGCGCAGGCCAAAACCAAGATCCTCGCTTCGCTCGGGATGACAAATCTTTTTTATTACTGGGGCGGCCCTACTTCCAGAAGGGATTCTTCAATCCCGCAGGTGCGAGGGCGCTGTTGGTCTTAGTTTCGGTGCCCGAATCGTCTGAGATTTTCTCATCCTGCAAACGGGATGAAGGCGCTTTAGGATCTTCCTGGCAATAGGACGGGGTCAAAGGAGAAGGATGTTCTAATTTCATTGGGAGACCTCCAAAATGTTTATGATCTAGGTTCATTGAAACACCTGCGGGGCGCATTGGAGGCCGCAAAATCTCGATGCGGCCCATCGAAAAATCAGCAGACGCGAATCACTGACTTTTGGCTGATGTCTAGCGCCCCCGGCAAAACTGCTAGGATGTCACCACGAGTAAAATAGTGAACTCATCTGAAGGAACGGTAGTGCATCATTTTGACTGAGGCACTACCGAAGGAACGCTCTCCATGAAATACCGCAAGCTCGGCCGCACCGGATTCGAAGTCAGCAACGTCGCCTATGGACTCTGGGGCATGAGTGGCTGGAGCGGCTCCGACGACCGGCAGTCGCTCGATTCCCTCCAACTCGCCGTCGACTCGGATTGTAACTTTTTCGACACCGCGTGGGCTTACGGCGAAGGCAAGAGCGACGGCCTGCTCGGCGAAACCATGACACGTAATTCGGGGAAGCGGCTCTACGCCGCGTCGAAAATCCCTCCCGCCAACGACAAGTGGCCCGCACTCGCAAAATACAAATACCACGACGTCTTTTCCGCGGAGCACGTGCTCAAGTATGCCGACCTGATCCGCAAGAAACTGCGCGTTGACTCAATCGACCTACTGCAGTTCCACGTCTGGGATGACAGTTGGACAAATGACCCGGAATTCCATTCGACAGTCGAGAAGTTGAAAGACGGCGGCTGGCTTCGCTACTTCGGCCTCAGCCTGAACCGATGGGAGCCGGAGAATGGCATCAAGGCTCTGCACACGGGCTTGGTCGACGTCGTGCAGGTGATCTACAACATCTTCGATCAGGCCCCCGAGGACAAACTTTTTCCGCTCTGCCAGGAACTCAACATAGGTGTGATTGCGCGCGTGCCGCTCGACGAAGGCAGCCTCGGCGGCAAGATGACGCTTGAAACTCGCTTCCCGAAAAACGATTGGCGTTCGGGTTATTTTGGACCGGAAAATCTGGAGAAGACGATCCGGCGCGTCGACCAGCTTAAGAAAATCCTGCCCGCAGGCATGTCGCTGCCTGAAATGGCACTGCGCTTTATCCTGTCTCACCCCGCGGTGAGCACGACGATCGCCGGCATGCGCAGCCCCGAGCACGTGCGGCAGAATATCGCCGCCAGTAACGCCGGCCCGCTCGATGCGGCCTTGCTCGCCGAATTGAAAAAACACCGCTGGGACCGCAAGCCGCAGCGCTGGTCGGACTAAACATCCTGTGAGATATTCCGACGCCCGTTCCTAGCGGCCCTCCGGCGGCGCGCACTGTCATCCCGAGCGGCGCGAGGGATCTTGGTGTATGCCTGCTGCGTCGATGCGGATGGGGCGGGCAGGAACCAAGCTCTCTCGCTCCGCTCGGGATGACAATCCTTACCAAGAGCCGGTGTGGGTATCCCTTCCTCGCCCTACGATCTCTGGTAGTAGCTCGCGCCTCGGTCTAGTCTCTCTTCTGTCCAGAGGATGACGAAGAATTTCCGCAAAACCGCACTCGCCCTGACGCTATTCGCCATTCCGCTCACGGCGACCCTGCACGCCCAGAACCCGCGCGGATCGCTGCGCGGCGCAGTGCAGGACGTCACTGGCGCCCGCATCGCTTCCGCCAAAATCGTCGCCCAGTTGTCGGGGTCGTCCGTGCAGCGCGAAGCCGCCAGCGAAGACCGGGGTGAGTTTCGTCTCGATGACGTTCTCCCGGGCAACTACCACGTCACCGTAACTGCCGTGGGCTTCGCCCCAGCGCAAGCGGATGTCGTGGTCGCAGTCGCCACCGTCCGCGATATTACGGTTACGCTAAAGCCCGCATCCTTGCCCGAGAAAGTGAACGTTAAGGCGGAGGCTTCTTCGATCACCGCCCAGCCCATTGATCTGGCCAGCGCCGTTCACCAGGGCGTAGTTTCCAGTCAGGACCTCGAGACTCTCCCGCTCGCCGCGCGCAGCTTCGCCAACATCGCTTACCTCGTGCCCGGCACGGAACCGGTCGAACCCTCCGACCCAACGAAGGCGCGCATCACCGCGGTCTCCACCGGTGGAAGTTCTGGCCTGAACAACGAACTCTCGGTCGACGGCGCCGACAATTCGGATGACTGGATCGGAGGCTTCCTGCAGAATTTCTCCCCGGAAGTAATTCAGGAATTCGCCGTGCGCACCGCGCAAGAAGATGCCGACACCGGTGGAACCACTGCCGGCTCAGTCGTCATCACCACCAAGCGCGGTACCAACGAATGGCACGGCAGCGGCGCGTTCTACGAGCGCGCAGCCGCGCTGAATGCGCGCTTCCCCATCGAGAATCCCGCGCCAGATCCCAAGCAGCCGTTCTCCCGCCAGAACTACGTTGGGACGTTTGGTGGGCCGCTGAAGAAAGACAAAGTGTGGATCTTCTCGTCTCTCGAATACGTCCACGAGAACGCCAGCATCGCCTACAGTCCCGCGAGCACGGCGCAGTTCGACGCGCTCGCCCAGCTGGCGTCGGAAGGCCTGATTCCCGGTGTCAACTCAATCACCGTACCACCTAACGTTCCCATTCCGTTCCGCGATTACATCGGTTCGCTGCGCTTCGACTGGACGCAGTCGGCGAAGTCACAATGGTTTCTGCGGACTTCTGAGGACAACTACCTCACGCACAACGCGCTCGTGCAGCAGGCCACACTGCCCTCAACCGGACTCACCACGCACAACAACTATTGGAACGCCGTGATCAGCAACACCTACGCGTTTAATTCCAGATGGCTTGGCACTTTCGTTTTCGGCTTCAGCGATCTGCACCTCACGCAGGCGCGCAACTCGACTCTGGGCTTTGCCCTGGCCTTTCCCTTCAGCTCGACCTCGCAGACGGTTTCTGGATTTGAAACTTTCGGCGACAATCAGTTCGCCACGCCGATCACTTTGTTCCCTTTGCTGCGCAATCAGGAAAAATATCAGTTTCGTTACGACGTAAGCCACGCGACCGGCGATCACGCATTCAAGCTGGGAGTGAACTTCATCCATGAGCCGGTGCTCAGCGGCGCGTTTCCGGGCAATCAGGAGACGGTGTACGTCTTTCCCAACAATCCTAGTTTCTATTTGACCGATCCGGCTCAGTTCACCGTGGACTATGCGGCTGGCACCTCCACCACTCCCGCCGGCGACGGCAGCTTCTCGCAGAGCGTGCAGCGGTTGGCGCTCTATGCCGAAGATTCCTGGCGTGTAACCCGGCATCTCACGTTCAACTACGGTTTGCGCTGGCAAACGACGTTCGGTTTGTTCACGGGCTCCGGCCGCAGCCAGGGGGACAACGCCGCTTTCGTTACCCTGCAAGCACTTCAGATTCCGGTAAGCCTGCCGCAAGACGACCGCAAACAATTCGGCCCCCGCATCGGCGCCGCATATTCTCCCGGAGATAGCGGCAAAACCGTGTTCCGCGCAGGCTTCGGCTTGTTCTACAACGATTTGGCGCAGAACGGATGGGCCACAGCCTTCCAATCGGTCAACTCGACGAATGCCGTTGCCCCGCGTTCGTGCAGCTTCGTGGCCAGCAGCATTCCGCCGTCGACCACCGGCCCCGGCTGCATCCCCGGCGATTCTGCCGGGGGAGCGGGGAATCTGATCGACGGAAACTACAAGACGCCGTACGCGATCCACCTCAGCGGCGGTGTGCAGCATGTTATCGATCAGCGTTGGACCATCAGCGCCGACTACACGCACGAGGAAGGCAACCACGCCTATCGCGCCTACAGCTACACCGGAGGCACCAATCTTTTCACACCGCTCATTCCCGCCTCCGATCCAAACTATGCCAGTGATCAGGCGGGCGTGGTCCCCGATCTGAATCTTTTCAAATCCGACAACCGCTCCAGCTACAACGCGCTCATGTTGCGCCTGCAGGGAAACGTTTCCCATCACTTCAATCTGACGGCGAACTACACGCTCTCGTCAGCGAAAACCTGGGGATGCCTGCTCGGCGAACTCTTCGATTATGTGAACGGCGTTTGCGATCCACTGAATCCTTTCGGGCCCGGGGATTACGGCCCGTCCGGCGAGGACGTCACGCATCGCTTCGTCCTCGCCGGAACTCTACATCTTCCGGATGGACTCGAGTTGACCACCATCACGCAAGCCGAGAGCGCGCGTCCGTTTACCATTACCAACGCAACTAACTCCGGACGAATCTCGGTGAACGGAGTGCCTGAAGGTTTGGACACAGTTCGCGGAACACCCTACATTCAGGTGGACTTGCAGGTGAGCCGTCCGTTCAAGATCGGCGAACGCGCGCAAATTCTACCCTTCGCCGAATTCTTTAATCTCTTCAATCGCAATAATCCCGGCGCGAACTACGTGACTGCGATCGGCGCTCTTCCCGTCCCGGCAGCCGAGGCGCAACTCGGCAACATTACCGACATCTGTACGAACCCAACTTGCACCACGATGCAACCCATCACCAGCATCAATCAGCTACGCGTCCCGGGCGGCGCCTTGGGAGATTTCTTCGGGCCGGGGACAACGGTAGGCATTCCGTTCGCGGCGCAGCTAGGAGTGAGAGTAACTTTCTAGAAGTCGCTCGCGAATCTGCAATTGCGAGCGACGAGTCGGATCACTTGTGCGGCAGATCTCAAATCGGCGGGAAGTGTACCTCCACCTCAATTGTCGTGGCGATGGCGATGCCATTGAGTCGAGCAGGCACGAACTTCCAGTGTCTTACTGCATCTAAGACACATTGGTCGAGCATCGGATTTAAGCCGCGTCGCACCGAAACCGGCCCAACGCTTCCGTCCGAGTTAATCATGGCGTGCACCATTACTTTTCCCGAATGTCCCGCATTCCGCTCCTCAATGGGATATTTAGGGCCGGGAGTGTAGAACGGTCTCGGTATCAAGCGCGTCGTGGGCTGCCAAGGCGAGGAGCCATTTGGGAGAGGAGTTCGGACGCTACAAGAATCTGCCGCAGTGTCAATCCGTCCTTCTTTTCGTTTTTCGACTCCTGCAATCCATCTCTTGAACGACCTGAGCGAGTTCGCCGGCTCTCGACCGATCGGCCCGAGAACTTCAAACACTTGAGGGCTATTTGAATGCGCCACTGATGCTTCAAAGACGTCTACGTCGGAATGGGGAGTCACACCGCTAGGCCAAAAAGCGAGATTTGATCGCAGAACCCCGGCATCTCCGAGCGTTCCAACGATGGCGCGAAAATTCTCGGATTCCACGATCTCCCTAAGTTGTTCGAGATCGCCTGCGCTGATCGTACTCTCGAATGCCTCCGGTAGTTGCCAATACGGTCTGGCGCGCCCATTAACATTTTCTTGTCGCCTGGTCTCTCGATGATACTTTCCATCGCTGTACACAAGCAGACACGACTGCGTGAAACCAGTGTACTGATCGCCTGCTAGGTGTTCAATCTGAATAAGAGGCGATCCAGTTGGCACATCCCCTTTGTTGCTTTGCTGAGCGATACAGCAGGCCTCAAGAACGAGGCATGCGAGGCCAACAGAAAGCGCTCGATGCATTAGTGCCTCCAGATAACCGCTCAAGAAGCGATTGTACCTGTTCAAGGCTTTCTCCAGAGTTCCTGTTGTTAACAGGCGTTTAGATTCATTGACCCTCAATGATCTAATCGGATCTTCGACACAACTCCCTACCTCACCAGCCACTCAGTCGCCGCGTGCACCCGCACCAGCAATTCGCTGTAGGTCACAGCGAATGTAACCACCACGGCAGCGGCAGCGCACAGCACATATCGCAACGAATATCCCGAAGCCACATTTTGCGGCGGTTCCGTCCACGCAATCAACCGCTCCACGCGCGCATTCACGACTCTGCCGGGCTGTGAACCAAAGCCGTAGTCAGCTCCGCCGGCGCTTCCAGCGGAGCCAGCCGCGACAACTTGATCACGGCCGCCGCCAGATCCAGCGCTTCCGAAGCGCTCGAAACCGCGGCATCGTCAGCGGCCATTTCAGTCGCTTCGCGCCATGCGCTTTCGAGTTCCGCCATGCCGGGAAACGCCACCAGCCGCAGAATCAGTTTTCTCAGATTGTCCCGGCGGCGCACGTGCACGAATTCATGACAGCAGCGCGGTCTGCAGTTCCCGCTCGGTCAGAACAAACTCCGCCGCCCGCGACAACCATACGCTCGACCGCAGAATGCCGGCTGCGGTGAGCGGAGGCGCTGCCCCTGAAACCCGCATCACCGGGACCGAATCCCGTGAATCGATTGAGCTGGAAGCGATCACGCCCGACTCCTTCGACCACCGCGCAATCGTTTGCGAAGCACGCCGCAACGCCGTCGCGGCGCTCCACATTCCCGCCACGAGCGCGGCTATCCCGCATAAGCTCAGCACCACGGGCACAACGCCCATGGGTTCGTCCGCGGCGCGCGGTTCGAGCAGCAGGAACGAAGGCACCGCCAAGGCCAGTGTGACTCCAGTTGCCACCGCGAATGGGATCATCCGCAACGTGAAAAGCAGGTCCGCACAGCGCCTCGCCGAGTACCTCTGGCCGCCATGCCAGACGCTCCGCCACACTGCGCACACTGCCAACGAGAGGACGCAGTAGAGCAAAACGAAAATAGAGAAAGATACGGCGATCCCGCGCACGGCGAACATTACTCTTTCTCCTTCTGGCCCGGGCCAGTTTGCCCCAGTTCCCGTTGTCCCAGTTCGCGGCGCTTGCGATCCACCAGCTTTCGCAGTTCGTCGAGCAATTGCTCGTCGCGTTCGCCCAGAATTTCCACCAGAAACGAAAGCGGCAGAGACGAAGCCGGACTCGCATCCAACAGCGCTCGCAGAGCGTGGCCCGCCGCCTCCCGATGCAACTCCTCACGGCTGAATCGCGGAGTGTAGCGGAAGGCTCTGCCTTCCTCCGATCGCGTCAGCAGTCCCTTCTTGAACAAACGGTCAAGCGTGGTCATTACCGTGGTGTAGGCGAGATCCTGGCAGTCAACTTCGACCAGCTCGCGGACGGTCGCGCTGCCCCTCGCCCACAACCCCTCGAGTATGCGCTGCTCCAGCGGTCCCAGTTGCCGCGAAGGACCACGAAATGGATGAAAAATCCGCCTCATCGGGTGCCCACTGAACTCCGCATTCTACTGTGAACCCCCCACCCGCACCAGAAGTCTTTCTTCTGGCCTTGCGCTCTCAGCTCGAATGCTCGTGCAGGGACAGCCGCCTCGGCTCTCCAGCCGGGCGTAGCGAGCGTTCAGGCACTGCGCTCTGGGGGAACACCGATTTACGCCGCGCCCTCCCGGCTCTTCTGTGTCACATCCTCAATCGCCAGCAAGATGAAAGGATGCCCCGGCTGCAGCTCAACCCGGCGGGCATTAAGCAGCATTTCTCGCGGTCCGAGGTGGGGGAAATCGTGGCTCATCTCGAAATCGTCCACCCGCGAGTTTCGCGGGATAATTTCCTCCAGCAGTTCGCGCAGCCTGGGGATATTCCACTGCCCGTTGCCCAGTTCATAAATCAGCCGCGCCTCCGTTTCTTCGGGGGTCACCTCGAACGCCCGGTAAAACGCCGGATTCGCGCCTGAAACCTGCAACTTGGTATCCAGCACCAGGATCGGCTCCCGCGCGCTCTCGACAATCGTGTCCGCATACTCTCGCGTCTGGTCGAGAGTGCGTTTGAGCGCGTCGACGTCCTGCAGGCTGATCACTGCGCCTTCGATCCGGTTGTCCCAGGTCTTGTAGGGACGCACGTGCAGCAACTGCCATCCACCTTCGTTGGTGCGCACCTCGCGCTCCTGTGGGGCGGCGTGCCGGATGGCCTCGCGGGCTAGGGTTTCCAAATCTTCCACATCGAGGTTCGGCCGGATCTCGCCCAGCCGCCGCCCAATATCCCCGGGCAACAGGTTCAGCAGTTTTTGCGCCGGCGGAGTGAACCGGCGAATCCGCAGATCGTTGCTCACCATAACCACCGGAATATCGACGTGACCCAACAGATTGAGCAGATCGTTGTTGGCCGAGCCCAACTCCGCGTTACGGTTCTGCATTTCCTCGTTGAGGGTCGTGAGTTCTTCATTCGTGGATTGCAGCTCCTCCTTGGCCGTCTCCAACTCTTCATTGGTGCTCTGCAACTCTTCGTTGGCCGATAACACCTCTTCATGGGCCGACTTGAACTCTTCCGTGGTAGTTTCATGCTCTTCGATGAGTGAGCGCAACTGCTCCCGCAACTGATTCGTCTCGCGTTTCAGCAGTTCGGCTTCCGGCGCCGCGGCGCGCGCCACTTTCACCATCTTGCCGGCCTTGCCCTTGTCCTCCCCGACTTCCTGCTTGCCAACAGCATCCTGAAACACGACCACGTAAAAGCGCTCTTGCGCCGTGGGTCCGCGCAAAGGCACCACCTCAAGGCTGATCTCTCGCGGGCCTCCTTCGGATTGAATGTGCACTCCGTCCTTCCGCACGGTTGCGTTGGTTTTCTTGGCGGCGTCGAGAGCCGCGCGCAGATCGACCAGCAGGCCTTCGCGGGCCATCTTTGCCACGCTGAAGCTGGGTTGCCCGGCCGGCGGCTCCAGGTAGGCTCCGGTTTTGCCGTGGAACTGCACAATTTCCATTTGATCATTCACCACAATGCTGGCTGGAACAAAGCGATTCACCAGCAGATGCTCGACTTCCCGCTCCACAGTAAAAGGAGCCGGCAATTCCCGCGATGAGTTTCAGGTCTCCTGTTTTGAATCGGCAGATAATCCGCATTCGCGAAGTAGGTAGTCAGGCGCGCCGTCGTCTTCCTTTTCTGGTAGATCTTGTCCTTCTTGTCGACCAGTCCGAAGTGGTCGGCAAATCCGCCCAGGTTTTCCGACGCTCCCAGCATCAGATAGCCGCCGGGCTTCAGCGCGTAATGCAGCGAAGGGATAACCCTCCGCTGCAATACCGGCCCCAGATAAATCAGCAGGTTTCGGCAGCTCACCAGGTCCAGATTTGAGAAAGGAGGATCCTTCACCAGGTTCTGCTTGGCGAAGATGCACATATCCCGGATGGACTTGTTGATCTGAAATCCTCCATCCAGCCGGACGAAGAATCGCTTCAAGCGCTCCGCCGAGATCTCCGCCACCGCCGCTTCGGCGTAAAGCCCGGTGCGGGCGCGGTCGAGCGCGGTGTCGCTGATATCGGTGGCGAAGATCTGGATGGCGGTCGCGGCCTGCGAAATGTTCCGGCTGTGCACCCACATGTATTCCAGCAGCGTGATCGCGATCGAGTACGCCTCCTCGCCGGTCGAGCAGCCGGCCACCCAAACCCGTATGGGATTATCCGGCTTGCGGCCCTCAAACAATTTCGGATAAACATGCTTGCGCAGCGCCACAAACGCTTCCGGCTCGCGGAAAAATCCGGTGACGTGGATCAGCAAGTCGCGGTAAAGCTCGTCCAGTTCTTCCGGTTTCCTCCCGATGAACCGCAGATAGTCTTTGAGCTTCTCGACCTTGTGTACAGACATCCGCCGCCGGATGCGCCGATACAACGTGGTGTGCTTGTAATTGGTGAAATCTACTCCAGTCGAATCCCGCAGCAGCCCGAATAGCGCGTTCAGGTCGCTGCCCACCATGCCATCGACACTTTCCATCTCCGGCGACACCACCCGCGCCACGTAGGGATGCTGGCTGATTCCGGCCAGCTCCCGAGCGATATCCCGGGGCGGCAGGATGAAGTCGATGCAGCCTGCGTTCACCGCGTTGCGCGGCATGCTGTCGTATTTAGCCGACTCCTCATCCTGCGCAAACGTGATGCCTCCCACTGCCTTGATAGCGCGGCATCCTTCGGTGCCGTCAGAAGCCGTGCCCGACAGGATGACGCCGATCGCCTGCTGCCCGGCGTTTTCCGCCAGCGAGCGAAAAAAATCGTTGATCGGCATGTGCTGCCCGTGGGTCAGCACGCGCGAACCCAGTTGCAGCAACCCATTCTTGATGGTCAGGCTGGTGTTGGCCGGAATCACGTAGGCGTGGTCGGGCTGCACCACCACTCCCTGAGTCACTTCGGTGACGGGAATCTTGGTGGTCCGCGCCAGGATTTCCTGCAACGCGCTGCCATGTTTGGGATCGAGGTGCTGCACCAGCACGAAGGCCATGCCGGTCTTTTCCGGCAGGTAACGCAACAGTTCGGAGAATGCTTCCAGCCCGCCCGCCGACGCCCCGATCCCCACGATGGGGAACAATCCCGAGGACGCTTTGGTGTCATTCTCTGCGGTGGATTTGCGGCGTGATTTGACCTGCTTGCGTGCAGAACTCTTCATGAAGCTCCTCCCAGAGACAAAAACGTCCAAGGAGCCGAGGGCTCATGAATCTGCTTCCCCTCTGTCAACCGCGACAGGCCCTGCAAGGCGCGAGCGCGCCCGCAAGAAGATTCGAGCGGCATTTTAGTTCGAGATGGTTTGCGGGGTCAACGAGTACAGCAAAGAAAAATGTGGAAGCAAGCAAGCCCTTCCCAATATGGTCCGAAGATGATGGCGGAAGATGCGATTATGTGGGGACGCCCGCCTCGGGAGCCTGCCCTGTCTTGCCGAAGCCCCGAGCGAAGCCGAGGGGGAAGCCGAAGGGTCCAACTGAGCGCAGCGAGGCGCTCAGGCACAAATCTCTGGAAGCGGAAAAATCTGGGGTGGGAAACGGGAATCGAACCCGCAACCGTCGGAGCCACAGTCCGGTGCTCTGCCAGTTGAGCTATTCCCACCGCCACCACGATTATACAACCGTGCTTCGCTGATGTCAGAAACTCTGGCCCGAGGTCGAACGCGCAATTCCAAATCGGGTCGACGCTGCTCTCATCCCTCCGATGACGAACTCCTGTGGAAAACTCTCGATTTTCATGTGACGGATGACCTTTACTCCGATTTTTCTTTCTCCTAATCTGGGAACGTTGGCCAGGATGTTGTGCCGCGCAGTTCTAGACACCTCGCGGCCCTGCCCTAATCCCACGCGAGACTGTGGGCGGGACATCGTGCCAGTGATCGAATTGATGAACAGTTCTGAAGCAAGCAAGTTAATGGCTCCAGTTCCTCAATTGAAAATCTCACCCGGAGCGATCATGGGGACTCATTACAACAGCCCAATTGCGGAGATAGAGGCCCGTTCAACTGTGGAGGTTGATCCCGTGGATTTTGAATACATCAATGCACTTGTTGAATCCAAAGAACTTGCTTACGGTAATATTACGAAAGGGAAAATCCTGTCGTGCAGAATGCCAGACCTGATGATCAAGTTTAATCGTATAATCACTTCATATGGATGGGAGCGCTTGAAAGCAGAGAAAGGGGGCGCATCGTGAACTTCAGAGATTCTTTCCAACTGCCTCAACAATCGTTTCCAACAGACGTTACGTCGCCAGTTCCGACGCAACTACCCGGTGGAACCCCGGAAAGGCCGGCCCCAGACCCCGCTATTCCTACCAAACGGCCTCAGTCCGATAGACCCGATGATGCCAGCGGTAGCGACGACGAAAAATACGCACGAGGGGATCAGCGAATAATTGCTCCCCCTCGTGGCACATTTTTGCTCTAATCGAACAATCCATCTGCCATCTGTACCTGCCCGAGTGGGTTCGTGAGCGAGCCATCCAATCCCACACAACAAAGCCCCAAACTTTATTTTCAGCCAAAATCAAGCAGGATGATGCGGGCGTTCTGTGGCTTCCCTGGTAGGCCCAGGGCTGGCGCCCGTTGTGGGAGTGATCACTCCTCAGCTATTAAACGGCTACACCACGAACTTAACAGGTGGGTCAGGCTGGAGAAGGGTAAGCAGAAGAAGAAAAACGAGAAGCTATCGAGGATTTGAGAGAGAAAAACGGAAACTCGGGATAGCGGCGCCAAGCGCTCTGGCCGTTCTGCGGACTGCTGCCCGGGCTGCTCCGCCGGATTGAGAAGTTCTTCGCTCACAGATCCCAGAAGGAGTTTCTTTCGACCGCAGCTTCCCGACGCCGGATGCCGGCAAGCCGGGTTTATCCCCGCCCCACGCCCACGTACTCAAAACCCATGGCCCGCAGCCGCGAGGCATCCAGCAGGTTCTTCGTATCGACGATGATGGGTTTCTTGAGCAGGTGCTTGATCCGGTCAAAATCGAGCACGCGGAACTCAGGCCAGCCCGTGCCCACGACTAACGCGTCCATGCCTTCGGCCGCGGCATAAGCCGACTCGCAATAGCGGACCGAACTATCCAGCCGCAACTTCGCCTCCTCAAGAGCAACCGGGTCATACGCCCGCACCCGAGCTCCTTTGGCAACCAGCGATTCGGCCAGCCGTATCGCCGACGAACCCGCGATCGAATTCGTATTCGGCTTGAACGCTAGGCCGAGGATGCCCACGTCCTTGTTCTCTACCGAATTCAAAGCCATGGCAATCTTATCGACCAGGCGCTCGGCGAGAGTGTGGTTGACGTCCCGCGCCGCGGTCAGCACTCGCAGCGGAACTCCATTGGCCAAAGCCAGTTGCGCCAGCGAATCCATATCCGATTCGGCAAACACGCCGCCCATACCCGCTCCCGGCTGCAGGCAGCGCGGAGCGATCTTTTTGTCGAGGCCGAGCGCCAGAGCCAGACTGACTGCGTCCGCGCCCACACGCTCGCACAGCGCCGCAACCTCATTGATAAAGGAAATCTTCGTCGCCACGAACGCCGTAGCCGATTCGCGCACCAGTTCGGCCGTCGACTGGTTGGTCACAATCACCGGCACACCGCGCATCACCAGCGGATGAAAAATCTGCTTAAGAACCTGCACCGCTTCGTTCGAGGTCGAGCCCAGAATCAGCCGGTCGGGCCAGTTGAAGTCTTCCACCGCACAACCGTCGGTGAAGAACATGGGCTGCGAGACGATCGTCCCATGCAGGCCTGAATTTTTCAGGGATTTCTCCAGCGCGTTAGCTGTACCCACTGCAACCGGGGTAACGATGGTCAGAATCGGAGGCTTCGTCGCCAGCCGCGCGATCCGCATCGCGACATCGGAGAGATTTTCTGCGCTATCTTCCGCCAGGAAAATGACCTGCGTCTTGCGCGCGAAAGATTCCATGTCGGTGGAGTACGCCAGGCGCCCGGCCCGCACATTGCGCCGGATGATCTCCTTCAAGTTCTTCTCAAAGAATGGGATGTTGCCCTGGGCCATCTCGACCATGCGCGTCCGGTCGGGATGACAACAAGAAACCGGAGTGCCAAAGTCTGCCAGACATGCCGAAATCACTGTTCCCAGATACCCTGAACCGTAGACTCCGATCTGCATGCATTGCCCTCCGGCACTTGCTCAAATCCACGCCCGAAGTGGCTTCCGGCGCGGCATTCCAAACCATTTCCTCTCTTCTGTTTACAGTGCGCCAAGAACCTTCGCAACGCACGGGAGGGAGATGTACCAGGGGCCATGCGGACCCGGCAGGGAGTAACGTAACAGGCAGGTAATCAGGCGAGGGTTACGAGGCTGGCGACTATTTAGTGTCCAGTGGTCAGTGTTCAGTAGAAACCAGAGCAGAGATTCAGGGGAGTGTTTTGCTGATCACCGAACACTGATCACTGAACACTGGATACTGACCACTGACTACGGTCTTGGTAACGCAAAGAATCGGGCACACACGCTATTTCTTCAGATCCGCCGTCCAGTTCGTGACCAAGACCAGCGGCGTGGAGGCGCTTTCCGGGTTGGTGGCGAAGATAAAATGCTGGCCGTCCGGGCTAACGTCGTAGGCGCCCCCGACGGCGGAGATGTAGCTGACCTGGAACAACGCGCGCACCGGACCTAACTCGAACTCGTCGCTTTTCGTGTCCACAGTAGCGGCGTAGAGAAAGGCGTCGAATCCGAAATAGTAAATCTCCTTGCTGTCCGCCCGCCACTCTGGAAAGGTGCCTCCGGTCTGCGAGACCTGCCACTTGCCGGCGCCGCCAGGGAAGTGAGTGACGTACACTTCCTCGCGTCCTGACTCGGTGGAACTGTAGGCCAGCCAGCGGCCGTCGGGGGAAAGACGGGCTTGAATGATTCGGGCTTGCGGAGTCTGAGGCTGGACGATGGCGAAAGGTTTCTTGTCGCCAAACGTGGGCAGGGCCCACACTCCGGTAACGGTCGGGCCGCTCTGCTCGAGATGAAGGATGAAACGTCCGTCGGGCGACCATTGCGGCTCGGTTAACGTATGAGCAGTCGCGGAATTTTCGCCCTCCATCAGAATTTCCTCCTGGCCGCCACCATTGGCCAGGCGGGCGCGCAGTGACGATCCGGTGACCGCTGTTACGCCGCTCTGGCGCACGTAAATAATCCGCTGACCATCGGGCGACCACGACGGCATCAAGTGAGTGGCGCCGCCAAAGGTAAGGCGGGTATGCGATCCGCGAGCCAAGTCGAAGACCCAAATGTCGGCCTGCGGATCTCCCATGGAAACAGCCAGGCGCTTGCCATCGGGAGAAAGCTGGCCGGCGCCCTTGTAAAATGCCTGAACCCCAACCTTATTCAGCACCTTGCCGCTGCGATCCAGCCAGAGAAGGTCCGTTCCCAGAGCTCTCGATCCCGGTTCATAGACAAGGACGCCATTCTGGCTGACGGAAAATGTGGTGTGCCAGGTTGAGGAATCATATTCCAGCGAGTTTGTCACTGGCACTGGATCGCCTGACACGGTGCCTGTGGCGGGATCGAACTTCTGGGCCAGCAAGGCTGACTGCAGATGATAGAGGAGATAGCCGGAAGCATACTGGGCGTCTGAATCCGAATCGATCACGTGCTTGTAGGAACCATCCTTCAGCGACCCGAAATAGATTCCCTGCTCCGAGGCTCCAGAGTGGTTGGTGGCAAAGAAGAGGAAATGCTTGCCGTCGGGCAGGAACATGGGCCAACGATGGGTGGTGTGTCTGTCCATGTCAAACTTGGTCAAGCGCGCCGGGGTTCCGCCGGCGGAACCGATGCGCCACAAGGAATCGCGGTAGTCGGGCTCGTAAATAATGACGTTATCCTGGTTCCACGATCCACCGCGAGGATTGACCGCATCGGCGAGAACCGTCACTGGACCGCCCACTGCGGGAACTTTCTTCAGATGGCCGTCGGCGAAGAATCCCAAGAAATTTCCATCCGCGGACCAGAAAGGAAATGATGCGCCGTCGGTGCCTTCGAGCTTCCGGGGCGTCAGGTCGCTGAGGGTTTGCACCCAGATCATGTCCCGGTCTTTCTGGTTGCGGGCGCAATAGGCGATTGCTGTCCCGTCGGCGGTGATAACCGGCGGTCCGGAGAAATCGCCGGTGAAGTCGAATGCGACTCCAGCGGGCGGAGGCAAGTACGAGCGCAGAGTTATGGCCGGCGCATGCCCGCGCAGGCCCAACCAGGCCAGACCCGCCAGCAGAGCTACCACTGCCGCAGCCCACACCATGCGCTCAACGAAGCGGCCGCGAGTCTCAGTTTGCGGCGTTACGCTCGAGGTCGAAGCGCCGCTCGCAATCCAGCGCAACTCGCGGGCGATGTCGGCGGCGCTCTGCCACCGCGCTTCTGGATCCTTTGCCAGACAATCGCCGACGACGTGATCGATGGCGGCCGGGGCCATCGGCTGCATTCTTGTGACCGGCTCGGGGTCTTTTTCCAGGATGGCTGACGCGACCGAGAGCTGGCTCTTGCCCTCGAACGGGCGGCGTCCCGTGATCATCTCGTACAGCACGCAGCCGAAGCTGAAAATGTCGCTGCGCGCATCCGCTTCGCGGCCCTGTAGCACCTCGGGCGCCATAAACTGGAACGTGCCCACGATTGTGCCTTGCTGGGTAAGCGTCCCCGGCGGCGGGCTGAGCGCAGACAGATTTATCGTGGGAGTGGAGGGTGTGAGGCTTCCTTTATCGCCCAAAGTCTGCGCGCTCAACGTAGCCACCGCCGGCTTCGCTAATCCGAAATCCAGCAACTTGGCGCCCGCCGCCGTGAGCATGATGTTCCCGGGCTTGAGATCACGGTGCACGATGCCGGCGCGGTGCGCTTTCTCCAGCGCCTCGCAGATCTGCACGCCAACCTCGAGCGCCTGCTTCAGGGGTAAGGGTCCTCTCAGCAGCCGGGAGTCCAGACTCTCGCCCTGCAAGTACTCCATCACCAGGTAGGAGGTTCCATCCTGGCTGCCAACATCATGCAGCACACAAATGTGGGGATGATTCAGCGACGAAATGGTGCGGGCTTCGCGCTCGAAGCGTTGCTTGGCCTCAGAGTTTTCGGAAAGATGCGACGGCAGGATCTTGACCGCGACCGTGCGATCCAGACGCGTGTCGCGCGCCCGGTACACCTCACCCATGCCGCCGGCGCCCAGCGGCGATTGGATTTCATACGGGCCAAGTTTCGTGCCGGAAGCTAGAGGCATCTTTGCGGCTAATTATAGTCCATGGAGCATTTCGCGGCGGGATGGGACGAGAGTCGAAGAGATGTGACGAATGTCGAAGAATCGTTAGTCGATCTCACCTAGAAGCCTACGATCGCCTCCGACACAGTTGGGTTCCAGGAGACGATTTTATCTACGCTCGTGATCTTCAACACCTGTTCGATGTGTTTGTTGGCGCCGGCCAGCCGCAGCTCTCCACCTGCCTGCTTCACCTGGCCGGCCGACGTGACGATGATCCCGATTCCCGTACTGTCGATGTGGGTGACGCCGCTCAAGTCAAAGATGATCTTCTTCTGCTGCTTTTCGCGGACCAGGCTTTCGGTGGCCCATTCCAGTTGCTTGCACTCCCGCCCGATGGTGATTCTGCCCGTGATTTCCAGCACGACAATATCAGGCGGCAACTGCTTGGTCTGAATCTCCAGCATAAGCCAAGGTCCTTTCCAAATGAACTGTTCTTAGCGGAAGCCGCTGAACATGACAACATCAGTATCGTTGTAGCGGGCGCGCGTGACGGCGAATTTCTTGCCATCGCGCGACCAGGCGTAGGCAGCCACAACGCTGGCTCGGAATCGAAGTGGGTCAACTGCACCAGCGCGTCCCCCCGCCAGCGGCTGCATGTAGACATTCTGCGACAGTCCCTGTAGTGTTGTGCACGTAAGCGAGCGCGTGCCCATCCGGCGTCCAGCTCAAGGCTTTGCCAACTGTACGTTAAGGGCAGATCGATCGCCTCACGGTGGCGCCGTCTTCCAGCTTTTGCAGCACGAAGTTCGACTTTGCGTTGGCTCCCTGCCCTTCGTTTCTGCCATAGGCGATCAATTTGCCGTCTGGCGAAACCAACGGGTGAACCACGTACCCTGCGCGAGTTCCACTGGTTTGCCGCCATCGATTGCGATTTTGAAAATGTGACCCACTCTATCATGGCGAAGGGTCCGCTGTATACGCATCCATTTGCCGTCGGGCGTGCAGGAGTAAATTCTTCGTCTTTCCCAAAGGTAAGCTGCTTCGTTTCTCCGGTGGCCATATTCAGACGCCAAAGGTTCGGCGCATTGTTCTCCAGCACTCTGGGCACAA
>CAVVMQ010000006.1:0-465019 GCA_963749295.1 uncultured Acidobacteriaceae bacterium
GTTTTCAATCAATCAGCAATCGGCGTCATCATTCGACAATCCGCCACTGATTCTCATGGCGATTGATCAGTCCGGGTTATCGAAGCCATCATCGACACCAGCAGCACTCCGGCCACTGAGCCAGAGTCACGTGAGTCGGGACCGGAAAATAATCTGCAGTGATCATCTTCAAACCAACCAAAATCAGCACCAGCGCCAGCCCGTAATGAAGGAAGCGGAATACCTTCATCAGACCGGAGACTGCGAAGTACATGGAACGCAGTCCTAGAATCGCGAAGACGTTCGACGTGTAAACGATGAAGGCGTTGAGTGTGACGGCGAGGACCGCCGGAATAGAGTCGACGGCAAAAAGCACGTCGGTGGTTTCGATCACTGCCAGAACAACCAGCAACGGCGTGGCATAGAGCCCCGGATTGCCCTTCCATCCGCGAACAAAGAAGCGGCCGCCCTGATAGTCATCCGTCACCCGCATCCAGCGGCGCAGAATTCTCACTGCGGGGTTGGTCGCTGGATTGATTTGATGTTCACGGGTGAATCCCATGCGGATGCCGCTGTAAATCAGCAGCGCTCCGAACAGGTAGAGAATCCAGTGGAAGCGATGGATCAAGCCGACTCCGGTAAAAATGAAAAAGCCGCGCATCAGGAGCGCGCTGAGAATCCCCAAAACAACACGCTGCGCTGGTGCTTTTCGGCCACGGAGAAATAGCGGAAGATTACGAGGAAGAGAAAAAGATTGTCCACGCTCAGAGAGAGTTCGAGGACGTACCCGGTGACGAATTCAAGCGCGACCTGGCGTCCCTGCCAGAAGAAGACGAGACCCGCAAAGGCGGCGGCCAGGCCGATCCACATGGCGCTGTAGGCCAAGGCCTCGCGTGGGCGCACAACGCGGCCTCTGCGATGGAAGACCAGAAGGTCCAACGCCAGCATGCCCACCGCGAACAGGTTGAAGAGAATCCAGAAGTAGAGCAAGTCAGATTGCCGATTGTCGATTGAAACCGATATATCGGCTGCATTAGAAATGAAATTCTGGAAAAGAGCAAAAGCCTTTAACCGAGAAGGCCGCTAAGGTTGCGAGAAGGTCGCAAAGAATTACTTGATCTTCTTTGCGTCCTTTGCGAATTCTTCGCGCTCTTTGCGGTAAAAAGCTTCTTGCTGTCGTCATTGCTGAGAAGTGGGAGATTTCACTTCGGCGGCAGTGGATCCATCTTGTCGAGAATGCGGACCACCTCCAGCATAGTGCGGCCGACGATTTCCAGGCTCTTGGGACTTAGCTTATCCACGGTATCCCGCGTCGTGTGCCAGAACACATCGTTGTAGCCGTAATCGAAGTCGATGAAGTCGGCCGAAGGTACACCGCGGCTTAAAAAGGGGAGGTGATCGTCGCTGACCGCTATGGTCCGCGCGAAGAAGTGGGATTGATAGCCAAGGCGGGAGGCAGCCTCATAGACCACGTCTTCGAGCCATGGGGTCGAATTCGAATCGTGCTCGATGTTGAGGTCGGCATCCCCAACCATGTCCGCCAGCAGGAACGCCTTAATCCTCTTGAGCGTGCCATCGGCTTGCCATTTTTCCGCAAGGTGAGTAATGCCATAAAGGCTGTCTTTCTCGAACGGCATTTCCTGTTGGAGGCCTCCAGAACCGTCGGGCTTGATTGCTTCTTCGGCATCGTCCCAGACCAGCCAGATGCTGTAGCCCGGACGAGGCTGGCCGCGCAGTTGATTGGCGAATTCCAACAGGAGCGCGCTGGAGGAGCCGCCATCATTGGCTCCCACGAAGGAGGTGTGGCGGAGCGGGTAATTCGTGTCGTAATGGCTCGCGATCACGATGATGCCGTCTTTGGTCCCAGGAAACTTGGCGACGATGTTGTGGACGGGCAATTTGCCTTCGGGCGTGTCAGCGGTGAAGACGTCGGTCTCCACCTCGTCGCCCTTGAGATGGGCGAGCAAGTAGTCCTCCACCTTCTTGTGATTGGCGCTGCCGATGGGCCGCGGACCGAAGGCTACGATCTCTTTCACGTACTGCATGGCGCGGGCGGAATCGAATGCAGGCGGCGGGCCGTTGTCGGAGGGAAGAGCATGCTTGGGCGTCTCGGACGGAGTGATCGACGCGGGCGTTTGCGCCCTGGCTTGATTGGCATCCTTGTCGTGGTCGCAGGAAACGACGGTGACCGCAAGGGAGAACAGCAAGATCGCAAGAGAGACTATCTTCATCAATTCATAAACCTCAGAAGTTCAGCACATTTGTCAAGCCACACATTATCCCCACGGCTGTCATCCCGAGCGGAGCGAGGGATGACAAATCAATTCTTTTCCTGGCGCGCGCGCCGCTGCTTGGGATGGACGAGCCAGGCGATTCCGATGCTGACAACGTACAATCCGACCATGGGAGCTGCAAACACGAGCATACTCATAACGTCAGGACTCGGCGTGACGATTGCCGCAATGATGAAAATTATCAGAATGGCGTAGCGGAAGTTATCCCACATGAACTTGGCGCTGATGATACCCATTAGCGCCAGGAAAAAAATAAGAATCGGCATCTCGAAGATCAAGCCCATCCCCAGGATGATGCTTAGAAACAGCGAAGTATATTCGGAGATCGTGATCATGGGCGTGAATTGACTTCCGAAGCCGATAAGGAATTCCAGGGCTCGGGGGTAAACAATCCTGTAGCCGAAATAGCCTCCCGCCGAAAACAACGCAATCGTGGATGCCATAAAGGGCATGACATACCGCTTCTCGTTGCGGTAGAGGCCAGGGGAAATAAACATCCAAACCTGATAGAGCACAAATGGCGAAGTAAGGAACAAACCGGCCAGCGCGGCAATCTTCAAGTAAAGGTTGAAGGGATCCACGGGATTCAGATAGACCAGCTTCTCCGACAGACCGTGAGATTTGAGCGCATCCATGATGGGCTTCTGCATGACCGCGTAGATCCTCTCGCGAAAGCCCCAGCACGCGCCAAATCCCACGGCGACCGCTGCGATGGAGTAGACCAGGCGGCGGCGCAGTTCCTCCAGGTGATCGAGAAATCCCATGGTGGGCATGGCTTCGCGCTTAGGCTCATCCTCACCAGCCGCGGTCGCGGTTTCAGGCGTCGCGGTTTCAAACATGGGGATCCTGCGAGGCAGCGACGCTCGGCTCAACCACAACCTCGACCGTAGGAGTGGGATTCGGAAGACGCGGCAGGACTCGAATCGCCTGAATTCAAGGCCACTGGGGACAACTTCAGCAGAGGGAATTTCTAGAGTAGCGGGCAATTCATGCGACCGGCGCTCGTGGCAGAGTTCCCACTCAAACTGGACACAGTCCCTTGCGGCGGCGGGTTGGGAGGGTGGGTCTTCTGGACCTCCAGGTGGGAGATCTCGGTTTCGATCTGCGACCTGAACTCGTTTGAGGCGCGGCGCAGTTCGGCAAGAAGCTTCCCGGCCTGACGAGCCATCTCCGGCAACTTCTTTGGCCCAAAGAGAATCAGCGCCAGGAAGAACAGGAAGATGGTGTCGGAAAAACTCATGGCCACATCATAATGCGGCAGGACAACGGCGGCAATGCGAGAGGAGTGAAAGTGGCCAGTGGTCAGAGGCAAACAAAATCGCTTACCTTGACGAGCTGTGTTCAGTGGCTGACCACTGACCACTGATCACTGAAGCCGGGTACTTGACCCTTACGGAGCAGGCTTGAGGACAACCGTGTTCCGCTCATCGCCGGCGATCAGGCGATAGAACTTTCTGAGATCCTCGGCCTTATTGACGGGAACGCTCAACTCCTTCAGCTCGAAGGTGCGGGTATAGCCGACGACGTTGCCATTCACCACGGTCTTGGCGTGATAACTGGCGAAGCTGAAGTCGGCGTCGACGGGCGGCGGCAGTTCGTCTACGACGTAGCCGGCCGGTATCGTGATTTCAAACGTATCCGTATCGCGCGTTGGTTCCTCGAATTCGATGGGGAACTTCCGGGCTTCCTTGGTCTCCAGGAACCCCATACTCTTATTCCCCATCACGCGCGGCCGCACCAGCAGCAGGTTGCCGGCGCTCTTGGCATAGTTCGGCGACTCGAACGAGTAGTTGAAGCCGAAGGGCAGGTCGGTTTGCTGAAGGTTGATGAGGCTGGCGCGGGTGATGTGAAAGCTGGAAAGTGAACTGGCGAGAAATTCCTCGATCGGCTTGATCCGGTCCGTGTCTTTGGTGACAGTGCGCAATCGCCAGCGCTCTGACGACGCGCGCCTGCCGAGCCGCTTCTCTTGCACCTCGCCCTTCAGAGTGCCGGTGGCGTCGAGCGTCAGCTTGGCGGTGCGGAAGATGCTGTTCATGGACGAGGGCTGCTGCGGCAGTTCAATCAACTCGCCGCCTTCGGCCGTCACCAGCAAGCCGTAGTTGGCTTGCAGATAGCCGGGAATCTGGCCGAAAGGGATCAACTCATTGGTGGGGTCGAAGAACAAGAGTCGTCCCAGCTTGGGATGTTGGATGGTGGCGATCAGCGACGGATCGGTCAGGCCGTCTGGCAATTTGATGGCGAGTGATCACATGGTTGAAGCCATCGTGCGCCGGCATGTCACGCGTCACAGAACCACGTTCCGTGTTGATCACGACATGGTAGGACTCGACGCCAATCTCGCGCAGCATCGAGCGCATAAGCGTGGCTTTGTCTTTGCAGTCTCCGTAGCGGTGCGAGAACACGTCGGCCGCCGGATGGGGTTGCAAGCCCCCGAATGCCCAACTCAATCGCCACATAGCGGATGTCGTGTTGCACGAAAGTCCGCGATAGCCTGCATCTTTTGCAAGAGGGCTGGCTTCGAGGCCGTCAGTGTGACTACCTGCTGTTTGATTTCCGGGGACGCATCGACCCGTCCGCCGATCAGATTCACATACCATTTTCCCATCGCTCCCAGTCGGCTAATTCATTCAGAGCTGGGTCCGCCGGAGGTGAAAAATGACAAATCATCTGGCCCGCCACGCCGTCGAAGCGGAGGCATCAGAGGTTCCTGTTCGGATCCCTTTCACATCGCTAACGCGTCCACTGCCACGAATTGCTGCCCGCCTGGACTGGGCTTGACCTCGGGATGGTTGAGCCAGGAGGCTTTGTATTCCCATCCCGGCGGGAGCTGGAGGGAATAATGGCTTTCCCGCACCGGGTCCGCGTCTGGAAAGTCCATGATATCCTGCAAGAAGAAGGGCTGCTCCTCTACTTCGTACTCATAGCCAACGATATTGCCGGGATCGGGCGCAGGAATGTTCAGAATCTGAATTTTGCGTCCGGGATCAGCTCGCTGCCCGCGATCATTGGGCAGACACTTCCACCGCATCTTTGTCTTTGACTTCGTAGTCTTTGCCTTGCGCGGGAATGCACCAACCGTGCAGGCTCTTAATTTTCCTCTGAGGATTGAAGTGAACGCGCACGGGCCGTGGTCGCGGCCGTTGGGGCGCAGAATTTTGTAGGCTTCGCGGACCTGAGTCTTGATCTTGTCGGCCGAAACTACGGTGACGTTGGTTTCGGAATACAGCAGCACCGCGTCTGTTTTTTCATCATAGGCAGGCAGCGGCGCATTGACCACGGCATGCATCCAGGCGGCGCGTCTCCCGCGCAAGGCCTCGCGGCACAGGCCGAACAAGCATGCCGCCGACAAGAACAAACACAGCCGCGCTCCGCTTAGTTGCTCGCCGTCGCCGTGCCGGGTTGCAGATACAATCTGTTGCTCATCGCCGGTCCTCACTACCTGAAAAAAGCTTTGTAACGCCGGATAGTACTTCGAGTCCAGAATCATGAAATCCACTGTCAGCTTCGCGTAAGATGCAAGGTGTCCTTGCCGCCCTCGGCTTTCAGCTGTAGGCAACCGATCGCGCCCTTATCCTGGTCGCTTGGGCTTTCGGAAGGCTGCTCACTTGCCAGCCTGAGGGAAGCTCGATGGTCACATCATCCGCTTTTTCGTACGGGAATTCGAAATAAATCGGGTGCACGCGTTCGGCGTGTTCGAAAAGATGCTTTTCGCCGGCGGCGAAAATTCCGACCGGAATCAGCGCGCGCTTTCCCGCGTCAGACGCCCAGCCTGGCAATCTTCAGGTCGAACTCCGCCACAAGTGGCGTTTCCGAACCACTCCAGTCCGGCTGGTTGGTAAGTTCCGGTTCAGTGCCCGGCACTGTATTTTCACCTATCCTCCAGGTATTTCCTCCGCTCCGACGTCATGTGCGTGACTCTCTTCCACCCGGCGGTACATTCCTTCCAGCCCAGTAAACGTGACTGTGAGTTTCCCTTCCAGATCGCCCGCGTGGAAAGCCGCAACTTCGCATTGCGTTGGATCTTCGACTCTGAGCTTTCGGGTAGCGTGCTCTTGATCCAGGTTCCGCCATCCTTATCCAGGCGCAAACCCGCAACGCCTGTTTCCGACCACTCCAGAAGCCCAAATGGCGTGAAGGCAGCACCAGGATCGAAATAGATATCTTTGCCGTTCACTTTGACGAGAACCACGTTCGCATCCAGTTTGTTACTGTCCATGGTTTGGCGGAAAAGAAATAATCCTCCGATCCGATACCCAACATCCGTAGGCTTCAAAACCCGCCGCCCTTACCAAGCCTAAGAAGAGCCACGTGAGGTTGATTCCGTTGCCGTAGCCGCGTTTCCAGACTTCTTCGACATTCTCGGTTCTTTTTCCTGATCCCGCTTCGCCTCTTGCTCTGTCTTTCTCACATCGTAAGACGTATTGCGCAACTGCTGCACCCGGTCATAGATTTTTCGCAGTTTGACTTCCGCGGAGTCATCAGGCGAAACGATCTTTGCGACCGCCTCTTCCATCGCTTTCCGTTTGCCTGTGAAGCTTTCCAGCCGGGCATTCGCTTCTCTCCCAACGTTCTTCCAGTACTTGTCCACGTCTAGAACGAAGGGATCGGCGCTGTAAATGAAGTCCACACGCGACTTCAGTTCATTTTCCGGAGGCATGAAATCTTCGGTGCGGAAAGCCGGAATGTTATGCACTTCCAGCCGGACAACATGGTCCTGCCTTCCTGGGGCTTGTCTGTCCCTGGAGGCAAGTCATGCCAGGACCCAACGCACAGAGAAGCGGCCATACGTTGTGTGGAAGGCTTCAACGAGAATTTCGCGGCTTTGGTGAAAAGATCATCCTGGCTCAGAATCCAGCGCGAATCATAGATCAACTGCTCCCTGAAATCGTAGGTGTAGAAATATTCGACGATACTGCCGACCTGCACATCAGGAAGAGTGAAGGTCTTTGCCAGGTAATTTCAGTCCGCGAGCCTTCACGAGCGACTTCTCAAAAATCTTGCCATCAAAATCGGTAATGGAGCCGTCAGGCCTGATAGAGCGGGCGCGCAGGTGTGTGACGTCGTTATTTCCTTTGACGAACGGAATTTCGACATCGGCGTACTTCCGCCCGGCTTCGGTGAGGATTTTGATCCGAAGATAGTTATCCTCGTGAGAGGTATAGCCGTTGTCGTCGCGGTCCACTTGCCGGTAGAGGATAATCGCGGGCGCGCCGGGAGCGAGCGGTTCGCTCGTCATCTTCAGTTCTTCGGGTGAAATGGGTTGAAAGCCTTGGCTGGCGTGAACCTTAACAGGAAGAAAACCGGAGGCGAAGACCAGAGACAAGGCACAGCAGACAATGGTGGCTACGCGACGAAATAGCACGTTACAACTCCCCGAGCAATTGCGTTCACCAGAACGGGCCCCCTGCACGCTGGTGACGGCCACAATATAGCGGTATTGCCCTCAGGTCAATAGCGCTTTCAGCGGGAGGCTCTCCGGCGACACCTCCCCCATGCACTCGCTATGCGCCTGCCGTGGGTTAGCCGTAAGATAGTCGGCCATGCAGCTTTGGTTTGCGCGCGGAAGCGAAGTGAGCATCCGCGAACAACTCGTAACTCAAGTCGTTCTCGGCATTCTGGGGGATGACCTCGCTCCCGGGCAGCGCCTGCCCAGCACGCGGGAGTTGGCGCGGCGCTTTCAGCTCCATCCCAACACGGTGAGTGCGGGCTACCGGCAACTGGCGCGGGATCGCTGGGTTGAGTACCGGCGGGGAAGCGGCGTTTTTGTCCGGGCCAGCAAGCCTGACCTTCCTCGCTCGTCCGCGTTCCAGCTGGATCAGATGATTGCCAGCCTCTTTCGTTCCGCGCGCAAACAGGGCGTCTCTCTGCCCGTTCTGCGCTCGCGTCTCCGCCAGTGGCTGGATTTGCAGCCACCCGACCACTTTCTGCTGATCGAGCCGGACGAAGAACTCAGGCGGATTGTGGCGGCGGAGATACGGCAAGCTGTTTCGCTACCGGTCGAAAGTTGCGGATTGCAGGATTGCGCCAAGGCTCTGGAAGGAAGCATCCCAGTAGCTCTTCCCAATCGCGCAGTGGCCGTACGCCAAGTTCTGCCCGACGGGACCGAATTGCTCACGCTGCGCTTTCGCTCCGTGCCATCGTCGTTGGGGCAGTGGATGCCCGCGCCCTCGGGCACTCTGGTCGGCATAGCCTCGAAGTGGCCGGAGTTCCTGAAGCTGGCTCGCACTATGCTGAGTGCCGCGGGTTTCCATCCTGACAGCTTGGTATTCCGCGATGCCCGGAAGCCAGGCTGGCAACGCGGATTGAAGCAGACTGCTGCTGTCGTGTGTGATTCTGTTACGGCAACTGAACTTCCCCGGGGATGCCGCGCGATTCCCTTCTCTCTGCTCGCCGAGTCTGCGATAGATGAACTGCGCCGCTATGCAGAGTACGTGAGCGCGCCACTCGAAACAGTGTGACGGTCTCGATAGTGTCCCAGCCTCCCGCTTGAAACTCAAAACATTTTTCTAGGTTGCACTTACCAATACTTGAGGAGGTGCAGCATGAAGAAATTTGTGACCTTCTGTTTGCTTGTGATTATGCCCATGACGCTCGCCGCACACAATCGGGATGGCCATTGCGAGCGAAGGGGATTGCCCCGGGCATCCGGGGTTCGAAGAATCGGTTCTGGCGGGCAAGCACTTCTATTTCGCTGTTTTGAAGAATATGCAGCTTGTGGAAGCGTCCGCCTTCCGCATCGCTGTGACACTTCCGAAACTGTCACAGACCCACCTATGCCATTGACGCATTCTGAATAGAATGCGTTCATGAAAAACACAAGATACATCCCATTCCTCCCGCTCTTGCTGGCTTCTCTCACGCTTGCCCCGAGTACGATGGCGCAGACGACAGAAGATCGGCGAACCGAAAAAGATGCTCGCAGCATCGACTCAATCGCAGCCGCGCGGAGCCGCTACACACAGACCCCCGACTCCTCGCCCGACATGAGCAACACCACGCTGGCGGAGCTTCATCGTGGCGGACCGGGGCGTCCGCTTCCAGCCCAGCGCGGGTATCCCCGAGGAACATACGCAACGCCGTGGATGGATCATGGGAATGCCGGACACATTTTTATCGGAGCTGCAATCGGGTTTGGTGCGGGCGCGGCCCTCGGCGCGAACAGCAGCGCTCGCAGCGGGAACCCAGTGGCGGGCGGGATAATCATCGGCGGCGGGCTGTTTGCCCTGTTCGGCGGATGCATCGGCAAGGCCGTCGGCGACTTGCAGGGTCTGCACTATTCGTCTGCACATCGCAGAAGAAGCTATCGAACTTCCGGGCCCGAGGACGATGAGCAGAGCGAACTCCGTTCGCATTCCATGGCCAAAGAACAAGATCACCCAACGGCATCGGCGAAGCCTGCACACGGCCAACCGGCCGGGGATGAAGCAATGGCTCAGGCGTCACCGATGCCAGCAGCCCCCTAGCGGGGTTCCTCGGGGTTGGTGCCGGGGATGGTTACCGGCGGTGACCATCCCGGTTCGGGACCGTCTAACGTAGTGATATACTGCCTATATTCAGTACGGTAGCCGGGGAAGTTCGAACGCCCTCAACCGAAGGAAAATTCAAGATGGCACGTAGTTCTCGCCGATCACTCTTCCTGGTAGTTTTTTTCCTGCTTGCCTGCGGTTTTCTGGGGATCCTTTTCGCCCAGCGCACGGGACAGCAGTCGTCGCTCAGCGGCGACTCCGACGTCAAAGACAGTCTGAAACAATTCACCGACGTCTACGCCGTCATCGAGGAAAACTACGCCGAACCGGTGAACCCGGACAAGGCCATCTATAACGGCGCCATCCCGGGCATGCTGCACGCGCTCGATCCGCACTCGAATTTCTTCGATCCGAAGTCTTACGCCCTGATGCGCGAAGACCAGCGCGGCAAGTACTACGGCGTGGGCATGACCGTCGGACCGCGCAACAACAAAGTGATTGTGATCTTCCCCTTCACGGGCACACCGGCTTACAAGGCTGGCATTCATCCCGGCGACGTGATCATTGCCGTCGATGGCAAATCTACCGAGAACATGAGCACGCCCGATGTCGCCGATTTGCTGAAGGGGCCGAAAGGGACCACGGTACACATCAGCATCTCGCGCGAAGGCGTGGAGAAGCCGATGGAGTTCACCCTGGTGCGCGACGAGATTCCGCGCTACAGCGTCGACGTACACTTCCTGATCCGGCCCGGCGTTGGCTACCTGCACGTGACCGGATTCAACGAGACCACGGAAGAGGAAGTCTCGAAAGCTCTGGATGAGTTTGGCGACCTTAAGGGACTGATTCTCGATCTGCGGGGAAATCCTGGCGGCCTGCTGAGCGAAGGCGTGGGCGTAGCCGATAAATTCCTGAAGAAAAACCAGCTCATCGTTTCCCACCACGGCCGCGCCTCGGCCGAGAAGCGTTATGTGGCGCAGCACGGCAATGGCGGCAAAGATTATCCGCTGGTGGTGCTGGTGAATCGCCTGACCGCGTCGGCGGCGGAAATCGTTTCCGGAGCCGTTCAGGATCACGATCGCGGCTTGATCGTCGGTGAGGTCACGTTCGGCAAGGGACTGGTGCAGACCGTGTATCCGCTGTCGGAAAATACCGGACTCGCCCTGACCACCGCGCATTACTACACGCCCAGCGGCCGGCTGATCCAGCGCGACTATAGCAACATCTCCCTCTACGATTATTACTACAACCGCGAGCCCGAATCCGGCAGCAACGCCAACCGCGAAGTAAAGCTTACCGACAGCGGGCGCACGGTTTATGGCGGCGGCGGCATCACGCCTGACGTTGTGATTCCTCCGGTCAAGAGCAATCACTTTCAAGACACGCTCTTGCAGCACTACGCGTTTTTCAACTTCGCCAAGCGCTATGTCGTGACTCATCATCCCACGAAGAGCTTCGAAGTTGACGATCTCATCCTGCAGGATTTCCGCAAATCGCTCGACGAAGCCAACGTCGCCTACACTCAGGCGGATCTGGTCGATAACAACGACTGGCTCAAGTCCAACATCAAGGCCGAAATCTTTGTGGACGCCTTTGGTCAGGACGAGGGCATGAAGGTGCGCGCGGAATCGGATCCAGAAGTTCTGAAAGGCTTGGACCTTCTCCCGCAAGCCAAGGCCCTGGCTGAGAATGCCAAGAAAATCGTGGCCGAGCATAACGGCACGGGCGCGTTCAGCCGGTAGGGTGGGAACGACTTTCTCGAGGCCCGGAAACATTCCGGGCCTTTGCTTTTGGACATGGGTAAGTCTCAGTGCGTTCCATAGATTTTCTCGGCGCTCTCCGCGGCAGCTCTCCGCGCTCTCCGCGATTTCAGCTTTTGTGACTGCCTGAGTCACGGCAAGCCAAAGCGCGGAGATCGCTGGGAGGAGCCGCGGAGCGCGCGGAGGAGGAGCCTTTGTCCTCGTTGACTTCAGTCCCAGGCTATGTGAAAATCCGCGCCAGTAGAGGTGTGTAGGATGGGTTTCTGCGCTAAGATGGGGGAGGTTTGAAGGCGACCGCCCTGGGGCTGGCGGTAGCGTTGGCGCTGATCGCCGGTTATACCGATTGGCGCAGCCGCCGGATTCCAAACTGGCTCACCATGCCGGGATTCCTGGTCGGGGTCACAGTGAACGCGCTGGCTGGCGGATGGCTTGGATTGAAGACTTCCCTGCTGGGCGCAGGGCTGGGGCTGTTGTTGCTCTTGCCGTTTGTTTTTCTGCGCAGCCTGGGCGCGGGCGATTGGAAGCTGGCTGGCGCTTTGGGGGCATTCGTAGGTTGGCAAGTTCTGGCGGATTTGCTCATGGGATCGGTCTTCGTAGCTGGGGTGATGGCTCTGGCGCTGGTGATTTACAAACGGCGATTCAAGGAAACCATGCGCAACATAGGAAGGCTCCTCGCGTCCATGGTGACTTTTCACATGCCGGGACCCGAGGTCTCGCTGGACAATCCGCAATCGCTGAGGGTTCCATATGGAGTAGCATTGGCGTTGACCACTGTGCTTTTCGGAATCCATAGAATGTGGAGAGCATGAGAACCATGAGGAACTCGCGGAAGAAATCGTGGGGAGCCTGGCGCGGTTTAGCTCGCGATACGCGCGGGACGGAACTCGCCGAAGCCGCCGTGGTGCTTCCGATGCTGTTCATGATCCTGATGGGGATCTTCTGGTTCGGACAAGCTTTCCGCATCTACGGCACGCTCACGCAGGCGACCCGCGCGGGAGCGCGCGCGGCTGTAGCTCCGGTTTGCGCCACTTGCGCTCCGGCCGGCACCAGTCCGGGTTTGATTGCCCAAGCCGCGGTCCAGAACGCGATGGCAGCCGCGCATCTAAGCACCAATCAACTGGTTACAACCGGCGCTGCGTGGACCACGCCCGCGCCAACCCTGTACCAGTGCCGCCAGTCTCCGCTCACTCCGGTCGCTTGCGACGCCACCGTCACCTCCGTGTGTGTGCAGGAAAACGTGCAGTTGTCTTTTCCGGCGCCAGTGACTGGGCCGGCGGGCATGGGCGAATGCGGCACATCGGTAAGTGTGCGCTACAAGTATCCCTTCCATTTCAGGATTCCCTACACCAACCTGGATCTTGGGAACATTCAGCTTCCCGGGCAGGCGCAGATGAGAGCGGAGGCACAATGACGGGGCAGCTTACAATGACGAACAAAAAACTTGCCCCGCCGCGGCCGCCTCGCTTGCTGAGACGAATGCGAGCCTGCACTGACGAAGGTGCCTCCCAGATCGTGGAGTTTGCCGTTTCGCTGCCTTTACTCATGCTGTTTGTTGTTGGGATTTTCGACTTCAGCAACGCGGTTGCGCTCAAGCAGAAGTTGACCAACGCCGCAAGGGAAGCTGCGCGCGTGAGCGCGGCGGATTCGGCCAACGACCTCGGCAATCCTTCCACCGCAGTCCCGGCCTCGGTCGGCGATGCCTTCCAGGTGGCCGACAACTATCTATTAGCGGATAAAGTCAACGACTGCGGCTTGTCGACGGCACCCCCGACCGGGCCCACCGGCCTTACGTGGACCTACACCGCCACCGGTGGCGGCTGCCCGGGAACCGGAATCTCTCTTGTCATCAACCGGGGCTGCACAAACACAGTCGCCACCAACGCCGGGAACCTCAACATAGTCGGAACTTGCATCACCCTCACTTACGCATACAAGTGGCAGTTCAACAACGTGGCTTCCACCTTTGGATGGGCTGGTGCGGCCACCAGCAACTTGACCGCAAGAGCCACGGCACTGAACGAGAACTGAGAATTCCCCATGCTCTCGCCAATCATCCGCACGCGCAGCAAGAACTTCAGCAAGAACCGCAGGAAGATCCGCTGGAAGAATTGCTGGAAGAAGTAACGATCCGCTCTCCAGGGTCCGCTCCAGGGAAAAAGAACGCGGCGTCACGATTGCGCTCGTGGCCGTAGCCATGGTCAGCATCATCGGAATGGCCGCGCTCTCCATCGACATTGGCACGCTTTACCAGGCCAAGGCCGAAGCCCAGCGGGCCGCCGATGCGGCGGCGTTGGCTGCGGCCAGGGTGATTTCGATTTCGGGCATCACCGGCGATCCCAGTAACACCGCAGGCGGCTGGCAAAACACTTGCGGGACCACCGGAAACGCCACAGTCACGGCGACCGCCGTGGCTCAGGCTCAATGGAACCTCGTCGGCGGCCGTCAGCCCAGCACCGTAAAGGTCACCTACGGTCCCGGTGCAGGCGCGACTGACTGTTCCACTCTCTCCGGAGCAACCACCTTCAGCGTAAATCCGACTGTCTCCGTCTATGTGCAACAGGCGACGCTGCCCACTTTCTTCGGCCGCATTTTTTCCTTGATTACGGGTGGCGGTTCTTCGAATTCGGGCGTCAGCGCGACCGCCACTGCCGAAGTATTTAATCCCTCGAACTCCGGCAGCTACGCTTCGGGAGGCCAAATGGTGCCGGTGCAACCGCGCTGCGTGAAACCCTGGATCGTGCCCAATAAAGATCCTTTGAATCTGGCTGGATGCACGGGCGCTTGCCTCCCCTTCGTCGGAACAACTGGAGGGCCCACGGAGGGCGCCATTCAAAACCCCGGGATGCTTCAGGCTGGCGTCGGGACCGGCGTGATCGGCGAAACATTCTACTTAACTCCCGATTGCCCCACGACCGGCAATTGCAACCCGCCCCTCAACCCGACTCCTCAGGCAAACGTCCCACCCCCGCCGCCATCAACACCCCCCACGCCCAATCTCCAATATCTCCCAGGTCTAGTTGCCGCTGCCTCTGCCGCCGTGCCAAGCTGCGCTACTACGAACCTCTACCAGGAGGCTATCGCGGGATGCGACCAGACCACCGCATACCAGTGTGGCGTTACAGGTGCATTGACTCCAAATCAGGTGGACCTCACAGAAAATCCCAGCGGCGCGGCCGGCGATACATCTACCGCAGTGCAATGCCTCATCCGCGCGTCAGCTCCGTTGGCGGGCAACGGACAAGATACTCTCCTCACCGCCTCGTTGCCTTATCAAATCCAGGCTGGCACGGCTAACCCCATCCCTGGAATTGCGAGCGGCAGCGTCATCTCCAGCAGCAGTTCCATCGTGTCTCTTCCCATCTACGATGGCAACCTGCTGACGATCACCGGTACCTCGGCAAACGTCAACATCGTGGGTTTTCTGCAAGTCTTCATCAACTATGTCGACGCCAACGGCAACCCGAACGTGACCGTGCTGAACGTCGCCGGCTGCGGCAATGGCGTAATAGCCGGAACCCAGGCGCTGAACGGAACCTCGCCCGTACCAGTGCGGCTGATTACACCGCCCTAGTCCAGATGATGGTCCAAAAGCAGTGCAGACAAGAATCCGGAGCTTTAAGATTAGTTGGGAGGATCGGTATCGCCCGCTGTCTTGTCGGGAGAACTACCCGGCTTCTCAGCCGCAGGTACGGACTTCTCGACCGCCGCTGGCCTGGCCGGTACGACCTTGGGCTCAACCTCGTTTTCTTCTTCAACGACGCGCGGCTGAGGTCTCTGCGTCGGTGGCGGCGGCATCGGCCCTTCCGGGCGCGAGCTGAGAATGACGCGGTCCAGTGATCGCGGATCGCTCGATGAACTCAGAATCATGAAATTGAATTTCGAACCGTTCAGCAACTGAGACAGAACTTCTGGGGCAGGCCCAGGCCCGATTTCGGCTACAACCTGCTCCTGTTCCGCTCCGGCCGGAATGGCGATCTCCGCCCCAGTCTGCTCGTGAATCGCGAAAAGAACTTCGGACAGGCTGGCCTTGTTGGAACTGATCGAAAGCAGCCCGCGCCGAAAATTTACCTCAAGCGCCGGCCTCGGCGAAGGCGAAACAGGCACCGAAAGATGCGCCCCTGTACTCGGATAATTCGTATTCACCAGGACCGGTTCGGATCCGGAACGCAAGGCGGCGTCCGCGCCTCCGATCTTCAAGATCACAGTTCTTCCCGACGGAAAAACCTGGTAAGGCTGGGGACGGTTCAAATCCAGAACTACGCGCGTGACCGGCGGATTCGACGAAAACAACCCCACACGCAGGCTCTTCACTTCTCCGCGGTTTACGCTTTGGTTGCGTAACTGAGCGCCGGGAACCGCTCCGACAAAATCCACAATCAGGCGATCCGGGCCGGTGATCACATTGGTACGCGGGACCAGGCGATCACTCGCCTCGATCTCGATCTCTACCCGACCTCGCGCGGGCAGCACCTGCACCCGGCGAATCGAGGGCACGGCCTTGGCCTGGCAAGCCCCGGGCACGGGAAAACACATTGCCGTCCAGACCAGCAGACCGGCGGCGGCTCTGAGAGAGCGGTTCATGAATGCCTTAATAGGTGTGCAGTCGCGCTAAGGCCGATTCTAGCAGCGTTTTTGAAGGGTGCCGGTTACGAAAGGATTACGACCTTGAGTCGGGCACTCGGTAGGCTTAAAACCCCTGGGTTGTGGTGAGTTGAAAGGGCGAAGGGCGACGGACGCGAAGCCAACCACGAAGGGCACAGAGTCTCACGATGGCTCTAAGCTTCAGCGTTTTCCTTCGTGTACCTTTGTGTTCCTTAGTGCTTTATCTGTATTCTTGTTCCCGGCACCCGCTTCGAGCCCTTTCAAGCGCGGGATAGCTTGCGGCGCGCCAGTCCGTAGACGGCGGCCAGCCCGGAGCCAAATAGTAACCACGCTCCCGGTTCGGGCGTCATCCCCGTAGATCCGCCGCCGCTGGTGCTACAAAGACCTGACTTCTTTTTCCCGGTGCCGCCGGTGACGCCGCTCCCGCCTTCAACCCCCGTGCCCTTCTTCTTCACGGGCGGGCACACACTGGGCAACGGAGGCGGCGAGATAGGCACGAAGCTTCCGCCACCGAGCGGATCGTATGAGCTCAGCGGCCCAACCGGCAACAGGCCCTCCCCCGGGCGGTTCAACAACGCTGACTCAAACGCTACGGGGGGACCTTGCATCGCCGTGCCTGCGCCTCTTCGCACCGGCTCGTCAAACCTCTCCGGCGGAGGCTCGCCTTCCAGAGACGCCTGTTGCGGAACTTCTTCCACGCGGTTGGCGCAACGGCTGCGGGCTGTGATTTTTCCATCGGTGATCACCGTTTCGCCCTTGTGCAGCGTTACCCTTCGCCGGCTCCAGTAGATGCGGTTGCCGATGCGGTAAGACACATAGACTGTCCGGGCTAGTGTAAGCCGCACCACCCGTGCGTGATCGTAATCGAACCCGGCGTAATGCGCCGCGACCACGGGATCGTGTTCCGCCACCCACTTCAATTCTTTCGCATCCTCAACTCCGCCCGGCACAACCGAGTACGGATAAACCGGACGCCGCGGCTCGGCCTGCGAAAGAATCTCATTCAGCGTAACCGCGCGGCTGCGGCTACGCTCAGCCTGCTCAAAGGTGGGAGGCGCGGACTGCTCGGCATGAAACAAAGATGGACTGAAATACCGCAACGCTAATGCGGAGACGCCGACGGTGAAAACCGCCAGCAGAGCGACCGTGATCCACTGGCGTATAACACGGTTCCGTCGATGACGGCGCGTTCGTTGAAGCCGACGCCTCACCAGCCGGACATTCCCGTTCTCGGGATCAGGCACAAACCACTCCTACCTGCGGCGGCGTCCTGGGGCTCTTTGGACTGGAGGCACTCCACCGCAGACCCATCGCAGTTGGGATGCCCTGCCGCTGTCAGACGAACCTTGCACGCGAAAGCAGATCCGCCTTCTTCTCGCGACCATGGTAGCAGACAGCGAAATGGTTTGCACCTGCGCCGGACTCCTCCTCGTGGGGGAAAGCTCGACGCTTTCTTTAGCCACCTTGGCAAACTCTCCGCGCTCCGAAATTCCCGATTGCGATAGGATATTCCCAGCTGGAACCAGCGCCGTTGCCTTACCCAGCCACTCTGTTGCCGCCGGCGCAGATCGGGGGACCTCATCCCATGGCCTTGCATACTGAAAACCTCTCATCGCAATCCATGAACTACGCTCCCGCAGACTTAAGTCCGCAAAAAGATCTCCCCGCAGGATTCTTCGATTTTCTACTACCACTCCACAAACAATTCACCCCCTGGCAACAAAAGCTAGCCGCAAAACGCGCCGAAGTGCTCCAGATGTCGCACGGCGGTCACCCGCCAAATTACTTACCGTCCTCGGAGGCGACCGCTTCCGACTGGCGCATCGAAGTGCCCGACTGGTGCGCCGATCAGCGCAACCAGATGACCGGCCCCGCCGACGACGGCGAGCTTACCGTGAAGCTGCTGAATTCAGGTTCTCCCGCCGTCATGATCGATCTGGAAGATTCCACTGCAAACATCTGGGAGCACATCCTGCTGGCGGTAAAGAACACGATCGCCGCCTACAAGTACGAACTCAGTTACGACGATAAGAAACGGCAGAAAAAAGTCACGGTGCAACGCTCGAAGACCGTAACCTGGGTGCGTCCGCGCGGGCTTCACCTCAGCCAGGGCGGAGTCGTCAAGAACGAGATCATGTCCGCTTCCCTCTTCGATCTCGCCTTGATCTGGTACCAGATCGATCCCGCATGGCTGCCGCACAATTTCTCCGTGTACATCCCCAAGAGCGAGTCTGCCGAGGAGGCCTTCTGGTGGCGCGATCTCTTCCAGGTTTTCGCCAAACAGAAAGGCTTGCCTCCGGACTACATCAAGTGCATGGCGCTGGTGGAATCGCACCCGCTCGCCTATCAAATGGAGGAATTCCTCTTCAATCTTCGCGATCACTGCCTCGGATTGAACCTCGGCCGCTGGGACTACATGGCTTCGCTCATCGATTTCATGCTCGAAGATCCCAACTGGATTCTGCCCGACCGCAACACCATCCCACACGATGTCCCGTTCTTCCAGAACTTTCGCACCCTGATGCCGGAAGTGTGCCACAAACACGGAGCGCTGGCGATTGGCGGCATGACAGCGCTCTTCCCCAGCCGCACTGACAAAGAATTGAACGAGCGCGCCCTCAAAGTCCTCGAACAAGACAAAAAGAACGAGGCCAACTGCCTGATGGATGGAGCCTGGACCGGCCATCCCGACCAGAACGAAATCGCAGTAGCCCAGTTCCCCTATCCCAACCAGATTTCAAAGCGGCCCAACCTGCCGAACGCGCATCCCGATCTGAGGCCAATCCCGAAAGGCATCGGCGGCATCACTCTCGCCGGAACGCGAGCCGCGGTGCGCACCGTGATCCGCTATCGCAACGGCGTGCTCAACGGAAATGGCGCCAGCCTGCTCGACGGCTACATGGAAGACCTGGCCACAGACCGCATCTACCGCCTGATGATTGCGCAGCGCGTGCGCCACAAAGTAATGGTGCAAGGCGACGACGGCAAGCCGCTCGAACACAGTTCCCCACTGATCGCGCGATTGTTCGACGAGGAACTGGCAAAGCTTCAGCAGAACCCGCCTGCAGAGATCGATCAGAAAGCAGCAGCAACGCTCCCCGAAGCCCGCCGCATAGCCGAGCAAATGATCGTGCAGGGCCACCACTCACCGATCTAGAGTGGTGAATACAGGATATTGGCGCTTGACACCAGCGTCGAGCGAGGAGGCCAGATGGAAGCGGAGGAGTTCGTATCTGCTGCTGGAAAGCCAGCCTATCTCTTTAACTGGAAACCCGAGGTATGGGATCTCGACGAGCTTAGGAAACGCGTGGATGAGTTCGATTCGATAGGCACTACGAAAGAGTCTTGGCCCTGCAACGCGGGCAAGAAGGCTCGCGACGGTGACGGTGCGTACCTCCTTAAGATGGGCAAGCCAATGGGCACTTTTGGAAGGGGTATTTTCGGGAGGGGCCAAATCCTGGGCGATGCCGTGAGGCTGGGCAGACATGAGTTCCGGGGCGACATTGAGTTCGTTAAGTCTCGGGGCGACATGTTGTGGGATCCCACGATGCATCTGCTCGTCCATGAGGAGGAGTTGTCGCGTATGCCAAAGGCCGACCGGTTCGAGAACATACAGGCGGCCGGGGAAAACTTAAACCCAGAAGCAGCGCGCCAGATCGATATCATCATTGACGACATCATCATCGACGACTCGATCCCAAGGGGCCGTGATCCTGATCGCGCAGACGAAGCTGCCCGCGAGGTTGTGCGCATAAAGAGGCTTATTGAGCAGGGGACGCGGCCCGATCAAGGCGCGTTCGGCGAGACAATCCGGCGCAACTATCGGAATAAGTGTGCGGTAACTGAATGTGCTACTTCCGCAGCCCTCCAGGCTGCCCATATTCGTATTTTAAAGGGAGTGGACGACAACAGCCCGGCTAACGGGATTCTGCTTCGAGCGGACATCCACGCGCTGCTCGACAGGCTTCTTATCACATTCACCGAAGATGGCAACGGCATTGAACTTAGCCCCGAATTGACCGACGAAAGCTACTCTTTCCTACGAGGAGCCGTTGTCGCTCGGCCGGATCAAGGGCCTCCATCGAGCGAAAATATCCGCGAACATCGGAACAGATTCTTGGCGAGACAAAAACAGATTGTCCGCCCCGTGCCGTAGGGTCTTAAACCAAGCTGGCATGAATGCCGAGAGCTTCGGCGACCTTACGTAGCTGCTTATCTCTAGTCCACAGAAGCGTAGGCGAATTGATAAAGACAGAGGCAATCAGGTGCGCGTCCGTCAGACCGATGCCAAGGCTGTACAAGCGCCGAGCCTCGATCATCATCCGCAGTTCGCTCAACTGCGCAACTCGAACTTGTGGTAACTGGTCCAGCAAGGCGAGCGTCTGGGTGCGCTCCCGCAGCGATCCAAGCGCAAGTTCCGCAATGACGAAGGGATGGATCACAATCTGCCCTTGGTTAAGCAGCTTGTCCAGTTCCTTGCTTCCCGCACGGAGATGGTCAATCCAGATCGAAGTATCTGCGAGAATCAATTCGTTCTCACCCTGCGGCGTGGAATACTCTTCAATCCCGGCATCGTACCTCCCAAAGACGCCAATCTGCGGGCGCTTTCCCGCTCGATAAGGGCCTTGAGGGCTTCACGAATCAACGCCGTCTTCTCCTCGATTCCAGTGAACTCCTGGGCAATGCGGACAAGATCGTCATCCAGCGCAACGGTTGTTCTCATAAGAACTCCAGGCACCAATTATAGCATCAACTGATGTCATTTGTCGTGCTTGCTCCAAAAACTTGGGACCAGACGGAACGTTCTCCTATTCCCCACAAGCCTATGTAATCAGCACTCGCCGCCGCCGACTGCTAGTCGAGTCACAATCTGCCGCCGCTTTCCCTTCGCCCTGTGGCTTCTTGACCACGTTTCCCGGCCCTTCTCCTAAACCCAACCCTCCCAGCCTCCTACCGCCCGCCAACTATAGCTTTAAGGTGGTTTTCCGAGTTTTCCGCGATTTCCACAGTGTTCCGGTAAAACGTGAGATATGTTCCAACTGGAACATTCAGCACACTGTTCCAGTCGGAACATTAGCCCATAGCGCCCGTTCCACTTCGTGCCGTAATATCTAACTATCTCTTAATTGAAACGAGGAGTATGAGCGCGATCGAACAGTCCCAGCCAGCCGCACTTCAATTCCCCGCCTTACAGCCGCCTCGACGCTACCTGTTCGGCCCTGGACCCAGCATGGTGCATCCCCGCGTCTATGAGGCGCTGTCGAAGCCCATCGTCGGTCACCTCGATCCCTATTTCATCCAGGTGATGAGCGACGTTCAGCAACTGCTCAAGACTGCTTACGGCACGACCGACGGCGCGACGCTGGTGATTTCGGGCACAGGTAGCGCGGGCATGGAGGCTGCCATCGCCAACTTCGTCGAGTCGGGCTCGAAGCTCGCCGTATTTGCCAACGGATATTTCTCCGACCGGCTCACCGAGATGGCGAAGCGCAATGGCGCGAACGTTGTGCGCTTTGAAAAGAAGTGGGGCGAGACTTACACAGACGATGAAGCGAGAGACTTCATCGCGCGCGAGCGGCCCAAGGTTGTCGCTTATGTTCACGCGGAGACATCAACCGGAGCGCTGCAAGCAGGCGCGGCAATCTGTTCCGCGGCGCACGCTGCCGGCGCGCTGGTAATCGCGGATTGCGTCACCTCGCTCGGCGGAGTGCCGGTCGAGTTCGACCGGACCGGAATCGACATCGCCTACAGTTGCACACAAAAGGGATTGAGCTGTCCTCCTGGATTGTCTCCGATGGCATTGTCGCCGCGAGCGATGGAGTTTCTGCGCGCCCGCACCACGCCTTCGCGCAGCTGGTATCTGGACCTCAAGCTGATTCACGACTACTCGACCGTTTCGCACCGCTACCATCACACGGCGCCGATTTCGATGTTCTATGGGTTGCGCGAGGCGCTGCTGGTCATTGCCGAGGAAGGAATCGAGAACCGCTGGGAGCGGCATCGCCGTTGCCATAAGGCTTTCGTCAAAGGCATCGAAGCGATGGGCCTGCGCATGCACGTTCCGGAAGAGCATCGCATTGCCACGTTGAATACGGTCGGCGTGCCCGACGGGGTTGATGAGGCCAAAGTGCGCCAGAACCTGTTGAATGGACCGGGCATTGAAATAGCCGGCGGATTCGGCCCACTCGCAGGCAAAGTCTTCCGCATCGGCGTGATGGGCCCGTTGGCGACCAAAGATAACGTGCAGTTTTTCCTGAAGGAATTGAAACAAGCTCTGAGCGCATAAGAGCTGAAGAAGTTTCTAATGCGCTGTATCGCAACAAGCCTGATCTACGTTGGCAATCGGTGGCGGCGCGATATGTCACGCCGCGTACCGTGGATGCGCTGCTTCGACTTGCAGTGCCAACATCCATGATTCCACTCGCGTTCGTATTGAATCGACAATACTTTTCTGAGTGCATCGGCACGAGAGGCTGTCCGAATGCGGAGAGGAGTTACGCCGTTTCATGAAACGAAACAGCAAGGGAAGTTTGGAGCGCCAACACCATCTGATTAGGCGCGAGTTCAAGAGGCAGGCATCAGAGTGGGCAAGAGAGCGAGTTTCCCCCGATCTTCAGTGGGTTGCGCGCCAACTGCCGTTGAGACGGGGCCTCAATGTGTTGGACGTCGCCGCCGGAACCGGGTTGCTGAGTCAGGCCGTTGCCTCCGAAGTGAAGCGCGTCGTGGCGCTGGACCTCACCCTTGAAATGATTGCTGCGGGTTACAAGCAGGTCCAAAAACGCGGATTGCGTAACATCACCTTCATTTTGGGAACGGCAGAGGCCTTGCCGTTCCCAGCTCGGACGTTTGATCTGGTTATGACCCGCTTCTCCTTCCATCACTTTGGCATGCCGGAGGTCGTTATGAGGGAGATGAACCGTGTCTGCCGCCCCGGAGGCAACGTGGTGGTTGTCGATCTCATGGCATCTGCAGACAACAAGCTACGCGCGAGATACAACCTCCTGGAGCGCCTTCGCGATAGCTCTCATATCGAAGCGCTTTCCCGTCGCCAGATGGTGTCTATGGCAACGGATCTCGGTCTGAAGATGATGTGCTTCTCCTCCCGCCGGGTGAGAATGGACTTTGAAGAATGGCTGGATTTTGCTCATGCCGGGCCTGGTGCCAGAGAGAGGATCCGATCTGCATTGCGGCAGGAATTGAAAGGAGCGGAAAGGACAGGGTTCCAGCCAATCATTGAGAATGGGCGCCTGGTCTTTCGGCACACCTGGGGTGTGCTGGTGGCCAGGAAACTCTGACCTCGAAGAGATTGCCCCCCGGTTGACAGACGCAAGCGATTGGTAGAGCATTCCTACACCGTCGAGCCGCCGACACTTTGGATACGCGCGGTTCAACCCAGTACCAGGAGAACTGCCTTGGCAAACTACACATGCAGTCCGAAAAAGTGGTATCCGCTTTCCGTCGGTCTGTTGTTGCTGGCTCTGTTGGCTGTGTTGCCGGGATTCGGGAAAGACAGTAAGGACGGCACCAACGAGATCGCCGTCGGCGTTGTGCTGCCCATCACGGGCCGGGAAGCCAAGCCGGGTCAATATCAACGAGAAGGCATTGAGTTGGCCATCCACCAGATCAACCAGGGTGGAGGCATCTTCGTAAAAGAGCTGGGGAAGAAGCTTCCGGTGAAAGAAATCTTTTACGATGATGGCTCCGATCAAGCGAGGTCGGCGGGCCAGGTCGAGCGCGCGATGAGCGCCGATAACGTAGTCGCGGTTCTGGGTGGTTATTCCACCGCTCTGGGCGAGGCCGAGTCGGTTATGCCCGACCGATACCAGACTCCATGGATCACGACCGGTGCAGCCGCAACCACCATCTTCAGCCACGGCTATCAATACATTTTCGGAATGTTGAGTCCCACCGATCTTTTGGGCTACACCACGGCGGAGTTTCTCGGCAGTGTCGTGGACCATGGGAAACTCAAGAAGGGTCTGAAACTGGCTCTGGCGCTGGAAAACACAGATCACGGCGTTGACTACGGCAAAGGCATCGACAAGTGGATTCAGGAGCATCCCGGATATTTCAACGTGGTCTTCAGTGAGAAATTCGACTTGGGTTCGACCGATTTTTCCGGCCTTCTCCAGAAGGTCAAGAACGCACGAGCCGATATATTTCTGGCTGACGCCCACCTGCAGGATTACATCACCATGCACCGGCAATATATGCAGACCGCCATGTACCATCAGATGATCAGTTATGGTGCACGCGGGCCGGAAGCGGATGCACGCAAAGCCCTCGGGGATGCCACCAACTACATCTTTGCCGGAATCTGGTGGTCCGGTAAGCTCCCCTACCCACAAGTGAAGCGATTCGCGACCGACTACCAGGCGTCCACGGGACATCCGCCCGACTCCTGGTACCCCGCCACCGCTTACGATGCCATGCGGGCGCTGGCCGCCGCCATCGAGCACGCGGGCAGCCTGAACAGGACCGCCATCCGCGATCAGTTGCGGACCGTAGAGTTGAAGGATTCACTGTTGCCAGGCCAGGTTCTTCGATTCGGGAAGAACGGCCAGATCAACACGCCGTTCGTGATCGTGCAGAACATGCCCGGTGACAAAGTGGACATCGTTTATCCGCCAGACGCGGCCACCGGGGAAGCGATTGCGCCCAAGCCTCGTTGAGCGAGCCCCACGATGAGTGCTGTCGATCTGCTGAATTTGCTGATCGCCGCGCTGCTGCAGGCCGGCGTCTACGCCGCCATGTCGGTGGGCATGACCATCATCTATGGCGTCATGAAGATCGTGAATCTCGCCCACGCCGGCTTCCTCATGCTCGGAGCGTATTTTGTTTATGAACTCTACGCCCGGTTCCATATTGACCCGCTGCTTGGTGTGTTGCTCGCCTTTCCGGCATTTTTTCTCATCGGGATGTCGGTCCATTGGGTCCTGGTCCGGCGGATTCCCACTTCTGACAAGCCCACGCTAACTTCGCTCCTGCTGCTTTTCGGATTGTGGTTAGTGCTGCAGAATCTGGGCTATGTGGTCTGGGGTAGCTCGGATCGGGCCATCCTCACCCCTAGAACCCTCGACGTGCTGCAGATCGGCCCCATCAGCTTTCCGACTGTCCGGCTTGTGGTTTTCGGCGCCGCCCTGGCTTCTCTCGGAGGCCTGGAGTTTGTCCTGCACAAAACCTGGTTCGGGAGAGCGGTTCGTGCACTCATGCAGAACAGCGATGCGGGACGAATCGTCGGGGTCAATGTGGAGAGAACCGCTCGGGTTGCCTTCGGCGTTGGAATCGCATTCGCCGGAGCTGCCGGAGGTCTGCTGGCCATGATCTACTCCTTCAGTCCGGATTTTGGCGGACCCTTTTTGCTGCGCTCATTTGTCATCATCGTACTGGGCGGCCTGGAATCGTTCGCCGGCTTGGCCGTTGGTTCGGTGATTCTGGCAGTCGTGGAAACCTTCTGCATTTTGGTTTTACCCGCTAATTACCAGCCCGCAATTGCGTTCTCACTGCTGGTCCTCGGTTTAGTAGTGCTTCCGGAAGGAGTTGCCGGACTCTGGAATAAAAGGCGCCGCTGGGCATGAAAGGAGCCGGAAAAGGTGACGCGTCTGCCCGCCCCAGATTCGCTTCCGCAGTGGCGCCGTGGTTGCTGCTGGCAGTTTTGGCCGCGCTTCCGGTGTTTGGCCTCGGCCCGAACACAGTGCGGCTTCTCTTTGTCACTTTAGTTTGGATCACGGCCAGCATAGCGTGGAACATTTTGGGGGGCTTCGGCGGCCAGGTCTCTTTCGGTTTTGCCGTTTTCTACGGCCTCGGCGCCTATACGTCTGCACTGTCGGTCAATCGCGGAGTCAACTCCATTTTATCGTTGCTGCTGGCCGCCAGCGTAGCTGTCCTGGCTTCAATGTTAGTAGGCCTCCCGACTTTTCGTCTGAAGGGTCCCTACTTCGCCATTGCGACGATTGGAGTGAGTGAGGCGGTCCGCGTCGTGATGACCAATGTTTCCATGACCGGCGGCGCCAGCGGTTACCGCATCATTGAGACACACTCCTTCCACCAGTTGGAGCATTTTTATGTTGCGTTGGCGCTGGCCGTGGTAGCTGTGGCGGTTTCCATGCAGGTTCGGCGCTCCAAGTTCGGCTTGGCACTCATCGCAATACGCGAGGATGAGGAAGCCGCTTCTGACCTGGGAGTGAACCCCTTTCGCACGAAGTTGCTGGCCCATGCCCTGGCCGCCGCGCTCACCGGAGCAGCAGGGGGCGTTTACGCTCAGTACGCCGCCTTCATTCATCCTCAGGGTGTTTTCGCGTTTGGCATCGGGGTTGCTATCCTTCTAATGCCGATCATTGGCGGCATTGGCACAATCTGGGGACCGGTGATCGGCGGTGTGGTTTACGGACTGATTCACGAAGAGTTAATTGCGTCGTTCCCGCAGTTGCATCTTCTGATCTACGGATCTCTGTTGATTCTGATTGTTCTTTTTGAACCGGCGGGAATTGTGGGATTGCTCGGCAGGTCGTTCCGCGTCTTCGCGCGCGGATGGAGGGTTAGTGGCTCCCATCCTTAGCATTGACCACGTGACCAAGCGCTTTGCCGGGCTGACTGCGTTGAACGAGGTGAGCTTCGACCTGCAGCCGGGAGGGATTTATGGCCTGATCGGCCCCAACGGCGCAGGCAAGACAACGCTTCTGAGCATCCTCGCCGGGTCCATCCAACCAACTTCGGGAACAGTCGTTTTTCAGGGCCGCAACCTGACCGGGGCGAAATCCTACGTTATGGCCCAGGCCGGCATCGTCCGGACCCACCAGGTGCCCAAGCCCTTCCGGGCTCTTTCCGTGTTTGAAAACGTGGAAGTGGGCCGCCGCTTCGGTCGCAGCCAGCGTTCAGCCGACGCCCCCCAGGATGCAAGGCAAATCCTCGAATGGTTAGGGATTGCACACCTCGCAGGCGCATCGAGCGTCACGCTTTCGGTCGGCGACCAAAAGCGTCTTGAGTTGGCGCGTGCCCTGGCTACTCGCCCCAGCCTTCTGCTCTGCGACGAGGTTTGCAGCGGGCTCACGGAAACCGAGTCCGCCTCCGTGCTCGGCCTGCTTCGCAAAATCCAGAAAGCCGGCACTACGATCCTCTATGTGGAGCACAATTTGAAAGCAATCATGTCGATTTCCCATCACGTCATCGTGATGAACTACGGACAAAAGCTGGCGGAGGGCCCACCCGAAGCGGTGCAGAGCGATCCCGCAGTCATTGCGGCCTACATCGGCAGAACGGCGTGCACGTAAATGGCTGAGCGACACGACCTAGATCGATTGCTGGAGGCTGAAGATCTCGAAGTCGCCTATGGCACGATCCAGGTGGTTTGGGGCGTCAGCCTCCGCCTGAATCGTGGCGAGATCGTCAGCATGATCGGGCCCAACGGGGCCGGCAAGACAACCACGTTCAAGGCTTTGGCGGGACTCATTCCCGTTCGCAAGGGAAGAATCGTTTTCAATGGATACGACGTAACCTCAGAGCCAGCGCACGAGCGAGTGCGTCACCGTCTCTGTCTGGTTCCTGAAGGACGCCAGTTGTGGCCCCGGATGACGGTCGAGGAAAACCTTCTGATGGGAGCGTTTTCACCTCCGCTCCGTGGGAAAGCTCATCAAAATCTCGACCGAATTTATCAGATGTTCCCCAGGCTCGCCGAACGGCGAAGGCAGGCCTGCGGAACTCTGTCGGGAGGAGAACAACAGATGTGCGCCATCGGGCGCGGCTTGATGGCGGAGCCGCTGCTTCTGCTTTTGGATGAGCCTTCCCTCGGCTTAGCCCCCATGCTGGTGGAACAGGTTTTCCAGATGATTGGCCGGATTGCTGCCGAAGGCGTCAGCATCCTGCTCGCTTCTCAAAACGCCAACGATGCACTGCTGGTTTCTCGCTCTACCTACGTGATGGAAACGGGACGGATTGTCCTCGAAGGCCTGAGCGAGGAGTTGCGCACCGGCGAACACGTCCGCCGAGCTTACTTCGGAGTCGCCGACTGAGGCCTGGGTGCAAGGAAAATCGTGTAACGGTGTGTGGGGGCCAATCGGCTGAGTTGATCGCCGTCGCGGAGCCAGGCCCGCGTCGTCGTGACTCGCTTCCGCTCGCTGGACAGCCGAGGCGGCTGTTCCTATGTGAGCGTGTTTACGAGCTACAGTTTACTGCGCGAAGGCTCCGGCTGCGGCCTGGGCTTCGGTTTGGTTGGCTTGCTGGCGCTGTGCGTCCAGCGTAGCGGTCACCTCGCTTGCGGCAACTGGCGCGGCATCTGCCACTGTCTTGCGTGGCGGTGCCAGCGCGTCGGGCGGAGCCGCGGGCAATCCATCTTGCCCCTGCTTTGCCTGCAACGTTTCCAGGCCGGACTCTACTTGCGCGTGGAAACTATTCAGCATCTCCTGAAGATCTTGCACTGAGACACTGACCATCACTCCAGCCGGGCAGTCCTGGCGCTTGCTGCTGGCCACGCGCAACTCCACCGCGGTCACGCCGCTGCCTGCCGGAGACGTGAGTTGCAGCGTGTCCCCCGGGCGCAGTCCGCAGCTCTGTTCTTCAGCGGTGGTCACGTCCAGATTGCTTGCGACCACGAAAATATAATTGGGGCGGCTGAGCACAGAAGCCACGTCATCGTTGCTGGTTTCCTGCGCCGGCGCGGCGCTTGCCGCCTTGTCGCCGGCAATTTCCTGCTTCACTTCGTCCGCGATCTGGTTCTTGAGCTCCGGAGTCACCGGCGTGTTTGCTTCCGCCTGTAGCATGTCGGACTGAGCCGCATCATCCGCGCCCGGCGCCGAGGCATCCGCTGAATAGTACGCGTCGTTACTATCCAATGCGGCGTCGGCTTGCATCTGATATGCGGCGGAGAGGGTTTGGCCGATCATGTAGTCCGTGAGCCAGAAAGCCGCGCCTGGGTAGCCCGGATAAGCCGCGAAGTATGGATTCGGTCCCGCGTACCAGGGTGCGCCCATCCATCCCCAACCGTAGGGAACGGGATTTCCCCAGGCATCGTAGGTCCATCCGTAGAAACCTGGCGCGAAATAAACCGGGGCGACGTAGCGGTTCAGAACGATGCCTCCGTACGGGTAGCCGACATACATGCGGGTGGTGACCCGCTGATTCACCACGATTGTGCGTTGAACATAGGTTTGATTGCCGATCACGACGTTGTGTTCGACATAGCCGCTGTGCGGGCCGGTGCTCACCACCGTGGTGTTATTTGGGAGGTGGCTGACGATCGTGCGTTGGCCAGAGGGGCTGCGCTGGATATCCATGTTGGCGGTGTGAAGCGAGCTGACCCTTCCGTTGCCGTTGAAGGTCACAGATTTCGTGCTATCGCGATAGGACGAAACCGTGCCATTGGCGCGCACGCCATATTGGCGTCCACCAGCCGCGTTGATGGTGAGGCGGCCGTTGGGATGAACAGTTACGTCGCCGGAGGGGAGCGGCTTCTGATTAATTCCCTTCATGTTGGTGCGTGACGAGTTCACCTGCTGGACGACGGCTTGTGATCCACCTCGATTGAGGGTCGTGCCTCCGGTCGATGTCTTGCCTGCGATGGCGCTGCTGGGCGGAGCACTGTACACCGGAGCTTTCGCCGCCCCGTGGGCTTGGGGCGCGGAATTCGGAGCAGATGCAGCCGCGTTCTGAGCCGGCTTCTGTCCCTTCTGCTGGCGGGCGAGTTCCTTTTGCTGCTGCCGGTCTTGTTTCTGCTGTTCCTTGGCCTGGCGGGCTTGATCCTTTTCTTTCTGCCGTTGTTGTTTCTGCTGCTCTTTGGCCTGACGCGCCTGTTCCTTTTGTTGCTGCTGCTGTTGTTGCCGCTGTTGCTTCAACTGGGCCGCTTGCTGTTTGCGCTGGCTGGCCTGAGCCTGGCGGTCCTGGAGCTGGGCTTGCCGGCGCTGCTTCGGCGTCTGGGAGGTCGATCCGCCGGCGTTCTGAGAGTTCGACTGACTGCGTGACGTCTGGCGCGACGCGGATGAGGTTTGGCCTCGCGAGCCGGAAGATTGGCGTGGTGTCGATGAGGTTTGGCGTGACGGGGCGGAGCTTTGACGCGGTGCGGGCGCCGAACTCTGACGCGCCGGAGCGGAACTCGTGCGCGCGGGCGCCGAACTCGTACGTGCCGGCGCCGGTGCCGCTTTGGGGGCAGGAGCAGGAGCTGTGTAGGTTTTCTTCGTCTGAGCTGAAGCCGTTGACATGAACGCCAACGACATAAGGAGTGCCAGAACCGCTGCCCTGCCGCTGAATTTCATACGCCCCCGAGTTCCTTGTTTGATTGACTGATGTGCAGTTCGCCTTTGTTTCGACGGGAACCTGGGGGGTAGTCCCGTACTCGAACTTGTGCATTGTGAAACAGGACGGCTAGTGCGGCAACTAACGAAAGGCATTAGACCCATGATTACTTGGGTGTCAAAGTTTCGACGTACTCGTAGCTGATTTCCAGATGCTGGTTCAGCTCTTTTGTGTTCGTCGATATCGCGTTGGGGACGGTGACATCTTTCTCGACTACTCCGTAGGACTTAAAGAGCTATTTGGCCGCTTGCAGACGGTTTTCCAGAGCTTGCACTTCCGCGTTTAATCCCTCGGGGAGGTGGCTGCCGAATTGGGCGAAGTGCTCTTTGATCAAGGGCACTTCCGCCAGCCAGCCCTTGACATCGACGCTGAGCAGTTCGTCCACATCCGCGCGCTTAATGTCTAGTCCGGTGGTGTCGAGATCGGCCACTTCCGGCATCCTTCCGATTGGATTTTCCTTCGCGTGTACCTTGCCGTCGCAGCGCTCGAAGATCCACTTCAAGACGCGGCTGTTTTCGCCGTACCCTGGCCATAGGAATTCGCCACTCTTGTCTTTGTGGCCGCTCTGACGAAACCAGTTGACGTAGAAAATCTTTGGCAGCTTGGCTGGGCTGGAGTGCGCTCCCATCTTGAGCCAGTGGGCAAAGTAGTCGCCCATGTGGTAGCCGCAGAATGGAAGCATGGCCATGGGATCGCGGCGCAACTGCCCCACTTTTCCGGTGGTCGCGGCGGTGGTCTCGCTGCTGACCGTTGCGCCTAAGAAGGTGCCATGCTGCCAATTGAAGGCTTCGGTGACCAGGGGAACAATTCCGGCGCGCCTTCCGCCGAAGAGGATGGCATCGATGGGCACGCCGTTTGGATCCTCCCACTCGGGAGCAATCACGGGGCACTGGCTCGCAGCGGCCGTAAACCGGGAATTGGGATGTGCTGCCTTGCGTCCTGAATCCGGTGTCCACGAACGGCGCAGCCAGTCGACGAGCATCGAGGGCTTCTGATCGCTCATGCCTTCCCACCACACGTCGCCGTCGAGCGTCATGGCGCAATTAGTGAAGATGGAGTTCCGGGTTACGCTGAGCATGGCGTTGGCGTTCGACTTCATGCTGGTGCCCGGCGCAACGCCGAAGAAGCCGTATTCCGGATTGATGGCGTGAAGGCGGCCGTCGGCACCGAATTTCATCCACGCAATGTCATCGCCAATGGTTTCCACCTTCCAACCGGGAAGAGTGGGGATCATCATCGCCAGGTTTGTCTTGCCGCATGCGGAAGGAAAAGCGCCGGTCATGTACTTCGCTTCTCCGGAGGGGCTGATCAGCTTGAGGATCAGCATGTGCTCGGCCATCCAGCCCTCGTCGCGCGCCTGCACCGAGGCGATGCGCAGAGCGTGGCACTTTTTGCCGAGCAACGCGTTGCCGCCGTAGCCGGAGCCGTAGGACCATATCTCACGCGTCTCAGGAAAGTGGCAGATGTATTTGTTCGCGGCGTTGCAGGGCCAGGGCGAGTCGGGCTTATTGTCGCCTAGCGGCGCGCCGACGGAATGCAATCCGCGCACAAACTCGCCATCCTCGCCGAGAACGTCAAGCACGTGGGTTCCCACGCGCGACATGATGTGCATGCTGACTACGACGTAGGCCGAGTCTGTGATCTCGACGCCGATCTTTGAAATTGGCGAGCCGATCGGACCCATGCTGTAGGGCACCACATACATGGTGCGCCCTGCCATTGAGCCCGCAAACAGTGCCTTCAACGTGCGCTTCATCTTCGCCGGATCTTCCCAGTTGTTGGTGGGGCCAGCTTCTTCTTTGGTTCGCGAGCAGATGAAAGTCTGGTCTTCGACACGGGCGACATCGGCGGGGTCGGAGCGGACGAGGAAACTGTTTGGCCGCTTCGCCGCATCTAGGGGAATCGCGGTGCCGTTGAGGACGAGCAAACGCAGCAGCGCCTGGTATTCCTCCGGTGAGCCGTCGCACCAATGCACGCGATCCGGTTTGCACAGCTGCGCAGCTTCTTCGACCCAGCGACCTAGCCTGGCATGCCTGGGTTTTTTTGCGGCTGCGTCAACTTCGATTGTGGTGGTGGCCATGCTCGATGTCTCCCGTGGAACGAATCGACTGCTTGCGGCGGCGTAAATTTGGTGGAGCTAGTCGGGCTCGAACCGACGGCCTCGTCGTTGCGAACGACGCGCTCTCCCAACTGAGCTATAGCCCCACTGAGCGGACGAGTTACTGGACTGCCCATTTATTTTACCAGCGTTTGGTTGTTCGGCACTATGATGCACGGGAATTGACGCTGCCGCATTGCCGACCGTGAATCAAGAAAGCCTCGCTTCGCGCGGCGGACCCTTCGGCTTCGCTCAGGGCAGGCAGCCGAGAGCCTGCCCTGAGCTTGTCGAAGGGGCGGCTGTCCCCACATGGGTATCTGTTACCAGAGTTGCGGCGAACTGAACAAAAGAGCCTTGACGAATGCCCCCGCTGCGCGTCTAACCTAGCATCAGCGCAGTGCAGCTGGCTGGGGTTTACTGAAAGATGTTTGCACAACTGCATTCTGGGACATCAACGCGGCGCAGAGTGCTGGCGGGCTCGCTCGCGCTGCACGGCTTGCTATTCGCCTGGCTGCTGCATACTCCGGAGCCGCAATTGCTGATGCCCTCTTCGGTTGCGATCGGACACAATGGCAAAGTTGTCGCTCATCTTTACTTTCGCACTCAGAAGCCTGACGACAGCACTACCAGTTCGTCCGACAGCGCGACCGAGGCTTATCGGCGCCAGCGGCTGGGCCACGAGAAGCTGATTTGGAAGCCGACTCCCACGCTGGCCAAGTTGCCTTTGCCGGCGTCACCGCTCATACCGTCCGGAGCTGAAGATAGCGCGAAGACGGCAACGCTCTCGAAACTGGGTCATGGCGCGCCTGCCGGACTTTCCTACGGCAGTGTGCCCGGCGGGCCGGTGTATGGCGATGAGATTCGTCCGGCTCTGCCCATCGCTACTGCCGATCCTGTGGTCTACCCGTGGCAACGGCCGGACTCCGAAGGGAAAGTCGTCATCGAGATTACTATAGACGAACGCGGGGAGATCGTCCGCAAAACCGTGCTGCAGAGCCTTGGTCCAGAGATCGACAACAAATGCCTGGCGGCGCTGGAGAACTGGCGCTTTCAACCGGCTACTCGCAACGGCGCGCCCATTCCTTCGAAGCAGGATGCCATCTTTCCGTTTAAGGCGCGCGGTTAGGGAAGCTGGCGACCGGATTCAAACATGAAACTGTTCCTCACTTACATTGCGCCGCTCCTCCTTCTGGTTGCTCTTCTTCGCGGGGCTAGTGGCGCAAGTTGCCGTGGATGCCCATCATTGGATGCCCCGTAGTTGGTGGCCTCGCTCTCTTCTCAAGAAGAAGTAAGTACCCAAAACGACCCACTACGGGAATCGCCTTGGCTCATCATCATTGCGCAGCCAGTATAATCAATGGGTGAGCGAAAAAGCTGTCCAGCAGATCGCATCCGCGGACTTCCCCACGCGTTGGGGCACGTTTCGGATCTACGGTTTCCGCGCCGAATCCGGCACGGATGGAAACCGCGAGGTTGAGGAAGCCGTCGCGCTGGTGATGGGCGACGTTCACTCCGCTCCGCCGCTGGTGCGGGTTCACTCCCAATGCCTGACCGGCGACGTGTTTCATTCGCTGCGTTGCGACTGCCGCCAGCAGCTGGAGATGGCGCTCTCGATGATTCGCGACCTGGGCGCCGGGATCCTGATTTACGAACAGCAGGAAGGCCGGGGCATCGGGCTGATGGCTAAGCTGCAGGCTTACGAGTTGCAGGATTCCGGCCTGGACACGGTGGAGGCCAATGAACGGCTCGGCTTCAAGGCCGACCAGCGCGACTTTGCGTTGCCCGGCGAGATGCTCAAGGCGCTGGGCGTAAGCAGAGTGCGGCTGCTTTCGAATAATCCTGAGAAGGTGGAGGCTTTGCAGCGCGCCGGCGTCGAAGTGGTGGAGCGTGTGCCTTGCGAAGTCAAGCCCAGTCCGCACGCAGAAGAGTACCTGAAGACCAAGAAAGAAAAACTCGGCCACTTGTTCACCTCGCGATAAGCCCATGCCGGTTACGACCCTGCGGCGACAAGGCGTCATTCTCCTGTTATCTGTTGTATGCGCCGCAGGGATGGTCTACTACCATCTCTGCCTCTTTGTGCCGAGAGCGATGGAAGTGCGCGCGGCACAAGGCTTCGGCAACGGATATTCGTTTGGCGCTGACTTCTATCCCATCTGGTTGACCTCGCGGGAAGGCCTGCTTCATCACCTCGACCCATACAGCCCGGAGATGACGTGGCAAATTCAGATTGGATTGTTCGGGCGTGCGCTGGATAGCGGCAACCCCGCCGCGCTCTCGGGATTATCGGGTCGTTCGCTTATCCAGCTTTTGTCGACTTGCTGTTCTGGCCAGCTGGCGCCGCTTCCCTTTTCTTTGTGCGTATGGGGCTGGCGGTGATTCTCGCCGTGGCGACGGCTCTTAGCGTCGTCCTCTGGCTTCGGACGTTCCGTCTGCGGGCTAGTAGCCGTTATGCTCGCCTCGCTGATACTTCTCACACTATCGAGTTATGTCGTGCTCGAGGGTCTGTTTGCAGGGCAAATGGGGCTGCTGGTGGGATTCCTTCTCGCTGCCTCGCTTGCCGCGTTCGTCAGATGGGAAATTCTTTTTCTCGGGGGGTCTGTTGGCACTGACACTTATTAAGCCGCAGATGACGGGCTTAGTCGTCGCTTATCTTCTATTGTGGAGTGCGGCTCAATGGCGAGTCCGCCGGCGATTCGTGTGCGGTTTTTTTGTCGTCGCAGTCCTTCTCGGCGTTTCTTCGCTGCTGGTATGGCCGCACTGGATTCCGGAGTGGCTGCGCGTACTGTTTGGTTACCGGCAGTATTCGACACAGCCGCTCGTGAGTTACTTGATCGGCAATCAGTTGGGTCCACGCCTCGGTCCATTTCTGATCGCGGCGCTTCTGGCAGGTGCGATCGCCATAGCTTGGCGCACGCGCGATGCATGTGCTACGTCTACGAAGTTCGCATTGACGATCAGCCTTCTGTTAGCGGTCACGACGGTTACTCTGCTGCCGGGGCACGCTGTGTATGACCATGTCGTGCTCTTGCCCGGAGTAATCCTGATCGCCCTCTCGTGGCGCGCCCACGCAACCTCCAGCCATCCGTTTCGCGTGCTGCTGGGTGCGACTGCTTTGGCTTTGTTCTGGCAGTGGATTCTTGCTCCGGTCGTGATCGCCATGCGGCCGATGGTTTCTCATCAACTGTTTGTTTCGACTTTGCTCACGCTTCCTATCCGCACTGCGGGCTCGATTCCTTTTGGAGTGTTGGCGCTGCTCGGGCTGATGATGCGACAAGTAACGCAGAACCGATTGCCGGAAACCAGTTAGCGTCTAAGAAGCTTCTCTAAATCGGCGCGGTTCTTCGCCGGCAAGTCGCGCAGCGCAGTGCGCACTAGAGCAAGGTAAACTTCTCTGGCTCCCGGCACTCCTCGCAGTATGCTGAGATGTTTTCTTACCGTCGCGACGTCTCCCCGCGCGATGGGACCGCTGAATGCGCCCGGGGCGCCCAGGCGCGCGTAGTTGGCCAAGGTCTGCTGCAGAATCGGCAGCATTCTTTCTCTGGCGGCCTTTCGGCTGACTCCGGCGGCGCCCGCTACGCGCTCGCTTGCGGCCAGCAAGGCAGTCACCAGCGGCGAGGCAAACATTCCCCATGCGTGATAAGCCGCCTTATGCTGCTTCTGCATGTTGAACGGTTGGCCGCCTAAACCCAGCACGATGGCTCGCGCTGCCCGCAGCGCTTTCTGATCGCCTTCGACCGCGAATGGAACGCCGGCGAGCGACGGTTGCGAGCCGCGCACAAACGTCATGAGCGGATGCACTGACGCGACCGCAGCTCCTAGGCGCTGCAGCACGGCAAGTTCATCGCTGGTGAGGGCGCCGCTGGAATGCAGCGCCACTTTGCCCCGCCAATTCGCCGACTCTGCCAGAGATTCCGCTGCTCTGGCGATGGCTCCATCGGGCACGCAGAACCAGACGACGTCGGACTGAATCTGCGCTCGTACTGCCCCTGCTGCGGACGCCCCCACCTCGCGGGCCAGCCTTCTGGTGCGGCGCATAGATGCTGCCGAACCGCGTGAGATGATTTGCTCGATCTCGTATCCCGCTGCGCGCAATGATACCGCCAGCGCACCCGCCAAACTCCCTGCTCCGACGATTGCAAGGCGCGGCTTCCGAGACATGCCCGGCAGGATAGCAGAGTCGCATGGCCGCAAGCTCTTCGTTCCGGCGTGCTTTATATTGTTGTCATGCCCAAGTCTTCGCGCTCCGCTTTGAAACCCGTTAAATCCAGCGCTAGTTCGCGATCCAAGGCCAAGTTGATTTCTTCGCACACGGTGTATCGCGGACCGGTCTTTTGGGTCACCACGGACGAGGTGCAGGAACCGGGAGGCGTCCGAGCCCGTCGCGATATCATTCATCACACCGGCTCGGTTGTAGTTTTGGCCGTCGATGAATCCGTGCCGACGGCGCGCGTTCTGCTGGAGCGCCAGTATCGCCACGCCGCGAAGGACTATTTGTGGGAACTCCCTGCCGGGCGCATTGATGCCGGCGAAAAGGCGCTGCACGCGGCGCAGCGCGAACTCCTGGAGGAAACCGGATACACCGCCGCCCGTTGGCGGCGCATCCTCTACTTCTACGCCAGTCCCGGATTCGTTGACGAGACCATGTCGGTGTATCTGGCTACCGGCCTTCGCCCCGGCCCCGCGCAACCTGAGGCCGACGAGGTGATCCACAAGCGCATGGTAGCGCTCCCCGCGGCGATTCGCATGGTACTGAACGGCACCATTCGCGACGCAAAGACCATTTCGTCGGTGCTCTGGCTCGATCATAAGATGCGCGGGAAGTAGGATTCGTCGGAGGTTCGGTATTACGGCTCTTCGCTTCGCACGTCGGACAGCCGAGAGCCTGCCCTGAGCGGAGTCGAAGGGCGGCTGTCTCCACATGAGCATACTAAGGGGTCGGGATGGCTCATCTACATGAGCGTTTTTCGCTACCATTTCGTCTTGACACTCCTATCCTAATCGCTTCAAAATGCATCTTAAGCGGGCACGTCTTTGGGCCCCCCGCTGAGACGTGCGGAAAGAGGGGGTTCGCGTGGAACGTCTGAAAGGCACCGTAAAGTGGTTCAATAACGCAAAAGGCTACGGGTTCATCGGGCGCGCGGATGGTCCTGACGTTTTTGTACATTACAGCGCGATCACTTCCGAGGGCTACAAAAGCCTGCAGGAAGGCGACACCGTCGAATTCGAGATTACCGACGGCCAAAAGGGACCGCAGGCAGCGAACGTTTCGAAGAGCACCTGAGTTGCAGTTCATCTTCGACGACGCAGCACGCCCGACCGGAAGACTTCGTGGCCGGATGTGCGAGTTTGTTTCCCGTAAGCGTCTCCTCGCCGCTCTTCGCTCCTCTCCCACTGGCTCTGCGACCCAATCTTGTTTAATCTTTATTCCGTGGACAACAAGGCCATCGCGAACGTTCTATACGAAACTGCGGACCTGCTCGAAATCGACGCCCAGGATTCTTTCCGCATTCGCTCCTACCGCAACGCCGCTCAAGCCATCGAAAACCTCACCGAGCAGATCAAAGACATCATCGGCGAACCGAAGAAGGTGCTCGCGATCCCCGGCATCGGCAAAGGAATGCTGGTAAATCTGCAAGAGCTGTTCAAGGACGGCGGCCTCAGCGTGCAAGCCGACCTGCTCAAGAAATATCACCCGTCGATGCTGCAGTTGTTGAAGATTCAGGGGCTGGGACCGAAGACGATTGCGCTGATCTGGAGCGCCTACCAGGTATGCGACGTCGATGGCGTGGAAAAACTGGCGCGCGAAGGCAAGATCCGCGAGCTGCCGCGCATGGGCGAGAAGCACGAACAAAAGTTGCTGAAGGCCATCGAAGACTACCGCCGAATCTCGGGGCGGTTTCTCATTGACGCCGCCGAGGCCGAGGCCAACAAGCTCACGGAATATCTCGCCAAGTTCCCCGGCATCGATCGCATCACGCCGGCAGGCTCTCTGCGCCGTGGCCGCGAAACCGTGGGCGATCTCGATATTCTGGTGACGGGCTCGGCCTGCTGCAGCGATGTTGAACGCGCTAACGCCGTGGAATATGTCGCGAAATATCCTCCGCTGATGGACGTAATCGCGCGCGGCGATAACAAGATCAGCTTTCGTCTGCGCAGCGACATGCAGGTGGACGTTCGGCTGCTTCCTCCCGAGTCGTTCGGCGCGGCCATGCAGTATTTCACCGGATCGAAGGCGCATAACGTTGCCCTCCGCCAGCGTGCCCTGAAAATGGGTTACACGCTTAATGAGTACAGCCTGGCCGATCTCAAGACAGAAAAGCCTGTCGCAGGCAAGACCGAAGAAGAGATCTACGCCAAGCTCAAGCTTGATTACATTCCTCCGGAGCTGCGCGAAAATCTGGGCGAGATCGATGCCGCAGAAAAACACACCTTGCCCGTTCTAATCACGCTCGACGACCTTCAGGGCGACGTGCACATGCACACCGTCGAAACCGACGGAAAGAACACCATCGAAGAAATGGCCGAAGCGGCGAAGGCACGCGGCTACAAATACATGGCGATCACCGACCACTCCAAGAATCTTGCCTTCGCCAACGGACTCGACGACAAGCGCGCCCTGGCGCACATTCAGCGGATTCGCGAGGCGAACGACAAGGTCGAGGGCATCACAATCTTTGCTGGAATCGAAGTCGACATCCTGGCCGACGGCGACCTCGATCTTTCCGACGACGTGCTCGCCCAGATGGATGTCGTGATCGCCAGCGTGCATTCGGTTTTCAATCAGGAGCCGGCGAAGATGACCGAACGCCTGCTCAAGGCGATCGAGAATCCGAACACTTCCATCATCGGCCATCCCACGGGTCGGCTGCAGCTTCGCCGCGATGCTTACCACTTCGACATGGACGCGGTCCTGACCGCGGCGGCGAAACACAAAGTCGCCATGGAGCTGAACTCCTACCCCGACCGTCTTGACTTTAACGACGTACACCTGCGCCAGGCCAAGCAGCGCGGCGTGAAGATCGTCATCAATACCGATTCCCACCATACGTCGCACCTCGACAAGATTCGCTACGGAGTACTGCAGGCGCGCCGCGCCTGGCTGACGCGCGACGACGCTCTGAATACCATGCCGGCGCAAACATTTGCCAAAGCGATGAAGCATGTGTGGTAGCCGCTCGCGCTGTTGCCGGTGTAGCGTGTAAGGGCTATCATCCGGAGCACAGGCGGGAGCCATGGATCACTTCTCGCGTGGAGTATGCAGGGCTGGCATTGTGCGGCAATGATCAGGCCGGGCTCCATGCAGAATTCCGAGGTTGGATCATGTGGACGTACGCGCAGAAAACTGGCGCCCTGCTGCAGAATGGGAAGTTGGTGGCCACCGGCTATTCCGGATTTGACGAAGGCAAGAACAATCCCGCGATGCAGGCGGTAAAAAATGTTGGCCCCATCCCGCAAGGCGATTGGACCATCGAAGGACCGCCGATTAACACCGCCGAACACGGGCCCTTTGTGCTGACTCTGACACCTTCGGCCGACACAGATACGTTCGACCGCAGGGGATTCCTGATGCACGGCGACTCGATTCGAGCCCCCGGAACCGCTTCGAGGGGCTGCATCATCATGGCCCGCGAGGCGAGAGAGCGGGTCTGGAACAGCGGCGACACGGACCTGGAAGTGGTGCCTGAATTCGCCACGCAGGATTTGCCCGAGCAGGACGCATAAGCTGCCTCGTGTTCCCCGGCCAGCTGCGAGACGCGTAGAATTAGCGAGCACGCAGGAAACCGTATGCCTGACGAAAATCCCAAGCTTCCTCTCCCGGCTCAGCCCGCAGCGCAGAGTTTTCCCACCGGGCACACCATCAGCATCGCCGACGAATTCGGCACTGCCAAGCGCAACCTGCCTCCGGTTAGAATTTTGCTGATCGCCACGGCCGGAGTGCTGATTCTCGCGGGCATCGCAGCATTTTTTCAGCGCGCCACGCCGCAAGGCGCCGGATCGCTTGACAACGTAACCGCGGTCGCAATCCCTAACCAAACTGCCGCTTTGGTGGCCCTCACTTTCACCCTGCACAACTCGGGTAAGAAGTCATTATGGGTACACAGCATTCAAGGCAAGGTCGTAACATCCGCCGGAGAACTGAGCGGCGACGCGGTCTCTGCCGTGGATTTCGATCGCTACTATCAGGCTTTTCCCGCGCTGAAGGAAAATACGCAACCCGCTCTCGCTCCCGAAGACAAGCTGCAACCCGGCCAGGAAACTAAGCGCACAGTGATCGTCAGCTTCCCCGTGGCCTTGCCTGATTTCAAAGACCGTCGCTCCGTCAGCGTGGTGATTCACCCTTACGACCAGCCGGTGCCGATTGTGCTGACCAAGTGATCTGACCAGGTGATCGCGTAATGAAATCAATTCAGGATCTTCTCAAGCCACTCATTCCTCTACTTGCTTTCCTCTCCTTGACCGTCTCCGCTGAGGTGGCGCCCTCCGCGACGCATAAATACCTGGTATACGTTGGCACGTACACCGAAGAAGGCAGCGCGAGCAAGGGCATCTACGCCTATCGCTTCGACTCGGGTACCGCTGAACTCACTTCCCTGGGCCTGGCCTCACAGACCGTCAATCCGTCGTTTCTCGCCGTACATCCCAACCAACGCTTTCTCTACGCGGTCAATGAGGTCAATAACTACGCGGGCCAAAAGAGCGGCGCCGTCAGCGCCTTCGCCATCGATCGTACGACCGGCAAACTAACTCTTCTCAATGAAGTGACGTCTAGGGGCGCGGATCCCTGCTACATCACCGTCGACAAAACCGGAAAGTACGTTCTCGTGGCAAATTACACCGGCGGCAGCGTCGCAGTGTTCCCGGTGCTTGAAGATGGACGGCTGGGTGAGGCTTCGGCCTTTGTGCAGCACACCGGCCACGGTACAAATCCGGAGCGCCAAGCGGGACCACACGCTCACTCCATCGATTTGTCTCCCGATAACCGCTTCGCGATCGTTGATGATCTTGGGCTCGATGAGACACTCGTCTACAAGTTCGACAGCGCTAAGGGGTCGCTTGCCGCCGATCCAGCGGTCGCCAAAGCCGATCCCGGAACGGGTCCCAGGCACTTCGCATTTCATCCCAACGGCAAGTTTGCCTACGTGATCGACGAGATGGCATCCACGGTTGCCGCTTTTCGATACGACACCAGCAGTGGGACCCTGGGTCCGCTGCGAACCATCTCCACCCTTCCCGGAAGCTTCAGCGGACTCAACACCACAGCGGAAATTCAAGTATATCCTTCCGGAAAGTTTCTCTACGCTTCGAACCGCGGCCACGACAGCATTGCAGTATTCGCCATCGATCCAAATACAGGAACGCTGACGCTGATCGAATACGCGTCTACGAAAGGCGCAACTCCCCGTAGCTTCGAGATCGCGCCCCGAGGATCATTACTATTTGTGGCGAACCAAAAGTCCGATGAGATTGTGGTATTCGGCATCAACTCGGAGACTGGGCGGCTGACCCCAACGGACAAGATTCTCCAAATATCGCGACCAGTCTGTATTAAGTTCGTGGACCTCGATTGATCGTCACGCCATGCCACCGCTACTCTGCTATTTTTTCTGAATGAATCTCCGCCGCACAAGGTGAGTATTGGCGTCGGGTTTGATGTCGTCGTATTTGAGGCAACTGATCGAGCCATCCACTTCCAGAACGGCCAGAGCTACATCGCTGCACTTCGCAATGCCGTGCTCGCGCACCGCGCGCTCCAGTTCGTCCATGCTGACGTGCTCTCTTGCCATGTGCGATTCGATCGGCTGTCCATCATGAATGAGCAAGCTCGGCTCGCCCTCAACCACACGCCGAAAGCCGCGGCTCTTGCCCGAGAGCGTACCTACCACGTAGTTCATCAGCAACAGCGTGGAAGCCGCCACCACACCGCCGATCAGCGACGTATCGGGTCCGGTCATTGCGTTCTGCACGGAATTGGAAAGCAGTAGCAACAGCGTGAGGTCGAATGGAGTCATCTGCCCCACTTCACGCTTGCCGCTGAGCCGCACCCCGACCAGCACGACCAGATAGATCACAGCGGTGCGCAACGCGATTTGCAGCGCTACATGCCCCGCCGGGTAAAGCACGTCGTTCAATTGGCGCTCACCGGCGAAGCCGTCACGGGAGTGGGCGCGCCCTTCGGCGTGCTCAAGTATCCCGTAGCCTTCTTCTTGTCCACCGTCCACACCACCAGCTCAAACAGCAGGTGATCGCGTCCGGAATAGAACTGAATCGGCTCGGCGACGTTGCGATCCTGCTTCTCGATGGTGCGGTCGTCGGAAGTCACATTCAGCGTGTACTTGCCGCGTTTGGGGTCGGTCTTCCTAAGCTGGAGGCTCACCGTCGCGACCGGCTGCGGTTTCGCTCCCCGGAGCAAAGTGAATTCGTAATAGTTCCGGTCACCCTTATGCTTAAGGATCTCGAGATCACCGCGCGTGTTGGCAATCAGCCCGCTCTGTTTTCCCAGATCACCGATGGCAGTCTGAAGGTTCGCCTTGGTAGTCTCCAGGTCCGCCTTAGTCGAAGCCACGTCAGTCTTGACGCCGCCCACATCAGTCTTGACTCCGGCGACTTCGCCGCTCACCTTGCCAATCTGCTCTTTCTCTTGATTCGCTTCCGCCTGCAGGCGGGATTCGGCGGCCCTCTGCTGCGCCTGTAGTTCGGCGGCGCGCTGTGCCAGTTCTTTCTTGGTCATGCCCAGCTTTTGTCCCAACGTCTCTTCCTGGGCTTCGGCCGATCGCATGCGCTTTTGCAGTTCCGCGACTTGCGTCTGACTCTCGCTCAAATCCTTGGCCATTTTTTCTAAATGCTGCTGCATAGTCGCGTACCCATAGATGGACGCCGCGACAAAAATGACCGCTAGAACCACCAGGATCCACTTCCCTGCGCTCGACTGCTGTTCACCCTGTATGTGTTCGCCGTCTTCCGACATGCTTCCTCCGGGAGTGACCACCTTTAGCTGTGGGCTCCCTTCAATTGTTTAGCACAAGCTCTGTAGTGTCAATTAGCTCTGGGGTGCCCAAGTGCCTTCTTCTACAATGCGGCAATGAAGAGTTGGGACGTGATCGTCATCGGCGGCGGCATCATCGGACTCTCACTCTCGATTGAGTTGTGTAAGAAAGGCGCAAGAGTTCTGCTCGTCGAGCGGGGCGAGCCGGGGCGGGAAGCTTCGCATGCCGCAGGCGGCATGCTGGTGGATTGCCTGTTCGAAACGCCCGCCGCTCTGCAGCCCCTGGCAACGGCTAGCGCGCGCATGTACCCGGAGTTCGTGCACGAACTGCAGGTCGAGTCTGGCATGAACGTAGACCTGCGCGATCAGGGGACGATTTTCTTTCCCTCCGCCGCACATGCATCTGATGCGGCGTTGAAATCCACAGCCCAGCTTCCGGCGCCTCTATCCGAGTTCGAACCGGCGCTTGCCGATTTCAATGGATCCGTTTTTTATCTGCAGGAACGCAGCGTCGACCCCCGCGCCCTTACCTCCGCCGCGCTGCATGCGGCAAAGCGCCGCGGAATGGACTTTTCCTCGGGCGACGCAGTGACGGCAGTGAATCTCTCCGATGGCCGCGTCAGCGGAGTTGCCACGAAGAAGACTTCATTTTTCGCCCCGAAGGTCGTCAACTGCGCAGGAGCATGGTCGGGCCAGATCGCGCCCCACAGTTTCCCAACGCGACCTGTGAAGGGACAAATGCTGTGCCTGGCTTCGCCAGCGCGCGGCCTGCTCAAGCACGTAGTGCGCTCACCAGATGTTTACCTGATCCCGCGCAGCGACGGACGAATCATCGTCGGCACCACGCTGGAAGAAGCGGGATTCGACAAGCGGACCGACGTCGCCACCATTCAGCGCCTGCACCGCGCCGCAGTCGCCATGGTTCCAGAACTCCGCAATGCGAAGATTTTAGAAGACTGGGCCGGCCTGCGTCCCGGAACTCCCGATGCCTTGCCGATTCTCGGCGCAACGGCCACGCCCGGCTATTACGTAGCCACCGGCCATTTTCGCGACGGCATTCTCCTAGCACCCGTAACGGCGCAGATCACGGCGCAGATGATCGAGGGAAAAAATCCCGAGCACGATCTTGCCGCGTTCTCACCGGCAAGGTTTGCGAGCTAGCAGCCTGCAGGTGTGCCCCTACACAGCGGTAGTGGGCTACTTTGATTTTTCCGGCCACTTTGCGAAAGCTAGGTAAAAAAGGGCAACTAGACCGGCGATGGGAATCGGCGTCAATAGTGACAACCATGGGCTAAAACCAGCCTTCTTGAAAATCTGCCAAAACGGGACGACTATTACGAGCACTAAAGCAATCAATAACAACCAGTTGAGGGGTTGAAACAGCCCGTATTCACCCATTGGATTCTGCCTTACGCTGCTCTTTCCGCCCTCCGCTGTTCGTAGGCTTCCCAGAGGGCTAGTAAATCTTCTACGCTCCACAGCCGATCTCTGACACCAGCAGCCATGGCCGGGGACGTGCGAAGTGTACGATGAATCTCGATAAAATTGTAGGCGAAATATCGCCAGCCTCAAAATGAAAGTAGCCCACTACCCACACAGCTGCCCTACGCAGGCGTAACATTCCTTCGGGTATACTGTAGCGTTTCCTCACTGGAAAGGATCCCTTCATGGCTTCTCCCGCAGTCGATTTCGCCCGCGATAATCAGCAGCGTTTCCTCAATGAACTCAAAGATCTGCTCCGCATTCCCAGCGTCAGCACGCTCGACGAGCACAAGCCCGACGTCCAAAAGGCCGCCGACTTCGTGGCCAACGAACTGCGCCGCATCGGCATGGAGAACGTTGAAGTCATCCCTACCAAAGGCCATCCGCTTCTCTACGCCGACTGGCTGCACGCGCCCGGCAAGCCCACAGCGCTCTGCTACGCGCACTACGATGTGCAGCCGCCCGACCCCCTCGACGAATGGAAGACTCCTCCGTTCGAGCCCACCGAACGCAACAACAACATCTACGCCCGCGGCGCTGTCGACGACAAAGGCCAGCTCTGGATGGAAGTAAAGGCCCTCGAATCGCTGATGAAGTCCGGCAACGGCAAACTGCCCATCAACGTCAAAGTCCTTTTTGAAGGCGAAGAAGAAGTCGGAGGCGAGTCCATCGCCGAGTATGTGCGCAAGCAGAAAGCCAAGCTGAAAGCCGATTTCGCCCTGGTCTGCGACACCGAGTTATTCGCTCCCAACCTTCCCACGCTGTGCGTTGGCCTGCGCGGCCTCGTCTATACCGAAATCGAGGCGATCGGCGCCATGATCGACCTGCACTCCGGCGTGTATGGTGGCGCGGCGCCGAATCCGTTCTTTGCTCTCATCGAAATCATCAGCAAGCTGAAGGATGCCAAAGGCCACGTGCTGATCCCCGGCTTTTACAAGAACGTGAAAGCGCCGACCAAGGACGAACTCAAAGCCTGGAAACGCCTGCCTTTCAATGAGGAGCACTATCGCAAGACCGAGGTCGGATCGAAGGTTCTCACCGGCGAGCCCGGCTACTCCGTTCTCTATCGCACCTGGGCGCGCCCCACGCTCGAAGTCCACGGCATGCCCGGAGGATTTATTGCCGCCGGCGCGAAGACCGTAATCCCCGCCAAAGCGGCAGCCAAGGTTTCCATGCGCCTGGTGCCTAATCAAGATCCCGACGATATCGTGAAGCGATACACAAATTTCGTGAAGAAGCTCACGCCCAAGGGCATCGAGGCCAAAGTCAAAGTTCTCAGCAAGGGTCCGGCCTCCGTGGTCGGCACCGACAATCCCTACATCAAGGCCGCGACCGAAGCCTTGCACGACACTTTCAAGAAGGAAACTGTCTTCATCCGCAGCGGCGGATCGATTCCCATCGTCAACGATATCTATCAGGCTTTGAAAATTCCCACAGTAATGATGGGCTTCGGCCTTCCCGACGATAACCTGCACGCGCCCAACGAAAAGTTCCACATCCCGAACTTCCACCACGGCATCGAAACCATCTGCCTGTTCTTCGAGAAGCTGGGAGCAAAATAAGGCATCAAAAAGAATCACGTAGGGACAGCCGCTCCCGGCCGTCCCCGAGTGGATGGATCGTATTTTGAGTGTAAAGAGTCCGTGGGTACCTGTCGCTCATGAACATACTCGACGTCGTTGTCGGCAAGCCAATCCGGACCAGCGACGAACGGGCCGAGCAAATCGGTCCTATCCAGGGCATTCCCATCTTTGGTCTCGACGCGCTAAGCTCCGCTGCCTACGGCCCGGAAGCGGCCTTGAGTCTGCTTATCCCGCTTGGCCTTCTCGGGGTTCGCTATATCGTGCCCATCAGCGTCGCGATCATCACGCTGCTGGTGATCGTGTACTTCTCCTACCGCCAGACCATCGAAGCCTACCCTTCCGGCGGCGGCTCCTATACCGTAGCGCGATTCAACCTGGGAGCGTCTGCCAGCTTGCTTGCCGCCGCCGCGCTGCTCGCCGATTACATCCTCACGGCCGCAGTTGGCATTTCCGCCGGAGTGGGCGCTTTGATCTCGGCGGTTCCATCGCTGCTGCCGCACACCGTTTCTCTCTGCGTGGGCATTCTGATCGTCATCACCATCCTCAATCTCCGCGGCGTGCGCGAAGCTGGCGCCGCCTTCGCGATTCCGACCTATCTGTTCGTCGGCACGCTTCTTGTTACCATCGGCGCAGGCGTGGTTCGAGTCTTCCTCAGCGGAGGCCATCCCACCCCGGCGGTTCCGCTGCCGCCTCCGCCGCCCATGACCCAGGCTGTAACTTACTGGTTGCTCCTAAAGGTTTTCGCCAGCGGTTGTACGGCCCTGACCGGAGTAGAGGCGGTCAGCAATGGCGTGAAGGCCTTCCGGGAACCCACCGTGAAAAATGCTCAGCGGACTCTCACGGTGATTATTTTTCTCCTGGCGGTATTGCTAGCGGGAATCTCTTATCTCGTCAAAGCCTACGGAATCGCCGCCACCGATCCGGGCCAGCCCGGTTACCAGAGCATTCTCTCCATGCTCACCGCGGCGGTTTTTGGCAAAGGGTTCTTTTACTATCTGACGATCGGCTCAATCCTCGTCGTGCTTTCTCTTTCCGCCAACACGGCGTTCGCCGATTTTCCCCGTCTCTGCCGCGCCATCGCGCAGAATAACTATCTCCCGCACGTCTTCGGCTACCGCGGACGTCGGCTCGTCTACACTTACGGCATCGTCGTGCTCGCGCTGCTGTGTGGCGGCGTTCTTGTTCTTTTCGGGGGCGTCACGGACCGGCTGATCCCGCTCTATGCCGTCGGCGCGTTTCTCGCCTTCACGCTTTCGCAAGCCGGCATGGTCATGCACTGGAGGAAGAATCGTAGCCCGCATTGGCTGAAGAGCGCGCTCGTCAACGGACTCGGCGCCCTCGTGACCGGCATCACGACCTGCGTCGTGCTGGTTGCAAAATTCGTGGAGGGCGCGTGGATCACGCTGCTTTTCGTTCCCCTTACGATTTTTTTCTTCACCATCGTCCGCCGCCACTATCACTCCGTGAAAATGATGACCAGCTGCAAAATTCCGGTCGATGCGGCAGGTCTCAGCCAGCATCCCATTGCGGTGATCGCCATCGACCGCTGGAGCAATATCACCCGCCAGGGAATCGAATTTGCCGCCCGGCTTTCCCCGGAAGTGATCGCCTTGCACGTCGAGCCCACCGAGCACTCCGAATTGCTGCAAGACGACTGGGAACAATACGTTGACCGGCCCTTTCGCGCCCAGGGCAAAGAACCGCCGCAGCTGCGCATTCTGCCTTCACCGTACCGCTTTGTCGTCATTCCCGTGGTTCAGTTTGTTCTCGATCTTTCCAAGAAACATCCCGATCGCAGCATTGTTGTGGTCATACCGGAACTCGTCGAGGACCGCTGGTTTGAATACTTCCTTCACAACCAGCGTGGCCGTCTGCTGGAATGGGTGCTGCTCGCTCGCGGCAACGAGCGCATTTTCACGGTAAGTGCGCCGTGGTACGTCGGACAACGGTCCTGATTCTATCCTGACCAGAAACTGCGGCCTCTTTCCGTTGTTTTTCCCGCCCTGTAGCGCTACCATAGTCCTGCTCTCGCGGTTCTCCCGCCTCGTCCTACCCTCACCCGTAAATCAGGCATTTGCTGCAATGCATGTGCAACCCAACGCGCTCGGCCCGAAGGCCATACAATATATAGTGTTATATTGCTTGACCCCGCCCCGATTTCACCGTTACAGTAGCTCTAATTTGTGCCCGCCCATTCCAGCCAGGGACGGAATTGATCGAAGCAAGCATTGTTTCGGCGCGAGGGGTATCGGTTTGGTAAACAGGCCGGCAAGCATCAAAACCAACAACTGGCTGACAACTGGCCACTGGCCACTGCTTCTCCAAGGAGTTCACGTTGCTTAAACTGAAGCGGCTTCAGATTCTCGGATTCAAATCGTTTTGCGACCGCACTGACCTCAAGTTTCACGGGGACGGTATCGCCGCGATCATCGGCCCCAACGGCTGCGGCAAGTCGAATATCGCCGACGCCATCTCGTGGGTGCTCGGCGAGCAGTCCGCCAAGACCCTGCGCGGATCGCGCATGGAAGACGTAATCTTCGCTGGCACGCGCGACCGCAAGCCGACTGGCATGGCCGAGGTCTCGCTCACCCTGATCGATCCCGAGGAGTATCCTGGCCCTGACGCCAACGCGCCCACCGAGATCGACATTCAGGATGAAGTTCCGCTCAGCGCCGAGGCCTTGCGTCGGCCAGCCGAAGACTGGGACGAAACCGCCATCCGCACCCGCGCCGCCGAAGAAACCAACCGCGCCGTGGAAGACGCTCAGCCCGGCAAAACCGAAGAGGTAGAGATCGCACGTTCGAAAATCACAACCATCGCGGTCGCCTTCCCCGAAGACGAGCCGGTATTCGCATTACCCATCCACGCCGTTGTTCCCATTGCAACTTCAGCTGCGGTCAGCGGCGCGCCCCAGGTCGTGCTCAAAATCCGCCGTCGCAAGTTCAACCAGCAGCAATTCCGCGCAGGAGAAATCGTAGTCACGCGCCGCCTGTTCCGCTCCGGCGACAGCGAATACTTGCTGAACGGCAAGCTGTGCCGCCTGCGCGACATTCAGGAACTCTTCATGGGCACTGGCCTCGGCCCGGAAACCTATGCCCTCATCGAGCAGGGACGCATCGGCCAGATCCTCAGCAGCCGTCCCACCGACCGCCGGGCGATTCTCGAGGAGGCTGCTGGAATCACGAAGTTCAAAACCAAGAAGCGTCTCGCCGAAGCCCGCCTCGAAGATGCCAAGCTGAACCTCGCCCGCATCAACGATATTTTCGACGAAGTCACGCGCCAGATGAATTCGTTGAAACGCCAGGCCTCTAAGGCCGAGCGCTACGCCAGGCTGCGCGAGGAAATGCGGGCGCAACTGCGCATCGTGCTAGCCAGCAAATTCGCCGCGATCGAGCAGGAAAGCACCGAACTCGACGCCCAACTCCACGCCCTCGCCGAAGACATGCAGCACTGTACCGAAGCCGTGCAGCAACTTGAGTCAGAGCACGGCGAAGGCACCGAGCGTGGCTACGCCATCGAGACCGAACTGCGCGAGAATCGCGACCGCATCAGCCAGATCGATTTAGAAATCGATCGCGCCCGCGCCCGCCGCCATCACAACGACGAACGCTGCGCCGAACTGCTGGTTCGCTCTGCTTCCGCCGAAGCCGAATTGGCCCAGGCGCATCACCGCCTCACCGCGCTTGACGCCGAGCGTGACACCAATCGGTTGGTGCTCGAATCGGCCTCCGCCGATTTGGCCGCAGCGCAGCATGAGCTTGCATTGTCGCAACAAGAAGCGGCAGCCGCGTCAGCCGCGCTGGCTGAACTCGAACGCCAGCAGGAAGAATCGCGCGTTGCCATCTTCGACACCGTGTCGTCGGCGTCGCGGCTGCGCAACCAACTAGCGCAAGCTGAAGAACGGCTCGCAGGCGCGGATCGCGAGGCCCGCCGTCTGCAAGGTGAAATCACCAACGCGAATCTTCAGGTGGAGGCCTTCGGCGGCCAGCGCGGCCAACTTGCCCTTGAATTCGAAACTGTGACGCAGCGCGTCGCCGGAATCACCGAGGAGATCAGCCAGCTTCGCCGCGTGGTCGAGGCCAAACGCCTGGAAGAAACTAGGGCGAAGACTCAGCTCGACCTGCTCCGTGCCGAATTTGCCACGGCTCTCGGGAAAAAGGGATCCTTGGAAGCGGTGATCGCTGAACACGGTTACTCCACCGAATCGGTGCGCCGCCTGTTCCAGTCTGGAGTAATGCAGAGCGGACTCGCCCCGGTCGGTGTGCTCGCGGATTTTCTCGAGGTCGAGCCGCGCTTCGAGCGTGTGGTGGAAGACTTCCTGCGCGACGAATTGAACTACATCGTGGTCAAGTCCTGGGACGCCGCCGACGAGGGCCTCCGTCTGCTGCGCAGCGACGTCGATGGCCGGGCCACCTTCCTGGTTCATCCCGAGGATTCGCAGGCCAAGTTCTCCTTCATCCTCGACGAAGCTGCGCACTGCGCGCCCTCGACCGCGTCCATCGTGCCGCTGAAGCACACCATCCGCGTTCTCGATGGCTTCGGAAAATCGCTGGAAGTAATTCTTCCCAAGCTGCGCGACGGCTACATCGTCCCGGGTTCCGACACCGCGCGTAATCTCGCGCTCGAAAATCCCGACGCATTCTTCCTTTCCCAATCCGGAGAATGCTTCCACAACGTGACCGTCACCGGCGGCAAACAGCGCGCCGAAGGCCCGCTTTCGATGAAGCGCGAGCTTCGCGAAGTTCTTCGCCAGCTTGAAGACCTGGAGCGCGCTCTCCGCGATGAAGAGATGCGAGTTCTGACGCTCGGCCGGGAAATCGAAGAGTTCACTTCCCTGCTGGAACGTCTGGAAGGCGAGAAGCGTGAGGCCGAACATCAGTCGATGACCTCCGGCCACATGTTGCAGCAGCTTGATTCTGAGATGGCCCGCGTCACCGAGCGCATGAGCGTTTCACAAGCCGAGCTGCAACGCCTCGCCGCTGAACGCACCGAGCAGGAATCGATCATCGCGGCGCGTCAGGCCGAGATTGCCGTGCTGGAACAAACTCGCGTCCAACTCGAGCAGCAAATCGCGTCAGCCCAGGAATCTCTCGGTGTCGTGCGCCAGCGCCGCGAAGATGCAGCCCAGGCCAGTTCGCAGCGTGTTGCTCGCGTCGCGGCGCTCGAAGAGCGCCATCGCTCGGCAACTGCCGTGCTCGCGCGCATCGAGTCTCTGTTCGCCGAAATGAGTGAGCGCGTTCACGGTCTCGCTTCGCAGATTGAAGCGTTCGCCGCTGAAAAGTTGCAGCGCGAAGCCGAGAATCTTCAACTTGAACAGGAAGCCTCTGACTTCGCGGCCGAGCGCAACGCGGGCCAGGCTCGGGAGGGTTTGCTTCAGTTCGAGAAAGACCAACTCCGCGCCCGCCTCGCCGAAATCGACGACCTCCTGCGCAGCGCGCGCCAGGTTCTCGACCAGGCCCGCGACCGCCGCGGTGAGCTGCAAGCGGCCGCCGCCAAGCTCCAGGCCGATGCCATGTACATGGCGGAAACTTGCCTGAACGAACTCGGAATTGAGCGGCCCGCGTTGCTCGCCGATGCCACGCTGGTTCTGGTTACCGGCGACGAACTAACATCCTGCGATCAGTCCTATCGCGACATGCGCGCCAAACTCGAAGCCATGGGGCCGGTGAATATGATGGCGCTCGAAGAGTATCGTGAAACCGCCGAGCGCCACACCTTCCTCGACGCCCAGCGCAAAGACCTGATCTCGTCGATCGAGAATACGACTGCGACCATCCGCGAGATCGACGAAGTCTCACGCCAGAAGTTCCAGGAAGCCTTCACTAAGATTAACGAAAACTTCCAGGCTACCTTCAAGAAGCTTTTCGGCGGTGGCCACGCCTTTATGAAGCTCACCGACGAGGAAAACTCCGCCGAGAGCGGCATCGATGTAGTCGCATCGCCTCCCGGCAAGCGCCTGCAAAGCGTCCTATTGCTTTCAGGAGGCGAGAAGGCGCTCACCGCTCTCGCCCTGCTGGTCGGCATCTTCCAGTACACGCCCAGCCCGTTCTGCATCCTCGACGAAGTGGACGCGCCCCTCGACGAGGCCAACATCGGCCGCTTCACCGAACTCGTGAAAGAGATGAGCATCAAGACGCAGTTCGTCCTCATCACACACAGCAAGAAGACGATGAGCATCGCGCCCGTTTTATACGGCGTGACCATGCAGGAACCGGGAGTGTCGAAGCTGGTCTCGGTGAGGTTCGGAGCGGCTTAGAGACTGGGGAGCGGTCGGCCTTCAGTGCGCGTCAAACCGGAGTTCGACAATTCCGTGGGTTTGCTGAGGAGCTGCCTCGTATCTCCACTTGGTCACGGCGTCAATCGCAGCCTGGGTCAGCACGGGGTTTCCGCCCAACACTTGAGTGGATTTTACTTTGCCATCGGGCGCAATGACGATGACTAATTTCACAACCCCATGGAGGTGCAGCTTCCGGGCTAAGTCGGGGTAAAGCGGCGCTACCTTGCTCACCAGTTTGCGCTCCACGGCAGCCTCGTCTTCCTGGGCACAGGAGAAAGAGCCGGGGAGTACAACTGTCGCCGCTACACACACCAATAGAGGGAGTCGAAACAAGCGCCGCATAGTGAGCCCTTAATGAAACTTAAGCTTAGTTGGGAAGGGGAACACTTGGGAGGTAACCGAGGTAATGGCAGCCCCTCAGACTGTTGCCGAGGGCTGGTTCCGTCTCGCCGCCACGATATCCACTCTCATCCTCAGCTTTTCCACAGCAGCCTGCGGCAATTCTTTCGTTGCCGCTTCGCTTCCACCTAATGCCGGCCGGCAACGTTTCCCCAATCAATAGGATACGGACTTCTTTCTCTACCGCAATCTCTGCGGTTGACAAAAATTTCTGAAAGTCTAAAATACGCCTCGCTCCTTACCCGGTAAAATTCTAAACATGATCCCCAAACTTCTTGATCCCGTGATCTTGCAAACCGATTTCCCTGATCTCCAACTTCGCGCCAGCGGCAAGGTGCGCGACGTATACCAGCTCGATGACGAGCGTTTGCTGTTCGTCGCCACCGACCGCATTTCCGCCTTCGATTATGTGCTTGCCACCGGCATCCCTCACAAAGGCCGTGTCCTGAGCCAGATTTCGCTGTTCTGGTTCGATTTCCTTTCTGCCATCGTGCCCAACCACGTCATCACCGCGGACGTGGATCGCTATCCGCAGACTCTGCAGAAGTATGCCGATCAGTTGCGCGGCCGCTCCATGATCGTGCAGCGCGCCGAGATGTTTCCCGTCGAGTGCGTAGTGCGCGGCTACATTTCAGGGTCGGCCTGGAAGGAGTATCAGGCGACCGGCAAAGTCTGCGGCATCGAACTGCCGGCGGGATTGCGCGAGTCCGAAGCCTTCCCCGAACCCATCTTCACTCCGGCCACCAAGGCCGTGACCGGTCACGATGAAAACATTTCGTTTGCGAGGATGTGCGAGATATTGGGCACAGAATCCTCCAGCCACCTGCGCGACATCACGCTGCGGATCTACAAGAAGGCTGCCGCTTACGCCCGCCAGCGCGGTATCATTGTCGCCGACACCAAGTTCGAGTTTGGACGCACTCCCCAGGGAATCACGCTGGCCGACGAAGTGCTCACGCCGGACTCTTCCCGCTTCTGGCCCGCCGACAAGTACGCGCCGGGACGGGGGCAGGAGTCCTACGACAAGCAGTACGTTCGCGATTACCTGGAAGAGATTCACTGGAACAAGCAGCCGCCCGCACCCGCGCTGCCCGAGGAAGTTGCGCGGCGGACCAGCGAAAAGTATCTTGACGCCTACTTCCAGATCACAGGGCACAAGCTGGATGTGTAAGCGCGCCGTGAGCTGTTCGGCAAATCAGTCTTCGGCAGATCGGGCCTGGGCAGATCGGTCCGCGGGATGGCATTGAGAAAATTGCTGACGAGAGAGCGGGTGGGAGAGTAGCATGACCGCGGCAGACTGGTTGATTGTCGTGGTGGTGCTGTTGAACGTGGTTGCGGCGGCGGTGCAGGGCTTCTTTGCCGAAGCTCTAAGCATAGCCGGCCTGGTGGTCGGTTACATTGTTGCCGCCTGGCAATATCGGCGCCTGGCGGGGTGGCTGATGTCGTTTTTGAAGAACGAGTGGCTGGCCGAGATTCTCGGTTTCCTGATCATCTTTTTTGCGATCTTGATCCTGTTTGGCATCGCCGCCAGGATCGCCCGCAAGCTGATGAAGGCAGCCGGCCTGAGCGGGTTTGACCGTTTTCTGGGCGCTTTGTTGGGGGTGGTGAAGGGCGGTTTGGTGGTAGCCGTGATCCTGATGGGGATGATCGCGTTCACACCTACCTCAAAGCTGCTGGAAAGTTCGCAACTGGCGCCCTATTTCCTGGTGGTCGGAAGGGCCGCGATTTGGGTGGCGCCGTCGGCGTTGCGGGCGCGATTCTATGAGGGACTCGACTTCCTGCATCGTGCCCCCAAAGAATTGCATGGCAGTCCCGCTCCCAAGCCGAAATGAATGCTGTGCCGGCAGGGCAGTTAAAACAAAGACATTGAACCAAAAGAGAGAGACCTAACGTGAAAGATCAACTCGAAGCGCTCATCCTGCAAATGTATAAGAGCAACATTCTTTATTCCGAGGGAGTGCGCGAATTCAAGAAGCGCTTTATCCTCACCGTCCTCCAGGAAAACAAAGGCAACCAGTGCCGCGCCGCCCGCGAGCTGGGAATGCATCGCAATACGCTCAGCCGCACCATCGACGAACTCAAGATCGACGTGCGCCAGCTTCGGGATGGCGCAAAACGCCCGCCCCGCAGCGCGCGGCCGGTCTCGATGGAAAAGAAAGCTGTCCGCTAACCGCCCCTTTCCTATTTCCCTGACCGAAAAAGCTAGGGCAGCCCGAAGGCTGCCTCAGCGTGAATCCCTCAACTACTATTGAGCCGCTGGTTTCTTGTGAACCGGAGCTTTGGGCGCCGGCTTTGGCGTTGGCAGTTTCCCCTTCTCCATGGTCATCATGAATGGGTTCGGCGTGTACGACGCCGGCTCGCCCTGAAAGTCCAGACTGGCCGCTTCTTTCGGAATCATCTTTGCGGGAATCGGAGCTTCGAAGGTAAGAGTGATGTCGGCCTTCTTGGCTTCGATGTCGTCCAGGCTTCCCGCGATCTGAAACTCAGTCGGTGTCGCCTTGATCACCGTCCCGTTCAGCTGTACGGCCTTGCCTTTGATGGCGTTCCACACCGTATCCCGGTCTTCCTGCGAGCCGTTCGCGAGGATGAATTCCCATTGCGCGAAGTCCATTTTATCCGGCGCCGTAGCCACCACAAAGTTGTGAGCCTGCTCGGCCGGGGTGGGAGCGGGCTTGATGGTGAAGCCCGCCGGGGGCAGTGTCGTCGAGGCGGTTTGAGCCAGCAGATCGGTCCATCCATCCTCTCCGCCGTGATAGCGCATGTATTTGCTGCGTCCAAACTTCTTGACCTGTTCTTTGCCGGTGGGGTCGGCAATCAAGTTCACTGCGCGGGCGATAAAGAACAGGCCGTTGACTTCGTCAGCGGGAGTCGAGGGAGGCAGCAGCGCGGTGGCCAGCGCGTATACGTTCTCTACGTTGGTGGGATCTGCTTCCACCGCGGTTCGCAGATGCTTCTGGGCCGAAGCATAGTCCTTCAATTGCAGCGCGGAAAAACCGGCGACGCTCTCCATGATGAAGGTAAACTGCGTCTTCTGCTTGGCAAAATCGGCGTCCGAGACTCCGTCCGGCTTCGTCCATTTGGGCAGCACTTCCAATGCGTGCTCGGCGTGTTGCTTGGCGTCGGCCCATTTCTGCGTGGCGCGCTCGCTGTAGGCCAGCACGACAAGTGCCTTGACGTTGTCCGGGTTGACGGCCAGCACGCGCTGCGCCGCGTCCATCACCTTGGGGCTGTTGGTCTGCTGATACAGCGCCATCAGGATTTCAAGCGCCTGCGGTTTCATGATGCTGTTGGGATACTGCGTCAAAAACGCTTCGAGGCCGCTGATCTCTGCCGCGGGGTCCTTCTGCTGGGTGGCGCCCACGTAGGCGTTGTACTCGGCAGGATCTTTAATAACCGGCGCCTGGGTTTGCGGCGCAGACGGTTGTCCTTGAGCCGGCTGAGCAGCGTTCTGGGCCGCTGCCAGCGCAGCAACCCCAAGCACAACCGTGACCAGAATCTTTTTCATCAGTATGGCTCCTTGGGCCTTAGGGGATCGACAATTTATGCGAGACAGCAAAGGCGTCTCACCCTTCATTTGGGTTTGCCGGATTATAAGTACCTCTTGCTCCGAAGGCAAGCAACTTCCCAGCTACCCTCTGCGCTATTGTATAAGATGCAGAGATCGCATCTCGTGGATAGCCGCTGATTATGCACCTTACGCGGCACCAGGATCACTGTGAGTTTTAACAGGGCCCTCTACAGGGAACTGGAGGTCATTGCCAATGAATACCGATCGACCGAATACGGTTCGACGATACGGTTCGAAAGGATGCGATTCCCCTGGCCGGACAAGTGGCAGTCATTACCGGCGCGGGCCGGGGCATTGGCGCCGCCATCGCCCTGGAATTGTCGCGCCTTGGCGCCATCGCCGTTTTGTGTGGACGCACTCTTGCCGCTCTCGAATCGTCTGCGCAAGCGATCACTCAAGCAGGAGGCAGGGCCGAAATGGTTTCCTGCGATGTGACCAGTCTCGTTTCGGTTGAGGCAGCGGCCAGGCAGGTCGAAGGCTCCTTTGGACGTGTCGACATCCTGGTCAACAATGCGGGCGTCGGCGGATTCGGCGGCCCTCTGCATCAACTCGCTCCCGACTCCTGGGAGGAGATCCTCAACACGAACCTGCGCGGCGTCTTCTATACGACTCGCGCTTTCGCGCCGCATGATGATCCGTGCCCGCTCCGGCCACATCATCAACATCTCGTCCCTCGCTGGAAAAAATGCGCTGCCGAACGGCGCCGCCTACGCCGCCTCCAAATGGGGATTGAACGGATTGAGCTATTCCCTCGCGGAAGAATTGCGAGGCCACAACATCCGCGTGGCCGTGATCTGTCCCGGCTCAACCAACACTGACCTGAGCCCGCACGCCGGCAAGGATCACTCAAAAATGCTCCAACCGGAAGACGTGGCGCACGCGGTCGCAATGCTGGTAACCCAGGCGCCGCAGTCGTTTGTGAGCGAGATACTGATGAGGCCGACGCAGAAACCGTAGGATGTCGAGGTCAAGCTATAGAATGGAGCGGAAATTATTGCTGGACTGCAGCACAGCGATCCGATTGCAGACGATGATACGCCTACTCGACCTGATATCGCTGGCCGGCGTCAAACTCGCCGACTACAAAATTCACTGCGCGACCGGATCGAAACCCACGCCGTTGGAGGCGTTCTTTGACGGGGAGTTTAAGCAATGGCAGGAAGACCAAAGCCAACGGAACTTTGAATGCGCCCAAATCCTCTCCCTGATTCACATGGGCGCTGATCGATGGCTCTTCGGTGGCATTTACTCTGTTGAGGGCGTGGTGCCACGGACTGAAGGCCCAAAACGAAGATACAGGTATGCGACCTCGGAGCTGCCGGGGCTGGAAGACTTGGTGGGGCGTGTGGTCGTCCAATTTGGCAAGACGTTCCGGGCTTCGTACCTTCGTGGCAGCTCATACGGCGAGAAACTGACGGTCAGCGAGATTCGTAAGGAACGCCTGTCAGTGGGCGACTTCCCAGGCTATAACGCCGTCCTTGTCTCGCGCCGACTATTGCGTACGATTATCCGAGAAGAGATTCCGTCGTGGCGATCGGCTCTCAGCAACGTGTCGGGCGTCTACCTCATTGTCGATAAAACCAATGGGAAGCAATACGTAGGGAGCGCCTCCGGAGTCGGCGGTATCTGGCAGCGTTGGGAGGCGTATGCCAACAATGGCCACGGCAGCAACAAGGAGTTGATCCTGCTGCTCCAGCAAAATGGGGAAGCGTACGCTGACAACTTCCACTACTCCATCCTGGAAGTTTCGGACCTTTATACGAGTCAAGAAACCATCCTTGAAAGAGAGAGCCATTGGAAGAAGGTCCTATGCTCCGGCGCGTACGGATACAACTGACAGGGGGAGACGAGACACCTCCCTTCACTTCTTGAACAAATTCTCAAACGCCTGCCGCGCATCGTTGGGGCGAAGGCTGGCGGGCGTGGACGTTTCCTTTTCCCGCGTCGACGCGAATCTCGTAGAACGTGCAATCGTTGCGGGCGTCTTTCTTCGCGACCCGCTCCTTCACCGGCTGCATGCACTCGAAGCGGCTTCCGGGATCGAAATACATGCACTGCTTGCAGGAATGCAGCTCGAAGCCGCACTTGGGACAAAGGCCCGTCGGTGGAATTGCCTGCAGCACCGTGCCGCACTGCGCGCAGCGCGAAACGGCGCGCGTGCCCGGCATATTCACCGGCTTTGGCCCCATGCTGTAGTCACGTCTTGCTGGCGGCGTCGAAGCTGGCTTTTCGCCCGGCTCCTTGCGCGGCTTTTACTTCGCGGTCCCGGTCCTGATATCCGTGCTGACGGTATTTAGCTGCCACAGGAACCTCCCAAGCACGTTGGCGTATTGTCTCGCCACCAGCGTTCCAAGGCAAGTCGGAACAGGTTTTTCTGTACTTGTACTCGGTACTAGGTACTCGGTACTCGCTACAATGGAAGCATGATTCACGAAATCTTTCCCGTCGGGCCGCTGCAGTGCAACTGCTCGATCATCGGCGACGAGGTCACGCGCGAAGCCATGGTCATCGACCCCGGCGACGACATTGAGGACATCCTCGCGCTCCTCCGCAAGCATAACCTGCAAGTCAAGCAGATCGTTATTACCCACGCCCACATCGATCACGTGGGAGGCGCGATGAAGCTGCGCGCCGCCACCGGAGCGCCCATCCTGCTCAACCAGAACGACTATGCCCTGCTCAAGATGCTCGACGTGCAGGCCGCCTGGGTCGGGGTAGCCCCTCCCGGCGCGGTCGAGATCGACCAGAGCCTGAGCACCGGCGATACAGTGAAGGCTGGGGCACACACCGCCAGCATTCTACACACCCCCGGGCACACCGAAGGCAGCATCTGCCTCTACTTCCCTGCCGAAAAAATGCTGATCGCGGGCGACACGCTCTTCGCCGGATCGATCGGCCGCACCGACCTGCCCGGCGGATCGATGCAGAAAATCATGCAATCGCTGCACGGCACCGTGCTCGCATTACCCGACGACACCGTAGTCGTCCCCGGCCACGGTCCGCTGACCACGATTGGAGAAGAACGGGAGAGCAATCCGTGGCTGGTGAAGAGATAGAAATTGATGATTGATGATTGTTGATTTCTGATTGAAAAAGCAGCAGAGGATGGGTCTAAATCATCAATCAACCATCATCAATTCCAAGATGCGCCCGATCCCCTCCGCAAATTCAGCTCGCACCGCAATCAAGCTCAGCACCAGATACCCGTCGCTCGGAAAATCATAGAAGTGTCCGGGATGCACCAGCACAGATTTTCGTCGCAGCAGATCGACCGCCAGTTCCTCGTCGGTCTGCGTGACCGGCACATGCACCACAGCGTACCATCCGCCTTCCAGATGCAGACGCTGACACGCCTCCTGCCCGGCAAGCTGGCGATCGAGTTCGGCGAGATTGCCGAGCACACGATCGAGTAATTGCTGCTGAATGCTCTTCCGCTGATCCAGCAGCGCCGGAATCGCCCACTGAATGGGCGCGTTCATCGATAGATACGTGTCGGCGATCACTTCCAGTCGAGCCTGGGCTTGCTCAACCTCAGCCGCCGGACCGCTGGTTGCGATCCATGCCACCTTCATTTGCGGCAGCGCCGAGATCTTCGAAGCCCCGCTCAGCGTGAAGGTCAGCACGTCTTGATTCGAAGCAAAGCTTTGGCGCCCAACCCGATCGTGGGCGTAGTCGAGAAACACTTCATCGGCAATCAACGCGAGCGAATGTTCACCGCAAAAGCGATTCAGCGCTTCCCTCTCGTGTGGATGCACATACGAACCCGTAGGGTTATTGGGATGAACCACGACCACGCCGCGAGTACGCTTCGTCACCGCTTCTTGCAGCGAAGGAAAATCCATCTGCCAGCCGTGATCGTAGATCAAGGGATAAGGCACGAGCGTGACGTCCTGCAAATCGGCCAGAAACTCGAATAAAGGATAGCTCGGCTTCGGCACCAGCAACTCATCGCCGGGATTGCACAGCAAGCGGAACACGAAAGAATAACCTTCACTGGTGCTGGTGGTCAGAATCAGCCGCTCGGGATTGAAGTGAATTCCGTGCGCCGCGTTGTAATACGCCGCAACCGCGGCACGCGCGCCGGCCAAGCCCTTGGGCTGGGGATCGTAATCCATGGCCTGTGGCGAGCCTAACGATTGAAGAATACCAGGCTCGTCGTAGAGCAAGCCGGCCCGGGTTGGATTGGAAACAGTCAGGTCAAGCACGCCAGCGCCGCTCGACCTCACATCGTCGAGCGCCTCGGTTAGGCGATTGCGCGCGAGCTTCCAGTTGGTACGATCGGAAAACATCTGCTTTTTAGTGGTCAGTGGTCAGTGGCTAGTGGTCAGCAAGAGCGGTCCCCGATGGCGCAACCGAACCGGTGCCCTTCCTGACCTGTTCTATAAGATCGGTCTTTACTGACCACTGACCACCGACCACTGCTTTACTGCTGCAAATAGAATCCCAGCTCCTGCGGCGGGGTCAGCATCTTGGTCGCTTGATACTGCCGGAGCGCCTGACGCACGGCTACGATCTTCTTCTGGAACTCGCGCGCCAGGCCGTCATAGCGCACCAGAACATTCTCCAGCCAGTACAGGCCGTATTCCCGCAGGTAGGCTTCCCGGTACATCTGGCTCAGGCGCGTGGTCGCGTCGCGCAAGTCTTCGAGACGCGCATTGATGGCCGTGATTTCTTCCAGATCGTTGCCCACGCGGTCCTCGTCGGTCTGGTTCTGGAAAGCGTCCCAATAGAATTTGTTGATCTCCTGGGTGAACTGGGCCTTCATGCCAAGAGCGTCCCAGCGCCACCCGGCCAACGTCATGTCGGCCAGTGTGTCCTGATGGGCGTGGGCCTTGGCGCCATTGCGGTAGAGCGACTCCAGCGCGTGCTCGGCGCCCAAACGCATCTCCGGTGCGGCCGCCGCGATCTTCACCATCATGCTGGCGCCCTCCGGCGTGAAGGGATCGATCCAGAACAGATCATCCGTCTCGGTCTCGACTTTGATCTTAGCCAGCACCTGGTGTCCGCGATCCAGATCCTCGAGCACCTCGCGGAAGGTGCCATCGCCGTTGCGATAGAAGGCCCAGTCGTAAGCGTTCTTGAACCGGTCGATGTCCGACTCGCCCGGCTGCCATCCTGCCGCTGCGCCGAAGATGAGGGTTGGCCACGCCATCCCGTAGATCGCCTCGCCGTCGTCATTCCACGTGGTGTTGAGCATGCCGATCGCACCCAACTTCTGACCGTCGCGCACAAAGTTGCGGATATTCACGTAACCCGTATCCAGGTCCGGCCACAATTGCTTCCAGGTTTGCGCGCCCGGAGAGACCATCACCCGCAGGCCGGCATCCCGGTACGGCTTGATGATGCTCTCGAAACTCGGCTTCGCGTCGTAATCCCAGGGGACGGCGATCATCTCCTTGGGCAGGATGCCGAGCAGTTGCGGATATTTCACCGCGATGTCGCCCCAGAACATAAGTTGCTTGTGATAGGGCTCGAGAATGCCGCTGACCTTCTGCATGTGTTCGAGATAAACCCGCCCCAGGCCGACTTCGGCGGCTCGCCCGGCGGTTTGCCCGCGCCCCAGTTCAAAGGTCTCGTCGCCTCCAACGTGCAGGAACGGCCCGGGGAAAAGCGGCACCAGGTCGCCATACATGGCTTTGATGATGTCGTAGGACTGTTGCTTGGTCGGCGTGAGCACGTGGCCGTGAGGCCGTTCCGCAACGTCGGAATAAATTTCGTACTTCAGCATGTGGTGGAGGTGTCCAAAGGTTTGTTGCTCGGGAAGAATCGTGACATAGAGCTTCCGGGCGTAGTCCACCAGCGCGTTGATTTCCTGTGGAGTGAGTGCAGCTTCCCGGGGAGCAACTAAGGGCTGGCTGGCGAAATCGAACACGTGTTCCATGTAGAGCCCGAACAAATTCACCTTGTAGGCCGCCAGGGTGCGGATCTGGCGCTTCATGTAGTCTTCGGTGGGAATGGGACCGCGGCTGATGTCGTCCTGCACACCCCGCCACTCCATGCTCGGCCAGTCGCGGATCGAGACCGCAGGACACACCAGCGTCTTACCCTCAGCACGCAGCAATTGCCGCAGGGTCTGCACCCCGTAGAACAGGCCCTGGCCGGTATTGGCGGCGACGATCAGGTGCGAGTCGTCGGAGAACAGCAGGTAGCCCTGGTCGCCGATGGAACCCTGATTCAGGCCTTTCGATTCCAGGAACTCGCGCACGTTTTTGTCTTGCAAGCGCGCCAGAACAATCGCGCCTTCCTCTTTTTTGGATTCTTGTTTCGACTCCGCCTTGGCGCCGGTAATGCTCAGCGTCAACCCAGACTGGTCATGGATCTCCTCCGCCAGGGTCTCCGCAGCAATGCGGTCTTCCTCCTGATGTCCGAACTCCACCAGGATTCGGGTGGTGGGCTTCACGTGGAAGCTGCCCTGCTGAAACCGCACCTCCTTGGGCTGAGGAATCAACTTGAGTTGATTCTCGGGGCCAGGGGTCGCGGCGAAAATCACGGGCGTTAACAGTAGCAGGATAAAGACAACGGGCAGAAAGACGGCGGATTGCTTTTTCATTCGTATCCTTGGGCAGAGTAACCAGCTTCTATTCTAGCGAAGAGGGGGCGATTCCCCGAATGCCTCGTTCGATTGAGACATGGCGATCGGCCGATGGAGATGGACCGTCATCCAACCGATCGAGGTGCCGAGGAACGCTCCGGCAATCACATCTCCAATCCAGTGGTAATTGGTGACGACAACTGCAACACACAGCAGGACACCGATCAAGGCGCTGATCGCCCTCCAGCGCGGTGCCAAGATCCAGAGGACGGAGGCGATCGCAGCGGAGATCGCGGCCGTGCCCGAGGGGAAAGAGTCCCAGTACGGCGCGCCATGCAGCAGACGGAACTCGTAGACGCGATTCTGAACGTAGCCTGGATCAGGCCAGGCACGGCCGAAGATGCGCTTGAATATGATGTCAGCCGCGGTGGCCCACATCCCGGCCCAGGAGCACAGAAGCGGCGTTCGAGTCCACGGACGAAGCAGGCGACCGGATACAACCCAGGCGCCGCAGCCGAACAAGAACAGCAGCCCCATGATCACGGCGAGATCCAGAGGCGCGAGCGCGCGGGAGAGCCACACCCATGCCGCAGTGCGGCGAAGATGTGCATCAAAAAAAAGCGCGACAGGGCGATCGACGTATCCAACGCACACAACGACCGCGAGCGCGGTCGCCGCGAACGCGATCAGCCAACTGCGGAATGCGGCGTTGTCGCTCATTGTCCGTTTGTATTTCCGAACGCCTCTTTGTTCACGACGTAAGGCATCTTGGTGATGTCGCCGCCATAGTTGGCTTCGAGCGCATCGATCAGTCCCTGCACGCAACGTCCAGCCATGCCTTTGTTGGGATCGGTGGAGAGGCGCGTGATGCGCGCCGCGCTGGCAAAGTGCGGCATCAGGCGGCAGCGGTCGGCAATCGCAGGATCGCGCAGGGGCGAATCGGCCGGCAGAGGTTCCTTCTCGTAGACGTCGAGTGCAGCTCCGGCGATCCAGTTCTCGCGCAGCGCGCGCGCCAGGGCAGCTTCGTCGATTACCGGGCCGCGCGCGTCGTTTACCAAAAATGCAGTCGGCTTCATCAGACGCAGAGTGCGTTCGTTGAATAGATGATAGGTGGGAGTCGCGCTTTCTCCCGGACGCAATAGCGGCACATGCACGCTGACAAAGTCAGCCTCGCGCAGCGCGTCTTCGAATCCTACATACTTGATCCAGGTCTTCTCTCGCGAAATACCGCGGGCGTAGCGCAGGTCCATATTCTCTTGAATAGCCTTGATGTAATCGTGGTTCTCATACGCCGGGTCGTAGCACAGCATGTTCATGTCGAAGCCAGCGCATTTCTTGATCATCGCCAGCCCAATACGACCCGTGCCGATGATCGCGATGGTCTTGCCGGTCACCTCGTCGCCTAAGAATGGCAGATAGGGATGCCAATATCCCCAGCGATTGTCGCGCGTGAGGTGCTCGGCTGGCCACATCTTGCGGGCAAGCATACCGAGCATGAAGAAAGCGAATTCCGCGGTGGCCTCGGTGAGAACGTCTGCCGTGTTAGTGAAAGGAATCTTGTAGCGGTCGGCATCGGCACGGTTGATGTTGTCGAATCCAACGGCATACTGAGCCACGACTTTCAGCGTATTCTTGCCGGCCTCAAAGACTTCGGCGTCAATCGGATCTCGTAACGTCGTGATCAAACCGTCGATGCCGGACTTCACCTTCCCGATAATCAGGCTCTTCGGCGGAGCTTCCGGCTGCGGATAGACTTCGACTTTGTAGCCGCGGCGGCGCAGCAGTTCGATCGCTTCTCCAATATCACAGGTGGCAAAGACGCGAAATTTCTTGGTCATGCTGTTCCTTCTAGAAAGACGGCTTGAACTGAACTCCAGGGCTGCACTACTCGAATGTCCAGCGGGTGCTCTTTTCCACGAAGTGCTTCTCCCACAAACCAAAAACCACACGTGGACTCACCGCGAAGACTGGTTCCTTCATCGAGAGAATGTCCTGTTTCATCGTCGACATGTCGAACTTGTACTTGCGCTCGTACTTGAGAAGAAACTTGCGGCGCGCGGGCACATCGGCAATTCCCGCCGTTCCCTCGACGATCACAGCCTCGTGCGCGTGTTCGGTGCCAACTACGCAGTTGGTATTGTGCGCCAGGTTGCGCGCTTTGCGCGACTTGCTGCCTGTGCTGAACAAGAACCGGCCGTCCTGCCAAAGCCCCCAGACCACCATGCTGTGCGGAGAAACGCTGTGCGGAGAAACGTTGTGGGGCGAACCGTCCGGCTTCACGGTGGTAATCCAGTAGTTGTGCGACTTCTTCAGGCGCTGCTCGGCCCAACTCCACGGGAGCAGACCTTTGTTGCCCGTGGGCAAGCCATAGCCCGGCATATGGGGGCGGCTGGACTTCGGTCCGTGGTTCGGTGTCGATTTTTTGCGCGATGGCATCCTCACCTCACTCGCGAAGTTTCCTGGTCATGATTCTTCAGAATAACTGCGGTTGCGTCGGCAGTTTGAGGCGCAGGTTACAGATTCTGCTTCGTCCATTGATCGATGCGATCGAGCGCCTGCTGGAGATTCTCCAGCGAATTGGCCACGCTGAAGCGCAGGTAGCCCTCGCCGAACTCGCCGAATGACGTGCCGGAAAGCGCTGCGACTCCGGCTTGCTCAAGGAGAGCATCGGCGAGCGGTTTCGACTTCCATCCCGTCTTCGTGATGTTGGGGAATACATAGAACGCGCCTTTGGGCATGCGGCAGGAAAAACCTTTGATCTTATTCAAACCGGCAACGAACACGTCGCGGCGGCGCTTGAAATCGGCGCACATGTGATCCACAGAACTCTGATCGCCGCGCAGAGCTTCGATACCTGCGATTTGCGTGAAACTGGCAGTGCAGGAATTGGAATTCGTCATCAGCCGCGTGATGTGCGCCGCCAGATCGGCACGCATTACGCCGTAGCCCATGCGCCAGCCGGTCATGGCATAGGTTTTCGAGAATCCATCGAGCAGGATGGTGCGCTCCTGCATGCCGGGCGCAGACATCATGGAGAAATGCGCGCCTTCAAAAAGCAGACGGCTGTAGATCTCATCCGACAAAACCAGAATGTTGCGGTCGCCGATCACCTTGGCAAGCTGCTCGACGTCTCTGCGCTGCATGACGCCGCCGGTGGGGTTATGCGGAGAATTCAGAATGATGAGCTTGGTGCGGTCGGTAATTCGAGAGGCGAGTTCGTCGACGTCGACCGAGAAATCACGCTCCTCACGAAGCTGGGTCGGTACGGCCTTGCCGCCTACATAGTTAATCATCGACTCATAGATCGGGAATCCGGGGTTGGGGTAGATGACCTCATCTCCTTCATCAATCAAGGCAAGGATCGTGAAGAAAATGATAGGTTTACCACCCGGAACGACCACTACTTCCTCCGGGCTAACCTTCACGCCGCGGGTGCGGCTGACGTAGTCGGCGATGGTCTGGCGGAGTTCGGGCAAGCCGGCGGAGGGGCTGTAGTGAGTCCATCCTTTGTGCAGCGCGTCGACTGCGGCCTCGGTCACGTTGGCGGGTGTGTCGAAGTCAGGCTCGCCGATTTCCAGGTGAATGATGTTCTTGCCCTGGCGCTCCAGCACCCGTGCCCGGTTCAGAACTTCGAAAGCCGTCTCCGTGCCCAGCCGCGACATACGGCGGGCCAATTGCAATTCATGCTGCGTAGTTTGTGCCATGATGACCAACGCTCCTGATAAGCCAAACGGCACATTATACGCTTAGAAACCGGGCATTTCTGCGGAGGAGGAACTTGGGTAGTTGTCACTTTGCCGGAATCAAAAAACAGGTGAACCACTAAGGACACAAAGGTACACGAAGGAAAACGCTGAAACGGGAACTTGGGATCAACTGGCTTCTATAATGACTGCCACGAGGAGCATTCGATGACGACATCACTCCACGAACTCTACGCACACCAGGAATGGGCTGATGCCGAGCATTGGCGGGCGTTCGAGACCTTCCCTTCCGCCCTGGCGGATCGTGCGATTCGCGAGCGGTTGCATCACATTCATCAGGTGCAGTCGGCATTTCTGTGGGTGGTGGGGCCGCGGACGGCGCAGTTCGTGATCACGAAGGTCGAAGACTATCCGAACATGGCCGATCTGAAGGCTTTTGCACGAAGATGTCATGCGGAATGGGCGGCGATGCTCCGCGGGATGGGCGAGGATCGCCTGGAGGAGAGATCGAGGTGCCGTGGTTCACGCCGCCCCTGAAGATCAGCGTGCGGCACGCTTTGACGCAGGCGGCGATGCACAGCCACTATCATCGCGGACAAAATGCGACGCGGCTGCGCGAGCTGGGAGGCGTGCCTCCGGGCACGGACTTTATTGAGTGGCTGCGACAGGGGCAGCCTGCGGCGCGGTGGGAGTGAGCAGACATGGACGTGCCTTAGCGCCTGAAGGACGGGTCGAACAGCGCGATCACGGCGCGCTTGAAAGCGTGCCCAGAACGGACCGGTTTAGCGTGCCCCGATACGGATCGGCTCGGCGTGCCCTGATATGATCGACTTTCCTTCCAAGCCAACCGTTGAATTGCAACTATGATCTGTAATCCTTCGAAGGACTTTGTTTTCTTGAACTTTCTATCGTGTCCGTTGCACTTCCCAATTCTTTTTAAGCTTGGAAGTGATCACTCCCACTACAGGCGTCAGCCCTGAGCTATTCAGGGTAGCTTGCCCGAAACGCCCTGATTAGATGTCCCACTGTCCCACACGCTCCGTGGGGTGGTTGCGGGGGCCGTGAGTTTCCTAGGACTAGGCACGGCTGAACATCCGGTCCTTGCATTGTCAGATTAGTGCGGGGTGCCTGTGGAAGGAAAGGTCAGACGTCACACCCAGACAAATTTAGTTGTGGAAAACTGTTTTTCACTTCAGGAACGCCGCGCGCGAACCGCCCAGGCTCGCGCGGGTAGTTCGATCCCTCCCTGAGGACTTGCCGGGAGCGCCGCTTTCAGCCGCTCGCGAATTGCGGCCTGAATCTTCGTACCGCGCATCGCCAGATAGTTCGGCGCTGAGCCTTGCCCGGTCAGGAGTGGGTCCCAGTAATCGTCAAAGCTGGCAAAGCGGGTTACGACGTCGAGGGCGTGTACGTTCAAATCTTCCAGCTTCGCTTGTTTGAAAAGGCCGCGCAGTCCTTCTGGCGTACACATTGGAAAACGGCGGGCCTGATCGAAATCCGCGGCTTTGCTATCGAGGGCAATCGCGGCGTCCCAGAACTCGCGCAAGAATCTCGCGCCGTGCGCGTAGTCCCAAACATAAACAGCAACCGTGCCGCCGGGACGGATCACGCGGCAGAATTCTGCCAGGCCCCGGCCCGGGTCCGGAATGTAGTTCAGCCCGAGGCCGCATACGGCAACATCGAAACTAGAATCCGCGAAGGGCAGGGCCATCGCATCCGCAACTTCGAAAGTGACGTTTGGGCGGGCGCGATGCTGGCGGGCGAACTCTATCTGCTCGGCGGAAACATCGACTCCGACGATGGCGGCAGGCGCGCTGGCTTGAACGATGGCTTCCGTGATCACGCCGCTGCCGCAGCACACATCGAGCCATCGCAGACCAGCGGGGAGGTTCAGCCACTTCAGGAATTCCTGGGCGACCAAGCGGCTCCAGCGGCCCATCCATTGGTCGTAGTGAGAGCCGGAGGTCCAGCGATCCATGTTCATTGACCCGCTCGGACGTTATTTGTCCGACGTCGCCAGGCGTCTAAGCATTACCCTTGCCTCATCACGGCCAAGCTCACTCACGTTGTCGGGATTACCTTGGAACACTGCTTTGAGATGCTTGACCGCCTCTGCCTTGTTTCCGCGGTCATGAAGCCAAATCTTCGCCAGTGCGAGGTGGGCTTCATTGTCTCCCGACTTCACTGCAAGATGGTACCATCGGTAGGCCTCGTTAACATCTCCCCGCTTTCGATAATGCATGGCCAAATTAGAAGCTCCGAGACTAGATCCCTGTTTGTAAGCCTGCTGGTACCAGTAGATAGCACGCCTCTCGTCAATTGGGATACCCTTTCGACCATCAGAAAGGTAGTTCCCGAGAAGGTTCTGGCAGCTAGTATCGCCGGCCTTCGCCCCTTTCAGCAGCAGCGGCAGGGCTTCGGTGTATCGCCTGCACTCATTGAGCAAATCTGCCCGCATGTACAGGAGGTCGCCAGCGGACAGAGCGTTCTGCTCTTTCAGCAGGCGCTCTGTTTCCAGGCGCGCCGGTTCTGTGAGCCTGTGCTTTGCGACAATTGAACGCTTTAGATAACGGAGGCCAGCGGCCCGGTCGCCCCCATAGCGAAGATGGATTTTGGCGAGCTCGATGAGGCCGTCTTCATCGCCAGCTTGTATTGCGCGCTCGAACCACTTCGCAGCCTTTGCCCACTGTTTCGCATCGCGAAAGAACATTCCAAGATTGAATGCAGCGTCCCAGGAGCCCTGCTGGTAGGCGCGTTTCCACCACCGAAGAGCCTTATCCACGCTTGCCTTCCGGAAAATCCCATAGGCGTAGGCGTACGCCACTGAGACCTGAGCCTCTGCGTCGCCCAGCCTCGCGGCTTCCAGCAATGACTGGAATGCCTTGGAGTTGGCTCCCTTGTCTAACTGGTGCTCTCCCCATACGCGGAGGCGTTCAGCTTTACTCGTTCGAGCATTATCCTTTGTCACGAGGACCTCTCTTGATTTCGGCGCATCAAAGCGCGACCGGTGATCGTAGCGTCTCGATGGCCGGGCGTAAAACGGGACTGATGTCGAAGTCGAATTGGCTACGAGATGGACTTTATTCCGAGACGCTGTGCTCTTCGTTCTGCGAGCGAAGCACGCGGTCTACGGAGTAGGGAGCGCGGTGGCGGGGCTCGTGGTAGTGGCGGACTTGCATCTCGCCGAGCAGGCCTATGGCTAGCAAATTCAATCCGCCGAGTAGCAGGCCCAGAGCAAGCATCATCAGCGGGCCGTGCGACGCCATGACCGGGACGTGGCGCAGGAATTTTTCTACTCCCAGCCAGGCTACGATTCCGCTGCCGCCGAACAGGCTTAACAGGCCGAAAGTGCCGAAGAAATGCAGCGGACGGGAGAGATAGCGGAGCAGGAAGCGAATGGTGATGAGATCGAAGACTACCCGGAACGTGCGGGAAATGCCGTAATGCGAAGCGCCGCGTTCCCGGTTTACGTTGCGGATGGGCACTTCGCAAATCGACGATCCATACCAGGACGCCAGCGCCGGGATGAAGCGGTGCAACTCGCCATAGAGCGGAACCTGGTCGAGGACCTCACGGCGGTAGGCTTTGAAGGTCGTGCCGAAGTCGTGAATGTCGACGCCGCTCAGCTTGGCCATGATCCAGTTCGCCATGCGGGAGGGGATGCGGCGCATCCAGAAATTATCCACGCGCAATTTGCGCCAGCCACTGACGATGTCGTAACCGGCGGCAATCTTTTCCAGAAACAGGGGGATGTCTGCGGGATCGTGCTGCAGATCGCCATCCATCGCAATAATGTACTCGCCGCGCGCATGATCGAAACCGGCTGCGAGTCCAGCAGTTTGCCCGAAGTTGCGGCGGAGCTTTACCACGGTTACGCGGCTATCCACGGCCGCGATTTCGCGCAGCATGGCGAACGTGTGATCGTTCGAGCCGTCATCGACCAGGACAATCTCGAAGGTCTCGCCGGCGGCCTCCATCACCGCCTTCAGGCGGTCATATAGATCGGTGACGTTCTCCTGCTCGTTGTGGAGAGGGACGACGATGGAGTACTTAGGCACGGTCTTTTGATTATAGCGCGACAAGCACTGCCCGCACGTTGAATTTGTGCGGGGTATGGTCCGGGGGTAACTGCAGTGGTCGGTGGTCAGTGGTCAGTGGTCAGTCAGGCCTTATTGCGTAACGCTTCGCTGACCACTGATCACTGACCACCGACCACTGGCTTCCGCCCTACTCCTTGAGCTTCAGCCGCGACTTGTTTTCTTCCATGAACTTCTTCAAATCCTCGGCGGCTCCGAGCAGGCGGTTCCATTGCTCGTAATAGAGGGTGACCGGGAAGCGGCCCAGTCCGTAGACACTGACGCCGCCTTTTTCGCCGACCTTAAAGGTCATCTCGCCGCTGCGCTTCTTGGTTTCCACTTCTTTTTCCAACTGGGATAGCCGGGCTTTGAGTTCTTCGTACGTTGGTTCGGACATGCCTTCCTCGCTGTTGTGAATTTTCAAGCGCATCTCGCCTCCGGCTGTGGGGCCGAGACGCGCCCACGACAGCCGTCGGAGCCTGCCCTGAGCTTGCCGAAGGCGCGGCGGCGCTACTATACCACTCCCGCCCCATAGTATCTTGCCGGGCATTGCGTTGTGCGAGGCAACCGATATAAGCTACAAAGAATCTAGCCCAATGCAGGAACGCATGCGGTTTACTGGCCGATGGTTGACGTGGTTCTGCCTGTCCCTGATGTTCTGGGCGGCGGTGGTGGAGCCTACTCACAACCATCCCAACAAAGCCGAATAGGCTTCCTGCTCCATTTGCGTGGTGGCGCATAGCACTGCGCCCACTGCCAGATGCAATCATGCCCGGCCGGTCTTTGCCGCGATCGGGCTGCTGCAAGAAGAAGCAGTTATCGCGAAGCCCCGGCTCAGCGTTTTTGACTTGGGCATTCGTGGTCCTCCTGCCGTCTAGGGATTCGCACTGAAGCTCCGGCGTGCGCGCCGGCGGATTCCCTTTTTCTCGACTTCGTCCCAGGAGGACTTCATGCTTATTTTATAGTTTTCAAGTGGCTGAGCGTTTCGCTATTGTTCTCGTTTCGCTATTCTGGTTGGCGGTTTCGCTCTACGCGCAATCCAATTCCGCATCCATCAGCGGCACCGTGCTGGACCCAACCGGAGCAGTCGTTCCCAATGCTTCTGTCGAAATTCATAACCCGGTCAGCCACTTTGACCGGTCAACCACGACGGATAGTTCCGGGAAGTTCAGCTTTCCAAACGTGCCATTCAACCCCTACCATTTAAGTGTCAAGGCGCGGGTTTTGCTCCTTATGCCCAAGACGTTGAGGTTCGATCCGCCGTGCCACTCGACGTCAGCATCAGCCTCAAGGTCGCCGGATCAGCGAACGTAGTCACGGTGGAGGCTGGCGGAGATCTGATGGAAAACGACCCAACCGCTCACACCGACGTGGACCGTGCGTCGTTCGACAAGATTCCTCTGGAGAGCGCGTCGTCGTCGTTGAGTTCGCTGGTGACGCTCGCATCGCCGGGAATCGCCGCCGATTCGAATGGCCTGTTTCACGGGATGGGCGATCACGCGGAGAATTCGTTTTCCATCGACGGGCAGCCGATCACTGACCAGCAAAGCAAAGTTTTTTCCAACCAGATTCCCGTTGATTCGATCCAATCCCTGGAAGTGATCCAGGGTGCACCTCCCGCCGAATATGGTGGCAAAACGAGCCTGGTCATCGTAGCCACCACGCGTTCAGGTCAGGGCGTGACCACGCCTCATGGCGCGTGACCGCTTCTTATGGATCCTTCGGCACATCCAATATCGGCTTCAATCTCGCTTACGGCGGACAAAAGTGGGGCAACTTCATCTCCGCGAACGGACTGAACAGCGGCCGGTTCCTCGATCCACCCGAGTTCGCTGTGATGCACGACAAGGGCAATGAAGAAAACCTTTTCGACCGGGTGGACTACCAGCTTACGGCAGCCGATTCCATTCACGTCAACTTAGGCTATTCGCGTTCCTGGTTTCAAAACCCCAACACCTTCGACCAGCAATTCCATACCTGCAACGCAGGGTTCATTGCGTTGCTGGTCAAGCCGTCGACCCTGTAACGCTGACTCCTCTCGGACAGACGGATCAACGCTCGAAAATCGGGACTTTCAACATTGCACCGTCCTGGACGCACGTGCTCAACCCGGCGGCGGTGCTTAATGTCGGTGCTTTTGTCCGGAAAGACCAATACAACTATTACCCGAGCGCCGATCCTTTCGCGGATTTTTCCCCGGACTTACAGGCCGAGACCATTATTCCAGACCGGAAACTCACCAATGCCGGCCTGCGCGCGGATATTTCCTACGTGAAGGGCATCCACAATATAAAAGTGGGAATCACGTTATCAGCACACATTCCTGACAGAGACTGACAATCTGGGCATTGTCGATCCAGGATTCTTGTCATTATTCAACCAGCTTGATCCAGAGCGGCAACCCCTGTCGGGCACATCGTGTCTGGATTCGTCGGGCAACCCTCTGGTCCTCCCTGCACGATTCTTGCTCCCTGCGACCTGACGCGCGGAGGAGGTTCCGTTCATTTTTCACGGCCACACGGACGTGAAGGAACTGGCGCTCTACGTCCAGGATTCGATCACCAAGGGAAATTGGTCATTCAACGTTGGCGTTCGCGGAGATATCTACAGTGGATTAGCAAAGACGCCCAAGCCCAGCCACGTCTCGGCGCTGCTTACAACATCAAGCCGACGAATACGGTGCTCCGCATTTCTTACGCGCGCACCATGGAAACTCCGTTCAACGAAAACCTGATCATTGCCAGCACCGGATGCAGCAATCCAGGTTATCGCCGCCCTGGTGCCGCCGCCGAATGTTCCCTGTGTCGGTGGAGCGATTCGTCCGGGCTAGCGCAATGAATTCCACGCTGGTATTCAGCAAGCCTTCGGGAAGTATCTGGTGGTGGATGGCGAGTACATCTGGAAGTACACCCACGGCGCTTACGACTTCGGCGTGGGGCCGCCTCCCCGATCACGTTTCCGATCGAGTGGCATAACTCGAAAATCCCGGGATATACGTTGCGCGTGAGCGTTCCGAACTATCACGGGTTTACGGCGCTGGTGGTGATGTCCAGCGTAGCCGCGCGCTTCTTCCCCCCGCAAGTCGGCGGGGTGCCCTTCTTGCCAGCGCCTGCCGTATTCCGCATTGACCACGATGAGAAATTCAACCAGACGACGCACTTCCAGTACCAGCCATGGAAAAATGGTCCGTGGATGGGATTCAACTGGAGGTATGACAGCGGGCTGGTGGCTGGATCAATACCATGCTCCGCGCCAACCGCAACGTGCTTTGGCTCGACGTCAATCGCCGATGGAGGTGGAGCGAACATTCCCAGCGGCCAAGTAGCCTTTGTGAACAACATCACTGCCTTGCCTCTAACCGCCGACCAGGAATTTCAGGCCGGGCTGACCTGTGACGGCAAACCGGCGGCGCCGAATCCTTTTGGAGTCGCACTCGCCACTTGCGATGCGGCTGGGTTGGGATCTACCTACGTCAAGATCCCGGCCCCGGGGAAGGAAAACGACGATCACAATCCGCAACGGATTTCGCCGCGAAACCTGTTTGATCTCAGCGTGGGGGATGACAACCTCTTCCGCGGTGAGCACTACAAGTGGAGCCTGCGTCTCACGGCCATCAATATGACCAACAAGGTGGCCTTGTACAACTTTTTCTCAACGTTCAGTGGAACGCACTACGTCACGCCGCGTTCGCTTACGGCGGAGATCGGCTTCCACTTCTAGCAGGGCAATTCGACTGCGGAGGAAGGCGGCGGTTGTTTGGCCTCCTTCCCTTCAACGCGGTGAGAGGCCGCGGGTAAACTTCGTCGTCGGATATCAACAACAGCCGCAAGCTTGTCCTCGTATTGCCTTGCGGCCCTCGATGACGATAAGAGGAGCAACCAGCAGGGCCGCGAGAGGGTCAGCCCACGGGATATGCCAGATCGTATTCGCAGCAAGTCCCGCCAAAGCGGCAAGCGAGAGATAGGCGCATAGCGCTGATTCAGCAGCGTCCGCCCTAAGGGATGCGCTACCGGTGACAGCCGAGAGCTTGCGCTTCTCCCAGGCCAGCCATGGCATAATTGCCGCTGCTGCCGTCAGAACCCCGATCCCCAGGTAGCTCGGTTTGGGTTCGCCGTATCCCAGGATGCTCACAATCGACGCGGCGACAACAAAAGCGGCCAGCACGAACAACAGCACTCCAGCAAAGTAAGACGCATTCTTCTCAGCACGCTCCTGTGCGTCGCGAGAGCCAAACCTCCACAAGACGACCCCAGCGGAGAGAAGCTCGACGGCACTATCGCCACCGAAAGCTAACAGCGCCGGACTGCGAGCCCTCCATGCCGCCGATAGCGACAGTCCCGCCTCGACGCTCATCCAGATAATGGTGATGGTTTGGATCCGTTGGACGCGCCGGATCGCAACTTGCAGCGCAGGATCGAGGACCGAAGTCATCATGCAAATTATATCGAGATGCTCTTCGGCGTATGGGTCGGGCTTAGTTGGGACGTTTGTAAATCAATGTAAAGGCGGGGCAATCGTCGGGGAAGACGGGACGTTGGCTGTTAGAATAGCCATATCGCGCTCCAGATATTGTGCGACTCTTTTTGGGAGAAGTGCTTGTCCATCCATTTCGTCGTAAAGCTAATAGCTTACCTTGCGCTCGCGGGCGCTTCTTCCTTAATATCGGTTGGGCAGCAGGCCACTACCCCGGCTAGTTCTGATTCCTCCGCGCAAACTCAGCCCCAGGGAACGAACCAGACTGCTTCACCGCAGCAGAGTTCGCCGCAATCTGCCGCTCCCCAGCAATCTTCTTCCCAGCAACCCCCTTCTCAGCAACCCTCTCCCCAGCAGCCCTCGGATAAAAGTAAGGACGTGCCGAACACCAGCGGAAAGGTCGAGGGCACCTCGAACGATCGCCTGTTCTACACGTTGCCGAATTTCCTCACGCTTCAGAACACGGGCCAACTTCCTCCGATGAGCGCTAAGGACAAATACAAGGTTGTGGCTCTGGGAACGTTCGATTATGTGGAGTATCCCTGGTGGGCGGTATTAGCCGCTATATCTCAAGCGCAGAATAGTGAGCCCGCCTTCGGGCAGGGATGGGCAGCTTATGCCAAGCGCTACGGGGTCACGGCAGGCGACAGCATGGTTGAGAACTTCATGGTGGGCGCGGTTTTTCCCTCAGCCCTTCACCAGGACCCGCGCTACTACCAATCGGGGCAGGGCGGATTCCTGCGGCGCACGGGGTATTCCGTCGGCCGCATTTTTGTGACCCGGAGCGACTCCGGCCACAAGCAATTTAATTATTCCGAGATCTTCGGCGCCGCTACCGCCGCAGCGATCTCGACCTACTCCTACCATCCCTCGAGCACGTACATCAGCACGCCCACCAACCCGCACCGGTTCGTTGGCTCCGATAAGACCTTTTCCAACGCGATCGATACTTGGGGCACCCAGGTGGCGCTCGATACGATAACTCTGGTCGTGAAGGAATTCTGGCCCGATATTCATCGCAAGATATCGCGTAAGCAGAAGGGCGAGGCAGCGACTGGCGGTTCCAAGCCGTAAGCGAGGCTGGCAGCGCCCCAAGGTGCGTCGATGGGAGGGCCCTGGCGATATGCCTGAAGGCGCACCCTGATACGAATCCCGGTCGAATCTCAGGGCGTATCCTGTTCCGGCCGGAGTCTCTGCCGAATCCCAGCGCGAATCGCACGCTATGGGGTTGGCGCAGCTTCCGGCTTGAAAATGATGCCCTGGCTTTGCCGGCTGTTCATGATCACCCGGAGGGGCTCATCGAAGCGTAAGTGGCGGACGCACCCGTCTTCGTCGATGGCGGGCTGCTCGCTCAGCCACTCCCAATCCACCGAGCCTTCACCGGCATCGGGATTCACCGTGAAGTAGCCGATCTGGAATGCCGTGAGATTCTGGAAGAAATGACTGCCCTGCGAAGGCATGACGCGAAAGTCGCGGAAGCCGGCCTCAACAATGACGCGGGCGCCGGAAATTTCGTCCCACTCCACGGGAATGCCGAGCCACGGATCGTTCGATCCCCAGCGCCCTACTCCAATCAGCAGATACGGCCGGTTCTCTCCGCCCAGCAAGCCATTGAAGTGAGCCACCGCCTTGGCGACCTCCTGGCTGCGACTGCGCTCGAAGCGCTGCGAGTCGACCACCACCACGTCGTATAGATTCTCGATGCGCCCGTTGCCCAGAACCTTATTGCTCTGGCACAGCACCTGCCGCGGTTCCACTTGGTCGAGTAATAAATCCTGGTGATCGCGCGAAAGGGTCAGCGGACGGATTTGCAGGAAGCCAAACTCAGCGCCCTCGCCAGGATGCCGGGGCAGGCGAACCGCAAACTCGATTTCCACGGGAATGCCCAGAGCATCTTCTCCGGATTTCACCAGCGTTTCAAGAATTGTTGCCAGCGGAAATAGATTGTGCTTGAGCATGGGCGCGAAGCTGATGATGCGCACTCCGGGCCGGCTCACGCCGTCATACACTGCCTGGTTGTCGACCGAATAAGTGGAACCGACTGCGGGCAGTGTTCCGTCGGCCTCGGCTTCATTCAAGCCGAACCGCATCTCGTGCAGATGCCCCGGGCGGCCTTGGGGCACGCCGTTTAACGCAAGCGCCCAGAACTCCGTTTGTGAATTCGCGAGTATGTCCTCCACCGACGAGAATTGCAGCAGACTTTGCGGATAGCGCGGGCAGAACGACAGGCACTTGCCGCCATCGACCACGGCACGGCCCAGTCCTAAAGCTACCGCGGCAATTCCGTCGGCGAACGTCATCGGGGGCACGGGATAGAAATTGTGCGAGCGCACGACGCCCGAGAAATCAGGATAAAAGCGTTGTCCATGGACAGTGCCGACAAGCTGCTGCACGATCACCGCCATCTTCTCTTCTTCCAGACGATAAGGAGTAGCTCGCACGTAGGCCTTGGCGTGGCGGCTGAAAGTGGAGGCATAGACGCGCTTGATGGCGTCGATTAATTCCGCGAGCCGCGCTGCGGGGACGGCCTGCTGATTGCCCAGCATGAAAGTTTCATACACGCCGGTGAACGGCTGATACTGGGAGTCTTCGAGAAGGCTTGAAGAGCGCACGGCGAGCGGATAGGTGACCTCTGCGAGGAACACTCTCAAGTTTTCCTGTAGCTCGGCGGAGAGCGGAGCGGCCAGAAACTTCTGCAGGATCTCGGCATCGTCCTCGCACTGCAAAGCGAAATCTAGCAGGTTGTTCTCCGCCATGAATTGGTCGAAGGCATCTGTGGCCAGGACCAGAGCCGGGGGCACCGCGATGCGGATGCCGGGAAAGCGCCGCGTGATGCGGTTCTTGCGCAACAAGTGGCGAACGAAAGCGAGGCCGCGCGCCTTGCCCCCCAGCGATCCGGCGCCGATCCGCAGAAAACTTGTTTCCGAAGGCTTGAACGTCTCGGCGTTAAAGTCGCCGATCAGCAGTTCGCTCTGTTCGCGGCGGTAGTCGTTGATCGATTCGATTATGTTTTGCCGCAGATGCTCAGGGCTCGCGAAATCAGAGACCTTGCGCGGCCGCAGCTTCGCGGCCAGAGCGAATTCGGTTCGCGCCATCAGCCAGTGAGAAAAGTGGTTGCTCTGGGCATGGTAGGTGAGGCTTTCGGGCGGAACCGTTTGCAGTTGTTCTTCGAGTTCATTCAAGTCTTTGGCGCGGCCTACTTCCCGCAGATCCGGCAAGCGAAATACAAAATCACCAAAACCAAAATGCTCGGTGAGAATCCGGCGCAGGTCTTGCAGCAATGTAGGCGAGCGTTTTCGTAGAAACGAATACCCTTCAGCGAGGGCTCGAGGGCGAAACTCCGTGCGGCTGGTCTGCAAGACCACGGGCACATCCGGCACCAGCGCTTTCATCAGGCGGGCGAGTTCGAAACCAGCCTCCGGACTGAGCTTGTCCTCCCACGGGAACTCAACGTCTGACACCAGGCCGATCAGGTAATCGCGATACTCCTGCACCAGCTGAGCCGCATCTTCAAAGTTCGAAGCCAGTAGGATTTTGGGGCGCGCCTGCATGCGCACCAGCTTGTGCGCAACGTTGATGCCTTCGTGAATGACGCGCCGCGACTGTTTGATCAGCTCGGTGTACATCACCGGCAGGAATGACGAGTAGTAGCGAATGTTGTCTTCCACAACCAGGAGCACAGGCACTCCCATGGCGCGAGTGTCGTGCAGGACGTTGCGCTTGTCCTCAATGTACTTGACGATGGCGATGAGAATGCGCGCATTTCCCTGCCAGAGAAAGATCCGCTCGATATCGGTGACCGGATTTTTACTAATGAAGTTCTTGATGGCGCGGTAATCGTAAGCCAGAACAACCACTGGAACATCCAGACCGGAACTCTTGACCTCACGCGCCAGTTCCGCAGCCGTCATGTCGCCGACGGCGAGGTTGGTGACGATCAGATTGAAGCGCGGCTGTGAGCGCGCCAGGTCCAGCGCCTCGGCGCAGCTTGAAACATGTGTGATGCCGGGAATCTGCTGCAGGTTCAGTTCGAGCGATTCGTCGATCAGGAGTTCGTTGAGGCGTCCGTCTTCGCGGAGAATGAAGGAATCATAGAGGCTCGAGACCAGAAGAATGTTCTGGACTTTGAAGGGCATCAGGTTGTCGAAGCCCTCGAGGCGCGCTTCAGCGTCGAGAAGGGGCTCGATGATGGGGCGGGTGGTCATAACGAGAGGGTTAACAGCCAATCATACGCGCGTCGGCCGGACATCATCGCCAAGGTCTTAAGAAAAAAGACGCTCCAAGTCGCGTGCGCCATGCACGACGCGCAGCACGAATACTTCATTATCGTCGAACTTGTAGAAGAGCAAGTGTTTCGGAAATCCTGCGATAGAGGTTCGCCTCACGGCCCGCAAATTCTCAGTTCGGAACGTGCAGAGTGCGCCTGTAGCAGGACGGCGCACCACTTGCGAGACCGCCGACCTCACTGCTTTATCCCAGCGTCGAGCTAGCTTTCGTCCCGATTGCGCGGAATACCAATCGGCCTGCTCCAGGATGTCTGCGACGGCCGCATCGCTGAAGACGAGCCGGCGCTTTTTCATCGGCGGCGGGCGTGCTCACGAAGCGCTGCAATCAAGCCCTTGCGGCGAATCTCGGCCACAGGAATTTCAATTTTCGGCCCTTTAGCCGCGGCGGTGAGTTCTTGCTCGAGATAGTTCAGGCGTCGTTCCTTGTCCTGACGAATCAACTCTCGCACATATTCGCTGGGCGTACCCCAGTCGCCCGTCGCAACTTGCCCTTCTACATACTCTTTCAGAGCTTCGGGGAGAGATATATTCAGTGAGGTCATAGCCATGGCTTCATAATATGACAGATTATGAAGGTCAGCAAAGAGAGCTAATAACCAATATCCTGGGCCAGATTGACGAGAAGAACATTCTGGACCTTGAATGGCATCGGTTGTCGAGGCCTTCGAGTCGCCCTATTTTCGCCCCACGACCACGACCGTAAATGATCCCGGCTTGGCCTTTGGACGTTCGCCGGCCTTGGCCTCTTCGAATTCCGCTGTCGGCAGAAAGATTTTGTGAGCCGCAGTATCGATGTCCATCGTCTTGGTGCCCAATCCGGTCGTGACGGTCTGCACAATCTCCCACTTTCCGCCCTTCTCCTCGGCAACGCTGAGTTTGCCTTCGCGCGTGCTCGCGAACGCCTCGTGACCGTCCCAGCGCGTGGCGTCAACGCCGGCTGCGATGGGCAGGTCGGCAATCACCTTGCCATCGTCCGTGCTCATGACAATCAGCTTCTGTGGTTTGCGACATCCAACGAAAATTCTGTGCTTCGCCGTATCGATCGACATTCCAACCGGAGAGCCGCCGGGGGCGACCGGCCAATGCGCCAGCACCTTCCTCGCCTTAAGGTCGACCACGGCGACCTGATCCTTGTCTTCCAAATTGACATAAACCTTGCCGGCTTCATCCGACGCGAGATACTCCGGCTTGCCGCCGAGTTCAATCGCATCAACCTTCGCCGTCTTCGGATCGGCATCCGCCTTGAGGGTGACCAGCAGGCCCGCATCGCCGCAGGCAACTAGGACCAGCCCGGTGCTCTTGTCGTAGATGATGCCATCGGCATCATCCTTTGCGGCTACCGTCCCCAGGACCGCGTTGCTCTTAAGATCGAAAATGACGATCGAGCCGGCGCCATCGCTGATGAATCCACGTCCGAGTTCGGGAGCTACGGCCACACCGTGATTGTGCTTCTGGCCGGGGATGTCGCCGAGCAGTTTCCCAGAATCCTCTTCGACGACCATCGTATGTGTGCCGCGTGGGATGTAGAGGCGGTGACTCTTCTCGTCCACGGTGATGTAATCGAAGCCGCCTTCGCCGCCAAGGTGAAAGGTATTTTCGACTGCCCATTGGGCCTGGGCGAACGCGCGTCCGCTAAGGGTGAATGAAACTGCCGCAATCAAAAGCGAGGCAAATGCATTTCGAATTGACATGAGATCTCCTGGAAATTCCCCGCACGAGGATACACGCTCTTGCTACAAACAGCGACTCTGTAGATTAGCCCTCGAATATCAAAATAAGTTGAAGGGATAGGCGGGCTGTCACTCTTTCTAGATCATGTGGGGACAAGCGCCCTCGGCTGTCCCTGAGGGCGTAATAGCGACCTTTGCAAAGTAGCCTGCATATCGGGGAGATGCGACTGAGCTAACAACCATCCTGTGATGACAGGCGATGTTCTCTCAAGAACCGAAAGGCTTGAACTCAAAATCCCCACCCTGTCCCTGCAAAAAGCGCAGGACAAGGGTCACTCATTTCAATCCTTACAGCTTGAGTCTCTACACCAGTCCTTGGTCCAGCATCGCGTCGGCTACTTTCAGGAAGCCGGCGATGTTGGCGCCGTTTACGAGGTTGCCGGGCGTGCCGTATTTCTCGGCCGTCTCGTAGCAGTTGCGGTGGATGGAGACCATGATCTTGTGCAGCTTGTCATCCACTTCCTCGCGGGTCCACGAAATGCGCGCGCTGTTCTGCGACATTTCAAGACCTGACGTGGCCACGCCGCCCGCATTTGCCGCCTTCGCCGGACCGTAGAGAACCTTGGCATCCAGGAACATCTTGGTTGCCTCCAGCGTGCTCGGCATGTTGGCGCCTTCAGCCACTACCTTGATGCCGTTCTTGATAAGATTCGCCGCATCTTTTGCGGTGATTTCATTCTGCGTGGCGCTCGGGAAGGCGCAATCCGCTTTGATGTTCCAGAGCGGGCTGTGCTCGAGCTTCACGTCGGTGGGCATGAAGATCGCCTTCTTGTAGCGGTCCGCATAATCGCGGATGCGCCCGCGCTTCACGTTCTTCAACTCCAGCACATAGGCCAGCTTCTCGCGATCGATGCCGTCCGGATCGTAGATCACACCGTTTGAATCCGACACGGTCACCGGCTTCGCGCCGAGATCGAGCAGCTTCTCGATTGTGTATTGAGAAACGTTGCCGCTTCCGGAAACCAGGCAGGTCTTCCCTTCCAGCTTGTCCTTGCGGCTCTTCAGCATTTCTTCGGCGAAGTACACGCAGCCGTAGCCGGTCGCCTCTGGACGAATTAAAGATCCGCCCCAGTTCAGCCCCTTGCCCGTGAGCACGCCGGTGAACTCGTTGCGCAGCCGCTTATATTGTCCGAAGAGATAGCCGATCTCGCGTCCGCCCACGCCGATGTCGCCGGCGGGAACGTCTGTATTCGGCCCGATGTGGCGCTGCAGTTCGGTCATAAAGCTTTGGCAGAAGCGCATCACTTCGTTATCGCTCTTGCCTTTGGGGTCGAAATCCGAACCGCCCTTGCCGCCGCCCATAGGGAGTGTCGTGAGCGAATTCTTGAATACCTGCTCGAATGCCAGGAACTTCAAAATGCCAAGGTTCACCGAAGGATGGAACCGCAGGCCGCCTTTGTAGGGTCCAATCGCACTGTTCATCTCGATGCGGAAACCGCGGTTCACTTGAACATTTCCTTGATCGTCGGCCCATGGAACGCGAAACATCAGCACGCGCTCCGGCTCAACGATGCGGTCCAGAATGCGGTTGGACTGATACTCGGGATGCTTCGCCAGTACCAGCCGCAGAGAATCGAATACCTCGCGCACCGCCTGATGGAACTCAGGCTCGGCGGGGTTCTTCGCCTTGACACTGATCATTACATCTTCAATGTAGTCGCCGGGAGGTTTGATTCCATGCGAGGTTAAAGTGCCAGAAGTCATAGTCCTGCCTCCGTAGGTATGTCCGTTACTAAGCCGACTCAATTCTGCTCCTGTCCCCGCAACTCGCAAGGACTTGGAACACCAAGCGCGGTGAGCGTTGTCACGCTACTGACAGGAGTTGCAATCATGGGTTTACCCTGTCGGGACAACCCGTCTCCGCCCTCAAAAGGATACGCCTCTTGCGTCTGCAAGCAAGCAATTTGATTGACCAGAAACCTGGCCGTTAACCCTCCGACGGCTTCCTTCGCGGACGAATACTTCATCATTCCCGGTTCGCCAAACCGTGTTATAGTGGCCCACTCGTCGAGCCAGGAGTGTGCCCATGACAGAACCCCTGCGCCCCATGTCCACCGGCCAACTGTTGGACCACACTTTTGCGCTCTACCGTCAGAATTTTCTTCTCTTTGTCGGGATCGCCACGGTAGGCCCTGCGGCCAGCGTGATTTTCCAACTGCTGGCGGTCGGAGCCAATGTGACGACGCCTCTTGGCGGGCGCACGCCTGGGGCTGCAGCTTCTCTGGGCCTGGGCACTGGCGTCACTGCCGTTTTAAGCGTGTTTTTGGGCTACATCGTCATGTTGGCGGGATTGGCGATCTCGCATGCCGCCACGGTTAAGGCTGTGGCCGCGGTTCACCTGGGACGCCGAGACGTCTGTCGTCGGCGCCTACAAAGCCCTGCGCGGCCGCATCTGGAGCGTGTTCGGCACGTTCGGCCTTATTCTGTTGCGGGTCGTTCTCTGGATGTTGTTAGCCGCGATAGGGATGGGAGTTTTAATGATACCCATCGTGCTGGGTCTCCGCTTTATGACGAGCGCACCTGCGGGCGCCACAGGAGCCCTCATCGCAGGGCTTATCGGATTTGGCACCATAGTGTTGGTATTCGGCGTATTGATCGCAGTCTATGTACGTTACGCTTTGGCCATCCAGGCCTGTGTTGTGGAGGGCCTCGGTCCGCGCGCCTCGCTGAAGCGCAGCGTATTCCTTTCCAAAGGAGGCCGCTGGCGGGTGGTGGTGGTCTATCTTATTTTTGCGCTGCTGGCCGGAGTCCTGGGCTGGGTGCTGACGGAGTTGGCGCGCGCTGCCGGAACCTTACTGCATCACCGAATCGCTGCCGCCGTCCTGGTCTATGCGGCGGGATTTGTCGTTGGATCGATTACCGGCCCGCTCGCCACCATCGGCCTTTCGCTTCTGTATTACGACGAGCGCGTCCGCAAGGAAGCCTTCGATCTGCAACTCATGCTTTTGAGTCTCGATCTTCCGGGAGCGTCCAGCGCAACTCCGGCGCAAACCACCCCGGCCCAAATATGATGGCTTTCGGACCCCGCTATTGGCTGGCTGCGGTGTTCCTGCTGGCGGGCATGGGGCAGGCATGGGGCAGTCCTGCTCTCAGCTCGCCGCAGTACGTCGAACAGCTTCAGAGTTACGAAAACCAGGTTGCGGAGCTTGCTTCGGCGCCACAAAAAGCGGTGGCGCTTCGCGATTCCCTTCCCGAAGCGCTCACGGTTCAGACCGCGCGGGGAGAGATGGCGGTTGACCTGACATTTCTTCGCGATACTCTGAACCGATATCTGACTGGAACGGCGCAGACGAGGCCTGACATTCTGGCGAACTGCGGCTACGCGTCTCAAGGCGATGCGCGCTGAGGCCCAAACCTACGAACAACCGGACCGCGCCGACGATGCGACGCGAAAGCGGCTTGACGAAATTCTTAATGCCCCCGAATTCGACCGGGTTCGCGGTCCGACCATGTTCGAACTGCTCGAGCAGCGGCAATGTCGCGGCGTGGATCGGGAAGTTACTCAGAAAGATCGGCCCGAAGATTCCCGACGTGGAGGATCTGGGACAGTGGTTCGTCTGGGGCATGATTGCGCTGGCCGCCGCAATTGCCGGGGTTTGGCTGTATCGCGTTTCGCGGCAGAATATGGGGACCGGCCAGCGCGAGATTCTTCCCTTTCTGCCCTCGGGCCGGAACTGGAGGGAATGGCTCGCTGACGCCCGGGCACGCGCCGCGAAAGGCGAGTGGAGAGAGGCGATTCATTTCGGGTTCTGGGCAGCGGTCTCGCGCCTGGAGTCAGAGGGTGTGTGGCCGCCCGACAAGACCCGCACTCCGCGTGAATATCTTAACGCTATTCCCAGTTTCAACCTGTCGAAAGAGCCGTTTGCCGCGATGACGCGCAAGTTCGAGGCGAGCTGGTACGGCAGCCGTCCCACGACGGAAGCTGACTTTGCGCAATTCGCCAACTATCTGGAGAGGTTGGGATGCCGCTAACCGCAGGCGAGCAGCGCGGATTTATCGTATCCGGCATCGGGCTGTTGCTGGTCATGACCCTCGTCGCCTGGTTGAGTTCCAATCAGAAAGACCAGGGTGAAGGGACGCCATCCAGCTACAACGTACAGCGTCGCGGGGCGAAAGCGGCTTATCTTCTCCTGCAACAAAGCGGCTATGCGGTGGAACGCTGGAACCAACCGCCGGAGAAGCTTCCGGCAGATGCGTCTGGGGTCATGCTGGTGTTGGCTGGTCCGGAATCATACCCGCACGCGGAAGAGTTCAGTGGCATCGTACGATTTCTGCTCGGTGGCGGCACCGTTCTGATCGCAGGTGTGGACCCGAATTCGTTTGTTCCTCAGTCTTCCTCGAAGAAGGGAGATGTTCGCATCGGTTTTTCCGAGTGCAGACCGGTTGCGCCGACCAGTCTCACGCGCGGCGGCCCGATCTCGCAGGATGGCGATCTTGTCTGGGACTCCAGTAAAGACGCGGCGTTGGTTCATTTCGTCGCTCACTCAAAAGATGAAAAGGAGGCCGAGGCCGTCGTAGTCTCCTATGCTCTGGGCCGGGGCCGCGTGATCTGGTGGGCCAGCGCGCTGCCTCTCACGAATTCCGGCATTCGTAACCGGGGAAACCTGGACCTGTTTTTGAACTCTGCGGGCGACAGCCGGCGCATCCTGTGGGATGAGTATTACCACGAAGAGCATGAGGCGGCATCGACCCGGCACTCCAACCCGGCGCAGATGTGGGCGTTGGCTCAGGCGGGATTTCTTGCGTTGCTGGTGATTTTGACTTTCTCCCGCCGAAGCGGTCCTGTGGTGCCGCTCGTTCGTGAATCGCGATTGTCTCCGCTCGAATTCGTGGAGACTCTGGGCAGCGTATTTCATCGCGCGCGCGGCACCCAGGTCGCGGTAGAAATTGCCTTCAGCCGCTTTCAACAAGTCGCGGCACGGCGACTTGGAATTCGCGGAACCGCCAGCGCAAACGATATCCTCATAGCTATGGCGCAACGCGGGATCAAGGTTCCGCCGGACGTAGCTTCTCTGGTGGCCGGCAGCGACCAGGCCGCGGGAGATACAGCGTTATCGGAAAAGCGGGCGCTCGAGCACGTCCGGGCTTTGAATCAAGCTACTTTGCCGCTCGAACCGGTAGTATCCGCCGCGAAAGACAAAACGTAAGAGAAGGAATAGAGGCTTCATGCAGGCAATTAAGAAGTTAGTAACCCACGGCCGCGCTGAACTCGCAAAAGTGATCGTCGGCCAAAGCGAACTTGTCGACGGCACACTGACCGCACTGCTATGCGGTGGGCACGCTTTGATCGAAGGCGTTCCGGGATTGGGCAAGACGCTCAGCGTGAAGGTTCTCGCACGCGCACTGAACGTGACGTTTCAACGCGTGCAGTGTACGTCTGACCTGATGCCCGCCGATCTGCTGGGCAGCAACATTCTTAATCTGCAGAATGGAACTTTCTCCCTGCATAGAGGGCCGATGTTCACCGATCTTCTGCTGGTCGACGAAGTGAACCGCATGCCGCCGCGCACGCAAGCGTCGCTCCTCGAATCGATGGAAGAACGCCAGGTCACCATTGACGGCGTGCGGCATTCGCTCTCGCCGTTGTTCACTGTGCTGGCTACGCAGAATCCGGTGGAGTTCGAAGGCACTTACCCGCTGCCCGAAGCTCAGCTGGATCGCTTCCTGCTGAAGATAAAGATCGGATATCCATCGGCGCAGGAAGAACTGGAAATTCTCGCGAAGCACAACAACCAGCCCGCTTCCCTAACCGAACAGGCGGAGATCGCGCCTATCGAACCGGAGGTGCTGCAGCAGGCGCGCCTGGAGCTTCGCCAACTTACAGTGGAGCAGTCGTTGCTTGGCTACATCTCGGAAATCACGAGGCGCACGCGAAGTTGGCCCTCCGTGTCTCTCGGCGCGAGCCCGCGGGCCGGGATCAGTCTTATGTTGGTTGCGAAGGCGCTGGCGGCGCTTGCCGACCGCGACTACGTAATTCCCGACGATGTGAAAGCCGCCGTTCTTCCCGCACTTCGTCATCGGCTTGTATTGCGGCCGGAGGCCGAACTCGAAGGTCTGGATACGGATCGCGTTTTGACCGACGTGCTGGCCGCGGTTGAGGTCCCGAAGTGAGTATTCCCCGCCCTCTCGAGCCATCGCCGGTCGAGGCGCCGGCCGAGCCTCGCGTCCGTTTCGGGGGCGGCGCTGGGCCACGGCTGCTGCTTCTGGCCGGGGTTGGCCTGGCGTGGATTGTTCCCGCGCTTTGGAATCGAAGTTTTCTCTGGGCGATGCTGCTCTGGGATGTGCTTCTGCTGCTGGCGTTCCTCGCAGACTGGCTGCGGCTTCCGCGTCCCAAACAAATCATGGTTCGCCGCGAATGGCAGAGTCCGCTTTCGATTGGCGTTGCTGCGACCCTGAACCTCGCTGTGGCAAATCAGTCTTCTGTGGATCTTTGGGTGAGTGCCTATGATGAGTTGCCGCCATCGAACTGGCACACGAGCAAAGCGATTACTCTGGATGTGCCCGCACGTGACTCTCGTTCGGTTCATTACGAATACACGCCGGGCGCGCGGGGCGACCTGCGTACGGGAAGAGTTTTTCTGCGTTACCGCTCCGGGTTTCTGATGGCGGAGCGCTGGGCCGTAGCCGATCTTCGCCAAACGGTTCGCGTCTATCCGAATTTTGAACATGCCCGCAAGCACTCCGTGTATCTCGCGCGCAGCCGCCAGATCGAGCTGCAGATGAGAATGATGCGCCTTCGCGGCATGGGATCAGACTTCGAAAGTCTGCGCGAACACCGCGAAGGGGACGAACTGCGCAACGTGTGCTGGACGGCGACCGCGCGCCGTGGAAAACTTGTTTCGAAGACCTTCCGCGTAGAACGCAGCCAGGCGGTTTGGATCGTGCTCGATTGCGGCCGCCTGATGCGCGCCCGCACCGATGGTTACAGCAAGCTCGATCGCGCCGTCGACGCGGCGCTCTGCCTCGCTCAACTCGCAATCTATTCAGGAGACCGAGTCGGCCTGCTCGCCTATGGCCGCGCGGTGAATCAGCGAGTCATCCCAGGGCGCGGCGCAGCTCAGATGCGGCACATCGTAGAGCAACTCGCGGTGGTCCGCGAAGAAGTTCCGGAAGCCGACCACGTGCGGGCCGCCGCCAGCCTGCTGACTTTGCAGAAACAACGCGGCCTGATCATTTGGATTTCCGATCTGGCAGAGAGCGCGATGACTCCCGAAGTCATCGAAGCCGCTGGGCAGATGCTTTCGCGGCACCTGCTGTTATTCATTGCGATTGCCCAGCCGGAACTGAAGTTGCGAGCGCGGCAAAGCCCGGCATCGCCAACCGCCATGTACGAAGTGGTTGCGGCGCAGGAGATGGTTTACCGGCGCGAATTGCTCTTGGGACGGTTGCGTGAGCGCGGCGCGCTCTGCATGGAGGTTGAACCTTGGCGGCTCTCAGCGGCTGTGCTCAACCAATACCTTGCGGTGAAAGAACGGAATCTTGTGTAGCTGGGCAGTTCTTTGCGTAGGCCCTATTTGAGAAATTCCGCCCAATAGTAGCGGTCAAGGTCACGGTAAGGCGTGGACAGGAACTTGATCACTTCACTGTTGACCATTTCCGATTGTTCGATTGGCGCCAGGTGCGAAGCACCCGGGACGATAAACAATTGTGAGTGAGGCAGGCTCGTAAATAACGAAATCGTCTGCTCAACGTTGATTGCGTCACGGTCCCCAGCGACAACCAGAACCGGAACTGTGATCTGTTTGAGCTGCTCGACCGTAAGATTTGGATACTTCTCGGCCAGATCAGACAACTTCTTTTTTACCGCAGGAGAGAGTTTATCCATCCCCTGCTTGTATATCTTGATCAAAGGCGCGGACGTTAAGAGCCTGGGGTCGTTCGCGTCCATCGCGATTTTGTCAGGCGGAGCCATGAAGTTTTCGTGCGTGTAGTTTGCGCCGAAAGCCACCAGTTTCTTAATCTGTTTAGGATGGGCGAGAGCCAACTCCAGGCCAACGTTTCCACCATCGCTCCAACCCACAACATGGACGCTGCCTAGTTTCAGTGCGTCGATCAGCGCACTCATGTCTGAAGCCATGAGCGCGTAAGTGATCTCCTTGTCCGAGTCTGTCGACTTGCCTTGAGCTCTGCTGTCGACGGCAATCACTGTGAAGTGTTGAGACAATTCTGGAATCTGGTAGAGAAAGTTCTCAATCGATCCGCTGTTACCGTGCAATAAGAGCAGTGGTTCACCGGCTCCATAACTTTCGTAATACACCTTTATGCCGTTTACATCGGCGTACTTTCCCACTTGTTCGTTCGATCCATAATTAATCTGACCTTCGACGAGTCCAGTGAAAACCAGCAGTAGCAAGACTGTCAAGAGACTGATTCGAGTTTTCATATCTTCGCCTCTCAGTAGTTAGTTCAGGAAATCCGATTTACTTGGACATGGTTGTAGCTGATTCTGGTTTCTTACGCAAGCCACTCCACAGGTATGAGATCAGCAGCGTAAACAGCGCCGCGGCCGCCATGAACTTCAGCGACACGGGCGCTGACGATGGCGAGAAGAATGCTTCAATCATTCCCGCGACGATCAGCATGGGAATCACGCCCACCAGCAGACGAACCGCTTCCGTGCCGCCTACGGCGAGCGAATCCCGCCGCGACAGTACTCCGGGAAAGAGCAGCGCGCGGGCGAGCCGCAGACCGGCGCCTCCTGCGATGAAGATCGCGGGCAATTCTAGGACTCCGTGCGGCGACACAAAGCTCCACAGTGCAAAGCTCATCCCGTAGGTGGCGCAAGCTGTGCCGATTACTCCCAACATCAATCCATTAAAGAGGAGTTCGAAAAGCGTTCCAATACCGGCGGTGATGCCCAGGGCAAACGTCACGAACGCCACCGAAAGATTGTTCGTCATGATTCCGCTGGAGGCCTGCGGCTTGATGGAAACAATCGAGTGCGTCCACATCTCATGGCGTTCGATGCTGGCCATCATCTGCGGCCCAATAAAATCGCTCATGTAGTCTGGGTCGGCGAGGCTGAAGAACGTTCCCGCGATTGCGCCGATGAAAAAGATTGCCGTCGCTATCGCCGTGTAGGGCAGGAACCGCCGGAAGATGCGCGGATACTCCCGGCTGTAAAACTGCCACACTCCGCCCACCGTCTTCTTCTGTCCCGAATAAATTGCGTTGTGGGCGCGGCCCAGCAGTTGATTCAGATACCGGGATTGCTGCACACTGCTGGGGTCGCTGCGGACGGCGGAAAGATCGGTGGCGGTCTGGCGGTAGAGCAATCCCAGTTCGCGCAATTCGCTGCGGCTCAACGCGTGCAGCCCTTGCTCTTTCACCCGCGTGAGTAGAGACTCTAACCGCGTCCAATAAGTTTGGCGCTTGTTGAGCCAGGAAACGGAGATCATATTGTGGACCCCAGTTTGCACCCCAAGTTGGACCCCAGTATGAACCCAAGTTCGGAGCAACGTTCGGATCCGTCGGAAAAGCTTACCATCGAAACCCCGGAACAGATCTCCCTGGAATTTCCTTTAGCCGGAGTTGGCAGCCGCGGGTATGCCCTGTGCATCGACACGCTGATCCAGATTATCGCCGCGATTGTGCTCGTCCTGATCGTTCGGTTCGCAGCCCCGGATCTTCAACGATCATGGGTCTCGGCTGCGAACTGGGTGGTTGCGATTCAGATTTTCGCGCTCTTCTGTCTTTACTGGGGTTACTTTGCGATTTTCGAAATCCTGTGGAATGGCCAGACGCCGGGCAAGCGCCAGGCCAAGATCAGGGTGATCAGCGCGAGCGGGCGGCCCATCACGGCATTTGAAGGCATCGGCCGCAACTTCATGCGGGCGGTCGATTCGCTTGGCTTCTATCTGGTCGGAGCTATCACTTGTGCCATCGATAAACAGAATCGCCGTCTGGGCGACATGGTTGCGGGAACAGTGGTGGTGCACGAGGTTGAGGAGCAAGGAGTTTTCTACTGGTATGGTAAGGAAAAATCGGCGTTGGCCCCGTCTGTAACGCATGAAGTCGCGGCCCTGACCGAGCAGGAGTTTCAACTCGTCGAGACCTTTCTAGGGCGCCGTCTCGATATTCCGAACTTGCAGCGCCTCGCCTCGGCGCAGGCGATTGCCAACCGCATGGGAGAGCGCCTGCATATTCCAAAGGAGCAGAGGCCTTCCGACGAAGCCTTTCTGGAGGAAGTTTCGCGGCGATATCGGGATGTTCTGAGGCCTCGGTAGCAGACGCCTCGCTTGCGCTTGGCTGGACGGCCGAGGCGGCCGTCCCCACCTGGATCGAGTCGTCCTACAGAATCCTTTCGTGCGTGTAGCCGTTCGCGCCCAGGGCTGAAATCAGCTCGGCGATGTGGTCCGGACCGCGAGTTTCCATAGTGATGTCGATGGCCGTGTCTCCCAAATTCACGTTGTGGTAGGCGCGATCGTAAGACGTCTCGACGATGTTGGCGCGGTGCTGGGCAAGAATCCCGGTAACCCGGTGCAGAGCGCCCGGGTAATCGGGAAGATGAACGCGCAACCGGACCAGCCGTCCATCTTTGACCAGGCCGCGCTCGATGATGCGCGCCAGCAACGTTACATCGATATTCCCTCCACTCACCACGGCGACGACCTTCGCACCGGCCTTGTCCCGAATCATTGGAATGCGCCTGTTGACCAGTGCAGCCAGCGCGGCCGCGCCCGCTCCTTCGGCGAGAATTTTTTCCCTTTCCAGCAAGAGTAAAACGGCGTTGGCAATTTCTTCTTCCTCGACCGTAACGATGTCGTCCACATACTTCTGAATTAGCGGAAGCGTGCGTACGCCGACGCGGCGGACCGCAATGCCGTCGGCGATGGTCACCGCTGCGGGCAAGGTTACAGGCTTTCCTTCCGACAGCGCGACCTTCACCGAAGGCAGGCGCGCCGGTTGAACCCCGATAACCTGAATGCGGGGATTGGTTTCTTTCAGAGCGCAACCCATCCCACCGATCAGTCCGCCTCCGCCGATGGGCACGACGACAACCTCGAGATCGGGGTACTGATCAAGCAACTCCAGTCCCAGAGTTCCCTGCCCGGCGATGACCGCGTCATCGTCGAATGCATGCACAAATGTGAGGCGCTCCTGCGCGCTAAGGCGCATCGCCTCCTCGTAAGCCTCGTCGTAATTCGCTCCGTGCAACACGACATCGCCGCCGTAATCGCGCGTCGCAGAGACCTTGATCAGCGGTGTTGCCAAGGGCATCACGATTCGTGCCCGGATCCCCAGCTTGGAGGCATGGTAGGCAACGGCCTGCGCATGGTTGCCCGCCGAGGCTGCTATGACTCCCTGCGAACGTTCCTCCGGGGTGAGGCTTAGAAGCTTGTTCAGCGCGCCCCGTTCCTTATAAGCGCCAGTCCGCTGCCGGTTCTCGAGTTTGAGATAGATGGAGTTGCCGGTGAGTTCGGAGAAGGTTTCAGAGCGAGTGCAGGGCGAGACCTGGATCGAGTTTCGAACCTGGACCAGGGCCGCTTGAATGTCGGAGAGAGTCACAATTCGAGCGCTGGCTGTGGCAGGATTCGCCATTCTACTGAAGAGAGTCCTCGATCTTCTACCATACGATACAGGAGGCTCAGAGACCGCCTCCGAAAATCGCATTTGCGGTAATGCAGAAAAATCCATACGTCGCATCGAAATTGTCGATTGTACTTGGACAGGCGTTTCAGGATAGACAATTAGTATGGAGGAGAAGCGCCTCAAGTTCTCGGCGGATCATGATGCGTGCGGCGTGGGCTTCATCGCGCAACTGGGTGGACCTGCGTCTCATGCGGTGATTGATCGTGGACTCAGCGCCCTGGCGCGCCTGGCCCACCGCGGCGGCGTGGACGCCGACGGCCGCAGCGGCGATGGCGCCGGCTTGCTGGCCGGCATGCCGAAAGCTTTCTTCCGCAAGGCCGCCCACGCTCACGGGATTCGATTACCTGACGAGTTTGCGGTCGGCATGGTGTTTCTTCAGCGTGGCCAGGAAGCTCAAGCCGACGACGCGATTCGAACGTCCATCTCGAAATTTGACCTGTCCTTTCTGGGCTGGCGCACGGTGCCCACTGACCCTTCCATCCTTGGACCGCGTTCGAGCGAATCTCTGCCTGTGGTACGCCAATGCTTCATCGGATCTCGCCTCAGCTCTTCTCGCTTAAAACCTTCGCAGCTCGACTCCTCGCAGTTTGAGTTGCAACTCTTTCGGCTGCGGCAGGAACTTGAAACCCTTCCGGCATCCGGCTACTACTGCTCGCTGTCGTCGAGAACCATCGTTTATAAAGGACTGCTCACTCCTCAGCAGTTAGCTCCGTTCTATCCCGACTTGAGCGATCCCGAGTTCGCCAGCGTCTTCGTGGTTTTTCATCAAAGGTATTCCACCAACACGCAGCCCAGTTGGTCGCTGGCCCAGCCATTTCGTTTCGTAGCTCACAACGGCGAGATCAACACCATCAGCAGCAACCGGCGCTGGTTCCAGGCGCGTGGGGCGACCTTGCGTCACCAGTTGCGATTGTCGAAGAATGCAAAGCTGTTGCAGCCGTGGATGAGCGACTCCGCCAGTTTCGACAACGCTCTGGAAGCTTTGGTGCAGCGCGGTTCCAGCATCGCCGAGTCTGCGTTGCGCCTTGTCCCGCCCGCATGGGAACACGATGAACATCTCGACCCCGGGCTGCGTGACTTCCTCGCCAGCAGCGCTGCCGAACAAGAACCTTGGGACGGTCCGGCTGCTCTGATCTTCACCGACGGTAATTTCGTCGGTGCCAAACTCGACCGCAACGGCCTGCGTCCCTTGCGCTACACCTTGACCTCGGATGGATTGCTCATCATCGGTTCCGAAGTCGGCATCACCGATCTTTCCGATAAGCAGGTGGTGGAACGCCAGCGACTCGGTCCGGGTGAGATGCTAATTGCGGATCCGGCAAGCGCGACTTTCTTCCGGCCGAGCGAAGTTTCCAGCCTTGTGCGCGTCGCCGACAGCCGGCCGATGACGACTGTGATTGCAGCGAAACACGAAGCTGAGCCAATAGCGTTCGATGGCAACCGCTTGATGGCGGCCTACGGCTGGACCGAGGACCAGTTCCGGATGCTCTTTTATCCTCTCGTGGAGCACGGCCAGGAACCGCTGTGGAGCATGGGCGACGACGCTCCCCCGGCCTTCCTGTCGAGCCTGCCGCGTCCTCTCTGGGATTACTGTAAGCAACGGTTCGCGCAAGTTACTAACCCTCCCATCGACCCGCTGCGCGAGAGCCACGTCATGTCGCTCGACGTGTATCTCGGCAAGAATACGAAGTTAAATTCTCCGCTGCTCGATGCGGGACAGATGGACGCGATTGCCGGAGCGCTGTCGCTCCATTGCATCGATATAACTTTTGAGAGGGCCGGAGGCGTTGACGCCGCGTGTCAAGTTTTGAGCAGAATCCGTGAAGAAGCTTCGACCGAAGCGTCCCATTCCGGCGCGATTTTGTTGAGTGATCGCACGCTCAGCGATAAGCGTGCCGCTTTGCCCGCGCTGCTGGCGGTTTCGTGCGTGTGGCAAGCGATGACCGAAGCCGGCGCCTGGAATGTTCCTCTGATTGTGGAAACTGGCCAGATCGTCGATACCCATCATGTCGCCCTGCTGCTCGCAGCGGGAGCGAGCGCCGTGCATCCCCATCTCGCCATGAGCATGGCGTCCCGCGCCGGCGTCAACGGACCCGCTCACTATCGAGCCGGCATTGAAAAGGGTTTGCGCAAGGTGCTTGCCCGCATGGGCATTTCCACGATCAGCAGCTATCGCAATAGCCAGTTATTCGAAACTATCGGACTCGATCGGTCGGTATGCGAAGAGTTCTTCGAGAACGCCGGGCACACCCTCAGCGGCAAAACCCTGGACGATCTATTGCGGGATTGCATCGCCTGTCACGCCGCGGGTTTCGGCTCTTCAGCTGCGGAGTTTCGCGATGCCGGTTTGTATCGCTTCCGCCGCAACGGTGAGCAGCACGCAAGTTCGCCCGAACTGGTGCGGCGCATGCATCGCTACATTAAGTCCCCGACAGAACAGAACCGCGCTGCTTTTGCGATCCTCTCCGAGGACCGCAAGGAGAGCGGGAAGAACGTTGCGGTGCGGGACTTGCTCGAGTTTCGTCCCGCGCAGCCTGTTCTCATAGGCGAAGTGGAGAGCGAAGTATCGTTGCTCAGCCGCTTCAGCACCCAGGCCATGTCGCTGGGCGCGATTTCACCCGAAGCTCATCAGACTCTCGCCATCGCCATGAACCGCCTGGGAGGACGCAGCAACACCGGCGAGGGCGGCGAAGATCCCAACATTTACTACGAACGCCCAGAGGCCAACAACCGCGTCAAGCAAGTGGCCTCGGCACGATTTGGCGTGACCGCGGAATATCTGGTGCACGCCGATGAAATCGAGATCAAGATGGCGCAGGGCTCAAAGCCCGGCGAAGGCGGCCAACTGCCGTCTATAAAAGTCACACCTTACATTGCGCGGCTGCGGCACGCCGTTCCTGGGACCTCGCTCATTTCTCCGCCGCCGCATCATGACATCTACAGCATCGAAGACCTGGCGCAGTTGATCTATGATCTACGGGCCGTGAACCCGAACGCACGTATCGGAGTCAAGCTGGTTTCCAGTTCGGGAGTCGGAGTCATCGCCACCGGCGTAGCCAAAGCGGGCGCAGACGTCATTACGATCAGTGGTCACGATGGCGGCACGGGCGCGTCTCCGCTCACCTCCATCAAAAACACCGGGCTGCCCTGGGAAATCGGTTTGCGGGACGCACATACAGCGCTGGTGCAGGCGGGCCTGCGTGCCCGCGTGAGATTGCGGGTAGATGGCGGCTTGAAGTTCGCCCGCGATGTCGTGGTCGCCGCGCTTTTGGGCGCAGAGGAATTCGGCTTCGGAACCGCCGCTCTGCTTGCCATCGGCTGCGTCATGGCGCGGCAATGCCACCTCAATACCTGCCCTGTCGGCATCGCTACTCAAGATGAAACCCTGCGCGCACGCTTTGCCGGAAATCCGGAGATGGTGGAGACTTACTTCCGCGCATTGGCGGCCGACGTACGCGAACTGCTGGCGGGGATGGGCGCAGGTTCGATCGACGAAATCCTGGGCTCCGTTGAGCGGTTGCAGCCGCGCTCTGCTGAAGCTGAACAAAGCGTGGCCTCGCTGCTGCAGCCCATCGCCAATCCACCTGCACAGTTTCCCTGTCCTCGTGAGGACAGTAGTGCGTTCACGTTGAATTGAACCGCGTAGTGGACGATCTGGAGTCGCTCTCCGTCCGTCCTTATCGTTTTGAAATCACAAACAAGGATCGCGCCGTCGGCGCGCACTTCAGTGGAGAGGTGCTGCGCCGCCTTGGATCCTCGTTGGGAACTTCGACTCTGGACATGGCCGGCGCCGACTGCGAGTTCGTCGGCACCGCTGGGCAGAGCTTTGGCGCGTTCCTGATTTCCGGCGCCAACTTCCGGCTGACCGGCGAAGCCAACGATTACGTTGGCAAAGGTCTGTGCGGCGGCAGCATCGCCATAACCGCGCACGCCGAAGCCTCACAGCGCGGAGACGTACTGGTCGGCAACACCGTACTCTATGGCGCGACATCCGGCGAATTGTTTGTGGCCGGCCGAGCGGGAGAACGGTTCGCGGTTCGCAACAGCGGTGCGCTCGCGGTGGTCGAAGGCGTGGGCCGTCACGGATGCGAATACATGACCGCCGGAGTGGCGGTGATTCTCGGTCCAGCGGGCGCGAATATGGGAGCGGGGATGACCGGCGGCCTCGCCTATCTGCTGCGCACCGACGCCGATGACTACTTCACCGATGGTCACATAAACGACGATCCCATATACGACGATCCCATCAACCGCGACTCAGTACGGTTCGCAACTCTCGAACCTCAGGAAGAACACTGGCTGCGCCGCGTTCTGCGCCGGCATCTGCAACTCACCGGCAGCCCCCGCGCGGCTGAGCTTCTCGCCCGCTCCGCTTTACCGCTGCTTCGGGTTGAGCCTCTGGCGCCGCCGTGCTCGATTGAAGAATCGTGGGCTTCGATTCTTTCGCGCCTTGCCGCCGAAGAAGCGCGCAGCTACGGGCGTGATAAGCCTCTCACTTCCGAAAGGCCTGTCGTTCAATAAGCAGTCTTAACTATCCTCGCGCTCGCGAAAACCGCGCCGAGACCAAGTTAGCTATAATCTTCTGACTACACCGAATGGACTTCGATCAGCTCATCACCTTCCTGGAAGTTGCCCGGCAAGGCAGCTTCTCGCGCGCCGGAGAGAAAGTCTTCCGCTCGCAATCCGCGGTCAGCGCACAGATCCGCCAACTGGAGCAGGAATACGGCGATCGCCTGCTCGACCGCTCCGGCAAGTCGGTCAAGCTGACTCCCGCTGGTCAGGTCTTTCACGAATACGCCGTGCGCATGAAAAAACTGCGCGACGAATCGCTGGTTGCGGTCGCCGACCATGGCCACACTCCGCGCGGCACGCTGCTGGTAGGCGCCAATGAAGCCACCTGCCTGTATGTTCTGCCCGAAGTCTTCGGAGAGTACTGCCGCCGTTTTCCCGACGTTCAAATCAGCATCTACCGCAACTTCACCTACAAGATCGTCGAGAAGCTGGAAAATGGCTCGCTCGATGTGGGAGTACTCAGCCTGCCAGTTCAGTCGCCCAGCCTGAAGGTCCAGGCGATCTATCGCGACCGGCTGATGCTGATGGTGAGTCCGAAGAATCCGCTAGCCAAGCTGAAGTCGGCGCCGATCAGCGAGGTCGTGAAGTATCCCCTGCTTCTGCCCAAAACTGGCCACACCCGCAGACTGTTGGACAAGCTTTTCCGCGAGTACAACACGGAACTCAAAGTCAGGATGGAGCTACCCAGCATCGGGATGATCAAGAGCTTTGTTGCTGCCGATCTTGGCATTTCGCTCATCAGCGCAGCTTTCGCGCGCGATGAAGTAGCCGCCGGCAGAGTGAAACTGATCGAGATGGAGGGTCCTGAACTGTGGCGGGAACTCGGCCTCGCCTATAGGCGCGACCGCACGCTCTCAGTGGCCAGCAAGACTTTTGTTTCAGTGGTGCGCCAGCTCTCGGACCATCTCAAGAAAACTGAAGCCTAGGCACACTTCTAGAGTTGCGACACTCAGAGTGTTGTGAACAGCGCCCGGTCAGGCAGCCCTGCGGCCCCGTTTCACACTTTGAAAAACTGTCGACGGGATCTGCAGCACGCGAATCTCCGAGTCGTTTGTCGTCGTCACCCGAACTGCGATACCATCCGCTTCCGGAAACGGGTCTGACATCACTTCAAAATCCTCACCATACAGGCGAACGTGTTTGGAAGTCGAATATCCAAGACGTTTCACGTGGGCGCACATTTCAGAACTTGAGGGAGGTTCAACATTGCGGCTGGTCATGATAAGGCCATCATAGTCCTCCTACAGGTTGCGTGCCGCGGCGGCTTGCGGCCAGGAAAATTCGGGCTCCAATGGGTTTAATCGTAGTATTCTCGCGGAGTAACTTTGCGGTGTCCTGATCGACGAAAGGACTGACCCCGTGGCGAATGACGAAAAGGCCGGCTATAACCGCTTCCTCCTGCTGGTGGCAGGTCTGGGCGGCCTGCTGTACGGAGTGGACGTCGGCATCATCGCTGGCGCCTTGCCTTACCTGGAGGCCACGTCGGGCTTGAATGCAGGCCAGCTCTCGATCGTCGTTGCAGCCGTGCTTCTCGGCAGCGTCATCTCAACCCTGTTCGCGGGAGCGCTGGCAGACTGGATGGGACGCAAGCTCTTGATGACGCTGAGCGGCGTGCTGTTTGTCATCAGCATTCCGGTGATTGCGCTCTCTCACGGTTATGAACCGTTGATTCTTGGGCGCCTGTTGCAGGGCATCAGCGCCGGTTTGATCGGGGTAGTGGTGCCGCTGTATCTGGCGGAGTGCCTGTCGGCCTCGAGTCGCGGCAGGGGAACGGGCATCTTCCAATGGCTGCTCACGCTCGGGATTGCGGCGGCTGCCATCGTTGGCATGTATTTCAGTTTTCGCGTAGCCGAAGTGGCAAAACTCGGCGACACCGTGAGGCTCATCGCCTTCAAAGACACAGCGTGGCGCAGCATCTTCTGGGTATCGCTGCCGCCGGGCATCTTGTTTGTGATTGGCAGTTTCATGGTGGCGGAATCCCCGCGCTGGCTGTTTCGCCGAGGCAAACGCGACGCCGCTTACGCGGCTCTCCTTCGTTCCCGCACCACCGAACAGGCTGACCTCGAGCTTACGGAAATAGAGCAGGCGGCCGCCGCCGAAAAAGCGCAAACTTCAACTGGCACCAAGATCAAGGAATCGCTGCTACGCCGAAAGTATGTGATCCCGTTTGTGCTGGCGTGTGCGATTCTGGCGTGCAATCAGGCCACTGGCATCAACTCCATCATCGGCTATAACACCAACATTCTTTTGCAGAGCGGCCTCTCCGATGTGCAGGCCCATTGGGGCTACGTTCTTTTCACGGTCATAAATTTCCTGATGACCATCGGCGGCGTCCTGCTGGTGGATCGCAAAGGACGCAAATTCCTTCTGTCGGTGGGAACCGCCGGAATTATTGTTTCGCTGGTCTGCACCGGCCTGCTCTTCCGCCAGACGGAACGCTTGCGGATAGATTCTAAAAACCCGGTTCAGTCGATGGTCAACGCGGACCAGAAGATCAGCCTTACCTACGACCAGAAGCTGGCGGAGACGCTGCTGAGCTCCGGCGGGGACGTTGCTCACCAGATCTCCAGCCGCCCGACTTCCCTGGTAGTCATTTATTCCTACGGGGACTTCCAGGCGGCGACCAAGGCCGCGCGTTCCGACGACACCGCCGCGACCCCGATCGAAATCACCCGCGAAAGCTGTGTCCCCGCCAACAAAGTGGTGGCGTTTTTCTCCAATCCCTTGGGCGATCTCGATGCTGCGCGCCAGGCTCCGCTGAAAATCGATAATGCCCTGATCACTCCCTTGCCCAACCAGAGCAGCGGATGGGAAGTCGCGCTAACTCTTTTCGTGTTCATGGCGTTCTACGCGGTCGGCCCGGGTGTATGCGTCTGGCTGGCGCTTTCCGAGCTGATGCCGACCCGTATTCGCTCCAACGGCATGAGCATCGCCCTGCTGCTCAACCAGGCAGTTTCCACCGGCATCGCCGCCGTCTTCCTGCCCACGGTCGGCAAGTATGGCTACGCGACAATGTTCTTTGGCTTTGCGGGATGCACCGTGATTTACTTCATCACTGCGGCTGTGTTTCTCCCGGAAACAAAAGGCAAAACTCTGGAAGAGATTGAAGCGCATTTTGAAGGCACCAGAAGAAAGCCAGGATTCGTAACGACGTAACCCGATTGGTTCCCTGCCAACTCCATCGTATGCGCCGTACTGAAGCTGGGCGCAAGCTTCTGCGGAACTGCGGCGTGCAAGGTTCCACATTCAATCGTCTGCAACCTTCTTTCATAGCAACTCATCACAAAGCGACGTGAGCCCTGTGAACGCACTCGGTCAGCCTTATTAACACCGCGTGGAAGTAGCTTGCACTTTGCTCACAGCACCTCTGATATGGGGAGAGTCAAAATGGCAACGAAGAAACAATCTGGGAGTCGGAAGTATGGCGAGGCCGCGGGGAAGACAGTTGAGAGCGCTATGCGACGCAGGAAACGCGGAACGCTCAAGTCGGGCAAGGGCGGCAAAGGCGGTACGGTGAAAAGCCGCAAGCAAGCCATTGCGATTGGCCTTTCCGAGGCGCGCAAGAAAGGCGCCAAGGTGCCAAAGAAAAAAGCGGCATAGCGAAAGCTGTGCCGCAGCGTCGTTTTGCTTGCGTGACCTTTACCTGCTCCGTTAATTCACCGCGCCGTTTCGGACAGAGTCGAGACACGAGCGCCCGGTCACTTGCTTGCAGAACCGAGGAGCGGGGTAACAGCTATGGGCGAGGAAGCTCCCATCATCGTTGTTGGAGCGGGCATTGCCGGACTTGCAGCCGCATGCAAACTCGGCGGCTCCGGCCTTTGAGTAAAGGCATCGGTACCTTTAGCGTCGTTCCGTTCGCGTTGCTGGCCTCGCACTGCCATAGATGATCCGCACTCTAAACGTACTGTCGATTGCGTATGGGTTTGTGGGACATTAAAGCCTATTTAACAGGAAAGCTGTTGGCCAGACGAGTGGTCCAGCGATTAAGCCGGAGCTTTTAATGTCTTCCGCTGCGAAACCGATCGCCTCGAAATCGATCCCGGATACTTCTGGCCAGAAATATGGCGCGCGCCATCGTGACACTTCCAGTTCTGCAGCTTTGATTCCGCCGCGCGCTTCGCTTCCAGTCCTCCGCGAGACCGCTTCCAGTTGTAAGGCTTGTGACCTCTGGAAAACAGCGACGCAAACCGTTTTCGGAGAAGGTAAATCCTCCGCTGCCGTGATGCTGGTGGGGGAGCAGCCAGGCGACCAGGAAGACCGGCTCGGTCGCCCATTCGTCGGTCCTGCAGGCCGAATTCTCGATCAGGCTCTTGCGGAAGCCGGCATCGACCGTGCGGAAGTTTACGTTACAAATGTTGTGAAGCATTTTAAGTGGTCTCCGGCCGAACGCGGCAAGAGACGCATCCACAAAAAGCCGCGCTACCCGGAAATTCAAGCCTGCCGGCCCTGGCTTGATGCCGAGCTCGACGCGGTGAAGCCGGAGGTCTTGGTCTGCCTGGGAGCGAGCTCCGCACAGGCACTGCTGGGTAAGGACTTTCGCGTGACGCGTGATCGCGGAAAATTGATACCGTCGAGTCTCGCTGCCAACGTGATCGCGACGGTGCATCCGTCGTCTATTCTCCGCGCCCAGGACGAAAAATCAAGGCGTTCGCAACTTGAAGCTTTCATCAAAGATCTTAAACAGGTTGCGCGAGTCATCCGTAGCGCGCATGAAAACCGCGCGCGCAAATTAGAAAGTTAAAGAAAAGATGGAGCGGGAGACCGGGATCGAACCGGCGACATCCAGCTTGGGAAGCTGGCGTTCTACCGCTGAACTACTCCCGCTCACTGGCATGGATTGACTGAGTGGATCAGCGACGACGTAGCCTCAGCTAACAAAAGTCTAGCACTCGCAGCCGCCAGAAACAATCTGCTCGCGAGCCCCTCTCTACATCGGTCAAACTCACACGCTTATTTCAGTTAGACTGCATGAAGAGAACAAAATGTCTCCTCCATCTTCACGAAAACACGCGGGCCCCGGTCCTGCCAGCGATCAACCCGCAGTCCCCGAGCCTTCATTCTCAGAGCGGGCGCGCACCTTAGCCTATCTGGGCCGCATCGGCAGCCTTTCCACTCTCTCACGTAAACAGCCCGGCTTTCCCTTCGGCTCAGTGATGCCCTACGGTCTCGATGCCCGCGGACGCCCCATCTTCCTCATCAGCAGTATGGCTATGCATACACAGAATCTGCAAGCGGATCCACGCGCCAGCCTGCTCGTAACCCAGCCTGATTCAGGCGGTGATCCTCTGGGCGCGTCGCGCGTTGCCGTCATAGGAAATGTGCTGACTATCCCGACGGCCGAGGTGCCGGACGCGCGCCAGCTCTACCTCGAGCGTTACACCAACAGCAAGTACTGGGTGGACTTCGAAGACTTCTCTTTCTACCGCATGGAGGTGTTGGACGTTTACTACGTGGGAGGCTTTGGCGTGATGGGATGGGTGCAGGCATCGGATTACGACCAGGCGCAACCCGACCCGCTGGCCGATGCCGCCGCCGGAATTATCGAACACATGAATACCGATCACAAAGATGCACTTATCCTGATGGCCCGGGCGTTGGCCGGCATTGAATCGCAAGAAGCGGCGATGACCGCGGTGGATCGACTCGGTTTTCACGTTCGCCTGAAAACTCAAGAAGGAATGAAGGGCGCGCGCATCGCGTTCCTGCGGGAAGTGACAAATACAGGGGAAGCCAGAAAGGTTCTGGTAAAGATGGTGCAGCGGGCGCGGCAGCAGCCCTAAGAGTCAATCCGCTTTGTATCCAACAAAAATGCCCGCGATCCTCTCGGATCGCGGGCACTTGTTTTCACTCAGAGAGCGGTCACTTAGACAGCTTGGACGTTCTCCGCTTGCCAGCCCTTGGGGCCCTTGGTCACGTCGAACTGCACGGTTTGGCCTTCTTGCAGGCTGCGGAAGCCGCCAGCCTGAATCGCGGAGAAATGCACGAAAACGTCTTCGCCATTCTGACGGCTGATAAAGCCATAGCCCTTGGCGTCGTTAAACCACTTCACTGTTCCTTGTTCTGCCATTGTTGGTAGTCCTATTCTTGTATCTTTGGATTGTGCTGAGAAGATTCGCTGCTAGTGAGGGGGTGACGCTGGTTGGCGATACCGACCTTCAGTTGCTTGTGAGTCAAACTTAGCTGTCTCTTATTATACACGCCCAAGCGAAAAACCAAGGAAAAATCTTGCACACTCCGGCTCTCACCTCCGGCCAGATCACTCCGGCCGCCAGACGTCCTCACTCCGAGTATCCATCGGAGTTGCCGTCGTCTTCGCCCTCGTCTTCATCTTCCCCGTCGTCCTCTTCGTCTTCGTCCTCGTCCTCATCGTCGTCGGGCTCTTCCCGAACGAGGATATCGAAAGCCAACGGGCGATCTGCCGGGGAGGAATCCACCAATTCTGAAGCAATGCCGCTCATCTTTCGATAGTACACCCAGCGACGCTACACCCAGCGGCACCCCCAGGCACCACTTACCTACCGCATTGGATATCTGGGCTTGGATAACGGTGAAAGAGAGGAGCCAGTTATGGAAGTGGGAATTTAGGGGAGGTGGCGCGCCGGAAATTCGCGGGAACAAACATCTAGACTCCGGCGCGCCGCCGAGGGCGGCAGCCTGTCAGCTGCGGCCTTTTGCCACTCTGCGGGCAAGAGTACACAATTTAAGATCGTGGTTTCTGTTCAAATCTATACACTTTTGCGAAATTGCTGGTGCGCTCCTATGGCGTCAGAAGATCAGCTCGACGGCGAAGCGAGTGTTTCATCGGAGTATCCCTGTGCGTAAGATTATCCCACCCACTTAAACCCCGTTGATTTTGCAAAGTTTCATTGGAACCTAAGCCTCACGGCGTTCCCAGTTTCAAACGTAACTTTCGTCGACAGAGTCCATGTACAGCGTTACTCGGTGGCGCGTTAACCAACCTAGAGGCGAAGTTAGATTTTCTTACTTACAGTCACCTCTAATAAATCCCAACCAATGTCTTTCCGTGTTAGCCTTACGTCAAGAGGGGGTTCTAATGATCATCAACAAAGTGGTAGCTTCCCTGCGAAAAGAGTATTCCCGTCTCGAAAAAGAGATGGGACAAGTAGGGAAAGCACTCGATGCGCTTGGCCAAGCCAGCGGGAAAAAGCTCAAGAAGACGGGCCGTACCTTGAGCAAGGATGCCCGCCGACGGATTGCCGAAGCGCAAAAACTGCGCTGGGCGAAAGTCCGCAAGGCCGCCGCCAAGCTAGTCAAGACGTAAATAAGAAATATCTTCGCAAGCACCGCAGCCGGCCTCGTTCGTGACTTCTCCTAACCTTGCGGACGAGGCCCAGGCTTCGGCCCCCACCTTGATTGAACCCGCTGGTTAGCGTAGAATCCGCTCCGCTTCAATCAATCCGTTAATTTGCTTCTCAAACAGGAGGAACATGAAAACAAAACCGATTCTACTCACCCTGGCTCTGTGCTTTGTAGTCGCCTTGGCGTTCGCCAGCCCCATGATGGGCACCTGGAAACTGAACGAGGCCAAATCGAAGTTTCCCCCGGGCGCCCCCAAAAACCATACCGTCAAGTACGAAGCCGCGACGGGAGACGAAATAAAAGTCATCGTGGATGGAGTCGACGGTGAAGGTAAGCCAACGCACAACGAGTGGACCGGAAAGTTCGACGGGAAAGACTACAAGATCACCGGCGATCCGACCGCGGACACACGGTCGTACAAAAAGATCGACGACCGCACGAGCGAGCTAACCAATAAGAAAGCCGGCAAGGTCGTCGCCACGGGTAGGATTGTCATATCGGCCGACGGCAAAACCCGCACCGTCACGGTAAGCGGAACTAACCCAAAGGGCGAGAAGGTCACGTCCAGCGCGGTGTACGACAAGGAGTAATCTGCAGAGATCGGGGACTTTTCGGGGAGGAAGGCGTCCGGAGCGGCAACCGGCGCCGCCTCCTAAGTCCACCGAAACCACTTCAAAGCCAGCACGAACGAGATACCACCCCATACAGCCATTATCAGCAGGCGCGGCCATTGATGGATCAGCGGCGTGCCTTCCAGAATGCTGGCCCGCAGTGCATCGTTCAAAGCGGTCAGAGGCAGAGCTTTGATCAGGGGCTGAATCACCGCGGGAAAGCGCTCATAGGAAAAGAACACGCCGGAGAAAATCCACATCGGCATCATCACGAGATTCATGAGACCGCTGACGCTCTCGATCTTCTGCGCCCGGCTCGCGGTCAGCAATCCGATTCCACCAAAACAAATCGCTCCCAGGGAACCGAGCATCAGAATCGCGAACAGCGATCCCAGCACTTTCATGTGGAAGACGATGACGCCCAGCGTCAGCAGCAATCCGATTTCGATGATCATCAGCACCAGGCGGCTCGAGAGCAGAGCCAGCAAAAAATCTCCCCGCCGCATGGGCGTACCCACAAAGCGCTTCAGCAGTTTGCGTTGCCGCATGTCCACCAGCGCAAACCCAATGCCCCACATCCCGGAGTTCATCAGGTTCATGCCCAGCAATCCGGGAATCAGGAAGTCGATGTAGCGCGAACCCGGCTCGGACGAAGTGACGACCGAGGTCGCGACCACTTCCTTGCGGCCGGCTGCGGTCTGCAGCGCATCGTCCACTTCCGATCGCGCCAGCACGCTCTCCGGCCGGGCCGGATCGTAGCGATAACGCAATCCTCCCGCTCCGTCGGGCTCAATCACAAGATCGTACTTGCCCAGGCGAAATCCCTTGCGCGCCGCACCGTCCTCTTCCACATCAATCTTGAATGCCTCATGCCGCGGAGAACGTTGCAACAAAGCCTCAGCTTGCTGCGCGCCGGCTCCCGCGACAATCGCGACAGACGACGCGTCGCCCGGCTTGTTGCGGAAAGCAATCCCGAGCCCCGTCGCGAGTAATAGTGGAAACACAAATACCCAGAATACGACCTCCGGCTCGCGCTGCAGTTCCCGCATGCGCGCCGTCAGCAGCTGACGATATCCCGACCAGCGTCCGTTCCGTTTGGGCGGCCGTTTCCGCGGGAGCTTTGGTTCTACGGCTGGGATTTGTTCCGCAACACTCATCGCGCCATTACCTACCGCGCCTCAGGCTTCCACTTGTTCAGAAACTCAAGCAACACTTCCGGAGTGAGCGAACGCGCGTCCTCGAATTCTCCGTTCTTCTGGCTTACCACCACCTTGCCGTCGGCCTCGAGCACTGCCAGGGCCGGAATGCCCTTATTCAGCGGCGTATCGTACTGTTTCGCCACATCGCCATTCTTCTGACCGTCAGGCCCAATATCCACATGCACGACTTCATAGCCTGCCATCACCGATGAGAAATCAGGCCGATGAAACGCCAGATCGAGCACGTGGCAGTCGTAGCACCAGTTCGCTCCAAAGACCAGCAGGATGCGCTGATGTTCCTTCGCGGCTTTCTCTTCCGCCTCCTTGATCTCCGCGCGCGCGTCGGCCTCCGCTGGGTAGAGATCCTTCTTCATGTCGGACGGCTGCTTGAGGTGAGGAGCATCCGTTCTTTCGGCGCCGACCAGCCGCCACTGCTCGGCTTGCTTCCGCCATCCCTGAGCGTCGGTCACGTTCATAGTCTCGCCATTCGGCCCCGTCTGCACTTCGGCTTTAAAGATGATGCTCTCAGCGCCGGGCCGCTCCTTGATCCGGACGATTTCCAGCTTCATGCTGCGCGCTTTCAGGCCCAGCCAGAAATTGATGTCCGCATCGGCACTGGCCGCAGCTCCGTTCGCCTGCACTTGTGCCGCTGGATCGGTACTGTACAACGCCCTCAACGTGGCGGCATCTCCAGCGATGATCGCCCTCCTCCACTGATCCAGCGGAGGAAAACCGGTCGACGCATCGGCCGCCGATGCTTGAGCAAAAACATACTGCCCGTTAAGTATTGCAGCCGAAGCCACAACCAGAATGATCAGGTAACGAAAATATCCACTCACAGTTGATGCTTTCAATTCCATCTCACTCTTCCCGCAGATGACGCCCGGTCAGCCGTACGAAGACGTCCTCGAGGCTGGCCTGTCGCGTGGTCAGATGCTGCAACACGCTTCCCTGTTTTCCGACCGCATCGAGCAGTGCCGGAATGGTTAGATGCGGCTCCTTCACACTCAGAGCCACCATGCCGTCATCCTCGCGCACTGACTCCACGCTGGGCAACGCGCGCCAGGCGGCGAGCGCCGCTCCGTCAGAGTTTGTGCCGACAGCAAACTCCACCACGTGATGTCCGCCCAAACGCTCAATCAAATCTGGAGGCGAACCCTCCGCAATGATCTGCCCGTGATCCACAATCGCCAGGCGGTCGCACAGCCGCTCCGCTTCATCCATGTAATGCGTGGTCAGCAACACGGTGCCGCCGGCGCGCTGAAATTCACGAATGATGTCCCACAACTGCCGCCGACTCTGTGGATCGAGCCCGGTCGTCGGCTCATCCAGAAAAAGAATTTTCGGATTGCACACCAGCGCCGTCGCCACCGCCAGCCGCTGCCGCTGTCCGCCGGAAAGCTTGCCCACCCACGAATCAGCCTTCTCGGTGAGCTGCAACTCTTCGAGCACGTCATCGAATGATCGCGGCTCCCGGTAGAAGCTGGCAAACAGCTCGACCGTTTCGCGCACCGTGAGCTTTTCCGAAAGCCGCGTTTCCTGCAGCGAGATTCCCAGCCACTCCCGCATCTCACGCGCATTCTCGCGCCAGGAGTGGCCGAGGATCGACACCTCGCCCGAAGTGGGCTCCAGCAAGCCCTCAAGAATTTCGATAGTGGTTGTTTTCCCCGCCCCGTTCGGCCCCAGCAACCCGAAGCATTCGCCGGTGCGAATCTCAAGGTTCAGCCCGCGCACAGCCTCGACTTTGCCGTCGTAGGTCTTGCGCAAATCGCGACATTGAATGGCCACGGCCACGCAAAGATTCTACAGTAGCCGCCCATCTCAGCGCGCTCCGCAGCAGTGGTCCATAGTTCCGCGTTTAAGATTTTGAAGTACCGCTGCGTTCACGAACCCTAAATCGCGGAGACGCAGAGAAACGACGCAGAGAAACGCCGCGGAGTGTACAAAAACTTCTCTCCTGTTTGGCTGCCTTGTGCAGAATCGCGAATCCCGCTGCTACCGCGTCCCTACAATCTCCCCTGGCCCGCCCTGAGGCTGCGGCAAGTCCGGTGGCGGAGGCGTGAGCGGGGGCGGCACCGTTCCGTCCGCCGGCTTGGTCACGTCGATTGGATCCTCCCCGGGGCGGCGCAGGGATGGACGGTTTCCCGGACGCGCTTCCGGTTCTTTCTTCGCCTCTTTGTCCTTATCCTTATCCAACGTCGGCAGTACGATTTCCTTCTCCGTGCGCACAATTTTCTCGCCGCTGACCTTTACAATCTCCACGCGCACCACTTCATCGCCCACCATGCGTACGAAATCGACGTCCGCCGGAGCCTCGCCGTAAATCCATTCCTCATATTGCGTCTCACCGTCCCGCTCCCGCACCTTTCGTGGCGGCTTGCCTTTGGCGTGAAGCACCATCTCCTGATTCATCCCAACCAGCACACGATGCGCCAGAATCGCCTCCTTCACCTTCGGAGGCACGGTGTCCAGATAAGCTTGCTCCTTACTCCGGGCATTGAAGTCGAGCACGGGAAACAGCAATGCCCGCAACTGCTGCCCCGTCATCTCCGGAACAAACTTGGCAAAATAAATGTCAACGAACGAACCGTGGGGATTTTTTTGTGGCTCGTCTTTGCCCGGCGTAACACTTGCACCGTTGGCCCCTGAAATCTGAACGTGCTTGTACCACTTCTGCCGGCGTACCGGCCCCCCATTGATCTCGAAATGAATGTGATCGTCCTTGATTTGCACCAGCGAGATGTGCGCCGGATCGCCCGGTTTTATCGCCGGTCCCCAGAGAGCGAGCGCCCGGCGCAATTCTTCCCCGTTCGGCGTGATCTCGTCCCCTCTTAACCGGAGCCCTTTCGTGTTCATCGGAAACATAGCCCGTGAATACACTAGCTGGGTTTCAAAGTTGCGGATGATCTCCAGGCGAGTCTGCCGGGACATGCGCTCCGCATTGCCAGGGATCGGCTCCGCCACCGGAGCAACCGGCTGATCGCTCTGCGCGGGCGTCGATTGGGGGACTGACTGCCAAGATGGTGGTTGGGATGACGCAGACGGCGAATTCTGCGCCGGCCCGGGATCCGCGGCCTGACCGTAAGCGGGCAACGGGGCAATCCCGAACAGAGTGAACCACAGAGGCAAAACTAGAAGGGTCGTACTCCGAGAATGCAGCATACAACACCCCAGGGCGCGACATCCATTATATGCGATGGAGTGGAGGGTTTGCCTGATTGTTTGCCGGTTATGATTCCGCAGGCCGTTTCAGACGCTCTCCGGGCCCCGCCGCTTGTGCTGCTGGCATTTGGTCATGATGGCCGAACGGAGCCGGGAACGCAGGTCTTCGGGCAGTTCGTAGAGTTGCGAGTCGCGATAGATTTCGATGGTTTTCTTCGTGGTGTCGCACACCACGTAGCAGTTGTGGCACCAGGAAAGATGATTCTCCAACTCGACCTTGGTAGGTTCGTCGAGCACCCCGTCCAAATAGTTGGTCAGCTCGTGCAGAAACTCAGAGCATTTCACTGGTTGCCATCTCCACTCTTGCCATCTCCATTTCCATTCCCGCGTTTCTGGAAGAACCTTCCCAGGCGCTCGCGCAGCTGCAGGCGGGCCCGCAACAGCCGCGACTTCACCGCGGGCACGCTCAACTCCAGCGCGGCCGCGGTTTCCTCGGTAGAAAGCCCTTCCACGTCTCTCAGCACGAATACGGTCCGGAAGCCCGGGGGAAGGCCCTGGATCGTCTTGCTCAAAATCTCGCGCAACTCTGCCTGCGTGTACTGCTGTTCGGGATTGGGGCTCCAATCCGCGATCTCACGCGGAAGAGAATCATCTTCAGTTTTTATGTCCTCATCGAGCGAAACGGTGCGCTCGGGCTTTTTGCGGCGCAACTTCATCAACGCTTCGTTGACGGCGATGCGCACCAGCCACGTATAAAACTTGGACTGCTCCTGAAACTTAGCCAGGTTGCTGTACGCCTTCAGGAACGCTTCCTGCACCACATCTTCCGCATCCTCGCGGTTTTGCGTGATGTGCTGCGCGATCCGAAAAACGTTGCGGTCATAGCGGCGAACCAACTCTTCAAAAGCCGAGTCGTCGCCTTTCTTGGCCGCCTGTACCAGGGTCAGTTCATCGGTAACAGGCCCCTCTAGTTTGTTTTGGATGGCTCCCATTCTCTCGGCGATGCAGTATTTTGACTACGATTTACGAAACCGCGGCACACGATGGTAACGACCATTCTACTTGGAAGCCGGGGATTTAGGCGAATCCGGGGGCCAGCCCCCACGACCTAGCCGGGGTGGTTCACAAGGGGGTACTCCCAAAGGCCCGCAACCGGTTTCTTTTCAGCGACCGAATTTTCGCACGAGGCTGGTTCGCCAAGTAAAGGTTGGGAGACGTCCTACGATGTTTCCACCTTTCCACGCCGTCCGGTTACAACTTGAAACGCTTGGCTCATTTTCATTTTCGATGCTTTCACAGTGGCCTTCGACAACTTCACGGTTCCCTCCCGAACAATCGAGCCAAGCAGCTTCGCAGCTTTCAGGGTGGCGGCTCTCCGGAGTCCCGTCTTCTCAACCTGCACCGTACAGCGACAGTATTCCTTGGTGATCATTCCGACGCGGAGCGTCAGAAAGGCGTTCGCTGAACCGGACAGGACAGAACTGGCGAGAAGATGCATTCCCGGAATCGCTGCAACCGTCGAGCCGAAAATCGTCCCGACCAGCACATCGACATCGATGTCCTCAATGCCAGCAGCGATAAATGCAGTCGAAGCCACGTTTGCATATAGCTGCACAAAGTCCCGAAGCGACGGTCTTTGGTAGTACACGTGGGCAACCTGCCAAATGAGCCGTGTTTGGGCGGCAAACACCACCAGAACATCCAATCGACCACTCTGCAAAACGGCTGTGCTCAGGAATACCGCTGATGCGGTAGACGTGACTACATCGTCGGCGTGCTTATCGAGTGTCTGAAGAGCTGGCTCGATATCCGCCGTGGAATTCAGAGTGAGTCCACGAAGTCGAGGATGGCGTGAGAGCCGTTTCTTGAAATCGAGGAGAAATCGGTCATAAACCTCGCCCTCGGTCGTTGCTGGCGGCAGCATCCGTCTCGGCAACCGGAACCAAAGCACGAACGGAGTCGTTAGCAGTATGCAGTAGGTGAAAATGAGACCCCACATCACTCCGTTGCCGAAAACGGCATTAACCGCCCGTGCCGACTGGACGATCTGCATCGTCTGGTTGAACAGAAAAACGGCGAATACGACCAAAATGAAGGCGGCGACGACTAGGACGATTTTCTTTGCAGTTTTGGGCATCACGGCGCTAGGCCCATTGTATCCACGATCCTAGCTCGTGTTGCAGCAAAATCTGTGCCCAAGGCTCATTTGCTATTGGTGACGCAGAGGGTTAGGCTTGAGAAGTCCCTTTCGCATCTCTCCGTCGCACTTCTCGGCAGCACGTAGTTCTCATCGGCGGTCTCTCTTGCGCAATCGATAGATAATGAGGGTCCGTTCATGGAACCCGTCCCTTGTTCCCTACGAGTCTCGGCTTTCAAGTCGAGGATTTCCAGAGCAATCGGCATCCCGCTTAAGACTGTGAAATTGGGGTGAATCATCGTGTTCCACGCCGCTCAACATCCAATCCGGGCTATTCATAACGCCTTGCGACATGCTCACCGCGTCGCGGGAACCGTCATTCCGTTGATCCCGGCACGAACTGCGATCAAAATCACTGTGTTTTCTTTCAAAGCTGTTTCCAAAGGTATTGGGTTTTTGACCCGAAGATCGAAGTAGCAGCGCCGAAGGGGTAGAAACAATAAGGGAGCCGCATGAACCTTGGTGGTTTTTCAATTTGGAGACTTCTGGGAGTCTCCGCGTTTAAATCGAAGATTTCCCGGAAAATCGGCATTCCGTTGACGAAGAGCGGACGACAGCGCAAGTTGGGGGCATTCATTTTGAGGCTGTTTGGCTTCTAAAGACAGGTGATCAAGGGGCACGGAGGCACATATGGCTTTTTGGGGACCTTCGAAGAAAAAGCAAGAGGTTCGAATAGGCACTGAGTTGTTGGAGAGCATGTACTGGGATTGGGTAAGTCCGCTTGCGCTTGAAAGGGTAATGCTGGCACAAGAGCTCTCCGAAAAGGGCCCAACGATCTCTCGTGTCCAGCACTACATCGCTGCATCCGAACTCGAACCTACATGGTTCGCGCCGCATTTTGCGCTTGGAAGCTGTCTCGCAATTCTCGGCGAACATGACAATGCAATCCACGCGGACAAGAAGGCCATATCGTTAGAACCCGGATTCCCTGCAAACGCACTACAATCTCTCTCACTCCTACAAAAGCTTAGGCAGGTTTCCCGAGGCAGTTCAGGCAATTCAATGCTACATCGCGCTTAGACCCACAGACCCAGACGGATATTTTGCTCTGGGAGTGGTCTATATGCGATGGGGGCGCCCTGCCGAAGAAGTGCAAAGTTATCTCGCAGCCTTGAAATTAGAGCCGAGCCATGTTAGGGCGAATATGAGTATGGCTATTTCTTATGCAGAAATCGGCCAGAGTTCTCTGGCGATCCATCATTTCAGAAAAGTGATTCAGTTAGCGCCAGATAGCGATGTAGGACGTAAAGCGGGCGAACTGTTGAGTTCGATGGCGCACAAATGAACGGACAGGAATTTCAAGAAATTGCAAAGAGGATGACCAACCTCAAAACGGGACTTCACTGGGCCGCCCTCGGGTTAGATTTTGCCTCGGGTCGCTGCAATGTATCAGGTACAGACGTGCCTTGTTCACTGAGAAGCTTTGGGAGCGGATCAAAAGAAGCACTGATTTTCTACATCGCTTTGCTTCCACTACCTCCAGCATCAACTGTTGAGACAGTCAAGGCATTCATGGCCTTGGTAAACCCTCTGTTGCAGAAGAAGGTGCAGTCGGTACTAGCTATTGATCATGTTCCGGAGGCCATATGTTTTAAGTCAATGCTGGTGCGAGAGGTCACGCCTTATGCTGACCGGAGCCTTCACGACCTCATTGAGACAAATCTGTTTGTGGGTAAAAACTTGGGAATGTCGATGGTGGCGCTACATCGGGGCGAGTTAGACCTCGAAGTTGCTGTCCAAAACGTAACCTCGATGCTCCGGAAGCTCCATTGAGGGGAGCGCGGGGACGGGAGCGCGGGGACAGACGGGGCTGGCACTATTTTTCAAAAAGCGTCGGAGGGGAATCAAGTTTTCCACAGCCCCATTGTGACATCTGACCTTGACCTCGTTTTCAATTCATCCCATAATTATCCCAGCAGTAGCAGCGCCATCTAGATGGAAAAACTCGGAGGAGTCGGGCAAGAAGTCGCCAGCAACTCCTTTCCTTTCTAGATTTTGACCTGTAAGTTCTTTGACATCTAGATTTTGCGGGCCAAACCATGCCTAACCCCATGATTCTAAAGATTGAGGGGGAGGGGGAGGGGGGGTACCCTGTAATCAAGTAGTAAACTCCACTCACCAACCTGAACCTCCTGCTGCAAATTTATTTTCACGCGGGCCGAGAATCTGAACCGCTGGAAAGCGGTCAACCCGAGAGAACCTCGTGCGCGCAAAGAAGCACCGTGAGCAGCCCAACATTCTTCCCGCCGCATGCGCAGAGGAACAATCCTGGACACCTCAATCGAGCTTTGATCCCTCCGGAGTTTGCGATACAGTCGAAGCGAAGACACTGACGCGGTCGAACACGTCCTTGCGTACTCTGGGGCATTCCTACAAGTGCCGTATAATCAGCACTTAGGGCTCAGTCCGGATCGAGGTTACCGGACGGGTTAGGTTTCCAGGGGATTTGTCTCTCAGCATGGCGGAACAGAACGAAAAGCAGAGCGAGGTCCGGCAGGCAGTCGAGCAGGCCGTAGCACAAGCCTTGCAAGAGCATGTGCCGCAACTGCAATCGCAGATTGTGCGACAAGTGTTGGAAGCATTGCCAGCGGCTGCGGCAGCCCCGCCCGCGGCGGCGCAAACTGACTCCAGCGCGCTGGTTCAAGCCGTCGCCAATGTCCATGCGGGCTCAACTCAAAAAGAAATTCTGCGCGCTCTGCTCGATGCCGGCAGCGCCTACTGTTCGCGCATCGCACTTTTCGTAGTGAAGGCGGGAGCCGCGTCCGGCTGGCAATCCCGCGGCTTCGGCGAGGAAGAAACCGCCAAAGACTTTCCCCTTGATCTGAATGCCGGGCCGGTGGCAAACGCTTACCAGAATCGAGAGGCAACTGCGGGAACCATCGCGGGCATGGACCCGCGATTCGCCGAGCACTTCGGCCGCCCGGCACACGAAAAGGTGCTCGTGCTGCCGCTGACGCTGAAAGACAAAGTGGCAGCCCTGGTCTACGCCGACGGAGGCGACAGCGGCACGCTGGATTCCGACGCTCTGCAATTGCTGGTGATCACAACCAGCGCATGGCTCGAAGTAACATCGCTTCGCAAGCAGGCGGCGGCCAGGGAAGACACGGTGCCGAGCCAGGTTGAGAGCGCCGCGCCCGTGCACACGGTTTCTTCCTTTTCGGATCCCTTCGCGTCGCATGCGCCCAAACATGTGCCTGCCAGCTTCACGCCCGATCCCGCGCCTTCACCCGAGATAGTGGAGGTGGTTTCCGCGCATGCGTCCGTAGCGGCTGCGCCCGCCCCCGCTACTGATCCCCTGGCTGGACTCTCGCCGGAAGACGCCGACGTCCATCGCAAAGCGCAACGCTTCGCGCGCCTTCTGGTGGATGAAATCAAGCTCTACAACCAGGCCAAGGTGGCAGAGGGACGTCGCAACAAAGATCTCTACGACCGTTTGAGGGAAGACATCGACAAAAGCCGTGGTATATTTCAGAAACGTTACGGCAATACGGCGGCCGCCAGCGGTGACTATTTTCACCATGAACTGCTGCGCAGCCTGGCGGAAGACGACATCTCTATTATGGGTTCGAATTTTCGCCGCTAATTTGCGGCATGATTTTGCAGAAGAAAGCTTAGCAGTAGAAGCTCTGGCAATAGAAGCTCTGGCAGGCAAGTGGTCTTCGCGAAACTAACGCAGTGCGATCGGGTTCAGTGCAATTAGGTTCAACGAAGTGGTGGGTACTCATGGCCGCAATTCTCTGCGGCTACTTTGGCGCTCTGCCTGCCCCGGCGGAGGCTTTACCGCAATCTGCGTCCACAACCCCGCAGAGCCAGGCCGATACGACTCCGCGAAAGCCGGCTCATACCACAACCACCAAGAAGCCCACTAAGCCCGCTCCCTCAGGCAAAACCCAAACCCACAAGGCGACTGGCGCCAAGAAGACGGCGACGGGCGCAGCCACGCACCACCCGGTCAGCACCCGGAAGCATCGGACCATCTCTCCGCGAGTCGCGCGTATGCGGCAGGCCTTTGTGGCTTCAGCCAGTTTGCGTCCCATGGCGCAACAACTTTTGCAGGATCGCTCAATCGCAGCCTACAACGGGGTTGAAGCGTATGCCCGCGCCCACACCAAGGAAGACGCCGGAGCGCTGGCTTGGCTGGTGCTGGGCTACGCGCACGTGCTTGATCGAGACTATGCCAAAGCCATCGATCCGCTAAATCGGGCCAAGGTCCACGCCGGGGACCTGGGCGATTACGTAGCCTACTATCTCGGAACCTCGTACCTGCAGACTGGCCGCACTGGCGAAGCCGTATCAAACCTGGCCGACTTTGCCAACGCCCATCCGGATTCGCTGCTGGTACGCGATGCCGCACTCCGCTATGCCGATGCGCTGCTGCTCGAAGGGCAAGCCGCGGAGGCAGTAGCTTTACTGGAGCCGCTGCGCCAGCCCATACGCTCGGACGTGGAGTTTGCGCTGGGACGCGCCTACGCCTCTTCGGGCCAGCCGTCGAAGGCCGCCGAAACGCTGGGAAATATCTACTACACGATGCCGACCAGCGCCGAAGCGGATGCGGCCTACGCTGAGTTAAGGAAGTTGCCCTCCGCGCCGGGTCCAACCGTCACGCAACGTAAAACGCGGGCCCTCGTATTGCTCTCCCGGAAGAGGTACGCCGATGCGGCCGACGAATATCGCAGCCTGGCCAATGAAGCCGATGCAAACGACAAGCCTTCCCTGCAACTTGCCCTGGCCGATGCACTTCGTCGCGGCGGCAGGAACCATGACGCGAAGTTAGTTCTCGCCTTGCTCGGCAGCGAGAGCGGCGAAGTGAACGCGCAGCGTCTCTACCTGCTCGGCCAACTCGCCTGGTCCGCCAGCGACAACGATGCTTTCTACCGCACCGTCGATGAGTTGCGTCACGCGGCTCCCACCAGTCCATGGCTGGAACAGGCGCTTCTCTCCGCTGCCAATCTGCATCTTGTCCATCACGAATATGATCAGGCACTCGACGCCTTTCGTGAAATCCAGCAGCGCTTCCCGACCGGCGCGAAGGCTTCGTACGCACATTGGAAGGCGGCCTGGCTCACGCTTCGGCAAGGACGCAACCAGGACGCCGAGAAGGCATTCGAAGAACAGATATCTTTGTATCCCACCGGCGCCGAAACCTCGTCGGCTCTATACTGGCGCGCCCGCCTCGCCGAAGAGGACAACCAGCCCCTCATGGCTCGCGCCTATTATCAAAAGCTCTCGGATCGCTACCGCAACTTCTATTACGCCGAGCTGGGCCGGCAGAGGATGAAGCATCTCGCCGCCGCGGCCGACGACGCAACCACAACCTACGCCTTGCTGGATCGCGTGCCGCCTCTCGACAGCAACGCCAAGGTGTCGCCCGCCGAACCTCCGCGGGATGAATTACACGTGCAGAAAGCGGAGCTTCTGGGCAACGGCGGCCTCGTAGATTTTGCCGTGCGCGAATTGCAGGCCGCCGCGGCCGCTACGCCCGACGGCGGCAGTTGGGGTCCCGCAGAAACTGCGCTGCTTTACGACGAGACCGGGCATTACGACCAGGCCATCGAACTGATGAAGCATTCCGCGCCAAATTATTTCGCTCTCGACATTCCCGACCTGCCGCGGAAATATTGGGAAGCTCTCTTCCCCAAAGCTTACTGGAGCGACCTGAAACGTTCTGCCGCGGCCAATGCGCTCGATCCCTACCTGGTGGCGTCGCTCATCCGGCAGGAATCCGAATTCAATCCCAACGCGGTTTCGCGGGCCAATGCGGTTGGGCTGATGCAGTTGCTGCCGAAGACCGGCAAACAAGTGGCCAAGGAAGTGAAGTTGCAGCGCTACAACCCCAGCCAGTTGTACACGCCCGCAGTGAATCTGCAACTGGGTACGCGTTATTTTCGCGGTATGGTCGACAGGTTCGGCGGATCGTTCGAATACGCCCTCGCCGCTTACAACGCGGGATCGGACCGCGTCGAGGAATGGCTGGGTCAGGGCAAGTATCGCGATCCGCAGGAATTCGTCGAATCGATTCCCTTCACCGAGACCCGCGAGTACGTGCAGGCCATCATGCGCAACGCCAGCGTCTACAAGCAGCTCTACGGAACGCCGTAGCCGCCGGCGACTGGTGACCTTCGTTACGTGACAGCAGGTTATCTCCACCTGCACTGTGTAAGAGACTGCGAGACTTGAGCGAGCGAGACTCGTCACGCAGGCATTACGAAGCGAACGGTTTCGAGTTCCCCGACGCTAAGGAGTAAGCTGTGACCATTGAGACAATGCCGCCGCCACCGGAAATTCTTTCCCCGGAGCCTGCGGCCAAACCACTTGAAAAATCAGCGGTTGCGACGACCGGCCTGAGCTGGTATTTCGCATTCTTCTTCGTTTCGGGATTCTGCAGCATTCTCTACGAACTGATCTGGCTTCGCCTGGCTATGGCGCAATTTGGCGTGACCACGGCCCTGGTGTCGATTGTGCTCTCCACCTTCATGGCGGGATTAGGCATCGGTTCCTGGGCCGCGGGGCGACTGATCCGCAAGTACGCGCGGCGTCTCACCTCTCCGCCCTTGCATCTTTACGCCATGGCCGAACTGGGAATTGGCGTTTCTGCCGTAGTCGTGCCCGCGGAATTTCTGGTGGGCCGCTTCGTGCTGGAACATGTGGGGAACAGCCTCTCTCTGTCGTCCTCGGGCTACTACATTGCCGCCGGTCTCTGGCTGACATGCAGTCTGGTTCCGTGGTGTGCCTGCATGGGCGCTACCATTCCCCTGGGCATGTTTGCCATCCGTAGTGATAGCAATAATGATAAGGGCCTCATTGATAACGATAGGCGCCTCGGGTTTATTAATAACGATAAGCGCCTTGAGTCGCGACGCTCATTCAGCTTTCTTTATCTCGCGAATGTCCTCGGCGCCGTGGCGGGGGCGCTGATTCCCCTCCTGTTGATCGAACTCGTCGGCTTTACCGGCACCCTGCGATTTGGGATGCTGCTCAATCTCATGGTCTGCGGCGTGGCCCTTAAGATCGCCAGCAGGCAGGCTCCGCAAGCGGGCAGCAATGACGGCGCCGAACAGGATGCCGCCATCCAAGTCTCCCCTGCTCTGCGTCAGCTTTTTGGGAACAGCACGCTGTGGTTACTTTTCGCCACCGGACTCACCAGCATGGGTATGGAGTTGGTCTGGACCAGGGAATACACAGTCTATGTCGGTAACCTGGTCTATTCATTCTCAGCCATCCTGGGCGTTTACCTGGCCGCGACGTTTATCGGATCCACGGTGTATCGCCTCTGGAGCCGCCGTCACAGCAGCGAAGGGACTCTGGTGTGGCTATTCGTTTGGCTCGCTGCCTTAATTCCGCTGCTCACCGCCGATCCCCGCGTGCCGATTCTTCCGCCGTGGCTGCGCGTGCCCCTGGGTATCGCGGCATTCAGCGGCCTTCTGGGATTCCTGACTCCGAGGCTGGTCGACTGTTTCTCGGAAGGCGACCCTGACCGGGCGGGAATCGGGTATGCGGTCAATGTCGCCGGCTGCATTCTGGGACCGCTGGTTGCGGGTTTTGTCTTGTTGCCCTATATCGATGAGCGCTATGCCATGGTGACGCTGGCTCTTCCATGGCTGATGGTCGCTTTGTGGTTTACGCTATTCCAGCAGCCTGGGCCGGCAAAACGCTTCACGGCTCAGCGTGCGATCGCGTCCACTGTGATTGTAGCTGCGTCGTTCGGTTTGATCTTCAAGACGCAGAGCTATGTGCAGCAGGTTCCCGGGGCACAGGTGCGCCGCGACAGCACGGCAACCGTGATCGCGGCGGGCCAGGGAATGACCAAGCGGCTTTACGTGAACGGCGTGGACATGACCTACCTGACTCCCATCACCAAACTGATGGCCAGCATGTCCTTGGCTTTCCTCGACCATCCTCCGCAGAATGCCTTGGTTATATGTTTTGGCATGGGGACGACTCACCGTACGGCGCTATCTTGGGGAATCGACTCCACGGTCGTGGATCTCGTACCCAGCGTTCCGGCACTTTTCTGGTACTACCACGCCAACGGCCCGGAGGTGCTGAGGTCGCCGCGTTCGCACGTCGTGGTTGACGACGGACGGCGCTTCCTTGAGCGTACGACTGGACACTACGATGTGATCATCATCGACCCGCCCCCGCCAGTAGGGGCAGCCGGCTCCAGCCTGCTTTACTCTCGCGAGTTCTACTCCGCCGCCAAAAAACGGTTGCGGCGGGACGGCATCCTGCAGCAATGGTACCCCGGTGGAGATGCGGTGACCACCGCCGCCATCGCCCGCGCTTTGAGCGAGTCGTTTCCCTACGTCCGCGTGTTTGTTTCGATTGAAGGCGTGGGCTTGCATTATTTTGCCAGCCGCCAGCCAATCCCTTATCGATCCGCGTCCGAACTGGCAAAACGCATGCCGACAAGTGCGGCTGCGGATCTGGTGGAATGGGGGCCGTTTCCAACCGCAGAACAGATGTTTGCCGCTACGTTACGAAGGGAAGTCCCGATCTCCAGAGTGGTCGCCCTGGATAGTAATGCCCCGGCTGTGGAAGACGATCGCCCAGTCAACGAATACGATTTGGTCCGTACTACGGGTGCCGTGCTGCATTGGAGATGGCTTCAAAACTGCCCGGAAACCCTAACCCTCTGGCTCTCCCAGGTCTTCGAAGGATCGAAAGATAACTAGATTGACTTCGCTTTGCGATCTTTGCGAAGCCTCCGCGTCCTTTGCGGTTAAGAGCTTTAGACCTTTTAACCTGGAGGAGCGCTAGAACCTCAGAGAAGATCGCGTAGCTTTAGAGCCTTTAAGCTGGAAGAGCGCTAGAACCTCCGCGAAGGTCGCGAAGAAGATCGCCGTTCCTCTCGATATCCGCCGTCGGGTTTCGCCGATGAGTTCTGTCTAACGTAACTTGGAGTCCTTCTCGAGGGCAACGTAGCATTGGGTTACGTGCGGAAGGCGGAATCGCCCAAAGCCGGATTTCTGTTACGACTGGCAACAGCGGAGCCGTAGGGTCGAGCTGCGGTTAGTGCACCAAAAGAATGGGCCGCGAGCCCCTTCCATCTTAAACCTAAGGAACTACAAATGAAGCGTTTTGCCGTGTTATTCGCCCTCACTGCGATGCTCTCTCTCGGAGCATTCGCTCAACAGAAATCCGATGAACAAGCCAAGAAGGACTCCAACAGCGCTGGTGGCGGCGGGGCCGGCTTTGACACCAAGCAACAAGACAAAGGCTCGGTGAAAGGTTCGACCAATACCACTCACGTCGATATCCAGAAGCTTAACAACGAGCAGCATGCGCGCGACAAAGAGACCGCCAGGAAGACCAAGCTCGACGATCACTCGAAGATCGACGCGGCCGACAAGAAGCGCTAACCCAGCCTAACCCACGGGGCTTGGAGCCAGGGATGATATGCCCTGTGTTCAGGCCTGTAGGGGATGGGGCGGACGCCGATCAGGTCACTACCCGCCTTCTCGCAATTGCTGCACCCCAGCCCCCGCTCTTGTTTCTCCTCAGGGAGAGGCGGAGCGGGGGCTTTTGTTTTTTTGCGGGTCAACTCTAATTTGGGCGGGTGTAATCAGTTCGACCGAGATTCGTGACTGGTGGATTTATGAAACAAAATCTCCAACACCAATAATCCAGCGCCAACCACAATCGCGCTATCCGCCAGATTGAAAACCGGCCACTGATGTCGCTTCACGTAGAACAGCAGAAAGTCGACCACGCGCCCGCGGAACACACGGTCCCAAAGATTCCCCAAGGCTCCGCCCATGATCAGCGACAAGCCAATGCCCGTGGCCACGTGAGCAGGGTTATTTTTCCAGAGCAAAATCGAGACCACAACCAGCGCGGCCACCGAGAACCCAATGAGCAAGGCTGTCTTCCAGGGTCCGGTCGAGTCGGCGAACAGACTGAAAGCCGCGCCAGTGTTCTCGGTGTGGGTGAGGCTGAAAAAGCCGGGGATAATCTGGATGTGACGATAGAGTAGGATGCGCTGCGCCACGATGTGCTTTGTCCAGCGGTCAAGCACGACAACGACGACAGCAATCAACAAATAGGAAGAGCGAGCGGAGTTTTTAGTCATTCGTAGTTTGGCGGAGTACCTGTAAGCCTAGGAAACATCTTAAACTGCCGGAGCAGCAAAACGCGCATCTCAGCGAACTCCGCGGCCGTTCTCCGCGACCTCCGCGATAATATTTTGAAATCCAATTCTGAACTCCAGGAGTGCGCCACCCCACTCTGTGCGCCGTGCCCTTTTTTCTCCGTAATTCTCATTTTCGTCTATCGCACGAAGCGCCAGACCATGTATTCTGATGCGGCCTTGAGCCAGACTGCGCGTCTCCAAACGCCGCCGCAGTCCGGTTCGCGGTTGGCTTTAATTCTTATGTCGTTGAAATGCCCGCATGAGACTTCTGAAACTCTGGAGAGGCCGGACCCTGCTGTTCCTGGCCGTAGTAGGACCGGGAATCATCACCGCCAACGTCGACAACGACGCCGGCGGCATCCTGACCTATTCCCAGGCTGGCGCGCAATACGGATTTCTACTGCTGTGGACCATGATCCCGATCACCCTCGCCCTCATCGTCGTGCAGGAGATGAGCGCCCGCATGGGAGCCGTGACCGGCAAGGGACTCAGCGACCTCATCCGCGAAGAGTTCGGCTTCCGCATCACGTTCCTGATGATGCTCGGAATTCTGATCACCAACTTCGGCAACGTGGTGACGGAATTTATCGGCATCGCCACCAGCCTTGAATTGTTCGGGCTCTCCCGTTATATAACCGTGCCGGTTTGCGCCGTCATCGTCTGGCTGATCGTGGTGAAAGGTCAATACAAGAGTGTAGAGAAGGTATTCCTGGTCGCGTCGTTCGTCTATGTCACGTACATCTTTGCCGGTATACGGGCCCATCCCGCATGGAAAGTCGCAACCATCGCAACCTTCAAACCGCCGGAGTGGGCCAGGTTTCGGGAGCAGGCGTACTTGTACATGGTAATCGGTGTGGTGGGCACGACGATCGCGCCCTGGATGCAGTTCTACCTGCAGTCCTCAATTGTGGAAAAAGGCGTGACCCGGCGCGGGCTGCAGGCTTCGCGCTGGGATGTGATCGTGGGTTGCATTTTTACCGACGTTGTAGCCTGGTTCATTATCGTAGCCTGCGCCGCAACGCTGTACGTGCACGGATTCCGTGACATCAAGTACGCGGCGGATGCAGCCCAGGCTCTGAAACCGCTGGCTGGACAGTATGCTTACATCCTGTTCTCCGTGGGACTGTTCAACGCCTCGCTGTTTGCCGCGTCGATTCTTCCACTCTCCACGGCATACACGGTGTGCGAAGGCCTGGGCTTCGAATCAGGAGTAGACAAGAAGTTCAGCGAGGCTCCGTTCTTCTACTGGCTGTACACTTTGCTGATTGTCGCCGGCGCTACCGTCCTTCTAATACCCGGCCTGCCGCTGGTGAAGATCGCAGTCTTGTCGCAGGTGGTAAACGGCGTGGTTCTCCCCTTCGTGCTGATTTTCATGCTGCTGTTGATCAACAAGAAAGCACTCATGGGCGAGTATGTGAACACGCGCCTGTTCAACGCGGTCGCCTGGCTAACGACGGTAGTAATGATAGGCCTGACGATCGCGTGGTTCTGGACGCTAAGAGGCGGCGGTTAGTTGTAGCGAGTTTTTCTCAGCGTCCTCCGCGGCCTTTCTTGCGCGAACTTCGCGGTCAAAGGCTTTTGTCGTTTGCGAGCGCGGGAATCCCGCCAGAAGTTTTCCACAGCTAAATTTTCCCATTGTGACAGTCTAACCTTTCCTTCCACAGGAGGATCGCGCTAAGGTTGGAATTGCAAGGCTTGGATGTGCAGCCGTGCCTAGTCCTAGGAAACTCACGGCCCCCGCAACCCTTCCCATGCGAGCAAGGGACAGAGGGACATCTAATCAGGGCGACCAGGTAAGCTACCCCTGAATACCTCAGGGCTGCCGCCCGGTGTTGGTGGTGATCACTACCATTAATAATTTTGAAGCTGAGGAACACGCGATACGAAATTAAAGCTGGAAAACGCTGGAAACAAAGGCTTTCTCCAACAAATCTAAAGCATACTGGACCAAGGAGCGGCGGATGGGAGTAGCGCCTCGTGCGCCCTCGCCTCTCTTCGCGTACTCCGCGGATGTTCTCAGCGAGCTCCGCGTTCAAAAGCTTTTGTCTCGTTGGTAGGCATGAACATCGCGGAGACGTCACATCAATCTTCCCGCCGCTAGATCCCTGACCAGCGAAGCGTCCGCCTCAAGAAAATCATAGGAGGGCAAATCCCTGGCCGCCGACCACTGCACATCGCGAAAGATGCGGTTCTCGATCTCCCCGCGGTATTCGTGCACAACGAAGAACCGCAACTCAACCATCGCCCCGTTGGGATAGGTGTGCTGCAGGCGCGCGATCTCATCGCCGATCATGGCGTCGATTCCTAATTCTTCCTCCAGTTCCCGGCGCAGGGCATCGCGGGGCTGCTCGCCCTCCTCAATTTTTCCTCCCGGGAACTCCCACTTGAGCGGCATGGTCTGATGCCGCGTGCGCTGGCAGACCAGCAGCTTGCCATCCTTTTCGATCACGGCTGCGACGACCCGTTTCATAATTTGAAAATAATGGCTCGCCGCCCGCAGGCGAAAAGAATTCAGCGACGCAACTCGAGCTCGCGGGCCTCACCCGTCTCAAGCCCTACCGCGACTTCTCCAGCTTTTTTCCGACGACTTCAGCGCAGTACTGGACAAGGTCTTGGTCCTCAGCCCCAAACGCAGCAGAGAAATGGCTGTCGATGTCGAGTTCGCCGGCAACTTGCCTCGCCACGAAAACCGGCACAACAATTTCGGACTTGGTCTCCAGCGAACAGGCAAGGTAGCGCGGATCTTTGCTGACATCGTCGACCACAATCGTCTTTCCGCTCGAAGCGGCCGCCCCGCAAATGCCCTGGTTCAGCGGAATTCGCGTGTGCGGAGTCATGGCGCCCACGAACGTCTCCAGCACCAGCATGGGCGGTTGCGCGCCGGGTTCGAGCATGTAGAAGCCAACCCAGTTGTACTTCAGCATGCGTTCGTGCAGGAGCCTGCAGACCCCTTGCATCAGGTCTTTGGCCGTGGGCGCCGCCTGCGCGAGCGTGGTCACTTCGTTGCGAACCTCTTCGATTCTGGTGGTAACGGACATGAACAGAATCTTAACTCACAGTGGGAGATCCACGGCCGTAGAAGAGTGAACCAGGGTAATCTGGCGGATTCCCTCAGTTACCGCAAAGCGTTCGGGATGAATGGCAAACGCCAGTGCATCCAAACCGCGGAGAAGCGTTGGAGCGGGCGTGTTGAGGTACTCGTCGCGAATGCAGTAGACCCGGGCAGCGCGGGCGGCGCGAGTTCCCTGCCAGCCGCGGTCGCGGAGAATCTTTTCCAACGGTACGCGGTCGCCCGCTCCGCACCAGGCGGCGATCACGACCTCCGGATTCATTCCGGCCACATCGTGTGCGGAAATCTGCCGCCCCGGCGCGCCCACGAACTCACCTCCAGCGGCTTCCACCAGTTCCGCAACCCAGGCCTGCGATGCGATCAGCGGCTTGCCCCATTCTTCGCAGAACACTTTCGGACGAGGCAATCCCGCAGTGCGAGCGCGGACGTGTTCGATCTGCTGCTGCATGAAGGCGATCACCGCTTCGCCACGATCACTCGCGCCGACCAGTCCGGCAATGGTAGCGATGTCAGTGTAGACGTCGGCGAGAGTCTTGGGCGCAAGTCCTAAAAAGCGCGCCCCTGACTTGAGTATTTCGATGACTGCCTTCTCCTGGTAAGGCACGGCAGCGATGACGAGGTCGGGCTGGGCGGCAATAATCTGTCCGGCATTAGCAGTCCAGGAGTCAGCGAGCATGACGCGCGGCCGCAATGTGATTTCAGGAACCACATCCGCGCAATATTTCGTGCACGCGACCACGCGGTCGAGTTCTCCAACCGCGGCCAGGATGACCGTCGCGCTGGGTTGCAGGCTGACGATGCGGCGCGGCGTGTAGGACGATGGCATGAATTTGAAATTAAGCCTTGAGACGGCTCAGCGCTGCCGAGAGCGCATCCAAGGAGAGTTGTGCGGCGTGCGTTGACGCCTGGGGCAGGCCGCCGACGGCAGCGATGACGTCCTCGCGCTGCAGGTCTCCAGCTTCGCGCAGCGTCTTCCCCACTACCAATTCTGTCAATGCCGAGCCGCAGGCAATCGCCGCCACGCATCCCTTGGCTTTGAACTGCGCCTGAGTGATTCGGCCTGCGCTGGTTTTCAGACTCAACCGCAACACATCTCCGCAGGCGGGGTTTTCAATTTCTGCTGTGGCGTCCGCATCGGCAAGCTCACCGGCATTGCGCGGATTCTGAAAATGATCAAGTACCTGCGCGGAATACATCGTCACAATAATTGTAAGCCTCGCGGTGAGGCCTTCGTGATACTTCGTGGTTTAGTGGTTTTTCTCTCGAACCCAACTATTGCCCCTCACGCGTCCCCTCAGGAAAATAAATGTGCCAGCCCTGTTCCCGGGCGGTGGACTCGAGGTCCGGATTCGGATTAATCGCGAAAGCATGTTTCGCCATGGCCAACATTTCCGTATCCCAGCGCGAGTTGCCGAAAGCGGCGTCGATCTCATTTTTTACGGCTTCGCGCAGCGCCTCAGGTTTGCCGGGACCCGAGGGCACGCGGATCAGACGATCGGTGCAGATGCCGCCCTCGACTTCAACTTTAGCCGCGAGCACGCGGCTCTCCGGCACGCCGAAATGCTTCATTGCGGCGCGGATCACCCATTCGTTCGTCGATGAAACGGCCCAGACCTCGCAACCGTTTTCCTGCATGCGGCGGACCAGTTCGCGCATCTCGGGAAAGATCTGGGCGTCGAAGAACTGATCGAAGAAGCGGGCTGCGGCCGCCATCAGCTTCGGCTCTGAAACGCCCTTGTGCAGCGTCACCATTTCGCCGCAGATCGTGGTTTCATCGACCTGGCCACGCTTGTAGGCGGCGTAACGCTCCCGCCAGAATCGGCTCAGGACGCCGCGGCTTGCGCTGTCAGGAAAGACGTCGCTCTCTCTCAGTTCCCAATCGAAGAAGCGCTCCCCGGCGTCGCCCGCCCACAGCGTGCCATCGCAATCAAAGGCCGCGACGCGCAGGTCAAGGCGCAAAACGGAGTCCAGGAATTCGTTGGTCGTAGGAAGAAATGCTTCGGTCGCTGCGGCGTTCATCTATCGACGATAACGTGAGCCGGGCGAAACGGGCAATGGCGCATAGAGAACATTGTTGATTGATGATTTCTGATTGAAAAGCAACGGCTGTTGGTTTGTTTTTTAATCATCAATCATCAATTCTGGAGGGTGCGCAGCCCCGCATAGTCCTCCGGCGTGTTGATATTTAAAGCAACCAAAGGGTCGTCAACTTTGAGATATTGGATGCGCTCTTGATGCGCGTGTTCGATGTCGCGGGCGATCGACGTTGCCGGAACGCGCAGAAACGCTTCGATCATTTCGCGGCCCACCAGGTAGGGATGCCCGTGTTTGCCGGAGAATTCCGGCACGACCGCCCAGATATTTTGATCGGCAGCCTCGAAGGCATCGCGCAGCGTCTGGATCGTCGTTGAACTGACCGGAGGACGGTCGACCAGCGTGATCATAGCCGCGTCGCGCCCGTGGTTGAGCACTTCGTGCAGGCCGACTTGCAGCGAACTGAACTGGCCGCGACCGGGATCTGGGTTAACCACGAGAGATGCCCCGTGAGCATAGATAATCGGCGCCAGCGCCGCCTCATTCTTTCCCACCACAACTAAGACGAACTCAGTGGCCAACGCAAGCGAACGAATTGCCGCCGAAAGAAAGGTTTCACGCGAAGCCGTTTGCCCGGCTGCTGGCGGAGGCCACGGCAGCAGTGCTTTGTCCTGGCCCATGCGCGAGGAGTCTCCCGCTGCGAGGATCACGCCGGCGAAGCTGGCAGCGCGGGTCATGCTGCGAAGATAGCAGGAACGGCAGACAATTGCTGATCGTCGATTGCCTTACCCGAAGCGCGTGTCATCCCGAGCGAAGCGAGGGACCTTGGTGTTTGCCAGCGCCGGCAAAACAAAATGGCGCAAGCAAAAACCAGGAGCCCTCGCTTCGCTCGGAATGACAATTACAAATCATCAGTGATCGCATTCATCGAGTGCCGCAGGCGCGTCCGGAACATTGTCCGCGTCAGTCCGCGACTCTTTGGACTGAAACCAGCTCATGTGCGGCAAGCTCGCACCGGCGTGGCGCCGAATCGCGATCAACTCTGCTGTGATCGCAACCGCAATCTCCTCCGGGGTGATGGCGCCGATGTCGAGTCCGATAGGCGCGTGAACGCGGTCGAACAGATGCGCGGGCACGCCCTCTTTCTGCAGCGTCTCAAAAATCTTGATCACCTTACGCTTCGACCCGATCATGCCAACGTAGCGGGCGCGCGTTTGCACCGCCCAGCGCAGGATGCGCATGTCGTCCCGATGACCTCGCGTGACGATCACGATGTAGGAAGTCTCGCTAGGTTCGAGCTTCTGGATGGCTTCGTCGAAATCGAGCGCATGAATTTCGCTCGCGGCCGGAAAACGTTCTTTCGTAGCGTAAGAGGTCCGGTCGTCGGTGACGATGAGGTCAAAGCCTGCATTAGCGGCTACCTTGCAAAGGCTAATGGCAACGTGACCTGCGCCGAATACATAAAGTAACGCTGGAGGTAGGACGGGCTCGATAAAAACTTCAAGCGTGCCGCCACAGACCAGGCCCGTGTCGTACTTCGGGTCCTGATTGAGGTCGAAGCTAAGCGTTCGGGGCTTTTCCGATTCCATTACCTCACGCGCAGCCTGCCACACATCGGCCTCGACGCAACCGCCGCCGATCGTGCCCACGATCGAGCCGTCATCCCGCACCAGCATCTTCGCCGTCTTAAAGGAAGGAATCGAGCCGCGCACATTCACAATAGTCGCGACCGCGCCGCGCCGTCCTTCTCGGCGAAGCTGCACGATTTGTTCGTAGATGTCCATGAGGCCGGGAGTAGCTCGCAGGTTTGATTATCAGTCGGTTAACAGAGAGAGTCAAACGCGAACAAGCAAAAGCCCCGGGTTCATCACTCCGGGGCTTTTGTGGTGTTGCAAGGTCTACTGGACTGATCCGTCAAACCAAATCCATGGTTACGCGAATTTGGATCGAAGTCAATGTTTTAATTTACTGAGTGGCCGTGCAGAAGGCGGCAGAGTCGAACTGCAATGGCTGATGAGCCACTCATTGGTTTGACGGACCAAGTCCAGTACCCACTGGCAACGCCTTCTAAACTTCAGTCCGTCAAGTGAATCGTACTCCGGTAAAGCGCGTAGTTAAGCGGCGTCGCTCAATAAATTTGTGGCGAGATTCCAGATTGGGAATTTCTAATCTGTACAAGTATCCTGTTGTAGCCGCAAACCTTAGAGGAGAGCGTCCTCATGAAAGCAGTTCGCATTCATCAATTCGGTGGGCCGGAAGTTTTGACCTATGAAGACATCCCCGATCTGCAGCCGCGCAAGGACCAGGTGCTGGTGCGCGTGCGGGCGTGCTCGCTAAATCATCTCGATGTCTGGGTGCGCAAGGGCCTGCCGGGAGTGAAGCTGCCGCACATTCTTGGCAGCGACGTGGCGGGCGAAGTGATCGAGGCGGGCGAGTACGTCGGCGGGTTCAAGGCCGGGCAGCGAGTGTTGCTCGCGCCGATGCACTACTGCGGCCATTGCGAGAACTGCGTTGCCGGAGTGCAGAACCAGTGCCGGTCGTTCACCGTGCTGGGCAACGGCGTCGACGGAGGCAACTGCGAACTGATCGCGGTGCCGGGGGCGAACGTGATTCCAATTCCTGACTCGCTCGATTTCAATCAGGCAGCGAGCGTGCCTCTGGTATTTGTTACGGCGTGGCACATGCTCGTCGGGCGAGCCGGCATTCGTCCGGGGCAGACTGTGCTGGTATTGGGTGCGAGTTCCGGCGTGGGCATTGCGGCGATTCAGATTGCCAAACTCTTCCACTGCCGTGTAATCACGACCGCAGGCGACGAGGCAAAGCTGGCCAAGGGCCGGGAACTGGGCGCGGACTACGGCATCAATCATTACAAACAGAAGATCTCTGAGGAGGTCCGCAAGATCACGAACAAAGAGGGAGTCGACATCGTGGTCGAGCACGTGGGCGCGGCCACCTGGGACGAGAGCGTGAAGTCCCTCAAGAGAGGGGGCACACTGGTGACCTGCGGCGCGACCACGGGACCGCACGTCGCAATCGACCTGCGGCATCTGTTCGCGCGGCAGTTGACGCTGCTCGGCTCCTACATGGGAACCATGGGAGAACTGCACGAAGTGCTGCGGCATGTGTTTGCCGGCCGGCTGAAGCCGGTGGTCGACCGCACGTTCCCGCTTAGCGAACTACGTGCGGCGCACGAGTATCTGGAGAAAAGCCAGATGTTTGGGAAGATCGTGGTGAATCCGTAGGAAGTTGACCGTCGAGCACTTCCGAGATCACAGCGGAACATAAGGTGGATCGGAGTAGAATCAGTTCCTGTTTTTCAAGCTCATCGGCCGAATTCTTGATGTTGAAACGATCAGCTCGGGCAAAGGCATCCGGGAAAGGCGTCGGTTAGGAAAGCTGTACGGCGGCCGCCGCTGGAGGAAGATGAAAGGCACAGCAACGGTAGAACTGAGCGATGGTACGATATGTTATGCCGAGGTGCACTAGTATGAGGCACACGGCGTTGGTGGAAGAGAATACAAGGTCAAGCGCTTTCTTGAAGTCCAATGAAACGAAGCCAATTTCGATTCGTCGTCTGTGTCAAGAACAAGGGATATGCCGCCTCGCTCGAGTTAAGCAAACTCTACCAAGCCGTTTCAGACGATCTCGCCGCGAAGCTCGGACACGTCAGGGTCATCGATGAGTCAGGCGAGGACTACCTCTACCCTCAAGATTACTTTGTTCCGGTGCAAATTCCTCAATCTGCGGAGAAAGCGGTCCGCCGTGCCGCTGGCGTCAGGAGTTAGGCTTCGATCCTGTGGTTTAGAATATCCTTCATGTCCCCCGAACTCAATTTTGGCCCCTACATCGACACCGAGAACGGCAAGCGCGTCGTCAAAGATCTGACCTACGGCAAGGCCACGCCGGAAGGCGTGAACCTCGCCAAGCTCGATGCCGTTGTGAACTGGATGCGCAAAGGCTCCATCTGGCCGATGACGTTTGGGCTGGCTTGTTGCGCGATCGAGATGATGTCGATGGGGGCGTCGCGCTTCGATATCGCGCGCTTCGGCGCCGAAGTATTTCGACCGTCGCCGCGGCAGAGCGATCTCATGATCATTGCCGGACGCGTGTCGAACAAAATGGCGCCTGTGATCCGGCAATTGTGGGAGCAGATGCCCGAGCCCAAGTGGGTCATTTCGATGGGAGCCTGTGCCACTTCCGGCGGCGTCTTCCAGAACTACGCGCTGGTGCAGAGCGTCAACCAGGTGATTCCCGTCGACATTTATGTTCCCGGATGCCCGCCGCGTCCGGAGCAACTTATCTACGCCATTACCCTCCTGCAGGAAAAGATCCAGAACGAGCGCGGGACCATCAAGAAGGCTCTGAATCTGTCGTAGCAGTGGTCGGTGGTCGGTGGTCGGTTAGATCGCGCTTGGCATCTATAGGAGTTTCTTTGCTGGCCACTGACCACTGATCACTGGCCACTGTTTTTTCCACAGACAACTGCTGTGATGTTTGTCGCCTTTCCTAGTGTTGGTCGTCACAGTCCTCTTGCTTTAATCATCGGAAAATGTCTCTTACGGGGCAAGAAAAAATTTGGCAGGCTCCCCGTAAATAGCCTCCAGAGAATCACTTGAAGAGGCCGGGCCCCTAAGGCTTCATTTCGCGCGCAGGAATTGCGAAACCATTTTCTGCCGGGTGAATCCAAGTAAGTGGGTGGTTGCGTATCGAAGATAGTAAGTAGCTGGGGGGCCCGCACACTCAGAAAACCCAGGGGAAACGGCCCGGGTGTGGGAGGTGCTCGATGGTGGCAAAACTGATTGACGCGGTTTTTGGTTGCTGGCATTCCCGGTACAGCTTTCCGGTAACCATACGAGGCAGGGCGCGCCGTCCGCAGGCCGCAGCTTTGACGGGAACCTACGTAGTCTGCCTGGATTGCGGGCGCGAATTTCCTTACGACTGGCAGGAGATGAAGGTCATCGCCTCATCGGCCGAGAGGCGAGAGTACGTGGCCGCGCTGACCGCGAAGCAGGTTGCATAAAGCAAGCCCGCGCAAGAGAACCCGCGTATGCGGCGACCACTTTTATCGCTCCCCATTCAAAGTGTCATTCCGAGATTCAAAGTGTCATCCCGAGCAACGCGAGGGATCTTGGTTCTTGCCCGCCCCAGCGTCGCTGCCTGTGCGGGCGAACACCAAGATCCCTCGCTTCGCTCGGGATGACATATCTATCGGGATGACAAGTCTGTCTTGCTCGCGCAGTAGAAACGACTAGCGCGTAGGGACGCTGGCCGCCGCCCTCTTTTCCATCGGCACAAACTCCCGTTCTTCGTATCCTGTGTAGATCTGCCGGGGCCGCGCGATCTTCTGCTCCGGATCGTTTACTAGTTCCTGCCATTGCGCCAGCCAGCCCGCCGTACGAGCGATGGCAAACAGCACGGTAAACATCTCCGGCGGAAAGCCCATGGCCTGGTACATGATGCCGGAATAGAAGTCGACATTGGGATACAGCTTGCGCTTTACGAAGTAGTCGTCCTCAAGAGCAATGCGCTCCAACTCCAAAGCGATATCCAGCTTCGGGTTGCGCCCCGTGACCTGGAACACCTGCTCGGACGACCACTTGATAATCTTGGCCCGCGGATCGTAGTTCTTGTAGATGCGGTGCCCGAACCCCATCAGCTTGCCGTGGCCTTCCTTCACCTTCTTGATGAAGCCCGGCACGTTGTCCTTCGAGCCGATTTCATCGAGCATCTTCAGAACCTCTTCATTGGCCCCGCCATGCAGCGGGCCCGCCAGAGCCGACGCTGCCGAAGCCAACGACAAATAAGGATCGGTCTGGGCGCTGCCCACCGATCGCATAGCGTTGGTGCCGCAGTTCTGCTCATGATCGGCATGCAGGATGAACAAGATGTCGAGGGCGCGCGAGAGCACCGGATTGGCCACATACTTCGGCTCGACCATCCGCCATAGCATGTTCATGAAATTCTCCGTGTAGCTCAAATCATTATCGGGATACACGTAAGGGAAGCCCACATTGTGGCGGTAGGACAGCGCGGCAATGGAAGGAACTTTCCCGATCAGACGAACGATCTGGTGCATGCGGTTCTTCGGATCGTGAATTTCACGGGCCTCCGGGTAAACGCTGGAGAGCGCCGCCACCGTGCTCACGAACATGCCCATGGGGTGGGAGTCGTAGCGGAAACCCTCCATAAACTTCTTGGTGGTTTCATGCAGCATGGTGTGGTGAGTGATGTCATGCACCCAGCTCTTGAGTTCGGGCGCAGCGGGCAATTCACCAAACAAGAGAAGGTAGGCGACTTCCAGGAAGGTGCAGCGCTCGGCCAACGCTTCGATGGGATAGCCGCGATAACGCAGAATTCCCCGGTCGCCATCAATATAGGTGATGCTGCTGCGGCACGATGCCGTGTTCATGAAGGCCGGATCGTAGGTCATCAGCCCAAAATCTTCCGGACCGGTCTTGATCTGCCGCAGGCTCATCGCCCGGATGGTGCCATTCTCGATGGGAACGGAATAGGTCTGGCCGGTGCGGTTGTCGGTGATGGTGAGCGTGTTGTCGGGCATGGGAGGAAATCGGCTCCTTCGAGGACTACGCTAGCGTAGCTCAGACTATTTGGGTTCGGCAACAGCCTGCCGTGACCGGGGTCCCAATTTGTGGTGATGCTTCTGCTTTTCCCCGGATCCCCTTAAACGCCAAACCGGCGGCCAAGGGCCGCCGGTTTGATTGTTCCTAACTCGTGCGTTCCTAGTTCGATCGGATGCTAGTTCGAGGAATCATCCCGCCGCTTCAGGGTTGGACGGTCGTCATCGCTCTTGCTGTCGCCCTTGCTGCTGTCGCCGCCGGCGGAAGTCCGCCGCAGGCTGGGCTTGTTGGCGTCTTTCTGATCCAGTACCTTGTGCCGGTTTTCGATCGACGCCAGCCGGGCTTTGACCTCGTCGAACTCCGAGGTAGTCACAACATATTGCGGCTTCGAAGGCAGTATCTTGCGGATTTCCTCCTGCGACTTCTCAATGCGATCCGCGGTCTGCGGGTGCGTGTCAAACGCCTTGGAGATTGTCCCGGGCTTCTTCTTCTCCATCGCTTGCAGCTTTTCGAAGAAGGAGACAAACGCCGACGGATCATAGCCGGCGCGGTACATGTATTGCACTCCAAGGTAGTCGGCCTGGGCCTCGAAGGTGCGGGAGAACTTGAGGAAGGTCATAGGGATCGCCAGCCCTGACGCTTCATAGGCTCCGTAGCCAATGGCGCCGCCCACGAAGATCAGCGGGATGGACGCCATCTGCATCAACTGCGCGCGCGTCATTTCGCGGGCGTAGTGGCAGGCGGCCACATGGGCAATTTCGTGAGCCATCACGCCGGCCATTTCCGCTTCTTCGTCGGCCGCCAGGATGAGGCCTGAATTCACGTAGAAGAATCCGCCGGGAAGCGCCATGGCGTTCACCACGTCGGAGTCAATCACCTTAATAGTGAAGGGCACTTGCGCATCCGAGTTGCGCACCAGGTTCTGGCCGATCCGATTCACATACTCAGTGACTACGGGATCGTTGACGAGCTTGATCTGCGATTCGATTTGCTGGGCGAAGACCCGGCCCCGCGCCACCTGTCCTTCCACGGTGTACCAATTGCCGACGCCGCGTCCGCACCCCACGTTGCGGTTCCCTACCGCATCCACGTCGGTCTGGGTGCCATCGTGCTTGATCTGGTCGTCATCCTTGGTCGGCAAGGAAGCCGGCTTCTGCGCCGGCGCGTTCTGAACGTCACCTGACTTAGGCTGGTCTTTGTCCTGGTCCGAAACCTGCGCCAACGTCCAGGATCCTGCGCTGAACGCCGCCAACGCCACAGAGATTGCCAACCAACGGAATTTCATGGGAACTCCTTTACACACACCCACTCTGGCCCTCATTATACGCCTGGTCCGGAAGACACTACTCCAAACTTTTCTTGTGAGTTAGACGCATCCCTCCCCGGCGGGGTTATCCGGAACTGCCCAGCCATAGGGAGACCCCAGCGTAAGAGGGTGTAATCTGACCGCGTAGAGCCGGTGGGACCGGCCGCGTACACTAACCATCCCGCCAAGCGGCCGTCTTTAACCCTAAGTCTTTAAGTCTTTAACCCTAAGACAGGGAGGCCTTCCATGTCTGCGATTCGACTGGGTTGCAGGAATAGTCGTGTGTGGTTCGTGCTTTTAGTGTTGGTCGTCTCGGCTTTTGCGGCGGAGCGGCGTCCCCCAGATAAGACAAACGATAAGACAAACGACAAGGCAACCGCCGGCCTTTCGCGCGATTTCATCCTCGGGATTGTGCAACAGATTCAGCGGGCGGACTACGAAGGCGACCGCCCAGCCCTGAAACGACTGCACGACCAACTCACGCCCATCCCCGAAGACGGCAAGCTGGCATCGCGCGTGCTCTACTGGCGCGGATTTGCCTTGTGGCGGAGAGCGATTAATGGCTTCAACGAATCCCCGACTCCAAAAGATCTGGAAGAGGACCTCACGCAGGCCGTCGCCGATTTCAAAGACGCCATTGCCCGGGACCCAGCGTGGGCGGAACCTAAGATTGGAGCCGGTTCGAGTCTGGGCTACGTGATGTACTTGCACAGGAGCGACCCAACCCGCATGCAGGAACTGCTCCAGCAGTCGAGTCCGCTTTTGAAAGAAGCCATGGCGACAGCCCCAGATAATCCTCGGTTGCTGTGGGTGCTTGGCCCTATTCGTTGGTCGTCGCCTCCAGAGCGCGGAGGTGGCCAGGATAAGGCGTTTGAAGGTTACAACAAAGGCCTGGAAGTAGCCCGCAACCAGAAGCGCGAAGCGAGTGATTCGCTGGAGCCCTCATGGGGAGAGCCCGAACTGCTGATGAGTCTCGCCTGGTCGAACTTGAACCGTACCACGCCTGACTTGAACGCCGCCGAGCAAGATGCACAAGCTGCGCTCAAACTGGTTCCTTACTGGCACTACGTTCGCGACATCCTGATGGTGCAAATTCGCGCGTCGCAAGCCAAAACGCACTGATCTCTTTTTTAGATCTTTATGGGGAGACCAACTCCTCTTGAGGATTCTTCCGCCCCGACGTACGATAGCGCCTTCCGTCGTTCATGCAGACCGGAGGGCTAATGCTGGATCGCCGTCATTTTATTTCTACCGCCGCAACTGGAATCGCCGCTTCGCTGGCATTACGCGGCAATCTGTTCGCGCAGCTTGAAAAGATTCCGCCGCTTCCCGACCGCTCCCTGCTCGACAAGAATGAAGACGCATATTGGGCTGCGATGCGCAAGCAATTCCTGATTCCTGAGGACGAGATTTACCTAAACAATGGCACCGTGGGCTCCAGCCCGGCGCCCGTGCTGCGCGCCATCTTCGAGGGCTACACCACCACCGAGAGAATGGATCAGGAGGATCCCGAAGACTACCCCATCTGGGGATACGCTTCGTGGAACGAGTTTCGCGATCCGCTGGCCGAGTTCGTGGGGTGCCATCGCGATGAGATTGCCCTGCTGCGCAATGCCACGGAGGCCAATAGTTACATTGCGAATGGCATCGACATGAAACCGGGGGACGAAGTGCTCATGACCGACCAGGAGCATCCCGGCGGCGAGCATCCCTGGAACCTGAAGGCCAAGCGCTACGGCATCGTGGTGAAGAAAGTCACGCTGCCGCGCCCGGTGAAAGATACCGCTCAGGTTCTGAATCTCTTCAACGACGCCATCACTCCCCGTACCCGCGTAATCTTCTTTAGCCACATCACTACGTTCTCCGGCGTGGTGCTGCCGGCTAAAGAACTCTGCGGACTCGCGCGGTCGAAAGGAATCCTCTCGGCGGTCGACGGCGCGCACGTGCCGGGGATGATGCGCCTCAACATTCGCGAACTGGGCTGTGACATGTACTCTGCGAGCCCGCACAAGTGGCTGCTGTCGCCCAAAGGCTCCGGCTTTCTGTATGTGCGCGATGAAGTGATCGACCGACTGTGGAACACGATCGTGACTGAAGGCTGGAACGATACCAAGATTCGCGCCGAACGCTTCCAGCGCATTGGCAGCTCGAACGTGCCGGCATTGTGGGGACTACGCGCCTCAATCAAGCTCGCCACCAACATCGGCTTGGACCGCATCGAGCGCCGCCATCGTGCGCTTGCCGACTATGTCCTAGCTGAGATGAAGAAGCGCGGAGCGGAATCTTGGACTTCGCCTGATGCTGCCCTGCGCTGCGCCATTGTCAGCGTGAACGTCCCGCCCGTCCCGCGGATGGATTTGGAGAACTGGCTGTGGAAGACGCATAAGATCCGCATCCGCGGTGGCGATCCGAATAAGCTGCGGCTGTCGACGCCGTACTATCTGCAGAAGAAAGATATCGACCGGTTTCTGGAGAAGTTTGACGAGTATAAGCGGGAGAAGAATCTGGCCTGACAATCAACCTGGTCATTTAAGACATGGTGACAACATGCGAAGGAAATTCCGGCAGCGGTCTTCAAAGCCCAGTGCCTCACGCTAATGGAGGACGTGCGCTCCACCAAGCGCCCGCTGGTCATCACGAAGCGCGGCAAACCGGTTGCGAAACTGGTCCCCATTGATGAACCAAAGGACGACTTCATCGGCAGACTGAAGGGTGTGTTTGAAGTGGTCGGCGACCTCGATGCCGATCCGCCGGAGGAGTGGGAGTCCGCGTTTTGATTCTGCTGGACACGCATGTTCTGTTTTGGGCAGTAGGCAATTCGAAGTCGCTTTCCCGCCCCGCCGCTTCCGCGATCCGCAGCGCCCGGCGACAAGGCGGGATTGCAATTTCTGCAATCAGCGTCTGGGAACTTGCTTCCATGCTGGCGCGCGGACGCATCCGCCGTTACGGCACCCTTGAATCCTCGCTCGACTTATTGATCGAAGGGGTCACCGTGCTGCCGATCACACCCGAGATCGCCACCTTGGCCACTCAGTTCCCTCGCGACTACCCCGGCGACCCCGCCGATCGCATCATCGGTGGCACAGCCCGCGCCGAAGGCCTGACACTGATCACTCACGACGAGAGAATCCGCAGGAGCCCGCTAATCAGGACGGTGTGGTAGGCCTCCCGACTCCCAAACTAGTCGTAATACTCCAGCCCCAAATGCGTGATCAACTCCTCGCCTTTCAAGTGCCGCAGCGTGTTCTTCAGCTTCATCAACTGGATGAACAGATCGTGTTCAGGATACAGCCCCGGCACCGTCATCGGGGACTTGAAGTAAAAGCTTAGCCACTCCTGAATTCCGATTCCCTGCAATTCTGATGAGCGTTTTGCCAGATCGACCAGCAGCACAAGGTCGAGCACGATGGGCGCGGCGAGAATCGAGTCGCGGCACAGGAAGTCGACCTTGATCTGCATGGGATAGCCGAGCCAGCCGAAGATATCGATGTTGTCCCAGCCCTCTTTGTTATCGCCACGCGGCGGGTAGTAGTTGATGCGAACTTTGTGGTACATGTCGCCGTAGAGTTCGGGATAAAGCTCGGGCTGTAGAATGTGCTCCAGCACCGAGAGCTTCGACTCCTCCTTGGTTTTGAATGACCCTGGATCGTCCAGCACTTCGCCGTCGCGGTTGCCGAGAATGTTTGTCGAGAACCATCCGTTCAGGCCGAGCATGCGCGCTTTGAAACCGGGCGCCAGGATGGTCTTCATCAGCGTCTGCCCGGTCTTGAAGTCTTTGCCGCAGATCGGCGCCTGGTTCTTTCGCGAGAGTTCGAGCATCACCGGCAAGTCGACCGTAAGGTTCGGCGCGCCGTTAGCGAATGGAACGCCCTCCATCAACGACGCGTAGGCGTAGATCATCGAGGGCGCGATCATCTCGTCGTTCTCACGCAGCGCATTCTCAAACGCCTTCACCGACTGGTGGGCGTCGGTCGCCGCGATGTAGGACTCCGTGGAACCGCACCACATGGTGATGAGGCGGCTCGCTCCACTGGTTTTCTTGAAGTCGCGGATGTCGGCGCGCAACTGCTCGGCCAGATCCATCTTGGTCTTGCCTTTCTTCACGTTCGGCCCGTCGATCTTCTTCACGTAGTTGTGATCGAACACCGCCGCGCGCGGCGTCACCGACGAGAGGAACGGCTTCAACTGGTCGAGAAGTCGCTGGTCGAGCACTCCCGCGTTCGAAGCCGCTTCGTACATGTTGTCTTCGAAAATGTCCCAGCCAGTGAAGACCAGGTCGTCGAGGCCTGCGAGGGGCACAAACTCTTTGATCTTCGGCGAACGGCCGTCAGTGCGTTTGCCCAGCCGCACTGTGCCCATCTGAGTGAGCGATCCGATGGGCTTCGCCAGCCCTTTGCGAATCGCCTCCACGCCTGCCACAAACGTAGTCGCTACCGCGCCCATGCCCGGGATCATCACTCCCAGCTTCCCTTTTGCGGGCTGGATGGTGCCCTCAGGCTGCGCGCTATCGCGGCTCTTCACGTGGTTCTTCATATCTATTCGGAGTGCTTTCGCTGCTTTTTCAATCTTTGCAGACTTGTTCCGTGTCGCCATATTTTGGCCGCTTCCTCAGTGAGAATCTATATGGATGTGCAAACCTTGTATGTTCTCGCATGGAGCCGAACTTTGCAAACGCGAGGGGCTGAATGCGCAGAAAGTAACTTTAACTGGGTGCATACACCATCTAGCGGCCTCTTGGCGGCTGTCTCCACCTGAGTCGATGGGGTTTCTTCACCCGAGTTTTCGTTGCGCTCGTCTGATGATTCCGATAGATTTTTTGCGTTGGACTCTGGCGCTCGCATCCCTCATAGTGGAATCACTTCGCCAACCAGCTCTGCAGCCGGTCCCGCGAAGCTGACGTTTGCCTGCCAGCCTTGCTGCGGTAGTGCAATTCTCCTGACCTCGTTGTTTCCCACTCAAAACTGACTCACGCCACTCGGCATGCGCCGGGGGTGTGCTCTTCAGACTAAGAATTGAAGAACAGGAGATAACATGAAATCGATTCGCCGATTCGCATACGCCGTTGTTTTGACCTTGAGTGCCTTGAACTTTGCGCCCAGCCTGGCTTCTGCCCAGGAGGCGTCCGGCACTTTTACACTCAGCCATGAAGTGCGCTGGCAGAAGGCAACGGTGCCGGCAGGAAAATACCGCTTTACCGTGACAGCCCACGGTCCTGCGGAACTGCTCACGCTGAGCAAGCTCACCGGGAGTGGTGCAGGCTTCATGCTGCCGGCAACCGACGTCGAGGCCTCCCGGCCTTCGGACCTGAGCCAACTCCTCGTTGTCTCCCGACCGAGCGGAAGCTTTGTCAGCACCATGCAGCTTCCCGAGTTTGGAGTGACACTGCACTTCGCAGTGCCCGCTGAACCTGGTCCTGCCGAACCTGGTGAAGTGGCGCAAGCAGCCGCAACCACGGCTGCATCCGCCGGTCGTTAATTTGTTGTTCGTTAGCTGTAGCTGGTTAGTTGGTCGGCCGCCAGCCCCGGGAGCGGATAACCCAGATCTGCTCCCGGGCCTTCCTTGTGGTTTGTTGCATCCTCAGAAAAGCGTCGTGGAGACCTCGCAAGCAACGTCTCTACGACGTGAGCTTGGGTGAAGGCGAGTTGCCTCTCACTTCGTCACTGAGCACGATGGCTTCGGCGATTTCTTTCATGGGCTTGCGCTTCTGCCGGCTCTGCCGTTGCAATGTCAGGTAGGCTTGTTCCTCGCTTAATCCGAGATCGCGCTGCAGAATTCCCTTGGCCCGCTCGACCACTTTGCGAGTCTGCAACTGTTCCGACAAGTTGGAGTTCGCATCCTCCAGCCGCGCCATTTCGATTTCGGCGCCCACAAGAAATCCAACGGTCGAGATCAGGCGAATTTCGCGCCGCCGGTAAACATGATGCTGGCGATGCTGCAGGTTGATCACCCCGACGACGCGGCCGCGGCACATCAGGGGCACCGACAGGAATGCCTCGTAGCTGTCCTCGGGCAGCTCGTGGAAAAACTGAAAACGCGGATCGAGCGCCGCCTTTTCCGCAACTGCTACCGGTTCCTGATGTTCTGCCACCCATCCCGTAATGCCCTGCCCCAGGCGCAGTTTCAGGCGGTCAACAACATCCGGATGGGGATTCTTCGAAGCCCGCAGGACGAGGTTGTCGCCATCGAGCACATAAATCAGACAGGAATCGCACTTCACAAGTGCGGAAGCAAAGTCGACCAGACGAGTGAGTACCTCGTGAAAGCCGTCCGCTGTCGCCAGCTGGACGCCAATCTCGTGCAGCAAATCAACATGTGAGTCCTCAACCGCTAATAAGTTGTCCATAGTTAAGCATAGGACCGCATGGTGACTCTGTCTAATTCCAAATTTTGATGAGGGTCAGAAAGGATTTCCCGCAGAATTGTTACCGCTCTTTAACATCTTTATCTGAGGCAATGCATCGACACAATCGCGGGGCGCTGGGCTCCGCCCCTTCGGCAAGCTCAGGGCAGGCTTTCGCTGGACAGCCGAGACGGCCGTCTCCGCATGACTCTCGCTTCTGTGTTACAACGTTTGCGGAGTCACTTCCATGGCTGACAAGATCGCTCTCATCACCGGCGCCTCCAGCGGATTCGGACTGCTCACCTCCATCGAACTGGCCAAGGCCGGATTCCGCGTTGTCGCCACCATGCGCGACCTTGGGCGCCGCGAGCGCCTGGACCAGGCCGCGGCTGCCGCAGGCGTCGGCGCGCAACTCGATATCCGGGCGCTCGAAGTTACTGACTTCGACACTCTGCCCGGTTTCGTCGATGCCGTGGTCCGCGATCACGGACGCCTCGACGTGTTGGTCAACAACGCTGGATTTGCCGTCGCCGGGTTCGCCGAAGATATTAAGTTGGAAGAACTTCGCCGCCAGTTCGAAACCAATTTCTTCGGCGCGGTCGCCATGACCAAAGCCGCGTTGCCTACGATGCGGCGCCAGCGCTCCGGACATATCGTCCAGATCTCTTCCATTGCCGGGCTGCACGGATCGGTCACGGTGAGCAGCTATTCCGCATCTAAACACGCTCTTGAAGGCTGGAGCGAATCGCTGCGCCTCGAGATCCACTCGCTCGGCATCAAGGTCGTGCTAATCGAGCCCGGAGCTTTTCAAACCGATATCTGGACGCGCGGCGCAGTCATGGGAGCAAACGCTACCAAGGAGACTTCTCCCAACATCCAGCGCAGCCTGCGCATGCGCGACCGCATCCAGGCCCTGCCGAAACGCGACCCCATTGAGGTGGCGCGCCTGATCGCGTCCGTGGCGCAGGATCCGAATCCGAAGCTGCGCTACCTGGTGGGGCGCGATGCCAAGATGCAACTCGCCCTCAAGCGGATACTTCCGTGGAAGTGGCATGAAAAGCTGATCGCGAATTTCTTGAAGATCGAGGGCTAGTACCTAGTACCCAGTAAAGTCTCGGTACTTGGTACTGGGTACTACTTCTCCAACTCGACTGGCTTTACCGGCAAATCCCAGTGCCCGTCGAGAATTTCGAAGCGCCGCTGCTCTTCCCGCTGAAAAGTTTCCTGATCGGGATACATCTGCTTTTGCAGCGCCGCTTCGTCGAAAGGCTCGTTGGCTACGGTTGCATTCTTGAAGACGATGGTTACGCGGAAATCCCAACGCCCGTCTTCCGTGGTGTGATAGCGCGGCTGATCCATCCAGACCTTCGCGATCCGCCCCATCTCCATTTCCTTCTTGAGCACGGGATAGTGATTTTTCTTGAACAGCTTCAAGAATTCGTCGGCATGGCCCCACTTAGCTTTGTAGTAGTACTCCACGACAAAAGGCTTGTCGGAGGCCGGCGCGGACTGGGCACGGGAAAGAATGGGTAGAACCGCGAAGAACAACAGCGACGCAACAATTCGGGACATTCGAATCACGAATTCCTCCTCTTAAACATCAGCTAGTACACTACCAAAAAAGAGTCGTAGAGACGTTGCTTGCAACGTTTCGGCGGGTGGCGTCCGAGATGATGGCGAGATAGACGCTGCAAGCAACGTCTATCCAGATGCTTGATGAAACGAGACATGCAAATGGGAAGCAACGAGCAGCAAATCCTCAAGCTCTTCGAAGACAGCGACCGCGCCCTCATCGCCGCGGATGTTGCCGAACTCTCCCGCATCTTCGCCGACGACTACATCCAATACGACGAATTTGGCGAGCCCCGAACCAGACAGGATCTACCAGACGCCCAAACTTCTGGTATAGAGCAAGTACGGGCCCTGCACGAAAGGCCAAACGAAAAATGCGAGACTCGCCGCTGAAGCAAATACGACCAGATACCGCGAGACTGCGTGTCCGGTGATCGCCGCCAGAACTGCGACGCAAATCCATCCAGCAACAACCTGCAAACGAGTCAGCGGCTGCCTCGACCACCGCAGGGCTTTCGGCTTGATCGTCAGATTTATCTCTGACTGTTGGTTGGAGTCTGGCAAATGGCCTCCAATTGGGTCCCCGGGCTACTCCGCCGTTCTCATGCGATTCTGCCAGTGACTCCAAACAAACCACACCACCCCAGCCACCAGAACCACCCCGATCACGGCGTCGAATTTATGGAAATATTTTCCTAGCTCCCGCCAGTTCTGGCCCAGCTTCATCCCGAGATACGCCAACCCGAGACACCACGGCCACGATCCCAGAAACGTGTAGATGTGAAACCGTCCGCGCGGCATGCGCGAAATTCCCGCTGGCAGCGCAATGAACGTTCGAATCACCGGCAGCAGACGACCCACGAATACGGCCAGGTATCCCCAGCGCGCGAAAAAACGGTCGGCCCAGTCGAGTTCGCGGCGACCCATGAATATCCATCGCCCGTAGCGCTCCACCAGCGGCCGACCGCCATAACATCCAATTTCGTAGGCTACGAGCGAGCCCAAGTTGCACCCGAGCGCTCCCGCCGTCGCCACCCATAGCAGTTTGAACGTCCCCGTGAAAACCAGGTAGCCGGCGAAGGGCATGATCAATTCCGAAGGCAACGGGATGCACGCCGATTCAATCGCCATCAGCAGCACAATGCCGGCGTAGCCGGTCGTAGTGATCACGGAATTGATGAACACGAAGATGATCGCCAGAAGTTTTTCAGTCATGTGGAAGGCAGTGGTCAGTGGCTAGTGGTCAGTGGCCCGTAACACCGAATCGTAAGAGCGTTGAGATTTTGCCGACCACTGGCCACTGAGCACTGAATACTACATCGACAGTCTATCGGAAATTGGCGGGCGAGACGCCGCCTAGAAAGACCCGTCCTGGGTAAACGTATAGCCGGGTAGAGACGCGCCTTGCGGGGTCTTCGCCACCTTGATGCGGACCGTCGGCGCGTCGGGAGCGGTAATGCCCGCCGGCCGCAACATGGCATACTGCGTGAACACTTCGCTATACACCTTGGTGACCAGATAATCCTGGCCATCGGAGTCGCTGCGCCAGACTTGCCCGAGTTGGATGGAATTTACGGCCATAACATTCTCTGAGGGTGTGAACTCCAGACTACCGAGGGATATCTGTCGAGTCAATCATTCCAAAGGTTACCGAGGTCTCTGCTAAGATGTTGCCCTCATGCCCCGCGGAAATACGCCCCGCCAACCCGCCCGCACCGGCCGCCAGGAAGGCGCTCGTGTGGCGCGGGCGACTGCTCAGCAGGCTCGGGGGAAGACTTCTAGCGCAGTAGCCAAAACAGCCGTGGCTTCGCCCCGGGGACGGGCTGGAGCGCCCGTCCCCAAACATGCACCCACACTTTCGAGCGAGAGCAGAAAAAAGAAGACCGCCAGCAGCCCTGCCTACAATCCTCTTGCCCCTGAGCGCATCGCCGAAATTCTGAAACGCCTCGACCACATGTATCCCGATGTTACGTGCGCGCTCATGCACTCGAGCGCTTGGGAGCTACTGGTCGCGACCATTCTTTCGGCCCAGTCGACGGACGCTAACGTCAACCGCGTCACACCCGAACTCTTCTGCAAGTATCCTACGGTCGAGGCTTTTGCCGCGCTCACGCCCGAGCAACTCCAACCCGACGTACGCTCGACTGGGTTCTTCCGCAACAAATCGAAGTCTGTCGTGGGCGCAGCGAAGAAAATCGTCGCTGATTTCGGCGGACAAGTCCCCGACGAGATGGAGAAGCTGCTTACCCTTCCCGGAGTCGCTCGCAAGACCGCGAACGTCGTGCTCGGCACGTGGTTCAAAAAAGCTGAGGGCGTAGTCGTCGACACGCATGTGTATCGCATCTCGCGCCGCCTCGAACTCACCACGAACGATGACCCGCAAAAAATCGAGCAGGATCTGATGCGCATCATCCCGCGAGAGAGATGGATCCTGTTCTCCCACCAGATCATCTGGCACGGACGCCGGCTCTGCATCGCGCGCAAACCCAAGTGCGTCGACTGCGCCCTGGAAACTCTTTGCCACGCCGCAGACAAGACCTGGAGCACTGTCGAGACACACAAGAATGCGAAAGCGTGATGCCTGCTGCCCAGAACTTCGGGAACGATCGGTTGGCTCTTCCCGTTCCGGCGCCGGGGTCAGCCGGCCACCCCTTCTTCGCTTGCTTTCCCGCATGATCGCGGCAACAATAGTTCGATGTCCGACGTTGTCCAATCCGTGCGCCAGCTCTTGCAGGATTTTATCGCTCCCGAGTTGCGTGAGTTAAAGAGCGACGTTAAGCAGGTTGACGATAAGATCGATTCGAAAGCAAACAGTCTTGAGGCCAAGATCGACACTGAAACCAAGCGGTTGGAAGACAAGATCGTTTCCGAGGTCGGTCGTCTCGAAGACAAAGTGGATTCCGGTTTCACGCAAATGCGAACGCTCCTTGAAAACGCCTACTTGCGATCCGAACTGGAGGCCACGCGCGATATTTCCAACCTGCGCGAGCGCGTTACCCGGCTGGAAGTCGAGCGTGGCACGCCTCGGCAATAGCCGATTCCCCCAAAACCAGCGCAGTCTCCAGTCCCCGTCTGCTACACTTTCGCTTCGGATTCACTCCGAGGCTCCCAACTCCCATGCGCAACTTCATTCCGTTTGCTATCGTCATACTTATGAGCACAGTTGTCGCCGAAAATCTCACCGCACAAACTCTCGCCGCACCGCAGGCCGTTACCGATCCCAAGCAGATCGCCTCCAAACCCAACGCGCAGGTTGAGCCGCGCAGCCTAACCATCGAGAAGCTCTACATGACACGCCAGGTGGGCCGGCCCACGTGGTCACCCGACGGCAAGAGTATCGCCTTCGTTTCCAATATGAGCGGGCGCAACAATCTGTGGCTTGTCCCAGCCGAAGGCGGATGGCCGGTGCAGCTCACAGTCAGCGATCAACGCCAGTCTTCGCCCGCCTGGTCGCCCGACGGCAAATGGATCGCGTATCAATCCGACTACGACGGCGATGAGCAGTGGGATATTTTTCTGGTCTCGCCCAAGACCGGCAAAGTCGTCAACCTCACCAGCACGCGCGAGATTGCTGAAAGCGATCCAACGTGGTCGCCCGACGGCCGCTACCTGGCGTATCTCGTTAAACCAAAAACCTCAGCCGCATATGAGATCGACGTCTATGACATGGCGATGCGCGAGGTGAAGCACGTCACTACGGGCACGCCGCTGGACAAAGGCAACTCGAATCCCATCTGGTCGAAAGATGGCAAGTACCTCGTCTACACGCAAGAGCAGGCCAAGGGGACCGATTCCAACCTCTTCATCGCCGAAGTGGCAACGGGAAAGAGCACCCTGCTGACGCCGCATGACGGCGAGCAGCGCTTCTCGAACAACGACATTTCCCCCGACGCCAGACACGTTCTCTTCACCTCAAACGCCAACGGCTATGAGAACATCGGCCTGCTGGAAATCTCGACTAAGAAGATTTCATGGGTGACCAAAGACAAATGGGAAATTCGTGGCGGCGAGTTCTCACCCGACGGCAAGCATATTGCTTTCACCGCCAACATCGACGGCAACGAAGATATTTATCTGCGCGATCTCGCCACTGGCAAGTCAACCGCACTTCCCATCCCCAGAGGCCTGAACGAACCCGCCGGCGGTCATTCCGCTTTCACCAAAGACGGCTCCCGCCTCCTCTATTACCACAACGGTCCCACGACTCCCGGCGATCTCTGGGTCTACACGCTGGCGACGGGCAAGTCGCATCAGGTCACGGATTCGTTCGTTGCCGGAGTGCGTTCGGAAGATATGGTCGAGCCCTATCTCGTGCAATATCCCAGCCGCGACGGCAAGTGGACCATTTCCGCGTTTCTGTACGTGCCCTTCAACATGGCGCGCAACGGGCAAAATGCCGCGATCGTTTACATTCACGGCGGCCCGACTTCGCAAACCATGAACTCGTTCAACCGCTTCGTGCAATATGCGGCCAATCAGGGTTACATGGTGCTTGCGCCAAACTACCGCGGGTCGACGGGATACGGAAAGGAATTTCAGCAGGCGAATTTGTTCGACATGGGCGGCGGCGATTTGCAGGACGTGTTGGCGGGTGTGGACTGGATCAAGCAGACCGGGCATCTCGATCCCAAGAAAATTGCGGTGATGGGCGGAAGCTACGGTGGTTATCTCAGCATGATGTCAGTGACTAAAGCGCCTGAAATGTGGGCTGCGGGCGTGCCCATTGTTCCCTTTGTGAACTGGTTCACTGAAATCGAGAACGAAGATCCGGTGCTGCAGCAGTCCGACCTCGCGACCATGGGCGACGTGGTGAAGAACAAGGCGCTGTACGAAGACCGTTCGCCGATTAACTTTATCGATCGGATCAAAGCGCCGCTGCTGCTGCTTGCCGGAGGACACGATCCGCGCTGCCCGAAGTCGGAGACGCAGCAGGTGGTCGATGCCATCAAGAAACGCGGCGGGACGGTTGACTACAAGATTTACGAAAACGAAGGCCACGGCTTCGCGCGCGTGGAAAATCAGATCGACGCCTACCGGCGCGTCGCGGATTTCCTGCATGGCGCACGTTCCCCCGGCGGATTGCAGTTGTTCGCTGACAGAATAGCGTCATACTCGGATCAGGCCCGCGCTGGATTGGTGTCCGCGGGCTTGAGTTCTTCCATCCTCAGTTCCCGCATATAGAGAAATATCGGCAGGCCGAGCGAAACGCCGACCGTAAGCACCGCCAACACCGGAAGCCATCTTCGGCGAAGGTTCAGCCTTCCGCCTTCGACTCGCATAAACGCGATCAACACGATGGCGGAGACTAATACGTCCATTCCGAAAAAGGCGCTGATCCGGTTTGCGAACAGCTCGCGGACGAAGAGTGAAAGATTGATTCTGTTTTGAATTACCCATGGAACAAACTGCCAGTACGGCAGCAACGTCCCCACAAAACAGAGCACGAGGTAAATCGTCTTCGGTTTCATTCCGGCAATTTAGCAGATTAAGGCAGTCGCGCTTGTCAAAATGTAGCGGACGCAGGGTTAGGTTATCGGCGGATTTTGCTCGGACATCAATCGCACTATGGACTCTACGAGGCCCGGGATCGTGAACTCCTTGGCTGCAATATCTATCCTCAGACCAAGCTCGCGCAAGGTTAAAGAAGTGACTGGGCCGATGGAGGCGAGACTTATTCCGTCGAGGTTCGTCTTGTGTGAACCGAGCAGCGCGACGAAGTTGCGCACGGTCGAAGAGCTGGTAAATGTAACCACATGCGGGCGCCGCCGCGGATTCTTCAGCGCGCTTTGCAGTCGCGTGCGCGATGATTGAGGCACCACGGTTTCATAAGCTTCTACCACATGCACCTGCGCTCCGGCGCGGCGCAACTCGCGCGGAATCACATCACGGGCAACTTTGGCCCGCACCAGCAATACGCGCTTTCCTCTTATTTGCCGCCGCAGACGGCGCACCACCGACTCCCCGATGTACTCTTTGGGAACAACGTCCACTTGAACGCCGCGCTGCTCGATCGCTTTTTTCGTCGCCGGGCCGATGGCAGCGATTTTTAGGTGTCCGAGATTTTCTGTCAGGTGCAACTTGGTCAGGCGCGCCCACATAGCCTCGACTCCGTTGGCGCTGGTCAGGATCAGCCAGTCGTAGGCACTGAGATTTTGCAGAGCCGAATCCAAAGGCTTGAAGCTGCGCGGCTTCCGGATTTCGATGAACGGAATTTCAAGCACGGTCGCCCCAAGCTTCCGCAGCTCTCCGGAGAGCGCGCCAGCCTGATGGCGCGCGCGGCCTACCAGAACTCGAACTCCCAACAGAGGGCGGCGCCCCAAGTTGCGGACACTGCTCATTCCCCCTCCTTCTTCTTCGCAGGCAGACCCAGCCCCTGCTCCCGCATCAGCCGGGACACGGCCGAGACCGCCGTGTCCTCTGATTTCTCGAGAGATGCCATCACGCTCGCCTGGTCCTGGCGGCTCCGGTTCTGGCTCAGTTTGAACTTGGCCTCGATCTTCGTGACTTCAATCTCGAAGCCCACGATCTGCCGGAGCATACGCTCGCGGTAGGCCTCATCCAGGCTGGCCCACTGCGCCGCGTAAGCGGGCTCAAACGTGCCCATTAGTTCGTGGAGCACGCCCAGCAAATCCTCCGGCGACAAAAAAACGCGCGCGTTTCCATGGAGATGCACGGCGCCATAATTCCAGGTGGGAACACTCTCGCGCACCGCATAATTGCTGGGGGAAATGTAGGAATGAGCCCCATGGAAGATCGTCAGACACTGCGCCTGCTGTTCGAGATAGCGCCAGTGCGGATTGGCCTTCGCCACATGGCCGCGAAGGATGACCCTATCTTCATCATCTTCTTCCTCGGCTTGCACGAACAGAGGCAGGTGCGTGGCGAACGGGCCGGCGTGGGTGGATGAGATCAGAATGGCAAAGGGATTGGCGCGCATGAACGCAACGGCATCAGCGTGATTGCGCAAACGAAAATGTTCGGGAATGTACACAGGGTCGATTCTCTCTTTATTTTCCTGAGGGCTCCACTGCCTGCTTCTTTCGCACGTGGATAACTTTTTCGACTTCGGCAATCAATACTCCGGCTTCGTCTTTCACTTCTACGGAAAATAATGGCTCGTATTTGGGCATTGTCTTCAGCTTCTCGCGAACGTCTTCGATCTGGCTTTCGGATAAACGAAATTCCGCGCGCACGGTTCCCTTCCCCGGCTTTCTGTAACGGATGGTCGCAGCTTTGTCCCAGACGATGTAGTCCGGGCCCAGGTTCGCTATCAACATGAGCATATAGAACGGGTCGGTCATGGCAAAGAGCGACCCGCCGAATTGCGTGCCGACGTAGTTGGCGTTCCAGAAACGCAGCTTCATCTCGACGCTGAGCGCCTTCATGTCAGGGGCGATGTGCTTGATGCGAATGCCCATGCCCAGAAACGGCGGCCAGAAGTTGATCCAGCGGCGGAGAGCGCGCGATTTCTCGCCACCGCCGAGAAGTTGCAGGAGGACGCTGCCGCTCTTCATGCCAGATCATGATACGGGATTACGGCTGCGGCGGGACGGCTAGGCCGCGGCCGTAGGCAGCCTTGAGGATTTCTTCGCCGCCGCGGCTGAGCAGCGTCTCGCCAACGGCGTTGCCGAGTTGTTCGGGATCGTTGACATTGCCGTCGCGCGATTCGCGCAAGAGCTTCGAGCCTTCGGGATCGGCGACGATGGCTTCGAGATGCAGGTGGCCGTTCCGCGTTTCCGCGAATGCGCCGATCGGGACCTGGCAACCTCCACCGAGGCAGTTGAGCAGGGCGCGCTCGCAGGTGGTTGCCGCGCAAGCGACAGCATCGTTCAGGAACGCGAGAAGCTCGCGCACAGGCGAGTCGCCTGAGCGGATCTCAATGCCGAGCGCTCCCTGTCCGGCGGCGGGGCACATGATTTCGGCGGGGATGATCTGCTTGATCAGTTCCGTCTTGCCCAAGCGTTTCAGTCCGGCCGAGGCCAGGATGATGGCGTCGTACTCGCCTTGTTCGAGTTTGCGCAGGCGGGTATCGACGTTTCCGCGCAGCGGATGAATGTCGAGATCGGGCCGAAGGGCTTTGAGTTGCGCCTGGCGGCGCAGGCTGGATGTACCTACTCGCGCGCGGCGAGGAAGGTCATCGATCTTCGAATAGAGCCGCGAGCAGAAGGCGTCGCGCGCGTCTTCCCTTTTGGTGATCGCCGCAATTTCGAATCCCGGGGGAAGTTCGGTGGGCAGATCCTTCAACGAATGAACTGCCAGATCGACACGACCGGCCGCGAGAGCTTCCTCGATCTCTTTCGTGAAAATTCCTTTGCGAAGTCCGCCCTTGGTGCCGACCATGGCTAGGGGGACGTCGGTGATCTTGTCGCCGGTGGTATGAATAATTTCAATTTCGATTTCATGTCCGCGCGCGTGCAGCAGCGCGGAGATGTGGTTAGCCTGCCAGAGGGCAAGCTGCGAGCCGCGCGAGCCGATGCGGAGACTAGCCATTACTGGCGCGGCCCCATTTCTTTGTGTTTGTCTGGGTCCGCGCCTGATTCCCTATCTTTCTCCCGCAAATTAAACAGCCTGCGCACAACGTCAATCACGGTGGTAGCTTCAGCTTCTCTAGCTGCCGTTTTTAGCGTGGTGATCGGCGTATGCATGACTTTGTTGATGATCCCACGCGTCAGTGCCTCGACCGCCATTTCCTGCTCCGGAGTCAGCGCACCCATGCGTCCACGAACGCGATCGATCTCGGCCTGGCGAATCGTCTCCAGATGGTCCTGCAACGACACGATCGTCGGCACCACGTCGAGCGTATGCAGCCGCGCTTCGAAGCGCTCGACTTCGCTGGTGATAATGGCTTCTGCTAATTCGGCTTCTTTGCGGCGGTCGGCGACGTGGCTTGAAACCGCCTGCTGCAAGTCGTCCATGTCATAGGCGAAGATGCCATCGAGCTTGGCCATCTCCGGCGAGACGTCGCGGGGCACGGCAATATCGATGAAGAACATCGGCTTGTTCTTGCGGCGGCTGAGAAATTGCTCGCCATGCTCGCGGCGAAAGATGGCGTGTGGCGCCCCGGTCGAAGTAATAACGATATCGGCGCGGTCGCAGGAATCGTAAAGATCGTCAAACTTGATGGCCTGGCCGTTGAACTTCTGCGCCAGCCCGATGGCGCGGTCGTAGGTGCGGTTGGAGACGAAAATTGAAGCGCAACCATGGGCCATCAGGTGGCGGGCGGCGAGTTCGCTCATCTTTCCAGCGCCGACGATGAAGACATTCCTGCCCTGGAGCGTGCCGAAAATCTTTTTGGCCAGCTCCACCGCGACCGAAGCGATGGAAACCGAAGACGATCCGACGGCGGTCTCAGTACGCACGCGTTTCGCAACCGCAAAAGCCCGCGTGAAGAGCTGATCGAGTTGGCCGCGCACCGAGCCCACGGCGCGGGCGGTCGCGTAGGCCTCTTTTACCTGGCCGAGAATCTGAGCTTCGCCCACCACCATCGAATCCAGACTCGAAGCCACGCGGAAGACGTGGCGCACCGCGTCTTTTTCGCGGAACTCATACAAGTGTCCGTCCAGTTCTTCCGCGGTCAGATGAAAGTGAGCGTGCAGAAAGCCGCGCAGGTCGACGGATCCGTTCGCGGTGTGCGTGACCACTTCCACGCGGTTGCACGTGGAGATGATCATGCCCTCTTCGATTCCCGGGTGACCAGTAAGATCGCGGCAGGCATCGGGCAGGCTCGAGTCCGGGATCGCTAGACGCTCGCGCACCTCGAGCGGCGCGCTGTTGTGATTCACGCCAATGAGCTGGTATCTCATGAGGCGGTAAACCTGTGGATAGTCGAGAAATAGTTGGCAGCCCAGGCCACCACGGCAGCTACAAAAGCAAAGGTCGCCAGCACCGCGGCGCGGCGGCCGCGCCATCCCGAATTCCACCGCGTGAAGACCATGATCATGTAGACCAGCCACATCAGGATCGACAACAGAATCTTGGGATCGGTAAAGTCCACGCGCCCGTAGGTCGACATAGCCACCACCGATCCGGTGATCAAGCCGAGCGTCATGAAAGGAAAGCCCAACAGCAAGGACCGGTAGCCGATCTGGTCAATCACTTCGAGTGCGGGCAGAAAAGAAATCAGGCTGCTGGGCTTCTTGGCTTTCAGGCGCCGCTCCTGCAACAGGTAGAGCAGGCTTGCGCCGAAGCTGAGCACCAGCGCGGCGTAACCGGTGAAGATCAGGATAATGTGCGCGATCAACCATCCCTTGTGCTGGACGAATGCCGTGAGCAGCACCGGCTGCTGATCCACCGCCGCGACAAAGGTCAGAAAGAACACGATGGGAAACACCACCACGCCGGGCGAGGTGGTCTGATAGATGGCGTAGATGATCATGAAAAATGTCATCGAAAAGAAAGCCAGAAGAGACTCCCCGTTATGAACGGAAGCCCAGACGACTGGGCCTGAGAGGAATAACTCGACCAGCGAAACGAAGTGAAAGACCATGCCCAGGCTGGCAGCGTGCAGCGCGATGCGGCTGAAAAGATCGCTGGTGCGGCTGAGCGCAAAGAAGGCGTAGGTCAACCCAATGAAGTAACAGCCCAGCGCGAAACGCAGCCAAAGCAATGACATAGGCTAGGTAAGTATCAGAGTCCTCTGAGTTTAATGCAAGTAACGGCCGCTAGCCCCAGGGAACCCTTCCCTTTCCAAGCATTATATTCTGCACAGGGAACGCAACATCGGGAAACCGCGCTGGTCACATGTCATTGTGATCTCGGTCACATCGCCCTAATCGACTCCTAAGCTGGAAAGAGCTTCCTCAAGCAGAGCCGCGTCAATCACCAAACGGCGGCCATGGGTCTTTACATCTTCCATCTCGTCGAAGGCGCGGAAGAGCCGGAGTTTCGCGGCGGCATATTGCTCAGCCTCGGTGAGCGGACGTCCGTGAGCTGCGGTCCACGCCGCCACCGATTTTTCTGGAAGGAACACGCTGACGGCGTAGGTCAGCTTGCGATCGGAAGTGACGTCGAAAACGAATTCCGTCGCCGGGGCTTCGGGATCTTCGGCAAGCGCCGCGCGCTGTCCCACGAAGTAGTACTGGTAGACGTATCCCTGAGCGCCGGCGTAGGTCTTCAAGCGGCGGACGGTCTTGTCTTTATCCTTATCCGTGGGCATACGGACATTATGACCCCACGTGGGTCCTTTGTCCCTTCGCCGGGCTCAGGGCAGCTAAGAACGGTCGTTGGCGACCCTGAGCGCCGGGCCGGACTGCACGAAGGTTCGGACAAGAGCTGCCCATGCACTAATTTTCCAACGACGACACGGTTTCGCGCCCGCACGACGAGATCCCATTTCTGTTCCAGCAGAATCCGCTCGCACACAAGGTAGCAGGAGCGCAATAGCCAGCCGGTCTTACTGAGAGCTGAGAACTGCTCTTATTCACAATCCCGTAACAATCCTTCCGTATAGTTGCGGACTTCTACACCCGCACCACTTTCCGTCACTAGCGACCGGAGGAATAACTCATGGCCACGGCACCCGCGACCTTACTTGACCAGAAACTCAACCGTTCCCCCGGCAAGATCGGCATGCTGGTTTTCGGCGTCGTGCTGGTCATAGGAGTTGGCTATGCCGGCTCCAGTCTCCTGAAGGATCTTTCGACCGTCCATAACGAATCTATCCTGCCCTTCTTGCTTCTGGGCATTGCGCTGCTGGTCGCCCTGGGCTTTGAGTTCGTCAACGGATTCCACGACACCGCCAACGCCGTGGCCACGGTCATCTACACCCATTCTCTCGAACCGCACTATGCAGTGGTCTGGTCCGGCTTCTGGAACTTCCTCGGCGTGCTCGCCTCCAGCGGACTGGTGGCCTTCGCCATTGTCTCGTTGCTGCCGGTCGAACTGATTCTGCAAGTGGGCAGCAAGGCCGGATTCGCCATGGTCTTCGCCTTGCTCGTCGCTGCGATTCTCTGGAACCTCGGAACCTGGTGGTTCGGCCTGCCCGCCTCCAGTTCGCACACTCTCATCGGCTCCGTGATCGGCGTCGGCATCGCCAACCAGCTCATCAACGGCAGAAGCGGCACCAGCGGCGTCGACTGGGGACAAGCCAAGAACATCGGTTACTCCCTGCTGCTCTCGCCAGTCGTGGGCTTCGGCTGCGCCTTCCTTCTCCCGCTTCTCGCCAAAGCCCTCATCAAAGACCCTAAGCTTTACAAAGCTCCGGAAGTCGCCGAGCCGCCGCCGTTCTTACATTCGCTGCCTGCTCATCCTCACCTGCACCGGCGTCAGCTTCTTCCACGGCTCGAACGACGGACAAAAAGGCATGGGCCTGATCATGCTGATTCTCATCGGCACCGTTCCCACCGCCTACGCTCTCAATCACGCCGTCACCTTCAAAGATTCGCAGGATTTCATCGCCGTCTCCATTCAAGCCGCCGACACCCTCACCAAATACGTCGACCCCAACGCCGTGGTTGGCGACCCCCGCGATGACGTCACCACTTACATTCGGGACAAAGACTTCACTCCCAACACCATGCTCGCCCTGCGCACCCTGGTCAGCGACATCGGCAACGAGACGGCGCTGTACAAAGAAATGAAGAACATCCCCAACGACCGCGTGCGGAACTTCCGCAACGACATGTATCTGTGCAGCGAAGCCATCCGCCTCATGCAGAAGAGCGGCAAACCGACTTTTACCGCCGCTGACAAAGCCATCCTCGTCGAACTACAAAAAGCACATCGACCACTCGACCCGCTTCATTCCCCTGTGGGTAAAAGTCGCCGTAGCCATGGCTCTTGGCCTCGGCACCATGGTCGGATGGAAGCGCATCGTCGTAACCGTCGGAGAGAAAATCGGCAAGAGCCACCTGACCTACGCGCAAGGCGCAGTCGCGGAAATCACCGCCATGGCCACCATCGGCACGGCCGACGGATTCGGCCTCCCCGTCAGCACCACGCATGTGCTCTCGTCCGGCATTGCCGGCACCATGGCAGCGAACCATTCCGGGATTCAATGGTCCACAGTTCGCAATCTGGCAATGGCCTGGGTGCTTACCCTGCCGGTAGCGATGCTACTCTCGGGATCGTTATTCTGGCTTTTCCGCAGGACGTTCTAAAAACACAACCAGAATCGCGGATCACCCGCGGTTAGGCTGATCCGCGAACCTGATCTGCCAACCTGATCTGCCAACGGTGACTGGCTACCTTTGCATCTTCCGTGTCATCTTAAACCTAGGAGGATTGCCATGAATTACTGCATCGGCCGTGCTCTCACCTGTTTGCTAGTCCTCGTGACTTTTCTGACTGTCATCCCTGCTCCGCGCGCGCAAAATAAGGTACTGGGAGAAGTCGAACTGGTCGGCGCCTCGAAAGTCGAGAACACTTCCGGCGTCTGGATCGACGGCCAATATGTTGGCTACCTGAGCGAATTGAAGGGATCGAAAAAGCTTCTCCTGCTTCCCGGCGAACACGACATTACAGTACGCCAGGGCGGATATCTGGACTTCACGAAAAAGATTTCCGTGCGCGCGGGAGAAAAGCAGAGCCTCGCCGTCCAGATGGAAAAAGATACCCGCGTGATCCTGCCGAAAGTCACCGCGGAGATCAAGTTAGAAGTAAAACCGAATCGCGCGGCCGTGTTCGTGGATGGCGTCTTCGTCGGTCACATTGCCGAATTCGAAGGCCCCGGCAAAGCCTTGCTGGTCGCGCCCGGAAAACACAAAGTCAAAATCAGCTTGCCCGGATATCACGACTTCGAGACCGAAATCGACCTCGTGGCCAGTCAGAAGTCGACCATTAAGACTGAAATGGTCACGGGCGGTCCGGCGGAAGGAACCCCTCTCCCTCGCTGAATGTTATGGCAGTAAGTGCGCTATTTCAGAGAGCCGCGGCCGCCGCGCTAGCTCCGCGCAGCTTTCGCAACTCCGCCAGAAACGAATCGGCTTGCAGCGCGCTTGGCTTTCTGAAGAGTACGAGCAGTGCGTCGTCGTCCGCTTCACCTGACGCCGTGGCCGTTCGCCAATCCTGCGAAGTCGTTTCCAGTCCTTCCGGCTCCACCTGCAACTCGGGCAGCAAGTCGCGATTTTGCGTAAGCACGCTCAGGAACTTTTCCAGCAACGCCCGATGCTCGACCGTAGCCTGGGTGAATTCCACTCCCATCCCCTTGTCGGGATGCATAACCCGAACCACTCCCTCCGCCCTAAGCGCAACTTGGGCGGCGCGCATCGAGAGCGTTACGCGCGTCGAAACCGGGAATGGCGAGCTGATCTCGAGGTAGCAACCGCCCAAACTCAATTCCACCAGTTGGCATCGCACCGGCGGATCGTCTTTTTCAAGTTCCGGAGAATTCCTCCCCAGCCACTCCCGCAACCGCCCCACGACTGCCGGGGTGGGATCCTGAAAGCGCATCCCCACCTGCGTGCCGCTCCCTTCCCAGGCAAACTCTGCATCAACCTCCAGCTCCGTGGTAGAACCCGGCAGCATGAACGACAACTCCCACCGCCCCTGAGGCTTGCTGCGCTTGGGCAGGCTGACTGCCAGGCCGCCTTCGCCTAAATCCGTGGTGTTAACCTTGAACCGGACGCCCGATTCGCGGCTCGACATTTGCACAGGGATTTGCACCGGGACCCGCGAGTTGCGCCGCCGTTCTTTCTTCATGAGCGCTCGCGCCGCCCGGAAACTTGACTTGGCCCGCTCGGCCGTCACCGGCTTGTACAGGATGAAATTTGCCCCCAGTTCGAATGCTGAACGCAGTCCAGCATCGGGATCCAGGATCGCCACCGCCACCGCCCGCTGGTTGCACGGAGATGTACGCACAACGCTGAGCACCTCAGCCGCGCCGGGACCGGCGCAATCCACGATGATCGACTCAAAACGCCCGCGGGTTAAATGCCGCAGTGCGATCTCCGAACTCGCGCAGTGTTCGACGCTGATGTCGAGATCGCCCAGCGTCCGGCGCAGGACCCGCACAATCTTTTCGTCGGAGCACAGCAGCAGTGACTTCAGATTCATGGTACTTCTCAATATCGTGCGTAAAATCCTTCAAAAGCCGCGGGACCGAAACCGGGACTAAAACATAGATAGCCCCATCCCAATGTAAGCTCGACCCAAATGCCCATCAATAAAACACTTGCGCAGAAGGTTACGGGTGTAACACCCCCGGCCGACCGGCAGTCAGGAAGCAAGTGGTAAGTACCAGGGGATGCCTTCGGAGCCTGCCCTGAGCGAAGCCGAAGGGCATACCGCTAAGTGCAGCATTATCAATCGCGCCTTCAGGCGCTGCCATATGCTAGCGCCGCTTTGAGAGAGCCAAAAACGGGAACCTTCCCATATCCGGAGCAACCGCGACCGCAATAACGGCAATGAATACAATTAGTTACAATTGATTCACTCAAGTGTCGCAACGCAGATTATGATTGACTTCCAGCAGGTATTGCCATAACATACTGAGTCTCCGATTAGGTTTTTGGATCTGTGGAATCGTGGACTAGGTTTGGTTCTCCGATACTCGCTTGTAATTCCATGAATCCCGAAAGTATCCGGAGAATCATATAGATAGAGCAGACTGATTTGAGTTTATTCCCTCTTTGTAGGAAAGGCATGTTTCATGGCCAAGCGACGCGGAAATCCAAACTGGGGCAAGCCTGAGCCGATCGGGCCCATTGTCCCTACCATCACGGAGTTCGAGCAGGTTGTGCGCGAGTACAAGCTCTCCCCCGACCAGTATCTCCGTTCCACACGCTTGCGGGAGTGGGCGCGCCGCAACAAGAATTCGAAGTACATCCCCGAGCCTTTACTGGAAGCCTGGGGCTTCGAAATCGAATCCACCCTGTAATCAAGGAAGTAAGAGGAACTTTCAAGGGCCGCGACAAGCGGCCCTTTTGCTTTGAAATTGTAACACTCTGGGATTGTCATCCCTAACGAACTGAGGGATCTTGGTTTCGCCGGCGTTCACTCAGTCCTGATTTTTGCTGGCGCAGCGCTTCCAGCGCCGCGATAACTGCCCTATGATGACTCCGGGGGATTCAACCCTGAGGGATGCCTGCGATCCGCCCATGCTCAACCTCCTCCAAATCCCGCTCCCTGAGCTCTTCGCCCTTCTGGCAGCCATAGCCTTCGCCGCCGGCCTGAATGTTTACGCGACCGTCGCCTCTCTGGGCCTGCTGGCGCGCTTCGGACACGTCCCGCTCCCGCCAGCTCTGCGAACTCCTGCAAACCTGGCCCATCATCGCCGCCAGCTCTGTCCTCTTCACCATTGAATTCTTCGCCGACAAAATCCCCGCCTTCGATCTGATCTGGAGCGCGCTCCACACCTTCGTCCGCGTCCCCGCAGCCGCTCTACTAGCCTACGGAGCCACGCGACAACTGTCCCCAGCCCAGCAATTGCTCGCCGCCGCTCTAGGAGCAGCCATCGCCCTGGCCGCCCACGGAGGCAAAACCGCCCTCCGCGCCGCCGTAACCCCATCCCCCGAGCCCTTCTCCAACATCACGCTAAGCCTCGCTGAGGACGCCCTCGCCATCTCCCTAACCTGGCTGGCCACGCGCCACCCCTACGCCGCCGCAACCATCGCGCTCGGTCTCGTAGCCATCATAATTCTGCTGGCGCGCCTGGTAGTCCGAGCCTTGCGAGCGCTCTTCCAAGGTGCTGACAGAGAGTTAGCGGGGCCCCCGGCGTAAAGGATTTTTTAACAGAACATTCATCAAATTTCCTTGAATCTCCCAATGCGACCCGTCTAGAATCCTTCCCTCCCAGGAGACGAACGTGAACGCCCCTCTAGTCCTCGCAGTCTCTGTGTCACACTCGCTTCGCCGCAAACTTTTTGCTGTGCCTGCGATTGCATTCCTTCTCACCTGTTCTGCGCTCGCCCAGCAAACATTGGGCGCACTGAACGGCACCGTCACCGACACCACCGGCGCCATCGTGCAGGGCACCAGCTATCAAAGCCCATAACGTGGATACGAATCTCGAAGTCACCGCCTCCAGCGCGTCCGACGGCTCCTTCAGCATTGCCGACTTGCCCATCGGCACCTACGCCCTCACCTTCACCAAAGAGGGTTTCCAGGCTGCCGCCTATCCCCAGATCATCGTTCAGGGCAATCGCACCGCGACGGTCAATGCCAAGCTCAAACCGGGATCCAAGTGTCGTCGACGGTGACGGTAGAAGCAACCCCATTGCTGAATGAGACCGACACCACCACGGGCTACGTGCTCAGCGACACTCAGATCGCCGAGATACCCTCTGGGCACGGGAAGCCTGACGCAAGCTGCAATCCTGAGCCCGGGGGTCAGCGCCGATTTTCTCAACACCGCCGGAACCAACGCTGGTCTGGGCAATCAGGCAATCTGGGCGAATGGACAGCGTGATACCAGCAACAGCTTCACCCTCAACGGCGTCTCCGGCAACAACATCTTCAACGGCAAGACCACCAGCCAGGTGACGTCGGGCCGGGTAGCCGTGAACATTGGCGAGAACGGAAATGGGAACAACCCAAGTGGCGAGATCGTGACCAGCACCTCGGTGTATGGCGCCGTTGGTCAGGCCCTTCCCAGCCCGCCGCCAGAGACTGTGCAAGAGATGCACGTCAACTCGGCCATGTACGACGCATCCCAAGGCTCCTACAGCGGAGCCCATCTTGAGGTGACTACCAAGTCGGGCACCAACCGCATCCACGGTGGAGCCTACGACTACTACGAAACCTCGAAGTGGAATGCCAATCAATGGTTCTACGGACACAACCAGTTGGCCCGGCCGCCCATGCACCGCGAAGTTTTTGGAGGCCTGTTTGGTGGCCCCATTAAGAAGGACAAGCTCTTCTATTTCGCCTCCTATCAGGGACAGCGCGCCAACGATCAACTGCTCGCCACATCGCTGGTAGCAGTTCCACCTGATCTGACCAGTGACCGGACCCCGGGAGGTACTACATACGCTCAGGGAGGTCTGGCAGCCGTTGTCGATAAGGACTTTATTGGAGACGTGCAGTGCGGAACCACTGGGCATCCCGCCTGCTTCGACGGATCAACCATCACTCCCCAAGCTCTGTCCATTATGCAGGCGAAAGCGCCCGATGGCAGCCTGTGGTTTCCCAATGCCGCCACCGGCAGTCAGTTGACGAATCTCCAGGGTCAGGGCGCAGATGCCGCGGTTCAGGGTGGCAGCTCAGTTTTCCAGGCGGATCAGGTAAACGGCAATATCGACTATTATTTCAACGCCAAGGACCGGTTTGCCGCAAAATACTACTATCAGCGTGACCCCAATACCACTCCTTTCGCCAACAGCCAGCTTCTCGGTTTCCCCCAGACCCTGCACGCTGGCAGCCAGGCTATTTCCCTCGACAACACCACGGCCATGACACCCCATCTGACCTGGGAGCAGAGATTCGGCTTCGTTCGCGAGGTTGCCAATTCCTCTCAGAGCGGCTTCCTGACCCCCTCCAGCGTTGACATCAACGTGTTGGGAAGAAGCCTGTTTCCCTCGATCAACCTCCATAACGCGGATAACTTGTTCAACAGCACTTTCGTTGGACCTTCCAGCAGCTTCGCAGATACGGGAATGTTTCAAAACAATTTTGAGGTGGCCAGCAGCGTTCAATCGGTCCACGGCCGCCACTCCGTATCGACGGGCTTCAATTTCGATTACACCCAGCTCAACATCATCAACCGGAACGAACAGCTGGCCAACTTGACCTTCGCCGACTTCCCCGGCTTTCTGCAGGGGCAGCTTTGCACGCCCTCTTTTTCCTGTAGCGGCCAGCCTCCCTCGGAACTGCTGAGCGGGGGAACCAGCCGCCATTACCGGACCAAGCAGGCGGGCGCATACGTACAGGACAAGTTTCGCCTCAAGCCAAACTTGACCGTCGACATCGGCCTGCGCTGGGACTGGGACGGTCCCCTGTATGAGATCAATGGATTGCTTTCGAACTTCTACCCGCAGAATTACTCCTACGACGTGGCTAGCGACACCATCACTAACATCGGCCTCGTCATAGCCGGCAACAACAAAACGTTCCCGACGAAAGGCGTAAGCAATTCCACCCTGACCGGACGGCAATGGGGTTTTGCTCCCCGCATCGGCGTCGCCTACAGCCCGTCATTCGTGAAGAACCTTGTGGTGCGCGCCGGCTTTGGCTTGTATTACGACCGCGGCGAATATTTCACCGAACTCTCCCCTCCAGCCGGCGGCGGGATCAGCGGCCCCTTCGGCGTTACCGTCGAGGAGCCGTTCGTAGTTCCCTTCTACTCCCCGGCGGGCGCGACTTTCGGGGTTCCCTTCGGCACCAACCAACCACCGCCCCCGCCCAGCGACTTTTCTACGGTTAAACAGCTCCTGCCCAATGCTTCCAATCTCATTAACCAGACCACGCCATATTGCGTCGCCAACAATCTCACCTCGGGATGCAGCCCCCTTTACTTCGGAGGCTACGATCCCAGAAATACCCTGCCCTACTCGGAAAACTGGACTCTCGATTTCCAGTGGCAGCCCCGCAACACCATAGTCGTAACCCTGGGCTATGTGGGCAACCACGGCGTACACGAAACCATTCCCCTGCCTTTCAATCAGGCGCGAATCGCCACGACGGCGAATCCGGCGCTGGCCGGAGGCCCGTTCCAGCAGAACTACTCTTACGGGTTCAACATGAATTGTTTCCCGATATTCCCGTGCACTACAGCGAACCTGCAGGCCGGACCCCTCGTTCTGGCGGCCGAGAACATAAACGCTTTAGTGGTCGGCGTCGGCACAGGCAACGCCGCCCTCCGCGCTCCTTACCTCGGGTACGATCCAAATTCCGACTTCAACCGCGGAGTGGGCATCTCCAACTACAACGCCCTGCAACTCAGCCTGAACAAGCGTCTCAGCCGCGGCCTGCAGGTCACAGCCTCGTACACTTTTTCCCATACGCTTGATGAGCAAAGTGGCCTCGGGCTCTTCTACAACGGAAATGATCCCAACAATCCGCGTTCCTCCTACGGAAGTTCGGACTTCGACCGCACCCACGTCTTCACCCTGAGTTACCACTACGACCTTCCCCGCTTGGCCCACCCCAACCCCTGGGTGAAGCAGATCGTCAACGGATGGGGATTCAACGGCGTCACTGTCTTGCAGAGCGGACAGCCCTACAGCGTGATCGATTACAGCGGTGGTGTCGGCGGCATTTATTGGGGAGGCGGTCAGGATCTGACAACCAATCCCATTGTTCCCGTCGGCGGTGTAGGCGCCACTTCGAATAAGCCCATGCTTCAGGGTACAACGGGTATAAACGGACTCAACCCCGTCCTGAATGCGGCGGCCTTCGGACCAGTGCCCGCCATCGCTCCCAGCACTCCCACCAATCCGACCCCTGTACCGCCCTGCGATTCAAGTTCGGGCACCCAGGTCTGCGACATCTTTGAGAACGGTTACACCTCGGGTGGCCGCAACATATTCCGCGGCCCCTTCCAGAACCGCTTCGACTTTGGAGCCTTCAAGAATTTCACCATCAACGAAAGATTCGCCCTGAGATACGATATCAACGCATTCAACATCTTCAATCACCCCAGCTTCGACATCCCCAATAACAGCGTCGATTTCAACGCCTTCTGCAACCCTCCGGGGCCCACCTTCTCGTGCTCGTCCGTGGGATACGCAATTCCCCCGATCGGCCACTTGGGAGTACTAGCCCACACCATCGGCAGTCCCAGGTTCATCCAGATGGCCCTGCACCTGACGTTCTGAAAGGCGGCGCCGGAGTCAATCGGAGGAGGGTGGCCCATTCAAGCCGTCCTTTGGCTTGAGTGGGGCAGTTGCCGGACACATCCCGCCGATTGGCTATCAGCTCTGTCATCCTGAGCGAAGGAACTGCTTCGCGGAGCGAAGCAGTTCCGAAGTCGAAGAGCCTGCCCTGAGCAAAGCCGAAGGGACCCCTGCACAGCTGGTGCCTCCTGTGCTGCCTCAGGGGATTCTCCCCCGCGCAGTCAGCATCGTGGGAACGCCTTGGGAGCGTATCAGGCGCTAGGCCGGCTTGCGTCGACAGATCGGGAAGGGCACGAGTTCCACTCGCACCATAGGACAGCCGAAACCGGACGCGGCTTTCAGCCACTGAGGTTTGCTCTTTCTATACGACGGCGGAGAACAGCAAAAAGTGACGAAATAACTCTGCCACCGTGCTGAAAACGCGTCAGTCCCCATGGCATGAGGACAAACCATAATCGATATTCCTTGATTGTTCGCAGTTAGGTGTTTCTCCCGTCACCCTCTTTTTTGTCTTTGTTTGGATCCGCAGAACGAGCCTTCTTTCTTGATGGCGAGAAGTGGGTACGCTCATTTTCATCAGAAGAAAATACCTGTAAACGCATGGTCTCGCTTAATTTGAATTTGTAAGGACTGTCCGGTCGGCAGGGACAAAGTAACCGTTGCCATTCGGGGGCACCGGCAACGTTCTCGATGTAGGCTCCATTGCTATACGTAAGGGCGATTTCGTTCACGAGATATTGAGCGTGGCAATTTGGACATTCGATGTATAGGCGTGTTTTTGCCATAAAGAGGTTCGCGTAGTACCTCCCCGGAGTACCTAGTGAAAATAGCTTGCAAATCGGCGGGGAACAATAGGGGGTGTATGGTAGGTGTTTCGCTCAAACTTCCTATTTTCCTGTTTTCAACTTTTCCCAGTCGCGGGCACGCCAATCGATCTGTTTGTGTGCTTTCAATGTTGCAGCGATTTGCGTGGATTCTGATCCGAAACGTCTCATGCAGAGCATCGCAGGCAGGAATTTCGTAAACCTCGAACTACCGCAAGTCTCAATACTCGTTGTCATGGCCTAGAGCGCCTTTCGAATCTGCCAAACTGCGAGCGAGACTCCCAGCCATAGAACCGTCGCCCCGCCGAGAACCATCCATGCTCGACCTTTAGACATGAATTGCCAAACGATGAATGCAAAGACAAACAACCCGATACTTCCCATTGATGAGCCTGTGGCATCGATACTCGCTGCGCTCCTTCCACGTGCCTCGCCGTTGAGTCCGAGAGATTGTTTTTTCTCCTTCTCGTGTTTCTCGATGAGCGTGGCGCTTGCTGGAAAAATCGCAGGAAACGCTAAGAACAACCCACCGATACCAGGGCCAAAGTTCTTGGCGATAATTCCCGCCAAAGCTGTGATCAAACCTCCAAAAAGAAATCGTACCGCATAGTCATGCCACTTCGTTTGTCCGAGAGTTGAAAAATCGACTTTGATTCGCATCGCTATCTAACCCAGACGAAGTAGTAGACGCCCCCGGCCACACCGAGCCAGACAGGAATTAGGCACAATGTGACCACGATAGCCGGGAGCTTGTATCGCATCATGATGTGGCTCACGAAAGACGCATAAATAAAGAATGCCACCGCCCCGGCCATCATCGAACGGCCCTCAATGGCAGCAAAAGACGGGCCGTCAGACACGATTGTCATCGCCAGGGTTGCGAGCGCCACCGAGGGAGCAGCGCCAAACAGGCCAGCGAAGCTTTTCGGCTTCAAAACGTCACCGATGATCGCGAAGACCGAGACGGTCGCGCCGCCAATGATGAACCGGGCCAGACTCTGACTCATGGCAGAGGTCTCTTCATGCCATCCCCGATTTGACCAGTTTTCGTGCTTGAACTCGCCCCTTCAGAGCCAGCACCCGGTATTGCTCGCCTGAGAGCCTGTGATAGTCAACAAAGAATTCTTCCAGTTCCCGAACAAACTGCTTGCCCAAGTCACCAACGCTTTTGATGTCAGCCCAGCTGTGAGCATCCTTTTCGACCGCGATGATTCGATCGTTTCGGATCTTTTTCTTCTTGTCGCCCTGCTCGCCCTGGATAACGCCGATCGGTCGGCACTTGAGAACACACCCTGGAAAGGCGGGTTCATCCATTAGCACCAGGACATCGACGGGATCGCCGTCGTCGGCTTCTGTAGAAGGAACAAATCCGAAGTCGTAAGGAAATGCCATTCCCGCCGGCAAAACCTTCTTCAGTTCAAAAATGTGATCGTCAGCATTGAAGGCAAACTTGTTCCGACTTCCTTTGGGGGTTTCGATAACAACCCGAAGCATTTGTTTGTCGGCTGAATCGAACGGCTTGAGTCGTGTAGGATCTGCGAGAGCGGCTTTCTTTTTTGTCATTAAACCTCCGAAGCTGCGCCCACCGTGGATGCCCCCACTTCGAGTAGAGTTTGCTGTCGTTGCGCCGGACAGCAAACTCTAGGTTCACGGTTCGCCTCGGGACCTGGAACGTCTCGCAGGAAACTGCGTGTAAAGAGTTTGAGTCGACGCCGCAAGGGCGATTGCGGCAAGCGCGATCTTTTCGCGAAAGCCGGGTTTATGACTGCGCCTTCTTCGGAACTTTGGCGCCCTTCTTTCGGGCTTCGGAAAGGCCAATTGCAATCGCTTGTTTACGGCTTTTCACTGTGCCACTCTTGCCGCCTTTTCCCGAACGAAGCGTACCTTTCTTTTCGCGACGAACCGCGCTTTCAACTGACTTACCGGCCGCTTTGCCGTACCTGCGGCGACTCGATTTCTTACGTGAACCAGTACTCTTTCGGGCTGCCATTTGATCCTCCCTGAAACATGTTTGCAGCAAGCGCTCTGTTGCCCGCAGCGCGAAACTACGATGCTGTGAAAAAGACTTGCGTTGCCGGGGAGAATCCCCTCTGCTGTAAAAATCATGTACGTTTAATTCGCGGTAGAACTTCTTTGCCGTAAAACTTAATCACGCGCTTTTGGTCTTCCTGGCCAGAATGAATATTCACAATGCTTGCTCCGTTGTCGAACAGTTCGGTTATGGTTTTGGTGTGGACCGCGGGATCTGTGCTGACGAAGAGGACGGCATTGCCTGCATACTCTCTCCTAAGGCGTCTTCCTGTGGTCTGATTGCCGTTTCAAATATGTCCAGCAAAACCGACACCCAGCCATAAATAGTCTTTAGTTGCACCTATGCGCTTTGAGGATGGATGGCTCTTTAGAGAATCAGGAGTTGCAGCTTGATCTCATGCTTGACGATTTGATCCAGAAAGGCCATCGAGATCCAGATCGTCTGTTCCATCTGTTCCCGCAATACGGCCATGTCCTTCCTCACTGGGACGGGTGGCCCAGGTGTTGATCTTGCTGGCATCCGGGGGCTGGCACACCTTTGGTTTTTACGCTGGCAGGACCACACTTGAGGCTGCCGCACCTTTCGCGGTTTTCGAAAGGTGCGCATTCCGTCAGCAGGTAGTCAGGGGACTTTCCTTCGTGATGAGCCCCCCAGTTCCACGGACAAAAGTCGGGGACAGACAAAATTCGGGAACGGAAAGAAAATTCGGATACAGCCGGGACGTTCCCGGTAGCTAGTCTGCATCGCAACCCAGAGAAAACCGCAGAGCGGCACATACCTCATTCATTCGCGCGGAACTAAGTTGGGCCACACGTTTCCGCAGGCGCTGTCGCGACACCGTAACGGCATTGTGCAGGTTCACCGCGCACGGGGCCTTCATGCCGTCCTCCTCATTCAGCACGACTTCCGACGGCACGCCACGAATGGTGGAAGTGACAGGCGCAACCGTGACTGTGGATAAATACGCGATGGCGCTGTTGCGGGTGAGCCACAAGGGCGGGTCGTTTCTTGTCTGGCGCGGCAAACTGGTAAAGCCGAACTTCACCTCGGAGTATCTGATCTCGGGCTATTCTTCCGGCCACGTGGCCTCCAATTCCCAACCTCGCGCTTCCGCGTCGGCTGGCGAATGTCGCGAGTAGCCCTGGCGGTCGCGCTCTTCACTGGTTCGCAGTTCCAACCGGCGGAGATGTTCCCGCAGGGCGTCGCGCACCAAAGCGGACCGGTTTCGCCGCATGCGCTTCGCAGCCTGGTCGGCCGCATGTAACAGCTTTTTATCCAGCACAATTTGTACGACTTGCATATGTGGAACCTATTCCACAGCATACTCCACATACAAGATACTTCAAAGCGTTGGTATTCCGGGCAGACTGGCCCGGCTTTTCCGCCCGGAACGAACTCTGCCTGCCCGTCCTCGTCTCTGCGCCTTTTGCAGAGACAGGGCGGGGATTTTGACCAATTGGGGCCCGACTCGACCCTGTAGCAAACAGGTACTTGATACTTATTAACCAACTCATAAATGGCGTTCGTGAGCGGAGAACGCGAGGTAAAATGATCCCATGAGTCCAGAAGTTGCTGATCTCCTGAAACGAGCACTCGCGCTCCCGGTTGACGAGCGCACTGCTTTGGCCAACACTCTGCTCGACAGTCTCGTAGACGCTGAGGAATCCGTTCAGGCTGCCTGGGACGAAGAAGTAGCGCGCCGTATACAAGACCTGCAGGCGGGCAAAGCCGTGACTGTCCCTTGGGAAGAACTGCATCGAGAATTGTTGGCGATGTTGAATGAGCACTAGGAGCGTTCGCTACCACCAAGGCGCAAGCGCAGACGTTAAGAGTGCCGTAGCGTGGTATCGAAGTCGCAGTCCGAAAGCCGCGTCGGACTTCATCGAAGAACTCGATCGTGCCGTCGATACCATCCGTGAAGCTCCGGAACGTTGGCCGATCGGAGAGAACAATACGAGACGATTCCTTCTTTGGCGATTTCCCTTTTTCGGTTATTTATTCTGAACAGGACGGCGTGATCATTATTTGGGCAGTCGCACACGGCAGCAGGCGACCCGAGTATTGGACTCGTCGCCTTAAATGACACCGCCTGCGTGGTCCACTTAGGACAGAACACGGGACGCAAGTCTATGTAATCAGCACTCGCCGCCCTCAACTGCCAGCAGCGCCGCAATCCAAACCGCGTACCTTATAAAGTACATCGCGCCCCTGTCAAGTCTACTTTAGTAGGCATCCGACGTCCTCGAAAGTAGACATTTCTTCCACAGCCTATCCCCTTGATTCCATTGATTCGCCCAAAAGCCCGCACGAAGAATCAACAACTTACGCCAAAAGTTTTTGCCATTTTCGAATGTTCCAGTCGGAACATTACGCACAATTCCAGCCGGAATGTTCAACAGCGCTTGTACATACAACTGCAAAACCGCTTATATGTTCCGGTCGGAACATTCAGCACAATGTTCCAACTGGAACACTCAGCCAATCTCTCCCGCCGATGTCCGGCGCCGACGCCCCACCTGGCACTCGCAACTCGGTACTAGGTACTCGTTAACCAACTCGCCAACGCCTTTGCTACAATCGCCTCATGAGCACGCAAGCCTTCGCCGACGTTCCCACTGCCATCGAGGAGATCCGCGCCGGCCGCATGATCGTCGTCGTCGACGACGAGGACAGAGAGAACGAAGGTGACATCACCCTCGCCGCCGAGAAGGTCACGCCCGAAGCCATCAACTTCATGGCCAAGTTTGGACGCGGCCTGGTCTGCCTCACCATGACTGAGGAGCGGCTCGACCACCTGCGCCTCGGCCCCATGAGCGCGGAGAACACTTCGCAATACGGCACCGCATTCTGCGAGTCGATCGACGCGCGCGTGGGTGTGACCACTGGCATCTCCGCCTACGATCGCGCGCGCACCATTCAGGTGGCGATCGATCCCGCGACGCAGGCGTCAGATCTGGCGCGCCCCGGGCACGTCTTCCCGCTTCGCGCCCGCAAAGGCGGAGTGCTCGTCCGCGCCGGACAGACCGAAGCCTCCGTCGATCTGGCGCGGCTGGCGGGACTGATTCCTGCCGGCATCATCTGCGAGATCATGAAGGACGATGGCACCATGGCGCGCGTGCCAGACCTGATCGAGTTCTGCAAGCAGCATGACCTGAAGATGCTGACGGTCGCGGAACTGATCCGCTATCGCATGGCGCATGAACGCTACGTCCATCGCGTGGGCGAAGCGCTGGTCGACACACGCTTCGGCGAGTTCCGCCTCATCGCTTACGAGAGCGAGATCGATGGCGGAGAGTCGCACGTGGCCCTCATCCGCGGCGAGGTTGAAGCGAGCGACGCGCCCGTGCTGGTCCGCATGCACGCGCACTGCCTGATGGGAGACGTCTTCGGCGCGACCGGCTGCGAGTGTCACGCCACGCTCGAAGGCTCGCTGCGCGCGATCGCACAGGAAGGGCACGGAGCGCTTATTTATCTGCATCAAACGTCGCAAGGCTTTTCTGTCGAGAAAGCCGGCGAGCGCAGCGCGCTCAGCTTTCATCGCGGACGCAAGCTGCCTGCCTTATTGGATAACGAGAAGCAGACGCAGCGCGAGATCGGAATCGGGGCGCAGATTCTTTCCGACCTGAAGCTGCGGCGCATCCGCTTACTTACGAACAGGCCCAAACGTGTGGCGGCTCTCGAAGGATTTGGGATCGAGATCGTCGATCAGGTTCCGGTTGAGTTGACTCGAGTGTAGTTCTGGTTAGTTCTTACTGTGGACGTGATTCCTCTTCGTGGTTGGAAGCGGGCAGGAGTACCCGCTCCACACTGGCACATGGCTAGAACGGTTTGCGGACTACTACTTCGGCTTCGCGGATGAAGAACTGGGCGGAGCATTTCTCTGAGCCGCAGATTACAGGGATGAGGCCGTTGATCTGGCGGCGTGTGATCAGGCCGAGCATGCCGCAGGATGGGCAGGCGAGCACGGCCCAGTAGGGATCTTCTTTCTCGCCGACTTCGCCGGCGTTTTCCAGAACGAAGACGGTTCCGGGCTGCATCTGTTCGGGAATCCATTCGCTGAGAAGATCCAGTTCGCCGACCATGCACTCCTCCTAATTACTGAACCCTGGGTGGTGAAGCTTCTGTTGCCGAAACCTTTTCCGAAACCTGACCCGGAACTTATTACCTACGAAACGTTTCTAGCACGCCGGCGCTCGGCGGGCGATGTTACGGAAGTACTGGCTTTTCTGGCAACCACCTCAGCCCGCACCTGCCGCACCGCGTCGCTCAGGCAGATTCCAAGAATGGGCTGACTTGAATTCTTCAGGATGTCTACGATCTGGCGCGCGGAAGTTTCCAGATAAAGATGCTTGCCATCGCTCAGCAGGTGAACGTCGGAGTTGCGGCCGACAATTTCTGCGAGGCCTTTGCCGCACTCGCGCTGGAGGAAGCGGATGACCTTGCGGACTCCCTGAAGGGGGAAGCCCTTGCGGCGAAGCTGGCAGATCACCGTTATCTCAGTGAGCTTCTGGATGGAATACATGCGGCGGTGGCCTTGGCGTTCGGGCTTGACTACTCCGCGCTCGTCCCACCACTGAAGCTGGCGGGCGGTGACGCCGGTCATGGAGACTACCTCTCGCGATGAGAAGCTATCTTGCATTATTCCCCGTTCATGTTTGAAACAGTGCGCGAGTGAGATGTTTGAAACATTTTAGACGCGGGTTGGCGGATGTCAACAAGGGATTGGCGGGGGAGGTTAACTAGGAGAGTGCGGGGGGATTAGTAATTGGGAATTTTGTAAGAGCGCGTGGGGACTTGGCTGAGATGTCCGCGGCATAAACAAAAAGCGGGTCCCTCCGCTCCGCTCGCTTTCGCTCCGCTCCGGTCGGGATGACAAAGTTTTGCGTTGGACTTACGGTTCGGCTGGGAGGCGCGCCCTTTCAAAGCCAGCGCATCTCATGTGGCTACGACATGCAACTATGGTAGTGTCTTAAGAGTTAAGACACTACCGCAACTATTTGCAGCTTGACGGGGTAGCTGCCGGCGAAAGATAATTCTGGGCACGTTTTGGGCGCCTCTATCCTTTCTCTACCGCCCGAAGCGTCATTTCCTTACCGGCTTTCTACTTAAGCATTCGGTTCCCGTCTGGAAGTCTAAGGTTCGATTTCCCAAAGGAGATGTCTCCCATGAAGCTCCGCGCCGCTTGCGTGGTGGTTGGATTCTTTTCGCTGCTTCTTTCGCTGGTTCCAGTGACGGTTGCACAGACAACCGCTGAAACCGCTTCCGCTCTGCCTCGTCTGGTCCGCTTTGGCGGTACGGTCAAGGACCTCAACGGCAATCCCCATGACCGGCGTGGTCGGCATTACCTTTGCTCTCTATTCCGATCAAACCGGTGGCGGTGCGCTCTGGATCGAGACGCAGAACGTAACAGCCGACAGCAATGGCCACTACGTGGCTCTGCTGGGCGCGACCACAGCCGGCGGGCTGCCCGCTGAGATCTTCACTTCGGAGCAGGCCCGGTGGGTGGGAGTGCAAGTCTCGGGGCAGGCCGAGCAGGCGCGGGTGCTGCTGGTCAGCGCGCCTTACGCATTGAAGGCTGGGGACGCCGAAACCATCGGCGGGTTGCCGCCTTCGGCCTTCATGCTGGCGAACGGGTCGAAGGGGGACAAGCGGCGCGAAGGGCGCCAGCGCGCCCGCTTCGGCAGGTGTCCAGAAAAACTCCGTCCCGCCCGCTAATCCCGCGGTGACGGGAAAAGGCGTCATCGACTTCATTCCGATGTGGGACAGCGCCAGCGACATTATCGACTCGGTGATTTTCCAGAAAACATCCGCCATCGGTATCAACACCACCGCTCCCGCGGCCACGCTCGATGTCAACGGCAAGACCGACATCCGCGACACGCTGACCCTGTTTCCTAAGGGCACGGATCCCACGCTGGCCATCAGCGGGACCGCATTCAGAGTCGACCAGACCGGGAAGATGACGTTCATCGCGGGGCAGACTTTTCCCGGCACCGGCACGATCACGGGCATAACGACGGCGAGCGGCAGCGGCTTAGCGGGCGGTGGCACCAAAGGGACGCTGAACCTGAGTGTGCCCGCAGCCGGGATCATCAACGCCATGCTACAGCATTCGTCGTTGACCCTGACCGCAGGCGGCGGCATGACGGGGGGCGGTTCGGTATCGTTGGGCGGCTCGACCACGCTGGGACTGAAGACCTGCGGCGCCAACCAGGTTCTGCAATACGTTAGCGGCGTGTGGACGTGCTCGAACGCGGGCACGGGCACCATCACCGGAGTCACGGCCGGTACGGACCTGACCGGCGGCGGCACCAGCGGCCCCGTCACGTTGAATCTGGATACGACCAAGGTTCCACAACTGAATGCGGCCAACACCTTCACCGGCAATCAGACCATCACCGGCAACATCACTTCGAGTGCATTGATCTCCGGGCAGACGGGCAGCTTCAGCGGAAACAATTCGTCCCAGATCGTAAATATCACGCAAAGCGGCGGAGGCAATGGGATCAACGCAACCTCGACCAGCGGAGTGGGCCTCTCCGGCGTAGGAATCTATGGCGTCGAAGGGCAAACGAGTACTGCCTACGCTCCCGCCATTCTTGGGTACGCGACCGGGGCCAATGGCGAAGGAGTGGTTGGCGAGGAGTACGCGACGACCGGCACAAACTACGGAGTCTATGGTCTCGCCACCAGCGGCTACGGCGTATACGGGAGCTGGCACGACGGGCATCGCGGGAGTTGCGAACTCCGCTTCCGGCCCGGGCGGCAATTTTACTGGTTTCACGGTCCCGTCAGGTTCGGGTTTGAACGGTACGGACGGAATCGATAGCACGGGAGGCAATGGGGACCCTCAGGCGGGGTTCACGTTCTCCGGCAACGGTATCACGGGTACTGGCGGTACGGGCTACAACAACGGCTTCGGCGGTAACGGCGTCGAGGGCATTGGTGGCGCTGGCCCCTACGGCGGGACGGGCGTCAATGGTCTCGGTAGCACGGGCAGCTACAGAGACGGGGATGGAGGTAATTTCCAAGGCGGCGCTAGCTCCTCTGATGGCGATGGCATATACGCACTTCCCGGCAGCGGCTATGCCGGAAACTTCACCGGCGACCTCAACGTCATTGGCACGATCTACGCCGGCACCAAGGACTTCAAGATCGACCATCCCCTCGACCCTGCAAATAAATACCTGGTTCACGCCTCGGTCGAATCGTCGGAGATGAAGAACATCTACACCGGCAACGTCACCACAGATAGCCAGGGCCATGCGACGGTGCAACTGCCCGAGTGGTTTGAGGTACTCAACACCGACTTCCGTTACCAGTTGACGGTGATCGGGCAATTTGCTCAAGCCATCGTCGCACGCGAGATGGAAAACAACCGGTTCGAGATCAGGACGAGCGTGCCCAACGTCAAGGTCTCCTGGCAGGTGACCGGCGTGCGGCAGGATGCTTACGCGAAAGCAAAACCGCTGGTGGTCGAGCAGGAAAAGGAAGCCCGGCTGCGCGGCTTCTACATCCATCCCGAGTTGTACGGCGCGCCGCCCGAGAAGCAGATTGAATGGGCGCGCCATCCGCAGATGATGAAGAAGATCAAGGAAATGCAAGCGAAGCAGTTGGCTGGGGCGCAGAAGCAGGCAGCGCCGTTGGCTCCCAGGAAATAGAAGCGCGGGGCGATTGGAGGAATGCCTTGCGGGGGCGCTGGTTGCGCGGGGACGAGAGGGGTCCTTCGACTGCGCCTCTGCTTCACTTCGTGAAGCAGATGCTCCGCTCAGGATGACAAGTTTGTAATGGACTCGCGCCGCCGCCGACGAAGTGGACGATCTCGAGGCGGTCGCCTTCTTTCAACGGGGTTTGGGGCCAGAGGTTGCGGGGGACTATTTCGCGGTTTAGTTCTACCGCTACGCGGTCGGGCTTCATGTTTAGGGATTCGATCAGGGCTGCGAGGGTGAAGGGAGCGCCGCCGGGTTCGAACGTCAAATATGGTTTCTTCTCCGTTGATGTGAAGATTCATGGCAGCGGAAGCCTCAATCCAAAAACTAGATGCAGTGCCTGAAGGCACATTGATGACGCATTGTCATTTCGGCACGCCTGAAGGCATGCCCTGACACGAATCTCGGTTGCGCGACGGGCTGCTGGCAGCCCCCGATGAGTTACTGGGAGAGAAGCCCTCCATCGTAGTCGGATTTGCGGAGGGCGAATTTGCGGGTTACGGAGCGGCCTTCGTGGGTGGCTTGCACTAGCACGGAGGAGTCTGGCAGGGCGGATTCCTCGACTTCGATGGAGATCTGGGCTGCGCCGGCGGCGTCGGTTACGGCCTGAGTGTAGAAGGGCGCGGCGTCGGGACGGGCGAAACGGAAGGTTAGGCGGGCGGCGGGGACGGCGGCTCCGGCTTCGGTTACGCGGAGTTGCAGGGTTAGATTGCGGTTGGCGTGAACCGACGTGGCGTTCTCCCATAGCACGTCGAGTTGCTTGATGGCGGCCAAGGTTTCGGTTTCGGCGTGGTCGAGGACGTTTTCCAACTGGCCATCGCGGATGGCTTCGAGGACGAGGCGATGCTGGTCGCGGAGTTGCTGCTCTTGGTTGGGATCGCCGAAATCGGCCTGCGCGGCTGAAGCCGCATAGGAGACGGCGCGCTTGCCTACACATCGGCCGCGTACGAACACCTGGGTCTGAAGCAGTTGCTCGCTCTCGCGCGCTTCGCTTTGCACGTGGTAGATGGTGTCGCCGTGTTTTACGTCGGTGTTAAAACCGAAGATCATAAAAAATTGAGTGATTGGGCGATTGCGTGATTGGGCAATTGAGAACCCAGAACACCCTCAGCTTACAGCCTTTATGCGATATCAGGGGTTTGAATTTCAATTGCTCGATGACCCGATCGCATAATTGCTAAATTGTTCCCGGTTCCCTTGACACTGTTGCGCGCCAGCACCTAATCTAGAACGTTTAAGCAATGCTGGCGCGAATTATATATAGCTTGTCCTATGCCCGACAATTACTTTGCACGCTACCTGCCGTTTCTGATTCATTGCCTGCTGGTGATCGGACTTGCGACTGCCATTATCTCGCTTTCCTGGCTGATCGGGGAGCGAAAACCGACGCGGGCCAAGATGGCTCCGTACGAATCGGGAATGACGCCGGTGGGAGACGCGCGCGGGCGCTTTTCGGTGCAATTCTACCTGGTGGCGATGCTGTTTATTCTGTTCGACGTTGAGGCTGTGTTCCTTTATCCCTGGGCGGTGATTCTGCGCGATCTGAAGCATTTTGGCCTGGCGGAAATGTTCGTTTACATCGGCATTGTTCTGGTTGGTTTTTTTTACGTTTGGAAGAAGGGCGTTCTGGAGTGGGGGCCGGCGGCGGTGCGGCGAGGAAAGAGCTGATGGCGTTGGCGCCTGCCATTACCGATCTTGAGCAACTGAAGGGACATCCGGCGGTGGCGCGGCTGCTGGAGTGGAATCCGGCGGCGGTTGCGGGAGTGAAGTTCGACCGCGAGGAAATGACGATTTCCGTGGAGCCGGGGAATCTTCGCGAGGCTTGCGCGCTGCTGCGCGACGATCCGGAGTGCGCTTTCAATTTCCTTTCCGACATTACTTGTGTGGACTGGTATCCGGTGGAGCCTCGGTTTGAAGTGGTTTACCATCTGCTTTCGATTCCTAAGAAAGAGCGGGTACGGCTTAAGGTTCGGCTGTCGAGCGCCAGCCCAACGGTCGATTCGCTGACTCCGCTGTGGCCGGGGGCGAATTATTTTGAGCGCGAGGTGTTTGACCTGTTTGGGATCCGGTTTGCGGGGCATCCTTATATGAGGCGGCTGTTGATGCCGGAGGATTGGGAAGGTCATCCGCTGCGGAAAGATTATCCGGTGGAGGGCTACCGCTAGGATCGGCTATGGCCCACCTTGCGCCTACTCCCGTGCTGGAACCCGGCCAGGATCGAACCATGATCCTGAACATGGGGCCGCAGCATCCTTCGACGCACGGCGTGCTGCGCGTGCTGCTGGAGATCGACGGCGAGACCATTGTGCGGATCATGCCGGATATCGGCTTTCTGCACACCGGAATCGAGAAGACCTGCGAAGCCAAGTTTTATCAGCAGGTGGTGCCGCTTACCGACCGCATCGACTATCTCTGCCCCATGACCAACAACCTGTGCTACGTGCTGGCGGTGGAGAAGCTGCTGGGGCTGGAGATTCCCGCTAAGGCGCAGTGGATGCGGGTGCTGATGAACGAGCTGACTCGGATCAACTCGCATCTGGTGTGGCTGGGCACGCACGCGATGGATATCGGCGCTTTGACGGTGTTTCTGTATTGCTTCCGGGAGCGCGAAGAGATTTTGAACATGTTCGAGATGGTCAGCGGACAGCGGATGATGACTTCGTATTTTCGTATAGGAGGCATCGCGCTGGAACCGCCTTTGGGATTCTTTGAGCGGGTTCGCGAATTCGCCGGGCGTTTTCCGCAGAAGGTGGACGAATACGAAAACCTGTTGACGGGAAATCCGATCTGGATGATGCGCACGAAGGGTGTGGCACAGCTTAGCGCGGAAGATGCGATTGCTTTGGGGGCGAGCGGACCTACGTTGCGCGGAAGCGGCGTAGACATTGATTTGCGGCGGGACATGCCTTACTCGGGGTACGAGAATTTTAAGTTTAAGGTTCCGGTGGCGCAGGAGGGCGACGTATTCGCGCGCTACATGTGCCGGGTGCGGGAGCTGCGGGAGTCGAACGAGATCGTGAAACAGGCGCTTGCTGGCATGCCGGAGGGACCGATCAAGGCTGATGCTCCCGGCATTGTGCTGCCTGACCGGGAGAAGATGAAGACGCAGATGGAAGCGCTCATTTATCACTTCAAGATTATTACCGAGGGCTTCGCGGTGCCGGCGGGTGAGGTGTATCAGGCCGTGGAATCGCCGCGCGGCGAGATGGGCTACTACATCGTCAGCGATGGGACGGCTAAGCCGTATCGAGTGCATATGCGGGCGGCTTGCCTGGCCAATCTGCAGACCTTGCCCAAGATGTGCGAGGGGAAATTGATTGCGGATGTTGTCGCAGCGATTGGGTCAATCGATATCGTGCTGGGAGAGATAGACCGGTGAAGAATTGAGCGATTGGGCGATCGGGTCATCGGGCAATTGAAGGCGGTGGTCGTGAGAAGTCAACCCGAGCAGCTTCGTGATCGAACCAAGGCTTTTGCTTTGCGAATAATCCGGCTTTATAGATCGCTTCCCTATAAAACGGATACGCAGGTTTTGGGCAAGCAACTGCTTCGCTGCGGCACGTCAGTCGCCGCCAACTATCGTGCGGTGTGCCGCGCACGATCGAAGGCGGAATTTATAGCTAAGATGGGCGTGGTTGTTGAAGAAGCGGATGAGGCAATTCTGTGGCTGGAACTGATGACGGAATCCGGCGTGGTGCCGTTGAAGAAAACGGAGTTACTTTTGAAGGAGGCGCACGAGCTGACTGCGATTTTTGCGGCGTCCCAGCGAACGGCGAGGCATGTAGCGTGAGTTCAATTGCACAATGACCCGATCGCTCAATTGCTCAATTTTTTATGAGGTTTTCTGAAGAGTTCGAGGCGCGCTTTGCGGAGATGGTACCTCATTATCCGACGAAGCGGTCGGCTTTGGTTCCTACGCTTCTTTATGCGCAGGACGAAGTTGGGTTTCTTTCCGATGAAGTGATTGGGGAGCTTGCTGGGCGGCTTGATTTGACGGAATTGGAAGTTCGTAACGTGATCAGTTACTACTCGATGCTGACTACGAAGCCGCGCGGCAAGTTTAATGTGCAGGTTTGCACGAACATCAGTTGCCTGGTTCGCGGGGGGGAAGAGATCCTCGAGCATTGCGCTAAGAAGCTGGGCGTCGGCCATAAGGGAACTACTCCGGATGGTTTGTTTACGCTGGAAGAAGTCGAATGCATTGGGGCGTGCAGTTGGGCTCCGGCGGCGCAGGTCAATTACGACTTCCACGAGAACCTGACGGTTGACAAGATGGATGCGATTTTGGACGGGTACAAGAAAATTTAGCGATTGTGTGATCGGGTGATTGGGCGATTGAAAGGCATCGGGTTTTCAATCGCACAATGACTCAATCGCAAAGTCACTCAATGGCATCTTTGGTCTCACATCCCGACGAGGTTAAGGTCGTCACCCGGCGTTTTGGACTGGGTGCGACGAATATTGACCGGTACCTCGAACTGGACGGCTACAAGGCCGTGCAGAAGGCGCTTGCGATGGAGCCGGACGCCATCATTAATGAGGTGAAGAACTCGGGGCTACGCGGGCGCGGGGGAGCCGGTTTCTCAACCGGGATGAAATGGTCGTTCGTGCCCAAGCAATCGGCCAAGCCAAAGTACGTGCTGTGCAATGGCGATGAGAGTGAGCCCGGCACTTGCAAGGACCGGCTGATTTTCGAGCATGATCCGCATGCCGTGATTGAGGGAGTGATGATTGGCGGGCTGGCGGTGGGGGCGCGCAGCGGATACATCTACATCCGCGGTGAATATCGATACCTGTCGATCATCATGCAGAAGGCGATCCGCGACGCTTACGCGAAGGGCTTTCTCGGCAAGAACGTTTTTGGCAGCGGGCGCGATTTTGATATTTACTGGCACGGTGGCGCGGGGGCTTATGAAGTGGGCGAAGAGTCGGCGCTGATGGAGTCGCTTGAGGGCAAGCGCGGGATTCCGCGGATTCGGCCTCCGTTCCCGGCTGTGGTCGGATTGTGGGGCGGTCCTACGGTCATTAATAATGCAGAGACGTTGGCCAGCGTGCCGCACATTCTTCTCGGCGGCGCGGAATGGTATTGCAGGATTGGTCCGCCGAAGAATGGCGGCACGCGGTTGTTCTGCCTTAGCGGGAATGTGGCGAAGCCCGGCGTTTACGAGCTGCCCATGGGCTACAGCCTGAAAAAGATGATTTACGACGTGGGCGGCGGCATTCCGAATGGGCGTTCGCTGAAGGCGGTTGTTCCGGGCGGAGCCTCGACGCCATGCCTGACTGCTGATGAGACCGACATCAACATGGATTTCGATTCGGTCGCTAAGGCTGGTTCGATGCTTGGGTCAGGCGGCGTGGTCGTGCTGGACGATCAGCAGTGCATCGTCAAATTTGCTTTGCGGACCATGAAGTTTTATCAGCACGAGAGTTGTGGCTGGTGCATTCCCTGCCGCGAGGGGACCGACTGGTTGAAGAAGACTTTGATCCGGTTTCATTCGGGCGGCGGCGTGATGAAGGATATCGACAATATGCAGTATCTCTCGGAGAACATGCTGGGGCGGACGTTTTGTCCGCTGGGGGATGCGGCGGCGATGCCGACGATTGCGTTCGTGAAGAAGTTCCGGAAAGAGTTTGAGGATCATCTGGACGGCAGGCCTTGCCCTTACGAAAGACAGGGCGTGGCGGAAGAAGTGATGGCGTAGCGGGAAGATTGAGTCATTGGGCGATCGGGTCATTTTGCGATTGAGGAACCAAACAGTTTTGTAGGGTAAGGTTTTTCAATCGCCCGATCACGCAATCGCAAATCGTACAATGCTTATGGCTGACCTAACTCTCACAGTTGACGGCAAGAAGGTAACGGCGCCCGCCGGGACGCTCCTGATTGAAGCCTGCAAAACTGTGGGCATTGAGGTGCCTTCGTTTTGCTACTATCCCAACCTTTCGTTGCAGGGCGCTTGCCGGATGTGCCTGGTGAAGATTGAGAAGATGCCGAAGCTGCAGACTGCGTGTACCACCGTGATCAGTGAGGGCATGATCGTCACTTCGGATAGCGACGAGATCAAGCAGGCGCGGAAGTCGATGCTGGAGATGCTGCTGGGGAACCATCCTTTGGATTGTCCGGTGTGCGATGCCGGGGGCGAGTGTGAGTTGCAGGACATGACCTTCTCTTACGGCGCCGCCGAGTCGAAGTTCATGGAGGCGAAGAATCACAAGGACGAGCAGCAGTGGTCGCCGGTGGTATTTTTTGACCGGCCGCGCTGCATTCTCTGTTACCGCTGTGTGCGCGTTTGCGGCGAGGGCATGGACGTTTGGGCTCTGGGGGTGCAGAACCGCGGCGTAAGTTCGATTATCGCGCCTAATAAAGAAGATCACCTGGAGTGCGAAGAGTGCGGGATGTGCATCGACATCTGCCCGGTGGGCGCGCTTACGTCCGGCGCGTATCGCTACAAGACGCGTCCGTGGGAGATGAAGCACGTGGGCACGATTTGCACGCACTGCGGAGACGGCTGCAAAACCACGCTGGGCGTGCGGCGCGCCGACACGGGCATGGAGATTGTTCGCGGCGACAACCGCGACAAGAGCGGCACGAACGGAGACTTTCTTTGCATCAAGGGCCGCTACGGGTTCGACTTTGCGAATCACGAAGCGCGGCTCACGCGGCCTCTGATTCGGAAAGAGGGCAAGCTGACGCCGGCCACGTGGGAAGAAGCGTTTGAGCTGATCGGGAAAAAGTTTGCCGAGGTTCGCGACCGCGATGGCGGGTCGGCGATTGGCGTCGTGGGCTCGACTCGCACGACTAACGAAGAGGCCTACCTGCTTTCGAAATTTGCCCGCGCGGTGTTGAAGACGAACAATGTGGACCATCACCGTACCGCGGACTTCCCGGCTCTTGCGGCTGCGCTTCGAGGCAAGGCGGATGCCACGGCCAGCATGGGTGAGGTCTACACCGCTCCCGCCATATTGTTGATTGGCAACGATCCTACTGAGCAGCATCCGCTGCTGGCGTGGCAGATTCGCAACAACGTTCGTCTGCATCAGGCACGGCTTTATGTGATTAATTCTCAGCCGATCAAGTTACGTCGGCAGGCTGCGAGCTTCATGCAGATCCCCGCGGGAGCGGAAGGTAACGTTGCTGCATTCCTCGGCGGAGACGACGCTGCTGTGGATGCGTTTTCATCCACAAACTTTTCATCTCCAAACAAGGATGCGTGGGTTGCTCTTCGGGGCGCATTGCGCAGCGAGCGGAATCTGGTCATCGTTTTCGGATCTGAAGTTCGTGGCGGAGACCTTTCGAGCCTTGTGAAGTTTGGTTCGGCAATCTCTAGGGCTAAGTTTGTTTGCCTGGCGGACTATGCCAATTCGCGTGGAGCAGCGGACATGGGCCTTTATCCTGATTTGCTTCCTGGATACCACCCTGTTGGCGGGAGTAGCGCGTTCCATGAAGAGTGGGGAGGAATCCCTGAGGGTGCTGGCCTCGATTTATCCGGCATGGTTGACGCCGGAAAAGCAAACAAGTTGAAGGCTCTGTATGTGGTCGGCTCGAATCCCATTGGACGGTTGAAGATCGATCCATTCACGTTCTCAAAGGCTTTCGTGGTAGTGCAGGATATGTTTTTGACGGAGACCGCGGTGGTGGCCGACGTCGTGTTGCCTGCCGCGAATGCATACGAGAAGGCAGGGACATTCACGAATACTTGCGGCGACTTGCAGTTGGTAAAGAAGGCCGGCGAAGTCACGAGCACGAAGGCTGACTTCGAGATGATCGTGCGCATCGCTGACGCCATGGGATTTGACGTTCGCAAACTCGTACCTTTCGGCGCTGGAACGCATGCCGACATGGGGCAGTCGCGCGGAGCGCAATCGGGCGAGGCCGACCGGCATGCGGTGTGGCTGGAGGCGCATGCGCTGGAGCCGAAGCTGAGCCCGTTCGATCCGACGGCGATTCTGGACGAAATTCAGCGGCTGGTTCCTGGCTATGACGTCTCCCGCATGAATCTTCTGGCGGGGAACAGCCAGCATACGTCGCTTGCCAAGGCTGGGCCCGGAGTTGCGCACCGGCCGGAAGCGATCACTCCGGCGAACATTGTTCCGGCAAATAATGATCTTTTCAGTTCCGGAACTCTGGGACGTTATTCACGCGCATTGAAGTCGGTGGTCGAGAGTCACGAGGTCAAGCCGGCTGACGTTGCGGCTGACTGAAGGGAATTGGGTAATTTTGTAATTGGGTAATTTGGTGATTGAAGAACACGCATTTCGTTTGCAGGGATTTGAGTTAAACGTTGGCACCGTCTTCCAACTTCTAAAGCTGCGGAATTCTTGAGGAACGACACTTTTGCCGCTTTCCATCTTCATACTCGTGTCGGTGATCAAGTCGGCGATCGTCCTGCTCTTGCTGCTCACTGCGGATGCGTACACCGTCTGGCTCGAACGCAAAGTGGTGGGCCACATGCAGAATCGCTGGGGACCCACGCGGGTCGGGCCGTTCGGCCTGCTGCAGCCCGCGGCCGACGGGCTGAAATTCTTCTTCAAAGAAGACATTACGCCGCCGCACGTCTATAAGCCGCTGTTTCTGGCGGCGCCGATGCTGTCCCTGATCTTCTCGCTGATTTCGATTTCGGTGATCCCGTTCGGGAACTCGATTACGATTGGCGGCCGCAACATCCCGCTGCAGATTACCGACCTGGACATCGGACTGCTGCTGATTCTGGGCGTTACTTCGATGGGTGTATACGGAGTGGCGCTGGCGGGATGGTCGTCGAACAATAAATATTCCCTGCTGGGCGGACTGCGGGCCAGCGCGCAGATGGTCAGCTATGAAATTGCGCTGGGACTTTCGCTGGTTGGGGTTCTGATCCAGTCCGGCAGCTTCAGCCTGCGCACTATTGTCGATGCGCAGGGCGGGCGTTTCTGGGGCTTCATTCCGCGGTGGAATATTTTCCATGGGCAGATCATCGGCTTTTTCGTTTATCTGATGGCCGCCTACGCGGAAACTAATCGCGTTCCGTTTGACTTGCCTGAAGCCGAAACCGAACTGGTTGCGGGATACCACACGGAATACAGTTCCATGAAGTTTGCCATGTTCTTCATCGCCGAATACGCGAACATGATAACGGTCGCGTGCCTGGCTACGCTGTTGTTTTTCGGGGGATGGCACGGGCCGCTGTTTGGGCCTCCGCTGCTGCAATCTGTGCTGCCGCTGTTCTGGTTTGCGGCGAAGATTTTCTGTTTTCTCTTTCTTTATATCTGGGTGCGCGGGACGTTGCCGCGCTTCCGCTACGACCAGCTGATGTCGTTTGGCTGGAAGTTTTTGTTGCCGGTGGCAATTGCGAATCTGGTGGCCACGGCGATTGCCGTGGGATGGTAGGGCTAAAACAAGTTCTCGGTTCTCAGTTCTCAGCTAAGAGCGTGTGAAGCGCCGGCTGAGATTCGGCCTTCTGAAGGCTTTTACTGAGATGAAAACTGAGGACTGAGAACTGATCGATGCATCTCATCTTATTTCTGGCTTTCGGAGCGGTTTGCGTGGGTGGGGCGATCAACCTGCTGGCGCAGCGGCATCCCATTAACAGCGCGCTGTCGCTGATTGCGGTGATGGCTGCGCTGGCCGGGGAATATCTGCTGCTAGGCGCGGAGTTTGTGGCTGCGGTGCAGGTGATTGTGTACGCGGGCGCGATCATGGTGCTGTTTGTGTTTGTCATCATGCTGCTGAACGCCGGCGAGGAAGAACACACCATGGGAAGCCGGGTCGCTCTTCTGCTGGGCGTGCCCGGGATGCTGACCGGCAGCGTACTGATCGCGTGGGTGGTGCTGCATCATTCCGGGACCGAGTCGGTGCCGATCGGCGCGTTGCCGGGGCATCCCAAAGATATTGCTCAGCTTCTGTTTCATGATTTTCTTTTGCCGTTTGAAGTTACGTCCGTGCTGATTCTGATTGCAATCATGGGCGCCGTGGTTCTGGCCAGTACGCCGGAAGCTTCGGCTTCGGTGAGGAAGGCGGACTGATGGTGCCATCGTACGTTCCGCTAACGTACTACCTGCTGCTCAGCGGGTTTCTGTTTGCCTGCGGCGTGGTTGGGTTTCTCATCAAACGCAACATCATTACCATCTTCATGTCGATTGAGCTGATGTTGAACGGCGTGAATCTTTCGTTTGTAGCATTCGCCGCACACTGGCATGCGCTGGCTGGGCAGGTTTTTGTTTTCTTTGTGATGGTGGTGGCGGCGGCGGAAGCTGCAGTGGGACTGGCAATCATCATCGCGGTTTACCGCACTCGGGAGACGTTGAACGTGGACCAGGTGAACCTGCTCAAGCTATGAAGCCGAACCTCAATCTGTGGGTGATCCCGATTCTGCCGCTGGCGGGGGCTGCGATCAACGGCTTTCTTGGGAGGAAGGCTTCGCGGCCGGGCGTGACCGCTGTGGCACTTCTCTTCAGTGGAAGCGCTTTTGCCTGGGCTTTGGTGGTCGCAGCGCGATTCTCATCGTTGACGCTTCCCTACCACGAGTTGATCGCGCACTGGATCCGCATCACCGGCTTCAGCGCGGACTTCGCGCTGTACCTTGATCAACTCTCGCTCGTGATGTTGCTCGTGGTCACCGGAGTTGGGTTCCTGATCCACATCTACTCGGTTGGATACATGTGGGACGATCCCAGCTATTACCGCTTCTTCAGCTATCTGAACCTGTTCATGTTTTTCATGCTTACTCTGGTGCTGGCCAGCAACTATCTGCTGATGTTCATTGGCTGGGAGGGCGTCGGACTGGCTTCGTATCTGCTGATCGGGTTCTGGTTCACGAAAGATTCGGCGGCGTCGGCAGGCAAGAAAGCGTTCATCGTTAACCGCATTGGCGACTTCGGCTTCCTGATCGCATTGTTTTTGTTGATCAAGCATTTTGGATCGCTGAATTTTGAGCAAGTATTTGGCGCCGTCGCTCCTTTGCCGTCTGAGACCGTTGGCGCGGGGTTGCTGACAGCCATTGGCATTTTGCTGATGGTGGGGGCTTGCGGCAAGTCGGCACAGATTCCGTTATACGTATGGCTTCCTGACGCGATGGAAGGCCCAACGCCGGTTTCTGCCTTGATTCACGCTGCCACCATGGTGACGGCGGGCGTCTATATGGTTGCGCGTTCGCATGTGATCTTTGAACGCGCGCCTACGGCTCTGATGGTCGTGGCGATCATCGGTACGCTGACCGCGTTCTTTGCTGCGACTATCGGCATCGCGCAGACCGACATCAAGAAAGTTCTCGCCTACTCGACCATCTCGCAGCTTGGGTACATGTTCATGGCTTGCGGCGTAGGAGCTTTTTCGGCGGGCATCTTCCACCTGATGACCCATGCGTTCTTCAAGGGTCTGCTGTTCCTGGGCGCGGGGTCGGTGATTCACGCCGTCGGCGGCGAGCAGGACATGCGCAAGATGGGCGGGCTCAAATCGTATATCCCGTGGACGTTCCTCACGATGTTCATTGCTACGCTGGCAATTGCTGGAATCCCGCCGCTGGCCGGCTTCTGGAGTAAGGACGAAATTCTTTGGAAGGCTTACCAGGCCAGCCTCGTGTACTGGGCAATCGGTGTGGTTACCGCCTTTATTACATCTTTCTACATGTTCCGCTTGTTGTACATGACGTTCTTCGGCGATTACCGGGCAGCGCAAGTGGACGCGCATGGGCATGCCTCCCACGGACACGATGCCCATGGACACGGCGAGCCGCGCGAGAGTCCGATGGTGATGCTGGTGCCGTTGATGATCCTGGCGGTGCTTTCGCTCTTCGGCGGATTCGTAGGTTGGCACAACCATTTTGAACATTTTCTCGCACCTGTCTTCGGAACCGGAGAACCCGTAGCTGAAGGCGGAAGCCATCTCGCCGAATATTTGCTGATGGGCGTGTCAGTTGCCGTTGCCTTTGCAGGATGGTGGTTGGCGTACCTGCTCTACTACAAGCGGCCGGAGCTTCCGCAGGAGATTGCCAACGCGCTTGGCGGCTTCTATCAGGCGGTTGTACACAAGTACTACATCGACGAATTGTATGCTGTGCTTTTCGTCAAGCCACTGATCGACGGCTCGACTCGAATCCTCTGGCAGGACGTGGACCGCAAGATCATTGATGCAGCGGTGAATGACTCCGGCGATGGGGCGCGGCATATTTCCGACGAGGTTCGCCACATGCAATCCGGCAACATTCGCTCGTACGCGGGATGGATCGCGGCCGGTTCGGCGGTGGTGATTGGCTTCATGATCTGGATGGGGGTGCGATGAATACGATCGACCATAACATCCTGACCCTGGTCACCTTCGCGCCGCTGGTGGGGGGATTGCTGCTGCTGCTGTTTCCCCGGCGCGATCGCGACATTCGTATTTTTTCGCTGGTCGTCTCGCTGTTGACATTTGTTCTCTCTCTCCACCTGCCTGTCTATTTCCGTCGTCCTCTTTATCTGGGCACGGGATTCCACTACGAAATCGACGTGCCCTGGATCTCTAATCCAAATATCCATTACCACATGGGCGTGGACGGCTTTTCGCTTTGGCTGGTGGTGCTCACTACGTTTCTCACGCCGCTGTGCGTGCTGATTTCCTGGAAGTCGGTGCACGAGCGTGTGAAAGAATTCTTTATCCTGCTGCTGATTTTGGAGACGGCGCTGATCGGCGTCTTCACCTCTCTCGACCTGTTCCTCTTCTACTTCTTCTGGGAAGCCACGCTGATTCCGATGGCGCTGCTGATTGGCATCTTCGGCCACGAGCGCAAAGTGTACGCCGCGGTAAAGTTTTTTATGTACACCATGATTGGTTCGGTGTTCATGCTGGCGGCGATTCTGTGGCTTTACGCGCATACTGGCAGCTTTGACTTTGTAGTGATTCGCGATCAGATCGCGAGCGGCGCGGTGCCGAAGTTTCCCGCAGCCGCGCAGTGGCTTTTTCTCGGCTTCTTCCTGGCGTTTGCGGTAAAGGTTCCTCTCTTTCCCTTTCATACGTGGTTGCCGGATGCGCACGTGGAAGCGCCTACCGCAGGCTCGGTGCTGCTCGCGGGCGTTCTGCTCAAGATGGGTACCTACGGAATGCTGCGCTTTAATCTGGGTCTGTTCCCTGAACAGGCGCGGCACAACGCTCCCTGGGTAATGACACTCGCGTTGATTGGCATTATTTATGGGGCGCTTGTAGCCATGGTACAGCCCAACATGAAGAAGCTGATCGCGTATTCCTCGGTTAGCCATCTTGGATTTGTCGTGCTGGGAATTTTTAGTTTTACGCAGGCAGGGCTAAATGGCGCGGTGTTTGTGATGCTCGCTCACGGGATTTCTACTGGCGCGCTGTTCATGTTGGCGGGCATTCTGCATGAGCGCCGTCATACTTACGAGATCAGCGAGTTCGGCGGGTTGGCCTCGCCCATGCCGAGGTATGCTGCAGCGTATCTGTTTATTGTGCTGGCATCGGCGGGGCTGCCTTTGCTCAACGGCTTCATCGGTGAATTTCTGTTGTTGAGCGGCGCATTTCAGGACAAAGCGGTGTACGGGATACTTGGCGCTACGGGCATAATCTGGAGCGCCGTCTATCTTCTCTGGATGTATCAACGCGTCTTCTTTGGCAAGGTCACGCACCCGGTGAATAATTCTCTGAGCGATCTTTCGGGATTCGAGAAGGCGGCGATTTTGCCATGTGCGGTTGCGGCGCTGGTGATGGGCGTGGCCCCCATCTTGTGGCTGGGGGCCATCGATACCAGTGTTCGGGCCGCGCTCGCTCCCGCGCAAGTTGCGAGCATGGTGGTGGGACAATGAGTTTCACTCTCGTCACGGCCTTCTCGCAGACACTGCCGCAGAGTGCCGATTATGTTCGCGTCTTACCCGAAATTGTGCTCTCGATCTTCGGCATGATCGTGATGATGCTCGAACCGCTGCTCGACGAAAAGACGGGGCAGAAGGTTCTAGGACTGATCGCGGTGCTGGGCACGCTGGCGGGACTGGGGGCAACCTGGTTCATGGCGCAGGCTCCGGGGCTGGCCTTCTGGAACATGGTGCAGGTGGATGGTTTCAGCGTTTTTTTCCATGTGCTGGTGATTGCGATTACTGCTGTCGTCATCCTTAGCTCTTACGAATATATGGCGGTGCAGCGGATTCGCGCCGGGGAGTACTATGCCCTGATTCTTTTCGGTGCGGTTGGCATGGCGCTGATGTCGTCGGCGATTGAGCTTGTTTTGATTTTCATCGCGCTTGAGATTTCCTCGATCTCTTCTTATGTGTTGGCAGGATTCCGCCGGCACGAAGCTGCCAGCGCAGAGGCATCGCTGAAATATTTTCTGTTGGGATCGTTTGCTACAGCATTTTTTCTTTACGGAGTGGCGCTGATGTTTGGGGCCACGGGCTCGACCAATATCGATCAGATCAGCAGGACCTTGCAGGGCGCCCCAATCCCGGTGCTGGCATACGTGGCTGTGGCGTTGATGTTCGTGGGCCTGGGCTTCAAGGTCGCGGCCGCGCCTTTTCACATCTGGACTCCGGACGTATACGAAGGTGCGCCGGCTCCAATTGTGGGCTTGATGTCGACCGCGCCCAAGGCGGCGGCATTTGCGGTGTTGCTGCGGATCGTTTTTGTGATCAACGTGCATGCGATCTTCTGGGTCATTTGGATTGCGGCGGCGCTCTCCATGACCTTGGGCAACGTGAGCGCGTTCGTGCAAAGTAATGTGAAGCGCTTGTTGGCTTATTCCTCGATTGCGCACGCGGGATATTTGCTGGTGGCATTCGCGGCCGCGCCTCAGCTGGGAACGTCGGCGGCCATGTTTTACACTGCGGCCTATGCGGCGATGAACCTGGGCGCATTTGCCCTGGTCAGCCACTTCGCCAACGCCGGCGAACGCTATGTCACGCTGGAAGACTACGAAGGTCTGGGGCGCAGTTCCCCGCTGCTGGCGGCGACCCTCACTATCTTCCTGCTGTCGTTGATCGGCATCCCGATGACGGGCGGCTTTTTTGCCAAGTTCTACGTGTTCAGCGCGGCCGTGAAGGCCAACTTGATCTGGCTCACGATCATCGGCGTCATCAACGGCGGCGTAGGCGCGTACTACTATCTCCGGATCATTGTAATGATGTACATGCGCGAGTCGCGGAAGGAAGTTCCAGTGACTCGGGTTCCATTCGCGCTTGGCATCGCACTAGCAACTTGCGTCGCCGCGACGCTCTATCTTGGGCTCTTTCCCAGTCGCGTGCTGCGGTTTACTCAGGACTCAGCTCAGCAGCTTGTCCGGCAGGCTCCATCCGAAATTCCTTCATCCGTGGCTGTTCCAGTGGTTCCAGCATCTCTTTAACATCATGGACTCGATGCAGCGATTCCGGGTTGCTGCGGGGCTGGCTTTGCTGCTGGTTTCGCTGGCATACCTGGTGCAGATTGCGAGTCCTTTGCGGCTGGTGGGCGACGGAGTCGACTATCTGCTACAGGCAAGTTCTGCGGCGGATGGACATGGTTTCCGGGTACACGGCGAACAGTCGATGCGGCCGCCAGGTTATCCTGCATTGATTTTTCTTCTGGAGAAGGCGGGCATTGGAAAGTCGTGGGCGATTGTTGCGCTGAATTGCCTTTTGCTGGGGATTGGGTGTTGGTCGAGCTACTACGTAGTGCGCAGTACGTTCGGATTTGAGGCTGGAGCCGCGGAAGTCATCTGCCTGCTGACACTTCTTTCGTTTGTAATGGTGAAGCATGTTACATATCCGCTGAGCGACGTTTGTTTCTTCGGTGCTTCGATGCCGTGTTTGCTGCTGCTTCTTCGAGCTGAAGCGGACACAAGCCGCGGCCGCTACTGGCGGCTAGCCGTCGCTGTTCCACTGCTCGTGTTCTGCATTGAGCTGCGCACGATTGGGATTGCGTTGATTCCGGCATTTGCGTGGGCCGCGGTTGGCGGCGCGCGCTGGGCCCGGAGCGTACCTCAATGGCTGCGGCGGCATAGAATCGCGTTTTTTGTGCTCATGCTACTTGTTTTCGTGGCGATGGCATGGGTAGGGAAAATGTTCTTGCATTCCCGTTATTTGCAGTTCAACACGAAGACCCTCCATAGGAGAGGGGTGATCGGCAATTTTATTTCGGATCTCAGCGACCACACCCAAGAATGGGGCGAACTGGCGGTTAACGCACCTGTCTCAAAGTTGCCGGGAGCGCTGGAACTACCGGTTCGGATTGCCGGTTTTTTTGCGCTCTTGTTGGCGGCAACTGGACTGTGGGAACTGCGGCGCACTCTCGATGCGTCAGGCTGGTATGTGGTGAGTTTTGCATCCATCGTATTCGCCTACCCGTGGTTCGATACCAGGCTTTGGTTGCCGGTCTTGCCGCTGCTGATGGGGTACGTCCTGATCGGGGCGAAAGGCCTGGCGCCATCCCGTCTGCTGAGGCCTGCGATTTTCGCGTACTGTACAGTGTTTTGCCTGCTCGGGATGATTGCGCTCGGTTATAGCACCCGGCTGACCTTGGCGGGCTCGCAGTTTCCAGAACTCTATGGAGACGGCACCCTCCGTGCCACGTATCGAACCGCGCTTCTGGGAGAATCACCGAAGAACGCAGGTGACGTCAGCCCGGACGCCCTCTACCTGTTGCGCCGCTACGAGTGGCGTTTAGCCTCCAAGTAAATGCGCCCGGCTTTCTTCGGAATTTCGTGAATTTCGTTCTTGAACTCAGAACTTCATTCCTGGTTGGGAACTAGGGGAACGAAGCGAACGGGTTCGCGAAACGAATTTACGGCCTGTCCGTTTAACATGCGAATAAATTGGAGCTGCTGAGAGTCGGGTGAGCCGATGGGGATGATCATTCGCCCGCCGTCGCGGAGTTGAGAAAGCAGAGCGGGAGGGACTTGCGAAGCGGCAGCGGAGACCAGGATGGCGTCGAAGGGGGCGCAGGCGGGGAGTCCGAGGGCACCGTCGCCGGTAAACACATGCACGTTGGTGTAGCCGAGGGCGGCGAGAAGAATGCGGGCGCTCTCGGCGAGCGATGCGTGGCGTTCGATCGAAAAGACCTGCGCGGCGAGTTCCCCGAGCAGCGCGGTGACATAGCCGCAACCGGTACCAACCTCGAGGACCTTGTCGTTGGGCTTTAGTTGGAGGGACTCGAGCATGCTGGCAACGATATAAGGCTGGGAGATGGTTTGGCCGTCGCCAATTGGTAGAGGATGATCTTCGTAGGCCTGAGCGCGATAGGGTTCAGGAACAAATTCGTGGCGCGGAACACGCAGCATGGCATCGAGGACGCGGGCATCAGAGATGCCGCGGTCCCGGAGTTGGGAGTCGATCATAAGTTGACGAGTGGTGGCCATACGCAGTGGTCAGTGGTCAGTGGCCGGTGGTCAGTTAAAGAAACGATCGGTTACTGGCCACTGCTCTTATTTCTTACGACGGCGGATTTGCGCGTCGAAGCTGATTACACCGTTCTGGTCGCGGTGGCCGACGAGGGAAACGCTGCGATTGACATAGTACTCCCCCTGGATGATCTGCTGCGAACTCTGAGAAACATTGGTGGAGTACGTGAGGGACAGGTTGTTGGCGAACTGTTGTTCGATGGTGATCTGCGGGCCGTTGCTGACGGGATTGGTGATGGTGGAGAGTCCCTGCGGATCGATTTTGATGTTGCTGGCGCCGAAAAGGCGCTGGAAGCGGCTGCTGGCCGTGTCATTAATGGCCTGGTTCAGGATGAGATCGCTGGCCTGATCGGAAAACACGCTCTGGCCGGACTGCTGCTGGAGCTGCGCAGATTCTTCGTTGGTGCGGCCCAAGGCTAGCAGAGCAATGATGTCGGACTTAGGCAAGGGCGGCTCGGAACGGTAGTTAATGTTAAGGCGGTCGGGTGTGCCCACAACCGTGATGTTGAGATCGTAGTTACGGACATGGCTGGAAGCCTGCAGATTGAGTTGAGGTTCGATGGCAACCGGGTTGGCGAAAGTGATGTCGCCACGCTCGAGCGTAAATCGGATTCCGTGAAAAGTGGCCTTACCCTCGAGGATATCGACCCGGCCGAGAACGGCTGGACGGGCCGCGGAGCCGCGGAGGCGAAGGTCGGCATCGCCGGAAAGGCGGGCGATTGCGGTACGCATCTGGAGTTCAGGCGCAGTCTGGACGTGGATATCGAGTTTGACGTTATTGAGCGGCGAGTTGGCGACGGTGATGGTGGAGAACTGGCGGCTGCGCTCGAGATAAGCGCTGAAGTCGAATCCGGGAGTGACGGCAATCTTGGTGATGCTGATATCGCCGGAGACCGTGGAAGCGGAGCGGCTGCCGATCCAGTGCAATTCCGTGTTGGCCGTGGAGCTTACGCCGGGCGGATAACGCAAGCGAACATCTTTGCCAATGGCGGTGAGATTGAAGTTGAGCTGCTTCTGAAAGTAATTGGCATCGCCTTTGAGGTCGAGCGTGCCGCCGCCGGTGCGGGCCGTAAGGGTCTCGATGTGGATGCGATCGCGTGTGAATAGAAGCGAGCCGCTGAGTTCGCTGAGGCCACTCGGCAATCCGGCATAGGAGACCGCACCGCTGCTCACTTGGAACCTGCCCTGTAGCGAGGGCTCGGCAAGAGTGCCAGCGACGGTCAGGTTCATCGTGACCAGGCCGGAAGATGTGAGATCGGGATCGAAGCCGGAGAGAAGTTTGAGATCGAGCCGGCCATCCGCGGTGAGATCAAGCGCGCGCGCGCCGGAGAGTTGAATGGAGCCGTGCGCGGTGAGATCAGTGCCCTCCCCCACGAGGTGGAGTTGCTGGATGGTGATCGATGAACTTGCGAGGTCGAATCGAATGGGATCCTGATTGTGTACCTTCACATTCTCAACGTCGAGGGAGAGGGCGCTCAGGTTGCCGGCAAGGAACCATTGCCCGGGCTGGCGGAGTGGGCCACGCAGGTCAAGAGAGCCGGTGATGGCAGAATGTCCCGTGAGTTGGCCGCGGAAATAAGCGCGCCAGAGCGCGTCGAGATCGAGTTGGTCCGTTTCAAAGGACAGGTTGGCGGGATAATCATCGCGCAACTGGACGTTGCCACCGATCGACACGGAGCCGTGGTCGAAGTGAGAATTGCCAGTTAGGTGAAGCTCGGCGCCCTGAGTGACGGCTTGCAAATCGAGTTCGCCGGCGAGTTCCTGATCGAGAGTGAGGTTGCGAACGTGGACGTCGGCATTGATGGAGGGCGCGCCGGGAGTGCCCGAGCCTTTGAGAACGAAGTCGGCGCGTCCCTGGATAGAGACGCGATCCGAATGAATCTGCCGGATCTGAGCGAGGTCGAAATTATTGCCGGCGAGATCGAGGCGAAAGGCGCGGGAGGAAGGATTGTAGCCGGCGCTTCCGGTTACGACTGAATCGTCGTGGAAGAGATGGATGTTATCGAAAGCAATTTCTCCTCGGGCGATGTGGAATGCGGAATCGAATTGCTGAACGGTTTCGCCGTAGGCGGAGGCATTGGTGAGATGAATTTGTCCGTCGCCGTGAGGATCGCCCAGGGTGCCGGCAGCCTGCACGAAAAGATCGGTTTTGCCGAAGATCGGATAGTTGTATCCCGCGATAGCCTGGAGTTGAACGACGTCGGCATTGTGAAGGTTGGCGCGCAAGGTGAAAATGCTGTCGCCAGTGAAATGTCCGTGCTGGAGTGTGGCGGAAGCGTCGAACTCCGCGGACGTGTCGCCACGGTGCAGCGCGGCGTTGTGAAGGGCGATGCCATGGAAGGAAACCTGAATAGCCGCGGAAAGAGAATCCCATTGCGTTTTGAGGCGGTGTGTGTCGGCTGTGGCGGGGAGGGTGATGTCGAAATCTTCCACTTGCAAGGTACCGGCAAGTTGAGGGGAAGACAACGCACCGCTCATGCCGCCGGTGAAGGTGGCGCTGCCGTTCAGGACGACCGGAAAAAGCGCGGGACCGCGAACCATCGAGATAAAAGGCAGCCAGTCGCCGAGGCTGGAGGTGGAAACGGATAGGCGGAGTGCGGACGCGGCAGACAGCGTTCCAGAGGCCTGGACATAGCTGGTGGGCGTGGTCAAGGAGAACTGCGGCAGGTCCAGAGTGTTGGTGGAGGCGTGGTAGAGCCCCATGGCATGGGCGCTGATTCGCAGGCGCCCGGGGACGTGGTGCTCGGGAGGAGTGAGATCGAGAGCGAATTGAACTTCGGCATCGCGGGGAGTTCCCTTCCAGCGAGTTTCGAGCGTGCCGGAGGCGGATGCGGCGGGATGGTGATACTGCAATGCGTGAGCCGAACCATTGAGCGCTTCGGCTATATCCTCCGCAGAGAGATCACGCAAACGAAGATTCACCACAGCACTTTGAATTGCTGGTGGCTTTTGCTTGTGCGCCTCGACGCCGGACTTTTTCGGAGGCGGAGCCGCGGAAATGACGGCGGTCTCAAGGTTCTTTCTGGCGGCAGGAGACAGGTGCTGCCAGGGGGCGAGCCACTGATTGAATTCGGCTTCGCCATTGACGCTGCCGCTGAAAATCCTGGCCTGTAGTTTGGAGAGTTTGAGTTGCTGGTCGGTAAGCGAGTAGTCGGTGTTGAGAGAGGCTCTCGAGAACGAGATCTGAGCGTCCTGCCAGGCGAGATCGCGGACGCTGAGCAGGCCGTGGTTGGAGAACTTGCTGGAGAACTGGTCGAGGGACCAGTCGCCGTGTCCCTTGAATTCGAGCACACCGGCGCGCAACTCGCGGCGGCGGGCGATGGAGGCGGCTTCGGCGAGGTCGACCTGGGCCTCGTAGGAACCCTGAATACGAGGACGGCGGAAGTTGGTGATCTGGCCACTGGCGGAGAAATGAGAGTGGCCGGAGTTCCACTTGATTGAGGGAACCGCCGCGGCGTCCGACCCAAGGCTGAACTCCACAGCGGTCATCCAGGCAAAAGGGCGGCAGTTCAGCAGCTTGGTGTCGACCAGGCCCACCTGAAGGTGTCCATCGTAGCGGCGGCGAAGAAAGTAATAATCCATCTGGAGCGACGTGTCGCGAGCGTCGAAATCAATAGGGATGGTCTGGTCGTCCCAGAGGATCTGGCCGTGGCGGAGTTCGAAGCGATTGATGGAGAGAGCAAAGAGTCGCTCGACGGCAGTCTCGCCGCCAGTGACGGTGGCGGTTCGCGGGGGGAAATTAGTAGTGCCGTCGGGATAGAAAGCGACGTGTACGACGGGCTGCTCGAGGGTGATTTCGTTAAAGCCGAACTCGGAACGCAGAAGAGAGACGATTTTCAAACGCGCCACAATGCGGTCAATGTGGGCAAGGGGAATCTCGGTGGCGGACTCGCGGCCGTGGACGGTAATTCCGCGAACGTCGGCCTGGAGGAGAAAAGGAATGGTATGGATGCCGCCGATTTCGACGCGGCCGCCGGTGATGCGCTCCACTTCGGCGACGAGGCGGCGGCGGACCAGCGACTGGAACGACTCAGTGTTGACGTAGACAAGCAAGCCGAGAGCGCAAATGAAACCGAACGCGGTAATAATCAGCAGATACTTCCACCAGCGGCGGGTGGGCTTGGTGGAGGGTTCGTTCACTGCGATTGGACTCCCAGGTCGACGGCAGTCGAGGTGACGCCGGGGAGACGGACCTGCCCTTCGGAGCGCAAGGTTTGTAGCCAGGAAACGAGCAACTCGCTCACCTTCTGCTCGGTCAGCAACTCGCGAATCTTGGCCGAGACTTCAGCGAGCGGCACCTCGGAGGCGGATGCCCCGGACTGCTTCAACTTGGGGACGAACTGGTCGCGGTAGTAGGCCTCGATGGACTTGGAATCGATCTGGACGGCGGGGCGAAGGCGGGCGTCCACGAGCCGCATCACGTCGATCTGCTGCCGGACTCGGGCAAGAAGATCCTTTTCCGTGAGGTGGTAGTTGGCGAGAAGAGAGTGCCAGGCCTCACTGGATGACGCCTGAGGATATTGTTTGCGGGCATTGGCTACTCGGGCGGCGACCTCGGCGTCGGTGGCATGCGGGAAGTCGGCCGACTTCATCTGCTCGCGCAGAAGTTCCTGGTCGATGAGACGGTCGAGAACGGCCCGGCGGTCGTCGTCGGTGAACTGGGCGAGTGTGCGGTTTGTGAGAAGAGCTTCGTAGCACAGGCCTTCGTCCCAATCGCTTTGAAGAATGATGCGCCCGTTCACAGTGGCGACGATGCGGTCAATTACTTCGGCCGAGGCGCGCGCGGGCGTAAGGAAGAGTGCCGGCACTAAAAGCGCGAGCGCGACTGCGAAAATGGTCCTGGTTCGAAATCTCATTAAAATGGCTGACCTATACTGAAAAACAGGTTGAAGTGCCGCATACGCTCTGGACTAAACGCCGGTACTGCGGGCGCCGGAGGAGGCGGTGGCACCTGCGTGATCAACGTATAACCAGTCGGATAAGCCGTCGGATTCAAATTGTACCCGAAGTCGAAGCGTAATGGCCCGATCGGCGTCTTGTAACGCAATCCGATACCGACGGCGTGAGAAGTGTAGTCGTAACCCGAATTGTTGAATTGCGTGACGCAACCATTGTATTGATTCAATGCCGTTTGTGAGATGAATTGCAGGCCGCCGGGGGGGACGAATTGCAGGCACTGAGAAGGGCTGGGCTGGTGCCAGCGCAGCAGACCTGTCAGCATGTCGTGACCCGCGGTGAAAACGTTGCCCATATCGTGAAAGATGGCGAAGCCGAAGCCTTCTCCGAGAAAGGGCAGACTGACGGAAGGAAAGCGAAGTTCTTCACTGTTGACGAACAGCGCCGAACCGCCAACCGGAAAACCGGAATCGGGATCGCGGGGTCCTGCTTGATTTAACCCAAAACCGCGGTGGGAGTTGCCGCCTCCGGCGAAAAAAACCTCGGGCAGCGGGATCACCGAAATGTTCTCCTGACAGGCCGTCTGCAAGTTATTCAGAGGACATGACCCTGGCGGGAGGACCCTCGTTCCGCGATAGACCTGCTCCAGCCCAAGTGTGGTCGAGCGGGCGAAGACGAACTTGTGATTCGGGCGCCCAAAGGCGTAATAGGTGGAATCCTGAGCGAGAGCGCGAGCGAAGTTCGCCTGAGAACCAAAGTAACCGGACGCGGCAAAGCCATCGAGGGTGAAGTACTGGCCCTTGGTGCTTTCGAGAGGATTGTCCCGTTGGTCGCGGATGTAGGTGAAGCCAGGACCGCCGACGCGCGCGGGTAGAGAAAACAAACTAAATTCGGCAGGCGAAAAGTTCGAAGCCAGGTGGCTGGCTTTTACGTAACGGTAGTCAAAGCGGTAGGTGACGGAGGTGGAGTGATTCAGTTGCAGCTTGCCGATTTGCTGGCGGAGAGCGATTTTCCCTTCCTCGCGCTGCGATGTGAAGGTGGCAACGTCCAGACTGTTGTCGTAGAAGATGGTGTAGAAGATCTTGAAGCGGTCCTGATTGAGGAACTTGGGAATTTCGTAACTGACGAGGCCGCGTTGCTGAAGGCTTCCGACGCGAGACTGGAAGGTCAGGGTCTGATCCCGGCCGCCGACGTTTAGGCGGGTGACATCGAACCCAACACGGGGGCTCACGCCGGTCGAGCCCGTAGGAGAACTGGTCCCTGAAGGCAGGCCGGTTGCGAATTCCAGGCCGAAGACATAAGTAAAGGTGTAGCGCTTGGCTTCCTGCACTTGGACGAGAACATTTTTCTGGGGATCGGAGCCCTCGGGATTCTGAACCGCCGTGTCGACCTGGTTGAAAATGCCGAGTTCGTAGAGCCTGCTCTGCGTGTCAAGAAGATCCTGCTGGCTTAGAGGCTGGCGGGCCACTTCCTGAATCTCGCGCTGCACAACGTAGTCGCGGGTGTGCTCGAGCCCGGCGACCATCACCTGGTTGACGAAAAACTGTTCTCCCTCCTGAATGGTGTAGGTAACGTCTTCGCGGTTAGGCTGGCCGGGTAAAGGTTTGGTGGTGATGTCGAGAGCGGCTTTGGAAAAACCGTGATTGAAATAGTAGTTGAGGATGGACTCGCGATCTTTGCCGAGATTCTGTTCGGAGTAGGGCTGGCCTTCGATGGTATTAAGTTCGGGAAAAGCTTTGGCGTCGATCTTCTGGGTGCCTGAAATGTGCAATGCGCCGACGAGAGTCTGCGGGCCTTCCTCAATCTGGATGTGAACCGCGATGTGGTTCTGGGCGCCGTGATAGTTGTCGTCGACTTTGGTCTGAATCTTGGCATCGCGGAATCCGTTGGAGACGTACAGGGCCTGGAGGCCGGCGACGTCGTTCTTGAGCAGGGATCCACTGTAGCGTCCGCTCGAAACGAACTTGCCGGAGGGCTGAATCTGGAGTCGGCTCAGCAGCATTTGTCTCGAGAAATACTTGTTTCCCGTAATCTCGATGAGTTCAAACTTGTGCACGGGGCCGGGATCGATGCGGTAGATGACGCGAATCGTGTCAGGGCCGGTCTCCTTCTGGACCTCGACGGTAGCGTCGAAGTGGCCCCGGCTCTGGAGGTAGTCGAGGAGGTTGCGTTTGCCCTCGTTCAGAAGGTCGTCGTCGAGAGCGTTTTCCTCGTAGACCGGGACCTCTTTTTTCAGGAGGCCGCGGCGGATGTGAAAACCCTGGGTGGAGACGAAAACGATCGGTCCCGGTTCGATTAAGTAGGAGTAGTCGACCGCGTTGGATTCGGGGCGGTATTTCTGTTCCGCAATCGACACCTGGGCGAGAACACGCTGCTGCTTCTGAAACTTCTTGCGCAGGCGCTGAAGCGAATTGGTGACCCGCGCGGCGGTAACGCGCTCGCCCGGGTGCATCTTGGCGATGTCCTGGAGCTGGCCTTGGGAAAAGGCTGAGTGCCCGGTGGCCTTCACTTCGCCGACGTGGGCGGGCTCTCCGGGCGTGATATGAAAGAGGATGCTGACCTGCTGGTTGGCTGGAGCGGAAGTGCTTTCAGCGGTGACGCGGGCGCGGTAATAGCCGTTCTCCTGCATGAGTTGCCGCACGTTCTGCAGGGCACGGTTGAGTGTATCGAGAGTGTAAAGCTCGCCGAGCTGGAACTTGGCGGCATTCAGGATCTGGTTAGTGTTGGGTTGACCGGGAGCGCCTTCCACGTCGACCCCGCCGACAAAAAAGTTGAGCGAAGTAGTGAAGGTGAGCAGCACTTCCGAGCCGGAGGGCTTGACTTCGGCCTGGATGTCGGCAAAGCGCCCAGTGGCGAACAGGACGCGGATGCTCTCGCGGATCTGGTCACGGTCGAGCGGCTGGCCAGATTTCTGCGCGATCATTTGCAGCAGGTGGTCGCGATCCGGGACGCCCGGCAATTCGATGGACCGGATGGTACGTCCGGCATAAGCCGACATGGCGTCGAGAGCTGACGTGGATTGTGTTTGCGATTCTTGAGATAGGGATCGAGAGGCGCACGCGGACGATTCGGCAGAGCCAGCCGGCCAGAGCGAAACTATGATCAAGATGAAAAATGACGCGTACCGTCTCAGCAAACCATGTCCTCGGGCCTGTTGCCTAAATTCGATGAAGCGCGGAAGGCCGATGTTGTCTGCTTCCCGGCGGCGGAAGCAGTCCAGCCACTTATAATAAAGGTTTTGCGAGTGGGAACTGGTGACCTCCTTGAGGCAGGGCGAAGGGAAAGGGCAGGGCGTGCAGAAACAAAAGTTCGAGGAACGGTATTCGCGGCAAATATTGTTTCGAGGAATCGGAGCGGCGGGCCAGCGAAGGCTGGCAGCGGGCCGGGTTGCGATTGTGGGCTGCGGAGCGACCGGGTCCGCTCTGGCATCGTTGCTGGGCCGAGCTGGGGTGGGTACGCTACGGATTATCGATCGTGATTACGTCGAGGCCAGCAATCTGCAGCGGCAATCATTGTTTGAGGAGAAAGATGCGGCCGAGTCCTTGCCCAAAGCGGTTGCCGCCGCGCGCAAGATTGCAGACTTCAATTCCGAGATTGACGTCGAGGCACGGGTCGAGGATGTGGTTCCGGGCAATATTCATGGATTACTTGAGGGTATGGAGGTAATCCTGGATGGCACCGATAACTTCGAGACTCGATATCTATTGAATGATTACGCTGTGAAGAATTCCGTGCCATGGATCTACGCGGCGGCGGTGGGCAGTTATGGGGTCACGCTGAATGTATTGCCGGGAAAAACCGCATGCCTGGCATGCATCTTCCCGGATACCCCTCTGGGGATGGTGGAGACTTGCGAGACCTCGGGGATACTGAACACGGCGGTGAACCTGGTGGCGTCGATCGCGGCGACCGAAGCGGTTAAGTTGCTGGTGGGGGACGCGGCGGCGGAGCAACTGCGCAAAACACTGTGGTCGTACGATGTATGGACCAACGACCATGCGGAAATTGCAGCAGCGAATCCGCAGCCGGGTTGCCGGGCGTGTGGGGCGAGGGATTTTGTGCATCTGGCGGGCGAGGGACGTCCGCACATCACGATGTGCGGACGAAACTCGGTGCAGATTCACGAACGTGCGAGGCCCATTGACTTTCTTCAGATGCAGCAGAGGCTGGAAGCGCACGGCATAGTGCGGCACAACGAATTCGTGCTCAAGTTCTGGCGCGAGCCCTATGAGATGACGCTATTCCCCGATGGCCGGGCCATCATCAAGGGTACGACCGACACTGGGATTGCGCGCAGCTTGTATGCGCGCTTTGTGGGGAGCTGAATCGTGGGCGACTGAACGCAGGCAAAGAAATGGCGCGACCTCAGCGGCCGCGCCACATCCCTGCGCTTCCCCGCTAGGTGCCTGTTTTCATCGCTTTCGGTCGTGTTACGCCTAACGCTGCCGCGATTTGAATCCCTATCGGCGATCCCAGCCCGGTACATGGATTCCATCCCGGACCAGCGGAATAGGCTCCGTTGTTGCCAGAGGTGATGCTATTGAAATCACCGGTGGGATTCTGATAAAGCAGCGGGTTCAGAAAGCCCACCGGCTTTCCAAGGGCGTCGTTAATGAGCGCGATCAATCCCGCAAAGAGAGGAGCCACCGCGCTGGTTCCTCCAATGACGTCGGGGTTCCCATCGACGAGGGTAACGTAGCCGGTGGTTGGATCAGCATTGCCGGCCACGTCCGGAACACCCCGACCCACGTTATGATTGGGATTGGCGGAAGGCGGCACGTTTGCTGCACTCTGGTAACTGGGAAGCGGGAAGACGTCGCTGATGCCGCCTCCGCTTGCACCTTCATTATTTGCCAGTTCGTTCCACACGGTTTCGTTGGTGATGGTGTTGCCCGAAGCCACCAACTCCGTGCCTCCACATGCCAGCACATTCGGACTCGATGCCGGAAAATCCACGTGGTTCAATCCATCGCCTACTCCGTCGGTTGAGCCGTCGTCTCCCGAGGCAACGCAAACCGTTACACCCATGGCGGCGGCAGACTGGAATGCCTGATCCATGGATGTCATGGCTTGCTGCGTCCAGGCGGATTCCGGGCCGCCCCAGCTGATCGACACTACAGACGGCTTATTCGTGTCGTCATGCACGGCGGTTGTGATCGCATTCAGAAAACCGGCGTCAGTGTTCTCGGCAAAATAAACGACGATCTTGGAGGCCGCTGCGATCGACCCGGCCACCTCAATATCCAACATCACCTCGCCATCCGGCCCGTTCGGATCGCCAGTGGGATTGTTGTTGCCGTTGCCGACTGAAACCGCCGATACGGTTGGCGTCTCGCTGAGGTTGAGTTGATTCCAGTAATTGCTCAGGTCCGTGGGGTTGTATCCGCCGCCCAACTCGATCAGCGCAATACATTCTCCGGAACCGTCGACGCCCGTGGGAAAACTGTAAAGCGTGGCGATCTGCGGCGGCGTGTAGGAGAGGTTTACCGCCGCGGCACGGGCACCGGCAACCCCACGCCTACGAAAATGCGGTTTGGCCTGAGGACGATTATCCAAACCAAAGACGCCCTCGACCACATCCTGCAGTTCCGCCGGGAGCTGCACTGTACCGGTGCGCCCGCGATACGTGCCATTGGGATGTTGGTACTGCTTCAGTTCCACGCCAAACGCCTGGTTCATCGCGGCCACAGTTCCAGAGAGAATAACTGTCCGGCGTCCGGGGCTCTTTTCCTTGACCGTGAGGTTGCTTTGGCGCGCAAATGACTCAACCAGGGCAATGCTGGCGGGATCCGCTCCATGAAGTTGTTCGAATTCTTTACGGCTATAAATGGTCCGGTTCGCGACGGGTTTCTTGAATTCATTGGCGTCAACAATCGGCTTTCTCCCGGCGCGGGATCGCAAACGAATCGTCACGTCTACTATTTCGCCGGGGTTGGCTGGTCCTATCTCTCGCGCTCCTTTTAACGGAGCGCGCTCACTACCGGCAAGTTGAAAACCCTTTTTGGGAGTAGCCATAGATCTCCTTTCGTTCGGGCCGAGTCGAGCGTGAAGATAAGCAGAGCGAAGCTACTAGCGGAGTTCTTTGGTGAAACTCTACCCACGGAAGGAGCCCAGCCCTCTGCAAATTCCACGAAGCGGTGCTGGCCCGTTGGACGGAAAGAAGTTAGCACAGACCGACAACCGGGCAAGGTATTCTTCGTACTTGTTACGAAATACGAACAGCCAGGGTTTTAGGTGTGGTACCTTGGGGACTGATACGCTAGAGGTGATGAGTTTGATCTCCTCGCGCCTCCCATCTTTTTGGCTTTTTCTTGACTTAATCATGTCGAACCCGAGCATTCCAAAACTCCAAATTAGTTCTGAATCCGCCGCCGAACCTGAGGAGTCATTCGGCGACATGCTGTCGCAGTACGAGAAGAGTCATTCGCGCAAGCGCGAAGACGGCGGAAAACAACTGGTAGGAACGGTGATTGCTGTTTCCGGCGAATCTGTTTTCCTCGATATTGGTTTCAAGAGCGAAGGCATCCTGCCAACGGCTGCGTTGCAAGGTGCCGGCGAAACTGTGAAGCCCGGCGATAAACTTCCGGTCTCGGTCACGGGCCGCGATCCGGAGGGCTACTACCAACTCACTCGCGCCAAGGTCGAGCGGCCAAGAGATTGGCCGGCGCTGGAGAAAGCTTTCGCCGATAAGGCGACCATCGTCGGCACTGTGACGGGTGTGATCAAAGGCGGGCTGAGCGTGGATGTGGGCGTGCGGGCGTTCATGCCGGCCTCGCGCAGCGGGGCGCACGATGCCGCCGAGATGGAGAAACTGGTGGAGCAGGAGATCCTGTGCCGGATTATCAAGCTCGACGTGACCGAGGAAGACGTGGTCGTGGACCGCCGCGCCGTCAGCGAAGAGGAAGAACGCTCGGTGAAAGAGCGCCGCTACGCGGAGATGAAGGAAGGCGATACGGTGAGCGGCACCGTGCGCAGCCTGACCGACTACGGCGCGTTTGTCGACCTTGGCGGCGTAGATGCCCTGCTGCACGTGAGTGACATCGCCTGGAGCCGCGTCAGCAAACCTGCGGACGTGCTCTCGGTGGGACAGCAGATTGAAGCCAGAGTGCTCAAGATTTCGACGGACTCGGACAAGCGGCGCATTTCCGTCGGCATGAAGCAGTTGCAGCCGCACCCCTGGGACGCGGTGGCTGGAAGGTACAACGTGGGCGAACGGGTGCGGGGCACGGTTACGCGCGTGGCCGAGTTCGGAGCGTTCGTCGAACTGGAGCCGGGGATCGAAGGGCTGATCCACGTTTCGGAAATGTCGTGGGGAAAGAAAACGAGGAGCGCCAGCACCCTCGTGAAACCGGGTGAGATGGTGGACGCGGTGATCCTGGGCGTGAACGCTGCCGAGCGCCGCATGTCGCTCGGCCTGAAGCAGGCGCTGGGAGATCCGTGGGCCGAAGTGGCACAGAGATTCGCCGTGGGCAGAGCGATCGAGGGGCCGGTCGTCAGCATCACGAAGTTCGGCGCGTTCGTACAGCTCACGGAAGGCATCGAAGGCATGATTCACATCAGTGAGATGAGCGCTGACAAGCGCATCAATCATCCCCAGGAAGTAGTCAAGCTAGGCCAGTTGGTTAAAGCTCAGGTTCTCGCCGTGGACGTCGAAAAGCGGCAACTGCGTTTGAGCATGAAACAACTGCTTCCCAGCGGCCTGGATGAATACGTCACCGAAAACAAAGAAGGCGACGTGGTTAGCGGCCGCATCGTCGAGGTTTCGGGAGAGCATGCGCGTGTGGAGCTGGGGGAAGGCATCCAAGCCAATTGCAGTATGAAGGCGGCGAGAACGTTACCCCCGAAGAGTGCGCAGGCCGAACCGGTGTCCTCACCTGTGGCAGGTAAGACGAAGCCCGATCTATCTTCGCTGGGATCTATGCTGCAGGCGCGCTGGAAGGGCGGGACGCCGGCCGGCGCGGTGCAGGATCCTGTCCGCGCTGGGCAGATTCGCAAGTTCAGAATTGCGAAGCTGGATGCGGCTGCGAAGAAGATTGAATTGGTGCTGGCTTAGCCGACCAACAATTACCTGAGAACTCTGGCTGCCCCCCAGGGATTCGAACCCCGATAGCCTGCTCCAGAGGCAGGTGTCCTAGCCGTTGAACGAGGGGGCAGTGCCTCCATTATCCAATGAGTTAATGAAGCGGGTCAAATCGCGCGGTCGCGAGTCGCCCACTGACGAAGCGCTCCGGCTCTCACCGCCGGCCGCGGGTTCGCGATAAACTCTGTTCGAGCCGGTGTTGCTCTACCAAGGAGTCGTTTATGGTTACTTTCTCTGAGAATCTTTCGGCAATCTCGACAGAGTACTCTGAAATTGCGCGCCGCCCGCTGGAGTCGGACCAGTGCGCCCTGATCGTGGTGGATATTCAGGAAAAACTTCTGCCGCCTATTTTTCAGAAAGACCAACTGGTGAGCAACTCGAAGCTGTTGATCCGCGCGGCAGGTGTGCTCAAGATTCCCGCGGTCATGACTACGCAATATGCGAAGGGGCTGGGCAAGACTGTGCCCGAGATCGCTTCCCTGCTGCCGGAGACCGAGGCCATCGATAAAGATCGATTCTCCTGTTTCGGCAGCGACGTGTTTTGCACTCTGCTCAAGCGGTTGCCCGGCAACCGCAACACACTGCTGCTGTGCGGCATGGAGAGCCACATTTGCGTGATGCAGACGGCGCTGGCGGCGCTGCGCGAAGGCTATATCGTACATGTCGCTTCGGACGCAGTCAGCTCGCGAACCGAATGGAATTGGAAGATAGGCCTGGAAAGAATGCGCGCCGCCGGTGCGGTGATCTCTTCTACTGAGATGATGATCTACGAGCTGATGCGATCTTCGTCGTCGCCGACCTTCAAGGAGATGCTGCCGCACTTGAAGGGATAAAGCCGGCTGCGCCCGGCCGACAGCCGGGAGCGGCTGTCTCCACATCGGAGTCGCTCAGACCGCTTCGGGTTCCTTCTTCTTCACTCGCACGACTGTGATCTTGGCGATGCCCTCTTCGAAGGTTGGAGGCTTTAGCTTGGCGGCCATGCGGCGCATTACGTCCTCGGGAACGACGCGGTCGCGGCGCTGGTGGCGCTCAATGCAGACTTCGAGCGGCACATCGAAGAAGACGGCGTGTACTTCGTACTGGTAGTCCTTGGCCAGCTTTATCCAGTGCTGGCGTTCCTGCGGCGTGAGGTTGGTGGCGTCCACATAATTCATGGGACGCTTGGCGATGAGCCGTGCTTTGAGCATGGAGCGCAGGTTGGAGAAGACCAAGTCTTGAAAGCGCTGCTCGCGCACATCGTCAAAGAGCAAGGAGCGCACCATGTCGCTGGAGAGCGGGACTACGTTGTGGCGCTTGAACCACGAACTCTTGCCCGAGCCGGGCAGCCCGATGGCCAGCACCACGACGCCTTTCGGCGCACGCTGGGCTGCTGGAGGAACTACTGGAATCTTCGGCACGGGTACAGCGACCGGCGGTGATGAGGCAGCTTCTATCTCACCCCGCTCAGCGAAATCGTTTTCCGCCGCATCAGCTTCAGCCGCATGGACCGGTATTACCGGTGTCGACCCCTTCACTGCGGCGGGCGTGAAGGCTTGAGCAACCGCCTGCTCGCGACCGCGTCCACCGCGTCCCCGGCCGCCGCGCCGGCGCCGGCCACGGCCGGTGTTTGAAGTGTGCATTGGAGCGGACTGCTGAGGTGCTTCTGCCGACGCTTGATCTAGAGAGGGCTGATCTTGAGATGGCTGATCTTCGGACAGCTGACTCTGGGACGGCTGTTCTTCGGCACTGGAACGCGCTCTGCGAACCGGTCGAGGCTCCGCCGGACGAGGCGGAGCTGCGTTCTCAGTTTCCATCTTCGGTGTGTCAGGCGCTGGACTCGACGGCTGCTCCGCTTCGAAATACGCCGGCTGCAACGGAGGAGGAGCAGGCTGATCGGAGGGTTCTGCGGGCTTCTTTTTGCGGCGCTGCAGGCGCTCGCGCATCCATTTGCGCATGTACGGCTTTTAACACAGAATTGAGTGCGGATCAATCGGCCGGGCATTCGGACGAACCACCCGCGACAGCGGCGCTGAGTATCCATGTAATTAGAAACGGAGTCCGAGTGCAGCGCTACAATGTCAACATGTCTGGAACGATCCCTGCAGAGGTCCATGGCCAGAAATACATCTCTCTGGCCACGTTTCGCAATAGCGGGGTCAAGGTCGCTACGCCGGTATGGTTTGGGGAGGACGGCGCCAAGCTTTACGTGATGACGCGCAGCGATATGGGCAAAACGAAGCGCATACGCAACAATCCGAAGGTGACGGTTGCTCCCTGCACGATGCGGGGAGAACTAACCGGGCCCGAACTTCCCGCGCTGGCGCGCATTTTGCCGCCGGAGGAACATGCCCACGCGCGGCAGACCGTCAACCGGAAATATTTGCTGGCGCGGTTGTCTTCGCCCTGGAGCAAGGCGGATGTGTTCCTGGAGATCAGCTTCCCCTAACTCGACTGTCAAGGAACAGGAGCATGGGGTTCCGTGACATGTTCCATGATGGGAACCGGAGACGCCCAAATCAGGGCTGCGATCATTTACGCCGCTTCTCCGTCCTGCTAACATCATCTGTCTGTATAGCGGCTCAGACGTTTTCTGACGGCGCATTCATAAGAACGAAGAACGGGAGAAATCATGGCAATCAAAGTTGGCATCAACGGCTTCGGACGCATCGGCCGTAACGTGCTGCGGACATCACTCAACGACCCCAACCTGGAATTCGTGGCGGTCAACGATCTCACCGATCCGAAGACTCTGGCACATCTGTTGAAATACGATTCCATCCTCGGCAACCTGCCGCACAAGATCACGGCCGGCGCCGATAGCATTACGATCGATAACAAGACCATCCGCGTGTTCAAGGAGAAAGATCCGGGTGCGCTGCCTTGGGAGTCCGTGGGCGCCCAGGTGGTGATTGAATCGACAGGACACTTCACTGATGCCAACGACGCCAAGAAGCATATGCGCGGGACGGTGAAGAAAGTGATCATCTCCGCTCCGGCGAAGAATGAGGACATCACCCTTGTGCTGGGCGTGAATCATGAAAAGTACGATGGCGCTAAACATCACATTATTTCCAACGCTTCTTGCACTACGAACTGTCTGGCGCCGATCGCGAAGGTTGTAAATGACGAGTTCAAGATCGTCAGCGGGACGATGACCACGATTCACTCCTATACCAACGATCAGGTGATCCTCGACTTTCCGCATAAAGACCTGCGACGGGCGCGGGCTGCGGCGATCAACATGATTCCGACCTCCACGGGCGCGGCGAAAGCTCTCAAGCTGGTGATTCCTGAGCTGGGTGGAAAGCTCGATGGATTCTCGATGCGCGTGCCTACGCCGAATGTTTCGGTGGTCGACCTGGTGGCTTTTGTAGAAAAGAAGACAACCAAGCAAGAAGTGAATGCGACGCTGAAGAAAGCGTCCGAAGCCGGACCGCTGAAAGGCTACCTGGGCTATGAGGAGAACGAATTGGTGTCGTCAGACTTTAAGGGCGATGCGCGCTCTTCGATCGTCGATTCGCTCATGACCCTGGTGGTGGGCGGCAATTGCGTCAAGGTAATCTCTTGGTATGACAACGAATGGGGATACTCGTGCCGCGTTCGGGATTTGATTCACTATATCGCCGGTAAGGGATTGTAGCGCCGGCGTCTCGCCGGCTTTCGGCAGCGCGGGCGGGTCCCTTCGGCTTCGCTCAGGGCAGGCTGCCCGCGCGACAGCCGCCGCGGACGGCGGCGCTACTCTTTTTGAATCTGAGGACTAACCAGCCAATGTCCAAGCTATCGATTCGTGATTTGCCTCTCAACGGCAACCGCATCTTCATGCGGGTCGACTTCAATGTTCCTCTGGAAGACGGCCGCGTGATCGACGACACACGCATCCGCGAAACCCTGCCTTCGATCGAGTATGCCCTGCGCCACGGAGCGCGACTGATTCTGGCCTCGCACCTGGGGCGTCCCAAGGGCAGACCGAATCCCAAGATGAGCCTGAAGCCGGTGGCCGAGCGGCTGCGCATGGTGCTCGACAAGGAACTGGCGCGCGGCGAAAACGTGGGCTTCTGTCCCGACTGTGTTGGCCCTGAGGCGGAGGAAGTTGCCACGCAACTGGAAAAAGGTCAGACACTGCTTTTAGAAAATCTGCGGTTTCACGCCGAGGAAGAAGCGAACGACGAGAAGTTCGCCAAGCAGTTGGGGCGTCTGGCCGAGTTCTACGTGAATGATGCGTTCGGCACGGCGCATCGGGCGCATGCATCCACCGTGGGCATTACGAAGTTTGTGTCGAAATCGGCGGCCGGCCTGCTCATGGAGAAAGAACTGCAGTATCTGGGCAAGGCGCTGGAGCATCCGGAGGAACCGTTTGTTGCGATTCTGGGCGGCGCCAAAGTCAGCGACAAGATCGGCGTGATTCGGAATCTGATGACGAAGGTTGACTCGCTCATCATCGGCGGCGGCATGGCCTACACGTTCCTGAAAGCACAGGGACAGGAGATTGGCAGGTCGCTGCTTGAAGCCGACAAGATCGACCTGGCTCGGCAACTGCTGGAGGAAGCGAAGAAGCGGAATGTGAAATTCCTGCTGCCCATTGATCACGTGGTGGCGATGAAGCCGGAGGCCAATGCGGTGGTGCAGCAGATCGGCGAAGGCCAGCCGATCCCCGCCGACCGCATGGCGCTCGACATTGGACCGAAGACGATCGAACTGTTCTCGGAGGAGATTTCGCGCGCCCGCACCATCGTGTGGAATGGGCCGATTGGAGTGTTTGAGGTCCCGGGATTTTCGCGGGGGACGTTCAAGATCGCCCATGCGGTGGCGGAAAACGTGGGCGCGATTTCGATTGTGGGCGGCGGCGACACGGTCTCGGCGGTGCACAGCGCCGAGGTTGCGGACAAGATGACGCACATCTCCACCGGCGGCGGCGCATCGCTGGAGTTTCTGGAAGGAAAGAAACTGCCCGGGGTCGAAGCACTCACGGACAAGAAGTGAATCACGTGGAGACAAGCGTGCGCGACTTCGTGGTTCGCATTCTTCTGGACCGCAGGAAGGTAATCGAGTTCCACGGTCCGGCCGACATTACCGACGAAACGACCGATGCAATCGTGAATGCAGCCAACTCATCTCTTCTGGGGGGAGGCGGAGTCGACGGCGCCATTCACCGAGCCGGCGGACCCGCGATACTTGCCGAATGCAGGCAGATCGTGAGCAAGATCGGAAGCCTGCCTGCTGGAAAAGCTGTCATTACTTCGGGTGGCCTCCTGACTGCGAAACACGTGATCCACACCGTTGGCCCGATCTATCGCGACGGAAAACATGGAGAAGCTGAGAAGCTGGCGAGTTGTCATCGCGAATCGATTCGTCTCGCCGATGAGCACGCTCTCCACTCTTTGTCCTTTCCTGCCATCTCGACGGGCGCCTACGGATATCCACTTGCGGAAGCGGCGCCCGTCGCGATTTCTGCTGCGGTTGAGGCCTTGGCCAAGGCTGATCACGTTAGTACGGTTCGATTTGTTTTCTTTGACGTAGCAACTTTGAAAGCCTACACCCGAGCCGCCGAGAGCCTGATAAGCTCAGACTCGGCTTCGTCCTACAGAATCGAGAAGGAACCTTCATGAGACGGAAGCTTATTGCCGCCAACTGGAAGATGAACAAAACGCCGGATGAAACTCGCGCCTTCTTTCGCGAGTTTCTGCCTCTGGTCGCTGGCCATAGCCGCGACGAGATGGTTGTGTGCCCGCCCTACACCAGCGCGGCGGCCGCGATTGAAGCTGCGCGAGGTTCCGATGTCGCAATCGGGGTGCAGAACGTGCACTGGAAGGCAGATGGCGCTTATACCGGGGAAATTTCGGCCGGGATGTTGCTTTGCATTGGAGTGACGCATGTCATTGTCGGGCATTCGGAGCGGCGGCAGTATTTCGGCGAAACCGACGACACGGTGAACCTGCGTCTGAAGACCGCCCTGGAATCGGGGCTGACCCCGATCTGCTGTGTGGGGGAAGTTCTCGAAGAACGCGAGGCCGGGCTGACCGACGACGTGTTGCGGCGACAATGTGTGCGGGCTTTCCATGCCATCTCCGCGAAGAAAGCGGCGAAGCTCGTCGTCGCCTATGAGCCGGTGTGGGCGATTGGCACGGGGAAGACGGCTACTCCGGAGCTGGCAGCGGAGGCTCATGCGGTGATCCGGCGGGAAGCGGCGGAGGTATTTGGCGAGGAGTTTGCCGCCAAGCTGCGCATTCTCTACGGAGGATCGGTGAAGCCGGACAACTGCTCGACTCTGATGGCGCAGGAGGAGATCGACGGCGCGCTGGTGGGTGGGGCTTCGCTGGATGCGAAATCGTTGGCGGCGATTGTGAAGTACTAAAATGACGTTGTGCTCCACCGCGAGCACACGCCTCGCGGTGCTGTCGTTTTGGCCCACATGAAGGAATCTGTCATCCAGAGGGCAGTCGAACTTAACGACCCAGATCTCGCCAAGGAAGCCCTGCGGGAGATCGACGTACTGCTCAGTTCGTCGTCGGACCGGAACGAGAGAGTCTATCTTCTTTTCGGCAGGTCATCCTGCTACGGAGTACTGGGGGATTTCGCAGAGGCTAGACGGCAACTTGCGGTGGCGCTTGATGAGGGAGGTGGCGACCCATTCGCTCAGGTGTCGTTCGATTTTGGTGCCGGGCTCCTTTTCCAGCGGGAAGGCAACTACGCTGAAGCGCTGGACAGGTTCAGCTCCGCGTTGTCTACGCACTCCCAGCAATTCAAACGTCCGGAGATGCGCTTCATGTACGAAGACATTCAACAACGGCGGGCGTTTTTATCGGTCACCCTAAGCAGATTCGAAAATGCTATTCCTCTCTTGCGGGAGGCCCTTTCGTTTGACCTGGACAAAGAACTGCGAAGTAACACGATTGCTAGCTTAGGTCTCTGCTTTTTGGAGCTTAAAGAGTATGAACACTCAAGAGATCAATTTCTTGAGGCCGTCGCTCTTGGACTGACGAGGGAGTGGGGAGGGAAGGCCCATTTCTATCTTGGCATCGCTTACTTCTACACCGATATGGTTGGGGAAGCCAAGCGAGAGTTCCTGCTTTGTGAACAACTTGCCGCGATTCACCAACTCCCGATTGTCGACATCTACGGTTGGCTTTCAAGTATATGCAAGCGTCTCGGAGAGGCTTCCGAGTCAGAACGTTTTGCGAGAATGAGCCAGCGCAATTGAACTGGAATCTGGCACAACTCTGCTGTGAAGTACTGTCCCAATCTGCTAATCTTCTCTGCTCGTGCCCCAGGAGTTCAATCTGCCTGAAGACAGTGAATGTGGATGACGGAAACTGTGCGTCCTGAACCGAGCCGGCCCTTCCGGTGGCTGGTGCTGATCTTTATCAGCCTGACGATGTTCGGGAACTACTACGTATACGACTGCATTGCGCCCATTGCGGATGTCTTGTCCAAGCAGCTCGGTTTCTCGGAGTCAAACATTGGGCTGATGCAAGCGATCTACAGCATTCCCAACATCCTGATGGTGGTGATCGGCGGTTACATAGTAGATCGCCTAGGCACCCGCAAGGCTCTCTTCCTTTTCGGCGTGTTGTGTTCTGCGGGTGCAATCGTCACAGCCTACCCAGACAATCACGTCACCCAAGGGATGATCGTGGCGCTAGTGAATCTCTTCGTCCCGCTCCTACGTCTGATTGGGCGCATCCCCCTACTATCGAGTATAGGGTTCATCCACGACCTGAGAGACTTGACGGGGGTGCAAACGGCGAGAGGCGCGCTGGTCGCGGGCATGGCTGCGGGAAGGCTCACCTTCGGCCTCGGTGCCGAGTCTCTCATCGTCGCCGTGACAACCGCCGTGGCCAAGTGGTTTCGGGGAAAAGAGCTGAGCTTCGCTTTCGGGATCAACCTGATGATCTCGCGGGCCGGTTCACTGTTAGCGCAGCAATCTCCGTCGTGGGCAGGGTTTGCCTACAACTACTGGCGCAATCCGCTGCTGATTTCGGTGGGATTTGGAGCGCTGTGTATTGCGGGCGCGGTGGTTTACTGGGTGCTTGAGGTTTACGCCGAGAAGAAATACCAAGTCGGACCCGCCGGGGCTACCGACAAGGTCGTCTTCAAAGACGTCAAGGCGTTCGGGCTGTCCTATTGGTACATCGTGGCCCTGTGCATCACGTTTTACTCGGCCATCTTTCCTTTTGAGACCTTTGCTTACCAGTTCTTCATGGATGCGCACCATGTCACCCGCGAGGCGGGCGGCGATCTGGTCGGGATGCTGACCTTGTTCACCATGTTTGGGACGCCCATCTTTGGCTTGTTCGTCGACAAACTGGGCAAGCGGGCGCTGCTGATGATGCTGGGCTCGCTGCTGCTCATTCCGGTGTATCTGATGATGGCCTACATTCATTCGGTGAGTTATGTGACGGTGTACCTGCCGTCGTCGGCAGACGGGCATTTCGCGTTTGTGGCCCATCACTTGCCGCCAATTCTGCTGCTCACTATGGCCATGATGGGCATTGCCTTCTCGCTGATTCCGGCGGTGATGTGGCCCTCGGTGGCGTACTTGGTCGAGCAATCAAAGCTGGGCACGGCCTATGGGTTGATGACGATGATCCAGAACATCGGGCTGGCGGGCTTCAATCTGATGGTGGGGTGGGCGAACGACCATAGCCATGCCGGGCCAGGTAATCCGAGCGGCTACAACCTGGGGATGTGGATTTTTTCCATTCTGGGATTCCTGGGCTTGACCTTCGCGTTCCTGTTGCGGCAGCGGGAGATGGGGCCGCACGGGCATGGATTGGAGACCATCACTACGGCTACTGCAGCCAAGGGCGCGGCCTAGGCGTTACGCCCGCGAACCGCGCGGGCGAAAATCCTTACCAAGGGGGGCACAGAGTGACATGGGGTTGATCAAAAACTACCAATTTACGAAGATTGCGACTCTTCATTTTGCCCTGTGTTTGAAGTTTGGGATGGGAGGATGCATCCAAGCCTCGGGAGGGAAAGGCTTTCCAGTGGGGGCTAAGGGCGCAATCGGGGATCGGCGACCGCATCCGAAGATCGGTAGAAACACTCTGATATTCTGGAACTGCAGGGGCTGATGCCCATGCACCAAAGTCACGCAAACAGTACAACACAAACTACTTAAGCCGCATCCCAACGAGTGCGGCCGGAAAAGGCGACTTGACCGAGCCACAACAGCTAAGGGGCATCGAACCTAGCGAAGCCGAGTTAATCGAGCGGGCTAAGCAGGGGGACGCAGAAGCGTTCCAGGCGCTCTATGACAAGCACAAGCGGCGGGTATATTCGCTGTGTCTGCGCATGACGGCGAACACGGCGGAGGCCGAAGATCTGGCGCAGGAAGCGTTCCTGCAGCTCTACCGGAAGATTGCGACGTTTCGCGGGGAGTCGGCGTTTTCGACCTGGTTGCACCGGCTGTCGGTGAACGTCGTGCTGATGCACCTGAGGAAGAAAAGTCTTCCCGTGGTTTCTTTGGAAGAAACTACGCAGGGGACGGAGGAAGATTCTCCGAAGAAGGATTTCGGGACGGACGATGTGGCGCTGGCCGGGTCCATTGACCGGATGCAGTTGCAGAGGGCAGTGGACAGCCTGCCTCCCGGCTACCGGATGATTTTTGTGCTGCACGACATTGAAGGTTACGAGCATAATGAGATCGCGAAAATCGCGGGATGCTCGATCGGCAACAGCAAGTCCCAGTTACACAAGGCGCGCATGAAATTGCGCGACCTGCTCAAGATGAATAGAGCCGAAAAGGCCGGGAAATCTCGAGCAGGGTAGGCAAGCTTGGAAGACGAAGAGAACCGGAACAGCATCAAACCTGGGCAGGGGCGCAAGAACTACGGCTGAAGGTTTGAGCCGCAGCTTACTTGGGGAGAGGTTATGAATTGCGTTGAGCTGCAACAGAGCTTGGCGGAAGCGGAAGACGCCAGTAGTGTGGAGCAACGAGCCCATCTTAAGGCTTGCCCAGCGTGCTCAGCGCTGGTGAAGGAATTAGATCTGATCGTCGCGGCGGCGTGCCAGTTGAAAGCGGCGGATGAGCCGAGTCCCAGGGTTTGGAATTCCATCGAATTCGCATTGCGGCAAGAAGGGCTGATCCGTCCGCAACGGCCGGTTGTCTCTTCATTCAGTGCGCGATGGGGAGCGGCGCGATGGCTGGTGCCGGCGGCGGCGATGTTGTTGCTGGCGTTGGGAATCTACATGCGGCGCGAATCGCAACCTGATCAGTTAGCGAAACAAGCCTCCGTGACCGCGCCAGTGGCGAACGCCTCTGACCTGAATGACGAGGATTTGCTGCAAGAGGTGGCGGACAACGAGCCCGCGATGAAGATGCAGTACGCAGAGAACCTCCGGCAGGTGAATGAATCCATTCGAGAGTCCCAGGGTGTGGTGGATGAGAGTCCAAATGACGCCGAAGCCCGGCGGTCGTTGATGGACGCCTACCACCAGAAGTCCCTGCTGTTCGAGATGGCGATGGACCGTTCTCTGCCATAATGGTGAGGAAGCGAGCCAAACGCGCCCTTCGGTCGCTTGCGCTCTCTCAGGGCAGGCTCCGACGCTTCGCGCGGCTCGCCCAGATTCCTCACGGCGCGAAGAACGCTTGTTCGGAATGACAATTGCAGCTTGGGGGAGTCGAAATATGGTGAGCAAGCGCACGGCAAAACTCGTGGCGATTGGCGCGATCGTGGCGGGCACGCTGGTGGCCGAGAGCAAGAAAGAGTTCCACTTCGCCGTGGGACCGAGAGCTGGCGTGTCGGTGATGAATCCGTACGGCTCGATTTCAGTCAAGCCGTCTTTGAACAACACGGTAGTGGTGAATGCGGTTCTGCATTCCGACAAGGTTGAAGTGGATAACAACCAGAACGGAAACCGCGTGGATATTCAATCGCACCTGCTGGCCGGCGCGGACTCCGACTCGGGACGCGTGGATTATGAAGTTCTAGTGCCCGCCGATGCGAGCATCACGCTGCATTCGAGCACAGGGTCCTTGCGCGCCGAGAAACTGCACGGCGACATGAGCCTGGAAGGCGCGGGCGCGGCAGTGGATGTTCGCGACGTCTCGGATGCGCACGTGCATGTGAAGACCATGAACGGGCCAGTGAATCTGGACAACGTCCGAAACGGGCATGTCGAGGTCGACTCGCTGAGCGGAGAAGTGACGATGAGGGGCGTGAATGGCCCTCTGGTGCAGGTAGTTTCGACGAGCGGCCGGATCAACTACATCGGCGACTTCGGCAACAGCGGCGAATACCGGCTGACCAGCCACAGCGGCGACATTGAGGCGACTATACCGGAGTGGACCTCCGCCGACGTGAGCGCCCGCTCCGTTCGGGGAGAAGTGCACGACGATATTCCGTTGCAGCCGAAAAATCACACCTTCTTTTCGATCGACAAGGGACGTGCCTTCGCTGGTACCGTCGGCCGAGTGGCAGTGTCCTCTACCGTAGTGCTGCGGACGTTCAGTGGTAAAATTCACCTCAGAAAACGCTCCGAAAACAAATAAAGAAAACCAAGCGGCGAGAACGGAGCCTGGGAGATCAGCCCGAATCGCTGGGGGTTGATGTCCATGCTGACGGACCTGTTATGACCAGTCGTCTGCCGTCGCAGAGGCAAGCCGTAATCCTGGTCGGATACATGGGCGCTGGCAAGAGCAGCGTAGGCCGAGTTTTGGCGGACCGCTTGGGGTGGACGTTCGAGGATCTCGATGCACGCATTGAGCGTCGAGAGCGAAGAACTGTTGCCCAGATCTTTAGAGAGTCGGGCGAAGCTGATTTCCGTCGTGCTGAGCATGATGCGCTCCGGGAATTACTGGACGAAGTGCGAGGCGCACCTAAGAGAGTAATTGCTTTGGGGGGTGGGACTTTCGCGCAGGATTCCAGCGTCAGGTTGATCGACGCTATGACCATTCCAACTGTCTTTTTGGACGCGAGGATCGACGAACTTTGGCGGCGCTGCACACAGCAGGCCGGGGAGCCAGGGGCACATCGACCCCTGCTCGTCAGTGCACAAGTGTTTCGGGAGCTATACGAGCGGCGGAGGCCGCACTACATGAGGGCGTCGTTGAGGCAGGAAACGGGCGGTAAAACGGTCGAGCAAATCGCTGCGGAGGTGGTTCGAGCACTAGGGCTGAATCGAAGCCACGGAAAACGGGGTGAAAAGCAGTGAATTTGATGGCGCGGGTGCGATGGGGAACGGTGGCGGTTCTAGGGTGCGCGGCTTTTTTGTACGCGGGAGACAAGAAGGACAAGCCTGCGGGCACCCAGCAAATCGATTCGGGATCGTTCGGCGTCTTCGTCCGCGGCCAGCGCGTGGTCACCGAAACTTTCAGCGTGCAGCAGGACAACGGCGTCAGCGTGGTGAAGTCGCAATTAAAGGAGACTGCGGGTTCGGCGTCCGGTCAGCGATCTGAACTGCAGATGACTGGCGAAGATTTGCTTCGCTATGAATGGAGCGATGGCAGCGGTTCGTTGGTCGTAACGCCCGACAATGAATTCCTCCGTGAAAAAATCACAACCACGGCGTCCTCCAAGCCAGCCGAGCAACCATTTCTGATGCCGAGCAAAACGGCGATTCTGGACAACAACTTTTTTGTACAGCGCGAGGTGCTCTTGTGGCGCTATCTGGCAACCGCTCCCTGCCACAACGAGGCTGGCGGTCGCCAGTGCCAGCCCGCCGATTTCGGTGTATTGGTTCCACAAGACCGGACGTCGATGCCGGTGCGCGTGGAACTTGTAGGAAGGGAGAAGGTCACAATCCGGGGCACGGAGTTGGAACTGTTGCGGCTGAACCTGAAAGGTGACGCATTCTCCTGGGCTCTGTGGGTGGACGAAAAGGACCATTTCAAGCTAATACGAGTGCTGATTGCCGACGCTAACACTGAAGTAGTGCGAGACTAGCAGCGATGCGGTTAATGGTGCGACACTTGATTGGGAAGGAGTCTCTAGTTCCCAGTACCCAGTTTCTAGTTCGGCTTTCCAACGTTGCTGCATAACCTCTGGACTGGAAACTAGAAATCGGAAACTGGAGACTGATTCCTGCCAGGCAGGCCACGATGCCGGTGACGGATGGACGGACGGCGCGAGTTCTTATCACGGTGCTGCTGTTTGCGCTGGGGCTGGGGTTCCTCTACGTAGCGCGGCAGACTCTGATGGCCTTTCTGTTTGCCATTTTCTTTGCCTACCTGATGAGTCCTATCGTATCGCAGCTGGAAAAATTCCTGCATGGGCGCGGCCGCGCCATCGCCGTCATTTATCTGCTGTTGCTGGCCCTGGTGGTGCTGTTCTTTGTTTCCATGGGACCGCGGATTGGCCATGAGGGCGCTCGCTTGATCCAATCACTGCCGGCTCTGGCCCAGCTAAGCTCCGGGCAGATCGCCGAACAACTAGGTCAGCAGCATGGCTGGAACGGCAGGGTAGTCGATCTGCTCCGAGACTACCTCGCGAGCCACGGCGACGACATCGCCAAGCTGGCACAGAATGTGGGACTCCACGTAGCGGAGGTGGCGAAGCAGGCGTGGCTGCTGGTTGTGGTTCCGCTGCTGTCGATTTTCTTTTTGAAGGATGGCCGCGCCTTCAGCGAGATTCTGCTGGACCTGGTGCAGTCGCGGCTGCAGCGCGAACTGCTGCAGGGCGTGCTTAGCGACCTGAACCAGATGCTGGCGCATTTCATCCGCGCACAACTCACTCTGGCGGCGCTGACGTTCGTGATGTACTCGGCGGTTCTCGCCACGATGAAGGTGCAGAATGCGCTGGCTCTGGGGGCGGTTGGCGGGCTGCTGGAATTTATTCCGGTGCTGGGGCCGCTGGTGGCGGCGGTAATTATCGTGGGAGTGGCTTTGCTGACTGGGTATAAGCACTGGCTGATGCTGATCATTTTTCTCGGCGTCTGGCGGCTGATCCAGGATTACGTGTCTTCGCCGCGCATCATGGGCCAGAGTATGGAACTGCATCCCCTGGCAGCAATTTTCGGCGTGATGGCGGGCGGCGAGGTAGCCGGTATTCTCGGCATTTTTCTTTCCATTCCGGTAATGGCCAGCTTGCGGATTTTCTTCCGGCGCTGGCGGCTTTATGCGCAGAAAAGAAAATTCGGTCCCCTGAACGAGTATGTACGGGACAGCCCGGTCGGTCTGGAGAAGTAGGGCAGTTCTCAGTTTTCTCGCGCCTTCTTTTCAGATCTCTTGGTCTTGCCGACTTCGCTTCCACACTCTTAAACGTTCTCCACTCGTTAGCCCGCCGAGGCGCCTGCCCCGGCGGCATTTTCTGGCGCAGTCCGGGCATGGTGGTCCTCCAGCTTCGTCTATCGGCAGCCGGGGCACGGCACTACACTGACGGAAGACTCCCGGCTTTTCGGGGCAACGGGCTGTTGTAGAATCGAAAGACCCTCTTATGAGCAATAAACTTCCTATCGGGATTCTCGGCGCTACCGGCGTGGTTGGTCAGAGATTTATCCAGATGCTGGAGCGTCATCCGTGGTTCGAGGTGGCCTGGCTGGCCGCTTCCGACCGTTCTGAAGGCAAGACCTACGCGGAAGCCGCGCGCTGGCGGCTGAAGACGGCGATTCCGGCGAATGTTGCCGCAATGAAAGTATCCCCGGCTACGCCCGAGGGCGCACCGAAGATTATCTTCGCCGCGCTCGATGCCTCGATCGCGGCCGAAATGGAGCCGCGCTTTGCCGAGGCGGGCTGCGCCGTGGTTTCAAACTCCAGTGCGCTGCGCATGCAGTCCGATGTGCCGCTGGTGATCCCCGAGGTCAACGCCGGCCACATCAAACTGATTGACGGGCAGGCCTGGCGGAAGAAGTCCGGCGGCTACGTGGTGACTAATCCCAACTGTTCGGCCATCGGGCTGGTGCTGGCTTTGGCGCCGTTGCACAAGCGTTTCGGCCTGGAAACCGTGATGGCCGTGACTATGCAGGCAGTGAGCGGCGCGGGTTATCCGGGCGTGGCTTCGCTCGACATCCTGGGCAATGTGATTCCTTACATCCGCAACGAGGAAGAGAAAATGGAGGAGGAAACGCTGAAGCTGCTGGGACAAATGAATGGAACGAAGATTCTGCCGGCGGGATTTGCCATGAGCGCGCAATGTAATAGAGTCGCGGTCGAGGACGGACACACGGAATCGGTTTCGGTGCGGCTGAAGACGAAGGCCAAGCCGGAGGAGATCATCGCCGCGTGGAACGACTACCGCGCCGAGCCTCAAGAACTTAAGCTGCCCAGCGCGCCCGAGCGTCCCGTGGTTTATTTGGAGGCGAATGATCGTCCCCAACCGCGGTTCGATGTGGACATGGGAGCGGGCATGACGACTGCGGTGGGACGGCTGCGGCCCTGCGGCGTTCTGGATTGGAAGTTTACCGTGCTTTCGCACAACACCATCCGCGGAGCCGCCGGGGCGGCGGTGTTAAATGCGGAACTGCTCAAAGCTAAGGGCTATTTTGCGACCTCCTAGAATGAAAACTGCGCCGTGCTTTTATAAGCGGCACGCCCGCAATCCCACAAGGATCTCACGCCGATGATCGTGATGAAATTCGGCGGCACTTCGGTGGAAGACGCGCGGGCCATCGAGCGCGTGGCCGCGATCGTCAAAGACCGGCTCCCGCAGAAGCCGGTGGTGGTGGTCAGCGCCATGGCCAAAGTTACCGACACGCTGCTCACCATGGCGCGCGCCGCCGGTGCCGGAGAACGTAAAACGGCGCTCAAACTCTGCCGGTCTCTCCAGGAACGGCATTACACCACCGCCAGCGAGTTGCTGGGCACGGCGATGTTTACCGATTTCCACTCCGAACTGGGAAGCGACTTCGAAGCGCTCGACGAACTTCTGCGAGGCATCACGGCGGTCGGCGAGATCACCCCGCGGACCACCGATCACGTCGCCGCTTTCGGCGAAATGCTTTCTAGCAAGATTGTGGCGGCGGCGTTCTTGGCGCACGGACTGAAAGGCGCGCACGTGGACTCGCGCGAGGTTCTGGTCACCGACAGCAACTACATGTCGGCGGCTCCACTGCAGGAAGAAACCAACGAGCGCCTGCACAGCAAGCTGAAGCCGCTGCTCGATGACGGCCGGGTTCCGGTGATGGGCGGGTTCATTGGGGCGAACCGCGCGGGCGTGACCACAACGATTGGACGAGGCGGCTCCGATTTTTCCGCAGCGATTGTGGGCGCTGGACTGGGCGCCGAGCGGATTGAAATCTGGACCGACGTGGACGGGATTCTGACCACCGATCCGCGTATCTGTCCGGACGCGCACCGCATCAAAGTAATCAGCTTTGATGAAGCGGCAGAACTGGCGTATTTCGGGGCCAAGGTGCTGCACCCGGCGACGGTGCTGCCGGCCATCCAGAAAAACATTCCCGTGTACGTGCTGAATTCAAAGAATCCATCGTGCGAAGGGACAAAGATTACAACCCGGGCTCCGCAAGGAAAAAACATCTTCAAGGCCATCGCAGTGAAGAAGCGCATTACCATCGTAGACGTAGCAGCGCCGCGAATGCTGCTGGCGCACGGCTTTCTGCGCGCGATTTTTGAAGCCTTTGACCGGCACAAAGTCGCGGTCGATGTGGTGTCGACCTCTGAAGTCAGTGTTTCGCTAACGGTGGATTCGAACTACGCCATCCCCGCTCTTGCCGCCGATCTGGCAAAGCTGGCCGATGTGAAGTATGAAGGCCGCAAAGCCATCGTTTGTCTGGTCGGCGAGAGCCTGCGGGATAAGCCAGGGGTGGCCGCGCTGGTGTTTGGTGAGCTGAAAGACAAAAAGATTCGCATGATCTCGCAAGGCGCGTCGGAAATCAATCTGACGTTCGTGATCGAAGAAGACGAAGTGCCTGAGGTGATCCAGCGGCTGCACAGCACATTTTTCGCGGACCTGGATCCGGAAGTGTACGCTTAGAATTTCTTTGCCTTCATGAAGATTCTCCTGCTCGGCCGAGGAAAGACCGGATCGCTGGTGGCGGAAGTAGCACGCCGCCGCGGGCACAACATTGAAGTCGTGGGGGCGGCCGAGAACGCCAGCTGCGCAGCTCTCACCTCGGAAAAGCTGCGCAAAATTGATGTGGTGATCGATTTCACAGCTCCCTCGTGCGTCGCAGGCCACATTGAAGCTTGTGTCGCCGCAGGCAAGAACATGGTAGTCGGCACCACCGGCTGGCATGAAGAGGTGGACCGGGTTCGAAACTTGGTCGAGAGCCACGGCACCGGATTTGTATACGCGGCAAACTTCTCCGTGGGCGTGAATTTGTTTCTCGATGTTGCGCGAGCGGCCGCCGCAGCCTTAAAGCACGATTACTCTGGACAAATCTTCGAGCGGCACCATGCCCAGAAGAAAGACGCGCCGTCGGGGACGGCGATCGCCATTCAACGTGTGATCGGCGAAGCGAGTGGCCAGAAGAAAGATCATCTCGAGATCACTTCCTTTCGCGAAGGCGATGTTGTGGGCATGCACGAGGTCGTGCTCGAATCCCCCGCCGACAGGATCTATCTCTGTCACGACGCCAAGTCTCGCCAGGGTTTCGCCGACGGCGCGGTGCGTGCGGCGGAATGGCTCGCCGGCAAGAAAGGCTTCTACGAGTTCAAAGACGTTTGGCGGGAGTTGTAGTCCAGCCACACGTTTCCACGCAAAGCCCATTCGCGTTATCTTATTACCATGCAATTTCGTGGCTGCGGTACCGCACTTGTAACTCCGTTTCATCAGGATGGTTCCATCGACGACGCTGCCCTGCGCAACCTGGTGGCGTGGCAGGTCGAGTCCGGCATAGATTTTCTCGTTCCCTGCGGCACTACTGGCGAGACGCCCACACTCACGCACGACGAATGGCTGCACGTGATCGACACCACCATCGAAGTGGTCGCGGGACGTGTGCCCATCATCGCGGGCGCGACGTCGAACTCGACGCACGATGCCGTGGAAAAAGCCAAAGAAGTGGCCACGCGGGCTGGAGTCGACGCCATTCTTACCGCGTCTCCTTATTACAACAAGCCGACGCAAGAGGGCCAGTACCGCCACTTCAAGGCGATCGCCGAGGCCGTCGGTGACAAGCCAATCATTCTTTACAACGTGCCGGGCCGCACCGGTGCAAACCTGGAACCGGCAACGCTGGCGCGCCTGGGGGAGATTCCGAACATTGTTGGCGTAAAGGAAGCCAGCGGCAACATGACGCAAATCGCCGAGGCCATCAACTCAGTGCCCGAGACGTTTCTGGTTTTCTCGGGAGATGACGCGGTCACGCTGCCCGTAATTGCGTTGGGCGGGGTGGGCGTCGTCTCGGTGGCATCGAATGAAATTCCTCACGAGATGGCCGCCATGACGCGGGCCGCGCTCAATAATGACTGGGCCGCGGCGCGCAGCATCCATCGCAAATATCTGCCGTTGATGCAAGCGAACTTTATCGAGTCGAGTCCGCTGCCGGTGAAGGCGGTGCTGGCGATGATGGGCAGGATCGAAGAAAACTACCGTTTGCCACTATTGCCCATGCGCCGCGATACGCGCTCGAAGCTGCAAAAAATCGTTACCGAAGTTGGACTGATCGCCAAGCCGGCTGCACCCGCGCCGGAAGCGACGGAATTTTATATTTACGAAAACTGGGCAGCCGGCCCGCACAAGATCGTCCTGCACCGCGGATCGTGCGGACAATGCAACCACGGCAAAGGCCGTCCGGCGGGACATGACGCCAACCACGCGCGCTGGCACGGACCGTACGCGACGCTGGCCGTAGGACGCGACTCGGCGCACGGTATGACTGGCGTGCTCATTCGCAGCGAGTGCAAGTGCGTGTAACAACTCAATTGTTGATTGTTGATTGCTGATTGTTGATTGAAATCTAAGTCCGTTCGGACTCTAATCAACAATCAGCAATCATCAATCAACAATTCTCATGCAAGCTCTGAAAGCTTCCATCGAACGCCTCGCCGCGTTGGGCGAGGTCGAACACAATCCCGAGGCACGCCCAGTGTTTCTCGACTTCCGTGACGCGCTTACCCAGGGCAAGATCCGCGCCGCCGAGAAGATCGACGGCCGATGGGTGGTCAACGCTTGGGTGAAGCACGGCATTCTATTGGGCTTCCGGCTCGGTGAGCTGGCTGAGACGGGCTGTGCGGCGCTGACCTTCGTGGATAAAGATACGTTTCCTGCCCGGCGGTTTTCTGTGGCCGATCGAATCCGCATCGTGCCGGGTGGCTCTTCGGTGCGCGTCGGAGCCTACGTTGCGCCGTCGGTAATCTGCATGCCTCCGATGTTCATCAACGTGGGAGCCTACGTCGATGAGGGCACGATGATCGATTCGCATGCGCTGGTGGGGTCGTGTGCGCAAATCGGCAAGCGCGTGCATCTCAGCGCCGCGGCGCAGGTCGGCGGCGTGCTCGAGCCGGTGAACGCGGCGCCCGTAATTATTGAAGACGACGTGCTCGTCGGCGGCAACTGCGGCATCTATGAAGGCACCCTGGTGAGGTCGCGCGCAGTATTGGGCGCAGGAACGATCTTGACGCGGTCGACGCCGCTCTACGACCTGGTACGCGGGGAAGTTTACCGGGCGACGCCAGATGCCCCGCTCGAAGTTCCTGAAGGCGCAGTCGTCGTCCCAGGATCTCGCGCTGTCAAGAAGGGCGCAGCGGCGGAGTCAGGAATTTCTCTGTATACGCCTGTCATCGTAAAGTACCGCGACGAGAAGACGGACCGCGGGATCGAGTTGGAAGATTGGCTGCGGTAGGGCAGCAATTCGGCGTTGCATTTGAGTTGCTGTGACGCCAATGTTGAGGTTTCGGCGATGAAAACGAAACGGAACTTCTGCCTGACAGGGCTGGCTATTGGCTTTGCTTTCTTGGCTGGCAGGTGCAACGCGCAAGCGCCGGTCGAGCGCTTGCAGCGGGTCGTACCGCCTTATGTTGATGCCCATATGTTCATGGGGAGCGTGCTGGTGGCGCAACAGGGCAAGGTGCTATTCAGCAAAAGCTACGGCTGGGCGGACTTGGAGTGGAACGTACCAAATTCGCCGACTACCCGGTTCCAAATCGCCTCGGTGACCAAACAATTTACCGCGGCTGCGATTTTGCTTTTGGAGGAACGCGGAAAGCTGAAGACCGACGACCTAGTGAAGAAATACCTTCCCGATGCGCCCGCGTCTTGGGACAAGATCACAATTTATAACCTCCTGACGATAACGTCTGGCATCGCCGACCACGGGGCGGAGTATGAGCCAAGCAAGCCTGAGAGGCTGATCTTCGCCGACAAGCCACTGGACTTTCAGCCGGGCGAAAAATGGGATTACAAAAACACGAATTACTTGGTGCTCGGTTATCTACTGGAGAAGGTCAGCGGACAAAGTTACGCAGATTTCCTTCAGGAAAACATTTTCAGGCCGCTGGGCATGAACGATTCGGGATTGGACTCCAACGTGGCCATCGTTCCGCACCGTGCGTCCGGCTATTTGCCCGGCGCCGAGGGAATCGAGAATGCGGAACGTCCAAATATCAGTGGAGCTTTATCGGCCGGCGGCCTCTATTCCACAACCGAAGACATGCTTCGGTGGGAAAATGGGCTGTTCGGCGGCAAGTTGCTGACGCCAGCGTCCCTTCGCAAGATGACCACGCCATTCAAACATGACTATGCCTGCGGTTTATACGTTCATCGTGTAAATGATCGCCGGGTGATCGACTACGACGGGAACAACATCGGTTTCAACGCGGAAATGACCTACTATCCCGACGACGGGCTGGCCGTGATCGTTCTGGCGAATTTGAATGGCTATGTGACCGGCAGGATCACCACGGCGCTCGCGGCGGTGATGCATGGAGAAGCGGTGGCTTTCACTCCGCCGCCAAAGGAAATCGCCTTACCCAAGGAGGTGCTGGCGCGGTATGTGGGGACTTACGAATTCTCGGACGGCCATGTTGCGTTTACGCTCGAAGGCAGTCATTTGATGGCCGACTTCGGAGCACATTTTCCGCTCTTCGCCGAATCAGAAACAAAATTCTTCTCTAAGAGTTGGGATTTGCAGTTCGAGTTCTCGAAGAACGATAAGGCCGAGTTTAATTCTGTGACGGAGCACTTCAATGGTGAGGACGCGAAGGCGACGAAAAAGTAGCAATTCCGAACCGCTTCGCTATTGGAGAACCTCTACACTTAGCTTTTCCGCCCCGTTCGCCATAACCCGAATCTGCCCCAGCTTCCCACCCACGGCATCCGCGTGCCTGAGAGCCTCCCCCGCATAAGTGCTCGTAATCCCTACCACTTTCATCCCGGCCGCATGTGCCGCTTGAATTCCAGCTGGCGCATCTTCAATCACCAAACACTCCGCCGGATTCACGCCTAAAAGCTTCGCACCCTTTAAATAAGGCTCAGGATGCGGCTTTCCATACGCAACATCGTCAGCCGTAACCAAAACCTTAGGAACTGGGATTCCGGCGAGCCGCAGTCGTGCGCCTGCCAGGTGGCGAGTTCCGGATGTAACCACGCACCAGCGGCCTTCAGGAATCGCGCCCACGAGTTCGACAGCGCCGGGCATCACGGCCACGCCATCGCGATCCGCGGCCTCGCGGCTTTCCAGCTTACGCACCTCCGAGTGCGCGTCCAGATCAGGAGCGAGGGCTCGAATCACTTCGATGGTGCGGACGCCGTGGGCAATCGCCATCACTCTCTCTTCATCGATTCCCTGTTCGCGGGCCCAGGCGCGCCACTCCCGCTCGACCGAGCGGGTGGAATCGACAAGAACTCCGTCGAGATCGAAAAGAATTGCGGAGCAATGGAAGGCTTTCATTATTGTTTGTAACACAAAGAAGGCTAACGGAGCTGCGCCGGAAGAACCTGCGGCGATGATAACGGCAGGCCGGCTTGCTGGGCTTGCGCGCGGAGTTGCAAATGCCGCTCGCGGAAATGGGCTTTGGCGCGCTCGCCCCAGGCGCGTACGAACCAGTAGTTCAGGCCGGCGCCGAGGGCGGAGCTGACGAGAGGAATCATACGTCCTGCCCACTTCTCCACTACCTCTGCGCTGGCGCGGGCCGCGATACTCCGAATCACTCGCGGCACGAATTTGTTGACCACTTCTTTTTCTAGAAGTTCGCGGCTGATGTCAACTCCGGCAGCGCTGGCGGCGGCAATCCAGAGCTCGGCGATTTCATGGTCTGTGTTGAACTGAAAACCATAGACCAAACTTAGTTTCTGGATGGTGCGCATGGTGATTGCCGAGAGAATACCAAGATCGGGGAAAATCGTGAGCAACCCGCCCAGGCCGAAGCCGGCCCCTTCCACAGCGGCGAGTTTCATCCCGCTGCGAATGACTTCGTCGGCCACCGCGTCAAGCTCGCCCAGATCGAGCGAACACACTCCGTGATAGCCGCTGATGGGAAGTCTGTAGGCGGTGCGGAGTTGCAGCAGAAACTTTCCGGGATCGACCTGCACCGTGGAGTAGGCGCGCGTCAGCCCCTTGATCAGCGTCTTCTCGACGCGGCCGCGAAGCCAGGATTTGGAATCTGCTGCCATTAGGTTTCACCTTAACTCAGCGCGAGTGAGAAAGCTATCAGGCATGGCCAGTACAGGCATCCCTCCGTGCGGTGCGGAACACAGTCTGTGCTAGCATCATCTATCGAATGCCAACTGGAAAACTGCAGATAATCCCCCTCGGGGGCCTCGGCGAGTTCGGTATGAACTGCATGGCGGTTCGCTGGGGTGACGACATTATTGTGATCGACGCTGGCCTCATGTTTCCCGAGGCGGAATTGCTCGGCGTAGACATTGTCGTTCCGGACATTTCCTATCTCATCGAGAACCGACAGCGAGTTCGCGGCATCGTCCTCACGCACGGCCACGAAGACCACATCGGGGCCCTGCCCTGGATTCTCTCCGAGCTAAACGTGCCGGTGTGGGGTACCGAGTTCACCCTGGCCTATGTGGAAGACAAACTCGACGAGCACGGACTGCTCGACGATGCCGACCTGCGCGAGATCCACGCCGGCGAGCGCTTCAAGGCGGGCGCGTTCACGATCCATCCCATTCGGGTGACGCACAGCCTGGTGGATTGTGTTGCGCTCGCGATTCACACTCCGCTGGGCGTGATCATTCATACTGGCGACTTCAAGGTCGATCCCACACCCACCGATAACCATCTTTTCGACCTGCACGCCTTCGCCGAATATGGCAAACAAGGCGTGCTCGCGCTGTTTCAGGATTCAACCAACGTTGAGCGCAAGGGCTACACGCCCAGCGAGCGCGCTGTGCGGCGGAAGTTTGATGAAGTATTCGCACACACACAACGGCGGCTTTTCATTTCGTGCTTCTCTTCGTCCATCCATCGCATCCGGTTGGCCGTGGAGCTGGCTCACCAGCACGGGCGCAAAGTGGCCTTCATCGGCCGCTCTATGAACAACTCCGCCGAAATCGCCGAAGACCTGGGCTACCTGGAAATTCCCGAGGGCACCGTGATCAATCCCGGCGAGATGAAGAATTTTCCGCCGGAAAAAGTTTGCGTGATGATCAGTGGAACCCAGGGCGAGCCCATGTCGGCTCTCTCGCGCGCGGCGGTCGACAATCACAAGCACGCCAAGATCGAAAAGGGTGACACGGTCGTGCTCTCGTCGCGCATTATCCCCGGCAACGAGAAAACGATTTACCGCATGATCGATCACCTGTTCCGCCGCGAGGCGTACGTCATTTACGAAGACGGGACGACGCCTCCCATTCACGTTAGCGGACACGGCAGCCAGGAAGAATTGAAGCTGATCATCAACTTGGTAAGGCCGAAATACTTCATTCCCATCCACGGCGAATACCGGCAGTTGAAGCTGCACGCCGAAATGGCTGGAGCCATGCACAGCTCCGTCGGAAAAGTAATTCTGATCGAGAGCGGAGACGTTCTGGAATTCGACGAACACAACGCCCGAAAAGCCGGGCGCGTCAATGTGGGCCGCGTCTGCATCGATTCCGGCTCGCGCACCGACGTGGTTGAGGATTTAATCATTAAAGACCGGCGTCACTTGAGCGAAGACGGCATCGTACTGCCCATCATCGCCATCAACAAACTTTCAGGCAGAGTGGAAACTGCCCCGGAGATCGTCACGCGCGGGTTCAACGCTGGAGAAGACGGCTTCATGGACGGAGCGAAGCGCATCGTCGAAGACACCCTGGCGCACTCCAGCGAAGAAGAAAAAGCCGACTACGGCGTGATCAAGGAAAAGATCCGCGCCGATCTGAAGCGCTACATTTCCAGGCAAACGCAGAAGCGCCCGCTGATCATGCCGGTGATTTTAGAAATCTGACCCCGCGACACCGATGGTAGCCCTCACCGACATCCGTACGGCCCAAGCCCGCCTCAAAGGCGTCACCCTCCGCACTCCTCTGATCGAATTCACTCATCCAGAATCCGCCACCCGCCGTCTCTTCCTCAAGCCCGAAAATCAGCAGCCCATCGGCGCCTTCAAGCTCCGCGGCGCCTACAACAAGATCGCCTCGCTCTCGGAAGAAGACCGCAAGCGCGGAGTCATTACCTACTCGAGCGGCAACCACGCGCAAGGCGTGGCCTACGCGGCGCGCGCCTTGAAGAACCAGGGCCATTATCGTGATGCCCAACAACGCGCCAGCAATCAAGCGCCAGGCCACAGCCGCTCTGGGCGCCGAGATCGTCTTCGTCGGCCCGGGCAGCGCCGAGCGCCAAGCGAAGGCCGAAGAACTCGCCGCCCAGCATGGATACATGATCGTGCCTCCCTACAACGACGAGCAGATCATCGCCGGCCAGGGCACGATTGGATTAGAGATTCTCGAAGATCTGCCGGAAGTCGAAACCGTTCTTGCGCCGGTCGGTGGCGGAGGCATGATCAGCGGCATCGCTACCGCAATCAAGTTGAGCAACCCTTCGGTGAATGTAATCGGTGTAGAACCGGCGCTGGCCGCCGATGCGCAGGCCAGCTTGCGCGCCGGAAAAATCGTTCACTTCCCTGCCGAGGAAGTCTTGCAAACTATGGCCGACGGACTGCGCACACAAAGCATCGGCGCAATCAACTTCGAGCACATCCGCCGCTACGTCGACGACATCGTCACCGTAACCGAAGACGAGATTCGCGAAGCGGTCCGGCTGCTGGCGTCGAATCCCGCCACCGTAGCCGAGCCCAGCGGAGCCGTAGCCGTGGCCGGATTCCTGTTCCGCCGCGACCAACTCCCTGAGACAAAGCTAAACGTCGCTATCATCAGCGGCGGCAACATCGATCCCAAAATGTTGGAGGACCTTCGACGCAAATAGGATCAGTTGGGACAGGGTCTGCCCCCTCATTTCACGCGTCCTGCCACCGCCCACCGCCGTATCGCGACCACCGACCACACGGCTTCGACCAAGCCGAACGGCCACGCTCCCTGCAGAAAACCGTAGACCGAGCCGAGCGCGCAAGCTCCGGCGAAGGCCAGGATGAACCACCGGCTCCGCGCTTCGAGCGCGTAGCAAACCAGCATCGCCGTTACCGCAAACAGGCCGAAGATGGTTAAGGGCGTCATCCGAAACTCAGCGCATCAACGCTAGCAATCCTACCAGTTGTCAATGCGTTCCAGATTCCGCTTGACCCGTGCGAAACGCGGGCACTAACCTGTACGCGTTGAAAAATCGAGTAGTGCGCGAAATAAAAGCCCAAGCTTTTGCAACCGCGCCCTACTCAATCCCATTCTTAGTCAATGTTCGCTTAACCACACTCCAATTCGGAATGTCATGAAACTACGATCCGCACCGATTTCATGGTTAACGATTACCGCGGTTATGATCGACGCAGTAACGATCGCCGCGAGCATACTCCTTTCGGCCCCTTTCGCGATCGCGCAAGGTCAGCGTGGAACGCTGGTGCACGAAGAAACCATTCGCGTCGCTCCCAGCGCGGAGGCCGCCAGGCTGGGCGAGGCGGGACGCGGGCGCGAGCTCATCGTTCTCGATACCAGCCGTGACTGGGTTCACGTGGAAGCGATTCTGCGCGAGCCAAGCCATGAAGAAGGCGCGACTGAAGAAGAAGAGGAGGGCAAGGCCGTTACCGGCTGGGTCCTCAGCAAAGCGTTCGTGAGCACCACTACGCAAGACGGCGACCGGATCATCTTCGGCGAAGCCGCAGACTCCGAAGACCAGGCCAGCAGCCGCCGCGGCCGTCGCGATGCTGCGCGCGATGCGATGCGGCTTTACTACCGGGTCTACGATCTGATGCCCGCCTCGCCGCTCGCTGCCGAAGCGCTTTACCGCGCCGCCGATATTCGCTGGCAGATCGAAAAGGCCGACGTGATGACGCGTCCTTCCGCCCGCGAACGCCAATCCTATATGCGCGGGCAAATGCATGAAGAGTGGATGAAGCTGGAGATCAAGAAATATCCCGGCACCAAGTGGGCCGACCTTGCTGCTTTTCGCATGATCGACAACAAGCTCTGCGGCGAATGGGAAGGCCTGTCGAAATGTCCCGACAAGGAAGCCGACCTCTACGAGAACTATGCCAAAGAGCATCCGCAATCTCCGGCCGCGCCGGAATCCTTGTATAACGCCGCCTGGCGCCGCTCGGCATTGATCGAGATTTACAAGGCCGAACCCAATCAGAAGAAGGCCGCGGAATCCAAAGACCGCGCCCTCGCGCTGGCGCAGAAGATCGTCAGCCAATACGGGCAAAGCGATTGGGCCTTGCGCGCACAACGGCTGATCTTTTTCGTCCAGCAAGGCATTCCAACCTACGGCAACGCCAGCGACTAGCGCCTCTCAGCGATCTCCGCGAGCCGTTCTCTGCCGCCTCCGCGAGTAAGGTTTTCGCTTTCGCGAGCAAATTACTTGGTACTGCCCTAATTCGACTAGGACACTACTAGCAATTTCCTCTAACCTCTTCGCAATGCTTTTCTGAGATACTGTTCCCTCACTCTTGGAGGTCGATTGAACGACTACTTGCTGTCACTGGTCCTGGGGATCGTAGAAGGCCTCACGGAATTTTTGCCGGTCAGTTCCACCGCGCACCTCAGGCTTTCCGAGGCCCTGCTGCATATCAGCCTTTCGGACGGTTACTGGAAGATGTATTCCATTGTCATTCAACTGGGCGCAATCCTTTGCCTGCCGGTGTATTTCCGCCACCGCATCGCAGCCTTTCTTTCCAATTTTCCGCGCGGCGAACGCGGTGACCGCACGCCGCTCACGCACCCTTTAGGATTAGTCACAGTCGCGTTTGTGGTCACGGCGATTCCCTCGTTCCTGCTGACCAAGGTCATCGGCAAACACCTGGAGAACTTGCACATGATCGGCTGGTCCTTGCTGATCGGCGGAATCGTCATGTGGATCGTCGATGCGATGAACGCCAAGGCAGAGGCCGCAGGACCGTCGGCGGCCGGAAGCCGCATCCACACCTGGAAGATGGAGGACATGAGCCTGGGACAAGCCGTCTGGATCGGCTTCTGCCAGATCTTCTCCGCGGTTTTTCCCGGAACATCGCGCTCTATGTCAACGATTGCAGGCGGTCAGGTTGCGGGAATGTCGCGAGCCTCAGCCCTCGAATTCTCTTTCTTTCTGTCGATCCCAACCATGGTGGTCGCAACGTTTTACACGTTATTCAAGTCGGTCATGGGCAAGGGCGAAAATCCGATCGGCGTCTCGCAGATCGATACCCATGGATGGATCGTACTGGCCATCGGCTTCGTGGTTTCGTTCTTCGTCGCGTACGCCTCGGTGGCGTGGTTCATGGCGTATGTAAGAAAGCGCGGATTCGCGCCGTTCGCCATCTACCGCATCATCGTGGGAACTTTGGTGCTGGTGTTCGCGGCAAGGCTGGCAGGATAGGTCCGCCCAACCTATTCTAAGGCGAGAGCCATTTTGAGGGCACGGCCCAGTTCCTCGATCTTTGGGCGCGTCAGTGAGCCGACAAAGCGGGTCAGTTGCACCTTGCGAAGACTCACCAGGTTATCGCAGAGGATCCAGCTTTCGTGTTTCAAGCCTTGTCGTCGATGCCGACCGAGATCTGAGTGGAGAATCCGTGCCCGCGGGTGAGGATGGGTGCGCAGACGACGGTGGGAAATCTGGAATCGATCAGGGTCTGGCGGCTCACGACTACAAAGCAACGATAGGTTTTGGGATCGTCGCTGGGATGATGCACCCGATAGATTTCGCCCCGTCTCATCGGCCCTCCCCAGCCGGGCTGCGCCTATGTCTGCTGATAGCGGAGGACGTCCTCCACCTCGTCGTTCAGTTCATCCGCAGCCTTGTTGATCAGTTCGAGATCGCGGGCTTCGACCTGCGCCCGCGCCTGTTGCCACAAGTAACCAGCCAGCACCGCTTCGATAAATGCCGACCGCGATTGCTTCGATCCTGCCATGCGATCGATGCCGGTCAGTATCTCTTTAGAGAGTGTGATAGATGTCTTCTCTTTCATACTACCCAAATACTACCATATGAGCAATTCGCGCCCGTGCTGGTATTCGCGGCCAGGCTCGCGGGATAAGAACTAATCCAGGCAGCCTTCGTGAAGCGTCGTGCCCTTGGTGGTGAATCGATTCTTTTTTCCCACAGGAAGCCACTCGGGGATATATTCTCTGGTGGCCGGGCAAGCAAATTAGGACTTCCGGTTAGAACTGAATCCACTCTCATTCCGGGCGACCTCAAACATGCTGATTGCGAGACGAACCACCACTCTGTGCATTTCCTTGTCCTTGTCATTGAGCCTGACCTCAGCGGCCCAGCAGAAGCCTTCTCCGCTTGTACCCTATGTGAAGGAAGATGCACCGGTGCTGGTGCTCGAGCATGTGCGCCTTATCGACGGCACAGGCTCTGCACCCCAGGAAGACATGCGCATCGACATCGTCCGCGGCAAGATCACTGCGGTCCAAACCGCCAGTGCGCACAGCCCATATCCGCCCAACGCCAAGGTGCTGGAGATGACGGGAAAGACCGTGATCCCCGGCCTGGTCGGCATGCACGAACATCTCTTCTATCCCACGCCGCAGCAACCCCAGGGTGGCGTGGCGCTCTATGGCGAGGCGCCGGACAGCGCTCCGCGTCTCTACCTGGCAGGCGGCGTGACGACGGCGCGGACCGCGGGTAGCCTGGAGCCCTACACCGACCTGGAACTGAGGCGAGAGATCGACGCGGGATTGCTGCCCGGACCCAAGCTCGACGTGACTGGCCCCTACCTCGAGGGCAAAGGCAGCTTCGCCATCCAGATGCACACGCTTGCGGATGCGGATGACGCTGCGCGCACGGTGGATTATTGGGCCGCCGAGGGCGTGACTTCGTTCAAGGCGTACAACTACCTCACGGCCGATGAACTCAAGGCGGCCATCGACCACGCTCACTCCCACGGGCTCAAAATCACCGGGCATCTTTGCTCGATCGGATTCAGGCAGGCAGCGGCACTGGGCATCGACAACCTGGAACATGGCCTGGTGGTTGATACCGAGTTCCTTCCCGGAAAGAAGCCGGACGAGTGCCCTGGGTTCATGCCGAATCTGGCCTACTTTGAGAAGACACTGAACGTGGAGGGGCCTGAGGTGCAGGAGATGATTCGCGATCTAGTCGCGCATCACGTGGCGATTACCTCGACACTGGCCGTGTTTGAGACCTTCAGCCCGAACCGGCCGCCGATGGAGCGGGAGTCTGTGGCGCTGAAGACGCTTTCGCAGGCGGCCGCCAGAGATTATTTGATGGGCCGCGCCGCTTTCGCCGCCGGAGTTGGCGGCCCTGGCCTCGCAAAAGAGATGAGCTTTGAGCGGAAGTTTGTGGCCGCCGGCGGACTGCTGATGGCGGGCTGCGATCCCACCGGCTACGGCGGCGTGGTGCCGGGCTTCGGCGATCAACGCAACATTGAATTGCTGGTCGAGGCCGGCTTCTCACCCGTCGAGGCGATCCGCATTGCCACACTGAATGGGGCAATCTACATGGGCAGAGACGCGACCATCGGATCGATTGCGCCAGGCAAAGCCGCCGATCTGGTTGTGTTGGGCGGCAACCCGGCCGAGAAGATTGAAAACGTGGAGAAGGTTGAGCTGGTCTTCAAAGACGGTGTGGGTTTCGATCCTGCCAAGCTGATTCAATCCGTCACCGAACTGGTGGGCTTGCGCTGAGCACGCGCAGGTGGGGTAAGCCCGTCTCGTCCTACACCTTTGTCATTCCGAGGAACAAAGCTCTTTTGTCATTCCGAGGAGCAAAGCGACGAGGAACCTGTTGTCCGCGTGCGCAAACGCTGCTCCCGCGTCGAGCACAAACGGGAAGGGCCCGAGCTCCAGCCTGCCCAGAGCGAAGCCGAAGGGTGCCGTTAAGTCGCCGAAAAATGGGCCGCGCTTCAGCGCCTGAGGTAAGCCCTTCGCTGGTGAAGCTCGCGCGGTCGGACGAACACTCTTCTACGTCGCCTTTGACCTTGCCTTTGATCCGTCCGGCCCCACCGCCGCAAGCGCCACCGTGGAAGCGCCGCGTAAATCAGCTTCTCTGGTTCCGATCGAATGGACAACCTATTGAAAGATCACCGCTAGCCTACCTAAATGAGTGCTATGGCGATTTATCGTCAATTGGAGATGCCTACCAGTTGGCCGGATAACTTCGGTTTGGCCGATAACACACCCAGAATCGTCGGGTCGTTCGCAACGTGGTGCGTGGACTATAATTGCGCGCGAATGGCTCTGACCTCTGGCACCAGACTCGGGCCCTATGAAATCGAATCTCCGCTGGGCGCTGGCGGCATGGGCGAGGTGTACCGGGCGCGAGATATCCGCCTGGGTCGCGAGGTCGCGATCAAAGTACTTCCTTCGAAATTGAGTCAGAACCATGACCTGCGAGCGCGTTTCGAACGCGAAGCCAAGGCCATTTCCGGCCTGCAACATCCCAATATCTGTGTTCTCTATGACGTTGGCCGCCAAGAGGAAGTGGACTTTCTGGTGATGGAGTATCTGGAGGGCGAGACCCTCGGGGCTCGCATAAAAAAGGGCTCGATTCCGCTCGACGATGCACTTAAGATCGCCATCGCAGTTGCGAGTGCACTCGGCGCCGCGCACTCCAAGGGGATCGTTCATCGCGACCTCAAGCCCGGCAACATCATGCTCACCGAAACCGGAGCGAAGCTGCTCGATTTCGGTCTCGCCAAATACGAGCAGTCCATACCAGCGAATGAACAGACCATGACCGCGCTCCTTACTGGCGACGCGCAGGTGGTTGGCACTCTGCCATATATGTCGCCCGAGCAATTGCACGGTAAAGGCACGGACGCCCGCAGCGACATCTTTGCTTTCGGCGCCGTTCTCTATGAGATCCTCACGGGCCGGAGAGCGTTCGAGCGTCAATCCAACGTCGGCACGATCGCTGCCATAGACCGAGAGGAGCCCAGGGATCTTCACGAATTCGTCCATGATCTGCCGGACGGCCTGAAGCATATTATCGGGCGCTGTCTGCGAAAGCTCCCCGAAGAACGATATGCATCCATGTCGGAGATCGAGCGGGAACTCAAGGATTGCCGCACACTGAACTCAGAAGCCGTCAGCGGCATTAACCTGAGAGTGCTCTTCCGGCAAAGCAAGCGGCCCCGCGTCGCGATTCCTGTGATGCTCGCCATTCTGATGTTGGGGAGCCTCTGCGCCTGGTGGCTCCATCGCAGTTCCAGAGCTCGGTGGGCAAGAGAGCAGGCGGTGCCGCAAATCGCGCAGCTCATCGAGAAGGAGGAATTCGGCAAAGCCTATGTTCTGGCGGTTCAAGCCGAGCGATACGTCCCCGACGACCCGACGCTTGGCAAATTCTGGCCTGCCATCTCGTGGTCTGCTTCTATCAAAACCACGCCGGCAGGAGCCTCCGTCTTCCGTAGGAACTACAACGCTCCGGATGACGCATGGGAGCTGGTTGGACGTTCGCCCATCGAGAAGCGGAGATTTCCTCTCGCGGATTCACAGTGGAAGTTTGAACTAAAGGGCTTTGCCACCGTAGAACGCGCCACGTTCCCAGACGACGACTCCATGACCGTGACGATGGATGAGGAAGGAAAGGCTCCTGCTGGAATGGTTCGCGTCGGGTTGACCACCTCAGCTTCCCCTCAAGACGGGGCCGTTAGGCTCCGTGGACTCCCCGGCTTCGATTCCTTGCCGGCCGTCCCGCTGGGAGACTACTGGATCGACAAATACGAAGTCACCAACCGACAGTTCAAGCAGTTTCTCGACCAAGGGGGCTACCAGAAACAGGAGTACTGGAAGTTCGAGTTCCACCAGGACGGACATGTGCTTTCCTGGGCGGACGCGATGACACTATTGCGGGACACGACGGGCAGGCCAGGCCCCGCCGCCTGGGTGCAGGGCGAGTACCCGCGCGCGCAGGAAGACTTTCCCGTGACAGGCGTGAGCTGGTACGAGGCAGCCGCGTACGCGGAGTTCGTGGGCAAATTGCTGCCCACCATCTATCACTGGACCGCCGCCGCCTCGCCCTCGGACGGCCCCAGCATCATACCAGCCAGTAATTTTGGCGGAGCGGGACCCGCTCGTGTGGGAAGTTACCCTGACATGAGTTGGTCTGGCGCTTACGATATGGCCGGCAATGTCAAGGAGTGGATCTGGAACGAAGCGAATTCCGGCAAACGCTACATCATGGGGGGCGCCTGGAACGAGCCAACCTATTTCTTCAACGAACCCGATGCCCGCTCGCCGTTCGAGCGCTCTGCCAATTTTGGATTCCGCTGCGCCAAGTATGTTTCCACGGGTGAGGCAGCCAAAGCGGCCGATCCTGTTACGTTTCAAGTGAGGGATTTCAGCCGGGAGAAACCCGTCTCAGATCAACTGTTCCACGCGTACAAGAGCCTGTATTCATACGATAAGACGCCTTTGCAGGCGGTGGTTGAATCCACCGAACAGACCGCCGACTGGAAAAAGGAAAAAATCACATTCGCCGCTGCCTATGGGAACGAGCGAATCATCGCGTATCTCTTCCTGCCTAAGAAGGCGCACCCGCCATTCCAAACCGTAGTGTACTTTCCCAACTCTAATGCCCTTTATAGCCGATCCAGCACGGACTCGCCACAACTGGAAGTTCTTGATTTCATTATTAAGAGCGGACGGGCTGTGATGTTTCCCGTCTACAAGGCAACCTTTGAGCGCGGGGACGGTCTCAATATCCACAATCGAGATACTAGTTCCTACCGCGACCATGTTATCGCCTGGTCCAAGGATCTGGGCCGGTCGATCGACTACCTTGAAACCCGTCCCGACATCGATAGCAGCAAGCTCGCCTACGAAGGCTGGAGTTGGGGAGCAGCAATGGGATCGGTGCTTCCAGCAATGGAAGATCGCATCAAAGCTCTAGTGCTCATTGTGCCCGGGTTTAATTTACAGAAGTGTTTACCCGAAGCGGACCAACTTAACTTCGCGCCGCGGGTGAAGGTTCCTGTTTTGATGTTGAATGGCCGTTTCGATTTCATCTTCCCCGTGGTGTCGTCGCAGGAGCCGATGTTCCGCCTGCTGGGAACGCCTAAAGAACAAAAGCGTCATGTCGTCTACGAGACCGGCCACGACATTCCCCGGAACGAGCTGATCAAGGAAACACTCGACTGGTTGGATCGCTATTTGGGAGCGGTGAAATAGACGAGGAGGGTGTTTTCAAGTTGACCATTTCCCGCGATGACGTGAGGTCGGCTCCACGTGAGGTTTATTCCGTTCAAGACTATGTCCACCGGGATTGATGGCTCATTGGAGGCTCATTGAGCATTGCAAAATCTCAGCTCCTGATAAGTCGGTCTTGGTCGGAAGATTTGCTGGCGTTGCGAGCTGATCACGGGCAACCCGGAAGCACCTGTTGTTAACAGCGTTAGCACTCATCGACCTGGTTGCGGCGATAGCCCCGGAAGCCAACTCAATACCCCTCCCCAATTCCTCCATTGCCGCGCGGCGCGGTTCTTGTAATAATGATTTCGCTCTGGCCGATTTGCGCCACGGGACACTTTTGTCCGGTGGGAAACGGCCCACATGCGCTTTTTGGCAAGTATCTTTGTCCCCACGGGCAACCGCCGGCTCAATGAGCTGGTCGGGTTCCTGCTGTGTGTCTCCGCGCTTCTCCTCTTCCTCGCGCTCGCTTCCTATTCCCCGCTCGATCCCTCACTGAATAGCGCCTCTGTCCTCACCGGAACTCACGTCGCCCGCAACTGGATTGGCGTGGTGGGCGCGCTCATCTCAGACTTGACCCTCCAGTTCTTCGGCATCGGTGCGTTTCTGCTGCCGGTCTTTCCGGCGCTGCTCGGAATCCGCTGGTTCGCTTCGCGAAAGATTCAATCTCCGTTGGCCAAGACCCTGGGAGGAATCTGGCTGGTGATCTTCGTCCCCGCGCTGCTGGCCTTGCTGCCCGGCCATACGCGATGGCTAAACGCAATGCCGATCGAAGGATTGCTGGGCCGGGTTGTGGGCGATGCGCTGATCCACTACTTGAATATGGCCGGCGCCTACATCGTTTGCGCAACTGTGCTGGCAGTCGCGCTCTATCTCTCGACAGCATTCTCGTTTTCCGCCATTCAACTGTGGGCGCCGACCCGCTTCGCATTCGTGACCGCGCTCTGGAACCGCTATCAGGATTGGCGGGAGGAGCGCACCAAACGCCAGCAGCAGAAAGAATTGGATAAGCGGCGGATTTCGAAGCCTCTGGTAAAGACCCAGTTGATCCCATCGCGGCAGGCGCCCGAAACTTTCGAGCCCGCCAAACCTTCCGCAGAACCTCGCCGTACCGGCATTGAGCGCACGCTCGGCCCCGAGGTCATGGAAGGAGATCCCCCCGCGACCGGCGGTATCCTGCCCGAGTCGTTAGCTGGAATGGAAACCGCCGACCCGGAGGTAACGCAACGCGCCGACCGCGATCACAAAGCTAAGACAACAATGCCACGAATTGCTGGAGGCTATAAGCTTCCGTCCAGCAGCCTGCTCCAGCGTCCCGACGAGCAGCAGGCCGTCGATGCCGACGAGCTCAAGCTGCTGGCCCAGGTGCTCACCGAAAAGTACGCCGAGTTCGACGTCCACGGCCAGATCACGCAGATCAATCCCGGTCCCGTGGTCACGACGTTCGAGTTCAAGCCCGACGCCGGAATCAAGTACAGCCGCATCACCAACCTCACCGACGATCTTTGTTTAGCGCTGAAGGCAGAGAGCATTCTCATCGAGCGCATGGCCGGCAAGTCGACCGTCGGCATTCAAGTTCCGAACCGCCAGCGCGAAATCATTTGGCTGCGCGAGAACATCGAGTCGCAGGAATTCATGGGCTCGAAGTCGAAGCTGACGATGGCCCTCGGCAAGGACATCAACGGCCGCATCGTCACCGCCGATCTCAACGGCATGCCCCACCTGCTGATCGCCGGCTCGACCGGCTCGGGCAAAAGCGTCGCCATCAACGCCTTCATCATGTCGATTCTGTACAAGGCAACGCCAGATCAGGTGCGGCTGATACTGGTCGATCCGAAGCGGCTGGAGCTTGGCAACTACGAAGGCGTGCCGCACTTGTACACGCCGATCATCACCGAGCCAAAGCTCGCGGCGAACGCGTTGCGCAACGCGGTGCGCGAAATGGAGCGGCGGCTCAAACTGCTGGCCGCCAAGGGCGTGCGCAACATCGACCAGTACAACCGCCTGTTTGAGAGCGACACACCCAGCCTGTTCGAGGAAGACTCCGACGACAAGCCGATTCCCTACATCGTGATCATCATCGACGAGCTCGCTGACCTAATGATGCTCGATTCGTCGAACGTGGAAGAGTCGATCACGCGGCTGGCGCAGATGGCGCGCGCCGTGGGCATTCACCTGGTGCTTGCAACGCAGCGTCCGTCAGTGGACGTGATTACGGGATTGATCAAGGCGAACTTTCCAGCGCGCATTTCTTTTCGTGTTGCTACCAAGGTGGATTCGCGAACCATCCTCGACGCCAACGGCGCGGAGGCGCTGCTGGGCAAGGGCGACATGCTCTACCTGCCTTCGGGATCGGCGCGGGTCCATCGCCTGCATGCGCCTCTGGTCACAGAAAAAGAAATCGCTGCGGTGGTCGAATTCTGGAAGGCGCAAGGCTCGGCGGAGTATCAGCAGCAGTTCCTCGAAGCTCCGCGAGACGAGCGCGAGGCCGTGGGCGGCGGCGATGGCGCTGAAGGATCAGAGGGCGGCGGCGAGGACGATCCTCTGTATCAGGATGCAGTGAAGCTGGTGGTCGAGTTTGGGAAGGCGTCCACTTCTCTGCTGCAACGGCGGCTGCGCATTGGTTACGGGCGCGCCGCGCATCTGATCGATCTGATGGAGCAGGATGGGATCGTGGGCGCGGCGGATGGTCCCAAGCCGCGGGAGGTTTTGAAGCGTCCCGACTGGATTTCTGAGATTGAAGAGACGATGCGGTAGGTTTCCTGCCTAATGTTCCGATGGGAACATTGTGCTGAATGTTCCGACTGGAACATTTCACTTTGCAGAAAAGTTCTGGGCGTAAGTCGTTGATTCTTCGTGCGGGCTTTTGGGCGGAGCAATGGAATCATGGGGATAGCCTGTGGAAGGAATGTCTACTTTCGAGGGGGTCGAATGTCTACTAAAGTAGACTTGACAGGCGTCCGGCGTACTTTTTATGGTACACCGCCGGGCGGGTGAGCCGAAAGTGTGGTGCTTCGAGGGCGGCGCTACCCCGGCGAAACTGTCCCCGTAGGAGCCGGGAAACGTCCCGTCTTTACTAAGGTTTCCCAGTGCCGATTCGGGACTCGATGTCGATTTAGTTCGCCCGCTTCTGCGTTGGACGACAGACATAAGAATAAACTTATCTCGGTGGGCAGTGTTTGGAGGGTGTTGCCAGTGGGTACTGGACGCTGCCTGTCAAGCAGTCGAGTGGCTAGTCAGCCATTAGGGTTCGAGTCCCTCATCCTCCGCGGTCACTCGACATTGATGATTAGTCTTGACACTGCACGCGGCGGGTCTATCATAAGAAATGACAGGCAGTGTCCAGTAACCAGTTTCAGGCCCCGGATGACTACCGGGGCTTTCGTGTTTCTGCGAACCGGAATGAAGTGGGCCACCCGGCGCTGCAAAGTGGGGACAGCCTGCGTCACACATGTCTCTCGATGGCATCGAATGCGTAGAATACTGGGAGATGCCGTAAAGAATTGAGAGACAGATAGGAGCGGGCGGCCATGGAAACGCAGAGCGAACGGAATCGTGATCAAAATTCAGCGGATGCGGAAGCGCACATTGCAAGCGCTCACCAGATTCTAAAGGCGCTGCAAGAGAAGATCGGAGTACATCCAGAAATCGGCGAGGCCATTACGAAACTGGAGATGGCTCTGAATGTTCTGGCAATAAAGACCGGCGGGGTGCTCTAGCGGCGGCACGGTGAATCATCTGAGAGAAGCCGTAGCTCGAAACAACGCTTCCACCAAGTCAATTAGCGGTTTCATCGCGGCCCTCCACTTTAGTCATGGTCAACCAAAGCATTGATCTCCGAACGGTTATTGCAGCTTCGCATACTCCGCTTTGGCTTCCTTCAGGATGGGGATGTCGGTGTCGGCGTCTTTCCAGAGCGTGAGGAAATCTTTGTAGGCGGTGAGCGCCCGGACGCGGGCGGCATCGGCGTCCGCTCCCTGCGAAGTTCTCGACTGCAAAGCATTCGCGCGAGCCACGCCCAGGTGCGCCAACGCTCCCGTCCAGCAGTTCCAGACGATGCCGCTGTGGTCGATGATCTTCTGAAACTCGGCGGCAGCTTCCTTGCCTTGTCCCGCTGCCAGGTATGCCTCGCCCCGTATATAGGTTGGATAGAGACAGGAAAGATTGGCAACAAACGAAATCTGCCCGTACTCGATTGGGGGCGAGGCAGGTTGCAGGTGGTTGATCGCGGCAGTCGCATCCTTGCGATTGAGCGCCAACTGTGCCTGGATCGCAGGGAGCCAGAGAGACTGCATCTGTGTATCGAGTGGATAACGCTTGTTTAGTTCCTCCGAGAGCGATTGGGCTCGTGCTGTATCGCCCGCCATGGCAAAGGCGAGCGCGGCTTCTACGACGACCCCCTGACTTTTAGGCACCATATTCAAGCCTTCTTCCGCAGCTCTCCTGGCATCCGCCAAGTTGCCAAAGGCAGCTTCGCGCAGCGCGGCATTCTCCAGCCAGATCGCTCCATTTTCCTTGCTGTCGGCACGGATGGCGGATTCCACTGAGCGCTTCGTCATCCTGCGCGCTTCGCCGAGATGACCCGTGTAGGTATCAGAGTCGGAGACGAGCGAAAACCCGAAGTTCTCTTCGGGCGTGCCCACGAACCATTGCCGCAGTTCTGCCATGCCCGCGGAGTCGCCACGGAGGAAAGCCAGCGCGTAGAGAGCATTTTGAAGGGTGAAATTTTCCAGTTTTCGTGACAGGGCCTGCTCGATCATCTGCCGCGACTCGTCGAACTTCTGCAAGGCGAGCAGGCTATTGGCGAGATTCACGTAGCCGGCGACATGACTCTCGCCCAGACGAATGCCTTCTCGATACTCCGCCGCTGCATTCTCGTATTGTCCCTGATCCGCGTATAGATTGCCGAGATTCGAATGGGCGGCTCCGGCTGCTCGCGGATAACTGGCGATCCGCTCTTGATAAGTTTGTATCGCCTTCTCCTGCTCCCCGGTTACGTTTTGATAGTACTGCGCGGCGATGGTCAGCTTTTCCCGTTCGCTGGCATGATCCCGCAATTGGAATGCCCTCGTGTAATACTCGGTGGCACGGCCTAGTTCACTCATGCTGTAGTAATCGACGCCCACTGCCTCATACGCCATGGCAAAATTCGGGTCGAGTTCGATGGCATGTTGATGGTAAGGCAAGGCAGATCCAGGGCCTTTATCGCCGGATGCCTTTTGTCCAAGGCTGTACGCTTTCAGAGCTTCAAGCGAGAAAGTGGTCGCCTCGGGCAGCGGAACGTCAAATTTCTGCACTGTCGCCAGCGACTCGCCCAGTTCTCCACGCAGCTTGGATACGACCTCCCCCAGCGCGTCCAGCACCTTCTCTTTGGCCGATACCGTGACCAGTTCCTGTGCCAGCACATCTGCGCTCTGGCAGTTCACCGCCTTCAACCCCAGCACATATTGGCTGCCCAGGCTGCCAATCGATCCCGCGATGTAAGCCTTGCTCCCCGCACGCTGGCAAACCTCGCGGGTCACCTCGGGTGTGAGCGGAGTGCTGGTCGGCCGGGCCATCAGTCGCAAAGTCGCTGCCACTTTGTTTTCGGAGAGCACATTCAGGAATGGCGATTGCCTAAGGGAAACCGTAAGCGCCGTCTTCAGCGTGTCATCGAACACCGCATCGCCCGTGCTGTTGGCGAAATCGGCGAGAACGATCATGTCTTTATCCGTCAGTGGGTGTGCCCGGTGAGTGTACAGGATGCCCGCGATTGCCAGCGCGGCTGCGATTCCCGCGGCGATGAAGCCCAACGACACCTTCTTACGCTTCCTTCGGGAGACGTCGACTGCTGTGGCCTTCCGCGCCGCCTGCAGCTTCTGCGGAAGCTCAGGGTTTCCGGCCTCGTCCGTGTACAGGTTATAGATATGGACGCGGACTCCATGCTTGACCTCGGCTTCTCCCAGATCATGCAGCGCGGTCTTCCATGTGCTTACCTGATCGAGCACATCGGCCACTGACCTGGAAATCAGGATGTGTCCGCCATCGCCGCAGTCCATCACCCGCTGCGCGATGTTGATGCCGCCTCCGGCCACGTTGCGTGCGGCATTGATGTCCTGCACGCGATACACCGGGCCAGTGTGAATTCCCATGCGCAAATGTATCTCTGGGCATCGGCGCAGGATGCGTTGCAGCTCCAGAGCGCATCGCACTGGTGCCTCTACGTCGCCAAAAAAAACCAGTGCCATGCCGTCGCCGGTGGGCAGGCGAACGAGTTGATCGCTAGATTGAGCCCGCGCAAATTCCTGGGTTTCGCGAACCGCTTCCTGCAAATGGAGCAGTGCCTGTTCCTGCTCATCCATAGGAAGGCGGGAATAGGCCACGATGTCGGTGAATAAAACGTGCGCCATTTCCAGAGCCCGTTTGGATCCGGAATCAGATGGGCGCGGGGGAGTAGACGTATCTGCCGTATCCTTTTCCGCTAGTGATGCAGCCAACGCTGCCGCATGGGAGCTGGATTCTGTGTCCCGCTTTAGCCGGAGCAGATCGGCATGCATCTCTGGAGCGCGTTGGTAGCGCAAATTGCGGTCTTTCTCCAATGCCTTGTTGATGATCCGTTCCAGCTCCGAAGGAACGTCTGGATTGATGCGCACTGCGGCTACCGGCGCACGATTCAGGATCGCTTCGAATACGATCGGTTCACTGTCTCCACGGAAAGGCAGCTGGCCGGTGGCCATCTCGTAGAGAACCGCTCCAAAGGAGAAAAGATCGGTGCGGGCGTCCAACTCTTTCGAACAGGCTTGCTCGGGCGACATGTAGGCGACGGTGCCGAGCCTGGCACCGGGGCTGGTCAAGTGCTCGTCGACCGGGTCCGTCTCCGTTTTTGCCCCCGCATTTTGGTAGGAGGAACTGCTTATGGTGACAATCTTCGCCAGACCGAAGTCGAGAATCTTGGCGTGACCGCGCTTCGTTACGAAAATATTCGCGGGCTTGATATCGCGGTGAACGATACGTTCTGTGTGAGCTGCGTCAAGCGCATCCGCTATCTCGATGGCAAGAGACAGGATCAACTCAATTTCCATAGGACGCCCGCCGATGCGGTGCTTCAGGGTCAGGCCGTCCAGGAACTCCATCACGATGAAGGTCTGGCCTTCGTGCTTGCCGATTTCGTGGATGGTGCAGATGTTGGGATGGTTCAGGGCAGAAGCCGCACGTGCTTCGCGGCGGAAACGTTCCAATGACTGCGGGTCCTGGGCCAGGTCTTCGGGAAGAAATTTCAGGGCTACGAAGCGGCCTAGCTCGGTGTCTTCGGCTTTGTAGACGACGCCCATACCGCCGCCGCCCAACTTCTCGATGATGCGGTAGTGCGATATGGTTTGGCCGATCACGTGGGAAGTATAGCTCCGAATACAAGGGGTCTGCGGTAGGCCCACATCTCCATTCGCGAAGTGTCCCTCAAGTAGGCCGGGTGCCCCATTTCTCGCGTTCTTTGCGAGAAGTGGGGCTTTTGACTTACAGCTCGCAATAAACTAGGTCCGTGCCAATGTTCATCCGTCACAGACATGACCTCGCATTGTTGCATAGGGTTTCTTCATGCCCTGGGGCCTGAAGCGTTATTACGGCACGGGAAGCCTCCATTTCATCACCTGGAGTTGCTATCGACGCAAACCACTGCTTGGCAATCCCGCACGCCGCGACCTGTTACTTACGGTCCTCGATCGGATGCGCGTTCGCTACCGTTTTGCCGTGATCGGATACGTCGTCATGCCCGAACACGTACATCTGCTGATTTCCGAACCTTTAATTGGCGATCCCTCGAAGATAGTTCAAGCCGTGAAGCTGAGCGTCTCCCGGCTGCTAGCCATTGCGGGAGAATTCTCCGGTAGGTTCTGGCAGAGTCGTTTCTACGATTTTAATCTGTGGGGCCAGCAGAAAGAGGTTGAGAAGTTGAAGTACATGCATCGCAATCCGGTGGTGCGCGGACTCGTGGCGAGTCCGGAGCATTGGCGGTGGAGTAGCTACCGATTTTATGCATACGGAGAGGCGGGATTGGTTCGGATCAACGATTGGACATGGTGGGAGGAGAAAATTCGGCGGAGCGCTGGCTGAGGGTTGGGAGGGTGTCGCGAAAAGCCCCACTTCTCGCAAAGAACGCGAGAAATGGGGCACCCGGCGAGTAGATAGGCTCTTCAGCCCGTAAAGAACGCGGGCTTCAGGATGACAAGGACGTTGCGAAGGGACAGGGTAGGATTGCTGCATGGCGAAACGCAATCTTCGCGTGCTGAAGTGGCTGGGAACGACTCCGGCGATTGCTGCTTGTACAGCCTGCAATCGGGAGTTTCGAGTTCCTCTTGAGGTGTTGAAGCGGGTGGCTGGGGCTACGGAGTATTTGAAGCTGCAATTCTCGCGTCACGTGTGCGCGGATAGCGTTCCGTTGCCGCCAGACAGCGCCTGAAGGCGTGGTGACAAGGCTGGCTCTTACGGCACGCATGAATGCGTGCCCTGATACGAATCGTACTCCATGGGGAGTGAAGGCAGTGGTCAGTGGTCGGTGGTCAGTTCTTTGTGCCGGCATTCGGTTTCTTATTGGAGTTGCTGCTTGCTCAGGTAGGCCATAATCCGTACCATCGAGAACTGGCAAACTGGCCACTGACCGCTGGCCACTGCCTCCCGGGAGGATCCATGAGCGCTGACGAGCTTCAGGAATTGCAGGAGAGTGCGGAAAAAGGGAGAGAGAAATCCATGGCGGCGGTTTCGCTGACCATGGCCGTGGTGGCAGTGTGCGTAGCGGTGGTGTCGCTGCTGGGGCATCGGGCGCATACGGAGGAAGTTGTGCAGCAGGCGAAAGCGTCCGATCAGTGGGCGTATTACCAGGCGAAGAATATTCGGGAGCATGAGGACGTGCTGTTCGCCGACATGGCCGGGGTGATGGCCAGCAATGACGCCGGGGCGGCGGCCAAGGTCCGCGAAAAATATGGGCAGGAAGCGGAACGCTACAAACACGACAAAGAAGAGATTAAGGAGAAGGCGGGCGAGTTGGATCGCGAGGTTGCGACGGAGACGCGACGCGCCGACCGGTATGACCTGGCGGAGGTGTTCCTGGAGATCGGGCTGGTAATTACCTCGATCACGCTGCTTTCCGGAAAGCGGATTTTCTGGTATCTGGGAATTGTGCTGACCGTGGTGGGGTTGGTGATCGCGGTGATGGGAGCGATGGTGCACTGAGCGACGGAAGATGTCGGCTGGCGACGACCGTTCGGCAGGTGCCGAGGAGTTCGGCACCGAGGGACCGCGATCCGTGAGGCGCTGGTCGCGAATTCCAAGGAATCGAGCGTAGAAGGTTCCACAGGCGGTGGAATCCGGCATGCTAATAGTTTTGGAATCTGGCCGCTCTTAATCTGGCCGCTTTTAGGACCCTCGGGATCAAATCAGATGGTTCGAGGCAGAAAGGGCCGTCCAGGGGAGGGCCCCATGCTCAGCCACTGCGCGAATCCGCAATGCTCGAAACCGTTTCTCCGACTACGCCAAGGCAAGCTGTTCCTGGTGGAGGCGGAACGTGGGGCCCCGCCGGGCGAACTTGCAGCCCCAGCCTCTGCTCAGATGCGGCCGCAGGCCCGGCGCGTGGAGCGATACTGGCTGTGCGATGAGTGCGCGGAAGTTTGGACGCTGGTGCACGACTTGAATCAGGGGATCGTGTTGATGCCGTTGCGGCGGATGCCTACCGGCGTAATGGCGTTGGCGTGCAGAGAGTCTGCGTAGAGCAAGGGCCAGGTTCCCAGAATGGGCTTAGGCGCCGACCCGGCGATGCGGGGCACGGTATCCCATGCCCATGGAGATGTGCCGGGCGGCGTCCTTGAGGGCTTCGAGGATGCGGGGCATGGTGTTCGGGCTGACCTGCTGGGTTGTGCCGCTCAGGCCCAGGGCGGCTTCGATGGAGCCGCGCTCATCGAATATTGGGGCGCCAACGCAGCGGGCGCCCAGATTGTTTTCTTCATCGTCCACGGCGTAGCCCTGTGTGCGCACCTTTTCCAGTTCCTTCAGCAGGCGCGGCAGGGTGGTAATCGTCTTGGGCGTGCGCTTTTCCATGCCGCTCTTGCGCAGAATCTCTTCCAACTGCTCTTGAGGAATATAAGCAACAATGGCCTTGCCGACGCTGGTTGCATGTACCCGCATGCGGCGCCCGACCCAGGTATCCATGCGGATAAAGCCCTCGGGTTCCACCTTCTCGATGTAGACCGCGTCCGGTCCATCCAGAACGGCTAAGTGGCAAGTCAAGCCCGTCTGTTGCGTCAGGTGGCGCATGATGGGCAGGGCGACTCCGCGAACGTCGAGTCCGCCCAGCGCTCCCCGGCTCAGGCTAAGGATCTTTAATCCTACGCGGTACTTGCCCGTCTCAGCATCGCGAGTCAAGTAGCCCTGAGTCTCCAGGGTGCGCAGGATGTAGCTGGCGGAACTCTTTGGAATGTTAAGTTTACGGCTGATATCAGCATTGCTCAGGCCATCGGTGGCCTGGGCAACGGCTTCCAGCATGGCCAGAGCGCGTTCGACCGCGGCGGATGGAGAATGGGACGAAGCCGGCATATCTGTTCCTGTAGAGAATATCGCAAAAAACTGCAGATGGCCAATTAAATGAATGTACGTTCACCCTATTGAACAAGCGCCTTGACCGGGCAGGAAAGGTGACATACGCTTCGCCAGTATGGTGAATACATGTTCATTATATTGAACACATAATTTTGAGCCTGGAGAGAAGCCAATGCCCGCCAACGAAAACGGAAACCGGAACGCTAGCCAATCCCCTTTCACGAGCGAAGAAGAAAAGACCGCGCAATACGCGCTGGCGACGGACTGCATGAATTACGAGTGGGCGAATAACCCGCGATGGAAGGGCATCGAGCGTCCCTATTCCGCGGAAGATGTGTTGCGGCTGCGCGGCTCGATTCAGATTGAGCACACGCTGGCCCGCCTGGGCGCGGAGCGGCTGTGGGAGCTGTTGCAGACCGAGCCTTACGTGAACTCGCTGGGCGCGATGACCGGCAACCAGGCGGTACAGCAGGTGAAGGCGGGGCTGAAGTCAATCTATGTGAGCGGATGGCAGGTGGCGGCGGACGCCAACAATGCGGGGCAGATGTATCCCGACCAGAGTTTGTATCCGGCGGATAGCGTTCCAAATCTTTGCCGGCGCATCAACAGCGCGTTGCAGCGAGCCGATCAGGTTCATCATGCGGAGGGGAAAGTGGCGCCTGGAGAAACCTGGTTTGCGCCGCTGGTGGCCGACGCGGAAGCTGGGTTCGGCGGCACGCTGAATGCGTTCGAACTGATGAAGGGAATGATCGAGGCGGGCGCGGCCTGCGTACACTTTGAGGATCAGCTTTCGTCGGCGAAGAAGTGCGGACATCTTGGCGGCAAGGTGTTGGTTTCGACTACCGAAGCCATTCAGAAACTGGTGGCGGCGCGGCTGGCGGCCGATGTGATGGGCGTACCGACACTGATCATGGCGCGCACTGATGCCGACAGCGCTACTCTGCTGACTAGCGACATCGATCTGCGCGACCGCGCTTTCTGTACTGGCGAACGAACGCCGGAAGGTTTCTTCCGCATTCGGGGCGGGATCGAGTCGGCCATCGCGCGCGGCCTGGCTTACGCTCCCTATGCAGATTTGCTCTGGTGCGAGACTTCGCATCCTGATCTGGAAGAAGCGCGGCAATTTGCCGATGCGATTCACGCGAAGTATCCGGGAAAGTTGCTGGCTTACAACTGCTCGCCCAGCTTCAACTGGCGCAAGAAGCTCGATGAGGAGACGATTGCGCGCTTTCAAACCGAACTAGCCCGCATGGGATACAAGTATCAGTTCGTGACGCTGGCCGGATTCCACGCGCTCAACCTGAGCATGTTTGAGCTGGCGCGGCACTACAAAGAAACAGGAATGGCCGCCTACTCGGCTTTGCAGGAGAAGGAATTTGCCAGCGAGAAGGAACACGGATATCAGGCCGTGAAGCACCAGCGCTTCGTGGGCACAGGATACTTCGATCAGGTGCAGCAGGTGATCAGCGGCGGGCTGGCGTCAACCACGGCGCTGGCAGGATCCACCGAAGCGGAGCAGTTTAACGGCATAAAGCCCTCGGTGCGGGCTGAGCATGGTCCTGATACTCCGCACATTGTCGTTCCGATTGAGCATGGGCCTGAGGAGATGCTGCTGCCTTCGGGGGACTAGGCGTCACCCAGTACATTTCGTGCGGTTGCGTTTCTGTTTGGCGGCTTCTGAGAAGAGGCCGCCTCGCTTTGCTTGGCGGGACCCCTCGGCTTCACTCGGGGCAGGCTCACGAGGCGGCTGTCTCTACGTGAACATCTCCGAAAGCCGCGGGGATTCCTTCTGCTATAATCGAAAGCGCCCCGTGGTGCTGTTTCACATCTGTGCGGAAGTGGTGGAACTGGCAGACACACCATCTTGAGGGGGTGGCGCCGAAAGGCGTGGGGGTTCAAATCCCCCCTTCCGCACCAATGCATTCATTCTGAACATTTTAAGGACCGCCGGATTCCATGATTATCCTTGTCACTATCGTCCATGTGATTGTTTGCCTGTTTCTGATTATTGTGGTGCTGCTGCAAAGCGGTAAGGCCGGAGACATTTCTGCGGCGTTCGGCGGACAGGGCAGCCAGGCTGCCTTTGGACCGCGCGGCGCGGCCACCACGCTCTCCCGAGCGACGACGATTTCGGCGGTTCTGTTCATGCTCACTTCAGTGACGCTCTCCATTAACGCTATCAAGCAGGGTGGGCCGAAGTCCGTGTTGCAAGGCGTGAAGTCGGCGCCAGTGAAGACCCAGCCGGCGACGCCTCAGCCGGCAACCCCAGCACCGGCCCCGGCGAATCCTCCGACGCAGAAGTAGTCTGAATCTCCAAAGGTCAAGTTGCAGTGTCCCGGATGCTTGCGTCGGGGTTTTGCTGTAATTGTATTTCCCCGATGCGGGTGCTAACATCCGACTATCGGCAGTGATAGCCGGGAGGTATGTGTCATGTCAGAGAACAACAGCAGCAACAGTTTCGTATGGTTTTTGGCCGGGATGGGTCTGGGTGCATTGGCGGGAGTTCTGTACGCGCCGCGCTCGGGGAGCGAGACGCGGGACGTTCTGCGGGCTCGAGCCGAAGAGGGACGCGATTACGTACGTACGCGGGCGCGCGATGTCCGCGGCCAGGCTTCGGAATGGGTTGACCGCGGCCGCGACGTGGTGAACCAGCAGAAAGATCAGTTCCGCGCCGCGTACGAGGCGGGCAGACAGGCCTATCAAGAGGCTACGACGGAGACCGGGGCACCCAAGAACCTGTAGTCCTCTTGGAGCCGGCTTTGGCTTGGGCGAGTGGGCTTTGGGCTTTGTTCTATGGAAAACCTTACCATGGTGTTTATCGCCGTGACGGCGGCGGCCGTGCTTCTGCAAGCGGGCATTCTGACGGCGTTGTATCTGGCCGTGCGCAAGAGCAGTGCGCGCATGGAGGCGGTCGCCCTCGAACTGAAGACCAAGGCTGTGCCTGCGCTGGAGACGGCGCAGGCGATACTGACCGAACTTCGCCCCAAGCTTACCGTGATTGCCGACAATTTGACGGAGACAACGCACTCCGTGCGCTCGCAGGTGGAGCGCGTGGACGCCACGGTGAGCGACGCGGTGGATCGCACGCGCCTGCAAGTGATCCGCGCTGACGAGCTGCTCAGCCGTACGCTCGACCGGGTAGAAGAAACGTCCGATATGGTGCACCAGACGGTGGTCTCGCCGGTGCGGCAATTCGCCGGGTTGATACAGGGCGTTACGGCTGGCATTGAGTTTCTGCTGGGTGGGCGCGGGCGCAGAAACGGCGGCAGCCGGGAAGGGCGGCGACCGGTGCCGCAGGACGAGATGTTCATCTGAACATTGATGTTTTTTTTGATTGCTGATAGTTGATTGAAAACCGCAATCATCTGCAGTATCCGACCTTCAATCATCAATCAGAAATCATCAATCAACAATTTTCCTGCATGCGTTACTTAGTTCGAGCCCGCGTTAAACCCAACCGCGAACGCGACCTTCTTCAAGCCATTGAGAAGGAAACGCTCGGCCACGGGTCGGTCGCCGAGGGCGAATACCTGCGCAACATGAAAGATGCGCGGCTCTGCGGCGATCAGACCGTGCGCTGGGTGGAAGTCTGCTACTGTCCCACGCCTCTGCAGGAAGAACGGCCTTACTGGGAAGAATACTTCGAGCTCAAGAAAGTGCAGGACGCGCACGACCGGCGGAAGTGCCGTGACGCGAACGGTTCGGAACCTTGGGCGTGCGGCGAGTGCGATTGCACCGCGCGGCTGGAGCAGAAATTGAAAGGGTCCGGCTCGCCTTTTCTTGATTTGTTACGAACCCGCGCTGATTCGTGCCTCGACTCCTCATCGCCGAGCGAATCTTCCCCATCTAAGCTCCCCGGGACTTCGCATCCATCTTAGAATCGGGAGAGCAAGCCCGACCCTTTTGACAATGGCAATTCCCTACAAGCTGACATTGGATACGCTTCTGGACGCGGTACGGACGACGATAGCGGCAGTAGTGTCGATGCTGGTGGCTCGCCTTCTGAAGCTTCCCGAGTTTTACTGGGCACCGATTTCCGCCATCGTGATTATTCAGTCCACCATCGATCCGAGAACCCTGGCATGGCAACGCTTCGCGGGAACGGCGTTGGGTGCTGCGCTAGGGGCGTTGATCGCCACTTTTTTTCCCTCCAGCGCGCTGGTGTACGGGGTCGCGATTTTCTTGTGCGGAATGCTCTGCGCGCTTCTCCGGTTTCGCGGCGCCTACCGTTTTGCCGCGATTACGCTGAGCATCATTCTACTGATCGAACACACGCGTCCGGCGTGGATCGTGGCTTCGCATCGCTTTGTGGAAGTGTCGGTGGGCATCGCGGTGGCGCTCGCTCTATCCGAGGTGTGGCCCAGTCGCGCTCTCGTCCCCGGATCACCACGGCAGCGTTGACCGAAGGAGGCTGGATTCACGGCTCCAATGAGTGCAGGGAGGGGTTTGAAGATGCCGTGTTCGGATATATTCGCTGCGCATGCGACTAGCCGCAAGGAGCGATGCAATCCACTTTGAATCGGCCGGTCTCGGGCAGACCCGTTGTTGAATCTTAGTTCATACCAACCATCCGTCAGAATCTCTTTCCCAGAGCTTTCTTCGAAATGGTTGAACATAACCTCCCCAGAAATAAACTGTTCGCATGATCTCTTGGGCGCCTGGCATCTGAACGCCGAGTTGGTGTCGCCGATCACGATGCGTTTGTTAGTCGAGATAGGCTGATCTCGAACGTCTATTTTCCAGGTACGGATACGAAGCTTGGACGCGACACGCGCGGCTTTGCGTCAAGCGGAGCTGGACCCCAGGTCCCTCAACCCCCTGCAGGCAATTTGTAGTTCCATGCGAGTAACCATCCGCCTTGACAGATCCTGCCGTTCCACCTGCGGACAGAGTGATGGCAATCGCAGAGGAAAACAGCAGAATCAACGTAACTGACGCTTCCCGCCTCATGCGATCCATCCGCCGCCGACAACGATGTTGTCGTCATGGAAGACAGCGGCCTGCCCCGGAGTGATGGCGCGCTGCGGCTGATCGAAAGTCACGAGGACCTCGTCATCGTTGACCTTCTCCATTATGGCTGGAGCGGGTTCGTGGCGGTGGCGGATTTTCACCGACACGCGCATGGGCGCGCGCAGATCGTCGACGGAGATTAGATTGACCCGGCGCGCGCGCAGCGTCCGCGAGTAGAGGTGCTCATCGCTGCCGACCACCACCTGCTTGTCGACTCCGTTGATTTGAATTACGTAGAGCGGCGATCCGGTCGCCACGCCCAGGCCCTTGCGCTGGCCGACGGTGAAGTTGTGAATACCGCCGTGCTCGCCGATCACTTCGCCGTCCGCGGTTACCAGTTCTCCGGCGGTGTCGGGCAGAGCTTCGCCACTTTCGGCAAGATAAGCGTCGATGAAGCGCTTGTAGTCTCCGCCGGGAACGAAGCAGATCTCTTGCGAGTCCGGCTTCTCGGCCAGTGCGAGGCCTTGCTTGCGGGCCAGTTCGCGCACCTCCGGCTTGGTCATGCCGCCAAGGGGAAAGAGGGTGCGGCTGAGTTGCTCCTGCGTGAGGCCGAAGAGGAAATAAGTCTGGTCCTTGCTGCGGTCGGCGGGGCGCTTGAGCAGCCAGCGTCCGCGGGCGTCGTCATACTCCACGCGGGCGTAGTGGCCGGTGGCAACGCAGTCGGCGCCGATCTGTTGGGCAACGACAAGCAGTTGATCAAACTTCAAATGATTGTTGCAGAGGCTGCAGGGGATGGGCGTGCGTCCCGACAGATACTCGGCGACGAACGGGCGCACCACGTCGCGCTCGAAGCGCTCCTCGTGATTGACCACGTAGTAAGGAATGCCGATGTGCTCGGCCACGCGGCGGGCGTCGTAGACGTCGTCGAGCGAGCAGCAGCGGCCGGTTACCTGCTCGGGGATGCCCTCGTGTCCGGCCAGCCGGCGCTGGTTCCAGAGCTGCATGGTCAGGCCGATTACGTTGTGTCCCTCGGCGCGCAGCATGGCCGCAACGGTGGAGGAATCGACTCCGCCCGACATGGCTACGGCGATGGTTTTGGTGTTATTCATTAGCTCTCAGCGCTTAACCGGTGAGCGACGAGATTTATTACAGCACGTGCTTCCGTCCCGTGGAGCGCGTCCGCGAACGGCATCTCGCAGTCGCACCCGCTCCCCATAGCGAGTGCAGTAAGGCCAGCAGCAATAAAGATTACTCCGCTCGCCATCCCGATTCTTGAAATCACCCCGTGTCGAAATGATCCCCACTACGTAGTGTCTACACTCCGGGCAGCGGAGCAGGATCAGTCCTCTTTTCCGAACGCGCGCTCGGAGTTCAGCAATTCGCTTCCGCGCAGCGTCAGGCATGAACCCTCTTACGGACCGGCGATAACTCGCGCAAGCGCCCCACCGTCTCCGCCACCAACGCCAGCGCGATATCAATGTCTTCCGCAGTGTTCTGCGTGCCCAGGCTGAAGCGGATGCTGGCATGGGCCCGATCCTTGCGCAGGCTCATCGCGGTGAGCACGTGGGAGGGTTCAATTGCTCCCGATGAACATGCAGCCCCCGCAGAAACCGCCAGCCCCTTGAGGTCGAGAGCAATGACCATCGACTCGCCTTCGATTTGATCAAAATAAATGTTCGACGTGTTCGGCACGCGCGGCGCCCCCAGGCCATTCACGCCGGACTCTTCCACCTGGGCCAGCAGGCCTTGCTGCAGGCGGTCCCGCAGCGCGGACATTCTCTTGTCGTCGCCACGTTCGAACCTTTGCATCGCTAACTCCGCGGCCTTACCTAGTCCGACAATTCCCGGAACGTTCTCTGTTCCGGCGCGGCGCGAACGCTCATGGCGGCCGCCGTAAAACAGAGGCTGAAGCTTTGTCCCCTTTCGAACGTAGAGCGCGCCCACGCCTTGCGGGGCGTGCATCTTGTGGCCGGAAATCGACAGCGCGTCACAACCGATAAGGTTGACATCAATCGGAACCTTGCTCGCGGCCTGCACTGCGTCCGTATGAAAATAGACATCGGCCTCGGCGGCAATCTTTCCAATTTCCGGGACCGGCTGCAACACTCCGGTTTCGTTGTTGGCCATCATGATCGAAATCAGCTTTGTGTTCGGCCGCAATGCGCGGCGCACTTCGTCGGGATCGACCAGGCCGCGGCCATCGACCGGAATGTAACTGACGTCGCAGCCCGTATCCTCGAGGTGCTGGCAGGCGTGCAGTACGGCATGGTGCTCGATGCTCGAAGTAATGACGTGATCGCCCGCGCCAGTCAAACCGGCAATCGCCAGATTGTCGCCTTCGGTTCCGCCGCTGGTGAAGACCACCTCGGCGGCACGGCAGCCCAACAACGACGCCACTGAGTCTCGCGCATGCTCGATGGCAGCGCGCGTCTCCTGTCCATAGTGATGGATCGACGATGCGTTGCCGAAGCGCTCGCCAAAGAACGGACGCATGGCCTCAAGCACCTCCGGCAAAACCGGCGTGGTGGCGTTATTGTCGAGGTAAATGCGCAGCATAGACTCTACTATTCTACCTGCTTTCTCTTGACTGGCAGGCGGAATCAGGCTCTGCGAGACTCAATCCTCTGAGTCCGTGTGTGGCTAAAGCCAATTCATTTTGCGGGATTTACGGCGCGGCTAGAAGCCGCGCCCTTTCAAAACGCAATCGCTAGGTAGTGTCGCTTCCGCAGGGCGCTGGCCAATCACCGTTTTTCAATCGCCACGTAGTGGTTGGGATAGTCCGGTCCCATATATTCAGCGCGGGGGCGAATCAAGCGGTTGTCGTCGAGTTGCTCGATCACGTGCGCTGCCCAGCCGCTGATGCGCGATACGGCAAATACCGGCGTGAACAGATCTTCATCGATGCCCAGTATGTGGTAGGTGGACGCAGAGTAGAAATCCACGTTGGCGTTCAGCTTTTTTTCCGCTTTCACGAGAGCTTCGATTTTTTCAGACATGTCATACCACTGCGGCTGACCGCTGGAACGGCCCAGATCGCGTGACATCACGCGCAGGTGCGTGGCCCGCGGATCTTCCGTGTTGTACACGCGATGGCCGAAGCCGGGAATTTTCTTCTTTTGCGCCAGCATGTTGCGGATATGGGCGACCGGATCGGATTTCTCGCGGTCGATTGACGCCAGGATGCGGTAAACCGCTTCATTGGCGCCGCCGTGCAACAGACCTTTCAGCGCGCCGATGGCTGACGTGATGGAGGCGTGCATGTCCGACAAGGTGGCGGCCGTCACGCGAGCTGCGAACGTGGACGCATTCAGTTCGTGGTCGGCGTGCAGGATCAGCGCGATATCGAGCGCGCGCTCGGCTGTGGCAGAGGGCTTGGTCCCGTTCAACTGCAGCAGGAAATTTGCGGAATGCGACAGCGAGCGGTCGGCTTCGACAATCGGCTTGCCCTTGCGAATCCGATCATAGGCGGCGACGATCATTGCGATCTGAGACGTCAGCCGGATGGCTTTGCGCACGTTGGCATCGTGATCGTTGTTCTTCTCGTCGGCATCGTAGAAAGCCAGCGCCGAAACCGCGGTGCGCAGCACGTCCATGGGCAGCGCGGTCTTGGGCACGCTGCGCACGAACTGGATGATCGCCGGGTCGAGCTGGCGTTCCTGCGCCAGGCGCTCCTGCAGATCCTTCAGTTCGGCTGGCTTCGGCAACCGCCCAAACCAAAGCAGGTAGCAAGTCTCTTCAAAATTGGATTGGTCGGCCAGTTCATGGATATCAATGCCGCGATAGGCAAGGACGCCACGGTCGCCATCGATGTAGCAAATGCTGGAGTTGGTGGCAACGATGCCTTCCAGACCTTTGGGAGGAGTGCTGGTCACGCTCGACATAGTCTCTCGCTTAGTTAGATTGATTACCGTTGCCGGAGCCGCGCGAGCAGGATCGCGGGGAATGCAACTTACTTTTATACCCCAAAAGACGCGCGGGTTCCAGACGCCCTCGTGACTTCGGTGTACGGCTTGGGAAAAGCGGCGAATTGGTTTAAGCGGTGTTAGAACCGCGGGCGCGCGTTTTGCTGCGATCCCCTTCGCGGAGTATAGTTGAAGGTTGATTTATCGCTCGCCGAGGAACCTGTAGTCGCTCCTCATAATCCCTCCGGGAGGAATTCCTTTATGAAACGCTTTTTTTCGATTTGCCTTGCCCTGTCCTTTCTACTTTCTACTTTGGCCTCTGCTGACGAAGGCATGTGGCTCTACAACGAAGCCCCCAAGGATAAGATCAAGGCCAAGTATGGTTTCGAACTGACACAGCAGTGGCTGGATCACGTTAGGCTGTCTTCAGTACGGTTTAATAATGGAGGCTCCGGGTCGTTTGTTTCCGCCGACGGCTTGACCTTTACGAACCACCATGTGGGCGCAGGATGCGTGCAGCAGCTCTCGACCGAAGGCCACGACTACATCAAGACTGGCTTCTACGCCAAGACCCAGGCCGACGAGGCCAAGTGCCCGAATCTCGAACTGAATCAGCTCGTCGGGATCGAGGACGTAACCGACAAGGTGGATGCCGGGGTCAAGCCGGAAATGTCGGCTGCCGACGCGGGACAGGCGCAGCGCTCTGCCATGTCACAGATCGAAAAAGACTGCTCGACTTCAAGCGGACTGCGCTGCGATGTGGTCACGTTCTACTCCGGCCAGGTTTATAACTTGTATAAGTACAAAAAGTACACCGACGTGCGCCTGGTCTTCGCGCCCGAGTTTGACGCGGCATTCTTTGGTGGCGATCCCGACAACTTCACCTATCCCCGCTACGATCTTGATATCACTTTCTTTCGGGTCTACGAAGACGGTCACCCCGCGCACCTTGACAACTATCTGCGCTGGTCGCGCGCGGGCGTGAAGAATGACGAGTTGATTTTCGTTTCCGGCCATCCCGGAAATACCGGCCGCCAGCAGACACTGGCTCAACTCGAGTTCACCCGCGACGTGAACTATCCCGCGGCCCTGGCCTTGCTGAAACGCCGCATCGCCTTACTGCAGGACTTCAGCAAGCAGTCGGAAGAGAATGCCCGCATCGCGAAAGAAGATATCTTCGGGCTGCAAAATACACAGAAGGCGATTACCGGATACGAAGCCGGCCTGCTCGACAAATCGATCATGGACGCAAAGACTGCCGATGAAGCGAAGCTACAGGCGTCGTACAAAGCGGACGCGAAGAACACGCGTACGCCCGATCCCTGGGATGAGATTGCGCAAGCCATGAAGCTGCAACGCGACATCTACCTCCAACTGAACTACCTGGAGCGTCTTCGCGGATTTGCCTCCGGCCTGCCGCAGATCGCGCGGGTGCTGGTGCGGGCGGCAGAGGAGAAACCCAAGCCTAACGGTGACCGTCTTCGTGAGTACCGTGATTCCGGGCTGCCCTCGCTGGAGCAACAGTTGTTCTCCACCGCGCCGGTTTACAAGACTCTCGACACCGTTCAACTGGCGGATTCCCTGGCCGAAATGCAAGACAAGCTCGGAAAAGATAACCCTGACGTGAAAAAGATTTTGAATGGAAAGACTCCCGCCGACGCTGCGAAAGATCTGATCGCAGGGACCAAGCTGGATGATGTCGCTGTACGCAAACAGCTTTATGAAGGCGGTGAGGCTGTGATCGAGGCAAGCAGTGATCCGCTGATCGTCGCCATGCGGGTGATCGAGCCGGATGCTCGGGCCGTCCGCAAGCAGTATGACGACAAGATTGATTCTGTCGTGCGCCGCGACGGCACGATCATTGCAAAAGCACGCTTTGCCCAGAGCGGCTTCAGCCAGCCGCCAGATGCAACCTTCACACTCCGTCTGAGTTACGGCGAAGTAAAGGGCTACAAAGAAACAGGGAAAGATATTCCGTACTTCACAACCATGGGAGGCGCTTATGAGCGCGCGGATGAACACAACAACGAAGCTCCGTATAAGCTGCCGGAAAGCTGGATGAACGCGAAGTCAAAACTGGATCTGAAGACCCCGTTCAACTTTGTTTCAACCGCCGACATTATCGGCGGCAACTCGGGCTCGCCTACGGTTAACAAGCAGGGTGAAGTGGTAGGGATCATCTTCGACGGCAACATCGAATCGCTGGCGTGGAATTTCGCCTTTAGCGATGTGCAGGGACGCGCTGTTTCCGTGGACTCACGCGGAATTCAGGAGGCGCTGCGCAAAGTCTACGGAGCCGCCGCTCTGGCCGACGAGCTTTCCGCAGCCAAAGGAGACGCCGCGAAGGCAAAAAAGTAGGAGGCCACTGGATTACTGGCCCGCGCTTCGGCGCGGGCTTTTCTTTTGTCAACAGGCCTTGATGAGCCTAGGAACAAATCGAGATTAGGCCGGCCAGATGCTCAGTGCCGTCTTGCTTAAAATCTGCTGCTGAAACTTTTTCTCCAGCGGCAACGCGAGGAATTCATCGAGATTCTTTTTGATGTCCGGAACGCCCGGACCAGGCCAGTCTGTGCCGAACAGAGTCTTGTGGGCGATTTCCTCAAGGCGCGGGAAGTACTTGAGCAAACTCGTCGGCGGGATGCCGCTGATGTCGAGGTAGACGTGAGGGTGGCGGCGGATCAGAAAAAAAGCGGTTTGCATCCAGAGCGGACGGCCGCCGTGCGCCAGCAGGATCTTCAGCTTGGGGAAATCAACCGCGACGTCATCCACGTACATAGGATCGCCGTATTTGTTTCGCGCCCCCGGAAAGACAGACGTACCCGTGTGAAACATCACCGGCACGCCGTTGGCCTCGGCGGCGCGGTAAATAATTTCCAGTTCCTTGACGCCGTTCAGGTAGTCGTTGGGAAAGAGAAGCTGGTGCGGGGGATGGATCTTGATCATGCGGATTCCCAGACGCAGAATCTGCTCCATGTCGGCAAGAACGTTCGTCGTGTGCCGCGGATGCAGGCTGCCGCAGGAGAGCAACCGCTTGGGATCTTCTTTAGCGTAGTCGGCTACGAACTGATTTACGCCGTTGGTGAAACCGATCACTTCAGGCGCAACGTAGTTGATAAGCACCCCGCGGTCGACGCCGCAGTCGTCGAGATATTTCAGGAATGCCCTGGGCGAACGGCAGAACTCGGCAATCTGCTCGAAGTTCGCGCGCTTCTTTTTCATCAGCTCCAGCGCATGTGGCTTGAACATCTCCATCGGCGCGATATGAATGTGGCAGTCTGTGATCATTTACCGGGACTCACTTGTTTGACCTCACTGTTAGTCCTCAGTTGCTCGCCGCAGCCAGCACAGCGCGCTTGGTAAAAACCCGAATCACTTCGCGACGGTACTCTGGGGTTAGCGCAGATGTCGTCAGAGGCTTAGCGGTACGGGCGGCAAGGTCGCCGGCCGCTTCCGCCAGGGCTTCGTCAACGACCTTTCCGATCAGCATCTCCCCGGCCTTGTGCACCAGGACAGGCGCGGGATTCACCGCCGTCATGGCGATGCGCGCGTCAGACACGTGTCCGTTCGACCGCTTTATCACCACCGCGACGCCGGCCATAGGATAATCGATCGATCCGCGAACCCGCAGCTTGCGATAGACGCCGCGGTAGTCCGCCGATTCCACCGGCAGGAACACACGTGTGACCAGTTCGTTCGGCAACAGCTTGCGGTAATTCTCGCCGTCTCCGGTGTAGAACTCTTGCAAAGGAATGCGCCGTTCACCGCTCGGGCCTGCAATCTCAATCTCCGCCTTCAGGCAAAGTAACGCCGGCGGCGTATCTCCGGAAAAGGCAGCCCAGCATTTCGTTCCGCCCGGAGCGACGTGGCATAGATCGCCATCCTTCTTAATGCAGAATCCGCAACCCTTACGCCAGGTCAGCGACTGGTTGTACCACAAACAGCGAGTGTCCAGGCAAATGTTACCGCCCAACGTGCCCATATTGCGAAGCACCGGCGATGCCACGGTCGCCGCCGCTTGGGTGAGCACTGGGAAATGCTGGCGCAAGTAAGCTGAGTTCTCGATCGCGCTGAGCGCAGTGAGCGCTCCGATTTCGACTGCTCCGCCCTCTAACCGGATTCCCCGCAACTGGGCGACGCCGCGCAAATCAAGCACATATTCCGGCTCAAATAGTTTTTGCCGCAGCGATGGAATCAGGTCCGTGCCGCCCGCCAGCACGCGGATGCTGCCCGAATGTTTAGAAAGAAAACCAACGGCTTCGTCGAGGGCGCGCGGTCGAAGCAATCGGAATTGCGGAAGACTCAATCCGCACCTCTCGCCGGTGCTGAAGTCTCGCGGCGCGCCGGATCAAGCGCATGCCGCTCCGGCCCTTTGCCCTTGAAGCAAAGGGATCCGCCATGCTCGCGAAAGCGTTTGGGTGCCGTTGGATCCACGCCCTCGGTCAGGTTCAAAGCCTTGTCATGTCGTTTCGCCCGCAGCGCCGCCAACACACGCTCCGGCGTAAACGGAGATTCATGCAAGCGCACGCCGACCGCATCGTAAATCGCATTTGAAATTGCCGGAATGGTCGCCGCCAGTGATCCCTCGCTGCATTCCTTCGCTCCAAACGGACCTTCGGGATCGATACTCTCCACAATAATGGGCTCGACCTCGGGCGATTCAATCGACGATGGACTGCGGTATTCGAGCATTCCGGCGTTCATCAGCATGCCGTCTTTCCAAACCATTTCTTCGGTAAGCGCCTGGCCCATGCCCATCCACACTGAGCCGATAATCTGTCCTTCCACGGAAACCGGGTTCAGCGCGCGTCCGCAATCGTGCGCGGCCCACACTTTGTGTACTGTCACTTCGCCGGTGTCTTCATCCACGGTGACTTCGGCCACCTGCGCCGAATAAGAATATGCTGGCGAGGGCCCAACGCCTCCACCTTTGTGTTTGCCGCCGCGCGCCTCGGGCGGCGGAGCATACGAGCCAGTCCCCGTTAGCGCGCCATGGAAATCAATCGCGGCGACCACGGCTTCTTCGAAGGTCATCCATTCTTTCGGACCTTCTTCCTTGCGTTTCTGCTGTAACGAGCCGCGGAGAATCTGCCCTTCGACGCGTCCACTGACCGAAGCGCCGGCCTGCGTCACTTCCACGTCTTCAGCTTGATCCTTCTTCACGGCAGGCGGAGCACTTCCCTTCTTGAGAACAAGATCGTCGCGGAACACTATATCTTCCGCCGCGCAAACCATTTTCTTGGCCGCCGCGGCTGCGATTCTCTTCTTCACGTCTTCCGCCGCGCGCAGCGTCGCGTTGCCCGCCATAAAGGTCACGCGGCTGGAATAGGATCCAATATCGATTGGTGTCAGGTCGGTATCGGCCGCAATCACTCTCACGCGCGCCAGCGAACATCCCAGCACTTCGGCGGCGACCTGCGCCGTCATTGTGTCCGATCCCTGCCCGATCTCGGACGCACCCGTGTACACGACCACGCCTCCATCACGATCGATCTTGATGTTCACCGTCGAGTGCGGCATATCGGAACGGATAATCGAATTCGCCGCCCCGCTCACGTAGTGGCTGCAGGCGATGCCCAAGCCGCGCCCCTTGGGCAGTCTGCCCCTACGCTGTTTCCACCCCGAGCGTTCAACAGTTTTCTGGATGCACTCTGGCAGTCCGTAGCTCTGCACGCGCAGGCCGTTCACCGTGATACACGGCGGCTTGAGCAGATTGCGCTGCCGAATCTCTGCTGGATCCATCCCGATCTTCGCAGCGAGTTCGTCCAGTTGCGATTCGAAGGCAAAGCGCACGTTGACAGTCCCGTGGCCGCGCATCGCGCCACAAGCAGGCTTGTTGGTAAGCACACGGTAACCGTCGTATTGAATGTTCGGAATGTCATAGAGCGCGCCCAACAGCGCTCCGGAGTACAGGATCGTGACTACGCCGTAGGAGCAATACGCGCCGCCATCCTGCACTACGCGTGCTTTTACACAGGTGATGCGACCGTCGTTCGTGATTCCAGTCTTCAGATCGACGATGGTGCGCGGACGTCCGCGGTGCGCCCAGAATACTTCTTCCCGCGTATAAGTGATCTTCACCGGAGCTTTCGCCTTCCGGGCTGCCACCGCGGCAATAATTTCCAGCGGAATCACTTCGCTCTTGCCGCCGAATCCGCCGCCCACCAGTGGCTTGATCACGCGAATCTGCGACATCGGCATTTCCAGCACCAGCGAAAGCTTGTGCTGTAGGTAATAAGGAACCTGAGTCGAAGACCAGACCGTGAGACGGCCCAGCTTGCCCGTATGCGGATCGAGTTCAAACGAAGCCAGCGTGGAATGCGGTTCCATGGCAGCGTGGGTCACTTCGTTCGCAATGAAACGCGCTTCGGCCACGTGATCCGCTTCAGCAAAACCTTTGTCGGGATCGCCGAATGCGTGGTGATAATCTTTTTCCAGATTGCCCGGCTTGTTGTCGTGGATAAGATCGGTCTGCGCCTTCATCGACTCTTCGGGATCGAAGTAGGCGGGCAGCACTTCGTACTCCACGTCGATAAGTTCGAGGGCCTTTTCGGCGATGGCTTCGGAAACGGCGACGACGCATGCAACGTTATCTCCGACGTAACGCACTTTGTCGAGCGCGAGCGCGTGCTCGTCGTGCCCGACAGGAAGGATTCCGTAAGGATTGGGTGCGTCTTTTCCGATGACCACAGCCACGACGCCGTCGAGCGCCTCGGCGCGGCTGGCATCGACGCGTTTAATACGCGCATGGGGATACGGCGAGTGCAGAATCTTGCCGACCAGCATGCCGGACACGCTGAGGTCGTCAGTGTATTTGCCGGCGCCGGTGGTCTTTTCCGCCGCATCGACCATCGCTGTGGGCTTGCCGATGATGGAGAAATCACTCATTGTCACTCCGGCCACTCATCGTCATTCCAGCACACTCTTTGTCATCCCAAGCGCAGCGAGGAATCTGCTTTATGCCGGCAGCGACTCGTCACTTCGCAGTTCCCTGCTGCTCCGCCGCAATCGCCGACCGGATCGCCGCATACATCTGGCTATATCCGGTGCAGCGGCACAAATTGCTGCTCAACGCAATACGAACCTCGGCTTCCGTGGGATCGGGATTCTCGGCCATCAGCGACTTCACCGTCATGATGAATCCCGGGGTGCAAAAGCCGCACTGCGCGCCGCCCCAGTCGCCGTAAGCCTTTTGAATCGCCGCCAGACTGCCATGCTCGCTCACGCCCTCGACGGTCGTGATGTCCTGTTCCTGGCAACTCGCGGCCAACAGAGTACAGGACATCATGGCAACGCCATCGACCAGCACCGTACAAGCGCCGCACGACGACTCATCACATCCACGCTTCGATCCCGTGAGCCCCAGATCCTGGCGCAGCACGTCCAGCAACAACGCGCTCGGCTCGATGGCAAGTTCGTAGGTGCGGCCGTTGATTTTGAGCTCGACGAGTTCTTTTTTCATAGCATCCAGCATTTGGCAGTTAGCAATTAGCAGCTAGAAGTGGCTAATAGCAAATTGCTAACTGCTTCAATACAGCGGTACGCTCCGATCTACCTGCCGCGACCAGGCATCAATGCCGCCGCGCATGGATTGCGCCTTCTCAAATCCCTGCTGCCGCAGCCATGCAGTCACATTCATCGAGCGCACGCCGTGATGGCAAACCACCACGATGTGTTCCTCCGGATCCAGTTCCTGATGCGCGCGGGATGGCACATCTCCCATCGGCATCAGTTTCGCTCCGGCGATGTGCGCCGCTTCAAACTCCCACGGCTCGCGCACATCCAGCAGCGTGAACTCCTCACCCTGGTCGAGCTTCGTCTTCACTTCTTCGGGAGCGATTTCGTAATCCATGGGTAAATTGCCGCCCTCTATTTCGCCACCCCTATTTCCCCATCCACTTCGGTGCACGCTTCTCCATGAAAGCACGAATGCCCTCTTGCGCGTCTGCCGTCTTCATCAACTCTTCCAAGTAAATCTTCTCGGCGCGTGCCAAGCCCTTGTCGAAGTGCATCGCATCCCACGCGTAGGCAGCTTTCTTGGTCACCGCCAAAGCTGCAGGACTCAGCCTCAGCAATTCCTGCACAGTGTTGTCGACCACAGTGGTGAGCTCTTCATCGGCAACCGCGCGATTGGCCAACCCCATCTGCGCCGCTTCGATACCGCTAATAGTCCTTCCCGTCAGAATCAATTCCGCGGCCCGCTTCTGCCCCACCAGCGCAGCCAAGGCCGTACAAGCCACCGGCGGATAACACGCCAGCTTGATCTCTGGAAATCCCCACTGCGCCGACGCGGTGGTGTAGGCGATGTCGCAAACCATCGCCAGTTCCGCGCCACCGCCCAGGCAATGCCCGCGCACGGCAGCGACCGTAACCTTCTTGCTTGCGACCAACGCGCGAATCACCGCGTGGAACTTGAGCAGCATGCCGGCGACTTTATCGGGAGTGTGCGTTGCCACATCGACCCCCGCCGAGAACGCCTTGCCCTCACCACTCAGCACGACTACAGAAACATCCGAACGCGCTTCGATTTCTGCAATGACCTTAGCCAACTCTTCCATCATCGGAATGTCGATGACGTTCACCGGCGGATTTCGCAGAACGAGTCGCGCCACCGGAGCGTGAACATCAACGGTGAGCCGAGCGAGTTTGGATTCCACTACTGTGGAGGCCATTGATTTTCTCTGTGCCTCTGTTGTGAATAGACTTTTGACTTTACAAATTGATCGCCGACTTCCGAACCTCACCAATGCTGGCCAGCGGATCGCGCGCTCCGGTCTTTTCGGCAATCCACTTCTTCTCCGTCCCGATGATCTCCAGCAGCAGCTTCTTGTCTTCCGCCGACGGCATGTAATCCTTCAGATGCTCTTCGTAGGCGCGGTCATCGAGCGGTTCGCCCGTCTGTGCATGGAACTTCTGTCCCGCCCAGCGCCCGATTTCGCGATTGAACTTGATGTGGGGCGCATACAGTTTCGGTTGGCCCGGCTTCAGTGCGCCGTTGAAACGCTCAATCAGACCCGCGACTTCGTCGCGATAAAGATTCCGGTTGTAGTCATTCAAATCGTCAAGGTCCGGAGCATGCTCATTCTTCGGCTCGTCGTAGCGTCCCTTGACGCCCCACACATACGCCCAGTGCGCCGACGAAGAATGATCGGTGCCGAACAGATCGTAGGAACTCGAAATCCACTTGTTAAGATATTTCTGAATCAGCCAGCCCGGAATCACGCCCGCTTCCACAATGCGCCGCAGGCCGTCGTTGCCCGTGCCCATGTGAAAGGCCTCTTCCCGCAGCATGTAGGACATCGACCGTCCCAGCGGCGCGAACGCGGAGTACTTCAGCATCTGCAACTGGAACTTTCCGTCGCGGTCGACGAAGTCCGTGTAGGTGAAAAAGTCCATCCAGTTGTCGACGTCGACATTGAACGCGCCCAGCAACCGCTTGTTCTCAAACGCGCGCCGCTCCAGCATCTTCTGCGCCTCGACTTTGCCCGAATAGCCGAAGTGATCGACTAGCAGCGCGCACATCTGCCAGCCATGGCGCATTTCCTCAATCATGACCCGCGTGATGGCGCGGCGGTCCCAGTCGGTGGGCGCATTTTCCAGAAGATTGCGCTGCTGCTCGACGCTGGCAAACTCGGTGTCGCCCTGGTAGACGATCATATTCATCAGCGCGTCGCGCATCTGCTGCGTGGGAATCTGGCGCAGGTTCTCCCATTTGCGCCGGCCCTTGTACGAACCGAACTCGATCTCTTCGGTATCGATCGCGCCGTAAAGCGTGTCGAAGTGGAAGGCCTCGATGTCCTCAGTGTTGACGCCAATATCTTTGCGCCAGTCGTTGAACATGCCTATCCAGTCACTGAAGGTTCCGATTTTTGCTACTTTACCCGGCATAATGCCGCTCCTACCCCATATTCAGCCAAACTGTTTTCATCTCGGTGTAATGCTCGATCGCCTGTGCTCCAAGCTCGCGGCCGAAGCCCGAACTCTTGTATCCGCCGAACGGCAGCGACGCGTCCATCAATCCATAAGTATTGATCCACACCGTGCCGGCCTTCAGCCGCCGCGAGACCATGTGCGCCTTCTTCACATCGCGCGTCCACACCGCTGCCGCCAAGCCATACGGATTATTGTTCGCCTGCTCGATGACTTCGTCGACATCGTCAAAAGTCAGACCGAGAGCACCGGCCCGAAGATTTCTTCCCGCGCAATCTTCATATCGTTCTTCACATCGCCGAAGATCGTCGGCTCGATGAAAAATCCTTTGCCGCCATCCACGGTGACGCGATTTCCGCCCGCGACCAGCTTCGCGCCTTCTTTCTTGCCGGCCTCGATGTAGCCCAGCACCGTCTGCATCTGCTCCTGGCTGACAATCGCGCCCAATGCGGGTCTTCGGGTCGAGCGGATCCGCCGGACGCATCTTCGCCGCCCGCGCCGCCAGTTTCTCGATGAACTCATCCTTCACTTTGCTTTCGACGAAACAGCCGCGAGCCGGCGTTGCAGACCTCGCCCTTGCCATAGAAGATTCCGGTGATCGCGCCTTTCACGGCATTGTCGATATCGGAATCGGCAAAAACAATATTCGGCGACTTTCCGCCGAGTTCCAGCGTGATGCGCTTCACGGTGTCGGCCGCGCTCCGCATGATTTCCTTGCCCGACTGCGGTCGAGCCAGTGAAAGCAATCTTGTCGATTCCCGGATGCTTCACCATCGCCCGCCCCACATCTCCGGGGCCGGTGACAATGTTGATGACGCCCGCGGGCACGCCCGCCTCAACCGCCAGCTTTCCGAATCGAACGTGGTCAGCGAGGTCTGGCTTGCCGGCTTCCACACAATCGTATTCCCGCAAGCCAGCGCCGGACCAACCTTCCACGAAGCCAGCAGCAGCGGAAAGTTCCAGGGAACGATCAATCCCACCACGCCTACGGGCTCGCGCAGCGTGTAGGTGAAAGCGGTTTCGAAAGTGTTGACGGTTTCGCCGTGAATCTTCGTCGCCAGCCCGCGTAATAGCGCAGAACGTCAATCACCATCGGCATGTCGACGTAGCGCGACTCGAAAATCGGCTTGCCGTTGTCGAGCGTTTCCAGTTCGGCGAACTCGTCGATATTTTTCTCGACCAGATCGGCGAGCTTCCAGATCAGGCGCCCGCGTTCGCTGGCCGAAAGTTTTCGCCACGGGCCGTTCCGATCTTCGAAGCGCGCGCCGAGCCGCATCGACTGCGCGATCAACATCGGCGCTCGAACGCCTCCGCAATCTGCGTCAGCACCTCTCCCGTAGCGGGATTGATAGTGTCGAATTTCTTAGCCCCATCAACCCATTGCCCATCAATCAGCAACTGCCCGGGTTCAATCTTCACCTTAGCTGCAAGCATCTTTCTTCCTCGTAGTGTCAATCAAAGCGCTGACGCGGTAAGAGCCAACGTGGTAGCGCCGGCAGCCTGCCCTGAGCGAAGTCGAAGGCCCGCCGGCTGTCGGGCGGGCGTCCCGCCCGCCCACTCGGTACTAGGTACCAGGTACTAGCTGCTATTTCGCCTTAAAAACCGCGGGCCGCTTCTCCACGTAAGCCGCTAGGCCTTCCTTCGCATCCTCGCTCTGGAAGAGTATCTGCTGGTTCTCCCGTTCCACCGCCAGCGCCGACTCCATAGGAATCTCCCATCCCGTCTGCACCGCGCGCTTGATCCGTCCCACGGCCTTGGCAGCTTTGTTCGGCGGACAGAATTGTTTCGCGTACTCCATCATGTTTTCCATGAAGCCATCGCGCTCGTAGATGTCGTTGATGATGCCCAGCTCCTGCGCCTCTTCAAACGAAAAAGTATTGCCCGTCACCATCAGTTCGATCGCCTTGCTCTTCCCCACCAGCCGCGAAAGCCGCTGCGTACCGCCAGTGCCGGGAAGCACGCCGAGATTCACTTCCGGCAGGCCAATCTTGCCCGCATCTTTCCGTGCGATACGAATGTCGGCGGCCATGGCGATCTCCAATCCACCACCGACGCAGTGGCCGTTGATCGCCGCAATCACCAGCTTCGGCGTGTGCTCCAGCCGCAGCAGCATTTCGTTGGCGTGCAGGCAGAAGTAATACTTGAAAGTCGGATCGACGCTCGACAGCATCTTGATGTTGGCGCCGGCGGAGAAAAACTTGTCGCCCGCTCCGGTGAGCAAAATAACGTAGACGTCATTCTCCATGCGCGCGCGCAGGATCGCCTCATCCAACTGCCGGTTCATCTCGTAGGTGTAGGTATTGGCCGGCGGATCGCACATCTCAATCACGGCTACTCCGCCATCTTTGCGGTAGTTGACTAGCTGTTTGGTAGTTTCGCCGGTCGCCGGCTGCATTGTGGTCGCCATGTCTGTAGCTCCTTATGTTTTCGTAAATATCAATTTACTCTTGTCGTTCGGTTATCTCTGTTGTTGTTCGGTCATCTCTTTGTCATTCCATTGTCTCGTTGTCATTCCGAGCGAAAGCGAGGAATCCTGGTTTCACCGGGAATCAAAACAAATCCGTCCTCAGCGCACATCTTTGCGCACTTTACTCCCGTTCATCACGCCGCGCAGAAAGACATCGCTCATCTCGCGCGCCAATTGTTCGGCGTCGGCATCGACCCTGGGGTTGTGCCACGTATAGATCCAATTCATCATACCGAACAGGCTGAGTACGGCGATGCGCGTAGAGAATTCCAAACCCCGGTCGCTCTTCAATTCATCCAACAAGCCCACGCAGATGCGGTAGTACTCTCGTTTAATAGCGGCGACTTCGGAGGCAAAGCTGTTTCTCAACGCCTCGGCCTCGTGCGAAAGCACCTTCATGCTTGCCGGATTGGCCAGAAAATACTCCAAGTGATTCAGAATAAAAATGCGGATTCGCTGTTCCGGATCGCTCACGCCCTCCAGCCGCGCTTTCAGCCGCTGTACGATGGTCGTAAACGTGTGCTTCTGGATCAGGAAGAGTAGCCGCTCTTTAGATTCGAAGTAGTAATAGAGTCCGGCCAGCGACATGCCACTCTCGCGCGAGAGATCGCGCATCGACGCGCCCTCGTATCCCTTTTTGCAAAACACTTCGGTGGCATGGCTGAGAATCTGCGCCAGCCGCCGGTCAAAGCGCGTGGCGGGCGCTGGCGCAGAGCGGTGCCGCCGCGAAACTCGTGCTGCTGTTGATGGACTCCCCATAAGTCCTAAAAGGCTGGCGCTAATTCGAACGTTCGTTCGAACCCAGTATACGGCAACGGCGGCCTCGATCACAAGCCTCGTGGTTGCCGGCGTTCTGCCTCCATCCCGGCGCGGCCGACCATGCCTTTTTCTTCGGAAACCTTAGCGACCTTGGGGCGCGAACCCTCTCTCATGGGTGAGACTCCGCCGGCAGTGTGATTGGCGGCTGCTGGATCACTTGCCGTTCCACCAGCGTAATTTTTTTCACCTGGTTTCGATCATACGTCTGGTCTTTTCCATCTGCACGCAGCACGACTTGGGTCATCGACACGGATACGACATCGCACAACACTACGGATCCGTCGCGCAGTTCCACCGTATCTCGCGAGAGCCCACCCAGTTCAACCGTAATGCTTCCGCCGGGCAGTTCATCGGGGGTCACGTCCAGCGGGGTGTTTCCCGGCGCATAGCCTTCCTTAATCAAATCGAGTTGATGTGTGCCAACAGTCAGTCGAACCATAACCGGTGTGGTACCGGCATCCTGCCCGTCGACTTTCAACTTGGCGCCAGGTGGCACCGAGAGGACTCGCAATGGAATCGTTTTCACTCCAGGCGGAGCCAGCATGTCCTTCTTGGCGGACAAAGCGATGCTCGCGGGGATTCCGACAGAGTTGAATTGAAATTGAATTCTTGCCGACTGCCCAGCTTCCAGGTCTGATACCTGAAGAAGTCCTTCTCCGATTCGCACTTTGTTCTTGTCCATGAAATAGACGGTGAAAGAGGCCCGCGGGATCTGCCGCTCTGTCAGGTTCTGAACGGTCACCTCCGAAATAAATGTATTCTGCCCGGCATAGGTACTCGTCTGTCGAAACTTGTCGAAACTCAGCTTGAGCGCAGGCTTGTCCGCCGGCCACGTCATGACTATTGGCGGCTCGTTTTTCGCCAAGAGGGTAGTGTTGATTAGGCAAAGGAAAACCAACCCGAGAATCCGGCGCGCTTTCGTCATTTGGACGTGAGTTCTAACACACGCTCGAGTGATACGCAAAGCGATACTTTACGAATTGCGCTCCACGCACTCAGTTCCTTACATCCGCCAGCAGTCGCTCTACCTCGTCCTTCACCTCGCCCGTAAGCGGCAGAAGCGGCAGGCGCGCCCCACCGCCGAAGTAGCCGTTGAACTCCATCCCGTACTTCACCCCCGGAATCCCCAACTCGCCCACCACCCGTTGCGCCGCGCGGGCAATGCGCTCCTGCTTCAAGTTCGCCAATTCGGCGTCGCCTTCCTTCCATGCCGCGTAAATCTCATAGCACGAGGTTGGCGCAACACAGGCAAACGCCAGAATCGCTCCCACCGCTCCAACATCAAGCGAAGGATGCAGCTTCTGCGCCGCCCCCACCAGCACCTGGAATCCCGCTTCCTTCTGCCGTGTCTTCATCTTGCCGACAACCGTGACCGCCGCAGAAGACGGCTTTCCTGCTGATGACGATGAACCCGCGAGTCCCCCAACCTGCACCAACTCCCCGCCCTCTCCATTCGAGCCTGTAGTCGCCGCCGCGAGCATGCGCGGCGTCACCGCCTCAAACGTTTCAGTAACCGTAACGCTGCGCCGGATGTGCCGCGTCCCTTCCACCATCCTGCGCACTTTTTCCACGTCGCCGCTCGATTCCTTGATCCCGGTCAGGTTCGGATGTTCCGCCAGTTCGATCACCAATTCAGCAGGAATGTCGTAGCCCGTGGCTTGAGGAAAGTTGTAAATGATCACCGGTAGTGGCGAGCGATCAGCCACAGTGCGGTAAAACGCCAGAATGTTTGCCGCCTGCATCTGTTTCTTGTAGTAATGCGGCGTGCGCACCATGGCAACATCGTAGCCCAGCTCGGCAGCGTATTCGGTAAGCCTCAAAGTCTCGATCGCGGACTCAACTCCAGTTCCTGCAATCAAAACCTTGTTTGGTGCAGCCGCCTCGCGCGCAGACTTCAATACATCGTGCCGCTCCTGATCGGAAAGCAGAATAGCCTCGCCGGTCGAGCCAAGTACAACAATGCCAGCGCAAGGCGTAAGCGAATAGCGCTCAACGTTGCTCTCAAGCTTTTTGAAGTAGACATTGCCGTCGGGATAGAACGGCGTCGTAATGGGAGGGAAAATACCGTGAAGGAGCATAGAATACTTGGCCTTTCAAGCTGAAAGTCGGGTTCACTTAGTAATCAGTATTCGAGAATCGATTCGATAATTAATGAGCGACGGCTCATCTCCAACCCGCCACACAAAATGCTCAGCGGCGGGACCGTTCGCGAACTGTGAGCTATAACTCAGGGAAACAGTTGAACCTGAAGTATTGAAGTTAAGATTAAAACCTTGCTCATCGGAGCGCTGAACTCGGCCAAGCTTTCGATGGATGGCCGCTAGAAACTCCGAAATCTCCGCTTCACTCCCTGACTTTTGAAATTCTGGACTCGCCTGAACGTAAATGTCATGGTATTGCTCGGCATCGAGCTGGGAATGGAACTTAGCCACGGCGTTTTCCGCACTTTCTTTTGCCTTTGAAGGAGAACAGGCCAGCGCCAGCCAACAGCCCGCAAGCAGAGAAACGCCAATCCACAAACGTCTTGAACTGCCCTGAAGGGGACTCAAATCTTCCTCCCTTGGAGCAACGCCATTTCTAAGGCTTTGCTGTAGCTCTCTCCGCGTGCAACTGCTGCAGTGCCCGTATGTTCACTTCCCCGCGCTGCAACGCCGCGATCCCCTCCGCGGCCGCGCGTGCTGCCGAGAGGGTGGTGATGGTAGGAATCCGCGCCATCACCGCCGCGCGCCGGATCGCTCTCTCATCGAACCACGGCTCAAGTCCGGTAGGCGTGTTTACGATGAGATGAATGCGCTGGCCCTTGATGAAATCCACCACGTTCGGACGGCCTTCCTTCACTTTGTACACGCGGTCGACTTTCATGCCCGCCGCTTCAATCACGTCGCCCGTGCCTGAAGTAGCTACCAATTTGAAACCCATATCCACAAACTTGCGCGCCACGTCGGCAACATGGCGCTTATCGTGGTCAGTCACGCTGATGAAAACTGTCCCTTGCGTAGGCAACTTCTGGCCTGCCGCCAGTTGTGCCTTGGCGAAGGCTTCGCCGAAGCTGTCGCCCACGCCCATCACTTCGCCGGTGGATTTCATCTCCGGACCCAGTACCGTGTCGACACCAGGAAACTTATTCCACGGAAACACGGGTGACTTCACGTAATAGCATCTTCCCGTGTCGAGATCGGTGCGCCGGTCGATATTCTCCGGCAAGAACTCGCGCAGCTTGCGGCCAGTCATCAGCCGTGCCGCAATCTTTGCCATCGGAACTCCCGTGGCTTTGGAAACATACGGCACGGTGCGCGAAGCCCGTGGATTCACCTCCAGCACGTAGACTTTCCCGCCTTCCGCGCCATTGCCCGACGTGCCCCCATTGCCGCGCGGGATGGCGAACTGAATATTCATCAGCCCCACCACCTTCAATGCTCGCGCCAGTTTGAAAGTGTAATCGCGCATCCGGTCCATGAGCGGTTGCGAAATATCCACCGCCGGCAGCACGCACGAAGAATCTCCGGAGTGAATGCCCGCCTCTTCAATGTGCTGCATGATGCCGCCGATCACCACGTCTTCGCCGTCGGAGAGCGCGTCCACGTCTACTTCAATCGCATCTTCGAGAAAGTGATCGATCAGCACCGGACGATCGTGCGAGTACTCGACCGCCTCCTTCATATACCGCACCACAGACTCTTCGTCGTAAGCGATCACCATGGCGCGCCCGCCCAGCACATACGAAGGCCGCACCACCACCGGATATTCCACGCGTTTTGCGCCATCGATGGCTTCTTCGAGCGAAGTCGCCATCACTCCCGCGGCCTGCGGAATTTTCAGTTCTTCCAAAAGCTTGTTGAAGTGCTTGCGATCTTCAGCCAGATCAATCGACTCCGGCGACGTGCCGATAATATTCACGCCCGCAGCCTTCAGCGGCAAAGCCAGGTTCAGCGGCGTCTGCCCGCCAAACTGCACAATCACGCCCACCGGCGCGCCTTTCGACGTCTCGTGCTGGTAAATCGACCAAACATCTTCAAAGGTCAGCGGCTCGAAGTAGAGCCGGTCGCTGGTGTCGTAGTCGGTCGAGACCGTCTCAGGATTGCAGTTGATCATGATCGTCTCGTAACCATCTTCGTGCAGCGCGAACGATGCGTGGCAGCAGCAGTAGTCGAACTCGATTCCCTGCCCGATGCGGTTGGGCCCGCTGCCCAGAATGATCACCTTCTTCTTATCGGTCGGCACGGCCTCGTCTTCGTCTTCATATGTCGAATAAAGATACGGCGTGAAACTTTCGAACTCCGCCGCGCACGTGTCCACGCGCTTGTACACGGGCATCACGCCATGCTTCTTCCGCAGGTGCCGGACTTTCTCCTGCCCCTCCAACCGCCACACGTTGGCCAAACGTCCATCCGAAAATCCCATGCGCTTGGCCTCGCGCAAAACCTCTGTCGGGATCGACTCCATCGGATGCTTCTCCAGCTCAAGCTGCATGTCGTTAATCTCTTTGAGCTGGTAGAGAAACCATGGATCCATCGAGGTCATCTTCGCGATCTGCTTCACCGTGTGTCCCTGCCGCAGCGCGTACTGTACATAGGCCAGCCGCTCGGGATGCGGCGTCACCAGCCGCTGCGTCAGGATCTTGGGCTCAATCTTCTCGCCGCCCACGCGCTTGCCGGTATCGAGCGAGCGGATCCCCTTCATCAGCGCTTCTTTAAAAGTGCGGCCGATCGCCATCACCTCGCCCACCGACTTCATCTGCGGCCCCAGGTTCTCGTCGGCGCCGGGAAACTTCTCGAACTGCCATTTCGGAATCTTCACCACCACATAATCCAGCGTCGGCTCGAAACATGCTGGAGTCTTCCGCGTAATGTCGTTCGGAATCTCATCCAGCGTGTATCCCACGGCGAGCTTAGCGGCAATCTTCGCAATGGGAAAGCCGGTTGCTTTGGATGCAAGTGCAGAAGACCGCGAGACGCGCGGGTTCATCTCAATCACCACCATGCGCCCGGTCTCAGGATTCACGCCAAACTGAATGTTCGAACCACCCGTATCCACGCCGATCTCGCGGATCACTGCAATCGACGCGTCGCGCATGGCCTGGTACTCGCGGTCAGTGAGAGTCTGCGCCGGAGCGACCGTGATGGAATCGCCGGTGTGCACGCCCATGGGATCGAAGTTCTCAATCGAACAGATGATGATGACGTTGTCTTTGGTGTCGCGCATCACCTCGAGTTCGAATTCTTTCCAACCGAGCACGGACTCTTCAATGAGCGCCTCGTGCACCGGAGAGAAATCAAGCCCGCGTCCAAGCACTTCAACCATTTCCTCGCGGTTATAAGCGATGCCGCCGCCCGAACCGCCCAGCGTGAACGAGGGCCTCACGATCACCGGAAAGCCGATCTTCCCGGCAAACTCCAGCCCGTCTTTCACGTTGTTCACCAGCGCCGACTTGGGCACGTCGAGTCCGATCTTCTGCATCGCATCCTTGAAGAAAAGGCGGTCTTCAGCTTTCTTAATGGCCGCGACGTTCGCACCGATCAGGTGTACATCGTATTTTTCGAGGACGCCGCCGTCAGAAAGCTCAATCGCCAGATTGAGCGCAGTCTGCCCGCCCACGGTAGGCAACACGGCAAAACCCGCGCCCGGCGCCATTTCTCGCTCGATGCGGATAATCTCTTCCAGATATTCAAGCGTAAGCGGCTCAATATAAGTGCGGTCGGCAATCTCCGGATCAGTCATGATGGTCGCCGGATTGGAATTGGCCAGCACCACCTCATAGCCCTCAGACTTGAGCGCCTTGCAAGCCTGCGTGCCTGAGTAATCAAACTCCGCCGACTGCCCAATGACGATAGGGCCGGAGCCGAGAATCAGAATCTTCGAGATGTCAGTGCGTTTAGGCATCAGTTCGCTACGCTCTCCTGCGGTGCCGCCTTCGACCCAGGGCATGCCCCGCCGAGCATCCCTAACTTGAGATGGAGCGCACCATCGCTGGAAGCCTTGGGAACAACTTTCATCGGAATGAACAGCGGCGAAAAACCAGTCGAGCTGATCCTCAATTGATAGTCTCCCGGTGCCACATCAGCCATGCTGAAATGGCCATCGCTATCGGGCGTCACGGTCTTGACGGGCGCTTGATCTTTGGATTTCGACGGGAATAAGTCGATATTGGCGCGACTGATCGCCGCGCCTTCCGGGTCGGTTACATTACCCTCAATACGGCTCATCGTAACCGGCGGCGCGGGGCAAACCTCGGAGTACATCAGGCCGCAAGAACTTTCTCCCATCGCCACAGTTAGTTCCCTCTTGGAACCGGGCTTCACCATCACAGGAATCGCGCCGCGCGGCTCCCACGGCCCCGGAAGCGATGACTCAACCTTAATGAAGTACAATCCCGGCTCAGGAGAGCCGAGATCAAATCGGCCTGTTTCGTCTGTCAGAAGCCTCGACTCTAGCGATCCGTCCAGCCCATGCACGAGCTGTAGAGAGCTTTGTGCGATAGGCTTCGCAGTTCCACCGGCCAGGAAAATTCCTTTTAGCTCGGAGGCCTGCAAGACATCTGAACTGGGCCAGTGCAATTGAATCTCCTGTTTTTCCAGGGCTTGTTTCTTCGGGCTATCGACCACTATCAGTCCAGCCGTATCCCAACCAGCAATCCCCAGTTGATCGATCTCCAGCGAATAGTCCCCCGGCTCCACGTTTTCGAATCGAACTCTTCCCTCTCGGTCCGTCAGAGCGAATCTTGAAACTCGATGGGCTCGGACCAGAATTACGCGTACGCCAGGGAATGTAGTCCCCTCGAGACTAGAGACCTTAACCACAAAGTTCTTCCCGACCGTGTAAGTCGGCGGGAAGTAAGAGCAGGCAAATGCCTGCAACACAAGCGCTGAGTAGAAAAGAAACCCGAGAATCAAGAGTTTCGAGATGTCAGTGCGTTTGGGCATTTATTGTTTAGCTGGTTTGGCCGAGTTGCAGCTTAACGAACAACTCTTTACTCCCTTGTGGCGCAATCTCAAAGGGAATGATCTCTGTGCGAAAGCCCGGACACGAGAAGAAGGCAACATACATACCATCGTCCAGAGTCACTGAAAAATGACCGGTCGGATCAGTCCTTGCTCTTTGAACAATTGCGTGATTCTCAGATCCCCTGCGTACAATCTTGATGTTAGCTCCCGCAATCGTCGCTCCCGATGGGTCTCGAAGAAGTCCTTGGAAAACCTGCAATGTCGCGAGGATTGGTTGCTTATCAGCAGCCGCCTGGTAGTCCTGCGCTGCACGAAATGATTCCGTCAAATCAATTGAAAACGCACTTGTTTTTCCCTTACGAGATACGTGCAGAAACAGGTCCCCGCCACTAACGTCGTCAAGCGATGCAGTCACAATATAATTCCCGTCCGGCAATCGCGGCGAGGCAGCGATTCCGCTCTTTCCTGCCAAGACAGTCACGCAGGACTTGTCTCCAGCCGTACAAAAATCTACATTCGCTCCGGCAGCGGGACGTCCGTTAAGAGAAACGGCCACTCGAACGCGCCGCGACGACGATTGCTGCTTGAGCGCCCTCACCTCTACGGATGAGGCAACTGCTGGCGCTGCAAGCATCAAACATGACGCGACGATGAGCGTCAACCTCACCCTTTCCACTCCTCCATCATCTTCACGAAATCCTTGAACAGGTAATGCGAGTCATGCGGCCCCGGCGCGGCTTCCGGGTGATACTGCACGCTGAACAGGGGCAGGTTGCGATGCCGCAGGCCTTCCAGAGTCGAGTCGTTCAAATCCATGTGCGTGAGTTCAACTTCGCTCTCCGGCAACGAATCCGGATCGACCGCAAAGTTATGGTTGTGCGCTGTGATCTCGATCTTCCCCGTGGCCAACTGCTTCACGGGATGATTCCCACCGTGGTGTCCAAACTTCAGCTTGAAGGTTTTCCCACCGAGCGCGATGCCGGTGAGTTGATGTCCCAGGCAAATCCCAAAGATCGGCTGCCGTCCCATCAGCCGTCGAATGGAATCGACCGCATACGTACACGGCTCCGGGTCGCCCGGTCCATTCGACAGAAACACTCCATCGGGTTTCAGCGCCAGCACATCCTCCGCCAGCGTCTGCGCCGGAACCACCGTCACCCGACAACCCTCACCGCGTAACTTCCGTAGAATGTTTTGCTTGATGCCAAAATCGTAAGCCACCACATGAAAGCGCGCGGGCTCGTCTTTCACTCCCACCTGCGCCACCGGTTCATGCGAGCGCTCACCGACTTCCCACACGTACGCACCCTTGGTGCTCACTACCTTCGCTAAGTCCGTTCCATCCATCTTCGGAATCGAGTTCGCCTTAGCCACTAGTTTCGCCGCGTCATTCTCGATGGTCGAAACCACGCCGCGCATCACGCCGTGGTCGCGCAGATGCCGCACCAGCGCCCGCGTGTCGATATCCGAGAGCACAGGCACCTTGAACTGTTCCAGGTATTCGTCCGTCACCTGCTGCGAGCGCCAGTTCGAACTCACCTTCGAGAACTCGCGCACGATCAGCCCTTCGATCCACGGACGCGTGGCTTCGTTGTCTTCCTGATTGGTTCCGTAGTTGCCGATCTGAGGATTGGTCAGGACAACGATCTGTCCCGAGTAAGAAGGATCGGTAAAGATTTCCTGATAGCCAGTGATGGAAGTATTAAAAACGACTTCGCCGTAGCACTCGCCTTTGGCACCGTAGCCTTTGCCGCGGAAGACTCTGCCGTCTTCGAGGGCAAGCGTAGCCTGCATTCTCGCTCCAGTGTGTGGATTTTCAGGATTTTAACAGGGATTGCATTTGGGACCAAGCACGGAACGCGGCGTAAGTGTGGAAATCTCACCTTCTCGAAGGCTTCTTAGGTTCAACTCACTGCCCGACCGAAGGCAGGATATAGTCGGTCAAGAGTTTCTCCGTCTGCTCGTGCATGCCGCGCGTGTTGTAGTTTGTACTGGTGATAACCACCGCTAAATCGAGCCCAGGAAACGCCACGACTTTATTGCCGCCATTTCCACTCATGAAAAATGCCGGATAGCTCTTACCTCCTGACCTAAAGGACTTGAGCCACCACAGATAACCGTATTCGGTTTCGTCATCGATGCGAGCGTGGGGCTGGGTCGACGCTCGCACCCAGGCCTCGTCAACAATGGATTTTCCGTTCCACCTTCCGCCATTCAGGTAGAGCTGGGCGACCTTCAGCAGGTCACGGCTTCGCAGCCGTAGTCCACCTCCGGTTTGTGGAATGTTCAAGGGCGAGTAGACCCACTCGACGTCGCTAATCCCAAGCGGACCGAAGAGCTTTTCCTGAGCATAACGATCAGTGCGCACGCCCGTTGCCTTCTGCAGCACCTCGCTCAAGGTGAAGACTCCGCCGGTGCAGTAGCTGAAATACCTTCCGTAGGGTGGCGGCTCGATTTTTTCACCCGCGTGCATCCTACCTCGAATTGGCAGATCAAAAATGAACTGCACCCAATCTTCCACCAGGTACATGCGCTCCTCGTTGCCTCGCGATGCGTCGTTCCAGTCGTCGCATTCGAGCGGCGAACTCATAGTGAGAAAATCTTCTATCGCGATCTTGTTCTTCCGCGGATCAGGGTTTTGCAGTTTGCGCGCACGCTCTGGCAGCAGTTGAAGCACTCGCGCATTGACGCTCAATTTCTTTTCGCCCAAGGCAATGCCAATGAGCACGTCAGTGATGCTCTTGGTAGCCGAGCGGGTATCGCGGAGGGTGTTCGCGTCGCCATCAAAGTAAACCTCATATAGTAAGTTTCCGTGCCGGGCTATCACAACGCTTCCGATCTTCTTGAAGTCGCCGGCTCGAACCGCGGTTTCCATTGCCCGCAACTTGTCGATAGACATCCCATTGGCGTCAGCAGAACTGGTCGGCCAATCGGCAGTTGCGGTTTGGCTTCGGGCAATGGCGACGAAGCAGCATGCAGCGATGAAAGTCAACAAAACAGAACGAAGCAAGGTCTTAGCCTCCAAAACTTGAGCTTCAGTTGAGTCTGCCACGAGAGGGATTTGAAACCTTGTCGTTTTGCAACTTGCCAGTTTTGTCCACATTTAGGGCAAGCGCTGCCGGCGATATTGACCCGGGGCGATTCCGAACTCGCTCGTAAACGCGTGAGTCATTCGGCTCTGGTCGGAAAAGCCATACTGAAGAGCCACGTCGACCAGCGGCAGCCGGGTATTCGCCAGGAGCCGTTGAACGCGTAGCAATCGTTTACGCCGCAGGTATTCGCCCGGAGAGTGCCCAAAATACTTTCTGAACGCACGTGCCAGATAAACCGGATGGACCAACATTGTGGCTGCAAGGTCGGCAATATTGAGTTCGTTGCCCGCGCAGTCTTCCATCATCTCCTTCGTCCGCAGCAGCCAGTCGGGAATCCGGCGCGACTCGATGCTCTCATCCAGCCGGACCAGTTGACCGATCAGTTCTAGTCCGAGACTCTCAAGAACAAGTGCGGACGGATGCTTTTCACGTTCAAATTCGCGTGCGATCGCCCCCACGATCAGCGCACCGCCATCGGAGCGCACAGAGCCTCCCGCGACCACTCGCGCGACGGACGAGTCTTTATCTAAAAGCCTCGATCCATCCAGGCCAGGACTGATGCTAAGAAATCGGGCGTTCCGGCTCCGAAAACAATCCCGATGTGTCGTGCCTGACGGATTGAAGATCAGAGTTGACGACGAGCACGGTCCGCCCTGGTTACGCGCTTCGGTCAGATAAATCCCCCGAAGCACCAGCACAAAATGGGGCGTTTCGTGCGTGTGCCGCGGCACTTCGCGTTCTGGCACGGTCGCTTCCAGTTCCGAAAACAGGAAGGATGATGTCTTCACGGTCCGGCAAGCATCGCCAAAAAAAATCCCCGCAGCGAGGGTGGGCATCGAGCTAGAGGCCGCGATCCTGGGTTGTCGAGCTGTGTCACCGATCAAAGTAGAGCCTCATGTGCGTTTGCCGGAGCCTGCTACAGATATTGAGACGGATCACGCCCGAAGAAGCATACCAATAGGGTAGAAAAAGCAGGAAAGCCAGACTCTGGCAGTAAGAACCGACTCTGGAGCTACCGCACTCTTCCCAGCTTATCCATGGGCCAATATCCAAATACAGCCTTGCCGTAGATATAACTTTGATTCACCGGACCGAAGTCGCGGCTGTCGTTCGACATCGACCGGTGATCGCCCAGCACGAAATAGCAATATGGCGGCACAACAGCTTCAGGATACGAGCGCGCGTCGTCATAGGCGGGTGGAACGTAATCTTCATCCAACGCGTCGCCGTTCACATACACTTGCCCGCCGTCGATGCGGATACGGTCCCCGGCCACTCCTATCACGCGCTTGATGTAACTCTTCGAGGGATCGCGCGGATAACGAAACACCACCACGTCCCCGCGCGAAATCGGCTCCAGGCGGTACACGAATTTGTTGACAAAGATTCGCTCCTGGTCTTCGAGCGATGGCAACATGCTCGTGCCTTCCACCTTCACCGGCTGATAGATGAACACGATGATGAACAGAGAGATCGCCACCGAGAGAATCAAGTCGCGCAGCCAGACCGCGAAAGCCGGACGCAACCGAGCGCGTGAGCTTGCCTGCGCAGGCGCAAGCTGCGAAAGCAGCGCCGTCTTGTTTTCGGATTCGGTGGTGGGCGTATCGGGCATGCGGCTTCCCTATTGTATACAGATCGCGGCTACTTGGCTGAGCGTTGTAGACAGTGCACGAATCAACCTTCTCAAGCCCCTCGGGGACTTCGGACATCGGGAGGGGTTGTTTCGGCGGGAACATTGTACGTACAGAATGTTTCCAGTTGGAACATTACCCACAATGTTCCGACTGGAACACAACTCACGTTTTACCGGAACACTGTGGAAATCCCGGAAAACCCGAAAAACCACCTTAAAGCTATAGTCGGTGGAAGGCAAGTGGCTGGGAGGGATAGGCTTAGGGAAAGCGCCGCGAAACGTGGTCAGAAAGACATAGGGCGAAGGAAAAGAGTCTGCGATCAGGATCGATGCTGGCACTCGTTGAGAGCGAGTGCCAGTTACATAGACTTACGGAAATAGAGGAAACGTCCCGTCCTGTCCGCGAATTCCCCTATCTGTTGGGTAGCGCGTCCCATTCTGCCGCCGTCATCGGAACCCAATCTTCGCGAGAAGAATAACCTATCTCTCCGGGGCGATCGGGGCATTCATACTTACCACACATCAGCACGCCGCTAAGTAGGGAATTTTCATCGACCGGGCTCCCCTTGTGGTAGTTGCGGCACACTTTACATTTGAAGGCCCAGAACCGCGGCGTCGGCACCGTGACTGATTCTTTTTCGTGTCCCATGCGACGCATATTTCACCGCTCTTCAATTGAGCAAGTAACTTCAGTCACTGTCGGAAATCCCGTCTGACGAGGTGTTGCTTGCCATCCGCCAACTAAGAAGGGATGTAGGTCAGTCTTTGCACATACCGCGCCAGTCATCCGTCGCGGGCATCACGCGAATAATGGTGATGGGGCTGTTGCGGTTCTTAGCTTCGTACCAGATGCCCTGCTTGGTAGCCACGATCATGGAGCCATCCGCACGGGTGGAAGGGCAGTATTGGCCGACGTGCGCGGAGACCTCCTGCATGGGGGAACCAACGTGCAGTCCATCGGAAGTGGACCACTTGTCGCAGGTCACATTGACTCCGCGAAAACCGCTTTCGATCCTGGGATTGAGGCCGGAGTCCTCCCAGGTAAACTCGATGCATTCGTCTTTGTAGTAGTAATAGACCTCATCGGAGGAATAGCCGGGGCCGCGAAAGGTGCTGCGGAAGACTTTTGTCGGGTTGCCCAGATGCTGCACGGCATCGGTGACCAGGCCGCCCATCTTTACCGGGCCGACGCGATCCCCCGGGACGATGAGATGGTCGTAGTTCATGTCGCGGGGGCCGTTGAGCCTGGGGTCGGAACTCTTGGGGCCGTTCTTGGTGTGTGAGCCGCCGTGAGCGACGGCATAGCCAGTGAGCAGCACCGTTACGGCAAGGGCTCCCCGGGAAAGAAATCGTGTACATGCGCGGACGTTCATCGCGAAATGCCTCCTCAGTTGTGGCAGGATTACTGGTCTGAATCGGACTACTGTTTCATGCAGTTGTTGTAGTTGGTCCAGCATTGGTTCGAGCAGGAAGTTGCGCCGTCGCAGCCTTTCAAGCAATTATCCCGGTTCCACCTGCATGCGTCGGCATGGGCATCGGGCAATGCGATCGCTTGGTCGCCCTGCGTCAGACCACTCGCGTCTAAAGATCCCGGAGCACTGGCCGTTGCCTTGTCACCCGCAATGCGATCGCCTTGCGCAGTGCTGGCGCTTGTGGCGAAAGCAAAGCTGATGGCGGCTAGAGATAGTATTGTCAACAATATGGTGAGTTTCTTCATGATTGAATTCTCCTGGCGACCGGTGCCCGTTGCGGGGCTGTGGGGACTGTATTGGAGTTACTTCTGCGGGCACAAGATTACGAGGGTAACGGAGTTGCGGACGACGCTCCGCCCCTGGCGATGCTGCGCTTGGCCGATGAGATAACCGTATCGGCTCCTAACCAGCGAGTAGCGTGGAAGCGCTCGGAACAATGGGGAACGTCCCGTCTGTCCCCCGTCCGTCCCGTCCGTCCCGAACGAACCTTCCCCGTACTGGTAGTAATTCCAGCCCGCGTTGAAGGCCCACTTGTGGCCAAGATCCACGCTCAGGTTGGCCACAGGCTGCTGATATTTGCGGTGGGGGGTAGACTCAAGATCACTTCGGTGTCGGGCAGCAAAACGAATTGGAACGTTGCTCTACCGAAGTCATCGTTCTTACAAAACCGAACAAGCGTCTGGGTTAAAATAGGTCGATCCGGGAGACTTCATGACACCGAGGAGCCTGCTTCATAACAAGTACGTCCACCGCGCCCTAACTCTCACTTTTCTGTTAACGGTGACACTGACCATCTCGGCGCAATGGACTGCCCAGGAAGAAGAAGGAGGCATTCCCGCTTACAACGCCGGTCCGCCGCCCAAGGGGACTAAACTTCCTGCCATCCTCGCCAAAGACCAGCTCTGGGGCGCGGACGCGCAGTATCCCTATCAGACGCACGCCTATGAGTTGGCGTCGAAGATTCCGACCGTACTCCATCAGCAGCCTTGCTATTGTTATTGCGACCGCATGGGCCACAACAGCCTGCACAGCTGCTTCGAAGACACGCACGGCGCGCGGTGCTCTACTTGCCTGAAGGAACTCTACTATTCCTACCAGCAACACCAGAAGGGCAAGACCGCATCTCAGATTCGCGCCGGCATCCTCAAGGGCGAGTGGAAGCAGGTCGACCTGCAATCGGCCGCGGCGATGAACTAGTACCTGGTACCGAGTACCCAATACCAGTACCCAGAAAACCTTCTGGCAGAATCGCGTTCTGCTTGTACTCGCTGCTGAGTACTCGGTACTGCTTCTACCAATTGCCCTATAACGCTCTTTGAGTGATACTTGAGTAGCGGCTCTTCGACTTTCAAGAGCTAAGGAGTCCCATTACGACGAGCGCAGGAAAAATTCTTCACATGGCTCAGAAAGCTAACCCCAAGAAATCATCGGTCGCGGACGATCCGCGCGTCACCCAGGCCCTGCAGAACTACGAAGCCGGACTTCGCGCTTTGCAGGAACACAAATTCGACAAGGCGAAGCCGCTGTTCGAGAAAGTGCTCGCCGGACCCAGCAAGGAGCTGACCGACAGGGCGGCAGTACACCTCAGCACCTGCAACCAGCATCTCGAACGCTCGACTACACAGCAGTTCAAGAGCATGGAAGAGCACTACGACTATGCCGTGTCTCTCATGAACGTGGGAGATTATGTCACGGCGCGCGAGCACATCGAGAAGCTGCTCAAGCAGTCGCCGAAGACTGATTTCGTCATTTATGGTTTGGCCGCGCTCGACTGCCTTACCGGTCACGTGGAGGATTCTCTCAAGCATCTGGACGAGGCGCTTCGCCTGAATGCCGGCCTGCGCTTCCAGGCGCGTAATGACTCCGACTTTCACAACCTGGCCGAAGACCCTCGCTTTACCGAGCTGTTGTACCCGGACCCGGCTGCCGACCTGGCTTCCCCGGATGGCTACTTCCGGGAAGACGAACCTTCTTAGATCGATTCTCGCTTCAATAGATTCTCGGATGGAAACGAAAACCTCCGATCTGTTGCCGATGGAGAAGGCCACGCGCGAGCGTGGCCTGCGCGTGGTCGCCATCGGCGGCGGCACCGGCCTCTCTACGCTGCTCAAGGGACTCAAGCGCTTTGCGCTCTCCCCTGCGGAGGTGGCCGCCGCCCGGCCCGATACGCCCGTCATTCGCGACCTTTGCGCTGTGGTCACGGTCAGCGACGATGGCGGCTCCAGCGGACGCCTGCGCAAGGAACTCAACATGCTTCCGCCGGGCGACATCCGCAACTGCATCGTCGCCCTCAGCGAGGATGAGGCTCTGCTCTCTCAGCTTTTCCGCCACCGCTTCGAGAAAGGCTCCGGGATCGAGGGGCACAGCTTTGGCAATCTTTTTCTGGCCGCGCTGACTTCTATCACACATGACTTCTCGGAGGCGGTGCGCCTTTCTTCGGAAATCCTGGTCACGCGCGGACACATTCATCCCGCCACCACTTCGAATATCGAGCTGGAAGCTCTGATGGAGGACGGCACTCGCGTCCGCGGAGAGACCAAGATCACTGCCAGCAAAGGCCGCATTCAGGAACTGTTTCTTGTTCCGCCGAACGTCGATCCGCTGCCGCAGACGCTCGAAGCCATTGCGCGCGCTGACATCATCAGCATCGGTCCCGGCTCGCTGTTTACCAGCCTCATTCCCAACCTGCTCGTACACGGCATCGCCGAGGCCATCGTCGACTCACCGGCCACCAAGGTTTACATCTGCAATCTGATGACTCAGGCCAACGAGAGCCTCGGCCTGACGGCCGCGGATCACATTCGCGCGCTCAATAGCCACGCGCATCAGCAGATCTTCGATTATGCGCTTATCAACCGCACAAACGTTTCGGATGAACTGAAAGCCAAATACGAACTCGAGGGCGCCTGCCAGATTGTCGCCGATCTCGAGGTAATCGAAGCTCTCGGCGTCATCCCTGTGCTCGGAGACTACCTCGAAGAGGCCGGAGTCGCACGCCACAACACTGCCCGAGTGGCCAGCGACCTGGTTCAGCTTGCTCCGTCTGCTGGGGCAGAGCGCAAGCGCCCGCCCGATGGGAAGTCTTAACTCACGCGGCTCCCAATTCTGCTTTCCCCCGCACGCGCCACTGGTTAGAATGTCCAGAGACAAAAAATGATAGTGCCATGCCACAGTAAGATCAAAGACAGAATGAAGAGGGACAAAATAATCTCGACAGTTGCCGGTGCGCTGGTGATTGTTTGCCTGGTCGGAACTGCGGCCGCGCAACGGGATCCGAACCCAGAACCTACCGCCGTCATGAATTTTCTCATCGTGAGGGAAGAAAACGGCAAACCCGTCCGCAACGCCGCCGTAATCATGCATCCCGTAAATGCTCATGGCCAGCAGAGCAGGGGCGGACTCGAACTCAAAACCGATCCCGATGGCAAAACCAGCTTTGATGGGATTCCCTACGGCAAGCTCCGCGTGCAAGTGCTGGCTTCAGGATTCCAGACCTTCGGCGAGGACTATGAGGTGAACCAGGCCAAAATGGATCTCACCATCAAGCTGAAACGTCCCCAAGGCCAGTACTCGATTTACCAGGACCACCCAGAGGAAAAGAAGGACGAAAAGAAAGACGCCAAGCCGCCAGCACCAGATCCCAACACCAAGCCACAATAACAGTTTCCGGTTTCCAGTTTCTGGTTTTCTGGTGAAAACACAACCCGCAAAAACTAGAACTAGAAACCAGAAAATAGAAACTGTTCTTGGTAAAATTCCGCACATGAACTATCTTCTCAAGACCGAGCCCACCGTTTATTCTTTCGCCGATCTCCAGCGCGAGAACGCAACCATCTGGGACGGCGTCACTAATCCTGCCGCCGTCAAACACCTGCGCGAAATGAAACCCGGAGAGCACCTGATCATCTACCACACCGGAGATGAGAAGAGCGCGGTAGGAACAGCGACGGTGGTATCGGTGGACACGTCGGACCCGAAGACTCCCCTAGTCAAGATCAAGGCTGGCAAGCCCTTGGCCAAGCCAGTGACGCTGGCCGAGGTCAAAGCGAACAACCTGTTCGCCGATTCCCCGCTCGTGCGGCAGGGACGCTTGAGCGTCGTTCCCTTGACGGAGAAGCAGTACAAGCTGCTTACCGAGTAATCATTACGAGGCAGCCCGCCAGCTTGCGCCACCGGCGGGCTTCGCTCTGGCATGTCCTCGAACTTCTGCCTCGCGGCACATCGCAACTACAACCCTCACTGAGGATTGTTGTCCGGAGGTTTGGGCACGGTCTGGCCTCCGTAGTTCGTGCCGGCTGCTGGTTTACCGCCATTATCCTTATCCATTCGTGGCACATCACGCGGCACGTCATACTTTGCCGGGGCGGGCGTTTCAGAGTGATCGATCGGCTTCACCGAGACCACCTGGTAGTGGCGCATCTTGCGGCCATCGTCGTTGCCCTCCGGCACGCGCATGTCTAGCTTGTCCTTCTTAACTTTGAATTCAGCTTCCTGGCCGACTGGAAGTATCACAGGATGCTTATGGTCGAGCGGGCGCACGTGATACTCCATGTCGTCGGTCCGCAATAGATATTGGGGACAAAGTTTTTCGTCGGAATTCACGTGCGTAACTCCCACTGAGCCCCAAACGGCACCCAGGCCGGCTAATCCCCGCTCCTTGGCGCCGCAAGGGACGGCTTCCATCTTCTCGATCATGGCCCGATCCGCGTGTTTTTTCTTGTCGTGCGCAAATGCCGGCAGCGCAAGCAGCAGCGTGAGCATTGTGACGAAAACCGTCTTTCTGTTCGTTAGGATCTCCATTGAAAACCTCCTGAGCTTCTTGGCTAGCCACAAACCCGGAAAACAAAAGGGGAGGCTGCCCACGCAGCCTCCTCTCTGAAGGTCGAGGGCCCTACTTGGGCTTCGATTGGCCCGCCGCCTTTGGCATCCCGTGGGGGTCGAACTGTTGTGCCGACTTGATGAACGTCGCAGGATTCTCGCTCAGTTCCTCATGAACCTCCGGATGCGCCTTCAGGTAATCGTGTAGCGCTGGGTGGTTCTCCAGATATTCCTGGTTATTGGCGAGCGAAGGATTCTTGGAAAGCTCATCGGCGACCTTGTCGTGGCTCCCCATGAACTCGTGAAAGCTGGCGAGTTCCGCGCTAGTGACGTCCCGATCACGCCGCGTCATAGGGGCGTCCTCGCGGCGGTCAAAACGCTCTTCCTGATGCATGAATGCGTTCGGATTTTCTTTGTACTCCTCACGCACTCCCGGATGCTCCGCCAGAAACTGCTGTAGTGCCGGATGGTTCTGGACGAACTCCTTGTTGTTCACCAGCGACGGATCCTTGCGCAACCGCTCCGCGATTTCGGGATGGCTGTCCATAAAGCGGTCCATGTTCGCCAGTTCACCGCGGGTCAGGTCGCGATCGCGCGGGTCTTCGCGGCGGTCAAAGCGTTCTTCCTGATGCATGAATGCGTTCGGATTTTCCTTGTATTCCTCACGCACTCCCGGATGCTCCGCCAGGAACTGCTGTAGTGCCGGATGGTTCTCGACGAACTGCTTGTTGTTCACCAGGGACGGATCCTTGCGCAACCGCTCCGCAATTTCCGGATGGTTGTCCATGAAGCGGTCCATGTTCGCCAGTTCGCTCCGCGTCACGTCGCGATCGCGTTGGTCTTCGCGGCGGTCATAGCGTTCTTCCTGGTGCATGAATGCGTTCGGATTTTCTCTGTACTCCTCCCGCACTCCCGGATGCTCCGCCAGGAACTGCTGTAGTTCCGGATGGTTCTGGACGAACTCCTTGTTATTCACCAGGGACGGGTCTTTGCGCAGCTGTTCGGCAAGCTCGGGATGGCTGTCCAGGAAACTGTCAAAGCTCGCAAGTTGCCGTCGGCTCACGTCGTCCCTGTCGGGCGGCGTAGTAGTCTGCGTCTGTGACGTTTGTGCCTGGGGCGGCATGGTCTGGGACTGCGTACTAACGCGCGCACCCACCACAACGATGGCAAACCCCACCAACACAAGGCAGTGGCGGATGAAAGGATTTGTGCGTTTCATAGAGTTGAGTGACCTCCCAAATCAAGAGTGTGGCCTCCGTTCGGACCACGAAGAAGGAAATGCAACATAGGGGCCATGACTGCGACCCGGCATATCTACTTTGCGCTGCGGAACTTACAGAAAGCTCCGATAGCCTTACGCGCCGCGAGGATGGAATTTCGACACCTGCAGGGGAAAATCGCTATACGGCTGGGACCTTAGGTGTGATTGGGTAGGAAAAACGAATTCCGCCCCACGCAAATAAAAAGCGAAGGGCGAAGCTTTACACCGAACCGGGGTTTTTGCGTATTTCAGTCCAGCCGGAACCTTAGTTCGCCTTCGCGTCGCGCCGGATCAGCGCGTGATCCACAAAGAAGCCTATCCCTATCGCCAGCGGAATCCCGCCAAATATCGCAGCGTTCATCGCGTCGGGTTCGTGACGTCCGAGCAGAGCGAAGGTCACGATATAGCCAATCGCCCCGGCCACCAGCAGAGTTCCGGACCGCCGCGAGCGCGCCGCCTCTGAAAGCTCCGGTTGCATGGGAACATCCACACCGCGCGCAATCGCCGCCAGACGTTCTTCGCTGCGCAGCTTGCGCACGCGAAAGAAAGTGTACATAGCCGCCATCGGAATCCCGAGTGCCATGACTACTGCCGCCAGTCCCACAATGTTGCTGTCCATAACGCCTCCTGATGCCGGCGCTGTTTTCACCTTCGAGGCTCAGCGCCCGGCTCATGGTTAGTTACGGTTCTCACACGAAAAAGTTCCCACTTTCCTTTTGCCGGTTCGGAATCGCCTTACAAAACTTTGCAAAACTCTCGGTCCCCCCTAGCAACTCCACGGCTACACTAGGGCTTCTTATGCCAATAGCAAACCGACCAGCATCGCCGATGACATTCAGACCCGCGAGAAGTGGACCGCTCCTTCAGTACCGCCAGCAGTACCGCCGGGCGGGCGCATTTTTCACCTGCCTCTCTGTGTTGCTCTGCGCCGCTCCGTTACGCGGACAAGACACGCAGGAAAAGATCTCCGTCGATGACGTTTCCCGCACCTTCTCCGTGCGTCTGCCCAAGGGTTACGACTCGCAGCAACACTATCCAGTCGTGATTCTTCTGCACGGCCGCAACCAAGATGCCGGCGACACGGCACGGCTTACGCACTTCGACCAGCTCGCTGACAAGGACGGCGTGATTGTGGTCTATCCCAACGCCATGCACGGAGAGTGGAACATAGGAGTTCAGCCGGAGCAGCCTTCTCCGGACATGGGGCGACGCGGAGGCTCTGGACGTCGCGGAGGGATGGGTGGTGGCTATCCCGGGGGAGGAGGCGGTTATCCCGGCGGAGGCGGAGGCGGGTACCCCGGCGGTGGATATCCAGGGGGTGGCGGCCAGAGGGGCGGCCAAAGAGGCGGACAGAATCCTGACGAGAACAAAAACAAGCCTGAGCCCGCCGACGACGTTGCTTTTCTCAATCAAATGCTGGACCAGATTGCCCTCGAGTACTCCCTGGACACTCGCCGCGTTTACGCCGCGGGCCTGGGAGATGGCGGATTCATGGCGCTCCGCATGGGCTGCTCGATGGCTGATCGCGTGACTGCGATTGCCGCGGTCAGCGCCACCCTCCCCAAGAAGATGATCTGCGTGCCCTCGCGTCCCGTTCCCGCGCTGTTCATGGATGGCACGGAGGACCCCGTCGACTCTTATAACGGCGGCACCTACAAGCCCGGTCATTTCGCGGTGCTCTCCGCTGAAGACAGCGCCAAGACATGGGCCAAATTCGACCGCTGCGGAGAAAAGCCGGCCCAGGACAAACTGCCCGCTTCAGAAAAGGGCGGCAAAGAAACCAAGACCTTCACCTACGGAGCCTGCCACGACAATGCACAAGTCGTGCTGTACAGCGTGAAGGGTGGAGGCAACACTTGGCCCGGCGGCGAGCAGTATTCGTCCGAAAAAGAGGTTGGCAAAACCAGCAACGACCTCAACGCCAACGAAGTCATTTGGAGCTTCTTCGGCACAAGGAAAATCGCGGGCGAGGGCGGAGCGGGAAAGTAGCAGCTCCCTAAGGGTTCCGTCAGCGACAAAAAACCCATCTCCGCAGCTTTGCGCGGAGGATGGGTCATTCATTGGAGCGATCGAAACTAGTGGTCGCCGGTGCCTTCAGAAAGGTGGCGTGAGGCCGGTGTAGTCGCCGACGACCTTGGCATCGTAGGGGCCGTTGAGCAGGTCAGGAGTGTTCCCCGAGACTCCGATGGTGCCCTGGCTGAATACGATGTTCTGGTCGCGGTCGACTTCGATGACTTGCTGGTTGAATTGGTCGCTGATAAGCGTGTTGCCATTCCTCAGGCGGACGGCGCGGGTCGGCAGTGGCGCTGCAATGCTGCCCGGACGCGTGTTTGTGTAATAGGTCCAAACCACGTTCCCCGTAGAATCCACCTCCAGGATGCGGTTGTTGTTGGAATCGGTCATGAGCGTGTGGCCGTTCGATAGCCGGCTGGCGAAAGCGGCGCCGCTTAGCTCGGTGCAGGTCAAGCAGCCATAGCTCCACACAATGTTCATCTGCCGGTCGACTTCGATCACTCGGTTATTGTTCTCGTCCGCGATCAGGATGTGCCCGTTGGTCAGCAGCTCCGCGCTGTTGGGATTGTTGAGCTGATTGAAGCCGTCTCCGCTGACGCCGGTCTGGCCGTACTGCCAGACAATATTCTTGTCGAGGTCGACTTCGATAATGCGTTCGTTCACCTGGTCGGTGATCAGAATGTGAAAATTCGGCAACCAGGTATTCTGCACCGGAGTATTGAGTTCGTTGAATCCGGAGCCGGTAACGCCCGCCTTGCCGTACTGCCAGATAATCTTTCCGGCCTGATCGACCAACATCACCCGGTTGTCCGGGCAGCCGTTAGGACAGGTGGGTTCGCTTCCCGGAGGTGCGCCCGTGCCGGCGATCAGCGTCAACTTGCCCACGCGCTGAGCGTCATTGACCGCCACAACCGAATTCGGTCCGGCAACACTCGAACCGTTTCCGAAGTGCCAGACGATTCCGTGATTGCTGGGATTCACCTCAATCACGCGATTGTTGAACTGGTCGGAAATCAGAATGTTGCCCGGCGTGTTGAACTTTCCCTGGGCATTGACGGAGAGGCCGCAGGCAGCGACCACAAAGATTACGGTGACACCAGCCTTGATTCCGGCGAAAAATTTCATGAGATCCCTCCTGTAAGTGCGAGTTCTGGATGGAGCAGTGCGGCATTGGGAAGACCGCACCTGAGACAAGGAGTGTGGAGGATAGCCAGGAAAAACTTGTCAGGGGATTGTCACGAACTTGTCAATTTCATGTCACGTGCGCCGATTTCAGACCCGGCCTGATTCTGCCCGTCTACTGAATCAATTTCTTTAGCTCACGCCGCAAGATTTTTCCCGACGCCGTTTTGGGAACAGTTTCGATAAAATGCACTTCCCGAGGCTGCTTATAGTGAGTCAAGCGGTCGGCGACAAACGCGCACAGTTCGTCTTCCATCTTCTTGCCGGTTGCAAATCCCTCGCGCAGCGCGATGAACGCCACCGGAATCTCGCCCGCCGCCGCATCGGGACGCCCCACCACGCCGCACTCCCGCACTGCCGAATGCTCCAGCAGCACTGCCTCTACTTCCGCCGGCGCCACGGGGAATCCTTTGTACTTAATCATTTCCTTTCGCCGGTCCACGATCCGGTAAAAACCCTCGCCGTCGCGCGTCGCAATATCGCCCGACCAGTACCATCCGTCGCGCAGCACGGCCGCGGTTGCGTCCGGATCTTTCCAGTAACCCCGCGTGAACTGCGGCCCGCGCATCACCAACTCTCCGGGCTCGCCCGCAGCAGCCTCTGCCGCACTTCCCGCCGAAGCGGCCAGATCCGTGGTTGCAATCAGCCGGCACTCCGTCTGCGCCAGCGGATGCCCAATCGAATCCGGCCGATACAGTTCCGGATCGAGATAACCCACATGAGTCACCGGCGAAGCTTCCGTCATCCCATACCCCTGGCACACAAGAATGCCGGTCAGCGCCGTAAATCTTCGCGGCAGGTCCGGGGCCAGAGGGGCCGCTCCGGACTTCGCCCACTGCACCCGGTGATTTTTCGGAAACTCCCCCGCTTCCGCCGCCAGGCACAGCGCGTTCATAGCCGGCGGCACCAGCGGCATCATGGTAATCGATTCCTCTGTGAGCAGCGCCGTCACTTGCGCCACATTGAACCGCGGCATCAACACCAGAGTCGCTCCCAGAATCAGCGACGGGTTGAGCATCACGTTCAGGCCATAAATGTGATACAGCGGCAGGAAGCAAAGAATGTTGTCATTGGAGTTCAGCGGCGTCGCGCGCGTCCCCAGAAACTGATAAACGTTCGACACCAAGTTGTGGTGCGAAAGCATCACGCCTTTGGGCAGCCCCGTCGTGCCGCTCGAATAAGGCAACGCCGCCAGAGTTTGCTCCGACGGCTGAGCTGGCGCAGGCAGCGTCGCGGTCACGGGCTTCAACAGATTGGAAAACGGTTCGCTTCCACTTCCCTGCGCTCGCGTGCAAAACACCCGCCGCAGTTTCGGCAGCCCACCAAGATCGATGCCTTCGATATTCGTTCTATCGGTGATCAGCAGTGCTGCGCCCGAGTTCCCCAACTGGTGCCGCACTTCGCGTTCGCGATACATCGGGTTCAGCAGCGTTGGAATTCCCCCGGCCAGCATCGCGGCATGAAACGCTGCACAGAACTCCCACGAATTAGCCAGAAAAATGGCAATCACTTCCCCCGGCTTCAACCCTGCGGCAACCAACCCGCGAGCCAGGGCTTGCACCGTCCCTCCATATTCCCCATAGGTAATCCGCCGCCCGCACGAAGTATCCACCAGCGCCGTCTTCGCTGGATGCCGTCGGCAGGACGCCAGCACCGCATCGTGTACAAAAACATTGTTGGGATCGGCGTAGAGTTCTGTGCGCAACATGGCCGGACAGGATTGTATCGGAAATCCCGCGATCGGGCCGTTGGAAAGGCGGATGCATCGAACATCATTTGCAGCGATCCCCATACTTTTTTGATCGCCCCTTCCCTTCGGCGCTACAATGTTCCCGCCAGGCGAAAGTATCTCCCAGTTTGCCATCGCTCGTAGCAAGGTCGTGGTGTGCCGTTCCAGGTACAACTTTTGGGGCCAAGTTCCGCCAGATTGGAGCAAAGAAGAATGGGAATACCATGACGCTCACTGCCAAAGGTCTGATTCTCCTGGGTTGCTTAAGCCCAACATTCGCAGTTTCAGGGTTTTCCTTCGTGTACCTTCGTGTCCTTGGTGGTTGATCTGTTTTTGTGCCCAACTGGCCTAGCTAGCCAGCTTGCGCAGAAATTCCCGTTCGTCCATGCGGTACTTGAAGGCCTTGCGCCCGTCGATGAACACGACCGGGACTTCGTCATTGAACTTCCGCCGCAGCTCGTTGTCGCTATCCACATCCACGTCCTGCCACGTGAACCCGCCCCGGCGGGAGAGCTTGGTGAGGCTCTCCTTTACTAACTCGCAGAGATGGCATCCCTTGCGCGAGTAAACCACGACTTTGCGGAAATCCGGCACGCCGCGATTCTACCGCGATTCCTGCACCCTCTGGCAAGAAAAACCCGCAGTCCGCAGTCTGGCGCCACACCGTTTTCCCGCTTCTGGACTAAGTTTCGCTGCGGTGTAGTCTGCCATAACGTTTTTGTAGGGAGAGCCGCGCCATCAACGTTTCATGTGGGTAGCGCGTCCTCGGCTGTCGGTCGAGCGAAGCTCGACCTCTTCCCACTCAGGAGTAAAATCCCAAAATGCCTACCCTCGACAAACCTCTGCACGGCAAAGCCTGCCTCATCACCGGCGGCGCCAAGCGTCTCGGGCACGCCTCCGCACTAGCACTAGCCCGGGCGGGCGCCGATGTCGCCATCACCTTTCGCACGTCCGCCCGCGAAGCACAGCATACCGTCGTCGAGCTCGGCAGCCTCGGTGTGCGCGCCTTCGCCCTGCACTGCGACATCACCGACGAGGCCAGCGTCAAGTCCATGATGAAAGAGGCCGGACGCGAACTCGGGCGCATCGACATCCTGGTCAACAACGCCGCCAACTATGCCACCGCCGATTTCGAGCGCCTCACCCTGCGCCAGTGGGACGCGATGTTCGCCTCAAACACGCGCGGACCATTTCTGGTCTCGCGCGAAGCCCTGAAGTGGATGCGCCGAAAGCGAACCGGATCGCAACGATCGGAACAAATCGAGACCAAAATCATTAACATGGGTTCGCTCGGCGGCCTGCGTCCCTGGGCCGACCACGCGCATTACTGCTCTTCCAAAGCCGCCCTTCACATGCTCACCAAGGTTATGGCAAAAGCGCTGGCCCCTGAGATCGCCGTCAATGCGGTAGCGCCGGGCATGATCGATCTCGGCGAGAAGGCGGCTGCCGGATTCATGAAACGGATGGCCAGGCAAACTCCCATGCAGCGCAACGGTCGCGGCAAAGAAATCGCCGCGGCAGTCTTATTCTTCGCCACCGCGCCCCAATTTATTACTGGTCAGATTCTCGCGGTCGACGGCGGCCTCGGGCTGTAATTAAAGACTGCGTACCAAACTGAACTGCGATCCTTTTTGAAAGGGCGCGGCTTCCAGCCGCGCCGTTAAAGGCGAAACAAAATCAACAGCGGCTTCAGCCGCGGGCACTCCTTAACGCCCTCACACCTCAGCCGTAGTCGGATCGACAATCCGCTTCACTTCCGAAACCCGGTTTGCCGGGAAGCCGCCTGTTTTGCGTGTTCCCGCACCATCGCTTCGTCGGCAGAGCGAGACGCAAGGTTTTCTCCGCGGAAGTCCTCTGCGTCCTCCGCGATTCAAGGCTCTATTAGGTAATAGCTCACCGGCACCCGGAACCAGCATCCCTCTTTCGTACCATTCCACCTCAAGGTATAGTTGGGCGAATGAAGAAATCCACGAACATACCTTCTTCGAAAACGACGACAGACTCTCCCCGCGTGGCGGTAGCCATCATGGCCGCCGGTAAGGGCACGCGGCTAAAGTCGCAGCTCCCAAAAGTGCTGCATGAAGTCGGCGGCAAACCGCTGCTCGCGCACGTAATCGCGGCCGCTACGCATGTGGTCCCGCCCACCGATATCTTCGCCATCATCGGTCACGAAGCCGGCCGGGTCCGCGACGCCGTCTCCCACACCGGGGTGAATTTCGTTCTGCAAGCCGAGCAGCGCGGCACCGGCCACGCTCTGATGGTCGCGCAGCCCGCACTCTCCGCATACGACCAGATCATCGTTCTCTACGGTGACGTCCCACAGGTCACGCCCCAGACCATTGCCCGTCTGTTGAACTTCCACCTCGACCAGCAGGCAGCCATGACCCTGCTCAGCGCCGACCTCGACCACCCCACCGGCTACGGCCGCATCCTTCGCAAGAAGTCAGGCAAGGCTGGCAGCGCAGAAGTCCTGGCCATCGTCGAAGAAAAGGCAGCCACTCCTGCCCAGAAAAAGATTCGCGAGATCAATGCCGGCTTCTACGTCTTCGCCGCGCCGCAGTTGTTCTCGCACATCTCGAAACTTTCCACCGCTAATCCTCACGGCGAGTACTACCTCACCGACATGGCCGGGATCCTCCGCCAGGCCAGGCAGCGCGTCGTAGTCTGGAAAACGGACAACCCCATCGAGGTTCTCGGCGCCAACACCCGCGCCGAACTCTCCTTCATCGATTACCAGATGCGCATGCGCAAGTGCCATGAACTCATGGCCGGTGGCGTCACTATCTACTATCCCGCGACCTGCGTGATCGACGGCGATGTCGAGATCGCCCCTGACACTGTTGTCGAGCCTTTCGTCCAGATTCTGGGCAAGTCTCGCATCGGCGCCGCCTGCCGCATTCAATCCTTCAACGTAATTCGCGACACCGAGATCGCCGACGATGTCCTTGTGCAGCCGGGCTGCGTGCTCGAACACTCCATCGTCCGGCGGGGCGCTAGTCTGGGTCCGTTCTCTCACCTGCGCCCAGCCAGCGACATTGGCGAAGGCGCGAAAGTCGGCAACTTCGTCGAAACCAAGAAAATCAAGCTGGGCAAGGGATCCAAAGCCAACCATCTTACTTATCTCGGCGACGCCGAAATCGGCGCGGGCGTCAACATCGGCGCCGGAACCATCACCTGCAACTACGACGGCTTTCACAAGCACACCACCGTGATCGAGGACGGCGCTTTTATCGGCAGCGACGCCACCCTGGTCGCGCCTGTGCGCGTGGGCAAGGACGCCTACGTGGGCGCAGCGTCGTGTATTACCAGCGATGTCCCCGAGGACGCTCTAGCCATCGGCCGCGCCAAACAAATCGTAAAAGAAGGATGGGCCCGCGAGAAACGCGCCGCGAGGAAGGTAAAGTAGGTTCACCACCCCAAAAAACAAAAGCACTAAGACCCAGTTTTCTCCGTGTCTCAGTGCCGTAGCCTGCCCTGAGCGAAGCCGAAGGGTGGTGAGTTCTTGCCTTTAGTGCGAAATCGCCGCAAACAACGGCGAATGCATCAGCGACTGAAACTGCGCGTCGCTGTCCTTGAAGTGCATCACAAATTTTGAGCCGTCGGAATCGGCCGTAGCTTTATCCATGGCCGCCTTTTCAATCGGCGTAGCGCTCGACTTCTTGTACAGGATGGCAGCCTTCATCACCATGGACAATGTCCCCGCGGTGATCGAATCTGAGGTCACAACCGTCAGATCGAAGTTCACGCCGCTGGAAAAGTCCAGAGTGTAGTACGACCCCAACACCCGCTTCTTAACCGTCTCGTAGTCTGCGATCTTGGCCGCATCGCCCAGCGCCGACCGCACCATATTCTGCGTGCCCTGTTGGTCCAGGATGCTCCAGAAGGGCGCCGCATCCACACTGCTCATCATGTCTGCCATCGTCTGGTTCGAGTCCAGGTTAAGGATCTGTCCGTCGCGCGTGTCCAGACCGAGTTTCACCGCTGTTGAGTCGCCGAACAGCAGCGTGCTATCGTCAAGAAACGTCATCACGAAGCCGCCCTCCATGGGATAGAGATCCGCCATGTGGTACTTCGTCGGCTTGATCTTGCGCACCGCCATCTTCTTGACCACGGCCTTCATGTTGAACGGACCGCTGGCGATGCCGATCATCCTGATTCCCTGCTTGGCAGTGCGGAACGAGGGCATAGCCAGCGTGTCGATGTCTTTTTCAGGATCGATCCCCACGCCCTTCAGCGCGCCCTCGAACTGCTGCAGGTTTTCCTGCGCCTGCATCAATTGCTGTTTCAGCGCGGTCGCGGTCGGCGAGTCTCTCAGCGCCCGGTAATCTACCGAAATCAACTGCTGCAAATCCGCGGGAACCACCGCTCGCGCCGACGAATTCAGCGGCATCGCATTCGCCATGCCCATGCACACCAGTGCCACCATTACAAAACTCAAACCAACCTTTACGCTCTTCATAACTGCCTCAGTTCTCACCAAGATTTTCCCGACACTGAACCTGGAACCTAGCAAATCTGGAACCTGCAAGTCTGGATTTACAAATAATGAACGGGATTTTCACTGCGTCTTGCGATCTTAGATGCAGGTTCCTGTCTTCTCGTTATCCAGTTCCTCCATTCTAAGCCAACACGTCTGTGCCCTGCCCAGCCAAAGGTACTTAGCCTAGTGATCAATTTGGGACAATCTTTTTTCGGCAGAAAAATAAACTATCCGGTAGGGGAACAATTGCCTGTAAGATTGCGAAAGTACGCTACCGCACAGACGCCCTTCCTCCTCGGGCGCCGGAGAAATCAGGGACATATTTGAAAATCCTACTGTACAACCCCGACAACGGGGTTACGCGTAATTTCATGCCTCACCTGTGGATGTTCCTCCTGAAATCTCTTACCCCCGCAGGCCATGAAGTTGTGCTGATCGATGGCAACGCTCAACCGATGGACGAAGCCGGAATCGTCCGCTACGTCCGCGAAGAAAAGATTGATCTGGTCGGCATCGGCGCCATGACCCGCATGATCGCCAAGGCATATCGCATGGCCGATGCCGTCCGTGCCGTCGGCGTCCCCGTGGTAATGGGCGGTCCGCACGTCACCGAAATGGCGGACGAAGCCCTGGGCCGCGATGGCGGTCCCCGCCACGCCGACGCCGTCGCTCTAGGCGAGGCCGACGACACCTGGCCGCGCATTGTCGACGACGCCGCCCACGGCCAACTGAAAGATGTTTACGCGCCGGTCGACCCCTTCGGCAAAGAACTCAAGCCATCGCTCAAGCCCTATCCCGTCATCCCTTGGGATACCATCGACCTCAAGCAGTTCAATCTCGTGCCAAAGTCGGCTAAGCATTGGCTGGGCAAGATCGGCGAGGGCTGGGGCACGTTTCGCATCGTTCCCGTCGAATCGGGACGCGGTTGCCCCTACGGCTGCGAGTTCTGCACCGTCACCGGATTCTTCGGCGACTCCATCCGTTTCCGCACCAACGAAAGCGTCGTGAACGAACTCCTGCTGCTGAAGGCGCGGGCCCGAAAGGAACGCGGCCAGATCGCTGTCTTTTTTATCGACGACAATTTCGCCATCAACCTCAAGCGCACCAAATCGCTGCTGCGCGATATCATCGCCGCCGGAGCCCAACTGAATTGGGTCGCCCAGATCAGCGCCAATCTCCTGCGCGACCAGGAACTCGTCGACCTCATTGCCGCTTCCGGCGGCAAATGGATCTTCATCGGCATGGAGTCGATCGATCCCACCAACTTGAAGGACGTCAACAAGGGCTTCAACAAGCCGGAAGAATATGCCGCCGTGCTAGAGCGCCTGGCGCAGCGCAACGTCTACGCCATCACTTCCTTCATCTTCGGCATGGATAACGACACCGTAGGCGCCGCCGAACGCACGCTCGCCCAGGTCCGCACCTGGCCGCCGGGCCTGCCGATCTTCGGCCTGCTCACTCCCTTGCCCGGCACTCCGCTCCTCAAGCGTCTCGCAGCCGCAGGCCGCTTAACCCGTCCCAAGCACTGGCAGGAGTTCATCCCCTTCGCCATGGCGCACACTCCGCTGAAGATGACCATCGACGAGGCCCACGCCGAAGTGAACTACGGCTGGTCCCATGCCTACGGCGCGGAAGCCATCGCACAGGCCGTCGACTCGCTCGACGACCAACCGCTAGGCTACCGCGTCAACATCTTCATCGCGCGCGTCTGCTTCCGCGGAATCTACTTTCCGATGTTAGGCCGGTTCGCCTGGTGGAAAGTAATCTCCGAGAATCGCCACACCATCTCGAAACTGTTAAAGCAAGGGGTGGAAGCATGGTGGGAATCCAGAACCAAACCTGAGCCAGCCCCGGCAACCAGCGCAGGAGACTAATCGTTGCAGCTGCACAGTCCCCACCCTTGTCATCCCGAGCGAAGCGAGGGATCTTGGTTCTTGCCTGAGCCGGCTGTGTACTCGCTGCGGGCAAACACCAAGCTCCCTCGCTTCGCTCGGGATGACAACTTTTTTTGGGGGGCGACTTATTGGGCGCCGCCCCAGCGGCTTTTCCGTCGTTGAAAGCCGCCGCTCCTGCAACGTTCTGTTCCTCAATCATCATCGGGATCACTAGGCACCGAGGGCCCCTTGCAACTGGCGTCGTTCGAAGGCGGAGCGATAGACGTAAACGCAATCGGAGGCTGCCTGAAATTGAAAAAGTCCGAAAGATCGTCCAGAGCGTTTGTGTCCGCAAACCCCAGCCCCGGCAAATTGTAGTTATTCTCAATAAACTTCAGAATGCTTCCAAAGTCATGATTGACCTTCGAGATGTAACCCGCCTTCGTGATGTAAGGCGATATCACAATCAACGGCACGCGGAATCCGTACACGTAACCCGATCCCCAACTGGTACCGTCATCGACCACTTTCGGCGGCGGCACGTGATCGTACCAGCCTCCCCAGTCGTCCCACGTAAGGATGATCACGGTGTTGTTCCAATACGTCGGACTGCTCCCGATGGCGTTGACGATTGAAGTTACCCAGGACGGGCCGCATCCGTCGTTGCTCTTCGCATGATCGGAATCCGCGCCCGTGGGAATCACCCAGCTCACACTCTGCAGCGTGCCGCCCGTGATGTCGGTAAGAATCTGCGCGTTGCTCTGGGTTTGGTTAAGCACAACCTTCGGATTCGCATCCGTGTAATCCGGTCCCGAGCACGAAGTGGCATTCGGCGCTGCCGGGTTGGGGACGCACATGTGCTGGATCCCAGTGGGTGCGGTCCAGATACTGCCTGCCGAGGGCGTGTAATAGCGCCAAGTCAGGTTGGCATTGTCGAGCGAATCGGTGAGTGTGGGGTGGTCGTTGCAAAGCTGCCCGGTGGTGTTGTCGAGGATGGTTTCCACTCCGCTGGGATCGATCAGCTTATTCGTGGCTGTCGGGGCTGCCAGACAGCCGGCGTTCGCATTGTCAGCCAGAACATTTTCCGAAACAAAATCAACGCTGCCCACCGATGGCTCCGAAGTTCCCCCGAGGATGAACTGGTGCGCCGGAAAGCTTGGCCCCTCGTTGGTCTGGAACATGTGATCGCCGAAGGTGTAGGTCTGCGCCATTTGCAGGTAAGGCACAACATCGGCGGGATCGACATAATAGAATTCCGGATTCGCCGGCGGAGGACAATTGACCGCCCCTGTGGTGCACGAAGTTGTAATCGTGGCGGCGCCATCCATCGCGCACTTGTTTGTGCTCGCGTTCAGATCGCACGTTTCTACAAACGAACTATGGCTGTGGCCGAGATCGTAGTTGTCCGGGTTGTTGGCCGCCCCGCTCGTGCCCAGGTCGATCACGCCGGGTTGCGTAATCCCGCCGGAAACCTGGTTATTCAACCAGTTGCTGGTTTGGATCTCGTACTGTGTTGCGCTTGCATTCACGGCACACGCAGTGGGCGATCCGTTGGGCGCCATGCATAGTCCCTGAAATAGGTTGTCGGGCGTGCGGTTCTCCTGGAAAATGATCACCACGTGCAGGACCGCGCCTGCAATAGTCAGTGTCAGCCCCTGCGGACCGTTGCTGGGACCCACGATCTGAGCATCGATTCCCGTGACCGTAATGGCGTAGCTCCCCCCAGGGACGCTGGGCGTAGAAACCACCGTCAGCACGGAAGTGCCAGCAGATGTCCCGCTAATCACGACCGTAGACGGATTGAACGTGCAAACCGGAGCTGGGGTTCCCCCGGTAACGCTGCTGCAAGAAAGCCGGACGCTTCCCGTATAGCCATTCGCCGGAGTCACCGTGATGGTGGAAGTGGCGAATACTCCCGCCGTGACCGAAGCCGGGTTCAACGCCGTGGCAGTAAGCGTGTAGCTGGGCGTCGTAGCCGCCGTCACCGTCAAGCTCAGCGTCTGAGGACCGTTGGAGGGAGCCAACTTATTAGCGTCGCTACCCGTAACGGTGATGGTATAGGTGCCCGCTGGGCTGCCCGAAGTAGATACGGTCAGTAGCGAAGTAACTGCCCCGTTCCCGGCAATCACGGCAGGAGATGCAGCGAACGCGCAAGTCGGAGCCGGCGTCCCACCGCCCGTGATGCTGCTGCACGAAAGCGTGACACTGCCGGTATAGCCATTCGCCGGAGTCACGGTAATTGTTGAGGTGGCCGCGCCTCCAGCACTGACCGATGCCGGGTTCAAAGCCGTGGCATTAAGCGCGTAACTCGCTGAAGGGGGCACCGTCACTTTGGCTGCACTCGAACCGCAACCGCTGAGAAGCACGCTCAGGCCAATAACTGTGCCGGAGACAAACAGAAGACGAAAGCGACTCATCAGAATGCCCTAGCGCACATCTGCGCAGTTTTCCGCACCATCGTACTCGAACCCCGCCGCGTGACTTTTTACTCGGTTAGTTGCTAGAAATATCTAGCTATCGCGAAGGATATATCTTCCGCAACCTCCCCGAAGTATTCGTTCAGCTCTGGATGGCTTCCACCCTTCTCCGCACCTCCGCCGCGAAAGCCTCATCCTTCAACGAAGCCAGATTGATCTCCACATTCGCCAGCGCCCCGGTAGTCGCCGCCCCAGCCAGCGCCTGCGCCGTAGTCAAGTCCGACTTCATATTCGGATTGCTGATGGCAACCAGACTCTCAGCAAGCTCTGCCACCTCACGAGCCTTCTCCGCCACGCTAAGCGGAATTCCGGTAGCCAACTTGAGCGCAGCGTCGACCACCGCATCGGCCCCGGTAGGATCCGTCTTCGCCTGCCTGTAAGCCTTCATGACAGCATCGTAAGACTCCGCGTCCGCGTCCACGGCGGCTTTCAACTCCTCCCGCAACGGCCCTAGCCGGCCAATCGCAGCGCTCAACGCCGCTTCATATTGCAGATACGCCTTCTTCCCGCGCGACATCGATGCCACCATCACCGCTAGCCCCGCCGCCATAGCCCCCGCCGCCGCGGCTGCACTTCCACCACCTGGCGTGGCCGTCGGCGCAGCAAGCTGTTCGACAAAGGGCTCCACTCCCGCGCGCAATCCGCCCACCGCCGTCTTCCCGCTCATCACCGCAGCCAGCCGGTTCTCCAAAATCAGAGACGAATCAAAATTCTCCACCTGCAAGAACCACTCCGCCGCCGCCTCCAGTGCCTTCTTCGGAATCAGTCCCACAATTTGGCTCGACACCGGAGTCACGCCATAACGCGCCGCCTCGCGCTTCACCATTTCAAATACGCGATGCACCGGCGTCTGCTCAAAATCTGTCAGATTCATCGAGACCTGCGCCAGCCCCCGCACTAGAAATCCCGCGCCTTTCACAAACCGCATCCCGCCGCTGGAAAACCGCACTGCCTTCGCAATCTTCTTAGCAACCTCAGCATCCGGCGTGTTCAAAAACACGTTGTAAGCAATCAGAAACTTCCGCGCCCCCACCACCGTAGCGCCCGCCGTCGGATGCACCCGCGCTTCTCCAAAATCGGGACGCCGCGCCGCATTGGTAGCAATTTCCGCCCGTATCCCTTCAAATTGCCCGCGCCGGATGTTCTCCAGATTCTGCCGTTCCGGCTTAGTCGCCGCCGCTTCATACAAATAAACCGGAATCTGAAACCGCTTCCAGATTTCCTCCCCCACGTGCCGCGCCATGGCCACGCAATCTTCAATCGTCACTCCATCAATCGGAATAAACGGCACCACATCCGCCGCCCCCATCCGCGGATGCGCCCCCTTGTGCGCATTCAAATCAATCAACTCCGCGGCCTTCCCCACCCCGCGAATCGCCGCCTCCTGAATCGCCTCCCGCTCCCCCACCAGCGTAATCACGCACCGGTTGTGGTCGGCGTCCATCTCGCGGTCCAGCAGGTAGACACCTTGCACCTTCATAGCGTCAACAATGGCGTCGACCTTAGCCTTGTCGCGCCCTTCCGAAAAATTCGGCACACACTCCACTAGCGTAGACATAGGTGAGAAGAATAGCGGGACGAAGTAATCGAAGCAACCCTTCCCTTCTCTCATCCTGAGCAAAGAGTCGAAGGATTCCGAGCAGCTTGAAAGAGCCCTTAGTTCCAAAGAATTTACCCCGTGAACCCCGTGAACCCCCGTGTTAAAGATCTTCGAACCCGCGTCCCCAAGCCGAGCACCGCCCAAGCCACTTTCGCTTTGGCTTTCCCCCACAACAAAGATTAGAATTGAAAATCCGGCAAGCTCCTCGTCCATGGCAGATCAGATCAAGACGCCCCCTGCGGCCGTTCCTGCCGACCCTGTTGCCGATGCCCTCACCGGCACCACCGTAGGCCGCTTCGTAATCACCAAACGCCTCGGTGCCGGCGGCATGGGACAGGTCTACGGCGCCCAAGACACCACCCTCAAACGCTTCGTCGCCATCAAGCGCATGTCCCCGAGTGCCAAATCCACGGAAGCCGACCGCAGGCGCCTGCTCAAAGAAGCGCAACGTTCCTCCGCCCTCAATCATCCGAACGTGGGCTCCGTCTACGACGTAGTCGAGCACGCCGGCGAACTCTGGGTAGTGATGGAGTACATTGAAGGCGAGACCCTGCGCCACCGCCTCCATCAGCCCATCTCCACCGACGAATTCTTTGCCATCGCCACCCAGTGCTGCGAGGGACTTCAGGCCGCTCACGAAAAAAGCATCATTCACGGCGACATCAAGCCCGAGAACATAATGCTAACGCCCGGCAACCGGGTAAAAATTCTCGACTTCGGCGTCGCCCGCCGTGCCTGGAGCAGCAATCCCAACGACGCCACCAAAAGCATGGAGACTATGACTGCCAGCGGCGGCACCGCCGCCTACATGGCCCCCGAAGTCCTGCTCCAGCAGCCCGACGACGGACGCTCCGATATCTTCTCTCTCGGCCTGGTCTTCTACGAAATGCTGGGCGGCGCTCAGCCCTTCCAGACAGCCAGTCTCGCCACCACCATCGCCCGCATCGTTCACGTCGAGCCGCCCCCGCTGAAGAATGTCCCCGCCCCCCTGTCCCGTCTGATCTCCCGGGCTATGGCCAAGAATCCCGACGCGCGCTACCCCAACGCCAACGCGCTCCTCGATGATCTGCGCCGCGTTCAGCAAGGCGGAAAGCCGAAACGCTCTGCCTCATCCCCCGGCGCTCTTCGCCACTACCGCATGCTGGCGTTGGCGGTTGCCCTGGTCGTAGTGGCCCTGCTGCTGGCCTACGGCCCCGCGCGGCGCTGGTTGCACTCTTCCACGGCAAACAACGCCGCTTCCCAGTCTCAGCAGCCCAACCCATTGCCGCAAACTAAAATCCTCGCCGTCCTTCCCTTCACCGCTGCCGCCAATGCCGATCCCAAGGTCACTGCGCTAGGGGAAGGCCTTGTAGAAAGTGTGGCCGCCAAGCTCGGCAAGCTCACCGAAGACCGCGCCTTCGAAGTCGTCCCGCCCGGCAATCTTCAGGAAAAGAAAATCTCTACGCTCCCCGACGCCGCCCACATGTTCGGCGCCAATCTCGGCCTCGCTCTCACCCTGGAGCCCCAATCCGCCGATCTCGTCAAAGTCACTTACTCGTTGCTCAACGCCCAGACCGGCGCCCCGGTTGGCGGAGGCTCGGTCACCGTCCCCGCCACCGACGCCTTCTCCGTGGAACAAAACGTCACCCAGGGAACCGTCAAGGCCCTGCGCCTGCAGTTGCTCCCCGAAGAAGAAGCCGCTCTGAAATATCGCGGCACCGATAACACAGAGGCTTACCAGTACTATCTGCAGGCCCAAGGCTATCTGCTTGATCACAGCAAGGTCGAGAAGCTCGATATCGCAGCCCTGATGGCCAATGCTGCCCTCAAGCTCGATCCCAACTTCGGCATGGCCAAAGCGGTTCTCGGCGAAAGCTATTGGCGCAAGTATTCAGAAACCAAACAGAAGCAATGGATCGCACCCGCCCAAACCGCCTGCAATGAAGCCGTCAACCTCGGCAACGCCGGCGTCGCTGGCCACCTTTGCCTCGGCCTCATCGACGACAGCACAGGACACTCTCCCGAAGCCGCCGCCGAATTCCAGCTCGCCCTCGGTCTCGAACCCACCAACGAAGAGGCCGCCGTCGGCCTCGCCCTTGCCTACGAACACGAAGGCAAAATCACCCAAGCCGAAAAAGCCTACCAGCAAGCGATTCAGGCTCACCCCAACAGCCGCTACAGCTACAACCTTTTCGGCACGTTCTACCGTCGACGCAACGAATATGAAAAGGCGTTGGAAATGTATGCCAGGGTCATCCAAATCGCTCCCGAGTGGTATGGCACGTATGTGAATGTCGGATCCATTTACAACGAGATGGGACAATACGAGAAGGCAATCGAGCCCCTGAAAAAGTCCATCACGATTCGGCCCAGCTACGCGGGATACGTCAACTTGGGTGTGGCATATTTCGGCCTCATCAGGTACGTCGAAGCAGCAGCCGCCTATGAAGAGGCAGCCAGGCTTGATCCCCAACAATATGTGATCTGGGGCAATCTGGGCGAAGCCCTCTACTATGGAGGTAAGAAAGATCAATCCGTGGCGCCCCTGCGCAAAGCGGTCGAGCTTACCAAAGCAGAATTGAAGATCAATCCCCACGATCCCCACCTGCTTAGCGGCGCCGCGAGCTACTATTCCCTTCTGGGTGATCGCAAGCACGCTCTCGCCTACATCGCGGAAGCCCTGCAATACGGACGGAACGATAAAGAGGTTTTGCTGGACGCCGCCTCGGTGTATAACGAATCCGGCGAACCCGGCTTGGCCCTGGAATTTCTAGCCAAAATGGTGCAGGCGGGGTATACTCCCGGGAAAATTCGCAGTCTGCACGAGTTTGATAACCTCGCAAATACACCCGGTTATCAGGAGTTGATGAAGTCGTCGCGTCCGTAGCTGGTTGTCGACTCGTTCAGGAGCGCGTCAACTATGACTCCAGCCACGGGCATGCGCCTTCAATTGAAGCGTGCCCCGACCATTCGAAAGGAAGAACAACATGACAACTAAGAAGCCGGGGGCTGGGCCAACAACCCGTCGCCCGGACATTTGTGCAGACGGTTGGCCCGCAAACCCCGGAGATCCTGTGGAGTGGCAAAACCCTCCCCAGGGCGGTACCACCATCAAACAGTATGGCAACAATAGGTGGCCTTTCACCCTCGCGTCGCCGTTTCCCTGGCCCAATGCTCCCAGCGCAGTCTTGATTCTCCCCAACCTGCCGCCAAACACATACTACTACTGGGTAGATTCCTGTCCCGGTCAGGGTGCGCCCAAATCTGTCGAACGTCTCTTGACCCATAATCCGGCACCTGCCGGGTGCCCCATTTCTCGTGTTCGTTGCGAGAAGTGGGGCTCTTTCCTTTTCCCTCCGCGACGCCTGAGAACAGTCCGATAACTCACTAGGACGGTTTCTCTACTTCCTCCAAAATCTCCCCACTCCCACTCTCACCTGCACCGTATTCAATCCTGGATTCGGCGTAGCCAGCCCCGCATTCGAAATATGCAGGTACCGCAACTCCACGCTCCAGTTATATTTCTCGCCCAGCACATGCGTCCCCAGCGCCGCCGCCGAAGTAAAGTTCACGGTATTCGTATTCGTCGGAACGTTGTGATTGGTAAACACCGTGCCCCCACTAAGCTCGAAAAACGGCGACAGCCGCCCCCGCCGCACAAAATTCCACTTCAGCCCAAACGGATTGAATCCCACCCCATAAGCCGTATTCGCCGGCTGAAAAATCAAATAAGCCGGCTCCGCATCCACCGCATACTCAAACCGTCCCCGCAAAAATCCCGGCAGATGCTCCCCCGTAAGAACCCACCCATAACGCAGCCCCACATCAAAAATCCCGGTGTTCGAAGTCCCCCCCGGCACCGAGTGCCCGCCCCCAGCCCAAACCTGCACCTCATGCCCGCCTTCCTCCGGGCCAGGCTCGTCCTGCCCAAATCCCACCGCCGACATCAGCACGACAAAAGAGAAGACAAAGGGAGAGGAAAAGAAAATACCGCGCCAGCCGTTCGCTCGCGTCATGGTCTACGAGGTTGCCCGACAACCGCGCTTTTTGCAAGCCCGATACGACCACCAACGATGGGTGCCCCATGTTTCGCGTTCTTTGCGAAACGTGGGATTCCACGGACCTCGCCCTCTTAGATTTGGCGTTCGAGCGCTGGCCCACCTTTGATTTTTTATGCCGACACCACCAAAACTGAGGCTGCCGCACCTTTCGCGGTTTTCGAAAGGTGCGCACTTATCAGGTGGCCCATTCAAGCCGTCTTTTGGCTTGAATGGGCAGTTCTGCCGCCGGACAAAATCTTCCCGCCGCTCGTTCGCGTTTTCGCGCCGTCCATTCCAAGGCGATCTCGATCCGTCCCCGACAACTGGGTAAGTAGTGGCTGGTGACCCGCCCTTTACGTTCTTTGCAAAGGGCGGGATTCCCGTTTGTCAGTCACTTGAAATTTTTGTCGTTCAATTTCTTGATCGCCGAGGAGCACCGTATCCCACCCTTGCACCTAAAACGGCTCCGTCGATCATTCTTGTCCCTGGGCTTGCCCTTGGGGCATCGCGGTTTGGAATCTAGTGCCCGTCGCAGCAAAATGTGTTGTCGGCCAAGGGCGCGCCTGCGCGATACAGATGATGTGCAGGATCAGAAACACTGGCACGGCAAACGTCGAAATGTAGCTCATGGGAAGCACGGTCATGGCGGCGGTGGGGATTCCGTGCGGATCGATGACCCCAGCGAGCGTGCCCAGGGCTAGTGCATTGACGAGGTCGGCTATTCCCAGGACCTGCCACAAGATGAAGCCTTTGCGACGGGCTGGGTTGGCCAACCCAGGTTTTGCCAACCCAGGGTTCGCCAATAAAAGCGCCGCGAACGGTGCGGTCACGCCGATGGCGATGTCGCCCCATCCGGCGGACAAGGCGAAGTACGCGGGCAGAATCTTATAGCTGCCGAGGACGAGGAACACAAAGCCGGCGATGCGCATGCTGTGCACCAGTGTGAGGGTGCGCGGGCTCAGCGATAGGACGAACTGCCGGAACCCCGGCGAGGATGCAAACCAAACCAGGAACAACACGATGGGCGTGACCACGGCGAGGCCGAGCGCGATTGGCGGCGTGTTGGGAGCGTTCCTGTAGAGGTGCAGTGCGGAAGAGAACAAGGAAAACACTAACCAGGCTGCCAGCAGCCCAGCACTCAATTTGGCGTATTTGGACATGGCGAATCTCCTTATGCCGTGACCTCTGCGGTCACTTGGTTGGTTAGGTTCAAAAGTTTGTTCCAGTGCTTGTTCCCGAACCGCGCACGCAACTCCCGCTGCACTTTTTCCCAGTAGGGAAGCGCGCGCTTGTATTCGGCCTTGCCGGCCTCACTCAAGGAGAGCCGCCGTTCGCGGCGGTCCTTGCCGGATCGACTGGTGATCCAGCCCCGGCGCCCCATAATGGCGAGCGTGCGGGTGAGCGTGGTGCTATCGATGGCCAGAATCTCCCCGAGTGTTCCCTGGGAAACTTCTCCGGTAAGGGACAAGGCTTGCAGGAGAGTGAATTGCGTGCCTCTCAGGCCGAGTGGCCGGAGAATCGAGTCGTAGTGCTTGGTCAGCACGCGCGAGGCGCGACGGAAACTCGCACACATGCAAGAAAGAGCGACTGTTGCGGGCTTACTCATGTCTGAATAGATGCATATACATATATTGGGATTCGCGAAAATCGTTCTCGGTCCCGTGTCGTGGATAGTAGGCCCAGAGAGTGAATGCCGGATGGCCCCACAGACTAGCGTAAGCTGCGAATGTGTGGGACCTTGATAGACGGGAGCCGCGCCCCTTGACAACCGCCCAATCGCTTCCCTATAATTAGCACTCGATAGGCGAGACTGCTAACAACACTCGCTAACCATCAACAATTCATAGGTTTACGTAAGTCAACCTTCTACCCAACCTTGAAAGGAGTTGCAACCATGGCTAAGTTTACCCCTCTCCACGACCGCATTCTGGTCCGTCGAGTCGAAGAAGCCTCCACCACCCGGGGCGGCATCATTATCCCCGACAGCGCCAAGGACAAGCCGCAGGAAGGCGAAGTAATTTCCACCGGCAAAGGCCGCACCAACGACGAAGGCAAGACCTTCCCTCTAGCCGTTAAAGAGGGCGACCGCGTCCTGTTCGGCAAGTACTCCGGCACCGAAATCAAGATCGATGGCGAAGACTTCATCATCATGAAAGAAGAAGAAGTCCTAGGCATCCTCTCCGGCGCCGCGAACAGCTCAACGTCGAACAAAAAAGAAACCGTAGGCGCCCGCCGCTAAGTAGAGACGTAACTTGCTACGTCTAGGCAGCGCCGCGAAATCAAAGGGTCAAAGGGTTTACCCCGTGAACCCCCGTGCCCTCTGTGGTTAAAGATTTTTCAATCTCTGAAGGAGAAAAGAAATGGCAAAGCAAATCGTACACGGCGAAGAGTCCCGCCAGGCAATCCTGCGCGGCGTAAATCTTCTAGCCGACGCAGTAAAAGTCACACTCGGCCCCAAGGGCCGCAACGTAGTAATCGAAAAGAAATTCGGCTCGCCCACCATCACCAAAGACGGCGTAACCGTAGCCAAAGAAATCGAACTAAAGGACGGCCTCGAGAACATGGGCGCCCAGATGGTTCGCGAAGTCGCCAGCAAGACCTCCGACGTAGCCGGCGACGGCACCACCACCGCAACAGTCCTGGCCCAGGCAATCTACCGCGAAGGCGTAAAGACCGTAGCCGCCGGCGCCAATCCAATGGCCATGAAGCGCGGCATCGAGAAGGCAGTCTCGCTAGTCTGCGGCGCCTTCGACAAAAAGACCGGCGAGCGCGCCAAAGGCGAACTGGACAAGTTCTCCAAGCCCGTCTCTGGCGAAATGATCGCCCAGGTAGGCACAATTTCGGCGAACAACGATGAGACCATCGGACACATCATTGCCGAAGCCATGAAGAAAGTCGGCAAGGATGGCGTTATCACGGTTGAAGAGTCGAAGACGCTAGAGACCCAGCTCGAAGTGGTCGAAGGCATGCAGTTCGACCGCGGCTATCTCTCTCCGTACTTCGTCACCGATCCCGAGCGCATGGAAGTTGCTCTCGAGAACGCCTACATCCTGATCAACGAGAAGAAGATCAGCTCCATGAAAGATCTTCTCCCGCTGCTCGAGCAGATTGCCAAGGGCGGCAAGCCGCTGCTCATAATCGCGGAAGACGTCGAAGGTGAAGCGCTCGCAACTCTGGTCGTCAACAAGCTGCGTGGAACGCTGCAAGTCGCGGCCGTCAAGGCTCCCGGCTTCGGCGATCGCCGCAAGGCGATGCTGCAGGATATCGCGATCCTCACCGGTGGCAAGGCCATCACGGAAGATCTCGGCATCAAGCTCGAGAACGTGCAGATCAGCGATCTCGGCCAGGTCAAGAAGCTCACCATCGACAAGGACAACACTACCCTGGTCGAAGGCAAGGGCAAGCACTCCGAGATCGAAGGCCGCGTAAAAGAAATTCGCAGCCAGATCGACAAGACCACCAGCGACTACGACCGCGAGAAGTTGCAGGAGCGGTTGGCCAAGCTGGTCGGTGGCGTAGCCGTAATCAAAGTCGGGGCCGCAACCGAAACCGAAATGAAGGAAAAGAAAGCCCGCGTCGAAGACGCTATGCACGCCACCCGCGCAGCCGTGGAAGAAGGCATTGTCCCCGGCGGCGGAGTCGCACTGGCGCGTTGCGTCGCGGCTCTCGACAAGCTGAAGCTCGAAGGCGATGAGCAGATCGGTGTCAACATCGTGAAGAAGGCCTTGCAAGAGCCGATGCGCCAGATCGCCGAGAACGCCGGCGAAGAAGGTGCGGTAGTTCTGGGCAAGATCAACGACTCGAAGGACATCAACTACGGCTACAACGCCCTGACCGGCGAGTACGAAGATCTGGTCAAGGCAGGCGTGCTCGATCCCACGAAGGTAGTGCGCACCGCACTCACCAACGCCGGCTCGATCGCAGCGTTGATGCTGACCACCGAAGCCCTGGTCGCGGAGATTCCGGAAAAGAAGGAAGCTCCCATGGGCGGCGGCGGCCACGGCGGCGGCGGCATGGAAGGCATGTACTAAGAACAGCTTTCAGCCATCAGCTGTCAGCCGTCAGTAAAATCAAAGGCCCTGCTCGCGAGAGTGGGGCCTTTTTTGCTGGTCGAGATGACCTTCCTGCTTTTGATAGAATCTGCGCATGCCGACTGTGCTGCGGTCCGGCCCTTATCGCTTTTACTTTTACAGCCACGAGCCCAACGAACCGCCGCATATTCATGTTGACCGCGAGGAGATGTCGGCTAAGTTCTGGCTTGACCCGGTCCAGCTGGCGCGAAATTTTGGGTTTCGCGCGCATGAACTCCGCACGATACAATCAATCGTAACGGAGCACGGAGACGAATTTCTGGAGGCATGGGATGAGTTTTTCGGCATCGGCGGCAGATGAGCGTGTGCTGGACGTGCAATCCACGGACGATGCGCTCAGCGTGAGTCTGCAGGATGGGCGCGTCATCACGGTGCCGCTGGTATGGTATCCGCGGCTGCTCAATGCCACACCTGCGCAGCGCCGGAACTGGAAAATCGCCGGCGGCGGATACGGAATCCGTTGGCCTGATTTGGACGAAGACCTTAGTACCGAAGGACTGCTGCGCGGCGCGCCTGCGCCCAAGGCGTCGGTTCACGCGAAGTGAATTCGCCCTATCTCGACCAAGGTAGTGCGCACCGCACTCACCAACGCCGGCTCGATCGCAGCCCTGATGCTAAGGGCGATTTCAAACCAGGTGTTCGACACGCACCGCAAAGTTGCGGAGAATGCAGGCGGCGCAGTTCGCATGTGTCTGTTCCGTGACAAAGATTGATGGGCGCAATCCGCCTATCGCGGCGGCTAAGAGATGCTGGTCATGTGCCGGCCATCGGCAGCGACGCGTGGCGGTGTCATAGTGGTGCCTTGGTAGCCTGTTACCGGGAACAATAACCCCACTCTCGGCCAGCACCTCGAAAAACAGCTGAATCACGTCGTTCCGCGGATTTTCAATAAGACGCTGATACTCGTGGAGCAGCTTGGGGTTGTAGCGCAGACGCCGCAGACCCTCGCCGATCTCCTCAAGAATTTTCAAACGTCGATCGAAGACGTTTCCGGGGCGCCTTGCGGCTATGTTGCCGTTCGACATGTAAACGACGGTTGCGTCGACAACGCAGTCAGGCATTCTTTTCGCTCACAGCTTTCAGCAGTTTTACCCGGTCGTCAAGTGCTTGGCTCATGAATCCCACTGGGAGGTTCTCGAATTGGAAGGACGCACCAATTTGCAACTGTTGGACTACGGGGTTCTTGGCGTCCGAGCCTGTGAGTAGAATCGAAACGTCGCTGGGAGCCAGCGGTTTGATATCCGCCCTCTCCGTGGGTAGGCCCATGGAAATCGGTGGCGCGCCCTCCGCAAGCCTCCGCCGTATTCTGAGCAGCAGGTACTCGCTGTGTGTCTCGACCACTGTTATCACCCCATAGCTAGCAAGATAGATGAAGAAGTCGGCGAGACCAGCCTGCGCGTCCGGGTGTAGGTGAATTTCGGGCTGCTGCACGAGATACACCCCGCCAGGGCGCATTAAGAGCCCCTGCACCAGCACAGGCAGAACCTGCGAAATTCCGAAGCCGACATCGGCAAGATTTGCGGTCGCTCCCGCTCCCTTAACGTCGACCTCGAATAAGTTGAGCCGCTTCGCGATATCTTTCAACGTCTAAAGAATCCGCCAGCCGGAGGTGCTTCACCCAGAATGACAACGCGCTGTGAAGACTTCTCGTCCTCTGCTGGTGCGGCCTGATCAGTAGCTCCGTGATGAGGAGGTCGATCGCCTGCTCGCTGCCGGAAACTCCGCGACCGGCGCCAAAACCCCCGAAAGCGTAACGTCGCTCTGGCGGGGTTCTAAACGGTGCAACCGCTTCGCTCCGAGTCAGCCCCTGCTGTACGTAGCTAAAAAAAAGTCGCGCAGCGAGGGCGAACATCGTAAGTCGACGTTTGGTTGGCCCAGAGCATTTCCGATAGGAGGCCCGTTGCATGGACAGAATGGGGAAGAAGTTTCTTGAGTATGTCTCTACGGTTATGGACCGAGGTGGAAACGTTGTGTGCTCAAGCCTCCAAGCACTGTCCCGACGTTCTTTTCCGAGTGCGCGAACAAACGCAACAGACCCGATGTTTGCGGCTGTCATTTCGAACCGTCGTAAGCCTGGGCCGAAAGGCTCGTCCGGCGAAAAACCAAGCCGGACTTCGAGTCCGCCCCGCTTAGGAAGCTTCTCTATGTCTCCCCCACCCCCGAAGTAGTAGCCCGGTCGGTACCCTCCTTGGCGTGGTATCGCTAGATTGACGAAGGGCACGCCGCGCTCCAGATGCGACTGAGCTAAGTCCCTGAACGTAACCGCAAAGGAAAATGTTATTTCGGATGATTCATCGTGGTTGTAGACCACGTCGGAGTAGCTTCCTAGATCGCAGTACTGGCCCGAAAGGGATGGGGCGTCGCTCCCCTGCCCCAGCCCGTTCCTTCCTGCTCGATGCTCTGCTTTAGTAAGAGGATTGACGAGAGGACTGAAGACTTTCCACTGCTGTTCCTGCCAACCAAACAGGTAAGGGGAGAAATCTTGAACCATCCGGAATCACGGAAGAGACGGAAATTCTCTAGTCGCAGACTGATCGAAGTGCGGCCGTTAGTCTGAATCTTGCGTTCATTCCTCGCGCGTCCGATGGGTGTCCGCCTCCCTCAGAATGTGCCGCCGTCCTGTCGGTAACGAGGGCATCGCGTGCCCAGTTTGAAGCCGCAGCAAATATGCTACCCCGACTCCCTAGTTGTCAACGGCAGGGAATCGGCATCATTTCGGTTTCCGAAAATCGAACTCGGACTGGAGAGCTGGCCCACCTTTGCTTCCTAATTGCTCACGCCAGAAAGAAACCGTCGCCCCACCCTCGCACAGAAATCTCTAAACCTGCTTCCTTCGCGTGCCGATAAGAATCCAAGAGCGCGTGCTGGAGACCGAACGCGAGGAAAAGAAGAATGTCAAACAGGCGCTCCGTCGAAGGTGAATACAGAGTTGAGGGGAGCGTGTTGGATGAACTCGGGCTGGATCGGCAGGCGGCTCTCAACTGAAGCTGAAGGCGGCGTTGCATCAAGCGATTCTGCCGTTGTGAAGCGAAATAATAAAATCAAGATCAAGATCAAAAACGTCGGACAGGAGTGTCCGACCCACACTTACCTCAGCGGCTGAAGCCGGTGTGATTTTCCATCCTTTTATCGCAGCGCTGGAAGCGCTGCGCCACCCCAAATCCCGAGAATCCTTGCAAAATCTAAGAGTCCCCGAAAGATTTCCACAGGTTTATTTTTTTTGATGTTCAGATGACCTTGCTTCCGATTTTGGGACGGAGAGACTGGAAATAGGGCGGGGTTTGCGGCGGGTCTGAATCTTTGGGCACGGTGGCGGCTCCCGCTTACGGCAGTGGCGGCGGCGGCAGACAGCAGATTCCTCACCGGGCTTTCAGCCCGGATTCGGAATGACAACAACTGGAGAGGACATGGGTGATTTGGGATGAGTGTGTTGATTGGGGATTTGATGGCGGTGGCGGATGATGGGTATGGGGCAGGGCGGGCGGAAGAAGAAGCGCAAGAAGCGCGGGGGCGGGAAGAAGATGCAGGCGCGCGGCGGCGTTGGCGGCGCAAGCGAGTACAGAGATCCTTCAGCCCGCAAAAGGCGCGGGCTGAAGGATGACAGGAGTCGGGAGAGGCGCGGGCTTCAGGATGACATGGATATTAGTAATCCCCCGAGAAAGGAGTCGCTGAGGAAAGAGAAGAGGCTGCCGCCTAAGCGGATGGGGGAGCTTTCGGAGCTGGATTTTCTGCGGAAGACGATGGGGATGGGGATGATTGTGTCGAAGCCGTGGGGAGACAGCTATCGGTACGACTTTGTTTGCGACACTTGCGGGCGGTTGTGGAGAGTGCAGGTTCGATCGACGGATGAGCGGTTTGGGGCGCGGGGATATGCGGTGCATGCGTCGGTTTATGTGGGACGGAAGATGGTCGGGCTCACGGAGAAGGATATTGATGTGATCGTGGCCTACATTGTATCGCGGGACATCTGGTATGTGGTTCCGGTGAAGGCGTTTGTTCCTCGGAAGAATTTGTGGTTCTATCCGGATGGAAGCAAGAAGGGAGCGATGTTTGAAAAGTATCGGGAGGCTTGGTGGGTGATGATGGGGAGGAAGAAGTAGTAGGAGCGGAGTGCGGCGGCTTAATCGTCAGTAGTGGCGGAGTCTGCCTCGGCCTTCGTCCTGCCTGAGCGCAGTCGAAGGCCATGCGGCAAGCTCCGCCCCAACTGCGCCTTCAGTCGCCAATTTCACTTCCGCGCCGCCGCGCTCTTCGCCTTCCCTGCCTTACTTCCCTTCTTATCGAGCCGCTCCAACACCGCAGCCACAATCAAAGGCAGCCCCACCGTGGCATCCACAAACACTTCCCCAAACCGGCCGCCCTCCGCCGGAGGCACGAACTTTCCCCACGACACCGCCTCGCTATAAGGACTCCCCGACAACCCGCCCCAGTAAACCGGCTCCGGACAAATCCGCAGTCCATAGTGATAGCGCTTCAGCGGAACATTCTCTCCCAACCGCCGATGCCGCAACTCGCAGAACGGACCAAACTGCTGCGACCAGTTCCGCGGCACTCCGCCGCCGATAGTTAAAATGCCAAGCTTCTTCTGCCGCAACAATGTCGCCGCAAAATGTTCCAGATCCAGAAACGGATCAAACCGTATTTTGTGCCGGCCGGTAGATTCCCGCAGCCGATTATTCAGCGCCGTGTCCAGCCCCATCTCCGAATCGCTGAATGCCGGCACAAACACCGGCACGCCCATCGCATGTGCCGACTTCAAAATCCCCCGCTCCGGCGTCTGCTTCGCCAGGTACGCCCCGATTGCATGATTCAGCTTGTAGGAGCACATCACCTCGTTGTGATCCCAACCCTCCAGCACCGCCGACATCACCTCTTCCACATCATCCAAATTCTGCTCGGGCTCCAGTGTGTCATACACGCGGTTGTAACCCTGCTCATAAAGTTCTTCGTCGCTAACTTCCGGATTGTGCCGGAAATGCGCGCGCCCGGTAGCCTCCACCAACCCATGCGCCATCAAAGCCCCAGTGGATACGACCGCGTTAACGATGCCGCGATCGATCAACTCGGTGACGATCAACCCCTGCTTGGCCACGGTCATCGCGCCCGACAGCGTCATCACCACAAAACATTCTTCGTCGCGAGCCATCGCCTCCAGCACATCGGCAGCCTCGCCCAGTTGCCTCCCGGTAAAAGCCGTCTTCGACATCGCCCGCACCAAATCGTCAATCGACTTCACCTTGCCCAGATCCAGCGGCTCCAAGGGAATCAGCTTGTCCTCAATCGGATTATGCAGATGACGATCCACACCGTCACCAACGTGTCCAGCATGATCGTGCGACTTCCCAGGATGCGAGTTGCCATGATGCGAGTTGCCATGATTGCCCTGTTTCAAGACGACGCCTCCAAACCAGACTAGTAAATCTCCCGATGGTTTACTTTACAAGAACCATGTGACAACACGCCACGCGTCACGACTCCGCGGTCGTTCTCCGCGTCCTCCGCGGTTAAGATCTTTTCACATTGCGCAGGTAAACTTGCAGACGAGGCAGACCACCATGAAAGATTTAAGCATCGCCCTCGGCAATTGCCCCGGCGCCCTCGCCGACATGGGAGACGCCCTCGGCCGCGCCGGAGTCAGCATCGAAGGCGGTGGCGCATGGGTCGTCAACGGCCAGGGTGTGGCACACTTCCTCTTCGAGAATGCGACCGCTGCCAGAGGCGCCCTGGAAGCAGCGGGCATCCAAGTATTGGACGAGCGAGAGGTCTTAATCCTACGACTGAATCAGGCTCAACCGGGTCAACTTGGCAAACTCACCCGGGGGATGGCTCAAGCTGGCGTCAACATCGAAGTGCTCTACAGCGATCACAACAATCAGATGATCCTGGTCGTAGACGACATGGAAAAGGGCCGAGCAGTATCCGCGGCGTGGTCGCGTGAACAAAGCGCGTGAACAAGCAGGAGAAGGCCAGATGAAACAGCACCACTACGAAGTTCAGGTCGAGTGGACCGGCAACACCGGCGAAGGCACGAAAACTTACCGTGGCTATCGCCGCGATCACACTATCACCGGGGAGGGGAAGCCTCAGATTCTAGCGTCAAGCGACCCCAGCTTTCGCGGCGATCCATCCCGCTATAATCCCGAAGAGCTTTTGGTCGCGAGCCTTTCCGGCTGCCACATGCTCTCCTATCTGCATCTGTGCGCTGTGAATCACGTGACCGTCCTCGACTATCGCGATGCAGCCCTTGGACGGATGGAGGAAAATAGCGACGGCTCAGCCCAGTTCACGCGGGTGACGCTCCGTCCAACGGTCAAGATTTCGCCCGGCGATGATCAAGCCAAAGCCAAGGCTCTACATGCCGACGCTCATCACCTGTGCTTCATTGCCCGGTCTGTAAACTTTCCCGTGGACGTAGTACCAACCATCACAGCAACGATTCCTCCGGGGCCTTCTTCTGTTTGACCCTGTGTCCTCTGTGTTAAAGATTTTGGCGTCCCGGTTACACTTGTCTGGATGCCCGGCAAGCGCAAATTCGAAGAACAACTAGCCGCCCTGGATGCGCTCCGTCAACAACCCCCGGAAGTGACCATCGACCCGTTGCGCAAAGCTCTCGCAAATCGCAACAACTTCGTAGTAGCCAAAGCCGGAGACCTCATTCGCTCCTTTAATCTGACTCAACTGATCCCTGAGCTGCTAACCGCCTTCGACCGCTTCTTCGAAGATCCAGTAAAAGAAGATCCCCAATGCTGGGCCAAGAATGCCATCAGCCGCGCCCTCGCCCACTTCGAGCATCAAGACGCAGAAGTCTTTCTCCGCGGCATGCACCACATCCAGCCCGAGCCCTCCTACGGAGGCAGTTCCGACACCGCCGGCACCCTGCGCGCCACCTGCGCCCTCGCGCTAGTGCAATGCCGCAGCCTCCGAGAAGCCGACCTGTTGATCCACCTCATCGAGTTGCTCGGGGATAAAGACAAGTCAGTCCGCTCAGAAGTGGCCCGCGCCATCGAGCAACTCGGCTCGCCCTCCGCCGCGCTCCTGCTCCGCCTAAGAGCGATTCTGGATTCCAATATTAAATCCAGAAAGCCAGGCCAACCTCCAGAAGAAGAACCAGAAGTTCTAGGCGCCTGCTACAGCGGCATCCTCCGCATCGAAGGCCTAAGCGCCGTCCCGTGGGTAGCACGTTTCCTCGCCGATGGGGACGACCCCGCCGCCGAAGCCGCTCTAGCCATCGCCGGCACGCACACTCCGCAAGCCTTCGAAACCTTGCGCGACCGCTTCTCCCACGAAGCGGACCCATGGTTCTGTTCAGTCCTGCTATCCGCGATAGCCCTAACCCGCCAGGACGCCGCCCTGGAATTCCTGCTCGATCAAGTGCGCACCGAATCCCTGCAAGCCGAAGCCGCCATCGAAGCCATCCTCCGCTCCATGCCCTCGGACGATGTCAAAAACCGGCTGGAGAAATTAGTCGCCCGAAACCCGCGTCTGGCCCGCGCCTTCGCCAAATCAAACCCAGCCAAATAAACCTTCGTGATACTTCGCATCCTTAGTGGTTGAGTGGTTGAGTGGTTGTACTGGCGGCTGGCAACCGACAGCTGACGGCTGGTTCTGATGCTATATTGTCGGCAGAGGAACAAGCGCGTGCACCCCGAGAAATTCCGCGTAGCCCTGGTGCAAATGTCCAGCGGCCCAGAGCCCGAACAGAATCTCCAGAAAGCTCTGGAACGCACAGCCGACGCCGCCGGACGAGGTGCCAAGGTAGTCTGCTTGCCCGAACTTTTCCAGACACAATACTTCTGCCAGCGCGAAGATCATTCCCTGTTCGATTTAGCCGAATCCATTCCCGGCCCCACTAGCGAAAAATTAGCCGCCGCCGCCCGCCAGCACGGAGTAGTCCTCATCGCATCGCTATTCGAGAAGCGCGCCCCCGGCATCTACCACAACACCGCCGCCATCTTCGATTCCGACGGAACCCTGCGCGGCCTCTACCGCAAGATGCACATCCCCGATGATCCGCTCTACTACGAAAAGTTTTACTTCACCCCCGGCGATCTAGGATTCCGCGCCCTCGACACCACCGCCGGACGCATCGGCACGCTAGTCTGCTGGGATCAATGGTTCCCAGAAGGCGCGCGTCTGACCGCATTGCAAGGCGCGCAAATACTTTTCTATCCCACAGCGATCGGCTGGCACCCCGCCGAAAAAGCCGAGTTCGGCATAGCCCAGCACGATGCCTGGCGCACCATCCAGCGCGCCCACGCCATCGCCAACGGCGTCTACGTAGCAGTAGTGAATCGCGTAGGCTTCGAGACCGGCAACGTCCGGGGCAAGTCTGCCCCGGGCCTGGGACTAGAGTTCTGGGGCGCATCCTTCTTCTGCGATCCCTTCGGCCGTGTCCTGGCCGAAGCCTCCCACGATCAGGAAGAAATTCTGGTAGGCGACGTCGACCTGAAGGCCCTCGAAGAAATCCGCCGCAACTGGCCCTTCCTCCGCGACCGCCGCATCGACGCCTACGCCCCCATCTCCAATCGTCTGCTCGATGGGCGCTAAAATCGAGTCGCGTGTATTTGCGATTTGAGCGGTTGTCTCGGATCAGCTGAAACATCCGCCACTCTCCTAGTGATAACCTTACAAGATGCCTCGCGATCCTGATGCGGGTCCCCACTCTCCTAAACCTGCTCGATCCTCTGCTGCGGTTGTGTTTGCTCTTTTCATCGGGCTGTTCCTCGGGGTACTGTCTGTCGGCTCGGTTGGATGGTTGATGTTGTCGCGAAATTCGGGGCAAGCTCTGTTGAGCCATCTGTGGTCGGCGGTGACAGGCAAGACCCTCAGTATCGATGTAAGTCAGCCCACTGTGGTCGATCGCATTCAGCGGCTGCAGCGGCTGGAGACCGTGGTTTACACCATGGACAAGCTGGTAACGGGCGCGAAAGAAAATCCCTTCTTCCCGGATTTTCTGGCGGGAGATCGCCTCCTGATGATGGTGCACGGCGAAGTTGTCGCGGGGATTGATTTCTCGAATCTAAGGCTGGGAGACGTCAAAGTGGATGGCAAGCAGATTCACTTGCATCTTCCCACGTCGCAAGTGTTCCGCACTCGGATCGACAGCGCGAAAACCCGAGTGTATTCCAGGCAAACTGGGCTGCTGGTCCCCACCGACCCAAATCTTGAAACGCAAGTGCGCCAGGAGGCGGAGCGTCAGCTGCAAGAGGCCGCCTTGGCTGATGGAATTTTGCAAACAGCCCAACAGAATGCGGCCTCGACTATCAGCAGTCTGCTGCAGGGTTTAGGGTTCGAGAAGATTGACTTCGACTAACGGCGGTGCCTCGGCCATGACAAGCGCCGTCCCACCGTTGATTCTTAGTTGGGTGTAATGGTCTGTAACTGTTGATCGCGATTACACGCATTGAGCAAGAACTCGTTCGTCAAGATCAAGTTAGGCTCAGGATTCAGTGGACGCTTTATCATCCCGTCCAATAAACTACCTCCACGCCCCGATCCAATCATTTAAGTAATACTTTAAGTGCTTCCCCGGCAACCTTCCGTTACCGCATGCTTGCCGTATGGGACCTCCACGCCGCCACTCGGCTTGCAGCTTAGCGTACTCAACTTTGGCTTGCTTCAGGAAGAGGATTTCGGGGTCGGGGTACATCGAGATCGGGAGAAAGTTTTGGCACGGGCAAAGTGTCCGTATTGAACATCCAGTTCACTGGAGTAGGATGCGATAAAGATTCCGGTGGGAGGTTACTTTGCTGAAAGCGTAGCGGGAGCTGTCGGGGCCCTGGCCGATCATGGGCTGAAATCTTAGGTTGAGAGGCGGGGCAAGTCAATGAAGGCCATGGGGTTGGCGGGTGGCTCAAGAGGATGGTTGTTGCAAATCGGGTTCGTAGCCAATTCAGTGTATCAGCAGCGGCAGAACAACTTCCGTGTGCGGTCGACGTGCTCGCCCTCAGCCGGTTTCCGCGCTTCCTGCGCGGGCACCCTCAACGAGGTGTCGCTCTATACGGATCATCACTTCACGCACCGGCTTCCGGCGGATTGGCCAGCGGCTGGATGATGTGCAGTCCGCACTCGGTCTTCGAGGTTCCAGACCAGCGGCCTGCCCTTGGACCCTCGCCCGGCCGCACAGCCCGGGTGCAGTGGGTGCAGCCTATGCTGGGGTAATTGCGTTCGTGGAGAACGTTATAGGGTACGTCATGTTCGCGGATATATTGCCACACCTGCTTTGAACTCCAGTCGGCGATCGGATTGATCTTCACCAGACCGAATTTGGGATCCCACTCGACTTTGCCGGCGCCGGCGCGATCCGCAGTCTGATCGCGGCGGATGCTTGTGATCCACGCCTGCAGTTCGCTCAGCTTGCGCTGCAGCGGTTCGACCTTTCGTAGATTGCAGCATTGATCGGGATTGCGTTGCCACAGTGCCGGGCCATAAATCCTCTCCTGATCCTCGGGCGAGTTCAGTGGATATACGCGCTCGATCCGGACCTCATAGCGTTGCTCGACCTGGTCCATCAGGTTGTAGGTCTCAGGGAAGAGGAATTCGGTATCTACAGTGAAGATGCGAAAATTGTGACGCACTCGCGAGGCCATGTCGATCAGCGCCATACCTTCGACGCCGAAGGCGGAAGAAATTGCTACTGCCTCTCCGAAAGTATCGAATGCCCATGCGAGGATTCGCTCCGGTCGCCACGTTTCAACGGTGGCTTGCAGTTTTTTGATTACTTCTTTCACGCTAGAAACTCCTCATTGCGTTTTTAATTCTTCAACCACACGGGACACGGGGTCACACAGGATGAACCGAGTCAATTCCAGGCCCAATCTCCGTGCGGGCTTCAAGGACTGCTTGTTCGACTGCTTCCTCGACCAGGCTGCGATCGGAGAATCTAACGACCTCGCCGACAACCAGCAAGGTGGGAGATGCGAGCTTCGGGACGCGAGGGAGATCCGACACCGTGGTGCGGTGGATTTGCTGCTCGGGAGTGGTTGCCCGAGAAATAATCGCGCAAGGGGTTTTTTTCGCGAAACCGGCTTCTGTGAGCCTGGTGGAAATCTCGCCGTAGTTCGAGCCCGGCATGTAGATGACCAGCGTCGATTCGGTTCCAGCGAGCCCGGTCCAATCTGCAGCGGAATCGGAAGCACGATGACCGGCGGTGAGCACGAGAGTGGACGATGCCCGGCGATGGGTTAGCGGTATGCCGGCGGCGGCCGCGGCTCCCAGGGCTGAGGTCACACCGGGAACAATCTCGTATTCAATATTCGAGCGCCGCAGCGCTTCCATCTCTTCCCCGGCCCGGCCGAAGATGAGCGGGTCGCCGCTCTTCAGGCGCACGACTTGCCGGCCGGAGATGGCCAGCGTCACCATGAGAAAATTAATTTCCTCCTGCCGGATGGTCTTGCTGCCGCTACGCTTACCCACGTTCCGCACTTCGGCGGTGGCTGGAATCAGCTTTAGAATTTCGGGCGTGACCAGGTCGTCGTGAAGCACAACATCGGCGGTGCGCAGCAGCCGTAGAGCTTTCACAGTCAGCAACTCGGGATCGCCGGGTCCGGCGCCCACCAGATATACTTTGCCGTTCATGTCGTGACTCTCCGTTCGTCTTCCATCAATTCATTCTTCGCGGCCTCTTCGGCCAATGCCGCCTTCAAAGCCTCACGGCTTGCCAGCGAGTGCAGCAGTTCGCGCTTTCGCTCCGGGTCAAGATCGCTGGCCAGCACGAGCCTTCGCGTCTCGCCCAGTTCAGCCACCCAACGGGCATAGCCCGGACCAAACTGCCGCTCGAGCTGTTGTCTGAGCTTTTGCGACAGAGAAGGACTTTGCCCGTTGGTGGAGATTGCGATCTGCAGATCACCGCGGCGAACTACAGCCGGATAATAGAAGTCGCACAATTCCGGAACGTCGACGACGTTGCACAAAACTCCGCGACGCTGCGCTTCGCGATAAATCGATCCATTAAGGGCGCGCGATGCCGTGGCTACTACCGCGAGGAACGTTCCATTGAGATCTTCGGCCGCGAAGGCGCGAAGTTCGAGCGTGATCTTTCCGGCTTGGGCCCAACCTTGAACAGTCTCACTTGCATGCAAAGCGATCACGTGGATGCGCGCCCCTGTATCGAGGAGGCCGCCGATCTTGGGTTCGCCAACTTTGCCGGCGCCGACCACAAGGCAGCGTTTGCGTTCGAGTTTCATGAACATTGGAAATAAGCTGCTCATAGTTTTTTTCAACTGCTCAACCCTCGACGCTGCTCGGCACACGGCCTTCGGGCAGATCGCGGGCGACCGCCTCGACGAACTCTCCAGCCAGAAAGGCCCGCAGGTCGTCGTCGCTGTGACGGGCAAAAAAGTGCCGCAGATTTTCACCTGGGTTGCCATCGGCGAGGTATCTGCGCAGCAGCCGTTCGATCGCTTCGGGAACTTCGGTGGCCGGGCAGCGAAATCCCACCGGCCTCGCGATGGACTGATTCAGGCCGAGCGCTCCGCCCAAACAGAAGTAGTAGGCATCCGCCATGTGCCCGTTGATTTTTATTTTCTTGCCTTCGATACCGATGTCGGCGATCCAGTGTTGTCCGCAACTGTTGGGGCAACCGGTGACGTGCAGTTTCAGGTGCTGATCAAAACCGGGCAGGCGTTCTTCCAGTTCCTCGACCAGCCAGCGGGAGAAGCTTTTCGTTTCGGTGATGGCGAGTTTGCAAAACTCGGTGCCACTGCAGGCGACGGCTCCCCGCCAAAACGCCGACGCGGTGACCGGCAGCCCGATTGCGCCTAACTCTTTGGCCAACTCGTCCGCCTCCAGGCGAGGTACGTTGACGATCAGCAGATTCTGCATGTTGGTCGTGCGCAATTCGCCGCTGGCGAATCGGTCGGCCAGATCGGCTGCGGAATGCATTTGTTCGGGCGTGATCCGGCCCCGCAGTACCGTGGCGCCCACGTAGCAGTAGCCCGGCTGCTTCTGCGCGTGAATGCCGATGTGGTCGCGATAAACGTCTGCTGGGGCGTGCTCGGGTTCGGCGGGATCGAGTTGAAATCCGATCCGCCGTTCCAGTTCTTGTTGGAAGTCCTGCGTGGTCCAGCCATGCCGCAGGAAGAGAAACTTCAGTCGCGCCCGTTCGCGGTGCTCGCGCAATTGATCGGAGTCGCGAAACAGTTCGGCAATCCCACGGACCACGGGCAGAACCTGATTCCAACGCACGAAAGCGTTCAGTGGCGTGCCCAGATAGGGCTCGGTGGAAAGTCCGCCGCCGACGCGCAGAGCGAAACCAATCTCAGACTTCCCATTCAGCTCGCGGCGGGTCGCAGTGAGTCCAACATCGTTGATCTCCGGATAGGGGCACCAGACGCCGCATCCAGTGATCGAGATCTTGAACTTGCGCGGCAGGTTGTAGAACTCGGCATTGCCTGCCAGCATGCGGTCCACTTCCAGCGCCAGCGATGATGCATCGCAGATCTCGTCCGCGTCCACGCCGGCGACGGGGCAGCCCGTGATGTTTCGAGTCACATCCCCGCAGGAACCGGTTGTGTTCAGACCGACACGCCAGAGTTCGTCCAGCACTTCAGGAAGCGATTCGATCGTGACCCAGTGCAACTGAATGTTCTGCCGCACTGTGAGGTCAGCAATGCCGCGGGCGTGGTGACGGGCAAGATTTGCGATAGCCCGCAGTTGGTCCGAACGCAACAGGCCGTTGGGAATTCGAATCCGCACCATGAAAAATGGCAACGCCAGCCCCTGGCCGTCTTTGCCGCCAATTACTCCTACACCGTCGCCCTGCGTGTAGACTCCCCACCAGCGGAAGTAGGTGCCGATCCACTCGGGCGGAATCGAATTGAAACCTTCTCGGGCGAAGCGGCGAATCTCGGCCAGGCCGTCCCAGGGATTGAACGCGCGCTTCAAGCGTTCCACTTTCTGCGCTTTGGTTTCTTTGACCGGAGATGCCATAAACGGACTCGCCATAAATTGATTCCCCTATTTGCCGCAAAAAGAAAAACCCACCGCCAGATGCTCTCTGGCGGTGGGTTATAAGTGCTGATGGTGCTATAGAACTTCTAAGTCAGCAGCCTCCCTGCGCCAGAACACACGCATGCGCAACAACAACAAGCGCACATGCAGGTCTGGCGAAGATCGCTGAAATTCATCATGCTATTCGAATACTAGGCTGGGTCATCGAATCGGGTCAACTTACTTTCGGTATGTTTAGATGCATAATTTCGATGGAACGCATCAGAATTTTCGGTGGCGGGGCAGTTTGCCGGGAACAAAAGCGGATGAACCACTAAGGACACAAAGGTACACGAAGGAAAACGCTGAAACTAAGAGCCTTGGTATCGCGTCTGTTCGCCCTTTCAAACTGACCCACCACCCAATTTTCTCATCCTCACCACAGTGTCATCAAAGGTCAAGAGTGTGTTTCCTCCAGAAGTTGGTACGCACTAGCGACGATCCCTATGAGTTCTTGTAAGCCTTCGGGCCTTTGCCATTCCAAACGCTAGTGGACGCCGTTGAGAAGCGGTGAGAGCAGATGGCAGAAGCCTGCCATTCATCCCGGTCACATTGGCACCTATCCCAAACCCCGCAATCGACCCGCATCCTGGTAGCTCGAGTGTAGCCAGCAGTGCGTGTGGAGTGTACTTCGACTTGGCAATTGAGAAACGGGGGAGCGAGTATGCAGATCTACAAAACAGGTTCGAGATTCTCGGAGACGCGGGGCGCCGTTTCCAGCAAGCGAGTGCTAATTACCCTCATCGTGGCCGCTTTGGCTTTGTTGTGCAGCAGCCTGGCGGGAGCCCAGCATACGACCGGTACGTTGCGCGGACAGATTTTCGACCCTGCCGGGGCGGCAGTGTCCGGAGCGAACGTAACGGTTACCAACGATGCCACCGGAGTCTCACAGACAACGGTTACGAACTCCGCCGGAACCTACGATTTCCCCAGTGTCCTGCCTGGAACTTACACCGTCGCGGTGGAGGCGAAGAACTTTAAGAAGTCTGTGAAGAAGGACGTCACCGTGCTGGCGAACCAAGACAATGTGGCGGACGCACGCCTGGATATTGGCGCAGCTTCGGAGACGGTGGAGGTCGTAGCGGGGACCGCTGAAGTGCAAACCACATCGTCAGATCTGACGAACAACTTCAGCGCACAGGATGTCGCCAACCTTCCAAGTTCCGCCGGGGTGCTCAATGGCAGCCCCTTGAATCTGGCCATACTGGCTCCCAATGTGGTTGCAACCCCCGGAGGAGCGCAAGGTGTGGGCGGAGCGGTGGGCGGCACGCGTCCACGGGACAATAACTTCAATGTGGACGGCGTGGATGACAACAACCTCGGCGTCACCGGCAACAATTCCACGGTGATTCCGGATGCAGTGGCCGAGTTCGCGCTGCAAACGAACCAGTTCAGCGCGGAGTATGGGCATTCCGCCGGAGGGCAGTTCAGCCTGATTACCAAGACCGGCACCAACAAGTTCCACGGCTCAGGAGAGTGGTATGCGCAGAACCGGAACTTTAACTCCCTCGACAACCTGACCAAAGCAGAAATATTGACGAACAAGTCTCTCAACCCGCCCGTTCCAGGATCGCTTTTGTCTAAGCCGGCCTATGATGACGACCGCTTTGGCGGCACCATCGGCGGCCCCATCATCAAGGACAAATTCTTTTTCTTTGGCGCCTACGAGTACACCACGGTTCATGGCGCAGGTGCGGTAACTGCCCTGGCCACGGCCCCCACCGCCGCTGGACTGAGCACACTCGAGGGCATGGCGGCGAACTCGGCTGTAAGCGCTGCCCTCGCTGCCTTCCCTACAGCACCTTCTAACAATGCAGGCACGCTGCTGGTAAACGGAACGTCGATTCCAGTGGGAAGTGTGGCCATCATCGGGCCCAACTTTCAAAGAGAGCACGACGCACAGTTCAACACTGACCGTACCTGGGGACGCCACCAATTCGGCACGCGCTTCACCTTCAACCAGGAAAAGTTCATTTTCACCGGGTCGATTCCTATCCCCGCCTGGAACCAGAACGAGCCTGTGAACAACCGCAAGGTTGCGCTTACCGATACCTGGACCGCCAGAAACAACGTGGTGAACGACCTGCGGCTACAGTACTCGTACTACTTTCTGGGCATCCTGGATCCTTGCACTCCCGGCGTTACCTGCCAGCCGGACATAACTCTCGGCGACCTTTATTCGGCGAATACCGCCGGGGTGTCCGACAACCAGCATCAGAAGCAGAACAGTTATCAGGTCCGGGATACGCTGTCGTGGGTGCGCGGCAAGCACACCTTCAAGTTCGGAGGCGAGTACAACCACTTCATCTACCCGCAGTTTTTCCTGCCAAGGAGCGTTGGCGACTACGCGTATAGCACGACATCGAACTTCATCAACGATGCCGTCCCTGACGTGCGCGCCCTGCGCAACGCCGGCTCGGGATACTTCCTGGGAACCGACAGCTTGATGGCAGGGTTTGTCCAGGATGATTTCAAGGTAACGTCCCGGCTGACGTTCAACCTGGGGCTGCGCTACGAATACTGGACCAATCCAGTGGGCGACAAGCAGTGGAATCAGAATACCATCTCGAATGTACCGGGCTTAATCAACTTCGCAAGTCCAAACACGGACACCAACAACTTCGGCCCGCGTTTCGGATTTGCCTATGACCCGACGGGCGGCGGAAAGACCGCGATTCGAGGCGGCTTCGGCATCAGCTACGACGTTAAGTTCCAGAACTTTGATTCGGTCTCGTTACCGCCGCAGTTGCAGAGCGAATTGAATCAGTCCTCCGCATGCACGCTCACGCCGACACCTTCATGGTGTGCTACGCAAACCGGATTCCTGGCGGGAGGCGGCTTGCCCCAGACCTACGTCCCTCCCGCCGACCAGCTGACAGCACGCAATCTGACCAGCGCTCACTTGCCCAACAACACTGCCCTCCCCAAAGTTTTGACCTGGAGCCTCGGCGTGCAGCATGAGATGTATCGCAATGCGACGCTCGAGGTGCGGTACGTCGGCACGCGCGGGTTGGAACTGCCGGTCCAATTCCGTCGCAATTTCATCACCTATTTCGACGCAGGCGGCGCTCCGCTGCCAACGTACCTCAACACATCTTCGATTCCTGCGACTTACACGGGCAGTACACCAACCGACACTAACTACTACTTGTTCGAGAACAACTACGCTAGCCAAAGCTTAACCCCAACCCCGGTCCCGGGATTGACTCAGCCCAGTCCTGACATTTACCAGCAATACGGTTTCTTCGGGGATGTGACCGAATACGACCCCTACGCCAACAGCATTTACCATGCGGGCTCCGTGAGCTTTACGCAGCGCGCAGGACACGGGTTATCGGTCAATGCGAACTACACTTACTCCCACACAATTGACAACGCTACGAACGAGTTTCATACCAGCGCCTTGAATCCGCGCCGGGCGGACGATTGGTACCACCTCGGGGCCGACCGGGCTAATTCGGACCTGGATGTGCCGCAGAAGTTCGCATTATCGCTGGTCTACCAGTTGCCCAAGGCCAGGTCGTCGAGTTCAGTTGCGAAAGCTTTGCTGAACGGCTATCAGCTCGGGAGCGTGTTTTACGCCCAGTCGGGGCAGCCCGTCACGCTTCAGTCTGGAGTGGTCGATTCGAACGGCAATCAAGACGCGGCGGGCGACAGAATCATCGTGAACCCGGCCGGGACCGGCAACGTGCTGGCAGAGGCGTTTCAAGGAGACGTGTTTCCGGTTTGTGAAGGGGCGGGTGGCGCCACCTATGTTGGCACGACATCGTTCCTGACCGCTCCTTTCAACGGATGCAACGCAAACGCAAGCGCTCCTTTCGGGTTCGATCCGGCGATTGGTTACACGCCGGTGAATCCCCACGACAAGTACCTGATCGCAGCCAATGCGGTTCAAGCTAACGTGGGCCGAAACAGCATCCGGACGCCGGGTTTCAGCACCTTCAACCTCTCGCTCTTTAAGAACACCTACTTCGGAGAAACCAAGTACCTGCAACTGCGGGCGGAGGCCTTCAATGTGCTCAACCATCCCAGTTACACTCTGACGAACGGGAACGTCTTCAACGCCAGCGGCATTTCAACCGCGCTGGCGAATGCGGGCTACGCCCAACCCTCGAGCGCGGCGTTCCTGAATGCGAAGAATTTTGGCGGGGGCATCCGGCAGTTGACGCTGGGCATTAAGTTTATTTTCTAGGCTCGGACACGACCAAAGAAAGGGACCGGCCGCGAGGCCGGTCCGTTCTTTTTCGACAGGAATGAGCAAGAGCGAGTGTGCGGGTTTAGAAATTTCTATCGATCAAATGCTGTACGTTAGTGCGGTAACCCCTGCTGCAGGACAGTTCCTTCCCGCTCTTCAGCACGACGATGTATTCTCCGCTGTTGACCGGTATCAATTCCTTGATCTTGCGGACATTCACGATCACCGACCGGTGGATCCGGATGAAGTGGTTCGGATTCAGCCGCTCGGAGGTCCGGGAGATGGTTTCGCGGAACAGATAGGATTCCTTGCCTGAGTTGAGGCGCACATAATTGGCTGCGGCTTCGACCCAATCAATCTCCTCAAGATTCAGGAACACGATCCGGCCTTTGGTTTTGATCACCAGGCGCCCCTCGGGCTCGGGGGCGGTCTGTTTGTCCGACTTCACCCGGGAGAGCAAGTCGAGAATACGGTGCGTGATCTCGCGGTCCTTGGATTGGCGCAATTCAAAGCGAGCCCTCTCGACAGCTTGATGGAGCCGGCCCTGGTCGAACGGCTTCAGCAGGTAATCCAGCGCATGCGCCTCGAAAGCGCGGATCGCATACTGATCGTAAGCGGAGGTGAAGATGACTACCGGCATCTCTTCGCGCGAGATTTCACTCAACACCTGAAACCCATCCCGGTCGGGCATTTGAATATCGAGCAGGAGCAGATCAGGCCGGTAAGCCCGAATCGCGGACAAAGTTTGCCCGCCATCCTGGCACTCGGCTATCACCTGGATATCCGCTTCCGAATCGAGCAGGATGCGCAATTTTCTGCGAGCGAGCGGCTCGTCATCGGCAATCACCGTGCGAACCACGGCCCCGATTGGCAGCTCTTGCGATACGTTTGCTGCAGGTTCGGGATTCATGGGTCACCTGAGGTCCACTCATTCCGCCTGACAATTGGATAGACGTGCCTGAGCCACAATGGTTGCCCAACAATCTTGGATGCGTGATTCAGTCATCAAGTTCGACAAGGGCAAACCGCTTTGTGCACATGGAGCATGCTGTACCATGCTGTGCTCGTCCCTGATTCTCGAGGTTCCATCCCCACGCCAGGAATCTTGCTGCTCGAAGCGCGTCAATACTGCAAGGAAATGGGGTGCCTTGAAAATCTGCGCGTCGATGTGGAAGCGGCGGCAACGTCAGATTCTGTTGCTGCTCTCGTCAAGCAGATGCAGGCAGAGTTGCGCGACCTGATGTTGCGTCGTGAATGCCTGGTGCGCCGGATCCAGAACCTGCGCCAGGTCATGTGCGGTCTGCGCATGATTTCGAGCGCGCCATCGCCCGGCCGACACGGGAGCACGAACAAGCCATTCCCTGCCAATCGCGCAGCCGGCGTGTGCGGCCGCCATTTGAGATACGGCGTGCCGCACAAAAAAGTTCGCGTGAATGTCGAATTGCGGCGGGCGTGCCGTATTGCGCTGCTGGAAGCAGAAAAGCCAGTGTCTCTCGAGGAAATCTGTACGCGCATTGCGCGCAGAGGATCTTTTTCGTTTGTGCATCCCGCACGCGCCAACCCGGTTCTGCTGCGGGCCTTGAAGTCTATGGCTGAGGACGGAGAAGTGCACTTGTTGGAGAGTGCTCCCGGCTGGCGCTGGAAGCGCATGACGCCGTTGAAGGAAGCCTAGCGTCCGTCCCGCCCAAGGAATACCGCAAGCAAAACCGACTTGGGATAAGTTGATGTTTTTCAGGGACGAATGCCAGCCAATCGGGGTTGCAATTTACTACTCTTCGAGGGGCGGCCATGGTTCAATGAACTCTGCTGCTGCGGCCGGGCAGTCTGTGGCCTCTGACCGCCGACGACTGCAAGCGTTATCATCAAGATTCCCGTTGACATGAAAACAAGTTGTGAAGCCTGCGAACGAGCGCTGCCGGCCGACCTGGAAGCCTACATCTGCTCATTCGATTGCACCTTCTGTCCTGACTGCGCGGCCGTCACGCAGTTCGTTTGTCCGAATTGTGGAGGCGAGCTGCTGCGCCGTCCACGGCGGCAAACTTCTTCCGGTAGCCTGGATGAGGGGCCGCTTAACATCCCGGACAATCCTCCCTGGGTAATCTGGGCTGTGAGCTTCGGGGTATGGTCTTTTGTTGCTTTTGCCGCGACTCTAACGGTTTATCAGCTGTATCGCTCGACAAACTCCCACATGCCATTCATGATTGTTCTGGGCATGCAGTTCAGCCAGATACTCACGTACGCTCCTCTCACGCCATTCGCCTTCGGCTTTGCTCTTCACTATCCGATCAGCCGGGAGAACTGGGGGAGGCGATCTCTGCTGTATCTTGCGGGCGGAATCGTTTTCACGGTGGCGCATGTCGCGCTTCGCGGCGTGACTCCCTACGCTTATTGGGATCCAAAATATCGTGAGTGGAGTTCTGCGATTTGGGATTCTCACGCGCATATGTTCCAGGTTCAATGGTTGGTTCTCCAGAAGGAGTTCTTTTCCAATGTTGTGGACGACATCACCGGAGCCTTCGTTTCGATCGTGCTGGTGGCGCATGCTGTTTCTTATTACCGGAGGTTCAGGGAGCGGGAACTTCGTGCCGCGCAGTTGGAAGGGCAACTGGCAAAAGCCCATTTGCAGACGTTGAAGAGTCAACTGCAGCCGCATTTCCTTTTCAACACGATGCACTCGATAACGGCGCTCATGCTGACCGACGTCCAGGCTGCCGATCGAATGATGACGCGTCTGGGCGACCTGCTGAGAATGAGCCTGGAATCGGCGGGGACGCAAATCACCACGCTCAGCCGCGAGCTCGAATTCGTAAATTGTTACCTGGAAATCGAGAAGGTGCGATTTGCCGAGAGGCTGACTGTGACTCTGGAGATCGCCCCCGAGACGCTGGATGCGTTGGTCCCTCACCTGCTTTTGCAACCGCTCGTGGACAATGCAGTCAAACATGGCATTTCAAAATTAGCAGCCAGAGGCGAGATTCGAATCGCCGCCAACGCCCAAGGCGGCGAACTCCAAATCAATATAAAAGACAACGGGCCGGGATACGGGAAGAAAGGTACATTCCCGGAAAGCGGTCTGGGGCTCAGAATTACGCGGGAGCGCCTCGAATCGATTTACGGCCAGGACCAGAGCATGGAGTTGATGAGTCTGCCCGGAGGCGGCACAGTCATGCGAGTCAGCATTCCGTTTCGGGTGCAGCCTGGAGGCAGCGCATCTGACGAGCCAATTCCAGCCTGGCATCAAACCGTCGACCATTCCTAGCCCGACAAAAAGCAAGCCTCTCATTCTAGCCTCACATTCGACAACACATTTGGGTTTAGGCGGTGCGCACTCCCGGATTTTTCGTCCCGGGAGAATGTCTCTTGGTTGGAATACATCAGGCATTCATCCCATAACCGATGCGTCAAAGTTAGAAAGGTGATAACAATCGATGTGGTGTTTACGCGCGAAACCCATCGCAAAAACATTATGATGCCAACCAACGATTCGCCAGGACATGAAGAGACCGTTACCGAGCCAATGCTTGTCCGGTCAGCTATGCGCGATGAGCTGTCTCCTGTTATCGGTCAGTTGCAAAGCGAATTGCGAGTTCTCAAGCTGGAGCGAGCAGCCATCCTGAAACGCATTGGAACGATCAGGAAGACTATCGTCGGCCTCGCCGATGTCTTCGGGTCCCAGGTGATGAATGGAGAATTACAAGGGCTTCTAGAACTTCAAGCTGCCCGCCGTTTTCGCACCCACACTGGACTTACCGATCTTTGCCGTCAACTGTTGAGGGAAGCATCCGAACCTCTGACCGTGCGCGAGATCCTGGGACAGATTCAAGAAAGATCTCCGGCTGCGCTGGCCGGCCATCGACATCCGTTAAATTCGCTGAGAATGATACTGAGACGTCTTGTGGCTTATGGGGAGGCAGAGGAATCCCTGACCGAGAAAGGCTTGCGGGCATGGAGGGCGACGAATCTCTGAGGGCGGAACCATTCTCGTAAGAGCGCACTATTCTCCTACGGTTTGCCCGCTGCCTGGACACAGCTCACCACGTTGGCGGCGTTCGGAAGTTTGTAGCAATTCAACTGTGCAGTCGTTGCCTTGAGTTTGCCGTCGAGGGCTTTCTGGGCGGCGAGGAACTTCAAGGTGTTGTCGTCCATCTGGCGCAGTTCGACTGCGGCGTCGCCTTCTTTGAAAATGTCGTAGACGGAATCGACTATGGACGATGTGGCTTTGAGGCCTACAACGTGGCACTTCGCGAGGCTGGCGGATTTCTCGAGGAACTTCTTAATCGGCTCATCGTCCAGCGCGGTCTCGATCGTGTTGTGCAGGGCTTCCAGGGTGCTTTCCCAATCGCCGTTTGATTTCTCGATCACCTCTTTGGCGTGCAGCGCGGCGTGGGCTTGCGATATGCGGTCGTTGTAGCTCTTGATTTGGGCTGCAGAACTCTCCAGCCATATTTTCGTTCTGTCGAGCTGCTCCTTCTTTTCGTTGAATGAACCCAGAGTGCGCACGTCTTTAGCTGCCGAGGCCTCGCGATAGACCTCTTCAATCTGGCCGGGGATTTTTTCAGCTTCGTCCTCGAACTTTCCCACGATGCCGCCTCCCGCCTTGGGAGCGCAGTTGTCCCAGCCGGTGGTCAACAGGTCGACGAGCATGTCGAGTCCACGCTCTTCGGCATCACCCATGGCCTCATCTACATCCTTAGCGGCTTCGGCGCGTGCCTCTCCGCGCTTCCTCTCATCCTCTGCCAGGCGGCGCAGGGCATCCTGAAGTCCTTGAAGGCGCACTTGCAGTTGGGTCTGGGTTTGTATCGGTTTGGGCGCAACGGGCGCGGCCGCAACTACCGGCATGGAGACTGGTGTGCCGGTTCTGGCGGGCGTTTTCAAGTTCGCTACGGTCGCTGTTGGCTTCGCCGCTCTCAGGTCAACCGTAGACGCGGAGGCCGGAGCGAGGGCCGACAATGCAGTGGCCGCGTTGGTACGGCTGATGGAAAGCGCGGCGTTTGCGTTCTCAAAGATTTTCCGCGCCGCCACGGCGGCATCTTCGTCTGTCTTGGCCGCGCCGAGCATTTCGTTGAATGCCTGTTGCTGTTTGGGCGTGGCGGTTTGCAAGTCGATTTTGGTACGCGCTACGTCAATCGCAGTCTTGTCCGCGTCGGCGCGAGACTGCACGTCGTTGAATTCCTGCTGCGTGGTTTTTAGGGTTTGCGTGGCCTGGTCGTAGTCCTTCACGGTTTGCTGGAAGGTCTGCACCTTTGGATCCTGCGAAGGCTGGGTCAGAGCGGGATTGCGCTGGGCAGCCTCGAGCGCGGTGTCTTGTGCCACTGTCTTGTCCGGGCCGGTGAGATTATTCGCTGCCTGGGCGACTTCAGCGGCTTGCTCAGGCTGGGCGCCATCGAGATAGATGCCGGGCAATCCGGGGATTCCTGGGCCGGTTCTGCCAGTACCCGGCCCATTGCCGAGATTTGGGTTTTCGCTGCCGGTGGCTGAATCGTCGGAACCCGCTGGACCGCCAACATAAATGCCGGGCAAACCTTTGAGCCCGTAACTGGTCGGGCTGCTCTGGCTGAGCTTCAGGGTGAGACCTTCGGGACCAGAGGAGTTCATGGTTTTCAGTTGCAGAGCCCCCGGGTCGGTCGAATTCATGCCTTTCAGCGACAAAGAAAAAGGCAGACCCTCGAGCTTTAATTGGCGGTTGAGGCGGGCGAACATAGCGTCAATCCGCTGCTGCTCGGCGATGCGCCACTGCTCTGCCTGTTCCCGTGCGCGGCGAGAAATCTCATCCATCATGGCTTGCTGCTGTCGCAGCGCTTCGGAGTTGTCGGCGAACAAGGAGCCGATAAACGATGTGGCGGCTCCCTGCATGAAGCTGCTCATGATCGGGTTCTTGGTGTTCATCACGATGGCCAGGTTGACGCTGTTGGTCAGCGTGTCCTGGGAGAAGTTGCCGGTGTTGGAGATCATTGCGCCGGAGGTGGAGGTGGAAGCGGCGCCATCGGGAACGCAGGTGCATTCAGTAGATCCGCCGGCAATGGTTGCATTGCGTGCTGTCTCGCACTGCGTCTTCGTGATGCCCGGCTGGCTTTTCGTTCCGCTGGCGCCGCCCATCAGCGACGTGCACTGCGCGTTACTGCAACGATAGGTGTAAGAACAGGTGTCAGCCCAGAGCGAGACGGCTCCAGCTCCGCACACCACGCAGACCAGCAGGGCCGGCAGGACTCCGCGTTTCATGCGACTTTCCCGCCGCATCATTGCTTGCATGTTTGCTCCCGAGCTGGGGTTAGGTTGGAGTCCCGAGTATTCAGCAGCGACCGAGGGCAAGCAAGTTACCGAAGAGCTGAAGATTCCGACGCAACCCGTCGCGACTGACCTCGAGGTTACGAAAGGAACGCCCCAGCCCGGGTTTCGGTTGCATTACGGCCAGTGGGGGTCAAGACTTGAGCCTCGCTCATCCTTGCGACTTGTGAGCCACGGAGATCGATCCCTATGCGCCGTCTGAATGCATCCGTTCGAAGTGCCGCAACATTTCTTGCCTTGTCGTTGCTTCTCCCGTTGAGTTTCGCTGCCCGGAAGGAAACCCGGGAAACTCCGGCGGACAGAGCCGAGGCGGAAAAGTGGATTACGAGTTCCATACGCCCGATGTACACGATCGACCAACTGAACTCTCAATACCTTCTGCTGACTTCGAGCCGTCGCGGCGAGCCGCAGCAGTATCACTTTGGCATTGCACTGGCTCGAATTGCCTTTATTGAGGGCTCGGGCACCAGGGACGGATACGATATTGTGACGTGGCGGGATTACACGCATGACAATGCCGACTACCTTAAGTTTTTCAGCAGAGCCAGGACAGAAGAATTTGCGGCGGCGCTCAAGTATCTCGTCGGTGCAGCACGCGAAGAGGCACGAGCACAGCAGGAGGGCACCTTGCGGCAGTTTCAGGCTCAGGCCAAGGCCTGGCGCGAGGCTTCTTCGAAGCCGGTGATGCCGGAAGCGGCGCGTGAGCATCAGGTGCTTGCCGAGTACGCATTCAAGCAACGGGAAACCGAAAAGGCACTGCGCGAATACAAGGCGGCAGTAGAGATTTTTCCAATGTGGCCGGAAGGTCAGTTCAATCTGGCAACGCTGGCCGGGGAGCAAAAGGACTATGACACCGCCATCCTTCATATGAAGGAGTATCTGGAACTGGTTCCCGACTCACCGGATGCGCAGGCCGCAAAGGATAGCGTCATCATCTGGCGCGACAGAATTTCCAGTTTTCTGGCCGAGGATAAAACTGCGCAGCAACCCAGAAACGCTTCCTTCTTGAAGACAAGAAAATAGCGGGGACCTGCAGGATATCGGCTTTGGTACCCCGCCGCATTTTCTGCCAGTTTTTTCTGCTACTCTAGGCATGCCCTGTTGTTTCTTTTACGTTGTTTCAGTTATTGACCGGAGTCCCTCTCCGGAAATCGGGTCCGCACGCACGCCATGGCGAAAGTCATCCAACAGGAAGTGTCTGTACTGGCGTCAGCGAAGAACGGATTGGTCTATCTCACGGCTAACGACTGGGCTCTGATAGCCGACAAGGCCACCCGTATCCGCTTTAAGAAGGGCGAAGCGCTGGTGCAAAAGGGCCAGAAAGCGAAGGGCGTTTATCTTTTTCTTAAAGGGAACGCCCGAGTGCAAATTGCTTTTCAACCTAAGGCGGCAACCATTGCGCCAGGCGAGATCTGCGGAGAAATGTCACTTCTGGAAGATGCACCCGCTAGCGCCAGTGTGTTTGCCGAAGAAGACGTTGAAGCCTACCACCTCGATCGCCCAACGTTAGAAACGATGTTTGAGCTGTTCCCTCACCTCGCCTCGCGCTTTTACCGGTCTCTGGCGAGGAATCTTTCCCGCCGGCTCAGAGAGCTAATCGGACCGAGTTCAGTTCCACGGGCCAGTGTGTAAGAGCCTTCATCCTGACAGGATGTTTCTCACTGCATGGAGCTCAGTCCCGGTTGTCACGTCGGTGGCTTCCAATGCCACGAGACGGCTAATGGATCGCTGATGGCGGTCTCAGGTGATTCACTTATGTGAATTACGCGTGCGCTTTGGGCACAATCGATGAGGGTTAGGATTAAGCAAAGCCACAGTGCAAAAACGCTTTTACTGTTGCGCAGAGCGTGGCATTTTTTACATTCGTGGCCTTGCAGAGGATGCGAGGTAACCGGCAACCAATTGAATGTGTTGCGATTTTTTCGGGTTTGGCGCTTAAGGTGCAGGGCACAGAGCCAAAACCTATGCGCCGATCACAACCAAGTAAAGATTAGATACCTCCGGAACGCGGTCAATGAGTCCGCCCGGACTTTCCGCTTGCTTATTTTCGGGAGTGTATAAAATTGATCAGCGGAGGAAACACGGAAACAGCCATACTGCCTAATTCCGACAGGTTAAGTTTTTCTCAGTTGGCACCTTGGTGCGCGTGAAGTAGTACGGGTTTTTGGTTAGCGTCGCCATCCGAGGCTTGGAGTCTCAGAGATTTCGAGTGAGTTTTTAGACAGTTCAGGAGGTACACGTCATGCAGCGGTTTCTGGTGATAGCGCTACTCGCCTTGGCCTTGCCGCTTGCGGCTTTTGCGGGCACCGTGGATTTCAGCAACAGCGGCGGCACGCTAACGGGAAGTAATGCCGGTTTGACCCTCAGTAATTCTGAAATTATTCAGGCCACGGGCCTTGGCACTGGCCTGCCCGGCAACTTGGGCACTTTGAGCTTCCAGACGGGCTCGTTCCTATCGACCGTGGGGGGCGTTACGACGTTCAACGGTGGCGGCAGCTTCAACATCGTGGGCAATGGCATGAATGGGGTTCCGAACGGAGCGATCTTCACAGGGACCTTTACCAGTCCAGTGACGCTGACTTTGCTGGGCACCGGGCCAAACGGGGCGAACACTTATAGCATTCAAGGTTCTATCTCCGGAACCTGGTTCGCCGGGGGAACCGCGGTTGGAGTGACGAATCAAACCTGGTTTGGCACGTTCGCCTCTGGCAAGAACGGGTTTACCGGATCGGCGAGCCTGGGCAGCGGCGAAACCATTGTCAGCACCGTGGTTCCGGAGCCCGGAACTCTCGCGTTGCTCGGAACCGGATTGATCGGCTTGGCGGGAATTGCACGGAAGAAATTGAAAAGCTGAGTATTAATTTATCCGGTTAGCAATGAGCCCCGCTGAGCGGGGCTTTTTTCGTCGCGCACGTTTCCCTACCAACCTTGTCCTGACGAATCTCGGTTCGCGATTACCGCAGTAACCCGCAAGCCGGGATTACCGTTGACCCCCGGCCAGCCACTCCTTACATTCACCACAGGGGGTCGTATGAAGGATATTCATGAGGTGTTGCGGCAGAAGCAGACCAGGTACGCCCAGCTGGGCAAGCAAATCGAGATGCTCCAGCAGGCGGCAGAGAAGCTGCGTGAAGTGGCTCCCTTGCTCGCCGAAAATGATGACGAAGATAATGCGGTCCTGACGGAAGTCGACGAGGTCCCCGACGCCAAGGCGGCGAAGGCGGGTGCAGGCGCTTCGGGCGCGACGGCCCCCAAGGGAGTTCGGCCCACGGCGCCGCGTTGGCCATAGTTCGGGCATAGTTCGGGCCACGATCTCGGGCCATAGTCTCGCCGCGGTTAGGCGGGAAGTTTAGTTATGACCTTTCTTGCATTGCTGGTTTCCACTGACGATTGCGCCTCGGGGGTCCTGGGCAGGGTTCTGCCTGCCTCGGGGCTGGCGGTGGAGCGTTTCAGTGTTTTCGCAGAGGCGGTGGAGCGTCTTCAGCAGCAAAAGTTCGACGCGCTCATCCTTGATTTCTCCGAAGACCCGGAGATCGCCGCCGAGGTGCTCGAAGAAGCCCGCCGGGTGAATTCCGGGAATCCGCCCGTTACCGTCGCCCTGCTTGCCGAACCCGCCAAGGCGCGCGACATTCTCAGCAGCGGCGCGCATTTCGTTCTGTACAAGCCGCTCTCCGACGACAAAGCCAAGGCTGGCTTGCGCGCCTTAGCCGCACTGCTGAATCGCGAACGCCGCCGCGCTTACCGGGTTCCTGTTCAGGCTCCGGTGGAGATCACGCTACCCGATCATCGTAAGTGCGAGGGAATTCTTCTTGACCTGAGTGAATCTGGAATGGACGTTCTTATGGCCGAACCTCAAGCTCCGGGTGCGCTGCTGAATTTCCGCTTCCAACTGCCCGACGGCACTCTGGAAGTCCAAGCCCAGGGAGAGGTTGCCTGGGCAAGCCCGAACGGCCAAACGGGAGTTCGATTTTTGGATTTGGACCAGTCCATCATAGCTCAGCTGCAGGTCTGGCTGCAGGCTGCGGCAGGGACCAAGGCCGGACCGGAGGAAACCGTTTCGCACTGCAAGCTCACCGATCTGAGCCTGGGGGGCTGTTACGTGGAAACCGATTCGCCGTTTCCAGAGCACGCGTTGGTTGATCTTTGTTTGCGAGCTGAAGAGATGGCCGTGCACACCGAAGGCATGGTGCGCGTCACGCACCCGGGTCAGGGCATGGGTGTGGAATTTCCCTCCCGCACGCCGGAGCAGCGCGCCGAAGTAGGCAATCTGATTAGTCTTCTCCGCAGTTGTCCCGAGTCTATGCTCGAGTTGAGCGTTTCTCCCCGCGCTCTGACGGCGGATCTGAGCCAATTCGAGCACGCACCGGAGCCGCCGGATGGAACTGAGGCCCCGACTTCCGACGAACTGCAAGATCCTTTGCTCGAATTGCTGCGCCAAGGGCCGTCCCTGCGAGAGGATGATTTCTTCGCCGAACTCCGCCGCCAGCGCTCGGGTGAGAGCGTCGCGACCTAGCCTACAGTTCCTGACCGCCGGCTTCCCTGCCACATTTCTCTCGACTCCTTCTTTTCTTCAATTCTCACTTGCAAGAAAGCCTCTCGCGGCAGTTGACTGGCGGACTTATTGGATCAGCGTTAGGGCGGGAAACGACAGGCAGCGAGAGAGTGGCAGAGAATGCGAGAGGCCTTGCGGCGGACGTTTCCGGAGGGTGAAGAACCGTGCCCCGTCTCTGACACGGATCTTCAACTCTCCGTGGTCTGTTCCACCCCAATGCGAGTACGGTAGCTCATGCTTATTGCGGGATGGTTTCAGGAATGTTAAATCTCGATTAAACTGTACCGCGCGGGACCACAGTCTAACGACTCCATCGACGAACTTAAGCCCTTGGCCATTTGCAATTAGCGATCAGCTCTTGGCCGTATTGAGCTTGGCCGGTGCCTGCAAGAATTTTCACGGCTGAATTTAATTGCCAAGTGCTAATGGCTAATTGCTACTGTGATGCCACGGATCCTCATCGCTACCTCCAACCCGGGCAAACTGCGCGACTTCGCAGGGGCCGCTCGGCAACATGGCGTTGAAATCGCCGGCATCCCTGATTTTTCTTCCCTGCCAACCGTGGTCGAGGATGGACTCACCTTCGAGGCCAACGCCCGCAAGAAGGCCGAAGAGTACAGCCGATCTGCTCCCGGAGAAGTTGTGGTCGCCGACGACTCCGGTTTGGAGATCGATGCGCTGAACGGCGCTCCCGGAGTTCACTCCGCCCGCTACGCCGCGCCTGATCTGCAAGGGCAGGATCCGCACAAGGCGGCCGCGAACACCGACGACGAGGCCAATAACACACGCGTTCTGCGCGAAATGAAAGGTGTTCCGCCCGCCGAACGCACGGGCAGATTCGTCTGCGTGCTGGCGGCCGCGCGCGACGGCAAGACGTTGGCCACATTTCGGGGAACGGCTGAGGGACTCATCCTCGACTCGCCGCGCGGCAGAAATGGCTTCGGCTACGATCCGCTGTTTTACTTTCCGGAGATTGAGAAGACGTTTGCGGAGTTGAGCGCGGAGGAAAAGGCTAAGTACAGCCACCGCGGCGCGGCGTTCCGGCAGTTTCTGGAGTGGTGTAAGCGCGCTACGGGCGGCTGAACGTCCCTACGACGGATTATGGCCTTGACTCCGCAAATCGCCGTACTATGCCTGTCACCCCTCCCTCAGTGCGTCCCTCGCACAACTCAATCGGCAAAGAGAATTCAGGGTCGTATGAGGTCCTGCAATCTATTCCTTAGGGTGCCGGGTGCTCTGTTTTTTATGGAGGGAGCACTCACTTGCGCCGCGTCCACGAATTACACAATTAGCGTCGCTGTCACGGGCCTGACAGGAACGCTGGCCATGCACGACAACAAGAACGACACACTCACCTTTACCGCGAACGATACTCAAACCTTCGCCAAGTCATATGCGAGCGGTACGAACTACACCGTCACTATCAAGACTCAGCCTTCCGGGCAGACCTGCACGCTGAGCAGCAATGCCAGCGGAACCATTACCTCGAACATCACTGCAACCGCCACATGAGGCGCGAGCAATTACACCATTAGCGTGGCCGTCACCGGACTCTCCGGAACGGTGACCACGCAGGACGATCAAGGCGCCGAGCGGATTGCAAACGACCTGATCAGCCTCTGCAAATTGCAATAGCGATAGTAGCGCGCCGTCCCGGAGATGTTTTATGTGGGGACGGGCGCATTCGTCCGTCCCGCCGAGCGCAGCGAGGCGGCTTCTAGCAGAGGCTGGCAAACTGAGATACTACGCACCCTTTCTTGACTTCACTTCTCCCGTCCGCCGATAATATAAAGTTCTTTTATCGTCTCTGAACTCATAAGGAGCGAGCGTGGCGTCAGCAGCCAGTTCTACTGCTCCCAGTGTCAAAACAGCTGTAACCCATGGGGTCGCGCCCCTGCGCGCCGGCCAAGGCATCTCGTTTGTTCTGCGCCGGTTGCATTCCCTCTCCGGCATCGTTCCGGTGGGCGCGTTTCTCTTCGAACATATTCTGATTTCGAACTCCACCGCGATCAGCGGACCTCCGGCCTACGCGCGCCAGGTCAGCTTTCTGGCAAATCTTCCGCTGGTTTTTTTTCTCGAACTCTTCGGGATCTGGCTGCCGATCGCGTTCCATGCGCTCTACGGTTTCTACATCTGGTACCGCGGCGAGAGCAACGTTTCCGAATATCCCTGGACCGGTAACTGGATGTATACGGCGCAGCGCTGGACCGGCGGCATCGCCTTCGTTTACATCCTGTGGCATACCTACACGATGCGCTTTACCGGTGTCGACCTGCACGAACATCCTGAGTTCTCGTTTGGCAAGGTCGCGGCGGAGGTCCATCACCCACTGCTGCTCGCCTTCTACGTGGTGGGGCTGATTTGCGCGTCATGGCATTTTGCCTACGGCATCTGGCTGTTCGCGGCCAAGTGGGGGATTGTCACCGGCGACAAGGCGCAGCAGCGATTTCTCCGGCTTTGCCTGGGACTTTTCCTGCTGATGAGCACGGTGGGCCTAGTGAGCTTGTACACATTCAGCAACCGCTTCCAGGACGCGCCGGCCTCAGGAGGAACCATCGTGTATGCGAGCCACGCGACTAAGCCCGAAACGGCAACCTACAGAAAGCCGGTGCAGTGAAATGGCAGCTCCGAAAATCATCGTCATCGGTGGCGGACTCGCCGGACTCGCCGCCGTCATCAAGATTGCCGAGATGGGCGCGAACGTGGATCTCTTTTCCATTGTTCCGGTGAAGCGCTCGCACTCGGTGTGCGCGCAGGGCGGCATCAATGCTGCCAAGAACCTGAAGGGCGAAGGCGATTCGACGTGGCAGCATTTTGACGATACTGTCTACGGCGGAGATTTCCTCGCGAACCAGCCTCCGGTTAAGGACATGTGCGAGGCCGCGCCCGGCATCATCGACCTGCTCGACCGCATGGGCGTTCCCTTTAACCGCACGCCCGAGGGGTTGCTAGACTTTCGCCGCTTCGGCGGAACTTTATTCAACCGTACGGCCTTCGCCGGGGCTACTACCGGCCAGCAACTTCTTTACGCGCTCGACGAGCAGGTTCGCCGCTACGAATCCGAAGGCAAGGTGAAGAAGTACGAGCATTGGGAATTTCTCTCCGCGGTGCTCGACGGAAACCGCGTCTGCCGTGGCATCTGCGCCATGGATTTGCGCTCGATGGAAGTGCGTACCTTCCCTGCCGACGCCATCATTATCGCCACGGGCGGCATCGGCGCCATCTTTGGTAAATCGACCAATTCGGTGGTCTGCACCGGATCGGCGCAGTCCGCGCTCTATCAACAGGGCTGCTACTACGCGAACGGCGAATTTATTCAGGTTCATCCGACATCGATCCCCGGCAACGACAAGCTGCGGCTGATGTCGGAGTCGGCGCGCGGCGAAGGTGGACGCGTCTGGGTTCCGAAAACAGCGGGCGACAAAAGAGATCCGAAGGCGATCCCAGAAAAAGACCGCCGGTATTTCCTCGAAGAGTGGTATCCCAAGTACGGCAATCTGGTGCCGCGCGACGTGGCCACTCGCGCGATTTTCAAAGTTGTGTACGAGCTCAACCTCGGCATCGACGGCAAGCCGATGGTTTATCTCGATCTGACGCACATCGACCGCAAGATTCTCGACCGCAAGCTGGAAGGGATTCTCGAAATCTACGAAAAGTTTGTGGGCGACGATCCCCGCGAGACGCCGATGAAGATCTTCCCCGGCATGCATTACACCATGGGCGGGCTGTGGGTGGATTTCAAGCAGGCGACGAACATTCCGGGAATCTACGCCGCCGGCGAATGCGAATATCAGTATCACGGTGCGAATCGGCTGGGAGCGAACTCGCTCGTCTCCTGCATTTATGGCGGGCAAATTGCCGGACCCAATGCGGTGAAGTACGCGCGCGGCCTGCAGGCGCTTCCCGACGGCAACGGCTGCTTCGAAGCCGAGAAGAAGAAACAGGAAGAGAGCAATGCCCTGCTCATGAACAACCAGGGAACGGAGAATCCGTTCCGGCTGTGGCAGGAACTGGGTGAGTTGATGACCAAGGATTGCACGGTCATCCGCTACAACAAGAATCTGCAGCAGACGGATGCGAAGCTGGTCGAAATGCTGGAGCGCTTCCGCAAGGTGAACCTGAGCGACCGCACGCAGTGGGCGAACACCAGCGTGACCTTCACCCGCCAGCTTTACAACATGCTGCAGTTGGCGAGGGTGATCGCGCAGGGCGCACGTCTCCGCGACGAATCACGCGGAGCGCACTACAAGCCGGACTTCCCCGACCGCGACGACAAGAATTTTCTGAAGACGACGAAAGCATATTTCGCGCCGGATGCGGATGAGCCGAAGTTTGAGTTCGAACCGGTGGACGTTTCGCTGATTCCGCCGCGGCCGAGGAAGTATGACGCGGTGAACTGAACCAAACTGCCTGTCATCCTGAGCGAGGCGAAGGACCCATGCAGTTTGCCGGCGCATGCAGAATGCATAGGTTCTTCGCTTCGCTCAGGATGACTAGAGATTGAGCTAGGAGCTAAGGCTAAAAGCTAATGGCCGAACATAAATCCGTCATCATTAAAGTCAAGCGCCAGAACAACCCCGCTTCCAAGTCGTACTGGGAAGAGTTCGAACTCGCCTGGCATCCGGGCATGAACGTGATCTCCTCGCTGATGGAGATCGCCGCCAACCCCATCACGCGCGAAGGCAAGGCCACCACGCCCATTACCTACGACTCGAATTGCCTCGAAGAAGTCTGCGGATCGTGCGCCATGCTCATCAACGGGCGCGCCCGCATGGCATGCTCTGCATTGATCGACAATCTCGAACAGCCAGTGAAACTTGAACCGTTTTCGAAGTTCCCTATCGTCCGCGACCTGGCCACTGACCGCAGCGTGATCTTCGAAAATCTCAAGGCCGTCAAAGCCTGGGTTCCGATCGACGGCACCTACGACCTCGGCCCCGGCCCGCGCGTATCGCCCGAGGAGCAGGAGCAGGCCTATCCTATTTCGCGTTGCATTTCCTGCACCTGCTGCATGGAAGCTTGCCCGCAATTCAACGAAGACACCGGCTTCGTGGGCGCGGCCACCATCGCGCAGGTACGGCTGTTCAACACGCATCCCACGGGCAAAGAGCTGCAACGGGAGCGGCTCGCCGCGCTGATGGGCGACGGCGGCATCCAGGAATGCGGCTACGCGCAAAACTGCGTGGAGGTCTGCCCCAAGGATATCCCCCTGACCAAGGCAATTGCTGAAGTTGGCGGCGAGGTCATGAAGCAAGCCATCGGTGACCTTTTCCGGCACTGATTTTTGTCACTTCTGCCACAGCCAGACAGGGGCGTTTTGTCTCGACAGCCCTAACTCATTGCCGGAGCCTTACATAGGCGACTCGCCAAACCCCGCGCCCAACGGCCTTCGGCATGCCCCTCTATCTCCAGCTCATCGCTTTCTCGCGCCGTGGTAACCAGGGGTAATCGGCATCTGATTAGAGGCCTCTAAACCCTTCGTAACCGTGACCGCTTGACAGCATGGCTTAGAATGTTCGGACGGTTGCGGGTTGAGCCGTTATGGAAGACTACGGAAACTCATTGAGACTGAAACTACAGCGCCGAATGCTTCTGGTTCCACTGCTGGCGTGCTTGTGCAGCCCGCTTTTTGCAGTGAAGGCCACTCCGCAGAAGTCGGTGCGTCACGCCAAGCATCACTTTCTGCACTGGACGCGATGGAATCCCATGTTCCGGCCTTCCCACGAATCTCTTTTAATACAGAACGCCGAAGTTGACCGCCTCGAACTGCCGCGCATTCAGGACGACGATGAACTGGAGGCCCTGAAGGCCAGTGGAGCGCTGCAGCCCATCATCGCGGGGGAAACGCTGCGCTTTGATCCGCGCCTTGACCCTTCGCGCCGCTACTGCCGTCCGTGGACCCGCGACTTCGTGCAGGATATCTCGCAGGCCTACTACCACCGCTTCCACGAACAGATTCAGGTGAATTCCGCGGTCCGGACGGTGAAGGTCCAGAAAAAACTCCGCCGGCACAATCGCAACGCAGCGCCCGCTGAGGGCGATACCGCGTCGTCCCATCTAGCAGGCCTTACCGTCGACTTGCAGCGTCGCGGCATGACCCAGGAGCAGGTTCACTGGATGGAACACTACCTCTTCTACATGAAGGCCCTCGGCCTGGTTGAGCCCGAGGAAGAACGGCACCAGTGGGTCTTCCACATCATGGTCTCCGGCCGCTACGCGGAATGGCGCGAAACCCAGGACATCGTTCCCGTGGAGCGCCCCGAGCCCGCCGTCGTCACCGCCGATAGCCGCGCCGAGTAGTCACCCTGGTCGAATTTCATTCCGATTGCTCTGTTGCCTTCCGATCATCATAATTTTCTGATCGCACTTTCTTCGCACGACCGCGGCCTGTACAATCGCTGGCTTGTGCCTATAGTCGCCACCAGCACACTCTTATGACTAATTCCAGAATTTTCTTGTTCCTATCCCTGGTCCTTGCGGTTTCTTTGGCCGCTTCCCAATCCGCGAACCGATCCGACATACCTGTCGGCTCCAAAGCTCGTGCGATTCACGACTCCGCCCTGGTCGTCGACACCCACGCCGACACACCGCAGCGCTTTCTCGACGAGGGCTTCGACATCGGATCGACCGATCCCAACGACGTCGGACACATCAGCCTCGACAAAGCCCGCCGCGGCAATCTCGGCGCGGAGTTCTTTTCCATCTGGGTCGAACCCGAAACCAACCAGGGCCACTTCGCGCGGCACACGTTCGATTTGATCGACTCGGTCTACGAGCAGGCCGCGCGGCATCCCGACCGCATGATGATGGCGTTTTCCGTAGCCGACATCGAGCGCGCGCACAAAGAACACAAACTCGCCGCCCTGATGGGCATCGAAGGCGGCCACTCCATCGAGAACGACATGCACCTGCTGCGCGATTACTACCGCCTCGGCGTGCGGTACATGACGCTCTCCTGGTCAAACACAAACGAGTGGGCTGATTCCTCCGGCGACATCAACGACCCCAAGGTGCAGCATCACAATGGCCTTACGGATTTCGGCAAGCAGGTCGTGTTGGAAATGAACCGCCTAGGCATGATGGTCGATATTTCCCACGTCGCCGACAAAACGTTTTGGGACGCAATCGCCACAACGAAGGCGCCCGTGATTGCCTCGCATTCCTCCTCACGCGCACTGGTCGATGCGCCGCGAAACATGACGGACGACATGTTGCGCGCGGTCGCCAAGAACGGCGGGGTCGTGCAGGTGAACTTCTATTCCGCCTTCGTGGACCAGAATTTTCGTAATGCGAACGAAGCCCAAGACAAGGACGAGAAGGCTGCGGTTCAGAAGTATGTCGACTCGCTGAAAGCACAGGGCAAGCCCGTTAACTACATTGAAGTCGACCGCATCGAGCGCGAGTGGACGGCGAAGATTCCGCGTCCGCCCTTCAAGTCGCTGATCGACCACATCGACCACATCGCGAAGGTTGCCGGCATAGACCACGTCGGCCTGGGCTCTGACTTCGATGGCGTTTCCGGAGCAACGCCCGCCGGCATGGATTCCGCCGCCGACCTGCCGAAGATCACGCAGGCTCTGCTCGATCGCGGATACAGCGCCGACGACATCAAGAAAATTCTCGGCGGCAACATTCTGCGTGTGTTACGCCAAGTCGAAACCGTCAGCCGCGAAATGCAAGCCCAGTCCCATTGATTCCACACGCTGTCGTACAATGTAACGGCGCAATGCAACGGTACAATGCAACGTTGCGGTTAAAACACCGGTCGCGATCGGCCCTGCAAGGAGTAATTATGCGTAACGCCTTTCTAGTTTCCATTCTGCTTTCCATGTCTGCGCTCACTGCTTGGGCGCGAACGGGCACACAGGCTGCCCCTGCGGCCAAACCAAGTACTGCAGCGAAGCCGCCGGTTCAACACGCGGCAGCGACGGGCAAGCCCACAGCGGTGATCGAGACCGCGCTTGGAAATTTGACCTGCACTCTGTTTCCCGACAAAGCCCCGATCGGCGTCGAGAACTTCATCGGCCTCGCCACCGGCACCAAGGACTGGAAGAATCCGGTCAGCGGAGCCACCAAGCACGGCGTACCACTCTATGACGGCACGATTTTTCACCGCGTGATTCCCGAGTTCATGATTCAGGGCGGGGATCCTAAAGGCGATGGCACGGGAGACATAGGGATCAATTTCAAGAACGAAGTGTCTTCCGACCTCCTGTTCGACAAGCCGGGCCGACTCGCCTATGCTAACGCCGGTCCAGGCACCAACGGATCCCAGTTCTTCATTACCGAAATACCCGAGCCGCACCTCAACGGCGGCTACACGATTTTTGGCCAGTGCGATGATGCTAGCGTGGCCCTGGTGAAGCAGATTGCCCGCATGGCTACCGACCCGCGCGACAATCGTCCCTTTCGCCCAGTGAAGATTGTTCACATCAAAATCGTTCGCGAGGGCGCGGCCACCGCGGCGAAGCCCGCAACCCCGGCAAAGAAGCCGGCAAGCGCAACGCCTGCGAAGCCACCGGCCACTCCGAACTGAAGCCAAGACACATGTGGGGACAGCCGCCCTCGGCTGTCCGCGGACTGGCGAAGCCAGGCGATTGTACTGGCCAACGACTAACGACTAACGACCAACGACAAATTCTGAAAGGATCCCATGACCCGCCAACCCGGACTCTACGCCACCTTTGAAACCAGCGAAGGCAACATCGTCTGCCGCCTCTTCGAAAAAGACGCCCCCAAAACCGTAGCCAACTTCGTGGAACTAGCCGAAGGCAAGCGCGAGTGGACGCATCCTTCGACCCGCAAGAAATCCAAAGACCGCCTTTATGACGGAACAATTTTTCATCGCGTGATCCCCGACTTCATGATCCAGGGCGGCGATCCGCAAGGCACCGGCATGGGCGGCCCCGGCTACCAGTTCGAAGACGAAACCAAAGGCTCGCCCCACAAACTCGACAAGGCAGGAAAGCTGGCAATGGCCAACGCCGGCCCCAACACCAACGGCTCGCAATTCTTCATCACGGTCGCGCCTACAACGTGGCTGACCGGCAAGCACACAATTTTCGGCGAGGTCGTCGAGGGACAGGATATGGTTGACGAAGATTTCCGAAATTCCGCGCGGGCGCAATGATAAGCCGAACAAAGATGTGGTGGTGAAGAAGGTGACGATCGAGAAGGTTTAGCCCAATCCCGTCAAGCCTGCCCGTCGTTTGGGTTCCCGGCGGTACTGACGATATCGCCACGGATCTCCGTCTTGCCGGCCATGCCGCCCAGCTTGCGGCTCTGCCGCGACGACGGCTCGGCAGCAGTTAGGGCGCCGAAGCGCATCTCGCTGATATCCGCGCAAAGAGAGTCCAAGTCCGGGAAGAGTGTTACTCGACTTAGCCCGAGAACGGCAAGTTGCTGCCTTAGCGAAGGCGCGGCTTTTGCAGAGACAACCCACGTGTGCAGGTGCCTACCCTCTTGCTCGCTCGCTCTAGCGCCCCCTCTTCGGTCGGGCTCCGCCGTAAATACAGAGTGCTGGGCAACCAGACGCTCGGAGATCATCGCGGGCTCGTAGAGCTCGACGCAGCTGATGGCGAGAGGATCAGTTTTTCGCACGTCAATAGGGGGTTGGTTGTGGAGGTAGGCAACAATCGAGGCATCCTCCTCCCCACTGCTCTCTGCCACCGCAAAGTACAGCGCGACCAAGGGGTTACGCGACCAGTCGAGGAGACGTGTGGGAAGCCCGTGATGCCGACCCAGGGCAAGCCATTCCCAATCGCTCTCCGGGCGACGGGAGGGCTGAAGGTACGGAACCGCCCTTCTCTTGAACTCTTCCAACAACCTGCGTTCGTACTCGGTCCGGCTAAACTTGCCTGGACGCCTGTTGTAGGGCTGGCGGGAAACGGCACACGTGAGATCCCAGGTCGAGAGGCGGTGGCCTCTATACAGCCAATTCCCGATCGGCAACAGCGTAACTCGTGAAATCAGGTCCTCGCAGGTCTTGATCGGAGACCAGTTGTCGACGTAGGTTTCTTCGAATCCGGCCGTACGGTACTTCTTCCCATCGAGAATAGTGATCTTCGCGCCGTCTTGCTGCCTGAATTCGGCCCCCAGCATTTTGAGAAGTGCGTCATCTGCGTACCCTAGGCGACCCGCCGAGGGCGAGAAAAAATCCCACGTTCGCTTAATTTTCTTCTCTGCAATCGTCCAAGATTTCAAGATCTTTTCAGAGATTGGCTTTATAAGCGTCGCCTTGGCCGCTCTCGGGTCGAGGCCAAGGATGTCCTCATCGTGCTTGGCGGCGGAGCGGGCCGTCCTCGCGACGACGAAACAGTTCTCCGCAGGCTCGCTCTTTACCCAATAAAGTTTCCAGCGAAGCACTTCGTCTCCCGTCGACACCTACACCCCAATTACCCCACACAACTCCTTCACCGCCGCCGCACTCTTATCCAGTCCAGCCTTCTCCTCCGCAGTAAGCTTGATCTCGATAATCTGCTCAATCCCCTTAGCGCCCAGCTTCACCGGCACGCCAACATAGAGGCCGCTGATGCCGTACTCGCCCTGCAAATACGCGGCGCAAGGCAGAATTTTTTTCTTGTCTTTCAGAATCGCCTCCACCATCTCCGTAGCCGCTGCCGACGGCGCGTAGTAAGCCGAGCCAGTCTTCAGATACTTGACGATTTCCGCGCCGCCGTCGCGCGTGCGCTGCACCAAAGCCTCGAGCCGTGGATTTCTCAATCAACTCCGTGATCGGAATGCCCGCGACCGTGGAGTAGCGCGGCAGCGGAACCATGGTGTCGCCGTGTCCGCCGAGCACGAATGCGGTCACATTCTCCACGCTGACTTTCAATTCGTCGGCGATGAAGGCGCGGAAGCGCGCCGAATCCAGCACACCCGCCATGCCGATTACACGCTCGCGCGGATATCCGCTGAGTTTGTAAGCTGCCTGCGCCATGGCATCCAGCGGGTTCGACACAATAATCAAAATGCAGTCCGGCGAATGCTTCACTACCTCGCCGACCACGGCCTTCATGATGCCGTAATTGGTGTTAAGCAAATCGTCGCGGCTCATCCCCGGCTTGCGCGGAATTCCTGCCGTGATCACGACGATGTCGGAATTCGCCGTGTCTTTGTAGTCGTTCGTGCCAGTGATGTAAGAGTCGCGTTTCTCGATGGGCATGGCCTCAAGCAAATCCAATCCTTTGCCCTGCGGCACGCCTTCAATAATGTCAATCAGCACCACATCGGCCAGCTCTTTCGAAGCAATCCAGTGAGCCGCCGTCGCGCCCACGTTGCCTGAACCTACGATGGTTACCTTCTTGCGCATTGAATGAGTCCTTTCAGGAAAATTGAGCCATTGTGATTTTGCGATTTAGCGATTAAATATCAAGATCGCGCCAACGCAGCGAGCGCAATGGCAATCGCTCAATGGCCCGATCGCCCAATCGCACAGTGCCTATCTAGCCTCAGCGAAAACCGCCGCGCCCATGTTCTCAATGATGCAATCAGCAAACTGGCTGGTTTTCACTTTGGTAGCGCCTTCCATCAGCCGCTCAAAATCATACGTAACTTTCTTCTGGAGGATCGTCCGCTCCATTCCGCCCTCAATCAGATCGGCGGCCTCGTCCCATCCCAGAAAGCGGAACATCATTACTCCCGAGAGCATCACCGACCCGGGATTGATCACATCTTTATCCGCATACTTCGGAGCCGTGCCGTGCGTGGCCTCGAAGATCGCATAGCCATCGCCGATATTCGCCCCCGGAGCGATGCCCAGTCCGCCCACCTGCGCCGCGCAAGCGTCCGAAATGTAATCGCCGTTCAGGTTCGGAGTCGCTAGCACCGAATATTCATCCGCCCGCGTCACCACCTGCTGAAAAATCGAATCGGCAATGCGGTCGTTGATCATGATTTTCTTCTTCCACTGCCCATTGCCGTGCGTGGCATAGATGCGGTCAAGCACATCTTTTACTTCCCGCTCCACTGCCTGGCGAAATTCGGGTTGACCAAACTCCATCCCCGGCTCCACCAACTCGGCATTCTGCGCCAAAGTCAGATTCGGATTCTTATCTTTGTTACCGATGATCCAGCTCTCGCGCTCCGTGATCACCTTGTCGCGGAACTCTTCCGTGGCCAGTTCGTATCCCCACTTGCGGAAGGCGCCCTCGGTAAATTTCTGGATGTTGCCCTTGTGCACCAGGGTCACGCTCTTGCGTCCGGTCTCAAGCGCATAGAGAATCGCCATGCGCACCAGACGCTTGGTTCCAGTCACTGACATGGGCTTGATGCCCACGCCGGAATCCAGCCGGATCTGCTTCTTGCCGCTCTTCAGCATGTCCTTGTTGAGAAATTCGATCAGCTTCGCGCACTCCGCAGTTCCCTCTTCCCACTCGATGCCGGCGTACACGTCCTCCGTATTCTCGCGGTAGATCACAACGTCCATACGTTCCGGATTCTTCACCGGCGAGGGCACGCCCTTGTAATACTTCACCGGACGCACGCAGCAATAGAGATCGAGAATCTGCCGCAGCGCAACGTTTAGCGAACGAATGCCGCCGCCCACGGGCGTGGTCAGCGGACCCTTGATCGCGACGCGAAATTCGCGGATCGCATCCACGGTGTCATCGGGCAGCCAGTTATCGAACCTGGCCTTGGCCTTCTCCCCGGCAAACACTTCATACCACACGACACGACGCTTGCCCTTATAGGCTCTCTCGACCGCCGCTTCGAACACACGCTTCGATGCCTTCCAGATATCACGCCCGGTCCCGTCGCCCTCGATAAAAGGAACGACCGGATTGTCCGGCACCTGGTATTTCCCATTCGCATATCCGATCTTTCTTCCGTCGGACGGTACCGCCACACCGTTATAAGAACCCGCCATCCTCAAGCCTCCCTGTGAATTCCAAGCACCTGCAAAATTACTGCATTATAGAGAATACCTCTGCGCGCTACTAAGTCTCACGTCACGTCAGGGTGTGACAGCCGTCACCACCGTCTCGTCCCAAAAGACTTGTGCACCCCCACCGTAAAGTAACGTCCCCAAGGCCCGTTGTTGCCGAGATCAGCCGGACCCAGATTAGTGTTGCGCGCGCCCAGTCGGTCGAACAGGAAGTGCTGGGTCGCGCGAAACTCAAATCCCTTGGCGATAAATATTCCCACTCCCCACGAGTGCTCGATGCCAATCGCATCCGGCGACCAGGTATAAAGCGTCTTCGGGATAGTCTTGCCAAACAGGAACGCCGGCGCGCCAAACACCATGAACCGCCGCAACTGCCCCCGGCCAAAAGGACGCACCTCAAGCATCCCAGACAGCATATAGCGCGCAAACAGGCTGCATGGTGCGTTTACGCCTCCATACTGTCCTGCGTTACCGGCACAGAGGTTCGGATCGATTTCGTTGTGCGGAGGAGCAAGGTCAAATTGTGCCCAGCCCCAGAACATGTCGCGAGGAAAAAACGTACGTTCCTGAGCCGCAGCGTCCTGCGAACCGCTCGGCGGAGGTGCGCTCTGTGCCCTGCCCAAGAGTGAGATCAATAGAGGAAATGCAAGAATCCACGCCAACCTTTTCATCCAGCCTCCAAAGTTTTTTGTGCGCTGCATGGAAACCTGAGGCAGGCCAAAGGTTTCATGTCTCCCGCACTCGCGTCCCGAAACCCATCAACCAGGGTCGCACGGGAGCGGAACATTGTAACCTGCCAGCGATAGAAGTGCCGACCGCGAGATTCAACCCGAAAAAGCAGCCTGGGATGAAAGGGTATCTTGAGACCCAAGCGGAGAGGACGGTGGTCCGTACTTCCAGAATTCATATCCAGAATTCTGGTTTATTCCATTCATAGGAGGCTTCACAGCCGAAAGGACTTACGGTGCAAGCACCTACAGTTTGGCTGGCCGATTGCTAATTAATTCAAGTTACAGAAATCGGAAACCCCATGCCCCAGGAAGTTTCTGTCTCTTATCAGGCAGTCAAGAGCAAGGTCTACCGCTTGATTGATGCGCTAGTCGTTGGCGAAAAAACCGAGGCCGAGGTCCAGGAGTCGATCCGCCGCTGGTGGGATCTCATTCATCCCGCCGATCATCCCATCGCCAAGAAGTATCTCCTCATGGTCCTCGAACGCTCATGCCTGGCTCTCGACGCCGTTGAGGAGGGCCTGGTGGAAGCATCTGACAAAGGCGTGCCCCGCCCGTCCGAGTCGGCCAAAGCCCTCAAGCTTGTGGGCAGGGTCGTCAAGCAGACGACGCTGAGCCCCACAATCTGAAACTGTCCGGGCTCAAGACGTCGGGCTCGACGCCTCCGCACCACCACAGATTTTACAATTGCGCGGTTGCACCCTCTCCTCGAGCCCGGTATCCTCAACTGTGATCTTGTCAGTGCGAACATTCCTCAGGAGTGGCCTGTGAAATCGTGTCTTCAGTCCCTCGTCAAAGTTCGCGGTTATCTTCTATCCGGAGCATTGCTGATTATGGCTGGTACGTTACTCGCCGCATCGGGAATCTACACCTTCACGCTCAATTCCATCGACGGCAAACCCGCGCCGCTCGCCGACTACAAGGGCAAAGTGGTTCTGGTGGTGAATGTGGCCAGCCAGTGTGGATTCACTCCGCAATACAGCGCCCTGGAAGCGACCTACCAGAAGTACAAAGACAAGGGCTTCGTAATCCTCGGCTTCCCCGCCAACAATTTCGGCGCACAAGAACCCGGCACCAACGAAGAGATCAAGACCTTCTGCACCCGCAAGTACAGCGTAACGTTCCCCATGTACGCCAAGATTTCAGTCAAAGGCGCCGACCAGGCTCCGCTCTACGCCTATCTCACCAAGGACACCGCACCCGGCATCGCCGGCGACATCAAGTGGAACTTTACCAAGTTTCTGGTCGATCGCAACGGAAACGTAGTGCAGCGATTCGAGCCGACGGTCACGCCGGATTCCAAGGAAGTGATCGCGGCGATTGAAAAGCAGTTGAAGCAGTAGTCTCTTCTCCATCGTGCCTGTCCGTTTGGCCCGCGTGCCAACTTCGCGGAAACCCGTTCTTTGATAGCTTCCGGTTGGCCGACCACCCGGGAGCCGGTTCGATTGTTGCTGTGGCCAAGGGCAAGAAGCTAGGACGATTTCGGCAAGGAGCAGGCTGCCGCTGCAATACTCAAGCCTGTCTTCCTCGAAGGTGAATCACCGCAAGCAGGTCGCATGGCAGCACTACCTAGCAGGTACTACCATCCCCCTTACGGAGCCATGGTGGAAAGCGCGCTTATGGCGCCATGCTTGAATCACCCCGGATCCTTCAACGTTTGCCTGTCGTGCCAACTCCAAACAAGGGTTCTCATTGAAAAAAGAAAAGTATATCGAGTTTTACCGGCGCCACGCGACACAACGTATGCGGCGGCGCAAGCATCGTTCTGATACAGTTTCTAGGCGCACTGAAGATTGGTCCTCTAACCAACTTGGTTGTCGGCCCGAAAGCGGGCGCAACCCCCATCACTGATCCATCTTGGGAGTAATTCAATGCCGATTCGACGCGTGCTTTGCCCTATTTTGTTCTTCGTTGGATACCTAGGCTCGATCGAAGCTCAAGAGGCACCGATTCCTCAGCTTTCCCCAGGCTCGGCGCGCAAGCCGGCACCGACGTCCAGGGGTTCGATGACGCCCGCACCTCCGCAGTCGGTTGCGCTCTCTGTGCCGAGGGGCACGCCACTGCAAGTGGCTTTAGATCAGGAGATCCGTGTGAGAAGAGTGGGGCAGTCGGTTCATGCGCGCATCGTGGAGCCAGTTTACGCGTTTGACCACCTTGTCGTCCCTGTGGGATCGCAGGTCACCGGCCAGATCACGAAGGTCGGGGAAATCTCCAGGGGCAAGCGCACGATCGCTGCGCTGGATGCAGACTTTACACCTGAACGGAAAGTGGAAGTGACTTTCAACGACCTGGCACTGCCGGACCAAAGGCACTTCCAACTGCAGACGAGCGTAGCTCCCGGTTCGGGCCAGGTGATCAGGTTCGTCGCGGCTCCGGAGAGCAAGGAGAGGAAAGGCGTCAAGGATGCGGCTTCCGAAAAAACCAAACAGGCCAAGGAACAAGCCAAGCAGGAGTGGGACAATGCGATGAAGCAGCTCAAGACGCCGGGCCGCCTTCATCGGCTGATACGATACGTCGAGGCACAGCTGCCGGTTCATAGGCAATACATTCCCGTTGGAGCGGTTTACTTCGCGGAACTCAATGCGCCGTTGGATTTCGGCACCGAGCTGATGACATCACAGATCGCTTCGTCGATCGGCGGCCCTCTGCCGCCGGGCAGCCTAGTACACGCGCGACTGATTACGCCCTTAACATCTGCAACCTCGCAGAAGGGCGAAGCGGTGGAGGCAGTCATATCCCAGCCGCTCCGGGATGGCGATCACCACCTTATTCTTCCTCAAGGCAGCCGGCTCACGGGCACGGTGAGCCAAGTCCAGCCCGCTCACCGCATGAAAAAAAATGGACAGCTGCGGATCGTATTCCAAAAGCTGATCCAACCGGATGGCATTCAGGAGAAGGTAGAAGCGACCCTGGAAGGCGTGCAGTCCGGCAAAGATGCCAACGTGAAGCTCGACTCCGAAGGCGGCGCCGAAGCCACTACGCCGAAGACTCGCTACCTGGCCACAGCTGTGGCGCTCACCTTGGCGGCTGCCTCCGCGAACGGTGGTGATACCGATGTGGACAATGGCGTGGCTCATGTTAAAGCCAACACCGGTGCCCAGGTTGCAGGCGGCGTAAGCGGCTTCAAGGTAGTCGGGATGGTGCTCGGCCTGGCCGTGCACTCGCGCGCGCTCGGCTGCACGATGGGCGCGTACGGCGCTGGGATGTCGGTGTATTCGGGCTTCTTTGCTCGAGGACACGAAGTGGTGTTCCCGAAGAATACGGTGATGGAGATTGGGATCGGGCGGCGGCAGGAGGGAACTGCTGGCGCGGCGTCGGGGACACCTGCAGCGGCAGGGGCGGCAGAAAACTGAACTCGTCTCAAGATAGGCTTCTAGGTCGTCCCATTGCAACCAGACTTAGACCTGGCACCTAGATCTGAGCACAAGCGGAGCAAAATAAGGCTTCCGAGAACACCCTCATTGCTGCAATCGCATCGGGCGATGCGGTTTTGATCTAGCGATTCTGTATGGTTGCTACAGTCGTGCGGGGACGCGAATCGCTCCGGGTCTGTGACGCGCGAATAAACTTCGAGAGGCGGGCCCTCAGCGCTCCACCTAGGTGTCCGTTCATCTATTCTATTATTGGGCACTTGCAGAAGCTGAAGGGTGGTTCCGCCCGAGTGACGGGCAACTCGGAGATTGTCCCGGGCCATAAGTCAGCCCTTGGGAAGCTGGAAGGCTTGCTTGTATCCGCCAGATATCTGATCGACGGTCCGAGAGAAATCCGGCCTTGAGCTGGCGCTTAATCGCCAGCCCGCCGCGGAGCCGCCCTGCTACAATTCGGTCGCGACACAGCCAACAACGAACGCCATATCGCTTTCGGATTGTGTCCGGCGTTACTGGCCACTGACCAACGCCCCATGGACTTCGACCAACTGCAAACGTTTCTCGAAGTAGCCCGCCACGCCTCGTTCTCCCGGGCGGCGGAGAAGCGTTTCCGCACTCAGCCCGCCATCTCCTCCCAGATTCGCGCTCTCGAAGATGAAGTTGGGGCCAAACTTTTCGACCGCTCCGGCGGCAAAGTCTCGCTCACCGCCGCCGGCAAATCCTTTCAAAAGTACGCACAGGATACCGTGGACGCCCGCAAGGCCATGCTAACTTCCCTAGCCGAGATGGAACATGTCCCCCGCGGCGCCATCACCGTGGGCGCGAACGAAGGCACGTGCCTCCACATTCTTCCCGAGGTTTTTGCCGACTTCAAGAAGCTGTATCCCGACGTATCAGTTAACATCCAACGCGCCGACTACGCCCGCATTCTCGAATCTGTAACCGACAACTCCGTAGATTTCGGCGTGGTTTCCCTGCCCGTGAAAGACAACCGCCTGACCGTAGTCCTCATCCATCAGGATGAGCTGGCCATCATCGCTCCGCCACACCACCCGCTGGGCAAGATGAAGTCCGCTTCTGTGGGCGACTTGGCCAAGTATCCCCTGGTCCTTCCCAAGGCCGGCCACACCCGCGACGCGCTCGATGAACTGTTTCGCGAACGCCGGTTAAAAGCGAACTATAGTATGGAACTCGACTCCAGCGAACTTCTGAAACGCTTCGTAGCGGCCGGCGTGGGCGTCGGCTTCATCGCACGCTCCAACGTGCAGGAAGACGTTCGCGCCGGTGTGCTCGTTGCGCTCCCCATGGCTGACGCTCAACTGCGCCGCGACCTGGCTCTGGTCTTTCGCAAAGACAAAGCTCTCAGCCGCGCTGCGCTAGCTTTCATCGAGATCGCCAAGAAACTCAAATCCGGCGCGGCATGGGCGTCAAGATCGAAGTAGAATGAAGACACCCCTCCTCAAGCGCTGCCTGATCTCTTCTCTTCTGATCACGTTGCTGTGTTTCCCCGCCGCAGCGCAAACCCAGCCCGCAACGGCGACTCGTCCCACGTCCCCGACTTCCTACAAGCTGATCGCCGTCAAGGTGACCGGCAGCAGGCGTTACACGTCGGAAGAAGTCGCGGCCGCCAGCGGATTGCCGGTTGGCACCATCGCCCACGAAGAAGACTTCAAAAAGGCGGCCCGCCAACTCGGCGAAAGTGGAGCCTTCAGCAACATCGCCTACACCTTCACCTACTCGTCAACCGGCACCAAGCTCGAGTTCCAGGTCGCCGACGCCGACAAATTTGTTCCTGCCCGCTTCGCTGACTTTGTCTGGTTCACAGACGAGGAACTGCTCCAGAAAGTCCACGAGCGCATTCCTCTTTTCAAAGGAGAACTACCCGCCACCGGACGTTTGCCGGACCAGGTCTCGGATGTTCTTCAAGCTCTGCTCGTCGAGAACGGCATCCCCGGCCACGTCGATTACCTGCGCAACAACGATCTGCGCGACAAAGACAAGAGCGACCACCTCGAGTCGATTGTCTACAACGTCGCCGGCGTAAGCATTCGCATCCAGCATGTCGAGTTCCCGGGTGCAGGAGCGGGCGAGTTGCCCCTGCTCCAGTCTGCCTCGGAAAAATTAGTCGATCGCGAATACTCCCGCGATTTCATGACGAACTTCATCGATCGCGCGCTGCTGCCCATCTACCATGAGCATGGATATCTCAAGGCCGCGTGCGCTCCCCCCGAGCTTAAGGTCGTCAAAGTGCCCGCCTCCGAGCCCAGCGATAATAAAACGCAACCAACCTTCGTGGATGTTAACTTCCCGGTCACTCCCGGCATCCAGTACAAGCTCGCCCGCTGGGAATGGTCGGGAAACAAAACGATCCCAAGCGATGCGCTCGATTCTTTCCTTCATGCGAAACCGGGGCAGCCGGCAAACACAGTTCAACTGGAGAACGACCTGAGCGGCGTCCGTGAGCTTTATGGGTCACACGGATACATCCTCGCCACCATCAAGGGAGACGCCGAATCAGACGACACCGCCGGAACTGTCGTCTTTCACCTTATCGTCAACGAGGGGAATGTCTTCCGCATGGGAGAACTCGAGTTTCGCGGCATTGACAACAATCTCACTGCCAGACTGCGCGCCGCCTGGAAGCTCCGCCCCGGCGATGTCTACGATGCCACCTACATCAAGCAGTTCTTGCCTCAGGCCCGAAAGCTGCTCCCCGCCAATCTCGACTGGGAGGTTTCCACTCACGTGACCGCCCTTACCGGCAGCAAGACCGTGGATGTCGACCTGCAATATACTGCCAAAGCGCCACCGTAAATCTCGCCCTATTGAGAATCGCAGATCAAAGACGGTAACCTTTTGCGGCTGTGATCATCTATTAGTCAGTGATTGGGGTTGGTAGCACCGCCGCCCGGTCATCGGTCACAGCGCGACCGCGGGCTGGGCGACGGCGCTACCTGGTTGCTGGCCCGGGGAGAACCAGCCGACGAGAACCTGACGAGGAGACCTGAAATGAAGCGCACTTCGCGGTGGTGTACATCGATGACAATTGTTATCTTCTCGGTAACTGTATTCTCCGGTTTTTATGCACTCGCCGCTAGCAAGCAAACGTTCACCGGCGAGGTCGGCGACGCCATGTGTGGCAAGCAACACATGGAAGGCACTCCACCGGAGTGCACGCGCACCTGCGTCTCTAAGGGCTCCAAGTATGCATTGGTCGTAGGCGAGAAGGTTTATATTTTGGACGCCACCGACAAAGCGGCTCTGGCCACGCTGGACCAGCAAGCCGGCAAGAACGCAACGGTAACCGGCACGCTGAACGGCGACACCATTGAAGTCAGCGCAGTAGCCGCCGCCAAGTGAGGCAAAGATGCTGCTGGAGATATGCTCATGTGGAGACGGCCGCCTCGGCCGTCCCTCCGAGCAAAGCGAGGCGGCTTCCTAACAGAAGCCGGTGACCTGACGCAGTAACGACTGAGCCACTATCTTTTCGAGCTTGCCAACCTGTGGTACAGTTAGCCCGTTCTGCCCGGGCCCTCCCCCAAATCGCTCCGGGCATTGGTGGCGGGGATACGCGCCCGCGGCTTCCCGCCATTCTTCTACTCGCCTGTGAAATTCATCTTCCCTTTACAAAGCATTGTGTTAAATTGTGCATTCTTCTATCTCATTTTTGCCTTGGAGGATACGGCATTGGGCAAAGACATGGTTCCCAAGCGGATGTTCTTCACCAAGGGAGTCGGCAAACACCGCGAGCGGTTAACCTCCTTTGAGTTAGCCCTGCGCGACGCCGGCATCGCCGCGCAAAACCTGGTGCGCGTCTCCTCCATCTTCCCCCCGAATTGCAAGATGCTCGCCCGCAAAGAGGGCGTGAAATATCTGAGCCCCGGCGAGGTCGTGTTTGCAGTTGTGGCTGAAAACTCCACTCACGAAGCCCATCGCCTGCTCGCCTCCTCCATCGGCGTAGCTATCCCCGCCGACAAAAATACCTACGGATATCTCAGCGAGCACCACTCCTTCGGCGAGACCGAAGACGCGGCCGGCGAATACGCCGAAGAATTAGCCGCCGAAATGTTGGCGACGACTCTAAACGTCGAGTTCGATCCCGACCGCTCCTGGGACGAAAAAAAACAGATCTACCGCCTCTCCAACAAAATCGTCCGCACCGCCAACGTCACGCAGTCGGCAGTAGGCGACAAACGCGGCCTATGGACCACGGTAATCGCCTCGGCTGTGCTGATTTTTGACTGAGCGAGGGATTTTGGTGTGGGTACGGAGATGCGGGCAGCCGGATGTGGTATGATAATACTTAAGTAACCCCCATGCCCTCCCGAATGTAACCTTCCGTTAACAGCCTTCCCCTATCATAGAACTGCTAGGCAAGCGCTTATTTAGACCCAAGGAGTAGCTTTGGATAACGATACCCGTAGACAAAAGCAGCAAGCCCTCATAACCGAATTGTTGGAGAGGAAGATCCGGCTGCACGCCCGCCAGCTCTACGAAGAGCGTGGCCAGGGCGAAGGCCAAGCCCTGCAAGACTGGGTGGAAGCGGAATCGCGAGTGCTCGGAAACAGCATCCTGGCGCCGCTCTACCGCAAGACTCGCGCAGAGGGCCGCGCGTCAGATTCGGACCCTGCCAACCGCCCATGCGCGGCGACTAATTCGTCCGCCTCAGAAGCTGGCATTAGCTAACCGACTCGAGTCAAGCGAGACTCGTTTCGGCCATGCCTTCCCTTAAGCTGCTAAAGCCGCGATTGATTTTGAGGCATTTACGGCGCGGCTTCAAGCCGCGCCCTTTCAAAGCGAATTGGAACTGACGCATCATCGTCAACGCTGCCGAAAAAATACATAGGTCCTTCGTTGGGCGTCCTCGGCTTTCGCCGAGGACGCCGCTGCCTCAGGATGACAAACTTAAACTGACAATTCTTTTACGACATCAAGACATAGTTTTGTGGGTGAACGCGATGGCGATCCAGAGGGGCTAAAAAGCCAATCTTGGTAGGACGGTGGTCGTAGGGCCGACCGCTGCGCCATTCAAAGCATCGCGGGCGCTAAAGCGCGGGACCGCATGCGGCCGGCTTCGCCCAGACCTAGACGGGCGAAGGCGCCCGTCCCCACCCAAGCTCGCTCTCGCACACGCTCTAACGGCCTCGGCCTTCGGAGCCTTATCGCAGCGCTTAAGAGCTACGCCACCCAAACACCTACGACTGCCAGGTTACTACTTTGTCGTGGACTACGGCTGGCTCCTGGATGGGGCGAATCGGCGGCGGGGGTTCCGGTTTGGAATCCTTTGGCGCCGGCTCTGACTCCATGTAGACCTTTGCGGCTAGCGACTCCGCCACTTTCGGCAGCGAGATGCGCAGTGCTTCTTCTATTGTCTTCACATAGTGAATGCTGAGGTTCTCGACCTGCTCGGGGGTTAGATCCTCTTCGACATTCATTTTGTTTTCGGCGGGTAGAATTATTGTGGTGACTCCGGCGCGCTTGGCGGCCAACACTTTTTCTTTAATGCCTCCTACGGGAAGCACGTTGCCGCTTAGCGTGATCTCGCCAGTCATCGCCGTGAGTGGACGGATGCGATGTCCGGAGAGCAGCGAGACTAGGGTGGTTGCCATGGTGACGCCGGCTGACGGACCATCTTTCGGAATTGCTCCGGCCGGCACGTGCATGTGAATGTCGTGGTCGGCGAAGAAATTTTCGGCGATGCCCAGTTGCGCGGCGTTGGAGCGCACCCAGGTTAACGCGGCCTGCATGGATTCCTGCATGACCTGGCCGATCTGGCCGGTCATGGTAAATCCACCTTTGCCCTTCATGGCATTGGCTTCGACGAAGAGCACGTCGCCACCTGAGGGTGTCCAGGCGAGGCCGACGGCCACGCCGGGGCGCTCGGTGCGTTCTTCGATTTCGCCTTCGGTGCGGATCTTGATGCCGCCGAGGAATTCCTGAATGATCTGCCCGGTGACTACAAGCTTCTCGGTCTTGCCTTCGGCGAGACGCCGCGCTTGCTTGCGGCAGATGGTGCCGATGGTGCGTTCGAGGCTGCGTACTCCGGCTTCGCGGGTGTAGTGACGGATGACGTAGCGCAAAGCTTCGTCGGGAAACTCGATCTGCTCGGCGGTGATGCCGTTCTCTTCGACCTGACGAGGAACCAGATAGCGGCGCGCGATGTGCAGCTTCTCTTCTTCGCTGTAGCCCTGGAGTTCGATGATCTCCATGCGATCGCGCAGCGGTTCGGCGATGGGGTCGAGCATGTTCGCGGTGGTGATGAAGAGGACCTTCGACAAATCGAAGGTGACGTTGAGATAGTTGTCGCGGAAGGTTGAGTTCTGCTCGGGATCGAGCGCTTCGAGTAATGCCGAGGCGGGATCCCCGCGGAAGTCGCGGCCTACCTTGTCGATTTCGTCGAGCATGAAGACCGGGTCTTTGGTTTCGGCGCGGCGGATGCCCTGGATAATTTGTCCTGGGAGTGCGCCGATGTAGGTGCGGCGATGGCCGCGGATTTCAGCTTCATCGTGCACGCCGCCGAGCGAGAGCCGGACGAATTTTCGGCCTAGCGCTCGCGCGATGGATTTGCCTAGCGAAGTCTTACCCACGCCGGGAGGTCCGACAAAGCACAAGATGGGACCTTTCATGTTCGGCTTGAGGCGGCGGACGGAAAGATAGTCGAGGATGCGATCCTTTACTTTCTCGAGGTCGTAGTGATCGGTGTCCAAAATTTCTTTGGCCTTGATGATTTCGATTTCCTGGCCGGAAGTCTTGTTCCACGGCAGCACGGCGAGCCACTCTACATAGTTGCGCGTGAGTGAATAGTCGGCGGCCATGGGAGACATGCGGGAGAGGCGTCCCAGTTCTTTGAGCGCTTCTTTCTTTACTTCGTCGGGCATGCCGGCGTCGTCGATTTTCTTTTTGAGGTCTTCGACGTCGCGCTGGCCTTCATCCTGCTCGCCGAGTTCCTTCTGGATGGCCTTCATCTGCTCGCGCAGGTAATACTCGCGCTGGGTCTGCTGGACGCGGTCCTGCACTTCGCTCTGGATCTTGTTGCGCAGCTGCTGGACTTCGAGTTCCTTGGCGAGATGGTGATTGATTTTCTCGAGGCGCGCGCGAATGTCGAGAGTTTCGAGCGTGTCCTGCTTGTCGGGCGTGGAGAGAGATGGCAAGGATGAAGCGATGAAATCCACGAGGCGGCCGGGTTCGTCGATGTTCAGGGCTACGGTGGATAGCTCGTCGGACAGCGTGGGTGAACCGGCAACGATTTGCTGGAACAGCGTCAGCACGTTGCGCTGCAGGGCTTCGATTTCAGAACTGTCGGGCGGAACGCCTTCAGGAATGGGCGACACGCGGGCGCGCATGAAGGGCGACAACTGCGTGAACTCGGCTAGACGCACACGCTCCAGGCCTTCGGCAAATACGAAGAGGCTCTGGTTGGGCATCTTGACGACTTTGTGGACGACGGCGGAAGTGCCCACGGTATAAAGGTCGCTGGCTTGGGGGCTATCGACGCGGGCTTCGCGCTGCGCGACCACCACTATAGTTTTATCTTCGCCGAGCGAATTGATCAGCTGGACGGAACTTTCGCGGCCTACGGTGAGGGGCAGGACGGCGTGCGGGAAAAGTACGGTATCGCGCACAGGAAGCACGGGCAAGGCCCGTACGTCGTTTGTTTCCCGATGCTTAGCAACTGGCTCGGAAAGCGGCTGTTGGCTCATTGGCTCTCCTTGAGTGTAACTGACTCAAGCTTTAGATGATACACGTCGGGAAAGGTTTCAGGGTTCCCGAACATGGGGCTCTTGCATTCTATCGGCATTGTGTGCTTTACGACATGATGCCCAAGGTACCGGGGCTATTGCGGAGGGGAGTGGCCCGGCCACCGATCCTAATCACGTCTTGCCCGATGCGAAGCGCGTCGAGAATTTCATCGAGGCGAAACTCAGGATCAGCGCCAGAGCGATCCAGTTCGCGCCGACAGTTCTCCAAATTTGGAGAATCCCTGAGAACGCTGTTAGCGCAGCGGACGGCATTGACTCAGTTGCAGTCCCCGAGATCAACAGCCTGCTGCCAGACACGAGGAGGGACATGAGCGCGAGACACACAGCGAGCAATCCCGGGAGGGCACGCTTCCACGGGAACGGAATCGGCGGCGGTGCCGCGGCCTCGCGTCGCACTGCATCCATCACTGACGCTGCGAAGCCCGAGGATGGAGTGATCTCCTCTTGCTCGGACAGAATGCGATCAAGCTCATTGTGCACCATCGAGCCTCCTTGTCTTGGCTGGAGCAGCTACTCATCACCGCCAAAGTTTTCTACGCAGCATTTCCCGTCCACGGGACAATCTCGCTTTCACCGAAGTACCCAACAGCGCGGTGGGTTACTTTGGCGTGAACTGAGCCAGATCGTAGATGCCTAGCTTCTTCTCCAACTCGGCGACCTGATCGACTACTTTGAAGAAGCCTTCGTCGCCGAAGAGTTCGTCTTCCTTCTTTTCGAAGTCGTCGCCGAGGCCGGCGTATTCGTGCGGAGAGACGATCGAGCGGAAAGCGGGAAATAGAACCGTATCTTCGCGGGCCTCGTGAGGACGGTACATGCGAAGGAAGGCGCGCAGAGCGTCGGCAAGCCTGTCGGCGTCGGAGACATATTTGAGAGTGGGAAGGGCGGCGAGTTCGCGGATCTGCGCGGTCAGCTGGCGTCCGGCTTTGTGTTGCGCTAGAAGAGTATCCACCAGGGTTACGAGCTTGCCGGCTTTGCGAAAGCGGGGAAAAAGAAAATCCTCTTCGAGTTTCTCGTGGTATTCCTCGACGAAGCGGCGAATGAGGTCGGCGGCGTTGACCAGCACGGAGCCATCGAACGACTGCCTGGCGTCGAGCATGCGGAGGTGGTCATCGTAGATGAGCAGGATGCGATTCAGCACTCCGTGCTCGCGCATGAGATCTTCGGCGGGAGAGATGTCTTCGGCGCCTTTTGGCTTCTCGTGGGATGAGGGCTTCTGCGGATCGGCCAGGATGAGCGCAGGCAGCAGCAATCCCGCGCCGGCGATGGACGCGTGCTGGAGGAAATGGCGGCGGGCGGGTGGCGAATCGGGCATGATCGTGTCCTTGAGTCTTCGTTCTTAACTCTTCGTTCTTACCGCTTTGATGGTGTCTCGTCAATGGCTTTGATGCGCGCGCCACGGAGAACAGCTCCAAGCTTCCTGGTACCCTACAATGCACTAGAAGTGGGGCAGCGATGTTTCTATACTTCGCTGGTATTTGGGTTCAGACGTGGCGGCGCTGCCGTAGTGTCCGGTCGGGACATTGGGTCGGCAGCGCTTTGCTTTTTGTGCCCGCAACCGAGATCTCCAGAAAGAACCTTTTCGCTGACGGCGACGAACTCAGCGGCTGAAAGCCGCAGCCAATCGTGCGGACCCTTACGGCGCGGCTGAAGCCGCGCCCTGATACGAATCCTGAGTTTTTCCGCAGTCTGTGAAGCCGCGCGCCCTTTCAAGACATCCGTTTCAAGACATCCGTGACGAGACATCCTTCGAAACATCCGTTCAAAACATCTACTTCGATGACTTGCCGGAGCTTTTGTCCGAGGTTCGTTGCGGGTTGTACGGGGGGTTGTCGGGGCTGAAGTTCGCGCTTAGATAATCAATTAGAGCGTCGCGGTCGGCGGGATCTACTACCGCGCCCCATTTCATCATCTTGTCCACCTCTTTCGTCCATGCGCCTTTGCTGAGACGTTGTTGGAGGATGATGCGGGCCTCGTGACATTCCAGGCAGGCTGTGGTGGCCTTGGATTGCATGGCCCCGGCGGGGAGATCGGCGGTTGGGCTTGCGGCTGCGGGCTTTTGAGCTTGGGCGGAAATAGACGCGAGCGCGAGCAGGACGATGGAAGTGGCTAAAGAGGCTGCGGAAAAAGTGGTTTGCGACATCAGACGGTAACCTCGGCGGCTGAAGCCGCGTTCAAACTGGAGCAGTAATCGCAGTGCTGAAGCGCTGCGCCACCCAAAATTAAGCTTTGCGGCGCGGCTTGACGCCTCGCCCTTTCAAAACTCGTCGACAGTTTCCAAGAGATGTTAGGAGACATGGACCTTCACCTGATCGGCTGCGTTGTAGAGATAGCCGCTGGGATTCCAGAGTGGGGTGGAAGGTTGAGTGCGATTCTGGCTGTCGGTGGCTCGGGAGAGGATGGTGTGGTCGCCCTTCTTTGTGGGGTGCCAGTCGTAGGTCCAGAGACGCCAGGCGTAGTGGGCTTGGTCGTGGCCTGGTCTGGCCGGATTCCAGGTTGCGCCGTTGTCGGTGGAGATTTCTACCTTTGTGATGTCGGCCTCGCCAGCCCAGGCTGCGCCGTGGACAGCGACTTTGCCGGCCTTAGTGCTGACGCTGGCGCCGTCGATTGGTCCGGAGATCACGGACTTCACGGTCAGTGCGGTTAGCGGGTGGGTGTCTTCGGGCTTCACGGCATCGCCGGGATTCACCGGCTGGTTGGGAAAGCGGTAGGCGGGGCTCATGAAGTTGCCGACGAATTCGGCATCCAGCAGTTTAATTTCGGTGAGCCATTTACAAGATGCCGCGCCGACCCAGCCGGGGACTAGAGTGCGGGCGGGGAAGCCGTGATGCTTGGTGAGCGGCGATCCGTTCATGTGAGTGGCGATTAGCGTGTCGGCGTCCAGCGCTTTCTCGATGGGAATGCTGCGAATGAACGGGGGGACTTTGCCGGGGACTTCATCGAGTCCGCGGAACATTACGTGCTTGCCGGCGGGCTTGACTCCGGCGCGCTGCAAGACGTCGCGCAGGCGCGGACCGGAAAAGCGTGCGGTGCTTACTGCGCCTTTGCCCCACTGAACGCCGGGGACTTGAGGGCGATGGAGGCTGCGTCCATTGCCGGCGCATTCGAGGGTGTTGACGACGGAGTGGGGTTCGAGTTTGTTGAGGTCCGCCAGGGACAGCGTGATGGGCTTCTCTACTTCTCCGCCTATGGAGAGACGCCATTCGTGGACGTTGAGCTGGGTTGGCTCGTACATGTGATTGCGCACGAAGAAGTGAGGGACGGGCGTGAGCCAGGTGTTGAAGTATTGGACAGGAGTTTCCAGATCGACGAAGCGGTAGGAGCGGAGAATCATGCCTTCTTCGTTGGGGAAGTCCACGGATTGTGTTTGGGGGAGAGCCCAGGTCAGGAGCCAGGGAGTTGCGCTTGCGGCTAGCGCGGTTGCTGAGATTTGTTTCAGGAAGTTGCGTCGGGAGTTCATGTGCCGTCCCCAGGGCTTAAAGCCCAATTCAAAATGCCGGCGTTGGACGCAGGCCTGGAAGGCCTGCTCCACCCGCTTGCTCCAGCCAATGGCGCTAAAATGCCGTAGAGATTAAATTAACACCACCGACCCGGAAAAAGGAGAGTGTGCCCAAAACCGGGCCGGCGGTGATTCTGAAGGGAAGGCGCCCTTCAGAAAGTTGAGAGGCCGTTACCTGTCGTTAAGACCTAGTGGTCCCGCGTCAGTATTGACGCGGGACCATTTTCGGTTTTACGGCAAGTAGTAGCGGAACGAGGTGAAGACCATTCCGTCGAGTCCTTCCGGCTGTCCAGAGGTGCCCGTCGCAGCGGTGCCAGACCAGGTCTGACGCGTCACGTAGGAATACTGTGTGCCGAACTGGAACCTGCCTTTGGGACCGTTGTAGAAGCGATACCAGAAGCCGGCGGTGCCTTCGATGGCCGCCCGTGTATCCGCGGTGCACTTGGAGAGCGCGCCTGGGTTGAAGCCGGCCGTAACACTGGTAGAAGGAGCAGTCTCAGTGTAGCAACCGGAATTGGCGAAGTGCGGCGATCCGTACCCGACATACGCGTTGGTTGCGGTATTGAAGTCGCTGGTCCGGCTGGCATACTCGGCGCCGGTGTAAAGGTAGACATCCAGTTTCTTGCCATGCCATTCTAGGGTGGTCAGACCCTGGAGATTCTTGATCAGGTCGGGACTTCCGTCGGCATGGATAGCCAGATCGGAAAGCTGGGCGGCGCCGTAGCGGCCGACTCCGCTGCCTCCGAAGCCATGCACACCGAAGACGATGCGCTTGTTGTAGAAGTTCCAGCGGGCGTTGACGCCGATACCGCCTCCGTTTTTCGAGACGTTATAGGCGCCCAAAGCGTTGGGGCCTGTGCCCGTGCCGCTGGGGCAAGGTCCAGTGGTGCCGACGGTGAAGTTGGCGCAGGGGAAGACGCGGTCGCGGAACCGGTCATAGAGTCCGAAGACTTCGTAATGTCCGAAACCGGGATCGATCGCCAGCTTGGCGATGACATCGGGCGATGGGTTGAAGGAGTAGGTGCCTGCCGGGGTACAGGTGGTGTAGTAGACCGGAGCGGTTCCGCCGGAGGGAGTGTAGGAACTGGTGCTGCAACCCGTGACCGCGTTGTTGTAGCTGTTGCCCGCGCCCGCCGAGCCGAGCAGGAAATTGTTGGTGTTTCCGTGGGTGGTGAGCGTAGCCTGGGAGTTTTCCACGGCTACGGCCAGGGCCACCTTATGGTTAAAGTCCTTGGTTAAGCGAAGGCCATACTGGCGGGCGAAAGTGAAGCCGACATTGTAACTGGGGTCGATGGTCGCGGGCCGGGCGTCATTGGTTTTTCCCAAATCGTCGCTAGGAGCGATGCCAGCCTTATTTTCGGTGACCAGACTCCACATCTGGCCGCCGAGGATGCTAAATCCGTTATCCCATTTGGCCTGGCCCCATGCCTGGCGGAGACGGAAAGTGTAACTATTCGTCTGCGTGGCGGTGGAAGTGTCGCCGGAAGAGAGAAAGTCACCCGAGAGGTAGCTCGAGAATTCTACATTCTTCATACGCCCGTCAACGTAGATAGTGGGACGGGACTGGCGGCCGGAGCCGAAGAATTCTGATAACGAACTCTGCGAAGCGCCGGGCATGGTCAGCGAATTGAAGGGGGTGGGCAAGTCGGCTGCGAGGGCTCGCGAGCGCCGCACGAATTCGGCGGCGGCGAAGCCTCCCGGCGTAATGGTGATGCCTTTGAAGTGGATGGAGATGACCGGGCTCTCCAGCGGGTTTGGCTTGGCATTGGCGTCGGGCGTGGTTTCTTGCAGGTTGAGCCCGCCGGTGGGCGCAGCATTTTGCTGTGCATTTTGTTTAACCAGAGCGTTGTCGTTAACCACGGCCAGCTGGGTTGCATCGGTTTTGGCCGCTGCTTCTTTGGCGATTTGCTGGGCCTGCCAATCCTGCTGGCGCTGAAGCTGTTGCGTGAGCCGTTCAATCTTTTCCTGCTGCGCAGCCAGAGCGTCTTTCAACGCCTGGACATCGGCAGCCGTAATCGGCGGCGCTGGTGCAGCCGTTGCCCCTTTAGCGGCCGGGGTGCCGGACGCCGGATCTTCTGCCCAAGCGCCGGCTGCCAGAGCCGCCAGCGTCAGGGCTGTGAGAAATACGTGCTTCGTTCGTTTCATGGAAGTAAATCCTCTCCTTTTTGAGTTTTGTTCAACAACACGTCGCGGGGGAGTTACAGAAAACTTTTGTTGGAGTCGCTGCCGGGCGACTTTCTTTTTTCAGCCCGGCTTGTATCGAAGGGCGTTGAATCCCTTATAAATTGACTTCTATTATTATCACAATCGACTTACTATACATTCGGGAAATCGCTCCGGTGCTCTCTGGTTACCGCGAATTGCTTTTGTTTAGATCACGGATCCGGTACTGAAAGGAAATCACGCGCCTGGTTGTCTATTCACGCTTCTGGTCTCCAACTACCATGGGCAGGACGCTTCCCTTCTCTTTTTCTTTCTTTTTGGCGCGCTTGCCTTTGGCGAAATGGGAGGGAGTGCCGGAGATCAGGTCTGCCAGGGTGGTGTTTTCGAGAATTTTTGCAGCCGCGTCGCGCACGTCAAGAAACACCCGATAGAGCGCGCGGTGCGGAAGATCGCGGTCGATGAGCACGCGCAGTTGTTCGGCGTCGGCAAACGGCGCCAGCGGGCCATCGATCAAGCGCATGATCTCGCTCAGAGGAATTTCGGCGGGCTCGCGGCGCAACTGGTAGCCGCCCTTGGCTCCGCGGACGCTCTCGACCATGCGGGCGTTCTTGAGTTCGAGAAGGATGAGTTCCAGAAATTTTTCTGGAAGATCCTCCTCGTAGGCGATTTCGCGAATCTTGATGGCGCCCTGGTGGTGATGGCGGGCGAGCATCATCATGGCCTGGAGTGCGTAGAGTCCTTTTTGCGAGATTTTCATGACCGGAGATTATGCCATAAAGTCCATTGCAATAGTAGACTTTATTGACACAGCAGACATAGCAAGTGCGAGTCCTTTGGCGCGGGATGGCGATATCTCCTAACACCAGAAGGTTCAAGCACATACGGATATCCCCAGGAATCTGGCGAAGCCGGGATGCGCACCAGATTGCAGTTCGGAGAAACTTTCGCGGAGTGTGACCCAGCTTTCCCCGGGCAGCAGCTTCTGCTGTCGCCCGGGGGAGCCGGTGTTTTGGAGCGTTGGTTACTGGGGCAAGTAATAACGGAAGGACGTGTAGACCATAAAGTCCAGTCCGTGCGGGGCTCCGCCCACCCCCGACCAAGCATAGCGGTCCAAGTAGGAGATCTGCGGTCCGAATTGGATGCGGCCGCGGTTCACTTTTTCTTTCGCTCCATCGTAAGGCTTGAACCAGAAGCCCACGGTGGCTTCACCCACTACGCGGGTATCGGCCGTGCACTCTGCAAGGCCAGCCGGAAAGAAACCGCTACCCACAGTGGGAGCGATCTCGGTGAAGCAGCCGGCGTTGCTGAAGTTAGGCGATCCGTAGCCCACGTACTTGTTTGAAACGGGATCGTAACCCCAGGCGCGGCCGGCATAATCCGCGCCCGCGTTGAAGTACACGTCGAACTTCGGTGCATGATATTCCAGAGTGGCAAGGCCCTGGTAGGTTTTGATCAGGTTGAAGGTTCCGTCGGCGTGAATGGAAGCATCGGGCAGGCCGCTGGCGGCGTAACGTCCCTCGCCGCTGCCGCCAAACAAGTGCACGCCGAAGTCGATATGCTTGTTATCCACCGACCAGCGTGCGTTGATGCCACCGCCCCCGCCATTCTTTGAGGAGTTGGTGGCTCCGAGAGCGTTCACGCCTGCGACTGCGCTGCCACCGCACGTGGTTCCGGAGACCACTTCGCCGCAGGGAAAAATGCGGTCGCGGAAGCGGCTGTAGATTCCGAAAATTTCGTAGTGTCCGAAACCCGGCTCGGCGGCGAGCTTCACGACGATATCGGGCGAGGGGTTAAAGGAATAGTTGGCGAGGTTGGCAGCAACGCCGGACGAACTGGCGCTGGCGCCAGCATTGTAGAGGCCGGCCCCGGCCCCGGCCGAGCCCACCAGGAAGTTGTTCCCGTTATTGTGCGAGCTCAATGAGGCCTCTGAGTTTTCCATAGACACGCCGAACCACACCTTGTTGTCGAAATTCTTGACCAGGCGAAGCCCGTACTGGCGGGCAAAAGTGAAGCCCACGGTATAGTTCGGGTCGATCGTCATGGGGGTTGCTTCGGTGCGGTTGTCCAAACCGTGTTTGGTTTCGGTGAGCAAGGTCCACATTTGCCCGCCGGTGACGGTCCACCCGTTGGCAAAGGCGGCCTGCGCCCAAGCCTGGCGTTGGCGCAGCGGATAGCTATTGGTCTGGTTAGCGTTGGAGGTAGTGCCGACGCCGAGGAAGTCAGTCTCGTAATAACCGCCGATCTTCACACTCTTCAACTGTCCCGTGACCAACGCTGAGATACGCGACTGGCGGCCTGACCCGTAGAACTCCCCGATCGCGCTTTGCGACGCACCGGGCATGGTCAGAGAGTTGAAGGGTGTGGCCTCGCCTGCGAGGGATCGTGTGCGAGCTACGGTTTCAGCCGCCAGGAATCCTCCGGGCGTAATGGTGACCCCTTTGTAGCGCAAGGCGAGCGGGTTTTCTAACGCGTTGCTTACGTTCTTTTGGGTTTCTTGAACGCTTAGCGCCGTATTGGTGATGTTCGTCTTGAGGTCAGACACATCGGCATTTAGTTGGCCGACAGTTTGTTGTTGTTGGCTGGCCTGCGCCTGGGCCGCGGCAGCCTTGCTGGCCGCGTCGGCTGCGGTGGATTGCGCCTGCACCACAGCCTGATCCTTGCGCTGCAGTGCATCACGCAGTTCCTGGATCTGCTGCCCCTGCTGCGCTATGGCGGCTTGCTGCGATGCAATGGCATCCTTCAACGCCTGCACATCCGCTGCTGTGATGGTCTTGGCCGGTGCCGTCCTGGCCTTCTTGGGTTTAGGCGGCGTGCTGGTTTGTGCCACCAGCGATGTCGCCAGGAATATAATCGCGCACAACTTCCATGCAGCTTTCATTGCACTCTCCTGTTTTTTCGGATTGAATTTTCACAAAGTTTCGAATCTGGACGGCCAAGCGGCCTTCCTTGGGATTGTTTTCTTTACGTCGCTCGCTGGATGGCCTTCTCCTCCGAGGGCTGCCCACCGGCAGCCGGCATAGTTCGGAGCATCACTACGGATTCCCTGGTTCGGGTGGATGCTCCGGTTCTATCGGTGCTGTGTTACACGACGGTTACAAATGGATGAATTTCTGATGAATGGCAGAGGGAAAGGCAGGCCAAGAGCGAGCCTCTTGGGACGCCTTCTAGGTTTGTGACTCGGGTGAGACGCGCAGGACTTGCAGGGTAATATTGTCGGGTCCGCCCCGTAGCCGAGCCAGTTTCACCAAGGCGGCACAGCTATCGGCAGGGGTGTTGGCGCTCACAGTTGTCTCCAGTTCGTCTTCGGCGACGACGCCCCAAAGGCCGTCGGTGCATAGCAGGAGATCGTCACCCTCAAGTAACATGACAGCCTGTTCGGCGCTATCGATGGCGACTTCCCTTCCCGCTCCCAGAGCGGCGGTGAGGATGTGGCGTTGGGGATGCTTCTCGGCGTCTTCGGCGCGGACGATGCCGCTTTCGACCAGCCGGCCGACGTAGGAGTGGTCGCGAGTCAGACGCAGGATGCTTGCATCGCGCACCAGGTAAAGGCGGCTGTCTCCGACGTGCGCGAAGTAGAGCTGCCGGCCCCGGAGAACGAGGGCGGTGCAGGTGGTCCCCATGCCCTGGAATGCGGGGTTCTGCTCGGCGTACTCTTGAATGCGGGCATGGGCCTGGGCAAACGAGTCCACCAGAGCGGCCTGCGGATCGTCGCCTGGGGCGCCGTCATAAACTTCGCGAACCGTCTCAACCGCGAGGCGGCTGGCTTCCTGGCCGCCTTCGTGTCCGCCCATGCCGTCGGCAATGACGGCTAATCGTCCCTTGCGCTGGAATTCCTCATCGCCGACTGGCTCCCAATAGAGGTAGGAGTCCTCGTTGTTCTGGCGTTGGCAGCCCACGTCGCTCAGGCTAGCCACTTCAATTCCGGGTCTCACATTCATGCAGTCAACAGACACTTCTTCGCTACCTCAACCGGCGCGCGGAGACGAAAACGAGAACAAGCGGGAAGGCCGACTTCCTGCCGGGAGAAACCGAAGCCGCGATGTGCCCCGGCCATTATAGACAAGAGGCGGAAGAAAAGGGCAATAGCAGTTTCTAGTTTCTGGTTTTGGTTTTGGTTTCTCGTCTTCCGTCGCTGGTGCTGCCCTCACAACGGGAACTGGAAACCGGAAACTGGAAACTGGGAAACTGGAAACTTCTCAGGGGAAATGAAAAAAGCCGCAACGACTGGCGGCTTTCGTCCTGAACTTGGGAAGTCAGACGGCAGACCTACTTCGCAGAATGCTTGTCCTTGTAGATCTCCTTGCTGGTACGGTTCTGCTCGCGATTGAGTTGCTTCTGTTCGCGCTTGGTCAGATGACCATTGTGGGCAGCCATGTCAGCTTTTTCCTGGTTCTCGATGTGCTGTTCCTGCTTTTCCACGTGCGCGGCTTGTCCCGGAGTCATGGTGCCGTTCTTGACGCCATTCGCGATGCGGTCCTGCTGATTCTGCTCGCGTTGATTGACTTCGTTGACGCGGGGATGACCAGGATCGACCTGCCCCGGTCCCGCGCCGGAAGAGTTGCTGTCTTGGGTTTGAGCAGAGGCGGCGCCAACAACTATGAGACCACCCACTGCCAGGATTAAGAGAGAGTTTGTGATTTTGTTGATCATGTGAAATCCAAACCCCCGCATCGAAGTTTAGTTGCGGGTTCGTTGCGCCGCGAATTACAAAGGTGAAATTCTTACTGAGGAAACACTTAGATGCGGACTCAAGGTAACCCGCCGCTGGTTACCAGAGTCACGGACGCATTGAACGAGTTAAATTCCGAGCGGCCAAAAATTCTCTTTCCAACGAGTAGTAGCGAGAATGTTCATCTTTGATGGATCGCGTCCGCGCAGGCATTGGCGATTGGATGGAGAACGATCAGGCGTATAATCTTGCCCTGCTGGAGGGTCTTCATGAAACTTACGGACACGATTGCATTGGTGCTCAAGAGCAAGGACAAAAGCAGAGTTCTTTCCGCAACGCCCGACCAGTCCGTGTATGAGGCGATTGAGAAAATGGCTTTGGAGAGCGTGGGCGCGTTGCTGGTCATTTCCGGAGGCAAGCTGGTTGGCATCCTGTCGGAGCGTGATTATGCGCGCAAGGTGATTCTGAAAGGGCACTCCTCGAGAGAGATTTTGGTTCGCGACATCATGACGTCGCCCGTCATCTTCGTGACTGCACGGCACACCGTGGACGATTGCATGAACATTATGACCAAGCACCATTTCCGCCATCTTCCGGTGATGGGCGAGAATGACACTGTGATCGGTGTGCTGACGCTGGGCGATCTGGCGAAGTGGATCGTGTCTGACCAGGCCCAGACCATTCACCAACTGGAAGGCTATATTACGGGACGATATCCGGGGTAAGAGGCAGGAACGATAAGAAAACTGCGAGCCTAACGATCCGTACTTTAACGATCCGTACTTTAACGATCCGTACTTTAACGATCCGTACTTTAACGATCAGTACTTTAACAATCAGTACTCTAACGATCCGTACTTAATGCCCCTATGAGACGCTCTTCCGGCGTGAGTTCGAGTGTGTAGCCGGAGTGGGCGGCGTCGTCGTGGAACATGCGCACTGTCTCCAACGAGTAGTCGTGTAAGTCCTTGCCGATCAGGCTGACCTTTTTGAGCACGTCGGAGGTCACCGTAATAATGTGGCAGCCAATTTCGTCGGCCTGGAAGATGTTCAGTAGCTCCCGCGGACTGGCCCAGACAAGCCGCGAATTGGGCTCGGGCGCCATTATTTCGAGAGCGGATTTCATAAGAGGAACGGGATCGCGGCCGGTGTCGGCAACGCGTCCAGCAAAAACGGAGATGTAGGAAGGCGCGCCGCCCTTCAGTGCTTTCGCGATGTGACGAACCTGATCGAGCGCGAGTAAGGCGGTGGCGTTCACCTGAATGCCATCGGCACTCAGGCGGCGAATCAAGTTGTACATGGGTTCGCGGCGCGTATTCGTAACTGGAATTTTCACGTAGACATTCGATCCCCAGCGGGCGATCTTGCGCGCTTGCCGCTCCATCTCAACTTCATCGTCGGCGAATACTTCGAAGGAGATGGGGCGGTCTGAGATGAGCCTGAGAACTTCGAGAGCGAAGCCCTCGTAATCGGTGACGCCCGCCTTCCGCATCAGGGTTGGATTGGTGGTGAAACCTTTGATGTAGGGCTGCCGGTAGAGCTCGAGCATGCTGGCCTTGTCGGCTCCATCGGCGAACACTTGAACCCGCAATTCAGAGACGGACTTCATGTTTATTGTGATTGTGAGACCCCTTCTAAATTATGAGACTCTTTCAAACTGGAGCCGATGATCCAGTCGGCGGCTTCGCGCAGCGACTGCACAACAGCTTCCGGAGGTCGCTCCGGCGGTCTCTCGCGATAGCCGTAGTCGATAAAAACAGTCTTGCAACCTGCGGCGTGGCCGGCATCGATGTCGCGCCAGCGATCTCCCACCAAAAAGCTGCGTGACAGATCGACGTTGTGCTTGCGTTGGGCCTCGAGCAAGAGCCCGGGCCTGGGCTTGCGGCAAGCGCAGTCATCCGCATCGTCATGATAGCAGACGAAGATATCGTCGATTGGGAGAGATGAAGCCAGCGTTCGATGGATGGCTTCGACGGCCTCGCGGGTGTGAGTGCCGCGCGCAACGTCGGGCTGGTTCGTGATGACGAATAGAGCGAATCCGTGCGCCTTGAGATCGTGCAACGACGATGCGACCTCGGGCAGGAGTTCGAGTTCTTCTGGGCCGGATGGGGGAAACGGCTTGCCTTGGCGTACGAGCGCACGGTTGAGGACGCCGTCGCGGTCGAGGAAAACGGCGGGACGGAGTTGGGCGTCGCCGGGAGCGGTTGATTCCCACTTGGTCTGCTGCCGCTTCACAGCGGGGTGCGAGACCAGAAGATGCCAAACGACTGCCTGGAACGCTTCCGTGTGCGGGGTAATGTGAGCCGGATTCACCGTAGGAATAACGATGCAGACATCGGCTACCTTAGCGGTGTGACCGCCGTCGTGGCCAACGATACCCAGGATTTTCGCGTCTACTGTTCTTGCGTATTGCAAGGCGGCCACCAGGTTGGGGCTGACATTCTTTTCGAGATTGCCGCCCCCAACTGAGAATACGAGCACGAGATCGTTGGCGCGCAAGCGGCTCACTCGCAGCCAAGCCTCGAATACCGTTGCCCAACCTTCGTCATTCACCCGCGCCGTTAGTTCCGCCACATTGTCGGTGGGCGCGTAGGCTTCGATGCCCGCGATCTTGCGGAAATCGTTCACGGCATGGGACGCATTGGCGGCGCTGCCTCCCACCCCAAGGATGAATAAGCGTCCACCCGAGGCGCGAGTGTGAGCCAGCAATGAAGCCGCGTTCTCGATGCTGACGGTGTCGAAGCGGTCGATCACGTCTTTGGCTTCCGCTAGAAATTGTTGCGCAAATGTAAGTTTTGCCGTCATGGCTATGGTTACGATTCTTGCTTTGCTTCCCGTGCGGCGAGGAACTCGGAGGTCTCCCGCAGTCCTGCCGGCGAACCTATTTCATAGAAGCGCTCGTGCACTTCAAATGCCGCTAGCTGCTTTCGCTGCAGCAGATCCGCGTACAACTCGGTAAGATCGCAAACTTTTCCTGCGGGCAAGGCGTGGAACGCCCCGGCGCGAAATACTCCGAGCCCATAATCGATGTAACGCATGCGCGGAGTCCGATTCGTCTTGCTGTACGCGAGAATTCTTCCTGCCTCGAACTCGACGTTGCTGGTATCCCACTTCCCTTCGTTCCGAAATACCGTCATCATGCCCAACGCGTCCGCGGATTCGAAAGTCCGCGCGATGGCAGCGTAGTCGCATGGAAGATAGGAATCACCGTACACTACAAAGAACGAGTCGCCCAACTTGGGCAAAGCTTTTCTGATCGCCCCGGCTGTGCCCAGCAAGGCAGGCCCGTCGAATGAGTAGTCTACCTGAAGGCCCAGCGCAGCGCCGTCGCCGATGGCGCGCTCGACCAACTCACCGAGATGGCCCACACAGAGCACAACCCGCCGGATGCCATTGGCGTGCAGCAAGCGCAGTTGATGCACCGCGAAAGGCTCGCCGTTAACCTCGATCAGCGACTTCGGCATGGTCTGGGTAATCGGCCGCAAACGGGTCGCGAGGCCGCCCGCGAGAATCGCCACCGTCAACAATAGATTCTCCTACGAATGTGCCACCACCGTAGTTCCGGCGAAATCAAATTGCATTCGAACTTCGCGGAGTCCCGCGCGCCGCATGACCGCCCTCAGGCGAGTCTTCTCTTCCGTGTAAAACATCAGGAATCCGCCGCCGCCGGCGCCAACCAGTTTGCCGCCGAGGGCTCCGTTGACTCGCGCGAGTTCGTACAACTGATCGATTTCACCGCTGCTCATGCCCGGTGACCGTTTCTTCTTGTGTTCCCAATGCACGTTCATCAAGTCAGCGAACTTCTTCAAGTCACCGGCCAGCAGGGCGTCACGGCTCTCGATGCCCAGCTGCTTGGTGAAGTGAAGATTTTCGATCATCTCAGAGTTGTTCTGTTTGGTTCTTGAGTCCTGGTCGCGGAGAATGTCGGACGCGTTGCGCGAGCTTCCAGTAAAGAACAAGAGCAGGTTGTCTTCGAGGTTGGCCAGAGTTTCGGCGGGGATTTTCAGCGGTTCGACCACCACGCGATCATCCGGCAGAAACTGGAAGCAGGTGATGCCGCCGAAAGCGGAGATGTACTGGTCCTGCTTGCCTATTGGCTCGTTGAGCAATTTCAGTTCGATGTGGCACGCCTGCTCGGCGAGGTCCCGCGGCGGCACAAAATCCCGCTTAAGCGTATACAGAGCGCACAACAGGGCGGTCGTGAAACTGCCGGAGGAGCCCATGCCGGTGCCGGCAGGGATGTCGGAAAGGCTGACAATTTCAAGATATGGGCCGGTTATCCCAGTCAACTTGAGCGCCTCGCGGATAATGGGATGCTGGATCTCGTCGACGCGCTCCACATCTTCGAACTTGGAATACTTCACAATAATCCGGGGACGAAACGCTTCGTTGAGGGTGATGTAGACATAGCGGTTAATCGCGGCGGAGATGACAAAGCCGGTATGCTGCCGGTAATAGGAAGGGAGATCGGTGCCGCCACCGCCGAGACAAATTCTCAGCGGACTCCGGGTGATGATCATCGAGCGGACCCGTATTCCGGGCCATACGCAATCGCAGGAATCATCCTCAAATGATATGCGAAGCGGCTCTCGCAGGTCGAGTGCTAGAGGCGCAACCCGGCGCGCGTTATTCCACCTCGAAATCAGCGGTGCGGGTTTTGCTGGAGTTGCCTGCGGAATCTACGGCGCGCAACTGCACACGATACGAACCAGGCTCCAGCGACGCAACCGGCAGTTTGAGTCCCAGGGGAATGACGGGATCGCCAGCTTTTCCCTTGGGAGTCCGGCCTCCGATGTGAACTTTCTGCAGTTCACTCTTGCGTTCCACAACGACCAGTTCATAGGCAACATCCGGAGGATTCTGACTCTTCAGGAGTGGCTCGTAGACCTCCGCGTAGATGCCGGCCGTATCGGTCTTCTTGAAACGGTTGGACGCCGAGGGCGAAATCTGCATTCCCTGCACCACCAGAGGAGTTCTGTCCTCGAGTAATTGGCTGTCGAGGCCGGTGGAGATGTCTGCGGCACGGCGAATGTCGTTGCTGAGCGCCACACCGCTCATGCTGAATTCCTGACCACGGTAGGGGTCGATCGAGAGCGGCGTTTCAATTTTGCCGAAGCTCTGGTTGCCGGAACTGAACACGACTTTTAATTTGTACTCGCCGGAAGCGACGCCGAACTGGTTTTCGTAACGGTACGGCTGTGTCCGGAATTGCTCGATTTCTTTCTTGTCGTCGAAATCAACATTCACGGTATCGCTGAACCGCGCGGCAATCGATGCGTCCGGCTTGTATGCGATACCAAGAATGTTGATGGCGGCATGCTGTTTCCCTTTCACCTTTTCAAACTTGAGCGCCGCGGACGGAATCTCCACGGCAAGGTGGACCTGGGCGGTGTTGGGCGAGGTGTAGAAGAAAGGAGCCTGCATCGACGCGGTCACGTTGCCCTGCATCTCGCCGCCAGCGCGGGCTTCCAAGTCCTTCTCGATGGGATTGCCAGCCAGAAGATCGGTTGGCTTGACATTGCAATAACCGCTGCGTGCGCGAACTGCGGTTCCCCCGCGCTCCACTTTGACCTTTAAGGTGTGGCAACTCCCCTCGGGTAAAACTGCCGGCTTGTAGCCGAGAAGGTAATACTGGTTTTGATCCTTGGCGATCCGCTCCAGCCCGCCCAGTAAATCGTTGGTGTTGAGGATGACAAAGCCGCCGGTGCCATCGGCGAGTTGATAGAGAACTTGCTGGTTGTCTGAAGCGGTTGGAGGAAATTGCGGAACGATCTGCCTGGGCTGATTATAGGGATTGTACAGGCTGCTGTTGGATCCATTTCCGCCGATTCCACCGCCCCCACCGCTCTTGCCGCCCCCGCCAGTGCCGCCTCCCGTGGTCCCGCCGCCACCGGTCCCGCCGCCGTGACCACCGCCGGTTCCACCACCTCCGGTCCCGCCGCCTCCGGTTCCACCACCGCCGCCACCACCATGGCCGCCGCCTCCTCCACCACCTCCGCCATGTTGCGTGAGAAACGGAGCCGGCTCGGCAAACTCCGCCAGCATCAGGGCAGGCGGATGAGTATCGTTGCCGGAATAGTGAAGTGCAGCCTGGACCAGTGATGCCGATGCGGTATGGATCGAAGGCCGTGCCATGCGGCCCAGGGGCTTCTGCATATCCGGCACCACCAACCCACGAACATCAATGGGATAGATGGCAACGTTCGACTTATTGCAGGTGTCGATGACTGCGGTTACTTCCGACTGGTATTCCGCGGTCAACGGAAAACCTGAGGTCAACATGACCAGAGTCTTGCGCCCCGGCACTGTGGACAGGCTTTTTGCCAGGCTCCGCACAGCAAGCAGCACACTGCGGACGCCGAAATCGGCTTCGGCATTCCCGAGCGACGGTGCGGCCGGCGGAGCACCCAGAGACGCCACCGTGACGGGTGGCTCGGGGTTCGGCGAAACTACAGATCCTTTAGTGCCCGCCACCACCTGCTTCAGCCGCTCGGCATTGGCGGTGAAGTTTTGCGAGATGTGCACGGTGCCACCGAAATCCGCAATCGCGATCAAACGGTCGGGCCCGGCATTCGCGTCAATGAATTTTGCGGCGGCATCCCTGGCCTTGGCTTGATCGCCAAAATCCATGGTGGAGTTGTCAAAGAACAATACGAGATAGCGCGGCTGCGCCTTGGTGGAACCACCGCTCTCCTCGAACGAGAAACTGGTGATGGCCTGCTCCTTGCCGTCTTCCCAGACTTTGAAGTCTTTCTGAGTCAGATCGCGGATGTAGTTGCCTTTCTTGTCGGTCACCACCGTGTCCACGAGGACCAGACGCGTCTCCACGCGGATGACCTCTGGTTCAGACTGGGGCGCGGTCGTGGACTGCTGGGCGTACGCGACGGGGTGGCCGGAGCCGAGTTCGAGGAACATCCAGCCGCTAACCAGACAGATCAGGCCAATCAGCAGAACCAGCCGGCGATCGCGCATATGTAACCTCCGTGGCGGCGTTTAACGAATCTCATTAACGAATCTCAACCGTTCCATTCTCGGCGGACATCATTTGTCCTTCGGCGTCCCTTACTACCAAGCGCACCAGATAGCTCCCCGGTTTTACGTCGAAGCTCGTCTTGAGTGTAATGCCCGAGTCCATCTTGTGCTCCAGAGTCTCATCCTTCAAATGCATGGTGACGATCTTTTCCGTCCCCTGAACGAGGTTCCCATTGCGATTGAACAAGGCAGAACGCACAGGTCAAAACGTTATTATTGCGGCCCTCGGCTTTTCGAAAGCGCAGACGCTTTACGTCCACATGGGCGAGGACGACCAGCTTGGCATCCTCGTCGCTCGCTTTGAAAAATTGCGTGTGCAGGTTAACGGGAAGATTGTGCAACTCCTCCTGGGAGAACATTGCGTCTTCGATTTCCTGCTTGGCCTGTTCGTCGGGATTGACGAAATTCTTGGGCGCGTAATAGCCGCGGCGGGCTTGCAGAGTCAGCTTCTGCTGGTTCTTGACCGTGACCTTGAGACTATGGAAGCTACCATCGAGCTTCAGATTCTGGGGAACGAATGCCAGCATGTAGGAATATTCCGGGGTCTCGGCAACGCGCCGAAAGCCTTGGTCGAAATCGTTGTTGTTGTGAAAGAAGGTGCCGCCAGTGCCGTCCGCTAGAACCTGGAGAAGGTCATCGTTCGCGCTAGCGGCCGCACTCTCGATCAAGGCCTTACCGGGGGGTGGCGCATGAGTGCTTTGCTGACTGACGTCTCCAAACGGGAGGATGGCGTACAGCCCACGCGCGTCCAGCGTATTTATGGCGATTTGCGAGCGCACGGCATGATCGATGATATCGATATATTCGTACTCGAGCTGCGGAGCGATAAACCCGGGAGAAGCAAAGACGACACTTCGCTGGCCAGGCTTCCGGGAAACGATGTGGATCACATCCTTCAGAGAGCCGAGAGCGATGCGGCTCTCGTGCTCACCGGCATTGAATACCTCGGCGCTGACGGAACTGACCGTCGCTTCGGGATTTCCGACGGGTCTACCTTGAAGGTCCTTGGGAGCGCAATCAGTCGCCTCCTGGAGAGCAACCTGTCCAGCCTCAGGATCTCTACGGTTGATGATGAGATCAGCCTGGTAGTAACTGATCCTCGGACAATCACCTTCAAAACCGTGAGAGATGGGGTGGGGCTGCAGGCTCACCACGGCTTGGTGCAGCTTGTTGCGATCATCTGTGAAGTCCAGGGTCGTACGACCTGAGGTGGTGAAGATTGCGGCACGATCGGTGGGCCGCAGCGTGGCAAAGTGGCGTTCCGCAGCCTCGCGGACACGGGCGAGATCGCCGAATTCCAAGTGCACGTCGTCGAACATATAAGCCACAAAACGCTCGGGCCCGGGAGTCGCGTTCACAGGATTGGGAGGTGCATCGCTGGAAGGAATATCGCCGGAGTTCTCGACCGCTTTCTGGCGCGCCTTCGCGGCAATGGTTCCGGGCTGTTCGACTTCGAACTGGGTGATGACTTGCGGCTTGCCCTTGTCGAAAACCTGAAAATCCTCCTGGCGAAGATTCCCTACGGCATGCCCCTGAGAGTCGCGGACCACGGCGCGCACGACCACCAGCCTTACATTCACCTTGAATGTGGTGGGTTCATCGTGAGTGGCGATTTCCGCCGAGTCCTGCTTGATTTCAGACTGTGGGGCCGGGCTTGGGGCGGGCTGTGGTGCGGCCTGCGCGAATGCAGGGGCTGGGCAAACCAAAAGCCATACTGTGCACAGCAGACAACAGAGGAACGAGTTATCGACGAAGAAGCAGACTCTTGACGCAATGCCGGGTGTCACCGGCCGCCTGGCTTCCGGAGATCTCCTCATAAAAATTCCAGCTATCGCCGGGGGGGAAGGCGGGGCATCCCGCAGTCGCTGCATCCCAGAAGCCGGGATTCCCCCTGAACTTCCGATGCTGCCGAACAGTGTACACCCGCCACTGCCGCCGCGCGACATGGTTGAATGGAGGCACAGTGGCTTGCAGGCCTTCCTCGGAAGATCATGCTAGTTTGGACCACGAGCCGCAGATTATGAAATTCGATTGGAGCGAAGGCGCCCTCGCGGAAGGCCTGCGATTGTATGAAGCGGGCGAGTTCTTTACCGCTCATGAGGCCTGGGAAAGCGTATGGCTGGGGTCTCCCGAGCCGGAAAAGACGTTCCTGCAGGGGCTGATCCAGGTGACTGCCGCGTTCCATCACCTGCAACGTAACAATCCGCTGGGAGCCATGCTGTTATTGCAAGCGGCATTGCGCCGGCTCGACCCGTATCCGGCTGGTTTCGGAGGGATATCGGTCACCCTGCTGTGCCATGACATACGGGAGTGTTTGGGCACGCTCGAGGCGGGCGAACCAGTATCCCAATTGGTGTCGCCGCGAATACGAAGACCGCAAGAGTCCTCGTGAGCAATCTTAAGAACCGGCCACGCAGACTTGTGTTTCAAGCCCTCAGCCAAATCACCGGAAAAGCGTGGCCGAGTTTGCGGAAATCAGAGTGGCTGGTCACCAGCGTGGCCTTGTATTCGATCGCCAGCGCTGCCGCAAAGCTGTCCACATAGTAGAGCTTATACTTTGCCTTTACATCAGCGGCATGGAAAGCCCTGGGTATAGTGGCGTCCAGCATCTCAATCGGTAGCGGACTCACCGCGTGTACGACTGTGAGTGCTTGCTCCGGTCCGGAGTCGCGGAGAATCTTTCCATACACATCGCCGTAATTCACAGCCGACATCAGCAGCTTTGCGCGCCCACGCTTGGCTTCTGTCAGAAGAGCCTCGACTTTGGAAGCGCCCGGCTTATCCCACAGAAAAGCGAACAGCGCCCTGGCATCGAAGACGTATGTCTTCATTTATCGTGTTCGCCTTCTTCGCGATGTTCCTTTTCCCAGCTAGCCAGCAAGTCTGGACCGTCTGCCAGCATGCCCCGGACGCGATTGATGTAGTCGTCGGTGATGGGCTGTAGAACGATGCGGCCGAATTGGTCCTCAAAAATTTGAACTTTTGTTCCCGCTTCAATTTTATGTTTTCGGCGAAGCTGTGCCGGAATCACAAGTTGGCCTTTGGAGGTAAACGTAGCACTCATGTCTGACATGCCTTACAGTATACCAGAGGTAAGACACAGTACTGATAGTTGGACGGCGAGCGGTATCTACCTCTGGCAATGTATGCGTTGCGTCGCTGCCTGGCACAGCGGGACGATGCTTATCCTTTCACCTTTTGCCGGCCTCCATCGCCGCCTCGGTCTGCAAACTCTGCAGATCCCGCGAGATTGTTGCCAGAGCGAGGGTGCGTCCCCCGCGTTTATACGACACGGCACAATCCCGAGCGTTGAGGTTGCCGTCGATCTCGACCGAATCCCAATGCTCGGCGTGGCCCACATAGTTAATGGCGACGTCATAGTGCTGGCTCCAAAAAAATGGCACGGCATCGAATCGTTCGCGATAGCCCAGAATGTTCTTGGCCGCCACTTGCCCCTGCTGCTCAGCCACGACCCAGTGCTCGACCCGAATTCTTTCACCGGAATGCGGATCGGGCCACCGCGCGATGTCCCCGGCCGCAAAGACACCCGGAGCACTGGTTTCGAGGTATTCGTTGACCACAATGCCGCGATCAATCGCCAGGCCCGCTTGCTCGGCAAGGGTCAAGGAAGGGCGCACGCCGACGCCCAGAACGACGAAGTCCGCTTCAAGTGCGGCTCCGCCGGACAGCGTCAATGTGGTTCCGTCAATCTTCCTCACGGTTTCCCCCAAGTGGAAGACAACGCCATGGGTTTCGTGGAGCCTACGAATCATAAGGCCGACTTCTGGTCCCATGACGCGTTCCAGGGGCTGGTTGTCAGGCGCTATCACGTCTACCGCGATTCCAAGCGTGCGCAATGATGCTGTAACCTCCAGGCCAATGAAGCTCGCGCCGACGACGGCTACATGCTTGGCAGATGCAGCCCTCGAGACAATCGCACGAGCGTCTGCAAACGTTCGCAAATAGTGAAGCTGGGAGTCGGTGGCGCCCTCGATCTGCAATCGGATCGCTTCGGCACCGGTGGCGATCAGCAGGGCTTCGAACTCATACATCTTCCCGTTTTCCAACTGGAGACTCTTCCGCGGGATGTCCAGCGCCGTCACTCGCGAATTGAGTACGAGATCGATGTTCTGCTCACGGTAAAAGTCGGGCAGTCGCAACCGCATCCAGTCATCGGGTGCGGCGCCGACGAGAAAATCCTTCGACAGATTCGGCCGGTCGTACGGAGGCCAATCATCCGCGCTGATCATGGTGAGCGGGCCATCGTAGCCTTCCCGGCGCAGCATGTCCGCTGCACCCAGGCCAGCTGCGCCGCCTCCTATGATCGCCACCGAACCAGGAAGGGTCCGTCCCGCCGCGGAGGCGCGCAGATGCTTTCGACCCAGAGCGGCAAGTTTTTCGCGCACGAACACCTTGTCGCCGATCCTTTCCACGCGCCAGCGCAGGATCGGGTCGAGCGCAGGTGCGCGCAACGCTTCTCCAGTACGCAGGCTGAAGCAGGCGTGATGCAAGGGGCATCGCAAGGTTCCCCCAACCACCAGACCTTGCGAGAGCATTCCATGGTAATGAGTGCAGTTTGCGCCCACCGCGAAAAACTCGTTATTGCGGCGCACCAGGACGACGTCTTCGCCTTCTACTTGCCCGAGCGACATCGCTCCATCGGCAAGATCACGAACGAAAAGTCCATCTCTGAAATCGCGCTTCTTAGCGTCTTCCGTTGCTGCCATGTCTCTATTAATGCCACGGTTGTTGTGAAATCGAGCCTTAATTGAAGATGCTGCCGGCAGCTCCGATGGCCCGATTTTTTTTGCTATTCTGCAGCCTTCGCCGCCAGGGTTCCGACTATGGCGATGTTTTGCAGCAACTCCGGCGGCAGGTTGTGCCGCTCCTGCAGATAGTTCGGGCTGTTGTAACTGACCCAGACTTTGCCTTGAACATCTTGCCAGATCAAAATCTTGAGAGGAAGGTCGATGGCGACACTGGAGGCCGCCAGCATCAAAGGAGTGCCAGCCTTGGGGCTGCCGAAGATCAGCAGTTTGGTGGGAGGCATTTTCATTCCCGCCTTTTCGGCTTCTCCGCTATGGTCGACCAAAGCGAACAAAGTAACTCCCTTCGCCTGTAGAATCCCTTTGAGTTTTTCCACCGTCTGGTCTACTGAGTGATTACTCGGTGTGTCGATGATCCCATTGCCTTTGTTAATCGCCATGACTATTGCCTCACGGTTTGAAGATTGCGAGTGCATGGAACGTCGGATATGCGGTGCGAACCCAGTCTAGAAGAGTCCGCTGCGCAGCTGGGAAATCGCTCAGACCGGGCATGCGATTTATTTCCGTTGCCACAGCCATTTTCATTTATCCATGCGCCGCCGGGATTCTCGTGACACGTTTTCCTCCGTCAAACTTCACTTAAAAGCAGCTGTCATGACGAGATCTTGCGATCAACCTCGCTTCCAGGCAGCTTGAACGAGTCGCTCACCGTGACTTCGGCTACGTGAAGCCGTGTCACAGTCAGATCCTCAATTTTAAGGGATTTGAATCTTGCGTTCCTGACCAGGACGCCGCCGATCGCCAACCGCCCAATGGCCAACGCGCCGATCGCGAACGCGCCGATCGCGACTGCGCCCATCGCAGTGGCTATCATGGTCACGCCGGGAGAGTCTAATGATTGCGAACTCCGAATCTTCTCCATAGGTCCACCTCTTTAAGCGGATGGCGGAGCGGCTGATAGCTCGTCCGCGAACGCAGTATAGACCTTGGTGACCTCTGGCTGGGAGGGGAAGCGCATCACGAGATTCAGGTTTTTTTTCGCTACCACGGATGGCTGGACAAGGGATAACCCTTTTGTGGTAGCCACGGAGTTCAGGACCGGTAGTCTCGGACTGCCAAGAAAAGTAGGGGGGTGTTGCGGTTGAAGAGACCGAGGCGCCAGACCGAATCCGGATTCTGGGATTGGTCTAGCGCCACGGGTTGGTGCCGCTGATCTCGACTGCCACGAAGATCGTGCACCACATTAGCGCCTACTGGATTCGCAGGCGCCGCCGCAAAGTGAAGCTGCAGACGGACTGGTCGTCGAGGACAACCTCCCGCTCTTTGCCCACTGCGCGCTTAAGCAAGCCCTTTATGAATCTGCCCACCTTATTCTTGCCTTTGATCTTGGGGCCGAAACTTTGGACTGAAGTCACGACCGCCAAATCCGCGTTGTCGACACTTATTGAGGTTAGCTTGATCTGCAGATTGGGTTCGCCCGAGAGCGCTCCAACATGTTTGGCGAACTCGACCTTGCCGGTGACAGTCACGCCGGCGGCAATCACGGTCCGGCCGCGGAGCACAACATCTCGATCCAGAGTGGCCGAAAAGGCTTGGCCCGCCTTGCTGATCTTCGAACCCAAGTCTTCGCCAATTCGAACGGTCAGCGTGGTTCCGACGGGAACGACTATGCGTCGCGGCACGACTGGAGCGGGCGCAAGTGCAACGGGCGCTTCCGCTAGCGTTTGCGCGGCGGAAGAGTCTCCCGACACAGCATCTTGTTCAGGCTCCGTCGCCGGCGTAGGGTCAGGCTGAGGAACGGCCAGCTGGACGTCGGTCTCTGCCTTTGAAGAGTCGGCTGACCCGTCTGCGAAAGGCGTGGTCACCGGATTTTGCAAGGTTGCTGGATCGCTATTCGAGGTGTGGAAGCGTGGAACACCGAAGACTAGAACCGTTGCTGATATTCCAGCCGTAAGTACAGCTAGGATGATAGTTTTTCTGCTCATTGGCGTCCTCCTTTGAATTTCTCTGATGAGTTCCCTGCGACTGTGCCGTGCCAACCCGTTCGACCTAACCGATACTGGGGCCGTCGAGTTGGCGCGGAATCCTTGGCTACATGTCTAACTACAGACGGCCTTACCTGCCCCTGCCGCCAGCGTGACCACCGCTGGAATGGCCAGTGGACGCCGAATGGCTAGTCGACGCCGAACGGTTAGCCGATGCAGTGCGGCCAGTCGATGCCGAGCGGTTGGTTGATGCCGAACGATTAGTCGACGCCGTGCGGTTGGTCGATGCCGAGTGGTTAGCCGACGCCGAACGGTTAGCCGACGCGCGAACGGTTAGTCGACGCCGAACGGTTAGCCGATGCCGAACGGTTTGCTGATGCTGAACGCGAAGCCGCTGGCTTACGACCAGTCGACGCCGAACGGCTGGAACCCGGCTGACGAGCGGACGCCTTGTGAGCAGCGGACCGTGAATATCCGGTAGACGGCTTACGGCCATTCGACGCTGTATGACCAGTCGACCGCGGAGAGCTGGTGGAGGACGGCTTACGACCAGTGGAGGCCGTATGACCAGTGGATCGCGGACGGTTTCCGTACGGCGAATGACCAGCGGAGGCCACGTGGCCTCCGTACGGCGAATGGCCAGCAGACGCTGAGTGGCCGGCGGACGGCTTACGAGAAGCTGCCGCACGAGCGCCGGCGGCACGAGCAGTTCCCTGATGAGCGCAGGGACGGAAGCCCCCTGGGACGCCGCGGCCACCATGTTCAAATGCGCCCCGGTCGCGACCGCCAAAGTATCCATGATTGGCGACCGTCACGCTGCGTGAAATGTAAGTGTCGTGATTGAAGACTACGGCCCCGTCGCCCCAAGCCGGCGCCCACGCGCCGAAACCCCAGTCGAATCCGGCATAGGCTCCAAGCGCGATTCCCGGCTCGAAACCAATTCCGGCTCCCCACACGATGCCGGACGGGGGCGCCAGCTCCACAAAGCCAGGGTAGGAGACAAACAGAGTTCCCCAGATGCGCCAGGGGTTGTAATAAGGAACGTAGATCACGGCCGGATTTACCGGCACAATCTCGATGACGCTGGCCTCCACCACCACACGCTGTTGCGCGGTCGTAACTAATACGTTCGACTGTTGCGCCTGCAAACGCATAGCCTGGATTGCGTTCATTACGTCCCCGGGCTGGTTGTAATAGGCGTTACCCAGTTGCAACGTCCACGCCGTGTTTTTCGCGAGCGTGTCGAGGACGAAGGGAAACTCAGTCAGCCCTTTTACGGCCGGGTCCCACGACTTGTCGTTCGTTACGGCGGCGCGTTGATCCGGGGGCAGATTCATGTTCTGTTTGAGCCACGTATCGGCTTCGGCGGCCTGGTCCGGATAGGTGGATGCGGTCAATATCTGCGCGACCAGCGAATCCGGGTAGAGAGCAATCGGAGCCACCAATTGATCCAGTTGCACCGCGTCCAGCTCAACATAAGCCGGTGCAGGCGGTTGCGCGTGTAGATCCACTTGTGCTGCCAGAATCAGCAGCAAGGAAAACGCGAGCGCGATCAGCTTTGCACTTTTCATAAATTCCTCCTTAGGTTGTGCGAAGTGGCCCTTCTGTTTCCTAGTACGCTCGCACCGGCAAAAAAGGGTAAACTTCAATCCGCGACCAGTTGCGCCGGTACCACCATGCGCTTCCTATCTGGTCCGAAAAGTGACATCATTGTTGCCCTGTAATGCTCGCCGCTCGATACGAGCAAACGCGGGAGCGCTCACATGATTGGGTCATCAAGCCGCGAAGAGGTCAAACAGGTCTCACAGATTTTCGAAGGGCTGCGCGCCTCTGGCAAGTCGAGTGAAGACATCTTTGTTTCGCTTTACGGCGACCTCAAGCAACTGGCTCGGAGAAAAGTCGCGCGCCAGCCGCCGGGCGCCAGCATGCACGCCACCCGGTTGCTCAGCGATCTGTATTTGCGTCTATTCGGGAAGAAGTCCGCGGAGTTTCAGTGGGAATCGGCCCCGCACTTCTTCAACACCATGGCGCTCGCCATGGAGCAATTGCTCATCGACCATGCGCGCCAGTTCAAAAGCCGCGCCCGCGACCGCAGCCGGACGGACTCGCTCGATGCGCTCACCGAAGATGGATTCCAGCCTGCCGATGAGCCTGCATCCTCGCCGAGCGGGAGGAATTTGTCGCAGGAAAGCGTCGAACAGGCCGTAGTCGTCAAAGAACTTCTGGATCGTCTTGAGCATGACAATGCTGAAGAGGGAAAGGGTCAGGGTGCGCGACGGCAAGCCGAGATCGTGAGACTCCGCGTGTTTCTGGGCTTGACCGAAGACGAAGCAGCGGAGGTTCTGGGCTGCAGTTCGGAGACAGTCACGAAAGAGTTCCGGAAGGCAAAAGCCAAACTGGCGAGTTATGCCCGGCAGGAGAGGACAGGGCCAGCAGATGGTCACTGAGGAACAGAGCCGGCGTGCTGAGCAGATCGGCGATCACGCGCTGGAGTTCGATGCCGCAACGGAACGCGCCGCCTACATTAACGAAGCTTGCGGCGAAGACGAAGCGCTCAAGAACTTAGTGTTTGACTACGTTCGCGGCGCAGAGGCCATCGTTGTCGAGCCGGTAATCCGTGAGACTCCAGCATTCTCGTTCGAAAACAAGCAGATCGGGCCCTGGAAACTCCTGCGTCGTTTGGGCGAAGGGGGCTTTGGCCTCGTCTATCTGGCCGAGCGGAACGATGGGCACGTACGGCAGCTCGGCGCCATCAAGTTTCTCAAAGGGACGGTCCATCCCCGCGACTTGGAGTTACGGTTTTTGGATGAGCGGCAGATCCTGGCCAACCTGAATCATCCCTGCATCGTGGGGTTGATTGATGCCGGCTTGACTCGCGAGGGACAAGCCTATCTGGTGATGGATTTCGTCGAGGACGGTCTGCCGATTGACGTCTATTGCCGTGAACAGGAGATTTCAGTAAAGGACTGCCTGGTGCTTTTCCGGAATGTTTGCGAGGCAGTTTCCTACGCTCACCGCAAGCTCGTGGTGCATCGCGACATGAAACCGGGCAACATCCTGGTCACGAAAGACGGAACCCCGCGGCTGCTCGATTTCGGAGTCGCCAAGATACTTGATCCCGTTCATCGGAGCGGCGCTCAAGCTGCCTCAAGCACCAACGTCAGTGTGGGCACTCTGCGCTATTTCAGTCCTGAGCAGGCACGGCAGGAGCCGGTAGACACCTCCACCGACATTTATTCTCTGGGTTTGATCATTTACGAACTACTGGTTGGCACCGACCCCTACGATCTTGAACGCCACCTGAAAGAAGGCGCCAGCATTGAGCAGATCATCTGCAATGTCGACGCGGAGTTGCCCAGCGAAGCCGTCGCGAGAGCAGCGAGTTTCAGCAAACCCCATGAACCGGCCGCCGGTATGACGAACGTCCCGCCTACGTCTTCGGCCCCGGCGCGTCGCGTGGAGAAAGTACGCCGTCAGCTAAGAGGCGATCTCGATAACATTTTGACCATGGCGCTCAGAAAAGAACCGCAGCGCCGTTACGCTTCGGTCGACCAGTTTTCTGAAGACATCGGCCGCCATCTCAGGGGTCTGCCGGTCATTGCACGACGCGACACTTATGGCTACCGCGCGAGCAAATTTGTTCAACGCCACAAAGCAGGAGTCGCGGCCGTCGCACTCATCGTCTTGTCGCTGATGGCCGGTGTGACCACGACAACTTGGCAAGCGCGGCGGGCGCAAGCGGCCCAGGCCAAAGCGGAACGGCGCTTTAATGATGTGCGGAAACTTGCGAGTTCCAACCTCTTTGAGTTTCACGATGAGATTGCGAAAGTTCCCGGCACCACCGCCGCCCGGGCGCTCGTGGTGCGGCGGTCGCTCGAATACCTGAACAGCCTGGCGAAGGAGGCGAGCGGAGATCGGGGCTTGCAATTGGAGTTGGCCACCGCCTATCAGAAAGTCGGCGACGCCCAGGGGCGGCCCGGCTTTGCCAACCTCGGCGACCGGATGGGCGCTCTCGGAAGCTATCGCCAGGCGCTCGCAATTCGCAAAGCTCTTGCGGCGAACGGCACAGCCGACGGAAGCCTCCGCCGGGACTTGGCCACAAACTACGAGCGTATCGGTGACGCTTTACTGATTACAGGTCAGTCGGGCGATGCCCTAGCAAGTTATCGTGCAGCTTATAGTTTTCATCAGGACTTACTTTCGGCGAACCCGGACGACCCCGAGGCTCGGCGCGATTTTGCCACGAGCTGTCAACGTACGGCGCAAGCTCTGTGGCGCACAGGCAAGCTATCAGAAGCACAGGAAACACAACGCAGCGCATTGTCAATGTTTCAGGCGTTGGCTGCGAACCGGCCTCGGGATGCGGTCGCGCAACGCGATCTGTTTATCGCGTACATCAAGCAAGGCGACTTGCTGGCCGCAGGTGGCGACAAGGCCGGAGGCCTGCGTTATTATCGTCAAGCATTACCCGTAGCTGGCGCGGTGGAGTCGATTGCGGAAGATAAGACGAAAGCCCGGCGTGAAACCGCCAGCGTAAACGACAAGATTGGCAACCTGATGGCCGCGGCCAAAGACACGGCAGGCGCACTACAGAATTACCAGGCCGCCCTGCGGGTCCGCGCTGCCATTGCAGATGAGGATCCCAACAATGCAGAAATCCTACGCGACCTGTCGATCAGCCATGAAAAGATCGGAAATATATTGGCCCGATCGGGCAATGCCGCGGGGGCGCTGGCGCAATACCGGCAGTCGCTGGACATCGATACCGCGCTCTCGGAGCGCGACCCGGACAATGCTCAGGCTCAACTTGATTGCGCAGCCAGCCACGAGAACATTGGCAAGTTGCTGATGAAAGCCGGCGACCTCGTAGGCGCGGCTGCCAGTGAAGATCATGCCCGCGAGTTGCGGGAGAGTGTGGCCGCAAAGGACGAGAAGAATGTTGAAGTGCGCGGCGATTTGGCGGCCAACTACGAACAGCTCGGTGCTGTCAACGCCATACTTGCGAAGAAGAGTGGAAGTCCCCAGTATGTGCGGGAAGCCTGCCACTGGTATGGGCGCGGGCTTGACATGTTGCGCAATCTCGAGCAACGCGGCGCCCTCGGCCAGGATGACGCCGACGAAATGAAAAGCCTGGCTGTCGAAGTCTCGAAATGTGAAACTGCTCCGAAGGACAGCGTTCTGCCTCAACATGCGGATCTGTCTGCCGACGGCAGGGAATGAACAAATGTCGCCGGCGGCGGCGGTTCGAGCAGAACCGGACTCAGGCGTTGTTGAAATATTGCTGCGGATTGCCGATCGCTGAGGCTAGGTCACGCACGAATTCTGCTGCCCGCGCACCATCCACCACACGATGATCATTCGAAAGCGTCAACTTCATCATGGGGCGAACACCGGGATGGCCGTCAACCGGCACGACTCGGTCGGCGATCGTTCCGACCGCCAGAATCACGGCCTGCGGTGGGATGATGATCGCGGTGAAGGCATCGACTCCGTACATGCCAAGATTGCTGATGGTGAAAGTGCCGCTCGTAAGATCGGTCGGACGCAGCTTGCCGCTCCGTGCACGTTCCGCCAAGTCACGGCGCTGCACCGCGATCGTGCCGAGTTCGAGTTTGTCGGCATTGCGAATTACGGGCGCCACTACGCCGCCTTCCACTGCCATCGCTAGTCCAATGTTGATCTCGGGATTCGTGCGAACACCGTCGCCGGTCCAGCTTGCGTTCATGCGCGGATGTTTCTGCAGAACGCGCGACACCAGCGCCACCAGCAGATCGGTGTGGGTGAGTTTCACCTGGTGAGATTTTTCAATTCCGGGCCCGAGCTTCTGACGCGCCTCGTTCAGCGCGACTGCGTCCACTTCGCGGACGACAAAAAAATGCGGGACGGTCGTCCAGCTCTGCGTTGTGCGTTCCGCCATCAGCCGGGAGATGCGACTGCTGCTGGCAACGTCAGCGGACAGCGCACCGGCTTTGGATTCCGCAGCGGCCAGAATATCGGAAGCGAGGATTTCTCCGCCGGGGCCTGATCCGCGCACATCGGCGAGACTGACGCCGCGTTCGCCGGCGAGGCGGCGCGCCTTGGGGGAAATCTTAATGGCGGTCGCAGCTTGGGTAGACGTCGTTGGAGTCGGGGGTTGATTTCCTGGAGCTGCAGTGGAAGTCGCAGACCCCGTAGGGGCGGATGTTTTTCTTCCCGATTCGACTGCAACTTCATCCGCTGGCGGAGCTTCGCCAGGACGCAGGATCCAAGCGATGGTTCGGCCTACGGGCACTTCAGTCCCGGCGTGCACCTTGATGCCAGCTAGGACGCCGTCGCCGGGAGATTCGATCTCCATGACCGCTTTGTCGGTTTCGATCTCAAGCAGCGGCTCGCCTTTGACCACGGCCTCGCCTTCTTTTTTCAACCACGAGATAAGCTTGCCAGTTTCCTGCGCCATTTCGAGCGCGGGCATTACGACACTGATCGCCATAGTTGTTCGCCGTAGTCTCAGTCGCCTACGCCAACGCGCTCCTGCCGTGAGCTGGCTTCGATCATCTCGCGCACGCGCGTGCTGGGCTTCGATTCGGTTTCGCGGATTGCGGGAAGCGGGCCATCCACCGTGAAATAGTGCTTGCCTGCAACCAGAAGCTCTTCGGCGGGAAATCGTGTGATGATCTCGTGGCCGGTTTCGGTGACAACGATTTCTTCTTCGATGCGCGCGGCGCTCCATCCATCGGTCGAGGGCCAGAAAGTTTCGAGCGCGAACACCATCCCGGGCTTGATTTCGCAGGGGTGGTCGAGCGAGACGAGTCGGCTGATCACCGGCTTTTCCCAGATCGCCAGACCGATGCCGTGACCGTACTGCAGAGCAAAGCAGGATTCCTCGTTAGGGAAGCCGAACTCCTGCGCCTTGGGCCACACGGAGGCAATCTCGGCCGTGGTGCGGCCCGGGCGCACTAGTTCAATCGCCGCATCGAGATATTCGCGACAGCGCTTGTACGCATCGTTCATGGCGTGCGAGGCGTATCCGATGGTGAAACAGCGGTAATAGCAGGTGCGGTATCCCATGTAGGAGTGAAGAATGTCGTAGTACACGGGATCTCCGGGGCGCAGCACCCGGTCCGAAAAAACATGCGGATGCGGATTGCAGCGCTCTCCTGAGATCGCATTCACCGCTTCCACGTACTCGGAGCCGAGATCATAGAGCACCTTGCTCACCAGTCCCACAGCCTGGTTTTCGCTCATACCCGGCTTCATGGCGCGATAAAGCTCGTCATACGCGGCATCGACCATCATCGCAGAAGTGTTCAGCAACGTGATCTCGTCCAGCGTCTTGATCAGGCGCGCTTCCGACATGAGAGCCTGCCCATCGACGACCTTGATTCCTTCCTTCTGCAAGGCGAAGAGGACCGGCAATTCGATGATGTCGATTCCCACTGGCTCTTTGTGCAGACCGCGCATTTCCAACTCAATGCGAATCTTCCTTGCAACATCTTCTGCCCTCCCCATCTCCGGCGTCATGGCGCCGCGCAACACGGAGATTCCGGCGCGCGACCGCTCTCCGAGCCAGGGACAATGCAGTTGGTGATGTTTTGCCGCCGATCCGAAATCCCACAGAATCGGCTCGTCGTTCTGCGGGAGCAGCGTGAACCGATTCGCCTTGTCCTGCGCCCACGTGCCGATGTGCGTCGCAGTCAGGTAGCGCACATTGTTCATGTCGAAGCACAACAGCGCCCCCATCTCGGATTTCTTGAGGAGATCTTTCGCGCGATCGAGGCGCTCGCGGCGCAAGCGATCGAAGTCAACCCGGTTTTCCCAATCGACCGCCATCGTTCCGTAGGTGGGCAGAGCCATATATCCTCCTTCATACAGTTGAGGGTGTTTTCAGGATCGGCCGCACAGTGCGCGGGCGGCCTCAAACACGGTCTCTTCGGTGGGCACGGTTGCATCCTCCAACGGCGGCGAGAACGGAATGGGAACATGCATCGCACCCATGCGTTTGACCGGAGCGTCCAGATCGTAGAATGCGCCAGTGGCGATCACCGACGCAAGTTCGGCGGTGACGCCATAGCGTTCGTAACCTTCGTCGAGCACGATTACCCGTGCGGTTTTCTTCGCCGATTCAATCAGAGTTTTTTCGTCGAGCGGCCACATGGTGCGCGGATCGACCACTTCGGCGCTGATTCCAGTCTCCTCGAGCAACGTCGCCGCCCCCAACGCCACCTGCACCATGCTGCTGGTGGCGATCAGAGTAATGTCATCGCCCACCCGTTTTACATCTGCTACGCCTAGCGGGACCGTATAATCATCAACCGGCACCGGGCCTTTTAGTTTGTACATCATCTTGTCTTCGAAGAAGACCACTGGATTCTCGTCCCGAATCGCCGCCTTCAACAATCCCTTTGCATCGTATGGCGTCGACGGGAGTACCACCTTCAAGCCGGGAATGTGACAGAACCAGGCATGCAGCGATTGAGAGTGTTGCGCAGCGGAACGGCGAGTCGCTCCCATCGTGGTGCGCATCACCATCGGCACTCTCCACTTTCCGCCCGACATGTAGTGGACTTTGGCGGCTTGGTTGACCATCTGGTCCATGGTCAAAGTAATGAAGTCGCCAAACATGATGTCGACTACCGGACGCATTCCAGTCATCGCTGCGCCCACGGCAAGCCCGGTGAAGCCCGCTTCTGAAATCGGAGTATCGAGCACGCGCGCTTTGCCGAATTCCTCCAGCAGGCCAGAGAGAACTTTAAAGGGAGTTCCGGCCTCGGCGACGTCCTCACCCAGAATCAAAACTGTGGGATCGCGGCGCATTTCTTCCGTCAGCGCCTCGCGAATCGCCTGCGCGAATGTCAGTTCACGATCGTTTCGCGCGTGGGTCTCAGGCATACACGTCCTCACCCACTTCATCAACGGTCGGGTACGGTGCTGCCACTGCGAACTCGACTGCCTTCTTCATCTCCGCCTCGAGGTCAGCCTGCACCTGTTCAAGCGTCGCCGCATCGGCCAACTTCTGTTCGAGCAGCCACCTGCCGAAATTCGCGATCGGATCGCGCTCCTTCTTCCACATTTGCTCTTCCTGCTTGGAGCGGTAATATTCGCGGTTGATGTCGCCGACGTGATGTCCGTGATAGCGATATGTATTGCAGAGCAGGAATGCAGGACCATCCCCGCGGCGGGCGCGATCCACTAACCGCTGCGCGGTGGCATAAACTGCGCGCACGTCCTGACCATCTACGCCGGCTGCTTCCAGGCCGAAGGCAGTTGCACGAGCGAGGATATCCCCAGCCGTCGTTTCCGTGTAATGCGTGTACTCCGTATAAAGATTGTTCTCGCAGACGTAAATCACAGGCAGCTTGAACAATTGCGCAAGGTTCATCTCTTCATAGAGCACGCCCTGGCCGAGCGCGCCTTCTCCGAAAAAACATACGGCCACGCGGCCATTACCCAGAGCGCGCGATGAAAACGCGGCCCCCGTGGCAATGCCCGCGCTGCCGCATACGATCGCATTCGCTCCCAGATTGCCGGTGGCCGGGTCTGCAATGTGCATCGAACCGCCTTTGCCCTTGCAGTACCCGGCCTTCTTGCCCAGCAGTTCGGCGAACATTCGATCAGGGGAGGCGCCTTTCGCCAAACAATGTCCGTGACCGCGATGAGTGCTGGTAATGTAGTCGGTTTGCTCAAGCGCTTCGCATACGCCCACCGCGACCGCTTCTTCACCGATGTAGAGATGGGCCAGGCCGGGCATCAACGCGCGTGTATAAAGTTCGTTGACCTGCGCCTCAAATTGGCGAATGGCGACCATATGCCGGTACATGCGGAGCAGATCGACTCTTTCTGAAATCTCGTTTGGCTGGACGGCAGTGGTCATATTTGTGCTCATTTTTGTAATCCCGACATCCGCGCTAAGACATCGAACATGACGGCAAAGTCCAGTTTCTCCCAGCCCATAGCGCGAGCCGCAGTCAGGAACTCGTTGCTGACCGCAGTGGTAGGGACTGGAACATTCAGCTTGCGGCTTAATTCCATGGCCAAGAGCATATCCTTCTGCATCATGTTGACGTCGAACCATGATTCTTCCGGCTGCTGCAACACGAACGGACCGCGGTACTGGATCATGGGCGAAGCGATGGCGCTATTCACCATCACATCCACGGCAACTTCGCGCGGAATTCCGCTCTTCTCCGCCAGTAATACTCCTTCGCAGAAGGCCATCATCTGAACCGCCAATTGCAGATTTACCGCGATCTTCATCGACAGCGCCACACCGTTGTCGCCGACGTGCGTTACCTTGGGCCCAATATCCAGCAGCAACGGCTTCAAGCGCTCGAACGCTTCTTTGCGGCCACCGACCATCACCGATAGCTTGCCCTGTTGCAGTGTGATGACGCTGCCGGAAACCGGGGCGTCCACCATGTCGGCACCCTTCTCGCGAACCTTGCCTGCCAGCGCGCGGCTCACTTCCGGGCCTACGGTGCTCATATCGATGTGGAACTTGCCGGCAGTCAGGCCCGCGAGCAACCCCTCCGGCCCGTCGGTCACGGCCGCAAGCGCAGCGGCATTCGTCACCATCGTGAAGGTGATGTCCGACGCCATGGCCACAGCCTTGGGAGAATCGGCAAACTTCATGCCTTTGTCGATCAACCACTGCGCCTTGGAGCGCGTCCGGTTGTATCCAGTCACGGTGTGCCCTTTTTCGAGCAGGCGGGCCACCATGTTGCCGCCCATCACGCCGAGACCGATGAATCCAAGTTTGCCCATGCAGCAATTCACTTCCGCTTACGAGTTCAGCGTGAACTATTTCTTGCGCGCTATTTTTTCGCCAACGAAGACGAATCCACCAGCACCTGCTGGAGATGGGCACGCATAGCTTCCCGAGCCGCCTCCGAATCACCTTTCAGGATCGCCGCCAGGATGCGTTTGTGATGAAACTGTCCGCGCTCCGGTCCTCCGTCCACCAGGAAAATCCGGCTGCGCTGCTCGCGCAGAAGACCGACAATCGAATCCAGCAGCGAGAGAATCAGCGGGTTGCCCGCCGCTTCCGCCAGTGCTAAATGAAAATCGAGATCCGCTTCCACGTAGGCATCGGGATCATGCAGGCTGCGATCCATCACGGCTACAGCTTCCCGCATGGTGCACAGCAATTGTTCCTCAATTCGAATAGCCGCCAGGCCGGCAATCTCCGGCTCTAACACCAGTCGCAACTCCGCCAGGTTCGCCGACCCTTCCAGCGGGTTGATGCGGATCATCAGATCCAGCGACTGCCGAATCGCATTGGAAGTCCCACTCCTCACAAACGTGCCGCGACCGGAATAGGCCTCGACCAATCCCTTTTCACGCAATGTCTTCACTGCTTCGCGCACCGCAGTGCGGCTGACGCCAAAGGCCTGCGCCAGGTCGCGCTCCGCCGGAAGTTGGTCGCCCGGCTTGAGCTGGCCTTTCAGAATCGAGTCTTCCACCTGCTGCACAATCTGCTCGTACAGGCGAGACGTTTTTACCGTCCGGTACATTGGCTTGGCTGATAGAGAATCCAGCGCGTCGTTTGTCATTACGCCCCTCAACTTTTGTGGCCCGATCCATTCGTAAATGAATATCGCGATCCAACCAACATTCCAGCCGACCTCCTACTGGATTGAAACCGTCTTGATGTTCATAAACTCGCGTATCCCCTGCGCCGCCAGTTCGCGCCCGTGACCTGAGTACTTCACGCCCCCAAAAGGCAGGCGCGGATCGGAAGCCACCATCTTGTTCAGGAAGACCATGCCGGCATCGAGTTCGTTGATGAACCTTTCAGTTTCCTCAGGATCGTTGGTCCACGCGCTGGCCCCCAGACCGAAACGGCTGTCGTTGGCGATGCGGATGGCTTGATCGACGTCCTTCACGCGAAAGATGGACGCCACCGGTCCAAAAAATTCTTCCTGGTAAGCCGGCGAATCTTTCGGAATGTCGGTTAGCACCGTCGGCGCATAGAAGTTGCCGGGACGGTCCAGCGGATGGCCGCCAGTCAACACCCGCGCACCGGCAGCCACGGTTTTTTTCACGCCCTCGTCAAGCGAAACCACAGCGTCCGCGCTAGCCAGCGGACCCAGTTGCGTGCTCTCCTCAAACGGATCACCCACGCGCAAATCCTGCATGCGTTGGACGAACTTGCGCTCGAACTCAGGGGCAATCTTCTCCGACACGATAAAGCGCTTGGCGGCAATACATGATTGACCGTTATTCTGAACTCTCGCGTCGACTGCGGTCGCAACTGCCGCGTCCAGATCGGCGCTGGGCATCACGATGAAGGGATCGCTGCCCCCCAGTTCGAGTACGACTTTCTTGATTCGCCGGGCCGCGGAAACTCCAACTTGAATCCCCGCCTGTTCGCTTCCCGTCAAGGTCGCGGCAACGACGCGGGAATCGTTCAAGATCCCATCGACCGGACCGGAGCCGATCAGCAGCGTTTGAAACACGCCTTCCGCAAAACCGGCGCGCCGGACAATCTCTTCTATCTTCAGCGCGCATTGCGGAACATTCGAAGCATGCTTCAGCAGCCCGACATTGCCCGCCATCAGCGCCGGCGCCACAAAGCGAAATACCTGCCAGAAGGGAAAGTTCCACGGCATGATGGCCAGGATGGGGCCGATCGGCAAGTAGCGGATGAAGCTGCGCTTAGCTCCAGTTTCCACAACTTCGTCAGCCAGAAATCTCTCGGCGTTCTCCGCGTAGTAACGGCAACCCGTGGCGCACTTCAGTGCCTCGGCCACCGCAGCCTTCAAAGGCTTGCCCATTTCGAGCGTCATCAAGCGGGCGCACTCATCTTTTTCTTTTTCCAGAATCTCGGCCACACTCTTCATTTTGGCGGCTCGCTCCGCGAACGAAGTTCTCCGGTGGTCTCGGAATGCGGAAGTCGCCAGTTGTAGCTTCTGCTCAAGTTCGGCCGCAGTGAAAGGCTCGAAAGTCTTCAGGACTTCGCCAGTCGCGGGGTTCGTCGTCGCTATTGCCATACGCTGGATTCTGCCCTTGAGCCGGGTAGCGGCGGCCTAAGTTGTGCAGGCTAAGCCAGCCTGCCCTTGGGGGAGGGCTTGCTGGTTTGTGGTCGGACCAGAATACTACTTGACTGGTAGGCCGCGTCAAGGGTATATCTTCCAATCGCAACTTGGTTTAACAAAAACCACCCCTTTGTCAAGGTGTGTCCGGACCAAGAAAAATGCTCTCTCCCCGATTTGGAGGCTGCAATGCGTTCTCCGTTGAATGGCATTCGGGTCTTAGGGATCGCTTGTTTGGTCCTTGCTATCTCTCTCCCCGTCTTTTCCCAAACTACAATGGGCCGTGTTCTCGGAAGCGTTAGCGATCAGTCCGGCGCCGCTGTAGCCGGAGCCAGAGTGCTCATTACCGATGTTCAACGCGGCACTACGCGAACCCTCGCCACCGACGCGGCCGGGGCATACGCTGCTCCCGATCTGATCCCGGGGACCTACAAGATTCGCGTCGAAGCCAAGGGCTTCAAATCGGTGGAGCGGACTGCGGTGACGATCGAGGTCGCGACTGACGTTCGCGCCGACTTTACTCTGCAACCGGGCAACGTTTCCGAAGTGGTGACGGTCATCGAAGAGGTTCCCCTCGTCAACACCACCTCCGCCACTCTGGGCGGAACACTCAGCAACCAGGAGATCAACGACCTGCCGTTGAACGGACGCAACTATGAAAACCTGTTGCAACTTCGTCCCGGCGTGATGCGTTATCCGGGCGGTGGATTTTCAACTACGAGCACGAACGGCTTGCGGGCGGAAGACAATGCCTATCTGGTGGAAGGCCTCTACAACAGCGAGCCCTTCTCCGGCCAGGATATTGTCAACGGATCGGGCGTGGTTGGAGACTCGGCGACCATCCTGCCGATCGATGCCATTCAGGAATTTAACATTCAGGAAAATTCTCCCGCTGAATACGGATGGAAACCGGGCGCGACCGTGAACGTTGGTTTGAAATCGGGTACGAATTCACTGCACGGCACCGCGTTTGCTTTCGGCCGCGACGGAGCAATGGATGCGCGCAACTATTTCAATTGTGCCAGCAATCCCTGCGCTTTCGGACAGAGCCCTGCTCCGAAGGTGGACCGGAGCCTGGAACAGTTTGGCGGCAGCGTGGGCGGCGCCATCATCAAAGACAAGGCGTTCTTCTTCGGCGCTTACGAAGGCCAGCGCTACAACATCGGAAACTCGTTTGGCGGCGTCAGCAGCCCGTCGATGGTGCCAGGGGCAACGATGCCGCTCGCCCCGGGGGTGGCGCAGAATTGCACCTCTCCTGCGCTCGCTGCCCTCGACTGTAACGGCAATATTCCGAATGCGATTGCCGATCTGCTGGCCAACGGCTACACGCCCGCGACCATCAGCCATGCCGCTCAGTTGATCTCGGGCTGCACGATTTCGGCAACTGGTGCGGTCACTTGCAGCGGCACGGGGTTCCCCATCAACATGAACCCCACCATCAACATCGTGAACGGATTTCCCAACCAGGTTGGGGTCGACAATGCGGTCGGCAAGGTGGATTTCACCGTCAACCCACGCAACTCCATAAGCGGCATGTATTTTTTCGGGAACAATTCCGGAACGGTCGAGGATTTTCCGGAATTGCAATCCTTCTGGCGATCCAAGATTCACACTCGCGCCCAGGTGGCAGGAGGAAACTGGATTTGGACTCCGAATGCGCGTTGGGTCAATGAAGCGCGCGTGGGGTACAACCGCCTGTACCAACCTACGTTTCCCGGCGACTTGAATACTCCCGCGTCATCGTACGGCCTGAACACCGGCGTGAGCGGCCCCTACACCGGCGGCTTGCCCCGCATCGGCTTTGCCGGAGCCTTCGTCCCCGGACTGGGCGCTTTCAAATGGCCGAAGTTCCAGGGACCGGATACGAGATTCCAAATCATCGACCATGTTTCCTACATCGTGGGAAAGCATGCCTTCAAGTTCGGCGGTGAACTCCATCGCGACGAAGTCGACGGCGGCGCGTTTGGCAATGCCCGGGGAAGCATCACCTTCGTGGGCGGCAATGCCCTCCTTCCCACGCTGGCGACGCCGAACGGATCGACGGCGCTCGAGGATTTTTTCGCCGGCCTTCCGTTAAAGGCATCCGTACAAACCGGTGATCCCCGGAGGCAAATCCACAACTGGGCCTACGCTGCGTTCGCGCAGGACGACTTCCGCGCTACGAAAAACCTGACGGTCAACTTCGGGTTACGCTACGAGTTCAGTTCGGTCATCAAAGAAGCGCACAACCTGCTGGGCAATTTCGATCCCAATTCGACAACCGGAGTGATTCAAGCGGGAATCAACGGCGTCAGCGGCCCCTACAACCCCGATCACACCAACTTCGGCCCGCGCTTCGGCTTTGCCTGGGACGTCACCGGCAAGGGCAACACCGTGGTGAGAGGCGGAGTTGGTCTGATGTATGAGTCCGTGAACTGGGAATCGTTCCTCGCCTTCAACAACAGCTTCGGTCTCGGCAACGTCCCCACCGGAGCTGTCATATCCGGGACGGGCACGGCCAATCAGATGACCGCCGGAGGCACAATCACGGCCGGCAATCTGGCGATTTCCCCTGCCGTCATTCCTCCGTGGGACAGCGCCAGCCCACTCTATGGCAACGTCAGTGGTACCACGATCAACTGCGATCCCGTTACGCGTCCCCTCGGCGGCCTGGGATCGGGGCCCTGCCCCATCATGAGCGTGGACCGGAATTTGACTACGCCCTACATCTGGACATGGAACCTGAACCTCCAGCACGCATTTACCCCGAATCTCTCGGTGGAGGTTGCGTATGTCGGCAACCGAGGTACGAATCTGACCGGCATTCGGGATATCAACCAGGAGACGCCGGGCACCGACAGTGAGGCTACGCGGCCATTCACGGCCAACAATAAGTTCCCGTTCCTGGCGCAGATCTTTAACATGGGCAACGTCTACCGCTCGAATTACAACGGTCTGCAGGCGACGCTGAACGCGCGCAACTATCATGGCCTGAGCATGGTTGCGGGTTACACCTACTCCCATGCGCTGGACGATGTGGGGGCCAACTGGGATTTCGGCGCAGGATACGGGCTGCCGCAGGATTCCACCAACGTTGCCGCGGAATACGGCAACAGCGATTTCGACATTCGGCAACGCCTGACGCTTTCTCTCACCTACGCCATCCCTGGAAAGAAAGGCTACGGCCAGCTGCTGGAAGGTTGGGAGATTAACAGCATCGTCACCCTTCAAAGTGCACAACCTTGGGGACCGATTGACTTGACCACCGATCTCACCGGTCTAGGCGGCCTGCCGGTCAGTCCGCCGCAGCAAACCCCCATGCGCTGGGACTTTTTTGGCAGCCGGTCCGACTTCAAGTCAGGGTCAACGCCGCTTCCATTTTTCCCCGGCATGAGCAACCCGGCCTGTGTGGCAAAGGCCACGTCGCCTGGCATGCTGGCCGCACTCGGCACGTGGGGCTGCTATGCCAAAGGCAGCTCTATCATGATCCCGCCAGCCTATGGGACGTTCGGGACAATGCCCCGCAATCTCTTCCCCGATTCGGGCTTCCGGAACCTGGACTTCTCGGTGGCCAAGAACTTTCATTTCGGGGAACGGCTGCGCGCGCAATTCCGGGCGGAGTTCTTCAACATTCTGAACCACCCCAATTTTGCCAACCCCTACGGCGGACAGAATGGCTACGGTAACAACGATCCCGGAGTACCGGGCTTCGGCTGCGGATGCGTCACACCCGACGTGGCCGCCGCCAATCCTGCCGTAGGTTCAGGCGGCCCCCGCTCCGTGCAGTTGGGGTTGAAGTTGACGTTCTAGCGTTGCGGTCAGGTTGGAGGGAGTGAGACAGGGCTGGACGCAATTCTGTCCAGCCTTTTTTCCTAGACCGCTGGTGTGGGCGACCCAGAAGGAATGGACCAGGTATGAAAATAACAAGGCTGTTTTCATTCGCGTCTCTCTTGTTGATATTCTTCGCTTTAATGTCCAGCGGTGCTTCTGCTCAGACCGCTTCCAATCAGAAAGAGGAACGTCGCGAGCGCACCATCGACGAGATCAAAGCTGAGGCGATTCGCCGCGCCGAGGTGGGACAGTATCCGCTCATCGCACTCGATCCCGGCGACATCAAGGAAGCGCTTAACTCCGTCCATACTCGCGATAAAGACGAGTGGGCTGCGGCTTTTATGGGAGTGGCCGATCGCTACTTCAACGAGGCGAAGTCGCTGGAGAAAACCGATCCCACGAAAGCCAACGCCGACTACATCCGGGCCTGGCGGCTTTACTCGTTCGGACGCTGGCCGATTCCGGCGTCTCCGGGCAAGCAGCGTTCTTATGAAAAAGCCATCGAAGCGTTTCTGGCGCACGCGCGTTTCTTCGATCCGCCGCTCGAAGTCGTGCGCATTCCCTTTGAAGGAAAGGAAATCATCGGCTACCTGCGCTTGCCGAAAAATGCAAAAGGTCCGGTGCCGCTGGTTCTCGCGGTGAATGGTCTGGATAGCCGCAAGGAAGATCTTGCCGAAAGTTTTGGCGCGATCATCCCCTTCGGCGTCGGTTATCTCGCGGTCGATGGCCCCGGGACCGGGCAGAATCCGATCAAAGTCAGCGAGAATGCCGAGCGCGTGCTCTCGCGCGTGCTTGATTACATCGCGACCCGGCCTGAGATCGACAAGAACCGCGTCGCTATGCATGGCGTGAGTTGGGGCGCATACTGGGCAACCAAGATGGCGATCGTCGAGCGCGCGCGGTTGCGTGGCGCAAGCGCACAGTCTCCGCCGGTGGATAAATTCTTCCAGAAAGATTTTCTGATGAACTCGCTGCTGGGCAATCGCGAATATCTGTTCGATCAGGTGCCCGCCCTCATGAACATTCTGGAAGGCGTGCACACACTCGATGAAATGGGCGAGTATCTTCCGAAGATGTCACTGGTGCACCAGGAATTGCTGGGCAAGCCGATGGCGCCCATGCTCATTCTCGCGGGAGTCAACGACACGCAAGTTCCTATCGACGACGAATATCTGCTGTTGAGCAAAGGCGACGTGCCGAAGGAAGCCTGGATCAATCCTCACGGCGGGCATCTCGGGAGGCAAGTTGGCGTATGGCCAGATCCGCGAATTTTTAAAGAGGTGATCATTCCGTGGCTGGTGCGCACGCTCGCCGCCTCAGGGAACTAGACGGCAGTGATCAGTATCGGTGATCGGTGATCAGTGGCCAGTGGCCAGAAAAACTCAGCAAACTAAGGACCCTGAGATACTTGAGATTCTTATCGGGGCATGCCTTCAGGCATGCCGAAAGTTAGGCCTTTTCGTCGCGCGCCTTTAGGCACCGCGTCTTGCGGCAGGCAGCGCCTGAAGGCGGGATTGAATGCTGTAGCGTGTACGGCACCGCCTGAAGCGATGCCCTACGAATTAAAAACTTTTCTAGAGCAACTAAATCATGGCCGCTCTAACCGTAACCTCCGAGTCCGACACCGCGCCCGCAACTCCACGGCGCAAGCCGTTCTACGCGTCCCTGTGGGCGCAGGTGCTGATCGCCATGGCGGTGGCCTTGGGGCTGGGATATTTCGCTCCGGCCCGCGCCATCGCCATGAAGCCGCTGGGCGATGCGTTCATCCGCTCCATTTCGATGATCATCACCCTGATCATCTTCTGTACCGTGGTCAACGGGATCGCCGGCATGGAGAACCTGAAGAAAGTCGGCCGCGTCGGTGGCATGGCGCTGGTTTACTTCGAAGTCGTTTCCACCATCGCCCTTCTGATCGGACTCCTCGTGGGCAACGTGGTGCGACCTGGCAACGGCTTCAACGTAAACGTGTCCACCCTGGACGCCAAGGCAGTCGCCGATTATGCCGGTCAGGCAAAAGCGCAAAACGTCACCGATTTTCTGATGCACATCATCCCGACGACGGTGTTCGACGCCTTCGCCAAGGGAGATATTCTCGAAGTAGTTTTCGTTTCCCTGCTGTTCGGCTTTGCGCTGTCGGCCATCGGAGCGCGCGCCAAACCGCTGGTCGAACTCATCGACTCCCTCACTCATGCTGTGTTCGGCGTCACCAGGATTTTGATGAAGTTCGCCCCCATCGGGGCCTTCGGCGCCATGGCCTATACGGTGGGCAAGTTCGGCCTGGCTTCGCTCGGTCCGCTTGCCCGCCTGATCGGAACGTTCTGGCTTACGTCGGTGCTCTTTGTCGTAATCGTACTGGGAGCCATCGCCTGGGCCGCTGGCTTCAACATCTTTCGCTTTCTGGCCTACATCAAGGAAGAGATCCTGCTGGTGCTAGCAGTAAGTTCATCGGAGATCGCAATCCCGAATCTGATGGCCAAGCTCGAGAGACTCGGTTGCTCCAAGTCTCTGGTTGGCCTTATTGTTCCCACCGGCTTTACCTTCAACACCGATGGAACAGCCCTCTACATGACCATGGCCGCTCTATTCGTGGCGCAGGCGACCAACACCCATCTCACTCTGGCGCAGCAACTCACAATTCTTGCGGTAGCGGTTCTCACCTCTAAGGGGGCCAGCGGCGTGCAGGGCGCATCCTTCATCGCGCTCGTGGCCACGCTTTCCGTGATACCAACCATTCCCGTCGCAGGCATGGCGCTGATTCTCGGGATTGACCGCTTCCTGAGTATGTTCAGGGCCGTCGTCAACATGATTGGGAACGGTGTAGCCACGCTGGTCCTGGCGCGTTGGGAGGGAGAATTGAAGAGCGAAACCCTGAAGCAACATTTAGCCAAACCAGCCTAGATCCCGAATCGGGTTTCGCCTGAATAGTGTGATCGGACCGATAAGTCTATTTAACTTCGACCACAGCGAGCGCATACGACGGCAACGTCAGAGTCAATTCTCCGCCTTTCAGGTTGTGCTCCACCGGTGTTGGAATCTCTGCGGCATGCTTGAGTTGTTGAATCTGTGCTTGCGAAAGGTAGTGCGGTGATCCCATCTTTTCGTAAATTGAGTGAACGTCCCCGTGATCGGGGTCGACGGTGGAAACGAGCGCGTGTTTGTAGTGTCCGCTCTGGAAATGCAGAGTAACCGTCTTGGCGGCGCCAGCGTGCTCCGGCGGAGCGTAGTTCCAAACAGCGATCACCAGACTTCCATCCTTCTTTTTTGTGAGCAGCGCCGAGTCTGAGTGGATGGCAATTCGTTGCTCGCCCAGCCGGTGCAGCAACTTGAAGGCGTTGAAGGCCGGCTTCGGAATCCCATATTCAGACAGAAGACCGAAGCCCCCATAGAACGGAGTTTTCACCACGCCCTGCTCCTCGAATACGTCGGAGAAAGTCCAATAGCTCATCACCTCGACCAGGCCGTCACATTGACGGATTGTGTCCGCCAGCCAGGGGCCCATGTATGACGCGTCCGTAACCGCAGGCTCATTGAAATAGCTGGCGTTGAACTCGCTCCAGATCAACGGCAATGCAGGCACGGCAGAGGCAGCGATTTGATCGTGAACTTTTTTCACGGCGCGGCAGACCATCTTGTCGCGGGGAATATTTTCGTCGGTCGAGAAAACGTCCTTTGCCAGGTCGTTGCCATAAACGTGGCTGGAAACGAAATCGACGGGAACATGGTTAGCCGCGCAATGCTGAACGAAAGCATCCACCCAGGCTGCCTGTGCTGTCGCCGGTCCGCCAATTCGCAAACGAGGGTTCACCGCCTTGACGGCGCGCGCAGTGTGGTCATACAGCGTCCAATAGGTCCCCTGCTTGGGATCGCCTCCCCAGAAATCGAGGTTGGGCTCGTTCCAAACTTCGAAGTACCACTGGCTGACTTCGTCGATGCCGTAACGGTCCAGCAGATGGGACATAAACTGGGTAATCAGGTTGTCCCATTTAGCCCAATCCTTGGGCGGAGCCACATCCGGTTTGTACCAGAAGGCTTGGATGATCGGCTTGTCCGCAAGTCGATTGGGCATGAAACTCAATTCGACGAAAGGCCTCACGCTGTTGGCCAGCAGAGCGTCATAGATCTGGTCGACGTAGGAGAAATTAAAGACCGGCTGACCTTGCTTGTCTTCGTCGTAGACGCCTACCTCATCATGAAAGATGGCATGGAACCGTACATAACGGAAGCCAGTAATGTCTTTCACCGCCTTCAGGTCCTGGCGGTAACTCTCACGCAGGGACAAAATGGCGCGGCCGGAGCCGAACATCTGTTCCCAAAAGTGGGGGAAAGCGCGCGCGGGAGCGGAGCCGTCGACCACAATCGTTTCGCTGGTCTGGGCCAGCGCGCTACCCGGCAGAAGAAGCAGAAGCAGGGACCCGAAAATCATTCTTAGCATGGTTATCCTCGTCGGGACGGACGCGTTACGCGAAGCAGGGGCGCCATTTCGACGCCCTTACTGAAAGCGGTACCCAGGTTTGAGGTCGCAGCGGTACACCTTGGTTTGATCCGGATTCACTCTGGCGTTGCAACTCGCCCAACTCAAGAACAGCGCGGGGCCGAGCGGGAATATAACCATTTGCCCATCCAGTTCCGCTTCAATGCTTATGCCTTCGGCAGTCGAGGGCAGAGTGAAGTTCAGGCCTTCTCCGAAGATTACCGGGTAAGACTCGTGAACAATCTGGCTCACCATAGGTTTGATGACTTCCGCTTCCAATAGGAAAGTTGCCGTGTCGGACCAGTTCCGGGCCGAGACCGTGATCATCCGTCCACCCTGCGAGAAATGGTCAGAATCGATTCTGGTGAAGGGACATGGCCCGGCGATGCACGATGCGCGGGCGCTGCGGAACTCATTCCCGGGTCCCGCATCGAGGGACGCGGAGCCCAATGCCGCCCGCCATTTGCCGTCGGGTGAGCATGGACGCTGCCCTTTGCAAGGCACGTTGCCCTTGTTTTCAATCTGAAATGTTTTCACCGCGCTTCCTACATTGAACTCAGTCAGCGCCCGGCCGGAATATCTGACGCGAACGTTCGCGACTTTCACAGCCGGCCGAATTGTGGAAGGAGCCACACTTGAGAGGGGGAGCATGTGGACGACATAGAGCTTGTCTCCGACAAAATCACTAAGGTCGAGAGGAAGGTAGTGCGGCTGGCGGAAGTGAAGGACGAGAGGCTCGCCCCTCCGGACAAATTTGCGCAACTGGAGCGCGAAAAAGCCGGTTGAGTCAGACTTGGCAGCTCCTGTGGCCAGATCCGCGGTCACCTCGACATCGGCGATGGGCTGTTCCTTTCTGCTATCCGTGTCCAGCACGGTAACTGCTCCGCGGAGCGATACCGGCAGCCGGGTGCGCCAGGGAATAAGCAGCAGAGCGCCAACAATCATCAGGATGATAGTCGAGGCGATCCAGAGTACTGCCCGATGTGCGTGGTCTATGCCCACAATCTTTCGACATTCTACGACAACGCTCCGCGACGCAGAGAGCACGAAACTGTAAAAAGTCCTCCGTGCGTCATCCTTCTGCTAATCCCCTGCACGCGATTTTCGTTTAAGATTGATCTCAAGCGCCCGAATGCCAGATGTTCGATCCACTCTGTTTTCTCGCCGGGAGGTGATGCGCCAACTACTGGGCGTTGGGGGGTGTCTGCCCTTCGCAAGCCTGATGTCGGCCCTGTCCCGGGGTCCGCAATCGGAGAAGAGGCCAGTTAGTCTATCGGGCCTGGCGGCCTTGTCGTCCGAAGACGACGAGTTCCTGAACGATCTGGAGATCGCTAACTTCAAATTTTTTTGGGAGCAGGCCAGCCCCAAAACGGGGATGGTGAAAGACCGTTGCCACGTCGGCACGAATGATGAAGGAATCGTGGCCAGCATTGCCGCCACCGGCTTTGGTTTGACCGCTCTCTGTATCGGAGAACAGCGGGGCCTGGTTGCCAGCAGCGAGGCGCTGGAACGCGTTTTTACCGCCCTCCGCTTCCTTTGGAAGAAGCTTCCAAACCATCGCGGGTTCTTCTACCACTTCGCCAACATCAACACCGGAGAAAGAGTCTGGGATTCCGAAGTTTCGTCGGTGGATACCGCGATTTTGCTGTGCGGAATCCTCACCTGCCGCGAGCATTTTCGCCAGCCGGAGGTCGTAGAGTTGGCGAACTTGATCTTCAACCGGGTGGATTGGACATGGCTTTCGGAAGACACCTCGCTGCTGCCCCACGGCTGGACGCCTGAAGTCGGCTTTCTGCCTTCGCGCTGGGACTACTACAGCGAACTGATGATGATGTACCTTCTGGGCCTGGGATCGTCGACCCATCCCTTGAAGGAGGAGACCTGGAGTGCATGGAAGCGCCTCACCTTTGAATACGACGGCCTGCGCTACATCGGTTCCTTCGCGCCCCTGTTCGTACATCAGTATTCCCAGGCGTGGTTCGATTTTCGTGGGAGGCGCGACAAGTTCGCCGACTACTTCCAGAATTCGGTGACTGCAACCGAGGTCCACCGGCGTTTCTGTCTGGAGCTCGGAAAACAGTATTCCGACTACAGCGACGACTTGTGGGGAATCACCGCTTCGGACTCGAACCAGGGTTACGTGATCTGGGGTGGCCCGCCAGCCGCGGGGCCGATCGACGGCACCGTCGTGCCGAGCGCGGCCGGCGGGTCTCTGCCCTTCCAGCCGGAGGCCACGTTACGCGTCCTGAAAACGATTCGGAACCGCTACGGTGCAGCCTGGAGTAAATATGGGTTTGTCAACGCATTCAACCCTCTCACCAACTGGTACGATTCCGATGTCATCGGAATCGATACCGGCATTACCATGCTGATGGCGGAGAACCTCCGGACTGGTTTCGTCTGGAACACTTTCATGAAAACCGCCGAAGCCCAGCGTGGGATGAGGCGGGCCGGTCTGAACAAGTACTAGTCGTCCCGCACTTCGCCCCTTCAATGCTGGTTTGTGGAGGCACGCACCAACCCTAGGGCCTTTGGTCTCATCCCATACCTGCTCACGGACGCGCAGGGTTCCGATCTTGTCGCCCGTGAGTCATTGGATTACACTCGATAAATCGGGCGTAACTTGGTCTGACGCAGGTTCCCGTCGCTTGGGGCCTCAACTAAGACTTCCAGGCAGACCACCCCTTTAGGACTGGCCCATGGCCGGGAAACAGGATTCTTGGAATCGATGGCGCGAGCGCATCTCCGCTCTCAGGAATGTGCCCGCCGTCCTGCGAATCGTTTGGGAAGCCGGCCGCACAGTCGTGGTTCTCGGCGTCGTTTTTCGTTTGATCGCTTCTGTTCTGCCCCTGGGCCTCCTGTGGATTACCAAGCTGATCATCGACGGAATTGTGCATGCCATCACCACGCATCAAGCCGTCCCAACGCAGCTGTGGTGGCTGGTCGCGGCGGAATTCGCGCTGGCCGTCTTCGGCACCGTTGTGAGTCGAGGCATCGATTTTCTGGACGCCCTGCTAGCCGACAAGTACACGCGGCACGTGAGCGTGCTGGTGATGAAACACGCTGCGCAGCTCGATCTCGCAGCGTACGAAGATCCGGTCTTTTATGATCGCCTGGAGCGGGCTCGCGTTCAGGCCACGGACCGGCTGGGCATGATTCAATCGATCGGACGGCTGGTTCAGCAGGTTATTACTACCGTCTCCCTCTCCGTCGCGATCGTACTGTTTTCGCCGTGGCTCCTGCTCATGCTTGTGGCCGGCGTGGTGCCGGCATTTCTGGGGGAAAGTCATTTTGCTTTCCTGGGATATGCCAAGAACTTCCGCCAGACTCCCATCCGCCGTCAACTGGATTACCTGCGAGTGTTGGGCGGCAGCAAAGAGGCGGCAAAGGAACTTAAACTCTTCGGGCTGGCCCCCTTTCTTACGGAAAGGTTCTCCCGGCTTTCCAACCAGATCTATGATGAAGATGTCGCCTTGGCGCGGCGCCGGCTAGTGGCAGGTTCGTTCCTGTCGATAATCGGGACGGCCGGCTACTACTCAGCCTATGTATTCGTGATCTGGCGAACCATCACCGGGGTACTCAGCATCGGAGAATTGACCTTCCTCGCCGGCGCGGTTCAGCAGGCCAGTTCGAATATTCAACAAATCTTCTCTACCGTCTCCTCCATCGCCGATCAAGCTTTGTTCTTGACCGACCTGATCGCTTTTTTCGAGATGCGGCCAGCCATCGCGTCGAAACCCAATGCCCTGCCGGCGCCACGGCCGATTGCTCGCGGATTCGAATTCCGCAACGTTACTTTCCGCTATCCCGGAAGTCCTCGCCTGGTTCTTAATGGATTGAATTTTCATTTTCATCCCGGTGAACGGGTCGCGCTGATCGGGGAAAATGGCGAGGGAAAGACAACCATCGTCAAGTTGCTGACCCGGCTCTACGATCCACTCGAAGGGCAGGTGCTGCTGGATGGCGTCGACCTTCGAGAGTACAACCTGGAAGATCTCTACCGGGAGATCGGCGTTATTTTCCAGGATTTCATGCGCTACGAAATGACCGCGCGAGAGAACATTGCGGTGGGCCGAATTGAGCGGCTCGATGATCTTCCGCTGATTCTCCAGTCCGCCCAGAAAAGCATGGCCAACGTGGTAGTGGGCAGACTTCCGCATGAGTACGAACAAATGCTGGGCCGGCGTTTCGACGGTGGGGTGGACCTCTCGGGCGGAGAGTGGCAGAAGGTCGCGCTGGCTCGAGCCTATCTGCGTGACGCCCAGATTCTGATTCTCGATGAACCCACCGCGGCTCTGGACGCGCGCAGCGAGTACGAGGTTTTTCAGCGCTTCGCCGAGCTGACCGCCGGGAAAATGGCCCTGTTCATTTCTCATCGATTCTCCACGGTGCGCATGGCCGACCGAATCGTGGTGCTGGAAAATGGCCGCATTGCCGAGGATGGCGATCACGATCAGTTGACTCATCTGGGCGGCCGCTACGCCGAGATGTTTGAACTGCAGGCCGCAAGCTATCGTTAGGCCACAGGACGAGGATGATTCGCAAATCGCAAATCGCAAGCATCGCCGAAGAGGAATTCCCGCACGACCCGGCCGGCGAACCAGTCGATCTTCCCGATCTGCGCAGCGCGGCGACGGACTTCGCTTCCCGGCTGGGCTGGCTGCCGGGGGTTCGCGCTTCGAACGCATTCTCCCGCCGTTGCCGCAAGCTGAAGACCGCATTCCAGCCGTTATATGCAGGCGTCGAAGCGGCAAGAAGGCTCAATCCCACGTCCGACGATCTACGCTGGTTCTGCGACAATGACCAGTTGATCTATGCGGAACTGAGAAGCGTTGCCTCTGAACTTAAGCCACTGAAGGAACTGCCCCACGCGCGCGGGCGGAAAAGCGAGATTGTGCCCAGGGTGCTGACGTTGGCGCAAACCTTTCTCGATCTCACCGGCAATCACTTCCGCGAGGCCGACTTCGTAACTTTCTTCCAGGCATTTCAGGAGGGTGCGGTCCTGGAGTTGCGTGAAGTGTCGGCGGCGGTTCCCGCTCTGAAACTTGTCCTGCTGGAGCGAATCGCGGCCCGCTGCCGTTGCCTGCTCCAGGATCCCGCGGGCCAATCCAGTGGCTTGGGCGTGTGCGTGCGGAGTTTGCGTGACATTGCGCAGACCTCATGGAAAGATGTCCTCGAACCGCTGATTCTTTTCGACGCCATCCTTCGCCGCGACCCGGTGGGTTCCTACGCACGGATGGATTTTGAAAGTCGAAACCTTTATCGGGAGAAACTATCGAAGATAGCCCGCCGCTCGGATTTATCCGAAATGGATGTTGCCCGCGAGGCGCTGCTGCTGGCACAACAGGCCCTGACAAAAACCTACCGCGATCCCCGCTCCAGGTTGCGCCAATCTCATATTGGCTACTACCTCATCGGCGACGGCCAGCTTCTGCTTTGTCAAAAAGTCGGTTTCAAGCCCGGCTTTGTCCAGAGTCCGCGCGCCCAACTGCGACGCCATCCGGACGAATTCTTTCTGCCCGGAATCGCGATCCTCACTTTCGCCAGCATCACAGGAATCCTGCTGTTCCTCACTTCCCCCAGTAGTCCGCCGGCACTGCTGCTGCTTTCCGTTCTGATGCTGCTGGTGCCCTGTTCGCAGTCTGCCGTGCAACTCATGCACTACCTGGTCGCGACTCTACTGCCGGCGGAGATTCTGCCCAAGCTCGACTTTTCTGAGGGAGTCCCTGACGATTGTGTGACCCTGGTGGCCATCCCAACTCTTCTGCTGAATGAAAAGCAAGTGCGCGGCCTGGTCGAAGACCTGGAGGTTCGCTTCCTGGGCAATCACGACCCCAACATTCACTTCGCTCTCGTCAGCGACTTGCCTGATTCCGACGAACCCGCTCCGGAGGCCAACCCGCTCATCGACCTGTGCGCGAACCTGATTCGCGAACTGGACGAAAGATATAGCGGAAAACAGATGGGATCGTTCTTTCTGCTGCATCGCCATCGCGCTTACAACCCCCGCGAAATGGGATGGATGGGTTGGGAACGCAAACGCGGCAAGTTGCTCGACTTGAACAAGCTGTTGCGCGGAAAGTCCGACCGCTTCCCGGTTAAAATTGGAGACCTCTCAGTCCTGCCCAAAGTGCGGTTTGTGGTTACGCTCGATTCCGATACTGAGCTTCCCCGCGGAGCAGCCCACCGCATGATTGGGACGATGGCCCATCCGCTGAACCAGGCGATTATTGATCCCGAGGGGAACATCGTCGTTGCCGGATACGGCATTCTGCAACCCCGCGTCGCGGTTAGCGTGCAAAGCACGGCACATTCGCGGCTCGCCGCCATCTACGCGGGCGAGACCGGCCTCGACATCTACACCCGCGCAGTTTCCGATGCCTACCAGGACCTTTACGGGGAAGGCAGTTACACCGGTAAGGGAATCTACGAAGTCGACACGTTGAATCGTGTGCTTGACCAGCGTTTCCCGAAAAATGCGCTGCTCAGCCACGATCTCATTGAAGGCGCCTATGCCCGCGCGGGCTTGGCCAGCGACATTGAGGTAATCGAGGACTATCCCTCGCACTACAGCGCTTTCAACCGCAGAAAACACCGGTGGCTGCGAGGGGACTGGCAGATTGCGGAATGGCTGAGGTCGCGCGTGCCAGATGAATCCGGAGCCCGCGTGGCGAATCCGATCTCACTGGTTTCCCGCTGGAAGATCCTCGACAACCTGCGGCGCAGTCTACTGGAGCCGGCCACATTTCTGCTCCTTCTGTTCGGCTGGCTGGCGCCCGGGCAAAGCGCGCTGCGCTGGACTCTGGCCGCGATTTTGATTTTGGTTATCCCGCCCTGGTTTGAACTCGCGTTTGGGCTGGTGCGCGCCGTCGCGGAACGGAAGAAGACCGTTGCGCTTGAGGCAGCGTCCGCGTTCTACGCGGCAAACTTCTCGGTGTTGCTGACCCTGATATTTCTGGCCCACCAGACGCTGCTTTCGCTCGATGCCGTAGTGCGGGCGCTGGTGCGGCGGATCGTAACCCGGGAACGGCTGTTGGAGTGGGAGACGGCAGCCGAAGCAGAACTTGGCGCACGCTCGACTCCCATCGATCGTTACCTGGATTGGATGCCATTCCTCGCCATCGGTATAGGCCTGCTGGTCTGGCTGCTGCGGCCGCACTCACTGCTGGCCGCGATCCCCATTCTTGTACTCTGGGCGGGCAGCAAAGTTGTCGCCAGTTGGCTGAATGAGTCGCCGGCTTTGCCGGGGGACAACCTTTCGCAGAAAGACACATTCTTTCTTCGCCGTGCCGCTCTTTACACCTGGAGATATTTCGCCGAGTTCTGTACCGAAGAACACAACTGGCTGATCCCCGACAATGTGCAGGAGCATCCGCCCGCCGTCGCGGCAAGGGTATCTCCGACGAATCTGGGTCTTCTGCTCAACGCGCAGCAGGTTGCGGTTGAGTTCGGATATCTGACAGTTCCCGAGATGGCGCTCTCGACGCAGCAAACCCTTGCAACGGCAGCTCGTCTCGAAAAGCATCGAGGCCATCTGCTGAATTGGTATGACACGCGGACGCTCGCGCCTTTGGCGCCGTGGTTTATTTCGTCCGTCGACAGCGGCAATCTGCTGGCTTCGCTTTGGACCCTGCAACAGGGGTGCCTGGATTGCCTGGGCAAACCGCTCGTCCAGCAGTGTTTGGCGCAGGGTCTGTTAGATCATCTTCGGGTTCTGGTTGAGGCGAGAGTACTCCCGCGAAAACTCCTTGCCCAATGCGAGGCTAACTTCCGCGACAAAAGCTGGCTGCTCTCAATCCTGGAGATGCGCGAGACGGACTTCGAAAATCAGCATGTTGACGACCAGTCCGTTCACGCCGCCGACACTAGGTGGTTCCGCCAGCAAGCGCAACTGCGCTTGCGGAACATCCGGCAAATGGTGCAATCATACGAGCCCTGGTGGCTGCCGGAATTCGCGCCGCTCCGCAGCGAATTGGGACTCAAAGCGACTTCGCCCGACGGCGTGTCCCTGCAGCAACTGCCTGACTTGATTCGGGAACTGCAAGCCCACATTGATCGAACGCTGCCTTCGCTCCCCGAGGCGCGGCGGCCTCTTTATGGAAATTTGAAGACCCTGCTCGCGGAGGCCCGGTCAAAGGCCATTTTCCTCGCCGAGAATATGCGAGAGCTCGCCGCCCAGGCCGGGCAACTGGCCGATGCCATGGACTTCGGATTTCTGCTGGATCCCCACCGCAAGTTGATGTCGGTCGGATTTGATACGCAGTCGCAGCGCTTGCAGAATTCTTGCTATGACCTGCTGGCCACAGAGTCCCGCATTGCAATCTTCGTCGCGATAGCCAAGGAAGACATTTCCCAGGATGGCTGGTTCCTGTTGGGCCGCGGCCACACTCTCGATCATGGCCGCCCCGCTCTGCTCTCATGGACCGGAACAATGTTTGAGTACTTGATGCCTTCCCTGTGGATGCATTCGTATCCCAATACGCTTCTCGACCGGTCACGAGTAGCAGCGGTGCGTTCGCAGCAGGTTTACGCGGCCCGGAGGGGAGTCCCGTGGGGTATCTCCGAATCGGCTTATTTCAAACTCGACGAACACGGCAACTACCAATACCAGGCTTTCGGCTTGCCCCAGCTTTCGCTGATGCGGCGAGAGTCGAATCCGCTGGTGATCTCGCCTTATTCGACATTTCTGGCTTTGAGCGTGGATCCACCCGCGTCGTTGCGGAATCTGCGCCGCATGAGAACGCTGGGCTGGTTCGGCTCCTATGGATTTTACGAATCGGCCGACTACACTACCTCCCGCGGCCGGTTCCGCTGGCCGCGCTGCCAGATTGTGCGCTGCTGGATGGCACACCATCAAGGGATGAGTCTTCTCTCCGTGGCCAATCTCTTGTTCGACAACGTGGTGCAGCGCTGGTTCCACGCCGATCGCCGTGTGCAGGCTACGGAACTCTTGCTGCAGGAAAAACCTGTCGTGCACGCTCCCACCGCTGAATTCCCGTCCCGCACAGCGGTCGCGTAGCCGCAACCTCAAGTTTCTCGTTGGTGCGCGCTTCCCGCCAATGTGGTCATCGACGAACTAGAACGGGCCGACCTGCGGAAAATGAATCTTCAGCTTGTAACAAATGAAGAGAACCAGCATGGCCCCCAGGGTGGAACAAATCAGACCGGCGGGATGGTATCGTTCGTTGGTCGAGCGTGAAAACATGTGGGTAACGCCGCCGCCCAGGATCGATCCGATGATGCCGAGCACGATCGTCCAGAAGGTCGCCATATGCACGTGCATCACCGATTTCGCGATAACCCCCGAGATCAGCCCGATGAAGATATACCAGATTAAGTGAAACATATTTTTCCTCCGGCCTTCCTTCAGAGCATCGTCGAGTGTAGCTCAGCAAGCCGCACGAGGAGTGAGCAATTGTGAACAATCGTGGTGCACCAGGCGATATACAGCCGACGTTTTCCATAACGTAATTGAGCGCAAACTGTGAGGTAGGGAATGCGCAAGCTGTTCAAAATGATGGTGGCCAGGGACGGAGTTGAACCGCCGACGCCAGCCTTTTCAGAACTCATCGTTCCAGTGTTTCCAACAACTTCAATGGTTGCCGTGGGACTGCTAAATACTGGAAAGTACGGGCAAGACAGATGGATCGTGGGTAATTGCGGTGGGTGATTTCAAATCTGTAGTGGGCCCTTTGGTTCGGCACCGCCTTCGAGAGGTGATCGCGACTCAGTCCGACCCCCCGGCTGAACATGGGAAGCAAACACAGAGATCGAGCGATGAAAAACAACGAAGAGGAGGACGCAAATGAACAACGACAAGCTGAATGCCGCTGTTGCTGGCACCGCCCCGCGAGAGAGACACCGTTTTCCATCGAGCGGCTGCTTCACGAGCAACGATCTGGATTGGTATTAAATCCACCCTAGCGCTCGCCCCTGCCGAACTTCTGGACTCTCCCGATGGCAAGGGCAAACCTCTAATTTTAAAAACTAAGTTCCATTTCAGGCGACGTCGCAATTAGTTGTAGGCCATCTCGTCACTAGGGCAGAGCAGGTGCCGGCAGCCATTGCAGCACCCAGAAATGCATGGCGGACCTAGAACTTTGGCTTCATGTAGTGGCGTCAATCGGCGCCATCTACGAAATCATCCAGTACGGCGCAGACTACACGGAGGCTTTTGCGCGGCGACTTCGTGAACCCGGGACCAAAGCGCAAGCGGCACGCCTAGCTGCAACATTCTCCACGTATTCGGATGACGAAGTGAAGGAATTGTCGCGGCGAGTCGAACAATGTCGCCAGCGCTTCATTGCGGAAGGCAGTGGCAAGGATAGGACGCGTTGCTTGTGCAACGTTCTACGCGACGTCAAAGACGGCAACGGCGGAACCATCCCCTTGCCGGAGTGGGAGGAAATGTATCGTCAGTTGGGCTGTGCAGTGCCGGTGACAACAGAAGATTCCTAAAATAAAAGGGGTAATCCACGTACACCTCCCGCCTACCCCAAACGTGTGCGAAAGTGGGTCCAAGCAAGAATTCTTTTGCAACGACGAAAGCACGAAGCATGGAGCTGAATGAAAACTGAATGAAGGACTCGCCTTTGTAGCCTTTCTTGGCATTCCGGACTATCGTAGAATCAGTAAGTTGCGCAGAATCAATATGCGGCTGGGGGAACAAATCCACCCCCGCAACCAAAATCCCCTTTGTTTCTGCCACTTCTTAATCACTCGACAAGCCTGGAAACCCAAACTTGGCACCATTTGACACCAAAATTATGCGTTTTCCGCCGGCATGATCGCCGCGGTGGGCGAGCATCTCAGCAGTTCCCCGAATCGAGCCGCGATCTTGCGGCCGTCTTCGCTGGCAACGTGTGTGTAGAGCATGGTGGTGCGCCCGTCCCAGTAGCCCAGGCGAGATTGCCGAACTCCGCCCAGCGTGCTGCAAAAAGGCAAATGAATCGATATTCTCAGAGATTCTTGCCCGTGCCTTTCGGCGAACTTCCGCCATTCTGGCCGGAGAAGATGAGATTCCATTTGTGCGATCTTTTCCGCGTTGTCCGTCGCGGGCGATGACGATTACTTCCCAGATGCCGACTTCTGGTCAGCTCGGGGAAGAAGGCAGGCGAGCTCGCTACTGGGTATAGGAATGGATCAGATCAAAGCTTTTGCGAATCAAGCTGAACCACCGATCGAAGGAGCACGTTCACACCATTGACAACATTCTGCGGCTCGGTGAATTCTTCCGGAGCATGGCTGATTCCCCCGACGCTTGGCACAAATATCATTCCGCTCGGAGCCAAGTGGCTCATGCTTCCGGCATCGTGAGTGGCCCCACTGCGTACCAATTTCGTGGTCAGGCCTAACCGGTTTGCTGAATCTGCAATGACCTTCCGCAAGCGCGGATCGGTCAGAGCTGGGCCGTCGGCACCAATCTGCTGGAAACTGAATTTCGTCCCGCTGTCCCGTGCTATCTGATCAGCGTTCTCACGGACCTTATCGAATACCATCTCGATGCGTCCCTCGTCCAGGTCTCGCAACTCCAGGCCAAGAATTACTTTTCCGGGCACTACGTTGTAGGCACCGGGGATTGCTTGGATCCGGCCGACGGTGCCCACCTGCTCGCCCGGGATGCTGGTCACGTCCCGATTCACCGCTTCAATGAATTTCGCCGCCGCCAGCAGGGCGTCGTGCCGCTCGTTCATCGGAGTCGTGCCTGCGTGATTCGCCATACCCTCGATCATCACATCCCAGGAGCTTCTTCCGACAATTCCCTCCACGACCCCGATATTTATCTTTTCCCTGCTTAGGCCGCCGCCTTGCTGGATGTGCAACTCGAGATAGGCAAATATATCTGCGGACTTGCGTCGGGCGTCGGCCAAATGAGCTGGATCACCACCAATGAACGCAATGCCTTCACGAACACTCTTGCCGCTGCTCGTACTCTGACTCAGTTCTTCTTCGTGCAATTCGCCCGAGATCGCACGGCTCCCCTTCAACCCGCCTTCCTCATTCTGGAAAATGAGGACTTCCAGAGGGTGACGCAGTGCGACGTGGCCCTCATTCAAAGCCTGTGCAACCTCGATTGCGCCGAGGGAACCGACGATTCCATCGTAGTTGCCCCCTTGCGGTACCGAGTCAACATGGGACCCGATGATCAGCGCCGGCAGGGTAGCATCAGTTCCTGCCAGACGGCCGGATATGTTGCCGGCTGAGTCGATACTCGTGGCAAGTTCCGCGGCGCGCATCAAGCCAATCACGTACTCTCTGCCTTGGCGGTCGGCTTCGCTGTAGGCAACGCGGCTGATACCGCCAGCAGGATCTTTCCCAATCTCGCCCATCGCCTTCAAGTGCGCGATGACGCGGTCGCCATTCACGAGTGGAAGAGACTGTGATTGAAGCGTTGGCGATGAAATCGTTGCCAACGCGAAAAAGAGCAATCCATTGAGACGCCATGCACAGTGGTTCATAAGTAAGCAACCTATCATCCTCGTTTGGGGCCTGTACAGGGTCCATAAACGGGCTTCTGGAAGCAATTGCCAACCTGTGTCAAAGTCAACTCGCGATGCCAAACTCGCGGGCTTGTGATCGCATTGCATTCGCCTAATGCCCACCGTGAAACCGGACTGCACCTGTGCCTTCCGGAGAAAAGCCAGGACAAAGGCCTCCTTCGCTGTCAGGCAGTCCGTTCTCTGCAGTCCGGTTTGTCCAGGAATAATCCCGAAATACGCGCATGTTTCACGCATTTCGCGGCAATTAGTGGGGGAATTTCTCTGCAGTTAAGACTTGCTGGCGGAGAGGGAGGGATTCTCCGCACGCCTCATAAACACAGGGGCAATTCTCTGATTTTTCAACGAGTTCCAGTTGGGCTGTGCTGTTTTTCCATCAAAACTAGCACATTCAACACCTAGGATTTTGGCATAAATGGTAGCCAAATGGTAGCCCCTGAGGTCGCTTTCTTGGGATGGCGCTCTCACCCATTCACGACAGCACTCCCCTCTCAAACGCCCCATCTATTTTTTGCCGTCCAGTTTGAATTGCTGCCTCAATAGCCAATTCCTGCGTGGGAAATGTGTCAGGCAAATAAAACTGAGTTGCGTTGACGCCCGACACATCATGTTCTTCGATCCAAAGCTCCGCCGAGAATCCCCAATCCTGTTGCTCGTATGACCGTACCTTGATAACGTAGCCCTTGTAACCCAGCCTGCTCTTCATGACTGCGACCTCTACATCCAATTTATCGCACATCGGGTAGTGGCGATGCCATTCTTCCACTCTAGGAAATCAGAAATACGAGTCAGTTCCCCGTCGCCCCGCCGCAGCACTTTTTGTATTTCTTCCCAGAGCCGCAGAGGTACGAATCGTTTCGCCCGACGGCGGGCGGCTAGTTCGTTTTCGAGTAGGTAATAGCCAGAGTTGCGGATGAACACCAGCAGCGTTCATACTCCGACCATGACACTCAAAAATGCGGCGTTGCTGGCACTGATCGGAACGGTTCTGATGACGGCTCTTTTGGTGTGGAATTTCGTCCTTACCTTCCTCAATGTCCTGCGAGACTTGGTTCCTGCGGTGACGCTGTTCTCAACATTCATCTATGCGTTTGGTTGCTTCAGCGTGATGGTGTTCTTTTACGTGTTCCATAGAACGCAGTCGTGATTTTCCCGAGGGTTCATTTGGCCGTTGGCGGTCTGCCTTGGGTAACCCCATCAGCAGGCTGATTCTGCGGGCACTCGGCTGCGGGGATGAGGTTTTTGGGTCGGCTGGGGCGTATCAAAGGTGCTGGGAGGCTTTGTGGCCAAGCAGAAACCGCATCCGGGGAAGCATGGCGACCGAACATTGCGACTCGTTGGTGCCGTTTGCATCTCGACCTCGCCTGGGTGTGGTGCAATTTTGAATTTTCGACAGGCTAGCATTCGGCTCCGGCCTGTGGGAGACTGATCGGTATGGAGATAGCAAAAACAAAAACTGGACAGATCGTTTTGGTGGAGGGGCTGGTCGGAGTGTACAGGGTTGTGGCAGTTTCCCAGGACGGACAGATGGCCGAAATTGAGAAGTTCGATGTATCGACGCAGAAGTCACTCGGCGACCCTATTCGCTCGGTGGCCATTGACAAGCTGACATCGTACAAGGAAGACGCCAGCCAGGCTGCCGCTAGGATCGTGAGAGAAGCAGCCACTGAAGACTAGCAATGGTCCTACGGTTCGCAGATGCCGGGCGCAAACAAAACGCCCCCCAGTGATCTGCGGGTTGCTAGCGGCTCCCCAACCTAGGAGGTGTTTCCCTTCATCTGTTTCTTTAAGCAGTCATCTCCCAGATGAACCGACAGAAGCAGTCCGAGGTGAACCTGTCCGAATTCCACTAACCGAGCGAGTCAAGTCTGATCGCTGCCAAAAAGGCTTCTCTACCGGTCGTACCCCACGCTGGGTCGGGAGCGACCGACACCACATAGCAGAAGGCTCACAGTTAGGTCACGGTGGTGCATCCGGGCATGAGCAGAAGGCCAATGTTTGGAAAGAAAATTGACAGGTTTCTTAGGGCTAGAACTCTAGCTAGGATCATAGAGGCTAACCAACCTTCTTCTACTGTGCCCTCACCGAAATCGGCGGACTTGCTTCAACTTCGCAGGGTTTGGGATCGAAGACCCGCACTGCCTCTTCTTGATTGATAAGCGAATGCGTTTGCGTCAGTCCGTTCAACTCTTCCAGCTGCCTTCGCATTTCATACCCGCATGTGTCACGAGGATAGCAATGTTCACAGTCCGGATCGTGGATTCTCAGGACGGTGAACAGGTGGCAGATATGCGGTCTCAAGTTCACAACCACCTCTCGAAATCGGATCGTTCGGAGAGCCGAAGCATGCTGCCGATTCGCTGTACATTTGGTTGACTCGAAGAGGGCATCGTAGTGTTATTTCAAGGCGAGCAGGATACGCAACGATGAGGCCAGTCCGGCCAGCCCACCGAGAGAATGTTGCCCCACATGGTATCCGAACGCGAAGTACCGAACAGCCCGTTCCTGGACAACTGTGTGCGCTAGCGTACAGTCTCCGCTGTATTGAATCGCCAACTTAAAGGCGTACGGTCGAAGGTGAGCCCCTTCATCTAGCGCTGTGCAATCATGAGAAACGAAACACCCGAATCCGAATTGACGCGGCTCCGTAGGGAACAAAGGGAGACGCGATGGGATCAGGTCTTTGGAGGACTATCGGCTGCAGAACAGTCTGCTTACGAGATCAAGGCAGATCGCATTCACGAACTGGAGCGCGGTTTGGCCGAGCGAGATGTAGAGTTGCGGAAGACTGCCTGACCGGACGCCCACGGGGTTTCTGTCGCCGCTCGGACCATCCAACGGTGCCGCTTCGCCAAACTGAGGCACCATGGAAAAGCATCGGATAGAAGAACTGCGGGCTGAACTTGACTGCCTCCTGAAGAAGCAGGTCGAGGTTCTGGACTTGCGAACCTTTGGTGGAGCAAGCGATGCCGACATCCTCGAATACGAGATCAGGCAAGAAGTGATTCACCAAATCTGCGCTCAACTTGCCAACTCTGTTGCCGCATAGGTGTGTCGAGCCGCTCTGCGCGAGGCTAAATCGTTACTTGGAACATGGAGGCGCTGCTCCGCGAACGACGCAAAGGCGAGTTCTTTCATGTGCTTGCCCGGCGACAAATCGGAGGAGGGTCATGCCAAGAAAACCTGTAGTTCTATGTGTCGATGACGAATGGAATGGCCTTGAAGGTCGCAAGGTGCTGTTGGAGAAAGCTGGGTGCAAGGTTCTAGTCACTACCTGCGGAGCAGAGGCTTTGCAACTGTTTGCTTCCCATCCTGTGGACTTGGTGCTACTCGACTATCACATGCCTGGAATGAATGGGGGAGTCGTGGCAGAGCACATGAAAGCCCTCCAACCGGATGTTCCACTCGCTCTGCTGTCCGCGGATGAGGGGCTACCAGAGAGCGCTCTGAAATGGGTAGATGCGTTTGTATCCAAGAGCGAGTCGCCCGCGAACCTGCTACAGATTGTCGAGCATTTGCTCGATCTGCGTTTTCTATTTATGCCTCTCGAAGGTTTAACTGGCGGGCGAAGAAGACGCGTGGCATAAGACATCGGAGTTAATAGCGCGTGAGGCTGGATTGTATCGAGTTCCCAACACCCATAAGACGGCCCCCGTTGCCAGTGTGAATTCGGCATCGAGCATGGCCGGTGTTCAGGGCGGCACACGAGGACTCTTGTCGTTCGAAGGAGTCAAACTTACATGCTCGATATCCCTACAGGATCATGCGAGTTGGGAAACAAAGGACTTTGATAAATTGGCACGGTTCTTGCAATAACAAAGTGGTTCGCTGCTCCGTATTTTGCAAGAGCCGGTGAGAGAGGTGCGACGCATGAAAAGTGAATACGACGTACATTCTGCGATCACTTTCCTTCTGGTTGGCCTGGGTATCGGGTCAGTCTTGGCCACGGTCTTAAAGCCGAAACAAAGAGTCCCGCGCGGGGACGAAGGAAAAGGGAATTGTTCGCGGAGCCATGGAGAAAGCCCCTGCGGGACCGCTTCCTGATGTGACAGCGAACGGGAAAATCGTTGTCAACCCTTCGAGTCCCCGAGAGTTAAACCTCTGGGCCTCTTGGCTGGTCAGGAGTCGCCGCTCAACCTGAGAAAAGGGGTTGACCGCCCGCCTGATGAGAACACACTTGAACACTTTTCGCGCCCATGCATCTAAAACGCCGTGACATGGCCAGGCCTAAGGCGCGCTCTTAGCTCCACTTACTGCGACATAGTGGAAAATCGCACGCTGCAGATGGCTGCGGCGCTTTCCTATTACCTTGTTTTATCAGTATTCCCCGCGCTGATTCTTTTTTTCGCGGTGGTGGCGTCGATTCCCTTCCCCAGTTTGTATACCCGAGCGTTTGCCCTTATCTTCACGCTGCCACCCACTCAAACCGTCCCCATGGTGCAGAGTGTATTGCTGGACGTGGCTACGAATCACGGCGCATGGCTTTCCCTCGGGACGATAGGAACGATATGGGTCGCGTCCAGCGCCTTTGATGGGATGATCGAAGCGCTCGACGTGGCCTATGGAGTGAAGGACCTCCGCCCTGTGTGGAAGACACGGCTTCTCGCCCTCGGACTGGCAGCTACCAGCGGATGCCTGTTACTTTTCGGGCTCACGATCATGATTCTCGGGCCGCAATTCGGCGCGTGGCTTGCCAGTCGAATGGTGCTGCCCGCGCACTTCGCGGCACTGTGGCCGGTATTTCATTGGACTGCAGCCGTTGGCGTTGCGCTTCTGGCGGTGGAGTTGATGTATTTCCTTGCGCCGAATGTGAAGCAACGCTTCCTTGCGACATTGCCCGGCGGAGTGCTTGCCGTTCTGTGCTGGCTTAGCTTTTCCTACCTGCTAGGATTTTATTTTCGCCACATCGCCAATTTCAGCCGCACCTATGGGGCGCTCGGTGGATTCATTGCCTTCATGACGTGGTTTTACTGGAATTCATTCGCGTTACTCGTCGGCGCAGAACTCAATGCGGAACTTGCGAAAGAAAGCGCAAAGGGATCGCTGCCGCAGAAGGACGAGGCGACGGAGCCGGATAGAATCGAGCCTGCCGCCTGAATCAACTCTCAGTTGGAGCGATCGATTGCGGATTATTATTCAAAACCTGGTGTGGAAGCGGCCATCCACCGAGACGCCTCCCAGTTGGTCGCGGGCCACGCTGACTGACCAGCGTTTGTTGATCTGGTAATCGCCTTGGACAATTTCAGCGCCGGGTTGCGACACGTCGGTGGAAAAAGTGAAAAGGAAATTCTTGGTCACTCGTTGCTGCACGGCCAGCCGGGTTGACGGATTCTGATTGCTCCCGCCAAACGAGGGATCGATCTCCAGACTGGAAATTCCTGCCAGCTTTTGCAGGCCACCGCTGACCTGGCTTACTGCCTGAGAAGCGATCATCGAATCTGTGCTTTGGCTCGACGCCGCGAGTTCTGAACTCGTCTTGCCCCGCGCAATCAGGTTGATGATGTCCGCCGTGGCTAGCGGAGGATCCGACGAATAAGATGTGGTCAGCTTGTCGAAGGGACCGCGCAGCTTGAGCGTGAGATTGTACTGTTCGACGGTCGTCGTTACGGAAACGTCAAGATTCGGCTCCGTCTGGTTCGGGTCGGCAAAAGTGATAATACCGCGCTGCAACTGGTAGCGAACGTTTCTGTAAAACAGTTCTCCGGAATTCAAATCAGTCCTGCCGGTAATTACCGGATTCGCCGCGGTGCCGCTTACGTTCAGCGCCGCGCTGCCTTCAAGGCTGATCTGCGAACTGGTGGCGCTGAGATTCTCCTTTGACTGCAGCGCAATCTGCAATGCAATCGTGTCGGCGAAACCGGGCACGGCTGGCGCGGCCGCATTGCCGCTGAATTGGTCGCCGAAGGTTGCGAGATCGAAATCCGGCGTGAATGACAGCGAATCAACCAGCACTCGGCCTCTCAAACTTGATGCGCTAGTAGTGCCGACCCACGCCAGGTTGCAGTCCAGAACAGAGCGCAACCCACTGGGATAACGCAGTCGAACTGAATCTGCCTTGACCACCAGATCGAATTGTTGGGTGGGACGATACGTGACCGCTCCGCCGACTGAAACCTGGCCGCCGCCGGCCCGAGCTGTCACATTGGAAATTTGCGCCCTCTCATTATCCAGATCAACTGTGCCATTCAGTTTGTCGATGCCGAGCGGTGCGGCGTCGGTTGCGAACGCAATATCCTGCAGGCGTATCTGGCCCGCAACCTGGGGACTCGCCGCCGAACCGGTGGCGCGAATATCCAGAGCAATGGTTCCCGAGCTTCGCAGGTTGGGGGAGATAATCCGAAAGATATGCGCATCAATCGACCCCTCGGCAGTTAGGCTCGGAGCAGTAGTGCCGCCAATTGGAACGCTGCCTTGCACGCGAAGAGAAGTTCCAGTTCCGCGAATCTCGGAAGGCTGAAGCGTAACTACGGAACGCGCGTAGTCGGCGCGAATGGGGCTGGCAATGCCGATCTGCAGCGATTGGTAGCTGGCACTGAGCGTTGGAATGACGAGGTGCGCCTCAAACTGGCTCTTGTTCTTCAACGGGCCCTTGAGCGTGGCATGGAATTCCGTCTGCCCGGAAAAGCCTTGAGGCACACTGTTGGAGAAAGTTGCCCACAAAACCTCGATCGGAAGCGCGCTGGTATCAATGGACGCATCGGTCTGATAATCCCCTGTCAGGGCGAGGTGGCCCCGTGCGCGAAGCGACGATTGTGCAACCTCAGAATCGAATGAAAGATCGGCTTGCTTGTTGGCTACTCGAATATCGGCCTTTACTCCGGCGATCGACTTCTGTTGAACCTCCAGCTTGGGCAGTTTGATGCTCGCCGTTAGTTGAGGATCATCGAGCGTCCCGTCTCCGTTTGCGAAGATCGCAACCGTCCCCTGCATCGCAAGGTTCTTTTGCTGCACCGTGCGTAGCTTTTGCAAAACGATCGCGGGCGCATCCAGCCGCACTTTGTACGCTCTTGTCTGTGGGACGTAGGTTAGCTTCGCATCGAGAGCGCCGGCATCCGCACTGACGTGCAGATCGGAAGCGACAGAACCCTTATCTCCGTGAAATGTCAGGCTCAGAGCCTTAAGCGGCTCATCATATGCGCGCACATTCACGATCTCGATGGATCCGGAGCCGTGGGGATCGAGTTGCGATCCGTTCACGGAAACCTTCGCGGACAATTCTCCGCTCACCGGGTATTGTACGTTGGCCAGATGCCGCAGGTCGGCGACCTGTATTTGCCGCAGCGACACGTGCGCCTGGATCGGACTGGAAGGAAGATACGACCAGTCGCGGAGGCTTATGTTTGCGTCGAAAGATGCCTGACCGCGGTGCGCGTTCGTCAAACTGCCGTTCGACACTGTGATTCGCGAGGGATCAGCTTGCAGCGAAAGGTCGGCGCTCTTCCACGCGCTGCCTTGCACTTGCAGATTCTGCGCGCTCAGATGCGCGACAACTTGCGGCTTCTGCAGCGATCCTTGCACCGTTGCGCTCATAGTCGCTGAGCCTGAGACAAGGGACGGACCCCCTTGCACGGGATGAACGGCCGAGATCAATTCGACGAGTTGATGGAGATCAGCGCTATTGGCCTGAACCTCAAGCCGGGAATGTTTACTGACTTGGCCTTCCGCGGTGAGGCTGGTGGCCGGAATGCGCAACGTAGTTTGATGGAGGGTGAGAACATTGCCAAGGCCATCGTAGATGGCGTGGATTGCGCCGTTAACAGGGATGTTCTTCGCGGAGGAGGTGCTGGTATGTCTTCCTTCGGCGCTGTGCAATACAACGTCGACACGCGCATGCGCATTGCTCACGCTTTCGGTCCACGAGGCCTCGGTTGTGCCATCGATCATTCCTGAAATCGCAACCGGGGTAAGTCCAGGTCTGCGGAATGCACGTTGCGCTGAACTCAGCGAAATGCCGTGCAGAGCGGCCCGCAGGCGCGATGTTGGAGTGCCGTCGAGATGAGTCACATCCAGATTTGCATTCACGCTGCCGCCAAGTGTCTCCGCTTCAATCCCGCTGACATGCAACGAGCCATCGGCCAGTTGATACTGTCCGTGGAAGTTTCTAGCTTCCAGCCGCCCGCTCGAAACCATCGCGGCCAGAACTTCGGAGGCTATTTGCCCATCAACACGAATATTTTTCAGAAATGGCCGATCGTTTGTGTTCTGGTAGTGGAACGATCCCCTGAGCGCTACGTCGCCGGAAGGATGGGCCGCAGGCACCAGTTCGGCGGCATCTTGCGAATGTACCACGGCGTCATAAGTCCCCTGCGCGGCAGGAGCTCTGTAATTAGTCACATCCCCGGCGAGTTTGACGGAGGATGAGGCTACGGTGATGACGGCTGACTCGAGCCGAAAGAGCGAGGGTGTCGCCGTAAAGCTAGCATTAAAGCCGTGTGGCAGCGGCGCGTACCGGTCATAGCGCAGGTGACCGTTGTCGTAGGAGATCGAACCGCTATAGCGGGTTGCCAGCGATTCAAATCTGATATCCGTTCTAAGATCGTGAAGATCGGCATCCAGTGGCGTTTTCCGGTCGTTGTAGTCGATCTCACCATTGCTGAGCGCCACATGCCCAACCGCCAACTCGAAGACGTTCGTCTTACTGCCGGAGTTCTGCGGAGGCGTTTGTGGAATGTTGCTGCTGCCATTGCGATCGACCTGAAGGTACATCACCGGATGTTCGATCAACAATTCACTGAGGCTGATTTGCCGGCGGATTACAGACTTGATCTTTAATCCGACCGTGAGTTTGTCGATCTGCAAAAGCGGCGCCGCGTCCGGTTTTTCGGTGCCTCGGACGACAATGCCATAAAGATGCGCGGTCAGGGTCGAGAGGTTGAAATCGAAGGCGCGAATCTGCGTTCGCCCGCCGGTGGATTCGTCGGCCTGTGCGATGATCTTGCGCAGCGCGAATTCATCAAAGCTGCTGCTTCTCAGATAGAAATATCCGGCCACGCTTCCGATAGCGATGAACGCCATCAGGCTTGCCAGAGTCCAGCCAACAGTCTTTTTCCACTTCATGATTGCGTTCCTAATACTTCTAAAATGCCTGCCCTAACGTGATGTAGTACTGTGTGGCGCCGATTCCAGACACTGGATTCAGATTGCGGCCCACGTCGATGCGAATGGGCCCAATCGGGGTCGCGTAGCGCAGTCCGATCCCAACTGTGTTCGTGTAATTGTTCGCGAAGTTTTGGAAGTTAATCGCACTGTAAACGTTGCCGCCGTCGTAAAAAATCACGCCGCCCAAAGCTTTGTTGATGTGAAGGGGAAAGCGGACTTCGGAGTTCAGAATAAACAGCTCGCGCCCGCCTACCGGCAGGGTGATGTTCACGCATCCCGTCTGCTGCGAGAGAACATTGCAGAAAGGGACGATGCGCTGTGGCCCCGCTTCATCGATGGGAAATCCGCGCAGCGAAGAACCCCCGCCTGAAAAATACAGTTGACTGGTGGGAACGAAGCTGCCGGCAAACGACTTCGCCAGTCCCAGCCGAATGCTGTTGGCAAAGACAACGGAATGAAGCTGCTTGTAGAACGCATATTGACCGGTGAGTTTGGCAAAGCTTGCGCTGGACCCGAGCGCGGTTGGCGTGATGCCCAGGTTCAGCGTGCTGAAGCTGCCGCGGTGGGCGTCGAGAGGCTTGTCCCTGGTATCGCGCAACAGCGTACCCGAGAACGTGGACAGGTGGACGTTCTGATCCTGCGGCAACACAAGCCCCGGCACCAGCAAGTGCGATAGCACGGTCTTGTTGAAGTCATAGCGAATTTGCAGGCGCGTATTGTTCTTGCGGTTCAGCAGGCGTTCGACCTGGAAGGATAGGTCTCCCAGGCTGGCCGCAAAAAGCGGGTTCTCGGTCGTGCGCTCTAGCGAAAAAGTAGAGAGCGAACTCCACTGCGAGCCAATGAAGTGCGGTTGAGCGTAAGTCGTCAAAGCACGCTGGTCGAGCTGCGACAGCGCCAGTGTCGCGCTCCAGGTTTCTGCCAGGCCTCGCATGTTGTGCCGGTTGAATACGACCGACCCCAGCGGGCTGGCAAAGGTGGATTGGCTCGGAGCGATTCGATTGTTTCCCAGGCCAATGACCGGCCCACCCGGCACGGCCACGGTTCCCGAGGGAACGTTCCCCCCGCGATGTGAAACCTCGAAACCGAACCCGTAAATGACTTCGTTCCGCTTGGCCTCATGGTTCTTCACCAGAACCGATTCTTCAGTTTGATCGGTGATCGGCTTTTTCGGTCCAACACTCGACCAGTCGAAGACGTTAAGGTCATACAGGCCGCTCTCCGCTTGCAGCATTTCTCCTCTCTTGATTGGGGTCTCGCTGCGCAGCTTTGCGGTCTTCTGAATCAACGGGAGTCGGGTCCGTTTTTGCCCGAGATAGATCACGTCCTCCACGCGTACCATCTGATGCTCGGTAATGTTGTAGGTGATTTCTACGCGGTGAGGGTTTTGCGGGTCGCGCTTCACGGCCGCTTTCACTTCCGCATTGAGGTAACCGTGGTTCAAGTAGCTTGCGGAGATGCGATTGCGATCGTCTGCCAGTTTTCGCGGCGAGAAGGGCGATCCGGAATGAAGCTCCAGTCCTCCGGGCGCGGCCAACTGCTGTAAAGGCAGGCTTTCATTCCCGACGACATGCCGGTTCTGCACCAGCGTCTGAGTTCCCTCATCAATGTTGAACATAACAGCGATCCCGGGGGTGTGCACCACAATCTGGGAATTGACCTTGGCGTCTTCAAACCCGCGATCGCGATACAGCGCCTGAAGATTTTCCGCGCTTTGGTGCGCAAGTTTCTCACTCACGCTTCCGTGAGACCAGAACCAGAAATGACCCTTCTTGACCGCCACGACCGCCAGAAGATCCTCGTCTTTTATCTGGTGATTTCCTTGAAACACAATCCGGTTGACTTTGTGCTTTGCGCCCTTGTCGATTTCATAGACCAGCGAAATCTTTTCGGCCTGCCGGTCGAACGTGGTTTCCACCCGGGCGTTGAAGTAGCCTTTCTTTTGAAAGTAGTCGACTAGATTTTGTTCGCCTTCCTGCACCAGATCGCGATCGATAGTTCCTTCGGAATAGATAGGGATCAACCGTTTGATCTGCCGGCCTGACAAGAATGGGATCATCGAGAGCCGGGCTCCAGTCACGCGAACGGTCACCAGCGGCCCAAGTTCCACTTTGAACGAAACACTCACGCGATTAGTTTCGGAGTCGTATTGCGGCGGATTCTCTGCAACCTTGCTGGCCAGCCGGTGCTGCTGGGCGAGAGACCGCTTGATCAATGCCGTCGCCGCCTTAATGCGCTCGGGAGTGTAGGGCTTGCCTTGCTTGAGCAGCCCTCCCGTAAGCCGGGCATGCAGTGAACGAAGGGAATGAAGCAGTCGTGAAGCCTCGCTCGCATCTGCACCTTGAAAGGTAACGTCAGCCACCCTTGCTTGCTTTCCCAGAGTAACCGAGAATGTGAGGTTCACCAACTGGTGTGCGTCATCGATTTCCCGATCGGTATGGATTGCGGCCTTGAAGTATCCGTTGCGCCGAAGAAAATTCTGCAAAGCTTTCTCGGAGGCCGCAACGCGGGTGGGGTCATAAGGGTCCTCGTCGGGAAGATCCGCAACTTGCAGAAGCCGCGTGTAAGAGAATGTTTTTGTGGCTCCTGGAAAGTTGATCATGCCGAGGTAATAGGCGGGCTCCAGCAGAAAATTCAAGCGCAAGCCCGCTGGATCGGGAACAACGTTAACTTCAACTTTGGGGAATTGTCCCGTGCGCTCGAGCGCGGCAACGCTAGCTTCCACCTTGGACTGCGAATAAGTTTCACCGGATTTCTGTTCGACCAGAGGCCGAAGGGCTTCTACATCGCGATGAGGATTGCCGATGAGGTCAATCGCGCCGACAGTCTGCCCGTCATAAACGGGTTGCGGAGCCTGCACCGCAATCTGTGCCCATGCCCCAACCGCAAATAGCAGTAAAAGCAGCCACCGTAAGTGCACAGCCCACCAGGGTTCACTTTCCATTGAAGTCTCTAACCGTCACTACCCCGGTCATTCTGTTGACCAAGCCGTCGGCGCTCAATAGCTGGAAACACGTCAGATGCCTGTGCTATCGGCTGGGGTTGCTGCCAATGCCGCACCCACTTCGCTCAGTCTGGCCTTTGGCCAGTTGCGAGCCGTAGAGGTTGGGGCTTCAGAGCTTCAGAGTTGTATCAAAGCCAAAGAGGATGGAACTCCGCATCGCCATCGAGCAGCATGTGAAGATGGCAAAGAGTTCTCTAGGCACAAAGAAAGCAGCCATTATCAAGCGCGATGAAGACGAGAAGTAGCATCCCACCCCCCTTGCGGGCTCCAGCTGTTCTGCCTCTCTCATGTTGCGCTATCAGATTGATTGGCGGTTTTGCATTCATGTGCGTCGAACTGGGCCTTAACTTCTTGCTCGGCTTTTTCATAGTCTCGCGATGACGATTTGAAGTATGCGGAGCACGCCTCGCAAATACAGAACAATTGATCATCGGAATTGACGACGCGCAGTTTGCGCTTTGGCATCGAGCTGACTCCGTTCTCTTGTTTTTTTCAATCTAACGCCGCCGTATTCGCCGAACGCTGGGCGAAAAATTGATTTCTACACACTTGAGGCAAGGGCGCCTGAAAGCTCGGTCATGCGGGAAAACAATGTGACCACACTTTTCGCAAATTAGTCGCCCATTCGGGAGGACGGTCATCGGGTGGAACGCATCGTCAATAACACAATACGGACAACGTGGCTCTTTCTTCGACACTAGCGGTTCGCTCCATTGGCCGTGTCGGCAGACATGCTGACGCAGATATCCAATACGTTCTCATTCAGAATCTCGGCTACTTTCTTCGCTTGTTCCAGCGAGATGCCTCCCAAAACGCTAAAACTGAGGCTGGTGTTGTTTAGCAGAGACACCGTGCCGTGGAAAAGTTTCACCTGAATGAGGGATTTGCCGCTCTGATCTTTCTCGGCTATAAAACGGCACGGTCCACGCTCGACTCTCAGTTTGTTCATGTCGGAACCCTTTCAATTTTTCCTCGGCGAGGGCAAGCGATATGCCTTCAACTTGCTGCTTCCGATTGTTCTGACCCCGCCGTTGCCTCCCTCGTTTGTGGTAAGTTCTCGCCTGACGAAGGCGGTTTGTACTTGTTCTCTATTTTGTTCTGTAAGGTGAGGGTTGAACCTGGAGGCCTCTCTCGATTCAACAGTTGACAAAAGTTGACAAGAAAACAACTGCCGTACCCGTCAAAAAAGCCGCTGGTCTCACCGCGAGCGAAGCGGTTACGTAAACATCGGCAGCAATCTCAGCAGCGCCTCGCCGCATGAACACCATCGTAGTCTCAGAACCTATACCCGTGGGCCTTTCCCGGTTGAGGCGAAACAGGGGGCGAAAGGCCGCCAAAAATCGACCTGCTGCGCGACCCCTTTCTGACCACCGGGGCTAATACCGATTTTCGCTTGCGTTCGTCTGGCTGCTGGCGGCGTAGGATGGGATGGAGGGAACTTTCGCCCTCGCTCCAGGGCAATGAGTGATATCGCGATTTAACACCAATTAACCCGCGCGGCTTCGTAGCTTCCGGTTTGCCGACTGTCCGCAATTGAATCAACCAACCCGCAGGGTGTTTGACAAAGCACTCTAATAGGCATATATCTAATAGTGTGATGGCAAGACGTTCGAGTTCGAGCATGGAAGTGCTGCTGGGTGTGTTGGCGATTGAACCCATGTCCGGGTATGACCTGGGATTGACGATCCGCCAGTCGGTCGGACACTTCTGGAACGAAAGTTACGGTCAGATCTATCCCAACCTCAAGAAACTGGCCAGCGAAGGGTTTGTGAGTCGCCAGACGGAGCGGCAAAAGGGTAAGCCCGACCGGCACGTCTATTCCATCACCGACAAAGGGCGCGAACGACTCAAGAAATGGCTGGCGGTGCCGCCACAACCCGAGATTCCGCGCAATGAACTTCTGCTGAAGCTGTTTTTCGGCCCGCAGGTGCCCACTGAAATCCTGATTGGATATGTAGAGCGCATGGCAAAGGAGTGTCGCGCCCTGCTTGAGCTACTCGAACGGGCGGAGCGTGAGGAGATCGACAAGAACCCGCACTATCCAGGCGCGCCTTACTGGAAAATGGCCGCGCATTTTGGACAGATGGAAATGAGAGCACATCTGCGCTGGGCGGAAGAGACGCTAGCCGAACTGAACAAGCTAGCCAGAAAGCGGCGGAAACACTTAGGAGCCCGCCAGGAGAAAAGAAATGCAGGCAAGTGAAGTACTCACAGCAGAGAATCCTCGTCAAAACACCCCGCAGATCGCTTCTTGGGGACACTTGGTAGGCTTTCTCCTGATCGGGGCCGGCATGGTAGCCCTGGGCATGCTTGCCCAGCATGCGCCCGCGGACGGTGCTACGGGGGCTTCCAGCGGCCACCTGGCGCGCCACAGCCAGGCCATCCCCATCTACTTAGCTGCAATTCTGATGGACTGGCTCTTGCTCTATTACTGCTGGGTCGGTGTGCATCATTGGGGCGGAAATCTGAAAACGCTTTCGGGCGGGCGCTGGACTTCTTGGAAAAGCCTAGCGACTGCCGTAGAAATTGCCGGGGCATTCTGGGTGCTCTGGGAGGGCGCGGAGTACGGCGTTTACTGGCTGCTCGGTCCCAGCAGTGCGAAAACCGTCGATAGCTTGTTACCCAAGAGCCTCGTTGAAATCCTGATTTGGATTGCAACATCGACCACTGCCGGTATCTGCGAAGAAATGGCCTTTCGTGGCTATCTACAAAAGCAGGTTCATGCGTTGACTGGGAGTGTTGCGCTGGCGGTTCTAGCGCAGGGACTGGTGTTTGGCCTATTTCACGCCTATCAAGGCTGGAAGAATGTGATCGTGATATCCGTGCTTGGAGTTCTGTATGGAATACTCGCCGCATGGCGCAGGAATTTGCAGGCGAACGTCATTGTCCATGCCTGGGGCGACGTTTGGTCAGGATGGTTGAGGTTCGTGGTCTGGAGGTAGAGACAGAGAATTGACTCTTGGTTTCCATGCACGACATTCACGGGCCGGAAATTATCCTCAACTGTTGAGATCAAATTGTTGTTAACAGGCGATTTCACTCTTTGACCCCGGTCAACGAGTGATAAGGCGATTTATCGACAACTATCCTCTTGAGCCACCCACCGATTCCATCGCTTTGATTGACTTGCCCTAGCATCACGCCTACCATTGCACGAATCCATGATCGGTCAAACCATCTCCCACTATCGTGTTATCGAGAAGCTCGGCGGAGGCGGGATGGGCGTTGTCTATAAGGCCGAGGATCTGAAACTCGGCCGTTTCGTCGCCCTCAAATTCCTGCCCGATGACGTGGCGAAAGACTCGCAAGCACTGGCCCGTTTCCAGCGTGAAGCCAAAGCTGCCTCAGCCCTGAATCACCCCAACATCTGCACCATCTACGAGATTGACGACGAGGGCGGGCAGGCCTTCATTGCCATGGAGTACCTGGAAGGCGTCACGCTGAAGCACAAAATCGCCGGCAAAGCGTTGGAAATCGAAACGGTGCTGGATTTGGGCATCCAGATCGCAGACGCACTGGACGCGGCGCACTCCAAGGGAATTATTCATCGCGACATCAAGCCGGCGAACATTTTTGTCGCCACCCGCGGACAGGCAAAAATTCTCGACTTCGGGCTGGCCAAAGTCACAATCAAGCTGGAGAGCGGTGGCATGAGTGCCCCGACCCTCGACATGGAGGAGCATCTCACGAGCCCGGGCAGCGCTGTCGGCACGGTCGCCTACATGTCGCCGGAGCAGGCGCGCGGCGAAGAGTTGGACTCGCGCACCGACCTGTTCTCCTTTGGCCTGGTTCTGTACGAGATGGTAACCGCGCGTCCGGCATTCTCCGGCGGAACCTCGGCTGTTATTTTCGATGCCATTCTGCACAAAGTGCCGGTCTCGCCGCTGCGCCTCAATCCTGAACTTCCCGCGGAACTCGATCGCATCATCAACAAAGCGCTGGAGAAAGACCCTGAACTGCGATACCAGTCCGGCGCCGAATTGCGGGGCGACCTGAAACGCTCGAAACGCGATTCGGGCTCGGGACGGTCCAGCAGCGCTTTGCCGAGCGCGACTGAGTTGCCGACGGGCTCATCTGCGAGCGGCACGGCGAAAATAACGACGCTGCCCGCCAAACCCTCACGCAACAAATACATTGCCGCCGCGGCAATTGTCGCGCTCCTCGTGCTCGGCGCGGTGGCCGCCTACTACTTCCGCAGCCCATCCACCGGCCCGGCCAAAGTCACGCAGATCAGCCATTGGAATAAACCCATGAACAGTGCCGTTCTGTCACCCGACAGCCATACCGTTGCCTTCACCTCGCCGGTCGCGGGTTTCGACCAGGTGTTCATAATGCTGGCTTCCGGCGGCGACCCGCTGCAGCTCACTAACGACTCGATCAACAAGCGCGTGGAAGCTTTATCGCCCGACGGCACCCAAATCTACTACTCCAACGACTTTACGGGAGAAGAGAGCTTCAGCGTGCCCACACTCGGCGGCGCCTCCAGCCTGGTCGCATCCGGATTCGGCCTGGCGATCTCTCCCGACGGAAATTCCTTCTATTTCATAAAGAACCGCCTTAGAGAAAATGCAGTCTTTCGCAAGCCCAAGGTCGGCCTGGCGGAAGAGCTGATCTTTCGCTCTCCGGAGGGCTCGAGCCCGGTATATATACTGCCTTTTCCAGACGGCAAGGACCTGCTGATCATCACGGGAAACGACACGGTACTGGGTTCTACAACTTTGCAGCTCTACCGCGTCAATCTGGCCACTCACGCTTCCCAGAAAATCGGCGAACTATCCGGCAGCCCAACCGGCCCGGTCTGGAATGATCCGGGCAGGACTTTCTTATGCAGCCGCACGGTGAACGATGTCACCAATATTTGGGAATACCGTGTGTCTGACGGCAGCCTGAAACAAGTGACGACCGGCGCCGGACCTGATCTCTCGCCCATGCCCGCACTCTCTGCCAAAGGAATTTACTTTGTGAACGGCAGGCGGTCGGGCTTCCTCACGGTTTAGCGCCCGCAGACCAAGCAGTCGTTCGACTTAACCAATGAAGAAGCTACGCAGCCCGCCCTTGCCTGGGATGGCCGCCACGTCATGTACATCACCCTTTCGGGCAACGCACAGCAGGGAGATCTCTGGGCTTCCGACGTAGACGGCAACAACCGCGTCAAAATCACCTCGGGAACAGAGCTGATAACCGTTACGTTTACATCGGATGCTTCCAGGTTGGTGTTTGCAGTCTCTGAGGGTGGCAAGACAAAAATCTACATCGACTGCACAAGCGCTGATTCCAGGTGGAAGGAGAGAGGATAATGAAAATGCCAGACCGCACGGACGCGATCTTCAAGAGGCGCGGGCAGGCTTTGGGCAAGCTCCAACCGACATGTTGCACTTTCCAGAGCTCGACGCAGGTTTTGAGTTACTTTACCAACTGAAGTTTGGGGAAGCTCGCGCTCAGTTCGAGACATGGCAGAAGTCCCATCCAGAGGGCGCTCTTGGGTACGCGTCGGAAGCAGCGAGCTATCTGTTCGAGGAATCCTATCGGTTAGGGATTCTGACTTCTGATTTTTTCCTGGACGACAAGCGATTTCTCGGCAACACTCCTCTCAAACCGGACCCTGGGCGACGGCAGGCCTTCTTCGATTCGAACAAACGGGCGCAGGATGGGGCTCAGTTCCGATTGAAGGAAAACCCTGACAATGCCAACGCCCTGTTCGCCATGGCTATGAGCCTAGGTATGCAGGCCGACTATACCAGTCTCATCGAAAAGCATGGGATCGAAAGCCTAAAAAAGATGCAAGAGGCGGATAAGTACTCGAAAAGGCTGCTAAAGGTAGCCCCAGGCGCTGACGACGCCTATCTTGGCCTGGGAATGGCGAATTACATCGTTGGCAGTCTGTCAGGATCAAAGAAGTTCTTTCTCGGGTTCACTGGAATCCACGGCGACAAGAAGAAAGGCATCCAGCAAATTGAGATTACTGCCAACAAGGGCCACTACCTTCGGCCGTTCGCCAAGATTTTGCTAGCGCTGACGGCACTGCGTGAGAAGAAACCAGAAGTGGCTCGCACAGAATTCACGGAACTTGTCTCAGAATTTCAAGAAAACCCGCTCTTTGCTAGCGAGTTGGCCAAACTTAATGCTTCTCCTGCCGGAGGTACGCCAAAATCTTCACCCACGTGCCCCAACCCACGCTAGGCATTTTGCGGAGGTAAACCAGTCTTGGTCTGCCACCCGCGCGGCCTTCGTTTTTGCCAAAGCGTTCTCCCACTCTTTCGAGACCGCCGGTATCGGGTGCGGAAATGTTGTCTTGAATTTTGTCTTGCACAGCGAACAAATAAAATTCTGGAGGTCTTCCACTCGTTGAGCGTAAGAAAGGTGAAGGCATGGACCTAAGTGTCCCACAATTGCTAATTGTCGTAACATCTGTATTGCACTCATCGACCCTGATCGCCATTCTCAATGAGTGCTAAGACAATACGTTACGGAAGGACCTGCCCGAAGAGCCCTCTGCGCGTGTCTAGCGAAATATCGCCATTTCACCCACGAGGCGATACAGTAGCAGGACGATCCACTCGCGCAGAAGCTATGCGATTCCTGCTCGACGCACAATGGAGCGTTCAGGAGGTTTCACCTGTGAAGAAGCATCCGGTCGCAGTAAAACTATTCCTGCCGTTGTTCTTGTCCCTAGTCGTAGCGATCGTTTACGGAGTGCGCGCGTCATACGATACTCGAGCTCACCGAGCCGCGTGCTACCGCGCCAACCTCGAGAAGCTCAACTCCCTCGAACCTTCGACAGCTACGATCAACACCGAGATCCAGGAGATCCAACTCGACCAAGACGTGATCGATCAGCTGGGGGATACAGACGACGACACCGTGATCCAACGTCGGAACCACACGATCGACGGCGTGAAGCTCAAGCTCACCAAGGTCAACAAGGATCGAGCCGAGGGTCAGCGTCGCACCGAACAGATCCAAGCCGAGCTCTCGAGTTGCCTCGCAGAGGTGAAGTGATGCACGCCTACCAACAAGCTCGAGTACGATTTCCCTCACCGCACCAGAAGTGCTGAAGGCTGTGGTTCGCGCGCACAAGAACAACGCGGGAATCTACGGGGGCGGTCACGCGCATCGGGCCGTCGAACGTATAGAGGCAGTCCACACCCGGTTCGGGCTTCTGCCAGGTAACGGCACGGGGCCTTGGCCATTTGCTCGCGGCGCGTGAACTGCCGTGCTGGACTGGGCGGAGCGCTTCTGTGCTACTGTCTGCTTAGTCGCGCGCTATCGCCACCAAAACAATACTAATCTCTGGCCAAGAATACTTGACGTACTTTGTCGCGAGGCCAGTCATGTCTGCACTACTCAAGCAAATTCTTCGATGGCTCTGCCCGCATCGCTTCTCTTGGCCGCACAGCGGCATTGATGGACAGGATTATCAGGTCTGCCTCCTTTGCGGCACGGCATTTGAATATGATGTGAACACGATGCGCCGGACTGGACGGTTGGTTTTACCTCACACGCGCAAAATGTTACGTCTGTGAAACCGAATTTCGGGAGTTGATAGAAAAGGACGCGCGTCTCACAGAACCCTAGCAATCCCTGCATTCGTCGGTTACGAAAGACATCTGTCGCTATTGCCCCATCGATCATCTCGGAAAACGAGACTACGGGTTAACCCTCGTTAATGAACTTGGCGGTAACGTAGTTGGTACAGGTCGCTCAACCGCTAAGGCCCGAGCGGTACGAAACGAGGAAGAGACTATGCACAATTCAAATGTCCCCACATTACGGCGCAGCTCGAGGGTACCGATCACTGTCCCGATACTGGTTACCAGTTTAGATCCGGGATCCAGCTTCTCTGAAGTCTGCGAGACCTTTGTGGTTAGCGCCCATGGTTGTGCGATGCGGGCTCCTATGAAGCTGGAAGCCGGAGTTCCGTTGCACTTTCACAGCCAGGACGGTCGCGAGACGACGGCGCAGGTTGTCTACTGCCAGCCCGTTGGGTCTGATCGGCAGAGCTGGAGGCTAGGCGCTCGGTTCGACAGGCCGGAAAATTTCTGGGGGTTGCAGACTTGTCCGAAAGATTGGGGGAGACTGCCGGCAACTATCGAGGGAAACGTCTCTCCCGTGGTCTCGTCTACTTATGTGCTTCCGCCCAATCAGGCCACCGCCTCTGCGAAAATCGTGCTCGATAGAATCAAGAAGCAACTCTCCAACGAGCATCTCAAGGCGATGCTTGCCGAACTTGTTCACCCACTTGAGGCGGAGGTGATGGACCTCAAGGGAAAGCTCGCGCAAGGGGCAAAGCGGAGTCGATTTGAGGTGTCGCTGTCGCAAATTCCTCCCGGGCTTGAACAGCAGCTGGAGCTACGCCTGAAGAAGGAGTTGGGACCCCAAGTCCTGAAGCAGGCACGGGAGCAGTCCGAACAAATACTTGAAGCGGCGAAGGTAGCCATCGACCAGAGGACGACGGAAACCCATGCAGAATTTCTGCGGCGGGTCACCCTGGATCTGCAATCGGTAGAGCAGCGGACCCAGGGCCTCTCGACCGACGTCGTTCAGAATCTGCGGGAGCACCTGAATCGTGGACTGGGAGAACTTCACCAGCACGTCATCGACGCAGGTAACCGCCTCAAGCGGCTGAGTGAAGACCTACTGCGGGTTATGGAGCATAACTTGGGTGAGGTACACGATGCGCGCCGCCAGGAATTGGAACAAGTTCAAGTGGCGGTCGCGTTGGAATCGTCGCGCTTACAGGAAGAAATCTCCGATCTCGAACGCCGCATGGCAAAGCTGGACGAATCTGCTCGCCGGCTCGAGTCCGGCCTCGATAAACGTCTGTCGCAATTGTCCAGCGACACAATGCGCAGTGCACGCAGCCAACTGGATAACGCGCTAGAGGTGGTGCTGAGTGAGCTCGGCACCCGCAATGTCCAGGCACTCCGAAATCAACTTGCTGAGGCAAGCGCAAATTTGCAGACGATCCAGAAAGGGATCGAAGCCTCGGTTTCCGAATCGCTCAGGGTCCAGGTCGCCGAGACGCTGCAATCTTTTCAGCACAGAATTGAAGAACTGGCGCAGCAGTCCGTAGAACGGTGGCATCTTGCCCTTGCCAGTACTCTGAACTCCCTAGCAACAACCCTTGGCGAGCAATTCCGCTCGCAAGCGGCGACTGATGATAGCGCCAGCCAACATTCTTCGGTCGAATGACTGGTGCTGTTACCTTTAGCTATGGCTCAGGCACGCATAGCTGGCGAAACATCGCCTTAACACTCATTGTGGGGTTTTGAGCGCTATCGCCTGGTTACAACAGTTGACTCCGCTTTTCCTTGATCCGCCATCTCCGATAGCGGCCCGGCAATATCGGGACGGACAACCTGTTTCCGGAAGTACGTGGCCTAGCGTGTCATTACGTAGCGATGGCAATTGTCTGGATACTCCAACACAGTCCTGATGACGAATTCACGTCGACACTTCTTCTTCGGTTTTGCTCGAGGCTGGTCCTGGCTCAGGGGTTCCCGGTCGCGGTCGACGTCGGCGCTGACAAATCACCTGGGGAAGTTAAGTTTCTGTTCCAAGGCAACAAAACGTGGGTCTGAACGCAGATCGTCGAGGGCTGGCTCCACCTTTAAAAACACCAGACCGTTAGATCGGTCGGCATAAGCCTTTTCCAGCAAATCGATGGCTTTATCACGCTGCCCGAGACCCACATACACGAGCGCGAAGTAGTATGGAGAGACGTATTGCTTTTTCGACCCCGAGATTAAATCAGCGAGAAGCTTCTCGGCTTCGTCCTTGTTTCCGGAGCGCGCTGAGGCAGTTGCCAACGCCGATATCATCAACGGCGTTCCATGCGACAGCTCAACCGCCTTGCGCAATTCGGGAAGGGCGCGGCTGAAATCGCCCTTTTGGGCGTACGACAAGCCGAGGACCAGATGCGGCAGTTCGTAGGACGGGTCCATCTCCAGAGTATTGCGAAGCTGTTGAATGGCTCGATCATACTGTCGTGCCATATAGAACCGCCATCCCAGGCTAAAATTAATGCTGATGGACAGCGGATCGAGTTCTCGGGCTTTGTTAATCTGTTCGACACTATCCTCCGTCCTACCCATCGCCATCAGGTAAAGTGAGTATCTCTGGTAGGCAGTCGCATAAGCGGGGTTGTCTTTGATTGCTTTATCGAAGCCGGCAGCTGCGCCACTCCAATCCCAATCGTAGTTAAACCTGACGGTAGCCAATGAGGTTTCCGCCTCCGCTAGGGTGGGATCAAGTTCGAGAGCGTGCAGAGCGGCCGCTTTGGCTTTCGGCGCCGCTTGTGACGCGGACATGGTTCCGAAAATCTCGGCGCTTATGATTGCATAGCAATCGGCGAGCCCGGCATAGGCAAGCGAATAGTTCGGGGCCTGATGCGTAGCCTCTTCGAAGTATCCGATGGCTCGGGTCAGGTTCTCATCCGACCTCTTATTCCAATAGTAACGCCCCTTGAGATAGTTTTCGTATGCCTCGGGTGCAACCGCCGGGTTCCTGGCCAGCCGTTCTACATCGGCAGGCGTCAGGTTGATCCGGATTTCATTCACGATCGCGGAAGAAACACGGTTTTGCAGCGCGAGGATGTCGCCCATCGGGCTTTCGTAGGTATCGGCCCAAAGGTGACGATCGGTCGATACTTGCACCAGCTCCGCCGTTATGCGGACGCGATCGCCGACCCGGAGAACTGTGCCTTCGACGACCGCATCCACGCTAAGTTCGCTCGCGATCTGCGACAAAGGCTTGTGAGTGCCTTTGTAGCTCATTGCCGTAGAGCGGGAAATCACCCGCAAAGAATGAATCTTTGCCAGGTTGGCAATCAGGTCGTCGGTCATGCCGTCGGCGAAGTAGTCCTGGTCCTTGTCTCCGGAAAGATTTTCCAGAGGCAACACAATCAGCGACTTGCTTTGTGCCGGAGCAACTGCGCCGGGGCGGCGGTAACGGTAGAAGGCAGCCGCACCGAGGAGGAATGCGAATAAAATCCCGGCTCCGACAATAGCCAAACGGCCTGTCGACGCCCATGGGTGATCGGCTGGTTTGGATCGAATTTCCGCAGGCGGTTCAACCGGTCCCGGCTTCGCCACCTCGACGGGGACGTGCCCACTCTCCTCCTGAGGCGGAATCGTGGATGTTGCCGGTACCGGGATACCCGCAACCGGCGCAATGAAACGATAGCCGCGCCGAGGTATTGTTTCCACGAAGCGGGGGCTTTCGGAGGAGTCGCCGAGGACTTCCCGCAGCCGCATCACCGCGTTGTTCAGCCCGTGGTCAAAATCGACAAACGTGTCGCTGGGCCACAGCCGCGTGCGCAATTCGTCTCTCGTGACAATCTCACCTGGATTTTCGAGAAGGACGGAGAGGACCTGGAACGGTTGCTCGGGAAGCTTGAGCCGAACGCCATGCTTGCGGATTTCGCAAGCCTTGAGATCCACCTCAAAAACACCGAAATGCAGAAGCCTCGAGACGGTTGCCGAAGTACCCATGATTTCCCAAACGCCGTGCGCGAGTATAGCCCGATACAAGTCTAATCGTCAAAACCGGAGAGGAGAACCTATATCTTTCTTGTTTTCATATAGAAGGCCAGAGATGTGGAAATGTCTTGCATCGGACAGTTCAAGGATTGCGCCAGACCCCTCGCCTTGTGCAGAGTGACTTGGTTCGATCGAGGACCTTACTTGTAAATGTTCGGAAGCGGTGGGCTCTGGGCAAAGCCGCTGGGAAAAACTCCAAGAACCCGTTGCAGGGCACAGCACAAATCATTCCTAGCCACGAAGCGAGGACACGATGACGATCCAAGAGAGATTGCGGTCAACGGTTGGTTTCAAGACGTGCTTGTTCGTCATCACACTCTTGAGCTTGTTTTGCTCGGGCTACTCCCAAGCGCAGGTGGCTGGCGCTACTCTTTCCGGTTCGGTCACTGACCCGTCGGGGGCGTCGATCCCCAAGGCCATGGTCTCTATCAAGAACACCGCAACGGGAGAGGTTCGCGAGGTTTCCTCCAATGGCGACGGTTTTTATTCAGCGCCCAACCTTTTGCCGGGAGACTACGAGGTCACTACCTCGAGTACAGGATTTTCGAAAGCCGAGCAAAAGGGGATCGTTCTTACCGTTGGAGCGCAGCAGACTCTCAACATTACCCTGAAACCGGGAGCGGTCACTGAAACCGTCCAGGTGATGAGTGCGCCGCCCGACGTGCAGACCTCTTCGTCGGCGATCAGTTCCACTGTCGATTCGAAAACGGTCCGCGAACTGCCATTGAATGGCCGCGACTGGACAAGTCTGGCAACCCTTGAGCCGGGCGTGGTTAGCGTCCCGAACCAGGCCACGACTTCGTTCAATGCTAACAAAGGGAATCGAGGTTTCGGAAATCAGCTGAGCGACTCCGGACACCGCCCCAACGAAAACAGCTATCGTCTCAACGGGGTTTCGATTAACGACTACACCAACGCGTCTCCGGGCGGAGCCACCGGATTGAACCTCGGGGTCGATGCAGTCCAGGAGTTTTCTGTAATTACCACGGGCTACACAGCGGAATACGGCAGAACATCTGGCGCCATTATCAATGCCATCACCAAATCCGGCACCAATCAAGTGCACGGAACCGGATTCTTCTTCGACCGCGACAGCATTTTCGATGCGCGCAACTACTTTGACGGACCGAAGATTGCCCCCTTCCGCCGTATTCAGTTTGGCGGCTCCGGCGGAGCCCCCATCGTGAAAGACAGAACCTTCTTCTTCGTGTCCTATGAAGGATTCCGTCAGAGCCAGGAAGCTTCCGGCTCAATCAATGTGCCGGACGCCGCGGAACGCGCCCTGGCCGTCCCGGCGATTCAGCCTTATCTCGCGTTGTGGCCGGTTGCGCCGGCGAATGCTCCGGACGTGAACGGCATCCAAACCTTCAATGTGAATGTGGCTACCATCGCCAACGAGAACAATTTCATCACCAAGTTCGATCATCGCATCTCAAATTCCGACAGTCTCACAGCCGGCTACTTCTTCGACTCCGGACCACAGTCACAAGCGGACCCTCTGGCGAACACGGTTCATCAAGTTTATTCGCGCAGGCAGATGGGCAGTTTCGAGGAGACCCACATTTTCAGCCCGCAATTGGTCAACACCATCCGTCTTGGCTTCAGCCGCGCCCTGGGCAAAATCAACGACCCCGTGTCGGGCGATGCTGTGGCAAAAGACGCCGCACTCGCAATCGCGCCCGGCGCCGGCGCGCCTCCCGAGATTCCAGTGCCAGGGTTGACGACGGCTTACGGATTAGGCGGATTCAATCGCTTCACCCACGCCTGGAACTCTTTTCAGGCTAGCGACGACGCCTTCCTGACCCGGGGAACGCATTCCATCAAGTTCGGCTTCACCTTTGAATACATGCAGTACAACGTTCTCGAACAGTTGAGCCCAAACGGCAGGATGAACACCTATGGCAGCCTCGCCGCGTTTCTCAGCAATACCCCCGATCAGCTCAATGCTCTTGCGCCCGGTGGATCGCACGAAGTGGGGCTGCGCGAGAAGCTGTTCGCTGGATATATACAAGATGACTGGCGTGCCAGGCCCAATCTTACGTTCAATGTGGGACTGCGCTATGAAGCGACGACCAAACCTACAGACGCAAATACCGTTCCGGGCTATACGGTCAATGGCTACTCAGTGGCCTCGGCTGGGTTCCAGGAAATCATCAGCCTCTCGAACTGCGCTTCGAGTCCCACAGCCTGCGGACCCGTCGGAGTAAATAGCCCTCTCCTCCAAAACCCGACCACAAAGGATTTCGAGCCTCGCCTCGGGGTCGAGTGGGATCCGTTTAAGGATGGGAAAACGTCGGTGCGCGCTGGTTTTGGAATGTTCGACGTGCTGCCTCTTCCCTATGAGTTTGGGCTGAACACGGCTGCCACTGCGCCCTTTCAGATCATTGGCGCGGACGCCGGCGCGACTCTGGGCAGCGGCATCGACCCCAACGTTAACTTCAATGAACAGAAAATTCGAAACCGTTTCATCGATGCCTATCCAAAACGGCCGTATGTAATGAACTGGAACGCGAACATTCAACGCCAAGTGTCGCCCGGTTACCTGTTGCTGGTCGGTTATGTCGGATCGCGGTCACTGCACACTTCCGCCGCGGCTGACGACATCAACTTGGTCACGCCCATGACAGTCAGTGGGGTCGGATTGATTTTTCCTTGCGATCCTACGCTGCTCGGCGCAGGAAATACTTGCGCTAATCAGAAAACCGGCACGCGCATCGATTCCAATTGGGGTGGCGGAGCCGGCATTCGACCGGTCCTGTACGATGGCGCAGCTTCCTATAATTCGCTGCAAGCGCAACTGAAGAAGAGCCTCAGCCGTGGGGTGCAGGGCCAGATTTCCTACACCTTGGGGAACTGCAAGGACTTGAGTTCCGCCCCGGTAACTGGCGATACCTTCCTCAATTCGATTGCCGTGCCCTTGTTGATGTTCAAGTCCGCAAGACTGGGAGCTTGCGACTTTGATATTCGGGACGTACTTACCGCCACCCTTATTTGGAACCTTCCATCGATTAAGAGCGGTTCCCGCCTGCTGTCGACCGTGACTGGCGGGTGGGAACTGGGAACCATCGTTTCCGCCTACAGCGGCGCACCGTTTACCGCCACCGTCGGCGACGGCAACGATCCGCTGGGCACAGGCTTCAACGGAGATTTCTCCATGGATTTTGCCAGCTTGCTTCCGGGCTGCAATCCGATTCACGGCGGCATAAACTACCTGAATACGAATTGCTTCACGCCCCCAACGGCGCCGGCGTCGTTGGCCGCCGCAACCACTGCCGATCCTTTTGGCTGTGCGCCGAATTCTTTCCCGGCGTCGCCTGTGGCGCCTCCTTCGGGGTCTCAGTTCTGTTCCAACGTTCTAGGCAACACTCATCGCAATCAATTCTACGGGCCCCGGCTTACTACGCTGGATTTCTCTGTCTTCAAGAACACGCGGATCCCGAGCATTTCCGAAACTTTCAATATCCAGTTCCGGGCTGAATTCTTTAACCTTCTGAATCACACCAACTTCCTGTCGCCGGGGTTCCTGAACACCTTCGGCCAGAACAACTCGGTTTACGACTTCGACGGCAGTCCGCTCAAGACAGCTCTAAACCAGACTTCCACCACGTCGCGACAGATCCAGTTGGGGTTGAAACTAATCTTCTGAGCAGCCGAAAACGGGAGGCCTTCAAGGGTTAGGCCTCCCACTTCCTATTGCGGCATTTCCAGTACTGCAGGCCGATTCATGCGATAGAGAGCGGTCGCCGAAGAAAACGGGGTACGCCCTCGCTCTGCGACGCCGGTCATAGGATGTGAGGAACTGCCTAGTGAAAGACCTTATACCGATATGAAGACGCCGCCTGCGAGAAGAACGCGCGACCCAGACGGCAAGGTCAAGCCGCTAGGCTGACGCATGTCCGCTGGATAGTAATGGGCATCGTAATGGCCATCATGGCGGTCACGGCGCTCAATCGCCTGAACCTGAGCATCGCGGGAAAGTACATTGAAGAAGAATTCTCCTTCGGCACGATTTCCATGGGACGGGTGTTCAGCGCTTTTCTCTGGGGATACGGATTGTTTCAGATTCCCTGGGGATATGTTTGCGATCGCATCGGCCCGCGTCGAACCTTGACCGCATCCATCTTCTGCTTTGCGGTTGGATCCGGAGCAATGGTTTTTGCGCCCCGATTTGCGGCCGGGACGGGAATCAGCGCGCTCGCAGTCTTTCGAATCGTGCGCTTTCTAACCGGGGTGGGGGAAGCTGCGGTTTCTTCCAACGTGACTCGCGTCATCGCCTCCTGGACGGCGTTGCGAGAACGAGGGTTTGCCAGCGGATTGCAGGTTTGCGGGCTGGGATTAGGTGGAACGATGACTCCCATCGCCATCGCCTGGACGATGGTCCACTGGGGCTGGCGGGTATCGTTCGCAGTCTCTGCGGCCCTGGCGTTCGCCGTGGTTGCGCTTTGGCACTGGTATGCGACTGACTGGCCGGAAGAGAATCCTCGCGTGAACGAGCAGGAGTTGCGGATCATTCATCCAGGATGGGACTCGGCCAACGCCCGGCCGCAGCGAACCGCGACAAGGGTCCCATGGATGAAAATGTTTTCTAGTTTGTCGGTGTGGGCCTTGATTTTGGGCTACGGCTTTCAAGGTTACGCATTTTACGTTTATTACAACTGGTTCTATTTTTACGCCGTGAAAATGCGCGGGCTGGACCTGATGCACGCGGCGGCGTGGACTTCCGCGCCTTTCCTCGCGATGGCGGTATTGTCTCCCGGTTGGGGGATGGTTTTCTGACCGCGTCGCCCGCGTCTCAGATCGCCGCACGGGACGGCGTGTGGCTGTATGCACTGGCATGGGGATCGCCGCCTTGTTGTTGTATACCGGCAACCATCTCACGCTCACGGTGGTGGCGCTGCCCATGATTGCGCTGGCGGCGGGTTTCACCATGTTCGGTGCGGCGAATTTCTGGGCATCCTGTATCGATTTGGCTCCCGGATACTCCGCTTCTCTGTCTGCACTGATGAATACCGTGGGGAGCATCGGAGGAGTTGTTTCTTCCACCGTGACCGCCTCGATTGCGGTTCATCGAGGCTGGGCGCCGGCGCTGGATGTTGCCGTGTGGGTCACGATTGGGTCGGGGCTGCTCTTCACGATGGTGAATGCGAATCACAGTATTGAAGACACAGGGACTGCCCTAAAGCAAATCACAGTATTGAAGACACAGGGGCTGACTGCGACGTAGCATGAGAAGAACTTTCGCAATTCTTGTTGTCGTGTTCATTTTTTGGCTTGCCGCTCCCATCAAATCGGAGGCGCAGACAAGGAATCCTTGCGGTTCGTTCAGGCGATTCCGCTGCCGAACGTGAAGGGCCGCCTCGGCCATATGGATGTGGATAAGCTGCTATTCGTGGCGGGACTCGAAAATGGTTCCGTCGAAGTGGTCGATCTGAAGTCGGGGCAGTGGATCAAGAGCCTACCGGGATTTCGCAAGCCTCAAGGAATTGCGTATCTAAAGTCGCTGAACAAATTGTTTGCGGTCTAGTCCTCAATTTCATGCCGTTCGCACCCCATTCTCTGGTATGCGTCCCGTTTGGTAAAGATTTCTTGTGGCTGGCGTCTAACCTAATTGTGGCGGGACAGGGGGGCGTCAATGCGAAAGCAACTTAGGCTCTTAGTTCTCCTACTGATCGCGGACCTGGCGTCGGTCGCGCAAACTGCTCAACCGCAGGTCCCATACGGGACTAACGATCAAGCCGGGCACTACGTCGAGACACCGGATGCGAAGATCTACTACGAACGCTACGGTGAGGGCAAGCCGGTGGTGTTTCTTCACGGCGGCGAATACGGATATATCGACGAGTTCAGCGAAGTTATTCGCCAGATCAGCAAGCAGCGCACCGTGATCGCGATTGCGACGCGCGGCTACGGACGTTCCGAGCGAGGCACGCGCCCGCTGTCGCACCACCAGTTCGCGGAAGACGCAGCCTTCGTAATAAAAGACATATTCAAGTCCGGCGGGAAAGTTGACGTCTTGGGTTTCAGTGAGGGCGCCATCACGAGCTATGTTCTCGCATCCTCTCATCCGGAATTGGTGCGCCGTTTGGTCGCCATAGGCGGCCCACTTGGCGCTTACGGAGCGCCCATCGAGGATCTGGAAAATGATGAGGACCTTACTCCAGAGCTCATGCAACAACAAGTTCCGGATCTAGTGGCCAGGCGCAAGAAGCAGATGATTCATCCGGAGCAATGGGACCAACTGATCCGTGACCTTAATGCCATGTATCAAAAAGTTGTTTATGTGAAACAGGAAGAGGTACGCGCCATCAAGGCGCCTACGCTCATCATAGCTGGCGATAAGGACCCAACTAGCAAGGAACATTTCGCAGCGATATTCAAACTGCTGCCGGATGCACAGATGGCAATCATTCCCGGGTGCGGCCACGTGATTTTCCACTGCAAGGCGGATCTGTCGATCAAGATAGTGTCCGATTTCCTGCAATGAATTCGGGAGCTACCATGAGTACGAACTGCTCGAACACCTCTTGCGGCAAGACGAAACTTTTGTGCGCGGCACCAATCAAGATGCCGTAGGGGGATCCCTAGATATGAAGAAATTGAACAAGGCTCTGGTTATTGTTCCCGCGTTGATATGCCTTCTCGCCGCAGTTGTACAGACACAGACACTTAGAGCATCCAATGGCAAGAACGCCGGGGAACAACACGACCCCAACAAGCAAACCAAGACTTTGCCACTGGATTCCCTGGACGGATTGGAAGTGCAGAGCATTAGAGAGGACGGCGTGGATCCGGTGAAGACGAAGACGGACATTGTCGCCTATCGGGGACGCCGCGCGCTGCGGGTCGTCAACGAAGATGGTCTAACCGCCACTGGTACGCCAGCCGGCGCGCAGGCCATCGCTATCGTAAGAGCCTCTGACTTCAGAGACGGCACGATTGAAGCCGACGTTGTTGGCTTGCCACGCGAGGGCGCCCCGCAGACTACGAGAGGGTTTGTCGGCATCGCGTTCCGAGTCCAAGAGCATGGCTCCCGGTACGAATCTATCTATCTGCGCATGACCAATGCACGCGCCGCCGATCAGGTGCAGCGCAACCACTCGACCCAGTATGTGTCGCAGCCGGACTTCACCTGGCAGCGTCTGAGGAAGGAAAACCCCAGCGCGTACGAATCGTACGTCGATCTCGAACCAGGTGCATGGACCAGGGTCAAAATCGTGGTTGCCGGTTCCACGGCTAGCCTGTACGTCAATGGCGCCGACCAGCCGTGCCTTATTGTGAACGATTTGAAATTGGGTGAAACCCACGGTCAGGTGGCGCTTTGGACCGGATCAAATACCGAGGCATACTTTTCGAACCTGACGGTGGGTAGCAGAGGAACGCCGAACATTACCGAGTCTTCGAAATGATTCAAGAAAGCGAAACCTCTTCAAAGTTATGCCTCCACTCGTTTCCCTTTGCGGAAGTCCAGCTAATACCGCAGGCTGGGACGAACGACGGTCCAAAAGCTACCAATGCACAACATTAGGGGACTAATCGGGGATCCATCTACGACGCAAACGTGCTTCAATACTACCGAGTAACCAATGCTCCACTGAATTGGGAGTGCCGCGGTCGTAGTGTGTACGTGCTCTTGGGGTGAAAGTGATGCATATGAGAATCCGACCCGTGCAGTGTCGGAATCGCCCTCTACTAGGCGAAGCGACCAATTGTGTTCACGCGAATGCACCTTGCTGTCGCATGCGTCTCTCAAAATCCTGGATCTTCGTCAGAATTGCGGAGGCGAAGTGATCCGTAGCTCACAGAGGGACTTGCTGACAGCCAGTTCGGGGAACCGCGAAGGCTCCATGCCCGGCCAACCTGCCTGGATGATATGGGCAGTCAGCTTTGGCGTGTGGGCGTTTGTCACTCTCGCCGGTGCCGGTTCGATTTACGAGTTGTACCGCTCGACGGGCGGCTCCATGAGCTTCCCGAACGTTTTGGGTATGCAGTGCAGCCAGGTTCTCACCTATTTTCCGCTAACACCTTTCGTCTTCGCCCTCGCCACGCGCTACCCAATTCAACGAGGCAATTGGCTGCAGCGTTCGCTATTGTATCTTGCGGGAGGCCTGGTTTTTACAGTTGCACACATAACCCTACGAGGCTTCACCCCCTATGCATATTGGGATGCGCATGTTCATGCTTGGGTCTCCGCTATTTGGGATTCGCAAGTCCATGTGTTCAGAATCCGGTGGCCTGTCTTTGAACAACTATTTCTCCGGAATGTCGTCGATGACATTACTGGAACCTATGTACCGATCGTTCTGGTTGCACATGCCGTGGCTTACTATCGCAGTTTTCGGGAAAGACAGCTCCGAGCATCGCAGCTTGAAGCACAACTGGCCAAGGCCCGTTTGCAAGCGCTGAAGAGCCAATTGCAGCCGCATTTTCTGTTTAACACTTTGCATTCGATTTCCGCGTTGATGCTGACCGACGTTCCCTCAGCGGACAAGATGATGAGTCGTCTTAGTGATCTACTGCGGATGAGCTTTGAGGACATCGGGACACAGGTGACCACTTTGAGCCGTGAACTCGAGTTTGTGAGTGTCTATCTCGAAATCGAGCGGATCAGGTTCGAAGACCGTCTCAAAGTTATTCTTGACGTCGCTCCGGACACGCTGGACGCGGAGGTTCCTCATTTGCTGTTGCAGCCTCTGGTGGAGAACGCATTGCGGCATGGAATTTCCAGGCTTTCCTCGGGAGGAGAGATCAGGATCGCTGCCAGTCACGATGAACGCACCCTCCATCTGCTGGTTCGGGACAATGGCCCAGGACTCGGTAACGGCGATGCCCCTCCCTCGAAGGCGGGGTTGGGATTGAAAGCAACTCAAGAAAGACTCGAAACACTGTTCGGAAACGCCCAGGCCTTTGAGGTGCGTTCGCCGCCAGAGGGCGGAGCGGAAGCTTTCGTGCGAATTCCGTTCCGCCTGCACCAGCTGCCATCAAGATATGAGATTGTCTCGGCAGATTCAAAAGGACGATTGTGATCATCAGATGGAGGTCCAAATGCTACGTACCATCATTGCCGATGACGAGCGCTTGGCTCGCAAGAAGTTGCGGATCCTATTGAGCTCGGAGCCAGGAGTTGAGATTGTTGCCGAGTGTTCCGACGGTAAGCAGACCTTAGCGGCTTTGCGAGCCAACAGGCCCGATCTGTTGTTGCTCGACATACAGATGACGGACATGGACGGTTTTGGCGTCTTGCGGGCGATCCCGGCAGACGAAATGCCCGTCGTTATCTTCACCACGGCATACGATCACTACGCTGTCAAAGCCTTCGAGGCGCATGCCCTCGACTACCTTCTGAAACCATTTGACCAAGAGCGGCTTCATCACGCGATCAACAGAGCTCGCGCGGAGTTTCTTAAGGCACGGGATCGCGAAACAACGTGCCGCATCCTCGACTTCCTGACCCAAACCAAGACAGAGTCCAAGGTTGATAGGCGGTTGGCATTCAGAACCGAGGGCCGCGTGGTCTTCCTGGAGTCGGACGAGATTGACTGGTTGTCGGCGGCCGCGAATTACGTGACGTTGAGAGTAGGTGCGGAATCCTATCTGCTCCGGGAAGGAATCGGCCACATTTCCGAAAGACTCGATCCCAACAAGTTCGTTCGCATTCACCGCTCGACGATTGTGAACGTGCAGAAAATAAAGCAAGTGGAAGCGGTGAACAGCGGGGAATATATCGTGGTTCTCAAAGATGGCAAGCAATTATCTTGCAGCCGCGGCTATCGTGCGGGACTGCAACAGCTGATCGACAAGAATCTGTGAAATGCTCCGGAGAGTCGGAATCGTAGTCACTCTTATTTTCTTGGCGCGATTCGCAAACGTTTACCTAGAGGAAAGTAGAAAAAAATGAACAAAATCATGCGCCTTGGCCTATCCATGGCGATGGCGATCGCCTTCTCGTTGCTTTCGCAAGCGCAAGCCAATTACGCACCCGAAACCTTCAAAAAGCTCCAGGGTCTCACTGGAGATTGGCAAGGGAAAGACGAGCATGGCAATCAAGTGAAGAGCAACTTCAAGCTTATGATCTCGAATACGGTGGTAATGGAAACACTCGACGCTTCGGGGATGGAAGAGATGCTCACACTCTATAGCGTAGACGGTAATGGGATTTCTTTGCTGCATTACTGTCCGACCAACAATCAGCCCCACATGCGCGCAATCCCTTCCTCGGCGAACGTGAGCCAGCTTGTGTTCTCTTTCCTTGCAGCCGGTAATCTATCGAGCATCGAGGTGGGTCATGAACACAAGATGATCCTTGAATTCGATGACAAGGATCATATTACCGAGCGATGGACTTGGCAGAAGAATGGCAAGGATACTGAGATGATCTATCACCTTGACCGGAAACGGTAATCAGAAGGTTGCCCTATTCGCGAAATCCGAGCCCGCCCTGCAGAATCCGCTGGCCCGTGATGGGGTCCAAGAAACCGGCTACTCCGTTGATTCAGCTAACTTTCAATGTATCGAGCATCTATCCTGTTATGATTCGCGCTGGTATTACTCCATATAGGGTCCTCTACCGAGTGATCGAATACTAACCCGGTGCGGTCATCTATCGACCCCCGGTGAGGGGCAATCACACGAGTTTGGGGAAGAGAATATGGCCGCGATAGTGATTGAGATTCCTGCAGCGCGACTCCATGCTGATTCCCCCCTGCATTTCCTGTCCGAACTGCGTTTCGAATCGGCCGCTCCGACTCTTGGAGACTGCGCCCAAATCCTCAGCGGGACTGCGACAGCTGATCGACAAGAATCTGTGAAATGCTCCCAGCAGAGTCAGGAATGCCATTCGCACCTTCGGTACGATTTTTCAGCGTAAAGTGGCAGCTTGCATGGTTTGCGCTGCGATTGAGGACAGACCGCCGGATCGCTGCCCCAGTCAGCGATCACCGAATCCAGCATGCAATTTCACTGCTGCTTGTTGGAATCGTTCGAATCCACGGCGGGCTTCTTCGGTTTCAACGCTTCTTTCACCGGCACGGGCAGGGCATTGATGCGCTTGATGAATGCGGCAATCGTCCACAGCTTTTGGTCGGAATCCCATTTGCCGTTGGCGAACATTCCCGCCCGGCGGATGCCGTGTTTTGCGACCCAAGAGACCTGAGCCTCGGAATACTGCGTCCCAGACTTGGGAAACTGAGGAATTGGCGGGTACAAGGAATCGTCGGTTTCGTTCTGCTCTTTCCCCGGGGTTCCATGGCATCCAGCGCACTCTCCCAGATACATTTTGCCTCCGGCGGTGAGGTTCTCATCGTTCGGCTGCACCGGGTTGGAGACTTCCGGCGCATGCCGTCTTACCGACGCGTGGACTGCAGTGGACATGAGGTAACTCTCCAACCGCGACCCCGGGATATCGGCGCGTACCTCGGCCAAACCTAACCTCAGGTATGCAAAAGTGCCGACAGCAATAGCTATGAGTGTTGTCAGCACTCCCAGCAAGAAGTTCTTCATGGACTTATTCTTTCTTGGACTTTACATTTCTTCAGCGTGTGGTCTTCATGTTGGTTTAGACTATCCGCCGCCCAATTTAGCACAGGCGGGAGTTCCCCATGAAGCTTCGAACAGGGGGTATGAGATAGGTTGTAGAATAAACTTATGCTTCATTTCTCCTTAGGTTCTTTGAGTTTCGCAAGCATGTCCTTAGCGTTTTGATCGGTTGCATCGCGCGTCACAGCCTTTTGGTAGTACTCCTCTGCCTTCTTCAAATCTCCAGACTTCATGTATGCCTCCGCGAGGCTGTCCCAGACATTGCCGGACTGCGGGAATTCCTCCGCGTTCAGCCGCAGAACCTGGACCGCACCTGCTGGATCCTTTTTCATTACTTCATAGCCAAAATTATTCAGCGCATTTTCCCCAAAATCGTACGGCCCTCGCCCGTAGTACTTTTGTTTGAGATCGGCGTAGTAATCGAGGGCCGGTTCAACCCCATTCTTGCGATACTGCTCCGCGAGTTCTTCTTCGAGCGTAGTGGGTCTCGGCCGGCCACGATGGCAAGTGTTGCACCACATGTTTACGCGCTGATCGCCGCTCGGCTGAATGTTCTTGAGGTGATCGTTGATACTTTCCAGCATCCGGTACATTTCACGAGCCCGATTCTTGTTCGGATTCTCGTCGGAGGCAAAATCGTATGTGCCCAGTGGCTTGCCTTCCTCTCCCTTGTGGCAGTACGAGCAACGAACGCCCAGAGCTCGCGTGAAGCCAATCATCACGGGTTGCAAACGCGAACCTGGCCAATCTTTCGGCAATACCTGGAGGTTCTTTGGTTTATCGGGCCAGGACCAGCTCTCTTGTGCTAGCGCCGAACACGCGAAGAGAATTGTCCCAAAGAGGACCACGAAGCTAAAACGCGGGGCCAGGATAAGAGGACGTGCCCGACCAGATTTATCGGAGGTTTTCATGGATGTGGGCCCTTCTTGAAACTCATTAAGAATTTGATCCTCGGCATGTTAACCCGGCGCCCCCGCAGAAACAGCAAGCTTGGGACTGATACACGCACCGGGCATACAAGAGGTCATCAAAGCGGGATTGGCTCAGGGCGCTCGAAATCGCACGTCGAGGGGCACGACAACCTGATGCCAATGTGAAATCGGCATAGGCGCACGCTAAGAACTTTGTGAATGAATCACTGAACGTGCGTTTCATAAGGTGACACTGCGCTGGCGGCACGCAGCTCACGGTGAGCAAAGTCATGCACAATTCATCTCGGGCACGCCTTGAGTTGGTTATCACGAATGGGCTACTAGTCAGCCTTGATTGATAGGTACTCGTCCCGGACGCTCTCTTCATGGTCGCGCGGCGGGCACATAATTAACGTGTGGAAGCCACCTCAGGGGAGAACGGGTTCCAGCGTCGCGCAACTGGCATAGCTCAGACCCGAGGCTTGTCAGAATATGTTTCCTCTCAGGCCGTTCATCCTGAGGACGTTGAACGCGTTGTCGGTCGGATAAAGCGCGAACTAAGTTTGCTTTTGCAAGAGCGTGCTGCGATAGCGAAGCGAATTAGGTCAATCCAAAACACTATTGCTGGTCTTGCCGATGTTTTCGGAGTCAACATAGGCGACGAGGAATTGTGGGATGTGCTCCCCGAACAATCCGCTCACCGCAGGAGTCGCCATCATCGAGGAATTACCGATGCGTGTCGTCGAGCGCTCATGGAGTTTTCCCAACCAGTTACAACTCATCAGCTGTGTGACAGGATGCAAGAGACAAGTACCTCTATATTGGCGCGACAGAAGCAACCAACAACCTCTGTGACGGTCGTGCTGAGACGTCTGGTAAGTTACGGGGAAGTCCAGGATAGCTTCAATGAAAGAAAGGTACGAACTTGGCTCTGGATTGGGCCTCGGCAACGCAAGGAGGCCTTCGAGGATTCATCACCGGCATCGTTGAGACACGGACAGCCAGGCAATGAGACTGAGCCGGCTGAGAGAAGCGGCTAAAACCTGGCTGTGCTCATTGTGCTTTCTCGAAGGGTGCCGGAGCAGATGAAAGCAGCTTGAGGAGTAACCGAATACAAGGATGCTTTCGCATTCTTGCCAACCCACTTTTCCCCCAGACTCCCCGGCGGGCCGCTGTTCAGCAGGTTCGATGCTGCTAAGGTTGTCAGCCCAGTTGTGACACCCGCTGAGGTCATTCTAGTTTGAGCATGTCGTGGGGAAGGTGCGGTCGTAACGTTCTCGACGACGGTCAACTGACTGACGTGGTTCCGACACCCCAGTTGGTCCCCAGTCGTTCGACTTGCCAACGCGTTAGCGACCTACCGCTTCACAGGGCGGAGGTATCCAAGCGTACGTGTAGTTGTTCGGGTAAAGAACGCCTGGCGGGGCGTTTGGCGGCCAGTAGTCTGAAGAGCCAATGCATTCCAGTCGGTAATTATGCTGTTCTTCAGGGGGGCGAGCGACTATCCGATATTTCGCTAGTGCGGAGACTGACTTCGAGGGGGCTCCTCGCGTGGGCAGACACGTTTGTTCGCCTGGTGAAGCCTGCGGTGAAGGCAGCGGACGTGCCTATTTCACCAGAACGTCTAATATCTTCTCAGCTTGTTCATGAAGATCGGGAGGTGCGCCATAGAGCGCACGAGCGGTTTTCCCGGAGCGATCGAATAGAAGCATGGTGGGCACGGCGACGATGTCACCGAACGCGCGCGCTGTCTTCGCATCGGAAATAGCCCAGCGAATCTCCGGGCTGAGAGAGCCCGCCGTGGCGCGAACTTTGTCCTCGGGCGACTCGACGGCGAGGGCTAGGATCGCAACGTTATCGCCATACTTACGCTTCAACCCTTCTAGCCAAGTTAGGGTTGCGCGGCACGGTGGGCACCAGGTAGCCCAGAACTCGACCATCACCACTCGTCCGGCAACCTGTTCCAGGCTGAGCGGATGTCCTGACAAATCGGTTAACGCGAAATTGGGCAGGACGGTTATCTGATCCGATTGCCCTGTGGTATCAAGTCTCTCGCGGCTTACCTCGTCTTTCTTGCCCGCCAGGACCAGGTCGATCATGCGCGTCAGATCGGCTTGGAATTTTGCCTGGTTTTGGGGATTCTTGACCCAGGGACTGTAGCGTCCGCCCTTTTCTCCTTCGCCGAAGAAGCCGAAGTCGCGTGGCCGAGCGATGAGCACATCATCGACGAATACCGCAGGATATCGCTGCACCCCAAAACGCTCTGCGAGCGGAGAGGACCCGAAGTTCTCGTTTACGAATTTAACCCTTCCCGGGTATTTCGCCACCACTTCCTGGATCAGCAAACTTGCTGGATCAGACAAGTTTCAAGTGTAGGGCCAGCGAAGCAGTGTCACGGTGAGTCCAGCCGGCGCTGAATGCTCGGACGGCAGAGATGCCTTCGACGCTGCGAAGTAGGCTGGCAGCACCCGCTCAACGATGGTCTCGACGGTTATCCAGCCAGCCGGATCCGGCGATCTTGCTAACGCGGATTCTGCCCGCTCCAGGAACAGTTGCGCGATCGATTCATCTTGCTGCGAGGCGTTCAGTTGGACGCGCGTCTCCGGGAGGAATTTTCGCAATCGGAATTGCTTGGCTGCGTCCGGCGCAACCGTATCCAACACGGCAAATTGTTGGGTCGCATCCAGATATAGATACAGAGCGCCGGCCAAGAGCTTGGCAGCATCGAGTTGCTCGGCAAGTTTGAGCGTCGCATTCAAGCGAATGAAGTAGGCGTGGTAATTGAGCGCGCCGGGCTGTCCGTAGGCGGCCATGACGCGCGTCTGCAACTGCCGCAGCTCTGGCGAGATCGAGCGCAGCGGAAACGTTCTGGTCTTCAGAGGAAAATAGAGTGTATAGCAGAACGCACTGAACTCAGCTTGAGCTTTGCTTTCGCCAGCATAATAAAGGGCGGAGGTATAGTTTTCCGAAAGGGTCTTCTTCTCAACGTCCGTGATGATGGCGAACCCATGGGCGCCTTCCAGCAAGTTCAGCGTCTGGCCTTTGGCCTTCTCCGTTAGTGCGCGAACCGCAATGGGGGCGGTATCCCAGTTCTTCTGCGAGGCTTGCTTTTCCAAAGCCGTGAGCTCGATTTGCATCGCCTTGAGTTCTGACTCGATACCTGGCACTCCTTCCTTCAGAAGGTCTTTCTCAGTTTTCCGGGTCGCACCCTCTATCCCGCGAAGCGAATCCCAGGCGCCCGCCAGTTCCTCCAAACTCACATATAGACGACCTGCGCGAAGATCATCGTCAGCCCGATGCAAGGATTCCGAGATGTCTGGGGTTGCCTCTTTCCACTCCGGACGGGAAGGTGGCTTGCTGTCCAACGCTTGCCGAAGATGATCGATCTGGCTTTTGATCCGGGCGGATGCGTCCTGGCCGATGAGGGTTGGCCCCATCACCGACAACAATCCCATTGCCATGAACGCCGCTCGTATCCTAGAGAGAGTCTTCATCAGCGCGTCTATGCCATTGCTCTTTAATTGTTGCTCGTTCACCCCAGGAGCGTAAGCAGCATCCGCAGGCCACCCTACCAAGAGCTGTATAAAAAGTGAGTTTCACTGGCGGGACGGATGGCCGCTAATGCGCCTTGCTTTCCAATTCCTC
>CAVVMQ010000007.1:0-95678 GCA_963749295.1 uncultured Acidobacteriaceae bacterium
CGTCGTCCCCGCCATAACTCTTCAAGCACTTACCGGAAGTGCTCGATTTTCGCTCGGGCACAAAAAGGCACAAAATAGGTACACGTGTTGGAGTCTGTCCAAGCAGAGCCTACGTTTCTAGTGTTTTTTCTGGGAACAATAGTGCGACGACGGCCTCTTGCGCGGTACGCTTCTCGGCTGTGACCGCCTGCGTGTACGTACCGAGCGTCACGCGAATTGTCGAATGACGCAGAAGTTCCCGCATAATCTTAAGTTCGGCGCCGCCCACCGCGTGCCGGTGTACAAGACGCTCGACCGCAGCATTACCGACCTTGTATTTCTGGAAACGCGGATCAATCACTTGCACTGCGGGATCGGGATAAACCACTCGACTTTTCAGTTCCTGCTCCTCGGCAAGCGCCCAAGGTTTGAGGGCAAGCGTCGTCGCGGCGCCGGCGGTAATGTTCATGAATGTGCGTCTGTGCATTGGTCTCCCTCCGCTCATAGGAAAAATCCGCTGCCAGGCACCTTATCACGGCCTTCTCCTCGGTGGAATAATCGTGGACGCTGACTCTAGGGCTTTGTGGTCGGCAAGCCAGAGACTATCCAGAAACGGGCTTCTAGGACCTTTGAGCTTGGTCCACAATCAGGGGAATCACACTTCCCCCATGCGGACTTCTGGCCGGAATAATTTTTGGCTAGCCGGTCGAGCGGCTGACGGCGACCTCCCCGAAGAAGCATAAGCTGGGGCTGCATAAAGATTGGTTTCACATAAGCCGCATCGTCATCGTTTCCGGAGATACCGGTATGGTATGAGGTTAGAAAAACAGCATGTATACAGGATAGGGTGCAGACGCGGCCGCGAAACCATCGCCTTGTGTGGATAGCAGAATTCATGGTGCCGGATCAGTGTACAGGGTCAGGGACAGCGGCCGCTATATCCACGCTCCATATTGTCGATGAGTTGAAGCGCAGCTTGTCTTCCTTCTCTTAGATCAGGCGGGGTCAATACGCAGGTCTAGTACGCATACACCTTGAGGAAGACGAAAACCACCACGCCGGTGATCGAAACGTACAGCCAAATAGGGAACGTCCAGCGTGCGATTCGGCGGTGCATCGCGAACCGGCCCGTCAGCGAGAAAAAGAACGTCGTGAGCACCATTGGCAGCGCGACGACGGAAAGAATCACGTGGCTGCCTAAAATGGAAAGGTACAGCGTGCGAACCGGGCCGTGGCCGGGGAAAATCGTGTCGCCGTGCAGCGCGTGGTTCACGATGTAGCTGATGAGAAAAACGGAAGAGAACGCGAAGGCCAGCAGCATGCTCGTGCGATGCGCGTCCCGGTTGTGCCGTTTGATGAAATACAATCCCACGCAGAGCGCAATCGCGCACAATCCGTTCAGAAGCGCGTTGAGAGCCGGCAAGAACATCCAGCGCCCGGCGAAATCAGCGGAAGCATGATGCACGTACAGCAGCCAGAGAAGGAATGACACGGCGAGGCCGCTCGCCACGACGATCGCTCCAATTACAGGGCGCGGACTAGTTTCAACGTGTACCATGCTGACAATTAAATCACAAAACATTGATGCGAACACGATGTAAACCTTGTTGCAAGGGGCACTTGCCCGCTGATCGTGATCACGCCCGCGATTGCGACTACAAAGTTTCCAGAGTTGTCTCGCATAAATCAGGGTTACCGGTACATGATTGGCGACGCGCGCACGGATTTCGCCATGTTCTGTTGCTTGGTTTTTCTCATCTCCGCAGGCCCCGAGAGTTGGTCTCTTGATGCAAAGCCTGATCGCCGCTGCAGTGGCGACTGACGGGAGGCGTATTCATATCTCAGGTTCTACTGCTACCACCACACTGGTGGCAGCGGCAGCTTTGGTAAGTGGAGCCGCTTGAACGCCCGTCCAATCTCCGGCGCAAATTCCTGGGTGAGGTTCTGTGCGGCAAAACCCGTGAAGACCGTTAAGCTCCGCTGCCCCGCATGGGTAGTATTGTTCCAGCCATTGGGAAGATATGCGTTGCCCACGAACCCGGCGGCGCCCGCCCCTACGAAATTTCCCAAAGCAAGAGTTCGATGCCCGCCATCAGTCTTATCAAAGAATGTGAACGTGAGAGCATGCGCCGACCGTCCCAGAAATGAGTTGCTTGTAGATCGTGAGTAGCGAGGATCCTCATGAAGCAAAGAGTCGACGGAAAAGCGAGCGAAACTGTCTGCCGCGTTGCGCGCATAAGCACTGCCGTAATTGCGGCCAAACGCGCCTGCGCCGCTCTTCCATTCTCGCGGATATCCGCTGGGCGGATTGGCCATGGCTAGCCCGGACTGGAAGGCGGTCGTAAAGATCGCGCGCGGACCAAATACTGGTTTTTCAAAATAACTGAATTTTTCGCTGACGGTCATCGGTCCCTTATTCGTGCTCATCGGCAGATGCCCGAAGCTAAATGCGTCCACTGCGCTCGGCTGAACAGTCGGCTCCGAGTTCTGATATCCGGATTGCTGGCCTTTCGACTCGTCACCCTCCTGTGGGTGATCCTCGGCCTCTTTTGCTGCGGTTGCAGAGGGTGTGTCGGGAAGCGATTCTTCGATGAGTTTGCTCGACCCTTCCGTCGTAGTCCTCTGCGCTGTCGTTGTCGAGTGAAGAACGCTCTGCGCACGCAGCGGAACAACGCTCGCCAGCAAGATCAAAATGTATCTGGATAGTTTTCGCAAGTACGTCTCCTAAGCGGAACGATTGTGGATCGGAATCAAAAAACCCCGACGTTGCGGCGGTTCCGAGCTGAATTGTTTTTCATGAGACCACAAGATTCGTGAAGGAGCGCTCACAATGGGTCAAGATATGTAGAAATAGGTCACCGTGCCGTGACATTTGGTTACAATTCCTAACTTTCGACTTTCACATTGGTTTCAAACGAAACGAACGGCGCCGACCCACTGAGCCCGGCCTCCGATGACCTGCCTCTCAGTTCCTCTCGTCCGAAGTTCTTCAAATTTGCGATTCGCAGCAACGAGGAATTCCTGCCCGCGGCTACCTCGCGGCGAGAACAGTTCAGCATCAGGGAACAGTCTTGATCGGAGAAACGTTCGAAAACCGAGAGGACGAATACAAAGCGCTCGAACACTGGGATGTCAACAATTGCGGCAATCTCTGCCTGCACGTTGGCCACACCGCCGCGCGCGGCTGGATTCAGAATGGAGATCCCGTCCGCCGGTCGCGGGTCGATCAGGCGTATGGCATTGTGGATTACCATTCGGCGAGCCCAGGAGCGAGCCCATTCCTTGAAAACGGAGGTGCTTCCGGCAGAATCCTCTAAACTCTGGAGAAAGCACTTCTCGGCCTTTTCACGGTCTGCGGTCAGCAAGAGCGAGAGCAGGTACAGGCTGCTCATTTCCGCATGAAAGATTCGACAGAAATCTGCACTAGTCGCATATGGCGTTAACGTCTTTGCAATGGGGTTCGACTTCGGCATGTGCGATCAATAACATCACCGTGGCCTGAATACTGTCGCGAGTTGTCACCGCAGGCAAGCATTCGTCACGATTTCGTGACATTTTGTTACGTCGCGAGCGTGTAACTTGGGTGAAAATGGAACTTGTGGATCGCCTTCTTCTCATTGACGATGACGCAGAACTGGGAGGAATGCTGAAGGAATACCTGCGCCGCCAGGGCGTCATGGTTGACGTCGCGCTGAGTGGCGATAAAGGTCTTCAGCAGTTTCAGAAAGAGCCCTACGGGCTCGTGTTGCTCGATGTGATGCTACCCGGTCGTGATGGATTTGAAGTGCTGAGGGAATTGCGTCAAACCTCGCGGGTGGATGTAATCATGCTTACCGCCCGCGGAGAGGACATAGACAGAATCCTGGGTTTAGAGATGGGCGCCGATGATTACCTTCCCAAGCCATTTAATCCCCGCGAACTGCTGGCCCGAATTCGCGCCGTGCAGCGGAGAAAAGACAAAAGAGCGCCCGAGACTCGGCTGCAAGCCAACGGAATCACGCTGGACAACGCGGAACGCTCGGTGCGTTGGTGCGGGCGCACAATCATCCTTACCACAGTCGAGTTCGACGTCCTGAAGACCCTCTTGGAATCTGCCGGCCAGGTGGTGAGCCGCGAAGACTTGGTGCGATCCGCACTGGGCCGTGGGCTCCAGCCCTTCGACCGAAGCCTCGATATGCACATCAGCCGGTTGCGGAAAAAGCTCGAAGGAGTGGGTGCAGAGCCGTGCATCAAGACCATCCGCTCGACAGGCTATCAACTCGCCATTCTCACCACCAGAGATTCGGCTGACACGCGGAGCATCTGATCATGCGCAGTTTTTGGATAAGAATCTTTGTAACGTTCTGGATCATTGAGATTCTCACCATAGCCGCTCTGATATCCCTGAGGGGCAGTCTCGAAGATTTCACCCTCTACCCGGTATCCGAGAAAGCCTTGACCTCGATGGCTTTCTCTGCCGAAGAGGCTTATCAGGCGGCGCAGTGCGACGAACTCAAACCTCTGTTGAGCCGGTTTGAACGCGTATATAAAGTCACGCCACATCTGTTCGATGCAACCGGGCGCGCAGTGTGCAGCGAGGCCGTGTCGCCGGCTGTGCAGCGCGCTGCCGATAAATCTCAACCGTTCGGGCTGAAACGCGTAGTAGAAATTATGCGCGGTGTCTCTCCCGAGCCGGAACGGCCAGCTCATCGCGTCGGTTCGCATCAACCCTGATCAAAACTCACCCTTCATTTTCGTCATAGAGACTACACAGATTCCGCCCTGGACTTTTCGTTTTAAGGGCGAGCTTACGTTTTTTGCCGGTGTTCTTTTTTCCGGAATCCTTAGCGCCCTGCTCGCCAAGATTCTTGTTCTCCCTATTGGACAACTCCGCCGTACCGCGCAGGAATTGGCATCGGGAAACTTGAAAGCGCGCGCGAACAACTGCTGGCGCCTGCCGTCCAAAGGCAATGAAGTCCTCGCATTATTTCACGATTTCAACCGCATGGCGGATCAGATTGAATCACTGATTGGAATGCAAAAGCAGTTGATTCGCGATGTCTCGCACGAACTTCGTTCTCCGCTTTCCCGCCTCAGCGTTGCCCTGGAGTTGCTCCGCGAAGACACGAACGAACAAAGCATGGTCCATGTGGAACGGATTGAGCGCGAGACCGAGCGCCTGAATCGGCTGATTGGCCAGTTGTTAGAACTCTCCCGCATGGAGGCGCTGGAGGGTACCGGGATAAGAACCGAAATAGTGCAACTCGAAGACATCGTTCGGGAAGTCGTTTCCAATGCCGCGTACGAAGCGGGGAGCCGGGGATGCAATGTCCGGGCGGCGATTCGTGACCGGGTTACAGTTCATGCGAATTCCGAGCTGCTTTCCAGTGCGATTGAAAACGTCGTGAGAAACGGAATTCGATACACTCATGCCGGAACGGATGTGCTGGTAACGCTTGACTGCCAGCGTCAAGGGAGCGCACCTGCTGCAAAACTCACCGTAAGAGATTTTGGGCCGGGCGTGCCGGAAGATAAGATCCCTTCGCTGCGAATGCCCTTTTATCGGGTAGATCCTGCGCGCTCGAATGAAACTGGAGGTACTGGGGTTGGACTGGCAATCGCGGATCGAGCGGTCCGGCTACACGGCGGCTCACTTTCATTGAGAAACCATCCTGAAGGGGGGCTTGAGGTCACCTTGCTTCTACCAATAGTGAAACCGGTTCTTGACAGAGAGGTGCAAACCGCTGCTGCGACCATGGCCTGAATACGCGGTAGTGGAAGCCGCCCTTGGGAGCGCGGACACTTATGTCCACGCTCCCCCTCTCCACAACGATACCAATTCATATTTCGATTTAAACTTGAGTCTGATATGGTCGAGGACAGATTACGCCGCCACTTTGACTGCTATCTAGGCAAAACCGAGATAGTCATCTACTCCGTTCTCGCAGCGTTGCTGACTGTCACGGCCTTTGTGACCATCGCAACCGCCGGCCAAATACTGTGGATCGGTCTCAGTCATTGGACGGTTGCAGCCCAGACTCTGAGGGTATTGAACCAACTCCTCATTGTGCTGATGCTGGTGGAGATTCTGCATACAGTACGTATCTCCATTCGCTCCCATGTTCTGGTTACAGAACCCTTTCTGATCGTCGGACTGATTGCCTCAATTCGTCGCGTTTTGGTGATTACCCTGGAAGCAGCCACGCTCACGAAAGAAGGTGCATGGGCGACCGAAGGCTCGAGCGCCATTTTCCACTCTTCGATGATTGAACTTGGTTTGTTGGGTCTGCTGATCCTTGTACTGGTAGTTTCCATTACACTTCTGCGTCGCTACGCTCCCGCATCGAAACACTTGTCGGAACTCTGAAGTCCGACTCTTCTTTCCCAAGACGCCCCTATCTACAGACAAGTGCGACGATTCTGTACGGATCGCCGGCCAACCGGAAACTATCCAGAAACGGGCTTCAAGGAAGTGGCCAGATTGGTAATGGAAAGTTGGAATCTCGTCAGGAAATCAAACACTGAAAAGATGCGCGTTTCTCAGGACCTATAATGTTCATGCCGGCTGAATGATCATCCACACGGAGGACTCTATGGCCAACGTACAGACGCTCATAACCGAGGTCTACTCTGCTTTCAACCAACGGAACATCGATGGCGCGTTGGCGCTGATGAGGGAGAGCGTCAGTTGGCCCAAGGCATCGGAAGGCGGGCGCGTAGTCGGGAGGGAAGAGATTCGTGCCTATTGGAGCCGCCAGTGGAAAGAGTTCGATCCTCATGTCGAACCGATTGAGGTGATCGACCGTGGAGCGGGCAAGATCGATGTCCGAGTCCATCAGTTTGTGAAGAGCCTTGGTGGCGATGTGCTTTCAGACAGCGAGGTCTGGCATGCTTATACCATCGCGGACGGTCTAATCGAACGGATGGACCTCGGAGGAAGCGAAGCAGCCTCTGAGCCGAGCCCGTCCTCAGCGTTCTCCCATCGCTAAGCGTAGGCGGGATAGCCGGTCTGACTTGCATATGCGTCTTTGCGGATCGCAGGCAGATTGATCTCGAAAAGTCGGCTTCTCGGAAGTGCTGCTGTATTGCGGGTGGATCACGCTACACCGGCGAAAAAGTCGGCGGCCTTGAGAGGAACAACTAGACACGCTCTCTAAGCTCTTCAAAACGCTCAACCTCGTGCATTTCAGAAGCGCAATCTCCTCGCGAATTCTGAGGGTCGTGACGAGTGTCTTGGATTTTAAGGTCAGGCTTTGCCGCCCGCGGCCTGGGCAGGTCGAGGACGCAACGTGAGCTGCTCGGCGGGCGAAAATGCGCTGCCGCGAATCAGGAGACTGCAGATCAGCGCCGTAAGCCCGGACGACGAGAAGATCATGGAAATAGTCACAAACTGATAGATGGCCGCATAGACTGGGCTCGCACCGGACAAGAGCATGCCGGCCATCAGCCCCGGAATCCACACGATGCCGAGGGAACGAAGCGAATCGATCGCCGGAATCAAGCTTGCTTGCACGGAAACCTGCACATACGGAGCGACGGTTCGTTTTGAATCGGCTCCCAGAGCCAAGCCGGTTTCGATCAAGCCGGCATGCGATTCCACTTCGGAGCGGAAGCGGTTGAGCACCAGCGAATTGGTGTTCATGGCGTTGGCGATGAGCATGCTTCCAATCGGCACCAGCGAGGTGATCCGCGTATCGACAACGCCGGCCCAGGTCATCAGGGCAATTACGGAAGCGGCGCCAGCGCCGATGGCATAAAGCGAAACCTGGAAGCTTTTGGGCAAGCCCTTCGACCGGCCCGAGGACATTTTGGCAGCGGCAACTATCATGCCCGCCAGCAGAAAGACGCTGGTCCACGCTGGTCCTCGCAGCAGGAGCACCAGGATCGAGCCGATTACCGTGATCTGCACTATCCCGCGAACCAGAGCCACAATGGTCTCGCGTTCGAGGTGAATCTCTAGCTCCCGCGCCAACAGCATCACGGCCAGCGCCAGCAGAGTCGCGACGGCAGCTTGCGCGCAGCCCAGAACTAGCTGGTTAGAGAAGAGTTCCTTCAGCATTGATCACCTCGCTCGGAGTGCCGATTTTGTCGAGCCTGCCCTTGCTCATCATCATCACGCGGTCCGCGATGCGGGCCGCTTGCGCAAGGTCGTGAGAAACCATCACACTGGTTAACTTGTTTTGTCGCGCCACAGTGAGGATCAACTTCTCGACCTCGCCCTTCGCCTCCGCGTCAAGCGATGACGTAGGTTCGTCCAATAGCAGTACTTCCGGCGTCGTTGCCAGGGCGCGAGCCACGGACACTCGTTGCGCCTCGCCGCCGGAAAGATGGGCGACATCTTCGCTCGCGCGCCCTGCAAGCCCCACCTGAAGCAGAAGAGCATCGATGGCTTTTTCTGACATCTCAATCCCTTGCTGTAGAGGGCCGAAGCGAAGGTTGTCGGCAATCGTTCCCGGAAAAAGATACGCGGTCTGCGTGACCATGCCGACGCGCCGGCGCAGCTCCCGTGGTGGAATCTGCCCGTAGTCGACGCCCTTAAGCCGCACTGTGCCGCTGGTGGGTTCATCAAGCCGATTGAGCAGGCGCAGGAAGGAGGACTTCCCCGCGCCGCTTCGCCCGACGATCACCAGTACTTCTCCCGCGCGCACTTCGACTGTCACATCATTGACGATGCGCGTACCGCCGATTTCCCGGCTGAGGTGGTCGGTTTCGAGGATGGCTGTCGTAAGCGTGAGAATCCTTCTGGTTCGTGTACCCGGCAATAGTTGTTACGATGCCCGATTTACCAGGACAACGACACTTCGTCCCCCGACCCGATAGGTGTTCCCGAGCACATCCGGCTAAGCGCCAGGGTCGGCGATGTTGGGAGGCGAAGGTTGGGCAGTGTCCGCGGCCAGGCACCAGCGTCTGCCCGGCACAACAGTTAGTTCAAAGTCCAGTCCGTCCCAGAACATGTTGAACACTACGTGATTCAAAGCAGTCCTTCACTTTCATCCATGCAATAGCATGTGTCAATTGGCAGGCCAGTTAGCCTCTTGCGAGCGGATTCGGTGTTGGCTCACCGATCTTGGTCAGGACACTTCGATCGGTGTGATGGAACGGCTCCGCTTGTCCGCGGACCATCAAAGTCGTGTCCTCGTCGTATGCCCAAGTGTTATCGGCGTTGATCGTGACCTTGATGCGATACTCGACCGTCTTGAACGCATCTTCCAGAAACGGATTCGAGCAGATGCCGTTGGTCGTCACCCCGCGCATCGCGGACAGTTCGAAGCTGGTGGCGTTCTTGGCCGCATTCCCGAAAGCCATCAGCGTCTGTCCTCGCGGGATGGCGACCGTCTGAATCAGGTTGCCGGTCGCCGGCTCCCAGAGCCAGTACCCCACTTGATCGTGATAAGTCTCAACCTCGCCCGGCTTGACGATGTGTGTGTGGTAGCGCAGTCCATAGAAGAGTTGCGGCCCATTGGTTTGCGGATCGATGGGCTGCAGCTTGATGTGCTCGACGAACTTCTGCCGCTCCGGCGCGGTTGCCGGCTTGGGAGGGATGTCGAGGCTGCGGCTTCCCTCCCAGATGCCTGCCATGCCAGTCAACGGCCCCAGATTTTTCAGCGTGTGGGGATCAACATCAGGCGGCTCTGTGAAGATGTCGTTAGGATAGGTTGTCACTCGTTTCCTCCGTACCCATTTCCTCCATACCAAGCGCTCTATACTAAGTTAAGGCACGACGGCTGCTTCGCATAGCAATTCATGCTTTCACCTCCACGAGCGGCCGACCGGGGAGGGCAGTCGAGGACTCCCGGGTGGAGAAGCACTCCAGCCACACAATTCTCAGCACAGCGGCTACAGGCGCCGAGAGGTACAAGCCTGCGATGCCATCCAGATCCAGTGCGCGTGAACTCGCCCCGCATAATGGGTGACAACCTGCGATTGCAGCCCTGACCGTCACATTTCGCCCTTATGGTGGGAGGCCAAGTGGGAGGCATTGGAGAGACCGAGTTTTTCATGGGGGAGTTAGATAAAGCCGCAACGGATTGCAAGAAGGCGCTCGAACTGAACCCCGATGTTGTGGCCGCCCATATGGTGTTAAGCCAAATCTATGTGATACAGGAGCGGCCGCAGGACGCTTTGCCTGAAATCGAGCGAGTCGGGCGCCGCATTGAGTGAGTCAATTGCGAAATACCATGCAATTGGTGCGTACCAGATCGCCGAGGTTTATGCTTTCCGGAACCAGTCCGACAAAGCGTTCGAGTGGCTGGACCGAGATTATGCGCAACATGACGGCGGTTTGATCGTAACCAAAGTGGACCCCCTACTGAAGAACTTGCACGGCGACCCGCGATTCGCCGCGTTGTTGAGAAAAATTCACCTGCCGATCTGAGAACGGTCCGCCATTTCGGGGTGATTCGATCGTCAATTCGAGAGCAGTCTTAGACGAACTTAAATTGACGTTTGTTGATTTTTAACGCCTTGAAACTTCGCCGGAGCGGTCGCGCTCACTGTCAGGCCAGTGCGCATGGAGGATGTTTGCGGTCGCACTGCACTTCGATTTCCTGCTCGTCATCAGCATCGGAACAGTAATCGCTGCAATACGTTTCGAGAGTGGAAATTTGCCACTCGCACTGCGGGTACCCGCATTTGTGTTGACCACCTACGTCCATGATTTCTGCCATGATGTACCTCTATCCTTTTAAACGCGTGGACTCGGTCGCATCAGTCCGAATAAGAAAGAGACCTGATCGAATCGGCGTTAAAGGACAGTCGAGGCCGCATATCGGGTTCCACCGGAGCGGCGGCGAAGCTGGGAATTCAGTCCTCAACCCTTGAGTCGCGGATAAGACGCCTGCAAATCGAGAAGTACCGCTTCAAATCCACCTAGATTTCGCAGCACGTGTTCATTGCGTTAATTTGGCCGACTCGCGGCGGACCTGGTCCTCATTCACGGTCAATCATCTACGGTATACTGTCCCCTGTCGGGCCTCGAAAATGCGCGCAAACACGATCGTCACGAAGATTCTTGAGCTGTCGCACGATAATCCGGAGCTTCTTCTGGAACTGGAGAGCTTTCGGCGCTCGGTTACGATCATGTTCACCGACATCGCTGGTTCTACGGCATTCTTTGAGAAATTTGGGGATGTAGCCGGGTTGGCCATGGTGCATCGATGCAACCATCTTCTGCAGAAAGTCGTGGAGGAGCACCACGGCCGGGTGCTCAAAGACATCGGGGATGCAATCATGGCGATGTTCGAGAGCTGTACGGAGGGGGTGGAGGCTGCCATCGAAATACAGTCTCGTCTGGCAACCGCCAATTTGCAGCATGCCCCCGACGAGGCAGTGCGCGTCCGCATCGGTCTCCACTACGGAAGCGGCATCGTGAAATCGAACGATGTATTCGGGGACGTGGTGAACACGGCATCGCGGGTCGAAAGCGTCGCTGGACCAGAACGAATTGTCATTTCGGACTGCCTGCATCGCGAGCTGCCCAAGGACAAGTATGACGTCGTCCTCCTGGGACAGTTTCGATTGAAAGGCAAAAGTTGCGAGAGAGAGCTTTACGAGGTCCGCTGGAATAAACAACTCACTACGACCATGTCGCAGACGCACATGCTCGCCACCGCCAGCGCGGAGCCATTAAGCGAACCTGTCAGGCTTCAGCATTTGAGCCGCATGGGTAGGGTAGACGGGGAGTATTCGGTTGCCCAGGCAGGCTTGACGATCGGCCGCGCCGGAGCCGACGTAAACTTCCCCGATGACACTGAGATGGAACCTGTGCACGCCCAGATTTTGGCGACTGGGGGCCAGGTGTGTGTGCGCGACTGCAGCGGTTCAGGAAATGTATATGTGCGGCTGGCCGCTGCTTACGATCTGGATAACGATGATGTGATCATCATCGGAAGCCAGTTGCTGCAGTTCCAAAGGAACGCGGAGATATTGGTCGCAGCCACGGCCCTGGGCAAGACCCTTACCGACGTCACCAGCCTGCTGAATGAGCCGGCAGCCAAGTTTGTGCGGCTGGGCCGGAATGATTCGGGCAACCCCGATGTCTATCCGCTCTCGGGCGAGGAGGTTCGCTTTGGCCGGGTCTCCGGGCAGTATACGTTCACATCTGATACCCTTATGAGCCGCGTCCACGCCCGGGTCTTCCAGCGAGGTGAAGATTTCTTTCTCGAGGATCTGGGCAGCCGCAATGGGACTTTCGTCAGGGTCCGTGGAGAGACGCCGGTCCCCATTGGAACCAGCATCCTTGTCAGCCGCGAGATCTTCCGCATTGTTCACTGAAAATGGCACCCCCAGTGGTTAAACTGTCATTAGACAGCAATTCCGTGGTAACTTAGTCGCGACTAAAGCACGGGCGGCAGAGTGTGTCTGTTGCCCGGAAGGGCGCCAGCCCGAGGGCTGCAAGTCAGCCGGGGCATGGAGCCTGCGCGCGGCAGGTCTCAATGGCCACAAACCTACCCAAGAAGCTGGGTAAGTACAACGTCCTCGATGTGGTAGGCCGGGGAGGGATGGGGGTTGTCTACAAGGCAATCGACCCCGGTATAGGACGGTTGGTGGCCATTAAGATGATGACCGCCGGCTTCGCCGACGACCCCGACCTGCTGAAGCGCTTTTATCGCGAGGCCCAGTCCGCCGGCAAGCTGCAACATCCCAATATCGTTACCATTTACGACCTGGGCGATCAAGACGGCAATCCCTACATGGTGATGCAGTTCCTGGAAGGTGAGAGCCTGGATTCGATCATCGCCGCTCGTCGCCCCGTCACCCTCGAGCAGAAGCTGAATACCGTGATTCAGGTCTGCAATGGCCTCAGTTACGCTCATCAGCATAATGTGATTCACCGCGACATTAAGCCGGCGAATGTCATGGTGCTCAAAGACCTATCGGTCAAGATAGTTGACTTTGGGATCGCGCGAATCGGCAACGAAAACGTCACGCGCCCCGGCCAGCTAATGGGCAGCGTCCCGTACATGTCTCCCGAGCAAATCAAAGACAAAGCCTATGTCGATGCCCGCACCGACATCTTTTCCGTAGGGGTATTGCTGTACCAATTCTTAACGAGTGCGCTTCCGTTCGACGGCAAAGATATGGGAGCCATTCTTCTCAAAATCATTCATGACGCTCCTCCGCCCTTGCGGACATACCTTCCCGAATACCCTGCGGAACTGGACAGTATCATCGCCCTCGCTTTAGCCAAGAATCCGGAAGAACGCTACGCCACCGCGGATCACCTTGCCTTCGACCTCATACGAGTGCAGGAGGAACTGAAGCGCGACATGGTGTCGGAGTACCTGACGTCGGTGGACAACCTGGTCCGTGACGCGCAATGGAATCAGGCCAAGGAGCAAATCCTACAGATTCTAAGAATCGACCGGCAGAATTCCCGAGCCAGCGAACTGCTGCGCAAGGTGGAACAACAGATCCAGACTCAGAAGCGCAGCGAGCAAGCGCGGGAGTTGCGATTGCAGGCTGAACAAGCCATCGCGCGCGAGGAATTAGGAGATGCGCTTAGATATCTCGACAATGCGGTGGAACTCGACAGCGGCAGTCATGAACTCCGCCAACTGCGCGACTCGGTAGCCGAACGGAAAGCGAGGGCAGATCAGCTGGCTGCTTTGCTGCAGCGTGCGGAATCAGCCCGCGACACCGGTGAGTTGGAAGAAGCGCAAAAAGCGGTGGCGGAGGCGCTGCTCCTCGAGCGCGATAACCGGGAAGCCCAAGCCCTGAGCGTCATCATTGCGCGCGAGATTGCCGAACACAGCAAACTGAAGCAGGTGCAAGGCTTGCTGGATGAAGCGCGGAAGCGAATTGCGTCCCGCAGCTTTACCGCGGCATTGGAAGTACTGAAGAAAGCCGATATGCTCGCGCCTGCCGCTCCGGGCATAAAGGAGTTGGCCAACCTGGCTACCAGCGGCCAGGAGCAGGAGAAGCGCCGCAAGCAACTGGAGCGGTTCAATACGGAAGTAGAGGAGGCCCTGAGTCGCGACAATTTTGCTCAGGCTTGCGCCCGGGCAGACGAAGGGCTGCAAATCTTTCCGGAAGACCGCGGCCTGCTCAAGCTCAAGAGGCTGGCCGAAAAACAACGTCAAGCCAGCGAGAAGCGCGCGTATGTGGAAGCACAAGTCGCCGCCGCCCGGCAATTGCTGGATTCAGCCGATCCGGACCAATCGCTGATTCCGCTGGAGGAGGCGCTCAAGAAGTATCCGCAGGAACCAGCGCTGATTTCCATGTTATCAGTGGTGAAGGAATCGCTGGCTCGGCGGCGAGAAGAACAACGCAAGGCAGATTGCATTCAGAGAGCCAAAGATGCAATCCGGCGCAAAGCCTACACCGAAGCCATCGAAACACTGGAAGCGACGCGGCAGGAGATTCCATCGAGCGATCTGGATGACCTCCTTCAATTTGCCCAGGAGGAGGCGGCCAACTACGCCACACGACAGAAGATCGACGCGGTCGCGGATCAGGCACGTCAATTCATTTCCGGCGAAGAATACCAGAATGCCATCGATCTGGTCGCAGCCACTCTACAGGAGGTTGCGGACGAGGAACTGAGCATCATCCTGGAGGACGCCCGCCGGCGCCTGCAAGAATGCAACCAGAAAGTTCAGGAAACCGTGACCACCGCAGAGCGCCTGCTGCGACACGATCGCTACAGCGAGGCTGTGAGATTCCTTGAGGCGCAGTTCGAACAGTGTGGCAAGGCTCCTGAAGTCGCGGCATTGCTGGAGCAAGCCCGGCGCGACCTCAATCGCCTGCAGAGCTTTTCCGTCACGAAGGAAAATGCGCGCGATGCCTTGGCCAAGAATGATTTTCAAGGCGCTGGCGCAATTCTTCAGCAGTTTCTGGAAAAGTTCGGCGAGACGCAAGACACAAGAGTTCTGCAGAAGGAGATCGAAGTAACACGTTCGCGAGCAGCCACGGCTGCCATGGAGAAGGCTCTCCCCGACGTACGCATGCTCCTGAAGGTGCGCTCGTTCGACTCCGCCGAAGGCATTCTGGAAAATCTCTCGCAATGGGGTTCGTATGCTGCCCCCGCTGTGAAAGAACAGTATGAATCGCTACTCGCTCTTGTCATGCGGGTCAAAGCACAGCGTGCCGCCAGCGAGTTGGCTGAAAGACTGAACCAGGCACGAGTCTCCGACGAACCTACTGCTGCTACCGATGGCTCGCCAGCCGCCGGGGTTGAGATTGGCTCAACCGATGCGATGAGCCGCAGTCAGCTTGAGGTCATTCTTGGGGAAGTTGTGCAGATAGGAGACCACTATCAGGACAACCAGAAGGTACAGTCTGCCATTCAGGATTTCAAGCGACTCCTGACTTTAAGGATTGGCGAACTGGAAGAGAGGATTCCTTCGGCGGAAACTCAGGCCCGCACCGGAGTCGACAGTATCCCGCAGCCCACCGCCCAGGCTTCAGTCCCCCCGCCGCTCATCGAGCGCGAAACGGCGCCAGTCGTGCCAGGGGCGGAAGTAGCGCCAGCCCAATCTGATCTTGCCTTCACTCAACAGTATGTGGAAGGCGCCCCGCCGGGAGCGGCTGACATCTCCGAGCCTTCTGCCGCGAGTGAGGCTGCTGAGGCGTTAAGAGAATCCGAGCAGGAGACGCTCCGTCAGCAGGAGGCGCTCCGGCAACAAGAAGTGCTCCGGCAACAAGAAGTGCTACGTCAGCAAGAGTTGCTCCGGCGACAACAAGCTGTGCGAGGTGCGGTCGAGCAGGCGGTGGACCTGCTGAACCGGGGTCAGGCCATTCTGGCGGTGCAGATCCTGCAGCAGGCGGCAGCGCAACATCCCGGACAAAGCGAAATCGACGAACTGCTGAGCTTGGCGGAATCTCGCGCCCGGGAGCAGCAGATCGCCGCAGTTGAGCGCCAAGCCGACGCTCAGGCCAGTCAAGGTCAGTTCGAGCAGGCGTTGCGCATTCTTGAGGAGGGGCTGAAACAATTTCCCGAGGCGGAGCTTCTGGGGAAGGCTCGGGAATCGGTCTCGGCTGCGCGTCAGCGGGCGGAACTGCTGGCTGAGGCAGGGCGTCTTCGAGTTAGCGGTGAGTTGGGCCGTGCGCTTGAGCTCGTCGAAACAGGCCTGCAAACTTCGCCCGATGATCGCGAACTGAATGCCCTGAAGCTTCAGATTGAATCCGAGCAAGCGCAGCGGCAGCGCCAGGAAGCCATCGCCAGGGCAACACAAGAAGCGCAGCAGCATCTCAGAGACGGCCAGACGGCGCGGGCGATTGAATCGCTTCAACGATGCAGCCAGCAATTCCCGGACGACGAGAGCGTCTCGAAGCTCCTGCGGACCGCGCAAGAGCGCCTCCGCATTGAAACCGAACAGGCCAAGCGGCGTCAGGAAGCCATCGCCCAGGCAACGGAAGAGGCTGAGGGGCATCTCAGAGACGGCCAGACCGCGCAAGCAATTGAAGCGCTTCAACGATGCAGCCAGCAATTCCCGGATGACGATAGCGTCTCGAAGCTCCTGCGGACCGCCGAAGAGCGCCTCCGCATTGAAACCGAGCAAGCGAAGCGGCAGCGCCAGGAAGCCATCGCGAAGGCCACCGAAAAAGCGCAGAAGCAACTGCGAGAAGGTAAGACCGCGCGGGCGATTGAAGTACTTCAACGATGCAGCACGCAATTCCCGGACGAGGAGAGCATCTCGAACCTTCTGCGAGCCGCCGAAGCCCAGCTCCGCACAGAACTGGAATTGAAGAGCATTCGGACTCGGGCAGAAACATTGGTGCGCGAAGGACGGGACGAAGAAGCTGTAATTCTGCTCGAGAAGAATTTACCGAAGGACCCGGCATTTGAGGAGTTGCTGACTACTGCGCGCAGCAGGCTGAACGCTAAACGTCGCGACGAATTGCTCAGCCAAGCCGTCCAGCTCCAGCATGAGGGCCGTTACGCGGAAGCACATGGGTTGACGCAGCAGGCTATGCGGCAGTACGGGTCGACCCCAGCCGCAAGCGATCTCGAACGGACTTTGCAAGATCAAATTGAGGCCGAACGTCGGCAAAAGTCCCATGACGCCGCCCGGAACGAGTTGCTGACGATTGAGCGGCAAGTTCCAACCACCAAGCAATCCAAACTGAAAAAGCTTGCCGCCAAGGCCCAGGAGATCGCCGCCCCATACCCTGCGGAGGACGAAGTCGCCACCATCGCCTTGCGCGTCCTCCGGCGGATCGATTCGCAGATCGCGACCACCGCCCCGCCAAAGCCGCTTCCCGTGCGCCAGATCGCTGCCGGTGCAGCGGCGGTCGTAGTAGTCGTGGCGGGCATCATAGTCGTACCACGATTATTCCGGGTTACAACGGTTCCGGTGGAAATCCGTACCGATCCCCCCGGAGCGTCGGTGCGGGTTGGGGATCGTTCATGCCTCACTCCGAACTGCCGGCTTGATCTCAAACCGGGCCAGTATCGGATCCAAGCACAGTTGAATGGGTACACATCGGTCGAACAGAATTTGACAGTCGATTCGGGCAAGCAGATTCCGCCCATAAACCTCTTGATGCAGCCGGTTCCGCCGCCGTCCCAACCTGCAGAAGCAAAGTCGGCCGCGACCGGAACCCTCGTCGTGAAAACCGGATTTCCCGACACGCTTGTTTCCGTTGACGGCGTACCGCTCGGGCGCACTGATGGAAAGGGTGTATTCAGCGCGCAGGTCGAGGCGAGAAGCCATCAAGTACGAGTGGAGAAACCCGGATACACTGCCGCCGAGCAGCAAGTGGATGTTGCCAGCGCAGCTTCCCGGCGACTTACCTTCAAGTTGGAGCGGGCGCCCACGGAGGCCAAGACAGAAAAGACCGCACCGGCCGAAACGGTGGCAAGTGGCGCTCAGCCTCCGCCAGAGAAGGAGAAGGAGAAAGAGAAGCCGCAGCCTCCTCCGTCAAATCCGGCACCGACAGTAGACCCCGAAGCCCAGGATTGGAACCGGGCCAGCGGCGCTGCCGATCCGTTGCAACTCGAAGAGTACCTCAAGAAATATCCGACCGGCCCTCACAAGGCGGACGCGGAGTCAAAATTGGAAGATCTGGTTTGGGCGCGCACCAGCCGGGACGACGTTGCGGCTCTGCAGAGCTACCTAAATCGCTTTCCCAAGAGCGCGCATGCGGGCGAAGCGTCCGCCCAAATTGAGGCCACTCGCTGGAAGAACCTGGACAAGAATGATCGCCGGGCTTTGAGCGACTTCATGGGTAAATATCCCAATAGCACCCACCGCAACGAGGCTCAATCGTTCCTGAATGAAATGGATTCGCGAGACGCCGATACGAAAGGCATACAAGCTGCCTTGGATAAGTTCAACGCTGCTTTCGAACATCAGCAAACGCGCGAGTTGAAGGACATTTGGCCGGGCGCTACCAGCAAATACCTCGAACAGCTTCGTCCTCCCGGGGGATACAAGGTTCTCTTCATCCTGAAACCAAGGACGCAAGAACCCGTCATTCAAGCCGGCACAGCAGCGATTTCATGTGATCTAACGACTTCGACAACCCCGCCCGGAGGCCAGGCGAAAACGAATCGAACCGTGGTCACCGTTCGCCTCCGCAAGAATGGAGATCGGTGGCTTATTACCGACCCGTTCGGGAAGTAATCGCCGGCCGAAATTAGTAACTCAAAATCCCGAGGCCGCGGCTCAGAACGTGTAGCTTAACCCGTAAAGCGGCGTGGCGCGTGCGGTGAGACCGTTATTGTCGAACCGAACCAGCATGTTGAATGTACCCACCAAATTACCCACGATGCGTGCCTTATAGCCGAACGCGCCGCTGTACTGCCCGAACGAGGTGTGACCGCCGTCCGTGAACCCCGTCGCCGTTACGACCGGAGCACTCGAAGTCTTGGTGGTTTGCGGGAGCGGGACATTCGCGACCGATCCAGTTGTCAGGTTTTCAATGCCGTGAATCCAACCGATCTGGTTCCCAAGGATGTCAACGACGACTGTATTATGTCGTCCCAGGGCTACTTCCGACCCCACGGCCCACGAGAAAACGTCGGGCAGGTAGTCCTTAGTGGAACTGAGTGGTGGTGCCAGGGCAGAGACCCCATCGGGCAGCGTCACGGTCGTACCTCCGTTGATCCCTCCTCCCAAAATGCTCTTTCCAGCGAACTGCCATCCTACATTGATATGGGGCGAGAAAACGATGCCATTGCTCCACGGTTTTGTGTACAGCGAGAGGGCGGCAAAGGGTTTGAAGGCGACCGCGCCGGTTCCCAGGAAGTTGCGTTCGTCCCCTGTCGGCAACCGCAAGTCGCCTCCCACGGCGAGCGCCAATTTGCTCCCTTCGATTACGTTCCCTTTGAATCTCAGCAACATGTCCCCAAACCCGGTCTTAGAGAAACTGGAGAAGCCGATCTGCGAAAGTATCAGGCCACTCCCGGTAACCCCGTCAGGCGGCGCGCCAGGCGTGAATGTGTCTAGACACCAGCAATTCGGTTGCGAGGAACCCGCTTGATCGCCAAATCCATCCCCAACATAAATAAGCCCATTGTAGGTCTGCGACGAAAAAGCCGCGTGAACCACCGGCAGCCCGACGGACACATCGATACGATTGGTGACCCCGTAGGTGAGGAACGCCACATTCTGTGAGAGCCGAAGATCCATCTTGACATTGACCGTGGCCGGAAACGTCACAAGGGTCTGTCCGTTGGCCTGAAGTGTAGTTGCAACACCACCCTTATCCAGCATCGTAACCGGATTGAGAGACTGCCCATTCAGCGAAGTGAAATGAAAGTTCTGGCTCGAAACTCCAATGTAGAGCTTGTGCTTGCCGATCGTCTCGGCACGTTCGGTGAAGATGGGACCCAACGAGATGCTTGAGGGCAGTTCGGCTCCCGTCACTGGGTCCGTCTTGGTAATCACTCCAGAAGCGGGAGATGCAAGCGGCAATACCGATAACGCCGTCGCAATGCTGCCGTTAAGGCTGCCAGCCAATCCGAAGATGCCCGGCTGAGCCTTGAAGTTGCTCGAATTCTTGAGGGGACACAGACCTGACGGCAGATTGCACGGCGGCATCCCGTTGTAGCTCGTGACACTCGCAATTGTCCCCGCGAGAGGCGAGGGCGGCTGAACTATGGCGGAATAGGGCAAGACGTCGAAAACATCGGGGGGTATCGATTGTGCCTTGGCAAATCCCGCAAGCGATATAGACAGAAGCAGAAGCGCAACTCTTTTCGTCAAGAGCCACCTCGCAGATTGGCAGGGTTAGAGGGCTGAATTATACAACATCAATCCTGAGTACTTGCAAGAGTCTGCGATTTCATCGCCCGTTTCGATCCGTGCGGTCTCCACTCCTGCGGGATAGAATGGTTTGATCTTTTATACTCGGGGGAGAACGATGCACTTCGAACAGTTTTATCTGGGCTGTCTGGCGCATGCCTCCTACATGCTGGCCTCGGAGGGTGAAGCCGTTGTGGTCGATCCGCAGCGTGACGTGGAAATTTACCTGCAGGCTGCCGAGACGAATCGGGTTTCCATCCGCCATATCTTCGAGACTCACCTGCACGCCGACTTTGTTTCCGGGCACAGAGAGCTGGCGGCCAGAACCGGCGCGCGCATCTACATTGGCGCACAGGCAGGGGCGACGTTCCCTCACGTAGCGATCGAGGACGGTTTCCAACTGCGGGTTGGGAAGATGCGCCTCACAGCTCTGGAAACGCCGGGGCACACCCCGGAGAGCATGTGCTTCGTAATTACAGATGAGGAAAAGTCTCCCGCGCCCTGGGCGGTTCTGACTGGCGACACGCTCTTCCTCGGAGACGTGGGCCGTCCCGATCTTTCCAAGCGCTATACTCCGGTGCAACTTGCAGGCATGCTCTATGACAGCCTGCACGGGAAGTTACTCACGCTAGCCGATAATGTTTTGGTTTATCCGGCGCACGGGGCTGGTTCACTTTGTGGGCGCAACATGCGCGCCGAGCGTGTCTCTACCGTCGGCACCGAGCGGCTCACCAATTACGCCTTGCAGATCAAGAGCAGGGAAGAGTTCGTTCAACAGTTGACCAGCAAGCTGCCGGCGCGTCCGGCATATTTCGCCCAGGACGCGGAAATCAATCGCACTGGAGCCTCGGCGCTGTCAGACCTCCCGGCCTTGCCACCGGTTGAACCTGCCGAACTGAAAACTCTCTTGGCGGAAGGTGCAATCGGGTTGGACGTTCGTTCAGGCGATCAGTTCGCCGCTGGGCACGTGCCGGGGTCGGTGAATATTGCGTTGTCAGGACAGTTCGCCTCGTGGGCGGGAGCGCTGCTGGGTCTGGCGGCGTGCCCCGTCTTGATTGCCGATTCGCAAGAAGCAGTGTCGGAAGCCCGCATGAGACTGGCCCGTATCGGCCTCGAAGATGCCCGGGGATACCTCAAGGGAGGCGTCGAAGCCTGGAAACAAGCGGGATTTCCCGTGGCCACACTTCCACAAATTAGCGTGGAAGCTCTCAGCGGCCGCTTGCAAGAATCAGACGTGCAGGTGCTCGATGTCCGCCGCGAGCCTGAGTGGGAAGCCGGGCACATCGAAGGCGCAACCTGGTGGCCGCTCGATAACTTCAAAGTAGCGCCCCCCGAAATCGATCGCAATCTTCCCATCGCCGTTCACTGCAAGGGAGGCTACCGCAGCATGATCGCCTGCAGCCTGCTCCAGCGAGCCGGTTTTCAGAATGTGGTGAATGTAGTGGGAGGGTTCGACGCCTGGCATCACGCGAAGCTTCCGATGGTCATCGAAAAGCCGGTCGGGGCCTGAGTTGGTCGCAACCTACACGAATCACGCCTGCTGAACCCCCAACCGACACGTCGGCCACCGGCTACCTACTGCGGCTGTCCGGGAGACACTAATCAGAAATCACATGCCTTCAAAATAGTTTTCCCCATGCCCTTTGAACACCGAACCCAATCCGCTGCGGCCGAACAGGTCTTTGATCCGCGCCTTAGGATTCGCTATCTCCAGAACGCAATTGGCCCTTGTCGCGTGCATATAAACAGCCACCAGCGCTCCCAAACCGGAACTGTCAATGTAGTCTACATTCGTCAGATCTAAGATCACGCGCTTGTTATGCGAGATCAGATCGCGAAGCGTGTTCTCCAGCATGGTCGAGGTAGATGAGGTGATCCGGCCTGTCGCTCGGACAGTGGTTTCGGATTCTGTCCTCTCTGGTTCGAGTCTTAATTCGGTGGGGCGAATAACCGGGTTAGCAGCCATGGCGAAGCTCCTTTGTTATTAAATGCGAGGTCGGCCCTTTCTCCGAGAGCCAAAGTCTGCGCCAACCTCGTAAACTTCAATGCTGCGAGATTGCCTTCCAGGTTCGACTAGGCAGCCAAAGATATACGAAATCAACACAAAGTCAAGACTAATCAGAGGATGCCCCTTGCAGCTTCAGGGCGATGAAGGACCGCCATGCCTGCTGACCGGAGATAGTTTGGCCGATCACGGAGTCGGGCAATGGCAGGCGTGATGCGAGGACAAGTCAGTGAAGGCGATGGAGATGGCGGCGCTCGCTCAAAGCACGGTTGAGCGTACTATCGCCGCACCACGCATTGGCTGCTACCTTAAAGTGAATTGACCTAAGAGAACCCTTCTTTTCTCCTTAACGCGGTAGACTTGCAACAAGGCCTTGGGAAGCGACCGACCATGAAAACCACCAAACTAGCGAAGTGCTACCGCGTCGACGACGGCAAGCATTTCCGCCTGAAAGACTTCGATCCCGCCGACACCGGAGATTGGCATTCGGAAGACGAAGCCAAAGAGCGCTTGCAAGAAGACATCGAACGCATGCGGAAGTTGCAGGACAAGCTTTACGCGCAGGATTGCTGGTCTGTGCTGCTCATCATTCAGGCCATGGACGCTGCCGGCAAAGACAGCACCATCAAGCACGTCATGTCTGGCGTGAATCCGGAGGGCGTCCAGGTGCGCTCGTTTAAACAGCCGTCAAGCACGGAGCTGCAACATGATTTCCTTTGGCGCACCACGCAGCATCTACCGGAACGCGGGCACATCGGGATCTTCAATCGTTCTTATTATGAAGAGGTGCTGATCGTGCGCGTGCATCCCAAGGTGCTCGCGGGCGAGAACCTTCCGCCAACGCTCGTGACCAAGAACATCTGGGAAGAACGCTTCGAAAGCATCCGCAACTTCGAGAGGCACCTGGCGCGCAACGGCACGGTGATCCGCAAGTTCTTCCTGCACCTCTCGAAGAAGGAGCAGAAGCGCCGCTTCCTGGCGCGCCTCGACGAACCGGAGAAAAACTGGAAGTTCTCCGCCGCCGACATTCACGAACGCAAGTATTGGGACGAGTATCAGAACGCCTACGAAGACATGATTCGCAACACTGCAACAAAGCACGCCCCATGGTGCGTCATTCCCGCCGACAATAAATGGTTCACGCACCTGGCAGTCGCCGCAGCAATCGTAGAAACGCTGGAAGAACTCGACCTATCCTACCCAAAGGTCGATGCCGCGAAACGTAAAGAGCTTCAGGCGGCTCGGCGACTGCTGTGAAGGTTTAGGGGCAAGTGGTAAGTGGCCAGTGGTCAGTGTTCAGAAAACCTCTTTCTTACTGGCCACCGACCACTGGCCACCGACCACTTGCTTTCCATTATGTTGCCATCGCAGTACCATAGGGACGATTATCTCTTCTCTCTATCCACCTCTCTAAACTGGGGGCACGCGAACATGGCCGGTCGAAACACGTTTTGCAAGATCAACTCCGAAATGATTCAGATAGTCTGGTTGCCCCTTCTTCTCGCCGCACTCACCCTGTGGGGTCAGACCGCGGCTCTTGCCCAGACCAAGCCTGAGCGTCAATCGAAGGCTGCCAAGGCCGCGGAGTCCACGCCAACAAAAGCGACCAACACTGATCAGAAAACAACTCCGGAAGACGAATCCGGCAAGCCGGAAGACAAACTGTTCAAGGGCATGAAGTATCGCTTGATCGGTCCGTTCCGCGGCGGACGTTCCCTGACCGCCGCCGGAATTCCGGGCGATCCCACGACCTACTATTTCGGCGCGACGGGCGGCGGAGTCTGGAAGTCCACCGACGGGGCCATGACCTGGTCACCAATTTTCGATAAAGAGGGAACGGGATCGATCGGCAGCCTGGCCGTGGCCACTTCCGATCACAACATTATTTACGTAGGCACAGGCGAAGCTTGTATACGCGGCAACATTTCTCAAGGCGATGGAGTCTACAAGTCTCTCGACGCGGGCAAGACCTGGAAGAACGTTGGTCTCGGCGACACTCGCGCCATCGGCAAAATCATTATCAATCCGGATAATCCCGACATCGTTTTCGTGGCGGCTCTCGGCCATCCCTATGGACCCAACGCCGAACGCGGCGTCTTCCGCACGGTCGATGGCGGCAAGACATGGGAAAAGGTTCTCTACAAAGATGACAACACCGGAGGCATCGACGTGGCCTTCGATCCCCGCAACCCCCACATCTTGTTTGCCGCGCTCTGGCAGGCGCGGCGCACCCCGTGGAGTCTTACCGACGGCGGTCCGGGCAGCGGCCTCTACCGCTCGAACGACGGGGGCGCAACCTGGAAGCGGCTCGAAGAACATGGCCTGCCCAAAGGCCCCTACGGACGCATCGGCGTCGCCGTCGCGGCCAACTCTGATCGCGTCTACGCCCTCATCGAAGCGCGCAATCCCGATGGCGGCCTTTACCGCTCCGAAGATGGCGGCGAGACCTGGGAGTCCGTCAATTCCAGTCACAGTCTGTGGCAGCGGCCCTGGTATTACATGCACATCTTCGCTGACCCGAAAGACGAAAACGTCGTCTACATATTAGATGTGGACGCGTACAAATCCACCGACGGCGGTCACCTCTTCAACAAGATCAAGATTCCGCACGGCGACAACCACGGCCTCTGGATTGATCCCAAAGACCCCCGCCGCATGATCGCATCGAACGACGGTGGCGTTACAGTGACGTTGGATGGCGGCAAGAACTGGACGCGCGAAGACAACCAACCCACGGCGCAGTTCTACCACGTCACCACCGACTCAGCCGTGCCGTATCGCGTTTACGGCGCTCAGCAAGACAGCGGCACTGTGGCCATCGTCAGCCGCAGCGACGACGGCGCCATCGATCGCTCCGACTGGTACGACGTGGGTGGAGGCGAGGCGGGCTACATCGCGCCCTTTCCGCCCGACCCGAATATTGTCTACGCCGCCGACTATCAGGGAAACATCACGCGCTTCGACAAGCGCATCGGGCAGGTGAGAGCCATCACCGAGCAGCCTGTGATTTCCGACGGTAACGGCGCCGCAACCCTAGAGCATCGTTTCCAGTGGACCGCCCCCGTGCTCATTTCTCCGCACGATCCGAACACGCTCTACCACGGCGGCGAACGTCTGTTCAAAACCACGGACGGCGGCGTGCACTGGCAGGCGATGAGCCCCGATCTCACGCGCAACGACAAGAGCAAGCAGCAAGCTTCAGGCGGCGAGATCACTCTCGACGACACCGGTACCGAATACTACGACACGATCTTTGCCGTCGCCGAGTCGCCCATCACGAAAGGTTTAATCTGGGTTGGTACCGACGACGGTCTGATCCAAATTACGCGCGACGCTGGCAAGAACTGGGCGAACATTACGCCCCACAACAAAGCTCTGCCTGACAAAGACCTGCCGGAATTTAGCCGAGTAAGCCAGGTGGAGGCTTCGCCTCACGATGCAGGCACGGCCTACATTGCTGTGGACCGCCATCAGAACGACGACCTTCGCCCCTACATCTTTAAGACGAGCGATTACGGCCAGACCTGGACGAAACTAACCAACGGGATTCCCGAGGGCAGTTTCGTACGCGCCGTCCGCGAAGACCCGAAGAAGCGCGGGTTGCTCTATGCGGGAACCGAGAACGGCGTCTACGTTTCGTTCAACGATGGCGCGGATTGGCGCGCGCTCAAACTGAATCTGCCGACCACTCCCATACACGACCTCGTGGTGAAGGGCAACGATCTTGTGGTCGCGACCCACGGGCGCGCGTTCTGGATTCTCGATGACGTCAGTCCGCTCCGCCAGTTTGATGACGACGTGGCAAAGCAGGATGCTCATCTCTACACCCCGGGGCCGGCGTACCGCATTCAGGCCGGCGAAGGCGGCGAGCAGCATCCCTCCAAGCGTACGGGGCAGAATCCCGCTGCGGGCGCATTGATTTATTACTACCTGAAGGATGCGCCGAAAGCGCCGACAGAAGTTAAGCTGGAAATTCTGGACGCCTCCGGTAAGCTGGTACGCAAGTATTCCAGTGTCGAGACCAAGCGCCTCGACGAACCTCCAGATCCCGATGACAAGAAGCCGGAAAAAGAGATCAAGCCAGAGGCTGGCTTAAATCACTTCGTGTGGGATTTGCGCTATGAAGAAGCGCATCGCGTTCCCGGCTACTACCTGTGGGAATACGGCGGCGGCGCGCGCGGCCCGGTGGCTGTGCCCGGCCAGTATCAGGTGCGGTTGACGGTTGGCGGCGCAAGCCAGGTCGCGCCGCTGGAAGTGAAGTTGGATCCCCGGGTGAACGTCGGTCAGGCGGACCTGGCCCAGCAGTTCAACATGCTGATGCAGATTCATGAGGAACTGAACCTGGTGTACGACGCGGTCAACCAGATTCAGGACGTGCGGTCTCAAGTTGCCGGTCTCAAACGCCGTCTGCCGGAGAACGCCAGCACGAAGCCGATCGCATCCTCGGCCGACGATCTCGAGAAAAAACTGGTCGGAATGCGCGATCAACTCATCAACCTGACCATCAGCGCGAACGAGGATTCGCTCGCCTACCCGCCGCAGATCGACGCCAAGCTGGCCTTCCTTGCCATGAACGTGGGCAGCAGCTGACGCGGCTCCCACCGAAGCCGAGCAGTTGCAGTTTGAGAAAATGAGGCGGCAAGGCGGCGAGTTGCTTAGCCGCTGGCAGGACTTGCAGCGCCACGATCTGTCGGACTTCCGAAAGCTCACCGCCGACAGCAATCTTTCCACCGTGGTAGTTCCGCCGGCAGGTCGAGCCGGAGAGCCTGAAAATACGGAAGCGCACTAACAACGAAGCGCACTAACAAATGACCAAGAAGATCCGCTAAACGGCTGCGCTTGCCGCAATTGACCCGTGGGCTAGGCCTGTTACTTTCGTGCTACAGCTATGGCACGGACGGGCCTTGTCCGGCCGTTATTCCACTGCTATTTTTCCGATAGTGATGCTGATCCTCCCCTGAGGTGAATGGCTGATTCGGATCGTTGAGGGCATCTATGAGGTTCATGCATCTGTGTTATGCAGCTTTGGGCTTCGCGGTGGCTCGCTGGGTATTCCGGCGGGAACCGGTGGCCGATCCGGTTTCGCGTTTGCGGGCTTCGGGTCTTCTTTAGAGAGTTTGGGGCCAGGTTTGGGCGCGCGCTCCGTTGCGCCTCCATTTCGTCCGCGCGCGCCCAGTCTACTTCTTCCACCCCTGCCTTCTAGTACTAAAGTTTGCCAGGGTAACCTGCGCTTCTCGCTTCGCTCTCACTACAATCCCCATAGGACATTTGTTTGTCATCCTGAGGCGGGCGCTTTTGTCCGCTTCCTTATTCGTTGTGCTGACACCTACCCCAAACCGCCTGAAGTTGGCTTTGCTGGTTTCAGCAATGTTTCTCTTGGCTCTGCCCTCGTGCCTTACCGCACAGGACGCGGATGAAGCTCCACTGGGAGACGTGGCGCGCAGTTTTCGCAAGAAACCGGCTGCGTCGGAAGTTGTCATCGATAACGACAATCTGTCGAAGGTAGTGGACGACGCTGAAAGCCGCCACGCGGCTGGCTCGTCACCAGTATTCTCGCTCGATCCCGCAGGCAAGAGTTTTCGCGTTTCATCTCCCGATGTGGTTTGCAGTCTTTCGTTCAGCTCCAAGACCAGTTCGCTGCTCTCCGATCCGCTGATGATGGACGAGTTGCCGCGCACCGAACTCGCGAAGCTGGACGGACCGGCAACGATTGACGGAGATTCGCTGCAGGTTTCGATGCACAACGGAACCGCGTGGGAACTGCGCGAGGTAGTGATCGGCCTGACCATCGTGAAACGCCTCGAGCCCGGAAGCGCAAGCAATTTTGGACAGGCACGGATTGTTCCCGCGGTCGCGAGTCGGTTCCCCGCAGCAAGCGCAGGACTCGCTCCAGAAGCAACCTGACGTAACTCTGCTGTTGCGCGTAAAGGGATCGGCCGCTCCATCGACGACCGCAATCTTTCGCACGTCTCTTGAATTTCGCTCTCTTTCCCGACCAGGATTGGCACTGGGCAATCGTCAAGGCCAAAGGGATTCCGCCTCAGACTTCGCCCGAGGCAACGATGACGCCCAACCCGGAGACCCGGACCAGCCTGCCGCTGCAGTACCCGACACGAACACGAACACCGCAGCGCCGACTCAGTCCCCGCCGAAAGAGCTCGTGTGGGTCGGACACTCTTGTTCCGACTGCCTTTGACCTTGATCTTGATTTCCGCCTGCAGCTGCCCAACTCATGTCGATCGACGCCGACGCGGCCGTCAGCGGAGCGAAGGGACGCGCGTAGTGGACGGAACCTGCTGTCCGTTGCCTTTGAAGATGATCCCGAACCCGCAGGTGTCACACCCATGCGCGTACTTTGCGCAGCGCTGGGGACTTTGATTGGAGTTAGCCCTACTTAGGCACGACAGATTCAGCGGCGGAAATACATATTTAGCGCCATTGTCAACATCAATAGTCTCGTGGAACTCACCCGCATCATAGTTCTTCGACATCATTCGGGCTGACTCGGATTTGCACTCCCGCAAGGCGATACGTACTGGTCGCAACGTTTCCCGGAATTTCCCCCTCCACCTCAAACTTCCCCGGAGCGGCCTTCCTAAAGCGCGTTACGCTAAAACCGTTCGTAAGCCCTGATTGATCCGGCGGCACCTCTCCGCCTTGAAAGTAGACACCGACGCTATCGAAATTGGGATCACCATCGAATGTGACGGTATAGTGAAGCGTGTCACCGGGGTTGTAGTGGCGCCTGATAGCCGTGGGACCCTGAGCAGTTTGGGCGATCAACGAGGTTGTAGCCAACGCCAGCAGTGCTAGATTACGCAACATTTGTTTCCTCGTGAACTACGAATTCGGGCAACTTCAAAATCATGGACGAGCTCGCCGAGACGTTTTCTCCCCTCGCCGCTCGAATCAATAGGTGCAGCGGCAATAGGATCACAAAGCTTTTGCTGGCGTTCCGTGGGTTCTCTGAAAATGGAGTTCCCATACGAAAGATATATCTGGTGACTGAACGTGACCCCGCTAGCCACAGAATGGCCGATGTTCTTTATGTGGGGACGGATGTTTATTCGAGATTCGCCAGTCTTCGGAAAGATGAATCCTGGTGGATCAACAGTAAGTGTGACCGTCAACCAAGGCCGCTCTACTTGTTCAAGTTGTTTGCGGGCAATTCCAGAGCGGTCGTGGCGGCATAAGAGGCTTTGATCATTTCCTTCCACTGGTTGATAGTAGTAAGTGTGTAGGCCAAGATGACGAGGAATGTGCCGAGGGTAATCCAAAATCCCCAGCCTTCCGAAGCCGCCTTATTGCTTGTCGCCTCTTTTTGGCACCCTCCTCCTTGGTCTTGGTTTCTGGTATCTGAACTACGGCGATGACCCCGGTGGGAACGTTGTTTTCATTCTTGCCAATGCCGCTATTCCTATCGGTGCTACCTTGTGCTTGTATCGGCTCAATGGCCGGTTGAATTGGAGTGTTAGATTTTGAGCGAAACCACGAAACTACACCCAGAATACCGAGAACGGCCAAAGGCCACAGTGAAGGTTTGTCGTCAGATGCCAAACGTCACCCCATGAAACAACCTGAATACAGAGAAGGCCCGGTAGAACTGGAGAACTTAAGCGGCTGGCGAGCGCGATTCTACAAGCTCCGGCAAAAAAGAAAAAGAGGCAAACTGAGAAGTCTGCCTCTGTAAGAAAGCCGAAGAAATCCGACGGCGACTAGAGGGGGACTCGCGTCTCCCCGCCTCTGTCGGCGCGTGATGTGGCGAATCGCTGTTTCCCGCTAGATCGGTGTAAGTGAAGCGGCCAGCGAGCACACGACGGGCGACGGTGGCGAAGCGGTCAGCATTGTAACTTACGGTCGGCGTCCTTGCGACGTAAGGAAGCCGCCCCTATGGAAGCTCCTAAAACCGCCATAGGATTTCCACAGGCCAACCCTGTGACATCTGACCTTGCGCACAGCCCACAATTCGTCGCATCATTGCCCAAGCAAAGGCAGTAGAGTCAGTTGCGCCACCCGAGAAGGAATCGGAACGCAACTCCTTTATCCCCAAGATTTTACCCGTAAGTGATTGATTCCAATATATTATTTCGCGTTTTTCCGCTAACTCAAAGATTCCAATAGACCGAGGGGGGAGGGGGTAGCGGGTAGTAAACTCCCTCCCCAAAAAAGAACCATCCACACGCCTTGACAGCACTCTTAATTGCTTTGTTCTTTCTGCTTTTTTCTCTGTGTCTCTATGGTGAAAGCTCTTTGTAAGGCGCTAATGCTGCCGTGCTAAACTGGCCTCAAATCCCACATCAAGGACAGGCGACAGGCGATGAAATTTGGAGTCATCATCTTTCCCGGCTCGAACTGCGATCACGATGCGTTCTGGACGATTCAGCAAGTCGCGCGGCAGCCCGTGACTTTTCTGTGGCATGAATCGCATGATCTGGAGAATTGCGATGCCATCATCGTCCCCGGAGGGTTTGCCTTTGGCGACTACCTGCGCACTGGCGCGATTGCGAAGTTCTCTCCGGTGATGGAGTCGGTGCGCCGCTTTGCCGACGACGGCGGACTGGTGCTCGGAATCTGCAACGGTTTTCAGATCCTGTGCGAGGCAGGGCTTTTGCCGGGGGCGCTCATGCGCAACACCGGATTGAAATACGTCTGCAAGCCGGTGCAGGTGCGAGTGGAGAATGCTTCCACTCCTTTCACCAACGCCTGTTCGCAGGGAGAAGTGTTGACCATCCCCATCGGCCACATGGAAGGGAACTACTTCTGCGATCAGGCGACGTTGCACGAGTTGCATCGCGACAACCGCATCGTATTTCGCTATTCCACGCCGGCCGGTGAGATTTCGCCCTCCGCCAATCCGAACGGTTCTCTGGACAACATCGCCGGCATCTGCAACGCGGGCGGCAACGTGGTCGGGATGATGCCTCATCCCGAACGGTCATCCGAACCCGCACTCGGCGGTACTGACGGGATGAAGGTTTTCCATTCCATGGTGGGGGCAGCAGTACCTAGTACCTAGTACCTAGTACCTGGTACCGAGTACCGAGACCTCGGGCTCGCGGCTGCTGCTCCTGTTCCAGGGAACAGCGCAAGACCAAGATTCCTCAGCCCCTCGCTTTCGCTCGGGGGTGGGAACGACAATGATTCGCGGAGAGTCGAGCACTGGGTGCTAGGTACTGGCTACTGGGTACTCAGGCCGCGTTTTCCACTCCATGCACATAAATACTGTTTGATAATTTGCAAGCTTGGTGCTAGTGTCTCGCCGAAGCGGCTTCCTCCCTTCGCCCCCGGAACTAAAACGTGCATGCAAGTGCAAGGGAGGAGTGTGCCCGATGACGGCGAAGCAGATTCTCGATGCCTTTTCTGAAACGTTAATGCAGGATGAACGGATTCTCAGCCCGCGAGAGCGGGAGTTGTTGATGAGTCTCCTGCAAACCTCCAGGGCGGTCTCCAGCAGCAATCCAGAAACACAATCGGCGGTAAACGCAACCATAGCTCGCTCGGTGGGTGAAACCGTAGCGCAACGCGCTTTTGCGTTGTTAGGCGGCAGCATTGTGGAGCAGATCCTGGCTAGCTCGGGAATCCCTGCCGGGACAGAAGAGACGATGCCGGCCACGGTTCCGTTCGCTGGATCGCCGGGCGCCCCGCAGCCGCCACAAGGGCCGGGGCCGCACGTCCGAACGCCGCAGCCTCCAGGAACGACTCCGGGTCCGGGCGCTCCGCAGCCTCCGCAAGGACCGGGGCCGCACATCAGCGCCTTCCGGCCATCAAGCGTACCTGTGCAATTCCTGTTCAACAAGGAGCACAGCAAAGCCACGCTGACTCAGGCAACGGCGTGGGAGTTTTGGATGCGCCCGCGATCGTGCGAGCGCAATGCGTTGTCCTGGACGAGTTCCTGGCGCCGCAAGAACTCGACGAACTGATTAGCTTTGCACTGCAGCAAGAGGCAGAGTTTGAAAGCAGCGGCGTAGTTTCGCCCAGCGGAGATCCAGGAGTAATCGATTACAACCATCGTCGCTCCCGGGTGCTGATGGATTTGGGAAAGCATGAGCAAGTCATGCTGGAGCGAATCCGCGGCGTGCTGCCTAGAGTGCTGGAGCAGCTGGGAATGGAAGAGTTTCCGGTCACGCGCGTGGAGGCTCAGATCACGGCCAGCAATGACGGCGACTTTTTCGGGGCGCACAGCGACGCTTCGCACGAACTGATTGCGTCTCGGCGCCTTACGTTCGTTTACTTTTTCCATCGCGCACCACGCCAGTTCGAAGGCGGGGAGTTGCGCTTGCACGATTCGCGAGGGAGCGAGCGGCCTGCCGGTTCGGGCAGTTATCAGACGGGCGGTTACCAGACGGGCGGTTATCAAAGGATCGTGCCGCAGCAAAACCAAATCGTGTTTTTCCCGTGCTCGCTGTTGCACGAGATTACCCCAGTGGAATGCCCGTCGCGGGCTTTCGCTGACAGCCGCTTCACCTTGAACGGATGGCTACACAACTAAGAGACACGGCATGGCTTGAATGGATCGCAGGCCTGATGGGGGTGGGGTCGCGGCAAACCCTTACCGCGACGCTGCCCCCCGGGCAATTTCATTGCCTGCTCGACGAGTTGCCGTTGCACTTGATTCCGCAGCGGCAGCTTCAGTCACAATGCTGGTGGCTGAACTTCTCTCCTCGGCAGTTGTTCTTCAATCCGCAGTGTTCGGTCCTGCCCGCGGGGCGGCTGCCGGCGGAACTCGAATCACATCCGCATTTAGTAAAACATTTCAATTTGCAGGGAACTGTGGCTTGGGTGCGCGACCCGGCAAATGGTTCGCTGAATCCATTTTGGCTGGGTCCGCGCCTGGAAGCGGCGGTTGCGCGTATTCGGGCAGGGGAATCTGTGCCCGCGTCCACTCCGGCAGACGTGTGCAGGTTGCTGGCTGGCGCCGGCATTCTGACTCCGGAGGGTCATGCCGAGCGGCGTCTCGCAGAGTGGGCGGAGATCGTCAGCAAAGGCTCCCCTTACTTTCGAGAAAACGGATACGTGCCTGTCGGGCGGTTGATTCACCCTTTCAATCTCGCGGCTCTACGCCGGTACTACCGGCATGCCATCCGGCGAAGGGCGATTCGACTCGGAGATGAGCAGAGTTCGCGGCGATACGTAGCCCACAATGAGGCTGTCGCACGCTTCTTCCATCACCAGATTGCGAACGCCGTCAGCGCCATTGTGGGAGAAGCGATCAAGCCGTCGTATGTTTATTTCGGGTCGTACTTGAGCGGCGCCGAACTGAAGAAGCATACCGATCGGCAACAGTGTGAGTTCAGCGTTACGTTATGTTTGGATTTTTCTCCCGAACCGGAGCTGGCAACATCGTGGCCCATACTTCTGGATACTCCGGAAGGCACGGTCAAGGTTTATCAGGCGCTGGGCGATGGCCTGGTCTACCGCGGAACGAAGGTTCCTCATTACCGGCATGTGCTGGCCGAAGGACTTAATTCGACATCCATTTTCTTTCATTACGTGCCGGCGGATTTCGCGGGTTCGTTGGAATGAGTAGAGCTGGTCCGTGGCGAAAGTACGGCCCGGAAAGCCAGCGCCTAAAGGCGCGTTCACAGTGGTGCGTTTGCGGCACGCATGAATGCGTGCCCTGATACGAGGCTTGCTTGCACGGGCTGCTAGTGTAAGCCCGAGATCAAATAGAGAACGGAGGAAACCTGGTAGTAGCTGTAGGCGAAGCGCGAAGCGTCGCGAGTCACTACCACGGGAGCTATGTTGACCACGCCTACGGTGGTGTCGGGCTGCAACTCCTTAAGGAGAGTTTTATCGCCGGAAACGAGGTTTACCTTGTACACACTGGTTGGAACCTGGCCGGGAAGATATCCATAGACAGAAGAACCGTCTTCTGACCACTGGACTGGAATAAAACTGGGTTCAAGGCCGGGTATGGGACGGGGAGTGCCAGCGCCGGCAGAAGTAGGATAGACCGCGATTCCTCTCGCATGGTCGACATGAAGAATGTACTGGCCGTCAGGTGAAATTAAGCTGCCCGTCATGCCTTCCGGCGTAATCGGCGTTGGTTTGCCTCCGTCTAAGCTCACAAGATAGGTGCGCACAGCGTGGCCGGGTTCGTTGGCGTTGAGTGTGATGTGCTTTCCGTCTCCCAGGAAATGAGCAACACCATTGTCAATGTGCTCAAGGCCGGTTATGGCGATCGCGCGGGCTTGACCGGGACCGAGGGGGACGAGCGTCACCCGGCCTGGGGTTCCCGGGGAAATGGAAATCGCCCATTTGCCGTCGGGGGAAAGCTTACCGGCGCTTCCTACGCCCAGTTGCACGGGCGGCGTTCCGTCGATTTTGCGGATGACGAGTGAATAGTTGGCCCCCGCCGCTTCGCTGGAATCCTCAAACAAGACTGACTGTCCATCCGGCGAAATGTCCTTGGCAAGGTTCCAATCGTGCCAGGAAAGATCCACGTTCTTGCCGTCCCGAGCGGTTGTGGCCAGGGCAAGACGTTCGGAATCCAGGCTCACCAATACTCTGCCGTCCGGCGCCATATCTTCCAAGGTCATGCCCGTGGGCAAGGCGAGGATCTTGCGAAGCCGTCCGGAAAGATTGACTGCCATTAGTTCGCGGTTGAGACCCTTTCCGGCGCCTGTAAACCAGATTTCTTTCCCATCGGGACTCCAGGTCAGGCCGTCCTCAGACTCCCACTCGGTCGAAAGCACAGTGACGTGTCCGCCGAGGTCCACGAAAGAAAGGTGCCCGCGGTCATCCCACGGTGCAGAGTGGTCCATAAAGGCAATTTTGTCTCCTTGAGGAGAAAACCGAAGATGGCTGATCCAGCCGCTGTTTTGGTATAGGGCATGGCCAATCGGATACTCAATTTGATCACGGCCCTGGGTATGGTGGACCACCGCTAGTTCACCGTTTGCATCCCAGTCTGCCCATCGAACATCTTCGAGGACCTCTCGGGGAGAACCTCCGGCAAGGGGTGTGCGGGCGAGCATGCCTCCTTCTGTCTCGAGGTGCGCCCCCCGGTGACTCCCGTGGAGAGCAACCGCGAGTTCGCCAGTGCGAGACATCGCGAGCAGCTTTGCATCCGCGAGGTTTAGTGGCTGACTCAACAGGGAATCGCCGACGGTTGAGAAGAGCTGCAGCGGCTTGCCATTCCATGCCGCACCGTAAACGATCGACCGAAAGTCGGGCGAGAAGCGCGCCGAATACACTGTGCCTGCTTCATAGGTTAAACGCCGATAAGAGGGAGTTTGGCTGCGCTGTTGCCACACATTGCCCAGTAGGAGCAATGTTGCAACCAGAAAAACTGCCGCTCACCGCCCATGGAACGATTTTCGTTTGCTGCCTGGGGGGCCTTAGACGGATTGGGCCAGAAGCGTTGGCCAGAGTATCCAGCGCAAACGCCAGATCGCGTGCCGATTGAAAGCGATTCTCCGGTTCCTTCTCCAGGCAGTGGCGCACAATTTGCTGAAACGCTACTGGAACGCTGGCCTGCTCGAGATTGATTTCCGGAGGATTCTCGAGCAGCACTGCGGTCATGGTGTCGACCTCGGTTTCGCCCCGAAAGGCCCGGCGCGCGGTCAACATTTCGTAGAGAATCGCGCCCACGCTGAAGATGTCGCTGCGGTGGTCCACGGCCTTGGCCCGCAGTTGCTCGGGTGACATATAGGCGACGGTGCCGACGACAACGCCGCTCCGGGTCACCGTGGTCAGATCCTCAACGGAACGTCCGGATTCCCCCGGCGCAGGTTGCAGTTTTGCCACTCCGAAGTCGAGAATCTTCACCCGGCCTTCGGTCGTTACGAACAGGTTTTCAGGTTTCAGATCCCGATGAACGATGCGGCGATCATGCGCCGCGATCAGGCCCTGGACGATTTGCAGCGCGTAGTCGAGGGCGAGACGAACTGGCAGGGGTCCTTCTGCCAGGCGTTTGCGCAGGGTCTTGCCTTGGAGCAATTCGCAAACGATATAGGGAGATCCGTCGGCAAAGCCCACGTCGTAAATGGCTACGATATTGGGATGATTGAGCGCGGCCGCGGCGCGGGCTTCCTGTTCGAAGCGGCGGAGATGGTCGGGATTTTCGCTGGAAGCCGGCCGGATCATCTTCAGGGCTACGTCGCGCCCCAGCCTTTCATCGCGCGCGCGAAAGACTTCGCCCATGGCTCCGGAGCCAATTTTTTCGATAATCCGGTAATGACCTATGACCTTGCCAGTCATGGCGAGAACGCACCCGCTGGCATGTTAGGTGGCATGTTCATTGCAGTCAATCACCTAATAGAGCTACTGAACCTACCCGATGGGGGAGTATTGACGCGACTGGACGCATCCATCGTGCTATAATCCATTTTCGCCTGCACACTTTCGAGGCAGCCTGTGAGCTTTCTACGGGCGAATCCCGCGTCAACTAAGATCATTAGATCCGAGGTCTAGCCATGTCTGGCCATTCAAAGTGGGCCACAATCAAGCACAAGAAGGGCGCGCTGGACGCCAAGCGCGGCAAGATTTTTACCCGCCTCATCAAGGAAATCAGCATTGCCGCGAAGAATGGCGGCGGCGATCCGGATTCCAACCCGCGTTTACGCGGCGCCATCGTTGCCGCCAAAGCCGAAAACATGCCTGCCGATAACATTAAGCGGGCGATTCAGCGGGGCACGGGTGAACTGCCGGGGGCGACCTACGAGGAGTTTTCTCTCGAGGGCTATGGTCCCGGTGGGGTCGCGATTCTGCTCGACATCAATACCGACAATCGCAACCGCACGGTCAGCGAAATCCGCCACTGCTTTGGCAAGAATGGCGGCAATATGGCCGAGGCTGGCGCCGTTTCCTGGATGTTCCACAAGAAGGGCGACATCATCATTCCCAAGAACGCCGCGAAAGAGGACGACTTGATGAACATCGTGCTCGAAGCCGGCGGCGAAGATCTGAACGATGATGGCGAGAATTGGGAGATACTGACCGAGCCCTCCGCCTTCGAAACTGTGCTCGAAGCGGTGAAGAAAGCTGGAATCGAGCCGGCATCGTCGAGCGTGGCGATGATTCCTCAAAACTACATCAAGTTGGAAGGTCAGGCGGCCAGCACCATGATCCGGCTTATGGAGGCGCTGGAAGATCAGGACGATGTGCAGAACGTTCACTCCAACTTCGACATCGATCAGAAGCTGCTTGAAGAAGTCGCCGGGTAACGTCGCATCTGGATTTGCCGCAGCCGCCCCTTGCGGGCGGCTTTATTTCTTGCAGGAAACGTTAGGGCGAAAAAGTTTTCAACACAACCGTGGATAATTCTGTGGAAAAGCGCGAATGTATCTTTGTAAGTGATGCAACGAGAGATGGTTCAGCATTTTGCACTGGAGCAAGTGCTGGCACTCTTGTGCTGCAACCTTCGGCGCGCAGCGCACGATTCTTGATCCAGAGCGCAGATTGAAACTCCGACTCGACAAACTTCTGGTGGACCGAGGCCTGGCTGCTTCACGCGAACGCGCCCAGGCGCTGATTCTCGCGGGGAAAGTGTTGGTCAACGAGCAGAAACTCGAGAAGGCTGGAGCGCAGGTGGAAGCGAAGGCGGCGGTCCGCCTGCTTGGCGAGGATCTAAAATACGTCAGTCGTGGCGGACTCAAACTGGAGCGCGCGCTCGAACATTGGCACATTCATGTCGAAGGCAAGGTTTGTCTCGATGTCGGCGCTTCCACCGGCGGTTTCACCGATTGCTTGCTGCAACATGGCGCAGCACGGGTGATCGCGGTTGACACCGGTTACGGACAGATGGATTTCAAGCTCCGCCAGGATCCGCGGGTTCGACTCCTGGAGAAGACCAATGCCCGGTACGTGACGGCTGAAGTCATCGCCGAGAAAGTAGACGTTATCGTGATCGACGTTGCCTTCATTTCGGCGACGCTGGTCCTGCCTCCTGTAGTCAACGCTGCCTTCCCGACAACTCCACAGGAACGCCGCGGGCGGCAGGTGATCGTCCTGGTCAAACCGCAATTCGAGGCGGGAAGGGAATTCGTGAGCAAGGGAGGGATTGTGCGCGACGAGGCGGCTCAGTTGGCAGCCGTCGACAAGGTGAAGGAAAAGTTGCTGGAGCTGCGTTGCTCGAGCACGGATGTAATCGAATCACCAATTCTCGGCGCCGAAGGGAACCGCGAATTCCTTCTGCGAGGATTGTTCTAACGAGATTGTTCTAAGATGGCGAGGCTCGGTTAAGGTTTCGCGTCGAATTCGGTACAATCTTCTTTCTGTCCTCCAACATGCCAAGCTCGCCGTCATCTTCTAAATCGAAAGTAGCGGCCATCATCTCGCGTCCGGAGCGCGCTGAGGTTTCGCGAACCGTTCCCGAACTGCTGGCGTGGCTGCAGGCGCACGGCTATAAGGTTATAGTCGATCCGGAGACCGCCAAATATTCCAGTGGCCACGAGGAAGTGGATCGCTCGCAAATGTCTTCGCGGCCTCTGGATCTGGTTATCGTGTTGGGCGGCGACGGCACTCTGCTCTCGGCGGTTCGCGACACGGCTGCCACCGACGCGCCGCTGCTCGGCGTGAATCTGGGTTCGCTCGGCTTCCTCACGGACGTTCCGCTTTCGTCTCTGTTCTCCGTGCTTGATCAAATCGCGCAGGGCCGCGCGACCGTGGAACAGCGTTCCCTGATGCAATGTGATCTGCTGCGCGGGTCAGAAATATTGGGACGTTACAACGCATTTAACGACGTCGTGGTCAACAAAACCGCTTTGGCTCGCCTCAATAATTACGACCTCTTTATCAACCAGGCGTTCGTCTCCAGCTACCGTGCCGATGGAATGATCGTGGCCACTCCCACAGGATCGACTGCTTACTCCCTCTCCGCGGGTGGCCCCGTGCTGATGCCCTCGGTCAATGCGTTTGTGATCACGCCGGTGGCGCCTCATTCGCTCACGCACCGCCCGCTGGTTGTGCCCGATTCGGCCTTGGTCGAACTTCGGCTGCGCAGCGACGAAGACGTAGCGTATGTCAGCCTGGATGGGCAGCCGGGGCTCGATTTGAAGGATGGAGACCGGGTCCGGTGTTGCCGCTCAGAACACAAAATCAGCCTGTTCCGCACCGATGCTGATTTCTTCCATGTGCTTCGCAATAAACTCAAGTGGGGAGAGGGATAGGCGATTGTTGAGTTGGTGATTGATGATTGATGATTGAAACTTTGATCCGAGGGATTTTGCAATCAGCAATCAGCATTCAGCAATTTACAACTCCGCAGAATAAAGTTCCCGCATTTTTTCCCGCTGCCGGATGAGTTTGACTGACTTTCGACTCACCAGCACCTCGGCTGGCCGGGGACGTGTGTTGTAGTTCGAGGCCAGCGCCATTCCGTAAGCTCCGGCATCAAGAATCGCAAGCAGATCGCCTTCTTCCACGCGAGATAACTCTCGATCGCGTGCAAAGAAATCTCCGGACTCGCACACCGGCCCCACCACATCGACAATCTCTTTCCTGGTGGACGCATCCTTGTGCTGGGCGTCTTTGCGCAGCACCACGGGAACGATCTCGTGGTAAGCGCTATAGAGCGCGGGCCGGATCAAATCGTTCATGGCGGCATCCACCACGAGAAATCGTTTGCCGTCGTTTTGTTTTCTGTAGACGACGGATGTCAGCAGGACGCCGGCAGGCCCCACAATCGCCCGTCCCGGTTCGAGCAAGAGATGGACATTCAGACCGCGCAGGGGATTAGTTACTGCGCGCGCATAACTCGCAACATACTCGGCAAACGCCACTCCCGGCTCCTGATAAGCAATCCCGAGGCCGCCTCCGGTGTCGACGTACTCCACCTGATGCCCGTCAGCGCGCAACTCGCGAACAAAGTCAGCGACTCGAGCCACCGCCTCCGCGAAAGGCGCGACATCGGTGATCTGCGAGCCGATGTGAACGCTCACTCCCGCGACTTTCAGATATCGCTCTTTGGAGGCCTCGCCATAGAGAGCGCGAGCGCTGCCGATGGGCACTCCGAACTTGTGCTTGTGCAAACCCGTGGAAATGTAAGGATGAGTATCGGCAGCGACGTCAGGATTCACCCGCAAAGCCACGCGAGCAACCTTGCGCAATCGAGCGGCGCACTCGGCCAGGGCTCCGAGTTCCGATTCGCTCTCGACATTGAACAGCAAGATCCCGGCTTTCAACGCCGCCTTCATCTCGTCGCGGGACTTTCCCACGCCGGAGAACACGATCTTCTCGCTGCTCGCCGGTCGGCTGCCAGCACACGATCCAACTCTCCGCCGGAAACTACGTCAAATCCGCACCCTTGGCGCGCCAGCAGACGGAGAATACTCAGATTGGAATTAGCTTTGACGGAATAGCAGATCGTGTGGGGGACATCGATATTGCGAAACGGATGCTCAAAAGCCGCCAACCGCTCGTGAATCGTGGTTGCCGAATAAACGTAGAGCGGCGTTCCGTAACGCTTCGCCAATTTGGTAAGCGGGACATCGTCGCAGTGCAGCACTGGGTCTGCTCCGCGAAAAAGAAATCCCGGCGGCCGCTCGGAGCAAGCCTCGGAATTGAAACGGAGAGGTCCCGTGACTTCGTTACGCCGGGTCATTTTCGCTTGGAGGAACTATGCGCAGCGGCGCCTTTGACCTTGATCGCCACTACGGTCTGATCGTCGAAGGTCTCGACTCCGGCAGAGTGCTCGGCTGCAGCTTTGAAGAGAGAATCCACCACGCAATCCGCCGACGTGGCCCCGCATTCGGCAATGATCTTCTCGACCCGGCCGCGGCCAAATAGTTCTCCGTTCCGGTTGCGCGCGTCCAGAATGCCGTCGCTGAAAAACACAAACATGTCTCCGGGCTTCATCTTGAACCGGAACTCGTCGTAGCTGGCATCGTCAAAAAGTCCCAGCGGCAGACCGGTCGCCTCGATCACGGTGTTTTTTCCATCGTGTACGTAGACGGGGCGTGGCAAGCCCGAGTTGGATACCAGAAGCGTGCGATGTTCGTCGTCCCAGACCGCATAGATCAGCGACACAAATTGCGCTTCGATGCGCCGCTCTGCCAGCGACAGATTCACCGCGGAAAGCATCTCGGCGGGACCCGGTTCAATGGGCGCGTGCGAGCGCAGGATTCCGCTTACCAGCGCAGCATAAATGGCGGCGGGCGCTCCCTTTCCGCTGACATCCCCAATCACAATTCCCAGCCGCGAAAGGGAATACGGAATGAAGTCGTAAAGATCTCCGCCGATGGCTCGCGCCGGAACAAACTTCGCGGCTAACTCCAGATGATCCGGCTTCGGCAGCGTCTGGGGAAGCAAGCGCATCTGCAATTCCCGGGCCAGCGCCAGATCCCGCTCCAGCCGGCGTTCCTGCCGCGCAATTTCCTCATATAGGCGGGCGTTCTCGAGGGCAATCGCGACTTGTGCGGCCAGCGTCATCATGGTGCGCCGGTGATCTTCGGTAAAGAATCCGCGCCGCGTGTGCTCTAGATCGAGCACCCCGACCACTTTGTCTTTGTAGATCAGCGGGACGGCCAATTCCGAGCGCGTTTCCGGGTTGCCCTCGATGTAGCGTGGATCTTTGCTCACGTCGGGCACCAGCACCGCCTGCCTGGTCTGCGCCGCGTGTCCAACCAATCCCCGACCGAGCGGGATGTCGTTCTTCAGGTGAACATTTTCTTTGAAGCGCAATGAGAAACGATGCTGCAACTTCTCTCCGGAGGAATCGAGCAGCAGAATGCTGAACATTTGAAAATCGATCAGCCGTTGCAGAAGTTCGGCGATCCGGCCCAACAGTTCGTCCACATTCAGAATTGACGATAACTCGCGCGCGATCTCGTTGAGCAGCAACAGAATTCGCGCTTGCTTTGTGGTGCGCGTGTAGAGCTGAGCGTTTTCAATGCCCGCCGCCATGCGCGACGCGATCAGGCTCAACAGCCGGCTGTGCTCTTCGTTGAAATAGCCCGCATCCCGGGCCTCGAGGTCAATTACTCCAACCACGCGGTTCTTGTAGATGAGGGGCACAGCCAGTTCCGAGCGCACGTTAGGTACGGCGGCAATATAGGCGGGGTCTTGCGTCACGTCATCGATCAGAATTGTCTGGCGCAATTGCGCTGCCCGTCCGGTTACTCCGACGCCCACCTTGATCCGGGCGCGCTCGGCGAACTCCGGGGGATACCCCACCTGGAACCGCATCCGGAGTTCCTGAGTTTTCTCGTTTAGAAGAAGGATGGCGAAGATTTCATAGTCGATGACTTTACGGACCACCTCCGCGACCCGGCGCAGAGTCGTATCCAGGTCGAGCGACGTTGCCATGACGTCGGCGACTTCCAGCAACAACGGCTCAACGTGAAGATGGTGCTTGCTCAGAACAGACCCCATTGGTTTTTCTATGATAGCAGTCGCTGTCAGTACCTAGTATCTGGTACCTAGTACCGAGAAAACGGAACGACTACGACAAGACAGGTTCGATTGATGGAGAGAATGCGGTTGCTCGGTACCAGGTACTCGGTACTGGGTACTAGCGGTTCATTCCCGCGGAACGATGCAGACGTTGGCTAAATTGCGGTAGCGCTCGGCGTAGTCGAGTCCGTAGCCCACGACGAATTCATCGGGAATGGTGAAGCCGACATAGTCGCCTTGCAGAGGCAGTTTGCGACGCGAGGGTTTATCGAGCAGGGCCGCAATCTTCAGCGATCGAGGCTGATGCGCTAGCAGCAGCTTCTTGAGAACCGTGAGCGTCAGTCCAGTGTCCAGAATGTCTTCCACGACGATTACGTTCTTATCCTTCATCGACTGGTCCACATCTTTGGTCAGTTTCACTTCGCCCGTGGAATCCCACCCGCTCTTGAGTTCCTGGGTGGGGCTGGGACGGTTGCCGTAACTGGAGACGCCGATGAAATCGAAGGTTGCATCAAGCTTTACCTCGCGCGCCAGGTCGGCTAGAAAAATTGCCGAGCCTTTCAAGACGCCGACCAGGATCACAGGCTGGCCCGTGAAGTCGCGCGTAATCTCTGCGCCAAGTTCGGCAACACGTTTCGCAATCTCGTCCCTGGAAATCAGCACCTTGAGTGCGGTCATGGCGTTTCATATTAAACTAAACCCGGCCCACGTTGGGCTGGATCTCACAGCGAGTAAGCCGGAGCTCTCATTTATGAATCTCAAAGGCATTCAACTTACCTGGCTGGGCCACGCGACGTTTCGCATCGTGACGCCCGGTGGCCGCACGGTCATCATCGATCCCTGGATCATGAACAATCCTGCGTGCCCTCCGTCGGAAAAGAAGGTGAAGCACGTCGATGTTCTGCTGTGTACGCACGGCCACGGCGACCATATTGGCGATGCTGTCGAAATCATCCGGGAGCACAATCCCCAGGTCGTCGGCATCCCGGAGTTGTGCGGATGGCTAGAGAAAAAGGGCGCCAAACAAATCGCCATGATGAACAAAGGCGGCACGCAAAAGATCGGCGACATCAAAGTCACCATGGTGCATGCCGATCACTCCTGCGGGATACAGGACGGCGACCAGCTTATTTATGGCGGTGAAGCCTGCGGCTACGTGGTGGAATTCGAAAACGGAATCAAGATTTATCACGCTGGCGACACCAATGTTTTCGGAGACATGGCAATCATCCGCGAGCTTTACGCGCCTGAAATCGTCATGCTGCCCATCGGCGACCACTTCACCATGGGACCGCGCGAGGCTGCCTACGCCTGCAACCTGCTCAAGCCGAAGACGGTGATCCCCATGCATTTCGGTACGTTCCCGGTGTTGACGGGAAGTCCCGCTGAGTTGCAGAAGTTGGTGCCCGGCGTCGAAATCGCTACCATGAAGCCCGGCGTCACCGTCGGTGCGTGAAGTCGAGAAGCGTGTGGAGCACGGTCTTCGAGGCCTGCGTTCAAGCGAAGTGTTAAAAAGTTTAATTGCGAGGGATGCAAGTGACCCCAAACAAACCGAAAAAAGACCTCAAGCCCAACTGGCGGCACTACAACTTTACAACTGCGGGCCCGGTCGACGACTACCTGTACTCGATGCTTCCCAAGCGCGATGAGGTGCTGGCGGAGATGGAAGGCTACGCCAGCGAGCACAATATTCCGATCGTCGGCCCGGCCGTGGCGCGCGTGCTGCAAGCAACTCGCCCTGACGATCAATGCCCAGACCGTGTTCGAGTTGGGCTCAGCCATCGGATACTCGACCATCTGGTGGGCGCAGGCGGTCGGCGAAAAAGGCCGGGTCATCTACACGGATGGCGATCCCAAGAACGCTCAACGTGCCCGGGGCTACTTCGAGCGGGCCGGCGTTTCGAAACGCATCACGCTCCATACTGGAGATGCGCTCGAAGTTCTTTCTGAGCAGAAGCAGCAGTACGACATCATTTTTAACGACGTTGACAAAGAGGATTATCCGCGCGTGCTGCGCCTGGTCGCTCCGCGACTGCGCAAGGGTGGACTGTTCATCACCGACAATGTTTTGTGGAGCGGCCGGGTCGCAGAAAAGAATCCTAAGGAGCCGCGGACCAAGGCGATCCTCGAGTTCAACCGCTTGCTTTACGATTCTGCGGATTTCTTCACGACGATTCTGCCCATTCGCGACGGGCTGGCGGTGGCATTAAAGAAGTGACAGTCGTGGTTTACAAGCGTTTGTCATCCCGAGCGAAGCGAGGGATCTTGGTGTTTGCCCCGCACCAGCGGTGTTGCCACCGCAGCCAAGAACCAAGATCCCTCGCTTTGCTCGGGATGACGCATCAACTACGATCAGATTGACTTGACGGGAATTGCCAGCAAGTCGTCTACCAGCCCGACTTCCTTCTGCAAGAACGGCTCGGCGTAAGTTACTCCGCCCAACATGCCGTAGTACCGCGCCATCGCATCCACTCGCGCGCGAATTTCGTCGTGGGCAGGGAAGAGGTCCTTGCCGGCATCTTGATCGCTGAACTGCGACTTGTAAGCCAGGATGGAGGCGAACTTCAGATCGAACTGCGCGCTGATGTCGACGACAAATGTAGGCCGCACGTCGTAGTAAAGCGTGGCGTAGATAATTTTGAACGGGCGATGCGGCAGAGTTTTCGGATCCAGCTTCGCCAGCCCTGCCAGAAAGCAAGCCTCGTATCCCAGCACGGACGCAGTGTAGTGATCCGGATGCCGTCCCTTCCAATACGGCAGAATCACTACGCACGGCCGAGTCTCGCGGATCACGCTCGCCACCTTCAGCCGATTTTCCCAGGTATTTTCGACGCGGCCGTCGGGAATATCGAGCGCCCGCCTCCAGCTCACGCCGAGAATTCTTGCCGCGTCTGCCGCTTCGCTCGCGCGATCTTCGGCGGTACCGCGCGTGCCCATTTCGCCTTGGGTCAGATCGAGAATGCCCGTCCGCTGCCCGCGCTGCGCCGCCTTCAGCAGCGTGCCGCCGCAGGTCTGCTCCACATCGTCGCGGTGCGCCGCAATCGCAAGAATGTCGAGGCCGGGAGAAGTCGGGGGCATGTTAGTCGAGGTTGCCCTGTTCGAGCACCACAGTCTCGCGCACGATCAGCCGGTGCGCTGCCATCTCCTTCAGGGTGGGCAACACGCGGCTTACATGTTCATCAGTATCCACGAAGATGATGACGACCGGCAGCTTGCCGCCCGCCTCGACCAGGTGCGCCGTTTCCACGCGATGCCGTCCCAGAAAGCCCGCCACGGCATGCAGGGCGGTCGCACCATAGACATTCTCTTTGCGCAGGTAGTTGAGAATCTCCAGATGCAGCGGCCTGTGGCGCAACTGGTCGGCTTCATTCAGATAGATTGTGACTTGCATTGCCATCGCGCCCGCCATTCTACAGCACTCGCGCCAGCGCCATGCCCGCCAAAGCTCCGCCGAGGCAAAGAAGGTTGTTTGTGAGCACGTTGGCGAGCATCAATCCCCACTGACCGTGTTCAAAGTAGGACATGGTTTCGAAAGCGTAGCTGGAAAAAGTTGTGAATGAACCGCAAAAACCGACAACCACCAGCAGCCGCCAGCGCGGATCGACCAGCGCGCGCTCGGTGGTCCAGATGACGAAGAAGCCTACGATGAAGCTGCCCACGATGTTGATGAAGAGAGTTCCGTAAGGGAAGACGGAGCCCAGTTCGATGGCGGCGAGTCGGCTGAGCAGGTAACGAAGGTTGGCACCGACGATGGCGGCGACAGAGATGGCGAGAAAGTCTTTCAGCATGGAGTTTGCTCCTACAAATAAGGCTTTAAGTTTGTAGGAGTTATCAGCCTTAAGTGCGTGCGCAACTTGAGGCGGTTATGGCGAACTCCATCGCCGTAAACCATTAAACCACAAAGCGCCGGAGGAACCGTTGTTACTCCTGTTACTCCGGGCAGGACGATTACCCAGAGCTTCCGCGGTCAGATGGAGAACCGCGAGATCACGCCAAGGCGCGAATCAACAGAATAGTTTGATCATCCGCGCGGTGGCCGAATTTTTCCAGTTCGCTCATGAGCCGGTTCATGATTTCCTTCAGCGGATCCGCCCCGTGGCGAACCACTACCCGTTCCACACCGTCGAATCCGAATTCCGCGCCTTCCGAATTTTCCGTCTCGAGCACGCCGTCGCTAAGCAGCACAAACAGGTCGCCCGGATCGTAGGATGCGACCGATGAATCGTAAGCGCAGTCGCCCGTCAACCCCAGCGGAAACTGCTCCATGGCACGGCGCTCCGCCTTCTTGTTCGCTGCGTGATAGTGAAGAATGGCAGGATGGCCGGCAATCAAGTACTCCACCCGGCCCTCACCGGCGAAGCGCAATCCCGCAAACGTGGCATACATCTCAGTTGGCTTCACCTCCGGCAGGACTTTGCAGACGGATGCGATCACAACGGGGAGCGATTGCCCTTGCGCAAATCCATAACGTAACGCGGTCTTCAGATTTCCCATCAAAAGGCTGGCCTGTATGCCATGACCCGAAACGTCGGCCAGACAGGCGATCCAGCCCGCGTCCGTTGGAATCAGATCGACCAGGTCGCCGCCAACTTCTTCGCTGGGCAGGCTGAGTCCGTATGCCTCGAAAGAGTCCGTGCGATAGGTAATCGGGGGAACCAGCATCTGCTGCATGTGGTAGGCCAGATCCAACTCGGTCCGCGTCCGCACCTGTTCCAAGCCCTGGGTATTGATGAAAAGAAGGAACGACCAGTATCCCAGCATGGTGGCTGACATGATGCAGATCGCATCGAGCGCGATCCGCTGATGGGCGGGGTCGGAAAGCGGAATGTGCGGCCCGCGGGGCAGCCAATCGGGGACATAGCCTGCCGCGACTCCCAGGATGATCAACACTGGAATTAACTTGAATACGCGCCGGCGCACGATCACAAAGGATACGACGCCAGTCACACCGAACAATGAGGCCGAGATCAATAGAGCCCAGAAGGGAAGTATTCTCCATCCTACGAGGTCTTGGAAAAAACCCCACGCGCCCACCGTGAAAAACAATGCCATCAAAACTCCGGCCATGCTGCGGACAGGCAGGGCTTGCCAATAGCGAGCCTGTTTCCGCTCGAAAATAATGGCGCTCATCGGGAGCACGGTGCTCAATATGGCAAGCGCAGTTGTCGCAATTTTGCGCGAGGCCGACTGGCGCGAATCCGGTGTAGTCATCAGCTTATCCCCAGGATGCCGAATGCCTGCCACTCTGCGTTCACTTCTTCCGCTCCACCAGGAACCGTGCCAACTCCTTCAGCGTCTCCGCTCGTTCACCGAAGCTTTCCAACTCTGCAAAGGCCGCGCTCACCAGCGAATCCGCCTTGCGCAGGGACTCATCAATCCCGAACAGCGCGGGGTAAGTCACTTTCTGTGCGGCCGTATCTTTACCCGCGGTCTTGCCCAGCTGCTCCGAGGTTTGGGTTACGTCGAGCACGTCATCCACAATCTGAAAGGCCAGGCCAATCGAGTGCCCAAAGGCCCGCAGCTTTCTAACCTCGTTGTCCTTGGCTCCGGCATAAAGGCCGCCACTTACCAGGCTGGCCGTGATCAGCGCCGCGGTCTTCGCGCGATGAATATATTCCAGCATCTCCGCCGTGGGCTGGGTATGCTCGGCCTCCAGATCCACGACCTGCCCACCAATCATGCCATCCAGCGTGCCGGTGCCGCGCGCGATCTCTTCGATAATCTTTACGCGCGCTTCCGCCGGACATTCCAGCCGCGCCAGCACTTCATAGGCCTGCGTCTGCAGCGCGTCTCCCGCAAGGATCGCCAGCGCCTCGCCGAACACCTTGTGGCATGTGGGACGTCCGCGCCGCAGATCGTCGTTGTCCAGCGCCGGCAGGTCGTCGTGAATCAGCGAGTAAGTGTGCAGCATCTCCAGTGCTGCGCCGAGTTCCTCGATTTTCTTCGGGAACGATCCTGCAATCATTCGTCCGGCCTCGATGCAGAGCACCGGGCGCAGCCGCTTGCCTCCGGCGAAGACACTGTGCCGCATGGCCTTGTGAATAGACGTTGGATGCTGGGTTTCAAGCGGAATCAGCCGGTCCAGGGCCGCGTCCGTTAAAGCCCGTCCTTGCTCGAGGGTCTCTTGCAGCATGGAGCAGTGAGTATAACAAGGGGGCGGCGGAAGGTGAAAAAGCAAGGACGCCTTTCGGCGTCCTCGCTGTGCAAGACTTTGCCGCTGCAAGACTTAGAATGACGCTACGCGGCGGCGCTCTTTGCGAATGCGACGCTGCGCACGGCGGAACTCACGACATTCTGCACGTCATCGACCGGGCACACGTCGCTGGCGCCAGCCTCCATGGCGGCAATCCACAACTCCTCATCCGGTATGCGATAGGTGCACACAATCGGCAATGAGGGGAAATCGTGGTGCAAGTTCCGCACATCCGTCAGACGAGAATACTCCATATCGAGAATTACGACTTCAGGCCGCTTCCCTGCGACCTGCTCGCGGAGTTCGTCCCGGGAGCGTGTCAAGTGTATGGGATTGAAATGAGAAGAAAGCCCACCGGCCAGAGACCGAGCGAGCCGGGAATCGCTTTCAAGAACTACTGCACAAAAGCCCATAGATCCTCCTGACTTACAACCGTCAGCTACGGCGGACTAGGGCTGCGGGGAAGGGTTTCGGGACCGCCACTCCACAGCATTACAACAGCGAGCCCGGCAGTCATTCCCTGCCAGCAGCATCTATCTGCGGGCGGGCGCCTTTTCCACCAAGGGCTCGAACGGTTCAGCCTGGAGCTTCCCGTTTTTCTTCAGCAGGATCTCCACCTTGCCTTCAGCCTGTTCCAGTTCCTTGCGGCAAGTGGAGGAGAGGTGCATGCCTTCTTCGAAAAGCGTCAGAGACTTTTCCAGCGGCACGTCTCCCTTTTCCAGTTCCTGAACAATTGTTTCCAAGCGCTGAAGGCACTCTTCAAACTTGGCCAACGGGATTTAGCTCCTTCCTATTGTATGCAACTTTCTGCGCAGGGTGTCCAGTCTTTTCTTGTAAATAATCTGTGAATAAACACCCCGCCGCTCCGAAAAACGGAACGCTAGGCCGGGGCGGGACTCTTGGTACCCAGCGCCTCGAGCACGTCCACCGCCGAGCTGTAACGCCCCTGGGGCGCGCTGATTTGCGCCCCCTGCACGGTGTGCCGAACCGCAACCAGCATCTCCCGCGCGATGGCCACGCCCTCTTCCCTGGCCGCTTGCGGTGTGGGAGCCCTCTGCATACGCTCCAGAATCGAGTCCGGGACCGAAACCCGAAGCTCGTTTTTCATGAACTCGGCATTGCGCACGCTCACCAGCGGCCAAATCCCAGCCACCACCGGGATGCGAAACTGCTCAATCCTCTTCAGGAAGTTCTCCAGCAAGCGGATGTCGAAAACCGGTTGGGTTACGGCGTATTCAGCCCCGGCCTGCACTTTGAACTCGAACCTCCGAATCTCCTCGTCCAGGTCGGTAAGGCCTGGGTTCGCCCCCACGCCGATCACAAAGCCCGTGCCTGCTCCGATGGGATTTCCCCCCAAGTCGAGCCCACGGTTCAAGTTATGGACAATGTTGACCAACCCGATGGCATCCACATCGAACACCGCCGTCGCATCCGGATAGTTGCCCATCTTCGGGGGATCGCCCGTGATGCAGATCAGGTTCTTGATCCCTACCGCTGCCGCTCCCAAAAGGTCACTCTGGATGCACAGCACATTGCGGTCGCGGCAGGTGTAGTGGAGGATGGCATCGATTCCCGCCTCCCGCTGCACCAGCAACGACAGCGCCTGGTTACTCATGCGCGCCGAAGCCCGCGGACTGTCCGGAATGTTGACCGCATCCACCCCCATCGACTTCAGGAACCGTGAACCTTCCAGTTCTTTTTGGATATCGGTTCCTTTGGGAGGAACCACCTCCACCATGGTGACGAATTCTCCCCGGGCCAGCTTTGCCCCTAAAACCGATCGTTCTGCTAAAGGTTGAACCGGCGCAGCCATCGGAGCGGCGGCACTTCCGCCAACCTGCACTGAAGCCGTCTTCCCCCTGGCTTCTCCAACCCGCAGAGCGGACTTCATGACACGGATGTGGTCGGGAGTGGTTCCGCAACATCCCCCGACGATCCGCGCGCCGGCAGCAACGAACTTCCGCGCATAGCTCGCCATGTATTCCGGAGAGCACAGATAGATATTCCTGCCTTCCACCGAGCGCGGAATGCCTGCATTCGGTTGCGCGGAAAGCGGCAGAGAAGTGACGGCTCGCACCCGCTCGATGGCATCCAGCATAGCCACCGGGCCCACACTACAGTTGCAACCGATGACATGGGCGCCCCACTCTTCGAGCCGGGGCGCAAAAGTCTCCGGATCGGAACCGTCCAGGCAGTTGCCGTCTTCGTCGATCGTAACCTGCACGACCAAAGGCAATTTTGCCCCTACGTCTTTGGCCGCCAGAACGGCCTGATGAACTTCCTCGAGGTAGCCAAAGGTTTCAAGCATCAGCAGATCGACGCCGCCTTCCACCAAGGCACCGATCTGCTCGCGGAACGCTTGCCGGGCCTCCTCAAAAGAGGTTTTTCCCAGGGGCTCGATTCTGGTTCCCAGTGGGCCAACCGATCCTGCCACCCACACATCGAAGCTCTTGGCGGCTTCCCGGGCCAGCCGCGCGCCTGCCAGGTTAATGTCGCGCACTTTGTCGGCGATACTGTGCCGCGCCAGACGGAAGGCATTGGCCCCAAAGGTATTGGTTTCGATGATTTCGGCCCCAGCCTGCAAATAGTCGTGGTGAATCGCACGAATCAGGTCGGGCTGGGAGAGATTCAGCTCGTCGTAGCAGCGGTTAATAAACACGCCCTTGGCATAAAGCAAGGTTCCCATGGCCCCGTCGCAGAGAACCGGGGATTGCTTGATCCGGGTAAGAAGGTCAGCCGCCATATACTTGCTCAGAATACAGGATCATCCGGGGTCGTGCATCTATGGTTCACGCTCGGGCGACGGGTTCCAATGCGTCGCCATCCCCGAGTTGCGAAGGCAGTTGCGCAAAATCAAGTGCGAATGATGCGAACTCTGAGGTCTGCTATAATCCGCTCTTTCGCACCTAAATCTTCATCTTTCATGTTGTTAGGAGCCTGCCGTTTGAAGTTTGATGGGAAGAGATTCGCGCTTCTGCCTGCCCTGCTTCTGGTTGCCATTCCTCTTGTCTCCTGCGGCGGCGGTGGACCGACCATTGCCAGGCCGCCCAGCGGAGTAACCACTCGGGTTCTGGCATCGCAGAGTGTCGCAAGCGCGACAGCGGCAGCCGGCCTGGTGATCGTTGACGGTCAGATCGACACGCTGGTGAGGGGTGGTGAAGTCAGCGCCGGCAATTCTCCTGGCCTCATGGCAATATCGCCCGACAGAAAGACCGTGCTCGCGTTTAATTCGGTGGTCAATAATTGGGGAGTGGAATTCATCAGCACCGCCACCGAGACTCAACTCGGCGGCTTGCAACTGCCGGGACCCTCTACCAGTATGGTTGCCCTGGACACTGGTTTCGGCTATGTGGCAGTGCCATCGGCTCCATTTGTAACTGGCCCGTCCCCCGGAGCAGTTGAGGTATTGAACCTTGCGACCGGCACTCTCACGGCTACGATCAGCATCCCCAATGCACAAACGTTGGTTTCGAGTCCGGATGGAACCAAACTGCTGGTTTTCAACAATTCAAACTCCGTGACCGTGATGTCGCAACTTCTCGTGAACACTGGGAACCCGGTCATCGTCACCGTCCCGGGTTTCGACATGCCCGTATATGGGGTCTTTAGCGCGGACGGCGGAACGGCCTACATCCTGAATTGCGGCGCCCAGTGCGGAGGCACGCAGGCCAGCGTACAGATTCTGAACATGACTACGACTCCGCCGACAGTCGGTGCGGTCATCCCGGTGAACGGCGCAACCATCGGTTTCCTTTCCGGATCGACGCTCTATGTGGCTGGGAAAGGAACGCCCACCGGCCCCCTCTGTGCCTCGATTCCCTCCGCAGCTCCCACAGCCGCGACGTTTTGCGGCACCCTCGATCTCGTCGACCTGACCACAATGCAGGATCCGTATTTCAACAATCCGGTCACGGAAATCGCCATCACCGACGGCTACCACGACCGCATCGATATGAGCGTCAACGGTCAGCTCTTCGTCGGCTCGTACGGCTGCACCAATATCGGCGACGTGAATAACATACAGAGCGAAGTGCGCGGCTGCCTCTCCATCTTCAATACCGCGAACGGCGCAGTCGTAATTCCGCCGGATAACGGCGATGTCACCGGCCTGCAGAGCTTCACCACCCGCGATGTGGAGTACGTCGTCGAAGGCGGCAACCTGCGCGTCTACGACACGCTCCTCGATAAGTTGCTGGCTCCCAACAGCTATATTGAAACCGGAACTATCCTCATCACCGGCTATATCATCGACGTGAAAGCCATCGACTTTTTCTGATCTTTTTTGATCCCTGGGTAGGAAAAAGTTTCGCGATGAGATTCGTATCAGGGCGCGCATTTATGCGTGCTGCAAGCGCCTCATTATGAGCCGCCTTCAGGCGCTGATTGCGGAATACGTGCGTAACACTATCTACCCTGTTCCAGCACCAGCCGGTGCGCTGCAGTCGTCTCCACCGCTTGCTGGGTAAAAGGCAACGCGAACGTCGAGCCTTCGTACCAGGCTTTCCATTGATCCATATAGTGCGGGCTTAGAAAGTTTCCACCCTGACCAGTGACCGTGTTCAAGGTCGATTGATCCAGGTCCGCAAGGTTTGCAGTGAAACGTTCGGAAGGCCCTTCATGGTGTGTTACAGCTTTTACCGTGTATTTGCTGCCCGATTGCTCCCTGACGCCCGGCCCGGACCAGCGCCGAACCAACGGAATCTTGCCCAGCACCGGGTGGTCGATTTCCACCGCGTTAACACTGCCCCAATGCCATGAAGCCAGATCTTTTGGAACTCCCGGCCCGCTCAGAGCGGCCTCTACCGCGGCGGTCAGCAGTTCATCGTAATTCGGATATTTTTCCGGCAGCCAGCGCTTGGGCTGATGCAGCAGAACATTCTGCAGCCACACCGTTTGCATCTGCCAATGGTAGGTCTCCCACCTCAAGGTTTCTGCCTGTTGCTCCGGATCTTCCATGGCAGGTCCCAGTGCAGGTCCCAGGCGGGGCTCGAGCAGCAGGCGCGTCAGCTCTTCCCCCGAACGCACAGCGATGGTTGCAGCCGTAGAAGAGGCCAGCATGCGACCATCCCAGCTGCGCATGAGATCGGCAGCCTGTTTTGCGCGTGCGGAGGGTTGCGCGGCGTGATCGATCGCGTAGACAAAGCGTTCGGCCGCGAACAGGTCATTTTCCGAGTGAACGTCGTTCTGGAGCGCCAGCATGTCCGCGGCCGAAAACTTGCGCCCGGATTCCAGCACGTGATAAATGCGCTCCGTGCGCCACGGCGCCTCCCACTCCGTGCTGACGGAATAACGATAGCCATCCGGCGTGATGCGCCCATTGGCAGTTGCGATCACTCCCGAAGGAGGATTGTAGATACTCGGCAGCTTTTCAAAAGGGATGTAGCCTGTCCATTCGTGGGAATCGTCGGCGCCGCTGACCGGCAAACTGCCGTCGCCTGCGGCGCGAATTGGAACGTGCCCCGTAGCCTGGTAACCGATGTTGCCGTCCACGTCGGCGTAAACCACATTCTGCCCCGGCGCATCGAACTGCGAAAACGCCTTGCGGAATTCCTCCCAGTTCTGTGCGCTGTTGACATCGAAAAGCGGCATGCGCAGGCCGTCATACAACGTCCACCGCAGCGCCAGTTGCCGCGTTTCTCCCGGCAATGTGTCCGTGACGATGGGCCCGTGCCGCGTGATCCTTACATCCACCGTGACGTCCGGCTTGCCCTTGACGTGGATCACCTCCGCGCGGTGCTCTGGCTGCTGCCAGCCCTGCGGCGTCTGGTAGGCTCCCTGCCCATTGAAGTTCTCGATAAATGCATCCGTTACCGTCGGCCCGACGTTGGTGAATCCCCATGCGATTCGTTGATTGTGGCCAACGATCACGTACGGCATTCCCGGCAGCGTCACTCCCGCCACATCCAGACTGCCCGATTTAAGATGCGCCTCGTACCAAAGGTTCGGCATCTGGTGCCCGAGATGCATGTCATTGGACAACAGAGGCTTCCCGTGACCGTGTGCGCTCCTGAAACCACCCAGTCGTTCGATCCCTTGACGGCTTCCGGGACGCGCTGTGCCCAGAATTCTGTCCCTGTACTTCTCAACTGCGTCACCGAGTTGTCCGGCCCCTCGTCGTCATCCTCATCGTCGTCGTTGGAGTCGCCCTGATTTTCTTGATCGGTGAGGTCTTCCCGCATGACTGTCGGCGGACGATCATGCCACGAGCGGTTCACGTAGAGATCGGCGGTCAACTCCGGCCCCAGCCTGGCCAGAATCTTCTCGCGCGCCAGCATGTCACCGAAGGTGAAGTAGTTGAGATCCTTCACCATCTGGTTCGCAATGACAATGGAATCTTCCGCCTGCCACGGTTTCGGCCGGTAGTGCAAGATGCGGAACTCGATGGGTAGGCCGCTGCCATGAGTCTCGATGAACGCATTCACCCCGCGCGCAAAGGCATCAAAATAAGAACGATCACGGGGACTCGCCATCTGCAAAGACTTCCTGGCCGCCGCCCGCAGTCCCAGGATGCGATGCTCGCGGTCGATCTTGAGTGTATCCTCGCCCAGAATCTCGGAGAGTTCCCCCGCCCCGACGCGCCGCATCACGTCCATCTGCCAAAGCCGGTCCTGCGCGGTGACGTAGCCTTGGGCAAGAAACAGATCCTCCAGCGTCGCAGCCTCGATGGCGGGCACTCCGTGGCTGTCACGCGTGACTTTCACTGCTGCGGAGAGCCCTTTCACCTGGAGCCTTCCATCAAGCTGAGGCAGAGCCGAGCGGGCGATGAAGTACGCATAAGCGGCCACGCCCGCCGCCAGCAGCAGAATCAAGATCAGGCATAGGAGAATGCGTCGCCCGCTCGAAAGCCGCGCAACAGGAACGCCAGTCACAGTAAGAGTGCTCATGAAGAATTCAATTCTAGCAGCCCGAGTCGCGACCGAGATTCGTATCAGGGCGACTTCAGTTGTGCGATAGGCTCGCCTTATTCATACTGCCGGCTTTGGCCGCTGAGGCCGCATTGGCGCAGCGCAAGTACTTTTCCGCAGCCGCTCGCGAGTTGGGGCCTAAAGACTCTTGTCATCATTCTGCATCGCAGCTTAAATATGCGGTTCCGCCATCGGTTCACGCAAACCTCGATTCCCCCGAAAGGATCACAGGAGTCAAGGCTTCTAGCCTTTTTCTTATGCAGATCTCGATCCCATTCGCTGCCCATTCTGCGTGGAAGGGAACCACTTCCAAAGTGATGACGGAAGTGGAGAGCGGCCTGCGCTCAAATGTGGTCATTGTGGCCATCGGGTTGCGCCGGCGAATCCGTTCTTCAGATGCACCTGCGTCAAATGCTTTGCGCTTGATCACTCCGTCCGTGGGAGCGTCCGGCAAAGGCCATCTGCTGCATTGGCAGGACACCGGTCCCGCTGAAAATGAATTTCATTTTCAAGATGCCCGGTGCTATCCTGACGCTTCATGCTCCAGAAGCGAATCCCCCAGAATCGGATCGACGACCAGCCCTCGATTTCCCGCGAGATGGTGCGCGAGGCCCAGGAAATCCTCCACCAGCACCTCAAGCGGGTCGGCCTGAAGCAGACGGCGCAGCGTGACACCATTCTGCGCTCGTTCCTTGAAACCCGCGACCATCTCTCCACCGACGAACTGCACCGCCTCGTCCAGAGGAAGGACGCCGGCATCGGCTACACTACCGTCTACCGCACTCTCAAACTGCTGGCCGAGTGCGGACTGGCCAGCGAGGTCGCTTTCCACGATGGCATCGCCCGTTACGAGCACCAATACAACCGGCGCAGCCATCACCATATGGTCTGCACCGAGTGCGGCAGTTCGGTGGAATTCTTTTCCCGTGAAGTCGACCAGTTGGAACAGGAAATCGGGCGCAGACACCACTACAGTACGACCCGTCATACCTTCCAGATTTATGGAGTTTGCGAAGACTGCCGCAAGAAGAATCCGGCAGCGCGCGCCGTCTGAAGGAATCCATGTCCATCTCTTGCCCAGACTGCGCCGCGCAGATGCCTGACGCTGCGGCTTACTGCCCCGGATGTGGCCGCGCCATGCGTCCGGTCGAGCGCGCTCGCGGCACCGTCGGCGCCCTCCCTGAGAATCTGGCCGGGGCCTTGGCTTACTGCACAATTATCCCGGCCATAGTCTTTCTCTTGGTCGAGCCCTACAGTAAAAATCGCTTCGTGCGCTTTCATTCCTTTCAATGCCTCGCAGTGAGTTTGGTGACGTTGATAGTTGGAGCGCTGCTTAGGGTCGTTGGGTTCATGCTGCTTTTTGTTCCGGTGCTCGGCCACCTCCTGATCTGGTTGCTGTCCATGGTGGTTACCCTCGCGTTTTTCGCGGTCTGGGTGGTACTCATCGTGAAGGCTCTGCAAGGCGAGACCTTCAAGGTCCCCGTATTGGGCGACTTCGCAGAACAGCAAGCAACTGTCACGTGAGTCTCACTTCGTTCGCGCCAGTTGAAGTTTGCTTCCCCTGCGGTTTTCTGGTATTTTGCCGCATCGTCTCTCGGGACCGTACAAGTGCGGTCTAACTGCCCGCCTAGGTTTCGACCGAACAAGGGGGTTCCAATGGCATTTTGCAATAGTTGTGGTGCACAGATCGCCGATGGCACGACCACGTGCGCAGCCTGCGCCGGTCGGGCTGGGGCCGCGCCCTCCGCCGCGGCGTCTGGAATGACCGACAACGTAGCCGGAATGCTGGCCTATGTCACCTTCATTCCAGCCATCATTTTTCTCGTGACCGCGCCCTACAACCAGAGCCGGTTCGTTCGTTTCCATTCCTACCAGAGTATTTTCTTCAGCATCGCCATCTTCGCCATCCAGGTCATACTGTCGATGTTGACCGTCGTCCCGTTCCTGATTCTCGTCACCGGACCTCTGCACCTGCTGGTCTTCCTGGGAGCGGTGATCGTCTGGATCATCCTGCTGCTGAAGGCGAACCAGGGCCAGATGTTCAAGCTGCCCATAATCGGAGACCTCGCGGAAAAACAGGCGGGCTAGGTCTCGGTCAGCTGGCAGAAAAAGATCCGGAAACTTGCTGTCTCCCGCGCACTCCGCGTTTTGAGCTTTTCTTAGGCCATGGCAAACTCCAATCGCAAACTCGAACTGCCGCCCTTGGCTTTCTTCGGGCTAACTGGGAGTTGACTCGCTCCCATAAATATGGGAACATCACTTCATGAAGACCACGCTGGAAATTCCAGATGCCATCTTTCGTCGCGCCAAGTCCGTCGCCGCCGAGCGCGGGATTCCTTTTCGGGCGCTTGTCTCGGAAGCGCTGGCGGACAAGCTGCGCGCCCAGGGCGAAAGAGACGCCAAGCCGTGGATGAAGACCTTCGGCAAACTCCGTCGCCTGCGTAAGGAAACGGCCAGAATTAACCTGATCATCGAAGAGGAGTTCGACCGGATCGAGACCGAGGATCGACAGTGAGGATCAACAGTGAGGCTCGACAGTGATTCTGGACACCAATGGGTTGTCAGCCGTCGCAGACGGGGATGCGGCGTTGGAGCCGATTGTTCGCAGCGCTGTCGAGCTCGCCGTTCCGGTGGTTGTGTTAGGCGAATACCGGTATGGAATTCAGCAATCACGCGACCGGCAGCGCTACGAACAATGGCTGACAGAAACGGTTTGCAACTACCGCGTACTCGATGTGGATGAAGATACGGCCATCTCTTATGCTGCGATCCGAACCGAACTCAAGCGAGCCGGAACCCCAATTCCTTCCAACGATGTTTGGATTGCCGCACTCTGCCGCCAGCATTCCCTCTCCCTCATAAGCCGTGACCAGCACTTCGATCTTGTTCGCGGAATCAAGCGGATAAATTGGTAGTGGGTCAAAGTAGACCACTACCGGCCAGTGATCGCCCTTGACTTTCTTTCTCTAAGCTGTCATTCCTATTAGCTTTTACCTCGCGCCCGAAAATGTACCGCATGTGTCTTTTTCGGCGGCGGGAATCCTTGGCCGACTGGGGTATCGCTTGAAAGTCAGAGTTTTCTATCACGACAAGTGTTTCGACGGAGCTTCTTCCGCCGCGCTCTTCTCCCGTTTCTATCGCGAGCGCATTCGCGAAGATGCCAGCTTCGTCTTCTCCGGCCTCCTGCATCGCGCGGGATCGCTCTTTGACGAATCTCATTTCGACGGAGACGAAAACGCCATCGTCGATTTCAAGTATTCCCCTTCGCCCAAAATCACCTGGTGGTTCGACCATCATCAGAGCGCGTTTCTGTCGCCTGAGGATGCGGCCCACTTCGAGCGCGACCAGAGCAATCGAAAGTTCTACGATCCAGATTTCAAGTCCTGCACCAGTTTTATTGCCATGATCGCGCAGCAGCGCTTCGGCTTCGATCCCGCTCCCGTGGCCGACCTTGTACATTGGACTGACGTCATCGACGGCGCTCTTTATCCCGATGCCAAAACCGCCGTCGAAGTGCAGGCGCCTGCCATGAAGTTAACCATGGTCATCGAATCCGCGCCCGACCGGTTCGTGCCCAACCTGATTCCGCTGCTCGCCACCAAGCCCCTGAGCGAGATTCTGGAAGAGCCGTTCGTGGCCCCGCTCTTGCCCCCGCTGCTCCGCCGCCACGAGCTTTCCATCGAAATTCTCAAGCAGCGGACTGAGTGCATCGACGGAACAATTTTCTTCGACGTCACCGATCACGATCTCGAAGGCTATAACAAGTTCGTTCCTTACTATCTGCATCCCGAATCCATCTATAGCGTGGGACTCAGCAAGAGCAGCTTCCGCGTGAAGGTTTCGGTAGGATCGAATCCCTGGGCTCCGCAAGAGCCAGTGGTGAACCTGGCCAAGATTTGCGAGCGCTACGGCGGAGGCGGACACGCCCGCGTGGGCGCCATCTCCTTCAACGTGAACCAGCACGCGGCGGCGATCAGGGCTTCCCGCGAGATCGTGAACGAACTTCGCGCCGCGGTCCGCCAACAAAGGAGTTGAGGGAGAGAAACGCTTCCTGTTGTGTTCGGGAAGAGAACGATCAGGCAGCCGTGGTACTCTGAACGTTCCTTGCGCGCCGCATGCTTTCGCCGGCAACGAAAATCGACTTGCAAAACGCCCAGAGAAATCTGCTGCGGGCGGTTGCTTCCTTCGAGTTCATCAAGGGCATTTTTGTTTTGTTGATCGGACTGAGCGCCATTCTGCTCGTCCACAAGGACGCCTGGGTGATTGCCGAAAGCCTGCTGGCTCTGTTGCACATCAGTACCGACCGGCACTCAGCTCAGGTGTTCCTCGATTTTGCCGACAACCTGACCGACGCCCGCCTGTGGGCCGCTGCGCAACTCGCATTCACTTACTCCGCCTTGCGTTTTGCAGAGGCTTACGGCCTGTGGAAGCAACGCACCTGGGCGGAATGGCTTGCCTTCGGCTCTGGAACTCTGCTTCTTCCGCTCGAGGTCCGGGAGCTCATGCGCGGCATCACGCTCGTGCGCTCGACGATGTTTGTAGCCAATCTTGCCATCGTTTTCTACATGTTCTTCCTGCTGCGCGCCGGCCGCCGCCGCCGGCGCGAGTTACAGTCGATTGACCCCGAAATCCCCGACCAGAGCGGCAAGTAGGGACCAACGACTCTGGCGGCGCCCGCTCCCTCTGCTTCATAATTTACGATTATCGCAACGCGGAGGCTCCCATGCGCGTTTCTTCTTGCTGTTTGTTCGTCGTGCTTTCCACCCTTGGAGTGGCTTTTGGTCAGGACACAAATTTTCCCACCGGCCCGCAGTACCTGATGAACTCAGACTCAGTGAGAAACGGGTCGCCCTTGTTCTTGCATCCCATCTCCACGCCTACGATGTCGCTGACCGACCCGCCTCTTGAAGTCGGCGCCAGCAATGCCACCGGCGTCCTCATTGCCGGAGCCGATAATCAGACTGTCGTGCCGTCAAGTTCAGACGCTCTACCCAGCATAGATTTGTTTCCCATCTTCTACGGCGAGCCCACGGCCAGCACGATCGAGATCAGTTTTCCCTCTGAACCGTCCGCCAATCTTCCGGAGGGCTTTCTCGATGCGGGAGTCTGGCAGATGACCACCGCTGAGGCATTGCGCGAGCGTGGCTACGGAGTTTCTCTGGTGGAAGGGGCGGCTTACGGCAGGACGCATACGCGCCACGCGACTCGGGTCTACACCAACGCCGACATCGATCGACTGCATAGCGGCAGTTAGCGAAATGCCGTGTGGATGCGGCCCTACGGTTTCTCAGGGCTGACGGGTTCGTTCCCGCGGCATAGGGCCCAACACGTGAGTACACTGATCGCCACGATCCCGGTTCCCCTGGCCCAGGTGCTGTTCAGGATCGCTCCGTTGGCGTCGAGTATCTGGGCAGGCTTGGCTCTTGCACCGCATCGTTCGTCTCGAGTGACCTGCTCCCCGCGATGTACCGTTACGTCCGGCGATCCGGTGTCTTTTGATCGCTGCGACGCCACATGCCGGTAGTGAATCTTGACATCGTTCTCGTACGCGGCCACCACCACTTTTCCACCTGCATCGATGACGGTATAACGCGTCCATTCTTGCGTTAGCGGAACGACTGTCATACAGTTCACGCGCACTCTCATTCCTCGCGCGCTGTTCAGTTGCAGGCTGCCGTGGTCGAGGACCAGTTCGTCTCCCTCAAACTGCACGAGAGTGTCAGGTTGAATCGTGACCGTGGAGCCGTCAATGTCGACTTTCGCGGTACTCTCCGGGCGCGTCTGTACCAGGTCGTGGGGAAAAATCGCGGAGGAATTGGGCGCAGGCTGCCCGTTCAGCCAGACGCCTCCATCGCTGTGGAGCATCGCCCGCCCGAAATCCTGCGCGATCAGCGACGCCGGCAGAACCATCACCATCGCGCCGCAAACCAGCTTGCGCCATTCAGCCAAACAGACTCCCGCCTTTTTCCCGCATCAACTGCTTTCTGCAAGGGTAACCTGCCCTCTTTTTGCTGGCTATTGCCTCGCGTGATTCCCGCTGCCAGCTTGGTGCCCGGTGAGAAATGACAGGATCTCTTAGGGGAAATGACGAGGCCGATATTCTGGAAACTAGAAACCGGAAACTAGGAACTGCTAACCCTTGCGAAGTCGATAAAGCCGCGCTGGACGTCGACGCGAATCAGTTTGACGCGCAACTTGTCGCCGACGTCCACCCCCTGCTGCCCCTGAGCCAGCAATCCCTCGACGGGCGGTTGCGCGACGCGGACGAACGTTCCCTTGGGAGTTGCGCCGGTGACGATGGCGTCGAAGATGGCGCCGATGCGATTCTGCATCGCGACCGCCGCCAGGCGTTTCGACATCTCACGCTCGACCTTTCGCGCGGCGTCTCCACGCTCGGTGCAGTTGGCGGCGATCAGGGTAAGTTCGTTATCCGAGTAAGGATTAGGCTGGCCCCCGAGCATAGCTTTCAGAATTCTTTGCGTCACCATGTCAGCGAAGCGGCGGTTGGGAGCGGTGGAGTGCGTGTAATCCTGAACCGCCAGGCCGAAGTGTCCGGGTGCAGGCTCACCAGGGCGCTCGAGCACGTATTCCCCCGGGCCAATCAACTTAATCACGGCCAGGGAAAGGTCGGCAAAATGATCCGGATCGGTCGTTTTGCGGTTGATTAGAAAATCGTTGAGGGCTTTAGAATCGGGATCGGCTGGAAGCTTCTCACTATAGGTCGCGGCCAGTTGGACGATGCGGTCCCAGCGTTCTGGCTGTTTTACGATGCGTCGCAAAGAAGAAACCTTTTCGAGCATCCGCGCCACCACGCCATTGGCGGCAATCATGAAGTCTTCAATCAACTCGGTGGCCCGGTTTTTCTGCTGCTTCACCACGTCAACCACCTGCGCATTCAGCACCATGGGAAGAGTTTCTTCGGTTTCGAGGCTGAGCGCTCCATTTTCATAGCGCCGGGCCTTCAGTTTCTGCGCCACCACGTCCTGCAAGCGCAGTTGCGCCTGCAGATCGGCGGAGGCGGCCACCTTCGGCGGTGCCGCTGCCGTGCCCTCCAGCCACGCTCCCAGCGAGTTGTATTGAAGTTGCGCCTGGTTGCGAACCAGGGCGCGATAGACGTCGCTGGAAGTGACGTGGCCACCGCTATCCACCACAAATTCGGTGACCACGCTCAGGCAGTCTTGCTGTTCCAGCAGGGAAGTCTTGCCCGTGGAAAGCTCCTCCGGCAGCATGGGGAAGTTTCGGATTCCAGTGTAGACCGTCGTCGTTTCGCGAGCGGCATGCTGGTCAATGGCGCTCTGCTTGGGGACGAATGCGTCTACATCGGCAATACCGATCAGAACTCTGGTGTCGCCGTTCGACAAGCGTTCGGCAACCTCGATCTGATCCAAATCGCGGGACGTGTCGTTGTCGATGGACGACCACAATTGGCTCCGCAGATCGCGAACCGTTCCCGCAGCAGCGATGGCGGGAGGATTCGCCCGCAATTGTTGCAGTTGCTGCTGGACCGCAGGTGAGAAGTCCGGTTGAAATCCGTGTTGTTGCACGACGGTTTTTGCGACGGCCTGCAGGTCGATGTGAGAGGAGTTGGCCGTCACTCGGTGACCACAGCTTTCACCAGATTTCGTGGGCGGTCTACGTTGTATCCTTTTTTCGTAGCCACATGGTAGGCGAACAGTTGTAGGGGGATCACTTCGACAATCGGCAGCAATAGTTCGGGCGCGGCCGCAACGAAAAATACATCATCGGCAATGTCGGTGACCTCGTGATCCCCTTCGGTGGCGACCGTCACCAGCCGTCCGTGCCGTGACTTTACCTCCTTCATCACCTCGAGGGTGCGCCGGTAGCGCAGAACCGAATCCGGATCATGCCGGTCGCAGGTCGCCAGCACCACCACCGGCAGGTGCTCGTCGACCAGCGCATTCGGACCGTGTTTAAGTTCGCCCGCGGGATAGCCTTCCGCATGGGCATAGGAAATTTCCTTGAGTTTGAGCGCGCCCTCGCGCGCAATGGCATAATGCACGCCTCTTCCGAGGTACAAAAACTTTTCCGCATGAAAATGCTTCTGAGCGAATTGCTCCGCGAGATCGTCCCAGGCCCGGAGACTGCTCTCGATCGCCTCCGGCAGGCGCAACAGCCGCTGCAGGTAAGAGCGTGTGACCTCCGAGGTCATGCGGCCACGCTTTCGCGCGAGGAATAACGCCATCAGATAAAGGACAGTGACCTGCGTGGTGAAACTCTTGGTTGCGGGCACAGCCAGTTCCGGTCCGGCGCCTGTAATCAACGCGGCACTAGCCTCGCAAGGAATCGTCGCGTCGGCCACGTTCGAAACTGCGATCGTTTTCACGCCGCGGGTCAGCGCTTCGCGTTGCGCGGCAATGGTGTCGGCAGTTTCACCGGACTGCGTGACCACCATCACGATGGGGTCGACGGCGGCGTGCGTGGAGCGATAACAATACTCGCTGGCGTATTCCACATCGACGGCGACGCCGGAAAGATCTTCGATCATAATTTCGCCAGCCAGGCCGGCATGGCGGCTCGAGCCGCTGGCGGCGATGATCAGCTTCTCAAAGGTCAACAGCGCACTTTCGATCGCGTGCAACTCGCCGGGGAAAAGAATGTCGTTTTGCAGATGCTTCTCAACAGTTTTGGCGATGGCCTGGGGCTGTTCGTAGATCTCCCGGCGCATGGCATGGGTAAAACCGGCAGCCGCAAGGTTGGAATTGGGTTTGCTTGGATTCATGGTCGACTGCGGCTGAGGGTAAATCATTTGCCGCGATCGGAGCAAACCGGCTCCGGGAACAAAACCACCCACGTTCTCAGTGAAACGGATGGCGAGGCAAACAAATCCGCCTTACCTCGCAGGGCACAAAACTATCGCTGGCTGCCTTTCGTAACTTTCACTTTCCGGCAATTGTTCTCACACTAGATCTCTCCACGTTAGTAGTGTGTCCGGATGGCAATGAATAACGAACAGGACAAGCGACGCCGCGCGAAGCAGGTGGAAGCCCGCGAGTGGTGGCTGTGGGGATTTGCCGTCACAGTTACATTAGTGCTGACGGCCGGCATCGTGTCTCTCACCTTTTCCGGCACGCATCTCCTGAAGAACGCCGAGTGGTTGGATCTCAAAGAATGGGTACGCGGGCTGGCATGTCTTGTTCTTCTCTTCGACGTCTACACGGTCTACCAGCAATTGCAGCTTCAACGAATGCGTCGCGAACTGACCCAGCGCAATCAGCTTTTTGAAGTCATTACCGAGAATGCCGCCGACATGATCGCGGTCATCGATGCCGCCGGCAATCGGCTCTATAACAGCCCTGCGTATCAGAAAGTTCTCGGGTATTCTTCGGAGGAGTTGAAGGCGACTTCGTCAGTAGATCAAATTCATCCCGAGGATCGGCAGCGGGTGATGGAAGCGGCGGAGAAAGCTCGGCTCACTGGGCGAGGAGAGCGGCTGGAATACCGCATTCATCACAAGGATGGAACGTGGCGCATTCTCGAATCGCTAGCGACTGCGATTCCAAATGAAAAGGGTGAGACCGAGAAACTGGTCATCGTTAATCGTGATATCACGGACCGCAAGCGGGCGGAAGAGGCGCTCGCCCACAATGCTTTGCATGATACTCTGACCAACCTGCCGAACCGCAGCCTGTTTCTGGATCGCGTGCGGCATGTACTTGCGCTTTCCCAGAGGCACACCAGCTACAAATTCGCTGTGCTGTTCATCGATCTCGATGAATTCAAGGTTTTTAACGACAGCCTGGGCCACGCCGCAGGAGACGCCCTTCTTTTGCAGGTTGCCCGCCGATTGAGCGTTTCCATTCGCGGCGTGGATACGATTTCGCGCCCGGGATTAGCCGGAGGCACAACCACTTTCGCCAGCGAAGAGACTCTGGCCAGACTGGGCGGCGATGAATTCACCATTCTGTTGGAGGACATCAGAGATTGCGGCGACGCCATCCGCGTAGCCGAGCGCATTCAGGAGCGGTTGGCTATTCCCCTTGTTCTGCAGGGACAAGAGGTCGTGACCAGCGCCAGTATCGGAATTGCCTTTTGCTCAACTTCCTACATCAATTCGGAAGATTTGGTGCGCGATGCCGAAATAGCAATGTACCGGGCCAAGCGGGAAGGTAAGGCACGCTGTCAGGTTTTCGATAATGCGATGCACACTTCCGCCGTCAAGCGATTGAGCCTGGAAACTGATTTACGCCGGGCTCTGGAAATGGGCGAATTCCGCGTGCACTATCAGCCCATTGTTTCGTTGCAGAGCGGAAAGATTGCCGGCTTCGAGGCACTCAGCAGATGGCAGCGGCCTGAAGGCCTCCTGTCGCCTGCGCACTTCATCCAGATCGCTGAGGAAACCGGAATTATCCTGCCCATGAACCGTCTGTTGCTGCGCGAAGCCTGCCTCCAGCTTCGTGCGTGGCACGCTCAGTTTCCTTGCGATCCGCCGCTGACCATGAGCGTGAACGTCACCCCCAGAGAATTTGCCCAGCCGGACTTGGCGGCTCAGATGGGAACGATTCTGGCCGAGGTTGGGATCGACCCAGGCTGTATCAACGTGGAGATCACGGAAACCATCGCCATGGCCGACCCGGCACGATCAAATATCGTTCTCTCGGAACTGAAGGCCTTGGGAGTTCACCTGAGTATCGACGACTTCGGCACCGGCTACTCTTCACTGAGCCGATTGCAAGGATTGCCGGTGGATACCTTGAAGATTGATCGCGCCTTCATTTCCAAGATGGAAACCGACAGCGAAACCGGCGAGATCGTGCGCATCATCATTATGCTGGCGAAAAGCCTTGGACTGAAGGTCGTTGCCGAGGGCGCCGAAAATGCGGAGCAGGTCAACCTGCTCAAGCAGTTGAAGTGCGAACTCGTGCAAGGATACTTCTTCGCCCGCCCCGGAGACCACAACGCGGCCGAGGCACTTTTAATGAAAAGCGCCTGGGTAGAAGCCCTGCCGTCACCCCCAGTCATTTAGTGGCCGTCGCCGTCCGCGGCAGCTGGAAAACTTAAACAGAAGACGCACTCGCGCCGCCTCAGGACACACACCAATCAGAACTCGCGTTGCTCTGCCTCGCTAACCAGCGTGAGATAATGACGCTACATCGCGGCCCCGTAGCTCAGTTGGATAGAGCAGCGGTTTCCTAAACCGTTGGTCGGCGGTTCGACTCCGCCCGGGGCCCCCACGATCTCAGTCACATGCGTGGTTACTATCGATTGGCTTGCTCTCGATTTCAAGTGGCTGCACCGATTGTTGTGCTATAATGATTCTCAACGCTACTGCCACGGTTTGCTCGTGACGCGGTGATCCTGTTGGATCAAGATTCATCTCCGCCTTCCTGCCCGCCGTTTATTCAGCGTAAATCAAAACATAAGAGCGGCATAGGAACTCACTACACGTGTACACATCAGGCCCCTCCAGAAAGACAATTACGAATGACAAGCTTTACAGATCTACCGTTATCTTCTGCTTTGCAGCAGAGGCTGGCGACGGCTCAATTCATTATCCCTACGCCCATTCAGGCGCAGGCTATTCCTTACGCCCTTGAGGGCAAGGACGTGCTGGCTACGGCGCAGACCGGAACCGGCAAGACGCTGGCGTTTCTGATTCCGATCATCGAAATGCTGCAGCGCGAACCTTCGCAGAAAGTCCGCGTGCTGGTTTTACTGCCCACTCGCGAGCTGGCGATTCAGGTCAACGAAGAATACGAAAAACTGCGCGGCCGGGAACTATCGAAGGCGGCGCTGGTAATCGGCGGTGTCTCCGAGAAGGCGCAGATTCAGGCGGTGCGCGGCGGGTCAAGCCTGGTGGTTGCAACTCCGGGCCGCTTGCAGGATTTCATCAGCCGCAAACTGATTGACCTGCGCGAAGTCAAAATCCTGGTGCTTGACGAAGCCGACCGGATGCTCGACATGGGCTTTCTGCCCGCGATCCGGCGGATTCTGGCGATCCTGCCGCAACGCCGGCAGACGCTGTGCTTCTCGGCCACCATGGAGCAATCGGTCGCCGGCCTGGTGAACGATTCCATGCGCGATCCCGTGCGCGTGGCGGTTGGTTCGGTGCTGAAGCCGGTGGAGAGCGTCCGCCTGCAAGCTTACGAAGTGCGTCCCGCGGAGAAGCCCGATGTGCTGCGGCAGTTGCTCTATGCCGAAAAAGGACAGACGCTGATCTTTGCCCGCACCAAGCGCGGCACCGAACGACTGGCCCAAGAATTGGTCCGCGAAGGCTTCTCCGCGGCGATGATTCACGGCGACCGCTCGCAGTCGCAACGCAACGGGGCACTCAGTGGATTTCAGCAGGGACGCTTCCAAATACTGGTCGCAACCGACGTGGCCGCGCGTGGTTTGCACATTGATGACGTGGCGCATGTGATCAACTACGACCTGCCCAAGATGGCGGAGGATTTCATCCATCGCGTGGGACGCACGGGGCGCGCTGGGTCGGAAGGGCTGGCTACAAGTTTAGTGGCGGGCGGCGAAGTCATCGAATTGCGGCACATCGAGCGCACGCTAAAGTTGAAAATCGAACGCAAGCAGGTAGATTGGGCCAATGCGGAGCGGTCCGAGCATGTTGTCCAAAACACGCTGGCCAGCCGAACGCTAACGAAATTACCGGGCGAAGTATTCGCCTAACGCCGCAGTGGATTCGTTAAAGCTGAAGGGGCGCGTCATAGCGACGCGCCCCAACATTTTGGATCGATTTAATTGTTATATCGATCTAGGTTGAAGGTTTACGGTTCGGTCTTCTCCGGCTCGCGCTCCCGCGGAATACTGGAAATATCGGCATCGTCCCCCAGTTGAAACAGCGCCGCTTGCTCGGCGGCGTGCCTTTGCAATTCATCCAAATCCAGTTCGTTCGAATCGCCCGGAGTCCCTAAGGGCTCGTCTTTGCGCTGGATACGGCGTTCGGCCTTGTCGCGCTGCTTCTGCTGGCGCGTGTGTTCCTTCTGGCGCTTGGTAAAACTTGATCGACCTCGTCCTGGCATAGCAATCTCCAATCGTTTCTTGCTGATCGAACGTCCGCTCAGCGACGCAAAGCCGCTGTTGATTTTGCGGAGTTCGCGGCGCCCTTCGGCGCGCTTCGCTTGCTCAGGGCAGGCTAAGAACTGGAAGCCGCGCCCTTTCAAAACCCGTCGCAGGTCGAGCTACCAGCGGGGTTCCCGGGGCTGGCGTGCATGCCCCTGATAATCGTCGCGGCTGCCGCCGCCTCCGCCACCGAAGCGCTTTCCACCTCCACCCGCGCCGCCGCCGCGCGGCGCATCGGTCTTCGGCTTCGCCTCGTTGATCTTCAGGGCGCGGCCGCCGAGTTCGGTCCCATTCAATGCGGCTACGGCCTTATCGGCTTCCGCCGCATTGGTCATTTCGACGAAGCCGAAGCCGCGGGCGCGCCCGGTCTCGCGGTCCGTGACAATGCTGACTTTCTCGACTGCGCCATGCGCCTCAAACAAGCCGCGCAGCTCTGGTTCGGTGGTGCTGTGAGGTAAGTTGCCGACGTAAAGATTCTTCATAGGAGTTCTTCTCTTTCTGTTTCGACTGCGCCTGTTTCCCCGGCAGCTGTTTCCGCGGCAGCTGTTTCTGCCGCAGCTATTGCTGCTGAGAATGTTTCTGCCGCGACTGCTTCGGTTGCAAATAAGGGTTGAGGGGTGATGGGCGCCGGTGCGGAGTGCTGCTCGATGGCTTCGGCCCAGCGGGAAGGTCTCGGCGCTTCCCGAAGCGCGCGCGAACGAGCCTCGCTGACCGCGCGGACGCTGGAAATTTTCCGGCAAGCTTCCATGATTCCCCAGCGCTGCGAGGTAGCCGCCGCAGCCTGAGCGAGCAGGGCTGCGATCAACTCCTTGTGCAGGGCATCTGCGTCCGGCTCCGGCGGCGCTTCGTCAGAATGCGGCGCGGCCGCAAGGTACTCGGGACCGCCCACGAAGAAAGCAATTCTCTGCGGAGGAGTGGCGCTGCGAAGGTCCGTGCAGAACTGATCGCGGCTGGCAGTTTCGCCGGCTGCGCTGATGAGCACCAGATTGTACAAATCCGCCCTCCACCAACAGCGCGCCTCGAGAACATCGGCCGCGCAATCCACGTCGATGCCAAGTCTTCGCATCACGTCGGCCCGCAGATCGCGTTTCGTCTGCGAGGTATCGAGCAGCAATACGCGCTTCCTTTTAGCCCCAATGCCATGCGGATTCGGCTCCGGCAATGCGACGACAGGTGTGGTCATGCTACCTTCTCTTTGGCGTTGCCTTGCGCTGCCGGGGCCACCAGGTTTTTCTCAGCCAGCGCCTTCAACATTTTCTGATTGCTCTGGCGGCGGCTGATCTTCTGCCTGCGCCGCCGGTTAAATCTGGCTTTGTCGCCGTTGACTCCGGACATGTTTATCTCCTGCCTTGTGGGCTGATTATCGTAGACGCCTGGCTGTCGCGATGTTCTTGTTGCGCCCAGGCGTCGCAGTTACGAGCATCCCGCGTTCCCGCTACGAGCGAGCCGCAGCATCGGCCAGACCGCATGGCCGTTCCTTGAAGCCGATGCTTTGGGATTGCAGGGTCTGGCTTTCGCAGGTTCTCAGATTCGACACGTCGTTCGCCTTTCAGGGAATTTCTCAATCGCGAAGGCGCAACGTGCTGTCAGGGTGTCTTCGAGGTCAAGGTCTTCAGTATACGCTGCATCCGCCGATATTGCTCGGGTTTTGCCTGACTGCAAAGCACCGAAGGTCAGGCAATCCACGAACCCGGATGAAACTCAGGGCTGCGAAGGGCTGACGCTGCCGGGCTTGGAACCTTTGCACAGCAGCAGGCAGAGCGCCACCGCTCCTCCGGCTGCGCCGCCAATCTCGAGCCACTTGGTATTCAGCCCGTTGCCTGCCCCTGCGGGCCGCGACTCCGCTCCGCAAGTCGCCGCCACGTCGCGGGTTGCCTGCTCTCCTTCATGCACCACGGCGGATTGAGCAGAGTTGCTCGCCGGCATTGCTTTTCGCCATGCACCTATTTGCGTGATTTTCACATCGTCCTTTTGAACTGCAACTTTCACTGTGCCGCTGAGGTTGGTCGTGTCGTACTGCGTCCGCTCGTTCCCAGCGGGCTCGACCTTGATGCAGTTCACGCGCACGCTCATCGCCGTGGAAGTGCCCACGGATACGCCTCCGTGCTCCAGGCTCAGCGAGTTGCCCCGGAACTTCACCACCGACTCCGGCTGAATAAGAACCGACGACCCTTCCGCATCGAGGTTGGCGACGGAGCCGGGTTTGGTCTCCAGCAAATCGCCAGGAAAGATGGCTGTGGCGTCCGCCACTTCAGCGCCGTTCACCCATACTCCACCCTTGCTATGCACAACTGCAGCGCTGGTGGTGGTCGCGTCCCCTGCCAGCAGCGACAGCGGGCACAACACAACCATCACCCAGCAAATAGAATTGTATGAAACAGGCACGCGCATAACCGAACCGAATTTCCACAGCAGACTTCAACCTGATCGTAGTGGCAGGGAGTGAGGTCGTCTATTAGCTCTCTGGATGCCGGTTGAGCAACAATATTTGCTCAGGTTGCCGGGCTGGGCTGCGCCCTGCTTGCGAACTCCGGTATGCTGGGCGGACACGATTTGATGAAGCTCCAAACGTGGGTTGCAGAAGATGGGTTGCAGAAAAGAACCAAATCTCGCCGGGGGTCCGGTGATCGAATTTTGCGACGTGGTCTACGCGCTGCCCGGCGGTCAGCAGCTGCTTTCTGGGCTGAATCTGCAGGTGCAACGCGGCGAGACTTTGGTCTTGCTGGGGCGCAGTGGTTCGGGAAAAACTACCACGCTGAAACTGATCAACCGGCTGTTAGCTCCCTCGGGCGGGGAAGTGCGCGTGAATGGCGCGCCCACTGCGGGGGGCGACGTCATTCGCTTGCGTCGCAGCATCGGGTATGTCATCCAGGATGTAGGCTTGTTCCCGCATTACAACGTGGAACGAAATATTGGCCTTGTTCCGCGCATCGAAGGCTGGCCCCCCGAACGGATCCATCGCCGCGTCGAGGAATTGTTGCAGATGGTTGGGCTGGAGGCGAACTTGGCTTCGCGCTATCCCCACCAGCTTTCGGGCGGGCAGCGGCAACGCGTGGGAGTGGCTCGGGCGCTGGCCGCCGATCCCGCGATCCTGCTGATGGATGAGCCCTTCGGCGCGCTCGACGCCATCACACGCGACGAACTCCAGCGCGAGTTTCTTTCGCTTCAACAGCGGCTGGGCAAGACCGTGGTCTTCGTCACGCACGACCTGCGCGAGGCATTGCTGCTCGGTTCGCGCGTCGCTCTGATGGAAACCGGAAGGCTGGTCACGGTTCTTTCTCCAAAGGATTTCTTGCAATCAACTGATCCGTTAGCCTCTGCCTATGTGCGGGCTTTCGGAGGCGGACTGGACTCGGCACTAAATCGAGGCGCCTCATGAACCTCTTTCACTTCCTGTTGCAAAACCGTGAACAGGTGCTGGAACTCACACTGGAACACCTCTGGCTGGTCGGCGTCTCGACGCTGCTCGCGGTGCTGATCGGTATACCTCTGGGCATAGTAAGCGCGCACTGGCCGTTATGGAACAAGCCGGTGCTGGGAACAGCGAACATTATTCAGACGATTCCAAGTCTCGCCCTCTTTGGATTTTTGCTGCCGGTGCCATGGCTCGGCGATCGTGCCGATCGCCTGGCGATTCTCGCGCTGACTCTGTACGCGCTGCTGCCCGTAATACGGAACACCTACACTGGCATCCGCGGAGTCGATCCCGCCATAGTCGAAGCTGGGCGCGGGATGGGACTCACCGACCGCCAGCTCCTGTTTCAAGTAGAGCTGCCGCTGGCTGTGAGCGTGATCCTCTCCGGCGTACGCGTGGCGGTCGTCGTCTCCGTAGGACTCGCGACCATCGCTGCCGCGATCGGCGCCGGAGGCCTTGGCGAATTTATTTTTCGCGGTCTTGCCATGGTGAACAACCAGCTAATTCTCGCGGGAGCGATTCCCGCCGCGGTTCTGGCGCTGTCGGCGGATTTCGGATTGGGATGGCTGGAGAAGCGTTTGCGCCCACGATGAAACGGGATGGGCAAAGAGATCGTCGCGGTCGTTTCCAAGCAGGGCAGTGCAGTTTGGTCTGCGTCATTCTCATGGCCCTGCTGTTGTCCTCGTGTGCGTCTTCTCATTCCGATCGCATTGTAATCGGCTCCAAAAACTTTACCGAGTCGCTGATCCTCGGTGAACTCCTGGCCCAGCAGATTGAAGCGCACACGCATTTGAAAGTGGAGCGCCGCTTCTATCTCGCCGGAACTTACATTTGCCAGCAGTCGCTGCTGGCCGGGCGCATCGACATCTATCCCGAATACACCGGAACTGCGTTGACCGCGATCCTCAAGCAGAAAGTTGGCGGCGATAAGGCCGATGTCTACCAGCGGGTCAAGAATGAATATGAAGCGCGCCTCGGCCTTACACTCGGCCCGCCGTTCGGTTTCAACGACACCTTTGCCATGGAAATTCGTGGCGACGATGCGCGCCGCCTGGGCATCAAAACTTTATCGCAGGCCGCGGCATTCGCTCCGCAATGGCGAGCCGGCTTCGGCTACGAATTCATGGAAAGGCCAGACGGTTACGCCGGACTGGCTACCGCTTATGGCTTGCACTTCACCGCTGCGCCCCGAGTCATGGACCTGGGCCTGCTCGCCCCTGCGTTGAAGGATCGTCAGATTGACATAGCTGCCGGCAATACTACCGACGGACTAATTCCGGCGCTGGATTTGTTCGTGCTCGAAGACGACCGCCACTATTTTCCTCCTTACGAAGCGGTCGCGGTTGTCCGCCAGCAGACCGAGCAGCAGCATCCCGAAGTTGCCCAAGCCATTGCCGAGTTAGGCAGCAAGATTTCCGATCAGGAAATGCAGCAACTCAATTACGCTCTCGATGGCCAGCGCCGCGACGTGAAAGATGTAGCGCACGAATTCCTGAGAAGCAAGGGGCTGGTCCACTGAGGTCGTGTGGGGACAGCATTTGAGTTTGCGTAGGGACAGCCGCCTCGGCTGTCCAGCCCAGCGCAGCGAGGCGTCCTGCGACGAGACGGAGGGTGGAGCAGGCCTTCCAAGACCTGCGTCAAATGCGGTGATACTGGATCGGGCTTCAGCCCCCAAGTATCAAAGTTCAACCGTAAATAATTCAAATCAGCAACTCACCCCGCAGAGTAAGCACCGCATTCCCCTTGAGAATCACGCGCCCGGCTGCGACCTCGCACCAGATTTCGCCGCCACGCTCCGAGACCTGGCGCGCGTGCAGGCTCGATTTGCCCAGCCGCTGCGCCCAATACGGCGCCAATGAGCAGTGAGTCGAGCCGGTCACGGGATCTTCCGGAATGCCATAGCTAGGGGCAAAGTAGCGAGAGACAAAATCGGCATCGTCGCCCGGAGCCGTGATCGCAACTCCCGCGGGATGAAGTTTTTCGAGCAAATGGAAGTCAGGACGAACCCGCCTCACATCCTCCTCGCGCTCATACACCGCGAAGTAGTTGTCTTCGATCTGCATCACCGCACCGGAAGTTTTGCCCAAACCCTCGATCAACGCCGCAGGCGGACTTGCGCAGGTCCACGGCGCAAGCAAGGGAAAGTCCATAGACAGCATGTCGCCGTCACGGGAAACGGTAAGTGCGCCACTGAAACGAGTTTCAAAGCGCACCGAATCGCGGCCAGCCTCCAGAATTTGCAACACCACAAATCCGGAAGCCAGGGTCGCATGTCCACATAGCTTCACCTCGCAACGCGGCGTGAACCAGCGCAATTCGTAATCGCGATGATCGCCGAGAGGCACGAAAAATGCCGTCTCCGAAAGATTATTTTCGGCTGCGACCGCTTGCAGCAAGCTGTCATCTAACCACCCTGCAAGCGGACAAACCGCGGCCGGGTTTCCGCCGAAAGGCCTGCCGGTGAAAGCGTCAACGTGAAACATCTGTAGGGACATCACCCTATGGTACTCGGGCGGCCAAGGGGGATAGAATCCTACGCACCTGCGCCAGCCACCGCCAGGACGGTCCGGTTGCCGCCAACTTATTCGTAGCTCACCACGAGCTTGGAGATGGGAATGCCAGCCACGCAGACCGATTCCGTCATCCGCAAAGATAAAGATAAAGATAACGACGTGATCGAGCAACTCGCCGACGCGCGTCAACGCACCGACGACCTGTTCGCAGTGATCAACCCTGATGCCCTGTACGAACGCCCGATCGCCGAGCGTCACCGCATCATCTTCTATATCGGACATCTCGAAGCCTTCGATTGGAACCTGTTCCACGAACGCGCGCTTGGACTGAAGAGCTTTCATCCCGAGTTTGACCGGCTCTTCGCCTTCGGCATCGACCCGCTTGGCGGGGGGCTGCCCACCGATCAGCCTTCGGACTGGCCCAGGATCTCCGCGGTACAAGACTACGTCGCAAAAATCCGCGCAGTCCTCGAACGTCAAGCTTGCCGACGCACTCACCGATTCCAGTGTTTCCAACCAGCGACGGATTTCCACTAACCACTCTGCTCAACGTGGCCATCGAGCATCGCCTCATGCACGCGGAAACGCTGGCCTACATGCTGCATCAGTTGCCGCCGGATCGCAAAGTGAGGCAGTCCGAAATCCTGACCAGCGTTACTTCGCCTTCGGGTCACAACAATGTGGATCACGGCAACGTTGAGATTCCCGCGGGCACGGCCACGCTCGGACTCGCGCGCGACGGCGGCGTGTTCGGCTGGGACAACGAGTTTGAAGCTCACACCGTCGATGTCCCCGCATTTGCCATGGATCGCTACAAAGTGACGAACCAGCAGTATCTCGAATTCATGAATGCAGGCGGGTACGAAACCCGCGCTCTCTGGGGCGACGGTGACAAGCATGAAGACTGGCAGTGGATATCCGCCCATGGAATTTCGCACCCGGCTTTCTGGAAGCGCACGAACTACCAGTGGCTGTATCGCACGATGTTCGACGACGTCCCGCTGCCGCTGGATTGGCCAGTCTACGTAAGTCAGGCAGAAGCGAAAGCCTACGCCCGCTGGGCAGGGAAGTCGTTGCCCACCGAAGCCGAGTGGCAGCGTGCGGCATACGCCACGAATTACAGCGGCGAGCGAGCATATCCCTGGGGAGAAAAAACTCCAGACGCCACACGCGGCAATTTTGATTTCGCCCGCTGGAGCCCCATGCCGGTGAATGCGTTTCCTGAAGGCCGCAGCGCCTTCGGCGTTCACGGCATGTTGGGCAATGGCTGGGAGTGGACGTCCACCGAGTTCGCTCCTTTCCCGGGATTCGAACCGTTTCCGTTCTACCGCGGTTACTCCGCCGATTTCTTCGACGGCAAACACTTCGTTCTGAAAGGCGGATCGGCGCGCACCGCGGCCTGCATGTTGCGGCGCACATTCCGCAACTGGTTCCAGGCGCACTACCAGTTTGCCTACACCGGCTTTCGTTGCGTAAGCCGCTGATCGTCTAACAAAGATCGTCTAACGAAGATCACTGAACGGCAATCGTCAGCAAGGAGATGTCAACATGCTGGTTCAAACTATCACTCCAAACACGACCTATGAATTCGCAGCCGATGTACACGCTGGGCTCACCAAGCCGGGCCAGAAGGAACTGCTATCGAAATATCTGTACGACGACGTAGGTTCCGCCCTGTTCGAAGTGATCAGCCACCTGCCCGAGTACGGACTTACCCGCGCCGATGAGCGCCTGCTGCGGCGGCACAGTCATGACATCGTCGATCGGTTGGCCACTCCGGTTTCCGTGGCCGAACTCGGCAGCGGCAGCGGCCGAAAAACTCGCCACATCCTCGAAGCGCTCTGCCGCCGCCAGCGCACCGCCTACTATCCTATCGAGATTTCCCCGTCCGCTCTCGCCATGTGCGAACGCGAACTCCGCGACATCGAGTCCATCAGCATTCTGGGCTTCGAGCGCGAATATCTCGACGGACTGCTGGAAGTGGCGGCGCACCGCTCGAACGGCCAGCATCTTCTTGTGTTGTTCCTCGGAAGCACGATTGGGAATTTCGATCGCCCCGCCGGCATTCAGTTTCTTGCCGAAGTTCGCCGCATTCTCCTCCCCGGAGATTCACTTCTCCTCGGCACCGATCTGGAGAAATCGAGCTCTCAGTTGCTGGGGGCCTATGACGACGAACTGGGAGTGACCGCAGCCTTTAACTTGAATCTGCTGGCGCGCATCAATCGCGAACTCGATGCCGATTTCAACCTTGCGCAGTTTGAGCACGTCGCCAGAATCAATCACGAAGCCCGCAGCGTCGAGATGCATGTGCGGTCCAAGTGCCGCCAGAGGGTGCATGTTCCCGCCGCCGAGCTTCTCGTCGAGTTTATCGAGGGCGAAACCATCTGGACCGAAAGCAGCCACAAATATTCGCCGGAAGAAATTTCTCCCATGGCCCGCACCGCCGGCTTCTGCTGCGCAGCCCAATGGATCGATGAACAGTGGCCCTTCGCGGAAAACCTGCTAATAGCACAATAGCTGCTCGCAGCTCCGGCTGATGTGGGGACGGGCGCATTCGCCCGTCCGCGAGCGAAGCGAGCGCGCCTTCTTCTGCGCAACGCCAACTATCGGTTACTCGAGCGCGATCCATGTGTTCTCCGCTGAAATAAGAATTCCCACATTCTCTCAAGCAGAAGTAAAACTTTGTAAATCCTGCGGTTTTGTGCGATGGCCCATGTACATTAATAAATGGATGAATGAGCAGATGAACAAAGGGTATTTGAGCGCGATGACGCACCGGCTTCTGGCCATCGCGCTCTGTGCCGCATGTGCAGGCGGCTTTTGTGCGGCTCCCTTCTGCTACGCGATGCCGTCCAGTCAGCAAACTCAGGGAACGGCCGCGCCCCGGGCCGTCGCCAAGCGCATCGGCGTGATCAAAGCCATCAATGGAACCGAGATCACGTTGACCCCGGATTCTGGCCCGGACGTCAAAATTATTGTTCAGGCCGCAACGCAAATCGTCCGCTTTGCACCAGGCGAGACGAATGTGAACAACGCCACGCCCATCCAATTGCAGGATTTGCAGGTTGGGGACCACATCCGTGCCACGGGCTGGGCCGCTGACGATAACCTGCCCCTTCCCGTTTTGAAGGTTGTAGTGATGAAGCACTCCGACCTGGAAGCACGTCATCAGCAGGATTTGCAAGACTGGCAGAAGCGTGGAGTGGGTGGGTTGGTCAGTGCCGTGGATCCCGCGGCGGGAACTGTCACCATCTCTATCGCCAGCTTCACCGCAAGAAAGAACATCGTCATTCATGCCTCTAAGACCACGGTGATTCGCCGCTACCCTCCCGACTCCTGGCAGTTTGACGATGCCAAGGATAGCACCCTTCAGCAGATACATCCCGACGACCAGCTGAGTGCTCGTGGCGATCGCAATGCCGATGGCACTGAGTTGACAGCCGAGGAAATTGTTTCGGGAGAATTTCGCAACGTTGCCGGCACCGTCAGCTCCGTCGATGCAAGTTCGTCGACGCTCAGCGTTCAGGATTTGTTGTCGAAAAAAACAGTGCTAGTTAAGATTGCGCGGGATTCTCTACTTCGCCAGGTGCCCCCGGAGATGGCGCTGCAGATTGCAACGCGCTGGAAGACGGCGGCCGCCGGAGGTACAGCCGCCGCGTCGGGAGGAACGCGTAACCTAGGTTCCGGCCAACCTGCGGCGACGGGCCAGAATGCGAGTCCAACGGCTTCTGCCGGAGGAACCTCTGAAGGCGGGACGGGCGCTAGAGCGAGTGGCATGGGCGGGCGTTCCGGCGGCGCTCCGGATTTTCAGCAGATGATCAACCGCATGCCAGCTTTCTCTCTAGCCGAACTGCATAAAGGCGATGCGGTGATGATTGTCGCGACGGAGGGTACATCCTCGGAGGCAGGCACCGCGATCAAGCTCATCAGTGGCGTTGAACCGATTTTGCGCGCCGCACCCAGTGCCATCGCCGCTCAGTCCATGATGCTTGGCTCTTGGAGCCTTGGTGGCGCTCCCGCCGGTGACTCTGGGGGTCCTTAAGTTTTGTTTTTCTCGCAATCCGAGTGCCGCGTCCGAGATTTATACCGAAGCCTCATATCATGGAATGGAATCGTAGAATGAATCGTAGCTGTCTTTATTGCGCGCTCTGTCTCGCACTCATTTTCTCGCTGCAGTTTTGCGCCATACCAGCTGTATCGCAAACCGCCGCGCCCCAGGCCGCCGCTCCCGGCATCTTACGCGGTCAAGTAACCGACCCCTCCGGGGCCGCCATCGCCAAAGCCGATGTCATCATGACGCCGGCGGCCACGTCTTCGACTCCCATCAAAACGCAAACCGACGGGCAGGGCGCGTATGAATTCAAAACGCTGGCCGCCGGTCAGTACTCGTTGACCGTTGTCGCTCAGGGATTCGCCCTCTATGAAAACGACAACGTGGTCATCACCAGCGGTCAGCCCCTGCGCCTCAACGTCGCGATGACCATCCAGGTCGAGGAGCAGAAGATCCAGGTGTCCGATACCGTGCCGACCGTAGATGTGAATCCCGCAAACAACGCCGGGGCCATAATCATCTCGGGTAAAGAACTCGACGCGCTGCCCGACGATCCCGACGAATTGCTGACTGACTTGCAGGCGCTGGCCGGGCCTTCCGCGGGACCGAACGGCGGTCAGCTCTACATCGACGGTTTCACGGCCGGTCAGCTTCCTCCGAAGTCGTCGATTCGCGAGATTCGCATCAATCAGAATCCGTTCTCGGCGGAATACGACAAGCTCGGCTACGGCCGGATTGAAATCTTTACCAAGCCGGGCACGGACAAATTTCATGGCCAGTTCATGGTCAACGGGAACGATTCGGCATTCAATTCCTCCGACCCGTTTGCCGGGGCTGAGCCAAACTATGACTCTGTGCAGTACAGCGGAAACATTGGCGGCCCGATCAATAAGAAGTCGTCCTTCTTTGTCAACGTCGATCACAGAAATATCAACGACATCGCCGCCATCGATGCCCAGACTCTCGATCAGAACCTGAGTCCTGTTCAGACCCTCGAGTCCATACCCACCCCCCGCCAGCGCACTAACATCAGCGGGCGCCTGGACTATGGGTTCACCAAGAACAACACGCTGACCGCGCGATACCAATACTACCGCGACACGCAGACGAATAACGGCATTGGCCAAACCACCTTGCCCACGCAGGCATACGACTCCACGTCCACCGAGCACACGCTGCAGATCGGTGACACCCAGGTCTTCGGCGCGAAAGTGGTCAACGAAACGCGCTTTCAGTATCTCCGCGACAACAGCGGCTTAACATCATTGGATACGAATCCGCAGGTCACCGTACCCGGCGCATTTACCGGCGGCGGCAACGGCACCATCAGCGCCGACCACCAGGATCACTACGAACTGCAGAACTATACCTCCGTGATTCACGGCAATCACACCATCAAGTTTGGAGTCCGTCTGCGCGCCTTGCGCGATGACAGCAATTCGAACGCGGGCTTCAACGGAACATTCACATTCTCGTCCCTGAACCGGACAACAGATACTCCGGCCAATTGCGCGACTGATCTTCAAACCAACCCTAACCCCGACCCACCCTGTCCCATCTCTCTTGCATTTGCCCTGGCGCAGATACAGAACTCCGGCGGGCAACGGTGGCGCGCCTCCGTTCGCAACCCAATTGACGTTCACCCAAGGCTCTCCCCTTGCCAGCGTCACAACCTACGACGCCGGCCTCTATGTGCAGGATGATTGGAAAGTCCGGTCAAACCTCACGGTCAGCTTTGGTCTGCGCTACGAAACCCAAAACCATATCCGTGATCATGTAGATCTAGCGCCGCGGTTGGGCGTCGCGTGGGGCGTCGGCGGAAAGAGTGGTCCCCCCATCGTGGTGATTCGCGGCGGAGCGGGCATCTTCTATGACCGGTTCCAATCGATGCAGATCCTGCAGGCCGAGCGGCTGAACGGCATCACCCAGCAGCAGTTCGTCATCAACAATCCCACCTGTTTTACCGGAGTCGACACCGCGCCTCTCAACCCCTCTTTTTCGAACTGTGGAACGGTGAGTTCCAGCACTTCCACCATCTATCAGATAAATCCCTCACTCTACGCGCCCTACACGCTGCAATCCGCCATCAGCGTCGAGCGGCAACTCACCAAGTCTGCCACTCTCTCCGTCACGTATCTGAATTCGCGCGGCTTCGATCAACTGCTCAGCATCAATGCCAACGCGCCCCTCCCGGGCACACCCTGCAGTCCCTGCCTGCGGCCCAACCCAAACGGCGGCAACATCTACCAGTACGTCTCCGAAGGAGTGTTCCGCCAGAACCAGCTCATCGTGAACACTAATATTCGCGCCAGCACCAAGCTGCAGCTGTTTGGCTACTACACGCTCAACTACGCCAACAGCGATACTTCCGGGGTCTCAAGTTTTGCGTCAAACTCTTACGACATCAGCCAGGACTACGGCCGGGCATCGTTCGACACCCGCCACCGCCTGTTTCTAGGCGGCTCCATCGCCATGCCTTACGCCCTTCGTCTCAGCCCATTCCTGGTGGCGAGTTCCGGCTCACCCTTCAACATTCTCACCAGCACCGACTTGAACGGTGACTCGATTTTCAACGACCGGCCCGGCCTGCTCTCCACGGCTACCTGTCCCACCACCGTATCTCCGGGGGCAGGATCGTCGGTTTATTGCACGCCCTTGGGAACGTTCGACGCTTCACCAACGGCAGGCGAAAAGCTGGTCCCGATTAACTACGGCACCGGCCCGGCGCATGTCAGCCTTAACCTGCGGCTAAGCAAGACGTTCGGCTTTGGCCCCAAAGTAAAAGGCACGGGCAACCGGGGCGACCAGGGTAATCAGGGTAACCAGGGTAACCAGGGTGGCCCGGGCGGCGGTGGTGGCGGCGGCGGTCGAGGTGGGGGTGGTCCGCGCGGTCCGCTGTTCGGCGGCGGGGGCGGCCCCATGATGGGAGGCGGCGGTTCCGATCGCCGTTACAGCTTCACGCTGAGTGCTTCAGCCCGCAACGTGTTCAACAAGGTGAACCTTGCCAATCCGGGCGGCGTCCTGGGATCGCCTTTCTTCGACAAATACAATGGTCTTTTCGGCGGGCCCTTCTCCACCGGAGTAGCCGTTCGCCGCATCGATCTGCAGGCCGCCTTCAGTTTCTGAACCACACTGCAAACGAAACGCCAGCTAACCGCCAGCATGAAACCCCAGCCCTGCCCTTGGCAAGTGTGGTTTCAGCGGCATCCCTCAGCACGAAATATGCAATCACCTTCACATCGGAATCCTCCTATCTCCAAGGACTTCCCTTAAAAGACTCACAGCACTATACTTAGCGCCGCGTGAAGCTGGCCCAACACTTGCCGATACACAGGGGTATTCAGGGGCAGCCCCTGTTCGCCCCGGAGGGTTTCGCGCAAATGTCTCGTCGCATCTGGCCATGGCTTATAATCCTCGCGGTTCCCGCAGTCAGCAACGCTTCCGTTCAGGTTCCGTCTCCGCGCTTGCAGCGGGTTGTCTTAACCGAGCGCGAACACCAGCTCTGGAAGACTCCCACGCGCGCCGCCGAGTTCAGCGATGTCCCGCATGTAAGCGCGCGCCCGCGTTGCGAAGACACGCAACCTCCTGAGGCTTTGACCACGCCTGATCCTCTGCTGGTTCCGGCGGGCTCAGGATTGAAGATTAAAGTCAGCTTCATCATCGGCGCGGACGGGCGCGTGCATAGTCCTCTGATTCTCCAGAGCGCCGGTACCGCGGGCGACCGCAATGTGCTGCGAACCGTTCGCACCTGGCGCTATCGTCCTGCAACCTGCAACGGCGTGCCCACGGAAGCGGAAGGCAAGATCGAGTTTTCCCGCCGTTGAGATTCGGGCCCGCCTCGGCTTCGCCCGGGACTTCAGCAGCACAGAGCAGGCTCAGCTTGCGCTAGAATGACCGCAGCAGCAGTGTGGTCTGAATCGTGGACAGAGAAAGAGATAAAGACAAGAAACCCGCCAAGCCATCCGCACCGGCTCCAGCGCTGGAGTCCGAAAGTGTGCCGGCCGTCGGCCCGCACAATCCCGCTCTGGGCGAAATCTATCAGCGGCTCTATCCGGAAATGCGGCGGCCCAAGCCCAACCCCGAGGCCATTGCCGCCGCTCTGCAAGCCATGCAGCGGCTCACCATGGAATCGGATTCCGAAACGGTCGCCGTGGGCGCCACGCAACCATCCGCGATCAAAGCGCTCGCTGCCTGCCCCGTCTGCGGACATCGCAATCGCGAAGGCAACCAGTTCTGCGGCGCGTGCGGACTTCCACTGGCACCCGCAGATGTCGCATCGGCGGCGGCATCGCCGAATTTAGCCGGCGCGCCCCAAACTCCGCCACCAGCGCCAGAAGCCAGGGATAACGATAACGATGAAGTGCATCCAGCGCCGGGCGCTCACCCCGGCGCTCACTACTATCACCACCACTATCATCACCACTATTTTCAGGGCGGACTGGCAGACGCTGGCTCGGCAGCGCCGCGCGCCAACGCTCCCGAGAGCGCTCGCGAAGCCGACCGGCTGAGAATTGCCGCTGCCGCCAAAGGTGAGCCCATGAGCCGCAGCGAGGCTTCGGTCCGCCGGCTTACGCAGGAATGGGTTTTAGCTTGCAACACCCGCCAACTCGACGAACTGATCGAACTCTACGCTCAAGACGCGCTGGTCTTGCGCTCAAATCTTCCTCCCATTCGCGGCGCGATCGCGGTTCGTGAGTTTTTCTATTCTTCGTTGGAAGCCGGTCTCGGAGAAGTCGCCCTCGACCCAATGCGCGTGGACGTCTTCGGAGACATGGCGCACGAGGTGGGACGCTACAGTGCGCTGGTTCCCGGAGCCACCGGCAAACGCCGCGAGGAGCGCGGCAAATATCTCTGGGTCTTCGCCAAACAGCCCAGCGGAGACTGGAAGCTGGTTTCCGAGTGCTGGGCCAGCGACCTCACCCTTGCTGGTGGTGAGTCTGATATCCCCAAGCCGGTGATTGCGCCGGCAAAGCCCCGGAGAGGTTAGTGGTCAGTGGTCAGTAAGACCAAACACCGATCGCCAAACACTGATCACTAATCGCTGAATCGTCTTGAGAAGGCCGGCTTCAGCCGAGCCGCCTGGCTGACCACCGACCACTGACCACTGACCACCGACCAGTACTGTCCGGTTAAAAGTCTAGTAAACGCAATTGGTTATGAGATTCAGTCTCCACAGGTCGCCCTCCATCGAGCGAAAAGGCTTGCTGGATGGGTATTTTCTCGAACGGCGACACGCTCAAGATCTGCAGCATGGTGGAAAGCTTCAGGTCCAGATTGAGCCGCTTGCGCACGATGGCCACCAGCAGATAACTGCAGACGGCGATCCAGATTTGTGTCTTCACCGCGTTCTCCGAGGTTCCATAAAAGGCCTTGACGCGGAGATTTTGTTTGATCCACTTGAAAAACAGCTCGACTTGCCAGCGCCGGCAATACAGATCGGCGATCACGGGCGCGGGCAACACGAAATTGTTGGTCAGAAACACCAGTCGCCTTTCGTGTTCTGCGTCCCAGTAGCGGATGCGCCGCAGCCGAGCGGGATAGCCACGAGCCGGGTAGAACCACACCAGCGCGATGGTTTGGTCGCATTGCACGCCCGTGGTTTTGTCGACGGGGTGCGAGAACAGCCGGGTGAAACGGAAATCCTTGCGCGCCCGGGTGACGAAGAAAGCTCCGTGCTCGGTCCAGCGATACAACCGCTCGAAATCGAGGTAGGCACGGTCCATCACGTAAAACGCGCCCGCCTCGGGGGTGAGTGCATCCAGCAGATTCACGTCGTGCACCTGCGCGGCTGTGACCCGGATAAACGTGGGGATAGAGCCGCGCAGATCGAGCAGCGTATGCAGCTTGAGCGCGTGCTGGGCCGACTTGTAGCGCGCCCAGGGAAACAACGTCATGCACAGATCGATGATGGTGGAGTCCAGGGCGTACACCGCGCTGGCCAAACCCAGCCCCAGATCGTCGCGCCCATAAAGCTGCCGCGCCTCGGCGATCAGGACGGCGGCGAAGTCGGCATAGATGCGCCAGTCGCGGCTTTCGTTGGCATCGGCCAGCGTGCTTCGCGACACCGTGCCGCGAATGCCCAGGTGATACAGTCGTCGCTCCTGCGAGCGCAGGCAGGCGACGATATCGCGCAAGCTCTCGCGGAAGGTCAGCTGCGCGAACGCCATGCACAGAAACTGATCCCAGCAGGAAAAACTTCGCACCCGGTAGTTCCCGCCGTAGCGCTGCACACACCGGCGAAACTCGTGGGTGGGAAGATGGTCCATCAGTTGCGCGAACAGAGATTGTCCAAGGTTCATGGTGATCGCAATTCAAATCGATCACCGCTCGTCGCGCACCTAAGTTCCGATATACCATTGCTTTATAACCGTTCACCGAATTCTTAACCGGACACTACTGACCACCGACCACTGATCACTGCCCCACTCCCAGCTTGCCCAACTCCCCGCGCAACTGCTCCAAAGTCTGCATCTGGATCGTCCGCATGCCCAGCTTCGCCGCGCACTCCAGATTCAGCGCGCGGTCATCGATGAAGCAGCATTCTTCCGGATTGATCTGCGTGGTCTCGATCGCCAGACGGTAAATCCCGTTCTCCGGCTTGCGCAGCCCGACGAAGCAGGAACTCACAAACAGCCGGAAGATTTTCCGCAATCCGTACTTCTCGATGCGGTAAAGATTCAATTCGCGGGACTCGTTGTTGAGCATGCCCATAAAGTATTTGCCGGATTCGGCGAGGGCGCGCGCGAACGCAAGCACCTCCGGCACCGGCTGCGACAGCGAGAACATGAAATCCCGAAACTCGTCGCGCGTAAACGGACGGTTGCGGTAAAACACCGTCCGCTCCAGGTATTCGTCAAGCGTGATCTTCCCTCGCTCAAACGACGAGACCACCATCTCGTGCCGCGACTGAAACTCTTTTGCGTCCAGACGAAAATGTTCCAGCGCCGCCCTGCGCTGAGTGTGGTCCCACGCATTGCTAAGCAGCACTCCTCCGACATCCCAAAAGAGAACATGAATGTTGGACACGCGCGAATCCTCCTCTTGTAATTCCGAACGCATTCTAACCGGTTTTCATTCCGAGCCGATCCCTAACCCCTTGTCATTTCGGGCCGATCCCCAACCCTTGTCATTCCGAACCGGGCCAAAGGTCCGGTGAGGAACCCGCTCTTGATTTTCAGCACTGTTCTCCGAATCAAGAGTGAACTCTGAGATGGCTGTACATGGACGACCTTGTTTGGTGGAACTCGCTCTAAGATATAAGTAAGCACTCGCATTTGACAAAACTGGCACAATAGGAGAACAGGACAGGGGTAGGGATGAGTCAAGCGATTCAGAGTTTGTTTCCGGACCACCCCGAGCGTGCTAGTACTCGGGCTGATGACGCAATTTGGCTGCGCGAACTGAGGCGGCGCGAGGAAACGACGTGGACCACGATTCGGGACCTCGGAATACAGCACCGTCATCATCTATCTGATAGAGCTACCTACGTTCAGAGCGACGTGTTCAAGTGGGTTGCCGATCTTCCGGCCAATTCGATTCATGCCGTTGTTACTGACCCACCGTATGGTGTCGTCGAGTACGATGAGAAAAACCATGCGAAGCTCCGTAAGGGCCGCGGCGGCGTCTGGCGCATTCCCCCGAGCTTCGATGGCGCGAATCGAAGGCCAGTACCGCGGTTCACAGTCCTCTCCAAACAAGAAATTCTGAACTTGCATGGATTCTTCAGCTCTGTTGCATATGGTCTGCTCAGGGTCCTTGCGCCCGGAGGACACGTATTTATCGCCTCTAACCCCTTGGTTTCGACCATGACGTTCCACGCCTTTATTGAGTCTGGTTTTGAAAAACGCGGCGAGATCATCCGACTCGTGCAGACCCTTCGCGGGGGAGACCGCCCCAAGGGTGCGGAGGAGGATTTCCCGGAACGTCACTGTGATGCCGAGATCCTGTTGGGAACCGTGGGGTATTTTCCGCAAGCCGTTCGAGGGGACGGTCGCGGAAAATTTGCGCGCGTGGGGAACTGGCGGTCTATGTCGCCTGTCGGATGATGAGCCTTTCAAAGACGTGATTCCGTGCTCGCCAACCCGGGGTACCGAGAAGCTCATCGCACCTCATCCCTCGCTGAAACCCCAGCGCTTTATCCGCAAGCTGGTTCGGGCGTCGCTCCCATTGGGGATCGGGATTCTCTATGATCCGTTTGCTGGCTCTGGGTCTACCCTCGCCGCTGCCGAAGCTGTCGGCTATCGGGCCCTCGGCACCGACTCCGATCGCCAATACTTTGAGATGGCGAAACAGGCTTTCGGGCCCCTGTCATTGCTGCGGCCCAATGATCAGAAATGACCCACGCACTGGTCGTCCGCAATCAACCGGACCCCACGAAGTTCAACCACATCGTCAATCTTCCGTTCGAGCTCCGACTCAAGGATTTCGAGCTGGCCATGCAGGATGTCTACGATTTCTTCTACGACGTGAACGTCCTCCTGACGAGCAAAGGACTCCAGCGCCTGGACGATGTGCTCCGTCCTGCGATCATGTCAGGTGTTCTCTCGGACATGCTTACCGCCAGCTTGGCAAAGCATTCGCGCACACTCGTCCAGAACAAGTATTTCAACGGACACCCCGACCTCCTGGTTCAGGGCATTTATCCCAACGACACTGTTAGGTCCGGCACAGAGGGAGTCGAGATTAAGACGACGCGGAAGGCTGGCGGAGCCGTCGACACACATGGCGCACGTGACCAGCGGATGTGTGTGTTCGTCTATGACATCGATAAGGAGACGGAGCCGGCCGTGAGCCGGCGGCCCATGAAATTTACCGAGATCTACCTGGGCCATGTAACCGCAGAGGATTTCCGCCGAAATCCGCGCGGAGAACTCGGGACTAGGACGGCGACCTTGGATCGAGCTGGCATTGCCAAGCTAAGGCAAAACTGGGTGTACAAATTGTAGGGCCGGCTGCTCCTTCTTTTGCGTTCTTTGCAAAAGGTGGGATTCCACAAATCTCGATCTCTAGGGGTTTTGACGACCTCGCGCCTGGCCAACGCGAAAAAGCCTCAGACCGGCACAGCGCCCGAGTCGCCACGAGAGATTTCGTCGCGCCGATGTTGAAGCCTCTTCAGGTTTTCCGGATCAAGAGCAAGCAGCCGAAGCGCAACATCTGCTGCCCTACTGTGGACGACGCGCCCCGTCTCCCAGCGCGTCACCACCTTCGGCCCCAGACCGAAAAGCCGCTCGAGTTCACTCTGGCTCAAGCCTAAATTCTTTCGGATAGCAGCAATTTCCTCCGGAGCCAGCAGCCCAGCCTTAACCCTGGCGCGCCTCTTTATGGCAAGCAAAACCACCTTCACTTGATCGGGCGTGAAGAACCGCTTTCTACAAGAAGCGCACTCGGACATCTCCACATCTGGAATGGGAATCGGCCGATGATTGTATGTCCCAAAAAACTCGTCCCGGACCTTCTTCACCTTCTTCGAATTGCACCCCTCACAAGTTATGCCCGCCATCTTGGTAGCACCGCGCTACGAAAGTAGCATCATGCTACCCATGCGTCAAGGAGTGCCCGCTAACCCCTTTGCTTCCTGGCGCTTGGGGCGAAAATCAACCAACACCTGTAAGCTCAAAGCTATGCGCCTTTCTGCGTCGATACTCTCGCAACCAATAGCAGCATAAGGCCTTGTTCGCGCATAATAGCTTACAGTTAATTCGACGACTTTGCCCAATGTTCCAACTGGAACATTACGCACAATGTTCCAACTGGAACATGCAAGCAACTCTCCTAGTGTTTATAGACCGTAGTGTCGGGATGATAGTTGCGCCAGTCGAACCAGTAATCTTTCAGCGCAGGCACGCGGGCGAGGCATTTCCCTTGCGCGGGGCCGGCGGTGGCGCAGCCTTGAAAGTTCCACTGGCTGTTGGTAAGTGTGTCGAGCAGGCTCCAGGGTTGCGCGCCGGCTTGCAGAAAGAATTCGGCGTCGTGGCCATCGATGCGGGCGACGAACACGCGGAAAGACTTGCCGTCGGGGCCAAGCGCCAGCAGCAGCGGCGTGCCGTTCACGCGATCGACTACTGGCGACTGCTTGGCAAAAGTTTCCCAGGGATAGGCACGGGCGGCGCCGTCGATGGTGAGTCCGATCACTACGTCGCGCGACTTCAGTTCGGTATTCGGAAAGCTGATGACCACCGGCAGCTTGGCAACGTCGGGCTCCCAGTTGCTGTCGTATTCTTTTGTGTACTTGGCGACTGGCGCCAGCACTTGTCCGGAAGGAGACTCGGCTCTCCACTCGCCGAAGGTGAGTTCGTCGCTGAGAACGAATTCGAGCGCCGCGCCTTGCAGCGGGCCGTAGATCGCCTTGCCCGTGATCTGCTGCCACCACGTTCCGGTTTCCTTATCGCGCATCAGGAAGTTCTGATTGTTGATGCCGGCCAGGTAAAAATGCAGGACTCTTCCGTTCACGGTTCGCGTCCACACCAGACCGGTGTGACAGAGCGTTCAATAGGTGACGGCGATCGGCACGCCCGCGACCACGTCGTTGAGGACGTGATGGTAGGCCATCTGGCTGATGGGATAGGCGCGGGCCTCGCTGCCCAAACGGACTGCCAGAATCATTTCCTTTGGGTCGAGCTTGCTTTCCGATTGCGGTGTGAATCGCGCGTCCGCGATGGGATGGAACATCCACTCGAAATAATTGAAGCGCGCCATGACCGCCGAGAAAGTCACCAGGAGCAAAGTGAATACGAGCAAAGCTTTACGCCAGCGGTTGGCGAGTCTCCACAGAGGGATGGCGAAATAGAAACAGCAGAGCGTTCCAATCAGTGTGAACAGAGGAGCGCGCTGGCGCAAGGCCATCGCAACCACGAGTCCGCGCGGCGACTGGTGACGGAAGGGTTGAATGATGAAGGCAGGAATAAAAAAGAAGGCGACGGAGCTGAGCGCGGCGACGAAGAATATTATCCAGAGCAAGGCTCGTAATCGAACCATTTTGCGGTCGGGTTCCTGGGCCGGCGAGGATGCGTTCATCGATTGATATTGAATGTGAACGATTCTAACCTGTGGCGACGCGAGAAAGAGGCGAGCTGAGCGGACTAATATAAAAAAATGAAGCCCGCCCAAATTCAATTCGGTCTGGCTCGCCTCCACGTCAAGAAACCCCGCCCTGTCTCTCCAAAGACCGGAGAGACAAGGACGGGGCACCCTCGAGGAAATATTCGAAACCGGTATTCGACTGTGGGGCAGGGTGGCTTTATGACTCTGGTAACTTGCTGGGGGAACTGGGATGACCCTAGGATCATAAGCGGGTATGACTCTCTCATCGTTATTGGTGTGCAAAGACGAGGCTGCGGTGGAGCTGTTGCGCCGGGCGCTGGAAGAGCTGGGGATTCGGGTGGAGCTGTGTCCGGACGCGGTGCGCGCGGCGGTGCGTTTGGCGCAGGAGCGTTATGACCTGCTCATCATCGATTGCGAAAAGAAGCCGGAAGTGGTTTCCATCTTGCAGGAGTGCCGTTCGTCCCGCGCCAACGAGTCGACCCTGGCAGTGGTGGTGGCGGAGCAGGGGGACATCCGGGAGATGTTTTCGCTCGGGGTCAACTTCGTCCTGTACAAGCCTTTATCCTACGACCGGGTCATGAGCAGCCTGAAAGCGGCGCAAGCCGTGCTGTACCGGGACAAGCGCGGCAAGGCGCGCGCGCCGTTACACACCCAGGCGACGATCGACTATGCCGGCGGAGAGCACGAGAAAGCGACGCTGGTCGATCTGTCGGAAGATGGCATGGCGGTAAACTTCGGCAAGAAGTTGCCGCCCTCGAGCAAAGTTTATTTTCAATTTCAATTGCCGGGGCAGACCGCGCCGGTGCGGCTCTCGGGCAATGTGGTTTGGCAGGATTGGAACGGGCGCGCGGGAGTGCAGTTTGCGGATGTGCCGAAAGCTTCGCGAAAGGCGCTGCACGAGTGGTTGCAGAGGAGCCTGGCCGACGCGCCGAAGCGGGACTTGGCTGCAGAGGTCGTGGAAGTGGTGCACTCCGCGGGGCCCAAGGAAAGTTCGGTAGAGGCGGACCACTATACTTCCGGGAACCTGTACACGGCGAAGCAGGAAGTGCAAGGCCGCGACCAGAAAGCCAGCGCCCGACTGCGCGCTGAGCCGGCCAACCGCCGTGGACAAACCCGATATGCGTGCCGTCTGGGAGCCGAGGTGTACCAGCAGGGAAGCTCGGTGCGGAACTACTGTCATCTTAGCGATCTGAGCCCCGGTGGGTGTTACCTGGAAATGCCGTTGGCGTTTCCCGAGGGAACAGCGGTCGAGATCACAGTGCGCACGCAGGAGATGAAGTTGCGGTTGAGCGGGAAAGTGAAGGCGTCGCATCCCGGCTACGGGATGGGCGTGTCGTTTACCTTGAGCAGCAAGGACGAGCGGCAGGGAGTGCAGCAGTTGATTGATTTTGTCGCGGCGGCGGCGGAGAGTTCTTAGAGGCAGTTCTCAGTTCTCAGTTCTTCGGGATTACTCTGCGAGATAGAGTCAACAGCAGGTTCCTGGCCTGTGGCCCGGTTCGGAATGACAAGCTTTGATTCCAGGTTACTTTACGCGGCGCTGAAGCGCCTTTCCACGTTACTTCTTCGCGGGTTCTTCTGCTATTGCTTTCTTGAAATAATCGAGCGACATTTGCAGGCCCTTTTCCAGATCTATTTCTGGTTCCCAGCCTAGCAGTTGTCTGGCTTTTGTGATGTCGGGGCGGCGTTGCTTGGGGTCGTCCTGGGGAAGGGGTTCGTAGATGATTTTGCTTTTCGACCCCGTCACCTTTAATACTTGCTGGGCGCATTCGAGGATGGTGAATTCGTTGGGGTTGCCGATGTTTACCGGGAGGTGCTCGGATGATTTTGAGAGACGGAGGAAGCCGTCGATTTCGTCGCTTACGTAGCAGAAGCTGCGGGTCTGGCTGCCATTGCCGTAGACGGTGAGGGGCTCTCCGCGCAGAGCCTGCTTCATGAAGTTCGACACCACGCGGCCGTCGTTTAATTGCAGGCGGGGGCCGTAGGTGTTAAAGATGCGGACTATGCGCGTATCCACTTTGTGATAGCGGTGATAGGCCATGGTGACAGATTCGGTGAAGCGTTTGGCTTCGTCGTAAACAGATCGTGGCCCGATAGAATTCACGTTGCCCCAGTACGTTTCTTTCTGGGGATGCTCGAGGGGATCGCCGTAGCACTCGGAGGTGGAGGACACCAGATATTTTGCGTTGTGTTTGCGCGCGACCTCGAGAGCGTGAAACGTTCCGAGCGACCCGACCTTCAGGGTTTCGATGCCGTGATTGGTGTAATCGACCGGGCTGGCGGGACTGGCGAAGTGGAAGACGTAATCGACGTGGCCTACGTCGAAAGGTTCGCAAATGTCTTTTTCTACAAATTCGAAAGCCGCCTCGTTGTGGAGGTGGTCGAGGTTTGCGCGACGGCCGGTGAGCAGGTTGTCGACTACAACCACGTTCCAGCCCTCGGCGAGCAGGGCATCGGAGAGATGGGATCCCAGAAAACCGGCACCGCCGGTGACCAGGGCGCGTTGTGGGCTCATGCTTTGGTTATGCCGTTCTTTATTGTGGAACTCGAAATCTTGGAACTCGAGATTCCGGAACTCGAGACTGTGTCTTTCAGGGCGGCGGGCACGCCTTCGGGATAGGCGGCGGCGCGTCCTACGCTGTAGTAGGTGAAGCCGTTTGCCGCCATGCCCTCGGGATCATAGAGGTTGCGGCCATCGATCACGATGGGGTATTTGAGTTCCTGGTGAAGGCGGTGGAGATCGAGGTTGGCAAACTCTTCCCACTCGGTGAGGATGAGCAGGGCATCGGCGCCATGGGCGGCTTCGTAGGACGAGTTGGCGAACTTAATGCCGGAGGCAATGACTTCCTGGGTGCGTTCCATGGCAGCGGGATCGTAGGCGGTGATCTTGCAGCCTTCCTGGAGCAGGGCCTGAACAATAAGGATGGCGGGCGATTCGCGAATGTCGTCGGTGCCGCCCTTGAAGGCGAGGCCGAGGACTCCGAGGTGTTTGCCGCGAAGAGTCCACAGAGCGCTGCGCACTTTGCGGAGGAAGCGGTCGCGCTGATCTTCGTTGATGCGCATGACTTCGTCGAGCAGGCGGAAGTCGTAACCACAGTCGCGGGCTACGGCGCGGAAGGCCATCACATCTTTGGGGAAACAGGAACCGCCGTAGCCGATGCCGGGATTCAGGAAGCGGCGTCCAATGCGGGAGTCGGTGCCAACGCCGTGGCAGACCTGAGTGACGTCGGCACCCACGGTTTCGCAGATGGAAGCGACGGCGTTGATGAAGGAAATCTTCATGGCGAGAAAGGCATTGGAGGCGTGCTTGATGAGTTCCGCGCTCTTGGTGCTGGTGACGATGATGGGAGCGGGGATGGAAGTGCGGTCGGGTTGGGGAATGGCGTCGGGATGCTGGTAGTAGCTGCCGCCGGTGAGCGGGAGGTAGATTTCGCGCAGCACGGCGGCGCAGCGCTGGTTGTCGCAGCCGACGAGGATGCGGTCGGGGAAAAGGAAGTCGGTGACAGCGGTGCCTTCGCGCAGGAACTCGGGGTTGGAGGCGACGTCGAAGTAATCGGGGTCGGCGCCGTTGCGCAGGATAATTTTGCGAACCCAATCGCTGGTGTAGACGGGGACGGTGCTCTTTTCGACGATGACTTTGTATCCGTTGATCGCACCGGAAATTTCGCGGGCGACCGATTCGACATAAGAAAGGTCGGCATCGCCGCGATCGGTGGGAGGAGTACCGACGGCGACGAAGATGGCCGCGCTGGCGCGGACAGCTTCCTGCAAGTCGGGGGAAAATTCCAGACGATGTCCGCGATGCCGGCTCAGCAGTTCGGGCAGGAAGTTTTCGTGGATGGGGACCTGGCCGTCTTTGAGGGCGGCCAGCTTGCGTTCGTCGTTGTCGACGAGAATGACGTCATGGCCAAAGTCGGCGAAGCAGGCACCCGCTACCAACCCTACGTATCCGGAACCGACGACAGCGATCCGCATGTTCAAACTCCAGGGACTGAACGATCTAGGAACACAATCAGGAACGGTCGTGGGGTCGGACCGGGAAAATGGCTAGGAGAAGGGTTCAAACTTCCCGCAAGCTTAGTTGATTCTAACATTTCCGGGTAGAGGGGGAGGGGCGGTGAAGGGTGCGGGAAGGTTACTTTTGGTGGTTCGTTCTGCCGTTTTGGGATGGGGGTTGGCGAGGCGGGCGGTCGGTTTGCCGGGAACAAGAACGGATTAACCACGAAGGACACGAAGGTACACTAAGGAGAAAGCTAAAACTAGAAACCATCAAAACCATCTCATAAATCGCCGGGGTTGGAGACGAGCGAGAACCTCAGGGGCTAAAGCCCGTGTTTTTATTGGCTTTGGCCGGCGCAACTGAAGTCGTGCCCTTTCAAAGCGATTTATGAGATAGCTGATAGCTTCCAGGAGCCTTCGGGATACTTTTTTCGCTTCGTGGTTGGGTTTTGCGTTATTCGCCTTTCGAACGGACCTACTGCCAAAGGCGAATCTATATTGACAACCCCCGGTTTTGGGGAGAAACTCTCCGCTACGGACGCAGACTGCAATCTGCGGCTGGTTCGCAATGCGTGATCATCCCGTGCCAGAGCCTAAGATTTCCGACATGAAGGGTAGTAGTTCGGGTGGAGAATCGGACCTGGGCGAACTGGCCGCGCTGTTTGCGGCGCACGGGGGCGAGGGGCTTTCGGCGGAGCTTTCGGCGGAACTGGCGCTGGAGGTTGTGCTCAATGAAATTGTCGAGCAGTCTTGCCTGACCACGGGGGCGACTGGCGCGGCGATCGTGCTGTTGCGGGATGGCGAGATGGTGTGCCGGGCGAGCAGCGGAGAAAACGCTCCGCAGTCGGGCGCGCGGTTGGGGAGCGAGTCTGGCCTGACTGCGGAATGCATCAAGACGCGGCAGGTACAGCGATGCGACGATGCGCAGACTGATCCGCGGGCCGATGCGGCGGCATCGCGAAGCCTGGGAGTGCGTTCGGTAATGATTTTTCCGCTGCTGCGGAAGGGAGAGCTGGCGGGGCTTCTGGAAATTTTCTCGCCGCGGCCCGGGGCTTTCGGAGACCGGGATGAACCGAAGCTGCAAGCGCTGGCCGAACGCATACTGAAAAACCTGGAGCGAGCGAGCGAACCGCTGACATTACCAGGCAGTGCTGCGAAGAGTGTGGTGGTGGAGCGGGCGGCGGAGCCGGTGTGGCCACGGGCCGCTGAGGCGGAGAAGCCTTGGGCGGGCTCGGGGATGGGTCTGAACCTTCTGGACAGTCTGAACGAAAACAAAGAAGAGAACATTCCTCTGGAGGTTGCCGGGCGAAGGGCGCGGGCTGGATTTGATTATTTGAGCTTGGGCTTGGGCGCTGTGGTGGTGGTTTGTGCGTTGTTGTTGGGGACGCTGGTCGGTGCGCGGCTGGGCGGGCGAAGAGGAGCGGGCGTCCGCGGACAGGTGACGAAGCCGGCCTCGGGCGCTGGCTTTACTGCGCAGAAGGCGGCGCAGAGCGGGGTTGCGCAGAACGGTGCTGCGCGGAGCGGGGTTACGCAGAACAGTACTGCGCCGAGCGGGGCGGCGCAGGCCGGTGGGGAGCTGGGAACGAATGCGGTTTCGGCGTCGGGTTCGACGGTAGCAGGGAACACGGGGGCTGCGGGCGAAGAGAAGAGAAGTGCAAGGGCGCGGGCGAGCAAGGCTGCGTCCGGTGCGAAAGATTCCGTTCCGCCGGCAGGCAGCCTATTGGTTTATGAAAACGGGAAAGAAGTTTTCCGCCTGCCGCCTAGCGGGGAAGTTGGGGGCGAAGTGCAGCGGGCTTCCGCTGTGGAGCCGGCGGGGACGGTTGAGTTGGCTCCGAATGCGGCGGAAGGCAGCGTGCTGCATCGGGTGGAGCCGGAATATCCGGAGCAAGCGCAGCAGCAGAGGATTCAAGGGGCAGTCGTGTTGGACGTGCGCATCGCCCGCGATGGGGCAATCCAGGATGTGAAGCTGGTTAGCGGGCAGGCTGTGCTGGCGAATGCGGCGATTGCAGCGGTGAAGCAGTGGCGGTTTAAGCCCCGCATGGTT
>CAVVMQ010000008.1:0-419369 GCA_963749295.1 uncultured Acidobacteriaceae bacterium
GGCAAGCACGCGGGTATGGCCGCTCGTCCTCGGAGCGATGTTTGTGTTGCTGTCGAGTGCTGCCCTGCTGCTCGGATCGCGTTCCCCCCGCCACTCCCAGGAAGCGATGGCTCAGCTTCCAGCCTCTCCGCTTCGAACCTTCTCCGGATCTTCATCGCATTCGACGCCGTTGCATTCGAAGACCCAGCCGTCGAAGCCGGACGCGCGCGCCATTCTCGGGCAGTTGCCGCTGATCTTCGAACCTAACCGGGGCCAGACCGATCCCCAGGTGAAATTTGTGGCGCGAGGCGCGGGATACAGTCTCTTTCTCGATGCAACTGGAGCAATGCTCGCGATGCAGACAACGCATTCGTCGTCGTCGCGCACTTCGCCGTCGCGTACCTCGTCGGGGCGCAGCGAGCAATTCGTGCGCATGAAGCTGGTTGGCGCAAACGCTGCTGCGGCCACCGCTGGAACTGGTCCATTGCCGGGGAAGAGCAACTACATCATCGGCAACGACCCGCGGCAATGGCATGCCGGCATTCCGCAGTTTGCTGGAGTTCGCTACCAGAGTGTCTATCCCGGGATCGATCTTCTCTTCTACGGAAACCAGGGCCGTCTGGAATACGATTTCCGCGTCGCACCGGGCGGAGATCCATCGCAGGCCGAGCTGGGGTTTGAAGGTGCGACCAAACTGGAGCTAAGCGGCGGCGACCTGATTCTGACCGGTAAAGACGAAGGCGGCCTGCGCCTGCAGGCGCCTCATATTTACCAGCTCCACGGAGACCGCCAAGAGCCAGTAGCGGGCCGCTTTGTTCTGCGCGCCGCTAACCGCGTTGCCTTCGAAATTGGCGCTTACGACCGCGGCCGCGAACTGATCATCGATCCGGTACTCGATTTTTCTTCCTACTTCGGCGGCAGCGGTTCGGAAACCTCGCCTTCGGTTGCAGTCAACGGCAACGGCAACATTTACCTCGTCGGCACTACTACTTCTCCGCAGACTTCATTTACCGACTACAACAACACGATCCACACGTCGATTCCGGCGACGCTGCAAATCACTCCGGCTGGCCCGAGCCACATTTTCGTTGCCGAGATCAATCCCTCGCAGCCGCCCTCGGTGGTGTATGAAACCTTCATCGGCGGCAGTGCAATCGACACCAGCATTGGCATCGGCGTGGATAGCGGCGGTATTGCCTACCTCGCAGGCAATACAACTTCCACCGACTTCCCAACTTTCGGCATTCCCTACCAGACCAAACCGGAGACGAAGGGCGCGCAGTGCGCCACCATCGTCTGCACGTCCGTGTTCGTCAGCGTGCTCAACGCGCAGGGCTCCGCCCTCACTTATTCTTCTTATCTTTCCGGCAACGGCAATGACCAGGCCAGCGGGATGGCCATCGACCTCAGTGGGGATGTCTTCATTACTGGCAGCACAACCTCCAATAATGAGCCCATCACCGATGCCTTTCCCGCGACCCAGCCGCCCGCCGTTCCGTTTCAGGGCACGCCGCTTTCCAGCATCGCCTTCTTCGTGACCAAGTTGAATACCAATGTTCCGGGTACGGGCGGCATCGCATATTCGACATACTTCGGCGGCAGCACTCCGACCCCTGCTGTCGCCATCGGCGGCGGCATCGCAGTTGACCAAACCGGTAACATTTATTTCAACGGCACGACCAATTTCTTTAACAGCGGCTTAGGCGGATTCGGCGACGGTCTGTCCGCAGACTTTCCCATACTCAACGCGTATCAGCCCTGTCTGGATACGCCTCCGCCGACCGTACTCACCAGTCAAAATCCGTGTACGGCTCCGGCCACCACTCCCTACCCGACCGACGCCTTCATGGCCAAACTCAATCCCAACGCCATCCAGACGGGTGGCGCTCAGTTGCTGTTCTCCACCTACCTCGGCGGCGCTGGGGACGATACGGGGACGGCGATTGCGATCGATTCCGGCGCGTCCAACATTTACTTCACCGGCTCGACCAATTCCAACGATTTCGTCCTGCCCACCGGTTCCGCGGCCTTCGACAGTTGCCTGAATAACATAAATCCCGCCGGGTCGACCGCCGCTTGCGTGAGTGCCAACACCACCAGCACCGACGCTTATGTGGCGCGCATGAGCAATCCCACGCTGAGCACCACGGGAACTCCAAACAACGTTGCTCTGACTTATTTTTCTTACCTGGGCGGAATGGGAAATGACAGCGGGCTGGCCATCGCGGTGTTGGACGCGTCGAACTCCGCGCTCGGCGACGCCGTCATTACCGGGACGACCAGTTCGACCAACTTCCCAGTCACAACCGGCCCAATTCAGGGCACCCTGAACGGCACACAGAACGCTTTCTTTGCCCAAATCAACACGACGACGATCACCGGCCAGAACGGAGTGGGTTCTTACGCCACGTATTTCGGGGGCAATCTTGTGGATCGCGGTACCAGCATCGCGGTCGATCCTGGCCTGAACAGTTACATTGCCGGGGATACTACCTCGACCAACTTGACGGTAGTCAACTCACTGCAGGGCACCCTCACGCCCGGCGCTACGCGCAACGCGTTCGTCGTAAAGCTGGGCACGGCGACGGATTTGTGCATCACCTGCGTGGCACCCGTCATATCTCCGCTCGGAACGGTGAGCGCCGGCAACCAGGTCACGACAACTTTTACCGTTGCCAACGAAGGTCCCGACCCGGCGACTTTTGTCAACGTAACCGGCACGGTCACCAACGGGGCCACGTTCATCAGCGGGACCGCGGGATCGGGCACTTGCAGTCCGCCCAGCAATAATTCAGTGGTTTGCCAGATCCAAACCCTGCAATCCGGTTCCAGCTCGTTGGTAAACTTTGTGGTGACGCCGAACAGCAGCGGCAATTATTCGGTGACGGCGGCCGTATCCGCCAGTAACAATACCAGCACAAACAACCGCCAAACTGCTTCGTTCAGTGCGTCCGATTATTCCGTGTTCATCACCCCCTCTGCTCAAACCGTGGCCGCCGGTCTGATCGCCAGCTATACCGTGACGGTGAATCCTACGGGGGTCTTTGGAGCCAATGTCGCGCTCAGTTGCAGCGCTCTTCCTTCCGGGGCGGCTTGCAATTTCAAGAACGGCACCATTACGTTGAACGGCAGCAGCGGCGGCTCGACCACGCTGAACCTGAGCACCACCGCGCAACCCGTGACCACGGTCGCCTCGGCGGGATGGCGCCGCTCGCTTTACGCTCTCTGGCTGATGGTCCCAGGAATGGCACTGTTGGGATTGGCGACGGGCGGCAAACGCCGCGGAGGCGGCAAAGGAAAGAAGAATCGCCTGCTGGGCCTGCTCATGCTCTCAGTGTTCTTCACCCTGGTTCTGCTGCAGCCCTCCTGCGGCGGCAGCAAGACGCCGGTGCCAGTGAGTGGAACCCCTTCGGGCCTCTACCCTCTATCGGTGACGGCAACGTCAGGCTCGTTCAGCAAAACTGTGCCGTTTCAGTTGACGGTGACGCCGTAAGAGCGAGTTCCAGTTCCCAGTTTCTAGTTTCCAGTACTCGTGCGGCAAGTCCGGAGACTGGAAACTATCTAAACTATCTCAAAAATGGTTTTTGGGAAAGCTGGCCCGACCTTCCAGTCGTGCCGTCCAGAGCCAAGAAAGGCGTGGGCATTAGCCCCGGGGGAGATCGCAGTTTACTACTGCTCAATGATTGATGGCAGATGGCTTCTAGAAACTAGAAACTAAGAAACCAGAAACTGCTTAACGCCCCTGCGGAAAGCTTGTGGTGGCTCTTGCCTTCCTCGGCGATTCCATATTGCCGGATCTTGTAAAGCAGTGCTTTGTAGCTGATTTGCAGAACGGCGGCCGCGCGTTTGCGATTCCAGTTGGTCTGCTCCAGCGCTTGCCGGATCGCCTCGCCTTCGGCTTCATCCTTGGCGTTGCGGGCCAGCGATTTCAATCCCCCGCCAGCCTCCCCGCTCCTCATCCCGGATTCTCCCGGCGCACCGCCGCCGCCGCCATCGTTACGAGGCTGCAATTCTGCCGCAGCCAAATTCTCGTCACCCAGGATTAAATAACGCTTCAGGAAGTTGTTCAGCTCCCGCAGGTTGCCCGGCCAGGAATGCCTCAGGCAGGCCTCCAGCAGCGCCGGCGACAGCGGAAGCTGCGGCCGCGCGTAGCGTTCGGCCATGCGCGTCATGAAATGCTTCAGCAGAATCGGGATTTCTTCCTTCCGCTCCCGCAACGGCGGCAGTTGCAAAGTGAACGCATTGAGCCGGTAGTAAAGATCTTCGCGCAGGCGCTTGGTCGCCAAAGCCTGCGGAATGTCAATATTCGTAGCCGCCAGGATGCGCACGTCCACCTTGATCACGCTGCGGCTCCCCAGCCGCGAGAACGTCTGGTCCTGCAGCACGTGCAGCAGCTTGGCCTGTAGCGCCGGCGGCATCTCCCCGATTTCATCCAGCAGGATCGTGCCCTTGTTGCATATCTCGAACTTGCCCGGTTTGGCGTGCGTGGCTCCGGTAAACGCGCCCGGCTCATAGCCGAACAACTCGCTCTCCAGCAGATCGGCGGGGACGGCCGCGCAATTTACCTTCAGGAACGTGCGATGCGCGCGCCGCGACAGTTTGTGAATCAGGCGCGCCAGCACTTCCTTGCCAGTACCACTCTCGCCCAGCAGCAATACCGGAATATCCACCTTCGCGACCAGCGCGGCTTGCGAGCGGATCTTCCGCATGGCCGGACTCGCCGCGATAAAGAACACGTCGTCGCCCACGTCCTCGGCTTCTCCGCCGGCCACAGTTTTCCCCTGACCCAGGCACTGGTCGATCACAGCATCCAGTTCTGCCTTCTGAAAGGGTTTGGTCAGGTAGTCCTGCGCCCCCAGGCGCATCGCCTGCACTACTTTCTTGGTGTCGTTGACGCAGGAAAGCATCACGACCTTCACCCCAGGCCGCTTCTGCCGCAGTTGCTCCAGCGTCTCCAGTCCGTCGATGCCCGGCATCAGCACGTCGAGCAACACCAGGTCCGGCTCCATGCCTTTGTCCACGCATTGCAGAGCCTCTTCACCGGTCGAGGCGGTTTCCACTTTATAGTCGTCCACCTCCAGCAGCGTCCGGATATAGCGGAGCATCGCCGGTTCGTCATCCACCAGTAGAATCTTGGCGGTTTCCTTCATCGATTCTTTCCTTTGCCAGCCGGGTTCGGGGAAGGTTTGAAGGGAATCAGAAACGAGAATTTGCAGCCCGCTCCAGGATCGCTCTCCACCCAGATTTTTCCGCCCATGCCCTGCACCAGGCGGCGCACAATTGCCAGGCCCAGTCCCATGCCTTCATGGTTTTCGTTGCCGGGCAGCCGGAAGAAATCATCGAAAACTTCCTGATGAAACTCCGCCGGAATTCCCGGACCCGTGTCCGATACGCTGACCTTTACCGAGTTCGGTTGCGGATTATCCTGCCGCCGCCTCTCTCCCGCCGATGCCGGCTGGGCCGCCGCGCGGCGCTCCCACATGTGAGGTTCCGCGTGCAGCCACACCGTTCCGCCCGTCGGAATAAACTTGAAGGAGTTCTCCAGCAGGTTCGAGATAATGCGCTCCAGCTTAGGGGAATCGAAAGGAAACGCCGGGAGCTTGTCGTTCGCCAGGAAGTAAAGCGCCAATCCTTTTTCCTGAAAGCGCGTCGACCACAGGCGGCACACATCCGACAGGCAATGGTTAATGTCGCCCGTCTCGAACTGCATCTTAAGCCCGCCGGTTTCAAGGGCGCTGTAGGTCAGAAAATCCTGTATGAACTGCTGCAGCCGTTTGCCGCTCGACTGCATGTCGATAAGCACTTCCCGCTGCCGCGCATTCAACGGGCCCAGTTTCTCGCTCTGCAGCAACTCCACATACCCGTTCAGAATTGCCAGCGGCGTCTTCAGATCGTGGGCCGCCGAACCAAGAGCGTTGGTCGTGCGCTGGAATCGCTGCTGCAACTCGGAGTATGCCTGCTGCAAATCAGCCGGACTGGGCATTCCTTCCCCCGGACCCGGAGACGCCGGTGCGCCCGGTTTTCCATCACCCGGCTGGGAAACACACAAATTCTTTTGCACAGTGGCCATAGGGGGCGCGACGGTCTAACACAGAACTCTAAGGAGGGAGGATGCACTCGACTGGTTCAAAGAAGAATGCCTGTACAAAAATCGTATGCTACGCCACTTTTCCTTGTCAACGAAAAATGCACGCTGATTACCCAAGTGTGGCAAAACCTTGCACTTCCGTTCGCTCTGGATTGCTTTTGCCCACGCCCTCGGCAGCAACCCGCCGGAGTCGAGAACCAAAGAAAGCCGGCGCTTCGACGGCTTTTATGGCTCCGAACGGCCCGACTTGACTGGGTCTTTCAGGGTTTACACCACGTTCTCCTTTCTGGATTTCCCCCTTAACTCAGGCTTTGGCCCCCAAGATGCTTGGATTGTTCGGTTAAACGTGCGGAGGGAAGGCTTGGGTGTGAACGGTAAAACTGCAGCGGAAGAGCGCAGGCGGTGGCCGCGTTTGCCATTGGCCATCCCAGTCTTCGTCAGGAGCCGGGCCGAGTCTGACAAGGAATTCCTGGAGTTCGCCACCGCACTCAACGTGTCTGCTGGCGGTATGCTGGTCGCCATTCGCCGCTCCATCCCTTCCGCGGCTCAGGTTTCACTCGAGATCCCCAGCGCTCCCTTAGCCGCGCTGGCCAGCCTCCCAAACGTTACCCGGAACATGCGCGCCAAGGTTTTGCGGATGCAACACGGCGAGGGCTACAATCTGGTCGGTGTGAAGTTCTCCCGGCCCCTTCTCAACCACAATTCCTTGAAGCCTCGACGGAAACAGACTTCTTCGGTGTGAAAACCTTTTCCCATGCACTTCCGTGGTTCTCAACTGCCTTCCCAGTCCACTGATTACCACCTCTGATCCCTCACAATCTTTAGTAAGTTGCTTTTCATCAATCAGATAGGCTAAGCTGGCACACTAGGTCTTACTCCCCCCTGTGTTTGGTTCTCCAGATGCACATCAGAGCATAAGCCTGAGCGGCGGAATCTGTGGTTCCGAGCCATGGCGCACTTATGAGCACTTCAAATCCAGTCAGCGCGTTGATCCAGCCCCTCGGCGAAATGCCCCCCGATCCGGTCGTATTCGGTGGCACAGAAGCGATGCGGGCCCTCCGCGAACGGCTGGCAAAAATAGCCGGCGCCAACGTCCCTGTGCTCATCCAGGGAGAGAGCGGCACCGGCAAAGACATCATCGCGCGCATGATCCACGCCTCTTCACCGTGGAAGACCGGTCCCTGGGTCAAGGTGAATTGCCCGGCGATTCCCGGTACGCTGCTCGAAAGCGAATTGTTTGGCTACGAAAAGGGAGCCTTCACCGGCGCCTACGGCACCAAGCCCGGCCGCGTCGAGATGGCGCATCGCGGCACCCTGTTTCTCGATGAAATCTCCGAACTCGACATGGCACTGCAGTCGAAGCTTCTGCAACTCTTGCAGGATGGCCAGTTCTGCCGTATCGGCGCTCAGGAAGACAAGAAAGTGGAAGTCCGCGTGGTCTGCGCCACCAATCGAAAACTCGAAGAGGAGATTGCCGCCGGCAACTTCCGCGCTGACCTTTTCTACCGTATCAACGTCGTGAACCTCTACATGCCGCCCTTGCGCGAGCGTGCCTCCGACATTCCCCAGCTGATCAGCTATTTCATCGAATACTACAACCGGAAATTCAACGCGCGCGCCGTTCCGCCCTCGCCCGATTTGATGAATTCATTGAAGAAATACCACTGGCCGGGCAACGTCCGCGAGTTGGAAAATCTGATGAAGCGCTACGTGATTCTTGGCACGGAAGACTCCATCTCCGGCGATCTGCACCCGCATGAGCCGGACTTCTTCAACGCCGATATTTCCGTCGATGGCCCGATCTCGCTGAAAAAAATTACCCGCCAGGCTGTCCGTGAACTGGAGCGCAAGATCATCCTCAAAGTTCTTCAGCATCATCACTGGAACCGCAAACAGGCCGCCCGCGCCCTGAACATCAGCTACCGCGCCTTGCTCTACAAAATTCGCGACGCTGGCCTGCCCTCCAACCGCGCCCCCCGCCGCCCCCAGTCCGATGAAGTCCCCAACCACATCGTCGCCGCCGACTGACTTTTCATTGAAAAAAGCCGGTGCAGTCGGCGGGAAGCCCCAATCGTCCCCGCTTACTGCGCCGGCTTTACTTGAAGCTTACGACGCTTCTCTGGACTGCGCACGCACCTTCGCCCAGCGCGCTCTTTGCGCGGCCGCGATGCGCTCTCGGGCTGAAGCGGACAATTGGCGTTTCATGCGTTTGCCGGAACCATAAGAGCCCTGTAAACTTCTTGTCGTCACCTTACTGAGTTCCGCAATCGCTTTTTCCAGTTGTCTTAGCTCGCCCACCGCACGCTTACGTTCTTTCTGCAACTGCTCTAGAACCGCATCTAGATCAGCCATTCACTCTCCCTGTAGGGGAACCGCTTGCACCTGAGCATACCTCATTAACAGGTATTAAGGTCAACAGCCAAAGTGCTCATAGCACAAGAGTAAACAACAGTCCCGCGCGCCATACATAAACCCTCAACTCGTGCCGGCCACGCCGAATCATGGCCGAGGGGTCGAAATCGAGACCCGCCGGTCCATTTCGGGAATCCGCAATTTCAACTTACGAACTTACTAACTACATCATTTACTAACTAGGCAAATCACTTAGTAACTTATCCTGTTCCTTGTCACCAATTCCATTGACACTAAGCCCGCTCGCGGTCAGTCTGGCCTTACAGCGGCCTCAAGTCTTAGCTTCCGGCGGCCGATAGGGAGTACAGAACGTGAATTATCTGTTGATTCTAGGACTTGCCGTATTTAGTTCCGCCAGTGGAGCCCTGCTGGTGGCGCTCCTGCACCTGTCAAGGACCGAGCCCTCCCGAAATCCGACCCAGTGCGAACCCGATTGCAGTCCCGGACCAGGAAGTGGAAAATGATGGAGATCCCCCCAAAGTCAGCCGCCGCCGGAACCGCGTTGGTGTTCTGCAAAGACCCGCCAACCCGCCAATTAATCCTCGAATCGCTGCGCCCCCTTGCCATCCTCCCTCAGATCAGCGAGGACGGAGTGGTCGCGGCCAGTCTCTTGGATAAGCAGAAGTTTGAGGCCGTAATCGTTGATCTCATTCTGGGGGATGAAGCCGTGCTGGTCCTGCGGCAGATCCGGCTTTCGCGCGCCAACCGCACCGCCGTCACTTTCGCGATTACCACCGGGACGCAAACCTCGGCCAGGCCGGACTCGACCTTTGTGTTGCAACGGCCCCTTTCGGTGGCCGCGATCTGTCAAACCCTGCGCGCCGCATTCGGCATGGTGGTGCGTGAGCGCCGCCGCTACTTCCGCTGCCCGGTCGAAATTCCCGCCTTCCTCAGAGCGCGGCAGCCCGAAGATCTTCTGTGCCAGACCCTGAACATCAGCGAGGGCGGGATCGCCATCAAAATCCCCGCCACTCTGGATTCTGAATTTGCGCTCCTGCGCTTCAGCCTCCCCGGCCGCACCAGCCAGTTATTCGCCGAAACCAAGGTGGTCTGGCGTGGCCATGGCGGCCTGGTGGGCTTGCAGTTCGAATCTCTGGCCGCGCCGCAAAAGCAGGAACTCCAGGAATGGCTGGCCCGCAGGCTCGATGAAACTCTTCCCGAAAACGTCGCCGCACTGTTTCGCGGCGTGGGCCAATCCTAGCTTCATAGTCAGACTCAGAATGCGAGATTGGCTCCTGCTGCGTGTCAAGTTTTGTAATCTGAGCGCAACGTGATTGTGCCCGGAATCTAACCCTCTCACCCCCTCCGCGCTATTCCCATTTTTCGCTCCGCACGCCATAATCATCTCAATCCGCGAGGCTCGCCAATCTTTGGCGATCATTAGTTGCCATCGCAGGCGAGGCGCACATGGCTCCCGTTTTAGTCTGGCTCATTCTGTTCCTTTGCCTGCTGATCTCAGTCTTCAAATACACCCTCGCGTTGATCCTGAAGTGGTCGGTGCCGGCAGCGACTGTCGAAAAGGACTACACCTGCCAACCCACCGTCAGCGTTCTCATGCCCTGTTTCAACGAGGGCAAGACCGTCTACGAGACCATCGAGAGCATCAGCAAAAGCAATTATCCCAACGACAAATTCGAGGTGATCGCGCAAGACGACTGCTCGGTCGATGACAGCTATGAGTGGATGCTCAAGGCGCAGCGCGACTTCTCGAACACAAAAGTCCGGGTGGGACGCAACACCGTGAACAGCGGGAAGGCTCGCACTGTTTGTAATGCCCTGCAGCACTCAACCGCGGAGCTGATGATCTCCATCGACTCCGATTGCATCTTTCATCCCGATGCGATCCGCGAACTGGCGGCCTGTTTCTCCGAGCCGAAAATCGGTTCCGTCGGCGGCCGGGTCGGAGTAAGAAATCCCAATGAAAACGCTATCACCACGATCCAGACGTTCATTTACTACGCCGCCTTTCAACTCTACAAAGTGCCCGAGAACTGGACCCGCAGCGTAGGCTGCATCAGCGGATGCCTGTTCGCCATCCGCCGCGAACTGCTGCTAGAGATCGAGCCCAAGATCCGCAGCCGGCACTGGTTCGGCATTCCGGTCAATCAGGGCGAAGACCGCTTCCTTACCCATCAGACGCTGCTGCGAGGCTACGGAACTTACATCAACAACGACGCCCTGTGCTGGACCACCGTGCCTTCCACTCTGCCAGAGCTATTCAAGCAGCAACTGCGTTGGAAGCGCAGCATCATACGCGATCTTTTCTACACGCTGCGCACGCTGCCCCAGCATGTGTGGACGCTTCACCCCAACACGGTACTTACCCTGGTGCTTACCCCGCTCGGAGCTTTGCTCGGTTTGTTGGTCGTCGTGACAGTGATGTCGGGAAATCCGATCGAGTTGGCCGGTCCCGCGCCCCTCGTGGGCTACCTCGCGATTGCCGCAATCCTGAGTGTCGTGATCAGAAAATACAGCGCGCGGGAAGCGGTCAACAATCCGCTGGCCTTCGGCGCCTACTTAGCCTGGACAGTTGTCAGCAGCTTATTTCTAACCACGCTGGCGTTGTGCACCCTCGACTCCCGCGATTGGGGCACGCGCACGAAAGAACAAGAGACGCAACAGGAGGTCACCGATGGCGACCGAAGTCGTCAAGAAAATGCGTGAGACCAAAGCTTCCGTGATTCAGCCGATCCTGTACAAGTCGGTGGTCACGGTCTACCGCATCTTCGCGATATTGACGCTCTACCTGGTGCTCTTCGGCGTGGTGGCCTACGGCTTCGTCATGGGCTTCTATGCGCTGAGCACATCGTGGGCTGCCCCGGTGATTCTTTCTCCCGCCGATGACAAGAGCCTCGATTTCACCGAGAAACTCGTGACCAGCAGGCAAACTCTGGAAGAGCTGAACGTCGACATGAAGAAGCTGCAGGATGGCGTCGGCGAAATGACCAGGCACCGCGCCGCTCTCGAAGCCCTCGAGCCCGAACTTCAGCTGGCCATCGCCCGCGAACAGCAGCACAACCGGGCCACGGGACCACAGCTGCTCGAACTCGACCAGCAGAAGCAGGCCGACAATGTGAAAACGCAAAAGGTGCTGGCGCAAGTGAAGGAAGTGGAAGCCGCCATTGAGAAAGACCTCGCGGCCGGCCTGATCACGAAAGGCGATGCCGCTACACAGCGCGCCGCGCTCAATCAAGTCCAGAATTCGTATACCGACAGCAGGATCGGCGAAATCCTGCTGACCGACAACATTTTGGAAAAGACCACCACCGACACCAAAACTCTCGACGTGCTCAACAAGCAAGCCGAGCTGATCTCTGAGATTGCTCAACTCGACATCGGGATTGGCGTGGCCCAAAAGCAGCTTCATGAAGAGAACCAACAGGTTGATCGTCTCAGAGCGGCTCTGGCCACGGCCAAGCAGACGCCCTACTATCCCATCCTTTCTGGAAATACCGCTGTGAACTTTGCCTTCGTGCCCTACGACAACCAGAGCAGCGCTTCCCCCGGCTCTGCGGTCTACGACTGCTACCTGAACATGGTGCTTTGCCGGAAGGTAGGCGCCGTAAAACAGATTTTTGCCGGCGAAGAGCACGCCATCCACCCCATCTTCAGGACCGACATCCGCGGCTTCCTGATCCAGTTGCAGCTGGATCATCTCGAATCCGCGAAATCCAAGACTGTTTTTCTCAACCGCAAACCGCTTTTCTTCTGATCTTCCTCCGAGGTGACCTAGATGCCCATGAGCAAGGTAAAGCCTGAATTGAAGTCGCGTAGGTTCCAAGGAAACGTCAGCGCCAGCCTCGCGATCGCTATGCTGCTCGTCCCCTCCTCCTTTGCAGGCGATGCCAAGGACGGGAATAAGAATACGAATACGAGTACGAGTTCGAGTACGAATACGAGTACGAGTACGAATAAAGACCAGCAGACCTATTGCAGGTATTTAACCGAGCAGGCCGCCGCGCAGCGCGATCTTCTCATGACGCCGGATGCCATCGCCGGTGTGACTCAGCCCAACACCGGCTTGCCCATGCAGGCAGTATGGGGAGTCTCCGGCAGTCTTTCGAGTGTAAGGAAGGGCGTGCTCACCATGGATGTGGCTCGCAAGAACTGCGAACTCTACACCGCGACCACTTCCACCCAGCAAGATATCCAATATGCCCTGCCCAGCCTCGAGAAGCAGGCCCTGCACCACAGATTGGAGCTGATCCAACAAGCCTCCGATAGCCTGGACGCGCTCACCGTTACCACCAGAAAGATGCTGGATGCGCAGAACATGACCCGCCCCATGGCCTTCGCCTTGCAAACCACGAAGATCAAGCTGGACGCGGATCGCGCCGATACGCAGTCGAAGGTAGCTTCGCTCTATACGCCGCAACTAAGCGATAGGCCGCTGAAAGAGCTGGTTGCCGAAAAGCAAGGCAGAGAAGTTAACGAGCAAAAAGCTTTGGATAAACTGAACCGCCAGAATGACTGGGACGTGGCGCTATCCGTGGGCGCGCACCAGCAGATTAATCCGTGGGTCGATAGCAGGGGAGCCTACGGTGAGGTGTCGATCAGCTACAACCTCGCCAGCCACGCCATCAACAAACATCTGGATCAGGCCGCCGATGCCTACGACGATTGGAAGAAAGTTCAGGAAGGCGATGTAATCCGCAATGCCGACATCCTCAAGCAGCAACTGGTGGACGGAATTTCCGCCCAGAACAGTCGCCTCCAATCTCTCCAGGAGCAACAGAAGCAAATCGAAAGCAACCTGGAACTGGTGGCAAGCGCCGGCACCACAGCAGCTCTGGATTTCCGCAACCAGCTAACCACCGCGCAATTGCTGCTGCAAATCGAGATTGGCGACGCCGCGTTTCGCCTCGACCGAATGAGGGAGTTTCTAAAGAAAAATTTCTAATCCAAGTGCGCGGGCAGTAGTGGGCAGTAGTGAAAAGCCGCCCCACACACGAATTACTTCTGTGAACCCCTGTGACCTCTGTGTTTGGGCCTTTGACTTTCTGTGCGCCGCGATAACGCCGCGTACGATAAAAAGTACATCCCACCGCTGTCAAGTCTACTTTCGTAGGCATTCGACGTCCTCGAAAGTAGACATTTCTTCCACAGCCTAACTCCCTGATTCCATTCACCCACCCAAAGGCCCGCACGAAGAATCAACGACTTACGCCCGAAACTTTTCTGCAAAGTGAAATGTTCCAGTCGGAACACTCAAGCAGTTTGCCAGGCAGGCCCCACAGCACCTAAGATTGCGCCTACAGATCGAACATGTCCACCACTGCCCTTTCGTTCCGCCGAACCGCCGGTCACAACCCGCTGGCGGCAACGGGCGTGGTCTTGGTCATCGTCTTCGTGATCTTCGCTCTCTTTGCGCCCTGGATCGCCCCGCAGGATCCTGCCGCCATCAATCTTCCCGCGCGTCTCGAGGCTCCGTCGCACGCGCACTGGTTCGGCACCGATGAACTCGGGCGCGACATTCTCTCGCGAATCATTTACGGCGCGCGCATCTCGATGCTGGTGGGAAGTTCGGTCGTGGTCACGTCGCTCGCGCTTGGCCTCATCATCGGCTCCATCGCCGGCTACTATGGCGGAGGCATTGACCGCTTCGTCAACGTCATCCTGATGAACGCGTTCCTCTCCTTCCCTGGAATTCTTTTGGCGATTGCCTTCGTCGCCTTCCGTGGGCCGGGCATCTTCAATCTGGTGCTCGCGCTCTCGCTGGGGGGATGGGTCGGTTACGCGCGCCTGGTTCGCGGGCAAGTGCTCGCGGCGCGCGAGCGCGAATTCGTCGAAGCCGCGCGCGCTCTTGGCGCGAGCGACTTGCGCATCATCGTCCGCCATATTCTGCCCAACATTATTCAGCCGGTAATCGTGCAGGCCGCAATCGGCATGGCAGGAGCCATCCTCGCCGAAGCCACGATGAGTTTTCTCGGACTCGGTGTGCCGCCACCGACGGCCAGTTGGGGCACCATGCTCAACGACGGACGCGCGCACCTGTTCGACGCGCCGCACCTGGTGCTCTTCCCCGCGCTCGCTGTGATGCTGGCGGTGCTGTCGTTCAATTTCATCGGCGATGCGCTGCGCGACTATCTCGATCCGCGCTCCCGCATCGAAGCGGGACTGTAAGAGATCCTTCACTTCGTTCAGGATTTCGGCTGCGGGCTCCCGCTTCGCTCACGCCCGCAAAGCGCCTCAACTTCATCGGCGATGCGCTGCGCGACTATCTCGATCCGCGCTCCCGCATCGAGGCGGGACTGTAGCCCTCACAACCCTTTCAAAAGACGGCAAATCCACTTCTTGACATGCATCGCATATTGCAATATACATATAGCAATCTGGAATATGAAACTGGGAGAGAAAATTCGATACCTGCGCGAGGTGGAAGGCTCGCTGCGCGGCCTGGGCCGCCCTATGACGCAGCAGGAGATGGTGAAGGCGGTGCGAAAGGAGTTGCGCAAGAGCATCAGCCAGTCCTATTTGTCGCAGATCGAAAATGGGGCTCGGCTGCATATGACGCAGTCTTCGCGCGCGCTGCTGGCGAAGTTTTTCAAGGTGCATCCCGGGTTTCTGGTGGATGACCCCGAGGGCTACCACACGGAGTTGACGTCGGATTTGCGTACGACGGAAGGCCAGCTGGACGTCTGGCTGCTGCAGGGCTCGGAAAAGTTTGTTGGCGATGCGGAAGTGAGCGAGGCACTGCTGAAGGCCGCGCGGGAGAAAGATACGAGGCGCTGCCTGCTGCTGTTGGGCGCGATTCTCGACACTCCAGGACTGGCCGAGCGACTGCTGGAGGCGTTGAGGCCAGAGTTGGTGGCGGGCGGAAATCACCGTCGTGCCGCAATTCATGGCGTGGATGTTCACCGCGACCGCCGTGCCGCGGCGGAAGAAGGGAGGAGAATCCGATGAACTACTCCGCGAGTTGGGCGGACTTTTACTTGATCTGTTTCGCAGTCGGCTTCTGCTTCAGTTTCTTTTCTTTTCTGTTCGGGGGGTCGAGCCGAATGCATCTGCCCCACTTCCATGGGGATGTTGGCTTCCATGGGGATGTGGGCGGCGCGCATTTGCCTTCGGCTGGCGCTCCGGCGGCGCACGGGGCGGTTATGGCCGGTCACGCCACACATGCTGGCGGCGCGCATACTGCGGACGCGAGTGGGGAGGCTCGACACGGTGGAGTTTCTCCATTCAACTTCGTCACGCTTACGGCGTTTCTGGCGTGGTTTGGCGGGACGGGATACTTGCTCACGCGCTATTCCGGGTTGTGGGTTGGTTTTGGATTGCTGGCCTCGGTGGTGAGCGGACTGGTGGCTGCGTGCGCTGTGTTCCTGTTCCTGAGTAAAGTGCTGATCTCGGAGGACGAGAACATGGACCCGGCGGACTACGAAATGGTGGGCGTGCTGGGCCGGGTTTCCAGTTCCATCCGCGAAGGCGGTACAGGCGAGATGGTCTATACGCAAATGGGGACGCGGCGGGTGTGCGGCGCGCGGTGCGACGACGGCAGCGCCATCGCCAAAGGGACAGAAGTGGTGGTCACGCGCTACGACAAGGGAATTGCTTACGTGAGGTTGTGGAGCGAGATGTCGGGGGAAGAATAGGCAGAAGGGGCGGAATCGGCGTCGGGCAGGTACCCTCGGGGGCAAAGCCCGACTGAAAGGGAGGCTTTATTGCAGCGCTGAAGCGCTGCGCCACCCAAAAGCGGAATACCAGCGCCTGAAGGCGGCTGGTGGTGATGAGTTCTTACGGTATGCCTGAAGGCATACCCTGATACGAATCTTGAGTTTAGGTATGCCTGAGGGCATACCTTGATACGAATCTTGAGTTTGGTGGAACTGCATTCGTAGAGGAGGCGTTATGCCAGAGATGTCACGGATGGTGGAGATTTGGATTTTTGCCGGGCTGGGAGTGATGGTCCTTCTGTTCCTGATGAGCGGAATGGCCAGGCTATATCGCAAAGCAGGGCCGCACGAGGCGCTCATCGTGTATGGCCTGGGCGGAACGCGGGTGGTGCAGGGGCACGGCACGCTGGTGCTTCCCATGGTGCAGGTTTGCAAAGACCTGTCACTGGAGCTGATGTCGTTCGATGTGGCGCCGCAGCAGGATCTTTACACCAAACAAGGCGTCGCGGTGACGGTGGAGGCGGTGGCGCAGATCAAGGTGAAGTCCGACCGGGAATCTGTGCTGACGGCGGCTGAGCAATTCCTTACCAAGATCAGATCAGGAACGCGAGGCGCTGATCCGGCTGGTGATGGAAGGCCATCTGCGCGGAATTATTGGGCAGCTCACGGTGGAAGAAATCGTCAAGCAGCCGGAAATGGTTTCCGACCGGATGCGCGGCACCTGCGCCGAAGACATGAACAAGATGGGGCTCGAAGTGATCTCGTTCACCATCAAGGAAGTTCGAGATAAGAACGAATACATCACGAATATGGGCAAGCCGGACGTGGCGCGCATCAAGCGCGATGCCGACGTGGCCACAGCGGAAGCTGACCGCGACACCGCGATCAAGCGCGCGCTGGCGCAACGGGAATCGGCGGTGGCCAGGGCGCAGGCTGATCAGGAACGCGTGCTGGCGGAAACTTTGTCATTGGCCAAGCAGGCGGAATCGCAGCGCGATCTGGAAGTGAAGAAGGCGCAATTTCTGGAAGTCACGAAGCGCCAGCAGGCGCAGGCCGATAAGGCTTATGACATCCAGACCAACATCATGCAGCAGCAGGTTATCGCTGAGCAGGTGAAGGTGCAGCAGATCGAGAAAGAACAACAGGTCAAAGTGCAGGAGGCGGAAATCAACCGGCGCGAGAAAGAGTTGATCGCGACCGTGTTGAAAGGAGCGGAGATCGAGCGTCAGAGGATTGAGACGCTGGCGGCGGCCGAAAAGCAGCGTTTGATCGCAGAGGCGGAGGGGCACGCTTCGTCGATCCGGGCGCAGGGCGAGGCTGAGGCGGAGATCATTTTCAAGAAAGGCGAGTCCGAAGCCAAGGCCATGAACGTGAAAGCCGAGGCGTATCAGGAATACAACCAGGCCGCGGTGATTGACCGGTTGTTCACTGCCATGCCGGAGATCGTGAAGGCGCTGGCCAGTCCGCTGGCGAACGTCGATAAGATCACCATCGTCTCTACTGGAAACGGGGATGCGTCGGGGATGAACAAGATCACCGGCGACATTACCAAGATGGCGGCGCAGGTGCCGGCGTTGTTCGAGACGCTCTCGGGCATGCCGCTGGCGGAGTTGCTGGGCAAGGTGCGGCAGCTTGGGGATAAGACTGGGAAGGCGCCGGTGGTGGATGCGGCGAAGTAGGGCGCCTCAATTTTCTCGTGTGGGACGGACGCATTCGCCCGTCCCGCCGAGCGCAGCGAGGCGAGGCGAGGCGTTGGAGTGAGCTATGACGAACAAATCGAAACATACGGGATTGGGTATTGCGCTGGGGGCGGCGCTGGGCGCGGTTGCGGGAGTTCTGGCTGGGCACGTTGCGGTCTGGCTGGGTATTGGCATTGCGATTGGGATGGCGCTGGGCGCGGCTTTCCGGGGCAAGCAACGTGACTGTCCGGAGTGTGCGGTGATCCATCAGAAGCATGAAACGGGAAGACGGCAGTTGGAGAGCTAGGGCGGAGGTCGAAATGCCTTGCGAGGCCGTGAGTGCGGTGCAAGGCTAGGGATCCTTCGACTGCGTGGCTGCTTCGCTTCACGAACCAGCCACTCCGCTCAGGATGACAACGGGAAGTAAGAACTAAAAGCTAAAAGGGGGTTCGATATGGCACTACTGGAGCGGGTTTCCACATTGGTCCGGGCCAACCTTAACGACTTGATCGATAAGGCTGAGGAGCCGGAGAAGATGATCAAGCAGGTGATTCTCGACATGCAGAACCAGCTTCTGCAGGTGAAGACGCAGGTGGCGATTGCGATTGCCGACCAGCACCTGCTGGAGAAAAAACAGAAGGAGAACGAAGACAAAGCGGCGGAGTGGATGCGCAAGGCCGAACTGTCGGTCGATAAGAAGCAGGATGATCTGGCGCGCGCGTCGCTGCTGCGGGTGGAAAGCTATCGCGATATGAGCGAGAGCTTTGCGCAGCAGGTGGCCGACCAGAAGGCGCAAGTGGAGAACCTGAAGTCGGCGCTGCGCCAGTTGGAGCAGAAGCTGGCTGAGGCGCAGTCCAAGGCCGATCTGCTGATCGCGCAACATCGGCGCGCCCGCGCTGTGGGCAAGGCCAGCGACGCGCGGCTGTCCATGGGCGATGGCTCGAAGGCCGCGGCGTTTGACCGCATGAAACGGAAGGTGGCGCATTCCGAGGCGGTGGGCCAGGCGAAGTCGGAAATTGCCGTGGACAATGTGGAAGACCGGCTGGCGGCGCTGGAGAAAGAGGATCGGATTGAGCAGTTGCTGGCGGAGTTGAAGGGGAAGCGGGGAGCGTAGATGCCAGGAGAACTGAACTTGACGCTCGATTACTAAGTATGACAAAGTAACAACCATGAGAGAGAGCACCACATTCACAGTGTCCCTTCCGCCAGCGATGGCGAAGGAAATCGAGCGGGCCATGAAGGCTGAACACCGGACGCGCTCGGAGTTGGTGCGGGAAGCGCTGCGAGTGTATTTGTCGGCGCGGCTGATTCCTGCCGAGTTGCCAACGCCCGCTGAGGCGCGAGCCTACCGCAGTGGGATGGCCGCGTACAGGCGGGGCGATTCTCTGACGCTTCAGGAGTATCTCGATGGCATGGACCGTCGTCCTCGCCGGTCCCGCAAGAAAGTCTCTTAAGCGGATTCCGGCGGGCGATAAGACTCGCGTCCTGGCAGCCTTGGCGGAGATGGAGCAGAACCCATTTCAAGGCGATATTCGCAAACTGCAGGGCCTTCCCGGTTTTCGCCGTCGTGTGGGCGACTGGCGCATCCTGTTTGAGGTTGTGCTTGAACGCAGGCATGTCGCGATAGCTGCGATCGAGAGGCGAACTTCGACCACATATTAGATACGGATCTTTCGAACTCCGCAGCCAGTTCGCTCCGCGAACTGGCTGCTGCGCTCAGGATGACAGGGTGGATAGATACAGCCTAGACTGAGGACGCTTTTTGCACGGAGTTGGAGGCTACTCCGGAGATTGAGAGTGGGTGGCCGTTTTCGCAGACTACTACGGGGTCGGCGCGCAGGACGAACTCCAGCAATTCGGTTTCTGACAACTGGCTATTATCGAGCACGTGCCAGCGGGTGCTGGATCCGCAATTGGGCTCGGCGCATTCCAGTTCGACGCATTGAAAATCGAGACCGCTGTACTCCTCCAGCGGGGAAGAAAAGGGCGCCCATTGAATATCCTGTTTCCCGTAAACGTACCAGCGGTCGCACTCGCGGCAGATCAGGCGTAGCTGCCATCCCTCGGGCGGCCAGTCTGGCACGGTCTCACCGGTTTTTGGCGGATTGGGATAGGGCAGGCGGATGCGAGTTGCAGAGGGCGTGGGACAGTCCGAGTTCTTGCATCGTATGACGGGCTGCAGATACATAGAGTGTGTCTCCGGGCGACTTCAAGCCTATCATGGGAATTGCCAAGCCGCTTGCATCCATTGACCGGGTAGCCTGCATCTCTGTAATCTTGCAACAGAAATCCCGCGTCAGAACTCTACATCGGATTCCAGGCACAAGGAAAATTCATGAAGGAAGTTGCAATTCTGCTGCTGGTTACACTGATGATCAACGGTTGCGGCACCACCACAACCGCGACGCAGACGGCGGCTAGCGGGCTGTGGTATGCGGATATGCTCGGCGGCGTTGGCCCAGCCTCCGGGTTCAGCTTCAACACACAGTTCACGGTGAGCGGCGGCGGGGGGGCGTTGAGCATCTCGAGCTTTCAGTTCCTTACCGCTGGAGCTTGTTTTCCGGTTAACGGAATAACACCGGCCGGGCAAATGATTTTGACCCTTAATACGACCACGTTCGAGGTGACCGGCCCGCTTACCTTCACCGTGCAGTCAGGGGGCAACACACTTACGATGAACGGAACCGTGACGGGAATGGAGAACGGGGTAAATGGAACCACGCTTACCGGCGGGGTGGCCACCGGCACGTGGATGCTGAGCGGTACCGCTCCGTGCGACGGGGCGACGGGCAGTTTCACCATGACCCAGAAGTCGTGACGTGGGCGGATCTCAGAACCAATCGCTGCGGTAGGCGACCCACCATGAGACGTAGAGGATGGGAACGGTCGCGGCCAGGCCCCACCAAATCGGCAGGAGAAAATCCGCCAGCAGGCCGAGCACGGTGAAGGTCATCCAGAAGATTTTCCTTTCCATACAGTAATTGTAGGTTTGCGGGGTGCCGGAGGCAGCAGGGCTTTCGGGCCAGCACTTTCGTCATGTCCGGCCTCTGCTATAGAGTGGGAGCGATGAAACGCTCAGTGCGAGAGATTGCTGAGGCAGTGGATGCCCGCCTGCACGGGGATGGAAGTATCGAGGTCGCGGGCGTGGCCAGCATTGGATCGGCTTCGCAGCACGACCTGGTGTTTGTGGAGGAAGAGAAATATTTCTTGCGGGCGCTGCAGTGCGGGGCGGGTGCTGTGATTGCGGGAGAGTTCGCGGCGGGGAAGTTGGCTTCAGGGTCGTTGGCCTCGGGATCGTCCGCCGCGGGAGCGGCCGGGAAACCACTGCTAATCAGCCGTCATCCCAAGCTGGCTTTCACGCGGGCGGCGCGCTTTCTGCGGGAGGGGAATCGCGCCGGGCTTGAAGCTGGCGTGCGGGCGAGTGCTGTTGTGCATTCTTCCGTTCGCATTGGTGCGGGCGCAGTGGTGGAGGAACGCGCCGTGATTGCGGAAGACGCGGAGATCGGTGAGGGCACGCGGATTGGCGCTGGTTGCGTCATTGGGCACGGAGTGAAGATCGGGCGGGAGTGCGAGATTTATCCTCACGTGACTTTTTATCCCGGGACCACTTTGGGCGATCGAGTGATCGTGCACGCGGGTGCGGTGTTGGGGAGCGATGGCTTCGGATATGTGCGCGACCCGAGGAGCGGAGGGCACGAGAAGTTTCCGCAAGTCGGCAAGCTGGTTATAGAAGACGATGTGGAGATTGGCGCCAATACGACCATCGATCGTGGTGCGCTGGACGAAACGCGCATTGGCCGGGGAACGAAGATCGACAACCTGGTTCATGTTGGCCACAACTGCAGTATTGGGCAGAACGTGGTCATCGCCGCGCAGACCGGGCTTTCCGGCAGCATCGTGATTGAGAACGACGTCATGCTCGGTGGACAAGTCGGCATTGGAGAACGTGCGCGCATCGAACAAGGCGTGATGCTGGGTGGACAAGGCGGGGTGCTGCCGAATAAAGTTTTGCGCGGCAAGGGCGTGGCTTTCTGGGGAACTCCGGCGCAGCCCGTGCGCCAGTATCTGAAGCAGTTGGCGGCGCTGGCGCGGTTGGCTGCGAAAGAGAAGAAGTAACATCGGCATTATGGCGATCTTGGTGATTGGCGGGCATTCGCGAAGCGTGGGGAAGACCAGCGTCGTGGCCGGGCTGATTTCCGCGCTGCGCGAGTACGATTGGACCGCGGTGAAGATTACGCAATATGGACACGGAGTTTGCTCCGCCAACGGGGCTCCGTGCGACTGCGCGACAGTCGATCACTCCTGGGCGATTACCGAAGAGAAAGATTGCGGCGGGGAGTCGGATACCTCGCGTTTTCTGGTGGCGGGTGCGGTGAGTGCGTTGTGGGTGCGCACGGAGCAGGGCAGGCTGGCCGAGGCTATGCCGGCATTGCGGCAGCGGCTCGAGCGTTCTCGTCATGTGATTGTGGAATCGAATAGCGTGTTGAAGTTTTTGCGGCCGGACTTGTATCTGACGGTGCTTAACCCCGGCACCGAAGATTTCAAGAATTCTGCGCGGGAATTTCTGGATCGCGCTGGCGCGGTGATTCTTCATGATGCTGGCGCGTCGGCCTGGCAAAGCGTTTCTTTGAAGCCGGTGGCGGAGCGGCCGGTGTTTCGGATCACGCCTCCGGCTTATGTGACGCCGGAGATTGTGGATTTCGTGCGGAGTTCGCTGGCAGCGGCGAGGACAGCAGGTTCCCTTCGGCAGGCTCAGGGCAGGCTCTCGCCGGGCCTTCGGCCCCGCTCGGAATGACAAAGCTCTTTTGTTATTCTTGCTAGTGCGGCAAATTCATTCCAGCGCCTGGTTGTTGGTCGGTCTCTCATCGCTGTTGCAGGTTCTGATTTTTCCACTTCCCGGCCTTTACGTTTTGTCGTGGGTGGCATTCGCTCCGCTGATCGTGGCGCTGCTGCACGCGCGACCGGCGGGAGTTCTGGAGATGGATGGCTCGACGAATCTTCAAGCTGCGAAGCCGTGGCAGGCGTTTCTGTTGGCATACACTTCCGGAATTCTCTGGTATGCGGGCACGTGTTACTGGATTTATGACACCATGCATCAATTTGGCGGCATGAGCGCGCCGCTGGCGCTGCTGGCTCTTTTTCTCTTTTGCCTTTATCTGGGGCTTTATCACGGCCTGTTCGGTTTGCTGCTGAGTTTGACGGCGGGCCCAGGCCGCGACAATCGCCTCGCGCTGGCGGCTGCACCGTTTCTTTGGGTCGCGGTGGAGTTGGCGCGGACGCTGGTCACCGGCTACCCGTGGAACCTGCTGGGCACCGCGCAAGTGGATAACATCTCGCTCAGCCGCATAACCACCTTGACTGGGGTTTACGGAGTTTCGTTCGAGATCGTGCTGGTGAATGTTGCGGTGGCGGCGGCATTCCTGGTCCGGAAAAAAAAGCGCAACACTCTGCTCGTGGCCTCGTTAGCGGCGGCCGCGGTGCTTCAGGCCGGCAGGCTGGTTGAGGCTCCAGCCCTGCCGGCGGATCACGCAGCGCTGCTGGTGCAGGAGAACCTTCCGGTGGACGCTACCTGGACGCGCGATCTGTTCGAGCGCACGTTGCGTGAACTGACTGATCTCAGTGAAAAGGCCGCGAGCACATCCGGTGCACCCGGTTCGCTGGACAAGGTTGACTTGATCGTCTGGCCGGAGTCTCCTGCGCCTTTTTTCGCGAACGATCCGCTGTTTCGAAATCCGGTGAGCGCTATGGCCCGGCAGATGCAGACTTGGGTGGTGACGGGGGCCATCGGGAGCACGCCGGTGATGCAAGGTGGCAAGTCAGCTTCGCAGGTGTTCAACTCTGCCGCACTGATCAGTCCTGCTGGCGATTGGACTGCGCGTTATGACAAAGTCCACCTGGTGCCTTTCGGTGAATACTTGCCGTTCCCCCAGGTGTTTGCATTCGCCGGAGGATTGACCAAAGAAGTCGGAGAGTTTCAGCACGGTGCGTCGAGAGCGCCGCTGGATGCGGGAAGCACGCGGCTGGGAATCTTCATCTGTTACGAGTCGGTGTTTCCTGGCGAGGTGCGGCAGTTTTCGCAGCAGGGCGCGCAGGTGTTGGTGAATCTATCGAATGACGGTTGGTATGGCGACAGCGGCGCCTACGCGCAGCACTTAAACCAGACTCGCATGCGCGCCATCGAAAACGACCGCTGGTTGTTAAGCGCTACGAATACAGGAGTGACAGCCTCGATCGATTCTTATGGACGAACCGTGGCGCGGCTGCCTCGCAAAGAACGGGCCGCGCTGGTTGCTCCTTATGCCCTCACCTCCGTAACCACGTTCTACGCGCGCCACGGCGACTGGTTCGCATGGGTGTGTGCGATAATTTCTGTAGGGGCGCTGGTGACGCGCTTGGGACTTCATATAAAAACAGGCAAGAAGGCAGAACCGTCCTCATGAATCAAGAGTTTGAACAGGAATACGGGTTGTTGAGCAAGAAGGTCCGCGAACTCCGGGAGTATCTTTGACGCGGACAAGCTCCGACCGCAACTAGCCGAAATCGAGAAGCAGTCCGCCGAGCCGAATCTGTGGTCCGATCCGCAACGCTCACAGCAGGTGATGCGCGAGAAGAAGCGCCTGGAACATTTACTGGCGACCGACGCCGATCTGGCCCGCCGCAGCGACGACATTGCCGCGTATTTCGAATTAGCGAAAGAAGGCGAAAGTGTCGACGGCGACTTGCGCCGAGATATCGACTCGCTGCGCGAATTGATCGACAAGCTTGAGACTGAGACGCTGCTCTCCGGTCCAAACGACGCTCTCAATGCGATTGTGACCATTCATCCTGGAGCGGGGGGGACGGAATCGCAGGACTGGGCCGACATGCTGCTGCGGATGTATTTGCGCTGGGCGGAGCGGCAAGGGTTCGAGACGGTGCTGTACGATTACCAGCCCGGCGAAGAAGCGGGCCTGAAGTCGGCGACGTTCGCGGTGAACGGCGAGTATGCCTTCGGGTTGCTAAGTAGCGAGATTGGCGTGCACCGGCTGGTGCGGATTTCGCCGTACGATCAGGCCAAGCGGCGGCATACTTCGTTTGCCAGCGTTTTTGTTTCTCCGGAAATCGACGACAGCATTGAAGTGATCATCAAGCCGGAGGATATTCGCACGGACACTTACCGTTCGAGCGGCAAAGGTGGGCAGCACGTCAACACGACGGACTCGGCGGTGCGCATCACGCACATTGCCACTGGCCTGGTGGCGAGTTGCCAGAACGAGCGCTCGCAGCATAAGAATCGCGAACGCGCCATGAGCATGCTGCGCTCCAAGCTCTACGAATTCGAGATGGAGAAGAAGCGCGCGGCCACCAAGAAGATTGAGGACTCAAAACTCGACAACGACTTCGGCTCGCAGATTCGTTCGTATGTGCTGCAGCCTTACCGCATGATCAAGGATCACCGCACTAAGACCGAGGTGGGCGACGTGGATCGAGTGCTCGACGGTGACTTGCAGCCGTTCATCCGGGCATATTTGCTGGCGCGGCGCGGGGAGAAATCGTGAGTACGGCTCCGGCGGCAAAAAAGCGTCGACCACGGAGGGCGCGGGGTGAGCACGGGGTAAAACTGGTTCCGCGAGACCTGGGTCCGCGGTTTCTGCGCGCATTTAATTTTGCCGCCGAGAAGCATGCCGGGCAGGCGCGCAAAGCGTCGACGATTCCTTACATCGCGCACTTGATGGGTGTGGCGTCGCTGGTGCTAGAGTTCGGCGGAGATGAAGATCTGGCGATCGCTGCGTTGTTGCACGATGTGGTCGAAGACTCCGGCGGCGCGCCTATGCTGAAAGAAGTCCGGCGGCGCTTCGGACCTCGCGTGGCGAAGATCGTGGATGGCTGCACGGATTCTGATACTTATCCCAAGCCGCCGTGGCGGGAACGCAAAGAAGCTTATATCCGGCATTTGAAAAGTGCCGATGCGGACACTCGGCTGGTTTCTGCCGCGGACAAGCTGAACAATGTGCGCTCCATTCTTTCCGACTACCGCGAGGTGGGAGAATCGGTTTGGACGCGCTTCAATGGCGGGCGCGATGGAACTCTCTGGTATTACCGGGCGTTGGTGGAGGAGTTTCTTCGGGGCCAGCCGAACCGGTTGACTCTAGAATTGGAACTTGCGGTGCGGGAACTGGAAGCCGCGGCGAGCCTGGCCGGTCTTCGCGATACTTCTTCTGACAGGGCCAGTCCCAGCAAGTTCAGGAGGTAAACTCATGCCGCGGACGATCGATTTAATTCGCGCTTCCAAGCTGCCGTCGAACATGATGCAGTTTGCGGCCAAGGGTGCGCTGCAAGTTCCGCCTGACGAAAACATTGAGATACTGGTTTACCTCGCCAAGCACAACAAGATTTTTGCCGATACCGCCCGCATCACTCTGGCGGGCTGGGACGAGAAGGCTTCACTGGCTGCGGCTTCCGATCCGAAGACCGCGCGCGAAGTGCTTGACTACCTGATTGCGCCTGACAATCTTCGCCCCAACCTGCTGCCTGCGCTGTTGGAGAATCCGTCGGTTGCCGATGGTGAGATAGCCAAGCTTGCTACTTCCGCGTCGCGCGAAGGAATCGCGGCAATGCTGGAAAGCCCGCGTGTGCGGGCTTCGGCGGGAATTCTGAGTGTTCTGCGGTCGAACCCATACTTGAAGCCAGATCAATCTGCCGCAATTGCCGGCCTGCTGCATACGAGCCAGTCAACCGTCATTCCTGTTGCAGAGAGCCCTGCTGCAGGCAGCGGATCGCACGTTGACGAAGCAATCGCTGCGATAGCTGGCAAACCTGGCGTCGAGCTGGCTGTCGAAGAGGCCGGAGAAATTCCTGATGAAGCTGTTTCTGCTTATCTTGCCGAGCACGCGACCGAGATCGCCGCGGATCAGGATAAGCCGTTCCAGCCGGTCGGCGGGATCGTGGATTTGCTGGGCACTGACTACTTCCCTGTGTCGGAAATGAAAGAGATGACGGAGATTGCCGGCAGCGACGAGCAAGGGGGTTCTGCGGCAAGCGCCGCTTCGCCGGCGGCGGCGCGCTCCAAACCCGCCGTTGCGAAACCGCTGCCCGCCCAGCGTGACAACACCATGCAGAAGATCAACCGGCTGGATGTGAAAGGCCGCATCCAACTGGCGATGAAAGGCAACAAGGAAGAGCGGTCGATTTTGATTCGCGACGGAACCAAGGTGGTAGCGCTGGCGGTGCTTGATGCACCCAAACTTTCCGACGGTGAAGTGGAAAAGTTTGCCTTGCAGAAGAATGTTTTGGAAGCGGTGCTGCGGCAGATTCCACTGAAGCGCCGTTTCATGAAGAATTACATTGTGGTGCGGAATCTGGTGTCGAATCCGCGTACGCCGCTCGATCTTGGATTGGGGCTGATGAAGCACCTGCAAATACAAGATTTGAAAAACATCTCCGCCAACAAGGAAATTTCAGAGACTGTCCGCAAGCTGGCTCTGAAGATGTACAAGCAGAGGCTGGATATGGCGAACAAGAAGTAGGAAAGATATATGGCTTCTTCTGTGCAAACCGACCCGGTCACCGAACTTCTCAGACGCGCGAAGACCATCGCTGTGGTCGGACTTTCCAACAATCCGCTGCGAGCGAGTCATGGGGTTTCGGCCTACATGCAGGACCAGGGCTACCGCATCATTCCGGTGAATCCGCAGATTGAATCCTGCCTGGGTGAGAAAGCTTATGCTTCGCTGCTTGAGGTACCAGAGAAGATCGATATCGTAAACATTTTCCGGCGGCCGGTGTTCGTGGAAGAAGTTGTCGATCAGGCGATTCAGTTAAAGGTTCCAGCGATCTGGATGCAAGAGGACGTGATCCACGAAGGAGCTGCGGAGAAGGCAGGCAAGGCAGGAATGTTCGTCGTGATGGACCGCTGCATCCTGAAGGAGCACCGGGCACGATTCAGGTAATCCACGGACGAAATAAGATATAGTCTTCTCACGCGAGGATGCCCTTGGATCACGACGCGACGCCGATACCCAGCGAAGCCACTCCGCCCCCAAAACCGTCGACCATGCGCAAGATCTTAATCGGGTTCTGGTTCTCGCCAGCCTCATCATTGTCTTCACGCTGCCCCGCACTGATTACGGCGACACGCAGTCGATCTGACTCGACCTTAATATGTTTGCGCGGATGCGTGGCCGGATTTGTGAGAAGCGCGGGGATGCGATACCGAGGAGTCTAGTGGCGCGCCGAGATTTCTACGAACCCGCCTTAACAAATACGATGCTGGCGTCATCGCGCAGGGGCACGCCCCTGGTGAAGGCGCGGACATCGTCGAGAATGCTGACCGCGGAAGCGCCGGGGCACGAAACATGCTGCGCGATCCGGTCCAGGCCGTATTCTTCTTCCGCTTCGTTGACAGCTTCGCTAATGCCGTCGCTATAGAAGGCAAGCCGCGAACCTGGGCTCAGGGCGACAGTGCTTTGTGAATAGTCTCCGCAACTCAAGCCCAGCGGCAGTCCGCGCTCGGTATCGAGGAAACGCGCTCCACTATCGTCGACCAGCAGGGGTTCCAGGTGTCCAGCGTTGGCGAATGTGACCCTGCGGTTCGCCGGATCCAACACCGCGTAGACTAGGGTGACAAACTTACCTGCCGGAAAGTCCTCTACGAGCAGGCCATTCAGTTTGGTCAAAACCTCGCTCGGCGTGCAGCACGCCTCCGCCAGGGAGCGCAGCATTCCACGGGTCGCCGACATGAGGAGCGCGGCGGCAGTGCCTTTTCCGGAGACATCGGCCAGCACCAGCCCCCAGCGGCCATCGGGAAATGGGATGAAGTCGTACCAGTCTCCGCCGACAGCCTGAGCGGAAATGCTGAGGCCGGAAACGGCAAACCCCGGCACATACGGAGAGGCCTTCGGCAATAGAGCCTGCTGAATCGCACGAGCTTCCTGAGCCTCGCGACTCATGGCTTCGCGTTCCGTACGTTCCGATTGGAAGCGGCGTGCGTTGTATATCGCGATGGCCACGTGATCGCACAGCGCCTGCAACACTCTGAGTTGTTGCCGGGGGAAGGCGTCCAAGTCGGGATGAGACGCCGTGAACACCCCTACCAGATGCTCGCCGACTCGAAGCGGGATCGCCACTTCCGAGTTTGTGGACGGCTCGCAGCCGATGTAGTACTCATCTTTGTGCACATCGGGGGCATAGCGCATCTGGCCGGTTGAGGCGACGTAGCCGACCATCCCCTCCTCGCCAATCTTTAGCCGGAAACCCTTGCTGTGCACGGAACAGCCGTGCACGCCGCCCATCACCATGTCTCCGCGAGCTTCATCGTGAAGATAGACGCTGGTTTCCAGCAGGCCAAAGGATCGCGCCACGTCATTCACAATGTTGTCGATAAGTTGATCGAGGTCGAGGATCGAGGTGATCTTCTGCGCCGCTTTCTGCAGCTTCTGCAGGTCCTCTATCTGATCATCGAGTAGGGGACGAACCGGAACGGCATCGGCGGGCGCTCGATTTGGAATCGTGGACATGTTCTTTGCAACCCCTCAACCTGCAGGCGGGAACGAACTGCATTTCGATGCTCTTAACTTGGCTCTTAACTTCGATGCTCTTAAGATGAGCCGCGGGGTGTCTAGGATTCTTTCTTGGAGCGTGCGGATGTCTTCCCGGCATCTGGCGAGTGCAGCTTCTTGATCTCTTCCATGCGCTCGCGAATGCGTTTTTCGACGCCCTCATTGGTCGGACGGTAGTAGACGCGGTCCCGCAAATTTTCCGGCAGGCATTGCATGTTGGCGACTTTGCCTTCCACATCGTGCGCGTATTGATAATCTTTGCCGTAGCCCAATCCCTTCATCAATCCAGTGGGCGCGTTGCGCAAGTGCAGCGGAACAGATTCGGCGGCGGTTTGTTCGATATCCTGCTGTACGGCTCCGTACGCGGTGTAGAGCGCGTTCGACTTGGGCGCGACCGAGAGATAGACGACGGCTTGCGCCAGAGCGAGATTGCCCTCGGGCATGCCGATGAAATCCACGGCATCGCGTGCGGCCATGCAGAGAGAAAGCGCATTTGGATCGGCCAGGCCGATGTCTTCCACCGCCATGCGCACGACGCGGCGGGCAATGTAGAGCGGATCTTCGCCGGCTTCGATCATGCGGCCAAGCCAGTAGAGCGCGGCGTCAGGATCGCTGTTGCGCACGGATTTGTGCAGGGCGGAAATCAGGTTGTAATGTTCTTCGCCGGCCTTGTCGTAGAGCAAAGTGCGTTTCTGCAGCGCGTCGCGAACAATGTCGTCAGTAATTTCCGGGGGGTGCTTTCCGGCCTGCTGCGCCAGTCCGGCCGCGACCTCCAGCACGTTGTAGGCGCTGCGCGCATCGCCACTGGTGTAGCTGGCGATTCGCTTGAGGACATCGTCGGATGCATGCAATTTCATGCTCCCGAGGCCGCGCTCTTCGTCCGTCAGCGCTCGCCTTAGCAATTGAACGATCTGATCCTCGGTGAGTGGCTGCAAGACATAAACGCGGGTGCGCGAGAGCAGCGCGGAGTTGATCTCAAACGACGGATTCTCCGTGGTGGCGCCGATCAGGCGGATGTTGCCCTTTTCCACATGGGGGAGAAAAGCGTCCTGCTGAGCTTTATTGAAACGGTGAATCTCATCGATGAAGACGATGGTGCGCGTGCCGTACTGGCGGGCGCGCTCGGCGTCGGCCATGACCTGCTTGATCTCTTTGATCCCGGCGAGGACCGCGGAGAATTCGATGAACTCCGCCTTGGTCATGCGCGCGATGATCTTGGCCAGCGTAGTCTTGCCCGTGCCCGGCGGTCCCCAGAAGATGAGCGAGCCGGTATCGTCGCGGTCGATCTGTGTGCGCAGCGGCTTGCCGGGACCGATCAATTGTTCTTGGCCAGCAAACTCCTCCAGCGTACGCGGACGCATGCGGTCCGCCAAGGGCCGCGTGCGGTCGGTGGCAGTGTCAGCGCTCGGAGTGGGTTGGAAAAGTCCCATGGGAGCTTCTAGCTGCTAGCTCCTAGCTTAAAGCTAGAGGCTAGCATCTGGAAGCTTTCTTTGCCTTGCCGCTTCGTACAATACGATGCTCGCGGCCACGCCGGCGTTGAGGGATTCCACCTGCGGAGTGTGAGGAATGGCGATGACTTCATCCATTTTGGCCATTACATCCCGTGGCAGGCCTGCGCCTTCGTTGCCGAAGAAGATCGCCGTTGCGCCCTTCAAGTCTGCTTGATCGAGCGACGTTCCCTTGTGAGAGGATGTTGCGATCATACGCACGCCTTGTGCACGCAGCTTCTCAGAGATCTCTCCAAGTTTTGCGGTCGCCGACTTTCCATGCGCATGAATTATGGGCAGGCGGAACACCGATCCCGCCGACGCCCGCACGACCTTCGAGTTGAACGGACTGACCGTGCCTTCGCCCAGCACGACTCCCGCGCTGCCAAACGCCTCGGACGAGCGCAGAATCGTACCCAGGTTGCCGGGGTCTTGCAGCCCCGCGAGTACAATGATCGGGCCTACTCGCAGACGTTCTTTCTCCACGACATCCTCGACCGAGAACTCTTTGAGGCGCACCAGCGCGGCCACGCCCTGCGGGGATTCGCTCGGCACGAGGCTGTCGAACAACTTATCGGGAAGCAGCAAGGTTTCGACCTGCGCTCCGATCTGCGGGAGCAGGCGCTCAGCGCGGTCCTGCGCCGACTCGCGAAAAAATACGGCGCTGAAGCGCAGGCCGCTGCGGATGGCTTCTTCCAGAATACGCAAGCCCTCGATGGCGCAATCTCCGCCTTCGGTGAGTTCCGCGCGTGAAAATGCCTGGCGCAGTTGCTTGACCAGCGGGTTGTGGCGTCCCTCGATGCGCCGCAACCGGTGCTGCGCACTGAGAGCGGCGTCTGAGGGTTTTTTCATGTCACTACGTTCGGGGAATCGTGCCTCGATCGTCAATGAATAATACGCCGCTCACGCGCCTTGAAGGGCTTTGCCGTATTATGGTAGGTTCCACAATCAAAATATTCCCAAGCGGTAGCACCAGGAAGGGAACGCCGTGCGCGCCGAAATCCTAAAGATCAGTAGTGAAACCCCTGAGACTTCACTAGTGAAGTACGCCGCTGACCAGATTCGTGCGGGCGAAGTGCTGGGCATGCCGACCGACACGTTCTACGGACTGGCAGCCGATCCGTTCAACCTGCGCGCAGTCGACCGCGTCTATGACATCAAAACCCGTTCGCGTCACAAACCTTTGTCGCTGCTTATCGAAAATGTAGATCAAGCCGAAGAACTGGCTAAAGCACTGACCGAGGAGTTTTACGCGCTGGCTCGGAAGTACTGGCCCGGACCGCTGACCATCATCGTGAAAGCCGGATCACGTCTACCCCTCAAGGTGACCGCCAACACCGGCAACGTGGCGCTGCGTGTGCCGAACGCCAAAATACCGCTGGCCGTGGTAGCGGCTGCGGCTATTCCGATCACGGCTACGTCCGCCAATCTGAGCGGAGCGACGGAGTGCACCAGCGCAGAGCAGGTGCGCGACCAACTGCAAGGACGCATCAGCATCATCGTGGACGGTGGAACTTCCCCTCGCGATGTCGCTTCCACCATCGTTGACTTGACCGATGAAGGGGCGCGCTGGCGCGTCATCCGCGAAGGCGCAATCCCTGCCGAGGAGATTTCCACCTTCTTTGCCAAAGGATGAGCGAGGATTCCGCTAACCGTCGTCCGCGGCGCCGCCGGCTGCTGCAGAGCGCCGCGCTGGTGTTGGCCGCGTTGGCGGCGTTTCTGGCGCTGACTGGAGTTCGCATCGTTCGTGAAGGATCGCTGCAGGAATTGCATGCGGCCGACGCCATCATCGTGTTCGGCGCCGCTGAGTATGCCGGCCGTCCCTCGCCGGTGTTGCGCGCGCGGCTCGATCACGGATTCGATCTTTTTCGCCAAGGGATCGCGCCCGTTGTCATTACGACCGGAGGGGCTGCGTCCGATCCCAGCTTCAGCGAAGGCGGCGTCGGTCGCGACTATCTGGAGCGCCGCGGAATTCCCGAGCGCAACCTGATCGCTGAGACTCAGGGTTCCGACACCGCGCAATCGGCAGTGCGTGTAGCTGTGATCATGCGGGCCAACGGCCTGCACAGTTGCGTCGCGGTGAGCGATGCGTATCACGTGTTCCGCATCAAGAAATTGCTGGAGCACGAAGGGATCGGTCCCGTGTATGTCGCACCCCGGCCGGACTCGCGTCCGCGGGGGGTGGCGCAGCGGGCGTATGCGGTCTTGCGGGAAGCAAGCAGCTATTTGTTGTGGAAGCTGGGAATGACGTAGGAACAGTTTCTGGTTTCCAGTTTCTAGTTTCCGGTGTTTGGCGAGACCTGAAGGATGGTGAGCAGGCCTTGGGGAAAGGCGACGCAAATGCTAGCCCAAGAACAGGTCAAAGCGCAAGATGCAGGATTTTGCAACATAGGCCAGAACCGGAAACTGCAAACTAGAAACTGGAAACTATTCTTGGACTTCAATAAGTATCGATGCCGTTGGTGGTGCGAATCTTGAACCAGCTATAGTGCAGGTTGTAACGCCCGATGCCGCTGCGGACTTTCATGAACACGTGCTGAATTCGTACCTCCAGAGCCATATTGGTGCGGATGGTGTACTGATCATGCCGCACCCCAATGTACTCGGCGCGGCGGCGTTTTTCGCACGCCTGGTAGTCGCCGGCTTCGCGGCAAAGCTCATTCCCATTGCTGAAGTTTTCTTCCCGCAAGCTGTTCACGACTTGATTTTGCTGAATCGCGGCGGCTAGATCCAGGTCGTACCTCTCGAACCACGCCTGCACTGCCGCTTCCGTCTCTTCCGGGGTGTGACTCGCTTTGTACTGTCCTATCGCAGCAATGATTTCGTCGGCGTTTTCCGCACCCTCCGTGCGTAGCCGGGGAAGCGCGTTCGCGATGGCGTCCATGTCATCTTCCGTGATCACTTTCTTGGACCGCGGGGAGGCTTGCTTCTTAGAGTTCCGAACCACATTCCCGAGAGGCTCCTCCCTTCCCGTGTATGTCGGTTCCGGCGCCGCAGGCGCTACCGGCGGCTGCGCTGCTGGGCAACGCAAGCTGAGATGAGAAGCGCGAAAACCGAAGCTCGCAGTGCGCAGCTCCGCAAGCCGGCAAAAGATGACGGAAAAATGGTCACACCAAATCGTATCCGCCGTTTCAAGCAGGAAAAAGATGACCAAAGTTCGGTGCACCGATGACACGAGGAAGATAGTTTCCAGTTTCGGGTTCCTAGTTTCCAGTTTTAAGGGAGAAGCACCAACCTGGGAGACCGGAACCTGAAACTAGAAACCGGAAACTAGAAACCGGAAACTAGAAACTAGGCGTTTACCAGCCGTTTCTCTCCCGCAATGAGTTGATGTGAGCCACGTGATGGCGCCCGTGCCAGGCGTAAAGCGCCAGATTCTTTTCCAGACTTACCAGGCCCAGTTCCGGATGGCGGAACGTGCGCTCCCAGTCTTCCGGTTGGAGTGAACGCAGCAGGCGCACCCACCGGTCATGCAGCGAATCCAGCAACGTCAGCGAAATTTCCACCGGAGTGGCTAGTGTGTCGGCGAGTTGCGCCCAGCGGTCTTCCGCATAGGGTTTGATCGTCGGTTCTTCTTCAGTGAGAGCCAGCTTGAAGCGCACGTACGCGTTGAGATGGCTGTCCGGAACGTGGTGCACGACTTGGCGCACGGTCCAGCCCTCGGGCCGGTAGGGCGTGTCGAGTTGCTGATCGGAAAGCCCTTTCACAGCCGCGCGCAAGTTGGCAGGAGCGTAAGCGATGTCGTTGAGGCAGTTCTGCTTCTGATCTTCAGTCAGGGGCCCGTTGAAGTGAAACTTCCCGATGGGATAGCGCAGGTCGGTCATTGTGTCCTCCAGGTCGCCAGCGTTGCCTCAGAGATGACCGGCGACGTACGGAAGGTGCAAGAAAATGGCGCATTCGGTTTCGTTTTTTGGCGCCCGGATAGAAGATTTGAATGTGCACACGGTGAAAGCCCGCTCCGTCCGTCTTTTCGTCGCGCGGTCCGCGATGCACGCGCTGCGTTTGACGACGTTCCGCCAAGGAAGCTTCAGAAGATGATTGACGAGGGCGTGAAGGAGGTCCCTGCACGAAATGAACCCCCTCAGTTAACTACAAGCCCTAGGGCTTTCACGCGCCCAACCCCATTCCCTCCGGCTTCGCATTTCGGTTACCCATGCCCTAAGATTTGTGCATCTAAAGCCTCGTTCTAGGCTAAACTCCCAATTCTGGGCAGTTTAGGCGGTGTGTGGTTCAATTACCGGGTCTTCCGGTGAACGAGGGGAGATATGGCAGCCTCAGTCTGGTCTGGACATTTAACTTTCGGGCTCATCTCGATGCCGGTGCGCTTGTTTTCGGGCGCGCGCAGTAGCGGCATTTCTTTCAACATGCTGCATCGCACCGACAAGTCCCGGCTGAAGCAGCAGTACATTTGCCAGGCGGAAGGCGTCGTCGTCGATCGCGCTGACATGGTCAAAGGCTACGAGTTCCGCAAGGACGAATACATCATCATCGAGCCCGAAGAGATCAAGAAGATCGAACCGCAGACCGCCAAGACCATGGAGATTCTCGAGTTCGTCAAAGCGAGCGATGTCGATCCCGTCTATTTCGAGTCTTCGTATTACATGTTGCCGGAAGAGGCTGGGCGGCGGCCTTACGCGCTGCTGACCAAGGCCCTCGAAGAGAGCGAATACGTCGCCATCGCCAAGATCACCATGCACAACCGCGAGTACACGGTGTTTCTGCGTCCGCACGAAGGCGGAATGATGCTGCATACCATGTACTACGCCGAGGAAGTAAAGAAGGTGGAAGGCTTCGGTGCGCCCGACGTGGAGTTGAAAGAAGCCGAAGTAAAAGTGGCGCACCAGCTCATCGAAGCCCTGGCGGATGAATGGGATCCTGAAAAATACAAAGACAGCTTCCAGGAGAATCTGAAGAAGCTGATCGAGACCAAGCTTGAAGGCGGGGAAGTGGCGGCGGTCGAAAAGCCGAAGAAGCTTGCTCCCGTCGTCGACTTGATGGCCGCGCTTAAGCAGAGCCTGGCGCAGATGGAAGGCAAGAAAAAACCGGCAGCGACTGCCAAGTCAGACGAGCCAACCGCCGCCGTGGGCGGCAAGACGCGGCGCGGACGTTAGGGCGGGCTTCGGCTTTCGGGCGTCGGGCTTCGAGAGCAGCCCACTTTTCATCGCCGCCATGCTGCTTGTCGTCTTCCCGTGACGGCCCGTCCTGGTTATCCTCGCGACCGTCCAACTTGTCCGTGCGCTCACGCATCCCAGCAAGTGCATTTTGCCGGAGGCCGGGGTCCGACGGCCGAAAGCTGCCCGGCTGACTGGCGTAGATCGTGCCCAGCCGTTAGAATGTTTAATTCCTCGCTACGTAGAGCCAGAATTCTTCCTGTGGAGTGTCAATGAGTCTTCGACGTGCGGCCCTGTTGGCGGCCATGGTGCTTGCGAGCCTACTGTGGATGGCTTGCGGGCAGGTCTACCGTCCGGTCGTAATTCCGTGCTCGCAGGGAGGAGTTCCCGGATGTCCCCCGGAACCGGTTCCGAGCCCGGCCAATTTCCATGCCGTCTTCGGTATTAGCACCAATGTTCCCGGTTACCCGGGCTGGGCCACGCAGATTGATGTTTCCGGAGACACCATCGTCGCCCAGACTCCCATCAACGGCCCCAATGCGCCCCAAGGCAGCGGCCAAAATCCCACTCATGCGGCCGTCCTTTCCAACAATTCAAGATTGTTTGTAGCGAGTGCGGGTTCAGTCTCGAACGGGATCGACAGTGTTTTGTCTTTTACGCCGGGATTCCAATCCACGGTTGCCACCGGATTTGGCCCCGTGTCCGCAGTCACTTTGCCGAGCCAGACATCCAGCATTACCGCGATCAGCGAGGCGGGCAATCTCGTAACCGTCACGCTCGGCGCGCCCTTGAATAACGTTGCCGCCGGTTACGCAATCACCATCGTGGGCACGAACCCCACGACGGGCGGGTACAACGGCACTTTTACGATTTCCTCGATCAGCGGGACAACGGTTCAGTATGTAGATACGATGACTGGTCTGGCGGCGTGCGGCGCGGGTGCGATGGGTGGCGCCTGCCCAGCCACCGCGACGGCATCGATTCCCCCGCAGCCTGTCTTTCTTGGCACAACGCAAAGCAACGCGATGTACGTGGCGAACTACAATTCCAATTCGATTTCTGCGATCAACACGGCACTGAACGCGGTCAGCAACAGCGCCCCTGTGGGAGTGCATCCGGTCAGCCTGGCCGAGACTCCGAATGGCCTCAAGCTCTACGTGGCCAATCAGGGCGACAATTCCGTGAGCAGCCTCACGATCACGACTGTCGGGAACGTCACGACTCTCACCCCGAACACCGTAACTGGGTTCTCTGGCGTGGCGCCGGTTTGGGTGGTGGCTCGGGGCGATAGCCAGAAAGTCTACGTGCTCACGCAAGGGGATGGGCAACTGGTGACCATCGATGTCGCAACGGACACGGTCGTCTGTGCGCCTGCTCCACTTCCCTGTAGTCCTTCGGTGGGCGCGGGAGCCAATTACGTTTTCTTTGATCCGCACCTGAACCGGCTGTACGTAACGAATCCCGCGACCAGTACGGTCTATGTGTTTTCCGACACCGGCGGAGCCAACGACACGCCAACCCAAATGGCGGCAATCTCGTTCGCTTCGGGTTCAGCCCCTTGTCCCGCCGGATGCTCGCCCACTTCGGTGACGGCTCTGATGGATGGCAGCCGGTTCTATGTGGCCAGCTACCAGACAGCGGTGTCTTGTCCTGACCCGTTTGTAGGCGCGTCGTCTGCCTGCGTGATCCCCGGCCTTGCCGTGTTTGACGCAAATAGCCTCACGCCAAAGATAACCCCAGCCCTGACTCTGCTGACTGACCCGCCATTCCAAGCGGACGTAGCTACTAATCAATATCAATTTGCCGTGCCGCCGGTCGCCGCTTGTGCTTCGCCTGTCCTGCCAGCGCTCTACGCGCCGGGCGCCACGCGCTTCCGGGTTTTCGCTACCGCCGCTACGGACGGCAGCCATGTTTATGTGAGCATGTGCGATGCTGGCGCCATTGCCGACATCAATACCACCGACAGTAATACCAACAACACGGGCGGAGGCAGCACTCCGGCCGATGCGCTCGTCACCGACCTGCCTGCACCATACGCGGGGTCTTCACAAGTCTCCGGCTCACCGGTGCAGAGTCCGATCTTTATGCTGACTGGACAATAGGGGTGGGATGCCTGCGGATACATGGGAGCCTGTCATCTCGAGCGAAGCGAGGGATCTAGGTGCTTGCCTGAGGCGACAACGCTGGTGGTGCAGGCAAGAACCAAGATCCCTCGCTGCGCCCGGGATGACAATTTTTCCGGAAGACGCAGAGATAGCAACGTGAAGTTGATATTAGCTTCGGGCAGCTACTTCTTCGCTGACGCTCTCTCGCGCCGCGTAGTGTGAGTCGACATATTCATCGAGGATGTCGATAAACTCCGCCACAATGTGATCGCCCTTGAGCGTGGTGAACAGGCGTCCATCGACATAAACCGGGGCCTTGGGTTCCTCAAACGTTCCGGGCAGGGAGATGCCGATGTTAGCGTGCTTCGATTCGCCGGGGCCGTTGACCACGCAGCCCATGACGGCAAGTTTCATCTCTTCCACGCCCACGTAGCGGCCCTTCCAGGCTGGCATCTGCTCGCGCAAATAAGTCTGAATCTGCTCGGCCATTTCCTGGAAGAAGGTGCTGGTGGTGCGTCCGCAGCCGGGGCATGCGGTGACTTGCGGCGTGAAGCTGCGAATGCCCATGGACTGCAAAATCTGCTGGGCCACGCGGACTTCTTCGGTGCGGTCGCCCCCGGGCGCCGGCGTGAGCGAGACGCGGATCGTGTCGCCGATGCCTTCCTGCAGCACCACGCCCATTGCCGCGGCCGATGCGACCACGCCTTTTGCTCCCATGCCCGCTTCGGTCAGACCGAGGTGCAGCGGATAGTTGCAGCGTGCGGCCAGAGCGCGGTAGACGTCGATCAGATCCTGCACGCCGCTGACTTTCGCGCTCAGGATAATCTGGTCGGGGCGCAGGCCGAATTTCTGCGCCAGATCGGCAGAGCTGAGCGCGCTCACCACCATCGCTTCCATAGTGACTTCGCGGGCATCTTTCGGTTCGGCGAGCGCAGAATTCTCGTCCATCATGCGAGTGAGCAGAACCTGGTCGAGCGAGCCCCAGTTCACGCCGATGCGAACCGGCTTCTGATACTTCACCGCGACTTCGATCATGGTACGGAAATTCGAGTCGCCGGTGCGTCCGATGCTGGCGTTTCCGGGATTGATGCGGTACTTGGCGAGATCGCGCGCGCACTCGGGATACTTGGTGAGCAGCACGTGCCCGTTGTAGTGGAAGTCTCCGATGATGGGCACGCGTACGCCCTGCTTGTCGAGTTCCTCGACGATGCGAGGTACGGCGGCGGCGGCCTCTTCGTTGTTGACGGTAACCCGCACCAGTTCCGAGCCAGCGCGGGCCAGTGCCGCACACTGCTGGACGGTGGAGGGGATGTCGGCAGTATCGGTGTTAGTCATGGACTGCACCACAATCGGTGCATCCGAGCCGACGCGGACGTTGCCGACAACGGCGGTCACGGTTTTCCTGCGTGGAATCATAGCCATGTGGAAGCTCTATTTTAACACGCAGGACCGGGCACTTCTGCTATTCCTTGCCCGTATCGAACCCGCGAAGCGCCGCTAGGATGTCCTCCGCCAGGCGGCCTCGTTTGGCCAGCGACTCCAGTTTCCGGTAAATATCCTGAGTGGCTTGCGATGAGTGTTGCCCAATGCCGGCGACCGCTATCAGCTTTATCCGCTCATACAGCTTGAAAATGACCCGGTATTTTCCGCAATGAAAGCTGCGCCATCCGGCAAGCGGTTCGCGCAACTCCTCGGAACATTGCATGGGATCTTTCGCCAACTTGTTTTTCAGTTCCTTGGCGAGGGAATTTCGAATACCCTTGGGCAGATTCTTGGCGTCTTTCAGGCCGTCAGCCGTGAATTGAATCCTGTAGGCCAACTACTCTTCCCCGAAAGCCTCATCGAAGGAGTGAAGTTTCCCCCCGCGCGCAGTCCCGGTCGATGGACCGCGCCGCACGGAGAATCTGGCCGAACAACTTCGGGTCGGCGGTAATCTCCAGGGTTTCGACAGTAGCCCGAAGCTTCCGCAGAAGATCGTCAAAATAACGCTTGTCCACGACATACTTTCCGTCTTCTTCGGTCCAGCCGGGGACTTCGACGATGGTTCTACCCTTAGCCTGCCTGAGAATCTTGCTCTGACTTTGCCGCAACTGCGAGCGGTTGACTTTTACTTTCTCCGGGAGAGCGAGGTTGATAGTCGCCATAAGATGTTCGCCTAATCATGTACAGATGGATTATACAATCTGTACATTGCAATTGTACCACAGTGAGCTCGTCTCGAATTTTCAGCCGAAGAGTTCACTGTGAGAGCCCGGGCACATCGGACGCCTGTTCTGTGGATTTCTCACGAAAAATAAATCATCGCGGCGAATATTCGAACTGGACGGCTTTGCACATCAATCCAGGATTGCAGATCAATTTTTTTTCGCGCGATCCGCTGGAAAGCCGCCCCCAGTGCGGGTTTGGCCAAAGTGGACTTTGCAAAATCTTGTTTTCAAAGAACTTAGATACCAAAATCTTGATAACACATGACTTGGGGACGCGATTTTTGGACCCTCCCAACCGTCACGGCCTCGACGATGATCGCGCGGTTTTGAGTTGCGGCGCAAGGTCAGATGTCACAATGAGCTTGTGGAAAACGGCTGAGCGTGGGAGGTTGCGGCCCGATACACCTGGGCCGCCGGACAGCCGAGAGCCTGCCCTGAGCTTGTGAAGGGGCGGCTGTCCCCACACGAGCTGTAATCCCTAAGGCAGCCGGTCCATCAGCCCCGGCAACGTCTTCATCAAATCGTTGTAGATAACCATAACCGCGAACAGCACCAGGAAAACGAAGGCGGCCTGGTAGACGCGCTCTTTGATGCGCAGGCTGACATCGCGCCGCATGAGCCCTTCGATCAGAAGAAAGAGGATTACGCCGCCGTCGAGAATGGGGATGGGCAGCAGGTTGATGATGCCGAGGTTCAGGCTGATGCCTGCTGTCAGCTCCAGCAGCGGAGTCCAGCCTTTTTGCTGCGCTGCATAGCCGGCATCCTGGGCGATGCCGATGGGGCCGGAAACGGCTTTGAGCGACACCTTCCGCTGCACAATCTTTTTGGCCAACTCCAGAATCAGCAGAGAGTATTTCTTGTTCTGCTCGAGCGAAAGAGTCAGGGCCTGGGCGAACGGTAACTTCGTTACCTTGGTCTCGCTCTTGTTGAGGAATCCCAGCCGGTATCTCTGCTCCTTCGGGTCTTCCGTTTTCGCCAGTACCGGGGTGAGGCGAAAATCAAGAGTCTGATTGCCGCGAATTACCGTGAGTTCGACGGGCGCGTCCTTAGTCTGCTGCAGGCGTTCGATCATCGCTTCGATCGAAACCAGGGGCTTGCCATCCAAGGCAACAATTCGGTCGTCCTGCTTCAGTCCGGCCTTGGCTGCGGGCGTGCCCGGCTCAGTCTGGCCGACGATGACGGGATCCTCGGGAAACCATCCCGCCGAACCCACCTCAGATGAAGTTACCGGCTGGGGCACAATGGTTTTCTGGAAGGTCTGATCTCCGCGCTTAACGGTGATGGTGAGCGGCTGGTTTGGACTCAGCCATACGCGCGGCTGCAGTTGTTCCCAGGTCGGGTTGTCGATGCCGTCGACCTTTACGATCCGGTCGCCCGGAAGCAAGCCGGCTTTGTCCGCAGGAGAGCCGTGCTTCACTCCCTCGATGACCGCCGGCTGGTCAAGAAATACCGCATATTCGTAATGCACCATGTAGACCGCGGTCAGCAGGAAGATAGCCAGCAGAATATTCATCGCGGGACCGGCAATCGCGATCAGGAAGCGGTGCCAGCGGGAGTGCGACATGAACTCGGCCGGGTCGCCGGTGCGCTCGTCCATGGGATTTTCGCCGCTCATCTTCACGTAGCCGCCCAGCGGAATCGCGCTGATGCGGTAATCGGTGTCTCCCTTGCGGAAGCCGAGCAGGCGCTTGCCAAACCCAATAGAGAAAACCTCTACGCGGACCCCCAGCAGCTTGGCCACGGCATAGTGGCCGAACTCATGGATCAGGATCATGAAGCCCAGGACGACAGCGACGGCAGCGATGGCGATAAAGAAGTCAGACATAAAAGAAGTAAACAGCTCCCCCGTTAGATTCAGCTGCTACACCACAGATGTTGCCCGCGGCTGCGCGGTTTTCTTACTCATTCTCAAAACCCGCTCTTGAGCATATCGTCGGGCATCGGTATCGGCTTCAAGCACCATTGCGATGGACTCCAACTCCCCAGAATTGGATGCTGAAACCGCGTCTTCGATGAGCCTGGGAATGTCATCAAAGCTAATTTTACCCTCAAGAAACGCAGCGACTGCGATTTCGTCGGCTGCATTCAGCGCGACTGTCTTCGCCCCGCCCGCCTCGGCCGCTTCGTATGCGAGACGCAGACAAGGGAATTTTTTCATGTCCGGAGGGCAGAAGTCCAGATGACGCAAGTTCCCCACGGGAAAGCGCATATCCGATTGAATCCGCTCAGGATATGTCAAAGCATACAGTATCGGCAGCCGCATGTCGGTCACCGAAAACTGAGCTAATATGCTGCCATCCACAAACTCCACCATGGAGTGAATCGTCGACTGCGGATGCACCAGGACTTCCACCTTGGCCGGCGGCATATTAAATAGTCGGCAAGCTTCGATTACTTCGAAACCCTTGTTCATTAGCGTCGCGGAGTCGATCGTGATGCGCTTGCCCATCTTCCACGTAGGATGATTTAGGGCCTGCTCTACGGTGATGGTGCTGAACTCCGACAGCGGCGTATTCAGAAAGGGCCCGCCGGAAGCTGTCAGCCAGATGCGTTCTACTTCTTCCATCCGTCCGCCGCGCAGGCACTGGTGAACCGCGTTGTGCTCGCTGTCGATGGGCAGCAGTGGCTTGCCCTGACGCCGAGCTTCGGCTGTGATGAGTTCGCCGGCAGCGACCAGACACTCCTTGTTAGCCACACCGACGGTCTTTCCCGCCTTCACCGCTTCATAGGTGGCCTCAAGCCCGGCCACCCCCACGATGGCGCTCACTACGAAGTTGACATCAGGATGAGTGGCTACTTTCACCGTGCCGGCCGGTCCATGCACGACCTCAATTTCACTGAGCCCTGTCTGCTTCAGACGCGCGCCAAGCACGTCAGCATCGGGCTCGCTTGCAATCGAAAGCATGCGGGGCCGCAAGCGCCGCGCCTGCTCGAACACTGCCTCCAGATTGCTGCCCGCGGACAGCGCAACGATCTGAAAGCGTTCTGGATAGGACTCGGCCACGCTCAGCGTGCTGCAGCCGATCGAGCCCGTAGATCCCAGTATGGCGATGCGTTTCATGCTGATGAAGTTCTTATTTTACGCGTTACCAGGGCCGCGCGGGTGGGAAGACTGCCGCCGCGTAGTACCACAGCAGGGGCGCGGCAAAGAGCAGCGCATCGATGCGGTCCAGCATGCCGCCGTGGCCGGGAAGAATGGTACCCGAGTCTTTCACGCCGGCGCCGCGCTTGATGAGCGACTCCACCAGATCGCCCAACTGGGCAGCAATGTTCAGGGCGACCGTCAGCAGGATGATCGGCCACAGTTCAGGCTTCTCCAGGCCGAACAGGCCGTCGCGGCGCTCGATCAGCCTCAAGCGCAGCAGGAACGAACTGATTTGCAGGGCGTAAGAAAAGAGCAGGCTTCCCACTACCAGGCTCGCAGCCAGCGAAGCCGCCGCGCCTTCCCAGGTTTTTTTCGGACTGATACGCGGCGCCATCAGGTGCCGTCCCACAGAGCGGCCCACGAAGTAGGCGAAAATATCTCCCGCCCAAACGACGAGAAGAAGATAGAGCAGCCAGAACGCTCCCGCCCATTGCTGGCGCAGTTGCACGAGCATGGCCATGGGCAGAGCAATGTAGGCAAATGCGAACACAGAGGCCGCCGCCGCCGGATACGCCCTGGTCATTTGGGCCCGCCGCATGGCGATGGTCAGAAAGACGAATGGAGCGAGAGCGCAAGCAAATCCCAATCCAAGCACGAACTTCAGCGCGGAGAGTTGCGGCGTTTCACCGACAGCGCTCGCCGCGAGGAGCAGAAATAGCAATCCTACGAAGATGTAACTCGGCAGGCTTAGCGGCTGTACGCCATAGGATTCCGTCAGCTTGAGAAATTCCTGGACGGTGACCAGCGCCACCGCGGCGGCGAACACGGCCAGCACCGGCACGGGTGCGCGCAGCACCAGCAACATCACAATCGGAATCAGGACGACCGCGGTCGCGACGCGCTTCAGCAATAATGTCCCTTGTCATTCCGAACCGGGCTGAAACCCCGGTTCGGAACCTGCTGTTGATTTCTCTACGGAAGCTTGGAGTCTACTTGTGACCCTTCGCGGGTTCGCCGTGCGCATGCGAATCCCTGTGGTTCAGCCCGCCGTAGCGCCGCTCCCGCTTCTGATACTCGGCGATCGCTTCCAGCAGATGCACGCCGCGGAAATCCGGCCACAACGTTGGCGTCACGTAAATTTCGGCGTAAGCCAACTGCCAAAGCAAGAAGTTGCTCAACCGCATCTCGCCAGAAGTTCGCACCACCAGATCCGGATCAGGCAGGTGCCGCGTGTAAAGATGCTTGCCGACCATTTCTTCGTCGATGTGGAGGTGCTCGACGCCGCCGTTCTGCGCCGCCGCACTCACCATGGAACGGAACGCGTCGACCAGTTCGCTGCGCGCGCTGTAGTTCAGGGCCAGCGTCAGCACCGTGCCAGTATTGTGCGCCGTGCTCGCGCGCGCCCACTCCATGCGCTCTTGCACATCCGCTGGCAGTTGCCGCTGCCGGCCAATGTATTCGAGCCGGATATTGTTCTGATTCAAAGTAGGGATCTCGGCCTTGAGATACCGGCTCAGCAGCCCCATCAGGAAGTCCACTTCGCTCGCGGGACGCTTCTTCCAGTTCTCTTCCGAGAAAGCGTAGAGCGTGAGCGCATGAATGCCCACGCGCGCCGCCGTCTCCACCGTCGAGCGCACCGCGGCCACTCCGGCGCGGTGTCCGGCCACGCGCGGCATGTGGCGCCGTCGAGCCCAGCGCCCGTTGCCGTCCATAATGATGGCGATGTGTTTTGGGAGCCGCTCCGGATCGAATTGCCGGTAAATTTCGGCTTCCTTGCGATCCAGCCCGGCGGGAACTTTGTGCTGCAAAGTGATCCCCTTCGGATAGAGGCTAACACGGGGGGAAGCGGGTTGCAATGACGGGAAGAGCACGGCTTCCCAGTTGCGGAAAGCCTCGATTCTCGACTCCGCTTTGCAAGGGCGCGGCTTTAAGCCGCGGCCGCTAAAGCCTCACATGACCAGCAATGGCTTTTTAGCCCCAGAGGGACGCCAGCGCTCGTTTGCGCCTAGCGCGGACTCTCGCGACGATCCGATCGAAACCTTCTTCCGCCCGCCGAAACTCCTCGCCCGACATCCGTTCCTTGGCCTCGGCTCTGAGCCGACAAAAGGATTCAACCAGCTTGTCCATTGCCGACTTCGACTTGGGCGCAGGTTTCGCCATGACCAATTATAAATCGGGTGTCCATCTTTCGCGCCCCTTGCGAGGGGTCATTCCGACCGCAGCGACGACCCTTGCCGATCTCCAAAATTGCCCCCGAAAGGTCCCATCTTTACCTTTGGTGCCCTAATGCCCTCCTTGCATGGGGACTCGAAACAATGAAGGCTTGGGGGTTCGAGTACAAGACGAATATCGTTTGGCTCAAGGTGCGGAAAGACGGCGAACCGGACGGGCGAGGCGTAGGCTCCTATTATCGAAACGTCACAGAACTCGTACTTTTCGGCACACGGGGACACCTAAGGACTGCTGACGCCGGCCGGAGGATGGTGAACGTTGTTGCGACCATGAAACAGCGCCATTCGCAAAAACCGGACGAGCTCTATGACATGATCGAGCATTGCAGTCCGGCTCCCGTTTCTAGAGCTTTTTGCCCGCAGTACGCGCAGAGGGTGGACCCAGTGGGGCGACGAGATTCCGCCGGGGCAAGCGCACGTAGCCAAAGAAAAAGTAACCCTCGGCCGATGGAGGATGGCATGATCCGTCCTTACCGGATGCCGCAACTTCCCCTTCCGCCGCACTGCATCCGGAAAATCGGAATGTTCGACCGAAAATAAGGCAGCAACTGCAAGTTCTTCGAGACCTAGGTTTGATTGAGTTCACGAGCCCCGGAAACTACGTAGTGCGTGGCTGACGCATCTCAGTCGGCGCAGGTGATGATGACTCCTACGCTTAGAACATTGAACTCGAAAAGGAGCCGGAACGTAGTAAGGTCGCGGTCGAAGAAGGGGTCCTTATTGTTCCATTCGGTTTCAACGGCGATTCGATTCTTGTAATAATCGACGTGGTGGGTTGGGGCCAAAGTTTCGTTTCCGTCTGCGGTGACTTTGATTTCGAAGCTTTTTTCGATCCATCCTTTGGCGAAGAATAGACCGTCAATGGCCCTAGCGATGGGGGATTTGTTGCCACCCTTTTTCGCGAAGTCAGTCTTACGAAGCCTGAACTCGCGCAGAACATCGATCAAATCATTCCACTGCGACGGAAAATCGGTCTTCAGGATGGAGCATGCATGATGCCGCTCCTCAACCTGATAGCTTTCGCGAATATCCTCAGGAAGCAGGCTTTTCCCCAAAACGGTGCCTCGCCCGCGATTGTACGGGAATCTAATGTCTCTTTGCGAAGAGGTTGACTGCGGAACATGAAGAGTAACTCAGCTCCCGACTAGCATCGCGCCGACCAACATCGTCGACCGACCGCGGCACAAACAGCTCCTACATCCTGTGAATACGGATTTCTTGTGTGTCCGGCGCCTTCTTTTGAGTCCGGCGGAGCGAAGCTGCCGCCTGCCTTCGTCCTCCTTGCAGATGTCTACTTTCGTGGTCTTGACGTAATCACGCCCACCAGCTAATGCTATAGGTTTCAATGAAGCTCTTTGACACCCAAAAGCAGCCGCCTAACTCCTTACGGCTCAAGATTTTACCCGTAAGTCGTTGCAGCCCTGAGATTATTTCCGATTTTCACGCTACGGCGATGATTCCAATGGACCAGGGGGAGGGGGATACCACCCCGGTTATAAAAGTGGTAAATAGCCGTTTCCCAAAGAGGGAAGACTAATTTCTGATTCGCTTCGATGGGTAGAACAACAAGGAATATGAACCGGTTCTCAGTTCGCCGCTTCTTCCGGCACGATCTTCAACTCCAGCTTCTCCGTATGCCGCAGCACAGTCAGCGAGCAACTCGCGCCCACGCGAACGTCGGTCAGCACGCGGTGCAGATCGTCCACACCGGCTACCGGATGGCCTTCGAGCGCAACGATGATGTCGCCATCCCGCAGCCCCGCCCGCTTCGCCGGGCTATTCTCTTCGACCGACAGAACCAGCGCGCCCGATTCTTTCGCCAGATCGTAGAAGCGCACAACGCGGCGATGCATCGGCACCGTCTGCGCCGAGACGCCGATGTAGCTGCGGCGAATGCGTCCATCGCGCAGCAGGCGGCTGGCCACGAACTTCGCCGTATTGATGCCGATGGCAAAACAAATTCCCTGCGCCGGCAGAATCGTCGCCGTGTTCACGCCGACCACTCGCCCGGCGGAATCGACCAGCGGCCCGCCGGAGTTGCCGGGGTTCAGCGCCGCGTCGGTCTGGATGACGTCGTCGATCAGCCTGCCCGGAATACGATCGCAGCGAACGCCCCAGCGCGCTTACCACGCCCGCCGTCACGGTCGACTGAAATCCATAAGGGTTGCCGATCGCGACCACAAGTTGCCCTACGCGAAGCTGCTGCGAATCGCCGAGCGCAGCGGCAGTGATCACTGGCTCATCGACTCGCGCTTGATCTATGCGAATCACCGCCAGATCGCTCGCCGGATCGTCTCCGATAGCCGTCGCTGGCATGCGGCGTCCGTCGGCCAGCGTCACCTCGATGCGTCGAGCATCATGCACGACGTGGCTGTTGGTGAGAATCAGCCCGTCGGGAGTGAATACAAAACCCGACCCTCCGCCGCGCCGTTCGCGCGGCTCCCCGAGCGAGTGCGGCCAGCGGCCTGATGCACTTCAATGTTCACCACGGACGGACTGACGCGCTCCGACCGCGCCCGTAACCGCGCGCGAGTAGGCATCCAGCAGCACTCGTCGGCGGGAGCGGACCCCGCGGCCGGCCCACCTTCCGGTGCAGACTCTCCCGCCCATCCATTCGCTTCAGGTTGATTCACAGATGCAGGGCGGGCAGACAAGGCAGAAAAAACATTTCCAAAGTCTTCCAGGTTCATGCTGGATAGATGTCAGTCGATCTATTTGGGATTCACAGCGGTCCGAGGTCGGTTTGAAGACCTCATGACTGTAATCTTTCACAAGTGCCGTAGAGGTAGAGGATTGCCGCCAGTACAATCAAACCGAGAGCGATTGCACTTGCTTTGACGTTCGGCTTGTGGCCTCCACCAGGCAGGTGCAAATCTTACCCGCAAACCAGAGACAAAAAAGCCGGGACCAAGAACGGTCCCGGCATTGAGTTGGCTGGTCGCCCGGATAAACTTTTCGCGCTACCTTACGCGGTCCTTCGCGGCCGCACCGTCAAGTCCCGCACCTGGGTCAGGATGCTCGACATCTGCATCCCGTTCAACTGCGACACAAACGGCAGGATCTCCGCGATGAACTGATCCTTCATCAGTTCGCTGATTTCGTCCTGGCGGTTCTTTTCTCCGCCACTGAGCAGTTCCGGCACGGTCACCTCCAGGGCTCGCGCCAGCCGTTCCAGGGACGACAGCGTCGGCGTTGCCTTCTCGTTTTCGATCTTGGAAACGTAAGTTCGCGGCACGGACATGCGTCCCGCCAGTTGCCGCTGGCTTAGCCCGCTGCGCAAGCGCAGCGAGCGGATCGACGTTGCCAGGTTCAGGTGCCCGCGGCCGGTGCCGTGCATGGGCATCATTACCGGCGGCGCCATCACCACTGGCTCAGGCTCGGGTTCCTCGTCCAAGGACGAGTGGCAGCGCCGGCAATTGTTATTAACCGTACGGAATTGAACCAGCAGGCAGTGATCGCAACGGACGACTTCCCTTGAATCTACCGGGGCAAGAGTCGTGGCCATCGGGTTGTGGGAGTGCCAGAGCCGGCTACTCCTTACAAAACGATGGAACCTAACAATTTGGGGAGAGGTTCCGACCGCAGGGACAATCTGAGGCACAAGGCCTGTGGATGTCAAGGTTAAAATGCATGAAGCCGCTATTGCTCGCGGCAAAAATCAACTTGAAGCGGCCAAACCCCGCAGAGGAAAGGGCAAGAGCATGATCGATCGCGAGAGCGCATGGTGTTTACTAACTGAGTTCACTCAATCGGAGAGTTTGCGCAAGCACGCGCTAGCGGTAGAGGCCTGCATGCGCGCCTGCGCCAGAAAATTCGGGGCTGGCTCTGAAAATCCCACGTTTCGAGAATTTGGGTTGTCTGAAGAAGAACGATGGGGCATCGTCGGCCTCATTCATGACTTCGATTACGAGAAATATCCTAGCGCCGAAGAACATCCCTACAAAGGCAACGAGATTCTCAAGGAGCGGGGATGGCCTGAACCGATCACACGTGCCATCATGTCGCACGCCGAATACACCGGCGTAACCCGCGACACGCCCATGGAAAAAGCACTCTTTGCCTGCGACGAGCTTGCCGGATTCATCACCGCCGTAGCCCTGATCAAGCCGGGAAAATCCCTGGCCGAGGTCGACACAAAGTCGGTGCGAAAGCGGATGAAAGACAAAGCCTTCGCCCGCAAGGTGAATCGCGAAGACATCGTCAACGGCGCCGCCGCCCTGGGCGTGGACCTGGACGAACACATCGCCTTCTGTATCGAAGCGCTGCAAGGGATTGCGGACAAGTTGGGGCTGGATGGCAGCGCCGCGAAGGTTATCGGATCACCTTAGGGCGACGCTGCTGCGTCAGATGGGATCAATTTCGGCCCGAACCGGATTAATTCATAACGCTCCGGCGGGACTGGCCCGATAGCAAAAGGCAGAGGACCCAAATCCGAAGAATAAAAACCAGCGCCGAGTTCGCGTTGAGTCGTCGTGATACCAAGATGCATGGGAATCTGAATCGCGTCGCGCGAACTCACGAACTCAGGGCGCATTTCAAACAGCGTGTCACTCCCGGCCACAGCGAGAGAATCTCCGGCCAGGTGCGGCGGGTCATCCACCACAACGGGACGCGCTCCGAACGACTCCATGTAATATTGGAATCCCCAATGTCCCAGGAACCAGACCGTGCCGGGCTGATTGCGAGTCTTCTGTTCGATTAGCGCCGCCGCAGTTCGCGCCGAATTTGCCAACTCTGTATCGGCCCAGGTGAGCCAGAGCGATACTGCGCCCGCCACTGCTAACGGGACCGCCAACATCGCGGGGCGCCAACGAAGCGAGGTTGCCCGCAGAGCATCCAAGCGCCGCGCGAGCAGGATAGCTGTGGCTGGAATTAATGGGAGCACGGAACGGGCGTTGATAGCCCAATTCAAGAATCCTGTAAAAATAAATGTTCCGACGACCCAAAGCATCAGCAACAGCGAGTCGGCGTCTTTGCGATTCCATGCGTCCGCGGTCGCGAGCGCCATCACGGAAAATCCGGCGGCAATAAAGAGCGTCAACTGGATGCCTACCAGAAACCAGTGCTGATAAAAGTCAAACGGCCAAAGCATTTCCCCAAGACCGATTCGGCCAGTGCTAATGAGAAACCCCGCAATTCCACCCGCCACGAGGATAGCTAGAATTTTCTTGCGCGGCCAAATAACAGCAGCAAACGTGAGGGCGGGCAGCATGCATCCGCCAACAAAGCTCAGATCAACCAGCGCTTTCGCCAGCCCGGAGGTTTGTCTCGCCTGCCGCACGCCGGCAGACATGTGAGCTGCTTCTGAAATCATGCGCAGCCCGTAGGCCGCCTTGGTCCAGCGCTGGTATCCAGTTAGAGCCAGTATTGGAAACAGCAGGTACCACGCCCAGCTTCCGAGGCGCCGCTGCCGTGCCAACGAATAAGCTGCCAGGAGTGGGATTAAAGCCATCCCAAAGTATTTCGTCAACGAACACAGAGTGATCAGCAGAACGGAAATAACCAGATAGTGCGGCTTCTGCGGCTCAAGCCCCTCGATCCAGAAGATGATGGCCCAAAGCCAGAGCGCCAGCATCATCGTGTCGCACATCACGCTGGTGGCAGAGACGAGAAACGCCGGCGCGAGCAACGTGGCCGCGGCAGCCAGCAGCGGCGAATTTGTAAACCGCTGCGCCAGCCGATATGTGCCCAAGACCACAGCTAATGCCGGCAACAAAAAGGCAAAATGCAACGCCCGTTCCGACCATCCGACGGAACTAGCTGCAGCCGCGATGTAGTAAGCCGCAAGCGGAGGATTCTTGGTTTCGTGCGCCATGGGCACGGCGTCAAGGAACCAGTTAACTTTGAACCCGTAAGGATCAAGCGGGTGGTGCGTGATCTGCCGCGCGACATAAATGAACAATGTGTCATCGACATTGAAGGCTTTGCCGGAAAACGGCACCAGGCAGGCGAGCACAGCCAAAGTGAGAAGTATGTAATGAGCCTGCTGATGCTTGTTCTGGATGCTGTCGCTAGGCGGTGCCATCAGGAGTGCAGCAAGATTAGATGTGCGTGAATCGTGTGTCAATCGAGTACGAATGCGAAGGCAGGCGTTCTCGCTCCGGTTGCTTACTGCCTTCGGAAGATCAAACTGCCGAGTGCTCTTACCTGGTCGCGCATCGGTCCACGAAGAAACATAAAATCCAGCGACTGGTCATGTTTAAGTTCCGGTTGAACAGCCATGCTCATGCTCTTCGCGATTTCGTCCTGCCGATTGCGAGCAATGTCTTCGCTCAGGTTGATTCCGATGACGGTATGGCTGGAACCTGCCTGCGTTGCCATTTGAAATACGAAAAGCTCAACAATTGCGGGGAACGAGTCAGCCTCTTTTTTCAGCAGCTCCTCCATTGCCTGACTCGGAGGATGAACCGGTCGCCCGATAAAGACCTTCTCATTCGCCTTAAGTTGGAACTGAGCAGTTTTCGATCCAGTGAAGTTGGGAACGATCCCAGTAGCTAACACTTCCATCTCCGCACGTGTGACTCGTCCGCCTGGACGAATCATTTTTCGGATTGGATCGAACGGATTGATCAAGACCGCTTGAATATCGGTACCCATAACAAGCCGAAACAACTCTTGGGCTTTCAGTCCCAAGTATGGCGTATTCGGGTCCCAGTTTCTGAGTGCTTCGAGATCCGTAAATGCGGAGGTAACTCGAACTTGGTTGCGGTCAGTCATCGCAGTCAGCTGAATTCGCGTCTCCTGTGTTGCAGTGTGTAGCCCGGGAGCTAAGCCAGCTGGAATCTCCGGGATGGGAACTAACAGCACTGATCCAAGGAGCGTCTCGTAGAGCTTCTTTCGATTCTCAGCTCCGTCGTTCGAGGCGACCTCCCCCATTGCTCGCACGAGTTCAGGGCTGCCGTTCTCGAGTCGGGCTTCCTTCTTCTTCCCAAACAATGAATCGATAAATTTCATGCTCTGTCTAGCGCACAACTTCCGCCAGCTTCCCGCTAGCAATCAACTCCGCGATCCGCGCGAAGTCTTTGTACATGACGCGGTCCTTCTCCATCGTGGGACACACCGACCGAATCGCCGCATGCGCCGCCTGTCCGCGCTTCGAGCTTTTCAGCGGAGCCAGGAAATCGATTGCCTGGGCCACGGCCATGGCTTCGATGGCGAGCACGTTGCGCGTGTTTTCGACAATGCGCTTCAGCTTGATCGCCGCCGTCATGCCCATGGAGACGTAATCTTCTTTGTTGCCCGAGGTCGTAATCGAATCGACAGATGCAGGATGCGCCAGCACTTTGTTCTCGCTGGCCAGCGCCGCGGCAGTGACCTGCGGCAGCATGAAGCCTGAATTCAATCCCGCGCCGTTGGCCAGGAACGGCGGCAAGCCCTCGCTGAGCGCGGGGTTTACCAACCGCTCGATCCTCCGCTCGCTGATGCCGGCTAACGAACTCAACGCGATGCCCAGAAAATCCAAAGCAAACGCAAGCGGCTGGCCGTGAAAGTTTCCTCCCGAGATCACATCGCCTTTGAAATTCTTAGCGTCGGTGATGAAGACCAGAGGATTGTCCACCGCGGAGTTCGCCTCGATCTCAAACACCGCGCGGCAGTGCGCCAGCGTGTCGCGCACCGCGCCGTGCACCTGCGGAATGCAGCGCAGCGAGTAAGCGTCTTGCACGCGGCCGCACTCGCGATGCGATTCGCGAATCTGGCTGCCTTCAAGCATCTTGCGCAGATTCGCCGCGGTCTTCGTCTGTCCGCTGTGCGGGCGTGCTTTGTGGATGCGTTCATCGAAGGCGGTGTCGGTGCCTTTCAGTGCGTCGCAGCAAAGGCCTCCCAATACATCGGCGGAATCCACCAGCGTCTCAGCAGCCAGCAGCGCCAGCGTGCCTACGGCCAGCATGCCTTGCGTGCCGTTGATCAGCGAAATAGATTCCTTCGCTTCCAGCACCAGCGGCTTGACCTGGGCCCGCTTCAGCGCGTCGCCGCTGGGAACGCGCGCGCCCGCGGCGTCGACGGATTCGCCTTCTCCGATTAAAACCAGCGCAAGATGCGCCAGCGGAGCCAGATCGCCGCTCGCGCCGACACTGCCTTGCGATGGCACGAAGGGCGTGACGCCGCGGTTCAGCATTTGGCAGAGTGTATCGATGACTATCGCGCGCACGCCTGAATAGCCCTTGGCAAGCGAATTGGCCCGCAAAAGCATCATGGCGCGGGTTTCGGCGACAGAGAGCGGTTCGCCGACGCCGGCAGCGTGCGAACGCACCAGGTTGACTTGCAACTCGCGAATCTGGTCGCCGGCGATGCGCACTTCGCTGAGCTGGCCTACGCCGGTGGTGATCGCATAGGCAACTTTATCGCTTGCCACGATGTCTTCGACCACTGCGCGCGCCCGGTCGACGACCTCGCGAGCATCGGCCGACAAAAGCACTGGCCGACGCTGAGCAGCAACTTCGTGCACGTCGCCCAGCGTGAGATCATTACCGTTAATGTGAAGTGCGTTCAAATCAGTTTCCTGTTTCTGGTTTCCAGTTAGTGACTAGATTGAAGTTTTCCCTAACGCTGCGCGAAATACTTTCATATATCTTTCCGGAAGCTCGGTAATCTTCATCTCGCCATCGGTGACGATGTGCGTAGTCTCGCCTTCGGCCAGCAGCGCGCCGTCTTCCGCGCGCCGCAATTCGTAGCCAAAGTGGATCACCGATTCGCGCACATTCAACAATCGCGTGCGCACCAGCACCTCTTCGTCATAGCGCACCGGGGCGCGATAACGGCACTTGGCCTCGGCCACGGCGATAAAGCGGTTGTCCTGGCTCTCCATATCGCGATAAGAGAATCCCAGCTGTCTTAACAATTCGACACGGCCCACTTCGAACCAGATGAAATGGTTGGCGTGGTAAACCACGCCCATTTGATCAGTCTCGGCGTAACGCACGCGTACACGAGTCTCATTCACTGCTGAATGCACGCTGACTCCTCACTGCTTGTCGAGCCACCGGCTCTCCGCGCGAAACTGGTTTTCCATTGGCGACATATTCCACGAAGAACGCGGGCAAGCCATCGCCCCGGAAGGGAACTGCCGTGTTTTGCAAATGATAATGAAGATGCGGCTCAGAAGAGTTGCCGCTGTTTCCACACTGCGCCAGTAGTTGTCCGCAGTGCACGCGTTCGCCGCTGCGGACGACGACCGTGCCGCACCGAAAGTGCGCGAAAAACGAGAACTCACCGCACCTATGGTCTAAGATGACGCAGTTTCCCAGAGCCGCCTTCGGATTCATCTCTCCCGGCGTGTTGTCTGGCAATTCGTTTTCCGCCTTCACGACACTGCCACCGGCTGGAGCGTAAACCGGCTGACCGAAGCAGTAATAGTCGGTGTTGCTTTCTCCGGAGCTACGATACGACTGCCCGCCGCGTCCGCGCGCAAGAATCAGAAAGTCGTAGGCGAAACGCTGATCCCGGGCCATCACATGCCTGTTCTCCGCCACGGATCGCCCGCCCCAGTACACGTACCATTCGCCCGCGAAGGGCAGATGCAGCGCGGTTTGCGTCCGGTAGTCGAGAAACTCTGTGGCCGCCGGCCGCTTGCTCAACCCTGAAAGATGCCGAGCCAGAAGATTACGCCAGCCGGTCTTGGGAAACTTGCAAATCCGTTCGGTCCGCGTCATTTGCCCGTCCACACCGGTTTGCGTTTTTCGAGAAATGACGTAATGCCTTCGCGAAAGTCGGCGGTGGTGCGGATCGCAGCATTCTCCCGCACCGCCGCCTCGATCTGCGTATCCAGTTCGGCGCGCGCATGGTCGTTCAGCAGTTTCTTAGTCGCTCGCAGCGAGGCCGGACTGTTCTCCATCAGCAGCGCCGCCAGTTTTCGGGCTCGAGACATCAGACTTTCCGGCGCGACAATTTCGTTGACTAATCCCATGCGCGCCGCTTCCTCCGCGCCAATAATCCTTCCAGTCAGCAACAGATCGCGCGCCTGCTTCTCTCCAGTCTGCCGTAGCAGGAACGTGGAAACAATGGCAGGCACAAAACCAATGCGCACCTCGGTGTAGCCGAACTTGGCTTCCGGCACGGACAGCGTGAAGTCGCAAAGTAGCGCCAGTCCGGTGCCTCCGGCGATCGCCGGGCCATTCACCGCCGCAATCGTGACTTTGGGAAATTCATACAGTGTGCGAAACATGCGGACCATCATCTCCGAATCTTGCAGGTTCTGCTCGGGTGTCCGGCCAATCAGCGCCTTTAGATTTTCCAGGTCCATGCCCGCGGAGAAGGCCTTGCCCGCTCCCGTCACGATCAGCACAATCGCGTCGGAAGTCTCCACTTCCTTGAGCGCGCCCAGCAGATCGTCAATTAGTTCGAAGCTGATGGCATTGCGCTTGTCCGGACGGTTCAGCGTGATGGTCGCGATGCCGGAATCGTATGCAAGTTGGACTCTTGTGTAACTCATGTTATTCGTCGTCGACCGAATTCGCGTACCTCGTCCCCATCTCGGCAGTCGCGCGCAGCAGCGCATCTAGTGGTTTGAGCGCCGGTAACTCTGCGCCGCGCTGCTTCAACGCCTCAATCACTTTCTCGGTATCGATGTTGCCGACCAGAGCATCCTGCGCGAACGGACAGCCGCCCAGTCCACCCAATGCAGAATCGAAGCGGCGGCAACCCGCGTCGTACGCCGCAAGAATCTTTTCCCCGGCGTGCTCGGGGCGGCTGTGCAGGTGCGCCCCGATCTCCAGATATCCGTATCTTCGTATGACCGCGCCCAGCAATTCGCTGATCTGCTGCGGCGTGGCCATGCCCACCGTGTCGGCCAGCGAAATCATGCGCAGGCGGTCGACCTCCAGCAGCGAGATGGCTTCAATCACTTCGTCCACGTTCCACAGATCGCCATACGGATTGCCAAACGCCATCGAAATGTAGACAACGACGTCGAGCGCTGCGTTGTCGGCTTTGTTCTGGATCTTCTCCAGTTCGTCGAGCGCGTCTTCGGCGGACTGATTCTGATTCTTACGTAAAAACGTCTCCGAGATCGAATAAGGAAATCCCAGGGTGTTTACCGCATGCGTATCAATCGCCCGCTGTGCGCCTTTCTCGTTGACCACAATGCCGATGATCTCCACGTCGTCGGGCGGATCAAGTTCCTTCAATACTTCCTCCGAGTCCGCCATCTGCGGCACAGCTTTCGGCGACACGAACGAAACCGCATCGATGTGCTTAAATCCCGCGCTGATCAATGCCTGCAAGTAAGCTCGCTTAATGTCAGACGGAATCTGCCCCTTCAGCCCCTGCCAGGCATCGCGCGGACATTCAATCAGCTTTACGATTTCGGACATAACAAAAACCGGCCACGGATTACACGGATTTTCACAGAACCTTCAAGAGGAAAACTCACAGACCTCGTTTTCTTTGTCCGCGAGGATCCGTGTAAATCCGTGGCAAAGCTCTACGTTTGCAGCACTCCCACCTTAAACTCCGGCACATCCGGATTCAGCGCCGCGGCTTCCAAAGCCTGCGTGATGGCGTCGCGCGTCTCCACGGGATCGATGATCTTGTCGATCCACAACCGCGCAGCGCCGTACCTCGGATCGGTCTGCTCGTCGTAGGTGCGCTTGGTCGATTCGTACAGCTCCTTCTTGTCTTCGTCGCTGAGCTTCGTGCCCCCGCGTTCCAGTTGCTTTACCTTGACCTCAACCAGGGTCCCCGCCGCCGCATCGCCGCCCATCACCGCGTAACGCGCCGTCGGCCACGCGAACACAAACCGGGGATCAAACGCCTTCCCGCACATCGCATAGTGACCCGCGCCAAACGACCCTCCCACAATTACGGTAATCTTCGGCACCACGGAATTCGACACTGCGTTGACCATCTTTGCGCCCGCTTTAATGATGCCGCTCCACTCCGCGTCGCGCCCCACCATGAAACCGTTCACGTCGTGAAAGAAAATCAGCGGAATTAGGTTCTGATTACAGTCCATGATGAAGCGCGCAGCTTTCTCCGCCGATTCCGTGTAGATGACGCCGCCAAACTCGATTCGCTTGTGACCCTCGTGGTCGGTCTGCTGCACGTGCAGTTTCTGGTTGGCGACAATTCCCACGGCGAAACCGCCGATGCGTCCGTAGCCGCAGATCAGCGTCTTGCCGTATTCCGCCTTGTATTCGTCGAAGCGGCTGTCATCGAGCACGCGCGCCAGAATTTCTTTGATGTCGTAAGGTCGCGCCGGCGAAGAATCGTAAATGCCGTAGATTTCCTCGGCAGCCAGCGCCGGCTCAACCGGCTTCTTGCGGTCCCACGGAGATTGCCGCCGGTATCCCCACTTCTCAATGATCGAGCGAATGCGCGCAAGGCAGGCCGGATCGTCCGGCTCGCGGAAATCCACCGTGCCGCTGATGCCCGCATGCATCGCTGCCCCGCCCAGATCTTCCGCCGAAACTTTTTGTCCGATCGCCGCCTGCACCAGCGCCGGTCCGGCCAGAAACAATCCGCTGCCATCGGTCATCAGCACATGGTCACACATCACCGGCAGGTATCCGCCGCCGGCTACGCACATCCCCATGATGGCCGCAATCTGCGGAATGCCCATGGCCGACATGACGGCGTTGTTGCGGAAGACTCGGCCGAAATCGTCGGTGTCGGGAAACACATCTTCCTGCAACGGCAGAAACACGCCCGCCGAATCCACCAGATAGATCGTAGGGATGCGGTTCTCGATGGCGATGTTCTGCGCGCGAATCACTTTCTTCGACGTCATGGGGAAAAATGCTCCCGCCTTCACCGTCGCATCGTTCGCGATGATCATCACCAGCCGGGTTTGCACGCGCGCCAAACCGGTAATTACGCCCGCGGCTGGCGCGCCGCCCCACTCTTCATACATCCCATGACCCGCATAAATTCCCAGCTCGAAGAAAGTTCCGGCGTCGACCAGCAACTCGATGCGCTCCCGCGCGGTGAGCCGTCCTTTGCCATGCTGGTTTTCAATGCCCTTGGCGCCCCCGCCCTCGGCAATCTTCTCGCTCTCGTTTCGCACCTGAGACATGAGATCGGCCAGAAAGCGCATGTTGGCTTCGTATCGTGCCGAGGTGGGATCAACCTTCGTCGTCAGGACATTGGACGCCTGAGACCCCTGCGACGAAGCAACGGCGGAATCTTCGCTGCGATCGGCCATGGTATGAATCAAGAGAGCGGACTGACTACGGTATAACACTCCCGCAGCGACGCGCAACGCGAAGGACACGATCTGATAGTGTTCCAGCACTGTTCGCGACAGGCTTAACTTTCCAAGTAACCGTCACCAGACTGGCGAGAAGTCATATATAGTGCTGCCCGTGGATCTCACAGACGTTCGCCGTTTGGTCATCGGCAACGTTCTCGGATGACGTACTCTTCGGGAAGCTCGTCCTGAAAGGCGGAAATGCAATAAGCCTGGTCTATAAATACGGAAAGAGAGGCTCGCTGGATGTCGAGATGAAACAAGGATCCGGACATGGGCACTGGATCGAGGCCTAAGCCTCGAGTGGTTGTCTCAATGGGCTCCCAAAGCAGCGTACCTTATAAAGTACACAACGCGGCTGTCAAGTCTACTTTAGTGGACATCCAACGTCCTCGAAAGTAGACATTACTTCCACAGCCTAACCCCTTGATTCAATTGGCCCGTCCAAAGGCCCTCTAGAAGAATCAACAACTTACGCCAAAACTTTTTGCCATTTTCGAATGTTCCGGTTGGAACATTCAAGCGATTTTGTACCGCCCCCGATGCCAAGCCCAAGACCCCCAGGGCCTAACACCCAAGACCTAAGACCTCTTCTCCATCCACTCCGCCAGCCGGCAGCCATCTTCTTCCAGCAGAAAGCTTCCCACGCCAAAACATTCCCCGAAGATGCGATGCGATTCCTCGTCGCGCGCCGCGCGCGATATCCATTGCTTGCCCACCTGATACTGCGAGGCGGTGAACCATTTCTGCGGCAGCACTTCCACCAGCCCTGCCTGCAGGTAGAGAACGAAGAGAGCAAATGCGGGATCGTCATTCGACATCGACTTGTAGCTTGTAGGCACGATCAATTCGTCAACCGCAGCCAGATCTGCCGGCACATCGATCTTATGCATGCCCGGGCTCAGTGCGAGGGGCAGCTCAAACTCCGCGATCGGCGCGCTCTTGGCGTAGATGCGGTCGGAGGATTGCTTGAACCACCCGGCAATCTCAGCCAGGTCAAAAGGTTCGAGACGATCCGTGTCGAAACATACGAGGCGAATGCTGCGCCCCTCGGGGCACCAGATCCCAAGGAGCTGCGGCGAGACAACGAACGGCCGGCAGTATGTGTTCAATGCCAGACACGGCTTCTCCGGCTCATGTTCCGACGCCAGAGAGACCACGTAGGCAACCGGCCCCTGGTCGCCCTGATGAGTCCAAACGAGGCGCTTCTGCTGTGACTGGAACTCTGGAAATGTCTTCGAGTACCAGGGCGCGGGGCCAACGGTGCGTTCAAGTTGCTGGCGGATGCTGGTCAAATTCGGAGGAGGCATTCAGGGAATCGAGTAATTGTGTAATTGAGTAATTTGGCAACTGAAAATCCTGGGTCGTTCGATTGCACAATGACCCGATTGCCCAATGGCTCAAAATGGCTGAATCAGCTCGCCACGCCCGCGCCCTTTACATTGGCGCGGATGAACTTCACGATGTCATCCATGGCAGTGCCGGGCTGGAAGATCGCCGCCACGCCGAGCTTCTTGAGTGCGTCGATGTCCTGATCGGGAATGATTCCGCCTACGAGCACCAGAACGTCATCCATTTTGTTTTGCGTGAGCAGGTCCATGACTCGCGGCACAATGGCGTTGTGTGCGCCGGAAAGAATCGACAGCCCAATCACCTGCACGTCTTCCTGAAGCGCGGCGCTGACAATCATTTCCGGAGTCTGCCGCAGACCTGTATAAATCACTTCCATGCCGGCATCGCGCAGGGCGCGCGCTATCACCTTGGCGCCGCGGTCGTGCCCGTCGAGCCCCGGCTTTGCCACCAGCACCCGAATCTTGAGATCAGCCATCACCCTCATTTAACCACAGAGAGCACACGGGCGCACGTAGGCCCGCGTTTCCATCCGCGCGACTAAAGAGTTTTGGTGTCGAGGCTCTGCCAAAGATACCAGCAGGCGGCGCTGCGATAGGGTTCCCAGCGCCTGGCGATCTTCTCCATCTGCTCCGGAGTCGGTAGCTTAATTTTCTTCTTGCGGAGTTTCTTTGCGGCCGCAGATTTGTTCGTGGGCTTCGACCGAGCCACCTCGAGATAGTGTCTGTACATCGCCATGCGAACGCCGAAATCGCCGGTGGGCAGTACGTTCTCGCGCTTCAGCGTAAACATCAGAAACATCTGCGCGGTCCATACGCCGATGCCCTTAACCTGGGTGAGATACTCGACTACCTCCGCATCCGGCAAGCCGGGCAGGCGTGCGAAGTCGAGCAATCCGCTGGAGGTTTTTGCCGCCAGGTCTTTCAAGTATGCCGATTTCTGTTTCGACAGTCCCGCGGCGCGCATCTGTTCGTCGCTCAGCTTGAGGATGCCCTCCGGCGTGAGCGGTTCGCCTGCCAGCGCGGCAAAGCGGTCGAAAATTGTTTCGGCTGCCTTGCCATTCAGTTGCTGATAGACGATCGCCTCGGCCAGGCTGTGAAACTCTGGCGGAGTAAACCGCATGCGGCACGGCCCAATGCGCTCGATGATCGCCCGCATGACGGGGTCGGACTTCTTGAGGTGAGTGACAGCTCTCCGCATGGGTATATATCTTTATCACAGAATCGCAGCCGATGGGCGAATAAAAAACGAAATAGTTAATGGGCGGTTTCCCGGTAGCTGACCATCCGGGATCGCCTCAAAGCTGACACAATCGCCTCAGGTTTTAACTACGTTCCCCTTTCTCGGTCGCCGCACGGAGGAGTATGGTCTGTCCATACCCGCCTCCATAGAGCACTGCGCCAACCTTGAAGAAGAACCAGCCCAGACGGGCCAGTGGCACTCGTTTCGTCCCCGGCATGCCAGCGAACTGTCGCCATCGCTCGGCTCAGCAGACCTGGCAGGAACGAATTCTTCAGAAGCATCTTTGCAGCAGAGAGCTTTGGTTGTGCCGGACGAAGTCTTGTCTTGCAGGTCATGGACCAGCATTGCAACCATCCCGGTCAGGCCACCGCCCGCCAGGATCAGCAGCGGACTCAGCTTCGCCAGAAAACCCCAGCGCTCCCAGCACGCCTAACCATGCATCGCAAACTGCGATCCGTCCGAGACGCCATACGGCGAGCGCAATCACCGCGATCACCGCCGGCTTCACTCCGGCCAGCAGCGACTCCGCCAGCGGCAGCGTGCCGAAACGAACATAGGCCCAGGCCAGTGCCGCCGTGATCAGCGCCGCTGGAACGATAAAACTCGCGCCCGCGACCACCAGCCCACCCCATCCAGCGCGCGCGAAACCTACTTGGATGGCCATCTCAGTGGAGTTCGGTCCGGGGATGAGGTTGGCCGGGCCCAGCATGTCAAGATACTGTTGGCGCGTTAGCCATTGACGCTTGCGTACGACTTCGTCTTCCATCAGCGCGATATGCGCCGCTGGGCCGCCGAAGGATACTGCTCCCAATTTGAGGAACAGCACGGCCAAAGCGCGCAGGCGCTCTGCGAGCGGGACTTGGATGGGGACGGAGGCAGCAGCCTGGTTCGCCTGGATCAAGCAAAGATTGTAGCTTGGTTTTTCCCAGCGCGTCTTAGCTTTGGCGCAGCAGCTTCGGAGATGGATTCTGACCTTTCGTGCTTGCCGGAGGAAGCTGGAAGCCAATCCGCACGCGGCGTTTTTGCTTGGATGTCATCAGTTCTTTGATGGCTGTGAATAGATCCAGAATTTCGGAATCGTGGGTGTCCAGATGATTCTCGAGTTCGTCGATCTTTCCAGCGAGGCGCCGGTTGGTGGCCAACATCTCACGCAAACGCACAAAGGCGCGCACTACAAAAACGCTCATCTGGACGGCACGTTCGGAATTGAGTACAGTCGCGGCCATGATGGCTCCATGCTCGGTGAAAGCATACGGCGAATAACGGCGCCCACCACGGCCTTTGTTTGAGGTCGCAAATTGCGACCTCAAAGCGTGGTGCTCCTTGCTTGTGAGATGGAACATGAAATCAGATGGAAACCGCTCGTGATTGCGTTTCACTTGCTCGTTGAAACGCTTCACGGGCGAGCCGTAAAGCGCGGCAAGGTCGGCGTCGAGGATGACCCGCTGATGGCGAAGAAACAAGATGCGTGATTCCACGGGAAAGGCTGAGATCCCATAGCGTTTCGGCATCTTGAGCAGCGTCGCGTTTTTTGCGGTTTTCATTTGAGGTCCCTATTTGTGACCTCAATCATAGTTCGGGGAAGGTGCAATACTCTCGTCGATAATTACGAAAATCCAGTTCACTTCCCGTTTTGGTCTGAGCGGTCTTCGCCAATTCTGCCGGTTAGGTGATGCTGACTTCCGTATAGGTGCCATACACTTCGCGCATCGCTTCGCAAATCTCTCCCACCGTTGCGTAGGCGCGTACCGCGTCCACAATATACGGCATAGTGTTTGCAGGAGAGATGTTTCCATTCGGGCCCGCCTTCGGCTCCTGCCCTGCGGCTTTTTTTAGCGCGTCGAGTGCGCGCCTCACCTGGTCGTTCGACCTCCGCTCACGCAACGCCTTCAGCTTGACAGATTGCTGACGTGCGACGCTTTCGTCAATGTAGAGAATGTGGGGCGAGTCTTCCTCGATCACGAACTCGTTCACGCCCACGATTATCTTCTCTCTTGCCTCGGCGGCGCGCTGATATTGGTAGGAGGCCTCGGCGATTTCCTTCTGCGGATAGCCGCGCTCGATGGCCTTGACCATACCTCCCATCGCATCCAGCTTGCCGAAGTAATCGAATGCGCCTTTTTCCATTTGAAGGGTTAAGGCTTCCAAGAAATATGATCCGCCCAGCGGATCGACTGTCTGCGTCACTCCTGATTCATAAGCGATGATCTGTTGCGTGCGCAGCGCGATGCGTGCGGCCTCTTCCGTTGGCAGGGCAAGCGCCTCGTCGTACGAATCGCAGTGCAGCGACTGCGTGCCGCCTAGCACCGCGGCCAAAGCCTGCAGGGCAACACGCGCAATATTGTTCATGGGCTGCTGCGCCGGCAGAGATACTCCCGCCGTCTGCGTGTGAAAACGCATCAGCCAGGTGCGCTGGTTCTTGGCGCCGAAGCGCTCTTGCATCACCTGGCCCCAAATCCTGCGGGCGGCGCGGTATTTGGCGATCTCCTCGAAGAAATCGTTGTGCGCGTTGAAGAAGAAGCTGAGCCGGGGACCGAAATCGTCCACGTCGAGACCGCGCCGCTGCGCCCACTCTACGTACTCAATGCCGTCGTACAGGGTGAAAGCGAGTTCCTGGAGGGCAGTCGAGCCGGCCTCGCGGATGTGGTAGCCGCTGATGGAAATCGTGTTGAAGCGCGGGGTAAACTTCGATCCGAACTCGAATGTGTCGATCACCAGCCGCATCGACGGCGCCGGAGGATAGATGTATTCCTTCTGCGCAATGTACTCCTTGAGAATGTCGTTCTGGATCGTTCCTGAAATCTTTTTCCAGTCCGCGCCTTGTTTCTCCGCCACAACCAGGTACATCGCCCACAGCACCGATGCGGGCGAGTTGATGGTCATCGAGACGGTGGTCTTTTCCAGGTCGATGCCGCCGAACAGAATTTCCATGTCTTCGAGCGAATCAATGGCCACGCCGCACTTGCCGACTTCGCCTTCGCTGGCCGGGTGATCGGAGTCGTAGCCCATCAGCGTGGGCAAGTCGAATGCGACGGAGAGACCACCGCCGCCGTGCTCGAGCAGATACTTGTAGCGCTGGTTGGTCTCTTCGGGCGACGCGAAGCCGGAGAACTGCCGCATGGTGAAGAGCTTGCCGCGATATCCCGTCGCGTGAATGCCCCGGGTGAACGGAGGAGCGCCGGGATATCCGAGATATTTTTCCTCGCTCCAGTTTTCGGGGAGATCGGCTTGCGTGTAGAGGCGGCGGATGGGAACGCCGGAAATTGTGGTGAAGCGCGCGTGCCCGTGCTCGTCGAGATTCACGCCGGTGGGCGCGCCGATCGGCCGCTCGGGAGATTTTTCAAGGGTGGGTGCAAGGGTTGTCACCACCCAGTCCTTCTCGGCAACGGAAGGATGGCGGTTTTCAAAACAATCGGCGATGGGACTTTCGGCGACTTGCGGCTTAGACGGCTTCTTCTCCGGCATGAGGACCCCAATGTTCTGTTGAGATGATAGGGAAGGGCGCGGCTGCGAGCAAGTTGGAGGTAGGTGTAGAACGACCGGTCGGTTACGTCGAGCGTGCCACTATTCCGGCGGCTTCCGGGTCAGTTCCCAAGCCTTGGCGTATTTCCACGAGACGTAGCCGGCGTGATAGAGGTGGAGCAGCAGCCCTTCGCGGCCGTCGAGGAATCCGAGGCGGATGAAGTAGTTGTAGATGAAGGTGGCCATTGGGCGCAGAACGATGTTGGTGAAACTGAAGCCGCGGTGCCCCTTGGCGAACGCCAGTTGGGCGCCCAGCGATGAATAGCGATTCATGTGGCCGAGGTAAAGAGTCAGGTTGGGATAGGTGTAGTGCACCAATGCGTTCTTGAACTGGCGGGTCGTTTGCGGTGCTTCTCCCGGTAAGGCCGGCTTTAGTTCGCAGCGGTCATGGGGATCGTGGCCGGTTACGAATCCCTGCCCGCGGCGGAACAGGCGCAGCTTGGGATCAGGGTAAAAGCCGCCGTGGCGCATCCAGCGGCCCAGGAACAGATTCTTGCGCGGGAGCCGGTAACCGCTCACAGCGTCTGGGTCGGCGATCGTGGCGCGAATTTCTTCAGCAAGTCCGGGACTGACCTCTTCGTCGGCGTCGAGCAGCAGCACCCAATCTTTGGTACAAAGATCGATCGCATATTGCTTCTGCGCAACGTACCCGCGCCACGGTTCGACGACGACTCGCGCTCCTTGCGTGCGCGCGATCTCGCACGTGCGATCTTTCGAGCCGGAGTCAACGAGCACGATTTCATCGGCCCAGCCGACGCTGGCCAGAGTGCGGCCGATGTTCGCTTCTTCATCCATCGCCACGATGGCCACGGAAATTGTCATAAAGGAATTGATGATTGTTGATTGTTGAGTGATGATTGCAAACCCAGAACCAGGTCAGCTCTTCAATCATCAATCAACAATCATCAATCAGCAATTAACTCCTCAGCCACGCGGAGGCTCCGAACTTCCGAAAGCAAGAACACCGCGAGAATCAACAACTCAGGTTCGATGGGATGGCGGTAGCGAGCATGCGGGTACACGAAGTAGTAGACAGTGGGATAGGTCAAAACGAGTCCGGAGAAAAGCCATGCCCAAGGGCGCTTCTGCCGCAGCGCGCGGACCAGTCCCCAAATCGCGAGGACTGACGATGCCAGGAACAGAGAACTGCGAAAGTCCCATGGAGCGGTACTGTCTGTGGGTCGGGGCACGCCGTTCCAGTAATAAAAAAAACGCTTCATGCTGATGAGTACGAATCGGCCAGGGTGCGCGCGGATCCACTCGAACGCCAGCCGCCTGCACTCGGCCTCGTAGCCAATTTCGCCCAGGCGTTCGAACTTTTCAAGCTCGAGTTTGTTGAGATTAGGCTGCAGGGTGGCGATCAGCATGCCGTCGGCCAATTTATTGTTGCCGAGCCGGAGCTGCAGTCCGAAATCGTCGCGAATGAAAACGAAACGGCCAAACGCCTCATAGTTGCGCACCAGCCACGGCGAAAGAACCAGAAAGAACACGAATGAGGACAGCACGACGCCGGCGAGCGACGGCAGGCCTCGCCGGTATCTCTGCCGCCACACCCACAGCCCGCAGAAGGGCAGAAAGGAAAGCATGGTAGGATTGGCCAGCGCTCCCGCGCCCCACAGTGCGCCGAACAGTATCCATCCCCGCCAGCCCGGCCATTGCTCGAGCTCCAGCGCTACCAGAAAGATCAGCGCCAGCATAAGTGGAGTGAAGGTTGTGTCCCATATCCAATGAATCGACCAATACCAGACGTAGGGATTGAACGCCCAGGCGCGCGCCGACCAGATTGCGACGCGCGCGCCGAAGGTTCGCTGCGCGATCAGATAGACCGGGATTGTGGTGAGCGCGGCGAGCAGGCTGTTGATCGACAGCAGCACCCACGCCGAAGCGTAAGTGTAGATGCCGAAGATCTTGAACACTCCGCCAATCAAATAGGGATAGAGCGGAGGTTCCCAGGCGCTGGGGCCAGTATTTCCTCCGTAGGGATTGCTGAAACCCTGGCCCAGGGCGACGGAACGGCCTATGCGGCCCATCTCAAAGGCGAAGCCGAAATTATCTTCTCCGGGGCGAGTATGGTACTGGCGGAAAACTCCGATTGCCGCCACCTGCAGAACAAACGACAACAACACCATCCCCAACACGGACCGTGGGATGGCAGGAAAGTTCGGTCGTTGCATCAAGGGCGAGTTTATCAGGTCTTTGTCGGACAGGAGGGACACGGCCAGACTTACGCCGATTTCGTCTCCGTTACTTCATTTTGCCTTTTCGGCGGGCGCTACCGGCTTTGCGGAAGGCGCTATCTGAACCTGAACGGCGTGAGTGTTATCGGATTTTGATGTGTCCACGGAGACTACTTCAAAATCGCCGTTCGAGTCGCGCAGTTGAATAGTTTGCGTCGCCCGGGCTCCGGAAGAGCCGGGGCGCACCGTGTCGTTGGTTACTATGCTCACCCGCAGACCGGAACCCGGGTCGCCGGGGTCCGCCCTCTCCACTTGCCGTGCGGTGGTTTGCTGTCCTGTCGAGCTAGTGGTTTGGGCGGTAGTTGCGCGCTCAACCAGGTGGAGGCTGCCGTCCCGAGCCGATCCCGGGACATCGACGGAATACGTTTCCACCGTATTGCGCTTTTCACCCGGAGCGTTTTCGGAGTCCTTGGTCACAGTACGAGAGATTTCGCCCAGCTTGCCATCGGCATCCGGGCGCGAGACCCGCTCCTCGGTGGTGCGGTCATTGCCATCTTGCCGGGTTGTAGTTTGCCGTATTTCGCCCACTTGCCATTTTCCGTTGCCATCGTCAACCAGCGTCGTCTTTTGAGATATCACTGTGTCATTCGAGCTTCGTTCGCGGCGCTCCTGCGTCTTCATTGCCGGAGCAAGATCACCATTGATGCTGGGAAGCATCACGGTTGTTTTCGTCTCCTCGGCATCCTTGCCGATCTTTTTCGTTTCCTCGATTTGGCGCTGAACCACCTGAAGGCGGCCGTTGGCATCGGGATTCGACGTGGTACGTACTACGTTCGAGCCGCCTCCCGGCAGAGAGCGAGCTTCTTCTTCTGTCACCTGCACCAGGGTCTTGGCTCCATCGGAATCGCGACCGAACGTGCGCGTTGTGGTTCTCACCGTGGTAGGACTGACCTGCACCGTTGTTTTTTCGATGTCCTGGTAAGGTTCGAAATCTCCGTTAGCCCCCCGGCGCTGGACAGATTGGTTGTCCACCGTGCGACTCCCGCTCTGGGTGTGACTCTTGAGGGTGCGGGTGGGATTCACGCTGCTGCCTTGCGACTCGGTTGTAACGTTCCATGACTTGTTCGCGGAATCCGCGTCGCCCGCCTGAGAATCGGATGTCTGCGCCCACAGTGTGAGGGGGGAACACAAGAATGCTGCGATAGAAATTGACAGGAGCTGGCGCCGACGCCAAATACGTGCGATCAGCATGTCTGTAATTGTCTCTCTGTGGAGGTCCGGTGTCCAGTGGGGGAAGCGTTCCCATACAGTTCTCGCTCGTCGAGCTTTCTGTTATTGATCGGAGGAGTTAGCTCGCGTTGGCGTTGTCGGAGACTCGGATTGAGAAGTTGACGGTGATCTTGGCTTTGGTTTCGACCGGCTGCCCGTTTTGGATGTAAGGTTTGAAGCGCCATTCGCGCACGGCTTGCTGCGCCGCCGGAGCCAGGATCGCGGGGCCGCTAAGAACGCGCAGGCTTTCGATGGTGCCGTCGGCGGCGACAACCGCTTGCAACACGACCGAGCCTTGCACCTTCGTGTGCTGCCCCAGCATTGGATAGGTTGCATCGACAGTTTGCCGCAGCTCAGGAACGCTAGCGGAAGAAAGACGGGCGTGCTCGGCCGCATTCGTGGGCAGAGTCAGCCCTATCGCCGTGACCGCCGAGTTGCGACTTGAGTTGCTGGGGATCTCCACTTTCGTGACGTTACTTCCGGCGTGAACCGTGCGGTGCGTGTCGCCGGCGACCACTTCGACATCCAGCGGAGGAAGGACGACCCGATTGGTCGCGACCACCGGCGGAACTGTGCTGGCAGCGTCGTTTTGGGGTGGAACCGTTACGGACTGGGCTGGAGACTTAGGAGTGCTGTGGTTCTTTGCGGGCGCAGGCTGCGCCAAGGGTGCCTGGGCGGTCTGGGCGGGTGCCGCAGGCGAGTTCGTTTTCGAGACACTTTCCGAGTCCGCAGCGCTCGATTCAGAAGCTTCGTCCGAACCAAACCAGAATTCGCGGTCTCGCACGACGACCACGGTGAGGGCAACCAGCAGAAGAGTGAGCGCGATCAACAACCGGACGGTTTGCCCGCTGGTGCGGCTGCTCTGCGGCTTTCCTAACTCCGTCCTTGGTTTGATCTCCAGCATTTTGTTTCTCTCACTCGCCCTTGAAACAGCCTTCAAGTAAGGATGCTGATCACCAGGCACGACTATCCTCAGGCCGCGAGCGCGGAATGGCAATGGCACGATACGGGAACAGGTGGCCCGATGGTGCTATATGACTGATTCTGAACGAGGGACAGCCCGGCTCCGCTCAGTCGGCTTCATTTCGTTGTGCCTGTACTTTTTTTGATTTTTCAGGGGAGATTCGTATCACGGCATGGCTTCAGCCATGCCAATTGACATCGAAAACGGAATGGGCTTAGCCTCCGCCCGCGCCAAAAGGCGCTCGCTTCCGGCACGCCTGAAGGCGTGCCCTGATACGAACCCTCGTTTAGTCGGAATTCTGCCGTATGTGTTTCATCTCATTCATCATTCAGTGGGCCGTCGGCTAATGGCACTCAGAGAAGGCTAGGCGGCGGTCCCCACACGACCGGCTCCTAAGGTTGGCCTGCTGGCGGATGCGCCGACTGCGCGGGCGCGCTTCCCGGAGGGGTATCCTGCCGGGGAACCACGTAGGGAACTCTGGGAAGGCGCGTGACTTGGCCGCGGGTGGCGTCGGCGATGTCGATGCCGGAGTGATCGAGCAGCAATCCTGTGGCCCGGTCGAGTTCGATGCGCGACTTCTCGTAAGCAGCTTTGGCTGAGACCAGGTTCGATTCGGAGGTGGTCAAAACTGAAGCATCCTGCAGGATCGCAGTGGTAGTAGTGAGTCCGACTTTCAGTTTCTGCTGATCGGCCTCGAACGTCTGGCGTGCAAAGTCGACCGCGTACTGTGCAGCCTGCACGGAGGCGCGGTTCTGCTTGACGTCAAACTGCGCGTTGCGTACTTCGATGCGCACTTGATTCTCAAGTTGATGCAGGCGCACCTGGGCCTGGCGGTATTCCAATTCAGCGCGTACCTGATTGGCCTGCGCCTCGCGATTGCGGAGCGGAATGTTCAAGGTCAAGCCAATGCCTTTGTCGGGCGCGGTCGAATTGACCAACTGGTTCAGAGTTCCGCCATAGCCGACAGGTCCGCCATTGGCAAATGGGGGCGGAGTGGTTCTGTAACAGTTGAGAGTGACGGTTGTCGTGCAAGCCGGCAGCGCCAAGTCTCCACCTACGCCGGATCCGCCGTAATAGGCGAAGGCGTCGAGCGTGGGCAACAGGGCGTTGCGGACGGCTTTGCTGCTGAGATCGCGGGAGTTGAGGTCGATGCGCGACTCGGCGAGTTCGGCTCGATGACTGAGTCCTTGAGCGATCAGATCCTGCATGGGAACGACCGGTTCCTGCTCGGGGACCTGCATGGTGGAGGTGGGAACAACGTCGGCCTCGGCAAGCACCGGGTCCTCGATGCTGCGGCTGAGCGCGTTCTTCATGAGCAATGCCTGCAGTTCCAGGTTGTTCTGCGCCACGATCAGGTTCTGCTGATCGGTGGCGACCGTGCTCTGCGCGCTCACCACCTGAATGGGAGGTACGGTCCCGACCTGGGCCTGGCGCTGGGAGTCATCGAGAGCCTTCTGAGCGTAGGCGAGCGACTCCTGCTGCACGCGGACGTTTTCATAGGCATAGACAAGATCCCAATAGATGTTTTCGATCTGGTCTACGGTGGTGATGATTTGCAGGCGGAAGGCAACGTCGGAAATCTCCCGGTTGTTCCTGGCAATGCGAATGAATCGTGTGTTCGGGAGAGTGCCGAAGCCCTGCAGCAGATTTTGCGTGATCTTGAACTGGAAGTTGGAGTTGATCTCCGGCGTGATCAGGCTGGTCGGGCTGTTGGTGGTGATGTGGGTATTGTTGAATCCAGCGGTGAGCGTAGTGCCCCACTGGAGTCCCTGGGTGTAGCCGAAGTTGGCCGTATAAGTGTTCTGAGCGAGGATCGGCACTGGGCTGAGGCTGCTGACGGATTCGGCGTCGTTCTTGTCGAGTTGCAGCGTGCCGGTTAGAACCGGATCGAAGCTGGTGATGGTCGAGCCGATGCCGAGGGTTGAGCTGACCAGGCCGTTGGTGCCAGTTCCGGCGCCGCCGGCGGCGACCGTAGTGCCTCCGGTGCCGGAGCCTACCGTGCCGCCCAGGCCGCCCAAGCCGCCTCCAGGGGTGTTCTGCACGATGCCGGTGTTGATACCGAGAATGTTGGCACCCGACTTGGCACGCAGGTAGTCGGTGTCGGCAATGTTCAGGTTGTAGCGGGCGATGTCGATATCGAGATTGTTCTCGAGAGCGAGCGCGACGGCGTCGTCAATCGAGAGATAAACTTTGCCGTCGCGGAGGAGCGAGTCGATGCGCGGAGAATTGCCTAGATTTGGCTGCGCCACCTGCTGAACCCGGTAGGGTTGCAGGAAATGAGGAAAGGCCGGGCGCGGCTTGGAATAATCCTGCAAATGCACCACCTGCGGCGGGGCTGGAGTTGGAGCGGTTCGCGGCGCAGGCGCGGCGGGAACGTCCTGAGCGTATAAAAGCGGTGACAACTGCGCGCTGGCGAGAAGGGCGACGGCCGTCACGCTTAGCAGCCGAGTAATGCGCCGCCGGGCTGCGGTCATTCGGGGCACGGGCAAGGACAAAGACATGGTTCGTCTCCTTCATTAGGGACAGCGATGCATGGTATTGCAGCACGAGATCGATTTCGAAAGTTGGATGCGGAAAACATGGAAGCGTCGCTCCATCTTAGCGGGACGGAGCGGGCGGAAGCATGCGGAGTTTGTAAAGAATTGTTGGAAGGAAGGCAGGCGCGCGTCGTAGCGCGGGCATCGCGAAGGATCCCGGCGCTACGCACGTGACGGTGGTTACTGCTGCTGCGGTGCCGGGGCTGCGGCTGGCAATTCCTTGCGCGGCGCGATGTCGGGCACGTTGGGCATGCGGGTGACGTGGCCCTGGGCCGCGTCGTCAATGCTGATGCCGTTGTGGTCCAAAAGTAGTCCGGTCGCGCGGTCTAGTTCGACACGTGATTTTTCGTAGGCGACCATGGCATTCACCAAAGCGGACTCAGATGTTGCCAGCCCGCTTCGGTACTGCAAGACGAGAGTTGTGGTTGAAGTGCCGAACTGGTATTTCTTCTGTTCGGCGTCCAGCGACTGCTGTGCCAATGCGACCGCCGCTTTGGCGGAATCCACGCTGGCGCGGTTCTGCTGCACGGTGTATTGCGCATTACGGATTTCGATGCCCACCTGGTTTTCAATCTGTTGCAAACGCATCTGGGCCTGGCGGAATTCCAGTTCAGAGCGGATCTGCACGGCCTGAGCGGCGCGATTGCGCAGCGGGATGTTCAGTTGCAGGCCAACGCCTTTGTCCGGGGCTGTGGAATTGACCAGCTGATTCAGAGTACCGCAGAGGCCGTCTGTTAGGCGCGAGTCGGAAATTGTCCGGCAGATTGGCGTCGGGGCCCGCGCAGCCGAATCCTGCAACGGTTGGGTACTAGATTCGCGCAAAGGTTTGCTGGATTCTGCGAGCCGCCCACTCCAGTTCCGCCGTAGTACGCGAACAGGTCGAGAGTCGGCAGCAACGCACTGCGCACGCCTTGTTGCTAAGTTCACGGCTATTCAAGTCGATCCGCGATTCAACCAGCTCAGCCCGATGACGCAGTGCTTCGTTGATCAAGTCCTCGGTAGGCACAACGGGTTCCTGAGCCGGAACGTCCATCGTAGAAGTAGGGATCACCTCGGCAGTGGCCAACGCAGGGTCTTTGAGGGTGCGCGTCAGCGCGTTCTTCATCAGCAACTGCTGGAGTTGGAGATTCGTTTGCGCGGCAGTCACAGCCTGTTGATTAGTGGCAACGGTACTTTGGGCCCGGACCACTTCGATCGGAGCCAGACTGCCGATTTCGACCTGCTTCTTGGTGTCGGAAAGTGTCTTCTGGGCAAAAGCCAGCGATTCGTTCTGCACGCGGGCGTTCTCGTAGGCATAGACCAGGTCCCAGTAGATGTTTTCGATCTGATCGATGCTGTCGATAACCTGCAGCCGAAAGGCCACGTCAGAGAGTTCGCGGTTGTTCTTGGCGATGTGGATGAATCGAGTGTTCGCCGCCAACCCAAACCCCTGCAGCAGATGCTGCGTCAGGTGGAACTTGAAACTGGAATTCAGGGAGGGGCTGAGGGTGGTTGAATGGTTGGTTCGCGGTCGCTATCCGGCTATTGTTGAAGCCCACGGACAGGTTGGTGCCCCATTGAAATCCCTGCTGGTAGGAGAAATTTCCCGTGGTGGTGTTCTGAGGTTGAAGCCGGACTGAAAGGGAAAATACTGGGGAGGATGGTGAAAACGGTCTTCCTGCAGGGTCCCGACCAGGACTGGATCAAAGCTGGTGATGGTAGGCCCGAAGCCCAGCGTAGAACTAACCAGACCGTTGGTGCCCGCGCCGATACCGCCTGCGCCAAGGCTGGTGCCGCCGGTCGCTGCACCTGAGTTTGCGCCGATGCCGCCGACCCCGCCCCCCGGCGTGTTGAGGACCAAACCAATTGGGGTTCCCGAGAATGCTTGCGCCGGCTCGCGCGCGCAGGACATCAGTATCCGCGATATTCAGGTTATAGCGCGCGATGGCGATGTCGAGATTGTTCTCGAGCGCGAGGGCGATGGCGTCGTTCAGCGAGAGGTAAATCTTGCCGTCGTGCATGAGTTGGTTGATCCGGGCGGTGTTGGCTAGGTTCGGCGCTGCCAGGTGCCGCGCCGTATAGGGGCCAATCGGGTTGGGAAAATGTGATACCGGCTGGGAATAATTCGAGACAGGCAGCGGCCGCGTCTCTGGCGTGTTTTGCGGGACGGGCCCTGCGGGCGCGTCCTGGGCCCAACCTGCGATGGTCAGCGTTCCGAACATCAGCGTTCCGAACAAGAGTGCGGCGATGATCAGCCGGATCGTCGAGTTTAAGCGTGCGGATGGCATCTACTCATCTCCATTGGTTACAACCAATTTGTATAAGGCGGCGCAACAAACAGACTTTGTTGCATCCTGAGAAAACCGGAGTCACCAAATGAAAGTTCTACTCAGATCTTAGTACGCAACTGGCGGCGTCGGGGTTCCTGAAAAGCATGAAAAAACGAGCGCGAGACGAACGTTGGTGAAACGCACCAGTATATCCGACCTCCCGGGCTCTCTTCGACCGCTGCCCAGGTTGAAACTGATAAAGTGGCTGGCGACGGCCGAGAGTCTCCTCGGCGCAAAACGCGACAGCGTGAAATGACTTGGATGAACCAGCGCGGGGATGGGACTCGCGGCTTCGAAATTAAAACATCGCATGCGGAATCTCAAACTGATTCTCTCCTATGACGGATCGGAGTTCGCGGGTTGGCAGGTGCAGCCCGATGCAGCTACGGTGCAGGGTACACTCGCCTCAGCCATTGGACGAATCACCGGTGAAAACGTATTGCCGCACGGTTCAGGCAGGACGGACGCAGGCGTGCATGCGCTGGCGCAGGTGGTGACATTTGTGACGGAATCTTCAGCGCCGACGGCGAATTTCGTGAAGGCCCTGAACGATATTTTGCCGGCGTCAGTGCGGGTTCTGGAAGTGGAAGAGGTTGCGCCGGGCTTTCACGCGCGGAAATCGGCGCGGGGAAAGACTTACCGGTACCGGATTTATCGCGCCGCGATCCGTCCGCCGTTCCTGGCCAGGTATGTGTGGCACTATCCGTACCCGTTGGATGAGCGGGCGATGGTGCAGGCGGCGGGACTGGTGGAGGGCGAGCACGATTTCACGTCGTTTGCCGCCGTGGATCCGGAACGTAGCGCAGGGAAGCAGGAGGGTAGCGCCGGCGTCTGGCCGGCTTTCGGGTCCAGCGAGAAGGCCCGACGCGAAGGCGCTCCCGTTTCAAACATCCGGCGGATCTTTTCTTCGAGCTGGGAGCGGCAGGGAGACGAGTTCGTGTATACGGTGAAAGGATCGGGCTTTCTGCACCACATGGTTCGCAACTTAGTGGGAACGTTTATTCTGGTAGGTAAAGGAACGCTGAAGGCCGAGGATGTCGCGCGGATTCTTGAAGAGCGCAACCGATCGGCCGCGGGGGCGACGGCGCCAGCCAGCGGATTGTATTTGGTGAATGTGGAGTATTGAATTTGGCCACGGATCTACAGATCGGAGCACGAAAGGTTTCGTCGGTGAATCCGGCGACGGGCGAAATTCTGCGCCAGCTCGAATGCGCGGGCGAGAGCGAAGTTCGGGCGTCCGTGGCGCGGGCGCGCGCGGCGCAGGTGGCGTGGGCTGAGATCGGCGTGCGCGGGCGGATTGCGGTGCTGCGCGAGTTTCAACGCCGGCTGCTCGAAGGGAAATCCGAAGTCGCTGAAGCCATCACGCGTGAGGCGGGCAAACCGGTGGCCGAAGCTCTGACCACGGAAGTGCTGGTGGTGCTCGATGCGGCGCGGTTCCTGATCGAGAACTCTTATCGCCTGCTGCGCGACGAGCCGGTGCCGCATGGAAGTCTGGCCACCAAGCTCAAGAGCGGGCGGCTTGTGCGCGAGCCATATGGCGTGGTGGCGATCATTTCGCCGTGGAATTATCCCTTTTCGATTCCTGCCACCGAGACACTTGCGGCGCTGGTGGCGGGGAATGCCGTGGTGCTGAAGCCCTCGGAATTTACTTCTCTGGCGGGGCTGAAGCTGCAGTCACTGCTGCACGCGGCGGGCGTGCCGCGGGATATTTTTCAGGTGGTGGTGGGCGATGGGGCGACTGGCTCCGCTTTGATCCATTCACGGGGTCCTGGAATCGACAAGCTGGTGTTCACCGGCAGCGTCGCTACCGGCAAGCGCATTGCCGCGGCTGCGGCGGAACGGCTGCTGCCCATGGTGCTGGAACTGGGCGGCAAAGATCCTATGCTGGTGCTCGACGATGCCGATATAGACGTGGCCTCGAGCGCGGCGGTGTGGGGAGCGTTCGTGAATGCGGGTCAGACTTGCCTGTCGGTAGAGCGCTGCTACGTGCATCGCAGTCGGTATGAAGAATTTCTTCGCGCCTGCGTGGAGAAGACAAACAGGCTGCGCGTCGGGGATGGACTTGATCCTCAGACTGACGTAGGGCCGATGATCCACGAGCGCCAGTTGCAGATTGTGGAAGCCCACGTAGAGGATGCCGTGGCGCGCGGGGGGCGGCTTCTGGCCGGAGGCTCCCGGTCGCCGGAGCTGGGCGGGAATTTTTACAAGCTGACGGTGCTAGCCGATGTGACGCACGAGATGCGCATCATGCACGAGGAAACCTTCGGCCCGGTGCTTCCCGTGGCGGCATTCGACAGTGACGAGGAAGCGGTGCAGTTGGCCAATGACTCGGAATTTGGCTTGGCGGCGAGTGTGTGGACGCGAAGCCGGGAGCGCGGAGAGCGACTGGCGCGGAGCATTCATGCGGGCACAGTGATGGTCAACGACGCGATTTCTTGTTTCGGCATCAGCGAGGCTCCGCATGGCGGGGTGAAGGCGAGCGGCGTGGGACGTACGCATGGGCGCTTCGGTCTGGAAGAGATGGTGCGACTGAAGTACCTGGATGTGGACCTCGCGCCGAGAATGAAAAAGGCCTGGTGGTACGGCTATGGCGCGACGTTTGCGCGGCAGATGGAAGGGTTTATGGACTTCGAGTTTGCACGCGGCTGGGCAATGCGTCTGCGCGGGGCAGTCCGCGCTGTAGGCGTCGTGGTGCGCAAACAGTTGTGAGTTGCGAGTACTGAGAACCGAGTACAGAGAACCGCGCAAGACCGAGATTCCTCCGCGCCTCGCTTTCGGGTCGGAATGACAAAGATCTTGTTGAGAAAGGCGATCCATGAGCACTTCTAATTCAGATCCGAAACGCGAGTTGCTGCGTCACTCGCTGGCCACGCTGGCTTACCGCGGAGGCAAAGCCGTCCGCAATGCGCCTGAGGGCTTTGCCAGGTTTCAGGCCAATCACGGCGTACGCACGCCGGGACAGATTCTCACGCACATCGGCGACCTGATGGATTGGGGGCTCTCGATGGCCAACGGAAAACGCGAATGGCATGACTCCAAGGCGCTGCCTTGGGAGAAGGAAGTCGAACGCTTCTTTACGGCGCTGAAAAAGTTCGACGATTTCCTGGCTTCGAGTGAGCCGATACAGGCTCCGCCGGAAAAACTCTTTCAGGGACCGATAGCCGACGCACTTACTCACGTGGGACAGATTGCCATCCTGCGGCGTTTGGCGGGAGATCCGGTGAAGGGCGAGAACTATTACAAGGCTGAGATCGTTGCGGGACGCGTTGGCGCTGATCAGGCTAAGCCCAAGTTGGAGTTCTGAACCATCATCGCGAACGGTTGCGGTATAGGTTCGCGTCGACTTGGCGGGTCATGGCTTCCACGTTCAAGGTGATTCCCAAGAATTGGGCAAGTTTCTGCGCGATGTCTGCGGCATCGCGCAGTACTTCGTGATACGGAACACGCAGCGTTTTTACGAAGGCCTTGCCGTCGAGCCAGGCGTTGACTCCACGCAGGTTCTTCTCGAATGCCGCGGCCACGACGGAAGCGTCGGTGCCTGGTTTAGCGGTTCCCCGGTGATGCAGCATCAGTTCTTGCGAAGCCTGCACTTCCCCGAGCGGCCTCTGCATGAAGACGACGCGGTATTCGTGACCCTCGGGCAGGGAAAGCAGAAGCAGCGAGATTACTTTCACCGCTTTGCCCTCCGCTTCGGCAATGCAGGCGGGGTCTTTGGGGAGTTGCTTGATGCGCTCCCACTCGAGATAGCCCGCGGATTGTCCACGTCAGCCTGGCGGTCGCCATCGGAGAGGATGGGCATGCCGCCCGCGGCCAGCATCTGCATCATCAGCGAAGTGCCCGAACGCGGCAGTCCCGAAACAATTGTGATCATGAGTTCCTTAGCTTTATTCCTTCAGGTCTGATTCTTCAGTGGCACTTCGGCGCGGTAAATTGCTTGCCAGCGGCCAGCTTTGAAGATGTATACAGAACTGCCGTTCATGTGGACCGGCACTTTTTCTCCATTGCAGGTAGCGTACTGGTCGGCTTTGTAGGTGAGCAGGTATGCACCGCCGGACAGCGGGAGCGCTCCGAAGTCGGAGAGGCCATAGCCTTCCACCGTGCAGGCTTTCGCGGAAGCCTGCTGCTCGGCGAGTTGCTGGTCGCGAGAGAAGGTTCCGTACTCGCCCCAGAAGACTCCATTCTCAGGGATGTGATCGTGGAAATAGGCGAAGTCTTTCGTCTTCCAGGCTTCGAAGAAGCCGGTTTCGGTCCGCACCAGTTCGAGTTGAACGTTCGTGGGAGCGTTGCTTCGAGCGTCGCTCTTGTGCGGCGTCTGGGCACTGGTTGGGCCAAGCAGAAGCGCGAGCGGGAGAAGAATCGCCGCTCGGGTCAGGGAAGGCTTTCTTACAGGAAGTGGATCGTGCTTTAAAGGATCACAGGTCGAAGGATCACGGCTCATAGGATGCTCACTCGGGCTTTGCCGCACTGGCTGGTGCGACGAGACCTTTAGGATACGATATCGCGGGCTTTGGCCTCACCTTTCGCCTTCGAGTACAATGACGCTCATAGGGCCGAATCCGGCGGCGCGAGCGCCGCGCGAACGAGGGTAAACGCTTTGGCGACTGGCGAAATTGCAGCTTCGGGCACGCAGACTCCTCCGCAGCTCCCTCATCACAAGGTCAAGATCAAGAAAGCCGGGCAGCGCGCCTGCAACGAGAAAAATGAGAAAGGCAAGTTCTGCGGCGGCCATTTGAAACGCTGGTTCTATACGACCGACGTGATCGAACAGGCCTGCGGCGACGCGGAAAAGGCGTGGGGACCGGACGCCGAGGTCTACCGCTGCGAGCATTGCCAGACTTTGTATTTGCCGAATCCCGCGGAGGCGAAGGTGAACGTCGCCGGGCAGGGGATGATTTCAGTCTTTGGGCTGACGCTGCCGCCGAAAGAGAAAGTACCTGGTACCTAGTGCCCAGTATCCATTACCCAGCTAGAAGCGGGCAGACTAGGTACTAGGTACGGGTTACTGGCAACTCTCATGAATACTTCCGAACTCATCTACGACTGGAACCAGAATTATCCGCCGGGATTGAAGCCGGCGGGGCCGGTGCTGCTCAATGACGAGAGCCTGCGTGACGGGCTGCAGTCGCCCTCGGTGCGCGATCCTTCGATGGCCGAGAAAATTGAAATTCTTCATCTGATGGAGGCGCTCGGGATCGACTCGCTCGATCTGGGATTGCCGGGCGCGGGTCCGCGCGCGGTCGAACATGTGACGGCGCTGGCGCGGGAGATTGTCGCGCACAAGCTGAAGATTCGCGCCAACTGCGCGGCGCGAACGCATGAGAACGATATTCGTCCCATTGCCGAGATCGTGCAGAAAACCGGTTTGCGCATCGAGGCTGCGACCTTTATTGGATCGAGCCCCATTCGAAGATTTACGGAAGGATGGTCCGACGATTTTCTTTTGCAGACCACCGAGAAGGCTGTGAAGTATGCGGTTTCGCTGGGCCTCGACGTGATGTATGTGACCGAGGACACGTCGCGCTGCGATCCCGAGACAGTGAAGCGGCTTTATTCCACGGCGATCAGTTGCGGCGCGCGGGCCATCGTAATCTGCGATACCGCCGGGCACGCCACGCCCATGGGCGCGCTGGCGCTGGTGCGGTTTGTGATCGAGGAAGTCGTGAAACCATCCGGCGAGAAGATTCGTGTGGACTGGCACGGGCACAGCGATCGCGGGCTGGCGATCGCTAACTCGATGGCGGCGTTGATCGCCGGCGCGGATTGCGTTCACGGGTGCGCTATCGGTATCGGTGAGCGCGTGGGCAACACGCAGATGGATCAGATGCTGGTGAATTTGAAGCTGATGGGTATTGCGCCTTGGGATGAGCAGGACCTCACCAGGCTGAAACAGTATTGCCAGGCGGTTTCGCGGGCCACGGGCGTGCCGATTCCGGCGAATTATCCGGTGGTGGGCGACGACGCGTTCCGCACGGCTACGGGTGTGCATGCGGCAGCGGTGATCAAGGCGTTCAGGAAAAATGACGTCGAGCTGGCGAACACGGTTTACTCGGGCGTGCCGTCTCATATGTTTGGCCTGGAGCAGATCATCGACATCGGTCCGATGAGCGGGAAGTCGAATGTGCTGTTCTGGCTGGAGCGGCGGGGCATTCCCGCGACGGACGATCTTGTGGACCGCATCTATCAACGGGCCAAAGCCAGCGACCATACGCTGAGCGATACCGAGGTGGTGGAGTGTTTGCCGGCTGCCGTGAAGCGGAATTGATTTCCCGCGAATCCAAGGTTTATGCCCGATAACATTTCCAAACCGATGCGACATGCGATTCTGGGGGCTGGTGGTGTTGGCGGCTTGATCGGCGCTTGTCTCGCGCACGCGGGAGCTTCCGTCACGCTCGTGGTGCGGCCCGAGGCGCTTGCGCGGTATCCCAGACAACTTCATCTGGAGAGTCCTTTCGGCAACTTCGTGGTCGACGTTGCCATGGCAACCGAAGTGCCTCCCGTCGACGTGCTATGGATCACCGTGAAGGCGACGCAGTTGGAATCGGCACTGGCCGCTCTTAAGAGTCCTGATTCGGTGCGAGCTATCATTCCATTGCTCAATGGTATTGACCACATTTCTCTGCTGCGCGCTCGTTACGGGTCTGGGCGTGTGATCCCGGCGACGATTGCGGGCGAAATGGAGCGCGTCCGTCCCGGCTACATCGTCCATCGCACACCATTTGCCCGTCTGAATGTGTTGTCAGCCGGACGGGCGCTGCTTGCGGGCACTCTCGATCAGCTTCGGCAAATCGGATTTGCGTGCAGCTTCATCGACGATGAGCCAACCCTGATGTGGAGCAAGCTGGTTTTTCTCGCGCCGTTTGCGTTGAGCACGACTGCCGCGGATAAAACTGTCGGCGAGGTTCTTGCCGATCCGCAGTGGCGCAGTCTCGGGGAGGGTTGCGTCCGAGAGGCGTGTGCCGTTGCGATTGCCGAAGGGGCGAAGGTGGATGCGGAAAAAGTGCTCGCCGGAGTGACGGGCTTCCCTGCAAACATGCGGAGCTCGATGCAGAAGGACGTGGAGCAGCACCGGATTCCGGAGTTGGACGCCATTGCTGGACCGATTCTGCGCGGCGCTCGCCTTCATGGGATTGAGGTTCCGGCCACTAGGAAACTTGTTGCCGCGGTGGAGCAGCGGGCGGGCTTGGAGAGACGGGTGGCCTGAGATCCGGATCAGAATAAAAAAACGCGGATTAAGCGCTATAAAATCTCTGGAATCAATCACATAGCAAAATCTACCTCGCTAAAATATAGATTCCAAAGGATTTATAAGTAAAATCCCTGCAATCAATAACTTAGCGGCAGGCTGTTTCAGCTAAGTCCTTTGGAATCAGTCAATGGCTGCCGGCAGACCGGATGCTGGGTCACCCTAAATCCTTGATGGCAAAGGACTTGCTTGTAAAGTATTGTGGGGCAAGGACTTAGTCGATGGATATTCAGTTGTCAAGGAACTCGTTGTAGCTAATACGAGTGCGGCACTGCGTCCGCCTAGACCATGATCTCTCGATTGACTGGCGGGAGGCAAGGTTAGATGTCACACTGAGTCTGTGGAAAAACAAGCGTCGGGGCGTTCCCACTTGTCATCCCGCGAGATGTGGGGCCCATGGCCCACTGGCGTAGTGATGGCGTCTAGGATAACCTCAACAAAGGAGAAATCAGATGAACGAAGCCCACTTCAGTGATCCGTTCGGGAAGGCCTGGAACGAAATCTCGAACTTGTGCCAAGAACCCCAGTACCTTGCCTCGCTCGGGGCATCGCTGGTTGGGGGCGACGGCCTCGAAATCGCGGTCCGGAAAAACAGAAGCCTACTCACTCTGCGGCGGGATGATCGCGCTGAGATTTTTGCCGAGGCAGGCGCTCTTGGTATTAGAAGATTCAAGGCGGAGTGGACTAGCCCGGGCGAAGTCCTGTTGGTCGACATCTCGGGAAAAATGGGGGCTCCGGCAGGCGTGCGCGAAACGTTTTCAGCTCTGATCAGCAAACTGGCGTAGCTCCTGAAATTACGCTTGACTTCAGTGTTCCTCGATCCGATGATAAAGACCCTCCCCGAATTTGCTGTCGGCAGGTCGCCCCGAAAGGTTCAAGAAAGCTAAATTGCATGAGACAGTTTGCAATCTTGCTCGGTTTCTCTTTAGCCATTTGTAGCCAAGGGCAGCAAGCTTCTCCCGCTCCCAGCGATTTCGCGGTGCTGCGCACTGATCGTGTTGTCGTGCACACTGGGGAGAGTCAACACTTAAGCTGCTCGGTAAATATCCCTTGACATCAAGTACACTTTATGGCACAGTATTTATGCCATGAAGCAGAAACAAAGCATTCCCAAACACTTGCGGCTCACCGTAGAGGATTTTCTCTCTCGCTTTCCCGATGATGAGGCGTGCCTTGAGTACCTGAAAGAAAAGCGCTACCCGAACGGCATGACCACTGCGCGAAGTGCAAGCAAGAGCGCAAACATCACCGCGTTACCGGGCGTCCGGCTTATGCCTGTGACTACTGCGGCTCCATGATGTCGCCCATGGCTGGAACCATCTTCGAGCACTCCAGCACTTCGCTAAAAAAGTGGTTCTACGCCATGTACCTCATGGGTTCCACTCGTTGCGGTATCTCCGCGAAGCAAATCCAGCGGGAGAGCGGCGTCACCTACAAAACCGCATGGCGCATGTTCAAACAGATTCGCTCGTTGCTCTCCGAACCAGAGATGCAACTGGAGGGATCGACGGTGGAGATGGACGAAACCTACGTAGGCGGGAAGCGCAAGAACAAGCCTTGCAATCGCGGGATACAGCGTGGACGTGACAACGATGCGCAAGACTCCGGTATTCGGAATGGTTGAGCGCGGCGGGAAGGTTATGGCCTTCGTGACTCCCGATGCCAAAGCCGCAACCATCTTTCCGATCATCGCCGAGCGCGTGATGCCCGAGAGCACCGTCTACACCGACGAATATCCGGTCTATGACAAGCTGTCGCTGCACGACGAACTGCTACCAACACCACCGCATCCAGCACAACCAAAAAATGTACGTGATGGGCGACGTTCACACTCAGACCATCGAAGGATTCTGGAGTCTGGTAAAGCGCGGGATCGGCGGAGTCTATCACTCCGTGAGCCGAAAATATTTGCAGACCTACCTTGACGAGTATTCGTTCCGCTACAATCGAAGGGATCAGGGCAACTTGATTTTCACTTCGATTTTGGAGCGGGTTTTTGAGCGGGCCGTTTAATCGCCCGCTCAACCATCCCATCGAAGTCGCCCCACGTGAATGGTTTTTGGCGCGTGTCACCCTCTGCATTCTTGGCGGAAGATTTAGGGTGATTTGCCATTGCGACCCTCTAGAAACGAGGGTACAGCAGTGGTGTGCGCGAGTCAACCGGGCCTTGGGTCGCTCATCTCGGACGCTGGTAATCGAGTTGCGCCACCTTGGGAGTGCCGACGAATAGTGAGTTGGTGGGATATGGAACATTTCTCCGCGTCAACCTTTCACAACATCTCAAAACTTATTCAAACCGCCTATTGCCACTATCGCCGGTCACAAAAGAGCGGACTCCTGCAAGTTCCAGGTCGAGCAATTAGCGACAACGAAAAAACCGATCTATGGCGGATGTACGACGAGATCGAAGGCCACTGTAAAGAGATCAGACTCCTAGCCTCTGTCCAATGTGCTAAACGCCTTAAGCAAGAGTTTGCCAATTCCGCCGTAGATGCCGACGGGAAGATTTTGGTCTACCCAGTTCAGGCCGCAATCGACGCATCGCACGCTGCGTATAGGATTGAGGAGTTAGACAACCGCATCATTGAGGAAATGCAGACTAGACTTTTTCTCCAGATTCTCCCCCACCGCCTCAAGTTCTTTACCGACATAGAACGCATGTATCCCGGCGAGATGGAGCAGTTGGCATCCCTGCTGGGAGAAGAGGTTTATGGCCTTAGTAAGCAGTTGTCGAACTTTCAAAATACCAGTTTTGATCTGTTCGAGGCGGGAAACTGTTTTGCCTGTGAGCGCTACACCGCATGCGTCCATCATCTTTCAAAAGTTGTCGAGTTCGGACTTGTGGCTCTAGCGGCCTACGCTGGCGTGGAAGAAAAAGACCGGCGAAACTGGAATACCGCACTCAACGTGGCACACGCCAACCTGCGCAGCAAAGTTGGAAACTTTGCGAATCTTTCAAAGGCCGACGAACAGTATTTCTCGGAGGCTATAGGCTTACTCAGAAATTTCAACATCGCGTGGCGCAACCCCGTATCTCACATCCCCCGGCGCTACGAAGAGAAACAGGCGAAGGATTTATTTACTGTCGCCAAGTCAACTATGGGTCACCTCAATCTTCGGCTCTCGGAAGTTTCCATGGATGATAGCTAATCCCTTGCCCCGTCACGGCTCCTCCAGTATACTACTTGACGTTAAGGGATATTTACCAGCTGCTCGATCACTGGGCAGGGGGAGGGCGCGCAGATAAGCTGCGACTCAACGACAGGTAGCGGGGTTCCGCTTGTCTATCACGTCGCGCTGGTGGTCGGCTCAAATCACGTCGGATACGTCGTTTCCTGTGGCGGGGGTCTCGTCTGGAGGATTCACTGCCGAGCGCTTTCGGCGGGCCAGGTGCTAAAGGGCTCCGTTCAGGGCGGCAAGCTGTCCGTTGATCTCGATGGCAAGGCCAGAACCTATCGGGTTGAAACCTCCGCTTACATCGGGCCGATCGGAGCGAGGCCCAGCCCAGACGATTCGGTGAACTCATCTGCGCCGCCTGAGGAATCGGGTCCGGCTCCTAGCGTCAAGCGGGCTGTGCATGTTGAGAAAGCGGCTGGGCCGGATCCTGCTCCTGATACGGAGGGCGATCAAAGCGGCGCTCCGTCCAGCGTGGCCAAGGTTATGGTGTCGTCGGAACCGAGCGGTGCCGACATCTATGTTGACGGAACCTTTATGGGGAACACTCCTTCGCTCGTTCAGTTAGCGGCGGGTTCCCATTCCGTCCGCATCGAAGCGAAGGGTCACAAGACGTGGGGTCGCACAATCAGCTTGACGGCGGGCGGCAAGGTCACGGTGCAGGCGACGCTCGATGCGGAATAATTAAGATTGACACTCGTCCGGATCGCCGCGCGAATCCTCATTCCTCCCATGCTTTTAAGAGGCGTTCCCTTATGTTCACGTCGCGGCCGATTGGATTTGTGAGTAGTCCGTACAAGGACGCGGGCGAGGTTCCCAAGGGGCTTGGGGCTAAGCACGAGGCGGATGGTGTGCTATCGATCCTGCCCGAGTTTGAGGCGGGGCTCACCGACATCGAGGGCTTCTCGCATCTTGTCGTTCTGTGGGAATTTGATCGGTCCCAAGGATTCGAATTGCTCGGGACACCGCCTTCCGATAATCGGACGCATGGGGTGTTTGCGACGCGATCTCCGCGGCGTCCGAATCCGATTGGCCTGACCATTGTTGAGTTGCTCCGCCGCGAGGGTCCCGAGTTGCATGTTCGCGGCGTCGATATGCTCGATGGGACGCCTATTCTTGATATCAAACCGTTGTTGTCTAGCATTCCGCCTGAAAAGTTGCGACGAGGGTGGCTGGCGGAAGCTGAGGCACGGCGGGAGTGAGTGAGGTTGCCGAAAGCGGAAGCGAACAGGGTCGGGAAGGGAACTTCTAGACCTCTGGGGCACGAGCAAAGGCGCGCCCGTCCCGTTGGTCGAGTGACCGTTCGACTGCGCCACTGCTTCGCACAGTCCAACTGTGGCTACCCCAGCATGCAGATTCGTAAGGTAATGTCACGCCTGTTCCCGCCTTAGGCAATCCCTATTCCTTCCCACGCGTTGTAAGATGACGCAATACCTTCCATGAGCCCCACTCCTCCACGTGCGGATATGCCGGGCGTTTCGCCTGCGGTGCAGCAGGAGGTGGCGCGGCTGGCGGCGATCGCCCGAGGTGCGGTCGGCTTACAACTGGCTGCGGACGCAGGAGCCGCAACTGGCGCAGTGGCAGATGGAGATGGCGCGGATTCCGGCGCCTCCGTTTGGCGAGTCGGCGCGCGGGGCCTGGCTGGCGGAGCGCTTTCGCGAAGTCGGGCTGGACGATGTTCGCATCGACGATGTGGGGAATGTGTTCGGTGTGCATCCTGGATTCGGGCAGCGCTACGTGGCGCTTAGCGCGCACATCGATACTGTGTTTCCGGCGAGCACGCCGCTGAATATCCGCCAGCAGGGAAGCCGGCTTTATGGGCCGGGAGTTTCCGACAACGGCGCGGGGGTGGCGGCGATGCTGGCTATTGCGGCGCTGCTGCGGGCGGTGCGCTTGCGGCATGCGCTGCCGTTTGTGTTTATTGGCAATGTTGGCGAAGAGGGCGAAGGCGACCTGCGCGGCATGCGGCACATTTTTTCCACGCCGCGGTGGAAGGATTCGATTGCTTATAGCGTGGTGCTCGACGGCGCGGGCGCGGACACGATTGTCGCCGAGGCTTTGGGCAGCCGGCGCTTTGAAGTGATCGTGCGCGGTCCGGGCGGGCATTCGTGGAGCGATTTTGGGGCGCCTAATCCCATTGTGATTCTGGCCAAGGCGATTGAAACATTTATCGCTACGCCGGTGCCCGCCTCGCCTAAGACGACGTTCAACATCGGAGTGATTCGCGGCGGTACTTCGGTGAATTCGATTCCGGAATCGGCGAGCATGAAGGTGGATATCCGGTCGACTTCAATGGCGGAGATGGAGCGGCTGGAGCAGGCGCTGCGGCTGGCGCTGAATCGCGCGGTGGAAGACGAGACGATGGCGGCGGAGATGCGGTCGCCGGTGCAGAGGCGGCCTTCGGGAGTGAATTGCGAAGTGGTGGCGATCGGGAACCGTCCGGCGGGAGAACTGGCGGTGGGCGCGCGGATTCTGCATGTGATTCGGGCGGTGGATGCGCAGCTGAACAATGCGGCGCAGGTACAGCGGGCGTCGACGGACGCGAATATTCCGCTGTCGCTGGGGCTGGAAGCGATCGCCATCGGCGGCGGCGGTTCGGGCGGCGGGGCGCATACCTTGCAGGAGTGGTTTGATTCCAACGGCCGGGAGCTGGGGTTGAAGAGGATTTTGTTGACGATGCTGGCGCTGGCGGGAGCGGGGGAATAATGGGATTTGCAACCTCGGGGGCTAAAGCCCATCGCACAGGGAAGGGTTTTTTGGCAGCGCTGAAGCGCTGCGCAAACTCAAAGGTTTACGCGTTCGTGGAATCCCACCCTTCGACAGGCTCAGGGCAGGCTCCTTCGCAATGGACACGCAAGAAGGGGCACCCGGGTTTCGTTGTGGTGTTGTGTTGTTTCGCGCTTTTGCCGGCGATGCGTCCGGTGGCCAGTCAAACGTCTGCCGCTTCCGGTCCGAAGGCCGATGTGATCTTCATCCATGCGAATGTTTATACGGGTGTGCCCGCCACATCGCAGTTTGGTTCGACCATGCGCGAGGAGGCGATTGCGGTGCGTGGGGACCGCATCCAGGCGGTGGGCAAGAATACCGACATCGAGAAGCTCAAGGGCCCACAGACGCAGGTCATAGATTTGGGCGGGCACTTTGTCATGCCGGGATTCAACGACGCACACCTGCATCTCGCCGATGCCGGGTTGCAGAAGTTGAGCGTCGATCTGATCGGAGTGAGGACGCTGGATGAATTTCGGAAGCGCGTGCTCGCTAAAGTGGAGACGGCAAAGCCCGGCGAATGGATTCTGGGCGGAGGATGGGATGAGACCATGTGGCCGGTGAAGGCTCTGCCCAGCCGCTGGGATCTGGATGAAGTTTCGGGCGGGCATCCGGTGTTTCTGGATCGTGTGGATGGGCATCTTGCCGTGGCGAACACGCGGGCACTGCAGTTGGCTAGCGTCACCATTGCTAGTAAGGATCCGCAAGGGGGCAAGATTGATCGGGATGCGAACGGGCAGCCTACGGGGATTCTGCGAGATACCGCGAAGCACGCGGTGCAGGTGGTGATTCCGCCGCCGAACCACGAAATGCGGCGGCAGGGAATTGAAGTGGCGCTGGCGGACCTGGCGGCGCACGGTGTGACCTCGGCGCAGGATTATTCGCCACAATGGGAGAATTTTCAGATTTACGAACAGCTTGAAAAAGAAGGCAAGCTGACAGCGCGAATTTCCGAATGGCTGGACTTTAACGATTCCATCGAAGATTTGAAGAAGAAACGCGACTCGCATCCGCAGTCGGATGTGATGCTTCACACGGGGATGCTGAAGGGATTCATGGATGGTTCGGTGGGTGGGCACACGGCGGCGCTGCTCGAACCCTATGCGGATGATCCTAAGAACACCGGCTTGCCGCGTTACGATGCGGCCAGGTTGAACGAGATGGCGAAAGAGCGCGTGCTGGCGGGCTTCCAACTTGGGTTTCACGCCATCGGCGACAAAGGCGTGCAGATGGCGCTCGATGCCTTTGCCGAAGCTGAGAAGGCTGCGCGTGAGCAGAAAGCGAAAGCTGCCAATGGCGGCGAGGATTTCCGGCTGCGGGTCGAGCACGCGCAGGTTACAACGCCCGCACAGATTGCGCGTTTTAAGGAGTTGAAGGTGATCGCGTCAATGCAGCCCAGCCATCTGCTCACGGACATGCGCTGGGCGAAGGAGCGGCTGGGGCCGAAGCGAGCGGCGGACTGCTACATGTGGGCGGCGTTCTTGAATAAAGGAGTGACGCTGGCCTTTGGCACGGACTATCCGGTGGAGTCAGTATCGCCATTTCGCGGGCTGTATGCGGCCGTGGCGCGCCGGAGCGAAAACGGCAAGGAAGAATTTTTTCCCGAGCAGAAGCTGACCATGGACCAGGCGATTGCGGCTTACACAACCGGATCGGCCTTTGCCGAATTCGAGGAGAAAGAAAAGGGCAAACTGGTGCCGGGGATGCTGGCGGATTTTGTGGTGCTGGATCGCGACCTGACGGCGGCGTCTCCGGAAAAAGTGCTGGCGACGAAAGTGCTGCGAACTGTAGTGGGGGGAAAGTCCGTGTATGAGGGAAAGTAGGGCCTCAGTTTGCCCTCCCGAATGAGGAAGCCGGTCGAGCCTCGCTCGACGGGCCCTTCGCGAAGCTCAGGGCAGGCAGCCGAGGGCGGCTGTCCCGACATGAGGAGTGCAGCAGCTTTGTTTGTACTATCAACACTTTGCCGTTGTTATTTCCTCTTTCCGATAAAATGAAATGGCAGGTTTGTCCGTCTTACCGACCTGATTGCAGTAGCGCGCTCGCATACCGAGGAGAGCCTCGGGGTGAGGACCCTTGGCTTGGCAAACGGGTATAATTGAAGGTTCGTACAGATCTTTGGAGGAAAAGCAGGCATATGGATTCGCAGGCAATTTGGGTGCGTTTTAAGACCCATCGTTGGGTCTATTCGTTCAGCATTGTGGCTACCCTGGTCGTGGGCATTTTGATCGGCAGCATAGTTTCTTTCGGAGTGAAGGGCAAAGAAGGGCAGAAGGGTTCGGATGCGACTCCGCTATCGGTGCCGGCGCCGCAGCAACTTTCCAATGCGTTTTCGCAGATCGCCAAGCAGTTGGGGCCGAGTGTGGTCAACATCAATACGGAATCGACCATCAAGAGTCCGCACCGGCGCCGTGGGGGGCAGGTTCCCGATGACCCGGAAAACGGCGGAAATGAGATGGATGACTTTTTCAACCGCTTTTTTGGCGGGCAGGGCGGGGGCGGCGACGGCGCGATTCGCGAGCGTTCGCTGGGTTCGGGCGTGATCGTGGATGCGAAGGGTTACATCGTCACCAACCGGCATGTGGTGGATAAAGCGGACCGCGTCCGCGTGCGGCTGCAGGACGATCCGCCAGGCGTGCAGCATGACGCCAAAGTGATCGGAGAAGATTCGGAAACCGATCTGGCAGTCATCAAGATTAACCTGGACCGGGCTGTGCCCGCGGCGAAGTTGGGCAACTCCGACGGCATGGAGGTGGGCGATTGGGTGCTGGCGATCGGCAGTCCTTTCGGGCAAGTGGGCACCGTGACGGCCGGCATTGTTTCGGCCAAGGGCCGCGACATTGTGCCCGGCCGGCAGTTTCAGACGTTTATTCAGACCGACGCCGCGATTAACCCGGGGAACTCGGGTGGTCCGCTGGTCAACATGAGCGGTGAGGTGATCGGCATCAACACCGCGATTTTGAGCGAGACCAACGCCTACGCGGGTGTGGGCTTTTCACTTCCTTCGAACACGGTTGTGCAGGTTTACAACCAGTTAATTGGTCCCGATCACCGTGTGGCGCGCGGCTCCATCGGCATCATGTTTGATTCGGTGGAGAATCCGGCGATTGCCCGAGTGTATGGCGCTGGCAGCGGAGTGACCGTGTCGAGCGTGGTGGCGGGCAGTCCGGCCGACCAGGCGGGGCTGAAAGTCGGCGACACCATCACCACCGTCGATGGCCATAAAGTGACAAAAGGAGCGGAGTTGGTGGCTGAGATCGCCGCGCGCAAACCGGGAGCCAAGGTAGCGATCAACTTCTTGCGCAACGGCAAAGCGCAGGAGACGACTGTAACCATTGCCGACCGCGCCAAGTTGTTCGCAGCACGCCTGGGCGAGGACCGCGAGAGCGGCGATGAGGGCACGCCTAAGCAGAGCAAGTTCGGGATCACGGTTCGCAAGCTGACGCCGGAGATGGCCGAGCGGCTGGACATGCCGGCAGGCAAAGGCGTGATCGTGCAGGACGTAAAGCCGGGATCGTTTGCCGAGGACATCAACCTGGGCCGCGGCGACGTGATTCTGGAAGTCAACAAGCAGCCGGTGAACAACGAAGAAGATTTCGCCAAAGTGGAATCGAGCCTGAAGAGCGGACAGGACGCGGTATTCCTGGTACGCCCGCGAGGGTCGACCGCTTCGGATGGGACGATCTTCATGGCCGGGACACTTCCGTAACCTGGGATTAGCCCAACGGGAACTGGCATTGCCTCTTTCAATGGGGAATGATTAGAATGCCAGTTTCTGTTGGGCTTTGCTTTTGGAAGAAAGTGGTCAGTGACCAGTGACCCGTGGTCGGTGGTCAGTGAAGGCCGACAGAATCGGGCTGAAGGGTTTTGTTGGCCACTGAACACTGGGCCACTAATCCTCTGAGGGTTGCCTTTGGAAACGAAGCGGGAGCATCGCGGGGAAATACGAAGATGGATGGGGGCAGGTTGCGCTCTTGCTCTGCTGTGTGCGTGCGTCTCGCCGCGCGCGGCGGTGGGACAAGGGGCTGCCGCGAGCTCGAAGGCTAGCAGCAAGACAGCGACCGCCAGGCCCAAGACGGCGAATCCCAATAGACACGCGAAGGCCGCGGCGCAAGGTTCCCTAGCAAACTCGTCATCTCCGGCGAAGGCACATGCGGCGTCGCATCCCGCTGCGGGCGCGCATCCAAAATCGAGTACGTCTTCTGCGGCTCACGGCGGGAAATCGAAGTATGCGAGCACGCGCAAGAACGGCAAGAAAAAGACCACCGCGCGGGGCCAGCAGAAGATCGACGCGGAGCGGGCGCAGGCCATCCAGGAAGCGTTGATCCGCGAGCACTACCTTAGCGGCGAAGCGGCGGGCAGGTGGGATCAGTCCAGTGAAGAGGCCATGCGGCGTTATCAGGCCGATCACGGCTGGCAAGCGAAGACGGTGCCCGACTCGCGTGCCCTGATCAGCCTCGGTTTGGGCCCCAGCCACGATCATCTGCTGAATCCGGAGAGCGCGATGACCACGGAGCCGGCCGCGCCGCACGCGGAATCTTTGAGTCCTACGTCACACAGCGCCGATCCGGGAACGCACATGAATACGGCTCCGGTTTCGCCAGCGCCCGCTACTCCTGCCGCGCATGATTCAGCTGGACCGCAGTGAAAGCAGTTAGCAATTAGCCGTTGGCTGGCCAGCTCTTTGCCGCGTCCATGAATATAGAACGTCTTCGCAACCCCCTCCGACGGAAGCTCCGCCAAGCTGAATTGCTAAACGCTAATTGCTAATTGCTAATTGCTAAGTTCTAGGCCCCGGGCGTCCTCCGATTGCTGCCCTGCACTGGCCGAGGAAAATAGGGAAGTTGCTGGGATTGAATGATCGCTCTGGGATTGCCGTCGACCAGGGCTTGCGCTACTTCTTCGCCATAGATTTCAGCGACGGCGTTGCGCGCGGCCGAGAGCACAGGGGTCCGCTTTTCGGTGTCGTGCGCGTCCGTGGCCAAGACATGGACGGAGTCGTGTTCCAGCAGCCATTGCGCGGCGCGGCGCACGCGTTCTCCCCAGAATCCGGTGAGGGCGGAGGCAGTTACCTGGATCACGCACCCCTGCTCGGCCCACTCCACCACGCGCTGCAGGTTTTCGCGCAGAATTGGATTGCGTTCGGGATGAGTGATCACTGAGGTGATGCCGCGGTCGCCCAGCTTCAGGAAACAATCCGTGATTTGCTGTGGAACGCTGTAATTGCTGAGTTCGACCAGCATATAGTGCGTGCCATCGATCGAGTAGCGCGCGGGATTGGCCAGCACATCCTGCAGATTGTCGTAGGAGAGATGAAAGTCGCAGCCCAGGCTGAGGGTGGGCGAAGCGCCGACCAGTCCCTGCAGATGCGCGACCAGTCCCTGAAGATAAGGACGGTCGTAGTGGTAACGGTCGTTGGCGTGAGGTGTGGCAACCTGGTGAGTAATGCCGTCGGTGGCGGCCATGCGGCACATAGCGACGGAGACGTCCCAGGACTTGGAGCCGTCGTCTACTTCCGGAAGAATGTGGGAATGAATGTCGACCACGATTGTAGGAACCAAACGCGGGCGCGGTTTGCGCCTTGATTTGATTTAAGCAGATTCGCGGGGAAAGAGAAAGGTCGAGGAGACTGCTGAGCAACCGCGAGGTTCACCAGATTGTTGGCACGGCTTTCGACTGGCGGATCGCTTGGTCCGCGGTTACTAGGTTCAGTCCTTCTACGACCGCAGTAGCGCCAATCACGCGGTCAGCCGGATCTTTCGGATAGTTTACGGGAAACTCGAACGCTTGCACGCAGATTCGTCCTGTGATCGGCAGAACAGCGAATCGTCGCTCCACTTCCCGCAGGAAGGCCTCCAGATTCGGCGTCAGCTCAATACGCTTTTGGCTGGCAAGTCGGGCGAGTTCGAGAAGCGTCATCGCGGAAACGGCTAGGCCCTGGACGCCTTCGCGTGAGTCGGTAATCGCGTCGCGCGCCCGCGAGGAAATGCGCTGTTGATCCTGCGCTAACCAGATCACCACGTGCGTATCCAGCAGAATCAATACAAGTCTCCCCATTCCTCCGGAGAAAAAGCTGGGGAAACGATATCGCCGTTGATTTTAATCTTGCCTTTATAGAAACCGAAGATATCATCCTTTTCTTGTTCGACCGGGACAAGCTTGGCCACCGGCTTGCCGCGCTTGGTGATCAGCACGGCTTGGCGTTTTGACTGGACTTCGTCCATGACCTTCAGACAGTGAACTTTGAAGACTCCTGCCGCCATTGTTTTCATGGGGAATCCTTTCGATCATGGTCATTATACCATGGTCATGAGAGGGCCTGTTCCAAGCCTTTAGTATCTTTCCCGTAGCCATACGTATTTTCTTTGGTTCCAGCTTCCCTTGAACTCACGATCGACAGTCTCTTGGGACTCATACACAAACTGCACCAATGGAATGTCCCCGGCGGCGTACTCCGCTTGAAGCAGTAGGGTGCGAAACCTGTCCCTTAGACTTTCATCCTCGCGAAGTTGGTCTCGTTCAATGTCCGACGGCGTAGTGGTCCAAACGACGGGATGCGCATTCGTGCCGCCAACAATGAACATCTTGGCGGATGGAATGCGTTTGCGAATTACGTTCAAGAACTCTCTTTTCGCCCGCGAGAGCGCCTTGACGACCTGCTGTTTAACACTCTCAGTATCAAGCCGATGATCAATCCCGCGCCGGCCCCGACTGCAATTGCCATTTCTTGGCCCGACATTCGATTGACCTCTAAGTCCGAGTCCGCCTCGCGCTCCCGACGGTTACGTCAAAGCCTTCCGTAATGCTCCCCGATGAAATCCGCAATTCCCGCATACGCGCTGGTCAGCGTCTTTTCATCCGGCAAAAAGACGATGCGGAAGTGCTGTGTGCCCGGCTTCTGGCCGAAGCCGGACCCGTGGACGACCATGACATGTTTCTGGCGGATTAATTCTTTGACGAAGACTTCGTCGCTCTCTGGAATGTCGATGCGCGGGAAGGCGTAGAACGCGCCGCGCGGGGCGACGCAGCTTACTCGCGGCGTGGACTCGCACCACTTCTGCGTGAGATCGCGGCGCGAGCGGAGCTTGCGCTGCACTTCGATCAGATGATCCTGCGGGCCTTCGAGCGCGGGCTTGATGGCGTACTGCTCGGGATGGTTGGCGCAGAGGCGCGCGCGCAGCAGACGGTGAATGCCTTCGGTATAAGGCTTGATGGCTGCGGCGTCGCCGGAGACGATGCCCCAGCCGATCCGCCATCCGGGGACGAGATAATTCTTCGACAGTCCGCCGAAGGTGATGCAGGGCACGTCGGGCGCAATGGCGGCGAAGGCGATGTGCGGTGTGCCTTCCAGAATCAGCTTGTCGTAGATTTCGTCGGAGAATACAACCAGATTGCGGCGGCGCGCTATCTCGGCAACTTGCTCGAGCATCTGCCGCGAGCACAGTGAGCCCGTGGGATTATTGGGATTAATCAACACTATGCCGCGCGTAAGCGGCGTTAGCTTGCGTTCGATGTCGGCTAGTTCGGGCTGCCAGGCATCGTCTTCGTTGAGATCGTAGGCGTTGAGCGCGATGCCCAGCTTGCACAAGACCGCTGAATAGAGCGGGTAGTCGGGCTTCGGCGTGAGGATGTCTTCGCCAGGATTCACCAGCGCGGAAATGCAGAGATCAACCGTTTCGCTCACGCCGGAGGTGACGAAGACATCGCGCACCGTCGTGATGCCTTTGCGCGCGGCTTCGCCGCGAATCGCCTCCACCGCTTCGGGAATGCCGGGGGACGGTGCGTATCCGTTCTTACCGTCGCGCATGGCTTTGTGCGCGGCTTCGATGATGTGCGGAGGAGTCTGGAAATCGAAGTTGAGCGGGTCGCCGACGTTGAGTGGGAGAACTTTGTGTCCTTGCTGGATTACTTCGTCGGCTACGCAGGCCAGGTCGCGGATGGCGTAGCGGACGTTTTCTAAACGCTTGGCGGCCTTAACTTCGCGGGCTTGCGTGGTGGGCATCGAGTTAATAGCAAATCTTAACCACAGGGGCTCACAGGTGACCACGGGGTAATTCTAAGCTCTTTACTTCGCTGACCCTACTAAAGCGTTGATCAAGTTCGGGCCGTTGGGACTGCCCCAGCCGGTCACCAGATCATAACCGACCACGGCTTTGTAGCCTCCGTTGCTGCCGCTGGTGATGTCGTGGAAGTCGGTGTCATAGCTCGTTCCAATGCCTATGTCATAGATGGCAGGGTTGAGGAATCCCAGGGTTGATTTGCTGTTGTTGACGGCCTGTTGATTCGCCAGGGCGATCAAGCCGGCCCATTGCGGAGCGGCATAGCTGGTGCCTCCGTTGCCTTCGAAGCAGCTGCCGTCGTAGCAACTATATTGGTTGGTATTTGCTTCCGCTGCGACGTCTGGGTAATTGCGCAACGTGGTCGAGCCGCCGTTGGACGAGTTGATGACTCCGGCCAGCAGTTGATAGCTGGGGATGGGGACGCCGTTTTTGGAGGGGCTGCCGGCGCTGCCGTTCCATCCTGTCTCGGACTTCCAGGAGCCGCCCGGACCGTTGGTGGTCAAATCGGTGCCGCCGACAGCAGTCACATAAGGATCGTCTGCCGGCCAGACTACATCGCCGGGCGTGCCGGAGCCGCTGTCGCCGGTGGCGACGAATACGCTCTGACCTTGCGCCGCCATTTCTTCGAAGATCGGATCGAGGCTGCTCTCATCGTCGCTCCATCCCCAGGAGCAGCTTAGTTGCTTGGAAGTGTTGTCGACCGCCATCTGGTTAAAGATGGAGACATCGCTTTTGCCCACGTAGACCACGACCTGGCTCAGGTGCGGAGCCATGGAGATGGCCATCTCGATGTCCAAAGCCTGTTCGCTGTCGTCACAGGTTTTCGGGGGACAGTTAATGCTTACTCCGTTGAGCGATACACCTTTTACGGGGACGTCTAATGGCTGTTTTACTTTCCTGAAATAGTTCTTGATGTCGCTGATCTCGTATCCGGCATATTCAAAGAGTCCAATGGACTGGCCCTTGCCGTTGAGGGAGCCGGAACCGTAGTAGGCCGCTCGCATATCGCTGCCGATGAAGTCGCCGCCCGGGCCCGAGCCGGTGGTTTTGCCGACTGACTCTTGGCTTCGCGGCTGACTTCTCTGCTGCGAAGGCCTGACGTTCTTGGCGTGCGGCAGCGTGAAGTTATCCAGACCGGAAATATGGAGCAGGGTCACGTCGAGGTCGACCGCGGGTTCGCGGTCTGGAGCGTAGAACGTGCGGCTCTCGGTGGGATGCTGATAGAGGTTCAAAGTCACGTGGAAAGCGCTCTCGATGGTCGACGCGGGCGCTTCGACATCCAGAACCATGCGATTAGCTGGGGTGTCGATAATGTCCAGGCCGTGGGCTTTGGAATACTGTTGCACTGCCTCGTAGTCGGCTTCCGTTGGACCGAATCTCTCGGTGAACTCTTTCACGCTCAGATACTTATGGTAGCTGGGGCTTGGTGGATCGTAGAGCTGCTGTAAGAGATCATCGAGCTCGGCCTGATTTCGCAGGGGCAACGAGATAGCAAGGCTTACGCGCTGCGAGCTGGGGAGGTGACCGACCAGCGGTGCAACTCCGGTGGAGACTGCTTCGGGGACGTGGCTGGTGATGAGGGGACGCTGCTTGGCCTGGGCCGCGGCCGCCGAGAAAAGAGCAGCGCCGCATAATGCGACGGCGATCCACCGCGGAACAGCCATTGCCAAGTCGTTCATCTGGTCCCCCCAATTGCCTAGGTACTTTACAACGCAACGGTAGGGTGAACAAGGTGTCGATAGGCCCTATTCCGGCCTGTCGATCTGGGCCTTCTGCAGCTTGTCCGAGTAATCGACGTAGACGGACTTCCACTCGGTATAGAAATCGATCGCGCCGATTCCGCCTTCGCGGTGGCCGTTGCCGGTGGCCTTGGTGCCGCCGAAGGGGAGGTGCACCTCGGCGCCGATGGTGGGCGCGTTGATGTAGGTGATGCCGGCGTACAGGTCGCGAATGGCGGCGAAGGCTTTGTTCACATCTTTGGTGTAGAGCGCGGAAGAGAGTCCGTACTCGATGCCGTTGGCGATCTCGATGGCATCTTCGAGGTCGTCGCAGGGGATGATGGAGACGACGGGGCCGAAGATTTCTTCCTGCGCGATGCGCATCTTCGGATCGACGTCAGTGAAAACGGTCGGCTCCATGAACCAGCCGTATTGGTAGTCGCCTTTGTCGAGGCGATTGCCCCCGCACATCAACTTCGCGCTTTCGTTCTTTCCGATCTCAACGTAGCTGAGGTCGGTCTGCAGTTGCTTTTCGTTGACTGCCGGACCCATCTCGGTGGTTTCATCCAGACCGTTGCCGACTCTAAGTTTCTTCGCGCGGGCGACATATCTTTGGATGAACTCGCGATAGACGCCCTTCTGCACGATGATGCGGCTGGTGGCGGTGCAGCGCTGGCCGGTGGTGCCGAATCCGCCCCAGAGGCCACCTTCGATCGCGAGGTCGAGGTTGGCGTCGTCGAGGACGATCATGGGATTCTTGCCGCCTAGCTCTAAAGAACAGTGTTTGAAACTCTTGGCTGCGATGCCGCCGATGATGCGGCCCACGGCGGATGATCCGGTGAGCGAGATGGCGCGCACATTGGCGTGCTCGGCTAGAGGCGTGCCGACTTCAGGGCCGTATCCGGCGACGATGTTGATGACGCCTTTTGGCAGGCCAGCGTCGGTGAGGGCGCGCACGAGATTGAAAGTCGAAAGCGGAGTGTCCTGCGCGGGCTTGATGACGCAGGTGTTGCCGCAGACGATGGCGGGCAGCAGCTTCCAGGAAGAAATCGCCATCGGAAAATTCCAGGGCGTGATCATGCCGCAGACGCCGATGGGCTGGCGCACGGCCATGGCAAATTTGTTGGGCATTTCCGAGGGAACGGTGGGGCCGAAGAGGCGGCGTCCTTCGCCGGCATTGTAGTAGGCGGCGTCGATGGCTTCCTGCACGTCGCCGCGAGTCTCGGCTAGCACCTTGCCCATTTCGCGGGTCATTTCACGAGCGCAGTCTTCCTTGCGTTCGATGAGGATTTCGCCGGCGCGGAAGACGATTTCGGCGCGGCGCGGCGCGGGAACGAGACGCCATTTGGCGAAGGCGCGCTTGGCGGCGTCTACCGCGGCGTCAACGTCGGCCTTTGCGGATTTCTGGAAGATGCCGACTACGTCGCGGGTGTCGGCGGGATTGCGGTCTTCGAAGGTTTCTCCGGTCGAGGACTCGACCCATTCTCCGTCGATGAAATTCTTGAATACTTCGGTAGGTTTGTAGCCTAGGATGGCTGGGGAAGCCAGGGTTTCGGTGGCCATGATTGCTCCTTATTCCTTAATGAATGCCTGGATATTGATGCTACAGGGGGCGGGGAAGGTGCGGCAAGGGACGGGCGGGCTGGCTTTTCATTCGCAATCGCGGATTTCCTTGGTAGCATCCATAGTCTCCATGAGAATGCCATGCGATGAAGCTGTCATGCGATCGGCGGGCGCGGCGGTAGGGTGCGCGGCAGAATCGAGAACGTGGGTACTCGCCGGGACCATTCTCGGATCGAGCATAGCTTTCATCGACAGCACGGTGGTGAGCGTCGCTCTGCCGGCGCTGCAAACTGCTTTTCACGCCTCTGTGGTGGATGTGCAATGGGTGGTGGAAAGTTATGGACTGTTTCTGGCAGCGTTGATTTTGGTCGGCGGTTCGCTCGGCGATTTGTTGGGGCGGCGGGTGATGTTCCTGGCGGGAGTCTCGATTTTTGCCGCGGCTTCGGGCTTGTGCGGTCTCTCCCAGGATATTCATCAACTGATTCTTGCGAGAAGCATTCAGGGTGTGGGGGCGGCGCTGCTGGTTCCCGGCAGCTTGGCAATTATCAGTACTTCTTTCGACGAGAAAAGCCGTGGCCAGGCGATTGGAACCTGGTCCGGGTTTACGGCGATCACATACTGCTGTTGGGCCGGTGCTGGGCGGTTGGCTGGTGGAGCATGCATCCTGGCGGTGGGTCTTCCTGATTAACATTCCTCTGGCGGCGGCGGTGATCATGATTTCGCTGTGGCGGATTCCGGAGAGCCGCAGCGCCGATGCGCGAAGCGTCGACTGGCTGGGAGCGGTGCTTGCCACAGTCGGCCTCGGCGGTCTGGTCGGCGGGTTCGTCGAATCGGTCAATCTGGGCTGGAGGAGTCCTCTGGTGTTGGGTAGTTTGATCGTGGGCGTGGTCTGTCTGGTTGTGTTTGTGCTGGTCGAAGCGAGAAGCGCTTCGCCGATGCTTCCGCTTACGCTATTTGAATCCCGCAGCTTCAATGGTGCGAACCTGCTGACGCTTTTCCTTTATGCGGGGATTGGAATTTTCTTTTTCGTGTTCCCGCTAAATCTGATCCAAGTGCAGGGATATTCCACCACCGCAACCGGCGCTGCTATTCTTCCCTTCATTCTGCTGATGTTCCTTCTTTCCCGCTGGTCTGGCGGACTGGTCGCGCGCTATGGCCCGCAACGTCCGCTGATTATTGGCCCTCTTATTATCGCTCTGGGCTTCGTTCTCTTCGCTGTGCCTTCGGTCGGAAACAGCTACTGGAAGGCGTTCTTCCCGGCGGTGATTGTTCTCGGTTTTGGGATGGCGGTCACGGTGGCTCCGCTTACCACTGTGGTTATGAGTTCGGTAAGTCAGGATCGAGCCGGTACGGCGTCCGGAATCAACAACGCGGTGTCACGGGTAGCGGGCGTACTCGCCATTGCTGTCCTTGGAATCATCATGGTGACGGCGTTTGGTTCCCGGCTAAGCGACAGCCTGGCTCGCATCACGCTGCCGTCCGGCGTCATGCAGCAGTTGCAGGCAAATATGAGCAAGCTCGCCGATCTGTCAGCGCCTGCAGATCTCGATGCGGGTACGAGAGTTGTTATCGGAGAATTCGTTAGAGACGCTTTTGTGTTCGCCTTCAGAATTGTGATGCTGATGTGCGCAGGTCTGGCTTTGGCAAGCGCTGCCATATCCTGGCGAATGATTCGAGCGAGACGGGGTTGAAGCTGTGCCCTGATACGAATCCTGAGCTTCCGCAGCCTGTGAGCCCGCGCCTTTCCAAGCCGATTTTTTGAGATAGCCCAGGAGAGTTTGCTTGAATGTTCCAGTTGGCACCATTCGGTTTAAGGGCTAAGTGCCATTCAGTGAGGGGGTTGGCGGGTTTTCCTTGACAGTCCTTGGCGCGCATAAGCCACCCGTCTCGCCACCTCCAACGAGGGCAGCAAGTTCCGAATTGGAAGATGAAATAGTCAAACTGGGAGGCACGCAGGAGAGAATGCCCCGTCCATAGAGTTTTCGGGTATAAGGCATTTGCTATTGTCCGCGATGGGGTGGGCGCGTCTCTTTCCGCTCTCCGGCCCTGCCATCCCCAACTTACTGCCCGGCTGACTTTTGGCTTCCCGCGCCTCCGTCGAATTCTTCTCCGAGCCAGTGTTGGAAAGCCGTCATGTTCTGCGGGCGGCCGAGGAAGTTCTTCACCAGATCATTCGCCGACATGGAACCGCCGGGTTCGAGCACTACGCGTCGATACTTCATGGGGGCATCGCCGGCCAGCAGATTCTTGTGATCAAACTGCAGGAAGAAATCTTCGGAGATCACTTTGTCCCAGAGGTAGGTGTAGTAAGCGCTGGAGTAGCCCCCGAGATGTCCGAAGGAGGCCCACATGTGGGTTTCTGGGAGCTGGGTGAAGAGAGTGTAGTTGCGGTTGGCGTCGAGGGTCACAGCATCGAGATTCACGTCGTCAGGCTTGGCTTTGTAGATGCCGTAGGAGATGGCGGTGAGGGCGGTTTGGCGGTCGGCCCAGCCGCCACGTCCGAAGGCGGAAGCGCGGTTCATGCGGGCGACGAGGTCGGCAGGGATGGGTTCGCCGGTCTTATAGTGGTGGGCGAAGTTTGCCAGGACTTGCGGGCTGCGAATCCACTCTTCGAGCATCTGCGAAGGCGCTTCGACGAAATCGGATTCCATGCTGATGCCGGTAATGCCGGCCCACTGCTGCTGGCCGCCGAGGATGTGGTGCATGAGGTGGCCGAACTCGTGGAAGAAAGTTTGCACGTCGCCGTAGTCCATGAGGCCGGGGTCATCCTTGGCGGGGGCAGGAAAGTTGCAGACGAGAATAGCTTCGGGCAATTGCCTGCCGCGGATGCCATCGAGCACCGGAGCCATTTCGGCGTGGCTGTACTTGCCGGGGCGGGGATGCATGTCGAGATAGAAGCGGCCGATGGGCTTGCCGCTGTCGATCACAATCCAGGTTTCGACGGCGGGATCCCAGGAAGGAACGTTCATTTCCTGCTGGAAGCTGACGTGGAAAAGTTCTGCGGCGGCGTCGAGGATGCCCTGCTTTACCTGCAGGAAGGGAAAATAGGGACGGACGGATTGGGAATCGAAGTCGTATTTCGTGCGCCGAACTAGTTCGGAAAGATAGGCTCCTTCGTAGCTCCAGATTTCTTTTGCGCCGGGGTCGGTCTTCTGCTTCTCAGCCAGCAGCATTTCAAATTCGCGCTCAGCAAGAGGACGAGAGGCGCTGCTGACTTGCTGGATGAAATCGCCGATGTTGTGGCCCTTGGCGATCATTTTGTTGGCGGCGTTGTAGTCGGCCCAGTTGGAGTAGCCGAGGAGCGTGGCAATCTCGTAGCGCGTTTTCAGCAGGCTGGTGAGGACTTCCTGGTTTTTGGGGTAGGCGCGGGTGTTGAAGGCGATGGTCATGCGCTCGCGCAGGTCGTTGCTCTTGGCGAAGGTGAAGATGGGGAGGGCGTCGGGATAGTTGGTGGTGAGGTGAATTTTGCCGTCGGCGCCGGGCTTGTGGCGGTCAATGTAATCCTGGGGCAGGCCGTCGAGTTCAGAGGGGTCGGCTTCGATTGCATTCTGGCCGTCGGCAATATTGCGATCGAACATGGACTGCTGTTCGGTGGCCTGGTCGTTCAGTTTCTTGAGGCGGGCTCGGGTGGCGTCGTCTTTGTCAACACCCGCTAGCTGGAATTGGAAAAGCTGGCGCTGGACGTAGTAACGGGTGGCTGCGTCGGTCTTTGAAAGGTCGAGCGCAGCGAGCGCGTTGTAGACTTCGTGATTGAGCGCGATTGCGGTTTGCGCGGCGCTGGCCTTGGTGAGCATGGTGGTGGCGTGATCGCGGAAGGCGGCATCGGGATGGACCTGCTCCATCAGTTGGGCGAAGTATCCGGCGGAGTTGTTTTGCCGGACGGCCTCGTCGAAGGGGATGAGAGTGTTTTCAATGGTGCGCGGGCCTTTGGCGGCGAGCAGAGTGTCGATGGCGCGCTGGCCGGCGGCAAGGCGGTCGGTCTCGATCTTTTCGAAGGCGGCGATATCGGGCTTGGAGACCCACATGGTTGGCTGGGAGATGGTGATGCGCTGGGCGGAGAGGACGGCCGCTAGAAGGAACGGGACACAGAGAAAGATAGCCAGACGCGCTGCGACCAACATGGAAACCTCGTGGAAAACCTTGGGTGGAACGATTTTGGACCTGCGGGTTAGACGCTGATGAATTGTTGAGGAGAGCAGGTTGGGATGTCAAGTTGGGAGCATGGCTCTTGCTTTGCGCCAGCAAAGGTCTTTAACACAGGGGACACAGTGGAAGACAGGGTTCTTCTGACCCGTTTTCATAATTACTAAGGGTACCCGTTCTAGCGCCAGCGTTTTATCTGCGGCCAGAGTTGGGCCAGGGTGCCGAATTTCGGGCCGCGGCAGATGTAGACTGCGATTTCCTTTTCCTGCGCGTAGGGATTGTCGGCGGAATCGCCGATGTAGTCGACGTGCTGCCAGAGTTGTTCGAGGCGTTGGCGAGTATCGTCGAGGACGATCATGCAGTTGCCGGAATATCCGCGCGGCCCCCATAAGAACCAGGTTTGGTGGCCGCTGAGCGAAGGCGGCAAGCCGTATTTGCGGCCGAGGAAGTCAATCGCGCCGGCTTGGCCGTAGTCCTGCGCGAAGATGCCGCAATTTTCGTCTTGGCGCTCAACGGGAGTCAGCTTATTCCAGGCAACGGCAGTTTCGGCGACGATTTCCTCCCATCCAAACTGATCGGCGTACCACTGTGGCAGCGGGGCGTGGGCGTGACTGTGTTCCATGACCGGCAGTTTAAAGGCAAGGGTCTTCGTGTAGGCCTGAAAGTTCTCGGGGGAAAGCACCGGCACGGTGATGGGAACGAGATGGATTCCATCGGCAAGAAGAATGATGACAATGACCGGCTTCAGCCATGCATAGCGCGGACGCGACTCCGGCGAACGTCTTTTCGAGGTCTCGATTGCGGAGTCGATGATGACGGCGCCCGCGGCCAGGAGCATGGGATAGACCGGAGCTAGGTAGTAATTCTTTCCGTGAAGGACGAACAGGACGATGAAGCAAACGAGATAGCACCATCCAAGAAAGCGATAGGGCTTGAGACGCTGCGAGAACAGGAACGCGCACAAGCCGGTCAGCCAGATCGGAGCGGTGAAAGGATGAACGAGCAAGGTCTGCTCGAAGAAATACCGCGGAAACGGAAGGACAATGTCGCGGCCTTCCGCTCGTATATTGTGCATCAGTTGCAGAAACGGCCAGTCGTAGTGAATGTTCCAGAGCAGGTTGGGAAGAAAAATCAGAAACGCGGCAAGTCCGCCGATCCAGATCCAAGGATTGAGAAACGTGCCGCGCTGCGCGGTGAGCAGCAGGCCCACAACGACGCCGAAACCGAATAATGCAATGGTGTATTTCTCCTCCATACCGAGACCGGCGATGATGCCGAACCACAGCCAGTAACGGGGATTGTCACGCTTCACGGCAAGCACGGCGAAGTAAGCGCAGCCCATCCAGAGGTTGGGTTCCAGGCAGTTGGTGCCGAGCAGGCTTCCGTTAGAGAGATATTGCGGAGCTATGACTACAGTGATTGCGCTGAGAAGCAGGGCGAAACGGCGTCCGCCGAATTCGCGGGCCAAGACTGCAGTTTGCACGACCAGGAGAGATGAAGCCAGGGCGGGAATGAAGCGAATGCTGCGGAGGGAGTCTCCCAGGACCGCGCGACAGATGTGGATGAGAAATGGAATGAGCGGGGGTTGGTCAACGTAGCCCCAGCCGAGGTGCTCGCCGCAGGAGATGTAGTCGAACTCATCGCGAAAGTAGCCATAGCGGTTGTTGAAATAGATATGGAAGAGAAGCTTGGCTAGAGCGATGGCCCAGATGATTGCCATGCCGCCGGCTAGGAATGACTCGTGGTCGCGGCTGGTCGAGACAAGAGGTGAGGACGTGCTGGCCATGAGCGTAGAAGGATAACGGAAGGCTGAGGGAAATGTCATTGTGTTGACCCGGAGATGCAAACCTTAAACACAGGGGACACAGGGTCACACAGAGGAAGCAATCGAAACAGCGGGCGACGGGCGAACATCTCACAAACGAAGGTAACGTTCCCTACTGATTACCTGTTTTTGGTGCGGAGAGGCTTGTGGTAACGTTGAAATTACCGCATATTCAATAGGTTTGAATAAGGTTTTTAGTCCACGTGTCTTCGCCGACTCGCAAACCGGGTATCCACATCGCGTGGAAGACGGTCACATACCGCAGTGTGGCCCTCATGATCATTGCGGGCTTCGCGGTGGTGTTGATTGGGATACGGTTGACCTTCCCGCAATTCACCGAGAGCAGCATCAAGGCGGCCGGAAGCGTAGCCGACAAGGCGCTCGAGCGTGTGGCCGGCTTGGCGCCAGCCGCGGGACATGGCATCTCCACGGCGCAGCAGGCCCACTTTACTGCGCTCGACGGCACGGTGCGCGTGAAGAAGGGCAAGGGCAATAGCTGGGTGGGGGCAGACTACAATATTCCCCTGGAAAAGGGCGATGTCGTGCAGACAGGGTCGGAAGGCATGGCGAAGGTGGTGTTCAACGACGGCACCAGCTATACCGTGAAACAGGATTCGCTGATCGTGATTGAGGAGAACTCGGCCAACGATCAGCAGCAGACGAATGTGGCCGTGGCCGTGAGCACCGGAACCGTGGATCTTTCGACCGCGACGTATTCGCAGGGATCGAAATCGCAGGTGATTGTGTCTGGTGCGACGGCATCACTGGCGCCGGATTCCGCGGCGCAGGTGCATAACGATCCCAAGGCGGATAAACACGAGATCCTGATGAAGAAGGGCGCCGGCGAGGTTAGTCGAAATGGGGAAACGGTGCAATTGGCCAACTGGGAAAGAGTGAGCTTCCAGGCGACGCAGCCGCATATGGAGAAGGACAAAGGGACGGGACCGCCGACGCCGATTTCGCCGGCGAACATGGCTCCGATCTTCACTTCCGGAGAAACGACCAAGGATGTGGAGTTCTCCTGGACGGCGATGGCGAATGCAGCGGGCTACCGGCTGCGGATCTCAAGGAACCCCTACTTTTCCTCGACCCTGGTAGACAAGAAGGTGAACACTGCGGATGTTACGGTTACAAGCCTCGGCGAAGGAGCCTACTACTGGGCCGTACAGTCGGTTGACGCGTCGGGTAAGGAGTCGGTCGAGAGCGAGAAGAACCGGTTTACGATAATCCCCAAAGGAAAACAATCGGCAGCCATTGACCTGGAGCTGGATCCTTTCATTCAGCATGGACACATTATTGAAGTAACAGGAAAGACCCAGGTCGGGGCACGGGTGATGGTGAATGGGCGGGAGGTCCCGATGTTGTCGACCGACGGGACGTTCCACTACTTCACTCCGCCGCTGACGCCGGGCGAAGCGGTGATTACGGTGACCGCCCAGACGGCGCAGGGTGGAGTGAACACGCAGCAGAAGAAGATCATTATTCAGTAGATCCTTCGGCGGGCAAAGAACGCCCGCCTCAGGACGACAATGCAAGGCAGAAGCAGGGTTCCAGAAGTACGAGGAACCTTCGGTTCCGGCAGGGTTGCTGAGCCTCTCATAGACTAGAGGGAGGTAGCGGCCGAGCCGGATGGCGCAAATCGGGTTCGCCCGGAAACAGTGCGGTCAAGGTAGATCGCGAGAAGAGTTCGTCAATGTCAAATAACGGATTTCATTCATCTCGTTCTCACAACCTCAGGTCGTTATTCAGCCTGTTCTCAAGTGACCTGGCCATCGATCTGGGCACGGCCAACACTCTGGTCTACGCCCGCGGCAAGGGCATTGTGGTCAACGAGCCCTCGATTGTCGCCATCAACAAGAACACAGGCGAAGTGGAAGCCGTGGGGAAAGAAGCAAAAGAGATGCTGGGCCGAACGCCGGGCAATATTGTGGCCATCAAGCCTATGAAGGACGGTGTGATTGCCGACTTCAAGGTCACGGAGAAGATGCTGAACTACTTCATCCAAAAGGCGCACAACCGGAAGATGCTGGTGCATCCTCGCATCGTGATCGGAGTGCCGTCGGAGATCACGCAGGTGGAGAAGCGTGCAGTCATGGACTCGGCCTATCGCGCCAAGGCCAGCGAAGTGCATCTTGTCGAGCAGGCCATGGTGGCGGCGATTGGAGCGGGGCTGCCGATCACGGAACCGAGCGGCAACATGGTGGTCGACATCGGCGGCGGCACGACGGACATCGCAGTGATTTCGCTGAGCGGCATCGTTTACTCGCGTTCGGTGCGGATGGCGGGAAATCAGATGGACGAAGCCATCATGAATTATCTGAAGCGGAAATATAACCTGCTGATCGGCGAGCGCACCGGCGAGCAGATTAAAATGGAGATTGGCTCGGCGCACCAGCTCGACAAGCCGATGACCATGGAGATCAAAGGACGCAACCTGATCGAAGGCGTGCCGAAAACCATTACAGTAGATGATGGCGAAATCCGCGAGGCGCTAAGCGAGTGCGTTTCGACCATTATGAATGCGATCCGCGTCGCTCTCGAGCGCACACCGCCGGAACTTTCGGCCGACATCAGCGACCGCGGCATTGTGCTGACCGGGGGCGGGGCACTGCTGAAGAATCTGGACAAGCGCATCCGCGAGGAAACCGGGCTGCCGGTCTCGATAGCAGACGATCCGCTGTGCAGTGTGGTGCTGGGCACGGGCAAAATGCTCTCGGACTTCAAGCTGCTGCGCAAGATTTCGATCGAGTAGTAAAAGTTTCCAGTTTCTAGTTTCTGGTTTCCAGTTTCGAAGGCGCCGGGTTTACTAGAAACTGAAACCCAGAAACAGAAACTGCCTCATGGAAACCGTTCTCGGCCGCTACCGCAACCTGATCATTCTGGTGGGAGTGTTGTTTCTGCAGGTGCTGGGGCTGGCGGTGCAGGTCAAACGCAGTCCGGACGCGGAGAACACGCGATTGATCCGCATCTGGGCGGTCGATTTGGTTACTCCTTTCGAGCGCGGGCTGGTCTGGGCGCAAAACGGCGGCAGCAATCTCTGGCACAACTATTTCTACCTGCGCGGAGTGCGGGCGGAAAACCGCCAGCTCAAAGAGCAGATCGAGCAGATGCGCCTGGAGCAGGTGCGGCTGACCGAGGACGCCACCCAGGCCCACCGCTTGCAGTCTCTGCTGGCATTCAAGGAGCAGTTCATCGCTAAGACCGTGCCGGCCCAGGTGATCGGGTCCAGTGGAAGCGACCTATCCCGGTCCATATATATAGACAAAGGATCGAACGACGGCATTGCACAAGACATGGCCGTGATTACCTCCGGCGGCATCGTGGGCAAGGTGCTGCGCGCGTATCCTTCGACGTCCCTGGTGCTGATGATTAACGACCAGAGCAGCGGCGTGGGAGCGATGCTGGACAAGTCGCGGCTACAGGGCGTGGTGCGCGGAACGCCGAACGGCGAGTTGATTCTGGAGCGGGTGATGAGCGACGAACAGGTCGCGGCGGGAGAAACCGTCCTGAGCAGCGGAGGCGACCAGATCTTTCCCAAGGGACTTCCGCTGGGTACTGTGAGCAAGGTCAGTCCGGGAAGAGAAATGTTTCTGAACATTCACGTGAAGCCGGCCGCGGACCTGAGCCGAGTAGAGGAAGTGCTGGTGGTGACCGAAAAGCGGGAACGGGAGCCGGTCGCGGAAAGCGGCGGCAGGGTGCGCGCGGCGGATGTGCTGGCGCAGCGGCTGCCTTCGGTGCCGGAGAAACCTCCTGCGGTTGCGGGAGCGGCTGCGGCGGGAAGCGCTCCAAACGGCGCGACTGCGCAGGGAACAGGCGCTGGAGTGAAGCCGCAGCCTAACGCAGCGGCCAAGCCCTTAACTGGAACATCGACAACTGGAACAGGGACAACTTCAACGGCAACGACTGGGACGGGAACCACCGTCGATGTTTTGAAGAAAGTTGCGCAGAAGCCGGCCGCCGGCGGTTCCGGCACGAATGCCGCTTCCGGGAGCGGAGCCGGACCGGGTCCGGTTTTGATCACGGCGGGAGCTGGTTCGAACGCTGCTCCGAAACGTGCGAATTCTGCGGGGAAACCGGCAACGGCGCCAGCCAAACCTTCGGACGCGCAGCCCGGCCCTCAAACGCCTCCTACGGAAGACAATCCCCACTAGCGTGCCCATCACTTACACATCGGGCGAGCAGATTGAGGTTTACCGGTTCAGCATCCCGGTGACGGTGGGTGTGCCGTTGCTGGCGCTGTTTCTGCAGGCTTTCCTGCCGAGACGGTTGACTTTCTTTTCCTACCTCGATTTGCCGTTGCTGGTAACGATTTTCTTCGCCATGGCGCGGCGCAACCCCATCTCCGGGCTGTTGACCGGAGCGGCAATCGGGCTGGTGCAGGACATGCTGGGGCCTTATCCGATCGGAATTTATGGGATCGCCAAGACTGTGGTCGGCTACGGCGCGTCGTCGCTGGGAGCGAAGCTCGACGTCGAGAACGTGGGCGCTCGATTCCTAATCACGATGGCGTTTTACCTGGTTCATGCCGCGGTCTATTTCACGGTGGCGCGCGGCATGGTAAATCTGACGCTGGATTGGAGCTGGACCCGGGGAATCCTGGCTGGCTTGGCCAACGCGGTCGTGGGTGTGGGGCTGTACTTTCTGCTGGACAAGTTTAAGCAGAGAACTTGAAAGCAATTCTCAGTTCTCGGTTCTCAGTTCTCAGTAGAACCGGGTAGTGACCTACGTACCTCTTCGGCTACGCGCATGAGTGCCTCCAAGAGCTAAAATTAAGTACATTCCTCGCAATGTGCGAGTGATCCGCGAAGCGGGTTGCTCAAACTGAGAACTGAGAACCGAGAACTGAGAACTGATGTTCGGCCACGACGACAAAGTATCGGCAATGCGCTTGACGGGCGCGCAGTACGCGATCCTCGGCATTTTTCTGGTGCTGGCTTATGGATTATGGCGGCTGCAGGTCATGCAGAGCGATTTGTACGCCACGCTGGCGGAGAAGAACCGCATTCGGAATGTGCCGATCCTCGCGCCCCGGGGCAAGATTCTGGATCGCGAGGGGCGCGTCATTGTCGACAACTATCCATCGTTCTCGGCTCTGCTGCTGCGCGATTCTTCCCGCGACCTGAGCGCCGATGCTGACCTGATTGCGCACGGCCTTCACCTGGATGGGAACGAGGTGCGCACGAGGATTCGCCACTTTTCGTCGATGCCGCAATATCAGCCGATCTTCCTGAAAGAAGACATCACTCCGGATGAGCTGGCGTTCATTGATGCGCATCGCAACGAACTGCCGGAACTGGATACGATCATGGCGCACCGGCGCCTGTATCCGCGCAACGGGTTCATGGCGCACCTGATCGGCTATGTGGGCGAAGTGACCGAAGACATGCTCAACCAGCCACAGTTCGAACTCTATAACCCAGGTGATGTGGTGGGAGTCTCGGGCGTGGAGCGGCAGTACAACAACGCACTGATGGGCAAGAATGGGGCGCGGCGAGCGCTGGTGAACAGCCATGGCCGCGAAGTGGGGTTGCTGGGGGAAACGGAGGCTATCCCTGGCAAGCAGTTGAAGCTGACCGTGGATGTTGATTTACAGATCGCGGCCGAGGAGGCGCTGGAAGGGAAGAATGGCGCCATCGTGGCGATGGATCCCAGGACGGGCGAAATCCTGGCTATGGTGAGCCGGCCGACCTTCGATCCCCAGAGTTTCTCGGTGCGAGTCTCTCGCGATCAATGGAGCAAGCTGGTCAATGACGAAGACCATCCGCTGATGAACAAGGCGATTCAAGCGCAACTGGCGCCCGGTTCGACGTTCAAAATCATCATGGCGACGGCGGGACTGCAGGAAGGAATCGCGCAGGACCTGCACGTGAACTGCACCGGCGGCGGCACTTTCTACGGCCGCTACTTCAAGTGCTGGATCGCGGCGCGGCATCAGACCCACGGTGCGGTTGATATCGTGAAGGGCATTTATCAATCCTGCGACGTGTTCTTTTACACGCTGGGGGAAAAGCTGGGAATTGACCGCATCGCCAAATACGCGACGGCGCTTGGCATGGGGCAGAAAACCGGAATTGATCTGCCGCAGGAAGTGAGCGGGGTTATGCCGTCGGAGCAGTGGAAGATACGAAACTTCAAACAGAAGTGGTTTGCGGGCGAGACCATCTCGGTGAGCATTGGGCAGGGTGCGGTGGCGGCCACCCCGATTCAGATGGCGAGGGCGTTTGGAGCGATTGCCAGCGGAGGCCGGATGGTACGGCCGCATGTGACGAATCCCACGGATTTGCCGCCGGGTATCATTCCAGCGCAGAACGTTCCGAATGAAGTAACGATTCCCATCGATCCCAAGAACTGGGAAATCATCACTGATGCGATGGCGCAGGTGGTCAGCCCGGTGGGAACGGCGGGGGCCTCGGCGATCAAAGGTGTGGATATGGCCGGTAAAACCGGCAGCGCACAGACGGTGAGCAACGCCCTGAAGGCCAAGATGAGCGCCAGCGAAAAAGACAAGTACAAGGACAACGGCTGGTTTGTGGGAGTGGAACCGCGGCGCAATCCGGAAATTGTGGTGTGCGCGCTGTTTGAAGAGGGCGAGCATGGATCGCTGGCGGCCCACGTAGTGTCGAGCGTGATCCAGGCGTTCGTGGAGAAGCAGCGCCGGCATCCTACGAAGATGGCGAAGAACGCCGGCCCCGCGGAGATTGGCGCGGTGTGGACTGAGCCCGACGCCGATGGCGCCGAGCAGAAGTTGCAGGGCGGACACTTCTTTCTCGACGCGGCGAAGCGCCCGCTGGCGATGGCTAGTACCAAGTACCTGGTACCTAGTAGCGGAAAAATGCAATGAAGAGAGCAGGAGCAGAAATCACATATCGGGAGGGTTACTCGGTACTGGGTACTAGGTACTTATGTCACGCTACGTTTCATTTCGCGACTTCGACTGGCTGTTGCTGATCTTTGTGCTTATGATCTGCGGGCTGGGCGTGATGGAGATCCACAGCGCCACGCAGCATACCAAGTTTGCCGGGTCGCACCTCAGGCAGATTTACTGGATCCTCGGCGGCATGGGGGCGATGTTCTTGATCAGCGCCGTCAACTATCAGGTGTTGCTGGACAGGATCCACTGGTTTTACATTGCGGGAATTGCCTCGCTGATGGCGGTGCTCGTTTTCGGACAGAAGTATCTGGGAGCGCGGCGCTGGATCAAGATGCCGGGTGGAAACCACTTCCAACCGTCCGAGTGGGTGAAGCTGATCCTCATCTTGGCGGTGGCGAAGTATTTTGCCGATCTGCGGCATCGCGACCTCTCATGGCCGGATTTTATTAAGGCTGGCGCCATCGTCGGCATTCCGATGCTCATGGTCTTGGCTCAGCCCGATCTGGGTACGGCGCTAACCTATGTGCCTATTGCCATCATGGGAGTATTTCTAGGGGGCATGCAGTGGAAGCAGGGTTTGGTCGTCGTTTTACTCGCGGCCATCGGGGTGGGAGCGGTTTTCTTTACTCCGCGGGTTCATGTTTTGAAGTCTTACCAGAAGCAACGGCTCACCAGCTTCATGGACCCGGAAAACGATCCCCAGGGGTCGGGGTACCAAGTTGAGCAATCCAAGATCGCAGTCGGTTCGGGAGGGCTGTGGGGCGGGAAAGGCTCGCAAACACACGGAGCTTTCCTGCCAGTCCCACAAACGGATTTTATTTTTGCGGCATTCTCCGAGGAGCATGGATTCGTGGGCGCTCTGGGGGTTCTGCTGTTATACTTCATTGTGCTGATGCGTTTGACCCAGAACGCGCAAACAGCGCCCGACCGCGCTGGCACGTTCGTGGTAATGGGCGTGGTGGCTGTGCTTAGCTTCCATATCCTGGTCAACGTCGGCATGGTGGTCGGTTTTATGCCGGTCACCGGAATACCCCTGCCGCTAATGAGTTACGGTGGGTCTTCTGTGTTGTTCATGTTCCTGGCGCTGGGGATGGTTATGAACGTTCGAATGCGCCGCTTTGTGAACTAGCTGGGTCGGTGTGAGGGCCAGCCAGGTAACAGGCTTAATAAGCCAGGTTCGTGATTCTTGTAGTGCCGCTTGACACGGGAAGACGGCAGGGAGCTGTCGCTGCGCCGACAGGCGCAGCCCCAAAAAATATCGATCGCCCTCGCGTAAAGGGGGTATTTCACCGGCTGTCGAGCAGTCGAAGGCCGGGCAGGATTGAAGCTGGAGCGCTGTTGGCAGGGAAACGGCCCCCCGACCGGAAAACGGTCTGAGAGTGCGGTCACAAACCCGGCAGACGCAAAGCGAAACAGTGCAAAAGATACCCAAGCTTGTGCAGCGGATTCGGTTAGGGAGAAACCTCCCCAGCCCCAGCCGTCCCCGATTCGGGGCCAGCCTCGCGACGCTCGATCCTGCCGTTTCCTTCCTTGCTTCGCCCCGGTGAAACCCGCCCGACTAGATTCGTCGCGGCGGGACCGGAGTGTCCATGAACAAAGAGTTATTTGTCTCTTCCACGCCACACGAAACCAAGGTGGGGCTGGTGGAAGACGATCTGCTCGCGGAAATCTACCTCGAGCGCGAGAATGAATACACACTGGCAGGGTCCATCTACAAAGGACGCGTAACCCGGGTGCTTCCCGGCATGCAGTCCGCCTTCGTCGACATCGGCCTCGAGCGCGATGCTTTCCTCTACGTTTCCGACTTTATGGAGTTGGAAGAGCACGACGAGGATTTGACCGATAGTGTGCCGACCAATCGCGGAGTGCAGGATCTGCGTGCACAACCGGCGCGGGATGCGTCTGCGGCAGGCGAGGCACAATTGCCCGAGGGCAATGATGCAGCCGGGGCGGAAGAGAGTTTCGGGAACGGTTCGAGCCAGGATTTTGTCGAAACAGAAGAAGCGGCGGAGACTCAGTCTGGCGCTGTGCCAGACGCTTCCGGTAGTGGCGCTTCTCAGGATCGCGCCCGCGGAGGTTTCCGTGGACGCCGCCGCCGTCGTGGCGGACGTCGCGATGGACGCGGCGACGGTCGTGGCGATGGACGCGAGCGGGGGGCGGAGCCGCGTTTTGCGCGGCCTGTGGCTGAGAGTGTTCCCACCCCTGCTGCCGCATATCCACCAGTTGCTCCGCGTCCTCAGGAATCAGGCAGAACCCATCAATTTGGACCGCCCGCGGGATACCAGCCCATCCTGCTTCCCGGAGAATCGATTTCCAAGTACCGCGGTTTGGCGCAGCCCGCTGCGGTGCAGGAGCGGCCTTCCCAGGATGCCGCGACTGGCGCGAGGTTTACTTCCGCCTCTGCGCCCGCATCAGAGCCCGCGGCACCGTTGGCCGCGACTTTTCCTGACGATGAACCCATCTTTGCCGATGCTAGAGTCGGCGCCAGTGCCGGCGCTCCGGTTGCCGATGCTCCGCATCGGGAGCACGACGCTCCACGATACGCGCATGAAGATCGCACCGAGGCCGCCTCAACTTCAGCGCCATCGACTTCGGTGGGCTGGAACCGCGAATTTCGCCGGCAAGAATTGGAGGGTGCCGCTCAGCCCACGGAACAGGAATTTGTCGAAGAAGAAGAGGAGATGGTAACGCCTCAATCCGAAAGCTCCGGTCGGCAGCCGGTGCGCGAGCCCGAGGCCCCGGCTTTTGCCGCCCCCGGGACGCTGGAAGAGGAGACCATCGACGACGAAGAAGCGGACACGGTCCGTTATGAACAATCGTCCGATGAGGGCTACGAAGAATTTGAAGAAGAGACCCGTGCCGCTGGGCAAATTGCCGAAGTCCGCGCGACCGTGGATGAGATCCACATGTCGTCGTTAGCCGAGGCCGGGGTTGCGCCGCCTGCCGACGGTACCATCAGCGAGGACGACTCCGAGGAATTGGAACTGGAAGAGGCGCAAGCCAAAGCGGAGGCGCTGCTCGACGCCGAAGCCGGCGGAACCGGTGCAGTCGATGCCCGGGCCGAGGTTCGCGCTCCAGCCGGGACGGCCGGGTATACGCAGCGTGCGCCGCGTCCGCGGCCTGGCTTCGACCGGCAGCGTGGCGGACGCCGCGGAGGAGGTCGCCGCTTCCCGCGCCGCGAGCCGCAAGACGTTCCCAAGATCAGCGACCTGTTGAAAGAAGGCCAGGAAATCCTGGTGCAGATTGCCAAAGAGCCCATCGGCAAGAAAGGCGCGCGCATCACTAGCCACATCGCGTTGCCGGGGCGCTTCCTGGTTTACATGCCGACGGTGAACCACACCGGAGTGTCGCGCAAGATCGCATCCGACGAAGAGCGTCAACGGCTGAAGCGCATCGTGATGAGCGAGCGCGACAACGGCCACGGGGGTTTCATCGTCCGCACGGCGGCGCAGAATGCGGGTGAAGACGAACTTCGCGCCGACATTCGTTTCCTGAAAGGTCTGTGGAACGACATCAAGAGCCGTGCCGAAGCCTCGAAGCCCCCGGCGCTGATCTATCACGATCTCAACGTGGTCGAGCGCGTGCTGCGCGATCAGGTCACCAGCGACTTCTCCGTGATCTGGGTCGACACCGAGCCGGAGTACGAGCGCATTCTGCGCTTCTTCAATCGCTTTCAGCCCGGCCTCGTAAAGCGGGTGAAGCTCTACACCAAAGAGACGCCGCTGTTCGAGCAATTCGGGTTGAAAGAAGAGATGGACAAGGCGCTTAAGTCGAAAGTCTGGCTGAAGAGCGGCGGCTACATCGTCATCAACCAGACCGAGGCGCTGGTCGCCATCGACATCAACACCGGCAAGTACGTGGGCAAGACTTCGCGCCTCGAAGACACGATCGTCAAAACCAACGTGGACGCGATCAAAGAGATCGTGCGCCAGATTCGCCTGCGCGATCTGGGCGGCATCATCATCATCGACTTCATCGATATGGACGAGCGCCGCAACCGCCAGCGCGTGATGCAGGCCCTCGAAGAAGAACTCCGGCACGACCGCGCTCCGTCGAAAGTCCTGCAGTTCAACGATTTCGGTCTGGTCGCCATTACCCGCAAGCGAGTAAAGCAGTCGCTCGAACGCACGATTGGCGCGTCTTGTCCCTATTGCCAATCCACGGGCTACGTGAAGTCGGTGACCACGATCTGCGAACGAGATTTACGTGGAGATGCGCAAGATCGCCAAGCATCTGGAGCACGAAGACGTAATGCTGCGCGTGAATCCGGACGTGGCCAAAGAATTGAAAGCCAACAACGGCCGCCTGCTGAACGAGATGGAGGAACTGACCAAGCGCACCATCATCGTGAAGAGCGATCCCGCGCTCCATCAGGAGCAGTTCGATATCAACTAGCTGTCAGCTCTCAGCCACCACTGCTCATGTGGGGACAGCCGCCCTCGGCTGTCCGCCGGGCGCAGCCCGGCAGTTGCCCGCGCCACGGCAATCCTTGCCCCCGCTTTGAAAGGGCGCGGCTTCCAGCCGCGCCGCCGGATTGAAATAGTTCGGGAAGGGCGCGGCAGCCGTGCCGCCCAGAGCCATAAAGACGAGAGCTTCAGCCCCTGAATGTGTACCCGCCTGCGCCAATAAGGGGTTATTGGCCTATCATTAGGCCAAAGCTAGCTGGTACGGAGGTCACTTTGGCACCGCCGCCCGAGATGAAGCATTGGCTGCCCTGGTCCGAATTAAATGAAAGTCCTCGTCTCACTGTAGAAGAATTTCGCACGGCACTCCGCGACTATCCTCGTAGCGCCATTCTCATCGCCTGCGCACGGTTCAGCACGATCTTCAAGTTCGGTCCCGAGGCCAACACGGTGGCTTCGCAGGAAATCAACGAATATTGGGTACCGCGTCTCATGAGACCAGACCTTGTCGACAAGGCCATGAAAGAGGTCAAGAATGGGAGGCCGATATTCTTCCAAGGACAACTTCGGTTCCTGGCTGCCGAGGCAATGCGGCTTGACCCAGCACCGGCGGAGAACGGGTCTCAGGTTCCTGACTGGGCGTTGGGCGGGCTGTTGCTCGGAGCCGGCGAACTACTTTATAAGAAGCACGTCGCCGACCTGCCGGACGAGCTAGACGTAATGGCGAACCTTGTTGCGGATTTCCTACCGACCTTTGAAATCGACTCAATTACAGATCCATTCTTGTTGTTTCTGCGCTTTTATATCTATCTGACGGTAATAATTCCGCGGCTGCCTGAGCATCTGAGAATCTTCGATGTCGCCCAGGAGTTTGAGAAGGTTTTCGGCTTCCCGTTAAAGCTCTACAGCCAATTTGTGTACGCCTTCACGCTCCATGCGATGACTGAGCGCAATCAAATAAAGATCGGCAACGTGCCGGAAGCGGGCCTGCCGATCTCGTGGTTCAAAAAAACAATCCTCACGGAGGAACAGATTAGCGCCATGTTCGATACAGTCTGCTGTCGATTGAGCGATCTACCTGACAAGAAGGTGGTGCATGGATATGCAGATTTTGAATTCTTGAAAGATCATCCTTATCTGCGCGTGGACGACAAGGTTTATGACATCGACTATGAGTATGCTGCGGCAAAGCTTGAGAGCGGGGCGTTGTGGCGCGTGGCGATGTCAATGCCGACGAACCGCAGACTGAGCTACTTCGGCTTTTGGGGCGACGTTTTCGAGGAATATGTGAACTGGATATTCGAAAGCTATGCCAACAAGACCAAGAACGCCCGCTATCCCAGCCTACGCTATCTCAACAACAAGGACAATAGGCCGATCTGCGATCTACTGATCATGTGCGGTTGCCCAGCCGTCCTGATTGAAGCGAAGGCGGCAACCTGCGCGGCGAGCATCAGGTACTCCGGCAACTACAAACTGGTAAGGGAATACATGGATAAAAAGTTTATCGAGGGCACGGACCGGCCTGTCGGTGTATCACAGTTGCTTGCCGCCATCGACAATATTGGAACTATGCCGAAGGAGAATCTGCCCGAATGGTTGCGCGTCGTGAAAAAAATTATTCCCGTCATCATAACGAAGGACGACATTCGCTCAAGCTGGGTAACGAATGCCTACCTAAATGCCCGTTTTCAGAAAAAGCTAAACCGACTCAAATACAAGAAGCTCAAGATCACGCCACTGGTCAGTATGAATGTGGCCTCGCTGGAGCGTGCTGTTGCCGCGATGCAGGAGATGGCTTTCAGCGACATCATGGAAGATCGTATTCAGGAAGATCCGAAGCTTGGCCGTCCCTTCGAGGCGGCAAGCTCATGGGTACCTCGAGGAACGCCTGGGAAGATTGATAAACATATCGAGATATTGAAGCAGTGCGGCGCAAAGGTGGCGGCTGATTTCGGTTTGGTGGAGGAATAGTGAATACGACGAGGACAGAATCGAGAACGAACGGGACGTGACGCTCACTATTCTTCTCCCGCACAGAAACGAACCTCCCGTGTGTTCCCGGGTTTGTCCCAGATCGTAAATGGCATTTCCAAATGCCAAATACCATTGTATAATGGTATCCATGACAACCACCCTAACCCTCGACAAAGCCGGGCGCGTCGTCCTGCCCAAGCCGGTTCGCGACGAAATGCAGCTCCGCGCGGGCGATTCGCTGGAACTGGAAAGTTCGGAAGATCGCATCGTGCTCCGCCCTCGAAGGGGAGGAGTTGGGCTGCACCAGAAACAAGGGATATGGGTCTTCGGCGTCGGAGAGCCGATCCCCGCCGGAGCCACCGACGAAGTTCTGCGCCAGATTCGCCGCGAGCGCGAACTCAGCTTCATGGGCAATCCGCCCACGCGCCGCGCGCGACGGAAGAAATCCCGGTGAAATGGTTCTTCGACACCACCGTCCTGGTTGCGGCGCTCCTGCCCGGCCATCCCCATCATGCCCGCAGCTTCCCGGTGTTTGCGTCTGCGACTCGCAAGCAGGCGGCTTGTGCCGCCCACAGCGTGGCGGAAGCGTACTCAACATTCACCCGTTATCCCGGTAAAGAGCGCATGAGCGCCGAGGCTGCAAGCTTGGTTGTGCAAGAAATCGAGCATCGGTTTACCCTAGTATGGCTTGACGCCGATGAGTATTGCGCCGCGATCCGCCGCATGGCACAACTGGGAATCGTAGGGGGCGCCGTTTATGACGGCCTGGTCGCGGCGTGCGCCCGCAAGGCAGGCGCAGAACATCTCTACACCTGGAATGTGCGCCACTTCGATCTACTGGGTGCGGAGGTTCAAAAGCTGGTTACCGTGCCGCTGGCGCTTTAGTTCCCCGGATGCGCCAAAGCCTTAACGGCCAGATCGGAGCGGACGCGTAGTTTCTGCACCGTTTCGTGAATGGCGTTGGCGGATCCGTCGCTTTCGGCTGCCTTGGCGACGGTGACAGCTTCCTCCGTGGTAGTGCTGGCGATCTCGAGCAAGACCACCACCGCGTCCGCATGCAACTTCCACAGCGAGGACATGCTCTGGCTGCGCTTGAGTTCTTCGAGCTCCGTGTTGACGCGGGCCACGCAGGAAACCAGACGGATCAGAGTGCGGGCTGCGTCGGCGCGCGGGCTCTTTTCTTCCAGGAAGCTGGCATTGTAGGCGTCGGCCTCGGCCGTGGTCAGCGTCAGATTGAAGAAGCGCATTGGGACAACCTGGCGATACTTGGGATCGGCCACGCGGACAAAGACGCGGATCGATTCCTCAACGCGCCGCAGTTTGCCTTCTTCAGCGGAGATTTGCTGTGCAGTGATGACCGGCGGCTGAAATGCCTGAGCCGCAGCGGGCACTTTCGCAGCGGCAACGCGCGCCGGTTTGGCTGCAGCGGCCGCCCCGCCGGAGGGAGTTGCGCTGCCGGCGGCAGGTGCGAGCAACGATTTGCGGATGGGTGGGCGCCGGTCCAGCTCCTTTTTTAATCTCGAAACGCGGCGAAATTTTTCCAGAGCGCTGCTGTAATCGGCTTCGAGCATTTCTTTCTGCTCGATCGCGGCCACGTGGTCGACGGTGACTTCCACGCCGTCCACGGTGCTGAGAATGCTGCCTCCCATATCGTCGAGGGCCTGAGCGAATTGTTTGATCTCGGCCAGGGCTTTGGCGAAAAGCTCGTCGAAGCGCGCGCCGAACGCGGCGTTATGTGCGGCGACCGTGGCCAGCACGCCGGGATGATAGAACGAAGCATCCAGCCAGCGTTTCAGTTCGCGCACGCGAGAAACGATTCCGGAGTCGATAAGCGTATTGAAATCGCGATAACGGGCAATCTCCTCGCGCAAAGGATCGAAGTTGCGAAGCAGTTGCACATGTTCTTCCGGAAGCGAGGGCACGTCGGTATCGGCGAGAATTTCGATCAGCGCGATTTCGAATGGAGAAAGCGGCAGCGATCCGTCCAGTCCGTAGCCGTGCTGCTGCCACTGCCCATGGACACGAGGATGGCGGTAAAGAAAAGTTGCAATCAGATCGGTCTTGTCCCGATTGACTTCGCTGGGCTCGCGGCGGCGCACGAAGTAGCGAAGCAGAGCCTCGGCGACCTCCGAGTCGGTATCTGGAGTGAGCGCCTGGCGCAGCATCGCGGGCGTAATCGCCATGTCGAGCAAATGCAACCAGCGATACATTCGCGAGAGGGTTTCCGGAAGGTTCTCCGAGTGGCGAAGCGAGACCTCGTCGAGCCCGCTCGGAATGGGCACATCCCCGCCGAGCGAGTCGCGCATCAGCTTCTGGTAAAAACCCTGGACGGTAGCCAGGATTGCTAACTCAAATTTAAGATCCTCGGCCAAGAAACGCTCCCGCAAGCGGGATTCTCCTCATAGTTGAGGGAATTCTTTACTGCTGTTCAAGTAAAGACGAAAGTCACCAACGCTGCAAGTTACCAGCGGAGTGAGACCATTACGCTCTGCTTTCGGTCCCCGGAAGTGCATGGCCTTCCGCGCACGCCGCGACGGGCTTTAGAAAACCACGGTCTTGTTGCCGTAGAGCAGGATGCGATTTTCGTCGGCGTGCAGGATGTTGCCGTTGTGGCGGTAGACGAAGTCGGCGATGGTGGCGACTTCGCCTTTCGCGTCGGGGCAACCGATCAGCAGGATGGCGGAGTTCTTCATTTGAAGCGTCGGTCTACTTCTTGAGGTGCTTCACAATCTCCCTTGCGGCATTCGCGCCCGAGCCTCCGGTCAACCCTGCGCCAGGATGCGTTCCGCTGCCACACAAATACAAATTCTCGATCGGCGTGCGGTAGTGCGCCCAGTCCAGCAGGGGACGCATCGTGAAGAACTGGTCGAGCGCGAGGTCGCCGTGGAAGATTTGGCCGCCGGTTAATCCGTAGATTTCTTCCAAGTCAAGCGGAGTAATTATTTGGTGAGTCAGAATTAGTTCCGGCAAGTTGGGCGCGTATTGTGTGAGCGTCTGCACTACCGTTTGGCCGAGCGCTCTGCGCTTGTCTTCCCAATCGCCTTTCAGTTTGTAGGGCGCGTACTGCATGTAGATCGACATCACATGCTTGCCTTCGGGCGCGAGGGTGGGATCGGTCAGCGATGGAATAGCGGTTTCGAGATAAGGGTGAGGCGAAAAATTGCCGTACTTGGAGGCATCGAAGGCACGCTCCAAGTAGTCGATCTCGTGGCCGATGTGGATGCGTCCCTTAAGAGCGTTGCCGTCGTCGTTTTTCAGCGCGGCGAAAGTTGGCAAACCGGAGAGCGCGAGGTTTACCTTTGCGACCGTGCCATTGCCGCGGTAGTGTTGCAGCCTCTGGACAAAGTCGGGCGAGAGATGCGTTGGATCTGTGAGCTTGAGCAGGGTGCGCTTGGGATCCGCGTTAGAGATTACAGCTTTGGCGCTGATTTCTTCTCCGGTCGCGAGGATAACGCCTGTGGCAATACCATCTTTCACGCGAATCTCGATGACCTCGGCTGTAGTGCGAATCTCCGCGCCGGCCGCTTGTGCGGCTGAGGCCATGGCTTGGGTGAGCGCGCCCATTCCGCCTGCGGCGAAGAATGCCGAGCCGGCGGGATGAGAGTCGCCGGCCGCGCGAATCAGCAACTGGAGGCTGCTGCCTGCCGACCATGGCCCGAGAAAAGTTCCGAAGATTCCGCGAGCCGCTATCAGAGCACGCAATAATTCGGTGTCAAAATATTCAGCTACGAGATCGGCTACGGCCATGGGGCCCCAGCGCAGGACGCGGTACATGTCGCGCTTGCCGAGGTTGCGGAGGGCGCGGCCGGTCTTGAGCATGCTCCAAAGATCGCCGCTGCCTGGGTGGTCGATGTCAGGCGGAGTGGTGGCCAGCACCTCCGCGATCACTTTACTGATTTTTTCCAGAGATTTCTCGAACTCGGGATACTTGGCCGCGTCTTTTTGCGAAAAGGCAGCGATTGCCTGCGCGGATTTGCTCTCGTCTTCGTACAGAGAAAGCGAGCGGCCGTCGGGGGAGAGTGCGGTGACGCAGGTCTCCGGCTTGATTAGTCTGAGGCCATGCCTTTCGAGTTGCATGTCGCGGACGATGTCGGGGCGAATGGGGCCGGCGGTGTGAGCGAGCGTTGAGCAACGGAAGCCGGGATGGAATTCACTGGTGATCGCAGCGCCGCCGACTTGAGGGCGCCGCTCTAAAACGAGCGGCTTGAATCCAGCCTTGGCAAGGTAGAACGCCGTCACCAGCCCGTTGTGACCGCCTCCGATGATGACGATGTCGCGCGTTGTGGCGTTAGTCTTCATAGGGTGAATCTTTTGACTGCACTGGGAGAACGCCTTGATACAGATAGGTGCGGGACAGAGTACAGGGATCCCTTCGGCAAGCTCAGGGCAGGCTCTTCGACTGCGGTTGTCCTTCGCCCTTGGCGCGCGAAGGACACTCCTCGCTCAGGATGCAAAAGCATATGTTTAGGCCGCTCCCTTGATGTCTTTGAGAATCTCGAGAGCTGCGAGACGTCCGGGCGCGCCCATGATGCCGCCGCCGGGATGCGTGGCCGAACCGCACATGTAGAGATTCTGAATGGGCGTGCGGAAGCGCGCATAGCCTGGCGCTGGACGCAGGAAGAAAAGTTGCTCCAGAGAAAGTTCGCCCTGAAAGATGTTGCCTTCGCTCAGTCCCCATTCGCGTTCGAGATCGAGGGGAGTGATGACTTGCTTGTGCAGGATGATGTCTTTGATGTTGGGAGCATATTCGGCGATGGTGTTGACGACGGTATCGCCGAAAGCTTCTTTCTGGTCGTCCCAGTTCAAGCCGGGGCGCAACTTGTAGGGCGCGTACTGCACGAAGCAGGAGAGGACGTGCTTTCCCGGCGGAGCGACCGAGGGATCGGTGAGCGAAGGGATGACCATGTCAATGTAGGGGCGGCGCGAGAAGTTGCCGTACTTGGCGTCGTCGTAAGCGCGCTCCATATATTCGACTGAAGGCGAAACCGAAATTGCGCCGCGCAGGTGCGCGCCGGGGCCGGGAATGGCTTTGAAGTTCGGCAGGGCATCGAGCGCCATGTTTACCTTGCCCGATGATCCTCGGTATTTGAAGCGGTTGATGTCTTCAAGAAAGTCGGCGGGCAAGTGCTCGGCTTCGATGAACTTGTTGAAGGTTAGGCGGGGATCGACGCTGGACGAAATTGTTTCGGCGTAGATTTCGTCGCCGTCCGCGAGAACCACGCCTTTGGCCTTGCCATCTTTGACGACGATTTTCGCGATGGCGGCTAGCGTGCGAATTTCCACACCAGCTTCGCGAGCGGCATCGGCGATGGCGTTGGAGATTGCGCCGGTGCCTCCGCGCGCGAAACCCCAGGCGCGGAATGCGCCGTCAATTTCTCCCATGTAGTGATGAAGCAGAACGTATGCGGTGCCGGGCGAGCGCACGCCGAGGAATGTGCCGATGATTCCCGAGGCTGACATCGTTGCTTTGAGCACGTCGGTCTCGAACCACTGATCGAGAAAATCAATGGCGCTCATGGTCATGAGCTGGACCTGGTTGTATTTGTCGTAGCTCGACATGCCCTGGAAGCGGCGTCCGATGAAGAGCAGTTTCATCAGTTCGCGCGGGTTGAGCGTGTTGGGGTCGGGCGGGACCATGCTGAGAATCGGTTTCACGAAGCGGCACATGGCTTGCATAGCTTTGCCGAATTCGTCGTAGGCCTCGGCGTCGACTCGAGAGTGGCGGGCGATCTCGCGATGAGTTTTCCCGTGGTCATTCACGCGCCACAGGTAATCACCGCCGGGCATGGGTGTGAAAGTTCCGTCGAGCGGGAGAATCTCCAGGCCGTGGCGGGGGAGATCGAGGTCGCGGATGATTTCTGGCCGCAGCAGTGACACTACGTAAGAGCAGACGGAGAATTTGAAGCCCGGGAAGATTTCTTCGGTGCAGGCAGCCCCGCCGAGAACGTGGCGGCGTTCGAGCACGAGAACTTTCTTTCCGGCGCGTGCAAGGTAGGCGGCGTTGACCAGGCCGTTGTGGCCGCCGCCGATTACGATTACATCGTATAAGTTAGCCATTAGGTCTTAGCCTTTAGCTGTTAGCTTGCTGGTTGAGAAATGCAGACGAAGAATACTAGCGCAGTTTTGGAGCGCGCGTATCAGAGACCACTGGGCAGGACACTCCAGCTGCGGAGGGCATTCGACAATGTGGGCATTGTTGGGTGCATAGCTTGCGTCGAATCGCCATTCTATCGGGAACCGCAAGTCTTGTCTGCATAATTGGGGGAACCCGGGCGCGCAGGAGAAGTGGCGACTCAGTGGGCCAGGCTGCGCTCTTGATTGGACCACGGGATGCCGGCAAGGCAAGAGGGCCCGACCACGCGATAAAATGTCTTGAGAAGCTCTAGTTATCGCTCTTGCGGACGAATCGGTAGATCATTTTTGAATCTTTTCCATCCCGGCGCCACGTCCACTGTTCTGTGATGTGATCTTTATCCTCGAACAGAATTATCAGTTGATGTTCGTGACCGGCAGTAAGGTCGGGCAGGTTGGTGGCGCCCTGAAACTGAAACGTAAGCTCATTCGGCGCGTCCTCGCGCGGGACGGCGCGCATGTGAGGCTGGTTGTTCGCGGGACAATAATGCACGAGAGCGATTCCATCCCGGTCGATGCTGTACAGCGTCAACATCTCGTCCATGCCGGACATGGCAAGGGTCTCGAGGATAGCGGTATTGGAAGCCACTGCCTTGAAAGTAGTTCTTGCGGGGTCGCCGTTATCATCCTTGCCCTCCCAATCGCCTGCGAGGGACTGCAATCTCGCAAAGGCTACGACCACACCTTTCGGGCTGGAGGGGTTGCCCATAGAGGAGCCGAAAAGAGTTGAGATCAGCACTGCAATGGGGAAGATTGGCGTGTGTTTCACGGTGGATCACCTCGGTTTAGGCTTGCAGCATACTGGAAAAGATGGTGAGTCCGGACTTTGTTGTGATGATCGACAAGATATGCGGGATCAATACCCGTTTAATCTGAGGCGACGACGGGGGCCGAATGCGCCGGCTGATTGAGATCCTACGCTCCGCCCTGAAGAACGGCTGCGCTTGGGATGACGCCATCAATGATGGCTTCCAGCGTATAATCTGTCGTCGAGTTCAATAATTATTGAGGTCGTCTTTTGCCTATAGGAACCGCGTTTCACGAGAGAACTTTTCCGCTTTGCCACAGCCTGAATTACCGCGAGTGGTCGGGATACTACACGGTTAGCGTGTATGAGGTGCATCACGAGCACGAGTACAACGCGATCCGAAATGCGGCGGCGCTGATTGATATTTCACCACTTTACAAGTATCTGGTCACAGGCAAAGACGCGACCCGGCTGGTGAACCGCGTGATCACGCGCGACATTAATAAAGTGAAAGTGGGGCAGGTGATTTACTGCTGCTGGTGCGATGAAGAGGGCAAGGTCATCGACGACGGGACGATCTCCCGGCTGGGGGAAAATGTTTATCGCTGGACGGCTGCCGATCCCAGCTTGCGCTGGTTCCGGCAGAACGGCCTGAATATGGACGTGCAGGTCGAGGACATTTCCGAGAAAGTAGCGGCGCTGGCGCTGCAGGGGCCGACTTCGGCGAAGCTGCTGAAGATGGTGGCCGAGGCCGACATTGCGAACCTGAAATATTTTCGCGTGACGCGCGCGAAGATTGCGGGCGTGCCCGTGGACATTTCGCGGACTGGGTACACCGGCGATCTGGGATATGAAATCTGGGTCCCCTTAAGAGAAGCCAACGATGCGGTGAAAGTGTGGGATGCACTGGCGGAAAAGGGCAAGCAGTTTGACCTGCAAGCTGCGGGCATGCTGGCTCTGGATGTGGCGCGCGTGGAGGCCGGGCTGCTGCTGATTGAAGTGGACTACAGCAGTTCGAAGAAGGCGCTGATTCCGTCGCAAACGTATTCGCCGTACGAGCTGGGCTTCGCCAGGATGGTGCATCTGGAAAAAGAAAACTTTATTGGCAAGCGGGCGCTGGAACAGGATGCGAGGAACGGCGTCCCGCGGCAACTTGTCGGCGTGGAAGTCGATTGGACCGACGTGGAGGCGCTTTATGAGCGTTATGGCCTTACTCCGGCGGCGCCCAGTCAGGCATCGCGCGTGGCGGTGCCTTTGTACTCCGGAGAAAAGCAGGTGGGCAAGGCGACGACCACGAGTTGGTCGCCGGTCCTGAAAAAGATGATTGCGCTCGCCAGCGTTGAGACGGCGCACTCGAAGCTGGGGACGCTCTTGCAGATGGAGATTACGATTGAGGCGATCCGGCTGAAGACGAACGTCAAGGTGACGGCGTTGCCCTTCTTTAGTCCAGCGCGGAAAACGGCGAGCCCGGTATAGGTGACGCCTGCGCTATGCCTTGCCCAGGCATAACTTCCGCTTTACCCGTCATCCGCTAATGAGCAGGGATCCTTCGAACACCCCGTCCTGTTGGCCCCCAACAGCTTCCCGGTGTTCTGCGTGTCGCCGTGCGATGCACTTTCAGGCCCAAAATCTGCTACCATGACCGTTTGGTGAGGTTGCCATGCCCCAATTCGTCATCGAGCGGGAGATCCCAGGCGCAGGTAATTTAACGGATGCGGAACTACAGGCGGTGGCCAGAAAGTCGGTAGGCGTTCTGAAAGACATGGGACCGGAAATCAAATGGCTCCATTCGTACGTCACTGGCGATAAAGTCTATTGTGTGTACCTAGCTCCAGATGAGGAAACGATTCGCGAACACGCCCGCCGCGGAGGTTTTCCGGCAAATCGGATCTCGGCAGTGCGCCGCATGATGGATCCGAACACCGCAAATTGACTTAACCGGAGTTTCGAGTCCGCAGACCTGATTCCGCGTCGCAGTTAAGTGCCGCCTGGATGGCTTGCTCTACTGGCATCGCCCAACCTTCCATCCACGCGGTCAGGCCTGCAGCATTGCCGAGCGTTCGGCGCGCAAACTCCAGGGCTTTGTCCAGCCTGCGTTGCTCGGCAGGCATAAGCGGCGCCCCCAATTGTTGGCGAAGGGCGGCCGCGGCTCCAGCCCAGTGCAGCGATTGCTCAGCGTTCGATTGCGCTGCGGCACTCACAGCGAGACATTCGAGGGCTCTGGCTACGCCGCGTTTGTGACCCAACTCCTGAAACAGCTTGATGCTTTCCCCGTACAGACGACGCGCCTCGGCGTTGTTCCCCTGATCGCAGCTCAGACTTGCCAGATCGGAGAGCGCGCTCGCAATTCCCCAGCTATCATGCAGTCGCCGAAACTCCGAAAGGCTCTGTTCACAATAGGAACGCGCGGCAACCAAGTCCGCTTTTTCGCGAGCTACGTCGCCCAGGTGGTTCAACGTCCAGGCCACACCGGTGCCATCTCCGGCCTGACGGAACATCGTCAGACACTCATTGTAAAGCGAGGACCCGCGCTCATATTTGCCCTGCAACTTCATCACACTGGCGAGATTGCTAAGGGCTCGGGCTATGTTAGGGGGGTCGCCAAGTTCCCTCCATATAGCAAGACATTGCTCGAAGAGTTGAGACGCAGCAGCGAATTCGCCACGATCGCGAACGTTGACGGCCAACGCGTTTAGGGCTACGGCAACGCCGGGCTTATCGTTCAGTTTGATACAAGTCGCCAGGCTTTCTTCGAACAGTGGCAGCCCAGAGTGGTAATCGCCCTGTGCCGCCGCCAAAACTGCGGCGGCGAACAGCAGACGTGCGCGCAGCTTCGGACGCGCCGCGGCTCCTTCCATTGCCAGGATCCTGCCGAGAGCGTCACGGCCCTCCGTAAGATGCTCCCGTGTTTCCCAGAAGCGGAACAGAGCCGCGCCAAGGCGCATTCCCCATTCGGCATCCCCAGTTTTGATTAGATAGTCAATCGCCAGGTGGAAGTTCTCATGCTCGACTTCAAAACGGTCAAGCCATTCGGGTTGAGCAGCAATATCCTCGGCGCCTTCTTCGGCAAGCACGAGGTAGTAAGCCGCATGCGCCCGGCGAGTCGCAGGTTCGTCGTTACTCTCAGCCAGGCGTTCGAGGGCGTATTCCCGGATGGTGGAGAGCATCATGAAGCGCGTTTCTTTATCGGCCTCCTCGACTTGCTGCGCCAGGCTCTTGTCAACCAGCGAAGCCATGCCGTCCAGCACGTCCAGTCCCAAATCGCCTTTGGTGTCGCAGACCGCTTCCACGGCTTCCAGCGTGCAGCCACCCGTAAACACGGAAAGTCTGCGAAAAATAATTTGTTCAGCGCCATGGAGCAGGCCGTAACTCCACTCCACAGTGTTGCGAAGAGTTTGTTGCCTTGTCGGCAGATCGCGGGCGCCACCGGTCAGCAGGGTCAAACGGCTTTCGAGGCGGGCCAGCATGGCGGACGGCGAAAGCAGCTTGACGCGTGCAGCAGCCAATTCGATGGCCAGCGGAAGCCCGTCAAGCCGGGCGCAGATGGCGGCCACCGCAATTGCGTTTTCTTTCGTCAGGGCGAATTGGTGCTTGACCGCCTGCGCGCGTTCCACAAAGAGCGCGATCGCTGGAAGACGGGAAAGCACCTCCAGAGCCGGGTTGGACTTCGGATCGGGCAGCGCGAGCGGTGGCACAGGAAATTCGTGTTCGCCATAGATATGCAGTGGTGCCTGGCTCGTAACCACAACCTTGAGTTTTGGGCCGGCTGTAAGAATTTGCGCCACGACCGGCGCGGCAGCGATGATGTGCTCGAAGTTATCGAGCACGAGAAGCATGGGCTGGCTCAGGCCGCCTAGGTGCTCCACCAAGTTTTCTTGCGGCGACTTATTTCCGGTCTCGCGCACCCCCGCGGCTTGCGCTATCGCGGAAGCGATCAGGCCCCGTTCGCCAATCGCTGACAGACCGACAAAGCAAACACCGGCTGCAAACTGGTCGGCCATTTCACCCGCCACCTGCAAGGCGAGCCGTGTCTTGCCGATGCCGCCCGGGCCGGTGAGGGTCACGAGGTGTACGTCAGCGCGGCGCAGGAGCTGGCGAAGGTCAGCCGCCTCACGTTCCCGACCAATGAATGCGGTACGCTGCGCCGGCAGATTATTGGGGCGAGGTTCGGATTTCCGGGCAGGCGCATCGGCTAGGCGGTCGCGCACGGCGGCGAGGTCGCGGGCCAAATCCCGGGTGGAGGCGTAACGCTGCTTCGGATCTTTAGCCAGGCAACGCTCCACGATCCAAATGAAAGGAGCGGGCGCCTGCAGCGTTCTGGCACCGAGGCGCTCGGGTTCATCGCGAAGGATCGCGGCCATCGTTTCTGCATGAGTCTTTTTCTGAAACGCGGGAGACCCCGTGACCATTTCGTAGAGAACCGATCCGAAGGAAAACTGGTCAGAACGAAAATCGATTTCACCGCCGGTCGCTTGCTCCGGCGACATGTAGCCCACGGTACCCATTACCGTTCCACTCTCGGTCATGATGGTAGGCGCATCAGAGCTCCCGGCGTCTGGCTTAAGAAGTTTCGCCAGACCGAAATCCAGCACCTTAGCCGTACCTTCGCCAGAAACCATCAAGTTCTCCGGCTTCAAATCGCGATGAATGATACCGATCTCGTGTGCTTTGGCGAGAGCGTCGGCAATCTGCGCCGCGATTGCGACGGACTTGCGAAATGGAATAGGGCCAATGGTGAGCAGCGTGCGCACCGTTTCTCCATCCACTAGTTCCATCGCGATATAACGCGTGCTGTTCACATGCCCGAGTTCATAAATGGTTACGATGTTCGGGTGATTAAGCGCGGAGGCGGAACGGGCTTCCTGCTCGAAGCGCGATAAGGCCTCCGGGTGAGAACAACTGTCGAGCAAAAGGATTTTGATCGCGACCTCACGATCAAGGCGGGTGTCCTTAGCGCGATAGACTTCTCCCATGCCGCCGGCGCCCAGTCGCTGAAGAATCTCGTAACTGCCGAAGCGCATCCCCGGCGACAGGGTGGATGACGCCGGACTCGACGTGAAAGGTGGGTTCATAAATCTGGTTGGCGCAGCTCTTTGCACGCCAAAGAGGACTGCTCGCCGCTGCGCAATTACAGTTGAATGTTTAGTGGCTGCCACGAGTCACGCTCAGGCAGCACCCCTGAATTCGTTTATAATATCGCAGTTTCTGGAGGGGATTCATGGATATTCGAACGTTGCAGCGGCCCCTGAAAGACATGTACCGGGAAGACCCGGCCAGTTCGCGGATCACGCTGACCGCACACGGCACGCAATCTGACGCACCGATCGCTTGTGCTGTGGACTTGGGCCGTGCGATCTACAAGGCGCAAGCGCACAAAGGAGTTGGTGGCGCCGGTACAGGAGCCTGCTCGGGAGACCTGCTGTTAGGCGCGTTAGCCGCCTGCGCCCAGATTACCTGCCAAATGGTCGCCGCTGCCATGGGAATTCCCACAGAGGCAATCCATGTCACAGTCGACGGCGATCTGGATCTGCAAGGAACGCTAGGAATATCGAAAGAGGCTCCGGTCGGATTTGAGAGCATCCGAGTCACTTTCGACATCCGCGCACCGGAGGCAACACCAGAGCAGCTAAGGGCCTTGCAGGCCAAAACGGAACAATATTGCGTGGTGATGCAAACGCTTCAGCATCCGCCGCGGATTGAGAACAAATGGAAGCAGTGAGCCCACCGATCAGGATTTGATCTCAGTTTTCTGTCTCACTTCGGCTTGATGTTCTGATTTACTCGGAACAAGTTCCTCGGATCGTAACGCTTCTTGATCTTGGCCAAACGATCGTAATTTTTGCCGTACGTCGCCCGGATGCGATCCTCGCCCTCTTCCATCATGAAGTTGACGTACGCGCCGCCGGCGGAGTAGGGATGAAGTGCGCTCCAATACTCTTTCGCCCACGTGGAGATTTTCTCCTTGTTCGCCGGGTCCGGGTCAACCCCGACAATCACAGAACTCCACGTTGCGTCGCGGTAATCCCACGGCGTGCCACTGTTTTTGACGCGTCCGGCGGCGCCGTTAATCGGGTACAGATGCATGGTCGACTGCATCGACGGCATGTTCGCCGCGTATTTCAGATGCACCGCGATGGCTCCATCCGGCAACGTACGGACGAAATCGGCCTTCCAGTACCATTGGTGGCCCGGCGGATAGAGACCGTCGTGCATACTCTGGAGTACAGGATGCGGGATTGGCCCGACCATGTCGAGCGCTGGAGCCTTCAGGCTCCGTATCGGCTTGAACGCTTTCTCCCCTTTCTTGATCGGTCCGGTGTAGCACCACACGATGCCGCACATCTTCTTGTTGCGCAGGCGCTCTGGGAACGGAGAGACTGCGGGTACGGTGAGGAACGCAAAAAAACCATAAAGGTCATCGGGCGCCTTCACCATGAAATCGCGGTACCAGCGCATAATCTCGGCCGCGTCTTCCATCGGCCACAGCATCGGACCGCCGTAAACGGTGTGCACGCGTTGCCCCTTGAAAAGAAATGAAGTCACAACGCCGAAGTTGCCACCCCCGCCGCGCACTGCCCAGAACAGGTCGGAACTCTTCCTGGCGCTGGCGGTAACGAAACGGCCGTCGGACAACACCATTTCGACCGCCAGCAGATTGTCGATGGTGAGGCCATACCTGCGCGTCAAATAACCGATCCCGCCGCCCAAAGTCAGTCCGGCCACGCCGGTCGTCGAAATGATTCCCGCTGGAACCGCAAGACCGAAGGCATGCGTCGCATGGTCTACGTCGCGCCAGAGCGCTCCGCCGCCGACTTGCACGGTCCTATTCTTCGGGTCCACGCGAACATAATTCATCGGCGAGAGATCGATCACCAATCCGTCATCGCATACTCCCAATCCGCCAGCGTTGTGCCCGCCGCCGCGGATGGACAGCAGCATTTTCTGCTCGCGGGCGAAGTTCACCGCCGCCATGACGTCGGCCGCGTCGGTGCAACGCGCAATTAGTAGTGGACGCCGGTCGATCATGGCGTTGTACACCTTGCGAGCCGCATCGTAATTGGGATCGCCCGGCTCGATCAGCCCTCCGTGCAAGCGGGCCCTAAAATCTGCAATCGTCGCTTCGTTCAGCATAGTTAACCCCGACCTCCGGAAGTTTGACGTGTTCAACCACGGCAATTGGCTGCACAGGTCAGTGCGGCGTTACCGGCCAAACCCAATGTCGTCCGTAAAATCTAGCCAGAATTTTCGATTTGGGCTTAGCTCGCACATAGTACGCCTCTCCTTCCGTGGAGACAACGAATTGGCCGCAAGAGCAGTCCTCTGCGAGGTCGTACGTAATACCTGATGAGAAAAAGATTGTGCACTCGTCGATTCGAAACACCCGTTGTTCGACGTTAGAGTAGAGGTAATCTCAAATTCATAAGGGGACATGAAATGAGATGCATGGTGATGGTCAGAGCTACGAAGGACTCTGAGTCGGGGGTCATGCCCAAGCAAGAGTTGCTCGCGGCAATGGGCAAGTTCAACGAAGAACTGGTGAAAGCCGGCGTGCTGCTCGCTGCCGAAGGGCTCCAGCCCAGTTCAAAAGGCAAGCGCGTCCGGTTCTGGGAACGAAGCGGGCGGTGATCGACGGGCCCTTCACTGAAACCAAGAAACTAATTGCCGGCTTCTGGCTATGGCAGGTGCGATCGATGCAAGAAGCAGTCGAATGGCTCAAGCGTTGCCCGAATCCCTTCGAAGGCGAATCTGAGATCGAGGTCCGCCAGGTCTTCGAGGCGGATGACTTTGGCGGCAAGTTAACACCCGAAGTGAGGGAACAGGAGAAGCAATTGCGCGAGCAGGGTGTGAAAAAATAATCCTCGAGCCTGTCGATTCTGTAGTTCTTTGTTCGACGTCCTAATAGAGCCATGCTTCGCATCGACCGGGCCGGTCGGAAAGGCCCAGCTCCCAACCTGACGTAAAGGAGATATTACGAATGCGATTCATGATGTTAGTCAAGCATGCCGAGAAGCAAGGGCCGCCACCACCCAAGGAATTCATGGACGCCATGGCGATAATCCACGAAGAGGCGGTGAAAGCCGGCACGATTCGCGGGAGTGGCGGACTTGCCCCCACTGCCCAGAGCACGCACGTCTCGCCCCGACGCCGATCCAGCAATCCGTTGTAGCCCTCCTCCACGTAGCGCTCCCGCCACCGCCGCGTGTGCCGGTCGCTGATGCCCAGAATCTCCGCCGCCTGCCACCAGGTGATCTTCTTCGCCATCGCCTGCAACATCACGTCCTGTACCTTCATCGCCCGCTCCATCGCGGCCCTCGGATAAGCTTCCATGCTCCGCATGGTCTCCCATCCTCACCGCCCACAAAGCAGACATATCACTTGCTATCTCAACCGGACATATCATGTGCTACCGACACCCATGAGCTGGTAGTGGGGTCATGGCACGCTAAGACCCCACTACCCCATGAGCTCTACTGCTTGACTTCGGGCCCTATCGTGGTACGATTCTCAGCAATTGAACGCTGCATTGGCTCACGGGATCTCGTCTGGAAACAATTTTTGCCTAAGCGTCCTTGCCGGAACGACAAACGGGTTGCGATCTCGAAGCCACGCCCTCGTCTCTTGATCCGCTCCCGGAAGACAGATAAAGTGGAGGAAGTATGCGTCCCCGGCCTCTTGTTCTTCTGGAGTTCAACGAACTCACCCCAGCTCTGATGGATCGCTTCATCTCCGAGGGCAAGCTGCCGAACTTTGCGCGCTTGCGGGAAAGCTCAGAAGTTTTCATCAGCGATGCGGAGGAGCAGGAACCTTATCTGGAGCCGTGGATCCAGTGGGTGACGGTGCACACCGGCGTCCCGTACTCCGAGCACGGCATCTTCCGGCTTTCCGAGGGGCACAAGCTGCGGCATAAGAACGTATGGGACCTGGTCTCAGAGACAGGAGAAACAGTCTGGGTCTGCGGCAGCATGAATGCTAATTGCGAAAAGGGGACCAGGGGCTACCTGCTGCCCGATCCATGGTCTGCCGATCTTCAGCCGCAACCTGAAGCGCTTCTGCCCTACTTCCACTTCGTCCAGCGAAATGTTCAGGAATACAGCAACGACCGGGTTCCCTTGAGCAAGGCCGACTACGCGCGGTTCATGCGCTTCATGATTGCTCATGGACTGTCTGCCACTAGCGTGGCATCTATTTTCCAGCAACTCCTCTCGGAGAAGAAGACTGGAACCGGGCGCTGGCGTCGGGCGTTCATTCTCGAGAAGCTGCAATTTGACGTATTCCGCGCGGTCTACCGGCGTATCAAACCCGCGTTTTCAACCTTCTTTCTCAATAGCACGGCGCACATGCAGCACTTGTATTGGCGCTACATGGAGCCGGGACTATTTACGGTTCCGCTCGATCGCAAGAAGCAACTGGAGTATGAATCATCCATCCTGGAAGGCTACCTGGCCATGGACCAACTCCTGGGCCGAATGCTCGAACTGGTAGGTAAAGAAGCCACCCTTATTTTCTCTACGGCGATGAGCCAGCAGCCCTGCCTCAGGTATGAAGAGAAGGGTGGGAAGTCGTCTTACCGTCCGAGGGACTTCGCGCAACTCCTGAGGTTTGCCGGAATAACCAGCCCTTGCCGATCAGAGCCGGTGATGGCCGAGCAATTCTGGCTTCGCCTGGAGAACGAGTCCGACGCGGCCGATGCTGAAATAAAGCTTGCTTCCCTGAGAGTCGGGCAGGAGCGGGCCCTCTTTGCCAAGCGCGATGGCAGCGGAGTATTCACCAGTTGCTCGATCCATCACGCCCTCCCGGACGATGCCGGGCTGCGGGTCGAGAATTCCGACCGGAGCATACCTTTCTTTGACGCGTTCTATTCCATCGGAGGGGGCAAGAGCGGAATGCATCATCCGGATGGAATACTCTGGATTCGCGATCCCGCTCGGACACATAAAGTGCATCAGCAGCGGGTGCCTTTGCTGGCTGTTGCACCCACCATCCTCGACCTTCTGGCGATCGACAAACCCGTATACATGAGAGGAACATCGTTATTTCGCGATCCCACCGGGAGGCCTTCCTTCGGCCCGGACGCAGATCTTGCCAATCATGCGCAAGAGGCAGGTCGTGTCTGAAAAGCGTGCGGTGGAAAACTCAGGGCGCCCCTCCTATTTCTCTACGCTGATCGTTGGGGACATAGCATCGAGTCGCCGCGCTCAATTCTCCATAGGTCATTTCCGATCTTCGAAAATCGGCTTTTCCTTTTCGCGTCCATCGAACCAAGGCATTCAGGAAATCAGTAATGTCGGAAGCTGAAGCGTGGGTGTCCAGGAAATTAACACACTGTTAATATTGGCGTGATTCTCCTGTAACATCAATAGACAGATACTGTTGGGTGCTCCGGGGAGTGTTTGTATTCCGATCACACAGTTTACCCGCTCGAGGCTTTTTGTTAATTCGAGAGACTCGTAGAGGGTATATACTGGTGGGCTAGAACGAGCTTCCTTCAATGGGTTTGATGGTTTCGCAGAATAAATTCAGGAGAGTATGACTATGAAGCGGATGGTTTTAATGGCTGTGCTAGCTATGGCCTTGCCGCTTGCGGCTTTTGCGGGCACCGTGGATTTCAGCAACAGCGGCGGCACGCTAACGGGAAGTAATGCCGGTTTGACCCTCAGTAATTCTGAAATTATTCAGGCCACGGGCCTTGGCACTGGCCTGCCCGGCAACTTGGGCACCTTGAGCTTCCAGACGGGCTCGTTCCTATCGACCGTGGGGGGCGTTACGACGTTCAAGGGTGGCGGCAGCTTCAACATCGTGGGCAATGGCATGAATGGGGTTCCGAACGGAGCGATCTTCACAGGGACCTTTACCAGTCCAGTGACGCTGACTTTGCTGGGCACCGGGCCAAACGGGGCGAACACTTATAGCATTCAAGGTTCTATCTCCGGAACCTGGTTCGCCGGGGGAACCGCGGTTGGAGTGACGAATCAAACTTGGTTTGGCACGTTCACCTCTGGCAAGAACGGGTTTACCGGATCGGCGAGCCTGGGCAGCGGCGAAACCATTGTCAGCACCGTGGTTCCGGAGCCCGGAACTCTCGCGTTGCTCGGAACCGGATTGGTCGGTCTGGCGGGAATTGCTCGCAGGAAACTGAAACCCTAGCTCCACGCGCCATTCGCTCCTCAAAAGCCCCGACGGGGCTTTTGTTTTGCACCGGGATAATCTTCTTTCTCTTTGTTGAACACCCACAGCGAATCGCAGGAACCTGGTTCGGGTCAGGCAATGGGGCGCCCCGGGATCGTGGCTATGATCGGTGATTTTCGCGATCCAATAAAGCGAGGCAGAAAACCGCAGATAGGGCTGGGAGGGACATGAAGATTTTTGCCGCTCGCGTCCTGATCAGCGCGGGATGTAGTTATCCAGGAGCGGAACCACAGCGGACGTAAAAGGGAGAAGGCGTTGCTGCGCGGCATCCGGTGTTTCGCCGGGAAACAGAGGAGTCACAAAGCGCACCAGAGAACCGTCGCTGCGGTTCATGCGAATCGCGTCCTCGACCAGATAGAACTTGGCCCAGTATTCACTGGCGACGCCGCGATCATGGGCCCAAAACCAATACAACACCAACTTGCGCGCCCCGGTTCTCGAGATGACATAGCGGTTGGCGGGGAAAGGGGCGTGGCCCGGCATGGAGAGCGTAACGCGGACGTTCTCCTCGGGATTCCATCCCGCGCCGGGCAGGCAGTTTTGGGGAGAATGGATGGTGTCGCCGGTGCGCTGGCTGGGAAAATAAGCTATGAACACCTCGACGTCGGGCTGTTTGCCGGCGGGGTCTTGATAGACGCGTTGCATGAAGTCGCCGGGGCCCAGTACTTCCAGAGTCTTCTGATCCAACTCGATCATGGTGCTGTCCCAGTTTCCCAGTTGGGCGGGAAAGGACGAGAGCGGCACGTGTTTGGGTATGACTTCGGTGCGGCCGCGGATCTGCAGCAGGATGGCGGTTAGGGCAATCAGTGCGGCTGAGAGAATGAAACGTAGCGCGCTGGATGGCTTCATGAGTCCGCTCCTTCGCGCCAGAAGATACGGACAACGCGATGCAGAAAGTACATCAGGACCAGCGAAACCATGAAAATCAGCCATCCCGAGAACTGATGAAAGAAGCCTTGAGCTTTGTCCGGATCCCAGTATTGGACCAGAAGTCCCGTGCCGACAATGCGTAGGCTGTTGGCGGCGACGGCGATCGGAATCGAGGCCAAAGCCAACAGTATGCGCAGGGCGGCGTTACGCTCCATCAGGTAACCGTAGATGACGGCGAGCGTGGCGAGTGACATGAGCGAGCGGATACCGCTGCAGGCCTCGGCTACTTCCAAAGCCATGGCGGGGAGCAGGATGACGTTGCCTTCCCGCAAAACAGGTACGCCCATCCAGGGCAAAATGGTGCCGGCAAGTTTCGACGCCAGCAACTGCAGCGGGAAGGTGATGAGGTTGAAAACGATGGCCGGAATCGGGACCATCAGGAACAGGAACGCCCAGGGAAACAGAAGGGCGCAAAAGAAACTCCACCCAAGAAAGAGCACGATCAAGCCAGCCAGAACGATCAACATCGAGAAACGCGAAAGGAAAAGCTCGGCGCCCAACTGACCTACAATAAGTACGCAGAGGCCGAACCCTAGGAGAAACAGCCCCCACCACGAGGGCCGCGGGGTCAGGCGGGTGAGTCGGGACCGTTCGTGCCAGACCACGAAAGCGGAAAAGAGCGGGACGAAGAAACCGTGAGAGAAATTGGGGTCGCTCCACCACTGCCCGACCAGATGGGTGAGCGTTGGAATGTACAGCCAGAGCAATAGTCCCGCTAAAACGGCCTTTTGCCACCAGGAGGGCGGCAGCGGCTCAACGGTGGACGCAGTTGTAGTTGGGGACTCGGATTGCAACACTGCCCTCATTGGAACAGACTCTATCATCAAGGGATCGTGTTCAGCATATGCGAAGCGATTGGGGGCCGCAATCCAAAAGGCCGGTGATGAGGGATCCTTATTGATATTGGTTTGGGGTCACGCGATGCTTTGTGAGGAAAAATAGGGCATTGTTGACCCATCCCGGAGGGCAGGAACGGAACCTGGGTTACCGCGGTTGGGTAAGAATTTTCCCTCTTGTGCGGATGAGGTGTAAGGTGAGGTGAATAACATTTCTCCCTCCCGAGCCCGGTTCTGGCTTTCATACTTTTGAAAACATGGTGGTAAACTTGAAAACACGAATTTCCCCGCCCGGAAATGGGGATGACAGTTAGGTTGCCGTTTGCCTAGGCGATAGAGACACCCCAGCGTCCAGTAGTACTTTGAGTTTCTTAGCCGCGAGAACGGTCGAGTCGATGAAATCAAACGTCCGCCAAAGCGTGAACAACGTGCCTTCCGCTCTGATTCGGGAGCCGATGAGGATAGCTGGCGAGCGTGGGGCGGACAAGAGGCAACTACCCGCCTCGCGCGAAGCGGAAAAGGAAATCATTCTTTGCGTGCTAACCCGGACCCGGCGGAACCGGAGACGGGCCGCGGAGCAATTGCAGATCAGCTACAAGGCTTTACTGTACAAGCTGAAACAGATGGGATGCTCCGAGTATAGGGCGTCCTAGCTGCACAGGAGAGTGCATGACGAAGGTAATGAAGCTGGCGTGCGTGGCGCTGTTGGGGTTCGTGAGCATTAGTGTGTGGGCCCAGAAACACGCCGCCGACAGCACTGCGCCGGGGAAAGCAGCCGCGCCGGAAACTCAGGCGGTTCCCGTGACCCCGGGGGCCCCAGCCGATTACTCCATCGGCCCCGACGATATGCTGCGCATCGCGGTCTGGAAAGAACCAGACATGAACGCCACTCTGCCGGTGAGGCCCGACGGCAAGATTTCACTGCCTTTGCTGGACGACGTTCAGGCCGCAGGGTTGACGCCGCTGCAATTGAAAGACTCAATCACCGAGAAGCTGAAGAAATACATTGCCGATCCGCACGTGACCGTGGTGGTGACGGCGATGAACAGCCAGCGAATCTTCGTGACCGGGGAAGTAACGCACACGGGAGCAATACCTCTGCTGCCCAATATGACCATACTGCAGGCACTGGCCAGCGCGGGCTTTACTCAGTTCGCGAACTTGAAGGGCATTTATCTCTTGCGCATGGAAAATGGTCGGCAGGTGAAGCTGCCATTCAACTATAAAGACGTTGTGAAAGGGCGTCATCCAGAGCAAAATATCACGCTGAGACCAGGCGATACAGTGGTGGTCCCCTGAGGAATCGCGATGAGCGTACGTCATAGCATTTGGGGCATAGCAGTGCTCGTCCTGGCGCTGAGCGCGGCCTGGGGGCAGAGTTCCGACCAAGAGCCGCCGATGCCACTGTTTGGCGAGGACAACCCGGTGCCGCTCATCAGCGAGAATCCTCCAATCTCGGGATTGGATATGCCGAACCTGGAGCCGCATACCGCGCCCTTGAGTTACCTGCAGCCGGGCGGGCATTTGAACGAAACCGTGGACTCTAATGTCGCGGATACCCTGGGTGGATCAAGAACCGCCACGATCTCGCGGGCGGTGGGCAGTTTGGAGTTGCGACGGTTGTGGAGTCATTACGATCTCTATCTCGACTATCTGGGAGGAGTGAGCTACTACAACGTTCAGCATGTCGGCTTCAGACAAATAGAGGAGCTAGGTCTAACTCAGAAAGTCATGTGGAAACGAGGCGAGTTGGGAATTCGAGACGCTTTCAGTTATCAGCCAGAGGGAACCTTCGGCGGTTCTTACGGAGTTGTAGGAGCTACAGGTGCTGGTTTGGCCGGGCAGAGTGCCTTCTTTGGAGGGACTGGACTGGGAGCGCTTGGTCAAGTTCCACGCCTCATGAACCTCAGCGTCGTCGACGTAATCGAAAGTCTGACGCCTAAGTCTTCCATTACCGTTACCGGAGGATATGGGTTCGTACACTTTCTGGGAAACGAACCTGGAACGGAGAACTCGTTCATCGGAAGTACCCAAGTCTCGGCTCAAGTAGGCTACAGCCGTTTGCTGGGAGCCCACGATCAGGGCGCGCTGGTATACGGGTACCAGGGGTTCGATTTTTCCACTGGCGTTAACTTCCACAACCACGTCATCCAGGTGATGTGGGGACATCGCATTTCGGGGCGCATGGATTTCGTGATCAGCGTGGGACCCCAGTTCACCCAGATCAACGACTTACCCACCGTGGTGGCTCCGACCACCCAGAACCTCAGCAACCCTGCCTGCATATTCACATTGCCGGGTCCGGAAGTTGAATGCCCCACGAACGATCTTCGAATCGGTGCTGCCGGACGCGTCGCCCTGCGCTACAGGTTTCGGAAGGTCAACCTGGATGTGGGCTATATGCACTATCTTACCAATGGCTCGGGTTTCTTTGCGGGCGCGGAAAGCGACATCGCGAACCTGACTGCCAGCCGGTCGCTGGGCCGGATCTGGACCGTTAAAGCCGATTTCGGATATTCGCGCAACAGCCGGGTGATTCCGCTGACCCTTTCGCAGATTGCCGCGTGTGCTGCAGCTGCGACCAAGCAGCCGAATGCACCCGCATGCCCGGGAGTGAACGCCAACGTATACCAGTACGGTTATGCGGGCGTGCGCATACACCGGATGCTCGGGCGCACATTAGAAGGCTATGCCAGCTATCAGTTCAACGACTTATCCTTCGACAACTCGTATTGCCAGGGTGCCGGCCCCTGCAACCGGATTGCACCACGACATGTAGGAACGATTGGGTTGGATTGGATTCCCCGGCCTACGCGGCTGGATTAATTTTGGGCTAGGCCGTCAGGGCCGGCGGAATAGGTAGCGAAATGATGGAAAACCGTGAACTGACCATGGATGATTATCTGGCGATGTTGCGCCGCCGGATCAAGGTGATTCTGCTTCCGGCGCTACTGGCGCCGCTGGCCGGATTTCTGGTTTCGTATTTTTTTGCCGCCAAATACACGTCGCAATCTCTGGTGCTAGTGGAGGCTCAAAAAGTTCCGCAGGGCATTGTGGAGCCCATGGTTACCGAGGATCTGGCAGAGCGCGTTGCTTTGCTGCAGCAGCAAATACTCAGTCAGAGCCGTTTACAGCCCATGCTGGAGCGGACGGGATTGGCGAAGCCGGGTAAAAATCTGGATGATGTAATCGAAAGAATCCGACTTAACATGACCGTTGAACCGGTGATTACCACCCTGTCGGAGATAGGCACCGGGGGCAAGAAAAAGCCAGGTCAGGGCAGCGCGGTTCCGGGTTTCTATGTGAACTACACCGCATCGACTCCCGGCGAAGCGCAGCGGATGTGCAACGAACTGACGTCTCTTGTGCTGGAGGAGAACCTAAGGTCGCGCGAGGAAGTAGCCCGGGGCACAACCGAATTTCTCAGCCGGCAGGTGGAAGATACCAAGCGTAATCTCGACGAACTGGACACCAAACTGGCGGAGTTCAAGAAGCAATACATGGGCCAGCTCCCCGGTGATGAAGAAAATAACCTGAAGATTCTGATGGGACTGAACTCGCAGTTGGATGCCAATACCCAAAATTTGAACCGGGCGACCCAGGACAAGACCTACACCGAATCGTTGCTGGCGCAGCAACTTTCGGCGTGGAAGAGCTCGCAGTCAGCGAGCAATCCGCAAACCCTGCAGCAACAGCTTAGCCAGTTGCAAACCCAGCTCAATGACCTGCAGGCGCGCTACACGGACGATCATCCCGATGTGATCAAGACCAAGGCCGATATCGCGCTGGTCAAGAAAAGGCTGGGCGAGGTCAACGATGTCTCTGGCAAGGGGACGGACACCTCTACCGAAAAGCAGTCGGCCTCGGAGCCGCCCGAGATTCGTCAATTGCGCTTGCAGCTGCATCAATACGAGGATTTGATTGGGCAATTCACGCGCGATCAGAAAAAACTCACGCAGGAAATATCCGTGTATCAGGGCCGTGTGGCGCTCAGCCCTGCCATCGAAGAACAGTACAAGCAACTGGCTCGCGATTACGACAATACCCAAAAGGTGTTCCAGGATCTGTTGGCCGACAAGAGCAAGTCCGACATTGCGCTGAAGATGGAGCAGCAGCAGCGAGGTGAGCAAATGCGGTTGCTCAATCCTGCGAGCCCACCGGATTCGCCGAGCTTCCCGAACCGGTTGCTGTTTGCGGGAGGAGGACTGGGCGCCGGTCTGGGAATCGGGGCCGCTCTGGCGCTGTGGCTGGAGCTACGCGACAAGTCCATCCGCACGCAAGCGGACGCAGAGGACGCACTGGATCTTCCGATGCTGGTGGCAGTCCCTTGGGTGGTGGAGACGGCGGCGGCCGACGGTAACGGGAAAAGGCATTTCTGGAACCGGAACAAGCAGCCTAGTGATCGAGATGTTAGAAAGGAAACGACCAGGGTTTAGGCGAGCGTTCCGGTCGAACACCATGTACAAACAGTTCTACGGCCTGCGGGCGAATCCGTTCAACGTCAACCCCGACCCGCGTTATCTGTTTCTGACGCGGCACACCGAGGAGGCGCTGGCCTGCCTAACCTACGGCATACAAAGCCGCAAGGGTTTTGTGCTGCTGACCGGAGAAGTGGGGACGGGCAAGACTACGCTCATCAACAAGCTGCTGGAGTGGTTGCGGCTGCAGCAGGTGCCGACGGCCTTCATTTTCAACTCGCGCCTGAACACCCCGCAGTTTTTGGATTACATGATGGCGGATTTTGGCATCTCATGCGACTCCAGGGCCAAGAGCCAGATCCTGCTCCGGCTCAACAACTGGCTGCTGGATCGCTACCGGGCGGGTGAGACGGCGGTGCTGATCGTGGACGAGGCGCAGAACCTGAGCGATGAGGTTCTGGAGGAGATCCGCATGCTCACCAATCTGGAGACCTTCACGGAGAAGTTGCTCCAAATCGTACTTGTGGGCCAGCCCGAGCTGGAGCAAAGGCTGAAGCAGCCGCAACTGCGGCAGTTGCGGCAAAGGCTGACGCTGCGTGCCAAGACGCATGCTCTCACGCTGGAGGAAACGAAGGCTTATATCCAGCAGCGGTTACGCATCGCCGGTTCCAACGGCCAGCAGATCTTCGATCCAGAGTCCGTTGTGATGATCCACCGCTATGCCACCGGGATTCCTAGGGTCATCAACCTGTTGTGCGAGCACTGCCTGGTGAGCGCCTTCGTGGACCAGCAGAGAGTGATCGCACCGGCAGTGGTGGAGAGTGTGGCGCGGGACTTTGAGCTGGATGAAAGTTCGGCGGCGGGGGTGATTACGGCACCACCAGTGGCGGCAGTTCCAGGAAAACTCGATTTAATGGAAGCCTTGCGGGCGCTAGCCAACTCGGCTAGCCGCTTGCAGGAAGAAGATAAAGACCTCCCCGAAGAAGGGAAACCATGAGCAGAATTCACGAGGCGCTGAAGAAAGCGGAACAGGAGCGAGCGGCATCGCAGGGAGGTCCTGGCCCCTTCGACTTCGCGCCGGACGTGGGTGAAATGCCGAGGGTGGCGCCGGCGGAGGAGCCGCGAGTGGCGGTGGATGCGGGAGTGCCTACCGGCGGGGTACCAAGCTCATCGGCAGGCTCATCGGCGATGCCGTCGTTCGCGAGTCCCTTCAGCCTCGACGCCTTGCTGGCGCGCTGTCCGCACCTGCAATGGAAGCCGGATGAGAGAACAATGCTGTTCTTTAACGGCGACGAGGCCGCTCGGGGCACGGAGGAATTCCGCACGCTGCGTTCCCGGCTTTATTCTACGCGCGAGAAGATGGCACTGAAGAAGGTCCTGGTGACCAGCGCGCTACCCAAAGAGGGCAAGTCTTTTACGGCGGCAAACCTGGCACAAGTGATGGTGCGGCAGCACGGGCGCCGCGTGTTGTTGATCGATGCCGATCTGCGCGGTTCTCGGCTGCATGCGATGCTGGGCACATCTTCGTCCCCCGGCCTTTCCGACTACCTGCAGGAAAAGAACGATGAGTTCGAGATCATGCAGCGGGGCAAGATGGAAAGCCTGTTCTTCATTCCCAGCGGCAGCGAGATCTCCGACCCTTCCGAACTGGTAGCAAACGGACGGCTGAAACTCTTGCTGGAACGGGTGGATGCGCTGTTCGACTGGATCATCATCGATTCCCCGCCCGCGGTGCCCGTCTCCGACGCCAGTGTGCTGGCGAAGGCATGCGACGGTGTGTTGATGGTAGTGCGCTCCAACGCGACGCCAGTTGATATGGCGCGTCGTGCGCGGCAGGAATTTCCCGATCAGGTACTGGTAGGGGTGGTGCTGAACGGTACTGAAAGCGAAGCCCTGCCTTATACGCGCTATTACTACGCGCCGGATGAGAAGAATGGGACCGAGTCCAAGTCTTAAGGGAAACAGGGAAACGTGATCCGGCTGTTCAAAGTGTATTACCCGCTGCGCACGCTGGTTCTTCTGGCGGGCGAGGCCCTGATCGTTTGGGTTTCGTTCGTCCTGGGTACGATGTGGCGGAATGAGGACAGCTGGTTGCTGCTCAACGTCGAAGGTGGGTACCTCAAGATTCTCGCGGTTACCGGAGTTGTGCTGCTGCTTTCCCATTGGTTTGACCTGTACGATTCCTCCAGTCTGGGTGCGAAGTGGGATCAGGTATTCCGCCTGCTGCTTGTTCTGGGGATGGTGGCGCTGGCGCTCTCCGCGGTCGCTTTCATATTCCCCAGTCTTTTGCCCGGAAATGGTTCCGTTCTGACGGGACTGATCATCCTGATTTTTACTTTGTTTGGCTGGCGGGCGGCTTACTCCTGGATGGTGAAGCAAACTTTTCTGCGCGAGCGGGTCTATGTCCTGGGCACCGGAGAGCGTGCGGAGCGGCTGGTCAGGGGTTTGCGGGAGCGTTCCGCACTCGGCATTGAGGTGGTGGGGTGGACCGGAAATGTTGAGGGCGAGCTGACCCGCGATGCGGTGGCGTCGCACTTGATGGGGCTCGTGGGTGAAAAGGGCGTGCATCGCGTAATCGTCGCAATGCTGGACCGCCGCGGGACCCTGCCGGTGAACGAGTTGCTCGAACTGCGCCTAGGGGGAGTAAAAGTCGAGGAGGCAACATCGTGGCTGGAGAAGATCTCGGGCCGGATCGAGGTCGAACAGTTGTACCCAAGCTGGCTGCTCTTTGCAGAGGGGTTCCGGTTCAGCGGTTTCTTTCGTCTAGTGCGACGGGTACTGAATTTTTCGGTGGCACTGGTCTGTCTGCTGCTCTCCCTGCCTCTTCTCCCCTTTGTGGTGCTGGCTGTCAAGCTGGACACATCGGGTCCTGTGCTGTACCGCCAGAAGCGAGTGGGCCGGCGGGGGGTGGTCTTTTACTGCTATAAGTTCCGTACCATGCGGGTGGACGCGGAAGCGGACACTGGCGCCACCTGGGCCTCGGATGACGATCCGCGCATAACGCGCGTGGGCAGATTTCTACGCGTCTCGCGGCTGGATGAAATTCCTCAGTTGTGGTGCGTTTTGAAGGGCGATATGCACTTTGTGGGTCCGCGGCCGGAGCGGCCGGAGTTTGTCGAGTGGCTGAGCAAGGAGGTGCCCTACTATGGTGTGCGACACGTGGTGCGGCCGGGGATCACGGGCTGGGCGCAGGTGCAGTACAAGTACGGCAATACGCTGGAGGATGCACGGGAAAAGCTGCAGTACGACCTCTTTTACATCAAGAATGCTTCGCTCGGGCTGGATCTTCTGATCATGTTCCAGACGCTCAAGATTGTAATTCTGGGCCGGGGCGCGCAATGAGATGGGCGTTCTGGGGGTCGGCTGTATTGATCGCCTACACGTATCTGGGATACGTTGCCTGGTTGTGGGCGCGGGCGCGGCTGCGCCCATGGCCGGTGCGACGCGGTTCTTATGAGACCTCAGTTTCGATCGTGATGGTCGTGCGCAATGAGGAGCGGGTGCTCGAGAGCAAGCTGCGCAATTTGTTGGAAGTGGATTACCCCGCCGAGCAGTGCCAGGTTGTCGTGGTCTCCGATGGCTCTACGGACCGGACGGAAGCGATTCTTCGAGAGTATGCAAACCACCCGTGCCTGCGTGTGATCATGAATCAGGTGTCAAGCGGGAAAGCGTGCGGTTTGAACGATGCCATGACATGGGCGGAAGGGGAGATCGTGGTTTTCACCGATGCCCGGCAGATGATCGAAAGCGGGGCCATCCGCCGGTTGGTAGAGAATTTTGCTGACCCGGATGTCGGCTCGGTAAGCGGCGAGCTTATGCTTGGAGATTTCAATTCGGGGGAAGCGGTTCAGGGGATGGGTCTCTACTGGAAGGTTGAAAAAACGATCCGCGAACTGGAATCAAGTTCGGGTTCCGTGGTGGGTGCAACCGGCGCGCTGTACGCGGTCCGGCGGGAACTGCTGGTTCCGCTTCCGCCGCACACGATTCTCGACGATGTGTATCTGCCGATGCAGGTCGTACGGCAGGGCTCGCGGGTGATCTTTGAGCCGGGTGCCAGGGCGTGGGATGCCGTGGACCTGGGTGCGAATCAGGAATTTAAGCGCAAAGTGCGAACCCTGAGTGGCAATTATCAATTGTTGCAGATCGCGCCATGGATATTGAGTGGATCGAATCCCATTCTTTTCGAATTTGTCAGCCACAAACTGATGCGCTTGCTAGCGCCGTTTGCTCTGCTTGCGTTGCTGGCGTCTTCGGCCATGCTGCCGCACCCGTTTTACCGTTTCGCCCTGGCCTTGCAGCTGGCATTCTATGGATTAGCCGTCCTGGGCATGTTGGGGCTGAAACACAGCGTGGTGTCTCGCATCGCGGATGGTGCGCTCACGTTTGTGGTTTTGAATACGGCAGCGGTGGTGGCCTTCACAAATTTTGTCACCGGAAGGAAGGCAGCTTGGAATTCGTAAGGCTTAAGCGGCTTGACCGGTCGGCGCGCCCAGGGGGACGTGACATTTAATGGCCACGCTTACCGTAGGTTTGGAAGGGCCCAAAGTCAAGAGCTCCAACGCGGTTGCCTACGGGACGCTGGTGGTCTTCTCGTTTTTGTATTTTGCCCGGCCGGAAGATTTTGTGCCCGGGCTCGCCTCAGTCCCGGTCGAGAAGATCCTTGGGGGAATTTGCTTCTTGGCTTTGTTTTTCGGCATCAGGTCGCGGTCGAGCTTCAACAAATGGCCCCGTGAGCTGAAGCTGCTTGGCGCCATGTTCGCCTGGCAAGTTCTCTGTATTCCTTTCTCCTTTTACATCGGCGGGGCGCTCGCCACAGTGATGGAAAAGTGTGTCAAGGCGGTGATTGTGGCCCTCCTGGTGGGACTGGTGGTGGATTCCATAAGCCAGCTTCGACGTTTGATTTTCATCCAGGCCAGTTCCGTTGCGTTCATGACCTTTGTGTCGATCCTTCTTTACAAGGGCGGCCGAATGGGTGGTGTACTGGGAGGCGTCTTCGATAATCCCAATGACCTTGCCATGAACATCGCGTTGAATTATCCGTTGTGTCTGATGTTTTTGATGTTGGCGAAGAATCCAATGGTGAAGGCCTTGTGGTTCATCGGCCTTCTTGTAATGGCGCGCGGACTGATGCTCACTTATTCGCGGTCTGGTTTTCTGGCGTTGGCAGTAGCTCTAATCGTCAGTCTGTGGGAATTCGGGGTCCGGAACAAGCGTTACTACCTGCTCGCGGCTGCGGCTTTCTGTGCCATCGCTTTGCTAATTGTCGGGCCACAAAGTTATGGTGACAGAATCAAAAGCATTTTTTCCAATGACGTGCAAGTCTACGGAGATGCCAAGGAGGCCCGCTACGAGTTGCTGGTGGCGAGTCTGGAAACCACGGCGAAACGGCCAGTGTTTGGGGTCGGACCCGGCCAATTCGCAGCCTATACAGGTCTATGGCATGTTACGCACAACACTTACACGGAACTTAGTTCGGAGTGCGGAATTCCGGCGCTTGTTTTATTCCTCCTCCTTATTCGCGAGTGTTTCAGGAACCTGGTAAAAATCCGCCGTACCGCGACTTACCAGGAAGACGCCGATATCCGTATGTACACGAGCGCGCTCTGGGCGGGCTTTGCCAGCTATCTTGCAGGCGCAGCATTCGCCAGCACGGCGTATCAGCTCTTCCCCTATTTCATGGTCGGCTATACCACGGCGTTGCTCCGTTTATGCAGTGAGAAACCGGCCACGGTGAATGCCGCTGCCACAACAGAGGAGATGCCGACCGGAGCCCTGCCCGGCTGGATGCTGCTGGGGCGCCGCTCCAAGTGAGACCAGATTTTTAGCGAAGTGTTAGACATCGGCGTCTGCAAAAGCTCGAACCGCGGCCGTCCGAGGCTGCTATCTCTGTACCGGTTGAGCGGTCGACGGGGCGGAACTAGAGGAAGAATGCGCGCCGGTCACGAGGCCGATCACTAAGCCTCCCGTGGCACCCGCCAGAATACCCATTAGGATCAATGCTGGTGTACTTTCCAGTATGGTTGCTTTCCCGCCCTTCGTCGCACGGCCACTCATAGTTTCCACTTTACCACGGTCGAAGAACCTCCCAGATTCGCACCATTTCCAGACTCGAGCGCAATGGGCCATGCAGGCCGGGGTGTTGTGAATACCTCTGGGCCGGCCCAGCGTGCACCCTATCTTAGACGAAAGCAGGCATTCGCACCACCACGTCTCCAAGATATCGCGCGGTACGACAATGGTCTTCACACCGCCTTCTTTGCGCTTCCAGCAGGCATCGTGGCGGCGCGAGCAACGACCGCCCGCTTCACGGAAGCTCGTGCCTGGTCCTGGGAGAAGACGCTGATGGCTGCTCCACATCCCCGCTTTTCTGAGACGAATACTTTGGGGTGTCCTTTTGGGATCGCAAGACGTCGACAATGGAAAGGTTGTTTGGCGTGCGAATTAGGGGCAGAAAGCCGTCGTCTTTCCCTATCTGGGGGCCAAAGTCGAATTGTGAAAAAAAGCGGGGGATGGAGGCCCAGGGAACACAGGGGTCGGCTCCTTCGACCCAGGGCCAGTCGGGAAGAGGAGCTTTTTCCAGTAGTCGGTCAGATACCCAGACGCCATCGCCGGTCCCCCATGCTGTGGACACAGCGGCGGCAAATCCTTTTTGCCAATGGCACGTTTGCGCGGTTCCTGAATTAATCGCAGCGTAGAAAACGCCCCTGTGCTCGCGATTGATGGGATCGAGGGGGAATGTCCGTGCAAAATTTACAACTTCATCGTGGATATCCAACACGACGATGCGGCTGTTGGGACCTAGCATGGGCAATAGATACTGGAGACGGACTGCTATGAGCTTCCGCTGCTTCATCAACGTAAACTTTGAAGTAACCATGACGTTGCAGATCGCGCATGTGATGACAAACACCGCTGCGATCCATTTCAAGTAACGAGGGGAAGTCATGTCTGCCAAGGCAAATGCCACGGCTACAAAGAAAGCCGGGTACAAGGGAAGGTATCGTTCCATGTCTCCGCCGCGCCACAGTAGGCCAAACATGGCCACCGGAGCGGCAGAAATGAAGCAGAAAGCAAGAACGTTTCTTCCGGTTGGGGAACGCGTGAGCTGAACTAGAATCGACAGAAGAAAAAAATAGAACAGCGCAAGTTTCAACGAACTCAGCCGGAGCAGTTGAAAGAGTCTGACCGGGTTGTACGGATCATGAAGGAGGAAACGTTTGAACTGGATGGCGTCCGTGCCCATATCGAGAAAGGACCGGGCCAGTCCAAATACGGCACGAGCGGATCCTGGAGCCTGGTTGACGTCTTTGGTTTCCGACTGGATCCACTGCAAGGCCCCTTGGACAGTGTGAATTCTCAGATGAGCCAGCACCAGACCATACGCTGCAATGCCGACAAACAGGCAGATCAAGGTGGTCTTGACCACGAAGGGCCATCGCTTGGGTTGGATAACCGGGTAGACGAGGGGGAGGAGCAACGCTCCCGGGACGGCGAAAGCATAAGGGAACCAGAGGCAAACCGATAGGGCGAGTGCCAAAGCGGCTTGGAACGAAGCCACCGCGGAGTTGCCCGTTTCCCGGTCGCGAGCAGCGATATAAAGGCCGAGCAGCAGGAAAGTTAACCCGGGGATGTAGGGGCAGCCGCTGTGAATGTAATTGAGAAATGAAAGCGAGAAAAGAAAGGCCAGGGTGCCCACGAGCACAGTAAACCGGCGGGAAGAGAGGCGACTCAATAAAGAGCGCATCAGTAGCAGGGCAGCAAGTCCGCAAATCCAATTTATGACGATAAATATGATCGTAATTTCTATGCGCGCGTCGGCCTCGGTAGCATTTGCAATCCATGGCTTGAAAGCGTGAAAGCAAAGCCATCCCAGAGGCCTCCACAACAGGTGACGGAAGTCCCAGAATACCCAGTCGGTTCCGGTTTCGTGCAGGTAGGCGGAGGCCACATAGTCCACGGTATCGGCCATGAAAAAAGCGCCTGTCAACGTCGCTACCAGGGTGTAGGCGAGAGTCCAAAGAAGATTCTGGTTGTAAAGCCATTTGGGTATTTTGGAATGCGTGCTGTTCTCGTCCGAGACATCGGCCCTTGGGGATGGCACGTCGGATTGAATCTTGGCTTTATACACCAGTGGGGCGGTCCTATCTCAGTCCCGAGGCCCAGGATGAGGAGCGTTTGGGAGAGAAGGTCGCAGGTGATTTAAGATGGACTGTCATCTGCGGAGCAGCTCCCATGGATCGAGGCAATGAGAATATCACACTCAAGTTTGAGGCAGGATGCAGTCAGGCTTGAGTTCAAAGGGCGCAACTGGCAAGGGAATTGAGGCATGGAGCTGATTGAAAACGAGACCAGCCCTGAATTCGCTGGGGAAGTGCTCGCGATTCTGCGCTGCGTAGAATGTCAGGCCAGGTTAAGGCAGGATGACGACGCGCTGGTGTGCTTGAGCTGTTCCAGACACTATCCGGTGGTCAACGGTGTGGCTCGTTTTGTTGACCAGGAATTCTACACGGGCAGTTTTGGATTCCAGTGGCTGAAGCACGATAAGACTCAGCTCGACGACGAGAACAGCAGGCGCTCGGAAAAGGACTTTATCCTGAGAACGCGTTTACAACCAGAGGATCTGGCCGGCAAGTTGGTGCTGGATGTGGGCTGCGGCATGGGCAGGTATGCCGAAGTGGCAACGCGCTGGGGTGCGCGCGTGGTGGGGATCGATCTAAGCCGGGCGGTCGAAGCCGCCGCCAGCAACCTCGCCGGCCGGGGCGCAGTTGTCTTGCAAGCCGACGCTTTTCGCCTGCCCTTTGCGCCGGAAAGCTTCGATTACATTTACAGCCTTGGCGTCCTCCATCACACTCCAGATTGCGAGAGAGCGGTGAAGGGATTGGCGCAATTTCTGAAGCCGGAAGGCACTCTCGCGGTGTGGCTCTATAGCGCTTATAACCGCTGGTATCGGATGAGCGACGTTTATCGGAAGCTGACGCGCCGCATGTCTCCGCGCCTGCTGCACAGGCTGTGCTATGGAACGATTCCTCTCTATGGCTTACACAAGGTGCTGCGCAAGATTCCGCTGGCGGGACGGCCGCTGAGCGGAGCGATTCGATATCTGATCCCCATGTCGTTCAATGCCGACCCGCAGTGGAGAGTGCTGGACACTTTTGACTGGTACTCCCCCTGGTATCAGTCGAAGCATACGTACGAGGAAGTGTTCCGCTGGTTTGAGAGTTGTGGCTTGCAGGACTTGACGGTGGGAGACGTGCCAGTCGCAGTGCGAGGCCGCAAGCCGGCCGCAGCACAAGCAATCCACTCAACTGTCCCAGCTGCGGAGGCCGAATCATGTGCGGGATAGCTGGAATTGTGGGCCGGAACGAGGATGTGGTCGAGGCATCCCATATTCACCGCATGTGCCAGGCGATTTATCACCGCGGACCCGACGATGAGGGTCTTTATGTTCGCGGTGCAGTTGGCTTGGGCATGCGGAGACTCAGCATCATTGATGTAGCCGGCGGCCAGCAGCCGATTCACAATGAGGACCGAACCGTCTGGGCAGTCTTCAACGGTGAAATCTACAACTTCGTTGAACTGCGCGCTGAATTGGAGGGCCGCGGGCATCATTTCTACACGCACAGCGACACGGAAGTGATCGTTCATCTTTACGAAGAGCTAGGTAGTGAGTGCGTCCGCAGACTGCGGGGGATGTTTGCCATCGGGATCTGGGATGAGCGCCGGAAGTCTCTGCTGCTGGCCCGCGACCGCCTTGGGAAAAAGCCGGTCCATTACTCGCTTTACAACGGGCAGTTGCTGTTCGGCTCCGAGATCAAGGCAATTTTATCCGTGGCACCCGAGTTGGCCGTGCCCAATCCGGAGGCGTTGCTCCAGTATTTCTATTTCGGTTACATTCCCGATCCGTTAAGTTCTTTTGCGGCGATTCGGAAGCTGCCGCCGGGGCACTTGATGGAGTATTCCGCGGGGAAAATCAACGTGCGTTGTTACTGGGATGTTCCGGCCTACGGAAGTGCGGGTCCGAAATCGGAAGAGGAATGTTTGGAGGTTTTGGAATCCAAGCTGGCCGAGGCTGTCCGCATCCGTTTGATGAGCGAAGTGCCGCTGGGAGCCTTATTGAGCGGAGGTGTGGACTCCTCGATTGTGGTGGCGCTAATGGCGCGGGCTAGCTCAACCCCGGTCAAGACATTCTCGATTGGATTTGCCGAAGATCGTTTTAATGAAGCTGAATATGCACGCGTGGTGGCCGAACGTTTCGGTACCGAACACCACGAGATGGTGGTGGACCCGAACCTCGAAGAAACCATCACTTATTTGACGAGCATGCTGGAGGAACCTTTCGGCGATTCTTCCATGTTGCCCACATATTTTGTCTGTCGAATGGCGCGGCAGGAAGTTACGGTGGCTCTTTCGGGCGATGGTGGAGACGAATTGTTCGCCGGCTACGACCGCTACGCGGTAGCGATGCAGCGCAGGCATTTCGATGGTATTCCACAATGGGCGGGGGAACTGTACCGGCAAAAGGTGCATCCCACCTTGCCCACGGGAGTGTATGGCCGCAACCTTGCGTGGAACGCCTCGCTCAACCGGCGCGACCGGTATCTGGATAGCGTGACTTTTCTGCCCGTGCGGCACCGCGAGAGGTCGCTGTTCGAAAAGGATTTTCTCGCACTCGCGGACCGTCTGCCGGACCCGCTTCAGCAGTTTCAGGACTACTACGACCACACTCCCGGAGCCCGTGACGATCTTAGCCGTCTCCTTTATCTGGATACAAAGACCTACCTTGCGGGAGATATTCTGACCAAGGTTGACCGGATGAGCATGGCGACTTCGCTGGAAGTGCGGGTCCCGATGCTGGACCACGAATTTGTGGAATGGGCGGCCGCCTTGCCGATGGAATGGAAGTTTCGCGTTTCCACTCGCAAGTATCTGCTGAAGCGGCTAGCGGAGCGATTGGGCATTCCGGCGAAGCTGTTGCACCGTCCCAAGCAGGGTTTTCAGTTGCCGCTGGAACAGTGGCTGCGGGGCGAATTGAAACAAAAATTCCTTTCTATCCTGACGGAGCCGCGAACTTTGCAGCGCGGGTACTTCCGGCCGGAAGCGGTTCGGGGGATGGTGGATGAGCACGTTCGAGGGCGGCGCAATCGCTCCGGCGTGTTGTGGAAGATGCTCATCCTCGAGTGGTGGCATCGCAACTACCTGGAGGGAGAAGTGCGGCATCGTACTCCTCCGCATCTGGAATTCACGGAAAGCTCCACTGTGCCCGCACAGCCGACGGTGGCTCAGAGTGCGGCAGCTCGTGGTGGGGACTGGAAGCAGACCAACGCGTAGACCGTAAGCATGCAGAATGTGGAAATGAGCACGGAGACTGCAGTGACGGCGAACGCACGAAGCAAAGCGCCGGTGTTCGTGCTCGGCTGTCCGCGTTCCGGAACCACGTTGCTTTACCACATGCTGCTCTCGGCGGGAAACTTTGCGGTGTATCGTGCCGAATCGCAGGTCTTTAACGTGCTCGAGCCGCGCTTTGGCAGCCTGAAGCGGGCGGCAAACCGCAGCCAGTTGCTGGCGGCGTGGCAGGATACTGAATTGTTCCGACGCACTGGTTTGGCGGGCAGCGATATCAGCCTAGAGGTAATGGCGAATTGCCAAAACGGCGGAGACTTCCTGCGGATTTTCATGGAGGCGATGGCGCGGCGTCAGGAAGTGCTGCGCTGGGCCGACTGCACGCCGGAACATCTGCTTTATCTGGATCGCATTAAGCGGACCATTCCCGACGCTCTGATCATTCACATCATCCGCGACGGCAGGGACGTAGCTCTATCGCTGGAGAAACAGGCATGGATCCGGCCGTTTGCCTGGGATCGCGACAGGACGCTCGAGGTGGCGGCTTTGTACTGGGAATGGATTGTGCGCAAGGGCCGCGAGGACGGTCGGACTCTCGGCGGGGACTACGTCGAAGTTCGTTTTGAAGATCTCGTGCTGCATCCCCGCAGAGTCTTGGAGAACCTTAGCGGGTTCGTCGCGCAAGAACTGGATTATGACAAGATTGAGCGCGTGGGCCTCGGCTCGGTGAGCCAGCCCAACAGTTCGTTCTCGGCGGAAATGAAACAGGAGGAATTCAGTCCGGTGGGCAGGTGGAAGCACAGTCTGACGGCTGCTCAACAGGAACGACTGGAGGCCCTGCTGGGCGGGACACTGCGGGAGCTTGGGTACGCGCCGCAAGGCCAAGTTTCATTGCGTGGGTCCTTGCGGCGGATGCGCCTGCTCTACCAGCTCTATTTCGACGCGAAACTACAGCTCAAGAAAAAAGCGCCATTCGGAAAGATGCTGGTATCCCGCGAACTCCCGCGCTTCTAACCGGCGGTCAAGAATCGAATCATGAGAGAGCCCGCGAAGATTCTTCAGATCGGAAATTTTCCGCCTCCGATGTGCGGTTGGGCGATCCAGCTCAAGCTGGTGACAGAGGAATTGCGCCGGCGGGGTCACATATGCGAGGTCCTGAAGATCAACGAAGGACGGCAGATCAAGAGTCCGGAGTACATCGACGTGCAGGATGGCGCAGACTATCTAAGGAAGATCTGGAGCTATGCCGGGCGCGGGTACCGGCTGAACGTGCATGTCAACGGCATGTCAAAGAAGGGATATGGGCTTGCCTTGGCCGCGGTATTGACCGGGCGAATTCTGGCTCGACCCGCCCTGATCACATTTCATGGCGGCCTTTCGCAAGACTACTTTCCGCGTCATGACAACAGCATCGCTCATTGGGCGTTCTACGCTTTGTTCGCGCTGGCAGGGGCGATTGCGTGTGACAGCCAGCCGATCAAGGAAGCGATCAAAGGTTACGGCATTGCCTCGTCGAAGATTGAAACCATCGCTACCTTCTCGCCGCAATACCTAACGTTTTCGTCTGTGGCGTTACCGGATGAAGTGGAGGAGTTTTTTCGACGCAGGCGGCCTGTGATCGTTTCCTACCTTTCGTTTCGTCGGGAATACCGCCTGGACACGCTTCGCGAAGGCATGAAGCTTTATCGCAGGGAACAACCGGCCACCGGATTTGTCTGGCTGGGCTTTCCCGGGAAGGAAATGCTGGCCGCGAAACAGTATGTTCACGACTGGCCGGCAGAGGAAAGAGCCAGCCTGCTGTTGCTGGGAAATCTGACGCACGACCAGTTTCTCACGCTGCTGAGCCGTTGCTTCATTTGCTTGCGGACTCCGGCATGCGACGGCGTGGCTGCATCGGTGTTGGAGTCGGTGGCGCTGGGCGTGCCGGTCGTGGCCAGCGAGAACGGGCGCCGGCCGGCGGGCGTGGTCGCCTACAGCGATACTGACGCGGTTGACATGTTCGACAAGCTCTCCTACGTGACCGCGCACTATCAGGCAGTGAAATCTGGTTTGATTCCGGAGGCTACAGAAGACAATGTCGGACGAATGGCGGACTGGCTGGCCGGACCCGTCACAACCGCGGAAACCGAGATCCTGACGATGCGCTGAGTCGGAGGCGAAAGGCGGATGCGCGTAAAATGCGAATTGCTGTCGAATCCAAGGCCGAACTGTTGTTGGACGTATCCCGGCGCCAATGTTCCGCAGTCCCAAGCAAGCCAATGAAAGTGTCGGCGGCGATGCAGGTCTACAATAAGCAAGCGACGCTGCCCGTGCTTCCTGGCTTGTCGCAATCACATCCAGCGTGTGGCAAACTGAGAAAAGAGTACTGTAATTGAGGGAGTCCGTGAAATTATTGCGCCTTAGCGCGAGACTGGTCGTGCTGGGTTGTTGGATGTTGCCTGGGCTGGCCCAAAGTTCAGGCGGCGCCCAATTCGACGGTCCAGCTGAACTTCCTCGGATCTACGTGCACAGCAATCTCTCTGATACGCCGGCGCCGGGAAAGTCGCTTAAGGTGAAGGACGGTGAAGAATTGCAGTCGGCGCTACAAACAGCGCACTGTGGAGACACCATTTCTCTGCAGGCAGGGGCTCGATTTGTGGGCAATTTCACGTTCCCGGCAAAAGAGTGCGACGACGCGCACTGGATCATCGTGCGAACCAGCGCGGACGACAGCGCTCTGACGCCCGAAGGGACGCGAATCACGCCGTGCTATGCCGGAGTCGCATCGCTTCCAGGAAGGCCTGCGTATGCCTGCTCATCGCCGAAGAACGTAATGGCCAGGCTGGTTTCTATTACCAGAAATGCCCCGACTGTGGCGCTTGCTGACGGGGCAAATCACTATTGGTTTCTGGGACTAGAAATCACACGCGAATCGCCCGACGTGGTTTACAACATCGTATCCATGGAAGGTAAGGGCACCAACCATCATTTGGTGTTCGATCGCGATTGGATCCACGGCACCGCACAAGACGAAACCACCCGAGGGATTGCGCTCGGCACCAGCGCTTACGTCGCTGTGGTGGACTCTTACTTCACGGATTTTCATTGTGTGGCCGTGACTGGTAGCTGTGTGGACTCGCAGACGATCGCGGGAGGGATAGGCGATTCGCCGATGGGGCCCTACAAGATCGTTAACAATTTTCTTGAGGCGGCGGGTGAAAACATTATCTTTGGCGGCGGACCGGCAACGCTCTCACCGGCGGATATCGAGATCCGCCGGAATCATATGTTCAAGCCGCTGACCTGGAAGCCCGGAAGTGAAGGATTCGTGGGCGGGAAGTCCGGGAAACCGTTCATTGTCAAGAATCTGTTCGAACTCAAGAATGCACAAAGAGTTCTCTTCGAAGGCAACATACTCGAAAATACCTGGGCGGGATTCACGCAAGCCGGATTCGCCATTCTGCTGACACCGAAGAATCAGAGTAATCGATGTCCGACTTGCAAAACCACGGATTTGACAATTCGTTTCTGCCGCGTGAGTCATGCGGCGAGCGGCATGCAGATGGGCACTGGCCTCTCCGATGCCGGCGGAGCCGCAAGTGGAGGCGGGCGCTACAGCATTCACGACATCGTATTCGACGACATTGACGGAAAGACTTACGGTGGGCTGGGAGCTTTGTTTCAAATCACCTCGAACATGCCGACGTTGCGCGATGTGAGCATCGATCACGTTACCGGATTTCCGACAACTGTGTTGTTCATTTTTGGCGTGGAGATAGACCGCGAGAAAATCATTCACTTCAGTTTTATGAACAATCTGGTGGGCGTTGGATCAAACGAGATTATTCCTACAGGTGGCGGCCCCAAGAATTGTTCTTTCCAGCCCAAACGTCAGGGGCCCGAGGGCGTTCTGAAGAGCTGTTTTGCCAGCTTCAACTTCTCCCACAATGCGCTGGTGGGGTCAGCGGGGGGATGGCCAGCCGGAAACTCCACTCCCGGGGACGCGTCGGCGGTGTATATGCAGGACTTTCGCCAGGGCAAGGGCGGTGACTACCGGTTGTGTGCAGAGAAGAAGGCCGGCGGCTGCAAGATGGCATCACCCTTTCGCAAGGCTGGCCTTGACGGGAAAGACTTGGGCGCAGATAGCGACGCGCTTCAGGGCGCCACCGACGGAGTGGAGTAATGTTATCGGACTACCGCGTCTGTTGGTTGGGCAGGTTGTTACAGTCGGTTCTGCCATCCACAAAAGTGGCCCGACGGGACTGTGCATCATAGGAGACAACGGTCCAACCGGGAACCCCGTAACGGCAAGCCCATTCGGCGCGACGATCCGGTTCCGCATCCACTAGATAGATGCGCTGGGCGTGACGCCAGTCGGCGTCGTTGAGGTTGAAGTGCTGGGCCACAAAGCCTGGGCTGTCGTGAAGGAGTACAAGTCCAGAAATGCCAGAGTGAGCGAGCGCCTCGCGAACCTTGCGATAAGGCTCACCGCGGCGTGCTATCGTTTCCGCCACCGCGGCCTGTTGAACGACCTGCATGATCACGAACAAGAGCATGGTCCAAGCCAGCGCCGGGCGCGGTGTGCGCCGGCGCTCAACCAGCAGTTGCAATCCGCGGGCGGCCAGCAGCAACAAGGCAAAAAATGCTTCAAAATGAAAGCGCTCTCCGAAAAAGACGGCATAACCGTCAACGTGCGCCAGGTAGGCGAGCACGAGCGCAAAGTAAAGAGAGGCAAGGATCCAAACCTCTTTACGGCGCTCTCGCTCGCGTAGAAGCGCATAACCCGCCAACAGGTAGGCGAATGGAAAAGCGCCAATCAGACCTCCCCCGGCGGCTAGCCATGCGTATTGCCGAAAGCCACGCCAAATCTTGATGGGATTGAAGGAAAGTTCCGGCGGAAGGTTGGCGCCAGCGGCCATCGCGTAGGGAGAAACGAACCATTTGCCGCTGTAGATGAGGTTGTAGACTAGAACGCCCGCGAGTGCAGCGGCGCCAAAAAACATACCGATGGCAAAAATGCGTGCTAATGCGGGCCGGTTCTCGCGGTTCAACCATAAAGCGGCCGCGGTCAGCACCAGGGTCAAGACGAATCCCGTGTAGGGGCGCACTTGCAGAGTTGCCGAGAGGCAAGCGAACATTCCCGCGTAATACCAGAGGCTTCCCGTGGCTAGGTCCTTGAACAGAGCGAGGCATGCACTGGCAGCGAGAAGCGCGCACAAAGCATGCGACATCATGCCAATCGAGTTGACCAGATAAAACGGGGATAAGGCGGCAAAAAGAGCTGCGATCAAGCCTGCTTCCTTCGAAAAACATCGCGATCCGCAGGCGGCGATGACCAGCAATTGCACCAGACCAAAAACGGGAGTGATTACCCACCGGGCAGAAAGCAAGTAGCCAAGTGAGAGAACCAGGGGCCAACCCGGTGGAAACTTCGGAAACCAGCCATTGGGACGCAGCACGTGGTTGGCATAGAAAAGCTCGGCTGGCGTTTTCCTCACGTCTGAAGGAGCGCCTATCAGCGGATCAGCCATGATGCGGCCACTGCGATAAATGCGCGCTTGAAAAGAGTAGCCCGACTCGTCTGGATTCAGCAGGCCGCGGACAGAAAGCCAGCTCAGAGGAAGCGCAAGGAGAGCAAAGCAGACGGCAATGACACGAACATTGACTCTAGGCACGCTGCCAACGGCTTGAACGGCATCCTGTTGGCGACGCAGATAGCGAAGGACAGCAGGAAGGAGCAGAAGATACTGCAACAGCAGCAGAACAATCTGCAAGTGTACATAGCCTCGGAGCGTTCCGAGAAGGAGGACACTCAAATAGAACAGAACTGAAATCGTCAGGAACCAAAAAGAAACTGACGCATATTTCGTTCTTACAATCGCCGCCCCGGGGTGCGACTGGGTTGGGAGGGAATCAGGCACAGGCACACGCAGGACTTCGCCTCATTCTCGGGGCCGCTGAAATCGGCTGTCGACTTGGTGTCAGTGATCGCAATTTGACTAATCTCACAAAAGAAATCGCGGCGAACTCGCATCCGCAATCGCGGTTCACGGTCACGCGCTTTCCCAGATAATAGTTCTTAAGATCGTCCCAGCGCTGAATGCCGGCAGTCCGCCAGTCGTAATAGGGCAGGGTGGAGAATCCCACCGCCGCAAGCATCATCTGCAGTGCCTCCCTGCTGGGGTATCCTCTTACTGCCCGCACCGGGTTGCCCGGATCGCCAAACGCCGCTGTGCTCTCGTGCTCGATTGCCTCATCGTGAACTTCGATGACGCTTGGATGCGTTTGTCTTTGCGGTTGTAATCCAGGCCGCCCGGAAACTGTAGTGTCGATCACCAGGCTCGTCGGCTTGAGGCGTGCGATCTTGCGCAGCAGGGGCATGTGGTCAATCGTGTGGTAAAGGAAGCCAAACCAGAATACCGTATCGAAAAGCCCGCTTTCGAGTTTGTCCAACTCGACCATTACGTCACCCTGAACGAATTCGACTTTGCCCGCGGGCACTCCATATTCCCGCATGTTGTCGCGTGCCGCCTCGGCCAAGTGCTGGCGGGCTTCGATGCCCAGCACATATTCCGCACCGGCCATGGAGGCGGCCAGGCTCCAGCGACCGTCGTGGGAGGCGATATCCAACACCCTTCGGCCGGCAATAACCGCCGCATTGGACTGAATCAGAGCGCGGTGCCGCTGGTTGAGCCTCACGTAGATCGAACCAGAGCTTCTGCTGAACGTCAGATAGGGATATTGGCTTGCCCATGGATGCCCGGCAGCACGAAGTTGAGTACTAATTCGGCAGGTACCTCTTAGCAGACACGGAGCGAATTATACCGATTTCGCCTCACGCGGCCAAGCGGGTGTATTCGGGTCCGAAGACTTGGTGGATGCTTCGCGACATCAATTGAGAGGCCCGCAACCGGGATGTGCTGGGACTGAGAGACAGCAGGGGCGCGACTTCGAAGACTCTTTACTGGGCAACGCCGGCGATCATGTTGTTCAACGTGACAATATCAGCCCCGAGGTCTTTCCCATCCGCCCCGGCGTTCTTGTAGGGGCTTGAGGACTGAAGTTGGTAGTTGCCGCCCGATCCGTTGTTGTAGTTAACGAACAGAACCGCGCTTGGCGTCGCAGGAGCATAATTCCCCGCCGGCCAGTTCCCGGCAGCCCCGATCACGGCGTTGTCAGTGAAGACATATGGATTGAAGCACGTGTTCAGGATAGCAATCGGTCCGCCGGGGTGGAAGGCGCAATTTGCGCTGCCTCCTCCTGTGGAGATGACGCCGCTCTTACCCGCGGCGAAGATACTATTTGTCCACGTGAAATTATTCATCGTAGGGTTAGTCAAGTTGTTCCCAATCACCAGCGTTGCGCCCGCATCCGGGCCGACGCCAGTCACATGGTTCACTGCGACGTCGTGAATCGCGAGTGTGGGATTTCCATTTCCCTGCTGTAGGAAAAAACCGCCTCCGTGGTAAGTGGCCGCGTCGACATCGTCGATTACGATGTCATGGACACTCTCATTCCACGCGCCCTGGCAAAGCGCGCCTGAGTCCGATGCTCCGTTGCCGATCATGATGCCGCTGGCGACGTGGCTGACGGTACTGTAGCGGATGGTGATGTCGTGCACGACGCACAGCGGGCAGTGGCCGTTCTGGTTCTTCGGGGTCAGCAGAATCGAGAATCCGGTTTGAGTAAAGCCTCCCCAGGTATTTTCCAGAACGTTTCCCTCAAACAGCACTCGCACACCGTTTTTAAACTCCAGATGATTTTTGACGATGAAGGGGTTGCCGTTTGTTCCGCCCACAAAGCCGGACTGGCCGCGCATCCAGGTGAGCGGCTTGAACAGATGATTCTGGCGGATTTCAATATCTTGCGGCGTCTGAGTGGCCTCTCCGCCTCCGAACATCAGGTTATTGCCGGCAGCTTCGAGGAAGTTGTCGACGATTTTATATGGGCCCATGGGCAGGTCGCCCAGGCCGCCGTTGATGGCTTGAGCATCCCCGCAGGTGCCGGTAATGGACACGCAATGGAAGTCGGTAAAGAACGAGTCCACCACGGCTACATGGCTGCTGCCGCCTAATGCGATTCCACGCGTGGTTTCGTCCTGCGCTGTTCCATGGATCCACACGCGGTCGAACACAAGATGATCGGCCGGGCCGCCATTTTGCATGACCACCAGGTCGTAGACCACATTTCCAGGAGAAGTCCTGGTGACTTCGAGCCCCAGGAAGCGGATGTGGTTAGCGCCAGGAGCAAGCTGAATGGGCTGGCTTCCGATTGCGGTGAAGACAATCTTTGCCATCACATTTTTCGTGGACGAACAGGCAAAACTTGGTCTGCCCGGGAGCGACGCCACTCCCGCATAGCAGGGAGTGATGCGGGTTCCTTCGGGTGGCAGCTCGCTATCCGGAGCGTTGGTTCGGATAATGATCCAATGGGCGTCGTCGCAGTTCTTTGCCGGCACCGTGAAGTTGCCCGAAAAAGTAGCTCCCGCCTGCAGGGCGATCGTCTGGCCACACTCGGCAGAGTCGAGTGCGCTCTGAAGATTTCCTCCGGCGTTCACCTGAATTGTCGAGCCGGGGGCCGGTGTGTCGGCGAGGGAACTCTGGACGTAAACCAGAGGCAACTCCGCCGGTCCATCAAAGCCGCTGGTGTTAGCATTAACCAGGATGGAGTAGCTCCGGGTTGCATGCTGATTGATATTGTCGCTGGCTTGGATCGCAAAACTGAAGTTCCCCGGTTGAGAGGGAGTACCAGTCAAGGCTCCGCCGGAATTGAGTGTGAGACCCGGAGGAAGGGTGCCGGATGCGATGGTCCAACGATAAGGCGGCTGACCGCCGGATGCGGTGAGAACCGCCGAATACGGCGAAGCTATGTTCGCGGCGGCTAGGGAAGTTTGTTCGATTGCGAGTTGTGCCGCCGACTGTGTTTGCACTGTAACTGGAGCGGTAGCAGCCGTGGCTGGGTCGTCCCTGCTGGTGGCGGTGACCGTTACGGAGGTCGCGCTCTTGACGGTTGGAGCAGTAAACAGGCCGTTTGAAGAAATTGTTCCCGCATTAGCGCTCCAGATCACCGAGGTGTGCGCGGTGTTGGCCAAGCTGGCCGTGAACTGTAGCTTGGCGCCCGATGGGACCACCGCGTTGGCAGGGAAGATAATCGGCAAGGAAATTTTTGAGTTGGGCGCATTGCCCGCCGGTTGTGATCCGGGCATGGACGAGCAGCCCGCAGTGGCCATCGCCAATACCACCAGCGCAAAGAGGCCGGCGTTCTGGAGTGTTTGAATTGCTCCGCCGCGCGCAGTGACCTGCGCAGCGATTTGGGGGAGGCCCAGGGCCGGCATTCTCAATCCTCCAAGAGTGAGCCTTTGCGGGACCAGAATGTTCCTGGATCCTGGGTTTCACTGTAGAACGCCGGGTCTTAGGCAGACAGATAACTGGAGGGCACTGCCCAATCAGAAGTACAGTCCCAGGAGTACAGATCCCTAGTGCCATTCGGCCAATACCCTGAAGGGTAAGTGGCCGGGTTTCAAGCGAGTGATGTAATGGCGACCTTCCGCGGTCAATTCATTGCTCTAGTGATCGTGGGCGGTAGTGCCTCGAATTTCCAGCGGGCGAAAAGGGGAGGGACTTGCTCTAGTCTGATTAGGTTCGCAATTCGGCCGGCGATTCCACAGGTGGACACGCGCCGGAAGCCGTCTCGATGGTGGTGCGCAAGACTTCCACGAACTGCTCGGTGATCACGCGCCAGTCGTACTTAGCCGCAGTGACAACGGCCCCGGCCTCCAGCCGCCTCCGAAGATTCTCGTCTTGCAGAACGGAAACCACCGCTTCGGCAAAATGAACTGCATCATCAACCAGCAGAATGTCACGATCATGTCGAACATCCAATCCCTCGGCGCCAATCTTCGTAGAAACTGTGGCTTTGCCCACCGCCATGGCCTCGTAGATCTTAATGCGCGTGCCCCCGCCGATTCGGAGCGGCACCACAAAGACAGCGGCCTCGCGGAGATGATCGACTATCGAAGGGACCGTGCCGGTGACTTCCACCGAGTCAGACTCGAGTTTTCGCACTTGGGGATCCGGGTTTCTGCCGACGATGCGGAAACGCGCGGCCGGGATCTTAGCGAGAATCAGCGGCCAAATCTCCTTGCAGAAGAACTCGACGCCGTCAATGTTGGGTCTCCAGTCCATCGAGCCGGTGAATACGACCAGCGGGCCCGAAGGCACTACGTTCGGGTCGTATCGATACTGGCTAAGGTCAACGCCGGTTGGGACCACGCTGATGTGGGAAGCGTCAACCATGCTTCTCATCGCGTCGCGATCCGCGTCGGAGACGGCTATGACGTGATGAAACCGGCTCACTTGCGCCGGCTCAAAACGTCGCATCTTGGCGTATTCGATCTTTGAGATCAAGCGGTCCATCCATTGGATTTCAACCTCCGCTCTTCGACGCCAGAGGATGGACTCTACGTTGTGCTGGAACAGCGCCGTGGGAGTGACAAGATGGCTGGGAAAGTTCAGTGCACTGGCAAGAAAGTCGCATACTGCCACATCAAAGCGGCGCTGGGAAATCCACTGTGCCAGCATCTCGCGAACTTGGGGGTCAGTAAACTTGCTGACCGAGTATGGCGCGCTCCAAAGAAAACGGCGCGCGTAATCAAGGTAACGCTCCAACGGAGTGGAATCCCGCGCCGCGGTATGGACGACGACCGTTCCGGGAAGCACATCGACAATCTCCCGCTCATAAGCCGGGTCGCGCTGGCCGCCGTAATAGGAGAGGTAGGTGAGTTGGTACCCGCCGGAGAGATGGCGCAGAATGTTATAGCTGCGCAGCTTGCCGCCAGTATCGAGCGGGAGAAGCTTTCCCGGTTTCACCCAAAGGATGTTCATCGCTTCCTACCAACAGATCCCTTCATAGGAACCGTTCACATCAGCGCGCCGGGAGCGCTCCAGATTTACCAGATCTATCACGTGCTGGTCCGGCCGTATGTGCTGCCTGAGAACTGCGCGATCCAATCCTCGCGTACCGACCACGACCACTTCAGCCTGTTCCAATGCACTCCCCAGGCTGGAACACAGAAGCGACCCGACGTGCGGGATTGCATGCTCGATATATTCCCGGTTGGAGCCGATTAGCCGGCCGAGTGAAACGTTGTCGTCCCAGATGCGGATTTCGCAGCCTTCACCGAGCAAACGCTTCACCAACTGCACTTGAGGACTCTCGCGCAGATCGTCGGTGGCTGCCTTGAAGCTCAACCCCAACACTGCGACGTTCTTCTTGCCGGTCGCGAGGATCATTTCGACCGCTCGTTCCAGATGTTGCTGGTTGCTCGCCATCAAAGACTCGAGCAGCGGCAACTTCAGATCGAGTTCTTTGGCTCGATAGTTCAGCGCCCGGACATCCTTGGGCAGGCACGAACCACCAAACGCGAATCCTGGCTTCAGGTAGGAGGCGGAGATGTTGAGCTTGGTGTCTGCCGTGAAAATCTCAATCACGGATTCAGCGTCCACGCCCATCTGTTTGGCCAGGGTTCCAACTTCGTTCGCGAAGGCAACCTTCAGGGCGTGCCAAGTATTGCAGACGTACTTGACCATTTCCGCGGACCGGAAGGAGGTTTCAAACACTTGGCCCGGCACCCAGGAGTAGACGTCACGCAAGCGGCGGCTGTGTTCGGCATCCGATGAGCCAATGATGGTGATCGCCGGTTCAAGAAAATCAGCGACCGCCGTCCCCTCCCGCATGAACTCCGGATTTACGCAGACGCCGAAGCCCTGCCCCAACCGCTTCTCGCTGGTTCGCTCCAGGGCTGGTACCACGATGGTTTCGGCGGTCCCCGGCAGAACGGTGCTGCGCAGAACGACCAGGTGGAATTTTTCTTTCTTCTTCAAAATTTCGCCGATTTCCTGGCACACGGGTTCGATGTGGCCGAGATCGAGCTTGCCATTCCGGAGGCTAGGCGTGCCGACGCACAAGAACGAAATTTCGCTGTTCAGAACTGCATATTCAGGGTCCGCAGTGGCGTGCAATCGGCCGGCCGAGTGTTGTTCGGAAATCAGCGCCGCTACGCGCGGTTCTACAACGGGACTGCGGCCGGAAGCGATCGCTTCCACTTTGCCTGGGCTCGAGTCAACTCCAATGACATTGCATCCTTTGTGCGCCAGACAAGCCGCACTTACCGTGCCCACATAGCCCAGCCCGAAGACGCTTACGGAAAGAGTCATAACTCAGGAAACCAAATTACTGAAGCCGGGGCTAGCCTGTTTCCAGGAAACTCTCAGCCGGGTCATGCGGAAGACAGGCTACAATTCAGGTTGTCAGGGCCGGAAACGGAATAAATGCCCATCAAACAGTTTATTATCAATGGCTTACAGTGCAAATCGATTGCCCGGCTGCCGTTCAACTCCGATGTTCCACACCCTTCAATTCACACCGCTTACACCTGCACTCCATATAGTATTTAACACGAGTGGGAGTTTGGAAAGGGTTTCTCGTGTGTGCGGAGGAACTCCATCAGTTTAATGGGTTGACTCGGACAATGATAGTGAAAGATCAAACATCGGACAGGCGATGCTTGGAACTGCCGGCGACTACGGCAGGAAAGCATCCGCGCCCCGTGCGCCGGGTGTTTTATCTCTTGGACTCGTTCGATGTGGGTGGGACGGAGACACAGGCAGTGGAGCTGGCGCTGCGCATGACAGCGGCTGGCTATGAGGTTACCCTGGGCAGCTTGCGCGCCCAGGGGCCTCTTCTCGAGAGGCTTCGGAGCGCACCCGTCGTTGTGAAAGAGTTCCATCCCCGGGGAGGGATTGATTCCCCTCAGGGGATTTATCAGCTCCTGCGCCTGAGTTGGTTCCTGCGGCGTGGCAGATTCGACGTGGTACACACGCACGATTTGTGGTCGAACCTGATGGGTGTTCCGGCAGCCCGGCTGGCCGGAGTGCCTGCTATCGTCTCCAGTCAACGGGATCTCGCGCACCTCGATTGGTACAAAGGCAATCGCCGTGTGTGGCTGCGGAGGTTTCAGAGCCTCTCCAGCGTCGTATTAGCCAATGCGACTCCGGTGCGGGACGCCCTGATCTCAGAGGGCGGATTCGCTCCTGAAAAGCTGCGCGTCATTCGCAACGGCGTGGATATTGAGAAATTCGTGATTCCGAGCGAACGAGGAGTTCTATTCCCGGAGGTGGGAAAGGGCAAGCTGATCGTTCTGGTTGGGAACATGCACTCGGATGTGAAAGGGCATCCCTGGCTGATTGCGTCAGCCCCCGCCGTGCTCCGCGAGTTTCCTTCGACTCGATTTGTTCTCGTCGGCGATGGGGAAGCGAGTGAGAGTTTTTCCGATCAAGTTAGAGAGATGGGCCTTAGCAGGAACTTCCTGTTTCTCGGCCACCGCCAAGATATTCCCCAAATCCTTTCCAGTTGCGATATCGGCGTGCTTCCGTCCCGCGCTGAAGGAATGCCGAACGCCGTTCTTGAATACATGGCGGCAAGACTGCCGGTCGTCGTCAGTCGCGTCGGTGGCAGCCAGGAACTGGTGGAAGACGGCGTGACTGGGCTGGTGGTGCCGGCCGAGGACTCCGCCGCGCTATCTGCGGCTTTTCTGAGGTACCTACGACACCCGGATGAAGCGCGGCGGATGGCAGAGAGTGGGCGCGAGTTTGTGACGCGCAACTTCAGTTTCGACCGGCTTGCCCGCGAGGTCGACGCGTTGTACTCCACCCTCCTGGCGAAGCGCGGGAGGGATTCTTAGTCCGATGGGGAACTGGGCAGACCGTCTCCACCGCTTGAAGGGCATGGACCGCGACGAAGTCGCACTCCGGGTGCAGCAGTTCGCGACGGCCCGCGGCGACTGGCTGCGTTACCGCGCCGGCCACGTCTTTGCCGCCAGCGGCCAGGATTTGGATGTGCGGCCGGCGGGCCGGTTTTTCTTCACGCCAGCAGACGTGCCAGCTTTGTGCGCTTTGCTGCGGCGCGAGCTTCCTGCGGAGGCCGCTGGCGCAGTAACTCAGGCCCATAAATTGTGTGAGCATCGCTTCGATCTGCTCGGCTATTCCGGCCTCGACTACGGCGCCAGCATCGATTGGCACCTTGACGCGGTTCACGGCAAGCGCGGGCCACGCCTGCCTTGGTTCAAGATCAAATATCTGGATTTCAAGCAGGTGGGCGATTGCAAAGTTACCTGGGAACTCAACCGCCATCAGCACTTCCTGACCCTGGCGAAAGCATACTGGCTCATGGGTGACGAAAGCTTCGTCCACGAAATTGTCTCGCAGTGGGAGCAATGGCAGCGCGAGAATCCCTATCCCATCGGTATGAACTGGGCCAGCAGTCTGGAGGTAGCTTTCCGCAGCTTGTCGTGGACCTGGACTTTCTTTCTGCTTGATGAGTGCCCGCTTTTCACCAGCGATCTCCGAAGGCGATGGCTGGGTGCGCTAAATCTTAGCGGTCGCCACATCGAGAACTATCTCTCCACATATTTCTCGCCGAATACGCACCTGCTGGGCGAAGCACTGGCTTTGTTTTTCATGGGAACGCTCTTTCATCTGCCCTCAAGCCCGCGCTGGCGAGATCTGGGCTGGAATATTCTGCTGCGCGAGGCGGGAAGGCAAGTGCGTGCGGATGGATTCTACTGGGAACAGTCCACCTACTATCACGTCTATGCGCTCGACATGTTCTTGCACGCGCGAATTCTGGCCGGACTGAACGGGATTGCAATCCCGGACGAATTCGACCAGACCCTGCAACGCATGCTGAACGCGCTGCTCCTGCTTAGTCGTGCGGGTGTGCCGCTGATGTTCGGCGATGACGATGGCGGCCGGTTATTCGATCCGCGGCGCGTTCGGGCGGACCATATGCTCGATCCTCTGGCGACGGGCGCGGTCCTTTACAGGCGCGGAAACTTCAAGTTCTTGGCCCAGTCACCGCGAGCAGAGACGATCTGGTTGCTTGGCGCAAAGGGACTGGCGGACTTCGATTCTCTGCCCAGCACAAAACCTGAAACAGATTCGGTTGCGCTTGATGCCAGCGGCTTCTATCTGATGGCGGACGCTGAATGTGGGCAGGAATTGGTGATAGATGCCGGTCCGCTGGGAGCGGGAAGCGGCGGTCATGGACATGCCGATGCGCTGAGCGTGTGGTTGGTCGGCAATGGACAAAATCTTTTGCGGGATTCGGGAACTTTTGAATACGTAGGCGAAAGCAATGAGCGCTCTCGACTGCGTTCCACAGCCGCTCACAACACGCTGCGAGTGGACGGCCACAATCAGGCCAAAGCATCCGGCCCTTTTTCATGGGAGAGTTTTCCTTCTGCATGCGTACGGCGATGGATCGCGGGTAGGCAGTTTGATCTACTGGAAGCGGATCACGATGGGTTCTCGCGTTCTTCTTCAGTCATACACCGTCGGCTGGTGTTCCACAGACGAGGGGCCTTTTGGCTGGTGCGAGATGTCGCCGAAGGCAACGGGCAGCACCAGATCGAGGTGGCCTGGCACATCGGCGCCGGCTTGTCGCTGGCACCGGGGGAAGGCGATTTATTTGTGGGCGCGGACCAGGGCCTCGCGATCCTGACCGCGGAAGGGCACGGCTGGTCGCGAGAGCTCACGCGCGAAAACTGGTCCCCGGTGTATGGATGTTCGGAACCGGCGCAGGTGCTGCGTTTCGCGTCCGCTCGGGGTCTGCCGGCAGAGTTTGTGACGGTGTTGATCGCGGGTCCGAAGGCCACGGAAGATTTTGGACGACTGGTTTGCACAAGCGCAGAGCGGAAAGAGTGCAGCTTCCGCCTACCAGTATGTTCAGCAAACAGGCGACCACACACTTGTGTTTGCAGAAATGACCGGACCTTGGACTCACGGTTCATGGGCGAGCGACGCAGATTTCTTGTATTCGCAACGGGACCGTACAGGGAACATTTGTTTCCTGGTGCTCTGCAACGGCACATACGCGGAATTCGAAGGGGAACAGGTGGTTTGCTGCGATCGGCGTGTAAGCTATGCTGAATTATCGCGTGCCGGTGATCGCTGGGATGTATATAGTCCGGAAGCGGAGCACGTCAGCCTGGGTCCGGCGCTGCATGGCCGCCTGGCGTAACCGGACTGCCGCGAATTAAGTTGGTCTGGGGTTCAAGCGGGATGGCTCTCTAATCATGTGTGGAATCTGCGGAATTTTTTATCCCGACCGGCAGCAGAGGGTGGACCGCGACCTTCTCGCGGCGATGAACCAGCAGATTGCCCACCGCGGTCCTGACGACGATGGTTTCTACGTCCGCGATAACATCGGGCTGGCCATGCGCCGGCTGAGCATTATTGACGTCCAGACTGGGCACCAGCCGATCAGCAACGAAGATGAGAGCCTTTGGATCGTTTTCAACGGAGAGATCTACAATCACCGCGAACTTCGCCAGGACCTGGAAACGCGGGGGCATCGCTACCGCACTCGCAGCGACACTGAAACCATCGTCCATCTGTACGAGCAGTATGGAAACGATTGCGTACAGCATTTGCGGGGAATGTTTGCCTTCGCCATCTGGGACCAAAACAGACGACGCCTTTTCCTGGCACGTGATCGAATGGGCGTCAAGCCTCTTTACTACCGCTACGACGGCAAGAGCCTGTTGTTTGCGTCTGAAATCAAGGCCCTGTTAGCTCATCCCCAAATGCGGGCAGAATTCAACCCCGAGACGCTGGCTGAGTACCTGGCATTTGGTTATCTCGCCAGCGAAGAGACAATGTACACAGGCGTACGCAAGCTGATGCCCGGCCACACCCTGATGCTGGATGACAGCGGCGAGATCGGGATTTCCTCATACTGGGACCTTGAAGTGAATTCCAGGGAAGGCGGGAGGACGCGCGCATCCTACGTGCACGAATACCGCGAACGCCTGGAAGAGAGCGTCCGCAGCCATTTGATGAGCGATGTGCCGCTGGGTGTGTTCTTGAGCGGCGGGCTGGATTCTAGTGCGGTCGCGGCGCTCACGGCCAAAGTTCGCAACGATCGAATCCAGACCTTCGCAGTGGGCTACGGAGAGGAAGAGTTCAGCGAACTTCCATTCGCTAGAACAGTGGCGAAGCATATTGGATCGGAACATCACGAGGTGCGGATCACCCGCGACGACTTTTTCCAGAGTCTGCCGCTGTGCATCTGGCATGAAGATGAGCCTATCGCGTGGCCTTCGAGCGTTCCGTTATATTTCGTTTCGCAGCTGGCGCGCGAGCGCGTAAAGGTTGTGCTCACCGGCGAAGGCAGCGATGAGACGCTGGCTGGCTATACCCGGTATGCATGGACACTGCTTAACTCGCGCATGGACCACGTCTACCGTTCGCTTACGCCGTCTGGGTTGCGGCGCATGCTCCGGGGCGGGATTCTGGCCGGCCCGCTGTCGGCAGCGATGCGCAGGAAGCTCGAACACACGTTCCTGCTACGGGATGGTTCGTCGTGGCCCGCTTTTTATTTTGACAATTTTTATTCGGCGTTTTCCACCGCCGAACAGAATGAATTGTTAACGCCCCAGGCGAAACAGGACGCAGGCGACGCCTATTCCGGTTCTATGCACTACTGGGATCGATCGAAAGGTGACTTGCTGCACCGACTCTTGTACACCGACATCAAGACCTATCTGGTTGAGCTTCTGATGAAGCAGGATCAGATGAGCATGGCTGCTTCCATCGAGAGCCGCGTGCCTTTTCTGGATCATTCTCTGGTGGAATTCACAGCGAGCATTCCGGCAAAGTACTCCACCAAGCGCATGGCGGGAAAATTCATTTTGAAGGCTGCGGTTGAGGATCTGCTGCCGAAATCCATCGTCTGCCGCCAGAAGATGGGCTTCCCGACGCCATGGGCATATTGGCTGGCGGGACCGCAACTGGAAACTTTGGAGCAGCTGCTGCTGGAGCCGCGGACCCTGAATCGCGGGTACCTCCGCGCTGAAGCGATCCGGTCGCTGTTCAACGAGCATCGCGCCAGACGCCGAGATCACGGCAATCGAATCTGGCGTCTGCTCAATCTGGAGCTGTGGATGCGCGTCTGCCTGGATCGCGACCCGGTTGTAACTGCGAATGAACCGGGCGCCGCGGCGGCCTTGCGATGAAGATCAAGAATGCCTCCGCCGGCAATCGACGGCATAGGCTCCCATGCTGAGATCCATGAAAATCGCGGCCCTGCGGCTGCTTCGAGGCGGCGGAGCGTTCGAACTGATCGCCGACAGCCGCTGGCGCCGTCAGCGCCTGCTGATCCTGTGCTATCACGGAACTTCTCTGGAGGACGAGCATCTGTGGCGGCCGGCGCTGTACGTAACTCAGGACACGCTGCGGGCACGGCTCGCTTTTCTGAAGCGGGACCGGTATACAGTGTTGCCTTTGGGCGAGGCTCTGGAGCGGCTTCGGGCCGCGACTCTTCCGGCGCGCAGTGTAGCTCTTACCTTCGACGATGGCACCTACGATTTCTATCGCCAAGCGAATCCTCTGTTGCAAGAGTATGGCTTTCCCGCGACGGTATATCTGACGACGTATTACACGCTGTGTGAACGGCCCGTATTTAACCTCATCTGTTCTTACATGCTGTGGAAGCGGCGCGGCGAGGTCATCGCCGGCGCTCAAGAAGCCGGGTTGCAGGGACCTCTGGACTTGCGCACGGAACCAGGCCGGCACCGGGTTGTGCGAAGGCTGATTGAGTTGGCCGAGCGGGACCAAATGACTGGCGTTCAGAAGGACGACCTCGCTGCCCGTCTGGCCCGCTCTCTGGGGATCGACTACGGCGCTCTCACGGCGAAAAGAATTCTGCAGCTGATGAATGCGAGAGAGGTTCAGGAGGTTGCGCGAAACGGTATCGACATCCAGTTGCACACGCATCGTCACCGTATGCCGGAGGACGAAGCCTTGTTTTCGCGAGAGATTCGAGGAGAATCGGGCACATGTTCTTGAGTTAGTCTCGACCCGAGCGGTTCACTTTTGCTATCCCGGAGGCGTGTACGAGCCGATCTTTCTGCCGTGGCTGCGGGCAGAGCAGGTTGTCTCAGCGACGACGTGCGACGCAGGATTGTGTACCCGGCAAAGTGAAAGTTTGTTGCTGCCTCGTTTCGTCGACAACGAGAGCCGCACGCAGGTGGAGTTCGAAAGTTGGGCCGCTGGAATCGGGGAGGTGGTGACATTACGACGAACTGCCCCGCAGAAGTACGTTCCTCGAGACTAAGAGTTCCTGCTGGATCGAACGATTACGCTCTACGACCATGAAGGATTTGGCGAAGAAAGCGCTACTGGGGAGCGGGCTGCTCCGCCTCGCGGCCAGTTTTCAGGGCAGGGGAGCGGCGATCCTGATGTACCACTCCGTGCTGGAAGAACCGTCCGATCAGGCCGATTCTCTCGGAGGAATTATTCATTCCCGAGCGGTCTTTCGCCGGCAGATGGAATTGCTGGCGCGCGAATTCCATCCCGTGGGCATGGATGAGCTGGCGATCCTTCTTCGCCGGGAACAAAAAATTCCGGAGCGTTGCGTGGTCGTGACCTTTGACGACGGCTATCGTGACAATTTCGAAAATGCCATGCCGATCCTCGATCAGTTCGGGATACGCGCGACTTTTTATGTCACAGTGAATTGTATTGAGAAAGGCCAGCTTCCATGGCCGAGCCGGGTACGGTTTGCTTTGCGTAATACCGAAAGCAAGGCCTGGACCGATCCTGCCGGCATGCCGTGGCCGCTGGAGACCGAAGCTGGCCGTGATCGCGCCTTTGCGAAAGCCTGCGAATACTGTTGCCGGCTTGCCGGCGCCGCTCAAGAGCGACTCGTCGCCGGCATCGAAGCAGAATTGGAGATGAGTATCCCACCGGGCTCAACCCGGCTCGTGATGAACTGGGATGAGCTGCGGAAGCTAACCGAAAGAGGGCACATGGTTGGATCGCACACCTTGTCGCATCCAAATGTCGCGCAAATTCCGCTCGCGGATGTGCGCATCGAACTCGAACAATCTCGGTCCTGTCTGGAAAAGCAGTTGAACCGGACGGTGTCACATTTTTCCTATCCGTGTCCGGCCCTGTCACCACACTGGAACGAGCAAACCGCTGAGGAATGCCGGAGAGCCGGCTACGAAACCGCCGTTGTTACTGACGGCGGCCTGGCGCGCAAGCAGGACAATCTGCTATGTCTCCGCCGGGTGCGTCCATCCAAGACAGTTGATGGGCTGCGCTGGAATTTGGAGTGGGCCTTTGCCGGCCGGGCGATGTAACGACGGACTGTTGCCGGCGCGGTTTCTGCTGAGGGGAGACTTTTGGCGAGAGTACTGATCCTCGATGGGCACAGTTCTGCGGCGCTGGCGTTTACGCGTTCTGCAGGACGCGCCGGGCACTGGGTTGCCGTCGGGGCGAACCCAGGTGTTTTTGCCGTCGCCAAACTTTCGCGATACTGCAACTTGGGTTTTTCCTATCCCGTGTCCACCGAGAATGTCCAAGCTTTTGTCGAGGCCACGTTGAAGTTCGTGAAGCATCAGGCCGTGGATTTGGTTGTGCCGATCACCGATTGGACCATCGTCCCGCTCTCCGAGCATCGCGAACATTTCGGGAGCTGCCAAGTCGCGCTCCCATCGCGCGCGTCGGTTGAACTCGCGTCGGACAAATATCAAACGCTGCAGGTTGCCAAGTCCCTCGGAATAAGGATCCCCCCAACGTGGCTCATCGAATCGCAGCGTGACTTGCAGTCTCCCCCGAGCACTCCGTTCCCGCTTGTCGTAAAGGATCGCTTTTCTGTCCGGTGGCTAGATGGCCGGGCGGTTTTTGGCGGTGTGGCTTATGTGTATTCAAGAGAGGAACTGGAGCATAAAGTAACCGACCGCCTGGCGGCGGCTGGAGACGTGCTGGTGCAGGAGTTCGTCGCTGGAGTGGGCATCGGATTCTCCTGCTTCATTGCCAACGACGACGTTCGGATCCCATTTCAGTGGAAACGTATTCGGGAGGTGGACCCGCGCGGGTCCGCCAGCAGTTGCCGCGAGTCCAGTGCGCTGGACGAAAAGATTGAGAGCGATAGCTCCGAGTTAATTCGCCGACTTGGATTTGACGGCATTGCTATGGTCGAGTACAAGAAAGTCGCCGGCCAAGCCGACCCGGTCTTGATGGAGATCAACGGTAGGCCGTGGGGGTCAATCGCTCTTCCGATAGCCAGCGGTGTGGATTATCCGCGCTACCTGATCGACTGGTATCTGACTGGAGCATTGCCCCCGAAAGACCAATCCTATCGGGCGGGAGTCACTTGCCGCCGGATGGTTGGCGAACTCACTCATCTCAGCAACCTTCGCGTGGGGAGACCCGCGAACTGGCCGCTTCCGTTTCCAAATTTTTGGAGCAGTCTTGTGAGAGTCGCGGTGCCCTGGTACCCCGGCATGCATTACGACGATCTGTGGCTGTCGGATCCGAAACCGGGGCTGGCCGGCCTGGTTAACTGGTTTCGGGTTCGGATGGGAAAAGATCAAGGCCGGGGCTGATCTCATCGTATGGAAGGCGGGAATACGTCGGCCGCTAAATTTCGAACGCAGGTTTGCAGTGTGCGGTAGCAATTTCGCGTGGTTTCGATGTCTCCCAAATACGGGTCGGGAATCTCTCCGTATTGCCTGGACCCGTTGAGGTAGGCGCTGAGCAAAAAAATCTTGTGTTTGGAGTCCGGATACAGAGTCAGCAGTTCTGCCTTGTTCTGAAAGTCCATGGCGAAGATTGCATCCGCCTCCTGCACCATCTCAGAGGTCAAAATCCGCGCGCGGTGGCTCTCAAGAGAGATTGCGAGTTCCGCAGCTGCGGCCAGGGCCCAGGGATGCGCCGCGTTACCCGGCGTGGCGTGCAGCCCCGCAGAGGCGACACACACACATCCCTGAGGAAGATGACTTAATTCTCTTTTCAGCAGGGCCTCCGCCATGGGGCTCCGCATGATGTTGCCGAAACAGACAAAGAGGAAGGAGCGCGAGCTTTTCGGAACTGCGGGCTGCGAACCGGCCAAACCCAGCACATCGAGAGTGCGGAGCCGGGCATACACGATACCGGCCGGACCGAGTCGAAGGTAGATATCCCGCTCCTTCAGAAGAAGATTCGGCGTCAGCTTGCGGAGAATCCCTTTGTAGCCGGGTGACGGCTCGGCGGTGTCACTCATTGTGTGTGTACGTCAAAAGTTGATTGCAGGTGTTCATTCGCGCGTTCGGGTCGCGGTCGATGGAGCGCTGTGGAGCGAGGCGTCGCCACCCCCGAGTTCATAGCCCACCGTCTGCATGATTTCTCCCCAGGCCGATTCGATGGCGGCTACCGATTGCTCCGGCAGTTGAGACTTCCAGCTTCCAGCCGTAGCCGAACGTACGAAGGGTTTATCGCTGCGTGTCTCGCGAGTGAGCACCCACTGACTCGCCTGTTGTTTTTCGAGCGCCCGCATGCGCTCCGGAGAGCTGAGTTCGACGGCGCGCTGCAATTTCTCATGGCTGGTGTCAATCCTTCGAAAGGAACAGTTCCGCAGGAAGGCGGCGAGCCGCGCCAACTCCGCCTCCGGTTGTTGTTTCATGGTTTCGTATCTCAGCAGGATGAAACCGGGAGCGTTTAGGCGCAAGCGTAGCCAGCTCAGAACGTGATCCGCCCAAGATCCCCACTTGGCATCGAACTCGGCGTTGATAAAGCGCGGGACGAAGTCTGCGATGGGGTAATCGTCCGCAATATTTCCCGCCTTGATGTTGTGGTGGTAGAAAGAAACGGCGACATCGCGGGGATCGCGCACGATGTAGATCACACGCCGGTACTGAGGCTGGAAACACTCGTGGCTTTTCAGGATGCGCGGACGCGGCAGCCGCCGCAAAGCATGGTCGGGATTGAAGTAAATCTCCGGCAGGCGCAATTCGATGTTCGCGAACGTGACCGGCTCGTCCTGGTAAATCAAATTGCCGATGAGGAATCGAGCCCAGGTATTGCCGGATCTTGGATAAGAGACGAGAAAAACATCGTCGGGAAAGACGGTTAAGTTTCGTCCAGCCACTTGACGGCCGGTAAGCACACGTCCAGCGTGCGCAATCGCCCCCCACGCCCGTTGCCAGCCCGCTTTGGAATTCTGCATAGTCAGGCGGGCGTTCCGCTGCGAATCCGGGTTAAAAACGAAACAAATCTGTTTGTCGCGTGAGGAGCAATTCGCAGTCCAAACAGTACCAGGTTCAACTTCAGTCTTCGCGAATGCCGGTTGGCCTCAGAAAAAAGCTCTCTAGCCTTGTCGAACTGCCGCTGATGGAGCTGAAATTTTCCTTCCTCAACTAGATAAAGCGCTCTGATATCCTGCTTCCGTTTCTCCACCAGATAACGATCAGAATCGTTTAGCGGCAGCGTGCGGCCGACCTTGTCAAGGATTATCCAGTAGGCCTCTGCCATCTTAGAACTGGACTGACTTAGCGAGCCAGGGCGGCCGCCATTCAACATTGCCTGCACTCTCCGGCTGTACGCAATCTTGCCGCCGTGAAAGGCCGTCCGTACCCACAGGTCGTAGTCATCGCAGCGAAGCAACTCTTCGTCGAACAACCCCGCCTTTACAATTGCGCTCTTTCTGGCGACCACGGTTGAAACACAAACCTGGCACTGTTCCAGGATGAGCGCGGCGAAGGTGGCAGGGCCGTGCGAGGGGCACACGTCCATGAATTCCCTGTGGTCTCCCAGCCTGAGGCCATTGCAGTAAACCATGGCGAGCGCAGGGTCTTCGGCAAATAGTTTCATTTGCGAATTCAGGTGGTCTGGGAGCCAACTATCGTCGCTATCTAGAAATGCCAGGAATTCACCGCGCGCCTTTTTTATGGCTGTGTTTCGAGCTCCCGCTGCGCGTTTGTTTTGCTGCACTATATATACGATTTTCCCCAGGTAGGGTGCTAACACCCTTTCCAGTTCAGCCGTGTCGGGGGATCCGTCGTTCACCACAATTACTTCAAAATCCCGATATTTCTGCGAAAAAATAGAGTCGAGACACACCGCTATCAGATGAGCGGTGTTGTAGGCGGGGATGATAATACTGACCTGGGGGATCTGATTGAGTTGTGCGGATTCCATCTTCGACCTAATCAGGAACTATGAAATACAACTTCTTTTTCCCCGGCAACAATGTGATTCACGGCCTCGACACCCATCATCACGGAATGATCCATGTTACCAACTTCGTACCGCCACGCACCGAACCGCCCGCGGGAGTAAATTCCTTGTTGCATCAATGCCGGCTGCAGAATGGCTAGCGCCCGATCGCGGTCCAAAGTCGGGATAGGATAGGAATAGGCGACAGCGCGTGAATATCGCGACACGATGCGATCCCGGTCCGAGGCTTCGAGAATCTTGACCCGGATCAACTCTCCGATCACTCGATCCAATATGCGTTCCGAGTCCGGCAATTCGCCCGCCCGGAAAGAAACCTCGCACATCAGAGAACTGTAGTGCTCCGTATCCCCATCCGGGACGTTAAAACGAGAGTAGTGGGAGAAATGGGTGGCACGGTAACAGGGGATGGCTTCGTCCGCGAAATAGATCCAACATTTTCCGGTCTCGATCTTCTTCTTCAGGCCAATCCCCAGCACCAGCAAGTTGTTGTGTTCAAGCTGGGCGGCAGCCTCGCGCATTTGTTCATCTGCCGGTTTGAGAGCGCGTACGAGAAGATCGATTGGCGCAGAGGAAATAAGGATGTCATAGGTATCGCCACCGCCATCGGCGAAAGAGACTCTGCGGCGGGCGGAATCCACTTCAACCAGCTCTTTTCCGCGCTGCACCTTTCCCGGGAAGCAGTTGGCCATGCGGCGATAGATCGCTCCTGTCCCCCCGTGGAGGGGGAACTTGAACTTACTGTTAGGGCCCCATCCCCCATCATCGCGTTCGAGCAAGACGCTCTCGAGCATCCGCTTAAAGTCGACCACCGCAACCCGTTCAGCGATCCACGACTTGGACATTTGCTCAAGCGGCGTGGTCCAAACCTTCGTGTTGTAGGGAAACATGAAAACATCGGCGATACCTTGTCCAAAACTAGCCAGGATCCACTCGCGGAAGTTCGTGGCTTCCCTTAATTTCCCATTCGCCGCCGCCACAGCCGCTCCGAGAAGACAATCCACCTGCACCGATTTCGGAAGATAGCGCAGATTGTTCTGCAAAGGATACGGCACCCACGACTCTCCACTTACGATCCAACTCTCGCGCACCAATTGATTTTCTTCGCCACCCAGCATCTGTTCAATTAACTTATCGAAATAGGGATAGTGGGAAAAAATAACGTGTCCGCCTTCATCCCACACGAATCCTCGAGGATCGACATGGGAGGAAGCGTGGCCTCCGACGTAGTCAGACTTTTCGTAGAGCACCCAGTTTTCGTAGCCGAGTTCGTGCAGGCGGTAGGCCGCCCCCAAGCCGGTTGGTCCCGCTCCAATGATCACAATTTTCTTTTCATTCATGGGCAATAAGTAAGTGCAGTCCCGCATCCAAGAAGTCTCGGCCAGAGCCCTGTCTAGGCTCCACGGATTGATCCGCTTGACGCAATCCTCAGAAAGGTCCTTAAAAAGACTAAACGATATAGCCGGATGTTGCCACTTCCTGAGTCGGTGCAACCTCGGTGGTGGTTTTACCTTGATTGTCTGAGCAAGAGTTGTTGTGCGCAGTGAACGATCTGAACGAGCCACGCGATGTACCGCGTTCTTGGCGACACAATCATCGCGCGTTGGGCTCCCTTCCTCGCGACAGCCCCATTACCGCAACCTCTCTCACTTAGTTGCCTCACGGCCCCTTCTGGTAAGTGTCGACCAAGGCTACGCCGACCTCATCAATGTGTTTTCCGGCGGACAATTGCGGCGCTCGCCAGACGCGCCCCGTCCAGATCGCCCACGCGATCCCGATGCCGTAGGGAATCAGGCTGAGCACGATCTGAAGTCCAACCTCCAGGTAGGTTCTGGCAAAAAACCATCGCCTCATCACCAGCAGCACTACCACGGTGGGCATACACAACAGGAGTGGGAGCAAGTAAGCCTCGCGGAGAAAGGTTGCCAAGCGAATCTCCAGGACGCGGCAAAGATGACGTGGCAAAAAAAAGAGAGCAGTGCAGGTCAGGGGGATGGCGGTCCCGAGCGCATCCCCAACAATCCCGAAAGGACGAATCAAAACCACACTGAGAATAATGTTGGCCGTCGCTTCCATCCCGGTGACCCACGCCAAGCTCCGGTGGCGGGCCATGCCATACAGGATCCGTGACGAAGCGGCTTGCGCAAAAATGAAAGTTGAAGGGATCAACAAAGTCAGCATGACCGGATAGCACCTTCGCGCATACGCCCCGCCAACCCACGCCGTGATGACGGATTTCCCCAGAATAATCAGTGTAGCCGTGATGGGAAGGACGACCAGGGAGCAGGCTCGATTGCCTACCACCAGGATATTCCTAAGCTCCGCCCGGTCCCCCTTGGCGTCAGAATGGCCGGACATCGGGATAAAGATCTGAGCCAGGCTGCTCACTACTTCCCCGGTATAGTCCACGAGCCGGTCGCCGATTGAAAAGAACGTTACCGCCGCCACCGATACCAGCGTCGAAATCAGTACTTCGTCGGTCTTGAAGCGCAGCTTGTAGGCGATCATTAGAATGAAACTGATGCCGCTATACCGGGCAATTTCGCTAAAGGCCTTTCGGTCCACATATCTCCAGCCAAAGCGGAGAGGAAGCAGACGAAGCACAATGACGGCGCGCACTGCGGTGCCCAGAAGCGGAAGAGTCACGCTGATAAAGGCTACCCAGAGCAGCCCGTACCCGAAGTGCAGAGCTACGACGATCAGCAATGCGCGCACCAGCGTGGAAATCAAATTCGTTACGTTGACGAAATAAAAGCGATTCAGCCCTTCCAGAATTCCGTTGAAAACGCCTGCCGGAAAGCCCAGAGAGACGGCCGTACCCACCATCAGGAACAGCACCCGTGCAGTCGGCAGGAAATCATGCGGCATACGGAACAGGGATCCGAGGAAGCCGCTCAACACTAGAGTGGCTGCCATCGCCGCCACGCCAATTACCGTGTAAACCGCCAGTGCCGTATTGATCAGGCGAGAGACGCCCTCCGTGTCGCTGGTCGCGGTGTAAGTGGAGACATAGCGAATCACGGAGGAACGAATGCCGAGATCAAACAAGCCGTAGTACCCGGTGACGGAAAACACCAGTATCCAGGCTCCGTACGCGGTATTCCCGAGACGGTGAAGAATAAACGGAGAGAGAAAAATGCCGACCAGAATGCTCACGCCCAAAGCAAACCAACTGGAAGTGACATTCTTGATGATCTCGATCTTGCGCATCGTGGTTGGAACCCAGACGAGGACAACCTCTTTTTCTAGTGAGCTTTCTGCGGTTCGTTCAGCGTTACCAATTCATAGCCAACCTTAGTCATTAATTCACCCCACGCCGATTCAATCAGCTGTACGCTGCGTTCGGGAAGCGAAGTTCTCCAACTCCCGGATTTCGCCGACCCCACAAATGGGATGTCTTTGCGACGGTTTCGGGTTCCGACCCATTGGTGAGCCTCGCGTTTTTCGAGTTCTCGCATGCGCTCGGCGGAGCTTAGCTCAATTGCTCTGCGCAAGCTCGCGGGTGCGGGCTCCATGCCCAGGAACACCGCAATCCTGGCCAGTTCAACAGACGTGTCTTTGATCATGTCCTCATAGCGAAGCAACAAAAATTCTCTTCGGTGGCCGCGGGTAAAAATCCAGCTGGCGACATTTTCGGCCCATGTTCCCCAGTCGGCGGAGATCAGCCGGCCCGAGACGAAATCTTCAACGTAGCGCTCTAACGGGTAATCGTCCTGGATCTGCAAGTATTTTCGCTGAAAGTGGTAATAGGAAAGGGCTATATCCCGAGGGTCGCGCACGATGTAGATGATCTTTGGGTAGCGGTGGTCGAAATACTGGTGCGTCTTGATGATACGGGGACGAGGCGTGCGTTTCAGGACCCGGTTCGATTGCGACGCCGTGTCTGGGATCAGCTTCTCAATGTTCACGAAACTAATATTCTTATTGGGATAAACAAGATTAGCGATCAAGAACCGAGTCCAGGTGTTGCCCGATCGCGGGTACGACACCAGAAACGTGTCGTCCGGGTAGACCGCAAGGTTGCGGTCAGCCTTGTCGGTGCCCAGCAGGTAGGTAATGATGACCTTGACCCCATATATCATTAGGCGAATGTCTCCAATATCAAAGTCCCAAACTGCTGTTCCCAGATTACAGCAAAGCTTCACACCGGTCATTTCAGATTCATCGGTTCACCGCCATAGGATTGTAATTCTAACGATGCGAATGGTCGGAGGTATTTTGTCTTTTCATGGCCCTCTGAGGGGCGTAGGCGGGTCAAATTCAACAACTCTGTGAAGGGCTGAATGCGGTTCACCGAACGAACGGTTTCCTCCTGGGTCTAGCGTCGCCGTTTTCCGTACGGCGCAGATGAACGTGTGCTGGCGCGCCGGGAACCAGCATTCGAACATTCATCCCAGACCCGTTCCCGGATCGTGCGGCAGGTGTCGGTTTGTGTATCCCTACGCTTCTGGTTTTTTCATGGTTTGCCGCGTTTTGCAGGGACGACGCGTTTTGCTTCGCCATCTGATCGAGTTCGTGAGCCGGTTTGGAGGCTTTGGCTGCCGACACAACCGAGTTCGATGTCGAGCAGAGTGAGCCGCTGTTGCGGCTGCACTTGCTGGCAATTGGAGGGACTGGCAGCTTTTGGAAGTTGGCCAGCGACCCGCTGCCATCCATCTTCGCATAGCTGTCGATCTTCGTATAATGATCGACCTTCGCATAATAGTGTTGCGCGAATACGGGAAGGGCGCCCGCAAGCGTCACCATTAGGCAAAGCAGTGCCCGAGTGATTACAGCGATTCGTGGACACAGAGTTCTTGACCGAGTTCTCACTCTCGAATTACGAAGCACGGCATCTCTCCTGATGTTGCCTCTCTTCTAGGCCGGAAGCAGTGCTCTGAGGCTGAATTCAGGCGCTGATTCTGGAACAACCACTGGTCGTGCTACGTAACCGAGGTCCCGGGCATATCCCAGTGATTCCATCAGATCCCCCCAAGCATCTTCGATCTGGGCAATGCAGGCCTCGGGCAAACCGGTCTTCCACTGGCAATCTGTGGCCGCGCGAATGAAGGACATGTCCTGCCGGGTTCCTTTCGTGGATGCCCACAGGGATCCTTCGACTTTTTCCAATTGGCGCATGCGATCCGCCGTACTTCGTTCAACTGCCAGCGCGAGACGCTCTGGCGTCGGCTCAACCTTAAGCAGCTTCGCCATCCGCGCGAGTTCATTCGTCGTCTGTCTTAGCAGGTCTTCGTACCGTATCAGTACAAAATTCGGACTTGCGCCGCCAGCCAACTGGCAACATTCTCTCCCCATGAACCGTAAGGGCACACTTCCCCCGCCACAAACTTGGAGACATAGGGCTCGACGGGAAAGCCCTCCGGTAGCACTCCGCGCTTGATCTGAAAATGGTACTGGGATACCACCACGTCCCGGGGATCGCGGACCACATAAATCACGCGCTTGTAGGACGGATGAAATGGATAGTGACTCTTGATGACCCGGGGTTGAGGCATCTGTTTGAAGTACTTCCGTGACTCACCGTCAACGTTGGGGATCAGCCGGTCTGCGCCTAGCAGCGTCACGTTTTGTTCCGCGTGAACAAAATTCGCCACCAAAAAACGGACCCAGGTATTGCCCGACTTTGGATACGACACAAGAAATGTATCGTCGGGATAAACCTTCAGGGATCGCCCAGGAGTGTCCCGGTGAGTGAAGTACTGGGCGACTGCTACAAACTTGTCGATCATTTAGAATCACCTCGAATCGGCCAGGCACCGGTGGAATGCCTGGGTGACCATTTGCGTTCTTCGGTTAGCAAGGCGTCACTCAACGCAATAAACGGCGACGAATCAGCCCTGCCATAGACAAGAGACCCGATCCAACCAACGCCAGCGACTGAGGCTCGGGAACCTCAACCGTGGTGTAGCAGTCGCTGGAGAAGATGCAGACGGACATCCCTGCCTGCACTGTCCCCGTGTTTGGATGGGAGTGGTTTGGGATAACAACGCTTCCGCCAGCACTTGCGCGGGCGATGGCGCCAACGCCGCTACAAACGTTTGGGCTTTCATCAAAGTGGACAGCGTCGTTGGAGTCCGCTGCTGGTTCGCCAATCCCAAGTGCGAAATCACCGCCCCTGCCGGCAACATTAGCGCCTCCGGCGCTGGCAAAATTGACACCAAGGTCTGGGGCTCCGACCATAACATCCCTACCTATATCCAGCCTCTCTTTACGGGAACAAACCTGATCACTGTGGCAGCAAGCGACATTCGTCCGGAAGATGCTCTGTTTGCCGCCTGCCGCGTGAACTCTTCACTCGGCGCTGGAGTGGTTAATACCGGCGACAATCTGGACGGACTGGGATACAACACCAACAATGCCCCCGGCGCCTGCCCGAGTTATGCCCTCTCGACTGCCCAAAGTAAAGGCGTGGGAAGCCCGATCCTCAGCGCTGTCAGCCTTCTTGAGGGTGGCAGCACTGTCTCTCAAGCCAACGTTCTCGCATTCAACATTAGCGGGAAAGATCCCATCACCAACAATACTGTGTCGGGCTACACCGTCACGGCCGTGGGCGCGTATCCGCTCATCTTCGTCATCTTGCGTGCGGGCGCTCTGGCGAATCTGACCAATGCGACCGAAGACACACTGCAAACTGTTTTCTCTGGAGGCAGTTGTGACGCCAGCGCGTTTGGTCTCCCATCGGGTGGAATCAACGTATTCCTTCGTGAGCCCCTGTCGGGAACCATGAACACTGCGGAAGCCGATGTGTTCCGTCGTCCTACGGTCAACACGTCAGGCGGTTCCGCAGCACTCGGGATTAGCCAGGAGACCGGCGTCGGCACTTCCAATCCGTTCTCCGCGACTTGCGGTTCTGGCAAGCGCTGGCGCTCGGTTGGTTCCAGCGAGGAAGTCGCCGGTGTCCAGGATTCACAGACTGACTTCGGTGGCAAGGACGGTATCGGCTACACGTTCGCCAGCACTGGGAACATACAGGCTATCACCGGAGCGAACTACGGCTACATCCAATTAAATGGCGTCGATCCCTACTGGCAGTCTTATTACGGCGCCGAACCCGGACAGCCGGCCACGAAGGGTACGCTGACCACTACCCCCCGCCCAGCAGCAACAGATTCAGGCATTGCGGGATGAGTTGCACCAGCGCGATCAGGCGGTGCAACAGGTTCAATCGGCGGCGGCCGATGCCGCCAGCAAGGCAGCCGCTGCCCAAGCTCAAGCCAGCCAGGACGACCAGGCCGTAGTCCAACTAAAAGGTGACGTGGCTGACCTCAAGACGAATGCGACCAATACGGCGTTAACTGTGCAGGAGACACAAAAGAACATCACTGCGGCGATGGAGAGTCCCACCAGCCTGCACTACAAGGGAATCACGATTACGCCAGGCGGATTCGTTGCGGCTGAATTCGTGCGGCGCTCCCGCGCTCTCGCAAGCGAGGCTACGCCTTTCAACTCTCTGACCATGCCCGGAGCGTCGCAAAGCACCGTCTCGGAATTCTTCGGATCGAGCCGCCAGTCGCGTCTCTCCATGCTGGCTCAGGGGCAGTTGAAGAATACAAAGCTGACCGGTTATTACGAGGCTGACTTCCTCGGCGTCGGCGTCACCTCCAACAATAATCAGACCAGGTACTGATTGAGACAGTTGGCCACGACGGCCGGACGGTCTCGTTTCGTGCGCATTCGTCCGGATTCGAGCAAGTCGCTGAAGGGGGGAGTTGGATGATGCCGATCTTTTGCAAGGTGCGAATTGCTAGCGAGTTGGTTCGGCGATCCGGATGTGCGCCTCCACGAGGGCAAGGAGGCTGTCCTTCAGAAAAGGTCCGCTCGCGAGCAGGCCTGACAGAAGCGGGTCACGGCGATTCGCGGTCAGAGCGGTTCTCTCGAGTGTGCTGACAAAGCCGCCTGCACTTTGCACCAGGGCCGCTCCCGCAACTACGTCCCATTCGTTCTTGGGAGTCAGGGTGAAAGTAATGTCTGCCAGTCCAGCCGACACCAGGGCGAGCTTGTACGCGACCGAACCCATCGGCATGATCTTGAAAGCAGCGTTCTCAAACGGTTTCCATTCACCGCGCTTGACCTCGCTGCGGCTGGCGAGAACCAGGGCGCCGTCGAGAGTGGTGCGCTGGCTGGGCTGGGCAGGCTTGCCGTTGTAAGTCACGCCGGAGTCGATCGATCCCAGAAAAGTTTCGTCGGTGGCTGGATTGTAAATTCCGCCGGCTACGGGACGGCCGTTCTCGACGAAGCCGATCGAAGCGCAAAACTCCGGGATTCCCTTGACGAATTCGCGAGTACCATCGAGCGGATCGACCACCCAAACCCGCGAGCGTTGCAAGCGGATGGGATCGTCCACACTCTCTTCCGAGAGCCAGCCTTCTCCATCGCGCAGCAGTTCTTTACGCAGAACTGCGTCGAGAGCCCGATCTGCCTCAGTTACAGGATCGTGCCCGATTTTGTATTCGGTTTCAATCGCTCCCGGGGTGAAGCGCGCAAAAACTTCGCGCGAGGCTTCGAGCGCGGCATGGATCCGTTTCAAAATGTCTGCGTAGGATGATTCCATAATCTCTCTTTTTACGAGTTCAGTTTCATTCAAGGCACTTACTGAAACTGACAACCGAGAACTGTTTTCAAGCCATTAACATGCGCGCGCCTGTTGCGAGCAGAACCGCGCAAAGAATACGTCTAAGCCACGGAACCGGAACCCGTGTACTCAGGTAAGAACCCAGCAATCCTCCGGGAACCGAGCCGATCAAGAGCGCTCCGACCAGGTGGGTATCAACGTTGTGCATCCGAAAATGGAGAAGGCTGGTCACGCCTGTGAGCAGCAACGCGTGCACGATGTCAGTGCCCACCATGACTTTGGGCTGAAAGCTGTAGAACAGCAACAGCATCATCATGACGATGCTGCCGGAGCCGACCGAAGTGATGCCCACCAGAAAGCCAGCGACTAGTCCGATAAGCGACATCCATGCGAACGATTTCATCGTCGGCGGCTTCTGTGCAGCGCGGTCTTCAATTTTTTTCTGGAAGAACAAGAATGTCGGAATGCAAATCAGCAGGACTCCGACACAGACGGTGATGAAGTGGTTGACGCCATCGCCGTACACCGTGCGCAAGTGGCGCAGGAGACTTACTCCCAGATAGGAGCCTGGAGCGCTGCCGATGATCAGCGCCACGACCACCTTGCGCCGCACCGTGCCTTTGCGCAGATGTACGATACTGGCGCCAATCTTGGTCGCGAAGTTGAAAAGCGCGTCCGATCCTACCGCGCGCATCGCAGGCACGTGCAAACCAAAGATGAGAATCGGCAGCAGCAGAACGCCGCCCCCAACTCCCGTCATTCCGATGAGGGTCCCGACAAAAAAACCCACCAGGCTCTTGATCAGCAGGTCCATATCAGCAGATCCATGACAGCAGGTCAACGACTGTACTGGTTCCAGCCGCTAAACCGATTCCGTCGTTCCGATGAAACCTTCCCTCTCCAAATGAAGGATGATCTCCTGCGCCGCCTCTTCGGCAGACAACTCGCCAGTATTGATGGTGACCTCGGCGTCCGATGGAACCTCATAAGGATCCGAAATGCCGGTGAATTCTTTAAGAATTCCCGCGCGCGCCTTGGCGTACAAGCCTTTGCGGTCACGCTGTTCGCAGACTTCCACCGTGGTGGCGATGTGCACGAGAATGAACCCGCCGTAGGGCTCAATCAGTTGCCGTACATATTTGCGCGTCGCATCGTAAGGCGCGATGGGCGCGCAAATCGCAATGCCGCCGTTCTTGGTGATTTCCGAGGCCACGTATCCGATGCGCCGGATGTTGATGTCGCGGTGCTCCTTCGAGAACCCGAGTTCGGAAGACAGATTCTTGCGCACCAGGTCGCCATCCAGCATGGTGGCCGGACGCCCGCCCACTTCCAGGAACTTGGTCATCAGCACGTTGGCGATGGTCGACTTGCCGGAACCGGAAAGTCCGGTGAAGAAAATGGTAACGCCTTGCTTGTGACGGGGTGGGAAGCTGCGACGCAATTCCGCTACGACTTCGGGATAAGTGAACCACGCGGGAATCTCGCGGCCTTCGTTGAGCCGCTGGCGAAGTTCAGTGCCCGAGATATTCAGCACGCGATCACCCTTCTTAACCTCATCGTCGGGAACGTACTTGTCCTGATCCTCGAGGTAGACCATCATGTTGAAGGGGACCATGGTGACACCGATGTCGGCTTCATGTTTCTTGAAAACCTCCTGCGCCTCGTAAGGGCCGTAGAAGGGTTTGCCGTTGGTGTCATTGCCGGGACCAGCATGATCGCGGCCTACGATGAAGTGGGTGCAGCCATGATTCTTGCGGATAAGCGCGTGCCAGATGGCCTCACGCGGTCCGCCCATGCGCATGGCAAGCGGCAGGAGGGAAAGCTTCGCTGTCGACTGCGGAAACTTCGAGAGCAGCAGTTGATAGCAGCGTACGCGCGTGTAGTAATCCACATCGCCGGGCTTGGTCATGCCCACGACGGGGTGAATCAGCAGGTTGGCTTCGACCTGCTTGGCGGCGCGGAAGGCAAGCTCAACGTGGGCGCGGTGCATGGGATTGCGAGTTTGAAAGGCAACCACACGGCGCCAGCCCACGCGGGCAAACTCGGCGCGCACTTCGGCCGGAGTCAAGCGCAGGTTGCGAAAATCATAGTGCGAGGGAGTCTGAGTCGCCTCGAGCGTTCCCCCGACGTACCAAGGATTCGACTTATTGGTGGCGTAATCGGCGCCGGGATGGGCGGCGCTGCTGCTGGCGAACACTGCCTGAGCCTCGGCTTTACGGTCGGGCTGCCAGACTTCTTCGACGTGCAGCACGGCCAGCATCACGCCTTCAGGATCGCGCAGCGCAACTTTGCTGGTGCCAGGCGTCAGCTTCTTGGCAAACTCCTCGGTCACGTCGAGGGTGACGGGCATGGGCCAGAGCGTTCCGTTGGCCAACTTCATGTTGTGGCAGACGCTTTCGTAGTCGGCGCGGGTCATGAATCCCCGCAGCGGAGAGAATCCGCCGGTCACCAGCAACTCCAGATCACAAAGCTGGCGGGCGCTAAGGTCCCAGGAAGGCCACTCTTTCGAGTGCGCCTTCAGTTCGGCAATTCTTTCTGGTTGAGCGATAAGTTGAATGAGTTCTCCGCCATGGGGCGGAATGAGATGGCTGGTCGCGGCTGTCAAGTCCTAAGCCTCCTGGAATTCTTACGATGTCTTGTCTACTACGTTTATTGTCTTTGACTGGATTGCTTCCCAGACTGCATCGTGGTTGGGGGAAACCGATTGCAAATTTATGGGAGAGTGAAATCCCGAAATGTTACTTCACAGAGTAACACTTTCGGGCAGCGGTAAGAAAGCTAAGATTTATGTACCACGAGTAACCAAAGAGTGCGGCAATTCGCAGGCCTTAAGGTTGAACAATATCCATGTAAATGAATGAAATCAAATGTTTTGTGGGGGAGTGCTTTCGCCAAACCGATTCGCCGTGGGCCTCAGGTGTGATGAGAATTGCGAAATAGACAGCGGGATTTCCACTGAATCAGATTCGCTGCGCGCTTGCCCGAAGAATTCGATTTTACCGGCTCAAGGGGCGCAGGTTCCATCCCAGGTGTTCAGTTTCCAGTCTTGACCGCGGACGCACAAGGCGGCGATGTATCCCGGTCCGGCCGGCACTTCCTGGAGAAGCCAACGTCCTGCCTCCGAACCATCGGGACGCGTTTCCAGCAGCGCGTTTTTCTCCCCAGCCGCAAGGGAAACGTCGAATTGACTGAGGGGAAGGGATAAACCGTCGCCAGTCGCTTTGATGTATGCCTCTTTCCGAGTCCAGCAGCGGAAGAATGCGTCAACCTTTTCTTCGGCGGGCAAAGCGGCTAGTTGGCTCTGCTCGCGCCCAGAGAAGAAGCGGCGAGCGATGGCTTCCAAGTCGGCATCGCGGCGAACCTGTTCGACATCGATCCCGATTTCCCGCCGCCGTGAAAAAGCAAGCAGAGCGATTCCGCCGGAATGGGAGACGTTGAAGGTGATGCCGCTACCCACATGTACTGGCCCCAGAGAAGGTTTCTCTTTCGTCGAGTAGGAGAAGCTCAAGGGATTCGGATCCGTCGCCAGATAGCTTGCGAGGATTCTGCGTAACACTGCGCGCGCTGCCACAAAGCGCTGACGGTCGCGCGAAAAATGAAAACGCGAAGCGCGCGCCAGTTCGTCGGAAGAAAGCAGTTGCCGCCAACGGGCTTCATCGGCGCCGATGGCCTCCAGATCGACTCGCCAAAGCTGCACTTCGCCGTCGGGCAGTGGAAGAGACGTTTCGATTCGGAGGCCCGAGTCGGTGATGTTCATGGTCTGGGTCATGCGTTTGTTTCAGTCGCGCCGCACTTTTCTGAACACCTACAAGAATACGCCTGGGAACCTGGAGAAATGGCGGGAGACGCCTTCTCACAATAAGCCCGGTCACCGCGAAGCCGGATGCGAAATCAGGCATCGGCGACGCACTACTACTCGCCCAAACCTTTGTGTCACAAACCGGCGTCTAGTCCGCGAGCGCCAGGCACACTTGATGTAACCAGTCTGATCATCCTTCAGGCAGCCGAAGAACCGAAAACGTGCTCTAATTAAAAGAACGTGAGCGGCATGCCCGACTGGGAGATTTCCCATGATGAAATGCAGGGTCGCATGTTTAGTCGCAACCGTAGCCGCCGAGATATGTCTGGCAACCGCCCAAAGCTCAAAGACTCACTCTTCTTCCGCCAAGCCAGATTCAGATCGGATGCAGGCCGCGACCAAGCCAATCACTCCGAAATCCGCGATGCCAGCCAAACGCAAGTCATCGATTGCGCCCAGCGCATCGCAAGGCAGCGGTAACGCAAACGCGGAACTCACCCGCCTGGAGCGACAGCCCATCAAAGCTGGCAATGGGAAGAACACGCCTGCGAGTAACGCGCCCCGCGCCAATGCCAAGAGTGCAAGCGCACCGCGCGTTGCGAAGCAGTAGGCAGCAGTGTCAGGCATGAACGCGACGCGCATCGATTCAAACGACATTGAAATGCCTGTGGAAATCTGCCTCCACGAAGAGAAATTTTCGGGATTTCCGAAAAACGAGTGGGTGTATGATGATTTGCAAATCAGCCAGCGCAGCGTCCAATGCGGACGAGCAGACGGTCGGATGCCAACCGCTCAGGTTTGGCGGTTGCCCGTACTCTCAAGCATCAGGGAGAAAAATGAGAAAGAACCAGCGACGCTTCCTTTGGTTGGGCATCTCGATTCTCGGAGTACTAACCTCGTCTCCAGCTTTGCTGGGTCAGGCTTCCCCGGGTTCTGAGGCAGCCGTCCCTGTGCTTTCCGACTGGACTAACCACCACCTTATCTTTTCTAAACCTGCCACCGCGGAACAGGCTCAGCGCGTAGAGCGGGATCCGCGCTATTGGCAACAGCAGTATCGCCAGTCACAGAGGTTGCGGGAGGCGAATAGTGCGCTTGCTCCAGAAGCCCGGTTTGGGTCAAGGCTTGCAGTCTCCGGCCATGGTCATCGAAACCATGGAGGGAATCAAGGAATCAACAAGGACTGGTCGGAGGACTTGGGCGGTGCCGCGACTCTCGGTGCCACGAACTTCCCCGCGAAGGTCTCGTTTAAAGGGGCGAATGCCACTTGTGCCGGCGGCGCAACTCAGCCCGATTTCGTGGTCTATCCTACAGGCCTTACGGGGTCCACGACACAAGCCGCCATCGCGGCCTTCGACAACCTCTATTCCGGCTGTAGCGGTCACGGAACAGTGCCCACGGTTTTCTGGGGTTACAACACCGTCGGCAAGGTCACAACCTCTCCGGCGCTTTCGAGCGATGGTACGCAAGTTGCATTTGTCGAAACCAACAGCTCGGGGGATGGGGTCCTGGTCCTGGTGAAATGGGCCGCTGCGAGCGGCACCATCGGCAGCCCAATCGCCCTTTCGCGGCAGCGCCCCAACCACTACCCTGGTTGTACTGCGCCCTGTATGACAAACGCCATACTCGAAGACTCGAGCAGCACGGCGCACCCAGACACAAACTCGTCCGTCTTCTACGACTTCAGTGACGACACCGCCTATGTGGGGGACGACGCCGGCTGGCTGCACCAATTCCACCCTGTATTCAATGGCACCGCTGGTACCCCCCCTGCTGAAGTCAGAACTGGGGGGTGGCCGGTGCAGGTGAACCCAGGCGCCGCAACCGCGTTGACCAGCCCAGTCTTTGATGCTACGTCGGGGCTCGTGTTTGTGGCGGACGTGGGCGGCTTCTTGTATCGTGTCAGCCCCAACACGGCCGCTGTCACCACTTCTGGCCAGTTGGATTTTTCCAGTTCGGAGGGCGGCGCGGGCATCATACAGGGCCCGATTGTCGACTCCACCAGTGAATTGGTGTACGTGTTTGCGTCGAGCGACGGCAGCGGGAGTTGCAGTGGCGGCGCGGACTGCACCGCCGTATACCAACTGGCCGCCAATTTCGCCGATGGCGATACTGGTTCCGAGGCCATTGTCGGAAATAGCACCGTTTTCCCCAGTGCGCCCAGTCCTCTGTACATTGGCGCTTTGGACAGCACCTACGAAAACTCGGTGAACGCTACGGGACACCTCTACGTTTGCGGCAACACCGGAGGGGCGCCCACCCTGTACCAAGTCACAATTGGAGCGGGCGTTCTGGGCACCGTGACCGCTGGTCCAATTCTTGCGAGCGCAACTACGCCGTGCTCTTCCGTAACCGATATCTTGAATCCCAACGCTTCCGGGGGTGCGACCGAGTTGATGTTTGCCAGTGTGCAAAACCATGGAATCTCTTCGGGGTGCGCCTCTGGGGGATGCATCTTCAATTTCAAGAACACGTCCTGGCTACCGTTAACTGCGTATACAGTGGGCCAGGAAGTGTTGGACATCAATCTTCACATTCAGGTGGTGACTACCGCCGGCACGTCGGGCGCCTCGACCCCGCTCTGGGCCCTAGCTACGGGTGCCAGCACGACGGATGGCACGGTCCACTGGCTGGATCAGGGAGCGCTATCCGCTGTCGCACTACCGGTCTGGGTGAAGAATCATCACTACGCCAGCACGGGGTTGGAAATTCTTGACAGCAATAACAACGTCGAGATCGTAACCACAGCGGGCACGTCTGGGACTCCTAACCCGCCTGCCTGGAGCACGACTGCGGGCGCTACCACGACTGACAACACAGTGACATGGACCAACCTGGGCGCACTCGCAACCGCTGACATGCCCGTGACCGGGGGCACGAGCGGAATTATCGTCGACAACACCGTGGGCTCGGGAACGCTAGCGGGAGCATCACAGGTGTATTTCTCCACGCTGGGCAGTCAGGTATGTGGAACGTCGGGAACAGGCGGGTGCGCAATACAGGCGTCACAGTCAGCGTTACATTAGCCCGAAAGTTCAAAACCGCGAGCCGAACCAGGCCTAAGCGCGAACATTACTCTTTCTCGTCCTACGCGGGGCGAGTCAGGACAGCATCTGTGCTGACGCTGTCAACGAGAAGCTTAATTTACGTGGACCTGCGCATTGGAGGAAGGGAACTCCAGAGAGACGGCATCGGCGCCCGCGAAGCTCACGGTGACGCTGGTCTCGCGCTCCGTGAACCGCTCGATCCCCGGGAAAGAACTATAGCGCCAAAGACGCACAGCTTGCGCCGCCGCTTCCGAGAGCGGCTGCTTCCCACTGAGCGCGTGGATTTGCTTCACCGCCCCGTTGGCCGCGATGATGATTCGTAAACGAACTCTACCTCGAATGCTGTCGTCCGGGGCCGTCGGATAAATGATGTGTCCGATGGGCGCTTCAGCCACTTGCACACGCGACGCGGAAGATCCTAAAAGTTTTGTGAGCAAAGTCGGCGTGTTATGATGCGAGGGCATAAGGCGCGCGAGATCCTCCGCGCTCGGCGGAGTAGGTGCGGGAGGCCGAACTGCCAGACCTTCAGATTGATATTGATATTGATAAAGAGTTTCGCGATAGCGAGACAAAACCAGCGCCAAGCCGAGCACCAGCAGGCCCAGGCTCAAGCCCCAGCGCACGCGGGGATGAGCTACGAATGGAATGAATTTGTGTATTGCACCACGAGCAGAGGGTGCCTTAGGAGCATAGGGAGATGGCGGAAGGTCCACAGCCCAAATGTTTTTTCCATAGTCAAGCGCTTCGATTCCAGCCTGACTTTCGTTGGCCGCAAGACGCTTGCTCCAGATGACACGAAAAGAGGCTTTGTGCTGTCCTCGTTGTATTGCAATGATCTGCCCGGGAGAAAGCTCCATCCGTAATCCGCCCAGACGGCAGCCGATGTGACTGATGTCAACAGTGTGGGCCAATTGCGTGCGCAGAGTTTCACCCTCACCGTTTAACCACACGCGCAGGGGCAGGACCATCTTGGTCCGAGAACAGCGCTGACTTCCTTCTGGCATCGGCCAAGCTTACTTCAAGTCCGAAACCTCCAGCCAGTTACCGAAGTTATCGCGGACGCTCACACTGGAATCGACAAGCCCGAGCCTGCTTGACAGGGCGCGACGTGGGAGTATAACTTGCCGTTGTGCCTGCCCATTTTGGAGCCCCGGGCAGCACGCATCCTTATCTCTTTTTTCGCTTTCCAGTTTTGTTTACGGAGTCAGCCATTGCTGGGAAAGCCGTGTTCGCGCGCCAAGTACTGCGACATGAGACAGCGACTGGAATTGCGGCGCTGTTGCTGCTGGCTGGTTGTTCCGCAAGGAAGCCGGTCCAGCCACAGTTGACGGCGCGCCATTGTCCCTCTACCGCTGAGACCCATGTGGCAACGTACCAGGGCCAGCCGTTGGTGGTCTGCGTGGACAAGAAGACGAATGGGATCTTTAACCAGGAGTCTACCTGCAACCCCTACCAGTACGGGGATTGTGACGAGGCGCGAGCGGACAAGCCGAGAACGAACAGGGCGTGGTGGAAGTTCTGGCACAGGACCAATGAAACAGATACTGAAAGTGATAAAGATTAGCTTCGCTTCCACGGCATTCCTGGCGGGGCTCGCAACCGCGCAGACCGGGCAGTGCCACTCTACAGGAAACAACGGGGCCTCCTGTACTGCAGACTCTCAATGCACCGGGACGGGAACGCCGTATTGTGCGGTGTTGAAACATATCATCTTCATCATCAAGGAGAATCGAAGTTTTGATCAGTTTCTTGGCCGCTATCCCGGCGTTATGGGCGGCCCAGTCGGTACCGCGAGTGTTCCTTACCCGTGTGTTTACACTCCCAGCGCCGCGGGCGGATGTCCCGCGAGTGGTACGCTTCCTGGCATCGCGGTCGTAAATACGCATAAGGATGCCGATTGCGGGCACAACCACTACGATGCTTACAACGACGTGAACCTGGGTGCTATGAACCGTTTCAACAAGAATTGCTCCGGGTCGAGTGACTGGGCTAATGTCTACGGAGCGGTGTGCTCAGACTATACGACCAGTGGGCAAGCTTGCGCCACAAATGGCGATTGCACTTCCGGCTCCTGTAATCAGAATACCCTTTCTACTTACTGGGGCTACGCCCAGAGCTACGGTCTAGCCGATCACATGTTTGCCTCGGAATCTGGGCCGAGTTATCCGAATCACCTTTACATCTGGACGGCGCAATCTTCTGAGGACGTCGACAACCCCACGACGTCAAGTATGTGGAGTTGCGACGGTGCGCACAGCGGCCGGTGCTCAAACTCGCCATCGACGTTATGCACCGTAGCAAATCAGAGTACGACCTGCGGGCCCGGAAACACTTGCACCATTAACAAGAGCAGCGGCTTCGGCTACTTCAATTCTTCTACCTCCTGCACAAAGGACGGCGATCTCAACTTCAATATTTCCAGCATCACAGTGAGTGCGGGAACCGCCACCGCGAAATGCACGACGAACTGCGGATCGCTCTCGGTTGGGACGTACGGCATATTCGAGGGCTCATCCGTGGCCGGATACAATACGGGACCGTGCTCCCGGCGGCTCTTATTCCGGCTGGACGACCACGAATCCCTGCGCTGACCTCAACTCTCCAAGTGCATGCACCGGTAGCGGAGCGCAGTGTAATCCCACCCAGAGCATCGGTTCAACGCGAGGAGCGACCTGTCCGAATGTGACTAGCATCGCCGACCTACTGGACAATGCAAAGATCACCTGGAAAACGTATGTAGAGCACGGAGGAAACCAGTGGAATGCGGCCAGCTACATTTCCCACATTCGATATGGATCGGATTGGTCAAAAAATGTCAAAACGAAGACCGGGCAGTTTGCCACCGATGCAGCTGGCTGTACCTCGGATGCAACGTGCCCGAATTTTCCTCAAGTGATGTGGGTAAATACCGGCGCACCTTACTCCGAACATCCCTCCGACACTATCTCCGACTCAATGGCGTGGACGCAGGGCATTGTCAATGCGGTAATGACAAACCCCTATTTTGTGGCAACACAGCGCAATCTTTATCACCTGGGACGATTGGGGTGGCTTCTACGATCATCGGGTTCCGACTTTCGATTCTTTGCAGCTGACCACGGGTCTGCGCTCCCCATGCTATGCGTAGGGGCTTACTGCAAGAACGAGGTCACCACCACCAAGTTCACCTATGAATCGATGCTGAAATGTGTTGAAGTGCAATACGACCTGACAGCGATGGAATTCCAACGATGGCGACGCCAACGACATTTTCACCAGCACCGGAGGAATGGTGGATTTATCGCTGAATCAGCCAGAGAGCGAATCGGTGCGGCAAACCACTGATACAGTTCGAATCGAGGAGTCTACTCAAGGCTTTAGATCCCTGTTGAGATTGGCGTTCTACATGCACTAATCCTTAGACATTCGCGTCTCCAATAGGGTAGATCATGTAAATTGTTCAGGGTCTTCCGGGGGCATGGCAATTTTCTCCTAGGGTATTTACCCGAGCAACTCTGCTTTTCGGCGTGCCCTACGCCTAACCCGGAAAGGAAATACTAACCCCTTCCGGGATTGATTCCACGATTTACCGCCGCCCACCTTCCGAACGACGGCCTTTTTCCTCTCACGCCGAGGACGCCCAAGATCGGGTTACCCTGAATTTACGCGGTCTTTTGCATCCTTAATTGTTGGTCCCGGTGGCTAGGCTAGTCGCCCGACCCAGGGCCGGGAGGCCGATTCCGCATTCCGGAAGTCCGCTGGGGTGTCTGCAAGTGCCTGTGGAAATGGTTGTTCTTCGGTCACAGCTATTTTCGTCTCAAAGTGGCATTGTGGATGCTACGTTATTTGGAAACATCCCAGCTACACACCGTCTCTTAGGCCGGGCGAATCCAAACCAAGGGGGAAGTAATGAACGAGCAGTTCGTTCGTCTAGGACCGCGCGAACAACAAATCGTCGAACTGCTTTTGCAAGGCTGTGACAACGCCGAGATCGCCAGTCAACTCAAGATGGCGCGCAGAACCGTAAAGGCTCACTTCAACCGGCTGTTTCTACGTTTCGGAATCACCGGCGGTATCAAGCGAGTGAAACTCGCAACCCTTTTGTACCGGAGGCAATTGTGCTCACGAACGAACGTTATGGAACCCGTACCCCCAGCGAGCGGGAAAATCGCGTCATCGAACTTGTCGCCCAGGGCTTGAAAAATCGCGACGTCGCCGACGCCATCGGCACCACCGAACATGTGGTGAAGAATTACCTTCGCGTGATCTACGACAAGCTCGGGCTGTGGAACCGCGTGGAACTTGCGCTGTGGTATGAGTCGCGCAAGAACCAGCCCGAATTACCGGCGTGACTGGCGTAACGGGACGCGCCTTTTGCGTCGAGTGAAGCCTGCGGGAGGATTGTGGTTTTTCACTGACAGCCGAAGGCTTGCAAGTTTCGAAGCCGTTCCGTGGCAACCGCTCCGCCTTTTCGGGCGGCCGCTTCCAGCAGCAAGCGCGCCTGATCGCAGCTTTTGGGCACGCCGTCCCCCCGCAGATATAAGTCGGAGAGGGCCATCGTTGCCGCAAGGTTTCCCTTGCCTACCGCTTTCCACAGCCACCGGGCAGCTTCTCCGCTATCGCGAGGCATGGCTTGAGTGCCGTTCAGGTATTTCTCAGCGGTGACTAGTTCAACCGAGTCGCTTTCGTCAGAAGAGCGTGAAGCCATGGTCGTTGCCCTGGACGTGGCTGGCGAGCCAGCGGGTTGGTTCTTTCCCCCTGCCGCCGATGGCTGGCTCTCGCTCCTGACCGGAGAAGCGGGTGGCTCGCCTCCCGGCAAGGCACCCAAGCTCGTGCCTGGCTGCTCGGAGGCTACTGGCGCCGCAACAGGGGCAGAGGCTCTTGAGGCTGCGGACTGCGTGCCTGCGGCGCCCGAAATACTCTTCGCGTCCCGCCACGTGATGTAAAGCAGCACTGCGAGAAATAAAGCCACCACCATACCAAGCACCACACTTGGATACCGTCGGGAACGGTAGAGAACAGGTTCGGATTCCACAGCGAGATGCGGAAGAGTTTTTTCCGGCAGCGGCAGAGCCGGTGCCAGCGCGTCATCGTGGTTCCTGCTGGGATTGGATCTCAACTCGGGCTCGATCAGGTACTCGGTCATGCTACCGCCGAGGGAAGGTTCGGGTTCACTCCAGCTTTCAAAATCTTCCGCGATTTGCTGGGGATATGCTTCCGGTGAACTCTGCAGGGGTGCGCCGCACCTTCCGCAAAATCTTTGCATCGCTGAATTCTTGTGGGCGCACCCACCACAGCGCAGAGATGCGGCAGCCGGAGACAACTCCGCCTCTTCCCCCGCGGCGCTCTTTTTGTTCACTCTCTCGTTGATGACTGCGACGGAAGCTAATGACGCAGAAGAGGTCTGCTCCAGTTCCCGAAGCAGTTCGGAAACGGCCTGATCGCGTTTTTCCGGAGGACTGGTGAAATACACTTCGGCCCATCGTCCCAGGTGTGCCGCCAGTAGCGGATTCAGTAGGGGATTCAGCTCAGGATCCGGCAAGGTGTCTGCGTCGGTCTTGTCCGTGTGGTGCGGCACTGTCATTCTCCCGCAAAAGCGGCGGTACTCATGATTGCACTACCGGGGAGGAAGGTTGTCAAATGGTGCGGGAAGTCAGTCGCAGGGCTTGCGATAGGCGGGCTCGAACTGGTCCAACTGCGCTTCGCGCTGGCTGGCGAGCTTGCCCTTGGGAGTCTTGCTATACAGATCGGAACCTGGGCAGTAGTAAAGAGCGGTTTGCAAATCGACCCAGACCTGGGTATCAGGATTGCCTTTGTATTCCGGCGCCTCGTCGGGGGGGTCGGCCAGCCCGAGACCGATGAGGAGCCGGTCAAACAGGGAAAGATCGGCGTCTGGGGCTGGTGGCTTGTGCCGGGAGGCGCTTGAAACCGACGTTCCACTACCGGTGGCCCCCACCGGGTGGTTGGACCAGATTCCCCAGCGAATCACGACCACCATCAAAATGACTGCGACTGCGAGATAGAAATCGCCGCGGCGCGAACGCCAGAAGCGGCCTAATGCGCTGGGCTCGCGCGTCGCGGACAACGATTCCAGGAAATCCCGCGCTCGCGCCGCGGAACTCCAGACAATCTGCTCATCCTCCTGCTGCGGTTTTTCGAGCGCGGCGGAAGGGGCTTCGACGTGGTCTTCGTCTTCGTCAACCTGCGACTTGGTCGAGAGAGACTCCGTCATCGTGCCATGGTCTGCGCTTGCGTGCAATGACTCGGCAAACTCAGGGGCATTCTCTTCCCCGTCCGGCAGAGAGGAAAGTTCCGGCAGATCGGCGAGGGAGTTGTCTCCCTCAAGATCGCCTTCGTTCATGCTGACAGTCGATTGCGTCGTCTCCTCATCGCTTGCCTGCTGCATGTGCCACGCCGACGCCACCTTGTTCTGCATGCTGGGAAGCTCGTCGTTCGCGCCAGCGTCCGTGTCAGCCGCCGCAGTCGCGTGCGTCGTCTCTTCGGGAGTCGAGGTTTCGTAAGGAGGCGCTGCAGCTACGGTCTCATGGCTGGTCTGCTCCATGTGCCACGCCGATGCCAGCTTGCTCTGGATGCTGTAAGATTCGTCGTCGGTAACCCGCGGAGCACCACACCGGCCGCAAAATTGCTCCTCCGCCACCACCGTGTTGCCGCACTTCCAGCACTCGGAGGTCGCTGCAGTGACCTCGCTCGCCTGCATTTCCGTATCTGTATCTGTGCCTGCACTCGCGGCGAATTGCTCCCCCGCCAACGCTGCCAGGTTCGGTTGGAGTTTTTCGATTGCGGCCAGCATCGTAGATCGTTCCGCGGCCACGGACTTCTTCAAGTTCAACTCGGCATCCCGGCCAATCGCTTCGGTCACCAGGCCGGCCATCAGCCGGCAAGTGTGGATGTCCGGTTCGGAGAAGCCGTGAATCTTGTCGAAGTAGATTTCAAGCGCCCCCACAATGTCGCCGTCGTAGTAGATCGGCACCGCGACCAACGATAAGATTCCCCGCTGGCGGCAAGGTTCGGGATCGAACAGCACTTCGGTATCAATGTCCTCGCTGCGAATCACCTGTCCGGTGCGCACACAGGCAGCACAAATCGCCGTAGCCAGGGGGACTTTGCTTTCCAGGGGCAAAGCCGGCGTGCCTGTTCCGGCGCGATAACGCACCATCTTCTCCTCTAGAATTCCAATGGCCGCGCCACTCGCGCCTATGATATGCGCAACTTTCTCAGCGACCACTGCCAACGCCTTATCCAATTCGAGATGACGCGCCTGAATCTGGCGCTGCGCTTCGACAATCTCCGAGAGGGTGAGCGTATAGTCCCCGTCCGAGCGCGAACTCTCTTCCGATTCTGGTTTGCCTGCTTCAAGCGGAGCTTGCTGCGCCGACTCTTGTTGCTCGCGGAGTCGCTCGGTGAGGGATTCCATGCTTGCTTCCGCGTCCCGCATGTTGCCGCGGTGCTTCTGGATCACATAGGCAGCTTCCAGCAGCTTTTCAAAAGTCCGCTCGTCGAGAACTGGTTTGTTCTTTGGGTCGGTCACGATTTTTTTTGCCGCTTGTGGCCAGCCGGCGTAGACCGTTGGTCTGCTCCGGACACTAACCCTATTTTAGTGCAATTCCTCCACCAAAGAACCTATGTTGCGAAGTCCGCGCCAATTGCGGAGATCGAACGCTGGTGTGACCGCAAGACACGATTGCAGGAACAAGCGCATGGGATTCAAGAGGTTGCAGGAGGCCGAAGCGGGAGGGATCGGCGCCGGGGCGCTCGGAGTCTGCGGTGTCCGGTGGAAGGTTACTCTCGTAACCTGCAAGCAGATGCACACCTGGCGACGACAAACTCGTTCCGTTCTCGCGGACGGCTCCATATCAGATCGACAAGATCAGATCGACAAGACTGCATGATGGGTGCTTTTCGTCTCCGAGCTCAAGAATCTACGTCGGGTATGATGATCGGCGAGTGGAAAAGAGAAGCAAAGAACATAGCTCAATAGCATTTGTAAGACTAGGGGGACAACGGCAATTAAATGCCGAAATAGCCAAGTTCTCAGGTGGCGCCGACCGCAAGCACCAAAATGGACTGCGTGGCCGCAAACCATTTCCCACTTTGGGACAACTTGATGTTCTTATCCGGGAAATGGACACTTGCGACTGTCACTGCTCACCCCGCGAGCCATTCATTGCGTTGACGACCTGCTCAATAACCTGAATAGAAAAGGCTTGGCTTCGACCATCGCGCGAATCGCAGTTTCGTTCGTCCGCGGTGTTCCCCTGGAGAAACCCCCGCAAAGGCCATGCGTCGGTCGCGGCGCTGTTGTTTGTTCCCCTCTCCTCGGACCGATTTGGGACTGACTAGACTGGCACGCGGATCCCGAAGCGTTTTGCAAGCGCATGGTCTCGCCCCTAAGTGCAAGCACACGCTGACCTTCGAACGCTTGTGCTCGACAGAGAAGGTTTGGCGAAGGATTTGCTTAACTGATAGTGCGGAACCGCAATCGCGAGGATGAAAATCCGAGGATGAAAATCCGGGGATGAAATCAAAGAGAAACAGGAAAGTGGAGGAAAATTGCCGTGAGGGATCTCGACCGAGTGAAAGTTACGCCCCGCGATCAGCAAGTGCTGGACTTGCTGGTCCAAGGTTGCAGCAACAAGGAAATTGCCGGCCAGCTGAGCATCAGCCCGCGTACGGTCAAGCAGCACCTGCGCACCCTTTTTCTGCGCGCCGGAATTCGGGAAGGGCGCAAACGCGTGCGCCTGGCCACCGCTGCATTCGAGAAAGCGGAGGTGAAATCATGATGCCACGCGAGCGTTTGACCCCGAAGGAAACTGAGGTGGCTACCCGGGTCTGGGAAGGCCTCACCAACCGTGAAATCGGCAAACTCATGCATACGACGGAGCAGGTCATCAAGAATCACCTGCGCAGCACTTTCGACAAACTCGGGGTCTGGAGCCGGCTCGAGCTGGCCATGTACGTGGCCAGCCACGGGGGCAGGAACTGGCTGGAACATGGTGAACCGCCGGTTTCGGTACAGGCCCGCGCGGCAGCTAGTTAGTGATGCAATAAGTGCCGGACCCTGCAAGTTCTTGCGTCCTGCGCCGGGCTCCGGCACAACTGCTGCAAAAGGTTAGCACTCCAGAGTTGAAATCTGGTTCGAAGACTTGGGTAAGACGCTGAAAAAACAACGGTTTCTTTTCCATTGCAGTCGGCCTGCAAATTGCACAGGAAGACCCGACCAAAGAGCGGGCTGGACAAGCAGATTCGAGCCAACTCGGCAATCCCTGGTCGGGCGAGAATGGACTACAAAGAAACCTTTTGGATGGCTTGCGACTCCACCGAGCAATTGCGGGCGGAATATGGCCCGTTTCACACTCGCGCCGAAGCCGAAGCGGAAGCTCGCAAACTGGGATTCGGCTACCTGCTGCGTTACGAACACGTGCTCGATGAAAACGAAGAAATCCGTGAAGTTCGCTGCGTCTTCATCGAATTGCCGGGAGCGGTCGTCGCTGCTGATGCGGCGGTGGCGGCTATCAGCCTGCACACTCGCTGCGCCACTTGTGGCGAGTCCGCCACCCACGACCAGCCGTGGCAGGCCGAAGTATGGGCGGACATCCACGAGTTTGAACACTCCCGCCATCGCGTGCGGCTTTTTGAACACGCACGCGGCCAGGGTCTGAAAGAAATCGGTGGCTGGCGCGGATAGCCTCACACCTCGAAAGACTCCTCAAGCAGCGGTCGACAGTTCGCTGGCGGCCGCTCGATCGATAAACCAGATCAGCTTTCCATCGCTCGGCTGCACTAACTTGGAGGGATATTTCTCAGCGGGAGCCTTGCCTTCGAGAACTTCATGAAGAACGGCCGCCTTGTCCGTTCCACTCACCAGGAACGCGACACAACGGGCCGCGTTCAAGACCGGCAGCGTGAGAGTAATCCGGCTGGTCTTAAATTTCTCCACCCAGTTGGCCACCACGAGCCGCGATTTCTCCTCTAAGGCAGCGGTTTCGGGAAACAACGACGCCGTATGTCCATCCGGTCCCATGCCCAGCAGAATCAGATCGAAGCGAGGAAAGTCGCCCAGCGCCACGCCAAAAAACTTTCGCAGAGTCTGCTCGTAGGCCTCCGCTACAGCCGAAGAGTCCGGGTTCTCTGTGGGGACGCGGAAAATGTTGGCCGCTGGAACCGGAACCTTCGACAAGAGCGACTCATTTGCCATGCGGTAGTTGCTCTCCGGATTGTCTGGAGGAACGTGCCGTTCGTCACCCCAGAAAAAAAACATTCGATCCCAGGGCACGCTGGCGCTGGCGTTGGCCGCGATCAAGGTATACATACCTTTGGGAGTCGATCCACCCGAGAGCGCAATCGTGAAGCGGCCACGCTGCGCGATTGCGCTGGCAGCCGTGTGCAGGACTTCGTCAGCGGCCGCCTGAAAAAGATCCTGCGGCGTGGTCAGTCTGCGCAACTCGACGGGCACGCTCACAAAACCCCCACTCCGTTGCTGGATTTTACAGCCGCACACCGGGCCGCTCCCAGCAGACCGGCCTTGTCGTTGATGATAATTTGTACCGGGATGCTCTCCAGCAGCGGGCGCAATCGTCCTTTATCCTGAAAAGCGCGCATGAAGAGTGGCCCGGTGAGCTTGGAAAGAATCTTCGGGGAGATTCCGCCGCCGAGAAAGATTCCACCGGTTGCCATGGTTTTGAGAGCCAGGTTGCCAGCTTCCGCGCCGTAGACCGAGATCCAGAGATCGAGCGCTTGCTCGGCTAACCGATTTGTGCGGTCCAAGGCGGCGCGGGAAATCTCCGCCGCTGCATCTGCCTGGGCAAGTCGCACGGCAAACCCGGCAGGCTCTTCTCCGCAGCTCTTCTCGCGCAGGAACTCATAGACGTTCACCAGACCCGGACCCGAGAGGATGCGCTCGTAACTGACATGTTCGTATCGGCTCGCCAGGAAGCGCAATAGTTCGATCTGCAGATCGCCTTGCGGTGCGAAATCCGCGTGCCCGCCCTCGCAGGCAAAAACCTCATGTTGACTGCCGTTCCAGAACAATCCCGCTTCGCCCAAGCCGGTTCCCGGCGCGATGACCGCTTGATTACCAGCCGCTTGATTGCCAACTGCTTGATTGCCAACTGAAGGTTCGACTCGATTCAGAGGAATCAGATCGTGCGGGCCGAGCGCGCCAATACCCCAGGCGTTCGCCTCCAGATCGTTGATCAACCAAGTGGCGGGCAGTTGAATCTGTTTCGCGAGGCGCGCCTGTTCGATGATCCAGGGAAGGTTCGAGGTTTCGACCCGCCCATTGCGCACCGGCCCCGCAATTCCGAAACACGCGACCTCGGGCCGATTGGCGGAGTCTCCGAGAAAGTTGGAGACAATCTCACCGAGCTCGCTGTACTCGCGGCTGGGATACACGCGCTCGGAAATCAGCCGGAGATGGCCATTCTGGGGCTGAAAATAGGCCAGCCGAGCGTTGGTCCCCCCAATATCGCCAGCCAAAATCATTTCTCGAAGTTCCTCCAGCGCCGGCCGTCGCGCTCGAGCAGTTCGTCGGCCTCTTTGGGTCCCCAGGTGCCCGAAGCGTAATTGGGGAAATTCCGCGGGGGCAGCGCCTTCCACAAATCCAGCATGGGATTCACCACTGTCCACCCTGCCTCCACCATGTCTGCCCGCTGAAACAGAGTCTGGTCGCCGATCATGCAATCGTGCAGCAGCCGCTCATAACCGGTGCTGGGCTGCTTCCCAAAGTATTCCTGATATTCGAAGTTCATGTCCACTGTTCCCAGGCGCATCACCGGGCCGGGCACCTTCGCCGCGAATTGCAGAGAGATACCTTCTTCCGGCTGGATGTGCAGCACTAACTGGTTCGGCATCAAGTGTTCCACGTAAGTATCCCGGAAGAGCACAAAGGGAGCCCGCCGGAACTGGATCACAATGTGAGTATTGCGTGCCGGCATGCGCTTTCCGGTACGAAGATAGAAAGGAACATCGGCCCAGCGCCAGTTGTCAATAAGCAGCTTCATGGCCACGAAGGTCTCAGTTCTAGAATCGGGAGCGACATCGGGTTCGCTGCGGTATGCGGGAACGTGTTCTCCACCTGCTGTACCCTCTCCGTATTGCCCGCGCACCGAGCGGCTCAGAACTTCCTCATCGCTGATGGGCTGGATGGCATGCAGAATCTTGGCCTGTTCGTCGCGCACGGCATTGGCGTCGAACGATATGGGAGGCTCCATCGCGGTCAGGCTGATGAGTTGCATGATGTGGTTGGGAACCATGTCGCGGAGCGAGCCCGCGTTTTCGAAATAGGTGCCGCGGCCTTCCACGCCTACGGTTTCGGCAACGGAAATCTGCACATGATCGATGTAGCGCCGGTTCCAGATGGGCTCGAAGATGCCGTTGGCAAAACGAAACGCCATGATGTTCTGCACCGTCTCTTTACCCAAATAATGGTCGATGCGATAAATTTGTTTTTCGTCGGCGAGCTTGAGCAGTTGCTGATTGAGGGCCTTGGCCGACTCCAGGTCGTGACCGAAGGGCTTTTCAATAATCACCCGGCGCCAGTGGTCGTTCCCTTGCTCCATCAGTCCATTGGCAGAAAGTTTTTCAACGATAGGTCCGAAGAAACTTGGAGCCGTAGCCAGGTAATAGAAGAAGTTTTGATGCGTGGAGTGATCGCGGTCAATCTGGGCAAGGCGATCCTTTACCTTCGGGTACAGCTGGTCATCCCCAAAATTGCCGGCAAAATAATAGAAGCGGCGCGAGAAGTTCTCCCAAGTCTCGCTGTTGATGCAGTCGCCGCAGTACTCTTTTACATCGTCCAGGATTCTCCTGCGGAAATCCTCGTCCGTCATCGGCGCACGGGCCACGCCCAGCACGGCAAACTCCTTCGAGAGCAAGTCCGCCCGGGCCAGGTTGTACAGCGCGGGAATCAGCAGGCGCGCGGTTAGATCCCCGGCGGCGCCGAAGATCACCATCACGCAAGGGTCTCCTTGTTTGCCGATGCGCGGCGTAGCTGCCCCAGGCCGTTCCGCTAGTTGAGCCATAATCGGATCCTCAGAATTCTCTGTGAAATAAATTCAGGTTACGCGCTTTTCTTGGTTGAGCTGGTCTTCACTGCTCCGGCCTCGATGTGGCCGCCGAACTTCTGCCGCATGGCGGAAAGCATCTTCTCCGCAAAAGTGTGTTGCTGCCGCGAGCGGAAGCGCACATACAACGCCGCGGTCAACACATCCGCAGGCACCGCTTCCTCGAGCGCCGCCTGGATCGTCCAGCGTCCTTCGCCGGAATCTGCCACGTAGCCCTCGTATTCTGAGAGCGTCGGATTCTCGGCCAAAGCCATCGCCGTAAGATCGAGCAGCCACGAACTGACCACGCTGCCCCGCCGCCAAACCTCGGCAATATCCGGCAGATTCAGATCGTACCGGATATCCTCCGGCAAATCTTTGCTGGCGGCGTTCCGGAAGATATCGAAGCCCTCGGCGTAGGCCTGCATCAGCCCGTACTCGATGCCGTTATGCACCATCTTCACAAAGTGGCCCGCACCCGAGGGTCCGCAGTGAATGTAGCCTTCTTCCGCCGTGCTTTTTCCCGACGAGCCGTCCAGCTTCTCCCGGCCGGGCGTGCGCGGAATGTCGCCCCTCCCCGGAGCAAGAGTCTTGAAAATAGGATCGAGCCGCTGCACCGCTTCCTTCGGTCCGCCGATCATCATGCAGTAGCCGCGGTCGATGCCCCAGACGCCGCCGCTGGTCCCCACGTCGACGTAGTGGATGCCTTTGCCTTTAAGTTGACCCGCGCGGCGCACGTCGTCTTTGAAATAAGAATTGCCGCCGTCGATGATGGCGTCACCAGCCTGCATGTGCTCTGCGAGTTTCTGCACGGTCTGTTCCGTGGCACCGCCGGCCGGCACCATGACCCACGCTGCCCGTGGTGGCTTCAGTTTGCCGATCAGATCTTCCACCGACGACGAACCGCAGGCCCCTTCGCCGGCGAGTTGCTTCACGGTGTCCGCACTCAGATCCGAGACTACGAGTTGATGGCCGCCGCGCATCAGGCGCCGCGTCATGTTCGCGCCCATGCGGCCTAGACCCACCATTCCTAGTTGCATGTCTTGCTCCTTAAGCGTAACGCCGTAACTACAGCGCTAAAACCCGCGTCGTACAAAGCCGCCCCACGCTAAAGCGCCGGCATCCCGCCCCCGAACTATCCCAAAGCCTTCTGCACCGCTGCCGTCAGCGTAACCAGACCGTCGTCCACATCGCCCAGATGCACGCGAAGCGCACGCCGCCCGCGCTCCGCCAGCACCTGGAAATCACCCCGCGCCTGCGCCGCCTTGACCAAGCTGAACGAGTACTTCTGCTGCGGTACCGGCAGTTCCAGGGTATCGTCGCAAGTCACCTGCAGGAACACGCCCGAATTCGGCCCGCCCTTGTACGCCTGTCCCGTGGAATGCAGAAAACGAGGTCCAAAACCCAGACAGGTTGCCACGTGTTTCTTGTCCCGGACCGCGTGCCGAATACCCTGCAGTTTTCTTTCGTGCTCGGCATTCATCTGTATAAATCCCAGTGTTGCAAAATAATCGCCGTTGCGGATGCGGTTCAGATGAGCCTTCAGATATCCAGCCAGAGACTTGTCCGGTCGGGCGGCTAGTGCCAGGTCCGCGGCATTTTTCTCGTCGGTGAAGAGCTTGATGCCGTCGTCTTCCATAACTGGTTTTTCTGTGGGCAGGGCGCCAGTCTTTTCATACTCGGAACGTCAGATTCCGGGTCGCAATCTTGCTGGCCTCAACGTCGGGCTGGTTGAAGGCGTTGATGCCAAGGATGGAACCGGCGACGGCGGTGGCAATCTCCCAACGAAAAAATTCCGCCCCCAAATCATAGACGTCGGCCATCACAATTCGCAGCACGGCATGCCCGGCGTTCTCGAGGGCCGCTACCTTCGCATCCTGCCGCACATCTGTCGCATGTTTCGTGTGGATGTAGGCAAACACGCGATCGTTGCCGTAAGCCTCCGGCGCGGACAACTCTTCGCGGTCTACGGGGATGATGCCCTTTCCAACTTTCCCCGTGGATTCGGCCACCAACTGCTCAAGCCAGGCGCCGAGATCGGAGATATCTGGAGAAGAGATGATCGTGAGTTTATCGCGGCCGCCGCGCGCCGCCGTCCCCAAAATAATTCCGAGCACTGCACCGGGGTTTTCCTCGACCGGTGCCGAAGCCCCGCACGCTCGCACCATTTCCTGTGCGCGGTCGAGAAATTTCTTGATGTCCACTCCCATCACCGCCGCCGGCACCATGCCGAAATGCGAAAGTGCGGAATAGCGGCCGCCGATCGAGGCTCGGCCAAAGAAGATATGCCGGAAACGATCCCGTTCCGCGACCTGCTGCATCTTCGAGCCAGGATCGGTAATGGCGATGAAGTGGCTGCCAGCCTTATCCGCGCCCACAGCCTGCTTTGTCCGTTCAAAAAAATACTGCTTGAAAATGTTCGGTTCCAGCGTGCTGCCTGACTTGCTCGAAACGATGAAGAGCGTCCGGGCAATGTCGACCTTGTTTTCGAATGCCTTTACCTGCGCCGGGTCGGTGGAATCGAGAACGTGTACATCAGGGTAACCGGCGATCTTGCCGAATGTCATGCGCAGAACTTCCGGACCCAAACTTGATCCGCCCATGCCTAGGAGAAGAACGTCCTTGAAACCCGCGCTCCAAACCTCCTTGGCCAGATTCCGCAACTCTACCGGGTGCGCGATCTGTTCTTCGGTAATATCCAACCAACCCAGCCAACTGGCCTCATCGTCACCGGCCCATAGCGACGCATCGCGCTGCCAAAAGCGCTGCATCTTGCCGCCCGACTGCCAATCGCCAATGGCAGTCTTTACCTCCGCGGCGAGAGTTTCTGGCAGCGAAGTTTTCAAGCGGCTCACGCAGTTTTTCCTTTGGGCTTCGTGCTCTTCTCGACTGCGGCCAGCAACTTGTGGAACGCGTCCGCAAACAGCTTCACTCCATCTTCCGTCAGCTTGGTGGTCACTTCCTTGATCGAGATGCCGGTTCTTGCCAGATTATCCATCACGTTCTGCGCGCCGGCCACGTCTTCTGTCAGGCTGTTCCGCAGCCGCCCGTGATCGCGAAACGCCTCAATCGTGGCGGGAGGCATCGTGTCCACCGTGTCAGGTCCAATCAATTCCTCAACGTACATCACGTCACGATAAGCTGGATTTTTTGTGCTGGTGCTCGCCCACAGAACGCGCTGGGTCTGCGCTCCCTGGGCCGCCAGGGCCTGCCACCGCGGCCCGCTGAAAATGCGCTGGTATCGCAGGTAAGTCAGCTTACCGTTGGCGATGGCAACTTTGCCCAGCAGGCTCTTCAACAGTGCCTCTTGTTGAGCGTCCGTGGCGGTTTTCAGCTTGTCGTTGATCATCGAATCCACCAGCGAGTCGATGCGGCTGATGAAGAAGCTGGCCACGCCTCCGATCTTCTTCAGATTGCCGCCGCGCTTCGCCAGATCCTCGAGTCCGGAGATGTGTGCTTCCGCAACCTTCTCGTACACTTCCTGCGCGAACAGCAAGGTCACGTTGACGTTGATGCCTTCGCCAATCGCCTGACGAATCGCAGGCAGACCCTCGGCGGTTCCCGGAATCTTGATCATCACGTTCTCGCGATTCACGGCCTTCCACAGGCGGCGGGCTTCGTCGATCGTCTCCTGCGTTTTCGTCGCGAGCAGGGGAGAAACCTCCAGGCTTACATAACCGTCCCGGAAGTTCGAACTCTCATACACTGGCCGCAGCGCATCGGCGGCATCTTGGATGTCGCGAATCGCAAGCTGCTCGTAGCGGGCGGTCGTGTCCAGATCATTGCGCGCAGCCAGCGACTGCAACATGTCGTCGTAAAGCGAGCTGTCGGCGATCGCCTTCTCGAAGATCGATGGATTGGAAGTCATCCCGCGAAGCCCATCGTCCGCAATCATTTTCTTAAGGCTTCCGCTCGTGATCAGATCGCGCCGGATGTAGTCGAGCCACATCGACTGTCCGTAGCTCAGCAATGCGCGTAGAGGATTGGTAGCTTTTGAGGTTTCCAGAACTCCAGTTGGTTGCATAATGATTTTCTCCTTAGATCATGTGGGGACAGCCGCCATCGCCTGCCCTGAGCGAAGCCGAAGGGGCCTGTCCGCCGAGCGAAGCTCGACGATTGTTCCGTCCCGCACGGCAAACTCCGCCGCTACCAGGAATCTCCTTACTTTTCTGCAATTGCCTTGCGCGCTTCCGCGACTACCGCATCCACGGTGAAACCGAAATACTTCAGCAAATCTTTCAACGGAGCCGAAGCGCCGAACCGGTGCATCCCGATCTTTTTCCCCTTCAGTCCAACGTACCGCTCCCAGCCAAAAGTGGCCGCCATCTCCACCGAAACTCGCGCTGTCACCGAAGCAGGCAGCACGCTTTCTTTGTAAGCCGCATCCTGGCGCTCAAAAATATCCCACGACGGCATGCTCACCACGCGCGCCGCAATGCCTTCCGCCTTCAGCTTTTCGTAGGCCTCGACACACAACGAAACCTCGCTGCCTGTGCCCATCAGAATCACCGCTGGTTTGCCGCCCGGCGCGTCGGCGAGAATGTATGCTCCCTTTGCCGTGCCGGAGGCCGCACCGTACTTCGTGCGGTCAAAAGTTGGAAGTGCCTGCCGCGTCAGTACCAGTACCACCGGCTGATGGTGCAGTTGCGCAATGACCTTCCAAGCTTCAGTAACTTCATTCGCATCCCCGGGACGAAGCACAACCAGATTCGGCATCGCGCGCAACGACGCCAGTTGTTCGATCGGCTGATGCGTCGGCCCATCTTCTCCCACGCCGATCGAATCGTGCGTGAAAACGAAAATAGAGGGGATTTCCATCAGCGCGGAGAGCCGGATGCTGGCCCGCATGTAGTCACTGAAATTAAAAAACGTAGCCCCGAAGGCGCGGATTCCAGAAACCACAAGCCCGTTCACGCTTGCGCCCATCACGTGCTCGCGCACCCCGAAGTGCAGATTGCGCCCCGCATGCTCGCCCGCCTGAAAGTCACCTGCTCCGTTCAAATTAGTCTTGTTCGAAGTCGCCAGGTCCGCCGAACCGCCAATCAGCCAGGGAACGCTCTGGGCCAGCGCATTCAGCACTTTTCCCGAACTCTCGCGCGTAGCGATTCCCTTCGCGTCCGCCGGGAACGTCGGCAGATTTTTGTCCCAGCCCTCGGGCAGTTCGCGGCGTTGCATGCGATGCAACCGGTCGGCCAACTCCGGATACTTTTGCGAATACTCCGCGAACGTCTTTTCCCATCGCGCCCGCGCCTCGCGCCCGCGCTTTCCAATGCCGTCCTGAAAGTGTTCCCGCACGCCCTCCGGCACCAGAAACTTCGCATCCTCGGGCCAGCCATAAAACCTCTTTGTCAGCCGCACTTCCTCTTCGCCCAGCGGTTCTCCGTGCGCCGCATTGCTGTCTTGCTTGTGCGGCGATCCATAGCCAATGTGACTGTCCACGATGATCAACGTAGGCCGATCCGTCGTCCTGTGGAAGGTTTCAAAGGCCCGTGCCAGCATCTCCAAGTCGTTGGCGTCGGCAACGCGCGTCACATTCCAACCGTAGCCCACAAATCGCGTGGCTACGTCTTCGCTGAATGACCACTCTGCTGGACCGTCCAGCGTGATGCCGTTGTGGTCATACATCCAGCACAGATTCGAAAGCTTCAGATGCCCGGCCAGCGACGCGGCTTCGCCGCCAATGCCTTCCATCAGGTCGCCGTCAGAACACATGGCGTAGACGTTGAAATCGAAGATCTCAAAACCAGGCCGGTTAAAATTGGCGGCGAGCCACCGGCTGGCAATGGCCATCCCCACGCTATTTCCCACGCCCTGCCCGAGCGGCCCAGTCGTGGTTTCGATGCCGGTTGCGAGGTGCGATTCGGGATGTCCAGGAGTCTTGCTTCCCAATTGCCGGAAGCGCTTGATCTCCTCCATGGGAATCGAGAGCGTTTTCAGAACCCTCCCGTTCTCGTCGACATCGCGGACGCCCGCCAGATGAAGCATGGCGTAGAGCAGCATCGAGGCGTGGCCGTTCGACAGAACGAACCGGTCACGGTTCAGCCACTTCGGACCCTCCGGGTCGTAGCGCAGAAACTCCTGCCACAAACAATAAGTCACCGGCGCCAGGCCCATGGGCGCGCCCGGATGTCCGCTGTTGGCCTGCTGCACGGCGTCGATCGCCAGGGTGCGGATCGTGTTAATGCACATCGTGTCCAACTGCTTGGCCGTTACCACTGCTTGTTCGCTGGCTACCATGGGATGCGCTCTCCTTCCGGGGACGGCTCTGCCGTCACCGAGTTGGTCGATTGGCTAGCCTTATTAGAGTTCCCAGGACACAAAGGGTTACAGATACGCAACGAGTGTATCAATTTCTTGTGCAGTAGTGTCGCGGGTTTTGTGAAAATATGGAGACAAATGAAGAAACAGGAGAAACCGAGGAAATAGCGATAATGGGCTACTTTAATAGTTGCAGGTAGCTGTTTTCATTCGTCGTCGCTTTTGTGGTCTCCTGGACATACTTGAGAAACTGCCGGAGGTTCTCTTTCTCGGCGGGATTCATTCCAGCGAAGCGAATCCGCGCGCCGGCTCCGGGCGCGCTGCGAGTAACCACTCCATTGAGCGCCAGGCCTTTCACCCAAATCTTGCCACTCGCGACCCAAAGTCCGATTTCAACCTTGGCGCCGCCGCTAACCTGAACCGCGGTCTCGACCTGGCATCCACCCAGGCTGGTGTTGGACAGATTGCCCCAGATGGGAGCCTCCGCGTCATTTACACGAAGCTCCACTGCCACAAAACACTTGATCCTGGGATGCCGACGTCTATCCTGTCCCCAGTTCGGGCTAAAGACGTCCGGCTCGAACGGAGGGGTAGCGGATGCCGAAGTTGGCAGGGGTTGCGGTGGCTCCGTAGCTGCCTTAGGTGAGCTTGCCGGCGTTGAGGAGCTGCCGGAAACCTCTTTTTTCACCTCCCGCATCGCGGCCAACAATGCTTCTTCTCTGCCTTCGGGCGCGGCATCGCGATAAGCCTGCAGCAGTTTTCCCAGGTTCCGTGCCAGGTCCGGATCGGCCAGGAGACCCGTCCAGTCCATTCCCACCGTCGCATTAGGTTTGGAATTACTCATTGAAATGGCGATTCTCTCGTTCGAACGAACGAGTCCCTGCTTTCAGCCTGAACCCCAGGGTACTTCTCCACAAGATGACGGAAGTCATCGTTTCAGCCCGAAGGGGGCGAAAGAGAAGCCATTAAACAAACTCCGTCGGCAATGAGGTTTCACCCAATTGCTTTTAGTCCATGGGCTCCAGGCCGTTGAAGTGGCTCTCTAGCGCCTTTTGCTGATCCCCCGTCAGCGACAAGAATTCAAAGCCGTAGTGGTATCCGCGGCGGTAGCGGACCACTGCTCTCAGTTCCCATGGGAGCGCCGATCCCGGAAGCAGAAAGCTCAAGCCGGCCACCTCTCCGGCGTTCAGCTCTGTCGCCAGCAGTATCCCGATTCCTGCTTCCGATAGATCCCTGCAATGCCCCTCGAGTTTCAGGTAGTGATTTCCCAGCAGATGGCTCACCGCGACCAGGAAATCGGCGCGGTATCTCGGGTGCCGTCTCCGGCGGCGGTCAATCGGTTTTGTTGCGGGCTTTGAGGTCGAGGCGGGCATGAAGTGTGGGTGTCTCGGAATGTCGTAAGCACTTAAGACTGCTTTCAGCGAGGCTCGAATGCAGGTTGAACGTGTATGTTGAACACCCCCCGCGCTTTCTTAGAGGATCTCCCTGTTACTCTATAAGCGGCGCTGCTGAGCGGAAAGTGTCGAAAGTGATTGCCCCGTTGCCTCTCGTTAGCATCCCACTCCCAAGCTCAGACCGGCGTTTTTGCATCGCGAGGCGGCTTAAGCGAATCAATAACAAGACGTTATGCTGAATGTGAAATGAGAAATGAGAAAGGTCGTCCCGAAGACTCTTTTTTGTAATGGGACTTTTCACAATAGGAAATGCCCCGTCCTTTACCTCATCCAGATCGTTGCTTTCTTGCCTTCGCCCTGACAGTTCTGTTCTCAGTCACGGGTGCTGTAGCTCAGAATCCCACGCCTGCTCCTTCCATCTCTCTTCCCGGATCGCAGAGCCCCTTCACCGGCAGCGAGCCGGAGGGCAAAGCGACTCCGGAAGTCTTGCAGCTAAGTTTCCAGGACGCCATTGACCGGGGACTCCGCAATAACCTCGGCCTGCTGCTCTCCGGTGATCAGACCATAATGGCGCGCGGCGAGCGATGGAAAGAACTGAGCAACCTCCTGCCTAACCTCTCAGCCCGAGTGCAGGAGGACGTCCAGACCCAAAGCCTCACTGCCCTCGGTCTCAAGAGCAACGTTTTCCCTTTCCCAATTCCCCGAGTGATTGGTCCGTTCAATTATTTCGACGCGCGCGCTTCGGTCAGTCAGTCCATCTTCAATTTCAAGGACATCGAGAAGGAACGCGCCGCCTCCGAGAGTCTGAAATCGGCGCAGCACACCTATAAGGACGCGCGTGAGATCGTGGTGCTTGCGGTCGGAAATGCCTACCTGATGGCGATTGCCAGCGCCGCCCGCATCGAAACCACGGACGCCCAGGTCAAGAATGCCCAGGCCTTGTACGACAAAGCCATCGACCAGCAAAAGGCGGGACTAACTCCAGCCATCGATACCCTGCGCTCTCAAGTCGAATTGCAGACCCGCCAGCAGCAACTCATCGCCGCGCGCAACGATTTTGCCAAACAAAAACTATCTCTAGCCCGCGTAATCGGGCTCCCGCCCGGTCAAGAGTTTGTGCTAACAGAGAAGGCCCCCTACCAGGCGCTGACACTTTTGCCCCTTGAGACTTATCTGCAGCGTGCCTATACTTCGCGCTCCGACTATCAGGCCGCTCAAGCCCAAGTCCGTTCCGCCGAGCTTTCGCGCCGGGCGGCAACCGCTGGATACTATCCTTCCCTGGATGTCAATGCAAACTACGGCGATATCGGAGTAACCCCGGCTCAGTCCAACGGAACCTGGCAGGTGAATGGAGGCCTGACCATTCCCATCTTTGCCGGCGGAAAAACTCACAGCGACGTTCGCGAAGCCGAAGCGCAATTGAAGCAGTCGCGTTCTCAATTGGCCGACCTGCGCGGCCGCATCGATTACGAAGTTCGCGCCTCCTTGCTGGACTTGAATTCTGCCGCCGAGCAGGTCGAGGTTGCCCGCAGCTCCGTCGAATTAGCCGAACAGACCCTCACCCAATCGGAAGATCGCTTCACGGCCGGTGTAGCCGACAATCTGGAGGTAGTTCAGGCGCAGGAATCCGTTGCCAGCGCGCATGAAAATTACATTCAGAGTCTCTACGCGCATAATCTTGCCAAGATCGAACTGGCACGCGCCATCGGAGACGCCGAACAGGGAGTTAAACGATATCTGAAAGGCGAACACTAGATTATGGAATCGACGACGCAAACTCCGCCCGCCGCTCCGCCCCCGCAGTCGGAAAGCCGCACCCAGCCCCTGCCCGCCACCGAGAGAGACTTCCGCACCCGTCCCTCGCGTACCTCCAGTCCCGGCTTCCGCGTCGCCATCGTCATCGCTCTGATTGTGCTGCTCGTGGTGGGGATTTTCGTCTATCGCTACGCCACCAGTTATGAATCCACCGACGACGCCCAGGTAGACGGCCACATCAATTCGATCAGCGCCCGCATTACCGGTCACGTAGTGAAGCTGAACATCCAGGACAATCAGTACGTGGAAGCCGGTACGGTGCTCGTGGAAATCGACCCGGCCGACTACCAGGTTGCTTACGCCCGAGCCAAAGCTGAATTCGAAGATGCGCAGGCCACAGCCTCGGCAGCCGGTGTAAACGTTCCCATCACTTCAGTCAGCACCGATAGCCAGGTCTCAGCGACGGGAGCCGATGTGTCCAGCGCCCGTGCCGGAATCGCCTCCGCCAAAAAGCAGTTCGATGCAGCCAAAGCTCAGCTCGAACAGGCCGAAGCCAACAACGTCAAAGCGCAGAACGATCTGGTGCGCTACAAGCAACTGGTGGATAAACAGGAGATCTCGCTGCAGCAATACGACCAGGCCGTGGCTGCCGCCAGAGCCAGCACTGCTGCCGTCGAAGCGGCTCGCGCCATGGCCGATTCAGCCCAGTCGCAGGTGACGCAATCCCAGGACAAACTCCTGCAGGCCGAAGCCAACTGGCGCAACGCCCAGACCGCGCCCCAACAAATGCAGGTAACGCGTTCCCGGGCCGCGTCGGCGCTGGCCCAAGCCCAGCAAAAGAAAGCCGACCTCGATCAGGCCCAGCTGAATTTGCAGTACACGAAAATCGTTGCTCCGGTCGCGGGCGTAATCAGCGACCGCACTGTCGAAGTCGGACAAAATGTCGCTCCCGGCCAGGAACTCCTGAAGGTCATCCCGCTCAACGACGTCTGGATCACCGCCAACTACAAAGAAACCCAGCTTCGCGAGATGAAAGTGGGCCAGCCGGTCGATGTGGAAGTCGATGCCAATGGGAAAACGTACAAAGGCAAGGTCGATAGCATCGCCGGCGCCAGTGGCGCCCGTTTCAGCCTGCTGCCTCCCGAGAACGCCACCGGCAACTACGTGAAGGTCGTGCAGCGCGTTCCGGTGAAGATCGTGCTCGATCCGGGAGAGAACAACGACCACTACCTGCGGCCCGGAATGTCCGTCGATCCCAAGGTCTGGATCCGGCGATGAGCGCCGGCACTACCACGTTTGATAATGCCAGCGCCGATGCCTGGCGTCCGGCGGTAAATCCCTGGATTATCGCCATCACGGTTACGCTGGCGACTTTCATGGAAGTGCTCGATACCTCCATTGCCAACGTCGCCCTGCCTCACATCGCAGGCAGCCTGTCTGCCGGGCAGGATGAGAGCACCTGGGTCCTCACGTCCTATCTCGTTTCCAATGCCATCGTGCTTCCCCTGAGCGGCTGGCTCTCGTCCATTGTCGGGCGCAAGAATTTTTACATGGGTTGCGTGGCTCTGTTCACTATCAGTTCTTTTTTGTGTGGACTTGCACCCAACCTGGCCACACTCATTATCTGCCGCGTGCTGCAAGGCGCTGGCGGAGGCGGTCTCCAGCCCAGCGAACAAGCCATTCTTGCCGACACCTTTCCGCCCGCCAAGCGCGGTATGGCTTTCGCCGTTTACGGCATCGCCGTAGTCACCGCGCCCGCGATCGGCCCGACCCTTGGCGGATGGATCACCGACAATTTCACCTGGCGCTGGATTTTCTTCATCAATATCCCGGTCGGCATCCTTTCTCTCCTGCTCACCTCGCGGCTCATTCAGGACCCCCCTTTTCTCAGGCGCCGCAAGCTCAGCCAAACCAAGATCGATTACATCGGCCTCGGTTTCGTCGCCCTGGGCCTGGGCACTCTGCAGATTGTCCTCGACAAAGGCCAGCGCGACGATTGGTTCGAATCGCATTTCATCGTGGTCCTCTCCTTGATAGCCGCATGCTCCTTAATCTTCGTGATCCTCTGGGAGTGGCGCCATAAAGATCCCATCATCGATCTGCATTTGTATCGTGATCGAACCTTCGCCGTCTCCAACCTCTTGATGTTCATGTTGGGATTTGCCCTGTTGGGCAGCACCCTGCTGCTCCCCCTTTTCACCCAAACCTTGCTCGGCTACACCGCGGAGCGGGCGGGTCTGGCACTGATGCCCGGCGGTTTCACCATCCTTCTTCTGCTGCCTCTGGTCGGCTTCTTGCTCTCTCGCTACGCCCCGCGCTGGCTGCTGTTCTTTGGCCTGCTGGTGCTTTCCAGTTCGCTGTTCCACATGACCGGGTTTAACCTCGAGATGGACTTCCGGACGGTCGCCATCGCCCGCATGTTTCAGGCAGCAGGACTGGCGTTCCTTTTTGTCCCCATCAACACGGCAGCCTATGCGTTTCTGCCGCGCGAAAAGAACAACGCTGCCTCGGGCTTGATGAACCTCGCCCGGAACATCGGTGGAAGTGTCGGCATTTCCCTGGTCACCACCATGCTCGATCGCCGCACCCAGGTTCATTTGAACGACTTGTCCCACAATCTAAGCGCTTCCAACCCCGCGTTTCAGACGATGCTCAGGGGCGCTACGCAAGCCATGCGGGCGCACGGGGCAAGCGCGGCATACGCCACACAGCAGGCCTATGCCCTGATCCAAGGCACAATTCAGCGCCAAGCCACCATGCTCGCCTACCTCGACGACTTCCGGCTGCTAGGCATATGCATCCTGGTAATGGTTCCGCTGGTCTTCCTGATGAAAAAAAGCAAACCCGGCGGCGGAATCGCGGTACACTAAAAAGCTGCTGATTCGTATCAGGGTATGCCTTCAGGCATACCGCGGACCCAGCATGATCGATCGCGCCTTCAGGCGCTGCGGCGCTGAATCGGTTTTTCCGCAGCCCGCCGGGCGCCCGCGAAGGGGGGAACCCATGTTTCGCCTCATCACCATCGAACGAGAGTACGGCTGCGGAGGCGGCGCAATCGCCGCAGAACTTGCCAACCGCCTGGGTTGGAGGCTCTGGGACCGCCTTCTCACCGAGGAGATTGCCCGCCTCGCCAACGTTGACTGCGCCGCGGTTATGCGCTGCGACGAGCGCATGGATAGCAGCTTCTACCGCCTGGCCAAAGCTTTCTGGCGCGGCAGTTACGAGCGTAGTTCTACGCTCGGCAATCAGACCTTCGATGCCGACTGCATGGTTTCATTGATGGAGCAGATCGCTCCGAGAATCGCCAAAGAAGGCAATGCCATAGTAGTCGGCCGCGGCGCGCCCTTCTTTTTGCGCGAACAGCCCGACGCTTTTCACGTCTTCCTCTACGCGCCGCGCGCCGAAAAGTTGCGCCGCCTGCGGCAGGATGGCTACAACCAATCGGATGCGGAAGAACTCGTCGATTCCGTCGATCTCGAACGCATCGCCTTCGTCAAGCACTACTTCGACGCCGACTGGCCCACCCGCTCCCTCTACCATGTGATGATCAATACAGCGGTGGGCAACGAATCAGTCATCCAGACAATCCTGAACACCATGCACCTGGTCGAAGGCAGTCCGAAAGCCACAGACTACGAGCACCCCAAGGTTCACAGCTCTATCTAGAATCGCCACAGATCAGCCCAGTCCCAGAGGGGCGACTGAATTTTCGCACACACTTTTCGACGCCGCGCACAGAATTCTAGGATTGCCGATGATCACTTCTCTACTTGCGCTTGCCTCTTCCTTCGATTCCGGCCCACCGAAAACCACCAGGATAGCGTCACAGTTCGTCTCAAGGTTCATATCGAGATTAGTTGTCGAGACCTGATTGCAGAGACCGATAGAGTGTACCGCTGGCTTTCCGCTCGGGAGCTAGAATGTGAATCGGGCTGAAAACTGCAGCACGCGGGGAAGGCCGTTGGGGCTGATTTCCTGCAAGGTCCCGAAATTGCCCGTACCTGAGTTGGGCACCAGATAGCAGGTCTGATTCAGGGTGACGCCGTCTCCGCAGTTGGTCCCAATCGGATTGTATTGCAGCTGGTTGATCCCGTTGCCGTTCTGCACGTAGTAGTTGGCGTGGTTAAACAAATTGAAGGCTTGCACCTGAAATTCCAGTTCCTTGCCTTCCTTGACTTCAAAACTTCGCGCCAGGCCAACGTCAATTCTCTCCAGCCACGGGCCGTAGAAAGAATTCAGGCCAATGCCGGGCGTTGGGCCAGCACCATTGATGCCTGCGGCGGTGTTCGCCGTCGCCTGATTAAAGGCGCTGTCGTTCAGGTTGTCATCGCCCGTGAGAACGCCATTGACGACGATACCGTTGCATGTGTTAAAGGACAAGGGAGCAGGACTGGTGCAGGCGGGACTCAACAAAGCCGCGTAAGGACGGCCCGAGGAGAACTGCATGACGCTGCTCAGCGTCCAGCCGGAGAGGACCTTCCGGCCCGTAGCGGAAGCAGTCAGCCGTTCCAGGCCGGGCCGATAGAGCGCGGCGAAACTGATGTTGTGCCGCTGGTCGAGCAGCGAGGGAGCATGGGTATTGCTGAAGTCGAACTGATTGTTGAAATCCATTCCATCGAGCATGATGCTCTTGGCAAACGTGTAAGAAAATTGCAGCGAAACACCTTGCGACATGCGGCGCTGCAACTGCACGAACAAAGAGTTGTAGTGGTTTTGCGCGGGGCTGATCAGTTCGTTGATCCCGTTAAAGCTGGGGTTGATGCGGCCTTCGGTGAGCAGGCCGTTGTCCATGTTCGGTAGGGTGACCGTCCGTCCTGTGCAGGGCGCGGTCGTCGTGCCGGGAGGACAGACGGTGTAGGTCGTCGTACCTTGCAAGGGTTGCAGATTTAAGTCGTAGGCGCTGCCCGAAAACAGGTGCACACCGTGATTCCACATGGTTCCGATGGTTAGCGTTGTGTTCTCGAAAATCTCTCGCTGAATCTGCAAACTGGCCTGCAGGATGTAAGGCACGCGAAGCTGCGGAGAAACCAGGGAAATGTCTGGAGAAGCCGCGAACAGCGGGGAATTCGCGGGGAGAATGTTCGGGAACGTTGGCGTCTGCTGGTTTGGGGCGCCGGCGCCGTAGCTGACACTAGCCGAAGACTGCTGTGACGGCAGGCCGTTCGAGGCCACTGCGTTGCGGTAATTCAGGCCGTTCATGTTGGTGTAGAACTGCCCGAATCCTCCCCGCACTACGGTTTTCGAGTCGGGCTGCCAGGCAAATCCGAAGCGCGGCGCGAGGCGCAGGTATTGGTTCGGATACTGTCCAGTGAGCGGAAACGCCGGATTTCTTACCGGCTGCGGGTAAACCTGGAAGTCCTCGCGCAAGCCCATTTCGAGCGTCAACCTCGGCAAGACGCGGAAGGTATCCTGCGCGTAGAACCCGTAGTACGGCACATGAAAAGAAAATGTAGGATTCCCCGCTGTCTGGCTGAAGATGTTGTACTCACCGAGAGCAAATGCTTCGAGGTTGGAAAATTCATAACTGCCGAGGGGCGACCCGAACTGGACCGCAGCGTTTGGGTCCGCGCCGCCATCATTGTTGTCCGCATCCCACGCGCGGTTCATATCGAAACCGAATTGCAGCGTGTGTTTGCCGATTACGTAATCGACCCGGTCGGCCAGAGAGTACTGCCTTTCAAACACCCTTCCGATTGAAAAAGGGGCGTTGCCTAGAACGAAAGAGGCTGGACTGTCCAGAATCAAGGTGGGGATGTTTGGAGCGAGGCCGGTGGGGGTCGAGATCTCGTTGTCTTGCGAAGTGCCGGCGTGAAATTCGTTGAGCAGTCGGGAGGAGAACGTGTGCGTCCAGCCCAGGGTGGCCTGGAAGGTGTGCACGGTGGCGTCAGCCAGCGTTTGCGTCCCATAGTTGCCCGTCGTAGGGTCGGTGATGACGCCTCCGGGCGAGTTGAATCGGTTTACATTAAGGCTGAGGAACAAGCCGTCACGGGGACTGGCTTGATAATCGAGCCGCGGCGTAACCACCAGATCGTTGCGTTTCCTCGCCTGGCTGCCGAGATTGGAGTTGAGCGCGTTCACCGTGTTCGACACCTGCTGGAGGTATACGGGATTGGTGGGGTCGGCCGTGCTGTCGCTGCCCGGTAACGGCAACGGCCCGTTTGGCGGAGGCAGCGTCGTCCCGGTCGGAATGCCAAAGTAAGTATTCAAGAAAGAAGCTAGGCTCGACGGGTTCGTTGCCAGGGCTGAGTTGATGACGGAAATCGGATTGTTCCGCAGTTGCTGCTCATAGTCCACGAAGAACCATAAGCGGTTTCGCAGAATAGGTCCGCCCAGCCCGGCGCCGAATTGCTGCAAAGCATCTTCTGGCTTAGGATAGCCGGCGGCCTTATCGAGGGCGTCGTTGGCCCCAGTCGCGGAGTTGCGGTTGTAATAGAACGCACTGCCGTGGAACGCGTTGCCTCCTGAGCGGGTCACAGTATTGACGAATCCCGCTCCGCCGCCATAGACCGCCGAGTAGGGACTGACCGAAACCTGGAACTCCTCGACTGCGTCCTCGCCATAGAGGTACGGGATGCGGTAACGGCCGATAATGTCGGCGAAGAAGTTGTTCGTTGCGTTGGATCCGTCCACGGTAAAGGCGTTGGAGCCATTTCCGTTGGCGTATCCCGAATCCTCCGCGCCCTGCTGTCCGGCGATGCTCACGGTGTCGGTGTCGCCGTCGTAGCTGGTATTCGGCGAAAGGGTAGTAAAGTCGGTGTATTTTCGTCCGTTGAGCGGCAATTCCTGGATAAAAGACCGCTCCAACACGGTCGTGGCAGAGGATTCCTCCGGTCGCAGCAGCGCCGTGGTGCCGATTACCTTAACCGTGTCCTGGCTGGACCCCACTTGCAGCTTGATATCTTGCGACGTGGTATTTCCGACCAGCACCCTCACCAGGACCTGAACATCACGAAAACCCTTGGCACTTGCGGCGATCGAATAGGTGCCCGGCATGACCACTGGAAGTCGGTAGAGTCCGGCATGGTTTGCCTCAGCAGATTGGGTTACGCCAGTTCCAAGGTTCCTCACAACAACCGACGTTCCCGGCACCACCGCGCCACTCCGGTCCGTGACTCGCCCGCCGATCGCACCCGTCAAAATCACATTCTGAGCAGTCAGCAACTCGCAACCCGTCAATACGGCCACCACGACATACGCCCATATCGCGCGCCGGCAACACCGTATTGCGATTTTCGTCGGGAGCCCGCCAGGGCAGCGTGAGATCACCACCGGCAGCGCTCCCGTGATGACTTTCGACAGCCTGCCACGTCTCATGATCTGCTCCCTCTTGCCGCAAGCCTCTGGGGGTGGGGTCGATGTGCGTCTTCTATAATTACATCATGATTCACAGAAATGCAGAATGGGAACAAAGACACTAATCAGGGTTGAAGCGCCACCAAGAGGAACTCATGCCGAACGCCCGCCAGCTCCATGTTACGCTTCTGCGGGGAGTATGGAGACGCTGAGGTGATTGGCCGGGTCTTTAAAGCCTTTCGATACCGCGATTTTCGCCTGATGTGGTTCGGCGCCTGCACGTCAAGCATCGGCACCTGGATGCAGATCGTAGCGCAGGGCTGGCTCATCTACCGGCTCAGCCACTCCGCATTCCTGCTGGCGCTCGATCAATTTCTCGGCGGCATCCCAATTTTTCTGTTCTCGCTGATTGGCGGCGTAGTCGCCGATCGCGTGGAGCGCCGCAAGATCCTGCTCGGGTCCCAGTATGTGCAAATGGCCACCGCCGGAATTCTCACCATCCTTGTCGCCACCGGCCTGGTGCACGTTTGGCACATCCTCTGTCTTTCTTTCATTTCCGGTTTTGCCCAGGCTTTCGGCGGGCCCGCTTACCAGGCGCTGATTCCCACCCTGGTCGAGAAAGAAGACATGCCGAATGCCATCGCCCTGAATTCCATACAGTTCAACGTGGCAGTCATGGTCGGCCCGGCGCTGGCCGGACAGGCTTTGGCAAAGTTGGGCGAGAAGTGGTGCTTCGGCCTGAACGCGCTTTCCTTTCTCGCGCCAATCATTTCGCTCTCACTCATCAATGCCCGCTTTCTGCCGTTGAAGACAAAGGAGTCAATGTTCACCAGCCTGAAACAGGGAATCCGCTTTGCCCGCAAGCAGGTTTCCATGGAAGCGCTGATTATCCTGGCTTTCTGCATGACCGCGTTGGGCATGCCCATGCGCACCTACATTCCCGTATTCGTGAAGGATATCTTCCATCGCGGTCCGGAAACCTACGGCAATTTGCTCGCGCTCATGGGGCTAGGTTCGATCGTTGGTTCGCTCGCAATTGCAGGAGCGGGCAACGTGAGGAGAAAAGGACTCGTCGCCCTCGGGGCGCTCATCTGTCTGGGAGCGGGGATTTCAGGATTCGCTCTTTCGAAATCGCTGCCGGTGAGCGGCGCACTCCTCGTGCTGGTGGGCGCCTCAATGATGGCGGTCTTCGCTACCGTGAATTCGCTGGTCCAGTTGATCACGACGAACGAAATGCGTGGCCGCGTAATGAGCGTCTACAACTTCGCCTTCCGTGGCGGCATGCCCATGGGAAATCTGTTGTCGGGATGGCTTGTTCCCATATTCACGGCGCCGGTTGTCCTCGGCGTCAATGGATTCGCACTCGTTCTCCTGGCTCTCTATTTCTTATTCGTACAACGCCGCCTGGCTGCGCTGTGAGATAGGGCGTCGCAGTGTGATCCGCGCGAATCTCTCCTACCTGGGACAAGGTCTGCGCCGACAGGGACTCTGAGGCTGGCAGTGCGAGGCTCATTTTCATTTGTGCAACTTCGCCGCCCGCAATGGTCCGCAATTTCTCGCCAGCCGCAAGTTCCGTGGTCAACATCTCCGGCAGGGCCGTGGAGAGCCACGTCGCCTCGGCGCGCGACGTGGAATTCTTGAAGTTCAGCACCGCCACGGTGCGACGCCGGTTCACCGGTTTGGTGAGGACGCCCCCTGCTTGCCTTCGGCCTAAATACACGTATGCCGACGCTCCTGCCACCCGCAGTGTGATCAAGGCCCCAAGAACTGCCAACCTTATGTTGGCCGTAGCCGGAATCTTCACCAGAGAAACGCGCCGTGGCCGATACACGGGTCCGGAATGTATACCCATGCGCAGAGGTCGTCGCCCGTAGGCAGTCGAATGAGTTGGTCGCTCGCCTGGGCCCGCGTCCACCCTTCTGAAGACGCCGTTCTTCAGGCCATGGCTGACCTGGGGGCACAATCCTGGGCCCAGGTCCAAAATCCTCAAAGACCGCCGACGTCTGAGAGTACAGAAGTGATTGAGGAAAGAGGAGAAATCTGGTGCGCCCGGAGAGATTCGAACTCCCGACCTATTGCTCCGGAGGCAATCGCTCTATCCATCTGAGCTACGGGCGCCCGCCGATACGTTCAGTTTACATGTGAGAGCTGATAAGCATCAACGTAAGGATTGCGCAGGCTCGCTGGTACGCGGCCGCGTGGGTCGGGCCCGCAGTCGCAGGAAGCATCTTCTGTGACGTTTGAAATTTGAACTATTACCAGCGGCCTCGACCGCCGCCGCCACCGCCGCGGCCACCACGGTCTCCGCCGCGATCGCCGCCCCGGCCTCCACGGTCGCGTCCGCCGCCTCCGCCGTGCTCAGTTTTCGGGCGCGCCTCGTTTACGTTCAGCGTGCGGCCGCCCACTTGCGAACCGTTCAGCGCCGTAATGGCTTTTTCTCCATCCTCGTTGCTGGCCATTTCCACAAAACCGAACCCGCGCGAGCGTCCCGTGTCGCGGTCGGTCATGATGCTGACCCGGTCCACTTGCCCGAAGGGCTCAAACATCTGCCGCAGTTCGTCTTCCGATGTGCTAAAGCTCAAGTTCCCCACGAAAATATTCTTCACGCATCTGCCTCTGCATTGAGCTGTCGAAGTGCAAGCTCAATGCGGCGGACTGGCAGGTCGGGGGCACCTTCCTGAAAATCGGGACCGGAGCTGGCGAACAGTCGAATGCGGCCAGAAGTATAGCAGGTTTGTCAAACCGGGCAGGTTAAATCGCGAGTCAAATCGAAACGCGGGCCGAACCGTGCTAGCACTCGTCCACCTGCCAATAGCCTTCCCGGTGATATCCCACTCGCAACAGCCGGTTCTTGGGATCGTGCCGCTTGCCACATTTCGGACAGATCAAGTATCGGCTCCAGGCCGTCCCCTGGTGGTCGTAGTTTTCCGGGACCGCGAACGTCGTTCGGCAACTGCAGGGGACCAGAAACATTCGCAGCGGTGCGCTGCGTTTAAGCTTTTCGGATCGACCTCTGGACTTCACCCTTCCTCTACGGTCGCCATCGCGCCGCGCTTACGTTTGTTGGATTGCAGAACTTTCTTCCGCAGCCGCAGCGATTTCGGAGTGATTTCCACGAACTCGTCGTCCGCGATGAATTCAATCGCCTGCTCCAGATTCAACGATCGGAACGGCACCAGGCGGATGGCCTCATCGGCGGTCGAAGCCCGCATGTTGGTGAGTTTCTTTTCCCGCACCGCGTTAACATCGAGATCGTCGTCCTTCGCGTTCTCGCCGATGATCATCCCTTCATACAGTTCAACGCCCGGGCCGACGAAAAGCTCTCCGCGCTCCTGCAGGCCCCACAGCGCGTATGCGGTCGAAAGCCCGTCCCGGTCGGCGATCAATGCTCCCGTAAGCCGGTGTGGAATTTCCCCCTGCCACTCGGTGTATCCGTCGAAAAGCGAATTCATCACGATGGTCCCGCGCGTGTCGGTGAGCAACTGGCTGCGCAGCCCGATCAGCCCGCGGCTGGGCACGCGGAACTCAATGCGCACCCGCCCGTAGCCGTGGTTGTGCATGTTGGTAACTTCGGCCTTGCGCGAGCCAAGTTGTTCCATGACCACGCCCACGAATCCTTCGGGCACGTCGACCGTGAGATGCTCCACAGGTTCCATCAGCTTGCCGTCAATGCGCTTGGTGACGATCTCGGGCTTGCCCACCATGAGTTCGTAGCCCTCGCGCCGCATCATCTCGATGGTGATCGAAAGCTGCAGCTCGCCGCGGCCGAGCACCTTGAAGGAATCGGTCGTGCCCATCTCCTCCACTCGCAGGGAAACGTTGGTGAGCAGTTCCTTCGCCAGGCGCTCGCGCAGATTGCGCGACGTAACGTAGGTCCCTTCGCGTCCCGCGAATGGCGAAGTGTTCACCGTGAAGGTCATCGCGATGGTTGGCTCATCAATCACGATAGGCGGCAGCGGCGCGGGATTCTCCGCATCCGTAATGGTCTCGCCGATGGTGATGCCTTCCACGCCGGCCACGGCGACAATATCGCCCAACACGGTTTCCGTGATGTCGGTTCGCTTCAGCCCGGAGAAAGAAAACAGTTTCGTGATCTTGGTCTTGTGCATCGTTCCGTCGAGCTTGGCGATCACCACATCTTCGCCCGTGTGCATGGTCCCGTTGAATACGCGTGCGATGGCCAGGCGCCCGAGATAGTCGCTGTAGTCGAGGTTTGCAACCAGAATCTGCAGCGGCCCGGCCGGATCGCCCTGCGGCAATGGAATCGTTTTCAGAATCGCTTCAAACAACGGCTGCAGATTCTCGCCGCCGCCCTTGATGTCGGTCGAAGCTGTCCCCTCCTTCGCATTGGTATAGAGAACCGGAAAGTCGAGCTGGTCTTCTTTCGCATCCAGATCGATAAACAGGTCGTAGATTTCGTTGAGCACTTCCTGCGGACGCGCATCCGGCCGGTCGATCTTATTGATCACCACAATCGGCGGCAGGTGCGCCTCCAGAGCCTTGGTCAGCACGTAGCGCGTCTGCGGCAGCGGGCCTTCGCTGGCATCCACCAGCAGCATCACTCCATCCACCATCTTCAGCGCGCGCTCCACCTCGCCGCCAAAATCGCTGTGGCCGGGCGTATCCACAATGTTGATCTTCACGTCGTGATAGAAGATGGCCGTGTTCTTGGCCAGGATGGTGATGCCGCGCTCGCGCTCCAGTTCGTTCGAATCCATCACGCGCTCGACGAGGTGTTCGTTGGAGCGAAAAGTGCCGCTCTGCTGCAGCATGGCGTCGACCAGCGTGGTCTTGCCGTGGTCCACGTGCGCGATGATGGCGATATTGCGAATGCTCAAACTCAAAAGGATTCCTTCCTCGACTTTCTCTATTACTACTTTACTATGCGGCCAGCTTAACCGTTCGAGCGTATCTGATCTTAGCCGTTACTTGAGGGTGTAAAATGGCATGTTTATGACGAACTCCCATCAAAAGGGATGCTGGTTTTCATTGTTCCTGCTCTTCGTGGGTCCCGTCGCGTTCGGCGCCTCATCCCACTTGAAGGCCGGCGGGCAATCTGACGTCATCGCTGTTTCATTTCAGGATCACGGCAAGGAAAGCCAGTGCCAAGGGCTCAGTGTGGTCCTTCTATTCGACGGGAAAAAGATGGTACCTGAATTCAACGGCAGCACCTTCACAACCCCCAGCGATCTGCAGCAACTGAACGCTTCCGGAGGGGCTGTAAGCAAGAAGGTTCGCGTAGAAGTAAGCTGCAATGGGCGAACTCTGGAGTTCCCCGACGTGCCCGCGACATGGCTTAGGTCCGGAAACTGGCAGGTTGGTATCGATTACCCACCATTCGCACATTTCACTCATCATGCCACTCCTGAGAAAGGTGCATGGGTGAGCTATTTGGGTTTTGAGCCGGACGGTTACGACGGGGTCGAAATGCAGATTGCGCATGACGAACCCCTTCCCGGAATGGTCGCCCAGCTACTGCAAGAACAGCCGACCGCCACAGGGGAGCGCGCGAGAGACGTCGCGTTTGCCCTTGCGGTGCTGAAGGAAAATTACGCAGCAAATCGCAAATATCTCCTGACGTCGCTGAGAGCTTGTCTCGCCCGACCAAAGGATTTGCCCGATGAGAACGGCTGCGATTATGAGTTACTGGACTACGTGGTTAACCTCTACTGGCGGGGCGACAGATCCCTGCTCCAGCCTCTTCTGCAGCTTGCCCGCTTCGGGAGAGACCGAGTCGATGGGACCTTTTACGCCGACCTACTGGAGCGAGAACCGGAAACTGCCTTGGGCGGCCTGTCGGCGCTGGATCTCGACCACCGTCGAATGGTGTGTCAACTCGCCGGCGAGGACGGCTTCAGTCTTGATGGTCCGCAGTTCGAACGAGTCCAAAAGTCGCTTAACACCTCGGCGGCGAGGCGGCCCACGGCTGCCTTGAAGTGAGCGGGAAAGCCGCGAACAGTGTTCCGTAGCGTGCGAAATCGGCGACTAGCCGGCGACAGCTTTCTCCTTCGGCATCGGCTTTCCCGCCAGCCGCGCCTCCACTTCCTTCACGGCGCGCTGTGCCGCAAGAATTCCCGCGTTGGTGGTCGATTCCGGACCCTCGGAGTCGGTGTTGGCGAAGAAGACGCGATCCATGGGATGCCGCGCCAGCGGCTGAACCTGCGTGTAAAGCCCCGGCGTCGACATATACAAAGGATGTCCTCGCCGGTAGATGTGTACTTCGATGGGATCGACGTTCAACTGCGGCATCAGCTTCTGGAAATCGGTGAGTACGTTGGCGGCGATCTTTCGCGCCCCGATTTCATTCAACAGATAGCCGCGATCCTCTTCCTTCATCGGCGTGTAGCACGTAAGGATGTTGAATTTCTGCCGGTAGCCCTCATGTTTCTGAATGACCCAGTCGGCGACTGTGATGTCAGTAAATGTACTGCCCGGACACCAGGTGTCGAAGCCGTAATTGAACACCGGCTTGTCGAAAACCAGATTCACCACGGGATACGGGATATAGCGAATCTTCTTCATGGCCTCGCTCTGCTTGTCGGGCAAGCCCTCAATGATGCGCCGCGTAATGAACTTGGGCGTCGCCATAATGGCAGCTTTGGCCGCAACCGTCTTCAATTCGCCGCCCAGCATATAGGTGACATGCACCTCTTCTTTTTCGGAAACTACGGCCACGATGGTCGCGCCCGTGTGCATGCGGTCTTTGTATTTCGGCCGCAGAATGTCTGCCAGCTTTTTCGTGAGCGCGCCCAAACCTCCGGGCCAGGTATAGCGATCGTCCACCCCGCTCTCTTCGACCATCTCCTGTAAGTTAAGAATGCCTAAACCCGCGGTGGTCTCTTCGCTGGTTGCTCCCCAGTTCGATGGGCCGAAGTTATCCCACCACTGCTTGATCTCTGCCGGATATCCCCTCATGAAATCGGAAAACGGCTTGTCGTAAATCCCTTTAGTCTTAGCAACGTCAATCGCAAGCAATTCTTTCTTGAATTTCTTGAAGCCCTCGCGAACCGTCGCGGGATAGGGCAACTTGTCGAGTCCATCGCCCCATGTGTCGGGGACCAACTCCCCTCGAATAATGCTGGCGTCCGGGCTGTCGACCGGCAGCGGCTCCAACCCGATTTCCCTGGAGAACTCATAGGCGTATTCGTCCTTTGTCAAAAACGCCGACCCGGTCGCATAGGTGCTGCCTTCGTATTCCGTGGCATAGGCATTTCCGCCCCAGTGCGGTTCTTTTTCCAGAAGAAGGAAATCACGGTGCTGCAAACGATAAGCCGCCGCCAATCCGCTCACGCCGCCGCCGACAATTACGACGTCATGGCGCGCCGAAGCCGGAGGCCGCGCGAATATCTGATTGCCTTTGTCGCGCACCTGATGGCAGATTTTGTTGTCCTCGCCTGCCACCTCGGCGGCATGATTCTTCTTCGAGTCGCCAACCTGTGTCTGCGCCACCAGCGACAGATCGATGGGACAACCCGCCGTCACAGCTCCTGCAACCACAAACTTGATGAAGTCCCTGCGATTCGCACTCATATCGCTTTCCCTTCCACCGCTGCGACGATTTCTGCGCCGGCGTCCGCTCCGCCTTCGCCGCGTACGCGCAGGCGGTACCAGAAAACAATCGCCACCAGCGAAAACACAAAAATGATGGTCGACACCGCGTTGATCTCCGGTGTGATGCCGCGCCGCAGCCGTCCCCAGATTTCCAGCGGCAGAGTATTGTCGCGCCCGATCAGGAAAAAGCTGACTGCGATCTCGTCCATCGAAAGCGTAAAGATGAGAAGCGCCGCCCCGATAATCGGCAGCTTCAGGTTCGGTACCGTGATGCGCCAGAAAGTTTGCCAGTAGTTCGCACCGAGATCGAGGGAGGCTTCTTCCTGCGCCCGGTCGAGCTTCTGCAATCCGGCGAAAACCTCGGTGGTTGCCACGGAGATCAACGCCGTCCCGTGTCCGAGAATGATCGTCATCAGACTGAGCTTCGTTCCTGTGACGTTGAACAACATAAGAAGAGAGAGGCCGGTGATAATGCCGGGCAGAATCAACGGCAGAAGCACCAATCTCCGGAACAACGCCTTCCCGGGAAACTGCGCCCGTTCCAGCGCCAGTGCCGCCGGCACTCCGAAGGTAAGCGAGATCACCATCGCCGCCAGCGCGACCTGCAGACTGTTTAGCACAGAATCCCAGATCGCCTCGTCCGCGAAAAGCGTGCGATACCAGTCGAGCGTCAGGTGATGCGGCGGAAATCCGCCCACACCCTCGCCGTTGAAGGAATAAAGAATAAGGATTGCGATCGGTAAATAGAGAAAAGCGAACACGGCTACAGCATGGACTAGCAACCAGCGTGAGCCTGACTCAAATTTCGCGTCGCTCACGAGAAGCTCCATTTCTTTTCCAGCCGCTCGGAGAAAAACAGTAGGCTTACCACCAGCAGTAGCATGCAGAACGAAATGGCCGCGCCCAACGGCCAGTTGTAAGCCGCGCCGAAGAGGCTCACCACGATGTTCGAAATCATAATGCCGCCGGGCCCGCCGAGAAGCAGGGGCGCAAGGAAATCTCCCAGGCTCAGCACGAAGGCGAACGTCGCGCCCGCGACTACGCCAGGAATCGAGAGCGGAAAGATCACCTTCCAGAACGTTTGCCCCGGAGTTGCGCCCAGGTCGTGCGACGCTTCCACCAGATTGCGCGGAATGTGCTCCAGCGCAGCATAGATCGGCAGAAACGCAAACGGTGTGTAGATGTGCGTCAGCGTCAACACCACGGCAAACGGGCTGTACAGCAGGAACTCCAGCGGATGCTTGGTCAGGTGTACGTATTGCAGCAAGGTGTTCAGCACGCCGTCCGAGCCGAGAATCGTTTTCCACGCATAGGCCCGCACGAGGTAGCTGACCCACAGCGGGATGATTACCAACTGGTACAGCAGGTCTTTTTTTCTTCCTGCGTAAAAAGAAAGAAAATATGCGAGTGGATAGCCCAGCACCAAAGCGAAAATCGTCACTCGCGCGGCAATCCACATCGAGCGCAGCAGCGTCTGCCAGTAAACGTCCACCCGAAACAGTTGGCCGTAGTTGGCGAGATTCCATGAATGCACGATCGTCTGCGACGCCGACACCGACCAGAAGCTGTAGCAGAACATCAGCAAATACGGAATCAGCAGAAATACCGTTACCCAGATCAGTGGAGGCAACGTGACCGCCGCTTTGTAAGCTCGGGAGAACATCAGATTCTTTCCGGAGATTCGCGCACCAGAACTGCATCCGCGGGAGTGAACTCCAGTTCGACATCGTCCAGCGCTCCGCCGCCGCCCGGAGTCCGCACCACCAGCACCAACCCGCCGCTGCATTCCGCGCGGATCAGCTCCGTCGCCCCGTGAAATGCCTGATGGCGGACTTTCCCGCGAATGCGCACCGCGCCGGCCGCTGCTGTATTCCCCGCAGCCAGCCGGACATTCTCCGGACGCAGCGAGAACAGCGCCTGCCCATCGGGGAGGGCCGCCGACCACAACAAGGGACCGCAGCGCACCGTACCTCCTCGTACTTCACCCTTCAGCAAATTTGTGTGCCCAATGAATTGCGCTGCGTAAGCGGTTGCCGGACGGCCATAAATTTCGCGCGGGGTCGCCACTTGTTCCAGTTCACCCGAGCGCAACAACGCGATCCGGTCCGACATCACCATGGCCTCTTCCTGATCGTGCGTCACAAAAATAAAAGAGATGCCGACCTCGCGCTGCAGCGATTTCAATTCCACCTGCATCTGGCGCCGCAAATTTGCATCCAGCGCCGAGAGCGGCTCGTCCAGCAACAGCAGCCGAGGACGGTTCACCAGCGCCCGTGCCAGCGCAACCCGCTGCTGCTGCCCTCCGCTGATTTTCGACGGCTTCGACTTCGCGTAGGCCGACATCTTCACCTTGCCCAGCGCTTCTTCCACTCGCGAAGCAATCTCCGGCTCGGGCCGCTTCGCCACGCGTAGCCCGTAAGCCACATTTTGTTCCACGGTGAGATGGGGAAACAGGGCATAGTGCTGAAACACAGTGTTTACGCGGCGGCGGTAGGGAGGTTCGCGATCCAGTCGTTCCTCACCCATCCAAACCTCGCCCGCGGTCGCGGTTTCAAATCCCGCGATGATTCGCAGCAGCGTCGTTTTTCCCGATCCGCTTTCTCCCAATATCGTGAGAAATTCTCCTTCCGCAACGTCCAGAGAGATATCCCGCAACACCACATTCTTGCCGAAGCGCTTGGCCACATTGCGAATGCTAAGTAATGAGGCGCGACCCACGCTAGCACCGGTCATCGCAATTTCAGAAGTGGTCATCATAATCCAAAGCCCGAGCCGGAAGCCGGGCCCGAAGCCAGTGTTACTGTGCCGCTTTAACTTCATTCCAGATCTCGTTGTACTTAGCCCGCCGCGGCACATTCTGCCAGAAATAAAGCCGCTTCTGGTAGGTGTCGACGTCGTCCAGATGCAAGTTCTTTACTTCTTCGCGCGTCATGAGCTGCGCTGCCTGCGGATTCGCCGGAACGTAGTGCGTTTTGTCGGTCACCAGCTTTTGCGTCTTCGCTTCGACCATGTATTCCAGAAATTGGTGGGCCAATTCCTTGTTCTCGCTGCCGGCCGTAATCATCAGGTGATCGATCCAGCCCGTGGTGTTTTCCTTGGGAATGGTTTCGCCCACGGGAAAATTCAGCTTCTTCAGGTCTGCGGTGTTGAGCGGCCATCCCATCGCCGCCACTACTTCATGATTCTGGAATAGATTCGTCAACTCACCGCCCGTCGACCACATCTTGCGGATATTCGGTTTCATCTCCAGCAACTTCTTCTTTACGGCTTCAAGTTGTTCATCAGTGAGGTTGTAAAGCTGCGACGGATCGGGCTTGTCGTAACCCAGAACCTGTGCTGCCATGTAGACCGTCGAAAGATCGTCCCATACGGAAATCTTTCCCTTGTATTTCGGATCCCAAAGCACATTCCAGCTATCCGGAGGCTGCGCGAAAACCGTGGTGTCGTAAATCATAGGATCGGGTCCCCACATGAAAGGAATTCCAAACACCTGGCCCTTCGTCCGCACCAGGGGCAGGGAAGTGAGCTGTGGAGACAGTTGCCCGTAGCTCGGAATCATTGACAAATCCAGCGGCGCTGCCAGGCCCGCGGATGCGATCGACGCGGCCACATCGCTTGAAGGCGAGATCACGTCATAGTTGCCTGCGCTGCCGCCGCGCAACTTCGCCACCAGTTCGTCGCTGGAGCCCATGTACGACGCCGATACTTTGCAATGATGCTGCTCCTCAAAAGCCTTGACGAACGAGGGATCGGCATACCCCTCCCAAACCAGCAAATTGAGCGAGGGAGTCTTCTTCGTACACGATCCAGTAAACACCATCACCGCCAGCAGAGACAGCAGCTTCACCCGCGCCTTCATGGTTTCTCCTCTACTCCGCCAACTCAAAACGTAGGCGGCGTATTTACCCACAACACCCAGGTTTCCGCCCGACCCGGATTTTTCCAGTGATGCTGCGTCGCGCTCTCAAAATAAAAGCTGTCTCCGGCCTTGAGCCGGTATTCTTCCTTCTCCAGCGTGATCGCCAGTTCTCCGCGCAAAACGTAGAGAAACTCTTCGCCCTCGTGGGTGTAGGAGTCGCCACTCCCGGCCTTGGGCGCGACTCGAAACAGATGCGGTTCCATCACCGTGTTGCCCCAGGCCAGCAACTCCATTTGCACGCCGGGCCCGGCTTCCAGCACTTTTCTTTGTTCCGGACGCACCTGCCGGCTGCTGGCTCCGGTCGCGTCAAAAAAATCGAGGATGTTAGTTTTATAAAATCGCGCCAGCTTACGCAGCGTTCCCACCGACCCGCTCATCTGCGAACGCTCCAACGCGCTCAGGAATCCCACCGAGATGCCCACCGCTTGCGCCACTTGCGCCAGCGACAGGGCCCGCTTCGCCCGCAATTGCCGCAGGTGCGCACCAATCGCTCCGGCATTTCCGCCGGGCTTCACCCGCCCTTCGCGCCGCAGCAGTTCGACAATTGCCGCCGCGTTCAGTCCCCGCACCTTGCGCAGAAACCGCGCCCGCTTCAGCAATTTCACGTCATCCGGCGTGTAGAGCCTGTACTTGCTCTCGGTGCGTTGCGGTCGCGTCAGTCCCAGGCTCTCCCACGATCGGATCACTGACGGCGACACGCCCACCCGCCGCGCCACATCTCCGATCTTCAAATAGAGCTTAGCGCTGGATGATCTCATCTCATCCTTCACCGGACATCCTTCACCCAGTCGTCCTTCACCGCATCAGCCGATAAGAGTTTTCTATGGAGGGCACGCGTTTTTTCTCCTTGACAGCGCGCCTGCCCCTTCTCTAACCTTGCGGGATTATAGCAAGGTTGTGGCAGGACACAAGCTTTAGCTTTCAGAGAAAAATAACTTCTCCTCGAGATGCTGGAGGTTCCATGCCGTCACTGCGAGCCCACTGGAACATGAAGTGTCTGGAAACGGTCTACGTCATCATCGCCCTCTGTCTTCTAGCCCCCGCCTTGCTCCCCGCCCAGGGCACGGGCGGCCGCATCCTCGGTCGCGTCGCCGATCCCACCGGCGCCGTATTAGGCGGGGTGAAAGTCACCGCCGTCAACGAAGCTACCGGTGTAGCCCGAGACACTCAGACCAGCGACGGCGGCGACTACGTTTTTCCAGACCTTCCCGTCGGGACCTACACCCTCGACTTTGAGTTGTCCGGGTTCAAGAAGGATGTTCACAAGGACATTGCGCTCGACGTCAATCAAGTCATCACGCTGAATATGACAATGCAGATCGGCAAGGCGCAGGAAGTCGTCGAGGTGACTTCAGAGGCGCCGCTCGTCGATACCACCAGCACTCAACTCGGTGCCGTCGTCAACAATCGTTCGGTGAACGAACTGCCGCTCAACGCCCGCGATACTTACCAATTCCTTCAATTGCAGCCCGGCGTGCAATCCCAACTGGGTTCGAGCGGCGGAACCTTCTACGGCAGCGACGATGCTGGAGCCGTCTCCGTAAACGGCGGCCGCACCCGCGCCAACAACTTCAGCGTCAACGGTGGCGACGCCAACGACCAGTTCGTCAATCTGCCCACGATTCAGCCCACTCCCGACGCCATCGAAGAGTTCCGCGTCATCAGCAATACTTTTGACGCCGAGTACGGCCGCAACTCAGGTTCCGTGGTTAACGTCATTACCAAGTCGGGCACCAATCAGTGGCACGGAAATCTTTACGAGTATTTCCGCAACACGGTTTTGAACGCGCAGGGATACTTCAATACGGTGAAGCCGCAGGAAAATCAGAACCAGTTCGGAGGTACCTTCGGCGGCCCGATCAGGAAAGATCGCACCTTCTTCTTCGTTTCCTACGAAGGCCGGCGGGTGCGGCAGGGTATCTCCGGCCAGACGGTTATCGTTCCAACTCCGCAGGAGAGGACTGGAGTTTTTGCCGGAGGCCTGGGCGGCGGTATTACCGATCAATTCACAGCCGACGCACTGAATGGCCGGCCGGGATGCTCCGCGGCAATCGCCACAGAAGGCGGGCAGATGCCCATTGCCGGCGCAAACTGGGGGGATATCTTCCCGGCCGATGTCAACGGGAATGCAAACATCCCAACCTCCTGTATGGACCCGGTCGCAGTCGATATGCTCCGATTCGTTCCGGCTGCCAATCGCGCTGACGGCGTCACCTATCAGGCGGTTCCTGTCAGCGCTGACACGCAAAATCAGTTTACTCTTAGGTTCGACCATCACATCAACTCCCGCCAGTCTTTCAGCTTCTACTACTACTTCACCAACGATACGAATTTCGCTCCTTTCTATGATTTTCAGGCCTCCGGAGCGAACATACCCGGGTTTGGCGCCAATGTCGGTTCCCGCTATCAGCAGTTCAACCCCAGTCATACCTGGACCATTTCCAATTCCTTAATCAATGAAGCCCGCTTCACCTATATGCGCGAAGGCCAGTTGACCTTCCAGCATCCGCAGAGCACAAACTTCGTGCAAGACTCTTGCTCGTCACCAGCGGCGCAAGCGGTTTGCTTCAACGGCATCTCGGATTCAAACCTTCCAGGCGCTTCCATTCAGGCCGACCTGGTGCAAGCCGGGCTGGCGCCAACCAGTCCTCAATACGGCATTACGACCGGCCTGCCTGCCAATCGCCAGGGCGTCCCGTTTATCGGCGTCGGGGGCGGCTTCGCCATCGGGAACGGCTGGGAAGGCGAACTGCCGCAAGTGGGAAACTCATTCATGTGGACCGACAGCTTGACCTGGGTAAAAGGCAATCACACTACGAAGTTTGGCGCGGATGTGCGCCGCTCCCGCTTTGATCAAACCCTCTACTACAACGTCAGCGGCCAATATACCTTCAACAGCACCACCGAAAATTCCGTCGGCTATACCGATAATTATCCCGGCTACCTGCTCGGCTTGGATGACAGCTATCTTCAGGGTTCTGCCCAGCGGGAAAATGTGCGTAGTACTGGACTCTATCTGTTCGCTCAGGACAGCTGGAAAATCAAACCGTCGCTCACCTTGAACTATGGCCTGCGCTGGGAATTGGATACCCCTCTGGCCGACGCTCTCCACCACGTTCAGACCTTTCGTCCCGGGCAGAACTCCACCGTTTATCCCTGCACTCTAACCGCAGCCGAACAAGCTAACCTGGGCGCCAGCACCTGTGCCGCGGCCGGCGTCCAGCCCACGGGATTGGTTGTTCCCGGAGATCGCGGTATCCCCGCGGGTCTCACGCAAACTTATTACAAGGCATTCGCCCCGCGCATCGGCCTCGCCTATAGCCCCAGCCCCAAGACCACCATTCGCGCCGGTTGGGGCTTGTTCTACAACCCCATGGAGCAACTGGTGCTCGAACAGTTCGGCGCCGAACCGCCTTTTGGCGGTAGCACCTTCTTGCCCGCGACCTTTCTGAATACTCCTTTCATCTCGCAAACCGGCTCTGTCAGCCCCAACCCGTTCAACGGAATCCTCAGCCCCAAGCCTGGAACTCCGCAGGATTGGGCGTCCTTCCGCCCCATGCTCCTCTACGGGGATTTTCAGCCTCACATGCGTACCCAGACCTCAGCCCAATACAACCTCAACTTCCAAAGAGAATTGGCTCGAGACTTGGTCCTGCAGTTGGGCTACGTTGGATCGCAGGGACACCGACTGCTCGCTTCGCACGATATCAATGCGGCGAATCCACAAACCTGTCTGGACATAATCTCCCTCGCCAACAATAACCCTGGCAGCGTATCGTCCTATGGTTCCCAGGCAAGCTGCGGCCCGTTCCTGGAAGACAATCAATACACGGTCACGCTGCCCACCACCAACGGAACCGTCTTGCCGAATGGGTTCCATCTGCCCACTGGCGGCACGATTCCGGCTGCAGGACAGACCTTGAACTTTGTCGGACTGCGTCCCTATTCTTCGCCCGGCTGCAATCCCGTGACCGGTGGCCCAGGCAACGGCTGCCCGGCCGATGGTGTTCCTGTCTTCACCAACATCTTTGCGGAAGATACGATCGCCGCCTCCGCCTACAATTCCTTCCAAGCCAGTTTGGAAAAGCGCTTCTCTCACGGGCTGCAAATGCAGGCTGCCTATACTTTCAGCAAGTCCCTCGATTGGGCTTCCAGCTTTGAAGAAACGGTAAACCCCTTCAACTACAAAGCCAGCCGCTCTTTGTCACTGTTCAATTCGGCGCAGCGCTTTGTCGTCAATTATTACTGGGAGCTTCCAGTCCCGAGATACAGCGGATTTAAGAGAAAAGTTCTGGATGACTGGTCCATGTCTGGAATCATCCAATTCCAGAGTGGCTTCCCCATTCGAATTCAGACCCAGGATGACAACGAGTTGATCAGCAGCTTGTTCTTCCTTGGAGCCGGGGCCCCGCAACTCTCGGGGCCGCTGCAGATCCTGAATCCCAAAACCAACAACGGCCAGTATCTGAACCCGTCCCAGTTTTCCGATCCCACACTCGGTACGTTCGCGACCACCCGCCGTTCCATCTGCTGCGGCCCGGGCGAAAATCAATGGGACGTTACATTCTCGAAGAGGATTGCGCTCTCCGAGACTAAGTACTTTCAGTTCCGGACCGACATTTTCAACCTTTTTAACAAAACGGAATTCGTCAACCCCGATGGGAACTTCAGCGACACAACCTTTGGCAAAATCCAGCAGGCTCGCGAAGCGCGCGATGTGCAGTTTGCCCTCAAGTTTTACTTTTAGTTTGCACGTGTAAAATATGAGTAGTCAGCACCCCGGGCGGTTCTGCCGCCCGGCATTCTAATGGCCCGCAGTTTAACTAAGGTGACTGCCGGCCTGAGTTTCCTGGAGTAATCCGATGTACCCCGATCTGCAGAAAGAACTCGCAACCTACGAGCGCCGTACGCCCAAATCCGCCGAGGCCCACAAGAAAAACCTCAAACGCATTCCGCTCGGCGTGGCCAGCAACTACCGCTACTACGATCCCTGGCCCATCTTCGTGAAAGAAGGCAGCGGCAGCAAGTTCCGCGATCTCGATGGCAACGAATACATCGACCACAATCTGACCTTCGGCGCGCTCATGGCCGGGCACTGCCATCCTGCGGTGATGAAGGCGGTCGAAAAACGGCTCTCCACCGGCACCATGTTCGGCATGCCGCACGACATGGAATGGGAACTTGCCGAAGAAATCTGCAACCGCTTCCCGGTCGAGATGTGCCGCTTCGGCAACAGCGGCACCGAAGCCACCATGCATGCGATCCGCCTGGCCCGCGCCGCCACCGGGCGCGACAAGATCATAAAATTTGAAGGCGCCTACCACGGACTGCACGACTCCGCCTTGGTCAGCGTAAAGCCTCACGCCCCAGACTTTGGCGACATCGACAATCCCACCGCTGTTCCCGGCGGCCTGGGTGTGCCGAAATCCGCGGTAGCAAACGTCACCATCGCAACCTTCAACGACATCGCCACCGTCGAGCGCCGCTTCAAAGAAAATCCCGGCGAGATCGCCGCGATTATTCTCGAACCGATCCTGATGAACGTCGGCCTCTGCCTGCCGCAACCCGGCTTCCTGCAGAGTCTTCGCGAGATCGCCACAAAAAACGGCGCACTCCTGATCTTCGACGAAGTAAAAACTGGCGCCAAACTCGGCTGGGGAGGCGCCAGCGAATACTTCAACGTTCATCCCGACATGATCTGCCTCGCCAAATCGATCGGCGGCGGCTTTCCGCTCGCCGCCTTCGGCGCCAGCAAGTCCGTGATGGATCTTATCTCGCAACACAAGGTCTTCCACGGCGGCACTTACAACACCAACCCGGTTTCGATGGCCGCGGGTCTCGCGACGTTCCGTGAAGTCCTCACGCGCGAGAACTACGCTCACGTCGACAGACTCGGCAAGAAGCTCGCCGACGGATATCGCAAGACCATCGCGAAGGTTGGCCTGCAGGCCTACATCGCGCAAGCCGGCGCCAACGGCGCGCTGATGCTGTATCCCAAAGAAATTCGCAACTACCGCGATTGGACCACAGTCGATATCGACCTGTGGCGTCATTACTGGTTCGCGATGGTTAACCGCGGCGTAATGCCCCAGCCCTACTGGTGGGACGAGCAGTGGACGATGTCGGTTCAGCACACAGATGCGGATATCGACAAGCATCTATCTGCGTTCGACGACATTGCCGCATCGTTAGCGAGAGCGCAGCAAGAACGGGCAGGCCAACCAGTATTGGCCGCACACTAGATGGAAAGTGTAGGGCGGGCGCCCTCGCCCGCACTGTATGCATCGGCAAGAAAGTTGTAGAAAAACTCTTGTCATTCCTCACGGGGCCGAAGGCCCGGTGAGGAACCTTCTGTTTTGCGGCTAGCGAAGAGATCTTGTCCACCACCGCCCAACCCGCCCAGCCCCAACTGATCCGTGCCCTCGGACGCCGCGACCTTGTCCTCCTCTTCGTAGTCGCCATCTTCAATCTCAACGTCGTCCCTTCCATCGCCGCCAACGGCGGCGTCACCATCTGGCTCTGGATCATCTCCCTCGTCCTGTTCTTCTGGCCGCAAGGTCTCGCCGTCATCGAACTTGCTCAGCGTTATCCCGGCGAAGGCGGCATCTACCTTTGGGCGAAGGAAGTCTTCGGCGACTTCCACGGATTCCTCTCCGGCTGGTGCTACTGGACCAGCAACATGCTTTACGTGCCGAGCGTCCTGCTCTATGTCGTCGGCGTCTCCGTCTACCTGCTCGGCCCCGGTCATCTGGGATTGGCCGACAACAAATTCTTCGCTTCCTCCGTTTCCCTCGCGCTGCTCGCGCTCCTCACTCTGCTCAACATCCTCGGCCTCGGCGTCGGCAAGTGGATCAACAACCTCGGCGCCATCGGTACCTTCATCGCCGCCGGCGTTCTCGTCGGTCTCGGCGTCATGATCTGGTTGCGCTTCGGCTCCGGCGTTACCGCCGCCGACTTCAAGGTTCCCGCCGATCTGAGCTTCGTTCTCCATTCCTTCGGCGTTATCGTTTTCGCGCTGCTCGGACTCGATCTCGCTTCCATCATGGGTGACGAAATCCGTGACCCAGCCCGCGCTCTCCCCGGAGCCGTTGCCTGGGGCGGCTTGATCTGCGGCATCCTTTATGTCTCGGCCACACTCACGCTGCTCGTTTCTGTCGGTAAGAACCTCAACATGCTCCAGGGCGTGGTTCAGGGAGTGAGCGGAATGACCGCCCGTGTCGGCGTGACCTGGCTCACCGTCCCCTTCGCCCTCATGCTCAGCTTGGCGGCCACTGGCATCGCCTCAGCTTGGACCGGTGGTTGCGCCCGCATCCCCTTCGTCGCTGGTCTCGATTCCTACATGCCCTCCTGGCTCGGCAGGGTTCACCCGCGCTACGCAACACCCTATGCTGCCTTGATCGTTCAGGGTATCGTCTCCGGTGGGCTCGTAATCTTGAGTTTCGCCGGTGCCGGTGTTCAGGAAACGTTCCAAAAACTTTTGTCGCTGGCCATCGTCCTGAATCTCGTTCCCTACGTTTACATGTTTGCCGCGCTCGTGAAATTTGCAGTAACTGAGCCTGTTCCACGCGGCCAGTACAGCCGCATCACACTTTTCCTGGCGGGTGCCAGCGGCCTGCTCACTACGATCCTCGCGATCGCGCTGGTATTTTTCCCAGCCCAGCAGATTACGTCGCTTTGGTACTACGAATTATGGATGTTCGGCGGCACACTGTTCTTCGTTGGCCTGGCCGCATTCTTCTTCTTTGTCTACGGACGCCTTAAGGCGCGGCGCGCAGAGATCGGGAAGGGAGCGACTTTAGTCGCGCCGTTAGGTGACTAATAGGTTTGGGTTATGTGGGGACAGCCGCCCTCGGCTGTCCAGCGAGCGAAGCTCGCTTCTGTTTTTGACTTTGGGTGGCGCAGCGCTTCAGCGCTGCAATATAAGTCGCGGTTCGTATCAGGGCACGGCTTCAGCCGTGCCGATAGAGCGCTATGAAATATCGGGCCTTCGGGCCTTGAAGTGAGCAGGAGGTAAAACAGATGCCCGGCGGAGTCACAACCGAAATTCCCAAAGAAGTCCGCACCTATCAGATGTACATCAACGGCCAATGGACCGCGAGCCAATCCGCGAAAACATTCCCCGTCTACGATCCCTCCACGGAAGAAGTAATCGCCCAGGTCCCCGACGCGAACTCCGACGACGTCAACCGCGCCGTAGCCGCTGCCAAAGCCGCTTTCGAAGAAGGCCCATGGGCAACCTCAACCGCGCAAGAGCGCGGCCGAGTCCTCTTCCGCCTCTCAGAAAAAATCCGCGCCAATCTCCCCGCGCTGGCCGAACTCGAATGCCGCAACACCGGCAAGCCCATCGCCGAGGCCGAATTCGACATCACCGATGCCGCCACCTGCTTCGAATACTATGGCGGCCTGGCAACCAAAGTAGTGGGCTATGTAAATCCTGTTCCCGACAACGCGATGTCCCTCTCTCTCAAAGAACCAGTCGGCATCGCCGGACAGATCATCCCGTGGAACTACCCACTCCTGATGGCCGCCTGGAAACTCGCACCAGCCATCGCGGCAGGCTGCACCTGCGTCCTCAAGCCTGCCGAACAAACGCCACTCACCGCGCTCGAATTCGCGAAGTATTTTTCCGACTGCGGCCTGCCCCCGGGCGTGGTCAACATCGTCACTGGATTTGGAGAAACCTGCGGCGCTCCGCTGGTCCAGCATCCCGACGTGAACAAGATCGCTTTCACCGGCAGCGCCGCTGTCGGCAAAATCATCGTCAAACAGGCCGCCGACACTGTGAAGCGCGTGACCCTCGAACTCGGAGGCAAGTCACCCAACATCTTCTTCGCCGATGCTGATTTCGAAGCCGCCATCGACGGTGCGCTCTTCGGCGTGTTCATTAATCAAGGCGAAGTTTGCTCCGCCGGAAGCCGCATCCTGGTGCAGAAGTCGATCTATAAGAACTTTGTCGAAGCCATGACGGAGAAAGCCAAGAAAATCAAACTCGGGCCGCCACTAGACCGCGAAACCAAGATGGGCCCGCTGGTCAGCAAAGAACAATACGACCGCGTCAACTCCTACATCGAGATCGGCAAGAAGGAAGCCAAGCTCGCTTCCGGTGGTGGACGCCCCGAGAAAATCGGCAAAGGCTATTACGTGCAGCCCACGATCTTCTCCGACGTTACCAATTCCGCCCGCATCGCTCGCGAAGAAATCTTCGGCCCGGTTGCGGCCGTGATCCCCTTCGAAGACGAAAAAGACGCGCTAAAGATTGCCAACGATTCACCCTACGGATTAGCCGCAGCCGTCTGGACAAGAGATATTTTTAAAGCAATGCGCGCCGTAAAAGCCCTGCGCGCAGGCATCGTCTGGGTCAATCACATGCAACCAACATACGTCGAAGCTCCATGGGGCGGCTACAAACAATCCGGCTTCGGCCGTGAACTGGGCCCCTGGGGCATCGAAGAATATCTGGAAACCAAACAGGTCTACATCAATCTGAACGAAGCCCCGATCGGCTGGTACTGAAAAACAGTGGTCAGTGGTCAGTGATCAGTGGCAGTTAACAAACCTGAATTTTCTGGCCACTGGCCACTGATCACTGACCACTGGCCACCGAGAACTTATGATGTCCACTATTCAATTACGCACACCAATCCCCGGCCCGAAATCCCGCGCGCTCTCTGAGCGCCGAGCCAAAGCCGTGCCCCGCGGCCTTTCCCACGGCACACCGATCTATGTCGCGAAAGCTGAAGACGCCTGGCTCGAAGACGTAGACGGCAACCGCTACATCGATTTCGCCGGAGGCATCGGCTGCGCCAACGCCGGCCATCGCCAGGAAGCAGTGATCGATGCCGTCCGCGCCCAGCTCGACAAATTCCTCCACACCTGCGTTCAGGTCACTCCCTACGAAGGCTACATCCGTCTTGCCGAGCGCATGAATCAGGTCACGCCGGGCAAGTTTCCCAAGAAGACTCTCTTCGTCAACAGCGGAGCCGAGGCCGTCGAAAACGCGGTGAAAATCGCGCGCGCCTATACGAAGCGCGCGGCGATCATCGCCTTCGAAGATGCCTTTCACGGCCGCACCATGATGACACTCGCGCTCACCAGCAAGACGCATCCTTACAAAGAGGGATTCGCTCCTTTCCCCAGCGAGGTCTATCGCGTCCCGTTCGCCTATTGTTATCGCTGCTCGTATAACTTGAAATATCCCTCGTGCGATCTCTACTGCGCGCGCCATCTCGAAGACACATTCAAGCGCGTCGTCGCCAACGAAGAAGTCGCGGCGGTCATAGCCGAACCAGTACTTGGTGAAGGCGGATTCGTCGCGCCGCCGACAGACTACTTCAAGGTGTTGATCGATCTCTGCCATAAGCACGGCGTGCTCTTCATCGCCGACGAAATCCAATCCGGCTTCGGACGTACCGGCGCCCTCTTCGCGAGTGAACGTTACGGCATCGAGCCCGATATCTTGGTTACAGCGAAATCACTAGGCGGAGGCCTGCCGCTAGCCGCCGTTACAGGCCGCGCGGAAATCATGGATGCACCGGCTGTAGGCGGACTCGGCGGCACTTTCGCCGGCAATCCGCTGTCGTGCGCCGCTGCGCTAGCCGTGCTCGAACTATTCGAGAACACAAACCTGCTAACTCGCGCCAACGAACTCGGAGACCGCTTCCAGCGCCGCGCTCACGAATGGCAGCGCCGCTGGCCCATCATCGGCGACGTGCGCGGCCTCGGCGGTATGCAAGCCATCGAACTGGTGAAGTCGCGAGAGTCGAAAACACCGGCCGCGGACGAAACCAAACAGATCACGCAATATTGCTACGAGCACGGCCTGATCACGATCACCGCTGGCTCGTACTCCAACGTGATCCGCGTCCTGGTCCCGCTGGTAGCCACCAACGAGCAAATGGATGAAGGGCTTGGACGTGCTGGAATCCGCACTGGCGGCAGTCTGCGACAAGAAAGGCGCGGTGGCACAATTGGTGTGATGAGGGAGTGTGATGTCCCTGTGGCAACTTATGCGCCTAATATGCGTTGGAATTACGCTCGGCGCCGCAAATGCGGCCGCTAATGTTGCGAAGGCAGGGGTGGGCGGGAATATTCTTGCCACTGCAATCGGGTTGGCAGTCGGGGTCGGCTTTGCCTGGGTGATGTGGACCTCAGGACGCCTTTTGGTCGCACGCATCCGGCAACTGCCGGAGGAGCTACGTGAACAACGCTTCCGTCTGATGTATTGTGGAGCATTCGCGTGGATAGCATGCGGAGGAATTGTAAGCGGGCTGCTGTCGCATTTTGCGCTTCGCATAGCGTTCTAACTTTTTCGGAGGGTGAATCGAACATGACGACAATCGCCGCACCTCCCACGCTTCGCCTGACCAACTTCATCAACGGTCGCTGGACCGACTCGCACGCCTCAGAATGGCGCGACGTAGTCAATCCTGCGACTGGCGAGATCTTAGCTCAAGTCCCGCTAGCCGACGCTGCAGAAGTCAATCAGGCCATCGAAGCCGCCGCCGCGGCTTTCCCGGAATGGCGGCGCACGCCGCCGGAAGACCGCATCCAGCCGCTCTTCAAGCTGAAGATGCTGCTCGAAGATCACCTCGACGAGATCGCCCGCATCATCACGCAGGAAAACGGCAAGACCATCACCGAAGCCAAAGCCGAGATGCGCCGCGCCATCGAGAACGTCGAGGTCGCCTGCGGCATCCCCATGATGATGCAAGGCTACAACTTGGAAGACGTTGCCCGCGGCATCGATGAAATGATGATCCGCCAGCCCCTCGGCGTCACCGCCGCCATCGTGCCATTCAACTTTCCGGCATGATCGCGTTCTGGTATTTGCCCTACGCTATAGCTACGGGCAATACGTTCATCCTCAAGCCCTCCGAGCGCGTCCCGCTCACCATGCGCTACATTTACGAACTCCTCGAAAAAACGGGATTGCCCAAAGGCGTGGTGAACCTGATCAACGGAGGCAAAGCCGCCGTCGACGCGCTGTTAGACCATCCCAAAATCCGCGCCATCAGCTTTGTAGGATCAACTCCCGTTGCGAAATACGTTTACTCTCGCGCCGCCGCCAGCGGCAAACGCGCGCAGTGCCAGGGCGGAGCCAAGAACCACGTCGTCGTTCTCCCCGACGCCGACATGCCCATGGCCACGCAGATCATCAGCGACAGCGCCTTCGGCTGCGCCGGCCAGCGCTGCCTCGCCGTCTCCGTCGCCGTCACAATTGGCGAAGCGCAAAAAACTTTCCGCGATTCCATCGCCGATGCAGCTTCAAAACTCAAAGTGGGCAACGGCCTCGACGAAGGCGTGCAGATGGGTCCAGTAATCACGCCAGCAGAGCAAAGAGCGCGTCGAATCGCTCATCGGCCTCGGCGAAAAGCAGGGCGCGAAAGTCCTGCTCGACGGCCGCAACTCGAAGATTCCGAAATACGAATCCGGCAACTTCGTGAAGCCCACCATTCTCGATGACGTTCCCGCAACCAGCGATCTTGCCGACACAGAAATCTTCGGCCCCGTCCTAAGCCTTGTCCACGCCAACGATATGGACGAAGCGCTCGCCTTCCTCGAACGCAGCGCCTACGGCAATCAGGCGTCGCTGTTCACGTCGAGCGGATCGGCCGCGCGCCGCTTCCGCTACGAAGCGCCCGCGGGCAACATCGGCATCAACATCGGAGTCGCCGCGCCCATGGCCTACTTCCCGTTCAGCGGATGGAAGAACAGCTTCTTCGGCGACCTCCACGGCCAGGGCCGCGACGCCATCGAGTTCTACACCGACAAGAAAGTAGTAGTCGAGCGCTGGGCCAAAGAACACAGCCGCAAGTTCTAAGCTTTTACCCCGTGATCCTCCGTGTCCTCCGTGGTAAAGATTTTTGCCGAAAGCGTACAAAAGGATTGCTATGACCACGATCACCGAAACGCCTTCCATGACGGGCAAGGAAATCGTAGACCTCTCCCGCAAGCACACGCTCTACGAATGGTCCGCGCAGTCCAAGGTCGATCCCATTCCCGTCGCTCGCGCCAAGGGAATCTATTTCTACACGCCGGAAGGGAAGCGCTTCATCGACTTCAACAGCCAGTTAATGTCCGTCAACATCGGACACGGCGACGAGCGCGTCATTCAGGCAATCAGCGACCAGGCAGCCACGCTGGCCTATGCAAATCCATTCATGGCCACCGAAGTTCGCGCGCGCCTGGGCGCGAAGCTTGCCGAAATCACTCCCGGCGACATCGACACCTTCTTCTTCACCAACGGCGGCGCTGAGGCCAACGAGAACGCCATCAAGCTCGCGCGCTTCTTCACCGGACGTCACAAGATCATCGCCCGCTACCGCTCGTATCACGGCGCGACTGCGGGAGCAGTCACCCTGACCGGCGATCCCCGCAGATGGGCCGCCGAGCCGGGCATTCCGGGCGTCATTCATGTGCTCGATCCTTATCACGGCATCGAGCGCGGGTGGGAATCGGCTGAGTCTTCGCTCGCCATGATTGAAGAGACCATTCAGCTTGAAGGTTCGCACACGATAGCTGCATTTATTCTTGAGCCTGTTGTTGGCACCAACGGTATTCTCGTTCCTCCCGAGGGATACCTCGAAGGCCTGCGCAAGCTCTGCGACAAGTACGGAATATTGATGATCGCCGATGAAGTGATGTCCGGTTTCGGACGAACCGGAGCATGGTTCGCAGTCGATCACTGGAAAGTCATTCCCGATCTCCTAACCATGGCAAAGGGGTTGACGTCGAGCTATCTCCCGCTCGGCGCGGTCGGCATGCGGCATCACATAGCGCAGCATTTTCAAGATAAAGTGTTCTACGGAGGACTCACTTACAACAGCCATCCCATGGGATGTGCGGCGGCGCTGGCGACGATTCGCGTCTACGAAGAAGATGGACTGATCGACAACGCGAAAAAAATGGGCGCTATCTTGAAAGAGCTGGGAGCGGAGTTGCAGGCCAGGCATCCGTCGGTGGGCGCGGTGCGCTCGATGGGTCTGTTCGGCATCGTCGAACTGGTGCGCAGCCGCAGGACGCGCCAACCCCTGGCTCCCTTCAACGGAACATCTGAGGAGATGACTGCGCTCGGACGCTTTTTCCGCGAGCAAGGCCTCTACACCTTCGTCCGCTGGAACACCTTCTTCACCAACCCTCCGCTCTGCATCACCGAGCCGCAGATGCGCGAGGCGTTTGAGATCATCGACCGCGGGCTGCAGATTACTGATAAGGCTGTTACGGACTAGGTTCACCAAGGGACCTGCCTGAGCATTCCAGTTCGAAACATTTAAGCGGATTGCGGCGGCAGTCGCCTGTGCCGGATGCGGGTCGTAAGTCAGGGAAGGCCCATGAAAGCTTAGACAGCGCTCATTAAATTCTCATAAGGAAGCGCGTACAAAAAAAGATTGCCGACTAAAGTAAGTCTTCCAACTGCCGATAGTGAAAGTATGAAGAAAAAAAACACAATACTGTCTGCAGTAATATTTACCGGTCTGATCCTGATGTCGGGGATGGCCTGGGCACAAGGGCAAACCAGTTCCGGAACGCTAGCAGTGTCGGCTGAGCTTGCCAGTTCGATCAACCTGACATTCGTTACCGACGCATCCGGGGTTGCGCTGACCGGCTCGGGGACGAACGCCGCCACGTTGGACTTCGGCACCGTTTCGCGATACAGCACCCCGCCCGCCCACGTAACCCAGACGGTCCAAGGGACCACCAGCTTCACACTGAGCACCCCGTTCGATATTTCCGTTACTAAATCGAACGTGACCAGCGCGAACTACACTCTGGGCGCCGTGCTTACAACGGTTGATGCGACAAACGCGTGGACGGTTGACGCCTTTGCTTTACCGACCTCTCCTACGGCCCCGGTTTCGCTCACGGTCGCAGGGGTTTACGCCAGCAATGCATTGCATACCTTGGCTCTAGTGATACCAGACAGTGAAGCATCTGGAACCATTACGAACACGGTCGATTTTCTGGCCACAGCAAACTGATTGCAAATAAGGACGAACCCGTGCGGGAGCGGGGGTTTGCCGCTTACCGCCGGTAGCGCATGAAACCTACAGTGTTGCTGTGGTTCCTTTTGGGAGCCGGCATGGGTTTTGCAGAGGCCCAGCGGCCCAAGCCAGCGAACATACGGGCGCCGGCGACTAGGCTTTATAACCGGCCGGAGGCGCGAAGGCCCTCTATCACATTTTTGACAGTACCGAACGGTGCTCCGGTGCGAAGTGCGGGATTGGATCAGGGCGCTGTCAGCCTGGGCGTTTTGTCGAACGTGACGCGACGGGATGCGAACGGGATACAGATTCAGTCACAGCAAGATTCGTTCGTGGTCGCTACCCGCGTCGGTCTGCGTATTGATCTTTCAAGTTCCAGCAATACAGGTACGGTTACAGTGAGCGCTTACCTTTTGAGTGCCGACCCTTTGCGGACGGTCTGGCTTGATGGCGTCCAGCTCTCGACGGCACCGGGAATTATTGACGGACATGTGGTTTATGGCGTGATAACCGAGCACATGCTGAAAATCTTGGTACCCGCTTCGAGGCCACCGGGGCAGCTCATGGATTCGATCGGTGTGCTGGTTACTCCAAACTGAGAGCAAATGAGACCAAACCACCTTACTCTGCTGATCGCTTGCAGCGTGGTGATTCTGCTGTGGGCGGCGACTTACCCTCAATCCGGGGCGGAAGCGCAATCGGCCGCCCGGGATGAGACAAGCCGGTCTCCCAGCCACGCCTGGGCTGCCGAGCCTGCGATGTCGCCCGCGGCACAGCTTGCCCCAGCAGTACATGCGGAGCGCACTTCGGTTTCATTGTCGCCCGCGGTCGCCATGGTGAAGTGCAAATTGGGTCAAAGCTATTCGCAAACGCTCACCCTCACGAATCAGACGAGCCAGGAGCTGGCATTTGAAATGATGGCCGAAGACGTGGTCGTACGAGACGGGAAGAGGGTGTTCGTCGCGGCGGGGGAGACGCCGGCAGGAATCGCGGCCACGGCGGTGTTCGGGCAGAAGGAAGTCGTGGTCAAGCCGCAGCAGTCGTCGTCGGTAGTGGTCACTTTCACGGTTCCTCAGGAAACGCCGTTGCGCGCCGTGGTGGCGGCATTTCATGGATCGACAAAAATCTCCAATGGCGGCGTGGTAAAGATGACGGCATCGCTCGGCACTCTGTTTACGTTCACGGCTTCGGAGAATTTCAGAATCGAGACCTCGCCGATCGTCTTGATTCCGCAATCGGCGACCGCCAATCTCGGTATCTCTCAGACACTCATAAATACGGGATCGGAGCCGGTTGTCGCGGATGGCGTGGCGGCAGTGCTCGATCAAGCAGGAGCCGTGGTGGGCAAGGCCGCTTTCGAACAACAGCGGCTTCTGCCGGGCGAGCGACTGCCCTTCCGGGCGGAATATTCCGCAGAACTCAAAACGGGACATTACCGTCTGGTAGCTTCCTTTCAATATGAAGAAAGAGTCATCACGAGCTCGATCGACTTTACAGTGCCATGAAGCGCTGGGTCTTAGTGGGGCTGCTGGTTTCGTGCGCGACAATGGCAACTGCCCAATCGATTGCCGTGGGTTACCGCGAGACCGTCAGGGTTGCTTACCCAGGAGCGCTGGCGGCTTTCTCGCTGAATGATTTTTTCGCAGAAGCGAAGGCGGAGTCTGGAACGCTGACCGTTTTCGGAAAGAATCCTGGATCGGCGCACATTGTAGTGGTCACAGAAGACGGCAGTAAGAACGTCGAAGTGCGGATAATACCGGCACCGCCATCTTACCCTCCCGGCTTCATACTCCCCCTTTCGGAAGCAGCCGCCCGCGAAGGCGGCAGTTACGAATCTCGTTTTACATCCGGGCCATCTCAATCCGAAGACACGGTTGACTTTATGCGCCGCGAAGGAGAGCGCTCGCTGCGCTTTCACATGGCCGACACTTTTCTATTTAGTCCCATCGCTGATCACAGCGTGGTCGCTCTTAGCTCGGTTTTTTATACGATAGCTACTCCGGCCCGGGACATCACCTTTTTGGACCAGTTGATGATCAATTCGCCCCTCACGGTTTACGAATCGATCGTGCGGGGATTTCACATGCGCCAGGGCAATTTTCTCTTTCATGTCGGCTACACTTCCACGACAAGCTTTGAGAACATTATCCTTCCGTCGCAAAAGGAGGGGGTGGTGGGGGTTGGGTACCGATTCCAGGTGTCGGATCATGCCTTCTTGATACCGAACTGTTATTTTTTCCCTGGGAAACAAGTCTCAGGGAATTCCGCGCAACCGGGGGTAGTAACATCGCTGGTGTATGACTATGAGGTGGGGAAGGACCTGGGTCTGCTGACGGAGGTGGGTTTCAGTCGGGGTGCAGGAACGGCAGAGCAGATTCACTTCCATGGCGCGCGCGATCAGTTGGCCGCAAATCTGCGGTACGAGCCGAGACGTTTTGCCTCGCTCGGCGCGAACAGCCTACACGGATTTTATTCCAATGTTAACTGGACTCGTTCCCTTACGCGCCGCTTAACTTCCACATCCAGTTTTACCGGCAACCACTACAATCTTCCGTCCTTGAAGCTGACGAATCTGGTATCGAATCTAGATCTGCAATTTCAACTCTCCCGTCGATGGTCTGTGGTTTCAGGAGCAAATTATGCGCGTTCCCAGTCCTATCTTCCTGCAGGACCGATAATTTCGGTCGCGGGCGTGCCCCTCGGTCTTAACTTCGATGCGCTTCACTTTCAAAGCGGGGTTCTGTATCAATATTCCAAAGATTCAGGACCGATCTCGCGCTCCAGCGAGTTCCGGACAACTGTCGGCACGCACTGGCGCGGTTTCCGCTGGAGTGGCTTCATGGAACGTCAAACCCAGGCACTGACGCTTGCCTTTGTTTCCGCCGGAGTTCCTGGCTTGCAGGGGGCCCTCGACAAGTTGGGGATTTCCGCCGTCACTCCGGATCAGATCGCTCTGGCACTCAATGAGAGCGCGGGACTGCTGAACCAGGGATTGATCGAGGGGATCGGCATCAATGTCAATCCGATTCGACTGCAGGCCGGCAGCGATCTGACGTGGTCCAATCGAGCCGGGACTCGCCAGCGCTTTGATCTGAGTGTGCTTTATAACAGAGACGAATTAGCGAAGGGTGAGACTCGGACAACCATTGCGACCTTTTCTTATTCGGTGAAGTTCAAGCGGGTGAACGAATTGTTTTCTTCCATATCCCTGCTCCGTGACGGCACTCGGCTGGGACAGAACGACCCCCTGTTTGAGATTTCGATTCGCCGGCAGGTGGGCAGCGTGCCTAATTTCGTAATGTCACGACGGCGTGGAACGATCTCCGGAGTCGTTTTCGCCGATGATGGAGCGACCGGCACCTACGGACCGGACGCTTTGCCTTTGGCTGAGGTAGAAGTAATCCTGGATGACAAGCGACGAATTCGCACCGACAAGAGCGGCCGTTACAGGTTCGTGGGCATCTCCTACGGTTCGCACAGTGTCGAAGCAATATATCACTCGGCAAATCCATTCTTTTATACGACCGCATCCAAAGTGCAATCCGATGTAAATACGGAGATCAATTTTGGAGTCGGCCTGTCTTTCGCCCGGCTTTTTGGTTCTGTCCGCAGCGATAGCGGGACCGGCTTGCCGGAAGTTGAGATCAGCGTTTCCCGAGGGCCGCAGGGGGTTCGCGCTCGTACCGATTCGGAAGGCAAGTTTCGCGTCGAGGGGCTGTCTAGTGGCGAGTACGAAATAAAGATCGACCCAGATTCGGTCCCGCCCGGATATTCTCTTGGCGAATTAGAGACTAAGCGAGTCACGGTCGATCCCGCGGTTCCTGCCCAAAGCGATTTCAAATTAAAGGCGATCCGCAACATCTCGGGGCGAGTGACAATTTATGATCCCGTCTTTCAGAAGAACGTACCTGTTGCGGGAATCACCGTTCGTCTTCTGCAGCTTTCGCGCGAGAATGTGACCGACGAAAATGGAATCTATCTGTTTCGAGACTTGCCCCCGGGATCCTATTCCTTGACGATTACCTACCAAAGAAACGAGTCGAAGAGAGAGGTTATTCTCCCGGATGGCCCTGCCTTTCCCAAGAACATTAATATCGACGTGGTTGCGAGGTAGGCTTTTTCGGCCTGTTGTTGCTCCTCGTCGCTTCGCTCCGCTGACAGCCAAGGCGGCTGTCTCTACATGAGTTGTGGTGGTGCGAGCGAAACCAAGGTGTTCCTCGCGTTGCTCGGAATGACAACCTAAGGAGACAGAAGTTAAGAGCGCCAGATTAGCTGCTGGTTGTCGAGGGAGGAGAACATTACGGGCTCGTGGTGGACGCTGGTGGCGTGGCGATTGATGGCGGTGGCGGCTTGGGTGCGGAGGTTGCCGTCGCGGAGGTTGAAGTCGAGCGTGCTGACGTGGTGAGCGCAGCGGGTGCAGGTGAACTTCATGCCTCCCTTGACGCGGGCGATGGTGTAGTGTCGCTTCACAATTTCAGTGTAGTCTCTTCGCACGGGAGTGATAGGCACGGGGGTGGGGCAGCGAAGGTAACGAGGGGCGCGGATTAGAGAGTTCTAAGGCGGGGAATCGGAGGACAAAATCTTGAGTCGCGTTTGAAATTCCTCGCAAGGCCTCACCTCGTGCTTGCGGGCAAGGGGTCCTCCGACTCGCTCAGGATGACAAAGCGTGGGCGATGATCACTTTGCCAGGCGGTTGTATTTTTTTAAGACTTCACGGAGGCGGTCGTGCGGCAACGCGATCACTTCGTGGTCGTTGATGCCTTTCATGGTTTCGGCAGCTACCATGGCGTTGACCACAGCTTCTTCGGTGGCCTGGACGGTGGCCAGGAAGATGGGGTCGAGGGAATCGTTGGGGAGCATGGTTAGCTGGTGCAGGCCCTTGGTGCCGCCCGCGCCGGGGTTGGCCGTGGAGAAGGCGAGAAAGATGTCGCCGGAGCCGTCGCCGGAGTAGCTGCCGTCGCGGCCGAGACCGAGCGAAACTTTTTTGGCGATGCGCTTGAGTTGCGTGGGGATCAGGGGCGCGTCGGTGGCTACGATGACGATGATGGAGCCGACGTCGTCTTTCCAGACGGTACGCTCTGGAATTTCGCGGCCTACGTTGACCCCGGCGATGCGGAGTTGTTCGCGGGATCCATAGTTGCATTGGACCAGGACGCCGATAGTATAGCCTCCAGCTTTAGCGTCCAGCACGCGGGAGGATGTGCCGATGCCGCCTTTGAATTCGTTGCAGATCATTCCGGTTCCACCGCCAACGTTGCCTTCTTCGACTGGGCCGGAGTGTGCGACGTCCAGGGCGTGGAAGGCGTCTTCGGGGCGGACGTGGAATCCGTTGATGTCGTTGAGATAGCCGTCCCAGGTTTCGGCGACTACCGGTAGCGACCAGAAATAACCTTCCATGTCAGGTCCGCCGTGTTTGATTTTCCAGGCGATGACGGCGTCGCGCACTACGCCGACGCTGTGCGTGTTGGTGATCATGACCGGACCGTTGAGGAAGCCGGAGTCGTCGACCCAGGTGGTGCCGGTCATCTCGCCATTGCCGTTGAGGGTGAACCAGGCGGCGAAGACGGCGTCGTTGCTGGCCTTGCCTCGGGGATGAATGGCGGTAACGCCGGTGCGCACTGGTCCCTTGCCGACTTCGAGTTTGCCGACGCCGGAGATGAGCGTGGTGTGGCCTACCTCGACGCCTTTGACATCGGTGATGGCGTTGTTGGGGCCGGGAGCGCCGTCGAACGGGACTCCGAGATCGCGGGCGCGTGGCTTGAATTGGGCGGATGAAGCGAGCGTGAGAGTAACGAGGAGCGCGATCGGGATCAGGCAGCGCGACATGGAGCCTCCGTGGAACGAAGAAGTATAATCGCTGGCAGAGCAAAATGTTTTTGGGGGGAACACGGGGAGAAAACATGGACGGCTGGAAGAAGGCGATGGTGGCGGGTTCGGTTGGGGTGGCGACGGTTTTATTTTTGAAGAAGAAATATCCGGCGGGCGTGCTGGCTACTGGAGTTGGATTGGCGGTGCTGGCGTCGGAGTTTCCGGAGAAGTTCGACAAGGTGCGGCGCTCGCTGCCGGATTATTTTGATCGTGGCATGCAGGTGATGGAAATGGCAGCGCGCGCCGGCCGGCGGATTACCGAGGCTGCGGGGAGGTCGGCTCATGAGGCTTGGGACGAGATCGGCGGGTGAGAAGAGCGGGCTTCGGGCTTCGGCTATTCGGGCTTCGGCGCAGACGCCTCGAGGATCAGCGGCAGATGGATGTCAATGGTTTCGCCGAAGCCCGAAAGCTGAAGCCCGAAGCCCGGCTTCAATCGATGCCGAGTTGCTTTTTGGCTTCGGGGCTTAGGCGTTCGGGGGTCCAGGGCGGAGTCCATACAACATTGACGCTGCAGTTGCGGATGCCGGGTAGCTGCTCCAGGCGCGACTTTACCTGGGCGCTGATGTTGACGTGTTCAGGGCAGCCCTGCGCGGTGAGCGTCATGTCTACCGCGACGTCCTGCTTGGCTTGCTCAGGCGTATCGGCGGCGACAGGTGCGAAGTTCACTTTGTAGATGAGGCCGAGGTCGACAATGTTTACGGGGATCTCGGGGTCGTAGCAGCTTTTCAGCGCGCTCAGGACGTCTTCTTCGGTGACCGTGGGCATAGGGATTTTCCTTCTGCGACTTGGTTTAGTGTACCGTAGGACGGCTGTTTTGAGCTTCTTCAGAATCTTTACCACAGAGGGCACCCTTCGGCTGTGCTCAGGGCAGGCTCCGGTTCACAAGGTAAGGCACTGGCATGATTAGTGAAGAGGCGAAGAAAAAGATTCAGATTGCCTTAGCTCTGGCTATCGTGGTTGCGGGGGCGCGTGCGGGCTACATCCTTTATGTGCGGCACCAGGACTTTCTTTCGGCGCAGAAGCAGGAGCAGGCGAAACGGGCCGGCTATTCGAATGCCGATTACTACGTGGTGCCGAAGAAGCTGTATCCGTTCGATGTGGAGTCGGCGAAACAGTTGACGCAACAGCCGGTGTGGGTAAAAGAGGGATACCGGTACACCTATTATCCGTACGATGCGGGGCGGAAGCGTACGGACTTCGCGCATGAGGCCGGACTTTTGCTTCCGATCGAGCGACTGGAGATCAATGATGTGGTGACGGGCATTCCGCCTGGGGCAGGGAATCGGCGGCAAGTGATGGCGGTGTTTCACAAGGAAGGAAAGAGCTACGCAGTGCCGATCGGATTCGAGGCGGAGGGGCAGTACAAGATTTATTCCGATGAGATGTTCTTTGTGGAAGATCCGCACGAGCTGTACAAGCACTGGCCGGACGATGTTTGGCAGGCAGTGGCGCAGCATGAAGTGAAGCCTGGGATGAATGAGTTGCAGGCGGACTTCGCAGTGGGGATGGGAGTTCCGGATGCGGGCGCGTCGTCTGCGGATAAGACGGTGCGCTATCCGAATGGAGGGAAGGCGCTGGTGGTGATTTATCGGGATGGGAAGGCGGAGGAGGTTAAGCCGGGGGTGTAGGGAGTTCAAAATCCCCTCAAGTTTTTATCTTGAGCCGTCGACTTGGTATTCGCTGCTGACCAGGCCACTGGAGTAACTCTTGGTCGCGATGTGTCGGAGGCGCATGTCATGGGGTAGCGAGCCGAAGAGAGGAATTCCGTCTCCGATGAGCACGGGCACGCGGGTAATCGTGAGATGATGAATCAGTCGTGCGCGCAGGAAGCGTTGAATCGTGATTCCGCCGTCGATGTAGAGATGGTTGGCGCCGCTGGCGGCGAGTTTCGAAACTATCTCAGCCGGAGAGCCGGCCATCTGTTCGACCACACCTCCGACGACCGCTGAAAAATCGATCGGGCGACTGCTCAGGACCACCACGCGCTTGTTGCCATACGGCCAGGGCTTCATGGTGAGAACGGTCTCGAAGGTTCCGCGGCCGATGACGATTACATCGACGCTGGCGATGAATTCGTCGTAGCCGTGAGGTTCGCCTCCGCCCGGCGGGAGAAAGTCGAGATCGCCGTTTGGCCGGGCAATGAAACCATCGAGGCTGGTGCCGATAAAGACGGAAATCTTGATCGAAGGCTCCTCGCAGGCGGCTGAAGCCGCTGTTATCGGTGATGGGTGGTTGCGGCGCGACTGAAGTCGCGCCCTTTCAAAGCGTAACCTACTTCACTCCGGCGAGGGCTTGCGAGACTTCCTTTATATCGGGCACCACCGGGATGTCGTAGTTCTTGTGCCATGCTAGCTTGCCGTCGCGGTCGATGATGGAGATGGCGCGGCCGGTGATACCTTTGTCTTCGAGATAGACGCCGTACTTGGCGGCGACCGCGCCGCGCGGGTGGAAATCGGCGAGCAGCGGGTAGTGAATGCCCATCTTGTCAGCGTAGGCCTTGTGCGACCATACACTGTCGACGCTGATGCCGAGGACTTGCGCGTCGAGATCTTCGAATTGCTTTTTATCGTTGATCATGCAGGCATGCTCCTTGGTGCAGGTTGGGCTCCAGTCGAGCGGGTAGAAGACGAGCACGACGCGTTTTTTGCCGCGGAAGTCGCTGAGTTTTACTTCTTTTTGATCCTGGTCTTTCAATGTGAAGTCTGGCGCGGGCTGGCCGACGGTAGTCATAGGGTTCTCCATAATTGCTAGTGTTTCCTGCCCATCCATGATAGCCGAGCGAGGCCAATTACGGGGAACCTGGGGCAATCCTCTTATCGCTTCTTCGCGGGGATGTCGTTGAGGTCTTCGAGGACGCCCTGGTATTGCGTGCCGCCGGCCCCGCCGCTCCCTTGATGTTTCCTGACATAACTGAGGATTCTGCCTCGGACCTCTTCGGCTTGCGGAAAATCCTGATTGGTCCAGAAGCGTTTCGATTTATCGAAGAATCCGATTCGTGCGAGGAAAGAAACGCCGTATTCGACGCTTTCCTCGAGCGAGCCATCGGCCACGTTAGGCGCAAACGAGCCATCGGGTTGCAGCGACTCGGTCAAGCACCAGTGCAGCATCTTTTCGATTTCGGCCTGCATGGTCTTCCGTTGCAGATCGCTCGCGCTCGCCCAGCCGTATTGGAAGAGGGTGACTACGTCCATATTGTTGTGGTTCCAGTAGTGGCCTTTCCACAACCATCCGACGGGATAATCCAAGTCTTTGACTGCGAGGGCGGTAGCGATCACTTTGGGCATGTCTGGCACCCGGCCTTCGAGGTAGGACACAAGATGGAAGGTGATGCTGAGATCGTCGACGAACTCGACGTGGCCGCCGCGAGAATAACTTTCGCCCCACCATCCGGTTTCAGGATTTCGAAACCGGCGCAGAATCAAATCCATCAGAGTCGCTTTCAGCTCGGGGTCAACGGAAAAATTCCGGTCGCGGATCAGCATTCGCGTCAGGGTCGCCAGCATGTCGTTGAATTCCCGCTCGTGATCGACGCCGGTATGGCTGATGTCGGAAACCGAAATCGAAACCAGATAGTCCTTGAGCTTGTCCGGAGTTGCGATGCGATCGAGCCAGAGCGGCAAAGGCGACGCTTTGCTGGACGGGTCGCGGGATTTGCGAAGTTGGTCATACGATGCACCGGCGCGCAGGTACCACTCAGCGTAGCAGGCTCCCCAGCTTCCGTCGGATGGATCAGGCTTCTCAGCTTTGGCCTGAATCTCGGGATGAGTCCGGCTGGTTTCGGCATCCTGCAATCTTTGATCGATGAATTTGAAGTCGGCAGAGGAAATGACGAGGGACATCGCCTCGAACAAGACTTGGTGGGAGCACGCAGTTTTCTGACCGGAAGATTCGTTCTCCAGCACTTCGCGAGCAACTGCGCGGATACGTTTGATCCGCTGTTGCTTCTCTTCTTTGTAGTGCGGATCGTAGGCCAGGAAATCCCGTTCCATGCGGGTGTTGGCTTCGAGATCGGCCTGCGGTACCTGGGGCACTTCCGACCCAGCCGCATGCAAAGACACGGTGATCCAGACAACGAACGGGAAGAGAATCGCTCTCATGGCCAAATTGTGTACACGAACTGGCGGACTACTTCACGACGGGCGAATTGGCGTCGGCGGGCTTTTCTTCGTCGGCGTGGATTTTGCCGTCATCTTCGGCGTAGAAAGAGCGATGTTGGGCGTCGAGCTGGTTGGGCGTCATAGTGAGGATGAAGCTATCGTTCTTACCCTTGAAACCGGCGGTGTAGTCGCCGCGATGGGGGTCGACCATGCGCTTGGTGAACGATCCGGAGTGGACGAGCTCGGTTAGCGAGGTGGCGAAATGGCCGTACTGTTTCTGGAACTGGCGTTGGGCGCGGAGCACGACGCGCATGTAGCCGAGGGCGGCCGCTTCGGAGTCGGAGCGGGCGGGGTCGCCGGCGAATTTCGGCTTGTAGTCGGGAGCCGCGGTCTGGGCGGCGATGGCCGAAGTTGGTGTGAACGGCGCGAAGCCAGCGAGCGAGAGGCTGGCGATTATGATCGGAAAACAACAAAACTTTTTTCTCATGCTCAATCTTTTCCGCCTCGATCTACGCGAACGGCGCGGCGAGAATTAACGCGCCAATCTCCGCTGCAGAAGGCCTTTTCGACCTTCTTTTTTATGTTACTCCCGTAATTTAACTCTGGTCACGTTCTCTTTGCAGGGCGGTCAAATGCCGCTATGCTCTAGCTACGACACTACGCCCTACAGGGATACCTATGAAAGCAGCAGTAGCCAGAAAACCGATCATCAAAATTGCCGTGGTGGAGAGCGATCCGCTGAGGTTTGTGGGCTTTCGCGCCTTGTTCGACACGGAGCCTGAGTTCGAACTGATTTCCGCCGGCCTGCCCGAGATTTCCACGTTGCAGGATGTGGACTTGATCCTGCTGGGAAACCGATCCGGCCAAAACCTGTTTGATGTAATGGCCAGCCTGAAGGCCACGCGGCCCGATCTCCGCATTATCGTGACCGGGTCCGGAGTGGACGAAGAGACCATTCTGAAGGCGATCGCGTCTGGAGCCAAGGGTTATGTGGACGAGGCGGCTTCGCCGGCGGAATTTGCGCAGGCGATTCGCATTGTGAGTCAGGGATCGGTGTGGGCGCCGCGTCGAGTTCTTTCGATGTTCATCGAGCGGGTGTCGTCGTCGCCGGGGCGGATTTTTCCGGCAGGCCGCGTGACCTTTACTGATCGCGAAAAAGAAGTGTTGGAGATGCTGGTGGCGGGCCGCTCCAACAAAGAGATTGGCGCGCAGTTAGGCATCGAGGAGCGTACGGTGAAGGCGCATGTGGCGAAATTGATGCGCAAGGTGGGCGTGCAGAACCGGATTGCGCTGTCGGTGCATGCCATCACGCATTCGTTGGTGGCGGCGAAGTAAGAAGGCAGTTCTCGGTTCTCAGTTCTCAGCAAACCGAGTTACTTCGGGACAATGACCTTGGTAATCTTGTGGGGAGAGCGGGCGCGACGCATACTCGCCTCACCTACCACAGAACCTGGGAGACGGGGTTGAGGGCGGCGATTAGGGTCACTGCTTTCAGCCCCGATTTTTTTTGTCTGCACGTTTGCCGCCTCCAGACCGTTCATTCCATCCTTCGCACCTAAACGTTCCTGAACGATGGCCGCTTCATTTACAATCCAAGTACCGGATCCCAGGGAATTCTTGTAAGACGAGGAACCATGAAAAAGTTCTTGCTCTTGACCCTCATTGTGTCTCTCAGTTCTCTCTCCTTTGCGGCGGATGAACCGTCAAAAGAATCGAAGGCAGCGGATCGCGTGCAGGCGGCCGCCGATGTGCTGAATGAAATCCAGGGCGCGCCGGATTCGGGAATTCCCCAGGAAGTGCTGGGGTCGGCGGAGTGCGTCGCTGTGGTGCCGTCGATGCTGAAAGGCGGCTTTATCGTGGGCGCGAAGTATGGACGAGGGCTGGCCAGTTGCCGCACGCCGAAGGGATGGAGCGCGCCCGCATTTTTCAGCGTGGCCGGTGGCAGCTTTGGGTTTCAGATCGGCGGGCAGGCCGTCGATCTGGTGATGCTGATTATGAATCAAGACGGAATGAAGGCGCTGCTCTCAAGCGAGTTCGCGCTGGGAGCGGACGCTTCGGTTGCGGCCGGCCCGGTGGGGCGTCACGCCGAAGGCAATACCGACTGGAAGATGCGGGCACAGGTGCTGACGTATTCGCGCGCCCGCGGCCTGTTTGCCGGCGTGACTCTGAACGGAGCGCAGATCAAGCAGGACAAGGACAGCACGCGAGAGTTCTACGGGCGCATGGTGCCGTTTAAGACGGCGCTGACTGGGGAGATCGATCCGCCGCCGGCGGCGCATCCGTTCCTAGCGACCCTGGCGAAGTGGGCGCAGGAAGCGGCGAAGTAGTGGGCTTTGGGCTTTGGCTTTCGGGCTCCTGCGCTAGCATGTCATTCCGAGCGAAGCGAGGAATCTGGGTTCTTGCCTGCGCGTGTGTATCGCGCGTGGAGGCAAACACCAAGGTCCGTCGCTTCGCTCCGGATGACAACGCTCTCGTGGGGTAATGCTCTTCTGAGGCATCGTTTCGTTTGAAAGTAATTCTTGACGGTGGAACCGTTCCGCTTCCCTAATGCGGCAGCGACTTGAGTACGCGGCAGCCTGGCCGTTCATCAAAATCATGGATATTTTGCCGCGACCGCTGGCGCGAGCCATCGGCATCGGTCTGGCTCGGGTGGTTTATCTTCTGCACGTGCGATTGCGGCAGGTGGGCATGCGCAATCTTGCCATGGCGTTTCCCGAAAAAAGTGAGGCGGAACGGGCGCGGATTCTGCGCGGCGAGTTTACTTCGCTGGGACGCCAACTGGCGGAGGTCTGTCACTTTCCCGAGTACACGCTGGAGAACGTGGACGAAGTTGTGGTGTTTGACGGATTCGAGAATTACGAGCGCGCTCACGCTCGCGGCAAGGGGGTGCTCTTATTCGCGGGACACTTTGGGGGCTGGGAACTTTCTTCTTTTGTTTTGTCGATGCACGGGCACTGGATGCACGTGCTCATGCGCGGCATGGACAATGTTTATCTGGGCGAGTTGATCCTGCGCTATCGGACAATGCACGGCAACAAAGCTGTCGACAAGGATGATTTTGTGCGCGGACTGCTCTCGGCGATGAAGGCAGGGGAAGTGGTGGGCATGCTGATCGATACAAATATGACTCCGCCGCAGGGAATCTTTGTGGATTTTTTCGGCATCCCCGCATGCACGGCGAGCGGGCTGGCGCGGATTGCGCTGCGTACCGATGCGGCCGTCGTGCCGACCTTCACGATTTGGGACGCGGCCCTGGGGAAATACCGGCTGCGGTTTGATCCGGCGGTGGAGTTGGCGCGCACGGGCGACCTGGAGGCCGACATCAAGGCCAACACGCAGATAGTTACTTCGATCATTGAAGACTATGTGCGGAACTATCCCGAGCAGTGGTTGTGGGTGCACCGGCGGTGGAAAACGCGGCCGCCGGGGGAGAAGGGGTTGTATTAGGCGCGGGCTTCGGGCTTCGGCAATCGGTCCCGCACCCGCCCAAAAGCAGCGCCGGTACTCGGGTTTCGAGCTACTGGCGTGTATAATCGAGGCGACTTCGGGGGGACGAAGGTCGCGCTCTTTGCGCCGTCTTGAGCAGCGGGAACAATTCCCGTCTGCGATTGCGAGCACCCAAACCCAGGAGACAATGTGAAGCACCCAATTGAATTGAGGTTCGCACGCCCTTGCCGCCCGCCAGCGATCGTCCGCCGCGCGGCAATTTTTCTTTGCTTGCTTCTGGCGGTGGCGTTCTCGGCCGAGGCGGCTTTTGCTCAGACTGGATATACCGGGATTTTTGGCGGGGGTCCGTTTTACAAGAACGCGTCGGCAAACATTACCGAAATAGAGAATTCCGGGTTCACGGAAGCGATTGTTTGGAGCGTCGAGGTCAGCACCACCGGCGACTTGAATCTCAATGGCGAGTTTCCATTGACTTCCGGCGGCGCCTATGTCGGCAATTCGTACTATCCCAATTTCCCTTCGGACCTGGCGACTTTGAAGCTGGGGACGGTGAAGAGGGTGACGTTCAGCATCGGGTCCTCCAACTACGGAGACTGGGAGAACATAACGAACCTGATCAATGCGCAGGGGACCGGCCCGACCAGCATCCTGTATCAGGATTTTCAAGCATTGAAAGTGGCGATACCGGCCCTGGACGCCATCGATTTCGACGATGAGAACAGCTTCAACTCCCCTACCACGATTTCGTTTGGGGTGATGCTGGGGAATCTGGGTTATCACGTGATGCCCGACGCTTTCGACGACAGCAGTTATTGGACGAACGTGGTTTCGCAAATTAATACGCAGCTTCCGGGCACGGCGGATGGAGTTCATCTGCAGGCCTACGCCGGTGGCGCGGGAAATAATCCGTGCGTGGGCTGGAATTTCGGCGCGGTTCCGGTGTTTCCGGGTCTGTGGGATCAAAACGATACGCCGAGTCAAGTTCAGACCACGATGACCGGCTGGCACAGCCAGTGCGGCATCGTCGGCGGCTTCATGTGGCTCTATGACGACTTTGTCGGCACTGGGCTTGCCGCGCAATATGCAAGCGCGATCAACACGGCGGTGGGTGCGCCCGGCTTTACCCTTGCTGGACCGACGAACGTGTTCTTGAACCAGAGCTCGACGGCGAATGCTTCCGTGACCATTACGGATATAAACGGCTTTACTGGTACGGTGACTCTGACGGTGTCGACTCTGCCGAAAGGCGTTACAGCTTCGGTGCAGGGCAAAGGGAATAAGCAAACAATAGTATTCAAAGCCCGCGCTTCTGCCAGCACCGGATTCGCTACTGTCACCGTTACGGGCACCTCGGGCAGCATTACACAAACTATCAGTTTCACGCTGGCGGTGAGCGCGGCAGCGGGCAAAACTGGAACTGGCACGCAGGTGAATCTGTCTTCGGAATTCAACCTGAATGGGATCTACACCGACGGTACGATCTACTCGACCGGAGGACTCGACGGCGGTGGGTATTCGTACTCGGCGAACCTACTCACGACTTCGCGGGTTTTTAATGGGACGCTCTTCACTTTCGGTCCTGTCAATGAGCTTGATGCGGTGGGTTGCAGTGGCCAATCGGTTACCCTGACCCAGGGCAAGTTTTCCGGTCTGATGCTGTTGGCTACGGGCATTGAGGGAAATCAAGCGTCCGAGACCCTTACCGTTAAATACACGGATGGGACGAGTACGAAATTCACTCAAAGCTTCAGCGACTGGTTCACTCCGCAGAAATACTCCGGCGAATCTGAAGGCGTGGCCATGGCATACCGGAATTTCGACAACGGAACGAAGGATCAGCGAACGTTTAATCTCTATGCCTACACGTTTACGTTGAATCCAGCTAAGAGTGTGAAGAGCGTTACTTTACCCAACGATACGCATGTGGTTGTGCTGGCGGCTACGCTGTTGCCGGTGAAGCATTGAGATAGGGAACGCTGGCTGACAGCATTGCCGCCCTAGCGCACCCTTGGAGAAATCGCGAAGGGTAGGGCCGCTTCAGTGGTGGCGGTGCAAGCGCGGTGCGGAGCTTCATGAGCAGTTTATAAAAGTCAAATCTTCTCGCTACTGGCTGCACCGCGGCCCAGCTTTCGAAAACCGCGAAAGGTGGGGCATCCTCAGTATGGTTGTACCGATAAGCGGGGCAGCCCGTCCTGCCTGTCCCCGGTTTCTTTGTCTAAGCAAATTCCAATGCCTGGGTCGCCACTAATGAGGGCGACACTATTTGACGATAGTTCTGGAAGCGGTGCGTGTGTTCTCAGATGCGCATTGCGGAGGATTTAAGGGTATGGCTAAGGAAGGCATTGGCACCGCAGAGGCTCAAACCGATAAACAGGGCAAACTTCGCGCCGAGAGCGATCTCGATATGCTGCGAATTCTGGTCGACAGCATCATGGAATACGCCATCATCATGCTCGATACCAAGGGAAACATGGTGAGCTGGACCGCCGCGGCGGAGCGGCTTAAGGGTTATTCCGCGAGCGAAGTCGTGGGCAAGAATTTTTCTATCTTCGCCACGGCGGAAGACGCGGGTAACGGAAAGCCTGACGTCGAGTTGAAAACCGCGGTGCGCGAAGGCCGGTCGGAGGACGAGGGCTGGCGGGTTCGCAAGGATGGCACGAAGTTCTGGGCCAACGTCGTCATCACCTCGTTGCTGGACGGCGAAGGCACGCACAAGGGATTCGGCATGGTCACCCGCGATCTCAGCCAGCGTAAGGAAACGGAAGAACGCATCAAGGGGCAGGCCAAAGAGATCCTGGAAATGGCCACCGTGATCGTTCAGGTCTGGGACGGCATCATTCTAGTTCCGCTGATCGGAATGCTGGACAGCGATCGCACTCAACAACTGATGGAGCGGCTCTTGCAGCGGCTTACCGAAACCAATTCCCCGGTGGCTCTCATTGATATCACGGGGGTGCCGACCATCGACACCCAAACTGCCAAGCACCTTATCGAAACCATCAAGGCGGTGCGCTACATCGGCTCTGAGGTTGTGCTGACCGGCGTCCGGCCCGCTATCGCCCAGACCCTGGTGCATCTTGGGATTGATCTTTCCGGCGCCACCACGCGATCTTCCCTCACTGCGGGGCTGCGCGTGGCGTTTGAAATCATTAATATTCACGTGGCGCGGGAAAGTGCCCAAGGGGCGGCGGTGGGCAAATGATCGAAGGCATAACAGTCCTCAAGGTGCGGGACGTCCTGCTGGTCACCATGCCCGCCGATCCCGATGACGCCACCGTGTCGGCACTCCAGAGCAGGACTCTGGACGCCATGGAACAGCATGACGTGAAAGGTTTGATTCTCGATTTGTCGAAAGTCGAAATCCTGGATTCTTACTTCGCCAGGACGGTGGCGGAGACGGCTCGAATGGTGACGTTGATGGGCGGCGAAACTCTGATCGCAGGCATGCGGCCATCCGTCGCCATCACCGCAACCGAATTGAACGTAACCCTCGGTGCGACCCGAACCGTCTTGACCCTGGATCGGGCCCTGGATATAGCCGGCAATATTACGAGGCGCAAATCGGTCCAGACAAATAGGTCTTGGCTATGAGCGGGGCAGAACATGGCACCGTTCCGATTGTGGTGGAAGCCGATATCGCGGTGGCCCGCCGCGTGGTCCGCGAGATTGCCGGAAAGATAGGATTCGGGATCACGGAAACCACGCGCATCATCACCGCCGCCAGCGAGCTGGGCCGGAATGTTTTCAAATATGCGGGAAAGGGTGAGATGCACTGGCGAATCCTGCAAAAGGGAATGGCCAGCGGCGTCGAATTGAGCTTCGAAGACCATGGTCCTGGCATCGCCGATCTGGACGCCGCCATGCGCGAAGGCCATAGCACTGGCGGCAGCCTGGGTATGGGCTTGCCGGGGGCCAAACGATTGATGGACGACATGGATGTTAAAACGGCTCTGGGCGAGGGAACAACTGTGGTGGTAAGAAAATGGCGCCGGTCCTGAGTTATTCATGAAAAGGACAACCCGCGCGCAGATTTCAGTGGGCCAGTTCTTCGACTGTGCGATGGCGCAGCAAACGGCGCGCCAGATCGCCCACAAGCTGGGGTTCGCGACGCAATCCGGTGAGGAAATCGTGCTGGTCGTCACCGAATTGGCCTCCCATATGGCAAAACAAGGGCGTTCCGGGTTGCTCACACTTCGTATGCTTGACGATGACGGCAAGATTGGGATCGAGGTTGAAGCCGAGGACCACGTACGGGCAATGCGAGACCCAGAACACGTATTCGAGGAATGTACCTCGACCGGAGCTGTTTTCGAGGATGGACCTGTCACTCTAAACCGGTCGATGGATGAAACAGAAATCAGTTCTACGGCATCGCTGGGTACGCGGATTGTGTGCCGGCGCTGGCTGCGCCCGGAAGCAGGTGCGGCAATCGTCCGTCCGGCCATCGTCAACTCCTGGCAGGTCGGTGTCGCGACCCGGCCGTGCCATCTGGCGGGAGCGAATGGCGATGCTTTTGTGATTCGCGAATGCAATGGCCGCTTGCTGGCTGGCGTGATTGATGGGCTCGGACACGGCGAACCTGCGGAGCATGCTGCCCTGGCTGCGCAATCCTACGTTCAATCCCATTTTGACCTGCCTTTAGACAAACTTTTCTGGGGGGTCAACGGCGCTTGCCAGGGCACTCGTGGGGTGGTGATGGCTCTGGTCCGTTTCGAATCCCCAGCCACAATGACGTCGGCCAATCTGGGCAACATCGAGACGCGCGCATGGACCGGCGGGCAACGCTTCGATATTGCGGTGCAGCGCGGGTTTCTTGGTACGCAGCAGAACCATGTGCAGGTGCAGCAGAACCGCTGGCATCCGCACTGGATGCTGGTTCTGCACACCGATGGTCTGCGCTCGCAATGGCAATGGAGCGACTTTCCGGGGCTGGAGCACGGCCCGCCCCAGACCGTGGCGAACCAACTTCTTAGGACATTGGCGAAGGAGGACGATGACGCCACGGTTCTTGTAGTAAAAAGTGGAAGTGCCGAATCATGACTGCCTGTGCTTCGCCAGCGTTAGACGCCGCCACGAAAGATGTTCAGACCCTGGTGGCTTTGTTGCAGGGCGAACTGGCCACCACCAACCATGAAGTCATGGTTTTGACTCTGGAGCTGGAACAGCGCGTAGCCGAGCGTGTGGCGCAACTCTCGCAAGCGAATCAGGACCTGGTGAAGGAAGTTTCCGTCCGGCGGCGCGCCGAGGAACTGGTCGGCAGGCTAAACCTGGACCTGGAGCAGCGGGCCGAACTGCTGGAAGCTGCCAACAAAGAATTGGAGTCATTCTCTTATTCCGTCTCGCACGACTTGCGGGCGCCGCTGCGGCACATTCTGGGCTTCGCGAAAATGCTGCAGGAAGATGCGGGTTCGACATTGGGCGAGAAGCCGCGGGAACATCTCAACAAAATTACGGAATCTGCGACCAGGATGACGTCTCTGATTGATGACTTGCTGTATTTCTCGCGTTTTTCGCATGTGGAACTGACCCGGGAATCGGTCAACTTGAACGCCCTCGTGGAAAGCGTGATCGGAGACAGCGAAACGGAGACCAGGGGCCGCAACATCATTTGGAAACACGCCCCATTGCCGCGCGCCTGGGGCGACCGTGCTTTGCTGCGTCAGGTACTGGAGAACCTCGTCTCCAACGCCTTGAAGTACAGCCGCAAAAGCGACCCCGCAGAAATTGAAATCGGCGTCCAAGAAAGCGGTCCGCAAGAAACCGTCTTCTTTGTGCGCGACAATGGCGCGGGATTCGATTCCCGCTATGCCGGCAAACTGTTTGGCGTCTTTCAGCGGATGCACAAGGCGAGCGAATTCGAGGGAACGGGCATCGGCCTGGCCAGCGTGCGCCGCATCATCGCCCGACATGGCGGCAAAACCTGGGCCGAAGGAAAGGTCGGGAAAGGCGCAACATTTTATTTCAGCCTGGCCACTGCCCCCACCAGTCCCGTTTCATCGGTGAGAAAGTCATAAACGGAACCCGGCCCGCGGCGTGCCGCAGGTGGCTTACATTGAAGCCGGATGTCCCTCGTCTGCCCTGGTTAACGTGACACAAAATCCACAGCTCTGCGGCATCTCCGCTTCCACCTTCCGGTAGAATCAAGTCTTCCTATGAAAACATTCGAAGAGATTGCGGAGCTTGAGAAGCGGTATTTGCTGGGGACTTACAACCGGTATCCCGTTGTATTGACGCGGGGGAAGGGCGTGTTTCTTTACGACCTGGAGGACCGGCGCTATCTCGATTTTGTTTCTGGGTTGGGGGTGAATGCGTTGGGGCACGCGCATCCGCGGATCGTGAAGACGATTCGGGAGCAGGCGGGGAAGCTGATTCACGTGTCCAATCTTTATTACCACGAGTATCAAGGGACACTGGCGGAGAAGTTGTGTACGCTCGCGGGCGGCTCGCTTGGCGGCTCTTCGATGGGCATGGGAACGTGCCGCGCGTTTTTTTCGAACAGCGGGACCGAGGCCATTGAGGGATCGATCAAGCTGGCGCGGCTGGCGGGACATCGCGCCGGGGGAGAGGCGAAGTCGCGACTGGTGGCGCTGCAGGGGTCGTACCACGGGCGGACGTTTGGGGCGCTATCGCTAACGGGGCAGGACAAGCATCGCAAGGGATTTGAGCCGCTGCTGGAAGATGTGACATTTGTCGCGCAGAATGACATTGAAGGTTTGCGGGCGGCGGTGAACGACAATACTTGTGCGATTGTGCTGGAGCCGATTTTTGGCGAGGGCGGAATCTATGAGTGTTCGGTGGAGTTTCTGCAAGAGTGCCGGGCATTAGCTGATCAGTTTAAAGTTGCGCTGATCTTCGATGAGATTCAGTGCGGGCTGGGGCGAACCGGGTCGATGTTTGCGTTTCAGACGTTTGGAGTGGCTCCGGATATTGTGGCGATTGCCAAGCCGATTGCGGCGGGGCTGCCTTTGGGTGCGTTTATCGCCCGGGAAGAATATGCTAATGCGATTTCTCCGGGGCAGCATGGAACTACGTTTGGTGGCGGTCCGTTGGCTTGCCGCGTGGCTTTGGAGTTTCTGGCGATTGTGGAGGATGAGAAACTGCTCGACAATGTGAACAGGGTTGGCGCGTACTTGCAGCACGAGCTAAAGACGATTGTTGAGAAGAGTGCGGCGGCTAAGGAAGTTCGCGGGCGGGGATTTATTCAAGGGATCAATCTGGAGATTCCGGCGCGGCCGATTGTGGATGAGGCTTTGGCGGAGGGAGTGTTGTTTAACAGCACACAGGATACGGTGGTGAGGTTCCTGCCTCCGTTCTTGTTGGAAGAGAAGCATGTGGACAAGGGGATTCGGGTGCTGAAGAAGCTGCTGCGGAAGAAGCGAAAAGCAGTGGTCAGTGATCAGTGATCAGTGGCCATGTAACACCGAGTTCGTTTTGCTGACCACTGGCCACTGCCAAAAAAACGGGGAGCCGAAGCTCCCCTAGTGAAGCGAACAGAGGCGTTATCAGTTAAATAGAATCTGGTTGCCGGCAAAGAGTTGTCCTGGGAGTTAGAAGATTTGGTCATGGTTGAGTCCAACCCGGCAGTTTCTACAGCCTTTGCTCCGCCGCTGGGTGCGCACGTGGAAGAATGCTGGATGGATATGGATAGCGCGCGCATGCGTTATCTGCGCGCAGGGTCAGGGCCGGCGCTGATTCTGCTGCATGGGTTGATGGGATATTCCTTTTCCTGGCGATACACCATGCCGGTGCTGTCTCCCCTTGCTACGGTTTATGCGCCTGACTTGATGGGCGCCGGGTTCTCTGATCGCCCGGCCGGGATCGACCATTCGACGCGCGGGACGGCGAAGCGGCTGCTTCGATTCATCGAACGCCTGGGGATTTCTTCATTCGACCTGCTTGGGACATCACGCGGCGGCGCGGTGGCGATGATGGCGGCTGCGGAGTGCCTGGGTAGTGATACCGGGTTGCATGTGCGGCGGTTGGTGCTGGTGGCGCCGGTGAATCCTTATTCGTCGCATGGGCGGTGGCTTGCGCCGTTCTTCGGTAACCCTTATGGTGCGGCCCTGTTCCGGCTTTTCATCGCGGGTACGCCTTTTTCGTACCCCTATTTGCACTCACGCTTGTACGGTGATCGCAGCCGCATTCCTCCGAGGGCTCTGGAAGGCTACAAGGCGCCGCTGGCCAAGCCGGGATTGTTCGAGCATGCGTTGAGTATCGCGACCACCTGGACGCAAGATCTGCGCGAACTGGAGGCGACTCTGCCGAAGCTGGCGAGCATTCCAACCCTCTTGATCTGGGGCAGCAAAGATCCGGCGGTGTACGCTTCGTCGGCTGCGCCGCTGGCGAAATTCTTTCCGAATTCCAGGGTGATTATTTTCCCAGGCATTGGACACTTGCCCTACGAAGAATGCCCGAAGGAGTTCAACCGCGTGTTGATTGAATTCTTGACGAGTGATAAGGTTGCGGCCTGATACTTCTGTCGGGCGTTCTCACTGTGACGTCGAGTGCACGGGGAGAACTCCTTGGAGCTGCACAGATCGTGCCAGGATTGCAGGGGTCCCTTCGGCGGGCTCAGGGCAGGCTCTTCGATTGCGTGCCAACTTCGCTATCGCGAAGCTGCTACTCCGCTCAGGATGACAATCTTTAAATGAACCATCACATTCTCGAATTGCTGCGCGGCGCAGTGGTGCACCACGGGTACTGGGCCGTGGCGGTTCTGTTGTTGCTGGAGAGTGCGGGCTTGCCCTTGCCGGGCGAGACAGTTCTGCTGCTGGCAAGCTTCCTTGCCTATTCAGAACATGAACTGGAGCTTCCGTGGGTCATTGTGGTTGGAATCGCCGCCACGACATTGGGCGGGGAATTGGGCTTTGCTCTGGGGCGTCACGGGAGTCGTCCGCTGATCGAGCGCTACCGGCATGTCTTCGGCATTCGCCCGGAGAGCATCGCGCGGGGCGAGCGGTTGTTTGATCGCTACGGGTCCGTCACCGTTTTTCTGGCGCGATTCATGTTTGGCATGCGCGTGCTGGCCTCGCTGCTGGCGGGGGCGCTTCACATGCCGTGGCGGAAGTTTGTCCTCTACAACTTCCTGGGAGCAACGGTTTGGGTGTCGGCGATTTGCGGCGCGGGGTACTTGTTTGGCGGACATTGGAACCGGCTGGTGCATGATCTCAAGCGCTTCGATTTGGTGGTGGCGATTGTGGTGGTGGCGGCCGCGTTGTTCTTTTGGTGGCGAAGTCGAAGCCGGCCGGATGTTTCTTAGACACCGCGCGACTCCCGTTTTGAAACTGGACTTCAGCTAATCGCCTTGAGAATCAACATATGCACGGGGAAGGTCGCCGCAGCGCGGATATACTGTGCGGGTGTCGCGGTTATCCTGGTGTGCAAGGGGACCGTGGCCGTTCATTTTGGCGGCGGCGTCCGTGCCGGAATTCGGACGAGGAGGAAACGCATGAAGCAGCTCGGTTTCTTGACACTCTTGATCACGGCAATGTTTCTAATAGCCTTGACCTTCCCGGCGGCTGCGGCTGGTCCAAAGGCACCAGCGGCGGTTCCTGTGGCGTCAGCTCCAGCCAGCCCCGCGGCTGCGGTGGCTGCCCCAGCGCCTCCGCCACACCCACGCGTGCACGAGGCGATCGAAGCGATGCGAAACGCCAGGGAGCATCTGGCGCACGCCGAGGGCGAGTTCCACGGACATCGCGAAAAGGCGATCGAACATTTGGACAGAGCTATCCACGAGGCTGAAGTGTGCATGCACGAGCCGTAGAGTTTGGACAAAGAACGAAAGGTGGCGTCCGCGGATGCCGCCTTTTTTTCTTTAGCATTCCTGCCCGGCCTAATCGATCGGGACCGATGAGTATCCGACCGAAACACCGAAGCGAAACACGTTGCTGGAGTTGAACTCGAAGTTATTCTGGATGTGATAGTAGTGTGCCTCGGGGCGGACGAAGATGTGGGGCAAGCGGTGCCAGAAACGATAGCGAACCCCGACCCCGAGGTCTTCCATGAAGTGATTGCTGCCCGTGTAGTTGGTACAACCTGGGATGTTACAGGAGGCCAGCACTGTGAACCGGTTGCTGGCGACGCCGACGCCCGCCATGGCGTCGAGGCCAAACTTCTTAGTCAGCTTCGGCTGGAAGAAGGCGTTGACGTCGGTGAAAATGGGGCGGTAGTTCTCATAGCCGTAGTAGCTTGCCTGGTGATACCTCCAGGCAGTTTCAAAGTTAAGGCCGAGGCGGCGTTTCCTGAAGCCGACGAAGTCACCGCTGATGCTGACATAAGTGCCGTTGGTCTCCGCCGGTGGGTGGAAGTTCACCGAATCGCTCACCCGGGCAAACGACTTGAGGGTGGCGCCGCCAACGAGGATATCTACTTGCTGCTGGGCAGAGGCGAAGCTGGCAAACAGAAGAACCGTACACGCGGACGCGAGCAGCGCGAATTTTCTCAATACCGTCCCCTTGACAGGATTTGTGGAAAACATCCGCCAGATTTGGTGGCACCCCGGCCAGGCAGCAGCGGAACTGGCCGCAGCTGCCGGGGTGTTGAAATTGGCTGTCTAGAATACCAAAATCTGCAGCCACTCGCGCAGTCAAACCCTAGTCGTTACCGATAGTGTATCCGATTGAGCCGCCGACTCGAACCACGTTGTTAGAGCTGAACTGGTCGGTGTTGCTTTGGATATGGTAGTAGTGAACCTCGGGGCGGACAAAGACATGATGCCAAACGTAGTAGCGGACGCCGGCGCCGAGATCTTCCAGGAAGTGATTGCTGCTGTTGTAGTTGATGCATCCGCTGCCGAAATTGCAGGTAACGATTTGAGGGAAGTAAAAACGGGCGCTGGAAATGCCGATACCCCCAAAGAGGTCGACGCCCGCTTTCTTGCCCAGCTTGGGCGCAAAGATGGCATTAAAGTCAGTCAGGATGGGGCGGTAGTTTATGCCTGAGGCATAGAAGCCCTGGCTGGCCCTCCAGGAGGTTCCAATGTTAAAGCCGATGCGGCGCTTGAAGCCGATCACGTTGCCATCGATGTTGAGGTAGGTGCCGCCCCTTTCCGCCGGATTAAAGAACGAACTGCTGGTGGGGGCAGACGACAGAAGGGTGCCGCCGCCGAACATAATATCCGCCTGCTGGGCAGAGGCAAACTGGACTAAGAAGAAGAACGAGAAGGCACAAACGGGTACGAGTATCGCTAACCTTTTCAAGAGAAACCTCCTAAGCAGTTTCTTGTAAAGTGCTAAGATGCGTCCGCGAAATCGATAGGATGCTGCAATGTTGGTCACGACTCATCATAATTTCAGCCGAACCGCAAATTCAACCGGAACCAGATGCTTGTAAAGAAACGTCAAGACGATCGTCGAATGGTTGTCTTCGTTTCGTCGAATCGCCCTTTAACAGCTACCAAACCCGGAAGCTCGGGAAAAGTTGCGGGTGGGCAAGAATTTCGGTTGGCCTTCTGGGAACCAGGGGTCCCAACCCCGAGTCTAAGCCAGCATCTGAAGCTAAGTGATGTCGGAGTATGAGGACGAAAAGAAATCCGGACGTTCCCAGAATTTCGTGTAGCACTCCATGCACAGCCAGTCGTGGCCGTTGGTATAGCCGGTGCCGTGGCTGGCATCGTCTTGGGTTTCGAATAGCTCCCAGCGGCAGATGAAGCAGTGATCTTTCTTCCAGCCGCCTTTGACGAGTTCGAAGTTGGCGGAGTCTTCGGCGAGGCCCAGGTCGAACGAGACGCAGCCGGTTTTTCGTTCGACCGCGACATCGCGGGGTGTCCAGACCCTTTTGTGCCAGTGCCAGTTGTAGGTCCGGCAGAGTCTTACGGCGTCGCGGACGTAGTCGACATTCCAAGGGGAGCCGTGGATCTCGACGGTCTCTGCGGAAAGGGATCGGAATCCCAGGTCGCGATACGAGGCGCGCTGAAACGACCATGGCTTCGGGGGCTGGGATTGTTGCTCGGCATAATGCAGGCGGATCGCCGCGCCATCGGCTCCGCTCTCGCGTAGAAGCTTTGCGGCAAAGCAGCCTGCTTCGTCGAGCAGTCCCAGGAATAGATGCTCAGTTCCGATGTGTTTATGGGCAAGACGCTCAGCTTCGTCTGCGGCATGCTTCAGAACGCGCTTGGCAGCGGCGCTGAGCGGTAAATCGACGGCGGTCGATGTTGGCGGGCGTTTCGTTGAATGATCCTCGACCCGCTGGCGGATGGTTTGAAGATCTGTTTTCGGCAGCCAGCGGTACAGGGCTTTGTCCTCGCGGATTAGACCGAGGAGAAGGTGCTCAGTGTCAATTTTTGGCGAGCCAAACTGACTGGCCTCGTAGCGCGAGAAGAATATAACGCGCCGCGCCTTCTCGGTATAGCGTTCAAACATCGTTTACTCCACTGACTCAGAGGCTGAAGCCCTCTTCTTTATGGGCGTTTATCGGCACGGCTGAAGCCATGCCCTTTCACGACCCTTCCGCGGCTTTCCTACTGCTGCGCTTCCAGTACAAATATCCCGGAATGCCGACCAATACGATCGCGGTGCCCCAGAAAGCCTCGGTGGGCCGCGTGATGATGGTGTTGAGCGTCCAGGCTGTGCCAACCAGCACATAGATCGCTGGCAGCCACGGGTATCCCGTGCAGCGGTAGGGACGCGGAATGTCGGGACGCTTCCAGCGCAGCAGAAACATGCCGATCACGGTCAGGGTGTAGGAGAGCACCATGCCGAACATGACGTAAGTGTAAAGCTGGTCGTAGCGGCCGCTCAGGGTGAGGACTCCGGCCCAAGCCCCTTGTCCGATCAGGGCAAATGCTGGCGTGCGCCACTTGGGATGAATCTCTGCCATGCGGGGAAAGAAAACACCGTCCACGGCCATGGCGTAGTACACTCGCGCGCTGCTGAGGACCGCACAGGCCAGGGCGCCAAAGCAGGAAACCGCGATGGTTGCAGAGAGCCACACGGCCGCCGCCGGCGAGAACAGTGCGAGGGCAGCAGCGTGGGCGATGGTCTCATGCCTGGCGATTTCGGAAATTGGGAGCGCGTACACGTAAGTGATGTTCATGGCCACGTAGACAATGCCGACGATCAACACGCCCAGCATCATGGCCAGCGGGACGTTGCGGCGCGGCTCTTTCATTTCGCCGGCTACCCAGCCGATGTAGACCCATCCGTCGTAAGCCCAGAATACGGCGATCAACGCGACACCGAACGCTGAGAGGAGCGCTCCCGGGCCCATGCCCATGGTCAGACCGTGAACCGTGTTCCCCGGTTGTGTGGTGAAGTGGTGCCAGTCGCCCTTGCCGATGGCGAAACCAAGAATCACGAATGCCGCCATCGCGCCAAACTTGGCCCAGGTGGCGACGTTTTGGAGAAGGGCGCCTCGCCTCAGTCCAGCCACATTGATCCAGGTGACCGCGGCTATCATGATCAGTGCCATGAGATGAGCGCGAGTCAGCACGATTCCGGCGACCGACAGAAATACGTGCGCCTGCGAAATGGTGGGGATGATGCCGCCGAGATAGGCGGCCGAACCCACGGCAAGAGCCGCAATGGAGCCGCCGTTGGCGACGCTGAAGAGCATCCAGCCATAGAGAAATGCGGGCAGGTCGCCGTAGGCCTCGCGCAAGTACACATATTGACCGCCGGCCTCGGGGAACATCGAGCCCAGTTCGGCGAAGGCGAAGCAGGCGCACATGGAAATCATGCCGCCGAGCCCCCAGACCAGCAGAAAAAGCACCGGATGGGGCAGGGGTCCGGCAATGTCTTTGGCAGTGAGAAAAATGGACGATCCAATAATTCCGCCGACGAGGAGCAATACAGAATCGAGCAGGCTGAGTCCGCGAATCAGAGTAGGTTGAGCCGAAGTGGACTGCGAGTTCGTCGGAGGAGGTTCCGCGGCGGGTGCGAGAGTGGGATCCATCATCCGATACCGAGTTCGTCGGGAGATTCCAGCGGCGTGCCACAGCGGCGGCAGATGACGGCGGAACAGTCGCCGCAGGTCAGCGGGTCAGTTACCTCTTCGGCGCAGTTCGGGCAGTAGAGCGAGCCGGGATCCGGTTCTGGCGCGGGATTCTGAGGGCGTGTCGCCATGAGGAGGAAAACTGTAACACAGCCGTGCGGGTAGGGATAGCAGTGAGACGACGCGGTAGCTCACCGTCCGGATCTCCGACCAACAGCCCAATGACGAGCCGATTCTCGCATTGAGGAGGATGTTGCGATTTCTCGCAACGACGTTTGCGACTCGCCAATTGCGCTCAGGCAGAGTCCTGTCTTGGGACTTTTTTCAAGCCCAGTTCGCCATCGTACTGCCGGATAACCCCGTAGCACTCGCAAGCGGCGTCTTCAAGTTTCTTACGGTTCACGATCTTGACTGCGCCACGCGTGTACTCGATGAGCCCCTTCTTCTGCAAAGCACCGGCTGCCAGGCTCACGGTAGGCCTGTCTGTGCCCAGCATGGTTGCCAGAAAGTCATGAGTGATGGGCAGCGCGCCTGAATCCACTCGATCCTGAGTCATCAGCAACCACCGTGCCAGGCGTTGCTTAGTATCGTGCAGCCGGTTACAGGCGGCGGTTTGTGCCACTTGCATACCCCGAATTGCGGCATAGCGGTTCAACATCATTTGCAGGTTTGGAGCGGATTTCAGCGTCTCTTGCAAAGCCCCGACTTTTAGCCGGAACCCCTCGCCGGTAACTTGTACCACCGCCCGCAGCAGGCCCCTGCTCAGGCCCACCGCCGCCAGCGCTCCCGTAAAGCCCTCATTGCCAACTACGCCCGCTTCGGCGGTTTTTCCATCCTTCATTACGACTACAAGAGAAATCAACCCTCGATTCGGGAAATACGCAAATTCCAGCCTTCCGCCCGCCTCGTGAAGCACCAGATGGTTAGGCAAGCGGAGGTATTCAAGGTGAGGGCGAAGTGAGTTGTACTCGCTATCGGAGATCGATAGAAGTATTTTGTTGCTGACAGGCTTTCCCGCGGCATTTGTCCGCTCGCCTGACAGCACGGTTTGGAGGTCTTTGCGCGCCACGAGCTAAGAACCGAAAAACCTCCAGAACCCGGGGATGAACTCAGCCCGCTTCGATGTACGAAACAGGAACTCGGCTACTCGGCGGAGTATACAAGTTCCAACACGCGGCTTCGGTAGGGTATCTTACATTGCCCTCACCACTGCGACGCCCAGAACATCGGCCGCACGCGAAACTTGACCAGCATTCGAGCGATTCCACTGCGCTTCAAAACACCAGGGCCCTCGAAATCAGACGTTCCCCGAACGACCCTCTTCCGTAGGATGCCCGACAGACCATTCCAATTGGCGCCTGTAAAATTTGCCGCCATGAGCCGGAAGCTGGTGTGGATTGAGCAACCGCGTTTCCGGGGTTTTGGTTGTTCCGAATGTGGCTGGCGGTTCCAACCTTCTGGAACGCCGACCGGCAAGTCCTTCGATGAAATGATGCGCAACTTCGAGTCGCAACGCGACCAAGAGTTTACATCCCATGTTTGCGACGATCACCCCAAAGAGGCCTACCACACGCCGCTTTAGCTTCCGCCGCGTGGCGCGAAAATGACGCACAAAGAAGTTCGTTGTCCGTATTGCGTATTCGATGACAAGTTCCTTCCAATGACCGTCCTTCCCAACGGGCGGTTGATCTGCAAAAACTGCGGCCACATTGTTTTCCCGAACGATACTGCTTTTAAGTGTCCTTGCTCGAAGTGCCTTGAAATTAGTTTCTCTCCCAGAGTTCGCCGGTTACGACGGCGTCAATTTTAAACCTAGCAAGAATTCAATCGCTGGGCCGCGGCCGGTTCGCTGGGCGGATTACCTTACTTTGTCTTCAGGTTCAGGAAGGACATTGGGCGCGCTGCGAAGAAACTCCATCAGCTTGTCGCTGGTTTTCTTGCCCGCGCGTTTCTGGAAAAACTCCGCCGCCGTCTCCACCACGCCAACCTTTTCCGCCACCGCCGATGCAATCCATTGGTTCAGTGAGACGCCGTCTTCCTGCGCCAGACGCTGCGCCGCCTTCTTGATTGAGACTGGGAGCTTTAAGGTATAAGTAGCTTTAGGCTACTTAGTTAGTGTCATGGCAGAAGGGCCCTGAATTCGTTGAAACTCTCCGGTCGTCCTTTATCAACCAATGCCCAAATGTCTCCAAACGCACCGCTTGGGCAGCCTGGAAGGCAAGTTGGAGGCTTTCGAGGCTAGAAATGTAGTTTTCCTGAAGAAGAGGCCCGCTCTGTAGTCGATTAAACGTAATAAACTTGTGGAATGGGTACCACGAGATTCTCAATCTACAAAGGGAAGCACATTGCCTGAAAAATCCCTGACTCCCGACGAGAAACTTCAGCAGGAATTCAACCGCTGGGCCGCGGCCGGCGAAGGCGCGAAGATGGAGAGCCATCACTTCGACATCACGGCGAAGACGATTCGCCGGATGAACCTGCGCCCCGGTGAACGTGTGCTCGATCTGGGATGCGGCTCGGGGTGGGCCACGCGGCTGCTGGCGCGGCTGGTGGGCGAAGGGCCGGATGGATTTGGTCAAGTTGTTGGACTCGACTTGGCCGATGAGATGATTCGCGAGGCGCGCGCAGCTTCTAAGGATTTCGACAACGTGCTTTACGTCTGGGGATCGGCGCAGCAGATTCCGTGGGAAGAGAACTTCTTCGACAAAGTGTTGTCGGTGGAATCGTTTTATTACTACGCCGACCAGAACCGCGCGCTGATGGAGTTGTTTCGGGTGATGGCGCCCCGGGGAAAGCTATTCATCCTGATAAACCTATATAAGGACAATCAGTATTCACTGCAATGGGTGGACAAGCTGAAAGTCCCAGTACACGTGCGTTCGGCGGCCGAGTACGTGGAGCTGCTGAAGAAACATGCGTTCGAAAATGTGGAGGCGTGCCGCATTCCCGATGACACGCCCACGCCCGACGACTATAAAACGAAATCGTTCAATAGTCTGGACGATCTGCGGGCGTTCAAGCGGGAGGGCGCGCTGTTGCTGATGGCTTCGAAGCCCGATCTGCGGACGCCGGCTCCGGGATACACGATTTATTGAGCGCTTGACTGCTGAGAATTCTGTTTCCGGTCTTGTTAAGTTCCTGCCGGACCAGCTCCCGATCAATGCGGTCCCCAGCCTTCCAGACCGCGACTAGTGCGAGTGAGCAGGATGTCCTTCGATGGATCGCCGTCGACAAGAAGGAGATCGGCACGGCGACCCGGTTCGATGCGGCCCCGATCTACAAGACAAAACCGCTCGGCAACACCAGCGGTGGCCGTGTGCAGCGCCTCGACCGGGGTCAAACCGGATTCGACTAGAAGCGAAAGTTCGTGATGCAGACTGATGCCCCATCCGGTATCAGGATTGGGCGCACCGGTACCTGCTAGGATGGGCACCTCGGCAATGAACCGCGCGAATTGCTTCCTCAGCTAATCGAAGTGGGCGTTCTTGGAGACCGATCAGGAAGATGGATTGCAACCTCTGCAACCGGGAGCAAAGATATAAGGCCCTAAGCGCGGATCGGCGGCCAGGTTTGCGCCTTTGGGCACTCCGCAAACCCTAGAAGAACCGACAAAGTGCCAATCACGAAAATGTTGTGTGAAGCGGCAAGAGAAGCGAAATCAGACTTTACGGCAGTGTCATTGAAGATATGTGCCGAGCCTGTCGACTCCGGCCTCGATTGCGTCGTAGGCTTCCCACTGCTTCGAAATGTGCGAAACGACGAAGTTTCCCCCGGCGATGGGCTGCTTGGACTACCGCCGCGAGCTGTTCTTTGGTAAAGAGTAGGCCTCTCGTGTTCGTACATGATCTTAATGTAATCGGAGCCTTCGGCAATTCGATCGTCTACGAATTTTTGTGGATCGTCATTCGGCCCGAGCGTTGGGAAAGGTCGCATTCCTTGTGGCAACGGGAACTCTGTAGGGTGGTCGCCTGGAACGGTTACACCGAATCCTGCAGTTCGAAAATCGGCCGCATTGGGATGTTGGCCTTGCTTCATCTCGGACCGAAGCGTCATCAAGCCCTTCATGTCGCTGGCATACATATCGAGCTCGGTGGTTACTCCTAACGCGGCGGCTTGTTCCAGTGAAATTTCCTGCCCAATGTGGACATGCGCATCAATAAGCCTGGGAAGGAGCGTTTTACCGCGGCCATCAATAATCTCCGCTCCGGCGGCAGCCGTCTGGGCGCCGGGTTGCACGCTCTGGATCATTCCCCGGTCGACGATTACCGTCCTATCTCGCAGCATTTGATATCCATCGAAAACGTCGACGTGCTGAATCGCGAAGGATGGATTTGCCAATTGCGCTGCCGAAATGTGCGCCAAAGCAGAGACGCCGAAAAACAGCGCTACCTGAAAAAATGGGATTATGCGAACGCGGAAAGAAGGTGTCCTCATACGATTTCGTTCTCCCAAATACAAGGCTGACCCCGGCGGTTGAAGACCGTGGTCTTAGCTACACGATTGGAAGTCTCCCTCCGAAATCGTGTTCCATTGTACGTAATTCCAAAACGGCTAGATCTTGCTGTCGTCGTCCTCGTCGTCGTGATGGCTGAGGTCCTTCGCCGGGCTCAGCGCGCGGCCGTCGGAGGCGTGGCGAATCTGGATCCGGCCGTTCACGTCCTCCAGTCGGATGTGCGTGCCACCGTTGCCCAGCTCGCCACGCGGTTAGTGGCCGACGAAGCGGTGATGATTGACTCGCAGCCCGAGGGCGATTTTCAATTCCGCCGGAAACCGTGCTGGCCTCGATTTCCGCTTTGGAGTCTGAGGGAATCGTCAACTCGACCGAGCCGTTGACCGATTTCAGCTCGACGGACGATCCGGAAAGCTGGTCAAACCTGGCGTCCAGATGGCCGTTGATGGTGGAGAGTTCAGCGCGGCCGGAGAGATTGTGCGCATCAAGTCTGCCATTGAAGATGAGGCTTGCACCTCACCAGTCACGCCGGTCACGTCGAGCGAGCCGTTGATCAGCTTGATTTCGTCCAGCGGCACCGTGCGCGGCACGGTCAATGTGTATTCAACACTGGGGGGATTGTTGTGCGGGCCCCAGTTGAAAGTGAGGTCGTGGTCGCGATACTTGGTGCGGATCGAAAGATGTTCTTAGTCCAGGTGAACTTCGATGCAGCGTCTCGTCGAGCCGGTCCTTCGAGTCGGCAGACTTCACGGCATCCACCTTGACTTCATTCCGGTCCCAGGTGGAGATGTGAACCGCGCCATTGATGTTGTCGAGTTCCACTCGGCCGTCGGCACCGAGCGTGTAGGTCTGATGGAACTCTTCGGTGAATGCCCCCAGACGATCGGATGCGCGCGCTCCCAGGGCGAGAACGAGCAGGGCGAAGATGATTCCCAGAACGGCTCCCAACCAGGTGGGCAATTGGCGTTGGCGGTTCATGTGTTTCCTCCGTTTCACGGTTAGACGCGGCGGTTTGAAAATGGTGAGGGTAACCCATAATGGGCCAATATCCCCATGCTTGTGTATACGCGATCTCAACAGGAGATGCTTAAGTCGAAGTCCATGGGCGGGACCGCAATACCTGCTCGCAGTACTGCGTGGAACACTTGGGCAGCTACCTGGTGGTCTTCCGGCAAAGACTGTCTTCCGGCTCGATCGGGCCGATCTGGTGCATGGTTTCGAAGGACAGAAAGTGAGAGTCACCGGCGTTCTGGATCCCAAGCTCAAACAGGATCCATGTTTTGAAGATGGTGTTGGAAAATTCGAAATAAGGGGGACGTTTAATCCCCATTACGTGCCGTTTTGTTTTACGGCACTCTTCCTGCCGGCTTCGGTAAGCAAATACACTCCTAGGATCGTCATCTCCGGCTCAATGGGATGACGGTAGCGCTGGCCCGGATAAACCACATAGTAGATCGCCGGATACAGCAGGATCAGCCAGAACAAAAGCCAGGCGCCGAGTTTGTGACGGCGCAGGGCGCGTACCAATCCCCAGAATGCGAGCACGGAAGAGGCCAGGAACAAAGAGTTCTTCGTCTGCGCCAGCCACCAGATTTGCGCCAGCCGCGGCGGTCCCGCCCAAAAGTAGACGAAGCGCTTGACGCTCAAGACGGCAAAGCGACCGTAGTCCGCCTTGATGTAATCCATAGCCTGCCGCTTGCACATCGCAACGTACGCCAGTTCGCCCATCGACGTGTATTGGCGCATGGCGTAGAGATCCTGCGTTGGGTGCAAATACTGCATCCATGTGCCGTCGGCCCCGTTGCCGTTGCCGAGGCGCAGTTCCGCGCCGAAATTATCACGAATAAAAATGAACTTGCCGAAAGTTTGATGATTGCGGACCAGCCAGGGCGTGAGGCACGCCACAAAAATTGCTGAAGCCAGCACAACTCCGGCGAACGACGGCTTGCGCCGCTGGGCGCGGTGATACCAGGCCCACAGTCCCGAGGCCGGCAGAAACGCCAGCAGCACCGGACTGTTCAGCGCCGCGATCCCCCAAAGCAGGCCGAACTCCATCCATGGTTGCAGCCCTTCGCGGTCTTCCATGGTAAGTGCCAGCCAGAAAATCACGGCCAGCAGCAGCGCCGACAGACTGGTTTCCCAAACCCAGCGCGTGCACCAGGACATCGCGTAAGGCAGAAGAGCCCAAGTCCAGGCCGAGCCGACGGCAACTTTTTCGGAAAATATCCGCCGCGCAATCAGAAAAATCGGGATACAAGTGAGCGCCGAGAAAAAACTATTCATGGCGAGCAGCACAAACGCCGATGCTCTCGAATAAATCCCGAAGATGTCGAACACGCCTGCTGTCAGGTAAGGATAAAGCGGCGGTTCCCATGCGGTTGGTCCCGTCGGCGCGCCAAAGGGGTCGCTGAATCCGTGTCCTGATGCGATGGCTGCGGCGATTCGTCCCATCTCCCAGCCAAAGCCGAAGTTGTTGTCTGTGGCCTTGAACTTGTAGGTGTGTCCGAGGATGATCCATCCCACGCGCAGGAAGAGGGCGATAGCCACCATCCAAAATTGCGATGTGCGGATGTGAGCCCACGTGTTGGCGAGCAGAACAGGCGCGCGTTCGCGGCCGGCGGCCACGGCGGGTCGTGAATCCATGGATGACTCTATTTGTAGCTGAGTCGCGACGTGGGAGCAAACAGAGAACCCAGGCCGGGCGCCGGAACTGTATAATTGCGCTGATTGTTCCTCAGATTATTCCTGAGATCGGGGTCGCCTCATGGGTTGGCTGCAAAACAAATTTGAAAAGAATTTCATGATCAGCACGGTTGACTACGTCTTCAACTGGGCACGGAAGTCTGCCGTGTGGCCGATGACGTTCGGCTTGGCGTGTTGCGCGATCGAGATGATTGCGTCGTCGACGGCGCGCTTCGATATCGCGCGCTTCGGTTCGGAAGTCTTCCGTCCCAGCCCGCGGCAGAGCGACCTGATGATCGTCGCCGGCACCGTGACCTTGAAGATGGCGCCGGTGGTGAAGCGCATCTATGACCAGATGCCCGACCCGAAGTGGGTAATCTCGATGGGCGCCTGCTCCTCGGTCGGCGGGCCATTCAATACCTACGCCGTGTTGCAGGGCGTCGACAAAATCGTGCCCACTGATGTTTACGTGACCGGTTGCCCGCCACGTCCCGAAAATCTTTTCTACGCGCTGCTCAAGCTGCAGGACAAAATCGACACCATGACGCTGGCGAAGAAGCCCACCGAAGTTCGTCTGGATCCGAATATGCTGGAGAACTTCAAGCGTCAGGTAATGATCGCGCAGACGCTGCAGCCGAAATAAGCAATTAGCAACTGGCAATTAGCAAGTAGCGACCCGGCTGGAGCTAACTGCTAATTGCTAATGGCTAATTGCTAGCTCCCATGCCGACCCTCACGAAACTCGCCACCGAATCCGAACTCCCTCCCCCCGACGAAGCCAAAGAATTCCCCTGCAGCGGCAAGACAATCTGCATCGCCAACGTAAACGGCGTCTACAGCGCCATGGACAACGTCTGCCTCCATCGCGGCGGCCCGCTGGGGCAGGGAATGATCGAAGGCGGCAAGCTCGTGTGCCCGTGGCATGGCTGGGCGTGGGATCCTAAAACCGGTGAGGCAACGCAAAACCCCAGCGCGAAAGTGGCAGTGTATCCGCTGAAGATTGAAAACGGCGATGTGATGATTGAAATCTAAGTCGGTGCCGGAATCGAAGCGAATCAACGTTCGTATCAGGGCACGCATTTATGCGTGCCGCCATCGCTGGCGCTACCAAACACGCCATCAGGCGCTGGGTCTTGGGCCTATCCAAGCAGTCGCAAGAATTTCCCTGGCTGATTCCCGTATCCCGGAAACACTTCATTCAAATTCTTGTTCCCCATGTGTCGAGTCACAGCCTCCCCAAGCACCTGCCGGAAATCCGTAGTCAAAGCCAGATCGCGTCCTTCGTAGAGTTGCGATTGATCAAGCCCCGGCCAGCGTCCGTAAACTTTTCCGCCCTTTACCGGACCGCCGAGCACGAACATCACGTTGGCGTGCCCGTGATCAGTGCCGCGATTGCCGTTCTCTCGCGCGGTGCGGCCGAATTCGGACATGGTCACAACCACCGTGTCTTCCCCGAGGTCTCCAAGATCAGTCCAGAAAGCGGCGAGCGCTTGCGAGAAGTCGCGCAGCACATTGGCGATCTGGCCTTCAGTTGCGCCTTCGTTGACGTGGTGGTCCCATCCGCCAATGTCGGCAAACGCCACCTGCACGCCCAGGTTCGCCTTGATGAGCTGTGCAAGTTGGCGCAGGCTGTCGCCGAATCGTCCCTTGGGATAATCGACGCCCGGCGCGGGCTTGTACTTTGACGGGTCCGCGGACCTCAGCATCTTAACCGCGTCAAACGTTTCTTCCCCGGTGCCGTGAAGCACGGTGTCGGCGGAGTGATCGTACATCGCCTCGAATGCGTTCGCAACCGGCGAAGGCTTTGCTCCCCTCCCGCCGACCGAGAAGTCGTTGATGTTGTTCATCGCGATTGCCGGCTCAAGCCCACTCAAGATGCGAGGAATCGACGGACCCATGGCGATAGCCTGGAAGGCCGATTTCTGCGCGGGATTCGGCACGTTGCGCAGCGAGCGGTTCAGCCATCCATCTTCCGTGGACTTCACGCCGGGAGTGCCGGCCTCCATGAAATCCTGCGCATCGAAGTGGGACCGGCTGGGGTCAGGCGATCCGGCGGCGTGCACAATCGCCAGATGCCCCTGCTTCCACAGCGGCTGAAACGGCGCGAGTGAAGGATGCAGGCCGAAGAATCCGTCGAGATCGAGCACAGCCTTCCGCGGAATATTGATGCTCGGCCGCATGGCGTAATACTGCGGCTCGCCGTGAGGCACGACAATATTCAAGCCGTCGGCCGCGCCACGCTGAAAAATTACGACCAGCCGCTTCGTGCGCAAGCCCGGCTCAGCCGCGCCCATAGCGGCGCGAGCGAGAAAACTCGGCACCGCCGCCGTGCCGACCACGGCAAGCGCGCTGTTACGAAGAAAAACGCGACGAGTGATAGACATAAGACAGCTCCTAGCTCGCTGTAGCTGCTACTCTCTACCAGTGAAGCTAAGTAAAGCTAGAAGCTAGAGCAGGCTAGCAGCTATCTTCTCTGAAACTCCGGCGAACCCAGCAGCAGCCCCGCAATCGTGTTCACATCCGGAGAATGCGCTGCATCCGCTGGCTTGCGCTTGTTGTCTTGTTTCTGTTGCGCGCCGTTCTTTCCTGCCGCTTCGATCTGCGCCGCAATAGAGGCGTGCGTCTGTTGCGACACGCCGCCCGCAAGCAGACTCGTCTCCAGCGTGGAGAGTGTGAGAGCCGCATCCGGCGCCTGGGGATTGCTTCCCGCCAACTGCGCAGCATCCGCTTTCACGCCCTTGATCTTGCCGCCGGTCAATGCTAACGCAAAATTCATGCGGTTGAGCAGCGCCGAAGAACTCACCCAGGTCTCCGCTTTCATGGAGTAGCCCGTGGGCGGCTGTGCGCCGTAAAGCGGCATGCCCATGTTGTTGAGTTGCCGGGTCAGCGGCACCGCATCTTCAACCTCGGCTCCGGTGGCGCGTACCGCCGAGGCCACGAATTCCAGAGGCGTTTTCACCTTCGCGCGGTAGGTTTCGTCATCCCAAAACTCGGGCGAATGGAACAACGTCTTCACCACTTCGCGGATATCGCCCTTCTTCTTCAAAAACGTTTTCGCCATGCGATCGACCAAAGCCGGCGGCGGATCGTCCGAAACAAAACGTTGTGCAAGCTTCAGAGAAATAAAATGAGCCGTCTGCGGATTCGTGGCCAGCCGGTGCAGCAATTCCATGCCCTCGCCTTCGCCCTTGGGCTTGATGCGATGTCCGAGCACGAACTTGGGCCCCGGCTCGTGCATGCGCGGATCGAACTTGAAGCCGCCGCCTTGCGCCGGGTTATCAATGGTCCATCCCGTAAAAACTTTGGCAGCCTCGGTGACGTCGCGTTGCGAGTAGCCGCCGTTCACGCTCAGCGTGTGCAGTTCCAGCAATTCGCGGCCGTAATTTTCATTGAGTCCGTGGGCGCTCTGGCCTGGCTTCGGTCGCGGACGCTGATAGCGCACGTAGGGCATTCGGATGCTCGCGGAATTCCCAAAGCCTTGGCCGAGTCCGGACCCACGCTCAGCCAGTTGTCCAGGTAAAACAACATCGCTGGACTTTTCGCTGTGGCCACCAACAGATCCTCGAATTTGCCGAGCGCATGCGGCCGGATCACATCGCGTTCGTAGCTGGTCAGCATCAGGCGATCGAGGCCCTTTTCCACGAACACATTGAAATGGTTGAACCAGAAGTCGGTCATCACTTCTTCAAACTGGCGCTCGCTGTAGATGGCGCGCAGAAGTTTCGCTTGCGCCAGTTCGCCGGTGACCACGCCCGCCGGATTGTTCATGGCGAGCAGAGTTTCTTTCTGCTTTGGAGCCAGTCCTTCGAGCAACTCCGGCGCTTTGCCTCCGCGCAGAGAGTCGGCAACGGCAACCTGCTCCTCCGTCGACATGTTGAGAATCTTTTTGAAACGTTGATCCGCCGGAAGGCTCGTCAGTTGCTGGAGTTCGAGGTTAGCGTAGAGTTTCTCCTCGCGCAGGCGCGCCCGCTCTTTCTCTTCGGGCGTCACCTTCGCCGGAGCCGCGGCAGCATACATCCCGGTGGCGTCCATTCCCGCTGCAGGTTATGCGGCATCGCTCATTGCCCGTCTGCGGCCATTCCGCCGGGATCCATCCGCGGGCTCGGGCCTTTTCCGGCGCAGCGCGGCCGCATTCTTGCCAGCTTCTTCTTTCCGCGCTTTTTGCTCCTCAAGCCGCGCGACCTGCACCTGGAAAATCGCGCGCCGTGCCGGATCGGTCGGCATAGGCCGCTTGCCGTTCATCACCTGATTGAACGCTTGCGGATCGGGGAAGTCTTCCGCAATCTCCTTCGTGCTCATACGCAGGGTGCGGAACGACTCCAGGCGCGCGTCGAGCGCGCTGTCGTCAATCTTGCCGGGATGCAACTGCAGGTCAATCCATTGGTCGACGCCCATCGCCATCACTCGCTGCACGTCGCCGGGGCGCGGTCCGAAAGTCAGCCGATTAAGCGCGTGCAGCGCGCGCCGCTGAGCGTTGTCGTTGGGGCTGGAGCGGCCTTGTCCTCTTTATTAGCCAGCACTTGCGGGACCGTGCACGCCAGGCTGAAACAGAGAAGACAAACGGCAAACTTCGTGCGGTCCAAACGCATGAGGACTCCCGCCAGGGAAAGGCGACAAGCTCTGCTAATTATCAACCCGGAGAAAAGAAAAGGTTGCTGGCCGTGGTAACCAAAGAGGGGAAGTCTGCAGCTAGGAGGTAAAGCTAGAGCCGGTGTATCTAAGTCAAATAAATCTTGCCGCGGGAGACTTTGTGCTGCAGGGTCGCGGCCAACTGGTCAACGTCGGTGGGAGCAATGTTCACCGCCATATGGTCGGCCAGCAACGGAGTTCGATTGCTGCCCACGGCATCGCGCCGCACCTGGATCAGCAAGGCGTGCACCACGTTAGGATCGTATTTCTGCGGAGACATGCGGACCAGATCGCTCAACGCGCTGCCCAAAGAAAGCGATTCGCGATAAGGACGCACGCTGGTCATGGCATCGAAAGTATCGGCCAGAGCCATGATTCGCACCGGCAGGGGCAGATCGTCGCCGCCGATAGCGTCAGGATAACCGGAGCCATCGCTGCGCTCGTGATGCCAGCGCACCGCTTCGTGAATCTTCGGCCAGGGAAACTCCACGCTGCTCACAATCTGGTGGCCGACCACGGTGTGGTCCGCCATCTCGCGAAACTCCTCGGCATTCAGCGCTTCCGGCTTGCTGAAAAGGCGGCGGTCGACTGCCACCTTCCCAATATCGTGCAGGTATCCGGCGCTACGCAGCGCGGCCACTTCGCCGCCTTCGAAGCCCATTGCCTCGCCGATTGCGGCGGCATAGCGGCCGACCCGCAGCGAGTGGCCGTGAATGTTGACATGCTTCACGTCAATCGCGGTCGCGAATGCCTCAAGCGCGGTGTCATAGAAGCCATGCAACGAAGCCATCAATCGCAGGTTTTCGGTCACGCGCTGTGCCAGCGTCTGCGATAAGGCATGGTTCTGCACTGCCAGCCCAATGTAGCTGCACAGCAACTCCATGGCATCGAGTTCCGCGTCTTCATAAGGTGCGTTGCCCGGCCGCTGTCCAAGGGCCACAACGCCTGCCAGCTTGCCCGACGCTTTGAGCGGCGCTAGGCACTTGAAAAGCTCGGGAGCCACGTTGCCGTTGGAACTGAGGAAGATCGAATACGTGGAAGCGTTCAGCACAATCGGTCCGTGCGCCGCGGTGAGAGCGTGAGCGTGCTTCGGCAGCAGGGGAATAAACGCCGGCTCGGGCAGCATTGCGAAGCCGTCTGCCGCTACAGAAGTCAGCATGGTGGGCTTCTCGTTGAAAACGAAAAGCGCGCCTTCGCGCGCACCGGCCGCTTCCATGACTGCGCGCAGCATCCGGCGCGCAGTATCGGAAAACTCGCGCTCCGCCGTAAGCTCGGGCCCCAGTTCGGAGAGAGCTTCCACGGTGCGCAACAGCCTGCGGAAATTGTTGGTCTCCACGGCCAAGATGTGTGGTGCGAGAACGCTGAGCAGTCTGAGCGTAGCACGCGCGAACATGCGCCGCGAGAGCAGATTGTTGGTTAGTTTGGTGCTGGTGTGGTGAAGTCGGGTGTGATCAGTTTGCCCCGGAGGGCATCTGACAATAGCCCAGCGCTTCAACGCTGGGAAAAGTTACAAAGGGAACCAGTCCCGCAGGGACGGCTGAAAATGTCACGCAAACTCTGGAAGCCGGAAGCGCGCTCCCCAGCGTTAGAATAAAAGCAGAGGTCCCCCGTGCCCACCCTGCGCACTATTCTCGACGAGCGAGTCCGCGAAGCCGATCCCGGTCTGTACGAGAAGCTCGAGAACAACCGCGTGCGCTGCTTCTCCTGCGGACATTGCTGCCCCATCCCCGAAGGTCAGCCCGGAGTCTGCAAAGTCCGCTACAACCGCGGCGGCACGCTCTACGTCCCCTGGGGATACATCGCCGGAACCCAATGCGATCCGGTCGAGAAAAAGCCATTCTTTCACGCCTATCCCGGCGCTCTCGCCTACAGCTTCGGCATGTTGGGCTGCGATCTTCACTGCGCCTATTGTCAGAACTGGGTTACATCGCAGGCTCTGCGCGATCCCAGCGCCGTTTCGCCTCCGCTCGAAAGCCTCACCCGAACTTCTGGTGCGGGACGCCATCGCTCAAGGCGCCAAGATTCTGGTCAGCACCTACAACGAGCCTCTAATCACCAGCGAATGGGCGGTAGCCGTTTTCAAGGAAGCCAAAGCCGCCGGACTCATCACCGGCTTCGTTTCCAACGGCAACGGCACGCCGCAAGTTCTCGAATATCTGCGCCCCTGGCTGGATTTGTACAAAGTGGATCTCAAAAGCTTCGACGATCGTCACTACCACGAACTCGGCGGCCGCATCGCTCCCATCCTCGACAGCATCCGCCGCATTTACCAGATGGGACTCTGGCTCGAGATCGTCACGCTTCTAATCCCCGGCTTCAACGACTCCCCCGACGAACTGCGCCGCCTCACCGAATTCATCGCCGGCATTTCGCCCGACATCCCATGGCACGTCACCGCCTTTCACGGCGATTACAAGATGCAGAACGATGTCGCGCGCGACACGACCGCGGAAGATCTAATGCGCGCCGTCGAAATCGGCCACCAGTCGGGCCTTCATTACATCTATCCCGGCAATCTTCCCGGCATGGTCGGCGACTGGGAGAACACGCGTTGTCCGCACTGCGATGAAACTTTGATCAAGCGCTACGGCTACCTGATCAAAGACTACCGCCTCACGCCGGATGGCCGTTGCCCCAGGTGCGCCACCGCAATTCCCGGCCGCTGGTCCGCCCGCTTCGAAGGCCAGATTACCTCCCGTCCCTTCTCGCCGCGCAGGTCCGCTCAAACTTTGTTCGTCTCTCCTAGAATATTCCGATCTCGTTTCGCTAAATCTCAGTGTGCAAGAAGCTCATGTGGAGACAGCCGCCTCGGCTGTCCCGCCGAGCGGAGCGAGGCGCACTCTTCGCCCGAGCCGGCAAGTAGATTAGAATCAAGGACTCCAACAGGCGCTCATGAGAAAAATACTAGCCGCCACATCGAGTCTTGCATTCCTCCTCCTCCTCTCCTCCTGCTCTCCGCGCGACTATCTCACCCGCCGCCTGGCCGCCGACCTGATCACGAGGCGCTGATCACTTTCCGCGCCCACCAGCGATTTCAGTTGCGCACCGGCGTAGTCTCCAACAAGGATTACCTCTCGCCCGAATATCTCGTGCTCCAGCATCACGGCTGGATTTCCGCCACCAAGGCCGCCTGCCCAGCCGCTCTAGCCCCGCCCCCGTGCTGGGACGTCACGCTCACCCCGTCAGGCGTGGATACATTTCAAAATCTGATCCCTCCCGGCGATGCTGAAAAACAATCCTTCAACATTCCCGCAGCGCGCCGCGAACTCGTCGCCATCACCGGCATCGCCAAGCAGGACAATGTCGCCGACGTCGAATTTACCTGGCGATGGATTCCACTGAACGAGGTTGGCGCCGCCCTCTATCCCGGCGACAACCGCTACCGGTCGACAACCATTTTGCGCAGCTACGACGACGGCTGGCGCATCGTGCCAACGCGCTTCTCATCCCGGCCAGGCTCTCGACGAAGCACTCAAGAACGCCGAGCCTGCTCAATAACGCCGCATTCTGTCTTTACCCTGTGTGCTCCGTGTCCCTGCCCTGAGCGAAGCCGAAGGATCCTCTGTCGTAAAGATTCTAGGACACTGTCTCTAACCCCGACAAGGTTGCCCATGACAAACCTGCCGTTGTATAACCCTACTTCCGGCAAGGTCCCTATGAAAATCTCAAAATACATTTTGCTGTTGACCGTGCTTCTCGCTTCCGCGTTGCTGAGCTTCGCCGACGGCAAGCCGAAACTCACTCTCGACGAATTTTTCAACTCGGCCGACTACCCGGCCGTCGCTATTTCTCCCGACGGCAATTCCGTCGTAATCGTCGTGGAGCGCGCCGACTGGGACCAGAAAATCTTCCGCACCGACTTCTGGCTCTATCGCGAAGACGGCAAGGCGGATCGCTGATTCAACTCACCCAGTCCGGCCACGACTCCGAGCCCAAGTGGTCGCCCGACGGCCGCTGGATCGCCTTCCTCTCCGAGCGCAAGACTTCCTCCGAAAAAGATTCCGACGTCAGACGACGAGAAAGGTAGAGACAAAGATAATAAAAATAAAGACAAAGACAAGGGCGAGCCAGCCAGATCTACCTGATTTCTCCCACCGGCGGCGAGGCCATTCGCTGACTCAAGGGGAGGAGGAAGTGCATACCTTTTCCTGGTCCGCCGACTCGCAGACTATCTACTTCGCCACCCGCAACCCGTGGACCAAGGCCCAGAAAGACAACTACAAGAAACAATGGAAAGATGTCGTGCAGTACCGCACAGCCGAACGCGGCGACACAATCTTTGCCCTCGACGTGAGCGTCGCGCTCGCCAAGCAAGCCGCCGCGGCCCGAAAGAAGCAACCGGATACCGAAAAAGAATCCGAACCTGACCTCCGGCGCTCGCGCCATTGCAACTTCTCCACTGCGAGTGGACGATCTGGTCACCTCGCCCGACGGCAGCAAGCTAGCCTTCATCACCAACGCCATCAACCAGCGCCAGGAAAAATTCGAAGACGTAGAGATCTACGTCGCTAAATGTGGCGCGGGCGCCCTGGCCCGCGACTGCCGGCAGCAGAAAAAAATCCGTCCCCAACGCGACCCCGCCAACTAACCCACAACCAGGCCCACGAACAAAATCTGCGCTGGGCCAACGACAGCCGCCACATTTTCTTCACCGTCGAAGACGGAGACGTAACCGGTCCCTATCGCGATCTTCAACCCCATCTCTACTGGGTTGACAGCGAAAAGCCCGACAGCGAAACCGGCGCAGCCGAGCAATGGAGCAAAGACTTCATCGGCCCGATCGAGCACTACGCCGTAGCCGCCGACAACGTGCTGGCCTCCGCGCGCCTCGGAACCGAAGTCCCCATGTATTCCGCCGCCAAGCCCGACCAATCGTTGCACAAACTGAACACCTGGGAAGGAACCTACGAAAACTATCCGCAACAACGCACTCTCCCCGCATCGCCTTCATCTACTCCTCGTTGCAGAAGCCCGCTGAAGTCTATCTCGCCGAGAGCCCCGACAAGCTAGATCAGGCGCGCCCCATCACTTCATTCAACAAACTCTTCACCGAGCGCGATCTTCCTCAAGGCAAGCCCTACCGCTGGAAAGCCGACGACGGCACCACCGTCGAAGGCATGCTGATCTATCCTCCCGGCAAATTCGAAGCCAAGCATCTGCCCATGTTCACCTTCATTCACGGAGGCCCCGCCGACGCCGACGGCAATCACTTCGAAGCCGACTGGTACCAGTGGTCCGCGCTCGCCGCCACCAACGGCTGGCTGGTCTTCGAGCCCAACTACCGCGGCTCCACCGGATACGGCGACAAGTTCCTCGAGCAGATCGTTCCCGCACATCGTCTCGCGTCCCGGCAAAGATATTCTCGAAGGCGTCGACGCGCTGGTGAAAGACGGCATCGCCGATCCCGATCATCTCACCATCGGCGGCTACAGCTACGGCGGCTACATGACCAACTGGCTGATCACCCAAACCACGCGCTTCAAAGCCGCCGTCACCGGCGCGGGCGCGGTCGAGCACGTCGGCAACTGGGGCAACGACGACACCACCTTCGACGACGCCTACTTCCTCGGCGGACGTCCCTGGGAAGCCCCGCAGCGCTATCACGACGAAGCCGCAATCTTCCAGATCGACAAAGTCCGCACGCCCACGCACATGGTCAGCCGGCGCCGACGACATCCGCGTCGCCGGTGCTGCGAAGAGTATCTGCTGGAGCACGCGCTCTATTCGCTAGGCATTCCCAACAAGCTGCTGATCTTCCCCGGCGAAGGCCACAGCCTGGGCAAGAATCCCTGGCACGGCAAAATCAAAGTCCGCGAAGAACTAAAGTGGCTGCAAAAGTACGGCGGCGTCCCACCCGAGAAATAAACCCGACCCGCGTATGCCGACGCCAAAATAAAAGTGGGTGCCCCATCTTTCGCGTTCTTTGCGAAAGGTGGGAATTCCAGCAGCATGCGCCATTGGATTTCGATTTTGCTTTGGATTCTAACGTCACCCTGAGCGAACCCATTTGGGGACGGACGCATTCGTCCGTCCAGGCAGCCCAGGTTCATCGGCCGCAGCGGTTCCAGACCAAAGCACCTGTCATGCTGAGCGGAGTGGTGAGGAGAGCGAAGCGATCCCCAGCACGGAGTCGAAGCATCCCTACCCGCACCCGGCTCCATCCACGGGTACCAGTCAGCGGCTAAGTCCTTCCACTGCGGATTGCGGCAAGCCAGCTACAGATCACTCAACCCATTTGGGGACGGACGCATTCGTCCGTCCAAGCGGCCCAGGTTCATCGGGCCGCAGCACCGCGGACGCGACCACAACCCCAGTCCCGAATGGGACGGCATACAATAGCACCAGCCTGCCCTGAGCGAAGCCGAAGGGTAAGTCGGGGTAAGCCCAATAAAAGGGAACCAAGTCCGAGGGGACGGCACGAGATATCCCCGCAACTCTCACAAACCGAGCGCCTGATAATCCAATCTTGACGTGATCCCGAGCTGGTACATCTAATGCCCGGTTACGCAGGCATTACTTCACGTTGTATGATCTCAAAGGACTGTGGCCTATAGCAACCCATCAACGGTTTCTGTGGAAGACTTGATGACTAGAGGATACTTTCCTGATCGAGTAATTCCTCAGATAAACTCCCTCTCGCTTTCAGTTGCTATGCCCGCCATACTCGCATACGCCCGTCCCAAAGCCTCGGACATCCTTAACAAGGTGAAGGGCGCAGCGCTTCCTCGAAGCCGCTGCGTCGCTCATTCCGTCCCGAAGCGCAAACATTTGCGGAGATCTATGTCGATCCCGAATCCCCTTCATCAATGCATCCTGTCCGATGAAATCGCAACGAATTGGCAGGAACTGCAGGCCTTCTGCGCGAAGTCACCTGTGTCCTTAAGCGTTCCGACGCCGAGCACCGACCGAGCGCTCGAAGCCAAGAATGACCTCAATAAACAACCGATATTCAGAGCGCAGAAATCCGTGGGCGCTAGGTATCTACTGAAGACGGACATTGCCCGCTTCTATCCATCAATCTACACCCACAGCGTACCCTGGGTGCTCCACGGTAAGGGTAACGCTAGATCTGACAAGAAATTCAAGCTACTGGGTAACCGTCTTGATCTTTGGTTGAGAGAAACTCAGGATAAGCAGACTGGCGGCATACCCATCGGTCCCGATACATCCTTTCTTGTCGGGGAAGTTCTGGGTACCGCTCTGGATTTACAGCTCGAATCCAAGGTTCCAACACTCCGGGGCACCAGATCGGTCGATGATTATTATCTGTATTTCTCCACATTGTTCGACGCAGAAAGAGGCCTCGCTGCCCTTCACGAGGTCGCTCACGAGTTTGAACTCGAGATAAACGACCCTAAGACTGAAATTATCCAGTTGCCTGAAAGGCTGGAACCGCTGTGGAAGGGCGCCTTGCGAACACTTACAATTCGGGACAGCGGACAGCCACAGGCAACGGATCTGCTCACACTCTTTGATCGTGCATTTGAATATGCGAAGGATTTTCCAACCGATAGTGTGCTCACATACGCCGCAAAGCAGGTGCTGAGTGCGAACATTGCGGACGAGAACTGGAGCTTCTGTGAGTCCCTGCTCCTGAAGGCGGCGCTCGGTGAGCCAAGCATGCTGTCAGTACTGGTAGATATATACGAGAAGTACGCAGCCTATCACACCAACAGCGAGGCACTAACGACCGCAATAGAGAGTATTTGCTCCTATCATGCTCCGCTACAACAAGGCAACGAAGTGGCGTGGGCTCTATGGCTGGCGAAGAAAATGACCGTGAAAATCTCGAAGGTGGTCGGAGACAGGGTGGCAAAGCTTGACGATGATGCGGTTGCGCTTGTTGCCTTGGATCTCCACCATTTGGGATTGCTCGAAGCTTCAGGCTTTTCAAGGTGGCGTAGCTATATGACGAATGCCAACCTGTATGACAGCCACTGGCTGACCGCCTATGAAGCTCACGAGCAAGGCTGGCTTCCATCAAGAAACGGTAACGACTATATCGGAGCAGACGTTTTTTTTTCAATACTGCGCAACCATGGAGTGCGCTTCTACGGTGCTGGGCTTACTTGGGCGGAGAGTTTCTCTATGTACTCAGACGACGAAACTCATTTGGCTGAGGTCGAAGTTGGCGAGATGCCGCCCGATATTCCTATGCTGCCAGAAGCAGGAAGTTCCTAGGTTCGAAGGCCCTAATTTGGACCTGCTAACGATCAAGGCCTGAGAATACGCTCGATCTGCCGGCCCACCTCCTCGTGCGACACAAACTTGCCGCTATCCAGAGAGGCCAACCCTTTCTGCACCTCTCGCCGGAACCATTCGTCATGGTCCAGGTGGCTCGCCACCAACTCCTGCACAACTTGATTCGCGGCCTTACCCTCTTCAGAAGCGATTCTCGCGAGCCGAGCTTCAACTTCGGGCGCTAAAAAAATATTCATAGAGATCATTGTAGGCCGGAAGGGTCAAGCGTCCCATCGAAACTACTTGGAATCAACGAAAAACAAGCCCTGAACTTTTCCACACCCTTCCACAGGCAAGTCCTGTGAGGTAAATATCCCTTGACACCAAGGAGAACATATGGCATAGTCTTTGCATGAACCGCCGCCAGACAATCCCCAAGGAACTTCGCTACACCGTCGAAAACTTCCACAGCCGATTCCCGAACGATGACGCTTGCCTTGAGCAGATCAAAGAGCAGCGCTTTCCGCAAGGGATAACTCACTGCAAGAAGTGCCTAAAGTCACGTAAGCACTACCGGGTCCACGGGCGCACGGCCTACGCTTGCGAGACCTGCGGCAATCACATCTTCCCGCTGGCCGGGACGATTTTCGAAAAAACCAGCACGTCGCTGCGGCTCTGGTTCTACGCGATGTATCTCATGGGGAGTACCCGTTGCGGCATATCCGCGAAACAAATTCAGCGCGAAACTGGAGTGACTTACAAGTGCGCGTGGCGCATGTTCCACCAGATTCGCAAACTCATGAGCGAAGAAGAACTTCGGCTCGGCGGATCGGGAGGCGGCGGCGTGGAAGCGGATGAGGCTTACTTCGGCGGACGGCGCAAGAACGATTCCGGGCGGATGCTGGCCGGGAACAAAAACAAGCTGACTACCGTCATGGGTGTGGTCGAGCGCAAGGGCCGGATCGTGGCGCGAGTGCAGCCCGTCTCCATCGCAGCGACCAGCGCCCTCGTGAAAGAGTTCGTGATGCCCGAAACGATGATCTTCACCGATGAAGGCTCGGCGTACAACGCGCTCCCCCGGCTCGAAAGCATGGGCTACGAGCACAAGCGCATTAACCACAGCGCGAAGGTCTATGTTGCGGAGAAGTCCACACCAACACGATTGAGGGATTCTGGAGTTTAGTGAAGCGCGGGATCGGCGGCGTGTACCACTCGGTCAGCGCGAAGTACTTGCAGAGCTACCTGAACGAGTACTCTTTCCGCTATAACCGCCGCGATTCCGGGAACTTGATTTTCGCCGCGATGTTGGAGAGGGCAAGCGAGACGATGTTTCGCAAGCCCTCTTCACCAGCGTAAAAAAGTTGGACTCGGTAAAGACGGGCAACTCACCCTGATTCTTCTTGGCCGGAGATGCGGGGCGAGTAGCCATTCGTGGGCGCGGGACGCTCCCAGATGGGAGTGTCGCGCACCTATGCCGAAAAAGCAACGCTTAATTTGCGTGCGACAGGGGTGTGCGCGATGGATCATCCTTCATTCCTCCGGGCGATGCTCCGACAATTTTGGGCATTGATTAGTTCCGCTGTCCTCACCTTGATCGGCTTCTACGCGCTGGTTGCTAACAAGAGCGCAACCTGGATAATCGCGGTTGATCTAGTCGCGGCTGTAGCATGATATGCCGCATCGCAACTTTCTGCATACTTGTTCTCAAGGGATACTTACCGTCCTGTGACATCTGACCTTGTCCACAGCCCACAATTCGCGTAATCATGACTGAGGCAGTGACAATCGGTAAAACATTAAATCACAGCCACTAAGTCTTTGATTTCAAAGATTTTAGCAGATAACTCCTTTGCCGCCTAGATTTTGCGCGGGAATTCCACCGTAACCCGATGATTCCAGAGATCGAGGGGGTGGGGGAGGGTACCCCGCAAATTTCGTTCCGGCAAACCAAAGTAAAGGATGCGAGAGAAAAAATATGGGGATGGACAATGTTCCACGATGTCAGCACATAAAGATGAATGGGACGCAGTGCGGATCTCCCGCCCTGCGTTGGCGGCGCCAGTGCTTTTTTCATGAGCGCATCCGGCGCGAGCGGGCGAAAATCGCCGCGGATACGTCAGCGCAGCGCAGGTTCGATTTACCGCTGCTCGAAGACGCGAACTCGGTGCAGGTGGCGCTGATGAAAACGATCCAGATGCTCGGCTCCGGCCGCTTGGATCATAGGACGGCCGGGCTGATGCTCTATGCGCTGCAGACGGCCAGCGTCAACCTGCGCCATGCGAAGTTCGAAGCCAGTGAGGCAACCGATGTTGTAATCGACCGCGATGACGTGTATCGGACCTCCATCGGCGGCCCGCAGTGGTTCGAAGAAGATTTTGATGACGAGGCCGGGGAAGTAGAGGAAGAAGAAGTAGAGGATGCGGCGGATGACGAAGCCGCCGTTGCTGCCGCGCCAGCGGCTGCCGCGGCATTAAAGAAAGAGCCGGCGCTAGTAAAGCAAATGAGCCTGGAGGAAACTCGGATGAAGGTCGAGGGCGTAGTCCGAAATTGGCTGCTGGAAAACGGGAGAGAGAAGGCAGCAGCGAAGCCGGACTAGGGAAACTCCCGAGTTCCGGAACCACGTAAGTGGTTACTAGGAAACTAGATACTAGAAACCGGATACTATCTCGCAGCGACTTTCACGCCGCGCGACCAGCCGCATACCGCGCGATGCCTTTATACAGCGCTTCGGCAATCTGTTCGCGATAGCCGTCGCTGCGCAGCTTCTGCTCGTCGGTAGGACTGCTCACGAAGGAAACTTCGGCCAGAATTCCGGGCATCGCGGTTTCGGTGAGCACCACGTAGGACGCTTCTTTCACGCCGCGGTCGCGCAGTCCGGGATTTTGCACCGACAAAGTCCCATAGAGCGAGCGTTGCACGCTGGCCGCAAGCCGCCGCGACTGCTCGATCTTTTCGTGAAGTTCGGCCGCCGACAGCAATGCAGCACTCGCGCTCTTGGCATGATCGGGCTCCCGAGTCTCTACGTCTTTGTCCTTGGCATTGGGCGCCGAGAAGAAATTCGTGTAGTAAGTTTCCACGCCGCGAGCCGAAGGCAAGTCGCTATAGTTTGCATGGACCGAGACAAACAGATCCGCCTGCGAATGATTCGCCATCCCGGCCCGCTCGTCAAGCGGAATGTAATTGTCGCCATTGCGTGTGAGGATCACGTCAGCACCGAGACGGCTCTCAAGCAGCTTGCCCAGCCGCTGGGCAATCTCGAGCACGACATCTTTTTCCAGCAATCCGCGCTTGCCGACGGTTCCCAGATCCCAGCCGCCGTGGCCGGCGTCTACCACGATGCGCAACTTCGTCCTAGGCATGTGCGCCCGCAGTTGCAGGTCTTCGCGCGTGGGCGGAGGAACGACGATGGCCAGTTTCTCTTTGTCAGCGGTAGCGGCGCCAGGGAAAAGATTCGCTTGAGCCTTGGAGTCCACGCCCAGCTTGCTCACCTGCACCACGAGGCGATAAGGATTCGGCTCCAGGCTCACGGAAAAATTCGGCTTGCCTTTTGTTTCCAGCACCACGCGCGTGACGCCTGAAACCGGCTGCGACACTCGAACCCGCACCAGCATCGAGTCGCCGACATCGATGGCCTTTCCTTCGATGTCAGGCGCGAGCGAGGTATCGTGCAGGTCAAAATAAATGCGATCGGGAGAGGCCAGGCGATGCGCCTCATACTGGACTTGATCTTCGACATCGAGCACAACCGTGCTGGAATCGGCGGAAGACCAGTGCCGGATTCCGGTGATGCGCGGCGCCTTAGAAGGTTGTGGCTTAAGGCTCTCGCTGACGGGTTCAGCCGCTGAATTCGTCTGCCCCTCCAAGTTGGTGTTTGAGGAGGTTACAGAAGATGAGTTGATTGAAGATGAGTTGGCTGAAGGCGCAGTAGCCGAGGATGCCGGAACCGAAGGCGCAGGCTGCTTGGCGGCGGCTATGGGCTTCGTCATCTTCTGCTCAGGCTGCATCATTACTTTACTGAGCTGTGCATTTTTCAGCTTCCACCACAGTCCACCAGCGAGAAGAGTGCAGACCACGACCAACACTAATACCAGCACGACACCAGGATGATGACCTGTTGAAGTCTCCGGTTCTCGCGCGGTTTCGAGGACAGATGCGTTTTCGATTGGGTCTTCCGTTTCCGTACTTAGCTCCGCCGCGGGCGCAGAGAAGAGAGCGGGCTCGACGAGAGGAGGAACAACAGCCGGAGCAACAACAACTGGCGGAGTAAGAACCGGCGGAGCAACAGCCGCACTTGTGTTCTGCGATGCTGATTTGGCATGGTCCTCGCCCTGCGGCGCGGGTGCGATAACCGAAGAGGCGATCTCTGAAGGAGCTTGATCAAAGGGCAGAGATGCTTGCGGCGTGATCGCTGGAGCGGTTAATTCAGCCTCCGCGACTTGCGCCGATTCCGCGAAGCGTTCTTCGTCTTCTGGCTTGAGAGCTCCGAGGATCAACTCGGCCAGCAGTTCGAGGCTGCCGACGTCGCTGTCGTTGAATCCGAAAGGCTCGGACGAGAAAGCTTCCAGCACGCCGATTACGCGCCGCCGCCCGCACAGCGGCACGGCGACCATGGAGCGCGCGCCCAGTTGCCGGCACGCGTACAGGTTTACGCGATCGTCGGCCTCGGTATCGTCACAGCGGATAATCTGCGCCGTGCGGAAACAGGCTCCCGAGAAAGCGGAATCGCGCTGGATGCGCTGGCCTACGTCTGGCTTGATCGAACCTGCCGAGGCTCGCAAAACAATTTCATTATTTTCCGCGAGGGCGATTCCCAAGCCATCGGCTCCGGTGATGGCAATTGCGTGCTCCGCCACCAACTGGAGCACTTCGTCGAGGACGAATTGTTCTCTCGGTTCGAACTCAGCCGCAGGCGCAAGCGTTTCGAATCCGTTGCGCCGCGCAGCCAGCGCCTGACGCTGGCGAACCTGCTGATGCATGGCCGAGAACGCCAAAAGCGCTTGCAGGGCGTCGCGCCCCGACGGTCGTAGATTCCGAGCCTTATGAAAACCCGCTTCGTGGAAAGTGCCGTCGTAAGGAAAGCCTTGCGCGGGAGCAAACGCACCTCGCTCCAGCGGCCACGACGGCACTCGCACCGCGCGCAACGCGGCATCAATTTCCATTGTCGGTTTGGTGGGAGTCGTTGCCATTCAATTTCGGGCCGTCCAAATCTCCTTACTGTGAGTGTGGGCACCGAGCGCAGGCGCTGTCAATTGACTACTTTGCGTAGCGCCGCCTTTTTGCCAACCGCGCACAAGTGCAGGAGCGTTCGCTCTACCAGCCTCTCGCGTGCTTAACAGTAAGTTAGCGGCGTTTCGCGCCAGTTGCAATGATCCTGCACTGTCCTTTCGGCCATGGCCTTTAGTAAGAGCCGTCTTCTCGGGCCTTCCAGGAACCACCTCAGTTACTGCCAGCCTGCGTACTTTAGAAACTAAAATTTCAACCAAATAGGTTTTGTCCGAGCTATTCATGGGGAGAGTATGCAGGCAGTCTCTTTTCCCGCGCGGCAAGCACGCACCCACTACCGGCATGAGTTGCGCACATTGACCTACGTCACCTTCGACGGGGCCAACGGTGGAATTATCCGAAACCTCAATCACTGGGGTGTGGCCGTGCATGCGGTTCCGGCGTTGCGCCCGGGGCAGCGCGTCCGCCTGGGCTTCGAGTTGAGATTCCCCCGCTTGCGCGTGGAAACGGGCGGTCAGGTTAGTTGGACGAGCCCCTCGGGATTGTGCGGCATTCGCTTTGTGGACTTGCCTGCGGGCACACGTCACCACATCAACGCGTGGATCTTTTCCAACCTTCTGGATGCCATTGCGCGCAATTCCGGACATCCCGGCTCCATCTTCGGGGCTTCTGTGGTCTCGATTGCTCGTGAACGAAATGCTCCGCAGGAAAACGACGGCCTGACTCTTTCCGCTGCGCCCCGCCCGGCGATCCGGCTGGACGTTGCCGGGCAGCGCGAGCCATCAGTCCTGAAACAGCGCGCTGGTCCTGCCAACGATCCGTATTCGCAATTGAACTGGGTCTCGCGGCCAATCTCAGGCCGTACCTTGAGTTGGTTGGTGGATAGTCTGGTTGTGACCTCAGCTGTGCTGATGTTCGCCCTGATTTTTCTGTCGATCGCGCACGAACTTCCGCCCTGGCCCCTCACGGTGGGAACCGCCATCGCGGCGGCGATCGTGGTCGGCGCCGGGTACTGGGTTGTGTTTTCCATTTTTGGAGGATCGAGTTTGGGCGCGCGCCTGGCGCGGGCCGTGTCCAACCCCGGAGAGAATGAAGAAAGCGAAGACGGCGTCCGCATCCGGTAGAACCAGCAGTTCTCGTTCCCAGTTTTTGGAGGACAAGCGCGAGTGAGAAATCAGTCGTCCCCTTCGGCTTCGCTCTGTCGAAACTCCATTCGGGCCTGCCATTCTTTTGATTTTGCAGAGGAGATTCGTATCAGGGCATGAAGACGGAATGGGCTTCAGCCCGGCGCCTGAAGGCGCAACCAAAAGGCGCTCGCGTCCGGCACGCCTGTAGGCGTGCCCTGATACGAACCCTTGTCCGGTCGCAAAGCAGTAAACTACGGATTCCTCAGGGCTAAAGCCCGCGTCTTTAGTGTTTCTGCACGGCACGGCTGAAGCCGTGCCCTGATACGAATCTGAGAACCGAGAACTGCTTTCGCTTAGTTTGCAAAATACTGTTTCGCCAGCCACAGGCGCAGCGTGTTTTTCATCTCCGGCGTCATGTTCACAAAGCGGATGCCAACGTTTCCCTGCTTGTCGGACCATGCTACTTCCACCTCGGCCTTCACTCCGCTCTTTGTTCCGGGCAGCTCGAAGGCTACACGCGACGCTTCAGCCGTATCGAATCCGTCATCTACGCGAACCTGGAGGCCCCCCTGGCTTAAATTGATGAGTTGCCCTTCGGCCCGCTTCTGATGGCGGCCGAGCAGAGTCACTGGCGCTTCCAGGCCGGCGCGGTGATAACGCAGGCGTCCATCGAGAATCATGTTGCGCGCGGCGGAGAGCGTGCGCACCGCCTGCTCGACGGAAATCGGCTTATCGAAGGCGTACATGGCGCCGGTTCCCTCCATGTCGTGCTTGGCAGGCGAGCTGCCCATGATCACCAGCGGTACCGTGCTGGCGCGTGGAGCTTCCCGTTGCAGTTCACGAAAGAACTGGCACGTACCATTCAGATCACAGTCAACAATCAGGGCATCGACTTTCGTTTTTGTGAGCCGCGCCAGGGCTCGTTGCGGTTCGCTCTCGACGGCGACGTCCATGTGCAAGCCGCCGAGAATACATTCCAGCACACTGACTTCCTGCCAATCCCGCGAAACCACCATAGATGAGAGTGTCATAACTTCACTTTATCGATGGTGGTAATCGCGGCGTAGATCACTAACGTAATGCGGGCTTCGGGCTTCGGCTTTCGGGCTGGGAGGGGCGGCGTTACCTGCCGAGAGTAGCATGGCGAGAATGGTTTGCATTGTGCGGGCAGTGAAACCCGGCTCTCATGCATGAGCGAACTGGGGACCTGCTACTGGTGCTGTCGCAGAATCCTGAGGAATTCTTCGCGGCCCATGACGTGGCGGTTCTCAAAAAACTTTTGCAGTCGCCTGGAGTGCGGCGGCTCGGGTTGGACTACTGCGGGCGGTGCGGTTGATTGCGGAATCGGAAGCGCGTGGGTTGCGTTTCGCGCGCTTCGAGCCGCTGAAGGCTGCGAGATCGAGTTCACTAGTTCGCGCAATTGTTCTCGATCTTTTTCCGATACTCTGGTGAAAGAAATCCCCATCCCCAGATTTGGGTAGGCGACGCGCACCTCGCCCCTGGCTTCGATGCGGAAACCGTTGACCTCGAGTTTCAAGCCGAGCACCGTCCCCACGCGCAGCGGAGCTGCCGCCTCTACGTAGCAGCCGTGCATGCTGATGTCTGCAAACGTTGCCCAGGTCGAGACGGCGCTGCCGCTTTCCTCTAAGCGGGCGCTGCCTTTGCACCGGTAGCGCGGGGTTTTGCGTTTCTCGGCGCGGGCGGGGTTGGTACGTTGCGGTGCCGGAACGTCTCCCAGGGTTGCGGCGGAATGCGGGGGCTCAGGCGCGGGTGCCGTCGCGGCGGCGGCAGCTTGCGGCGAGCCTGATCTCTTCAGGGCCGAGAGATAGTCCGCGCCTTCGCTGGTTTCATCGAACGCCATCGCCGTTGATTTGCCTCTTCGGGTCGCGGCCTGTTGCTTGAGAGCCTTTCGGAGCCCGACTGGTGCCGCAGGAACTCTCTTTTACTTTACGGAGCGTTCGAGCCTAACGCTTAGGGGAAAAGAAAGCTGGTGGTAGCCATTGGGGAGGGGCGGTTTCCGGAACGGGAGACGTTCAAGATTGGAACGTGGTCGCCGGGAATTCCGCGGCCGACTGCCGGATCTTTTTCCAGACCTCGTCGCGCCCGGCTCCGGTTTTTGCCGAGAAGGGAATCAAGGTCGCCGTGGGATAGGCCTCCGCCAAACTCTTCAGCGCGTTGCGCAGTTGGTTGTTCGAGAGCCGATCGCTTTTGGTCGCGATCATTACCAGGTCGCGGCCCGTGGCATTAAGAAAATCTAAGAGTTGACGATCGCTTTCTTGTGGAGGGACGTTGATGTCGACCAGCGCCACACATAGCGCCAGCGTAGAACGGTCGTTGAGGTAAGGCTCGATGAATTTTGGCCACTCGGCGGAAATCTCGCGCGAGAGTTTGGCATAGCCGTAGCCCGGCAGGTCGGCGAAGATGACCTCCGGCTGCGGCTTTCCGGGCCAGCGCACTTCGAAGAAGTTGATGCTGCGGGTGCGTCCCGGCGTGGAACTGGTGCGGGCGATCTTGTCGCCGATCAGCGTGTTGATCACGCTGGACTTGCCTACGTTCGAGCGGCCCAGGAAGGCAACTTCCGGCAGGCTGGGGGCGGGGAAGTGATCGGCTCCCGTGGCCGAGGCTAGGAATCGCGCCATTACTCTCATGCGCTAGTGTGCTATGGGACGGCGGAGGTTGGCAAGCTGGAGAGGCTCCGTGGTCGAGCACGAACTCATAGACCACGAAGGGCACGAAGTATCACGAAGGTTTTCTGGAAGGGTCAGCGATCTGAGCGGCGAAACTGCTTGCTCAGCGTGAGCGCCTGATGCTGGTAGGACGATCCTATATTCGTGCCATAGATCTTGTGCGGGCGCGACAGCAGCGGCATGTAGTTCAGCCGGCCTACTAGCTGCCCGTGTTCCATCAGGAAGGGAACTTCGTGGGCTCGCACTTCGAGTACGGCAGGCGTCCCCTTGATGTCGTTCGAACCATAACCAAATCCGGGATCGAAGAATCCCGCGTAGTGAATTCGAAACTCGCCGTCTGACGGATCGAAAGGCACCATCTCTGCCGCGAACTCGGGAGGGACGCTCACCCGCTCTTTGGACGCAAGGATGTAGAAGTCGCCGGGTTCGAGGATCAGACTCTTATTCGCATTCTGATGACGAACTTCCCAGAACTCCTCGGTCGCATAATAATTAATCCGGTCGAGTTCAATGGCGGGAGCGAAGCGCTTCGCTTTGTAGGCAATAATCTCTCCGGGAGCGCCTTCCAGGTTGATCGTGATTCTCAGACCGCGCTCGACTCGCGCTTTGCTGGGGCTGTCCTCCTCATAGACAAGCGGCTCTTCCCGATCGAGCCCTCGGATCGCGCTGTCGCTCGATCGCGGATTGCCTTGCACAAAACGCAGCTGGCTAAGCCTCATTCCAGCGCGCAAGGCGACGGTAAACGTGCGCGAGACAACCTCGGCGTAGAGTTTGCCTTTGTAGCCGGGCGGCACGCGGTCGAACTCGGTGCCGTAGTCGGTGATCAGGCGGGTGAAAATGTCGAGGCGTCCGGTGGTGCTCTTTGGATTGGCTTTCCCGGAAATATTTTCCGGCAGGCTTAACTCTTCGACTAGAGGAATAATGTAGACGCAATCTTTTTCGAAGACGGGCGCGCCGGTGAGATCGACGCGTGTCATGCGGAGCTCTTTGATCTTGGCTTCGACCGTGCTGTTCGGGCCGGGCAAGAAACTGGCGCGCACACGATGCGCCATGTCGCCTAGGCGCAGGTCGAGACTCGCGGGCTGGATGTGGTCGGGGTTGATTGCAGGGGAGGCGCTAATGTTGCCGCGGGCGATCAGGTTGGTGATTTCCTGCGAAGGCAGGATTCCGGTGGTACGGGCTTGTGCTTCATGGGCTGGCTGCTCGGGCCCGTTCTCGAAAGCAATTTGACTTTGGTTCGGTGTGGACATCTTGGAACGTGATTTTACCCTAAGGACGCCCGTCGGCGGCTAAAGCGGTTGTGAATTTGATCCAGTAACGGCGTGGCTGAAGCCGCGCCCTTTCAAAGCTCTTCCCTCTTAAAACGGCTACTGATGCGCCGCCGGACTGTCGCCAGTGCCGGAGGTTAGAGGTGCGATCGGTTGCGTGGGTACATCATCGCTGAGCGCCGGCAGGGCTGATTCCAGCGCGATTTGCAGCACCTGGTCCATGGTGTCGACGAAGTGCAGTTTCATGGCGTTGCGCAGGTTTTCTGGAACCTCGGCCAAATCTTTTTCGTTGTCGCGGGGCAGAATGACTTCGAAGAGTCCAGCGCGGTGGGCAGCCAGCAGCTTTTCTTTGAGGCCGCCGATCGGGAGGACCTTGCCGCGCAGCGTAATTTCTCCGGTCATGGCTAGATCGCGGCGCACCGGAATCTTGCTAAGCGCGCTTGCAATCGCTGTGGCAATCGTGATGCCGGCCGACGGCCCATCTTTCGGGATGGCGCCTTCGGGCACGTGCACGTGCAGATCGAGAGTGCGGTAGAAATCGCGAGTCAGTCCGAGACGGTGGGCACGTGAGCGGATATAGGAGAGCGCGGCCTGGGCCGACTCCTGCATTACGTCGCCGAGTTTGCCGGTGAGCGTGAGCTTGCCTTTGCCATCGACTACTGTCGCTTCGGTGCTGAGGATCGAGCCGCCGACTTCGGTCCAGGCGAGGCCGGTGACTAATCCTACTTCGCTCTTCTCATGCGCCAGGGTGTCGCGGAACTTGATCACGCCGAGGAAGTCGGTAACATTTTCGCCGGTCACGGCGGCGGTGTAGGTTTCGCCTTCCTTCACGACCTTGCGCGCGACCTTGCGGCAGACGTTTCCGATTTCGCGCTCGAGATTGCGAACACCAGCTTCGCGGGTGTAGGAGCGGATCAGACCCAGGATCGCCTCATCGGTGAACTTGATGTTCTTCTCCGACAAGCCGGCCTGCAACATTTGTTTCTTGACCAGGAACTGCTTGGCGATCTCCAGTTTCTCCTGCTCGGTGTAGCCGTGCAGCCGCAGCACTTCCATGCGGTCCTGCAGCGCGGGAGGGATGGTGTGCATCACGTTCGCAGTCGCGATAAAGAAGACCTGCGAGAGGTCGTACTCGACATCGAGGTAGTGATCGACGAACATGAAGTTCTGTTCGGGATCGAGCACTTCGAGCAGGGCGGCAGAGGGGTCGCCGCGGAAGTCCATCGACATCTTGTCGACTTCGTCGAGCATGAAGACCGGATTCTTGGTGCCGGCCTTCTTCATCATCTGAATGATCTGGCCGGGCAGCGCGCCGATGTAAGTGCGGCGGTGGCCGCGAATTTCGGCCTCGTCACGCACTCCGCCGAGCGACATGCGGACGAACTTGCGGCCCGTAGCCTTGGCGATCGACATTCCCAGCGAGGTCTTGCCAACGCCCGGAGGGCCGACGAAGCAGAGAATCGATCCTTTGGGATTCTTCACCAACTGGCGCACGGCAAGGAATTCGAGGATGCGTTCCTTGATCTTCTCGAGGCCGTAGTGATCTTCGTTGAGAACTTTTTCGGCGCGCGAAATGTTGCGGATTTCCTTCGAGCGCTTCTTCCACGGCACGGCCAGCAGCCAGTCGAGGTAGTTGCGCGAAACCGTGGACTCGGCTGACATCGGTGGCATTGCTTCCAGCTTCTTCAGTTCCTGGAGGGCCTTGTCTTTGACTTCCTTCGGCATGCCGGCGCTTTCGACTTTCTTTTTCAGTTCGTCGAACTCGCTCTTCTCGCCGCGGCCCAGTTCCTTTTGAATGGCCTTGATCTTCTCGTTGAGGTAGTACTCTTTCTGCGCCTTCTCCATCTGCCGCTTGACGCGAGACTGGATGGTGCGGTCCACGTTGAGCTTTTCGATCTCGACATCGAGCACGTCGGCGATGCGGTTCAGGCGCTCCGAAGGATCGAATATCTCCAGCAGTTCCTGTTTTTCTTCGATCGAAAGTTGCAGGTTGGCGGCAATGATGTCGGTGAGCTTGGCGGGATCTTCCATGCGGACCGCTGAAATCATGGTTTCGTAGTTCAACGCCTGGCACAGCTTCACGTACTGCTCAAACAGCGTGGTGACGCGCTGCATGCCGGCTTCGATCTGCGCGTTCATCTCGACCGGATAGCGGGCTACGCGTACTGAAGCCTGCATGTAACCATCGGCGTCGGTGGCTTGCAGGAGGCGGCCGCGCTCGATGCCTTCGACCAGAACTTTAATGTTGCCATCGGGGAGCTTCAAGCTCTGCACGATGTTGACGATGGTACCCACCTGATAGATCTCATTCGATTTGGGTTCGTCGATGGAGGCGTCGTGTTGCGTGGCCAGGAAGATTTTCTTGTCGGCGGCCAGCGCCTCTTCGAGGGCGCGCACGCTGGACTCGCGGCCTACGACGAACGGCGTCATCATGAACGGGAAGATGACCACGTCCCGAATGGGCATCATGGGCAACTTTTTGGTCTCGAATTTTTCCTTGGATGTGGTCACTCAATCTCCCCTGGGGTTTGTAGCCAACGACTATGGCGAATGATCCCTGCCCGACTTCGCCGATGGCTGCGCGTCGAATGACAATCCTCTGTGCGTACCCCACCAGCCCGGCTTACAGTTTACTCCTGTTTTGCTATCCCGCCTTCTCTAATGTGGCTACGGAAGCGCTGCGTTTCTCGACCATCTCCCGCGTAACCTCGAACTCCTTTAGTTTCTTCTGGCTGGGCAGGTGGAACATGAGGTCGAGCATCAGTTCTTCCAGAATCATGCGGAGGCCGCGAGCGCCCACTTTGCGAGCCATGGCCTGGCGGGCGATCGCCCGCAGAGCGTCGTCGCTGAACTTCAAGCGAACATTCTCGAACTCGAAAAGCCGCTGGTATTGCTTAACGATGGCATTCTTAGGACGAGTGAGGATCTCGATGAGCGCGAACTCGTCCAGATCCTCGAGCATGCCGACGACCGGCATGCGACCGACGAATTCAGGAATCAGGCCAAACTTGATCAAGTCTTCCGGCTGGATTTCGCTCAGCAGTTCGAAGTTGCGCTTGCGTGAGACAACGGCGTCTTCTTTGTCCGCCTCTTCGCCGCCGCGGAAGCCGAGAGACTTTTTCCCCACGCGCCTGCCGATGATTTTCTCCAGGCCCACGAATGCTCCGCCGCAGATGAAGAGGATGTTGGTGGTATCGACGGGAGTGAATTCCTGGTGAGGATGCTTGCGCCCACCCTGCGGCGGAACATTGGCGATGGTTCCTTCGAGAATCTTCAGCAGCGCCTGCTGTACGCCTTCCCCGGACACATCGCGGGTAATGGACGGATTCTCGTCCTTGCGCCCGATCTTGTCGATTTCATCAATGTAGATGATGCCAGTCTGGGCGCGGCTCACATCACCCTCGGCTGCCTGTAGCAGCTTGAGGATGATGTTCTCGACATCCTCGCCTACGTAGCCGGCTTCGGTGAGGGTGGTGGCGTCGACGATGGCGAAAGGCACGTCGAGCATGCGCGCCAGCGTTTGCGCCAGCAGCGTCTTACCAGTTCCCGTGGGACCGATGAGCAGGATGTTCGACTTGCTCAGTTCGATGCCGTCGCCGGCCGCCTTTTGCCGGTTCATGAAGATGCGCTTGTAGTGGTTGTAAACCGCGACGGCCAGCTTCTTCTTGGTCTGCTCCTGCCCGATGACGTATTCATCCAGGAAGGTCTTGACCTCCTGCGGTTTGGGCAATTGATTGGGCGCGGCGGTCTGGGGAGCGGCGGTGCGGTCGTCTTCCAGGATTGAGTTGCAGACTGCCACGCACTCATCGCAAATGTAGGCGCGGGGATAATCGCTGGGCGACGAGATCAGCTTGGCTACGGCATCCTGAGACTTGTGGCAGAACGAACAGCGCAAAATCTCGTCAGACCCAGACTTGGTTTTCACTCGGCTCTACTCCTTTTCTGGTACCGAGTACCAAGTACCGAGTTGCGAGTACGGGCGATTTGCTCGGGACTCGGTACTCGGGCCTCGGTACTGCTTTTCACGAAGGCCTATCCTACCGCTTTTACGGTCTTATAGATGATATCGTCTATGATTCCGTATTCCTTCGCCTGCTGGGCGTTCATAATGAAGTCTCGCTCCACGTCTTTTTCCACTTTATCTAGCTTCTGCCCGCTGTGCTTGGAGAGTAACTGGTTGGTAATCTCCCGCATACGCAGGATTTCGCGCGCGTGGATGTCGATATCGGTGGCCTGACCCGACAACCCTCCCATCGAAGGCTGATGGATAAGGATGCGCGAGTTCGGCAACGCCAGCCGCTTCTTCGGCTCTCCGGCAGCCAAGAGCAAAGCCGCCATCGACGCGGCCTGGCCCACGCACAACGTCATGACATCATTCTTCACGTATTGCATGGTGTCGTAGATCGCCATGCCCGCCGTGATCGAGCCTCCCGGAGAGTTCACGTAAAGCTGAATGTCTTTCTCGGGATCTTCCTGGGCCAGAAACAGCATCTGCGCAATCACCAGGTTAGCGATGTTGTCGTCAATCGGCGTGCCTATGAAAATAATGTTATCGCGGAGCAGCCGGGAATAGATGTCGTAGGCGCGTTCGCCCCGCCCGGTCTGCTCGATCACCATCGGTACCAGCATCATTTGCGGATCTTTTTGATTCATGGTTTTACCTGACTTGTTCTACCGGACCTGTCATCGGACCTGCCACACTCCGCCCCGAACTGCCTCGTGCATTCTCGGGGAGGGTCGAAAGTTGTCCGCCTAACTATTTGATCTTCGATCTACTTTTCGATCTTCGATCGTCTTTTCGATCTTCGATCTATGCGGACTGGTGATAAAGAAATTCGAGGGTCTTCTCGCTGCGGATTCTATTCCGGATTCTATCGAGGCCCCCATCCTCTGTCAAACGAGCGCGCACTGCCTCGGAAGTTTGTTTTGACTGTTTGGCGAGCGCTTCCAACTCCCGGTTCACTTCCTCGTCGCTGACTTCGATTTTCTCGAGATCCGCGACCCGTTCCAGCAATAAAGAAGACTTCACATCCTGCACCGCCTGGTCGCGCTGGCCGGCCCGAAGCCGCGGCAGGTCCATCTTCTTCAAGTCTTCCATCTTCATGCCTTGCGCCGCTAGAGCACGAAGGCCCCGTTCCAGGCGGAGATCAATCTGGCGGTCGACCAAAGACTCCGGCACATCAAACTCGTTGCGCTTCACCAGTTCTGCAACCAGTTTGTCTTTGGCTTCGCGCTCGGCGATGTGCCGCCGTTCGGCTTCCATGTTTTCGCGGATCTGTTTGCGAACCGCGTCCAGGCTGGTGAACTCGCCTAACTCCTTGGCGAAGTCGTCGTTCAGTTCGGGCAGGCTCTTCTGCTTGATGCCGTTCACCTTCACCGTGTAGACAAAAGTTTTGCCCGCTAGCCGCTTGTCGGCAACGTCTTCGGCATAGCTCACATCGAACGTACGCTCGTCTCCGGCGGAAGCGCCGGTAAGATTCTGGCTGAATTCCGCCACGGTATTCTTGCCGCCGATCTCGATCAGCACGTCGTCCATGTGTACGGGATTGGCTTTGGCGTCGGCGACATCTTTACCATCTTTGGGCTTCCCATCCATCGACGACTGGGCAAAGTCGCCTTCGGCCAGCGGACGTCCTTCCACAGTAGTATAGGTAGCGTGCTGTTCGCGCAGGCTGGTGAGCGCCTGCTCGACTTCCTCGTCGGTGACGGCGATCTCCGGCTTGTCGGCGCGCAGCTCTTTGTAGCCCTCTACTTGAATCTCGGGCAGCACTTCGAAGGAAGCCTTGAAGGTGAGCGGCTCGCCATCGTGCATGTGCATGTCGGTAACGCGCGGCTGCGAGACTGGAATCAGCCCCAGCTTCTCAGCCTCCCGACGAAAGTATTTGGGGATCAGAGCCTCGGCCACATCGGCCCTGAGGCCATCGCCAAAGCGCTGCTTGATGATGGAAGCCGGCACATGCCCCGCCCGAAACCCCGGCAGACGCGCACTCTTCTGATAGCGCTGAATCTGGAGTTCGGTCTCGCGCGCCACCTCCGCAGCCGGAATCTCAACCGAGATCTCCCGCTTGATGTCTTTGTTATTCGCCAGGGCCTGACTAGCCAAGTCTTCTGCCAATTTGGCCTTTGCCGCGTTGGTAGTTTCTGTGGGGCTCACGTTTACCTTTCACTCGCCCGCTACATCCGGAGGCTCCGTCGAGCAAACGGAACCACCCCGAATTCATACGGCGTTAACTTGAGTGTAAAGACGGGAGGGGAGCAGCGTCAAACGGAAGAGGGCATCGTGTCCTCCGAAGTGGTCTTGACAATACAGGTGTCGAGGTTTAACTAGTTCGAGGCGGCCGATCGTGGCGCTGGCCCTGATTAAGGCCGGAAAGGTCCGACTAGTATGAAGTCTGCGAAAAGCTACTATCGAGTCATGCTGGGACAGAAGAGTGTCTATGCCGCGGAGTGTTTTGCCGGGAACTTCGTCGGCACAGACTTCGGCATCGACCAAGACCTGGCCAACAAACTGCCGGAGGAATGGCGAGCTTTCAATCAGGAGTTCATCCCCATTTACCTGGCGACGCACCCTGACAAAACGAAAATCGGAGCAGGGTTAGCATGCGGTGCCTTGTGGACGGTGTCGAAAGGGATCAAGACGGGTGACATCGTCCTATGCCCGGATGGATCCGGAAAGTATCGTATAGGCGAGGTTAGCGGCGACTACACTTACGAGCCTGGCAAGATTCTCTTCCATCGTCGCCCTGTTCATTGGCTGAACGTGAGTATCGACCGGACTGCCATGAGCGAAGCCTTGCGGAATTCAACTGGATCGATCGGCACAGTCAGCAACGTTTCGCGTTACTCCGAAGAAATTGAAGGGCTCATCGGCGGTGTTTCCGCGCCCAAGCTGATATCGACTGATGAAACGGTCGAAGACCCAACGGCTTTTGCCTTGGAGGAGCATCTTGAGGACTTCTTGATGAAAAATTGGGCGCAGACTGATCTCGGCAAGGATTACGACATTTACGAGGAAGATGGCGAGATGGCGCAGCAATACCAAACCGATACTGGGCCGCTGGATATCCTTGCCATAAGCAAAGATAAGAAACGGCTATTGGTAGTGGAGCTGAAAAAGGGACGAGCCAGCGATGCCGTTGTAGGACAGACCCTACGTTACATGAGCTTCGTGCAAGAGATGCTGGCCGAGAACGACCAGACCGTGCACGGAATCATCATTGCGCTAGAAGATGACCAGAGAATCCGCCGTGCGCTGGCAATGGTGCCGAACATTCTGTTTTACCGCTACCAGATCAGCTTTAAATTGGTTCGTGCTTAAGAACGACCCTGTAGCCTATCCACGGAAGACCAGAGTCTGGGGGCTCTCAGCAACTATCTTGATGAATCAGGATTTACCTTGATTTACCCCTCCAATCCACTAAAATAGAGCTTGAGAGGTGCCTGCTATGCCGACCACGACCAAGAAGTTCACTCCCGAGATCGACGCCAAGCTCTACAAAGAGTTCGTCGCGGTTGCCAAGCGTAATGGCCAATCGCAGCGGCACCTCCTAGAAGAGGCGCTGAAGTTCTATCTGAAAAACGTGGTCCCGTCGCAGCACTTGGTTCGCCGCGAAGTGATGGATGCTTTTGAGCAATCAGTGGTGGCCAATCGTGACCTGCTTGAGCGTCTCGCCAAGTAGCCAAGTAAATGACGGAGTACCTGACGGTCGCCGAGGTCTACCAGATGCAGCACCGGCTCATCGACATGTTCGGCGGCCTGCACGGCGTCCGCGACAAGGGCGCGGTTGAGGCCGCCGTTTTTCGTCCGCAAACCGGTTACTATAATTCACTCGAGGAAGAAGCGGCCGCGCTGATGGAGTCGCTCGGCGATAACCACGGCTTCCTCGACGGCAACAAGCGCATCGCCTTCACCGCCGCCGATGTCTTCCTACGGCGCAACGGTCTCTACATCAAAGTCGAAGGCGCAGCGGGCTATGATTTCATCAACGGTTCAATGGAGCGTCACGAGTTTCGCTTCGGCAAGATCCTCGATTGGATCCGCCTGCACGTCAGCCCTCTCACGCCCTAAGGCGTTTTCCGATAAACCGACGACGAGGCGAGCCACACTTCCAGCAGTTTGCCGGGATCGAGTTCGACCGCCAGGCCGGTTCCTGAACGCTTGTTTGATCCACTCGCGTTACGTTGCAGCAGCGTGTAGTTTGCTCCGCCGACGGTGAATGCGTTCACCAAAACTGTGACGTGTCCGTCGTTCACGGTTCCGGACCCGGCAACTTCTGTGCCCTGATCGAGTTGATTTTCGTTTGCCAGGTCAACCGGCTGCAACAGCGTTCCCCGGAAGGTAAAGCTTCCGTCCGGCTTGCGGTTGAATGCGGTTACGCGAATCCACAGGCGAGCGCCGGATTCCAACCGCAGTTGAGGACGATGATCCTCACTACGATGATCTTCACTACGACGATCTTCACTACGACGATCTTCAGGACGATGATCTGTAGCTGTTGTCGGAGCGCCCTTTGCCGCAGCGAGTGGTTCCGTCTTCGCGCTGGCCACGGCTCCGCCCGCTGCCGGGGCCGATGCTTGGGCTTGCCCATTCGACTTCGGCGCAGGCGCTGTGGGGGACGGCGCTGAAGAGGGCGGCGTGGGCACTGCAGCTGAGGGTTTTGGCTGTGGCGGCTTTGCAGGCGGCTTACCCTTTTCCAGCAACTCCGCGATGGGATCTGGCGCCGGGGGCCGAAAGAGCATTCGCTTCGCTGCGAATACCATGAACGCGAGCACAGCCGTCAAGAAGATAAGCCCCAATAGATTGTTTCGGGCGGACATTCAAATCCTCCAGTGCTGTGCGGTGCCGCATCAGAATGACGCAACGGCTTGCGGTGCGCGGTAGCGGCCTCGTGCAGGTAGAGGTATAACAATATGCCCGCCTACAGGTCAAAAGCCAACCCCAAGATCAGCACAAAAATAAAGCTGACCGGAAGCCTGTGCGGCTCCAGTCAGCTGTGAATCCCGCCCGTTTATGGCGTTCCGATGCGACTACTGCTTGTTGTCTTCTCTGGCTTCGGCAACGTGTGACTGATGTCCTGCTTGGGACACAGCCTTCACAAACGCGTCCGCGCTGCGGGGAGTCGGAGTCTTGCCCGACAGGATGGTGCGGAACATCATTCGGTGGCCGTAAATGGCGCGAGTCGAGTCATCATCCTGCTCGATGACCGCACCTTCCAAGGTCAGGCCCGCGAAAACGCCTTTCGAGCGCGAGTAGGTCAGCACTTCCGTGTTCATTAATATGTCAGTTCCGGCGGAGGTGTGACGGCCTACCGGGCCGGCTGCAACCGAGCCTTCACCGGTCATTTCAAACTTGCTCGAAAGCAGATGCTGCAAGCCACGGTCGTTCATGACCAGCATAACCAGGTCCACGCCTTCGACGCCGATCTGCAATCCCCAGCTGCCGCCGCCAACGGAGACGAATGCGGGAGCGCTCCAGCCTTCCTGCGTGCGGCAGGAAGCTACGCCGCGACCGTGCTTACCACCAAAGATGAAGCCGCCTTTGATCAAGTTCGGCACTACGACGATGCACTTTGCGCCGTTTAACACTTCTTCTGGAATGCCTTTGTCAGGGGTCGACATGATCGATTCCAGAACTTCTACGGATTTTTGCATGCGGTCGACCGTATCTTCCCGGGCTGAGCCGGCAAATGCATAAGTTCCAACCATGCCCATTAAGCTCATCAACAAAAGTGAAATTGTCTTTTTCATGAAATTGTTCCTTTCGGAGCTGTGAATTAAGGGGGGACGACTTCAGATGGCTGACTTAGTTCAGAGGACCTGAAAGAGCGAGAAGAATTGCTCGCCTCTAACAGCATGGTCGCTCAGGCGTCCGAGAATAGATGATCTGAATTGCTCACGTCCCTTCGTGATCGTCAATTGACCGGGTTGTGAGTTTTCTCTAAATGTGAGCAATCCTGCACAGCATCATCGGTCCTGGCCTGTCATGGTTGACTTGCAGGAGGGCGATTACGCGAGACGTTTTCGCGAGAGCGCTCCGGCAAAACTGTGATGGAGTTTTCTCCGTCTCGGGCAAAAGCGGAGGTAGATCGATGGCTCCTCGCCGGCTCCGCAGAAGCTTTAGGGAGTGGCTTGCGCAGATTACCGATTCGTTCGTGAAGCTGCTGGCGAGGCCCGAGTCACCCGCTCAAAAATACGGATCACAGCGGATGTGTCCGTTTTGCGGGCTAATCACAGCGCGGTCCAAACGATTGTGTTTGGAGTGCGGCAAGCCGCTCAGGGGTCTTCCACTTGAGCGAAAGGATGCAAAACAAGGATGAAGAGAGGACATTGCAATGCTTTGGACAATATTTGTAGTTCTTCTGATTCTGTGGCTTCTAGGGTTCAGCCTGCACGTAGCGGGAGGGCTAATTCACCTGTTGCTTGTGGTAGCTCTGGTGGTCCTGGTTATTAACTTAATCGGCGGACGGCGAAGCGCGGTTTAGTGCCCAATTGCCGGCTTGCGTGCCGACTCATATCTGGAAAAGGCGCGAAGGCCAGCGTTAGCATGATTGAATTGCCGGTCACTTCATGACGATCACCTGAAGACGATCAGCCCGAAGACGATCAAAACTGGAGGCTTCCATTCCGGATGCCTCTCCACACTCTTGGGGGAAACGGGCGGGTCCGGTCATCCTTACCTTCGGAAGTTTTGTGCCGCAGAGCGAGTCCCTTCGCTGATCTGCCGGTGAGATGCAAGGGTGCAGCAGTCTTCGGTGTTACTTTCTCAGGCGCGGCCGGGTTCGCATTCAGCACAAAGTGGACGGTTGCCCAAAGGAAATGGGTTCCGTCGGCTTTTGTCACGATCGCGTCCACGGATTTCAAAGCGCCGTCGGGCAATTCAAGATCGTCGGTCAGCATCACAATGGGGACTTCGGGCCGGACCTGCTTGATCGCACCGGCGCCGCAGGCGCCATCGAGCAGGCCGAGATGGTATTCCAGCACAATGGCATCGACGGGCCGTGACATGAAAAGGCGCAGGCCTTCGGACCCGTTGGTCGCGGTGACCACCTCGTATCCTTGTTCGCTTAACGAACCCATTTGAGCCGGGTTTTTGTGGATACAAAGTAGAGTTCTTCGGGTGGGCATGCCGGTAATGTATACAGGAGGCTTCCCGCAATTCTGTTCAAATTTGCTCAGTTCCAGGATCGGGAAGAAGGAACAAAGCCTATACTGGAACTTGCACCAGATCGCCGAGCCGCTTAATCGTGCAGACCCAATCGTGCAGAACTTAAATCGTGGAGAACTTAATCGTGAAGAACTACGTTCAACAGGGAGCTGTGGACCTGCAGGCCGCCTTCTTCTCCGCCGGCGTAGTGGATGAAGCCGAGTTTTCTGAAGCGGTTCATGAAGAAGCTGACTCGCGAGCGGGTGGTTCCCACCATTTCGGCCAGAGTCTCCTGGCTGATCTTTGGGACGACGGATTCAGGAATACCCTCTTTGCCGAAACGAGCCAGCAATAGAAGGACGCGGGCCAGTCTTTTTTCGCTCGAGTTGAAGAGTTGGTCGACCAGATCCTCTTCGTAACGGATATTGCGCGCCAGCAAGTAGGCTACGAACATCTCGGAAAGAGCCGGCTCACGGTGAAGCGAAGACATCATCGTTTTCTTATCTACGCGCAGAATCTCGCAATCGGTCATGGCCGCCGCTGAACCCATGCGCAGAAGCTGACCTGCCAGGGCCCCCTCGCCAAAAAAGTTCCCCTCACCCATGATGGCGATGGTCGCTTCTTTGCCAATTTTGGATACGACGGTGAGCCTTACTTTGCCTTTTTGAACATAGAACACGGCATCTGCTGCATCGCCTTGCACGAAGATCGTCTGCTTTTTTTCGACAGACAGTATCTTCCTGCCGTCGCCCATGGTGGCGAGAAAGGTGTTGGGATTGAATCCGCGGTTTTTCCTGGCTGCCGCAGACGAGATCATAGAAGTAAATTATAGGACTATGGGCGTTCGAAAAGTGAGCAATTCTGCACAGTTTCGGAGGCGGGAAATGCGCCGGCCAGCTAATTCTCCGAAGCTGCAAGGCGCCGGTCTCGATGTGGCGCGCTACGGGGCTGGCCCGTGCCAAGCTCACATTTCTCTCCAGGTTTGGCCCCGCAAGTGGGGCAACGAACGGAGAGAGCCTGATCTTTCTTGGCCTTCATAGCCGCATGATGCACCGTCGCAGGGATATATGCTGATCAATTTTGACCAGTTTGCAAGTCCACTTTCGTTGAATACTCACAAGAGACAAACTTTAGTCATCCTCATAATTCTCAAAATGCTCGCTGGGGCCTGGCGCAGCAATTGTTCTCACCAGAAACAGGGAAAATGGCGATACCAATCACAGTGTTTCCAAATAGCGCCCTGGAACTCGTCAGTCCGCACCCGCTTGTGCGGGCGGCAGCGGCGGCCCGCGCGCGTCCGAATCCGAAACCGTCGCTGCCCAGTCGAATCGCAGTGATCGGAAATTATCTTCCGCGGCAATGCGGAATTGCTACGTTCACAACGGACTTGTGCGAGGCCATTTCAGCGGAATACGGAGCAGCTCGATTGCTGGCGCTTCCAGTCAACGACACAGAGGAAGGGTATGACTATCCGGCGCGGGTGCGATGGTCGCTGGCCCAGGATGAGCTGACCTCGTATCAGCAGGCGGCTGAGTTTCTAAACTTCAACAATATCGACATGGTGTGCCTGCAGCACGAGTATGGAATCTTCGGCGGTCCGGCGGGAAGCCATATTTTGCATCTGCTGCGCCACCTGAAGATGCCGGTTGTGACCACGCTGCACACGATCCTGCGCGAGCCGGATTCTAACCAACTGATGGTGATGGCAGATATCGCAGAGATGTCGGATCGCCTGATCGTCATGAGCCAGCTCTCGTCCCAGTTCTTGCAGGAGGTCTTCAAGGTTCCGGGCAGCAAAATCGACATCGTTCCACATGGCGTTCCGGACCTGCCATTCCTCGACCCCAATTTCTACAAAGACAGATTCGGTGTAGAAGGAAAAGCGGTTCTGCTGACGTTCGGCCTGCTTTCGCCGAATAAGGGAATCGAGAACGTGATTCAGGCGCTGCCTCAGATTCTGTCCAGGCACAAGAATGTCGTTTACATCGTTGCGGGCGCGACTCATCCTCACATTCTCCGCCGCGAGGGCGACCAGTATAGAGACAGCCTGCAGGCGTTGGCGAAAGAAATGGGAGTGGAATCGCAAGTGATCTTCCACAACCGCTTCGTGGCGCCTGAGGAGATGGTTGAGTTCATTGGCGCAGCCGACATTTACATCACGCCGTATCGCCATGAGGCGCAGGTCGTTTCCGGGACACTGGCATACGCGCTCGGTGCCGGGAAAGCGATCATCTCGACTCCGTATTGGCACGCGATTGAGTTGCTGGATGACCGCCGGGGCGCGCTGGTCCCGTTTCAAAATCCCGACGCGATTGCGCAAAAGACAGTCGAACTCCTGGATACTCCCGCCATCCGCCATGCCATGCGGAAACGTGCTTATCTGTTCGCGCGGGAGATGATCTGGAAGAGAGTAGCGCAGGGTTACATGGAGAGCTTCTCGCGAGTGCGCAGCGATCGCATGGAAACGCCGCACGTTCAATTTTCAGCCCGCGCCATTCACCAATCGCTGAATCAGATGACAACGTTGAAACTGGATCACCTGCACCGGCTGACCGATGCCACAGGAATGTTGCAGCACGCGATCTTCACAGTCCCGAACCTGGGAGAAGGCTATACCACCGACGATAATGCGCGCGCGCTCGTTCTTACGGTGCTGCTAGAACGAATGGACAAGAAGCAGATCGGAAACACCGAACCAGTGGTTGCAGATTCCGTGCCCTCGGAATCCTCGTGCCGGTACTTGTCCTTCCTGGAACATGCATTTAATCCCGCGAAGGGCAGATTCAGAAACTTCCTCGGCTACGATCGGCGGTGGAACGAGGCTGAGGGCTCGGAAGATAGTCACGGGCGAGCAGTGTGGGGACTTGGAACGGTGCTCGGGCTATCCAAGGAGGAAGGGTTGAGATGCGCTGCCGGGCGTTTGTTCGAGTTCTCGCTGCCCGCAATTATGGAATTCAGAAGCCCTCGCGCCTGGGCTTACGCCCTGCTCGGAATTCAGGAATACCTGAACTCGTATGCCGGGGATCGGGACGCGCAGAAAGTAAGATCGGTGCTCGCCCGGCGGTTGCTCGAAATGTATGAATCGATCCGGCGCTCGGACTGGAAGTGGTTCGAAAACGTTGTGGCCTACGGGAACGCGAGGTTGCCCCAGGCCCTGTTGCTCGTGGGATCGGCTTCCGCGGATGATCCTATGGTCTCTGCCGGTCTGGAATCTCTGGACTGGCTTATGGAAACTCAACGGTGCGAAGCTAACGGCCACTTCGTGCCAATCGGATCACAAGGCTTTTATCATCAGGGTGGTGAAAAAGCCCGCTTTGATCAACAGCCGATTGAGGCCGCCGGCGCGGTTTCTGGCTGCCTGCAGGCCTACCGGGTAACCCGTGACCGCCGCTGGCGCGACCGGGCCTGGTCGGCTTTTAACTGGTTTCTTGGCGACAACGATCTGCAAGTTCCTCTCTATGACAGGGTCACCGGTGGTTGCCGGGACGGTCTTCATCCCGACCGCGCCAATCAGAACCAGGGCGCGGAATCGACACTATCGTTCCTCATGGCACTTCTGGAAATGCGTTCCCTGCACGAAGATGAACAAATGGAAATCCCTTCATGACTATGCCTACACAAAACATAATTAGTCCTCCGAATACTCGCTTCGAGCCGTTGCTGATTCGGCATCCCGCCAACCCGATCCTGACCAGCAAGGACTGGCCGTACTCGACTAATAGTGTGTTCAACGCGGGAGCGACACTGCTGGCGGACGGCACTACGTTGCTGCTTTGCCGCGTGGAAGATCGGCGCGGATTGTCACACTTCTGTGCCGCGCGCTCCGCCAACGGCGTCGATGGATGGCAAATCGATAACGAACCGACCTTGATGCCCAGCCCAAAGGATTTTCCCGAGGAGATCTGGGGCATCGAAGACCCGCGGATCACCTTCGTGCCCGAGCTGCAGCAATATGTGGTCACGTATACGTCGTATTCCCGAGGTGGTCCCGGAGTATCTCTGGCTCTCACCAAAGATTTTCGAACCTTCGAGCGCTACGGCGTAATTATGCCGCCGGATGACAAAGACTCGGCGCTGCTGCCTCGAAGAATCAACGGATACTGGGCGCTGATTCATCGCCCCGCGACCAACCTTGGAGCGCACATCTGGATTTCGTACTCGCCGGACCTCCGCCACTGGGGCAGGCACCGGCTTATGTTGGAAGCGCGCCGCGGCGCCTGGTGGGACGCTAACAAGATCGGTTTATCGCCTCCTCCTATCGAGACCTCCAGAGGATGGCTGGTGCTCTATCACGGTGTACGGCGCACGCCTTCGGGCTGTCTGTATCGGCTGGGAGTGGCGCTGTTCGAACTGGAGAATCCCGCAAAGTGCATACTGCGCGGAGATTCGTGGATCTTTGGGCCGGAAGCGGAGTACGAAGTCCACGGCGACGTTGACGATGTTGTGTTCCCCTGCGGATATACGATGGATGCCGACGGCGACACGCTCAACATTTACTACGGAGCCGCAGACTGCGCCATCGCCCTGGCACGGGCCAGCGTGCGCTCCCTTCTGGATTGGCTGGACGCCAATGGAATGTGCGAGCGCCGGCAGCGGGCCCAGGATATGTGAGACTTCGTAGCACCACCGTCCCTGTGGCTGTTGCTTCGGCCCGGCTTAGGGCCGGTGAGACTCCGGCGCTACGAAGACCTAATCTGTGCATGTGAGCTATCTTGCTCAGACACGTGATCCGGTAACTGTCATGCTGTGGTTACCCTGAGTGTGCAGACAGAGTTGCGGACGCTGATTCGCAGCTCTCATTCCTAAGGTCGCTGCGGGCCGGGTCATGATCAATACCGGCGAAGCGACCACATCCAGCCAATCGGCGATTCTTCATCCGCGTGTCCACCCCGAACCTGCGGCGGACACGGTTCGACCCTAAAAGCTTTCTAGCATTGAATCCAGGCAACACCTCAGGCGGATGAGAGCAGTTAGCCTGCAAAAAAAGAAAGGTCAAAGATCATGCCTTTAATTCAACTCCTGGAAGTTCTGGTGGTGGTGGGCGTTCTTTTGTGGCTGGTGAATCGGTTCATCCCGATGCAGTCGTCGATTAAGTCAATTCTCAACGGCGTTGTGGTCATAGCTGTAGTGCTATGGCTGCTAAATGTTTTTGGGCTGTTTCATTCCCTTTCTGGCATCCGTCTCGGAAAAGGATGAGATGCGCGAGCTTACTCAGAAAAACCCGTTACGAAACCCAAACTCTAGATGAAGCTAGAGGGAGGCAGATACCTGCCACAAAGGAGATAGTTGTGAAGACAAAATTGTTGTTAGCGGTCGCGGTCGCGATGAGTTTGCCGGCAGTAGCGCAGAGCAGTTATCAAACCAAGGTGGAAGTCGAGCATATGAATTCGACCCCCACGTTTCGCGTGGTTGTCGTCAGCCGCAGCGTGCGAGCGGTCAACTACAAGCATCGCAGCGGAAACTCCAAGGTGGATTTCGTCGGGACCGACTTGATGCCATCCGCCAAAGGTGTAGCCCAGGTGAACAGCCATCGCGGCTCGATCGTCGTGAACGCCGAATTTGGCGACCTGCAGAGGCCAACAACATTCGGCAATGAGTATCTCACTTACGTGCTGTGGGCGATTTCTCCCGAGGGCCGCGCCGTAAACCTGGGCGAAGTGCTGGTCGGCGACAACCATCGCAGCAAGTTGCAAGTGAGCACCGACCTTCAGGCCTTCGCTTTGATCGTCACTGCGGAACCATATTATGCGGTGCGGCAGCCCAGCAATGTGGTGGTGCTCGAGAATCTGATTCGCGAAGACACCAAGGGAACCAGCGAAGCCGTAAACGCAAAATATGAACTGATGGAACGCGGCGGCTACATTCCGACCGGCTACAAGTTCGATCCCGTGGTCTTGAACGCCAAGTTGCCGCTCGAGTTCTTCGAGGCGCGGAATGCTCTGCGCATCGCGCAGTCTGAGGGAGCGGAGCAGTTTGCCCCGGACAGTTATCGGCACGCCGTCCAGTTGATGAACAACGCGGATGGCTATGCCATAGACAAACACATGGATCGCAAGCCGCTGATCGCAGTCTCCCGCGAAGCGGTGCAGACGGCGGAAGATGCGCGCGAAATCGCTGTCAAGAAGGAAGGCGAAATGCGCCTGGCCGAGGAACGCCAGAATTCGGCGGACGCACAGGCCAGATCGCAGGATCGGGCAGATGACGCGATGCGGCAGAAACGGCAAGCAGAATCCGACACGTTGACCGCACGAGAAGCTAAGCGCCAGGCTGAATCGGATACGGCCAATGCACAGGACGCCAGGGCTCAGGCAGAGTCTGACGCGGCCAGAGCGCGGTCCGACGCGGCTGACGCCAATGCTGCATCCGCAAAGGCTCGATCGGACATGGCCGACAACCAGGCTGCGTCCGCAAGTGAACTCTCGGCGGCGCAAGCTGACGCCGAGCAATCCCGCCTGGCGGCGCAGCAGGCGGAGACAGACAAAACCGCCATGCGTGCGAGATTGTCCGCGCAGTTGAACTTGATTCTGCAGACTCGCGACAGCGCGCGCGGGCTCATCGTCAGCATGTCCGATGTTTTGTTTGACACCGGCAAATACTCGTTGAAGCCGGGTGCGCGCGAGAAGCTGGCGAAAGTTGCCGGCATTCTGCTTGCCTATCCTGGGCTCAACATTGCAGTCGGCGGATACACCGATAACGTCGGCGGCGATGCCATGAACCAGACCTTGTCCGAAAACCGTGCCGGCTCGGTCCGCGATTACCTTGTGCAAGAAGGCGTAGCCACCAATTCGGTTAGCGCCCAAGGCTTCGGCAACACCTTGCCGGTAGCGTCCAACGACAGCTCGTCCGGCCGGCAGCAGAACCGGAGAGTGGAACTTCTCGTGTCGGGCGAAGCCATTGGCAGCCCGGTAAACGCAACCACGGGCAGCTTGCAGTAAGCAGGCGTACGTAAGCGATGGCAGTGGGCTAGTTCCCTAGGTAGCCCACTACCTATGCGATCGAATCGATAACGGAGGCAACATCCCATGAAACTGGTAGGAGTAATCAGCACAGCAGTCCTATCTCTAGCGCTCGGAGCCGCAACTCCGTCGTTCACCCAGGATCAACGCGAGCAGGAAGATCAGAAAGCCAAGCCTGCCGAGAACGAGAAAAAGGGCCAACCGGCAAAAGTCGAAAAGCCGGAAGCGAAGCAGCAGGAGCAGAACACAAAACCGGCAGAAAAGAACGCGCAAACCGAAAAGAACACCAAGCCAGAAGAGAAAAGCGCACAACCGGCAAAAAACACCAGCCCTGAAGAAAAGAATGCAAAGCAAGAGCAGCCACGCACGCAGGAGGCCAAACCCGGGAACCAGGAACAGCATGCCAGCGGTGGCCGCATTCCTGACGACCGTTATAAGGCCAACTTCGGACGCGAACACAGCTTTCGAGTCAGCGAAGGCGATTACCGTAACCACCGCTTCCAATACGGCGGCTATTGGTTCGGGGTCTCTGACCCGTGGCCAAGCAATTGGCTCTACACGCAGAACGTTTATGTAATGGAGATAGACGGCGTGTATTACCTGTGCAACCCAATGTACCCTGGGGTAAACATCGTGCTTAGCGTCACGCTATAGCGGCGTTGGGCATCAAAAGTCGGCGCGGGTCCAGTCCTGGACCCGCGCTTTTTTTTGCCCTGACGCCGCCTTCTTCACTTGACCCGGGCCGTCGATGAAAAATATCCTTGTGAGTCCGAGTTGGAAGGCTTTGGTGTACAATAACTTATAGTAAATGCATGTCAAATCATTATCCCAAGTGGCTAACGGTTCTAAACCGCGAAGTGATAGCCTGCACCCGCTGCCCGCGCCTCGTCGCCTACCGCGAACAGGTGGCCCGCGAGAAGCGCCGCGCTTACCGCGACTGTGAGTACTGGGGCAAGCCTGTGCCCGGGTTCGGCGATCCCGAGGCGCGGGTGCTGGTCATAGGGCTGGCTCCCGGCGCGCACGGCTCCAACCGCACTGGACGCCCGTTCACTGGCGATGCCTCCGGCAAATTCATGTTCCCTGTGCTCTATGAAACCGGATTTGCCAGCCATCCCAACGCTACCGACCGCAAAGACGGGCTCACGCTGAGAGATCTGTACATCACTGCCGCGGTCCGCTGCGCACCGCCCGCCAACAAGCCGCTTCCTCAGGAACTTTTGGAGTGTTCGCGTTTTCTTGACCGCGAGCTCGCGGGATTACAGAAGGTAAAGGTCGTGGTCGCGCTCGGCAAGATTGGCTTCGATGCTTACCTGAACTACGCGAAACGGCGCGGATTGTTCTCCAGGAGACAAGCTTATCCCTTCAAACATTATCCCTTCAAACATGGCGCCAGTTACCGGTTACCCGAAGGTAAGGTGTTACTGGCTTCCTACCATCCGTCGAACCAGAATACGCAGACGGGAAGACTTACACGCGAAATGTTTGTGAAGATATTTAAGCAGGCGGCAAGACTTGCCGATGAGTAAGTTGAGGTGCCGCCAGCGCCGGATCGTTGCGCCCTGCCCCATTGCATGGGGTCACAATCGACAAACCGGGGTCACGAACCGGGGCGGCGCCGTCTGCTGACTGATGAAAGATGAAAAGGTCTGGGGAGTGAACCTAAAGCCTTCTTCGTAGGGGCATGGCGCGGACGAGTCGCCCGCGCCACTGACCTACTTCAACTTCGTCACCGTCACCTCGAGCTGGAACTGCCGCTTGGAGTTGGGATCGTCCACGCTGCCCACCACCGTCGGCCTTCCCAGTTGTGCGACAGTGCTGGCTCTGATGGAAAGTTGCCGCAGCACCGGCCGTAACTGCTGTCCTTGCTGGTCGGGCATGGCAAAGTTGCTGATTTCTGCCCGCACCGACAGGGGTAGACCATTGGCTCGCTCACCGACCCTGCACCAGATATTGGTGCCCACATCAAGGTACTGAAACTCCCCTTGCTTGGACTCGACCGGAACGCGCGTTCCAATCTTGATCTCGTTAGCGTCATCAGCATTCAGATTCATGGAGTACTGCCGCCCATTGATCTTCTTGCCTTCTTCGAACTCATTGACCGAGAAGTCGAGGCGATAGGCGTTTACGGTCTTCTTCTCAGTCTCGGGCGCGGTCTTCGATGGGCTTGAGTCCTGGGCCGATGCCTTTTTGAATCCACCAGCCGTCAGGGTGAGAAGCAGTGCCGCAGCTGCAATCATTTTCTTCAACATTGGTCATTCTCCTTAGTTTGTGCTGGTACCACTACTTGTTCCGTGAATCTGAAGTTTCATTGCCAGCGGAGGCAGGCTCACTCATCTCTTCTGCGCTGTCCCGCCGCAGTTCCTCGGTTCTCGCCTGGGCGATCAACGCAGCGTGCTCCGGATAGTTCCTGACATAGTGCGTCAGGATTATTTCTTGCTCACTCAGCGGCTGCGGTGAAGGAAACTCATCGAGCTTGGGCTCGGGAGCAATAACCTTTGCCGGGCCTGGGATCGGGCGTGGCTTGCGCCGCTTTGCCAGTCCCGCCTCGTGGGGCTGAATAGTTCCGCTCCCTCCATTGTCAGCAACCTGAGTCTGGGCAGGATCGGTTTGCGCGGTAGCGGGCGGGTGGTGTGCGGCGCTGTTCTGTGCGGGTTTCCCAGGTCTCCGCGCTACGAATAGCGTCACCAGAATTACCCCCGCCAGTGCGGCCACTGCCGGCCATCGCCACCAGGGATGCTGCGCTTCACGCGTCTGTTCAAGCCGGAGATTGGCCAGGATACGCTCCTCCAATCCTATCCTTGGTTCGGCAGCAGTAAACTCTGCCAACACGGCGTCGAGTTCGCGGTCGAGTGCGGCATCATCCAAGTCCTGCTGATTCATGCGGTCTTGCCGGGGATCGTTCTCCATCATTGTTTCCGACCTCTACTTTTGTCCGCTCGTTCCGCCAGCTTCTCCCGGAGAATCTGACGCGCGCGGAAGACTCGTGACCGAACTGCCGTTTGGTTGATGCCCAGCATCAACGCCACTTCGTGTGGCGACATTTCTTCCACGGCCGATAAAATCAGCGGTTCGCGCAGCTTCTGCGGCAAAGCTGCAATCAATCGTTCGACCAGCGCGCCGATCTGGCGGCCTTGCATCGCCTGATCTGCCGGGGCCTCTCCTGACGGCACCTCTACAGACCCCTCTGGGTCTTCGAGTGGAATCTCACGCTTGCGGCTGCTCCGCTTGTTCCGGTCGACCGCCACCCGCCAGGCGATGCGTGCCAGCCAGGTCTTCGAATCTTCCACGGCTGCGAGATTGCGACTGTAGCGCAGCACGCGGAGAAACGTTTCCTGGGTGGCGTCCTCAGCATCGTGATGGCTTCTTAACGCGGCATAGGCGATTCGGTAAACCAGCCGCGAGTGCCGCCGGACAAGATCTTCGAGAGCTTCATCGTGACTGCGGTCTCGACTCCCCTCTTGACTGCGCGGAAATGTCACGGCCTCGCTCAGGATTGCCTCTTGCGCCACCAATTGCCTGACCTCATTCATGAAGACCACCGGAGCGTCTGGTTCGTTCAGGTATTTCTGAAAGGGAACGCGCAACAGGGGCTTAACTTGCAGTGGAGAAGGGAGTAGGCTCGGTAACACGATCTATAGAGGAACTGACGGTTATGAGACGCTTCCGATCTGTGCATGTCTTTCTCGCAGTTGCTGTCCTGGTCTGCGCGACACCCAATCAATCAGAGGCGCGCTTAATGACAGTGCTCAGCTACAAAGAGCTGTTCGAGAAATCCGATTTGGTGGTTATCGCCACCCCAAAGACCAAAACAACCGATACGAAGGAGCGCGCGTACCTTCCAAATATCATGCGGCTAGATGGAAACGGCAATGAAAGTAGGGTCGGCTCTATCGGAGTAGAAACCGTCTTCGCCGTAGCTGCCGTACTCAAAGGAGAGAAAACAATAAAAGATTTTACGCTGCACCACTATCGCGAGGCACAAACTGGCGAAGGCGAAATGAATGGGCCATCGTTGGTTTTCTTTGACCCATCAGACCAATCGCATCAGAAATCGTATCTCCTTTTTCTTGTCCGTGAATCGGATGGCCGCTTTGCGCCAACTGGAGGCCAGACTGATCCGGGCTACAAGGCAATTAGTCAGCTTCCCGCCGAATGAGCAAGTGCGATTACTCCGATTGGCGCTTGCAAAAGCTCGATAGCAATGGCTTAGAAGCCCACCATGACTGGTTCGGGCTCCAGGCGGACGCCCCAAATTTCTTCCACGCGATGCTGGATCTGTTCCTTCAAGGCGAGGACATCGGCGGCTGTGGCTGCGCCGCGATTGACGATCGCCAGCGCGTGGCGGGTGGAAATGCCGACACGGCCGAAGCCGAATCCTTTGGCGAATCCAGAGCGCTCGACCAGCCAGGCTGCCGAAACTTTCTTGCGGGTTTCGAGTGCGGGATAGCTGGGCAGGGTTAATCCTCGCGCGGCGGCGCGCTGCTTCAGATCTTCATGCTGTTCTTCCGAAAGCACCGGGTTCTTGAAGAACGAGCCCGCGCTCAGGCAATCCGGGTCTCCGGGAGTGATGAGCATGCCCTTGACGCGCGCGGATATGGCGCACGGCCTCGCGCGTGTCGGCGAGATTCGGCGGGGTTTCGCGGCCTTCGAAGTGCTGCTTTAGATCAGCATAGGTGATGCGCGGTTTGCCTTCGGGGGTGAGCGCGTAGGTAACGCGGAGAACGATGAATCGTCCGCGCTCGGTGGTGTTGAAGATGCTGGAGCGGTAGCTGAAGCCGCAGGCTTTGGTGCAGAGTTCGCGCACCTGACCGTCTTTTGTGTCGAGAACCTGCACCGAGGCGATGGTCTCGGCGACTTCCTGCCCATAGGCTCCGACGTTCTGCACCGGCGTGCCACCCACGCTGCCCGGAATTCCGCTCAGGCATTCGAGGCCCGCGCATCGAGCCATGACCGTGTGAGAGACGAATTTGTCCCAGGATTCGCCGGCACCGGCGTCGAAAAGAATCTCGCCATCTTCATCTTGCCCGCTGCGCTGGCTAATGCCTGGAATCGCGATTTTCAGCACCAGGCCGGGCCAACCGGCGTCGGCGATTAGCAGGTTGCTGCCGCCGCCCAGAACAAACAGCGGCAGATCGCGCGAGCGCGCGTATGAAAACGCCTCCTGCACGTCACCGATGTTGCCGGCCTCGACGAAATACCTCGCGGGGCCTCCGATTTTGAGGGTGGTCAGGGGCGCGAGCGAAATGTTTTCGAGCAGAAGCACAAATCATTTATACACACGGCTGGAGGTGTGCGCACCGGCGGGCGGGTTACGGGAGTACAAGAGGCGTAAGCCTCCTACGACACGGACATATCTCGTGTGTGGAAGTTTCCTACGCCCGTAACCTCGACAAGTTTATTGAGCAAGAAATCCCGGTCGCCTGAATCCTGCACATAGTCGATGACCGGCTTGATGCGTTCCCATTGTTCATCGCGGCTCAGTCCACTCTCGCGCAAGACGATCAACCCTGGATGCACCGCAATATCGAGAAGTTCGATGAAATCGCGTGCGTTCACGGTAACCACCGCAAAGTCGTGATCGAGCGCATACCGCCAAACCGTGCGATCTGCCCGGCCTGCCAAGCCAACATGGGGCACGGATTGCGCGTATATGCCGAGTTCAGCCAGTCTACCGACTAATGCCGGCGAGATATTCTCATCCAGCAGGAGTCGCATGACTACACGACCTTCCTCCGAATGAGCAGTCGCTTTCTAGGGCGGCCGGGTTTTTCACCAAGGCGAGAGAATAGGCGAGCGTAGGCCAAGTCGCGCGCGCAGAGCTGAGGGAAGTCCTCGCTGATTTCCTCTTCCGGAACGCCCTTGCGAAACAGCGATGCAATATGCAGCAGCGGAACGCGGGTTCCACGGAAAACAGATTCTCCTCCCAAGACTTCGGGCGACGACACAACGTGCGTTCTCCCCCACCGAAACGTTGCCAAATTCCGTTCCACTGTCTTGCGAAAGAGCTTGCAGTGCACAGACAATCGGACGTCCCCGGAGCGATAGACGAGATCAACACCTTCCATGGACCAGGGCGATGCTTTCCGACTGCCCCGGGCCAGAATTTGGGCCAGAGAGTGTTTATCCTGCTTGCTCAAAGGGAAGGGGAATTCGGCCAGTAATTTTATGAACAGCACCTCGCCGACCGAGAATTGATGACGCACGGTTTTGCCGGTCCTGCGCTGGTGTGAGGGTGTTACCGATTTCTTTTCCAGAGCTGTCCGAATGATTTCGGGGGATACCTCGGCAATCGCCGCAGCTTCGCTTACCGAGAAGAGTTCAGCCATGGGACGGTCTCCTAAACAAATATACCACCATAGGTGGCAGTATTTCTATCGGAAATCCCTGAAGACTCAGAGTGAAGGTCGAATCCTTTCAAAGACAGAGTCGCACTCCGAGTTTCTTAGCAGGCAGCTAAAGCAGCACCTTCAATACGACGGCAGTAACGTCATCGTGCGGCATGATGCCGTTGGAGAAGGCCGCCTGGTGGACGAAGACGAAATCGGCCGACTCGGTTGCCGATCTGTGGCCGCATTGTGCCCAGACTTGCTCCATTCGGGTGGTGCAGAATTCAACCCCATCGGGGTCAAGCAATTCATGAAGGCCGTCGGTCGCGAACAGAACGCTGTTCCCGGGCGTAGTTGCATGACGTGCCGTCCGTAAGCTGCGCCTGGGAACAGTCCCGGGGGCAAGCCACCCTCGCCTAACTGCCGGCACGCGGTTCCGGAGACGAGCAAGGGCAGGGGCATTCCTGCGTTGGAGAAGATGAGTTCCCGCGTGGCGGGATCGAAGAGCGCGTACAAGGTCGAGCAAAAGCGTCCCGGCAGGGGACGCTGCGAGCAGGCGCTCGTTCAAGCGGGCAAGAGCGCTGGCGGTGTCCGTACCAGTCTTGTGAATGCCCCGCAGGGTTCCGGTCACGAGCGCGGCGTACATGGCCGCAGGCAAGCCTTTGCCGACCACGTCCCCGAGATAAATGCCGATGAAGCCGTCCGGTAAACGGAAGAAGTCGAGAAAGTCGCCTCCAACTTCAGAGAAAGGTACGAAGCGGAACACAATCTCGACGGACTCGTGGCAGAGTCCCTGCGTGGGCAGCAGCGAGGACTGGATGAGTTTCGCTTCCCGCGAGTGCTCATCGCAATTGCATCCACATGCGGGGGCTTGTTTCGCGGACTTGGATTGCCACTGCGCTAACCAGTTCAGACATGCCGCAAACACACTCCAGTGTTTAAATCGGCAAAACTCTGGTTGCGCATTAGCGCGTTTCACCGGATGGCACCTCGGACCCCTTACGCAAAGAACGCACAAGGAAAGTTCGAGGGGCCTATCTAGTGCGCCGTTCCTTTACTTGTTTACCTCCACGACATTGGCTGACTGTGAGAAATCAGGAGCTTTAGTGGACATTCTGGTCAAGTAGGGGAAGAACGGTGTGACTTCGAGAGGCATCTTGTCCGCCGGGCTTAAGAGCGTCACGGGTTTAGAACTCATCATTTCAATCTGATTGTTCCATGGATTCAGGTTGACGCGAGCACCGAGCGACAGAGCTGCTATCTGGTCGACCTTGTTTTCCAGCTTTGGAGCTGCGGTTGCTACAGTCGCCAGTCGCGTAGTGTTTTTGCTGCCCAGCGCATTACCAAAATGCGGGCGAATTAAGTTAGGAAGCACCTGCGCGCGGTCTTGAATCTGCCGTAAGAACAATCCTGCAGAAGTTAGTTTGTCCTTGTAGGGCGAGTTATTGAGTAGTTCGATCGCTTTCTTGTCCGCTGCTTGCTCGTCGAGCGCACTGCGCTCAAAGTCCATGCGTTGGAATGTAGCCGGCTCCGAGAAAAAGAACCGGTCGTTGAAGGCAAACTTACTATCAATTCTGTGATTCAAAGCAATGTGTGCCAGTTCATGGGAAAGGACCATTGCCAACGCAGCTTCGTCGGGCAGCACGTCGATTAAACCGCGGCTGACTACGATGGTGTGGCCGATGGTAAATGATTCGAGCGGCGTAGTTAGAAGTACGCGGCACCGTACGTCTGGGATAATCTCCAGGTTGTTAGTAATGCTCAGATTGTTGACCACGGTCTGAAGCACCTTGTCTAAGGGTCCCGGAGGAGCTATAAGGCCTATCTTCTGTAAATGATCGACGGCGTTATCTTCTGCGAGTCTCTCCCAGTCACGTTGCGCTTCCAGTGGGGTGGCCTGTGCTCGGACTGCATCAGCGTGATCTTCGGCCACATCGACGCGGACATCTGTGAACTCGGATTGATGCTTAATGTGCACCTCGTCATAATCCCAGAACTTTGTCTGTGCTTTGAAACGAGGCTGGACGAACGGCGGGAGGTCACGCTTGCGCGAAGTTTCCTCGCTGTAAATCTGGGAGGGCAGCCAGATCCCCGGCTGCATGTTCATGCGCCAGCTGTCAAAATGGAAATAGGAGTCGTAGTTCGACTTGTTAGAGTATGTACCGTTGAACCGGACGATGTTGAAGTCGTGGTCCTCAACCCAGATGCGTCCTGCGAACGATCCCTGGTGCGCCTTTTCCCGGGGTTGCACATCCACCACGATGCATCGCACTTCTCCCAGAAACTCCTGCTTCACAAAGGTGAAGTAGTAGTTATCTTTCTTAAAATCGCGGTCGATTATCGCCATGTTGGCGAAGCCCGCTGGTACGTAGTGGCGTGTGAAAGCATTCTTTCCCAGAGTCTCGAACGGTGAAAGGAAGCGGTGCATTTTGCCCGACTGGTCCTTCTGGAATACTTCGTCGCTGGTAGTTTCCTTCAAATCCAGCCGACCCAGGAAGTAAGTATCTGCCGTGGGCTTGACATTATGCTCCTTGTCTTCCTGCATGTTCTGAATGTATGTTTCGGCTAACGGATGGTACTGCTTGACGTTGTCGATGAAGGAATGTTCCCGGGCGATTACCTTGTCGATCATTCGGTCGAAGGAGACTGGCGCCAGGACGGTAAGGTTCGCATGCTTGGTCACGCCGTAGTTGGCGTAAATAGTTACTGCGGTGTCGTCCCCGCCAATTGCCGTTTGGCTCAGTATGGTTGTCACCGTGAATGTGGCGCTGGTCTCGCCAGCTTTGATGGTCACGCTGGAGGGAACTCTGGCCGCCGTCGCGGGGTCTGCCGCGAGGGAGACTTCGATGTCTTCTGTGGAGGGGCCAGAGAGGGTGACTCGTCCTTCAATAGAGCTTCCGCCCGCCGCGGTGGGAGCCGTAAGGCTGACGGTGTCAAGGCTGCCGGTCGTCTGACCGAAGGCTGAAATGGCGAGCCCGGCCATTAGTATCAACGATACGACTGACATGCCTCGAAAAAATTTGAACGGTGTTTTCATGAAAACTGTCCCCCTTAGGATGCTAGTGCAAAAATGACGTGGACTATTGCTATTGAATCCACTTGTTGCCCGTTACTTTCTGCTGGCTTAAACCTGATCTTTTCGGCTGCGCGTTCGGCCTGCTCGTCGAGGCCATGACCTAACCCTTGAACTACGTTGAGCACGCTGACTTGGCCGGAAGCGGTAAATCGAACCCGCAGTAAGACTTCTCCCTGGATGCCGAGCTTACGGCCTTCTTCGGTGTAGTCAGGTCTGGCACGGCCAAGAATCTCCACCGGTTTGCCACTTTCGTGCACGGGAGCATGAACGATTGCGGTGGAAATTGATGCGTCTGGTTTTGCATCGAAGCCAGAGGGAGAAACAATGCCCGCCTTGCCGCGAGCACCGCCAGTACCATTTCCGTACCCTGGGCCGCTGGGCATGTCGAAGGATCCCAACGATGCGATCGTCAGCTGGCTCTTTCCGTCGCCATGGCCTGTGACGCCATTGGGATCACCAAATCCGCCGGTCTGAACTTGTTCAGAAGGCAAGGACTTTGGCAAGGTTGGCTTCTCTTTGGCCGGAGTGAACGCTCCGATTTGTACTTGTGGCGCAAGCTTCGGAAGGGAAACGGGTGCGTCCGTCAGAACCGGGACCTTAGCCTTCATCTCCAACTTGGGCGGTTCCACAAGGGATGGGCGAACTGCGGAGAGGCGCTTGGGAATGACAAGTTCGGCAACCACAATTGGCTGGTAGGCCTTAATTGTCGGCTGCGGCCTGGCGGGCAACGTCGCCGTCGATACCAGAGGAGTGTAGATCAGTCTTTTTGCTACTACTACTGCGTCCCTTCCTGGTTTGAGTACGCCAAGATGCACCAGGCTTGCAATAAGCATAATTTGCAAGACGAACGCCATGAACAACGTCGAGTAGTTGATTTTCGGCTGAGGCAACAGCCCCATGGTCATTGTTTGATTCATTAGTGATAAGCCTCCGACTTACTAAACCACCCGCCGTTGCTTGACTGTTAACCGCTGTTTGGCTGCCGGATTCTGCCGATGGCCAAGCGCATGCCAGTCAGCGTGCCCGTGCTGAGCTACCGACGGTCGCGGAGTATGTTGTACAACAGGAGCGGTAAAAACCGGCGGTGGGGAAAAAGGCGGCATCGAAGGTGTTACCAAACGGGTGAACGCTACTGCCGCAAGCACGGCTACAGCGAGCGCCGTTATATATGGCCTCCGTACAGCCAAATGGACAACGCCTGACACGCTGCCGAGACCCGGAACGGCGAACAGCATCATACTAATTGTTCCCCTTTCTTCCGAATAGGTGCCACGCATAAGAGGTGTTCATAAATACTTTGACGCCGTTGGCGGTGAGGCCGGAGTTGAAGCGGGTTTCGTGCATCAAACCCGCGCCGAACTCGGTATACATTTGCCCTATCAAAACGCTGGTCTTTACCCCGCCTCCAGCGATGTATCTGTTTTCCCAGTCATATCCCTGGCTGTCGTGCCCAAGCGTAATCTCGCAGTAGGAAATGATGGCTCCGCGCTTGAAACGGCGGAGAACGTATCCTTGAGTTGCATACGCCTGTTCAATCAAGTCGCCGTGCTCTACGGGAGAGGTATGTCCTACGCTGGCCCAACTTGAACCCGGGAAGCGGCTCTTCGGGTTGGCAATTGATTGCCAGCCGAACCAGTCTGAGATAAAGTCCGTCCTGCCGCTTGCGGTGGCAGAACCGAACCTATCCTGGTACGCGTATGCAGTGCCCGCGCTGATAATGCCGATGGGGAAGAGCTTGCTGACCTTAATGCCAATGCTGGGTTGGATCTGGTTGTCGTAGGTAAAATCGGCGCTATCAATCACCCCGTTGAACTCAATGTAAGGGCCGACCGTGACGGAGTTATGCCACCCAGAGTAGGCCGTAACCGATTGCTGAAAGTCCCACTGGGAAATGATGTTGTTCTTTTCCACCGGGCTGTAAGTGCCATTGGCCATCCACATCTGTCCGGGGAACCCGACCGCGTCGAAGATACTGCCTTGTTCAGCGTGCGGGGGATTTGCCTGTCCTTGAGCTTGCGGAATTGCGCAAACCAACGCTAGCAGCGCCAGGATCGTGCTAAGTTGCGCGAGTCCGATTTCTGAATATCGTTTCATAATTATTGTTCTTTTGGCGCTCTAGTAACGCTTTACTGCGAACCATGTATGAATCCGTTGTTGCCGAACCATCACCCCCCAGAACGCGGCTAAAAACACGCTACAGTCGATAAACCGCACTAGGGGAAAGGCCAGGCAACTTGTCAGCACATCTACGCGTTGGTCACAAACCGCGCAAATACCGGCCAGTAACACTTGAAAAGCCAACTCGCCGATTACGATTTTGGCCACCCACATTGGAGTTACGAAAAGCCATAGCGGGGTAAGCAGGATTACCGATGCAAAAAGGACTCCTTCGCCCATCAGCAACTTGTACTCGAGATCGATTCTGCTCAAACCGCGGATCATGCCATACTTCCTGCCGACCTGCCACGCGCCGACATCCCAGCGGTACATCTGCTTGACGTAGCCACGAAGATTGTTTGGATCCTGGGTGAAGACAAGCGCCTGGGGCTGGTAAACAATCTTGCCTAATTTCTTGCGGTGAACCTGAATCGTACAGTCCATGTCTTCAACGATGGTGTCGCTGTTCCATTCCAGTTGTGCGAATACGTCTGCCCGAAAACTTGCGGCGCAACCGGGAACGACCGTGACTACGCCCATGTTGCTTTGACCGCCCTTGTAAATGGCGTGGGAAATCCAGTACGCCAAAGAACGATAAGCGGTGAGCCAATTGTGCGGCACGCTTAGTGCCCGGCCGCATACGGCTGCGACCTCGGGCTTGCTGAACTCTGCAATGCAAACGTGGAAGTAATCTTTGTTCACTTCGGTGTCGGCGTCCATCAAGCAGACGACGTTGTAGTTCTGGGTCAGGCTCCAGTGTCCGGTAGCCCGTAAGATGCTCTTAGCCTTGCCAATGTTCTTCTCGTTACGAAGGACATTCACTCCGAAAGAACTGGCAATGTCGCCGGTTCCGTCGCTGGAGCCATCGTCCATAACGTAGACGTCGGCCGGGCTGGCGCCTGCGGCGAGAATGCTGCGCAAGGTCTTGCCTATGCCCAGCCTTTCATCCTTCGCAGGTACGATGACACAAAACTTCACTTCAACACCTCTAAAAATGTGGGAGGAGGACACCTGCAATAGTGCAAGACTCTGACCGAACGCCGGTGGCGTGGTTTGACCGCCGGAAACGCTTCCGTCTTCTTGCCAAGCACAGCACGCAACTACCGCCAGCGAGACCACTTAGGCTGATCAGCAAGGTGTTGCAGACGCGCGTGCCGGTGATCTCTTCTTCGCAGTGGCGTTACTAGAGGAGCGTTACGGCCGTAACTGGGAGCCGGCTGGGAAATTGTCACTCATGAGAAAACATTTGCCACATGTCGGTTAAAGAGACGTGAGTGATTCTGTGATTTGCGAAACCAGCGAACACAGTGTGCACTTCGTGGGAACGGAGTCGGAGAGTGCGGAGCAATGGAACAGGTTTTCTCTTTATGGAAGAAGTGTTCACGCAGCTGGGCCAAACTCTGGTTACTGTAGTAACCCTGAAAGTAATTATCGCGGTAACTCACATGTCAGAGAGTCACCTGCTACAGTCTTAATTGCTCAATCAACTATCACCATATAAACATTGCTTTTAGAGCTACTTTCAAGCTACGGCAAGCTCCACGCGGCCCCTTCGCATGGCTGAGGCTCGCGAGGTAAAGCCCCCTGGCAGATCGATTGCAATATCTAGTGGTGAAATCCCCAGTGAGCGATGACTAAGCCCTCTCATTTCGGTGCAGCGGTGCTGTGCGTTCTATTGGTGCGGCTGAGTTGTGCCCAGACCCCGGCCCTTCGCGTATTGCCCTGGAATGGCCATTCTGCAGCCGTTTCGCTCACTTTTGACGATGCCAGGGCTGTGCATCTGGATGTTGCGATTCCGGAGTTGAACAAGCGCCACCTGAACGCAACATTTTTCGTTATCGTTTCGAAACTCACCCGGATGGATGACTGGAAAAAAGCGCAGGCCGAAGGCCACGAGATTGGCAATCATTCTGTGACCCATGAACACGTCGCCGCGCTAACTCAGGTGAGCGAAGAACTTGAAGTGGAAGACGCCAAGAAATTCCTGGACAGCAACTTCAAATCGAACATAGCGATCTTCGCGTACCCATATTCTGAGTTGTCCCCGGGTTTAGTTGAGTGGGTGAAGACCTATGACTTTGCCGCGCGAGGGTGGCACGGAGATAACGTGTCACCTTATGTCACCGCAGATGTAGAACCTGACTGGTATAACTTGCCCAGTCAGCCGTCCTATACCAAATACGATGCTGGGGTTTACAGATCCTGGATTGACAAGGCGTTTGAGCTGCATGCCTGGACCACGCTTCAGATTCACGGCATCGGCGACCCGTCGACTGGATTCGAACCGATTCCTAGCGGCACCTTTATTACATTGTTGGACGACCTCAAGGCTGACCAATCCAAAGGTCTTTGGGTAGCTCCCTTCGGAACCGTGGCCGCCTATTTGCGGGCGCAAAGGATTCTAGAAGCGGCGCAGCCGCGACGTGAAAACGCGGAAGAAAGATTCGTCTGGAAAGTGCCGAATCCTTTTCCTTCGGGAGTAATGCTAAAAACTACCATCGAAGGCGGAGCGCACCTCCATGTGTATCAGGGCGACCGCGAGGTGCGTCCCAGCAGGACTGGGGTGTATTCCGTCTCCTTCGATTCCGGGGAGCTGATTGTGAAAGATTCGCTGTGATGAGTGAGACGCCGAGAAAGATGTTTGTGCCGGCTCATGCTGTGGAAACAAGTGTAACTATAGGAGAGAAACTCTAATGAAGAAGTTAGCCGCTGTGATGTTCATTGTCTTTATCTCGCTTTCATTCATTCAATGCGGTGGTGGAGCGGCTGCCTCCGGTGGAGGAACAACTACGCCTCCGCCAACCTACACGCCTCACCCCAATGGTCTGTGGTCCACGCTGCCTCAGACCATGCCCATTAATCCGATTCATGCTTCTCTGCTGCACACCGGCAAGATTCTCGTAGTATCAGGCTCCGGCAATTGCCCGCCCACGCAGGCTGGTTGTCCGCAGGGGCCGCAGTATACCCAGGGCGCAGCGCTTCTCGACTTGTCCAACAACAACATCACCACCATGCCCACTACGTGGGACATGTTCTGTAACGGTATGTCGATCATGCAGGATGGCCGCGTACTGATCAATGGCGGCACCAAGGGTTACGGAGCGCTGGCCGTGGTGGGCACGCAGGGAGAGGTTCCGTTCACCGGCCTGCCCAACGCATCGATTTTCGATCCTTCCAGCGAGTCCTTCATCGACCTGGCTCCCACGGCACACGGGCGTTGGTACCCAACGCTCACCGAGCTTAACGACGGCACCGTAATGACCACGTCTGGGCTGAACGATACCGACGGCACGGTCAACAATACGACTGAGATTTGGAACGGGCAGCAATGGGGCGCACAGATTCCGGGGACTCCAAACATTACAAATTTCCCAGGTTTCCAATTCCCGCTGTATCCCCGGATGCACCTGCTTCCCACCGGGCATGTTTTCTATTCCGCACCGTCCTCGGCAACCCTCGACTTCAGTCCCACGGGCCAGAACTGGACGCTGGTTTCCTGGACCAACTATCCCGGACTGAATGATCCAAACGGAGAGCGAACTTACGGGACATCGGTGCTGCTCCCGCTCACGCCGCAGAACAATTACAGCCCCAAGGTGATGATCATGGGCGGTGACAACCCCGCGACCAACACCACTGAGCTTATTGACCTAAGTGCTGCGGGTGCGCAGATTTCGGCCGCCTGCCCCACCTATGCTCCGTGTTGGGTACCGGGCCCGACGATGTCTCAAAACCGCGTAGAAATGGAAGGCACGCTGCTGCCCAATGGCAAGGTGCTGGTGGACGCGGGCTCTGCCAAGGATGAGGACGCGACGACGGCTAGCCTGCAAGCAGAGATTTACGATCCGGTAGCCAATACATTCTCCTCTGCCGGCAGCAATGCTTTCGCCCGGCTTTATCATAATGTCCAGTTGCTCTTGCCAGACGCGACGGTTCTTCTCGCTGGAGGCAACCCCGCTCAAGGAGTCTTTGAAAACCATATTGAGATTTATCAGCCGCCCTACCTTTTCAACGCCGATGGAAGTCCGGCGCAGAGACCACAGTCTCCGACTAACTCACCGAGTTCGATCACCTATGGTCAGTCATTCACTTTGTCGACCTCGGATGCTTCGACGATCTCCTCCATTGTTCTCATGAAAGCTGGCTCCGTCACCCACTCTTTCGACATGGATCAACGCTATGTTGGTCTGTCGTTCACCACGGGTGCCTCTGGAAGCCTTAGCGTCACCGCCCCCGCCAACTCCAACATTGCTCCTCCGGGCTACTACATGCTCTTCTTGGTAAACCAGGCCGGCACACCGTCACTCGCGTCATGGGTGCAGGTTTCCGGTCCTGCCGCTCCGATCGCGAATGTTGACCTACATCCGGAGCGGGTGCCTACGCCGGCTTACATATTCCAACGTAAGCATGTGACCGAATCACCGCTGCCCCTGCGTAAGGAGATGCACATCCACTAAGCTGACAGAAGACCGTCATTTCGAGCCCCGGCGGGAGCCGGGGCTTTTTCTATTTGCGCCAGGATCGCCTGCTTCATCCCAGAGTCCACCCATCTTTTCCAGCACTCCACGAGGGATGCGCGACAGTGATCCTCGATGTACTTCCGAGTTTGACGGGCTTCTTCATCCAGCGTAGAGTCTGACCTCGACTCCGTTTTCATTACTTGGAAAGAAACTCCTGAGCCGAATTCCGCTTCCGCGGCGCTGTTGCGGTCGTGGGAGGCAGGGTGGGGTTTGTCTGGTCGGCCTGTGGCTTGGGCGAACAGCTTGGTTTTTTGTGGATGTGGTTGCGGTTGAATTTTTGCGCGGGTGAAATGGGTCGAATTGATCGGGGATATCAACCCGGTGAGGAGATCCGAAAGATGTTGTCCGCCATTCTATCGGGGACGGAAATTCGATAAAAGGCAGGAGAAAAATAGCAATGAAGAAGCTAATACCCCTTGTGCTGCTCGCCCTGTGCAGCACGGCACTGCTTCAGGCGCAGTTTCGGGCGCATAAGAGGAGCAGAACAGAAATTTCCTTGTCTTCCATTAGTTTGAGTGCCACCAGCGTCGTCGGAGGAAGCCCTCTGATTGGGACGGTCCATCTGATTGCGCCTGCGCCATGGGAAGGAGCGCTAGTGACCCTGCTCCTAGATGCTCCCAGCGATCCGAGCGCTCAATGTGTGGTTCCTGTCAGCGTATTTGTTCCCGCTGGCGCCACTTCCGCGAGCTTCGCCATACAGACCAGCGCTGTCTCGTCGAATGTTACGGTGAGCATCTCGGGCACGTATGGTGTCACACGGCGGGCCTCGTTCGTGCTGACGGACGCTGATTCCCCGCCGACCCCAGCGTCGCCGCAATCGGCGGAAGATCCGTCGGCGCCGCCAACCTTTGTCGATTATTTCAATGAAGGAAAACTCGACACCACCAAGTGGGTCATATCGACCTACGAGTCCAACAACTACGCAGGGGGCGGCAGCAATGTCACGTTCTCGGCCAGCAACATAGATTTGAGCGGCGGAAACCTGCGCATGGAGCTGACGCAACCCACCGCGAGCACCTCGACTGGCGCTGAAATCACTACGAAGCTCAGCTTCGGTTACGGCACCTACGAGTTCTCCATGCGGGCGGGTTCGACCTCGCCAAGTTCCAGCGGTTCGGGCACAACCGAGAGCGGGCAGATCAGTTCCACATTCATCATTCATAACCCGCCGCCCAGCTACGCTTCCATCACCGAGATTGACGCGCCGGAGATTGAGGGATTGTCCGCCCGGAATAACAACATTGAGTGGACCGTCTGGAAGAACAGCTCTGCAACCGATCCGACGCCGGAGTACAACGTGGTGCAGAATCCTGAGGACGGATTCCACCGTTACAAGTTCGTGTGGTCGGCGACCAGCATCACGTTCTATATCGACGGCGTACTCAAATCTACGTGCACGTCGGGAATCCCATCGGTAGCCGCGGTCATCGATATCAACTTCTATGGCACGAACGATACGCAATGGGGCGGTCTGGCAACCGTAGGCGTGACCCGCTACATGTACGTGAAGAGCGTCAAGTTCTGGGCGGCAAGCTAGCCTGGACACAGGGCCGCTCGGGTTCGGGCGGCCTTAATTCCCCGCATAAGCTCCCTAGTCATATCCCTTCTTCCCCATCCAGGTGTGGATGCGTGCGTTCTCGAAAACTCAGGCATAGAATGTCAACCAACCGGAGTGTGAAGAACGAGGGCCCAGGACTTGCACAAATTCAGATCGCTCTTAAGATGCCTTACTTCCACGTGTGCTTTTCTATTGTTAACGATGGCGGTGGCTGCCCAGGTTCCTCCAGAACTAGTGAATGGGCTTAAATGGCGACTCATCGGCCCGTTCCGCGGCGGACGCGCAGTAGCCGTGGCAGGTGTGCCGGGCGACTCGACCACGTTTTATTTTGGCTCGGTGAATGGCGGGATCTGGAAAACAACCGATGCTGGAGTTGTCTGGACGCCAATCTTCGACAGCCAACCTGTGGCCTCGGTCGGCGCGCTCGCCGTGGCTCCCTCCGATTCTAAGATTATTTATGCCGGAACCGGCGAAACTGACATTCGCGAGGATCTCTCTACCGGCAACGGCGTCTACAAATCCACCGATGGCGGCGCGACGTGGAATCACATCGGCTTGGAGGACACGCGGCAGATCAGCAAAATTGTGATCGATCCGCAAGATGCAAACGTCGTCTATGTCGGCGCCCTTGGGCACGCTTATGGTCCGAACGAACAGCGTGGCGCCTACAAGTCGGTCGATGGAGGAGCGCACTGGGCGCGGGTTCTCGATATGGGGCCGGAAATCGGCATTTCAGATCTGGCGATTTGCGCGTCTTCCCCGCAGCTCTTGTTTGCTGGCGCATGGCATACGCGGCGTCCTCCGTGGAGTTCCTATGCTCCCATCGACGGACCTGGCAGTGGCCTTTATCGGACCGAGGATGCCGGCAAAACGTGGGCTCATCTTGAGGGAAGCGGATTGCCCGCAGGCGATTGGGGACGGGTTGGCGTCGCCGTTGCGCCAGACGGCAAGCGCGTGTATGCGCTCATCGAGAGCAAGAACGACGCCAAAAAGTCCGGCCTTTATCGCTCCGACGATGCGGGCCACACCTGGGTGCTGGCCAACGCCGATACGCGTCTTACCAGCCGCGCATGGTACTTCAATCGCATTACCATCGATCCGCAGCATCCCGATGTTATCTACATGCCCAATGTTGCACTGTACCGATCGGAGGATGGCGGGAAGACCATTTCGGTCGTCCGCGGCGCGCCGGGTGGAGACGATTATCACGAGCTTTGGATCGACCCGAAAAATTCCGCCAGCATGGTTCTTGCAACCGACCAGGGAACCACGATCAGCCTCAATCGAGGGCAGACGTGGAGCACCTGGTATAACCAGCCAACCGGGCAGTTCTATCACGTCACCACCGACAATCAGTTTCCCTACGCCGTGTACGGTGCGGAGCAGGATAGTGGCGCCGCCGCCGTTCTAAGCCGTACCGATCACGCTCAAGTCACACCGCGGGACTGGTTCACCGCGGGGCCGAGCGAGAGCGGGTACATGGTGGTCGATCCGAAGGATTCCAGCATCATTTATCTGACTGGGACTTACGGTGCGGTATCGCGATTTAACCGGCGGATCGGCCTGAGCCAGGACATCGCTCCGTGGCCCGCATTTGCGTGGGACGCGGAGATTTATGAGCGCAAATATCGTGCCCCTTGGACTCCGGTGCTGGTTCTTTCCCCGTCTGATCCAACAACACTTTATCTCGGAACACAGTATGTGATGAAGACTGTCGATGGCGGTTTGCATTGGGAGACCATCAGTCCCGATCTCACGGGAGCAACCAACGCTTCGGAGGGCGCAAAGGAAAAGAGATCGCAAAAAGCGCTGAAAACCGATCCGTCAACCATTGAGAACGCGAAACGTGATGGTTATGGAGTCGTGTTCACAATCGCGCCCTCGCCCCTCAACCCCGATCTGATCTGGGCGGGAAGCGACACTGGACTGATTCACCTGACGCGCGACGGCGGAAAGAACTGGAAAGATGTCAGTCCGCCAGGATTGAGCGACTGGAGCAAAATTTCGCTGATCGAAGCGTCGCACTTCGATCCCGCCGTCGCCTATGCAGCCGTCGATCGCGGACGCCTCGACGATCGGACGCCCTACATCTATCGAACGCGTGACTACGGAGCAACCTGGCAACTGGTCACGAGCGGCATTAACGCTCCTGCATTCTTGCGCGCCGTTCGCGAAGACCCGCAGAGCAAAGGGCTTCTCTTCGCCGGAACCGAATTTGGAGTTTATGTATCGTGGGACGATGGGGACCACTGGCAGTCTCTGCAATTGAATCTGCCGGTTACTGGGGTCCGCGATCTCACCGTTCATGGCGATGACTTGGTGATCGCTACGTTCGGCCGGGCTTTCTGGATTCTCGATAACATTACGCCCCTGCGTCAGACGCTTGAGGCGAAGAGAGCGGGCGGTCCATTCCTTTACAGTCCGGCCTCCGCAGTTCGCATCGATAACGACTCCTTTTCCGGAACGCCACTCCCGCCCGAGGAACCGGCGGGGGAGAATCCTCCTGGTGGCGGGGTGATGGATTACTTCCTCCCGTCCGCGGCGAGCAGCGTTCGACTTGAAATTTTCGACGCGCAAAATAATCTGGTCAGAACGTTTTCGTCAAACGATCGTTCTTCAGAGGATCATTCCTTAAAAGATCAGGGCACGCGGAAGCATCCGCCGCTTCCCGTCGCCGAGCGCTGGTTCCCCAAGCCTGAGGTGCTCGAAAAGACTGCCGGAATGCATCGTTTCGTCTGGAACCTTACGTGGGGCAGCTCTGGTGGCCCGAGCGCGGACGAAGAAGCCGAATACCGCAATCCGAGCGGACCGAAGGCCGTGCCGGGAATCTACAAAGTCCGCCTGACGGTCGATGGAAAGGGGCAAGACCAATCTTTGAAAGTGGTCATGGACCCACGCTCTCCAGCTACTCCCGAGGTGCTCACGCAGCAGTTGCAGTTGGGCCGGCAGATATTTGGCGAAACCATCGAGGCGCGCCGCGCGCTGGCTGAAATCAACTCCCTTCAGAAACAACTGGCGGATATTCAACAGAAGCTCGGACAGCAGAAGGCAGGACCACAAAGCGCACAGCTCAAGCCTGCGCTCTCGGCAGCTCAACAGGAAATCGGCAAGATTTTGACGAATAAGGAACACACACCGGCGGAGGAACTCGGGCTGCAAAGTGCGTACGCCGGCCTGGCATCGGCGCTGCGGGTGGTCGAAAGCGGAGATCGGGCCGTGCCCTCGCAGGCGATCACGGTTTTCCAGGAGTCAAGCCAACAGGTAAGAGCGCGGATTGCAGAGTGGACACAATTCAAGCTAACGAAATTGGATCAACTCAACCAGCAACTGCGCGTGGCCGGCCTCGCTCCCATCGTGATCGCAGAAATCGAGCAGCGGGTTGAAGTATTGATATCGCGCTAGACCGCGCAGGTTCCGCCGCAGTTGCCCGTGGCAGAACTGGGATCGCCCTGCCGTAGTAATCCAGTCTTGCGTTTTTCCACCTGATAGTACAAGGTTCGCGTTTTGTCATCCCACCTCTTCATCAGCCAATCGACCCCAAACCTCGCTTCGCCGGTGAAGTCGGATGACGCGGGCGCTCCGGGTCCGCTGATGCCCGCATAGGAAACAGAGCCGGGCGGTGTTGGAGGGTTCACTGGAGCGCCAGCGCCCATCTGGTTCGGAAAGTCGCGAATCCCAATCTCCATCAGCGCGGCGGTGCAACTGGTTGTTTCGACATATTTCGTATAGTCGCCGGCATCCCACCAACCGCCCGCTGCATCGATGTTCGGGAGTTTCGCCGACACCAACGGCGTTGCCGGCGGCGCGTTATCGACAAAGTCGTTGCTGTCGAGCGGAAGCGTCTTGTAAACCTGCGCATTCTGGTCTTTCAGGTGTGCGGGTTCCGTGCGCAGCGCGTTGGGGATGAAGTTCGCTCCATCGCGCTCCGTTTCAAAGAAAAACAGGGTGTTCAAGAGCAGCCCGGAATAGAGCTTGTCGGGCCCATCCACTGGGAAACGCGGCGAAGTCGCCGCTGCTGGCCAGGGCACGGAAATGGTGTAGAGGTCGCCTCCAGGAGCGGTGAAGTCGAGAGCGTAGATTTTATACGTTACTTTCTGACTATGGCTCCACGTGCCCAGCAAAGCACCGGCGTGGCCCGAAAATACGATGGCTCCCTTCGCGTTGACCGCATCGAAGCTCGCTCCGCGTTCCTCTGCCGTGGACATCAGGGAGGCTCGAAAGGGCGTTTCGCCGGATTCGTAACCAACTTGACTGGCGCGCACGTAGGCCGATTGCGCCCGAGCGGGTTGGGCGTACGCAGCCAGAGCGAGTAAAGTGCCGGCAAACGAAACGAGGCGGAAGCGCATCGAAGGAAGGGAACTGGCAGGCAACATGGGTTGCTCCCGGCCGCGCCGGGGGGAAACGGCCACATTAAATGCGTTTAATACAGGGAAATATTGCTCCTTTGTTCCTGGACTGTCAAGGCAACGCACATGAATCACAGATCCTAAAGACTTCTTTCTGCGGCCAGCGGCTACGGATTAAGCCCACACAGCGGAATCCAAGTTCCGACTCTGGTCGACCTTGGCATGAACCCAGGTTGCTGCGTACACTTTGTAGTGCAAGGCCTTGCACCTTTACTGAAAGGTCTTACCGCCTCATCCTCGACTATGGGCTGAATTCCGCGCCAGTCCGCTTGTTTGGAGAAATGGCAGTTGAGGTGCAGAGGATTGGTAGCGCAGGTGTGAAGTGCTGAGGGACACAGCAGAAAACTCGTTGCCGCGTCAACTCTTCATCCATTTTGGATTGCAGGAGAACCCCTTCGGTGTGACTCCTGACATACGGTTCCTGTATCAGAGCCACACTCATCGGGAAGCGCTGACCTCACTGATCAACGGTATCGATTTTGGTTTCGGATTTCAGGTGCTGATAGGGCAGCCCGGCATGGGCAAGACCTCGCTGCTCTTCAGCCTTCTGGAAACATTTCGCACCGCCGCCCATACGGCGTTTGTTTTTCAACCGCAGAGTGAACCGCATGACCTGTTGCAGTCGGTGCTGTACGAGCTGGGCACCAGTTCGGCAGAGACGAGCCTGCACAAATTGTTCGAGCAGGTCAACGATGTGCTCTACCGCGCGGCTCGAGAACGCAAACGCGTAATCCTGGTGGTCGATGAAGCGCAAAATCTCGAATACGTCGTGCTGGAAGCATTGCGGCAACTTTCGAACTTCGAGACTCCTGACGCCAAGCTGCTGCAGGTCGTTCTGGCAGGACAACCGCAGCTAGCGGAGAAACTGGCGGCGGGGGCCCATGAGCAGTTGCGGCAGCGGATTTCTGCCATCAGCCGGCTCAGGCCCCTGGCGCTTGACGAGACTGCCGCATACATCCATCATCGGCTCGCAACGGCGGGATACAGCGGAACAGATCTGTTCACCGAGGGCGGAGTACAACTGATCTGGAACCACAGTAAAGGCGTTCCCCGCAACATTAACACCCTATGCTTCGGCGCCATGATGTTGGGGTTCGCGGAACGCGCGAAATCGATCGATGAGCGCATTCTAGAGGAGGCCGCGCGCGCTCTGGATCTCAACAGCGCGCTGGCTGACGTATTTGCGATGGAGCCGCCGGTCGCAGTCGGGCGCGGCAAGGTTCAGCCAACCAAGAACACGACGCCGCCTGAAACAGACAATGCAACCGGGTTTGCGCACGAAGAGCCGGTTGCGATTGCGGGCAGCTTTCCGCACGAAGCAGGAACGATGACGGAGTCCGCTCGCGCTGCCGATCAAAACACAGCCGGGGCGAGTGACTACGTCCCGCCCTCGGTGGTCGAAGCCCTCGCACGCATCAACCAGGCCCTGGAAGAGCAGCGGCTTCTGTTGATGGCAAAATCGGGCGAGTCATCTCAGCCGCTAGCCGTGCCGCCGATAATCCCGCTGTACTACAGTGCGGAGGAAGCGACGAAAACTCCTGCGTCCTTCGAAAATACCTCGGAAGCTCCGGGCGCAGCTATCGAAGGCGGCACAATGGCGGCGATTACGGACGACCGAACAGCGAAACTGGAAACGAATTCGACATTGAAGACAGCTGAAGAAGAAGTGCCAGCCGACCCGAATTCGGCTTCAGATCTTGCTTCTCACCACGATGGGAATGGCGGCGTAAAGCAGAGCCTTATCTCGGCTCCTCTAGCGGATTCTCCGGCCATGGCCAGGTCCGCGCCGACGACAAAAAAACTCTCCCCAAGCCGGATGGCGTGGACGAAGGCTTTGTCTTTTGCAGCGTTCGCCGGGATTCTGGCGTTGATGCTCTTCGAGAAGTTTCCACTGCGTCTGGGGACCGTCAAGGCAGGGTTGCCGGGTCGATCCACCGTGGCGCAGAACGGTCAGCCTGCAAGCTTTTCCGTACCGACCCGATTGCCTGCATCACTCATGGTTGGGCCAAGCTCACCGGGCGCAAACCCGGCCACAGATTTTCAGCATCCGCGAGCCCATGGTTCGGACCAGTCCCAGGAGGTAGTGGTCCAGAGGTTTTCAACTGATCTAGGTGTCACGTCGAAGAACTCGAGCAACGGTCCAGAACTAAGGCGCATTTTCTTCAATGAAGACAGCGACCTGATTGACTCGCAATATCGTCCCTGGCTGCAGCAGCTCGCCGACGCGCTCGCGAAAGATCCGGCGGCCATAGTTACCCTCGAAGGGCACACCGACGCAAGTGGTCCTGAGGCCCACAACTTGAACCTCTCGAACCGCCGAGCTATCGCAGTGCGAAATGCGCTAGTCAATGAACTCCACGTCCCCCAGACGCGGCTCACTGCCAAGGGGCTAGGATCGAGAACGCCCCTGCAGCCCAATTCGAGCGCCGCAGGGCGCGCTTACAACCGTCGCGTCGAGGTCCGCTTGACACATTCCACTGACTAAGTGGACGAACTCTAGGCAGCGGATCGATCTTCCCGCCTTAACCGTCCAACCCGACTCTAGAGCGTGACACAAAATCCCAGGGCCCAGGTCCCGGGCCGTGTCTAAAGTTGACCTTGTGCCGTTCCGCCTCCTGCGGAACCGTCAAGTCCGCGCAAATAGGCAACTCGACTCCAGATTTCGCAGAATGTTGAGCAATTTTGCACAGACAACGACCATCCTGGATGAAATCCTGCTCCCGAGATGTTTAGCTCGCGATCCGTGAGACTGCTGTGGTCGCGGGGCGTGTTGTGTCCGGGGTCCGTGCGCGTGGGAAAATACCGGATATTCCACTTGTGATTCTGGTCACAAAGTAAGGTGACGCTCTCCACTGCGCCCGTGTGCATTGCTCCGCGAGAATTACCAACGAATCGTCAGTACGGGCCTAAGGACTCTTAAGGAGGGAACAATGGTTCGCATGGAATCAAGGCAATCATTCGGTGGAATCTTTGTTAACGCTTCAGTGGGCAAGTAAAAGGAGATACACATGCAAGGGAACACTTCACGAATTGCACACGGCATATTGATTTGTCTGGCAATGTTGGCCCTCTCGTCTGGCCTTCAGGCCCAGAGCGATCCGGCCAAGTTTTTCAAGACGAACTGCACGTTGTGCCATTCGGAAGATGGTAGTGGCAGTTCGCCCACTGGCAAGGCGATGAAAGCCAAAGACCTGAGATCCAGCGAAGTGCAGAGCCAAACGGATGCCCAGCTCGCCGAAGTCATCACTAAGGGCCGAGGGAAAATGCCGGCGTTTGGCGCGAAGATTAAGCCCGACGATGTAACGAAGCTCGTGGCGTACATCCGAAGCCTGGCGAAGTAGTAATCGGCTCAACAACGTGTGGGATGTCGAAACCTGGCTCGATGGGGCGCTAATAGCTTAACTCTGTGCAATTGAGGCACCGCATGTTCGAAGGCGAAGCGCATTCAGAACGCACGACACTTAAGTCCTCATCATCCGGCATCGCTGAAAGCCGGCGCTCGTTTCTCGGAGTGCTGCTGGGACTCGGCTCCGTCTTCGTCGGAACTTTGCTGGCCGTACCGCTCATTCGCTTTGCACTATTTCCGCTGCTGCGCCGGACCACTCAACTCAAGAGTTCGCCAGTGGGAGAACTTAGCGAATTCTCCTCACTGACCGAACCAGTCATGCGGACGGTGCAGATCGAACAAGTGGATGGTTGGCGCAAAGCGATATCTGAAAAGGCCGTCTATGTGACAAAAGACGGCCAGGGCCAACTCCGCGTTCTCACCTCCATCTGTCCACACCTGGGTTGTACGGTTCCCTGGAACAAGGAAAAGAAAGAGTTTGTCTGCCCATGCCACGGCGGAACGTTCGCGGCAGACGGCACTCGAGTCAGCGGGCCCTCGTTACGGGGGATGGATGCGTTGGAAACGTCGGCTCAGGATGGCCGACTGCTGGTGCGATTCCAATATTTCCGCCAACTCGTCTCAGACAAGGAAGTCATCGGTTAGAAAAAGAATGCATTCGACGCAGACCAGCGAAACCGGATCCTCCGTGCGGCACGAGTCGGGGCTTTGGGCATGGCTGAACCGCCGCACCGGCCTGGATGATCTGCTTCGAAGCGCTCTCGATGAGCCGATTCCCGGCGGCGCGCGCTTCGCCTACATCTTCGGATCGGGACTTTTATTCATTTTCCTTTCGCAGATTATTACCGGAATCTTTCTTGCGCTGTACTACGTTCCATCGGCCGACCACGCGCACACTACCGTCGCCTACATTACCAAAGCGGTGACAGCCGGATCGTTTCTCCGCAGCCTCCACGCCTATGGCGCCAGTGCGATGGTCGTTGTGTTGTTCCTGCACATCTCGCAAACCTACATCTACGGGTCGTACAAAGGGCGGCGCGAGCTTCTCTGGCTCTCTGGATGCATTCTCTTCGGTCTGGTCCTGGCGATGGCCTTCACCGGATACCTGCTTCCCTGGGATCAAAGGGCCTATTTCGCCACTGCCGTGGGAACCAACGCCGTCAGTGAAGTTCCCTTGATTGGAGAGAGCATCAAGCGTCTGATGCGCGGTGGGACGGAGATGGGTACGCTCACCATCTCAAGGTTTTTCGTGGCCCATGTTTTTTTCATTCCCGCATGCATCTTCGCACTGGTAGCCTCTCATATTTTTCTATTCCGCAAAGCGGGAGCGGCGGGACCAGTCGATGAAGATCCCAGCCAACCAAAGCAGGAGGCGGAACTCTTCTATCCCCGGCAGGTGCTTATGGATCTGTCGCTGACGGCGCTGCTGATTGCGGGGCTCGGCTTGCTATGCTTCTTTGTGCCGATGCAACTGGGGCCGCCGGCCAACCCAGCGGATACGCAATACGTGCCGCGGCCAGAGTGGTACTACCTGCCCATATTTCAATGGCTGAAGTACTGGCACGGGTCGGCCGCGATCGTCGGCGTGCTTGTCATTCCAACGCTGCTTGTCCTTGCCGTCCTGGCCCTTCCCTTCCTGGATCGCAGTGTCGAGCGGCGTCCGTGGAAAAGGCCTGCGGCGATGGGGGCCTACGCCTTCGTGGTGTTTTCACTTCTTGGACTGGGCCTCCGCAGCCAGTATTTGGACCGGCACGATCCCGGAGTGGCCCAGCAACTGGCAAAGCAGAGTGCCGAAGAAAACGAGTACGTGAAAAAGCCGTTTGAGCCGGAGCTTTCTTCCGCGTCTTTGGCTGCCGCAAATGTCACGCTCGCAGACCCCCTGGCTGCGAAAGGGAAAATCATCTTCGAGGGGCAATCGTGCAACGCCTGCCATGGGGATGGCGGAGTGGGCACTGCCGCGGCCCCAGCTCTCGTCGGCATACGCGCAAAATTCTCGCCCGACCAGCTAGCCGAACTTTTCAAACATCCCACCGCGAAAATGAACGCCGGCGGCATGCCCCCGGTCGATCTTCCGCCGGACGATTTGAAGGCCTTGATCGTCTACGTGGAGAGTCTCAAATAACTTACGACTCTGCGGAATCGGTAAAGTCGGTGCGCGTGCCCTATTGAACTAGCACTCGATCAAGGCCTTTCCTCAGTAGACGATCTTGTTGGGTTTCTCTTGCCAGGCCTGAAACGCCGCGAGCGCTTGCTCCCGCATCATCTGAATCATCGGAATTGCGCGCTGCGCGGGTGGCAGAGGGATCTCGCGATAGATCAGCGAATCGTCAAAGCCAAAGCTGGATGCGTCGGCAGCGCCATTGGCAAAATAGATGCGAGAAAGCCGCGCCCAATAGATCGCGCCCAGGCACATGGGACACGGCTCGCAGGAAGTGTAAATCGCACAGCCGTGCAATTCGAAGACGCCGAGTTTCGCGCAAGCCGCGCGGATGGCAAGTATTTCAGCGTGTGCCGTCGGATCTTTTAGCGAGGTAACCTGGTTCGAGCCTTCGGCAAGAATATCGCCGTTTTTCACTACCACCGCGCCGAAGGGGCCGCCGCGTCCCGAGTAGACGTTCTCAATCGAGAGCTGGATGGCGCGCATCATGAAGGGATTGTCCATGAGGTTCTTCATTGATGGGAATAAGGAGGAGTGCCCGCAGACTTACGGATCTTGGCATAACCCGGCTTGATAATCGAGTAGATGAAATTATAGCGCTGGCCATAAGGCAAGAAAGCGCTCTTCATCGCATTGATCGTGATCTTCTCGAAATCATCCATTGAAAACCCAAACGTGTCAGCGGCCGCTTCAAATTCCCGCGTCATAGTAGTTTGGCTCATCAACCGGTTGTCCGTGTTCAGCGTGACGCGGAATTTCTCCCGATACAGAATCTTGAAAGGATGCTCTGCCAGACTTGGCGTGGCGCCCGTGTGGACATTGCTGAGCAGACAAATCTCCAGTGGGATTCTCTTGTCGAGCACGTACTGAGCAAGGTCGCCCAATTTCACCGCCTTGCCGTCCATGACGGCGATGTCATCGATCAGCCGCGTTCCGTGCCCGATCCGGTGCGCCCCGCAATACTGGATCGCCTGCCAGATCGATTCTTTTCCGTAGCCCTCCCCGGCGTGAATCGTGATGTTGAAATTCTCGCGTTGAATGTAATGAAAAGCGTCAACGTGTTTCTTCGCAGGATAACCGCCCTCTTCTCCGGCAAGGTCGAAGCCCACTACACCGCGCGCGCGAAAATCGACGGCCAGCTCCGCCATCTCGAGCGATTCATGCCGGTTGCGCAGGGCGCAGATGATTAACCCGGAGGAGACTCCAAAATCCTTGCGGCCTCGCTCCAGCCCCTTCAACACGGCGGTGACTATTTGCTGGTGGGTCAATTCTTTTCGCGTGTGAAACACCGGCGCGAAGCGAGTTTCAAAGTAAACCACACCGTCTTTGCTGAGATCCTCGGCCTGTTCATAGGCGACGCGCTCCAGTGCCTCCTCAGTTTGCATCACCGCAATGGTGTGCGAGAACCCCTCCAGGTATTTGGAGAGACTCCCCTGGTTCGCGCCGCGATGAAACCATTGGCCCAACGCCTGGGGATCCGTTGTGGGAAGCTGCGTATACCCTTCGTTCTTTGCCAACTCAATGACAGTTCGCGGCCGCAACACACCATCCAGATGCTCGTGCAAAAGCACTTTGGGAAGGCTCAGCAACAACTCTTTATTAAGTTTCATCGGATCTGACTTCCTCCGAGCGAGGGGGTGTTCAAACCATCAGTTCAGCGTTTGCGAGACAGTTCTCCAGCCGTTACTCTTCGCCGATGTCCTCGTTCCACAGTTCGGGATGGTTGCGGATGTATTCGCTCAACAGCAAGGCACACTCGTCGGAATCAAGATCAAACACTCGCACTCCAAGCGAACGGAGCCACTCCAGCCCGCCCTGAAAATTGCGGCTCTCTCCGACCACCACGGAACCAAAGCCGAACTGGCGAATCAGTCCGCTGCAGTACCAGCAGGGCGCAAGAGTGGTTACCATGGTTAGATTGCGATAGCTGCGCTGCCGCCCCGCATTGCGGAAGGCATCAGTCTCGCCATGCAGGGACGGATCTCCGTTCTGCACGCGGCGGTTGTGACCCGAGCCGAGAAGTCTGCCCGCGGCATCAAAGATCGCGGCTCCAACCGGAATGCCACCTTCAGCCAGCCCCTTCCGGGCCTCCGCGAGCGCCACCGCCAGCATTGCAGAATGATCAGGTTCAGCCATGACGTTAGATTATAGGCACGGAAACGCCAGGCTGCATTGCGGGCTCGGCGCGGTCTCGGCAGAAAAAGCCTTTCCGAGGATCTGCAACTGATGACCTATGGTGGAAACGATCCCGCGTGTGCGCACTGCTCAGTTAACCGTGAGAGCGATGGTTACTGTGGAATCTGGACTCCCACTCGTATTGCTGACCGTGTAGGCATTCACGGTCACGGCATAGCTGCCCGGTGGTGTTCCGTTGTTGGCGCCACCGCCTCCACCGCCGCTTGAGCTGCCGCTACCTCCTCCGCATCCAGGGTGCATTAGCAGGGCCAGCATCAATCCTGCTCCGCCCAGACCGCGGCGTAAACTACGCATCCAGTTTGCCGGTACGAGAACGAAGCTCACGAAGACCAGGCCGCACGCCGCGATCATGCTCGCAAAGAAACCGTGCTTATCCGATCCTGGAGTTGGTGTAAGCATTCCTGCGGTGTTGGCCGTTGTCGTCACCTTTACGGTAGCAGTGTTGTTGGCGCTCTTGCTGAAGTCCACGGTGTACTGGTTCAAAGGATCTCCCGAGTTGATGGAGCACGTGGCCTTGGGCGCCGTGGTCGTACAAGAGAGAAAGACGCGGCCGGTTCCGCTGGTCGAACTCAGGCTTATCGCACTGCTGCCTGGGCTCCCCTCCTTCGTGCTAATCGCAGGGCCGCTCATGGTTGGCCCGTTGATTGGCGATGGCTGGTACCAGCGAACATAGTCCACAGTCATTATTGCGGGACTCGGCGTCGTGCTGTCCGGCGGCCCGGGCCAACTACCAGTCCCGCCGACGGCGAGATTCAGCAGCAGAAAAAACGGGTGATTGAAATCCCATGTAAAGCCCGAGGGAAGGTCGCTGGTGGTGCGAATCAGAAAGATGTTGGTTGGATCGTCCACATAGAACTGCACCATGTTCGCGGACCAGATGGCTCCGTAAGTGTGGAAAGTGGTGACATCGGGGCCGTTGGGATCATTGCTGGGAAAGGTGTACGACTGGCCAAGTCCGTTTCCCCCACAATAGCAATTGCTCGCTGAATTCCCGCCGTGGAGAGTGGAGCGAATGGCGGTCGGGCCCAGGTTGCCTGAGGCGGGAACGTTTTCCATGAAGTCAATTTCGCCCGATGTTGGCCAGCCCACGGTGCTGATGTTGTTACCGAGAGCCCAAAAGGCAGGCCAGAGTCCCGGACCGATGGGAAGCGACATGCTCGATTCCAGCCGGCCATACGGAAAACTTTGCAGATTGTTGGCCGTGTTCAGGCGGGCGGATGTCCAGCTTCCGCTGTACGGTGTTCCACTGGAATTGATCCGGATGGCCTGGATGATCAGGTGCCCGTGGCCGTCGATATAGGCATTCGGCGTTCCCGCAACGCACGGCGGGGTGCTGCTGCCGGGCGCACAGTAGTATTCCACCTCATTGTTAACGTTCAGAATTCCCGTGTCGTACTGCCACTTGGTCGGATCGATTGCGCTGTTAGGCGCGCCGTTAAACTCATCGCTCCAGACGGGGCTCCCCCACGTTTGCGCGGCGGCGATGGAGGGGAATACGATACAAAACAAAACAAGTGGGAACCGCGCATGGCTAGTCACTCGAAAGGATAGAAACCGAGTGAGTAGATTTCCTCCATCCATAATGGGACCTCAAAGAAAATCCTTCTTCTAGAACATAATAACTGGAAACAGGCATTCGCCAAGGGCTCACTTGAGGTCGTCCAGGACGCAGGTTCTCCTGCACGTCCGTGAAGAAGGCGGTGCTACAATCAAGATCACTAAGTCCGCCCGCCCGAGGGGGTTGCCCCCAGCCTGCTGTGCCGGAGGGAAGCGTGAGAAGACGGATCGGGATTTCTCTTTTTCTTGAATTCGTTGGTGTTGTCGCGCTGACCCTGCCCATTGCCCTAAATGCGCAAGACTCCGGCAGTTCCGCGCCTTCCCCGGCACGTGCGGCTAGTCAATCCAGTTCTCCTCCTGTATTTCGCGCGACCGCCCGACTGGTGTTGGTCGACGTGATTGTGACTGACCACCATGGCCAGTTCATTCCTGGCTTAAAACGGGGCGATTTTACTGTGCTTGAAGATAACAAGCCTCAGAAAATTACAGCTTTCGCCGTGCAGGTGCCAGCGGCTGCTCCCGCCAAGTCCTATCCGCCCCTGGAGCTTCCTCCTCACCAATACACCAACTTCGCATTCATGAAGCCGGAGGCCGACCGGCCCGTCACCATCGTTCTAATGGACATGCTTAACACTAGTGGGATGGACCAGGCCGAGGCGCGCAAGCAGATGATTCAGTTTCTGGAGAAACTGCCGCCGGGTTTACCGATTGCGCTGTTTGTGCTCACGTCAAGACTCAGCATGATTCAAGGGTTCTCGGGAGACTCTGGAACCTTAGTGGCGGCGGCAAGGGGACTGCTGCGCAGTCAGTCTCTACTCCTTAGCCCTGAGACTCAGCAGCAGCAGGAAGAGATTGGAGCCACGGACCTCGAGAATGTTGCTGCTCCAGCTTCCACGGGACCGACTCCGCTGTCGAACTCCATGCCCATAGCCCCCATCGGCCAAGCCATTCGCAAAGCGCTGGTTGTGCAGGATTCTTATCAGAAACTACAGCGCATGTTCCTGACGCTGAATGCTCTCGATACTCTGGCTCAAGCCGTCGCGGGCTATCCCGGACGAAAGAACCTGATATGGCTGTCCGCGGAATTTCCCGTTACATTCGGGCCTGACTTGAATCCGTTCGATCAGGCGAGCAATCTTAAAAACACGGTCGGGCCAGACGGGAGAAACTATCAGATTCGCGATCTGGATAAAGAAGCGCCGCCAGTCCATCAGACCGCCGCCCTGCTCGCCGCGGCTCGTATGGCTGTCTACCCGATCGACGTTCGTGGGCAGATAAGCATGGGGCCCGGCCTCGACGTCAGCACGCCAACCTCCTTACTTGGGACCCTGGATACGCAAAATGAGATTGCCGATGCGCATGGACGCCAGGTGACCGCGATTTGGGACGCGCACGAGGCCATGAGCGATGTCGCGCGGGAGACTGGCGGGCGCGCCTTTTACGGCACGAATGATCTTAAGGATGCCATGTCTCGCAGTGTGCAACAGGGGTCAAGTTACTACACTCTTGCCTACGCTCCAACGAACCACGAGTGGAATGGCAAGTACCGCAAGATCGAGGTGAAGACCGCGACGGCTGGCACGCAGTTAACCTATCGACGCGGCTACTATGCCATCGTGGAACGGGCGTTGTCCACCGACAAGGCGGTGTTGGCTATGAAGGCGGCGATGCAACCTTCGGTGCCTGATTTCACCGGGCTGCTGCTGAGAGTTCAGGTGCTGCCTCCCGACGCTGATCACAAGGTGGTTCGGATCGATTACGCAGTGGATGCGCACGATATCAGTTTCAGCGATTCCGCCGACCAGCGGAAGCTGGCTGCGGTCGATTTTGCCGTGACCGCCTGGGACAATGAATTCAGGCTGGCCGGGCAGAAGAGGGACACGATGGAAATGACTCTTCGCCCAAGCGCCTACGCGCAATTCATGCAGACCGGTGTGCCTTTCCATCAGGAACTGGAGTTGAAGCCCGGAACCTATACTCTTCGCCTCGGGGCCGTGGACCGGAATAATCAGAAACTTGGCAGCGTTCAGGCATCCATAACAATTCCAGAAAAAGGCGATCAGAGTGCTTTCAGCAAGTCCCAATAATTAAGCTGGATCTTCCGGGCCCCGCCCGGGACGCGGTGCATTTCCCAATCTCAATGTGGTGGCGGGTTGCCGCTACTACCGGCGCCGGGACGCGAGTCGGTTTTCGTCGGATCCGGCCGGACAGATCGGAGAGCCTCCTCGCTGGATTTATCGAGCGCGGAATCAAACGCGGGCCCAGCATGATCGCGCAAGAAGACGTACCGCTCTTGAGCATCGGCTATTTCCTGCTGAGTGACGTTGTTATCTGCTCTTACCGTATCCAGGAATGGATTGTAGCCGTCGGCTCGGTCTCGCTCGACCTCAGCCTTATGATTGACAAAGTGTCCAAGCAGATTGCTATCCACTTTGCTGCTCAGCTTTTTGGCTTCACTGCCGATCTGTTTCCAGTCCGCATGCTCTTCGTCTGCGATTTGCCACACAGTTTTACCAGTTTTCACCCTCGCGGCAAAATCATCCATCTTCATGCCGCTTTTTACCAGCTCACAGACGACAAAAAGCTCTCCATAGTTCACGTTCATTGCCCGACGGCGCAGCGCAAGCTCCGCCCGGGCGACGGACAGATGCTGAGACATGGCCACACTGACGGCGCGCTTTCCCGCCGGATCGATGGCCATGGCAGTCACTTTGTTTAGGATTTTATGCGCCTTCTGTTGTTCGTCAGAGGCGGCGAGCAAAAGGGAAGGCATCAGAAGGAAGAGCAACCAGGATGAATTGCGAGCCGATCTGTTCATCGGACTTCTCCAGCGCGCAGAATCCTATTTTAGTATATCTTCCGGTGAAACCGAAGCGGCAGCCTTCGGAAGGTAGTGGTGCAGTTTGCCGGAAACCAGAACAGATGAACCACGAAGGACGCAAAGGTACACGAAGGAAAACGCTGAAACTAGGAGCCTTCGTGTACCTTTGCGTCCTTCGTGGTTGGTTTCGGCCTTTCAAACTGACCCACTACCTCTTCGGAAGCTCCTCCCGTTTTATTTGGGTGCAGCAGCAGGAAGAGGAGCGCTGGGGCCGGTAGGCCCTCCGTTTCTCGCCGGGTCGGTCCGGACCTCTCGAGCCGCCCTCTCGTCGGATGTGTCGAGGTTGGTACCGGACCCGGCAGGAGTATGATCACGCAAGAAGACGTACCGGTCCTGAGCCTCCTCTATTTCCTGTCGGCTCACATCGCTATCCGCTTTGACCGTGTCCACGAGTGGATCGTAGCCATCGGCCCTGTCGCGCTCGGCCTCAGCCTTTTTATTGACAAAGTGTCTGACGAGATTGCTATCCACTTTGCCGCTTAGCTTCTTGGCTTCAGCGCCGATTTGTTTCCAGTCTGCATGCGCTTCGTCCGCGGCTTGCCACACCGTTTTGCCTGTTTTTATCTTTGCGGCAATGTCGTCCATCTTTGTGCCGTTCTTCATTAGCTGGTAAGCGACAAAGAGGTCTCCATAGTTCAGGTTCATTGCCTGACGACGCTGCACAAGCTCCGCCCGAGTCACGGAAAAGGACTGGGACATAGCCAAACTAACAGCCCGTTTTCCGGATGGATCTGCAGACATTGCGGTCGTCTTGTTGACAATTTTATGAGCCTTTTGTTGCTCGTCAGCGGTAGCAAGCAAAGGGATCACAAAGAAGAGCAGAAACAGCGAATAGCGAGCCGACCTTTTCATGGGACTCCTCCAGCACGCAGAGCGCAATTGTACACCTGAATTACCCCGAATCCTCGGCAATTCCGTGCGTACCCACGGCTGCCGTTATCGTTTGCCCCCTGTGGGATAATTCCAAAGACAGCGAATTACCTTCGAATTGCTTTGCTCCCTCGACTTTTCATACCGCGCCGTCCTGTTAGCCGCGTGTTACAGCTCGTCATTTTCGCGCTCATGACAATCGGTTTTTCGGCATTTGCCCAGACCCCCGCCACGATTACGGAACAATTGACTACTCCTGAGCGGATCGAGAAATCGAAGTGGTGGCCGACGGACGGCAGGGCCGGCAAAAATGAATATGTTGGATCGCGGGCCTGTGAGCAGTGTCACGAGACTTTCGTGAAGAGCCAGTCGCTCCATTCGATGGCGAAAGCGTCGCTTCCAGCGGAAAGCTCGGAGGCCTTGCGCGATGCCTCCGGTCAGAGCTTTCGGATCGGCGAATACGAATACAAGATTATTCGCGAGGCAGACGGCACGTTCCACTACACGGCCTCGAGTTCCGACAAGAGTGTTACGTTGCCGATAAAGTGGGCGTTCGGGGCCGGTAAAGTAGGTCAAAGCTATCTGTCAGAGCAAGATGGGACATTCCGCGAGATTCGGTTCAGTTACTTCGCCACGTTGCATGCCTTCGGCGTGACTCCCAACCAGTCACCGCAACCGGCAACTTCCATGGATAAGGCCAGCAGCCGGACGCTTAGCGGCGCGGAAGCCCAGAGGTGTTTCGGTTGCCATACCATGGCCTCTACGGTCGGCAAACACTTTGAGCCTGCGAATGCGATGCCGGGAATTTCGTGCGAGGGCTGTCACGGTGCGGGGTCAAGGCACGTGACCTCCATGAAGGCGGGAGACTTCGATGGGGGTGTGGCCAGCATCGTCAATCCGAAAACACTGAAACCGGTAGACCTCGTAGACTTCTGCGGCGCGTGCCACACTACCTGGTGGGACGCAGAGCGTATTGCCGCAACCGGGGTTGCCAACGTGCGATTCCAGCCCTATCGATTAGAGAGCAGCCGCTGTTGGGGGAATGGCGATGCGCGCCTCACTTGCGTCAGCTGTCACAATCCGCATCAACCGCTGGTGCGTGAGACTCGCGCCTATGACAGCCGGTGCCTCAGTTGCCACGCTAGTTCCAAACAGAGCAAACCCACGGCTGACAAACCTGGAGCGGCGTGTCCCGTCGCCAAAGAAGATTGCGTGACGTGCCACATGCCGAAGTACGAAGTCCCGGATATGCACTACAAGTACACAGATCACCGAATCAGAATTGCAAAAGCCGGGGAACCCTTTCCCGACTGATGGGTTGTGGGCAGATTGCATCAGCGATCGATTTTTGCCGTGGTCTCGCCTTCGACGAGCAGGTAAAACTCGTCGGCGCTGATGTCTTTGTAGATATCCATGTTGCCGGACGGCCAACGAACCTCGATTCTTTCGGCCTTGGTGGCCCCCCCCAGCCCAAAATGCACACGTAGATCGTTTTGCGAGAGGTAGCTGCCCCCGGAACGCACCTCTCCCACCTGCTGTGTCGTGCCGGCGCTCACCTTGACTTTTGCACCGATAGCAAGCCGGTTGCTGTGCCGTCCGGTCAGGCGCAGCGTCAACCAATGGTTCTTGTCGGTACTGGTGTTGCGCAGTATCATTGGCTTGCCATCGATGTTTCCGATGACCACATCGATCTTGCCATCGTTATTCAGATCGCCAAAAGCTGCGCCCCGGCTCGCTTCGGCAAGCAGGATGCCAGGGCCGGCTTGCTCACTGACATCCTGGAACGAGCCTTTACCGTTGTTCCGCAGCACAATCTTTCTTTCCTGATACTTGGCGCCGGCGCTGAGGGAATCGACCTGCGGGTACACATGTCCGTTAACAATGAAAATGTCGGGCCAGCCGTCGTTATCAAAATCCTCACAGCCGATTCCCCACTTCAAAAACTTGATCGTAGGCGCGGCAATCCCTGAGGCAAACGAAACGTCGGTGAAGTTCATGGCCCCATCGTTGCGGTACAACGTGGCTGCCTGATCTTCGAACGTGGTCAATATCAGGGAGAAGCGGCCGCTGTGGTTGTAGTCGCAAGCGGCAATTCCCATGCCCGCGGTTTCGGCGCCCTCGCCGTTTACCGCAATGCCCGAGATGAAACTCACATCGGTAAAATGTCCTCTGCCGTCGTTGCGATAAAGGTAATTCGGAGTCGAGTCATCGGCCACGAACAGGGCTGGACGGCCGTCATCGTTAAGGTCACTCCACATCACACCCAGGCCGTAGTATCGCGAAGCATCGTCGACTCCAGCCGTGGTAGAGACATCGGTAAAAGTGCCGTCTCCATTGTTGTGATAAAGGCTGTCGGCCAGTCCCTTCATTCCGCGCGGACCGCACTGGACCGGGATGCCACGATAATGGCAGGTCGCTCCGACGCCAAAGGGTGGTGGATTTTTTGGGTCGAACTCGACATAGCGAGTGATCATCAGGTCGACGAAGCCATCGCCGTCATAGTCACCAAAAGCGGCTCCAGTGGCCCATCGCGGATCCGTCAGGTGCGCTTGCTTCGTGACGTCGGTAAAAGTACCGTTGCCGTTGTTCCGCAGCAGCACCAACCCCTCCTGGCAGGTAAGCGCCATGTCAGGCCAGCCATCGTTGTTGTAATCTCCGACGGCGCCGCCCATGGCGGAGCAGGGAAATCCTACCCCAGCCTTGTCGGTGACATCCGTGAAAGTTCCATCGTGATTGTTGTGATAGAGCGCGCCTTTTGCTTTTTGCCCCGCCAGTGTCATGGCCACGCTCTGCGAATTTGTGAAGTAAATGTCGAGCCAGCCGTCCTGATCGTAGTCGAGCAGCAGCACACCGCCGGACATCGATTCGTACAGGTACTTCTTCTCGGAAGAGACGGCGTGCTCGAAAGTAATGCCGCTGGCGGCGGTCACATCGGCAAACCGAATCTGAGGGACTTCCGCCGCCGGTGCGTTTTGGGAGTGAGCGGCAAGACCAAGCCCCGCACCTAAGAAGGGAATCAACAAGACTCGAAAATTAAGACGCAAAGAAAACCTCTCTTTTGCACGCAGCGGGCGAGGGAACTGCAACTGTTCTCCCGTGCTACCATATCGTATTTCCATGCGTAACATGAAGTTGCTGGGGATTCTGTTCTTGGGTTTGACGGCTTGGGCGCAAAGCCCGAGCTCGGCCCCTCCGACGCCGCGATTCGAAGATGTCAGCAAACAGGCTGGCCTGACTGTTTCTCATATTTCCTCCCCCGACAAACGGTACGTCATCGAGTCCATGAGCGGCGGGGTCGGCTTTATCGACTGCGATAACGACGGCAAGCTCGACATCATCACCATCAATGGATCCACCGTAGACCGCTTCAAACAGGGTGGCGATCCCATGATCACGCTGTACCACCAGGAAGGCGATCTAAAGTTCAAAGACATCACCAAAGAGGCCGGATTGACTCGCAAGGGATGGGGTATGGGCGTTGCCGTGGCCGATTTCGACAATGATGGCTGGGACGACATCTATGTTACGGGATATGGCGGCAACGCACTCTATCGCAACCTTGGCAACTGCCGGTTTGAAGACGTAACCGACAAAGCTGGCGTCGCGGTTGGTGGATTCAGCACCGGCGCGTCCTGGGGCGACTTTGATCGCGATGGACGCGTAGATCTTTTTGTCCCGAGATATGTATTCATTGACATCAACAAGCTGCCGGAATTCGGCAGCAGCGATAAATTTTGCCGTTTCCGCGGCGTCATGGTGCAATGCGGACCGTGGGGACTGCCCGGCGAGTCGGATTTTCTGTTCCGCAATCGCGGCGATGGCACCTTCCAGGACGTCTCCAAAGCCGCCGGCGTGGACGACTCTAAGCATTACTTCGGCATGCAGGGGGTCTGGGGCGACCTCGATAACGATGGCTGGCCCGATTTGTATGTTGCCAACGACGCTGGTCCGAACTATCTCTACCACAACAACCATGATGGAACGTTCGAGGATATAGGCTTGCTTTCGGGTGCGGCGTTGAGTGCCGACGGTCGCGAACAAGGCTCGATGGGCGTGGATTTTGGAGATATCGACCACGATGGTTTGTTCGAGATTTTCGTTACGAATTTTACCGAAGAGCCCGACGCGCTTTACTGGAACCGGGGCAAGCAGGGGTTCACCGACATCAGCTACGCCTCGCACATTGGCCAGCCCACTTACCCTCTCGTGGGATGGGGAACTTCATTCCTCGACATGGATAATGACGGCTGGCTCGACCTCTTCGTAGCCAACGGGCACGTCTATCCGCAAATGGACCTGGTGAAGGGCGGAGCGCCGTATCGCCAGCCCCTCCTCTTGTTTCGAAACAACCGGGATCGCACTTTTGAGGATGTCACCGCGATTTCCGGACTGGCCGATCTGCCGCCGGCTTCCCGGCGGGGCGCAGCTTTCGGCGATGTAAATAACGATGGTAAGGTGGACGTCCTCATCCTCAATGTCGGAGAACCGCCGACGCTACTGATCAACCGGACAAAGACATCGAACCACGCTGTCCTTCTGAAGCTTATCGGAACGAAGAGTAACCGCTCTGCCGTAGGCGCCCGCGCAACCGTGACTGCCGGCGGCCTGGTTCAATTCAATGAAGTGCGCAGCGGCTCCAGCTACATGTCACAAAACGATCTTCGTCTGCACTTCGGCCTGGGTTCGCAGGCAACCATTGACTCAATCGAGATTTCCTGGCCGAGCGGTAAGAAGGATACTTACCACAACCTGGCTGCGGATTTTATTTATACGATTTCCGAGGATGGCACGATTCAAAAGAAGATTCCGTTCACCAAGTCTCAGGACTAACGGGAGCCATAGCTGAAAGTAAACACCCCTGAAAGCTATAAATTGCGGCGACCCGTCACGGTTTGACCGCGCCAGCGGCCGGACTCTTCCCCATGTCCTCCCCTGTCTTCAACGCCCGCGAACGCTCCATGTGTTGTCTGGCCTCTTCGGTCTTCCCTAATTTCGAAAGCACGAGCGCCAAGTCGTATTGAGCCTTGGGATCGTTAGGGTTTACGGAGACCGACCCCTCCAGAACTGTGTGGGCTTTCTCAAGATCACCCGCCTGCATGTACTGTTCACCCAGAGCGGCCAGTGCCTTGGCATGCCGGGGCTGCAACTGCACGGCTCGCTCGAAATGCTGCAGGGCTTCCGCGGCAGAAGCCTGCCGATCAGCGGCTACGCCAAGTTGGTACTCAGCATCTGCCAGTTTGGGATCGATCTGGAGCGATCGTTCCAACGCTTTCGTGGCTTCCTGATAGTGCTGCTGGGCGAGCTGCGCGATGCCTAAGCCGAGAAATCCTTTGCTGTCGTCGGGCCGTTGCGAAACATATTTTTCGAAGATGGCGGAAGCGGTCGCGAAATCCTTGCCCTCCAACATGGCGGCGGCAGCCAGGTAGAGGTCGTCGAGATTATCAGGGTTTTTATCTGCCAGTGCTTGCGCTGCACCCAACGCCGTCTTGGGCTCCCCGGCTTTCATTCCTTCCACGACCAGGGGACGCAATACAGCGGGCGAGTCCGGTTGCAGTGCGTAGGCGCGCTTAAGAAAATCAAGCGACTCTTCGTGTTTGCTCCCGGACGCCTCGATCGCCGCGATGGCGAGCAGGGCGTCCACGGATTTTGGGTCACGAGTGAGCGCTTGCTGCAGATCGATAAGCGCCGCAGAGGAATTTCCGGTCGCCTGCAAGGCCCGCCCTTTGATGTAATAAAGGCGAGCCGGAGCGTGCTGTGATCCGGCGAGTGCCGCGTCAACCGCTTGAATCGCATATTCCGGAGCGTTCCCGTCCAGAAAGATTTCGGCCAGTTCGGCGGCAAGACCGGGCGATTGTCTGGCGCGCGGGATTAGAGCCGCAGCCTCCTCTCGTCGGCCCAGCCCGAGCAAGGCCGCGGCCTGGCCTGGAATCGCGTCGGGTGGAAAGCGGTCCTTCGGAATGCTCGCGAGGTTGGAGAGCGCCTCGGCGAATTCTCCGCGCCCCAAATACAGGTTGGCCAGTTCAACCTTCGCCGCATAGTCTTGGGGTGCAAGCTGGACTACCTCTTTGTATTCTTCGATCGCGGCATCCGGTTTATTGAGTGCGATCAGGGCTTCGGCGAGATTGCGGTGTGCGACCAGCGATTTCGGCTCAAGCTGAAGCACGCGCCGGAACAGCGCCTCGGCTTCGGTGTAGCGTTTCTGACGTCCACGAACGATCCCCAGGAGAGTTAACGCATCGGAAGAGTTCGGGTCTGTAGAGAGCACCGTCCACAGCGTTTTTTCCGCAGCGTCGAGGTGCCCGCGAGAGATCTCTACGCGGGCGGTCGCAACCGGCGAGGTAGAACTCGTCGGCCCTTTTTGCGGCCCGACGGACGCGGAGCAAAGACCTGCAGAGCCGGCCAGCAGAACGACAATCCGCCTAATTTGGTTGCTCTGCATCGCGCCCTCGATGGCGGTTCTTGAGCGCCTGGTAGACCTTCATCTCGCGTTCCCCATCTTCCGTGCGCGATTCCCGGCGGTAGGCGAGAGCAAGCTGGTAGTGGATATAATCGCTATCGGGACTCAAACGGGTTCCCGTTTCCAGGTTGGAAACCGCTTCCTTCGCATTGCCCTGCTGCAGTTCGAGTTTCCCAAGCTGATAATAAGCGTCAGCATTCTTTGGGTCCTGCCTTATAACTTCGAGCAAAAGCGGAAGCGCATCCTGCGGTTGCTGCATTTGTATCAGCGAGTATGCAAGATGATACTTGCTGCTTACGTCCGCGGCGTCAAGCTTCAGCGCCGCTCGAAATTCCTCTGCGGCCTCCGCAGGATCGCCCTGCCGAATCAGCGCCAGGCCCGCGAGGAAGTGCGTATGTTGCAGGTTAGGGTTGATCCCCAGAGCCGCGCGATATTCCGCCAGCGCCTCGGCGTACTCCCCCTGATCGACGAAGGCTTCTCCCATTAACGTGTGAAGATCGGGCGAGTTCGGATTAGCTTTTTCCAGTGCGTGCAATCGTCCCATGCCTTGGGGATAGGCGCCAGTTTTTACTTGCGATACGGCATACGCATAAGACAGCCCCGGATCCGCGTCAACCGTCGTTTCGATGGGTTGCAGCGTTTCGACCACTCTCGCGTAGCTTTGTGTTCCAAACAGTGACAGGCCAAGGGCAGCCCGCGCCCGCAAATCTTCGGGGTGCCGCGCAAGGTGACTGCCCAGCGGCCCGACTGACCGGTCAAACTGATTCGCGTAGAAGGCGGCCATACCGAGATTCCGGTCCAGCGTCTCGAGCCCTGGATTCCACGAGCCAGCCTTCTCGAAGTAACCGAACGCCGCCATGTAGTCCTTCCTGCCGGCAGCGATGACGCCAAGATTGTTATAGCTATCCGCAATAGCCGGTTTGAATTCTTCCGCGAGAGCTGACGACGCTTTCAAGTCTACCGGCGAAAGTCCGGCCTTAGCCACCGCAGCCGCGGTGCCGGCCCTGGTCTCGTCCCCGGTTGCGGCATCTGCTGCTCCCCCCATCCCCCGCCGCTCCGGGTGCGGCTTGTCGCGGAGTTCGGCGGAGATATGCAGTTCCTTCTTGCCTTCATCCTCGTGCCCAGTTTGCAGAAGAATTCGTCCTAAAGCGTAATGCGCACGGTTGACCTGGTATCCGTTGCGGGCGGGATCTTTGGTTAGGGCAATCGCCCGGCGGAAGGCTTTTTCCGCTTCCGGCAAGCGGACCGCATCGAGATACAGTTGCCCCAGGCTGATCAGCGGGTCGGGATTTTCCGGATCCAATTCCGCGGCCCGCCCCAGCTCCTGTTCGGCCTGTCGGGTGTCGTGGCGCTTCAGCGCGATGTAGCCCACCATATAGTGCGTGCGGGGATCGTTCGGACTTACCTTGAGTTCCGCTTCGAGTTCGGGCACAGCCTCGCCAAAGCCGGAGTCGCCATCCCGCTCCAGGTACGCCATCGCCAGCAGGTAGTGGGCAACTTTGATCCTGCCATCCTTGGCAAGCGCCTTGCGCAACTCGCTGATGGCTTGATCCAGGTAATCCCCTTCGCGGTAAGCCCTTCCAAAGAGCACGTGAATCTGAGGCGTGTCACCTAGCCCGACCGCCATCTCATTGAAGAGAAGAGTAGCGCGGTTCAAGTCCTGCAATCGGACGTAGGTGATACCCAGCAAGTACCCGATTTCGAACTTGGGCTGCGCGACTACCGCCTTCTCCAGGTGCTCCTTGGCGCCGGCATAGTCCTGCTGCTGATAAAGTGCGGCTCCCAGCATGTACTGCGCTCTTCCATTGCCGGGTGCCAGTTGAACTGCCCGCTCGGCAAGAGCCTGCGCTTCTTTCGGCTTGCCCTCTTGCAAACGCAGTGCGGCATAGTCGAGAGTGACATCGGGGTTTTCAGGCGCCAGCGTCAGAGCTTCGGCAAACAGTTTGGAAGCGTCCTCGAACTTCTCCTCTCTGATCTTCGCCTCGGTGATTTTCACATCACTGATTTTCGCATCACTGCTCTGCGCATCGTTAATCGTCGCATCGCCAATCCGCCGCAACGCCTCCGCCAGAAAGGCCTTGTACTCTGCTGCCGCATGTTCCGGGTCACCGCTTATTTGAAAAGTCCGGGCTGCGTCGTAACGCTGTTGCAGGCTTTCGCCGGCCGATTTCGTGCCATCAGCCTTGGCCGAAGCTTGTCCGGCCATTGCCGGGACTGCCAACAGAAGAATGAGAATCACGGTCTGGGGACAAAAGAATATTCGGGGAGCGATGTTGCCGAGGGAACGACAAGTACTGCGAAGGGAACCCATGTGTTAGCAGTATTAAAGCGGTGAGGCTTGACCAAAGTCAAGCCTCACCGTGAAGCGGGAGGGCTAGAAGTTGAACTTTATCCCGTACTGAATTTCACGCGGTCCCTTGTCCTGGTTCGATACACCGTAAGCAGGATTCGGGTTGTAGGATTGAACGATGTTATTGGTTCCCACCGTGGCATTGGTGTCCAAGTTGGGGTTCAGTGGGCTGAATCCCTGGGAATCACCCAGGAACTGAGCCTTGTTGAACAGATTGAAGAAGTCCATCCGGAATTGGATTGTGAGCCGCTCCGTCGCCTTGAAATTCTTGTAGACACCCATGTCAGTGTTGGCAAGTCCGGGCCCAAGGCAATCGCCCACCCCGGCGTCGCCTGTGGTTTGCCCCAGTGCATATCCAACCAGCGTGTACCGCGCCGGGTTCAACCAATCGTTCTTTACAGCAGGGTGGACGGCTCGACAACCCTGACCCGGCACGAGGTTTGGACGGAAGTTGTCCTGGCTGCCGCCGAGGCCGTTGAGGCCTCCCGGCGCAGCTTCTGTCCCCGGTCCTCCGTTCGAGTTCACCGCCCGGAGCCCGTAAGTAGTAATGGATGTGCCAGTCGAATAGCCGAGGATGCCCGATACCTGCCAACCGCCTAAGGTCGTGCGGACAAAGGCATTTTGCCCAGTAAAGGTGGGAACGTTGTAGATGATATTCCCGACGAAGATATGTGGGCGGTTAATGTAGCTGGGTCCGTAGTTAAGACGCTGGTTCTGAGGATCGACCAGCAAACTGGCTTGCTCCACATTTCCGCTGTTGGTCAGATCGGTGTCGGAGAGCGACTTGCTGAAGGTATAGGCGAATTGCGCGTCTATCGCTTTCACGCGGGTACGGAACAGCGCCTGCAGAGCGTGGTAGTTTGAGTCAGCGCCCCAGAAGGCTTGGTTAATCGAACCCCAGTTGCCGGCTCCAAATGGACGCACAATATTCTTGTTGTTCAGCGCAAAGTTCACGCGCTGGTTGGCAGGAACGTAGTTGGCATCGGTGTAGCCGAGTAAGTGGATACCGCGGTTGCCAACGTAGGCTAGTTCCAGCTTGGTATTGCGGACCAGTTCCTGCTCAACGGACACGTTCCATTGCCAGGTGTTCGGAAGAATGTCCCTTGGATCCTGGCTGAAACTGGGGGCTCCTGAAGCGGACAAGGTGCCGGGCGCTGGCGGCGTGTCGAAGGCTCGAGAGTAGCCGGCAGTTAGCGAGAATGGCGTATTGGCAGCCATTTGGAGCGTATTGTTCAAGCGCTCCCGCTGGAAGAACTGCCCTGCCCCGGCGCGAACCGACATCCTGCCGTTGCCGCGAGGGTCCCATGCGATTCCGAATCGCGGCGCGACGGCGTGGTTATTGTTAGCTTTTAAAGCGCGGTTGTCGGCGTGACCGCCGGGCGAGAATCCGGCAGCGCTGCAAAAGTCCGCTCCGGGAGGAAGGACGAGACCGTTGCAGGGGTCGCCGCCAAGCGCGGGGTTGTAGGCACTGGGCACAAAATTGGCGATCTTGTCCACTGCACTGAAGGGCATGCGCAAGAAGGACCACCGGAAGCCGTACTCCACGGTCAGGTTTCGACGGACCTTCCACGTGTCCCCGAAATAAGGCTCGATATCGTGCCAGCGAATGTGCGAGAACGGGTTAGTCTGGTCCTCGCCGCCGCCCCAAGTCACTTGATCCCAGAGCATGTTGAATGCTCCATTCCCAGTGTTGTTGCTCGCGGCGCCCCAGTAGAATGCATTTTGCGTGGAAGGGTTGTTGACGATCTCGTTCTTCTGATTGTTAGTTACCAGGATGCCAACCTTGAACGAATGGGTGCTGATTGTTTTCTGGAAGTCATCTCTGAAAATCAACAGCTGTTCGTTGTTATGCCATGGCGCCTGGGTCCAAAGGCTGTCGCCAGTAGCGCAGTCCGCTCCGCAGCCACCCCAGAAACCCGGGTAGCCAATATCCTTACCTTCCAGCTTCTGTGAAAACGGATAGAAAGGAGGGGCGACGTTGTTAATCTGGTCGTTCAAGCCGGGATTGGTGCCAGCGCGTGTGGCTGTGATCTTGTTGGCGGCGTAGGAAACCTGAAAGTCATTCACCGCCGAACCCCCGAACAATTTTGTTAGTTTGATGGTCGCCTGGTAGCCGGGCTGCTTCCAACTGGTCTCAATCGAGGGATACTGATCGTCGCCCCAGAAACCCAGCGTACTGGGGAACGGCTGGGCCCAATGGTCCTGGGTGTAACGGCCAAATACGCTCCAGGAGCTTCCCAGCTTGTAATCTATCCTGACGTTTTCTTCGCGCCAGCGAATCGGGGCCGCAAGAGATGTAGCCCAGTTTTTGCAGTTGACCGGACTGGCAACGTTCGGGTCGGGGAACATGGTCAAATACAGCTGCCCGCCGGTTGAGAGGCCGCCAGTCGGCACCTGCGAAATGTTCGTGAAAACGGTGCCATTTAATGTCGGAACGGGGTCGCATGGGTTGCCATTGCCGTCCAAGTCCGTCCGCGGAGCGCTGAAGTCGCCTGTTTTCTCTGCTGCGGTAGGAACGTCGCCGCTGCGGGACTTGCCGCGCTGTTCATGATTCCATTCCTGCGAAAAGAAGAAGAACAGCTTGTCCTTCTTGATGGGGCCTCCGATAACGTAGCCCCAGTCGTTGCGCCGGAGAACGTCCTTTGGGATCCCCTCTTGGTTGTTGAAGTAGTCCGCGGCGTTCAGCAAGTCATTGCGGCCGTCGTAGAACGCAGTACCGTGGAAGTTGTTGGTCCCGCCCTTGGTCACAATACTGACGATTGCACCCATGGCTTGGCCGTATTCGGGGCCGTAGCTGTTGCGCAGAACCTTGAACTCCTGGATTGCATCAATGGATGGGTAGACGAGAATCGTGCGATTCGACCCGATGTCGTTGTTATTGACGCCGTCCACCATGAAAATATTGCCGGTCGTATTGTTGCCATTGACGGAGAAGTCGACGCCGGCCTGAAGGCCTTTATTCTTGGTATCAAAGTTCGCCGCCTGCGACACGCCCGGCATCAACTGTGTCAATTGCGTGAAACTGCGTCCATTCAAAGGCAACTGCGTCACCTCGTTGCCTTCAATGACATCGCCGATCGCGCCCGTCGCGGTCTCAACCTCAACCTGATTGGCCTCAACCTGCACCTGTTCACTGATGTTTCCCACTTCCAGTTGCGCATTCACTACGGTGCTGCTGGACACGTTCAGCACCACGTCTTTGGCGACGAACTGCTTAAACCCAGATTGCTTGACGGTCACCGTGTACGTTCCGGGATTCAGTTCCACAACGACGTACTCGCCGGCTGCATTGGCCGTAACGTTACGCACATCGTCGGTACCATTGTTGACGATCGAGACGGAGGCGTTAGGGACGACGGCGCCCGATTTATCGGTTACCACCCCGCTGATTGTCCCGGTAAATTTTTGGCCCCACAAGGGCAGTGACAGGGCGAGACAGAGAAACAGGACTCCAAAACGATCACGCATCGCAATCCTCCGAAACGCAGCACTAGTTGACCACAGATGCCTCTTCGGCCAGGAATAACGTTTTTGTACTAGACATTGTCCGACGCGCTATTAAGCGGCACATGGCCGCGTGTTGTCAAGCAGAAAATCGATTTTGCGCATTAATTTCTCAAATTTGGTTGCCCGCAATGGTTCCTCTCAGGTCGGTGACTGGGCGGATGGCCTTTGCTGTGCCCGCCTTGGGGTGATCGCCAGTCGTGTGATGGCCTAGGCTGACGATCGCCGAGTCTGGCCGCGAGCAAAATTGCCCGCGTAAAGAAAGTACATCAGGGCCGTGGTGGCAAACGGAATCGTCAGCCCAACTCGCAGGCTATTGAAACGATGGGAAAAATAGCCAACCATCCACGGCACTATGGCGCCGCCGAAGTTAGCCACGGTGAACATGACGGAGCCCACACTCGCCGCCAACGGTCCAAATTCCCGCGACAAGATTGAGATCGTGATCGGATAAACGGTGGCCAGGCCGAGTCCCGCAATTGAAACGCTACTCACAACCAGAAGCAGGCTGCGCGACAAAGCCAGTCCAGCGATTCCCACACAGGCCACCGCGAGTCCGGTTCGTACAGTCCTGATTTCGTCTCTCCTACTGAGTACCAGAGGCGCCCCCCACCTTCCGATCATAAGGGCGGCGAAGAAGAACGATGGCGTCATCACCGCCAAGGTTGGCGATGAGGCTCCAAGACTCTTAGCAAACGATGCGATCCAACCCCCAAACGCGTTCTCGGTGCCTACGTATAAGAAAAACAAAGCTGCCAGGACAAATATCGACCGCTGCCTCCAATTGATTGACCAACCACCGGAGCCGGGCACCTCTCGAATTTTGGTTGGTTCAACAAACGAGGGCATGGCCGCAATCGCCAGAAGCACCAGTAAGAGCAGTGCGCCTACCCCGACCAGCAACAGTTGGATCCCGTGAAGCTTGACCGCTTCCGCTATGGCAAAGGGACAGACCACAGCTCCGGCACTCCACGAGAAATTGAGCAGATTGAGCGCTGCGCTGCGCCGTTCCGGATTAATCGCCGCGACAAGCAAGTTCGCGGCCGGAATTGCGAGGCCGATCCCGCTTCCATAAGCAAAGATACAAATCAGTCCCGCAAACCGCGAACTGAATGGCAACACGGAAACGCCCGCGGCCATGGCAAGAAGACCAGCGTTGATCGCGAATCGAAAGCCCCAACGTGAGACAATAACTCCAGAGAGGCACACCCCAACCGTCGCCCCGAGGAATTGCGCCGTGAACAGCGATCCTGCCTGCGCGTAGTTCAACGACCAGCGAGCCGACAGAGTGGGCAACAGCGGACCGAGGACAACAGTGACGAATCCGATCGGCAGAAAAGCGGCGCTTGCGGCCTTGTTCAACGAACTGAGGGATGGAGTGCTCGATATTTCTGATGAAGGCATCGATTTGCCCGCATAAAGCTTGCCACCGACCGAACGCGACAAGCCCGGTTGCGCTTCCTCAAGTTGTGATGCGTGGCGTTTTGGAAGCACAAGCCGTGGATTGCCGTACCACGAGTTCGGGCTGAATCGGGATTTCCGCCGGGTAGTCTGTCGCGCCTTCGATCCGCGCCAGTAGGGTTTGTGCCGCCAGTCGTCCCATATCTGCCAGAGGTTGCTTGACGGTCGTGAGGGTCGGATTGCTGAACGCAGCACCCTGGATGTCGTCAAATCCGATCACCGAAACATCCTGTGGAACCCTCAGCCCGGCCTCCTGGAAAGCGCGAATCGCTCCCAGGGCCGAAATATCGTTGTAGGCAAAAAGCGCGGTAAACGAAACCTTGCGATCAAGCAGTTGTTTGGCGAACGGATAGCCGACCTGCGGAGTCGGATCGTCAATATCAATTTGTACCGACAGCTCAGGCTTAATCTCGATTCTTAATTCCTCGGCTACCCGGCAAATCGCCTGCCAGCGGTCTTCGGAATCCGAACTGAAGGGCTGGCCCTTCATGAACGCAATGTTTTTGTGCCCCAACTCGAGCAGGTGCGTAAGGGCAGATCGGACGCCGTGCTGATGGTCCAGCACGATGTTGGTCACGCCCGGTAAGATCTTGTGTCCCGGAACCGCGACGGTAGGCAGCAACGGAGCTTCGCTCAACTGCATGTCCACGGTAATGAAGCCTTCAACGCCGCGCTGCAATAGCAGTTGCGAATAGCGGCTTTGCAGCTCGGGATTGTGCCGGTGCACAACCGTAAGAAAGAAGTAATCCTTGTTTCTCAGATACTCTTCGATTCCGCTGATGACCAGAGAACCGTAGGAATCACCGATTTCCTCCGCAATCACTCCAATCGTGTACGTCCGCTTGTTGCGCAAGGTCCGGGCAAAAAAATTCGGCCGGTAATCCAGTTCCTGGGCGGCGGCGTGAATCCGATTCTTGGTTTCTTGCGGTATGGAACGGGAGGAGGGCGCATTGTTCAGAACCGCGGAAACCGTCCCCGGCGTCAACCCCACATGTTGGGCAACCACCTTGAGAGTAACCACGCCCGACTTCTGGCGGGACTTCCTGATTTGCGCCATGTGTGGAATCTTCTCCGACTGGTTCGGATCAGTACCAAGGCCTTGTGTGCCAGACGACGTTATACCAGAAGCGGACCGCTACCAATGTAAATCTGTGTATAGCTTCTGACTTTCTTCGCGATCCATGTTCCGGGAGGGGGATATAATCGGCCGCAGAGCAGTGCTTTCATGCAAGCCCTTGGGCGTTTCACACTCTGTATTCTGCTTGGCTCGTTGTTCCGCGCCTTCCTCAAAATACTTTACTCGGTCGGGCAAGCCGCGCCCATTCTGGTTTCCGTCAGGCGGATTTCGGACACAGACAAATCCAGACTGCCGGAAGTTTCCAGATGAGCGACGGTCGGGGTCTTCATCAGGTCTTGCGCGGAAAAGCATGACAGCGGCACAGCCAGCGTCCCATAGCTGCCGATGGAAAGGGCTTTCAGTTCGGCGGTTACGGGCACTGAAGCAGATCCGACGCCCAGCCGCACTTCTGTGCCTGGAGCTTTATTGACTTGCACGGTGAGGCTGAGCATCATCGCACCATTGGCCTCTCGGCTGATGTCGCTGGCTTGGTCCGCGCCCATCTCCAGCCAGGCTTTCGATTTGCCGTTCCACACGGCATGCAATGCGCCATCGCCCTGCGATTCCAGCATCAGGCCCGCCGATCCGTAGAGCGTGGTGCGGGTGCCGACATAGTCCATGTGCGGCGCGTTGCTGTCGCCAATGGAGAGTTTATAGCCGTTCCACGCCGAACCCTTGGCGTAGTAGACGTTCCTCTCGCCGTATTTGGTCGTGCCCGCCACTTCGGGTAAGACGGGCGTCCGAGCAGGCGCGGCGTAACTCAGGCCAAAACCATAAGCGAGTTGCGGATCATAGCTCGCATCCCCAACATTCAACGGTGTCTGATCAGGGCGCTTTGGCCATGAGAAACTGAGCTTGCCAGTAAAGTCGTACTTGCCGGTCAGCACGTCGGCGACGCCTTCGCCTTCCGAACCCGGCAACCACGCTTCGACAAAAGCATTGGCGGCGTTGATCTGCGGATTGACATAGAGCGCGCGGCCCGACAGCATGACGGCGACCACGGGAATCCCCTGCGCCCGTAACTTCTTTATCAGTTCCAGAGACTCTACATTGTCGTGATGCAGCGCCACGTCCCTCTGGTCGCCCATGAATTCGGCGTAGGGAGTTTCGCCGAATACGACGATGGCAACGTCGGCTTTTTGCGCCGTCGTGCCATCGGGACTGAACAGCGCCTGTCCACCCGCGGTGTCGATCTGGGCCTTCAGGCCTCCATAAATCGAGGTGGCGCCGGGGAAGTCGTTCGGGCCGTTATCGGCGCCCTGCCAGGAAAGCGTCCAGCCGCCCGCCTGCATGGCCACATTGTCGGCGCCGTCGCCCGCGATCAGCACGGTGGCGTTCGGCTTAATCGGCAGAACGCCGTCATTCTTGAGCAGTACCAACGATTCGCGCACCGCCTGGCGTGCGACGGCGCGATGAGCAGGAGTGCCAATGGGCTTGTAGGTAGCAGGACGCTTATTTGGCGCGGGTTCGTCGAACACGCCCATACGTATCTTGACGCGCAGGATCCGCCGCACGGCGTCGTCAAGGCGCGCTTTCGGAATCGTGCCGTCATTCACTTCGCGCACCAGACTGGCATGGAGCGCCTTCCAGTCCTGCGGCGCGTTGAAGATATCGAGCCCGGCATTGAATGCGTCGGCGCAATCCGCGTTCGTGCACCCGGGAATCTGTCCGTGCGCGTTCCAGTCACCCATGATGAAGCCATCGAATCCCATCTGGCCCTTCAGCACGTCAGTCATCAGTGCCTTGTTGGCATGCATCTTGACCCCGTGCCACGAATTGTAAGAAGCCATGATCGATTGCGTGCCGGCGTCGATGGCCTGGGCATAGCCGGGTGCGTGCAGCCGGATCAGATCGGCTTCGGAGGCAAGCGAATCACCCTGATCGCGGCCGCCGTCGGTTGAGCCGTCGCCGAGGAAGTGCTTGGCGGTCGAGATGACATGATCCTTGTCGAGAAACTTCGAGCCCGAACCTTCGAGACCAGCGACCATGGCGGCGGCATAGTGGGCAACAATCTTCGGATCTTCCGAATAGCTTTCATAGGACCGGCCCCAGCGGTCGTCGCGCGCCACCGCAATCGTCGGTGCGAACGACCAGTCGATGCCGGTGGAGCGCACCTCAGCGGCAGTGACCTCGCCGATGCGGCGGATCAGGTCCGGGTCGTGCGCCGCGCCCAGTCCGACATTGTGCGGAAAAAGAGTCGCGCCATACACATTGTTGTGGCCATGGACAGCGTCCGAGGCCCATATCACCGGGATGATGACGCGGTTTCTCGCGGGATCGACCGAGGCGTCGTAATAGGGCTCGATTAAATTGACCCAGTCCTGAACACTCGAATGCTTGTTGCCGTCCGGGACCGCACCGCCGCCGTTTTCAATCGTGCCGATGTGGTATTGCGACACCTCGGCTGGGGTGATCGACTTCCATTCCGGCTGGACGACTTGACCGACCTTTTCCTCGACCGTCATCCGTTGGAGCAGGGCATCGATGCGTTTTTCGATTTTCGTGTCGAGGCCAATCGGCGACTTGCTTGCCGGCCATAGTTTTGGATGAATGACCGCGGCCAGACTATCGGACTTTATTGCACCTGAGAGTGGCGTGTTCTGGGCTTTGCCCTGAACACAACAAAAGTTTATTGCCAGCCAGATCCCAGCCACCAGTGCCGTCGACGATGCTAATGCATTCTTGCGAGAAGGCTTGCGCTTAAGAGTCATGGGAATCTCCCGGACCGATTCCTTCGCGAATAAGAGAACGTTTGCACTTTTTGGCGGCTTCACCGAGTTGGCCGCGCTATTTTGCCGGTGAGGTCAATCGTCGCGGAGGAACTCCCCACATACACGTTGAAATCTCCGGCATCTGCCGTCCAGTCATGTGTCTTGATGTTGTAGTAAGCGAAAGCTCTTTGGTTGAGCAGAATTGAAACGTGCCTGGTCTCTCCGGCATTCAGCGAAACCTTGACGAATCCTTTCAGTTCCTTCGCGGGCCGGGGAATGCTGGCGTGCGGCTCTCCCACGTACACCTCAGCAACTTCGGAGCCGGCGCGATGGCCGGTGTTGGTCACGTCAAACTCTACGTTGATCACCGGTTCGCCTGCGGCAGGCGCTGGAGTAATGGCAAGATTCTTGTATGCAAACGTGGTGTACGAAAGTCCGTAACCGAAGGGAAACTGTGGTTTCACAGGCGCATTGTCGAAGTAGCGGTATCCCAGGAACACACCCTCTTTGTATTCCGTTTTTCGATCGGCTGACTTGGGATAGTAGTTGTCGTGGGCCGGATTGTCTTCCCAACTTCGCTCGAACGTGACCGGCAGCTTGCCCGACGGGCTGTAGTCGCCGAACAGCAACTGCGCCAGCGCCGCGCCTTGCTCCTGTCCCGCGTACCAGGACTCGAAAAGCGTGGGAACACGACCGAGCCATCGAGTCATGTCAACCGCGCCCCCGGAAGTCATAACGACGATCGTGTTTTTGTTCGCAGTGGCGATCTGATTGATCAGTTCGTCCTGCGCCGGCGGCAGGTGAAATGTGCGGTCGGCTCCCTCGCCCTCGCTCTCGGGAGCAAAGCCCACTGCCAGTACGACCACGTCTGCCTTTGCTGCCAAAGCTTTCGCGTTGGCGCTCACAACCGCGTCTGGGCGGAGAATGCCGAGCCTCACGTCGGGCGCGCCCCAGCTGAAATGCAGAGAGCATTCGAAACGAATCTTATGCGGACCGGCGGCCAGCGGCAAACGCACCTCGCTGACTCGGGCGCGGGCAAGTTCCCAAGTGTCGATCACCTGCTTATCGTCTACGTAAACACGATAGCCACCGCCCTCGTCGGGCCCTTGCACAAAGAGCACATACTCGCCGGGATCGCTGGGAATGAAATATCCCGACCAGCGTGCCGATACGTGGTTCTGATTCACGCCGTCGCCCAGCGAGCGCTCGAAATTGATGTGTTTATCCACGCGATGGATCGCGGGCGTGCCGCTGAGATTGAGATTGTTGAAGGCATCCACGCTGATGCCCGGTTCCTTGCCCGCTGCGTCAACCGAAAACCACGTGGCGTCCGCCAGGTCTTTCAGAGTCGGGATTCCGCGGTCATAATACACAGTTGCACCGCCGCCGAGGTAACTGGCCAGCCCTTCCAGATAGCTCACCGAGCCGAACGGACGCACGCCCGCGCTGCCCCCGCCTACCACGGGTGCGGGATGAGCATCCGGTCCGATTACGGCGATCGACTTGATTTTCGCTTTGTCGAGCGGGAGAAAGTTGCCGTCATTTTTCAGCAGGACCATACCGGAACGAGCCGCTTCCAGCGTGACCCGTCCGCCCTCGTAGTTGTACTGCGACACCGACAAATCCGTCTGCTCGCGGTCGAGCCAGCCAAAGCGAATGGCGGTGCGCAGAATGCGCCGAACTTTGTCGTCAATGGTGGCCTCGCTGACTTTGCCGGACTTCACCGCAGGCAGCAGCGTCGCGCGATTCATGAATTTTCCCGACGGCATCTCCAGATCGAGACCGCCATTGGCCGCGGCCACGCCGTCGTAAGTCGCATCCCAATCGGACATGATGATCCCGTCGAAGCCCCATTTCTTCTTCGCGACCTCTTTGTTGAGATAACCGTTCTGGGTTGCGTGCTCGTCATTGATCAGGTTGTAGGAATCCATGATCGCGCCGACGTGCGCTTCCTTTACGGCAGCTTCGAAGGTTGGCAGATAGATCTCGTGCATCGTGCGTTCGTCGATGATGGAATCGGCGTCATGGCGCAAGTATTCCTGGTTGTTGCCCATGAAGTGCTTGATCGTCGCGCTCACACCCTGACTTTGCATACCGTTGATGTAAGCCACGGCGGTGCGCGAAGCGAGGAACGGATCCTCGCCAAAATATTCAAAATTTCTCGCGCACAAAGGGGAGCGGGAAATGTTGACGCCTGGCCCCAGCATGAAATGCACGCCGCGCGCGCGCGCGTCCTGGCCGATGACTGCGCCCATGCGGGCGACGAGTTCCGGGTCCCAGGTGGCGGCCAGGCCCATGCCGCCGAAAGTCGTCGAAGGTCCGTAGTTACGGACGCCAAAGGGCCCGTCGGCGATCTTCAGCGCGGGCAGGCCAATGTGCTTGATTTCGCGAATGTAGAAATCCTTGACGCCCCCGATGAGGTCGACTTTTTCTTCCAGCGAGAGTTGTTTGAGAAGTGCCTCCGTGCGGGCCTCGATCGCGGGAGTGGTTGCGGATGGCGCCTGGGCGCGAGCCGGGAAACAGGAAATCAGAAGCAGAAAGGCGAGAGGCTTCACGTTGCGTGTCATGACAGACCTCAGGGGAAATTTCGTCTCGGCGCTGCGAATAAAACCGCGGCTTGAGCAGTGTGTCATTGTCAGTTGCTCGCACTCCTGGTGGACCGGCGCACCACCAACTCTGGCTTCATCGCAATTTCGGGTACGGAATTCAAGCGTCCTCGATTCGACAAGGCACTGTATCTTAGCGCAAACCGCGACCAAACCACAAAACCAATTTTGCATTTTCCCTTGAAGAATAACGATTTTTTACCATGAAGCGTTCGCGGATGGAATACTCCAAAAGTACAGGTGCGGGGAAAGCCAGCACAACCCAATGGAATTAACGATACCCGCGGTCGCCATTGTGGCCCGAAGATTAACGGCGTGTATGCTAGTGGTCGGTCGCACCCGGAGTCATGCTGATCCATCCAGATCGTCTATTTCCTGCCGAGCCTGGCACTCGAAAAATAGCCAGGAGGCTCCATGAGCATGTTCGAACCCTGCCGCTGGTCAGTCCTCATGGGCATACCAGCGCGGCGTGGTTCGCAAAGAATGAAGCCTTCCAGAATCCCGCGCAACTTCTGGTGCAGCCCGACCATTACATCTTCAGGATGCTCTACAGCCAGGGAGTTTCGCTCGATGATCTCGAGATTGGGCAGCTGGAACTAAAACATCCGCGGAAAGCCTGGCGGATCTTCGCCAGGCACTATTATCTGTTCCGCGGAACTCCGACTCGCATGTGGCTGGATTTTGTCTTCCAGGAACTTTTTGGACTCGATCATCCGCTGTCGGAAGATACCGCTGATCTTTACTTCGACACCATCTCAGAAAAGTTACAGACGAGAGAGTTCCTGCCGCGTGCGCTGTATGAGCGCTTCAACCTGGAAGTGCTGGCGACCACGGACTCTCCAATCGATTCGCTGTCTGAGCACAGGGCCATCCGCGAATCGAACTGGAAGGCGAGGATATTGCCGACCTTCCGGCCAGACCCGGTTGTCGATCCCGAGTTCGATGGATTTGCCGAAAACGTCGCAAAGCTCGGCGAGAAGACCGGTGAAGACACTTCGACGTGGACGGGCTACCTGAACGCGCTACGAATAACCCGCGTCCGGTTCCGCGAACTCGGTTGCACCGCAACCGACCACGGGCATCCCACTGCGCGAACCGCGAATCTTCCCGCAACAGAGGCCGCGGAACTCTTTCGCCACGTGCTCGCCGGCAACGCCAATACCAATGCGCGGCAGCATGAGCTATTCCGCGCCCAAATGCTGACAGAGATGGCGCGCCTGAGCATTGAAGACGGACTCGTGATGCAGATTCACCCGGGCAGCGTGCGCAACCACAACCGCAAGCTGTATGAACGATATGGCCGCGACGTGGGCGCCGACATCCCCACGCCGACGAATTACGTGGACGCGCTGCGTCCTCTGCTCGATCAGTTCGGCAATGAGCGCGATCTGACGATTATTCTTTTCACGTTGGATGAGTCTGCCTACAGCCGCGAGCTTGCCCCACTGGCCGGGCATTACCCATGCCTGCGGCTGGGGCCGCCGTGGTGGTTTCACGACAGCCCGGAGGGTATGATGCGCTTCCGTGAGCACGTAACCGAGACGGCTGGCTTCTACAACACGGTGGGTTTCAACGACGATACCCGGGCCTTCCTTTCCATTCCGGCGCGGCACGATATGGCGCGCCGCATGGATTGTGCATTTCTTGCGAAGTTGGTCGCCGATCATCGTCTGGAGGAAGAGGAGGCTGTGGAAGTGGCGCAGGATCTCGCTTACCGGTTAGTGAAAAAAGCATATCGACTGTAGGAGCGCATGGCGAAGACAACGGCATTCGACAGCCAGGCGGAAAGCGGCCCATCCTCCGAGTCCTCTCAGCGCCCACTGGGACATGTGCGCTGGACGGTCTGCGCCATGTTGTTCGTCGCGACATCGATCAACTACATGGACCGCCAGGTAATCGCGATCCTGAAGCCTACCCTTGAACACAGCATTGGCGTGACGGAGGTAAGTTACGGCTACATCGTGTATGCATTCCAGATCGCCTACGCGATTGGCCTGCTAGCGGCCGGCCGGCTGATCGACAAGCTGGGCACGCGTATCGGCTATATGCTGGTGATGGCGGTCTGGAGCCTCTCAGCCATGGGGCACGCTCTGGCCAGCACTGTGCTGGAGTTCGGATTCGCGCGTTTCTTCCTCGGACTCGGCGAATCCGGCAACTTCCCCGCCGCCATCAAGACTGTGGCCGAATGGTTTCCGCAAAACGAACGCTCCCTGGCGACCGGCATCTTCAACTCCGGAGCCAATGTTGGGGCGATATTGGCCCCCGCCATCGTGCCATTTGTGACGTTGCGCTGGGGATGGCACGTGGCCTTTCTGACTACTGGCCTTTTCAGCGTGCTCTGGATTCTGTGGTGGCTTCGCTATTACCGGAGGCCCACCGATGACCCCACGCTCACCGCCACCGAACTGCGGCACATCTACCAGGAGGCGGCTGTGGACTTGGGCCCGTCCGTCCCTTGGCGGCGATTATTGAGTTGCCGCCAGACGTGGGCGTTTTCTGTCGCCAAGTTCCTCACCGATCCGATCTGGTATTTCTATCTGTTCTGGCTGCCGTCTTACTTCAGCGCGAAATTCCATCTGGACCTTTCGCATCTCGGGCTGCCGCTCATCATCGTCTATAACGTTTCGGCGATTGGCAGCATCGGAGGAGGCTGGCTCCCCGCTCCCTTCCGTCGCCTCGGACTCGCCTCCAATTACGCGCGGCTTACGGCAATGCTCTTCTGTGCTTTTCTCGTCGTTCCCATCTACACGGCGAGCGGAGTCAAGTCCGTGTGGTCCGCGATCGCGCTGATCAGCATTGCCGCGGGCGCCCACCAGGGTTGGTCGGCCAACCTCTTCACGACGGCGTCGGACATGTTTCCGCGCAGCGCTGTGGGCTCGGTGGTCGGTATCGGCGGCATGGCGGGATCCGCCGGCAGCGCGCTCTTTGCCCTCTTCGCAGGCCACACCCTGCAAGCGGCTCACAACTATGCGATCCTCTTCGGCATCGCGGCCAGCGCGTACCTGTTGGCTTTGATCTTTCTGTATCTGCTCGCTCCGGGATTAAAGAAGGTGGAATTCGCCGTATGAGCCTTTTCTGCGCTACCGGCAGTGTCGAAAGCGATCTGCTTCCGCAGTTGCAGGACTTACTTGCGGAAAGTCTTGCGAAGCTCGGGAAACGAAACCGCGTGCTCGTTGCGCCCCCCGACCAGAGCCGCGTTCACTCCCGCTCCGGCGACCTGACGCGTTGCGCGTGGCAGTTCTACGGCGACCGGCTGCAAGCAGTTCTGCCGGCTCTCGGCACCCACGCCGCCATGCGGCCCGAGCAGATCACCCGCATGTTTGGCGAAATGCCGCAAGGGCTCTTCCGGGTGCACAACTGGCGAACTGACGTTGAGACCCTCGGCGAGGTTCCGGCGGAGTTCATTCGCGAGCAATCGGAAGGCAAATTGAATTATGCGTGGCCGGCACAGGTGAACCGGCTGGTCACAAAGGGCGGCTTCGATCTCATCTTGTCTATCGGTCAGGTCGTGCCCCACGAAGTGATCGGTATGGCGAACTACAACAAGAACATTCTTGTGGGCACAGGAGGCCGCGAGAGCATAAACCGCAGCCATTACCTGGGAGCGGTTTATGGCATGGAGCGCATCATGGGCCGTGCTGAGAACCCGGTACGCAACGTTCTCAACTATGCGTCCGATCATTTCCTGCGGCACTTGCCCATCGTCTACGTGCTCACCGTGGTCGGACGCGCGGCGGATGGCGGGTTGGCCGTCCGCGGCCTTTTCATCGGCGATGACGCCGAGTGCTTTCACCGCGCCGCTGCGCTCAGCTTGAAAGTGAACTTCGAAACCCTTGACGCACCGTTACGCAAGGCGGTCGTCTATCTTGATCCGCAGGAGTATCACAGCACGTGGCTGGGCAACAAGGCGATCTATCGCACGCGCATGGCGCTGGCCGACGGCGCGGAGCTGATCATTCTCGCGCCGGGAGTAATGGCATTCGGCGAAGATTCAGCCATCGATGCTCTGATTCGCAAGTACGGCTATCGCGGAACTCCCGCGACGCTCGAAGCGGTGAACGTCAATCCCGATCTCGCCAGTGACCTGAGCGCCGCTGCTCACCTTATCCACGGTTCCTCGGAAGGTCGATTCACAATTCGGTGGTGCCCCGGTCATCTAAGTGAAAAAGAGGTCGAAGGCGTGGGTTTTGAGTATGGCGATTTGAAAACCATGCTCACGCGCTACGACCCACACACGCTTCGCCATGGCTATAACCGTGTGGAAGGGGAAGACGTATTCTTCATTCCGAATCCCGGGCTTGGACTGTGGGCCAGCCGCAGTAAATTGCTGGAGCCGAGCCCATGATCATGGTCCTGATGGGCGTAAGCGGCGTCGGCAAGACGACCATCGGCAAGTTGCTGGCCGCGCTCAGCGGTTGGAAATTCGAAGACGCCGACGACTATCACTCGGAGGAGAATAGGCGGAAAATGGCTGCCAGCATCCCGCTGCAGGATGAAGATCGCACGCCTTGGCTCAACGCCCTGCATGAGCGCATTCTGAAATATCACCAAAAGGGCGAGAGCGCCATTTTGGCATGCTCGGCGCTGAAGCAGGATTATCGTGATGTCCTTGCCGGCGGTTTTGCGAAGAACGAAATGCGCTTTGTCTATCTGCATGCACCCATCGCTGTGATCCAAAAGCGCATGAAGTCGCGGCGCCATCCCTACATGAACCCCGGCCTGCTGGCCAGCCAACTGGCGACGCTAGAGATACCGACCCCTTCAGACGCGTGGTCCATTGACGTTGCCGGAGGAAGTCCAGTAGAAGTTGCCGGAGAAATTCTTGCTCGGCTGCGCGAAGCAGGCATGCTGACCAGCGGAGCGGAGAAATAATGGCAGAGAAATAATGACGACCAATATCCTCAGCCTCGAAGGCAAGACCGCGATTGTGATCGGAGGCACTTCCGGCATCGGGCGCGCGCTGAGCCTCGGCCTCGCCGACAGTGGCGCGGATGTCATTGCCTCCGCGCGCCGCCGGGAACCGGTCGAAGAAACCGCCTCCGAGATCGAACGGCGCGGCCGCCAGACTTTGCGTCTGTGCTCGGATGTGCGCCAGCGCTCGTCGCTCGAAGAACTGCTGGCGGCCGTGCTACACCGCTTCGGCAAAGTCGACATCCTTATGAATTGCGCTGGAATCATTAAGCGGATGCCCACGCTCAACATGCCGGAAGAAGAATGGGCCGATGTACTGGACACGAACCTTACCGGAACCCTGCGCGCCTGCCAGATCGTCGGGCGGCATATGCTGGAGCGCGGCTACGGCCGCATCGTAACCATCGCTTCGCTCAACAGCTTTGTCGCGCTAAACGAAGTGGCCGCCTACGCAGCCAGTAAGGCGGGCGTAGTCTCGCTCACCCGTTCGCTGGCCGTAGAGTGGTCGAAGAAAGGCGTTACGGTGAACGCCATCGCGCCCGGTGTTTTCCGCACCGCCCTGAATGCGGACCTGCTCGACAACACGCCGCGCGGCCAGGAGTTGCTGATGCGCACGCCGTTGGGCCGCTTCGGCAAAGCGGAAGAACTCGTCGGAGCTGCGGTCTACCTTTGCTCCGACGCCGCTTCATTCGTTACCGGGCAAACCTTGGTGGTGGATGGTGGATTCCTCGCCAGCGGCGTGAACCAATAGCTCGCCTTGGGAGGCTGGCTTAAGATGATGGCTGTGGCTGTGGCGATGGCGACTCATCTCTAGGGCGGGAGGTAGATTGAATGGGCTACACCAGACGCGCTGTGCTCGCGGGTTTGGGCCTGGCAGGACTCCAGGCGGTATTGCCGCCTCTGCTTAAGAATGCCCGAGCGGCCTCACGAATAACAACGCCAGCGGCTGAAGCTGGAACCAGCACATGCCCGTTCAAGCTCGCTGTGATCAACGACGAGATCGCGCAGGATTTCGAGAAGGCATGTCAAATCGTCTCCGTCGATTTCGGCTTGCATTGGATCGAACTGCGCTCCATGTGGAACAAGAATGTGACCGAACTCGACGCGAAACAAGTTGAGGACGCGCGAAAAATCCTCGAGCAATACAAGCTGCAAGTCACCGATATCGCCAGCCCGCTGTTCAAGACAGACTGGCCGGGGGCCCCACGGTCCTCTCAGAGTGAAATTCGCGACCAGTTCCATGCGGAGTTCGACGCCAGTGCGCAGGACAAGTTGCTCGATCGCTGTATCTCCCTTTGCAAATCGTTCAATACTGATCGGATTCGCTGCTTCGACTATTGGCGACTCGATGATCCGAAGCCCTACCGGGCGGCAATCAATGCGAAACTGCAACAGGCTGCCGAACGCTGCGCTAAAAACAATCTCGTCCTATTGCTTGAGAACGAGATGTCCTGCAACACAGCAACGGGTGAAGAAGCGGCCGCCGTGCTGAAGGCGATTCCAAACCAGAACTTCATGCTGAACTGGGATCCCGGTAATGCAGCGGCCCTCGGAAGCACGCCCTATCCAACCGGCTATGAATTGCTGCCCAAGGATCGCATCGGGCACTGTCACTGCAAAGACGTGGTAAGCAAGCCCGATCACAAATACGATTGGGCTCCGGTAGGCGGCGGAACCGTGGATTGGGTTGGGCAACTTCAGGCTTTGCAGCGTGATGGTTTTCGCAACGGTTTAAGTCTCGAAACCCACTGGCACGGCGCGGGCACGCCCGAAGCGTCCACCCGCGTCAGCATGGAAGGACTCATGAAGGCGTTGAGGAAGGCGGGAATTTCCTGCTGATCACAGGCTGCCTCGTCAGCTAACGAAAAATATGGAACGGCTGCGACCGGAGGCAGCCTATTAAGGAGATGTCATGGTTACACGACGTGAATTCCTCGACGCACTTGCCGTGGCCGCGGCCGGCCTGGCCGTCGGAAGTACAGCTAAGAGCTATGGCCGGATCCTCGGTTCTAACGACCGCCTCAACTTTGCCGTGATCGGTCTCAATGGCCGTGCCTATGCCCATCTCGCGTCGCTTAAGGCGAACCGGAGCGCGACCCGCATCTCGCATGTCTGCGATGTCGACAGCAATATTCTGAAAAAGTTCGCCGATCGCACGCAGCAGGAAATGGGCGAGGCTGCGGCGGCAGAGAAAGACTTCCGCACAATTCTAGACCGGAAGGATGTTGACGCTATCACCATTGCCACCCCCGAGCACTGGCACGCACCGATGGCGATCGCCGGGCTGCGGGCGGGGAAGCACGTCTATGTGGAGAAGCCATGCAGCCACAATCCTGCCGAAGGCGAGATGCTGGTAGAGGCGCAGCAGAAGTACGGCAAGCTCGTACAGTTGGGCACGCAGCAGCGTTCCTCACCCCACACCATCGAGATCGTCGAAAAGATTCAGGCAGGAATTATCGGCAGGCCGTATTTCGGGAAAGCCTGGTACGTCAATACCAGAAAGTCGATTGGCACGGGCAAAGAGGTTCCCGTTCCGCAGCAGCTGGATTGGGATCTGTGGCAGGGTCCAGCGCCGCGCCGTCCGTATCGCGACAATGTGCATCCCTACAACTGGCACTTTTTCAAACTTTATGGCACCGGTGAAGCGCTCAACAATGGCACCCACGAGGTCGATGTGTGTCGCTGGGCGCTTGGCGTCGACTATCCGCAGCGGGTCACATCGTCGGGTGGTAGATACCACTTCAAAGACGATTGGCAGTTTTACGACACGTTGGTGACCAGCTTTGAGTACGAAGACAAGATGATCTCGTGGGAGGGAACGAGCTGTCAGGGAATGAAGCACTACGGTCGCGATCGCGGTTCGACGATCATGGGAACCACAGGAACCGTGCTGATCGATCGCGGTGGCTATGAGGTCTACGACCTAAAAGGAAATAAGACGATCGAGTTCAAGGCCGGCCATGCGGCTTCATCCGCTGACTTGATCGGCAGCGACTCCATGACCGACGCGCACTTCGCCAACTTCATCGCGGGAATCCGCAATGGCGAGAAGCTCAACGCTCCGATCTCCATCGGTAATGTCGCCGTCACCATGCTGCAGCTTTCGAATGTCGCGTGGGAAGTGAAACGCGAACTCCATCTCGACCCGAAAAGCGGGCGCATCCAGGACGACACGGAAGCGATGAAGATGTGGGGGCGCGATTACGAGAAAGGATGGGAACCCCGTGTCTAAGAAGAGCAGCTTCTCCCGCCGCGATTTCGTTCGCTCCGGCGCGCTGGTCGCCGCCGCAAGCCTGATTCCGCGCAACATGTCGGCGCTCGGTTCAGAAGGGACACCTGCTGCGCAAGCATCTCCGATTCGTTTAGGTCTGGCGAGTTATACCTTCCGCAACTTCACTCGCGCTCAGCTAATCGGCTTTATGAAACAACTCAATGTGTTTGCATTGAACGCGAAGGACGTTAAAGATCATCTCCCGGTGGATCCGCAGGAAGAGGCTGCTGCCCTCGCAGACTATGGCGCAGCGAGGATCAGGCTGCACGCTGCCGGAGCCATCTACTTCGCGAAAGATGAAGATTCGGATATACGGCCGAAGTTCGAATATTGCAAACGAGCCGGCATTGGAGTGATCGTCGCGGGCGACCCCACACCGCAAACTCTTCCACGCATTGAGAAGTTCGTAAAGGAGTACGACATCCGCATCGCGATACACAATCATGGGCCCGAGGATAAGTTGTGGCCTTCGCCGCTGGATGTATTGAAGGCAGTGAAGCATTTAGATCAGCGCATCGGCTGTTGCATCGATGTCGGGCATACGGTTCGCGCCGGCACGGATGTGGTTCAGTCAATCCGCGAAGCCGGTCCAAGGCTCTTCAACCTGCACATGAAGGACCTCACAAACTTCGAAAACAAAGAGAGTCAGGTCGCGGTGGGAGACGGGATCATGCCGGTCCGGAAGATGTTTGAGGCCCTCATCGCGACGAAGTACAAGGGCTTCGTCGATCTGGAGTATGAGATTCATCCCGACGATCCGATGCCGGGCGTGATCAGCAGTTTTGCCTATATGCGAGGTGTCTTGGCAGGCTTGGGATATGCGACCCAAAATCTTCGCGATCAGTTTCCGCTGGCCAAAGATCAAAGAATGAGCGATAACGGAGACTCCTTATCGCTCATGTAGTAGTGCATTATGAGCGATTGAGATTATTCTCATCCCTCATGCGTTGGAACTGGCAACAGCGCGACTGGTGGTGCCTCCTATTTTATTGAGCGGCCGACATCCGATAAAAAGCAATCTCGTCAGCCCTGAGCACGGCCACTTGGTCTTCACGAGGAGAAATCGCGAACGTTTGTACCGCGGGCACCGGGTCCGGAAGGCGGATGGAAAAAATACGGCGCCCATTCGTTGCCCGGTAGACCGCCACGCGCGCACTCTTCAGATCTGACGGTTTGAAAACCGTCTGTAATAGTCGTGACTGGGTCGCCTCCGCAATTCTGATAGCGAAGGCATTGCTGCCGACGTTTCCCCCCGCGGCCTGTTCGAGTTCGGAAGAGGAAGACCACCCCTTGAGCACGACCGTACCGTCGCCGTGGAGGATACGGTACCACCTGTTGCCCGTTTGCCGGTCACAACCGACCACAAACAACAAGTTCCCCGGCAAGCTTTCTGCCTGGGGCACGCACGTTGACGTAGCGACGGCGAGGACCCGCCGCTGGCCGGCCCAACTGTTCTCCACGATTCGCCAATGGTTTCGACCAATGCTCGGGATGGAGACCTCGCCTTCGTTCAGCAAGACTGGTGGCGGGCGCCGCGAAGAACGCATGATTGATGTCAGCACCGTGAATCGCGAATTGAGCAATCGAATTTCTACGTCTTCTTCCGGCTCGCGGAATCCGGCTTCTTCAAGCTGTCGATGGATGTCGGGCGAGTGCCGCTCGTGAATAATGCCCACGGCGAAGTATTCCGACGCCGGGGAAATCCGCACAAACGCCAATGGCCCTCCGAGGGAAATCTGGTTGCGCAGCTGAAGTCCGGGGCCGTAAACGCGCAACTCCTGGCCTACGTGAATCAAGACCTGGTTCTCTCCAATCGGCCATAGATAGCGGCCAGAGTCGGGAACGCGCCAGTCGACAGTCTTTACGATTCCTTTTGTCTCCAGGTCGATGAGCACGGCGCGCACGATCCGAATCTTGCGGAAGGAATTTGCTTCTGAACCCGCTGCGCGGAACTAGTATGTGCGGGTTGAAGCTGAAGAGAAACTGGGTTGGGCCCAGGTAAGCTATGCTCGTATCGTAATCGAAGCCGGACATTTCCCGATCCGAGGACGGAGGAAGATACCCTAATCCCTTCAAAGGTACGGTGACCTGCGTACTTTGAATCCCACGGTCCAGCTGGCTGTCTGCGAGTTCGACGGTGCAATCGGGAGCCGCGCAGAGTTCCCGCTCGTCCGCGATTGTCGGAGGAGGAGGCTCCGTTACCTCTCGAACAGGATTCCTGGGGGCCGTATCGGGACGGGCCTTCGAGTCTTCATTGCTCCCGGCTTTCAGATTGGGAACAAGCACGAACTGCGTTCCAGGGCTGAGCTGCACATTGTATCCGCTAGAGGAAAGGATGGAAGCCCCACCTGCCCCTTGTCCTACCGAGATTGCAACATGAGGAATTCCGACCACCTGTCCCGGCATCACGGTGCTCGCAGCCTTGGCGCGGCGCGGCTCGAAGAATGTGGTCTCCGACGCCTGGCTGATACTTCGCATATTGCCGTTCAAGGTGAGACCTACCGCTGAACTCAACGGCTGCATTTCTTCTGCGGTATCGGGTATATCGGAATAGCGGGAAGGATACGGCGCCACCACGGCCGCGACAGTCAAAAACAAGGGCTTCATCTCGCGACCACCGCACTGGCCGCCTTCAAAGATGACGCCGATTTCTGAAGTTTTCTCGGTTTTGGAATGGGCCTTTTGGTTCACAACGCGGCCTTGAATGATCGCGCCCGTGCGCAAATCGCATGCGGGGCTCTTCCAGGCCAACGCTAGCTTCGCCAGTATCGGATCTCCGACTTTGACTTTGCTGGCGTCCAAGCGTTGAACTAGTTCTGCCCACACCGGTACGGGAGTTTGCGCGAAGACTAGGTGCGGCGGGGACCAAAGTAGAGCAAACAAGGGAAATACTAATAAGCGCTTACTCCTCGACATATGCGCGCCGCTCCTTGCAACCGCCTGCAGAAAACGCCCCCAGAAACGGGTTTGGGGTCCTCACCTTCGAAAAGCTGTGGCCCACATGATACGCCGGTTGTGGGCGACTTTGAAACTACCTCAAGAAATCCCGTTACGGAACAATGGGGAGAACCAGAGCCGAAGGCCGAGATTTATCGTGATAGATAACGTTTGTTGCTTTGACCATTTGTGTTCCATGTGCCTGATCCTCACCCGTATTCAGGTTTCGATCAAATCGCGGGAAGTTGCTGCTGGAAACCTCGATCCGGAGTTTGTGTCCTGGCAGGAAAACATTGCTCGTGGCCCAAAGATCCACACTGATGTGATAGACCTGCCCCGGATTTCCCAGTTCCGGTTTTTCCTGCGAATTGCGGTAACGCAAGCGCTGGATGCCTTCCGTCAAATTCTTCGCAAATCCGTTCGGCCAAACGTCCACCAGCTTCCCCGTAAAATCTGTGTCGACCGCAGAACTACTGATGTACAGATCGAGCGAAATCGGACCCGTCACTTCGGTGTTTCGGGTAAATGCTGGCGAAGAAAACACGAGCACGTCTCCTCGCGCTTCCGCGGGGCGCTGGTCCTGCGGGCCGATTCCTGTCGGCAGGGGTTGGCAACATAGGGGCCCTCCAATCGTGGGAACCGCGTCGTTCGGGTCGTACACATATTGGTCGGGTTTCTCATCATCAGGCGCGGAGGTGCTCAGCGTGCCGCCTCCATCAGGACCGCTCGCAGGCTTGGCCGAGTGCAGGTAATACCGCGTCGCCTTAGCGCGTTTCAGCGGCCAGTCATCTTCTTCCCGCCAGTCGTTCTTGCCCATGACGAAGATTTTTACGGGCTTCTCATCGTTTAGTCCATTCGCCACTCCTTTCAGCAGACTGTCGTACCAGCGCAGTGTTGCTTCTTCCAGATCGAAGGGCAGCTTGTTTCCAAAGTCGACGGCGCCCACTTTCTGGTTACTCGATCCGCCAGCATGGCCGCCAACGTAGATCATCATCCGCTGACCACGCCGCGCGGCCTCAGTGCCAGCTTCCTTCTTAAGACCCGCATAATTCCTTAAAGTACCGCCTAAGAAAATGTCGTACCACGCACCCAAACTGAATACTGGAACCTGAATCTGCGCGTAGTGATCTTCGATCGACCACTGCTTCCAATAGTCGTCGTAGCTGGGGTGCGAGAGCCAGTCAGTAAAATACGGCGCCAACCCCGCAGCGGGAGGTATTTCGAGCACGGGGTAGGACGACAGCGGCAGTTTTTGCGTCCAATCGACAAGACTGGCTGGGAATGCGTGGCGGCTCATGGTGTCCATCGCCAGACCGGTCGTCCACGACTCGTCAAACCATTGCTCGAACGCACCGCCCTGATAGACCCAGCCGTTGTGGTAGTTGGATGCCGTGACGTCGGGGCAAATTCCTGCCAGATGCGGCGGCTTGGCAATAGCCGCAAGATACTGCGTCGCTCCGACGTAGGAGCCGCCGAACATTCCGACCTTCCCGTTCGAATAGGGAAGCGCAGCCGCCCACTCCACTGTGTCGTAGCCGTCCTGAGATTCGTACTTGAAGGGGTACCAATCGCCCTCTGAGGAGTATCTGCCTCGAACGTCCTGCGCAACGACCACGTACCCTCGGGCCGCGGCTTTCAGGCAAAAATCAGCTGATCCGTTCTTGTCATATGGCGTGCGTGTCAACAACACCGGAAACTTGCCGTCTGCCTTTGGGCGGTAGATATCTGCGTGCAACGTGATGCCGTCACGCATTCTTACCGGCACGTTTCGCTCAATCGTCACTTCATGACTATCCGCCGCTGTGACACCCGTGGGTGCCAACACAGTCAGGGCGACGAGACAACAAAGTAGCCGCATGGGGAAATGCACCGTCGCTCGGTCGGCGTCCATCGCTCCTCTCATTCATTCCTCCCGTGTCGAGGTGGCTGCGCCTGCTTGTTGGTTCGCAGCGTAGGCCATTTGCAATGGTGCGCTGGAGGGACCTCTCCCTAACAGATCACTTTGCCGGCGTAGGGATCGCTTAGTTCCATCGCCAGTTCCCAGATTCCTCGCGCCCGCTGGTACATCAAGGCTCGAAACTTCTTTGGATCCTCAAGCCTCCAAGCCTCTGGTGTACTGAACCAATAGGCCGTCTCTTCATTTACCCAAGTCTCGTAATACAAGCCCCATGCAATCAGCAAGGCGTCAGCTTGCAGTGATCCGTCCTGAATGCGCTTCCCCCAGTGGTAGAGGTTTGCGGCTGCGCGATTGCGGACAACCCGTCCGGAGTCTCCTTCCGCATCTGACCAATCAGATCTGGAAGGGTTCCTAGAGCCGACGTGCAGTCCCACGGGCCGATAGCATCTGCGCACCTGCGACGACGACTTAGATCTGGGCAGTGCCGCCGTCGACGAAGAGTTCGATGCCGTTGACGAAACTTGAATCGTTTGAGGCGAGGAAGAGCGCGACGGTCGCGATCTCTTCGGGGCGTCCCATTTCGCCGCGAGGGATCTGAGATTTGAAGAACTCCTTGGCGTCTGGCCCGAGCGGGTCTAGGACTGGCGTGTCGATGGTGCCGGGGCTGAGGATGTTGACTCGAATTCTGCGTTCCTTGAGCTCTACCAGCCAAGTACGAGCGAAGGAGCGCACCGCAGCCTTGCTGGCGCTGTAGACGCCGAGGCCGGGGAATCCCTTGATACTGGCGATTGATGCGTTCAGGAAGATCGAGCCGTTGTCGTTTAAGAGAGGTAGCGCCTTCTGCACAGTGAAGAGCGTGCCGCGCACGTTGAGGTCGAAGGTTTTGTCAAAGTGCTCTTCGGTTACTTCTTCGAGCTTGGCCAACTCGCCCCGTCCTGCGCTGGCGAAAAGGATATCGATCTTGCCCTTCTCGCGCTTTACCGTATCGTAGAGGCGGTCGAGGTCGGCTAGGTTACTGGCGTCGCCCTGCACACCGGTGACGTTTTTGCCGATGAGCTTGACGGCCTCATCGAGCTTATCCTTGCGGCGTCCCGTGATGAAGACGTATGCGCCCTCTTCGACGAAGAGCTTGGCGGTGGCGAGCGCCATGCCGGACGTTGCCGCTGTGATGACAGCTACTTTTCCTTCGAGCTTTCCCATTACCATTCTCCTTTCATCTGTGCTCGGTGAGTGAGCGAGCCCGCTGCCATGTCGTTATCAGCGGCGGGCCCCTGTGATGCGTGATTAGCGGAGGCCGCCGCCCACGCGAACCAGTTCGCCGGTAATCCACTTAGCATCGTTGGAGGCGAGGAAGGTAGCCACGCTGGCGATGTCGTCACCCTGGCCGATGCGGCCGAGCGGAGTCTGCGCCACGGTCCCCTTCTCGAAGTCAGAACCGATGAAACCCGCGGCGTGTGAGCCTTCGGTCTCAACCATGCCTGGGTTGATGGAGTTCACGCGGATCTTCCTGGCGCCTAGTTCCTTGGCGAGGACGCGGGAGATGGCATCGACCGCGCCCTTAGTCCCGGTATAGACCGTGCTGCTTGGCGGTGTCAGGCTGCTGACGACAGAGCCGATATTGATGATGCTTGCCCCCTCGCCGAGGTGGGGAACAGCGGCCTGCGTGGTGAGTAGGACACCGAGCACGTTGATGTTGAATATCTTGTGGAACTGCTCTTCGGTGAAGGACTCGATAGGTGAAAACTCGTAAACGCCGGAATTGTTGACGAGAATATCGAGGCGGCCGAAGTTCTTGATGGCGGCATCGATAAGGCCCTGAGCCTCCTTGGCGTTGGATACGTCGCCACGGACGGCGACGGCCTTACCGCCGGCGATAATGATGGCACTAACGACGGCGTCAGCACCGGCCTTGCTGGAGGCGTAATTAACGATGACGGAGGCGCCTTCGGCGGCTAGCGATTTAGCGATAGCGGCTCCGATACCCTTGGATGCGCCGGTGACGATTGCGACTTTGCCTGTGAGCTTGCTCATATTTTTACCCCTCTTTCGGTACCTATTGAATCAGAGTGTCCCGGGGCTGTCGCGCTGGGCCGCCCCGCACTCGCTTCCAGTGAGTAGATGGAATTGGATCCTGAAAAGATTCATTAGTTCTGAATAATGGAACTATTGAACCCTTTCCCCGGCATGGCTACTCTTATCTCCATGAGGCCTCTGTTCCACCCATCGATTGAGGACATTACCGTGGAAGGAATTCTCCACGCTTTGTCCGACCCCGTGCGGGTGGCCATCTACGCCGATATCGTGGGGCAGGAATGCTCGCAGAACTGCTCGACGTTTCTGACAGTCAGCGACAAGATGATCCCGAAGTCCACACTCTCTCAACACTTTAGGGAACTGAGAGAGGCGGGGCTGATCCGTGGGGAGCGTCGCGGCGTGGAAGTCCACAACACCTCGCGTTGCACGGAACTCGAGCAACGCTTTCCGGGACTAATTCGGGCAATCGTCAACGCGCATGCCATCCAGTCGAGGGGCGAAGTGCAAGGAAAGAAACGTACTGCGCAGAGAAAGGCCAGACGTACGCTGACGAATAGATAAAGAACCAGACGCTTTCCCTCGATTAGTCCGACCCCTTCGTCATGCATTCCTTCGGGAACCTGTGTGCTAAGGGAGATAACCACTCTAGCTGGTGTTGCGCTCTTTTCAATGCCATCTCGACACTCTTCGTTACGTGGAAGATCCAGTCTTCCGATCCTGCCGGATCTCCCGATAACGGAAACAATCGACGAGATGATCGTTTACCATTCCAACGGCCTGCATGTGGGCATACACGATCGTCGAACCAACGAAACTGAATCCGCGACGCTTAAGGTCCTTGCTGAACGCATCGGATTCGACAGAAGTCGCAGGAATCTGTCGCATGATCTTCCACCGGTTAAGCTTTGGCTGTCCGTCAACGAAACGCCAGCAGTAGGAGTCGAAGCTTCCATACTCTTCCTGGATTTTGAGAAACGCGCGTGCGTTGCGCACGGCGGCCTCAATCTTCATACGGTTGCGAATGATCTCAGAATTTAATGCGAGCTTCTCGATTCGCCGAGCCGAATATCGCGCGACTTTTACGGGTTCAAACCCATCGAAAGCGCGCCGATAACCTTCCCGCTTCTTCAGTACAATCGTCCAGCTCAACCCGGCTTGCGCAGCTTCAAGCACGAGAAATTCAAAGTGCTTGCGGTCATCGTGGACGGGGACGCCCCACTCGCGATCATGATATTGGAGCATCAGCAGATTATCTCCGACCCAGGAGCATCGTTTTTTTGCTACATCGTCGTGCATAGAGGCTTCCTTTTAAGCTTTGGCCGCAGTTGCCGTTCGGCGTGATGTAGTTCTTGCCTGGCGTCGCGGGATCGTCCGCTTGGTTTTCTCGTAAACCCTTTTCGCATCTCGTAGTCTTTCCAGGGGGATGTCAATAGTTGTTAGGAGGCAATTTCATTCATTAACGGTCCGCCCGTGGGTCAATAGAAATCAGGATGTTACGCCAACCCTACGCACGGAGCTAGGTCAGATACTTCGGGCTTTGCTGGATTCACATGAATCTGCATCGTCGAGCCCTTGGGGTACCTACTGGCAATGGCGTTAGCGTCCTCTTCCGAGAGACGAATCGGCCGTGTATCGCCCGCTGTAATACTCGCTGCCGACTTGATACGAGTAGACAACTTCAGCGCTGTACGTAGTCGAGGAACGCCCATAATGTGTCTGGACGTTTACCTCCTCTACCGTCGCTGGCATTATTGGCCAATTGGAGCTGTCGGAAAATCGCACCGATCGCCAGAGTCGTGGCCACGTGACTGCTAGCAACAACGCGATGCCGAACAGGGCCAAAAAAGATAGGTCAAACCAAAGGGGCATAACGCTGCTATTTTGGATCAAAAGAGGACCTCGCGAATAGCGATTTCTGCAATCAAGCGTGCAAATGATGCGTCAGCGTCCGCTCCGCAAGAAGTACACTTGGTTGGTCCAGTCCATTCCCCCGGCCTCGTCCACGAGCGAAATTAGAGCACGGACCAGCCCTCCAATGTCCGCCGGCGAGATTGTCTTTTCATCGGCAAATATCACACCACCATGGGATCGCTCTTCCTCTGCCCAGAGCTTTAACAATGGAGGAATCGTCCTGCGATCATAAGTAACCAGGGTCAAGCGTTGCTTCGCTGCTTCCAACAGGCAAACGGAATCTTCCTTCCCAAGGAAGTTTCCGTTCTCCCACTGCACCATAGAGTGGATCACTACCGATCGATTCCGACGTTGAACGCCGTTCATGACGTCTGCGGAGATGTGCTCGTCTAGAAGTAGCTTGAGCATCAGCCCCGCTTGTTCTGTCTGGCGGCGAAGTCGACCGCTTGGGGAAGCATGCGCTTTAGGCTGTTGAAGTCAGTTGAATCGTTCTCTGCTATCGCGTCGTTCACCTCTCCGGGGAATGCCTCCGAATAGTAAAGGGCAGCGCGAACTCTCGCTTCAGGCCATTTCAGATGCTTGGCCACGTCCTTGACATTTCCCTTGTAACTCCGAAGAAGCAACATGACCTCCCATATCGCCAGGGAGCTGCCTTGGATATAGGCTTGCCTGCCTGCCGGTGAATCGCGAAAATCCAAGAACGCAAATTCCGACCGCCTTAAGCCCTCTTCCACCAGCCGCGCGCTAGCATCGCTCGGCGTCCAGCCGTGCCGATGCGCGATGCGCTTCAAGCGTTTTCCGCTCTCCACTGGCAGGCGCATACTGAGCACCATCGTCCGCGATTGCTTCATCGATCCTCCGAGTGTAACTGTTGTAAGCATTGTAACACTTTATGAGGGGGAAATGGTAATTGATTCCCAGGCGATTGATGCCGATGTAGAAGGCATAGCGCACGGTCGCTCCGAAGAATGCCCTCGTCGCCGCCTGCCCCGCTCTCGGAGCTTCCGGGTCCACCACTTCCGCGGCTTCGATTCGCTTCGTGAGAAAGCGAATCCGCCCATCGATCTGCCGCAGCCGCCGCTTGCCATACTGATAGTCGGCGTTTTCACTGCGATCGCCGTTGCTCGTAGCCCACGCCACCACCTCCGTCACGGTCGGGCGTTCCCTGGTGAGCAGAAACCGGTGCTCATCTTTAAGGCGCTGCAGCCCGCTGGGCGTGATGTAGTTCTTGACTGGCGTCGCGGGGACGTCCGGTTGTGGTTTTCTCGTAAACCCTTTTCGCATCTTGTAGTCTTTCCAGGGCGAATCCAGCGGGTGCACCAATGACGCGGATGAACGCCGATAGACCGCCCTTGCGGCGGGGAGGAGGATTAAACGTCGTATAATCTCGTGCGCGCAGCTTGGGAGCAGAACATATGAACGTACAAGAACAAATCGAGAAGTATATTACCAGCCAGCCGGAGTCAAAACGCAGTGACATGCGCGAGTTGCATCGGCTCACACTTCAAGTGTCACCAGAATGCAAATTATGGTTCTTCGATGGTAAAGACGGCAAAAATCAAACTGTTTCCAACCCTACGATTGGATATGGATTTCACACAATAAAATATGCCGATGGAAAAAGTAGAGAGTTTTTTCAAATTGGTGTGAGCGGAAACAAAACTGGAATCTCTGTCTATATTCTTGGTCTCAAAGATAAGAAGTACCTGGCCAAAACGTATGGAAACAAACTAGGCAAGGCGAGCGTGACCGGATATTGCATTCGGTTTAAAGCTCTAAAGGATATAAACATCGATACGCTTGAAGCGGCAATAAGATATGGGCTTGCAGCTTAGAACGAAAAAAGGCAAGCTGATGAAATAATTCCATCGTTAAAAGGCAAGCAGTTACCGATGTGAAGGGCGGGCGGCCCGCCTTCATGCCGACTTTACTTGGATGGGATTGAATACGTCGATGGGTTCAGCACAGAAGCTTTGACACCCTAATTCGTCGATGTCCTTCCAATCGTCCCTCGCTCTCTTGCTGACGGTCAACCTCAACCAGTGTTGGTCGCAACTTTTGCATCTCTTGACTTGTATCTGCGAACGCAACACCAACTCTTTTTGATACGTCTCGCTACCCCCCATCTTTGCGTGGGCGGCGATGGCATCTTGGAAACGGTTCTCGGTGAGGCACTGTACTATGCCCTTCACAGCGTTGCCCAGCGTTTCCGAACTTGCGGTGTATCTGGTCTGGACGCCTTTCTTCGCAAGGTACTTTGAACAAGAATCACAATAGGGAAGCGACTTCAGATGGAAGTAGACAGCGACCCCACCAACGGCAAACCCCAACATTTGAAGCAGGGCGTATAGATAACCCCATGAGCCAATCTCGACTGCCTCTCCAATTGGGTGTGCTCTGATGTTGAATTGCACCGCTGTGTGAGACATCTCGATGTCGAGATACCGGGAGAAAGAGACAAAATCTCGAACAGCTTTTCCGTCGATTTCCATGAAATAGTAGCTGAGATAATGGATCAGGAAGAAGGTCGCAATTGAGATTGCGACCATGTTCAACAGAAGGACACCTGTGGGCCGATGGTTGAACAGCCGTGCACCGAAATAATAGCCTGACGCAGCAGGGAACCCGCAGAGAATCGCTCCTGCTTGGATGACGAACCAGAACATCCAAGTGTAGAGCGAGAAGTGGAACCGTAATTCCACGGCGGCAAGAATGGCAGCGGTGATGATGCTAGTTGCGGCACCAAGACCCGCCACTAGAAAATCCTAGCCACCTTGCCAAGGTCGCTGCGAACCGCCGTCACTGTTTCCGACGCCATTTACCGCAAAGTGTCCGCTTTTGCAGGCGGTGCTGTCAATGGGAGTTCATCTGCCCTAACTGATTTTTTCATATCTTCCGGTCCCTTGGCGATAGCTCTCCGGGACTTGGACCCGCCCGTCCCATTGCAGACGTTGTTTTTTGCCGTTTACTATAAAGCTGGTCCAGAAAGCTGCGCACTGCCCTTGCTGTATCGGAGCATCTTAGGTGTCGCATGGCTAGGAAAAGCACGACCAAATCTGTCTCGCCAAGACTCTCACCGACTTCATAGAAGCATTTGCGCGATACTCGTCCGGCTCTACTACTTGAAATGCTTTCGCGGCCAGCAGGACTCCTCTTGGCCAAACGTAGCGGGTATATTCCGGCCTGATCTCAAAGAGCTTCTTAAGAATGAGAAAAGGGCAGTTCGTGAACTGATCTCAGTTCATCCGAATGAGTTTGCATCCGACGAAACCATGTTTGATAAACTCGTCCGGATGCAGCATTTTGGACTGCCCACTCGATTGCTGGATGTTTCGCTGAATGCACTGGTCGCGCTTTATTTTGCAACTGACCCTGGCCCTGTGGTGGCAAACCGAGTGACGGCATGGTGACCGCTTTCGCAATTCAGCCGGAACACGAGAAATGGTTTGACAGCGATACGGTAAGTTGCATTGCCAATTTGGCCAATATGACATCTGAGGAGAAGACCGAGATCAATCGATTGAGGAAGGCGCTAAAGGGAGATATATCGAGTGCTAGAAACATCAAGAAATTTAATAAAAACGGCGTTATACAACGACTTCATCAATTTATCCGGTCTGAAAAACCATATTTCCAGCCAATTATCAACCCCATAGATTTGTTTGTGCCGTATTATGTTCATCCCAAGATGAGCAACAGGCGAATTCTGGCGCAATCCGGTGCCTTCATCCTCTACGGCATAGATCAACCTAAGAAATATATTTCCCAACCCGGATTGACGAAACAATTCATTGTTCCGAAGGATCAGAAGAGCACTATTCGAAAGGCGCTCGAAAATCATTGGCATCAACGAAAGCACACTCTTCCCTGAGATCGACAAGGCCGCAGCCCGGATCAAGAACCGTTACACAATGTAGTTAGGACATCGGCTGAAGACTAGTTTGCGAACCGCCAAGAGCGGAAATTCAAACTGAGACACTGCGGAGAAGCAGGACGGTTCGGTTCTTTAAAATGGCGCGGTGACGCATTTAGCCGTTAGGGTTTCCGCCATTTGTCCCTGCCCCCGACATTGGTGTCACGGACGCGCTCAACGTGAACGGCTGCATCCGGGTTCATCTCGCGAGCTCTCTCAATGGCTTTAGCTTGGGTTGGAAGTATTGCACTGGCCCTTTCCGAACCCGGTTTTCTTACCGCATAATCTCCCTCTTCGCGCCGTTCGATATACAGCTCATTTTTGGCCATGTGCCCCCCTTCCTACGAGTAGGATACACCGAGGAACACCGCGGACGCTACATTGAGCTCGGCGGGTGCGTTGGGGCGGGTGGCCATCTTTGCATTGCACCAATCCCACGGAGGGTGCCCCATCCTTGCGTTTTTGCAAGAGCCTGGCCTGAGCTTGCCGAAGGGGTGGGCGGCGATGCTGCCGGCGCAACTCTTGTCCGTTCTACACCGCCCCTTGTGTATGCCGTGGTCGTACCCGCCCTTCGCCTACGCGAAGGACGGGGCACCCGCATCTGTGGTGGCTCCTGCCGTTTGAAGGCTGGGCCACCCGCCGATGAAGATTCGCGCGGCAGTATGTAGCGTTCAAAATCCTTCGAGGGCGAGAGCCGTGATAGGCCCACCCTTTGCGATGCACCTGCAAAGGATGGGCCACCCGGCCCGGCTGGTCTCTTGAGCTTTACTTCTTGGGCCGCGACTCCGGCGGCACAAGACCTGCGAGGCGGTAGTACACAACGAGCTGGCCGTAGTGTTCACCGCTATGTTCGATGAGGCCGTATGCTATGTCGAGAACGCGCGCTTTCTGGTCAGGGAAATAAACAACCTCCGTCGTCAGGCCTTTTTCGCCTTTCGACTGGATGGCGGCTGCGCCATCGGCGAAGGATTTCTTGACGAACGCAACGATGTCGGCCTTGGACTTGTATTGGTCGCGCTTCGGATCTTCTGCCGCGGGAGGCTTCTGCCCCATCACAGGATTAGTGAAGTAGTAGCATTGAACCCGCCGCGTGCAGCAACTGCTCGGCGAAGCTCCGCTGCGCGGGTGTCGGCTTGAAGTCATACTTGTCCTCGGGAAAATCTTCGGCCATCGCCGTCAGCTTGCGGCCAATCTCATTCCAGGAATCGAGCACGACTTTCAATTCCGGATCGGCAGGTTTGACGGCCGCATCTTTCTTCATCGCGTCCTGGGCATGGGCGGGAAATGCGAATGCCAGCAGGACGATAGCGAGAAACGGTATTCTTTTCATTTCTTTCTCCACGATTGAGTTTTGCGAATCAAAGCTTCAGCTTCTTATTTCGCCTGCGCCAGCTCCGCAACAACTGCGGCAACTTTATCGAGTATCTCGTTCCAGCCCTCCAGTTGACCGCTGTTTTTCGCGCTCTCCATGGGTTCATTTCCAATGAAGGTGAGTTTCGTCTGGCCGTTTCCAAGATCCTCAAAGATAGTCACGTCGTACGCACCGTCTATGGCCTCATGTTCTATTCCTAATTGCTGCAGGCTCAATCTTGTTTCCCTTCGAGTCGGAAAAGTACATGGAGGAAACGATCTTCTCGTGCGGAACAATCTCGTGGTATTCCACCAGCATTCCAGCCCTCCTGCCCATCCGGCGTCTCTCATGCAGAGGAGAAATTTTCCTCCTACGCGAAAATCCATCTGGCAAACAGGCGCAGTAAAGCCCTTCGGTCCCCACCACTGCATCACGTACTTCGGGTCTGTCCACGCCTTCCAAACCAACTCGCGTGGGGCATCAAAAATTCTTGTGACGACCATCCGCTCAGTCTCGTTAACCGTGCTTTTTGTCATCTCTGACCTCCTCTTTCTTCATTTGATTTACAACTACATCCAGCTTGTCGAAACTCTCTTCCCAGAATCGGCGATAGCTAATCGCCCAGTCGCTGACTGTCTTGATCGCCTCTGGCCTAAGCGTGCACACACTCTCTCGTCCACGCTTCGTCTTGATCACAATCCGCGCCCGCACCAGGTAGGCAATATGTTTTGAAATCATCTGCTGCGAGAGTGCAAAGGGTTCCGTCAATCCATGCACCGAGGCAGGCCCATGCGAGAGTCGTTCGATCATCGCCCGCCGGGTTGGATCAGACAGAGCGGCAAACGTCGTACCTAATTTATCCACAACCATATGGTAGTGGATTATCTGTCAATGTCAAGTGTCGGAGTGGGACTGCATCCCGGCGGCGGCGGTGCGGAACGTCTTCCACATCTGGTCGGTCGGGGTCGGGCGCTCGAAATCGTTCTCGGCGCGAACGACTTCGACGGCGACACCGCGGAACGATACGGATACGTCAACCGGGCACTTCCAGATGCCGAACTGGACAGCTTCGTCGACGCGCTCGCGCGCCGGGTCGCCTCCTTCGACCGGCGTGCCATCGCCGCCGCGAAGAATCTCGTCAACCATGTCTCGTTGCCGCCGACCGGCTCCTCGCCGCCATCACTTCTTTTGAGACCGCGCTGACTTGGCCTGAAACGCAGCAGCGAATCCAGAATCTGTTGCAACGCGGACTCCAACGAGACAGCGACTTCGAAACTCGCTGGCCCGAGGTACTCGGCACGCCGCTTGAGACCTAGTCACCGTGTGGTGATGAGCAGCCTCGCCGAGCGGGCAAACTTACTCGCGACGCAGTCGCCATCAAAAAGGCACATCCGCCGAATCGCGGTTGATCACGACAATCCGAGTTTAGACCGCCGAGACGATCTCGATTAGACTCCTGCGATTGTTGTGATTTCAGTTAGGATTACTCGTGACGCCGGGAGGCCTCTTCTAGTCCGTTCTTCTTTGCCTCATATTCCTCTTCCAGCTTGAGTTTGAAATCCTAGCTTTTTCCCAACTCCGGGTCTTGGCGCTACGTCGGATGAAGGGCCATCCGAATCCGAGAATGCCGTTAATTCACTTTGGGCAGCGGCAGCGTTTGTAGTTGATGTTGTCCGAAGGGCAGGGAGAGCAGTGGCGGGGGTAAACCGAGAGCATGGAATCAGCACCTGTGCCGAATCCATTGTGCGTATTGTACGAATTTTTCTACTGTTTTATAACTATTGTATTATCAATAGTTTATGCTGGTGGAGGCGGCGGGAGTCGAACCCGCGTCCGAAAATGTTACTGGTCAAGAGACTACATGCTTATTCCAGTTCATGCCCCAGGCGTTGGGCGCCATTGCTGGCGCTTCCCCCGGGACGTTCGCGGCCCACGCTCAGAACGGACAAGAAACGCTAGCCGCTAGCCTGTGATCTTAACCTCCCCGCCCAGACGTAGCGGAGAAGAGCAGCCCTCTGTGTGACGCTCGCTCACCGCCCAAGGGCGAAGCGGTGGAGAGCGGCTGCCTAATTAATTAGGCTGCGTATGCCATTTGTTGATTGGCAATTATCATTTTGCACGCGATTGCGGGTGTGTGCACCCCGGCATGCCTCTTGGCCGCAAGCATCTCCGTCGAAGCCGTGACGCCCCCACTGGTGGGATTGGCCATTAGTTCAAGAGCTGGATCCGAGGGGCCGGATGTCAGATTGACCTGGATTTGATGAGAAAAATTTATTCGCAAGATATCTAGAATCAATCACTTACAGACTCAAGCACTCCTAAAATATTGAAACGGAATAACTTATCCGTAAAATATTCCAAGGAAAGGACTTAGGTAAGCCCTCTTCTGTTAAGTGCTTTAGAATCAGCGTCCACCTCGCAAAATATTGCATTTGCTGGACTTAACTCTTTTACTTGAATGTCAAAGAACAGTTGTATCTATCGATATTAGATGCTGCGTCGGGCATCGAAGTCAAGGAAATTTGGCCCTAGCGTCCGAAAGAAGCACGCGGAGGCCATGAGTGTAATCGCCCAATGTCAACTCAACCGCGTCCCGGCGAAACGTTTCAAAACGACACTAGACGGTCGACTTTTTTCAACACGCCAATGTGGTTTGTTGAGACGGTTGACCCGCTGTGCGCCTCAGACTACTTTACTTCACTTCGAATCGCACTTCTCGAAAGACCATGCTGGCCAGCTTCGCGTCGCGGTAGGTTGCGGTGCCGAACATGAGACCGTAGTTTTCCTGGTACTGATGATGACCGCGATAGCCGGACGCCCTCAGTTGGCCATCGATCCATAGGCTCGCGGTTTGGGTGAGGTGGTCAAAGCGCAGTTCGTAGGTGTGGGGATGATCGACATCGGCCAAGTCGGGGAACTCGATCTTCTGGTCGAATTCGTATTGAGGAGAAATTTGCCTGGTGAGGACGACGAAATACTTTCCGCCGTCCTGCAGGTAGGCCATGTCGAAGCGCGGGCCGCCGCCGGGGCCGAGATCGACGTCGGAGAAGCCGCTGCCTTTTTCGAGGGCGCAGACGCAGGTCAACGTCCAATCGCGCCGCATGGCGAATTCTTTTTCGACGTCGGTCAACTTGTGATAGTAGAAATTCTGATCGTTGGTGACTACCCGCCAGCGATCGAAGCCGTTGTTGTCGGGGTTGCGCATGAGGTGCCGGTACCCTTCGTCCGGACGCGCCAGCTTGAATCCCTCGTCGAGAGGATCGATCCCTCCCGACTTCTCGAAAAGGATCGACTGAATGGCGGGGTGCGCCTTGGCGGTCCTGACGGTGATGACGCGGGAGGCGAGGAACACAAACAGGACTGCCGCGGTGGCCGCCAACACCATCGAAGCCGGGTGCGTCAATGCGCGCGCCGCGGCGCGGCCGGTTGACACCAGATCAGCCGCTTCCGGCGAAGTTTGTCCCTGACCTGTCTGCGAGGCAGCCTCGCTCGAGGACACGACGACAATCGGCGGCGCAATGCGGTAGCCGCGTCCACGATGGGTCTCGATCACGTCCTCCCCCAGCGCCTTGCGCAGCACGGAAATATTCTTGGCCAGGCTGCCGTCGGACACGTAGCAGTCGGGCCATACGCGGCCGATCAGATCGTCCTTGTCGACGACCCGGCCGTCCTCCTCCACTAGAACGAGTAGGGTATCGAACTCCTTGGGCTTGAGCACGATGGGCCGGCCATCGCGAGTGAGCAGGCGTCGGGCTGGATCCAGGCGAAATGGCGAAAAGACAAAGATTGTGGCCTTGCGATCGGTCATTCCAGCCGCTCCGGGCAACTTTTCAGAAAAAGGTAAGACTGCGGTAAGGACAGGAAAACCCCAGAATCGCTAGATTCAGAGTCCGGGACCGCCGCCCCCGTCGGCGACAACGACTTCAATAGCGAGAAATTGTACCGTCAGGCGCAATCCACGGCAATGGCACGTAACGGCGTCGTCCGGTCCGAAGAGCTCGCCAACGCTATTCCAAGGAGAGTTTGCAATGTCTTGCATACCCGCAAAACGCCTCATCCGCGAACTGCGCAATTTCCATCTGGCTTCGTTTGCGCTCGTATTGTTTGTGCTCCTCACTGCCGCCCTCTCGTCGGCGCAGACAACGTTTACCAACCTGTTTGACTTCGATTATACGGACGGGGCATATCCCTACTACGTCTATCTTGTCCAGGGCACCGACGGCCAGTTCTATGGAACGGCCTTCAGCGGCGGGAACCAGTACGGGGTTGGCACCATTTACAAAATCACTCCCAGTGGCACGTTCACGCAGATCTGGACGTTCTGCGGGTTAACCAACTGTGCCGACGGCGACCTACCCGTCGGTGGACTGGTACTGGCCCCCAACGGCAACTTCTACGGCACCGCCAGCAATACCAATGTTTCCGGCGTTGGCTCAGTATCGGGTGGCACGATCTTCGAAATCACGCCTACCGGGACCCTCACATTGCTGCACACCTTCACCGGCCCCGACGGCTCACAACCCTATGCCAACCTGACCCTGGGCACCGACGGCAATCTCTATGGCACGACGCTGTATGGCGGATGCTTGGCAGTTGCAGTGGTCTTGGTTGTGGCACCGTCTTCAAGATCACCCCGCAGGGCAAATTCACTTCGCTCTACAGCTTCACCAACGGTACGGACGCCGCTTCTCCCATTGGCCGTCTGTTTCAGGGCAGCAACGGGAACTTCTATGGCACAACCATCGGCCCCGGAACAGTGTTCGAAATCACGCCCGCCGGAAAGCTCACCACGCTTTACACTTTTACCGGCGGCAGTGACGGCGGAGACCCCTATGGCGGCGTGACCCAGACCGCGAACGGCACCATCTACGGCACCACGGCCTATGGGGGCGCTAACAGCTACGGGACGGTCTATAGGCTCGTCGGGAAGAAATTGACCACGCTGTACAACTTCTGCTCGCTGCCAAACTGCGCGGACGGAAACACTCCCTACGGCGGGCTGATCCAAGCCACCGATGGAAACCTCTATGGCACCACCACAAACGGCGGACCCAACGCGGGCACAGTCTTTAAGATCACCCCTCAGGGTGCCCTCACTACGCTTTACACGTTCTGCTCTCAACTGGGATGCGCCGATGGTTCCGTCCCGTACGGCGACTTGCTTCAGGCCACCGACGGCAACTTCTACGGCACTACCAACGGGGGTGGGGAAGCCAATCAATATGGCACAATCTTCAGCGTCTCCACAGGCCTCGGGCCCTTCGTCCAATCCATCACCAGTTCCGGCAAGGTCGGCGCCAAGATCACGGTCTTGGGAACTAGCCTGACGGGAGCGACAGCTGTGAGCTTCAACGGCACGGCGGCCACCTTCACGGTGAATTCCACCGGCACCGCCATCACCACCTCGGTTCCCGCGGGTGCGACCACCGGCCTGATCAATGTGGTTACGCCCAGCGGCACTCTGGCGAGCAATGCGCCGTTCAAAGTTGTCCCGCAGATTAAGAGCTTCACGCCATCCAGCGGCCCAGTGGGAACGGTTGTGACGATTTTCGGCGTTAGCCTCACTCAGGCTACGAAGGTGACGTTCGGCGGCGTGGCAGCCACCAGCTTCACCGTCAACTCGGACACGCAGGTGACAGCCACGGTGCCGAGTGGCGCGAAGACAGGGAAGATTGTGATCACGACTCCGGGGGGAACCGCGTCGAGCGCAACGAATTTCACGGTAACATAGTTTGTCCCGTTACTGAGTCTCGTTGCTGAGCGGGGTTGGATGCGACAATCGCGGGGAGAAGTTGAAAGGAGTTCAGGGTTTTTCCTGGATCATTCTCTCCAGACGCGACTTCACCTCCGGCCACTCCGAATCAAGGATGCTGAAGTAGACCGAGTCGCGCACCCGGCCCGTCCAGGTGATGACGTGCCGGCGCAGGGTTCCTTCTTCCTTTGCACCGATGCGCAGGATCGCGTTTCGTGATTTCAGGTTCAAAGCGTCTGTCTTCAGTTCGACGCGAAAGCATTTCCAGACCTCGAAGGCGTGACGCAGCATCAGGTATTTTGCTTCGGTATTGACGGCGGTGCGCTGCCAGGGCGGCGCGATCCAGGTGGAACCGATCTCCACCCGGCGATTAATGCGGTCGATGTTCATGTAGCGAGTGCTGCCGATCACTCGCGCGGAGCCACGCTCAACCGTCGCAAACACGATCGATTCGCCGCGCTTCTGCTCGTCAAAAGCCTTCTCCACGAGACGTTGAAAATCCTCGCGCGTCTTCATGCAGTAAGGAATCCATTGAAAAATATCGTCGAGCGCATCCTTGGAAATATCCCAGAAGTCTTCGGCGTGGTCGCGGCGGATGGGCTCGAGGCGGACGATGGAACCTTCCAGGGTAATCGGCGTGACGATATTCAGCGGAGAAGCCACGGTATTCATCATGCATTCGTTCCCTGACAGAGCCCATTATCTTGCATCTTGCGCCTGATTGCGGCATCTCAACTACGACGCATCTGTAGAATAAAGGGCGTTGACCTGTGATGATCTCAGCCGTCCAATACTGTACTAAGAAGGACTGTACCAGCCGGCAGTGTCAGGAGGGCCAGCGGTGAAAGCGCAGTGTTTGCCCTTCGCCCAAATCCCGCATACGACCCGCCTATTCACCGATTTCCTTGCATATTCTCCGAGCGTTCAGCCTTTCTACCCGCATTCTCCGCACTTCAGTGATTGGGCGAAGGAGCAGGCAACGACGATTCAGTACGATCCATCCCGGCGGGAGCGCGTCAGCGCGATTGTTGAACGGCAGAACAAATCCTGGGACGCCTCGCCGCAGACTTTCGCAAACATCAATCGCCTGCGCCAGGGCGCGGCAGCCATCGTGACTGGGCAGCAAGTCGGTTTGTTCGGCGGCCCCATGTTCGCCATCTACAAGGCCTTGACCGCGGTCAAGTTGGCAGAAGAGGCAACTGCGGCCGGCGTCGAGGCGGTTCCCGTCTTCTGGCTGGCCACGTATGACCACGATCTCGCCGAAGTGAATCACGTTTCGATTCCGGGCCCCGATGGTCTACTGCGCAAGCTCTCGACTTCGAGCCACGGGATTGCGGGAGCGCCCGTAAGCGATGTCCACATGGGAGCCGAGATCCTGCCAGTGGTGGAGGAGGCAGCATCTCTGCTGGGAGATTCCGAGGCGACGCAATTGCTGCGCGAATCGTATCGTCCCGGGGAGACGCTGGGCAGCGCATTCGCTCGGCTTTGTGCGCACTTGTTCGGCCCGTGGGGAGTGATTCTTCTGGATGCCTCTGATGCGGAGCTGCATCGTGTTGCATCGCCTATCTACCGGACCGCTGTCGAGCGCGCAGAAGAGTTGGATGCCTCGTTGCTCGACCGAGGTGCAGCGCTCGAGAGTGCCGGCTACCATCAGCAAGTAAAAGTGACGTCGTCGTCGGTATTGCTTTTCGCGATCAGCGAGCGCGCTCGTACGGCGATCCATCGTCGAGTTGCCGGAGCCAACCAAGCTGCGGAATTTGTAATCGGGGGCGAAGCCGGGGCGGAGAAGCTTTCCTCCGCCGAATTGCTGGACCGTATCGCTTCCTTGCCGGAAAACTTCAGTCCCAATGTGCTGCTTCGTCCAGTCGTGCAGGATTATCTTCTGCCCACGCTGGCGTACACCGGTGGCGCTGCCGAGGCGGCTTATTTTGCGCAGGTGGGCGCGGTCTACGAACTTATCCTCAGCCGTGTAACCCCCATCGTGCCTCGCTTCTCGGCAACTTTGGTCGAGCCCAAGGTTCAGCGCTGGCTGGGCCAGTACGGCATCGCAGTTCCAGACACATTCCATGGGCCCGAGGCGCTGCGCCAGACGCTCGCTTCGCGTACTTTGCCGGCAGGTTTGCAGGAGGCCTTCGAGCGGGCGAACAAATCTGTGGAAGAGTCTTTCTCTGGTCTGAAGGACGCGCTCGCCAAACTGGATCCCACGCTGGTGGAGGCCAGCCAGACCGGCGCTTCGAAGGTGAAGTACCAGCTCGACCGACTCCGGGAACGCGCCGTGGCCGCCGAGCTGCGCCGCAGTGAAGTAGTGAGCCGTCACGCCGAGGCGCTCAGCCAGGCGTTGTATCCCCAGAACGCGTTGCAGGAGCGCGGTGTGGCCGGCATATATTTCGTGGCCCGGCATGGAATGGAACTGCTGCGAAGCATGCATGAGGGCCTGCGCACCGATTGCCACGATCATCAGATTCTGGAGTTGTAAAGGGCGTAGATTTCCCACCGCTGAAGCGGTGGGCTATTGGCAGTCGCCCCTGCGGGGCATTTTCGTTGCTCACATTATCGTTCAGCTGGTTTATCTTGAATTACTTGGGACTGATGTTTCTCCCTTTTTCTTCCTTCTTTAACTCTCTCGTTTTCTTGATCTTGCGCTTCAAATGTAATGGTAGTGATCACCACCAACACCGGGCGGCAGCCTTGAGCTATTCAGGGTAGCTTACCTGGTCGCCCTGATTAGATGTCCCTCTGTCCCTTGCTCCCGTGGGAAGGGTTGCGGGGGCCGTGAGTTTCCTAGGACTAGGCACGGCTGCACATCCAAGCCTTGCAATTCCAACCTTAGCGGCATCCCCCTGTGGAAGGAAAGGTTAGATGTCACAGCGAGAACAATTTAGTTGTGGAAAACTTCTGGCGGGATTTCCGCGCTTTCAAGAGCCAAAGCTTTTAACCGCTCAGGTCGCTAGGGAAGGCCGCAAAGTTCGCTAAGAAGAACGAACCCGATCTATGTGTGGCTATTGCCTTAGCCAGATTTCTAGTTGCTCCAGCGACTCCACGCGGGGCCATTTGCGGTCGCTATAAGTCCCCGATACATCCAGCAAAACCGCATCCATTCCGGCATTGCGCGCTCCGGTGTAGTCCACGGAATATACATCTCCCACGTACAGGCTTTCATTGGCGCTGGCCTTCATGCTTGCGAGCGCTGCTTCGAAGATTTCCGCGCGTGGCTTCTCGACTCCGACGATTCCTGAATCGGTGATGCTTTCGAAGCAGTCGGCGATGCCGCAGCGGGTGAGCACGCGCTCGATTCCGCCATCGGCATTGGAAATCACCGCAACGCGGAACTTCTGGCTGATACGGATGAGGGCGTCGCGTGTGCCGGGTAGAATCTGGTCCCAGTTCGCCGATTTCTGGGTGTTCTCGACCAGAGCATCGAGGATGCGGATGTTCTGTGCGACGTTCTCTCCGATGTTCTCGAGCAAGGAGGTGTGAAAGGTCCACCAGAAGCCGTGATCGACTCGGCCGCTCTGCATGCCCTGGTCGAACTCCTTCTTGGTTCTGCGCTCGAGGGCCTGCCATTGCTCGAGCGGGGGATGACGGTCGATCGGGATCGGGGCGAGCATCTTCGCGCGATTGGGGAAGAGAAGAGTATTGCCGACATCAAAGAAAATTACGCGCCGTTCTGCCATGGGTCCATCTTACTGAAGGCATCCGTCGAACGGTGGCCGGGATTTGTGGCTCGGGGACCTAAAAAGCCTTTAACCGCTAAGTTCGCGAAGAGAGGCCTCGAAGTTCACGAAGAGGAGCACAACCGCGTGACCTGGGCTGGGAAAAATTGTAATATCCAAACACTTGGGCGATGTAGTTTATGGGTTCGGCTTGTGCTATGGGTCTATGTTCGACAACGCTGATTTCGGGCTTTGCGCGCACCACGCGCATGGTGCTGTCGCTGCTTGTGCATGCTCAGTCTGCGTTCGCGGCCAGCCTCATACTGGCGGCGCGACATTCCCGCCGGCAAACCGGCGTTTACAACATTCTCTGGGCTTTCGTCTTTGGGTTCGCCACGCTGAACATCCTTAGCTTGGCGGCCAGGCGCTTTGAGCCCAACCGCCGCGGTCTTACGTTTGGAGAGTTGCTGGCGGTGGTGGTGGTTTTGCTTTCGCTCTTTCTGCTGGGTTGGGAGTTGTTGGGCGTGTTCCACATTTTCCCGATCAAGCTTCACCGGTGAGACAGAGCGGTGGTCAGTGTTCAGTGGTCAGTGGTCAGTAAAACCCACAGACCACTAGCCACTGACCACTAACCACCGACTGCCCCTCCTGGTTCACTTTTGCGGTATGATTCGCACAATGGCGAAGAATCCCTCCAACTTCGAAGTTACTTGTCCGTGCTGCAGCGCGCTGCTGAAGATTGACGTGGCCACCGCTGCGGTCATCGCCCATACCGCCGCAGTAAAGCCCCGGATGTTCAATGACATGGAGGATGCGGCCCGCGCTATGAAGGAACAGGATAGCCGTCGCGAATCGATCTTCCGGCAATCCGTCGAAGCGCAAAAACATGCTTCCGAGCTGCTGGAAAAAAAGTTCCTGGAGGCGGTGAAGAAAGCGAAGGAATCTCCTGACACGGGCAAGCCCATACGCGATTTCGATCTGGATTAGAGCAGTGGTCAGTGATCAGTGGTCAGAAAAACCCACTGACCACTAGCAACTAGCCACTGACCACTGTTTATGGAAACTCGTCCGCTGCTTCTTGGTCATCGGGGCGCGCGATCTGAGAAGTCTATTCCGGAAAATACGCCGGCCTCGTTTGATCTTGCGCTTGCTCAGGGCTGCGATGGTTTCGAATTTGACGTGCGGCTCACGGCCGACGGGCGGGCGGTTGTCTGTCACGATGCGAGGACGCGCGGCCTAACGATTGCCAAGACCTCGGCCGAAAAGCTGGACTTGCCCTTGTTACGCGATGTCCTGACTCGCTACCGGAGCACGGCCTTCCTCGATATCGAATTGAAGGTCGCCGGCCTGGAGACGATCACAGCGGATCTGCTGCGGCAGCATGTCCCGGCTCGCGGCTTCGTGGTTTCGTCTTTTCTTCCCGAAGTGCTCGAAGCCATCCATGCCGTGGACGCAGCCATTCCCCTTGGCCTGATCTGCGAGACGCGAGTGCAGTTCAGCCGCTGGCTTCAGTTGCCTGTGGAGTATGTGATTCCACACTCTACGCTGGCGGGGCGGGAGCGAATTTCTAAGATCAAGGACGCAGCCAAGAAGACATTCGTGTGGACGGTGAATGTGCCGGCCGACATGAAACGCTTTTCGCAGTGGGGCGTGGATGGAATTATTTCTGACGACCCTAAACGGCTGGCGCTCACCTTTGAATCGGAAGGCTGACTCCCAAGAAATTGAGAAAGAAGACTTCAGGATCGGAAATCCGATTCGCGGCAGTCCTCGTACATCTTCCAGAGCGGCATCGTAGAACGCTGGTGGGTCAGGGCCATGAAGGTGTCAGTAAGCCGGACTGGACTTCTTGCCGCCGCCGACGGGCGAACCGTCGATGCACGCTCGCCATTTAGAAGGATGGCGTTAGTTCGGCGTGGGGGGCGCTGTGCCGGCGCCAAATGCAACAGGCTCGATCTTTGCGATCGAGCCTGTTGTGCTTTCGGCAAAAGAAGACCCGGCTAGTGAGCGGATGCGGACAAACTGGTCCCACCGGCGAGCGCCGCTTTGGCTTCCTTGATCCCGGCCTGAATACTTGGTTCCCAGTCAAGATGGGGAATCTTCGAGGCCGCAGGCCGCCTGATAGAACGCCAGCGCATCCTGCGGACGGTTCAGCCGCTTCAGGCAGAGCTTTGCCGCCCCCAGCTGTGCCATCAACGCCTGCCGCTCGGCGGGATAGGCCGCGGCGAGTTTCTGATATTCGTAGAGGGCGCGGTCATAGCTTTGCAGATCGTCGGCAGCTTTGCACAAATCTAGCCACACTTGAGCCGGCGGAGTGCCGCCCTCGGAATTCAGAAACTCCTCATAGTCCTTCCAGGCCGCTTCCGGATTGCGCGCCCTCAAATGCAGCGCGCACGTTTTCATGGTCGCTGCATGGAAAGCCGCCGTCTCCTGCCTGCGCCAGCGGATCTGCTTCACCAGGCCGCGCTGCAGTTCCACGCCTGGGCGAACCCGGGAAGCCTCACTCCGACGCTTGGCGCTTCGGGCGCAGTGGCGGCTCTGATGGGAGCTTTTCTGGTTCGCTTCCCGAAAATGAAGATTGAAATGGCATGGCTGTTCATGTTCCGCCTCTACCGCTTCAACGCCGCGGCCTACTGGCTTCTGCCGCTGTGGCTGCTGATGGAAGTTTTCTGCGGTTCGCTGTTCGGCTCGATGAGTGCGGTCGCGCACTGGGCGCACGTGGGCGGATTCGTCTTCGGAGCGCTGGCCGCCCTCGGACTGCAACAAACGGGACTCGAACAAAAGACCAACAAGGCCATCGAGGAAAAGCTCAGTTGGACGCCAGACGCGGAAATCGATCAGGCGAGCAGCTTGATAGATCGCGGTCAACTCGATGATGCCGCCGCGATGCTCAGCAATCATCTGGCGGTGAAACCGGATTCGATCGACGCGTGGAACCGGGGATGTGGAGGAGGCTTTCGCATATGCGGCGGTCTGCTCGTCCATCTCCTTTTGCAACTTTTCCGGTTCGTCCATCAGCTTGATTTTGGCGTCGTAGGCGTCGATGACGTCGCGGCAAGGATTCTGAATCTGGGCCCACTCTGAGGGATTTTTTTGCTTAAGTTGTCGACCAGACGCTGCGCCTCAGGCTGCATGTCAATCGGGATGCTCGGCGGCGAAGATCAGGATGCGCACCCTGGTTTCGCGCAGTTGCGGCGCTTCCTCTTGAATTGTCGAATTCGTGAAGAGGAAAACCCCAACGTTGATCGCGATCAAGGCCAGTGTGATCACCGGCCAACGCCGCGCCGTCATGTTTTCGTGCCCGATTAGGATGAGCATCTGCGAACGCCCTTGGTCGCGCAAGCGACAAGAAACAGAAAAAGCTGGCGTCAGTTTAGGTCGTTTTGGGAAGATTCCCAGATGACAACGGGATTGAACTAATCTTTGGTAACTATGCAGGAGTTTGCGACCTTAAGGCAGAGGAGTTCAATCCGCGGCGGCTTCGAGTGCAGCGACGCGCCCGGCGGGCCGCAAAAACGCGGCGCGCTCCACTTCAAAGTTTTCCAGGTTGGCTCCCATGGTCTGGTCGTTCCAGCCGAGGACCGCTCCGATGCGCAGCGCGGCTTCGCGGCTGCACGATTCCGACCAGCAGGCGCCCAACGCCACTGGCACGCGGCGCAGCAGCACATCGCCCAGGGTTACGGCGCACTCTCTGCGATAGGCTTCCACCACCTCGGCGATGACGTGCGAGGTGTGCGGGCAAATCGGCGCGCGCAGCTCTGCGCTCACCAACGCCATGCGGGCGATATCGGGAGCGCGTTTGCCGTGCCACTCCACCATTCCGCGCGCCGTTTCCTCGCTCACCGCTCCGATCCTGGCGATCTCGAGGACTGCATCGTCCAGCACGGGATCGAGCGCGGGGCCCGGTCCCACGGCCATCGTGGTCGGTTCCTCCGCATTCAACCCAATCTGGCGGGCGCATTCCCGCGCCAGCGACGCTGCCGTCGTCAACTTGCCACCGATCACGGACAGCATGTGAGCCGCGCCGTCATCCGTGTGGTCGTGCAGAATGTGCCGCCGCGTTACTGCGGAAGGACGATTCTCCGGCGAATAAGGTAAGGGCCGGACTCCGGCAAAGGCGTGCTTCACAGTCTGCACCGATAACTTTGCCTTGGGAAATAATTGCGCCACCGAACGCACAAGGTAGGTGATCTCATCGGCCGAGGGAACTGTTTTCCCTGGGTCGCCGTTGTCGGCAACTTCAGTGGTTCCGACCAGGATCTGGTCGTTCCACGGAAGGACGAAAATAGGGCGGCCGTCCACGGCTTCGGTGTAAATGGCCGCGCTCGGCGAACCCGGAAACCGCGGCAGCACAATATGCGACCCGCGCACGCCTCCCACCATCGGCTTGGCCATGCGGATCGCCGAGCGCTGGCAAACGCGGTCAGCCCACGGCCCGCTGCAGTTGATTACCCAGCCGGCGTCCACGCGCGCGTCTCGTCCTGTGAGTTGGTCGCGCAGCAGCACGCCTCGCGTGCGACCATGCGCCACATCCACCGCGAGCGCCTCCGTGTGATTGCGGACGACTGCTCCGGCGTCTACGGCTTCCATCAACCATTCCGCGACCAGTCGCTCGGGAAATTCGCACTGTGCATCTTCATAGTTGAAGAACGACCAGCGATGTCCGGCGTCGAGCGCCCGCTCCAACCGCTTCTGTTCCATTTCTGAGGAATCCTGGCTGGGCGGCTTTCCCGCCATGCGCTGGTAGAGCCACAATCCGGCGCGCACCTTCATCGCGCTGCGCTGGCTGGTCTCGTTCAACAGCAGCAGAAAGTGCATGGGATGCACCAGGTGCGATCGTTCGCGCAGCAACTTTTCCCGTTCGCGCAGCGACTCCCGCACCAAGTCGATTTCGCCGTGCTCCAGGTAGCGCAATCCGCCATGAATGATGCGGGTGGAACGGCTGGTTACTCCCGAAGCGAAATCATTTTGCTCGACCAGCAGCGTGTGCTTGCCGGCGCGAGCGCATTGCCGCGCCACGGCTACGCCATTGATGCCTCCGCCGATGACCACCACCTGGAAGTGCTGGTCGCTCAGAGGGGCTCTTGGATTGGTGGTTAATACCATTTTGTATCAACTAGATACGGAGGTTCTTAAAGGTAATTCTGGAGTCTCGGCTTGGCCCGCCACACTGCCACCTTTAGAGTTTGCACCGCGTCCCTCAGCCGGAGAAGGTAACCTTGGTACCGCAAGATAGATGACCAAGAGTCCACCTACGTCGGCTCAAAAGTTCCGAAATGCGAGTGTAAAACATCCGGGCCCGGCGCGACAGCCGTAGCCATCAGCGACCGCGAATCTCACTCGTTGCCCGCACGGTGACGGCTCATTTAGAGTGGTTGCCAATGTCCACAACTGGCGAACGTTTCGAACGCGCGGTCGCGATCATGGAGCGGCTGCGGGCTCCGGGAGGCTGCCCGTGGGATCGCGAACAGACCTTCGATTCCATCAAGCCCTACACGCTGGAAGAGACTTATGAAGTGCTTGAGGCTATCGACAATCGCGACTGGGAGGAACTTCCCGGCGAACTCGGCGACCTGCTGCTCCAGGTGCTTTTTTATTCGGAAATGGCGAAAGAGCAGGGAAGTTTTTCGATCGATGACGTGCTTGACCGGCTCTCGCGCAAGCTGGTGGACCGGCATCCTCATGTATTCGGCGATACGAAGGCAGATACGGCGGCGGACGTGAAACGCAACTGGGAGGCGCTGAAAGTCGAGGAGCGTAAGAAGCGGCTGAAAGAAACTGAGACTGCGGAAGCGGCCGACCGCAACGCGGCAGGGAAGGCTGCGCCCTCGATTCTAGGTGGAATCTCTTCGTCCATGCCGTCGTTACTCGAGGCTTACAAGCTCAGTTCGCGCGCGGCGCAGATCGGTTTTGACTGGCCTGACATGGATGGCTTGTTCGAGAAACTTAGCGAGGAAACTCGCGAACTTCGCCAGCATTTGCAGGAATTTCCCGCTCCCGGTCCGCGCCCCGAAGGCCGCGGGGTCGCTGGTTCGGGACGGCAAGTTATTCCCGAAGATTTGCGAGCGCGGTTGGAGGGGGAAGTCGGCGATCTTTTCTTCGTGCTGGTCAACATTGCCCGCTACCTAGCGCTCGATCCGGAATCCGCGCTGCGCAAGACCAATCGCAAGTTCCGCCGCCGCTTTCAATGGATGGAGCAGCGCCTGCACGAACGCGGGACGTCTCCCGAGAGGGTGTCGATGGAGGAACTCGAGTCCCTCTGGCAGCAGGCAAAGAAAGAAGAGAAGCTAGCGTGAGCGCCGACGCGATCATGATTCGCAACTGCCAGGGTTTGGACGAGTTGCGGACCTGCGTCGCCTTGCAAAAAGAAATCTGGAACTTCAGCGATGCCGAACTGGTTCCTCTGCGCATGTTCGTCGTGGCCGAGAAAGTCGGCGGACAGGTGATGGGCGCCTTCGACGACAATGAGATGGTGGGCTTCGCTCTCTCGGTGCCGGGGACGCGCTCGGGCCGCGTCTACCTTCATTCGCACATGTTGGCCGTCCGGCAGGAGCACCGCAATAGCGGACTGGGCCGCCGCCTCAAACTCTTGCAGCGCGAGGACGCACTGGCGCGCGGCATCGAACTGATCGAGTGGACTTTCGATCCGCTGGAGATAAAGAATTCTTATCTGAACATTGAAAGGCTGGGAGCGATCTCCCGCCGCTACAACATCAACCAGTACGGAATCACGTCATCGCCTTTGCAGGGCGGGCTGCCCAGCGACCGGCTCATTGCCGAGTGGTGGCTGAAATCCAAACGTGTGGAAACTTTGTTGGCAACGGGAAAGAACCCGACATTCAACCAACAGGCTGGGATTGAAGTTCCGGCGCAGATTTACGAGTGGAAAGCGGCAGCGGAAACGCGGATCAAGGCGCGGCAGGTGCAGGAACGCAACCGTGGGCAATTCCTGCGGGCATTCGAGGGCGGGCTTGCCGTGCTCGGCTATGAACGCGATCCGGCGGGCAACGGCAAGTTTCTGCTGGGCGAGTGGAATGAGAAGTGGTCGTATGCAGCGGTCAGTACCTAGTACCCAGTACCTAGCACCGAGAAAATACGATAAAACGGAGGCGAACTGGAATCGTCGGTGCGTTTCTGGGTACTAGGGACTAAATCATGAAGATTGAAGCCATCACGCTGCGCGAGATTCAGATGCCACTCGTCCATTTCTTTGAGACGAGTTTTGGGCGCACCTCGCAGCCGCCGCATTCTGCTGCTCACCGCCCATTGCGGTCGCGTCGACGGCTGGGGAGAATGCGTGGCCGGCGAAGATCCTTTCTACAGCAGCGAGTGGGCCGACGGCGCGTGGCTTGCTATCACTCGCTACCTTGCTCCTGCGCTGGTCGGCCGCAGCCTCGATTCGGCGCGCGAGTGTTCCACATTGCTCTCCAGGGTGCGCGGCCATCGCATGGCAAAGGCGGCAGTCGAGAACGCATTGTGGGATGCCGAGGCGAAACAGAAAAGCTTGCCACTTTGGAAGCTGCTCGGCGGCACGCGCACTGAAATCTCTTGCGGAGTTTCCATCGGCATTCAGGATTCTGTTGAACAATTGCTCGACAAGATCGAGATCGAACTGGCCGCCGGCTACCGCCGCATCAAGGTGAAGGTCAAACCGGGCTGGGATGTGCACGTGCTCGAAAAAATCCGCTCGCGCTGGGCCGACATCACGCTGAGTTGCGATGCAAACTCCGCCTACACGC
>CAVVMQ010000009.1:0-304173 GCA_963749295.1 uncultured Acidobacteriaceae bacterium
CGAGCCGGAGGTGCAAGTCTCACCGCAAGGGATGATTGCAATCAGCGGCCAGCCCGGAACCGGCTATCGAATCAGAGAAGCTCTCATCGAGAAGTTGACGGTACGCAAAGAAACGATTCGCGCAGGAACCTGACGCTGGGAGCCATCTCACGAATGATAATTGGCGCTATTGGCTGATTTCAACAATTGACTCCTGACGGCTCCCCTCTTGCTAAAAGACGGCTAACCGGTATGATTATGCGGTTCGCGCAATGGAAATTATACTCCCTAAGGAGATCCTCCGATGGCTTCGTTGTCGGATGCAAGAGTCAAGCAGTTGCTGGAAAGCCGATATATCGCGTCCTTCGCTACACACAACCCGAACGGTTCAATCCATATTGTTGCTGTGTGGTTCTGGTTCGACGGCACCGACATTTATGTTGCTACGGCTTCGCGCAGCCGCAAAGCCCGAAACCTTCAGGCAAATCGGGAAGTGTCTCTAATGGTCGACTCTCGTGACCCCGCCGCGTCCTACGGAGTTACCGTCACGGGCAGTGCGCAGGTACTTAGCGGCGAGTCATCTCACAGATGCAACACGCAGATTCATCGCAAGTACCTAAGCGAAGCTGCGTTAGCGGACCCGAAGGTGGGTCCAGTGTTTGCAGGATGGGATGACGTTACAGTCCGACTCGTGCCGACTTCTGTAATCGTGTGGGATATGCGCGAGGCAGATCAGCACGTCTTTGGCAGCTCATTTAAGAACAATCCTACATACCTGTTGCCGCTAGAGCGGTAAATTGGCGAAAATCGCCATGTCACTCATTGACCCGGTTTTGGTTCCTAGTGCGACTTCGGGTCCGTCGCCGCTGCTCCCGGTTGATGATTCTCCGCCAGCTTCGCCTGTTCCGCCTTCAGCATTTCCACTCCCTGAGCAAACGTCGTGTCGGCGGGAACACGCCGGAAGTCGCTAAATACTTCGTCGGAGGTGATCGCAATAGTCTTAAACAGGAGAATCTTGCCGGTGAACTTCAACGACATGCGCGAAATGTCCCATGAGCCATCGCCGACTTCGCTTTGCTCCACCAGAAAATGTCCGCCCTTGTCGAGGTGCCCCAGAATCCCCCAGCCAAAGCCGACTTCCTTGAATAGCGTTCCGTCGATTCTTGCGATCCTGCGCGCCGCGGAATCGATCAGAACAAATCCCTGCATGCCCTGGAGCACCTGCTCCACACGGGAAGGCGGTGTGTATGCAGGATTGGGCCGGAACGTCAGGCGCACCAGCCGGTTTCCATCCTTGCCCAGATCCGCCGTGCCTCGCTCCTCGCCGTCATAGTCGTAGAGAAAAGCATCGGGCAAAGCCTTTACGATGCGCAGGGTGCGCTCGGCGCTGTCCTGCTCCTGCGTATGTTTGCGGCTAAGCTGATCGGGGTGGCCCACAAGCCCGGCCAGGCGGGCTTCTTCGCCTTGCATTTGTTCCGGCGTAAGCGGCTTGTCATTGTAGGCGACGGTGATGCCAGCCATCGCCTCACGCGTCTCCACATACAGCCTAGTCTGGGAGCCCTGTGGCGTCTGCTTGCGCGAGCGGAACATGTGTTTCGAACTGTTGTTGGCGGCTGCGACCTCGTTGGCAACCGCAGCCCGCACAAGCTCGAGGGGGGAAGGTGAATCCTCAGAAGAACTCAAGGGTGAGACGGTCGCCAGAGAACTCGCGGCCATTCCCCCAAGCAGGCCTGCCAGCAGGGCCCTCAGCAAAACGGCTGTGGCGATACGAATCAACTTTGCCCGTCTCATACTGTCTCGCACACTGACAGTGTAACAACTAAGCGTCCGGTGTATCGGCAGTGTCCTCAGCGCACAGGTCCTCGAAGTTATGAACAATTATGCAGTTGGGAAGCCCGTCCCACCTCGGGAATTGTGAGCCACTTCTAATCTTCAAGGCTCAGGATCGGGCGTAGTATCCAGGTATGGATAACAAAGCCAAACTCGCGGAGCGCCGGGATGAATCGGAAGCAATCCGATTTGCCAACGATCTGTACTTAAAACACGATGAACACAGCGCCGCAGCCACTGCGGAATACCGGCTGAGGGTGGTGCGGCTGGAGGAAGTTCTGAAGGACATGAAAGAATTAGCCAGAGTGATTGCTGTGCAAAATTGACCACATCCTTCGCAGTGAGGCTGGGACGAGCCGGTTCGGCCTGAAAAAGGGAACTCAACCCAAAGCGGGGATCGGCGTTCGTTCTCCAACTGGAGGCAAAAACTTGGGGAAACACGTCTGAATGCTGAGCCGTCAAATGTTCACTTCCGAGGAACTTGCCGCGCCCTCCGTGCCTTGCGTATAGTCGTTGCAGTGAGCGGCCTTCCGGCGTTGCCTCGTGAATTGCGATTCGGCGGCAAACCGTTCCGGGAGTACCGTTGCACTGATCGCCATGAAGTGATCGCGTGAGGATTGCGTTGAACTGATCGTGTTGAACTTGATTGCGTTGAACTTGATCGCGTTGAACCAGGAGAGCGTCCAATGAGCGCACCCGCCGGCGGGTTACAGAGTGGGTTTGCACAAATCGGCAAGTCGGTTTTCATCAAGGGCGAACTTTCCGGCAGCGAAGATTTATATCTGGATGGCCACGTCGAGGGCAGCATCGCTCTCAAGGGCAACAGCCTGACGGTTGGCCCCAACGGCCAGGTGAAAGGCGGCGTCGAAGCCAAAGCCGTGGTGGTGCAGGGCAAGCTGGAGGGCAACATTCAGGCCAGTGAGCGCGTCGAATTGCGTAAGTCCGCAATCGTGACCGGGGATATCACCACCCAGCGCTCTCGATTGAAGAAGGCGCATCTTTGAAGGGCAAGGTTGATACTCAGCGCGCCGATGTGAAGTGAGCGAGCGCTCTCCGGGCAATCCTCTGACGGGTCGCCAGGGGTGAGACGAGTTCAGGAGTGATGAAGTCAGGATGTCGTCAGTCTCACAGAATTTCATGAAACTTTTTCGCGGTTCATCCGGAGCGGACACTATCCCGGAGCAGGGCTCGCAGAAGCTGACCCGCCGCTCCAGCGGCCTGGGAGAGTTGTCTCGCATGTGGGAGTCTGCGGAAGGCCTGTGCGTTCTGGACCTGGGATCGACCTCGGCTACCAACATCCGGCACTTCACCGAGCGCGGCCACAGAATGTACAGCGAAGACCTGCTGACCGCCTCCACCGATCCAGAACTTCTGACCACAGACGAGCACGGCGCTGCTGCTCTCGACAGTCGCAAGTTTCTCGCCGACAACCTGGTCTATCCGGCAGCTCACTTCGACGTCGTGCTGTGCTGGAATCTGCCGGATTACCTGGATGAGAGCCTGGTGAAGCCGGTGGTCGGCCGCCTCTGGTCGGTGCTGAAACCCGGAGGCATGCTGCTGGCGTTTTTCCATACTCGCGACGCCGGTCCGGACTCGCCCTGTCATCGCTTTCACATCGTTGGCGCCGACACTCTGGAGATGAAAAAAATTGAGCTGCGCCGGGAAGCCCGCCGCGCTTCCACGGGAGCGGCCAACAACACCACTACAGATGGTTTCCAGTTGCAGCGCGTGTTCAACAATCGCCACATCGAAAACCTTTTCCACGACTTCGCTTCCATTAAGTTTTTTCTCGCCCGCGACAATATCAGGGAAGTGCTGGTGGTCAGATAGTAGTATCTGCCGGTCCTTCCGGCCGCAGACCCAGCGCCTGAAGGCGCACTCGTAGCAGGGGATTATCGGTAAGCCTGAAGGCATACCCTGATACGAATCGGACTCGCACCAACACGCTACAGGGCACCCTGTCGACAGTGCTCTGATTTGTATCAGAGCCGGGATTCGTATCAGGGCACGCCTTCAGGCGTGCCGTCGCGCCGCAGAATCGGTTGCGCCTTCAGGCGCTGCGAGGCGCCTTCCACACAATCACACCCATGCGGTAAAGATAATTGCGCGAGATCTCGACCTCGACTGTTGCAGGAGAAACCGCGGACGCGAGCACGCTCCGAATTTCGTCCGGAACATAGGCTCGGCGCACTGAAGTCAGCCCGTCCAGCCAGGCCACCCGGCTGCGCATGATGGCGATAGCCTGCATACGCCAGAGCCAGATGCACAGGATGGCGAACCAGGTCGTTGATCAGCAGCGCCCGCCGGCTCACCCGCAGACCCTCGAGCACAAACTGCGCCAGTTGCGGCGCGTTGAGATGATGGGCAAAAAGGCTGCAACTCACAAGATCGAACGCGCCATCGCCGAAAGGCAGGGCGAGCGCATCGCCGACAACGCCATGGTTTCCTCTGGGAAGATGAGATCGTTGCGCGGTCCAGCAGCGTCACATCGAGCGTGATCCCACGCCGCGCCAGCCGTTGCCGAACCATCTCGGGAACTTCCCCCGTCCCGGCCGCTACTTCCAACAGGGAAAAATGTTTTAACCCGGCAGCCTTAGCCGCGCGCTCCACCATCTTCTGCGTGGTTGCAACCCCGCCGAACCAGCGGTTCACCCGGCCGAGGTCCAGCAGCGTAGCCTCGACGTCGGCGGGAGAGCAAGCATCGGAATCGAGAATCTCAGGTGCGTCGACTCGCTGCATGACAAAGGTGCTGGATTGGCGTTAACTGGCTTCAGACCTCGGCCAGTTCTTCTTCCAGCAATTGCTTGTTATACAGGTCGCTGTAGTAGCCATTCAAGGCGAGCAGTTCGTCGTGCGTGCCCGACTCCACGATGCGTCCGTCGTGCAGCACGGCGATGCGGTCGGCGTTGCGCACCGTGGAAACGCGGTGGGAGATGAAGATGGTGGTGCGGCCCTGCATCACTTCGCGCAGGTGATTCAGAATTTTGTCTTCGGTGTGCGTGTCAACGCTGGAGAGAGCGTCGTCGAGAATGAGGATGCGCGGGTTGCGAATCAAGGCGCGCGCAATGGCGGTGCGCTGCTTCTGTCCACCCGAGAGCGTGATGCCCCGTTCGCCCACCATAGTCTGATACCGCTCCGGAAAGCTTTCGATATCCTGGGCAATGTTCGCGGCTTCGGCCGCCTCGCGAATCTCCTGATCAGTAGCCGATTCGACGCCGAGGGCAATGTTTTCGCGGATGCGGTCGCTGAACAGAAATGTTTCCTGGGGCACAAAGCCGATGCTCTTGCGCAGCGATGCCAGGGAAAACTCCCGGATCGGCCGGCCGTCTACCAAAACCATCCCCGGCTCCGCATCGTAAATGCGCGGAATCAGATTGACCAGCGTGGTTTTTCCCGAGCCGGTTGGACCTACAATCGCCATGCTCGTGCCCGCGGGGATCCGCAGGTTGAGGTCGTGCAGCACGGGCTTGCCGTCGTGTGCAAAATTCAGACCGCGGAATTCGATTTCGCCTTCGACTTGCCGGTCGCGCGCGTCAGCTTGGTCCTTGATCTCGGGTTGCTCCTGGAGAATCTCGTTCAGGCGGATCAGTGACGCCGTGCCGCGCTGGAAAATGTTGACTACCCAGCCGAGCGCTATCACGGGAAACGTCAACTGCAGCATGTAGATGTTGAAGGCGGCGAAGCCGCCAATCTCCATGCGGCCGGCCAGCACCTCGCCGCCACCGATCCATAACACCAGCACGACGGCCAGTCCCAGCATGAGTTCCAATGTGGGCCAGAGCATGCCCATGAGCCGCACCAGCTTCAAGCTGCGCACAATGTATTCCTGATTGGCGCTTTCGAAGGATGCGATCTCCGCCTCTTCCTGCACGTAGGCGCGAATCACGCGCGCTCCGGAGAAGTTTTCCTGAGCCCGAGCCGAAATGTCGGAGAACATTGCCTGGATTCGCTCGAAGCGCTCGTGAATGCGCCGTCCGAAATATTGAATGACGATGCTGACCACGGGCAGCGGCAGAAATGCGTAGAACGTCAGCTTGGGACTGATCCGCCACATGAACGAAAGTGCCGCGGCAGTGAAGACAAATGTGTTCGCCGAATACATGATCGCCGGGCCCAGCAGCATACGCACCGCGTTCAAGTCATTGGTCACGCGAGCCATGATGTCGCCGGTGCGCATGCGCTGGTAGTAGGAGTAGGAGAGCGTTTCCAGGTGCGCAAACAGATCGTTGCGCAGATCGAACTCAATGTCGCGCGAGATGCCGATGACGATCCAGCGCGTCAGAAACAGGAAGACGCCGCGGATGGCGGCGACCTCAAGCATCTGCATTGCAAAGTGCAACAGCTTCGCGGATGTGACGCCGGTGTTGAGATCGTCCACCGCATGCCGGATGACCTGCGGCAGAAGCACCCAGGCGCCGTTGCTCAGGAAAATGCAAAAAACCCCCGCCACAAATCCCCAGCGGTAGCGCTTGAGGTAGGGCAGGAGCGGACGCATGCTCTTCGGAATCATGCAGGTTGTGTAGATGAAATTCTAGCAGGAAGGGGTGCAAGTTCTGGCTGAACTTGTAGGGGGGTGATTTAGTGAACTTAACCACCAAGGGCACGAAGCCACGCGGAGGAGAGCAAAAGCCTTCGCGATACTTAGTGTCCTTCGCGGTTCCTCTGGCTCTTCTGCGCTCGGCCGACTGCTCGGATATCGCGGCCGAAGGCGATTACGCTTAGCGCCGCCAGCGCCATGCCCCAGGCGGCGAAAAAGAACCAGCCTGCGTCAAAGATGAATACCGGAACCATATCCATGGCATCGTACCTCGGGGGTATGCCGATAGAAATAAGCGCGGGGCAGAGACTGCCCACCCCGCGCTGCGATCAACCGCGCTTCAAATTAAGGGTAAGCGGAAGTCTGCTCTACTCCTGCGATGGCCCTGCGCTGTGCATATGCTGCTGCATGCGCGCTTCGTGATTCGCCTCGATCTCTTTCAGCTTGGTCTGCTGGTCCGCTGTAAGCAGCTGGTAAATCTCGCTGTGAATGCGGGTCTCCTGCACCTTCAACTGCACCAGCGTCTGAGCTTGCTGGGCGACCAGAGTCTGCACCTTGGCGTCATCGTAAGTGCCTTCGGAATACTGCTTGAGCTGCTGCTGCATGGTGTGGACCTGCTGCATCAGCGGCTTCATTGTGGAATGCTCTTGCTGCATGACTTGCTTTATCTGGGTGCGCTGGGCGTCGGTCAGATCCAGCTGTTTGAAGGGGAAGCCCATCATGTGCCGCATTCCCCATCCATGCTCATGGGTCGGTGGAGGCGCGGTTGCATCCGCGGTTTGCGAGTGGGCGATCGCAGCGCCCAACATCACTGCCAGGGCCGCTACGAGAAACCGAAAACGAATCGACTTCATAAATTCCTGACTCCTGAAGCCCGGTTCCTCCCTGGAACCTGGACCATTTTGCGTACACTGATCAGAACACGGTTTCACCGGAAATGTGGTAAAAAGTCAGTCAATCCGAGTAAAGTTTTGTCAAAGGATAAATCCATTTCGACGATTACGTTGACCGAATGTGGTGACAATTCTTTACCGTGACGGCCCGCTGCCTGGTGCACAATGAAAACTGCAAAGGCAAAAGCGAAGCGAAGATGGAACGCATTCTAATCATCGACGACGACGTCGAACTCTGCACTCTGGTCGGCGAATACCTGCAAGCCGAGGGTTTCACGGTAGAGTCCGTGCATGACGGCGAAAACGGGCTGCAACGCGCCACCGGCGGCGGTTACCTGCTGGTAGTCCTCGATGTAATGTTGCCCGGCATCAACGGTTTCGAGGTGCTGCGCAGAATCCGGGCAACCTCCCGCCTGCCGGTGCTCTTACTTACTGCCCGCGGAGAAGATGTGGACCGTATCGTCGGTCTGGAGATTGGCGCCGACGACTATCTGCCGAAACCTTTTAACCCGCGCGAACTGGTGGCGCGCATTCGAGCCATCCTGCGCCGGACCCACGGTGACAAGTCGGTTCCATCGGCTCCGGACATCGTCCGCGTAGGAGAAATTGAACTCGATCCCGCCACACGCAGCGTGCGCCGCGACGGCCAGCCCGTCGACCTCACCTCGGTCGAATTTAATCTTCTGGAAGTGCTGTTGCGCGAGGCCGGGCGCGTGGTCCCGCGCGAGCGATTAGTGAATGCCGTGCTCAGCCGCAAGTTCTCGCCTTTTGACCGCAGCATTGACATGCACGTCAGCAAGGTCCGCAAGAAACTCGGCGACACCGACGCCGACGAGCACATCAAGACGATCCGGGGCGTCGGTTACATCTTTGCGCGCCCGCGGGAGAAGGCTGGAGAAAAGGTGAAGGCCACGTCATGAAGAGCCTCTTCCTCAAGATATTTCTCTCCTTCTGGGTGGCGCAGGCCTTGTTTCTGGTGATCGCTCTCCTGGTGATGCTGGCGTTTCGCCCGCAACCCAATGCCACTTGGGATGCGCTGCGCTCGACTGCGCTCACCGAGGCCATCGACGCTTATGAGCGTGGGGGTACGACGCAGGCCCACGAGTACATGGAAAGCCTGCAGACGTCACAGCACGTGCGCGTCTATGTTTTCGATGAGCAGGGCAAGGAGATTTCAGGGCGTTCGAGCCCGGGCTGGGCGGAGCATGTGGGCGCGGGCCGGCCGGTCCCGCCGTATCCCGGAGTGCTTTTTCCGCGGCCGCAAATCCTGACCGAGTCGCGGGCCTCCAGCGATGGGCGTCATCTTTATACCATCGCAATGCAGTTGCCGCCCGGACCGCGGGTCTTCCTTGGACCACGCGGCATGCCGTTTCCCAGCGTGATCATCGCCGTGCTGTCGTCGGGATTGGTTTGTTATTTCCTGGCCTGGTATATGACCAAGCCGGTGACTCGCCTGCGCGCCGCAACCCAGCGGCTTGCCGCGGGTGACCTTACGGCTCGGGCCGGCGACCCTAACAGCAAGAGGCGCGATGAGATTGCGGGACTCATCCGCGATTTTGACGCAATGGCCGCCCGGCTGGAGACTCTGGTCAATGCGCAATCGCGTCTGTTGAATGACATTTCTCATGAATTGCGGTCGCCGCTCGCGCGCTTGAATGTAGCTCTTGGACTGGCGCGGCAGCGCTCCGGCCCGGAGACCGAGACGATGCTGGAGCGCATCGAACTCGAAGCTGGCCGCCTCAATGAACTGATCGGCCGCCTGCTCACTTTGGCTCGCCTGGAAGATGGCGAGCAGCGCGTCGCCGCCGCGCCTGTTTTGCTGGACGAAATTGTGCTCAATGTGGCCGAAGACGCCGAGTTCGAAGCGCAGGCGCGGCACTGCCACGTGCGCACCGAAATTCCCGCGGGAAGCTGGGCAGTGCGCGGAGATGCATCCCTGCTGCACAGTGCGATCGAAAACGTAGTTCGCAACGCGATCCGCTACACCCGCGAAGGCACAGCGGTTGAGGTCCATCTCGAGAAGGCGGAAACCGGTGCCGGTAGCGCAGAAGCTGTGGTTCGAGTTACCGACTGCGGTTCCGGGGTTCCCGCCGATGCGCTGGAAAAACTGTTTCAGCCGTTTTACCGCCTGGACGACGCTCGCGGCCGGCAAACGGGCGGCGTTGGCCTGGGCCTGGCCATCACGGAACGCGCGGTGCGCTTCCACGGCGGACGCGTCGCGGCGCTAAACCGCGCCGAAGGCGGACTCATGGTCGAGATTCACCTGCCTCTGATGCCGGGGAGTGCTCGGCGAGCAAGCAGCCCTCGAAACTCACGTGATCGAGTACCTAGTACCTAGCATCCCAGTACCGAGCCGAATCTTCACTGCTCACCGCCTTCACTTGTTCTACCATCGCACTTCATCGGTACTCGGTACTACGTACTCTACTGCCTCTCAGGCAACTCGCCGCCCTCTCTGCGGTTCTTAAGGCCTGTCGGCAGTTTGCTCTTCCCGCGCATTCCTGATACATAAATGGATGGCAACTCACGCCTTCAAATAGGATGTATGCCCGGTGGCGGCCGGGGGCTGGATACGTATGTTCCCATGGAGATAAAGCGAAGAATGCGGACAAGGTTTACCTGGATTGCGGCGATTTTGGCTTTGGTGGCAATCGGCTTCCTGATAGCTTGCAGCACCAAGTACTCGTCTTCCTCGAATGGTTTGGTGGTCGTGCCCAGCCAGGGCTCGGCGGTGATGCAGACGTTCACCCTCAATCTGGCGAATGGTGCGACTTCGCAGATCAACAACGTGAATGGTCCTCCCACGCCGGGACTGCCCACGGCTGTCATTCTTAATCCGGCGGGGACATTCGCCTACGTGATCATGAAACAGAGTGCGGCGTTGGTTCCCAGTGTCACCGGTATTGGAGTGTTTCCGATTGGCTCCAACGGCAAGCTGGGGGCCGGAACGACAACGCCTTTGAACAACACCGTCGGCGGAACCCCGGTTTTACCAGTGGCCCTGGCGATAGACTCTGCGGGAAAGTATCTCTTCGTAGCAGACAGCGCAAATAATGGAGCGCCCGGGACAGTATCGGTGTTTGCCGTGAGCGGAGGCAGCCTCACCGAAGTTCCGGTTCGCCGTTCCCTCTGCCGGTCGTGACGGGGGGCAGCACTGCGAGTGCGTCGGCGCTCGCTGTGACTCCAACGGTTTACCCCGTGCAGTTTTCGTTTTGTTCCGGCCACACGCCTGCCGCAACGGAGAATCTCTATGTGACCGATTCGACGAACTATGTGCTCTTGAACTACTCCGTGGACCAGTCGGCGGGCGCTCTCACGTTGTTGCCTTACTCGCCGGCCACGCCGGGAATTCCGACGGGCGCTGTGCCGTCCGGCGTTGCGGTCGATCCCTGCAACCGGTTCGTTTACGTGGCGAATGCCGGTCCAGGCAGCAGCCAGAATAACTGTCAGCGCCTACACGATCTGCAGTGCTATTAATCTTCTATCGCAGCCACCCTGCCCGGTCGCGGACTTCAGCCTGAACCCGGTCGCAGGTTCGCCTTTTCCTACCAACAGCAACAGCCCCGGGCCTATCTCCGTGGATGCGTACGGCAATTTCTTGTACGTGGTGAATACGGGGTCGGGCAACCTCTCCGGCTTCCGGATCAATGCCAACACTGGCGCTTTGACGGCATTCACTGGAGGGCCAGTGGTCGCGGGCCTGGGCGCGAACTCGATTGCCATTCGCAGCGACGACAGTTGGGTATTTGTGGCCAACACCAATGCGACGAGCGTCTCGCAATATGCCATCACTCTCACGACTGGAGCTTTGAACCCGGTATCGCCCATCAGCACTCTCGATTATCCCTCGGGCGTAGCCGTAAAATAGAAGCTGGTTCCAGAGTACCTAGTACCCAGTACCGGGCAACCACTACCTGAAGGCATTCCGCTGGCAGCCTCTTCTGGTTACTAGGTACTCGGTACTGCCGCTTGCGTTGCCATGCGAGCCGGCCAGTGTATATACTTGGCGTATATACGCAAGGAGGTGCAGGTATGGGCACGGCGCGGGTCTTCCGGTCGGGAAATAGTCAGGCGGTCCGGCTACCGAAGCAATTTCGATTGAAGAGCGACGAAGTCGAGATCTTCCGTCGAGGCGAAGAAATCGTCTTGCGCGAAAAAGATGGAACCATGGTCAGGGCATTCGATCTGCTGGCTGACCTGCCGGACGATTTTGAAATCGCAGGGCGTGGGAATGCAGGCCGTGGAAAAGACCGGCCGCAGAAACGCAAGGGCCTGTGATGGAGCCTCGCTACCTGTTGGACACGAACATCTGTATCTACATCCGGCAAAGCAGGCCGGAGCAAGTCTTGCGGCGATTCCGCAGCTTGCGTCCGGGAGAAGCGGCGCTTTCGGTCATCACGTATGGCGAACTGCTCTACGGCGCTGCCAAGAGTGCTCAGAGGACGGCAGCTCTGGAGCGGCTCCGGGAGTTGGTCCGCCTGCTGCCTGCTTTGGCTTTGCCGGAAAGCGCTGCCGAAACCTACGGAGAGATGCGTGCCCAGTTGGAGTCGAAGGGCGAGATGATCGGCAACAACGATCTCTGGATTGCTTCGCACGCGCTGGCGGCAGGATTGACGCTGGTCACCAATAACGAGAGAGAGTTCCGGCGGGTGCGCGGGTTGAAGGTGCAGAACTGGGCGGGATAGTGCCAAGTACCTAGCACCGAGTACCGACCAGCCCCTCCCTGAAACCATTCCACTGGCATATTTTTCTCGGTACTAGGTACCAGGTACTCCGATACAGCACTACTCCAGCAGCGCCTCCAACAGCGGATGCTTGGCCTCGGAAAACGGATTGTTAACCGTTACTCCATTCCACGTGAAGCCCGGCTGCATATCATCGGAGAGCATCAGGCGACATCCCGTCGCAGCCCCCTGGCATCTTTTTCTCGGTACTAGGTACTCGGTACTAGGTACTGGTTTACAATGGCCTGTTTCCGTCATCACTCATCTTCTCGTGCATTCCTGGAGGAATCTATGAAGCTCACCCCTGGCAAGCTTGCGGGTCTCAGAAAAGTCTCGAACGAACACGGCGTGATCGCGGCTGCTGCGATGGATCAGCGCGGGTCACTGCAGAAATCGCTGAGCAAAGAAAAAGGCGGCGAAGTCAGCGACGCCATGATGGAAGAATTCAAAACGCTGGTCACGGAAGTATTGACGCCGCACGCCAGCGCCATCCTGCTCGACCCGGAGTGGGGACTGCCCGCGTCCAAACGCCGCGCCAAGAACGCCGGGCTGCTGCTGGCTTATGAGAAGACAGGATACGACAAGACTGGCCCGGGCCGGCTGGGAGATCTTCTGGATCACTGGTCGGCGCGGCGCTTGAAAGAAGCCGGTGCGGATTGCGTCAAGATTTTGCTTTACTACACGCCGTTCGATCCCAAAGAAGTGAACGACAAGAAGCACGCCTGGGTCGAGCGCATTGGCGACGAATGCCGCGCCAATGACATCCCATTCTTTCTGGAGTTTGTGGGGTACGAAGAAGGCGCAGATGAGAAGGGACTGGAATACGCGAAGAAAAAACCACAGATCGTCACCGAAAGCATGCGCGAGTTCAGCAAAGAGCGCTACGGCGTCGATGTGCTCAAGGTGGAAGTGCCGGTGAACATGAAGTTCGTCGAAGGCGTGAATTGTTTCGGCGGGCAGAAGGCATATACGAAGAAGGAAGCGATTGACTTGTTCCACAAAGCGGCGAACGTGGCGACCAAGCCGTTCATTTATCTTTCGGCGGGGGTGAGCAACGCGGAATTCAGCGAGACGCTGGAGTTGGCCGGAGAATCCGGAGTGAAGTTCAACGGCGTGCTCTGCGGACGCGCTACCTGGAAGGACGGCATCCCGGTCTATGCCAAGCAAGGCGCAGCGGCATTCCGCAAGTGGCTTGAGACCGAGGGCGTGAAGAACATCAACAACGTCAATGGCAAGCTGAAGGCCGCAACTTCGTGGCATTCGATCTATGGAGTCGAGCCGGTGCTGGCGGGCGCGTAAGTCGGATGAAATCGTGTGGGCGCGGGCAAGTTGCCCGCGCTTAGCATCAAACGTACTCGACCCGATCCCTAACAAGTAGGATCGATGTTTACCGGTTCTCTGCTCGTGTTATTCGCCATTCTGGCGGCAGTTCCCGCCGAGCCCGCTGACGCGGTTCCCGACTTTCGCGATCTCACGATAAAAACTCGCGTGACCATGGACAGTCGTAACAGCCCGCTGATGACTTGGTACTTCAAAGGCTCACGTATGCGCTCCGAGATGCGAGATTCCGATTCTACTAACCCAGTGGCGAACATCAATATCTACCAGTGCGATCGGGGAGTGAGAATCTTCTTCAACGAAAGCTCGCAAACCTACCATTCCGTTCCCGCCGATCCGACGCAAATGCGCGGGACGGCGCGTTCGGCTCCAGAAATCCCACATAGCGGAGGCGAGGTCACCGTTACCACTGACTCCATCGATACCGGCGAGTGGCGGCCGGTCGGCAGCTACCAGGCGCGCCATGTCAAAACCACGATCACGGTCGAGCCGGGACGGCAGGCCGTCAGTCACAAAAGCACGACTGAAATTGACGGGTGGTACATCGATCTGCCTGGAATGTACTGCCAAGACAACAATCCGAAGAGAATGGGTTGGTCCACAGCCTGGTCGGGCCGCCGTGACCGCGTGCTGTTCAAGCGGATCGGCTCCGCGCCCCGGGGTTTCGCCGTCGAAGAGACCACCACGAAGCGCGAGGGCGGACGAGTGTTCGTCAGCAAGATTGAGATGTTGGAGGTCTCGGAGAGGCCTCTGGAAGAGTCTTTGTTTGAAGTGCCCGCGGACTATTCGCCAGCTAAACTGAAAACCGCACAGTGACGAGGGCGTTATCGCGCTGGCTCGCGGACAAGGCGCAGTAGGAACCGCCGCGGACCTGCTTGGCTGTCACACCTCGGACGCGCTTCGCTAGCGTAGAAACAGAACAAGGACGAAATTAATCACGAATAACACATGGAAGCCGACATGTAGCAGATTAGGCCTGGGATTTTCGCCGCGAGCGGGCAGAACCTGCCGAGTCCCAGCATACATCTTTGAGTAATCTCGTTTGCGTTCTTCAGTGGTTCCGAAGAGATACGGCACATACCACATCACAACTGCTGACGCCAAAGTCACAGCGCAGTAGATCAGCCAATAATTCCCCACGAACCGCGGTTTCGGTTTATTCCAGAAGTAGAATGCGAAGGCCACAGCCAGCCCTGGAAACGTGGAGTTGATCGCGGTCACCAGCCACAGCTTGTGCCGTCCGATAGCCGCTTTCACCTGGGCCGAATGCGTCCAGCCGGGAATGTCAACCAAATCGTGCAGCGCCACCACCACAAACTGCAGCGTAATCATGCAGGCAAAAAGAGTTTGCATTCACGCCCCCAATTACTGCAATTGCGACGTTAACTGATTGACAGCGGAAACGTCAAACATGGCGGAGAGATCGGCATGGCCGGCCAGAGTCTCACGCTCCTTACCATCCACCAGAATCTTCACTTTCAAGATGCCGGGGATATTCGCGGAGAGCGTCTGGATCAGCGACGCCACAGTGAGTTCTTCGGACAGCACGCCGGAGCGGTGGCCGTCGGCAAAAGCCGCGTTGACGTCGATGACGGCCAGTCCGGGATCGACCAGGTAGACGCTGCGGATGTCGGCACCCTGCGGCAGCGAATGAGGCGAAGACTTGTCCAGATACAGCGCAAGCAGGGCGCGCAGCAATTCTTCGGCGCGTTGCTGCCGGACCGAAGGCAGCGGAATCAGTGCGGATTGTGCGTGGATCACGCCAACGTCATCGTACGCCACAAATAAGGTGATTCGTTCGGTAGGCCCGGCCACCGGTGGCACTACGGGACGCGTGTCGCTGGAAATGACAGGCTCGGCCGCAGCGCGTCCGCGCATGTGCCAGGCGTAGAGGCTCATGCCCAGCACGGCAAGCAGCAGCACCGCGACCCCGATAAAAAGATGGCGAGGAATCATAGAAAAATTGGGCGATTTTGTGATCGGGTCACTGTGTGATTTAGAAGCTCAAGGGGCCTGGGCATTAAATCACGCAATGACCGGATCGCAAAATTGCTTAATTTCATGGCGCCGCTCCGAGTTGCGCGCGAATAGCTACGATCCCGCTGGCCACTGCGCTGGCGATGAGCTGCTGATAGTCCGGCGAAGTGAGTTGTGAAAGATCGGACGCAGGCGGAGCAACTTCGACCGCAATGGCAGCCGTCACAATATTATTCAGAGGGCGCAACGGCGCCGTAAGAGTTCGCACGCTGACCTGTTGCTTCCTCAACTCCGCAGCCACACTCGCGGCGGCCGCTTGACTGAGGGGTATCGAGAACTGTTGCGCCGTCGCCCATGATCGGAACGGACCGCGGTCTTCCTCGCCGCCGTAGGGAAGCAGCGCTGTGTAAAGCCGCACCCCGTGGCCGTTCGAGGCGGCATGCACTGAGACATAAACGGCGGCGTGCGTAGTATTGGCGAAAAAGGCGCGCTCATCGAGCGAGAGATTGGCGTCCGAATCGCGCAGCACGAGCGTGGGAATTCCGCGATTCTCGAGTTCCTGGCGCAGGCGGCGGGCGAACGCTACAGTGACATCCTTCTCGGCGAGTGTCGAGCTGAGGGCCTCGCCGCGGTCATTGCCGCCGTGGCTGGCGTCGACAATCGCAAAGTATTGTCGCGGAAGGGAAGCGGAGGGATTCGCTGCCGGCGGCTGTGCCGCCGTCGTGGTCTGGGCTGGAGTTGCGGCTGGCCCGGCGGGCGCGGCAGGTCCGGATCCCGTTAACCCAGATCCCGTTAACCCAGATCCCGGCACCCCATTTTCGCTTGCGACGGCTTGAGATTTCGGCGGAGCGAGCGTGATGGTCCGCCCATCTGCGCTGAAACTCGCAATCAGCGGCACGGTCGTGGTCACGGTGATTTCGGCGGCGCCATTGTTTTCTGAATAAGTTGCCGAAGGAATGATCTTGCTCCCGAACGTAAGTGTAGGAGATGCTGGCGCAGTCACCGGTTCGCGGCTGAAGGTCATGTGCAGTCTGCCGGGTTCGGTGGCGACCGAAGGATTCACGGGCGCAGTGAAATGAAAAACCAGCCGCGAAGCATCGTCGGGCGACACAGTCGCGGTGAAGTGGGTGGCGATGCTGCCGATGAAGAGGCGGCCAGACTCCTGGTGGAACGTGGCCGGACCTCCCAGAAAACGGGGCAGAATGGAATTCAGGCAGGCTACCGGGACGAGTCCGCGTCCATTTTCCATCAGAAATTTTCCGGGAAGGTCAATGTCGCGTCCCTGGATGCGGGCGCGGCTCTTGTCCACAAAAAACTCTCCCAGAATGTTGTTGAAATGCAGACGCCACCGGGGAGGATCAGATTTTGCGCTGACCGTGCCCAGGGGCTCAAGTAATTCCAGAAAGCCAACGTATTCATGCCCCTGCCGCCGCACGATCGGCAGGGAATAGTTGGCAACGGTGGAGTAGACGGAGAGATGCTTCTCGGCAGGGGCAGCGGCGACAAGCGCAGCGGCGACCAGCGCGGCGACGGAAATCAGGAGCAGGGCGGCGATCCTGGCGGAAGCCGGCGCAGCCTGCCCTGAGCCTGCCGAAGAGACGCCGGCGCTACTAATCGAGCGCATAGATGGTCAATCCGCTGAGCAGCTTAGGGTAGAAGTCGGTGGATTTCTGCGGCATGACTTCGCCGGCGAAAGCAATGTCACGCACTTGCGCGACGCGGCAGGGATTCATCAGGAAAGCGATGTTGGCCCGCCCGCCGCCCGCGCCCCGCACTTGCGTGAAAGCCTCCGCAGCGTCGCGAACGTAGGAAATGTTCTCTTGGTTGCGGATGGATTCTTCCGACAAGTTCAGCACTCTCTCCAGCAGACACTTATGCAGTTGCACTACGTCGAGTGCTTGCTGGCTGATGGACTGGCCCGCAAAAACTTCTGGGACGTTCGGATTGGGATGGTGCAGCAGGAAGGCACGATTGGCGGTGACGGCGAGGATCGAAGTCCCACCCCGGCCGGATTCGCGCAGGATGGCGGTGGCGCGGGTCGCGTCGAGAGATGCGTCAACCTCGTCAATGTCGAAGAACGCGCGCGCTGAATTCCGAAAACCTGTTTCCGAAAACGAGTTCAGGCTGTGTACCAGGCGGTGCGTCGGCAGGATGAGCAGGCCGGGGCTGTTGATGTTGACGAACGTCATCATGACGAATTCGTAAGGCGACGCTCCCGCATCCGAGCCCGGCTGTCCCTTGAAAGCATTGGCGGCGCGCCGTTCGTTGCGGTAGTTGAGAGCGGTTTCATAGCGATGGTGCCCGTCGGCGATGATCAGTTTCTTGTCGCTCATCGCGGCTTGAACCGACTGGATCACCTCGGCATCCGTAACCTGCCACAGCCGATGAAGCACTCCGTACTCGTCTTTGATCTCAAGATCGGGGGCCGACTTGTCGGGATCAGAATTGGTGGCAAGCAGGGATTCGACCTGGCCTGAGTCCTCATAGAGCATGAAAATCTGGCCGAAATGCGCGCGAGTGGCGCGCAGCAGGTCGAGCCGGTCGGCCTTGGGCTTGGCTAGTGTCTGCTCGTGGCGAAAGATGACGCCCGCGGAATAATCCTCGATGCGGCCGAGCGCGATGAAGCCTCGCCGCTCCAGTTCCTTGGCCGAACCTTCTTTGGATGAGCCTTCTCTGGATGAGCTTTCTCTGAATGACGCCGGCATAGTAAACCGCTGGGAATAGACGTACAGCGACGGAAGGGAATCCTGGCGCAGAATGCCTTGCCGCCTCCACTCTAGAAAATGCCCGGCAGCTCGCGAATATACATTGTTTGCCGGATTGTCATTTTCCTCCCGCCGCCCCAGGATGACCCGGACGAGGTTATGCGGGCTGGCTGCATAGTAGCGCTCCTGCAGAGCGGGATTGATCTTGTCGTATGGTTGAGTGACCACCTGCGCAGGCAAGACCTGCCGCGGATCGTAGCGGAATGCGCGAAACGGATGAACGTCAGCCATGGAAGCCTTTGATTGTAGCAAGATGACGGTTCCCTGACCGCGTGGGCGCTCGCCGGATTCGAATGAACCGCCCGAAACGGTCCGCCCAGCGCCCATTTCCGGATTGTCACAAAGATTTGACAAAAATAACAGGGGCCGCTTGAGCAAAGGCGTGATAATATCGCTCCCAATCGAGGTGCTTATGGCCCTCCGCCTTAAGACCCTATTTCGGAAGTCCCGCCCGGTTCGACCCTTGAACCCAAGCTTTGTCCGGCTGTACCCAAAAAGAAGTGGTTCTCCACCTTTTCTCTGGATGCTGTTTCTCGCGCTGGCTGTCGCATGCACCTTGACTTCAGCCGCCGCAGGGCAAGCGGATGTGAACGATGTCCACGTCATGCCGCGCCCGGCCACGCCCCACGACGTGGAAAAAAACAAGACGGAAGAGGTCGCCAACGGGAGCGTCGTCCCTGCCTCCCTCAACACCCATGTCCGTCCCCTGAAGGTCGCCGTCGATTTGGTTCTGGTACCGGTCACTATCACCGATCCCATGAACCGGCTGGTCACCGGCCTGGACAAGGACAACTTCCAGCTTTTCGAAGGCAACTCCAAGGAGGAGATCAAGTCTTTCTCCAGTGAGGACGCGCCTGTATCGCTGGGCGTGATCTTCGATTCCAGCGGAAGCATGAGCAGCAAGATGGACCGCGCCAAGGATGCCGTGTCGGAGTTTTTCAAGACCGCCAACCCGCAGGATGAATTCTTCATGGTGACCTTCTCGGACGAGCCCGAAATGGTCGCCGGTTTCACCAGCTCGGTGGATGAGATCCAGGACAAGCTGATGTACACCGTCCCCCAGAAGCGGACGGCGCTGTTGGATGCGATCTACATGGGTGTCAGCAAGATGAGGCAAGCCAAGTACCCCAAGAAGGCCCTCCTCATCATCTCCGATGGCGGCGACAATCACAGCCGCTACACTGAGAACGAGATTAAGGCTTTGGTGAAGGAAGCGGACATAATGGTGTATGCGATCGGCATTTACGACCGCTATTATCAGAGTCAGGAAGAGCAGCTGGGCCCGCAACTGCTGGGTGAGATCACCGAACTGACCGGGGGGCGGGCGTTTACTGTGGAAAACCCAAACGACCTGGGGGATGTGGCGACTAAGATCGGCGTCGAGCTGCGCAACCAATATGTGCTCGGGTATCGTCCAAGCAAGGGAGTGCGGGACGGCAAATGGCGTAAGATTAAGGTGAAGTTACTGCCGCCGAAAGGATTGCCGCCACTCCGAGTGTATGCCAGGACCGGATATTACGCGCCCGAAGAATGAGTGGGCTGCGAGCTTCTTCTTGCTTCCGAGTTACGCAATCTGTTGCGCGATCTGGGCTGGGTCTGCCCTCGCGCTCCTGGCGCAGCCATCTGCCGGACACGCGCAGTGGCAACTTGCGCAGCTTCAGTCTGGTTCTACGCAGTCTGGTTCTACGCAGTCTGGTTCTACGCAGTCTGGTTCTACGCAGTCTGGTTCTACGCAGTCTGGTTCTACGCAGTCTGGTTCAACTCCTTCCTCGTCATCCGAGTCCCACCCCTCCCCCTCGCAACCTCCTCAGTCCAGCACGCCTGCTCAGTCGACCCCGCAGCAGCCTTCGGACGAGAACGGAACCTTCGTCATCCGCAAGAATGTAGACGAAGTTCTGCTGCACGCGACCGTGGTCGACGACCGGCAGCGCATTGTGACAGATCTTGACCGCAGCGCCTTCACCGTTTTCGAAGACGGCAAGCCGCAGACCATCGTTTCGTTTCATAACGAAGATATTCCCGTCTCGATGGGAATCGTGATCGACAATTCCGGTTCGATGCGCGAGAAGCGCGCCAAAGTGAACCAGGCAGCGCTCAACCTGGTGCGCGCCAGCAACCCCAAGGACGAAGTGTTCGTGGTCAACTTCAACGACGAATACTATCTCGACCAGGATTTCACCAACGACCTGCTGAAGTTGAAAGAGGCGCTCGAAAAAATTGACGCGCGCGGCGGAACGGCGCTCCGAGATGCAATCGTGGCCTCGGCCGAGCATCTCAAAAGAGATGCCCGGCTCGAGCGCAAGGTGTTGTTCGTCGTGACCGACGGAGACGACAATGCCAGCCGCGAAAGTCTCGAGGACGCAGTCAAGCAGTTGCAGGAGGAAAACGGTCCGTCAGTGTATGCGATCGGCATCCTGGGCGATGAAGAGCATCCCAAGCGCGCCCGGCGTGCGCTGGAGGTCATCGCGCAACGCACGGGCGGCCTCGCGTTTTTTCCTACGACCCTCGATCAAGTGGATGAGATCAGCCGGCAAGTGGCGCACGACATCAAGAATCAATACACCATTGGCTACAAGCCAACCGTTCCCCGATCCAGCGGCGGCTTCCGCACGATTCGCGTCGATGCCAGATTCAAGGGCCACAACAAGCTGGTAGTGCGCACCAAAAGCGGCTACTACGCAGGCCCGCAGCCGCCGGCCTCGGGAACGAAGTAGTCGCTGCCCTCATACCATGCCTCACCCAATTATTCTCTACGACGGCGTCTGCGGACTCTGCAACCGCTTCGTCCGACTCATTCTCCGCCGCGACCGCAATGCCGTCTTCCGTTTCGCCTCGCTGCAAAGCGCCCCAGCCGCCTCCATCCTGGCCCGCCACGGCGCCAACCTCAGCGCTCTCGATACGGTCTATGCCGTCGTCAACTATGAACTCCCCGATGAATACTTACTCTCCCGCTCCGACGCCGCCATCTTCGTCCTGAAACAACTCCCGGGTCCTTGGCGGCCAGTCGCATACATTCTGCTAGCGGTGCCCAAATTCCTCCGCGATGCCGCCTACAACGTGACAGCCCGCAACCGCTACGCAATCTTCGGCCGCTCCGAAACATGCCCCCTGCCCCGCGGTGAGGATCGCAGTCGCTTCCTCGACTGATGCTCGCCGTACGCGAATTCCCCAAATAGGAATCCACCCGGAAAAATTAGCGCCTCTACCTTGACTCCTTCGCGCCGCGTCCTATGATGAGGCTAAAGCTCCACCCTAGCTAGGGGACAGCCTGACCGAACAACCTGTAACACATTGGAGGAAGTCCCCATGAAACTCAATGACAGCATTTCGACCTACGACGTTGCCGAAGCTCTGCAGGGCGAGATCGGCAAGTTTGAAGTAACCAGCCCCAACGGTGAGCGCTATTTCGTTACGTGCCAGGCCGGACACTCCATTGTCAGTCTGGAGGCGGCCGCGTCTGAAACCAACCTGCAACCCTTCCTCGTGCGCAAAGTGGCTCAACCCGTCGCGACGGAGGGTCGCACAAAAAGATCCGTGCCTGCCTAGCATTTACTGGCGACTCCCGGGAACCCAGGCCCAGCCCCGATCAGGCCGGGCCTGGTTTCTCACGCTTATGTGCAGCGGGCTCTCCCTTCGGCAAGCTCAGGGCAGGCTCTGCCCCCTGTTCAGTAGAGTTTTGAAAGGGCGCGGCTTTCAGCCGACCGTAAAGCGCCCCAAAAATCAACCCGGCTTCAGCCTCACGTCGCGGCGGCCGGTTCAGGGAAAACTGCCCATGGCATTTATTTCAAGAAGCGAGCAGTTTTGAACGGTCACGAATGCGCCACGGCTATAATTTCAGTTCTTCAGAAAACGATGGTAGGAACTACGCGGCCGAGGTGGTCGTTTGTTCCAAGGAACTGCGCGGCCCCTGCGGCCGTTTGTTCCTGTGATGGCGCAGCCCGATCCGCAGAGCGCGAGTCTGTGGATCCCCCCGCTGCGCCATCTCTCGTTCTCGCGGTGTTACGCTGATCGCTATCCCTTGCTTTCCTCTGAACCAAACATCACGCCGAGTGGCGCTCTTTGAATTCCTCAATCTTGACCTTTGCCTTTTCTTTCGTGTCATCCACAGACTGGCTGATGTTCTCCCGCCTCTGGGCGGCCTTCTCGGATGCGGCTTCTTTATGCGATTCCTGGATCTGCTTCGCCGCGTCCTTCGCATTGCCCCAGGTTTCCTGCACCGCACCTTTGGTTTGATTGACTACCCCTTTGTTGGCGAGTTTTTTGCTGCCAACACTTTCTCCGACGCGCTGCTCCACTTTGCCTACGGCCTGATCGATCTTGCCAGCCACTTGATCCTTATTCATAAGTTCTCCTTTATTTGTTGGTTGCAGATTTTCTGAAAACGGTTGTGGCCAGTCACGCCCGCTTGCGGGTTTTCGCTGCCATCTTTCCCGAGGCGCGTGGTTTCTTGCGAGCGACGACAGCAGTCTCTTTCTTTTTCTTCTTTTTGGTGGCGGCTTTGACTGGAGGCAGCAGTTCCACCTTGGGCTGTTTTGCCGTGCGATGGTGGCCATGCCGCAGCGGCTGGATGCGCGCAGCTTCTTCTTCCGTCCGAAGCTGAGTGTCTGCAGCTTTTTGCCGCTCTTCCTCAAGGTATTCTGGAATCGTTTGCGTTGTCATGGCTGCAGTGTGGCAGAACGATCTCGCCCAATCTGTCCCATTTTGGCCACTCCACGATAATTTAGGGGCAGCAGCGGTCCTCAAATTCGCGCTCGCTGTCTGCAGGCTATAGAGAATCTGCCCTGCGCGTTTGTGGTCAATGTTGTCCGACAGCAGCCGTGTTATGACTTGCATCAGAGCGCGCTGCACCGACGCCGCATCTTGCAGCGGCGCGGATTCAAACCATCTCTGCCGCGCACGCTCTGCGTTTTTTCTCGCACCCCGCGTTTGCGCAAGGTGATGGGAATAGCAGTAGCGCGTCCCCCTCATGGCGGGGGAGCCGCAGCGGGTGGTGTTGTCCATCCAGTGCCGGCATAGCGGGACTGTGGCTGTTCCCATGTTTCTCTCGAAGCCTCCGGGTGAGTGCGGCGGACGGTCTCGTTTTGCGGGTACTGGCGTCGTCTTCAACTAACAGTAGCCCCCTCCCCCACCCCATTCTGCAAATTCTCTAGAATCATCGACTTTGCGGTTTTTTCGTGGCAAAGGTAATTATCCCTTGACAGTAGGTACGGCCATTTGATAGGATTTTACCTGACAGTAGGTAAACCAATGGCACACAACAACCGCAAGCCGAACATGCTGCCGTACACGCTGAAAGACTTCCAGAAACAGTTCCCAGATGACGCGACCTGCCTTGAGTGGCTCCGCAATCGCCTCTATCCAGAGGGCATCTATTGCGAGAAGTGCGAAGCGGTCACCAAGCACCATCGCGTTGTGAGCCGCCCGTCTTACTCTTGCGATCATTGCGGCCATCACGTTCACCCAACCGCTGGCACGATCTTCCACAAGTCTCCGACTCCTCTGACCATTTGGTTCTATGCGATCTACCTCATGGCCCAGACTCGTTGCGGGATCAGCGCAAAGCAGATTCAGCGCGAGACGGGCGTGACCTACAAAACCGCGTGGCGCATGTTCAAGCAGATTCGTTCCATGTTGGACGAAACGGAAAACGCTCCGAAGTTGGGCGGAAGTAAAAAGCCCGTAGAAGTGGACGAAATGTACTACGGCGGCAAGCAGAGAATGCAGGGCCGCGCTTGCACGGCGGACAAGAAAGCCAAAACGCCCGTGGTCGGACTCGTACAGCGCAAGGGCAGCGTTCGCGCCTTTGTGACTGCCGATGTGAAGAAAGACACCGTTCAGGGACTGATTAAAGAGCACGTTCTGCCATCGAACCTTGTGTTCACGGATGACTATACGGTTTACGACGGACTCGCCGGAACCCCGCACAACTACTACCATCGACGCATTCGGCACAGCGAGAAAATCTACGTGGCTGGCAACGTTCATACGCAAACCATCGAAGGATTTTGGAGCTTGGTTAAGAATGGGATCAAAGGCGTTTATCACTCAGTTGGCCGTCACCACCTGCAGACATATTTGAACGAGTACAGCTTCCGCTACAATCGCCGTTTCGACGTGCAGCCGATGTTTACCAGCTTCTTGCATCAGATCGAAAAGCGCGACGCGGTCGTGCGCCGCGATCCGGTCATGGTTGAGCCGTTCTGACTCGGTTTTTCCCGACACGAAAGAACATGGAGAGGATCATGAACGACTGGATGCCCGACGTGGCATATCTGAGCGAAGAAAGGGTTGTGATCCTGCAACTCTCCAGCGCGACATGGACGTTCTCTTTCGACCTTCAGAGTCCGCTCTAGTTCGCGCTGAGGCTTATCTACAAACTCTGCAAGAGTTGCTATCCAAGCATCAATGACGGTCCTAGACTCTGGAGTGATGGGCTTGCAGCAGGGACGGTCGCACATTCGTTTATACCTAGTTCTTGTCCGGTTCGATCTTGCGGCTGGCTTTCTTTAAGGCCGCCTCGAAGTCTTCTTTAGTGAAGGTTTTGTCGCTCTCGCTCTCAGGTCGCGCCGAGTCCATACCTGGAACACTTCGGCTGATGTGATCCTCTTCCAATTGTTTGCGCATGTCATGCAACTCCGGCTGAAACAGTGTCTCGATAACCTTCTGCGCTGGCACCACAATGCCCACTCCGAGATTAACACCACGCTTGCTGTCGTGCGTGATGAATGCCTTGTTCATCTCAGATTCTTTGACATCCCAATGGCCGTGCATCACGCCAAGCAACATGCAGTTGTAGGAGGAGGCCTGTACGCCCTGAATACGCGGCTGCTCGTCCTGCATCATCCTCACGCTTGGCCGCACAAATACTGGGCACCCACTCATCCCGCCTATTGAACGCGCTTCGATCAGGTAAACATCGGCATATCCCAATTCCGTCTGTATCTGCTCTTGAGGCATCATCGCAATGTTCCCGTGCCTCACGATGGGTTCGTTGCGCTTCTCGCCCGCCGCTGGCGTGAACAATCCGACAGCGAACACTTCATCCCCTATTCCGATGTCGAATTGCTGTAGCAATGATGGAGTGGCGAGAGTGTTAACTTTTACCGCTCGGATATCGGTCGTTCCCTTGTTTCCGACCAGCGCCACAGCTATGTCTGCGGTGCGGTCAGTGGGGTGCAAAGACCAATGGTCGGAGATGGCGGGAATCGTGGTCACTCCACCACCCAGCTTGTTGACGAGAAAATAAGCGTCTTTCTCCTGTAGGTCTTTTGCAACGTGTTTTGCAGTGACGAAGTAAACGAACGATACGGGCAATCGTTCTCCCGGAACCGCAACGAAGAATCCCGTAGCGCACAAATCCCCGTACACAGTTCCATCGGTGTCCTGACTGGACACCTCGCCCACAAAGCCCACAGACTTCATCATTACATCCGCAACTCGCACCGTGGGATCATAGCCCCTTTCGATCCTGAAATGGCCGTGGCGAGCCGTCACGATCTCAGTCCGAGTATCCGGATTTTGCTTACCTACTGTCAAGGGATAGTTACCGTGGCAAATACCGGCTTCTAAAGAAGTTATGTGCTTAATTCTTTTGAATCATGTACTTACGTGCCGCGTTTTCGCTTGCATGATGGGGCGGGCCACGTTCTGCTCCTTGTGCTAGGGCAATGATGGAATGATTTGGCTGTGGAGCGCAAGGTTAGATGTCACAATGGGGCTGTGGAAAACTAAACAGTGGGTGTGCTCTTAGCCTAGATCTTCAAAGCCCGCTCGGGCGAATCCCAACTGCGCTAAAATAATTCCAGCGAGGCCCTATGTCACAAATGACGCCCGAAGTCTCCCGGCTGCTGGAAAAAGCCCTGTCACTCTCGGTTGAGGAACAAGAGGCCCTAGCCGATTCCCTGATTTCCAATCTCGGGGGCAAAGTCGACGAGGGCGTGCAAGCGGCTTGGGAGGCTGAGATCGGCAAGCGCATCGCGGACCTCGATTCCGGCAAAGCAAAGACCACCCCATGGTCGGAAGTACGCCAGCGCAATCTGGCGAAGCTGCCCCTGCGCAGTAATTCCTATGCGCAATGATGCTGTCGATCTGCACGACGAAGCTTCTGCTGAATACGATGCGGCCTTCGATTGGTACTTGTGCCCTGAGCTTGCCGAAGGGAACCTGCTGTTCTCTGCGGACGAATAGTGATGCGGAGGTCAAAGGGCAGCATGTTGAGAGTTGTGGAATCCCACCCTTCCGCAAAGAACGCGGAAGGATGGGCCACCCGCCCTAATTCTTGTCGGATCTGGCCTCAGTTTTTGCTCTGCGCACTTGCGCAAGGAACGGCTTAGCTACGGCTGGAGCCGGCACTTTGCCCGACAGCAAAGCCCGAGTTGTGACGTTGTCTCCATAGATCGCACGCCGCGAATCATCGTCTTGGCGGAGCGATGCACCTGTCAGCGTGAGCCCGGCGAACGCGCCTTTGGCACGGGAGTAGGTCAGGATCTCTGTATCCATCTTCCAATCCGTACCGGCCGTGGCATGCCGTCCAACTGGACCCGCTGCCGCGGAAGCGTCCCCTCCAACTTGGAAATTACTCTCGAGCAGCTTTTGCATTGCCTTGTCATTCTGAAAGATCATTACCACGTCTACAGCTTCCACCCCGATCTGCAACCCCCAGCTTCCACCCGAAATCGTGATGAACGCCGGCGCGCTCCAGCCATGCGCCGTGCGGCAGGTGGCTACTCCTTTGCCTCCTTCGGCCCCGAAGACAAAGCCACCTTTGACCATGTGCGGTATGACGGCCACGCACTTTGCATGCTCCATCACTTCTTCCGGGATTCCCTTGTCAGGCATTCCCATAATTTCGTGTAGCACTGTGGTGGCATTGTCCAGGCGGTCGGTGGCATCCTGCTTTGCCGACCCTGCCCAGCACAGCGTGCCGAGACCCAACATAGCAAGTACGAACATTACTCTTTTCATGGAATAACCTCATTTCTGTCATCTCTGCGCCGCCTCTCCGGCTTCGTGCTGTGCCTTGCGCACAAATCCGGGTAGAGATTCGGGCACACCGACCTTACCAAATCAGGATTAAAACGTTCTGAGCAATAATGCTCACCGGATGAACCTTAACGATCGAGCTTAATGGCACATGTGGGTCGGACACTCCTGTCGGACGCCTTTGACCTTGATCTTGATTTTGACGTCGATTTTGACTCACCGGGAAGGGCACGGCTTAAGCTGCGCTGCAAAGCCCAGTCTTGAAAGGGCGCGGCTTCAAGCCGCGCCGCAAAGCCTGCCATAGAATCAACCCGGCTTCAGCCGCTGAGGGAAGCCGCCGCCAGCCAAAGGGATGTCATTCCGAACCGGGCTGAAAGCCCGGTGAGGAACCTGCTGTTCTCTGTGGATGGACCTGAATGCCTGAGCCCAGCGCCACCCGCCCCTCGAAAACCCAAACGGTCGGAACGGCCTCAAGTGAGGATGATTCCGAGAACAGAACTGGCTCTACATCGCTCTGAGTTCTAGCAGAAGCCTGTCAAAGTCGATGTCGGCTCCCCAGGTCTCCCGCAACTGGTGGAGCATCACCTCGGAGATCAACTCGACTGGGTCGACCAACTGGCTATAGTCGATTTCGCGTCTGAACTCGCTTACACCATGGCTCCTGTCAGGCTTCGACGCTGGCAATCGGATCGCTTGTGAGGAATATTCAGCGCCAGCGGATCCAAACTTTGGTAAGAGATTGATCGAAGTGACTCGAAGAGTGTGCAGCAGCACGAAAGATCCGAGGTACCCCAGTGCACCATACTGGGCCGCCGCAGCACGCGTGAACTCACGAAGATCGCTTATCAAATCCCCTACGTACTCACCCGGGTAGCCTCGCCGCGATAGATTTGCTACAAAAACCATCGCGCCGCTGTCCCAGATTCCGAACGTTCGGAACTTCGATGTGAACTTGAAGAACTTACCCTTCCTGAAAAGGGAATGCGAACCCGTTGGCAACGACAAACCAGTCCTGCCGACGAAGCCACTCTCGAAGCCACTATCAAATCGCAGCCGAAGCGTGGAATGGGGAACGATCAGCAATGTCTGACAGGCTGGTGGGGCATCGAGGTCCGAGTCCCTTTGGTAGTGGCCGATGAGCCCCTCCACGCCGGCCCGCAGCGCGTTCCTTTTCGCAAGAAGGTCCTCAATCTCGCGCAGGGAGGCTTGCCTTGTTGTGTCCTGCACTCGGATCGGTATCTGATAATCGCCCGTGCGTTCGTATTCATAAGGCGGATTTGTGCCGTCCTCGACCCTAATGACGGCTACCATATTGCCAGCACCGTCAGTCCCGTAGGGCTGAACCTCAAATCTAGGTCGCGGATTGACAGTGGAAACGATGAGATTCGTGACCCTTGCGCGCGCATCGGGGCCCAGAGGAGTGCCAGGCACAGAAAGTGCAACGTTTTGTCGGAGGCTTGTTTTCTTAGAAGATTCGACTCCAACGAAGATCAGGCCACCGAATGTATTTGCGAACGCACACACCGCGGCTCCGATATCTGGCGAGAGCGCTCGCTTGAAATCTATTCGTGCGCCCTCGGGCGGCCGCAATTCTTCAGGGCCGTCGAGACCAAGGAAGCTGGTCACGTCGGACAACGTCAGCTTGGCCAAATCATCCGTGAAGAGGTCAGACATTGCGTATCTTGTTACTTTATCCTAGCGACGTCGGAAGCGGGCCGACACTCGCTCTGAGACCCCGTCCTTCGCCTTTACACCCCCACCCCCCGCCTGTTATCCTCACTACTGTCACCAAGATAAATCGAAAACAGAACAGGAGTGCACCAGGTTAGTGTTAGCCAGAGAGCAAAAGAAATCCGTTATTGACCAGTATCAGACGCACGCGACTGACACGGGGAGTCCCGAGGTTCAGATCGCCATCATCAGTGAACGCATTGGCCAGTTGACGGACCACTTCAAGACGCACCAGAAAGACCACGGCTCGCGCCGCGGCCTGCTCATGCTAGTCAGTAAACGGCGTCGTTTACTGGACTACCTCAAGAGATACGATTCCGAGCGCTATAAGACGGTCATTGGCAAGCTCGGCATCCGCAAGTAAGCTTGCGAAGTAAACCCAGGGAAATAGTTCCCACAAACGTATCTGAGAGAACGCCGCCTTCCTCTCGAAGCCGGCCGAGCATTGAGGATATTCTGCAACGTGCATCTTTTAAGCGCATCCCACCCCACCAATCTCAATCCGATTGGAAAGCACAGACGCGCCCCTCTCTAAATCCGCCTGGAGCAAAACGCTTCTAGCTAGAAGCTAGGAGCTAGAAGCTGTTCTAAAGGATGAAACATGAAACCAGAAGTTAGCAGCGTTACAGTCGACCTCGCCGGCGGCAAACAACTCTCATTCGAAACCGGAAAACTAGCCAAGCAGGCTCACGGAGCGGCCGTGGTCCGCCTGGGCGATAACGTCGTACTCGCTACCGCGGTGGCCAACGCCGACCCGCGCGAGGGAATTGATTTCTTCCCCCTCACCGTCGATTACCGCGAATACACCTACGCCGGTGGACGCTTTCCCGGCGGCTTCATCAAGCGCGAAGGCCGCATGAGCGAGCGCGAAGTGCTCACCAGCCGCCAGATCGACCGCCCGGTGCGCCCAATGTTCGCCGAGGGATTCAAGTGCGAGACCCAGGTCATCGCTTTCGTGCTCTCCGCCGACACGAATAACGATCCCGACGTGCTCGGCATCAACGGCGCGTCCGCCGCGCTCACGCTCTCCGACATTCCGTTTCTCGGCCCCATCGGCGCAGTGCGCGTCGGCCAGATCGACGGAAAGTTCATCATCAATCCCACGTATGACGAGATGCGCGAAAGCCTGCTGAACATTATGGTCGTAGGAACGTCTGACGGCATCGTGATGATCGAGTCCGGCGCGAAAGAGGTAAGCGAAGAAGTTGTAGTTGAGGCAATTGAGTTTGGACATACCGAGATCAAGAAGATCTGCGCCGCCATCAAAGACCTGCAATCGAAAGCCGGCAAGAAGAAGAGAGAAGTAACGCCTCCGGAATTCGATCAGGCCTACTACGACGCGCTGAAGAAAAAAGTAGGCGTGGACCTGTCAGACCGTCTCGACACCAAGAAACATCCCAAAGCAGAGAGCTACACGTTAGTAAAAGACCTGAAGAAGCAACTGCAAGCCGAAATCCCCGAAGATGACGAAAAAGCGCAGGCGAAGCTGAAACAGTATTTCGAAGTCCTCCGCGAACGCATCTTCCGCGAGGAAGTCATCGAGAAGAAGCGCCGCCCCGATGCCCGCGCCTTCGACGAAGTCCGCGAAATCTGGATCGAAGCCGGCGTCCTGCCCCGCACCCACGGCAGCGCCATCTTCACCCGCGGCGAAACCCAGGCCCTGGTAACCACCACGCTCGGCACCAGCGACGACATGCAGCGCCTGGAAGGCTTCGAAGGCGAAGCCAAGAAGCGCTTCATTCTACATTACAATTTTCCGCCGTTCTCGGTGGGGGAGGTTGCGTTTTTGCGGGGAGCGGGGCGGCGGGAGATTGGGCATGGGGCTTTGGCCGAGCGCGCGATCTCGGGCGTGCTGCCCACGGAAGAGGCTTGGCCTTATGCGATGCGCGTGGTCTCGGACATTCTGGAATCGAATGGATCGTCGTCGATGGCTACGGTTTGCGGGGCTTCGCTTTCGCTGATGGATGCCGGGGTTCCACTGAAGGCTGCAGTTGCCGGGGTTGCCATGGGATTGGTGAAGGAAGGCGAGCAGTATGCCATTCTTACCGACATTGCGGGCGCGGAAGATCATTACGGCGATATGGACTTCAAAGTTGCCGGCACGAAAGATGGCATCACTGCGCTGCAGATGGATATTAAAGTTGCCGGCATTACCTCGCTGATCATGCGCGAGGCGCTGGCGCAGGCCAAGCGCGGACGGTTGCACATTCTTGGGAAGATGGAAGAAGTGATTACTATGGGGCGGGAGAAGATTTCCGACTTCGCTCCGCGCTTCTATACCGTGCAGATTCCGGTCGACAAGATTCGCGACCTGATTGGGCCGGGCGGCAAGATGATTCGCAGTATCGTCGAGCAGACCGGAGTGAAGATCGATGTGGAAGATTCCGGGTTGGTCAAAGTTGCGTCGAGCGATCAGGCTTCGGCGGCGAAGGCGCTGCAGATCATTGGCGATCTGACGGCGACGGCGGAGGTAGGAAAGACCTATCTCGGAAAAGTCACGCGGCTGGCGGATTTCGGCGCGTTCGTCGAAATTATTCCCGGCACCGACGGGTTGCTGCACATCAGCGAAGTGGCGGAGCATCGCATTGGCGACATCCGCGACGAGTTGAAAGAAGGCGACCAGGTGCTGGTGAAGGTGCTGGCGGTTGAAGGCAACCGCATCCGGTTGTCGCGCAAAGCCATTCTGAAAGAGCAGCGCGCGAAGATGGGTGGGGGTGCGCTTCCCGAGGGCGCGCCTGCGGAAGGCGGCGCGCAGGCTGAGTATGCTCCCGCGGCAGTTCCGGCGGGCACCATGGTGATTGAGGGCGGCGGTGATTTTCCCGATGAAGCTGAGGGGGAACCGAATTTTAATCGCGATGGCGCGCCGCTTGCGGTCAGTAGCGATCGTCCTCGAGGAGATCGACCGCCTGGCGGAGATCGCGGCGGGCGCGGCGGACGTCCTGGTGGCGGCGGACGCGATCGTGGACGCGGCGGGCGCGGTGGGAGGCCAGGTGGCGGTGGGAGGGATCGTGGACGTGGCGGGCCGGGCGGGGGAAGACACTAACTTCTTTGCCACGGATTTTCGCGGATTCACACGGATAAAGCAAGGCCACGACGGAAGTCGTGGCCTTTTCGCGATGCGGTATCCTTAGAATATTAGCCGAGTCGGGGAGGTCGGCCATCCCGTTCAGGTCCCCGAATTGCGTCACGCATAAGGACCTGGAATGCCGATTAAGGCCTACTACAACGCGACCGTATCTAGCTTCCTCAAGGAGGATTCCGAACGCATTCTCGGTGTTCTGACGGCGGAGCATCACCACGCGCTAAAGGAGCAACAGCGTTGAGCTTGGCTTCAACAGATTTCGATGCTCAGGACTTCTCTCTCCCACCAAGCGGACGGGAGGATCTTTCTAGAGTTCTATATTCCAAGAATGGGTAAGCGGGCAGACGCCGTGCTGGTTGCGACAAACATCGTTTTCGTCATCGAGTTCAAAGCCGGAGCCAGCGGGCATACATCCATCGCTTTTGATGCGCCGCTGTTCCACGCCGCTAGACTGATTGCCGAGCTTTTCCAAGTCTGTTAAGCCGTGCCCTTCTCGGTCAAAGTCAAGGGCAAGCGAGCAAGAGTGCCCGCTCCACCTAGGCAACGTCAACGTCAAAGGCTACGGACACGAGTGTCCGTCCCACACGATCAAAAATCCCCACTTCTCGCAAAAGACGCGAGAAATGGGGCACCCCCTCTGCTTCAGGCATAATGGCTCTGCATGAAATCGTCAGATGACCTGGCTGATACGGCTAATTGCGATATTCAAATTTCTTAAGGCTGGATTCCTGATCGCAGTTGGCGTGGGGGTGTTCAAACTCCTTCACAAAGACGTGGCTAGTGTGATGGAGCACTGGATCGAAGCGCTGCGGCTCGACCCCGGGAGTCATTTTGTCAATTTAGCCCTGGAAAAAGCGGCCCATGTAAGTCCGGCACAAGTCAAGAAACTTGGACTGGTGAGCTTTCTATATGCCGGATTGTTCTTAGCCGAAGGAACTGGGCTGTGGTTGCGCAAGCGCTGGGGGGAGTGGCTCACGGTCATTATCACGAGCTCTTTGGTGCCGATTGAACTTTACGAGATTTACCGGCATCCAAGCTACATCAAGCTGGGGGTGCTCGCGCTCAACGTCGCCATCGTCATATACCTGATACATCACATTCGCGGCCAGCGCTCGACTTAGCCCGGGGCATTTAGGAGAGGCGGGCCGTCGGCAGCGGAAGCCGAGTTCATTTTTGACGGCGCGTTGCGGCAGGGCTTTAAGCCGTGCCCTGCCGATCAAGATCAAAGTCAAAGGCAAGCGGGCAGGAGTGCCCGCTCCACACGATCAACGTCAAGATCGAAGTCAAAGGCGACGGACAGGAGTGTCCGTCCCACACGATCAAAAATCCCCACTTCTTCGCAAAAGGCGCGAGAAATGGGGCATCTGCGTTTCGTAAAGGTTGTTATTTTGTTTTGATGGCGAGGGAGTCGGTCAACGCACCGAAGTCGGTGGCGCCGCCGTCGTCTTGAGCCGGGGGCGCGATCACCATTACGAACATCACCAGGCGCGGGCTCAGGATTATGGCCATCAGGCGTTTGCGGTGTTCCACGTTGTCGATTTTGTGTTTGTGAAGGTTGACGTAGGTGTAGATGTGGCCCTGGATGGTGCCGTTCCTGCGTTCGTCCAGTATTTCACCCTGCTTGGTCGCTTGCCCTGCGTAATAATCCAAAGACGATTGGTCCACGGGGATGTCTGCGTTGACGTGGCGAACGATCACCGTCTCTTCGACGCCTTTGTTGAAGGACTGGTAGTAATCGTCGTTGCTGGTTTTCGCTTCGTTTTCGTCGGTAAAGGTTTTGACCGGACCATTGAAGGTGGCCGAGAATACGGGCGTTGCGGTGACCTTCTCACCCTGGCCTGCCGCCAGAGCCGAAAGCAGGAGAAGAACTGCCGCGGTTGAGGTCGATCGGGTTTTCATATAGGTTTCCTTCTGAGCGCTTGCGCGGGCTACTCTCTAGAGATATGCGCGGTTTCAGTGTGCCCCATTCTGGCACGGGTGGGAGCAGTTGAGATGGTACGGAGGTAACGCGTGCTGGGAACCTGAGGCGCATCAGTCAAAACGTGTTAGTTGCTGATCGGTGATTTCTGATTGCAGATTCCGGTGAGCTTCGGTCCACTCAGCAAGAAGAAAATAGTTTTTCGGGAGGGATCATGCACGAAGTAATTCTGAAGCGGTTTGAGCATCCGGATGAGGTGCGAGTTTTTGAGAAGGGAAAGTTCGAGGTGGTTCATGTCGGTGGGATGACGATTGGGCGCGCGACCTATCAGCCGGGCTGGAAGTGGTCGGTGCATGTGGGGAAGGCCGCAGGCGCGAAGAGTTGCATGGTGGAACATGTCGGCATGGTCGTTTCGGGGCGGGCGACGGCGGCGATGGACGATGGCCGGGTTGTCGAGATGAATGCCGGCGACATCTTCTTTATTGAGCCGGGACACGACAGTTGGGTGGTTGGCGACGAGCCTTATGTGTCGCTGCACTTTATGGGAGCGGACCAATACGCTCGGCATGAGAAGTAGGGGTGCAAAATATGCTCAAACGAGGGGGCGAGCAAGTGGAGGCAACTTGTTTTCCCGGTACAGAGTTTCCTTTATTTCTCCGCGCATAGGTTCTGTAGCTTGCCCCCGCCAAACGTCGCGACGCGATGGTAAAGCGTGCAGATACAGGAGAGTGCGCACCCTCAGGAAATGAATTCCAAAACGGAAGGGTTTGGCAAGCTGTTTGCTGCCACAGGGCCTGACGAGACAGCGCGTCTCAATTTTCTTTTTTTGGAGGATTTCATGAAAAAACGGATCCAGACTTTGTGGCTCCCCGGCGCACTGATTCTGTTCGTGAGCATGAGCATTGGGCTCAGCGCGCAGCAAACGCAACCCCCGGATCAACAAGCGCAACAACCCGCACAGACAGACCAGTCACAGACAGACCAGGAGCGGCCGAGCCAGAGGCCCAGCCAACCGCCTGACCAGCAGGCTCCCGACTCTCGGGCTCAGCCTTCTCAATCCGCTGGTGCGCAGAGCTTCACTGGAACCATCGTCAAGTCGGGTGATAAGTATGTGTTTCAGGATGCAGCCACCAACAACACTTACGACATCGATCACCAGGAGGAAGTGCAGAAGTTTGAAGGGAAGAAAGTGATAGTGCATGGGAGCCTGGATGCGGCCAACCATATGATTCACATCCAGTGAGGTTGAGACTCCGAAAGGCAAAGAGGAATTTAAAGCCGGCTGAAACCGAAAGGCCGCGGCGCAACTTGGGCTGCGGCCTTTCGTTATTGTTGCTTCCGGATCTTTGTAGATGGGCGCACCGAATGGCTGTCCCCTGCTGAGTGTGACATACTGGCAACGATCAGCTGCCGGGATGGCGAAATTGGCAGACGCAGCGGACTTAAAATCCGCAGGTCCGAAAGGACTGTAGGGGTTCGATTCCCCTTCCCGGCACCAACTCACCCCTGCGGGGTGAGTGGTGCCGAATTCCGGTTTTATGGCGATTCACTCTTCTTCGGAATCCGGGCTTTGATAGAATCCAAAGCCTGACCCAGTCCGTACAGGAGGTGAGGGTCAAGGAACCCAGTCAGGAAGGAAAACCAAATTCTGAAAGGAAACGAAAATGAACAGGAAATTGGCAGTTGTGTTGGCGATGGTTGCCATCGCCGTAACCGCAGCCGTGGCCGGTGGTAAGAACCCCGTGGTGGGTGGGAAGGAAATGTTTCCCAACAAGAACATCATCGAGAACGCGGTGAATTCCGCGGATCACACCACCCTGGTGGCTGCAGTGAAAGCTGCCGGATTGGTGGACACGCTGGAAGGACCGGGGCCCTTCACCGTGTTTGCTCCGACGAATGAAGCATTTGCCAAGCTGCCCGCGGGGACCGTGGACACGCTTCTGAAGCCAGAGAACAAACCCACCTTGACCAAGGTGCTTACCTATCACGTAGTTTCGGGGAAGTTGGGCGCGGCCGAGCTCAAAAAGCAGATCAAGGCAGGAAAAGGTAAAGCGGAACTTACGACCGTAGAGGGTGGCAAGCTGTGGGCCTCCACGAAAGACGGCAACGTGGTGTTGACAGACGAGAAGGGTGGCACGTCGACGGTGACCATCGCGAATGTGTTTCAATCGAATGGTGTGATTCATGTGGTCGACACTGTGCTGATGCCCAAGTAATGTTTCGGGCGAAAAATCGCAAAGGCCGCCTGGGCAGGCGGCCTTTGTTTTGACTACGATTCGTTGATTGCGATCATTATTCGCTAGGGTTGATCGCGTGTGTTGTTCGCGATTACTTTTTTGTGGATCACTCCCAAGTAGCCCTCGTCCTTAGCCGATCGCTCCCGCAGTGGCCGATCTTGCCAGCGGCGGTGTGCTCAGAGCCTCCGCCGCGTGGTGAAAGTACAACCGGAAAGAGCGATGGATTCCATACATGACCGGGAAAACTACCAGGGCTGATTGCCAGCCCACATGATGGCTTGCCAGACTCACCATGGAGGTCATCCCCGCACTAACCACATAGTAGGGGAATGAGAGCTGTACGATGCCGAGCCAGACCCGGCGCATGGCCGCCCCCTCGGCGAGTTTGATGATGCCGGCCACTGGAACCGTCTGCCCCAGGAAGAAAGCAGCGGTTGCCGAAGCCAGCAGCAGCGGTTCTGAAGCCCAAACCGCCTTGCCCAGCCAGCCTGCATTCCAGATCAGATTGGCCATGCTGGTGGCGAAAGCCATCATGCTGACGTTGAACAGCATCTGCTCAGGCTTGAACTTGCCGCTCGATTTCGGCCAGCACTGAACTACCGTGGATACGCATGCGATCAAGACAGCTTCAAGCGCGCTCAGGTTCACCACCGCCATCAGCAGGAAGGGCAGGTTGACGGACATGTTGCCGTCAATCCCCGGCAGTTTAATCTTCATGCGTGAGGTTGCCGCCGCCAGTGCCAGTAGAGTCAGGGCGTAAGGCAGGTGCAAGGTGAGGCTGGCCAGGCCGGCGAACAGAGTGCTTATGATCGCCGCCAGGACCATCAGTCCGATGAATGTTTGCGTTAGCCGTGTGTTGGGTTTCATGATCTTCTCCTCTCTTTGGTTTTGTTGCACACGGCTATTGCTCATCGTCGGTAGCTGAAAACGCTCCGTTCGTCCCCAGCAGAGAGGCTCCCCAGACCACGCTTGTCGCAGAGTCCGTCGACGTGCCCCAAACCACGCTGAATCCGCTGGTGACGCTGCTGCCCCAAACGACCGAAGTGCCCCAAACCACGGAACTGCCTGAAACGTTGGCTCCCCACACTACCGATGAACCCCATACCACTGACGTGCCCCAAACCACTGAGCTGCTTGCGACGGTCGCGTTGCCGTTCGACAGGGAAACCGTTCCCGTCGAAGAGTGGTAGACCGCGGTCGGCGAGAGTGCCGCCCCCACAGTTGACGGTGCCGGATCGTTGTTGCCAAGGGCTGCGCCCAAGTCCAGGTAGCCCGCGCCGACGGTGAAGAGGTCATAATAAGACGTATAGGTTTGTCCAGTCGTCGTGTCGGTAGCGGTAGAGGACGTCGGAAAGGTCTTGTAGGCCGTCTTCATGAGACGCGCTTTGACTTGGTCCGGAGTGAGCGAAGGATGTTGCTGCAACAGTAAGGCTACCGCTCCGGCGGCTGCCGGTGTTGCCATGCTGGTGCCGCTCAGAACGAAGTAATCGTGGTTCGTGACGTTTCCCGGAACGTCGTTGCCGGGAAATTCCGAGTCGAGCGTGCTGGCATGCGCGTCCAGCGAAACCACAAGGTTCCCCGGAGCAACGATGTCGGGTTTCACCACATGATCGTAGGTGGTGGGACCCTTCGAGCTGTAGCTCGCAATCTGATCGTCGGTTCGCGAGTAGGTTCCCATGGACTTCATTGCGCCCACGGTCAATACGAATGGATCGTTTCCGGGCGCGGCCACCGTTCCGTAGCCGTTACTTCCGTTCACGCTGATGCGGCCGAAGTTGCCCGCGGCCACCACTACGACGATGCCGGCATTCCAGGCCGATTCCACTGCCTGGCACAGGGGATCCTGCGCGTAACCCACCGAGATGCCGCGTCCCAGAGACAGGTTGATTACCTGGATGTTGTATGTGCTCTTGAGTGCAATCGCTTTCTGGATGGCCGCGATCACCATGCTGTCGCTGCCGGAGCCGTTAGCGTCCAGAACGCGAAGATCAACCAGGTTGACATTGGGCGCCACACCGGCCAGACGGCCGCTCGACCGATAGCCGTTTCCACCGATGATTCCTGCTACGTGCGTGCCGTGGCCATAGAGGTCATACACCAGGTGATTGTATTGGTTATAGACGCTCGTCCCAGTGAAATCCTGGTGATAGACCACGCGCGAATAGCTTTCGGTGGTGTCCCACAGATCGGGATGGTTGTCGTTGATGCCGCTATCGATCACGGCGACGCCGATGCCCGTTCCGTCATAGCCGGAATTCCATGCCGCGCTGACGTTCATCGCGGCATCGGTGTAGTCGTCCATCCCTTTCAGCGGATGGTCGACGCTTACGGAAAGAACCTCGGGGTCGGCCTCCAAAGCTGGCAGGGCGCTTACCGGGATCGTAAAGGCAACGCCCCTAACCAGGTTGAGTCTGGTACGGAGGTGTCCCCCAAGTCCCTGCAATCGGCCTACCTGCGCTGATTGCGGAACCTGCTTGTACTGCACGATGACCTTAACAGTCTGGGTAGCCGCCGTGCCTTGAGATGCCTTCGCAATCATGGGCGCAAGGTCCGGCGCGAACTTGCTTTGTACCCTCTTGGCGTTGCTAGAGTACTGGGCGAAGGCGGTCTCTGCAAGCAAGAGGAGCAACACCATGCCCAGGCGTTTGCCCCAGGCGGCGCTGTGGCACCGGTTGCGATCCGTGTTCTTTGATTTCGGTGTCTGCGACATGATCTCACCCTTCCGTTGCACAAGATTCGCGCTAAGACTCGGGTTTGCTTGTGCACGGCCAATGCCAATGCTAGTGCGTAAGTTGTTGTGATCATTGGATATCAAAGTGGGGGTCGGCGTGGCTTTGGGCCACTCTGTCCTCGCAGGCGGGGCGCGGGACAGTTTGTCCCGCAGGCCAGGCCCGCTGCAATTACCTCGGTTTTGCCTGCATTGGTTACCTTTGGCAATGATTGAAGACACAAGACGGAGGGAACTGGATCCGCTGAGATTGTGTCGTAGAGAATTGCATTGAACGTCTCGATGACGGGAAGGTCTAGCGCGCCGCTGCTGTTTTCGATTGCGCGCTTGCGGGCAAGAGTCGCGGCATCGCTGCCATTAGCTTCTGCGTATATTCATGCTGTGGGTTCGTAAAAATCTGTTCGGTCGCGCCGCACTCTACGATTTCGCCCTGGTGAAGGATGGCGATGCGGTCGCAAATGCCCGCCACGGAAGCGAGGTCGTGAGAAATATAAAGGATGGCCATCCCGGTGGAGCGGTTCAATTCGCGAAACAGCGCCAGTATCTCCGATTGCGTAATTACATCGAGAGCGCTGGTGGCTTCGTCGGCGATGAGCAGCGCCGGACGATGCATGACGGCCATGGCGATCAGCACTCGCTGTGCCTGACCCACGCTCATCTGCGAAGGATATTTGCGCAGGAATTCATCGTCAGCGGGCAGGGAAACGCTCTGCAAGGATGTTCGAATTGCGTTGGCGCAGTCGACGCTCGTGCCCGAGGCATGCGCCCGCCAGGCTTCCCTGAGCTGGGTTCGAATCTTGAGCGCAGGGTTTAGAGAAGACAAAGGACTCTGCAACACCAGTGCGATCGAACGCCCGCGCAGTGAGCGCAACTCGCGCTCCGAGAGTTGCAAGAGGTCGGCGTCCTCGAATCTGATTGTGCCTTCGGCGGGAGACCGCTTTTTGTCGAGGAGGCCGAGAATCGCCATGGCCAGTGTGCTCTTGCCCGAGCCGCTTTGTCCGACCAGCCCCAACACTTCGCCGCGCTGGATTTGCAACTGCACGCCGCGCAGAACTGGCGGCTTGCCCGAGTACCGCACGGAGAAGTGCGCCGACAGCAGAATCTGGGTTTGCGATGCCGACGCCATTCTGATTTTGACCTTAGTACTTCGTGGTTTCAGATCCGTTGGATCTGCGTGAATCCGTTTTCGTTAAAATCCGGGGCAAAAGACGTTGCACTACTTCGCAGCTACGGTGAGCCGTTCCGCATTCCAGAATGTCTGCGGAGACAGAATCACGGGAGCGGCGCCGCGCACCGACGTTGAAACTGCTGAAAGCGCATTCTTGTTAATCAGGAAGATGAAGGGTTCTTCTTCAACTACAATTTCCTGCACGCGGTCGAAGGCTTCTTTGCGTTTTTTTGCGTCGCTGGAAGATGCCTGGGTCCGCATGAGGTGGTCAATCTCCGCTTCCCACGCGGTTTCCGGAACTTTCTGCTGGGGGTTCCACTGATGGTTCTCCGAAGAACTCAGCCACACGTTCATCTCGCCGTTGGGATCCAAATCCACGTTGGTCAAGCCGAGGAGGATGGCTTCATAATCGAAACTTTGAGTCATACGCTCGATCAGGGAAGGGAAGTCAAGCGTAACTACGTTTACGCGGATGCCGATCTTTTGCAGGTCGTCCTGGATCAGCACCGCCATGCGCTCGCGATACTTGTTGCCGGAGTTGGTGATGATGGAAAACACGACTTCGTTGCCGTCTTTGTCTTTGAGGGCTCCGTTTTCCATGCGGAAGCCCTCGCCCTGCAACGCCTTCAACGCCGCATCGGAGCTGTAAGTCTGCGGCTTCAGTTTGCTGTTGAACCATAGCTTGTTGGCCGGTGAGAACGGTCCCACGGCGGGCTGTGCGTGTCCGTGGAAGACTACGCGGCTCAAGTCGGCGCGGTTGATGGCCTCGGAAATCGCCCGCCGGAAGTTGGCCGAGCGGAACCAATTCTTTTTGTAGGTTAGGATCGGTGACCTCGCAACTTCGTTGAACCAGAGTTGCTCGCTGTCGAGCGACGCTCCAGCGTCGTGAACGAGTTGCGGCGAAGTCGCAGCCAGCTTGTCGAAATATTCGCTGTCGAGAGAATTGATCAGGTCGAGTTCTCCGCGCTTGAACCGCAGCAGCTCGACGTCGCGATTGGGCTGGATATCGAGGCGTATCGAATCCAGATAAGGGAGTTTGCGACCTTGTTCGTCCGTCTTCCAGTAGTTGGGATTGCGTTTCAGAACAACCGATGACCCAGCTTTGTAGTCGGCCACCATGAATGGTCCGAGGACCGCCATTTCTTTCTGCGATGAGCGCTCGGAAAGAATCGCGACCTGATCGAACAGGCGATCGAGTCCAGCCACTTGCGCCGGGAATGTGATCACGACTTGAGTTGGGGAAATCACTCTGGTTTCCACACTTCCCGTGCCCGAGCGGAAAGCGTCGCCGGTAGGCGAATGCAGCGCCGGATCCATCAATTGCTGGACGGTGTAAGCCACGTCACCGGCGGAAAATGGCGTTCCATCGGAAAATGAAACCCCGCTGCGCAGTCGAAACGAAATCCCTCGTCCATCTTTTGAGAGCTTCCATGACACAGCCAACTCAGGCTCGAGTTGCTGAGTCTGGCGATTCACCCGCACCAGCACGCCTCCGGTCAAGTAACGGATCGCAAAGGAGGCGTCGTCCTCCACTTTGAGCGGATCAAAAGTCTTCGGCTCGGTGCGCAGGCAGAACCTGAGTTCGCCACCGCCTTGAGCCACCACCTGATTCAGCAGGAATCCCAGGCAGAGCAGCGCCACGGCGATTGCCTTCCCGCAGAGATTTGCAATTGTTGTCATTTTAGTTTTGTGGCACTTCATGCGGCCACCTCCTCCTGCTTGGAAAGCAAAAGCTGAAACGACGTCACCACCACCACCAGCAAAATCAGCGGTACGAATTTCCACGGTTCTTCCCCTATCGAAACCAGACCTTCGAACTCTTTCAACAAACTTCCCCATGAAGGCATGGGCTCGGCTACACCCAGCCCGAGAATGCCCAGGTTGGCCTCACTCAAGATGAAGACCGGAATCGAAATCCAAAACTGTGCGTAAAGCACAGGTTTCAAATTCGGAACCACATGCACCCAAAACAGTCTTTGGCCGGGAAGTCCCGCGGCTCGCGCCTGCCGCACGAAATCTGATCCGCGCAAAGTTCCCGCGGTTGTGCACAAAACTCTGGCCGCGGTCGTCCATCCCAGAAGCCCCAGCAGCATGAAAGTCACCAGTACGGAAACTAGGGGCGAGACATTTAGCGGCATCAAGGCCCGCGCCGTGATCAGCAGGAACAACCAGGGCAGAGACAAAAACAAATCGGTCACCGCCATCGCCATTCGCGCCCAGACGCCACCCAAATATCCTGTGAGCCCTCCGATCAACGCCGCCATCAGCGTTGAGAGCAGCGCTGTGGCCGGAGCGAGCAGCAACGAAATTCGGGTGCCGTAAAGCACGCGAGCAAACCGGTCGCGGCCCATTGCGTCCGTTCCCAGCCAGTGTGTGCGCGACGGCGGCGCATCAGTTGCCTCGCGGTACTGCCGGGCATATCCCGCAGGGGCCAGCCAATTCGCCGCTACTGCCGCGCCCAGCACCACCACTAGAATTACGCACGCCAGTTTTTGCCAGAGATTCATGCTTCCTGGGTCCGGACCACATAACCGATTACATCTGCACCGGAATTGGCCAGCAAGGTTACCAGCGTCACCAGAACCGTGATGTTCACCAGGAGTGGAAGATCGCGCGCCAAAGCCGCCTGCCACGCCAGTTGTCCGATGCCGGCCAACCCGCACAAAGCCTCGACTGGAATGGCTGCTCCCACCGCCATGCTCACCGAGACTCCGGCGACGGCGAGCAACTGCGGCGCGACTACCGGCACGACGTGCCAGAAAAGTATGCGAGCCTCGCCCAACCCCTTCGCTCTCGCGGTGATGAGGTGAGGCCGGGAATAAGCCTTTACCAGGAGATTTCGCGTATAACGAAAAGTGCGCGGAAACACGATGAGCGCAATCGCTAACGACCCGGGCACGTTCCACAGCACCGAAAGCAACGCCAATACTGCCGCGGGAATACAAAGAAACGTCCCGCTCACTGCTGTGGTCAATGCGTCGTAAATGGAAAGTCGCAGCCACGCCGCGCTTAGCGCCAGCGTCAAGGTCAGCAGCCAGGCGAGTGCAAGGCCCACAGTGAGCAACCGGAATGTGAGAGGCGCGCGATCCCGCAGCAACGCGCGGACGGGTTGGCCCAGTGCGAGCGAGGTTCCCAGGTCGCCATTCGCCGCGCGCTTCATGTAAGAGAAATAAAACCGGAAGACATTGCGGTCCTGATGCCGGGAGTCGCGCAGCGCCTGCACGCTCTGCGCACTCAGGTGCGGATCCAGTTCCCGCTCATCAGTGTCGAAACCCGGCGCAAGCCGCATCAACGTGGCCGAGAGCAATCCTCCAAGAAGCACCGTCGCCAGCAGAGCCAGTGCGTGCCCGGCAATTTTCCATCGGAGGCTTCGCATCTATTTTCCCGAAGCGCCCTGCGCCAGCGTATTCACCTTGGATGCAGCCTGCGCATGGTGAATCTGCTTCACGGAGTACATGCGGCGGTCCGCTTCTGCGAGCAATGCTTCGACGTCGTATCCGTCTTCCGGACAGAAGGCCGTTCCCACGCTCAATGTAGCCACGTCTTGTCCGCACACATGGCGTCCCGCTTCGACGGCCGCCTGGTTCAATCGAATTGTCTTTTCCTCGGCAGCCTCGACGCCGAGTCCGGGCGCCGTGACCACAAACTCGTCTCCGCCCATGCGGGCGACGTAGTCGTAACCGCGGCATGCGTCTCGCAGCCGCGCGCCGAACTCGCGCAGCAGTTTGTCTCCTTCCAGATGCCCGAAGGAGTCATTGATTTTCTTCAGCCCGTCGATATCGCAGACCATGACTGCGAGCGAAGTCTTCATGCGCCGGCAGCGCGCCACTTCCTGCGCCAGGTGTACAAATAACGAACGCGCATTGGGCAAGCCCGTGAGAAAGTCCGTGGTCGCTGAACTTTCCGCCTGCTGATACTTCAGTGCGTTCTCCACGGAGAGCGCCACCTTGGACGCGACGGCCAGCAGAATCCTCAAGTGGTCCGGCGTAAACGCATCCAGGGTCGAGTGATACATAGCCAGCACGCCCACCACGCCATTCAATCCTTGCAGGGGAACGGCCAGTGCTGAAGACAGAACGGCGTGTTTCTCAGGGTCGGAGCGGTAGCCCGCTTCTATTTGAGGATTGCCATTGATGATGGGCTTGCAGTTTTCCGCCACCCATCCGCACAAGCCTTCGCCCATGCGGATTTTCAACGACGACAGCACGCGAAAGTTTTCGCCGCTCACCAGTTCCGGCAGCAACCACCCGTTGCGGTTCACGTATACAGCGATGGAGTCGTAGGGAATCAGCTTGCGCAGCCGCATCGACAGCACCGAAAGCGTCTCGCTCAAGCTCAACGAGTTTCCCAGATCCTGGCTCAGCTCGAACATGGCCTGCGCTTCCTGCCGGGCCGATGCGATCGAACGTCAGGAAGTCGGACTCGTTCGGCGGGTTGTCGATTGATTTCTCAAGTCCGGTTGCCGGAGCCAGCCCTTGTTCCACGCGCAAACCCTTCGTGAAACCGGAGGGAACAAAGCCTGCTTCGTTGTTTTGCGCGAGGCGTTCCAGGTCCACAAAGCGGCGCTCCAGAACCGCTACGATTTTTGGGTCGAACCATGTTCCCGCTTTTTCTTTCACGGTGTTCATGGCCCGATCCAGCGGAATGGCCGACCGATATTGCCGGTCTGAGGCCAGAGCATCCAGGCAATCCACCACCGCTAGAATCCTCGCCCCGACGGGAATCTCTTCGCCCACCAAGCCCGCGGGATACCCCGACCCATCCCATCTCTCGTGATGCGAGCGCACGATGGGAGCCACAGGATACGGGAACGCAACGCGATCCAGAATTTCCGCGCCCACGAGCGGGTGCACCTTCATCTTCTCGAACTCTTCCGGAGTCAGCCTGCCGGGTTTGTTGATGATGTGCTCGGGTACGGCCAGCTTGCCAATGTCGTGCAGCAGAGCCGCTGCCCGCAAGGCTTCGATCTCATCCGCCGACAGGCCGATCTCTTTGGCGATTTCCACCGCGTAAGTCCGCACCCGTTGCAGGTGCGTGTGCGTAGTCTGGTCTTTGGCCTCGATGGCTAGCGCAAGTGCTTCGATGGTGCGCATGTTGAGCGATGCGATCTGCTCGACGTGCCGCTTCTCTACCTCCACTCGCTCTTTCTCGGCTTCCAGCCGTCCCAGATAGAGGCGATAGGAACGGTACACCCAATAAATCACGGGCAGGACGAGCAGCGAAGTCTGCCAGCCGGCGCGCTGGTTGATGATTCCTACCAGCCCGACCACGGCCGCTCCCACCAGGTAGTAGGGGAACGACCAGAAGTAGCACTCCGACCAAACCTTGCGGCCCGATTTATTTTCTGTGAGGGCAATCACGATCGAAATTGGCAGCGTATTCGCCAGGAAGAAAACCAGCGCCGCTACCATCAGCAGGATGGGTTTGTTGCTCCCCATTCTTCCGTCCAGCCAGTGGTAGCTCACGTAGCAGAATGCGCTGGCGTTCGCCATCATGCCGAAAACATTGAACAGCACTTTCACCGGATCCAGCCGGTTCCGCGCCTGCCAAACGCTTTGCACCAGAGTGGCGGTGCAGCCAATGACTAGCGTCTCGGGCAGGCTTAGCTCCATCACGCCGAGGAGAATGAAAAGGAAATTCACCGACATCGTGCCGTCGATGCCGGGCAGTTGCACCTTCAGGCTCGACGCCAAAACCGCGACAGCCAGATAGCAGAGAAATCGCGCCAGATCTTCCGATTGCCAATGCCAAAGAGCGGAGCACAGCACGACCATCCCGAGCGAGGAGGTGATCCCGACAAACAGTTTTGTCCCAGTCGACATTGCGCCGTGACTTCTTTGCTGCAGGGGGAGTCGGCAGACCTTGCCCGTGGCGTGGGAAGGTCATTCCCGCGCACGCGTCTGGCATGCCTGTTCAGTGAAATCCTATTGTTGTTACAGGGTTCTAAATAGCTTACTGAGGTAACCTCGCGCGGTAATTGCCGTTTCGCCGTGGGCGATTGACTTGAAGGCTTGTTTTGCGATGCCGCTCTGGTTTCAGGGAAACCAATTACCTTCGTCACGATGCGAAGGTGCATACTTCCCGCAACGCCTCGTCCTCTGTGTCAAGATCAATTCCAAACGTGCGGAATGCCATCGGCAAATCATAATTCGCAGTCTGAAGCGGCGGCTGCCGGCCAGGGCGCCGGGCGTCGCGTTTCTGCAACGCCCAGTCCGGCAGCTCCCGATGCCAGCCGGATCGGTGAAATCGCGGTCCTATCCGTCGATCTTGAAGGCAACGTCACCGGCTGCAACGAAGCGGTGTTGAAAATATTCGGCAGTATGCCTACTGAAATCGAGGGCCGAACGCTGGCAGGTCTTCTCGCAGGTGACGATGGCACCGCACTGCGTCAACTTCAGGAAACCGTGCTGGCCGCGGTTTTGCGGGACGGGCATTATCGATCTCCGCTTCGGTGCCGGACCAAAGCTCGGAAAGACTTCACCGCAGAGTTGTCCGTCACGCTGCTTCGGGATGGTGATTCGGCACCCGCAGCAATGGTTGCCGTGCTCACCGTGGCAGAGGAGAAATCAAACCGGGGGAGTGTGCCCGGCAAAGCGCGAGGCGAGGTGGACGAAGATGAAACGGTGCACACGGTCTCGCGCCAGCTTGACGGAGTAAACCTTATACTCGCCAGTCCCATCATGCACCGATTCATGCGCATGGTGGACCGCGTTGCCGGTCACACCGAGAGTGTACTGGTCACCGGTGAAACCGGAACCGGCAAGGAACTCATTGCCCGCACGATTCACCAATCTTCGCACAGGCGCAGCCGCCCCTGGATCGACATTAACTGCGCGGCTCTTCCCGAGAACTTAGTGGAGAGTGAGTTGTTCGGCTACGAGAAGGGCGCGTTTACCGGCGCCGATTCATCCAAGCCGGGGCTCTTCGAACTTGCCGACAAGGGCACGCTCTTCCTCGATGAAATTGGAGAGCTGCAGCTTCAGACCCAGGTGAAGCTTTTGCGGGTGCTCGATGGATATCCTTTCTACCGGCTGAGCGGCCACCGGAAAATTAACGTCGACGTCCGCATCGTCGCCGCCACCAATCAGGACCTCGATGCTGCTGTCGCCGCCGGGCGGTTCCGACAGGATCTCTTCCATCGTCTCGGCCAGTTTCAACTTCGCGTGCCCCCGCTGCGGGCGCGACCCGAGGACATCATCGCCCTGGCCGAGCACTTTCTCAGCCTGAAAACTCCGGGCAGCTCTTTCGCGCCTGATGCGGTTTCCGCGTTGCTCTCACACTCCTGGCCTGGCAATGTTCGCGAGTTGCGCAACCTCATTGCTAGAGTTGCCGTAGAGGCAAAGAATCCCGAGATCCAGAAATCGCAGATTGCAGACGCGATGTCCGGCAGCCCGGTTGCCCAGCGCCACTCTGCCTCCATGCCGGTGGGCAATCTCGACAGCATGGAAGAGCAGATGATCATCCGCGCCCTCGAGCGCAGCGGAGGTCATCGCAGCCAGGCCGCGGAACAGCTCGGAATTTCCCGCCGCACCCTTAGCCGAAAGCTAAAGGAATACAACATCAACGTTAATCCCGGCGAGGGTGCGAACGCCCTTGGATTCATTAGTCTCGAGCAGCAGAAATTCTTCCGTGCTCGCGTCCAGTTCGCGGTCACGCTGAAGAACCAGCACGGAGAGGAAGTTTCCGTCCAGGGTGTGAACCTGAGCACCGGCGGGTTAGGCATTGACAGCCTAGTAGAACCGATGAAGTTTACCGGCCTTCTCGACGTAAGTTTCCCGCTTCCTGACAGCGAAACCATCTTTCGAGCGAAAGCCCGCATCGTATGGTTCGGCGGCGAAGGCCGAGTCGGCCTGCGCTTCGCCGTCATCGACCCCGCCCTCTTCGAGCAACTGCAACACTGGACCAACAACAAAATGAAGGACGAAGGCTGGGAGTTGCCCGCCGGGCCTCAATAGAAACCACCGAAAGGGACCACCAACAATCCGTCGAGCAGCCGTAGCTTGCTACGTCTTTCTTGCCACGGCCACGTCTGTCCGAGGCGAGGTAGAATAATCCCGTCCCGGAGGCCGCTATGCTACGCACGTTAGTTTGTCTTCTACTCATCAGCGCATGTTGCGCCCAACAAACTCCCGCGCCCGTCGCGCCCGATCTGGTGAAACAGGGCGAGACGCTGAACAGCGAAGGCAAGCAGGACGACGCCCTCGCTCTCTACCGCCGGGCGCTTGCGATGTCTCCGAATTTATATGAAGCCCATCTCGCATCTGGCATAGCGCTCGACTTGAAAGGGAACTATACCGAAGCTCGCCAGCACTTGGCCAAGGCGATTGAGGTTGCTCCGGCCGAATCCAAACAGCAAGCCTGGCGCGCCATGGCCATGTCGTATGCGTTTGAAGGAAATGCCAACGAGGCGGCGAGGTTGGAGCAGCAGGTTTTCGACGCCCGGATGTCTGCTCACGATTACATCGGCGCCGCCGAGATCGCCAATGAACTCGCCCGGATATATCTGGAATCAGGCGACGCGACCAACGCTTACAAGTGGTACGAATCGGGATACGAAACCGCACATCGGAAGACCGATCTCAGCGACGCCGACAAGAATCTTTGGACGTTCCGCTGGGAGCACGCCCAGGCCCGCATCGCCGCCCGCCGCGGGAAAGCCGGCGAAGCTCAACAACATGTAGCCGCCGCCAAGGCCGCGCTCGACAAAGCCAACAATCCCGACCAGGCCCGTTTCTTTCCTTATCTGACAGGTTACGTCGCCTTCTACACCGGAGACTACAAGACCGCCATCGCCGACCTGCAAAAAGCCGATCAGCGCGATCCTTTGATTCTTGCGTTGATAGGAGAATCGTACGAGATGTCGGGCGACCGCATCCCAGGCGATGGACTACTACCACAAAGTCCTCGCAATAAATACCCACAATCCCACCAATGCCTTTGCCCGACCGCTGGCAAGGAAGAAGCTGGCGGGAAAGGGATAATTGGCGGTTAGCATAGTCTCGGCGGCCACGGCTGACGCTTTCTAAAGTTGTAATACCGGAAGTGCGTTGATCTATTTGCCGACGCACTCCCCGAAGTATCAAGCGATTAGAAACCAAGCGATTAGAAACTATTGGTTCACACGCAGAAGCATCAACGTTCCGCTTTCCAGCTTCACGTTGTTTTTTTCCGAACTTACCAGCGAGCCCTGGTTCGGCGGCGGCGCTGTCGTCAGCCTCACGTCCGAGATCCCGACCACGCCTTCGGTCTGCGCTGTAATCGGGGGACGCGGGTTCGTTCCTGTTTGTGTATCATCTGGCACGTTGCTGCCCGCATTCGGAGCCGAAGGCGGGGGAGACTGCGTGGGTCCCGTCATCCCCCCGGCGCGTGAGGGACTGGGAGAGCCGCTCGTTCCGGCATTTGGGCCTCCTGGGGGGCTTCCGTTCGCACTGTTCTGGTTATTCTGCGGACCGATAATTGCCTGGATGGACATCGACATCTGCATCTCGCTGCCGTTCTTCATGACTGCGCGGTCAAACGCGATTCCAATTGCGGACTCTTTTTGCTCCTTGTTGCGCGTTTGGACTTCGGTCACGTGTCCCATAACCTTGGTGTCCTTGGCCAACACCACTTCGCCAGTCTTTGTCTTCATGTCTTCAGTGACCTTCGCAATCACCTCGTCGCCGGTCTTCGCTTTTTTCGCGTCGACGCTCTTGGTCAAGGATACCGGGATAACGCTGCCGGCCGCGATTCGCGTTGGCTGCGCCGGAGTGGAGGGCTCCGGGGCCGCCTGTGGTGGAGGCTGCGCCGGACTCAATGTCCGAGGCTCTGAGGGCGGGGAAGCGGATGGCGGGGCGGCACTATCCTGCGCGGTCGCGATGCCCACTATTAGGCCACACAAAAAGATACTGATCGAAACCGTTTTCATTTTACGACCTCCTTTACCCTATGAGGTTTGCTTCTGATGAAACCGAGGAGGCACACTCGGATCGCATGTTCGATGCATTTCGGATTGAGAGGGTAGGCCAGGATCTCGCCAACCTTGGTACCTCTTTTGGCATCAGAACTTCATGCCCCCTTCTCAGCCTTGCCACCGCGTATGGATTCTACTCCTGGCTTTGCCGTTGGTCGCCATCACGGCTTGCTCAAATAAAGACAACCCCGATGAAATCCGCAGGCAGGCCGCCAAAGCGACCGAGACCATGCGGCGCGACACCAAGGCAGTGGTCGAGGGCGTGAAGGAAGGCATGCGGAGCGACAAGGCCATCGACATCAACACTGCATCCCGGGAAGACCTGCTCAACCTGCCGGGGATGACCGAGCGGGAAGCCGACCGCATCATCGCGGCGCGTCCATTCAAGAGCGCGCACGAACTGGTGGCGCGGCACCTCATCCCGGAATCGGAGTACGACAAAATAAGCGACCGGATCATCGCTGGCCATTAAAGCCGTCTTTCTGTGACTTCTGCTGCGCTCCTGCGATATCATCAAGGGGATGTCTCCCTTGCAACAGAACCATCCTTTCCAGACTGACGACCCGCGTCTTACGCCAATTCACGCCAAGGTCCTGGCCCGTGAGCGCCTTGACGCGGACGATGCCCTCACTCTCTACCGCACCGGCGATATTCTCGCCGTGGGCTGGATGGCCAACCACGTCCGCGAGCGCATGCATGGCGACAAGACGTATTTCAACGTGAACCGTCACATCAATCCCACGAATGTTTGCGTCGCGGCCTGCCGCCTCTGCGCCTTCGGCCGCAAGAAAGACGCTCCCGGCGCCTACACGATGGCGCTGGATGAAGCGTTTGAAACCGCGGCTTCCGGATACAGCGAGGCCGTCACCGAATTTCACATCGTCGGCGGATTACATCCCGATCTGCCGTTTCAATATTTCCTCGATCTTTGCTCCGGCCTGAAGCAGCGGTTTCCGCAAGTGCACATCAAGGCTTTCACCATGGTCGAGGTTGCGTATCTTTCAAAACGGGCCAAGCTTTCGATTCGCGAGACGCTGGAACAACTTAAAGCTTCAGGGGTCGATTCTCTTCCCGGTGGCGGCGCCGAGATTTTTGCTGACCGCGTGCGCCACATCATCTGCGACCACAAGATCGATGGCGATCAATGGCTCGATACGGCTAAGCTCGCCCACCAGATCGGACTGAAGTCGAACGCGACCATGCTTTACGGCCACGTCGAAAATGACGAAGACCGCGTCGACCATTTGCTCAAGCTGCGCGCCTTGCAAGATGAAACCGGAGGCTTCCAGACTTTCATCCCGCTGGCTTTTCACCCCGACAACACGCCGCTTCAACATTTGCCGAAAACCACCGGTATGCTCGACATCAAGCAAATCGCGGTCAGCCGCCTGGTGCTTGACAACTTTCCTCACATCAAGTCCTATTGGCAAATGATGACGGCCAAGATTGCGCAGATCTCGCTGCGCTTCGGTGCCGATGACATGGACGGTACGGTGATCGAAGAAAAGATTTATCACGACGCCGGCGCAACCACGCCCCAAGGCATGCGCCGCGAAGAGTTGGAGCGCCTGATTCGCGCCGCCGGACGGGAACCGATCGAACGGGATACGTTGTACAGGCCGGTTACGCGAACTGAGACGTCGGTCACGGTCGCGGTGTAAGAAACAAAAGCCGGAGCAGGGAAGCCGATCCCTTTTCTCCGGCCGCTGAAAACCACAAACCTGAAACTTTCCCTACAGCTTCTCGTAGAACTCGCACGCCGAACAGGAGATATAAATCCCGCCCGGCACATTGCGTTCGCGGTCTTTCATGCGCTTGACGATGCGCGTCGACTTGCCGCACTTGGGACAATCCGTGCTCTTGCTGGTGTCCATCACCTTCTTACGGTCCGCTGTTTTTGCGATCTTCGCGCCTACTGCCATGGTTTGTTTCTCCTGATCTTTTTCCTGTGTGTGCGCAGCGATCCGCGGGACTTCCTGCGCGGATCTTGTGGATGGATGTTTCGGAAAGCTCAACCGGGAAAGATCCACTCGGGAAGACTCTAGGCTGCGTCTCGTGTTTCTTCCCTCGTTGGTTATTTTACAGTAAGGTTGTGCCGGCTGTCTTGCGCACCGCCCGCCATGGACTCGGTTGCTTGTCGGCGACTCGGTCCGCAAGATCGGCCAGATGGTTTTACAAATCCAAAGGTTTTACAAACATTTAACGAATAGGTGACATCAGCCGAGCGTGCCGAGAGTACCTTTGCGGAGCACCCGGCGTGAACATCCGGCGGGGCACCTTGGGAACATAGTTTCAAAGGAGATCATGAAATGCACAAGGCAATGAACCACGCGATCATTTTGTTCCTGTTCTTATGTGTTGCGGCAGCATTCGCGCAGTCGAATGAAAATGACCTCCAGCCCAGCCCCGCAACCGGACCGGGCAAGGTTATCGTACACAGCAAATTTGGGGGACAAATATTCGGCTTCGATATCGATCAGAACGGCACCGAGGGCGTCTTGAGCGAGGCCAAGGTCCAGAACAACGGGACCGTGCTGGCGGCGGTCGAGACCTTCAGCCAGAGTTCCGGGAAAATCCTCAAGGTCGTATCCGAAACGCAAACGGAAGATGACTTCATCACTCTAGGCGTCGTTGGCACCAGCGTTGGACTGGTCGAGCACGAACACGTCCAGGGAATCAGAGTCGTCAGCCGGACCTTCAACAGCATGAATCCTCTGAGTTCCAACAAAAACACCGGCGTGTGGACTCCGCCCATCGGAACCCAGCACCTCATCATGCCCGCCGGAGTGAGCCGCAGCCAAGGAGTACCGAATGTGGCCGTGTTTGCCTATGACAACAGCGGAAACTTTATTCCGTGGGTGTTCTCCTCGAATGTTGGGGCAAATACTTTTGGGCCGGTCATCGACATAACGGACTCTAACAACTTTGGCAGCGTGCCTCCACCGATTGCCTACGACAGCACGACCAACCAGGCGGTACTGGGAGGAGGCCCCGGTTGCTTCGGTTGCCTCCCGGTCATCGGACTCGTCGACCTCACGGCGGGAACTTTCAGCGAGTTCACGGGGATTGGATTTGGCTTCGTCAATGGTTTAGCCGTCGACACCGCTGACGGCATTTTTGTCACGACGACAGAAGACGACGCCAATGTGGAGTTCTATAACCTCGCAACCGAAACCGGCTTCACCGTGGTGTTGCCCGGTTCGGGCTCGCAGCAAATCTTCAGCGGCGCGGATGTCGAATTCGATCCCATCAATAGGCTCTTCCTGGTCGCCCAGCCCGTTTCGAGTTCGTCTTCAAGCGGCAGCACGATCTACGTTTACAACACCAGCGGCGTACTCCAGGAGACCCTCAACGGCTTCAGTTTCTCCAACGCTTTCAGCGTAGTCGCGATGCATATTGCGCTGCACCCGAAACTACGCTTCGGCTACGTCGATGGTCCTGACGCTGGCGTGACAGAAATTCAGTCTTTCACATATTAGGCTTGCACCGCTTAGGATCGCGCCACCGACAAACGGTGGCGCAGGCTGAACCAAGACGGCTAGCCCACCATGAAAATTCTTGCACACTGACTTTCGTCTCCTAGCAACTCGATTCAGCTCGAGCTAGCCTCCAAACACCACCCCGCTCGTTCGCGCGTCAACCGCAAATCGAAAAGCATGGCAGGCAGTTCTCTTGATGCTGCGCGTTGCCGGGGTCGGGCGCGGCTGACTGGACCGTGCGAACTCCCCTATGCGACTGATGCGAACCTGAGGGTGCAGGGGTCCTTCGACTCCGCAGATGGTTCGCTGTCGCGAGCCATCTGCTCCGCTCAGGATGACAGGGCCTCTTTAGTCGCCGTCGCTATGAAACCGCGTTTTTCTGCCGCTGCATCCACTTCCACGCCGTGGCCACGATGTCATCCAGGGAGCGCTTCGCTTTCCAGTGCAACACCTTCTCGGCCAATGCCGGATCGGCTACCAGCGCGGGCGGATCTCCCGGCCGGCGGGAAGCGATACGCGCGGGAACTTTGCGACCCGTAACTTGCTCGATTTTATTCAACACTTCCTTCACCGAGTAACCCATGCCGGTGCCGAGATTCACTGCAATGGAGTCGGCTCCGCCCGCCAGACGTTCGAGCGCTGACACGTGCGCATCCGCTAGATCATTCACGTGAATGTAGTCGCGCACGCAGGTTCCGTCTGGAGTCGGGTAATCCGTGCCGAACACATCCAGAGCGGGGCGCAGTCCAGTCGCGGCCTGCATTGCGGATGGAATTAAGTGGCTCTCCGGGTCGTGCACTTCGCCGATCTCTCCGCTCTCATCGGCGCCGGCGGCGTTGAAGTAGCGCAGCGCGGTGAAGCGAAGGCCATAGGCGCGGTCATAGGCCACGAGCGCCTGCTCGAAAAAAAGTTTCGAAACGCCATAAGGATTCACCGGCTGCCGCGGAGTATCTTCCGCTATCGGTATCTTGGCTGGAACTCCGTACACAGCGCATGTGGAGGAAAAAATGATCCGGCGCACGCCGCAATCCACGCAGGCGTTCAGCAGGACGAGCCCTCCCTCGACGTTGTTGCGAAAGTATTTTCGCGGGTTCTCGACCGATTCTCCTACATAAGCATGCGCGGCAAAATGCATCACCGAATCGACGTGGCGCAAGGCAGCCGACAGCGTCGTCACATCTGCAACGTCAGCGCGCACCAGCTCGAATCCGTCCGCCAGAAATGCGTGGCCAGTCGAAAGATTGTCGTAGATGACAACCTCGTGGCCGCGTCGCCGCAATGTGCGAGCTGCATGACTTCCTATATAGCCCGCGCCTCCAATGACAAGAACGACCAATTTATAGCTCCTCTTTTTCCACAGCTTAGCGTCCGCGACCGCGGCACGTCCTGACCCTGAGATGGTACAGTCTAATGGATAGAATCGGCGTCCAAGTACCTGTGGAAAAAAGGTTTGGCGACGACTCTAATTACCAAAGGTCGTCTCACTTGGTAGCACGCACGTGCCATTTACCGACCCGTCCTTTGAGACTAAAGTCTTACTAACGATGTGCTCCGAGTGGGCGGTCTTTGAGACCCGCCCCTTCTTGAACTTTAAGGAATCCCCCTTGATTCTTCGTTTTGCCGTAATGGTCTGGATTTTGTCCAAACCATGCTCCGAGGATGCCGTAGTCGCGAGTGATACCTCAGTCAAACTGCCGTCATAGAGGAGAAGGAAGAAATGGCTCAACATGTGATTCCAACGCCGGGGAACTCGGAGAAGATCCGGGTGCTCGCCGCTGACAGTACTCGGATGAGCAGCCAACTGCTCGCCGAAGCGCTGGCGCAGGACCGGCAATTCGAAGTCACAGGGATAGAGCCCAAAGGCTCGTCAATCCTGGAGGCGGTTGCGCAGAAGAAGCCCCATGTCTTACTTGTGAGTTCAAGTTTGGAAGACTCCACCACTCTGGGCTTTGATCTGACCCGCCAGGTCTGCACATCCTACCCCCAGACCCGGGTCGTCCTTTTGATGGACACATCGAGCCGGTCCGCCGTGGTTGAGGCCTTCCGTTGCGGGGTGCAAGGCGTTTTCTCGCGCACCGAATCCTCGAAAACACTCGCCAAATGCATCAGCAACGTCCACCAGGGCCAGGTGTGGGCGACCAGCGAGGAGCTGCGTTATGTGCTGGAGGCGTTCCGCGAATCGGAACCAATGAAGCTGGTGGATTCTCGCGGGGAAGCGCTTCTATCCAAACGTGAGCAGGATGTGGTTCGGTGCGTGGCCGATGGACTCTCCAACCGCGAGATCGCGAGCCGATTGAAGTTGACCGAGCACACGGTGAAGAATTATTTATTCCGCATCTTCGACAAGCTGGGAGTCTCCAGCCGAGTGGAAGTTGTGCTTTACGTCTTCCGCCTGCGCAAGGACCTGGCCGCCAATTTACCCGAGAACCAATGCGGGGAATGCTTCAAAGTCTACGAGAGTGCCCTTGCCAAAGCGTCGGGTAAAACGCCCATGTCAGTGAAGAGGGCTAGTGAACCGGTGAGAGAATTGGCGCGCCGGAGCCGCTAAGGCTCGAACCGCAACCCAGCACTGTCACGCTACTGCAAACCCCAGCGTTCCTCCGCTGTGCGGACAATGGTGCGGCCGATGACGAGCGAGGCCGTCGCTGCCGGGGAGGGAACGTTGAGGACATGCAGCATCCTGTCTGCGGGGACAAACTGGAAATCATCCACCAGCGTGCCGTTGCGCCGGAGGGCTTGGGCGCGCACTCCGGAACCGCCGGGGATTAAATCTTCTGCGCGCAGATCGGGAAGCAGCCGCTGCAAGGCGCGAACGAACGCAGGTTTGGAAAACGATCGGTGAAATTCGTCCAGCCCACTGCGCCAGTGTTTCGCGGCCATGCGCCAGAATCCGGGAAAGGCCAGCGATGAAGCGAGGTCGCGCAGGCTGAAATCGGTCCGCTGGTAACCTTCGCGGCGAAAGGCGAGAACGGCGTTGGGACCGGCGTCGACAGTGCCGCCTACCCGCCGCGTGAAATGGACGCCAAGAAACGGAAACTGCGGATCGGGTACCGGATAGATCAGCCCTCGCACCAGCGATGACCGTTGCGGAACCAGATCGTAGTACTCGCCGCGAAAGGGAACAATGATGACGTCCGGCTTTTCGCCGGCCATGCTGGCGATGCGGTCGCTAAATAGTCCCGCGCAGTTGATCAGATAAGTTGTGGAGAACGACGGGCCGCTCGTCTCCACGACCATTTCATCTGTGAGATTCCGCAGGCCGGTCACCGCGGTAGAAGTCAAAATCGTTCCACCCTGGGCACGAATCAGCTCGGCATATTTTTGGCAGACCATCGAGTAGTCAGTAATTCCGGTAGAAGGGACGATCAGGGCTCGCAGTCCGCTGGCGTGTGGTTCGATCTCCCGCAACTGTTCCGGCCCGATCAGTTGCAGCCCGGTGAGTCCGTTCGCCTCGCCGCGGCGGCGCAACTCTTCCAGGCGGGGAAATTCCTCCTCGTGCGTGGCCACAATCACTTTCCCGCAGATGAGATGAGGAATATTGTGCGTGCGGCAGAATTCGATCATGACGCGCGCCCCCTCGACACAAAGCAGGGCCTTCTGCGATCCGGGCTTGTAATAAACGCCGGAGTGAATCACGCCGCTGTTGTGGCCGCTCTGATGCCGGCCCACGCGATCTTCTTTTTCCAGCAACAGCAGGCGAAGACGCGGGAAGCGCCTGGTGATCTCGAGCGCGACAGCAAGGCCGACAATGCCTCCACCGACCACGATGACGTCGCAACGCGAATCAGTCATGATCGACGATCATATCGCGAGGCACGGTTCTTAGGCGTGGCTTGGCTGATTCGCGACATTATCTAATTTACGATCTAATTCACGACCAGGGTTACGGTGGAAGGCGCTGTATGACTCAGCGTGCCTGAAGTGCCGGTGATCGTGATGGTATAGGTGCCGGGCGTTGTGCCTTGCTGCTGGCCGCCTCCACCGCCTCCCCCACCACCGCCGCTGCCGCCATTGCTTCCTTCTCCGCCACACGAGGGAAGCAGGAGCGCCAGCAGAAGCAATCCGAGCAGGGAAGCGGGCAGGGTGAGCTTGGTACATTTTCTGCGCCCGCTAGTGCCTAACAGTGCAAGCAAGGGCATCGCCAGCCATAAGGCATATGAGAAAACGGCGCGGTTCGGCCCCAGGGGAGAGAGGCTGGCGGAACTGGCCGTGGTGGAGATCTTCAGCACCACGCTGACTCCTGTTGCGTTGTTTCCGGGAGTTGCAGTGTTCGGAGTAAATGTGCACAACGAGACCGTGGGCGCGCCAGAACACGACAGATTCACGGCATTGGGGAACGACGAGCCCACGGGCAGCACGTTGAAGTTGTAGCTGGCTGATCCTCCCGCTGTGATGGCCTGGGTCGAGGGGGTGAGCGCGCCGAGAGTGAAATCCTGGAATACCGTGAGAGCGATCGTCCATGTAGCCGTTGGCGTTCCCGTAAGATCTTGCGAGCTGATGTTGATGTTGTACGTACCGGGCGCGGCGTTGTTTGGAATATTGATGGTGGCCGTCACGGGAACCGATGACGAGGCGTTGATCGTGATCGGGTTCGGAGGACTGAGCGTGCAAATCGCTCCCGGCAACGCCGAGGCGTCGCAGGTGGCGTTGACCTGGCCGCTGTAGAAATTTGTAGAACTGAACGTAAGATCTGCCGCCACCTGGCCAGCAGGGGAGGAAGAAACTGTCATCGGACCGCTAATCAGGTAGTCGCCCACATAGAACGGCACTTCAAGAGAATGCGTGATCGAACCCGATGTACCCTGCACCGCGATCTGGTAACTGCCGGAATTGAAACTGGTTCCGTTGATGATGAGATTGACCGTGGAGGGAAAAGTGTTGACCGAAGCCGGAGTGACGGTGCAACTATTGGCTCCGAATGTGGCCGGGCAACTCAGCGCGACCGTGCCGCTGAAGCCATCTTGAGAAGAGATCGTAATGGGCCCGCTGGTACCGGTGCTGCCAAGTTTCACGTTGGGGAAGGCGGTGGGCTCGCTGAAAATGAAGTCAGGATTCAGAACGACCGCCATGTTGAACGACGTGGTGAAGGGCGCTGGCGCTCCGGAGGTCGTTGCCTGCAGCGTCACGCTGTAGTTGCCCGTGGCTGTTCCCGCAGGGACGGTCACGCTTGCGGTCATGCTTACCGGTGAAGCAGAAGTCGGATTCACGATTGCACCCGGAGTAAAAGCACAACTCGCGCCAGTGACGTTCGGGCTGAAGCTGCAACTGAGGGTCACGCTTTGATTGAACGAACCTTGAGCCGTGACCTGAAAGCTTACCGGCGGAGAAGTCGCGCCGCGAGGCTCGGTCACAACGGTTGGTGCGGGTACCGTCAATCCGAGGTTCACCACGTGCAAGGTGAGTGCAGCCACGTGCGTCGTATTATTGGGATCGGTGCCGATGGCTTGCAGGTTGAAGTTGTAATCGCCGATGACGCTGCCCGTGGAGAGCGCGAACGCGGTACCGCTTGAGCTGGGCGTGAAACTGGCAGGGCTCGGAGTGCAGGGACTTGGAGGGCTCGTAGAGCCTGCCGAGCAGATCAGCGCAACCGAATTGTTATATCCGTTCACAGCCGTTAAGGTGCCGTTGAAGGTGGGCGTAGTTCCGGCGAAGGCGGTAACCGTTGCGGTTGGAACCGCGATCTGGAAATCCGGTGTCGCGTTCAGATCGAATTGCCAGATGCCGCGGCCGTAGGTGGAAGCGCGCAACAACTTCTGACTGCCGGAGTTGAAGATGGCGAGGGCAGTCACGGCTGCGTTGGGCAGGAATCCGGCTTGCTGGCTGCTTGAAGCCGGCCCGAGTTCGGTCCATGCGGGGGCGACCGTAGGGCTTTGAAAGACTCCGACATCGGTGCCAACGTAAACAATGTGCGTGCTGGGGTCAACCGCCACGGCGTTCACCGGAGAATCGGGCAGCGGCTCGGCGCCTCCGAAGTTGGTCCAGTCCGTCCACGTGGTTCCGGCATTCGTGGTCTGCCACACGTGCCCCGGCCCGCCGGTGAAACCCATCACGGTAACGTACGCAGTGTTGCCGGTGGCGTCGGAGGTATCGATGGCAACGCTGGAGATGGGGAACTGGCTGGGATTGATGTTGCTGCCACCGGGACCGTTCAAGGTGACGTTGTTGAAAGAAGAACTCACACCGGAAACAGCGGTGGCGTTCGTTGTGACCCAGACATTGCCTCCGGCTGGGAGCGTGGAGAAGTAGTTCGGGCCGAGGCCGTCGGTGGTGGCATAAATTACTTGCGATCCGTTCGCGTTCGCAGGGCCGCCGGCGGCCAGCGCACGAACTGTATTGACCTCGTTGCCCGCGCAGGTTCCGGTACCGAGCGCATCGAAATTGAGGCTCAACACACTGAACGCGCCGCCTGCTCGCGGTCCGCGCCAAACGCGGCAGGTTCCCACCAATAACGCGGTCGTCGACTGCGGATCAAGAATGTAGGGAAAGTAAAATGATCCGTCGTCGCCCCCCACGTCGGGGCTGCTGACGACTTCAGTGAAGCTGCTGTCGTTGCAGCTCGCTCCGGATGAACATTCCAGAATGTTCAGGTGGCCGCTCCCGGGTGGACTGTCCGGGTTCGACGTAAACCAGTCGCTGGTGCTGTTAGGGTCGATGGCATTGTAGCCGCCATCGCCGCCGAGCACATTTTCCCAGCTCGAACTCGTCGTGGCCGTCGCGGTTGCCGGAGAACCGTTATCCTGCGTTCCCCCCAGAAGCGTGTTGGCATCGGTCGGATGCTGGGAGAAGGTGACGAACTGCGTCATCGAACCCAGATTCTGATTGAGGTCGTCGAAAAGATTTGTGCCCGAGCATGAACCGGTCGTGAGCCCGGTGAACCCATCCAGCGCGCGGTAGATGCCGCCGTCATTGGCGAAATACATCAGGTCGGCGTCCGAGGAAGGAATCGTATACGCCAAAGCGTGCTGATCAGGATGCACATGCGCCGGCGCTCCGTAGATTGGCGGGCACCCGTAGACATGCGTGAGATTCATGAAGGCCACGCCCGAACACGTGGGGTTGCTGGAGTTGATCGAACACTTGTAGAGGTTGATCGTCCCGGCGTACAAGTCTGTCGCAGTAGTTCCGTTGGGCACTGCCAGCAGTTCCAGGTTGTAGGCTGCCTGTTGCACGCCGCAGCCCGCGTTTCCTGGGTCGCCGCAGTTAGTGATGCCGCTGTCGCTGATCTGTGTCCACGAAGCGCCTCCGTTCTCGCTCTGCCAAATGCCTTGATCCACAGGTACGCCGGTCGATGTCAGAGAAACGAACCACACATACATCTCGTTGCGTCCCGGCACCACGGTGATTTCAGCGCGATAGATCGGACAGCTCGTGCTGTAGTTTTGAGGACACGCCGCCGGACTCAGCAGCCCCGTGGAACCCGGCTGATTGGCAAGACGCGTCCAAGTCAAACCGTCCGGGGATGAGTAGAAGCCATGATAGCGTTCCGCAGCAAAGAACAATCCCGCTGCGGCGTTGTACACCACGGACGTTGCCGAGGTTGCCGCGCTGGCCCCCGAAAAGAGCGCATTGTAAGTCCAGGTCTGTCCGGCGTCGGTAGAGGTGTAGAGGCCGCGGTAGGTGTTGCTGGTCAACGCGCCATCGAATTCGCCCTCCGAAGTTGCCGCCATGGCGGCGACTACCGTGCTGGTCTGAGCGGTGCTGAAAGCCATGCGAGTGCCGCCCAGGCCGCTGAAAGGATAGGTTCCGCTGTTCGCGGAAGTCACTAAGGTCCATGTGTTGCCGCCGTCGGCGGAACGCAGAATGCCGAGGCCGAAATACGAGTCGCCGGAATTGTCAGCCTCGCCAGTACCCACCAGAATCACACTCTGTGCGGGATTGGTGTTTCCCGGCTGAATCGCAATGGAGCCGATCGAAAGTGTTGCCTGATCGTCGGTCACCGCCGTCCAGGTCACGTTGTTGGCAGGGCTCGCGGCCGCGTTGGTGGACTTCCACACTCCGCCCTGCGCTCCGCCGATGTAAACCGTGTTGCCGGTGGGATCCGCGGGATCAATCGCCACTGCGGTCGCCCGTCCCGAAACCTGGTCGTAGTTCTGCTGAGCAGCACCGGAGCCTGAGGCATTCGAGGCCAGCGGCACCGGGCCCAGGGGCGTCCATCCAGACGACGACAGAGTGAGTTGCGATCTCGATCGAAAGTCCGATGGCAAGCCCGGCTGCGCAGCGCGAGCCCGAGCCAGTCGGGCGGCGCGCGCCCGCATCTTGGCCTGATAGGCGCGGTGACGAAGTTCTGCGGACGACTTCCCGGGAACCACGCGTCCTCGCAGGAACCATTCCGCGCGTTCTTGCACATGATCGGCGTCCGCATCGGCGATGGGCGTTTGGCGTGTTGTTCTCCTGGCGCCTTGCGCATGCGCTACCGAGATCGGTGAAAATGGCAAGAGTCCGAGCAAGCAAACCCGAACTACGCGGTGGAACATCACAAGAGTCAACCTGGGATGGCTCATAGATACTCAACTATGTCGCAAGTATGGGAGACCCAAGAACAACGGTCAACCTAAAAGGAGCGCAAGGAGCTCCGGCGGACCATTCCGGGAAACAGATTAGGGGTGGCGTGCCGTACAATCTCAAGACGGATTCTGCCAATGCTGATGCGACGTTCCATAGTTCGTGGGCTAGTTCGAGGGTTGAATGCCGTGCTTCTTTTGACGGCTGGGCTTCCGATTCAGCGGGCTGACGCGGCGGATCGCGAGATCAACGTGGCGGCGGCGGCCGACCTGAGCGCCGCGTTGCAGGAGGTTGCCGGCATCTATGAAAAGCGAACCGGCGTGGTAGTGAAACTTTCCTTTGGCGCCTCCGGAGCGTTGACCCAGCAGATTCAGAATGGCGCGCCGTTTGACGTTTTCTTCTCGGCGGACATGGACTATCCCCGGCAGTTGATCGCGGGCGGCCAGGCCGACGGCTCAACATTGTATCGCTACGCCGTAGGCAGGTTGGTGCTGTGGGTTCCCAACGAATCGCCGCTCGATGTCGAGCACAAGGGCATGGATGTGTTGCTGGATCCGTCGGTAAAAAAGATCGCCATGGCGAATCCGCAGCACGCCCCTTACGGGCGCGCCGCCGCCGCCGCGCTGCAACATTATGGCCTGTATGAAAAAGTCAAAGACCGGCTGGTGCTCGGAGAGAATGTTTCTCAGGCGGCGCAGTTTGTGGAGTCCGGAAATGCGCAGGCCGGCTTCGTGGCCCTGGCTCATGCCATGGCGCCCGCGATGCAGGGCAAAGGAAAATATTGGGTCGTTCCGGCCGAGGCGCACCCGCATCTGGATCAGGGCGTGGTACTGATTTCACGTTCCGCCCACCGGAAGGATGCGGAGGCGTTCCTGGGATTTGTAAAAACCGAGGAAGTAGCCGACCTGATGCTGCACTACGGATTCACCTCGCCTGACTACAAATTCAAACTGAAGTAGGGACGAACCTACAAAAAACTGGCCAACAAAACAATGTTGATCGATTGGCAGGCATTCGGGCTAACCGTAGAACTGGCAGTGGTTGTGTCAGCCATCCTTTTTGCGATCGGCCTGCCGCTCGCGTGGTGGATTGCGTTCTCGGGCTGGCGCTGGAAGTTTTGTGTGGAAGCGCTGATCGCCCTGCCGATTGTGCTGCCGCCAACGGTGCTCGGATTCTACGTGCTCGTGGCGCTCGGCTCCCGGAGTCCGCTCGGCCGCTGGTGGCAGTCCATGACGGGACACACCTTGGCGTTCACCTTCACCGGCCTGGTGATCGGCTCCATCCTCTACAGCCTGCCGTTCGCAGTGCAGCCCTTTGCGGCTTCTTTCTCGTCGGTCGATCGCAAGCTGCTGGCGGCTTCCGCCACGCTGGGAGCCTCACCGCTACGCACCTTCTTCCGCGTAGTAGTTCCCCTCTCCGTGCCGGGACTGTTCACCGGCGTGGTCCTCGCATTTGCGCACACCATGGGCGAGTTCGGAGTAGTCCTGATGATTGGAGGCAACATTCCCGGCGTGACCCGCACCGTCTCGATTGGTATTTACGATCAGGTGCAGGCCTCCAACTATGCCGCCGCCAACGCCATGGCCCTGCTGTTGCTGGTCTTCTGTTTCGTAGTGCTGACTGTGGTCTACGGGCTAAACCGAAGAACGCCGCATCAGAGAGCATGGACGATCGGTCCGGCGAAGTGAGAAATCCGATGTAGCATTGTGCTCAGATTTTCTTCGCGAACTCCGCGGCTTTCCTTCGCGTCCACAGCGATCAAGAGCTTTTGGCCGCAAAGGAGCACGAAGGACCGCGAAGAGAGTATTCTGAGCACCTGCAAATTAGGACACTGTCAGACTCGATGCCCACGCCTGCGGAAGCAAAACCGGCAAACCCAACCTTGAACGCGCGCATTCGCAAGAGTTTTTCCTCCGCGGAGCGCGAGTTCTCGCTCGAAGTTGACTTCAGCGCCGCACCTGGATTCACCATCTTGTTTGGCGCGTCGGGATCGGGAAAAACGACGCTGCTCGACTGCGTCGCCGGGCTCGCGACTCCGGACGCAGGGCGAATTGCCGTGGGCGAGCGTGTCTTATTTGACGCGAAGACGTTCGACGTGAACGCTGGCGTGGATGTTCCGGTGTCGAAGCGCGGCGTGGGCTATGTCTTGCAAGACCTCGCATTGTTTCCGCATCTCACGGTCGAGCAGAACGCCGAATATGGGCTCGCGCATCTGCCGCGCCCGGATCGGAAACAGCGCGCCGCGACGATGTTGCAGGAGTTCCGCATCGACCACTTGCGCCGGCAGCGCCCTGCGCAAATCTCCGGCGGAGAACGCCAGCGCGTGGCGTTGGCGCGAGCGTTGGTGACGGACCCGTGGGTACTTCTGCTCGACGAACCGCTGGCGGCTCTCGACGCCGCGACCAAGGCGAAAATTATCGATGACCTGCGCCGCTGGAACCAGGCGCATGGCATTCCGATTCTCTATGTCACGCACAGCCGCGAAGAAGTGATGGCCCTCGGCGAGCGCGCGCTGGTGCTGGAACAGGGCCGCATCATCGCGCAAGGTACGCCGCATGAAGTGTTGAGCGCTCCGCTCCAGGAAACCGTGGCGCAATTGGCCGGCTTTGAAAACATTTTCGATGCCACGGTTTGGCTGGTGCATGAAGATCGCGGCACCATCACATGCCGCCTGTTGGCCGACAAACCGGGAACTTACGTTCTGCTGGAGACGCCCTTGATCCGCGCCGAACTGGGCTCCCGCGTGCGCGTGGGAATTCGCGCAGGCGACATTCTTTTAGCAACGATCAAGCCCGAGGGATTGAGCGCACGCAACGTGGTCGCCGGCCGGATAGTTTCTGTAGAAAGGCGCGACATGATTATTTCCGCGCGCGTGAATTGCGGTGTAGAGATGGAAGTCTATCTGACGCTCGCGGCGCGCGACGCATTGCAGCTCGCAGCGGGACGCGAAGTGTGGCTGGTGATCAAGACCCACTCATGTCACTTGATGCGGGGGAACAGTTCTCAGTTCCCAGTTCTCAGTTCTCAGTAAGAACAAACCTCAACCTGGCGGAAAAGTTCATCTTCTAATGAAACGTTGACAGTCTCGCGCCTGCGGTGTTGTTGCTTTCTGAGAACTGAGAACTGAGAACTGAGAACTGGGACCTGGGAACTGAGAACTGACTTCTGCTTCCTGCATTTCGTTCTTCTCCATCTCTAGTACTACGATCCATTGTCCCTGCCGCTGTTCTGAAAATACGATGCGGCCCCCGAGAATCTTAGCTGCCGCGGCTGGCGGCAGATCGCGGTGAAAACCGAAGTAGCGTGACTTCAATTCGGTCCACGTCTTCCAGCGATCCCACGGCGCGGGGCCGGGTTCATACTTCGTCGAGAAGATCAAGGCGACTTCATAGTTGGCGCGAAACTCTGCCGCGGAGAGCAATTCATCCATGGTGAAGTTCTCGATACGCACTACCCGCATCGGCCGCGTAATATAGCCGAGCCAGGGGCGGGTGATTTCGTCCGAGGCCGGCCAGGCCGTCAGTACCTGCGCCATGGGGTAACGAGCTTCCAGAAAACGTTCGCCATCCTGATGCAGCACGACGTAGTCGCGATAGGCGAGATTATCTTCGGGCGAGAATCCGTAGTGCGGATTCCAGAACCATCCCACAACGAAGGCCAGCGCAACAAACGCCACAGCTGCGCGCCAGTAACTCAGCCTGCGCCACAGGGTCGAGATCGAGAGGATGATGACTAATGGAACCGCTGGAAGCATGTAGCGAGCCAGCGCCGCGCCCCCAATCAATGCCATCGCGACGACATACGTGAGGATGACGACATAGAAAACCATTTGTACTGGAAAGCTGATCCGTGGACGCTCGGAATCGGCATCACGGCGCGGCGGCAGCAGACACATCGTCAGCAGCATTGGCAAAGTCAAAGCCCACAGGTGGAGATAGCCGACGACCTGCCATAGCCGCAATGCCAGTGCCGGAAGAAACCGCGTGAAGCTCAGAGTCGCTGCCACGTTGTAGCGAAAGAACTCGGGATTGCCGAAGATGTATCCGGTGCGCTCGTAGTGATAGGCATACCAAAGCGCAAGCGACAACGCCGGGATCAGCAGGGAAGCGATGCGTCGTGAAGCGCCCCGGAGCGGCAGCGTGAGAGTAGCCCAGCGATGCAGCGCCGGGGAAAGTTGAGGAGATGAGCCAGTCCTGGAGGGACGACTGATGGCTCGCCGCCAGCCTTTCTGCGCCATCAGCCCTACGATCTCCCATCCCGCTAGCGCCATAGGGGCGAGAATCGCCGTCTCTTTGGCCAACGCCGCCAGCGCGAACCACACGACCGTGGCAACGACTTCGCCTTCAACGTACGCAGCAAGCCCCCAGAACGTAAGCCCGGCGGCGGCCAGGTCCACCTGCGCGAGAGAGCTTTGCGCGAAGAAGACGGAATACAACGCCGTACACAGCGTCGATGCAATAGCAACATTTGTGTTGGCAACGCGTTCAGCCAGTCGAAACACGCCCACAAGCGAGAAGGCGGCGAGGACCAGCATCGCCGTCCGGGTTACAACAGGAGCGTAGCCCACAACTTTCCACCAGAAGGCCAGCCATGCCATTACCAGAGGTGGGTGCGCGTTCGAAACCGTGGAGTGGGGAATCAGACTTCCGGTTGCCAGCAGATCGCGCGCGGCCGGAACGTAGTAGCCGGCTTCGTCCCAGAAATAAGGCAACTGCAACAGAGGCAGGTGCAGCAGAAAAATGAACACAAAGACGACTGCGAACACCAAAGCAAGATAAGCCCCGGACCATCGCACAGGGCCGCGCTGTCCGGACGATCCCTGCCGCGCTGAGTTCGGCGGCAGTTTAGTGCACCGGCCCGGTCGGAGTCAGGCGCGGGTCCAGTTTAATTTCGCCGAAGGCGCTCTCGTAGCCGGAAACGTTCTGCTGCAGCAGTCCGAGCAGCGCCTTGGCCTGTTGCGGGCTCAGGTAGATACCCTGAAAGTTGCGAATCTCGACTTGAGTCTCGGTCTGCTGTTGCAGGGTTCCGAAAACCATGAAGAAGTCCCAGACATTCACCCGCATTTGCACGCTGTTGGCATAAGCTTCGCGGTAGTCGGGAGCGTTTGTCAGCTTGACGTTCGGTTGCGCAGGAAGGCTCATAGGAAAGCAGTGTAATGACTCAGCGCCACGAAGGGAAGGCGTGGGAACAGAAATCCCGGTAGTGGTCAGTTTTGACGGTGCGTCCGGAAAACCTTGAACCACGAAGGACACGAAGTAACACGAAGGTTTTTGTTTTGTGGATTTTCCCTCGTGTACATTCGTGTCCTTTGGATGGTGTGTCAAACTGAACCGTTACCAGAAATCCTGGCCTAAAGTGAAGACGACAAAAAATGTCACCCGGTTTCCAGGATTTGGCCTGATTGCCTTTTCCGGGGATGCCGCGAAAGGTCATGGACGTAAGCTACTTTGCTGAAACCAAAGGGGTTGTAGGATGTCACTAGACGTGTCGATCGGTATTCGAAGTGCCATACTTTAAACTGTTCCTAAGCTGAGTTTTTGTGAGTCACCCTATGACCCAAAAGCCTGAAGACGCGGCTATTGAAGAAATCATTCTCCCCGAAAACCTGGCCCCATTGGGGGCCGTTCTGGAGGATGGCGTCACGCACCTGGACGTCAGCATGGTGTTGGCGAAAGTGTTTCGCGTCCAGCACGCTGAAGTCGCGCTGCTGCGGCTGGAGGGCGGCCTGCTCAAGTTTATTCTCCCCGATCACCTGCGGACCACGGGAGCGATTCCGATTTCCAGCAAGGCAGTGGCGGCCCACACCGCGTTGAGCAAGAAACCAGAAATCTTCAATAACTTCGCCCGCGTAAAACACGCCAGCATCTTCGAAACGATCAGGCCGGTCGGAGCCGATACCGAGGATACCGCCGCGCCCGCGCCCATCCAGAAGCTGATGTCGGTGCCGATACTGGATCGGAACTCCATCGTGCTAGGAGTAATTCAAATCTCCCGCAAAGGCCTCGATCCGCGCTTCACCCAGGATTTCAGCCGCGAAGACCTGCACGATCTGGAACTCGCCGCCGGGGTACTCGCGGCTTCGCCCGTGATGCAGGACTAAAAAGCGAGAAAATATCTCAGTTTGCTCCCCAGCCGTTCTCCGCGACCGCTGCGTTTGGGATTTGTGTTTGACTGCCAAAACCTTACAACGCGGAAACCAGGGGAACTAGGAGAACCTGGGTGGCCGCCAGAATTCCGAGCACACGCAAAAGGGCCGATTCGAGATCGGCCCTATATTCCTGGTGCGAAAGGAGGGACTCGAACCCTCATGGGTTTCCCCGCCAGATCCTAAGTCTGGTGCGTCTGCCAATTCCGCCACTTTCGCGAACGCTTTTGATTATACAAAGTGGCCCCTAAATCTTTAACATGGGGGCAGAGGGTTACACAGGTAAGGCAGACACGGCTACACAACGGTCTGCGGAGTGGCGGCCTAGCGACCAGAAGGCCTCGCGATCCCGCTATGGACTGGCTACTGTACCGCGTTCAATCCCTGATAGATGAACATGCCGGCCAGCACCAGCAGCAGCACTCCGGAACCGGCGCCGAAAACCCAGACGGGGATCGTGAGCCGGTTTACCTTCACGAGCAGTTCGGTCTGCTCTTGCTGCATGTGAGCACTGGCATCGTCGAGATACAAGGCCTCATCCTCGTGCATGGTGAGCGTGCTGCGGTAGATGAGAAGGATGATCAGGCCGACGGTGAAAACACCCCACGCGATCGCGAGCCCCATCATTAAAGGAGTCCATGTCCAAGTCATAGGCCACCTCGAGATTTCGAAGCCTGTTGGCAACTCCCTCAATCCGCAACCTGCGGGCCTTTGGACCGGCAGTCTGAATCGCGAGGGAGGGCCTAACGCAGACATTATAGACCCATTGGCAAGTGTTGCCGAGAGAATCGTAGCCAGTCCGGCAGGCATCAAAGAATTGAGGGCTTTGGGCAACAGGTTCATGAATACCGGTGCCAACAACTTGCCCCTCTGATATAATCTAGACTACACTTTAGAGCTAAGGAGATACGAATGGCCACGACCTCTGTTCCTGATGTGAACACCAATGTCGCACCAGTGAGCCCAGAAGTGAAGAAAACCCCGCCGGTTTCGCTTACCGCCAGCGCGGTTTCCAAGGTGAAAGAGATCATGGGACAGCAGAATCCTGTGCCCGCCGGCCTCCGCATTGGCGTAGTCGGTGGCGGTTGCTCCGGGTTCTCGTATTCCATGCAGTTTGAAAACGCCGCCGGAATGATGGACAAGACTTTTGACATGGACGGGCTGAAAGTGTTCGTCGACGCGACCTCGGTGATGTATCTGAATGGCTGCATCGTGGATTACGTCGAGACCCTGGAAGGTGCCGGCTTCAAGTTTGAGAATCCGAACGTGAAGAGCACCTGCGGTTGCGGATCTTCTTTTAGCGTATAGGTTCAGCGTGTAAGTTGTGACGCGGAGTTTTTTGCGGAGATAACGGCCTCTCCTGGATGAGGCCGTTATGCTTTTTGCGGGCGAAAGTAGTTCGACTACTGTTGCTGCGGTGGAGTTGTGGCCGGCGGTACTGGTCCGCCCTGACTCGAACCTGTACCATAGCCCGATTGCCCGGATTGTCCGAAGGAAGACTGCCCAAACGAAGACTGGCCGGGGGATGAAGGGCCGGTTGCGCCCGGTTGCAGATTATTCTGCCCAGGGTTGATTAAGGTCTGCAGCAATGGCTGATAGGGCGTGGTGATGAGGCCGCCGCGGTCGAAAGCGGGATCGTACAAAAACTGCCACTCGTTGTATCTTTTTTTCTTATTGAACTCGCGAATCGTGTCTTTTCTGCTGATGCTGGCCACGCCCACGATGGGCCCGCTGGCGACGAGTTGCTGGCCGCTGGAGCTGGTATCTCCCTGGGCTGTGCCCGGAGCAACCTGGGCAGAAGCCTGGGTGGGATCCGAACCTGAGGCAGGAGTGCCCGCCTGACCCGAGCTTGCATCAGAGTTGGAGTTTGCTCCGAGCCCGCTCTTCGTGTTCCCGCCGAATCCGGAAGACTGAGCGAACACGCCGGAGCTGTTCACTCCGGAATTACTAAACCCTGACCCAGCAAGGCCTCCGCCGAACGCCGAACCATTCTGCCCGGAGCCGTTCAGTCCTGCGGCCGGGCTTGCGCCCGGAATGCTTCCCCCAAGTCCTCCGCCCACAAGGCCTCCGGCGAGGGTTACGCCCTGTTCCCCGAAGTGGAGCAGCCTGAAATCCTTGTTTTTGTTGAGCGGGTCTTTGTAGTGCTTGCGCAGATAGCGCAGATTATTGGTGTTGTCGAGATCCTCGAGCCGGGTTGGGTAGCGGCCGAATTTCTTGTAGTAACCGCGGATGGCGCGCGAGTATTGCACTCCGCGGTGGATCATTTCCTGTTCCTGGTCGCGCTTGATCTCAAAGTCAATTTTGCTGGTAACTGTGAGGGCGAATATGCCGAGCAGAGCGACCACCAAAAGCAGCGTGAGGAGTATGTATCCTTCTTCCTGGGGACGAGTTTTCTGGGGACGAGAGGCGCCCGCGGTTTGCTGGCCGCTCTTCGATCCAGAGTCACAGCTTTGTGGCGCGGGCGGCTTCACGACGGGTTCCCCAGAGTCAGCGGAATGCTTTGCGGCGGGCCGCTGACGACTACGTCCTGAATATCGACGGAGGTGGGAGAAATTTTCACAACCTTGTAGCGGCGGTCAACGATTTCGCCTTCACCCGCGATGAAAGTGTCGTCGCCCTTGATGAGAAAAACTTTCTTGGGTTCCCCGGGCCGGTTCGCGAAGCCGAAGAATTTCAGCGGAATCGGCGGCGCCGCCGCTACCGCCGGCGGATGGTAGACGTCGTCCTTCTTGCCTTGCTTGTCTTTGTCCGTCACTCCCGGGCCCTGCGGCTTGGGGATCGTAACGTCCTCGGCCTGCGCGATGAAAATGTTTCTGCCTGAGCCTTCGTATTTGATCGCTTGAGACGCGGCCAGCAGTTGCATTTGGAGAGTGGGGTCGAGGCTCTGCGGAGCCCGCTCCTTTTTCCCTGTCGTTCCGGAACCGTGGTGCGCCGCCGGACGGGGAGCAGTCGCCGGCAGTGCCAGCGGGTCCGTGGTGCTGGCCACCGGAGTGGTCGACGCTATGGTGGACGAGGAGGGCATGAACTGGTAGACGAGGACAGCCAGGAGCACCACTCCCAGCACAGCGGCGACGATCAACTGATTCCGGTTTTCCGTTCCCAGTTTCACTACGCGCCCGCCTTCAGATAGGTTTCAAGTTTCATTTGCAGTTTGATGGGACCCTTCTGCTCGCCCGCCAGCGTGATGCTGCTGATAATGAAAAACATGTCATCGCGTTCCAGAGCATTGATAAATTTCGCCAGGGAAACGTAATTGCCCGAAAGCTCCGCTTCCATCAGGACCGGATCGAGCCGCCCGTTCTCCTCGCCCTTCACGTTAACCGGATACCTCGCCTGGTCGATCGTGACCCCGCTGGCCGCCGCCAGCTTGCCGAATTCGGTGGCGATCTGCGAATCCTGAGCGGGGAAGCGCTTCTTGTAGAAGTCCTCGATTTGCCGGTTGGCGGTGCGGACTCTGTCGGGCATGTTCGTCAGCGGCTCAACCTGGCGGGTCTTCGTCTGCAGTTCAACCGATAACTGGTTCAGTTCCTGGCGCCGCGATTCAGTCGAGCCCACCAAAAACAGCACCACGAGAGCCACCACATCCGCGCCCAACAAGATGGCCAGCCAGGTCTTGATGTTTTTCCGGGTTTGCCGCAGGTCTGGCATCAGGGCTTGCTCCCCTTGGAAGTCTTTGTTGGTGCTTGTGTCTTTGTCGGTAGTTTTGTTGGTGGCTGGGTTTGTGTCTGCGCCACTGACGTCAGCGCGGGCGCCAAATGAGGAAGGTAAACTGCGTTGATGTTGAACTGGACCGTATCTCCAGTGCCCACAGCCGCCGTAGTCTCCGACTCGATGTAAGTTTGCGCGAAGTGTCCCGAATCCTCCATGCGCCGGACTAATTCGAGGACCTTGTCCCGCGAATCGCCGCCCACCGCCATCTTGAGGGTGAGCTGGTTGTCCTCATCCAGCGCGGGGTGAATCGAAATCAAATGGACCCGCGCCGGCATCACTTTTTCCAGATCTTCCAGCACATGCGTCCAGGAAAGCGATTTGCGCTCGATCAATTGGTTGAGGAACTGGGATTGGTCGCGGGTGGAGCGATTCTCCGGCCGGTTGAGAAATTCTTCGGCCTGCACGCGCTTCCGGTCGCGCTGCGCGATTTGGGCCTGGAACTCGGCGATCTTGGTGTGGTCGCGCCGGGCACTGAACCAGCCAGTGATGGTGATGGTCAGCAGCACCAGCGTCAGTACAACCGCCGCTGCCAGAGCCGTCCCCCAACGCAGCCAGAACTGACGCGCATCTTCGTAGGGCTGGCTCGCGAGATTGATGTCAAGACGCATAAATTCAGTGGCCAGTGGTCAGTGGTCAGTGGTCAGTAGATCTTAGGTCTTTCTGATCACTGACCACTAGCCACTGACCACTGCACTTACGAAATTAACGCTCCTACCACCCCGGCCATTCTCCATCGTGGCACCGAGCCTCCGGTGCTCACTCCCAATTGGGAGGCGCTTACGAGTTCCTGCACCTCGGCACCAGTCTGCGTCCTCAGCGCGGGGGCCGCACCGGCGACGTCGGAGATTCCGGCGACGAATATCTTCTCGATGTTCAGATGATAAGTGTCCTGAAAGAACACGACCGAAGGGTAGACGTCTTCCGCCAACTGATCGCCGGTGATGGTGACTCCGCGCATGTTTTCGAGGGTGCGGAAGAGCTGAAGCTGGTCGCCGTTGAGAATCGCGATACTGGTGGTGCGGGCGTCTACTTTAACCACCAGAGTGGGACGCTGACCCTCGGCTGCGCCCAAGGCCGCCAGCATGGAAGGCAAGATCACTCCCGGGCTGAATCCGGCATTGCGGAAGGCGGCTTCGTAATCCTCCACGACGCTGGCTACGGCGACCGCGGCCACCACGCGAACGCCGTCATTCGATTTCTGCGCGTGGTAAGAAACTCGGGCCTTGTCGATATCAAAGGGCAAGGATTTTTTCAAACGAAACCGCACCACGTTGGCGGCCTCTTCGGAGTCGGTGGGCAAAGTATCGAATTCAAGCAAGACCACACGCACAGCTGCGTCAGGAACCACCGCGATGACATCGTGGGTGCGTCCCGCCACACTCGAAAGAGTTTCTTCTACAGCGGCGCTTACGGCGTCGCGCTGGCGCAGGTTGCCCTCGACCAGGTCGGGAACCACGCTGCCCGGCGCCAGTTCGCGGGCGCCGCAAGCGGCCAGGCTGAGCCCATCGTCAGACAGCCGGCCCACCAGCACGCGGTCAGCGGCGATTTCACACGCCAGCTTCGGTTTCGCCGAGTTGGAACCAGATCTCATCATCAGTGGTCAGTGGCCAATGATCAGTGGCTAGTAAATTCTGTACTTGCCATGGACACTGGTCGCTTCTGTCCTTACTACAATTCAACCGCCATACAGCGCTAAATGCAATAGCTGAAGGGGCACTTCAGGCAGTGGCCAGTAGTCAGTGACCAGTAGTCAGAGGTCAGTGAATCCGGAGTTAGCGAACTGGCCACTGATCACTGACAACTGGCCACTGCTTCTACCGCATGGCCTCGATGAAGGTGACCTTGTTGATCTCTTTCAGCGTGGTCAGGCCGAGCCGGACCTTATCCAACGCCGACTCGCGCAGAAAGCGCATGCCCTCTTCCCGCGCTGCGCGGCGGATTTCCGACGTCGGCTTCTTGGCCAGAATCATTTCCCGGATGCGGTCGCTCAAATCCAGCAATTCATGAATCGCGGTCCGGCCGCGGAAACCGGTGCCTGCACACTCGATGCACCCGGGCCCTTCATACAGCGCCACCTTCGACCACTGAGCGGGATCGAGGCCGCTGGCCTCCAGCACGTCCGGCGGATAATTCACCTGGGTGCGGCAGGATTCGCAGATCAACCGCACCAGCCGCTGCGCCAGAATGCAGTTCAGCGCCGAGACGAAGTTGTAAGGCTCGACGCCCATGTTCAGAAAGCGGCCGATCACGTCGACCACGTTGTTGGCGTGGACCGTGGTGAAGACGAGGTGGCCGGTCAGCGCGGACTGAATGGCAATCTGCGCCGTTTCCGTATCGCGGATTTCGCCGACCATGATTTTGTCCGGGTCGTGGCGCAGAATCGAGCGCAAGCCGCGGGCGAAGGTTAATCCTTTTTTCTCGTTCACCGGAATCTGCGTGATTCCGCGAAGCTGGTACTCGACCGGGTCTTCAATCGTGATGATCTTGTCTTCGTCGGTCTTGATCTCGTTCACGGCGGCGTAGAGCGTAGTCGTTTTGCCGCTGCCCGTCGGTCCCGTGACCAGCACCATGCCGTAAGGCTCTTTGATGTAGCGGCGGAACTTGCGCAGGTCGTCGTCGTCGAAGCCCACTACGTCGAGCGTGAGCGACTTAAACTTCTCGCTCATCGATTCTTTATCGAGCACGCGCAGCACGGCGTCTTCGCCGTGAATCGAGGGCATGATGGAAACGCGGAAGTCGATGGCGCGCCCGTTGTATTTCACGCGGAAGCGGCCGTCCTGCGGGACGCGGCGTTCGGAGATGTCCAGTTCGCTCATCACCTTGATGCGCGCGATCACCGTGGAGTGGTGCTCTTTGCCGATGGGCGGCATGGCCTGCGTGAGCACACCATCGATGCGGAACTTGATCACCACGGAGTCGTCCCGGGTCTCGATGTGAATGTCGGAAGCGCGCCGCTGCAGCGCGGTGAAGATGGTGGTATCGACCAGGCGGATGATCGGGCTGGTGTCGCCCGCCGCCGTCAGCTTGTCGATGGTCAGCGTTTCTTCGGCGCCCGTCGCTTCGTCTTCGCGAATGATCTGGAAGCCTTCGCTGGCCTCTTCCAGAACGCGCTGCGACTGCTCCGTCTTCTTGAGAATGTCCGAGATCTGCTTCAGCGTCGCCACTTTGGTGACGATCCGCTTCTGCAGCAGCAGGCTGATCTCGTCAATCATCATGAGTTGGCTGGGATCGGCAATGGCGATGGCCAGCTTGCCGTCGGTCGTCTCTTCCAGGGGCACGAAGTTGTAGCGGAACATCAGCTCAGGCGAGAACTTCTTGAACAGCTCATGGTGAAGCTGGAAGTCGGTAAGGTCAACAAACTCGCAGCGGTAGCGCCGCGCCACGTCCTGAGCGCGTTCCAGGTCGGTGATGGGATTCCCGGTCGTCACCACCTGTCCGCCGTTTTCGCCGTTTACGAAAAGTGATTTCTTGTCCGCTGTTGCCATTCTCTACATCCCCAAACCATTTGGTAATTTTGTAATTGAGTAATTTTGTAATTTCAAGGACCGGCATCGGGACATGACGGGTTCAAATTACCCAATTACAAAATTCCCAAATTACAAAATTGCCCTAATGCACTCCCAGAGTGAAGATCGGCAAATACAGCGAGATCAGCACTCCGCCCACAAAAACCGCCATGATGACCAGAATCAGAGGCTCAATCAATGCCATGGCAGCGCCTAACGCCGTCTGCACATCCTCTTCATAGAACTCGGCCACGGAATTCAGCATCGCCGGCAATGCTCCAGTGGATTCGCCCACTTCGAGCATTTCGACAGCGAGGTCCGGAAAGATTCTCTGTTCCTCCAGACTACTGGCCAGCCCCTGTCCTTCGCGAACCCTCATGCTGGCGCGCATGACGCCTTTCAGAATGCGGCGGCTGCTCATCGAACTGCCCGCCGTTTCCATAGAAGGCACCAGCGGCAGACCGCCTTGCAGCAGTGTGGACAGCATTCGCGAAAAAGTCGCCACCTGATGTTTCAGCCGGATATCACCCAGCAACGGCAGGCTCAGGATCAACCGATCAATCTGGTCTGCGCCGCGATCCGTCTTCTTCCATTGCCAAAACAGAAAGCCAGCCAGGACCGCGCCAATCGCGATAAAGGGAAAATATTTCTGCGCGTTCTGGCCCACCGCCAGCATGAACAGAGTGATCGCCGGCAATTTCGCGTCCAGGCTATTGAACAACTCGGCGAACTTGGGCACCACATAAGTGAACAGAAACATCACCATGATGGTCACCACGATGACCAGTAGCGTGGGGTAGATCAGCGATACGAAGAGCTTCTTGCGGAATGTCATGGCCAGGCGCTGAAAGTTGATGTAGCGGTTCAATACCTCGTCGATGTTTCCGCTTTTCTCGCCCGCCATCAGCGTCGTGGTATAGATCTTCGGCACCACGGGATGCGCGGCGAAAGCATCGGAGAGCATCTCTCCACCCTTCACCCGCTCCCGCACGTTTTCCAAAACCTGTTGCAGATTCGGATCTTTTTGCCGCTTGATCAGCAGATCGAGCGAGTTCAGAATCGGCAGCCCGGCCTTGATCAGAGTCAGAAACTGCTGGTTAAACACAAGAAACGAGGCCTGCTTAAGTTTGCGCCCGCGACCCAGCGAAAAACTGCCAGAGAGCATTCCCTGCGGCTTTACCCAGTGGACCAAATAACCCTGCGAAGCAAACCGGTCGCGCACCTCCGCCACTGAGTAGCCCTGCTCCACCTGTTGGTGGGTGTGGCCGCGTTCGTCCGCGATTTTTACGACGAATTCCGCCATCGATCAGTTCTCTTCGCTGCCTTGGCCGGTGCGCGCTACCGTCTGGGCTCAGTCTAACATTCCCGCTGGTGATCCTGAGCCCAGATCATCACAACTTCGGCCCATTCCAGTACCGCAGGTAACCACGACGAAGCGTTTTGAAACGGCGCGGCTTCCAGTCGCTCCTAACGGATCGTTCTCGCGCCTTTGCCCCGGGAAGACCGCCATTTGCTTAGATGCCGTTCACTGTAAGTGCCACACGAATCAGTGCGATACACTGCTTTTCGCGTCCAAACCTTAACGTGCCAGCTCACTCTCCACGGTCTCCGTCCCCGGCGGCGGAGTGAATTCGAACCGCCCGTCCGGAATTGGCTCATTCTCCCGCTGATCGCTGAAGCGGTATTCGGTCACCGACCCATCGACTTCATCCATCACAATGCGAACAATCCGGTGCTCCGGCGTCACTTCCAGCAGAATGTCGTTAATGCGGTCGGCAAAAGCCTGCGGCACCCCCCGCAAGACCACATCGCCAGCGGCCAACGGGGCCATGTCAGAAGCCAACGACAATCCCTGTAACTCCTTTTCCAGCTTTCTCTTACCCAGCAAGAATGCAAGCGGAGAGCGAATGTCGTCCAGCTTTCGCGCCTCAGTCTTTCGCGCTTGCCGGTCGCCGGGGACGTAAAACCACGCATCTTTCCCGTCGCTGACAAACAGCTTCTCCCTGGGAGAACGGTATTCCCACCGCATCTTGCCAGGTTTTTTCAGCCCACCCTTGGCCAGCCAAACTGTGCCCGACTCCATGCGGTCCATCCCGGACCCGCGATACACCTCGGTAAACTCTGCTTGCAAACTGCGCAGGTGGTTGTAGTGTTCATCTACGGAGGCAGCAATGGAGTGGACACCTTCCACCGCGGGCCTAACCGCCAGCGTGATTGCTGCCATCAAGACTGCGGTGAAGAACTTACTCATCACTACAATTCTACGCCCCATCTTCGCCGCTCGAGGGGCATGTGCCTGAGTTTTCACGCTGCCTAGCCGCCGCAATCGCTTAGAATGAATTGAAGCGCCAGTTATTCATTGCTATGGCCGAAGACACCATCACGATTTCGCCGGGTCCGCGCTTTCAAACCGCCATGGTGCTGGCTATCGTTGCGGACGCACTGCAAATCGTCGTGTTTCCTCTGTTCGTGCAAGGAGCCTTGTCGCCCGCAGACGACATACTCGATCTCGGCATCGGAGCTGCGATGATCCATCTTCTAGGCTGGCATTGGGAGTTTCTGCCGTCGTTCCTGGCCAAGCTCGTGCCCGGCGTCGATCTAGTGCCTTTCTGGACGCTGGCGGTTGCAAACGTCTATCGCAAATCAAAGCGGATTGCGGTGACCACAGAAGAAGGTCATGCGGAGCAGCCCAAGCTCGAAGGCCCGCAACGCTCCTGACAGGGACCCTCTCGATCCCGGAGCACCTTTTTAGGTGCTATCAAGCGTCGGCGTCCTAAAGTCTCTTCGCAATCGCACAGTACAAATCAATCGCCTCGGCGAGTTGCTGCTTCTCGATGAACTCTCTTTCGGTGTGGGCGACGTGAATCGATCCCGGACCGATCAGCAGCGGCTCTCCCCAATTCGTGAGCCGGGGAATGTCCGTGGTGAATGCTGCGATCATCGTAGGCAAACCGTCAACCGTGCGCAGCCGCAGGAACGGCAGTTCCAACGGAAAATCGATCTTCACCTGATCGCCCGCGGCTTCAAGAATCTCGCGCCGCAGATCGTGCGATGGACCCACCAGGCGATAAACCAGGTCCGCGTGAGCGTAATCAGGGATCACGTTGGGCGCGCGGCCACCCTCGATTAGTCCGATGTTCAGCGTGCACGGACCAATCTCCGGATCGGACGGCAACGGCATCGCCAGCAGTCGGCTCAGAGCCGCGATCAGCTTGTCGATCGCGGATTCGCCAAGCTCGGGATACGCGGAGTGCGCCATGCGTCCCGAAGCCGTCACCTCGACCCGCAGGGTTCCCTTCGACGCCAGCGCGATGTGGTTCTCGGTGGGTTCGCCATTTACTAAGTACTTTGCGCCATGGGCTGGCTGACTCGCAGCGTATTCGTTGGCGACCTTCGCGCCCTGGCTGTCGCGCTCTTCTCCCACCACGAACAGCAACCCAACGTAGATTCCTTGCTGGCGCAATCTTTCGGAAGCCGCGATCTGTGCGGCGATAATTCCTTTCGCGTCGCACGAGCCGCGCCCATAGATGCGCGCGGCATCTTCCGTCGAAAGTATGAATGGAGGAACCGTGTCCATGTGCGTGGAGAAAACCACTTTCGGATGCGGCTGCTCCGGCGATGTGGCGTAGATGTTGAAGCGATCGCTCTCGACCGGCATTCGGCAGGTCTGATATCCGACGCGGCAGAGTTCTCCATAGAGATAATTTCCGACGGCAGCTTCGTTGCCAGAGATGGATTCGATGTCGATAAGTTGGCGAGTGAGCGTGATGGCGTCCATTAGGGAAGAGAATAGCAGATGGAAAACCCTCGAAATAAGAAGGCAAAGGTCAGAGTGCAGAAGTCAAGATTGTGTTTCTTCGCGAAGTTCGCGGTCAAAAAACCCTTAACCGCGAAGGACGCGAAGAAAGGCCCGCAAATTCGCGAAGAAGAGCGTCACCCCTGACTTCTTACTTCTGACGTCACTTCATGTAATCTGAAAGCGTGATTGCACAGAGTTCGACCATCAAATCGCTCTTCCTACCAGGGCCAGCGGGAAGATTGGAAGCGCTGCTTAATGCAGGCGCGGAAAATGCGACGCACGCAGCAGTAGTTTGCCATCCGCATCCGCTGTTTGGCGGGACGCTGCATAACAAGGTGGTGTTTCACACCATGAAGGCGCTGAATAGTTTTGGCTTTCCCGTGTTGCGCTTCAACTTTCGCGGCGCCGGACTCAGCCAGGGCGAACACGATCACGGCGTCGGGGAAGTCGAAGATGTTCGCACCGCGCTCGACTGGCTGGACGCGGAGTTTCACCTGCCGCTGGTATTTGCGGGATTCTCTTTCGGTTCGGCGGTCGGGCTGCGGGCCGCGTGTCCGGATGCGCGGGTGCAGGCGTTGATTGGAGTTGGAGTTCCAGCGATTCCTGTGGCTGCCGCCGCGGAAGCGCCGCGAGTTTATACATTTGATTTCCTCCGCGACTGCGTCAAGCCCAAGTTGTTTGTCAGCGGAGCGCGCGATCAGTTTGGTCCGCGGGCGCAACTGGAGGCTCTGGTCGCGTCGACGGCGGACCCGAAGAAGCTAGTTGTGATTGAAGGCGCGGATCATTTCTTCGAGGGACGGCTGCGCGAGCTGAGGGAGGCGATTGAAGGTTGGGTGAAGGAAGCGCTCAGCCATCGGCCGTCAGCCATCAGGTAAACCCCATTTGCTTCGCTTCCAGATTGCTGGCAAACGCGTAGTGTTGCAGTGCTTGCATTGCCGAGGGCTGACGGCTGAGAACTGTTCTTTATAATCCTGCCATGCCTCCTGAAGCCGATCGCGAATCGCAGTTTCTCCAGATGCGTGACGCCGCGCGCGAAATCTTTCGTCAGGCGCTGGCCGAAGCTTCCATCTCCAAGGCATTTGCGCGGCGGGTGCATTGTGAGCGTGGGGTGTTGCGCGTCTGCGAAGATCTCTATCACCTGTCGGCGTATTCGCGCGTGCTGGTGGTCTCTATCGGCAAGGCCGGGCACACTATGGTCGAGGCCCTGGCGCAACAGGTTGGGGAGTCTTCGCTCGAAGGCATTGTGGCCACGTCGGTCGAACCACCATCGCAGGTACGCGGCTTCCGGTATTTTCGGGGAGGACATCCTACGCCTAATGACGAATCCATTCTTGCGGCGAACTCCATTCGCAAGGCGGTGGAGATGCAAACGGCGGCGTCGCTTGTGATATTTATGATCAGTGGCGGAGGGTCGTCGATCGTCGAGAAGCCCATCGACGATGAGATCTCACTTGACGATCTGATCGCGACCTATCGAGCGCTCGTACATTCGGGTGCGCCCATAGCCGAAATCAACGCCCTCCGCAAACATCTCTCGGCCGTGAAAGGGGGACGGCTGGCGCATGCGGCGTTTCCGGCGCAGCAGGTTTCGCTGCTGGTCTCAGACGTTCCCGACCATTCGCCTGATGCTCTGGCGTCTGGTCCGACGATGCCGGATTCCACCAGCGTCGAGGATTGTTACCGAATTGCCGAGAAGCACAGTTTGATCCCACAGCTTCCGCCTTCGACGCGCGAGCTTTTTGAACGCCACGCGCTGGAAGAGACGCCGAAGTCTGACGATCAGGCTTTCTACCGCGCGCGCTGGTGGACGATTCTTTCCAACCAGACCGCTGTGGAACAGGCGAGTGCGGCGGCCGAACGCGCCGGATTCGCGGTTCACGTTGACAACTCCTGCGATGACTGGGACTACCAACGCGCGGCCGAATATTTGTTGAAACGCCTGCGGGACCTAAGAAAAGAATCCGAGCGCGTGTGCCTGATATCCGGTGGGGAAGTCACCGTGAAGGTTACGAACGGCGGCGTTGGCGGACGCAACCAACAGTTTGCGCTGGTGTGCGCCGCGAGGATTGCGGGAGAGAGCATCACCGTGCTCAGCGCCGGAACGGACGGAGTGGACGGAAATAGTCCTGCGGCCGGCGCAGTGGCGGATGGAACCACGGTAGAGCGAGCACAGTCGAAGGGGATGAATATGCGCGTTGCGCTCGAGAAGTTTGACGCGTATCCGATTTTCGATGCGCTGGGCGATGCTATCGAAACTGGGCCGACAGGAAACAATGTTCGAGATTTGCGGCTTCTGTTAGCGTACTAGAACGAGTTGTTAGAAGCCGCTGGGCTTCGCCCAGGCGGGACAGCCGAGGCGGCTATCGCCATTTAAGACGTGGCGAATGCATGCACAAATTCCACATCGATTTCTTCTCGACTAGGCCGCTTCGCCCTTCACCATCACTCCCGCCCACTTTTCGAGCAGCGTCAAAGTCGCGGCGTAGTCCAAGTCCTGTTGGCCTTCTTCCGTAGCCAGCTCGTAGATCTCTTCCACGGTTTCGAGAGCGGGCAGCTTCACGCGCGCTTCCTTCGCGGCTTCGAGCGTGAGCAGGATGTCTTTGTGCATCAGGCGCAGAGGAAAATTGGGAGTGAAGTCGCGTTGCAGGACGAAGGGCGCTTTATATTCCACCACGCCGGAGCGCACCATGGTGGCCTCGATCAGCGAGACGAGTTGGCGCGGGTCCACGCCGAGTTTGGTGGCTAGCGTGAGCGCCTCGGCAAAGCCTTCGAAGATGAGAGCAATTTGAAGATTCATCGCCAGCTTCGTGGCTTGGCCCTTGCCGGTTTCGCCCATGCGGAAAATCTTTTTCCCCATGGCAGCGAACAGGGGATTGAGGCGCTCGATGGCGGCGTCGTCTCCTCCAACCATGAAGATCAGCGTGCCGTTGGCGGCGCCGACCTTTGATCCGGTCATGGGAGCGTCGACATAGTCCACTCCCCGGGCGCGAACCCGCTCGGCGAACTTGACCGTGGCCGAGGGAGAAATGGTGCTGGAATCGGCGATGATCATGTTAGCAGAGCCGCCCTCGGCCAGCGACTGCTCTACGCCGTCGGGACCGAACAGTACTTTCTCGACGGCGGCGGTATCGGAAACACAGAGCCACACGACTTCGGCCCCCCGTGCTGCGGCTCCAGGAGTGGGCGCAATGCCTGCTCCTTCCACCATCTTGCCCGGGGTGCGGTTCCAAACCGTGACTTCATGGCCGGCCTTGACCAGATTCGTGGCCATGGCGTGCCCCATAATTCCCAGACCTAAGAAAGCGACGCGCATTTCTGAGTTTCTCCTCGGCGATGGAAGGGACTTTCCGGATTAGAAATGACTGAGTGGATGGAGGTCAAGCAAAGTAAGGAGACATGCAAAAAGCTGCACGTGGACACCTGCTCTACCATCGGAGTATAGTTCCCGAGGCGCGCCAGGTTTAGTCCGATATTGGTCGCACCAACCCCCTGCTATGTCTGAATCTCCAAGAGAAAAATCAAGGATAACTCAAGATGAAGATGAAAACGATACTCCCTGGCTCCTGCCGTAGAAAGAACTCGCTCCTGTTTCTGATGTCCCTGCTGGCGTTGACAATGTCACTGGCGTTGACTGTGCCGGCAGGCGCGCAATCGTTGGCGAAAATCAGCACCGACACCTTCACCAACAGCGACAGCACTCATAAGACTGAAGTCGAGCCGAGTACCTTTGCGTGGGGAAACACGATTGTCAGCGCCTTCCATGTAGCACGGCGGCCGGGGACCATCGGTTGGGGCAGCGCCGATGTGGGCTATGCGACTTCGACCAACAGTGGCGTCAGCTGGACCTACGGAAGTCTCCCAGGGCTCACCGTGAACTATAAGAGCGGAACCTACGGTGCGGCGGCCGATCCTTCCGTGGCCTATGACGCCAAGCACGGCCAGTGGCTGATTTCTACGCTGCCTTTGGTGGGATTGGGCCCAGGCGCGCGGTATATCGGCGACGTGGCCGTTAGCCGTTCGACGGACGGGTTGAGTTGGGGAAGCCCGATCAATATCGACAAGACTCATCTCGACGACAAGAACTGGACGGTGTGCGACAACACCACAACCAGTCGCTTACTACGGCAATTGCTATACGGAATGGGATCAGGCGTACGGAACAGGCGACGTTCTGATGAGCGTGTCGAGCGACGGGGGACAGACGTGGAGCGCGGGCCAGGCTTCTTCAGACCACGCCGGCGGACTTGGTGGTGAGCCGGTAGTGCAGCCGAACGGCACCGTGATTGTGCCATTCCAGGGCGGCGGCATCGACGTGTTCAGTTCGAGCAACGGCGGCGCTACCTGGGGCAAGAGCCAGGCGATTGCCAGCATTCAGAGCCACAATGTGGCAGGAGGACTTCGCAATCCGGATCTGCCTTCTGTAGCGATCGACGGGGCGGGGACCGTCTATGTAGTGTGGTCGGATTGCCGCTTCCGCAAAAGTTGCAAGGAAAACGATATCGTGATGAGTTCGTCTTCCAACGGCACAACCTGGAGCGCAGTGACACGCATTCCGATCGACGCGACCACCAGCACAGTGGATCACTTCATTCCCGGCATTGGCATTGATCCGGCAACTTCGGGCCGCACGGCTCATATGACAATTGTTTATTACTTTTATCCGACGGCGAGTTGCACTTCGAGCACCTGCAACCTGGAAGTGGGCTACGTCACTTCAACCAGCGGCGGTTCCACGTGGACGGCAGGAAAGAAAATTGCTGGACCCATGAAGATGTCGTGGCTGCCAGTTTCTGACAATGGGCCGATGGTGGCGGATTACATTGGCGTGTCGTATGTGAACGGAAATCCTTTCGGCGTGTTCGCGAATGCGCAGGCGCCGACTGGCAGCACGCTCGCCGAAGCGATGTATACGACGAAGACGGCACTCCCCGTGGCGGGGAGCGAACCGACCTTCAGCGGACTCGCGGATAAGCCGGTCGCGGGAGCGAAGTCGGATCACGAGATGCACTTCTATTACGACGACGAGGGAAAGAGAGAAATTCCGCGCTCGCGCTGGATTGTGAATACTTCAGGGCAGTAGGATTTCTGCTGCGATCTGGCCGCCGGCATTCCGAATGCCGGCGGCTTTCTATTTGCTCCTGTTAATCTCTCCATTTGTTTGTTCAGCTTTGGTCTCGTGGCCGAAGCGAGAATGTCATCCGGGAACCGTAGGAATTACGCGCCTTCTGGGCTTGCATGAACTAAAATAGTGCAAATGAGTTCCAGCATTCATCCAATGGGTAGTTGGCTTAGCGTGGGCATCTCAGGATGATCGAGGCGACGATTCGCAATCGGGCTCTGCGCAAGCGCGCGTCGCAGTTCGGGCGTCTGGTGCGGCATTCCGCCGTAACTCCGCTGTGCGGAGAGACCCATAAGCCGCGCCTGGCCTCGAACGGCGAGTTGGGGGTGACTTTCATCGGCCATTCCAGCTTTTTCCTGCAGATCGGCGGGAAGAGCGTGATGATCGACCCTAACTTCGCGCGCTGGCTCTTTGTGCTTAAGCGGCTGCGGCGTCCCGGGCTGCGAGTGCGCGACTTGCCGGCCATCGATCTGGTGCTGGTGACGCACGCACACTTTGATCACCTGCACCGGCCGTCGTTGCGCGCTATCGTGCAGAATAATCTGCGCACGCGCGGAACGGCCCCGGCCATCATCGTTCCGAGCCATGTGACAGATTTGATCTCCGATCTGGGCTTCTCCGAAATTATCGAACTCGACTGGTGGAACAGTTCGCGGCATGGCGGCCTTTCGGTGACGCACGTTCCTTCAAGGCATTGGGGAGCGCGGATTCTCAAGGATTCGCATCGCGGCTACGGCGGCTATGTGCTGCGGGCAGGGAAGCATTCGGTTTATCACGCGGGAGACACGGCGTACTTTGCAGGTTTTCGCGAGATCGGCCGGCGCCTGTCGCCGGAATTGGCGCTGCTTCCCATCGGCGCCTACAATCCCCCGACCTTCCGCAACGTGCATACTAATCCCGCAGACGCGACGCGCGCCTTTCTCGATTTGAACGCGCGCTGGATGGTGCCCATGCACTATGGAACCTTCCGGCTATCGCACGAACCGGTGGACGAACCGCTGCAACTTCTGGAGCAAGAAGCGCGTGCGGCCGGCATCGAGGACCGCGTCGTAGTGCTGGAAGAAGGCGTGACCCGGTTCTTCTAGAAACTGTCTAGTTCGGTTGACCCGGCAAATTGCGTCCTGCTTGTCGCATTGTTTTCCGCAGGGGTTTGTATCAGGGCATGGCTTCAGCCATGCCAACAGCTGTCGAAAACCAAGTAGGCTTCAGCCGCAGCAGCGCCTAAAGGCGCGTTGCAGAGGCTGCCGGTGTCCGGCACGCCTCGAAGGCGTCCCCTGATACGAACCTCGTTCGAACGCACCTACCGGGTGGTCAACAAAGCCAGATAGCTTGTAGTTTTGCTCCCAGCCGCTGTAACACTCTTTTGACAATTTGCCTCAGCGTTTTGGTGTAAGCTCGGTTGCCCGAAATTTCCCCAGTAGGAGACCAACATGACTGTTGAAGCCATTCCCAAGGGTTATCACACCCTCACCCCATATATGACGGTGCGCGACGCCGCTCGCGCCATCGAGTTCTACAAGCAGGCGTTTGGCGCCGTGGAGCGGGGCGCCATGAAGTCGCCTGACGGCAAGATCATGCATGCCGAGCTTATCATCGGCGACTCGATCATCATGCTGGCCGACGAGTTTCCCCAGTTTGGCTCTCTGTCGCCACAGAGCACGGGCGGCGCAGGCATGGGGCTGCACATTTACCTCGAGGATGTCGACTCAGCGTTTGAGCGCGCGGTGAAAGCCGGAGCAACCGTGGAGATGCCCGTCGCTGATATGTTCTGGGGCGACCGTTACGGCAAGCTCGCGGATCCCTTCGGTCACAAGTGGTCTATTGGAACGCACAAACGCGATGCGACCGTGGAGGAAATGGAACGGGCTATGAAGCAGATGCCGAAAAGCGCCTGAACTAGAAGCCAATCCAAATTCCGTCGAACCTTTCGGGGCACGGCACGGGCCGGGCCCTTCTCGTTTATCTCCCAGGCACGTGTCCCTGGTACTTCCGTAATGCAGCCGAACCCGCTATTACAGAAGTATTACAGTGCTTTGCCTGCTTTCCTTGTTAGCCTAAGTAAGTGCGGTAGCGAACTCAAGAACGGCAAATGGGGCACACTTTGGATATGGAACTGGAAAGCCTGGAAAAACGGCAAGCTGCAAACGGGGAAATCAACTGGGTGACCGCAGTATTTATGGGGCTGTTTCACGTCGGCGCCGTCGCGGCGCTTTTCTTTTTCACTTGGAAGGCGTTGTTCGTTGCCATGTTCTTGTGGTGGGTTTCGGGCAGCCTGGGCATCGGCATGAGCTATCACCGGCTGCTCACGCACCGCGGCTACAAGACTCCGAAGTGGGTGGAGTATTTTCTGACCGTCTGCGCCACGCTCGCCCTCGAAGGCGGTCCGATTTTCTGGGTAGCCACGCACCGCATTCATCATCAGTTTTCCGATCAGGATGGCGACCCGCATTCGCCCATCGACGGCAAATGGTGGGCGCACATGGGCTGGATTCTGATGGGCAAGTCGATGCACCATGACACGACCACGCTGGCCCGCTACGTCCCTGACCTTGCCAAAGATAAATTCCACGTCTGGATTACGAAATATCACTACGTCCCCATGATCGTGCTGGGTGGCATACTGCTCGCCATCGGCGGACTGCCGTTTCTGATGTGGGGCATCTTCGTGCGCACTGTGGTCGGCCTGCACGCCACCTGGCTGGTGAATTCGGCCACGCACTCCTGGGGCACGCGCCGTTTTGCCACCCGCGATCTTTCCACCAACAGCTGGTGGGTGGCTCTGCTGACCTTCGGCGAAGGCTGGCACAACAATCACCACGCGCATCCCACCGCGGCGCAGCATGGCTTTACCTGGTATGAAGTCGATGTGAACTGGTACGGCATCTGGGCGCTGAAGACGCTGGGGCTGGCTTGGGACGTTAAGCGCGTTAAGCTAGCCGACCTCGAAAAAGGGTTGGTCGCTGCGCCGAATGGACGGATGATTACTGCCGGTCTGGCTGAGGGCGCGGCGGCGGGCGACTAGCAGCGAATTGATTACATTGCGTTATTTGGATATAAACCCGCCTTTCCGGCGGGTTTTCCTTTTCTAAACGCTGTAGAATTAGCGTGCAGGGGAAGTCGCCATGATGCAGTGTCCAAGTTGCCGTTGCCACGTGGCATTCGACAAGAGCCGATTCCGCGGTGTGCGCTGCAAAGAGTGCACTTCGACCCTATTTGTTTCCGCGACGTACATCCGTGCGTCGATGCTTCTTAGTTTCGCAGCTGCGGAGGCCTTGTTGTGGATAGTGAACATCCGGAAAATCTTCTATCCGTCTCTGGGTGTGCCATTCGGTTTTCTGGCTTCAGTTGCGCTCGGTTTCCCCATAGCGTTCTTGATTTTAACGGGGTTGGTGCGAACGATGCCCCGTCTCGTAGCGCCAACACTGGTGCTCCGCCAATGGGGTACTGTTACTACGCTTGGTTTGCCTGCAGAAGACAACCACGACACGTCTACAGCCGGCGCAAAGCGGTAGACGCGGGGGATGGAGCTCCCGATAGATGTCGTAATATCGCCATTGCACCAGTAACGATCAAGGCTTCCAGATGACCTCCTGTAGTAACCCACGACCGCGAACGCGGTAAAATCAGCCTGACGCCATGCGCATCACGAGCCGCCGCGGAACCATCGTCTTCTTCCTCTTCCTGGGCATCACCCTGGTGGCGCTGGCGGTTGCCCTCAATGTTGGATGGATCATCCTCAACTGGCGCGAGGGAGTGCTGCTGTTCTTCGGCATCATCTTCTTTGCACTGATCATCGCGGGCATGATCGTGAATACAACCTTCCTGCTGCGCGAGATTCGCCGCAGCGAGCAGCACGACAGCTTCATAAACGCCGTAACCCACGAACTGAAAACGCCGGTTGCCTCGATCCGCCTGCATCTGGAAACCTTGCAACGCCGCGACCTGCCGGAAACGCAGAAGCAGGAGTTTTACCGCGCTCATGCTCAGCGATACCGACCGGCTCACGGAGACGGTGGAACAGGTGCTGCGCGCCGGCCGCGCCGGGGACAAGAAAGCCGGACGGGAGAAATCCGCGGTCGATTTTCGCCAACTGGTGCGCGAGTGCATGGACGCTGCCCGCACCCGCCATCATCTGCCGCTGGAAGCTCTCCGCTACGAGGAGCAGCCGGGCAATGGCGCAGGGCTGCGCGTGCGCGGCAGTGACGAGGATCTTCGCACTGCCGTTTTCAATGTCCTCGACAATGCCATCAAATATTCCGGCGACCAGGTGGATGTGCACGTGCGCCTGAACATGCCCGACGAAAAGCGCATTGTGCTGAGCGTGCAGGACCACGGGGTCGGCATTCCTCCCGATGACATGAAGAGCATCTTCAAGCGCTTCTACCGGGTCAGCCATCGTTCGCTGGCGCACGTGAAGGGAACCGGGCTTGGCCTGTTCATCGTGAAGTCGATTGCGCAAAAACATGGCGGCAAAGTGTTCGCCGAAAGCGCGGGCGAAGGCCAGGGCACAACCATTACATTGGAACTGCCGAGGTCTTCGTCATGAGGGCGGCGGAATGAGCCGGGTTCTCGTGGTGGAGGACGAAGCCCATCTGGCGCAGGGATTGCGCTTCAATCTGGAGGCCGAAGGTTATTCCGCCGAAGTCGTAGGCGATGGAGAAGAGGCCACGGATCGCCTGCTCAGCAAGAAAGAAAACTTCGATGCCATCGTGCTCGACATTATGCTGCCGGGCAAAGATGGCTTCAGCGTGGTTTCGGAGCTGCGCGCTGCGCGGAATTATGTGCCGGTGCTGATGCTGACGGCTCGGGGCAGTCCTGAAGATGTGTTGAAGGGCTTCGCCGCCGGGGCCGACGATTATCTGCCCAAGCCTTTCGACTTGTCGATCCTGTTGGCGCGCCTGCAGGGACTGCTGCGGCGCAGCCAGTGGATGCGCGCTGGGCAGCCGTCGGTGGATGCGGATGCTACTAACTCCGCGTCCGACCCGGGCAGCGTCACAGACTTCGGAACATTTTCTTTCAGCGGCAAAACCATCGACTTCGGCACGCTCGAACTGCGCACCGCCGACAATGTCGTTCACCTCACGCTGATGGAATCGGAACTGCTGCGCCACCTGGTGCGCAACGACGGGCGCGTCGTTTCCCGCAAACAGATTCTTGAGGAAGTTTGGGGCCTGCACGAGGACACTGACACGCGCGCCATCGACAACTTTATGGTCCGGCTGCGGCGCTACATTGAAGACGATCCCGCGCAACCGCACCATTTGTTGACGGTGCGCGGCGTGGGCTATAGATTTTTGGCGAATCCGGAGAAGAAGTGATCCCGGAGCTTTCCCCTACGCCCGGCACAACTCGGCAACCAGCGTTTCCCTCCGCTGCAACGCTAAACTATCCATGCGGTTAAGAATCATCGCGTAGGCGGAGATCGAGATGCCTGCCAACACTAGCAAGATCAGCGTGGCGATCCAAAAGTTGCCGTAGTGCCGCGCCATCCAGAATGCAGCGACGCCTACGCCGACACGAAAATTTGCACTCCCAGGCTGATCAGCACCGTCATCTGCGAGGCGCGCTGACGTCCGAAGGAGGAATAATCCAGTTTTTTCGGCGCGTAGATCGAAAGCAGGTTGCCGGCAGAGAAATTTACCGGCGCGGCGAACAAGAGACCAGCCAGCGCCGCGATGGTGACGTCGAGTGTGGGCCGGCCGTAAAGAAAGCTGACCGAGATCCACGCCACAAGTATCTCTATTGCAAGAATGCCAGCGTGGGTGAGGTTCTTGGCCAGCACAATCTCACGAAACCTCACCGGGGACGCGTAGAAAAACTGGATGCCCCCGCCGTCGCCGCCGAAGTTGTTGTAAGCGAGATTGGTGAGCACCAATAGCGTGTATCCCACAGCCGCGGGAAATGCCATGTCGGGTGCGCGTGCAAGGAGAACTCCGGAGTGCCGGGCCGAGTTCATGGCGCCGAAACGGAAGACGACCAGCACAAAAAGTGGCATGATCAACGTGAGCAGCATGGGGCCACTGCGCAGAAGATAACGAATTTCTTTCTCAAAAACTGCGGCCACGGGGGCCGTGAATCCAGGCAGATTCCAGCCTAAGCGCAGCGACTGATCCCTCGGCACAGATGACGCGGCGGCCACTTCGCTCAGATTCTCTCCGCGGTACTGCGCCCGCAACCGCACGTGCAGGCAGTAGCCGATCACCAGTACAAAAGCGGAGAGCAGCGCCAGCGAACTGAATGCCGTCATGAATCGCGAATACACTGCCTGCGCGATGGCATCGGCGGCAAGTCCCGGCGGAAGCATGCCCTGCACCGGAGCCAGAACGTCGATATAACGCTGCACATCTTGTTGCAAACCTGGCCGGGGCGGCTTTTCGAAATGATTCACGAGGGGCCCGATCAACTGAAAGCTCAGCATCAGCAGAACAAACAGGATGCCCATGATCTCGCGCGTGCGGCGCTGGGCCAGCCAGCGTTCCACCCAGGCGAATATCATCTGCATGAACAAAAGATTGAAGACGGCGAACGCCAGCAACACCAGCAGGGCCCACGGCAGCAACTCTGGTTTTGCAAGCCCCACGCCCACCAGAATTCCGAACGACCACAAGCTGCCCAGAGCGGTCGCCGGGTCGCACGCTCCATAGGCCAGGCGCACCAGAAAATACGAGCCGTAGCTGAGCGGAAAGCGCAGCAGATCGGAGGAGTCCGGATTATTTGTGAAGGCGGTCGCCATGATGGGGAAGACCTGCCAGAAGATAAACACCGGCCACAGCAGGGCCGCGAGCAATTCCGGCTTGCCTTGAGAGATGAAGAAGAATGCCGCCACACTCATTCCAAAGGCGCCGCCGAGTCCGCCGACCGCGAAGGCGAACGAAATTATAATTCGCGAGACGAGCTCCAGCGTGCCCCGCGTGCTGCGCAGCGAGTTGACGAATAGCCGCCAGCGCAGCCAGGCGATGGCTGACAATTGGCCGCGCCGGCGGAGCGTGGGATTGACTTCACTCATCGCGTGTTTCCTTCGCAAAGATGTCGCCTGAAACTATCTCATAAATGGCCCGTGCCTGGGTGTACTACCGGCCGCCCTCCAAATGGGCGGCCAGTAGCCGAGTTTGGTGTCCTTACGAATAGCCGTGTGTGCACTTCCGGCTCTTGACGAAATGCCGGTTCCGATCTAAGTTCTCTCTAAGTTTTACGAATCTTCCAGTCTGCGGAACAACAAATTGCACCGTCGGACCCTGACGTTCTGCATGACTGGTCTGGCCGGGCGAACCCAAATCGCCCTTCGTCGTGGCTGCAGAGCTGACATAACAAGCTAGTAGCCGTGCGCCCTGTCCCACAAGCGACTCCGGCGCCGTACCGGAGGTGCGCTTGCCCGTGCCCGGAGAGCGAGATTGCGAGATGTCGAGAAGGAGGACCGCTACGTCCTCGCGTCGGAACCGCTTCGTCAAATTGAAACGAGAAGGAGTCAATTCATGAAATGTTGGAGAGCAATCGCGCTCGCGTTCGGTTTGATCACAGTCAGCTTTGCTGGTCAGGGAGTAAAGGATCCGGGACCGAGGCCTGGCCCCGCAGGAGCCGGAGGATTTTATCCAACTCTGAACGCAACAGAGCAAGCGGCGTTCGCCAACGGGATCTCTCAGTTCATTGAAGATGAACCAGTGCCTGACGTTCCGCAAGGCAACGGGGGACTGGGGCCAGGATACAACAGCACGAGTTGCGGCTCCTGCCACTCCCAGCCTGCTACCTTAGGCACGAGTCCCAGCCCGTCGAGCCCGCAGGTTTCCCTGCCAAATCCGCAGATAGCGGCCGCGTCGGAAATGGGTGCGTTGAATACGGTCCCATCATTTATCACGGCCAACGGTCCGGTAAGAGAAGCCAGATTCATACAGCGCCCCGATGGAGCACTCGATGGTGGGGTGCACAATCTGTTTTCCATCGCGGGCAGAACGGATGCTCCAGGTTGCAATCTCGCGCAGCCTGATTTCCCGGCCCAGTTGGCTGCCAACAATGTGATCTTTCGAATTCCGACGCCGTTGTTTGGGTTAGGGTTGGTGGATAACACTCCCGATGCCGTGTTGAAGTCAAACCTGGCCAGCACTGCCGGCCAACGGCAAGATCTAGGAATCAGAGGAAGGTTCAACCTCAGCGGCAACGACGGCACGATCATGAAATTCGGGTGGAAGGCCCAGAACAAGTCCCTGACCATCTTCGCCGGCGAAGCCTATAACGTGGAGATGGGCATCAGCAACGACGTGATGCCGAACGAGAGAAACGCCGTGCAAGGATGCGTCTTCAATGCCACACCGGAAGATTCGCATTCCCAGGCCGGCGGTTCTGACGTGGATGCGTTCGTCGATGCTATAAAGCTCTCTGCTCCTGCTACTCCGGCTCCATCGAATAGCGACATTGAGGCTGGACGCCAGGCGTTTCAGAAAGTCGGATGCGTGTTGTGTCACTCGCAAACATTAACCACAGCGCAATCGATCAACACGGGAATGAGTTACCTCCAGTATCATCCGTTCTCCGATTTTGCCTTGCATCACATGGGCAACAACCTGGCGGACGGGATTAATCAAGGAATGGCCACTGGCGATGAATTCAGAACAGCTCCGTTATGGGGCGTCGGCCAGAGGTTGTTCTTCCTGCACGACGGAAGAACGGCGGACTTGTTGGAGGCGATCAACCAACACGCTTCTCAGGGATCGGAAGCCAATCAAGTCGTGCGGGCTTTTCACAATCTTTCGAGCGGAGAGCAGCAGAGCGTTCTCGATTTCTTAAGATCGTTATGAACAGGGCTGCGTCAGCAAGCTTGCCCTTAGGAAAACGCCGGCCGTGGTGCAGCGTGAAAACTGCTTCACTACCGACATGCTCGCTCGCCGATCAGTTCGCGATGGTCACCTTGTTCCCGTCAAGCTTGGTGAATGTGATACTGAACTTCTCGTTGTAGCACTGGGCTTTGTCCTGGAGGACGCTGATCGCCATCGCCTCTCCCAGGGTCATAGACCAATCGGTATCCGAGCGCCAGTGGATTCCGGCTAGGACACCGTGACCGAAGCTGACGTTGCGCGCGAGCTTGTTCAGTTCGCCACCGACGGTGATCTGGCCTGCGTCCGAACCGTTGTAGGGCGCGAGCGATAGGCCATCGCTCGATGGCACCTGTGGATTCGGGATCACGAAAGTTTCGTCGAAAAAAAACTTCATAAAGGTAATGCATGCGCCGGCCACGGTTCCGTGACCGGTAGGATACGACGGATGCGTCGGCGACCCCTCTGGGAAAGGCTGCGACAGCAGGTACGTGCCGTACTTGGCGAAGCTCTGAGCTACTGCCTGCGAGTTCAAAACATTCTTGTTCAACTTGGCGTCGATCTTGCTCTGGTTGCCGCTGAGGATCTGTTGCAGGACGCCTCCGCCCGACTCAGGACGATGCGTCAGGTGAACCAACCACTTCTGGTACCACACCCGATCCAGCGATCGGGCGGCAGCTTCTCCCTGCGAGGCCGCGTAATCCGGTGGACCGAAGGTGCAGAAGCCATTCTGCGTTTTGGAACCGATGTAGGGGTTGCCGGGGTTCACGGGCGCCTTCAGGGTGCTCAGCACGAGGAAGGCAACGAGGTACCCTTGATAGAGTTGGTCAACGTGCGTCCAGGCCGACAGACCGCGACCGTCATGCAGGTAGCGGCGAGTGGGATCGAGTTGATTGGTGAGTCCGGTACTGATGCCATTCTGAACCTGCAGGAAAGTTGTGGTGTCGTACATGTAGTCGATGTTCGGCAGATACGTATTCATTAACTGATCGATCGGCTGCTGGCCAAAGCTGGTGGGAGTAATCATGAACTGCGACATGTACGGGCCAATGGTTTCCCCCGGAAAGTTGCCGCGGAACAGCAGATCGGGAGTTACGTTCCCGCTGCTGTCTCTCGGCCCGCGATAGTCTGGCAAGGTTGTAAGTTCGGCGGCTGCGGCGCCTGCCGTCGCGTTTGTGGTGTAGTCCGTGAAGGCCACGTCGCGCAATAGCGATGCCCAGTACATCTCGATCAATTGCGCACCGTAAGCCGCACTCGAAATCTGGTCGAACGGAGGCACCACCGGCAGACCCGTCGGATCACCGGGGGACGGAGCATTGCCAAACTGCACCGAGTCGAGACCTTCCATATCGAAGGCGTAGGCGCCTTGCGGGCCGTTCAGGGTGCGCGTGCCGCCAATGATGATGGCCTCGAAGTCACTGTTCTTGCCGCTTTTCAGCGCCTTCTTGAAAGAAGCCCACGCACCCGAATTCACCACTCCGATATCGTCTTGCAGCAGGCCCTTGCTATAGCTGGCGGAGTGGTCGGGATATCGGTTCTCGTCGCCGTTGGTGGTGTGTGGCGGAACTGCGACCAGAGAGTCTGTGGTCGCCGCGCCGATGCGAAGGGCGAGCGACTTTACCACCCGGGCGTTGAGGCCCGGCGTCGACGTGCCGCCGGAACTGTTGGCTGCCCCAGACTGGGCGAAAGCAGCCGGAGTCCTGCTCAGTACACCGGCTGCCATGGCAGCGCCGCCTAACTTACCGAGAAAGCGGCGGCGGCTGGAGGATGGGACAGCCGTCTGACTGTTTTCCGGAGAGGGGGAAACCTTTGGCGAACGATCGGCGGAGCGATCGTCCTGAGGTGCGCTCATATCTTGCTCCTGGGAGAAAAAGATTTAAGAGCTGCTAGCCGGAAGACTTGGCGTCTTAGGGTCACGAGCCCGTCGGCACCGGGAATTCTAGCAGGCCGATGCAAACTTGCCGAGACCCCATCACTGATACGGGCGGGTTTACCCTGTCGGATGGCGGCGTCAAGTGGACTAATTACACTGGCCTTGTAATTCGAAGCGCTCGATGGGCTGGGCCTTGTGAATTTCTTCACCCCAGCCAGGAAAGTTCCTGTTCTGTACGCCGCACGCCGCCGACGGTGCGCAGGAAAATCTGTTCCAGCGTCATCTTTTCACCGGATGGCGTGGCGCCCACACCCGAGCCATCGCCGGTGTCGCTTCCCGACACGGCTGGCGCCTGTGCTTCCACGCCGGCGCGCAACTCTTCCAGCGATCCCTGCGCAACCAGACGCCCACGATGGATGATGGCAACGTGGCTGCACAGCCGCTCTACGATTTCGAGCACATGCGAGGTGAGAAAAATCGTAGCCCCGCGCGCGATCATGCCCTGCAACATAGCCTTCAGCGTTCCGGCGGCAATCGCGTCCACGCCCTCGAATGGTTCGTCGAGAAACAACACTTTCGGACCATGAATCACAGCCGCCGCCATCGCCAGCTTTTTTTGCATTCCGTGCGAGTAGTCGGTGACCAGCTTCTTCGGCTGATCTGCGAGTTGCATGAAGTCGAGCAGTTCCGCGGTGCGCTGTGCCGCGGTTTCGCGGTCGAGTCCGTACATCCTTCCGGCGAAGTTCAGAAATTCCGCTCCAGTCAGCCGTCCGAACAGCGCCATCCCCTCGGGCACGACGCCGATTTGCCGCTTCACTTCCACAGGATTCTTTTCCAGGTCCAGCCCGAGGATTTCAATACGCCCCGAGCTGGGAGCCAGCAGCCCGGTAAGCATCTTGATGGTCGTCGATTTCCCCGCTCCGTTGGGGCCAAGAAAGCCGAAGAATTGCCCAGGCGCCACGCGCAGGTCGACGTTGTCGACCGCGAGCAATTCTCCGAAGCGGCGAGTCAAGCCCTGAGTTGAGATTGTGGGGGCGGCGTCCATGAAGCTTCTGAATCTAGCACAACGGTGATTTCGCCGCCCTTGGGATCTGGAAATGGTCCGTCTACTTTTTACATATTCGTGACAACTGCATTCCGCTCACGAGATATAAAAGTGGCGGTCATACCGCCCCTGCACAGATTTTGCGCTTACAGGAGGGTAGTTCCGTGAGAAGTAAGCTCCAACTCGTCGCTCTGGGCGTGCTTCTAGCCAGCTCCGCTTTCGCAGCCAACGCGCCTGTCCCTGTTTACACGTTCATCTGTAACGGCAGCGCATTCCAAAGATCAGGGTCTTGTCCCGAAGGCGGCAGGGCGGGTTATATAACCCTGGGCTCGGACGGCAATTTCTACGGCGCCGCCCAGGTGTCCTCGGAAGGAATCTCGGCGCCCACCGGCGGAACAGTATTTTCGCTCACCCCAGCAGGCAAGTTCACGTTGCTCCATACTTTTGCTCCGGGAACGAATAAAACCTACCCGAACGGCAATCTCCCGGGCCTGCTTACGCTGGGTCCTGGCGGCAAGATCTATGGCACCACGTTGTATGGCGGCATCAATGGCTGCAACGGCTACTGCGGTGACGGCGTCCTCTATCGCGTCAACAAGAATGGATCGGGTTTTCAAATACTACACAAATTCTGCTCCCAGACGAACTGCACCGATGGCAGCACAGCCGTCAGCGGCTTGAAGTTGGGAACCGATGGGAATCTATACGGCACAACTTTGTATGGAGGGACCAACCAGGGGGAACTATCTTTCGGGTCACTCCGTCCTCCGGGGCTTTCGAGGTTGTTTTCAACTTTGATTTCTCGACCAGCGGAATATATCCCACGGGCTTCACAGTTGCGTCCGACGGCACCTTCTACGGACTTTCTTCCGGATCATCGAACGAGCTTTTGTTCCACTACACGGAAGCGACGGGAGCGCTAACCACGGTTGCGTTGAACTTCCCGCTGGAGAACGGCTTGCCCGCTCACGGTAGCATGTTGACCTTCGGCCCCAACGGCAATGCCTATGGCTTATACGCAATTTACGGAGTGAACGGCGTAGGCGTCTTTGAAGTTGGCTTGGACGGCAGCAATCTGCAGCTTTTCCCCTTCTACAACACCATCGACGGTGGCGGAAGCCCGCAGAGCATGATGCTGGCCAGCGATGGCAACTTCTGGGTCGCCGATTACAACGGCAGCAGCGGCTATGGCGACGTCATCTCGCTTTCGCCGACCAACGGGACCTTGCTTCAGACGTTTACCCCATTCAGTGCGACAGCAGCGGTTGGTGCTTATCCCGCCGAAGTGATCCAAACCTCAGACGGGCTGCTGTGGGGGTCGACCTACCAGTACGGAACGGCCTCCAAAGGCCACTTCGCCGACGGCACGGTGTTCAACCTGAACGCTGGGTTGCCGCCGCGGTAAGCGCGTTTTTGTGACCGCGCTTTTGTGATCCTGGAATAGCGGTTCCTTCCCCGCGCGTCGAGTGCGGGGAAGGAATGTTGTTTCGTAAGTGCGGGTCGCTACTGTTTTTCTTTCGGCGCTTCTTTCTTCTCGGGCTGCTTCTTCTGCATGTCTTCCGTCCACGGTGGGGTGATGCCCGCGAATCGCGCGTATGCGATTGATTGTCCCAAATGCTCGGCGGCGTGGCGCACGATGAAAAGCAGAATGCCCCGTTCGGTATTCTTGCCGCCGAACCAATCCATGCTTTTGTCTAGATCGGCATCAGACACGGCCATGATCGCTTTCTTCGCGTGGACGAACGAATCTTTCAATGTGGCGATGACCTTCGCTTTGTCGGTCGTCGACTTTTCGAATCCTTTCACATCGAATCCCGCGGGCGGAGGGGTGCCTACGAGTTTGTAGAGGTTGTAGTTGGCCGCGCTCACGTGCAGGAACACTTCGGCGAATGAACGCACATCCGGCGAAGGTCTCCACGCGTACTTCTCCGCTGGGATGGCTTCGGCCAGGCGCGTGAACTTGTCTTCCTGGATCATGACTTCCGCCAGCACTTCCGAACGATAGCCTGTAACTCCGGGAGTGCCTTCCTTGTATGGATTCACCTGCGCCGAGCCGCGAACCGCGGTGATCGTTGCGACGAACAAGAAAAATATTGAGAGAGCGCGCTTCATGGACTTCTCCTTTTTCTCGAACAGTCTACCTGCGAGTAGGGCCTTATCTGGAATCGGATCAGCAAAATCATCCAGTCGCATTGAAAACTGGTACCAACTCACTGAAAAACGCTCCTCGGCAAACTAAAACCCCGGGGGCCGCTGCTCGATCACGCCAAAAGCGCGCTCCAACGCGAGGCCGGCGCTGCCGAGAGTACCCTCGTCGAAGAGGCGGCCAATCAGGGTGACGCCGTGGGGCACGCGGCGCGGGGACGAGAAAGTAGGCACCGGATGGTTTGGGTCGGGCGCCCAATCGGTGCGCGCTTTTGACACCTCGACGAAGCCCGCGCGCAGTGTGAGCGACGGATGCCCGGTGAAGTTGGTAAGGGTCAGCATCTCGTCGCGCAGCGATGGCACCAGCAGCACGTCCACCTGCGAGAACACGCGGGCCATCTCTTCGGCGACCTTGCGCCGAAAGCGGTCCGCCTGCACGAAGTCGACTGCCGAGAGGAAGCGAGCTTCGCGAAAAATGTTGGGCCATGCGTCGGGAACTTGAGCTTTGAGTTCATTTAGGCCGCCGCTCAATGTAAGTTCTTCGAACGCGGCTGCCGCCTCGGCAAAAAGAATCAGGTCGAGCGAGTCATAAGGCCAGTCAGGAATCGACACCTCCACCGGAACCATGCCTATCTTCTTAACCGTATCGAGAGCAGCGCGGTCTACGGCTGTAGCGGGAGCTTGGTTCATCCAGTGAGGGAAATAGCCGACCCGAAGTCCCTGCACTCTGGCGCCGGCATCGAAATCAAGTTTGCTGGGTACACTCGCCAAGTCGCCGGCGTCCGGACCGGAGATGGCCTGCAAGACCAACATTGCATCCTCAACAGTGCGAGTCATGGGGCCAAGCTTGTCGAGCGACCAGCATAAAGTCATCGCGCCGGTGCGCGCCACGCGGCCATAGGTGGGCCGCAGTCCGGTAATCCCGCAACGCATCGAGGGACTGACGATGCTGCCGCCAGTCTCACTCCCGATCGAGAAAGCGACCAGTCCCGCGGCGGTGGCAGCGCCGGGTCCAGCGCTTGATCCCGACGCTCCTTCTTCCAGAAGCCACGGGTTCATCGTCTGCCCGCCGAACCATATGTCGTTGAGCGCCAGCGCGCCCAGGCTCAACTTGGCGATCAGCACCGCTCCGGCTTCATGCAGACGCTTTACCACCACAGCATCGTTCGCAGGCACGCGGTTCCGAAAAGGCTCGGCGCCATACGTGGTGCGAATTCCGGCGGTGTTGAGAAGATCTTTTCCGCCCCAGGGGATGCCGTGCATCGGCCCGCGATATTTTCCGGCGGCGATTTCTTCGTCGGCTTTCTTAGCTTGTGCCAGCGCCAACTCGCGCGTCAGCGTGATGACGCAATGCAGCTTGGGGTCGAACTCCTCCACGCGTTTCAAATAAATGCGTGTGAGCCGTTCGGAAGTCAGCTTGCGCTGCTCGATCCATCGCGAAAGCCGGGTCACCGAAGCGAAGGCAATATCTCCGTCGCTCGCCGGCAGTGGGCCGGGATCGGCGTTGCTTCGGATAAACCGGTCGCGCTCAGGCCCGGTCTTCAAGCCCGGCAACATCGGATTCCAGCGCGACGCCGGCGCCAGCGTTGATTCCAGTGCGGCCTTGCGCGGTCCGGAGCGCCGCTCATAGAGCGCCGCCATGGTCCGGCGCCAACTACTTGCCGCCATCGAACGCTCCGCCGCGGTCAACTCAAACTGCACCAGTTTCTCCCCCTCGGCAAAGGTGGAAGGTGAGACCTCGGGTCCAACGGCAGGCCCCGCGCCGAACGCCGGAGGTGCCCCAGGCGGCAGGTCGGAAGGCTGTTGCGCAAAGCTGCGCCCCACCGTAGCCGCGGCCAACAGCCCAAGCGATGTCTGAGTAAGAAACTGCCTGCGCGATTTCGACATGAATCCTCCGACAGGCATTGTAGCCGCTTGTCAGGCGTACAGGTGTTCCGTCAAAAGCTGTCGTAGAGATAGCTTGCTACGTCTCTACAGACGGCCGTGCAAACAAAACGCCCTGGCGTCGGGCCAGGGCGTTCCCGTGAAAGAAACTGCACAGCTCTAGAACAGGTTCCACAAAAACTGGTTGTAGACGTCGTGGTGATACTGCACCTCGGGCGCCTTCACGAATGTCCCGAGCAGACGCGGACAGCGATCCGCCGCGGCCTGCTTCAGATCCGCGTAGCGTCCTTTCACATCCTCGCCCAGAAGCTTCGTCGTCCAGTCCGCTTTGCGGAAGTTCGCCAACGCATCGTAAATATTGTCGGGCAAGTAGCGCTCGGCCTGTCGCAGGTTCTTGATCTTCGCGGTTTCGCCGTCGATGCCTGTCTTGAAGATCGACAGCATGACGAGATATGGGTTCGCGTCGGGAGCGACCGAGCGCACTTCCACGCGCATGCTTTTTTCGTTCCCGATGGGAATGCGAATCATCGACCCGCGGTCCACTGGCGAAGCTTTGAGCTGATTCGGCGCCTCAAAGTGCGGATCTAGACGGCGATAAGCATTCACGCTGGCGTTGAGCAGCAGGCAGATATCGTTGCCATGCGTAAGGATGCGATCCAGAAACGCCCATCCCATCTTGCTGAGCTTCTCTTCACCCTTGGCATCCCAGAACAAGTTCTTGCCATTTTCACTGATGGAAACGTTAGTGTGCATGCCGCTGCCATTCACGCCCACCACCGGCTTGGGCAAAAACGAAGCCGTCAGCCCCATGTTGGTCGCGACTTGCCGGCAGATCAGCTTGTAAAGTTGAATCTGGTCGGCAGCCGCCACCACTTCGCCGTAACCGTAGTTGATTTCGAACTGCGAAGGCGCAACTTCCGGATGATCTTTTTCGTTCTGGAAGCCCATCGCGCGCTGCACTTCCGCAGTCGTGTCGATGAACGTGCGCAGCGCATCGCCGGGCAGCGAGTGATAATAGCCGCCCGTGTTGACGTAGTCGAACTTAAGGGTTTCGTGATAGCGGCGTTCGGCGTCAGAGCCCTTGAACAGAAAGCCTTCAATCTCGTTTGCGGCGTTGAGCGTGTAGCCTTTTTTCTTGTGCAAATCCTCGGCATAGCCCTTCAGCACGCCGCGAATGTCGGCCGAGTAAGACGTTCCCCCCTTATCGATGACTTCGCCGAATACCAGCACTTTGCCGGAGCCGAACACATCCGCCGGCGCCCAGTAAAATGCCGCCCAGTCGATCCCGAGCCGCAGATCGCTTTCCCGCTGCGCCGTAAACCCGCGAATCGACGAGCCGTCAAAGGTGAGATTGTCCCAACTCTTGATCAGGAACTTCTTGTCGTAATCCAGCATGTGCAGCCGGCCTTCCAGATCGCTGAACAGCACGGTCACGGCCTTGATCCGCTTTTCGTCGGTCAAATACTTCAGCCGCTTTTCCTGGATTTTGCCGATCGGCACCCAGTTCCGGCGCTGCTCCTTCGCCTCCAGATTCAGGTCTTCCAATTCGTCGTAGGTGAGTGCCAGGAAATTACGCAGTTCGTTGGGCATGAATATCCTTCAATCTCCTATTCGTTCTAATAAGAATGGCGTCGGTAAGCAACCGCACGGACACAGAAAGTTGAACGGCTGGGCTTCAACCAAGCAGAATAACGCGAGTGAACAGCTGCCGACAATCGAAAAAGGTGATCGAAGGTATAAAAGAGATTTATCCGGCGACAGCAATTTCGGCAGCGCTTTACTCCAACCCCAAGCCATGTCCCGGCATCAGCGAGATAATCACACCCAGCGAGGTGAGCACCACCAGAAAATAAACTGTCGTGGCGCGGCTGGGATGGGCCGGAAGATCCGCCGAAAAGAACGCTCGATATCCCGCGCCCAGCGCCACCAAAAAGAACAGCCTCTCTCCCAACACCAGCCCGAGCACGACACCCGCGATGAGCAGCACGATGCGCTCTGCCTTGCTCAAAGCCAGCGCCGCCTGCCCGCCGTCCAGCGCCCAGACGGGAATCAGATTCAGCAGATTCAGAATCGCACCCACACGCGCGAGCGCGGCCCAGAAAGGATTGCCCGTCTGCCACCAGAGTGCGGCACACGCCAGCGATGCCAGAAATCCAGCCAGCGGTCCAGCCAGGCTGACCGCTGCCCTCGTCTCCAGCGGCACCCCCAGCGCCTGCCAACGCACGTAAGCGCCCAGGCCCGGCAGAAACACGGGCATATCCGCCGGCAAGCCGCGGCGCTTGATGTCAACGAAGTGGCCCATCTCGTGAATCAGAATCAGCACCGCGAAGCCGATCCCAAACTTCTTTCCGGAAGCAGCCGAATAGATCGCAACGAAAGCTAAAAAGCTCAGAACAGACGCCCACTTGAATCGCGGCGTTGTCGCAGTTCTGCTCTTGTTGCCCAGCACTCCGATCGAACCCGCCGGTCCCATCGGCTGAGCCCATTGGTTCTCGCCCGATGCAAGCCGTTGTCCCGCAGCGGCAGCGGCATCAAGTTCTTTAGCGTGCTGCTTGATCCAGTCGGCCTGCTTCGAAGTGGGCGGCAGTAGCTGCAGTCCGATCAGCCATTTCTCACGCGCCTGCCGCAACTCTCCGTGAGCCTCCATCGCTTTCGCTTCCGCGGACAAGCGCTCCAGTTCCTCGGAGTGTACGAGCGCGTGGCAGTGATCGCACACCAGCGCTCCCGGCGCAAGCTCGCGCGAGCACCGTTTGCAATTGCGAGTCAGGTCTGGATTGACTATAGGCACGGCTAGGGAAAATGCTTTTCGGTGCGCTGCAAAGGTTAGCGATTAAGTTGGTGGAGCATAGGCGAACGGTCCGTAGACTCCAAACGGCTTGCCCTCGGCTATTCTCCATGCGATTCTCATGCCAAAGAAAAGAATCAAGAGTCCCATTGCCCCCCAGAATGGATTGCCCTGAAGCTGAACGAACGGAGACGCTAGTCCAATCAGTGCCACCCGTCCCAGCCATGTTCCTAAGCTCACCGGTGGCCTCTCCGCTCTTGGTTTCGCTGCCCCAGGCGCGGGTTGAGGCTCCAAGGGTCGCTGCCCCGATTCCTGCTCCAACTGGCGCTGCTCGTCCGCAAGCTTTTGTTGCTGCGCTTGTCTTTGATGTTTCTTTTCGTCGGCGAAATGGATCCAGATAGGAACCGCCGCCATCGACACCGCGGCGTAGGTCAGCAAAGCGGCGGCAATCTGGTACCGCCTCCCGCCTACTCCGCTGGACCCCTTCATCATCGCAGTGCCCACCAGCCATCCCACCCCAATCGACATATAGCTAAGTACCCAGCCTTGCAGCAGGATGGCGATCAGCGCGTACCCAATCAGCCCCACGACCGCCGCGCCAATGCCGTACGTAAGCGCGCGTACATACGCCGCGTGCTTGTCCTTGTCAATCTCGCTGCGCAGTCTTTCGGCGCACCCTGGACAAGCCATAGCTGCATTGACCCGATAGTAAGTTCCACTTAACGGCTGTTGGCAGAACTGGCAGAGATGGCCTGTCGGGTTCGTGGCATACTCGGCCATGCCGAACTGAGGTGTGGGATTGCCGAAACTCTCACTCATGACCCGGAACAATACTACAGCAACCAGAATGCCATCCACCGACCACGTCAAATTCAGCCACCACCCTAACCGCGCCCTTAGTTACCAGTGTGCAATTTTCTGCATCATCTGGCTTCCATATATTGACTCAGCTCACACCCGAGGATTGCGCACAGGATTAACTAGCTCGTTCTGGACTTCAGAATTTATTGATTCAGAATCTGCCTTAGGCGTCCGAATTGACCTGCGGTGGATCAGGCTACTGCCGGTGCGCCGAGGCTCCCGCAGCGATCTCCCGCAGGGCACTGACGAATCCCGCAGCCGCTTCCGGATCGGCCAGCGCTTCCAGGTGAACCGTAGCCGAGAACTGCGGCGACTCCGGACGGAAGTGCACTTGCAGGATGTCCTGCCGGCGCGCCGACATCAGCGCGTTTAATTCCGCGCTGGGATCCTGCTTCCAGTGCGTCCGCGTGGTGAGGATAATAGGCCCGGGCTCGTATAGATCCCACTCCCGGTCGTCGCGCTTGCGCGATGAGATCCCCCGGTTGTGGGCGCTCCAGCGGTGCCGGATCACTTCCAGATGAAAGCTCGGGGAACCGCCCAGATCGGCCTCGAAGGTGAGGGTCTCTTTCTGCCGGTGCCAGCAACTGATCAGCCAGTGTACTGGCAGCGCTCGCGGCCTGAACTTTAGGGTTACCTGTGCGTTCTCGAACCAGCGTGAAGGGAAGTGCAGGCGCGCCTGCAGATTGGAACTACCCACCCAGTGCGATTCCAGGATGCGTCCTTTGCCGGCGCAAGCGGTCTGCACCCAGCGCAAGGCCGCCGCTCCCTTTTTTCGGTTGTAGGTGGAAAACACGAAGTACCACAGTCCCAGCACGGCAACTGAAGCGGCGACGTCAATCAGCAGAAGGCGACTCACAACGCTTCCTTTATGATGTTCATGGTACGTCTGAGGCTGCGTCGAAGCAAGGGGCCAAAAGCCCCAATTCATGATTTCCAGACAGCCCGCTTCAAATACCTGTGGAAAACTCGTCGCCACACAAAAGGAATGCTGTCAAGCGAGCGCTGCGAGGGACCTACGCATTTGCTTGCCCAGGTACCGCCCTCAATGATTCTTAGCGCCGGCCCGCACGCCAAGACTGCGTCTCCGTGTCCACCCGCTACAATAGCGCGTGCCCTTCACCATTCGTGACTTCCAGCCCCCCGACTTCGACACGTTGTGGCGCATCGATCAGCAGTGCTTTCCCCCGGGAATTTCCTACTCGCGAACAGAACTCAAGCTCTACATCCGCCGCCGCGGATCGTTCACTCTACTCGCCTTAGAAGTCGCCTCGCCAGAGATGCCCGATCCCGATTCGGGAGAGGGCAGGAAAGATTCTCCACCCGCCCTCGCGGCAAACGTCCCGGTCGTTGGTTTCATCGTTGGCGAAGCCGGTCGAATCTCCGGTCACATAATCACCATTGACGTGATCGCCGCCGCGCGCCGCTCCGGCGTCGGATCGCTCCTCTTGCGTGCAGCCGAAGATCGTTTGCGCGCGGCAAGCTGCCGCTTCGTCGAACTGGAAACCGCCGTAGACAACGTCTCAGCCCTGCAGTTCTACAAACGCCACGGCTACAGCGTAGTGAAAACCTTCCCACGCTACTATTCCAACGGAGTAGACGCGCTAGTCCTGCAAAAAGATCTTGTTCCGGGCTAGCCTCCTGAATCAGAAAAACTCTGTCATTCCGACATAAAAAAACTCTGTCATTCCGACCGTAACATCCCTTCCTGAAAGGAAGGGGATGTGGAGGTGGAGGAACCTGCTGTCTCTCGCCGTAGCACGAACTTCGGGATTACTCTGCCTCGCGCCGTGCAACGCAGTTGCACTTTCCCCCGCCCACCAGCTACCTTGCCAAGAATGAAAGTAGCTATCCAGGGCGAACGAGGATCCTTCAGCCACGAAGCCGCGGAGCAAATGTTGCCACGCAGTACGGTCATCCCCTGCGCCCGCTCCGCCGAGGTATTCGACCGCGTGCAGCAGGGATCGGTAGCCGCCGCCGTAATCCCCATCGAGAACTCATTGGCCGGCACGGTAGCCGAGCACGCCGATCTTCTCCTGACGCATGAAGTATTCATTCAAGCCGAATTCCTGCTGCGCATTGTGCACAACGTGATTGCCGCCCCCGGCGTGAAGCTAAGCGCCCTGCGCAAGGTATTCTCGCACCCGGTTGCGCTCGACCAGTGCCGCAACTTCTTCCGCCACCAGCCCGGCATCGAGCCCGTCCCGTTCTACGATACTGCCGGCAGCGTGAAGCACGTCGTCACTCATCGCCTTCCCGATGCCGCCGGAATCGCCAGCCGCCACGCCGCCGGCGAATACTCCGGCAAAATTCTCCAGGCCGGCATCGAAGACGACAAACGCAACTACACCCGCTTCTTCCTGATTCGCAAGTTGGCCGTGAAAACGGGAATCGCACGTCAGAATAGAAGCCTGGGCTCTGTTCCCAGCTACCAGCGCCTGATTCCGCACGGAGCAAACAAAACATCCATCGCGTTCAAAGTGAAGAACGTCCCCGGAGCTCTATTCAGGTCGCTGAGCGTTTTCGCTCTCCGCGACATCAGCCTTAGTAAGATCGAGTCCCGCCCCCTGCGCGGACGCCCCTGGGAATACGTCTTCTACGTAGACTTCCTCCGCGGCGACGACGAACCAGCCCGCAACGCCCTCCGCCACTTAAGCGAAGTCGCCGACTTCGTGAAAGTCCTGGGAATCTATCGTTCAGCGTAAGGGCCATGTAAGGAGGCCCTCTAAAGAGGCCATGTGGGGACGGCCGCCTCGGCCGTCCAGCTAAGCGCAGCGAAGCGTCCGCCGCCGGAAGCAGCTAAAGTTTGAATAAATTCGGTAATGGCAGTTTGAATTTGTTCTGGAAGGGCGCGGCTTCAGGCCAGTGAAAAACTCAGGATTCGTATCAGGGCGCGGCTTCAGCCGCGCCGTAAATGCCGCAAAATCAATCGCGGCTTTAGCCGCTGCGGGCACGCATACGTCAAACTAAGCCACTACCCCTCTGTCGCCGAGCTTTTTTCTGGCCGCAACAGCGGGAATAGAATCACATCGCGAATAGTATGCGAATCGGTCAGCAGCATGCACAGCCGGTCCACGCCCACGCCCACGCCGCCGGCGGGCGGCATCCCGTACGACAGCGCCCGGATGTAATCCTCATCCATCTGGTGTGCCTCATCGTCGCCGCGCTCGCGTTCCTGCAACTGCGCCTCAAAGCGCCGCCGCTGATCCTCTGGATCGTTGAGCTCGCTGAAGCCGTTCGAGATCTCCATCTGCCCCGCAAAGATTTCCCAGCGCTCGGTCCACTCCGGCTCATCCGGCTTCTGCTTCGACAGCGGCGACACCGCGGTAGGGAACTCATAGATGATCGTCGGCTGATCGAGATGCTCCTCCGCAACCGCCTCAAACAAGGTCGCAATCGTCTTGCCCACAGGCTCCTTCGGATCGTACGCCATGTGTGCGTGCGCCTGGTTGAAGCGCTCAACCAGCGCCTTCACTCCATCGTGCGAAGCCAAGTCACTCATCACAGGCTTCGCGCCCGCGTTCTCAGGCCAGTAATGAATGATGGCCTCGCGCATGGTCAGGCGTTTCCAGTTTGCCCAGTCGATCTCGATATCGCCCCACTTCGTTTTCGTCCCCTCGGTCACATCGATCGCGGCTTGCGTGATCAGTTCCTGCGTGAGATCCATTACGCCCTGGTAGTCGGTGTAGGCCTGATAGAACTCGAGCATGGTGAACTCAGGATTCCAGCGCCAGCCCAGGCCTTCGTTGCGGAAGTTGCGGTTGATTTCGTACACGCGATCGAACCCGCCCACCACCAGCCGCTTCAAATAAAGTTCGGGCGCGATGCGCAGATACAAATCCATGTCGAGCGTATTGTGATGCGTCACAAACGGACGCGCCACCGCGCCGCCCGCGATGGGCTGCATCATCGGCGTCTCGACCTCGATGAATCCGCGCGCCTCCATGCTGCGCCGCAGTGATTGCACCAGCTTGCTGCGCTTCAGAAAAACTTCCCGCACCTCAGGGTTGACGACGAGATCGACATAGCGCTGCCGATAGCGCAGTTCAACGTCAGTGAGCCCGTGAAACTTTTCGGGCAGAGGTAGCAGGTCTTTACTAAGAAAAGTAATCTCATCCACATGCACGGTCAGTTCGCCGGTGCGCGTGCGAAATAAATATCCGCTCACGCCGATGTGGTCGCCGAGATCGAGCAGCTTATATAACTCGAACCCCTGGTCGCCGACCGCGTCTTTCTTCACGTAAATCTGCAGGCGCTTGCCATCCTGTCGCAGATGGCAAAAGCCGGCTTTGCCCATCAATCGAATCGCCATGATGCGTCCGGCCACGCGCACGTTGACTCGCGGGTTTTCCAATTGCTCCGCAGTCTTGTCCGAATAGTCCGCGAGGATCTGCGGGATGGTGTGCGTGAATTCGTACCTGCTGCGGTACGCGGTCTGGCCGAGCGCCTCGATCTGGTTCAGCTTTTGGCGCCGCAGTTCGTAAACATTTTCGTCGAATGCCAAGAGAGTCCTTTGAAAGGGAATTGCGCCCCATTTTGCGCAGAGGTCGATGGAACGTTGAAACGCGATTATAAACAACCCGCGCCTGGGTGTGGCTCAGAACGCAGATAAAGAAAATGTTTGGCGTTACCAAGGTAGCATAGTACATTGGTACACATGGTCGACGATTCCAGGCTGCTGGTCGAACGCGTTCAGACCGGGGTGCGCATGGAGAAGCGCCTGCTCAAAATCCTGAAGGCTTTTGCCGAATACCACGACATGACCCTCGGCGATCTTCTGGAGGGCATTGTGCTTCATGCATTCGATGGCAAGACGCCGTTCAGTCCGGCCTCGCTCGAACGCATTCAGGAGTTGAAGCGGTTTTACGATTTTGATCTTGATTCAAGTGCGAGCCACCGGCTCAAAGAAATCAAGGCTAAGCCGGGGCGCAGGCGGAGTGCGGAGAAATAACCTCAGGGGCTTAAAGCCCGCGCCCCTTCAAAGCGATTCTTTAGGAGGTCACTTGTGACAGGACAACGAATGCAAACCGCCCTTGCAGGATTGCAATGGACTCTTGGGCTTGTGATCCTGATTGAAGCGGTCCTGTTTGTGATGCCGTCCGCCGCCCACGACTTCGCCAAGACGCACATGCCGGATATCGTACGGCTTGTGCTGGGATGGGGCGAGATTATCGGCTCCCTTCTTTTATTGATCCCGCGAACTGTGGTTCGCGGCGGTTGGTTGTTGGTGGGGATTTTTGTTCTTGCGATTGCCGTCCACGTTCTGCATGGGACGTACAACGTTGGGAATCTTGTGATCTATACCGCGGCCGCCTGGGCGGTCGCAGCCGGAAAAACCGGCGCCCAGAAGACTGGGTAGCCGGCACGCTTCCTTTCAACTGTCCTGAGCGCCCATGGGCATTCGGTCCCACCAAAGGAAATGAAACACATACCGCAGAATTTCGACTCAGCGAGGGTTCGTATCAGGGCACGCCTTAACAGGCTGCGGAAAAACTCGGGATTCGTATCAGGGCACGCCTTTAAGGCGTGCCGGCCGCGAGCGCCTTTTGGTTGCGCCTTCAGGCGCTGGGGGGCTGAAGCTCATTCCGTCTTCGATGTAAGTTGGCGTGGATGGAGGGCCATGCCAGATACGAATCTCCCCTGCAAAATCAAGAAATGACGGGCACCAATGGAGTTCCGACAGAGCGGACGGCACGCAGTAGCAAGTTGGTAGCACCACGCTACTGGCGCCTCAAGGAAACTCCACTAACTCCTTTACATCGTGGTACTTAGGTGGAAAATTGATCGGCATCGTTAAGCTGAAAGCTATGCGCCATTCTCCGTCGATAGTTTTGTAACCCATAGCAGGATAATAGCTTATTGGCGAATAATAGCTCAGAGTGAATTCAGTAGATTCGCTCGATGTTCCAACTGGAACATTACGCACAATGTTCCAACTGGAACGTTTAGCGCCTAGAAGGCTCGCTCCACCTCCCCAAAGACTCCTATGAGCAATGAAGAACTCATCCGCTGCTTCGAGAACGACGCGCTTCCCGGAGACTCTTTCCACCATGCCGATCACGTGCGCCTGGCGTTCGCCTATCTGTGCGAGTATCCGGTTCTGCAGGCGCTGGAGAAGTTTGCCGGCGCGCTGAAGCGATTTGCGGCCGCCCGCGGGAAGCCGCAGCTCTATAACGAAACCATCACCTGCGCATATTTCTTCCTGATCGGCGAGCGCATGGCTCGCTCGGAGGGCGCGGGCTGGGAAGAGTTCATCAAGCAGAATCCAGGGCTGCTGGTTTGGAAGGGCGGCATCTTGAGCCGCTACTATCAAGAAGTCACGCTCAAGTCCGATCTTGCCCGGCGTGTGTTCGTGCTCCCCGATAAATGTTTCGAACCTTCAACAAACCTTCCTTGAAGTCGTGCGCCATCGGCAGTAGTATTGGTTACTCGGCAGTTTCTCGGGTGAGTAAGACACTATGCCGCAGAACTACGTTCCCATCTTTATCTTCATCGCAGTCATCGGCCTGATTCTTCCGCTCACACTGCTGGCGGCGAAGCTGGTGCGCCCCGACAACCCCAGCAAGACCAAGCTGATGCCCTACGAGTGCGGCATCGACCCGATCGACAGCGCCCGCGGACGTTACACCGTCCGCTACTACATCGTCGCGATCCTGTTCGTGGTGTTCGACGTGGAAACTATTTTTCTGTTTCCCTGGGCGGTCAAGTTCAAGGCGCTCGGCATTTTTGGTTTGGTGGAGATGCTGATTTTTCTGGTCATCCTGATCGCCGGATATATCTGGGTTTGGAAAAAAGGCGCGCTGGAGTGGGTGTAGGGCGGCCCACGGCCGCTGCAACGCCTAAAGGCGGATCGATGGCGCGGCACTTACGGCACACCCGAAGGCATACCCTGATACAAATCGTACCCCTGATTCGAATCGTCCCGCACTACCGGCTGCTATGCCTTGACGAACGTGGTCAGGCCGCGCCGTTTGCGCTCGCGCAGTTGACACTCACGCAAGGTTTCTGCGATCGCTTCCAGGTTGTGAACCCCGTAGAGATAAAAATTCTTAAATTCCGCATCCGACGAGAACAAGTGCAGCTCCGCGTAGCCCAGCAGCCTCATTCCGAGCGGTTTGAGAAATTCGAAGTGGTCGATGCGGAACAGTTCCAGACTTTCCTGTTTCGTTGAGAGCAGACCTCGATCCAGTTTGATCCGCTGCGTGGTGATTTCGTAGTGGATCGCGCGGCTCTTCAGGTAAAAGCGCAGGAGGATGATGGCGCACGCGACCAGGCAAGCGAGGACTGTGAACAAGATGCCGGCATCCCTGGACTTGGGCTGGACAGTATAGGACTCGACAGCAAATCCGATGCCGATGGCCAGCGCGATCACGACCAGAAAAGGCACCAATTGCCCGATGCTGAAGATCATGGCTGGGTGACCGGAAAACAGGTCCTTTTCGGTTTCCAATTCTTTCGATGCGGTGAATGCCGTCAGGTCAGTATTGCAAAAGCGGCACTTGATGGCGGCGGCCTTGATGGTTTCTCCGCAGACCGGGCAAGCTTTTTCGTCTCCGTCCATGAGCGATCCTCTCGAACCAGAATCATAGCCTAAAAACGGTCCGGATCGCTCGGAGCCGTACCGTCGCGCCGCGCCCGAATCGCTCACGTTTTCCTTGCGACCCTCGTTGACACCGTATCCTCAAGCTGATAAAAGTGAACGTTCTCTCCGCGAGCCTCCGAGCCGGAGGTTTGTGCACCCGCCGCTATGCCGGACGAAACCAAACCGCCCTCTGCAGCGCCTCCGGAAGGAGCGGCGAAGCCGGCTGCACCCACGCCGCCAGCCCCCGCCGCCGCTGGTCCTACCACGCCAGCCGCCAAGCCCGCTGCGCCTGCGAAGCCGGCCGTGCCCACGCCTACTCCATGGGATTCGCCCATGACCGCAAAGTTCAAAGGCGCCTACGGTTCGGGCGTAGAGCCGCTTACTTATGCGGGACAGAACTACATGGTGGTCGATCGCTCGCTGATTCCTGAGCTTCTGCAGGTTCTCCGCAACGAAGAGCAGTTCGATTACTGCGTTGACATTACCGCGTTGCATTACCCGCAGCGCGAAAAACAATTCGACTTGATCTGGGTGCTTTATTCGTTTTCGCGGAACGAGCGTATTCGCGTGAAGACGCAAATCGTCGATGGCGAGAATGCGCCTAGTTCCGTTCCTATCTGGCCGGGGGCGAACTGGCTGGAGCGCGAAGTCTTTGACATGTTCGGCATTAAGTTTGATGGGCATCCGGACATGAAGCGCATTCTGTTGCCTGACGGCTGGAATGGACATCCTCTCCGGAAGGATTACGGCATTTTGCAACAGGATAACGAGTGGGTGCAGATCAACCTGGGCATTGAAAGCGGGCAGTAGAAGCGCGGGCAGTTACGAGACCCTTTACGAGACAATGACGGATCCCAACACAACGCTCTCGCATCCCGATCTCGCCGATCTCGCGACTCACGAGAAGCCGTTTCTTGATGCCAACGAACTGGTCATCAACATGGGCCCGCAGCATCCCGCCACGCACGGCGTGCTGCGCGTGATTCTGCGGCTCGATGGTGAAAAGGTGCTCGGCCTGGAGTGCGTGATTGGCTATTTGCACCGCGGGGTCGAGAAGATTGGCGAGCATCGTACTTATACGATGTTCAATCCGTATGTGGACCGCATGGACTACGTGGCCGCGGTCTCGAACGGACTGGGCTACTGCGAGACCGTGGAGAAACTTCTCCACGTGGAAGCGCCGCCGCGCGCGCAGCATGTGCGAGTGATACTCACTGAGCTGAACCGCATCGCCAGTCACCAGCTCTGGTTAGGAACGCACGCGCTCGATATCGGCGCGATCACGCCGCTGTTCTACACCTTCCGCGACCGGGAAGAAATTCTCAAGATCTATGAGAAGTATTGTGGTGCGCGGCTTACCACTCACGCCTTTCGCATCGGCGGTTTGCAGTACGAAACTTATACCGGCTTCGAAAAGGAAGTGAAGAACTTCCTTGATTTCTTTCGCCCCAAGATCGACGAGTACGAGGAGCTGCTTACCACCAACCGCATCTGGGTCGAGCGCACGAAAGATGTTGGAGCCATCTCCGCCGAAGATTGCATTGCCCTCGGCGTGACCGGCCCCGTCCTGCGCGCGAGTGGCGTGAAGTGGGATCTGCGCAAGGCGCAGCCTTACGCCAACTACAAGAATTTCGATTTCGAAATTCCCACCGGGCAGAACGGCGACACTTACGACCGGTACCTGGTGCGTATGGCCGAGATGCGGCAGTCGGTGCGTATCATCGAGCAGGCGGTGGACGCGCTGCCCGAGGGCCCGATCATGGCGAAAGTTCCGAAGGTGATGAAGCCGCCGGCGGGCGAGGTTTATCACTCGATTGAAGCGCCGAAGGGCGAGCTGGGATACTTTATCGTCAGCGACGGTTCGACCCAGCCTTACCGCGTGCGCGTTCGGCCGCCGTCGTTCGTGAATCTGCAGGCGCTCGACCTTATGTGCCGCGGCGAACTCGTCGCCGACGTGATCGCCGTGATCGGCACGCTCGACATCGTACTTGGCGAGGTGGATCGCTAAATGAGGTCCCGCTGATGCACGAGATCATCCAATACATTTCGTCCTACCTCACGAGCGAAAAAACTCCGGGCGCCGCGGGAAACATGTTCTGGGTGCTGGTGTACATCATGCTGGTCTTCAGCGGGCTCTCGATCGCGGTGATCGCGATGAACTGGCTGGAGCGCAAGATTCTTGCCCACATGCAGGTGCGGCTCGGGCCGATGCGGGTGGGTCCGCATGGATTGCTGCAGCCAATTGCTGATGCCATCAAGCTGCTGCTCAAAGAAGACATTATGCCGGCCGAGGCCGACGGTTTTGTTTTCTGGATGGCGCCGCTGATTGTGGTGCTGGCGGCGTTCACAGTTTTTGTCGTCGTTCCGTTCGGGCCAACGCACGCTATCACCGACATGAACATCGGAATCCTGTTCATGTTGGGCGTGTCATCGCTGAGCGTATTGGGTATCGTGATGGCGGGCTGGGCGTCGAACTCGCACTATCCGCTGATGGGCGCGCTGCGGTCGAGTGCGCAGATGGTGTCGTATGAAGTTGCGATGGGGCTGGCGGTGGTCTCAGTCATCCTGCTGACTAGCCTGCACGGGCACGGACTCTACGGCGTCGGCGGCCCAGGGACGGGAGACACGGGTACGCTCAGCATGATTGGCATCGTGCAGGCGCAGCAGGAGCAAGAGGTCTGGTTCCTTTTCAAATTTTTCCCGCTGGGGCTGATCGCGTTCTTCATCTTTGCTGTCGCGATGGTCGCCGAGACCAACCGCGCGCCCTTCGACCTGGCCGAGGCCGAATCCGAGTTGACCGCGGGCTTCCACACCGAGTACAGCGGCTTCCGCTGGTCGTTATTTTTTCTGGCGGAATATTCGGCCATGATCGCGGTGTCTTCCATCGCAGTTACGCTCTGGCTCGGCGGATGGCTGCGGCCCTTTCCTAATTTGCTGAGCGGGCCCACCTGGGATCAGATCTTCTCTTTTGTCCCTGGCGTTACGTTTCTTTTTCTCGCGGCGATATGTTTCTACAACACGGTGCGCATGCCGAAGCATCCGCTTTTCCGCGTGCAAACCATCGGCCTCGCCGGATTCGGCGTCGTGCTCGGGTTGATCGGTCTGGTATTGTTCATTCCTGATGTGAGCGTTCGTATTCAGGATATTTACTGGTTCTCGGCAAAGGTTGCTGGATTCATGTACGTCTATATATGGTTTCGCGGCACGTTCCCGCGTTATCGTTTTGACCAGCTCATGCAGATGGGATGGAAAGTCCTGCTGCCGATGGGCCTGGGCGTTCTGATCTCTACTGCCTCATGGGTAATGGGATTTGAGATATGGCACCAGATCATCGTGCCGTTATGGCAGGCACTGTTGACGTTGCTGGGTTTGCGACACTGATATGACACCCGTAGCCACTCCGTTTTTCTTTTATCTGTTCGCCGGGATGATGCTGATTGGCGGGATCATGGTGATCACGCGCAAGAATCCGGTGCATTCCGCGCTGGCGCTGATTATTACGCTGCTGGCGCAGGCGTCGATTTATCTGATGCTGTATGCCCCGTTCGTGGCCGGCGTCCAAATCATCCTTTACGCCGGCGGGATTATGGTGCTGTTCCTGTTTGTCATCATGCTGGTGAGCATTGAGCAGTCCATGAAGGAGCGGCAGTTCAACAGTCAATGGATCGTAGGGACGATTGCGGCAATCGCATTGGGCGGATTGTTTATCGCCGTGTATGCGAAAGGAAAGGATATCTTCCCCAACCACGCGGCGCGCATGACCGCGTTGGAAGCTCCAAACACCCAGGGTGTCGCTACGCTGTTGTACGGACAATATATGTTCGCCTTCGAGATTGCCTCGCTCCTGCTGCTGGTGGCGATCATCGGAGCGGTGGTGATGGCGAAGAAGAGGATCTAGTTGCGAGTACCTAATACCTAGTACCGAGCTAAGAGTTAAGAGCTGTTATGGAATCCATGCTGCACATCACGACGCTGCACTACCTGGTGCTGGGGGCGGCTTTGTTCCTGCTTGGCGTCATTGGCGTGTTGACGCGGCGCAACGTGGTCATCGTCCTGATGTCGATTGAACTGATTTTGAACGCCGTGAACCTGAACCTGGTCGCCTTCTCTCGTATGTTGGGAGGATTGCACGGCCAGGTCTTCGCCATCTTTGTAATCACAGACGCCGCTGCCGAAGCTGCGGTCGGCCTCGGCATTCTGATCGCCTTCTTCCGCAACAAGGAGACGGTGAATATTGACGAAGTGAATTTGCTGAAGTGGTGAAAAGCAGTACCTAGTACCCAGTACCTGGTACCGAGCTAGGTGCAAACGACTAAACGACCAACGACATGTTCTTTCTTTCCCACATCTGGCTGATCCCGCTGCTGCCGGCCTTCGGCGCGGCCATCATGTTCTTCTTTGGCCGCAGGCTGCAGAAGGCTACGGTCAGCGCCGTCTGCGTCGGAACCATCGTGCTCGCGTTTCTGATGGCGTGTGGCGCGGTGTTGCAATATTCCGCATGGTCGTCTACGCCGGAAAACTTTCATAAGCCTTACCAGACCATTCTCTACACCTGGCTCGGCACCGACACCGGCCACATGAACTACGCCATGCAGGATGGCAAATCTGCCGCGTTCCAGGCCGACGCTGGTTTCCTGCTCGATCCGCTTTCCAGCATCTGGCTGCTGTTCGTTACCGGCGTCGGCATGCTGATCCATATTTATTCCACCGGATACATGGCACATGAAGGCGGTTACTACCGCTTTTTCGGATACCTCAATCTCTTCATGTTTTCCATGCTGACGCTGATCCTCGCGAACAATTATGTGCTGATGTTTGTTGGCTGGGAAGGCGTGGGGCTGTGTTCGTATCTGTTGATCGGTTTCTATTTCCACCGCAAGTCGGCGACCGACGCGGGCAACAAAGCGTTCATCGTTAACCGAATTGGCGACGCAGGATTTCTGCTGGGGATGTTCTTCATCGCGTGGTACTTCGGCTCGCTGCGCTTCACCGAGGTCACGCACCTGGCGCACAGCGGACGCTTTGCCATAGGCGATCCCATCATCACCGCGGCCACGCTGCTGCTCTTCGTTGGAGCCTGCGGAAAGTCGGCGCAGATTCCGCTTTATGTCTGGCTGCCCGACGCCATGGAAGGTCCCACGCCGGTATCCGCGCTCATCCACGCCGCGACCATGGTCACCGCGGGCGTGTATATGGTTGCGCGCTCGAATGCGCTGTTCGTGCTCGCGCCCACATCGATGAAGACAGTCGCCATCATAGGCGCTCTGACTGCTATTTTTGCCGCTTCCATCGGCCTCGTGCAAAACGACATCAAGCGCGTGCTGGCTTACTCGACCGTCTCGCAACTGGGCTACATGTTTCTTGCGCTCGGCGTGGGAGCTTTCTCTGCTGGCGTCTTTCACGTGTTCACCCACGCGTTCTTCAAGGCCCTGCTCTTCCTTGGCGCTGGCTCCGTCATCCATGCCATGAGCGGCGAGCAGGACATGCGCAACATGGGCGCGCTTCGCGATCGCATTCCGATCACGTACCGCACCATGTTCATCGCCACGCTCGCCATTGCCGGCATTCCTCCTTTCGCCGGCTTTTTCTCGAAGGACGAAATTCTCTGGCAGGCCTGGGCCTCGGAAGTCGGCGCGTATCGCATCTTGTGGTTCATCGGCTACGCTACTGCGCTGATGACGGCGTTCTACATGTTCCGCCTTATCTATTCTGACTTTTTACAGCAAGCCGCGGATGAGCCACGAAGTCGAGCACCACATCCATGAGTCTCCCGCCTCGATGACGATGCCGCTGGTGGTTCTGGCGGTGATGTCGCTGTTTGCCGGCTTCCTCGGATTCCCGCAGAGCCTTGCACGGCTGGTGGGCATCCACGGACAAACGAATCGTTTCGAGGCTTTTCTCGATCCGGTGTTCTCCAAAGAGGCCCAGGTGTTCAAGGCTGAGGAACCAGCGCAACTGGCCGCCGGCATAAAAGAAGAAGAGAAGACGAGCGGGACAGAATACCTGCTGATGTTGTTCTCGGTTGCTGCGGCGGGCTTTGGCTATTACATGGCGGGGCGCGCCTACTCGAACGCCGACAAAGGCTATACCGAGCCCATTGCCGTTGCCGCTCCGCCTGTCTACAACGTGTTGCTCAACAAGTATTACGTGGACGAAGCCTACGATTGCGTCTTCACTGGCCGCCGCAAGGTGGGAAATGTTCGTCTCGGAGTGCTCGGGCTGGGCGAAGCGTCCTCATGGTTTGACGTACACGTTATTGACGGCGCGGTGAACGCCGCGGGATGGATCACGCGTCTCACCGCGACGCTTTCCAGTTGGTGGGACAAGTGGATCATCGACGGCATCGGAGTCAATGGTCCGGCAATTCTGGCGCGTATGTTGTCGTACCCCGCTCGGCTGTTTGAATGGGGTCTGGTGCAGTGGTACGCGCTGGTGATGACGGCAGGGCTGGTAGGGTTCGTGTTTTATTACGTGTATCACTGAAATGCAGCTCTAGCGGCTAGCTCCTAGCTCTCAGCTAGAAGCCAGTAGCTAGAAGCTAGAAGCTGATCTTTCATGTACAACCATATACTCTCGATCATCCTCTTCACGCCGCTGGTAGGCGCGCTTGTACTTCTGTTCGTTCCCAAGGAGAACAAGGACGCCATCCGCTGGATCGCGAATCTCTTCGCGCTAGGCGGCTTCCTGGTTTCCTTGCCGCTGGTCCCGTGGTTCTGGGACAAGCGCTTCGAAGCCGGCTTCAAGTTCATGGAGGGCACGCCGAACAACTGGATTCCCTCCATCGGCGCGGGTTATGTGATCGGCATCGACGGCATCTCATTCTTACTCATCATGCTCACCACGCTGCTGGGCTGGATCTCGATCCTCTCGTCGTGGACGGCGATTGAGAACCGCGTCAAGGAATACTACATCTGGTTTCTGATCCTGCAGACTGGGATGCTCGGCGTTTTCATGGCGCTCGACTTCTTTCTCTTTTTCGTTTTCTGGGAAGCTATGCTGGTTCCGATGTATCTGCTGATCGGCATCTGGGGCGGCCCGCGCAAACTTTACGCCGCGATTAAGTTCTTCCTCTATACGCTGGCCGGCTCGGTGCTGATGCTGCTGGGAATTCTGTACCTTTATTTTCATCACCACAATGTGACCAGCGTTTACACGTTCAGCATCACTGAGCTTTACAAGACCGCTCCCCAAATCTATTCCGATCCGGCCTACGGGCCGACCATCGCCACCCTGCTGTTCTTTGCTTTCTTCTTCGCCTTTGCCATCAAGGTGCCGATGTTTCCCTTCCACACGTGGCTGCCTGACGCTCACGTGGAAGCGCCGACCGCCGGCTCGGTCATCCTGGCAGGAGTTTTGCTGAAGATGGGGACTTACGGCTTCATCCGTTTCTCACTGCCGTTCTTTCCCGACGTGCTGATGCACACCAAAGTCCGCTGCTTGGATGATTACTCTCTCCATCATCGCCATCATTTATGGCGCGCTCGTTTCGCTCATGCAGAAGGACATGAAGAAGCTGGTAGCGTATTCCTCGGTGAGCCATCTGGGCTTCTGCACGCTGGGGATTTTCGCTCTGAACTCCGCCGGCTTGAGCGGATCAGTGTTGCAGCAGATCAATCACGGAATCTCGACCGGCGCGCTGTTCTTGATCGTCGGCATTCTCTACGAGCGCCGTCACACGCGCGAGATTGCCGAATACGGCGGCATTTCAAACGTGATGCCGGTCTACGCCACCATCACCATGATCATGTTCCTTTCTTCGATGGGACTGCCGCTGCTCAACGGCTTCGTCGGCGAGTTCACCATTCTGCAGGGCGCGTTCATGGAGAATTGGCGGTGGGGCGCATGGGCGGTCCCCGGCGTTGTTCTCGCCGCGGCGTATTTGCTGTGGCTCTACCAGCGCGTTTACTTCGGTCCGGTTACGAATCCGAAGAATGAAAAGCTGCACGACCTTACGCCGCGAGAGGTGCTGACTTTTGTGCCGCTCCTCATCATGGCTTTCTGGATCGGCCTTTATCCCAAACCGTTTTTCCAGATTCTTGAGCAGCCGGTGAACCAGCTCGTACAGAACGTGCGCAACCCGCAGGCTGGAGGCGCAGTGAATGCTGTGATTCAGCCGGCGGCGCAGCCGGAAGTAAAATCAGCGCCGGTTGTGACCGCAGCTTCGGTTGCCGCGGCGCAATCGACCAGGGGGAAGAACTAGTGGGCGGCGCGCTCGGATTCACGTGGAACGACTATGTGCTGGCCCTGCCCATTACTCTGCTTACTCTGTTTGCCATCGGCATCCTGCTTATCGATCTCATGCTCCCGCCCGAAAGCAAGTGGGTTAACGGCGTCACTGCATTCATCGGCGTCCTGTTCTCAACCGGGGGCGTGATAAAAATTCAGCTGTGGATGCAGGCCACTCCGGCCGCCTCCACGGGTTCGCTCGGCATGATGCGCAGCATGCTGGTGGATCGCTTTGCCCTCTACTTCTTCTACTTGTTCCTGGCGAGCACTGCCATCTCCATCCTCATGTCGATGCGTTACATGCAGACCGAGCATGAAAATCACGGCGAGTACTACACCCTGATGCTGCTCTCGGTCGTCGGCATGATGTGCATGGCCGCCGGTTTCGACATCGTACTCATCTTCATTGGCCTGGAGCTGATGGCGATCTCGACTTATGTTCTCGTGGGTTTCCTGCGCCGCGACCGCCGCTCGAACGAGGCGGCGCTGAAGTATCTGTTGCTCGGCGCATTTTCCTCCGGCATTTTTGCTTACGGTCTGTCGTTGCTGTACGGTCTTACGGGAAGCACGAACCTGGGCGCCATCGGCAGCCAACTCAACCAGATTCTTGCCAAAGATCCTCATAATCCTGTCGCCATCGTTGCGCTGCTCACCACGATCACCGGCCTGCTGTTCAAAGTTGCCGCCGTGCCTTTTCATCAGTGGGCGCCCGACGCCTACGAAGGCGCGCCCACCTGCATCACGGGATTCATGTCCGTAGCCGTGAAAGCCGCGGGATGGGCGATGATGCTGCGCATCCTGCTCTGGGGACTGTTCCCCATGCGTTCCATCTGGGTTCCGCTGCTGGTCTTCGTTTCCATCGCCACCATGACGGGCGCGAACTTCGCCGCGCTCACCCAGACCAACACCAAGCGCCTGCTCGCCTACTCCTCCATCGCGCACGTCGGCTACATGCTGCTCGGCCTGATCGCCGGAACTGTCACCGAACTCAGCCCTGACGGCATCAAAGGCATCCTGATCTACCTGCTGGTCTACACCTTCATGAACCTCGGCGCGTTCGGCGTGATCACGTCGCTGCGCCACCGCAACGTGATCGGCGACGAACTCGACGACCTCAACGGCCTCTACTCGCGCGCTCCCGTCGAAGCCGTGCTCATGCTGATCTTCCTGCTCTCGCTCGCCGGGATTCCGCCGCTGGCTGGCTTCTGGGGCAAATACTTCATCTTCCTCAGCCTGATCGAAACTGGACACTACGCGCTGGCGTCGCTGGGCGTGCTGTATTCCGTCTTCGGCCTGTATTACTACCTGAAGATGGCCAACGCCATGTTCATGGGCCAGCCCGAAGAAGCGAGGAGTGCTGCCCGTGAGTTGGACCATGCGCGCCGCGCTCGCCGTGACCGCCTTCGCCACGCTCTTCATCGGAATCATGCCCGACCGTTTCATCCACATGGTGAACTGGTCGCTGGGGATTGCGCGGAATCCGGCGATGGCAAAGCTGATTCGCTAAGCGCCTATCTGGACGACTGCTCATGTGGCTGCAGGCGGCCGCAGCTGTCCTGGCCGAGAGCCTGCCCTGAGCGAGTCGAAGGGGCGAAGCTCGGCCGGAATCCACCACGGCCGCTGCCAGTTAGCATAGAATCTACTTTGCTTCCCTAGCGCGAGATGCCCCCCGATCCAACCCCCGACCGCCAAGACTCCCCACGCAAAGAAAACATCTGGGTCAGGTGGGCCGCTACAGCCAACTGGCGTTTGTGCTGCCGTGCGCAACATTCGTGGGATGGTTGCTCGGTACGCTGCTGGACCGATGGCTGCATACTTCATGGATAAGCATTGTCGGGCTTCTGCTGGGCAGTGCGGCGGGCCTGATCGAAGTGATTCGGACGGTGCAGCGCGATACGAAATAGGAAGTCCCAAAGCCCTCGCTCGCGTACCATGTCTCCAGGACGCGGATGGAATCCGAAACTCAAACTCTGGCAATCCTCAAGTCCCAGCCGCCGCTCCTGAGGACGATTTCTACTCCGGCGCTGCCAACCGCATAGCGTGGTTCATGGCAGGCCTTTGTGTGATGCTGACGGCCGCAGCCTGGTGGAAGTTCGGGCATTCTTCTGCGCTAGGTTTTCTGGCCGGATCCATCGTCGCTTTCCTGAATTTCCATGGCTTAAGAGCGGCGTAAGCGGATTAGCCGACCGCGTCACCAATTCCGGCAAACCGCAATCGGGAAAGGGAATCGTCGCCCGATTTCTGCTGCGTTATGTTTTGATGGGCGCTGCCGCGTATGGTATATTAGCCAGTTTTCCAGCGAGCCTTCGGGGACTTCTTAGTGGGCCTGTTCCTGCCCGTCGGCGCCGTCGCTTGCGAAGCTGCTTACGAGACTTATGTAGCGCTGACCCGAAGGAACTAACCAGTCCGCGAACAAACTCGACGATCTAGGAGATTACAGCGCCACGCCTTTATGCCGGAACAACTCTGGTTACCGAGATTCTGAACCGCCTCTTCGCGGCCCTGTCACCGCCTTCTTGCGGGCATTGCATATCAAACCCAAACATCCGCAGGCGCCCATTCCGAACTCGTTAGCCATGGAGTTGCTGTCGTTTTCTTCTTGATTGTGATTTTCTTGCTCCTGCGTCGCGCTTGTCGGTTGACTCGCCCGAACGGTCTGCAGCACGCCTTCGAGAGCATCGAGGGCTTCGTTCTAGACCAAAGCCGGGAGATCATCGGCCACCACAGCGAACCCTACACAGCATTCTTCGCGATCCTGTTCATTTTCATCCTGATCTGCGAACCTCATCGGCCTGATTCCCGGGCTTCGAATCGCCCACAGGCGTTCCGGTTGTTCCGCTGGGTTGCGCCATTTGCGCTTTCGTGTACTACCACACCCAGGGATTCAAACATGCCGGGATCAAATACCTGCATGCATTTCTTCGGACCTCCGATGGAAGGCATGCCTCTGGTTGCGAAGATTCTCCTGGCGTCGCTGATGCTCCCCATTGAATTGGTCAGCCACTTTGCCCGTTTGCTTTCGCTGACGGTTCGTCTCTGGGCCAACATCTTTGCCGGCGACCTGATCACGCTGGTGTTCTTTTCCATGATTCCGATCGGCGTGCCCATCATCTTCAGTGGCCTGCACATCGTGGTTGCGGTTTTGCAGGCTTACGTGTTCATGCTGCTGTCGATCATTTATGTCTCCGGCGCGGTTGCCGAAGAGCACTGAGTTCGAGTTTTGTATGCCGCAAGCGTGAGGGCGTCTGTACGGTATGGCGTCAACCACCCACTGGCGGCAATTGATACGAGGAGAAACACACCATGCGTAAACTGAGTTATCTGTTCATGACGCTGTCCGCCCTGTGCTTTGCCATGCCCGCCTTCGCGCAGGGCTGGCAGGGGCGAGCGAGACCAACTGGGTTGCGATCACCGCCGGATTCTCCATGGCGATCGCTTCCGCCGTATGCGGCTCTGGCGCAAGGCAAGGCCGTTGCCGCCGCCACGGAGTCCTGGCCCGCAATCCTGCCGCCCGCCCCGGCATTCAATTCGCCCTGATTCTTGGGCTTGGTGCTGATCGAGTCGCTGGCGCTTTACACCCTGGCGATCATTTTCCTCAAGGTGAAGTAGGCAGGCGATCTCGTGGCAAGCAAAAAGCCTCTGCTCGCACGAGCAGAGGCTTTTCGTTTTCTTCTGGACTTCGGGAACTGAGACCCTAGATCTTCCGCTCCCCGCTCCACTGCTGTTCCTTGTTCTGTGGAGAGTGGTTCAGAGCTTCCACCAGCAATCGGCGCAGGCGGTAGCGGCTTTCCAGGTCGGTGTTGACGATCTCAAATCCCACTTCATTCATCCGCGCCCGGCGCAGCAGCACATGCGCCTTGATCTTCGACCGCATGCCCACCGAAATCTCCAAATCGGCCTCGCTGCCGATGCGCAGATTGTCTTCCTTCGTGCCCATGCCCCCGCCCAGGCTCAATTCGCGAATCAGAATCTTCGATTTTCCCCACGAACTCCCAATCGTGGCGCTGATGGTGCGTGACAGAACCATTCGCTCGTACCGCCGTTGCCGGACCCACGGGCATGCCGGCGCCGTATCCAGGGGCGCGATCGCCAGTTCCGCCGCCTCAATGCCGCTGTCGGAAAGAATCTGAGCGCTGTAGCGCGGGTCGGTCTTTGAGAGCGACTGCGCCGCGGCAATCCGCAATTCGCGGTGATGAACAAAGCCAAACGTTTTCTTGGTTTCGACAATCTCGCGCAGCAGAGATACCGCCTCCGGATCCCGCAACCTTCCCAATGACTCAATCGCCTTGAGTTGCACAAACGGCGAACGCGAAGCCGACTCTCCCGGCCGGGCCATGGCCTGCAATGGAGGCGCAGCCGTGAGATCGCCGCTCATCCCGATTTCATCGATGGATTCCGGCAGCACCGCCGAATCGAGCACTTCGGCCAGTTCCAGCAGCGTTCGCCCCCGATTCGGCGCAGCTCCGTATGCGATCTGACGAACCACAATGTCGTGGTAGAAGCGGTTCCATTCAGGCAACCGCGCCGGCAACAGCTCGAGCAACGTATCCACATCCAAACGGCTCAGCAGCCCCACCACTCCTGAGGCCTGCCGCGGCTGCCCAGTGCGCAAAATTTCCCGGAGCTGCGCCAGGGCCGGACTTCCCATCTCCTTGACCAGTTCGACCATGCGGTCGCATTCGTCCCGCCGCATGCAACGGAAGAAACGGTCGGCGAGATGTTCGGCGCTCGATTGGCTGGTGCGCCGCAAAACCACCAGCAGATCCGCGGGCACCGGATCGCTGCGCAATGCTTCCTCGATAAACTCTGGAATCCGGTTCTCCACGCCCACGCGCGGCCGCAAGTCGTTCACCAGCACCGGACGTTGTTGCAGCAGCAATTCCATCCCGCCGCATACTGCATTCACTGCCTGGTAATTCTTAGCCTCGCTGGCCTCCTGGCTCAGGCGCACGAATGCCGCGCTCAGCAGGCTTTGCAGCTCAGGATCTTTTTCCACACATAACTGCTCACTCACTCTGTGGATGGCCTTGCCCATCGATTCGCCGCCCAGCCGCGAATAAAGGTCGGCCAGTTGGCTCAATCCAATCGCCGTCTTCCGGCGTGCTTCAGAATCTTTCGTGCCGAGGCAACCCGAGTAATTATCCAGAATTTCGGCGGACGTCTGCTTTGTCGTCGCGGTCGAGCAAGCACTTCCACGAACTGCCGCAAGTTTCTCGGCGGTACGCAGGGAGCTTCGTTCGACAGCAGCACCGTCTTTTTCCCCGACTCCGGCACTTCCGCCCAGAACATCCGGTCCAGGATGTCGGCGTGCGACTCCACCAGGATTCCGGCCTTGTTCATCTTTTCTTCTTGCAGCTTCAGAATCTGGCGCAGCGAATCCATCTGCCGGCTCATGTGCTCCATCATCTGATGGACGGCATTCACCTTGACTTCGCCCTTCGAATAGCGCTCCAGCGCGAAGCGGATCGCCATGTGCTCGGCCGCTTTCATCAGCAGCGGCGTGTCTTGCTGCTCCGACGTCGCCTTGGCCGCCAGACTGCCCAGCAACTGCTGCAGGTTCAGCCGCGTATTCGGATCGGTCTCAGTCAGCTCTTTCTGCAGAACCTCCGGGCCGGCATTCGGATCGCCCTGCACCTGCCCGAATCGAGTCAACAAACGGATGGCCTGCACCACTTCGGCCTCTTGCAGCGGTACCACTCCACCTTCCCAGGCAGGCGCGGTCCCCGTTCCATCGCCGGTTGCGGGTGCAGGCCCCGCCACCCAGTGGCCGGGACCGGTCGGGACGCTTCCAAACGGAACTCCGGCGACGCCCTGACCTCCGCCGCCTGCGTTCGCGCCTTCGGCCGCGGCGATCAATTGCAGCAGCTTTTGCGGATCGTTCAGCCATTGCTTGAATTCCGGCCCCAGGGTTTGCGCTGCGATCTGCGCCGCCACGCTGATGTCGCCGGTCAGCGGGTCAGCCGCTACAAATTTCACCTCATTGATCTTGATCGTGCTCTGTTTGCTTTCGCCGCTGAGCGCTTCTTTGATCTGCTTGGCCACGTCCTGGGCTTTGGATCCAGCCACCGTGAATGCCCGTACCAGCCGTGCGAAGTCTTCGATTGTCACTTCTTTGGAGAAGTGCAGGCTGGCCAGGCCGGCCGTGCTCAAGAGCTGTCCAAAACTGCGTTCGGTCTGTCCGGCTTCCAGCGGAACTCCATCCAGCAACAGCTTGTTGTCGGAAACTCCCAGCAAGAACCCGCCCTCTCCAGCCGTGGGCAATCCATTCTGCAATTCGTTCCAGGCAGTCTCGAACTGCGCTTCCGTGCGCTTGTGGTCGGGACCATACATGCGCGCGTACTTGATCAGGATGTTCAGGCTGTGTACGAAAGCGCGTGCCGAGGCCGCGCGGTTTGCGTGAAATGTCGTCGCGTCGTTGATAAGGGACTCCTCAACCGCAGCTCTGGCTATAGGCAATAAAAGGTTAAACGCAGCAGGTAAGGCCCTGCACGTTACGGAGGTAACGGTTTAGCGTGTGTCCCTTCGCTTGCCCGGAGCAGAGTCGGGTGTCCGCTGTGGTGAAAGGCTTTAGGAATCTCTGCACCACTAGTATTTGCAGCCATCTCCAGCGAGAATAGAGATCAGGAACATCGGGACTTCCCGGAACCCCAGTGCCTTCAACGATTCACACCACGCCCCCCCAGAAAACCACCGGCCTGCGCTACTGGATGCTGCGGGTCTTGGAGGAGTGCGAGCGCGTTTCCGCCGATTTTGCTCCCGATCCGGTTCATGACCTGCGAGTCTCCCTGCGCCGCTGCCGCTCCCTGGCCGACGGGTTGATGGCGCTCGACCCCGATCCGAACTGGAAGGCCATGAGGAAGGCCGGCAAACGCCTGTTTCAGCGCCTGGGTGATCTGCGCGACGTTCACGTAATGATGGAGTGGGTCGAAAAACTGGAACTGAACAGTATAGAGAGGGTGCCCCTTCGGCAAGCTCCGGGCAAGCTTTCGCCCGCTATGCCGGCATCTGAACATGGACCTGAGGCCGTCCCAAACGAGTCCAGCGCCAATCCCACCGATCCTGCAGCCGAGGCCCTACTGAAAATCCTGACCGCGCGCGAGCGCGAACAAAAACTCGAAGCCCACGCCGCTCTCGAAGAGTTTGACCGCAAGCAGTGGCGCCACTGGAGCAAATCGCTCCCTGCCCGGGCCGCCCGTGTCCGCCCGGACAGCCCCCTCTTCAAGCATCTAGCTCTCGAGCGCTGGACGGCAGCCCGGGCACTCCACAACCGAGCCTTGCGCAACCGTTCCCAACTCGCATTCCACACTCTCCGCATTGGCCTCAAGCGATTCCGCTACATCGTCGAGAATTTCCTTCCAGCCGAGCACAAGGCTTGGAGCAACGACCTCAAAGAAATGCAGGACCTGCTCGGCGAAGTTCACGACCTCGATGTGCTCTGGGCCACAGCCGTCTCCTGCCACGTCTTCCCCGATCAAGATTCCCGCCGACGGTGGCGCCAGCGAATTCTTACCGATCGCACGAAGCGGGTCGACCGCTATCGCTCTAAAATGGTCGGCCCCGGCTCTCTCTGGCAGGTCTGGCGCGCCGCCCTGCCGCAAGGTAAGCAGGTTCAAGCTCTCGCCACCCGCCGCATGAAGCTCTGGGCGAGCAGCCTCGATCCCGATTTTCCCCATTCCGAGCGCGTGGCGGCATTGGCTCTGCAACTCTATGACGGCCTCGTGGCCTCTGGATGGCAGCCTGCTGTCGATGGCATTTCTCCCCGCTCCAGCCTGCTGGCCGCCGCTCTCCTGCACGATGTTGGCAAGTCCCAGGGCGAGAAGGGACATCACAAGACTTCCTTCGAGATGATTCGCGCGCACGGCAACCCGCTGGGCTGGAAGCCCGCGGACCTGCAACGCGCCGCCATCGTAGCTCGCTTTCACGGCGGAGCCTTGCCGACCAGAAAGCACAAGACCTTGCGCGACCTTCTGCCCGACGAGCAGAAGGGGACGATCCAACTGGCTGCCATTCTGCGTCTAGCCAACGCGCTGGACGCCGCCCACGACGGCCACATCCGCCGGGTTCAGATTGAAAATGGTCAGATGAGGACTAAGGGGAATGAAGCTCTAATCATCGCCGCCGAGGGCTATTCACCCCTGGGAACCTCCGCGCGAACCATCGCCGCCGAGAGGCATCTGCTGGAAACGGTTCTTCATCGTCCAGTGATAGTCAGATCGCTGAAGAGTCCACAGATTAGAGCCCGTCGAACGGCCTCGTTTGTGTAGGACAACGGCTTCAAGCCGTGCCCTGATACGAATCCCGAATTTTTCCGCAGCCTGTTCAGCCGTGCCGCGGCGCCGCCATGGATGAGGGCCTTAGCCCGTGAGGGAAGTCGCCCCCACATTGGTGAGGAATCGTTCATGGTGTACAAAGGTAACGTGGATCGGTCAATTCGAACGGCATATGGTTTTATCATGCGCCTCACGATAATTCGCGTAGTCGAGATACTCCTCGGGTTTGCTTGTTGTGCTTCTGTGAACTCATTTGGGCAAAACATCGTGCTCGGCGTCCTGGAAGACCATCAGGGATGGTTCGCGGGTGAGCCGAACTTTCGCGCCGTGCGCGTCGTCTTCAAGAAGAACGGTCCGGACTGGCAGCCTTTTCCAAGCGGCTGTCCCGAGCAAGATTGCCTGAAGAAGATTGCGTCGGACTATCCGGCCGAAGGGGCTTGGACAATCGGGTTCGATGGCAACACCTTGAGACAAATTACGAGCCATGCCCCAAGGGAATTCAAATGGTATGCGAGCGTGGGACAGGAGGAGATTGCTGGCAGCGGCCCGGTGCCCACCATCGGAGAAAGATCTCCGGAGTTCGGCGGCCAACTCGAGGCCCCGATCTATCGGCCCCTAGTGGCGAACTCACAGCCGTATTTCAAGGATCCGGAATCCTGGAAACCAGCCCAGCTATCAGGAGATATGATCACCATCCTGCGAGAGCAATTTCGGAAGAAGTTCGCCAAAGTGATCAACTGCGAGAACCCCGACGAAAACGTTTCGAAGCCCTGGTCCTATCGCGACCAAGACGTCAAAATTCTCAAGTCCTATTCTTCACGTAATGGCTGGTCAATAGCTCGATTGCGCCTTGAGGAATATCGCTGCGACGGCCCAGCGGATGATCCTTTCAGCGACCAGTGGTTCGCGATCTCCCCAGGCAACCAGGTCAAGTCTCTCGGTGAAGGAATGTGGCTGGTTGACGCGGTGATTACGACAGCAGCGGAAAATCCGCACTCCTATTTTCGATCAACCGTGAAAACCGTGGCGGCTACGAACTGTTCTGGAATGATTTCAGGAGACACGTAACCTTCGAGTACGGCTATCATTGACTTGCTAGATCGCCTTCCCGTCAAATCCGCTGAGCACAGCCGCTTCCCGCAACCTTTGATCGGCGGCCAAGAAAACTTTACCTTGCGGGACGTTTTCGCACCACTCGAGCGCAGCTGCAAGTTGTAGCGCATCGGCTGCTTTCAAGTCGTAACGATCGACAAGTTGGACAGCGATGGTTCGCAAAGAATTTGACGGCTGGATGACACGCCATGACCCGGCCAACTCCAGCGCCAAACGGCGCGACACGGTCCAATCGTCGGGGGTGAGCTGCTTCATGCGAACCAACCGTCTCAGCGCACTCGCAATCTCAACCGGGGTCGCCCACCACACCACCACCCCATAGCGTCGGTAGAGCGCGAGTACTCGGGGCGTGATGCCTTGATGAGCGCAGAGGGGAACGAGAGCGCTCGTATCCCAAAAGGCCAACGGGAGTTCTAGCGGCCTTCCCGCTCTTCCTGCCATAACTTTTCCATAACTTCATCGGAAATATTCCCCGGCGGGGCCGGTAACGAGGACGGCGAACTCCTTTTTTTCAAGGGCGGCGTCATGATGCCGCGGGCGATCAGCCGCCGCTCCCGTTCCGGTTCGTCCTCGACTGAGCAGGGAACAATCCGAGCCACAGGCTTATTACGGTCGCAGACTAGCACTTCTTCGCCGTTCTTCACCATTTCGATGTGAGCGCTGAGCCGCGCTTTCAGGTCGCTAATATTCACGGTCCGCATGGATCGATTCTAGCATACATGACTATGTTGGTCACATTCGATTTCTGAAGACTGCGCCAAGGCAGCACCGCAGTAGCTTTCCAGTTACTTCCGCGCAGCCGCGTCTCCAGATACAACTGTCTCTGCTTCCATTGCCGAGCCAACAAGGCCCGAAGCTGACACCATGACTCACGCCCAACTAGTGTCGAAAGCCGTCCATTGGCTGCGCCGCTACCGCTGCGGAGTGGTGCTCTCTGAGCAAGCGTGCGTCAGCGGCGAAATGCCCGACGCCATTGGTTGGAAGCGCGCCTGCCATTCCGTGCTAGTCGAATGCAAGGTCACGCCGTCTGACTTCGTCGCCGACCGCGCCAAGCCCTTCCGTCTCAAGCCGGAGCAGGGAGTGGGGTGCGAGCGCTTCTACCTGGTCCCCGCCGGTCTCGTGCGTCGCGAAGAACTGCCCCATGGCTGGGGGTTGCTCGAATACCGTCGCGGCCGGATCGAAACCGCGCACGCTTCTGCGAAGGATCTCCGCAGCTCCACTGGCTTCCGCTGCGAAATGAATCTTCTTCTCGCCAGTCTGCGCCGCGTCGAGGTCCGCGTCGAACCGCAAAGCATTACCGATTTCTTGAAGTGGAAGAACCGTATGGCTGAATACAACCGTGGCACCCTGCCCGAAGGCCTCGCCTCCGCTGAAGAAGAACTCAATGTGTTCCTCGAATCGGGTTTGTCCTTGACGGACTCTTAGGGACGACAGTCACAATCAGAGCCCAAGGACTCTTGCAGAGGTCTGCCCGGAGTGCGATCATCCAGCCCACAACCCGAGGGACCTCATTGTCGGCACCGTCTTTGAGTTGACTCCCCAGGCGAACGGCGTCTGGACCGAGAAGCTTCTGCATGCCTTCATCAACGCGGCGGAAGGATGGGAGCCCTACTCCGGCCTGGTTTCAGATGCCGCTGGCAATCTCTATGGCACGACGATCAACGGCGGCTCTTATGGCTACGGAATAGTGTTCGAGATTACACCTTAGCCGCGGCTCTTCCATTCATTCCCGAGGTGCAATGCCAATAGTCGCATTGTGAATGCAACGAAAGAAGATCACTCATGACAATCATGATCAGGAAATGAGTGTTGATTACGGATTTCACACCTTACAGTCGACAAAGGTGACTTTGAAGGGCTGAAGCCAACAGCTAGAAGCCGCCTTTACAGCTCCCGCCGCCCTTCCATAGCTTTAAGCATAGTAATCTCGTCGGTGTACTCGATGTCGCTGCCGACCGGGATGCCCATGGCGATGCGCGTCACCTTCACGCCCGCGCGCTTCAGTTGCTGCGAAAGATAAGTGGCCGTAGCTTCGCCTTCGACCGTGGGATTGGTGGCGACAATCACTTCATCCACGTTGCCCGCATCCACCCGCGTGATGAGATTGGCGATGCGCAGCTGCTCCGGCCCTACACCGTGCAGGGGAGAAATCGAGCCGTGCAGCACGTGGTAAACGCCGTTGAAGTGCTTGGTCTTCTCGATGGCGGCAATGTTGGTAGGCTCTTCGACCACGCACACCAGCCGCTGGTTGCGCGTCGCGCTGGTGCAGTAGACGCACGGATCGACGTCAGTGATGTTGTTGCAAACCGAACACAGCCGCAGATTGGCCTTAACGTCGCGTACCGCGGCGGCCAGTGCTTCAGCGTCTTCGTCGCTCGCCCGCAGAATGTAGAAGGCCAGCCGCTGCGCGCTCTTCGAGCCCACGCCCGGCAGCTTCTTCAACTCGTCAATCAGACGCGACATAGGCTCGGCAAACTTAGACATAGGGATTAAGTGATGAAGTTTTTAGTTTCTAGTTTCTGGCCTACCGAGTTGTCCAGGTAACGGAGACTAGAAACTAGAAACATACCTACATTCCGCCGATGCCAAGTCCGCCCAGCATGCCGCCCACCGTCGACTGCATCGCTCCATCAACCTTCCGCGCGGCCTCGTTGACCGCGGCTAGTACCAGGTCCTGCAGCATCTCGACGTCGCCCGCCTTCACCGCCTCGGCATCGATATGCAGGCTGAGCAGTTGCTTGCGCCCATCCATTTTCGCCGTCACCGTGCCGCCGCCCGCAGAGGCCTCGACCACCGTTTCCTGCATTTTCTTCTGCAGGCTCTCGTACTGCGACTTAGCTTTCGTCATCAGTTCTTGCAGGTTAAATCCGCCCATAGAACCTCACGTTTCAAGGTTTCAAAGTTTCAAGGTTTCAAAGTATCGACAACCGCAAATGCGATGAACCTTGAAACCTTGAAACTTCGAAACCTGATCTTCACCGCTTCTCTTTGTAATCAATCACCGTCCGAATTTCAGCGCCGAACTTCTCTTGCAGCCGGCGGACCACGGCATCCTGCTCCGCACGGCCCCGGCCGCCGACGCCCGGGTTCGCCCCGCTGGACTTGGCGGACGCACCATTACGCTTCTCCGTCGGTGTCACGCTCGCTCCGGCAACAATCTTTAACTTGACCGCCCGGCCCAGAATCCCGCTGGCGGAAGCAATGGCCAGCCGCCTGGCATCGGCGCCCACAGACATGTCAACCACGGTCTGCGACTCCGACACCTTTACTATCACTTCGTTTCCTTCTACCGTCCATTCACCCGCTTCGAGCATCGAGACCAGGATCCGTTGATTGCCATCCGCGAGAGCTTGCAGCACGGCGCTTTTCAACCTGTCAATGGGCGCAGCGGACATTGTTGACGGAGCTTGCGAATCTTGAGCTGCGATCTGCACCTGCCCTGCGGGTGGCGAACTCACTTGTGCTTGACGTTGAAGTTCGGGACTTGAACTGATCCGCGGTTCGACGACGCTTTCGCTTACTTCTGAGGGCGCGGCGGAGCCCATGACCACTCGCGCCGGGACGTTTCCACCCCCGACACTGCGCGGACTGCCGCTGGCGGTTTGGTCCGAGGGAAACTCCTGTCGAGGACCACCTTTGCGCGCTGAATCGGCTGCAAACGGCGAAACCTGATTCGTTTCCGCGCGTCGAGTCTCGAAGCCTCCGCCCGAGGCCGCAGGAACGATCGAAGGCCGTGCCGGATTTCTTGACGCGCCTGCTCCGCCCATATTGTTCGATGAAGCGTTCGAAGAAGTATTCGAAACGCCGGCCACATCGCTCAGCAGTTGCTCGATCGGCAGCAACCGTTGTGCATGCGCCATCTTCAGCAGCCCGAGTTCCAGGTGGAAACGCTGCTCCTGCTTGTATCCCAGTTCACCGTGTGTTCGGAGCATGATTTGCAAGTGACGAGTGAGATCCTCTTCGCCGAACAGAGCCGCAACGCGCTCCACGCGCTCCCGCTCTTCACTCGAGATCTGCAGCAGGGAAGAGTCTCTGCCCGCAATCTTGGCGACGGTAGCATTGCGCAGGAAGCGCACCATCTGTCGCGCAAAGTGTGTCGGACTGTGACCTTCGCCAATGAGGTGGTCGACCTGCCGCAGCACCTCTTCGCTGGCCCCTCGTGCCACCGCCTGCATCACTTGTTCGAGAACGTGCGCCGGAGCGGCGCCGACCAGGTTGCGCACGGAATCAGCCGTAAGCTTTCCGCTGGAAGACGCAATCGCCTGATCGAGAATCGACAACGCGTCGCGCATGGAGCCGTCGCCAGCCTCGGCCAGCAAGGCAAGCGCGTCGTCATCAGCTTCGATCTTTTCGCGGCCGACCAGATCGCGAAGCTGGCCGACAATGTCGTCGAACTTCACCGCGCGGAAACTGAAGTGCTGGCAGCGCGACCGGATGGTCTGTGGAATATCCTCCGGCTGCGTCGTCGCCAGCATGAAAACGATGTGGTCCGGAGGCTCCTCCAGCGTCTTCAGCAAGGCATTGAAGGCGGCGTCGGTTATCTGATGCGCTTCGTCGAGAATATAAATCTTAAAGCGGTCGCGCGCGGGACGGTAGCGTGCGGCTTCGCGCAACTCGCGAATCTCGTCAATGCCACGGTTGGTAGCGGCGTCGATTTCGATCACGTCAACGGCGTTGCCATTGCGAATCTCGGTGCAGGATTCACACACGCCGCAAGGCTCCGCCACCGGCTTGTCACCTGTCTTTAAGGAGGACCGGCAGTTCAGTGCCGCAGCCAGAATGCGCGCCACCGTTGTCTTTCCAATGCCACGATGGCCGCTGAAGATGTAGCCATGCGCGGTCCGCCCTTGTTCGAGGGCGTTCTGCAGGGTCCGCGTGACGTGCTCTTGCCCGATGACCTCGGAGAATTTCTGCGGACGATATTTGCGCGCCAGGACGGTGTAGCTCATGTGCCGGAAGACACGATTATACGTGATAGAAGGGAGGTGCGAACGAAGGCGAAACCCCGGCTTGCTAAGACTGCCGCACAAGCGATAGGCTGGTGCGTTAACGGAGTGCGGAAGCGGCGTGGTCCAAGCGGAATGTGCCCGGGCCGCCGCAAAGGAGCGTTCTTATGCAACTGAAGCTGACAACACGGACGAAAGATGGAATTCTTGTCATCGATTGCAATGGCCGGATCGTGTTTGGCGAAGAGTCTTCGCTGCTGCGGGACACGATCAAGAAGGCGGTGACGGAGAACAATCGAATTGTGCTCAACCTGGGCGAGGTGAATTACATCGATTCCGGCGGGTTGGGCACGCTGGTGGCGCTGCGCACCACCGCGCAAAACGCGGGCGGCACGATCAAATTGACGAACCTGACCAAGCGCGTGGGCGATTTGCTGCAGGTCACCAAGCTGCTCACGGTGTTTGACGTGTACGACTCTGAGGCGGAAGCCATCGAATCTTTCCGCAAGGCGGCTTAGTCCGGGCGCGCGGGCTGAGGCTTGTGAACCGCGGCGCATGATCTTCGGCTGGCTTGTCACCGGGGATGGACGGTCGCGCATGAACGCCGCAGCCGCGCCGGGCTCCTCCTGAATGCTGCCTCGAATCATTTTTATCCTGAGCCTGCTGGTGAGTGCCAGCGGCTTCGTGTCTCCGCCGATCGCGCTCGCGATGGGGCTGCTATTTGGGCTTGCCCTTCCGCATCCCTACGCTCGCGAAGCGACGAAGATCTCCAAGTTTCTGCTGCAGGCCTCCGTGGTAGGGCTCGGCTTCGGAATGAACCTGTATCAGGTTGTTCAGGCCGGGCGCGGCGGCTTTGTCTACACTCTGTTAGGGATCAGCTTCGCGTTGCTCGCCGGCATGGGCCTGGGCGCCCTGCTCGGGGTGCAGAAAGTTCCGGCGTTTCTGATTTCGACAGGCACTGCGATTTGCGGCGGCAGCGCCATCGCCGCCGTCGGGCCCATCACACACGCCAGCGATGAGGAGATGGCCGTCGCGTTGGGGACTGTCTTCGTGCTGAACTCGGTGGCGCTCCTGATTTTTCCCGCCATCGGGGCGGCTCTCAAACTGACCCAATCGCAGTTCGGACTGTGGGCGGCTTTGGCCATTCATGACACCAGTTCGGTGGTGGGCGCCGCGGCCAAGTATGGCGGCGAGGCGCTAGCTGTAGCGACCACTGTAAAGCTGGCGCGCGCCTTGTGGATTGTTCCGCTCTCGGTTGGAACAGCCCTGGTGCGGGGCGCCAAGGCGAAGATTCAGTGGCCGTGGTTTATTGGACTGTTCTGCCTGGCCGCGGTCTGCAACACTTATCTGCCGGCCGGAGCCCACGCCTACGAAATCACCGTGAAGGTTGCGAAGATCGGTTTGACCGCCACTCTTTTCCTTATCGGCAGCGGCCTCTCGATTTTGACCATCAAGCGCGTGGGGCCTCGTCCACTGCTGCAAGGGATTATCTTATGGTTGCTGGTTCTGGTGGGATCGCTGTGGCTGATTCGCGCGGGATGGATTCGATTGTGAAGAAGGGAAGCAAAGCAACGGAGAAACATGGAGCGAAGCCGTTTCCGGATGAATCTTCAAACAATCGCATGCGCATTGAGGCTGCCATTCGACGCATTCCGCAGGGAAAAGTTTCAACCTACGGCGCGGTTGCCCGAGCGGCGGGACTTCCCAGGGGCGCGCGGCTGGTGGCGCGAGTTCTGCATCGGGGATTCGGGTTGCCATGGCAGCGCGTGTTAGGCGCGGGCGGAGAGATCAAGGTGCGCGGCGACTCAGCCATCGAACAGCGTCTACGGCTGGAAGCTGAAGGCGTGCGCTTCCGCGGCCGGAAGGCGGATATGAAACTGCACGAGTTCAAGTTTACGCGCGCGCTGCGACCCCGCTGATTATCGCAGACAAAAATTTCTAAGGAAGAGAACGCAAATTCATCGCCTTGCTCATTTCTACTCTCAGGCTTAATTCCGAGTGATCTCAGGAAAATCCCGGATGTACGCCACCAAGGCCTGACCATACTATCCCCGCTGGTGTACTCGGTCGTAGTCCAAAGGTTGAAGTCAATTCTGGTCGATTTCACGACCGTCCCCGACCCAGGGGCATGAGGGTATCCACATGAGGAAGGATACGCTAGCCGTTGGTTGTGCCGCGCTAGCATTGCTGGCAGCTTCTGCTTTCATCTTGCCCATAGCCATGTTCGCAGCTACGCCGACTTCAGGCACGCTTTCCGGCGCCGGCACACTGACCTATACCGGAACCACCACCACTGAGAATCCGGCCACCTTCGACCCTTCCACCTGTCAGACCGCCGGCTATTGCGACATCTTTACTCTGACCATCAATGTTTCGAATTCCTTCCGGACATCGCACCCGAACTTTCGCGTGAACATTCAGTTTGGATGGACCGGCAACACGAATGAGTTCGACCAGTACGATTACTTTAACGGCGCCATGATCGATTCTTCCGCGAACAGCTTCGTAACTGGTGAACTGACGCGCCTTGAACATCCCGCGAACGGCGTCTACACAATTTACGCCAGCATGTCAGGCGGCGTTCCGGGAACGTCCTACACCGGCACGGTGACGCTGCAGGCCAATCCTCCAGCCATCCAGACGACAGCCGCCACCTACACGGCGGATCCAGACGGCAAGTTCGGCCCGCAGATGTTCGAGTTCACCTCAGACCTGCAATTGGTAGCGACTTCATCGTCTGGCTCCGCAGGGCAGGACGTTGAGCCCGGCATCGTGATTGATCCCTTTGGCAACATTTACATCTCCGCAATTGAAGGCGTGCCTGCGGGATCGGACCTGTGGCGCTCCACAGACTTCGGGAACAGCTTCACTTATCTTGGCAAGCCCGACCAATCGGCAGGCGGAGGCGACGAGGACTTGGCGGTTGGCATCCCCTTCGCCGCCGATCCAGTCAACGGCGACAGCACAGGACGGTTGTTCTACTCGAGTTTGAACCTGGCCGATATTGACCTACAGACTTCCACCAACGAGGGCAACACGTTTGTTCCGGGAGACTCCCCGGCCAAGGTGGTGGACCGCATGTGGCTGGCGAGCGCTGGCACCTCTCGCGATTACCTGATTACGCTTCAGTTGGGTGCTGATGTAAGTGGAACTGACAGCCTCATCGTGACTGAGTCCGATGACGGCGGCATCACTTACCCAAACGGAGCGATCATCAACCAGGCAATATTGGCGAGCACGCCAGAGACTGGTTTCCACTCCAACATTGTGGCCTATCCCGGCGTATTGGGAGGACCGGCTCCGAACAGCTCGGTGTACACAACTTTTACTTCGCCCGATGGAGTCGATCTATACGTGGCCTCGTGCGCCGCGCCCTGCAACCTGCCGGTATTGCCGTCCGGCGCGCCGCCATCAAAGCTCAATTTCACCTCAGTCCTGGCTTTCACTGCGCCGCCGGGAGCGAACGTAGGAAACGTCTTTACTCCCATCGCGGTCGATAACGACGGCAATCTGTACGTTGCCTTCAGCATGCAGCAACTCGCCACCAACGGTAATCAAACCGGCCAGAACGTGTACGTGATTTGGTCGACCAATGGAGGCAAGACGTGGTCGAAGGCGCTGCAGGTCAATAACCCAACCGATACTGCGACTGCTACTGCGATGCTGCCATGGTTGACTGCGGGCGACGCAAACAGCGTTGGAGTTTTCTGGTACGGCACCAACGTGGTAGGCAATCCCAACGATCAAACCACATTCGCCAATGCCAAGTGGAAGATCTTCTACGCGTTCGTGAACACGGCGGGCAAGCCTTCGGTGCAATATGTGGTAGCCAGCGGCCAGGCCACAGGCACAACCGACCAGATGGCGGGCGTTGTTCACTACGGCTCCATCTGCACGCAGGGTCTGAATTGCAACACCAGTATGCCTGCCGGCAATCGTGAACTGGCGGAGTACTCCGAGTTGACGCACGATCCGATGGGAATGATCCACATGGCATTCTCGGAAGACAACGTGACCCTGGGCTCTGCGTTTACCTGGTATTCGAAACAAACCGCCGGACCTGGCCTCATTCCGAATGTGGGCAGCGGCGCGGGTTACTTCAACATTGGCAGCAGCACCGGCAGCCTTGGTTTCCTGGTGGGAACGAAGACGTCATCAGGTATTCGCGAGGGGACGCTGAATTATCTCGACACTTCCGCCCATATCTTGCTCTCCGACACAACCGGATTTACCACCGTGAAGCTCGGAACCAATACGGTTACAGTTACGGGTACGGGCGTGTTACAGGATGGCTCGAGCGTAATCTTCACTGCGATTGGCACCGCGGGTGCAGCCGGCACGGGCTCCTTTGCAATTTCCTGGCCCGGATACAGCGCGTCGGGAACGCTGGTGCAAGGACTAATCATCAAATGAACTAGGTGAAAAAGATGGGGACAGCCAAGGCGCTGTCCCCACTTTGTTTGTTCCGGCCAGCGACTAACGACTAACGGCCACTCTTGAACTGCTCGTCGATCTCTACCTGATAGCCCGTAACCATCTTATTGGTTTCGTTTGCCATGCCAACGACCGCCATTAACTCGTTAAACATGGCGTCGGTCATGCCCTTCTTCTGCGCTGAGACAGTGTGGGACGCGATGCAGTAGTTGCACTGGTTGGTGACGCTCACCGCAACATAGATCATCTCTTTCGTCAGTGGATCGAGCGCGCCGGGCGCCATGATCTGCTTGATGTCTTCCCACGTGCGCTTCAGTGTGGAGGGATCGTGCGCAATGGCTTTCCAGAAATTGTTGATCCAGTCAGTCTTGCGCGTGGCCATGATGTCGTCATAAACAGCGCGCACTTCAGGGCTGGCGTCTTTGTATTCGATGAGGCCAAGCGTTGCCATGAGGACTCCGGTGTTTGGCAATTAGCCATTAACCCTTGGCCGCATGAGTGTCGTGCTGATCATCCGGCCAAATGCCAATTGCTACTTCGGCAGTTCGCCACTCAGCAATTTCTCCAATGCCGCGGCGGGGCAGCGCACTCCCACATAGAACTGCCCGAACAAAGCATAAACCGCGCTGACGTGATCGAAGCGCATTTCGTAAATCAGCTTCTTGAATACCAGCGGGTCGTCGGCGAACAGATCGACGCCCCACTCCCAATCGTCGAAGCCAATCGAGCCGGTGATGATCTGCTTGACTTCGCCCACATAGCGGCGGCCGACAAGTCCGTGATCGTTCATCTGGCGGGCGCGCTCTTCGATGGGGAGCGTATACCAGTTCTTGTCTTCACCGCGCTTTCGGTCCATGGGATAGAAGCAGATGTAACGATTCGGCGGAATCTCAGGAAACAGCCGGGGATACATCGCTTCCCGATGCCGGTTCAGCTTGCATTGAATCTCGGCCTTCCACTGATCCGAGTGCGGCTGGATGCCTTGATCGATGAGTTCTTTGTAAATCTTGAGCGTGGAGTCGTAGAGTCCGAGTTCGATGATCGAAAGATAAGAAGATGTTGGTTCGAGGTAATCGCTGAGGCGCAGACCCGCCAGCTTGAGTTCCGCCTGATTGAGATCGGCGAACGAGTTGCGGAAGTGCACCAGCATCAGATCGCCCTTGTGGCCGATCAGCGAGAAAAGTGCGGATTGCCCCGCGGAGCCTTTCTCCATCCCGCCCAGCACCGACGCCGCTTCCTGTGCGATTGCCGATTGCGTGGCATCGGGCAGAGATCGCCACGCTGTCCAGCGGAAACGCATCATCTGGTGCAGCACGCTATATCCCTCGGTTGTCAGCGGTACTTCGGGAATCTGCGCAGCGGCGGTTTGCGTGCGAATGGGAGGAGTCGAGGTCGTGGTCATTGGATTCTTGGGATGTGTGCTCATCTGATTTCAGCATCCATTGTACGCAAGATGTGGAACCGGCGAGTCCACGATTTACAATCATGCTGGTATTCCGGATCGCGGAACATGATGCGAAGATTCATTTTGACATTTTGTGCCCTCTTTCTGTTGGCCGCTTCGCTCGCAGCGCAAAGCAAGCGCCTATGGGTGCTGCGCGCGCCTGGAGAGGCGGTAGAGTACGATTCCGCAACCTTTGCCGAGAAGCAGACCGTGAAGGTTCCAGCGGAAGCCGTGGCGTCGCCGCAGAATTTCTCCGTCAATCACCTCGGCCAGATGGTGTTTGCCGCGCCCTTGTCTCTGCCGCTCCAGGACGGCGAACTCACGGCCGAACGCAAGGTCTGGTTCTGTGATGGCCGGACTGCCACGACACTCTCGCGCGAGGTCGCCCGCGCCACATCGACAGCAGGATCGAATCTGGCCATCACCGAATCAGCGCCTGTGCCTTATCTCTCAGCCGATGGAATGCATCTGTACTGGTTTTCGAACCAGTCGCGGCGCTTGCAGCGCGACGATGTTGATCTCTCCACCAAGACGACTTGGCTAAGCTGGAGGACTGATCTCACAGGTGCGGCGCGTGAGGACGTGGCCTCAATCACGCTTCCCGATTGTTCGTGTCCAACCGGCAGTTGCGAGGAATCTTGCCCATACGGCGAGGTGGGGGTTCCCGACGATGGAGTTGGCAAGTTCTTTCTACTGACCCAGTTCGTTTCGGGGCAGACGCAGCCGCTTTACAAGTCGACATCTTTATACGAGGAGAACGCCGGCAAATGGACGGCAACGCCCCTCGCTCCACCGCTGCGGCGCGTTCTTGATGCTGCGAGTGCCGGCGCAATCCTGGAGGCGATTCCCGACACGGCCTGTTGTGGCTGGGAGAATGAAAGCGTTGATAAGACTCTTCTGCATCTTCAGAGCAAGACTGTGACCGTGTTCGATGAACTGGCAGCGTACAAGAATCCCGACTACGACGTGAGCTTCTACACGGAGAACGGCAAGCTCTCGCCCGACCTCGGTGCTGTAGCATTCACGATCGTTGCCAGTTCTCAGCCGAACACGCCCATTCAACTAGCCGAACAAGGGCAGGCCAATCCGGACGAATCGCAGCGCATTCGCAAGGCGCTGCTGGATGTGCCGGCGGTCGAGGTAAAGAGCGTGGAGGATTCTCCGCGGCGTATTGCATTTTTGCCGCATGCGACATTGGTCGGCTGGCTTAGCTCAAAGGAAATGATAATAATAGAAGGTAAGCTTGTGGTTGCCTACAATGTGGGGAGTGGGGCGCGACGTAAGTCAAATATCCGGGTCGAGGATGCTGCGCATGTGTTCTTGCGGTGAGGGAATGCCCGCTGTGGAATTCTCCAGCAAAATAAATTGAGGGCGAAAACGGCGACGATCCTCCGGTTCGGCGAATAAGCCGGATTTCAGATCAAATTTATTGTCGCTGATCCGGCTGAAACCCTTGTCCCGCGCGGGTTTCGCAAAAGCGGATTTCGTAAAATCTTGTTTTCAAGGAACTTAGATATCAAAATATTGAGAACAAACCGCTTAGCACGGCACATTTCGCGCTGGGCGGACCGTCACTGCCTCGACCATGATTGCGCAATTTAATTTTGGGCGCAAGGTCAGATGTCACATGGAGGCTGTGGAAAACGAGTGGGATGGGAAGGTCAGTTTGCCTTCAGGTTCAGCCGGGCTTCGATCTTTTCCAGCAATCCGGCGCTGGCTTCGCCGGCGTCGAGGGTGGAAAACTCGCTGCCCAGTTCGATCACCGGAAGCTTTGCGCACGCGGCCTGGAAGGCTTGCAGCGCGCCGGAGGACGAGGAGGTCATGTCAGGCCCGGCCAGCAGCAGATCAAAACGCGTGACCCGCATCAGCATGAGAGCGTCGCCCCGGTGGCTGCTGGTGTGCACGTCGTATCCGGCGCGGCGCAATAGTTCGCGCACGTAAGCGAGCACGTCGGCATTACTGTCCAGGCACAGAACGCTGTGGCCGGTGGAGACTGGCGCCTCGGCACGCGCGCCCGGACGGTAAAAGGCGGCGACGGCCGCTTCCTCCGATTCTTGCGCGTCGAATAACTTCGTCAAGTGTGACAACTCCAGAACCTTGCGTACAAGCTCCGGTACGTTGCACAGCTTCAGGTCTCCTCGGGCCTGGCGGGTGCTGGTCAGGAGGCGGACCATTGTGCCGAGTCCGCTGCTGTCGATGAATTCGACGTGCGCCCAGGTGCAGCACAATGCTGCGGCGGTCGCGCAACAACCAGGTTATGTGCGCTCGCAGAGCCTCGCATTCGCCACCGGCAACAATTCGACCGTTGCAGTGCACGATGGTGACGCGTCCGACCTCACGGGTATCGAGTGTTAAGCGCAATGGTTTCCGATGCGGCTGGGGTCAAGCTCGTGAAAGCGACATTATATGCTATGAGGAGCCCGAACCCTGCTACTGCCGCAGGGTTAGCCCGCTCAACACCCCTTGCTGCCTGGCGATCAGCGATTGCACGCCCTGACGCGCAAATGCGAGCATCTTTGCGAACTGCATTTCATCGAACGCCTGCCGTTCCGCCGTCGCCTGCACTTCCACCATCTTGTGCCCGGCGGTCATCACAAAATTCATGTCCACTTCGGCGCGCGAATCTTCTTCATACGAAAGATCGAGCAGGACTTCTCCATCCACAATTCCCACGCTGACCGCAGCCACAAAGTCTTTCAACGGAACCGAGGTCAGCGTTCCGGCGTCGACCAATTTTTCCAACGCCAGGCCCAGCGCTACGAACGCGCCCGTAATCGACGCAGTGCGCGTCCCGCCATCGGCCTGAATCACGTCGCAATCAATCCAGATAGTTCGCTCGCCCAGCCGCGCCAGATCGGTCACCGCGCGCAGCGACCGCCCAATCAACCGCTGAATCTCGTGCGTCCGCCCGCTTGGACGTCCTTTCGCTACTTCCCGCGGCGTACGCGTCAGCGTGGCTCGAGGAATCATCGCGTACTCGCTCGAGATCCATCCCTTGCCCGAGTTGCGCAGAAACGGCGGCACAGTTTCTTCAATGGACGCAGTACAAATCACCCGCGTGTTTCCCACTTCAACCAGCACCGATCCTTCCGCCGTAGTAATGAAGTCTGGGATAATCGAAACCGGCCGCAGTTGGTCTGTAGCGCGATTGTCCGAGCGGTAGAACATAAGCGACGATTGTAAACGATGCCGGTCCGACTCATGCTTTAATAGACTCGAACTCGAAGTCGAAGCTCAACATATGCCAACCCTAATCCCGCAACCAACGCGCATCCAATCCGCCGGCAACAAACCCAAGCTCATCGACGAATACATCGGCCGCGTCAACTCGCAAACCTCCGCCGCCAGCGTTGCTCACATGCGCAGTCCCGCCGGATGGCTCGAAACCGGCCAAACTCCGGCCTTCGACGAATTCACCGTCGTCCTCAAAGGCACTATGCGCGTAGAACACAAGAATGGATCAATCAACGTCGCTGCCGGGCAAGCCATCATCGCCCACGCCGGCGAGTGGATCCGTTACTCCACTCCCCATGAAGGCGGCGCCGAATACATCGCCGTCTGCCTCCCTGCGTTCTCCATGGAAGCCGTCCATCGGGATAAGAGTTGAACCGCTAACGCACATCCCAGACAATCGGATTTCAATCGGTGTCTGATCAGAACTCCGCCAATCACTGAACGTATGAATTCGGTAGAATTATTCCTATGCCTCATCGTTCTGTGGCAGTCTTCGATCTCGGCGGCGTGCTGATTGACTGGAACCCGCGTTACCTATATCGCAAGCTTTTTCGTGGAGACGACGCAGCCATGGAGCATTTTCTGGCCACGGTCTGTACTTCATCGTGGAACGCGCAGCAAGATGCCGGACGCAGCTTTGCCGAGGCCTGCGCCACACTCAAGCTGGAGCACCCTGTCCATGCCGAGTTGATCGACGCCTGGATTCAGCGTCACGAAGAGATGGTGAGGGGTGCGATTGCTGGCACCGTAGACATCCTCGGGGAATTACGCGCTCGTGGAGTTCCTTTGTATGCCTTGAGTAACTGGTCGGCCGAAACTTTCCCGACATCGCTCAAGCGATTCGAGTTCTTGCGATGGTTCAAGGGGGTCTTGCTTTCGGGCGAAGTGCGTCTGATCAAACCCGACCCGCGTATCTTTCAGCTATTCTTTGAGACCAATGGCATCGATCCGGCTCATGCCGTCTATATCGACGACCTGCCATCGAACGTAGAGGCCGCGGCTGGCCTGGGCATGCATGGCATCCTGTTCACTGAACCCTCCGTGCTGCGTTGTGAACTCGTGAAGGTGGGGCTGCTGGGCATCACTCCGTAGTTTCCTATTCCCATTCAATCGTCCCCGGAGGCTTGGAAGTTACGTCATACACTACGCGGTTCACGCCCTTGACTTCGTTCACAATCCGCGTGGAGATTCTCTTCAGCACTTCGTGGGGCAGGGCAACCCAATCGGCGGTCATGCCGTCTTCCGAACTCACCGCCCGTATCGCACAGGTGTAAGCGTAGGTGCGCATGTCGCCCATCACGCCCACCGACATCACGGGCAACAACACGGCAAACGACTGCCAGATTTTGGTGTACAGGCCAGCGTTCTTGATTTCGCTGACTACAATGTCGTCGCACTCGCGCAGCAGAGTCAAACGCTCTGGCGTGATTTCTCCGAGCACCCGCACGGCCAGACCGGGGCCAGGGAACGGCTGCCGCTGCAAGATTTCTTCCGGGATGCCCAGGTCGCGGCCAATCTTGCGGACTTCATCTTTGAACAGATCCTTCAGCGGCTCGATCAGCTTGAGCTTCATCTTCTCCGGCAGCCCGCCCACGTTGTGATGCGACTTAATCACTTGCGACGGCCCTCGCACCGAGCGTGACTCGATCACATCAGGATATAGCGTTCCCTGCACCAGCCACTTGACCTTGCCTTCTTCCTTCTCGATGCGCCGCGCCTCGCGCTCGAACACCTTGATGAATTCGTTGCCGATGATCTTGCGTTTTTTCTCCGGATCGCTCACGCCTTTCAGCTTGCCGAGGAAACTCCCGGTCGCATCCACCGCATCGAGATTCAGCCCGAGCTTGTCATGCAGCGTCTTCTGTACCTTCTCGAACTCGTTTTTGCGCAGCACGCCGTTATTCACGAAGATGCAGGTCAGCCGTGATTTGCCGTGAGCGTCGCGCAAAGCGCGATCGACGAGCACTGCCGCCACCGACGAATCGACACCACCTGAAAGCGCGCAGATGGCGCGTCCCTTGCCCACTTGCCGCTTGACCTGCTCGACGCTCGAATCGATAAAGTGCTGCGGCGTCCAGGTTGGTTTCGCGCCGCAGATATGGAACACAAAGTTGCGCAGAATGTCCGTGCCATTTCGAGTGTGGTGAACCTCGGGATGGAACTGCACCGCAAACCATTTCTTGGCGACGTTCTGGATTCCCGCAACCGCATGCGCCGTCTTCGCAGTCAGCTCAAAGCCAGGGGGCAGTTCCAGCGCCTCGTCGCCGTGCGACATCCACACGGCCTGCCGCTTCGCCAGTCCGCGGAACAACGCCGACTCGGCGACGATATCGATTTCCGCGTGGCCATACTCGCGCTTGTCCGCTGGCCGCACCTTCCCCCCGAGCGTGTGCACCATGAACTGCAGCCCATAGCAGATACCAAGCACTGGCAGGCCCAGTTCAAAAATGCGCGGGTCCGCCGGGGGCGCATCTTTGTCGTAGACCGACCACGGCGCACCCGAGAGCACAATGCCCACAGGCGCGCAGCCCTTTACTTCGTCAAGCGAAGCCGTGCAGGGCAGCACTACCGAGAAGACATTCTGTTCGCGGATGCGGCGCGCGATCAGTTGCGTATACTGCGCGCCAAAGTCGAGGATGACGATGGATTGACCGAGCAACGACGCGTTGAACCTGGATTGGGTTTCCACGGATGAGTTTCTCAAATCAGATTGCCCGTGTAAAGGACCATCTCGTAAAGGCGTTGGCAACGTCTTGCTGCCGGTTTGTAGTTTCCTGAGACGTTTGTGCCGCCGCAACGCAAGACGTGACAAGCTACGTCTCTACGGCCAGGTTCGGAACGTCGCTCAGGATCAGTTCATCGCGATCAATCGAGGTTCGCGGCGGCGGAGTTGGCGAGGCCGCGGATTCAGCCAGAATCTCCGGCATTTCGGCGATGCAGACATATCCACCAAGGCGCGCCATATACAACCAGTCCACGACGGCGAAATATGCGAGCATGACGAGAATGACGGAGGCGATTATGAGTCGCGTCGGAGCAACCCGGACGAAGGCGATCGGAAACGAAACGGCAGTTGTGGCAACGCTGAAGGCGGTGAGGTGCGCCAGCCCGGTCCAGGCAGTTACGGCGAATACCGGTCCCGAGCGTTCCCTGGAAAAGATGACCGCGGTGGACAGCGCGCGCAATACGTCATCGCCGTCACGGACAGCGAAGATGCAGCCCAGCGAGAGTAACCAGTTCAACATCGGCCATACGATGCAGATCAATCCTCCCAGCGGCAGAAAAAGCATGAAGGCAAGGCCAGGGTGAGGATGTGCGCGGGGAAGGGCAAGCCTGACGAGCAGGGCCGCGCCGGCAAAGGCGAGGAGCCCGGCGATCATCAGGGCAACCCGCAAGAAGTTGATTCCGATCAGCGAGGGCAAGAGCCGCGGTTCCGCTGAGGGATGGGTCTCGGTAGAGACGTTGGTTGCAACGCCTCTACGAAAGTAATCGAGCAGACTTCGGACCGTGGCGCTACGGCCAACCGAAGCGGCAATAATCCAAAGCAAAGAGAGCGCCAGCGCCGCAAGCAACGCAGCCAACCCAGCTCGATTCAGGCTGCCACGCAGGATATGTGCAATCGCTCGTCCCACCAGCAAGGGTTGTCTTGTCCAGAGGAGAGCCGCATCGGCGTCAGTCACCGGCAGCGTATCGAGATATTCGATGCACCAGAAAAGAAACAAAGCCCACGCAACCGCTCCCACCGTCCAGCGCCAGGCGATCTCGGCGAACGTCAACGAGGGCCGCCGAAACGCGGCGCGGAAGCCTTCGATTGTGGGCGAGACGCCGGACATGAGAGCGCTACTCAACCACGATGTTAACCAGCTTGCCGGGGACGAAGATTCTGTTCACGATCTGCTTGCCGGCGATGGCGGATTGCACTTTCTCGTCGCCCAGCGCACGCTCGACGATGAAATCTTCAGCAGCGCCGGCGGGCACAACGACGCGGCCGCGCAGCTTGCCGTTGACCTGCACCGGGATTTCCAGTTCTTCTTCTTTCGCGAGCGCAGCGTCGTACTTGGGCCACGGAGCTTTGAGCAGGCCACCCTTTCCGCCCAGCATCTCCCAAAGTTCATGGGCTAGATAGGGAGCGAAGGGGGCGAGCAATAGGACAAGCACTCTCTTGGTCTCCGCTATGTCCTCCGCTGGAATGTTCCCGGCGGAGATATCCTGACTCATGCCCGAGAGTAGATTGTTGAGTTCCATCAAAGCCGAAATGGAAGTATTGAAGTGCCAGCGGCCTTGGAAGTCGTCGGAAATTCTCTTAATCGTTTGATGGAGCTTTCGCTGAAGAGTCCTGGCGGCAGGTCCACGATTGCTTTCTGATGGCGCCTCACTTGAACCCGTAGGCTTAGTCGGATCAGTCACCACGCGGTAAATCCGCCCCAAGAATTTTCGGATGCCTTCGATACCCGAATCCTGCCAGTCGAGGTCCCGGTCGGGCGGAGCGGCGAACAGGCTGTACAAACGCGCGGCGTCGGCGCCGTAGCGGGCGACCATTTCGTCGGGGCTGACCACATTGCCCAGGCTTTTCGACATTTTTGCGCCGTCCTTGATCACCATGCCTTGCGTGAACAGACGCTCGATGGGCTCGCCGTCGGCGATCAAGCCCATGTCGCGCATGAACTTGGTCCAGAAGCGCGAGTAGATAAGGTGCAGGATGGCGTGTTCGACCCCGCCGATGTACTGGTCAATGGGGAACCAATACTGCGCGATTTTCGAATCGAACGGAGCCTGGTCGTTATGCGCGTCGGTATAGCGATAGAAATACCAGGACGAATCAACGAAGGTGTCCATGGTATCGGTTTCGCGGCGTGCCGGACCGCCGCACTTGGGGCAGGTCGTGTTGACGAACTCCGGCAACTTGCTGAGAGGCGATCCACCGGCGAGCGTGATCTCGATTTTCTCCGGCAAAATTACGGGCAAATCTTCTTCCGGCACGGGAACGATGCCGTCTTTTTCGCAATAAAGCATGGGGATCGGCGTGCCCCAGTAGCGTTGGCGGGAAATCCCCCAATCTTTCAGGCGATAGGTGACTGCGGCTTTGCCGAAACCGTTCTGCTCGGCGAATGCGGAGAGTTTCTCGATCGCGTCGGCACAGTCAAGGCCGCTATACGGGCCGGAGTTGATCAACATGCCCTCGTGCGCGGTAAACGGCAGCGGCGGTTCGGCGACGGTTTCTTCCTGGTCCGCGCAGACGGGAAGAATCACCAGGCGGATCTCAAGCTTGTACTTGGTCGCGAACTCGTGATCGCGGTCGTCGTGCGCGGGCACGCTCATGATGGCGCCAGTGCCGTAGTCCATGAGGATATAATTCGCCACCCAGACGGGAACCTTCTCGCCGTTGAAGGGATTAATGGCGTAGCGGCCGGTAGCGACGCCGTGCTTCTCGATTTCGCCGATGTCGCCCACCTCTTTGGCTTTGCGCTGCTCGGCGATGAGTTGATCTATCTTGGCGCGCAAATCGGGATTGTTCGCCGCGAGATCGTTCACGATGGGATGCTCAGGCGCGAGTACTACCGAGGTCGCGCCATAGATGGTATCGATACGCGTAGTGAAAACACTGATGGTCGCGCCCGCGGGTCCGAAGCCATGGTGGGGCTGAGTGTAATCGAGTTTGAAATGGACCAGCGTGCCTTCGCTGCGGCCGATCCAGTTACGCTGCATGGTGCGAACTTTCTCCGGCCAGCCGTCGAGTTGGTCGAGATCCCGCAACAATTCATCGGCGTATTTCGTAATGCGCAAGAACCACTGCTCGAGTTCGCGCTGCTCGACCGGCGTATCTTCGTGGCGCCAGCAGCATCCGTTGGCCAGCACCTGTTCGTTGGCCAGCACCGTGGCGCATTGCGGACACCAGTTGACTTTGCTCTTCTTGCGATACGCCAAACCTTTTTCGTAGAGCTTAAGAAAGAACCACTGGTTCCATCGGTAATAATCGGGCAAGCAGGTGGTGACTTCGCGGGACCAGTCGTAGGCGAAGCCGAGGCGGTTCATCTGCGCTTTCATCTTGGCGATGTTGCCAAGCGTCCACTGCCGCGGCGGAGTGTTGTTTTGAATGGCCGCGTTTTCCGCGGGCAACCCGAAAGAATCCCAACCCATGGGATGAAGCACGTTGTGGCCGTTCATCCACATAAAGCGAGCGAGTGCGTCGCCGATGGCATAGTTGCGCACGTGTCCCATATGCAACGCGCCTGAGGGGTAGGGCAGCATTTCGAGCACATAATACTTGTTCTTTGTCGAATCGGGCTCGGCGGCGTAAAGCTGAGGATCGTTTCGCCAGCGCTCGAACCATTTGGTTTCTACGCGCTGGGGCTCGTAACGATCGTCGTCGCTGCGCTGGCTACGGCTAACGGGCGTGGCTTCTTCCTGCGTCTTTTCTTGCGGCGGCATAAGAGATCGGGCGAGTCCGAGTAAACCTAGATTCTACAATGAGGCGAGGAAAGCATGTGCGGAGATTGGCCCGCGGAAAGTCCAACGCCGTCGCTGTTTAGTAATATGTTTAGTAAGTGGTTATTATTTCCCGGAGCGAACTGCGGCAGCACCGCTTCGCAGCTTGTTGTAATCGCGGGTGTAGGCGCGTAGGCCAAATTCCGGCGTGCATTTCGTATAGCCGGCAACCAGTTGGTCCTGGTAGTGATCGAGAAAGAAATCGAAGGGATCGCGCGGATCCATGTCGATCATGATCAGGTCGGCATCGTGCATGGTGAGTTTGCCAAATTGCATTTCGCCGTGCCGGAATGCCATAAAATTGCCGGACGGTTGAGCGCCGGAGTTCGAGCCCTGCGCCGCACCGAATGTCTGGATGATGTCGTCGCCTTGGACGCGAACGCCGGTCACTTTTCCTTGAATGCGGGGCGGCGGCAGTAGTTGTTCAGGGTCAAGAATCAGATCGTCTTTCTCGGCGGTGAGGCCGCGAACCTTTTTTGTGTTAATCAGGCGAGCCAGATCGATTCCCAGCAAATCCAATAGACCTTTTACCGGTAGATGCGCGGCTTTGACATGGTCCGCGTGGAGGCGTATTTGGCCGTCCGCATCGGCCGAAACCGTGCCCATGGCTTCGAATGGAACGTCGCCAGTCTGGTGGAGCTTGCCTTTTATGATCAACTGACTATTCTTGCTTTCGATGGTCACGTCTTTGATTGGAGCGTCATGAGCAGAAAAGACGTTTTCATTCAGAACCTGCGCCAGCGACCTGCAGCTTATGGCAATTTCCGCCGACGCCACGTTGAGGGTGAAGGAATTCTTGTCATCAAAAATAACGATCGCTCCCGGTTTTGTTGGGGCGAGATGCCCGTGCAACTGAACGATGTGCACGGCAATCCGGTCGGTGAAGTGGTACGTGACATTTTTCGCCTCGAACTGAACGGCATAAGAGGCCGACGCGGTGCTTGTTTGAGCCGTGCCAGGATTTGGCAGATTCAACAGACAGAGGAAAATGGTGATTAGCACAAGGTGTCGTAAGGCCGCGGGAATCATGGGCAATAAGATGCCTTGAAGATAAAAACGGACAAGTTTATATGTGACCAACTTCTTCAGCGCTTCGACATTTCTGCGATCGTCGCCTGGCTTGTCGATCGGTGTCTCGGCAATGAACGCCGCATGGGCAAGGCGCAGATCGTTGAGCAGAATGCGGAAAGGCTCAAGCCCGATGGTTCCTCTTCCGATGTGTTGATGGCGGTCGAGCTTCGACCCGCGGGCGGCTTTCGCGTCATTACAGTGAATGACTTTTGCGTTGTTCAGTCCAACGGTCGCGTCGAGATGGAGCAGAGTCTGGTAAATGCCGTCCTGGGAGACGATGTCATAGCCCGCGACGTGAGTGTGACAGGTATCGATGCAGGCGGCGATCGGGACGATGCCGCGCAGGCGGTCGATCACTTCGGCGATTTGCTCGAAGGTGCCGCCGAGGGAGAATTCTGCGCCGGCTGTGTTTTCGATCAGGACGGTGAGTCCCGCTTTCGCAAGGTCGAGGTCTTGGGTCGCGGCGGCGATGGCGGCAGCGGTTTGCACCAGTCCGGCTTCACGATCGGAGCCGCGAAACGAACCGGGGTGCAGCACGAGGTAGTCAGCGCAGACTGCAAGCGCGCGTTCGACTTCGCCACGGAAAGCCTCGACCGATTTCTTGAGGAACAATGGATTCGTGCTGGCTAGATTCACCAGATAGTTGGTATGAATGACCAAGGGCTTGAGATCGTATTGCGAGCGTAGGCGGAGCATCTGTTCGCACAAAGGGCAGCTGAGTTCGTAAGGGGCCCACTGGCGCGGGCTGGACGAGAAGATCTGAAGCGTGTTGCAGCCCAGGCGATAGGCTCGTTCCGCGGCATTGTGAATTCCTCCCGCAGTCGAGGTGTGAATGCCGATGCGGCGGGAGGTGATGCGGGGCGGGCGTTTCGGCGCGGGCCGGGTGAGGATGTCTTGTACGCGCGCGATGGGACGTGGCATGAAAAAAGTATAAAGCCCGGCGCCCTGTCGTGATTACCCCGTCCCAGTACAATAATTTCTCTTGCCGGCGAACCTGCGATTGGGTTTTGCATGACAGCTCTTGCGATTGAAAACATGACCGATGGTAGCTCTGGCGCAGCAAGGCCTGCCTTCGCCGCAAGCAGGTGGATTCGCCGAGGGTACGTCGGCGCATTGCTTTTGGCAATCGCGTTTTCCGTCTTCGTCAGAATGCATCTGCGCAACATGCCCCTGGAGCGCGATGAAGGTGAGTTTGCCTACGTCGGCCAGCTGATGCTGCAAGGGATCCCACCCTACAAGATTGCCAGCAACATGAAGCTGCCGGGGACTTATGCGGCATACGCGGCCATCATGGCCGTTTTCGGGGAGACGCCCTCTGGCATTCGCATCGGATTGACGCTGGTGAATATTGCGGCGACCGTCCTGGTTTTTCTTCTGGCGAAATACCTTTACGGATGGCTGGCTGGCACAGTAGCGGGAATGACTTACAGTTTCTTATCGTGCCGCCCAGCGGTGCTGGGCTTCTATGCGCACGCCACTCATTTTGTCGTGCTGGCAGCCCTCGCCGGAATTCTGTTGTTGCTGTATGCCATCGACACCAAGCGGACCAGCATGTATTTCGGCAGCGGGCTCTGCTTCGGACTGGCGTTCCTGATGAAGCAGCCCGGAATTCTGTTCGCTGCCTTCGCCGTATCGTACTGGCTGTGGCAGCAATGGAAGAGGCCTTTTCCCTGGCGCAATATCGCCCTCCAAGGCGGCGCGCTATTTGCCGGTATGGCGTTGCCGTTCGCAGTAACGTGTCTGCTGCTCTTCCGTGCCGGGGTGTTTCCGAGCTTCTGGTTTTGGACTTGGTCCTACGCGCGCGAATATGGACTCATAACAACTCTGCCGGACGTGAAGAACGCGTTGCGCGCCTTCTTGCCGTGGGTCATACGCCCGGTCGTGATCTGGGAGATCGTTGCCATCGGGCTTGCCGCCCCGATCTGGAGCCGCTTTGCCGGGGCACATGCCGGGTTCGTAACAAGCTTCTTCTTATTTTCGTGCCTTGCGGTTTGCCCGGGGTTTTATTTTCGTCCTCACTACTACATTCTGGTGCTGCCGGCGGCCGCACTGGGCGCGGGAATCGCCGTCAGCGCGGCGCAAGAGATTCTGCTGCAGAAGAGGATCGGCACATTCCTTGTGTGGTTTCCAGTCCTGTACTTCGCGGTTGCGTTTGTGATTTCGGCCCGCGCCGAGTACAGAAGGTACTTCCGCCTCGATCCCGTCGCTCTCGTGCGAAGAGTCCAAGGGGGCGAAGCGTTCCCGGAGGCCGTCACTATCGGCAGCTACATCAAAGCGCACGCTTCAGAGCAAGATACGATTGGACTCTTCGGCTCCGAGCCCGAGATTTGTTTCTATTCCGCGCGGCATTGCGCCAGCAGTTATCTCTACCTCTATCCCTTGATGGAGAAGCAGAAGTTCGCGCACCAAATGCAGGACGAGATGATGCAACAAGTTCGAGATTCCCGGCCAAGATTTCTGGTCTACGTCGACGATATCCATTCCTGGGGATGGAAAGCTCAGGTCGAAGAAAACCGAGGCTTCGTCGACTCGACGTGGGCGTATGCTCAACAGAACTACGAGGTGGTGGACCAGGTCGCGGTGGCCGGCGATCCCGACCACTTGCGGGGGGATCACGCCTACCTGTACGTTTTTCGCCGCAAAGAAAAAGAATAGGCCGCGGCCATGTGCTGGCGGCAGCTCCGTTTTTAATCCAGTGCTTAAACTTTGACACCGCGCATGACTGCGAGCGATTCCCGACTCGTCTGTTGACCAATTCCAAGCGGTCAGCCTGGCCCAGAGCGTATTGCGCAAAGGTTCCGTTGACCGAGTAGCTAGAGTTCTGTTGTTCATAGCAGAGGGTTTCCCAACCCGACAGACAAAATTCGCAGTGTCCGCACAGGGGGTAGGGAGCCAAGGTGCCGCGTTTGCGGTGCAGCGTTGGCAACGATAGACTTGATGCGTACAGGGTTTGTGGCCCTGCAAGGTCAGCTTCGCTCGACCGGACGGGCAGGAGTGCCCGCCCCCACACACAGTTACGAGCCAGGGGAAATTTATGTTAGTCGTCATGAAGGCGCACGCCACCGAAGAACAAGTGCGTGGCGTCTGCGAAAAAATTGAGCAACTGGGTTACCGCGCGCACGCCATGCCGGGCGCGCAGCGCACTGCGATCGGCATTACCGGAAACAAGGGCGAAGTGGAGCAGGGCACGCTGGAAGAAATGCCGGGCGTGCAGGAAGTTATCAAGGTTTCAAAGCCCTACAAACTGGTGAGCCGTGACGTTAAAGAAGACAACACGGTCATTCGCTTTGCCGGCACCGAGGCGACTATCGGCGGCGCAGGCCTCGCCATTGTCGCGGGGCCGTGCGCCATCGAGAGCCGGGAGCAGGCCTTTGCCGTGGCCGAGCGCGTGCATCAGGCGGGCGCGCAGTTTTTTCGCGGTGGAGCTTACAAGCCCCGCACCTCTCCTTATTCCTTTCAGGGATTGGGCGAAGAGGGGTTGCGAATTATGGCGGAGATCCGCCAGCAGTACGGCATGAAGATTATTACCGAAGCGATCGATAACGAATCGCTTGACCTGGTCGAAGAGTATGCGGACATGATCCAGATTGGGGCGCGCAACATGCAGAATTTTTCTCTGCTGAAGCGCGCCGGGCGGGCGAAGAAGCCGGTGCTGCTGAAGCGCGGCATGTCGGCCACGCTGGAAGAATTTCTCATGGCCGCGGAATACATCATGAGCGAAGGTAATTACAACGTGGCGCTGTGCGAGCGCGGTGTGCGCACCTTTGCCGACCACACCCGCAACACGCTCGACCTGAGCCTGGTGCCGGCGGTGCAGCGTTTGAGCCATCTGCCCATCTTTGTCGATCCCAGCCACGGCACCGGCAAGCGCAATAAAGTCACTCCGCTGTCGCGCGCGGCCGTGGCCGTGGGTGCCGATGGATTGATGGTGGAAGTTCATACCCATCCCGATCAGGCTTTGTCGGATGGTCCGCAGTCGCTGTTTCCCGACCAGTTCGATGAGTTGATGGTGCAGGTGCGGCAGATTGCCGCGGTGGTGGGACGGACCGTGCCGGAGATTGGAGTGCGGGAGACGGTGGGGGTAGAAGTAGCAGCTAGGCCCTGAAAGTTGCGATTTTGGAAAGGTACGAATGATGAAAAGTGCCATGTTCGTAGCGCTCGTGATTCTCAGTTGCAATCTGCTTGTCGCCCAGACCGCGGCGGAGGGTCCGAAGCCCGCGAAACTGGGAAAGATATATCGAGTGGGTGGGGACGTTAAACCTCCCCGTGCGATCTTATCGCCGCAGCCCGTCCTGAATGACGACAAGGAAAAGATCAGGGAAGGGAGCGCAGGCAAAAAGGTCGTTGAGGCTGGTTCGACGATCTTGTCGATCGTAGTAGGCGAGGACGGTTCAGTGCGGAACGTTAAGGTGTCTCAAGGCCTGAAACGCGACTTAGATGAGAAGGCCATCGATGCCGTCAAACAGTGGAAGTTTGAACCGGCGACGAGGAACGGCGCCCCTGTCGCAGTTGAACTCGCGGTGAAAGTTGATTTCCATTTGTACAAGTAGCGGCGATCCGCATCGCGTCCTGCTAATGTTGCTCCTTCGGTTGTGCAAAGAACTGTAAAGTTTGTGGCCTTTTTTTCGGACCTGGGCCAAGCTACGGCTTCGCGCCGCGCGATCAAGTGTTTTGTTGGAGATTTTGACCTATGGTTCGCCCTGCAGGTTGTCTTTTCAAGCTAAGCGCAGTTGTTTTCGGAGCCGCGCTGCTAGCGCTTCCCTGCGCGATGCTCGCCCAGCGCGGCGCAGGCGGTGGACACGTTGGGGGCGGCACCGCGGGCGGAGGCGGCTTGGGCAGCGTAGGCAAGCCGACCAGCGTGGACGAGAAAGACGATTTGAAGGATTTTCACGCGGCTCTTGCTATGCATGCCACCACCCAGCAGATCATCGAGTATGCCGCGATGATGAAGACCACGGAAGCGGCGAGGGCCGAATTGAAAGCTTTTTCGGAACAACTCGGTAAGCAGAACAGCGCCGCTGAGCTTGCCAGTCGCACTGCGGCGGTTGAGCAGGCCATTGAAAGAGCGCGGACGGAAAACAAAAAGTTCGTTGACGGATTCTCCGATCGGCAGAAATCCAGTCTGAAAGAAATCACCAGGAGGCTGATCAAGGCGGACGCCGACCTCGCGCAACAAGCTAAGGTGCTCGATCTGGAGGCCGGAAATACCAGAGCAGTTGGCCAGAACGCAGTTGGCCAAACAATCGCGACCTCGGCGCAGACCCTGGAGCGTGCGCTTATGAATTTCCAGACCCAGCAGACCGACCTGGGAGAGGAAATGAGCATCCAGGCCGGCAAGCACGGAGAGGACTCCGCTTTCAACCTTCCCCCGGCGAAGAACTTGGTCACCTTCGCGAATCACCCGGTTGCGATCACAACCTCGGGAGTGATTTCCAGGGGTGCGGCACAAGGCACCCAAAACAGCTTCAAACTTGAGCTGACCGCGGACTTGTCGGACCTGCAACAAAATATTACTGCGGTCCTGCATTCGCAACTCGACAAAGCTGAGCGGTGTGGGGAGCGGATTGCGATTCAGAGCGCGACCCTTACGCCATTGGACCCCGCGACCCTGGCGCTTGTGCAACTGCACATTGAGCGCTGGACGTGCCGGGGCAGGGAAGTGAACGAAATCGTGGAAGGCGGCGGCACGATCGAGGTGAGGCTGACGCCGTCGGTTGGAGCGGACGGTACGTTGCGCCTGACGCCGGAGATTGGGCGCGTTGATGCCCAGGGGTTGATCGGCGAACTGCTGCGCTCAGGTTCTCTTGGGGAAACACTGCGCGACAAAATCACCGAGTCGCTTCTTGCTGCCATTCGCCAGGCGGGAGACTTGAACGCGACCCTTCCTCCTGCAGCGCGGGGCAACGCCACACTCCACCGCGCGCAATTTGAGGGTACTGGCTTGGGCAAACTGCTGGTGGTGTTGGATGGAGAGATCCGGGTTTCCACCGAGCAGGCAACATCATTGCTTAGCGAATTGAAGGCCAGCGAATTGAAGGAACCGTCCGCGCCGGCGACAGTGCAGCTAACCGGTCCCCGCTAATGCATTTTGCAACTGAGTTAATGAGTGTAAATCGCCTGTTAGCGCCAACCATCAGTTTGATGTTCGTTTACGGAAGGCCAACCATGTGTATCCCAAGGTGAGGCCGAGTGAGCCGTACACCGCCGCGTTCATGGGGGCAAGCAGGAAAAAGGTGGTTACGAGCGAGGGATCGAACGTCAACTTCACAAAATACAATGGACACAGCGAAAACATCAGTTGGGGATTGAGATTCCAGCGGTGCGGAGCGAGATAGGCGACGAGCGCCAGGAGATATGAAATTGCCGCGAAGCCACCGAGCCATTTGAGGGGCGCTAAAAACAACTGTTCATCGTCCCGATCTTTCTTGCATGCTTTCGCGATCCACGAGCGGGGCAGCACCGCAAGCGTCACGCTGAAAAGGCCCACCAGTCCCAGGATAGCCACAAATATGACCCATTCGCTCTGAACCGGCAGCTCGGCGCCCCGTATCACCAGAAAAGGAACGCCGGTGAAAAGTGAAGTTAGTCCACAGAGGAAAAACGCGATGCGAGATGTAGCCCTGATAGCGCGTCCGGCCATGACGCGGATTCTAACAGCGGTTCCGAGTTTGAGCACGCCTGATTGCGCTGACCAGACCAGGCAAGAGCGCAGCTCAAATGCTCATAGTCCGCTCAACAGCCTGCGTTTGCCCGCAACGTCTTCCACGTCGATATGGACGACTTCATCGCCTCCAAGCGGAAGAACTCTTCGATCCTTCGCTCAGCAGGAGAATTCCCAGATGGGGAACCATAAACGGCGCATCTTGCCCTCCCTTGCGGATTATGAAATTGCGCGTAAGAGATCTAGTTGGGCGAAGTTGGGGCGGTCTCTGTACCATCACACTCATTGACTTTAAGGAACCTTCCTCATCGACGTCCCCCCGGCGTTATCCATCCGGGGAGAACTTCTCTCTGGTAGTCTTATTTCTTCCAGGGACGCCTTCATCTTGCGAAAATTCCTCCTCCTCATCATCGTTCTGATTCCGCTGCTGGGCGGCCTGGGTTGGTGGTATTTCCGCGAGCAGGCTCTGCCGGATTACGGGCCGGCATATCGCGAATACGCCTACGTCACTAACGGCAAGAGCAATACGGTCAGCGTGATCGATCTGCGAACCTTCCAGCCGGCAAAGACCATTGCTGTAGGCATGGAACCGACCGGCGTCGCGGCCAATAGTAAGAAGAATGAAATCTATGTAGTCAACACGGGATCGAACAACGTCAGCGTGATCGATGCCGAGAAGAACGCCGTGGTCGCCACGATCGGAGTTCACGGCAAACCATACTTCATCGATGTTTCCGAAGATGGCAAGCGCGCTTATGTGGCGAACTCGGGGTCGGCCAACGTTTCGATTATCGATCTGGAGAAGCGCACAGTTCTGGGTAATGTCCGTGTGGGCTCCGCGCCCGGACTGGCGCGGGTTTCGCCGGACGGAGCCACCGTGGTGGTTTCAAATCGCGGTGACAATACGGTTTCTCTCATCGACGGCAAGCTGCTGCGGGTGCGGGCAACTCTGCCCGTGTGCCAGCATCCCGAAGACATCGCCATCCTGCCGGATTCGAGCAAAGCATTTGTGGCATGTTCGGGCTCGTCGCAGGTGGCATCGATTGCTTTGGCGGGCGGCCATGGCGGCAGCGGACTGACCAGCGACCGGATCCTGGCGTTGCTGGACGTGGGCCGGACTCCGGTGAGCCTTGCGCTGAAACCGGATGGCGGCGAGTTAATGGTGTGCGACTTCGATTCCGACAGCATTTCGATCATCGAGACGGGGAACGATGAGGTCGGCAGCAGCTCGCTGATCGGGCGAAATCCGACCCACGCAGTCGTGACGTTGGATAGCTCCCGGCTATACGCCAGCAACTTCGGCTCCAACAGCGTTGCCGTCTACGACATCGACGTGGGCCGAAGAATCGCAACCGTGGCGGTGGGGAGCCGTCCGGACGGCCTGGCGCTGTCGCAGGATCAGCAGTATCTTCTAGTGCTCGATACGCAGGCGGGCGATGTCACGGTGATCCAGAAGCGCGTGCCGCGAAAGCTGGAGCCCACGGAATACTCGCTTCTGACGATGATTCCGGTGGGTGTGCAGCCGAACGGGATCGTAGTGAAGGCGTTTATGATGACCGGGTCGGCAAAGAAGTAGCATGTTGGACAGCCGCCTCGGCTGTCCAACTGAGCGCAGCGAGGCGTCAGTATAGGTGTTGAGTCGAACGGCGCCACCGCGACGACGCTTAAGCTGGCTGGTTGCGGAATTCGTTGGGAGAATTAGGTGGGGATTTTGAGAATCAGATAAGCGCCCACCAAAGCGAAGATCAAGTCCGGCGACCAGGCGGCCAGCGCGGGCGGCAACTGGCTGATGTCCCCCATCGCCTCGAACAATCTCGACACCACCGTATAGACCACGGCGATTCCGACCGCGACCGCGACTCCGGTGATCGCTCCCTTCTTCGCAGCCGACATGGAGAACGGAACGGCGAGGACAGCCATGATCAAGGTGATCAATGGGAAAGAGAGCTTCTTGTTTAGCTGCACCCGAAGCCGCACCACGTCGAATCCGCTTTGCTGCAGATCTCGAATGTAGCGGCGCAGTTCCTCATAGTTCATCTCGGAATATTGTTTTACCTCTTTCTTGAAATACGACGGCGCTTCGCTAAGCTGCGGGAAGGTAGAGACGTCGAAGGTGCGGTAGCCGGCGATAGCGGCGCCGCTCAGAGTGCGCTGCCAGCCTTGTTCGTAGATCCAGCGGCCCGTGTTCTCGGCCCAGTGGGCGCGCTCGGCGTGGATGCGCTCGGTGATCGCGAAGCTGGCGGGGTCGAGTTGAAAGATGGTGAGGTTGGCGAACTGATCACGGTCAGCGTCGAAGAACTGGTAATAGTAAATGTCGTTGTGCTGGCCGAAAATCCAGCGCCGGTCGGGCGCAGATAGGTTTGCGGCGGCTTCCCCTTGATCTGATTGTGTAGCGCTTCCTGGCGCTTGTTGGTGTGGGGCAGATAAAACTGGTCGGCAAAGAAAAGGCCCCCGGCCAGCACCGCGGCGGCAACCATCACAGGCGTCGCGATGCGGTAGACACTGGTTCCGGCAGCCTTGATGGCGGTGATCTCATTCGACCGGTTCATCAATCCGAAGGTTATCAGCACCGCCAGCAACATGATCAGCGGAGCAACAGTGTAGAGCAGGTACGGAGCAACGTTGAGCAGGTACTCCGCGACCACAATCGCCGGCGTCTGGTTGCGCAGGATGTCGCCCAGCAACTCAAACAGAGTGAACACCAGCAGCAGCACGAGGAAGGCGGACACGATCATCCCGAGGTAAAGAAAGAAATCGCGCAGAACATAGTCATCGAGCAGCGTGGGGAAGCTGGCGCTGAAGACTCTGCGCCGCGTGGAGGCGCGCTCGAAAGCGTTCGCGGGATCTCGCCGCCTCCGCCTGCGGTCCTGCGCGGGAACGTTCGTCGTCGCGTCGTCGCGCTTCCACGCCCACCGGAACGCTGACAGATCAATGGGCCGCCGCTCGGCTTGCCACAGCAGGAACAACGCCGCGGCAAAGAATACGAGGTTGGCCAGCCAGGCACCGAATGCCGGGCCAACGCGGCCCTGTTTGGCCAGCGATACTCCGAGCAGAGAAATAAAGTAGTAGACGAAGACCAGCACAATCGTGAGCACGAACCCCCCCGACTTGCCACTCTTCTTCGACGAGAGTCCCAACGGGATTCCGACCATGGCCAGCACCAGGCACGCCGTGGGCAACGCGAAACGGTTATGAAACTCGATGAGGTACAAACGGGCCGTCGCGGGATCGACTCTCGCGGCGCGCTCATGCAACGCCCATGTACCGGTGGCTCTGTACGGTACCTGTTCCTCTGCCTTATTCTCCGACGAAGCCAGTTCGATCGGGATATCGGTCTGCTGAAAGGAAGAGATCTGGTAGTGGTCTGCTTTCGCGGGATCGGTTTCGTGAGTCGAACCGTTGCTTAAGTGCAGGTGCAGGCGGTCCCTGCCTTCGGGAACGAGGATGCCTTCTTGAGCCAGCGTTATGCGCGGGTTCGCGGCGTCGGAAATGTCAGCCAGAAAAACGTCCTTCCAAACCGCGCCGCCTTGCGCGCTGTGTACGTCCTGCACGTAGAGCACGAGCTTGGGAAAACCTTCATAAAAAACGCGAGGCTGCACTTCGTAGGAGACTTGCGAACCTTTGAGTTGATCCTCGAGGTGACCGAGCGAGGCGAGTGACCATGGCGCCAGATAGAGGCTGTTGATCAGCGCCAGTGCCCACGCGGCCGCCACAAAAATCGCGAGCACTCGCCCGAAGCTCCACACGCCCATACCGCTGGCGCGCATGGCAGTGATTTCGCTGTCAGCTGCGAGCCGGCTCAGCCCAATGAGGATCCCGACCAGCACACTCATGGGGATCGTATATGTGAGGGCGAAGGGGACGGTGTAGAAAAAGATTGCGGCGACGCTGGGCAGTGGCGCGCTGGCGCGGACCACGAGTTCCAGGATGCGTCCCAGATCGCGCGTGAAAAGTACAAAGGTGAAGATGGCTGCGCCGATGAGGGCGTGCGAGTTTACTTCGCGGAGGATGTAGCGGGTGAGAATCCGCATGGTGGCGCGCTGAGGGCAGCATAGCACTAAAAGCAGTGGTAAGTGGTCGGTGGTCAGTGCTTCGCACTGGCAGCTTATTTTGGGGAGGAGCAGGATCGCTGTAATGTTCCAACTGGAACATTTCACTTTGCAGAAAAGTTGCGGGCGTAAGTCCTTGATTCCGCGTGTCGGCTTTTTGGCGGATCAATGGAATCAAGGGGTTAGGCTGTGGAAGGAATGTCTACTTTCGAGGGGGTCGAATGCCCACTAAAGTAGACTTGACAGCCACGCCAAGTACTTTTAAAGGTGCATGGCGATTCCCGCCGTTTCGGGGAGTCGGCGGTAGAGATTGAATAGCCGTGGCGAGGACGCCCCCGCGACAGCCGCCGGGACGGCGGCGCTACTATCCCGCCTTCAGGAACAACGCTCCTAGCGGGGGCAGCGTTAGCTTCAGCGAGTAGGGACGGCCGTGGGCTGTTTCTGCTTCGGCGTGGACTCCGCCGAGGTTGCCTATGCCGGTGCCGTTGTATTCCAAGGCGTCGCTGTTCAGCAGTTCGCGCCAGTAGCCGCCCTCGGGCACTCCTACGCGATAGCCCATGCGCGGGATGGGGGTGAAGTTACAGACGATTAGCACCGTGTCTTTGGGAGATTCGCTCTTCCGCAGCAACGAAATGGTGCTGGTCAGATTGTCGTTGCAATCGACCCACTCAAAGCCGGCGGGATTATTGTCGAGCAGGTGCAGGGCGGGTTCGCTGCGATAGACCCGGTTCAACTGCGCTACCCAGTTCAGCAAACCGCTGTGAACGGGATATTGAAGGACGTCCCACTCCAGGCTGGTGTCGTGCCCCCACTCGCGGACTTGTCCGAACTCGTCGCCCATGAACATCAGTTTCTTGCCGGGCTGCGCGTACATGTAGCCGAACAAGAGCCGCAGGTTGGCAAAGCGCTGCCACTCGTCACCGGGCATTTTGCCGATCAGCGATCCCTTGCCGTGGACCACCTCGTCGTGCGAAAGCGGCAGCACGAAGTTTTCGTGGAACGAGTACAACATGCGGAAGGTGAGTTTGCTGTGGTGATACTTGCGGTGAATGGGATCCTGCTTGAAGTACTCGAGCGTGTCGTGCATCCATCCCATATCCCATTTCATGCCGAAGCCCAGGCCGCCGAGATAGACCGGCTTTGAAACCATGGGCCAGGACGTGGATTCTTCGGCAGTCGTCTGGATATCCGGGTGCTCTTTATAGGCCTCCTGATTGAAGCGGCGGAGGAAGTCGATGGCCTCGATGTTTTCGCGGCCGCCGAATTTATTGGGAATCCACTCGCCTTGTTTGCGGGAGTAATCGAGATAGAGCATGGAAGCGACGGCATCCACGCGCAGGCCGTCGATGTGATACTTGTCGAACCAGAACATCGCGCTCGACATCAGAAAGCTGCGGACTTCGGTGCGTCCGTAGTTGAAGATGTGCGTCTTCCAGTCGGGATGGAAACCCTGACGCGAATCGGCATGCTCGTACAAATGCGTGCCGTCGAAGTAGGCCAGGCCGTGGGCGTCGGAAGGGAAGTGCGAAGGCACCCAGTCGAGGATTACGGCGATGCCATGCTGGTGCAGGTAGTCGACGAGGTACATGAAATCCTGCGGCGTGCCGTAGCGCGAGGTGGGTGCGAAATAGCCGGTGGTTTGATATCCCCAGGAACCGTAGAAGGGATGCTCCATCACGGGCAGGAATTCGACGTGGGTAAAACCCATGCGCGCGGCGTGCTCGGCAAGACGCGGCGCGGTCTCGCGATAAGTTAGAGGACGGTTGTGTTCCTCGGGAACGCGCATCCAGGAGCCGAGGTGAACCTCGTAGATGGAGTGCGGCGCGCGCAGGGAATTGCGGGCGCCGCGTCTTTCCATCCAGTCGCGGTCGTTCCACTGGTAGTCGAGATCCCAGACCACCGAGGCGGTGCGGGGAGGCTTCTCGTGCAGGATTCCGAGAGGATCGGCCTTGTCGATCTGGTAGCCGTGAGTGCGCGACTCGATGTGGAATTTATAGAGCGCGCCCTTTGTTACTCCGGGGACGAAGACTTCCCAGATCCCGGAGCTTCCGCGAGGAGCGAGGAGATTGGAGCGGGCGCCCCAGGAGTTGAAGCTGCCGATCACCGAGACCAGGCGGGCGTTGGGCGCCCAGACGCTGAAAACGGCGCCCGCTTTGCCGTCGCGCGAGGCATCGCCCGAGATCAGATGCGCGCCCATGGTTTCGTGCATGCGATAGTTGCTGCCTTCGTTGAAGAGATAGAGATCCTGATCGGAGAGCAGGGTGATGGAGTCGGAAGCGGCGGGGGTGGTGAGGGCGGGCATTTTGGGCGTTCCTAGTGTACCGGAAGATGCGCGTGGTGGCACAAGCGCGGGCGCAATAGCATTTGCTCGTGCCATCAAACTATATTGAACAATGCAGAAGGGGTGAGAGAGGAATGGCAGGGTCAGTCCCAATCTGCTTCTATTAATGGTGTATGAGCAAATGGACAAAAACGCGACGCGATCCGGATCGAACCTACTGCGATCCCGAGGAAGCCAAGAGACTCCGTCGCGACGTACGGCGGTGAAGGAACTGGTAGCGAAGGGGTTCGATGCGGAACCTGAATACGTGGAACTTATAAACGAACTCAACCCAGGGATGAGCGCTGAGCAACGGAAGAAACTGATTAAGCAGTTTCGCGACGCGGTTTACGATCAACAGCCCGATCTACCAGGTCGTTGATATTCTTGCGTACTTCGCGCACTTCCTCTGTGGTCATTCGTTCCGCGGCAGAAACTGCGAGCTCGTCCATACTCTCCAGAAGCTTGTCCATCGCAGTTCTGCGCTTGAGCGGCGCCGTAGCCATAGTGGATTTTCTTTTGGGCTTCGTGTTCGGCATTACAGTGTACTCTAGCCCGCCAGTCCGCCGACGCAAACGTCACGGAGGTATCGGGATTGATAAGACTCATTACCATAGTAATACGTTGCATGTAAACAGCAAGAGCCTGATCTTGTTCGCGCTCCAGCTAACATGCACGTCAGTGCGCGACAGAATCTCCATGCTAGACTTTCTTTCCAGCCATGCCCGCCCTGCGTCTCATCCTTCTCTGGCATCAGCACCAGCCTTTCTATAAGGATCTGGTGACCGGCCAATATCGCATGCCCTGGGTGCGCCTGCACGGTTTGAAGGATTATTACGGCATGGTGAAGCTGCTGGACGAGTTTCCGCATGTCCACCAGAACTTCAATCTGGTGCCGTCGTTGATCACGCAGATTCAGGATTACGTTGCGGGGACGGCGCAGGATCCGTTTCTGAACGTAGCGGCTAAGCCGGCCAAGGATTTGACGCAGAAAGAGCGGCAATTCGCGCTGCAATACCTTTTTCAGGCCAACCACGCGAATGTGATTGGCAGGTATCCACGCTACGCGGAATTGCTGGAGCGGTTCCGGGAGCATGGGTATTCGGCGGAGAAAGCGGAAAAATATTTTGAGACGCAGCACTTCACCGATTTGCAGGTGCTCTCGCAGATTGCGTGGTTCGACGAATTCTTTCTGGAAGAGAAAGACATTGCGGCGCTGATCAAGAAGGAGCGCAACTACTCGCTCGACGATCAGAGGTTCGTGATTGCGCGGGAAAGGGAACTGCTCGGCAAGGTTCTGCCGGCGTATGCCGACGCCGCGAGGAAGGGGTCGATCGAGATTTCGGCGACGCCTTTCTATCATCCGATTCTTCCGCTGGTGTGCGACACCAATGCGGGAGCAGTGTCGTCGCCCGGCCTGCCATTGCCGCAGAACCGGTTTCGGCATCCGGAGGACGCGCGGGAGCAACTGGTGCGCGCGCTCGATCTTCATGAGCAGGTGTTTGGCGTGCGGCCGCAGGGCGTGTGGCCGTCTGAGGGCAGCGTGTCGGAAGAGGCGCTGGCCATCGCTCATGGTCTCGGTATCAAGTGGATGGCCACGGATGAAGGTGTGCTGGGCCGCAGCACAGGGGTGTTCTTTCAGCGCGACGGCAACGGACGGTTGCCCGCGCACCTGGCCGAGCGCCTCTACAACATTCACCGCTATGAGAATGGCCAGACTGCCATGCACATGGTGTTTCGCGACCACACGATTTCGGACCTGATCGGCTTTGTCTATTCGGGGATGGATCCGCGCGAAGCGGCCGGACATCTGCTGGGCAACATCAAGGATGCGGCGCGCCCGGTACTAGCGCAGGGGCGCGATGCCGTGGTGTCGGTGATTCTTGATGGGGAGAATGCCTGGGAATACTATCCGAAGTCGGGGCGGGAATTTCTGCGGCGCTTCTATGACGCGCTGCAACGCGAAGGAGGTCTGGAAGCAGTTACGGTTTCAGAGGCGATTGCCCGCCATCGGGATTTTTCGCCGTTGAGGTCTCTGGTGCCGGGCTCGTGGATCCATGCGAACTTCAATGTTTGGATCGGCGCTCCCGAAGATAACCGCGCCTGGGACTATCTTTACCACGCGCGTGAATTTTATACGCAGAATGCGGCCCGCGCCAGCGTGGCGCAACGCAAGTTGGCCTTCGAGGAACTTCTGATTGCCGAGGGCAGCGACTGGAACTGGTGGTATGGGCCCGAGCACCATTCGGCCAACGACCGCGATTTTGACGAGCTTTACCGGAAGCATCTTTCCAACGTGTATCAGGCGCTGGGAGCGACGCCGCCGGATTATCTGGCGCAGCCGATTACCGCGGGTGAAGTGCGGCCGGACTTTACGCCGCAAACTCATTACATTCATCCTCGCGTTACGGGAGAGAAGATTCGGTACTTTGAGTGGATGGGTGCTGCCATTTTTACCGCCGACCAGCGAGCCGGCGCGATGCATGGGCGACAATTCATTCTGGATTCCGTGTATGCCGGGATCAACAGCGTGTTCGTCTACGGACGGTTGGATTTTGCCGGGCCGGTTCCGGACATGGCGTTTGATCTGGTGGTGAATCTGGAGTCGTGGGCGAGCGGGGAAGCGCGCCCACGGCGGACTCTGCGGCTCGATGCCAAGGTGGAAGGCCGCAAGCTGATGGGATGGAAGGTTGAGGGCCTGGACGAATCGGAGCACGATTCTTCCTCCATTGGCGAGGAGATTGCCAAGGCGGTGCTGGGACGCAACTTTGAGTTCCGGTTGCCCCTGAGCTGGTTGTTGGCGCTGCCTGGTTCGGCTGCGAGTTCGCAGACGGCGGCTGACCACAAGACGGACGCCGTGGCGATGGCTTCGACCAACCGGCTGCGGCTGCGCTTCAGCCTCTGGCAAAATCGTTTGCCTGTGGATGCGTTACCGGTGGAGGGTTGGATTGAACTGCAGTTGGTGAGCGAAGCGGAGCTGGCTTCGGGGATGTGAAAGGCAGAAACGCGTTCGGGTCGTGGCAAAACGAAAAGCCGGAGGCTTGCGCCTCCGGCGTGGGGGAAGATCCGAAATTGTTTACTGTTCGGCGCTGGCTACCACGGGTGTCATCGCCAGGGGGCGATTGAGTTCGAGAGTCAGATCGGTGCCGGAGCGCAGGACGGCAGAGCGGTGCTTGCTGAGCCAGTGAATTCCGGTCGAGCCTGCGCCAACGGCTCCGCCGATGAGGATTCCAGGCGGGCCGCCGATTAAGCCGCCGATCAACATTCCACCTGCGGTGCCGCCGCCGGTTTCGATTTGGTCGCGGCGGTCGTGGCCGGGTCCCTTGAACTCGCCTTCGCGGTTCACGTCAGTATCGCGTCCGGCATTGGTGTCGACCAGAGTCGCATCGAGGAAGAATCGTTCGCCGGTGGGGAGGATCAGAGCTTCCGCCAGGATTCCGATGGTCGGCTTGCCTGAGATGCGGCGGGGTTCGGTCACTCGGGTCACGCGGCCTTCGATCATTGCTCCGGCGGGAATTACCGTTTTCCCGCTAAGCACGACGGGCTGCGTCAGCCGTGCCTGAAAAGGGTCACCCGCTTTATTGCTGAAGGTCGCGAGTGTGGTCTCGAGCTTGGCCATCAGGGCCGTGCCGGCCGGCACTGGTGAACTGGTCTGCGCCGCGGCCAGCGTAGTTATGCAAGAGCATGCCAGCAGCAAGCTGCAAGTTAGAACTGTGCACTTCTTCATGACTCCTCCTCAGGTTTTACAACCCTAGATCGTCAGGTTTTACAACCCTAGATCGTCCGATCAGTTGCTTTGACTGTAGACCAGGCAGGTGGCCGCGACAATATGAGTCAGGCCCGGAGAACCAGCGAAGATAAGGGGACAGCCGGCTGCCTGCTTCGGGACGCCGGAGCCGGTGGGCCCACTCCTCAGTCTTCTGGAAGGCGCGCGGGCGCGGCCTCACTTGGAAGTTCTTCTCGAAGTTGGCAACCACTCTCGCGAGTTTTCATCATCAAAGCTGCCAGATTCAGAATGCGCTGGGCGGCGTACTCCGGGTTTACACCGCGTGCGTGAATGTTCGAAATAAGGTTCCGGTTGGCATCGGTATCTGCGGCTTTCGGCCGGTATGCCATGTAAGCGGAGAGGCTCTCGTCGGTTGCCAGCCCCGGACGTTCTCCGATCAGGAGCACAACAACTCTGGGCTTCAACAACTCGCCAATGTCGTTAAGAACGCCTACCCGGCAGTGACGAATCACTGGAATCGAACCAACGCACCAGCCACGAGACCGCGCTCCATCCATGAGGAGTTGCAACAGTCGGGGAACTTGCGCGGCCACGGCGGTTACCGAGAGCCCGTCGCCAATCAAAATTTGCAAATCCTGTCTTGCGGCGCAATGACTGCTTATCTTGGCACGGGATGCATCATTCAGGTGACGGCCCAGGTCCGGCCGCAGCAGATATTCATCCTTGCTCGCTGCCTGGGAGAAGAGTTCCAGCAGATTCCATTTCCGTACGAAATCTTCACCGAGATCGGCAAAGAGGTTTAACTCTGCGCGCACGGCGTCGCGGGCAGCGGCGTGGGCTTCGCGCAACTCCATTTGAGTGCTGGTTCGATACGCCGCACCGCTGCGGCCTGCCAGCAGGCGCGCCGGAGTCCGCGCGCGCAGCGTCTTCAACAGCTCAGGCAAATCGTAAGTACTCAACTCATTTTTCATTTACCTTGTTGATTCTAAACGTTCAGAATTTTTCTCAGTCTGCTAAAAAACAGCTTAACCAGATTTATCCGACGCCTTACGCGACTGAGGATTTTAGTGCCGGGTTTGGCTCTGGTTGTGACTCTCATAATGCCCGCGAGTCCACCACACAGCCTCTCGACAGACGGGAGGCGCTACGGTGAGGCGTCTGTTGCAGTCCATTTCAGATGGTTTTTCTTCAGAAGTTCTACGACGTACTTCGCCGGAACAACGAGAGAAAGGCCAGAATTGTACGAAAGGTAATGATCGTTCAATTTAGCAAGTTCGTTGGTACCAGCATATCCCACTAAATCAGCGTCAAACCTAACACACACGCCGATCACGGATCCATCCTGAGTAGAGAATACTGGACCGCCGCTGTTCCCTGGATTAACACGCATGTCGGCCAGGTAGATGTCGGACCATTGAGACTCCCACCCCGCTGGGCCTGGGTCAACGCTCCAAGATGAAGCAACGGCTCCCGACGTGGTAATCAAGGTAGATGACGAAAGCGGATATCCAGATACCGCGATTGGCTCGCCTTCATCTGGTCTTCCGAGAGAGAACTTCGCTGATGCCACCTGAAATCTCTTATCGATGAACGCTAGATCGACTGTAAATGGGTTGTTCTTTAATTTAAGCAATGCGAGATCGTGAATGGGGTCTTGGTCAACCACGTCAAATGCTCCGGCGTTGAAAAACGCACCGCGACGACCGCCAGGGAGGGCCGCGCTGCCTTTCGGTGGAATCTCGCCCGTGTCGGGGGCCTGAATTAGCACAAATGCCCCTCGCTGTCCTAGATCAAGGCCCGGTATGCTGAAGGTCTGTACAGCATCTATGACGTGTTTCGCCGTGATGACATAACAGTCCGAGTTCGTTTTGCAGGAAGCCCGTACCTATGGCGAAATCGGCAGCCGTCGTAAAAATTCGCAAGCCAAACTTATGTTGACGCGATAGCTCTTCAAAGGCATGTCTGGTCTGCTCGGGATAGTTGGAGAAACTTACACTTATTTGGACCACGGACGGCCGCACTTTCGTGATAGCTCGTGTCAAAGGTGACTGAGGTCGAGCAACCCCACCGTCTCCCTTTTCCTGACCTTCAGCGCCAGTGTGGACAGACATCAGCATTAGCCCGAAAAGTAGCGAGGTTTTAACAATTCTCCGCATGCCGTCTCCTTCTATCCCGCGAGGCCAAGTCTCTACAAGGGAACGTGTCCACCACAAAGTTCTTCGTTTTCGCGAGTCATTCAGACCGTCTTTTCCAGGGACGACTCCAGACCGCGCAAGAGTTGCCGCCGCGCAGAGGAATCGAGAGACGCGGGCTCGACGCCGCGATAAATCCCCATATTCTGGAGCCACGCGAGGAACTCCGGCGCTGGACGCAGTTGGAACAACCGCCGCGCCGCCAGTCCATCGTGATAGCTGGTGGATTGGTAATTTAGCATCACGTCGTCGGAACATGGAACACCCATGAAATAGTTGCAGCCCGCAGCCGCCAAAAGCAGCAGCAGGTTGTCGGCGGAGTTCTGGTCGGCAGCAGCGTGATTGGTGTAACAGACGTCGCAACCCATCGGCAGTCCGAGCAACTTGCCCATGAAGTGATCTTCGAGCCCGGCGCGGATGATCTGCCTTTCGTCCGCCAGATATTCCGGCCCGATGAAGCCGACGACGCTGTTGACCAGAAAAGGCTGGAAGGCGCGCGCAACTCCGTAAGCCCGTGCTTCGAGCGTGAGTTGATCGACTCCGTGATGCGCGTCAGCCGAGAGAGCGCTGCCCTGGCCGGTTTCGAAGTACATCACGTGATCCCCGGCCCAGCGGGTATTTCGTTGGAGGTGATGTTCGAGAACTTGCTGCTGACCCTCGCGCAGCACGTTCAACGTAATTCCAAAGCTGCGGTTGGCTGCTTCCGTGCCGGCGACGGATTGAAAGAGAAGATCGACCGGCGCTCCGAGTTTTAACGCGGCCAGTTGCGTCGTGATATGGGCCAGGCAACAGGTCTGGGTTGGAATTTCGTAGGCGTCAGCCAGGCGATTCAGTGCGACAAGAATCGAATGGACTGTTGTCAGAGAGTCGGTGGCAGGATTCACGCCAATGACGGCATCTCCACAGCCGTAGAGCAGTCCTTCAAAGGCGGAGAGAAGGATGCCCCCGATGTCGTCAGCCGGGTGATTGGGCTGCACACGGATGCCGAGCACTCCACGCTCGCCCATGGTGTTGCGGCAGCGTGTGACGTTGCGAATTCTGGCGGCTGCGAGCACCAGATCCTTGTTGCTCATCAGCTTGGTCACCGCGGCGGCGATTTCAGGGATGATGGCACCCTGAAGCTTCTGTATCTGAACGTCTGTTGTTGCGTCGTCGAGAAGAAACTCGCGGAATTCTCCAACGGTCATGCTACCGAGGGGACGGAAAGCTTCCTGATCGTAGGTTTCGAGAATGAGGCGTGTTACATCGTCGCCGGAGGGATCAATCAGCGGGCGCCGAAGAATTTCTTCTAGCGTCAGGTCGGCAAGTTTTCGTTTCGCTGCGACTCGCTCTCGTTCCGATCGCGCGGCAATTCCGGCCAACTGGTCGCCAGATTTTTCCTCATTGGCTTTGGCAAAAAGTTCGCGAAAGTCGGAGAAATCGAATCGCTCGATCATGGGATCATTTCTGCACGGTACACATGTTATCGAAAGAGTGTTTCGAGCATTGTTACATCGCCGTCGTCTTCATCCGCTATAATTCGTCTCGCTTTAATTCGAACCATCCATTACTCACAAAATAATTCAGAGAAGGCAGGTAAGCGCAGTATGACGAATATCGCAGCCATCATCGGGCGCGAAGTGCTGGATTCGCGCGGCAATCCTACGGTAGAAGCGGAGGTACAACTCCTGGAGGGAGCGATTGGCCGAGCCATCGTTCCCAGCGGAGCATCCACCGGCGAACATGAAGCCGTCGAATTGCGCGACGGCGACAACGCGCGTTTCCTGGGCAAAGGAGTTCTCAAAGTGGTGGAGAACGTTAACGGCGAGATCGCCGACGCGCTGGCGAATTGGGACGCCTACGACCAGCGGGGGCTCGATCAGAAGATGATCGAACTCGATGGCACGGAGAATAAAGGCCGGCTGGGAGCGAACGCGATTCTCGCGGTGTCGATGGCGGCAGCGCGCGCGACTGCGTTGGAATATGGTCTGCCGCTGTATCGTTATCTTGGCGGCGCGGGCGCCAATACCTTGCCCACGCCCATGATGAATATCCTCAACGGGGGCGCGCATGCCGACAACAATGTGGACTTTCAGGAATTCATGGTGATGCCGGTGGGCGCGCCTTCGTTCTCGGAAGCGCTACGCTGGGGCGTGGAAGTTTTCCATACGCTCAAGGGAGTGCTGAAGAAACGCGGGTACAACACCGCGGTCGGCGATGAAGGAGGCTTCGCGCCGTCGGTGAAGTCGAATGTCGAAGCCATCGAAGTGGTGCTGGAAGCGATTCAGCAGGCTGGCTACAAGCCGGGGGAAGAGATCGCGATCGCGCTCGATCCCGCGGCCAGCGAGTTCTATCAGGACGGCAAGTACGTTTTCAAGAAGTCCGACAAATCCGCCAAGAGTTCTGACGACATGGTCAGGTTCTGGGCGAAGTGGGTGAACGATTATCCCATCGTTTCTCTGGAAGACGGGCTGGCTGAAAACGACTGGGGGGGCTGGCAGAATTTAACCAAGGAACTCGGGGGCAACATTCAACTTGTCGGAGACGACTTGTTTGTGACGAATGTTCAGTTTCTGCAGGAAGGAATCGACAAGGGCGTAGCCAACTCGATTCTGATCAAAGTCAACCAGATCGGCACGGTCAGCGAGACTTTGGATGCCATCGATCTGGCGCGGCGAAACGGTTACACCTCGGTGATCTCGCACCGCTCGGGCGAAACCGAAGATACGTTCATTGCAGATCTTGCCGTCGCCACCGGCGCGGGTCAGATCAAGACCGGTTCAGCCTCGCGTACCGACCGCATCTGCAAGTACAACCAACTGCTGAGGATCCAGGAGGAGTTGGGGGATTCAGCGAGGTTCTTGGGTTTGAAGGCGCTGAATTACAAGGGATGATGGTTCGAGAATAGTAGAGTAGAGAGCACCGTTACAGATGGATTATTCTATGGCTGCTAAGGAATCGAGGGGACAGCTTGATTCAGCGCATCGAGATTAAGGGGTTCAAGAGCCTCGCAGATGTGAAGCTAAGGCTCGGAAATTTCAATCTCTTCATTGGAACCAACGCGAGCGGCAAGTCTAACTTCTTCGACGCCCTACGGGTCCTGCAAGGAATTGGTTACGGATTCACCGTCGACGAGATACTTAACGGCAAACCCAAGAGTGCTAGCAGTGAGGCTTGGGAGCCTATACGTGGCGGAAGTACAAAGGCCGATTTTCTGGCTGCTCAGGGCGCAACCCAAGGCAGCGAACCTAGCATATATTTCTCCGCCGACATAGCAACGGGAGAAAGCTCATGGCCGATCCAGTACAGTACGGGGCTATCAGCCCGACACGGTTGTGTGCTGTATGAGAAGCTGAAAAGGATTACCGACATCTACGACAGCAGTCCTATTGAAAATTCCCTTTCCCTTCCTTTCTTTCAGGTTCGCTACTATCCCGGCCGAAAAGGACGACAACCGCATCTTGCTTACGAGAAGGCGCGCCCCGTGTTGCACCAAATGTTGAAAGATCGGAGCGTGACAGCGTCCAGCAAGGCGACCATCGAGAAATGTATCCAGGCGCTAAGTAACACGCAGCGAATCGACCCGACCCCGTCGGTTCTGCGCGAGTATTCGAAGGCCCAACTCGTAAGAAGGATGGGAGAACACGGAGAGAATTTTGCTGCGTTAGTAAAGGCGATTCTGGATGATCCTACTGCCCGCTCGGGGTATCTTTCTTGGTTGAAGCAACTCACTCCGTTAGAGTTTGAGGATGTAAAGATACTAAGGGGAGCGCTCGACGAGCCCTTGTTTGCTTTGACGGAAAAGGGCGAAGACTACCCAGCACCAATTCTGTCTGACGGTACTCTCAGATTTGCAGCAATCGCAGCCGCGTTCTTTCAACCCGATATGCCTGACATTCTTACCATCGAAGAGATCGAGAATGGAATTCACCCTACGCGTTTGCGACTATTGGTTGAGCTTCTAAAGTCTCAATCGCAACTGTCGAACCGGCAGGTCATGGCCACAACTCATTCGCCTGTGGTTCTGTCTTGGCTGAAGGAAGAAGATTACGCAACAACGTTCTTTTGCGCGCGCGATGAGAATTCTGGCGCTTCTACTATCAAACCCCTTACGGACGTTCCGGACTTCGTAAACGTCATCCATGGCAAACAGCCAATCGGAGAACTATTCGCTGAGGGGTGGCTGGAGGGCGCCCTTTGAGCTTTCGCGCATTAGTCATCCCCGAGGATCCTACATACAACGGTTACATCTTGAAGCCTTTGGTCGAGCGGATTCTAACCGAGTGTGGCAGACCAAACGCAAAGGTAATGGTGCTAACTAATCCCAAAGCAGATGGGTACGAACATGCCAAGACTCTGCTTGACGAGGTATTCGAACGCTATAAGCACCATGACGTGATGTTGTTCCTCCCTGATGCGGACGGCAAAGACAGGTCGGGCGAATTCACACACTTGGAGCAAAAGGCTCTCCAGGCTGGCGTCAAACTGATCTGCTGTGCGGCAGTGCAGGAAGTGGAGGTCTGGCTCTTGGCTGGTCACACCGACAAACTAGAGCAGTCGTGGAATGAAATCAGAGCGGATGTCTCTGTTAAGGAGAACGTATTCGTGCCATTCCTGCGGCAGTACGGGGATGCCAGATGAGCGGGAGGAGGGCGCGACGTACTTATCCAGCACACGTTAAGCAACTACGCCGGGCTGCGCGACCGCTGCCCCGAACTCGGACTCTTGCAGGAATCCATTTGCCAATACATTCAAAGCCTAGCGCAAGGCCCTTAGTTGGGGCGTGAACTCATCGGGAACCTCTTCGTCAAAGCTCGCGAAGGCGTCCTGCATATGATCCATTGACTTAGTCCACAATGGGTCGATGGAAGTCAATATCCACGAAGCCAAAACCCACTTCTCCCGCCTGCTCGAGCGAGTAGCCTTGGGGGAAGAGATCATCATCGCCAAGGCGGGGACTCCGGTCGCCAAGCTAGTGCCCCTGAAAAAGCAGCCCAAGAAGAGGGTTTTCGGCAGCGCCAAAGGCGAGTTTACGGTTCCGGACGATTTCAATGATCCCGATCCTGAAATTGAGGATCTCTTCTATAACGGACCCCTTTCACCGAAATGAAGGCCCTGCTCGACACGCACGCATTCTTATGGGTCTTGCCGGGGATGCAAGGATGTCGCGCCGCGCCCGCGACACTTTTGCCGGGCCCGCCGGTCTTTCGCTAAGCATCGCAAGCTTCTGGGAGATTCTCATCCAGGTACAGTCGGGCAAGCTGAATCTTCCTCGGCCTGCCGGTCCGTACGTGCTCAGAAAATTGGCGGAGAACGCGATCGAGATGCTCCCCATCAGCATCGACCATTTGCTCGCTCTCGAGCGTCTCCCGATGCATCACCGCGATCCGTTCGATCGCATGCTGATTGCGCAGAGCCTGGAGGAGAACCTTCCCATCATTACCTCGGACCCATTGTTTCGCCGTTACGATGTTCGTCTGATCTGGTAGGCCGTATTTCCAGCTGTGGCCTCTAGTACGTCCTCAGTTTGTTGGATATACTTCTTCGACCATCTGAGACCAATGGAGAAGGCTACCGTCGCTCATCGAAAAAAACCTTGCGGAGGCTTTCGGCCCATTCTCTGTCTGTTCGCACCATGCTTGCTGCTTTTCTTGGCCGTCGGCGGCAGCGGGCAGTCTCCCGCGCCGACTCCGGACCATCCCCCGCAGGACTATCTCGTCTACGTCGTCTGTGAATCCGCGGACAAGATTGTGCTGATTCGCTTTGGTCCCAACGGCGCGCGGGTTGAGAGCCAGATGCGCATCGGTCTCATGCCCATGGACGTCAATGGGCCGCATGGGATCGCAGTTTCTCCGGACAAACAATATTTCTATGTGTCTGTAGGCCACGGTCGGCCCGAGGGCTCCGTCTGGAAATACCACGCCGGGACTGACGATGTAATCAAGTACACCAGCCTCGGCTTGTTCCCGGCCACCACCGACATTACTCCTGACGGCAACTTTATTTATGTCGCCAACGCCAATTTTCATGGCGACATGGTTCCATCTTCGATCTCGGTCGTCGCCACGGATCAGATGATCGAGATCAAACGCATCCCCACCTGCACCATGCCACACGGGTCGCGCCTCAACCACCAAGGCACCAAACATTATTCGGCTTGCATGATGGACGACCTGCTGGTCGAGATCGACACTAGAAAGTTCGCCGTAGACCGCTACTTCATGCTGGGGAAGGGCAAAGAAATGGGTATGAGCGGCGCGCCCGATCCCCATGCGATGCCTGACCACAAGAGCGCCACATGCACGCCGACGTGGGTGCAGCCGTCGAATGATGGATCGATCGTCTACGTAGCTTGCAATCAATCAAACGAGATCGTTGCCATCAAGACGGACAACTGGACGCTGGCACACCGCTTTCCGGCAGGAACCGGCGTATACAATTTGGCGATGACCAGGGACGGACGGCTGATCGCAACCAATAAGCGTGGACAATCGGTGTCCATCTTCGATCCTGTCACGGGCCGCGAGCTGGCAAAAATTTCCACGCAGAGGAAAGTCGTGCATGGGGCCGTCGTTTCGCCGGACGACCGCTACGCTTTTATTTCGGTCGAGGGAGTTGGCTCCGAGCCTGGCACAGTAGAAGTGATTGACCTTGGCACGTTGAAAACCGTGGCTACGGTCGATGTGCCGCCGCAAGCGGCAGGCATTGATTTCTGGAAGATGGAACCAGCAAAGCAGTAGAACGTCGTTGGTCGTTAGTCGTTAGCAAAATCAGCAAGCGGCCAACGACTAACGCCCAATGACTCAAGTGCAAGCACCGGAGGACGAATGTTCAAGCACAGTGCGCTCGCATTGGCTGTTGTGGTCATGTTCCTTTCAGTAGGAACCACCATGTGGTCGCAGGACGCTCCCGCCAAGCCAGACTCCAAATCCGCGAAGCAAGACGCTGCGCCTGCCAAACAGGACGCGGCCTCAGACGCCGCCAAGCAGGAACCCCCCAGCACCTCGGTAGCTCCCGCGAGCGTGGAGATCAGCCCCAAGACCCTCGACGCTCACGTCGGAGAAAAGGTCAAATTCAGCGCTGCCGCCAAAGATGCCGCGGGCAATCCCATCGACGAAAAGCCTTCGGTGTGGTTCGCCGCTCCGTTCGATGTGGCGGGCTCTGATGAGGCGGGCGAAGTTACTTTTCACGCGCCGGGCGTGGTCACAGTCGGCGCGGTGATCGCGGGCAAGGCCGGCTATGCCACGGTCAACGTGACCGACTCGAAAGTTACCGCCGTTGAAATTGAGCCCCCGGCGTATCCCAGCATCGTAGTCGGCGGTGCGGAGAAACTAACAGGGATTACTCGCGACGCAAACGGGAATCCCCGAACCGATGTTGCGGTCAAATGGACGTCGGAGAAGCCATCCACCGCGAGCATAGACGCGGCTGGGTTGGTCACCGGAATCGCACCTGGAAGTGTCACGATCAAAGCCACGTCGGAAGGAGCGAACAACACCATCACGTTGCAAGTTGTTCGCGATGCCGCGCGTAAGTTGACGGTCAAGCCCGCTTCGGCGGAGGCGCGCACCGGCGATGTAGTCCACTTCAGCGCAACTGCGCTCGATGGCACGGGAGGCCACTTGAAAGATCCGCCCGTGCGCTGGTCTCTGAGTGGAAGCGGCAGCAGCGGCGGCGCGGCGGTTTATCCCGACGGAGCCTTCGTGGCGGAAAAGGCTGGCACGTATGTGGTCGTAGCCAGCAGCGGCCAGCACAGCGCCGCCGCATCAGTCGTGGTCCGCCCGCGCAACGTGGAGCGCGAGATGGAAGTTGTGTCTCACGTCCCTATGCCAGACCTGCAGATGTCCGAAGAGTGGATTATCGGCCATCACGCCTATCTGGCGACCATCGCGGACAAACTTTTCGTCTACGACATCGCCGATCCCGCCAATCCAAAACTTCTCGATACTCTCAAGGTTGACGCCCGCCTGATCAACGACATCAGCACCACGCCCGACGAAAAAATCGGAGTCTTCACGCGCGAAGGAGCTTCCAACCGCAAGAACGGGATCGTCTTCCTGGACACTTCCGACGCAGCGCACTTGAAAGTTCTTTCCGAGTACACCGCGACGGTCAGCGGCGGCGTACACAGCGCCTACATTGATGGCCACTACGTATATCTTACCGACGACGCTACGGGCTCTCTCCGCATCATCGACTTTCAGGATCCCAAACATCCTAAGGAGGTAGCGCGTTGGGAAGCCCAAAATCCGACTGTGACCAGCATGGAGACCAAGCACGGAACGGTGACCAGCGGACGTTATCTGCACGACCTGCAGGTGAAGGATGGTCTGGCCTATCTGGCCTATTGGAGAGATGGATTGATCATCCTCGATGTAGGTAACGGCATGGCCGGAGGCAGCCCGGAAAATCCCAAACTGGTCAGCCAATACCGTTTCAATCACTATGAACTCTATGGAGACGGCTGGCTGGCGGGCTCTCACAGCGTATTCCGCTACAAGAATTATTTATTTGTGGGTGACGAAGTCTTTCCCGCGATTTTCGAACTGGATGACAGAGACCGCATTCCGGTGCGCGCCATCTGCCATGTCATGGATGTTTCTGATATCAAGCATCCGCGGGAGGTCGGGCAGTATGAAGTGCCGGAAGGCGGCTCGCACAATTTCTGGGCGGCGAACGACATGCTTTACGAGGGCTACTATAGTGGCGGCGCGCGCGTGCTCGACATTTCCGGCGAGTTGCGCGGCGACCTCTACCGCCAGGGCCGCGAAATTGCCCGCTTCTGGACCGGAGACGCCAAAGGTTTTCGTCCGAACCTGCCGTTCGTCTGGGGAGGACAACCCTGCTCGGTGACGTGCGACAGCCCGTTGCTGAATAGCCTGATGTACTTCAATGACATTCACTCAGGCCTGTGGATTACGAAACTCGGCGAACCGAAGTTCGAAGGTTCGGCTAGTTCTCCGGCGGTTCGCAAGGGGGAACGAACTGTGCACTGATTCGGAGCAAAACATTTCTTAGGACGAGACTTCAGTCGTGCCGCCGAAGCGTTTGCACCCCGGAACCTAGTCGATGAGTGGAGTGTAATGGCGATTTATCGTCAGTTGTCCTGGCGAGGTCCTCCTGGGTCGGCTCTCATGTAGAGCTTGTGCTGGTCTTCGTGGGTGATCCGAAATCCGCGCTTCTCATAAAAATAGCGGGCGGGATTTATTTTTACAACCGCCAGGGTCATGGCTTTTGATCCATCAGCAGCGCGCGTCAGAAGTATGTCCAGTACTTTCGTCCCGATGCCGCGCCCTTGCATCGCGGGCAGCACGTAGAAAGAGCCGAGGTTAATCGACTGGTCGTCAACTTGTTCTTGAATCCAACCCACGTCTTGTCCATCGGCGATGATGATCTCGACTTCCTCAACTTTGAAGAACCCCGCAAAGTTCCTCTCCTCGCGGGTCTGATCCCAACCGAAAAGGCGCTCGATTATCCCGCGCATGGTCTCGAAATAGAGGTTGCGGGCGAAGACGAAGTCTTCACTGCTTGCTGTCCGAAGCGCAATCTTCACTGTTCGCTGCCCCCTCAGAATTCTGCACGTTTTGAACAGTGGCAGGCAAGGTCAATGAGTGTGATGGCGATATTTCGCCAACCATCACCGCACAATGGTCGTTCTTGCCGGGTGGACGAGGTAAGACCAAGCAACGATTAGAGGGATGGCGAACGGAAGCAGCACGGAAAACCACAACCCGAACTGGAATGTCATGCGGCGGTGTCTCTCAACGTTTTGCGGCTTGATTAGCGATTCGGACAGCGGCTCCGCGAAATAGCAGACGTTGGCAATCGCCATCATGAACAAGTAAGCAACACCCTGAAACGCTGTCGTAAAAAGAGTGATTTCAGCGTCTGGCATTGCGCCGACAGATATGCCCCGGTCAACCACCGCTACGTAGCACACGAACGCCAACACCCCCGCAATCACAAGCCCGATGTTGTATCGCAGACGGCGCTGCTCCCACCAACTTCTTGCCTCAGGGCTGATCATGACCACGCATTTTATCCGATGATTGGCGAAATCAAGCCATTACACTCACGAAGCAATTGCGAATCGTTGGAACTGGAAGCTTAGATTCGACAACCTTTGTGACACCTGACCTTGCCTTCCACAGCCCGAACAGCGGATGATGATCGAGGAGGCGGGAGTGGCAAATCCGACTGTGAGAACGCTAAATCCTTTGCTTCCAAGATTTTGCCCGCAAGTTGTTGATTCCAAGAGATTATTTCGCGTTTTCGCGCTAACATGTTGATTCCAATATATCGAGGGGGAGGGGGTACCGCTCAAACGGAGCGTTACAATCTTACGTATGCCAGATAGCGAGATCATTTTTTCGGTTCAAGAGTCGCCCGAAGGCGGATACGAGGCGCGCGCCCTCGGTCATGACATTTTCACGCAAGGGGAGACCATGGAGGAGTTGCGTGAGATGGTGCGGGACGCGGTTCGGTGCCACTTCGACGACAATTCGGCGCCAGCTGTTATTCGCTTGCACATGGTAAAGGACGAGGTCTTTTCCGCTTGAGGTTGCCTCGTGATCTATCCGGTCACGAGTTGGCGAAGTTGCTTCGCCGGTACGGGTACGAGATCGTCCGACAGTCTGGGAGCCACCTCCAATTAAGAACGAGCCTTCGTGGAACTAAGCACCAGGTCACGGTTCCCGCGCACAAGATCTTCAAGCTGGGAACGCTCAACTCCATCCTTTCCAGAGTCGCAGACTACAGCGAGTTTGACCGCACACGAATCGCACGGGAACTCTTCGACCAATGAATCGCCGACCAATGACCCTTCCCAAACCACTCGTCCTCATCATCCTCGACGGCTGGGGATACCGCGCTGAGACCAAAGCCAACGCCATCGCTCTCGCACGCAAGCCCACTTACGATCGCCTGCTGCGTGAGTATCCGAACACGCTGATCCATACCAGCGGTCCCTTCGTCGGCCTTCCCGAAGGGCAAATGGGCAACAGCGAGGTCGGGCATCTCAACATTGGCGCGGGACGCATCGTGCACATGGACATCACGCGCATCGATCTGATGATCCGAAACGGCGAGTTCTTCTCGCATCCGGTGCTGCTCGCGGCGATGAAGCACGCGCGCGTCGGCGAGCGCAGACTGCATTTGTTTGGTTTGGTCTCCGATGGCGGCGTGCACTCGCAGCAGGCTCATCTCTACGCCCTGCTGAAAATGGCGAAGCAGAACGGCGTCGACCGTGTCTTCGTGCACGCCTTCATGGATGGACGCGACACGCTGCCCACCAACGGCGCAGGCTATCTCGAACAACTGCAGCAGAAGATGCGCGAATATAACTCCGGCAAGATTGCCACGGTCAACGGCCGCTACTACGCGATGGATCGCGACCGGCGCTGGGAGCGCATTCTCAAGGCGTACAACGCGATGGTCTTCAGCGACGCAGAAGGGGGCAAGTGCGCCGACCCGGTTCAGGGGATGAAGGATTCATACAATAAGGGCGTCACCGATGAGTTTGTCGTGCCGTTTGTGTGTACGGACAAGAACGGTCAGCCGCTGGCGGCTATTCGCGATGACGACGCCTGCATCTGCTTTAATTTCCGCGCCGACCGTGTGCGCCAGATCACGCGAGCGCTGGCGCGTAACAGCGGGCTTTATGCGAAAGGTGGAAGCGATCTTCCCGGTGCGGCCGATCTCGACGGCACGATTCCCCGCGACCGGGCGCCAAAGGATCTGTACTACGTCTGCATGACGCAGTACGACAAGAATTTCAGCCTGCCGGTGGTGATTCCTCCGGAGTCGATGGCGAACATTCTGGCCAACGTGATGGGCGGTCTGAACATGCGCAACCTGCGTATAGCCGAGACCGAGAAATATGCGCATGTGACCTATTTTTTCAACGGGGGAGTAGAGCAGCCTTTCCCCGGCGAAGAGCGCGTGATGGTGCAGTCGCCGAAAGTTGCGACCTACGATCTGAAGCCGGAGATGAGCGCAGCCGGGATTGCCGATGCCGTCGTCAAGGCGACGGAAGAGGGAACGTTTGACGTAATCATCGTCAACTTCGCCAACGCGGACATGGTCGGTCACTCCGGCAAGATTGAACCCACAGTGAAAGCGGTCGAGACTGTGGATGCCTGCCTGGGCCGAATCGAAACCGCCGTTCGATCGAAAGGCGGCGCCATGCTTATCACAGCCGATCACGGCAATGCCGAGATGATGATCGACCCGGCAACCGGCGGTCCGCACACGGCGCACACCACCAATCCCGTGCCGTTCATCGTGGTCGCGGAAGACGCCAAGCAGTACACGCTCAAGCCCAACGGGTCGCTGCGGGATATCTCGCCGACCCTGCTCGGGATGCTGGGCGTCGACGAACCGAAAGAGATGACGGGGCACGACCTGCGCGTTTTTCTGAAGAATGGTCAGAAGAACTAATTTGCTTGAATGTTCCAGTTGGAACATTCCATAAAGCGGGGTGATTCGCTTTAAGCTATTATACACCGAGCAAGGCCTTATCTTGCTATGCGCTACGAAATTAATGGCGGAGAATAGCGAATAGCTTTGAGGTTGCGGGCGCCTGTCCAATTTATCCCTAAGCCCAACGATATAAATGGGGTTAGCGGACCTTCCCTGACCGGTGGGTAGCGCGGTGCTACCAAATGGGTAAGGCGGCAGTTTGCGGAGACAAAAAACAGGTGAACCACGAAGGACACAAAGGTACACGAAGGGACGCTGGAACTAGATAGATTCCAGGAATCAAGATGCTTTCGTCTTTGTCCATTGCGGCGCGTTGGCGAGCGGCTCGCGGAATTTCTTCACCGCGAAAAAGCCGAGCACGATGAAGATCGCCATGACGATAAGCTGCACGACCAGGAACGGCGCCTCTTTTCCCGTAGGCGCGAGCGCATGTGCGGCCGGCAGCTTCAAGAAGATCTGCGCCACCAGGACGAACACGTTCAGGTACAGGGCGAGCACGGAACTTACCACGTAGGCGGTACGCCAAGCGCCGGCCAGATGACGAGCGTAACGGGCGTAGATCGCAAGCGCGAGCACCGGCAGCGAGATAATACCGAGAATATGCGACGGCAGAAGGCGCTCGAACGGAAAGAGGAATCCAGTCAAACTGGTCAAGGCCGTCGTCATCAAAAAAATTGCGGTGGCGCCGTCGAAGCGTTTTCCCAGAAACATTCCGTAGACGACCAGCAATCCCGAGCCGATGCCGACAAGGCTTATCAACACGTGGACGAGGGTGAATGTCGATAAAGACATGCCTAAGATCATGGGATCCATCCTTTCAGAGTCGGAATGCTACGTCGGTGGCGATGAAACCGCAAGACCAATCGCGAACTGACGTTCGACTTCAGGGTCGGTGGAAGGCTATCTAGTTCTGAGGGAGTCTTCGCTTCGTGCTACAGTTTTCTCGCGGGCAATTGTGTTTGCCCAAATTCCATGGAACCGCGGCTGATTTGGATCAATTTGCTGGTGAAGCTGGGCGTGGCTGCGGCCGTTTCCAGCAGCCTGGTGCGTTCGGTGGAGTTCAAGTCTCTGCTGTTTCGCGAAGAGCGTACGCCGCGCCAGAAGGTTTACCTGGTTCTGTGGTTTGGCTTGCCGATTGCGATCGGTGTGTGGATCCGGTTCTCGGCCAAGAGTTTTATCGCTGGAGATTTAAGTTTTGAAACTGCGCTTTTGTTGGGCGTGATCGGCGGACGTTGGGCGGGAGTGTTGGGAGGCGTATTGATGGCCCTGCCCGCGCTCGTGCACGGAGAGTGGGCGACCCTGCCCTTCGGCGTGCTTTGCGGATTTATAGCCGGCCAACTGCGCACCATGGCGCTTGATAAAGATGACATCTGGTCGTTTTCTCCATTTATCGATCTCAGTATTTACCGGCTGATCCGCCGCAACCTGCCGACCCCGCATCTGTTCGACTGGCAGATCATGTTTTTCACCACCATCATTGGTTTGCGCTTCGTGCAGAGCCAGTTCTCGCGATACTTTCCCCATTCTATTTTCAGCATGGACAGCAGCAATTTATGGATCGAGGCGGCGATTTATGCGGCTTCGGCCATGGCGATAGGAATCGAACTCAAGATCTTCAACAGCGTGCGCATCCAGATCAAGCTGGAGGAGCAGGAGCGGCTGTTGTTGCACGCGCGCATGGAAGCGCTGCAAAACCAAATCAATCCTCATTTTCTTTTTAACACTCTGAATTCGATTTCTTCTCTCGTTCGCTTCGATCCCGATAAAGCCCGCGACGTGATTTCCAAACTGGCGACCATTCTGCGGCGCTTGCTCAACAGCACAGACTCCTTCGTGCCGCTGCGCGAGGAAGTGGAGTTTATCGACAACTATCTCGACATCGAGGTCGTGCGTTTCGGACCGGATAAGCTCCGGGTCGTGAAGGAACTGGATCCGGCGTCGCTCGACGTCATGGTTCCGAGCATGCTGTTGCAGCCCTTGGTGGAGAACTCGATCAAGCATGGACTCTCTTCCATGGTGGAAGGCGGGAGCATCTACCTGCGCAGCCGCTTGTCCGACTCCGGGCTGGTGATTGAAGTGGAAGACGATGGTGTGGGCATGGCGGCCACGCAACTGGTGGAATCGAACACCCGGGGTGCGGGCATTGGCATGGCCAACATTTCCGAGCGGCTACAGGTGCTATACGGAGATACGGCGCGCATGACCATCGACAGCCATGAAGGGAAGGGAACTCTGGTCCGCATTCGATTGCCGGTGCTGCAGGCGATGGGAGCGATTCCCGAAGGTTTCTACGAAGAGCGCTCGACCACGCGCCGGTAAAAATCCTCGTATTGGGGAACGATCTTGCTGGAGCAGAAACGGGCCTGTGCGGCGGCACGGGCCGCCTTGCCCATCGCTCGCAGCCGGGTTTCATCGTTGAAGAGTTCGATCGCATAACGCGCCATCGTATCTACATCGCCGACATCGGCCAGGTAGCCGCTGGTGCCGTGTTCGATCACTTCCGGCACGCCGCCGGTGCGGGTCGCGATGGGAACGACTTCGCAGGCCATCCCTTCCAGCGCAGCCAGACCGAAGGACTCCAGTTCGCTCGGCATCAACAGGATGTCCGCGATTCCGAGCTTCTCCTGCACCTCGTCTTGCTTGCCCAGGAAAAGAACGTCTTCATGGATTCCTTTTTGTACGGCCAGCCATTCGGCGATGGAGCGGTCTGGGCCATCGCCGATCAGCAGCAATTTCGACGGAACCTGCTTGCGCACGCGGTCAAAGATCTCGATCACGTCCGAAACCCGCTTTACCGGGCGAAAATTTGAAAGGTGCACCAGCAGCCGCTCGTCCTTGGGCGCATACTCGGCGCGAAGCTCCGCGGAATTTTTGGGCCTGCTATAAACGTCGCAATTGACCGAGTTGTAAATCACCACAATTTCTTTCCTCACATCCAATACGCGCATGGTGCGGTCGCGCAGATAGTTGGAGACGGCGGTGACGCCATCGCTCTGGTTAATGGAATAGCGGGTGATAGGCAGGTAGGAGCGGTCCAGCCCCACCAGAGTGATGTCCGTGCCATGCAGCGTGGTAACGAAAGGAAGACGACGGCCTCGCGGACCATCCCCCAACATCTGCCGTGCCAGGAGAGCACTCACAGAGTGCGGAATGGCGTAGTGCACGTGCAGCAGGTCGAGATCGTAGAGCTGGGCGACCTCGGCCATCCGGGTAGCCAGAGCCAGATCGTACGGCGGATAGTCGAACAGCGGATAGCGCGAGACTTCGACCTCGTGGTAGTGAATATTGGGTTCCTGGCCGCGCAGCCGGATGGGCTGGGCGTAGGAGATGAAATGAATTTCGTGGCCGCGCTGCGCCAGCTCCAGACCAAGTTCCGTGGCCACCACCCCGCTGCCGCCGTAGGTGGGATAACAAGTGATCCCAATCTTCATTCGGTTGAAGTCCGCCCTTTCCAGTGGTCTGCAGGGTTCTGTAATTCGATGGCAGGAAACACCAGAGGATGCAGATTCTACAGGGTGGAGCGTCCCGGCGCGCGGGAAAGCCCGCTGGAGTTACTCGGATGTTTTTGGCGCCGGTCTGGAAAGGCCGGGGTCGAGCTTATTCAGGTGAGCCTGAAGCCGTTTCTTGGTGTCTTCGGGCAGACCGGTGAACTCGATGCCCATGCCGACGCCGGCATCGCGCGTGCGAACGGCAGCGGAGCAAGTGACGTGCTCCTGGTCAATCCAGAAATCCACTCGCAGCATCGTGGAAATGGGGAAAGACATGTTGGTCTCAACATAACAACCATTGCCGCCGATGTCGGTGGCGCTTACCCGCATCGGAGTGTTGACACGTTCGTCACGGAATTCCAAAGGAAACGAAATCCTATGACGTTGAAACCTCCGGCGATTGTCATGATAAGGACCGGGCAGGTTGGACCGCATCTCTGCGGGCAATTGGGAAATCCACGGGCACTCCTGATCGACAAGCAACTGAACCCCAACCTGAACTTTCTTTAATCCCCCCGCCTCCATCACCCAGATCACTTTGCAGCGAGCCTTCTTCGTGTCGTATTGAACGCCGACGACGTTGCCCACCTTTAACAGGTGCTCGAGGCCGGAAATGCAGGCGCCCGTGACGCTGGCGTTTTGAGCGATCGCGTTTTGATTGAAGGGCTGGTTGTTAGCGCCCATGCCCCACACACGTATGCGCAGGTCCAAGGTCGCGCGCGGGGCTGCCGTAGAGGCAGACATGATACAGGTCTCCCAGCCCGACTGTTCTGAGCCGGATCTAATGGAATCATAACCCTCGGGGAGAGTCTCGCTAATGTTACCGAAGTCACCCGCACCCGAGGGCAGTCCGTCTAAATTTCAACCGGAAACCGCTATGGGCCATGTCCGGAGGGAATCAGATTGCGGTACGAAATCAGCTCAATTCCTTGCTGCAACAGCAGTTCGCGCGCCTGGGGCATGGTGAGCAGGCGCAATTCAGTTTCTCGCGATGCCCGGAGGCGGGTTTTGGCACTTTTGAGATCAAGATCGTTATAGCCGGGATGACAGACGAATTCCCATGTGCCTTCGGGAATGATTGCGGCGATGCCGCGGAAGAGTTTTTCGTCCAGCGCACCAGTCACGACAATGCCGAGCGTCCCGTCGGGAGAGATCACGCCCTCGCGCTTCACCGCATCGCGGATCTTCGAGGCAAGAGTGCTGAGAATTCGTACCTCGGCATAGCGTGTCCATAGATTGGGGCGCGTCAACAGTTCACTCGACTTCAGGGGTTTGCGCGGGCCGAAAGGATTGCGAATCGCGCGCACGCCGCAGGCCCGGGCCGCACGCAGCAGGGGCCGGAGCACTGCCGGAAACAAATGCGTATGTTTGTGGGTATCCACATGAGAGACGCCGATGCCGTGCGATTGCAGCTTGCGAATCTGCGCGCTCGCCTCCGCTTCGATTTCGCCGGGGTCAAGGCGGCCGGCTAGCGCACGGATTGCGAAGGATTTCAGCCCGTCACGGAAGCGGACGCCGCTGGCAGAAGTAATAGACGGCAATCGTTTGGCGTCAAGAAGTGGCTCGCCGTCGATCAGTACGACATGGCAGCCCACACTGAGCTGAGGAACAGTTTTCGCCAGGCGCACGGCATCGTCGAAGGCTTGCCCGCTGGCCATGAGCGTGGAGGAAGTCACGATTCCATTGGTATGAGCTTCGACGATGGCGCGATTGACGCCCGCAGTGAGGCCAAAGTCATCGGCATTGACGATCAGACGGCGCACCGCGTCAGTCTAGCAGGGCCAGTGTTGGGTTAGTGCAAGCAGCGCTAAAGGTGGAATGGCTGGGTGTAGGGCTCGACCGGATAGCCCTTCGCCTTCCAGGCCGCGAATCCGCCTTTGAGGAACTTGATCCGCAAGAGACGCAAGGCAAGCGCTCGTTGCAGAATTTCTCGACTGGTTTTATCGCTGGGACAAGTACAGTAAACGATGGAGTCTTTTTCTTTGGGGATTAGCGACGGGTTCTCCAGCACTTCCCGTGGAGGTATTCTCTTCGCGCCGGGGATGATTTCAGAGTTGGCCAGCAAGTCGAGCGGCTGGCGGACATCAAAAACAAGCACGTCCTGATTGGCTGCCAACAATGTGTGCAGCGCCTCCGGTGTGAGGCTGTGCTGCTCGATCTCGCGGCGGTCCGTTGTGCGTTTGAACCAGACAACGATCACAAGGAATAGCGCCGAGACGCAAATGACGGTCAGGACTAATATCATGTCTAAATTCTTCCTCTACACTCTCTGACAGCAGATTCCGCAGAGATGCGAAAGGATTCTTGGCACGGGGTATCCAAACGGAAGCTGCTGGTGACAAAATCACTGCATTCCGCCGCCAGATGCAATCCTTCCTCGTTGATGCAGCATCGGGCGGGATGGAACGAAATGCCAAGAAAAAGGAAGCGCGCTCGGGGAGTTGAGCATCTTGTGTAGAGACGTTGCATGCGCGAAGTACTCCCAGAGTAATATCTTGTCCTGCGCGGGAACACGGCAGGATTGTCAGACTGTACGCTGACGATTTGCAGTAACCTATAAAACCTAAGGATCCGCCGATGAGCACAAAGAGTGTTGCGCGGCCCAACTCCGCAAGAGTCGTTCCGATGACTACCGACTCAGCCAACGTTTCAACCTCAGCCAACGTTTCAACTCTTCTCCAACAGTACGGGTGCGGGCCCATTCCGTTCTTCGGGACGGATAACGGGTTTTACGAGCGGCATCTGGTTTTTGACCGGGCCATCGATCCAAAAGTGGCGAGTGCGCGGGAGCGCTTTGAGGCGTTCGCCCGTTCGGTGAAAGACGTTCTTGCGCAGCGTTGGGTGCTGACCAAGAAAACTTACGAGCAACAGAATGCCAAGCGGATCTATTACCTTTCCATGGAGTTTCTCATTGGGCGATCGTTGGCCAACAATGTCACCAATCTCCTGCTCGATCCCCTGGTGCGACATGCAGTTCAAGACATAGGTCTCGACTGGCTGGAACTGGTCGAGCAGGAACCGGATGCGGGCCTAGGAAACGGAGGTTTGGGCCGTCTCGCGGCCTGCTACCTCGACTCGATGGCCACCCTGCAACTCCCAGCCACGGGCTATGGTTTGCGGTATGAATACGGCATGTTCAAGCAATCGATCGTGGATGGCTGGCAAAAGGAGAGTCCGGACAATTGGCTTCGCGACTGCGATCCCTGGGAGATCGCCCGGCCTCAAGAGCGAGTGGAAGTCAAGCTGAACGTTTCGTTCCAGTTGAACGGCGGTGACTTTCAGGTCATTCCTAACCGGCCGTCGAGCCTGATCGGCATTCCGTTTGATCGCCCCGTGGTGGGCTATGGGGGGAAGACGATCAACACGCTACGGCTCTGGGCCGCGGCTGCGCCTGACTACTTCGATTTTGAGAAGTTCGGCACCGGTGACTTCGTGGGCGCGCTCGGCGACAGTCTCGAAGCGGAGTCCCTTACTCGCGTGCTGTATCCGGACGACTCCACAAGTAAGGGTCAAGGACTGCGCTTCCTGCAGGAATATTTTCTAGTCGCGTGTTCCATGGCCGACCTGGTCCGCCGCTTCCTGCGCCACAACACGGATTGGGAGAAACTGCCGGAGAAGATCGCATGTCAACTCAATGACACGCATCCTTCGATGTCAGTCGCAGAGCTGATGCGAATCTTGCTGGACGATGCGCATCTCGGTTGGGACCAGGCATGGGATCTGACGAAGAAGGCGCTTGCGTACACGAATCACACTTTGCTGCCGGAAGCTCTGGAGAAATGGCCGGTGGCCTGGTTTCAGACACTGATTCCCCGGCATCTGGAGATCATTTATGAGATCAACCGGCGGCTGCTCGACGAAGTTCGGGTACGCTTCCCGGGCGATGAGGGGCGCGTGGAGCGCGTGAGCCTGGTGGAAGAAGGCAGCGAGCGCAAGATCCGCATGGCGAACCTCGCGATCGTCGGCACACACAGCACCAACGGGGTGGCGGCTGTCCACTCGAAGCTTTTGCGCACGATGACGGTCAAGGATCTCGCCGAAATGTTCCCCGAGCGCTTTAACAACAAAACAAACGGGGTGACGCCGCGACGCTGGTTGCTTGAAGCCAATCCCGCACTGGCCGGTGCCATCACGCAAGTCATCGGCGAGCGATGGACTACCAACCTGAGCCAGCTCAACCAACTCAAGCCGCTCGCCGGGGACTCCAGCGTTCGTGAAGTATTTCTCGACTCAAAGCGAGAGGCCAAAGCGCAGTTTGCCAATTGGCTCAAGTCAACGTCAGGACAGATTGTAGATCCGAACACGATCTTCGACTGCCACATCAAGCGCATCCACGAATACAAAAGGCAACTGCTGAACGCTCTGCGCATCGTGGTCGTTTATAACCGGCTGCGGGCAAACCCCGACATGGAGATGCTCCCGCGCACCTTCTTCTTTGCCGGTAAAGCAGCGCCAGCTTACCGTCTGGCGAAGCTGATCATAAAGTTCATCAACAACCTGGCGGTCACGGTTGATGCGGACCCCGTGGTGCGCGGGCGGCTCAACGTCGTCTTTCTCCCAGAGTACAATGTCTCGCTGGCGGAACGTCTGATTCCGGCCAGCAACGTCTCCAACCAGATCTCGACTGCCGGCTACGAGGCCAGTGGAACGAGCAACATGAAATTCATGATGAACGGAGCCTTAACCGTCGGCACGCGTGACGGTGCGACCATTGAAATGGCGGAGGAAGCAGGCGAAGATAATCTTTTCCTGTTTGGCCTGACCGTGGAACAAGTCGAGAACAGCCGCGCCTGGTACAACCCGCACTGGCACTATGAAAATGAGCCGGAGACTCGAGCCGCTCTGGACCTCATTTTCTCAGACCACTTCAGCCCTAACGAACCGGGCGTGTTCGGTCCATTGCGCGATACGCTTCTGACCCAAGATCACTACATGCACCTGGCGGACCTGACCTCTTATTGCCAGGCTCAGGAAAGGCTTGGCGCGCTCTATGCCGATCCCGGCGCATGGGCGCACAAAGCGATCCTGAACGTCGCGAGTTCAGGGAAGTTTTCGAGCGACCGCGCCATTGCGGAATACGCGTCCGAGATTTGGAAGGTGGAACCATGCCCGGTATCCTAGAAACAACGACCAAGGAAACAAAGACCAAGGCAGAAGTGCTTGGTGAAGTAAACATTTCGCCGCTCGCAGGCAAACCGGCTCCGAAGGAGTTGCTGGTGGACTTGGTTCGCCTGAAGAAGGATTATTTCGAGCGCCGTCCTGACCTGCATGATCCCAATCAGTTAGTGAGCTTCGGCACCAGTGGACACCGGGGCTCGCCCCTGAACGGAACATTTACCGAAGCGCACATCCTGGCCATTACCCAGGCAATCTGCGACTACCGGCGGGGACAGGGAACCGACGGCCCGCTCTATATGGGCAAGGACACGCATGCCGTCTCCAGTCCCGCACAATGCACCGCGCTCGAGGTGCTGGCGGCGAACAACGTGTCGACGATTATTCAAGAGGGCGACGGCGTAACGCCTACACCTGTCATCTCGCGAGCCATTCTGGTTTATAACCGCGGCCGCAAGGAACACCTCGCTGACGGCATCGTGATTACACCATCGCACAATCCGCCCGAGGATGGAGGCTTTAAGTACAACCCGCCCAACGGCGGCCCGGCCGATACCGAGGTGACGCGTTGGGTCGAGGATCGCGCGAACGATTTGTTGCGAGCGGGAAATGTTGGGGTCAAGCGTATTCCGTTTCCCAAAGCTATCCAGGCCGCGACGACTTACCAGGAAGACTTCGTCCTGCCGTACGTTCGTGACCTCAAGAACGTAATTGACATGGATGCGATTCGGGGGGCTCACCTCAAACTTGGAGTGGATCCGCTGGGCGGGGCATCGGTGCCGTACTGGGGGCCGATCAACTCCATTTACGGGCTGGATATCGTCGTCGTCAACAAAACGATTGACCCAACGTTTTCGTTTATGACGGTTGATCACGACGGTAAGATTCGGATGGACTGTTCGAGCCCATATGCGATGGCCAGGCTGGTCGGCCTGAAAGATCAATACCAGGTGGCTTTTGGCAACGACACCGACGCGGACCGGCATGGGATCGTAACTCCGGTTTCCGGTTTGATGAACCCAAATCATTACCTCGCCGTTGCCATTCGCTATTTGCTGACACATCGCCCGCAGTGGCGTCAGGAAGTTGCAGTTGGGAAGACGCTGGTGAGCAGCAGCATGATTGACAGGGTCGTGAAGAAGCTCGGCCGCGAGCTTCTGGAAGTGCCGGTTGGCTTTAAGTGGTTTGTGCCGGGTTTAATCGACGGCTCGTGCTGTTTCGGCGGGGAAGAGAGCGCGGGAGCGAGTTTTCTTAGTCTTGACGGCACGGTGTGGACGACCGACAAGGACGGGCCAATCATGGACTTGCTGGCGGCGGAGATTACTGCGCGCACCGGCAAGAATCCGGGAGAGCATTACCGCGAACTGACGGCGGAGTTCGGCAGCCCGTGCTACACGCGCATCGACGCGCCAGCCACTCCCGAGCAAAAAGCAAAGTTACAGAAACTCTCACCGGATGCAGTAAAGGAATCCGATCTGGCGGGTGAACCGATCACCGCCAAGCTGACGAGGGCTCCAGGCAATGATGCTCCAATCGGCGGTCTGAAGGTTGTGGCGTCGAGCGGCTGGTTTGCCGCCCGGCCCTCCGGCACCGAGAACATCTACAAGATCTACGCCGAGAGCTTCAAGAGTGAGACACATCTCGCCATGATTGTGAGCGAAGCCCAGGAGATGGTGAACAATGCGCTCGGCTCCTCCGCGCCTCAGGACGCGGTTCGGCCATGATCGGCGACGTCGGGCTTGCGAACGTCGCGAACCCGGTGATGCAAGCTGTTAAGGGTATTCTTTTGGTCGTGAGTGCGCTCTTTCCGATCGTGGATCCGGTCGGAGGGAGTCCGATCTTTCTGTCGCTCACGAGAGATTGCACTGCGGAAATGCGGAGACTGCTGGCCCGCCGCATCGCGATAAACAGTTTCATACTTCTGGTCGCGTCCTTCACTATCGGATCGCATGTGCTCTCGTTCTTTGGCATTTCCTTGCCGGTGGTGCAGGTGGGCGGTGGGCTGATCGTGATTTCGACAGGCTGGGCGATGCTGAACCAGAAGGACGGCAATGATCGAGGTGGAGTGAGACGTACGATTACCTGTACCGATGTTCTACACGATGCGTTTTACCCGCTAACACTGCCCTTGACTGTGGGCCCGGGCTCGATCTCGGTGGCGGTCACCTTGGGCGCAAACGAACCGCGTCATTTGGGAGCAAACCTGTTGGCCCTTCTCGCCGCGGCTGTCGGTTCTGCGTTTGTGGCGGCAACCATCTATATCTGTTACGGCTTTGCCGATCGCCTGGCAGACGTCATGGGCCCGGCCGGTATGAACGTAATTCTAAGGCTCTCCTCGTTCCTGCTGGTGTGCATTGGCGTACAGATCCTGTGGAACGGCGCGAGCAAGTTGCTGAGTTCGTTGCCGATCGTTACTGGTTTTTTCGCGCTGGTCTGAGAGCAACGCGAAGGGGAACGTCGGGTACGAAAATGGATTTTGTCTAACCAACCGAGACACGAAAGGAGAGCGGCCATGGCAGCGAGAGTTGAAGCGATCACAAAGCGCCCCACAGCCAAACGCCAGGCATGGAAGGACCTACGAACTCACTATAAAAAGGTCAAAGAGCTACACCTGCGGCAACTCTTCGCAGAGGATCCAAAGCGCGGCGAGCGTCTGACCGCCGAGGCAGTTGGCCTTCTTCTCGACTACTCGAAAAATCGGATCACCGATGAAACACTCCAGTTGCTCTTCCGACTCGCCGAGGAATCCGGCCTGCGAGGGCGAATCGACGCCATGTTTCGTGGAGAGAAAATCAACCTCACCGAGAAGCGAGCGGTCTTGCACGTCGCCCTTCGGGCTCCACGCGATGCGTCCATTGTTGTGGACGGTGAGAACGTTGTGCCCAAGGTGCACGCTGTGCTCGACCGGATGGCGGATTTTGCTATCCGAGTCGGCAGCGGCGAATGGAAGGGGCACACCGGCAAGCGTATTCGTAACGTGGTCAACGTCGGCATCGGTGGCTCCGACCTGGGGCCGGTAATGGCGTACGAGGCCCTGAAGCACTACTCCGATAGAGCGCTGACGTTTCGTTTTGTATCGAACATCGACGGCACCGATTTCGCGGAGGCTGTCCGCGATCTCGATCCCTCGGAGACGCTTTTCGTTATCTCTTCGAAAACATTCACGACGCTGGAGACGATGACGAACGCCCAAACCGCGCGTGCATGGTCACTCGCCGGTTTGGGGGGTGACGAAAAGTCGGTCGCGAAACACTTTGTGGCGGTTTCGACGAATGCGTCAGAGGTCGCGAAATTCGGCATCGACACCGCGAACATGTTCGAGTTCTGGGATTGGGTCGGTGGGCGCTACTCGATGGACTCGGCCATTGGCCTCTCGACCATGGCCGCCATCGGCCCGGAGAATTTCCGCGAGATGTTGAACGGCTTCCACCAGATGGACGAGCACTTCCGCACCGCGCCCTTCGAGCGAAACCTGCCGGTGCTGATGGGTCTTCTGTCTCTCTGGTACAACGACTTTTTTGGCGCGCAAACCGTGGCGGTGCTGCCCTACGAACAATACTTGAAACGATTTCCAGCCTATCTCCAGCAACTGACGATGGAAAGCAACGGCAAGCATGTCACTCTCGCCGGCAGGCGGGTGGCCCACGACACCAGTCCAGTTTATTGGGGCGAACCTGGAACGAATGGTCAACACTCTTTCTATCAATTGATTCATCAGGGAACCAGACTGATTCCCTGTGACTTCATCGCTTTCGCGGAGCCGCTCAATCCTGTTGGCCGGCACCACGACATGCTGATCGCCAACGTCTGCGCGCAGACCGAGGCGCTGGCCTTCGGCAAGACTCCTGAGCAGGTGCAGGCCGAAGGCACGCCAAAGTGGCTGGTTCCTCACCGGGTGTTCGAGGGCAATCGTCCATCGAACACAATCCTGGCTAAACGACTGACGCCGGAAGTTCTAGGCAAGCTGGTGGCGCTCTACGAACACTCCGTATTCGCTCAGGGCGCAATCTGGAACATCGATTCCTTCGACCAGTGGGGCGTCGAGCTGGGCAAAGTGCTGGCGCAGCGCATCATTCCGGAGATTGAGAGCAAAGCAGAACCGCAGCTCGCGCACGACAGTTCAACCAACAATCTGATCAATTATTACCGAAAATCTAAAAGGTATGAAGATTGATTTGTCTACGGATGTGGACGCTGCACCTGCGAAACGGCCGGCATGGGCTCAGGTTGAGGGAAGTCCCTTGCCGCTTGGCGTCACGTGGATTGAGGAAGAGCAGGCCTTCAACTTCGCCGTTCACTCTGAGCATGCGGAGAGTGTCACTCTGTTGTTTTATTCCTGCGCCGATCTGGTGAATCCACTTCTGACGTTTCGCTTCGATTTTCTGCGTAACAAATCAGGGCGGATTTGGCACTGCCGGATCCCAGTCACAAAGATTGGTGAGGCATGCTATTACGCATACTCTGTGGCAGGGCAGACCGTTTCTCAGCTTTACAGCTTTGACCCGCAGAAAATTCTGCTCGACCCATATTCGAAATGTATTTTCTTTCCTCCCGATTTTGATCGCAAGGCGGCCATGCGGGAAGGTTCTAACTCCGGTCGGGCGCCGCTTGGGGCGCTGACAGGTCACCGCTCAACATTTGACTGGGCAGGGGATCGGTCGCCGAATCATGAGTCTGATGCGATCGTCTACGAACTCCACGTGAGGGGCTTCACGAAGAATTCCACCTCCGGCGTGGATCCATCTCGCGCCGGCACGTATGCCGGTCTGGTGGAGAAAATCCCGTATCTGAAAGAGCTTGGGATAACAGTTGTCGAGCTGATGCCGGTCTTTCAGCGCGATCCGCAAGAGAACGACTTCTGGGGCTACATGCCCTTGAACTTCTTCGCGCCACATGCGCAGTACGCCAGCAGCCGCGGCAGCGACGAGCAACATATTGAATTCAGAAATATGGTGAAGGCTCTTCATAAGGCTGGCATCGACATAGCGCTCGACGTCGTATACAACCACACTTGCGAAGGCGACCACAGGGGACCGATCTACAGCTTCAAGGGTTTCGACAGCGCAGGGTATTACATGCTGTCCTCCGATCCGGCAAACCCTTACGCCAATTACTCGGGCACAGGCAATACCTTGAATTTCGGCGAGGCGCATGTGCGCAAGATGGTGATGGACAGCTTGCGTTTCTGGAAACGAGATATGCATGTTGACGGATTCCGTTTTGATCTCGCGTCGGTCTTTAGCCGAAACGCGGATGGATCGCTCAACTGGGGTGAGGCGCCCATCTTCAGTCAAATCTCCGCAGATCCGGAACTAGGCCGGTTACGTTTAATCGCAGAGCCGTGGGATGCAGGTGCTGATCAGCTTGGCCGCGGCTTCCCCGGTATGACCTGGCTGCAGTGGAACGGACGGTTTCGCGACGACGTGCGCCGCTTCGTCAAGGGTGATCCAGGGATGGTTCCAGATCTCATGCGCCGCCTCTACGGCAGCGATGACTTGTTTCCCGACAGCCGCGCCGACGCGTATCACGCTTACCAGAGCGTGAACTTTGTGACTTCCCACGACGGCTTCACCCTGTACGATCTAGTCTCCTACGATCACAAGCGCAACTGGGCAAACGGTAGTGACAACAGGGATGGAACCGACAACAACTACAGTTGGAACTGCGGATACGAAGGGGACGAAGGCGCGCCGCCGGAGGTGCTGGCGCTGCGCAGTAAGCAGGTCAAGAACTTTTGCTGCATGCTGTTGCTCTCGAACGGCACCCCGATGTTCCGGGCGGGGGATGAATTTCTGAACACGCAGTTCGGCAACAACAATCCGTATAACCAGGACAACGAAACGGGATGGCTGGACTGGAGCCAACTCCGGGCGAACGCGGACGTTTTTCGTTTCTTCAAAGGCATGATTTCGTTCCGGAAGAACCATCCTTCCTTAGGCCGGAGCCGGTTCTGGCGGGAGGATGTCTCCTGGTACGGAACTGGTCCACACGTCGATCTGTCCTACGACTCGCATAGCCTGGCGTTCTGCCTGCACGGTGCTTCTCAAGACGATGATGACATCTACGCAATGATCAACGCGTACTGGGAAGCGCTGGAGTTTCACGTGCAGGAGGGCTCGGCACAGGATTGGGAGCGAGTGGCGGATACGGCCTTGCCGAGTCCGGATGATTTCTCGAACGACGGAATCGTCCTACAGCAGACGAAGTATCTGGTGGCTCCGAGATCGGTTGTTGTCTTGCGCCGACCCAGGCGGAGCAACCCGGGGACTGTGCCTACGGCACAGGAATAACCCATTGGGTAGAATCGGGAGACCACTTCGTGGGAGAACTTGTACGACCCGGGGATCCCAGGGTCAACAGAAAAGAGTGGGTAGGTCCTAACGCGAAAAAACAATCACCCTTGAGGGCAACGCCAGCATCTTTACCATTGCAGGTGATTCAAGAAGACGTTATTCAAGAACAAGGTTATTCAAGAACACGAGGAGAACATTCCATGGCGACAATCACAGTGAAAGACGGCGCGACTATCTATTACAAGGACTGGGGATCGGGCCAGCCTATAGTGTTCAGTCACGGATGGCCGCTCAGCGCGGACGACTGGGACGGACAGATGCTGTTCTTCGGCCAGCGCGGCTATCGAGTGATCGCGCACGACCGGCGGGGGCACGGCCGCTCCGCCCAGACCTGGGACGGCAACGAGATGAACACATACGCCGACGATCTCGCGGTGCTGACTGAAAAGCTCGATCTGAAGGACGCAATCCATGTGGGCCACTCCACCGGCGGTGGAGAAGTTGCCCGCTACATTGGGCGGCATGGCTCAAAACGTGTCGGCATGGCCGTGCTGATCAGCGCAGTGCCACCGTTGATGCTGAAGACGGAAAAGAATCCTGCCGGCGCGCCTATGTCGGTTTTCGACGGCCTGCGGGCTGCGTACGTGGAGAATCGGCCGCAGTTTTACCGCGACATTACTCTCCCTTTCTACGGCTACAACCGGCCTGGCGCCAAGATCTCCGAAGGCATCCGGGATAAGTGGTGGCTCCAGGGGATGATGGGCGGCGTGAAGGCGGGCTATGACTGCATCAAGGCTTTCTCGGAGACCGACTTCACTGAGGACCTTAAGAAGTTCGATGTGCCGACTCTCATTCTTCATGGGGACGATGATCAGATTGTGCCGATCGTCGCGGCCGCCCCCCTGTCTGCCAAGCTTGTAAAGAACTCCACGCTGAAGGTGTATCCGGGCTTCCCGCACGGGATGCCCACCACCAACGCAGACCAGATCAACGCCGACCTGCTCGCGTTTTTTCAGAAAAGCAAGCAGGTGGCAGCATAGAGGATGTCGAGCCCGGCCTTTCGCAGTTTATTGCGAAAGGCCGGGCGGGATGTCTCGGAATTGAAGCTGGATTCCGTCTTGGCAGGGCGGACGCAATTAATCTTGGTTCTGGCGCGAACGCTGGACGGCCAATCGACGACGGTCGTCTTGACAATAGTCGTTGTAACGAGTAGTATGTCACAGATGAAGCAAGCGGCCAGGTCAAGTAAGGGCGAGCGGCCCGTCGGCTGTCCCGAGGAAGCGGCGTTCCTGGAACTCATACGCACGACTGACATGCTGTCGCGGGGGTTGGTCCGCCTTCTTAAGAGTGAGGCTCTTTCTCCCACGCAGTACAACGTGCTGAGAATTCTGCGCGGCGCGCCGGAGGGCCTATTTTGTGGAGAGATCGCCAGCCGAATGATTACCCGGGACCCGGACGTCACGCGCCTGCTCGACCGATTGGAAAAGCGCGAGTTGATCTCGCGCTGCCGCGAAGCCAAAGACCGGCGAACGGTGATGGCCAAGATTACGCGGGAAGGTCTGAAGCTTCTGGCCCGGCTGGATGAGCCGGTGCAGGCGGCCCATCGTAAGCAGTTAGGCCACTTGGGAGGGCAGCGCCTGCAGGCCTTGGCGGAGTTACTGCGCGCGGCACGGAGCCAAGTGGCTTGATTTATTGGCTCTAATAGTTGTTGCAACGAATATTGGTGTAACGCATCAAATCGCTTGAAAGGGGAACTTACTTATGAGCACACTCGCTACTCCGCAAACCGCAGTCAGCACCTGGAACATCGACCCGGTTCACTCCGTGGCTGAGTTCAAGGTGAAACACATGATGATTTCCAACGTGAAGGGCCAATTCACCCGCGTCAAGGGCGTCCTGGTTTTGGACGAGGCCAATTTAACCAATTCGCGCGTCGAGGCGTCGGTCGACGTGGCCTCAATCCACACGCGCGATGACCAGCGCGATGCGCACCTTAAGAGCGCCGACTTCTTCGACGTGGAGAAGTTTCCCACGCTGTCATTCAAATCCACGAAGGTAACCCGCGTCGCCGATGGGGAACTGGCCGTGGCCGGCGGGTTGACGATTCATGGCGTGACCCAAAACGTGGTTTTCACCGTCGAAGGGCCGACTGCGCCCGCCAAAGACCCGTGGGGAAATACGCGTATCGGCCTTTCGGCAACGACGAAGATTAACCGTAAAGACTTCGGTTTGACGTGGAACTCCGCGCTCGAAACCGGAGGCATTCTCGTTGGCGACGAGGTGACCATCACGCTCGATGTTCAGTCCATTAAGGCGTAATGAGTGTCGCGTGCGGCGCGCCTCTTAAGGCCGGCTGCGCGACAAGGAGGGAAACAGAAAGTTATGTCGCTCCGCCCAGTTAGACAGATTATTCAACCGAAGCCGACGATCGAAGGCGCTGGTGTAAAACTGCAACGCGCCTTCGGTTTCGGCAAAACCAAGGATTTCGATCCCTTTTTGCTGCTGGACGATTTTCGCAACGAGAATCCCGAAGATTATCTGAAGGGATTTCCCTGGCATCCACACCGCGGGATCGAGACGATCACCTACGTGCTAGCAGGCTCCGTCGAGCACGGCGACAGCCTGGGCAACAAAGGTAAGATGACCGCGGGCGACGTACAGTGGATGACCGCGGGCAGCGGCATTCTCCACCAGGAGATGCCCAAGGGTGATCGGCACGGCCGCATGCACGGTTTTCAGTTGTGGTCGAATCTGCCCGCGGCGCTGAAGATGACCGATCCGCGTTACCAAGACATTCCGTCGAGCGCGATCCCCGAGGTCGCTGACGATGACGGCACGCGGGTGCGGGTGGTCTGCGGGGAATTCTGGGGCAAGAAGGGTCCGGTCGAAGGCGTGGCCGCTAATCCAAACTATCTCGACGTCTCCGTTTCCCCGGGCCAGCGCAAGCGGCTCAAAGTAGAAACGACCAGCAATGCGTTCGCCTATGTTTTCGCAGGTTCGGGGACATTTCGCGACGCCTCTGATCCGCGCGCGGTGCTGACCGAGCAAGTCGCAAAGCCGGACGCGCCGCCCCGCTACGACGTCAGCAATCACTCCCTGGTGCTGTTCGATCGTGGCGATGAGATCGTGGTGCAGGCAGGCGACGAGGGCATCCGTTTCTTGCTGGTGTCGGGCAAGCCGATCGAGGAGCCCGTCGCTTGGTATGGTCCCATCGTGATGAACACGCAGGAGCAGTTGCGCCAAGCTGTCGCCGAGCTACAGAATGGCAGCTTTATCAAGCATAGGTGAATCGGTGAACGCGGAAGAGTAGCCACTGTGCTGATTGTTTGCGCCACGGCTACTCTTTGAGCTTTGCCGAGTACGTGTAAGCTTGTGAACTGTTAATCCCTCTCATCCGGAGTTCTACATGAAGCGTGCTTTGAGCGTTTTACTTGGCTTAATCGTGTTCAGCCCACTTCTGTTGATTGCGTCGTCCTCAAGAGCTTTTGGGATTACCGATGAAGCCATTGTCTCGCGCATGGCGGAGGTCAATGGCGTCAAGCTGCACTACCTCACCGCCGGCCATGGTACACCGCTCATCCTTTTGCACGGCTATGCGGAAACCTCGCGGATGTGGAGGCCGATCATTCCCTTACTGGCCGGGCGCTTCACCGTAATCGCACCAGACTTGCCAGGCATCGGAGACTCGGATATTCCCGTCGACGGGCTGGATATGAAGAGTGCCGCCATCCGCATTCATAACCTCGCCAGATCGCTCGGCGTGCAGAAAGCCGAGGTCGTGGGACACGACATTGGCCTCATGGTCGCCTACGCCTATGCCGCGCAGTTCCCGGCGGAAGTGACAAAACTCGTCCTGATGGATGCTTTCTTGCCTGGGGTAGCTGGATGGGAAGCCGTCTACAACAACCCCGGCATATGGCATTTCCGCTTCAATGGGCCGACTCCCGAGGCCCTGGTTCAAGGCCGCGAACGCACCTACTTCGACTATTTCTGGAATGACTTCGCAGCCGACAAAACCCATTCGATTCCTGAATCCGACCGGAAGGCTTACGCGGCGGCTTACGCGCGACCCGGACGGATGCACGCAGGATGGGCCTACTTCGTCTCGTTCCTGCAAGCGGCCAAGGATTTCGCTCAACTTTCCCAGACCAAACTGACCATGCCAGTACTGACCATCGGCGGCGAGAAGTCGCTGGGAGAAGCGCTGGGCCAACAAGCTAAGCTGGTCGCGTCAGACGCCACCGTCGTCGTGCTGAAGAACACCGGTCACTGGGTACTGGAAGAGCAGCCCAAGGAAACGACCGATGCAATAATGAAGTTTCTCTGACCGCTGATTAGGCTTGCAAGAATTCTCAGGAGCCCCACGGGGTCGGGGAGGTTTCACACGCAGATTGCGGCGCCTCCGGCGATGCCTGCATCCGCGCCGTAATGGGCGGTCACCAGCGGAATTTCCTGGCCATGCGAGTTCACACACCAGTTGGGGAGCTGATCGCGTATTTCCCCGAAGAACGGTTGCAGCAGAGGCGCTGCGCCCCCGCCAAAGATGATCACGTCGGGCTCGAGCAGGTCCACGATGTTGCCGAGCCACACGGTGAGGAACATGGCGGTTTCTTCTAAGACCTCTTTGGCCAGCAAATCTCCGGCAACGCAGGCTCGGCCCACCATCTCGCTGGTGATGGCGTCCAGTTGGCTTCCGGCATATTCGAGGATGGCAGAGCTGCGGCCCGCAGCGATTTTTTCGGAAGCTCGTCGAGCAATCGCAGGCCCGGACGCGAGAGCCTCGATGCAACCCAGCTTGCCGCATGCGCAACGCGGGCCGCGATAGTCGATGGTGATGTGGCCGCCCTCCGCTGCGGCTCCGGTGCGGCCGTGATAGATGCGGCGATCGAACACAATTCCGGTGCCAATCCCAGTGCCGATCGTGGCACAGAAAACGTTTCGATAACCACGGCCTGCACCCCATAAGGCCTCCGCCAAAGCGGCGGCGTTGCCATCGTTGTCGACACGAACCGGCAGGCGATAGGCCTTTGATATTAAATCGGCCAGAGGAAAATTGCGCCATCCAGGCAGATTCGGCGGATTGATTACAATGCCGGTTCGGGGATCGAGCGGGCCAGGGGCGCAGATTCCGATGCCGGAGATTAAGCCGCGCGATTCCGAATCGGGCCTGGCCGGCGGGCACACCCAGTCAATCGCGGCGTTCACAGCGGCCAAACCGGCGGCCGCGTCGCCTGCCACCATCGGGACTCGCGTCTGCTGAGTGATTTCGCCGGCCGAGTTCACTAAACCAGCGGCAACCTTTGTGCCGCCGACGTCGACGCCGATGAAGTAATGTTCTGCCATTTGTTTCCAATATACGGGAGGAGGTAGAGGTTGAACATCCGGACGCAGAAGTGAATAAAGCGCGCGCCTGAGTTATATGATTGAGTATCGTTATGCTTCTACCCGCCAAAGATCAGGAACTGATTCAGATAGTAAACGTCGCCCTAGCCGAGACGACGCGCCGTAGCGGAGATTGGTTAGTCTGCCGCCCGGGGTGCACTCAGTGCTGCATCGGGGTCTTTGCCATCAATCAACTCGATGCCCTGCGCTTGCGCCGAGGCCTTGTCGATCTCGAAAAGCGTGCGCCTGAGCGTGCTGACCGCGTACGCGAACGTGCTCGCGAGGCGGTCGTCCGCCTGTCGCCGGATTTTCCGGGCGATCCCGTGAGCGGGTTGTTGGAAAAAAGAGAGGAGGCATCCCAACGTTTTGCTGATTTCGCGAACGAAGAGCCTTGCCCCGCCCTTGATCCGGAAACAGGGAATTGCGAACTCTACGCGTCGCGCCCCATGACCTGCCGCGTTTTCGGACCGCCAGTCCGGTCCGAAGATGGCTTGGGGGTTTGCGAACTCTGCTATCACGGAGCTTCGAATGAGGAGATTGCCGCCTGCGAGATGAAGCCCGATCCCGGCGACCTCGAATCAGCCTTGGTGAAAGAAGTGGAAGAAGTCACGGGAACTAGTGGGGACACGATCATCGCCTTTTGTCTGGCGTGCTGACCGGATCGATAGACGACAAGGGAAGTTCAGTTTTTCTTTTTCTCCAGCTCGGCCCAGCGTGCGTAGAGCGCATCCACTTTGTCCTGAGCTTCTTCCATCTCCGCATGCGCCGTTACCAGGCGCGGACCGTCGCTGGCAATCTCCGGGTCTTCAAGCTGGACGCGTTTGGCCTGCAGTATATGTTCTGCGTCGGCGACGCGCTGTTCAATCGTGTCATATTCGCGCGCCTCTAAATAGGAGAGCTTCTTTTTCCCCGGTGACTGCCCCGCGCTCTCCGCAGGGGCAGCGGCCCGGGCGGCAGTTCGTGCACCGCTTCTCGCCAACTGCTCGCGTTCTTCCTGCCACGATTCCCATTGGGAATAAGCGGCGAAAAGACCAGCGCCGCCCAGCCCATCGAGTCCGAGAACCACGGTTGAGACGCGGTCCAGTATGTAGCGGTCATGGGTTACCAGGACGAGCGAGCCGCGAAACTCCAGCAGGCTTTCCTCCAGAATGTCCAGCGTGGGAATGTCGAGATCGTTGGTTGGTTCATCGAGCAGGAGAATGTCGGCGGGCTGCAGCATGAGCTGAGCGATCAGCACTCGCGCCCGTTCGCCACCAGAAAGCCGGCCAACCGGTTGATTGAGTTGCTCGCCCGCGAACAAGAACTTTGCAGCCCACGAAGCCACGTGAATCATCCTGTCCTGATAGACGACGGAATCGCCTTCGGGCGCGAGAGCACGCCGCAGAGTTAGGTCGGGATCCAGCTCGCGAGTCTGATCGAAATAAACAATGCGAAGCCAGTCCGCACGGTGAATCTCTCCGCCCGTTGTCCCTAATTCCCCGCGCACCAGCCGCAGCAGGCTTGTCTTTCCGCTGCCGTTCGGCCCCACCAACCCAACCTTCATTCCGGCGGTGATAACGCAACTAAGGCCGGTAAACAGGGTGCGATCGCCAACCTCGCACGAGACGTTTTCCAGTTCGATCAGGCGCTTGGTTTGTCGGTCCGTGGCGGAAAAATCGATCTGCGCCGTTCCGCTCCGTCTTCTCTCATTCAGGTCCGCGAGTTCGCCCATCAACTTGCCGGCCTTATCAATGCGCGCCTTGGACTTTCTGGTCCGCGCTTTGGCGCCACGGCGAAGCCACTCGATCTCCTTATGAACGAGGTTTTCGAGTGCTTCCTGGCGCTTCGACTGCGCGTGCAGGAATTCTTCCTTCTTCTCGAGGAACCGGCTGTAGCTTCCAGACACGCGGAGCAACCCGTCGGGGTAAGTCCGGTTCAGTTCCGCCATTTCGGTAGCGACGTTTTCCAGAAAGTAGCGATCGTGACTGACCACCACGCAAGCGAAGGCTGCCGCTTCTAACAAGCCTTCCAGCCACTCAATTCCCGCCAGGTCGAGATGATTTGTAGGTTCATCCAGTAGCAGGATATCTGGCCCCTGGACCAGCGCCTCAACAATTGCAAGCCGCTTCTGCCAGCCGCCGGATAAAGCGGCCGCCTCCGCTTCGATGTGTTCGAAGCCTGCACGGCCGAGAATCTCGGCGAAGCGAGTGCCACGCTCCGAGTCCGGCACCGCCGCTCGCTCCATCGCACTCTGGGCGACGGACCGGACGGTCGCACCCGCACCGAATTTCGAGTCCTGCTCAATGTAGCAGAGACGGATCCGTTTCCGAGCTGCGATCTCCCCGCTGTCGGGACTTACATCGCCGGCCAGAATTCGCAGCAGAGTTGACTTGCCGGAGCCGTTCGGCCCGATCAACCCGATACGTTCTCCCTCCGAAACAGTAAAGGAGATGTTCTGGAAGAGCGGATTAGCTCCGAAGGCTTTCGAGATTCCCTGCGCATTGACGATCGGCGGCAACGACTTGCTTCTCCCTTAGGCTCTGACTTGAGGTTATCAGGAAATGCGCCTCCCACAGTGAGCGCTGCCGTCAACGCTCATGTAACATACGAGCCTTGGAGATTCAGGATGGAACGATTTAGCAAAACCTCGGTGGTGATTCCAGTAGCCTTCCTGATTTTGCTCGCGGCAGCCCGGGCACAAACGACCGAGAAACCTGACCTGACGAAGCAGCCCACTCTTTATGTAGTCGGCTATGCCCACCTCGATACGGAATGGCGATGGGAGTATCCCCAGGTCATCAACGAATACATTCGCAAGACTATGGAGGATAATTTCGCTCTGCTCGACAAATATCCTCATTACGTTTTCAACTTCAGCGGCGCCAACCGATACCGTTTCATGAAGGAATATTTTCCCGCCGATTTCGCAAAGCTGAAGAAGTACGTAAATGAAGGAAGGTGGTTCCCGGCGGGATCGTCGATGGAAGAGGGCGATGTCAACGCGCCCAGCGCCGAAGCCATCATTCGACAAATTCTTTACGGGAATAACTGGTTTCGCAGAGAACTGGGCCGTGCCAGCGCCGAATACATGCTGCCCGACTGCTTCGGATTTCCCTCGTCGTTGCCCACCATTCTCGCGCACGCCGGAGTGAAGGGATTCTCGACCCAGAAACTCGTATGGGGATCCTCTGCTCCGGGCGGAGGTCCGGAATCGATCGAGAAAACCCCCGAAGGCACGCCGTTCAATGTGGGCGTATGGGTGGGGCCGGATGGCGAAGGCGTGCTGGCAGGATTGAATCCTGGCGCTTATGACGGCGGGATCGAAACCGATCTCAGCAAGCCGTTGCCTCCGCTGCCGCCCGACGCAACACTTAACGACGTACGAAACAAGTTGCAGGCAGTGCGCGCAAAGTTAGACCAGGAGCAGAACAGCGGGCATGCATCCGATCCGAACGACATTGCGGAGTCCATACATCTGCGAAACCAGCAAAGGGTGCTTGCCCGCATCAACGAAGATCGGGCGCAGGAACGACATCAAGGAGACTGGGCAGCGCGCGTCGAGCAGAACGGAAGGATCAGCGGCGTGTTCACCGACTATCACTATTACGGCACGGGCGACATCGGAGGAGCTCCGGATGCGGAATTTGTGAAGCGCCTCGAAGCCATCGTTACGCAAGGCACGACCAGCCTGCCGCCGGAGGGCCAGTTCGATGATCGGCAGCCGCGCTCCGAGCGGCCGGCTGCGAAAGTGGGGGATGGCCCGGTTCATGTGATCTCAGCGAACGCTGAACAGATGTTCCTCGACATCACGCCCTTTCAAGCAGCTAGACTGCCGCGCTATACAGGCGAAATGGAGCTCACCAATCATTCCGCCGGTTCGCTGACGTCGCAGGCTTACCAGAAACGATGGATGCGGAAAGAGGAATTGCTGGCCGACGCCGCCGAAAAAGCTTCGCTTGCCGCGGAATGGCTGGGCGCGCGGCCATATCCATTGCAACCCTTGAACGATGCCTGGACCCTGGTGATGGGCGGCCAGTTCCACGACATTGCCGCCGGAACCGCCACGCCCAAGGCCTACGAGTTCGCCTGGAACGATGACGTAATTGCGATGAACCAATTTGCCGGCGTGCTGAGCGACGCCACCGAAGCTGTTTCCGCTGCCCTGAACACGGAGACCAAGGGTGTCCCGCTGGTGGTCTTTAATCCCCTCAACATTGTGCGCGAAGATCTGGTAGAAGCGAGCATCAGTTTTCCGGAAGGAATGCCGAAAGCGGTGCATGTCATCGGTCCGGATAATAATGAGGTTGCGGCGCAGATTTCAAACGGCAAGGTAATCTTTGCGGCGAAGGTGCCATCTGTGGGTTACGCGGTTTACGATGTGCAGCCCGGTCCGGGCGCGTCTGACATTTACCGTATGAAGGTGTCGGAGAATTCACTCGAGAATCAGTACTACCGCGTGAAACTGAACGCCGATGGCGACGTCGGCAGTATTCTCGACAAATCGCTGGGCAGGGAACTGCTGACCGCTCCTGCGCGGCTCGCTATCTCCTACGACAACCCCGAGCACTGGCCCGCCTGGAACATGGACTGGGAGCAGGAGCAGGCAGCGCCAAAAGCTTACGTCGGCGGTCCGGCGAAGATTCGGGTCGTCGAAAATGGTCCGGCTCGCGTGGCAATCGAAGTCTCGCGCGAGACTGCGGGCTCTCGCTTCCTGCAAACCATCAGCCTCTCAGCGGGTGATGCCGGGAGGCGCGTGGAATTCGCAAACGCGATCGACTGGAACACGAAAGAATCAAATCTGAAAGCGATTTTTCCCCTGGCAGCTTCGAATCAGATGGCCACCTATAACTGGGACATTGGGACTATCGAGCGGCCCACCGCCGAGCCGAAGAAATTTGAAGTACCGTCCCACCAATGGATCGACCTCACAGATATGAGCGGCGAGTTCGGCGCGACTATCCTGACTGATTGCAAGAACGGATCGGATAAACCGAACGACCACACCATCCGGCTCACTTTGATCCGAACCCCCGGAACTCGCGGAGGCTATCCAGACCAAGGCACGCAGGATATCGGTCATCACGAGTTCGTCTACGGCATCGCCGGTCATTTCGCCGACTGGCGGCAGAGTCAAACGGACTGGCAGGGGCAGCGATTGAACACTCCACTCATCGCGTTTCAGGCCGCCAGGCACGCGGGAACGCTGGGCAAGGAATTTTCTTTCTTGAGAGTGAGCAACCCGCGAATTCGAGTGCTGGCTCTGAAGAAGGCGGAGCAAGGCGACGAGATCATCGTGCGCCTGGTTGAATTGGAGGGCCGGCCGCAGAGAGACGTCAAAATCTCTTTCAACACGGCGATAGAATCCGCGCGGATAGTGAATGGGCAGGAGCAACCCGTCGCGAGCATCCCCGTGAACGGTGGCGCACTGGTCACCTCGTTTTCGGCATACCAGCCGCGCACGTTTGGGGTCAAACTGGCCGCGCCACAGGCCAAGGTTCCGCGCAAACATTCAGCGCCCGTGACATTACGTTACACCCAGGCCACCGCCAGCAATGATGGAGAGAAATCCCAGGGCGGCGGATTTGATTCCAAGGGCAACGCGCTGGCGGCGGAAATGCTGCCCTCGCTGATCACATTTAACGACGTGCAGTTCCAGTTGGCTTCGGCACAGACCGGCGTGCCCAACGCGGTTGCGGCACACGGGCAGACGATTGATCTCCCGGCGGGTCACTACAACCGCGTGTACCTACTTGCAGCGTCGGCAGACGGCGATCAAAAGGCGACGTTCAAGATCGGCCACACACAGGCGGATCTTACTATCGAGGATTGGGGAGGATTCATCGGTCAATGGGATGACCGCCAGTGGACCTCGAAGGACACTTCACACGACGACTACGGCGAGATCACGGGCATCAAGCCGGGCTATATCAAGCGCGCCAGCCTGGCATGGTATTGCTCGCATCATCACAATGGCGCCGGCGAGAACGTTCCCTACAGCTACTCCTATCTGTTTGCTTATCCAATTGACATGCCAGACGGCACGAAGTCCATTACATTGCCGGATAACGACAAGATACGCATTCTGGCAATATCGGTGACCGAGGAGAATTGGGCAGCGACGGCGGCGCAGCCCCTTTATGATGTGTTGCCTGCGCCGCGATCGGCGACACACTGAAACCGCGAATTCAGCGCATGCCCTACTTATGTTGGAAAAGGACGCGAAAACCGCGGCTCGTAACTTCCTTCAAAATTCGCAGAGCCGCATGGCCGGCGTTCTCCGGGCGGGGAGTCTTCGCCGCGGCTACACTGCGAGCGAGATGCGTTTTAGCGGACGGGTGCCCTGTGCTCAGAGTGCAGCGCTCCTTCGGTAGTGCCCGGCACATCGGGCAACGGACCGACAAAATCTGTCGCTGGGTGAGAGTTTCTGGCTGCACACTAACATTATTCAACATCGACGGCCCGAGCGATGGTCAATCCTGCTCTCAAAAGTCTCCATCTGCCCCGAAACGGGAATCTTTCCGGAACTGATTCGTCTCCAGCGGACGATTTTCGCGAAGAACCACCCCTCCATGTGTTTTGACAAGCGTGCAGTGTAACTGGCCTTTCCCTTTTAGTTATAGAGCTGCAAGACTTGCCTTAAGCGTTACAATGCTTGCGGTCGGGAGGCCGGGGCTGAATTCGCTGCTCCACTGCGGGCGGCGAGTGCTCCGGCGCGTCTATTCTGTGTAGTGCCTGAGACTGCAACCGATCCACACTGCATGTCCGGGACCGAAAACTTCATGTATGGAGGAAGTGATGGCGAATGCTGCGGTGGCGGCACCTGGTAGAGCAGAGTACAGCATCTGGCGCGTGATTATGGCGTCGTCGGTCGGCACCATGATCGAGTGGTACGACTTCTACATTTTCGGCAGTCTGGCGGCGATCCTTGGTCCGAAGTTTTATCCTCCCGGCAACGACACTTTCGCCTACATCGCTTATCTTGCAACCTTCGCGGTCGGTTTTCTGGTGCGTCCGTTCGGCGCACTGTTCTTCGGCCGCATCGGCGATCTGGTTGGGCGCAAGTATGCCTTTCTCGTGACGCTCTCCATCATGGGCTTTTCGACGTTTGCCATCGGCCTGTTGCCGTCCTACGCCACGGCAGGATGGTTCGCACCGATCGTGCTGCTTTTAATCCGCGTCTTACAGGGACTGGCACTGGGCGGGGAGTATGGCGGCGCGGCGGTCTACGTGGGCGAGCATGTCCCCGATAACAAGCGCGGCTTCTACACTAGCTTCATTCAGATCACCGCCACGCTGGGCCTTTTCGTCTCGCTCATCGTAATTCTGGTTACCCAGAACTCAATGTCGAAGGAAGACTTCGCCGCTTACGGCTGGCGCATTCCTTTCCTCATCTCCATCATCCTGGTGGTGATCTCGCTCTATATCCGCTTGAAGATGAAGGAGTCGCCGATCTTCGCCGAACTTAAGGCCACGGGGATGACTTCCACGCAGCCGCTCAAGGATGCCTTCACCAAATGGGCGAACCTGAAACAGGTTCTGATTTCGCTTTTTGGAGCAACCGCGGGACAGGGAGTGGTTTGGTACACGGGACAGTTTTACGCCCTGTTCTATATGCAGACCATTCTGAAGGTGAACGTCAAGACCGCCAACATTGTGGTCGCGATCGCTCTGCTGCTGGGGATGCCGTTCTTCACCGTGGTGGGCGCGTTTTCGGACCGGATCGGTCGCAAGAAGCTGATGATGGCGGGCTGCCTGCTCGGCGTCCTTACCTACATTCCCATCTACAAGGCCATGGAGCGGGCTGCGGGGAATAACGTGGTTACGGTAAAATCTGCCCGCAACAAGGTGACCGGCGCAATCTCGCTCACCGCCATGACCACCGATGCGACCGGAGCCTTGGTGCCTGTGAAGGAAGCCCCGAATCCCAATACCACGATGTTGGTGGCGCTGATTTTCATTCAGGTTCTTTACGTGTGCCTGGTGTATGGTCCGATCGCAGCCTATCTGATCGAGGCTTTCCCGGCGAAGATTCGCTACACGTCACTTTCCCTGCCGTATCACATAGGAAACGGAGTATTTGGCGGATTGCTGCCCTTGATCGGACTGTCTTCGGTGGCCTGGCACGGCAATATTTATGCCGGATTGTATTACCCGATGATAGTGGCCGGCGCGACCTTCATCGTGGGAAGTTTGCTGCTGAAGGAGACACACGGCAACCGCATTTGGGCTGAGACCGGAGGCGCGGTGTCGGCAGCGGACTAGCTCGATCGAGTTCCGCCGTCGTATCAACATGTCACATTCAGCTATTCACATTCAGCAATTCAAGGACTAACCGATATGGCAGAGATACGCCCGAAACCACAGATAGTAAGCGAGGCCACCGAAGCCCAGATTGCAGTTCATTGGCGGGAGGAGGAATACTACTATCCTTCCGCGAAGTTTGCGGGCCAAGCGAATCTGACCGATCCCAGCGTCATCGAACGCTTCGGCGAAAAGAATTTCCCCGAGTGCTTTCGCGAGTACGCCGATCTGCTGAATTGGGACAAGTATTGGCACACTACCCTCGACACCGGCGATCCGCCGTTCTGGAAGTGGTTTGTGGGCGGCAAGATCAACGCCTCGTACAACTGCGTAGACCGGCACCTTGCCAAGTACAAGAACAAAGCGGCGCTGATCTTCGTTCCGGAGCCGGAAGACGAGACTCCCGTTTCCGTTACATACCGTGAGCTTTACGTGAGAGTGAATGAATTCGCGGCGCTGCTGCGGGAGTTCTGCGGCCTGAAAAGCGGCGACCGCGTCACCGTTCACATGCCGATGGTCCCCGAGTTGCCCATCACCATGCTGGCCTGCGCCCGACTGGGAGTGATCCACTCAGTTGTGTTTGGAGGCTTCAGCGGCGAGGCCTGTGGCATGCGCGCGGCCGATTCGGGCAGCCGAGTGCTGATCACGATGGACGGTTACTACCGCAACGGCAAGATGATCGACCACAAAGCCGCCTCCGAGATTGCGCTCGATACAGCCAAGCAGTCTGGCCAACCGGTGGACAAGGTCTTGGTCTGGCGGCGGCACGCAGGCCAGAGTGCGTCCGCCTCGCCGTTCGCGCCAGGACGCGACTTCTGGGTGGACGAGATCCTGCCCAAATTCGCCGGTCAAATTGTGCCCCCGGTTCCCATGGACGCGGAAGCGCCGCTGTTTCTTATGTACACCAGCGGCAGCACCGGAAAGCCCAAAGGCTGCCAGCATCGCACCGGCGGCTACCTCGCCTATGTGACCGGCACCTCCAAGTACATTCAGGACATTCATCCCGGAGACGTGTACTGGTGCATGGCGGACATCGGCTGGATCACCGGCCATTCCTATATCGTTTACGGTCCGCTGGCCCTGGCCGCGACCAGCGTCCTCTACGAAGGCGTGCCTACCTACCCTGATGCCGGAAGAGTATGGAGAATCGCCGAGCGCCTGGACGTCAACATCTTCCACACTTCGCCCACAGCTATACGCATGCTGCGCAAGTCCGGTCACGATGAACCGTCGAAGTACAACTACCACTTCAAGCACATGACTACGGTCGGAGAACCCATCGAGCCGGAAGTTTGGCGCTGGTATCACGACACCGTAGGCAAAGGCGAAGCAGTGATTGTCGACACCTGGTGGCAAACCGAAAATGGAGGATTCCTGTGCAGCACCAAGCCGGCGCTCGATCCCATGAAGCCGGGAAGCGCGGGCCCGGGCGTGCCTGGAATTTATCCCATCATTATCGACGAAAACAACGAGCCAATCGCGGCAGGATCCGGCAAGGCGGGCAACATCTGCATCCGCAATCCGTGGCCGGGGATCATGCAAACGATTTGGGGCGATCGCGACCGCTTCGTCACCCAGTACTACGCCAAGTATTGTAAGAACCGAAACAGCAAAGACTGGCGTGACTGGCCCTATTTTGCCGCCGACGGAGCTGTGCTGGCCGCGGACGGCTATTTCCGGATCCTCGGGCGCGTGGATGATGTCATCAACGTGGCCGGCCACCGCCTCGGCACAAAGGAAGTCGAGTCTGCGTGCCTGACGGTTCCCGAGGTGGCGGAAGCGGCGGTGGTGCCGGTGGTGGATGAAATTAAAGGCCGCGTGCCTGAAGTCTATATCGCCCTGCGGCCAGGCATACAGGCCAGCCTGGCCATTGTGGACAAGGTCAACAAGGCCATTGAAACCATGATCGGCAAGATTGCCCGCCCGCGAAGGATTCTCATCGTCCCGGATATGCCAAAGACGCGATCCGGCAAAATCATGCGCCGTATTCTCGCGGCGCTTTCCAACAATATGCACACCGGAGACATAACCACTTTGGCCAATCCTGACGTGGTGGAAAAAATCCGTGAATTGGTGCAGGGCAAAGAGCCAGTCAGACTGACAGATGGACCGGAGGATCTGAAGAGATTCGGCACGGAGTAACGAAGGCTGACCAGGCTGCGAGTTTGAGACTTACCGTCGAGCAATAAAAAAAAGGACCCCGTACTCGGGGTCCTTCGTTCTTTCCTTACGTATTAGTTGGTGCGCGCGACCTGGTTCTGACGATAGCTCAGGTTGTCCACGTTGCGGAACATGGGAGTTCCGGGCGGCAGGTTCTGAGGCGCGGCAAACAACGGGTCGAAGGTATATTGCCGATCCGGCGGGTTGTAGACCAGGTTGCAGCACTTGAAGGTGCCGGTGGCGTAGGTATTCCAGTAGAGGCTGACGAGGGATCCCTTGTAATACAGTGCTTGCTGAGCGCCCGCAGCCGGAACCCCGCCCCAATCCTCGAGGAAGCGGAGGAAGTTGTGGACGCCGCCGTCCATCCCGAAAGCGAATTCAGGATTCTGGGCGGTGTTGGTAAAGGCGATGGTCTTTCCTCCAGCAATCGCCAGGCGGTAGTACGAGGTCACCGAAATCCGGTTGGGTGTCTGTGCGGGAACGCCTTGGCCACCTGGATTGAAAGGATTCACGAGACTGCCGCTGGTCGAATTGATTGTGGCCGTGCAGGTTGCGCTGACTGTTAGGCAGCCCCAATCCTGCCAGTTGTTCGAGAGCATGGTAACGGCGTCGGCGATCACGGCTGCGGCCGAGTGATTCGGTTCGGCGGCGGCCACGTTCGTCCAAGTTGGGTCAAAGGTTGCGTTGTTGGGAGTGCAGGGGTTGGGGGTGCCGGCAACTGCCGCGGGGCAGTTCGAGTTGTAGTTTCCCAGAATATAAACCGGGTTTTCCGCGGCCACGGTGAAACCACCGCAAGCGGTTGGATTGGCGGCACTTTGCACGCAGCCGCTCACCGGTGGCATAACCGGCAGATTGCCCAGTGAGCCGTCCACGAGTTTCAGGGCATGGCGTGCGCCAGTCACGCGGTTGGCAAGGCCGACCGTGGGGAGAGGGACGCGCTCGCCCACTCCCAACCTTTGAGCGTATGGTGAAGGGGGAACCAGGGTATCGGTGTCGAATGTAGTGTTCGGGCCGAAAGCGTCGCCTACGCCTTTGACGCCGTAGACATCGAGGGCATTGTTGCCATTGACGTCTTCCGGCGAGACGCCATTGTAGTTGACGGGCTCCAGTGCTCCATTGGGCGCGAATTTATTGGCTGCGTTGACATAGTTCACCGTGTCTTCAAAGCCGTACTCGCCCTGATTCAGGGGAGTAGTAGCGCCGGCGAGGTTCATACCCCGGCGATCCGAGAAGTAAAGGATGTACCCATTCTGGGCGACGTAGTCTACGTTGGTTCCGGTGGTGCCGGTCTTTCCAAGGAGCCAGTTCTTCAGGTTGCCCACGTCGAGTTCCACCCCGTTCATGATGCCATTGGGGGTTCCGGTACTCGCCCCGAACCCAGGGTTAGCATCGTTGTTTTCTCCCTCGCGGGCATCGTAGAAGTTGATGGGGTACCAGTTGTACTGAGACACGGTCGGGGTGCTGACGGCGTCGTAGTAGTTAGCGGTCAAGGGCAGGTCGGTTGCGCCCGCGCTCGCGCCGTCCAGCTTTCGGTCGGCCGTTACCTGAAAGTACAGGATAGCGTTGGCGTGATCGCTAAGGTAATTGCATCCCGGGGCGGTGGTGAGAGTGTTTGTAGCGGGCGATACGCAGCCAAACCCGGGCTTGGTGGGTACGTTCAGCCCACGTGCGAATCCCAATTGCAGCCACTCTCTTGTAATGGCGTGCCATTTGCCGTCGGCGGCCCACTTGGCTTCCACACGCAGCCAGCCGTTGACCAGGGGCCACTCCAGGCCGTTGGCAAGTCCGTTCCTGGTCGTGAAGCTCCCGGCCGCAGGAAACGCCGTAGGAGGCCACGGCGACGGAGGTCCGTAGTATGGCGGTATAACGGCGTTGCCGTCACCGCCGTTGGCAGTGGGGCACACGCGGCTCGCGGGATAGCTGGCACCGATGGCAGCGGTCCCAGCGCAATAGCTTTCACCGAAAGAGTAGTAGTGAGTGCCGCCTGCTGGAACCTGAATGGCGCCGACCTGCGATCCGCCGGCGCTGGCACCTTGGGGTAGTGCGGCGAGAGCGGTCGGGAGGGCACTCACTAATTGAAAGTCGTTGGCGGTACTTGGGTCCCCATCGGCAAGAAGCAATGCCGCCTGAGTGTCGCTGAGCAGCACACGAATCTGCGCCTCGTATGCGAGTTGCGATCCTCCCAGCAGGGAAGTGGTAGCGGTAGTCGTCAAAGGCCGGCGAATGATCTGGAAGGCCTGGGTGGTGCCATTCACAAATGGCAGTATCAGATCGTTGGCGCCAGTGTTGTTGGGACCGTCCGTTGCAGGCGGGCCGGGATTGCCGTTGCCGTCGATGATAAAGCCTTGGTAAGGCGTGCCCAGCGAGACGTTGTACCAGGCCGGCACCTGCGCCGATGCGTGACCGCCGGAGACGCTGCCGTTGCTGGCGCCCAGCGCGGTGGTGGAGATGTCAACGCAAGTGGCGCTGGGGGCCGCGGCTCCGAAGATTCGTCATCTGCACGGAACAACCGCCGCTGGTTGTGGGAATCATTACGGTACCACCATTGTTGTTCCCCGCCGACACAACTCCGTTATCCATCTGCTGGCGGATCACGTTGCCAAAGGCGCTGATCTTGTCGCCAAAAACCAGGTTGTAGCCGTCCGCTACGCCCAGGTAAAGATCGCCGTTAGTGTGTACCCGGCCGGCAAAGCCGAGGTTCGGACTGCGGCCAAAGAAAAGATCGGAATCGGAGAATACACCAAACTGAAAAACCGGGATCAACGCCACTTCGGCGGTGCGGGTCATGCTGACGGTCTCAGAGTTGCCGAGAATCCGTTGCGCGGTGACGTTCATAGTCACCGGAATAATCTGAGCGTAAAGGCCTGCGTCAGGGCCGGATTGGACGGGGCCCCAAACCGGAACCAGCGCCGCGGTGCAAGGATTCGCCGCTCCTGGGTTGACCGGGGTCACGTTATAGGCGCCGTCCTGCCCCGTGAAGGTGATAGTCGGATCCCACGTCGGTGGGTTGTTGCTCACGGCACAAATTTCGGCGGCGGTGGGTGCCTGAATATTCGTGAAGGTGTTGGCCAGGTCGGATGTCATTTTCTCGATGCCGCCTTCGGCGGCACGATAGGTGTAGTTATTGCTGAGATCAGCCGCGCCGACCTTCTGCTCGGTGTTAACCATGATGAGCAGAGCGACGGCGAACCCCGACAATAGCAACGTTAACAAGAGGGACGCGATCAGCGTGAATCCTCGTGAATCGAATTTAGCGCTAGCCATCGTGTTTCTCCTCATTTTCCTGAACGATTTCCTTTCTTCCTTCCGCCGGGGGTATCCCATATCAATAAGCCGAGCCCGAAATCGGGTACTCCTGCTGTGAAGTCAGGTTGCGGGCGGAGATCGAAGTCTGCAGATCAAGACCTTGATACCCGATGCCCTGGTATTTCGATTGCTGGCTGCGCATGCTCATGTGCGCAATGTTGACCTTTGTGATCATGCCGGGGTTCGTCCCCGCGGGAAGGGTAGCCTGATTCGCGTTCACCACTCCGAGATCGTTGACGTCGTAGGTGAACTTCAGGTAAACCACGTTCTCCGCCACGGGAGCTGGAGCCTTCCCGCTCTGCAGGCGCATTAACGTCGGCAGGCCAGTTGCCGGAGGAATAGCGAGATAATATGTGACTGTCAGCAGGCGCACCGCGGAGACCGGTATAGGTGAGGAAACAGGCGGGCCCGCGCCAACAAACTGAGAGAGGCTTCCCACCGCAGCAGCCGGCTGGTTGATATGGCCAGGATCGGTAGCAGCGAATGGCACTGTGAAGCATGCAGTATTCGGGGCGACCGGCGCACAAGCGGTGACGGCGCCAGTGACCACACCCACGGCTTTGGTGCCGAACAGGATCATATCGCCGCCCTGCAGGCCGATGACGGCAGCGTTCAAGGGCTGGGGCACAGCCACGCCGGTCGGAAGGACACAAGTTCCAGGCAACGGGCTGGGCAATTGGAAGGTCACAACTGTGGCCGTGGCATTGATGGATGCCGTGTAACAGTTCAGCGCCAGACTGGCGTCGGCTGTGACAACCGTAATGATGTCGGTGGGCCCTTGAGCCGCGTTGACCGTGATCCCCAGATTCGGGCCCGGAATAATGGAATAGATGAAGGGAGCGCCTGCGGAAGTGGGGTACGCTACAGGCGCACCGTTGATGTAGTTGCACGTGACTAAACCGCTGCAGGGGTAAACCGGCAGGGTTGCGGTGAAAGGCAAGCCCACAGCGCTGGTTGACATGCCTTGCTGGCCCAGCGCGCCGGCGCCGGCCATGCTGATGTCGCGCTGCAGAAGATTGCTGGCCGAGCGAAAGTCCTGCTGCAGTTCCGCCCTCTGCGAAGCGATCCAACTCGCCTTCATGGCCCGGGCGAACACATCAGCGGCCGTGACGATGACCACGGCTCCAATGGCGGCGGAGATCATAAGCTCCAGCAGCGAGAAGCCAAGACTCGATTTGAGTGTGCGCCGCATCAATCCCTTTCTAGTGGTACGAGGAAATATATTCATCAAGCACATAGGATTTCGTACCCCCATGGTTCGGGACCGTGTAGTTGACCGTGATCGTGACCTGAACCAGTGTCGGAATCGGGTTGCCGTTACCATCCAACAACTGCTGGATCGCAATCGTGCGAGTGAAGTTGGTCAGCGAAATAATCACGTCGTCAGGCGTGCCAATGATGCCATCGGGTCCGGGCTCGGTGAGGCACTCGACGGGGCATGCCGCTCCGCCGGCAGTCTTACAACCCCCGTCATCGGCGGTACCCAAAATACCATCGGGCCCAGGACAATTGGGTACCTGGGGGCCGGGGAGGAAAATGCCCGCACCCACGCCCACGTTGTTGATGGAACTGAAGCCCGCCTGCCCAGTGTTGCGCGCATTGAAGATGCTCTCCATGGCCTCGGAAGCCAGTTGCCGGGCAATCATGTCTTCTTGTGAAGTCTCATTGGCCCCGATCGTAATGCCCAGCGACGCCAGCGTAGCCAGCATGCCGACGGCGAGAATCACCATGGCGAACATGACTTCCAGAAGCGAGAAGCCGGACTGCTCGGTTTTCCGCAACGATGCCAAGCGCTTGATGATCATGATTGCACCCAACTCCATACTCCCGCGACCTGAACTAATTGCCATCCCCGGATGCGGCCCGTATAGCCCCACAAAGTCACAGCCCGGCAAGTCGGCATTTGCCCCGGAGTCCCCAGGTAAACCACTCCGTTGTTGACATTGCCGAGCGCATCTTGCGCGCTGCCGTCCGGCTGAAAATAGATAACGTTGCTGCCTCCGGCGGCGCTCGGCGGTTGGTCAAAATCGAAGATGCTCCCCGCCGTGCCAAATCCGTCCGGAGTAGTAGCGATCGTGTTCGGCAGTCCCGGCTCAAGGTGAAAAGTAACCTGCGGTGGCAAGTTGGCCACGAACAGAATCGCGCCCGCTGCCGTGGTTTGGGTCACCGTGATCGTGCCTCCGTTCCCGGCAGTGGGAGTTGCGAAGGTTACAACGTAAACCCGCATATCAGCCGCGGCCTGATCGCGAGCCCGCCGCAATGAAGTCAACGTTGTGTTGTAGGCATCGTTGACCAGTTGCTGCCGGAATGTGGTTTGCATCGTGACCGTGACCGACGCCACCAGGATCATCGAAACCGCAATGGCGATGGCCATTTCCAGCATGGAGAAGCCGTTTTGTTTGCGTGATGCCATAATTCCTGTCGACGGGGACAAACTCGGTTTCGCATAACTCCGGACCGCGATTCCTTGAATTCACCCACGTCCAAATCACTGAGTCTAAAGCTCATGCCGCTTGCGGCCGGCAAGGCTCGCCGCCACGTCCGTAGACTGTCGGCATTCTTCATCGTAGGGAGGGGCGGACGCAGCGTCAAAGCACCACGGTGCAACAAAAAACTATTGGCCTTTTGTAATCAGAATGGTTACGGAGGTCACCAGATTCATCCTGGCTGGGGTCTTCAAGGCAGCGCCCCCTGTCCGGCTCGGAAGTGTCGGCAGAGCGAGCGCTCGCCTTCCCGCTCGCGGCTTGAAGTTAGTCACTATTTTGTTATAGTGACTGTCAAATTGTCGGGAGAGATGAACCCCGGGCAATGTGTCAGGAGGTAAGCATGCCTCGATCGATGGCGGAGCGACCAGCTGCTGAAAGATCGGGGGATGCTCCGGAAGTAGGACTTCGCGAGCGAAAGAAAACTCGCCTGCGTCAGCAGATCATCGATACTTCGATCAAGCTCTTTCGCAAACGCGGTTTCGAAAACACCCGGATCGACGATATCGTGCAGACGCTCGAAATCAGCCAGCCCACGTTCTTCCGCTATTTCCCCAGCAAGGATGCGGTTCTGCGAGAGGTAGGGGAACGCGGATTTTCCTGCATTCGCGAGCGGCTGCGCTCGGAATTGTCCGTTCATGCCAGCACCGCCGAACGTTTGCGCCGCCTGTATGTCAGCATGGCTCGCGAAGTAGAGGCAGATCGCAAATTGTGGCAGGCCGTGGTGCTTTCCGGCGCGATGGACCCGGTGCGTTGTGCGGAAATGCGCGATCACGAAGAAGCCACCGTTGGTTTGCTGAAAGAGATCCTCGCGCAGGGGCAAAAGAGGGGCGAGATTACACGCGACTTTCCCATTGTCCACTTGGCGGAATTTATGGAGGGCCTCTACAACACTGTCGTGCGGCAGTGGGCGGTTGATTTGACCGGACCACACCAGCTCGCCGATCGAGTGCTCAGTGCGGTGGAGTTTTTCCTGCGAGGGCTGCAGCCCTGAATTCTTGGAGCGGATCAAGTCGGTTCTGTGTGTCGGGATCAGACATTGTTTCCCAGGGAGGAAAATGAAAGCTGCCGTGCTTCGCGACTTCAAGACTCCACTCACGGTTGAGGATGTCGCTCTTCCCGAACTCGCAGCGGGTGAGGTTCTGATCAAGGTGGAAGTTTGCGGCGTGTGCCACTCCGACTTGCACGTCGCGGATGGCGACTGGTCTCAATTGGCTAAAATTGTCAAGAAGCCACTGATCCTCGGGCACGAACTGGTGGGTACCATTGTTGCGGTGGGGTCGGCGGCGCAGGGGGTGAAGGTTGGTGACCGCGTCGGCGTCCCGTGGATCCATTGGACCTGTGGAGAGTGCGAGTTTTGTCGCGAGGGCAATGAAAATCTTTGCATTAAACAGCAAATCACGGGTGTGACCGTGGACGGAGGCTATGCCGAATTTGTCAAAGCACCAGCTACCCACGTCGCCAGGATTCCCGACAATCTCGCCTCGGAGCAGGCCGCTCCTCTGCTATGTGCTGGGCTTACCGTTCATCGCGCCCTTAAACAGGCGCGCGTCACCGCGGGTCAGCGCCTGGCCGTATTTGGAGTGGGTGGACTCGGACACGTCGCCGTCCAACTCGGCCGTGAACTGGGGGCAGATGTAATCGCGATCGATATCAGCGAAGAAAAACTCGGCTTGGCCAAGTCGCTCGGAGCTTCCAGGACGCTGAACGCCGCGTCGAGCAACGTGATTAAGGAATTGCGCGGGCTGGGCGGAGTTCACGTCGCCTTGGTTACGTCAGCGGCGAAAGCTGCGTACGACATGGCGTTCTATGGCGTGCGTCCCTCGGGAGTTCTGCTCGCAGTGGGCTTGCCCGCTCAGGACATTTCGTTTCCACCTATCCTGATGGCGGCGCGCGAAATCCGAATTCAGGCGTCCACCGTGGGCACGCGACAGGATCTGCAGGAGATTCTCGCTCTAGGTGCGGCTGGAAAAGTCCACTGCGAAGTGACTACACAGCAGCTTTCAGAGGTGAACGAAGTCCTGGAGCAGTTGCGCCGGGGACAAATCTCTGGCAGGGTCGTGTTGCGCGTCAGTGCGTGAGCACAAGTCAGCTTCCGCTCCGGATTCGCCTCCGAGGCAGTCGCGTCCGGTCGATGGCCAGCGGCCGGAATCATTGACGTTAGTCGCTATATTGTGATATGGACTATCACTTTGTACGAGGATTGGCTTCAAACTGTTAGGCAGTCACCAGCCATGAATATTCCGCTCACGCCCGTCCGCTTCCTCCGTTATGCGGAACAGCAATTTCCCGGCAAGACGGCGGTGGTTTGCCGGGACCAGCGATTCACCTATGCACAGTTCGCCGATCGCGCGGCCCGGCTGGCGGGCGCGTTGCGCGCGGCCCGAGTGAAGGCGGGGGATCGGGTCGCCTTTCTCAGCATGAATTGTCATCGCCTGCTGGAGGCCTACTTTGGAGTCCTCGAGGCCGGGGCCGTCCTGCTGCCGCTCAATTACCGCCTCGCCTCTCATGAACTTGAATACATCCTGAACGATTCCGGCGCGACCACGCTATTTCTGGGACAGGACTTCATCCCTATCGTCGATTCCTTTCGCCTGAACCTGACCACCGTCCGCTCCTGCCACTTGCTCGACGCGACTCCCCAGGTCGAATGGCTCGCTCCACAAAACTACGAACAGATCCTGGCCGCCGCAGCGCCGCACCGCGCCGAAATCGCTTCGTTTGACGAAGATTCTCTCTGCGAACTCTTCTACACCAGCGGGACCAGCGCCCATCCCAAGGGCGTCATGCTCACCCACAGAAACATCTATCTCCACGCGATGAACATAGCTTTGTTCCACCATACGAAGTCTGAAGATGTTTTCCTGCATACAATTCCTTTGTTCCACGCCAACGGCTGGGGTGCGGCGCACACCATCACCCTCGTGGGCGCAACCCATGTCATGAGTTCGCGATTTGTTCCGCAGGAGATCTTTCGCCTGGTGGAGCGGGAAAGGGTTCATTCCCTTAGCCTGGTGCCCATCATGGCGTCCGCATTAGTGAATTGCCCGGAACGTTCCAAGTATGACTTGAGCAGCCTGGAGTGGATCACTATCGGGGGCGCAGCATCTTACCCTTCGCTGATGCGCGAGGTCGAGCAGAAGCTCGGCTGCGCGTGTTTTTCTGGATACGGTCTGACCGAATGTTCGCCTTCTCTCGCCACCGCCGAACTCAAGCCAGACATGGTGTGCGAACCCGAGCAGCGCTACCTGCTTCAGTCCATGACTGGCTACGCCTATCCGGGAGTGGAACTGCGGGTCGTGGATTTCGAAGACCGGGACGTGCCTCACGACGGCAAAACCATGGGTGAAATCATTGCCCGCAGCGACAGTGTGATGGCCGGCTACTGGCAGCAGGCCGAGGCCACTGAGGAAGCCTTGCGCGGTGGATGGTTTCACACCGGCGACATGGCCGTCATCATGGAAAACGGTTACATCCTGATCGTCGACCGCAAAAAAGACATCATTGTCAGCGGCGGCGAGAATATTTCATCGCTGGAAGTGGAGAAAGCGTTGTTGGCGCATCCCGACGTATACGAAGCCGCAGTAATCGCGGTCCGAGACGACAAGTGGGGGGAAGTCCCCAAAGGCGTAGTGATTTTGAGACCAGGCTGCGCCGTGACGGAAGCGGAACTCATTGAATTCTGCCGGGCGAATTTGTCGCACTATAAATGTCCGCGTTCGATCGAATTCTGTGAGACCTTGGCCAAGACCGCCACCGGGAAAGTGTTGAAGAAAGAGCTGCGGAAGAAATACGGGCGAGCGGGCTCAGGGAGGCGGGATGGATCTGAATATGACCTCCAAGGAAGGCAGCAATGATGGGAGTTCACGATGAATAGTCTGGTTCGGCTCAGCAAAGATAACAACAACGAGATCGCGGTCATCACCATCGATAATCCTCCGGTGAATGCCATCAGCCCCGGTGTACCCGAAGGAATCTCCGAAGCCATCGAGCAGATAAGCAATGATCCGTCCGTGAAAGCCGCAGTCCTTGTCGGGGCCGGTCGCACGTTTGTTGCAGGAGCTGACATCAAGGAATTCGGAAAGATGACATCCGGTAAATCGCGCGGCGCCGGACTTTTGCCGCTCCTGCTCGCAATCGAAAACTGCAGCAAACCCGTGGTGATGGCGATTCATGGCGCTGCTTTTGGCGGAGGGTTGGAACTAGCGATGGCAGGACATTACCGCGTGGCTTCAAGCGATGCGCAGGTCGGCCAGCCAGAAGTGAAGCTTGGCCTCATTCCCGGTGCGGCGGGAACGCAACGACTTCCTCGGCTGGCTGGCGTCGCCAAGGCTCTTGAAATGTGTACCGACGGCAAACCTGTTGCCGCCGCGGAAGCCTTCCGGCTCGGTATCATCGACCGCCTGATCGAAGGCGATCTGCTTTCCGGAGCGGTGGCCTTTGCCCGCGAGGTCGCCGGGCAGCCAGCACCAAGAACGCGCGAGCGCTCCCAGAAGCTTGGTACGGCTGAGGAGAACTCGGCCATCATCGCGTCGGCCCGCGAAATTGCGCGAAAGAAGCAGCGGGGTCTGATAGCGCCGCTTGCCGCCATTGATGCGGTTGAAGCAGCGACCAAGCTTTCCTTCGAGGAAGGTTGCGAAGTGGAGCGGAGACTTTTTACGGAATGTCTCTTCTCCGATCAATCCAAAGCGCTCATCCACGTATTCTTCGGGGAGCGCGAGGTGGCAAAGATTCCAGACGTGCCGAAAGACACGGCCGTCAAGCCAATCCACAGTGTGGCCGTCATCGGTTCCGGGACCATGGGCGGCGGCATCGCCATGGTTTTTGCCAATGCCGGCATTCCAGTTTTGCTCAAGGAGGTCGATCAGCCCACGCTCGACCAGGGGCTCGCCAGAATTCGAAAAAACTATGCCAGCTCAGTTCAGCGCGGACGCTTCACGCAGAAGTTCGTCGACGAGCGCCTTGCCCTGATCATGCCCACCCTCGGCTACGACAACTTCGCGAGCGCCGACATGGTGGTGGAGGCGGTCTTCGAAGGGATGGAGCTCAAGAAGCAGGTGTTTCAGGATTTGGATCATGCTTGCAAAACCGGCGCTATTTTGGCGACCAACACATCTACGCTGAGCATCGACGCCATTGCCGGCGTCACCTCGCGGCCAGAGTCTGTAATTGGGACTCACTTCTTCAGTCCAGCCAACATCATGCGCCTGCTGGAAATTGTGCGCGGAAAAGCCACCAGTAAAGAAGTCATCGCCACCTGCATGCAGCTTTCGAAAAAGCTCGGCAAGATCGGCGTGCTGGTCGGGAACTGCCGCGGCTTTGTCGGCAACCGTATGTTCGGACCCTATCGCCGGGAAGCTCAGTTCCTGGTCGAAGAAGGCGCCGAGGTGGAAGCCGTCGACAACGCGCTAGTCGAGTTCGGCATGGCCATGGGCCCACTCTCGACCGGCGATCTTGCCGGGCTCGATGTGGGCTGGCGGATTCGCAAGGAATATCGCGACTTGGAAAAACCGGGAGTTCGCCAACCCATCGCGGAGGATCGCCTTTGCGAGATGGGCCGCTACGGCCAGAAGACGCTGGCCGGCTGGTACCGCTACGATGAGAGTCGCCGCGCCTTGCCCGACCCCGAGGTCACTGCAATGGTTCGCAGATGGTCAGCGGAAGCGGGAATTCCCCAACGCAAAATCGCTGCCTCCGAAATGGTCGACCGCTGCCTCTACGCCTTGGTGAATGAAGGTGCCCGCATTCTCGAGGAAGGATACGCGCTGCGCGCTGTCGATATCGACATCATCTACCTGAATGGCTACGGCTTCCCGGCATACCGTGGAGGCCCGATGTGGTATGCCGACACCGTAGGATTGAAAAATGTCTATGACCGGGTTTGCGAATTCCGCCGGCAGCATGGAGAACTCTGGGAGCCGGCTCCTTTGTTAAAGCACCTCGCCGAGGCCAACCAGACATTTGCCGAGTTCAATAGTAAGGAGCAGGGCGTCAACGCGTAAATGCGTCAAGGCGCGAGGTTGTTAGAACGGGCTGGTGAAAACTAAGAACGATGAGTCGCATCATTTTAGTCCGCCACGCCCAAGCGTCTTTCATGGAGCCGAACTATGACAAACTCTGCGCTAACGGCGAAGTGCAAGCCCGTTTGTTGGGAGAGCACTGGGCCCGCCGCGGAGTGCTCTTCAGCCGCGCCTGGTCGGGTCCCCGCGTGCGGCAGGTGCAGACCGCACACATGGCCGAGGAAGCTTATCGAAAACTCGGACGCGAGTTTCCTGAAGTAGCCGTGATAAGCGAGTTCGACGAATATCCGGCGGAAGCGGTTTTGAAAGCAGGTCTGCCAAACCTGCTGGAGAGTTCTCAGGAAGTCCGCCATCTGCACCAGGCGTTCGAGCAATCGAAGGACCCTGGCGAACGAAAAAGAGACTTCCAGAGAATGTTTGAGATGGTCATCGGCAAGTGGGTGAGTAGAGAGCTGGTCGTCGATGGTGTGGAGTCCTGGCGGGATTTCTGCGCGCGAGTCGATCGGGGAATTGCGGCTATCGTGAATGGCGCGGCTCCGGCCGGAGATCTCGTGGTCTTCACCTCCGGAGGTCCGATTGGCGTTGCCATGCGGCGAGCCTTGAACTTATCGGATGCGGACACTCTGCAATTGACGTGGATGTCGCGCAACGCCTCGTTCAGCGAATTCCTGACGTCAGGCGGCCGTTTCACGCTAAGCACGTTCAATGCGCACCCTCATCTCGAAGACGAATCATTGCTCACGTACCGTTAAATGACGTTCTCGATTTCAGAAAGAAGAAGAGCTCGAAACCATGTTTGCTTCTTGCGATTGCGCGGTTGCCGTCAGACCAGGCGAAGAGCTTGATCTGACCCGGCTGAGCGCATATCTGGCGCGGCATTTCGACGGCCCCGGTCCCGTCACGGTCGAGCAGTTTCCCGCAGGTCATTCGAATCTGACCTATCGAGTGACTTGGGGCGCCCGCGAATTCGTGCTGCGCCGGCCGCCCTTCGGCAGCGAGGTGAAGTCTGCCCATGACATGGGACGTGAATATCGCGTGCTTTCCAAATTGCATGAAGCCTATCGCGTTGCGCCCAAGGTGATTCTCTATTGCGACGACCTCTCGGTTCTCGGCGCTCCGTTCTACCTCATGCAGCCCATTCGAGGCATCATCCTGCGCCGCGAACTTCCGCCTGGCCTGCTGCTGTCGCCGGCAATGGCACGCCGACTCAGCGAAGCGTTCCTCGACAACCTCGTTCGCTTGCACAGCCTCGACTACGACCAGATCGGCCTCGGCGATTTGGGCAAGCCGCAGGGCTATCTCGAACGCCAGGTGCAGCGATGGATCGAGCGCTATCACAATTCAGCAACTCACGACCTCGCTGAAGTCGGGAGCATTTCCGCCTGGCTCACGCATCACATCCCAGCGCGGAGCGACGCTACGCTCCTCCACAACGACTACAAGTATGACAATGTCGTGCTCGACCCGGATGACATTACAAAGATCGTCGGAGTTCTCGACTGGGAGATGTGCACCCTGGGCGACCCGCTCTCCGATCTTGGCACCACCTTGGCCTATTGGACCGACCCCAGTGATCCAGACGAGGTGCAGGAAGTGTGTTCTGCTCCCACTACGATCGCTGGAACATGGACGCGTGCCCAGTTAGCTCAACGCTATGCCCAGGCGACCGGCCTCGACATTCGCGACATGGCCTTCTACCTGACCTTTGCGCGTTTCAAGATCGGGGTGATTGTCCAGCAGATCTATTACCGCTATGCCCGCGGACTCACGCACGATGAGCGCTTTGCCACCATGCCCCATCGCATCGCGATCCTGATGCGCGCATCGCTGCGCTGCGCAGAGAGCGGTCAAATATGATTGACCTCGGTGGCTCGTCACGCCCGGTAATAGCGCGCCAGGTATTCGGCCACGCAGCAGGGCTTGTCGGCGCTTTGAGTCTCGATCGTGATCGAGAGAACGGCATCCACGAACTTCGCGGACTCTTCGACCGAAATCAGAGTCACGCGGGCGCGGATCGCCGAGCCCGCTCGCACCGCCGAGGGAAAGCGCACACGATTCAGTCCGTAGTTGATCCCCATCGCGACTCCATCCTTCACGTGAATCGACTGCCGGACAAAGTAGCTCAACAGCGAAAGCGTGAGGAAGCCGTGAGCGATGGTGCCGCCGTAGGGCGACTCTCGCGCGGCTCGCTCCGAGTCGACGTGAATCCACTGCCGGTCTTCCGTCGCATCCGCGAATTTCTGGATGCGCTCTTGCGTCACAACCAGCCAATCCGTCGGAGGCGCTTCGTGGCCTTCGAATGTTTTCAACGAATTTAGGTGATCAATTTCAAAAGGAGGCATCGGAATCATGACGACATTAGCAGAAATTTCCACCAAGACAAGAGGCTCGGCTTTTCTCTTTGAAGATGTCGGTCCCGCTCAGGTGTTCACTCCAGAAGACCTCAGTGAAGAGCATCTTGCAGTCGGCCGCATGATCGATGAGTTCTGGGCAAGCGAAGTCGAGCCCAATCTTCCTGCCATCCGCGAGAAGCAGCCGGGTCTTGCCCTGGCGGTACTGCGAAAGTCCGCGGAGCTGGGCCTGACCGGCATGACCATTCCAGAGGAGTTTGGCGGCATGGAAATGGACTTGCCCTCGCTGATGGTCGCGGCCGAACATATGGGGCGGGATGCCTCCTATGCCGGTTGGCACTCCGCTCACACCGGCATCGGCACCCTTCCCATCGTGTATTTCGGCACTCCCCACCAGAAGAAGAAATACCTGCCTCGATTGGCCCGGCTGGAACTGTTGGCGGCTTACGCCCTCACCGAGCCCTTGGCTGGTTCCGACGCCCTGGCCGCGCGAACTCGCGCCGACCTGGCGCCCGATGGCAAGCACTACATACTGAACGGCCAGAAAATGTGGATTACCAACGGTGGCGCAGCCGATCTGTTCACCGTCTTCGCCAAAGTCGGAGGCGAAAAGTTCACCGCCTTTCTAGTCGAGCGAGCTTTTCCTGGCGTTACCAGCGGCGCTGAGGAACATAAGATGGGCATTCGCGGGAGCTCCACCACGGCGGTTTATTTCGATAACGTGCCCGTCCCCGTCGAGAATGTTCTCGGAGAAGTCGGGCGCGGTCACGTCATTGCCTTCAACGTCCTCAATATCGGCCGCCTGAAACTTGGACCTGCCTCCGTCGGCGCCGCCAAGAACGTTCTCGCCATCTCCATCAAGTACGCGAAGCAGAGAAAAGCTTTTGGCTGCGCCATTGCTGACTTCGGCGCGATTCAGCACAAACTTGCCCAAATGGCAATTCGGATTTTCGCGGCCGAGTCCATGACCTGGCGGGTAGCTGGCCTGATCGAAACTCATATGCGCACCAATTCAGCCGAACCAGGACATAGTTCTTTCATCGAGATGCAGGCACTGGAGGAGTACGCTGCGGAATGCTCGATGGTGAAGGTCTTCGCCTCTGAGATGCTCGACTATGTGGTGGACGAAGGCGTGCAGATCCACGGCGGTTACGGTTTTCATCAGGACTATGCGGTCGAGCGAGCCTATCGCGATTCGCGAATCAACCGCCTCTTTGAAGGCACTAGTGAAATCAACCGGCTGGTCATTATGGGCATGCCCTTGAAGAGGGCGTCCCGCGGACAGTTGCCTCTCTTCGAAGCGGCACGCGCCGTCCTCAACCTGAGCGGGAGACCCAGCCTCTCCGGCGAGAAGCTAGACGAGAAACAAGGTGAAAAGCAAAGCGTTAACCCAGAAGCTTGCTTCGTGCGCAACGCGAAGACCATCGCCCTCCTGACGCTGGCAGTCGCCCACGAGAAATTCGGCGCGCAGCTTGAGAAGCAACAGGAAGTCATCATGAACCTTTCCGATATCACGATGGAGGTCTTCGCGATGGAATCCATCCTGCTCCGCAGCCAGAAGCTGGCCGCGGCTGGCGCGCACCCGAACAGCCTCGACATGTGCGCTGTGTACCTGCGGGACGCCACCTCCCGGATTGAGGCATGTTCACAAACGGTGCTGAGCGCATGCTCCGAAGGTGAGGCCTTGCGCAAGCATCTCGCAGCCGTGCGCCGCTACGCGGATCACATGCCGGTGAACTCCATCGCGCTCCGCCGTCAGATTGCGGGGCGCCTTTTGTCCAGCGAGCGATACACAGTCTGAGAAGACACACGGCCTGAGAAGCTGAAAACCGGCCCGCAATTGAAAGGAAATCATCATGGGAATTATCAATCACAAGTTCACCCTGGCTTCCCGCCCGGTGGGACTGCCGAAGCGCACGGACTGGAACTTCGTCGAAGAGGCGGTTCGCGAGCTGAACGAAGGCGAAGCGCTGATTCGTGTGTTGTATATATCGCTCGACCCGGCCATGCGCGGCTGGATGAACCAGAGCCGCTCCTACGTCCCGGCAATCGCCATCGGCGAGGTGATGCGCGCTCTCGCGGTTGGCCAGGTGGTTGCCTCCAGGAATCCTCTTCTCGCCACAGGCAAGCATGTCTCGGGAATATTTGGAATGCAGGAATATTTCATCTCCGATGGAAAAGGCTTGAACGAAGTTGACCTCCATCTGGCGCCGCTTCCAACTTTTCTCAGCGTGCTGGGCATGACGGGGATGACGGCATATTTTGGCTTGCTCGAAACCGGCCAGCCCCAACCGGGCGATACCGTAGTTGTGTCGGCGGCAGCGGGGGCCGTGGGCGCGGTCGTAGGGCAGATCGCCAAAATCAAGGGCTGCCGCGCGGTTGGCATTGCGGGCGGCGCCGACAAATGTCGCTACCTTCTCAACGACCTCGGATTTGACGCAGCCATCGATTACAAAAGCGAAGATGTGCCTCAGGCGCTGCGCCAGGCTTGCCCGGCGGGGATCAATATTTATTTCGACAATGTCGGCGGCGATATCCTCGATGCCGCTCTCGCGCAACTGGCGCGCGGCGCCCGCATCGTGATCTGCGGCGCCATCTCGCAATACTGCAACACTGCTCCCATCCAGGGCCCGCGCAACTATATGTCACTCTTGGTCAATCGCGCCACGATGAAAGGCATGCTGGTCATTGACTATGCCCCACGCTATGCCGAGGCCGCCCGCGAAATGTCCGGCTGGATGGCCGCGGGCAAGCTCAAGTCACGTGAGGATATCGTCCCGGGACTCGAAACTTTTCCCGACACTTTTTTGAAGCTGTTTCGAGGCGAGAACTTCGGCAAACTGATTCTCAAAGTAGCCGCAGATTAGTTGCACTGGTGGGCAGTCTTAATTTCTGCCTGCGGCTTCGTAGATTTCTCTTGGAGGAGGAGGGATGCCATTTGCCGACAACCAGGGAACAAAAATCTACTGGGATAAACAAGGAACAGATGAACAGGGAACGGATGAGCAGGGAACGGGCGCGCCCGTCTTGCTGGTCATGGGCTTGGGCTATCCGTCCTCCATGTGGCATCGCACTCGCCCGGTATTGTCGGCTTCCTACCGCACCATCGCATTCGACAATCGAGGCGTCGGACGGAGCGATGTGCCTCCCGGTCCTTACTCGATCGCCGTTATGGCTTCCGACGCTGCCGCCGTGCTTGATGCCTCTGGCATTCCCACGGCGCATGTCTTCGGCGTATCGATGGGCGGCATGATCGCCCAGGAATTCGCCTTGCAGTATCCCTCGCGTGTGCAGTCTCTCATTTTGGGCTGCACCGCGGCTGGCGGGCCGAACGCCCACCGCGCCGAACCCGCCGCTCTCGAAATGCTGAGGGCCACCAGCCAGATGAGCCGCGAACAAGCAACCGAAGCCGCCATCCCCTTTATCTACGACCCTGCTACGCCCCGGCATTTGATCGACGAAGATACGGCCCAGCGCGGGCCCTGGCTTCCCAATCGGGCAGGTTATCTGGCGCAACTGCAGGCCATTCTCGGGTGGGAATCGTTCAGCCGCCTGCCCCGCATCACGGCTCCGACCCTCGTGATCCACGGAAAGACCGACCGGCTCATCCCGCCTGCTAACGGGGAAATGATTGCGGCGCGCATTCCCGGCGCAAAACTTGTCTTGCTTGATCGCGCCGGCCATCTGTTCTCGACCGATCAGACCCAGGCCGCGCACCAGTCGATACTCGAATTCCTTTCGTCGTCTACCCGCGTAAGTCGGGCCCGGAAGAGACAAGGTAATTGAGCCATGTTGCAGGGTGAAAATAAACCGAAGCCGACATTCCCCACAGGCATACTTCATCATCAAAACAATTCATTTGATGAATTTCACGAATGCGGATACGCTCGCGCGCATTGTGAAGATGGGTGCTCCGAAACGAACGAAGAGCGCAGGGAGTTGTGTGCGTTCTCATCCACCCTGATCCAAAAAGATCCAGGAAAGCTCGCTCCAAAACAATTCCGGCTCGCTAAGCAGCCAGCAGGTTCGAAGAAAGCGGCAGGACGCCGCATGCAATTCAGTATCTTGTGTGATTCAGACAGCCTGAGCTAGGGGGACTATGGATCTCGAAAAGAGCAGTTTGCATGGTGGTGCGGCTTCACATCAGCGGGCCCCTTCCTCGAAGCGGGTACTTGCTTCTCCCACCATGAAGTCAGCCGCTTGCGTGCTTGCGTTCGTCCTGTTCGCAACGATCATGGCTTACGCCCAGGGCGTCGGATCATCGGGAGAGATCACCGGGACTGTGACCGACTCTTCCGGCGCTGTGTTGCCCAAGGCTAACGTCGCCGTGGTCGAGACTCAGACTGGTCTGAAGCGCACGGCGGTCACCAATGACACGGGTCAGTTCCGAGTTCCTGGGCTGGCGCCGGCCACTTACGACGTCAGCGCGGAACTATCTGGCTTTGCGACTGAGATTCGAAGAGCCGTCACCGTCGCCATCGGGCAGACTGTCATTTCCGATTTCAAGATGAAACCATCGCAGGTCGCAACCGTTGTCGAAGTCAATGACCAGCCGCCCGTGGTGGAAACTGAACGCGGGAGCCAAGCCGACACCATCTCACAACAGTACATTGCCGACCTGCCCATTGACCGTCGCGATTACCTTACGTTTACCTTGCTCGCGCCTGGGGTCTCCGACTCCACCCGGCTGGCGGGAGACCAGGATTTCAGAGTGAAGCAAACACCGCAAAGCGGCTTGTCGTTCTACGGCAGCAATGGCAGAGGAAACAGCATAACGATCGACGGCGGTGAGACCTCAGGCGATAGCGGTGGGGTGCGCCTGACCGTAAGCCAGGACACGGTTCAGGAATTCCAGATCAATCGCAGCAACTACGGCGCGGATCTTGGGGGCGCCACCGGCGCTTCCATCAATGTTGTGACCAAGTCCGGCACCAACCAGCTACATGGCACACTCTTTGGCTTGTTCCGCGACGATGCAATGGACGCTCAAAATCCGTTTTCGTTTACCCAGGCATTGCAGGCCGGACAGACCTTTAATCCTGCCAGCCCCCCCTCGGTCGGCACGCCGGTGAAGGATACTTTGACGCGCCAGCAATTCGGCGGATCCCTGGGTTTCCCGATCAAGAAGGATAAGACATTTCTGTTTGTTGGGTTTGAAGGCTTGCGACAGAATGCGCAGAACGCAGTTCCTCTGCTGACCAATACCAATATCTTCCTTCCGACGAACGCGCAGAATGCAATAATTGCCCAGTTGGAGGCGAACCCCTCACCGGTACCGGTGGCCTGCCTGCCGGCCGTACCTCTTGCCGCTTTGCTGCCGCCGAGCATTTGCGGCGCTGTTCTCCAGGGCGCTTTGACGCTGAACCCCGCTGCGAGTCCACTGGATGCCTTCCTGCTAAACCAGTTTGAAACCGAGGGTGGACTCTTTCCTTTCAACACGCGGGAATATCAGGTATCGACCCGCCTGGATCACCGCTTTAATGCGAACAACGAAATTTCCGTGACCTACCGGTACGGGCACGATTTGGAGGAATCGCCGGACGTGAATTCCCTTACCGCTTTTTCGGCGGGAAGTTCGATCCACGACTACGACAATACCCTCCAAGCCAGCTGGTACCGCCAACTCAATCCGACCACGCAGAACGAAGTCCGGGTGCAGGGGAACTACTACAGCTTTAATGTGATTCCCAACGCTCCGGCGCAGGTGGGGCTGCAGATTCCTAGTTTTATCAACAATGTTGGAACCAATATTTTCCTGCCCAACCTCACCATCCTGCGGCGCTACGAATTCGCCGACAACTTCACCAAGATCCGCGGCAATCACACTCTTAAGTTCGGCGCTTACGAGTTGCTCCGCGGCAATCACACCGAATCGCACACCTTTTTCCCCGGCCGTTTTGTATTCGGGTCGCTCCCCGCATTTTTGATCAGCCCACAGCTTGCGACCACCACCATCAACCCGTTGCAATCGGCCGAGTTCGGGCTGCCTGAGGTTTACCAGCAGGGTTTCGGAAACCCGACCTACCCGTACTACGCCCGGCCGCTGACCTCGTTCTACGGGCAAGACTCCTGGAAGGTAACGCCAAACTTTCTTCTAAACTACGGCCTGCGCTACGATCTGGACACGCAATTCGCCCCGTTGACCACGTACAAGAAGGACTTTGGCCCCAGGGTTTCCTTCGCCTGGGATCCGTTCAAGAATCACAAGACGGTGATCCGCGGCGGCTACGGGATCTTCTACGGACCGGTGGACGTCCAGATCCCCGATGTCGACTTGAGCCTGGGGGTGGTGAACCAGAATAAGTCTGCGGTCGGAAACGCTCGCGGAGCCGGACAGGTCGCCAACGTAAGCGCGATCTGCGGTGTCTCTTATTTCGGGTTTCCCATTATCCCAGGGAACGGCTCTAGCCCTTGCAACCGCGAGATTTCCATTTATGCGGATCCGATCGGTGGGATTCCTGCCTTGAATGTAGCCGGGGCGGCAACTATTTTCGGGAGCCTCTTTGCCCAGGGATTGATTCAGTGCACCGCTCCGGCCTCAGGGAACAACGCCTGCGTCACACCGGCTTCCGTAGCCGGTCCGTTTCCCAATGGGCAAACTGGCGTCAACGTTACGAATAACGGTCCCCTTTCTCCACTCCAGGTGTTGTTCGTGAACCAGCCGAATTATCGTCCCCCCATCGCCCAGCAGGCTTCCTTCGCCATTGAACGCGAACTCGGACCTGGGTTGTCATTTTCTATCAGCTTTATCTATTCGCACACCCAGCACCTCCCGATTGCGATCGACACCAATCTGCTGCCAGCGCCGCTTACCTCGGTGACTCTGGCCAACGGCCAGACAGTTTCCTATCGTAACTGGAATACCACGGCGTCGGCGGCCGACCCAATACCGGGCAGCCCTGAGGGCCTGCCCTGCAATACCCAACAATGCTTTGTGAATCCGTTGATTGTGCAGAACAACCAATACAGCTCGCAGTCGTATGCGCTTTACGAAGGCGGTATCGCGGAACTCACGAAACGCTTCAGCTATCACTTCTCAGTGTTCGCGAATTACACCTGGAGTAAGGGCATTGACACGTCCACGGATTACAACACGGACTACGGGCCGCAGGATCCGACGAACCTCAATTTAGATCGCAGCCTTTCCGAGTTTGACGAACGCCACAAAGTGGTGATCGCGGGTGTGATCGACAGCCCCTCGAAACAGACTATCTTGTCGGGTTTTCAGCTGGCTCCAATTTTCTCTTACCACAGCGGGCATCCTTTCAACCTGCTCGCCGGAGGAGAGGTCAACGGCGACAATCACACCACCAATGAGCGTCCGATCGGAGCCCCGCGCGACACGGGTCTGGGCCCCAATTATATCGACTTCGACGCCCGCTTGAGCTGGCGTCATAGACTGGGCGAGAGAGCTGACTTGCAGTTCACGGCAGAAGGATTCAACCTCGCGAACCGCACAAATTTTGGCAGCGTGAACAACGAGGTAAGTCCCCTTTTTGCTCTTCCCACGTCTATTGGTGGAACGGGTTCGACGACGTTTAACGTGAGTGGGATTCGGCCGGGCACAGCCCTTGCGGGCGGCGGGACGGCTACGCCCAGCACGCCGCTGGCTTTCACTTCCGCTTTTCCGAAACGCCAGATCCAACTCGGCCTGCGCCTCACGTTCTGATGCGGGCGTTTTCCCGCGTCAACACGCAGGCCGTTTCCGGCGCCATCCCCATGGCTGCGCCGCCGCGGCCAGTCCAGGTAAATACGATGCCATTGCAGGAAACCATCTACCAAGTCGCGCGCGGAGTCGCCACCATCACCTTGAATCGTCCGGACAAGCTCAATGCCTGGACCGCCACCATGGAAAAGGAAGTGCGCAGCAGCCTGGAAGAAGCCGCGCGTGACGATGGCGTCCGCGTCATCGTCCTGACCGGCGCGGGACGCGGCTTTTGCGCTGGCGCCGACATGTCGCTGTTGACCTCTGTCGCCGCCCAGGCCTTGCCCGGCGGGGAGCGCGATGCCGCGTCGCTATTGGGCGGCAGCTCCCCACATCGCGAGGACGTCCTGCCCGATTTCCAGAAAAAGTATTCCTATTTTCCGGGCATCGAAAAGCCGATCCTCGCGGCCATCAACGGTCCGGTGGTCGGTCTCGGCCTGGTGATCGCACTTTATTGCGATCTGCGCCTGGCTTCCGATGCCGCCCGCTTCTCCACCACGTTCGCTCAGCGCGGACTCATCGCCGAGTACGGCATGGCTTGGATGCTTCCGCGTATCGTCGGGCTTCCCAACGCTCTCGACCTGCTATTCTCCGCCCGGCAGATCACCGCCGCTGAAGCCTTGCGCATAGGACTGGTGAATCAGGTCTTCGCGCAGGATGTGTTTGTCGAGCAAGTCAACGAATATGCCGTCGATCTTGCATCGCGGGTCAGTCCGCGCTCCTTGCGAGTCATCAAACGCCAGGTGTACGGGGCTCTGTTTCAGACCTTAGCCGAGTCCTTCGATCTTGCCGTGGAAGAAATGGTGGCAAGCTTGCGGAGCGAAGATTTCAAAGAGGGCGTGGCCCACTTCATGGAGAAACGCGCCCCTGCCTTCAAGGGGAGATGATCGCGCAACGCAGGCCTCAGGCGGCTTCGCAATTCTTCGCCTTATACTTGCTCAACTCCAACTTGGCGATTAACGCGCGGTGCACTTCGTCGGGGCCATCGGCAATGCGCAACGTGCGTATCGAAGCGAACATCTCCGCCAGCGGGAAGTCCTCCGATACGCCTGCTCCTCCGTGCATCTGGATCGCCTGATCGATAATCGCCAGAGCAATATTCGGCACGACCACCTTGATTTGCGAGATTTCGCTTTTCGCTGCCTTGGCGCCCTGTTGGTCGATCATCCACGCCGCTCTCAGAGTTAGCAGGCGCGCCTGCTCGATCATCATGCGCGCATTGGCGATCACATCCGTATTTCCTCCCAACTCCGCCAACGGACTGCCGAATGCCACTCGCACCAGTGATCGCCGGCAAAGCAGCTCCAGCGCGCGTTCCGCCGCCCCCAGGGTTCGCATGCAGTGATGAATCCGCCCCGGCCCCAGCCGGCCCTGCGCAATCTCAAATCCACGTCCGGGCCCGGCGATGATGTTCTCCACCGGCAGCCGCACATTCAGGAAGCTTACCTCTCCGTGACCGAAAGGAGCGTCGTAGCCGCGGAAAACCGGCAGCATGCGCATGATCGTTACTCCCGGCGTTTCCAGTGGCACCAACACCATAGAGTGCTGTCGATAGTTCGGCGCCCTGCTGTCCGTCAGGCCCATGAAGATCAGCAGCCGGCAATGTGGATGTCCCACGCCCGAACTCCACCACTTGCGTCCGTTCAATACTACCTGGTCGCCCTCGATGACGGCGGTGGCCTGCATGTTGGTCGCGTCCGAAGACGCAACGCCCGGCTCGGTCATGCAGAAGGAGGACCGAATTTCGCCGGCCAGAAGCGGCTTCAGCCAGCGTTGTTGCTGCTCCGGGGAACCGTATTTGGCCAGAACCTCCATATTCCCCGTGTCCGGAGCGTTGCAGTTGAAAACCTCCGGCGCAATGGAACACCGCCCCATCATTTCGGCCAGCGGGGCATACTCCACATTCGTCAGTCCCGCACCGTACGGCGGTTCGGGCAGAAACAGATTCCATAGGCCCGCGGCTCGAGCTTTGGCCTTGAGTTCTTCCATGATCGACGGCTGTTTCCAGGTGCGCCAGTCGGTCACATTCTTCACTTCACTGCAGTAGGAAGCCTCACCGGGCGACACCTGTTCCTGCATGAAAGCGCCCAGCCGCTGCAAATAATCTCGCGCGCGGGATGAAGTCGTAAAATCCATCGTGAAAGCCTCGCCTCGACAAGGCACCCAGCCTAACCATTTCCCTACAATTCATCAAATGAATCATACGAATCGAGTAATATATGTTTCGTGCATTTAAGCCAGGTCGATCTAAATCTGTTCGTCGTACTGGAAGCCATCTATCGCGAGGGAAACATTACCCGCGCTGGCCACCAGTTGAACCTCACCCAGCCCGCCATCAGCCACGCCCTCAAACGCTTACGCGATCTCCTGAAAGACCCACTGTTCATCCGCCGTGGCGCGCACATGGTGCCGACTCCCTTTACCCGCAACATGATCGACCAGGTCCGGCAAGCCCTCCAAATCCTGGAGGTCAACCTCAGCGAAAGCCACGCCTTCGATCCCCGGCACACCCGCCGCAACTTCCACATCTCGGTCTGGGAATATATCGAGACCCTCGCCCTTCCCACCCTGCTGCACCGCCTGGAGCGCGAGGCGCCGGAGATGTCGATTACCACCTCCCGCGTGAAACGCCGCGACCTCGAAGCGGAACTGGCGAGCGGCTCCATCGATCTGGCCATTGACATCCCAATAACGACCAGTGAACCCATTCATCAGAAACGGCTGCTTCGCGAGCCGTTCGTGGTGACGGCCCGCGCTGGCCATCCCGGAATCTCCCGCACCCTTACTCTTGACACATACCTTGCGCAGCCCCATGTGCTGGTTTCTTCGCGCCGCTACGGTCCCAGTCTCATCGATGTAGAACTAAGCCGGTTGGGTTTCCGGAGGAAGATCATTCTGCGCTGCCAGCACAACTTTGCCGCCTGCCAGGTGGTCAGTGAAACCAATCTCCTTCTAACCCTTTCCCAGGGGCACGCCCGGATGCTCAACACCGGATTGGGCAACCGAGTCTATCCCCTTCCGTTGAAGACCACTCAACTCGAAGCCCACATGTACTGGCACGAGAGTGTAGAGAATGATCCCGCAAATCGGTGGCTGCGCCAGCAAATCCGAAGCGTACTCGGCTCACAACCGCAAAATCCCACCCACTCTCGCAAGTCCGCTGCGGCAAAGGTACTGCACTAGACGCTATTCAGTTCGACCACATCGAATGGGGACCAACGATTGGAGCCGTAGCTCGGCGTGGGTAGGTAAGCCTCGAGGCGCACGCGAGGTATAGCTCGACTGAGTCCACATTTCGACACAACTGCCTAAGGTTTGTCGACAGCGTGACACATGGACGCGTAATGCTACCGTACCAGGCTGATTGCGCTGCATGAGGCAATATTTTCCATAGCTTCAGGTGGCACGCGAAATGCATTGACCCCACCGACAGTTTTGACTTGGCTGACTCAAGTTGGCCTTCGTTAATACAATACAAGAAAATGTAAAACGAAAATTCAGGAGGTTATCGTGAATAAGACACAAGTTTCTGCAAGATTAGCGGGAGTGGTTTCATTGGGCAATGAGCTTTCCGTTCATCGGCTGGGTTTCGGGGCGATGCGGCTCACTGGGGAAGGTATTTGGGGTCCTCCACGGGATCGGAAAGCTGCGCTCGCGGTTCTGCGCCGCGCCGTAGAGCTGGAGGTCAACTTCATCGACACGGCGGATTCTTACGGTCCGCACGTGAGTGAGGAATTGATTGCCGAAGCGCTGTTTCCTTATCCCAAGGGACTAGTTATCGCAACCAAGGGCGGCTGGAATCGTCCAGGGCCAAATCAATGGACCCACGACTCAACTCCTGCTCACTTGCGTGAAGCAGTGGAAGGGAGCCTCAAGAGACTAAGGCTGGATCGCATCGACGTTTATCAGCTGCACACTCCGGATCCGGTCGTCCCCTTTGAATCGTCGGTTGAAACTCTGGCCGAACTCCGAGATCAAGGCAAGATTCGGCTGGTCGCATTGTCGAACGTTACCCGGGAACATATCGAGCGTGCGCGCAAAATTGTTCCCATCGTCTCCGTTCAGAACCGCTACAGCTTTGCCGATCGTGAATGGGATTATGTCGTGGACTATTGTGACCGCAACGGAATTGCCTTCATTCCCTGGTTCCCGCTGGGGGCGGGAAGGGTCGCCGGCGAGATGCTCAACAAGATCGCACAGGCCCATCAGGCAAGCTCGAAGCAGGTAGCGTTAGCGTGGCTATTGCGGCGGTCTCTTATTATGCTTCCCATCCCGGGAACCAGCTCAGTCGAACATCTCGAAGAGAACATCGCGGCTGCTGCGCTGCGCCTCACCGAGGAAGAGTACCAACGACTTGCTGAGGTCCCGGAGTTGGTCGCGTCGAGATAAGATTGGGAGTTCCAGTGGGTTTGCCAACCACTCTCCCGGACGCAACCGCCACTGGAGATCCTCGAGAGGCGGGAACAAAGCCATGCTCTTCCTGGGCAGACCCGCGTCAAGAAACCGACTGGGTGTTCTGCGCGAAGGCAGCCGTAGTTTCTAGCGGAGGAGACTAAAATCCCGCGGTCTCTGAGTGCGTCCAGAGGCCGCCGGCATCGCTATTCTCGGATGAACCTTGGTGCCGGAAGAGTTCGATCCCCGCCTCGCTCTTGGGGAACTCGACCTGAGGACCAATTCGATCGCCGCAGTTCGAGTGCGCCTCATGGCCCTCGAAAAAGATGCAACCGCCCGAGACTTTCGACTGGTTGAGCCGAAAGGAAGCAACCATGGATCAACAGGAGCCGATCGCTATGTGGCAGAACCGTTTGGGCCAGTCTGATGCTCGAACCACAATGGGATACACACACGCAATCAGTCAAGATGCTCGCCGCGTCGCGGCGCACCTCGGGCAGCAGTTGACTGCCTGAATTTTGGACCCGATTCGACCTCGATCGGTTGCGGTTGAAACTGTTAAGGATTGGAAAGATTAAGCAGAGTTGGTTGCGGGGGGTGGATTTGAACCACCGACCTTTGGGTTATGAGCCCAACGAGCTACCAGACTGCTCCACCCCGCACTTCGATCATAGTCAATGCCATCGCCATCGTCAAACCGAAGAGATGACAATCGCGACTGTTGGTGGCGCAGCGCTTCAGGGCTGCGATAAAGACTACAAGTGCGATGACGGCTTTACAGAGTGCTGAAAAACTCATATGCGTTCACCGGGGAATGAAGTAAGAAGTAGGAATGCGAGGAAACGATCAGCGACAGGATGCGGTGTTCAGTTATGTGAGTCTAGCCTACGAACTCACCACTGACCACCGACCACTGCTTCACTCACTGGCTCAACTTAATAGCCAACTGCCGCTCCGGCTGCGTCATCTTCCCCCACAAGTTCTGCAAATCGTTCTGCAGCGCCTGATTGTCCGGCTCCTTGTGCAGAGCGAGCGCAAACCACCGGTAAGCCGTCGGCAAATCCCGGGGAGTACAGGTTCCCGTTGAATAAAGCGCGCCCAAAGAAATCATCGCCTTCATATTCGACTGTGCCGCCGCCGGCTTCAACAGCCGCAGCCCGTGATCGCAGTCCTGCCCCACTCCGCGTCCATAGATGTAGCGCTCCGCCTCGGTAACAGAATCAATAGGTTTAGGCGCGACAGGTTTAGGCGCAACAGGGATAGCCGCAGCAGGCTTCGCTGCCGCAGGCTTGCGCGCCGCCGCTCTCGGCGCCGCTTCCGCCGGAGCGGACTCTTTCTCGGAATCCGCATCACCACCCCGACCCCCAGCCTCCGCCGCCGCACCCGAATCGCCCGCATTGCTGGGAGGAGCAGCCGACTGTTCAGCGTTCTGCGGCCCCGCGGTCTGCGGCACCCCGGTCTGTGCAGGAGTGTTCTCAACTGGAGCGCTCTGCGAAGGCGTAGCTGGCGAGGAAGTCGCCGGCGAAGCAGCCTGCGGCGCCCCAGTTTCCATCGGACTCGCCGCCGGAGTAGTCCCAACCACGCCACCGCCAGGTTGCTGACCGCCACCGCCCGCAGTTGTCGCCCCTCCAGAATCCGCGCTCTGCGCCGAATCCGTCGCGGCGGCGGTAGGCTTCTTATCGCCCGCGTTCAGCCAGTCGAACCCTCCGCGCCTCCAGTGCACGTAACCGAATCCCACCGCCACCGCCAGCGCGGCCACTATCAGAATCCCCTTGCCCCAACTCCGCCGCGGCTCTTCGACATCATCGAGAAGATAGTCCACATTAGAAGACGGCCGCAGCGCATCGGGTCCACCCTCCGAGCGCCGATCACCCCGCCCAGAGCCCGTTTCAGGCGCTGGCAGGTTCAATCCCAAAAGCGACGGCCCCCCGCTGATCACCGGCCAGCTAGCCCCAGCATCCGACCTCTCACGCGGTGAAGAACCAGTAGATGAAGAACCCCTCGCCGGAAGCCCTTGCGCGCCAGTGCCGCCCACTCCCGTCGCCCCAGCCACAGGAGCCTGCCCCCCACCCTGATCCTTTTCCACCAGAGTCGCTCCGCACATTCCGCAAAAGCGGTTGCCCTCGTCATTCTCATTGCCGCATCGTCCGCAGCGCACACGACCTCCTCAACGTCCTAGCTTCTTAGCTTAACTCCATTGCCACATGTCACGCGAGTAAGATGCAGTTTCCAGCCGCAATGCACATGTAGGGACAGCCGCTCGTGAGCCGGCCCCGAGCGAAGCCGACGGGTCCAGCCGAGCGCAGCGAGGCGTGCCCTCGCACCACCCTAAATCAACGTGAAGATGAGATTTCTTGCGGCCTTCAGTTCAGAGGCGCACTAGATGGGTCCGTCAAGGCAATCAATCTGCCCACCGGATATTCTTCCTGCGTAAGCGGAATCTCAGGCTCGGAGTTAAGAATCGTCAGCACCTCGCCGCTGTGCACTCCGCGCACCAGCAAGCGGTCCCCCTCAACTCCCACCACGCGATATTTCTCGTCGAAGACTGACATCGCGATCCCCACCTAACCTATTAGATGCTATTTTCGCGATCTTCGATAGCAAAGATACTCACCCCGTCCACTCGAAGGTTCCAAATCAGAACCGTGCACCCTGGTGTTGGGACCTGGTGTAGGGACGGGTCTCCGACCCGCCACCGAAGCCCGCACAACTCTTACACTCGAAGCAAAAGACTGAGGGAGGGACTTGCCGCTAGTTGCCCAGCTGGCAGATGCCGGTATAGTTGACGTTGCAAACGTAGTTGCTTCCAGCCGGACTGCACTGGTCGAAAATCTTGTTCCGTGAACTGAGAGTGCCCGGGCAAGCATTCTGCAGGTTATTCTGCGCCTGCGAATCCGCCGTGGAGTCTGCGGTTGACTGGTCAGCATCAATGCCCATTCCCGCCGCGTTTACCATAACGGTGCGGACGGCAAAGGCAGCTACGGTTAGCGACAAGGTAAGCATCAGGGTCCCAAAAACACGCTTCATTGGAAGTCTTGCTCCTTACTGGATTTAACTACGAACTAGAGTAAGCATCGGCGATGGTCGAACCGTAAGACCGACGACGAGAGTATGTGGCAAGACGCCGAAATCGCACAACGGTACGCCAGTAATCGCGCTGTGCACGAAATTACTTGCGTGAATGTGCGACGTGGAAGAGCGCCGCGTAGGCCTGAACTAACTCCTTACCCAAACCAACTCCCAACCCAAACTAACTCCTTCGCCCAAACAAACCCTTTGTCATTCCGAACTGGGCCGAAGGCCCGGTGAGAGCCTGCCCTGAGCTTGCCGAAGGGAACCTGCTGTTCGTTCGTAGCGCAGTAATTGAACTATAGGACGCTGCTGTAAGCGCCCCGCACTTGACCAGCAATGTTAAAATAAAGCTCAGGGATATTCCCGAAAATCCCTCTATTTCAGCCGAGCCCCAAGCTCCACTTTTCCGTCTCTCAGGAGTTCCGATGTCCGGTCGCCGCAGGGATCGCCGTAACAAGCATCGCCGTAAGAAGACCCGTAAGCCCCAGCCCCGCAACAGCGTCCTCAACAACCCCAAACGCACCGGAGAGCATTCCGAAATCGCTTTCCTCTACCGCAGCGACCAGCGCCGCTTCGCCATCTCCAAGCCCTTCGGCGACAGCGAGCGCTACGACTTCATCCTCGACAACCGCCCTAGGCCAAGAGTGAAGCTCTTCCGCATCCAGGTCAAATGCACCGAGTGCCTCCGCGCCGGAGCCTACGAAACCCGCGCCACCTACACCGTAGGCCGCAATGGCCGCGCCGTCTACACCAAGCGCGACATCGACTTTATAGCCGCCCACGTAGTCCCGCTGGATATCTGGTACATAATCCCCGTAGAAGTCTGCACCCCCCAACCCATGCTCCGCTTCTACCCCCACCGCAAAGCCAAAAAGATGCGCCTCGAAAAATACCGCGAAGCCTGGCACCTGCTGGATCCCCCACTCCCCAATCCCCCAACCATAACCATCCAAGCCTGCATAGACCGAAGAAGGACTACCCCGAAGGCTACGAACCAGAAATCGAACCGGAACCCTCGGATGGGACTAACACACCTTGAACCATGTGGTGTATGCTTTGCTGCTCAGTTGATGCCACAAGTCATCGCTTTTGCTGGGAAGATCGGAAGCGGCAAGACAACAATCACAAAGAGTCTTGCCGATGTCTTAGCTTGGCCGCGGGCGAGCTTTGGGGACTATGTACGCAAAGTGGTTCATGAGCGCGGACTGAAGGAGACAAGGGAAATCCTTCAGAGTGTTGGTACTGAAATATTGCGCGCAGATCCTCCCGGCTTCTGCAACTCCGTCCTAGCGAGTTCCGGATGGAAGCGTGGACAGAATCTTCTCATTGACGGATTACGACACGCGGAAACCATCGAGATTATCCGGCGGCTGACGCAAGCGGCGCCCTTCAGCATTGTCTTCGTTAGAATTAGGGAAGAGGCGCGGCTGCGCAGATTGGAAAACCGCGAAGGATGGGATATGAGTTACCGTGCGCTTATCGAGGCGCACTCCTCAGAGGCTCAAGTAACTTCGGCTCTGGCCGACGCCGCAGACTTCGTGGTTGATAACGACGGCCCGATTGACGCGACGGTTTCGGAAATTGTGAAGTGGATCAAAGTTCGGGAGAGCTAGCGAGGCAAGAAAGTTGCATCGAAATGGTTGCAGACCCGTTTATTCAGAATTCCTTTAACAGCTTTTACCCTGATATTCGTCCGGCTACTGTGGATATCGAAGGTAGAAACTCGAGTTGTCGGTTGACGCCGCCGAGATCAGTTCCTACGATCACGAGACACGGCTGCCGGATGCCCAAGCATAAGTTCTCTCCAGACCAAAACGTCATACCTTTCCCCGACCCGGAGACGGCGGCGGAGCGGCTGGCGGAGCGCGATCATTCAGTGGCGCTGACACCGCCCTTGATGACCTCCGCAGTTCCGGACACCCGGGCGTCAACGATCCCGGCGTGCGAGATTGTGCTCTCCGGAACCTACCGGAAGGACGTGGAAAACCTCAGGCGCGCCTACGAGGAGTTCAAGGATTTAGGCTGCACAATCCTCTCTCCGACCAACATCTCGGTGGTCAGCGAAGTAGACGGCTTTGTGTACATGAAGGGCGAAGAGACAGAGACGCCCGACAAGATGAGAGCCGACATCTCAAAGCGATCCAGAAGGCAAACTTCGTGTGGTTGCACGCACCCGACGGCTACGTAGGGCCAACGGCTGCGCTGGAAGTGGGTTTCGCCAACGCTGCAGGTGTCCCGTCTTTGCGCAGCAGGCACCAAAAGACAAGGTTTTGCAGTCCTTTGTCCGCCTCGCCGATTCGCCATCCGCTATGGTGCGCACTTGGCCCCAGCATCCCGACCCGCCAGCCCCAGCACTTAAGGCGTTTCAGGAGTATTACAAACGAGCGGCGCTCCAACGCGGATACAGCAACGAAGGCCCAAAAGAATGCCTCCTGCTGATGGTTGAGGAAGTGGGAGAGCGGCTAGAGCGATCCGCAAACGCGAGAAACTTGTTCGTCACGGCGCATATAACCCGTCAAGCGAGGCGAACGAATTGGCAGATGTCTTCTTGTATGTCGTACATATGGCAAACGTACTCGGGCTCGACCTAGGGGGGATTGTCCAAGAAAAAGAATTCGTCAACGTAGAGAAGTTCCTTGCCAGATAGCAACAGACTACCCGAAGAGAACGGCCCTGCGGTCAGGAAAACTCCGCCGACATTCGAGGACTTCGCCAAGCAGCGCAAGCTGCTACAGGAGTTCTGCCGATCACATGTTCCCAGCCTTGAGTTCTATCTTCCCAAGACAAGAGGTGCCCCGCCAATTTTCGCCTTCGATGAAGAGGAAGCTCCCACCGAGATCAAACACATTACCAGTAGCGCAACCTGCTACGAATCCATCGAGGCATGTCCTGAAAGCTTCCGCCCGGACAAGAAGAGTGGGAAAAAACTCGAAGATGAACCGCTAGATAAAACAGATAACGGGGAGGAGACGCGCGCTTTCGCAGAATTGGGACGAGATTTTGCCGAACAGGCGATCGCCCTTCCCATGGCAGAAAAGTGGAAATCAGACGGGGCCGCAGGGATTTACTGCAGCTGCCGGGGCCTTCCCTACGTACTATCTCGGCTCGACAAATGGCATCCTAAGGTCGACGAGCACCTCACCGAATCTTTTACCAGATGGATGCAGACCCTTCTCGCTTCGCGATCGGTGAGGCGGACAAGGCCAAAGCTGGAGAGGACAAATCCAAGGAACAAAGGAGCTGGTACAAACCCAACGCCTATCACACCTACTGGACACTCGACCTCCTTAGAATTTTAGAAGACCCTAGATTTGAGGAAGGGCGCAAGAAAAGCGAGCAAGTAGGAAAAGCATTGGCCCGTCGCGACCAGCTGCGCCAGTGGGCCCGTCAACAACTTGGGACTCAGGCTGCCCTACACTCGGCCGATTCGTCAGTACTCGACTCCGACCAATTTGCGTGGTCACTGGCAATCCTGATCGCCCAGCCCTCGAGAGTCATCAGTTCAACTTGGCCGAGCAGGACCTAATCCGACAATCCCTTAAATGCCTCTTCAGAACTCAAGAGCATGTCGGCACCTGGCGGCACTATTCACCTCTGTTCCACTACCCGCAAGCCGGAAATGCCTATTGTTATGTTTTCGAGACGTTCGCGACAATCCTCAAGGAAGCTCTCCGACCCCAGGCCGAATTAGCCCGGGCTACACTGAAGGATTACTTCACGCCACTGATCAAACTTTGGCAATACGCAATCTCGACCCAAAAAAAACGCAAAGACGGAGAAGTGGCTTGGTCCTCCGGCCACAGGAATAAGCCAACTTGGGAGAGTTGGGCGACCGCCAGCGTCTTCGCCTACGCGCAAGCTCTACGCAGGCTCATCGGCGTCTGGACGCATCATAAGGCGCTAACGACGCTGAACTACAAGGCAACAATCTCATAAGGGGACGAGGATCAGATCGCCAAGCGCACCGATATTTGGACATGTACCGATCTGGCTGACCGACTGTGGAGCATGTTCATCAACCCGGTACGTGGCGACCGGGTTCAAAAAGAACTCTATCCTGATCTGCCCCTTATCAGCGAGAGATTCCCGTGCTCGGCGATGACTTCGGGCCACCCGGAACGAGTAAAACTTCGCTCGTCAGAGCAATCGCCGGGGCTATCGAGTGGAGATATATCGAACTCCATCCCAGCCATTTCGTAGCCGAGGGCCTGCCAAATGTGCAACAGACTGCGGACGTAATTTTCAAGAGGTTAATGGAATTGGATCATGCCGTTGTTCTCTTCGACGAGATAGACGAGCTCGTGCGCGGGAGAGATATAGAACCCGACCAATTCGGGCGCTGTTACCACAAGCATGTTGCCGCGCCTCGCGGAATTGTGGAAGGGACGTAAGGTAATGTACTTTGTCGCGACGAATCACATTGAGTACTTTGACCCGGCCGTAGCGGAGTGAACGGTTCAACGCCGTCATATTCATGAGTCCTCCATCCTTTGGCGCCAAAACCACGAAGCTGCTTCGCATCCTGAAAGACACTTACCATATTGAAGCGACCCTGGCAGCGGACATCACGAAGGAAGCCATTGAGCGGGCAATGCCGACTGAGCGCTGCAAAGCCCTTGCGACAGCGAACCAAGAAGAAAGAGACGCGATCCGCGAGGAGAGACTCCCTAAGAAAAATACTCTTCAAAGTTTGCGCTACTTCGATGGGACGAACTTTCGATTAGCGCTCCATGTTGAACAAAGCTCTACGAAGGCGAAGATAATCGCTAAGAAGGCCCTAGAGAACGGGCTTGGAAAGATTAAAGATGGGAAGTCGCGGGGCCTTCTGCAATATTGCCGCTTCAAGTCAGACCCGGACGATTATGAACGCTTCGATACATCACGAACAGCACGCTGGGTAGTTAGCGAGATTGCAGAGTTCACTGGCACGGCGGCGGACCTACCGAAACCCATCACAGAAGTCGACGGGGTCCGCGTCATTGACGCTCCGGTTGGTCCTGTTGAGCGCGTAAAGGTTCCTGGATACCTGGTGGAAAGATCAGCGCACGGTAAGGTACGCCTCAGTAAGACACCGCCAGCTGTTGTTCCGGGACAAGCGGACGAAGCACAAAAAGGAGCGGTTCAAAGCTAACCCGCTTTTCCTTTCAACAACTTACCTCCACCCAATCCCCCATATCCCCGCTAAACCCCGTTTTTCTCCCGTTCGTTGAGATAAAGGTGCGCATCTCCTTACCCTCCAATAACATGACTATCAGAACAACACCCAGGGAAAAGTGTACGAACCAGAGTTGTATAACCAGGTTCAATTCCCAGGGAGAGCCACAGGCAATTGGTTTTGTGGGTTAGGATTCTTCAGGTGAACCAAGGCAAATTTCTGCCAAGACTGTTCCCAAGACCAAACACCCAAGACCTAAAGACCAAAAAAGCTAGAAGCCAGAAGTAGGAGCCTCTAACGCATGCGCAAGCCGATCAAGTACGTAGAAAAAGCAGCCGTTGCCGCCGCCAAAGGTGCATGGGTTGTATTCGACCGACTAAACCGCATCAACCCCGGCGTGTCGCCCACGCCGAAGTGGTCCGACAAGCCTCTGCTCAAGTCCTACGAAAAGTCGAAGCCCCCGCTGGGCTGGCCCCGCTCCACCGATTCGCTCTGCCCGAAGTGTGTCCCTGAAATCCGCCAGCAGATTCTCGACGGCAAACTCCCGCACGAAGTTCTGATGAACGAGAAAGTAGGAGAGATCAAGGCCACCATCATCGAGCGCGACGGAAAGATTTTAATGGTGAAAGATTGTCCGAAGCACGGCCACTTCGAAGACGTGATGTCGATCGATACCGATTTCTCCAAGCACCTGGAAGACGTTTTCCCCGGCCGCGACATCGCAGCTCACAATGACGAGAAGCTGCATCATCACGGTTCGTCGACCGTGAAGTACGGACGCGGGTCGGTCCTGACGATTGACCTAACCAACCGCTGCAACATGATGTGCGATCCCTGCTTCATGGACGCGAACCAGGTAGGCTTCGTCCACGAACTGCAGTGGGAAGAAATCAAGACCATGCTCGACAACGCTATCACCATCAAGCCGCGCCGGCAGATGAGCGTCCAGTTCTCCGGCGGCGAGCCCACGTTGAGCCCATACTTCTTAGACGCAGTCCGCTACGCCAGAAAAGTCGGATACAACTCCGTGCAAGCCGCAACCAACGGAATCGAATTCGCAAAAAGTTTTGAGTTCTGCCAGCAGGCAGTAGAAGCCGGCATGCGCTACGCCTACCTCCAATTCGACGGCATCGGCAACGCCGCCAACGCCCACCGCATGGTAGGCAACCTGTTCGACGTAAAACTAAAAGCCATCGAAAACCTCCACAAAGCCGGAGTAGAAATCGTCCCAGTAGTAACGATCGTCAACGGCATCAACAACGAACAAGTAGGAAGAATAATCAAGTTCGCCCTCGACAACCCAAAGACCATCAGCTTCCTAAGCTTCCAGCCAGTAAGCTTCACCGGCCGCGACGAAGCCGTAACCGACGACCGCCGCCAAGCCCAGCGCTACACGCTCTCTCACCTGGCCCACGACGTAAAAAACCAAACCGGCCTGGGCGAACCAAGCCGCGACTGGTTCCCAATTTCTTTCATGGGAACATTCAGCGATTGGGCCGACCTGATGCACGCCAACGACGCAAAAAACGACTGGGGCCAACTAAGTTGTGGCTGTCACCCTAACTGTGGGACGGGGATGGCGGTTATGATTGATAAGGAGACCAAGGAGGCTGTGCCCGTCACTGCGTTTCTGGCTGGGGATCAACTTGCCAAGGACATTGCTAAGGTTAACGATGCGGCGCGGGGGAAGTTTCTTACTGTGGTGGGGATGGCGTTGTGTTTGATGAAGAATTACGATCCTTATCAGGCGCCTACGCACTTCAAGCTGATGGATCTGCTGCGGAAGTTTGACAAGAACTTTAACGCTACGGGAAAGAATTATGGGAAGGTTGGTCCGGACCGGACGGTGGATGATGTGATGAAGCGGCGGCAGGACCGGTGGAACTTCCTGTTTATTGCGGGGATGTGGTTTCAGGATCTGTTCAACTATGACTTCCGGCGGACGGAGCAGTGCATTATCCCTTATGCGACGCAGGAGGGCGAGATTTCGTTCTGCGCGTACAACACTGGGGTGGGGTGGCGGAACATTATCGAGAAGATGCATATGACGGCCACGCTTACCAAGTGGTATGAAGAGCACGGGCGGCACGAAATTTTTGCGGGCGGGAAGAAAGTGCAGATGGACGATGCCTCGCACTCGCTGCTGCTGCGCGAGAATATTGTGACGACCGAATTGCAGCACGATCTGGACAAGCTGGGCATCGCGAAGAACGCTCGCGAGGAGAAGAAGCGGGCGCGGGATGCTAAACAGCAGGCTTCGGGCTCAGGGCTTCGGGCTTCGGAGGTTGATCATTCGGCTACGCCTGTACCGGGGCATCGCGGGCCGCAGAAGAATGATGAGGCTTATAACGCGCGGATGGCTTCGCTTTACCGCGAAGTCGTTCTGAAAGAGAAACCCGCCGTCGCCGAGAATGGATTCATTCCGCTGGGTGCGCTGGGGAAGGCTAACGGGAACGGGGCTCGCGCTGCGAAGCCGGACGTGGCCGAACCGGTGGCTGGGGACTGAAGTGCAGCTGCTGGCTTCTAGCTGCTAGCTCAAACGAACGGGCCGCCCGCAGGCGGCCCGATTTGCTTTGCAAGCGGCTCGGTTGTGTCGGCAGCGCCTTCGCCGTGGCTCCGGCGTCGCTTCGCTCCTTCTGCGCCACGGCTGCGTCGCTCCCCGCCCGCTTGCCCACGAACTGTCCGGCTTCGTCGCTATCGCTCCTTGCAGGACAGTTCGCCCTAACCAAGTTCCGGAGTCAAAAAGCAAAAGCAAAGTCAAAAAGCAAAGTCAAAGTCAGCGGACAGGAGTGTCCGCTCCACACGGGCTTCGGCGTCGCTTCGCTCCTTCTGCGCCACGACTGCGAGGCTCCCCGCCCGCTTGCCCACGAACTGTCCGGCTTCGTCGCTATCGCTCCTTGCAGGACAGTTCGCCCTGGAACAGAGAGGGAGAATGGCTCGGTTGGACGCAGTGCCATAATAGTGCGTTGAGCGAAAAAAGGCCCCGACCTACGGTTCACCACGAATTTTGAGTCATGTCATCAACGCACTATCAGGACACTGCCAGTCTTCTTACCCGCACTTGAATGGTTTGCGGTCCACTCCCGTACGAAGGAAGCGGCTTCCGCTGCCTTGGAATCTTGCCGTGATGGTCCACGCGGGGCAGGCGTGTGAACCCCCGGCCAAAAAGCTGATCGACAATTGCCGCGTGGTGACGTTGAGGCGTTTGACTTGAAAATCTCCACCGTTGTCTTCTTCGCCTTTGCCCCAATCCGAAGGTAGAAGCTCGGCGAGAAGTTGGGGACCGCTGGGAGATATCCCGAAGATAAATACCTCCCCTTGTTCGAAGTTTGCCGTGCCGCCGCACGAGGTCAGAACCACTGCCTCGTCCTGGCCATCGCCTTTGAGGTCGCCGTAATCGACGCTGACGACTCGGAAATAACTCTCTTCGTTTGCTTTCTGGTCCTTCCATTTTCCGCCGGAGACGCGCACGGGCTTTTCCAGGCAGTCGGGGCGATACTCGAAGTTGCTGAAATCGATACCGCGGATGCCGGTGCCTGACGGTTGCGGCTTGGTAGCTTGCGGATGGCTTCTCTGCTGGGGCATCCGGTAGAGAAGACCGTTTTCACACCAGATACATTCGTGTTTGTTTGGGGACGAAGGCTGCTGCGCAGCAGTTGTGTCGTCGTGCAGCCCGCCCCGTGTTCTTGATCGATCAGAAGCCTGAAGTCTTGAGACCGTACGGCTGTTATTGCCGGTGACCCAAATGTTCGCCCCGTCAAAGACTACGCGAGTGGCGCTCCCCTCCATGGCGAAGGTTCCTAGCACCTTGCCGGTACTCGCGTCGAGTTTGGTCATGTTGCTACTCTGGTAGTTCGCTACCCACATGTTGACGCCGTCAAAGGCTATATCCACGGGGTCCGATCCGAACGCCGAACGTTCCCAGCACTACGCCATCGGTCGCTCGCAGCTTGGTCACAGTGTTGCTCTGGTAATTCGTAACCCAAATGTTAGACCCATCGAAGGCCATGGCATCGGGGTTAGGTACGTTGAACTTTCCCTCGATGCTGCAGTCACTCACCCGCAGCTTCCAAACCGTATTGTCGGGCCCGTTCGCCACCCAGATGTTGGCCCCGGCAAAAGCCACGCCATTAGGTGCGTTTCCCACCTTGCAAGTCGCAAGCCGCTTACCGTCGCTGGCTCTCAACTTGGTGACGCTGTTGCTGAGGCTATTGCCAACCCAGACATTAGCCCCGTCGAACGCCATCCGTTCGGGATCTCGACCTACGCTGAAGGTCCCGAGCTCAGCGCCGTCGCTCGCTCGCAACTTCGTCACCGTACTGTTGTCGTTGCCGTTCGATATCCAGATATTGGCTCCATCAAAAATGACCTCACGGGGATAGTTTCCAGCCCTGAAAGTCCCGATCACCATGCCATCGTTCGCGCGCAGTTTCGTTACGGTATCACCCAGATTGTTAACCACCCAGATGTTTGCCCCGTCAAAAGCGATTCCAACTGGGGCCGACCCCACGCCGAAGCTCTCTGTGGGGTGCACGGCGTGATTGGTCGAGCGACAAAGGGCTAATCTCGTGCCGTCTCGATTGCCTCCCTGGGAGACCGCGTCGCAAGAAAGGGCATTTCCTTGCCAATCGCACACTTTGGCGCATGTCTCTCTGATGTATCCGCAAAGATCGGTAAACTTATTGCCTGCGTCCTCAGGTACAAAAACACGCTTGAAATCGCCACAGTTTTGGCGAAGGTCGGCGTCTCGGTCCTGCGCGGCGTTTCCGTTTGCGAAGCCCACCCAAGATTCCTGCGCTTCTGCCGTCGAGAGGGTGCCCAGGGTTGCGCGAAGGACGAGAAGTCCGACTACAGTGATGATCGGGCGGACGGCTTTCTTTCCAAAGTAGGAGCTTAGAATTGGGCGCTGTGTCATGAGCTTTTATCTCCTGTCAGCTGTCAGCGCGACGATAAAGCTTGTTTCGGGAGAGTCAACGAAGTTCGGGATGAGCGCTGGATGAGTGGGGAAGATGTAGGAAAGGCGGGGGATTGACTACGGGGATGAGTTGGGGTAAGTTGGGCGGCCAGTTGTGGCAAAGGGGCGTGCCACGACGACTCCGGGGTTGCACAGGGAGGGAGGTCGTGTCATTCGAAAGAGCTGAAGATAAGCGAGAGGGCTCGATCCGCTTCGACTTGTTCGAACTGGATGGGAAGAGGATCCAGCTTCGGCGGAGCGGCGTGGACGTGGAACTGTCGCCGCAGGCGTTTCGGGTTCTGATGATGCTGGCGGAGCGTCCCGACGAAGTGGTTACGCGGCAGGAGATTAAAGAGGCGCTGTGGCCTGGGCAATCGTTTGGCGACTTTGACAGCCGGCTGAATTTCGCGATCAAGAAACTTCGGGAGGCGCTAGGGGATGATGCCGAGCAGCCACGCTACGTTCAGACTGTGCGCAATGTAGGTTACAGGTTCATCGCTCCGGTGCGGGAGCCGCGGCTTCTTGCAGCTATGGTTCCGGATTCGATCGAGCACTCGTTCCCAATCGGAAGTGTCCCTTCCAGCGAGTCAGCCCAGAGTCCGGCTGCGAGCAAGAGTTTGCGCTTCCGCGGCGGGCTCTTGGTTTTTGTGACGCTTGTCATTGTGGCTGTTGTAGTTGCAAGTGTATTCGTGCAGCGACAGCCTAAACCTGATCGGCCGATCAGTTCTGAGGCAGCGGGAACGGTCGGAATCACGAAGGTGGGGGACAGCCTCGACGTTTTCTCAGTCAGTGCGATCATTCCGCAGGTGCGACAGAGGATCGTGATTAAGGGTACAGGTTTCGGACTACACGTTCCGTATGCTCACACTGATTCGCCGTATCTCGCTATTCGGGACTTGACTGCGAACTGGTCTGCGGGGCGGATGATTCCTCAGAACTCAGATGAGGTCACGGTTGACGTGGAAAGTTGGACCGACACGGAAATTGTGGTGAGCGGGTTCAGCGGAGATTATGGGAAGAAGGGATGGAAGCTTGCTCCAGGCGATGAGTTGGAAATTGCGGTTTGGAATCCGCAGAGTGGCGTGGGGCCGGGACTATTCCACTTGACGGTAAGGCCCATGAATGTGCCGCGATAGGTTTCTTGCTTTTCTCGCCTCGCCCGACCAATGAGGGCCGCCGCCAGCGCCATCGCCGTGGCTCCGGTCGTCGCTTTGCTCCTTCCTGCGCCACGGCTGCGTCGCTCCCCGCCCACTTGCCCACGAACTGTCCGGCTTCGTCGCTTCGCTCCTTGCAGGACAGTTCGCCCCTGTCTGGTTCCGGGAGCTGGAGGCAAGGTCAAAAGCAGCGGACAGGAGTGTCCACTCCACACGAGCAGGAGCGCCTCGCTGCGCTCGGCTGGACAGCCGAGGCGGCTGTCCCCACATAAATCGGCTGTCCCTTCATAATCCGCTCTCCCTTCATAAATCAGGTGCCCTCACATAAGTCCGCTGTCCCCACATAAGTCAGACTGTCCCTTCATAAATCACATGCTCAGGGGAGCATGTTGCCTATGCGGCGGATTTGGGCGCCTACTGCTTTTAGTTTTTCTTCGATTTTTTCGTAGCCTCGGTCGATGTGGTAGACGCGGTCGATTATGGTTTCGCCGTCGGCTACCAATGCGGCTAGAACTAATGAGGCGCTGGCGCGGAGGTCGGACGCCAGGACTGCGGCGGCGCTTAACTGGGTTTTGCCGCGGACTACGGCGCGGCGGCCTTCAATTTTTATGTTTGCGCCCATGCGGACTAATTCCTGCGCGTGCATGAAGCGGTTCTCGAAAATATTTTCGGTGATGATGCTGGTGCCTTCGGCCTGCGTGGCCAGCGCCATGAATTGCGCCTGCATGTCGGTGGGGAAGCCGGGATATTCTTCGGTGTTTAGGTCGGAGGCGGTGAAGGGATTGTCACCCATAACGCGGACCGAGGTGGGGGTGGATTTGGTTTTGACTCCGGCTTGTTCGAGCTTGCTGAGGATCGAGTCGAGGTGAGTGGGATCGCAAGCGGCTAGGTTCAGGTCGCCGCCGGTGAGGGCTCCGGCGATCAGGAAAGTGCCGGCCTCGATGCGGTCGGGGATGATGCGATGCTTTGCACCTTTTAGTTTGGTCACTCCTTTTATTCGGATGGTGGGCGTGCCTGCGCCTTGAATCTTCGCTCCCATTTTGTTGAGGAGGTCGGCTAAGTCCGCGACTTCGGGTTCGCGGGCTGCGTTCTGCAGGATGGTTTCGCCTTCGGCTAACGTCGCGGCCATCAGCAAGTCTTCGGTGCCGGTGACGGTGATTTTGTCGAAGACGATTTCGGCGCCGCGGAGACGCGCGGCTGTGGCTTCTACGTAGCCGTGTTCCTGCTTGATTTTTGCACCGAGGAGTTCGAGGCCTTTGATGTGGAGGTCGATAGGGCGCTGGCCTATGGCGCAGCCGCCGGGGAGGGAGACGTGGGCGCGGCCGCAGCGGGCTACCAGCGGTCCGAGGACTAGCGTGGAGGCGCGCATGGTTTTTACTAATTCGTAGGAGGCTTCGGGGCTGGCCAGATTTTGGCAGTGAATGGTGGTGCGGTGGTGGGCGCGTCCGTAGCCTAGTTCGACTTCGGCACCCATGGCGGCTAAGAGGTTGCGCGTGGTTTGGATGTCGCGGACTTGCGGGATGTTTTCGAGGATGACCGGTTCGTCGGTTAGAAGAGCGGCGGCCATGCAGGGGAGTGCGGCGTTTTTTGCACCGCTGACGCGGACGGTGCCGAGGAGAGGTTCGCCGCCGCGGATTACTAGTTTATCCATTTGGGAGTCCAGGAGTTATTTTAGTGGGGAAATGGAGTGGGAGTGGGTAATCGAGAGGGTGCGGGCTCTGGTGCGAAACCATTGCCGAGCGGAGCATCGAGAGAACGCCTTGAGGCGCCTCGTTGGCGCAAGAATTACAGGGGTCCTTCGACTGCGCGAGACATTGGCTTCGCCAATGTCTCACTTCGCTCAGGATGACAAGTCGGAGAAGGAGGATTAGCGCCAGATACGTAGGCTTGCGTTGGCAATTGCTTCGCGGACGTTGCCTTTGACTTTTTTTAGCGCGGCTTGGGCTTGGGGGCGGGTTGCTTTGGCGGCCAGCATCACGAGCGCTACGGGGGTGCGGTTGCCGGAGGCCTTTAGGGTGCGGGTGGCGGATTCGTGATCGGCTCCGGTGGCTTGTTCGAGGATTCCTATGGCGCGCTGCATCAGCTTTTCGTTTTTGGGGACGACGTTGACCATGAGGTTGCCGTAGACGTAGCCGAGGCGAGTCATGGCCGCGGTGGAGATTATGTTGAGGACCATTTTGTGAGCGGTGCCGGCTTTCATGCGCGATGATCCGGCGAGGACTTCGGGGCCGACTTGAGTGACGATGGCGAAGTTGGCGGCGCGCTCCAGCGGGGAGTTGGGATTGCAGGTTAGAGCGATGGTGTGGGCGCCGCGGCGGCGGGCTTCGGTGATGGCGCCCAGGGTGAAGGGAGTGCGTCCGCTGGAAGCTATCCCTATGATTACATCCTGCCTGGTGGGTTTGCGGCGGGAGATTTCCTGGCGGCCGGCTTTGGAGTCGTCTTCGCTGATTTCGGAGGCGGAGGCTAGCGCTTTGGAGCCTCCGGCGATGATGAAGTGAATCTTGTCGGAGTTGAAGGTGGGCAGGATCTCGAGGGAGTCGAGTGCGGCGATGCGGCCGCTGGTTCCAGCGCCGACGTAGATGAGGCGTCCGCCACGGCGGAGAGCGGCGGTGACTTGATCGACGGCGCGGGCGATCTGGGGCAGGGCGCGGGCTACGGCCGGGGCTACGGTGGCGTCTTCGGCGTTGATAAGTCTGGCGATTTCGAGGGAAGATTTGCGGTCGAGGCCGGTGGCGGATTGGTTGGGTTGTTCGGTGCGGAGGCGGCGGAGTGGGGATGGGTTGCGGGTCAAGTTGGAGCCTTTCAGGTTGGGCGATTTATTTTAACTGTTGGTGGAAGAAAGTACCTCAGGGCTGGGTAGTGGGTCAGTTTGGCGGAAACAAAAACAGATGAACCACTAAGGACACAAAGGTACACGAAGGAAAACGCTGACGCAGGACCGGAAGGCCTGCTCCACCCTCGTCCTCTTGCCAAAGTCAGGGGAGGTTCTCCAGGGCTTCGATGATTGCGTTGTGGAAGTCGGGGCGGACTTGTTTGATGGCTTGATTGGAACAGTCGGGCCAGGTGCGGTTGGTTAGAAGTGTGATGGAGAGTTCGCGGGTGGGGTCGATCCAGAGAGAGGTTCCGGTGTAGCCGAGGTGGCCATAGGAGCTTGGCGAAAAATATTTTCCGGATTGCGATTGGGTGGAGGGAGTGTCCCAGCCTAGAGCGCGAGTCGTGCCTGCGGGCGCGGCTTCGCGGCGGGTGAAGAGTGTGACGGTTTCTGGGCGGAGGATGGGGTGGCCTGCGCTGAGCATGGCGTAAGCGAATTTGGCGAGGTCTTCGGCGGTGGAGAAGAGTCCGGCTTGGGGGGCTACGCCGCCGAGGATGCTGGCGTTTTCGTCCTGGACTTCGCCCTGGATTATGCGGTCGCGGAAGGTGCTGCGGGCTAGGTGGTGGCTTCCGCTTGGCGGTCGTGATGCTGCTGGCATTTCGCGGGCGAGGGCGCCCGCGCCACATTCGTCAGCGGGTCGTTCGTCGACGGTGGGAGGAATCTTGGCGCGGAGTTCTGCTGGAGGATTGAAGGTTGTGTTGGCCATGGATAGCGGTGCGAAGATTTCACGCTGGCAGAAGCGGTCGAGGGATTCGTCGGCCAGGCGCTCGAGGGCGACGCCGAGGATTATGAATCCTATGTCGCTGTAGACGGCGCGGGTGGCCGGATTTGCGGCTAGTGGAGTGGCGAAGGCTGAGTGGAGTAGTTGGTCGCGCGTGCGGGCTTTCAGGAATAACTTTTCGTAGGCGGGCAGGCCGGAGGAATGAGCCAGCAACACGCGGAGGGTTACTTCGTGGCGGCGGGGATCTCTTGCGGCGTCGTGGATGAATTCGGGGACTATGGCGGCGACTGGGGCTTCGAGATCGAGGAGGCCGCGTTCGTAGAGGAGCATGGCCATGGGTGTCGTGGCTACTACTTTGGTCAGGGAGGCCAGGTCGAAGAGCGTGGTCGAATCGACAGCGCCGCTCCCACCCTTCGCAAAGAACGCGAAGGATGGGGCACCCTCGTTTGGGGAGGGGGAATGGACGTCAAAACCCCCGCCCTTCGGCAAGCTCAGGGCAAGCTCCTCCCGCATAGAAGGCGGGAAGGACGGGGCACCCGCTTTTGGTTCCACTGATGGCGCTTCGCAGGTGAAGTGGCCCTGGGCTTTTAGGGCGATTAGTTGTCCGCGATACGTTACGGCTACGGAGGCGGCGGGGAAGGCTTGGTGGGAGATGGCTTGTTGCAGGATGGAAAACGCCGGTGCGAAGATTTGGTCCTGGCGCTCGAAGGCGGTCTGCAACGGTGGAGAATCTGGAGTCATCGAGATTTCCATGATATGGCATAAACGGCACCCCCTTACTTGAGTTTCTTGAGTCATGCTGGCGGGGTTGGTAGAGTCAGAGCATCTCTCCTCTCAAATCAAAATCGATTGCGCCAGCGGCAACGCGTCCCACCCCTTCGACAGGCTCAGGGCAAGCTCTTTCGAAAAGAACGCGAAAGGATGGGGCACCCTCCTTCTTATTTCTGATGACAGCGCTACTGGCTTGCCTTCTGACAGCCCCCGGCCTAGCCGCGGGTAGCAGCGGTGCTGGTGAGACTTCCGGGCTTCGCCCGGATGGAGCCGTCGGCTCCACTCAGGGCAGGCAGCCGAAGGCGGCTGTCCCCACACGAAAATTTCCCGCGGTCGATGCGGCTATCCAGAGCGCGATTTCTGACGGGAGCATTCCGGGGGCGGTTTTGATTGTTGGTCATGACGGGCGGGTTATTTACCGGAAGGCTTATGGGGCGCGGGCTTTGGAGCCTCGGCGCGAAGTGATGACTTTGGATACGGTGTTTGATCTGGCTTCACTTACCAAGGTGATTGTTACAACTACGGCGGTGATGCAACTGGTGGAGCGGGGCAAGGTGCGGCTGAATGATCCGGTGGCGAAGTATTTGCCGGAGTTTGCGCAGAATGGGAAAGAGGAAGTCACGGTGCGGCAACTTTTGACGCACTACTCGGGGCTGGCGCCGGATCTGGACTTGAAGACTCCTTGGGAAGGGAAGGAGACAGCTTACCGGATGGCGTTTGCGGAGACGCCGCAGGACGCGCCGGGGTCAAAGTTTTCCTACAGCGACATTAATTTTATTGTGCTGGGCGCGCTGGTGGAGCGCGTGTCGGGCGAAACTTTGGATGCTTATGCCTGGCGGCATATTTTTTTGCCGCTGAAGATGATGCGGACGCGATTTTTGCCTCCGGCGGCTTGGCGAGCGAAAGTTGCTCCGACGCAGTATGACGAGCATGAGCGGATGCTGCGGGGGGTGGTGCATGATCCTACGGCGCGGCGGATGGGCGGTGTGGCGGGGCAGGCAGGATTGTTTTCTACTGGGGACGATCTGGCTAAGTTTGCGCAGGCCTTGCTTGACGGGGGCGATGGAATTCTTTCGACGATGTCTGTGGAGAAAATGACGCGGCCGGAGCAGCCGCCCTCAGCGCCGGTGCTGCGCGGGTTTGGGTGGGACATTGATTCTCCGTTTTCGTCGAATCGGGGGGATTTTTTGCCGGTGGGAGGGTTTGGGCACACGGGTTATACGGGAACATCGATGTGGATCGATCCAACCACCGAGACTTACATTATTTTGCTGACGAACGCGGTGCATCCGCGGGGGAGGGGGAATGCGATTGCTTTGCGGTCGAAGGTAGCGACGGCGGTGGCGGCGGCTTTGCCTTTGACTGCCAGTGAGAAAGAGGCGCTGCGCGGGGAGAGCATTACCGGGTACAACGAGGCACAGAGCGCTGCGCGACGGATGAGCGCGCGCAATGGCACGGTGAAGAATGGGATTGATGTTTTGGAAGAGCGTGGGTTCGATGTGCTGCAGGCTGCAGAGCACAAGAAAAGGGTTGGGGTGGTGACCAATCAGACGGGAGTGGATTTGGACGGGCGGCGGACGATTGATGTGCTGGCTGGGGCTGCGGGAGTTTCGCTGGAGGCGATTTTTAGTCCGGAGCATGGGGTTACAGGAACGCTCGATACGACCGACATTCACAATTCCAAGGATGCGGGTACTGGGGTTCCGGTGTACAGCGTGTATGGGGCGACCGACGCGGCGCGGCGGCCGGCGGCGGATGTGATGAAGTCGCTCGATGCGGTGGTGATCGATATTCAGGATGCTGGGGCGCGGTTTTATACCTACGAAACTACTTTGGGTTACTTTCTGGAGGCAGCGGCTGCGGCGGGAGTTGAGGTGATTGTGCTGGACCGGCCTGATCCGATAACGGGGTCGTTTGTGCAAGGGCCGGTGGCGGATGCGGGGCGTGAGAGCTTTACGGATTACTGGACTGTTCCGGTGCGGCATGGAATGACTTTGGGCGAACTGGCGAAGATGTTTAATGCGGAGCGGCAGATCAATGCCAAGCTTACGGTTGTGCCGATGCAAGGCTGGCAGCGCGGGGATTGGTTTGATTCGACCGGACTTGGCTTGGGTGAATCCGTCGCCGAATTTGCGGAGCGTGACTGAGGCGGCGCTTTATCCGGGCGTGGCTTTGATTGAGGGCACGAATGTTACGGTAGGACGGGGGACGGATACTCCGTTTGAAGTGGTGGGCGCGCCCTGGATCAAGAGCCGGGAACTGGCGGCTTATTTGAATGGGCGCGGGATTGCGGGATTGCGGTTTGTGCCGGTTACGTTTACGCCTGCGGCTTCGGTTCATAACGGAGTGAAATGCGAGGGCGTGAATATTGTTCTTACGGAGCGGAATGCATTGGATGGGCCGGAGTTGGGGATTGAGTTGGCGGCGGCTTTGCGAAAATTGTATCCGGCGGATTTTAAGATGGAGCGCATGGCGGAGTTGCTGGTGAATCAGGCGGCTTTTGACGGGCTGGTGGCGGGGAAGGATCCGCGGCGGATTGCGCAGGATTGGCAGGAGGAGTTGGAGAAGTTTGAGGTGGTAAGGAAGAAGTATTTAATTTATTAGACAATCCGGACCGAGCATATGGAGCGACCGAACACCGCCTTGCCGTGCGCTTAGGCGATACTCCCCGCAGCCGCACGTGTCCTCAAACTCGAGAATCACATTGCATCCAAGGCCCTCAATATATGTCCAATGCCATTCCTCAGAATCGAAACGACCCTTCCGGATTCCGTCCCTCTGCAGGTCTGAGCTCAGGTGGTGTATTACCTTATCTGGCGGGCCGTACGTGATGTAGAAGCGGCCGCGGTCGGTCTTCCAGCCGGGAATACCCTGGGCAAAATGCTGGTTTGCGTACGCGAGGCGCCGATAGTGTTCTTCCTTGAACGTGTTTTCCGGCGCGTCGGAGACGGGATTACGGCGCGCCCAGAAAGCTTCAATGAACTGATCGCGTTGCTTTTCATCGGAAAGCTTCTTGAAGTCGGCGCGTTCCTGATCGGTAATGATCCAGCGGACATCCTCATTGAGCCATTTGCTGTAGGTGCGGTCTGTAACGCGGGCAGGGTCCTGGGCGCGGGCTGGCACCGGGGATAAACACAATAAAGCGAATTGCAGTGGGAGCGTCAGGATCTTGCGGAAGCGGGTTGCGTACATCACTGAATCACCCTTCGCCGCGGAAGTGCGTTCTTTGCAATCTTAGATGTTTGGATGTCTGAAGACAAGGGTCAGATCATGCAGTTTCCGCCCCGCTGGGGCTTGTTTCCGTGCTTGGTCTGGTTACCCCTGGAAGCCGCGGCCCTTTCAAAGCGGGGCCGTCGGATCGGTTTTTCCGCAGCCGGTTACGGCATGGGCTGCATTCTTTCTTCGCGCTGGATTTTGGCGAGGCACCTTGGTAAGAGTGGATTTGCATCTTAGGTGCGTAGTTGCGTGGTATTCTCGGGCTGATGTGGGCGGTGATTTGGAGGTTACCGATGCGCGGGCTTTTGACAGTTCTTCTAATTTCTGGGATAGCCTGGGGGCAATCAGCGGACACGCAGAAGCCAGATAGTGCGGCTGCTGGTTCGACGCCTGCGGCGGTAGAGTCACGAGTTCCGGCGTCGGCTGAGAGTTCGGTCCCTGCGGCAGCAGAGACGCCGACGCCTGCGCCGGCTGCGGTTGCGAATCCGAATGAGATTACGATCCCGGCTGGGACGAAGATTCCGCTTTCTCTGGCGCAGGCTATTTCAACCAAGAACGCTCGCGAGGGCGATGCGGTTTACGCCACCACGGCGTTTCCGTTCGTCATGGATAGCCGCGTGGTGGTTCCCGCGGGCTCGTATATTCAGGGGACGATTGCGCACGTGGAGCGCGCTGGACATGGGCACGGGCGGGCGGAGATTCTGATGCATTTTACGTCGATCATATTTCCCAGCGGCTATACCGTGATGCTGCCGGGATCGGTGGAGAACACGCCGGGGGCGGACAACAAATCGGTGAAAGATTCGGAAGGGACGATTCAGCAGGACAAAGATACTGGAAAGAAAGTCGAAGACGCGGCCAAGGGAGGGGTGTACGGAACCCTGGGAGGGGCGACGGCCGGAGGGTTGGCGGGAGGGTTGACCGGCGCGCGGGTAGGCGCGGGCGCGGGAGCGGCGGCGGGTATTGCGTGGGCATTGTTGAAGCGTGGGAACGATGTGAAGCTGGAAGTGGGAACGTCGATTGAGATGGAGATACAGCGGCCGGTTGCGGTGGATGCTGCGCGGATTGCTGTGGCGAAGGCGGGGAATTAGAACAGTGGTGAGTGATCAGTGGTCAGTAAACTCCTCATTCCTTCTTCGGTGGTATAGCCTCCTCAAAACTATCACTTCAAATTGAATAGGGCGTTTACGTGGGCGGTTACGGTTACCGTTTGCGGGGTGAATTCTTCGGTGGGGGCGGGGGCGGCTGGTGCGGCGACAGCCCTGGCGGCCATGACGCGTGGCGCGTAGATGCGCTGGTTTTCGAAAGTGTCGACGGAGGCGTAGGAAAGTTCGCCTACGGTGCGGCCGCTGGCGCGGGCTATGGCGTCGGCGGAATTGCGTGCGCGGCGGTAGGCGTCTTCGACGGCTTTGTTCTTGGCTTCGTCGATGTTTTCGAGCGTGTAGTTCAGGGTTTGAGTTTCGCTTACGTTAGCGTCGGCTAGTTGCTGAGTGACGGGGCCGATCTTGGAAAAATCCTTGAGCTTGAGAGTGACGTCGGTGGTGACGCGGTAGCCGATCACTTTTTGTTTTGGTTTGTACTCGTACAACGGCTGGACGGAGAAGAATCCGACGTTGGCGGCTTTGGGCTCGATGGCGTTGTCGCGCAGGACCTGGCGAACCTGCTCGGCTTGTTTGGAGGCGTGAGCGTAGGCTTTTTGAGAGGTGTCGTCCTGGACGGAGATGTTGAACCGGATTTCGGCGGTGTCGGGAGCGGATTCAAATTTGCCGTCGGCGCCGACGTAGACGGAGTTGGGTTGTGCGGTGACGGCGGGATGGTCTTGCGCTGAGGATGTAGTGGCGAGGATGCAGAGAGCGAGAAGCGCGAGTGCGGATTTCATGAGTGCCTCCGTGGTGAATCCAGTTCCTCTTAATTGTAGGTTGATGCGGATTTGATCACCAGTTAGAACGCGGAAATCACAGCGTCTTGCAGAGCGCGGGACGCGGAGGAATCCATAGCTCACCTCAGCGGCTGGAAGCCGCTATTGATTTCGCGGCTGCTTCGGCGCGGCTAGAAGCCGCGCCTTTTCAAAGCGCATACGCCGATCGAGTTTTCCGCAACCTCTGAAGTCGTGCCCTTGCCGATCAGTATTCGATTGGATGTTCTAAGAAATCGCTTATCAGCCTTTGGCGCTGGCGGAGTAGCTGAAGGGATAGCTTTGGGCGTTGATTTCGCGGCGGAGGTCTTCGAAGATATCGTCGGGCATCTTCAGGAAAACCTGGACGACCTCGGGATCGAACTGGCGGCCGGCCCATGCCTGGATTTCCTTTCGGGCCTCGGTGAGAGTTCTGGCGGGACGATAGGGGCGATCGGAGATGATGGCGTCGAGCGTATCGGCGACGGAGAAGATGCGCGCGCCCAGAGGGATTTCGGCGCCCCTGAGGCCGCGAGGATAGCCGGTGCCGTCGAAGTGCTCCTGGTGCGAGTAAACAATGTCGCAGGCTTCGGCGAGGAAGGGAATCTTTTTGAGCATCTGGTAGCCGTGATAGCAGTGCTCGCGCATGATGGTGCGCTCATTGTCGTCGAGCTTTCCGGGTTTGCGAAGGATGTTATCGGGGATGGCCATCTTGCCGATGTCGTGGAGGAAAGCGCCGCGGGCGATGATGAGAATTTGTTCGCGGGGCACGCCCATGGCGCGGGCGATGGCGATGGTGAAGGCGGTGACGCGGCGCGAGTGGCCTTCGGTTTCGGCGTCCTTTAAGTCCAGTGCGTCGCCCAGTGCCTGCAGGGTGATGTCGTAGGAGCGCTCCAGATCGGCCATGGCAGCCTGAAGCTGGTCGGTGCGGGCTTCGACCAGGGATTCCAGATTGGTTTGATAGGTGCGGTTCTCCACTTTGAGGCGGCGATTCTCGAGAGCGCGTCCGACGGCGTTGAGCAACTGTTCGCGTTCGAAAGGCTTCAGCAGGTAGTCGTAGGCGCCGTTGCGGATGGCGGCGAGGGCGACGGAAATGTCGTGGACGGCGGTGACCATCACGACCGGCATGTCGGGAAATTTTTCTTTGGTGCGTTCGAGCAGGCCGATGCCGTCGAGGTCGGCCATCATCAGGTCGGAAAGCATGAGTTCAAATACTTCGCCGGAGTTGAGCAGAGCGAGGGCTTCCATGCCGGAGCTGGCTTGCTTCCAGCTGTAGCCGGCGGCGGCCAGGATGGCGCAGACAATCTCACGGATTGCCTCTTCGTCGTCGACTACAAGAATTCGGTCGGGCATAACTGTCTTAAGTGTACTATCGGCGATTTTACGCCAGATGTTAGGTGCCGAAAGTAACCATCGTGGTCCGGAAAAGGCATGGATAAAGGGCGTGAGCGTGGTATTCAGAAGCAAGGCATTGTTACGTCTGGAATGCAAACCAGGGTAGTGGTGGAGCTTTATAAGGAAGCGAGCCAAACGCGCGATTATTGCGTCGCAAAAAACGCGACGCGTCGCGCGGCTCGCCGGGATCCATCACTGCGCCAAGAACGCTTGTTCAGGATGACAGCTGAAAGATGAACAGCTGAAATAAGATGAACGAATCCCTCTCGTCCCTTTGGAACACCGCACAGCCGGCGCTCGCCGGGCTGAAGGCCGGGGAGTGGGCGGTGCTGTTTGCGCTGGGCGCATCGCTGCTAGTGCTCTCGGCGCTGCGCGAGCGGTATCTTCTGCTTTGGACGGCGGGATGGGCGCTGCTGGCGGGTTCGCGGCTGGCCGGCTTGCACGGGGCGGGGATGGGAATCCCGGGGCGCTACGTTCCTGCGGTGGAGCAAGCGGGGTTCGTGGTCGCGATGGGCCTGTTTGCGGGCGCGGTGTTTGTGTACATCCGAGAGCGGGATCTGCTGGCGCCGCTGGCCGCGATCACGGTGGTTGTGGCGGGCTTTGCTGTGGTCCGCGTGTTGTTGTGGCCGGACTCGCTCCCCTTGCGCTTCGCTCTGGAAATCTCCTGCTTGATCATTCTGCTCACCGCGGCAATCGCCTTGCTGCGCGCCCGGCGAGGCCGTTGGGAGCTGGGCGCGTGGCTGATGGCGGCGTGCCTGCTGACGCAGCACCTGAGTTGGCCTCCATTCACAAGCGCAGTTCCGGCAGGAATTTTTGCGGCGGCGGACGTATTGCTGGGATTGAGCATGCTGCTGGTGGTATTTGGCGAAGCGCGCGCGCGGGGCCGGCGATTGAGGGTGATGCGGGCGCTGACTGAGAGTATTGTGCTGGCGCAACAGCAGGGCGGCATGATGGAAGTCGCTTTGGAGGAATTGCGGAAGCTGACCAAAAGTAAAGCGGCGTGGTTCCGCTTGATTGAGGGCGGGCGCCTGGTGGCGACGCATGCGGTGGGAGTCTCGCAGGATTTTTTGCGCGAGGCCAGTTGTGCGGAGTTGACGGAGAGCGTGTCGCAAATGCTCGAGGGCGGCAAGCCAGTGAAGGCACACCGGAGCGGAGCTGGTCCGGAAGATGCGGGTCTGCTGAAAGCGGAAAAGCTGCAATACGTGGTGATGCTGCCGGTGCTGGGAAAAAAGTCGGCGATCGGGCTGCTGGTTCTGGGAAGCGCGGGGACGAGAAAGCTGACTGCCGAGGAAATGGAGTTTCTGGAGACCTGCGGGCGGCAGTTGGGGATTGCCATCGAGAACTTCCGTTTGCTGGAGCAGACGCTGCGCTCACAACGGCAATGGCGGAACACGTTCGACTCGGTGCACGACATCATTCTGGCGCACGATGCGGATTTCAGGATCATCAAGGCGAACCAAACTCTGCTGGAACAGGTGGAGCTGGCAGCGGCGGACGTGATCGGCAGCAGCTGCGAATCGGTATTGCCGCACGGGTTGGGCGAGTGGTCGGGATGCCCTTACTGCGCGCGGGGCGTCGAGGAAATCAGCGAAGGCGCCGACCTGTGCTTCGGCGGTTTCTCGACGGTCTCCACTTCTTCGTATACGGAGCAGGGAAGCCAGCAGAAGGGGACGATCCACATCGTTCGCGACATCACGGAGCGGCGGTCGGCGGAGGAGAAATACCGTCTGCTGTTCGAGCAGGTGCAGGAGGGCGTGTATGTGTCGACGCCTCGCGGGCGCTTGCTCGACTGCAACGATGCCTTTGTGCACATGCTGGGATACGAGCGGCGGGAGGAGTTGCTGCCGTTGAACCTGGACGAAGATATTCGGGTGGATGCGGGGCAGCGGGAGAATTTCCGCAGGGAGATCGAGCAGCAGGATTACGTTCGCAATTTTGAAGTGACGATGAGGCGCAAGAATGGAACGCTGCTGCTGGCGGCGGAGAGCAGTTTCGCCACACGGGATGCGACGGGACAAATCGAACGCTTCCAGGGTTTTGTTCTGGACGTGACCGAGAAACGGCGCGCCGAAGACGAGATGCGGCGGCGCAATCGCGAACTGAATGCGCTGAACGCGATGGCGGTGGTGGCGACGCAGTCTTTCGATCTGGACGAAATTCTAAACCTGACGCTGCGGCAAGTGGTTTCGTTGTTCGGCGCGGAGAGTGGAGCAGTGTACCTTTCGGATTCGGATGCGCCGACCTACCGCCGCCGGGCGGCGTGGGGACCGCGGAGCCGCGACAAGTCGCGGCCGGCGGAAATCAGTTTTGCGGAGGGGTTCGGCGATCTCGTGATGCGATCGCGCGCTGAAGTGATTACGGCGGAGTATCTGCCGCACTTGAAGGGCGCGGTGGCGGATTTCATCCGCTCCGACAGTGACGGCTCGTGGATCTGGGTGTTGTTCTGGGGCAAGGACAGTCCGATCGGCATGATGGGACTGCGCAGCCATGCGGAGTATGAATATTCCAGCGGGGAAGAAAACCTGATGGTGGCGATCAGCCGGCAGTTGGCCACCACGATTGAAAAAGTTCGTCTGTACGAAGAAACTTGCAAGGCTTACGAAGATCTGCGGCGGACGCAGGAACAACTGCTGCAGAGCGAGAAAATGTCGGCGGTGGGACAGTTGATTGCGGGCGTGGCGCACGAGTTGAACAATCCGCTGACCGCGATTCTGGGCTATGCGCAGTTGCTGGAAAGCGAAGGGTTGAACGAGCGGGCGCAGGATTATGTGGGCAAGATGTTCAAACAAGCGCAGCGCACGCACCGCGTGGTGCAGAATCTGCTTTCGTTTGCCCGGCAGAGGAAGCCGGAGCGGTCGGAGGTGGACATCCGAAGGGTGCTGGAAGAAACGCTGACCTTGCGCGACTACGATCTGAAGATCAACAAGATCGTGGTGGAAAAAGATCTGGGCGCGGAGGCGGCGCTGGTGGTGGCCGATCCGCATCAACTGGAGCAGGTATTTCTGAACATCATCAATAACGCGGTGGACGCTGTGCTGGAGACGGGACGGCCGGGGAAGCTGAAGATCCGCGTTTATTGCGAGAAGGGCGCCGTGTGCACGCAGTTTGCCGACGATGGGCCGGGGATTAAGGATCCAAAGAGAATTTTCGATCCGTTCTACACCACGAAAAATGTTGGGAAGGGAACGGGGCTGGGGTTGAGCATCTGCTACGGGATTGTGAAAGAGCACGGCGGCGACATCACGGCGCACAATGCTGCCGAGGGCGGAGCGGTGATTGAAGTGCGGCTGCCGATGGCCGTGGCGCCGGGAGTGCTGGTGGAGGCGGCGCCGGTTGCTCCGCCGAAGCGCGAGGGCGCCATTCAGGGGCGGGTGCTGCTGGTGGAAGAAGAAGAGGCCGTGCTGGAGTTCGAGCGTGACGTGCTGATTGGCGCCGGGGCCAACGTGGTGACGGCCATTCGAAGTGAAGATGTGAAGACGCGATTGCTTTCCGAGCCGTTTGATGCGCTCATCATGAGCGGCAAAATGCCGGGCGACTGGAATGCGAAAGAAGCCTGTCTGTGGCTGAAGCAGAACTGTCCGGAGATGGAGAGGCATGTGCTATTTACTTTTTCGCACGGCGTGGAGCAGGGCGATGAGCAGGCCTTCCTGCAGGAAAACAGCGTACCCTACCTGGTGAAACCGTTCGAAGTGGCGGAACTGATTTCGCAAGCGAGGCGATTGCTGCAAAAGGCGCAGGCGGCGGCCGCTGGGGCTAGCTAGAAGTTTCCTGAGACAGATCAACTGACACTTGTCATCCCGAGCGACGCGAGGGATCTTGGTTCTTGCCTGCGCCACCGGCAAAGCCGTTGCGGGCAAACACCACGATCCCTCGCTTTGCTCGGGATGACAATTTGCTTTGCTCGGGATGACAATTTGCTTTGGTTGAGGCGAAGGCTTTCGTAGGATTCCATCACAGTTGCGCGCGCAGGCTCTTCATTAACCGGCGGAGGGATTTTTCGTTGCGGCGGTACCAGCGCCATTGGCCCTGCTTCACGGCATCGACCAGGCCTGCTTTCGTCAGAATGGCCATGTGATGGGAGATGGTTGGCTGGGAGAGATGCACGCGTTCTTCGATGTCGCCGGCGCAGAGGCGGTTTTTCCCTAGGGATGGCGCGCTGATGGAAACCGCGCCGCGCTGTTTGAGGGCTGCGAGGATGCGGCGCCGCGTGGGATCGGCAATGGCGTGGAGCTTGCTGTCGAGAGAAGTGGCCGTCGTGGTCATAGGGACTAGGAATAACTGTTAAATTGATGGTTGTCAATATGCCAAAGCAACAGCAGGTTCCTCACCGGGCTTGGCGCCCGGTTCGGAATGACAAGAGTTTATTTGAAGATGACCATCAGGGGCGCTGTCTTGCAGCTCGCAGCCACTCGATGCGGGTGAATTCGAGGTAGCGCACGTCGTTATCCGGCTGGGAACAGTTCGATTGGTCGAGGCGAGGAGCCAGGGTGCCGCCGCGGATCCAGTAGCCGGTTTCGTCCTGCTTGAGAATGGTCGAGTCGAGCGGGTCCATGCCGTGAAGCTTGAAGATGACACGGCGGTTCAACAAGGGATCAAGCTTCATAGGGTGTTTGGCTTTTGACTTTACTTTTTCAGGATCGGATTGTATCCGTCATTGATGAGCCGGGAGCGCATGGTCTCGGCGTCTTTGATCTCGGCGAAGGGACCTACCTGCACGCGAAATAGTTTATCGGTGGCGTTATTGCTGGCCACAAACGCGGGATATTGTTTTTTCTTGAGAGCGTCGACCAGGGCTTCGGCATCGTCCTGTTTGGTGACCGCGGCGACCTGCACGAAATAACCGGTGGTGGGGATTATCCAGTCATGGGATCGGCCGGGTTGGCGGTGTGCGGATTTTGTGTGCCAGGAGAGGATGCTGCGACCGGTTGATCCCCAGTCGCGGGAGTGGTCGATGCCGCGCCAGATGAGGAGGGGGTCAGTTGCGCATTCGCGTCTTTTTGCTCGACCGCTTTATAGAACGTCATCGGTTGTGCGGGCGGTGAGCCGGCGGGCTTGGGGCCGGCGGATGTGGGGGTGAGTGGGGCCGTGCCGGCTGCGGCGAGTCCGATGTCTGACTTGCGGCCCAGGGTGTAGCCGAGCGCGAAGAAAACGGCGCAGACGATCACCAGGCCGAAGAAGAGGCCCAGCAGTTTCGCGGTTCCCAGGGTGATTTCAGTGTCTTGTGAGGAATCCACAACAATTTACCTCAGGGGCTAAAAAGCCGACATTCGTCGCACATTCTTATCGCAGCCCATTCGGCTCACGCTCAGGGCGGGCTCCTGAAGCGCTGCGCCACCCTTCGCGGCTGCGCCGCCGACAACCTATGGCAAAAGTGGAACTAGAAATCCAGCGCCTAAAGGCGCGCCCACTACCCGCGGTCTGCGGAATGCCTGAAGGCAATCCCTGATACGAATCGAGCGCCCCAACATGAACCATCTGCAAGCGACTTCAATTACGCCGCAGCTTTGTCGTCTCCCTTCGCCAGCAACTTTTGCAGGCCGGAGAAAAAGTCCACGGGGACGGGGAAGATCACCGTGGTATTTTTCTCGACGCCGATTTCGGTCAACGTCTGCAGGTAGCGAAGCTGCACGCTGACGGGTTCGGTGGCCAGCAAATGGGCGGCGTCTACCAGGCGCTGCGCGGCTGAGAACTCGCCCTCGGCGTGAATGATCTTGGAACGCTTTTCGCGCTCGGCCTCGGCCTGCTTGGCCATGGCGCGCAGCATGGATTCCGGCATGTCGACCTGCTTCACCTCGACGTTGGTCACTTTCACGCCCCAGGGCGAAGTGTGCTGGTCGAGAATGCTTTGCAGGCGCAGGTTGATTTTTTCGCGGTGGGCCAGCAGTTCGTCGAGTTCCTGCTCGCCGAGCACGGAGCGCAGCGTGGTCTGCGCGAATTGCGAGGTCTGGTAGACGTAGTTGGAAACTTCGACCACGGCTTTGTTGGGATCGATCACGCGCAGAAAAATGACGGCATTCACTTTGAGCGTGACGTTGTCGCGGGTGATGATGTCTTGCGGCGGGACTTCGAGAGCTTCCTGGCGAAGCGAGATCGCGCACCATGCGGTCGATGGGAGCAAACACGAGAACGATGCCAGGGCCTTTGGCAGAGGTCAAGAGGCGGCCCAGCCGGAAGATGACGCCGCGTTCATACTCGGCCAGGATCTTGATCGAACTTAAGGCATATAGGGCGACAACGATGCCGGCGATACCGAAGAAGCCGAGATCCGAGAGATTTCCATGATGCACCTCCACGCCCGAAGCGGAGGTAACGCTCCTAACGCGGATTGTAACGCAGGGAGAGGGGAGGGCGCGGAATTCGCAGGCAGGCGGTTGCTTGCGCTGGTGCGCGGAGGAAGAGTTATCTGGAGATGGCCGGAGCCGGAGCGGGATGCGCGTTGCGGTCAGCGGTTCGACCTGAAGAGATAGACCGTCGATGCGGCGCACTACCACAGATTGGCCTGCGGGCACGTCGGCGGAGGAGACGGCGTCCCAGAGTTCGCCGTGGACGAAGATCTTTCCGCGAGGGGAAAGCGCGGTTTGCGCGACGCCGGTTTCGCCGATCAGGCCTTGCAGCGCCGGAGACCATCTTGTTGCGGCGCGCTTTGAGGCGCGATGCTCATCAGGAACGCGGTGATCAAACCGAGCGGAATGCTTACCGCTAGCGCGGTCAGCAGGTGGACGCGCATTTCCGGGATGGGGGAATCGACCAGCAGCAATCCTCCGAGGGTGAGGAGCGCGATGCCGCCGACGGTGAGGACGCCGTGGGTGGCGAACTTGGCTTCGGCGGCGAAAAGCACGAATGCGGCGAGAATCAGGCCCAGCGCGGCAAAGCGCGTGGGCAGCAGATTCAGGGCGAAGGCCGCGATCAGGATGAAGACGACGCCCACGGTTCCGGGAACGACCGCGCCGGGATGATTGAACTCGAGCATAGAGCGCGAGCGCGCCGATGGCGAGCAGGATGAAAGCGATGTTCGGGTCCATCAGGTAATCCAGGATGTGTTCCTTCAGCGTCATGCCGAAGGGCGCGATGGGCTGGCCGGAGAGTTTGAGGGTTACCTCCTTGCCATTGAAGCGCTTGAAGCTTTTGCCGTCGATCTGGCGGAAAAGATCGTCTTCGCTGGAGGCGACGTAGTCGATCAGGTGCTGCGAAAGGGCTTCCTGCTCGGTGAAGGACTTGGATTCGCGCACCGCGCTTTCGGCGACTTCGACGTTGCGGCCGCGCCGGGAAACCACGGAGCGCATGAGCGCGGCGGCATCGTTTTCGATTTTCTGCTTCATCACGTCGTCGGGCTTGACCTGAGTTGGCCGAAGAGCAGCACGGGATGCGCCGCGCCGGCGTTGGTTCCGGGAGCCATGGCTGCGACGTCGGCCGCTTCGAGGATGAAGATTCCGGCGGAACCGGCGCGGCTGCCGCTGGGCGTGACGTAAAGGATGACGGGAACCGGGCGAGTTCGTGATCTTCTCGATGATCTGGCGGGTGGATTCGACCAGGCCTCCGGGGGTATTGATCTCGATCAATACAGCTTGATCGTTGCGGCGCTGGGCTTCGTCGATGGCGCGGGCAATGTATTCCTCGGTGATGGGTTGAATGGTGTCGTTGACGACGATCTTGAGGACTTCGGCGGAAGCGGACGGAGCAGAGAATAAGGGCTACCGCGAGGCTGAGAAGAATTCGCGGGATTGAGAATGTCTTTTCATGAACCGCCGCTTGCCTACAAGAATATTCTTACTCCTATTTGCGAGTCGGCGGAAGAATTTCTTGGTTGCGGGCTGGCCGGCACCGCGACTCGTGTGAAGGCGGTTCATTCCAGCCGGGAAGAGTCGGTGCTGCCGGTGATCAGGCGGGCGCCGCGCTCGTAGGTGAAGTACGACCACGCCCACTGAATGAAGACCAGCACGCGGTTTCGGAAACCAATCAGGAAGAGAATGTGGATGAACAGCCAGGCCAGCCAGGCCATGAATCCGGAGATGTGAATCTTGCCGAACTGGGCGATGGCGGCGGCGCGGCCGATGGTGGCCAGGCTGCCTTTGTCGCAGTAATGAAACGGCGGGACGGGAGTCAGAACCCCCGGCCCTTCGGCAAGCTCAGGGCAGGCTCCTCACGCACAGAACGCGGGAAGGACGGGGCACCCGATTCGATTTCCCGACGGATAAGTTTGGCCACGTAGCGGCCTTCTTGAATGGCGACGGGCGCGACGCCCGGTAGCAACTTGCCTGATTCGTCTTTCAGGGCGGCCAGGTCTCCGATGACGAAGACTTCGGGATGGTCGGGAAGGCTGAGATCGGGATTGACCAGCACGCGTCCGGCGCGGTCGATGGGCACGCCCAGTTTTTTCCCCAGCGGCGAAGCGGCTACGCCCGCGGCCCAGAGGATGACGGCGGCATTCATAGTTCGGGTTTCGCCGCATGTCACGATGCACGCCGGGCTCGATCTTCGTGACCATGGTTGAAGTCAGCACTTCCACACCCAGGCGCTGCAGTTGTTCCAGCGCGCTGCGCGAGAGATCCTCAGGATAGGTGGCGAGAACATGCGGGCCGCCTTCGAGGAGGCGAATGCGAGCGCGGCGCGGATCGATGGAGCGGAAATCGTGGGCGAGGGCGTGCCGGCAGATCTCGGCGAGGGTTCCGGCGAGTTCGACTCCGGTGGGTCCGGCGCCGACGACCACGAAGTTCAACGGATCGCTGGCTTCACCGGCCGCGGCGCGGCGTTCCGCGAGTTCGAAGGCGAGCAGAACTCGGCGGCGGATTTCGAGCGCGTCCTCGATGGTCTTGAGGCCGGGCGCGAGAGCCTGCCATTCGTCGTGGCCGAAGTAGGCGTGGCTGGCGCCGGCGGCGACGATGAGGTAGTCGTAAGGGATCTCCTGAACTTCGTGTTGCGCAGCGTCTTCAGCTTCAGCTTGCACGCAGTTTGGACCACGCGGCGTTCGAGGTCGAAGCCGGTAACCTCAGCCATGAGCACTTCGACATTCTTGTGGCCGCTCAGAATTGAGCGAATCGGCGCGGCAATTTCGCCCGGCGAAAGCCCGGCGGTGGCAACCTGATAGAGCAGCGGCTGAAAGGTGTGATGATTTTTTCGGTCGATGACCGTGATGCTTACGGGCGCACGGGCCAGCGTCTGGGCCGCGTTCAGGCCGCCGAAGCCCGCTCCGACGATCACTACGCGATGTGCAGTCTGGTTGTTCATTCCCTTGCCGAGTACGCTCCTACTCTATAAGATTCAGCGCGATGGCAATCGGCTCCAGAAGTTCGGCTGCGGACTTGCATCCGGCATGGGTGCGGTGGCTTGTTCCATCAGCGAGCGACGTATTCTTCGTGGCGCTGCTGGGTCTGCTCGTGTTTACCCCGCTATCGCTGCGGTTGTTGGGCGATGCCGGGATCGGCTGGCACATCCGGACCGGGCAACTGATTCTGGCGACGCATGAGATTCCTCGCGTCGATCCTTTTTCCACCATGGCTGGGCAGCCGTGGTTCGCATGGGAATGGTTATACGACGTGGCCGCCGGTTGGTTGGATAGTGCGGCTGGGCTGAACGGCGTGGTGCTGTTCACGGCCTTGATCATCGCCGGGCTGTTCGCCTGGACCTTCCGGCTGCTCCTACAACGGGGCACGAATGTTTTGGTGGCGTTGGTCCTGGTGCTGCTGGCGGCGTCGGCGGCGATGATTCATTGCCAGGCGCGGCCGCACGTGGTGAGCTGGCTGTTTACGTTGGTGTGGTTTTGGGTTCTGGAGTCTGGTTCCGATTCTTCCGACTACTCCGCAATCAAATGCCGGCGTTGGCCGTTGTGGGTGTTGCCGCTCCTAATGTTGGTTTGGGTGAATGTGCATGGCGGATTTCTAATTGGCTTTGCTCTTCTCGCGATCTATTGGGTTGGGGCGGTGTGGCGGTGGTTCAGCCTGAAGGGCGACCGGTTTGAGGATGTCCTGCAGAAGATCCGGGCTGGACGGCGCATTCGGGCGCTGGCATTCGCCGGCCTCCTGAGCGCGGCGGCGACATTTGCGAATCCTTACGGCTTTAAATTACATATTCACATCTACCGCTATCTTTCGAATCGCTTTCTGATGAACCACATTGACGAGTTTCAATCTCCGAATTTTCACTACGTGGCGCAGAAGTGTTTTGCGGGACTGCTGCTGCTTACGCTGGTCGCGTTGGCGGCGAAGAGATACGAAGCCAGCGCGAGCCAGGGCCTGGTGGTGTTGTTCGCGGTTTATTCGGGTTTGTATGCGTCACGCAACATTCCCGTGTCGTCACTGCTGTTGATTCTGGTGACTGGGCCATGGTTGTCGGATGCGATGGAAAGACTTGCGGAGTTGCTCTCACGTCGAGGGAGTCCGGTTCGATGGCGCGGGCCAGCCTCTGCAGTGTTTCTTCAGCGAATGAAGACGATCGAGTTGAGCTTGCCAGGCCATCTTTGGCCGATTGCGGCAATCGTGCTGGCCTGCTGGATCGCGGCGCATGGCGGCAAGCTGGGCGACACGCAGGAGATGGACGCTCACTTTGACGCGAAGCGGTTTCCGGTTCCCGCGGTGGAGTATCTGGAGAAAGACTATCTGGAGAAACAGGATTTGCCGGTGCCGATTGTTGGTCCCGATTATTGGGGTGGCTATTTGATCTACCGGCTTTATCCGCGCGTGCGGATGGTGGTCGATGACCGCCACGATTTCTATGGCGAACAATTTCTAAAGTCTTACTTGAAGATGATGCGTGTGGAGCCGGGCTGGGAAGATTTTCTTGAGCAGCATCCGGCTCGCTGTGTGCTCGTTCCCAAGGAATCGGCATTGGCCAATATTCTGGCCGAAACCCCAGGCTGGAAGCGCGCCTACGGTGACGAAGTGGCAGTCGTGTTCTTACGCACTTCAGGGAAGTAGCGGCATCTCATGAGCCAAGTCCGTTGCCAAAGTTGCAAAACCGTTCACATTGACAGGCCCTACATTCTGCGATATGTTCAGCGGCGCGGCAGCTACTACCGTGCCATCGTTGATGCCCCCGAGTGTCCTGCCATTCGGGGGAGCAGTGTGTGCAAGTCATTCTCCACCGCAAAGGACAAATCCTGATGAATCGCATTCTCTCTGTTTGTGGCAGTCTGTGTCCGCTCTTTGTCTGCTTGGTGGTTTTAGGCTTCTGTATGACGGCAGCGGGCCTGTATGCCCAGGACGCTCCGTCGGTCACGTTGACGCAGATCAGTTCAGATTCATTTACGGTTCCCCCCGGCCAACATGCCACGGAAGTTGAACCGCACGTGCTGGCCAACGGCAGCACCCTGGTAGCCGCATTCCAAACGGGACGCATTTCGCCCGGCGGCGCGACCGCCATTGGGTGGGCGACTTCGACCGACGGAGGCACTACCTGGTCGCACGGATTTCTGCCCGGCCTGACCTCGGGAAATGGCGGCGGACCCTACAGCGCGGCCAGTGATCCCGCGGTGGCGTACGACGCCAAGCACGCTGTGTGGATGATCGCGAGCTTGCCCATCAACTCTTCCGAGACGCCGGCTGTGGTGGTGAGCCGATCGACCGATGGAGGACTTACCTGGAACGATCCGGTGAGCGTAGGACCGAACGTAGCGAGTTCCGACAAGAACTGGATTGTGTGCGATAGCGGGTCCACGAGCCCGTTCTACGGCAACTGTTATGTGGAGTGGGACAATCCCGCCAACGGAGACGAGATTTTGATGAGCACGTCCAGCGACGGAGGCTTGACTTGGGGAGCGGCCACGGCGACGGCGAACAAGTCAACCGGCATTGGCGGGCAGCCGCTGGTGCAGCCCAACGGCACGGTGGTCGTGCCGATTGAAATCTTTGGGCAGTCCGCCTTCACCTCGACCAACGGAGGCGCAAGCTGGTCGGCGCCGGTCTCTATCGCGAACATTCAGAGCCACACCGATGCGGGAGGAATTCGCAGCGGCCCGCTGCCCTCCGCGGCCGTGGATGGCGCTGGTACCGTATGGGTGATGTGGGAGGATTGCCGCTTTCGCAAGAACTGTTCTACCAACGATCTGGTTTATAGCACCTCCAGCAACGGCACCACATGGTCCAAGGTCACGCGCGTTCCCATCGACCCGACTACCAGCACGGTGGACCACTTCATCCCGGGGCTCGGCATCGACCCGGCGACCTCGGGCGCCACGGCGCACGTTGCCATTCATTACTATTACTACTCGAAGAGTTCGTGCACGAAGTCAACCTGCCAGCTCTACGCGGGCTACATTTCGTCGCACAACGGCGGCTCGACCTGGAATACTCCCACGAAGCTGACGGGGGCGATGCAGCTCGGGTGGTTGCCCAACTCGCAGAACGGATTGATGGTCGGAGATTACATCGCCACGGCCTTCACCAACGGGGTTGCGCACGGAGTATTCGCGGTAGCCGCCGCCAAGGTGGGGACGAAATACAATGAGGCAATGAAGACAGCGCAGGGACTGACCGTGGCTGAGGACGGCCCGCAGCTGTCTTCGGCGGGCGACAAGCCGCTGCATAATCTCTCCGACGCGATCGAGAAGGAGCGTCCGGAGAAAGGTGTTCCGCCTTCGAAGCGCGCGGCAAAGCGTAGCTCGAAGTAGGAATCACCGAGCGGCAGTTACATCTAACTTCGTCGCAAAAGTAGCGCCGCCGTCCCGGCGGCTGGGAGCCCGGCCTGAGCGAAGCCGAAGGCGCGGGCGTCCTCGCCCGTCGCGCCGGAGCCGGCAGGATGCCGGCGCTACCTGCTAAACTTTCTCCGTGCCGCGCCTCACTCACCTTGAATGCACGCGCTGCGGCGAGCATTATCCCGCCGACCGTCCCCAAACCGTTTGCCCGAAAGACGGCGGCATTCTGTATGCGCGCTATGATCTTGCCAGCATTAAAAAGATGTTCTCGCCGGCATCGCTGCTGCCGCTCGCGCCCACCATGTGGCGATACGACGCCGTGCTTCCCGAAGCCACGCCCGTCTCGCTTGGCGAAGGTTTCACTCCCATGCTGCGCAGCCGCGAATATCCCAACGTCTTCATCAAAGACGAAGGCCTGAATCCCACCGGCTCGTTCAAAGCTCGCGGACTCTCTGCTGCGGTTACTATGGCCCGGCATTTTGGACTTAAGAAACTCGCAATCTCCTCCGCCGGAAACGCCGCCGGAGCGCTCGCCGCCTACGCCGCCGCCACCAATATCAAAGCCCACATTTTCATGCCCAAAGATGTTCCCATGGCGAACCGCATCCAGTGCCAGTACCACGGCGCGCAAGTGACGCTGATTGATGGCCTCATCTCCGATTGCGCCGGCAAAATCGCAGAGTTAAAAGAAAAACCCGCGTGGTCGAAAGAGGGTTGGTTTGAAGTCTCCGCCAACAAAGAGCCCTACCAGGTCGAAGGTCAGAAGACGATGGGCTACGAAGTTGCTGAACAACTGGGCTGGAAACTCCCGCAGGGCATTATTTATCCCACCGGGGACGGCGTTGGTCTGCTGGGAATGTGGAAGGCCTTTGATGAGATGGAGCAACTGGGTTTCATCGGCCCCGAGCGCCCGCATATGATCAGCTTGCAATCTGCGGGATGCGCTCCGATTGTTAAAGCATGGGATGAGGGACGGCCCGTTGCAGAAATGTGGCCGCACGCCTCGACTATCGCCTCTGGCCTGCGCGTGCCGAAACCCTACGGCGACTATCTGATCCTCGATATCCTGAAAAAAAGCGGAGGCCTCGCCATCGCCGCCACCGACGCGGAAATCCTCGATGCCACGCGTCACTGGGCGAAGGTGGAAGGTATCTTCGCCGCGCCCGAGGGTGCGGCGTCGCTGGTGGCTTACCAGAAACTGCTGGCCAGCGAATTCTTCACCGCCGACGATATCGTCGTGCTCTTTAATACCGGCTCGGGTCTGAAATATCTTGACGTGCTCGATACAAAAGATGCTGCTAAACCGCCAGCCGCTCGCGCCATTGCGGGAATCATCGGACCTTACTGAGTTGGCCGCTGTTAACGTCGCCTTTGGCGCTCACATTGACCGGATTCCGTTAGAGATTTGACATACAGTCACCCTGCTCGCGTAGCATATCGCTTACATCACGGAACATCTGCGGCGAGAAGCATTGGCTGGATTGCCTGAAGGTGGGACGCTAAAGGACTTCAATGAGGAAATTTTGAAAGGCGCCGGAAGCCCTGTTCTTGTTGTGCAGAAGCTGCCGGATGCCAAGGCTTATTTCCCGTTTATCCGGAAAAGGTTGCCTCGAACGCAAGAGCCGCAGGAGTCCGCCCCAATGAGGCAGGTACCACATCGAAAAGCTGTCGAAGCAGCTTCTGGGGTACGATGAATCCCCGTTACACTCATTCACCAGATTGAGATCCTCCTGCATTCTTCGTGGCTCGACTCAGGAAGCTGACGGCGCGCTCAACGGTCGATATCGCGCGTCGCGGTATTTCAAGCTGAATACGATTGCCACGATGGCCAAGATGATCGGGCAAAAGATGCTGGCCTCAGGCCCGACCGTTCCGCCGGTCAGCCAGCGCGGCCCACTAAACGATGCGTTGAGAAGATTCTGGGAGGGTAGTAAGCCGCTATTTGGAACACCGTACAAGAACGTCTGACCCCAGTCATATCCCAGGTGAAAGCCGACCGCACACCATAAATCTCCAGTCCGGCGGAGAAACAGGCACAACAACAAACCGAACGAAACCACCGACAGATCTCCCAAAACGGTTTCTCCGCCATTGGTGGCGTGAACCAGCCCGAATAAACCCGATAACAAAAATGCGGACGGCCAGAATCCCATGCCAGTCGTCAGTGTGAACTGCGCGTATCCGCGAAACAAGAATTCTTCGGCCAAGCCGGAAAGCAAAAATGCCAGCCCCCAGGCGGCCGCTGCGGTCAAAATCGCGGTGCCATGGATCGCCGCGCTTGTGAACCGTACGCCATGCAGGGCGAAAATTGCCAGCACCGTACTGCTGGTAGCGAGCAGGCCTATCAATAGTCCTACCCGAAAGTTTTTCCTCAGCGCTTCGCTCCTGGGAAGGCCATATTGGCCCGGCCTGCGGCCTTCAATCTTGCTCATGATCCCGGCCGCAACCGCCAAGATGAAACAGAAAAGTAGATCCGGCGCGATGATTCTCATAGGTGTCAGTTGCGCCGGATCCAGCGCGGCCGGGAAGAAGCGCCTAATGATCATTTGCGCTACGGTCGACATTGCCTTTACGATCGCCATGAAGACTAGCAGGCGCCATCCTGCGCGCAAGCCATTCGGACCAATGAAAATTCGCTTGGTTGTCGAGTCCGCTGGCGGTGTCTGAGGATCATGTCGTATTGTCATTTCTTGAGCTGTCATTGGTGTGCCCCAACTGCTTTTTACGCGGCAGGGCTTCCATAAGTTCCAATGGAGAAAAAATCGTAGGGCAAAAGACTGGCGTCGTTACCGAACCGGCCGTGACCACGCCCACCGGCGTGTTAACCGGCTACGTGCTGTTCCCCGTGCTGAAGTAGGTTGTGAATTTGGCAGTAACATTCTGAGCCGCCTCTGCGAAGGGGCGGCTTTTTTGTCGTCTCAGGAATCATTTTTCGAGGTTCCGAGTAACTTCTATTTACCGCATTCGCTGATAACTGTCGTTATATCGCCATAGCGCTCATGACCTTCGCTGAGAGACCCGCTCCTAAAGCGTAGTAGAATTCAGCCACCTTCTCAAATGCCAACGACAGCAGCTCCTAACCGTACAGACCGTACGATCTCCCTCGACTCGATTCTGGCAGCCCGCCAGCGCGTTTATCAGGCGGCGGTGCGGACGCCGCTGGTTCGGTTGTATTACGACGACGCTCCCGCCGAGATTTATCTCAAGCTGGAATCGTTCCAGCCGATCGGTTCGTTCAAACTGCGCGGGGCTTATAACGCGATCTCGCTGCTGAGTCCGGAAGACAGGGCGAAGGGCGTGTGGACCGTGAGCGCAGGCAATGCCGCGCAGGGAGTTGCCTTGGCGGCCCGGATTCTGAAGACCCGCTGCGACGTTCTTGTCATGGATACCGCCCCGGCCGCGAAGCTCGACGCCATCAAGCGCCTGGGCGCAGGCATTATTCAGGCGTCGATGGACGAATGTTGGTCCGCGGTGACCGAGCGAACGCATCCCGCGTTTCAGGGCGTCTTTGTTCATCCCTTCGACGACGACGACTTTATCGCCGGCAATGCCACGGCCGGTCTGGAAATACTCGAAGACCTGCCGGACGTGACCGCGATTGTGGCCGGCTTCGGCGGAGGCGGCCTCAGTTGCGGGATCGCATCGGCGATGGCTGCGTTGAAGCCGGAGGTGAAAGTATTTGCCGCCGAGCCTGAGACCGCTGCGCCTCTTCATCTGTCGTTCCTCAAAGGTTCGCCGCAGAAGTTTCCGGACTGGAAGACAAGTTTTGTAGACGGTTGCGGCGGCAAGTCGGTGCTACCGAGCATGTGGGCTCTGGCCAGCCGCCTGCTGGCTGGCTCGATCGTGACCACGCTCGAAGAAACCCGCAAAGCCATGACGATAGTTGCCGCCCGCAATCACCTGATCTGTGAAGGCGCCGCCGCATGCGCCGTCGCTGCTGGACTCAGCGGCAAAGCTGGTGAGAGGCAAGATCGTGTGCGTCGTGAGCGGCGGGAACATTGACCTCGGCAAGTTTGCCGAGCTGGTCTCATCCCCGGGCTAGTCTCCGGGGTAGTGTCTTAAACACCGTGCTATTTAAGACAGCACCGTCTCCGGCAGCGTCTTGTTCAGGCGCCTTTCTCAGGCGTATACTGCGCGGCTGCGAGGGTTAAGTTCGGGCAAAGGGAAAAGAGGTTACCTCATGAACTGGAAAAGCAAACTAATCCTAGGCATGCTCACTGCTCTGGCGATGATGTTCCTTACCTATGCTTTGCCTAGAGGTGGCATGATGCGCGACGCAGCCGTCGTGCAGTTTCCAGTCACAGTTGGAGTTTGGGCGATCTTCGTTCTGCTCTTCGTGAAGCTGAAATAGACTGCTCGGGGGCTCGTCTGGTCGGGCGAAGTGTCAGGCGCCAAATTCATGTACGCCAGCATCTTTGCCAGGGCAATTCAGCCAGCGCAACTCATTGACTTGCCGCTGCGTCCCCCCTAAGATAGTCGCGCACGGAGCGGGCTTCCTTCCTCAATCGGCAAGACCAAGACAATGATCGGCAAGACCATCTCGCACTACCGCATCATCGAGAAACTCGGCGGCGGCGGCATGGGTGTCGTTTACCGCGCTGAGGACATCAAACTCGGCCGCTTCGTCGCGCTTAAGTTTCTGCCCGAAGAACTTGCCAAGGACCGCCAGGCCCTGGATCGCTTCCAGCGGGAAGCGCGCGCCGCCTCAGCGCTGAATCATCCCAACATCTGTACCATCCACGAAATTGACGAGGAAGACGGCCAGGCTTTCATCGTAATGGAGTTGCTGGAAGGCCAGACGCTGAAGCACCGCATCGACGGCCGTCCCATGGACACGGAAACGTTGCTCAATCTGGCGATTGAGATTGCCGATGCCCTCGATGCCGCGCATTCCAAAGGAATCATTCATCGCGACATCAAGCCGGCGAACATTTTTGTGACCAAGCGTGGGCAGGCGAAGTTGCTGGACTTTGGTTTAGCGAAGCTGGCGCCGGAGAATCGTCATGGCACTTCGGAATCGGCGCTGCGAACGGCCGACGAAGGCGCGATGGTGACCATGCCCGGCTCGACGATTGGAACCGTGGCCTACATGTCGCCGGAGCAGGTCCGCGCCGAAGACCTTGACCCGCGCACCGATTTGTTTGCTTTCGGTTCGGTGCTCTACGAAATGGCGACAGGAGGCCTTGCCTTTCCCGGCAATAGCAGCGGCATAGTCTCCGAGGCCATTCTGAACCGCACACCGCCGCCTCCGTCGAGCGTGAATCCGGCAATCCCTCCGAAGCTCGAAGAGGTTATTTTCAAGGCGCTCGAGAAAGAGCGCGAGTTCCGCTATCAGACGGCTGCCGAGCTGCGTGGAGATTTGAAGCGCATCAAGCGCTCTCTGGACACGTCACGCGTGCGGGCGGCGAGTGGGATTGTGCCAGCCTCCGGAACGGCGGTCCCGGCCGTTGAGGCCCCGGCATCGCGCAAGGGCGTGCTGGTGCCAGTACTCGCAGCCGCTGCCATCGCTCTGCTTGCCGGTGCCGCCGCGGGAAAATACCTGTTGCAGCGCTCGACCGTGCAAGCCGCTCTGCCGATCTACCATCCGCTTACCTTCCGCCGCGGCATGGTTCACGCGGCACGTTTCGCTCCCGACGGCAAGACCATCATTTACAGCGCAGCGTGGGAAGGGAAGTCGCTGCAACTTTTCACTACTCGACCGGAAAGCCCCGAGTCGCACGAATTGGAGCCGGCGGGGGCCGACGTGCTGGCGGTTTCCGCAACGGGAGAAATGGCGCTTTCGCTGCGGAGTCATCCCATTGCCCAATTCCTTTATTCCGGCACACTCGCGCGCGTGCCTTTGGTTGGCGGTGCGCCGCGCGAGGTCATGGAAAACGTCGAATGGGCCGATTGGTCTCCGGACGGGAACAGCCTGGCGATCGTGCGTCAGGAGCAAGGCCGGCACAGCCTGGAGTTTCCCCCGGGCAAAGTTCTCTACCAGGCCGACGGATGGATTGGGCATCTTCGCATCTCGCCGAAGGCCGACATCATCGCTTTTATAGACCACCCCGAACTGGGCGACGATGGTGGAGAAGTTGCCATGGTTAATCTGGCCGGAAAGAAGACGACTCTTTCCACCGGCTGGGACAGCATTCAGGGCATCGCGTGGTCGCCCGGTGGCGATGAGATCTGGTTTACCGCGACCCGAACCGGTGGCGACCGTTCTCTCTATGCCGTCACTCTGTCCAGCACGGTAAGATTGCTGGCACGTGTTCCCGGAGAATTGACCTTGCTCGATGTTGACCGCGTGGGGAATGTGCTTTTGACCCGCGGCAACGACCGCGCCGGAATGATCGGCCTGGCTCCCGGTGAGGCCAAAGAACGGGACTTGTCCTGGCTTGATTGGTCCTCGCCGGGCGATTTGTCGGCCGATGGCCGAACCGTGCTTTTTTCCGAAACCGGCGAGGGTGGAGGACCAAAGTACGCCGTCTACCTCCGCAAGACGGATGGTTCGCCGGCTATTCGTCTCAGTGAGGGATTTGGGATGAGCTTGTCACCTGATGGGAAGTGGGCGCTGGCGCGCCCTAACATCACTTCGCCACCAGTGTTTCAGCTCCCGACCGGGGTCGGCGAAGCCAAGCCCCTCACTCACGATTCCATGAATCACCTCTGGGCGCGTTGGCTCCCGGACGGGAAACAGATTGTGTTCTCCGGCAACGAGGCCGGACACGGGGTTCGTCTTTACGTGGAAAATCCCGAGGAAGCCAAGCCTCGCCCCATCACTGGGGAAGGAGTGAGCCCGTTCTTTGTCAGCTCTCCTAAAGGAGACGTTGTCGCGGGCGTTGGACCGGATCACAAAATTTATCTATATCCCATCGCCGGTGGCCAACCCGTACCTGCCTCCGGCAATACGGGAGATGAGGCGCCCACAGGCTGGTCCGCAGATGGCCGCTCGCTTTACGTTTTCCGCTTTGGAGAAATTCCGGCCAAAGTGTCTGAACTCGAGTTGTCCACGGGAAAAAGAACGCTGTGGAAGCAACTGGAGCCGGCCGACTCAGCGGGCATCGATACCATCCGTGGGATTACAATTACACCGGATGCCAAGGCCTACATCTACGGCTACATCCGCACGCTCTCTGATCTCTACGTGGTGGAAGGCTTGAAGTGATGCCCGCATAGCGCCGTTGCGAGCGCGTGCGCGAGGCGTCAATGAGTTCTATAAAAAGGGATGTCAAGAAAAAAGTTCTCCCTCGACCGGAGGGCGAGAAGATTTTGTCTCGAGATCCAGCCCACTTCACCGTAAGACTGCCTCCGTTCTTGCGGCTTACTTCTTCCTGCTTCTGATGGCTTCTCTGGCTTCTTTGTCGGCGGTGCGGCGGCGTTCGGTTTCGCGTTTGTCCCAGAGCTGCTTACCTTTGGCTAGGGCTAGTTCAACCTTTACTTTGCCGTTCTTGAAGTACATGCGAACCGGGATCAGGGTCAGGCCTTTTTGCTGTGTCTTGCCGATCAGCTTCTTGATTTCTTCTTTGTGCATCAGCAGCTTGCGGGTGCGGAGGGGGGCGTGGTTGTGGATGTTGCCGTGCTCGTAGGGGCCGATGTGGGCGTTGAGGAGCCAGAGTTCGCCGTCCTTGACCAGGCCGTAGGAGTCTTTGAGGTTGGCCAGGCCTCCGCGGACTGATTTCGCCTCGGTTCCGGTTAGAACTACGCCGCACTCAAATTTTTCCAGCAAGAAGTAGTTGTGGGAAGCGATCCTATTAACGGCGGCGTCTCGCTGGCCGGAGGCTGTCGGCTCGCGCCGCGGGGATTTCTCTGGGCTGGGCTTGGTTTCGTGTGTGGACTGGCGGGGCATGGGGGCTCGGGATCAATCTTAACAGCGGCTTCGGGCTTCGGCTATCGGGCTTCGGATCGAGGCGAGATGCCGTCCCTGACGGGACTTGATTCCGTGGTTATTGGCCTACCCCGCACTTGCGTGCGGGGCCAATGAATGCCGTCGCTTCGCGACTGGGTGAGCCGAAGCCCGAAAGCCGGAGACTGAAGCCCGTTAGGACTACGACTAAAGAGTGTAACTCCCGTGCGTGCAATCACATCGGGAGGCGCGAAAGGCGATGCTATAATCGCAGCAAAACCGTTCTTTTTGTTTCGGATGTAGCGTTTAAGCAATCCCAGGTTCGCTGGCCTTCGGGGTAGAGACTGCTTGTCCGGCGAAGACTTTGTAGACGAGGACTGACGAATGAGACGTCTGATGCCCGCGGCGGTAGTGCTGCTGGTCGTGGTTGCCATCCTGCCTGCTATTGCCGATAAGGCCAAGACTGTCTATGAAAAGGGCCAGGACGCCGAGGCGCGCCAGCAGTACGAGACCGCCTTCGAGTTCTACAAGCAAGCTTTCGAGATGAAGCCTAAGGATTTGCGCTATAAGGCCTCGTTTCAGCGGATGCGCTTCAAGGCGGCCGCGACGGTGGTACATCGTGGTGTGATTCTGCGCGACCAGGGCAAGCTGCAGGAGGCGTTGGCCGAGTTTCAAAAGGCGGCGCTGATCGATCCCTCGCTCTTCAGCGCGCAACAGGAGATGAAGCGCACGCAGCAGATGATCGACAATGCCATTAATCCTCCGACGCCGGCGGCAGGTCCGCCCAGCAATCTGGAGCGGAGGATCAAGGAAGCGGCAGGTCCTGTAGAGCTGGCTCCCATCTCGACCGTCCCCATCACCGTCAAGCTCACCGAAGATTCCAAAGTGATTTACCAGACCATTGGGCAGTTGGCCGGGATCAATGTTCTGTTCGATTACGACTACACTTCGCGGCGCATTAAAGTCGAACTGAATGGAGTGACACTGGAGGAGGCGCTGCAGATTACGGCGCTGGAATCGAAGACTTTCTGGCGGCCGGTGACCGGGAACACCATTTTTGTGGCGCAGGATAATCCGGCCAAGCGCAAGGAACTGGAACAGAGCGTTCTCAAGACTTTTTATCTTTCGAATCTATCGGCGCCCACCGAGTTGCAGGATGTAGTGAATGCGATCCGCGCCGTGCTCGACGTGCAGCGGGTTCAGCAGTTGCTGTCGCAGAATGCGCTGGTAGTGCGGGGCACGCCGGACCAGATCGCGCTGGCGGAAAAACTGGTGGATGACCTGGATAAGGCGCGTCCGGAGGTGGTCGTCGATATCGCCGTCTTGCAGGTCAGCAAAGACAAGTCGCGCACCCTGGGATTGAACCCGCCGAGCAGCGCCACGGTTACTCTGCAAAGCAACATCAACACCACCACGAGTTCCACGACCGGGACTACGGGTACAACCACACCCAGCTCGGGCACTGGGCTGAGTCTGAATACTCTGGGCAATTTGAACGCCACCGATTTTCAAGTAACGATTCCTTCCGCCAACCTCTCGGCGGTGATGGGCGAGAGCGACACAAAGATGTTGCAGAATCCGCAGGTGCGAGCGCTCGATAACCAGAAAGCGACGCTCAAGATCGGCGAACGTGTGCCAGTTGCGACGGGGTCGTTCCAGCCAGGAATCGGCGGGGTGGGAATCAACCCGCTGGTGAACACCCAGTTTCAATACCTGGACGTGGGTGTGAACATCGACGTTACACCGCACGTGCATGCGGACCGGGAAGTGACCCTGAAGATCACCATGGAAATCTCCTCGGTGGTTGGCCAGTCGAGCATTGGCGGCATCAGCCAGCCCATCATTGGGCAGAAAAAAATCGAGCATGAAATCCGTCTGGCGGATGGGGAATCAAGCCTGATTGGCGGAATCTTTGACGATGCCCAGACCAAGTCGCTGGCCGGCATTCCGGGGCTGGCGCAGATTCCAATCCTGGGCTACTTCTTTGGGCAGAAGACGCAAGATCATTCGCAGGACGAGACGGTCTTTGCCATTACTCCGCACATCATTCGAGGAGCCACTGTCAGCGAGTTGAACCAGCGGCCGATCGACATTGGGACCGCGAGCACCATTGAACTGCGGCACGTCAGGGCGGCTGTGCCGGTCGCTCCGGCGGTTCAGGCCCCGGGAACTCCGGCAGCAGCGCCTCCTGGCACCCAAGCTCCCGCCACTCAGCCACCGGCGGCTCAAACTCCGAATCAGGCGGCGAATCCTGCGCCGGGCGCGAATTTTCTGTTCGATCCGGGGCAGATCACGGCGGTGAAGGGCAACACGTTTGTGGTGAACCTTCTGATTTCCGGAGCCCAGAATATTTATTCCGTGCCGGTGCAGTTGAATTACGACATGGCGAAGCTGCAGTTGGTGAACGTTTCAAACGGCGGCTTCCTCTCCCAGGATGGGCAGGCTGTAGCTCTGGTTCACCGCGAAGATGAAACCACTGGAACCTTGCTGATCACGGCCACACGGCCGCCGGGGTCGGGTGGAGTTTCCGGGCAGGGAACGGTGGTTACGCTGACCTTTCAGGCGAAGGCCAGCGGGCAGACTCCGCTGACCATCACACGGGGTGGAGCGCGCGATCCCGGCTCACAGCCGATTACAGTGAACGGAGCGCAGGCGTCGATCACCGTGCAATAGGGAACGACCCGCGATCTGCTGAATCCAGACTTTCCAGGATCGGAATTAAGATCGGGGTCAAGGATCGGAATTAAGATCAGGATTCTGCGATGAAGGTACAAGAGTTCAAGTGCGGGAGACAAGCGAGGCCCGACTGCGGTTTCACGCTGCTTGAGTTGATCGTCGCGACAAGCATCCTGGTGATTCTCTCGGCCATGGCTGTGCCGCTGGCGCGGGTAACCATCCAGCGGGAGAAGGAGCGCATGCTGCGCAACGACCTGTGGGAGATGCGCGACGCCATCGACCGCTACAAAGATGCGGCCGACAAGAACCTGTTCCGGACCAAGGTGGACAGCCAGAACTATCCGCCTGATCTGGAGACGCTGGTGAAAGGCGAAGATGTGCAGGGCAAGAAAGTGCGCTTCCTGCGCAGGATTCCCATCGATCCCATGACGGGCACCACGGAATGGGGATTGCGGTCGATGCAGGATGATCCGGAATCCGACTCCTGGGGCGGGCAGAGCGTGTTCGATGTCTATACCAAGTCGCAAGGCATGGCGCTGGACGGCACGAAGTATAAGGACTGGTAAATGGTAAGAAGGCTAAAGACGGGGCGGGGTTTTCGGCTAGGACGGGGCTTTACACTGCTCGAAATGATGATCGTGATGGTCGTTATGGGGATCCTGATTTCGATTGCGATTCCCATTTACAGCCGGTCGGTGGTGCGAGCGCGCGAGGCCGTGTTGAAGAACGATCTGTTCGAACTGAACAAGCTGATCTCCCAATACACTCTCGACAAGCAAAAAGCGCCGCAGTCGCTCGATGATCTCAAGTCGGCGGGCTACATCAAGGACATTCCCAAGGATCCGATGACGGGTGAAACGAACTGGGAAGTGGACCAGGAAGATGTGCTGCTGTCGGTGGACCAGCAGGATCCCGGCATTGTCGGCGTGCATTCGGCGTCAAACGCGATCTCGCTCGAGGGCACGGCATATTCTTCGTGGCGTTGAGTTTTGTTTCTGTCCCGCCTCCAGCATTGAATACTTCCACTCTCAGCAAGTAACATCTACTCATGCCCGTAGAAACTGAAATACAGGCTCACACGTCCATTCGCGCGCCGCGCGGCAATTCCATCACGTGCAAAGGCTGGCACCAGGAAGCTGCCATGCGCATGCTCATGAACAATCTCGATCCTGATGTCGCAGAGCGGCCGCAGGATCTTGTTGTGTATGGCGGAACGGGGCGGGCGGCGCGGAGTTGGGAGGCTTACCACGCCATCGTCGCGACTCTGAAGAAGCTCGAGAACGACCAGACTCTGCTGGTGCAGTCGGGCAAGCCCGTCGGCGTGTTCAAGACGCACGAGCATGCGCCACGTGTACTGATTGCGAATTCGAATCTCGTAGGCCATTGGTCGAACTGGGAGAAGTTCAACGAACTGGAGCGCGCGGGCCTGATGATGTACGGGCAGATGACGGCGGGTTCGTGGATCTACATTGGCTCGCAGGGCATTGTGCAGGGGACGTTTGAAACGTTTTCGGCGGCGGGAGAGAAGCATTTCGGGGGTGATCTCGCTGGCAAGCTAATTGTCTCCGGTGGCATGGGTGGCATGGGCGGAGCGCAGCCAATGGCCGCGACTATGACCGGCGCGGCGTTTCTGGGGATTGACGTCGATCCAGAGCGAATCAAGAAGCGGCTGAAAACGGGTTATTGCGACTTCATGGTCACGACGCTCGATGAAGCGCTGCGCATTTTGAAGAATGCCGTGCGCAAGAAGGAAAACATTTCGGTCGGGCTGGTGGGGAATTGTGCGGATGTGATTCCAGAGCTGGCCGCGCGCGGCGTCGTGCCTGACATTCTCACCGACCAGACTTCGGCACACGATCCCCTCAATGGATATGTGCCGAACGGTATGACGCTCGCCGAGGCCGTCGAGTTACGGAAAAAGGATCCCAAGGCGTATCAGGAAAAATCACTCGACGCGATCGCGGCGCATGTGGAAGGCATGTTGCGGCTGCAGAAGATGGGATCGGTGACGTTCGACTATGGCAATAACATTCGCACATTTGCGTTTCAGCGCGGCGTGAAGAATGCTTACGATTTTCCCGGGTTCGTGCCCGCCTATATTCGTCCGCTATTTTGCGAGGGGCGCGGGCCGTTCCGCTGGGTCGCGCTGTCGGGCGAGGCGTCGGACATTCACGTGACCGACGAACTGGTATTGGAAATGTTTCCCGAGAACCGCATCCTGCGGCGCTGGATTGATCTGGCGCGCAAACGCATCAAGTTTCAGGGACTCCCGGCGCGCATCTGCTGGCTGGGCTACGGTGAGCGCGCGCAGTTCGGTCTGGCGATGAACGATCTGGTGAAGAAGGGGAAGATCAAAGCGCCGATCGTGATTGGGCGCGATCATCTCGATTGCGGCTCGGTGGCGTCTCCGTTTCGCGAGACTGAGAGCATGAAAGACGGCTCGGACGCGGTCGCTGACTGGCCTCTCCTGAATGCTTTGCTGAATACGGCGGCGGGCGCGTCGTGGGTATCGATTCACAACGGCGGCGGCGTGGGCATTGGATATTCGCTGCACGCGGGGCAGGTCACTGTGGCTGACGGGACTGACGCGATGGCTCAGCGCATCGAGCGCGTGCTGACGACCGATCCGGGGATGGGCGTGATCCGGCACGTGGATGCGGGGTATGACGACGCGAAGGAGTTTGCGAAAAAGAGTGGCGTAAAGATTCCAATGCCGTCGAACGATGGGAAGACTTCTTGAGGGCAAGTCGAAAAATCGCGCCGATCTTGATCTTATTAACCATCCTCGTTGCCGCGCCCATTGTTCTGATGGCTTCTTGCGTTGGCTACTCGGCCTTTCAGGCGCGCCGACCGAAAGACATGCCAAACGCGATTTGGATTGACGCCCCCGCAGTCCCGTTCGGGTTCTACCACGGCTGGTGGGAAGGCTGCTGGGTTGACTCAGATCAGCAAACTAATTACTGCCGACTGTATGCACGCGGACTACGTCCCCCGGTGGTCTTCGACGGGCGATACATGCCCTGCGAGGGAAAGTCGCCGATCCCGATGACCGAACTAAAGCTCAGACCTCCCGCGCGTAGCGAGAGTATGTGGATTTTTCCGGGATTCGTAGCGTTCTTGGAGGATGGCAGGATTCTGGTTCCACTTGAGAACGTAGGCGACTGTCCGAAAATCCTCGAGAGGACTTGATCACAAGAAAACTCAGGGATATGAAGGAAGCAATTGAGCCCCAATCCCCTGCTTTTGACGAACATTGGCCAGCTTCTCACGCTTCAGTCCTCTTCGGGCACGGGCCCGCGCCCGCGCCGCGGTCCCGACCTCAAAGAACTCGGCATCATCGAAAATGGCGCTGTCCTCTGCCTCGGCGGGAAGATCGTCTCCGTCGGCACAACCAAAGACGCGCTCCGCGATCCCTGGCTGAAGAAGAATCGCAAGAGAGTCCTCGAGATCGACTGCGCGGGCAAAGTTGTCGTGCCCGGCTTCGTCGATTCCCACACACATCCTGTTTTTGTCAGCCCGCGGCTGGTGGATTTCGAGAAGCGCATCGAGGGCGCTTCTTACGAAGAGATCGCCGCGGCCGGCGGCGGCATTCGGTCGAGCCTGGAGGGCGTCCGCACGGGCAGGGAAGAGCGTTCTGGCGGAGAAAGTTCTGGCTGTGCTGCGCGACATGGCCGCTCATGGCACGACCACGGTTGAGGCCAAGTCGGGCTATGGACTGACTGTCGAATCGGAGACTGAAGTCGCTGGAAGCGATCCGCGACGCGGCTTCCCGCTGGCCCGGGACTGTAATTTCTACTCTGCTGGGCGCGCACGTCGTCCCAAAGGAATTTCAAGGCCGCTCACCAAAATACGTTGAGCTCGTCTGTAAAGAGATGATTCCGCAAGCGGCGAAGCGGAAGCTCGCCCAGTTCGTCGATGTTTTCTGCGACGCGGGGCGTTTACGGCAGCCGAGACGGAGCAGATTTTTGAAGCCGCCGAGCAGCACGGTCTTAGCGTGCGGGCCCACATGGGCCAGCTTTCGGAGACGATGCTGCGGCCGTTTTTGCGCTTCAATCCCGCGTCGTTCGATCACATGGACCACGTGAATGGAGACGACATCGCCGAGTTGTCCAGGCATGACACCGTCGCCACGCTGGTGCCGGGGGCGAATTATTTTCTGGGGCTGAAGGAATATCCGCAGGCTCGGAAGTTGATTGACGCGGGCGTGCCGGTGGCGCTGGCTACGGATTACAACCCCGGCACCTCGCCGACCCTGAGCATGCCGATGGCGATGTCGCTGGCGTGCACGCACATGAAGATGTCGCCAGCGGAGGCCATTACCGCGGCCACCATCAACGGTGCGTGGGCGCTGCGAGTTGCAGACCGGAAAGGAACGATCGAGCCGGGGAAAGATGCTGACTTAGCGGTGTTTGCGGTCGCAGATTACCGCGAGATTCCTTACTGGTTCGGGGCCAACCGGTGCTCGATGACCATAATGAGCGGCGCGGTGGCGCATCCGCAGTGAACTTTTGCGGCGTGTTGTCCGTATAGAAGCGGCAGTGGTAGTTCTGTCCTGGCGCGACCGCTTCTGCAACGGCTGAAGCCGGCTGCGATTATGCGGCGTTGTCGGCATCGCTGAAGCGATGCCCTGATACGAATCGTGAGTTCTTGAGGCCACTGTAGAAGCAGTCAAGCCATGAAACTGTTTTCTGTTCACGAAATGAATTTCAACAGAATCTTCCGAGGAAAACTATGAAGCGAATTCTTGCTGTACTCGCGTTTGCGTTGACGACATTTTCGCTGGCAGCAGCGCAACGGCTGCCTGAGGTGGCCGCTCCAGAGAACTACAAGCTCACCTTCGCGCCCGATCTCGACAAGGCCACGTTCGAGGGCGATGAAACCATTTCCATCCGGGTGTTGAAGCCCACTTCGGAAATCACGCTGAACGCAGTCGATATCGACTTCCACGAAGTCACCATCACCAGCGGCGGAAGCACACAGAAGGCCAAGGTCACGCCCGACAAAGATAAAGAAATGGTCGTGCTGGCGGTCGAGAAGGCGCTGTCTGCGGGTCCAGCCACAGTGCACATTACTTATTCGGGCATCCTCAACAGTGAGATGCGCGGCTTCTATTTAGGCAAAGACGACCAGGGCCGCAAGTACGCCGCCACGCAGTTCGAGGCTACGGATACCCGCCGCGCCTTCCCATCGTTTGACGAGCCCGGGTATAAGGCCACCTTCGACATCACAGCCGTCGCCGACAAGGGCGAGGTGGCAATATCGAATTCTAAAGTTTCTTCCGATACGCCCGGACCCGGCGACCGGCACACGGTTCGCTTTGCCACCACGCCCAGGATGTCTCCTTACCTGGCGGCGCTGGTGGTGGGTAACTTCGAATATATCGAAGGCGAGGCTGATGGCATTCCGATCCGCGTCTATAGCACTCCCGGAAAGAAAGAGATGGGGAAGTTTGCCCTGGAGACGGCGGAGCACGTCCTCAGCTACTACGATAAATATTTCAACATCAAGTATCCCTACGGAAAGCTCGATCTGATTGGCATCCCGGACTTTTCCGCGGGCGCGATGGAGAATACCGGCTGCATCACGTTCCGCGAAGTCATTCTGCTGATCGACGAAAAGCAAGGCTCTGTGGATCTGAAGAAGACGATCGCTTCTGTGATTGCGCACGAGATGGCGCACCAGTGGTTCGGCGATCTGGTCACAATGAAATGGTGGGACGACATTTGGCTCAATGAGGGTTTCGCCACCTGGATGTCGAGCAAGCCGATCCAGGCCTGGAAGCCGGAATGGAATTTCAATCTGGACGATGTGAGCGGTACGGGAGGAACCCTCAACACGGACTCGCTGGCGAATACGCGTCCGATCCAGCAGGCCGCCGAAACTCCGGGACAGATCATGGAACTGTTTGACGGGATCGCCTACGGCAAGGCAGCGTCGGTGCTGCGCATGCTGGAGGCATATTTGGGCGAGGAGACTTTCCGTGCGGGGGTCAATGCATATATCCAGAAGCATCAATATGCGAATGCGACCGCTCACGACTTCTGGGAGGCGCAGGCCAAAACCTCGAAGAAGCCCGTCGATGTGATCATGCCCACTTTTGTGAAGCAGGCGGGAGTTCCGATCATCGACTTGAAGTCGCAGTGTTCGGGCAATTCAACCAAGGTTACGCTGGAGCAACGCCGCTATTACTTTGACCGCGAGAAGTTTCAGGCGGCGAATGATCAGATCTGGCAAGTTCCGTTGTGCACGAAGTCGTCGAGCGGGGCTCAGAAGTGCGAACTGCTCACCAAAAAGGAAGAGACATTCACGCTGCCGGGCTGCTCGACATGGGTTCTGGCCAACGCTGGCGCCACCGGCTACTACCGCGCAGGCTACCAGCCGGATGCGGTGCGGGCCCTCGCGAACGATGCCGAGAGCAAGCTCACGCCCGCCGAGCGGATTGCTTTGCAGACCGACATCTGGGCCTCGGTGCGGGTGGGGCGCGAGCCGGTGGGCGATTATCTCGCGCTTGTCCAGGGCCTGGGAAGCGACCGCAATCGCGCCGTGATGGACGATGTTCTCTTCCGGCTCAACTTCATTGGCCGCTACCTGGTGACGGAGAATGATCGCGAGTCCTATCGGGCTTGGCTGCGGGGGTATCTGTCGCCCATTCTGAAAGATGTGGGCTGGGAACCGAAGGCGGGCGAGAGCGACGAACAGAGAACGCTGCGTTCTCGTCTGTTTAATGCCTTGGGGTACGATGCGCGCGATCCCGAAGTGCTGGCGCAGGCGCGCAAGATCGCAGACAAGGCTCTGGACGATCCGTCTTCTGTAGACCGGCAGATCGCGGGCGGAGCCATGGCGCTCGCAGCTTTGAACGGCGGAGAAGATTTTTACGGCCGGCTGATGACCGCGCTAAAAAATCCCAAGTCGCCGGAAGAGTATTACATGTATTTGTTCACTCTGCCCCAGTTCAGCGATCCGAAACTTTTGCAGAGGACTCTGGACTACGCCATCTCTCCGGACGTTCGCTCGCAGGACGCGCTCGGCGTGGTCACGAGCGTAATGGGCAATCCCGAAGGCCAGAAACTGGCGTGGGACTTTGTTCTGGCGCACTGGGATGCGGTGCAGAAAGTTGGCGGACCGTTTGCCAGCGCCCAGGTTGTGGGTTCGACCAGTTCATTCTGCGATGCCAACATGCGCGAGCAGGTCGTGGAATTTTACTCTGCGCACAAGGTCGAATCGGCGGAGCGGACCTACCGGCAATCGATCGAGCGCATCGACAACTGTGTCGATCTGAAATCCCAACAGGAACCGCGACTGGCGTCCTGGCTGGGACAGCACAGCTCTGCGGTCGGCGGACAGTAAGAGCACTTAAGGCGTGACGGGTATCGGGTCAGCCTCCACTGGCCCGGTGCCCGAGCGCGGGATGACTATCGATTCCAGCGATAACCCAACTTTGCTCGGGTGCGCGACGTTGAGGGAAGTCGCGGCCATTGCTATAATCAAGAGCGTTCCGCGCGCGTCCGGCAGAGAGCTGTGTCATTCGGTTCGGAATCCCGCAACAATCGGCGTGAAGCGAACTATCTTCGCAGCCCGCGTCCGGCGAGCGCGCGTCGAAGCGTGGCCAGGTAGCTCAGGTGGTAGAGCGCAGCCCTGAAAAGGCTGGCGTCGGCGGTTCAACTCCGTCCCTGGCCACCATCATCCCAAAGAACTTAACGGAAATCTGGCGCCAGGAAACCGGCAAAATCACCCACGGTCGATCACCCACGCCTACTGGATGAACTTTTGAGCGGTTTCCTCGTTCAGACCCATGGCCTCGATCATCTTTGCCTGAGCCTCCATACGCTTGTCCATGCGCGAGTGCGCGTAGACCTTGAGCAGGATTGAAGGGTCTGCCCAACGCAGCATGTCCTGAATAGTCTTGGAGTCGGTCCCAATCTCTACCAGGAACGAGGTTAACGCATGCCGAAGGTTGTGGAAGCCGAAACGGTGGCCATCTGGAATCGCGATCACCTGCTTGGCCGCTGGTCGGAGATGATCTTCCACCAGCATGTTCGGCACGCGCGGTGCTTTGCCTTTGAGCCGGGCCGAGGCGAAGATGAAATCTTCGTTCCCGGCATACGCCGTCGTCTCCCGCCAGTTTTTGAGCAAGCCCATGACAAGCGGATGTAGCACGACAGGCTTCTTCGAGGCGGCTGACTTTGGTTCTCCAAACTTGCCCCGGACGAAATTGGAGACCACGTGGATGCGGAACTTGCTCCAGTCGACATGCTTCCATCTCAACGCGAGCACTTCGCCGATCCTTAATCCCGTCACCGCAATTAGCAAGGTCAACACCCGCTCGAATGCTTGCATCCGGCAGATGATATTCCAGGCTTCCTGCGGAGTGACGAGAATAGCTTCGTACTCGGTCGTTGTGGCGATGTGAACGTGCGCAACTGGATTCGCTTCCACCGTGCGCGGAATCAAATCGTTGGCTTGTGCCGTGGAGTAGACCAGGTGCATCACACGGCGGATTTTGTCCACCGTCGGATTCTCTAATTCCTCCTCGTCCTGCACCGATCTTCGCAATTTGCATGATCGGTGTTGCGATTGCAACATCGTCAATCGCGTGGGCGCAGTCCTATACGACGGTCGACTACCCCGGGGCGACTGCAACCACTTTAAACGGCGGTCCCAATCCGCAGGGCACAAGCGTCGGCAGTTACACCACATCTGGTGTCACCCATGGTTTTACGTTAACGAAGAAGGGCGTATTCACGTCGTTCGATCCTCCGGGGTCCACTTTAACTAGTCCCGGCTTCATCAGTCCGCAGGGAGATATCGTGGGCGGTTACAACGACGCGAGTAATGTCAGCCACGGCTTCATTCTGAGTGGGGGCACTACACGACGGTTGACTACCCAGGGGCGGCTGGAACCATTCTCAGTGGTCTCAACCCCTCGGGTGAAATGTCAGGAGCATACTGTTCCGACCCCGCCTGCGGCAGTACTGGCAACGCTAGCACGAACCAGGAACACAGTTGTAGCTCGGCGGGCCAGAATTTGAGCGCTATCGTTGCTGGTAACATTACTTCCCCTGTTTAGTTCGGCTTCTCCTTTTCCTTTGGCGTTTCCTTCTTGGCCGGAGGTGGCGTTCTTGGTTTAGCTGGCGCCGGACGTTGCACCTGCTTTGCAGCCGGAGGCGGGGCAGTGGGCTTGGTTTCAGGTTTCGGGGCTGGCTTGGGGGCCGGCCGGTTCGGAGCCGGTGGCGGCGTCGCCGGTTTTGCTGGTTGCGGATGAGCAGCCGGTTGAGTGCGCCGCTCGGGAGCGGCCGGAGCGGGCTTGTTCGGAGCCGACGGCGTAGCAGGTTTGCCTGCGGGTTGCGCAGGCTTGGCTGTAGGCTGTGCGGGCTTAGCTCCGGGTCGTGCGGGCTCAGCTGCTTTCCTCGTGGGTTCAGCAGGCTTTGCCGGCGCAGGAGCGGCCGCACGTCCAGGAGCGGGAGCCGGTGGTTGAGGACGATTGGGCTGGGCGGCAGGCGTCGCCGGTCGCGCGAGTGCTGCAGAGCGCGCAGGAACCACCGGGGCGATGGGTTTGCCTGCGGCGATGGGCTTCGCCGCTGAAACAATAGCTGGACGGCCGTGATTGACAGAGGCAAATTGCTGGTGGTTCTGTGCTGCTGCCTGCTGCTGCTGCAACTGCGTGCTCATCGGAGGAATGCGCTGCTCGCGCGTTGCGGCAATTTCAGTCGGCAAAGGCTTGCGAGTGATGCCTCCAGGGCCGTTGAAGCTGGAACGGTTATTCGTGACATTGACGGTGGTATTGTTGATGATGACCGTATTCGTTACCGTGCGGTTATATACTTGTACGGTGCTGATGTTCACATTGTTGACGGAATGGTTGTAGTTGAAGCGATCTCCGTTCCAGTAGCCGCCTTGATAGCCAGCGCCCACGTAGCCAAATCCATAGTTAATGCCGCCGTAGTAACCGATGTGCTGGCCCCAGAATCCATAGTGGTACCGGTATCTGCCACTAGAAAATCCCCAGTAGCCCGGCGTCCACAGATAACCCACTTCGGGGGGCCGCGCCCATGCCCCCGGTACCCAGTAATAGCCTTGAGAAGCATAGCTCCAATATCCGGGCGTCCACAGATAGCCATCGCCGGGACATTCAGGCTGGGAATATTCCGGCAGCTCTGGTGGAGGGTCGGACGCTTCGAGCGCCGGCTGCCCGTAACTTGAATTCTCATCGTCGTAATCATTATTTGCATTAGCATCGTTCTGGTACGGCTGATCGTTGACCCCAGTCGTCTGAGTTGCGCTCGCAGGGACCAGGTTGGCTGCTGCTGGGTCTTGCGACTGGGCGGGCTGCGCCGGTTGGGCTGGAGCGGCGGCGTCCGGGGTTTGGCTCTTGTTGCATGCTGCAATTCCAAACGTCAGTGCGATGGATGCGGTTGCCAGAAGAATAAGAAAAAGTGCTTTGCTGGTCTTGCTCATAATCGGTTCCTTTCCCGTAAAGTTGGATGCAGGATCTCACTACTCTTCACAATCCCAATGATGCATGTGAAGACCTCCGATTCGAACCTCGGCCCACACGGTATCGTGCCGACGCCGACTCGGTTCGCGCCGTATCCAGACGTAATAGGTAGAAGACGGGAAGGCGTGAGGGTCCAAATGTCACTCCCGGCCCGACACTAACCCATGACCGCCTCAGAGTACTTTCTCAGTTCGAATAGTAGGTCTCAAGAAAACAGAGGAACTGTTCAAAATTGCTCACTTGTCAGAATCGCCTACAGGTCCTAGACCGTTTATCACAAGGGTTCGTGACTGGCTGCGACCGTGAGAGTCCCAGCATGAGCTGCTCTCTCGCAGGGGTAGCTGTCGTAACATCGCCTTATCACTCATCGACCGGGGTTCTGAGTGTAACCGCCTGTTTATAGCAACTATTGTGGAGAGCAAGTCATCTCCCCGTATGGAGTGCAAGTTCTTTCATCTTGACCAGTCTTCCCAAAGCGCTCATGATTCGCACTTCGGACCTCAGCTCGAACCTTGGGACTAGAAGGTGAACATCATGAAACTCTCCCGTCTCGTTCGTATCTTAGCCCTTGCGACCTTCGCAGCGATTCTATCGGCGGCCAGCGCTCGGGCGGCCAGCGCCGAAAAGGTGCTCTACAGCTTCCGGGGAGGTAGCGACGGCTCTTACCCCATTGCGGGAGTGGTCTTCGACAATGTCGGGAATCTTTATGGCACGACCACCGCCGGTGGCAGCGGCTCCTGCAGCAGCGCCGATGGCATCGGATGCGGGACCGTCTTCGAACTGTCACCCGTCGTAGGCGGGGGCTGGACGGAAAGAGTGATCTACACATTCCAGGGAGGTCAAGATGGCTCTTATCCACGGGCCGACTTGACTTTCGATGTTGCAGGGAATCTCTACGGTACAACCTTTGCAGGCGGTGGTGGAGCGTGCAATGACCTAGAGCCGGGCTGTGGAATTGTTTTCGAGTTGACGCCGGGCAACGCCGGCACTTGGACGGAAGCGGTCCTATATCGTTTTCAGGGAGGCAATGACGGCACAAGCCCATTCACCGGCCTGGTTTTCGATCACGGAAGCCTCTACGGTACTACCGGGGCGGGTGGCGGATCAGCCTGTCCGATTGGCTGTGGCACCGTCTTTGAACTGACGCCCTCCTCTAACGGTTGGACAGAACGCATTCTCTATGCTTTTGCCGGAGGCACGGACGGAGAAACTCCCGAGGGCCGCTTGGTCCTGCGCAAGGGCAATCTTTATGGCGCGACTAACCTCGGCGGCGCCTTCGGGTTTGGTACTGTCTTCAAGCTCAGTCCGAACTCCGGCAGCGCTTGGACCGAAACCATCCTGTACAGCTTCGGCTTCCTTGACGGTCATATACCCAATGGTGTGGTGTCCGATAGCGCCGGCGATCTCTTCGGCACGAACTTCGACGGCGGCCATTACGGTTATGGCGCCGTTTTTGAGCTCAGTTCCTCAGGTCAAGAAACTCTGCTCTTTAATTTCGGTGGCTCAGGACTCAACGGCCAGATACCGCGTTCCGGTTTGACGTTCGACGCCGCCGGCAATCTTTATGGCACCACGGAGTACGTCGGCGTCGGTGGCAGCGGCGAGGTCTTCAAGCTGACGCCGAATGCCCAAGGCGGGTGGACGAAGACGACCCTGTACGTGTTCTCCGGCGGCAGCGACGGGGGCCAACCTTTTGGGAATGTTATCCTCGACGGGCGGGGACATGTTTACGGCACCACCTGGACCGGGGGAACCGGAAACTGTAGCGGCAACAATGGAACCGGGTGCGGTGTCGTGTTTGAGACCGAATGAGCGCTAAGCCTGTTGCAACCATCCGGTTTCAATAGTATGGTTTGGTTCGTCTGCTGTCGCCCCTGCCCTTGTGGGTTTTTCTTCCAGGAGGATCCGATGCCGGCCGCTCCTTCGAACCTTTCCCGAATTCTGGTGGGCTTGGCCACTCTCCTCATTACCGCCAACACGGTTGCGTTTGGCCAGACGCTGCGTGTGCTTTACAACTTCATTGGTGACGCTGACGGGGGCCGTCCCGCGGGCTCTCTAACCATCGACGCAGCAGGCAATCTATATGGTGCAACCATAAGCGGTGGGTCGGGAGGCCAGGGTGTGGTTTTCCGGCTGACCCAGATGCGTGAGGGATGGATCCAGACCCGCTTCACGCTTTCACTGGCGGTGACGATGGCGGTGGCCCCAACGGAGGGATGGTCTTCGATTCTGCGGGCAACCTGTATGGCGCCACCAGCTATGGTGGCACCAATAATTCGGGCACAGTGTTCGAGATTTCGCCAAGCGCCGATGGCTTCACCGAATCGGTGATCCACAGTTTCGGGTACCCGGAGGGCGCCGCTCCGAATGCGGGTCTTGTCATCGATCAAGCGGGCAATCTTTACGGCACGCTCTCCCTCAGTACTGGCGGGTTTGGCGCGGTTTTCGAGTTGTCCCCTGTGGCGGGCGGAGGCTGGACCCTGACCGTGCTTCACAACTTCGAAAATCACGACGGTGCCAACCCTTACGGCCCCATGGTTATCGACAATCTCGGCAATCTCTACGGCACAACCTCCGAAGGAGGAGCCGCCGGACATGGCGTCGCCTTTCTCCTGGCGCCGGCCTCCACGGGCTGGCAAGAGACCGTGCTCCACGACTTCAGCGACGGACTCGACGGCGGGGCTCCGTTCGGCGGAATCACCCTGGACCCGAACGGGCATTTGTACGGCACGGCCCTGATTGGAGGTACGTCTTCGCTTTACGGTACAGCCTTCAGCTTGAGTTGGTCCAAGGGTTTGCACTTTGAGGTCATCCACGACTTCGGCAGCTATCCCGGAGACGCCAAGAATCCCTCATGCACGATGGCTCTTGATCTTGAGGGCAATCTCTACTGCGCTACGAATTTGGGCGGGCGCTATGGAGGAGGAGCATCCTCCAGCTACAGCTCGCCGCGAATGGCCTCTGGCAGCCGGTGATACTGCACAGCTTCACGGGTAATGGCCAGACCGGCCCCACCGGAGACGTGTTGCTCGATCATTCCGGCAATCTGTTCGGTGCCGCAGGAGGCGGCAAGTACGGTGCTGGAATTGTGTATGAACTGATTCGCTAACTGCCCCTCAAGTGGTGGAATATCGCCTTATCATTCATTGACCCTATCGGGCGGGTTTTTTGAATGTAAACGCTGTTCTCAACTGTTGCATCCTCGAGCCGCGTGGCTCAGGAGAACTCGACCTTGCGCCACGTTCGAAGGTTGACCGCGTAGAGCACAATACAAAATAGGTTCGCCGGAATAAAGCCCAGTTGACCTGTTCTTAACCCGATGACACAAATGATCAGGCTGTTGACCGCCGCTAGCACCCAGCCCGTCCCGCATCTTCTCCCTATCAGAATCGTCGAAAAAACGGTGAGCACACAAGACAAGCAGTCAAGCCGCCACACAAGCGAAAGCACTTCTAATCTCATATCCTCTATCTTCACTCGAAGGAGAGGCTCGTTCCGAGATCCAGGTGGTGAGACGTAACCTTGGTAACTTGGGCCTTCCCTGAGGCTGGGTGTTCCTTACATCTCTGAGAGCGAGATTCACCTCGCCCCACAGTTGACGTAATATCGCCTTATCACTCGTTGACCGGGGTCAAAGAGTGAAATGGCCTGTTTTCGTCAGCGACGAGGCGTCGTCCTATACTGGACGCGGAGTACATTGCGTATGACCGCTTGACGATCAGTGTTGCCCTAGCTTCGCTGCTGACTATCTCACGCCCTTTAGTTGCGCAGGACATACCCGACAATCATGATGCGACGCCACATAGCATTCGGTTCGTGACTGTTCAGGACAATGTTAAGTTGGAAGTGATCGACTGGGGTGGATCGGGTCGGCCAATGATTCTGCTGCACGGCGGCAACAGCACCGCTCACGAATTTGATACGTTTGTGCGGCGCATCCAGCGCTCCTGAACCGACCGATGCGAACTATACGGCAGACCGTCTCGGGGATGATGTGTTGGCGGTCATTGGCGAACTTGGTATTGATCCTCCGGTGCTCGTGGGCCACTCGCTTGGCGGACAAGAGTTGAGTTCGATAGGGTCACGCCACCCAGAAAGGGTTGCTGGCGTGATTTATCTCGATGCCGCTTATCAGTATGCGTATTACGACCGCTCCAAGGGCTTCTTGGATATCGACGTGAATGAGGTTCGAAGAAAGTTGGAGCAGTTGGAACCCGGCAAAAGACCACAAGACCCAAGGAGCTTGATCGACGAGCTATTGCAGACTGACCTTCCGAACTTAGAGAGAACGTTGCGGCAGATTGACGAACGATTCAAGAATGCGCCACCGCAACCGCCAGCTTCAACTCAGCAGGCCCGGCCTCCTATGCCCCCGATTGTTGCCGCGATGATGAGAGGGTCAGAACGATATACCGACATTCGGTCCCTGCGCTCGCCTTCTATGCGCTTGAAGCCGTCAGCGGTCCGGAAGGACCCGCCCGTAAGGGCGTGGAAGCAAGAAACCAGATGAAACGCGATCAAGCAGCGGCATTTCAAGCAGGTGTGCCTTCGGCCCGCATGGTTCTATTGGAGAATGCGAGTCATGATGTTTTTCAGTCGAACGAGTCCGAGATATTGCGAGAGATGAACGAGTTCATTAAGAGCCTGCCGAAGGCGGGTGATCGTCCCAAAACCTGACGTAGCCGATCCGAGCCGAGCAGCCGACTCCGAGGACCTGTTGGATGATTGGCGTAACAATCGCGATTTCACTCATTGACCTTAATCGAATGTCCAGCGCGTCGCAGTTTTCGGGAAGCTCTTTTCTATCAGGCCGAATACACGGCTCGGGCGCACACGGTAGAGGGGTTCAGAGCCGTCACCGCCACTCATTCCATATTTGCTGAGCGATGTTGGTTTCAACTTTTTCCCAATAGCTGGGTCTGTGATCAGTTCGGCGACACCTTCCAGAATCACCGCTTCAGCGGCGCTCTGAGTGCCCACTATACAGTTTGGATTTTTGGCTAAATTGCGTGCCTTTTGGGTCTTGCTCCCCGTGCCGAACCAAAACGAACCGTCAAACCACAGGCCCCAAATGATGATGGCATGGGGTCGACCGTCGGGGCGCACCGTGACGATCCAGTACTCGCGAGATCGTCAGAGTCTTCACGGCCCATTCCCAAGGCAACATCCCGGTTTTGCTCTTGCTAATGCCGTAGCCGGGTATTCGCGGTCGTTCCGTTCGTGGCTCTACCCTGCTCTTTTTCAGGCTTGGCATGAGGACCTCCCAATTTGGCTCCCGTGGCCCTTACAACCCCGGGCAACCGCTCCCGGATTTGTATCGGATTCTCCTGCATGGGGGATAACTGTTGAAATATCGCCATAGCACTCATTGACCGGGTTCTGAGCGCTACGGCCTGTTCACAACAGCTATCCTGTGATTCCAAAGGATAGCGTGTATACTTGCGGCGCCTCAGCACCAACACAATCCCATTGTTCCCCGCGGTCGAGGGTTGCGATTTGCTTTCACGAGGCCTAGGAGACTACCAATGAGAAAACCGTTCCCGCTCCGCACTTGCTTACTGGCTGCGATTGCATTGACTGCCTTCTGTCTACCGTCTTGGGCACAAAGGTGGGATCCGCACGGTGCTGTTCGTTAAAGTGAAAATGGGCCAAGAGGAAAGCTGGAAGGCTGCAGTCAAAGACTATGCCGCAGTGGTGAAAAAAGCAGGATCCGATCAGGGGTTCACCGTCTGGAAATCTGAAAGTGGACCGACGCAACACGCGGTCGTCTGGTACTCATCGAAGTGGAAGGAGATGGATGAGCAGAATCCAAAGCTGAAGCCAGTGGAAGCCGACATAGCAAGGCTCTTTGCCCGGCTGGACACGGTGACCGACAGCCTTGAGACCTGGATTGACGAAATGCAGCCCGACATGATGATCCGCTCGAAGGAAAGTCCCTCCGATGGTGCGCGTTGTCCGGACGCGTGTGGTGTCCGGCAAAATGGATGAACTCAACCCTCTGTTCCGCGATCAGATTGTGCCGGCTATTAAGAAGTCCGGTGCCACCGATTACGGAGCTGCGGTGGCGCGCTTTGGTACGCCCTCGAATGAAATTCATAGCTACATAGGCTTGAGCGGCTGGGGGGACCTGGACGGATCGATTGGCGTCGAAAAGGGGATGAGCGCCGCCGAATTTAAGGCGTTTCAAGCCAAGCTCGCGCCGCTGATCGAGAGCACGGAATGGAGCATGTGGAAGTACGAACCCGAACTAAGCTACATCCCCGCGGCTAAGTAGCTACACGATTGAGGAGCCCAAAAACAGCCGCATTCGGCTTAACCACACGAGAGGCACGCAACGAGCGTGCCTCTTTTTTGCTTCTAATCCCGGAATACGAAATTGCGGAACATAGCTGTTGATAAATCGCCATAGCGCTTATTGAGGGGTTTTGAGTGAAATGGCCTGTGGGTGTTGAAAAACTCGATCTCTAAAAACTGGTCGAAAAAACTTTGCGCTAGGAAGCTCTACAAACGACTTTCTTGGTTTTCCTAGACATTTTCTATCCCCAAAATTTCGGGTGTTTTGGAGAAAATGGAGTTTTTCAACAGCCACGCCTGTTAACGTCAGTCGACAATTTTGTGCAAGCGTCAGACACGGTTGGAAGATCGCCAGCTGCTACTGCAACT
>CAVVMQ010000010.1:0-359333 GCA_963749295.1 uncultured Acidobacteriaceae bacterium
CTCTTCATGCGCGGACCATCGTTAATCGCGTTCTTCACATACAAGTTGTCCAGCTCGACGTCCAGATTTTCTCGGCGCTGAGAAAGTTCGCGTTGTCGAGCGCCGACTGCAGCGCTTGTCACGTGCGCCGCCACGCGCTTCTGTAAACAGCAGCGTGTTGCGCACTTCTTCGACCTTGCGCCTTTGATGACTCCAGCACCAGGCGCGCCTTCTGCGGCGAGACCCGCAGGTATCGATTTCCGCTCGGGATTCCATCACGTCTCGCTCCCCTTATGCCTTCGGCGCCGGCGCCGGCGGGGCCGCCGAGTAATCGCGCCCGGACCTCCCGGAATACCCGCTGGCCGCCGCCACTTCGGTCGCCGCCCGCATCGAGTGGCCTTTGAAGTTGCGGGTGAAGCAACTCGCCACTTGTTCCCCGCCATATTCCGGTAACGTACACCGGAATAAATTCTTGCGTTGTGCACCGCGATAGTGTACCACCATCCGGGACCACGGTGGAACGCCGCGACCAGGTGCGCAAAATTTTCTCGTTGCGGAATTGCCCTCCACCCGAGACATCAGGAAGCCATCCACAAACGCGCCTTTCTTAGTTGAACGTGCCATAAAGTCGCTCTAGCTCTAACTCTGAAGCTTCTAGCTCAAAACCTTGTGATTCCGACGGTTCGTGAAGCGAGCCTGGAGGAACCTGCTTTTGCCAACGACTAATATGTACTGAACCCCGCCAACGACTACTTCGTCCGCCGTCACAATAAATTTATCCGTCCGCTTATTATTCCGCGTCTTATACCCCGCGTCGGCTGCCCCCAAGGCGTCACCGGATGCCCCCGCCCGAAGTTTGCCTTCCCCACCACCATGCGGATGGTCGACTGGATTCATCATACGCCACGGTCAAGCGGGCTTCCCCCAGCCAGCGCGTGCGTCCTGCTTTGCGATGGTGATGTTTTCATGATCGAGATTGCCGACCTGGCCGATCGTCGCCATGCAATCCTGCGAAATCTTGCGAATCTGCCCGAGGGCAATTTCACCAGCGCATACCCGTCTTCTTTCGCGATCAACTGTGCCGCTCCGCCTGCGGAACGACATCTGCCGCCCTTGCCCGGGCTTCAGTTCCAGATTGTGAATCGCCGCGCCCGGAGAATATTGCGCAGCGGCAGCGCGTTGCCCAAATGTCCGCCTCGGGCCCGCTAATAATTTCTGCCCGACCTTCATCCCGACCGGCGCGATGATGTAACGCTTCTCGCCGTCGGCATAATCCAGCAGCGCAAGCGCGCCGAACGGTTGGGATCGTATTCGATCGTCGCCACCGTAGCTGGATTCCGGTCTTGTCGCGTTTGAAATCGATAATGCGCAGCTTGCGCTTGTGCCCGCCGCCGAAAAATCAAATCGTCATGTCGCCCGAGTTGCGGCGCCCACCAGTGCGCGGCTTGGGCTCAATCAGCGGCTTATGCGGATGCCGCGTTGCTATGTCGTCGTTTATGATCGTCGTGCGATAGCGCAACGTCTGCGTAGTAGGTCGATATGTTTTGATCGCCATAATCAGCTCGTAATCTGTCGTTTGTCGTCGGTCGTTAGTCGTTCGCCATTCATCGTGGTCTCATCGTCTTTGCCAACGACCAGCGACGGACAGCCAACGACGTTCTTACAAATTCTGCGCGTACTCCGGCATCTTCTCGCCGGCCCGCAGCCGCACATAAGCTTTCTTCCAATCCGGACGGTAGCCGGCAAACTTCCCCCGTCGCCGCTCTTTTCCCGGATAGGTCGCCGTACGCACGGAAAATACTTTCACCTTGAAAATTGTCTGCACCGCTTGCTTGATTTCCGTCTTCGTCGCCTTGGGCGCAACCTGGAAGACCAGCGTGTTCTGGTTCTCCTTGATCGCCAACCCTTTTTCCGTGATCACCGGACGCCGAATGATCTGGTATGCCGATTTCATAATGATTAGGCCCTAGGCCACCTCCGCCGCTTTTTCATGCCGCACACGCTTCCGCGGAGCCGCCGACGCCTTCTTCGCGCCCTCATCTTCTTCCTTCGCCGCCTTGCGCTGCCGCTTGGGCAATGTATCTTTCAGCGTGAGTTGCAGCTTCTCGATTGCCGGGTGAGAAAAAATCACGCGGTCGTACTTCAGCAGGTGATAAGGATGAACTTCATTGCCCGGAACCAGTTCCAGCCCTTTGATATTTCGCGAACTTAATGCCAGGTTGTTGTTGCCGGAGTTCGGAACGTCGACAATCAACACGGTCTTGTCCACTTTCAACGCATCGAGCGCCGCCCGGAACGCCTTGGTCTTTGCGTCCTTCAGTTCGAATGCGTTCACCACGGTCAGCTTGCCATCGGCAAACTTCGAAGCCAGCGCAGAACGAAGAGCGCCCAGAAGCTTCTTGCGCGGGAAAGCGTAGTCGTAGGATCGCGGCTGCGGACCGTGCACGGTCCCGCCGTGCCGCCACAGAGGCGAGCGGATCGAGCCGATGCGCGCCCGTCCCGTGCCTTTCTGCTTCCACAGCTTCTTGCCCGAACCGGAAACCTGCCAGCGGGCCTTGGTCGCATGCGTGCCGCGATGCTGCCCGGCGCGGTAATGCTTCACCGCCTCCCAGAGCAGATCTTCATTCACGGCGCCGACAATCTCATCGGCAAGATCGAACGACCCAACCTTCTCGCCGCTCAAATTGTAAATATCTATCGTAGCCATAATATTTCTCGTGGAGCGGCGGACGCCTCGTCCGCCCGCTTTACGCCTTCTTAGCCGCTCGCTTAGCCGCCTTCAACGGATCGACCGTAGCCGAACCCGCAAATCCACGCCGCTCTCTAGGCGGCTTCTTGGCCTTGATGATGACGATGTACCCGCCCTGCGGCCCCGGTACACTGCCTTCGACCACCAAAAGATTTTCGTCCTTATCGACGCCCAGCACGCGCAGATTCCGCTGCGTCACGCGGGCATGGCCCATGTGCCCTGACATGCGCATCCCCTTAAACACGCGCGAGGGAAACGCGGACGAGCCAATCGAACCCGTAATCTGAAACATCGACCCGTGCGACTTCGGACCGCCGCCAAAATGATGCCGCTTCACCACACCCTGGAAGCCCTTGCCCTTGCTCACGCCCACGATGTCGACAAACTTCTCGCCTTCAAAAATCTCGACCAGCACCCGGTCGCCGACTTTCACCGTGACGTCGCTGTCGGCGGCGCCATCGGTTTCAAGCGGCACTTCGCGCATGAACTTCACCGGAGGAAGATTATTCTTCGCCAGATGCCCGCGCGCCGGCTTAGTCAGCCGCGACTCCTTCACGAATTCGACCAGGCCAATCTGGGCCGCTTCGTAACCATCCTTGGTCGCCGACTTATGTTGCGTAATCACGCAAGGACCGGCCTGCAGCACCGTGACTGGGCGCACGTCGCCCTTCGAGTCAAACAGTTGCGTCATGCCTACCTTCTTGCCCAGAATGCCAGTAACTCGCGTTGCCATCTCAATCTCCAACCCAGCTTGGCTCGTTCTTTGGAAGCGACGGCTATTGGCTGGGAGCTTCTCGCCTTAGGCTGATATTGACAGCGGAAGGCTGAGAGCTGACAGCTTATTTATGCTCTTTCCCGAATGCCTTAATCTCCACATCCACGCCCGCGGGCAGATCGAGCTTCATCAGCGCATCCACCGTCTGCTGCGTCGGCTCAAGGATATCGAGCAGCCGCTTGTGCGTGCGGATCTCAAACTGTTCCCGCGATTTCTTATCCACGTGCGGCGAACGCAGCACGCAGTACTTGTTCTTCATCGTGGGCAGCGGAATCGGCCCCGCAATCTGCGCCCCGGTGCGCCGCGCCGTTTCCACGATCTCGCCCGTCGACTGATCCAGGATGCGATAGTCGTAAGCCTTCAACCGGATGCGAATTCTTTCTTTTCCAATCACGTTTCACTCTCTCTAACCCCTCCCGGCGTCTCCGGAAGGAAAGAACAAATTTGCTCGTGTGGAGCGGGTACTCTGCCCGCTTGCCTGCGGTGCCAGAAACTAGCGGCAAGAGTGCCCGCTCCACACGGCACTTACTGCACAATCTCCGCAATCGTTCCGGCGCCCACCGTGTGCCCGCCTTCGCGAATGGCGAACCGCAAGCCCTTCTCCATGGCCACTGGCGTGATCAACTCAATCACCAGCGACACGTTGTCACCGGGCATCACCATCTCGGTGCCAGAGGGCAGCTCCGCAACTCCGGTCACGTCCGTTGTGCGCAAGTAAAACTGCGGACGGTATCCCTTGAAGAATGGCGTATGCCGCCCACCTTCTTCCTTGGTCAGGATGTAGACTTCCGCCTTGAACTTGGTGTGCGGAGTAATCGATCCACCCTTCGCCAGCACCATCCCGCGCTCGACATCTTCTTTCGCAATACCGCGCAGCAGGAGTCCGGCGTTGTCGCCAGCCAGCCCTTCGTCCAACTGCTTCTTGAACATTTCGACGCCCGTGACCACCGTCTTGCGCGTGTCGCGGAAGCCCACGATTTCCACTTCTTCGCCAACCTTCACCTTGCCGCGCTCAATACGCCCGGTCACGACAGTGCCGCGACCCTGAATCGAGAAGATATCTTCAATCGGCATCAAAAACGGCTTGTCCAACTCCCGCGCCGGCTGCGGCACGCTCTTGTCGACAGCCTCCATCAGAGCGTCAATCTGCTTTTCCCACTTTTCTTCCCCATTCAAAGCGCCCAGAGCAGACAGCCGGATCACCGGCACATCGTCGCCGGGAAACTTGTAGCTTTTCAGCAACTCGCGCACTTCAAGCTCAACCAGATCCAGCAGTTCAGGGTCATCGACAGCGTCACATTTATTCAGCGCCACCACGATGTAAGGCACGCCCACCTGCCGCGCCAACAGCACGTGCTCGCGCGTCTGCGGCATCGGACCGTCGGTCGCCGCAACCACCAGAATCGCGCCATCCATCTGCGCCGCGCCCGTGATCATGTTCTTGATGTAGTCAGCGTGGCCCGGGCAATCGACGTGCGCATAGTGCCGGTTCGCGGTCTCATACTCCACATGCGCCGTCGCGATCGTGATTCCGCGCGCCTTTTCTTCCGGAGCGTTATCGATGCTGTCAAAAGACCGGAACACAATCTTCGGATTATGCTTCTGCAACACCTTCGTGATGGCCGCCGTCAACGTGGTCTTGCCGTGGTCGATGTGACCAATCGTCCCTACGTTGCAGTGCGGCTTATTGCGATCAAATTTCTCTTTCGCCATAAAATTGCTCGCTCCTTACAGTTCATTCATTGGGAGCCTGAAACCCAGCAGCAGGTCGCTCCCTTGGCGCTTCCGGCTGATACTCCAATGACGCTGCTGCAAAGTATTCCCACTTAAGCAGAGTCACTTCTCGCGACTCATGCTCCGCATCGGGTATCCAAAGCCACAAGCCGATGCTGTTTTCCTCAACAACCAGAGCCTCAAAATCCTTGCCTCCGGTGATAACTTCGCTCAGTGCTTCCTTCCCAGTCGGAGAAAGCCAGAAGCGAACGAGTCTTCCGGTCAAATCCATCAGCGCTCGAAAATCAATTCTTGCCGTCCTACCCCAAAAAGCACAAGGTTCTTCAGCCTGTCCAAATCTTGCTCCGACCCGGCCTCAACCACGTCATCCGCCAACCCACCCGGAATTGGTACATTGGCGATCGAATCGGCAGCCTTGATCCTGAGCACCCATCGAGCCTGGGAATTTTCCCAAAGAACCGCCACGAGTCGGTAATCCGGTCCCAAGCCGTCTAATACGGTTTTCGTCTCTTCTCCCAGGCTCAACCCTTTGGCCTTTAGCTTCAACTCTCCGTATTGGCCAGCCTTAATCTTATCCGCAACTTCTTTCTCTTCGACACCGAGCCTCTTGGCAACGAGGCGCTCTTCGTCGGCCAACTGCGCGACAGCGCCAGCGGCGTCGGCGTCGAGAATGCGCTTCCATTCCCCAGGAGAGTGAACAAACGAGTTAACGATCACCTGAAAAGACTGATCCATAAATTGCCTACTTCGTAGTCCCCTGCACCTTGGCGATGATTTCCTCCGCCACCGATCGCGGAGCCTCCTCATAACGCGCAAAATGCATCGAGTACTCAGCCCGGCCCTGCGTCGACGAACGCATGTGGGTCGCGTAACCAAACATCTCAGCCAAAGGCACGATCGCCTTGATCACCTGCGAACCGGCGCGGTGTTCCATGCCTTCAATGCGTCCGCGCCGCGAACTCAGGTCACCCATAATCACACCGGCATAATCTTCCGGCGTAACTACTTCCACCGACATCACCGGCTCCAGCAGCACCGGTGAAGCCTTGCGCGCCGCTTCCTTGAACGCCATCGACCCGGCAATCTTGAACGCCATTTCGTTCGAGTCGACGTCGTGATAGCTGCCGTCATACAGCGTAGCCTTCACATCGACCATCGGATAGCCCGCAAGAATGCCGCCTTCGAGAGCTTCCTGAATTCCCTGATCGATCGGCTTAATGAATTCCTTCGGCACCGAACCGCCCACGATGTCGTTGACGAATTCGTAGCCTGTGCCCGCGGGTTGCGGATCGAGCTTGATCTTCGCGTGCCCGTACTGGCCGCGGCCGCCCGTCTGGCGAATGTATTTGCCCTCGGCTTCCGAGTGCTTGCGAATGGTCTCGCGATATGCCACCTGCGGCTTGCCGACGTTCGCCTCGACTTTGTACTCGCGCATCATGCGGTCGACAATGATTTCCAGATGCAGCTCGCCCATGCCGCTGATGATGGTCTGTCCGCTGTCGGGATCGGTGTGAACTTTGAACGTAGGATCTTCCTGGGCCAGGCGGCCAAGCGCCATGCCCATTTTTTCCTGATCGGCTTTCGTCTTCGGCTCGACCGCAACCGAAATCACGGGAACCGCAAACGTAATATTTTCGAGCGCGATGGGATGCTTCTCATCGCAAATCGTATCGCCCGTGCTCACGCCCTTCAGTCCGACCGCCGCGCAAATGTCCCCCGCTAGAATCTCGCTGATCTCTTCCCGCTTGTTGGCGTGCATTTTCAGCAGGCGGCCAATGCGCTCACTCCTGCGACGTCCCGTGTTCAGCACGGAGTCTCCGGTTTTGAGCTGGCCGGAATACACGCGAATAAACGTCAACTGGCCGACAAACGGATCGGCCATGATCTTGAATGCCAGCGCCGAGAATGGTTCCTTGTCGTCAGCTTTGCGGAAAAGCTTTTCCCCGTTGTCGGGATTCAGCCCATGCGTTTCCGGCACATCGAGCGGCGACGGCAGATAGTCCACCACCGCATCCAGCAGCGGCTGTATCCCTTTATTCTTAAACGCTGTGCCAACCACGACTGGAAATACCTTCAAAGCAATCGTCGACTTGCGCAACGACGCACGCAGCTCATCCGCGGTAATTTCTTCGCCTTCCAGAAACTTGTGCAGGATTTCGTCGTCGTTCTCGGCTATGCTCTCGACCAACTGAGCATGGAAGGCTTCGGCTTTCTTCTTCAGTTCGGCGGGAATCTCTTCGGTGACGTACTCGGCGCCCATCGTGTCGTCCACCCACACGATCGCATTCATGTTGATCAAATCAATGACGCCCTTGAACTTGTCTTCCTGGCCGATTGGAATCTGAATCGCGACGGGCTTGGCGCTCAATCGTTTGCGGATGGTATCGATGGCGTGCTCAAAATCGGCGCCCATCTTGTCGATCTTGTTGATGAAGCAAATACGCGGCACGCCGTACTTGTCGGCCTGGCGCCAGACTTTTTCCGACTGCGGCTGCACTCCGTGAACCGCGTCAAATACCGCGACTGCGCCGTCGAGAACGCGCAGCGAGCGCTCCACTTCCGCCGTGAAATCCACGTGGCCGGGCGTATCGATAATGTTGATGCGAATGTCGCGCCAGGTGCAGGTGGTCGCCGCGGACGTAATCGTAATCCCGCGCTCCTGCTCCTGCTCCATCCAATCCATCGTTGCCGTGCCTTCGTGCACCTCTCCGATGCGGTGCGTCTTTCCCGTATAGAAAAGGATGCGCTCCGTCGTAGTGGTCTTGCCGGCATCGATGTGGGCCATGATGCCGATATTCCTGCAGCGTTCTAATGGGACTGTTCTGGGCACGACTCTCTAACTCTTTCTGGGCTCCAACAACTAATTAAAAATTTGGCGCTAATTGAAATTTGGCGATTGTGTGATCGGGCGATTGAAAATCTCAATGCCGAGACGCCTTTCAATCAATCAATGACCCGATCGCTCAATGACTCAATTCCCTACCACCGGTAATGCGCGAAGGCCTTATTAGCCTCGGCCATGCGGTGCACATCTTCTTTCTTCTTGATGGCCGCGCCTTTTCCGTTGGCTGCGTCCAGCAACTCGTTGCTCAACTTGTCGACCATGCCTCGCTCCGCGCGCCCGCGCGCATACGTCAGCAGCCAGCGGATCGCGAGCGACGTCCTCCGGTCGGCATTCACTTCCACCGGTACCTGATAGTTCGCGCCACCGACGCGTCGCGTCTTCACTTCAAGCAACGGCTTCGCATTCTCGACGGCTTTCGTGAACAGCTTCAAGGCTTCGTCGCCGCCTTTTTCCTGCACCTTGGTGAGGGCTTCATAAAAAATTCCCTCGGCGGTCGACCGCTTGCCCTGCCACATCATCGAGTTGATAAACTTCGTCACCAGATTCGAGCCGTAAACGGCGTCGGCTGGCACGGTCCGCTTTGCGGTATGTCCTTTACGAGGCATGTAAGCTTCTAGCTCCTAGCTCTTAGCTCCTAAGCTCTTAGCTTCTAGCTTGAGCTTTTTTCTGGCCACTGATCACTGGCCACTGATCACTGCACTTAACCCTTCTTCGCGCGTTTCGCGCCGTACTTCGACCGCCCCTGCTGACGGCCCGCCACGCCCACCGCATCCAGCGTGCCGCGAATCACGTGATAGCGCACGCCCGGCAGATCTTTTACGCGTCCTCCGCGGATCAGCACAATCGAGTGCTCCTGCAGGTTATGGCCAACGCCAGGGATGTAAGTCGTAACTTCAATCCCGTTGGTCAGCCGCACGCGCGCCACTTTGCGCAGTGCCGAGTTCGGCTTCTTGGGCGTCTGCGTGTACACGCGGGTGCAAACACCGCGCTTCTGCGGACACCCTTGCAGCGCCGGACTCGCGGTCTTATACCGCGGCCGCTTCCGCCCATCACGCACCAATTGATTAAATGTAGGCACTCTTTGCCGCTCCTTAGCTGCCAACTAAAAATCGTGCACTACTAAAGTCGCGCACCGTGTCCGTCCCTCGCAGGGAAAATCACGGCGCTGTCGGCTCTCCCGGTGCTGACTGCGCAATCTGACTTGCGCAATCTCTACTACGAAACCCGGGCTGGCAGACGCAATCGCCTTGCCATGCTTCTCGCCGCACACGAATCACGGAGAGAGATTTTCAAATCCAGATCTAGATTTATGCTGCCGACGGTGGCACCCGGCCAAACCTCCGGAGGTACTCCGTATCGCCAGCTCTGTCCTGCATATCCTTTCGCAGACCGCTGTCGCGCCGGACTTCAGGCGCTCCACCAGCCCTCGTGATAGGGCGAAAGGCAGCGCAGGAACGTTTCAGCGAGGAAGTTTCCGGCTCGCATTGCCACTCCGCCGGAAACGTATTTCTCAAAAGCTCTACCGCAAGTTCCCGCACAACTCTGCAGAAACTCACGGCCCACACCAAGCCTGGATTGACTCGCGGAACCTAACAACTATAACAACTGAGTGGAAACATCGTCAACCCATCTTTTTGCATCCCACTGTCGAAACCGGAGCGATCCGGCTAAGCGCCTCTTGAAATGCGCGACAACCTTCGCGAGGCCAGCTTGCTGAATCCGTCTCCAGCCTCTACACTAGCAGTTTTCCATTCCATTGAGCGGCTCGCCCATCGGAAACAAACCGTGAGGCGACGAGAGGGTGCATGGGTAGGTTGCGTTTTGGTCAGTGGGCGTCGGTGGTTGCCACCATCTGTTTATTCCTGCTCTTACCAGCTTGCGGCGGCCACAAGGCTCCCGCACCATCACCCTTCCCGGCGAAAATCACCCTCAACCCCAGCCCCGCTTTCTCCATGCAAGTGGGCGCCACAACGCTGCTCACCGCCAGCGCGCTGAACGACGCCAACTCAGGCATTCGGCCGGGGTTCACCTATAGCGTGAGCCCTTCAAGCCCTGCAGGAGTGCTCGACATTGCTCCTACCGGCTTTGCCTGCGCCGGCAGTTGGAATGCCCCAGCTTACAATACCTGTACACCCGGCAACACTGGCATGGTTCAGGTAACTGCCTCCGCCTTGGGGTCGACCAGCGCGCCTACCCTGATCTTTGTTCATGCGCCCATCGATAACATTCAGGTCAGCCTGGTTGCTCCGGTCAATTCGCCGCCTCCCGCGTGCCCCAACCAGCAACCCCTGCCCTCCGCCTGCAACATCCCCTTCAATAACGGCAACTGCACGACTCAAATAGATTCTCAGGGCCAGCCCTTTACCTCCTGCAAATGCCTTTCGCAAAACCAGACGGAGATCCTGCAGGCCAATGCCTTCAGCCAGGGCGTCGATATCACGGCCTCGGTCGGCCCCTTTACGTGGACCCAAGCCAGCGCCGGCGTGGGCATGATCACTCCGATCGTGAACTCCACTTTTAACGTCGCCACCAACCAGGCCACCGTCGCGCCCGGCAACCCCGGGCAAACTCAGGTAATCGCTTCCAGCTCGGGAGTCTTCAGCCAGCCTTACAACTTCGAGACCTGCCCGGTGCAGTGCATCGCGCTGCAACTTAGCGAAAACGGACAGTTCACCAACCAAACCAGTTTTGCTGTGGACAAGGGAACGGCCGAGACCATCATCGCTACCGTTGTCGATGTGCAGGGCTGCATCGTCCCCAAGCCCCCCCTGACCTGGGTCTCCTCTCAGCCTGCTGCGCTTTTGGCGGGCAGCACCACGGGATGCGGCCCCGGCACAATTTGTGGCGTGACTACCTCCCAGCCGGGGGTGGCCGCCATCACTGCATCGTGCACGCCGCCATCTTGCAACATCGGTTTCCCGCTGAATCCGGCGAATCTTTCCCCGCCCTACATCCCGCAACCGGTCTATCCCGTCACCGCCATTTCCGGATTGGTCACCGGCGCTCCCACTTCGACCAATGTGCTGGCCACCAGTCAGGACTGTTACAGCGACATCTTATGCAGCGTGGGCTTATATAACGTCTCAACCTCCACCAACCTTCCCGGAGCCGCGATCGGACTGCCCACTCCGCTCAATTCCCTAATTTTTGACCCAGCGGGCGACAAAGCCTTCATGGGCAGCGAATTCGGCGCTCTCGCCATCACCCCCGGCAACATCGGAGGATCCAACAGCCCCTTTACCGCCTTGTCCGCCCCAGGCACCACTCTAGGCGTTGTAACCGGCAGGGTCCTCGCCGTCTCGCACAACGGCGCCATGGCCGTTTTCTCCGATACAGTTTCCACTCCCAACCAGGTATATGTCGTCAATACCAGTCCGACGTCCACCACGGCGCTGAACATTAACAGTGCAACCGCGGCTGCATTTTCACCGGACGGCTTGAAAGCCTTCATCCTCGCCGATGGCGGCAACACTTTGGATATCTATTCCCCCCTGCAATACTTGCGACCGCCGATTCCTTTAGGAACGCCGGCGACTTCGATTGTTTTCAACTCCACCGGCTCCTTCGCCCTGCTGGCTGGCGGAGTGCCTGCCGGAAGTCCCGCCGGCAGCCTCGCCGTCTACAATACCTGCGACAACTCTTCGGTCACCCTCACGCCCCCACCGCCGCCTCCCCCTCCACTCCCCGGCCCGCCCATGTTCCTGAAGATGGTGCCCGCAGGCGAAATCCCCCAGGGCAACCCCTTGGGCAACTTGTTCGGCGGGATACTCATTCCAAATCTCGAAGCGGCTGGCCTCGACTTTTTCTTCGGCCTGGACGACACCGGCATTGACATCATCGCCACCAACTCTTCCCAGGGATCCTTCGCTGCACTTTGTCCTCAGCAGATCACCCTCGCCCGCACTCCACCCCCTCAGAACACAGCTTTTCCGCCCGTCCACATCAACCTCAACCAGAGCACTTTCCACCCCATCAACTTTTTCCTCTCGCCGGACGCAACTCAGGCCTACATCGTTACCACCGATCAAGGCGTCCTGATCTATAACTTCAGCACCGCATCCGTCTCCAGAATCCAACTCGCCAACAATGCAACCCCAGTAGCCGCGGACATGACGGTCGATGGCACGCTGATCTACGTGGCCGGCTCCGATGGATTGCTCCACCAGCTCAACACCGTTCTAGGCGTCGACTTCTACCAAACGTCCTTCTTGCCCCTGCCCAACTCCCCCAACAATTTCTGCTTCACAGGATCCGACTGCCATCTAAACCTGATCGCCGTAAAACCGTGAAGATCAGCAATTGGGAAGAATGATTGAGGAATTAGAGGAGGTGAGAATGGAGGAGTATGTGATCGGAGTAATTGGTTGAAAATTACCAAATTACTCAATTACAAAATTACCAAATTTCTTTTCTATGCTGTCTTCCCCAACTCCCTAGCCACGCTATCCAGCACGCCATTAACAAACTGTACCGATTCCAGACTGGAAAACTTCCGCGCGATCTCAAGCGCCTCATTAATCACCACTGCCCGCGGCGTCTCCGGATAGCCCAAAAACTCCGCCACTCCCGCGCGCAGTAGATTGCGGTCCACAGCCGCCATGCGCTCCATGCGCCAGTGTTCTGCATGGCCTTCAATCAGCTTGTCGATTTCCGCGCCGCGGTCGGTGGCCACCCGAAACAAATCGTCCGCAAACCCCCGCACTTCGGCGCTCGCCCCGCCATGCTCGGCCCAAAAAGTATGCCGAACCTGGTCCAGAGTCTGCTTCCCCATATCCGCCTGAAACAGCATCTGCAAAACCAGTTCGCGGGATTTGCGCCGAGTACCCATAGAGCCAGCTTCCAGTTGTCAGTTGCCAGTTTACTTCACAGGAGGGATTACTTGCGCTTCGTCTTCTTGTTGGATCTGTCATTCCGATTCTTGTTGGATTTGTCATTCCGAGCGAAGGGAGGAATCTTGGTTTTGCTGACGGCTGTTCTTAGCTTGCCCTGAGCTGCAAGACGTAGGGGCTGACGGCTGATAGCCTCCTTCAGCGACGCCATCTCTACCGCCGCCAGCGCCGCCTCGAATCCCTTATTGCCCATCTTCAATCCAGCACGATCGATGGCTTGCTCCAAAGTCTCGCAGGTCAGCACGCCAAAAGCATGCGGCACTCCAGTCTCCTGCGCCGACTGCCCAATCCCGCGCGTCACTTCGTTCACAATCACGTCATAATGCGCTGTGTCACCCCGCAGCAAGCACCCAAGGCAAATGATCGCGTCGTACTTCCCAGTCTCCGCCAGCTTCCGCGCCGCCAGCGGGATCTCAAACGCCCCCGGCACCCGAACCAAACCAATGTTTTTTTGCTCAGCGCCGGACCGCACCAGCCCATCGACCGCGCTCAGCAGGAGTCTCTCAGTGATAAATGCATTGAATCGGGAAGCAACAATCGCGAAACGCCGCCCCGTAGCATTCAAAGTACCTTCAAGCGCGGGGAGATCCGGCCCGGGAAAACGCTCCTCAACGAAATCCTTCTTGTTTTTCATCTGTGTGACGGAGCCAGCCCTGAGCGCAGCCGAAGGGTGACCTCTGTGGTAAAGATGTTGACTTACTTCCCCTTAAACTGTGCCGCCCGCTTCTCCAAAAACGCCGTAGTCCCTTCCTTCTTATCCTCAGTAGCGCAGGTCACGCCGAACAATACTGCTTCCAGATACAACCCCTCGCTCAAAGTCATCTCCATGCCTTTGTTCACAGCCTCCATCGCATACTGCACCGCCAGCGGAGCGTTAGCGATAATCTTAGCCGCAATCGCCTCCGCCCGCGGAATCAACTCCGCCGCCACCGTAACTTCATTCACCAGCCCAATACGATGCGCTTCCTGCGCCGTGATCATTTCTCCAGCCAGCACCATCTGCATAGCAATGCCTTTGCCCACCAGCCGAGGCAGCCTCTGCGTCCCCCCATAGCCCGGGATAATCCCCAGCTTCACCTCCGGCTGCCCCAGCTTTGCATTTTCGCTGGCCAGCCGCATCGTGCAAGCCATCGCAATCTCGCAGCCACCGCCCAGCGCAAATCCGTTGATGCAGGCAATCACCGGCTTTCCGAGATTCTCGATGAGATTCAGAACGTTCTGCCCGCGATGCGTATACTCCTTGCCCGTAACCGCATCTTGTTTAGCGAGTTCGCCAATATCCGCGCCGGCAATAAATGCCTTCTCGCCCGCGCCAGTAAAAATAACCACACGGATCGCCGCATCATTCTTGATGTCATGAAAGGCCGCCCGCAGCTCCTCCATGGTAGCCATGTTCAGCGCGTTCAAAACCTTGGGCCGGTTCACGGTGACGTAAGCGATCGAATTTTTCTTTTCCAGAAGAATGTTTTCGAAGTTCATAAATTAACAACCATTTTCGGCGAGAAACCGATCAATCAGTCTTACCCCAATAGCACAAAAACCCACAGATCAAAGCAGGCGGTCTTGCTGATTTCGGCCTCTCCTGCCGGATTTGAAAGCCCACGATACTCCTCTTCCAATTCCGAAAGCGAAATCTCGGTCCATCTCTTCATCGGATCGGATTTAGGTAAAAGCTCCGTACGCTTCTTCAGGCGAGGCAATACTTTACCCAGAGCATCAGCTAAATGACGAGGCTTCCCTGAGCGAACGTAGTCAGCGTCATTCACGTCATTTCTTTGACCTTCAGAGATTCCTAACGCCCCGGCGAACGCGTGCTCTATGTCAACCGCCGTCATATCTACCTCCCACAAAACGCTGCTATAATTGTATAGCGCGAGGTCACCCATGCTAGCCATCCGCCTTCCCGACGAAATCGAAAAGCGCCTAGCCCGCCTCGCCAAGCGCACTGGCCGCACCAAAACCTATTACGCGCGAGAGGCCATCTTGCAACATTTAAATGATCTCGAGGATGTGTACCTCGCCGAGAAGGCGTTGGCTGATATTCGCTCTGGGCGCGGCAAAACAATCCCGCTCGAAGATGTAATGCATCAATACGGTCTGAAAACAGAAGTGACTGGAAAATCGAGAGCGAGTCGGCGACAAGCGCCGAGGTCCGGCTAAGTCCCTACTTCCCCCGAGCCACCGCCGCCACTTCATCCTTGCTCAAATCGCAGCCGATACACCGCTGCGTCCACAGCCTGTGTCCAAACACTTTCCCGCACCGCGGACATCGCCACTCCGTCAGCCACCAACCGCCCGCCAGATAGACTCCGATCCAGGCCAGTAAAATGGCAAAATCGGCAAGCTCTCCCAGCTTCAACTTCCCAATCATAAAACCCAGGAAGATAAAACTGAGAAAGAGCACCACCACCAGATTTCGCCGCGCCACATAGCTATGCCACGCTCGTCGATATCGTTCGACATCCTGCGGACCACCTCCGCCCGGAGCCTGGTCCGTTTTTCTGCGTTTGAACATCATCATTCGATCCTAGCGGGTTCGCCCGGGAAATTCGATGCTACAGTTTGTTCGCCTTCGGATTGTTCGGGTCCGAGTAATCGTAGAACCCTTTCCCAGTTTTCTTCCCATACCACCCCGCCATCACCAGCCGCTTCAGCAGCGGAGGCGACGCAAACCGCCGCTCCTTGAACTCGTCAAACATCACATGAGTGATGTAGTAAGTGGTATCCAGCCCCACAAAATCCAGCAAAGTAAACGGCCCCATCGGATACCCGCACCCCAGCTTCATCGCATTATCAATATCTTCAATCGACCCCACGCCCTCTTCATAAGCCCGGATCGCATCCAGCAAATAAGGCACCAGCAGCCGGTTGACGATGAATCCCGTCTTGTCCGAGGTCCGCACCGGAACCTTGCCCAGCTTTTTCCCAAACTCGTAAGCCGTCTGCGTAAACGTCGTCGGCGGTAGCGATCGTCCGCACCACCTCCACCAACTTCATCAGCGGCACCGGATTAAAAAAGTGCAGCCCGATAAACCGCTCCGGCCGCTTCACCGAAGTCAAAAGCTCAGTCACCGAAATCGAAGAAGTATTCGAAGCAAAAATCGCCTCCTTCTTCACGATGCCATCAATCGACGCGTACATCTTCTTCTTCTCGTCCACATTCTCGATGATGGCCTCAATAACAATGTCGCAATCGGCCAGGTCGGCCTTGTTGGTAGTCCCCTTAAGCCGCGCCCGGATCGCGTCTTTCTGCTGCGCCGTGATCCCGCCCTTCTCGACCGGCCGCTCAGCAAACTTAGCCAGAGATTTCTCGATCCCGGCAAAGCCTTTGTCGAGATACTTCTGCTCCACTTCGAGAACTGTCACATCGAATCCAGCCGTCGCGCAGACTTGCGCGATGCCGGAACCCATCAACCCACAACCGAGTACACCAACCTTTTTAATCTCCATAAAATGCCTTTCGATCAAATAGAAACCGAACTACGCGAATTTCGGATATCAATCTCAACGGGGACTCCACGCGTTTTGATATCTCGAACCAGATCCACAAAATCAGCAGCCATCTTTCTCGCGCCAGCGCCGATCAGATCAAAGTTCGAGGATACTGATTCTGTAGGGAACTTCGATTTTAGTTAATCTCGCAGTTCGCAATGCTGTCGTTTAGCGCATCAAGATTTCTTCACGTGCCAATCCGGCGCCCCAACAGCTTTGAAGAACGCGTCGTAAACATCGTCCTTCCCGTTCCACGCCGCCCCGTCCATGATCAACACGAGCATCAGCGATTTTTCAAGAGGCTTTTCTCTGTGCCTCAGTGTCTCCGTGGTGGAAACATGCGCTAGTTCAGTACTCTCCACAATCATCGCGATCCCCTGCCCGCCGCCGATGCAAGCCGTAGCCAGCCCATACTTCTTCTTCCGCCGCCGCAATTCATAAAGCAAAGTGATCACCAGCCGCGTCCCGGTAGCCCCCAGCGGATGCCCCAAAGCAATCGCCCCGCCATTCACATTCACCTTCTCACGGTCTAATCCCAACTCCTTCTCTACTGCCAAATACTGCGCCGCAAACGCCTCATTCACTTCAATCAGATCAATGTAATCCAAAGAGAGCCCAGCCTTCTGCAGCGCCACCTTAGTAGCCGGCACCGGACCGCGCCCCATCACCTTTGGCTCAACCCCTGCAATCCCCCAGCTGACAATCCGCCCCAACGGCTCAATGCTCCGCTTGCGCGCCTCCTCCAAAGACATCAAGACCACAGCCGCCCCGCCATCCACAATGCCGCTGGCGTTCCCGGCAGTAACAGTTCCGCTCTTACCAAAAGCCGCCTTCAACTTAGCCAACCCTTCCAAAGTAGTCTGCGGCCTCCGGTGATCGTCTTCCGTCAGCGATTCTCCCGAAGCCTCACCTTTGGAATTCTTCAGCCCCACTGGAACCAACTCCTCCTGAATGCGTCCTTCTTTATAAGCCGCATCCGCTTTCTGCTGCGAGCGCAAAGCGAACTCATCCTGCATCTGCCGCGTAATGCCAAATTCCGAACCGTAAAGCTCCGCCGTATTCGCCATATAAAGCCCGCAATAGCTGTCAAGCAGCGCCACCATCAAAGAATCTTCCAGCTTCCCGCCCGGAGCCAGAGTAAATCCATCGCGCCCGCGAATCACAAACGGAGCCTGCGACATGGCCTCCATTCCGCCCGCCAGCACAATCTTCGCTTCGTCGGTCTGGATCATCTGCGCCGCACTCACAATCGACTGCATCCCCGACCCGCACAGCCGGTTTACCGTCAGCGCCGGAGTCTCAATCGGCAGTCCCGCCCGCAACCCCACATGCCGCGCCCCATACAAAGCATCGCCCGAAGTCTGCTGCGCATTGCCAAACACCGCATGATCAAATTCTTGCGGATCGATCCCCGCCCGCTCGATCGCCCCCTTGGCCGCAACCGCGCCCAACTCCTGCGCCGTAAAATCTTTCAACTTCCCGCAATAACGACCAAAGGGCGTCCGCGCCCCACTGACAATAGCAATATCACCCGGTTTCAACATGATTTTCCTGACAGACTCCGCTCAGAAGGGATTAAACGTGATAATCAAACTGGTTAGTGTAGCAGTGCAGAAGCAGATTTGACCACCGAGGCAGCAGTTAGTCCCGAGCCGCGAGTCGCGAATTCGAACGAAGAGTCAGAACGCGAATGCTTTTGGACGATTGAAGTTCATAGCAAGTCTGAGAAATCGACGACTGCTGGGAGCGTTGTTTCGGGACTCATGTCTCGCTCAGTACTCGCGGCTCGGGACTAAGCCCTAGCCACCGCCGCCAGCGCCGCCCCCAGCGCCACAACTCTCCCATGCCCTTGCGCCAGCGAAGTGGCCAAAGCATGCTCAGCCCGGTTAATCACTTCCGTAACAATGTCCACCGGATCATAGCTCTCCTTCACCACCGCCTCAGCCAGCCCCGCCGAGAATTCCATGGGCAGGCCTTTTTCCGCCCCATCTTTTGCGGGCAGACGCACTCCCGCAATGATCTTCCGCAATTTCTCAATCGCCATCATCGCTTCCTTCTCCGCCGTCTCGCCGAGAATAATCGCAATCGTGGTAGTGTCATAGCGAAACGCCAGATCATTCGTCCGGATGTTCGCCGCAAACTGTTGCCCAATCTTCTCCATCGCGCCTTCCACCGCAGCCTCGCCATACTCTTTGATTAAAGCCGCGCTCCGCCCGAACTGCAGCAGCAACACAGATAGCGGCGCCGCGTTTTGCACTGCGCGTTTGCTCTCCGCCAGCAGCAAGTCAAGATAAGAACCGCGCTTGAGCAACCCCGACTTCTCCTCCGTCACCGAAAGATTCTTCACCAGCCGCCGCAGTCCTGCATTATTCAGTGCGATCACCATCTGATCCGCCAGCGTCTTCAGCACAACGGAATCGGTGTGGGGCCACACTCGCGGCTGATTGTGCAGCAACGCCAGCACGCCCACCGAATCCTCGCCATTGCTCAGTGGAAACGCCAGCACCGCCGTCGTGCCCATTTCCACCAGGAATTCGCGCACACCCTTCAACTCCGGAGCCTTCTGCGCATCGGGAATGTCGATGGGTTCCCCCGACGGCGAAGACAGCGCCGCATCCTGCAGCGCACACATCACCAGCTTGATCGCCGCCGGATTCCCTTCCTTCACTCCTTTGCCGCAAAACTCCTGCACCGCCGTCGGCGCCGAACCCGGCGTACGCATCAAAGCCACGCACCGCGATACTTCCCAGTGCCCGCCAATTTCGTTGACCGCAGTCGTCAGCACCGCCGGAGCCGTCCCCTGATGATAAAGCTTGCGCGTGATCTCGGCCACGCGCGTAACGTTACGCATCTCCGCCGCCGGATCCATCGTAGGCGCGGGAGCCGCCACCGCAGCCACCGCCGGCGCAGCAGCCGTCGCAGCCAGCGGAGCCGATCCGCTATAGCTCGGCGTCACACCCGCCGCCAGATAAAGTCTCTGCAAATCCTCGTTGCGCTCTTCTTCGCGCGGAAACAGTTCCTGGATCCTCTGCAACCTTTCCACCGCCTTGTTGCGCATTCCGTACTGCACCAGAATCTCGGCCTGCAGCATCAGATCCTGCAGCGTAGCCGCTCCCAGCGTGGCTTCCTGCTCGTGAGCAGGCTCCACCGCAGCTTTGCTCGCCGGCGCGAATCGCGAAGCGATCTCGTTATATTTACCTTCGTCAATCTTCCCCTTCAACATCTCCAACCGCTTCGTCATCCCGGAATCATACGGATCCACTTCTCCCGCCCGGTCCAGGCATTCCCCCGCCTTGGCGAAATCTCCCGTACCGCAATACACATCGAACAGCTTCAGCAGGGTCTGGCAGTAGTCGCCCTCCCGGTTCGCAGCGTTGAACAGCTCGCTCAGGAACTCCAGCATCTCGGGCGCCGCGCGCCGCGCCGAAAGTATCTCCTGCATCACCGCCAAAAACTGCCGCCGCTCGCCTCGCTTCGCCTGAAACTGCCCCAGCTTGCGCGCCAGTGACACCGCGGCCTCATCCTGTTCCGTATCCACTAACTGCCCAATCAGCGCCGTTACCTGCGGCATCCATTTCGGATTCTGCTCAAACAGTTTCCACACCAGCGGCTCCGCTTCGGCGTAGCGCCCCGCCGCCAGCAGGGCTTCGGCATAAATCTCCAGCAGTTGCGCAGAATTCTTTCCCGCGTTCACCTGCGGCTCAAGGACAAAGATCGCGGCTCCCACCTGCCCCTGACCCATCAGGTTCTTCCCGTAGGCCAGAGTTATCGCCTCATCCGAGGAATCTTCCTGGTACGCGCGCTCATACCACTGTGCCGGATCGCCGCCTCCCGCTGCCGCCATTTGCGCCACCCGCTTGAAGGCTTGCGCCGCCGCCTTGCTCTCGCCAACCTCCGACGACAGTTCCGCCACCCGCAGAAAATTCGCCTGCACCGGCTCCAGCGCCACCACCCGGCCCAGCACCTGCAACGCACCCTTCTTGTTTTCCTGCTTTGCCAGATCGCTCAGCGCCGATTCATAGGTGCCCACTGCCAGCTTCTTGTTCGATCCTTCCAGTAACAGCCCGAAGCTGAACTTTTGCTCCCAGGTCGGACTCCCATGCCGCGCCAGCTTCTTATACGTCAAGCTGGCCCGCGTAGCGTCTCCGGCTTTCACCTGCCGCTCAAAAAGATCGCCCAGCAACTGCACGGCATCCTCGGTCCGGTTTTGCGACAAGCACAAATCGGCCGCCAATTGCCGCACCGTATCGTTTTCCGGATCGTCGTGCAGAGCCAGCAGATATTCTTCCAACGCTTCGCCGGCCTTCCCCTTCTGCAGGAGTTTTTCCGCGCGCTCGGTACGCCGCGTCACGTCGGCTTGGTTCAGGCGTCTTGTGATCTCAGGCATGGGTCAGTTTCGGGCAGAGTACTGCTCCCCCGATTCTAGGAGCCGTCCCCGCACCCAGCAATCCGTAAGCCCCGCCGAAGATTACGAAAGTCACCGCAGGCCAGTGGTCAGTGATCAGTGGTCAGTGGCTAGTAAGACCGGATACAGTGGTGGGTGATCAGTGGCTGATGATCAGTTCCTGAGAAAACTCGATTTGCGGGTCACTCACCACTGACCACCACTGACCACTGGCCACTGACCACTCGTTTTGATATCGTCCCCGAATGCCTCAAGCCCCAGACCCAGTCCACGAACAAGGCCTCCACCACCAACTCACCGCCGGGCAAATGACCATGGTCGCCGTAGGCGGCTCCATCGGCACCGGCCTTCTTCTAGGCTCAGCCGCCGCCCTCGAACAAGCCGGACCCGGCGTGATCATCAGCTACGTCATCGCCGCCTTTATCGCCTACACCGTAGCCATGGCTCTGGGCGAACTGGCCAGCATGCACCCCGCCGCTGGATCGTTCGGCCTCTACGGCGAACTCTACCTCAACCAATACATTGGATTTCTCTGCCGCGCCGGATACTGGGCCGCCATCGCCTTCTCCATTGGCGCCGAGCTAGTCGCCTCCGCCACTTACATGAGCTACTGGCTCCCCGCCGTGCCCAGCGAAGTGTGGGTCATCGTATTCTCGGCGCTGCTTCTTCTCGTCAACCTCGGCAGCGTGGGTTCTTACGGACGCTTCGAGTTCTGGTTTTCCATGATCAAGTTAGCCACCATCGTGGCCTTCATCGTGGCCGGCGCGGCACTGCTCTCGAGCGGTCGCGTAGCCCCGCAATACACCGCTAACGGCGGATTCTTTCCCAAAGGCCCAATAGCCCCTCTGCTAGCCGTGTTCTGGGCCATCTACGCCTTCGGCGGAATAGAGATGCTCGCCATCACCACCGGCGAATCGCGTTCCCCAAAAGATTTCCCTCGCGCCACACGCCTCACTTTCCTTCTGCTGGCCGGCACTTACCTCGGCGCCATCACCGTGCTGGTCGGCGTCATGCCATGGAACCACACCGGCGTCTCCGAAAGCCCATTCGTCAGCGTGCTCCGCCTCGCCCACATTCCAGCCGCAGCCTACTTCATGAATTTCGTAGTCCTCACCGCCGCCCTCTCTGGAGCCAACGCCAAACTCTACGCCGCCTCGCGCCTCCTTTTTTCCATGGGCCGTTCCGGATGGGCTCCAGCAGCTCTAGGAAAACTGAACGCCGCCGGATCGCCGCGCGCGGCTTTGCTGGTCTCTTCCTACGGAATCGTAAGCACGCTAATCATCAACCACTGGGCCCCAAAACAAGCCTTCGTCTACATCATGGGAGCCGCCTTCTCCGGCCTGATCTTCTCCTGGGTCGTCTCCCTGGCAGCCCACGTAAGCTTCCGCCGCCGCCTGACTCCCCAACAACTAGCCGCCCTGCCCATGCGCTCCCCCCTGGGAATCTGGGGATCGATGATCGGCTTCGTCCTGGCTTCAGCCACAGTCCTCCACACTCTATTCGCAACCCGCATAAACGCAATCGGCGGCCTAACCTTCCTAGCCGCCCTAACCGCGGCCTATGTCCCGCTAAAACGCCGCCGCCAAGCATAAAGCACATGTGGGGACGGGCGCATTCGCCCGTCCAGCGGACCGCAGCGACGCGCGTGGGCAGCACCTGGTGCGCAAGGGTGTTTCGGCCTGCATCAAAAGGCCCCAATAGCGAACAGGCTTTAGCCCCAGATGCGCCCATTACCAACGTAAGCCCGCCCACCCGTTTTCTGCTGTCCGGCCAACTCCACTCCTCTACCCTCAACACAGGGCATGCCCCGAATCCAGCCCAACGGATCCACTCGTGATTCCATCGATCCTGCTACTACGTTCCTCAGATCGAGGCGGCCTTATCCTCTATTGCGTAATAGGAATCTGCGCCGGAATCTATCTCTTCGTCCAGGGTTTTCGCCTTCTTCAACGCCGTCACCTGATCCTCGACACACCGGTCTCCAAAATTCGCAGCGCATCCCTGGGGATGGTCGAACTAAACGGCCTCGCCGTCGGACCCTACACCGTGATCGCCCCCATCACCGCCCGCCCCTGCTACTGCTACCGCACACTAGTCTGGGAGTGGAAGCAATCCGGCAAGAACAAGCAATGGGTCAAGGCAGCCGCCGAATCCACGCACGTGCCGTTTTTCTTGGACGACAACACCGCCAAAGTAATGATCGACCCGCGCGGCGCCGATCTCGACCTGCACCGCGACTTTCAAGATGAATTCTGTGATTCCTTATTCACAACCAAAGAAGAAGTCCCCGGCAACGTCCGCAGCTTCCTTTCGCGCCACGGCGTAAGCACCACCAACAAAATCAAAGTCGAAGAGTTTTGCATCAAGCCCAAGAACGCACTCTTCGTCCTCGGAACGCTCGATGAAAACCCGGGCCTCGAACTAACTCCAGAACCAATTCAAGATGACGAACCAATTTCGTTCATCGGAAACCGGCTTTCATTTGCCCTAGGAGGCGCCGCCCTATCGGTCGAAGGCAGCAACCTGTTCAGCGGCATCCTGACCAGCGGACTTCAGCATGATCCAAAGTTCGACTCGACTTACCAGAAGGCACTCTCCACGGCATCAACCCGCGTAATCCGCCTTTCCCCAAATTCAGCTCCCGCTCAAACAGCGGACATGACGCAGCAGCAAAAAATCGCCGCCGCCCTGATGAAAGCAGGCATCAAGAATCCAGCCGCCTGGGCAGCCGCCGGAGTCACGTCATCGACGCTCGCAGCCCCTTGCGATTCGGCCCACTCCTCGCAAGGTACCCAAGCTCCGCCGCAATCAACCCCACCCGCAGACTTCGACCCGCATCCCCCCGTAGTACTGATGAAAGGCAAAAACAATCCAACCTTCCTCATCTCCTGGCGCAGCCAGCGCGACCTCGCCCGCGCCCTGGGCTGGAAGTGCACTGCAATGATCTGGGGCGGCCCCGCCCTGGCCCTCCTAAGCCTCTACGCCCTGCTGACACTCACGCATCTGATCTAGTCCGCGCAGCAAAGCTTGTGTTGAAGCAAAGCCTGTGTGGAGCCGACACTCCAGCCCGCTGCTTTTGACTTTGCCCTTGTCAATTACAAACCCCAGGTCATTCCGTCCGGAGCCGGAGCGACAGTGACGCATTCACCCGTTGTCATTCCGACCGGAGCCGGACCCTGAGCGAAGCCGAAGGGGACGGCGGAGTGGAGGAACCTGCTGTTCGCCGGGCGCAACGTCGAACCGCCGGCGCAACCGTGGAAGAGCGGCGCTTCGGCGCCGCGTCAATCGCCCAGAAGAATAATCCGGGCCTCAGCCCCCGCGCGATCGTCCACTCTCAAACCCACCCTCTAGTACAATACCCCCGTGAGCCCAGCCGTTCGCATCGGAATCCTCGGCGACTTCAATCCCGAATTCCCCTCCCACCACGCCACCAACGACGCCCTGCAACACGCCGCCCACAAATTAAAACTTGAAGTAGAGTCCAACTGGATCCCCACACCCTCGCTAACCACTCCAGACGCAGAAAAAACTCTCGAGACCTTCGACGGACTACTGGCCTCCCCCGGCAGTCCCTACAAGAGTTTCGACGGGATGCTCAAAGGCATCGAGTTCGCCCGCCGCCGCGACTGGCCCTTCCTTGGCACCTGCGGAGGCTTTCAGTACGCCCTGATCGAATTCGCCCGCAACGTCCTCGGCATAGCCGACGCCGACAGCGCTGAAAACAATTCCGGATCCAAAAACATCGTCATCTATCCCGTAGCCTGCGCCGTCCCCAACCGCAAAGACGGCGTCCCCAAGCTATCCGGCAAAGTCCCCGAGATCCGCCTCCGCCCCGGTTCCTACCTGCAATCCTTCTACGGCAAAGAAAAAGAAGTCGTCACTGAAGAATTCTTCTGCAACTTCGAAATCAATCCCGACTACGAATGGACAACCATGGAAGCCGGCTTCCCCGTAGTAGCGCGCGGCGCCCAGGGAGAAATTCGCGCCATCGAATCGCCCACCCACCGCTTCTTCATAGCCACACTATTCCAGCCCCAACTATCCTCCACCGAAAAGAAGCCGCATCCCATAATCCTGGCCTTCATCCAGGCCGCAGCCGACTGGTCCCGCAAGAAACTAGACGATAGCGTCTTGGAGTAGCAGCTTGCTCTTGCTTTACCCTGCGTTCCCCCGCGTCCTCTGTGTTAAAGATTTTTCTTCCACTAACCCTTACCAAAGATCGCCGATTTGCCCTAAATCAGCAATCAACAATTCCCACCTACCTCACCACCAACTCAAACACCGGATAACTCCCCGCCACCTCAACAAAGCTCCCCGCCGGCGAGCCCGCAGCCACAGGAAAGTACCGCTGCACCTCACTCTTGAAGCTATCTAGGTAGGCCTTAAGAATCTCCGGTTTCTCCGCCTCGCCAACCGGACGCAGACGAAACTTCAGCCGCGAGCTTCCCTTCTTCAGAGTGACTTCCCCCGCGGCCTCAGCGTTGCGCACCCATTGCGTGCGCCCACGCGGCGCAACCAGAAAGCGCCTGCCCCCCCACTCCAGCAGATTGGCCGGAGTCGAGTAGAGATTCCCGCTCTTGCGCCCGCGCACCAGCAGCAGATATTTGTTGGGAAAAGGAAGGCCGATCCCGACCAGAAATCCAAAAACGCGATTAAAGATTTTCTCGACCGCGGTAGGCTCGCGAAAAACCGGCAGGCTGGAATTCATGCGCCCAATTGTAAAGGCATCGTGAACCTTCGTGTCCTTAGTGGTTATCCGGTTTGTTCTGCCCCATGTGCGAACTAAGCTTTCACAAACCGCAACGACGCCGAATTCATGCAATACCGCAAACCCGTCGGCTGCGGACCATCGTTAAACACATGTCCCAGGTGCGCATCGCATTCCGTACACGAAACCGCAACCCGCTCCATCCCAATCGAAGCGTCGCGTATCTCCCGCACATTTTCCTGCGCCAGCGGCGCCCAAAAGCTGGGCCACCCCGTCCCGGAATCAAACTTCGTCGCCGAACTGAACAGCGCGTTGTCACAACAGATGCAGCGATAAATCCCCTTGTCGTGCAAGTTCCAATACTTTCCGCTGTAGGCGAACTCAGTATCCGCGTGCCGCGTGATCTCAAACTCTCCCCGCGAAAGCTGCTTGCGCCATTCCTCGTCCGTCTTCACCACCTTCGCGACCTTCACCTTCTCGAGGCGCTTGCCGTCATCCGCAAATTGCACAATCGTAACTTCTCCCGGCTCCGACTTCACCCCCGCCGCAATCACGTGCGGCATACTCCACCGCCACAACAGCGCGCCTGCCGTCACCGCTCCCGCGCCAGCTAGAAACACCCGCCGAGAAACATTTCCATCCTTACCGCGATCCAGATCAAACATGACCCCTCCTACCGAGACGCTAAGAAGTCGCACGATTTGTATCAGGGCATCGCTTCAGCGATGCCGTCAGCCATCCCAAACCGATCGGCTCCAGCCGCTGCAGCTTCCCTACTTCCCGCTATACATCTCCGGAAACTCTTTCTTCAAATTCGCCACCTTCGGCGCATCGTTATAAACAATGTAACCATCATCGGGATGCCGCTCCGCGTAGTTCTGGTGATAGCCCTCCGCCGGATAAAACGCCTGCAACGCCACCACCTGCGTCATAATCTTGTGCCGGTAAACTTTGGCCTGGTCGAGTTGCGCGATGTAAGCCTCCGCAATCCGCTTCTGCTCTCCATTCCCATAGAAAATCACCGACCGGTACTGCGTGCCTTCATCCGGCCCCTGCCGGTTCAGCTCCGTAGGATCGTGCGCCACCGAAAAGAACACTCGCAGCAACTCTCCATATGTAATCTGCGAAGGATCGTAAACAATCTCCACCGACTCCGCATGTCCGGTCCGCCCGCTGCTCACCGTCTCATAATCAGGATTCTTCACCGACCCACCCGAGTATCCCGACGTCGCCTTGATCACGCCCTTCACATGCTGAAACACCGCCTGGATTCCCCAAAAGCATCCCCCCGCCAATACCAACGTCTGCTTGCCGGGAGCCGTAGCCTTCGCCTCGTCCACCGCCGGAGCCGGCACCGCGGCACTCGCTCCGCCCCCAGCCTGGCAAGCAATTGTCGCCGCCAGCACCGTCAAAACCATCGCCACCATCCGAACCGAAACTCTAGACATAGTCACCCTCCCAACCACCCTCACCATTAGACTTACGAACCCAACAGAAGTTTCGGATGTCCCCAAGCAAAGCTCGTGGGGAACGGACACTCCCTTCGGCAAGCCCAGGGCAGGCTCTGTCCGTTGCCTTGACCTTAGTTCTTGACCTCGCCCGCACCTCATCAGACGAGAGTGCCCCATCTTTCGCGTCTTTTGCGAAAGAGCCTGCCCTGAGCCTGTCGAAGGGTGCGAACCCGGACGCCCGCAGCGTCGCCTTTGACGTTGTTCTTGATTTTGCTCTGGAATTTGACTTTGCTTTACTTACCAAACCTCAGCCCTAAACGTCCGAAACCACACTCCCCCGATCCCCACTCTCAAACAATCGCGCCGTAACCGCCCCAAAGATAAACCCGCCAACATGCGCCAGGTAGGCCACGCCGCCAGTCTGCGCATGCGCCACCTGCCCCGCATTAAAGAGTTGGGTGAGAAACCAGAAGCCGATCAACAACGCAGCCGGAATGAACGTCACCTTAACAAATATAAAGATAATCAGAATCGAGCGAATCCGGTCGCGAGGATACGTAACCAGAAACGCGCCCATCACCGCCGCAATCGCACCGCTGGCGCCCAGGTTGGGCACGGTAGAATGCGGGCTGGCTGCAACCTGGGCCAGCATCGCCACCATCCCGCCCACCAGGTAGAAAACCAGATACCGCCACCGCCCCATCGAGTCTTCGATCTCCGGGCCAAACGCCCACAAGAAAATCATGTTCCCGATGATGTGCGACCAACTCGCGTGCATGAACATCGCCGTCAGAATCGTGATGAAGCGATGCCCCGAAACAATCCGGTCAGGGATCGCCGACCACTGCATCACAAACCCATCGCCACCCATCAACTCCTGGAAAAAGACAAAGACATTCACCAGGATGATAAGGATCGTAATGATGGGAACGCGCGCAGTCCGCCGCGAGGCATCCCCTAAAGGAATCAGTCCACCCATTGAGTCTCACCCCATGTAGGAACAGCAACCAGGAACAGCACATAGGAACAGCATGTGGGGTCAAGCCGCCCTCGGCTGTCCGCGGGGCGCAGCCCGGAAGTCCATTTACTGTTTGTCATTCCGAATCGGGCCGAAGGCCCGGTGAGGAACCTGCTGTCCCCGTCCGTCCGCTAAGCCGCCAGCCGCGACACATCCTCCGCAGCCCCATGCACCGCCAACGACATAGCCACCCGCGCCACTCCGCTGATAATCATGCTAACGCCCACCAGCGTCCCAATAGCCCAAGCCGAACTGGAAGGCCACTGCATGTAAATCATCAGCCCCAGCAGCAGCGTAACGATCCCGTCAATCAGCACCCAGATCGATCCGTGGATGGGACGCATCTTCACATACAGCACGATGTTCAGGATGCCTTCAATCAGGAACAGCGATGCCAGCAGCAAAGTAAGCGACGCCACGCCCAGCAAGGGATGCACGATCAAATACCCGCCGAAGCAAACATAAGCGACGCCGACCAGCAACTTCCAGATCCGGCTCCCCGCGCCATGCCCGCGAAAAGCCAGCATCAAGTGGACAACGCCCGCCAACACAATCAGCCAGGCCACCAAAGCGTTAACTGCCACGGCGGCATACAATGGCAACCCAACCGCCACCATGCCAAACACAATCAGCATCACGCCCCACAAAATGGAAACCGTAGAAGTTTTCCGAACCATTTGAACCGGAGTGTTCTGTGCCATAGATGCCTCCTAAAAGAAACGGCATAAGCGTACTCCAAAAACCGCATGAATTGAAGTGAAAGCTTGCGTGGGGGCGAGTCTGCAAATCGTTCGAATGTTCCAACTGGAACATTTCACTTTGCAGAAAAGTTTTCGGTGTAAGTCGTTGATTCTTGGTGCGGGAGTTGTTGCGGATCAATGGAATCAAGGGGTTAGGCTGTGGAAGGAATGTCTACTTTCGAGGGGGTCGAATGCCCACTAAAGTAGACTTGACAGGCTCGGGGTGTACTTTTTGTGGTACAGGGAGGCCTTGAGGTCGTGGAGTTGATGGCTTAGCGGTCAAAACTCTGATAACACACGAGTTATGACCGATGCAGGGGTTTCCGTATACTGCCTTGGAGCACATTGAGCAGCACGACGCAGCGCGGTAGGAGCCGGGCGCGAGTTGTCTAAGCTGGTCAGGTGCTCATAACTCTCGCTAAAGGAGGCGGCGAAGCAAATGGCACGAGACGGTTCGTTCCACTGTGAACTTGAGAAGTCGAAAGATGAAGATGAAAACGGGAAACAAGTGACGACAATCAAGTGCCGTGGCGAGCTGGTCAGTGGCGTCGCCGCGGGTGAGCTAAAAGAACTTGTGAGGCCCCTGATTCCTCTTGGCGGCCGCATCATTATCGACCTTGGTGATGTAAGACATCTTGATAGCGCGGGCCTCGGAGCGCTGGTTGGACTCAAGGTGTCCGCAATCAACCAAGGGCAATGCATCCTTGAACTCGCCAACATGAAACCTGGCGTGCTGGAATTGCTGCGCATGACTCATCTGACGGCAGTTGTTCCTGGGCTAGCGTGAATTTCGCGCATTCGGCCTTGGTCTGGACTTGACGGGCGCGGGGTGTACTTTTTGTGGTACACGGCGGCTTGGCTAAAGGCGGCCTTCCGCCATAGTCAGTAAGTGAAAAGGCGATGTTCACCACCATCGTGCGAGAAACCGCCAAGTTCCACACCTTCGTTGACTTGCCCCAGCCCCAGTCCTAAGATTTCAACTCAATGATTGGAGAGACCATCTCGCACTATCGCATCGTCGAGAAACTCGGGGGCGGCGGGATGGGTGTGGTCTACAAAGCTGAGGACACCGACCTTGGGCGCTTTGTTGCTCTGAAATTCCTTCCTGAAAACGTCGCCCGGAATCCGCAGGCCCTGGAACGCTTCCGGCGGGAAGCCCGCGCCGCTTCGGCGCTGAACCACCCAAACATCTGCACGATCTATGAGATCGGCCATCAGGAGATCGGCCGTCACGAAGACCGCCAGTTCATCGCCATGGAGTTTTTGCAGGGCATGACCCTAAAGCATCGTATTGCCGGACGCCCTCTGGAGATTGAGGCTTTGCTGCCGCTAGCGATCGAAATCGCCGATGGGCTGGATGCCGCTCACGCGGCCGGAATTATCCACCGCGACATCAAGCCGGCGAACATCTTTGTGACTCAGGCAGGCCACGCCAAGATCCTCGACTTCGGGCTGGCGAAGATGCTGGCGATGACTGATTCTTCTTGACATTTCGCCTTCCATTCGCCAACAATGTTTCCCATGGCGATTACACGCAGGCAGCGCGAAGTTTATGACTTCATCTCCCGCTTTGTGGCGGAGCATGGCTACTCTCCGTCGTTTGAAGAGATTGGCAACGGGCTCGACCTGAACTCGCTGGCCACGGTGCACAAGCACATCACCAACCTCGAGAAGAAGGGACTGCTTACCCGCGACTACAACCGCAGCCGGTCCATCGACCTGCTGCCGCCCAAGGGACGGCTAAAGCAGGCGATGAGCGTGAACACCGGGCTGGTGCTGCCGCTGCTGGGGCGCATTGCCGCCGGCCAGCCTATTGAGGCCGTGCAGAGCAATGAGACCATCTCGCTCGCCGACTTTGTGCGCTCGAAAGAAGTGTTCGTGCTGGAGGTGCGCGGGGATTCGATGCAGGATGAGGCCATCCTCGACGGCGACTATGTGCTGGTCGAGAAGCTGAAGACGGCGCACAACGGCGACATCGTGGTCGCGCTGGTGGATAAAGACGATGCGACACTGAAGCGATTTTTCCGCGAAGGCGACAACATCCGCCTGCAGCCTTCGAACGTGACTATGAAGCCGATCATCGTGCCGGCGGCGTCGGTGGAAGTGCAGGGCAGGGTGATTGGCGTGCTGCGGAAGTACTAGAGCTTCTCGCTCCTAGCTACTAGCTTCTAGAAAACGAAAGCTTTTAACCGCGAAGAGCGCGAAGAACTGCCGTGAAGGTCGCGAAGAAATCCTGGACTCCCTCAGATTATGCGATGTCGAGTTCAATCCCGAGTTCTATTACTTGCAGCGATTTTTCTGTGTCTGCTGTTTGCCGCTTTAGGACATGCGCAGAACGGCGCACCGGCTGCGAACGCGAAGGAGAAGGTTGTGACGAGTCATGCGAGTGGAACGTTTGAAGTGAAGCTGACGCCACAGAAAGACGAAGCCGGAGCTGACGCCGGCCTTGGTCGGATGTCGATCGATAAGCAGTTTCAAGGCGATCTGGAGGGAGCCAGCAAAGGATTCATGCTCTCCTCGGCTGCAACTGTCGTGAAGGGCTCGGGCGGATACGTTGCGATGGAGCGCGTCACCGGAACGCTGAAGGGGCGCACGGGCAGATTCGTACTGCAACACAGCGGAACGATGACGCGGGGCACGCCGCAATTAAGCGTCACCGTTGTGCCGGACTCCGGCACCGGTCAATTGGAGGGCATTGCAGGAACGATGATTGTCAAGATCGACGACGGGAAGCACTCGTACGACTTCGAGTACACGCTGCCGGAAGCGCAGTGAACAGCGCCTCTAGCTCCTAGCTTCTGGCTTCTAGCCAATTCAAGTCCGGCGAAGATCGGATGGAAAAGCAAAACGCACGCGATTCGTAAAGTCCGCGTGCATTTGAGATTTAGCTAGAAACTAGCAGCTAGAAGCTGCCTTACCCGGAAGCTGCCTTACCCAACGTGCCTGTCGAGCGCTTGCGCAATGGCCTCTTTGGGCCGATAGCCTACGATTTGCTCGACGACTTGCCCGCCCTTGAAGACGAGCAGCGTGGGGATGCCGGTGACTTTGTAGCGCATGGGCGTGGAGCTATTGGCGTCGACATCCATCTTGCCGATTGTGATCTTGCCCTGATAGTCCTTGGCCAGTTCCTCGACGATGGGAGCGATAGCGCGGCAGGGGCCGCACCATGTTGCCCAGAAATCCACCAGCACGGGCTTGTCCGATTTCAAAACATCCTGGTCGAAGTTCGCATCGGTGACTTCGACAATTCCATTGCCTGCCATTTTCGTTTCTCCTCGTTGTAACGTCGCGTTTTCGGCGGACGCTCCCGTGTTTTGGAAACAACGAGTGTCTTTGCCGGGGCCGGACGATCTTATTTGATTACGATCTTTACAAATACGATCTATGAATGCTCCCCAAACTGGGGGCAACCTATTATCGTACCACTGCCGTTTGATGCGCGGGGAGCGGCGAAGGTCGCAAGAAGGCACTGAGGCCGTTAAGGGGACTTGGGGGGCATTGAGTGACTGGAGTTGAGTGACTTCAGATAAGCTCATGAACTGCCGGCGCTGGGGCTCCGGCAGTCTCCAATCTCGAGTGGTCCGTGCACAACGGTGCCTGCTGGTCTGGCAGGGGTTTCCGGCAGTGAACACCGCTATCTGGAGGGGGAGAGGCTCAGCTTTGTATCGCCGCTTCGGATTACAATCCGTTGCAGCAAGGGCAGGGTTATATCACGAGGCGGACAGCAAAAGAATCTGCTTTGCTACGGCCAAACAATTAAAAAGCGCCCTAGACTTTTCAGTCCAGGACGCCTCGGCAGCCCTCCCCCAGAACTGCCAAACCACGAAATGGATACTAGTGAACTAGTCATTTTGTGTAAACGTCACTTTGGTAATGAGGGATTTCTAAGGTTAGGAACGGTTGCTGAATAGGGAGCGGCCAAGTAATTCGGGGCTGAAGCCGCGATGTGCGGTAGGCGCTGACGCAGGCCTGGAAGGCCTGCTCACCCCGCTCTGTCGCCGCTCTAGAGTGCCGCGTCACCAATGCAAAATCGGAGCAGTAGCTTTCGCCTCGCTGCGCTTGGCTGGACGGGCGAGGCGCCCGTCCCCACACTCACTTGCCCCACACTTGCGGGACATCCGAGGCCCGGAGGTTTCCGCACCGAATCCTGGAATCGAGTCTATGGTTGCTTGTGCCAGGTTTGGCCGGCGTCGAGGGTGGTCCAGACTTCGGCGGTGGATGTGGTGACGATTCCGCTGCGCGGGTTGGAGAACTGAATGCGGATGACGTCGCCGGAGAGAATGGCGCCGGTATCGGAAGGAACCACCCGGGTCCAGTGATTGCCCATATCCACCGTGTGGTAGAGGGTGCCGCCTGAACCTCCGGCCCAGATTTCGGCGGCGTTCGACGACACGGAAAGGGCGCGAAAGATTGTCGGAGGGGCTGGCGGTGGCTGCGGCAGTGCGGACTTCGCGCTGGCTGGCGCAGTGGGTCTGGCTGCGGACTTCGCTTCGGACTTGGCTTTGTACCTTGTTTCGGTCTGGGCCTCCGTCTGGGCCTCGAGAGCCGCGCTGGACCCTTCTACCGTTACTGAAGTGTTCATCCCAGTTGGGCCGCGAGGGCCGAGATTGGCGCTCACGGAGTCATTTACTGAGACGTCCACGTCCAGCCAGGTTTGGCCTGCGTCGAGGGAGCGCTGCAGCCCACCGCTGGCGCTGATGGTCCAACGAGGCGCTGCCGGGCCCTTCATAAGAGTGGGATCGGCGCGCAGCACGGGAGCTGGCGCCAGGGCTAAAGACGCTTGCGGCAACGCGGGTTTCGCTTTGCCCACATGGTCGCCTGACGCAGTCGCTACCTGGTCACTCTGAATGAACTGCTCCTGGACTTGATTTTGCCGGGTTGGATTTTGCTGGGTCGGACCGGGAGTTGGAATCTGCTTTGCGGTCGACTGCTCGCGATGAGAAACGCTGCCGCCATATCCGGCTCCAGAACCAAGCCCACCAGTAGCGCCGTGGACCACGCCTGATGATGCTGAGCGGCGCATCGGCTCGGGTTGCGCGTAGGTTGTACCTGGACCGGGGGAGGGAACTGGCTTGTGGACAGCCAATTCGCTCTGGGTGTGGGCAGGCGCCCTGAGTATCTCAATTTGTTTTTCCGTCTCCGTGTGCTGAGCGACCGTCTGCGAAGCAGTCGTGAGGGGAGTGGGCGCCCTGAGGTTGGTAGCGACTAATGTCTTTTCCTGGTGGCGCTGGACGTATTGCAGAATGCCGACCGAGGTCACCAACACGACTCCCGCAGCCACGACACCCCAGCGAAGAACTGGTAGGCTTAGCCAGCCGATTCGGGCAGGGCTGTGCGAAGGTGCGAGCGCGGCGGACTCCGTGGCAGGCAGGGCCAGCGCTACGACATCGCGGCAATCGCCGCATCGGGCAAGGTGCTCCAGTACATGGTCGCGCTCTCGGCCGGATAGTGACTGCTCGGCGAACGCGGTCAGCAGATCGGCATCGGGATGCGGTTCTGCTATGGGCGGTGCCGCCCGCTGCAATCTGGCTCGCACGATTTTGGGGACGTGTTCCATCTAACTTCTAGTTTCTCGCTCAGCTCTTGACTCTGGGCGCTACCTTTCTTGTAGGGGTAACTCATCCTTCTTCTTTGAGAACGTTGCTGGCAGAGAATCTTGCGCCAGGCGGCGGCGAATATCCACCTGCAGGTCGCGGACATCCACTTCCAAAGCTTCTTCGGCCTGGCGGCGGGCCATGCCTTGCTGCATCATGCCAGCGATGATCTTCTTGCGCAACGACTTGGCCAGCTTGTCCACCTTGCGGCTGATGGTGGACTCGTGCACGCCCAGCATGCGGGCGATTTCGGCCAGGGTGCGTCCATCGAGATAATACGCCGCCAAAACCGTGCGGTCTTCGGCGTCAAGGGCGGCCAGAGCCGCATCGGTGGCGGATTCAAGGCGCGAATCCGCGGAGGGACGCGGCTCGGGATCGGGCGTGGCGAACTGCGCGCCGTCTTCACTCTCTTCGTCGAGACTGACCAGGCGTTTAGTGCGGCGGTAGCGGTTGACGAATTCCTGCGCCAGCACGGTGCGCAGCCAGCCTTCGAGCGATCCGCGGCCGGTGAAGGAGGCAAGCTTGGAAATGCGTTCGCCCTCGCGGGTGGTGGTGCCGTAGAGTTCGGCGTAGAGACTGTCGGCGAGGTCGCGCGCGGCGGAATCCTCGCGGGCGATGCGCAGCGCGGACTGGTAGAGCTTTTCGCGATAGCGGGTGAGAAAAAGTTCCCAGGCGGAGTTGTTGCCGGCGGCGCAGGCCCGGGCGAGTGCGAGTTCTTCGACGCGCAGCGTCAGCAGAAAAGTGCGGGTCTCGGATTCGGTGTTTCCAGCGGGCAAATACTTGGTGGAAACTTCACACAGAATTGCGGCGAACGATTCGCGAGTCAGGCCGATCTTCTCGCAGCCGCTTTTCGCGTGCAACTCCACGAGCAGACCAGCGACTGCCGATTCGACTGCGGCGGAGATCGGTTTCGTGGCGCGCATCAAAAGAAGAGAGTACGACGAGAACCATCTTCGATGCTACTGGCGTTCTCGTAATGGGTCACGCGGAGCACAACATTGCCTCAAGGGCTGAAGCCCAGCGCAAAAATATCGCCTTAACGCACGCCTGAAAAGGCCTGCTCCACCCCGTGTTTCAAGGCCTGCTCCATCCCGTGTTTCAAAGGCCTGGTCCACTCCTCCTAATTTGTTAGACGCGGGCAAGGTTAATTTTAGCCGCAAGGCCGGATATCTTTTTCGTTCTTCCGGGGAGTCGAGTGGGCAGTGCACCCGCGGAGATGGCAACTACAGCCTCCTGGGAAACCGGGGCGCACCGCCCGCGCGGGGAGGAGATTTATGCGACGAAGATTACTTGCGGCAGTAACGATGATGGGGTTGATGATCGCGGCCGGAATGGTCTGGATGGATCTGCGGCCGGTTTATGCCGGGGAGCAGCCTTATGCCTCAGGCTACAAGGTGCTGGAGCCGATCCGGCACGGAAGTTTAACGGTGTTTCCTGTGGTCGCTCCCAAATCCTATGTCACCGGCGAGTTTCTGACGCTGGATGAGGGATTGCGATCCGGAGAAGTCGTGGTGACCGAGTACGGCAATGTTCGCGGGCTGATGCGGCGACATTCTGTGCCAGCGGTGCAGCGCGAAAGCGCAGAAGTGAACCGGCTGGTGCTGATCAACAATTCAAAGCGTCCGCTATTGCTTCTGGCTGGCGAGATCGTTACTGGAGGCAAGCAGGATCGCGTGATCGGGAAGGATCGCATTGTTCCGCCGGAAAGCGATCCGGTGGATCTTAGTGTGTTCTGTGTCGAGCCCGGGCGCTGGGTTGCGACCAGCGAGCATTTTGGAACTTCGGGGGCGACTTATGGCGACGCAGTTCATGGGGCAGTGCCCGGCACGATGATGGCTCAACCTTCGGTGCGCGCCAAGGCCATGGGGGACAAAGATCAGGGCCAGGTTTGGGCGGAGGTGAGAAAGCAACAGCAAGCTATGGTGACAGTCGAGGCGTCGTCTGCCTCGGGCGGTAGTACCGGGGAGATTCAATCCACCACTTCGTACGCCCGCTTGATGGAGAACAAGGACGTAAAGCAGAAGGTGGACGAGATTGCCGCGCCGATCCAGCACAACTATGAAAGCCTGATCAAGCAACTGCGCGACCGAAAGGCGGTCGGCGTAGTAGTGGCGGTGAACGGGCACATTATCTGGGCCGACATTTTCGCCAGTACCGACCTGCTGGAAAAATACTGGCCGAAGCTGGTGCGCTCCTATGCGTCAGAAGCCGTGGTAACGCGCGCCAAAGGCGGCGAAGCGAGCATGGCGCAGGCCGAGGCATTTCTGGGAAACATGGAAGGGCGGAGGGAAACGATCGAGAGCGAACCGGGAGTTTATCGTCACACCGAGGTGAACGGCGACGGATTCAAGGCGTTCGCGCTGACGTCCCTGCTGCCGAAGACGGGATTCGATGTGCACGTGGCGAAGATGGCAGAGTGAGAAAGGCAGTGGTCAGTGGTCGGTGGTTGTCGGTGGTCAGTGGCCAGTGAAGACCATTTGCGGAAGGATTCGTATTGGGGCGCGACTTTTGAGTCGTGCCGCCTTGATAATAGGCTTTAGCCTCCTGAGGTCTTTACTCGTACACCCTCAGGGGCTAAAAGCCCGCGTCTTGGTTGGCTTTTGCGGTACGGCTGAACAGAGTGCTGAAAAAGGACCCAAGTTAGTAATTCGACATTTCCCGAACCAAGATTCAATAACTTAGAGGTGCTCTTTGACTCAAAAAGCCCTCGAAGTTACTGGCGTGGTTCCTTTTTCAGCAGCCTGTGAAGCCGTGCCCTGATACGAGGCCGATTTCGCCGCAGCCGTTCATGGCAGTCGTTCACGGCAGCCGTTGAAGCCATGCTCTTCCCGAAAGGCATGTCCTTTCCGAGGCGATGTACATGCAGAAGATGGCTTTTGCAGTACTGGCCACTGGTCACTGACCACTGGCCACTGAGGTTTGGTACCACGCTCGCCAGGCAGCCGTGTCGTTGGGCAGGCGTTGTTTGGTGATGTCGGCCAGTGCCTGGAAAGCCCAGGTATGGGTTTGGGCATCCAGCGCGGAATCGTCGGAATAGTTGATGAGTTGCGGCACGGCGGCGAGGCGCTGGTCGTGGGTCAACATGCCCGATTCGGCGAGGCTGCAGGCGGCGCGTTCGCGCACCATCGGCGAGGGATCATCGTGCATCGCATTGAGCAGGGGCACGATGGTCGAGGTGGTTCCCACCAGAGCTAGACCTTCGACGGCCCAGCGCCGCACGTCTTCGTCTGAATTCCTGCTCGGATCTTTCAAGTGTGGGACCAGCAGGTGTGCCACCAGCACCCGGACGACGCGGTCGGTCTCAACCCCACGGTTGCCGAGCAAGCCCAGAGTCCACAAGGCCCAAATCTTTTGCGCATGATCGGAGGAGCCGGCCTGCTGCACCAGCGCGTCAACGGTCGACTCTCGCTTCGTCAGTCCATAGGCCGCAAGTTGCACTTCGATGGCGGAAGCCCGCAGGCTCCGGTCGTTGGAGTTGAGGGCGACGGTGGTCAGCTCACCGAGTTGCTTATCCATCTTGAGCTTGCCGCGCCAGCCTTCGATGTGGGCTGCGATCTGAGCTGTGCTCTGGTCGGCTGCCCCATCGGAGCTGGTCACCGCGCGCTCGAGAAGAATCTCCGCTTGCTTCTGCGGACCCTGGCGATCCAGTTCGAGGTCCGCAGCGGAGGCAGAGGTATGAGAGGTTCTATGCGGCGAGAACATGCCGACCGTATTGCCCCAGAGGGCTGAGGCGCCTCCACCGGAGACCATGACTGCGAGTCCAGCGCCCACGATGATTGCCGCGAAGCTAGGCCAGTGCAGGTTGGCGGATTGCGGCCTTCGCTCCGGCGCGGCCTGCTCCGGCACCCCCTGCTCTGGCGCGGTTGGTGGAGATACGTCCATAACGTAGAGTTTAGGGACGGCCCGGAATAGGGTAAAGTTACTTCGGGACCCGGACCAATTGAGATAGATGCAAATTCGCGGCCACCTGTGGCCCGAAACCGGCATCGGAATACCACGCCGCGGCCCAGAACAAGTTCTGGAGGGAGTCATGTCTAGAAGAGGAGAATCCACACGCCGTTGGTTATCAGCCTTACTCGCTCTGCTGGTCGCCGGAGCCGCTTTCGCTGCGGCTGGCCCGGGATATAAAGTCGTGAACACTTACAAGGTTGGCGGCGATGGGGGCTGGGATTATTTGACTGCGGATGCGGCGGCGCGCCGTCTTTATATTTCGCGGGCGACTCACGTCATCGTGCTCGATCTCGATTCCGGTAAGACAGTTGGCGACATCCCGGACACGCCGGGGGTGCATGGCATAGCTCTGGCGCCGGAACTGGGACGCGGCTTCACCAGCAACGGCCGCGAGGGCACGGTCAGCATCTTCGATCTCAAGACGCTGGCGACCAGCAGCAAAGTGAAGGTTGGAGATAATCCGGACGCAATTCTTTACGATCCGGCAACCCAACGGGTTTTCACGTTCAATGGCCGCAGCCAGGACGCGACAGCAATCGATGCGGCCAAAGGCACGGTACTGGGCACGATCAAATTAGACGGCAAGCCGGAATTCGCGGCCAGCGACGGCAAAGGCGGAATGTTCGTCAACATCGAAGACAAAAGCGAATTGACGGCGATTGACTCGAACAAGCTGGTGGTGAAGTCGACCTGGCCGCTGGCTCCCTGCAAGGAACCGAGCGGGCTCGCGATGGACACCAAGAATCGCCGCCTGTTCGTGGGGTGCGACAACAAGATGATGGCTGTGGTGAATGCGGATACGGGCAAGGTTCTGGCCACGCCTGCGATCGGCGACGGCGTGGACGCTACTGCATTCGACCACGAAACCGGACTGGCTTTTGCTTCGTGCGGCGAGGGCGTGCTGAACGTGGTGCTTGAGGAGTCGCCCGACAAGTTCAGCACAGCGGAAAATGTTCCCACACAGCAGGGTGCGCGCACGCTGGCGCTCGACGCGAAGACGCACAATGTTTTTGTGGTGACGGCAAAGTTTGGTCCGCCTCCGGCGGCGACGGCCGATAACCCGCATCCCCGGCGCACCATTTTGCCGGATAGTTTTGTGGTTCTGGTTGTGGGCAAATGAAACCATTCTTCGATTCATGTAGAGCTGCGACGGCACTCGGTCTGGCAGTTGTTCTGTTGGCGGCCTGTGCCGTCCAGCCCTGCGCGGCCTACTCCGTGCTCACCCACGAACAGGTCGTGGACCTGCAGTGGAAGGACACCCTGGTGCCCTTGCTGAAGAAGCGCTTCCCAGCCGCTACGGATGACGATCTAAAGAAGGCACACGCATTCGCTTACGGCGGGTCGCTGGTGCAGGACATGGGCTACTATCCGTTCGGCAACAAGTATTTCAGCGACCTTACGCACTATGTTCGCAGCGGCGACTTTATCGTCAACCTGGTGAAGGAAGCGTCCGACCTCAATGAATATGCTTTTGCGCTGGGTGCGCTGGCGCATTATTCAGCCGACAATTGCGGGCATCCGACCATCAATCAGGTGGTCGCCATCGAATTCCCCAAGCTCCAGAAAAAATTCGGCAAGGAAGTTACCTACGAAGACAATCCCAAAGCCCACATCCGCACCGAGTTCGGCTTTGACGTAACCCAGGTGGCGAAGAACCGCTACACCTCCGACCGTTACCACGACTTCATCGGCTTCGAGATTTCGAAGCCGGTGCTGGAGCGGGCGTTTCTGGATACCTACGGAATTCCGCTGAGCGAAGTCATCTCCAATGAAGACATGGCGATCGGAACGTTCCGGCGCGCGATCAGCAACGTACTCCCCGAGATGACCCGGGTGGCCCTGGTCGCGCGGCGTCAAGAGATCGTAAAGGAAACCCCCAACTTCCGCGAACGCGAGTTCAGATATTATTTGTCGCGCGCGAACTACCAGAAGGAATGGGGACGGACTTATCAGCGTCCAGGCTTTGGAACTAGGGTGTTGGCGTTTTTTCTCAAGTTTGTGCCCAAGGTCGGGCCCTTCAAAGCCCTCGACTTTAAGATTCCCACGCAGCAGACCGAAGACCTTTACATCGCCAGCGTCGATCGCACGATGGAGAACTACACGAAACTCCTCCACGAGGCTGCCGACGGAAAGCTCCAACTCGCAAACACCGACTTCGATACGGGCCGGGAAACCCACGGCGGAGAGTACCGCTTGACCGATGAAACCTATGCGCGCTTACTCGATCAACTGGCGGGACACAACTTCGACCAGATCACGCCTGAGTTGCGAGCCAACATTCTCGCCTTCTATTCCGATCCGAACGCATCCATTGCGACCAAGAAAAAGCCCGAAGCCTGGCAAAAAACTGAGAACGAAGTCGAAAAACTTCGCGCCCTGCCAGACTCCGCACCGGGAGGCAAAGCAATTTCTGAGATTCCACCAAAGAGTAGAGAGCCGGCTGAAGTTTTCAAGTAGTTTTCCGCTGCGGCTCGACCCTCGGCGACCTCGCAAAGTGGGCGCGCATCTCGAACGACCGTTCGGTTGCCAACAGTGCGGTCTACCGTGTATTATCTCTCCACTCTACTGGCTCACATTCGCCCGCATTTCTCGGGCATCGAATTGCCTTAGGGGCTTCTGGGAATTTGGAAATGATGGTTGTGGACGACAAGTTTTTCCGGGCGCGGGTCACGAAGCGCGTCGACTTCGCACCCGATCTCTGGATGTTTCGCATCCAGGCTGGCGGACCGTTCACCTTTCTTCCCGGCCAATACGCCACGCTGGGAGTGGAGGAGGATGGCAAGCGCATCGAACGTCCCTATTCGATCGCCTCGGCTCCCAGCGAAGACGAAATCGAATTCTTCTTCGAATTGGTTCCGGAAGGAGCGCTCACGCCGCGGCTGCACAAGCTGCACCCGGGGGACGAATTGCTGATGCGCAAGGCGCCCAAGGGACGCTTTACGCTCGAAACCGGAAACGGGCGGACAGATCATTTGCTGGTATCTACGGTGACGGGCGTGGCGCCGTTCGTCAGCTTCATCCGCACCCTGTCGAAGGACTGGAAAGAAGGCCGCTTCGACGGAGCTCATCGACTCTACCTGCTCAACGGCGCCAGCCGTCCGTGGGAGTTCGGCTACAAAGACGAATTAACCCGCTTCGCCGGGGAATTGCCGTGGCTGAAATACGTTCCGACCGTCAGCCGGCCGTGGGATCACGCCGACTGGCCTGGTGAGATCGGCCGGGCCGACGATATTCTGCGCAAGTATGCCGACTCGTGGGGGCTCGATGCCAGCAATACTCACGCCTATCTCTGCGGCCATCCTGACATGATCGCGAACAGCAAGGCCATCCTGAAGCGGCGTGGGTTCCTGGATAAGACGGGGATCAAAGAAGAAATTTACTGGGTACCGGCGAAGTAGTTGCCAGTACCTGGTGCCTAGTACTGATCAGCTAGTGGTCGCGGCGGCGGAGGTAATCGATGAACATTTGCTCTACAGGTTTGTCGTAGGCCATCAGCACGTGGCGGATGGTGCGGCCGCTGACTACGTGACAGACTTCTTCGGCCAAGTTCTTGGCGTGATCTCCGGCTCGTTCGAGCGACTGGGTCATGAAGATGACCTGAAGGCTGGCCTGGCGCGCGATGTTTTCGGGGTTCTCGATGTGCCGGAGGAAGATCAGGTTGCGCAGGCGGTCGATCTCGGCGTCGGCGCGGAGAACGTCGACAGCTTTGCCGACGTCGCGGGCGGAGAAGGCGTCACCAACATCGGTCAGCATTTTTTCGAGGATGGTGGCCATTTGGGTGAGGTCACGCGTGTCCTCAGAATCGATGCGACCGGAGGCGGCTTGAGCGCTGTTGGCGAAGCTGAGGAGAAGGTCTCCGATGCGCTCGAGGCTGATCATGAACTTCATGCAGGCGAGAAGCTCGCGGGCTTCGGCGGGCTCGACTTCCGTGATGGAGTTGGTGACGGCCGTGTCGATTTCCATGTCGAGCGTATCGAGTTCGCGCTCGCGTTGGCGAAGAGAGTTCAATAGCGGGCTCGATCCGGTGGCGATGCCTTCGGCGGCGGCTCCGGCGGCTTCTTTCGCCAGACAGCAGGCTTCGACCGTGCGGCGGACGATGTGACGATGGGCGGGTTCGGGGGGCAAGCTCTCGACGCGGGCAGTGCTCATGAGGGTATCCCTCGGGGGTGGGCCAGAAGTGGCGTAACTATTGACTCTAATTTTGCCGCACTCATAACTGGATGGTCAACGGCCTAAGAATAGAGCTAGTTTTTTAGGCGTGGGTTAAGAGGCTGTGAATTTTTGGTCATTTTTCTGGCCGACGGGTGGTTATGCAGGCAAAGAGGGGGAGACGTCCCTTCGGGAAGCTCAGCCGGCTCCCGCGACAGCAGGCAGGCTGCCGGCGCTACTGTTCTACTTTTGACGCTGCTGCTTGGCTGCCTTGCGTTGTTGCTTCTGGTATTTCTTCATAGCCTTCTGCTGTTTCTTGGACATCTTCTTTGACGCTTTTTGTTGTTGCTTGGCCGCTTTCTTGGCCTCGCGGCTATTTTCGCCGATACTCCGGTTTTCTTTTTGGGCGTTAGCCGGGATCGACCCCGCGACAGTCAGGGCCACAAGTAGCGTGAAAGCGGCGACTCGTTTCATAACATCTCCGGACAGGGGATTCCTTGTTGCAATCTTAACACTGGGGCTGCGGAAAGCCGGCGCTACTGTCTTGGTGCGCCGGGCTTCGCCCAGGGTTGGACCCTTCGGCTTCGCTCAGGGCGGCCGTCGCCAACAGAGCTTCGGCAGGTTCATGCGGTGGGGAGGGTGAAGAGGAACGTGCTGCCGTGGGCTAGTTCGCTTTCGGCGCGGATGGAGCCGCCGTGGGCCAGCATGATGTGCTTGGCGATGGCGAGACCGAGGCCCGTGCCTCCGGACTCGCGGGAGCGGGCTTTGTCGACGCGATAGAAGCGCTCGAAGAGCCGCGGGAGGTGCTCGGAGGCAATACCGGCGCCGAAATCCTGAACAAAGAATTCCACGGCATGAGGAAGAGCGCGAGCCCCGAGAACGACTCGCCCGCCGGAAGCGCCGTACTTCAGTGCATTGTCAATCAGGTTGGAAAAAACCTGGTGGATGGCCTCGCGGTCGGCGAGCACCGGAGGAAGATTTTCAGGCAACGGGTTCGGGCCGGAATTCTTGTTCGGCAAATGAGGGGGAGAATCCGGAATTTGCAATTCTTGTATTTGCAACTCAATCCCATGCGTGCGGGCGATTTCGCGGAAGCTTTCTTCGGCGTCGTGGAGAAGTTCGGCGGGCGGAACGGATTCGGGTTCGAAACGCGTTTCGCCGGATTCGACGCGCGCCAGGGTGAGCAGATCTTCGGTGAGGCGCGACATGCGGGAGGAATTCTTGCGGATGATTTCCAGAAACTCGCGGGAGGGCGCGGTATTTTCAGGAGTGCTGTCGAGCAAGGTCTCGGCGTAGCCTTGAATCGAAGTGAGTGGGGTGCGGAGTTCGTGGGAAACGTTGGCGATGAAGTCGCGGCGGGTTTTCTCAACGCGCTCGGTTTCGGTCAGATCGCGGAGCACGGCAACTGCGCCGCCTCCCGGCAGCGGTGCAGCGGTAACGTCGAAGGCGCGGCCGGGAACGATCGAGGTAGCGCGGGCGGTTTTGACTTCGCGGGTGGTCGTGGCCTCTTTGACGGCGGCGAGGAAGTCGGGGTCGCGGATGGTTTCGACAACGGGTTGATGCAGGCGGGTGCCTTGCGGAACCAGGCGATCGATACGCTGATTGGCCCACTGTACGTGGCCGTCGGCGCTGACGGCGATGACCGCATCCTGCATGCTGTTGAGCAGGGTTTCGAGCTGCCGCTGGCTGGAGAGGACTTCCGCGAAGCTTTGTTCCACGCGGCGGGCAGTTTTGTCGATGGCGCCGGCTACGCGGCCGATTTCATCCGGGGAATTCTCCAGGATGCGGGCCTGCAGGTCTCCCTCGGCAATGCGGGCGGCAACGTCGACGATGCGCTCGAGGCGGCGGGCGGTCCAATGGGCCGCGACCGCGGCAACCAGAAGCGCGAACAGGAAAGCCAAGCCCGAGGCGAGTTCCAGCCGGTGGCGAACCTGCAGCGACACAGCTTCGACGTCGGACAGCGGATAGGCGAGGCGAACAGCGCCGCCGGAGATAGGAACCGCTACGTAAAGAAACGGGATGCCGACGGTGGAGCTGCGACGCTGGTCCGTGCCCACGTTTCCGGAAAGTGCGGCCGCGAACTCCTTACGCTGGGCGAGATTTTCGGTTGCGCCTGGGCGGGATTCGGAATCAGCCAGCACGTTGCCGGCAGAATCGATAATGGTGACGCGAGCGCCGGCGGCTTGCCCTTCCTGAGCGGCGATATCGGCGAGGGAGTGGCCGCTGCGGTCGATCTCGACGCGGTGGGCGAGGAGTTGCGTCTTTTGGCTCAGGTTGCGCTCAATTTCCTTGCGCAGCGAGGCTTGCCAGGCGCCGCCGAGCATGAGGTCGAACATCACGGCGCCTGCGAGGATGACGACGAGAAATGCCGCCATCAACTTAAGGAAAATCCCGTTCCTCACCTCTTCCTCACTTTGGAGCCTCGAAGCGGTACCCTGCACCGCGCACGGTCTTGAGGTAGCGCGGATTCTCCGGATCTGGTTCGATTTTTTCCCGGATGCGGCGGACGTAAACATCAACCGAGCGCGGAGTCACGTAGGAGGTGTCGCGCCAGACGGAATCGAGCAGATGATCGCGGGAAAAGACGCGGCCGAGGTGGCGGGCGAAGTAGTCGAGCAGACGGAATTCGGTGGCGGTGGTGGGAACGATTTGTCCGCGGACGGTGAGGACCATGGCGGCAGGGTCGATGGCAATGTCTCCAACTTTGAGCGGGCTGGGTGGGAGCGGCCGCTCAAAGCGGCGCAGCACCGCCTTGACGCGCGCGACAAGTTCGCGCGGGCTGAAAGGCTTGGCGATGTAATCGTCGGCTCCGATCTCAAGACCGAGGACGCGGTCGGCTTCGCTGCTCTTGGCGGTGAGAAAAATCACCGGCACGGAAGCGAGGCCGGGAGTCTGCCGGACCGTGCGGCAGAGTTCGAGCCCGTCCTTGCCGGGGACCATAATGTCGAGCACGAAAAGCGCGGGACGCTGGCGCTCGGCATCGGCGATTACGGTTGAGCCGTTGGGATAGACGCGCACGGCGAAACCATCGTTCTCTAAGTGGTGGCGAACGAGGCGGGAAATATCGGGATCGTCTTCGACGACGAAGATGCTGGGTTTCACGGCTTTTATTGTAGCGAACCCGGTTGCGACTACCTAGTACCGAGTACCGCGTTTTCTTGATGGGCGCGGCTTTTTATCGGATTGTAACAATCAGGTTCGCGGCGGGGTCGAGGCGGAAGCCTGTGTTGGGCGGGATGACGGTGGTAGCGCTGTATTCGGTGACGATGGATGGGCCGCAGTAGGTCTTGCCGGGCTTCAGGGCCTCGCGCGAGTAGATTGCCGCTGAGAGCTTCTTGCCGTCAAAGAGGACTGGAGCTTCGGGCGTGGAAGGCGAGCCGAGCTTTGCTCGGCCTGGACGGGCAGGAGTCTCCGTCCCCACACGAGCCTTCTCCAAATGGGCTGTGATGGATTTCACTATTGCGCGGAGGCGGAGGGTTACCAGTTCCACTTCGCGAGTGGGATGGGCGTAGCCGTAACAGCGGTGGTGTTCTCGTTCGAATTCCTTCACAAGATTTTTGCTGAACGGCAGGTTTAGCTCGTATCCCTGGCCCCGGTAGCGGATGTCGACGCTGCGCTGATAGTGGATTCTTCCCTGCCAGGCGTCCTCGCGAAAATCTTTGGCGGCTTGCTTCTGCAGCCTCGAGAATTCGCGATCGAGTTGCGTGGCCGGGAGTATGCCTGCGACACGCCAGAGGACTGTGCGGGAGTAATCCTTAACTACGTCGCTCGCTAGAATCCCGAGAGCGGAGAGCGCGCCAGGCAGCACAGGCACGATCACGCGCGGGATGCTGAGAGATTCGGCCAGGGCGCAGGCGTGGAGACCTCCGGCGCCGCCGAAAGCGACGAGCGCGAAGTCTCGGGGATCGCGGCCGCGTTCGATCGATACAACGCGAATGGCTTTCTCCATGGTGGCGTTCACCACGCGGATCACGCCAGCGGCTAATTCTTCGAGAGTCAGCGGACTTCCCTGTTGCTTCAGCCATTCGCGCGTGACGCGGCGGGTGCGGTCGAGATCGAGCGTGAAATCGCCGCCGAGAAAGCGGGTAGGCTGCAGGCGGCCAAGTAAAAGGTTGGCATCGGTGACAGTGGGTTGGGTGCCGCGGCCGTAGCAGATCGGGCCGGGATCGGCTCCGGCAGATTCGGGACCGACGCGGAGAACGCCGCCGGCGTCGAAGCGGGCAAGCGAGCCTCCACCTGCGCCGACGGTATGGATGTCGAGCATCGGAACGCCGACGGGGAGTCCGGCGACTTCGGCGTGGCTGGCCGTGGTGATTGCGCCTTCGACTAACGAGGCGTCAGTGGAAGTGCCCCCCATGTCGAAGGCGATGATGCGGTCGAAGCCGCTGGCGCGGGCGCTGGCGGCGGCGCCGACCACTCCGCCAGCGGGGCCGGAGAGAACGGTGCGGACCGGTTCGCTCGCGGCAGCGGCGAGGGCCGTGATGCCTCCGCTGGATTGCATCACAAAGATGCGGGCGCGCCGAGATTCCTCGGGGGGCAAAGCCCCGATCAATTTGGACTGTCTTAACGCAGCACTGAAGCGCTGCTCCACCCTCGCGGAGGGCTGGTCCGAGCTCGAGAGGCGCTGCTCCAGATTCTCCAGATAGCGCTGCATCACTGGTTGCAAGTACGCATTGACTACCACGGTTGAGGTGCGCTCGTATTCGCGGAATTCGGGGAGAATCTGGTGAGAGATGGAGAGCGGGAATCCTAAAGGCTTGAGGGCCTCCCCGATCGCTAATTCGTTCTTTGGATTTGCGAACGAGAACAGTAGCGAGATGGCGATGGACTCGGGCTGCATCGCTCTTACCTGGGATGCTAGCGATTCCAAGTCTGCGGGCGAAGGCTGGGTCAGGATTTCGCCATCGCTCGTGGTACGTTCTTCGATGCCGAAGCGGAGGTCGACAGGCACGAGAGGTTCGACTCGGTCGAAGAAGAAGTCGTAAAGTTTGGGACGGGCCTGGCGTCCGATCTCGATGGCGTCTTCGAATCCGGCGGTCGTGACCAGAGCAGTGCGGGCGCCTTTGCGTTCGAGCAGGGTATTGGTGCCGACGGTGGTGCCATGCAGAATCACGAACTCGCCTTCGTGATTAATTTTGCTGAGCGCTTCGGCGATGGCTTGAGAGGGATCGGCGGGAGTGGAAAAGACTTTCAACATTTGCAGATGCTTGCTGTTGTCGATCCAGACGCAGTCGGTGAAGGTTCCGCCGGTGTCGATGGCTATGCGGAGGGGTTGGGGGCGACGGGGCATGAGGTTCGATTCGGAAAATTAGGGTAACATTTGCGGCTATGAGATACGCATTTCTTGTCGAGACTTATGCGACTGAGCGGGTGAAGGTGGTCAGCGTGTGGAGCGAGTTCCGGGACGAGGATCTTGCGGTGCGTCCGCGGGAGGGCGATCCGCGAGGGCGCAGCGTGCATGAGCAGATGGTGCATCAGTGCGTGAGCGAAGACCTGTGGTTCCGCAACATGCTGGGGATTGACGTGGGCGCGCCGCCGCTGCCGAAGCAAGAGACTCGGTTGGAATTCATGAAGCAGTATGCGGAGGACAGCGGGAAACGGCTGGCGGCGCTTGTTGCAAAAGGATGAGGCATGGTGGGAAGAGAATGTGAAGTTTTTCGATGTGCAGCGGTCGCGGGCATGGGTGATGACGCGGCGGCTGACGCACACATCGCATCACCGGGGACAGCTAATGGCGATGCTCCGGATGCTGGGGCGGGATGTGCACAGCAATTATGGGCCGACTGCCGACACGGGCGGGTTGATGCAGAATCATGCGCCCACGATTTATGCGTATCCGAACATGGAGGCGCTGTTCGCGGGAGAGAGTGCCGGAGGCACGAAGGCGGAGTTGCCGGGAGCCGGCGGGAAGGTCGTAACGGAGCGGCCAGGATAAAGCACAGCTCGCTGCGCTCGCTGGACAACCGAGAGCCTGCCCTGAGCTTTCCGAAGGGCGGCTGTCCCCATGTGAATCGTGGTGATCCTTCGTTTCCTATCCCTTCGCTGTGAACGCCAGCGTCAGCAGCGTCTTCTGTTCTACCTCATGCGCTTTGCTGCTGCCCGTGGCGGGGCTGGCGCTGGAACTGCGCTTTACCGAGAGCACGTGGCGCGCGCCGGCTATGCGCTGCAGCCGCGGAAGCATATTGAAGAGCGCTCCCATGTTGGCGGGCTCTTCCTGCACCCAGACGATTTCACCGGAGTCGCCGTGGCGTGCGAATTCGGCAGTGAGTTCTTGGTCTGGGAAAGGATAGATCTGTTCCAGAAACACGATGGCGGTGGAAGTGTCTTTTCTCTTCTGGCGCTCGGCGCGAAGTTCGTGGCCGATCTTGCCAGTACAGACCAGGATGCGGCTGGCCTGTTCCACTTCCAGATCGGGGATCACATTCTGGAAATTGGTGCGAGTGAAATCCGCAATGGGCGATGATGCATCCGGATGGCGCAGCATGCTCTTCGGAGTAAACACGATCAGTGGCTTGCGCCAATGGCGCAACGCCTGGCGGCGGAGCAGGTGGAAATATTGCGCAGCATTGGAAGGCTGCGCGATTTGAATGTTGTGTTTCGCCGCGAGCTGAATGAAGCGCTCAATGCGCGCGCTGGAGTGCTCCGGTCCCTGGCCCTCGTAGCCGTGGGGCAGGAGCAGGACCAGCCCGGAGAGCAGATTCCACTTGGCTTCGCCGGCGGAAATAAATTGATCGATAATGGCTTGCGCTACGTTTACGAAATCACCGAACTGGGCTTCCCAGAGGACGAGCGCCTCAGGATAGTCGCGGCTATAACCGTATTCGAAACCGAGCACGCCGGGCTCCGAGAGAGTTGAATTGTGGATTCCGCAACGGGCTTGGCCGGGCGCGATGTTTTCCAGCGGAACATATTCGTTCTCGTTTTCGATATCGATGAGAACCGAGTGGCGCTGGTTAAAAGTGCCGCGGCGGGAGTCCTGTCCGGACAGGCGAACTGGAATGCCTCCTTTTGCCAGGCTCGCGAACGCCAGAGCTTCGGCCATGCCGTAATCCGACAGCGCGGTTGCCTACGCCCATCTCGGCGCGCTGTTCGAGAAGCTTTTTCACTTTCGGGTGAATGTGGAAGCCCTCGGGATACGTAGTGAGATGATTGGTAAGCTCGGCTAGTTCTTCCGTCGAGAGTCCGGTTTCCACTTCGAACTCCGGCTTGTGGCGGCCGCCGTAGTATTGGTCCCAGTAGTTGGGCAGGTCTCGCATCAACGGCTTCTTGGTAATTTTGCCGGCATCTTTCTGCGCCGATTCGAATTCGGCTTTGATGGCGGCTGCTTGCGCGGCAGCGTCGGTTGCGCCGATATCGTCAGCATAGATTTCCCACAGCGGCGGATGTTCTTTGATCTTTTTGTAGAGCAGAGGCTGGGTGATGGTTGGATCGTCGACTTCGCTGTGCCCGTGGCGCCGGTAGCCGATGAGATCGATGACCACGTCGGTGCCGAACCGGTAGCGGTATTCCGTCGCGAGGCGGGCGACGCGGACCACGGCATCCACATCTTCGCCGTTGACGTGGAAGATGGGGATGGACTGGCGGCGCGCAATACATGCGGCAAACCGCGTGGAATGTTCTTCGAGATAGCTGGTTGTGAACCCAAGCAGATTGTTGACCACTACGTGAATCGTCCCGCCGACAGTGTAGCCGGGGAGATCGGCATAATTCATGGTCTCGGCGAGGATGCCTTGTCCAGCAAAAGCGGCGTCGCCATGCACCAGCAGCGGCAGATATTTTTCGCGTCCGCTTTCGCCGGTGCGGTCCTGCTTGGCGCGGGTGCGGCCGACAGTGACGGGATCAACGGCTTCGAGATGGCTGGGATTTGAAACCAGATGGATGTGAACGTTGTTGCCGCTGCGCGTGATGTATTCGCCGGTCGCGCCCATGTGGTACTTGACGTCGCCGGAGCCTAGAACGCTGCGCGGGTCAACGTCTTCAAAACCAGCGAAGATCTCGTCCGGAGGTCGTCTGGCTACGTGGGCGATCACATTGAGCCGGCCGCGATGGCTCATGCCCATCACGAGTTCGGCGGCGCCGAGACGGGAGCCTGTATCGAGCATTTCATCCACCAAAGGGATCAGCGCGGTGACGCCTTCGAGCGAGAAGCGCTTGCTGCCGAGATAGCGCTGCTGCATAACCTGCTCGAAGATGTCGGCGCGGATGAGCAGGTCGAGAATGCGCGCCTGATCTTCTTCTGTAACCTCGAAACCCTGAGCGGGCGATTCCATCTGCTCATAAATCCAGCGGCGGCGTTCGGGAGCGTAGATGTGATTGATTTCAACACCGATGGTCGAGGAGTAGATCGCGCGAGCTTCGCGGGCGTATTCGCCTTCGATCCGCAGTTCGGGAGCGACGCGGGGGGGAGGAAGCCGAGGGGATCGAGATCGCCCTCAAGGTATCCCCATTGGCGAAAGGCGTTGAAGACGCGTTCGCGCTCGGGGTTGCCGGAGGTTTCGATGACGGCGACGCTGTCGGCGCCGTTGGACGCTGTAGATTTCGGAGTCGCCATATTAGTTCGTTACTAGAATAACGGATGCGGGGCGGTATGCGGGAGATTCGAGCGTCCCCGAAGAACATCAACCAGACAGGGCAACAAAGGTACACAGGGTAAATTGCCGCTCAGCTCCTCTAGCTACGTGCTGCCAGAGAAGTTGAACAGGTGCATCAAATCGCCGATGGCCTAGATGTGGGGGATTCTGGGACGCCAGAACCAAACAAAACCACTGAGGTCACGGGGTAAAACATGGACAAGCGGATGCCTCGGTTTCGGGACTGTCCGCTCCTGCCTTCGCTTCAGCGTTGATCTACTTGGACGGAGTCTGCAGCAGTATGGTGGTCGCAGTGCTGGCGCCGATGGCGAAATCAAGGCGACCATCATTATTGAAATCAGCCATGCCGATGGTCGGGCCTGCGTCCTGGGCAGTCATGAACATGATCGGATTTTGGAAAGTACCGTTGCCGTTTCCGAGCAGTACCTTGAGCACGTGCTGATTAGATTGGTTGAAGCCAAGAGTGGCTAAATCCAACTTGCCGTCGCCATTCACATCTCCAATTTCGAGATTTGATTGGCCGAACACCAGCCCGGAGAACCCGTTGGTAAACGTGCCATCGCCATTGCCAAGCAGGACCGAAACACCATTGGTAACAAGGTCGAGCTTGCCGTCGTCATTCACATCGGCGACGACGAGATAGCTGGCGGTGTTTGCAACCGCGTAGTCAACTTCCGGCCCCAGTGTGCCGTCGCCATTTCCCAGGAAAACCGCGACCAGGTTCGTACCCGGAATTGCCACGTCCAACTTACCGTCTCCGTTGAAATCGCCGATCGCCGGCACACCCCCTACGCCGGCATTCAGTTGAACATCCTGCCCAGTGTCTGTGAAGGTGCCGTCGCTATTGCCGAGGGAAACGATGAGAGTGTTCGAGCCGCCGAAGTTTGCCACCGTAACGAGGTCCAGGATGCCATCGCCATTCATGTCAGCGGCGGATCCAACTCCGAACACCGCGCCCGGTGCGGCAGTAACGCCGCCGTGCCCGTCGCCGAGATAAATGTTGTAGACCGCCGGATCGCCGCCGAAATCCAGGGTGCACACGGCTACATCCAAATTCCCGTCATTGTTGAAGTCACCAAGCACGTCTGGTCCGCAGAGCGTGTTGCCGTTGGAGAACTGCGTTCCCGGGATTTTCAGGAACCCTCCATTCCCCTTGCTAAAGTAGGTGTCGAGATAGGCATCTCCCGTGCCGGTGTCTTGCCCGAACACCGAAATATCCGGCTGGCTGTTCTTACCGAAGGCGCCAACAACAATTATGCCAGCCTCGATGCTGGCTGGGTCTGTGGTCAGGCTTACGGTCGACGAACTGCGGCGCACGGGGAAATAAATGACATTAGAAGCAATCCCGGCGGGGTTCCTAACGGTCACCGAACCGGTGCCAGGCGCAGCCACTAGGCCTGAGAGGACGGTGGCTTCGAGAAGGCTGCGAGAGACTACCTTCGTTTCCAGCCGCTGTCCGTTCCACTGGACCACCGCTCCCGAGACGAAACCGGTTCCGCGGACACGCAGCGTGAAGGTCGCATGGCCCGGTGCGGCACTGGCGGGATTGAGGGGCTGATAAAGCAGCGGGACGGGGTGAGATTGAGCCAAAAGGACAGCCGAGGCAAGAATCAGAAAGGTAGAGAAAAACCGGGCGTGTTTCATGAGGCTTCTCCAAACCCGAAGGAGCGGTCGCTAGAAGAAGGTGGGTGGGGGATCCTCTTGACTTCTAGAATCAGCAGGACTATACGCCGAGTTCACCGGAGCGGTCAAATCAAGAAAACACTAACGCCGAAGCGGATGTCCCAGGTTCGGGACATCCGCTTGCGTTTTCAACTTTAGTTGGATTTTCGCCGTACTACTTCGCGGGGAAGTTGAACAGATCGAACAAGTCTCCGATTGCCGGCGTGTTTATCGGCACGTAGGGGTTACTCTTACTGGACACAGGGTTGGGGAAATTGTCCCGGCTGTGGCTGGTTACGGGAGCCAGACCCCAATTACGCTCGATGAATTTCAGGATCGAAACGTGATCGGCATAGGTGTGAGAGACGTGACCTGCTGTGGTGAAGGGAGAAACCACCAGCGCGGGAATTCTGGTGCCATCTCCGAAAAAGTCCAGAGGCTGGATGTAGCCGGAATCATAGTAGCCACCGCCCTCGTCGAACGTAACGATGATGGCGGTGCTATTCCACAGCGCGGAATTGCTCTGGACACCTTCGACGATCTTCTTCACGAAGCCTTCGAACAGGTCAAGCTTGGAGGAAGCCGGGTGCCCATCCAGCCAGCCATCAGGCTTCACGAAAGAAACTGCAGGCAAGGTTCCGTTCTTGAGCGACTGATAAAGGGAGATAGTGTCCTTCAGATGCGCGCGGCCCGAAGGACTGGTCATGATCGAGGTGGTGTACTGGAACGGGTTGCAAATGTTGCAGTAGTTGTTGTTGTACGTAGTGTACAGGCCGTCTGGATTGGCGACGTAGGCGAGCCACTGGTCTCCGTAATACGCCCACGAAATATTCTTTTCAATCAACTCATCGCCGATGGTGCGGAGGGGTGATGGAGGAATCGTGAACACCGTTTCGGCGGGGTTCCCGATGTCCGCGTAGGCGTTGGCTCCGTTGCCGTAGTAGCCAGGGTTGTAGTTATTCAACAAATAATAGTAACCGTCTTCGCAGTGGGAATCGATGGGCCTACTGAGTGAGCCGAGGAAAGTAGTAATCTGTGCGACGCCCGGCTGGGTGGTATCGAAACAGTTCGAATAGGTTCCGCCACCGTAGGAAGGAGAGCCGTAGGAGCCACCGCCGTAGCCGTCTTCGGTATACCAGTTATTGGTGCCGGGCTGTGGATTGGGATTCTCGATTTCGTCGACGATGCCGCCATTTGGAGTGCCGCCGGCGACTAACTGGTTGTGCGGAGGCTTGGCAGGGTTACCTTTGGAATCCGTGAACCAGATCCCGTCCCCACTGCCGAGCATGACGTGATTGGCTCCGGTTCCACCCATGACGGATTGATGGAAGTTGTCACTCATGGCATAGCTGTCGGCGAGTTGCTTGAGGTAAGGCACATCTCCGTAAAGAACATTGTAAAAGCCCATCGAGGTCGAGCCCTCTTGGGTGGTTTCTGGGTTGAAGCCGTAGGGCTGGGCGAGTCCGTTGGTACCGGCTCCTACCGTGGTTTCAACCCAAGGGAAGAGGTCAGCCTGACATCCGCTGGGATTCGATTTGGTGGAATTGGCCGCGTTGCAGTCTTCCTGTTGCCACATCTGATAGAAGCGGTGGACTGGGCTGTTGTCGTATGCGTCGTAGGGGTGTGTCGCGGAAGTGATCTGGAAAGGGCCCGATGGCAGAGATGTGGCATTGGGGATCCGAGTGTCAACCGCTCCGTGAGCTAAGCCTGTGCCGCCGGTGGTGAGGTAAACGTAATAGCTATCGGGCAGCCCGTTCTCATTTGCCATGGCCGTGGCGACATCGGGGAATGGAGGCGTCGTATATCCACCGGCCAGCACCGGCGGCAAAACCTCATAAGCCACATTGCTAGGAGGATTCAAGTCATACTTGTCTGGAGTGGAATCGACTGCGGAAGACTGGCTCGCCAGGAAGAAGTTGGGGCCGGGCTGCCCGAGTTCATTGACTATGCCTTTGGAGAGAAGGTTGGAAACTGTCTCCCCGGCTTTCGGTTTGTAGGTAGCGAAAACGTGATCGAAGGTGCGATTTTCTCCTATGATCACAATCACGTGCTTAACGGGCGTGGTTGTGGCTGGCTGCGTGGCCGGTGCTTGAGCGGCGGACATGAGCGGCGCTCCCAGGTTGACGAGCAGCGCAAACAAACTCGTGCCAACCGCGATGTGCTGCCTGGCTTTTGCCAGAAAACCTTGCGAAGACATTTGTTTCCTCCCGAGAATTACAAAGAGCAACGAGCCAAGGTAGCGGGCAAACGGTTACCGCAAGGTGAAGAGGACGTGAATTTCCCAAGAAAAGAAATCCACAGCATGAGTGCGATGAGATGGCGAATGTTGCGAATTATGGGCCAAATCGCTGAGCATCGGGACGAATGTGAAGGTCAGATTAAGGAATTTCCACAGGCGACGAAGTGTGCAGGGTAGTTCCCCAGGGAGGTTTGCTAGCTGCCGTACTTTCTCGGCACACGTTTGGAAATGTTGCAGAGAATCTCATACGGTGAGCTGTTCGCCAGGCGAGCATGTTCGAGCGCGTCGACGCTCAAACCGTCGCGGGTTCCGAGCAGGATCACTTCGTCGCCAACCGCAATCTCGGGAATGCCGGTCACATCCACCAGCGTGAGATCCATCGAAATGCTGCCGACGATCGGGGCATAGTGGTCGCGAACGATCACGCGCCCGCGATTCGAAAGCTGCCGGTTATATCCGTCGGCGTATCCCACCGGCAGCACCGCAACGTGCGCCGGCGCCTTGGTCACGTAAGTTCCGCCGTAGCCCAGAGCCTGGTTGGCGGCGAAGTCCCGCATGGAGAGGATGCGCGTCTTCCAGGTCAGCACCGGCTTCACCGGAAGCCGCAGCGTGCCCCCGCTCACTTCCCGCCCCGCGCGCTGGAAGGGCAAGTAATATCCATAGAGCGCGACGCCCGGACGCACCATGTTGTTCCACGTCTCGCGCCGCGAGATCAGAGCGCTGGTGTTGGCCATGTGCACCAAACTCGGCTCGAAGCCAGCCGCACGTAAAATGCGCCGCGCCTCTTCGAAACGGCGCTCCTGTTCGGCCACCGACGGCGCGTCCATGATCTCGGAAGACGCCAGGTGAGTCGAAAGTCCTTCGAGAAGAAGATGCGGAGCCGCGCTGAGAGCTTTGAGCAAAGCCGGAAGTTGGTCCAGGGACAATCCCAGCCGGCCCATCCCGGTATCCACTTTCAAATGCACAGCCTGCCGCACCGCTCCAGACGCCGCGGCGTTTTCGAGAGACTCGATGTGCCACGGCTCCCATACCGTGGGAGTAAGCCGGAGACGGACGATCTCGCTTTCTTCGCCGCGCCAGAAGCCCGTCATCAACAAAATCCGCGACTCGATGCCCGCCTCGCGCAGCGGGATCGCCTCGTCGAGCGACGTAACGCCCAGCCACTTCGCGCCTTCGGCCTGCAGAGCGCGCGAGCATTCCACGGCGCCGTGGCCATAAGCGTCGGCTTTCACCACTGCGCACACGGTCACTCCCGCGCCTGCGTGTTTCACGACCGTGCGGAAGTTTTGCCGCAGAGTAGCCAGGGAAACCTCCGCCCAGGTAGGCCGGGTGGCCACGCGGCTCAGAATTTCTACAGTTGTCGCCACTGCGCTCGATTATAGCGGGAGCGGCGCGCGTCCTCAGGTTACGCTTGGGCTACTCCCAAAGCAGTTTCCGGTTTCCAGTTTCTAGTTTCTAGTTTCCAGTTCGTGCAAGCAGTGGAACTGGAAACTGGAAACCAGAAACTAGAAACTGTTCCTCAGTTGCCGGCCAGCGAAAAGGTCACCGTGATCTGTGTCTCCACTTCCACGGGTTCATTGTTTAAGACGTAAGGCCGGTAGCGCCACTGGCGCACTGCCTCTTTTGCTGCCGGCACCAGCATGGGATGTCCCGACAGAACTTTAAGATCCTCAATCACGCCTTGCTTGCTGATCATGGCTTGCAATAGAACCTGCCCCTGAATGCGCGCACTTCGCGCCAGCGGCGGATACACTGGCAGAATCTTGCGAACCAGATCTCCTTCGCTCATGTGCGAGAGCCGTACGGGAGGAGCGACCGTCACCGGGGCTGATGGCATAATCGGACGTGGCGCTGTCCCGAAAGAATTAAGCACTCCGTCCGGACTGCCAGTTCCCAAAGCCCCTGGAGTGTAGGGACCAGACAGCCCACCCGCCGGCGGACCATCATCACCCTCAGCCGGTATGCCACTCGGAATTCGCGTAGGCATTCTCAGAGTGATCGCCGTAGGATTGCTCGGGGCGGCGTTTCCGCTCGCCCGCATTGTGACTGCGGCGGATTCCGCCAGAGGTTGCCCCAGACTGACCGGTGCCGAGAGTTGGCGCAGCGAAGGCAATCCGGTAGGGCGCAGCAACGGCAAAAGCAGCAACACGCCGCCGACCAGAGCCTGCACGCCGAACGACGTCAAGGTAGTCAACCCACGGCGCGAACGCTCGTCCCATGACGAATTGAGTGTACTGGTGAACATGGTGTCCTCCTGTTGAAGCGCGGTTACTGCTAAGGACACCAAAGGAATCGCCGTTGGATGGGCCGAAGCAAAGAAAAAAGGCCGCGCTTGGACGCGGCCTCTGGGAACTTTTACGACACACGCGGTGTCGCGGAAAACTACTTCGGTGTAGTTGGCGCCGGAGCTGCTGGCTTGGGAGCGGCTGGCTTGGGAGCGGGCGCCTTCGCTGGCGCAGCGGCGGGAGCCGGCACACCCGACGACACGTTGTAGGCGTCCACGATCGCCTTCGTGATGTCCACGCCGTCCCCCGACCATAGCACCTGGCTCTGCGGCCACTGGTTCGACGTGTCCACAATCAGCGAGTATCCATTGTCCTGGGCATACTTCACGATGGTCGGAGCCATCTTCTGCAAAATGCGCGAGAAAATTTCTTTCCCCTGGTTCTGTCCGTCCTCCTGAAAGTCCTGGACGGCACGTTCGAGGGACTTCTTCTTGGTCTCAATCTGCTTGACCAGAGTGGCGCGGGCATCTTCGTTCAGCTTGTCGCCCTGGGTCTGGAGCTGTTTCTGCAAACCCTCAAGCTCATCATTCTGAGACTTGAGTTCGTTCTGCTTGGGCTCCAGTTTCTTTTGCAAGACGTCCGCATCGCGGCGGCCTTCGTTGGAACCGAAAACGGCGGCTTCCACGTTGATCGTTCCGACCTTGGTGCCGGTCGCGGGCACGGAAGCGGCCGGACTCGCAGCTGCTCCAGACGAACTAGACGGGGTGGCGGCGCCACCGGTTTGGGCCCATGCGGAAATCATTGAGAACACCGCAATAGCCAGGACAGACCGCAGAAACTTGATTGTCATTGGATCTCTTAAACTCCTTAGGAACATTGTTCCTGTAAAACATGGTTCCGGGAATGAACTCGGATCACTCTCAGGCAACGCCGGGCCGAACTCGTTGGGTCGAACCCATCAGGTATTCGTTCAGTGTTTCCTTATCTCGCTTTTCTCGTAAAGGCCGCCGTCAGACATTCGTCTCTAAGACAAGGCGCAGTGGACTGCCAGCGTCACACGCCGGGGTTGGCGGACGTGTCGTCCCGCCTGATCAGCCTTCTGCCATGGCGTGGATCAGATCAATTATAGAGAGCATCCTCAAGCGCCGTCAAACCTCCAGCTGCGAACTTGCGATTAGAAAGTCGTTGCCACGGTGAAGCGAAACGTCTTGCGCGGCTCCCGCAGCAGGAAACTCGGAGAGTAGGCATTCCTCGCCAGGTTATATGTGTACAACCCCGCCTCCGTTAAGTGGCAGCCCGATGGTCCGCACACTTGCGGGAACATGCTGGGAGTAATCGGAATCGGCGGAGTCGCCGGGCTATCCAGACGCAGCGGGTTATACGCCCAATAGATTCGGAAGGGCGCATTGATCACCGGCAGAAACATCTGGAGTTCGAGACCGGTGGACATTCTCGGCCTCCAATTGGTCTGGCCCAGAACCTGCAGATCTTGGGACGGCGGCGGGTTCAACACGCTGCCCACCGTGCAGGTATTGGCCGTGGCAGTCTGCACCAGCTGCGGACAGCCAAACGCCTGGCCCACCACGCCCTGGTATTGCACCTGCGCAATCTGCAGTTGCGACTTCTGGACGATAGGGTCGATGCCCATGTCGATGAAGGGAGCGAGCGCCACCGGTCCATAGATGGTGATGCGATACTCCATGTTAGTCACGATGCTCAAGTCGCCGCCCGGGAAAACGATCTGATCCACCGGAATCGGAATGGTCACGTTCCCCGCCAGGGGATTCTGCGGGTTCTTGAGCACGGGCGTTTGGTCGCGATTGGTCAGCGTGATTGACCCTACGCTCGGCAGAAACGCCACCGGAGATACGGATCGAATATCGAAACCGCGCAGATCGTTCTCCCCACCCAGGTAAGCGCGCTGGAACGGAGGCGCAACCAAGCCGCCAAAGCCGGTGATAAAAGATCCCTGAACGTTGAAGCCCAGGGCGTTGCGCCCCTTCTGCACAGGAATGAAGCGCTTGTATTGCACGATCGGACGCACCGACCGCACCGTCCCTCCCACCCCGGCCAGTTCCGCGCCCAACGTAAACTGGTGCCCGGTGTGCGGCGAGATCGGACTGTTGATGGTGTTGAAAGAAAAGTTGGGAAAGATCTTGCTGGTGATGATTCCGTTCAGCGCGTTGGGTCCGGAGATTCCGCGGAAGGCCAGAAACTCGAACAAATTCTTGGACGCCGAACTGAGCGCCGCCAGCGACGACCGGTCGAAAGAGTATGTAACGCCCACGCGATTGAAACGGCGTTTGTCGCGCGCGCGCAGCGGATAGCTCAACGACGTCGTGAACCCTGCGCTGGATTGCGTGTAATTTTGCAGGTTCTGCAGCACCGTGTTAGGCAGGTTCAGGTTCATCCCGCTAAAGATGGAGAGTTGTCGCGCCTGGTCGTACTTGGTCTTGGTGTAGTACACGTTGAAGCCAAACTGCAAGGGCCGGTCAAACATGTAGGGCTGGGTAAAACCGAACCTGATGCTCTTTGCCAGGTTTCCGACGCTGGCCTGCACCTGAAGCGTTTCACCCAGACCGAGGAAGTTGTTGGTCGCGTAGTTGATGCCCACAAACGCGCCTTCCAGTCCGCTCACGCCTCCATTCAAGCCAATGCTGTTCCTGCCCTTCTCTTTAACCTTGAGCGTCAGGTCGACATACCCGTTTTTCTCGTCCAGTTGCCGGGTGGTGACGTTCGGGTCGTCCGGCTTCAACTGATCGAAGTAACCCAATTGGTTCAAGCGCAGCAGGCTCAACTCCCACAGCTGCGAGTTGTAGACGCTTCCTTCCTCCAGCGCAATCTCGCGCCGGATCACCTTGTCACGGGTTGTGGTATTGCCCACGAACTCGATGCGGCGCACATAAAACTGCTTGCCTTCGTCAACATCGATGTCGAGAAAGATCAGCTTCTTTTCGTCGTCAAACCTGGTCTCGGGAACCGGAGTGAAGTTGATGTAGCCCAACTGGCCGTAGGCCTTGCGCAGGGCATCCAGACCTTTGCCCACTTTCTCTTTGCTGAATACGTCTCCGTCTTTAATCGCAAAGATGGCTCGCAGCGCCTTCTGATTGGACACCGCTTTGTTGTTCTTGAACGTAATCCCGCCCAGCGTGTAGCGCTCGCCCTCTTCGATGGGCATCGTTATATCGACCGATTTTCCCGCCCCGCCCTGCAACAACGGGACATGAACGCCCGCGTGCCCGGTATCGTGGATTTCCGTCTTGGGCTCGTTCACGATGACCTTGAAATAGCCACGGTTCTGGTATTCATTGCGGACTCGTTCCGTATCTTCTTCGAGTTTGGTCGCGTCGTACGTTCGAGCGAAAATGCTTTCCAGGAAGATCGAGTGCGGAATCCCGATCGGCCGCAGGTTCTTCATGGCGTAACGCAACACTCGCGTCTTGACGTTCTTGTTGCCCTCGAACTTGATCCTGCCCACCTTGACCTTGGGACCTTCCTTGATCACAAATGTGATCCCGACCGCGGCCGGAGGAATCTGCCGTATTTCCGTTCGAACCGTTGCAAATTGCCGGCCATGCTCGGCCAGCAGGCCTTTGATGGTCACTTCGGCCTTTTTTACTTTGGTGGGGTCATACTGACTTTCCACCGACAATCCGACCTTCGCCTCTTTGAAGCGGTCGAGGATATCGCTGCTGGTAACCGAACTGTTGCCGGTGTAATTGATCTCGCGGATCGTCGGCTTTTCCTTCACTTGGATAATCAGCCGCCAACCCTTCGGAGTCTGTTCCCTGCTAAACCGGATATCCTCGAAATAACCCGTATTCCACAGCGAGTTGAAATCGCGCTCCAGCGCGGCGGGATCGTAAATGTCGCCAGGGTGGGTGAAGATGCGCGCCTTAACCGTCTCGGCTGGAATTCTGCGGTTTCCCTGGACGTTGATCTCGGAAATGATGTCGGTCTGGGCCCAGCTTGAGGCGGAAAGCAGAAGAAGAGTAATGCCGAGCGCCCACCCGAGCCTCGTCATTCTCCGGCAAAGCCGTGCAAATGAAGAAGATGGAGGAAGGACGGCGCCGTAGAAACCGTGGCCGCGCCCGGACACAACAATGTCTGGATGAGAGCAAAAATGAATCGCTACGACCTCAGCCTCTGGGATGTGGGAAAACGATCATTATACGGTAGAGAAACAAAAAGCGTCCAAGCCGCCACTCTTGCCGGTGGCTTCATGGAAGGGACTGGGCTAACTCCACCTCCACCAAGACGGAATAAAACGTGGCGGAGTTGCCCAGATCGGAAAGTTTTTCTGAGGTCAGCACGTTAATATTCCGCAACCCAGGCCCCAGCTTGGCCCAATTCAGCCTCGCCGAAACCACTCCCGGCTGAACCGCGCCGTCTACTCTGGCCTTCAAGAAGATTTCTCCTCGATGGTTGTACACTCGCACCTTCTCTCCGTCGGCGATTCCACGCGCAAGGGCATCGGCGGAATGCATTTCGAGAAGGTTCGTCTCTTCCATCTGCTGCACCGAGGGCTGATTTGAAAAAGTTGAGTTGAGGAAGTTGTCAGCCTTGCGCGCCAGAAGCTCCAGAGGAAAAGCCGTGCCCTGACCGCCATGCCGCGACTCCGCCGGAGGCGTGAACTCAACCACCGGATCAAGCCCTTGCGCCTTAATAGCTTCGCTGTAAAGTTCAGCCTTGCCCGAAGGTGTGCGGAAGCCGCCCTGAGCGAAAGGAAGAAACGGTTCTAACTGGCCACTGATCACCGACCCACGACCACTGAAGTTCAAACGCACCTGCCGTTCCCGCTCCAACCGTTCCCGGCTGATACCCCTCAACCACGGATTGCTCGCAGCCAGCGCGCCATCGATCATCTCGTCGACGCTCTCATCGAAGCACGCGTCCGTAAATCCCATGCGCTGAGCTAACGCACGGAACAATTCAACATTCGCGCGGCACTCTCCCAACGGCTCAATCGCCTGGTCCGACACCTGCAGGTAGTAGTGCCCATACGCTGCCTGCAAATCTTTGTGCTCGAAAAACGTCGTCGCTGGCAACACAATGTCGGCGTAGTCGGTAGTGTCGGTGAAGAACTGCTCGTGCACCACGGTAAACAAGTCCGGACGCTTGAGGCCGCGAACCACTTCATTGTGATTCGGGCAAACCGCCGCGGGATTTGAGTTGTAGACGAACAACGCCTTCACCGGCGGATTGCTCAACGTGTTCAGCGCCTTGCCCAACTCCACCATGTTCACCGATCGAGGTGAATGCTTAAGCCCTTCAGGCTTGAGGTCAGGCCGCGTGAGCGCATCTTTGTTGAGCCCAAACGCGCCGCTGGTCGACATCTGCAGCCCGCCCCCGACTTCCTTCCATGATCCGATGATGCAGGGCAGCATCGCGATGGCCCGCGTAGCCATTCCGCCGCCCTCCGACCGCTGCACGCCATAATTCAGCCGGATCACCGACGGCCGCACCGTCGCATATTCCCGCGCCAACTTGCGGATGTCTTCGGCCGTGATCCCCGTCCACTGCGCCACACGCTCGGGCGGATAAGCTTTCACCTTTTCACACAGCTGATCGAAACCCAGCGTGTACTTCGCCACGTAGTCGGTGTCGTGCAGCCCCTCACCGATGATCACGTGCATCATGGCAAGCGCCAGCGCGCCGTCAGTGCCGGGATTGATCGGAAGATACCAGTCGGCGCAAGTCGCCGTTCGCGTGCGGTAAGGATCGATCACCACCAGCTTCGCGCCCTTGCGCCGCGCCTCCACGATGAAAGGCCACAGGTGAACATTATTGCCATGAATGTTCGAAGCCCAGGCAATGATGTAACGGGAATGGACGAACTGCTCGGGCTCAGTGCCAAGCTTCACGCCAAGCACGGACTGCAGCCCGGCCTCGCCCGCCGCCGAACAAATCGCGCGCTCCAGTTGCGAAGCCCCCAGCCGGCCGAAAAATCGACGATCCATCGAAGCGCCGTTCAGCGCCCCCAGCGTTCCGCCATACGAATAAGGCAGAATCGCCTCAGCGCCGAACTCCGAAATGATCGAGCGAAACCGAAAAGCAACTTCATCCAGCGCTTCATCCCATGGAATGCGCTGCCAGGTGGACTCGTGTGGGACCGGGGCTTTGACCCGGTCAGGAGCTAAGCTCCGCTGGGCTGCCACGGGACCCTTAGCCGCCACCCTCCTCATCGGATACAGCACCCGGTCCGGCGAATAAACCCGGTCCAGATACTTCGCCACCTTCCCGCACAAAAACCCCCGCGTCACCGGATGCTGCGGATCCCCCTGAATCTTCGTAGCACGTCCATCTTCCACAGTGATCAGCACCCCGCAAGCATCGGGGCAGTCGTGCGGACACGCGGCATGGACGACTTGCTTCATAACTCGTTCGATTATACGGTGCTTTCCCTCGTAACTCTTGACGGGCCCTAATGCGGGAAATACCATGAAGGTCGCGTGTAGCCTATTTGCGATATCCTAGGAACACAGTGTGAAAATAGCCCGGCATATTCTGGTGACGGTGGCCATCACGCTGGCCGTTATCTTCGTGGGCGTGCAATGGGTGCTTCCGATAGCGCTCTCTTTTGACGCGGCGAGAAACTCTCTTCCGATCACCAGAATCGTGCCGACCGACTTGAAAGATACGTCCGCTTCTGGAGGCTCCGGGAAGGACGCTATCGTACTTCGGCTATGAATTTGAGGTCCCCTGGAGCGATCTCGACGAGAATCAGACCAAGCTGTATCCCACGGACAAGCCTGAGAAAGGTAGAGCCGATCTTCGTTTTCGTTCGGGATTGCGACTGGTTGTTACTGCCATTCCCGCCGGAGAGTGGGCCAACGAACTCGCCAAGCAAATCAGAGTCCCCCGCCAGAGGATCGAGTCGTCCTTCGAAGCGAAATCGGACTATGGCTTTCTCAGGAACTTGTATGAGTTCACCCCAGGCAAGATGCATTACTGGTCTCTCTCGCCGCGAGTTCACTATCACGAGCACTTCCTCCTCACGATCAAAACTGCTGCGCTACTGCCCTCGGCAGGCACCGGAATCTTCAATCTGCAGAATCAAAGCTACAAAGGTTTTCAAGAGGGGAATCCACAAGTCCGGCAAGATGGAATCGAAATTCATCTTTTCTCGGACGAGGGCAGCATCGAGATGATTTTCTCTCAGAAGGATTACCAGAACGCAAGCTGGGGTTACACAGCCTGAGATCAATCGCATCGTCCAGTCTATGCGTAAGGCTCCCCGCTGTCGAAGGAACTGCTAGGCTAGAAGGCGAAAAGTGACAGCAAGGGCACAGCGTAATGGCGCATTGAAATTAGTCAGGCTTGAGCCCCGGAAGGCCTCGAAGGGCAGTTCTCGAAAACAGTCTACTTAATCTCCAGCACTTCTTTCTCTTTGCCCTTGCTCATCTCTTCCATCTTCTTGATTTCGTCGTCGGTGAGCTTCTGGATTTCCTCGAGCGACCGCTTCTCATCGTCCTCGGTGATCTTCTTGTCCTTCATCGCCTTCTTGATGGCGTCGTTGCCGTCGCGGCGGATGTTCCGCACCGCAGTGCGATGCTCCTCGAGCACTTTATGCAGATGCTTCACCATGTCCTGGCGGCGTTCCTGAGTGAGAGCGGGCACGGGCACCCGGATCATCTTCCCGTCGTTCATCGGATTCAACCCAAGTTCGGCCGAACGAATCGCCTTCTCGATCACCCCGATCTGCGATGGATCGAAGGGCTGCACCGTAATCATCTGCGGCTCGGGCGCGTGCACCTGCGCAATCTGGTTCAGCGGCATCTGCGAACCGTAATAGTCGACGCTCACGCTATCCAGCATGTGCACCGAGGCGCGGCCGGTCCGCGTGGCCGCCATCGCCTTGCGGAAGTCTTCCACCGCCTTGTCCATCCGCGTCTTCAGTTGCAGGTAGGTTTCTTTCAGGCCCGGAATCGCGGCCATGGTTGTTTGAGCCATATCAGTCAGCTCCGAAGGGGTCAAGAATCAAAACGCTGAATTATAAACCCAGCACAACGCTGGCCACGGATTCTTACGGATTTTCACGGATCAAGAATCAAAAAATCCGTGTGAATCCGTGCTAATCCGTGGCCAAAGCCTTATGCGGTCACCCTCGATCCAATCTTCTCTCCGCTGACCACCCGCCGGATATTCCCGTGCTCGTTCAGGTTAAACACGATGATGGGCAGGTTATTGTCCTTGCACAAACTGATGGCGGTCGAGTCCATCACCTTCAGCCCCAGCTTCAGCACGTCCATGTAAGTAATGTCGGTGAACTTCTTCGCGTCTTTCACCTTCATAGGATCGGCGTCGTAGATTCCATCGACCTTCGTCGCTTTCAAGATTGCGTCGGCCTTGATCTCCATGGCGCGCAGGGATGCCGCTGTATCGGTGGAGAAGTAGGGATTGCCGGTTCCACCTGCAAAGATGACTACCCGTCCCTTTTCCAGATGCCGAATGGCGCGGCGCCGGATGAACGGCTCGGCCACCTGATTCATCTCAATCGCCGTCTGCACGCGGGTGTAGACCTTCTGCTTCTCGAGCGCATCCTGCAGCGCGAGCGCATTGATGACCGTGGCCAGCATTCCCATATGATCGGCGGAAACGCGGTCCATGTCGCGAGCCTGGTCCGCCACACCGCGAAAGAAATTGCCGCCGCCGACAACGATCGCGAGTTGCACTCCCAGCTTGTGAACGTCGGCCAACTCGGCCGCAACCTCGTGAATGCGCGCCGTATCCACACCAAAACCCTGATTGGCAGCCAGGGCCTCTCCAGAAATCTTAAGTAGAACGCGTTTGAAGGCAGGGGTTTGCATGGAGTATCGACTATCGAGTATCGAGTTTCCAGTTTCCAGTTCCTCTGTCCACAGCGATGATTCGACCTCTACGCAATGTGACTACTGAAAACTAGAAACCAGAAAACTGGAAACTGATTTACTTCGCCACGGGAGCGGCAGATTCGCCGCCATCGTCCGTCTTAGGTTTCGTCGAGGCGACCGTCGCACTCACATCGCCCACTTTGAATCGCGCGAACCGCCGCACGCTGATGTTCTCGCCCAGCTTGCCGATCTTCGCCGCGATCAGCTGCGAAATCGAGACAGTCTGGTCCTTGATGAAGGGCTGCTCCAGCAAGCAGACCTCCTCATAGAACTTCTCCATCTTGCCCGCGACCATCTTCTCCGCGATATTCTGCGGCTTGCCGGAAGCGACGGCCTGCGCCAGAAAGATTTCTTTCTCGCGGGCAAAGTCTGCCGCCGTAACGTCTTCCTTACGGACGTATTTTGGGTCGCTGGCCGCGATGTGCATCGCGATATCGTGCACCAGTTCCTTGAAGTCGTCGGTGCGTGCCACGAAATCGCTCTCGCAGTTCACTTCGACCAGCACACCGATCTTGCCCCCCGCATGAATGTAGCTGGTCACCGCGCCTTCGCTGGTCACACGCGCCGCCTTCTTGGCCGCAACCGAAACGCCCTTCTTGCGCAGAATCACAACCGCTTGCTCCATGTCGCCCTTGGCTTCGGTCAGGGCCTGTTTGCAATCCATCATCGGAGCTCCGGTCTTTTCCCGGAGATCTTTCACTTGCGCCGCGGAAATATTCGCCATAGTAGTGCTCATAAATGAGTTTCCAGTTTCTAGTTTCCAGTGATCTATGAATGTTTCCTGCCTCAGGCTACTCGAAACTGGAAACCTGAAACCTTGCCTCTACAAACTTTGACCCGCGCCGGACGACCCGCGCGGGTCTGATGTCAAAACGCCCGGTTTGTTCTTTCCGACCACTGACCACTAGCCACTGACCACTGCCCTTAAACCGTCTGGCTCTCCACCTTCGGAACGACGTCGCCTTCTTCATTCGAAACCGGCTTCTTATGCGTCCCTGGACCCAGCACTTCCTCCATGCTGATGTCTTCGCCGATCTCTGCTATATCGGACGCAGCCGCCGCTTCCTGCGCGCGAAGCTCAAGCGCGGCTGCGGCATCTTCCGCCTGCTGCATTTCCAGAGCCTGCGCCTGTTCCGTTGCGGCGGTCATGTCCGCGACCTGCTTGTCGCTCATCAACTGCGCACCCTCGGCGATCGAGTCCGAAATCTTCGACGTAAACAGCCGGATTGCCCGCAGAGCATCGTCGTTGCCCGGAATCACGTAATCCACTTCGCTGGGATCGCAGTTGGTATCCACCACCGCGACCACCGGAATGCCCAGCTTGCGCGCCTCGCGCACAGCAATCTGCTCTTTGTTCGAGTCGATCACGAACACCGCATCCGGCAACCGGCTCATGTTCTTGATGCCCGCCAGGTTGGCCTGCAAGTGCTTGCGCTCGCGTTCGAGCTTGATCACTTCTTTTTTCGGCAACAGCTCGTAGCGGCCATCCGTGGCCATCTCGTCGAGTTCTTTCAGCCGCTTCACCGACTTCTGCACCGTAACCCAATTGGTGAGCAGGCCGCCCAGCCAGCGCTGATTGATGTAGAAGCCGCCACACTTTGTCGCCTCTTCGGCAATCGCGTCCTGGGCCTGCCGCTTAGTGCCCACGAACAGCACAATCTTGCCTTCCGCCGCCAGTTCCTGGACGAACTTCGACGCCTCCTTGAACATCTTCAGCGTCTTCTGCAAATCGATGATGTAAATCCCGTTGCGCTCTCCGAAGATGTATTCCTTCATCTTGGGATTCCAGCGCTTGGTCTGATGCCCGAAGTGAACTCCCGCTTCGAGCAACTCCTTCATGGTGATAGTAGCCAATGAACCTCCTTGTTTAGTCTACATCCGGCTTACGCCAGTTTCCGGTTTCCAGTTTCTTGTTTCTGGTAGGATCAAAAAATCCACTGGAAACTCGAAACCGGAAACTTGAAACTGCTCTTCCGGATTGCCATTCCCGTCCCCGCGCCGCGAGGCACAGGAAGAATTGAACACCTAAAACAGCTATTAGCTTCTAGCTCCTAGCCAAAAACTAAACCCTTGTCATTCCGACCCCCGAGCGAAAGCGAGGGGCTGAGGAATCTTGGTCTTGCTTAGTACGTTTTGCTCAGTACGTTCTGCTCAGTCCAAGTACCAGCAACTCGGTACTATCGCTTCGAGAACTGGAACCGCTTTCTCGCGCCCTTCTGCCCGTACTTCTTCCGTTCCTTGCCGCGCGAATCCCGCGTCACCATGCCCTCGGACTTAAGCTTGCCGCGCAGTTCCGCGTTGAACTGCATCAAAGCTCGCGCAATCCCAAGCTTCACGGCATCGGCCTGGCCGCGCACCCCGCCGCCCAGCACGTTGGCGACAATGTTGAACGCCGCCGCCGAGTCGGTCAACGCTAACGGAGCTTTCGCCGCCGAACGCTGCGCCGGAGTCACAAAGTACTCCTCAAACGCCCGCCCGTTCACCTTGAACTCGCCGCTGCCCGGACGCAAATAAACCCGCGCAATCGCCCGCTTCCGCCGTCCCGTCCCGTAATACTGAACTAATTCCGCCATTTAGCTTCTAGCTCCTAAAGCTTCTAGCTCCTGGCTTAAATCCTCAGGAAACTGAGCCTCTCATTCGATTCGTATCAGGGCACGCCTTCAGGCGTGCCGAACTGCGTAAGAATCCAACTCGGCTTTATAGCCGCTGCGTCTATCGACGCCGCAAACCTACGCCCGTACTTCCAACTTCAAATCCTGCGGCTTCTGCGCCTCGTGCGGATGCCTGTCGCCCTTGTAAACATTCAGCTTCGACAACATATGTGCCGCCAGCTTGTTCTTCGGCAGCATGCGCTTCACCGCATCTTCAATGATCTTTTCCGGTTTGCGCGCCAAACGCTTGCGGTAATCCTCGGTGCGCAGTCCGCCCGGATAGCCGGTGTAATGGTGATACTGCTTCTGCTCAGACTTCATGCCGGTCGTTCGAATCTTCTCGGCATTGACCACAATCACGTGATCGCCTGTATCCAGAAAGGGCGTGTACTGCGGATTTTCCTTGCCCATCAAAACACGCGCCACCTGCGAGGCTAGACGCCCGAGCGTCTGCCCATCCGCATCCACGACGTACCACTTGCGCACAATTTCCCCCGCTTTGGGGAAATAGGTTGACATCGGAACTCTCCCAGAATGAAAAATAACGTTGCGAAACGCGATTGAATATAGCAAAGAAGACCGCTCGTTGATTCTCCGGCGAGGACGCCAGACCATCAGGCGGGCAACCGCGAGACTTCCCAAAGTCTTTAAGATACCGGAGCCTGCAAGGAATTGTCAACGCAGAGTTAATGAAGGCAGTGTCCTTCTTAAGACACCACCTTAACGAAGGTACTGTCTTAAATGCCGTTGAGGCACAATCTGATAAGCCAATTTAGAGGAGCAGCAACACAGTGTTTAAAACACTACCTTAATGAAGGCGTCTCTCACCGCCGTTAAGACACTTCAGGCGGGGGCCAGCCTAACGCAATGCAGACCGGCATCTATCGTTGGCACCTGCTTTAACGCCCCTGGAAATGCAGCGTCAAGTCGACCTCGTGCTCATCGGGATGGCCGTTGCACATGCCCGGCGTAAATGTCCATTGCTTCACCAGAGCGAGCGCATCGGCATTGAGATCGGGGCGCTCTGAACTCTGTATGGTTGCATCGTGGATCAATCCGTCGGTTCCCGCCATTCCGCGCACTACAATATCCACGTTGCTTCCGCCATTGCCCGCCGCCGGTTGTGGCATCGACAGCCCAAAGGGACGGCGGAACGTAGTGCATATCTTATGCATCTGGGCATCCGGCGGCGCGGCAAGCACGTTCGCGTCCGAATCGTTCAGAGCAGTCATAGACTGCGCGATTTCAATTTTTCTTACCCCGCCGAAAGAGTAGTTGATCCTGCCCGGCATGAGCGCCCCGGCAAAGGGAAAGAAATCGCTATTCTCGATCAGTTCCGGGCCCAGCTTCTCTTCCACCAGCACGCCCGTCTTCGCGTCCACGCAGAGTTCGTTATTTTGTGTCTGCTGCCCTTTGATCGTATCGAATTCAATACAGCGAGCCTGGCGGCCTCCTACATTCCTGTCCGCGATGGAGTGAATTACATCTTCGCCGTCGAAGCGAAGCTGCCGGATCGGAGTTATCCGCAGCACGTTCATCAGTTCGGCCGGCAGGATGTGAGGCGTCCCCGCAACGGCAACCTGCTCCCGCGTCCACACATTCGTCAGGTGGTAATCCCCGAGCCTATATTCTTCCCGCCTGCCCGTACCTTGAATCACCATGCGGCTGAAGCTTCCCTCTTGAATGCCAGCGTCTCCAAAGACACGAAAGGTATCGACGCGCTCCAGATTGGGCAACTTTGGCGAGGAACTAGCTGCGCCCGCCCGTTCCAGCAGGCGAACTGCTTCTTCGCGCACTTTAATGTCTTGAGTGAATCCGAAGCCTGAAACTACAAAAACCAAGAGAAGGGATGCCAGGGCCGATTTCATGTTGGCTACCTCCGGCAACGCGAGCCCGTTCGGTCCCGAGCGCGTCAAGGCCGCAATTATACATGGCGGGCCACTCCTTCTCAGATTTTTTCCGGCAGTCTTGAATGCTGGGATACCGGGACGCCTGCATGGCGATTGTCAACACGGAGAACATAGGGCCCGAGAAAACCTAGTAAAGCAGAAGAAACTAAGAGCTGACGCTTGTTAGCAGCCTACTTCTTCTCGGCCATTTTCCGGGAGATCTCTTCCATGAGCTTGGGGCGCAGATTGGCCAGCACACTCTCCACGATGCTCGCCACATCTGCGGGATCGCTATTCGGCGCGGCTGGGGCTGTCTGCAAAGTCTGCTCGGCGCCCGCCGCCACCGCTGCAGCAATCTCTGCCGGAAGCGGTTCGGGCACTTCGAATTCTTTGGGCGGGGTCTGAGTTACTTCGTCTTTCCGGGTATCCCGGATTTGACGCCAACTGGCCCAAGCCGCCGCGGTGCTCTTAACCGCCTCAAAGTCCGGTTTAAGTTCCTCTGCGTCTTCGTGAGCGTTTGCGGCGGAAGCAAAGTCGGCGCTGGAAGCAGTGGCTGCCTCCGCCATCGCAGGTTCAGATTCAGGCCACGGCGGTGCTTCCTGCGCTTGCGGCGGGGCCTGACTCGCAGATTCGGCAACAGCAGATTCGGCAACAGGAAACTCGTCAACTTCTGTCTTCGCGGCAGGCGCAACAGACTCGGCCACTGAAGCGAACCCCAGATTCGGCTCCACGAACTTGGCGGCCGCTGCCGTCACAGCATCTACTTCGACGGGCACAACCTCCGGGGAAGAAGCGTTCTCGACAGGGGAAGCCTCAACCAGCGGAACTACATCGATTGAAGAAGAATGGTCAGGCGTTACTGCCTCTACGGTCTGCACCGCAGCAACCCCGCCGGAATCCCCCTCGGCGGCCACATACGGCGCGTACACCGCATACGCCTTCTGCATTTCCTCTTCGAGCGAGACGGTTGCCTCTTCGCCTTCCAGCGCCACCGGAACCGCGGTCCACCGCGATGCGCCCACAGTCGCCGCCGCGGTTTCAGCCGTGGCCGCGGCCATAGTGACCGGTAAATCCTGGGTCTGCTCGGCGCGCACATCACCGTTAACGCGAAGGTTCACTTCTGTCGCAGTAACCTCGCTAACTAGCTCATCAATCTTGCTCCCTTGCGGGGTTTCGGCCGTGAATTCCGCGCGCACCGGGGGCGCAACGTTGTCTTCAACTCGATCGGAAGGCGGCTCCAGGCTTCCCTGACTCGCGGTTTCAGCAGCTTCAGAAACTTGGGTTTCGGAGAATCCGGGTTTCGGGAATCTGGGTTTCAGGAATCTGGACTGCTGAGGACCCGCTTTCAAAAGTCTGATGCTCATCCTCAACCGCAGCACCCGCCATATGTATCTGCGCCACTGCGGCAGTAATCGCGGCCACCTCTTCCGGCGTCACATCTTTGGGCAAACCCGCCGGCGTCAATGCCGCCACATCCACAATAGCCTCATCCACTTTCGCGGCCGGTGCCCGCGTCTCTTCTTTATTCTCGGTTTGGATCTCAGCATTTTTCCCAGCGGCTCTCTCCGCGGCGGTTTCCACCACCGTGCGGAGATCCCGGTTCATGGGGTTATAGATCGCGGAGTCGTCCGCAACTTTCTCCGCAGGCCCCACCTTCTCGTGCGGAAACCCAATCCGGCTGCTCCATCCCGTCTGCTCGCTCGCGGTTTCTTTCCGGCTGCCGCGGCTGGTTTCTTCCGCTGCCGCCATAGCCCGCGCAAAGCGCCCCGGCTTCGAGGGTTCGGCCCGCGGCACGACTTTGTCTTCCAATTTAGACAAAGCGCTCAGCAACTCGCTCGCTTCAAATGGCTTGACGATATAAGCGTCGGCGCGCACCCTTTGCGCCTCTTCCGGCTTGAAAGGCTCCAGCTTGCCTACGCTGAGCAGCACAGGAATCCGCGCTGTTTCCGGCGATTCCTTCAGGCGCTGGCATACCTCCAGCCCGCTGTAGCCGGGCATGTAAACATCCAGGATGACCAGGTCAGGCTTCAGTTCGGCGATCTTCTTCAGCGCCGCCGAGCCGTTGTTGACAGCGATAACCTCATACCCCGCGTCGGCAAGGATCTTGCGCCCCATGTTCTGGGCGGTCACGCTGTCGTCAGCAAGCAGTATTTTCCGGGCCAAGAAATTCCTCTGGTGAGGGGAGATATCGCGAAGGTAACCTGCCCGTCGGCGCAAGTCAATGATCAGACGGGATGTTACCTGGTTACCAGTGGTCAGCGCCTACCGCGCGCGGGAGTGGAATTTCCGGAAGGCTGACCCGGGACCCGGGTTAGCTCCAAACCAAAAATGGACGATCACTAGCGGGCAATTGCCGGGGCTAGAACGAGATGATCTTCCTTATTCCCTTCTTTTTCTTCTTCTTGCTGCTCGAAACATCCTTGTCGCTGGCCAAGTCGGAGCTGGAACTGGAACTCGCGAGGGTCTGGCCGCCCGCTGCCGGCCCCTGCTGAATCTCATTGATTTGCACTGGAGGCGGCAACGGAGCATCAGCCGAGGCTGCGCTTTGACTCCCCGCTGCCGGCTTCAACTCGTTCGGATCCGGAGGCCCACTCGGCTTCAACTCATTTGGATCCGGCGCCGCGGGCTTCAGTTCGATAGGGTCAGCCGCCCTGTTCGCCCGGGCAAAAGGCTGGCCGTTGGCCGCGGCCGCATCGGAGCGCGGCGCCGGCTCATTCGCCGCAGGAGCTCCACCCTTCACCGTCTCCACACTCAGACCATGATCGCCGGCGGGAGCTCCCTGCGCCTGGCGCATGGTGGTCCTCAATACATCTGGAGCCGACACTGGCGTCGGATCTACCAATGTTGGATCGCCTACTTTCGACGCCTGGGCCATGTCAGGCCCTTTCTTCAGTACGTTCATGAGCTGGTCGAGCGTGCTGGCCTCGCGCCGGCTTTCTTCCTCTGCCCGGTTCTGCGCCAGCGCCGCTTTGGTCGGCCGCGGGATCGGCTGATGCAACGCCGCCAGCCGTTTCTTCGCCTCCGCCTCGTGCTCCATCGCCGGATACCGCGTAATGATCTGCGAATACGCCGCCGCCGCCTCTTTCGTCAGTTCCCCAATCATGCCGGCCTTGTCTGATTCCCTCCCCATGCAGCCCGGCGGAGTGCTCGGTCCTGTGCAAACTGGTTGCGCCCGCACCTGCGCGATCTGCCCTTCCCGGTTCTGGCCAATCAGGTACAGCGCTTCGTCGGCCCGGCTGTACAGCGGGTATTTATCCACCAGCGATTGGAGCCGCGCAATCGACGCCAGATACGACAGCCGGTAGTAATAGAACTTTCCAATGTTGAACTCCCGGTCGGCCAACACCTCCTGCACTTCCATCAGCCGCAGCTTCCCTTCCTTTACCAGCTTGGGATTATCGGGATACTGCATGATCAGGTTCCGGTACTCATCCTCGGCCCGCTTGGCATGGGTATAGTCGCGGTCCGACTTGTCCATCTGCTGGTACTGGATGTTGGCGATCTTCAGCTGCGCCTCGGCCGCCTCCGGCATGTTGGGAAAGAATGTCTCGAAGTCCCGATACTCCTGCTCGGCCTGCGCTAGCGACGCCGTCCCGCCCTCCGCATACCACGAATCGCCCACCGCCAGCTTCGCGCGCGCGATGAACTCCGAGTCCGGATAAGTGTTGATCAAGGTCTGCAGTGTCATGCGCGCCACGTCGAAGCGGTTGTGCTTCATCGCGTCCATGGCCTTGTCGAACAAAACCTTGTCAGGCTGCTTCGACCCAATATTGGCCAACGGATTAACCGACTTCTTGTTGGTACACCCCGCTGTAATTATCAGCAGTATTCCCAGCAGCACAGTGATTAAGACTCGACGTGACATTAAACCCTCTATATGAAGATGAAGATGTAGGGCCGGGTCTCTGACCCGACCGCCGAGCGAAGCTCGGCTCGCTTTCTGCTTGCAGCTTAAACACCCTCGGCGCCTTGTATCACCGTGCACGCCACTAACCCGGTCCTACACTCTCAGCAGCGCCGCTTCCGTAGCCGCCTTCAGCAACTCCACCGCATTCTTGCTAGGATCGCCACTCCCAAACACGGCGTTGCCCGCCACCAGAATTTCCGCGCCTGCCCGCACCACATCGGCCACCGTATCCATCGCCACGCCGCCATCTACTTCGATGCGGTAGCTCAGCCGGCGTTGGCTGCGAATCTCACTTAATTGCCGCATCTTGTGCAGCGCAGCCGGAATAAACTTCTGTCCCCCGAAGCCCGGATTCACCGACATCACCAGCACATAGTCCACAATGTCGAGCACTTCGGCCAGCGCATCCACCGGCGTAGCGGGATTAATCACAACGCCAGCCAGGCAATCGTGGCTCTTGATTAGATGCAGAGTGCGGTTCAAATGCCGGCAAACTTCCTGATGCACCGAGATCCAATCCGCGCCCGCGTCGGCAAACGCCGGAATAAACTCGTCCGGATTTTCGATCATCAAGTGGCAGTCCAGCGGCAACTCCGTAACCTTGCGCAGCGACTTCACCACCGGAGGCCCAATCGTAAGATTAGGCACGAAATGCCCATCCATAACATCCACATGGATGACACTCGCCCCGCCGTCGCAGGCGGCACGCACCTGCTCGCCCAGACGCGCAAAATCAGCCGAAAGAATCGAAGGTGCCAGCTCAATCAAATCAAGGCTCTCGCAAGGACTGACTGGTGCAAATTCTAACACGTGTAGAGCGGCCACTCCTGCCCACCAGAGGCCGGCACAACCACAAACGAGGGTGCGTCGCTTCTCGCGTCTTTTGCGAGAAAGCCTGCCCTGAGCGAAGCCGAAGGGTGGGAACCACGAATCTCAACCTCTTAGGCCTTACCCGCCTAAGTGGATCCCTTCATCATCTGAGCGACTGCCTGCTCCGCCTGCTCCGTCATTTTCTCCACGCTCTTGCGCATGATCGGCATCATGGCTTCCATACCTTCCGCCGTGACTGCCGGCAATTCCCGCAATACTTTCTGTCCGGTGGGCGCGGAGTAAAACGCGATCAGTGCGTCCATGTCGCCTTTCGTGAAATGTTTCTGATAGGCCGGCACCATCGCCTCCATCATCGCATCGAAGGGCAACTCTTTCGTCATTCCGTCCAGCAGCTTGTTGATCCGCTCTTCGCAATCCGCCGGGAGCTTGTCTTTCTCCTTCTCGCACTGCTCGTGCGCCGCCTGATGCATAGGCGCCGACATTGCCTCCATCATTTTCAGCATCATGTCATGGGAATGAACCGCCTGAAAGTATCGTTCGACGTCTTCCTTCGTGGCGGGATCGTTGGCGGCGGTTTGCGCCAAGGCGGTCAAGCTGAACCCGGCACACACACATAGAAGAGCGGCAATCAGGAAGCGTTTCACAATCATCCTCCGGAAACTGCAACCAGCATAACCGATCCGACGCCGGCGGATATAGCGCCGTCAGGCAACAAAAGCCTTCGTGTAACTTCGTGTCCTTAGTGGTTAAAGGATTTTTCTGGGGTGGGCAGCGGCCCTACTGCAGCTTGCCAAACTCCGCCTTGGCTTCCTTCAACACCGGCACATCCGCATCGGCATCCTTCCAAAGCGTAAGAAAATCCTGATAAGCCGCCCGCGCTTTCACCTTATCTCCCGCAGCGGCGTAAGCGCGCCCCAATTGCAAATGCGCCAGCGCGCCGGTGGCGCAATTCCAGACAATACCTGGATGGTCGATGATCTTCTGAAACTCCGCCGCAGCGCCTTCCTGCCCGGCCGCCAGGTAAGCTTCGCCTCGAAGGTAGGTTGGATCGAGGCAGGAGCTATTCGCATTGCTCACGGTCAGGCCATAGTCCAGGCCTGCAACGTTTCTTAATTGCGCGAGCGCGCCCGGCCCATCTTTGGCGTGCAACGCAATTTGCGCCTGAATCGTGGGCAGCCAGTAGGACTGCACCGTCGTGTACTGGGGGTACTGCTTGGCCAATTCCTTGGCCAACTCCCCCGCTTTGACCGTATCCCCAGCCCGAGCTAAAACCAGCGCCGCCAGTTGTTGCGCGTCCCGGCTGTTGGGGACAAAAGCCAGGCCGGCACTGGCTTCGCGCTTGGCTTCCTCAAGATTGCCGAAGAGTATCTCTCGCCATGCACCCTCAAGCTGCCACAGCGCTGCCGATTCCTTGTTATCCGCCCGCACGGCCGCCTCTACCGCATGGCGCGTCAATTCCCGGGCCTTGACGATGTGCCCGGTATAGGCTTCCGTGTCGGCCTCCAGTGCCACGATCTCGTGCTGAAGTTCGGGCCTGCCCTCAAACCAGGCTGCCTGTTCGGCCATTCCCTTGGGGTTCTTTTCCACGAACTCCAGCCCATAGAGCACGAGGTGCAAGGTATCGTCATCCATTTTGCGCGCCATGGTCTGCTGGTACATGTGCCGCGCCTCATCGAGGCGGCCCAGACCGACTAGGAACCCAATCGCGTTTTCCGCTGCAATCACATTGTCTGGATTCAGGCCCATGCCCTCGCGCGACTGCTCTAACCCCTGTTCTATCTTGCCTTCAATCCCGTACAACGTGCCCAGGTTAAGGTATGCAATTTCGTCCCGCGGATAATTCTCCTGCCACTCCCGGAAGGTCTCGACAGCCTTATCCAGTTCTCCCGTGGCTGCCAGGTAATACATCGATGTGATGTGCAGCTTCTCCCGTTCGCTGGCGCGCTCGCGCAAAGCAAAGGCCTTGCTCAAGTACTCCACCCCTCGCATGGGCTGGCCTATGTTGCCGTACATAATCCCCAGGCCCTCGATTGCGGTGGCAAAGTTGGGGTCCAGATCAATGGCGTGCTGAAATGAAGGAAGGGCAGCCGCCGAGCCTTTTTCCTGCACGATCCTCCGGCCGATGCTCGCCGCCTTAAGAGCTTCCAGCGATGGCGTAGTTTCCTGTGCCAACGGCGCGTCAAACTTCTGCACCGAGGCCAGCGATTCGCCCAGCTGCCCGCGCAGTTTTCCGGCAGCCTCGCCCAGTACATCGAGGACTTTTTCTTTACCGGATGCTGTCGCCTGTTCTTGCGCCAGGATGTCGCCATTCAAACAATTCACCGCCTTTAGCCCAATCACGTATTGACTTCCCAGGCTGGCGACGGAACCCGCAATGTACGCCTTGCTGTCAGCCCGCTGGCACAACTCCCGCGCCACATTCGGCGTGAGTGGCGTATTCACCGGCTTCGTCATCAACTTAAGTGTGGCCGCCACCTTTTCATCCGAGAGCACATTCAAAAATGGCGACTGCCGCAGCGACACGCTCAGCGCCTGCTTGAGCGCGTCGTCAAACACCGCATCGCCGGTTGAATTGGCGAAGTCTCCCACCACAATCGTGTCTTTCTCGGTAAGTTTGGGCGCGGGACGATGCGTGTAGTAGTAGCCGGCAACCGCCGCCGCAATCACCGCCACAAGAGCCGCAACTATCCAGACCAGCTTCGATCGCGGGGCGCCAGTAGCCGCGCTCGTTCCCGAACTCGCCGGCGTCAATCCTTTCCCGCTCAACTCCCGCTTCACCCCTGACGCCGCCGCTCCGCTCTCCGCTTTGTCCTCCGCAGCCACCGCCGAAGTGCCGCTCGATTCCACTTCCCGCTTCAGCCGCTTCAAATCCGCCCGCATATCGGAGGCATGCTGGTAGCGCAGGTCGCGATCTTTTTCCAGAGCCTTATTGATGATGCGTTCCAACTCGGCGGGCAAATCGGGATTCAGCCGCACCGGCGCAATCGGCGCCTTATGCAGGATCGATTCAAACAAGACTGCCGTCGTGTCTCCGCGGAACGGCAGCGTGCCGGTAGCCATCTCATACAACACCGCGCCAAAGGAAAACAGGTCCGTGCGCGAATCGAGCGGCTTGCCTCGCGCCTGCTCCGGTGACATATAAGCCACCGTTCCCACCGTCGAGCCCGCGTCGGTCAGTTGATCGACATTGGTTCCGGTTTGAGTTGCATCTCCCGGCACCGCCGTTACTTTGGCCAACCCGAAATCAAGAATCTTGCCGCTGCCCCGGCTGGTCACAAAAATATTGGCCGGCTTGATGTCGCGATGCACGATGCCCTTGGCATGTGCCGCATCGAGCGCATCGGTCACGTCGATCGCCACGCGCAGCAACGTCTCCATCTCGAGCGGCGCGCCGTTGATGGCGTGCTTCAGCGTTAAGCCATCCAGAAACTCCATGACAATGTAAGCGCGCCCATCGGCCTCGCCGATGTCATAGATAGTGCAGATATTGGGATGGTTCAACGCCGAAGCCGCCTGCGCCTCGCGCTGAAATCGGCTCAGCGCCTGCGGATCGCGCGCCACACTTTCAGGAAGGAACTTCAGCGCGACAAAGCGGTGCAGCCGGGTGTCTTCAGCTTTGTAAACGACACCCATGCCGCCGCCGCCCAGCTTTTCCAGAATGCGGTAGTGAGAAATAGTTTCGCCGATCATGGTTGGTCGAATCGTGGTTGGTCGATCATGGCTGGTCGATCATGCAGCCGGGCACGCCGTATCGCAACTTCCGCAAAGTGGCACCATGTTAGAGTGCCGCGCCGTGAGAGTCAATTTTCTGCTTGAAACAAACCGGCTCACTTTTCCCCGCGTAAGCACCACAAAACAGCCTTCCGCATGATTTTCTACAGGCTGCGAACACACCTGCGACATTCCCATTCCTTTTCTACCGCGTCAAGACGCAACCATCGACACCCGCCCATCCCTGCCTGCTTAATCTCGCACTTGTAAGCGGATTGAGGGATACGTCGCGAATGCGAGATGGGCCCACCCGCCATCTGTCGTCCTCCTTTTGCGGCTCTGGCCCATAGCGTTTTCATACTATGATAGCCGTTTCGTACAAGCCATTCTATGTTCCTTCTGAGTGTCTTTAGAGAAATGCCAGGAGGAAGAATGGCCGGGAAGCTCAAACGCAAGACAAAGATCGTTGCACTGGCAAGGAGAAAAAAAAGGAGAAAAGGAGGGAAGATGACAGCTGCAGAATTGATGCACCACAACTTCGATGAGATCTTCATCGAGCTTGATCCAGTGAAGCGCGAAGCCATGATGCGCAATGCTTATACGGAAGATGCCGTATGGATACACCCGGGTGGCCGCCTGGTCGGCATTGCGGCGATCAATCAGGCAGCGTCCGAAATTCGTAGGCGCATCCCGGAGTACCGCTACAAGGTGGTTGGCGAGATTCGCACGATGCACAATGTCGGGATGTGCCGTTGGGGGAGCGGACTTCCTGACCAACCGTTCCGCTATACCGGTACGGACGTTCTGGAGGAACGCGGCGGCCGTGTTGCTGTGTTCTACACCTTCATCGACAGTGGAACTCCGCCGGTCTCGTCGACGGAATAAGGCCTTCGCTTGGATGGAAAATGTGGCTGACGCGCAGTAGCGCCCGTTAGATACCTGCCGGACTGCTGTTGCGAACCCAGCAGTCCGGTTTTATCCGTTCTCGTCAGCGGATGGATAACGACTAACGCGCTTTGCTTGAGTCGCCGTTTCATCTCTTTTTCGTCAGGTGGGTTTAGCGTCGGCGAGGGAGTCCCTTTGCCGAGGCCTCGGATCCGGCTGGCTCACGGAACGGTTCCACAGAAATGCGCTGGTAACGCACTTCCAGCACGGTCAGGTATTCTGTACCGCCCGGCAATTGAAGGACTACGCTGTCACCCGCTGCCGACTTCATCAACGCGCGCCCCAGAGGTGACACCCAACTGATGTGGTTGCGGTTGAGATCGATTTCGTCGGTGCCCACGATGCTCACCACTCGCGATACTCCCGCGGCATTGGCATAGCGCACGGTCGCTCCGAAGAACGCCCGCGTCGCCGCCTCCCCCGCTCTCGGAGCTTCCGGGTCCACCACTTCCGCGGCTTCGATTCGCTTGGTGAGAAAGCGAATCCGCCCATCGATCTGCCGCAGCCGCCGCTTGCCGTACTGATAGTCGGCGTTTTCACTGCGATCGCCGTTGCTGGCAGCCCACGCCACCACCTCCGTCACCGCCGGGCGTTCCCTGGTGAGCAGAAACCGGTGCTCATCTTTGAGACGCTGCAGCCCGCTCCGCGTGATGTAGTTCTTGCCTGGCGTCGCGGGCTCGTCCCTTTGTGGTTTTCTCGTAAACCCTTTTCGCATCTCGGCGTGATCTGCAGTAAGAGGTGAGTTGCTCGCTTTCCCAGCGACTGGAGGCCGGTTTGCGAGCCAGCCCCCGGCGTGCGGTCGGCAAGGCTACTTACATCGTGAGCACCACCCGGAATTCGGCTTTCCCGCTCATCATTCGGTCGTAGGCTTCCGCCGCTTTCGCCAGCGGATACTTTTCGATCATGGCGCGTACGCCGGTCATTTCAGCAAAGCGCAGTGTATCTTCCGAATCGGTCGGTATTCCCGCCGACCATCCTTGAATGCGCTTCCTGCCGAAAATCAAACTCCCGGTCTGCACCTCGATAGGGTCTTGCGACGCGCCGATGACGAGCATCGTGCCATTGTCCCCCAGGCCGTCAACAAGGGATGACATCGCTTTCCCGCTAGGCGCGGTAGCCAGGATGACGCGAGCGCCACCGAGCTTCTTCAGTTCAGCCGCCACATCGACTGCCGCGCTGTCGATGTATACGCCCGCGCCCAGCTTCTTCGCGAGGGACGCATTGTCTGCTCCGCGCCCGATTGCCGCTACTCGGTATCCAAACTTTTTTGCGAACTGAATCCCTAGGTGCCCCAGGCCGCCTATCCCCTGGACCGCGACTAGATCGCTGGGCATCCCACCATTTCGGCGCAGGGCGTTGAACGTTGTAACTCCGGCGCACATGAGCGGAGCGGCTTCCGCGGGATCGAGCGATTCCGGCATGTGGGCTAGCGCCTCGACGGGTGCAACCATATATTCCTGGTAGCCACCGTCATACGTGATCCCGCAGATGATGACGCTCGCACAGTTCGCGAAATCGCCTCGTCTGCAGGCCGGACAGGTATTGTCCTGGCCGCCAAACCAGCCCACGCCAACGCGCTCGCCTTTCTTCCACTCTTTTACACCGGCGCCAACCTCATCGATTGCGCCGGCGACCTCGTGTCCCGGAACGCGAGGATACGAGATGCCAGGAAGGATGCCTTCTTTGGTAAGGACATCGCTGTGACACACTCCGCAGGCTTCGACACGAATCCTGACCTGCCCAGGGCCGGGCTGAGGAATTTCGCGCTCCACGATTTCGAAGTCTGCTCCCGCTTTAGGCACTTGAACCGCTTTCATCTTTGCCACTTTGTCGCTCCTTTCATTAGCGATTTGTTGTGTTGGTATCGGTGACCGAGAGACGGGAACATCGACCGTCCGGCCGCATGATCGTGTGTATCGCGTGACCCTGTCTACCTGAAAGTCGTTGGCGTTAGGACAATACCCGAATTGGATGACGAGAGCCCGGCTTTTGATCTCGTTGGCATCACCAATGGACTGGGTGCCCCGTCCTTCGCGCACTTTGCGAAGGGCGGGAGCCGGTAATGCGTGCGTAAGTGGGTCGATCACCCCGCCTTCCTTGCGTACCTTATAAAGTACGTCGCGCCCCTGTCAAGTCTACTTTAGTAGACATTTGATGTCCTCGAAAGTAGACATTTCCTCCACAGCCTAACCCCATGATTCCATTGACTCGCCAAAGAGCCCGCACGAAGAATCAACAACTTACGCCCAGAACTTTTCTGCAAAGTGGAATGTTCCAGTTGGAACATTCAGCACAATGTTCCAACCGGAACATTCGCCCAGTCGCCACATGTTACCCTCGTCGAACGTGCCCGCCGCGCCCCAATTCGAGACCGCCGCCTACGGCATGGCCGCCGTCCTCGCCTGGGGCACCAGCGATTTCCTTGGCGGCTACGCCACCCGCCGCGCCAATGCATTCTTGTTCGCAGTCGTATTCAATTTCGGCGGACTGGTTCTCATGGCCGCTCTGGCCGCGGCCAGCCGCGCGCCTTTCCCCTCGACGCACGCGGTGGCCTGGGCGCTGGCAGGCGGCACATTTGGAGGCGCAGGCGTTGCCATTTTCTTCCGCGCACTCTCCTCAGGAAAGATGGGAGTGACCGCGCCGGTCGCCGCCGTGCTCGGCGCTGCGATTCCAACTTTGTTTTCCATCTTCACAGAAGGTATGCCCGGCAAGGTCCCGATCGTCGGCTTCGCCGTCGCCGTCGTTGGGCTCTGGCTCATCACGCGCACAGACGAAGGCGCGCGGCCCGAAGGCATCGGCCTCGCCGTGCTCGCAGGCGTAGGCTTCGCCAGTTTCTATCTGTGTATCCGGCAGGCGGGCGACGCCCCAGTCTTTTGGATCGCGACCCTCACTCGAACCGGCGGCCTGATCATCACGGGTCTGATCGTCGTGCTGGGCGGTAGGTTTCGCGACATCACGCCCGCCGGCGTGCGCTGGGCGGTGCTCACCGGGTGCATTGATTCCCTCGGCACAGTTCTCTTCGTTCGCGCCAGCCAGACGGGACGCCTCGATGAAGCGGTCGTAATCTCCTCGCTCTATCCCGCCGTTACTGTGCTGCTGGCGCGCATTTTCCTGAAAGAACACCTCACCCGCTGGAGGTTCGTCGGCCTGCTGGCGGCGCTGGCAGCAGTACCGATGATTGCGGCGCAGTAGTGTGAACTCATTCCATATTCTAGAATCTGGAATACAAACCATGCCGCTCATCGAAATTCGAAACCTGACCAAGATTTATCCCCAAGGCGAATCTGTTTTCGGCGCAAAGTCTCGCGGCGGAAGCGAGGTCCGCGCGGTCGATGATGTTTCGCTCGACATTCATGCTGGCGAGACGCTCGGGCTGGTCGGGGAATCGGGGTCGGGCAAGAGCACGCTCGGACGTTTGATCTTGCGGCTGATCGAACCTACTTCGGGCAGCATCCGCTTCGAAGGACGCGACCTGCTCGGCGCCAGCCGTGGCGAAATGCGAAGGCTGCGCCGCGATATGCAGATCATCTTTCAAGATCCCTTCGCTTCGCTCGATCCCCGCTTCCGGGTCGAAGAGATCGTCGCCGAGCCGCTTGTCATTCACGGAAGCGCACACGGGACCCCACACTCAACTACAAACGCTAAAGCGACTCGACCCCGCGTCGTCGAACTTCTCCGCGCTGTGGGCCTGGACGAATCGATCCTGCGGCGTTTCCCGCACGAATTCAGCGGAGGGCAACGACAGCGCATTGGCATTGCCCGCGCGCTCGCGCTGCATCCCAAGTTCATTGTGGCCGACGAACCGGTCTCCGCGCTCGACGTGAGCGTGGGCGCGCAGATTGTCAACCTGCTCGCGCAATTGCAGCGCGACTTTGGACTGACTTATCTTTTCATCTCGCACTCCATGCCGGTCGTTCGCTATCTTTCGACTCGCATCGCGGTGATGTATCGCGGCAAGATTGTGGAAGTCGGACCGGCCGCGCAGATCACCGAGCGCCCTGCGCACGCCTACACTCGCAGCCTGCTCGAGGCCACGCCGGAAGTGGCGGTGTGAATGTTTCGGGGAAAGCGCCTCGCTTCGCTCGGCGGAGCCGAGGCGGCTGTCCCCACACACTGTGCCATACTTGGTTGATGTCAAGGGTCCAACCCAGCCGTGGCCGCGACCTGGTCGAGTTGATTCTGGGCTACGGTGTGGTGGTTGGCGTCATCTGGATGCCCGAGTACTGGCAGCGCATCTTCACGCCGATTGCACTTGTGGTGACGTTGCTGGTGGTGCTGGCCCGCCGCCACAGGCGCGATGAACTCGGTCTCGGCGCTCGCGGCTTCATCCCATCGCTCTGGATTCTGCCCGCCGCGGTCGCGCTCTCTGCACTGGGCGTGTTCGTGGCCGCGAGACTTGGGACGCTGCATCCGCTCTACAAAGCGGACTTCATTCACATCTCCGGCTACGTGCTGTGGACGATTTACCAGCAGTTCCTTCTGCAAGACTACTTTGTGGACCGCCTGGGGCGTCTTTTTATAACGGAATCCCTGACCGTGATTCTGGCGGGCGTGCTCTTTGCCGCGGCGCACCTGCCCAATCTCGTGCTTACCGCGGCCACGCTGGCGTGGGGCATCGTTTCGTGCGCGCTGTTCCGCCGCTATCGCAACCTCTGGGCGCTCGGCCTGGCGCAGGGACTGCTGGGCCTCTGCTTTGCCGTCTGCATTCCGGATGCGCTGCATCATCATTTGCGCGTTGGCTTGGGATATCTGCGCTATTACTGAGTGGGCAGTGGTCAGTGACAGCTGGTGGTCAGTGGTCAGTGATCAGTGGTGTCAGTGAAAATCTTTTGATCAAGGGCTCCTTGGTGATTTGCGCTTGACTTTAATCGATATTTCTGCAAATATCGAAGTATGAAGGCAGGCATTTTCGAAGAGGTCCGCGGAGCAAGTTGCGCGGTACGCCGACATGTTCTCTGCCATGGGAACGGAGCCGCGGCTGCGGATCATGCGGTTGTTGCTGACGGCTCATCCCGAAGGTCTGGTGGTCGGGGAGATTCAGGAAGATCTGGAGATTCCCAGCTCCACTTTGTCGCATCATCTCGACAAACTCAAAGCCGAAGGGCTCGTCGATGTTCAACGAGAAAGCACCTTTCTGCGCTATACGGCAAACACGGACGCACTTCAGGAGCTGCTTCAATTCCTGTATGCCGAGTGTTGCACTCGCAACAAGGCTGTGAAACCCGAAGAGATCGTTCAAATCTGCAAGTAGGAGGAACGGACATGAGTAGCACGGACATTAAGGAAGTCGTCAGGGAGAAATATGGACAAGCCGCTTTGCGCGTGAGCAGCGGCGGCAGTTCGTGCTGTGGAGCAACTCCCAGCTGCGGGTGCGGCGATCCGATCACGTCGAATCTGTACGATCCATCTCTCTTCGGTCCATCTCTTTCCGGTTCATCTCTCTCCGGATCATCTCTCTCCGGATCATCGCAAGCACAGCAGATTCCTGAGGAAGCCCTGCTGGCCTCGCTAGGCTGCGGGAATCCTACCGCTCTCGCAAATCTGAATCCCGGTGAGGTTGTTTTAGACCTCGGGTCCGGCGGAGGGATCGACGTGTTGCTTTCGGCAAAGCGAGTCGGCGCTACAGGCAAAGCCTACGGTTTGGACATGACGGATGAGATGTTGGCGCTGGCCAACGAGAACAAGCGCAAGGCCGGAGTTGAGAATGTCGAGTTCCTGAAGGGTGAAATTGAACACATCCCGCTGCCTGCCGATTCTGTGGATGTCATCATTTCCAACTGCGTGATCAACCTTTCGGCGGACAAAGACCGGGTGTTCAGGGAAGCGCTTCGCGTTTTGAAACCGGGGGGACGCTTTGCTGTGTCCGATGTTGTGACTCGCGGCGAGATGCCGGCGGAAATCCGCCAGAGTGTTCTGCTCTGGGTGGGCTGCATTGCGGGCGCGCTCGAAGAGAACGAGTACCGGGCCAAACTCGCGTCGGCGGGATTCGAGAAGATTGAGATTGAGCCCACCAGGATTTACCGCATCGAGGATGCGCGCGAATTTCTCTCCGGCCAGAACATCGACGTGGAATCGATTGCGCCGCAGGTGGATGGCAAGTTGATGAGCGCTTTCGTGCGGGCGGTGAAGCCGCAACGGAGGGAATCCTGGTAGTGTGTCAGTTTCCCGGTAACAAAAACAGATGAACCACTAAGGACACAAAGGTACACGAAGGAAAAACGCTGAAAACCAAGAGCCTTCGTGATACCGTCTGGCCTTCGTGGTTGGTTTCGCGTCTGTTCGCCCTTTCAAACTGACCCACTACGAATCCTGCTGCGGGCCGACCTGCTGCCAGTAAGGGACGGAGATGCAGAGGACACTATAACGTCTTGTTCCTATGCACGGGCAATTCGGCTCGCTCCATCATGGCCGAGGCAATCATGAACTACAAAGGCCTCCCGAACTTTAGGGCCTACAGTGCGGGGAGCCATCCTTCCGGCGCGGTTCGCCCGGAGGCTATCGCGGAACTTGAGAGAGCTGGTTTGCCTCGGGACGGTCTGCGCAGCAAAAGCTGGGACGAGTTCACTAAACCCGACGCGCCCAAACTTGATTTCGTCTTCACGGTCTGCGACAACGCTGCGAAAGAAGTTTGCCCATTCTGGCCGGGCGGGCCTTTGACGGCTCACTGGGGAGTTCCCGACCCGGCTGCGGTTCGTGGAACGGCGGAGGAAATCCAGGACGCATACCGGGAGGCCTTCGTGACACTGGAACGCCGCATCGATTTATTTCTTAGCCTCCCTCTGGCTACGATCGACGACCTGGCAATCAAGCGAGAGATCGACAAGATTGGCGATCCAAGATTGGGCGATCAATGAAATTCAACCTGCGCGCCAGACTTACGGCTGAGTTTCTAGGCTGCGCGTTCCTCGTTGCCGCTGTGATCGGGTCCGGAATCATGGGCGAACGGCTCGCAGGCGGGAACGTTGCCATTGCTTTGCTTGCGAACACGATTGCGACGGGCGCAGCGTTGCTTACTCTCATTCTGACGTTCGGGCCGATTTCCGGCGCACACTTGAATCCCGCGGTTACGCTCGCCGATGCGATTGAACACGGTATCGGCGTGGAGCGAAGCGGTGGCTTACATGTTTGTGCAATGCGCGGGAGGAGTTGCTGGAGCGATCATCGCGCATCTGATGTTTGGGCTGCGGTGGTATTCCTTGTCTTCACATTCCCGTCACGGGTGGGCGTTGGTCTTCAGTGAGTTCGTGGCAACGTTCGGACTGCTCTCGGTGATCTGGGGATGTTCGCGACTGCGTTCGGCGGCGGTGCCCTTCGCGGTTGCGAGCTACATCACTGCTGCGTACTGGTTCACGGCGTCGACCTCGTTCGCGAATCCGGCGGTTACAATTGCGCGGTCGTTGTCTGACACCTTCGCCGGGATTCGACCGGCAGATGTTCCGCTGTTTATCGGGGCGCAGATCGCGGGGGCCTGTTGTGCGACGGCCGCTGTTTCGTTGGATCGGCGCGAACCTAGAACCACAAGCCCCACATCCAATCCACGCTGGCGTGGGTGATCGTTGAGGCTGGTATGCGGCGATGCTCGCGCCAGGCGCGTCCGTAGAAAATGCCAGCGATGGTTGCCAGCAGAACGTAGCGCCAGTTGAAGTGGGCGGACCGCTTGTTGAAGTGCGACAGTCCGAACAGAACTGACGCTATCACTAGAGCCGCGCCGCGTCCTACGCGGCGTTCCAGAAGGTTCTGCACCCAGGCGCGAAAGAAAAGTTCTTCCGGCACGGCGGTGAAGAAAAATATCGCCACCCAGCGCAACAGCGCGCTGCCGATGCCCTGCAGGCTGCGATGCGGATGGATGAAGCCCAGCGCGAGTCCCAGCACTAGAACTATGGGCGTGAAATAAATCAATTCCCGCAGACCGGTTTTCCAGTCGCTCCATTTCAAATGGAAATTGAATCCGGTTCCTGTGAGTTGGCGGATCGCGAGAAATCCATATAAGCCCGCGTCTACCAGAAGCAATTCGTTCAGAGCGCGCAGGCCGCTGGGCCAAGCCTGATCGAACCAGCGCAAATCCACAGCGAGTCCCAGCACCAGCAGGATCAGCGCGTCGTGCCAGTTGCCGCGCTGCTCGGGGTCGGCTGCTGCGGCTTGCATTAGAAGCCAGGCGATGGCCACGGGCAGGGCGGCGTAGAGGGCGAACCATCCCCACCGGAAGATGTGTTGGGAAATCGAAAGCATCGCGTAAGGCGCGGCGAGCAGCGCGGGGAGACTCACGCGCAGAGCCGCCGGCCAGCGCTCTAGGCGGCGCGCGACGCGCTCGGCTGCACATCCGAACAAAATTGCCGGAGCCAGTTCCAGCGCTAGTGCGGCAATCGCGACCGGCGTCACGTTCTGCATGGGCTCATCTTAAATGCAGTGGTCATTCGTCAGTGGTCAGCCAAAACCGAATCTCACCGGAGGAATTCACACTGACCACCGACCACTGACCTCTGACCTCTGGCCTCTGATCACTCCCTAAGACTCGGGCTTGTTTCACCACAGACTCCCGGCTAGAATTCTTTCGCATTGAACAGGAGGCAATAGAATGGCTGCTGCTCCGCTTCCACCAATATCCGAGCCCGTGCCTGCGCCGGAGCCGGCTCCGCTTTCCGAAGGCGCGCGCATAGTCGACACTTTCATCGCACCCTCGAAAACTTTCACCGACCTCCGCCGCAATGCAAGCTGGTGGGGACCGTGGCTGCTGATCTCCATTTGCGCGCTGCTCTTCGTTTATACGATGCAACGGCAGGTGGGTTTCGAGCAGATTACGAAGAACGAGATTGCGCATTCCTCGCGGGCCGAGCAATTCGAAAAGCTCTCACCCGACGACCAGGCGAAACAGGTTCGGTTTTCCAACACGCTGATTGGCTACTTGTCGTATGGAACGCCGGTGACGATCCCGATTTTCTTCGCCATTGGCACAGTGGTGTTATGGGCAACGTTCAAGTTTGGCGCGGGCGCGAATGTTTCTTTTAAAACGGCGTACGCGATCATGTTTTACGCCAGTCTCCCCGGCATCATCGGATCGATTCTGGGCGCGATCTCGATGTTTGCGGGAGTCGATCCCGAAGGCTTTAACGTGAAGAATCCCGTGGCTACGAATCCGGCGCACTTCATGGATCGCTCGGGAAATAAATTCGTTTACGAGATGGCGTCCAGCCTCGACATTATTGCGATATGGATCATTGTGCTGCTCGGCATTGGGTTCGCGTGCAACAGCAAAGTGAAACGCAGCACCGCCATCGCTGTGGTTGCGGGATGGTATCTTTGCTGGAAGCTGGCTTCCGCGGCTCTCGCTTCCATGTCGTAGGTGTGGCGCTAACCGCGGCCAAGTACGGAAGTCTAATAAGTTAAGGAGCTATCGAATGAACCGCATTCTGGTCACATTTCTCTTCGCGTTTGTGTGCGTTTGTGTCTGTCTTGGTTCCGGAAGCGCGCAGACCGCCCAACCCTCCTCCGCTGCTGCGTCAGCTTCGCAAGCGGCCGCACCGGTGAAGGATCCGGTGACGGCTGGTCTGCGCATCTTGCTGCCACGCTCGCGAACCAATACCCTCGGCGCCATTACCGCCATGCCAGCCGATAAATTCGGCTACAAGCCCACACCCGATCAGATGAGTTTCGCGCATCTCGTCGTCCACATCGTTGGCTTCAATAACGGCTTCTGCGCCAAGGCAGCCAACCTCGCGGAACCCAAGGTCGAGGAAGTCAAGGAAAGCGACTCCAAAGACAAGCTGCTCGCCGCGGCTACCGCATCGTACGACTTTTGCGCCGACGCGCTCGGTAAGATGGACGACTCCAAACTGGGCGACAACATCGAACTGTTTGGTGGGCGCCAAGCTCCCCGCGCTCTGGCGGCGCTGATCCTGGCCAGCGGATGGGCTGACCATTACGCCGCAGCTGCGATGTATTTGCGTCTGAATAATATTCTGCCGCCGAGCGCGCAGCCGAAGAAGTAGTCCTAGGGCTAAAACCTACCTTGTTATTGTCCGACAGGAGGCGCGGCCTGAAGCCGCGCCCTTTCAAATCCTACTTGATCTGCACGAGTTCGCCGGCGGACGCGGCAGAAGGACTTAACGGGGCGGGATGCTGCGGGGCGCGCCATCCATCGAAGATTGAAACCTGGTGCACGCATGAGACTGTGCAGTGCGGCGCGCAGCCTTTCTCTGTGAGGTATTCGCGGCGCATGTCGTCGCGGGTGTAGGTGGCGAGCGGGACCCCGGGGTAGCCGCGCTGCTGCGAGCAGTAGTGCACTAATCCGTCTTCGCAGATGTAGAGATAGCGCGCGCCGGCGCGGCAGCGCCAATCGTTCGGCAAGCCTTGCGCGATGTTGTCCTGAAAGGCGTTGATGCGGGTGAAGCTGCGCTTCTCCATCGACTTCATTTCGTGATAGATGCGGCGCTCTTCCCCGCCGAGCGGCTGCAACTGGCCGCTGCCGTCGTGAATGATGCCTATGGTCGAGCTGAAACCCAGTTCGATGGCTCGCTTGCCGATGGTGAGGGCGTCCTGCGGATTCGAGATGCCCCCGCCCACAACTGAATTGATATTCACGTGAAACTCGGCATGCTCGGCGAGCAGTTGCAGTTTCTTGTCGAGAACCTTCAGGCTCTTTTTCGAAACCTCGTCGGGATTCACGTTGTCGATGGAGATCTGCAGCCACTCGAGTCCGGCGCGGTTCAGGCGCTGAATGCGTTCCGCGACCAGAAAATAGCCGTTGGTGATCAAGCCGGCGATCATGCCGTTGGAGCGAATACGGCGAATCACTTCATCGAGTTCAGGATGCAGCAGCGGCTCGCCGCCGGAGATTGTGACCACGGCCGTGCCGAGTGCGCCGAGCTTGTCGATGCGGCGGAACATTTCTTCTGTCGGCACGGGCTTGGAGAAATCGTCGAACTCGTTGCAGTAGGTACAAGCCAGGTTGCAGCGGCGGACCGGGATGATGTGCGCCAGCAGGGGATGATCGGTCGAGGCGAGTGCGCGGGCGGCCATGGAGGCTCCGCGCAGGTTGCGGTGGACGGCTTTCGCGCGGCGGCGGAGGGTTGTAAAAGCTGATGGCATTGAATCTTTATTACAGCATGGATTCTCGATAAATGCAGGCTTCGCGACAGCGTTCGGCGAAAATGGCGGGGCGAATGGCGTCTACGACTGCGTGGGTTGAACTCTTGAGGGGAAAAAGGTCGCAGGCGCACGACAGCGTGGGGACCCGGAAGTTGGCGGATTTTGAGCACGGATTCAGAGATTCAAACTAGCTTATTAGATCCTCTCCGTGGATAGCGTTCGCGGGCAAGAGTGCCCGCGCCACAAAATCACTGCCACATAATCGCCTGGCTGCGCTCGACTGGACGGCCGAGGCGGAGGTCCCCACATGGTTTCCTGCTACGCTTCGACTGCCTTGCGCAGCGCGGCTCTTGCGAGCAGGCGCGTGGAGTCCAACATTGGCAGCGGGGATTGCTCCGGCGTCATTAGCAACGGAATTTCGGTGCACCCCAAAACTACGGCGTCGCAGCCTTCGTCTTTCATTGCGCGGATCACTTCTGTGAGATAGGCTTGCGTGCGCGGCAGGAACACTCCCTGGACTAACTCGTCGAAGATGATGCGGTGGATGCGCTCGCGCTGCTCTGCGCCGGGGATGCGGTGATCGATGCCGGCGGCTTTCAGTTTTTCGCGGTAGACCGGGCCTTCCATGAGCGCGCGGGTACCCAGAACTCCGAGGCGCTTGTAGCCGTGACGTTTGGCTTCGTTCGCTACTTCGACGGCGATGTGCAGCCAGGGACACGGCGAACGGTGTTCGATCAGGTCGAAAGCTTGATGCACGGTGTTGACCGGAGCGATTAGAAAGTCCGCGCCGGTTTTGGCCAGCTTTTCCGCCGAGGAGAGCATCAGTTCCGCGACTCCCACCCAGTCGTTGGCCTCGATGCACTTGACGTAGTCGGCGAAGTTGTGGCCGTGCATGGAAATTTCAGGATGCCCATGCGGACCAAGCCACTCCGCACCTTCAAGGCAGATGGTGCGGTAGCAGAGCGCGGCGCCTTCCGCGCTGCAGGCGACGATGCCGATGTGGAGAGGCACAGTGGTCAGTGGCCAGTGGCCAGTGGTCAGTGGTCAGTGGCCAGTTAGTCTCCTTCTCAGTTCTCTTTCATCCGAAGCTGTGTCATCTTGCCGCGGCGGCGTCGAACAGGTTCAGGAACTCTAGTTTCTTTTCTGCCGGCAGGAATGACGCCTCGAATGAATTGCGGGCTAGTTCGCGCAGGTGTTCGTCGGTGAATCCGAAGATTTGCTGGGCGATCTGGTATTCGCGCGCCAGCGTTGTTCCGAATAGGGCTGGGTCGTCGCTGTTGAGCGTGATCATTACCCCGTGGTCGAAATAGTTTTTTGCGGGATGATCGTTGAGGTTGGGACAGAGGCCGGTGCGCAGATTGCTCGTGAGGCAGATTTCTACCGGGACCTGACGTTGCGCAAGTTCTTCTACGAGATCGGGATCGTGGAAGGAGGTGAGGCCGTGGCCGATGCGCTCGGCGCGCAGATTAAGCGCGCCCCAGACGGATTCGGGCGGGCCAGTCTCGCCGGCGTGCGCGGTCAGACGCAGGCCGTGGTCGGCGGACCAGGCGTAGGCGTCGCGAAAAAGCTCGGGCGGCGCTTTTAGCTCGTCGCCTCCGATACCGATGCCGACGACCTCTCGGTCGTGATAGCGGACGGCCAACTCGAAAACTTTCTGCGCCGCTTCCGCGCCGAACTGGCGCACGGCGTCGAAGATCCAGACCAGCGAGATGCCGAAGTCGCGAGCGCCGCGGGCGCGGCCGCGATCCAGGCCTTCGAAGATGGCGGCGAAGTCCTGCTTGCGCCACAGGCAGACTCCGACCGAAACGTAGACTTCGGCGTGCAGGACGTTTTCTCCTTTCAGCCGCTGCATCAGGCGGTAGGTGATGAGCTCGTAATCGTCCTGAGTCCGCAAGTGCTCGGTGATGTTTTTGAAGGCCAGCAGGAAACCCGGAAAATCTTCGTAGCGGTAGAGGGCATCGACTTCGGCCTGGGTTGCGCTTTCGCCGTGACGCTGGCGAAGTTCGAGCAGCGTGGCCGGCTCGATTGCGCCCTCGAGGTGCAGGTGCAACTCCGCCTTAGGCAGGAGGCGCAGGAAGCTATTCGGCGGCCGATCAGTGGCGGAGGACATCACTTTCTGATTGTAGATTCTTGCGGGAAGATTTGCGAGGAGGGCGTCACAAGATTCACTGCGGAGACACGGAGAGGGCGGCAACGATAGTCGCAGCGCCGCTCATATCTAGGTTTGTGTCGGCGCACGCGAGTACAGAGGTCCTTCGCTACGCTCAGGATGACACAGCGTTTTTGATGACGATGGCTGGTGACTGACGGCTACTTCTTCGCAAACTCGCTGCGGTGGCGGCTATACAGGAAGTAGATTGTCAGGCCGATGGCTAGCCAAGCAAAGAATCTCAGCCAAGTCAGGATCGGCAGGCCCGACATCAGCAGAATGCAGAACATCACACTCAGCACGGGCGCCGCAATGCCGCCTGGGGCGCGGAAGCCACGGTGGCGGCCCGGATCGCGATACCGAAGGATAATCACTCCAATCGACACCAGCGCGAAGGCGAAGAGGGTGCCGATGTTGGAAAGATCAGAGAGTGTTCCGATATCGAGAATGCCGGCGGGAATGCCGACCACAAAGCCGGCAATCCAGGTGGCGGTGGAAGGCGTACGGAAGCGCGGATGAACCCGGCCGAAAAGCTTAGGCAGTAAGCCATCGCGGGACATAGAGAACCAGACCCGTGCCTGGCCTAGTTGGAACACCAGCAGCGACGAAATCATGCCCATCATGGCGCCAAAGAGCACGCCCAGTTCCACCCAGCGCAGGGTGTTCGAGCCGGTGCGGGCTACCAGCATCTTTAAACTGTTGGCCACAGGGGCGGCATCGTCCAGCATGGAGTGCCAGGGTACAATCCCAGTAAGGACGATGGCCACGGAGATGTAAAGCAGGGTGCACACAATGAGAGTCGCAATGATTCCGATGGGTAGATCGCGCTGAGGATTCTTCGCTTCTTCGGCGGCGGTGGAGACGGAATCGAAGCCGATGTAAGTAAAGAAAATAATTGAGCCGCCAGTCAAAATGCCAGACCAACCCTGCGGCGCGAACGGGTGCCAGTTTGCGGGGGCGACGAAGTGAGCGCCCGCGATCACGAAGGCAAGAATGGCGGAGATCTTGAGGATCACCATGGTGTTGTTGGCTTCGGCGGATTCGCGAATGCCGCGCACCAAGACCACGGTGAGAATCATGACGATGACAAATGCGGGAACGTCGAAGCCGAAGTGCAGGCCAGGGGCGTAAAGCACCTTGCCATTAATATCGGAAAGGCCGCCCGGCAAGTATGCAGGCGAAATCCAACGCAGGGCAGGATGCCAACCGAACCAGTCGAACATTGCCACCAAGTGCGCGGAGAAACCGACGCTCACCGCCATGTTGCTGACGGCGTACTCGAGTATCAGATCCCAGCCGATGATCCAGGCGATGAGTTCCCCCATGGTCGCATAGGTGTAGGTATAGGCGCTGCCCGCAATGGGGATCATGGAAGCGAGTTCGGCATAGCAGAGGGCGGTGAATCCGCAGACGATGGCGACTAACACTAACGATAAAGCGAGAGCGGGTCCCGCGCCCGGCCGGCCTTGCGTAGCGGTATGCCGAATCAGGTAATCCAGCAAGGGAGCGTTGAGGATCGAGGAAGTGTCGAACTTCTGTCCGGCGATGGCTGTGCCGATCACCGTAAAAATGCCCGCACCGATGACCGCGCCGATGCCGAGCGCCGTAAGAGAGACAGGACCGAGGGTTTTTTTCAGCCGGCGCTCGGGTTCTTCGGAATCCGAGATCAGCTTGTCAATCGACTTGCAGCAGAACAGCTGGTTGTCGGAGGTATAAATCGTCGCCGCGGGTTCCGTGGGTGATGGTGACAAGAGGTAGTTGTCTCCTGAAAACAAGCCTTTAGCCATTAGCACTTAGCATTTAGCCAGTCTGAGTTCTTGTCAGATAACCAAGAACCTTCCCGGCAAAATGCCAAGTGCTTACTGCCGACAGCGGCCTATCTCTTCGACTGGCCGCGAGCCAACTTCTTCACCTTGCGTTTTTTCGATCCGCGGGCGTAGTCGCGGGGCTTCTTGGGTTTTTCCGCTTTGCTTTTCTTGCGTGCGGCGCGTTTTGATTTCTTGCGTTCTTCTTTGGTCAGGGTTGCTGTGTTTGCCATGATTGCTTTCTTGGATCTTAATGTGTAATTGGGCAATTTTGTAATTTAAGGCCGGGTCGGTCAAATTGCCAAATTACCCAATTACAAAATTACCAAATTCCACTTACGCTCGCTCCAACTGAGCGTACTTCTCCACCAGCTTCTTCAAGCCGAAGCGAGGGAATTGTACCGTAATCTTGGCTTCTTCGCCCTCTCCTTCTCGCTGGTAGACAGTTCCTTCGCCATATTTGGGATGGCGAACCTTCTGGCCGGGGCGGAATCCGCGCTTGCCGGTAGGCGCTTCGACTGGGGTCTTGGGGACTGTGAACTTTTTGCCCCGGCTTGCGAAGAACTCGGCGATGTTCTCGATAGAGTTATAGGGCCTGGCCGGGGCTGTCGGCTTTTGGCGGCTGGCCGGGACGCCACTTTGCTTCCAGCTTGCGCTCTGGTCTTCGTCTTCGTAGGAATAGTGGGCGTCCGCATCGTAGGATGCGGGGCTGCGCCCCGCTGGACGGCCGAAGGCGGCCGTCCCCACATGTCCTGTTCCCGCACGAGCCGCGCGGCGTCCTCCCAGCTCTTCGATCAACTGAAGCGGTACTTCTTCGAGGAAGCGTGAGGGCACGCTGGCTTCGGGCAGGTCGGTGCCGTATCTGCGGCGGTAGACTGCACGGGTTAGGATCAGCTGATCCATGGCACGCGTCATACCCACGTAGCAGAGGCGGCGCTCCTCTTCGATGTCGTCAGGCTCGAGCATTGTGCGCGAGTGCGGAAACAGGCCCTCTTCGAGGCCGCTGAGAAAGACCAGGGGAAACTCCAGACCCTTGGCGGCGTGCAGGCTCATGAGGGTGATCTGGGAGCGCTCATCGTAATCGTCGGCATCGCTGATGAGTGCGGCGTGATCAAGAAACTGGTCGAGAGATTCGCCGCGGTCGCGCGAGTCCATGGCGGCATTGACCAGTTCGCGCAAATTTTCGATGCGAGAGAACGCTTCGGGCGTGTCTTCGTCTTCGAGCAGTTTGATGTAACCGGTGCGGTCGATCAGGAACTTGAGCAGGTCGGCGGTGCCAACTTCTTTCTCTCCCGTATTCATGTAGTGCGCGGTCAATACGTCGTCATCCAACTGATCAAGATCACCGCCATACACAGGCAGCGCTTGTGAGATGGGCAGCGTTACCTTGCTGCGCCAAAGCGCCGAAACTGAATGACTCCGCGCCATTCCCTGTGGAGATATTTTCAGGCGGTGGACCAGCTTGTTCGGATTTCGCCAGCCCCGACGTCTCCAGCAACCGCTGTACATACCCACCAGCCAGCATCGCCTGCGCGTCGAGGATCAACTGCTGAAAGTTTTTCAGGGCGGATAGCGCTCGCGGCGGCAAGAGTTGACGGCGGATGGCTTCTCCGATCGCTCCCCACAACGACAGGCCGGTTTCTAGCGCGAGGCGTTCGAGCGTGTCGATGGTGCCTTTGCCGATACCGCGGGTCGGCGTGTTGATGACGCGCAGCAATGAGATCGAGTCGTCGGGATTCTGTATGACCTTGAGATACGAGATCATGTCCTTGATCTCGGCACGCTCGTAGAAAGAGAATCCGCCGACCACGTGATACTTGAGGCCATAGCGGCGCATGGCTTCTTCAAACAGCCGCGACTGGGAATTTGTGCGGTAGAGCACGGCGGCGCGCGGGGTTTCACCATGCTGGGCGGCCTCGCGCAGATACTTTGCAATATGGTCGGCAGCGAAGAGCGCTTCGTTTTCGCCGTCGGGGGCTTCGTAGTAGCCGATCTTGGTGCCGCCCTGGCGCGAAGTCCAAAGGTTCTTGCCTTTGCGGCGGATGTTGTTCGCGACTACCGACGACGCTGCCTGCAAAATATTCTGTGTGGAACGGTAGTTCTGTTCCAGACGAATGATCTTCGCCTCGGGGAAGTCTTGCTCGAACTCGAGAATGTTTCGGATGTCCGCCCCACGCCAGGAATAAATCGACTGGTCTTCATCGCCAACAGCGCACACGTTGTGGCGCTCGCCCGCCAGCATGCGCATGAGTTCGTACTGCGGGCGATTCGTATCTTGATACTCGTCGATCAGCAGGTATTGGAACCGGCGGTTGTAGTACTCGCGCACGGGCGTGGAGGCCTTCAGCAGCCGCGTCGCCTCCAGCAACAAATCGTCGAAGTCCAGAGCGTTGGCCTTACGCAGCTCCTTGCGGTATTCCTCGAACAGATGCGCAATCTTTTCGTTCTTGGGATCAGCTGACTGTAGGTAAAGCTCCTGCGGATCGAGCATGTGATTCTTCGCCCAGGAGATGCGCGAGAGCACAGTGCGCGGCGTGAGCTGTTTGTCGTCAAGGCCAAGCCGCTTCATCACCGACTTGACCACGGATTGCTGATCGCCCTCGTCGTAGATAACAAATTTTTTCGTGTGGCCAATGGGCGGCTGGCCGGGCGGGGCCGAGGGGATCTGCAAAGCCTCGATGTCGCGGCGAAGAACGCGCACGCAGAAAGAATGGAATGTCGATATGACCGGCTTGGCAACGCTGAGTCCGCCGACAAGCTTCTCGACGCGCTCACCCATTTCGGCGGCGGCCTTGTTGGTGAACGTCATCGCCAGAATGGATTCGGGCATCACCCCCTTGTGCTCAATGAGGTAGGCGATGCGGTAAGTGATGACGCGCGTCTTGCCGCTGCCCGCGCCGGCGAGGATCAGCACCGGGCCCTCGGCAGTTTCGACGGCCTCACGCTGCTGCGGGTTGAGTTGATCGAGAAAAGACAATGCGGAAGTGGCTCCGGAGCTGATGATTTTAATTTTACAGGGGAATCGGGATTCGCGATTATTCAAAGCACGCGAACATCACACCCACGCGCCCATGAGATGTCCAATGCTGCCCCGCACAAGCAATCCATCTTTGCGGTCTTTGAAATACCGCGCGTTCAGCTCCTTGCCTTGTAGAAACTCGGTGCGGTGAAATCCCATGGCCTTCAGTTCGTCCTGCAACTTTCCGGGATCGAAGAATAGTTGAAGTGGCTCGCCGTACCGGGCCACACGTTTGGAGAGCGCACCGAGCGCCTGTCTCTGCCCGGCATTCAGAAGCGCAGGGTCGACCGCGAAATCAAATACCACGCAGCTGTCCGTGGGCAGTTTCGCGATGCAACTTAGAGTAGACATGCAGGCTTCGCGCGTGAGGTAAGGCGTCACGCCCAGCCAGGAGAAGAATGCCGAGGCGCAGGCGTTGAATCCAGAGTGCTCAAGCCCATCCGCCAGCGTTTGCTCTTCGAAGTCTATCGGCACAAAAGTTAGGGACCATGGTATGGCAATATCCGCAGCCTGCAAATGCCTGCGCTTCCAGGCTTGCGTGGCAGGATGGTCCACCTCGAACACTCGCACATCCTTGTGAGGGTTACGGTAAGCAAAGGTGTCGAGTCCGGCGCCAAGGACAACATATTGCATCACGCCCTGCGCTACGGCGCGGGCGAGTTCGTCCTCGGCGTAGCGACTGCGCGCCGCCATGAATGCTCGGAAGGCGCGGGAGAAGGCATGGTGCTCTTTCGGGTCGGACCGGAGCGCTTCCTCCGCTTCAGAGCCAATGATGCGCAGGGCCAGAGGATCATCCAGCACCCTGGGCTGGTCGAGAAGCTGATGCGCGGCCCGGCGAATCGCCACCCGCTGTGCGGTCCTGCTGAATTTGCCTTCTTGCATCGGTGCGCGCCTCGGAGCTTATTCCCCGGTTCCCGACGGTGCGGCCTTGCATTCCTCACAGGGACAGACTTCGCGCAGGAATTTCCACGAGTAAATGCCGAGGTCGTGGTCATCGTTCCACTTGAACCGGATAGCGTATTTGCCCATGCCTTCGGCAGAAACTGGTTTGGCCGCGGGTTTGAAGATGGGCAGCGCGCCGGGAGCGGGTTTGGGCGGTTCGCCGTGCTTGCGTCCTGCCTTGTCGCGTTCTTCGTTGCACATGGCGCAAGGGCAGGCGTTGCGGAGATAAACAAAACTGTAGTGAGAAACGTGGCCGTCGCCCCATTCGATGTCGACACCCGTGCCGGCGGTAAGGTTCACTTTTACCCATTTAGGGTCTGTGGCCGCGGTGGGCGACCGAAGCGGAGACTGCATGAGTTCAGTATGTCATACAAGCGCTGGAAAGGACCGGGGTGGTAGTGGGTCAGTTTTACAAGCAACAGAACAAAGCGGATAACCACGAAGGACACTAAGTATCACGAAGGCCCAAAGATTGCTGGCTGCCGGTCTTGAAGTATGCGGCCAGGAATAGCACTCCGAACACCATGTCGACGCCGCCGAGCGCCAGATCCTGCGAGTGCAGGCGATTCTGCAGATGGAGAACGAGCAGCGTAGCGGCGTAGCCAAACTTCTCGATCACGGAGGGAATCATCATCGGTCGGAGGCGCACTGGGTCTCTGGCGACGACGATCAATGCCACCTGGAAGGCCAACCCCACGCTGGCGAAGCCGTAGTAGAACGCGGGATGGGTGATTGGCGGCGGATCATTGCGGCCGATCATATCGAATATGAAATACAGTGGCGTAAGGATCAAGACGCCCCATATGGCAGCGATCCAAAATACGATCTTAGCGAATTTCATGGGCTCTGATTATTCGCCGCCCACGGTTAGGCCGTCAATACGCAGCGTCGGCGCGGCCACGGAGCCGCGGAACTCGAGATCGCTAGCGACCTCGGAGATGTTGAAAAACATCTCTTTTAAGTTTCCGGCGACGGTGATCTCTTCGACTGGGTAGGCAAACTCTCCGCGGGAGATCCACAAGCCCGACGCGCCGCGGGAATAATCGCCGGTGACGAGATTCGCGCCGTGGCCCAGGAACTCGGTTACGTAAAGACCTTCCTTGATTTCAGAAATCAATTGCTTCGGCGTTCTGCTCCCCGGCTGCAGGAAGTAATTGCCGGGGCCAATGCCCGGCGTGCCGGCTAGTCCCCGGGAAGCGTTGCCGGTGGTCTTGAGGCCCAGCTTTTTCGCCGTGTATGTGTTCATCAGATAAGAGTTCAACACGCCATTCTCGATAACGACCGTGCGTCGCGTGGGCACGCCTTCGCCATCGAAGGGACTGGTGCCGAAGCCTCCGCGCATAGTGCCGTCGTCGATGATGGTGACGTTGTCGCCGGCGATTTTCTGTCCCAGCTTGCCCGCCAGAAACGACGCGCCGCGGTAGACCGAGTCGCCGTTCACCCCTTCGAAAATATGTTCGAGGATTGATGTGGCCACCATGGGATCGAAGATGATCGGTACCTGCGCAGTTTTTGCCTTGCGCGCGCCCAAGCGGCGCAGCGTGCGCTCGGCTGCAACCTTGCCGACCTGCTCGGGGGATTCGAGTTTGCCCAGCGTGCGCGCAACTGCGTACCAATAGTCGCGCTGCATTGCGCCGTCTTCAGTTTGCGCGATGGGAACGGCTGACACGGAACAATACGACCGGCGATATTCGCCGACGAAGCCGTGGGAGTTGGCGAGAACTTTGTGGCCGGTGGCGGCGTCGAACGATCCGCCTTCGGAATTCTTGATGCGCGGGTCGAAATCGAGCGCAGCCTTTTCGGTGCGGCGGGCGTAGTCGATGCGCTCGGGGCCGGGCAGCGAATAAACGTCTTCGTGGTAAAGATCGAGATCGCCGGTGAGCGAGCCGAGTTGCGAAGCTTCAGGGATTCCGCCGAACGGGTCTTCCGAGGTGATCTTCGAAAGCTCCAGCGCGGACTTGACCATGCGGTCGAGGCTGGCGCGGGAGAAATCGCTGGAGTATGTGCTGGCGGCGCGCTGGCCGTTGAAGACTCTTACGCCGATAGATCGCGATCCGGACTCTTTCAGGGTCTCGACCTGGCCGAGGCGGACTAGCGTAGAGAATTCATCGCCTTCTCGGACTACGCATTCGGCAGCGGTGGCACCGCCGTTCATGGCTTGGCGGACGATGTCTTGGGCTAATTCGCGGAGGTCGGTCGAGAGTTTCGAACTTTCGAGCTGAGTAGCGGGCATAAAGCTATTATCCCAAGTTTCTAGATATCGCGCCTCCGATACCTGCAGCGGCCGGCTCGGCAGGTTGCATTTGTAAGTAATGCTGTTTTACCTTACAATGCGTTTATGAGCACACTTACCGTGACCGCGCGAGGACAGGTGACGTTCCGCAAGAGCGTGATGCGTCACCTCGGCATCAAGCCCGGTGAAAAGATCGAGTTGGAGCTTCTGCCGGATGGACGAGGCATGATCAAAGCAGCCAGACGCTCGGGCAAGATTGAAGATTTCTTTGGGGTGTTGGCTGGAAAAACGAAGAAAGTAGCAACTATCGAAGAAATCAATCAGGCAGCGGCCGACGGTTGGGCAGGCTTGGTGAAGATGGACGAGACGAAGATGGGCGAGAAATGAAGGTCGCCGTCGATACATCCGTTCTGGTCCGCGCAGCCGTGCGCGACGACCCGGAGCAGACGAAGGCAGCGACGAGAATCATGGCCCGAGCGGAGATGGTTGCGATTGCGGTGTCCTGCCTGTGCGAATTTGCCTGGGTGCTGCGCAGCGTTTACGGCTACGGCGCGCCAAGCATAGCCAGGGCAATCCGCCTTCTGCTGGCGGCGGAGAATGTGGAGACAGACCGCCAGGTGGCCGAAGCCGGACTGGCAATGCTCGACGCGGGCGGGGATTTTGCCGATGGCGTGATCGCCTACGAAGGAACGTGGCTCGGCGCGGAGACGTTTGTTTCGTTCGATAAGAAAGCGGTGGGGATGCTCTCCTCGGCTGGGGTGTCGGCGCGGGTTTTATAAGACGAGAATGGGGAATTGTACCTTTGAACAGGCTAGTCACGGTTTCTCTTCCGGAAAAAAGAGGCGTAGCGCACCTCGCGCAAAATGGAACAGGCCTTGGAGAATCAGTCCAAGGAGCGTGAGAACGATCATTAACTGAAAGACGTCAGTGGCGACCTGAACAGGTTCGAGGTCTCTTAGCAGCCGCAGAATTCTTCTTGCCTGAGGGAAAAATACTCCGGGTATGCCGAACGCCGCGCCAATCATCATCGAACGGAAGAGGAAGTATCTGACGCCGAAGCGGCTGTCCTTGTCGCTCACAGAGGGCTTTTCTTTAGCGTTTGATTCGTCAATCATCGCTTGAGTCAAAAGCTGGCTTCCGCCGTTCTTGCTTTGGGCAGACATGATCCGGCGGCCTTGGATTGCGTAGAAAATCCGTCTCCTCAGATTCCCACGGACAGTCAGTGCAACTCCAGACGCCTTTCTCGTCCGTATAAGCGATCTTCTTTAGCGCCATCGGATTGCCTGCAATCACTCTGGCCGGGATTATAAGCCCGCTATAGCGGATACGTCCTTGGGAAATTTCGTTTGTAAGGATGTGGCAGTTGCTCTTAATTCTAGGAGTGCTCGCGGCTGCCTCCCGACCCGAATTTCGTCGCGAACGGCGGGCAGGTAACGCTTGCGAGAGCGGTGTTTTCGCGCAAGGCCAAAACTCAAAATCAGGTCGAAATACCTTGAATGGCCGCTGGTGTCGTGTTACGGCAAGGGGTCCTTCGACTGCGTGTGACCTTCGCGCTTTGGCGCGAAGCTCACACTCCGCCCAGGATGACAGGATCGTGAAGTATCCGTGTGATCCGTGGCAAAAGGTTTACTGCATGAAGCCGCCGGGATCTTTCTTGGCAGTCCCGCCAACGGTGAGCCGATCGATCTTGATTGTCGGAATGCCCACGCCCACCGGGACAGCTTGTCCGTCTTTCCCGCAGGTGCCGACGCCTTCGTCTAGTTTCAAATCATTGCCAACCATCGAGACCCGCGTCAGAACATCGGGGCCATTGCCGATCAACGTTGCGCCTTTAATGGGAGCGGTGATCTGGCCGTCCTCGATCATGTACGCTTCCGAGGCTCCGAAAACGAACTTGCCGTTGGTGATGTCGACCTGACCTCCGCCGAAGTTTACGGCATAGATGCCGCGCTTTACCGAGCGAATGATGTCTTCAGGATTGTCCTGGCCCGCGAGCATGTAAGTGTTGGTCATGCGCGGCATGGGGATGTGTTCGTAGCTTTCGCGGCGTCCATTGCCGGTGTCGGCGATGCCCATCAGGCGCGCGGAGAGCTTGTCGCTCAAGTAGCCCTTCAGAATTCCCTTCTCGATCAGCACAGTTTCCTGCGTGGGCTCGCCTTCATCATCTACATTCATAGACCCGCGACGCCACGGCATCGTACCGTTGTCGATGACCGTGCATTTTTCGCTGGCTACTCGTTTGCCGATCAGTCCGGCGAAAGCTGAAGTTTTCTTGCGATTGAAATCGGCTTCCAATCCGTGACCGACCGCTTCGTGCAGAAGAACGCCCGGCCATCCCGGGCCGAGAACCACTTCCATCTCACCCGCGGGAGCTTCGCGCGCGTCGAGTTGAAGAATGGCCTGCCGGGCTGCTTCTTTGGCGAAGTACTCGGGATTCTTGTCTCCGAAGAAGAAATCGAGCGCAACACGTCCGCCGCCACCGGAACCTCCGCGCGCGGAGTTGTTTTCGGTTTTAGCGATACAAGACACGTTCATGCGGGCGAGCGGCTGGGAATCTTCGGCGAAGGTTCCGTCGGAACCAACGACAAGAATATTCCGCAACTCGTCGCCGTAGCTGGCGCGAACTTCCTGAATGCGCGGATCGTAGGCACGCGCCGCTTTATCCGCGCGCAACACAAGCTCAACCTTGGCGGTAATCTCGGCATCGACCGAGGGCAGAGTCACGGGATAAAGGCTGCGGGCCGCGGTTTGCCGGAAGCCAGCTACAGGAGTTTTTGCCGGAGCGCTGGCTATCAGCGCCGCTGTGCGGGCTGCATGCAGGATTCGGCTGGCGGAGAGGTCGTCCGTATAAGCATATCCGGTCCGCTCGCCAGAAACCACGCGCACGCCACAACCGGCCGAGATGCCCTGCGAGGCCGACTTGACCATCGACTCATCCACCATCAGCGAGGTGGAGGAAAGATACTCAAAATAAAGGTCGGCGTAGTCGCCGCCGGCAGAAAGCGCTGCCGCCAGGTAATGTTCGAGGTCGTTTTCGGTGACGCCGTAGTGGTCGAAGAAAAAGCGCTGTCTATCTTTATCTAGAAGAGGTTGATTGCTCAAGCTTTTACTCACAAAAAATTAGATGCCGCCGGGCTAGTGGCAGACTCAGTTGGGCGGATTTGTTCATTATCCCACACGGAGCGCAGGCGGGCGGGGCGAAACATCCACAGGCTGAGTATAACGATGGTCACATGTCACAGACAGCGGGGCGTTGGTGTCTGCATAATCCGGAGCGGAGACTTCCATGCCGATTGTGACCCCGCAAGCCTTGACTCGTACCGTGCAGGACTTTCTGAGCGAGGCCGCGGGTGCAGTGGTGCTGGAAAATGGCGCCGTCGCTTTTGACCTGGCACAATCCAAGTATTCCATTTCAGGCGAGTACAACCGCTGCCTGCTGCACCTGTGGTCTGCGGAGCGCAATTCGGTGCGGCGCGTGCTGGAGGCTGAAGTCAAGAATGGCACGCTGCGGCTGGCGGTGCAGCGGCTAGGACAGGCGCGGCCATCGAAGCTGGAGATCTGCCGCGAACGCGATCGCCGCACTCCTAGTGCTCGACGAGCCGCCCGCGCCGCTTACGAGCAGAAGTTGCGGCGAACCCTGGAACGGCATTTTCCCGAATTCAAAATCACGCGGCTGACGACCGGCATGGATCTGGAGAAATCGTTCGGGCCGGTCTACACGCGAGGTTTGATGCGGCAGGGGCGCTCGGCCTTTGCGGTACTTGGGGTTAATGCACAAGAAACGCAGTCCTCGATCGACGCGGCGTTGACCTTCGGCATTCTGTGGCTCGATGTGTGCCGGGAAAAACAGGCGACGAATGTGCTGGTTGAGGGTCTGAAGATGTTTGTTCCGGCGGAAACTTCCGGGCTGGTACGGGAGCGGATGGCGAACCTGAACCGGGATGCGGCTAAGTGGGCGCTGTTCGAGTTGGACGAGCGGCATGACGCGCTGGTGGAAATCGATTGCGCAGACCGCGGCAATGTGGCGACCCGGCTGGTGCATGCCACGGACGATGACGCGGCGCGCCAGCGCTTCAAGGAGTCCATTGCGAGAGTTCAGCAGATCCTGCCGAATTGTGAAGTCACAGTGCTGTCGGCGGCCGAGATTGTTTTTCGCTGGCGCGGGTTGGAGTTTGCCCGCACTCGTCTGGGGGGCGTCCCGGGATCGTTTCGCAGCGCTGAGGAAATTGTGTTCGGGGTCGGCGCGGAGGAACGCGTTCTGGAGATAGGTAACGAGGCCGAATTCACGGAACTTGCCACGTGTTTGCGCGACACGCGTCATCCTTATGGACCGCGTCAGCATCCGCTCTGGCGTCTGCGTCCCGAGAGATGGCTGGAGGCTCTGGTGGTGGGCGATGTGAGCGTGGTGGATGGTCGGCTGGTGCCATCGTGCCTTTATTCGCAGGTTCCGGCATTCTCCGCCTGCGACCGCGCCATGATTGATGTGCTCACGACTACGCATGCCGGGCGGCTGGCGGTGGTGGAACTAAAGGCAGACGAAGACATCCACCTGCCGCTGCAAGGGCTGGACTACTGGTCGCGCGTGGAGTGGCATCACACGCGCGGCGAATTTCCTCGCTTTGGATATTTCGAAGGCCGTGAGTTGTCGGCCGAGAAGCCGCTGCTATTTCTGGTAGCTCCAGCGCTCCACGTGCATCCCGCGACAGACACGTTATTGCGCTATTTCTCTCCCGAGATTGAATGGGAATTCGTGGGGATTGACGAGCGCTGGCGCGAGGGAGTAAGAATCGTATTCCGCAAACGTCCCGAGCGAGGATCGAATCGTGGACCTCACCTACCGACCGGCAGAGCAGCATGATTTCGACGGCAGCGCTCGCGCTCGCCTCTCTATCCACACCGTATTTTTGCTCTACCGGCAACAATTCCGTCGCTGGTTTGCTATTACCGCGCCTACGTCATTGATCGCGTCTTTCGTTTTGTGGATCGCGGACGACCGTATTCGCGCGATTTACAGGAGCATTCCGATCCGCGAAATTCGATATCATCCCGCCGAACAAGCGGCGGCTTTGCTGCTTCGCCTTGGCAGTTTTTTTGTAATTTGGTTTCTCGGGTGTTTTGCTCTGGCCGCTATCGCGGCGGTGGTGAACGGCTCAGATGGGGTCGACGATGAAAGTGTCTGGAAGAGCGACAGCCATCAACGAGCGCGTGAGCACTTTGGCCAGATCTTTCTCATCGCCCTGTTCACCTTCGCCGTTTTCCTTGCGGGCATGGCTGCGGCCGGGTTTGTTGTCTTCGCAATTGCACGAGTCGTTGGCCCTGCGAACCTCGCCCGATTCAATTCTATCGCTGCTGGGTAGTGGGTTCGTATGATTGATAAAGACCCACTACCCGCTGCTGTTATAAGTTACGTTGCGATTGCAAGCGTGGTAGGCTGGTTTGGAATAGCCATTCCGCTAATCCTGCGCGCAAACATTGGAGTATGGCCGGCTCTTAAGCGAAGCGTAAAGATAAGCAACGGCTACGAAGGTTTTCTTTTTCTTTTGGTAATCGAATCCGTTGTGGGTTCCTATGTTGCATGGTACGCGGTTTACTCCGGCCTTGCACTTGTATTCCCCACATCTCTCAGATACACCGCCTGGTACGGATGGGTGGTTTACATCGTTTCAATTTTGGCAGCCGCGGCTGTAGAGCCACCTATGTTCATTGGCTTTGCTCTACTCGCGGACGTCGAGCCCTCCTCGTCGAAGTTATCTCCAAGCCCCCAGCAGGCGGCGCACATCGACTAATTGGCCGAGATGGTAAGCATTGTGGTCGGCCAAAAGTAAAGCCTCGCGCAGAATGGTCTGCCCGTCGCCCCAGGGGATGCGGGCGTACAGATCCGTCTTTGGATTTGCGACCAGATCCTGCATGGCTTTCAGATCCTTGCGGAATTGCTGAACGCTCCGGTTCCATGCCGACGCACTTGGGCCCTCCGTCTTCGACCAATATCCTTCAGGCCACTTGGGAGACTTGTGTTTGGAGTTGCGGCTGAATTCGAGAATGTCCCACTGCGCCAGGCGAAGATGCTCGAGCAGCATCCACGCAGAGTGCGGGAGCCCGTTCGGCTTCTCGCCGCGCAATTCCTCCGGCAGGTCTTTCACGGCGTGGTCAAAGCGGGCGTGAGCGCCGCCCCCGTTGAGAAGGTAGAGCACATGCTCGCGGAGCTGTTTGCCGTTTGGATCTTTGATGGCCATTTGGTTTCCTTCCTTCTTCTTTTAACATCCAGCGCCTGAAGGCGCGATCCCGGTTGCTATCCCACGGCATGCCTTAAGGCATACCCTGATACGAATCGTTACTTGTCTGAACGTGTCCGGGATCAACTTCCGGCTCTTCGCCTCTAAACACGCGCGCGATGCCGCGCACGATGCGGCGCATAGGAAATACACCTTTGTCATCCGCCAGAAATATTTCGCCAGCGCGGCGGCCGCGATAATACCAGCGCTTGACGAGCGCGAGGTGCTCCATGGTTTCGAGCGCGGGCCGTGCCTTCACCGGCGGGAACGAGTCGAGAACAGCCAGCACCCGCGATTCCATGGATTGCGATTTCGTGTGCTCGGCAGGTTGGATCGAGAACAGCGCCGGCCCGGAGATTGCTCCGCTATCCACGCGAAAGAACGTTACTGAGCCTGCCGCATGGCAGGGCTGGACGATCAGAGCCGAAAGCCGGTCGAGGCGGCGGACTATCTCGGGAAACTGGCTCAGTACAGGCTTCAGCTTCTCCAGGCGAACGTGAATCGCAGCAGCATCTTCAAATGCGAGAGCGGACGACGCGCCATCGCGCTGCGCGGAAAATTCGCGAACCAGAGATTTTCCTCCGGAATCGAAGTAGGCCTGCACGCGGTTTACTTCGGCGGAATATTCCTCGTCGGTGCAGCCTTTGAAGCAGGGCGCAAGGCACATCTTCATCTCAGAATAAATGCAGCCGGGAAACTTGGGGTCGGGATTGAGGTCTTCGACACAGCGGCGCATCTTGAAGAAGTCGAGCGAATCGTTCATGAATTTTTCGGCAGCCGTGCGCGACTGGAATGGACCGTAGTAAAGCACGCTCCCCTTGAGGCTTCCCAAGCGCGTGGTGATGGAGGCGCGCGGATATTGGTTTTCAAGATGCAACTTGACCAGCGGCGCGAAGCGGAAGCGCATTCGGTTACCGTAGGTTTTGGCGAATGTTTCGCGTAGCACCCGATAAAGCAGGAAGCCAGATTCGAAGTCGGAGCCGGTAGGCGCGTACTCGATGAAGCGGATGCGATCGCGCAGGTTGAGTTTCTTCGTACGCTGTTCGAGCGGGCCGAGCAGGCGTTGCAGACGCCGCCGGAGATTTGCGGTCTTGCTGACGTAAGGCTCGGCCTGGGCGTCAAGGCCGCGTAGCAGGAACACAGCCGGAGCCGACGGAACGGAAGAAAAGATCTCCGCATCGCGTGCAGGCGAAAATTCCAGGCGGTCGGTCAGCACGAGTTCATTCTAGTGCGGAATCACCAGGCGGGAGGTGATCATATCGAAAAGGCAGCCTCACAGCCCTCCGTGGAACCGGCCGAACGCGTGGGCAAGCATTAGCGACATAATCAAGATGCCTGCCCCGAGGACAAGCATGTGCTGCGTGTTACGTAGCTGGAAGTTGCCGACACGACAGACCAGCAGGTATCCGACGGCAAGATTGAAGAGACCCCATAGGACATTCACGATTGAGGAAGACAAACCTTCCCCGGGTGGTGATGCGAAGGGGCTCTGGAAGGCATGTCCCGAAATTCCGTTTCCGAGATGAGGCAGTGCATTCACGAGAAATGCGCCTCCGAAGAAGTACGCGACATAGTGGGACCAGCGCATGGTGCTCCCTTCTAGGAGTAAAGCCGATGGTGGCAGGCCACTTCAGATCTCGTCCCCACAGATTGAGTGGAGGTTTACCGGAAACTGGCGCTGCGGAAATTCTGGCGGAAGTCAGTCGCCCTCCATCTTGATGACGCGGCACATTTCATGCAGCGGGAGCGCATGCGGTCGCCCATACGGTCGCCAAGGGCGTATTTACGAGCGCGCTTGTCATCCCGCGCTGGCGAGAAATCGCGGGGCCGATTCGCAGCCGGCGGCTGGCAGATCCTCGAAATTGGTCGTGATGATGGTGGTGCTTTTGTCGTTGTAGCGAGTGTTCAAAATAAGGCTGACAGTGTCCCAAACCCATTCCTGTGGGTTTCACCGCGCCCAACTCGTCAAGCACGAGAACTTCGGTTTCAAAGACGGGACGAAGACATCCAATTCGGTGGTTTGAACCGCGGCGTTGTAGGAATTCTGAATTTCTTTCAACAGCTCGCGATAGTCGTAGAACAGGCAAGAAATTCCTTTGCTAGGATGAGTTCCTTGACGATTCCAACTGCCAAGTGAGTCTTCCCGGTGCCGATCTTGCCAATAATCAACAGTCCAGTGCCGTCGCGCGGATCGTATTCCTGCGCGAACTTGGAGGCCGAAGATGCGCGAACGCCAACGAGGGATTGGCGCTCCGGAAAATCGGTGGTGTAGCTCGCCAGTTCACAATGTTCGTAACGCCGAGGAATGCGCGCCGCCGCCAGCAGCGCTCCGCTCGTGCCCGCAATTGGCAGTCACACCGCGTAACACGCCGGTCTTTCTTACTGTTTACGTCCTTGGGCGCGCGAGGGCCAGCGGGAAGCGTCCTCCATCCTGTGCCTCCGCAGAGCGGGCAAACTTCGGCTGCTGCCTCGTCACCTCAAATCTTCTTCGAACCTTCATTCGATCGTCCTAAATTGTGTTTATTGACTTTGCACCCGAACCCCTGTTTCCCGCAAGTGTGAAACCAGAGCTGCCTGTGTACAAGCTGTGAAGGCCTGATAGAGCCTGTGCAGGACGGTGGAAAAAGAAGTGGTCAGTGCTAGTGGTCAGTCAAAGACAGCACCGTCGTCGGTCATGCTGGCCACTGACCACTGACAAACACTGATCACCTGACTGGTCCCCGAGCCGCCCTTTCCACCTTGAACCCGCCTCCTCGTCACCAATTCGGGACAAGGGGGTGCGAAACAGGCTTCGGGCGCGGATTTTCACAGTTGACATTCTGCGCAGAGAGAGGAGAATACCTCCCGTCGGGTTTCCCAACTCAGCCACGAGCTTTTGTCCTCCCGGTATCGGCTGGGTATGAAAGAGACCTGCGAGGAGAAACAAATGAATAAGGCCGATCTGGTGGATAAGATCGCGGGCGCTTGCGAAATCAGCAAAGCGCAGGCTACAACTGCGGTTGATACGGCTGTGAGCAGCATTACGGCGGCGTTGCGGAAAGGGGATCGGGTGGCTTTGATAGGTTTCGGCACTTTCTCGGTGTCGCAAAGAAAGGCACGGAATGGGCGCAATCCGCAAACCGGCGCCACTATCAAAATTGCCGCGCGGAAGGTCGCGAAGTTTACTCCCGGGGCCGAACTGAAGAAGACAGTCAACAAGAAGTAGCAAACAGAAGCGTGGAAACGAAGAGCCTTTGGATTTTCACGAAAACGGCAGGGGGTCGGCCCTGCCGTTTTCGCTGCCTGAACTTGAGTACCGAGTACTAGTACCTAGTACCGAGCCGAACATTGAAGTGGGGAATGGCGCGCGGCTGACTTCTCGGTACTAGGTACTCGGTACTAAGTACTCCCATGATTGCCCATCTGCGCGGAAAACTGCTGACCAAGCATCCCAATCAAGTGATAGTGGAAACCTGCGGCGTCGGCTACGAAGTGAGCATCAGCGTGCCAACGTTTTCCGAATTGCCCGCCACCGGTTCCGAGGTTGCACTGCACATCCACACCCACGTGCGTGAGGACGTGATTGCGCTTTACGGATTTCTCCGTCTCGCCGAGAAGCAGTTGTTTGAGAAGCTCATGACGGTAAGTGGCATCGGGGCGAAGCTGGCCATCACCATCCTCAGCGGGATGGCGGCGGACGAGATGGCCGCCGCGATCCGCGGCAATGACCTGGCGCGCTTAACCCGGATTCCAGGCATCGGCAAGAAAACCGCCGAGCGCATGGTGTTGGAGCTGCGGGACAAATTGCCTCCGGCCGCAGGGGCCTCCACTCCAGCCATGCCTGCGATGAGCGCGATCGAGGAAGATGTGCTGTCTGCGCTGATGAACCTGGGCTACCAGCGGGCCGCGGCCGAGAAGGTGCTGGCCAGCGTGATAAAGAATAGCGTGGGCAAGAGTGAAAAAGGCGGATCATTTGACGCCATGTTCCGGGAAGCGCTCGCAGGGCTCTCGAAGTAACGGTCGCATCCGGCAGTTCGACTATCACTTTCCGACGCAGAACTTGCTGAAGATCAAGTTAAGGATGTCGTCGGCGGTGGTGGCTCCGGTAATGGCATCGAGCGGCCGCAGGGCGCTGTAGAGATCAAGCAGCAGCATCTCGTGTGGGACTTTGGCCGCGACGGCGCCGGTGGCGGCATCGAGCGCGGCCAGCGACTCCTGCACCAGGCCCTGATGCCGAACGTTGGTGAGAAAGCCGGCTTCGGCTTGGGCTCCAGTCTCGCCGCCGATATGGTGCAGAATTTCGGCGCGCAGTTCGGCAATGCCTTCCCCAGTCAGAGCAGAAGCAGGAACCGCAGATGACTGGCCACTGATCACTGACCGCTGACCACTGCCCGCCAAGTCACACTTGTTTCCCACGACGAGGACAGGGCGGCCCTCGGCGTGTCGCAGAAGCTCCTCATCCTCCGCCGTGGTCGCCTGCGACGCATCGAGCACCACCAGCACCAGATCGGCGTCCGCCAACGCTTCCATGGATTTGCGGATGCCGATGGATTCCGCTTCGTCAAGGGCTTGCCGGATTCCTGCCGTGTCTACTAATTGAATCGGAATGCCGCCGATGGCAACCGTTTCACTGACCAGGTCTCGAGTGGTTCCAGGAGTTGCTGTAACAATGGCCCGCTCGCGTTCGACCAGACGGTTGAACAAGCTCGATTTGCCGACGTTCGGGCGGCCGACGATGGCCAGCGTCAGTCCTTGATGCACGATCTTGCCATAAGCAAAGCTGGCGGCCAACTGCTCCAGCGGCTCGCGCACGTCGGCGATGCGTTCGAGGATATCTGCATCGGGCAGCACAGAGACGTCGTCTTCAGCGAAGTCGATCCCGGCTTCGAGCACCGCGATCAGCTCGACCAACTTCTGTTTGACTGGCTGCAAGCGCCTGGACAAAGCGCCTTCGATCTGCTGCGCAGCGATCTTTGCCTGATAAAGCGTCTGGGCATCAATCAGGTCGCGCACCGCTTCGGCCTGGGTAAGATCGATGCGGCCGTTGAGAAAGGCGCGCATGGTGAACTCTCCGGGCTCGGCAAGCCGCACCCCGGCGGCAACGCACAGCTCGACGATGTGCCGCAGCACGACCGGAGACCCGTGCGCGGAAATCTCGACAGTGTCGTCGGTGGTGTAGGAGTGAGGCTTGGCGAAGTAAGTAACCACGACTTCGTCGATGCGATGCCCGTGCAGGGCGGGGGCGCCCGCTCCACATGGTTCGACGAGTTCTCCGAAGTTTGCGCGTCCCGCCTCCAACTCATGTTTCAGCCGCAGCATCGGTTCTGCGATCTCCCGCGCTCGCGGTCCGGCTATGCGTACAACCCCAATCCCACCGCGTCCGGGCGGCGTTGCGACGGCGACGATCGTATCGTCGAGGTTCACCGGGCGATTGTAGCGGTTAAACTGGGAGTATAACCAGCGGCCGGGATGAAGTACGCAACCAGGCTCGACCGACTCAAGGAGAGGTCAACCATTGTCAGCCGCCGATGAACTGTTGCAAGCCAACCAGCAATTTGTGAAGAACTTCAACCTGGGAGACCTGGCCGTCCAGCCCCGCCGCCGGCTGGCCGTTCTAGCCTGCATGGATTCCAGAATCCTGTTCGAGCGCTGCCTCGGGCTGCATCCTGGAGACGCACATATGATCCGCAATGCCGGCGGGATTGCCACCGACGACGCGCTGCGATCGCTGATTGTTTCGCATCACCTGCTCGACACTCAGGAGTTCATCATCATCAATCACACCGACTGCGGGCTGCTGAAGGTCAAGGAGTACGAACTGCGAGCGCATCTGACCACCAAGATGGGTGCCATTGCCAGCGAGCCTTCGCACTTCTATGGGTTTGACGATCTCGAAGAAAATGTCCGGCAGCAGATACGCCGCGTGAAGTCGCACCCATGGATTCCGAAACACATTCCGGTGCGGGGGTTTGTCTATGACGTGAAGACTGGGAAGTTGAGCGAAGTGGCCGGGTGACGGGGTTTCGTCAATCTCCCATCCAACCGACTATTTTTCATCGTGGACAGATTCATGCTATGCGGTACAATGAACGTAAAAATACAAACAATCCCAATCAAAACTATCCCAAGCTAAGACTGATCGCCAAAGCCCAAATACCCGTTGGGCTTTACCGTTTCCAAGAGAGGTGCAATATGAAAGACCACGGAGTTGCTTTGAGCAAACTCGGACAGCAGGCTATGTTCGTCAGTCTGACCCCAGAACAGGAACAGCGCGTTCTGGAGCTGATTGCCGAAATCACAGCCATCTTCAACCACCAAGCCAAAAAGGCCAGCTAACATCCACGGGGGCGGGCCGGTTTGCGGCCTGCACCGTACGTGGCTGCGATTCGGAGCGGAATCTAGGTTGGAGCCTTCGCATTCGGTCCCAAATCGACTGAAACCAAGACCAAGGAGATACTAGAATGAAATTCGCTAGCTCGATAGGTGTAGGGGTGGCGCTGCTCGTCGGATTTGTTCTCGGCTCCAGCTTTGGATCGCCAAAGGCGCAAGCCCGGGCCCAGTTTTCAGCGCACATCGAAGAGGTGCTTTCTGTCCCTACCGGCCGCCAGACCAACGGTTCCATACAGGGATTCTCTTGCGTCAGAGACGAGCAGGGGCCGAGGTGCTTCGCGCTGGTTCTTTCCGGGAACTAGGTCAGCCTGCAGGAACTACGGCGCCACGACTTTCTCAATCTCCGCCTTCAGTTGCTCATAAGGCAGCGCCCCCGGATGGTAAATCGCAACTTTGCCCGAGCGATCGAGCAGCACCAGCGTAGGCGTGGTCGAGGCGCCATACACGTCGAAGTTGTAAGTGCTGACGGGAACCGGCATGTCGAGCAGCGCGCCATAGAAGCGGTGGCGCACGGCGTCGATGTAGGCAAGTTCATCGCTGGCCGAAGCGTTCTCGACCTGCGCGGTATAGCCGTAGAGCCGCGTCGGACCGAGCACGGTCAATCCTTTGGGCGCGAACTCTGTTCGAAGCTGGGTGATGATCGGCGCTTCCGCTTTGCAATCCACGCACCAGTGCGCCCAGAAGAAAAGCAGCACGGGCGAGCCTTTGAGCGCGGCAAGGGCCGGCGGCTTCGACCCAAGAAACTGCTCGCCCCGAAGCGCGGGCGCGGGTTTTCCCTCGAACGAGAGCAGGTTCAGGTTCTTTTGCATGCGGGCGCGGATCGAAGTACTCCCATAGGTGTGCAGTGCGCTCTGCAGAACCGCGATGGCTTGCGCGCGCTGTCCGCGAGCCACCAGCGTCTGCGATTCAACTTCGATGGCCGCGCCCAGGGCGAGCGGCAAACGCGGTTCAGCATCGAGTGGCCGCCGTTTGAGTTGCTCCACGGCGAGGGCGCTGGTTTGTTTTGCGTAAGCTGCCGCCTGATCGTAGTCGCGGGCGCTGAGAGCGGCGCGTCCCATCCACGAGTAGGCCTCGACGTATTCGGGCGTGACTCCGTTCCTCGCGCGGTAAGAGGTGAGTAGCGCCTCGGCCGCGGAAAAGCTATTTTGCGCCAACGCCGTGCGCACGTCTTCGACAACCCCCGCCCAAGCCGGAGTCACGAGCACAATCAGAATTGCAAGCTTGCGGAAATACATGTCTTAGATGATGTATCTTTTGTCGCTTGGCTGGCAAACGCAGCCGTAGCGTGGCACCGCTTAACGTCCCCTAAGTTGTTGACATGGAAGACACTTAATTTTCTACGTAAAGAAATGTTGTAGCTATTTTAGGGCAGTTATCTTACAATCTACCTGCGTTTGATCTTTAGAGTTCCTTCGCAGTACCCAGTTTCTCCGCTAACCAGCGCGTGACCTGCCTGCAGAAGAAGCCTTCCAAAGTTTCAGCGCTACATCAACGAAAAAGGAACAAAGCAACACCATGGAAACAGGAACAGTGAAGTGGTTTAACGACGCCAAAGGTTACGGTTTCATCAGCCGCCAGAACGGTGAGGATGTATTCGTGCATTTCTCCGCCATTCAGGCGAGCGGCTTCCGCAGCCTCCAGGAAGGTCAGCAAGTGCAGTTTGACGTGGTCAAAGGCCCCAAGGGCTGGCAGGCCGAGAACGTGAAGGGTGCATAAACCACTTCGCAGCTAAACAATTCGCAAGAAAGGGCGGCCAGCAATGGCCGCCTTTTTTAGTTTGAAAGTCAGTGGCCAGTGGTCAGAACATCAAGAGCAAGTGATAAGAGGATTAGGAAGGCTGCGGTCGGTTTCTTACTGAAAGAGGATGCGCGCCCTCTCGGTTTCTCACTGACCACTGATCACTGACTACTGCTAACCACTGCTCACTGACCACTGCTCTTACTGTCCCGTATCAGCACCACATCCGCGTCGGTGTGCCCGCGCACCAGGGCCAACTGCTTTCCGTCGAACGACCAGTGGAAGTCGAAGATGCGTTCGGAGGTGAAATCGGTGATCTGCCTGCCCTTAGAGCCATCCAGCGGCTGCAGCCATAGATTATCGACGCCATTGGCGCGAGTCGGATACACCACCGCTTTGCCGTCGCGCGAAAAATGCAGCAGGCCAAAGCGCGGGCGCTCGAACCCCACCTGCTTCGCAACGTTACCGGTATCCGTTTCCACCACGTCAAGCTTTTCCTTGTGTTCGCCGGAGTGTTGCAGCGTGGGAAAGGCAGCCAGCTTCCCATCGGGCGAAATATCAAAAGAGAAGGAGTCCAGCGCTTCCCCCGAGATCACTTGCGAGGCTCCGCCCTCGATCGGCGCCTTGGCCAATTTCGGTTCGCCGCCCTGCTCGATGAAAAACACCCACTTGCCGTCCCTCGAACACACTGGATTGACATCCAGCTTGCCACTCGTAACCTGCTTGAGATTGCCGCCCGCGTCCATCCGCCAGATGTTTTGTACGCCGTTCTGAAATCTTCCAAACACGACGGAACGGCCCTCCCCGCAGGCCGAGGGCTCGCCGCCCAGGACTTCGCGAGTAATCACGGTTTTGCTGCCCGTAGCCGGATCGACCAGATTGAGCATATTTGTCTGATCCGAAATTAACTGGTTATCCGCCGTCCAGGTGAAGTTGGTCCCGCCGTCGGTTGAAGCGACCTGCTTGACTTGATCTGCCCGAGCCCCCGCGGGCATGAGCTGCAAATTCCAGCGGTACTCGCTCTGCACCGCAGCCAGAATGTGCCCGCTGCTATCGACGCTGAGATCGGAGTAACTATTCGTATCGCGTGTAACCGGGGAATAGATCCCCTTGGGATAGGAAACGAAGCCGATTTGCGTGCGTGTGAAATTGGTGCTTTGTTCGCTCTCCAGCACCAGCACCCCGCTGCCATCGGGCAGCCACGACGGCTCAGCGAAGGTACGCTCATGGCCGCTGAAGAAAGCCTTTCGCTGCCCGCTGGTGGCATCCACGCCTACCAACTCAACCAACCCATGCTCCTTGTCCCACCTCTTGCCGGCAATCACCTTTCCGTCGGGCGACCATGCGGGCTGGAACGGGGCTTCGTTGTACGGGCCGGTCGACAATATCTTTTCCTGTCCCCCTTCCACCGAGCGAACGATCAACTGGTACCGGCCATTCTCGAAGTGCAGGAACGCGAATCTTCCCCTCGGGAGAAAACGTAATGTTCGAGTCCATATCCTCGATCAGCTTCTGCGGCACGCCCCCCAGCAGCGGAGCCCGGTACAGGAACTTCAGGTCCGCATTGCCGGGATCGCTGCGCACAAAATAAAAATAATTGCCGTCGGGAGAAAAGCGCAGGCCGGTGTAGTAGGTGTCGGCCGCGGGCTGAACCTGCGTGTTGCTGTTGGTGGGCACATTGCGCAGCCAAAGACTGGCCAGCCCGTTCTCACGCACCATGTTGAGGATGTATTTGCCGTCCGGAGAAATCGCCGCCAGCACCGACTTACCGCCCTCGGTCACCTTGGTGACGGTGAAGTTTTGGAACGGCGCCGGACGTGTGCGCGCGAGGAAAGCGTAAATTCCGTAGGCCGCCGCGGCCACCAACACTACCACGATTCCCAGACTCAGTCCCGCGCTGAGTTTGTTCTGGCGCGCCGCGGTGGCCAGCGCCGAACTGCCGGACGCCCGCCTGACCGCCGCTACTTCAGCCGTAACCGCCGCAGCGGACACGCTGACCGGGACTGCCGGCGCGCTCACGGCTCCCGATTGTCCTGGTTTGCGCCCCGATTCCGTATCCCGCTTCACCCGCTTCAGGTCACTGCGCAGATCGGCGGCCGACTGGTAGCGCAGGTCGCGGTCTTTTTCCAGAGCCTTCCCGATAATCTCCTCAAGCTTCGGCGGAAGGCTGGGGTTGAGTTGCGTCGCTGGAGTGGGATCGAGTTGCAGAATGGCGTGAAAGACGACGGCGGAGGTGGCGCCGGAAAAAGGAAAGCGTCCGGTTGCCATCTGATAGATCACGACGCCAAGGGAAAACAAATCGGTGCGCGCATCCAGATCTTCACCGCGCGCCTGCTCCGGCGACATGTACGCGATGGTCCCGACGGTCGATCCCGGACTGGTAAGGTTTAGCGGTCCCGGCGTGTCCTGGGTCGCTCCAATAGTCTCCATCTCAGTTTCAGGACGCGCCAGCTTGGCCAGACCGAAATCGAGCACCTTCACCGGTCCGCGCTGGGTGAGAAATACGTTGGCGGGCTTGATGTCGCGATGGATGATGCCTTTGGCGTGGGCGGCGTCGAGCGCGTCCCCCAACTGGATCCCCCAGTCGAGCAGGCGATCGAGCGGCATCGCGCCATTGGCCAGGCGGCGATCCAGCGTCTCGCCCTCCAGCAGCTCCATCGCGATGAAAGACTGCTGATCCCCGTTTTCAAGCTGAACCTTTTCCACCGCATAAATGGTGCAGATGTTGGGATGGTTCAGCGCCGAGGCAGTGCGCGCTTCAAGCAGAAAGCGGTCCAGCGCAGTTTGATCCCGCGAGAGCTGCGGCGGCAGGAACTTCAACGCCACCTTGCGCCCCAGGTCAAGATCTTGCGCCTCGTAAACCACCCCCATTCCGCCGCTGCCAAGCTGGCCGGTGATGCGGTAGTGCGAGATGATTTGGTCGATCATGGCGGCAGGGAATTTCCATCTTAGGGGGGATGAATGGGGCAGTCAAACCCGAGCGGCGTGCACGCGGGCGGGGGACCGACAGGTCAATGCGGCCGCGCAGGACATCAAGCGATTGGTGCGGTTCCTCGGCCAGCCGATACCCTTCTGAAGAGTCCCCGCCTGGCAGAGCAGACAAGGAGAACTCGCGGCAGCTCTGTCCTGCACCAAAAGGCATCTCGAATCCAAGACTTCTAAAACACCCACACCTGTTCTGTTTATCCATCCGCAAACTCCTGTTGCTGGATGGCCTCGCCACCGACTCACCAGCTATGCACTCGAAGACCGCAGAGTTTGGTCGGTGCCTTTCGTTGCCACTCTTGCGAGATAGCAGGTTTCGTGAACAGGAAGTCCTTGCTCATCTAGCTTGCACTCTTCCATGGAAACGATTTTGCCGCATATCCAGCAAAATCGCCGGGAACTGGAAGCCTGCGTGTCAGACATAACCAATCTCCAACGGAAGGGATCAGGCGCTGGGGAAATTCTAGGAAACCACATTTGCAGCTGTCAAGGCTCACCTAAAAGGGAGGTCTCTCGGGACTTCCGTTCGATACGATACCGAGATTCCTGTATTTGCCACTAGCGCGTCTCGAAGGAAACTATACCCTTGGAGAAGGGACTTCGTGCGTAAGATTGGATTGAAAGCCTGCCTTTATTGCGGCAGATCTGACGAAATATATTCTTCCAGACCGAGCAGTTGGCGGGATGAATTGTGTGGACTCCTTTTCCTCCGAGTTGTGAGATGCCATGGATGTGCGCGTCGTCATTACCGTCCGTCGTTCTTGCGGCGGCGCTCCCGCCCCAGGGCGCGCCATTCAGTAATATGACGACGATGGAGCGCCGTGGCTAAACTGTTCTAACGTCGCCCATAGCCATTGCCCTCTATTGACTGCGCTACACTGTCGCGTCTTCCGCCGCGCTCACGGAATCGAAGAAGCGGAAGAATTGCTCGACGCGAGTAACCTTCAGCGCGTTACGAACCCGCTCGGTCACTCCAACCAGAGCGAGGCTGCGCCCGCCATGCTGGCGGGTGACGTAGGCTCCGACCAGCGCCCCGATCCCCGCCGAATCCGCGTAGGGGACGTTAGTGAAATCGATAATGAGCGCCTGCGACTTGTCGGCCCGCACCGTGGCCTGGAACTCAAACATCGTGGTCATTACCAGCGCGCCATTCAGGCGAAGAATGCGCTGCCCAGGCTGCGTTCCGGGCTGATCGTCAATATGGAGGGACTCTTGTGGCATGCGGGAGATATTAATCCCTGCGTAACATTGGATTGTTAACGCAGGGTTAATTCGAAGGCCAGATGCGAGTTTCTGACCAAGAACAGGGCCTAAGCGCACATTTCCTGCACACGCTTCGCCGCAAAATCCAATGAACTGTGCCCTGCTGTCTGACCGACGGTCAGTCGCACGTTGAAGTGACTTAGCAGCACTGATTTGAAAACCTCTTTCCTCAATTCAACGGCCATTTAGCGGTGGCGTAGATTGTGGTGGTTTGCGTGCGCGCGTCGCCTGCTCGAAGCCGTAGGTGATCTGCAACAACTTCGGCTCGCTAAACGGCGGACCGAGGAATTCGATCCCGACCGGCACCCCGATCGGCGCGCTGTCCGTCGGCGCGGAAAACCCTGCCGGAACCGTAATGGCGGGAAACCCCGCGAGTGTGGCCAGGATGCCATTGCGCTCCGCCTGATTCATCTCGCCAATCATCACCGGCAGGCGCTTCTGGTGTGGATAGAGCAGCGCGACCACGTTGTTTTTCGCCATCAGGTTCGCCAACTGAACACTCAGGTCATCGATCTTGACGCGGCGGACCTTGTAGTCCGGCTCCTTCAGGCCATCCTCGTAGCTTTCCGCCGAAGCGAGGAACTTCTCATCAAGCGAAGCCTTGTGGTATTTGCCCGACGCGATCAGTTCGTCAAGCGAGTGCACGGGAGGATCAGGCTGGGCTTTCAGGTAGTTGTTGAGCTCGAACTTGTATTCGTACTTTTGCACATCGAGGTCCGAGATCAGCTTGCTGGTATCAAATGCCGCTTCGTCGATGTCGACCAGAATTGCGCCCTGCTGCTTGAGCACTTCGAGGGCATTCGCCATCACGCGCTTGACCTCCTGGTGGTCGGGGCCGCTTCCGAATAGGGTACGCAGCACCCCAATGCGCGCACCCTTCAGGCCACTGCGGTCGAGCGAGGCGGTATAGGTCGCGGGAATCCTGCCAGCGCCCAGCGCCGTCACGGGATCATCGGGATCGTAGCCGGCCATCACATCGAGCATGATTGCGGCGTCGGCTACGGTTCGCGCCAGCGGCCCGGCAGCGTCCTGGGTAAACGAGACGGGGATGACACCGGCGCGGCTGATCAGCCCCCGCGTGGGACGAATGCCGACCAAGCTATTGGCGGAGGCCGGCGAGCGAATCGAGTTCACCGTGTCCGAGCCAGTGCCCACGGTCGCGAAGTTGGCCGCCAAGGCCGCCCCGGTGCCGCCGGAAGAACCGCCCGGAGTCCGCGACAGCTCATAGGGATTTTTGGTCTGGCCTCCCAGCGAACTCAACGTTAGCCCGGCCAGCGCCAGCTCATGCATGTTCGTTTTCCCGAGAATCAGGGCGCCGTTTTGACGGAACCGCGCCACCGTGAATGCATCCTTCGTCGGCTGCATGCCCTTGAGTGCCAGCGATGCGCCGGTGGTCGGCATATCGGCGGTGTCGTAGTTATCCTTCAGGACCACCGGAATGCACTGTAGCGGCTTGAGCTTGGTACCGCGCTTGGTGGCGAGTTTGAGTTGCTTGTCCATGGCATCGGCCTGCTCCAGCACATTGGGGTTCACATACAGCATGGCATTGAGGGTGGGCCCGTGCTGGTCGTACGCCTTGATGCGGTCCAGGTACTGCTGCACCAGGCTGTGGCAAGTCAGTTTGCCGCTCTGCAGGCCGTTATGAATTTCGTTGATGGAAGCTTCCATGAGCTGAAATTGCTGTCCGGCGACACTAGTGACCATAAGCATCACTCCCACCGCCAGAACGAAACACTTCGCTTCATGACGCACGCCTTCCTCCTAATAGTTCATTGAACATTGAAGATTTAACCTAAGAACCAGGACCTAAATAGCCGCTGCCTGCTCACGCCGTCGCGCCTGGATTTCAATGAATACGTTGACCAGCGACACCGCTGCCGGAGTCACTCCAGGGATGCGCGAGGCTTGGGCCAGGGTGCGCGGCTGCACATGAGTCAGCTTCTCCTGCATCTCACGCGAGAGCCCGCTCACCGAGCGGTAATCGAACCAGCCGGGGATGGAGCGCTGCTCCGACTTTTTCATTCGCTCTATGGCTCGCTGCTGTTGCAGCAAGTAGCCCTCATACTTGATTTCGGTCTCCACCGACTTGAGTTCGTTGCGAACTTCCGAAGAAAGCGTTGCCGCGGATTCACACAGATTCTCACGGATTCCTTCTCTTTCAAAGAATGTCGGATCCAGCTCACGGAGAATCGGCGCCAGGTTCTCGATCACGATCTCGGGACGCTTCAGCAACTGGGCGCAGTTTTGGCCAATGGCCGAACTGAGCTCGTGCGCGATTGCCGTCGCGCTGCCGGCGACAGCAGGTTCTTCGTCGCTTCGCTCCTCGGAAGGACAAACCGTGGCGTCGGAATGACAAGGGGTGATGTTGGAATGAGAACGTGTGCTCCTGGAATGACCGGATGTGATGTTGTCCAGCAATTCAGTGGTCAGCCTGGTGCGCTCCAGCAGCTTCTTCATGTTTTCCAGCCGCTGTTGCTTGGCTTGAAAATCATTCCAAGCTCCATCCGCGATCAAGCCCACGCGGCGGCCGTGCGGCGTTAGCCGGCGATCGGCGTTGTCGATGCGCAGGTGCAGGCGGAACTCCGCTCGCGAAGTAAACATTCTGTACGGCTCGTTCGTCCCCTTGGAGATCAGGTCGTCGATCAGGATCGCGGTGTAGGCCTCGGTGCGGTCGAGGATCAGCGGCGCCTGCGCCTTCACTTGCAGCGCCGCGTTGATGCCCGCCATCAGGCCCTGGCACGCTGCTTCCTCATAGCCGGAGGTCCCGTTGATCTGTCCGGCCAGAAAGAGGCTGGCAATCTTTTTCGTTTCCAACGTGCGTTGCAATTCGGTGGGGTCGATCGAGTCGTACTCGATGGCGTAGCCGGGGCGCAGCATCTCGGCAGTCTCGAGGCCGGGAATCGACTTCAAGATCGCGAGCTGGACTTCTACCGGAAGGGAGGTACTCATGCCGTTGACATAGATTTCGTGCGTGTTCAGGCCTTCGGGCTCGAGGTAGAGCTGGTGCATTTCCTTGTCGGGAAACTTGACGATCTTGTCTTCGATTGACGGACAATAGCGCGGGCCGATCGATTGAATCTGTCCGCTGTACATCGGCGAGCGGTGCACGTTCTCGCGGATAATGCGATGAGTTTCGGGCGTGGTCCAGGCAATGTAACAGGGCACTTGCGAGTCGTGATGCGCCACGCGCCTGGTGCGGAAGCTGAATGGCGTTGGGTCGGCGTCTCCCGGCTGTTCGGCGAAGCGCGACCAGTCGATGGTGCGCCCATCAAGCCGCGGCGGCGTTCCGGTCTTGAGCCGGCAGCCGCGCAGGCCGAGCTTCTTCAGCGCTTCGCCGAGGAGAACTGCATTCGGTTCGCCGGAGCGTCCCGCAGGATACTGCTGCTCGCCGCAATGAATCAACCCATTAAGAAAAGTGCCGGTGGTGATGATGACGGCTTGCGCGCCCACGCTGCGGCCGTCGCGGAGTTTGACTCCTAGTACCGAGTACCGAGTACCTAGTACCGAGTCAGCGGCTTCGCTCTGTACTAGGTACTGGGCACTGGGTACTTCAAGAATGAGATCCGCAACCTCCGCCTGCTTGATTTTCAGATTCGGCTGCGATTCCAGCACTTCGCGCATCTTGAGACGGTAGGCTTGCTTGTCGCATTGCGCTCGTGGGGACCACACTGCCGGCCCGCGCGAAGTATTCAGCAAGCGGAACTGGATGCCGACCGCGTCCGTGATCTCGCCCATGATGCCGCCTAAGGCATCGACTTCGCGGACCAGGTGACCCTTGGCGATTCCTCCCACCGCCGGATTGCACGACATCTGCGCGATCAAGTCGACGTTGAGCGTGTAAAGAGCGGTCTTCAGCCCCATGCGCGCCGCGGCCATCGCGGCCTCGCATCCGGCGTGTCCGGCGCCGACGACGACTACGTCGAATTGTTCTGTGAACTGCATAAAGACAGTTTCTAGTTTCCGGTTTCTAGTTTCCGGTTTCTAGTTTCTAGTCCTTGTTCCCGGTTCGCTGCCTGTCCCGCAAGACTGGAAACTAGAAACCCGAAACTGGAAACTGCTGCACTGCGTTTCCTGCCGTTCATTCTAACAACTTAGCGGCATCGGCGAATTGGTGAGAGTTTCCTCATCCACTTCTCCGTTGAAGTCTGCTGCGATTCTGCCGACAAACTCTATGAGAGACTATTATGACGAGCGCTGACTTCGTTAAGAAGATGCAGGATTCCATGCAGCAGCAACAGTCCCGTGGCGAAATGGCCGTAATAGACCTGGTCCATGATGCCAACGTAGCGGCAACCAACGGCCCTGAGAAATGGCTTGCTCTGAAGACTTTGGTCGCACAGTCGGCAGGCGAGATCAATCGAGGATTGGCGTCCGATGTGGGGCTGGCTTATTCCGAGGGAGGGCTGGATAGCTTCACGCTCCTCAATCGAGTATCGGACAGGTCTGTGCAGGCGAGTTTTGACTCCATGAATGCTGTCATTTCGTGTCATGGAGGCGCTAATGGCAATTTTCAACCGCGTGTGAAGGGAGACAAACTCGCGTATTCCTGGCAGAACGCCGCCCCGTCGAACGGGGCCCAAGTCAGCGTCGGTTTTATCGGAAATGCCATCACGGTCGAGAAGATGAGTGAACTTATAATCTCCTCGGTAATCAGTCTGTAGCGCACGAAAACGACTTGGGTCGATCCGTGAACTGCATTGGGAGCGACAGTCTCTAGTTTCTAGTTTCTAGTTTCTAGTCTCAGCTCCCACTCCTGCTGCATGTCTCCATGTCTACAAGAACTGGAAACTAGAAACCAGAAACTAGAAACTACAAAACCGCTACCTGTGATTCCCATCACTTGCCGACCTGCGGGGCCATCCGTATAGTAGTCTGTCATACCGAAAGCACCAGGAGGCCGTCATGAATACGACTGAGTTCTTCGAGCGACTGGACGGAGCGATCGCCAAGTACGATTTGCTCTGCCATCCATTCTACCGGGCATGGGCGGCGGGTGAGCTGACGCGTGACGATCTGCGCGAGTATGCCCGTAACTACTACCATCACGTGGAAGCGTTTCCCTGCTACCTGGCGGAACTTGCCCTTCGCCTGGAAGAAGGCGAGTTGCGGCGCGCGGTGCTGGCCAACATGTGTGACGAGAAAGGCGCAGCCGGCGGATCGGGGAAGGACTCCGTGCCTCACTCGGAACTCTGGCTCGATTTTGCCGAGGGCATGGGAGCTCCGCGAGACATGCGGTGGCATTCGCCGGTGGCGGAAGTCCGGGAGCTGATGCGGTATTTTCACCGCGTCGCCAGTGATGGCGCGCCGGAAGAGGCGCTGACCGCGTTTTACGTCTACGAATCGCAGGTGCCGCGGATTGCCAAAGAGAAAGAACGCGGCCTGCGCGAGATGTATAACGCCGATGACAAAACTTGCGGCTACTTCTCGCTTCACGCCACCGCCGATGTCTTCCATTCGAACGTGTGGCGGCAGCAACTGGAGAATCGCATCGCGGCCGATCCGGAAACGGCGCAAGCCGCGCTGGACGCGGCGGAGAACACAGCCAAATTGCTGTGGCAGGCTCTGGATGGAATCGAAGCGGCGCGCATGACGCACGCAGCGTAGACAGAATGTTTCTCGTATAAGTTTTGGGGCCAATGGTTCCTGGGAATCGTTCCCTCGAATCATTGGCTCTTTGATTTCATAACGTCTGAAAGGCGTCGAGGTAAGATTTTTCATGGCGAGGGAGATTCCGATCGGGGCGCGCGGCGAGGCGCGGGAGACAGTCGAGTTCAAACACACGCTGACCTCGCATGACGCCAAGTTGCCTCCGGTTTATTCCACGCCTGACATGATTCGGCTGATGGAGACCGCGGGCTTTCACGCTCTTCAACCCTACTGCGAGGGCGACGAGATCTCTGTAGGGACTGCGATCAACATCGAGCACCGTGCGGCCAGCGGCGTTGGCGCGCGCATCCAGGCCGAGGCCGTGCTCGAATCGTTTGACGGACGGTTCTACACCCTGCGCGTGACCGCCCGCGACGACGTGCAGGAAATCGGCCGCGGCACCGTGGGCCGGGCTATTGTGAGCGTTGGTAAGTTTCTGGAAAAGATGAAGGGGAAGTGACGAAGTCAGAAGTCAGAAGTCAGAATGCAGAAGTTAAAACCCCAGGACCCAAGACCTAAGACCTGACGCCTCACGCTACAATTCCATACAATGCCCACTGACTTTCGCATCGGGAGAAGCCGCCGGCGCGCTCGTGCCGGGCGCTTGATCACGCCTCACGGGGAGGTCGAAACCCCTGTGTTCATGCCCGTCGGCACGGTTGCTTCGGTCAAAGGCGTGCCACAGGATATTCTCGAAGAACTCGGGGTGCAGATTCTTCTCGGCAACACTTACCACCTCTACCTGCGTCCCGGAGTCGAAACCGTCCGCAACCTTGGCGGGTTGCATGGTTTCATGGCTTGGCCGCGGGCGATTCTCACCGATTCCGGCGGATTTCAAGTCTTCAGCCTGAACGAGCTTCGCAAGGTCACCGAGGAAGGGGTCACGTTTCGCTCGCATCTTGATGGCTCGTCGCACTTCTTCAGTCCGGAGAGCGCTATGGCGGCGCAGATTGGACTGGGCGCGGACATTGTCATGGCGTTTGATGAGTGCACGGAGTATCCCGCCGATCGCGCGAGGACTAGAGCTTCGATGGAATTGACTTTGCGCTGGGCGGAGCGGAGTAAAAAGTATTTTGAGGAGCATAAGCGGGAAGTGCCGTGGAAGGCAGTGGTCAGTGGCCAGTGGCCAGTGGTCAGTGAAAACCAGAAACGGGAAACTGGCAACTGCACTCAGACTGGCCACTGGCCACTGGCCACTGACCACTGCCTTACGCAGTCTCTCTTCGGCATCGTTCAAGGCGGCATGGATATTGCACTAAGAAAAGAATCCGCCTTGCGCACGGTTGAGATCGGCTTTCACGGCTATGCTATTGGCGGGCTTAGCGTCGGCGAGCCCCGGGAGCATACTCGCGGAGTGGTCGAAGCTACCCTTGAGCACCTTCCTGCCGACAAGCCGCGCTACTTGATGGGAGTGGGTACGCCTGAGGAGATCGTTGAGTACGCCAGCCTCGGCGTCGATATGATGGATTGCGTGCTGCCCACGCGGGCCGCGCGCCACGGGCTGCTGTTTACCTCCGAGGGAAAGGTTTCCATCAAGCTGGCGCGCTATGCGCAAGATGCGGGTCCGCTCGATCCTAATTGCGGCTGCCGGGTTTGCCGGCGTTACTCGCGGGCATACCTGCGGCATCTTTATGCTTCTAACGAAGTGCTGGCTCAGGTCTTAAATACCCTGCATAACCTGAGTTTCTATCTTGACACTATGCGCAGGGTGCGTCATTCTATTTGACTTGGGGAAGAGTCCCGTTTTCTCTAGCGTCTGGTCTCGCCGTATCCGTGACCTTTCTAGGGAGACCTCCCGGGTTCAAGCCTGAACGGTAGATGATCCGGCCGGAATCGATCAGCACCCCGTCGTGAAATATCAGCGGCGCTTGCAGGCGTGGGCGGTTGTTCGCGGATTGGCGAACGTAATTCTGGCGAACATACTCTAGTGAACATACTCTAGTGAACATGCAATTCCTTTTAGCAGTGCAAGCGGGTGGTGGCGGAATGGGGTGGTTGAGCGTCGCCCCCCTTCTTTTTATCTTCGCCATCTTTTATTTCCTGCTGATTCTTCCCCAGCAGCGCCGCCAGAAGAAGTGGACGGCCATGCTGGATGCCCTCAAGACCGGCGACAAGGTGGTCACCAGCGGCGGCTTGCGGGGAACCATTATGGCACTTAAAGATGATTCCATTCATCTGCGGGTTCCTCCGAATAATCTGGTGCTGGAAGTGACCAAAGCCTCCGTGACCCAAGTCACCACTACGGAGGAGGAAGCAAAAGCCAAGTAGTGCGAACCTACATCTGGATGCTGTTTTCGTATGAATAAAAATCTTCTCTGGAAATTGGCACTCGTCGTCGGTACTCTTCTCGTTTTTCTGTTCGGGATATTCGGTATTCCGCAGAGCTTTTCCGGCCAGGGCTTGCTGGCGGCCATGACCAAGCGCATCAACCTTGGGCTGGATTTAAAGGGCGGAACTCACCTGATCCTGCAGGTGCAGGTGAATGACGCGGTGAACGTGGACGCGCAGAATGCCATCGAAATCCTTAAAGAGCAGCTCAACAAACGCAAGATCGCCTTCGCCGACATTTCCCAGCCCGACCCCCAGAATAGTCCCGACAGAGTGGTATTGAAGGGCATCCCGCCGGACGCACGGAAGGATCTGTTGGAAATCGTGTCGGACCGCTTGCCCGAGTACAACCTGAGTTCGGGAGCAGATAATACTTGGTCTCTGACCATGAAGCCGCAAATGCTCGCCGATTTGAAGAACAAGGCTGTGAGCCAGGCCATCGAGACCATTCGCAACCGCATCGACGCGCTGGGCGTGAGTGAGCCGACGATTCAGGAGCACGGTCTCGGCCAGTATCAGATTCTGGTGCAGCTGCCCGGCGTCGACGATCCCGGCCGGGTGAAGGACATTATGCAGTCCACCGCCATGCTTGAGATCAAGCAGGTTCTGGGTGGACCTTATCCGAGCGAGCAAGCCGCGCTGCAGGAAAAGGGCGGAGTCTTGCCGCCGGATGCGATTCTGATGTCGGGGCATGGAGCTCCCGGAGTGAATCCCGGGGAACTCTCCTGGTTCCTGGTATCGCGCGTTTCCGCCGTTCGCGGCAAAGACTTGCGTGACGCGCAAGCCAGTACCGACTCCCAGACTGGCCAGCCGAACGTGCGCTTCCAGTTGACCGGCGAGGGCGGGCAGCGCTTCTTCAACTTCACTTCCGCGCATGTCGGCGAGAGCCTGGGCGTAGTGCTCGATAACAAAGTTCAGGAAGTCGCAAACATCAAAGAGGCGATCCGCGATACTGGCGAAATCAGCGGGGGCAGCATGACCTCGCAGCAGGCCAAGGATCTGTCGATGATCCTGCGGTCGGGCGCGCTGCCGGCGGGCATCAAGTACCTCGAGGAGCGGACCGTGGGGCCGTCGCTGGGCAGCGATTCGATCCGGTCGGGCGTTCGTGCCGCCATCATCGGCATGCTGGTGGTGCTGATTTTCATGCTGGTCTACTACCGCGCCGCCGGCATCAATGCTGACATTGCTCTCATTCTGAATCTCATCATCCTGCTCGGCTTCATGGGCTACGTCGGTGCAGTGTTGACGCTGCCGGGGATTGCCGGCGTGATTCTTACCGTCGGTATGGGGGTGGATTCGAATGTGCTGATCTTTGAGCGCATCCGGGAAGAACTACGCAATGGCAAGACGCCGCCTTCCGCGGTGGATCAAGGCTTCAGTCATGCCTGGATCACCATCGTGGACACGCACGTCACCACCATTGTCTCGGCGGCAATTCTGTTCCTCTTCGGAACCGGCCCGGTGCAGGGATTTGCGGTCACGCTCACTTTTGGTCTGCTGGCGAACCTTTTTACCGCAGTGTTCGTGTCGCGGCTGATCTTCGACTGGGTTTTGAGCCGCAAGCAGCGCGGTGAAGCGTTGAGCATTTAGGGAAGAAGTTTCTAGTTTCCGGTTTCTAGTTTCTAGTTGGAAAACCTGAAAACTAGAAACTAGAAACTTAAGGGGTTAAGGTGGAGTTCTTTCGCAATACCAACATAGATTTTCTCGGCAAGAAATGGTATTTTCTCGCCTTCTCACTGGTGTTCAGCGTGGCGGGCCTGTTTTCCATGTTGTTCTGGCACCATATCCCGTACGGCGTCGACTTCCGCGGCGGCACGCTGGTGTATGTGAAATTCTCACACCCGCCCGACGACAACGCGCTGCGGGCCGCCATGGACCGTGCCGGGCTGCACAACGCAAAGATTCAGCGCTACGACGTGCCTTCGAACAACGAAGTATTGATTGACCTCGACGTGCAGGAAACCAGCGAACAGGCTCTCGACAACGGCAAGACTAAGATCGTGAACGCGCTGGAAACCAATGTACCCGCGGGCAAGAAGGATGTGAACAATGCCAGCCTTCTCGACATCAAGAATTATCTGATGGACAAAGACCCGCTGCACCTGGGCTCGGACGCCGACCAGAAATATAGCCAGCAGGCCCAGGCAATCGTCGACACCCGGGACAAAGTGCAAGGCGGTGTCCTGAGTTCGTTCGATCAATTAAAGGGCGCCGTCGAACCGGCGGTGGCGGCTTCTCTGCCGGATAGCTTCTTCCTCTCCGATTTTGGAATCCGCAACGTAGAGATCGTCGGACCACAGGTGGGCGCGCAACTGCGCAAGCAGGCCTTGCTGGCGACGGCTTATTCGCTCGCAGGAATGCTGATTTACCTGGGATTCCGCTTCGAGTGGATCTACGGAATCGCCGCTGTAGTCACGGTGTTCCACGACACGCTGATCACGGTGGGCTTCTTTTCGCTGCTCAACAAAGACATTTCCCTGACCGTGATCGCCGCCATTCTGACCCTGATTGGTTACTCTAATAACGACACCATCGTGGTATTTGACCGCATCCGGGAAAACATTAAACTCATGCGGCGGGAAAAACTGTCGGAGATCGTCAACCGAAGTATTAATCAGACTTTGAGTCGGACCATCTTGACAGCGGGGCTAACCTTCCTTACCGTACTTGCACTCTATTTGTTCGGGGGCGAGGTGCTGCGCGGGTTCAGCCTCGCGCTGGTAATTGGCATCCTGATCGGAACATATTCGTCGATCGCTATCGCGGCCCCGATCTTGGTGGCTTACCAGGATTGGAGGATAGAGAAGGGCAAGAAGCCGGCTGCGATGCCGGTCCGGGCCCGGTAACCAACCGATGTTGCACTTGATGGTTCTCGGTTAGTCCTTTATTTGTGCGAGGTTGTAAGGTCTTGGTTCCGTGCCGGCTGGGCTTCCGTAGCCGCTCTTGGCAAGGTTCTGAATTCGGGAGCAAAGGGGAAGCAGCTGGTGTCTAAGTTTACGTAGGTCCTGTAGGTCTGTAGGGAGGAACTTTTATGTTTGAAGATAGCCTTCTTGAATCCGGAGGCAGGCTGAAGACGAAGCGGGGACGGACGACGACTTTCGCTATCATTCTTGAGATAGGGTTGGTCGGACTGATGGTCCTGATGCCCCTCATCTTCACGGAAGCCCTGCCCAAGCAACAATTAATGACATTCTTGGTGGCCCCCCCACCGCCTCCACCGCCTCCTCCCCCGGCAGCCGCACCAGTTAAGGTCGTGAAGCAGATTCAGACCGACATCGTGAACGGGGCTCTGCGTACGCCGACCAAGATTCCCCAAAAAATTCAGATGATTAAGGAAGAAGAAGCTCCGGCGCCGGCAATGGCGTCCAGCGGAGTGGTGGGTGGCGTTCCGGGCGGAATTCCCGGCGGCCAGATGGGGGGCGTAATCGGCGGCATTATCAGTTCCACGCCGGTGGCCGTGCCCAAAGTGGCTACCCCACAACGCGTGCGCGTTTCGGCGGGCGTGACCTCAGGTCTGCTTGTCAAAAAAGTGCAGCCGGTCTATCCTCCTCTGGCGCGTCAAGCCCGCATCCAGGGAACGGTTCTGTTGAGGGCGCAGATAAGCAAGGATGGTTCCATCGAAAACCTGCAGTTGGTCAGCGGGCATCCCATGCTGGTGCAGAGCGCGCTCGACGCCGTCAAGCAGTGGAAGTACAAGCCGTATCTGCTGAATGGCGAACCGGTCGAAGTAGATACGGAAGTAGCGGTGAACTTCACTCTGTCCGGAGGCTAGAAATCCGGCCTGGTGTAGGCAACGAGGCATAACGCAACAACGCTCGGCGCAAAACAGTCAGGCAGCAAGGTAGTGTAACTGGAACGGCCCTCCCCCTCCCACCCAACAACGGTGGCCGGGAGAGCCTTTTTATAGGGCGCGGCCGCTGTGCCTTTCATCTCAGGTACGCGAAACCGGGTCTCACGGTCAACTTTCTGCGGTCGAGCTTCATTTGGCGTACAGATCTCGCATCAAAGTCTAAGAAGTTCCGAGGAGGGAAAAGCAACTCATGTTAGCTAACTTGGCAGGAGAAGTCTTCAATCATGTCCCTAGGGTGGCCGCCTGGATTGTGCAGGAAGGCGGCGCAGTGGGATGGGATCCGATTTCGCTATGGAAGCAGATGGGGATCATCGCGAAGATCGTGGTCGTCATCCTGTTCATCATGTCAGGCTGGTCAATCGGGGTCATGATTGACCGCGCCATGGCATATAACGCGGCCCGCAAACAGTCTCGCGCCTTCGCTCCTGCGGTAGCCGGCGCTCTGCGCGACGGCCGCATCGACGAGGCCATCAAGGTCGCCGAGCGCAACAAGAAAAGCCATCTGGCCAAGGTTGTCACCGCCGGCCTCATGGAATTCAAAGCTCACCAGGATAGCCCCGGCGCCATCCCCGGCGAGACCATTGAAGCTTCCAAGCGCGCTCTGGAACGCACCGAAGCCATTGTCCACGCCGAACTCAAGCGCGGCTTGGGCGGACTGGCTACCATAGGCTCGACGGCTCCGTTCGTGGGCCTGTTCGGCACGGTGATGGGCATTCTGAACGCCTTCAAAGGTATTTCCGAACAGAAGGCAACTGGTCTGGGCGCAGTCGCAGGCGGCATTTCGGAAGCTCTGGTAACCACAGCGTTCGGCCTGCTGGTCGCCATTCCCGCCGTTATGATGTTCAACTACCTCACCGGTCGCGTGGAAGCGTTCGACGTGGAGATGGACAACTCTTCGAGCGAACTGATCGACTACTTCCTGAAGCGGCGGGACGTTCGCCGGTCCTAAACTGGAGTTTAGACCGGTAGTCCGCCATTGAGTTGCTGCCGGCGCTGGGAGCATTTCCCAGCGTCGGCGTTCCCAATCCAGGCGGCGCAAGGTTTGCCGGCAAACCGCCGGCAACTGCATTACGGAGAAATTATGTCACTCGCGAAACGGAACGAAGGGGCCAACGTTAACTCGGACATCAACGTTACGCCGATGGTTGACGTGATGTTGGTGCTGCTGATCATCTTCATGGTGATCACGCCCATGTTGCAGAAGGGCATCAGCGTAGATATGGCCAAGGTAAATAATCCCTTGCCGATGCAAGACGCGGACAAGGAAGACGCGTTGCTGGTTTCGGTAATGCGCGATGGAACGGTCTATTTCGGCGCCGACAAGCTTACGGGCCCCGTGGATACCCTCACCGGCAAGGTGAAGGATCGCCTGACGAACAAGACCAATAAGACCGTTTATCTGAAGGCGGATGCACGCGCCCACTTCGGCAATGTAGTCGGGGTGGTGGATGCGGTACGCGCCGCTGGCGTGGATGATCTGGGATTGCTCACCGAACAGAGGAAAAGCACTCCAAACGCTCCGCCGGTCTCTCCGACGGGCGGGCAATAGAGGAGAACGAATATGAGTATGGCAGTTGGAACCGGTGGAGGGCAGAGCGCGAACATTAACGTCACTCCGCTGATTGACGTGCTGCTGGTGCTGCTCATCATTTTCATGGTGATCACACCTTTGACGCCAAAGGGTTTGGACGCGCTGGTGCCGCAACCGCCGCCGCCCAATGCGCCCAAGAACAATACGCCCGACCGCACCATTGTGGTGCAGTTGATCGATCGCGGCGCCGGTCAGGATCCCGGCCTCAAGATCAACCAGGAAGACGCTACCTGGGACAACCTGCAGGGGCGGCTGTCCGATATCTACAAAACCCGCGCCGAGAAAGTAATGTTCGTGAAGGGCGATGACGCGATTCCCTTCGCCGACGTCGCCAATGTGATTGACATCGCGCATGCTGCTGGAGTAGATAAGGTCGGTCTCATCACGGCAAAGATTGAAGCGGGCGGTTAAATCCGCATGGCTTAGCTGAGATTCGTATCGGGGCATGCCTTCAGGTGTGCCGTGACTGCAGTCGAAGGGCATGCTGTGAGTGTGCGCCTCTTCGGCGCGCCTTTAGGCGCCAGAGTTCTGTAATCTCGAAGGTCGGCATTGCATTCGGCCCGCGCGCGGAAAGCACGGCGGTCGTGACATTTTGCCAGCGCTTGTCAATTTGCTGTCTCTGGGCCTAGGATGCTGTGGCAGGGAGACTTATACGGCAATGAATAAACACATTCGACTGCTAACGCTGGCGGCCGCTGCGCTGGCGCTTTTCTCTTCCGTGGGCTGCAGCAAACTGCGGGCCCGCGACCAGCTAAACAAGGGCGTGACCGCTTACAAGAACGCCAAGTACGAAGAGGCCATCGATCACTTCCAACAGAGCGTTGCCCTGGACCCTTCCCTCATTAACGCCAAGATGTACCTGGCTACGGCTTACGCTCAACAGTACATTCCCGGCGTCGAGGGCGCCGATAATCTTAAGATGGCTGACCAGGCCATTGAGCAGTACAAGAAAGTGCTCGACATGAATGCCGCGCGCGACCAGAAAGTAAACGCCGCCAAGGGAATCGCCTACCTGTACCTGAACATGAAGAAGTTCGACGACGCCAAGAAGTTTTACCGCATGGCCGCCGAGATGGATCCCAACGACCCCGAGCCTTACTACTCCGTGGGCGTGATTGACTGGACGGCTTGCTACCAGCCGCGCATGGAAGAGCGCGCCAAACTTGGCCTGAAGCCGGATGAGAACCTGAATCCCAAAAACAAAGACCAGAAAAAGGTTTGTACCGAATTGAAAGAGAAGAACGGGCCCTCGATCTCGGAAGGCATTGAGAGTCTCAACAAGGCCATCACGCTGCGTCCGGATTACGACGACGCCATGGCCTATTTGAACCTGATGTACCGCGAGAAGGCCGATGTGGAATGCGACGACCTCCCCGCCCGCCAGGAAGATCTGAAGACTGCCGACCATTGGGTGGACCAGACTCTACTCACCAAGAAAGCTAAAGCTGAGAAGCAGCCCGGCCAGCAGCAAGGCATCACGCTGGATCAACCGAAGTAGGATCAGCCGAAGTAGGATCAACCGAAGTAGGATCAGCCAAAGTACGATCAAACAAAGGGATCGCGGCAGGAACCGCGTCGCGACGATGGATTCCAGCCCACAGCTTGGCCTCCCAAGGCCCGCCAGTTGTGGGTTTTACTTTTGTGCGCGCCAACCTTCAATCGGCGCCCTTCGTTGAATCTTGTGAGTCAGGTCAATCTTTGCTCTGCAGCCTTACTTCCACCTCAGGGAATTGCATCCGCTCGATTCGCGGGAATGACTCGGCCAGAATCTGGTCGATCATCTGCGTGGTGGCATCGGGGTGCCCGGGGCTCCCATTGCTCATCAGCACCACCCAAATCCGCGCGTACTGGCCCGGCACCGAGCGCAAGAACTCGCTGGTCGGCTTGCCGGTGACGTCGCGGTAGTCGAGGCGGTCGCCATGGCGTGGAAAGATGATTTCCGGGCCTGCGCTGCGACTGGTTTTCAAGTTCGCCGCGCGCTGAGAAGAGAAAAACTCATACGGAATCCGCGCTTCCGCGATGTGAAACAGAATCGCATCGCCGGGCTCCGCGTGATCGTAAATGTAATTCGCGGCGGCTTCCGAGCCGTCGCGCCCCAGATCGAAGTCGTGATCGTAATAAGAAAACGTTCCCTGCAACGAAAACACAAGCATGGCTGCGAGGCAAACGAACATCATCCAGGTCTTCCGCAGGTTCGACAGGCCGGTTGCCGCCAATAGGATCAGCGCCGGCAGGCAGAAGATCAAGTAGCGTGCCAGAAACACCGGACGCGCCAGCGAGAGTATCACCGTCAGAGCCACCGGAAACAGCAGCCAGATCAGCAGGAACTGTACTCTCCACACCTCCCATCCCGCGCCCCGGCGGAACAGCCGCCGGCGCAGCGGCATGATCGCCGCCAGACACGCCGCGGCGTAGAGCAGCAGCAGCGGCAGCCCATCATTGCCCGCGAGGCGTTCCCCGAAGTCCAGCAGGTCGTGCACGCCGGGCCTGTGAATCCACCGGATCGGGCCGGCACCGGTCTTGGCCACAAAGGCCATTAAGGGGAGGAATGCAAGTCCCATCCATATCCATGCGCGACGCATCGCGATCAGCCGCGTCGCAGACGTCATCGCCACGCGCGATCCGGATTCCTGGCTTCCCTCAATCCCTCGCCATGATAACCACTGCGCTATTACCAGCAACAACGCGTACAGGTGAGCGTAAACAGCGAGAACGCTGGCCAGAACGTAACCTCGGCGACTGCGCTCGGAGGGCGACGGCTTCCGCACACACGCAACGAAAAAGCCGCTCGACAGCGTAGCCAACAGCACGAACAACGAGTAGCTGCGCGCTTCCTGCGCATAACGAATCGAGTATGCGTTGCAGCTCATCAGCGCGGCCGCGATCAAGCCCACCCGGCGGTCAAACAGTTTGCTGCCCAGCCAGAAGATAACGGGCAACGTGGCCAGCGAGCACAGCACGGATAAGCTGCGGATGAAGAATGGGCTGAACCCTAAGTTCAAGCCCGAGGTCGAGCCTACCTGCAGCCATCCTCGCAGCAGCACGTAATACCACGACATATTGGCTTCACGCCACCACAGCAGCCGCACGAAGTCATGCCAGCTCAGCCGCGCAGCTTCCACGCTGAAGCACTCATCAAACCAGAAAGGTTTCCTTGCCAGAAAGACTAAGCGCAACCCCGCGGCAGCCACAGTCAGCAGGACCAGAGTGAGCATCGAAACACGCGTCCAGGCCGGCTGCGCGTTAGGGTTCTGCGGTTGGCCTTCGCGATGGTTCATTCTGGAAAGCAGCATGCTTTGTGCCGCGATGAATTGTTGATTTTCGATTGCTGGGGCGGCTCATGCCGGAGCAACCTCGCGGATTCCAGATGATACTATGCTAGGAAGTGGGATCAGTCATGGCTATGGCGTCTTTTGCACCGTCGCTGAGTAGCAGCACCACCGCTTCCCGAGAAGACGAGCGGTGGGCGGGATCTGTGTCCGTAATCGTGCCCGTCTACAACGAGCTTGCTCATGTGGACGAACTGCTGCAAGCCATCCATGCCTCGCCGGTCAAGAAGGAAATCATCATCGTCGACGATGGTTCCACCGACGGCACGCGCGAGAAACTTCAAGCCATGCCGCTCGCAAATAGCAACAACGACGTCACCGTCGTCTTTCACGAAACGAACTGCGGCAAGGGCGCAGCCATTCGCACCGCGCTTCAATATGCCCGCGGAGAATATATCCTGATTCAGGATTCCGATCTCGAATACGATCCGCAGGATTATCCCGCGCTGCTCCGGCCATTCGAGCAGGGCGAGGCGAACGTAGTCTACGGCGTGCGCCCGGACCGGCCTGAGCGCGGCCTCCGATTTTTCCTCGGTGCAAAGCTTCTGACCCATCTCACCAATCTGCTGTACGGCGCGGGCATTCACGACGAGGCGACTTGCTACAAAGTCTTCCGGCGATCGCTGATCTCGCAAATTGATTTGCAATGCCGGCGCTTCGAGTTCTGCCCCGAAGTGACCGCCAAGCTTTGCCGCATGGGGGAGAAGATCGCCGAAGTGCCCATCGCCTACGCGCCGCGCTCGTCAAGCGAAGGCAAGAAGATTCGCCACTCGGATGGCTGGCTAGCCATCTGGACTCTGCTTCGCTACCGCTTCACGCGCCGCGCGCGCTGGGTGAGATCATCCGGCACCGCCGAGGCTCCCTTCGCGGTGAGTTTTTCGCGCGTGCCGCCGGAGTGAAGAATCCCTTATAAGGAAGCTCCGATGCGATTCATCGACCGCGAAGAAGTTGCTCGCCGTCTCACTTATGAGATGTGCATTCCGATCGTGCGCGACGCGATGATCGCATTCTCACGCGGCGAGACTCGGCAACTTCTGCGTTCGATCATCCCACTCGCCGATGGCCGCATGTTCGGCGTCATGCCCGGCGCAATGGGCGCGCGCGCGCCCTTCGGAGCGAAGCTGATCAGCGTATTCCCGGAGAACTTCGCTCTGGGAATACAGTCGCATCAGGGTCTGGTCATTCTGTTCGACCCCGAAAGTGGTACGCCCGTTTGCGTCGTCCATGCGGGCGAGATTACCGCCATCCGTACCGCAGCGGCCAGCGCGGTCGCCACCAACGCGCTGGCGCGCAAGGACTCCCGCCGCCTGGCGATCCTGGGCTATGGCGAACAGGCCGCGACCCATGCGCGCGCGATCGGCAAGGTGCGCGATGTTGAATCCATCAAGATATGGGGACGTTCGCCGGAACGCGCCCGCGCCTTCGCTGGGCGGATGCACGCGGAACTTGCCGTTCCAGTCGCCAGCACGGCAACCGTCGAAGAGGCAGTCGCCGAAGCCGACATTATCTGCACCGTGACCTCGTCGGCCGAGCCGGTCTTGAAAGGCGCGTGGGTGCGGCCGGGAACGCATTTGAATCTTGTCGGTTCGAGCCATGCGGGGCCCGTCGAGGTGGACAACGATTTGGTCGTCCGCTCGCGCTTAATTGCCGATAGCCGCGAGGGCGTTCTAGCGCAAGGCGCAGAATTTCTCCGAGCCAAGGCCGCAGGTTTAATCAACGATGATCACATCGTCGCTGAAATTGGCCAGGTCTTGGCGGGCGAAATCGAAGGCCGCCGCTCCAACGGAGAGATCACCGTCTACAAGTCGCTCGGCCATGTTGTCCAGGATTTGGCCACGGCGTGGGCCCTGTACTCGGAGGCTGAGTAGCTGCCTCGAACCGCTGTTTAGGCGTGTGCCCTGCTTCACGAATGAGCAGTGATCATTGGTCACTCCAACCTCAGTCACTCCACCCAAGGATGTGCCGCTCGAAGTCGAAACTGAGGCGTTTCGGGCGAAGGCAGGAAATGCCGATCAGGCCATCCCAGTCGCTTTCTATCTGTTTCCGGTTGGCCACGACAGCCGCTCGCTGCGGCCCTACCTCCTGGCTTCCAATCCTGGCCTGCTGGAGCACGATCGTCTTGTACTCGACATCCCCTGAAACATTCTGGCCTCTTCCGGTGGTATCGCTCCGAACATAATCCACGCCTCCCAGATGGTTCTCAAATAACACCAGCCGCGGTGTTCCCGTGTCGAAGAGAAGATTCAACTGGCGGCCGCCGCTTTTCAGGTTCACCGTGATGAACTGCTGACCGGCGGCGAAGGGTGCGGTGTGAGGTTCCATCGAAGCTCTGAAAAACATGCGGCGGTTTGCATAGTCGATTGTAAAGCTCGTCGCGCCCAGCACATCCAGTCCGATTACCGCATCAATGCTCGTTCCCAGTCCGCTCGCAATCTTCGAAAAGTCCGCGACCATGACTTTCAGGTTTTGCCGCCGCAAGGGGCCAAACTGAAGATCGGGGAGAATGACGCTTTTTGACGCGACATTCTTGTTGAGGAGCGCCAGGTTACGTGTGGTGCTTTGCAGTCCCAGCTTTGCGGAAACCTTCGCGTCGATCATGCTTGGATTAGTGCCTGTATCCAGCAACAAGTGTTGATGTTCGAGGTTGCCCAGCCGTCCTTCCACGACGATCAGGTATCCCTGGTAGAGCTTGATGGGAATCTCTGTGGCTTGCAACTCCGGGACGGTGGTTCGTACTGCATCCCCTCCGAAAGCGGAGGGGCGCGTACTACAGATAAGGACTGCCAGCAGAAACGATTGCGCAAGCTTGCGAGCGGTGCAAGCAAGAATCCGCTGCCATCGCCTTCTGGTTAGGAGCCGCTCGGAGGGCTTACATCGTTTACTGATGTTGCCGAAGCTGCATTCGCACCGTGCCATGCAAGAGTGACGGCGGCGGGCGAGGCAAGACTGAGGGCTTGGGACGTGTAGGGTGGTTGCCGGGACGAAGACCTTTCAAAAACGCGGGCGACAATCGCCGGCATTGCCTCCACTGCGGCTTTTAGCTCGTTCGCTGCAATGCCACGGAACCGTTGAATCTGCTGTAGAATCTTGGGTTCGCTGCCCGGTGCCGACTTACAAGAGAATGTTCAAGAAAATTCTCATTGCCAATCGAGGCGAGATCGCGGTGCGCGTGCTTCGCGCGTGCCACGAAATGGGAATTGCCGCGGTGGTGGTCTACTCTGACGTGGATCGCGCCGCGCAGCACGTGCGCAAAGCTGACGAAGCCTATCCCATCGGCGCTCCTGCGGCCGCTGAGTCTTATCTCAACATTCGCAAGGTTCTCGACGTGGCCGAGCGCTCTGACGCTGATGCTATTCATCCCGGCTACGGATTCCTCTCTGAAAACGCGAAGTTCGCCCAGGCCTGCGCCGATGCGGGTGTGAAGTTCATCGGCCCAACCGCCGCAGCTATGGAAGCGATGGGTTCAAAGACGCGCGCCCGGCAGGCTGTGGAGAAAGCCGGAGTTCCCTTCGTGCCCGGCACATCGCGCGGAGTCAAATCGTTCGAGGAGGCGGAGCAGGTAGCCACGAGAATCGGCTATCCGGTGATGCTGAAAGCGGCCGCCGGCGGCGGCGGCAAAGGCATGCGGCTCGTACACGCTTCCGAGCAACTTAAGTCTGCTCTGGAGGGGGCGCGCAGCGAGGCGGAGCGTTCCTTCGGCGACAGCGAAGTTTACATCGAGAAGGCCATCGTGAATCCGCGGCACATCGAGATGCAGGTGCTCGCCGACGAGCATGGCAACACGGTCTACCTCGGCGAGCGCGAATGCTCCCTGCAGCGCCGCCATCAGAAGGTACTGGAAGAAGCGCCTTCCCCCATCCTTGATCCCGAGATGCGGCGCAAGATGGGCGAGATGGCGGTTCGCGTCGCGCAGGCCGCGAACTACACCAATGCCGGCACGGTTGAGTTTTTAGTCGATCAACGGAATAGTTTCTATTTCCTGGAGATGAACACGCGCTTGCAGGTGGAGCATCCTGTTACAGAGCTGATCGCCGGACTCGACCTGGTGCATTTGCAGATTCGCATCGCGGCGGGGGAAAAGCTGCCCTTCGCGCAAGAAGACATCCACATCCGCGGACACGCAATCGAGTGCCGCATTTACGCGGAAGATCCCGACAACAATTATTTTCCCAGTCCCGGCGGGATCACGCTGCTGCAGGAGCCTTCAGGCCCGGGCATCCGCCTCGACAGCGGCATGTACGAAGGCTGGAACGTGCCCATTGATTACGATCCCCTGCTGTCGAAGTTGATCGGTTACGGCACTGACCGCGAGCAGGCCATCGCGCGGCTGACGCGGGCCCTGGACGAATATTTTGTGGGTGGGATCAAGACAAACATTTCGTTGTTTCGCCGCATCTTGCGCGATGCAGATTTTCGCGCCGCCAAGCTCGATACCGGATTCCTCGACCGGATGTTGAAGCGGCCTGAAGACAAGCGAGTGGACGCAAGGCGAGCGGAAGCAGCGGTGATTGCAGCGGGCATATTTGCTGCTCTAGGCTCAACCGCAGCCGCCGCAGGCGAGCGCACCGCGGGCAGCGGTTCGCCCGCGGGCAGCAGCGTAGCGTCCAACTGGAAAAATGCCAGCCGCAACGAAGCTCTGCGTTAGGTTTGTGATTCAACTGGCCACTGATCACTGGCCACTGGCCACCGGTTCTTATGCTCTACGACGTAGCCATCGACGGCAAGAATTACCGGCTTGAGCTCAATCGCAACCACGAAGACGGGCGCTGGTCCTGCCGTCTCGATGGCCGCAACCTGGAGATCGATGCCATCCTCGTTCGCCGCGATGTGCTTTCGCTACGCATTGGGAACATATCGTATGAAGTTAAGTCGGAACGGGTCGCCAACGATTTGCATTTATGGGTGGGGAGCACGCGCTTCGCCGCCGAGGTCCGCGATCCCCGCTCTCTGCGCGGCCGCTCGCGCGCCGCAGACGATCATGGCCCCAAGAAGATCACGGCATCGATGCCGGGAAAAGTTGTCCGCCTGCTGGTTCGCGAAGGAGACGCGGTGGACCCGGGCTCCGGCGTGGCCGTAGTCGAGGCCATGAAGATGCAGAATGAAATCAAATCCCCCAAGAAGGGGACGGTCCGGAAAATTCTGGTTAGTGAAGGTGCGACCGTGAACGCAGGGGATGTGCTGGCGATCGTCGAGTAATGAAGTATCTCAGCGGGTAAAGCCGACTGTTATTTTTGCAACCCTTATCGCAGCGCTGAAGCGCTGCGCCACCCAAAAGCCCTGCGCTACCCGGACTTCCAGCCTTCCTACTTCGTCAGCCCGTTACTATCCAGCACCTTCTTCGCGTAGTAGTTCTCCACCTTGGCCGAATCGCGCAGCACTTCGTAATAAGCGGCTTTCAGTAATTGTTCGCGCCGGTCATGGAGCTGGGAGCGAATGGCTTGCTGCACGCGCGGATCGGACAAATCCCGCTGTCCCGCGGGCTCTTTTGACACCAGTTTCACGATGCGGAATCCTATCACCTGCTTGTTCGCGGGGTTGGCCAGCGTGATGATGGCGCTGTACTGCCCCGGCTTGAGCTTGATTACCGCGTCGCGGGTGCCGGGGTCAGTGTTGCGCAGAGAAGACTCGGGAAGCGTCCCCAGGTCTCCGCCATTGCCGGACGTTTCCGGATCCTCGGAATAATTCATCGCCAGGGTTGCAAAGTCGTCGCCGCTGTCGAGCCGGTTGTTGATCATCTGGATTTTCTTGCGCGCATCCGCTTCGTTCTGCGCTTTGTTGTTCTGGTTGTGCACTTGCGGATTCGGCGCGGGCGTCACGAAAATCTGCGCCAGGTGGTACTGCGGCTCGATCAGATTGAATTCGGACTTGTGCGCGGTGAAGTAGTCGGTAATGTCCTGGTCGGTCACATTAATTTTGGAGGACACTTCCTTGTTCATCACCTTGTCCACGGTGATCGAGCGGCGGATGTCGCGTTTGAAGTCTTCCAGTGTGATCTTTTTTTCCAGCAGCCTCTTATCGAACTCCTGCTGCGTGTACGGGGACTTGATCTCGTTGAGCTTGCGGTCTACTTCTTCCTCCGTGGCCAGCAGGCCGAGTTTTTCGGCGCGGCGCATCACCATTTCGTCGTCGATTAACTGGCGCAGAATGTTCAGCCGGAGAATGGTGGCTTGTTCCCCGGTGGGCGCCTTCTGGGCGCTGGCTATCTGATTGTCGTAGTACTTGTCGACGTCAGAACGGAAAATCTTGCGGCCATCCACAGTAGCCATTACGTCGCCGCTTACTTGTGACTTACAGCCCCACAGTGCCGACAGCACGACGACACCCGCCAGCAGTGCCGCAACCCGGCCACGGTCCGCATTTATTTTCAAAGGGATTCTTCCTCCACTGACAGTCCACGCCATCAGCCACGAGCGCTTCGCCGCGATCACTTGGAAGCCGGCGCAGCGGCGGCAGCAACCGCGTGCTCAGGTACGGGCAGGTTGGCATCCTTCAAGGCACGGTCGAGCGCAGCCCGCACCTGGCTGATCGGCACCGCGCCATCGATCTTTTCTCCGTTGATGAACAACGTGGGTGTGGCTTCCACGCCGATTCCTTCCGCCTCTTTCATGGATGCCTTCACCGCGCTCTCGTCTTGCGCCTTGATGCAGGACTGCAGTTTCACGACGTCAAGACTGTGTTTTTGGCCCTGCAGCATGGTCAGCTTGTCGAGCGCCTCCAGCCGTGCCCCAGGCGTCTTTTCGTTGTTCACCTCGTGCTGGTTGGCATGAATGTAGTCCGCCAGGTCCCAATAGGCGTCGCCATTTTGCGCCGCCAGACAATTGGCGTCCACCGCGGCGTGCGTCGCCCAGGGATGAATTTCCGTCAGCGGGTAATCCTTGTAAATGAAAGTAACCTGGTCGCCGTACTCCTTGAGCAGTTCAGGAAACAGCGTCTGGTGCATGCGCGAGCAGAACGGGCACTCCAAGTCGTCGAAATTCACCACCACGACCTTGGATGCCTTGGCCCCCCGCGTGGGCCGCCCGTTGACATTGATCTTGCTCATCTTCTCCGCCAGCGGATCCTTGGTCAAATCAAACTTGGTCAGCCGGATCAAGGAAGAACGGTCTTTGGAAACCAGAAAGGCAAGGTCCTGCTTCTTTCCCCCGCTATCCACGGTCACGGTTAGCGATTCGTAGTTGGGAAAGTCGGGATTCGGCGAAGGCGCCCCGATCGTAACGTTCACGTCGGGTGGCATATTGTAGTAGGAACGGACCTGGCGCTCGATTTTCCTGGTCAAATCGGGCGAAGCAGACTGGGCAACACAGCCCAAACAGACCACCAGCAGCAGGATAAAAGAACGTCGAATTAGAGTCACCAAAAACCGCCTCAACATTACTGTTAAACCATGATTATCTCATAGCGCAGGGCAGGACGCGGGCATGCCGGAGCCACGTAATGACTTAGTTAGCACTGTGCCTGGTTTTCTCCGCGTGCTCCGCGGCCGTTCTCCGCCGACCTCCGCGATTCAAAGATTCGTGGAGTTTGATCAAACCTAATCACGCGGAAACCGCTGAGAAATGCCGGAGAGCAGTGCGGAGCAAGTCGGCCTGGTCTTGACCAGCCTTAGCCCGTGCGGCGGAACAATTCCTCAGCCGGCAGCAAAGCATTCATTGAGCCGGAACGGAAGCCTTCCAGATCGAGCGTCACAAACTTGAAGCCAAGCGCTTTGAAAATTCGCGTGAACTCCGCAGCCATCGCGCGATCGAGCGCCCGCTCCAACTCCTCGCGCGCGATTTCAATGCGGACGATTTCTCCATGATGGCGCACCCGGAATTGCCGGAAACCCAGCCCGCGTAGGGCGTCTTCGCCCTTTTCCACCGCGTCGAGCGCCTCTCGCGTAACCGGACGGCCGTACTCGATGCGGGAGGAAAGGCACGCAGAGGCCGGCTTGTCCCAGATGCGCAGCCCAGCAGTCCGCGCCAGGGCGCGAATTTCCTCTTTCGTAATCCCCGCATCCAGCAAAGGGGCCGCAACGTGGTGCGCGCCCGCTGCCTTCTGGCCGGGACGAAAATCGCCCTGATCGTCAACGTTCACGCCGTACGCGATAGCGTCGAAGCCGCGCACCTGCCGCAGTTCTTCCATCAGTGTGAAGAGTTCATCCTTGCAGAAGAAGCAGCGCTGCGCATCGTTGTGCACATACTCCGGGCGATCGAGTTCCGAGGTCGCGATGACTTCCAGCGGAATCGCCTGCTCCCGGGCAAAGGCGATCGCATCGGCAAGCTGAGTACGCGCCAGGCTGGGAGAGTCGGCGATGATCGCGAGCATGTTATCTCCAAGCGCCTGATGAGCAGCCCACGCCAGGTAGGCGGAATCCACGCCGCCGGAATAAGCGATGAGGACGCGTCCCAGTTTGCGCAGGTGAGACTGCAGCAATGCGTCTTTAGCGCCGATGTTCGTCCCCGCGTCTGGCATGCACATTATGTTAGCAGGCCATCCCGCATCTGAGAGTGGTCAGTGGTCAGAAAGGCCACTCGCCCTTACTGGCCACTGACCACCGACCACTGCTTCTAATACAGCCGCTCCTGCGGCCGCATACTGCCGAAACCGCCGATGTTGGCCAGAGTGAACGTAAAGCGGAAGAGGTTTTCGCTGCGCACGTTGGCAACCGTGTAGCTGCGGTATTCCATGGTCACACCGCAGCAATCCCAGTTGTATGTGGTCTGTGCGGTGACGAACTGCAACGCCCCGCCCTCGGCGTCAAAGCCGACGCTCCCGGCTGCACTGAAACCACGCTTAACCGGGCGCCCGTATCCCAGGGCCGCGCGGAATTGGTTGAACCGTGCAGGCTGGGCCGGGCCCGACGACGAAGTTGCAGCCTGCACAGGAATCTGCAAAATGGCATCGCCACCGCCAATGGTCACCTGGCCGAAGTGGTAGTTAGCCAGCAGGGAGCTTGCGTTGACGCGATTATTCTGGAAGTCGTAATCCAGATCCCACTCCGCGTCGGTGCGCGAAGTGGTTTCAAACCGCAACCGCGAAACCAGCGGCGAAAGGTGGCGCGGTTGGGTTAGAAACGCAATCCCGGTGAGGTCGGCAGTAGTGGTGAGCACGTTGCGCTGGCCCGTAATCAGCGCCCCTCCAAATGTGGGATCGAGAAAGTATTTCTGTGCCAGTTCCCAGGTCACGACCTCGCGCACTTGCGGACCAGCCTGGCACGGCGCGTTGGCCAGCATTCCGGCAGTAGGGTGTTGCCATGGGATAATCGATTCCGGCGCAGGGCCGCCGACCATGAGCGCCTTCATGATCACATCGCAGTCTTCCGGCTTCGCCGAAGTGCGTTTGGCGTAGAGGCGCGTAACCAAACCATACTCGACCTCATGGGTATCGCTGAGGATGTCGCGCTCGTCGAACTTCAGAATGTTCGCAAAGTTGTTTACCCCGGTCACGAAGCGATACACCGCGCGCGGCTCAATAACATGCTTCCACTTTCGCCCCAGGAATTCTTTATCAAAAACGCGCTCCAGCGCCGGTGGCCGCAGTTCCACGATCGTCTCTAGGGCCTGGCGGGTGACTGGATCGCTGACCGCCAGCCCGGGATTTTCTACGGTTTCTCCCACCAACCGTTCTGTGTAATACGTTTCATGAAACGTCAGCGCGGGCCGCAACGACCATCCGCGAAATAACAACGGCAGAGAAATCTCCGGGTGCAGGTCGAGTCGCCCAAGTAGATTCCCCGTCCGAAACGCCGGGATGCAAGCCGGGCAGGTACCCTGCTGGGGCTCGCTGCGCGACAATCCGGCCAGCGATGCGTCGTACGACCAATACAGCGGAGTGCGCCACAGCTGCCGGTCCACGCTGGAGGAATCAAGGCTCGGTGCGTGAGAAATCGTGATCACTTGCCCCGGAGTCGTGCTCAGGAAGTTCTGGTAGCGCTCCACAAACCCATTGAGACTGAAACCGTCTGTGGACTTCGAGAGAAACGCCTGCGATTTTACTTCCGAATACACCGCCTGGCTGAAAACCTCGTTAAACGCCAGGCGGAACAGAAACGAACTCAGGTAATCGATGTTGGCCACGGCACGGAAACCGCCGATGGTTCCAGCCGAGTTCAGACGAACATTCTCTCCGCCTTCTTTGAGCGGAGGCGTGCCGATACCGCGGTCAATCACGCCGAAATAGTTCAGGTCCACGTAGGAATTTTCCGTGGGCCGCGCCCGAAACTCTCCCCGCTGCGACCAGCCTCGTAAGGAAAAGTACTCGGCGCCCAGGGTCGCGTCCATCATGCGGTTGATAGCCCAGTAGTAGGCGTCGCCCACCACGTTGCCCTTGACCGAAGACCGGGCTACCGAAGGCATCAGAAACCCGGATTGCCGTGACTCCTTTTCGACGGGGTGAGTCGCAAACGGAAAATACAGAACGGGAACCCCATGCAGCAGAAAATTGCTGTGGTAAATCTTGGCATTGCCGCCAACATCCACAACTATCTTGCGCGCGTCGAATTGCCACTTGGGATGCGGCAGCTCGCAGGTCGTAATAGTGCCGTCGTAGACCAGGTAGTGATCGGGACTGGTTTTCTCGACAACGCTGCCGGTAAACGCAAAGGGGGCGGTCGAGGTCAAGATCGCCCGGTTGCCGCGAAAGCGCAGCCCCGTTGTCCCGGTTACATCGTAGAAGCGTCCTGTTTCCAGCTCGAAATTATAGGCGCCGTGCGACGCGCGAATGTGATCGTCATTGGGACCGCCGTCGAGCGCGAAATGCCCGGTCGCGGTCACCTCCTTCGTATCGGAGTTGAAGGTTGCCTCATCGGCCCGCAGCACATAATTTTGGTAATAGATTTCAACCGCCCCGTGCAGCTTGTAGACGGACCCTTCCTCTTCCTGCTGAATGGCGCAAATGGTCTGGACGTCCCCGTTTTGCTTCTGCGCCGCGGCCGCCAGGGCGCAGGGCGACGCCTGCTGGGTCGCTGATTTTTCTGGCGCGCCGGCGCGCACTGTTGCACCGGCGTTCTCAGGCGGCAACTGGCTGGTAACTAATGGCGGCACGAGAAGAAGGTGACAAAGCCCCGCCGCCGTGATAAGGAATCTGTTGCGAAGAGTCATCGGAACCAGACTGCCGGAACCAGATCGCCGGAACAACGAATCGTTGGAAAAAGATCATCCGAAGCGCATTTTAAGACGCTCGGACGTTTCTACCGGCAGCAGTCGTGTGAACTTAGCACGGCTGAGCCTCGGGAGGCAAAGCCGCCCGAAGTCTTGGATTCCGACACCGTATTCATGGTTATCCAAACATGGTTGTCCAACATGGTTGTCCAACATGGTTATCCAACACGGTTATCCGGCGTGGTTGTCCGGCCGGCCCAGAGTTCTGGCAATTGCGTAAGACTGTGATTCATGCCCTGTCCGCTTTGTGGTGACATCTGCCGCTGCTCGTCCGACCCGCATTCTGCCGCCTCTCCGCGTTGGCTGACCGATGCCGATCCATTCCCGGCCATTTCAACGCTGCCTGCCGAACCAGAAGCGCCGGACGCGGAAGTCCCGAGCCGCCACGCGGTGGAAGGCTCTATTTCTGGTAGTGACGTCAGATCTAACACGGACGTCGGCAGAGAGCTTGCCCCTGAAGATTCCACTCCCTGGCGTCAGGAAGTCGCTGCCCGGCTGAATCGTTATCAAGCCCGGCGGAAGCCACGCCCGCCCCGCTACCCGTCGCTGCGGCTGCGTTTCGACCAGGAGGATCCCGCTCGCGCCGGAAGCGGCCTCGACTCGCAGGCCTTTCAGCAGAAAATCGTCACTTCGAACCAGGCTCTGGCTTTGGATAGATTTGCCGACCCATCCCTCACGACAGCCGTCCCTGAAACTAAGGCGCCAGAGAAGACTGCAACCCTCCTCCCTCAAGTCGCCGAACCGCCACAGCCCACGACCTCAACCCCGGCCGCAGCCACGGCCCCACCCACAGCAAAGATCATCGAGTTCCCACGCTCCTGGACGCCTCCGGCGCCCCCGGTCGATCAATTAGCCGAGCCGGTCATAGATCTCGAACGTCCCCGCATCCTCGAAGCGCCGGAAATTGTCCCGCCCGCTCCAGCTCTGGGTGGAATCACGATTGAGCCTGCCCAGCCGCCGGAAATGGAGAAACGACCGGGCATTGATATCCCCCTCCAGAGCGCACCCCTGGCTCGACGCATCCTCGCCGCCGCCATCGACGGCCTCATCATCGCATCAGCCTGCGCTCTGTTCGGATTCATTTTCTGGAAAATGACAGCGATCCGTCCGCCACGATTCCAGATGATCGGCGTCGCTGCCGGGCTACCCGCTATATTCTGGGCGGCCTACCAGTATCTGCTAATGGTTTACTCGGGCACCACTCCGGGATTGCTCCTGGCGCGCCTCGAACTCGCCCGCTTCGATGGCACTCGCGCCCCCCGTCGCCTCCGCCGCTGGCGCGTCCTGGCTTCATACCTCTCAGCCGTCTCTCTCGGCATGGGATACGCCTGGGTCTTCCTCGACGAAGACTCCCTCTGCTGGCATGACCGCATCACGCATACCTACCTCGCACCGAAGGCCAGACAGCAGTACCTAGGAACCTGACCACTGCCACCTGAGCACTCTGCGGGCTTGAGCCTAGGCGTCCCGCGCCCATCCCAGTGTGGATCGGTTTCCGAATAGCCGACTACTCAAGAACTGGCTGTGTCGTAACACAATTAGGTCTTGAGCGAGTATTTCTTCTTCGGTGGTTTCGCATCTAGAGACATCAGAGCACACTTCCGGTCGCACATCTAGCCTGTCAAGAAGAATGGCTTTTTGCTAGTTACCACTTCCACTTCTGTTACGAAATCCGAACAACGGTCAGAGAAACATGACTTCGGTAATTAGAGGTTACTCCCTACCTGTGGCACTCTCTAAGCGCAGATCTGTCAAAGGGAGTAGATGTATGTTGTATAAGTCGCACCAATCTGTCACCGGCACCATCCTAGTCGCCGACGACCAAGCCGCAAACCGCGAACTGTTAGAGGAACTCCTTACAACCCAGGGATTTAAAGTCATCACCGTTTCCGACGGTGCGGATGTCGTTCCAGAGTTGATCAGAACTCAAGTCGATCTGGTGCTAATGGATGTAATGATGCCTCGCCTCACCGGCTTTCAGGCCTGCGAGAAAATCAAGAACAACCCAGACACGTATTTGATACCCGTGATTTTGATTACGGCACTTTCTGATAGGCAGGATCGGATAGAGGGGATCAAGATGGGAGCGGATGATTTCTTGAGCCGTCCTGTCGATAGAACCGAACTGCTGGCTCGCGTAAGGTCCCTTTTAAGGCTTAAACAGCGCACGGACGAGCTGGAACGGGCTGAGTCCGTCCTGTTCTCGCTCGCGCGGAGCATTGAAGGCAAAGATCCCTACACGCACGGACATTGTGAACGCCTGGCAGAGTATTCGGCTCGTCTAGGTGAGCAATTGGGCCTCCCCGAGGACCAAATTACGGGGCTGCGTCGTGCCGGAATCGTGCATGACGTTGGAAAGATTGCGGTGCCGGATGCAATTCTGCTGAAGCCTGGTCGTCTGACACCCGACGAATGGACAATTATCCGCGAGCATTCCGTGGTTGGCGAACGCATTTGTGCGCCACTGAAATCCTTCCGTTTTGTACTTCCGATCATACGACACCACCACGAGAAACTCGACGGCTCGGGGTACCCCGACGGGCTTCGAGGAGAGGCTATCCCAGTTACCGCACGGGTGCTGCAGATTGTCGATGTTTATGACGCGCTGACCACCGACAGACCGTATAAGAAGGCCTTCTCGATCACCGATGCTCTGCAAACGATGAAAGAGGAAGTGTCCAAGGGCTGGTGGGATGCGCACATCTTCGATCAATTCGAGCGGCTGGCCAGGACCGGAACGGCAGATTTCCTTTCTCGCGGGGCCGTGGCTGGCGGGTGAGAACGGATAAGACTTAGGGGTGTTTTCGGAACATGAGGTCAGCCTTGAGCACGTCTCTATCTCGCGTCAAGCATGACGCAACTGCAATCGGGGCCCACGCAGAGGCACGGCTGCCTGTTACAGTTCTGCAGCGCGCTGCTCTCATCGTCTTGTTCATTCTCACGGGACCGGTCAACCAGAGCTTCGCCGCTCCGCAATCGGAGCAAGCGAATAGCGAGCCCCTCAAACAATTGAGTCTGGCGGAGCTCGGCAATGTCGAAGTAACGACGGCCTCAAAGGAGCCAGAAAAGATCTCGAAGACCTCAGCAGCAATCTTCGTTCTTACTCAGGATGACATTCGCCGTTCCGGCGCCACCAGCATTCCGGAAGTACTGCGTCTTGTTCCGGGAGTAGAGGTAGCACGAATCAGTTCCAATCAGTGGTCTGTGAACATTCGTGGACTTGGGAGTGGTTTCTCAAAATCAGTGTTGGTATTGATTGACGGCCGAAGCGTCTATACACCGCTCTATGCCGGCGTGTACTGGGACGTACAGAACGTCTTGCTCGAGGATGTCGCGCGTATTGAAGTGATTCGGGGTCCCGGAGGAACGATCTGGGGGTCGAACGCGGTCAATGGCGTGATCAACATCATCACCAAGAATGCTAAGGATACTCGCGGAACCTACGCATCCACCAGCGTCGGAAATGTCGAACAAAACGAGAGCGGAGTTCGCTACGGCGGCGCCCACGGAAATAATCTCAATTATCGAGCGTATGCCATGGGATTTGGCCAATCCCCGGAATTCCACCCCGGCGCCGGTAATTATGACGCCTGGCAACTGGGACAAGCGGGTTTCCGAACGGACTCCCAACTCACAGACCGCGATACGCTCACAGTTCAGGGCGATCTTTATAAGGGCAGTGTTGGGCAGCAGGTGGCTATCGCGACTTACTCGCCACCCGGTCAACTCAACATGAACGCAACGCAAGACGTATCGGGCGGTAATCTCTTGGGCCGCTGGCGACGTGAACTCAATAGTTCGTCTGACGTTCAAGTCCAGGCTTATTATGACCGGACATATCGTCTCGGGCCGCAACTGGGAGAAACTCGCAACACGTTTGACATTGACTTGATTCACCACTTCGTCCTAAAGCGGCGAAATGAAGTGATCTGGGGGCTTGGAGCTCGATGGAGTCCGAGCGATTTCATCCAAACTGTCGCTACCCTCAACTTTCTGCCGCATCATGAAGACGACAACATTTACAGCGCGTTCGTGCAGGACCAGATCGCAATCTTGCAAAACAAACTCTGGCTGACCGTCGGGTCGAAGTTTGAGCACAACATCTTCACTGGCTGGGAAAGCGAGCCCAGCGCGCGGCTGTTGTGGACGCCGACTTCCCATCAGACAATTTGGGGAGCTGTGTCACGCGCGGTACGCACGCCTTCCCGTATTGATGAGGACCTGCAACTTACCGCGCTGGCACAGGTCACCCCTCCAGTGTTTGCTTGTATCTGCGACAACCGCCAAGTCGTGTCGGAAACGCTCCTTGGCTACGAAGCCGGATATCGTAAGCTGGTAACATCTCGCTTTTACGTGGATCTTGCAGCTTTTCATAACAAGTACAACGACCTCGTAAGTTATGGGAACGAGTCGATTTCGATCGTGGCCTCGCCGCCTCCCCCCTACACTCTCATTTCACTCTCGGCTGTCAACGGCATTATGGGATCTTCCAACGGGGGCGAAATCTCCCCGGACTGGAAAGTGGCGCGCTGGATGGATCTCAAGGCGACATATTCTTATGTAAGCCTTGATTTTGAGGATAAATCGACGCACACAAAAACCAGTCAAGTGTCTTCGTACGAAGGATCGAGCCCGCATAATGAGGCAACTGCACAGATGCTGTTTCATCTGCCTAAAGGGTTTGAGTTTGATCCTACTTATCGTTATGTAGGTGCGCTGCCTGCGCTAGGCGTAAACGCGTATCAAACAGCCGACGCCCGGCTGGGTTGGCACGTTGCCAAGGAATTCGAGCTGTCCCTGACCGGACAGAATTTGGTCCAGCCCCGTCATGCCGAGTTCGGTCCTGTGCTCGTCGAGAGGAGCGCTTACGCTCAAATCACGTGGAGACGGACTGCGGATTGATATCAATGAAATACCTTCAGGGTACAGACTCCGTCGGGCGCCTTCTGCTCGGTCAAGCGATTTGGCCCGTTTTTAGTATCCGTCCGCCGCTGACCGCTATCGTGGCGTGGGCGCTCCTTGCCATTCCCGTTTTGCACGCACAGAATCCGAGACCCACTGACTACGAAGTAAAAGCCGCTTACCTATACAATTTTGGCCGATTCGTCGAGTGGCCTGAGAAGGCTGTGGCAATCCAAGGCGGCCCTTTTACTGTCTGTGTTCTCGGGCAGGATCCCTTCGGTCACAGTCTCGACGCCACGCTTGCGGGAGAAACGATAGGCGGCAAAACCATAGTTGCCAAGCGAATTTCCAGTGCGGAGGAGTCGGGCAGTTGCCAGATTCTCTTCCTGGGGATTATGGACGACAGCCGGCTTAACAAGATTATCGCCGACCTAGACAAAAAGGCTGTTTTGACCGTCAGCGATACGCCGCAGTTCGTCAAGCGCGGCGGCATGATCCAGTTTGTCCGAGAAGGAAAGAAAATTCGCTTCGAGGTCAACCTGACAGCAACCCAACACGCGGGTCTGACGCTCAGCTCTGACCTGCTCAAGGTAGCAACCGCCGTCAGAACGGATCGAGATTGACAGCTATGTTCAACATCCAAAACTATTCGATTTCCAAAAAGCTCACCTGGATGAACATGCTGGTAAGTGGGGCGGCCCTGTTATTGGCTTGTGGGGGCTTTTGTGCCTACGACCTGTACAGCTTTCGCGACGCCCTGGTGCGCAACCTCTCGATCCAAGCTCAGATCATCGGAGACAATACCGCCTCAGCGCTGCTGTTTGACGATGCTCATTCCGCGGAGAGGACCCTGTCAGCGTTGGCTGCCAACCGGCACCTAATGTACGCGCAGATTTATAGCCACGACGGTCAGCCTTTCGCGGCGTACTGGCGGGAGCGTTCGGGCCTGACTCTGCCCTTGCCGGTTATTCCCTCAGGTCAAACACAAAGCCACTGGTTTAGAAACGGACAACTGGGGCTGGCGCGGTCCATCATCTTCCAGGGCAAACCAACGGGAATTGTGTACATCAGCTCCGACTTGGGGGCGATGAACGACCGCTTGAAGAGCTATGCGGTAATCATCGTCGTCGTATTTATGGCCTCGCTGGTAGTTGCCTTGTTGATTTCAAGAATATCGCAACGGGTTATCTCCGAACCGGTGATGCAGTTGGCGCAGACTGTCCGCATCGTGTCTCAGGAAAAGAACTACTCGATCCGAGCCGCTACTAACCGAAATCGCGACGAAGTGTCGACCTTGATTGAATCGGTCAATGAGATGTTGGAGCAGATTCAGGAGCGCGATGGAGCCTTGCAGCGGGCTCACAGCGAGTTGGAGCAACGGGTTCGGGAACGCACGATCCAACTGGCTGTTGCCAACAAAGAACTCGATCTCCGCAACCGCGAAGTCGAACGGGCCACTCAGATGAAGAGTAAGTTTTTGGCCAGTATGAGTCACGAATTGCGGACGCCACTGAATGCGATTGTGGGCTTTTCCGATCTCTTGGCAGAGGGAACTCCGGGTCAACTCAACGACAAGCAGAAACGCTTCGTCAACCACATCAAACAGGGTTCGAGCCATCTGTTGCAGCTAATCAATGACATTCTGGACCTTTCCAAGATCGAGGCTGGACAACTGGAGCTGCGTAGCGAAGAGTTTCTGGTGAAGGACGCCCTACCCGAAGTACTGTCCACCATTCATCCACTGGCCATGGCCAAGAACATCCGGGTTGAGCAGAAGGTAGACAGCAATTCTCTCGTTAAGTCCGACCGCGTGCGTTTTAAGCAAATCCTGTACAACCTCCTGAGTAACGCGGTCAAATTCACACCCAAGGCTGGCCTGATCACCATCGAGTGCGTTGATGTCCGGGACTTCGTCCGCGTATCCGTGGCGGATACTGGAATCGGCATCCGGCCCGAAGACCAGAAAGTTGTCTTCGAGGAATTCCGACAGATCGAGGGGAGCGCCGATCGTGCCCAAGAAGGCACAGGATTGGGACTTGCCATTACGAAACGGTTGGTTGAACAACAAGGAGGCCAAATTTCCGTCGAAAGCGAGTTGGGAAAGGGCAGCCGGTTCACCTTCACTCTGCTCGCCGTGGAGCCGACGTCAAAGGTCTCCCCGGTCCTTGAGCCGGCGACATCCTCCATCGTTACACCTTCAAGGCGTCTCACTCCATTGGTGCTGATTGTGGATGACGAGAGCCCGGCGCGTGAGCTTCTCGCCAGCTATCTGGAACCAGAATACCGGGTCGTAATGGCCCAGTCGGGAGCAGAAGCTGTCAAGAAAGCTCAAGAACTGCGCCCGGACGCCATCACCCTCGATGTGCTGATGCCCGGCAGCAATGGCTTTGAAACGCTGGCCGCACTCCGAAAAAACTCCGAGACCGCAAACATCCCGGTCATCATCCTCTCGGTCGTGGATCAAAAGCAGGTGGGTTTCGCCTTGGGTGCTGCTGACTATCTCATTAAGCCAGTCCGCAAGCCGGTGCTGCTGGAAGCGATTCGCAGGCATGTGCCATCGCCTACCGACGAGGATTCGTCCATCCTGCTGGTAGACGATGATCCTAAGGCTCTGGAGCTACTTGAGGAGGCCTTGCGCTCTGCCGGATACGAGACTCAGGCTGTCCGCAGCGGCACCCGAGCTCTGGAAGTTCTGGCGAACAAAGTTGTGGGCGCAATCCTGCTCGATTTACTGATGCCAGGCATGGACGGATTTCAAGTCATTCGCCACGTTCGACAAGAGCCAGCCTTCAGGGAACTACCGATTCTCGTGATGACGGCCAAGAACTTGAGCCACGACGAGATTGCTCTTCTAAATCGCGAAACACAGGGACTTCTTCAAAAGGACGGCTCCTGGAAGGAGCAACTGATCGGCGAAGTTGGCCGAGTACTTCGAGGCCACAGCCTGGCAAAATCTGCGGGACAGGCATGATCAAAGTCGTCATCGCCGAAGACAACGCTGTTAACCGAGAACTGCTCCGCGAGCTGCTGGAATTGCGTGGATATACCGTCCTTGAGGCATGCGACGGTCAAGAGGCGCTTCAAATGATTGAACAGACCCAACCAGGACTTCTGCTTCTGGACATCGGCATGCCGGTAATGGACGGATTTGCGGTCATACGCAGAATCCGCGAGGATCCCCGCCTGGCACAGCTGCCGGTCGTGGCAGTCACCGCGTATGCCATGCGCGGTGATCGGGAACAAATTCTCAATTCGGGGTTTGATGGCTACTTGTCGAAACCGGTTGACCCATCCTCCTTGGCCGAGGAGCTTGAGCGCGTTCTTACTAAAGGGAGTCAGTCCGTAAGCCCAAATCAGGCACGTGAGGGACAACCCGGAAAGAAACAACGGGCTGCGGGTGCATCTGGCAGCGGCACCTAGGCCAATCCCGTCAGGGGTCGACCCTAGGGTTCCATCTTTTCGACTTCTGCTATGAATTTGCGAATCGACTGCTGACTCTGTGCACTTACATTCGTAAATTGGATTCCTTGCCGCTCCTCGTTTCCCCACACGACGATACCGGCCGCGTCAATGATCACGGCAGAAATTGGTAATTGGAATGACAATCGGACGGCATCTCTGGGTTTCAAGCCGCCCACTTCCACCTGCATTCCTCCCCGGCTGAGATTCCAACTTACCCCGCGAAGTGTTCGGGAGCCCACCGTGCAGGCGACCTCGGCTTGGATGGGAGCGCGAGTATGTTTACGCCGATTCTCGAGCATACCGCCACTCACAGTCCGCAACAGGACGCTAAGCCTCTGTCTGTCCACAGGTTTCTGAAGAAAAAAGGTCGCTCCGATCGCAAACGCATCTTGCATGGTTTGTCTCTCCTCGCGTCCGGTCACAATGACGATGGGAGTGGATTTATTCCATGACGATTTGCGAATGAGGCGCGCGAGGTCGAAACCATTCAGGTTTGGCATTTCCAAGTCCAAGAAAATTCCATCAAACTGCTCCTGATTGACCATTGCGACGGCTTTTTTGCTATCGCTGATAGGGTGCACTTCGGCCTTTAGAGACGTGAAAACCTCGGTCATTAGTTCCAAGCTTGCGATGTTGTCCTCTACGACAAGCAGTTTCAGTGGTGTCATACGTCGATCCTCTTTTGGACCCACCTCGCCCAACCATCATACGTCCCACGTCAATGTCGCCGTCAGTCCGGTGTGAGCTGGCAAATAACTGCTGATAACAGCACTAACTGTTGACAGTGGTTGCGCCCAGGGACCTGCCGATCTACCAAACCCATTTGGCTGTAGTCGGCCAACCGGAGGTGTGGCCATTCCACTTTGGCAATTGCTCGCGAGTGACGGCCAACCCGGAACCGACCCACTACCTACCTTCCCCTATGCTATCTTCAATAGGTTTACCCAATAAGCAGTCCCCGCACTCCTAGAAGCATGGCTACATCGGTAGAAGGCTCCAAACCGGCCATAAAGGTCTTCGTCGCCACCACGGTGATGTTGAGCTTTATCTCCTTCTGGCGCGCTTCCGCCATCGTTCTCTCCGACCTCGCATCCTCCGCTTACTACGCCGGCGGCGACGCCGAAAAGGTCATCGGCAAGAGCGCTCCCTGGTTCATCCTCGCGGTCATGCTGTTCAGCTATGCTGTGCGCGCGCTCTACATCGAATCCAGCAGCATGTTCGTCCGCGGCGGCGTCTACCGCGTCGTCAAAGAAGCCATGGGCGGAGGCCTCGCCAAATTCTCCGTCTCAGCCCTGCTCTTCGACTACGTCCTGACCGGCCCTATCAGCGCGGTTTCAGCAGGCCAATACCTCGCGGGCTTTATCAAAGACATGGGCGTATACGTGCACCGCCCGCTCCACTTTTCCGACGACCACTTCGCGGCGGGATTGGCCGTCATCGTGGTGATGTATTTCTGGTGGAAGAATACGCAGGGCATGCACGAGTCCAGCCAGAAAGCCTTGCAGATCATGGCGATCACCACGGTGATGGTGGTGATCCTGATCATCTGGTGCACCATCACAGTTTTGCGCGCCCCAGTTCAGTTGCCTCCCAACCCGCTGCACCCGGGCGTAATCCCGCTGAACAAAGAATCGCTCGGTTGGCTCAACGGAACCTGGTTCGGCCACATCACCTGGATCATCCTCTTCGTCGGCTTCGGCCACTCCGTCCTGGCCATGAGCGGCGAAGAAACTCTCGCACAGGTCAACCGCGAGATCGAACATCCCAAGCTCAAGAACCTGGAAAAAACCGGGCTCGTGATTTTCATCTATAGCCTGCTGTTCACCTCCCTAGTCTCGTTCTTCGCCGTGATGATCATCCCCGACCACGTCCGGCACCACTACTTTGCCAATCTCATCGGCGGCATCGCCATGTACTTGGTCGGCCCCGAGAGTCTGAAGCTGCTTTTTCACGCCTTCGTCGTATTGGTAGGCGTTCTGATCTTGGCAGGGGCGCAAAATACTTCCATCGTAGGCGCCAATGGCGTCCTGAATCGCGTGGCCGAAGACGGTGTCCTTACCAGTTGGTTCCAGAAGCCGCACAACCGCTACGGAACCAGTTTCCGGATCATTAACCTGATCGTTGGCCTGCAGCTCCTCACCATCGTTCTAAGTCGCGGCAACGTCTACATGCTGGCCGCACTCTACGCCTTCGGCGTGATCTGGAGCTTCGCCATGAAGTCCATCGCGGTGCTCGTGCTGCGCTTCACTGAGCCTGGCAACCGCGCATGGAAAGTTCCCGGCAACCTCCACATCGGCAAAACTGAAATTCCAGTCGGATTGATTCTCATCTCCGCCGTGCTGCTGATCACCGCCGTCGTGAACCTCTTCACCAAGTACGAAGCTACGATCGCCGGAGTGATTTTCAGCGCCGTCTTCTACACCATCTTCACCATCTCCGAGCACCACGTCACCAAAGAGCGTCACGGCAAGCCGGAACAGCTAGATCAGTTCCGCGTCTACGGCGACCAGGAACTCGGCAGCGGCGCCATGGGAGTTCGCGAGGGGAACATTCTGGTTGCCGTGCGCGATCCCCGCAATCTCTACTACCTGCGCCAGGTGCTGGCCCACACCAACACCGCCAAGCAGGATGTCGTCGTGATGAGCGCGCGCCTCTACCATCGCGAGCCCAGCTTCGGCGGCAGTTCGGTCATGGAAGCCAGCCAGGTCTTTGACCACTATGAGCAGGAACTCTTCACCGCCGCTGTCTCCGTCGCCGAAAAAGAGGGCAAGCCCATCTCTCTGCTGGTGGTCCCGGCAACCGACGTCTTCGATGCCATCATGGTGACCGCGCAGCGCGTGGGTTCCGCCCGCGTCATATGCGGCCTCTCAAACAAACTCACCGCCGACGAGCAGGCCAAACTAACCGGCGACGCCTGGGAGCGCCTGCCCGAACCGCGTCCCCGCCTGTGCCTGGAGGTCTACGCTCCCGACGGCACGGTTCGCGAGTACGTAATCGGCCCGCACACCCCGCGCATGCGCCCGCAGGATGTCGAACTAATGCACAAGCTCTGGCTCGACATCACCACCGATCCCAAGTTCGCCGGAGCTCACCACTACCACATCGTGGCCCTGGCATTAGAAGAACTACAGCGCGAGCTAAGCACCGAACAGCGAACCCAGCTTCTGCAGAAACTGCAGGAAGAAATGAACCGCTCCAGCGGCTCAACAGGCCCGCCAAACTGAAAACGCTGATATAAAAACCTCATGTTGGGACGGACGCATTCCTCCGTCCAGGCGGCCCAGGTTCATCGGGCCGCAGCACCGCGGACGCGACCACAACCCCAATCCCGAAGCGGACGCCATACAATAGCCCAGCCTTCCCTGAGTTTCGAAACAGCGAAGCCGAATGGGACGCCACGAGTTCTTCACGCACACTCTAACGATTCAGCAGCCCCTCCAGAGATTCCCGCAACTCCCGATACCGAAACGGATACCCGCTAGAAATCAACTTCCCAGCCTCCACCTTCTGGCTGGCCAGCAGCAGTTCCTCTCCCATCTCTCCAAACAGAGCCTTAGCTGCAAATGCCGGCATTGGAAAAATCGCCGGACGCGACAACACGCTAGCCAGCGTCGCAGCAAACTCCGCATTCCGAACCGGCTTAGGCCCAACCATATTTACCGGCCCCTGCAGCAGGTCCGACTTCAAAATGTAGCGGATCGCTCCCACCATGTCCTGCACATCAATCCAGCTCATCCACTGCCGACCGTCTCCAGTGCGGCCGCCCAGTCCCAGCTTGAACGGCACAAGCATCGCTCCCAGCGCTCCGCCCTTCGCACTGAGCACAATTCCCGTCCGCAGGTACGCCGTGCGGATGCCGGCTTGCGCCGCAGGCGCCGCCGCTTCCTCCCACTCACGGCAAACCTCCGCCAGAAATCCCGTCCCCGGCGCGCTGTCCTCTCGCAACACTTCATCGCCGCGGTTGCCGTAGTACCCAATCGCCGATCCGCAGACAAACACTTTTGGCTTCGCTTCCGTCCCCGCCAGAGCCGACGCCAGATGAGAAGTCCCGGCGACGCGGCTATCTCGAATCTTTGCCTTCTTGGCCGCGGTCCATCGTCCAACAATGCTTTCACCAGCAAGATGGATCACCGCATCAAATCCCGAAACCGCCTCAGGCGCAATCGGCGCGCCAGGATCCCAAGCGACCTGCGCGTTATCCGCAGATCCGCCCGCAGCCCTACCCCGCACCAGCCGCACCACAGACCATCCACCAGTTCTCAGTGAAGGAAGAAGCGCCGCCCCAATCAACCCCGACGCCCCGCTAACCAAAATTCTTGGATTCATGACGTGCCGATTGCAACTCTACCAGCAAGCCAGGCGCCCGAACAAACCACAGATAGATTTGAACTCTTCGAAGCCAATGAAATGAAAGCCGCGACAGTTACCTGCCGCATCGCCTCCAGGAGCGTAGCTGATTACCTGCGTCACGACCTCCGCGCATCAAGCCTTCGCATTTGCTGGTTCCAACCACCACGCGCGTCGCATAATGGTGGAACACGGCAAACAACATCTTTACCAATCTTTACGAAATCGATTCTCTCGCCGTGCGACGATCAGCATGCATCCGATCCTGAACAAGTACTAATGCCAGCGACGCTCGAAGATATTTCATTCATGTCTCTCCCATTCAAGGCTGCACTCATACTTCTTGCATTCGTCGCCCTGACTCGCACGTCGCCCTGCTCAGGGCAGACCCCTCAACCAACGCCCGCGCCCAGTCCGGTGTCCGGAAGCGTCCAGGGAAGCGTCGTCGATCCAAGCGGAGCCTTGGTCGCCGCAGCCCACGTGAAACTTACTCATGTTGCCGCTGACACCCAGACCAATGCCAACACCAATACCAATACCAATAAAGACCAATCCCCAGATCAGGAGGCGCTGACCGGCGACGATGGCCAATTTTCCTTTGCCAACGTCGCTCCCGGCGCTTTCCAGCTCACCATTACGGCGTCGGGATTCGCTACCCAGACATCCTCCGGAACCCTCCTTCCAGCAGAGATCCACACTGTCCCGCAGATCGCCTTAGCCCTCGCAGAGACTGTCACTGACGTGGAGGTCAACCTCTCCCGCATCCAGGTGGCCGAGGAGCAAATCAAAGATCAAGAGAAGCAGCGAGTGATCGGCATCATCCCCAATTTTTATGTCACGTACGATCCCCATGTGGTTCCCCTGACCTCCAAACAAAAGTTCAGGCTTGCCACAAGGACGGTGGTGGATCCATTTACCTTCCTGGTAGTGGCAGGCACTGCGGGAATCCAGCAGGGGCAAAATCACTTCATCGGATACGGCCAGGGCACCGAGGGCTATGCCAAGCGCTTCGGAGCCAATTATGCCGACACCGTCAGCGGCACCTTCATCGGCGCCGCCATCCTGCCATCCCTCCTGAAACAAGACCCGCGTTATTTCTACAAGGGAACCGGAACCGTGCAGTCGCGCTTTCTCTATGCCATCGCCATGTCGGTGATTTGCAAAGGCGACAATGGACACTGGCAGTTCAATTTCTCGAATGTTCTAGGAAGCCTGGCCGCCGGTGGCATTTCAAATCTCTACTACCCGGCTGAGGATCGCAACAGCGCCGCTTTAACTTTTGACAACGCGGCCATCGGCCTGGGCGCCAATGCCATCACCAATGTCCTCCAGGAATTCGTAATCCGCAAACTAACCCCCCACGCCAACCGCCCCCCAGCCAAACCATAAAGACGGATTCCCGCAAGGAGCAGCCTGACGTCATGTAGAGACAGCCGCCTCGGCTGTCCAAGGAGCGAAGCGACGCCCGCGTCGATTGCCTGTGTGGAACGGACACTCCTGGCCTCACAAATGTCATTCCGAGCGAAGCGAGGAATCCTGGTTTCGCCCGCATCTCTATTGGCGGCAGCAGAAGCAGAAAGTGGCGAAATGACTTCTCAAGCCGCTGCGTGGTGATCCACCTGGTATTTCTCGCCCCACTTCCTGCGGAAACACGCCGACGCATCGCGGGCGATAGGCGCGCCATGGCCGAACCCGGCAGCATCGAATGCGAATAAAAGACTGGCAAGTTTCCGCTGGCTCGCACGACCTTCCGTCAAACTCTCGAAGCCAACAGGGTCACCGAGCACTAGAAACCATCAGAATGCGGCGGACATTCAAATCAACCACCAGAACGCGGCCGTCCGGGAGAGCGTCCTGAATATCAATGTTGTCCGGAGCGGAGAGGACTCGCCGCGTGCGGGCTCCCATGGTAATTGCGATCCGGTCCGTTCCCTCCACGGCAAACATCCCGTGGACTAGACAATCGCACAAAAGACAATCGCACAACACTAAAATGCGTAAGCTGCAGCCGCGTGTATCTGTCGGTGACGGCGTCCCTCCTCACCGCATGGTGAGAGACGAAGTGCCTGTTGAGGCCACCAAGGTTTACTTGCCTGCTACTATGGTCGCCTGATGTATAGCCTAAAGAGATGCGTAAAAAGGATCTATCACTTTGGGTCTTCCGTGTTATCCGAATTGGCCCAGACTAAAGGGTGTTGCGGCTTGATGGGCGGGGCATGTGAGCAATATTGACCATACTGCACATTAGTTAACTCTTAAGATTCTACGCAGCAACAAACTAGACAGCCAAGGAGTTGCACAATGAAAATACGATTGATGGATACGTTGGCGCTGATAGTGCTACTCGCAGCGCACGCCTTTGCTTCGACCCCGGTCGACCTAGGAACAGCAGGACAATTTGGGCTGCTCGCCGGCTCGGGTATTACCAATGCATCAGCTGGGACCAGCATTACGGGAGACGTGGGCAGTTCGCCGACTCCCGCCGTAACCGGACTTCTCGCGTCTCAGGTGCACGGCATCCTTTTCACCGCCTCGAATCCCGTGACTTCGCAGGCCCAGTCCGATCTAACTATCGCATACAACGAAGCTGCAGGAGAGGCCTGTGGAACAAACCTGACAGGGACCGATTTGGGTGGTCTGACCCTTGTTCCGGGCACTTATTGTTTTTCGTCCTCGGCGTCGCTAACCGGGACGTTAACACTGGATGCTCAGGGAGACGCGAACGCCCAATGGGTGTTTCAGATCGGAAGCACGCTCATAACTGCCACCAATTCAACGGTTGCGCTTATTAACGGCGCGGTGAAGTGCAATGTATTTTGGCAAGTCGGGTCATCGGCGACTATTCAAACAAATAACACGTTCGTCGGAAACATCCTGGCGCTCACAAGTATCACGCTCGACGGTGGCATCCTGAATGGAAGGGCGCTGGCCCGAAATGGCGCGGTCACAATTTCTGCCCAGGAAACTGTCACTGAAGGCGTGTGCTCATGTAGCGTTATGGTGAGTAGTTCTTCCGCTGGAACGGTTACAAAAATTCCCTTGCCCTATGGCGCTAATTGGACGGAGGCCGTCATCGCCACAGGGCTGACCTCGGTCGAAGGCCTCGCCTGCGGCCCCAACCGGCTTCTTTATGCTAGCCAGAGCGGCGTATTTGGGGGACCGTCTCAAATCGTGAGCATGGACCAGAATGGTCTGAACCTGACGACGGTGCTAGAATTCAGCAACTTTCCAGGATTGGCGGCGAGCGGCGGGCCTGAAGGACTTAGTTTTTATCCTTCAGCGGGCTCTGAGTTGTTCTTTAGCACCACCCTTTCCCAGGGACTTTCTAATACAGGAGTCTGGCACACATCGACATCGGCGCCAGACCCGATTCAATCCATTCTTGCCTTTCCACCTAACGGAAGTTCGAATGGAGGGGGAGGAGTTGCATTCCTGACGGCGGGACCTTTTGCGGGAAACTTGCTGGCTGTAGACGAGGCAAACCACAGGGTAGTTCGCACCAAGCCTCCTTTCACCACACCGAAGGCCGGAATCATTTTCATAACGGCCAACCTGACCTCTCCGGTGGGAGTCGCTGTAAACACTGCGGGAAACATCTTTGTCAGCAATACGGACGGGACGATCCAGCAATATTCGGCGAGTGGAGCGTGGTTGAGCTTATTTGCGAACACCGGCCTGCACAACATGAACATCGCCTTCTTTGGCCCGCACTTGGTAGTGGCTACCCAAGACGGACCGGTAATTCAGATCGCGCCGAATGGTACACAGGAAACCATCGGTACGGTCGTAGGCGGCGACGGAATAGCACTCTGCAAGGAATAGTGCCTTCGATGTGGGGCGACCCTTCGGGGTCGCCCTCCCTTTTTCACAATGCCCGCCGCCATTCCTGGACGCGTCGCTGGGATACAGCCCATGAGGAGGCGCACAGCACGCAGTCCAAAGAGCGAAGCGACGCCACGTGTGGATTGCCTGTGTGGAACGGACACTCCTGCCCTCACAAATGTCATTCCGAGCGAAGCGAGGAATCTTGGTTTCGCTGGCACCGCTACAACTCACGTAGCGACAGCCACCTCGCCCGCCCAAAAAGCGACACCCAGTCTCCAAGATCGGCTCTGCGTCAAGGCTTTCGGGCAACGATGTAACCCCGACAGTTAAGCCTTGCTACCGTTCGTACAGCTCAGATTCCGACAGCACCGCCTCGCCGACGCTGGCCTGGTGCGAGCGCGCTGCGGCCCCGAACATGGGTCCGCGTGCAGTTACCACTGACGCGAATTTCATGAAACCGATCGCCTCGGGCACATCGTCGTAGATCGCTTCCATGCCACCCGACATCAAGTACGTCTCATGCCAGAATCCAGTGCCGCCGGAGTCCCGCAAGAACGCCTTCCACCACTGCTGATGCGGCTCCGACCGCGTCCAGGCGAGCAATGACTCCATGTCGCGCCAATACTGCCGCATACCAGCGTGAGGTGGAAACAGAGAGAAGAGAAAGTTTTCATGCACCAACAGCCCATTGGGCTGCGCCTCGACCGAGGCAGCGATCTTCGGCCCGAAGCCGAACAGTGTTTTCAACCCCGTCAGCCGATTGACCCGCATCCCTAGATAAACAACCACCAGGTTCGGATACTGCGAGAGATCGACAGTCCGTCGATTCACCTTGGTGGGCATGAGATTTGCGATTATGGATGCCGAAATCTTCCCTCCGGTTGCAGATGCCGGGGGAAATTACGGACAGACGCAGCGCCACAACTCATCTAGCGACAGCCCCTCGGCTGTCAGCTGAGCGACGCGGCTTTGCGCGGTAAGCCGCTTCCTCGGTCGGATAGAGCAGCGGTTTCCTAATTCTCCCATTCCACTGAATCCTTGCTCAGCCGAATCAGATTTTCACCGACACCCTAAACATTCCCGGTGGCATCCAACCTGCCGATATGATTGCAGGCAACGGGCAATGCCGGGGATTCATGGTGGCGATGGCCGTCCTGGTAGTGTTGCTCACGCTCCTGTTGGTTTTCGCATGGTCTCGAAAAAGATACACGCCCAAACCCGAACCTCCCTTGCACACGGCGGCCGCCGGGCAGCAAGAATGGCGACTTCCCGAGGGGATGACCGTGTAGCGCAGCGGCTCTGGGCAGATTGGCGCTAAATCGCGGTTACACTCGATGACTAGGTCAAAACGTGTAATCGCCTGTTAACGTCAACCGTGTCCGGTTCAGCGAAATCCACTCAACCGTGGCGGTATTTTTGAGGCGGTGTCGGGTTCGCTCGAAGAGTCATGCTCAGGAACATGACAACGAAAAAAATCTCTATGTGGGTTTCTTTTCGACCGCATCGGGTGGTGCCTCGATGATGACATCGACCTCTGCACCTTGCTTCAATCGAACTTTCTCCCCGGTCGCATCTTCCAACGTGTTTTCGACACGAATCTCTTTATATAAATCGTCGGCACCGTGAACCGCGATCTGCACTTTCTCAGGTTCTGCGGGAGACACTGGTTTGACGATCTTTTCCACAACTGCGGGCAGCTTCTTAGCGGGCCTTTCGCCACCAAGATTCTTATCGCCCTCAGGTTTCCCCATGGGGGTATCTCCTCGGCAAGAACAAGATGCGCCAATTATATAGCGGCCATAACGCCCCTGCTACACTTTGACAGTCGCGTTACACATCCCACCGCTGTGCCCAGTCGGGGCGTCGGTTCTTGTGCAATCTGATGCACGTCCAGAGACCAAAATGTCTAGGCTTAATGCACAGCAACTCCGAGACCTGAGCGATGAATTGACAGTCCTCACGAAGCAGCAGTCCGAGGCCCGCCTGCTCGAAGTTTCCATTCGCATGAATGAGCAAGAGGCTAAAGCCTTCGAACTCCGAACTCAGCGCATCTCCCAGATTCACGTTCTCTCGGTGAGCACGACGCCAAGCGTAAACCCCACATCTCACTGGCCTGAAAGCCAACTGTCGTTATATCGCCATTTCACTCATCGACCGGCGGTCAAAACGTGTAACCGCCTGATTTCGTAAACCATCGGAAAACAGTCAGGACGAGACAGGACGTTTTCTGGCTATAGCAGCTTTGCGTATTCGGCTTTGGCTTGCTTCAGGATGGGGATGTCGGGGTCGGGGTCTTTCCAGAGGGCGAAGAAATCCTGGTAGGCCACGCGGGCATTGTGAGTGTCGCCGGAAGCGGCATGGCTCCGGCCAAGCTGTAGGCGGGCCAGGGAGCCCAAGACGGAATTCAGCACAAGGCCAGGATGGTCGATTATTTTTTGAAACTCTGCCTGTGCGGCCCGGCCATCATGATTCATCAGGTATGCGGTCCCACGCACATAGACCGGATACAGGGATGCGAATTGAAACTGGTTGGGAGCGCCCAGCTCATACTCAGAGGCGGCCTTGAGGATTTCAATTGCGCGCGGCGCATCGTTTCGGTCGATCGCGATGCTTGCTCGAACTACCGGGAGCCAGTAATTCTGGATCATGGTGTCGACAGGGTGTTCCTGGTCCAGTTTGTCCGCTATCTTTTCTGCCTCGGCAGGTTGACCCATTCGGGCCAGTGCCAACGCGCCGAGCAATCTGACATCGCGACCCTGCGACTGTGCCAGCGCTGCTGCAGCATTCTCGTGAGCATGTGCCGCATCTCCCCCCTCTGCTTCTCTGATAGCCTCCACGACCTGATAAAGAGCTGCGGCTTCTGTGGCGCCGGAGCGCTTGGCCGAGCTGGCTGCGCGCTGCATATCGCTCCTCGCCTGTCCAAAGCGCCCATGATACGCGTCAGTGTCGGCTTGCGCGGAGAACAACTGGTCTTCGCCGTCGGCTCCGGTTGATTTTTCTATCATCTCCTTCATCTCGGCGTCCTTTTTTTGCAGGAAAGCCACAAAGTATTGAGCGAGGTTGAGGCTATAATCTTCCAGCTTATGAGCGTGCGCCTGTTGCAGGGTTGAGCGGGCCTCATCCAAACGGCCCAGTGCGATGTACATGTCCGCCAGATTTCCAAAGCCAATTACATCATCCAGTCTGACTTGCAATTCCCTCTGCGTTTCAACCAAGCCCTTTTCGTACTGACCAAGCGTGGCATACTCGAATCCCAAGTTGCCGTGGGGAAGGCCGTCGTGTGGGTAATCCCGGATCCATTCCGTATACGTCTGTACGCTTTTCTGAAGATCTCCGGTGACGAAGTCATAATATTGGGCCTCGATGTAGAATCTTTCCCTTTCGCTGACCCGATCGCGCAACTCATAAGCCTTCTTGTAGTTTTCAATTGCCAGACTTGCTTGATTCAGCGCCACATAGGCCGTACCCAACGACGCATAGGCGCGGGCAAAGGTAGGGTCGAGCTCGACCGCCCGTTTCAGATACGGCAAAGCCCCTGCCTGCCCGATCTCCGGCTTTACAGCGTCGGTGTAGGCCTTCAGTGCCTCCAGTGAAGATGTAGTGGCCTGATCAAGGGGCTTGTCGAACTTCTGCACGGAGGCGAGAGATTCTCCCAGCTTTTCCCGTAACTGATTGCCGGCATCGCCCAAAGCCTTGAGCACTTTATCGCGGCCCTCGGCCTGCGTCTCCACGGCGGCCACCGAATCACCGGTCTGGCAGTTCGAGACTTTCAGCGCAATCAAGTATTGGCTGCCGACGCTGGCGATCGATCCGGTGACCAGCGCCTTGCTGTCCGTGCGCTGGCAAACTTCGCGGGCGATTTCTTGAGTGAGCCGCTGCTCCGGCCTCTGATTCATCAACTTGAGCGTGGCGGTCACCTTTTGATCGGGCAGGACGTTCAGGAAAGGAGACTGTTCCAACTGAATAGCCAGGGCCTGTTTCAGAGTGCCGTCGAAAACGGGGTCAGTGGTAGTGTTGGCAAAGTCGGCGAGAACGATGGTGTCTTTTTGAGCGAGTTTGGCGGAGCGGTGGGTGAAGTAATAATATCCTGCGCCCGCCAGCGCCGCGACGAACACTGCGGGTAGAAGAATCTTCCGGGTGCTGCTTTTGGCGAGCGCCGGGGTTGCGATTGCGACCGCACTCGATGCCGGACCGGCGCTGACTTTGGCCGACGTTCTGGAAGATGTTCCGGAAGTTGAAACAGGGACGGCAGGAGGTGGAGTCACGGTGTCGGGTGTGGCGATGGGCACGCCCGAACTGCTGCCGGCGCGTCCGCTTTCCGTTTCCCGCTTCAAGCGCTTCAGATCGGCGCGCATTTCAGATGCGACCTGGTAGCGTAGGTCGCGGTCTTTTTCCAGCGCCTTGTTGATGATTCTTTCCAGTTCGGGTGGCAGTTCAGGATTCAGGCGCACGGGAGCAGCCGGGGCGCGGTTCAGAATCGCATCGAAGATAATCGCCGTGCTTTCCCCGCGGAACGGGATCGCGCCTGTGGCCACCTCGTAAAGGACAGCACCAAACGAGAACAGGTCGGTGCGGGCATCGAGTTCTTTAGCCCGCGCCTGCTCCGGCGACATGTAAGCTATGGTGCCTAGCGTCGCGCCCGGACTGGTTAGATGCTGCTCGCTCGCGGCCGTCGGCTGGGCGGATGCGGCATCGAAGATCGGCCCGCCGGCGGGCATCACCTTCGCCAGCCCAAAATCCAGAACCTTGGCGTGCCCCCGCTTGGTAACGAAGATGTTTGCCGGCTTGATGTCGCGATGAACGATTCCGGCCACGTGTGCCGCATCCAAAGCATCGGCAATCTCAATGCCGAGCGACAGCACAGTTTCGATATCCATGGGACGGCTGCCAATCAGATGCTTCAAGGTCGCGCCATCCAGGAACTCCATTACGATGAAGGCTTGGCTGTTCTGGTCGCCGATGTCGTAAATCGTGCAGATGTTTGGATGGTTGAGCGCCGATGCCGCCTGCGCCTCGCGCTGAAAACGGGCGAGAGCCTGTGGGTCTTTGGCAACTTCTTCGGGAAGGAATTTCAGAGCGACAAAACGATGCAGGCGCGTATCTTCGGCTTTATACACGACGCCCATCCCGCCGCCGCCGAGCTTTTCGACGATGCGGTAGTGCGAAATAGTTTGTCCGATCACTGGAGCAGAATCCTACGTGTGAAAAACGGGCAAGTCAATGAAAGCCGCGGACTTGAGGGTGCCTCGATACGATGGTTGTTGTAATATCGCCATTACACTCATCGACCCGCTGACGGGCGTTTTTTGAGACCTCTGAACCTGGATGTTCCCCGTTTGTTCGCCGCCCGAGCTGCCGGGTTCGCTCTAGCAAAAGCGTCCTTGGGCGCCCCGCGGCCCTGTACCTCATAAAGTACAACCCACGCCTGTCAAGTCTACTTTAGTAGGCATTCGACCCCCTCGAAAGTGGACATTTCTTCCACAGCCTAACCCATTGATTCCATTGTTCCCCCAAAAAGCCCGCACGAAGAATCAACAACTTACAGAAAAACTTTTCTCCAATTTGAAATGTTCCGGTTGGAACATTCAGCGATATGTTCCAACTGGAACACTCGACGCATTCGCCCCCAGAACGTGCAGCCAGAACGCGTCCCGCCTGACCTCCCCGCGAGTCCGCGGGATATAATCCTACATGGCGAGCTTGCGCCAACAGATCGCGACCACCGCTCTTACGCTCACCAAGTTCCGCGAGCTCATGAAGCGGATCCAGGAGAACCGTCCGCAGGACGACCTCTCCATCGTCAAGAAAGCCTACGACTACTCCCTGAAGTATCACGAAGGCCAGATCCGCGCCTCGGGTGAGCCTTACCTGGTGCATCCCCTCGAAGTAGCGTTAGTGCTGGCTGAAATGAAGATGGACCCGGTCGCCATCGCCGCCGGCCTGCTGCACGACTCAGTCGAAGACACCTCGGTCACCATCGTCGACATCCGCAAAGAATTTGGCGAGCAGGTCGCGCACATCGTCGAAGGCGTCACCAAGATCAGCAAAATTGATTTCGCCACGCGCGAAGAAGCGCAGGCCGAAAACCTGCGCAAGATGATGCTCGCCATGGTCGATGACATCCGCGTGGTGCTCATCAAACTCGCCGACCGCCTGCACAACATGCGCACGCTCGAACACCTTCAGCCCGATCGCCAGCACAAGATCGCGCAGGAGACGCTCGAGATCTACGCGCCCATCGCCCATCGCCTCGGCATGGGAAAGATTCGCGGCGAGCTTGAAGACCTGGGCTTCCTCTTCCTCGATCCCGCCGGCTACGAGCAGGTGGAAAAAGCCGTCAACGCGCGCCGCAAACAGGGCGAAGCATTTCTCGCCAAGATGCAGGGGATCATCAACGACAAGCTGAAAGAGGCGGGCATCCAGGCCAAGGTGGAGAGCCGCATCAAGCGCCTGTTCTCGATCCACAAGAAGCTGCAGCGCCAGCGCATTTCGGTCGATCAGGTCTACGACCTGTTTGCCATGCGCATCATCACGCGCTCGTTGCAAGATTGTTACGCAGTGCTCGGCATCATTCATAACATCTGGCGGCCGGTGCCGGGGCGCATCAAAGATTTCATCGCCATGCCCCGGCCGAATTTTTACCAGTCGCTGCACACCTCGGTCATCACAGAAGATGGAACGCCATTCGAAATCCAGATTCGCACCGAAGAGATGCACAAGATGGCGGAGGAAGGCATCGCGGCCCACTGGAAATACAAAGACGGCCCGGTGTCGGCGCAGGATGAGCAGCGGCTGGCGTGGCTGCGGCAGGTGGTCGAGTGGCAGCGGGACGTCAGCGATCCCAATGAATTTCTTACCGCGCTGAAAGTCGATCTCTATCCCGAAGAGGTTTACACCTTCACTCCCAAAGGCAAAGTTGTGGTGCTTCCGCGCGAGGCTACGCCGATCGACTTCGCCTACACGATTCACACTGAAGTCGGACACACCTGCGTTGGCGCCAAGGTGAACGGACGCATGGTGCCGCTGCGTCACAAGCTGCATTCGGGAGACATTGTCGAGATCCTTACGCAGGCGGGACACAAGCCGAGCCGCGACTGGCTGGGGCTGGTCAAGTCTTCGCGCTCGCGCAACAAGATCAAGCACTGGCTCAACGTGCACCAGCGCGAGCGCGCGATTGAAATTGGCCGCAAGGTGATCGAGAAAGAGGCGCGCAAGTATCGCATCGCGCTTGAAGGAAATTAAAGACGAAGAGTTGCTGAAGGTCGCCAGCGGTTATGGGCTGGGCAAAGTTGACGACCTGATGTCCGGCATCGGCTACGGAAAATATTCGGCGCGGCAGGTGCTGGCGCGGCTGTTGCCGGCGGGCGCGACGCCTTCGATGGCGGGCGACATTGAAGCTGAGGGGCTCTCGAATCAGCCCGGGCGCGATTGCGAGCGTGGTGCGGCGCGTGTTTGGCGATCACAACGCCATCATGGTCAAGGGCCAGGGCGACATGCTGGTCTACCGGGCGCGCTGCTGCAATCCCATTCGCGGAGAAAGCATTGTGGGCTACATCACGCGCGGCAAGGGCGTGGCGGTGCATGCGGCGAACTGTCCGAACGTCACCAACCTGATGTACGAACCGGAACGGCGCATCGATGTGGAGTGGGCGCGGGACGAGAGGACGCCTACGGCTTATCCGGTGAAGCTTACGGTTTATTGCGACGACCGTTTTGGTATGCTTAAAAGCATTACTAGCGTAATTGGAGATGCTCAGAGTAATATACGGAATATTGGGGCGCGTACCGAAAACAGCCAGGCTAGCGTGGAGATCGTGCTCGATATCTCCGACCTAAAGCATCTTGAGCAGATCATGGCCGGGTTGAGGAAGATTCCTGGGGTGCATGAGGTGCAGAGGCTGCAGAAGATTTAGGGGCAGTGGCCAGTGGACGGCAAAACTCTCTTCGAGTTTAGCTTTGTCCTAGAGTCCTGGATTAGGGTCCAACCCAAAGAAAGCAGCGAAGGCATCTTGGGCTGAATGACTCGCGCTCACACCAGCCAGTTGTCAATCACGACCTCTAGCACGCAATTCCTGATTGTATCCATCCGGTCTGCAGTCAAAAGTGTAAGCCCATGCTCCAAGGCTACTGCTGCGATCCACACATCGTTGACATCGACCCCAAGATCACTCAGATGTCGCTGGGTTTTCTGGCCGATTGCCGGCGGGTGTGCCCGCCAGATACGCTCCATAATCTCTGCATAGGTGTCTCTTGTCGTGGTCTGTATGGGCTGAACGAACTCTAGGGCATTGTCTTCGATGAACCGCCGACATCGAGCGCGCCTCTGTGCATCTGTGGTATTCGTGGTGCGAAGACCCCACTCGACTTCTGCTAACGAGACCGGGCACACCCAAACGATGTTCTCCGGAGGGCTGTTCCGGAAGTGTCCTAAGAAGGTAGGATTCTGTTCTTCCCAAGCGGTGATGTGATTGGTGTCCAGCAGGTATCCGGCCAGCAGAGTCCTCCCTATCGAACACTCGATTTCTTCAAAACCTCCGCGACGGTGGTTCGTGCGAATTTGCCGCCGAGATAATCATCCAAATGCACAAATACATCGAAGGTTGGGGGAAAGTAGTTGCGAAACGGATGGTCCACCTTTCTGTCGTTATCGTTAAAATAATCAAGCAATGCGCGCTCTAGACGTGGCGGCATTCTATAAGCCGCAAGGACGGTTGCATCGATATTCTTCAGTAAGGTTTCCGGATCTTCACGGCGATTAAGCACCATCGTGTCCGTACACTCTTCATATCGACGCACGAGATCGTGGAGTTTTTCTTTCGTGACGCTGGGGAACTTCGGAACGGGTATTAGCCTAAGAATTTCCGCTGTAATATCCCGGCTTCCCTCCCTGGTCGCTATGAAGGCGTTAGCGACTGGCGAGTTCAGAATGGCCGCAAGTACAACTTCATCGTATTGATCTGATTTGGGCCACACTCCAAAAAATGTCTCATGGCAAGTTATTCCGGCATGATCTGCGAACGAGACCATTCTCCATCGGCCTCGGGACACCCTGACCTTCGGAAGAATCGCCTTTGGCCGGGACCACTCATATTGCCATGAATTTCTGCGCTGCTCTTGCGGATCGACGTTGAGGTACTTCAGCGTCGGAATCTGAAAGGCATTAAACTTCGCTCTCGGTGGGACGCCCAGCATATAGCCCTTAGCTGGGATATTCCGCACATGGAGATCGGGCGTTATGCTGGAACGCCATTCAACTCCACGATGAATTTCGGCTATTTCTCCGAGTTGTCGATGCGTAGATAGAAAACTCCAAACCTCCGGAAGATCGTTCAGAATTAAGCCCTTGCGCGCAATCTCTGGAGTGAAGTTTTCGCTGTAGCTGGTCGAGACGGTGTGGTCCAACCTAAATTTATCCCATGCCTGCTCACTATCGTTGACGCGCCGAAAGGCAACCTTAGTGGCAGGATGGGGAATCGGTTCTTTCGCGATAAGGATAACTACATCAGTTTCTGCGTCTTCGAATGACCGCTCCGGAAGGACCGTAAATTCTAGCGATGCGAAGCGACTAGCCAATAGTTTCCGTGTCTCGGCATACGCTCTTCCGTCAACCGCTTGGTACGGAAGAACGAATCCGAGGACACCACCAGAATTGAGGTCAGCTAATACCCTACGCAGGAGTTCGGCAGGTTTTCGAACATCCGTTGCTCCGTAAAGCGATCTTTCTTTGTCGCTGAGCGCTTCAAAGGGCGGGTTGCAGAGAACCACCCCTGCCTTTCGGAGTAAGTCGGTCATTGCGTGAGGGGCAAATACGTCACCTCTTCGTATGTTCCATCCATTGGGGTTGGGAAAATCGGCGAGCGTCAGAGCTAGCGTGCTGATCTCTACGCCGAATGAATCGTATTCGATTCCGGCAAGGTGTTTAACGAAATAATCGTGACGTTCCTGGGCAGAAGCCAAAACCAAGTTCGGTCTCAAATGATTTAGGGACCCGATCAAAAAAGCTGCACTCCCTGAGCATGGCTCAAAAACAATACGGTCCTCGTCCCCATCCGAAGGAAAAGGTATTCTCTCGACGATGTAGCGCACGATTGAACGTGGAGTGCGGTGAATGCCGAGACGCTTTCGAGTATCTCGGTCAACCAAGGTTCTTGACCAAATGTGGGCGAGAATTTCGACAGACAGGTTACGAAAATCCAGCTCGCGCCAAACACTGGCGGCTGCGGCCTCCCGAGCTTCTCTGTTCAAGAGCTTTGGCGGCTGCATCCCATAGTGCCGCGCTACGGCGGCAAGGATTTCTTCGGGATAACTTTCATTGAGCGCAGTGAACCCGTCAAGGTTTCGATCACGAAAGACTTTAGCGGTAAGCACCCAAAAGACAAGCTGAAATAGATCGCGCGCATCCGGCGCTTTTTTCGCGGATTCGATATAGGCGTCGCGCGCCCTAGACAAGGTTTCGCGCAGGAGGGGATCAAGAGACACTTGAATGCGATCTTCAAGTTCGGGAATAAGGCCCGAAAATAACGTGAGCTGCTCGTTCCATTTGAAAGAGCCTATGTTTTTTGAGCGAAGCAGAGATTCAGGCGTCCACTCGGAAGCGCGTTCGGCGATTACGGCTTGGATTTGACCAGCTGGATGCCTCCCCAGTAGGATGTGTTTATCTTCCAGTCGCGAGACAGCCCATTCAAAAACTTCATTCCCGAAAATTTCCAGCAACAAGGGCGCGCCAAAGCCGCGCAAGCTGTTTATCAGCGGCAATCCCCGAAGCCCATTAGCTTCCGTTACTCCGATACATGCGGTCTCATACGAAACCGGTGTCTGGGCAAACGCTGCTGCGCGCAATGTGCGGACCTTTTGCCCAGCGAACCAGTCCGGGAAACTGTAGTCTCTTTCCAGACGCGGTCCACGATAGCCCAAGCTGCTCAAGCCCCGCGATAAGCGAAGCTAAGATCGGTTCAGGGGCAGTCGGAAGGCCACTCACAGAGGCGATGCTAACAGTATAACTTACTTAAAACAATAGACTTATTTGATCACGGCTAAGTTATTGATGCGCCACCACTTACGGGCGATAGAAAAGCGAATGGAGCTGCCGCGGCTCGCGCCCCTTCGGGGCTTCTATCCGTCGCTGCTCTTCCCCCTGCACTCTCGCCGGCGCCATCAGAACTTGAATTGAATGTCTAGTTGCATGCGGCGGGGGGGTTGGGCGGCGGCTGGGTGGCCGAAGAGGGGTGACGTGATTGTTCCAATATAGGTTACGTAGTTGGGGTGGTTCAGGACGTTGAAGGAATTTAGCGCGACGGAGATGATCCTGGATTCTTTCTTCTTTTTCGAGAGCGGGAAGTCGTGGGATAGATTTAGGTCGAGACTGATGGTGCCGGGGCCGGGGAGGGTGTTGCGTGCTATGCCTGGGGGGCGATCGTTGATGATGCCGTCGTGGTTGTCATCGGAGCCGGTTGTGATGTTGACGGGCTTGCCGGAGTAGAGCGAGAGCGCGGCGCCGAAGGTGAAGAAGCGGGTGGGCTGGCTGGAGGCGAGCAGGTCGAACTTGTGGAGGCGGTCGTTATCGGAGCGTCCCCAGTCGGCGGAGGGATTGTAGCTGTTGGCGGGGAAGTAGGTAATGCCGCTGGTGTTGTTGTAGGTGCGGCTTAGCGTGTACTGAACTTGTCCCGTGAAATATTTACTGGGCTTGCCGCGGAAGGTGAGTTCGAGGGCGTTGCCTTTGAGGTGGCCCTCGGATTGAATCTGGCGGTCCTGCCCTAGAGCCGGGTTGGGATACACGTAGTTTCCGCCCATTAGCAGGGGCGCGTTGGCGTCGATGGAGCGGAAGGAATCGATTCCGCGATTGCCGATGTAGACGGCGCTGGCCGTGCTCTTGGCCGTGACTTGGCGCTCGACTCCGATACTGAACTGGAGGGTGTAAGGGATGCGGGAATGCGAGTCGAGCGTGACCACGCTGGTGGGGACCTGCGCCAGCACCGCGGGATTGATGGGATAGGAGACCAGAGGCGGATCAACGATATAGCGCCGCAGGTTGACGCCATTGAAGTGGAGAAGATCGCCGATGGGGCTGGGCCCGGTGCGATCATAGAAGACTCCGGCGCCGCCGCGTATTACGGTCTTGCTGTTGGCCTTAGGAGCATAGGCGAAGCCCAAGCGCGGCGCGAAATTATCGGAATCGTCGTGGAAGTAGTTCTGCCAGTAATAGCGGAGGCCGAGGTAGAGGGAAAAATTCGGCTTCAGGCGGATGTTGTCCTCGGCGAATATCCCGAGAACCTTTTCCAGAAAAACTACGTGGCCCTGGCCGGTTTGTACTAAATAGGTCGTGGGTGTGGCTGTGGTGAAATCGGCGCTGCTGGCGAAGGTGTAGGTTCCGGCGCGGTTGGTGAAGTCGTCGAGGCCGCGGCGGCTGATGTCTGGGATGTCAATTCCGAAACTGAGCTGGTGTTTGCCGTTGGCATAGGTGGCGAAGTCGGTTCCGTCGAAGTGATATTCGGTGCGGCGGGAATCGGCTTGGGCGCCACCCGCGGTGAAGAGTCCGGACACCGCGAGTTGAGGGTCCGCGCTAATGCTGGTGGTGGAATTGTCATAGTGGCCGAGCAGAAACCTCAACTGATTCAGCCAGTGCGGAGAGAATTGGTGGAGATGGCTGACGTTCACTTCGTGCTCGAGGAAGTGGTTATCGGTACCGGCGCTGGGAAGGATGGTGCCGCCGACGTTCTGATTTTCAGTGGAGCGATGTTCGTAGGAGTAGCCGATCCAGAACTGGTCGCCGTTCGGAGAAGTCGTGGAAGATGCGTCCTGAGCCGAAGAAGTGATGGGTTGGGTTGGGAACGGTTTGCGGGGCAGGGGCGAAGCCCAGCGATTCAGCGGCGGCGATGGCTGCGTTGTCGACTACGCCTTGCTGGTCGTTGAGGTCTTGGTCGAGCGCCAGCAGAAAGCTGGTGCGCATGCTGTGGCCGATGGGTCCGGTGATGGAGCCTTCGTAGTACTGGCGGCGTTCGGGGGGCTTAACGGTGGCGAAGGCATTGCTGGCGTCGAAAACGGAGTCGCGAAACATGAAGTTGAGGGAGCCGTGATAGGCGGGCGATCCGCTTTTGGTGATGATTTCCAGGCGAGCGCGACCGGGGCGCGTGAAGCGCGCGGAGTAAGGATTATTGTTGATCTTTACTTCCTGGATGGCGGAGGGAGTGACGCCGGGTCCGTTGGCTTCGATGCCGTTGACGACTAGCGTGACCCCGTTGGTTCCGGTGGCGTTATCGTCGAGGAAGCGCGACATGGTGGTGATGTAGTCCTGATCGAAGACGGGGACGCGGTCGAGGGCGTTGCGGTCGATAGTGTTGGCGTTCTGGTTTTCGGCAGTCTCAGTACTGAGGAGCGGCGCCGAATCTCCAGTGGCGACGGTGACGGTTTCGCTGGGAACCGCAATCTTCAGGGTTAGGTGGATCGGGGTTTGACGTTTGGCGTTTACAGTTGTGTTGACGCGGGCGTCGCGGAAACCCTCGGCGTGAAAGGCGAGAATGTAGTTGCCGGGTGCGATGTTGTCGAAGCGGAAGGAGCCGGAGCGGTCGGTAACTGCTTGAGCTTGCGGTTTGCCGTCAGAGTCGAGCAGCGAGACCAGCGCTTTGGGGACCGCCGCGCCCGAGGGGTCGAGGAGGGTTCCGGTAATGGCGCGAGAGGAGGGAGACTGTTCTTCGGCGGGGCTCGCCGCGCCGAGGCTGGCTGGACCGAGACCCTGGGCAAGGAGTAAGACTGGGGACGACAGGCCCGCAATCGCCACTAGCGTCCACACGCATTGAGACCTCACCTGAAGTGCCTTCGAGAAAATGGTTGCCACCGGGGGTTCTTCCTGTCCGATCACGCGAAAAATACAACCAATATCTCACGGTGAACCTAAACCCTGCATTAACGCACGAGAGTCCAAAGACCGAAAGCCCGTGGTAGATTTGAGCTTGCCGCTTGGATCTGCGTTAAGCGGCAGCGGAGATTTCCTTATGCGCGACGTTGTTTCTACCAAAGACGCTCCTCAGGCGATTGGGCCTTACTCACAGGCCATCAAGGCTAACGGATTTGTGTTCACTTCTGGGCAGATAGCTCTTGATCCGGCTACGCAACAAGTTGTTGCGGGTGATGTGGCAGCGCAGACTGAGCGCGTGTTGCGCAATCTATCGGAGATTCTGGAGGCGGCTGGTAGCGGGCTGGGGAAGGTGGTGCGCTCTACTGTCTTTCTTAAGAACATGGACGACTTTGCCGCCATGAATCAGGTCTATGGGAAGTATTTCAGGTCCGCTCCGCCGGCTCGGTCTACCGTGGAAGTGGCGCGGTTGCCTAAGGATGTGCTGGTGGAGATTGATGTGATCGCTCTGGCGTGAGAAGAAAAACCTTTAACACAGAGGACATAGGGGATCACAGGGTAGCCCGGGCAACCTGCGGGTGCTTTGTGCCGTCTGTTCTTTAAGGTGTTATTGAAGGAGATGGGGATGATGAAATATGTTGCGGCGATTGCTATCATGCTCGCGACGACAGCGATATTTGTCTTTGCGCAAAGCGAGACCAAGAAGTCCGCGGCTGCGAACACCGACTTTCCGACTAAGGTTACTGGCGATGGAGTGAAGACGGACTCCGGGCTGCGGTATTGGGATATTCGGGTGGGCAACGGAGATGTGGCGAAAGAAGGGAGCCACGTGCGCGTGCATTACACGGGCTGGCTTGCTACCGGCAAGAAGTTCGACAGTTCGGTGGACGCGGGGAAGCCTTTTGATTTCAGGATCGGCAATGGCGAAGTCATCAAGGGATGGGAAGAAGGAGTTTCGGGAATGCGGGTTGGGGGCAAGCGGCAGTTGCGGATTCCGCCGGGGCTTGGTTATGGGGCGGAGGGTTCTCCGCCTGACATCCCGCCTAACGCTGTTTTGATCTTCGACATTAAGTTGCTGGGCGTGCAGTAAAACCCTTAACCACAGAGGACACTGAGGAACACAGGGTTAGGCAAATCCTGTGTGATCGAGTGGTTCTACGCCTTGACTACTTTGCCGCTGCGCAGGCAGGACGTGCACACGCGCATGCGCTTGGTGGTGGCGCCCACGCGGGCGTGCACCGGCTTGAGGTTGACGTTCCAGCGCCGCTTTGTGACGTTATGGGCGTGGCTGATGCGGTTTCCGAATTGCGGCTTTTTGCCGCAGATATCACACTGTTGCGCCATGACTGCTATAGATCCTTTCAGAGGCCTTGGTCGAAACTACTATTCTACCGGATTCGGGCGGTTGGCGACAATTCGTCGTTGCCGATAGTGAGTGCAGAAAAATCGGGTGGGGCGGTCTAACCGAGAGCAATGGCAATGCCGGCGAAAGCAGGTTCCTCACTTCGTTCGGAAGGACAACGGGGTCTCGTAACGACAATCAGAGTCAATCGACAAACAATATTCGACCATCTACAATCGCTGCATGGGCGGGCTTATCCAGCCAACTCGGGTAGAGGATGGAGCTGATTCCAGCCGGCGGACTATCGTTATCGCTGTGGCGGTGGTGATGGTCATCGCGGTCGTGCTGGCGCTGCTGCTTCGCACGCCGCCTAAGAGCGCGTCGGGACCGCCGGCCTACGCTACAAACCTGAAACTCTCCGATTTGAAGATGAGCGCCGCCGAGAATTTTGTGGGAGCTACCGTCAGCTATGTTGACGGCACCGTCGCCAACTCGGGGGGCAAGACCGTTACCCACGTGATGGTCGAAGTCAAGTTTAAGGACGACCTGGGACAAGTCGCGCAGCGGGAAGAGATCCCGCTGCAGGTGCTGAAAACTACGGGGCCTTATGCGGAGGCAGTGGACTTCAGCGTGTCGCCGCTTGGGCCGGGACAGAGCACGGCCTTTCGGCTTACGTTTGAGAGCATCTCTGCGCAGTGGAACCATGCGTATCCTGAGGTTCAGGTTGCGGATGTTGCGGTGAAGTAAACCAACTCCCGCGGAAGTCCAATTGTCATCCCGAGCGAAGCGAGGGACCTTGGTTTCTGCCTGCACCATCGCCGTCGCCGCTGCCGGCAAACACCAAGGTCCCTCGCTTTGCTCGGGGATGACAACCTGTTGTCTTATCTCTTATGACAACCGGTTCGCTTATGACAACCGGTTCTCTTCAGACAACAGGGTCTCGTTCAGACATTCTGCGTACCGCGCAACTGGGTACAATGGCTGCATGGCCGATGGCAAACCATTTCGCCTGACGGAGTCGGTGAAAGCGGCGGGTTGAGCGTCCAAGCTGAGTCCGGCGGCGCTGGACACGGTGCTTGGGAAATTAGCCCGGCAACACGACCCGAATGTTCTGGTCGGCTTCGACCGCGCCGACGACGCCGGAGTGTATCAAATCGCGCCCGATCAGGCGCTGGTGCAGACTGTGGATTTTTTTACGCCGGTGGTGGACGATCCGTATGTGTTTGGGCAGATCGCCGCGACCAATGCGTTGAGCGACGTTTACGCGATGGGCGGAAAGCCTCTCACCGCGCTGGCTTTGGTTTGTTTTCCAGAGAAAGCGGAGCTGGAAATTCTAGAGCGCATTCTCGCCGGAGGTCTCTCGAAGATGATCGAGGGCGGATGCACGGTGATCGGCGGGCACAGCATTCGCGACGACGAAACCAAGTTTGGATACTCGGTCACTGGACTCATCGATCCGAAAAAAGTTCTCACCAACGCCGGGGCGCGGCCGGGTGATGCTCTCGTACTTACGAAGGCGTTGGGCACGGGCGTGATTTCTACCGCGATCAAGAAGGGCAAAGCGGAACCGGCATGGATTGAGGCTGCGGTTCAGTCGATGACTACTTTGAACAAGCGAGCTGCCGAAACAATTCAGCAAGGAAAACTTGGTGCGCATGCCATGACTGACGTGACAGGCTTTGGACTGATCGGGCATGCTCGCGAGATGGCGCTGGCGAGCAACGTCGCGCTGCGAATTTATTCGAAGGACGTTCAAGTCTTACCTGGGGCCTTGGAATGTGTTCGCGCGGGCTATGTGCCCGGCGGGCTGGTGGCGAACCGGGACTTTGCCGAATGCGTGGTCGGCTACGAAGCACCCATCAGCGACGAACTTAAGACTTTGCTGTTCGATCCGCAGACTGCGGGCGGGCTGCTGGTTTCGATTGCTTCGGAGGATTGCGAGGAATTCGTGCTCGAACTGGCGGATGTCGGAGTCCCGGCGCGGTGTGTCGGTAATGTGGCTGAATCCCAGAAGCCGCTGATTCGGATCTGCTAACTAGTTCCAGCAAGAAATCAGCAAATCATCTCGGGCGCTAAAGCGCGGAACTGCACGAGGCCGGGCTTCGCCCAGGCCTTGGACGGGCGAAGGCGCCCGTCCTCACACAAGCTCTTTTGGAATTGAGTTTAGGCTCGCGCCGGGCTTTCGCCGCCCTTCACGATTCCCCGCCCTGGTTCCGGCTTCAACACTTGTTGAATGCCGTCATCGGGCTTGGAAGGTGATTTCATCGGAGGCAGTTCCTTGCCATCGACCAGCAGCAACACTTCGGAGGCGTCCAGCACTTCGCGCTCCAGCAAGGCCGCTGCAATCTTCTGCAGGGTGTCGCGGTTGCCTTCCAGAATGCTCTTTGCGGTTTCGTAGCCCTGGTTCACCAGCTTGCGGACCTCACCATCGATCTTGATGGCGGTGTCTTCGCTGTAGTCGCGGTGCTGGCTGATCTCGCGGCCCAGGAATATCTGCTCTTCTTTCTTACCGAAGGTGAGCGGCCCGAGATCGCTCATGCCCCACTCGCAGACCATCTTGCGCGCCATTTCCGTGGCCCGCTCGATATCGTTTCCGGCGCCGGTACTCATCTGGTTGAGGAACAATTCCTCGGCCAAACGTCCGCCCATCAGAATGGCAAGGTCGGTCTTGAGGTATTCCCTGGTGTAATTGTGGCGGTCGTCGATGGGCAATTGCATGGTCACGCCCAATGCCATGCCGCGAGGAATAATCGTGACTTTGTGGACGGGATCGGAACCCGGCAGCTTGGCCGCGACCAGAGCATGACCGGCTTCGTGGTACGCGGTGACTTTCTTTTCCTCGTCGGAAAGGATGAGCGACTTGCGTTCCACGCCCATCAGAACTTTGTCTTTGGCGACTTCGAAGTCGAACATCAGCACAGCCTTGCGGTTCTGACGCGCCGCAGCCAGTGCCGCTTCGTTCACCATGTTCGCGAGGTCTGCGCCGGAGAATCCGGGAGTGCCGCGCGCGAGCACAGAGAGATCAACGTCTTCGGCTAGAGGGATCTTGCGGGTGTGCACGCGCAGGATTTCTTCGCGCCCGCGGACATCGGGCCGGCTTACTACCACACGGCGGTCGAAGCGTCCCGGCCGCAGCAATGCGGGATCGAGCACATCAGGCCGGTTCGTTGCCGCCATCAGAATGACGCCTTCATTCGATTCGAAGCCGTCCATCTCGACCAGTAACTGATTCAGTGTCTGTTCGCGCTCGTCATGACCGCCGCCTAAGCCTGCGCCGCGATGGCGTCCGACGGCATCGATCTCGTCGATGAAAATGATGCAGGGCGCGTTCTTCTTGCCCTGCTCGAATAGGTCGCGCACGCGGCTGGCGCCGACGCCTACGAACATCTCGACAAAATCCGAGCCCGAGATAGAGAAGAACGGAACGTTGGCTTCGCCGGCTACAGCCCGAGCCAGGAGCGTCTTGCCGGTTCCCGGAGGCCCAACCAGCAGCACTCCTTTGGGAATTCTTCCGCCAAGTTTCTGGAACTTCTGCGCCTCGCGCAGGAATTCGATGATCTCGCGGAGCTCTTCCTTGGCTTCTTCCACGCCAGCCACGTCTTTGAACGTGACTTTCTTTTGCTGCATGGAAAGCAGCCGCGCCCGGCTCTTGCCGAACGACAACGCTTTGTTGCCGCCGGTCTGCATCTGGCGGATCATGAAGAACCAGAGCGCGCCCAGCAGAATGAGCGGAGCCCACGTCCCCAGCAATTGCAGCGGCCAGCTTCCGCTGTTGGCGTCGCGGAACGTCATCGATACGCCCTTGTCGTGGAGCGCCTTGATCATGTCGGGATAGTTCGCCGGGACCGTGGTATGGAAGGCGGAGTTGTCGGTGAGTTTTCCGCGCAGCTGCATGCCGTCCACGGTGACTTCATGCACCTTGCCTTGATCCACGTCAGTCATGAACTGGGAGAAGTTGATTTCTGCGTCCTTCTGCGTGTTGCGGCCCTGCTGAATCACGGTCCACAACACGAGGGCAGACACGCCAATCCCCACCCAGAAAAGTACGGTCTTTACTGTTGAATTCACCTAAAAGCTCCTGAAGAAAACGGGCTTCGACAATTACTATGCACGAAACCAGAGGCTCCTAACAATTTAGATCCCGCCACTACTTTTACTTTAGATGCCGTTCGGCTAATTTCGATGGGGGGAAATCCCCAAGAACACCATTCTACCTTTTTCAGAGAAAAAAGGCGCGTCCGGCGCGGCATAACTTAAGTCATTTGCGGGACGGGACTTGCCGCCAGGCAGGGCATATTGCGGTTGGTCTGCTCGGCCGCGCCTAGACCATAGCCGACGAGGAAGGTGTCATCGACGAGAAAACCGAAATAGTCCGGCTGCAGGGCCACGCGACGGGCTGACTGGCGGTCGAGCAGCGTCACCAGCTTCACCGAGGCCGCCCCTCGCGCTCGCAAGTCGTTCATCAGGAACTCGCTGGTCACGCCGGAATGCACGAGGCCCTCGACCAACAGGATGTGCTGGCCGCGAATATCAGGTTCGTGGCTGAAGAATATCTCGGTGATCTCTGGCGACTGGCTGCCCTGCTGCCTGCTATATTTGGGTTTGATGAACTGGCACACCACTGGAACCTCCAATGCGCGGACCAGGTCGGCCATGAAGATGAACGCGTTTTCAAGGACGGCAAGCGCCTGGATGGTTTGTCCGCGGTAGTCGTCGGAGATATGGCGCGCGAGTTCTTTCACCCGCTTCTGGATCTGCTCGGCGGCAATGACCTGGCGAAGTGGCTGGGCTTTCGGCTGGTTCATCTCGTTCATTAAGTGGCGTACCTCTTAAATTGCGTAGCTCTCAACTGCCCATGGTGTCTCGCGGATCAGCACGGCTGGCTCGTCCGGCTTGGCTTGAAATCTCGCCGGAACCGGAAAGCCGCGCATCCACACGATTTCGTCTCCGCTCGCTGCTACCGGCCAAAGCCTGCGCTCGTGCTGGGGAAGGTGGCGCTCCTGCAGTAATTCTTTGATCTTCTTCGGCGCTTTGGTGTGCGCCGGAAAGAAGCGGTCTCCCGGACGCCAGTTCCGAACGGTCAATCGTTGCGGCAACAGATCGGCGCGAAGAAGTTGCTGCGGATTATACTCTGCCGGCTGCGAGGCCGGAGTGATCTTTCGAGTGACGAGCAGCGCTTCGATGACCGCCTCCAGTTCAAATACCAGGATGCGTCCGGGAATGGCCAGGGAGTATTCGTAGTCCGGAACCGGCTCTTGTCGCTGCCGAAGGTCGGGTGTGACGAACGCCACAGCCTCCGGCTCGCGGCGAATCTTCCAGCCGAGGGGAAGCGACAACTCTTTGCCGGCAGGACCGTCCTCGGCCGCGAAGCGGAGGATCTCTTCGACGTGCTTGAACTCCAGCGGAATCCCTGCCTGCTCGCCGATCGCCTTCAGCACTCTTCTCTGCACTGCTCGCGGCTCAGTCAGCAGCCATGGCCGGCTTACGGAAGCGTCCCTCACCAGCCACGGCGCGTCGGCGATCCGAAACCTCAACCCGAAGTCCATCGGCACACATGTCGGCGGGCCACCGTCTACCGGCTCGATCTGGACAAAACTTATGTCCTGCACCTCGCGGATCCACTCAGGTTCGGACCACTGCACTACGGTGCCGAGCCAGCCTGATATTTCGTTCTCCCAGTAATCTTCTTCGTCGCGGGCGATCTCCGCCAGTTCGGCGAAACTCTCGACCACGGTGGGATTGAACTCGCGCTCGAGCAACGGCATCACAAGGCTGCGCAGGCGGTTGCGCGTGAACTTGGCGTCGGCGTTGGTCGAGTCTTCCCGCCACGGCTGGTTGAGAGCTTTCAGGTACTGCTCCAGTTCGTTCCGGCGGACACCGAGCAGCGGGCGGACGATCTCGCCGTGACCGTCGCCCTCCTCGTGCTCGACCAAGATACGTGGATAGATTCCTGCGAGACCTCGCAGCCCCGTGCCGCGAATCACCCGCATGAGTACGGTCTCAGCCTGATCGTCGAGCGTGTGCGCGGTGGCGATCTTGTTCAAAAGCACTGGAGATGGGCCGATCGCCTCGGAACTATCGTCTGATCCCAGAAGCTTGCTGAAGAATCCATAGCGAAGCTCGCGTGCTGCCGCTTCCACACCAGAGTGTTCCTCGGCAGCAAGCTGCGCCACATCGCCGCTGTCGCTGTAAAACTCTAACCCATGCTCACTAGCTAGCTTCGCAACAAACTCCTGATCGGCCTCTGATTCCGCCTCGCGCAGCTTGTGGTTGAAATGAACGACGGAGAGAACGATGCCGAGTTCGTGGCGCAATTCGATCAGAAGGCGCAGGAGCGCAACCGAATCGATCCCGCCTGAAACTGCGACGCCAACCCGGTCTCCGGGCCGCAGCAGTTCATCCCGCCGAATGTGCCCTAACACGCGCTCCGCTAGTTCATGCACGGAAACATGGTACATCGGCGGGGTTCATGCTGGACCGAGGCGAGCTGGCGCTGACCGGACAGCCGGGAGCCTACCCCGAGCCTGCCGAAGGGGCGGCTGTCCCTACGCGAGCATTTGCAGGCTCGGACTTTTTCCCGCAATCAGCTTCCTGATCTTCTCCACGAACTCCGCTGCACCCATGTCCTCAGTCTTCTCTTTCCCGCGAGTGCGGACGTTCACCTTGCCGGCCTCGGACTCTTTATCACCGACCACTAGCAGGAACGGCACTTTCTGCATGGCGTGCTCGCGGATCTTGGCATTCATCTTTTCGTTGCGTGCGTCTACTTCCACGCGCACGCCGATGTCTTTGAGCTGATCCGCGACTTTGTGCGCATAGTCCGAATGGCGCTCGCTGATGGGGATCATCGCCACCTGCACTGGCGACAACCACACCGGGAACGCGCCGGCGTAGTGCTCGATCAACACGCCGAAGAAGCGCTCGATCGATCCGTAGAGGGCGCGATGTACCATTACCGGCTGCTTGCGCGAACCGTCTTCGGCGACGTATTCGAGGCCGAAGCGTTGCGGCAGGTTGAAATCGAACTGCACGGTCGAGAGCTGCCACAGGCGTCCGATGGCGTCGACCAGCTTGATGTCGATCTTCGGCCCGTAAAACGCCGCCTCGCCGGGAATGGTTTTGTACTCGATCTTTTCGCGTTGGAGCACCTTTTCGAGCGATTGAGTGGCGTTGATCCACTGCTCTTCGGTGCCGACGAAATTCTTTCTGTCGTCGGGGTTCCAGGTGGAAAGCTCGGTCTGGAATTTGTCGAAGCCGAAATCTTTCAGCACATCGAGGGCAAATTCGAGGCAACTGGCAATCTCGTCTTCAATCTGCTCGGGCGTGCAGAAGATGTGGGCGTCATCCTGCGTAAAGCCGCGAACGCGCAACAGGCCGTGCATCACTCCCGAGCGTTCGTAGCGGTAGACCGTCCCCAGTTCGCCGAGGCGCACCGGCAGATCGCGATACGACTTCAGCGAGTCCCGGTAAATCAGAATGTGGCCGGGGCAGTTCATCGGCTTCAAGCGGTATTCGGCGTCGTCAAGTTCCATGGCGTCGAACATGTTCTGCGCGTAGTAGCCCTCGTGTCCCGAGGTAAAAAACAATTGCCGCCGCGCCACGTGCGGCGTATAGACGAGCGAGTAGCCGCGTTTCAGGTACTCCTCGCGCATCCAGTCTTCCATCTGTTTGCGGATGATGCCGCCCTTGGGATGCCAGAAAATCAGCCCTGGCCCGGCCAGTTCCTGAATGGAAAAAAGATCTAGCTGCTGGCCCAACACCCGATGGTCGCGCTTCTTGGCCTCTTCCACTTGCTGCAGATGGGCGTCGAGATCTTTTTTTGAGAAGAAGGAAGTCCCGTAGATGCGTTGCAATTGCTGGTTTTTTTCATCGCCGAGCCAGTATGCACCTGCGATGTTGAGCAGTTTGAACGCCTTAATCTTGCCCGTTGACGGGATGTGCGGACCGCGACAGAAGTCGGTGAACTTTCCGGTGCGGTAGATCGAAATCTTTTCATCGGGCTTGGTGAATTGCTCGATGAAATGGCACTTCATGAAGTCGCCCTCTTTTTTGAACTCCGCTAGGCCCTGGTCGCGGGGCAGAAACTCGCGCGCATAGGGAATGTTCTGCTGCACGAGTTCCTGCATCTTCTTCTCGATTTTTTCGAGATCCTCCGGAGTGAAGGCCGTGGGCCGGTAGAAATCGTAGAAGAATCCGCTCTCGGTGGGCGGACCATGGCCCAGCTTGGTCTCGGGGAAAAGTTCCAGCACGGCCGCCGCCAGCAGGTGCGCGGAGGAATGCCGGTAAACTTCGAGCGCCTCGGGATCTTTGTCGGTTAGAAGACGCAGGTCAGTATCTTTTTCAAGGGGACGGGTGAGGTCGATGAGGTCGCCGTTGGTTTTGGCCGCTAGAGCCGCATCGGCCAGCCGTGGGCTGATGGATTTTGCAATGTCGAGCGCGGTCGTGCCCTTGGGAACGTCCTTCACGCTTCCGTCGGGAAGCTTCACATGAATGCTTTCTGCCATAAGTTGAAACCTACATGTGTATTGAGTCTCTCAGTTTATTGGAGGGACTTGGGAGGGTCAAACCGCCGCTTGCCTTGAACAGAACAAACCAGATGAACCACTAGGGACACGAAGGATCACGAAGGCCTTGGTTTCATTTTTATAGCCTTCACTGCGTGACTGTGGCCTGGTAGCTGACGGTTTGCCAGCGTCCGTTACGGCGAACCCAGACGCGGGTGTAGCGATAGGGGCCGCTGAAATCTTCGCCGAGCTGGTGGCCTTTGACGTCGGCGCGCGCGGTGACTACGGCGGTGTCGCCATACACCCGCACGACCATATCGGTGACATTCATGGCTTCGTAGCGGAGTTGCCCGCTGCGGCGGGCCGAGATGGTTTCCTGTTTCGTGGTGACCTGGCCGAGTGGGGTGATGGCGACGTAGTCCTCGGCCAGGGTGCGCAAGGAGAAGTCGGCGTCGCGGCGCAGGCTAGCCTCTTTGGCCTGGCGTTCCATGTCGACGATCTGACGGATAACATCCTGCTCGGCGGAATCGAAGCCCGGCCTCGGATGAACCGTGACGTGCTGCGCGGAAAATGCAGGTAATGCTGCGAACACGCAAAACAACAACACAAAACAATTGTTGATCACGACGAGACCTCCGCGTCTGCGATAGACACAGCTCCGCTTCCATCCGATACGCAAACTTGGATGCATGAGTTCCGTGGAAAGAGCGGAAAAAAGTGGCCAGTGGTCAGTGGCCAGTGGTCGGAAACCACCACCCGACAATAATCGAGGTGCGTTCTACTGACCACGGATCACTCATTGTCAGTGATCAGTGGCCAGTAAGAGCCACGGGGGTTACTGACCACTAGCCACTGATCACTGGCCACTGTTCTTTTCTTGTAGAATCAAGCAGCCTGCAACCATGACTGACGTACGCCGCGGTCTCATTATCGTGAACACCGGACCGGGAAAAGGGAAGACTACCGCGGCGATGGGGACAGCATTGCGTGCGGTGGGCCAAGGTATGCGCGTGCTGATGCTGCAGTTCCTGAAAGGCTCATGGCACTACGGCGAACTGGATGCCGTCAAGGCATTCGGGGACAAATTTGTGATGAAACAAATGGGCCGGGGATTTGTTAAGGTGGGCGCCGAGAAACCAGACCCAGAAGATGTGAAGATGGTGGAAGAGGCGTGGGCGGAGGGCGAGAAGGCGATCCAGTCGGGCGAGTGGGATCTGGTGGTGCTGGACGAGATTAACTATGCGATCAGTTATGGAATGTTGGACCCGGCCAAAGTGGTGGAGAGCCTGAAGAGAAAACCTGAGATGGTGCATGTCATCTTGACGGGAAGGAACGCACACCCCACAATTGTCGAGGCCGCCGACACAGTGACGGAGATGCGGCAGGTGAAGCATGCCTACGAGAAGGGCGTGATGGCGCAGCGGGGGATCGAGTACTGAGTACCCAGTACCTAGAAAAGCCGGTTTTGACTAGGAAGAGGTACTGGGTACTGAGAACTGACTTATGGCTTGGTTCAAGCGCGAATCCGGGGAACTGGACACTTCGGGCAAGAAGACTGTCCGCACTGAAGGGTTATGGGTGAAGTGTGAGAACTGCCGGCAGATCATCTGGAAAAAAGATCTGGAAGAGAATTTGAACGTTTGTCCGAAGTGCGAAAAGCACTTTCGCATCGATGCGCGGACCCGGCTGGCGCTGCTGCTGGATGAGAATCAATACGAGACGTTCGACGGGAATCTGTCGTCGACTGACCCGCTCAAGTTTGTTGATTTGAAGGCGTACTCGTCCCGGCTGCGGCAGGCGGAGCACGACACGGGACTGAAGGATGCAGTGATCAACGCCCGCGGCAAGCTGCTGGGACGGCCCGTGATCGCCAGCGTAATGGAGTATGCGTTCATCGGTGGCAGTATGGGCGCGGTGGTGGGCGAGATGATCACGCGGGCGGTCGAGCGCGCGGCGGATTCGAAGACTCCGCTGATTATTGTGTCGGCTTCGGGCGGGGCGCGGATGATGGAAGGCGTGATCAGCCTGATGCAACTGGCCAAAATCTCGGCGGCGCTGGCGAGACTGGATAAGGTGAAGGTCCCGTATGTTTCTATACTGACCGACCCGACCACGGGCGGCGTGACGGCATCGTTTGCCATGCTGGGCGACTTGAATATTGCAGAGCCTGGAGCGCTGATTGGGTTTGCCGGGCCGCGGGTCATTGAGCAGACAATCCGGCAAAAATTGCCGGCGGGTTTCCAACGTAGCGAGTTTTTGCTGGAGCATGGAATGCTTGATGCCGTGGTGCATCGCAAGGAAATGAAGTCTTACATCGCGCGGGCGCTGGATTTCATGGCGGCTTAAAAAGCTGTCAGCTAGTAGCGATCCGAGCCATTGTGATCTGTCATCCCGAGCGAAGCGAGGGATCTTGGTGTTTGCCCGCGCTGGCAACAGAGGTGGCGCAGGGCGGAAACCAAGATCCCTCGCTTCGCTCGGGATGACATGCGTGTGCTAGCGCTGATAGCTGAGAACCTTGAGCACTTCCTACGAAACCGCAGTTGCCCGCATGTTTGCGCTGGGCCACGAACTGGCGCAGACTCCGTCGCACAAATTCGACCTTGCCCAGATGCGGGTGCTGCTGGAGGCGCTCGATCATCCCGAGCGGCGCTTTCCGAGCGTGCTGATCGCGGGTACCAACGGCAAGGGTTCGACGGCGGCGACCCTGGCATCGATCCTGCAGGCGTCTGGATCGAAAACGGGTCTGTATACTTCGCCGCATCTGGTGCGGATCAACGAGCGCATTCGGGTGAACGGCAAAGAGATCAGCGACGACGCTTTTGCGTCACTGCACGGCGAGGTGGATGGGATTGCGGAGAGACTGGTCGAGCGAGCGGATTTACCTTGGCATCCCAGCTTCTTTGAGATGATGACTGCGATCGCCTTTGAGCATTTTTCCCGAGAGAAGGTGGACATTGCCGTGCTCGAAGTCGGAATGGGCGGGCGGCTCGATGCGACGAATGTGGTTGACCCTCTAGTTAGCGTGATCACTGACATTTCGCTTGATCATCAGAAATTTCTCGGGGATACGGTTTGCGAGATTGCGCGGGAGAAGGTTGGGATTATTCGTCCGGGCGGCGTAGTGGTTACGCTGCCGCAGATGCCTGAGGCTAATGACGTGATCGGGAATACGATCCTGGAACTTGGAGCGCGGGCGGTGAATGCGGTTCCCTACGTGCCGCCGGTTTCGCCCGGGAGTACTCAGTACCTGGTACCTAGTACCGAGTCCAGCAAGCCCGGCTTCGTTTATCGCTACCCGCTTCAGGTTCTGGGGGACCAGATTCTGGTGGAGACTCCGCTGGTGGGGCGGCATCAGTTGCGCAATGTGGCTTTGGCGATTGCGGCGGGGATCGAGCTTCATCAGCAGGGATTTGGCGGCATCACGGCTAAGAGCATCGAGCGCGGTATTCGCGAGACGCGCTGGCCGGGGCGGTTTCAGGTGATCGCGGCGCGGCCGAGTTGGCCTGAGATCGTTATCGATGTGGCGCACAATCCGGCGGGCGCGTGGGCTCTGCGTTCGGCCCTTTCGGAGCGGTACCAAGATCGTCCGCTGATTTTTGTTTTCGGCGCAATGCGGGATAAGGCAATCTCGGAGATGACGGAAATTCTGTTTCCGATGGCGGAGCGAGTGATTGCCACCCGGCCGGAGAATCCGCGGGCGGCATCGCCGGAAGAGATTCAGCAGGCGGGGGCGCGCACCGGCGTTGAGATTGAAGCTGTGGAAGACGTGCACAGCGCCGTGGAGCGGGCTCGAGCGCTCGCCAAGGCCGGGACAGTTGTCGTAATTACAGGATCGATTTATCTGGTGGGCGAAGTGATGGGCAGCGTCGGGGCTGAAATCTGAGGCAGCGTCCGCGAGCGGTTTCCCCTAGAATGGAAGTGTGCAGGAAGTAAATTCATCATCGTCGGTGGAAGTGGAAGGCGAGCGCAGAGGCAGCGCCGAAGGCTGAGCCGCGCCGAAGTCCGCACGAGATTCCCGGGAAGACGTATGGCTGGTTGAGCCGGTTGCGGTCGTATCTGATTCTTGATCCGCTGAGTCTGGCTCTACACCCTAATCCTGGGATTGCTGGCGCTCCCCGGCGGACTGTTCGACCGCAGCGGACGGCGTCTGCACTGGTTTTCGCGGGCCTGGTCGTGGCTGATCATGAAGACGATATTCTCGCCGGTGAAGGTCACGGGCCTCGATAGGATCGATACTTCGAAGCCGCACGTCTACGCGGTGAATCACGCCTCGGCCTTCGACATTCCCGTTCTCTACGTCCACCTCCCCTTTCAATTCCGCATCGTCTTCAAGAAGGAATTGTTGTCTTACCCGATAGTGGGCTGGCAACTAAAACGTTCGGGACAAGTCTGCATCGACCAGCAGAAGCCGACCAATTCGATCGCGGCGATCCGTTCTGCGGTGAAGAGTCTGAAAGCCGGAATGCCACTGGTGATTTATCCCGAGGGGGGCGCACTCCGGATGGCGAGATCAAACCATTTCTGCCGGGAGCTTTTTTTCTCGCCATCAAGGCGCAAGTCGATATTGTTCCTGTGGCGCTGGTGGGAACTTTTGAACTATTGCCGATGAACACTTACCACATCAAATGCCGTCCGCTGGAAATGCGCGTGGGCGAGCCGATCTCGACTACGGGGATGACGATGCGGGATCTGGAGGCGGTGTCGGAGAAGGTAAAGAAGGCGATGGAGGAGTTGTACTACGCGGACGTCAGCTCTGCCTCCCATCCAAGAGTGCAGCGCTATCTGTAGCCGAGGGTGAAGTTCACCGCGATTTCTGTATCCACCTCAACAGGTTCGCCTAGCAGCATATATGGCTTGTAGCGCCATTGCCGCACCGCTTCGATGGCCGCCTGAACCAATGCGTCCGGTCCAGAAACCAGTCGCAGGTTGGCAATCTTACCGTCTTTATCGATCACGGCCCTCAATATTACTGTGCCTTGAATACCCGCCTTCCGAGCCGTGGAAGGATAAACCGGCTGCACCTTGTGAATAATGAGACCCATCGTCACGCCCGCTGGAACCCGAGCTCGCTTGGGAACCTCGGCTCCGGCGGGACTGGCAACAGCGTCGGCATTGCCTTCGGTCTTGGGCTCTTTTGCATCGCGAATAGCTTGCGGGAACGCGAAGGTGAACGTCAGTTTCGTTGAGACTTTCTCCGGCTTGCCGTTTTTTATAAACGGCCTGAACTTCCAGTTCTTGACCGCGTCCATAGCTGCCCTGACGAGTATGGGGTCGCCGCTGACTTCCTCAACGCTTTCTACGTCCCCGGTTTCGGAGACGAAAGCCCTCACTACGACCTGTCCCTGAAGCTTCTGCTCCCGCGCCTCCTCGGGATAGGGCGGTTTTTGGTTTTTGATCGGCTCCAGTTTTGTAGAATCCGGAAGCGGAGCGGGGGGAGTTTGATCCGAGGATGTTTTTGTGTCGGAACCCGGCGGGGGTTGGGAAGGCTGAGTCGTTTGGGGCGGCGGGTCACTTTCCTGCGCTGAATGGGAAGCGGACTGGGCCCAAACTTGAGCGCAGACCAACAACAGAATAGGCATTAGTTTGCGCGAGGTCGACATCGTGGTGGTGGATTTTATCGCAAAATCGTCGCTTTGTTAATTGACTTGGACCGTAACCTTTTTCCACCCTCACCCGTTATCCCTGTGTAACACTACTCCGCGCGGAGAATCCGTTGAAGGCTTTGAGGAAAGAAGCGGACGAGCGGCTTCTGATCGAGGCGGCGCAGAAGGATCCTGCGCGCTTTGCGGAGCTTTACGAGAACAATTTCGAGCGGGTGTATGCGTACGTGGTGCGGCGGGTCGGAGATCGCACGGAGACGGAAGACCTGACCTCCGAGGTATTTCATCATGCGCTGGCTAACTTGCGGCGTTTCGAATGGCGGGGGATTCCGTTTGCGGCGTGGCTGTTCCGGATTGCCGCGAATCTGATTTCGGACCGCTGGCAGCACAAGAGCCGCGAGCGGGGGACGGACGACGTAGAGCAGATCGAATCCGAGCCGGCCAGCAGCGTGGAATTCGAAGAAGTCGAACGACGGGCTACTTTGTTTCGACTCGTCGATACCTTGCCAGCGGAGCAGCGGCGAGTAGTAGTGCTGCGATTTGTGGAGCAGAAAAGCATTAAGGAAGTGGCGCGGGAGATTCGCAAGACCGAAGGCGCGGTAAAGCAGTTGCAATTCCGCGCACTCAGCAGCCTGCGGGCGCGCATGGAGGGTGCCGATGCCTAAGCGCTCTCTGGGTCAAGGGAAGAACGATCCGCGAAACAACGACGCCAGGAAGATTGAGCAGCTAAACCGCGCCGTGGATGCTTTGCTGGCACGTGGGGACGGTAAGCCGCCTAAGGTGGAGGCAGGCATCGAGCCGCTCGTGCGCGTGGCGGCGGACTTGCACGAGCTGCCGCGGGAAAAGTTCAAAATACGACTTAAATCCGAATTATCAAAAGGGAGAAGAACTATGAGTACCGTTGCTGAACCCGTTGCGTCGGTTCATACGAGTGCAAGCCCAAGATTGACCTTCAAAGATGCCGCCAAGGCCATCGAGTTCTACAAGAATGCTTTCGGCGCGAAAGAGACTATGCGCTTCGAAATGGGCGGTAAAATTCCGCACGCCGAGATCATGATCGGCAACTCGGTGGTCTTCTTGACGGAAGAGTGGCCCGAGGGCGGCCGGTTCAGCCCGGAGACGCTGGGGAATTCCCCGGTCATGATGTCGCTAGATGTTCCTGACGTAGACAAGTTTTTCGCGCATGCGATCGGCGCCGGGGCCGATGCCGTGATTCCGATTGCCGATCAATTCTATGGACATCGCGAAGGAACGCTTCAGGATCCCTTCGGATATCTGTGGTCCGTATCCACGCTGACCGAAGAGATGTCGGTCGATGAGATGCACCGGCGCATGAATGCGATGACGAAAGGCGATACGGCGGGCAAGAAGCCGGCGGTCGATCCAATCCCGCCCGGCTTCCACATGGTGACGCCCTATCTGGTGGCCGAGAACGGGCCTGCGTTGCTGGAGTTCACCAAACAGGCGTTCGGGGCGGAGGAGACGTTCCGCATCGCAACGCCGGCAGGGGGGGTGCATGGCGAAGTGCGAATTGGCGACTCGATGCTGATGGTGGGTGGCGGCATACCGGGGCGCGAGTTCCGATCGACTCCGAAGACCCACGCGCTGCACATCTACGTGGAAGACGCAGATGCGGTCTGCCAGAAGGCGCTGGCGGCGGGGGCGGCCTTGATTGACGAGCCGCGCGACCAGGAGTACGGCGAGCGCTCAGGCAGCGTGAAAGATCCGGCGGGGAACATCTGGTATGTCGCCACGCATAAGGGAGAGAGCTACATTCCCAAGGGATTGAATAACGTGAATGCGTACCTGCTCCCGCTGCGGGCCGAGCCCGTGATCACCTTCCTCAAGCGCGCGTTTGGAGCGCACGAGCTGGGGAAGTACGCGTCCCCAGACGGTGTGGTGCACCATGCGGAGATTCGCGTCGGCGATTCAGTGGTGGAGATGGGCGAGCCACAGGGAAAATATCCGCCGATGCCGACTATGTTCTATCTATATGTGCCGGATTGCGACGCGGTTTATCGGCGGGCGCTGGTGGCGGGCGCAAAGTCGATCCAGGAGCCGGCGGACCAGCCTTATGGCGACCGCACTTCAGGCGTTACGGATTCGTTCGGGAACACGTGGTACATCGCCACGCATATCAAGGACATGGCGACCTAGGCTCCATCGAGATTCAATCGTCGGCTCTGCTCAAGACAGGATCACGCTTAGTTATCGCGGTTCCTGGTCGCGCCATCCAACGGCTACAATGGAGTCTGGTCTTTCAGGAAGGCTTCATGAAGCTGACCGGGAATCAACCTGTTTTTGTGCGCTGCCGTTGGATTCATCTCGCGCTTGTGGTTGCGCTGTATTTCGTGGTTCCTGCGCGTTGCGTCGCGCAGGATTCTAAACTTGCTGCCGAAAAGCGCACCAAGATCGAAGCCGCGATCTCCAAGTTTATGTCCTCGACGCATGCCCCTGGCCTCTCTGTGGCCCTTGTCGAGAACGGCGAATACGAGTGGGCTCAAGGATTCGGCTTCGCCGATCTCGAGAACAACGTCCCGGCCAGCGAGCACACGCTCTACCGTCTGGGTTCGATCTCCAAACCTCTCACCGCCACCGCCGCCCTACAGCTCTGGGAGCGCGGCAAGCTCGATCTCGACGCGCCGGTGCAGAAATACTGTCCTGCATTTCCTCAAAAGCCCTGGCCCATATCCACTCGGCAGGTGCTTGGACACCTTGGCGGGATTCGCCATTATAAATCCGCAGAGAATCAGCAGGACCTTGAAGGCGGCAACACGAAGCACTTTGAGGATCCCATCACGGCTGGACTGAATTTTTTCAAGGATGATCCGCTCGTAGCCCAGCCCGGCACTTCGTTCCACTACTCGACTCAGGGCTACACCTTGGCGGGCTGCGTAATCGAAGGCGCGTCGGGAGCGAAGTATGTCGCTTTCATGCAGCAAAACATTTTCAGCCCGGCGAAGATGGAGCAGACACGCGCAGATGATCGGTTCGCGATCATCCCCTATCGCACCCGCTTTTACCAAAAAAAAGACTCGGGCGCCGTGCTCAATGCTGATTTCCTGGATTCGAGTTACAAGATCCCAGGCGGCGGCTGGCTTTCTTCTGCCGCAGACATGGCGCGGTTCGAGGCCGCCATTTTGAATGACAAGCTAATCCGCCGCGCCACTCGCGATTTGATGTGGACTCCGCTCAAGCCTTCCGACGGGTCGCCAGACCGTTATGCCCTGGGCTGGGGCTGGGGCGAACACAACGAGCGCCAAGTTGCGGGCGTGGGCCACACCGGTGGCCAACAGGGGACGAGCACGGCTTTGGTGATTGCTCCCGATCAGCGCGCCGGCGTGGTTGTGCTCGCCAACATGGAAGATGTGGATGCTGGTGACCTCGCGAGGGACCTGCTGAACATTCTTGCCGCTAGTCCGGACAAGAAGCCCTGAAAGCGATTGCAGGAGGAATCATCCGAAACGGTTCGCCTCTTTTACCGCCGCAGGGCCGTTCGAGGGCACGGATTGATCCTGTTCCCCGGCCAACAACGGCGCAGCGACCCGCAGAGCCTCAACTTGCCGCTTCACCTTCAACAACTCTTGTTCTTTCACCCGCAACAGTTCCATCACATCTCTCATGATTATTCTCCGATCATTAAACCAATAATATCGACACACCCGACGCCATTTTAATGCCCCGAGTGATAAGGATGACCTTTCAAAATCGTAAAAGCCCGGTAGACTTGCTCCAGTAAAACCACACGAGCCAGCTCGTGCGCCAGCGTCATCTTCCCTAACGAAATCGTGTGCTGCGCCGCGTTGCGGGCCGCATCGGTGAATCCATCGGCCGGCCCCACCGCGAAGACCAGCGGCAGCGGATTGCGATCCTGATAGTCTCCCAGAAACTTCGCGAACTCGTCGGATGAGAACTGCTTCCCGCGCGAATCCATCACGACCAGTGTCGACTTCCCGCTGTTCGTCGTCTTGCTCGCCTCGGCCGTCGCGCTTCGCCCGCTGATTTTCAGCAGCGCAGCCTCATCCCGCAGCGCCACCCCTTCCACCGTCGTATAACGCGAAATGCGCTTCAGATACTCTTCCGTCAGCGACTGAATCGCCGGCTCTTTCGTCTTTCCAATCCACCCGATTTTGATTTTCACGGAAGATAATCGGCAATGAGACTAAGCTTTCTTGCGATGAGAAACGGCCGTGCCAGCGCGCTTGCCCGGCGTGGTTCTTGTTTTCGGCGCCGTCTTCGTCCGCGCCGGCGGCTTCAATTCCGAGGGTTCAAGCCGCTTGGCCGTCTTCCACAGGCGCTCCAGATCGTAGAACTTGCGCGCCTTCTCGGAAAAAACGTGTACGACAAAGTCAGTGTAGTCGACCAGGATCCACTCCCCCTGCTTGTAGCCTTCGACGTGCGCCGGACGTACGCCCGCGGTCTTCAAGCGCAGTTCAACTTCGTCCGCGATGGCCTGGACCTGCCGCGGGTTCGTCCCACTGCACAGCACAAAGTAGTCGGTAAAGGCTCCCGAACCCTTTTCCATTTCCAGGATGGAAAGTTCTTCGGCCTTTTTGTCGAGGCAGGCCTGAATGGCCGCCGTCACCTGGAGCTTCAAATCGCTTTTTTTCATGCAGAGGGTAGGTCGTCGTTGGTCGTTAGTCGTTAGCCCAGCCCGACAGTGAGTTTCCATTGTAAATGACAGACACCCTCGCCGCGTTTTCCGTCGTCGACCGTAGTGGGCTACTTGGAAACAAGTAGCAATCGGATGCCGAGAATTAGCAGTAAGAATCCTATCGCGCCGACTAGCAGGCGTATGTGCCATTTTACGGGAGGTTTGCCATAACCGACACACGCCGAGAAGAACATGAACACGCCCAGCAATATGGGGATGTAGCTGACGAGCGCCTTACTGACCGCGTACATACAGGCCCACTTTCTTGATGTAGTCCGCGACCGCAGGCTCTAAGAAACGGCCAAGCGGCTTGACGGCGGCCGCAGCCTCGCGAATTGTGGTCGAGGAAATCGGTTGATACACTTCGTCGAGCAGGTGGACCGTTACACCTTTTAACACCAATTCTCCCGTGGCCGCTTGTTTGTGAAACGGGCGCGTCACTTCCTGCCGCGGACGCAGGCTTTCGGGCAGCGCATTGGCGACATCGGCCAGCGAAAATCCAGGCCTGCTGGCAACTACAAACTCGCACACGCGAAACAGATCCTCAGCCTGATGCCACTTGGCGATGTCGCTAAAAGCGTCGATGCCGATCAGCAGGAAGAGCCGGTCCGCTTTCTTGAACGACTGCTTCAGCCGCATGACGGTATCGATGGTGTAGTTCGGTTTCGCCACGCGAATCTTGCCTTTGCCCGGCGCTCCCGCATCAAGATCTCCAGGAGCTTCCAGCAGCGAGGGGACGAAGTCTTTTTCCTGCGCCGTTGCCAGAGCAATCATAGCGTAGCGATGCGCGAACGCCGACAGCGGCTGGAGTTGCTTGTGCGGCGGAACGTCGGCCGGCACGAAGAGGATGCGCGATAGATTGCAGCGCTCGCGCGCAGCGCGTGCCAGCGCGAGGTGCCCGCGATGGATGGGGTCGAAGGTGCCGCCGAAGAGTCCAATATTCATGAGCCGCTAGTGTCTTCGTTTGCAGGCCCGGTTGGCAAGCTCAACCTTTCGCGCAAGTTGGTCCGTTTACCTGCCTAGGTGTGAGCAGTGGTTCAGGGGCATTGGCCGATAGTGCATCGTTTGATGGTCCGTTCGGCGCACCGGCAAATGCTAAGAAAACCACTCCTCCCGAAGAATCTGGAATGAACTCCTGTAATCTCGCGGGTTTTAGAACCCGGCCTTAGCATTAATCCATGCGGGTAACCCTCCCCCTACTTCGCATCCAACCCGGCCGCGCGCCCATTCTCCGCTACGGAGTAGCTGTCCTCAGCACCACACTGGCGCTGATCCCGGCTCTGCTGCTGCCCAACATCACGGAAAGCCGGCTGGCGGTGTTCGCCGTCGCCGTGATGGTGAGCGCCTGGTACGGCGGCTGGAAGCCGGGTCTGGTCGCCACTTCGTTCGCCCTCACCGTCAGCGCATACTTTTCATTTACCGGCGAACACACCCCCGCGCAATACCGCTCGACCATGATGCGGCTGGCGCTGTTCGTCGTGCTGGCGCTCCTGATCTGCTGGTTCAATGCCGCCCTGCGAGCGGCCCAGGAAGGCCTGCGGCGGTCCGAAAAGAATTTCCGGTCTCTCGTGACCAACGCTCCCTACGGCATTTGCCGGTGCGATTCCGCGGGCCAGTTGCTGGATGCGAATCCCGCGCTATTGGCGATGCTGGGATATTCCTCAGCCAAGGATCTCGCGGGAAAACACCTCGGGGGCCTCTACGCGGATACGCAGCAGTGGTTCGAGCTGGCTGACCGTTTGCGCGCCACGGCGTCCTTCAACGGCCTGATTGCAGAGTGGCTGCGCAAAGACGGCACTGCCACGGTAGTTCGCGTTTCCGGCCGCACGGTTTCCAACGGCGGCAAGGAAAGAACCTTCGAACTATTTGCCGAAGATGTGACCGAGCGGCGCGCCCTGGAGCAGCAGCTCCGGCAGTCGCAAAAGATGGAGGCCGTAGGCAGACTCGCCGGCGGCATTGCGCACGATTTCAACAACCTGCTCATGGTGATTTCAGGATATTCGGAATTCCTGCTCGATCGCCTCGGCGCGGACCAGGCGCTGCGTGGACCCGCGCAGGAAATTGCCAGCGCATCCGTGCGAGCCACGTCGCTCACGCGCCAACTGCTCGCTTTCAGCCGCAAACAAATGCTGGCGCCAAAACTTCTGGACCTGAATGGCGTGGTCACGGAAAACCTGAAACTGCTGACCCGCGTGATCGGAGAGGACATCGACCTGGTAATGGTGCCAGCCGCCGGGCTGGGCACAGTGCGCGCCGATGCGGGTCAGATTGAACAGGTCATCATGAATCTCGCCGTGAACGCCCGCGATGCGATGCCATCGGGAGGCAAGCTGACCATCGAGACTTCCAACGTTTCGCTTGACGAGGAATCCGCGCGCCTCCATCCCTCCCTGCGACCAGGAAATTATGTAATGCTTGCGATCAGCGATACCGGCGCAGGCATGGATTCCGAGACCCAATCCCATATCTTCGAGCCTTTCTTTACAACGAAAGGAACCAAGGGTACGGGGCTCGGCCTTTCGACGGTATACGGGATCGTGAAGCAGAGTGGCGGTCACGTCTGGGTTTATAGCGAGCCGGGCAAGGGCACGACGTTCAAAATTCATTTTCCCCGGGTCGCGGAAACAGCCGACCGTCCTGCCCACCTTGTCCCACTTGCGGAATCCGCGAGCCCCGAGCCAGGAACAGAAACCATCCTGCTCGTCGAGGATGAAGCCAATCTCCGCTATCTCGCCCGCCAATTCCTCGAGAAGCAGGGTTACCGGGTCATTGAGGCGGCTGACGGCGCAGTGGCGATGCAGATCGCAGTGGCGCATGAGGCCATGATTCATCTGCTGCTGACCGACGTGATCATGCCCGGCATGAACGGCCGCGAGCTGGCTCAGCGCATTTCGGAAATTCGTCCGAATGTGAAAGTGCTTTACATGTCCGGCTACACGGAAAATGTAATTGGGCGCAACGGCACGCTGGACGCGGGCGTACGCCTGCTCCAGAAACCTTTTACCCTGCGCGACCTGAAAACCAAAGTTCGCGAAGTGCTCGATTCAACTCCGATTCCCCGGGAGGATGCCATGTCAGTTCGCACTGCTCATGCCGCGGCAACGCCAGGTCCGCCACCAATACCTTCATTGCGCGCGCAGCGTTTTCAACTTCACCTGCCATTGAAATATCGCCGTCTCGACGAAAAGAACTGGCACGACGGGGAAACCAGAAACATCAGCCGCTCCGGCTTGCTGTTTCAGGCGGAGGACCTCTTGCAGCCGAATGTAGCGCTGGAAATTAATCTGGTACTGCCGGCCGAGATTGCCGGGCTTTCACCCACCGAAGTCGTTTGCCGTGGAGAAGTCGTGCGCACCGTGCAGCCCGCCGGAGAAGAAATCCCTCCCGCCCTGGCCGCGAAGATTCTTCAATATCACTTCCAGCACGGATCGCAATTGCCGCGGGCGTAGATTAAGAACCCAGTCAGGCGGCGCTGTATTCCCCTCCGGCCGGATGCAGCACCCCGTCATGCCCTGCCTCACTGTCTCCTTAACGTCGCCTGCCATAACGCGGCTTGTAGGAATACAATCCGAATCGCAGTCCGTAAGCGGGGCTTTTTGAATCCAACCCCATACTGAACCGGCGTCATCAAACATGAACCTTTTCAAGGATAGGCCCATGAAACGAATCGTTTTCCTTCCGCTACTGAGCGTGATTTTCTTGGCTGCGATGTTCGCGCAGGATACTTCCGCTCCAGGGCAGGACGCCGCGCAGCAGCAGACGAACCAACCTGCGGGACAGGGCGATCAGATGCCGATTTTCCGCGTGCAGGTTTACGCCCGCACCACCAAAGCCGTCAATTACCGCCACCGCGGCGGTTCCACCACCGTAGATTTTCGGGGCACAGATCTGATGCCCGAGGTGGCAGGGCATGCCAAGGTCGACGGCAAAGCCGGGCGTCTCGCCATCAGCGTGGAACTCACGCACATGCAGCCGGCCAGCAATTTCGGCGGCCAATTTCTTACTTACGTCTTGTGGGCAATCACTCCCGAGGGCCGCGCCGTAAACCTGGGCGAAGTTCTCCTTGGCGAGAATGGCAAGGACAAGATTGACGTCACTACCGATTTGCAGGCGTTTGGCCTGATCGTGACCGCGGAGCCTTATTATTCCGTTACTCACCCCAGCAACAGAGTGGTTGCGGAAAACATTCTTCGCCAGGAAACCAAAGGATTCGAAGAGCCTATCGACGCCAGGTTCGATGTTCTTGAAGGCACGCAGTACACCATTGACGTACCTGCCGACCAGCTTCCCGCCACGCGGGCCGGTTCGAAGGTCCCGTTGGATCTGCTCGAAGCTCGCAATGCCGTAGCCATCGCGAAAGCCGCCGGCGCCCAACACTACGCACCCGATAGCCTGGCGAAAGCTGAGGACATGCTGCAACGGGCCGAAGACTACCAGCAGCGGAGACAGGGACGCACCCCGATCGGTACCGCCGCCCGCGGCGCCACGCAAATGGCCGAAGACGCGCGCGTTCTGACTCTGCGCCGCAAAGAGAAGGAACGCATTGATGCTGAAAGACGCGCCCACGAAGAGGCACAGGCGAAGGCGGAGGCCGATGCGCGCGCCGCGCAGGAGCAGGCTGCGCAGTCTCAGGCCCAAGCGGAGGAAGATGCACGCCGCCGTGCCGAAGCCGAGCAAGCACAAGCAGAAGCTCAACGCCAGCAAGCCGCTGCCTTAGAACAACAGCAGCAGGCGGAGGCTGCACGGGCGGCCGCACAACTGGCTGCCGCGGAGGCAGATCGCCAACGGCAGGAAGCCATCCGCCAGAAAGAAGAAATGCGCGCCCGCCTGCTGGCCCAACTGAATCAGGTTTTACAAACCCGCGACACCGTCCGCGGGCTCATCGTCAGCATGCCCGATGTTCTGTTTGATTTTAATAAGTACACGCTGAAGCCGGAAGCTCGCGAGCGCCTGGCCCGGATCTCGGGAATCGTGCTCGCGTATCCGGGCTTGAAACTTCAAATCGAGGGCTACACCGACTCCATCGGCAGCGACGAATATAACCAGACTCTTTCCGACAAGCGGGCCGACACAGTACGCGCGTATCTCGTAAGTTCGGGTGTTTCCCCGGACAATGTGGCGGCGCGCGGAATGGGCAAGGCCGATCCCATAGCCGACAACAGCACCGCGGCCGGGCGCAAGTTGAATCGCCGCGTCGAGATGATCGTGTCAGGCGACGTCATCGGTAGCCAGATAACTCCGGGAACTCAGGTCACCCCGGCCAGTCCAAGATAAGTTGCTGCGACCTGAATCTTCGTTCAGGCGCTTCGGCTGTCGGCGGCTTCGGACTGCTGCAGCGCGCGCTCACGCAAAGAATCCACTTCTTTGGCCATGGCGTACTTCAGTTCTTCGATGCCCTTGCCGGTCACGGCTGAAATTTCATAGAGCTTCAGCTTGTGCTTCTTGCAGTAACGCTTCAGTGCGGCGACTTTGTCTTTGTTGGCGACATCAATCTTCGACGCAACCATGATCATCGGCTTTTCTTCCAGGTGAGCGCCAAAGCTCATCAACTCATGGAGAATCACTTCCACATCTTTCACGACGTCAGGACGGCCGCTCGCGTCCGACACGTCCGCCATGTGAACCAGCAACCGCGTGCGCTCAATGTGCCGCAAGAACTGCGTACCCAACCCTGAACCGGCGTGCGCGCCCTCGATCAAGCCAGGAATATCGGCGACCACAAAGCTGATTTCGTTGTTCGCGTCTCCGACCGCAACCACGCCAAGATTCGGTTCCAGAGTAGTGAAAGGATAGTCGGCGATTTTTGGCCGGGCCGCCGAGATGCGCGAGATCAGCGTGGATTTTCCCACGTTCGGATAACCCACCAGTCCGACGTCCGCTAGCAACTTCAGTTCGAGCCGGTAATTGTGTTCTTCGCCGGGGCGTCCCGGCTCGTGTTCGCGCGGAGCCTGATGCACGGAAGTGGCAAAGCGCGCGTTGCCGCGTCCGCCGCGGCCGCCACGAGCAATGACCATTCGCTGATCAGGGGCCGAGAAATCGAACACCTTCTCGCCCGTTTCCTCGTCATACACAATTGTTCCGACGGGAACCTTCAGGAGTATGTCTTCACCTTCACGCCCACTCTTATTCGAGCCTTCGCCGTGGCGTCCGCGCTCGGCCTTGTATTCAGGATTGAAACGGAAATGGACCAGCGTGTTGTGGCGCTCGCTGGATTCCATAATCACGTCTCCGCCATTGCCGCCGTCGCCACCCGAAGGTCCGCCGCGCGGAACATACTTTTCGCGGCGGAACGCCATGCAGCCGTTGCCGCCGTCGCCGGCTTTAACCCGAATTTTCGCCTCATCGATGAACATGGTTTGCTTGGTGACTCAAAACAAAAAGCTTCGTCCCGAAGGCGATGCTGAAGCCGCGTCGGGACGGTGCGTCGCTTACGGGGACAAGTCTTCTTGCACATATAACAGAGATCTACGCCGCCCGGGCCGACAATGTCGATTTCAGAAGCCCGATCCCACCTGTGTCTATAGTTGGTCTCCCAAGGGCGCGGGACTCGCCTGAGACCTCTACCGCGCCCGCGCCAGCACCAGCGTAATATCATCCGGCTGCTCGTTGTCGCCGATCCAGTCATCGACCGCGGACGTGACCGCTTCGCTGACCTGCCCCAACGGAGAATGCCGGTTTGCGCTTACCAGGTCAATCAGCCGTTCCTCGCCGAATTCTCCGAACTCATTTTCTGGCTCGGTAACGCCATCGCTATAGGCCAGGAATATTTCTCCGGGATGCATTTCCACCGCGCCTTCGTCGTAGGTAACATTCTCGAACAGGCCCACGACGGTTCCGCCCGCTTCCAACCGCCGCACCGCGCCGTCTTGCCCAATCAAGATAGGCGGCAAATGCCCGCCGTTGCTGTAAGTCAGCTTGTAGGATCGTCCGTCGTAAATTCCTAGAAACAGCGTGGCGTACTTTTCCGGCGGAGTGCTCTCATAGAGCTGGTGATTGAGCAGGCCGAGCAACGCTCCGGGAGAAATCTCGATGCCTTCCGGCCACGCCGCCATGATCCGGCCCGCGCCAGCCACCGCGCCCACCGCCACAGGCTCACGCATCTGCGGCAAGCTCTCCACGCTGTAGGCGCGCACCGCCGAGTGGATCGTCGCCATCAGCAGGGCCGCCGAGATTCCTTTCCCGCTGATATCGCCGACTGCCAGGATCAGCTTATGGGAACTAGCTGTGAGAAAGTCGTAATAGTCACCGCTCACGGTACGCGCCGGACGGCAGAAGCCATGCACTTCAAGCGATTCCAGCTCCGAAACCTGCCGCGGAAACAGTTGCGCCTGCACTTCCTGCGCAATCGCGAGTTCACCCTCCAGGCGCTGCTTTTCTTTCTGCTCCTGAATCAGCTTCTCGATGGACTCCGTCATCGAATTGAACGATAGCGAGAGTTGCGCCAGTTGGTCCGTCGACTGGACCGGAATGCGATGGCTGAAGTCGCCGCGATCCACGTGCTTGGTAGCGTCATAGAGCTGCGCCACGGCGCCCGTCACCGTACGCGTCATACGCGTGCCGATAATCAGGGCGATCAGTTCGATCACTGCGAAGAAAACGAGAATTCCGAGAAGAATGTATTCCACGCCCCGCACAAACTCTCCCAGCGCCGCAAACAGATGGCCGTAGAGCACCGCCGGACGAGTCCGCACCTGCACCAGCAAAGCCCCGCTGGGCTCGTGTTCGCCGGTTTTCCAGTCCAGCACCGACAGTGGCGCGAAGAACGTAACTTCACGATCCATGCTGTTCGCGGCCGCGGGTACCGCGCCCACGGTAAAGGTGGGACTGGGGTGCAAATTCACAGTGGTTCCATTCTCCTTCTCGCTGATGACAATTCCACCCTTTTTCGTTTCCGTATTCCCCGGCGTGTTGGTTTGCGGTCCAGTGCCAGGCCGTCCGCTCTCATCTTTCTGCAGGAATGCCTGGTCGTCTAACAGGGTGATCTCGCCCATGTCCGCGGCAATCTTTCCGACTAACTCTTTGTCAAAGGGTTCGCTGGTAACGATGGTGAGTGTTTTCGATCCAGCGGAGAGCAGCGTAACCACCCGCAGGTGCAATCCATCACGATCACGTGTGATTTCGCGCAACCCTCCTTTCGCGAAAGCGGGAAGGGCAAGCGGAGGCCCCTTGGATTCATCGCCCAACGACAAAACCTTGTCGCCATGCCAGGCGCACAAGCGCCGCCGTCCCCAGGCGGAATCGCTTTTCCTCAGGCCGGCCAGCGACTCGGCTGTGGGCTTATCTCCGCGCTCCAGGCGTACCGCCAGTTCGTTGCCGACCGCGGCGTTCACCGCTTCCAGGCTGCGCAACTGCGAGTTGATTTCCGAGGTCACTACGAAGACCGCGAACTGACCGGCGAATCCATAGAGTGTGATGAATGCCATCGCGATCAGCAGCACCGCCGGAATCACGCCGATGAAGACATAAGTCACGATGAGCCGGTTGCGCAGGCGCCACAGAAGCCTTCGCTTGAGCCAGCGGAACGCAACAACGGAAAATAACAAAACCGCATCGACAAGAAGAAACTTGACCCAAAACTCAACGTTGCCCGCCGCCGCAGGCGCGAAGAGTTTCAACACCATTTCAAGCGCGAAAAGCCCGATAGCGGAGGCCAGGGAATAACAGGCTCCGCGCGCGACCCATCCCTGCGGCCATAAACCGGCCGCCACTATTCTTGCGCGCATCTGCCAATAAAACCGCTTCATGATTTCGATTCGCCGATTCCCAAGGGATCGAGCCTGAAAAGGCCAACCGCACCCACTCGCAAATCCGGAACTACTAGATCTCCGGATACAGATCGAAGAACGCTTCCAGGCTGGTGCGCAACTGCTTCTCGATCTCTTCCTTGCTGCCTTCGAGCACGTGCATGGTGACGTGCGCTTCCCGTCCGTTGGTGAGCTTCACCGGAGCCTGGCCCACTTCGGCCACATCTTCGGAGGGCAGCAGCCGCATGCCGTAAACCAGTGTCAGATTCGCCATGGATGAATTCTAATCGAAACCAGTTCTCAGTTCCGCAACCAGTTCTCAGTTCTCAGTTCTCAGTTAAAACCGGCGTCGCTGAGAACTGAGAACTGGGAGCCTGAGAACTGGGTTATCATTCTGCCGTGCTCTCAAAACTAACTTTTCTCCTGGCTGGCTTTCTCTTCTCTGTTCCCGCCGTATCCCAGCAGGCTGCCGAGCCCAGTTCGGCCCAGCCTCAGGTTAAGGTCAACTTGCTGAATGTTTGCACACCATCCGCCGAGGAGCAGAAGGAAATCGCCACGGCCCTGGCGCGCGTCCCCAAGCAACCGCTGTTCGCCCCCGACTTTGAAATCTCTCATGGACTATCCACGCTGACCGACGCTCCCAACTTTCTTCAACCCGGACAGAGCGCGCAAATGTCCGATGAACCGTCGGTCGCCCGCTATGTCCGCATTCGGCGTGAATTCGCCGTGCAAGCCTTGTTTGCCAGCGTGCAGTATTCCTTCAGCAACGACGGGAGGAATATGGTCGAGACCCTGGTGCTCCACGTGCGCGAGCCCAAAGACTTGATCCAGGTTTCGATGGAAGACAGCGCTTCAGCGATCAGCAGTCCCGAAAATATGGTCGCGGCCAACACTCCCGTCAGCCGTATACGTTTGGAGCGCTTCGGAAAGTCATCGATCGCGCTGGCCCGCTGCTCTGGCTCCGAAAACGGCCCCCCGCCAGATCAGAGCGCCTACGAACCGCTATTCCGCAGCGCCTCCGACGTGCTCGCCAACTACCGGTCTTTGCTGAACGTCAGCCGCACCGTGCCGGCAGAACTGGCGCAGATCCCAGGCCCGAAGGCGGGCGCGAAACCGAGATCCGCCAAGCCTGCCGTGAAGCCGGCGGAAGAAAAGAAATGACTGAGACTTACCCTGTGTACCCCGTGACCTCTGTGGTGAAGATTTTGTTTTCTGGTTCTCGAAGTTGAGCCTTGCATCAAAATCTGAAATCAGCAATCTAACGGCTAGCAAACCATGAGCGAAACCCGCAACGTCGTCATCATCGGTTCCGGTTGCGCCGGACACACGGCCGCGCTTTACACTGCGCGCGCGAATCTGAAGCCTCTCGTCGTCGAGGGCCACGAGCCCGGCGGCCAGCTTTCGCTCACCACGCTGGTGGAAAATTTTCCCGGCTTCCCCGACGGAATCATGGGGCCGCAACTGGTCGAGAACATGCGCAAGCAGGCGGAGCGTTTCGGGGCCGAATACCGCATGGCACACCTGACCAGCGCCGACCTCAGTAAGCGCCCGTTCCTGCTGCATCTGGGCGTGCATCAGGTGCACACGCAATCGTTGATCATCGCCAGCGGAGCTTCCGCCCGTTGGCTGGGCCTGCCCAACGAGCAGAAGCTGATCGGCCACGGTGTTTCCTCCTGCGCTACCTGTGACGGCTTCTTCTTCTCGGGCAAAGAAATCGTGGTCATCGGCGGCGGCGATTCCGCCATGGAAGAGGCCACCTTCCTCACTCGCTTTGCCACCAAGGTGACGCTGATTCATCGCCGCGGCAGCTTTCGCGCTTCCAAGATCATGCTGGAACGGGCACAAAAAAACCCAAAGATTCAATTCCTCACTGACACCGTCGTGGAAGATGTCTACGATCACGCCAAGGGAGAAGTCACCGGCCTGAAGCTGCGCAACGTGAAAACCGGCAAAGTCTGGGATTTCCCCACCAGCGCTCTGTTCCTCGGCATTGGCCACGAGCCCAACGCGAAGATCTTCGCCGGCCAACTCGACGCCGATGCCGACGGCTATCTCAAGACGCACAACTATGTGCATACCCGCGTCCACGGCGTTTATGCCTGTGGCGACGTTCAGGACCGGCGATATCGACAGGCCATCACCGCCGCGGGAACCGGCTGCATGGCCGCCATCGAGGTCGAGAAGTTCCTGGAAGACCACGGCAGCTGAAGCGATTCGGTTTCCCAACTAAACGCAAGAATTACTCCCACTAGCGTTCCATTATCGCTAGAGTTTGATTGACGAGCGGGAAACCAAAGACCCGCTTCCCGGTGTCTAACGGGGAAGATGCGTTGACCCGGCCGTCGCGGAGGTTTTATGATCGCTCGCTTCGTCTGTCTGCCTGTTCTTTGCGTTAGCCTTTTCGCGCAGCAACCCTCTCAGCCCTCCCTCACCATCTACAACCAGAATTTCGCCGTCGTCCGCCAGCAATTGCCGCTCGATCTGAAGTCCGGCGAGAACCAGGTCAACGTGAACGACATTACGATGCACCTCGAGCCCGACTCGGTCATCCTGCGCGATCCCACTGGCAAACACGCCGTGCAGGTGCTGGAGCAGAACTATCGCGCCGACCCGGTTTCCCAGACTCTGCTCCTCTCTCTTTACGAAGGTAAAACGATTGATTTTGAAGTGAGCACGACTCAGGGAATTCAAACCATCAAGGGCAAGGTCATTCGCAGCGGGTATGTTCCCCACAATGAATCCGCTATGAACCTCTACGGCCAGCAGTATTACCAGTCGCAGATGGCTGCGGCTTCGGATCAGCCGATCATCGAAATCAACGGCCAGTTGCGTTTCAGTCTTCCCGGAACGCCTATTTTTCCCGCGCTAACGGACGACAGCATCCTCAAGCCTCGCCTGGAATGGCGGCTCGCCACCGACAAAGCCGGCAAGTTTCCCGCCGAATTTTCCTACATCACCGGCGGCATGACCTGGCAAGCCGACTACAACATCGTCGCGCCTGAGAAAGGAGATCTGGTTGACGTTGTGGGCTGGGTCACCATGGACAACCAGACCGGCAAGACTTTCGAGAATGCGCGCATCAAGCTCATGGCCGGAGACGTGAACAAGATTGAGCCTGGAACGGCCGGCCGGGTCCGTAACCAGATGGTCGCTATGGCCGGCGCGGTCGCAATGCCGGGACAGCCCGTGACCGAGAAGACCTTCGACGAGTACCACCTCTACACACTCGAACGCACCACAACGTTGCGTGACCGCGAAACCAAGCAGGTGGAATTCATTCGCGCAGCAGGCGTGGGCACCAAACAAATCTATATTTACGACGGCGTCAAGATCGACAGCAACCGCTACAACAACTGGAACTGGGACAACATTCGCAACGATCACTCCTACGGCACGGAATCTAATCCCAAGATCTGGGTGATGCGCGAGTTTCGCAACTCCGATGCCAACCATCTCGGCATGCCGCTGCCCAAGGGCCGTGTGCGCTTCTACCGCCGCAACGACGACGGCCAGATCGAATTCACTGGCGAAAACACCATCGAGCACACCCCGCACGACGAAACCGTGCGCATCTACACCGGCAATGCCTTCGATCTTGCCGGCGAGCGCCGCCGTAGCGACTACATCGTCGACAACAACAAGCGCACCGCCACCGAGTCTTTTGAGATTAAGCTTCGCAACCACAAGAAGGAGCCGGTGGAAGTACGCGTGGTCGAACACCTTTATCGCGCGGTGAACTGGGACATTGCTTCCAGTTCCGCTGAATATAAGAAGACCGACAGCCACAACATTGAGTTTCCGGTGACCGTCGCGCCCGGCGAAGAAAAGACGATTACCTACACCGCACACTACAGCTGGTAGGTGCACGACCGCTCGCTCGCCGTATTACCGCGGTAATCTTCCGTCGTCATTACATTCCTCTTATCCTGACCACGGACGATTAACTCAATGAAGAACCGGATCGCGGTTGCTTTATTTGTTTTCGTACCAATGCTGATGTTAGTTCCCATTCAGACTCCTGCCCAGGAACCTTCTGAAGGCGTCCGCAAAGTTGTGAACAAAGTAGTTCCGCAATATCCCAATCTTGCCCGCTCCATGAACCTTCAAGGCGTCGTACGGGCGGAAGTGGTGGTTGCTCCCAATGGCAATGTAAAGCTCGTCGAAGTAAAAGGTGGCCACCCCTTGCTTGCGCAAGCCGCCCAGACCGCGCTGCGCGAGTGGAAGTGGGAGCCCGCTCCCCGCGAAACCCACGAGAGCGTTGAACTCAGATTCAATCCCTAGCCTCCGCCGCCCAACCCGATCAGTTCTTCAGCCCGATCAGCTCTTCAGCCGTTGTGATACAACGTTCTGTGCTCCTCATCCACCTCCACCCTGCGGTCAGCCTTTGTCATCCTGAGCAAGCGTTTTTTGCGCAGCGAAGGATCTGGGCGAGCCGCGCGACGCAGCCTGCCCTGAGCCTGCCGAAGGGTCGCGTTTGTTGCGACGCCGTACTCGCGCGTCTGGCTCGCATCCTTATTCCAGGTGCGGAATGCTAAGAACTTTCTTCGTGCGTCTCTCCGAAAACCCATCGCTGCGCAGCTTCGCCGAGCGTTCCTCGCTGGGCCGCCGCGTCTCCGGCCGCTTCGTTGCCGGCACTGACATCGCCGACGCTGTCCGAGCCACGCAGGCCATCAACCGCGCCCGCATGAGCGTGACCATCGACAACCTGGGCGAAAACGTCACCAATCCTGACGAGGCCCGCCACAGCGCGCAGCTCTATCGGCAGATTCTCGACGCCATTGCCGCCAACCAGCTCAACGCCAATATCAGCCTCAAGCTCACGCACATGGGGCTCGACGTGGATGAGAAGCTCGCCCGCGACATCGTAAGCGGACTGGTCGCCAAAGCCGCTGCCATGAATCCTCCGGGGTTTGTTCGCGTCGACATGGAGGGCTCGCCCTACACGCAGCGCACCCTCGATTTCGTCCATGAACTTCACCGCATGCCCGGCTACGCCAACTCCGTAGGCACGGTGATCCAGGCGTACCTGAAACGCTCTGAGGGGGACATTGAAAAGCTCCTGTCAGAAGGCATCCGGATTCGCCTCTGCAAAGGCGCCTACAAGGAACCGCCAGAGATCGCCTTCGCCGCCAAGTCCAACGTCGATGCCAACTACGTCAAGCTGATGAAGATCCTGATGAAGAGTGGCATCTATCACGGCCTGGCCACGCACGATCAGAACATCATCCATCAAGCTCAGGCGTTCGCGACCAGCGAGAAGCTCTCCCGCGACTCGTTCGAATTCCAGATGCTCTACGGCATCCGACGCGACCTGCAGCGAAGGCTGGTCCGTGAAGGCTGGCGTCTCCGCATCTACATTCCTTTTGGCACGGAGTGGTATCCCTACTTCATGCGGCGGCTGGGCGAGCGCCCGGCCAACGTCCTGTTTATCGCGAGGAACTTGCTTCGAGCCTAAGACTTTGTTGCTTTCCTCAGCGAGGGCAAGCGGCGGGACATTGGTAGCGCTACCGGGAATCGAACCCGGGTTTGAAGATTGAGAATCTTCCGTCCTAACCCCTAGACGATAGCGCCATCCCCGAAGTCGCGAATAGGAGTCGCGAATATAAGAGCTTCGATTATAGCAAAGCCATCCTTACCAATTTCTTCCAGAAAACAGGTTTCCACAGCCCTCAAAGGTTTATACTATCGTCAACCTCAGCTATAAAGTCCAATGTTCTCTGAACCGCTGTAGGGTGAGGTGTTTGTGGTTCGTTGAAGCGCTCAATTCATTCCTAAATCCAGGCATCTAAAAGGAGTTTCCAGTATGGCAAGATCAAAATCTACCCCAGGCAGCAAGACCAACCCGGACAAAGAGCAAACCAGTAATGTCAATCCGGCCAACGTGGGCGACGTAAAGGCAGTTGCGGCGGAACCCACGCCCGCCGAGGTCAAACCGGAGGTCAAAATCGCCCCCGAACCAAGAAAGAAGTTGGAAGTAGTGAAGACAGAGCCCCGCAGAGTGGTTCCCATCAACATCGAAGACGAGATTCGCCGCCGCGCCTACGAACTCTACCAGCAGCGCGGAGGAGCACCCGGCAGCGAGGCCCAGGACTGGCTGGCTGCGGAACGCGAAGTACGGCAGCGCTACAAGCAGCAGCAAAGCGCATAACGGCGTCCGGAGTGGTCAAGAGCAGCGGCGGCGGAACTTCGGGCCGCCGCCTTCCGGCGGCACTTACTAGAATTAGTTTAGTTCTAGAATTCGTTCAGTGCCCTTCCGCGGTTGCCTCGGAGGGTCATTTCTGAAAAAATAGCCTGGGGTCATCCCGCATGGCGGAATTGGGTAGTTTCGCGCTGAAGCTCGCCTTTGTGCTGAGCCTTTACACGTTCTTCGCCGGGATCGTCGCGCTCGTTTTTCAAAAGCAAGCCCTGCCGGGGAGTCAGGCTCCGGTTCGCGCCGGCATCTCCGCTGCCGACAACACTTCGTTCGCCGCGCTCCTCCGCCAAGGTTCGGAGCGCATTGGCGAAACCGCTCGCCGCGCCGGCATCGCAACCTTCGGCGCCGTATTGTTCGCATCAGTCATCCTCGTCATTTGCGCCTTTCAGGATAACTTCTCCATCTCCTACATCTTCCACCATAGCAACCGCAATCTCCCGGGTCCTTATAAGTTCGCCGTGCTGTGGTCCGGCCAGGAAGGGTCGCTGCTGTTCTGGTCGCTGCTGCTGGCCGCCTACGGATTCGTCCTGCGCCTCCGCTATAAGACCGATCCGCGGCTCTTCGCTTACGCCTCGGTGGTTCTGGCTGGAGTGCAGATCTTCTTTCTGTCTCTGCTGGAATTCGCCGCCCCTCCATTCGGCATTCTCGAAGGTCCGCTCCGGCCGGATGGCAGCGGCCTGAATCCCCTGCTCCAATATCCCGAGATGGTGATTCATCCGCCCATGCTGTATCTGGGCTACGTAGGCTTCACCGTGCCCTTCGCCTTCGCGTTGGGTGCGCTGATCATGAAATATCCCGGCGAGAAGTGGATTCACATCACCCGCCGCTGGACCATGGTCACCTGGGCCTTCCTCACTTGCGGAGTCTTCCTCGGCGCGCACTGGGCCTATGAGGTCCTCGGCTGGGGCGGCTACTGGGGATGGGATCCCGTCGAGAACGCCTCGCTCATGCCCTGGCTCACCGGCACCGCCTTCCTGCACTCGGTGATGATGCAGGAAAAGCGCGGCATGCTGAAGATGTGGAACATGTGGCTGGTCTTCGCCACCTTCTGGCTCGCCATCCTCGGAACCTTCCTCACCCGCAGCGGCATCATCAGCTCCGTACACGCCTTCGCGCAGTCTTCCATCGGAGACTGGTTCGCGGTGTTCCTCGTGATCACCCTGGTTGTCTTCTGTTTCTTCTTTTTCAAAAACAAGTCGCACCTGCGCAGCGAGCATAAGCTCGAATCGATCGTGTCGCGCGAATCGAGTTTCCTGTTTAACAATTTGCTTTTTGGCGTCCTCTGCCTCACGGTGCTTTTGGGAACCTGGTTTCCGAAACTCACCGAACTGGTGGAAGAAAAGAAAGTCACGGTCTCGGGACCTTATTACAACAGCGTCGCCATTCCCGTAGCTCTACTGCTCCTGATACTCACGGCCGTAGGCCCGCTGCTGGCCTGGCGCAAGACTTCGCTCGAAAGCCTGAAGCGCAATTTTATGTGGCCGACCATCGGTGCCATTGCAGTCGCAATCTTCCTGATGATCACGCCGCAAAGTTGGGGATCGGCCTTCGGCCTCAAGCCCTGGAAGGATATTTCTTACTTCTATTCCTTGATGGCCATCGCGCTCTCGGTGCTCGTCGCGCTTACCGTGGCCAGCGAGTTCTACCGCGGCGGCCGCGTCATCTCGAAACACACCGGTCAGGGTATGTTCGCTTCAATGGTGCAGCTCACGCACCGCAACACCCGCCGCTACGGCGGCTACATTGTCCACTTCGGTGTGGTAGTCGTAATCATTGGTTTCGCCGGAGCCGCCTTCAATCTCGACAAAGAGCAGGAGATGGCCAACGGCGACAAGATGACCATCGGCCCCTACACCCTGGTCTGCCGCTCCTATACCGAAGACGACAACGCCAACCACTACAGCCAGTGGGCAATACTCGACGTTTACAAGGGCGGCAAGCAGATCGAGACCATGAGCCCCGAGCGCCGCTTCTACCATGCCAGCCAGCAGACCTCGACTATCCCAGACATCCGCTCCTCCCTCAACGAGGATCTCTACATCGTGTTCGAAGGCCTTAACAATGATAACGGTCACCCCATCCTCAAAGCGCACCTGAATGCGCTGGTGATGTGGATCTGGATGGGTGTCTGGATCATGCTGATCGGAACCGTACTGGCCCTGATTCCAAACGCGCCCGCGCCAGTCCGAGTTTCAGCACCAGCAAGGCTGAAGCAAGCGCAACCCGAACCAGCACTAACGGGAGACTGATGACCCGCTTGAATCCATTCTCGAAGCCGGGTACCCCGCTTCTCGCCTCTTTTGCGGGAAAGCCTGCCCTGAGCGAGTCGAAGGGTGGGTGTTCGCGCCGCAAAGCAACCCAGACCATTCTGCTCTGCGCAGCCGTCTTCGCGCTCCTCGGCGCCGGCGATCCCGCGACACGCTTCAACGAAATCGGCCACCAGATGATGTGCATCTGCGGCTGCAACCAGATTCTTCTGGAATGCAATCACGTCGGCTGCCCCGCTTCCGATGGCATGCGCAACGAACTTCTAGCCTCGGTCACTCGCGGAGACAGTGACAGCCTGGTCGAGCAGGGCTTCGTGCAGAAATATGGACCAACCGTTCTCGCGGCTCCCACCACCAAAGGCTTCGACCGCGCGGCCTACATCCTGCCATTCGCCGCGCTGATCCTAGGCTTCGGTCTGATGGTGCTGGTCATTCGCTCCTGGAAGAATCGGCCCGCACCTGCCCTCGCCGATGGCCTGCGCCCGGTCCGCGGCGCGGCCCTCGAACAGTTCCGCGACCAGGCCAGCAAGGAGACTGATTTATGAGGGAGAACGATTTATGAGGGAGAACGATCTATGAGGGAGAACGATCTATGAGGGAGAGCGACCTATGACCTGGTTCCTGATCGGCCTGATGCTCGCCGCCTCTCTCTTTTATGTTTTCTACCTGCCCGGAAGGCTCTTCCTCGGTCCGGAGAAAACCCGCGCTGGCTATCTGCGCGAGCGCAAAGACGCCGTCTACGAAAACCTGCGCGATCTCAACTTCGAATACAAAGCGGGCAAGGTCCCCGACGCCGACTACGCGTCGCTGAAATCTTCCCTGCAGGACGAAGCCGCCACCCTCCTGGCCGAGATTGCCCGCCTGGAAAATCCCGCCCAAAAAGGAACCAGAAATTGAAATCAATCCCTGTCATCCTGAGCGGAGTGAATGCTTCGCGAAGCGAAGCATCCACGCAGTCGAAGGACCCCATACCCGCTGGCATCAACCTACGCCGTCGCAAGGCGTTCTCACCTCACTCTGTACAAGCATTCGTGCGAGCAGCTCTCGCCGTCCTCCTCCTCACCACCTTCGCCGCCGCCCAAACCCTAACCGGCACAGTCAAAAACTCCACCACCGGCAAGCCCGCCGCCGGAGACGAAGTAGTCCTGCTCAAGCTAGGCCAGGGCATGGACGAATCCGGCCGTACCAAAACCGACGCCAAAGGCCAATTCAGTTTCAAGCTCGACGACGACAAGGCCCCGCACCTGGTCCGCGCCATTCATCAGGGCGTGACCTACCACCGCATGGCCCCTCCCGGAACCACTTCCGTGGAAGTCGAAGTGTACGATGTCGCAAAAAAGATTGACGGCCTCGAAGTGGTCGCCGACATCGTCCGCCTCCAAATCGAGCAGGGACAGCTCGTGGTAGTGCGCGAACTCGGCGTGCAGAATACTTCCAAGCCTCCCCGCACCCAGATGAACGACCGCAACCTTGAGTTCTACATTTCCGACGGAGCTCAGATCATTCCAGACTCCGCCAGCGCCACCACCGAAAATGGCAACCCGCTGAAATCCGCTCCGGTGCCCGAAGGCGAGAAGAACCGTTATGCCTTCATCTTCCCGCTGCGGCCGGGCCTGACCCGCTTCGAAGTGGCCTACCAGCTTCCCTACAGCGGAAGCGCGAATCTTGATCCCAAGTCCGTGTATCCCTTGGAGCACTTCGTCGTCATGCTGCCCAAGACGATGGAGTTCACCCCCGCCGCCTCCGCCGGATTCAAATCGGTTCCCTACCCGCAAGAGCCCGACGCCAACGTGCAGGTCGCTTCCAACACCACGGTCGGACAGAACCTTGCGTTCAAGGTCTCGGGCGAAGGCGTGCTCCAGTCGCCCCAGCAGGGCGACGCTGCCAAAGGCGACGCCGGCGCGAATAACCGGCCCGGCGGCGGACTAGGCCCGCCCATCGACGCTCCCGACCCCTTGCAGAAATACCGCTGGCAGATCTTGGGAGGCATAGCCGCAGCTCTGCTCCTCGGCGGAGTCTACGTAGCCATGCGCCAACAATCCGCAGCCCGCGCCCTGGCGCGCCAAAAAACCGTCTCGCCCATGCGAGCAACTGTGCCGGGCGCGATGCACAATAACGAGGAAGAAGACGAATACGGACCCCCGCCCGCTGTCGCCACGCCCACCGTACGCACAACAACGGCGGCGCGTCCCGCCTCCATGCTGCTCGATGCCCTGAAAGAAGAACTCTTCCAGCTCGAAGTCGAACGCCGCCAAGGCCAAATCTCGCAATCGGAATACGAGTCCGCCAAATCCGCCTTAGATCACACGTTGGACCGGGCCCTAAAGCGCGAAGCCCAAAAAGCCTGAATGCGGTCCGCTGCACTATCCTCTGAGGCTTGTCATTCCGACCGGAGCTTCCTCTTCCCGAAGGGAAGAGGAAGCGGAGTGGAGAGCCTGCCCTGAGCGAAGCCGAAGGGAACCTGCTTTCCTGCTTCCACCCGGCAACACAACTTCCAAAAATGCTCTAATTGCAGCATGGCCTACACGTGGTTCATCCTCCTGCTCGCAATCGCGGCGACGGCTCTCATGCTTCTGCTGGCCCAGGGCACGCCTCTGGGCCGGGTCATCCACGAGCGCATCCCAGACCGGCCGCAGCGCCGCCTCTTCCTGGCTTCTGTAAGCTTCTTTCTGACCTTTGCCGGAGTCCGTGCCGTAGTCTTCGCCGTTCTGCACAATATTCCCCCATTCCATTTCATCGTGCACGGTGGCCGGCACATTCACCACCTGGTCTTCGGCATCATTATTCTGCTGGCGGTGGGCTACGGATGGCTGGCCGACATAGGCACCGGCGAGGACCATACGTCGCTTCTCCTCAGCCGCTTGATGTCGATCCTCTACGGTGTGGGCGCCGCCCTGACGCTCGACGAATTCGCCCTCTGGCTAAATCTGAAAGACGTCTACTGGTCCCCCGAAGGACGATCCAGCATCGACGCCATCATCCTCTTCGGAGCACTGCTGGCAGCAGGCAGTTGGGGCACCCCGCTATTCAGATCACGCTCCAAGAAAAAGCGTTAGCTCGAACTAGAAAAACCTTGTCATTCCGAATCGGGCGGAAAGCCCGATGAGGAACCTGCTGTCCGCCGACACCACCACGCACTGGGGTGGCCCCAAATAGTACGGACACTCCTGTCCGCTGCCTTTGATTTTGACTGACATTGATCTTGCGGAGGACCGGGTGCCCCATTTCTCGCGTCCTTTGCGAGAAGTGGGGAACTCGCGACTTCAACCTCAAAGAGAAGTTCAGCACCCAACACGCCCTAGCCACCCCGAAAACGCTTCCAGCGCAGCCCGTTCCTCGCTGTAAATCTCAAACAAAGTGCTAATCCGCGTGAGTTCCAGCAGGTCCTGCACTTTCTTGTTGACGTGCACCAGCTTCAACTCCCCGCCGCTCTGCCTGACGGCGCTATAACATCGCACCAGTTCTCCCATGCCGTCGCTATCGATAAACTCCACACCCGCCAGATTGAACAGGAATTTCCTCTGGCCGTCGCCCGACAAAACATGGATCAGGTCACGCAGTTGAGTGCGGCTGTCATTCAACGTGAGTCTCCCCACCGCGTCAACCACCGTGATTCCTTCAATTTCCCGCGTGCTGATTTGAAAACCCATGGTCTTGACTCTGCCTGGGTGCCCCATTTCTCGCGTCCTTTGCGAGAAGTGGGGATCCTTCTGGGTCACTCGAAATCCTAAGACAAAAAATCTACCGCGTCGTCCCAAAATCAGCAACTCCAACCTTAACCACCGTGCCCTTCGGCTTCACCGGCGGGGCCTCAGTCTTAGCCTCCGCTTTATTCTCACCTTCAGCAACAACCGCCGGCTTCTCCGTCCAAACCCCATAAACCCGCCCGCCGGATGCCGCAATCCCAGAGTAGTCCCCAAAGAATACTCCACCCGCCTCGAAGGCCTCACTGGTCCACGCGTAGTTCTGAAAGACCCGGCCGCCATCGGTTGAGCGTGCCAGGGTAACGGTCTGCGCCCGATTTTTCGGATCTCCCCGCCGGTCATAAAAAATAACATTAACCGACCCATCGACCGGATCGACCGCCAGCCATTGAAAAAACTGGTCAGCGCCATTGCGCACCGCGTCGCTATTCACCCTCACTGGAGCGCTCCATTTCTTCCCTCCATCGGTCGAGGTCGAACAAAAAACATCCAAGTCGCCGTTGCGGTAGTCGGTCCAGGTCACATAAAGCCGCCGGCTCCGCGGATCCTTGCTTCGCAGATCAATGCCAATCTGCGGAAACCCGTTCGCCCTCTGCAAAGTATCCACGGCAAACATAATAGGGGCAGTATGAATAATGGCACGAGCCCGCGAAAATGTTTTCCCTCCGTCCCGCGAAGTGGCGAGCAGGATGTCGTTGTCCTGGCTCCACACCGCGTACAAGCGGCCGTCCGGCCCCACCGCACCTGCGAATCCTTCGGCAGCCCCGTTGTCGTCGCGCGGCAGCCCGGGATGCCGGTCGATTTCAACCGGCTTCGACCAGGTCTCGCCATCATCGGTCGACCGCGCCACCAGTATCTCCGACCCGGTCAGCGTCCACCGCGTCCACCCCACGTAAAGATTTCCCGCATACCCGCTCTTGCCGGTTACCGAGCTGGTGTCGGCCACAAGGTAGGGCTTGTCTTCAAACGGAATCCCCGGATCGCTTGCATTTTCGCTGACCGAAACCTGTTTCGCCTCCCAAGTCTTGCCGCCGTCAAGCGACCGCCGCACGAACACGCCATTGCGCGTAGCGTTGTGCGCCCAGTAATTAAAGGTCCCCAGCTTGTCGAAAGCAATGTAGCAAATAAACGCATGCCCCAGGTTGTCGAAGGCAGCAGACACATCGCCGGATACTTTGTAATTCTGCGACTCGACGCCGTCGGCCGCGTGCCAAGTACGGCCCGCGTCCTGAGAATAAGAGGCATGAGCGTTGTCCTGAAAAACCGCAACCACCTGCTGCGGATTATTAGGATTCACCGCAATCCCCGGCTCCGTAAAAGGACCGGGCGCTGGAGTAAGCAAAGAAACCGCGGCGCCAGGAGCCGTGGGCAAAGCTTGACCGAACAATAATGCGGACAGACCCATGACCACAGCTAAAGCGGCAAGCAAGCCAACCCGGCGAGAAAGTTGTCGAAAGAATGTTGTTCGTAGTACGCAGGACATGTGTGGGACTGCGTCCAATCGTGATTGTTCCGAGTGAGAAGCCAATTGTCCCACATTCGCTTGCGCCACCACCACAGAGGGTGCCCCACTCTTGCGCGTTCTTTGCGCAAGGGTGGGATTCTGCGATCCATCCCTTAAAGGTTTTTTGCACCACCCATAGCTCCGCACGCAACTGCTGAATTACGGCCGCCATGAACTATTGACGAACAAAAGGCGAAAGTGCTACAGTCGAGATCGTGGCGGAAGCGCTGCTTGCGCACAGATGACCCGGGGAGGTACGATCACCTCCTTCCCCGGAAAAGAGAATGTCAGCGTGATAACAAGTGACGACCTCGCCACAACTGTAATTAGGCACGTGATTTTTCACGACGTTCCGCAGAGAGCAAGAGATGGCGGAGCTAAACCTCAATTATCCGATATCGAGACCAAAGTAGACGTAAGTCAAAAGAACCATCTGACGACTAAGCTGACCCGAGTTCTTAACTCAACCAAGGCGTATCCCGTGCAGTTTCTGGCCGCAACGGCGTCCCCGGTTCCAAAGCAGGCTCGGCTACTCACGAAGTCCGGTCACAACTCAAAGAATTTTATCGAAGCATCGCGCGAACTGGCGAGCTATCTCTTCGAGCAGCACACAGGGGCCACTTCTCCTGGCCTCCTGTGCGTGATAGATGCCGCTTCCGCGGGAAAGTCGTGTTTGATCCTGATGAAGTTGGAAAGGGAGCGAGGCGCACAACTGGAATTGAGCGGCAAGGTGGGAGAAAAGACATTCGCGATGTCCGTTCTGAATGATCTGGTTCTCACCGACGGAACACGTCTGTTCAAGACTGCTATGTTTATTCGCACGGGAAGCGACGACAACGATTTTCGGTCTTCCGCGTGCGATGATCAGTACAACGTCCTTGCTGCCGACGACCTCGCGAAGTTCTGGATGAGGTTTTTGGGGTGCACCTTTCTCATCGAGCCACGAGTGGCAACTCAGCGATTTTTCGAGACTACGTTGGACTTCATTAGCAATACGGTCACAGAGCCCACAATCAAGAGCGACCTATACGACCATCTTCAATCGCAGATGAAATCCAAAGTTAAGACGTTTGCACCGTAGACGTTCATTCAGGAATACGTCCCCAAGGAATACCAACAGCCATACCGGGAACACCTGGAATCGAATAACATCCCGCTAACCGCATTCCGGAAGGATACTGAGGACATTCAATCTAGTTTGCAACGGCGGGCATATCGGACGACAAAGGGAGGCATCATCTCGGTTCCAGCTGAGGTCGCCGACATCATTGAGATACGTCCCGAAGATATTCTGGTCAAAGACACAGTGGCGAAGGTGAAGTGAGCGGCGTCGAACAAGCAAGGCAGCAGTGGATCGCCGAGCGTCCGAAATACGACGCATTCGGGCAAATCCTGAAGCAGCGGCTCCAACAGTCGCTGAGGCGGCTTGGGATATGGTTTACCGTCGACTCTCGTGCGAAGACCGTTGACAGTCTGGTCAAGAAACTGCTCAACAAACCTGACCACACGTTCGATACCCTTCTGGACAAGGTCGGGGTCCGCGTCATCATTAGGTATCGTGCGGACGAGGAGAGGATCGTTGGAGCAGTAAGAAAGCTGTTCGATTCGGATGAACCGGAGGACAAGGAACAGAGGCTCGGCACTGACCGGGTTGGATATTTAAGCGTCCACCTAGATCACGTGCGGCTGCATCAGAATGACAATGACATTATGGTTTACCCGTCCGACGTGTTTTGGGCCGAGGTGCAGATCAGGACACTCGCTCAACACTTGTGGTCGGAGATGTCGCACGATACGGTCTACAAGAATGATGAGATGGTCGCAAAGTTGCCGCCCGATATGCAACGTCGGGTCGCCCTGATGGCCGGACAAATAGAAGTCGCCGACAGAGAGTTTGATCGTCTCAACATGGAACTTTCCAGCCGAGCCACGGTTCTGCTTTTGCAGGTTCTCGAACGACACTACTACAGCGTCGCTTCCCAACTACCCAACTTAGAATTGTCGATCAAGGTGTTGCATACACTGACGCCACTGATGAAGACGGACGTAAGCACATTCGCGAACCGCTTGAACGATTTCCTGGCATCAAAGCAATCCGTGATCGAGCAGGTCTATGCTACGGCGATGGAACGTGGTTTAGCGGACGACAGGACACCCGCATTTCTATTTCAGCCAGAGGTTTTACTGATATACAGCCTTCTTGATTCTCGTCGGGACGAAACAAGGGAGATATGGAGTCAGCATTTTCCCGAGCGCGAGCTTGAGCGAATCGCGAACACGTTTGGGATCTCATTTGACTGAAAAGAGATTCACCTCCGGGAGAGCCGGACGGGTGGTCCAGTCGGCTGTACCTTATAAAGTACAAGACGGCCCTGTCAAGTCTACTTTAGTAGACATTTGACGCCCTCGAAAGTAGACATTCCTTCCACAGCCTAACCCGCTGATTCCATTGATCCGCCCAAAGGCCCGCACCAAGAATCAACCACTTACGCCGGATAATTTTCTGCAAAGTGAAATGTTCCAGTCGGAACACTCAGCGCCTTCCCGGACCCCTGCATCGCCGCCCAGGGCGTAACATCTAATCAGGTGAGATCGAATTTGGTGTGAAAGAATATGGGTAACACTTTCAAGACTGCGTTCCTGCTGACCGCGCTGACCTTGCTGCTGATGTTCTTTGGCCGCTACTTTGGCGGCGAGAATGGGATGATGCTCGCGCTCGCCTTCGCCGCCGTGATGAACTTCGTCTCTTACTTTTTCTCCGACAAGATCGCGCTCGCAATGTACCGCGCGCAGCCCGTGACGCGCGAGCAACTGCCGCGCGCCTACGAAATCGTCGAGCGGCTCACCCAGAAGATTGGCTTGCCCATGCCAAAGATTTATGTGATCCCAACCGAGTCACCGAACGCCTTCGCCACAGGACGCAACCCGAAACACGCGTCAGTAGCCGTGACCCATGGGATCTTGGGTTTACTGAATGATGAAGAACTCGAAGGCGTGCTGGCGCATGAGCTCGGGCACGTAGGCAACCGCGACATCCTGATCAGTTCCGTGGCGGCGACCATTGCGGGCGCCATTACCATGCTGGCCAGCATGGGACGCTTCGCCATGATCTTCGGCGGCATGGGCGGCGGCCGCGACGACCGCCGCGGCGGGGGCCTCTCGGCGCTGTTCATGCTGATCGTCGCTCCCATAGCCGCAAGCCTGATTCAGCTTGCGGTATCGCGCTCGCGCGAATATCAGGCGGACGCCACCGGAGCCCACTACACCGGGAATCCTTATGCACTCGCGAGCGCGCTGCAGAAGCTCGACGCCTACTCGCGACGCGTGCCCATGCAGGCCAGCCCATCGACGGCGCACTTGTTCATCATCCAGCCGCTGCTGGGGATGAACTTCGGCAACCTGTTCTCGACCCACCCGCCGATCGCCAAGCGCATCGAGCGGCTCACAGGACGCCCGGCGGAGTTCATGCAGTAGAACCGCTCCTAGCTGCTAGCTTCTAGCTCAAGCACTCGCAAGATTCGTTCGTGCTAGCGTTCTGACTTCGTGACGGCGCGGAAACCAAGATCCCTCGCTTCGCTCGGGATGACAAACATTTCGGGGTTAGCTTAGGAGCTAGTAGCCAGAAGCTAGAAGCTCTATGACATCCGTAACTCCTGCGCATCCGCGCCAGATAGTAAAATCCATTCAATGTCGCCCGAGACTGCCATCGCTGTTTCCCACAAGGCCATCGAACTGGAACGAGCGCTGCGCCGCGTGATTCGCGGGAAGGACGACGTGGTGCGCCTCGCGCTGGTCAGCATTTTTGCCCGCGGACACCTGCTGATCGAAGGCGTTCCGGGAGTTGGCAAGACCACGCTGGGACAAGCCCTCGCGCGCGCCATCGATTGCACCTTTCAGCGCGTGCAGTTCACCAGCGACATGTTGCCCTCCGACGTGCTCGGTATCTCGGTGTACTCCGCTATGGAGCAGGAGTTTGAGTTCAAGCGCGGGCCTGTGTTCACCAATGTGCTGCTGGCCGACGAGATCAACCGCACGACGCCGAAGACGCAGTCGGCGCTGCTTGAGGCGATGAACGAAGGCCAGGTCACGGTGGACGCGCATTCCTACGAACTGCCGCAGCCGTTTCTGGTGATTGCCACGCAGAACCCGGTGGAGCATCACGGAACTTATCCTCTGCCCGAGTCGCAACTCGACCGCTTTCTGATGCGGGCGCGCATGGGCTATCCCGAGGCCGCGGCCGAGCGCGAGATTCTGCGCTCGGAGGCGGGCGCGGGGCTGTTGCAGGATATGCGACCGGTGCTTACCGGGGCTGACGTTCTCGAAATGCAGGAGGCAGTCAAGCTGATACGCGTGGATGAATCGCTGGTGACCTACGCGCTCGAAATCGTGCGCCGGACGCGCGAGGCGGAGTATCTGTCGCTGGGAGTTTCACCGCGCGGGGCGCAGGCGCTCTACCGAGCGGCGCAAGCCATGGCGTTCCTCGAGGGCCGCACGTTCTGCACTCCGCAGGATTTCAAGACGCTCGCCGTTCCAGTCTTCGCGCATCGCGTGGTCGTGAACGGCGGCTACGCTTCGACGCTGAAGAAATCCGAGCAAGCCGATCAGGTGCTGCGCGAGATGGCGGAGAATGTGGCAGTGCCGGTGTAGCAGTGGTCAGTGGTCAGTGGTCGGTGGTCAGTGAGGCAGTTTGCAGTGTCCTGTTTCTGGTTTCCTGTTTCTGGTTTCCTGTTTCTGGTCTAATCTCACGCCCGATGGGAACCCGAAAGCCGGGTTCCGTGCCGTCTACCCCAAGGTATCGGATAACTGAATAGTTACTCGCAATCCACAGGGTAGGCGCGTATGCTTTCTGGCATGTGTGTGATGGTTTCGATGCTGGCCAGTGGGAGCCGGGGGAATTGCGGGTTGGTGGCGAGCGCCCGCACGCGGATTCTGGTGGATGCGGGCATCTCCTGCCGCGAGACGTTCAAGCGCCTGAAGTCTCTGGGGGAAGATCCGTCGTCGCTTTCGGCGATTCTTATTACCCACGAACATTCCGATCATGTCTATGGTTTAGCAACTTTGGCGAAGAAGCTGCGCATCCCGGTTTTCATGACCGGGGCTACGCATGCGGCCTGGGCTAGAGCCATGCGCACGGTGAACGGCGAGCGGCCGCAACTGGAGAAGCTGGAGCGTTTCGAGTCCGGGCATCGTTTTCAGGTTGGCGATATTGAGGTGAAGCCTTTCACCATCCCGCACGACGCGGCCGATCCGGTTGGGTTCACGTTCCGCGTGGAGGGCGCCAAGGTGAGCGTGGCTACCGATCTTGGTTACCTGCCGGTCAATGTCCGCGACCATTTGCGCGGGTCTGACATCCTGATCATGGAGTCGAACCACGATGTGGAGATGCTGCGCGGGGGGGCGTATCCGTGGGCGGTGAAGCAGCGGGTGGCGAGCAACGTGGGGCACCTGTCGAACGCGAAACTCGCGGATTTCCTGGTTAACGACTATGATAATAATGCAGCGTTTGTGGTACTGGCGCATCTCTCTGAACAGAACAATCATCCGGAAATAGCGCGCCGAGAGGCAGAAGGGGCGCTGGCGGAGCGGGGTGGATTGTTTCAGAACCCTCTTTTTCAGAACCAGGTGCTAGTGGCGGTGCAGTCGGAGGTTTTGGCGCCGATCCGGCTGTAGGGTTCAGGGGCTACAGTCTGATAAGGATGCGAGCCACACGCGCGATTAATGTGTCGCAAAGAACGCGACACATCGCGCGGCTCGCCCAGATTCCTCACTGCGCAAAGAACGCTTGTTCGGAATGACAACGTTAGTTACTTATGAGTCAGCAGTGCATTGATCCGATTGTGGGCAAGATTCTGGCGGGCTGGAGATATGACATTTCCGGCCTGGCGCCGGAGATGCGCGAGGACTACGAGAGCCATTTTGCGGGATGCGAGCGCTGTCGCAGCCGGCAGAAAATGCACCGCATCATTGATGTGGGCCTGATCGCGCTGGCTTCGGTTTCGGGCGGGGTGTTTTTGCTGGCTTTTGGAGTGATCCGGCACTTTGGGCCGCGGCACGCGTTCTGGCTGGAGATTGCGGCGCTGGCGGGCTTTGTGTTGTCGGCGTTGATCTGGCTGGTAGTGGCGGTGGCTACGCCCGCGCCTGTGACTGTGCTGGATGCGGCCAAGGAAGGCGCACGCCGGGTGCATGACCGGCTGCCGCAGGAGATCCGGGAACGGCTTCCGGAAGAACTGCGCATGAAGATTACCGGGACTTAGCTGTGGCTCAGCCTTTCTCACGCATGATCGCGATCGCGCTGTTGAGCGCGATGGTTGCTGTTGGCGCGGGAGCTGCGCTCTTCTTGTCGGCTTCGGTGGCGCCTACACATGCCGCGGGGTGCCATTCCCGAACCCCATCCCAGCCGCAACCTGCCGACTACCGGTGCTGCTTGGGCCGGCACGCTTCCGCTCTGACTACTGCTGTTTTCTCGTCGCGGCCCGTGCGGCAGGCAGTGGAGGCTAGAGCGGTCCATCCTCTTCCAGTTACGGGCCACAGTGATCTATCGCCGATCTCTCTTGCGCCTTCCGGGGGTCCTCCCGGGATTTTCATTCTCAGAATCTGATCTCCAGGCCTCTCCTTCTTCGTCCAAATGGGTTCGCCGGACGCATGTCCTAAAGCGTGCCGGGCCAATGACAACAAATGCGATCACCCGACTCGGGCACTAAACAAGCGCGTGTCATCCCGAGCGGAGCGAGGGATCTTGGTTCTTGCTTGCTTCCACTGCAGCGTCCGGGCTGGCAAACACCAAGATCCCTCGCGTTGCTCGGGATGACAAGCCTTAGGAACGAGGTTTTCGTGGCCAGAACCGCCTTGTGGTCGATCGTCCTATATTCAGTCCTGGTTGGGCCTTTGTTGTCTCTGGCATCGGCGCAGAACACCTCGATCAGCGGGATGCAGATGGGCATGCAGATGGAAGACCACGAAGCTGCGCAGTTGCCGTCGCCGCACGCCGGGTCGGGGACGGGGTGGCAGCCCGCTTCTGTGCCGGGGAACGAGTGGATGGTGATGCGGGGCGGGTGGGAGCTGATGGCGCACGGTACGATCTTCGCCGATTACAACCGGCAAGGCGGGCCGCGCGGCGCGGGCAAAGCCGAGTCGGTGAACGTGGGGATGCTGATGGAGCAGCACCAGTTGGGTCGGGGAACGATTCTGTTGCGGCAGATGTTCTCGGCGGAATCGCTGACCTCGCCGCATCCCGGATTTCCGGAGCTGTTTCAGACGGGGGAGACTTATCACGGCCTAGCGCTGGTTGACCACCAGCATCCGCACAATGTTTTTGCGGAACTCTCGGCGCTTTACCTGCTGCCACTCTCGGAGAAGGTTTCGTGGGAATTGTATGGCGGGCCAGCGGCGGAGCCGGCGCTGGGGCCGGTTACCTACATTCACCGCGCGTCCGCTGCGGAGCTGCCGCTGGCGCCGCTCAGCCATCATTTGCAAGACTCGACGCACTCCAGCTTCGGCGTGGTCACTACCGGGTTTGTGATCGACCGCGCGAAGCTGGAGGCTTCGGCGTTTAATGGGCGCGAGCCGAATGAGGAGCGCTGGAGCATACAGCCCGCCGCCCTGGATTCGTATTCCGGGCGGGTGAGCGTTGCACCTGCGCGCGACTGGGCTGCGCAATACAGCATTGGACGGCTGGAGCATCCGGAAGCGCTGGAGCCGGGGAGCCAGTGGCGGCAGACCGCTTCCGATGGAATATGACAAGCCTTTGGCTGCGGGCAATTGGGCGACGTCGCTGGTGTGGGGACGCGTACACAAGATCGCTACCGGGGCCAATCTCAACGGCTACGGGCTGGAATCGACGCTGAACTTTATGCGCCGAGACTATGCTTTTACCCGGCTGGAGTTGGTGGACAAGGACGAATTATTTCCGCAGGCGGCGGTGCATCCGGCTTACCGCATTGGAGCTTACACGTTCGGCGGGGTGCGCGATGTGGTGCAAAACTCCGCGTGGCAACTAGGGTTGGGGGCGGATGTGACTTTTTACTCGAAGCCTGCGGTGCTGGATGCGGCTTATGGGAATCGTCCGGTGTCGTTTCAGATTTTTCTGCGGGTGCGTCCGGGGGTGGGTGGAATGGGGCATCAGCATTAGAAAGTGTGACGTTCCCTCAGGGGCCGAAGCATTGACGTGCTTTGGCGTTTCGATGAGAATGGCCGTTTATGCGAAGGTTTCAATGCGCGTTGCTGGTTGCGGTATGGATGATCCGGTTAGGCGCAGATGATGGCTTCAAGGTTGGGTATGTTGACTGCTCGTCGGGCGACCAGCACCAGCCCACCCCGGTATTTTCGAATCCTTGTTCTCACCAGCCAGTGGGTACTCTAAGCTGTGGGAAAGAAGTGAAGGTGCTGGGGCGCGAAGGACCTTGGCTTAAAATTGCATCGCCCGACGGGGGCGAGCGATACATCGGCGTGACGGCGGTATCACAGAAGAAAGATCGATTCCTGGCGCTTGATTTTCCGGTCCCTCCCGGACCTTACACGCCGGATTGCAGTGCGTTCCGACCCGAAAAACCCATTGAGGTTCTTAGCGATACTCAAGGCGTAGATTTCGGTCCATACCTGCAGCGCGTGTCAGAGGACGTGCGCAAGCATTGGCACGAGGCGATTCCGGAATCAGCGAAGATGAAACGCGGAAACGTAGTCATCGAGTTCGCCATCTACAAGGCTGGAGGGCTGGCCCGACCGAAGATTGGCCGTTCCTTCGGCGAGAAGTCTTTTGGAATGAAGCTGGTCGCAACTTCCGGCGACGTTGACCTTGACCGCGCAGCCTGGGACGGGATCACCGCGTCGGACCCGTTTTCTCCGTTGCCCAGCGAATTTGGCGGGCCATATATCGCGCTGCGCGTGCGCTTTTCCTACAACCCCGAAAAGGCCGAGCCGAAATAGTTCCTTCCTGTTTACGCCTTGATGTGGCAACTGGCCTGGCCGCGCTTTTCCAGATACTGCTGGTGGTAGTCCTCGGCGGGATAGAACGTGACCGCGGGGACGATCTGGGTGGCAATTGGCTTGGAGTAGCGGTGAGCCTTCTCGAGCGCTTGCTTGGAGGCTTCGGCCTCGGCCTTCTGCTCCGGCGTGTGGTAGAAGATGGCGGTGCGGTACTGCGTGCCCCAGTCCGGGCCCTGGCGGTTGACCTGCGTGGGGTCGTGGTTCTCCCAGAAAACATTCAGCAGGTCGGTGTAGGGAATCTTGGCGGGATCGAATTCCACTTCGACGGCCTCGGCGTGTCCGGTGCGGTCGGTGCAGACTTCTTTGTAGGTGGGATTGTCGGTCTTTCCGCCGGTGTAGCCTACGCGCGTTGCGACGACGCCGGGCAACGCCCGGAAAGTTGCTTCTACTCCCCAGAAACATCCTGCTGCGAATGTGGCTTTTTCCATGTTGAGATTGCTCCTCGTAACCCTTGCCTTGAACCGCTCTTATTAGATGACGAAAGCGGCAGAAAGTCACGCCGAGCTTCGCTCGGCGGACCCTTCGAAACTCAGGGCAGGCAGCCGAGGGCGGCTGTCCGCACAGTGCGGGCTGGCGGGACGCCGCTGCTACTTACGGGCCGAGTGGCCTTTTTGGGCAATTGACGCTGCGTAACTTTTCACGATAGAGTGCGTCCAAGGTTTATTGGCAGTCGTTGTCCCCAGGAGAAGTCTGTGGTTTCAGGATCCAGCCGCGCCCGGAGTGTGTCGAAGTTTGCCGTCTGCCTGCTATTGGCGCTGGCAACGGCGCAGGCGGCGCTGGCTGTTTCGAACTTTACTCCGCAACAACGCGTCGGCTATACCACCGGGGATCAATGGGAGCCTGCGATGGCGGCGGACGGTCGCGGGCACATCTATATTCTTTTTCCTCAGTATGGCGCGGTGAGCGACTGTCCGGCCTGCACCGCGCCTACGATGGCGCTGCTGGTCAGCAATGACAATGGAGTGTCGTGGCAGGCGCCGCGTGCGCTGGTGGCGTCCTCGACTGGGCAGTTTGATCCGCAGATTGTGGTCGATCCGGTGGACCGGCAGACGGTTTACGCCTCGTGGCTGCAGAACAACAAGCGCGATGTGATGGTGGCGAGGTCGCAGGATTCTGGAGCCAACTGGTACCTGGCGATTGCGGAGCACTCGCGCGATGACAATGAAGACGCGGACAAGCCCGTGCTGGCCGTACATGGCGCGGATGTATACGTGGGATTCAATCACGAGCAGAGGTTCGTGGTGGCTGCTTCCCACGATTATGCCCAGAACTTTTCTTCGGCGACGGTGAATCCGAGCGCGGAGCCGGGGTGGTCGCTGGCCGGGGGTGCGACGGTCGGTCCGGCTGGCGATGTCTATTTTGCGTGGACGGCCTACGCGCGGCGGGAACTTAGCATGCGTCCGGTGAGCGTTTACGTGAGCCGGTCGGCGGATGCCGGGCGGAGCTGGAACACGGTTCTGTTGGACGTTTCGAGCGCGCCGCCGGGCTGCGTAGCCCAGGGATGCGAAGCTGAGTTCCTGGGCGCGCAGATAGCGCTGGCGTCCGACTCGGCGGGAACGGTCTACGCGCTGTGGAATGCGGGCGGCGCACACGGCGGGCCGGAGCGCATGTACTTTTCGTCTTCCACCACGGGCGGGGCAAGCTGGTCTACGAAAGCAGATGTTTCGACCGCCGACGATCAGGTGGAGCACTGCTTTCCGGCGATCACCGCCGGCGCGGCCGGTGACGTGCGCATTGCGTGGATGGACACGCGTAACCAAACTCTGTCGAATCAGCCTTTGTGGAATGTTTTTCAGCGCAGTTCGAGCAACGGCGGGGCCACGTGGTCGGGCGAGACTCAACTCTCAGGCGGGGCTCGCGGCTTCGACCGGAGCTATGATTATGTGCGGCCCGATGGCTTCCGCTTTCCTTTCGGCGATTATTTCTCGATCGCCATCGACAACCTCGGGAGCACGCACGCGGTATGGGGCGAGGGACGGAACTATAAGTCTCCGGGGTCGATCTGGTACACTCACGGGCGTTGATAAAACAAATTGTTGATTGATGATTGATGATTGTTGATTGAAGGACCGCTCTACGGTTTCTCAGTCAGAAATCAGCAATCAGCAGTCAATATCATTTCATTTCGCGGCAGTTTATCCTTTCATTCCTGTGTAACCGCATTCGTAACGGGCTGAGTTGCCCGATCCTCGGTACGCAACGGAGGTGTTCGCAATGCACTTCATGGGTGTGAACCTGTGGGCCGTGCTGGTGAGCGCGCTGGCGACGATGGCGGTTGGGTTTGTTTGGTACTCGCCGTTGTTGTTTGCGCGCCCTTGGACGATCCTGATGGGATACGATCCGGAGGACAAGGCAAAGCTCGCCGAGATGCAGAAAAGTGCGGGGCCGTCTTATATGCTGTCGCTGGTGGCCAGCCTGGCTTCGGCGACGGTGCTGGGGAAAATTATTGCGGTCGCGACCATCAACACGCCGCTGTATGGGATGAAAGTGGGGCTTGCGGTGTGGCTGGGATTCGTGACTACGGTGCAGCTTACCAATGCTCTTTTTAGCCGGCAGCCGGCCAAGCTTTACGCGATCAATACCGGATATCAGTTGGTTTGCTATTTGGCGATGGGAGCGATCATGGGGGCTTGGCGGTAGAGGGGCGGTTAGGGGTGCCGTCCCTGGCTGGACTTGCTCCTCTCTGGCTGGCTTTCCCCGCACTTACGTGCGGGGCTAATGAATTCCGTCGCTTCGCGACTCGGCCCGCGCTTTCCTTACTCCAAAATCATGCCGCCGGTTAGGTCGGCTAAGCGGGTTACGCCGCGATCCTGGCACCAGCGATGCAGTTCGTCCACAATCTTCTCAGTGGCGCAGGGATCCCAATAGCTGGCTGTGCCTATCTGCACCGCCGTTGCGCCCGCCAGCATGAACTCCGCTACATCGGCCGCGGTTGAAATGCCTCCCATGCCAATCACAGGAATGCTAACCGCATGCGCGGCGTCGTAGACCATGCGCAGGGCAATGGGCTTGATGGCTGGGCCGGAGAGTCCGGCGGTGACGTTGGCGATGCGCGGCTTGCGCGTGTCGGCGTCGATGGCCAGAGCCATGAAAGTGTTGACCAGCGAGATGGCATCGGCGCCCGATTCCTGCGCGATGTGCGCCATCTGCGCGATGCTGGTCACATTGGGGGAAAGCTTGACGATCAGCGGCCGGCGGGCCGTGCGCTTGGCTTTGGTGACTACCTCGTCGAGCAAGCGCGGATCGGTGCCGAATTGCAGTCCTCCTTCGCTTGTGTTGGGGCAGGAAACGTTGAGTTCGTAGGCGGCAAGGCCTTCACCGTCATTGAGAATCTCGATGGTTCTTTCGTAATCCTCGCGGGTGTAGCCGAAGATGTTGGCCAGCACAACGATGTTCTTGATCTGCTGGAGCCTGGGCAGCTTCTCCGCGAGAAACGCGGCTGCGCCGATGTTCTGGAGGCCGATGGCGTTCAGCATTCCGGCGGCGGTTTCCCAGAGGCGTGGCGGAGGATTGCCGGTCATGGGCTCGCGGGAGAGGCCTTTGACGATGAATCCACCGATCTTGTCGAGGTGGACGACATCCTCGAATTCGACTCCGTAGCCAAAAGTTCCGCTGGCGGCGATGATGGGGTTCTTGAGTTGAATACCCGCGAAGGTCACGCTGAGATCCAGGGGAGCCGTGCCGCCGTTTTTGGAGGAGGTCACTGGGGCGCTCCTTCTTTCGGAACCCGAACTTTAGGAAACACAGCTGCATCTTCAGGGTGATGCGGAGGGGCAAGCGCCTCGGTTAGCACTCGTCCCACGGCGTGGGTGGGAGCGTTGATGCCGAGCAGCGAGGCCAACGTGACCGCCAGATCTACCGGCTCGGCGTGAGTGCGGTACGTTCCCGGGCGAAATGGCAATCCGTAGAAAGCCAGGGGCACGTGCGTGTCGTAGGTGTAAGGCGAGGCGTGATCGGTGCCTTTGGAGGAACCTACCGTGTAGATTTCGGGCACTCCCATCACATACCAGCCGCCTTCGGGCGAATAGCTGTTCAAGAACTTCTTGCCGAGAGCGTTGGCGGGGACTTCGCCTTCCGCGAGTTGTGACTTGGTGAAGTAGTCGCGCAGACCGGCCTGCTTCATCGCTTCGCCTACGGCAGTTTCCGCGTCGTGCTCTTTCACGTGAACGGCGTTGAAGGCGTCCTGGTCGAGCCATGCGACCGGGTAGTCGAGCTTGATGTAGGAGGCGGCGTGGCCGGGAGAAAACTTCGCGGTCAGCGCGCCGTTGATTCGCGCTTCGAGTTTGCCGGCATCCAGATTCGCTGCCGGGATGCGGAGCTTCTTCGCCGCGTCGGGCAATGCAGAAATTCCGTGATCGGCGGAGAGAGCGATCCACATGTTGGCAAGCCCTACCCGATGGCCGAGGAAGTTGAAGAAGTCGGCGAGTTCACGATCGAGCGCTAGCGCCATAGCGGCCATTTCCGGCGAATCGGGGCCGACCTGGTGGCCGAGGATATCGTTGGGCGAAAGGCTGATGGCGAGCAGGTCGGTAGCTTCTCCCGCTCCGAGGTTTTCGTAAACCACCAACTCCTTGGCGAACTCCAGTTCGTACTCGTTCGCGAAAGGCGTGGAGCCGACCACCTCGTAGAAACCTGCGTCGGAACCGTCTTTGCCCTTGCGATGCCTGGTGGAGCGCAGTACTTCTCCGTTAGCTTCCCAATCGCGATCCCAGTATTTTGCCGCGCGGTTGCTGGTGTTGAACTCGTGCGCCCACTGCGGCAAGTCGGGGCGATAGTAAGTGGAAGTAATCCAGGCACCGCTTTTCGGATCGATCCAGTAAGCGGCGTCGGCTGCGAAGCCTCCGGGCAGGACGGCCGCGCGGTCTTTCAAGGAAAGGCTAAAGACTCGGGACACGCCTTGGGTTGCAAGTTTGAGTTCGTCGCCGAGCGTGTCAGCCAGCAGGTTGTGGGGCGATGCGCCGGCTTTGCCTTTGGTTTGATCTCCTTTAGTTTGGTCTGGGGCAAGGCCTACTGGCTTGGCGTCGTCGTCTTCGACCGAGGTGACCATTTTTCGTTTCTGCGGCTCCCACCACTCATTCGCTACGATGCCGTGGCCATTGCTGTAGGCGCCGGTGAACAGCGTGGCGTGTCCGGGAGCGGTGCGGGTGTTGGCGTAGTCGAAGTTGCATTCAGTGAAGTTGGCGCCGTGGTCGAGGAAAAGGCGGAATCCGCCTTCGCCGAACTGGCGGTAGTAGCGCTCCAGGTAGTCGCCGCGAAACTGGTCGATGACAATCACCACAACCAGCTTGGGATGGGCGTCGTAGGCAGAGGCAAAGCTCGCGGGGATCGTCGCCAGAATCAGCGCGGCGGCGACTGCCAGCGCAAGACACCGGCGCACGGCAATGAAAATGAAGCGGGGGAAGAATCGCATCGCGGACTTAGTTTACACAGGCGGGAGGTCTCGGCGAAAGCGGCTGATGCGAAGATCGACATTGCTTCCACGGCGGTATAAGATTTCGCGAGGCAAATTCAACTTCCACATCGAGGGTGTATATGCGAAGGATGATTGTAGCCACGGCCAGCCTGTTGCTTGCGCCTGTGCTGGTTGGTCAAACGCCGCAGAAGAAGACTGCTTCGGCTACGCTGGTGGCCCGCGGAAAGTATCTGGTTGAAGACACCGGCAAATGTGGCGACTGCCACACGCCGTTCAGCGAAAAGGGCGAACCGATTAAAGAGAAGTGGCTGCAAGGGGCTACGCTTTCTTTTAAGCCGACTATTCCCATGCCGGTGTGGGCGGACACATCGTCATCGATCGCCGCGCTGCCGGGCTGGGAGAAAGATGCGGCCATCAAGTTCATGATGACAGGCATCGCCTCTAACGGATTGCCGGCACGTCCGCCGATGCCGCAATACCGCTTCAATCTGCAGGATGCGGAGGCCATTGTGGCTTACTTGAAGTCGCTGGCGCCACCGAAACCCTGAACCACGAAGGGCACGAAGTAACACGAAGGCTTTGTTGTATGGATTTTACTTCGTGTACCTTCGTGCTCTTTGTGGTCGATGGTGTGGCAAATGGTGTGGCAAGTTGATCTGCGACGCGGGCGCGCTGGGCGTGCATTCTCCGCCTGGTTTCCGATAAAGTAGTTAGTTCCATGCTTGATCTGAGTCTTGTTCGCGAGAATCTGCCCCGGGTGGAGGAGATGCTGCGCCAGCGCGGCGCGGATCCTGCTGCCGTGCTAAGAGACTTCCGCGAGGTGGACACGCAGCGGCGGCAGGCCATCACTGAGGCCGAGACCATGAAGGCGCGGCGGAATAAAGCCTCCGAAGACATCAATAAATTGAAAAAGAGCGGCCAGGATGCTACCGCTGCCATCGCCGAGACAAAAGACCTGCGCGAAGAGATTCAGACGCGGGAAAAGATTGCCGCCGATCTTGACGCCCGCCTGCGGGACATTCTTGCCGGAATTCCGAACATGCCGGATGCGAGCGTTCCGGTGGGGCACAGTGCTGAGGATAATGTTGAAATCCGGCGCTGGGGCGCGCCGCCGCAGTTCGACTTCACTCCTAAGCCGCACTGGGATTTGGGCGCGGAACTCGGTGTGCTCGATCTCGAACGCGCGGTCAAGCTGACCGGCGCGCGCTTCGCCGTTTACTGGGACCTGGGCGCGAAACTCGAACGCGCGCTGGCGAACTTCATGCTCGATCTGCATACGCGCGAGCATGGATATACCGAAGTTTTGCCTCCATACCTGGTGAATTCCGAGTCGATGTATGGCACGGGACAACTGCCCAAGTTCGCAGCTGATTCGTTTCGCGTGCCCCACGGCGAAAAAGATCTTTGGCTGATTCCCACCGCCGAGGTCCCGGTCACGAATCTTTATCGCGACGAAACACTCGACGCTGCGCGCCTGCCGATTGCGCTCACCGCCTACACTCCGTGCTTCCGCAGCGAAGCGGGATCTTACGGAAAGGACACGCGCGGCATCATCCGGCAGCATCAGTTTCAGAAGGTGGAGATGGTGAAGTTCACCCGGCCGGAGAATTCCTATGAAGAGCACGAGAAGCTGACACGGAACGCAGAAACCGTCCTGCAAAAGCTCGGGCTGCATTATCGCACCGTGACGCTGTGCACGGGCGACATGGGAGCGGCTGCCGCCAAGACCTATGACATTGAAGTCTGGCTGCCGGGGCAGCAGTTGTTTCGCGAGATTTCGTCGTGCTCGAATTTTGAGTCATATCAGGCGCGGCGGGCGAACATCCGTTATCGTCCCGAGGGCAAGAACAAACTGGAGTTTGTGCATACGCTGAACGGAAGCGGGCTTGCGGTCGGTCGGACCTGGGTGGCGATCGTCGAGAACTACCAGCAGGCCGATGGGAGCGTATTGATTCCCGAGGCGCTGCGGCCATATGTGGGCGCGGAGCGGATTACGAAAAGAAGCTTCTAAGAGCAAGGTTTCAGAGTTTCAAGGTTTCAAAACCCGCATTCGGACATTCGAAACCTTGAAACTTTGAAACCTTGCGACCTTGAAACCTGGAGACTAGACTTGCAAAGTGTGGAGATCAGCACGACGGCCTCGGGCGCGCCTTCGCTACCGATGAAGGGCGTCTGGGGAACAATCCGAAGCTACATCCTGTGGCAGCATGAGCGGGGCACGCTGCACTACGACATCATGGTCACGCTGATCCTCATCTTTGTCTTCTTCTCGCCCCGAGTGATCACCTTCAACGATAAACCCGTGCCTCACGATCCGCATCTGACTGACGTGGTGGTCACGCCTGATGGGCAGGGCGGCCTGGTTTACCAGATTTCAGCCAGCGCGATTACACCGGGAGACGACGAGTCGATGCGGAATCAATTGCTGCACGTCATTCAACCGATTTCCGGCGACGTCGCGATCGTGAACTACGAAGCCTTGCGCGATGGTGCCAGGCAGGTGCAGGGTTACCGGGTTTGGGTGAAACGCAAATAGTGAGCCGGACTTTAGCGGGAACAATCGCCAATTAAAGGACGCCAGGACCGCAGGCCATGATGATCTCCATTCACGTCTTGTTTCTGGCCATGAGTCTCCTTTTGCAACCGCAGGAGGCTCCCTCTCTCGATAGTGTGTTGAAGAAAATGGACGCGACCGCGTCCGGCTTTCGCTCAGCCCAGGCCGATTTCGAATGGGACCTGTACCAGAAAGTCGTGGACGACACCGACGTTCAGAGGGGCACCGTCTATTACAGGCGCGCGGGAAACGAAATCGAGATGATGGCGGAGATCAAAGAACCGGACGCTAAGTTCGTGCTCTATAAAGAAGGAAAGCTTCAGGTCTACCAGCCGAAGATCGAACAGGTCATGCAATTCTCGGCAGGCAGCAACCGCAGCGAGATGGAAAGCTACCTGGTGCTGGGCTTCGGGGGCAGCGGGCAGGATTTGACGAAGACGTACGACGTCACCTACCTGGGCGAGGAAAACATCGCCAACATCGCAACCGCAAAATTGCAACTAATTCCCAAGAGCGAAAAAGTGCGCAACTACTTCTCCAAGGCGTTCCTGTGGATTGACTTGAGCCGCGGCATCTCGGTGCAACAGCAGTTCATGCAGGGCCAGGGGGATTATCGTCTGGCGAAGTATTCTGCCGTGCGGGTTCCGGCAAAGATGGGCAATGACGTGTTTCAGTTGAAAACCACAAAGAAGACGCAATTCGTGTCGCCTCGTGGGTAAGTAATTGAATCTAAAGACAAGAATCTGTGATGAAAAAGGAACTTCGGGCGCTATACTGCCCTAGGATTTGATTTGAGTTCATCCATGGCCAAAGTTTTTACGATTCCAGTCCCGCCCAAATTGGGCCGCCCGAGAAGTCGAGAACGTACTTCCGACCCTCGCTACGTCGATGGCCAACGCCTGCTGGTGGAGGCCATGAAGTATCTGGCGCAGAGCGACCCTGTGGCCAACCGGCCGGCGATCGAACTCATTTCTGAGCACGTCCGCACGCGCTTCCGCATGAGCGATTCGCCGCTGGCGTAGGTCTATGGCGGGGCGGCGGGGCCCTTGCTAGTGCTGGAAGCCCAAAATGGCATCCCCGACAATGCCTAGTTTTATACTTGAGTTTCAGGCCCAATTTGGGCTATACTTTCCTTATACGGGACAATCTTCTGCTATGGACTTCCAGTGTTTATGGACTTCCAGCGGCCTGTGCGTCCGGTAGACTCGAACCCCAATCCTTAAGGAGCGTGTAGGACCATGAAGAAGCTGTTAACCCTGTTATTTGCGATCGCGCTGACCCTTTCGCTGACGTCTGCGTCCTTTGCCCAAGCGGCAGGCGGCGACACCAGCACCGATAAGAAATCAGACACCAAGAAGGCCAAAAAGCCCAAAGCTGAGAAGAAGCCCAAGGCTGAGAAGAAGCCGAAAGCCGACAAGAAGGCTGCCGCGTCCGCTGACGCGCCGAAATAGGCCTTTTTCCGCAAGGTCCTCTCGCTCTAGCGAAGACCACCCCGGCCCTCGGGGCCGGGGTATATTTGCCCGAACCCCTCGCTGATTTCCCCACCGGACTTACCCGTCGATGTCTGCCAGCGCGGGTGTGCGAGCAACAGCGGCTAAGAATGGCTCTTCCCTGCTGCCACTTCCAGACGCGTCTCTGCCTTGTGTAGAGCGTTCAAAGACCTTTCTACATCGACACTGGGATCGCCGCTGGTCAGTCGCTCCTCGGCACGAGCTTTCGCTTTGCGCGCGCGTTCCACGTCTATCTCGGAGGGACGCTCTACTGTCTCGGCGAGAATCGTCACTTTATCAGGCAGCACTTCTGCGAATCCCCAGGCTACAGCCAGCCGCTGCTCCTCAGCACCTGCACGGAAAGTGATTTCGCCCACTGCAAGCTCGGTGATCAGCGGTGCATGTCCCGGCAAGACGCCCAAATACCCATTCTTGCCCGGAATCTGAATCTCTTCCGCCGCCGTGTCGACCACTTTCTTTTCCGGCGTGACGATTTCGAGTTGGAAAGTATCGGACATCCGTGATCAGTGTCCAGTGGTCAATGATCAGGTTTCGTCCGCGGTCAGTCGGTTTGACTGACCACCGAACACTGATCACTGGCCACTGTCTCTACGCTGCCGCCTTCATCTTCTCTGCCGCTTCCAGCACTTCTTCAATCGGACCCTTCATGTAAAACGCTTGCTCGGGGATGGCGTCGTATTTGCCGTCGACAATCGCCTTGAAACCCTTCACCGTGTCGGCAATCTTGACGTAACGTCCCGGCGCGCCGGTAAATTGTTCGGCCACGTGGAACGGCTGCGACAGGAACTTCTGTATCTTTCGCGCCCGCGCCACGGTAAGCTTTTGATCTTCGCTCAACTCGTCGATCCCGAGAATCGCGATGATGTCCTGCAGGTCTTTGTAAGTCTGCAGCGTCTTCTTGACCCGCTGCGCCACGTCGTAATGCTCCTGGCCGACGATGCGCGCGTCGAGAATGCGCGAGGTCGAAGCCAGAGGATCGACCGCGGGATAAATTCCAATCTCAGTCAATGCGCGCGAAAGCACGGTGGTCGCGTCCAGGTGAGCAAACGTGGTTGCCGGCGCGGGATCGGTTAAGTCATCGGCGGGCACGTAAATCGCCTGCACTGAAGTGACCGAGCCTTTTTTCGTCGAGGTAATACGCTCCTGCAGTTCGCCCATTTCCGTAGCCAGGTTCGGTTGATAGCCTACGGCGCTAGGCATGCGGCCAAGCAGCGCCGACACTTCCGAACCAGCCTGCGTGAAGCGAAAAATGTTGTCGATGAAGAGCAGAGTGTCCGCCCCCTCGGCGTCGCGGAAATATTCCGCGACCGTGAGTCCAGTCAGCGCCACACGCAAGCGCGCGCCGGGAGGCTCGGTCATCTGCCCATAGATCAGCGCCGCTTTCGAGTGCGCCGGATCGCCCGGCTTGATGACGCCGGACTCCGTCATCTCCAGCCAAAGATCGTTGCCTTCGCGCGTGCGCTCGCCAACGCCGGCAAACACGGAGTAGCCGCCGTGCTGTTTGGCGACGTTATTGATCAGTTCCATGATGACGACGGTCTTGCCCACACCCGCGCCGCCAAACAAGCCGATCTTGCCGCCCTTCAGAAAAGGTTGGATGAGGTCGATGACTTTCACGCCGGTCTCAAACATTTCCGCAGTCGTGGCCTGCTCGTCGAAGGCCGGCGCGAGGCGGTGAATCGGCATTCGTTCCGTGTATTCGACCGGGCCCAGGTTATCGACGGGTTCGCCGATCACATTCATCACGCGTCCCAGCGTGCCGCGACCCACGGGCACGGAGATTGGTCCGCCCTGGTCGATGGCGTTCATGCCGCGCACCATGCCTTCGGTGGCTTCCATGGCGATGCAGCGCACGCGGCCTTCGCCCAAGTGCTGCTGGACTTCAAGAATTACGTTGACGGGATTAGGCACGGTGAAGCCGTCGCTCACCACCCGCACAGCCTGATAAATAGGCGGCAGCTTGCCCTCGGGAAACTGCACGTCCACTGCGGGTCCCGCAATTTGTACTACGTGTCCGATGTTCTCTGGCATAAATTCAGCTTCTAGCTGCTAGCTCCTAGCTTGGTCATACCGCCTGTTACAACACCGCCGCAGGATGAATTTCGAACAATCCCGCACTCGCAAACCTGATTTGCCAGAAGCTAGTAGCTAGAAGCTAGCAGCTTCTTCTTCACATCGCGGCAGCGCCGCTGACGATCTCGATAATCTCTTTCGTGATCTTCGCCTGCCGCGCCCGGTTCATGGCCAGCGTCAGCGAATCGATCATGTCGGTGGCATTGCTGGTCGCCGAATCCATCGCGGTCATGCGCGCAGCATGTTCGGCCGCCACAGACTCCAGCAGCGCGCGGAAAACCTGGATAGCCACGTACTTCGGCAACAACGCGCGGAACAAATCCTCGGGCGCTTGCTCGTAGATGTAATCCACCTGCGCCGTGCCGAATTGTTCCGCAGCGGCATCAGCCGCCGACTCGGAACTCCGCATGCCCACTCCCGCGCTGATCGCCGCTTCTTTGGCTTTTTTCTTTTCCTCTTCCGTCATTTCCTCGGCCAGCCGAACCGCCGGCGCGCCAATCTGCTCAATGGGAAGAATCTGTTCCACGATGAGCCGCTGTGCGATCACCGACTTGAATTCGTTGAATACCACGTAGACCGCGTCAATCTCCTCGCGCTGATAACGCTCGATCACACTCTCAGCCAAGTGTCGTGCTTGCGAAAAGTCCAACTTGCCGAGAACTCCAACATGTTCTCCGGTAATCTGTATCGCTCCGGCACGCCCCTCCGCCTCGGGTCGAGTCTCAAGCGATTCCTGCGTCTCGGCCAGGCTGCGCGTCTGCACCGGGGCAGCGGGATAGCGCCGTCGCAAAAAGTCGCGCCCCTTGCGTCCAATCGCCTCGATGTCAACATTCTTTCCTGCCTTGGACTCGAGGAAGCGGGTAGCAGCCTTGGCAATGTTGGCACTGAATGCGCCCGCCAGCCCCTTGTCGCCCGTGACAACGATCAGCAGAATATTTTTCTCGGCGCGTTGTGCCAGCAGGGGATGCTTCGGTTCGCCGGTCTCGGGATCGTAAATCTCCGTGCGCGCCACCAGCGACTTCAGCACATTCGTCAGCATCAGGGCGTAAGGACGGGCCGCCAAAGCGCGATCCTGCGCCCGGCGCAGCTTGGCGGCCGACACCACCTTCATCGCCTTGGTGATCTGCCGCGTGTTCACCACGCTGCGAATACGCCGCCGAATGTCGAGGATGTTGGCCATTTGAAACCAGTTCTTAGTTCTCAGTTCTCGGTTCTCGGTTAATACCGCTCGGCTCCGACATCTCTCGAAGAACTGAGAACTATCATTTCGCTACTGCTTCCCTGCTCGCCACAAACTGCTGCTTCGCCTGCTGAATCACGTCGGTCAATTGGGCCTTCAGTGGGTCGTCGAGAATCTTTTTTTCCATGATGGTGCGCAGCAGGCCGGCGTTGGTCGCGTCCACGTAGTCGTAAAGCTCTTTCTCGAAGTCGCGCACCTGATTCACCGGAAGATCGTCGAGGAACCCGCCCGTGCCCGCGAAGATGATCAGAATTTGTTTGGAGAACGGCAGCGGCGAGAACTGATTCTGCTTTAGCAGTTCCACTAGCCGTTGTCCGCGATTGAGCTGCGCTTGGGTCGCCTTGTCCAGATCGCTGCCAAACTGCGCGAACGCGGCCAGTTCGCGATATTGCGCGAGTTCCAGCTTCAGCGTTCCCGCAACCTGCCGCATGGCCTTGATCTGCGCGCTGCCACCCACGCGGCTCACCGACAGACCTACGTTCACCGCGGGACGCACGCCCTGGTTGAACAAATCGGTTTCCAGATAAATCTGGCCGTCGGTAATCGAAATTACGTTCGTCGGAATATAGGCGGAAACGTCGCCCGCCTGTGTCTCGATGATAGGCAACGCGGTGAGCGATCCGCCGCCGTTCTTGTCGCTCAACTTCGCCGAGCGCTCGAGGAGCCGCGAGTGAAGATAGAAAACGTCGCCCGGATACGCCTCGCGTCCCGGCGGCCGCCGCAATAACAAAGAAATCTCGCGGTAGGACGCAGCATGCTTCGACAGATCGTCGTAGATAACCAGCGCGTGCCGCTTGCTGTCGCGGAAATATTCGCCGATCGCTGTCGCCGCATACGGCGAAATATACTGCATGGGCGCGGGTTCCGACGCCGACGCAGCCACCACGATGGTATATTCCATCGCTCCGGCGTCTTCCAGAATCTTCACCACCTGCGCGATCGACGAGCGTTTCTGCCCGATCGCGTTATAAATGCAAACCAGGTCGTTGCCCTTGCTGTTGATGATGGTATCGAGCGCGACCGCGGTCTTTCCCGTCTGCCGGTCACCGATGATCAACTCGCGCTGCCCGCGGCCAATCGGAATCATGCTGTCGATGGCCTTCAGTCCGGTCGCCATGGGCTCGCGCACGGGCTGACGGGCAATCACGCCCGGCGCCAAACGTTCGAGCGCAATGAACTGGTCGCTGGCGATGGGACCCTTGTCATCAATGGGACGGCCGAGCGAATCCACTACGCGCCCGATCATGGCGTCGCCCACCGGCACGCTCATGATGCGGCCCGTGCGCTTCACTTCGTCGCCTTCTTTGATCTCGGTGTATTCGCCGAGCAGCACCACGCCCACCTGATCTTCTTCCAGGTTCATGGCGATGCCGGCGACGCCGTGCGGAAAGGATAGAAGTTCGCCGGCCATCACTTTATCGAGGCCGTACACTCGCGCGATGCCGTCGCCCAGCGTGATGACCGTGCCGGTTTCGTCCACGGAGATCTTCGACTCGTAGTTCTCGATCTGCTCGCGGATCAGTTTGGTTATTTCGTCTGCCTTGATCTGTGCCATAGATTCAGCTCTTCAAAGCTTCTAGCTTCTAGCGAGTGCCCCTAGCCGTACGCGCTAGGAGCTAGATGCTAGGAGCTAATAGCTTCTTTCAATCTCTCCAACTGCCCCTTCACCGATCCGTCGTAAATCGTGCTCCCGAGGCGGACCACCGCGCCTCCCAGAAGCGACGCGTCCTGCCCGTATCGCGCTCGGACTTTCTTGCCGGTCAGCTTCCCGACCTGCGCTTCGAACTCACGCTTCTCGGCGTCGCCGAGCGGGCGGGCGCTGGTGATCTCGGCCTCGGCGACTCCCAGCCGCGCGTCGAGTTCTTTTTCGAGTTGCGCGGTGACTGGCTCCAGAAAATGTATTCGCCGGTGATCGATCAGGACCGCGATCAGATTCCTCACCTGCACTGAAATCCCGTCGCGCTCGGCGATTACATCCAGAAGCCGCCGCTTCTGCTCGGCCGGAACCGCAGGATTCTCCCACACCCGCCGCAAATCCACGCTCTCGCTGAGCAAACTGGCGATCGCGCGCAATTCCGTAATCGAACGGTCAGCGTCGAGATGCGCGCTGAGAACCACATCCGCGAAGGCCCGGGCATAAGTGTTGGCCACCGAAGCCATGCTCTAGTGCCCGTCCTTTCCGCGGCCTGAAGCCTCAGACAATCCCAATTCCCCGGCAAAATTCCGCACCAGCGCCTGATCGGTGGCAGCATCCACACGAATCTGCTTCTGCGCGAGCCCCACGGCCAGATCAGCCGCGTAAGTGGTCAACTCGCGGCGCGCCGCCTTCGCGGCAGCCGCAATTTCCAATTGCGCCGCTTCCACCATCTTCCGCCCGTCTTCCTGAGCCGCGGCCTGGATGCGCGCTTCCTCCGCCGCTGCATCTTTGTCCGCGGCATCGCGCATCATGCCAATCTCGACATCCAGCTTCATCAGGCGCGATTCAATCTCGGCCAGTCTTCGCCGCGCTTCATCGCTGGCCTTCTGCGCCTCCTGCATCGCCTTCTGGATCGCCGCCGTACGGGCGCTGAAAGCAGCAGGCAAAAACTTGCGGCCGGCCCAGAAAATTACTGCCGCGATCACCAAAAAGTTCGACAAAACGCACAGCCAATAAGCGTGCTGCAGGCTCATCCCCGTCCACTTCGAAATCACTTGCACCGATGGAGACTGCTTAAACACGGCCGTCTCGTCCGCATCTTCCCCAGCGGCCTCGCGCGTTTCATGCGCCAATTGCCGCGCGAGGCCCGGCTGCTTTGGCGCTTGCTTGACCTCCTGCTTTGGTGGCGCCGCGGGTTCCTGTTGTGCACGCAGCCCCGCGAGTGCGCCAGAAAAGGTCACCACGACTAGCACCAGCAGACACGCTCGAACAATTTTTTTTCGGGCGGTCATGTTCTTTATCCGGACCTTCGCCATCAGCCTCCTGCTCCAGCAGGCTCGAGCACACGCCGTATGATCTCCGCGGCCAAGTTCTGCGCCTCGGCTTGCAAACCGTTCTGCGCCGTCTCGCGATCTTTCTGGATGTCAGCTTTCGCGGCCTGCACCTGCGCCTGGGCCTTATTGCGAACATCGTTCAGCGCCGCGGACCGTGCGTCGAGCGCTGCCTTGCGTCGGGCCTCCTGCGCGTGAAACACCTTCGCCCGCGCTTCGCGCAGCCGCTGCTCGTATTCGGACGTGCGGGCCTCAGCCGCGGCAATGTCAGCCCGCGACTTCTCCACCGCACCCTCTGTCTTGCTGCGCCGCTCTTCAAGAACACGGTGCAGAGGCTTGTGAACGATTACCGTGTAGAGCACGTAGAGCAGGGCCAGCAGAATCACCGTCGGCACTGCTCCGAGCAGTAATTCGCCTAGTTGTCGTAGCGTTTCATCCATTGAGTGCTGCTGTACAGGACAATGAGGGCTATGAAAACTGTTAAGTCTAACGTCCGCAGCAGTTTATGTCAACGCATGTGGGGATGGGCGCCTCGCCCGTCCGGCCGAGCAAAGCGAGGCGCAGCACGGTTTCAAAACGGGCAAAATCCGCTTGTCAAGCCTGATTCCGTGGTCTATGCAGAAATCTGCAACAAGCCCTTGACATCCCGGTAAAGAAGATTAGCATTGAACTATCACCTCCGATCCAATTCAGGATCGAATGGGCCGATAGCCAAGGAATGTCACCGCTTCTTGGTTGTTGGCCCATTTAAATTGGTGGTCGTTCAACCCACTACCCACTCCCGAACCCTCCTCACCACTGACTCCGGCGCTTCCACTTCCAACTGCACCGCCCCGTCTTTATACTTCCGTGAATAAATCCGCGCCTTAGCTTCGAGCATCGCTAGAGTCTTGCCTTCTTTCTGTGGCACGCTCAGACGCACGCGGCTGACCGGATCTTCTTCGATCATGGCGTCGATGCGCGCCAGCAGCCGATCCAGCCCAGTGCCTTCCGCCGCGGACACATACACCGTCTTCGCATCTGGGGGCACTCCGTTCACTAAGCTCTCAGCCACTTCCACATCGAGCAGATCCACTTTATTCATCACCCGCAGCCGTGGCTTCTTCTCCGCTTCCAGCTCTTTCAAGACAATTTCCACCTGCGCGTCCTGCTCGGCCGAAAGCCGGCTGTTGGCGTCGGAGACGTGCAGAATCAGCGACGCCCGCTGCACCTCTTCGAGCGTGGCGCGAAACGCCTCGACCAGCGTGTGCGGAAGGCTGCGAATGAATCCCACCGTGTCGGACATCAGAATCTTTCGCTTGGAAGGTAGAACCACGCCCCGAATCGTCGGATCGAGCGTTGCGAACATTCGCGGCGAAGCCAGCACCGAGGCCTGCGTCAGCGCGTTGAACAGCGTCGACTTCCCCGCGTTCGTGTATCCCACCAGCGCCACGGTCGCCACCGGAGCCGACTCCCGCCGCTGCCGCTGCTGGGCGCGGATGCGCCGCACGTTCTCCAGTTGCTGCTCTACGTGGCGCACGCGCCGCGCAATCTTGCGCCGATCGGTCTCCAGTTGGGTTTCACCGGGACCACGCGTTCCAATGCCGCCGCCAAGTTGTGACATCTCCACCCCACGCCCGGCCAGCCGCGGCAGCAGATATTGCAACTGTGCCAGTTCCACTTGCAACTGGCCCTCCCGGGTGCGCGCGTGCCGCGCAAAAATGTCGAGGATCAACTGCGTGCGGTCGATCACCCGCCGCTTGACTATCTTTTCAACATTGCGCTGCTGTGAAGCAGTGAGATCGTGATCGAAGAGAAGAAGGTCGGCGTTCACCGATGCGGCCGCGCCGGCAATTTCCTCGAGCTTGCCCGCGCCGATTAGAGTCGCGGGATCGGGACGGTCGCGCCGCTGCAAGATTTCGCCGACCACCTTCGCGCCCGCGCTCTCCGCCAGCGTGCGCAGTTCGGCAAGAGACTCTTCTGCATCAAACTCCGGAATGTTCGGCTTGTTGGTGCTAGGCTTCCCTGAACTTTGGCCGGAGCTTTGGGATCCGACCTTTGCACTCACTGCGGGCGCAGTGGATGCCGCATCCCGAGCCGCTTGTGCCTGCGCGGTAACCGTGCCCTTCGCGCTGCGGCCGCGCGTTCGCACATCAATCCCTACTAGAAACGCGCGTTCCTGCGCGTCATCCTTGCTCTTGCGCCCTTCTGCGCCCGAAGGCACACGTCCGACTGCGGACGCGTGATCGCGTGTCTTCTTGGGATGAGAACTGCGCAAGCCGAAAACGCCTTACCCTTCGGTGCCCGAGGCCGTCGCCGCCGAAGCCGCTGCCGGAGCCGCCGTCGAGGTTGACGTCGCCCCAGTCGCGGCTGCGACCTTGGCCTCCGGATGCGCCACGTGCACGCCGTGCGACGCGGTTCGGCCCATCACCACCGTCGAAATGGCGTGCTTAAAGATCAATTGCTCCTGTCCGTTGGCCTCCAGCACCACGGAATATTTGTCGAAGGAACGAATCCGGCCCGTCAACTTCACCCCGCTCAGCAGGTAAATGGTGATGCTCAATCGCTCCTTGCGGGCCGTATTCAGGAAGGAATCCTGGATGTTCTGCGCCGGCTTGCCACTTTCCATAGCCGATCTCCTTAGGTTGTGACTTGCAACCAACTCGCCCTTCCGCAGAATCAGGGCAAGCTCAAACCAACAGCATGTTCCTCACGGACTTCCACGCGAGGAACACGGGGGGAAAACCCTGCCTCCTCGCCGCCCGGTTTTTCGGACGTGCGCCGCCTGGCAGGTAGCTGTGAGTACGATACGGTGTCCCCTCGCGCTTTTCAACCCGGAACTTGTGGAAGAACCGACTTTTTCTTTTGACAGCGTGAAGGTTTCCATCATCCCTTCTGAGCGTTGTGTACAATCCCGGCGTGGGCAATTCTGCCTTGTTAACGCGCGGCCCTTCGTCCGTCATCGAAGGACCCGTGAAACCCCAGGAGGCATCATGGCTGGCGCTGCTCTCGCAAATTGCTTCGTCTCTGCACCCCAAATCAACTTTCCCCCGGACTTCAACACCAACTTTCTGATGCTGGTCCGCTGGATCCACTTCCTCGCCGGCATCACCTGGATCGGACTGCTCTACTTCTTCAACCTGGTGAACGTCCCCCTGATGAAAGAACTCGACGCCTCCACCAAAGGCAAAGTGATGCCCGCGCTGATGACGCGCGCCCTGTGGTGGTTCCGCCACTCCGCGGTGGCGACCGTGCTCGCCGGAATCATCTACTGGGAAGTCATTGTGACTTCCGACCTCCATAACGGCCAAAGTCTGGGATTGAACCCTTCCCACGGCGCAGTGGTGGGCAGCTTCTTTCTGATCTGGACGATCGTCTGGGGCCTGCTCTATGCCTGCCTGATCCCCGGAAAAGGAATCTTTGACAACGGCGCATTCGTAGGCGTCGTCTATGCCATTGTGGTCGCAGCCGCGGCCTGGTGCTTCCTGAGCCTCAACACCCACGGCTGGGAGAGCAACCGCCTGCTTTCCATTGGCATCGGCGGCGGCATCGGCTGGGTCATGCTGCTCAACGTCTGGGGAGTAATCTGGCGCATCCAGAAGCGCCTGATTCAATGGACGCGCGACAACGCCACCAACGGCACGCCTATGCCCGACAAAGCCAAAGCGATGGCGCGTCAGGCGTTCCTCGCCTCCCGAGCCAATGCGGTCTTGTCAGTGGTCATGCTTTTCTTCATGGGCGCCGCCAGCCACTACCCACTTTTCGGGAAGTAAACGTTCGGGAAGTAAACGCTTCACCCACAAGAAAAAGGAGCCGGAAACCCGGCTCCCTTAAAGCAGACGTAAGCTCAGGCTAGAAGGTGAACTTCAGCCCCAGACGCATGTTACGAGCCGACTGGAACAAGTAGGGCTTACCGTACTGGCTGTTGGGGATGATGCCAGGGGTGCCCGGCCCCGCGGTCGCGTTCAGCAGCGATCGGAAGTCATAAGGATGCTCATAGGCCGAGTAGGCGATTCCGCCAAAGTAGAACGGAACCCCTCCCGGTTGCAGGAAGCTCGAGAACTGACCGGAATCGATCTGCTCTGTGTAGGCGGTAACTGCGCGCTGGTTGAGCAGGTTGGGAGCAGTCAAGAAGAAACTGACAACCTTGGTTTCAGACATCTTGTAGTTCTGAGTCAGGTTGAAGTCAGTCTGGGTAAACCACGAGGTCCTACGGACGCGCGGCGGACCGGCAGTCAGGTTCCCGTAGGTGCCACTGACGTCCACATAGTTCCCCTTGCCTTCGACATACTGGGCAAAAAAGTTCCCCGGTATGACGCTGTAGCCCACGTCGATATAGCTGCTTACTGGCGAGCCCTGGTAGGCAAACTGGAAGAGCCCCAGATCGGTGGACCACTTCTTCTTGAAGTTCATTTCATAATACGCATAGCCCTTGAAGGCGCTCGGACGATCCGTAGGCAGCAATCCGCTGGAAGACTGCCCGTGTGAGTCGAATGAGAAGTATGTTTCGTCGAAGGCGCGGCTGTTGTTCGGCGAGTTGCGGCCTCCGCCGGCGTCGGCAATGTCGGTGCTGGTCAAGCCGGTGTAGTTGCCGCGCAGGTGGCTGTAGGTATAGGAGAACATGCCGTACCAGTGGTTGCTGGTGGCCTTGTTCAGGCGGAGTTCCAGACCATCGTAACTGCGGGCTCCCGGTGGGTCGTTAGGGCACGCCGGGTATTGTGCGGTAGCGGTAGCGCACAGCGCGTTTACTTTGTTCACTCCAAAGCCCGGATTGAGAATCTGGTAGACTTCGGAGCCCGACGGAGTGAACAGCGCGGCGTCTTCGATCAGGTAATCGAGACGGCGGCGGTCCCAACGGGCTTCGAAGGCCAAGTTCCTCTTTAACTGGTAGTCAATGCCAAACACCGACTCGTGCTGGCGATAGGGCTTCAGGTGCGGAACCACTGTCTCCAACACGCGGAGGTTCTGGTTCTCCAGGAAGATAGCTGTTGAGGCCGGGGGAGCGCCGCCTGCGAAGCTGGCCGTACCGGTGCTGCCACCCGTGCAGTAGCGGTTCAGGCTGTTCTGGGTGAGGGTGAACAGCCCACCTGAACCCGCGTTATCAAGTGCGGTCGGGCTCATCAGGGCGTAAGCACACTGTTGCCAGTACTGGCCGCCAAAGGAACTGATGGCCAGGTTCAGCTTCATAATATCGTTGAACACGCCGTAACTGCCGAACACCTTCATTCTGCCGTCCTTGAAGACATCCCAGGCAGCGCCGACACGGGGAGCAATCTTATCCCCCCAGCCGAAGTTAATGGGCACGTTCGGCTCGGTCACAGTACCACCGGTCGGTCCCGGAGCCCCACTCAGCAAGCCCAGCTGCGGCTCGGCGGGGATGTTTTCTTTCTCGATGCGAAGCCCGGCGTTGATCGTGATGCCGTGGCCAATGGTCCACGCGTCCTGAAAGAAGAAGCCGTGGTTATAGCTGACAGCCTTGCCTAATGAGCCGTAGTCTACAACGTTGGCGTAGCCGTAGGTGCCTGTGCAATCAGCCCCGCTCGCGCTGCCGTATTGCGGTCCATAGGTCGTGACCAGCGCCGCACAGTTCGCGAACCCCGTGCCGCCGGCCGAGAAGTAGAAGCTGGTGCTGCCGGGAAAAACCTCGACAAATGGTTGGTTGTAGCGCTGGGAAATGTCGGTGGAAACGCGGTTCAGTTGGTAGCCGAACTTGAAGTTGTGCGTGCCCCACCATCCGCTCTTGAAAAATGCAATGTCCTGGTCAAACTGGACATGCTTGTTCGCGTTTCGGAACGTAGTGTTGATGTTTTGGGGGGCGTTAAAGTATCCGCTCGACTGCTGGAAACTGGCAGGCAGAGGATTACCGTTTACATCCGTTCCACCCAACCCGGGGGCGAACCAGTCGAGCGTTGTGCTGTTCGTTGGGTAGCCAAAGTCGTGGTAGTTCTCGAAGAAATAACCGAAGCGGGTCGTAGCGACCGTGCGCGAGTTTATGGAAATATCCGCACCCACGTTGGTGGTGCTGTTGGGCGCCGAGTAACCCAGTTCGTGCCCGTAAGCGATTTTCGGCACGTTAGGGGCGACACAGGGATTGCTGGCCGATGTGGTCGAGCCGAAGCACCCGGTGCTGGGATTGAAAAAGCCGGTTACGGAGTCCGGAGTCGGCAAGTTCTCTCCGCTCTGACGCTGGTACTGGTAGAGCCACGACGCAAAAAGTCGGATCTTTTGAGATACCGTGAAGTCGAGGCGTGCCGTGGTGTAATAGGTATCGGTATTCTGACTGTAGGGCGTCGCGCCTCCGTTCGTTGGACCGTAATTCACGGTGCGTTCGTACCGGGCCAGCTCGGGATTAAAACCGACGAAGAACCAGAGACGGTCCTTAAGAACCGGTCCGCCAAAGGTGCCGCCGGGGAAAACGTCGCTGGTATGGTTTCTGACTGGTTGATAATTCTGGTACACCGGATCGACCCCAGCCCCGGGGTTACCTGGATCCAGCGGGTTGTAGCGGGAAAAGGCAACCGGGCTGCCATCCAGACCCTGGTTCTCGAACTGAGCGAAGACCGATCCATGGTAGGCGTTACTGCCTTTTCTCATGACCACGTTGACTACGCCGCCTAGGGCGCCGCCGTGCTCGGCCTCAACACCGGAACTCTTCACCTGCACTTCCTGGATGAAGTCGAACGGCACGTTGGAGTGGGAGTAGCCGCCGATGATGTTGGCCGTCTCCTGGCCCTCAACCAGATAGGAATTTTCCGAGTCGGAACCTCCGCCCACCTGGTAGCCGACGGACTGTCCATTGCTGCAGCCGCTCGGCGAGCATCCGCCGGTTCCCGCAAAGCCGCTGCCGCCGTTGCCTTCCAGAGGTTCATTGCGGGCCGAGGGGGCAAACTGGATCACGGACTGGAACGAACGCCCGTGCGGAACCTCGTTGATCACGTCAGAGGTGATGTTGGTCAAGGTGCGCGTGGTGGTCACATCGATAACCGGGGCTTCGCCGCTCACTTCAACCACCGTGCCGGCCGCGCCTACCGACAGTGAAAGATCGAGGGTAGGAAGGTGCCCGATTTCGATCGTGATGCCTTCGCGCTTCAGTTCTGAGAATCCTGATGCCTTCACCGAAACCGTGTACACGCCCGGTGGCAGGTTCACGAAGTGGTAGGAACCGCTGCTGTCGGTTTCCAGGCTCTTGGCGCCAATCTGCGTGGTACCGGTAAGCACGACCAGTGCCTTGGCGACCACTGCGCCGCTGGGATCTTTTATCGTTCCTTGCAGTCCACCGGTCGTCTCTTGCGCGAAAACATTGGCAATCAGTAACAGCACAGAGAACAAACAAACGGCGAACGTCGCGACCTTCGCTGAAATGCGTTTCATAGTGTTGTCTCCGATGGACGAACGATTTTCGCGGTTCTGTTGGGTCTTGTTTCACCTTCTGAAAGGACAGGAACCCGCCGGACCCAAGCACACCCTCTCGACAACGAATAGCAACTGACGCTCCAAGACATTGCAGGATAACAGCCAATGTTTTCAATAAATTGTAACTTTACTAGTCCCTGCAATTCTTAAAATTGGAAGATTGGCTGGATTGATTCTATGAATTTCCGTACGACAGGGTCCGTATCCATGAAAACTCGGACCTGAGTCATGAGTAGTTTGTCAACTCGCAATTGTGCTAGTCTCAATGACCGTGAAGGCCCGCCGTCTGGTACTGCTCTGCTGCTTGGCCGCGATCTGGAACGCCAATGGATTAGCGCAAACGAAGGCACAGCCGCCAGATGTTTTTCTAGTAACCCCCGATGTTTTCTAATACCCATCGATACGCTGCGTGCCGACCATGTGCATTGCTTCGGTTACGACAGCATCGAGACGCCCGCTTTGGATGGGCTGGCGAAAGATGGAGTCCGTTTCACCCAAGCCTTTACGCCGAGCCCCATCACCAATCGTCAAAGAATGCGCTCTCTTTAAAGTGCCCGGGCTCAAGGAAGCTTCATTGGGCCTTCTCAGGAGCGCTCAAGCGCTGCGCTTCGGCCCGCTCCCGGCGGGCGTTCTCTTCCTGTCCCAACTCAGTGTAGACATTGGCCAGGAACTTATGGGCATCGGGTGACTGCGGCTGAAGCTTCACCGCTTTTTGCGAGTATGGCAGTGCTGCCAGGGGATCGTCGTGCATTCCGAGAAAGCGTCCGAACATCAGGTTCGCCCGATATTGGTTTGGATTGAGCTGGAGAGCAGTCTGATAGCTCTTGAGTGCTTCACGAACACGCCCTAAGTGTTCGTAGGCAGTAGCCAGATCGAAATACATTTCGTCGGAATCAGGGATGTGAACCAGGGCAGCCTCCAATTGCGACGCCGCCCCCGCCCAATCCCCGGTTTCGGCAAGGGCCATCCCCAGCTCGAAATGTGCGCGCCCAGACTCCGGTGTAAGTTCCACCGCCCTGCGCAGCCATGGCAAAGCTTGGTCGTAGTTCTCCAGCCCGCTCCAGGCTCGACCTAATTGGAGGTTCGCCAGGGGCATATCCGGCTCCTCCTTCAACACCTGCTCCAGCCGCGGAATCGCGTCGCGGTAGCGGTCGTCCTCCATCTCAAGTAAAGCTTCGTGCAACAGATTGGCGACTCTTATTTTTCCTTTAGGGTCAGGGCCGCGCTCTTTGCGCGGATCTGAACCAGCCTTGTCGGAACCAGGCTTGTCGGAACCAGCCTTCCCAAAGCCAGTGACGTATCCCAACGCCTGCAATCGTTCCACCTGCTGAGGATCGATCGCCTGCTGTCCCGTCGCAGCGCCCGCCGTCTTGCGGCGGAATTCCTCAAGCTGCGACGACATCGTGTCCGCCACCGCTTTCGAACCGTTCGCCAGATTATGCAATGCCCCTGGATCCGCCGACTGGTCGTACAGTTCACGCTCCGGCGCGTCGATGTATAAATATTTTCCCGCGCGTAAGGCGTACAACGCGCTCCAGCCAAAGGCACGATGAGGATAGTCGGTTTCGGCATAGGCTGGGCGGTCCAACGCTGCTTGCGCCGTGATGCTCGCATGTGCGTTGCCCGTGCCCGGCTTCATCAGGTTCAGCAGCGTCTCTCCCTGCATCGCCACTGGCGCCTCGATTCCCACTTCCTGCAACAGGGTGGGCGCCAGGTCCACCAATCCGACTCGGCTTCCGATCCGCAAACCAGCCGTACGCTCACCGGGCAGCTTAATCATCAGCGGCACATGCAGCGTCTCGTCATAAAGGAAAAATCCATGGCTTTGTTCGCCGTGCTCCCCGAAGGCCTCGCCATGATCAGCCGCGACGGCCATCAGCGTTCCCTCGTACAGTCCCCGCGAGCGCAGCGCTCCCAGCAACTTACCCAGGGCAAAGTCTACATAAGCAATCTCCCCATCGTAGGGGGAGGCGGCATAGCGGGCCTTGAATGGCGGCGGCGGGTCGTAAGGATCGTGCGGATCGTAGAGATGCACCCAGACAAAGAAAGGACCGTGAGAGTGCTGGCTGATCCACGCCAGGGCGCGATCTACAACCACCTCGGCCCGGCGCTCCACACTGTGATAGCGATCCTCACCCGGCTGGCGGCTGTGAAACCCTGCATCGTAAGTATCAAAACCACGGTCGAAGCCCGGCACCGCGGCGCTCTTTGGATCGAGTACCTGCGAACCGACAAACGCCGCCGTCTGATAGCCATGGTGGCGAAGAATATCCGGAAGAAATGGAATATCTTTCGCCAGCGCCGTTCCCAAATCGTCCAAATGGTTGAACTGAGGATAGGTGCCGGTCAGGATCGTGGCATGAGATGGCGTGGTCAGCGGCACATGGGCGTAGGCGCGGGAGAAAACTACGCCTTGGCGGGCCATGGCATCCAGGTTCGGAGTGAGTCCTGCCTTTGAGCCCATGAATCCCATCCGGTCGGCGCGAGCGGTGTCAATCGTGATCAGGATGATGTTCTTCTGCGAGGCAACGGCAGGTGCGGCAACGGCAGGCACGGCAACCGCAGGCGATGCAATGCCCGTCAGCAGCGGCAACGTAAGCAACAGCTTCAGCAGGAACATAAATGGTTGGAAAAAGCTGCTGAATCGAATTCACAGGCAGCGTACAATCCTTGCAAGCATTTTCTCACAGGAGTGGGGCCGTGAGATTTCCATCCGCTTCTCTGCTAGCTGTCCTTCTGGCACTCTGCGCAGCAACCTTTGGTCAAAGCATGCCTCCGGGCGCGCCGACGCCACATGCCAACGAGATTCCCGTGGAGATCGTGCCCCACATGCCAATTGGCTCACAAAGACCGCACACAGATCCGCGCGTAGATCCGCTGGAACTGCAGCGCGAGGCTGGTCAAGTTCTGGAACTCTCGAAATCAATTCAATCGGACTTCGAGTCGGTAAGCCGGGGACTGCTTCCGAAAGACACGATCGACAAGCTCAAGAAGATCGAAAAGCTATCCAAGCATTTGCGCAACCAAATTGAGAGATAGCCGATCTAGCCGATCGAAGAGAGCGAAATATAAATACACGATTCTTGATTTCTGAAGAAGGAGGTACGCCATGAAAGGTCGCGCGCTTCTGTTGTGCACGCTGGTTTGCCTGGGCTCGTCAGCGAGCCAGGAACGGCAATCGATAGGCAAGCAGGAAGTTGAAAAACACCAGCTCGTGCTGGAGGGGCCGGCGCCCCCGCAAACTCAAAAGCTCGATCCGGCCAAGCTGCGTGAGGAGGCCGACGAACTGGCAAAACTGGCGCAGGTGGTGCCGCAAGACATGGGACAGATTATGCAAGGAAAGATGCCCAAGGATGCCATCGACCGGCTTAAGCGCATCGAGAAAATCTCCAAGCACCTGCGTGGTGAGCTGATGCCCTGAAAGAAAAAGGCCACCGATGTGGAACATCGGTGGCCCGGATGCGTCAGCTTGAGGTTAGAAGTTTATTCTCATTCCGAACTCGACCTGCCTCGGAGCGCCATTCGAGAACACTCCCGAGCCAGTTCCAATTCTGGAACTGTTATTGTTGAACGGGTTGTTGGAATCGTGGGTACTCACGGTCCCAAGGACGCTGCCGTTAGCATTACCGGTTGTGTCCGTGTAAGGCGTGGGCGAATTCGGCAGGAAGCCACTCAAGCGACCGATGTTGGCGAAGCCAAGCACATTGAACGCGCTGATTGAAGGTTCAATGCTGAAACGCTCAGTAACCTTAATCGGCCAGGCGAGCACCATACTGACTTCGCGGAAGATGCCGTTGCCGATTTGGCCCGGAGGCGGCGGATCAACGAACGGCTTAGTCGCCTGCAGCGTCTGCAGTTGAGCGGTCGTGAAGTACCCGCCCGCAACCAACGCCTGGCCAGCCGGGGTAAGCGTTCCGGCCTGGCTGCTGTTCCAGTTATTGACGGCCTGCGCCAGGTTGTTCTGATTTACCGAGCGCATAAATTGCCCCGGTTTGCCAACCGACTGCCCAGCGCCCACTGGGAAAGGATCCTGCACCGTGCCATCGCCCGTAAGGTCGGTACTGTAAATCTCTGCACTGGCCGACTGGGCCGGGGATGCAGGAGACAGCAAGAGCATGGTGGTGGGTTCCGGGGATGCAAAGTTTCCGATCACACTGAACCGCGGACCCTTGTGAGCTACGTCGAAGGTCGCGCCGAACTTGAACTGATGCGTGCGATCGAGCGAGGTCGGCCCGGTGAAGTAGCCGGGATTGTTGTTGTCGAAGGCGGTGGCGCTGAAGTTCTGGTCGTTTCCGCCGTCGCCAACGTAGCGCGACAACGTGTAGGCAATCGTTAAATCGACCGCACTGATGCCGCGTAATGGACTCGCTACCCGCTCCTTGAACGAAGTTTGCAGAGCGTTGTAAACCGAACGCCCCTCGGGGAACTCGAAATCGCCCTGTCCGACATTGCGGTTGATTCCGCCGAACGCCGCACCGCTGAACGCGGCTGGACCGCCGCCGAAGGCGTTCCCAGAATCAAGTCCATTGCCGGCGAAGGCGCCGATGGTGGCACCGGGCGTCGCGGCGATATAGCAGGCAACTGCCGCCTGGGACGACGGACCGTCGACGGCGGGCATGCAGCCCGCTGGGCCAGTGGTCGCATTAATCGCCGCTAATGCAGCGGCGGGATCCAGGAACCTGGCATCACCCACGTGATTGGCGTCAATGGTCAGCATGAAACGAGTGCTGACATTGCGGATATAGTCGGCCGTGAACACGCCTTTGCCGATCGAGCGCTGAACTCCAAAGTTGATCTGGTAGGACCGGGCGTTCCGGAAGTTTGGATCGTACGCGGATAATCCCTGTGCCGGCGAACTGATTTCCAAAGTGTTGCCGACATAACTCGGATTGGCCGTTGGACCCTGAGCTTTGACTGCCGCCTGAAATTCCTGCTGTAGATCCGCGACCAGAGGAGCCGCATTCGAAAGCGGGGTGTAGCAGACCCCCGTCCCGAGATCCACCCCGTTGATTGTGGTGACAGATCCGGTTCCCGGGATATTGAAAGAGGTATCGCCGAAAACATCATTGCCGCAGGCTAAAGTAGCACTCTGGAAGAACAATCCTTTGGCTAGCTTCGCTGGGCGGTCGAAAAGGGTGTTGTTGAAAATGGAGTTTTCATAGTAGATGCCGAAGCCGCCGCGGATCGCCATCTTGCCGTTGCCCTGTGGATCCCAGGCGAACCCAACCTGCGGCCCGAACTGTGTATTTGGCTGTTTGATCTGATTTCCCAGTCCAGCACCGAACTGATCCAACAGATTTCCAGTGCAAGTGATGAGCGTGGTCGCCGAGCAGGGGATCGGCGACAAGTCACTGTCGCTTCGGCCCGTGTCCCGGTTGTAGCGCAAGCCATAAGTAAAGGTGAAGTTAGGTTTAATTTTCCAGGAGTCGCCGACATAGGCCGAAAAACGGTGGTCTCGCTGCCCACCAGCCGGATAGCCGAAATTCGGTTTCTCCGTGAAGAAGCCCTGGCCATTGCCGAGGATAGCCGCCAGAAGCAGAGCATTGGTCGGATCGGTAGCATTGCCTGCGTTAACACTCGACACCGCCAACAGCAGGGGTGCGATTCCAAAGAAGCTGGCGAAGCCGCCGCCGTTGATGTCGTTGAAGCCGGCACCGTAGCGGAAAATGTGCGACTTATAGACCTTGCTACCGTCGTACTTAATTTGCCTGTTGCTCTGGAAGGTCTGTTGTGGGGCCAGTAGATTCGGCCCGGCAAGTTGAATTCCGAGGTCGAGAAAGTCAAGTTCGGCATTCGGCAGCGGATTGTAAAAGCTCGAACCCTGAGTTGCATCGCCAATGAGGTTGTGGAACTTCAGATAGCCGAAGCGGAAGCTGTTGGACCACGATCCTTTGTTCCAATCCGCGCCGATGGCGTGCGATTGGGCATAATCTCGATTTTCGTAAACCTCATAATCGTAGCCAAAGTTGGCCTCAGACTTGTTCCAATTGTTGCTGTAGCGGTAGAAAACGTGAATGTCTTTAGTGGCGTTCCAGTCGATTTTCCCGGTGAGGGTAACATCGCGGAACGGTGAGAGAAAGCCTCCGGTAAGCGCGTTATAAGGCGCTGGAACGACCACCGGTATATCGCCATCCTGCTTCATGCGTTCGGCGTCGAAGAAAAAGAACAGCTTGTCCTTAATCACCGGACCGCCCAGTCGGCCGCCGTAGTTGTTTCGCTGGTAGTAGCCGGTTTGATCTCCGGGGAAGGGATCGGTCAAGGCACCCCGATCACGGGCGTTGTAGAAGGCGTTCCCGTGAAGGGCATTGCTGCCAGACCGGGTGGTCACGTTGACCGCGCCGGCCGACGTCAGCTCGGTCGAAAGGTCAAGATTGGAGCGGCTTATGTTGAATTCCTGAATCGAGCCCATGCCAATGTTCTGCGTTGTGGTGCCCACGGTTTCGTCGCTGATGTCGAGGCCGTCCAGTTCGATACGCGGAGTGCGTCCGAAGACGCCATTGATCGAGATGGAAGAATAACCGGCTTTGGTGGGATCGAAAGTCTGTCCGTCCTGAATCTGCACGCCGGGTTCGAGCTGCGCGAGATCGAGGAAGTTGCGGCCATCGATCGGCATCTGGTCAATCTGTTCCCCGGTCAGAACGCCCTGCACAGTGGACTGCTCTGTGTTTACCGTGATGGCAGAACCCTGTACTTCCACTACTGTGCTTCCTTGCCCGATTTCGAGCTTGATGTTGCCGGACGAAGTCACGGTTACCTGGACGACCACTGTTTGCTGCGTCGTCTTGAAGCCCGGCGCTTCCACGCGCACCACATAGTCACCGGGGATCAAACCACCCGAGTTGTAGGTGCCGGATGAGGAACTGGTCACGGTTGTGGATTGGTTAGTCCCCTTGTTCGTGATCGTAATCTTGGCGTCACTCACGACTGCGCCGGTCGGATCAGTGATTGTGCCTTGAATACTCCCCTGAGCTACGGTCGTCTGAGCAAACGACACGGACGCCACAAGCAGGAGGGAAAGGGCAATCAACGCCAGCAAAGCAAATCGACCAGCGCGGAAAAAGTTGGGCTTCAGCATCGTAAACTTTCCTCTCGGAAACATCGTCATAGCAAATCTCCTCACCATAATTAGGTCGTCGGACCCACTTCGATAATTTGTTACTGATAGCGAAGCGCTGAGACTGAGCGCTTCGACTGCACAACAGAACACCTACAGGTCCCCGCCAAAGACCTGCCCCTACAGAACATAGCTACCTTGCAACTGACACACCAAAGCATTCCAAGTTAACAGTCATTGTTTTCAATTGGTTGTAGCCACGATTGCCGCATCCACTCTTTGAATTGGAAGAATGGCGAGGTGGTTTCTATGAATTTTCGTAGAAACTGGGACGAAGCAACGTCCACTTTCTCTCAGTCGCTGGATATCCGGGACCAAACAACTACGGCCCATGGCAGTCGCCATAGGCCGTCGGGAGTTGAGGGCTACCTCGTCGTCAGAAGAGGATCTTCAACGCCACCTGAATCTGGCGCGCCGAGGTGGTCCCGTCCGGCTGGGTGTAGGTGCTCGTTATGACCCCAAACTGTGACTGGCCGATCAAATTGCCTATACCGAGAGGATCCGTTCCCGGGTTGAGGAAGTGAGGGTGATTCAGGATGTTGTAGCCTTCGAAGCGCAGTTCAGCCTTGATGCGCTCGGTTATGGTCATCCTCTTCGCGAGCGTCACATCCCAGTCCCAGAATCCGGGGCCATAGAATGCGTTCCGCACATTGTTGGAAGGAAAGCCGTAAGGCGGGTTGGTAAAGGCGCACTGGTTGCTGATGTAGGCATAGCCACCGCCGGGGGCGAAAGTTCCGGCAGAACATCCTGAACCGGCCGGCGGGCCGTAGGGATCTCCCACCTGGTAGCCCCAAGCCGCGATTCCCGTCCGTTGTGTATCGAGGGTTCCACGAACCTGGTAGGGATGTCCCGTCTGGGCGGTGAAAATGCCATCGAGTTCGAAGCCCTCCATAATCCTGCCCATCACGCCGTTGCTGAGGTAGGCCTTATGGCGGCCAAAAGGCAGTTCCCAAACGTAGTTGATCACCGCGACGTGACGGGTGTCGTTGTCGGAGTTGCCATAGTTTTGCGCCAGATTGCGGGAGTTCCGCGGGAAGGTGTGCGCTCCGATGGCCGGCGTGAGAGGATCGACTGAGTTGTCGAGCGCATGCGAGAAGGTGTAGGCGGCCTGGAACTGCAGGCCGCGGCTCATGCGGTGCGTGAACTTACTCTGCAACCCGTGATAGATGGAGTTGAACTCGTTGATCTGGTAGTCGGGTTGGAACAACGCGTTATTGTTAACCGCATTGAACGGCAAATCGTCGAAGCCCTGGCTTGGCGTCGCGCCGAGGTACAGGCTGGTACCGCTCACGGTGGTTGGAGTGCAGCTAAGAGTCCCATTCACACCTGGGAGTGTGAAACTGTTGTTCGGATTGCTACAGAACGTCACCAACTGCGCCACCAAATTGGGATCGGGAGGATTGCCGTCCCGCTGCGCGTATACGTGTACGCCCATCGCCCCAACATAGGCGATATCGATCGCATTGTTGCCCGGCAACTGCCGTTGGATATCGAGGGTCCAGTTGTTGCTTGCAGCATTGGGAAAATGAGTGTTGAAAATCACGATGCCCTGCGCGGCTGTGCCGTCGGGAATCGACGCCGAAGGCGTAAGGGTGGGAATCTGAGCGGGGAAAGCGCTCCCAAAGGCGCCTGTGGCGTTGTTAATTGTGTTGAAATCAAAGTTGGCAAATTGCGCCTGAAAAGGCGGATCGGCACGGGCATTCCCAAAGGCATTTCCGAAAGTGCGGTCATGGAAGATACCAAACCCCGCCCGGATCGCGGTCTTGCCGTCTTTCCAGGGATCCCAGCTAAACCCAATGCGTGGCTCAATATCTTTGTAATCCGGCTGGTAGAGCGAATGACCTGACCCTGGACCCACTAAGCTAAAAGTCACAGGTTGGCCAGTAGCAAATGTGCTCGGATCCTGCAGCAGGTTGGAAAAGTTTCCGCTGGTCTCATAGGGAACGCCGTTGTACTGGTAGCGTAATCCAATGGTCAGCGTAAAGTTCGGCCGAACCTTCCAGCTGTCCTGCCCGTACCAGTCGAATTCGTGCTGCTTGAAAAACTTGTTGTCGGTGGGCTGGCGCACGGCGCTCTTGCTGAAGAACTGGTTCTGGACGTCGTCAATCACGAATCCCCAGTAGGCATTGGCTCCATCCACCAACGCCCGGCTGAGGTCGTTGGCCGGCTCATTGGCCACAAGGCCCGGGTCGAAACCGCCGAACGCCGCTTCCGGATCCAGGGTAAGTTGGCGGCGTGAAGAAAAGTTGTCAAAGCCTTTTTCGCCTACGTCGCGGAAATCGAAACCAAATTTGAGAGTGTGGCTGCCATGAACCCAGCTCAGACTTTCCGTGTAACTGATCGTACCCGTCTTCCGGGCTTGACCATTCGACCCTCCCAGGCTGCTGGCGAAACTGCTAAAAGGATCCAACCCGTAGTCCCAGCCGTTTCCAAAACTATCCACTCCTCCAGGAGAGTCCAGTACGTTTGTGGTCGCCGTCCCGAGATAAAAGGTTGCGTAGATATGGTTCCAGCCAAATTGCAGATTGTTCACTAAATGATTGGTCAAGGTTGAGGTCAATTGCGCGGCCAGACCCTCGCCGATGGCTTTCTCCGCATACGCTCCGATCCCGCCCGGCAGGAAATCGGAATGGCCCGGGTTCGGATCGTAAAAATGGTTGTAGGCGTAGCGCAGACTCAGCGACTCGCGACCCGTAAAGTGGTGGTCGAGCTTGACAATTGGATTGTAAGTGCTGGTCCTGGAGGCGCTGGGGAAAAAGATGTTCCCCGAGATCCCGTTGGTCGACTGCGTCGTCGTCGGATAAAAAGCGAAGACCTTCTGCATCGTGGGATCAGCGGGGAGCCCTAACGCGTTGTTCGCACCCGTCGGGGTGATGTCAATGGGTACGGTATTCTGCACGCCGCTCGTGACTATCGGTGTAGGTATAGTTGAACTGGCCGGTCAGGAAGGCCGGCGTCGGCACGCTGGCAGTGTTGGTCAGACTGGTGATGAAGCGATCCAGTTCGTCGTTGAAGAAGAAGAACGTCTTGTTCTTGATGATGGGTCCGCCGACGGAGAATCCGAATTGATGGCGGATGTAGGGATTGATCGGCCCGGCGTTCGGTCCAACTCCCGGGTTAAACCAGTCGCGCGCTCCCCCAAATCCGTCCCAGCGCCCGAAGTAGTAGAGGTTCCCGTGGAACGCATTGGTTCCGCTCTTGGTGACCACGTCGATGATAGCGCCGGTATTGCGCCCGAACTCCGCAGCGAAGTTGTCGGTGATGACGCGAAGTTCTTCGGTCGACTCGGGATTGGCGTTCAGCACTCCGCCCATCCCACCGGGCACCGAAGTATCGTTGTTATCCACTCCGTCGAGCAGAAAGTTATTGTTCCGGTCGCGCGCCCCGTTGACGGTAATGCCCCCGTTTCCGCTATCGGTCTGCGATGTCCCCGGCGACAGCAACACCAGTTGGTACGGATTGCGCGTGATCAGCGGCAGGCTTGCCATCTGCCTCTGATCCACCAGGTTGGTGATCTGCGAAGTTTCCAAATCGATGTCCTGCACGCGGTCCGCCCGCACCACCACCTCTTCACTCACCGCTCCCGGTACAAGTTTCGCATCGACGGTGAGCGATTGCGCCACCGTCAACTCAATGCTCGGCAAGCGGAAGAGTTTGAAACCCGCTTTTCTTCCCGTAATTTCATAGGGGCCGACCGGGAGATTGGTCACGGTGTAAGCGCCAGTGGCGCTGCTGGTTATCTTGTGTGTCTCGTTGGTCGCCGTGTTCCGAACGGTGACTTCCGCGCCCGGTACCATTGCATCGCTGGAATCTGTCACGGTCCCGGCAATCGAACCGGTCTGTGCGACTGATATTGCGGAAACAACCAGAACAGCCAAAACTATTCCGAGACAGAGTCTAGTAGTCGGCATCGTTCTCCTCCTCAGTTCAAGCAAAAACCAGCTACACAGCGTTAAGGCGTGGTTCGGGTTGCAAGGGAAAGCGTCCAAACAATTGACTCGCTGTGCATTGAGCAAATCGCCTTCCACAAGTGGGCAAATCTAAACTTAGTCTCTCCATACACATACGCAAAGTAGCTCGTTGCATTACTCCCGTAAAACACAGTGCGCATCAGGAGAGTATGTGAAAAACGGTATGCTACGGTGTTAACCAACTAAGTTCGTCACTTTCAAATGCTTCCGGAACTCACCGTAGATAAGAGACAGGGAGGAGCGGTGGTGACTGATTGGCTTTCAGCCTGTATGAGGACGCGGCGTAACTCTCAGCCTGGTCGGGCATCCAATCCGGCATCGAGGAGATGAAGCGATGAGAAGTTTTCCCGTAGTGTTCCGGTTGTCCCTCGCGCTCTTGATTGCCTGGTCAGCATTTTCCCCAAAGGCAAAAGCTCAATCATCCGTCGTGGAAGCAGGCCGTAAGCCCGTGCTAATCGAGCTGTTCACGTCCGAGGGCTGCTCCTCTTGTCCGCCGGCCGATGTGCTGCTGCAGAAACTGGAAGCGCAACAACCGGTGGCTGGCGCGGAGGTCATTGCGTTGGAAGAGCACGTGGATTATTGGAATCACGATGGCTGGATCGATCCCTTTTCTTCCGCCGAGTGGACGCAGCGGCAAGAGGCTTATGCCGCTCAGTTCAAGAATGACGCGTATACGCCAGAACTCGTCGTGAACGGCCAGAGCCAGTTCGTGGGCAGCCATGAGCGCGAAGCAGAACTCGCAATCGAGAAGGCGGCGCGCGGCGTCAAAACGCAGGTCGCGATCACCGCTGGAAAGCCGGAAGGGAAAGACTCACAGCGTTTCAGCGTGTCGATAGGGAAGCTTGCCGGAGGTAAGGCCGGCGATGAAGCGGAAGTCTGGCTGGCGGTAACCGAGGATGGCCTGCACTCGTCAGTGAGCCATGGAGAGAATGCCGGACACGTTCTGCGCCATGTAGCGACGCTGCGTTCCCTGCGCAAGATTGGAGTCGCAGATGTGAGCGGTGCGCAGTCTTTTGCGGGAGACACTGTGGTGAAATTCGACGCCCACTGGGTTCCGGAAAATCTGCGCGTGACGATTTTCGTTCAGGAGAAGAAGAGCCGCGAGATTCTGGGAGCGGCTTCGACGAAAATCAAGGGCTAGTTCTCGCGCCGCTTCTTCGCCAGCTTCGGCGCCGGCTTCGCGGCCGCCTTCTGCTCGCCCGCGGCCAGCACACGCCGCACAATCGGCGTGTTCAGCTTGTACTTGCGCTCGCTGATGTTGCCGGCATCGTCTTTCACACGCAGGATGAAGACGGGCAGCGTGCCTTCCTTGTCGAAACTCTCATTCGCCACGGTCACCGGCAGCACGCCCTTCAGTCCATGCTCGCGGTAGGCGGTTTCGTAGCGGTGCTTGCGGACGTTCCAAGTGAAGACTCGTATCTGATCGTAATCGTAGGGCAGTCCGTCGTGCGGTTCGGTGATGGCGCACAGATATTGGGAAACTTTTTTGTCGGTTTCCTCTTTGCCTTTCTCTTTTCGTCTTTGCCTTTGTCTTTGTCTTTGCTTTTGTCTTTGCCCGAATCCTGGACCTGGTTCAGAACGAAGAATGCAACAAAGCGCTGGCCCTCGGCATACTGCGCCACTTCAAGCGGGACGTCGAGATCCACCATGCGGGCCAGCACCCACCCCACGCGGTTCTGCTCGTCGCGCACCAGCCACCAGTCTTCCATCACCGGGCCGGAGGACGCTTTCGCGCCCGGAACTTTTCCGGACTTGGCCAGCGGGAGCGCCGTGCCCGGCTTCTCCGCCGTGGCGCGCTTCAGCACCGAAACCTTCGCGAGCGCCGCAAGCTGATAGAGATGCTCGGTCTCGCGGCCGGGCGTGAGGTGCAGGTTGGTTTCGTTGCGCAGCACACCCGGCGCCTGCACGGGATCACTCAGGTTCTCACGCGTCAGCTTTTGCAGGCCGTCGTAGGTCTCCTGGTTTACCAGGTAACGCTGCTCGATCCAGCCTTCGGTGCCGTCCGCGGTGCGCACGCGGGAAAAGCGCTTCTCGCGCTCCAGCACCTCGACGCGGTCTCCGTTCTTGACCGTGCCGACGCGGTTGTAGATGGTGGCGACCTGATCGCGCAGCGTCGCCTGCACCGCCGAGACATAATTCACTTCCAGCACGCGATGGCCTCTGCGATTGCAGGCTGAAACCCCGAGCAGGAAGAGAGCGGCCAGCCCGAAGACACGAGCGAACCGGCAAGGAAGCAATAAAAATGAATGGGAAGGTTTCACGACGGATGCCCGGACTGCCGGCGAGGCGCCGGCGTTACCTTGCGGGCTCACTGCAACGAGGCTCAAGTCGGCAAGTTTCACGTCAGCGGGATGCACTTTCCACTATAGCGCGTCGCCTCCACCGTTTCGTTGCACGAAGGGGTTACCGGCCCGGGTAAAGAAACGGTCGAATAAGTTGCCAAACCATCCACAACAAAGGGCACTAAGGTACACGAAGGAACATCCATAGAACAAAACCTTCGTGTTACTTCGTGTCTTTCGTGGTTAAGGGTTTTCCGGGTCGCATGCAAACTGAGGGACTACTCCGATCCCCAAGACCTGACATCGCGGTGGCGGTTCAGTTACCATGAAGGCAGGGCAAATTTTTGACGAAACCAGGCATGAAAAACATATTCAGGAATCAGTTCCCTCTGCTTTCGCTACTGGCTCTGGTGTTTGCGGCCGGGTGGTGCGCGGCGGCGGATCAGGCAGTGAATGACGTGTTGCGTCCACCCAAGGGCGCGCAGGTAGCCATCGTAGTGTTCGAAGATCTGCAATGCCCGCAATGCCGCCGCGTGGCGCCCATTCTCGAGACGGCGTCGAAGACTTACAAGATTCCTCTGGTGCGCCACGACTTTCCCCTGCCCATGCACAACTGGTCTTACCAGGCGGCTGTAATGGCGCGCTACTTCGACGAAACTTCGAAAGCCCTGGGCAACGAATTCCGCGACTATATCTTCTCGAATCAACTCGAAATCAATCCGCAGAACCTGCAGAGTTATGCTGAGAAATTCGCCGCCGCGCACAAAGTGGGGTTGCCCTTCGTGGTCGATCCGCAAGGCAAGTTCGCCGCCGAGGTGAACGCGGACCGCGACCTGGGCAAAGCCATCAACCTCGATCACACGCCCACGATCTACGTGGTCAGCAGCCGGCATCCGGACAAGCCCTATGTGGAAGTAGACCCTCGACAGGTCGACAGCCGGCTGTACGCGATGATTGATGCGATGATGAAGGAATAGCAGTTCTCAGTTTCTAGTTTCCGGTTTCCAATTCTTAGCTCGTTTTCTTAGCTCGTTGGCCCTCGCTGCGCTCCTAGGTTGTTGAGTCTTGGTGGAAGTGATTCATTCTTTTTGGGAAGCCACCCGACTGATTGCTGACTGCTGTTTCGCTCCCAGCTAAGTTGTTGATTCTTGGTGTAAGTGACTGATTCTTCGTAGAACGTTCCCTTCCTGCCTGAAAAACGCCTTCAAATCCTGGCGTACGATGCCCCGTATTCGCATTCTGGGACCGCTGGGACGCGTTTCTCGGTCGCGGACAAGGAAAAGCCCATCAGCAAATTTCATGAGGCTAGGATCGCCTCTAATGCGATTATTATCTTTGAGCTAACATCAAGAATAGGCTCCCGCCAGGAATCAGCAATTACCATCCCATCGCGAAGAATTGATCATTTACGACGCCTGCACGAAGAATCAATAACTTAGTGAAGAGCCTTCCAGGAACCAGTCGTTACTCCGGCCGACTCCTAAGTTTCCGTGGGAGTTGGCATCGGCGTGGTCTTCCAGCGAGTCGTGGGGTAATCAACTCGGCGGTCTTGCGTTCTACGGGTCAAACGCCGCGCGGTCGCCACGGGATGCGTTTCTCTTAGCGGGAGTTGTGTGCCGATTCGCTATCGAGATGGATGCATGGAAGTCAGAAAATCCACCAGGCCGCCTTGGGAGTTTTATCGACAACCCCGTTCCTCCTTGGGGAATCTGAATACATAACTTTTATCCGCGAACCCGGAGGCCCGCATGGACCAGCATCAGCTAACGATACTGATTGCGGTGATTGCCGCAGTCGTCGTGATTGCCATTGTGAGTTTTCTCTTGGCGCGCAAGCGGCGCAGCAAGAATCTGCGGGAGCGCTTTGGCCCCGAATATGACCGGGTCGTTAAAAAAGAAGGGGCGGTCCGCAAGGCTGAAGGCGTGCTTGAAATGCGCGCCAAACGGCGAGAAAAATTTGAGTTGCGACCGCTCTCCGCGCAGGTTCGGGCCGATTTTGCCGAGCGTTGGCGGATCGTACAAGCTCACTTTGTGGACGATCCGCGGGCTTCGGTCTCGCGCGCCGATGACCTGGTCAGCGAACTCATGGCTGCCCGCGGATATCCCATGGCGGATTTCGAACAGCGCGCCGCCGATATTTCGGTGGATCATCCCGTCGTGGTTGAAAACTATCGCGCGGCGCATGAAATCGCCCTTCGCCATAGCCGTGGGCAATCCAGCACGGAGGATTTGCGCCGAGGCATGGTCCACTACCGTTCTCTGTTCGACGAATTGCTGGAAAATCCACTACCGCAAAAAAAGGAGGCACGAGCATGAGCGTTCCATTGAGGAAGGACGAATTCATACAAAACAACGCATTAGTAGAAAACGACTTGACCACGGCGGATCTCGCACAGGGCAAGCGGCCTGCGGCAAAAGATAGATCCGCCGCAGATCTGGTGAAATCAGATCTGGTGAAAGAGGATCGGCCCGGACCGGTTCTCACTGATCGACCCGCAGTAGAGAACGCTCAGGCCGGCGCGTCTGAAGTACTGACGCATGCCTTCCACGCTGAAAATGCGACGGGGGCCACGCCCCTATTTCCCCATAACGAACTGGAAGAACTGCGAAACCGCTGGAGTGCCGTTCAGACCGCATTCGTCGACGAACCGCGGCGCGCGGTCGAACAGGCAGACGGCCTAGTGGCTTCAGCGATGAAACGCCTCGCGGAGGTTTTTGCCGAAGAACGCGCCAAACTTGAAAAACACTGGGATCGCGGCGATAACGTCTCGACTGAGGATCTTCGCATTGCGCTGCAACGCTATCGTTCTTTCTTTCAGCGGTTGCTATCCATTTGAAATTTTATCGGTTCGTGAGCGGGAATTGCGACTGGTTCCGCTCGGAATTCTCGGTCCGCTTCACCGATAGAGAAGGGACGACCATAGACCGATCAGCGGAGAATGGCAACTAATCTGGCCAGCAGCAGAACCGACAATCCAATTGCGGCAATGCTGTTGGCTCGAACCGCGCGATAACTGGCCGCCCAGGGAAACAATAAAACGTCGAAGAGGGGCCTGAATTTCTCTGGCCAAAAAAGTCCGGCCAGCCCGAATGCCGAACACATCTGGATAACGAGGCACAATTCCAAAACATTCATGGTCTTGATTCCAAGGCAGGTATGCCCTTCTATTGAAACGTGGTTCAGGTTTTTACGGGAGATCACGAAGGTACCTTATCCCCGCTTAGGAAGGCAAAAGGTTTTCTTCCCAACTTTCGACGCCCTGCGGAACGAAGCCTTTGAGTAAGGCAGCGAAAGCTTCGAGCGTTTTGCGGGCATCGCCAATTAAGTAATAAAACGCTTCCCAGTTGTCGCTGTCCTCACCGTCGTGATTCGGAATCACATGCTGGAAATGCCAGGCCTCTTGCAGTTCGCGGCAGGCGCTCGAGGCGCGAGTCTCGATGTCTTGCAAGTCCGGTGCCGACAGCTCTCCTTTTTGCCGGAGGGTCCGCCGTAAGAGCTTGCGCCGCATAATGTCGGTGAGGAACTCCGGCAGGGACAGGTTGCGCTCGGGCGCTTTCAGATAAGCGATCTCCTCCTTAGAGCGGCGAGATGAAAACACTCAGTCGCTTCACACCCGTGAGGCGAGGGTGCGTTTGCAGAGCGCGGCCCACGAATGAGTTCCCTTCGAAGAAAACGTCACCGCGCCCAAGCGAGGCTTCGAGCTCCTGAATATCCAGCGCTTGCAGGTCGCTGCGGACCTCCATGACAGCGTATCGATGGTCCGACCGCAAGGCCTCCACCTGAGCCCGCGTGCGAAAGTGGTAGTCGACGCCGTCGCGTTCGCCGGGACGTGGTGAACGGCTGTTGACCAGCACCAGTTTATGAAGCGGGTCGTGCAGATCGGGATAGAACTTGCTGAGGGCCTTGAAAAGCGGGCTCTTCCCAACACACGATGGCCCGCTCAGAATGACGAGCCGTCCAGTACATTCAGGGCCCATGTCTTACTCCTCGTTTACTCCTCGTCTTACTCCTGAACGAGAGTCTAATCACCGAATCCGATGCCGATGGCCCGGGCCGTGCGCACCAGTTCGCCATTCGGATTCACCGACTTGAGGTGGCCGATGGCGTGGGCCACGTCCACCGAGACGATGGAGTCGCCGTGCAGCGCGACCATCATGCCGAAACCTCCGGCGGCGACCAGGTCGACCGCGGCCACGCCAAAGCGCGTCGCCAGAATGCGGTCGAAGGGCGAGGGCGTGCCTCCGCGCTGAATGTGTCCCAGAACGCTGACCCGTACTTCTTTGCCGGAGCCATGGCCTATGGCGTTGCCGATCAGGTTGCCGATGGGGCTGGCACGGCGGTTCTCCTTCAATTCCGGCGGGAGCTTCACGCCCTCGGCCACCACGACGATGGTGAAGTACTTTCCGGTTTTTTCGCGCTCGGCAATGTAGCGGCAAATGTGCTCGATGGTGAAAGGGATTTCCGGGATGAGGATGATGTGAGCGCCTCCGGCGATGCCGGCCTCGAGCGCGATCCAGCCGCAGTCGCGGCCCATCACCTCAACCACCATCACCCGATGATGGGACTCGGCCGTGGTATGAATCTTGTCGATGGCATCGGTGACGGTGTGCAGCGCGGTGTCAAATCCAAACGTGACCTCAGTAGCGGAAAGATCGTTGTCGATGGTCTTGGGTACGCCGACGATCTTCATTCCCTTCTGAAAAAGTTCATAGCCGATCGTCTGCGATCCATCGCCGCCGATGGTGATGACGGCGTCGATGCCCAGTTTGGCGGCATTGGCGATCACCTGGCCAGAAATGTCGCGCGAAACTTCCTTGCCGTTCTCCATGCTTTTGTAGTGAAAGGGATCGCCGCGGTTGGTCGTACCTAGAATCGTTCCACCGCGGGGCAGAATGCCGGAGATTTCCTTGAGCGTGAGTTCGAAAGATTTTTCCGGCCAGATAAGGCCGTCGAAGCCATCGGGGATGCCGATGACCTTCCATCCGTACTTGAGGATGGCGGCTTTGGTGGCGGCGCGAATGACGGCGTTGAGGCCGGGCGCGTCTCCACCACCCGTGGCGATGCCGATGCAGCGAATGTCTGGCATAAGGAAGTGTCGTCGGTCGTTGGTCGTCGGTCGCTGGTCGTTGGCTCGACCCCGTGACGACGACCGCCTCTACGATAATACTGTGAGGGCGGGGGATGGCAACTTACCAGTGGGCGTTGGAGTTCTCAGTTTGGACTTCCGAGCGGTAGGGAAATATATGGAAAGCACACGCCCGGTCACAGGATCAGATTGAGGCGAGCGGCGTAAGCGAATGCGCGGAAGTCCTTGTCTCGCGTGAGGAGAGCAATCCCAGGGTCGATACAGGTTTGAGCAACTCCAGCAGTTGCGTATCTCATGCCGGAACCGCTGGCCTTCTGCGCCCTCTCCAGCAACTCATCTGGGACTTCCACAGTGATCTTTCGCGCCGTTGCCATAGTTGTGTTATACACCGTATTCGATACCAGTCTTCCATATAGTAGTCCGAACAAGATGAAGAAGGCGGCGGCCCGATTGGTGTGCCTGACATCGCAGTTCGAGCTAGCTGTATGAATCCCCGCCCTCATCTCGTCTGCACAGCAGGTGCCGCCCGCCCTTACTGCGTTACCGTCACCTTAGCGGTCGCCGTATACTGCGTGGTGCCGCTCGTGTAGGTTGCGGTCAAAGTGTCTATTTCACCGATAGTCGCTGCAGTCGTCGTCGTAACCGTCTCCGGGGTTAGCCCCTGTGTGAGCGTGTAGCCAGCCGAGTTGGGAGCGATGGTCCAAACTGCCTGCGCACTTACGTCAACTTGCTGACTCTGCCCTGAGACATTTGCCATAGCCTGAAAAGTTACGAAGCCACCGTTCATAGCTACGTTCTGGGAAGTGGGAGTGATTACGATGCTGGTGACGTTGCTCAGCACGATGTTGATGCTGGCTTGACCGGTGACCGTCCCCAACGCAGCCGAAATGGTCGGCGTTCCGACCGAAACGCCGGTGACGAGCCCTGTAGCATTAACCGTGGCCGACTCGTCAGAAGATGTCCAGGCGATGCCTGAGGCCCCGGTAATACTTTTGGTGTTACCGCTCGGCGTGTAGGTTCCTACCGCCTGCATTTGCTGTTGCGATCCGATCGGAACGTTCACGCTTGCCGGGCCTACGGCGATGCTCTGCAGAGTATCGCCTACGAAGAAGCCCGTACAGCTTGCAGCTAGAGCTAGCATTGCGAGGGCGGCGAAGGCTCCCGCCAGGCGCAGCCTGTTTTTCGTCGATGACATAGTGATCCGAGACTCCTTGGGAGCGCTTGTTTGCCTTGCAACCCGCTTGGATGCAGCCGAATTCTTATAAAAATTGTAGCAGAGAAGATTCCGGGCCGAGCGCGTAAGTGCACTTCCGTGCAGGGACGGAACCAGCGCGGCTAACGCCGCTTCCTGAATAGGAACGTGCGAGGTCCGGGGAACTTGCGGGTGAAAATGATTGGGAGTTCCCAACCCCCAGGCGGAGTTGGGCTCCGCCGCCAGCCCCTTCGACTTCGCTCCGTCTCAGGGCAAGCCGCTGTCCCCATATGGATCCTGCTTTTACTCAATCAGAAAAAAATGGCCAGCGCTGAAATCAGCACTGGCCAAATTGTACTTCGACCTAATAGAGGTTCACTTCCCCTTGTGCTCCTGCTTAGGCGGAGCGCTTTGCTTCTCCGGCTTCGGAGCACTCTGACTCGGTTTGGGTGCGCTGTGTTGAGGAGAGCTCGCCTTTGGCGCCGGCGTGTTCTGAGCGTGTGGGGCCGGTGCCGGATGAGCCTTCGGTGCCGGTGCCGCAGTCTTGGCATGTGGCTCACTCGCCGGATGAGCCTTCGCAGCCGGTGCCGCAGTCTTGGCATGTGGCTCACTCGCCGGTCGAGACTTCGCGGCCGGTGCCGCAGTCTTGGCATGTGGCTCACTCGCCGGATGAGCCTTCGCGGCCGGTGCCGCAGTCTTGGCATGTGGCTCATTCGCCGGTCGAGACTTCGCAGCCGGTGCCGCAGCCTTGGCTCGTGGCTCACTCGCCGGACGAGACTTCGTTGCCGGTGCCGCAGTCTTGGCATGTGGCTCACTCGCCGGACGAGACTTCGTTGCCGGTGCCGCAGTCTTGGCATGTGGCTCACTCGCCGGACGAGACTTCGTTGCCGGTGCCGCAGTCTTGGCATGTGAACTCGCAGCAGCCGAACGATTGTTAGCGGGCGCCGAGGCGCGCGCTGCCTTAGGCGAAATCGCCGGGGCATGATAGGGCGCACCGGCAGCCTTGGCGCGCACGACGCCTTGTCCGCTGAATTGGCCTGGTTTGGCCGTGGCCGCCACTGCGGGCGCTCCGTGATTTACCGAGGCGAACAACTGCCGGTTGTGACTGGCCTCGCGTTGATGCTGAACTTGCGCGGCGACCGGACGGGTGTGCGGCTGCCGGGCATACTCTTCCTGGTGTGGAGACGGACGGGCCGCTACTCCGCCTTCGCCACCGTTAAAAGCGACGTGAGACTCGTTGTTCACGATGACCGTGCGGTTGACGTAGACGTTAGTGATGCGAGTTTCATCTACGCGCATCACGGCAGTGTTATAGAAGAAAGCTCCGCCGCGCCATTCGCCGCCATAGAAGCCCTCACCGCCGTAGCCAAAGCCGTAGTTAATGCCGCCGTAGAAACCGATTTCCGGGCCCCAGTAGCCTTCATTAAAGGCGTAAACACCGTCGTTCCATCCCCAGTAGCCTGGAGTCCACAACAGGCCGACGGGAGCGACCACCCAGGTGCCGGGCACCCAGTAGTAGCCGGCATCATCGTCCCAGGCCCAATAGCCAGGCGTCCACAGATAGCCGGGGCCGGGGCAGAGCGGCTGCTCGTAAACCGGCAGCGCGGGCGGGGCGATCCGCACCGCGATGCCGACCGCGATCTGCGCGGAAGACGTGGAAGAGAGAGCTGCGGGAATAACCAGCAGCAGAAGTGCGAACGCTACAAGACGAACTACAGGGTGAGTTTTCATCGTATTTTCCTCGTGCCGGCGGGCTTGCCCTGGAAGCGGCAGCCACAGCCAGGCGAATTTGACTCAACAAATCCGGGTGCGAAATAGTCGGCACCCAGAAGTTTAGCTCAAAACTGTTCTTTATACTTAAACACCGCAGGTTGGAGTATGTTGCTGCGCAGGAAGTTGTTTGGAATGTAGCGGTTCGTCGAACTAGTTCGTTCTCTTCGAGCGCGCGATGCGCTCGTCGATGGGCTTGCGGCCGGCGAATCCTTCTTCTGTGCTGTGCCAGTGAGTGATGGAGTGTTCGCCCATCCGCCAGCAGAGCAGCACGATGTTGCCTTCGACTTCGCAGGGAAAATCGAGCAGGCCGATGTCGAGATCCTTCACTTGCACGCCGATGGAGTCGATTTCGGCGAGCGCATCTTTGGCGCGCTGCTCGGCTTTGGCGCGCTCGGCCTTGCGGCGCGCGACCGCAACCACATCGACGTGAGTGCCCCCGTTCAGGAAAATGTGGTGATTGAGCGCCTGCATTTCGGCTTCGACTTCTTCCATGATCTTCTTGCCGCCGATGGCGGAGCGCAAAAGAGATTCGAGGATCGGAAGCAGAGTCTGAGCTTCGTCGAGAGTGAAGGTTCGGTCGGGCATGGGGGATAGTTCTATTGTACCGCACGCGGGAAAGGGGCGCTGGCAGGCGCTGCCTACCCACGAGGGATAGATATTAAATCACCCGTCTCCCCTTGCCCCCGACCGGATGGAGGAGCAGAATAATCCCGCTATCCGAACTCGAAAGCTGTTCAGCGCTCCGCTCCTATTTCTCTTGATGACCGCATCCTTCGCGCAACGACCGAGAAGGACTTCGTGCGTTACGTTCCGGGCGGATTCCTCAACGCTGGGGATTTCGGCGACCTCCCGTCTGGCGTGAAAGAAGGATACGCGATGGGATTCTCAAACGGCATAATGGCGTCCGGGATACTGGGAGCGGACGGCAGCAAGGTGAAGCTGCTGTACGACTGCACCAACGGCATGTCTGCGAAACAACTGGCGGCGATTCTCGACAAGTATCTGAAGGAGCATCCAGAGGGGTGGCACGAGCAATTGACAGTGCACTCGTTCGACGCGCTTCTAGGGGTTTGCCCCGACTTGAGGAAGCAACTGCTGCCCGAGTTGAAGTCTCACTAAGAGGGCGGATGCCACTATGAACGATATCAGGCCCGACTCGAACAAACAGGAGGTCAAGCAGAGGGCACACGAGGCCTTCATCCGATGGCAGGAGACGACGGGTAAGCAACTTGGTCATACGATCAACCTCATCCTTACCCTGACGACAGCAGCGCTCGGGTTTGAAGTAAATTTGGCGCTCGTTAAGAACACGTCCCCGCCCTACCTCAACCCCTGTGCGTTTTTCCTTTCACTCCTGGCATTAACGTTCTCAGCGGCGTTTGGGCTTGCGGCCAACTACTCGAGGCTTTGGGACTTTCGTTGGACAACCAGAGCAGCGCGGGGCAACGAGATGCACGCCCGTCAGGAACTGAATGAGAACCTTACAGAGAAGCAGAAGACCCGCGCACGAGATAGAGAGAAATACAGCAACTACGCGGAGCTGATTGGAAAGGTTACCTGGTGGCTCCTCCTGCTTCAGTTGCTTGCGTTCCTTGGAGGCATTGCCACACTCGCATGGAGTGTCCGCCACAGCTATTGGCCCGGTTGAGAAACAATAGCGCACTCTTCACGGAACGACCTGCGACAGTCGATCACTCGGCTCCTGCTATCCGCCGATGTGCACCATGGTCCTTGACGCCGGCACGAAGTCCGGTTCGCCGATGTGGTGGCGTTCTTCTTTCTTTTGCACGACTCCGCGGATGAAATCTTCCAACTCCTCGTCGCTGGCGCCGCGGCTCATTTGGGCATGAAGGTCGTGATCCCACACGGAAAAAAGGCAGGTGCGGATTTTGCCGTCGCTGGTGATGCGGATGCGGCTGCATTGTCCGCAGAAGGGATGCGAGACGGGAGCAATGATGCCGATTTCGCCGACGCCGTCGTCGAAGCGGTAACGGCGGGCGGTTTCCGAGCGCGTGTGTGAGATCTCGACCAGCGGGCGGTACTCGGCCATGCGGGACAGAATTTCGTCGAGCGTGACCACTGTCGTGGGAGACCAGGTGCGGCCTTCTTCGAGCGGCATGAATTCGATGAAGCGCACGGTGACGCCTTCTTCGCGGGCGAACATTCCGAAGGGGATGATCTGGTCTTCGTTGAAGCCGCGCATCAGCACGCAGTTCACTTTCAGCGGCCACAGCCCGGCGCGGCGCGCGGCGCGAATGCCGGCGAGAACGTGATCGTATCCGTTGGGCACGCGGGTAATGCGGGCGAAGCGGTCGGGATCGACGGCGTCCATGGAAACAGTTACGCGGGTGAGGCCGGCGGCTTTGAGCGGCTCCGCAAGGTCAGCGAGCAGATGGCCGTTGGTAGTGAGGGCAATGTCGAGTAATTCGCCGTGGCCGTTATTGGGCGTTCGCAGTCGAGCGAGATCGCGGACGAAATCGACCACACCCTTGCGCAGCAACGGCTCGCCGCCCGTAAGACGAAGCTTGGTAATCCCCATGCCGACTAGCACTCGCGCCATGCGCAGATAGTCGTCGAAAGGCAGGTCTCCGTAGAGGGCGCCTTCGTTTCCGGAGCGGCAGTAGACACATTTGTAGTTGCAGCGGTCGGTGATGGAAATCCGCAGGTCGGTGATGGGGCGCCGGAATTTGTCCGTGAGAAACATGGTCGTTAGTAGTTAGTAGTTGGTCGTTCGCCGGTTCGTCGCTGGTTTGGCAACGACTAACGACCATCGACTAACGACTTGTTTTAGGAAAAGAGACGCAGGCGGGAACATCCCGGCGGGCGCTTCCTTTCCAATGCGCCCTTTGCAGAGCGCGGGAGGCGCCGGCGTTTCCACCAGCACCCTCGGGATAGTCCTCTCGGCGATCTCCGCGAGGTGTCTCTGCCGCCGCGTTTGAAGCACTTAATCGCAGAGGGCGCTGAGAACGACCGCGGAGTTCGCGGAGAAACCATCCCTCGCCGCCGCGGCCTGGGTATACCCGAAGGCTGGGCGGTCGGAAACTCACTTCATTATAGAGCCTGCGGCAAGAAAAAGGCTTCAAGGCCTCGGATCCCTAGGGCATCGCGGATCGCCGTTTCCGCCAGCGGAGCCATGATCTTGTGCGAGGACGCCGCGGGCTTTGCATCCCACGCCCGTCACGCCACGGCAAGCGTATGTTGCAATAGCAGTGCTGATGCCCCGAGAGTACCCGCACCTCACCGGATCTCCACGAACTCTACATGCCGTCGTAATTCGGGCCGCCGCCGCCTTCTGGTGGAACCCACGTGATGATCTGGTACGGGTCGGCGATGTCGCAGGTCTTGCAGTGGACGCAGTTCGACGGGTTCAGGCTGATGCGCTTGCCGTTGGGCTGGCTCGCGTCGTCGACCATTTCGTAGACGTTGGCGGGACAGAAATTCTGGCAGGGGCTGCCGAATTCCTTCACGCAACGCGTGTTGCAGATATTCGTGTCGTCGATGACCAGGTGCGCGGGCTGGTCTTCTTCGTGCTTGGTGCCGGAGTGGTAGAGGTCGGTGAGCTTGTCGAAAGTAAGTTTGCCATCACCTTTGGCCGGGCCGATCAAGTGGGCCTCGGCGCCCCCGTCAGCCGGGAGTTCGGCGAGCTTTCGCATGTGCTCATGGCTGGCGCGCGCGGGATAGCGGTTGCGCACGCCGCGGCCGCCCGTGATCATCTGGAGTCCGGTGTGGAACATGCCCGCGTAGAATCCGTTTTCGAATCCCTGGTGCATGTTGCGGACTTTCCAGAGTTCATCTTTGATCCAGCTGGATTCGACTTTTTTCTGGAACTCGGCGAGCGTTGCGGCGGAGAAATCATTCTTCTTCATCGCTTCGAACGCGGTCTCGGCGGCGAGCATGCCGCTCTTAATAGCAAGATGAATGCCCTTAAGCCGCGCGGAGTTCAGGAAGCCGGCTGAGTCGCCGAGAATCATCCATCCTTTGCCGGCGACCGGCGGAATCGCCCACCAGCCGCCGTAAGGCATCGACTTTGCGCCATAGCGGATCATCTTTCCACCTTCGAGCAGCTTCGCTACCAGGGGATGCTTTTTGAATTCCTGCAGCACGCGCTGCGGGTCGAGGCGCGGGTCGGGATAGTCGAGTCCCGTGACGAAGCCTAGCGAGACCACGCTGTCCTTGCCGCCGTAAATCCAGGCGCCGCCATATTCTTTTGTGGTGAGCGGCCAACCCATGGTGTAGATGACTTCGCCGGGAGCGATACGGCCAGAAGGCACTTCCCAGAGTTCTTTCACGCCCACACCGTAGGTTTGCGGGTTGGCGTTTTTCGCCAGATCGAATTTCGAGACGAGTTGTTTCGTTAACGATCCGCGCGGGCCTTCAGCCAGAATGACGATTTTGGCGTTGAGGTCGTAGCCTGGCTCGAAATTGGATTTCTGCTGACCTTCTTTATCTACACCTTTATCGTCGGTGCGGACTCCGGTGACGCGGTCGCCGTCAAACAGAAGCTCAGAGCCGGCGAATCCGGTAAAGATCGTGATGCCGGTCTCTTCCACCTTGCCGCCCAGCCACTTCACGAAACGGTTCAGCGAGATGACGTAGTTGCCGTGATCGCGCAGCGGCGGCGGCGTTATGGGCAGTTTGAAATGGCCCTTCTCAGTGAAAAAGTAGACGGCTTCTTTGGTGACTTCGGCGTCGAGCGGAGCTTCTTTCTCGAATCCGGGAAGTAGTTCGCGCATAGAACGCGGATCGAGCAACGCGCCGGAGAGGCAGTGCTGTCCAATCTCTCGAGCTTTCTCGAGGACGTAGATATTTTCTTTGCTGAGAGTTGAGTCTGGATGTTGCGCATTGTGCGCATCAATCAGTTGCGACAGGCGCAGCGCGCAGGCCATACCGGCGGGACCCCCGCCGACAATGACTACGTCAGCGGGCATCTGCGGGCGTTCCACGCCTTCAATCGGTTTGCGGAAGATCAGGTTCATAAAGGGTCAGCGATTCGCCAGGCTGGAAATTTCGCCCAGGCCGAGCAACCGTTGATCTGCGGTGATTAAAGTTAACTTAAGCACCTTGGCGGTCGCAGCCAAGAACCTGTCAGCTGGATCCGCTTGTGGTAACACCAGCGCCAGACCGACACTTACAATCTCGCGCGTCAAAGGCGCTTCGCGCATCTGCTCGGCTGCGCGCTCGATCCAGGCAAGAGGATTCTTCACGCGAATCCGGCCCTTCTGCATGAGCGTCAGAGCTTCCCAGACGCTCACAGGAGACAACCAGAGTTCGTTGGTCGAATTCGAGAGCTCAGCCGTGGATCGAGCGCCCAAGCGCTCTGGCTCGAGTTTGCTCCATATCCAGATATGAGTGTCGAGCAGCAGCTTCAATCGCGATAGGCCTCAATCTCGTCCAAGTCAATGACAGGCGACACAATATCGCCGACGATTTCAGCGGTTCCCACCATATCGCCCACGAACTTTCGCTTGCGATCGGGTCCCGTCGGAATTACTTCTGCCACAGGAACGCCGTGACGTGTAATGCGCAGCGGTTGCCGTGTCTTGTGGACCTGTTCGATGAGCCCCAGGCACTTGGCTTTGAACTTCGAGATGGGAACGTCGCGCATGACCACTATTTTAACCATAGTCAATTTAGAGGTCAATTCATAAATTGCACCCTTCAGCCTCCTGCTTTGACCTTCTTCACTTCCTCAGTCAGCGGCGGCACGATCTCAAACAGATTGCCGACGATCGCGTAATCGGCGATTTCAAAGATCGGCGCCTCCGAGTCTTTGTTCACGGCGATGATGGTGCGTGAGCCTTTCATGCCAACGATATGCTGAATCGCGCCGCTGATGCCGAGCGCGAGATACAGCTTGGGCGCAACGGTCTGGCCGGACGAGCCGATCTGGCGATCCATGGGGAGCCAGCCGTTGTCGCAGATGGGGCGCGAGGCCGCCAGGTCGGCGCCGAGGGCATCGGCCAGCTGCTTGGCGATGTCGATGTTTTTTTGTTCCTTAATTCCGCGACCGACGGCCACGATCACTTCCGCCTGCGTCAGATCGACCGCCTGCTTGGCTTCTTTGAATACTTCCTGTGGCTTGTTTCGAACCACACCGTCGGCAATCTCGGCCGAAACAGTTTCAACCGGGGCCGGGCTGGCTCCGGCTTCGGCCTTGTCTCCGCGGAAAGCTCCATTCTGAAAAGTGGCAAACCATGGCGCATCGGAAGCGAACCTGACATCGGCGGCGAACTTGCCTTGAAACATTTGCCGGGTGAAGACGAGCTTGCCGTTTTCGTGCTTGAACCCGATGCAATCACTGATAACGGCCCGTCCCATCGCAGTGGCTAGTTTGGGGACGAAATCGCGCACCTGATACGTGTGCGGCATCAGCACGAGCTTCGGCCGCTTCGCCGTGAGGAACTGCTTGAGCGCGACGGCGAAGGCATCGGGCGTATAGGGCTCGAGCTTCGGCGACTCGACCGCATACACCTTCGCAACTTTCTTTGCGGCGACTTCGGCGGCTAATGCAGACGCTGGTCCTCCGACGACGGCAGCATCAAGAGTCCAGCCAGTAGCGGCGGCTATGGCCTGGCCGGCCGTGATGGTCTCCCAGGAGACGCGGTTGAGTTTGCCTTCGCGTTGTTCGACGACTACGAGGATGGTATCGGGCATAAAGTCAGCTTCTAGCTTCTAGCTCCTAGCTTAAGAAAAGCCGGCGGGACCCTTCGACTTCGCTCAGGTCAGGCTGCCGGCGCTACAGCACGCGCAACTCGTTGCGCAGTTTGTCCACCAGCTTCTTCGCGATTTCGGCTGGCGAGCCTTCTATGTGTTCGGTCTTCTTCGTTTTCTGCGGCACGTAGAGGCGTTCGATTTTCTGCAGGTTCTCGCCGATTGCCGACTGCACTTCCGCCAGCGTCACCTTGCGGATGGGCTTGTTCTTCGCCTGCTTGATGCCGATCAGCGTGGCGTAGCGCAGCTTGTTGATCCCAGACTGAATCGTTAGTACGGAGGGCAGCGGCATGTCGACAAACTGAAAGAATCCGGCTTCGAGTTCGCGCTTCACCCGGATGCCGGTCTCGTTTTTTTCAATCTGCATGATGATGGTGGCGTGCGGCCAACCCAGTAATTCGGCCAGGATGACGCCGGTCTGCGCGTAGCCGTAATCGTCAGATTGCAGGCCGGTGAAGATCAGATCGAACTTTTCATCTTTGATGGCGACCGCGAAGGCTTTCGCGGTGTTGAAGGCATCGAGTCCGACGAAAGCATTGTCTTCGAGGTGAATGGCACGGTCGGCGCCCTTGGCGAGGGCTTCGCGCAACACCTGCTGGGCGCGTGCCGGGCCGGAAGTGATGACCACCACTTCTCCAGTATGTTTTTCCCTTTGGCGCAGTGCTTCTTCGAGGGCGAAAGCGTCGGGCTCGTTCACTTCATACGAGACGTCTTCGCGGATCCAGGCCGCAGTCTCATTCAGCTTGAGCGGAGCATCCTTCTGCGGCACCTGCTTCATGCAAACCAGGATTTTCAAAACAGGACTCCTTGGCCCCTGTCGCTTCGAGGAGCGGCAGGGAAACGCACTAGTATAAATGAGTCGGTAGCAATTGGCACTTAGAAGGATTCGGGGGTAGTGGCTACTTTGATTTTCTAAGCATCTTAAACACAAAGAATGCGCCGGCACATGCGCCAATGCCGATGAGGAGCTTTAGGAGCTCAATTAACAAGATGGGTAGGGTCATAGCTCCTAATGCCGCTCCCGGATCGGAGTCCTACTCGGTGAAGACCACCGACTGCACGCCCGAGATCTCAAAACGTTTGCGGCAGCGTATGTTCTTGCAGGCCATCAGGTCGTCTTTGCGCAGCATGTAGGAGCGGGCTTTGGCAAAGCGGGCGCGGTCGCGCTCGTCGGCGCGGCCGGCCAGTTGGCGTTTCTTGGTGCGCACCACCCAGGTGACTTCATACTCGGCGGGTTGCTGGCAGTGCGGACAGTTCAGGGTCGCCGGTTTCTTTTGGGTGCTCTCGTCGAAAAAATCGCGTTCTTCCATGAAAATCGTCGCTGGTCGTCAGTCGTCGGCCAGTCCCTACCCCTTCAACCGCCCAACCAGCCCATGAAACACAATTATTGCATGTTCGACGCGGTACAGGCTATGGCAACATGAATGTCGGGGTAAGCGGGAAAATGGCGCGCAAGAAGAAGGTCAAGCGGTTTGGCGCGGTACAGGCAGTGAAGGAGTTGGCGCGGGAGCGCATGGGTGCGCCCCCGGCGGGCAAGCTCGTTCCGCACAAGAACAAGAAGCCGGCAAAACACAAGCCTACGCTGGGAAAGCTGCTGAACGAACCCGACGAGTGAACCAAGGGAACGCCATCCTCCTCGATGGGAAGTCCTATTGGAAGGTTGCGGTCACCGAGACGTTACTGTTCTCCATGAGAACGGAACAAGTGAAGCCCGTGGACGAATTGCAGCCATTCCAAGTCACGGAATTCGAGGTCCCGGTCGGAGTGCCGGTCAGAGTCACGGTGGTGCCCGCCGTGAACTGAGCGTTGCATGACGATGGAGTCGAACAATTGATTCCCGCCGGTGAACTGACTACGGTCCCGGTAGCGGTGCCGCCGAAGTTGACGGTCAAAATCGGTGGGTTGCCGGCGGGCGTGCAGCCCGAGCTAGCCGGGCCATTCACCGTGACCGGGACGGAGTTGCTGATCACATCATTGTTGCCGTCTTGCATGGTTGCAAAAATGTTTGCCAGTCCGCAGCCAAGGTCCGTCGACGGCGAAACCACGCCCATATTCGTCACCTGAACCACTTGCGGATTGTCCGATTGCCAGTTGACCTGATCGGTAATATCTACCGTGCGCGGAGGATGACTGTAGCTACCAAAAGCTTTGAAATCAAAAAACAAGGTGGGGTCGGCCCCGCCGAAAGTACCACCCGACGAGGGCTGGACCTGAATCGACAGCAGATGAGAATTGAGCGCGCAACTCGACAGGCTGAGCAAGAATGTCGCGGCGGCGATAAGGGCAAGGATGCTGAACCACTTCCGGCTCATCAACGGCTCCTGGGGATCAAGCAACCTGATCAAGCAACCTGGATCAAGCAACCCGGCTGAATACGCGCGCAGCGGGGAAGAAGTAAATCTAGTTAAAAGCGGCGCAAAAAGCAATCACTAAGAGCGCGGTTGAGCGCCTTTCATCACCCCTTCACCGCCTCGGCGACCACTTCTGCAAACGTGCGGATATCCTCTTCCGTGGTGTCGAAGGAGCACATCCAGCGCACGATCGATTCCTCCTCTATCCATATATAAAAAAAGTATTGCTGCTTAATCTTTTCAATGGAGTGCCGCGGGATCTGCACGAACACGCCGTTGGCCTCGACCTTCCACACAACCTTGACTCCAGGAACGCGGCTGAGTTCCCTTTCCAGCACGCGAGCCATGCGGTTGGCGTGTTCGGCGCTGCGGCGCCAGAGATCGGCGGTGAGCAGGGCCTCGAATTGCGCTGCCATGAAGCGCATCTTCGAGGCCAGTTGCATGCTCTGCTTGCGCAAGTAGAGGAAGTTCTCGCCGTGTTCGGGATGAAAAAACACCACCGCTTCGCCGCCCAAGATTCCATTCTTGGTGCCGCCAAAAGAAAGAACATCCACGCCTAAATCGCGAGTGGCCTGGCGGAGCGTCTGGCCCAGGGAAACGGCGGCGTTGGCGATGCGCGCGCCGTCCATATGCAGGAACATGTCGTGCTCGTGTGCGAAGTGGGCAAACCCCTGAATTTCTTCCGGCCGGTAGACCGTGCCCATCTCGGTGGACTGCGTAATCGAGATGACGCGGGGCTGCGAGTGATGCTCGTCGCCAATGCCGTGATAGGCGTGGCGGACTGAGTCGAGCGTGATCTTGCCGGCCTGCTGCGGCAGCGGAATCAGCTTGCACCCGGCGTGCTTCTCGGGCGCGCCGCATTCGTCAGTATAGATGTGCGCATAATCGCTGCACAGGACTGAGTGAAACGGTCGCGTGAGGGCCTGCAGGCTGAGAACGTTCGCACCGGTCCCGTTGAAGGTAAAAAAAACGGCGATGTCCGGTCCAAAATGCTCCTCGAACTTCTTGATCGCCGAACGAGTGTAGGCATCGTCGCCGTAAGCGACCACATGGCCCTGGTTCACGCGGGCGATGGCCTCAAGAATCTCGGGATGCACGCCGGCGTTGTTGTCGCTCGAAAAGCCGCGGGCAGGCTGGACGGGACTCTTCTCCATAGCGCAACAATGTAGCAGACTCCAAGAGGTCGAGAAGGAGATGCCCATGTTGAACTGCTCATGTGGGGACAAGCTGCCTCGGCTGCCTGCCCCGAGCCTCGAGGGGTCCGGCCGAGCGAAGCGAGACCGGCCTCTGAGCCACTGCCTGGCAGACCGGGGCCACAATAAATAGAAGAAGATGTAAGCGGCAATCCGCCCCACCCGCGCCCAACCTGGTTCCCGCTTCTCTATTTCTTCCCCCAAGGCCCTCGATTATTTTGCGTCCCGAGGAGCCTCATGCGAATCTTGTAATAAACGCACAACCTTGGGGCTGTGCCGTCGTCTAAATTGTCCGGGGGTTCAACGGCGAGTTCATGTTTAAATGCATCCGCAAATACTTAACCCAAGCATTTGTCCTCCCGGCCCTTCTGGCCAGCGGAGCAACCTTGGCCTGTTCGAGCCACGCTGCGCAGAGTGCTCAAGCCGGCGGGCCGCCCGCAATGCCGGTGAAAGTGCAGGAGGCGCAGGCTACGGCGGTGAACGACGCCAGCGAGTACGTAGCCACGCTGAAGTCGCGCGATTCAGCCGTGATCATGCCGCAGGTGGAGGGCCAGGTCGTCAAGATCTTCGTGCGCTCCGGCGATGCCGTTAGCGCGGGGACGCCGCTGATGGAAATCGATCCGCTCAAGCAGCAGGCCACGGTCAAGAGCCAGGAAAGCTCGCGTGCCGCCCAGCAGGCAAACGTGATTTGGACGAAGCAGCAGTACGAGCGCTCCCAGGGACTTTATTCGGCGGGCGTGATCAGCAAGCAGGATCTCGACCAGGCAAAATCCGCCATGGACGCAGCCCAGGCCCAGGTGGACTCGCTCGACGCTCAAGTGCGCGAACAGGAAGTGCAACTGCATTACTACCGGGTGGCTGCGCCTTGGAGCGGAATTGTAGGGGACATTCCAGTGCACGTCGGCGACCGCGTCGCGGTCACGACGCAGCTCACTACCGTGGATAAGCCGGGCAGTCTCGAAGTCTACGTATATGCGCCCATTGAACGCTCTTCGCAACTCAAGTTGGGTTTGCCAGTGCAGGTTGTTGACAGTAACGGGAAAGTGCTGGCCGACAGCCGCGTGACCTTCGTCTCGCCGCAGGTAGATAACACCACGCAAACGGTGCTGGTGAAAGCGCTCATCGCCAACAGCAACGACGCGCTGCGCCAATCGCAATTCATCCGCGCCCGCATTGTGTGGGGAACGCACCAGAACCCGCAGGTTCCGATCCTTGCCGTATCGCGGCTCGGAGGGCAGTACTTCGCCTTTGTGGCTGAGCCGCAGAATGGCGGCTCGTACGTGGCGCGGCAGAAGCCGTTGAAGGTCGGGCAGACGGTGGGGAACGATTACGAAGTGCAGGAGGGCCTGAAGCCCGGCGACAAAGTGATCGTTTCCGGAACGCAGTTCCTGCTGGATGGGGCGCCGGTGATTCCGCAAAGTTAGGCTTCACGGTTCAACTCAGCGCGACAGCAGACAGTTGGCAATTAGCACTCGGCCGATTGAGTGCCGTGGTGAGGGCCTGCAAGATTGTAGCGGGGCTAATTGCTAACGTGCTAATTGCTCCGACTGGAGAAAGCCGCACGAAAATCCTATGTTCGTTGAATTCTTCATTCGCCGTCCCGTATTCGCGAGCGTCTGCGCGCTGCTGATTATTCTGGCGGGCGCGGCCGTGATTCCCACGCTGCCCATCGCGCAGTTTCCGACCCTTGCTCCGCCGCAAGTCGGCGTAACCAGCTTCTACACTGGAGCCAGCGCGCAGACCGTGGAGAGCGCGGTCACCATTCCTTTGGAGCAGCAGATCAACGGCGCCGAGGGGATGAAGTACATCACCTCCACCAGCGGCAACAATGGATCCAGCACCATTACCGCCACATTTGATCTGAATCGCGATCCCGACCTGGCGACGGTCGACATCCAGAACCGCGTCAACACTGCGCTGGGACGCCTGCCTGCCGCGGTAAAGAATATCGGCATCACGACCGCAAAGACCTCGCAGAACTTCGTCTTCGGCGCCGCGGTCCTCGCCGACAATAACAAGTATTCCACGCTGTTCGTCAGCAATTACCTGGATGTCTACGTCAAGGACTCGCTCAAGCGTATTCCTGGGGTGGCCGATGTGCTTATTTTCGGCGAGCGCAAGTATTCCATGCGCCTCTGGCTCGACCCTGGGAGGCTGGCGGGTCGCGGGCTGACGGCGCCGGATGTGGTCAACGCGCTGTCGGAACAAAACGTGGAAATCGCCGCCGGGCAGGTGGGCCAGCAGCCCGCCCCCGAGGGACAGACTTACCAGATCAGCGTACGGGCCGTCGGACGGCTGAGCGAGCCCAGCCAGTTCGGCAATATCATTCTCAAGACCAACGCCGATGGAACCCTGGTCCGCCTGAAAGATGTGGGCCGGGCCGAGTTGGGCGCGGAAGACTACGGCACCGACCTGCAATTTAATGGGCAGGATGCAGTCGGCCTGGCGGTTACGCAGCTCTCCACCGCGAACGCACTCGATGTCCACCGGCGCGCGCTCACCGAACTGGCGCGCCTTTCGAAGAGCTTTCCTCCCGGAATGCGCTACGAAGTGGCCTTCGATGTCACGGACGCAGTCAGCGAATCCATTCGCGACGTGGTGGTCACAGTAGGTTCGGCGATTCTGCTGGTCATCCTGGTGATCTTTATCTTTCTCGGCGACTGGAGGACGACGATGATTCACTTCATCGCCACTCCGGTTTCGCTCATCGGCACCTTTATCTTTGTGAAGTTGCTGGGTTTCTCCATCAACACGCTGACGTTGTTCGGCATCACGCTGGCCACCGGCCTGGTCGTCGACGACGCCATCGTCGTGATTGAAAACATTGAGCGCCATATCACTGAGGGCGAACACGATTCGCATAAGGCGGCAGGGGCAGCCACGGCTGAGATTACCGGCGCCGTCATCGCCACCTCGCTGGTGCTGGTGGCCGTGTTTGTGCCGGTTGCATTCTTTCCCGGGACGACCGGCATCCTGTTTCGCCAGTTTGCGCTGACCATCGCATTTTCCATTGCCATTTCCGCCTTCAACGCGCTGACCCTGGCTCCGGTGCTGGCGGCGATTTTTCTGCGCGACTCCCACCGGCAAAAGTGGTGGTGGCTGCAAAAGTTTGACGACGGCGTCGCTGCCTTCACCCGGGGATACCGTAGCCTGCTGGGTTACTTTCTGAAATACAAGCTGGCGACGATGGTGCTGTTTTTCGCCGGTCTGGGACTCACTTATGTTGTCTTCAAACGCGTGCCGACAGGCTTCGTGCCTGACGAAGACCAGGGATATTTCATCATCGTCATGCAGGCGCCATCGGGGGCTTCCCTCGAATACACGAAAGACATCGGGAAGCAAGTGGCGCACATGCTGAGCGATGTCTCGGAAGCCGCGGGAACCTTCTCTATCGCGGGCTTTGGCTTTTCCGGCAGTACGTCGAACCAGGGACTGATCTTCGTTCCCCTGAAGCCGTTTTCCCAGCGCAAAGGCGATCAACACACTGCGGCCGCCATTGTGAACCGCGTCCGTCCAAGGCTGTTTGGCATTTCCGGGGCAATCGTCTTTGCCACGCTTCCCCCCGCCATCCAGGGCCTCGGGCAGTTCGGCGGCTTTCAGTTCGTTATACAGGACCAGGCTTCGCACCGCCTCGACGAACTCGCGAGCACCACGCAGGACGTGATGCGCCAGGCCGCCGCCCGCAAGGAAAAGGATCTCGTCGGACTCTACAGTTCATTTACGGCGAACGATCCTCAGTATCTGATCACCATTGACCGCGAGAAAGCCAAGAGCCTGCACGTTCCACTGTCGCAGATCACTGACACCCTGGGCGTCTACATGGGCTCGTCCTATGTGAACGATTTCGATTTCAACAACCGCTCATACCGCGTCTATGTGCAGGCGGATAAGCAGTTCCGTGCGCAGGCCCAGGACATGAACAAGTTCTACGTGCGTTCCGACAGCGGTGCGATGGTGCCGCTGGATAACTTGATCAGCATTACGCAGACCACAACCCCGCAGGTCATCAGCCACTACAATCTGTTCCGCTCCGCCGAGATCGATGGCTCCCCCGCGCCCGGCTTCAGTTCCGGGGAAGGGATTGTAGCCATGGAGGAACTGGCCAAGAAGATGCCGCAGGGCTTTACCTACAGTTGGACCGGGCTGTCGCTCGAAGAGTTGCAATCCGGCGGGACCACGCTGGTTCTCTTCACGCTGGGCGTAGTGGTCGTGTACCTCACGCTTTCCGCGCTGTATGAAAGTTTTGTCCTGCCATTCATCGTGCTGCTGGCGGTGCCCATGGCGCTGCTGGGAGCGCTGGGAGCGCAGTGGATGCGCGGCTTGCAGAATGACGTTTTCTGCCAGGTGGGACTGGTCATGCTGGTCGGACTCGCCAGCAAGAACGCGATTCTGATCGTGGAATTCGCCGAACAGTTGCGGCAACGGGGCATTCCGCTGGTGGATGCCGCGATACAAGCTGCCTCGATTCGTCTGCGGCCGATTCTGATGACTTCGCTCGCCTTCATCCTCGGCGTCGTTCCCCTGGTCGTCGCCACCGGCGCGGGAGAAAACGGCCGCCACTCCGTGGGCACAACCGTCTTCGGCGGCATGATCATGTCGACGCTGCTGAATCTCTTATTCATCCCCGTGCTGTATCTGATCATCGAAGGCTGGCGCGAACGAGGAAAGGCGCCAGAAAAAGTATAAGGACCAACATACTCATGCCGGGACAGCCGCCTCAGCCTGCCCTGAGTGAAGCCCAGGGGCTGTCTGGTCGGGCGAAGCGAGACCGCTCGAGAGTCAAGGCCTTTTCCTGCGCGCCCTCCGCCGCATCTTGGCCATCCATTCCCGCGAATACATAGTCCCGCGGCACTTCGGCGATCCGCAGTAACAGGGCGCGGGATCCTCATCGTCGTAAAGGTTGTAATCCCAAAGCAGTTCTTCGCCGGCAGCGATGTCGCGCAACGCAAAGATCCACGCGCGGTTCTTGATCTCGTCGATCTCGCAGTTGGGATCGCAGGAATGGTTCAAGTAAGCGCCCAGCCCCTCGCCGTCGATCACCGTCTTGCCGTCTTCCAGACCGTAGAGATACGTGCGGGGCGCGCCATCGTACAGCCGGTCGGCCTCCTCGGGAGAGATGCGCGGGCCGGCATATTCGACTACGCGCGCGCCCTTGAGAATCGGCGCATTGGTAAACACGCCAACCGAATGAATGCGTGAGGGACGAACCACGAGAGGCATTGAACTAATTTCGCACGAACGAGAGGTTTCGCGGAAGACGAAAAGATGGAAAAATTGGCGGAGGACTCGTGAGGCTACGGGTCGTACACCGCGCTGCCATAGCCTTGTTTGCGGGCAGAGTCTTGCATCGACTCCAGGCGCTTTTTCTGCTCTTCCAGTTGAGCCTGCATGCCCTCGGCTTGCCGCTGCTTCGCCAGTTGCCGCTCGTTCCACTGCACGCAGTTGGACAACGCAGTTAGCCGGAGCAAATTGGATCGACTGATTGATCTCGTCAATTTGTTTTTGCAGGGAGGCAATCTGAATTTTTTGCGCCGCGATCTGCGACGTCCAGACCTCGGCTGTCTGCTTCACTTCATTTGCTGAAGAGTTCGCTGAAGGAGTTGAAGCCGCTTGTTCCTCGGAGGCCGGCGCTGGTGCAGCTCCTCCGTGTGCGCGAATTTCCTCATTCGTGATGACCTTGGCTGGCTTGGCATCCTTGCCCTGCACGGGCTTTGACCTTTCTTTTTGCTGCCGCTGCTGCCGCGCAAGGTCCCCGAGCGACGGCGAATCCTGGGCATTGGCCGCCACAGTGAGCAATAAGAACACTGCGGTTAGTGGAAGAAAGAGCCTGCGCCTCATGCCCATAAACGTCCTCCCGAAGGACTGCTCCAGCCCATGTTAGCCGCGCAGCCTTCACGAGCCAGCATTACGAACGGACCGTGTACGGGCGGATAAGGAGTCAGATCGAGAGGTTGAGATCACGGTCGTGGGTTCGGCAATAAGACTGTCGAGCTTCGCCAAGAGGGCTCCATTTCCCTGCCTGGGATAGTCTGCCAGTTTCTCCCGATAGAGCGGCAGGTTGTAAAGGAACGACTCGACGCGCTCCTTGTTCAATTCTTCCCAATAAGCGCCGTACTCCATTTTCTGCAGCCAGTAGGCGTTGAATATCTGTTCGAACTGGTGCTTCACGGGAACGGCGAGATAGGGCTTTCCCAGATGCAAAGCCTCCGTGACCAGCGAAAATCCAGAGTTCGCCACGATCGCCTTGGCGCTGGTAAGGTCGCGCATAAAACCATCGAGCGAGGGTCTCTTATAAACGACGTTCGCATCTTCTCCGTCCCGGTCAAAGCCGTAGGCAATAAAGCGACCGCGCACCGCGTTCAACGTCTTAGCCAGCGCGGGCGCCGGAGAAGTTACGTACACCAACACGTGTTCCCCCTGGGTCGGAGTGGCTTCAAGAATCTCCTGCCGCAGCAGCGGAGGAAACAGAAACGTGTTTTGCTTCTTGACCGGCGCTGTGAAAAAAGAAATGACCAGGTAAGCGTCAGCGTGCGGAGTCATCAGCCGCGTTACCAGCTTCGCAGCCGCAGCGTCGCGCCGGTACTGCCGCGGATAGGAAACCACCGCATTCGTCAGGCAATGCTGATTGTCAATCGAGATCACGGGCAGCCCCACCCTGTGCCCCACGTGGCAACTTAAGGGTTCGAAGTCGGTGATGACGAGGTCGATCTTCCACGCCGCAATCAAGTCCTTGAGCCGCCTCACGCTCTTCGCTGCCTGCCGCATCGTCACCAGGTTTTTGGCAAAGGTGCGTTTGTAGCGCACACGATTGTTCACATAAGCGAAGCGGAAGCCAAAGATTTCCGTAACGTCAAACTCACCGCTGAGGTTGCGCATCCCGCGGTCGAACGAAGCCACATGGAGCGTATGCCCCTGTTCCCGCAGATGAGTAAGAACCTCCTTCGCGCGCGTGGAGTGCCCGGCGCCTTCGCCGTTCACTCCATAGAGGATGTTGGCCATAAGTCGAAGCAGTATACGGCAGGAAGAAACGTTGTCGCCCGATCGCTACGCGCCTAATGCACTGGCTGAGGCGCCCATGCCGGCTAGCCTGCCCCCCGTAATCGCAGGCACAAGCTGAATCTGCACCAGCCGCAGCGCAGAAGCTTTTTCCTTTTTCGCGAGCAAATTAGCCGAAGGAATACCGGTCCGGGCAAAGGATTTCTCGCAGTCCGCAGTGGAAGGGCCGCGCATATTCCCTTCCAGGAAGGCCAGGCCGGGACAGCGACTGCAGGTTGACCCATGCGCGCACTGCGAGCAACTGGAAAGATCGCGCAAACGAATCGAGCGCACTTCTTTCAATTGTTCGGAGTTTCGCCAAATGTCGATGAACCGCTGCTGCCGCACGTTTCCACAAGACAAGGGAAATTGCACGCAGGGATAAAACTCCCCGTAAGGAGAAACGTAGCAGGCCGTGTGGCCGGCGCTGCAAGGCGTAGACTCCATGCTGTCTTCATCGGGCGCGGGAGGCGGCGCGCAGAACTCATCGGCGTTGCCCACGAAAGCTTCGTCGCGGAACAGGCGGCGCAGCGCAGACTCGCCCGCGTTCAAGTCCAGGACGGAGCGGTCGCCATCCATCATCGGCGTGACCGTCGGATCCAGCGTGCACTTCGTGCCAAGTTCATCGGCCAGCGCCTGCACTCCGTGATAGTCCTGCATGTTTTCCGTCATCAGTACATTCGCGATGACGACTTTCAGGCCTTGCGACTTCAAAAAGCGGATCGCGTCGAGCGACCGCCGCAGCGAGCCCGGAACCTTGGTGATCGCATCGTGAACTTCCGGCCGATGCGAATAAATGCTGACCTGAATCGACTCCACCCCCAGATCGCGGATGCGCGCCGCCTGCGCCTCACGAATCAACACCGCATTGGTCTTGAGCTTGATGCAGAAGGTAAGCGCGCGCGCGCACTCCAGAATTTCAAAGAAGTCCTTGCGCAGAAAGATCTCGCCGCCACTGAGCGTAAGGATAAAGACGCCGGCCTCTGCCATCTCCTCGAGCAGATGTTTGATTTCCGCCGTAGTCATCTCACCGTGGTCGTGGTGATCAAGGTAGCAGTGGACGCACTTCTCGTTGCAGCGGTAGGTCAGATCCAGTTGCACGCTGAGAGGAACCCCCAGCCGCAGCGCCCGGTCGCTCATTTCCTGCATCAACACGCTCATCGCGACTCCTGCACAGACTTGACCGGCTTCGGTATCGGCTCTTCCGAGATCAGCAGAATGCCATGTTTGGCTAAGTCCTCGGCCAGCGCCTCGGCGTCCCGCATGGCTTCCTCGGGCTTCACGTCGAACTCGGAGCAGATGCGGCGCTCGACGATCTCATCGAGCGGCGTCGCGCCATCGGCAGCCTGCCACAGAATGGTCGCCGTCGGGTTCAGCGTAAACAGCGTCGAACCCTGACCCGACATCACCAGCATTTCTTCCCCCAGCCGGCGGGCTGCGATGCGCGGACTGCGCGCCACATAGAGTCTCTTATTCATCTTCATCCAATCATCTCCCAGACGCGCGCATCCGGCACAAAAGTAAGCCGGTAGACCGGCACGTCATGGACGAAGTCGCACGCCGCCTGAAATGCCGAGCACACCAACTCCTGATCCTCGGCAAAGAAAAGCATGTTGGCCAGCAGTTCGCGCCCGGCATCGGCCGCACTCACCGCGTCGATCCGATTCTCAGGACCTTGCGCCAGCAGATAGAGCGCAGCCACCGGAGCCGAAGTATTCTCGCCCAGCTTCGCCAGTTCGCCAGTAAAGGGCGTGCCAAACGCCACATAACCGCCGCCCTTCTGGGAAAAGTTCCCCTGGGAAGACTTCTTCTTGGAACTGCTCTCGTTGGAAGCGTCCAACTTGCGAACGTACGAGATCTCATCGGTGAGCAGGGTAGCGTCAGCCGGAGCGAGCCGCGAAATTGTAGTCTTCCCCGCTCCCGAAACGCCGGCAAACAAAAACGCCTTCCCATTGCGAATCGCGCTGGCAGAGTGCAAAAGAAATCCGCCCTGCCTGGCCATCACCAGCGTATGCACGATCCGCAAAACCGCGTCAATCGAATAAGGATTCGCCGACTGACGAATGCAGCCGCGGCCCGTGGCTGGTTCCCACTCGGCGCGAAAATCGCCTCGCTCCATGAACCACCGGCCTGAGCGGTAAGTCACGCTCACATCCGCATCGGGATTAGCAAATGCCGGCGTCGCCAACTCCACATCGAAATCGAATTCCGCGCCTGCGTCCGCCGGTTTCCGCGCTTCAGAACGAACCCGGCATAGCGCTCTTCCAGCATCGCAAGAAAATCCGCGTCGGCCGTGTTCACCCGGACGGCGACACCGCCAATCGCGATCACCACACTGTAACGCTCGACTTGTGCGGCTAGCCCCGGCACGGAAGAACCGATTCCTTTGGACCAGATTTCTCTGCCATTCCAACCATGCGATGCAGATAGACGAGGGCGCGCCCCGCAAGAAAGGACCGCCGAACAATCTTCGCAACCAACTGTTCGACCAAACTCAACTTCGGCTAGGCACTGGGACGCACTTTCCCGACCGGATAAGATAGGCGACCCGCCCCAGCAACTTCACTCTCGGTCACAGGTCGATCAGGCGCGGGCATGGCATCGCCCTGGGTCATCCAATGCAGGATTCCCGGAGCTCTTCCCGCGAGAAACAACGCGATGGGCACACAACCTGCCCTCGCGTCCGACCAGCGCAACATCTCCCACCTGAGTTGATCCGCACTGGCCCGCTCGACAACCAGCGTATCCCCGGGCCAAATCGCCGGAAGCATGCTCCAACCCATAGCTGCGAAACGAAGGCTGCCGAAGAACGCAAAACCTCGCTCGCAAGATCACACTTCACAGCGCCGGCAGTATCCGCTTGGACGCTGTCGGCCTGCCTCATGACACCTTCGTATTGTTGGCTGCAGCCGCTTTGGGAGGGGATCAATCTTGCCGCAGGAAAGCGCCGAGGTCACAAAGACCTGCTCGTATCGAAAGGCTCGGCTTCTCGTAAGGCTTTTTCTCGATTGCCGCCGGACGCGACTCTTCGCTGGATGAGTGATTCATGGCCATAATGGTAGTTCCTCGCTACTGTCAGGCCGATTGCGACGCCGCACCCCGCACCCGGACTCTGGTCTGCTCTAGGAAAATCATCATACACCCGCTGGTTTAGAGGAAATCTCCAAAATTTAGTTGTTATGAGAAAGATTTCCACAGACATTTCCACTCCGCAGGCTGCTGCCCACAGAGCCCGAAAAGCCCGATAGCAAAGGCATCCCGCGTGATCGGGCGCGGCCTCGGGTCCTTCAGAAATCTAGGTGTCTTGGCGGAAGCGAGTGGGGGTCGAACCCACCGGCGACAGGAAGACCTGCCGCCCGCCGGTTTTGAAGATCACCTAGTGTGTTCTGACCGGTTATGAAAATTCTCTACTCTACCTGATTCTTTAGCCGCTTACCAGATCTACGTTCTGATGCGTTCTGATCAATCTTGACTGGCTCTGAACATGGAACTATCACGTTTTTGTCACAGCAGCCTCCTTCCACGAGTGCAGCCGACGGCTTAGAATCACGCATTGCCAACTCAAACTTCCCACAAGCCGACTTCTGGCCCGGAATACCCGAACAGGGCTTCATTTGACTACGTAGATGTCGTATTCATTTATGAAATAACGGATGTTAAGGCACCTCAATGCTTGAGATAGGCCTCCGGCTCGTACGGTGGGTTGCCGCGCCGTTCCAGTTCCGATTCAGCGCGCTTTCTCTGGCTCCCAAAATAGACATCGTCCTTCCATGAACGGCCATCGTCATCCGACATATGGATTGTTCTTGTTTTCTTATGCTTGACTAGGTGAAAATATCGTTGTTATGGGTGAGACTAGGCGGCAAAGTTCTCCAGGACAGCAGCGTCTGACTTTTCAACGGAGTAGACTCGATCCCAAAATTGAAAGCCTTTCATTGCGCTCTCGTAGCTTGAGGCGATGAAAATCAAATTCGCCATTTCCCAAAGTCAATGAGCTACGAGGAACCATGTTTTGCAGGTATGAGTCACCTTCCTTCGTATATTCTGAGGGCTTCTCGAATAGTGCTTTCACAACCGGATCAATTGCTTCCGGAAACTCCAGAATTTCACCCAGACTCCAACTTCGCGCCACGATATCTACTCGCTGTTTCTTGTCTGGATACCAACCAACTCCGTGTAGTGTTGTGCATGCCCTCGTTGAACTTCCCGATCAATGTCATTGAGCGCGGTGCGTAGGCGTTCCGAGGTTGGGACATCGTAGAGTCCGTCTGAGGTTATTGCTGCGATATCACGAAGGTTTTTATCCGAGATCTCCATTTAGCGGTCTCCGACTGGCCGCCGGTACTCGCACCGTTTCGACTCTGGAGTGCGCATCGGTCTGCAATCATATGGATTATCGCCGCGGGAGGTCTGTTTCCTTATTGCTCGCTTTCTGGAAATCAGGTCGGAAATCCGGCTGCAACATGCTATGCCTTTTCACACTGGGGCTCCGATACAGCCCTAGAGGCGTAGGAAGTTTCAGCAGATAGGCCCTTGAGTCCCACCCAGCCATCAACCTCTATTGATTAGCCGGAAAGCCCCGAAACGGGCTTCTGGGAAACGTCGCCGGAGTGACCATACGCAAGCCCCGAACCCAAACTTGACACGCAAAGGTCGCTAGGAACCTAGTACGTCATTCCTTTGGCCCTGCCCTAATTCGCGACCGGTGTAAGGTGCCTTTCGAATGTGCGAACTAGATTTTGCAGTGCTGGATCTTTCGTTCCCTTCGAGATTTCATCCAGCATCCTTGTCCCTCTAATCACGAATTCTGGATGATCCCCCATCGTACTGTATTGAATCATCGCTTGGCTCTGGTAGTCATACTGCAGGCCGACTCCATATGCGGCGGGAACAGCCCCTGTCTTGTCGATAACTTCGCGATTGATCAACGCAATGAGAATACCTTCCAGGTCGCGAGTCACGGGGCGATTTTTAAGAATCTGACGCGCTGCAAAGAGGTCAGCATCGCTCTCATCTTTTTGTCGGAGTTCTAGCGCCGTCACCGGTCTATCGATCACGTGCGCCTCGCCAAAATGACCTGTCGTACCGTGAACGACATGGCCAAGTTCGTGTCCGAGCACCCATGCTAAAAAAGCAAACTGATCAGCTCGGCGACACAGTTCGTTCGGCGAGCCACCACTAAAGACCCTATGCGTATCCAAAAAACTATCGAGGAAATCAGGGTCACAGACAATAGCATTTGAAATACCGATATATAAGCAATTCCCGAGTATCTGTGAACTCCAAATGGCCTCTGGCAGATTATGCCGGTCGATCAGGTGTGGCGGCAGCAGATAAAAGTTAATGGACTTAGCATCGGGGTTTTTATTGATATTTACATGCCGAGCAAATTTGGTATGAGCAGCTAACATACCAAGAACGATAGGAATGTCCCCCGTCTCGTCGTTGACCAGGGACGACTAGGACAAGATGGCGTTTAACATTTCGTGAGCGAGTGGGCTGGACTGCCCACCCGCAGACGCTATGAACAGAATGAGACTCAGGATGATCCCAATGCTAGCCCTAGGAACAAGTCGGCAAAACTGCAACTCCGATGCGTAGTCTCTTGAGATCGTTGGCTCCGAAACGTCGAGCATAGTGCCGACAAGGCTTACCGCTTATCACCCCAAACTTCCGCTACTGATTTGCCAAAAGGGCTTTTAGTTTTGTTCCCGCATTCACATCTAACACATCTTTGCTGCTCGTCGAGGTGTAGGTCGGCACTGGCGTGCCCTCAAAAGCTGCAAACGGGCTCACAGACACTTGGTCCTTGTGAAGTAGGAATGTCCCTTTCTGACCCTCCTGGAACTTGGGATAGCTTCTGTACGCCATGTCGCGTGTCGAAGGAAAGCGCACCACTACATGAGCCACGGGACCTGAGCCTTTTATCCACGATTGTACCGACAGGACCGCGTCTTTCCACTGGGGATCATGCTCCGTAATCCTGCGAGGCGCTGACAAAAGCTGCCACAGGAGGATTGTGAACCGCAGTGACTTCCCCCACAATCGCGATGTCAGCAAGTGATAGTCTATTTCTGAGGTCGTCCTCATCTGCTGTCTGTTGAGCAGACAAAGCCGGACTGCTCGCAGCGACTGCGGTCGCTGGAGGAATCGAGTGACTAGTCGCCCTAAGTGCTATGCCTGTCCCCAATATCCATACGTTCGTGTAAAACATGGCTCTCGTACCTACTTCCAAAATGTCCTTCATCAAGGATTGCAATCACATCGTTTTTCTTGATCGCAACCGCTGGCGGCAGATTTGAGACCGACTCCACCTGTACAGTCAATAGACGATTAGAGGGAGGTACCCCAGGGAATGGCGGAGTGCCAATCCCGATCACTTTCCCGGAGACTATGATACCCCGCTCCACTGGAGGAACCGCTGGAGAGGACTGGGCAAACGAGGTCGAGCAGAACAGAATGGTGCTCAATACAAGAGCCAAACCGGGGTGAAGTTTCACTCTAACCTCTCTTACAAGCAGCACTATTGAACCACCGGCACGCTAAAGTAAAAAGGGTCTATCGAAGACAGAACAGGTTTCCCGTCCAGGTCCATCAAGACATGTCCGGCAAAGTCCGCCTGACGTTGATATTTTACGCCTTTGGCGAAATTGTCAAGGATAGGCTCATCGTTGGCTGAAAAAACACCTCGGAATTCGTTTCCCACAGTGAGCAAGCAATTGTAGTCCCCGTTGTAAGGCAGATTGGGCTGTACAAGATCCGCTGACACGTTGGCAAGATCGTGGGTTCGACGCTGTTGAAATCATCTTTCGTCTGTTCCAATTTGGTCACCCACCGCGCATGACCTGCGTCATTGACATATTGTTGATATAAGAACCCCACGGTACCGTTGTCCGAAATGGACAAACAATGCACGTTGCATTCCTGATAACACGCCTTGGTGTCCAGGTCACCCCTCCGTCCGATGAACTCCTCACCACAATCGAGTACACATCTCCGTCCCCTATTCTCTGGCCCCATGCGACGTAGACTCGCGCACTCTGGCTGGGATCGACTGCCAAGGCAAGTGTTGACCCAATCCGTTCTGGACCAAGAAATGCGTCGTTGACCGACGGTATTTTCACGGACTTCTCTACTTCGACCCCCGCAAGGCCATCCACTCCCATCAACGATGTAAAGGGTTTGGGGCTCTTACCGCCGTTGTCGTCCCTAAGCACGACCACATCGGCAGTAGCGATCGCCCCATCGAAGCTCTCCATCCAAGAAACGAAACGTATACTTTGCCATCCCTTGCAACTGCCGGGCGCACTGACGGACCATCCTGGCCAGCACTGTGTGTGCTCCTCGACTCCAGCGCCACAGTATGATACGAAGCACCACCGTCAGTAGTGATATCTAAGGTCGCAGTTCGCCCGCTGGCCTGACCGAAGTCATTCATTCCGATGTAGACTCGCTGCTCTAAGCCCATCGACGTAGCGACCACAAATGGCTGATCGATTCTATTTCTGCTGCCTTGGGTCGTCATAAGAGATGGCAGCAGTACATCAGCCGAAGTGAGTTCTTCCAAGGGTAGTGAATCAGAGGTACGGCTAAATACCGGCGAATAGCCGTCGGTTGGACAACATCGCATGCGAAATGTCTGCGGTCTGGCTCCGGCTTGGAACTATGCTACGTAGTGTCCATGTGTCGCCGCCATCGGTAGAAACAAACACCGGAGCAGTTGCACTCTGATCTCCGGCAGGGTCAGGTGTAAGGGCAGACACCACCATCACTTGGGGGTCTGCCGGATCAACCGACAGGAAGGGCTCACTGTCCTGATAGGTTTCGGCGCTGTAGGCGCGCGGAATGATATCCACCAATTTAATCTGCGCGCTTTGGCCAACAACTGACCGCACGGTGGCAAGCACGCAGAGAACCCATATTCCTACGCGTGTCGATTTCATTCAGATTTCCTCACTGAAATGCAGTTGAGGTGTGCTCGCTTGCACTCACCCACTTTAACGCAGTCGTTGCCGTATCCACAGCGGGTATTCACTAGCAACCACAATGTTTTGGATCATACGTGCATCTTTCCGCGTAGCTCCCATCGGTACACTTATAAGTGTCTGCTGTGAAGCATTTACCGCAATCCCTCTTTTCATCGCGGTTGTAGCCATTGCATGATCCAGTCCCAACACGCTCATTGCAAACCCTTACATTCTGAACGGGCGACAAAGGGAGTTGAAGGTCCCGGTAAACTGACGCGCGCTCGACATCTTCGATGAAGCTCACAGCGTTTTCGGGACTGCGTGATTTCTCGTTAACGCGCAGCGACTGTGGCGTACTCGTTAGGTAAACTTATCAAAGATCGCAAGCCAAAAGCACAAGCAAATGCGGCTGACCATTTATTTCCTCCAGTGACATTGTCTTTCATCCCTTGCCTCAGACGATCACTGCCGAAACGTCAAGTGATCGTCTGCGTATTGTTCTTGTCGTGGTCGCCGTTGCTGCTAATCGTGACAAGTTGGACCTGCACACTTATCCAGGCATTGCCGTCGAACTTGATCCCATAGGAGACTGTAACTCCGACTTTACTGAGCGACATACCGAGGGCGGACTTCGCGCCTCGGCCGCAATGGCGGCAGCTTGCACTTCTCTAACGAGCTCCGCGTACAATGGAGGGGGCGCTGGCTTCGTTTGGCCAAGCCCTGCGCATCATGGGGAAGGACAACCTTCGGCACGCTATAGGTGAAACTCAGGTCATCTGTCACGTCCTTCTCACGGCTCGCCCCCACCTTGAAGACAAACACGGAAAATGTGAAACCTACCGTCTTGCCTGTGGTAGTCTTAAAATCCATCACTGCGCTGCTCAATTTCGGCAGCCCTTTAGGCTGCGTTGAGTCCTTCTGCGCCATTGCTTGATAGCATTCTAGTGCCTTCTCTAGTGTCTGAACGACTACGGCAAATCCGCCGTCAGATCGGGTTGCTGTTGTTTTTCAGTATCGGTCGCCTTGACGCCCGGTGCCGGCAATTCGCAAATATTGGCATCAGTTGTAGAGGCGACTTTCGTTGCTGACTTCGGCTTGGCTACAGGCTTCTTCGCAGCCTGCGCGGTAGAGATCGCGCCGACAAACAAGACGGCGATCATGGTACTGACGAAGCGACGAGTCATGTCAACGCCTCCATTTTTTCTTACGGGATCCCGGCCCTCAAAAGGGTGGATGATAATTCCGGATCTACGTGCTGCGGCACGCCGGCACCTTTTGTTCGGAATTCGTAACAAGCTGCTTTGCTAGCGCACTTCGGCCCGAAAGCCCGTCCCCACAGAGCAGCGGAGTCGGAAACGCCAGGTTTTCGATGGCATTCTGCGATGACCAGATTAGAAAACTACACTTTTCTAACGTCCGTGGCCTAGCCGTAAGAACTCAATGTTTACGCGGACTGAAGAGGGGTGAATTTGAAAGGGTTTTCTAACATCCACAAATTTTCCCCTACTTTCTGGAACAGATACTCCTTATCGCTACCGGGCAGGTGAGTTTGCTATTTGTGCTCGTGCACGCGTGCACGGGGTGCGTCCTGACACGCGCCAGCGTGAGATAATTTGCCTTCTTCCCCCCGTTGTCTGAAAAGGCAACCTAGCGCTGTTGCGTGCCCGATGCCAGACCACGTTTCGGCGTTTCGGAAACCATGCCCGAGAGCCCAGAACAAAAAGCTCGGCGAGAGATTGACACCAACCTTACGGCTGCAGGCTGGATTCGGCAAGGAATTCGGGACCTTGATCTGACCGCAGGACGCGGCATCGCAGTACGCGAATTCCAAATGAAGTCCGGTTTTGGGTTTGCTGACTACTTACTTTATCTGGATCGAAAGGCCGTCGGCGCTGTAGAGGCTAAGGCTGAGGGCACTTTATCCGGCGTCGAGGCACAAACCGCGAAATACGCTGCCGGGCTACCTAGCAATCTACCAGCACAATCGCCCGTTGCCCTTTTTGTTTTAATTGAACGGCGACGTCACCATTTCTCAAATGGGGTTGCTCCCATATCCTTAGTCGGAAGATATTACTTTTCCACGGCCTGAGACGCTCTGGGAGATGGTATCTCAGCCTTCACAGCTACGCGCAAGGGTAAGAGGGCTTCCGACGCTGGACGATTCTGCACTCTGGAAGGTCCAAGCAAAAGCGATCCGAACCTTGAAGAGTCCTTCTCTGATGCACATCCCCGCGCCTTGATCCAGATGGCCACAGGTTCGGGGAAGACGTTCACTGCCGTCAATGTTGCTTACCGGCTTCTTCGCTACGCCAGCGCGAAGCGGATTCTATTCCTCGTTGACAGGGCCAATTTAGGCAAACAGTCCGAAGACGAGTTCGCTCATTTCGAGCTGCCGGATGATCCTCGCAAGTTCCCCCAGCTCTATACGATTCAACGCCTGAAAACAAATTCGATTAATCCTGCCGCGAAGGTTGTGATCACCACCATTCAGCGCCTTTATTCGATGCTGAAAGGAGAGACAGAGTTTGATCCTGGGAATGAGGAGGGATCCGTATTCGATTCCGCGAAGCCATTGCAAGGCGAGCCACCAGACGTTATCTACAACGGAGCGATTCCTCCAGAGTTCTTCGATTTCATCGTCATCGACGAGTGTCATCGGTCCATTTATGAGCTGTGGGCCCAGGTATTGCTTTACTTCGACTCATTCCTAATCGGTTTAACCGCCACACCGGCAGGCAAGACCATCGGTTTTTTCAATCAGAACCTCGTCACCCAGTACGGGCACGACGAAGCCGTGTCCGATGGCGTCAATGTTGACTTTGACGTTACCGCATCCGTACCCGTGTCACAGAGAGTGGGGCGACAATCGTTGCTGGTGAAACTGGCGTGTATGTTGACAAGCGCCATAAGCTTACCCGTCCGAACGTCTGCAACTGCTGCAAAGAGACCTAACGTATACGGCGAATGAGCTGGATCGCGACATGGTTTCCGAGAGCCAGATCCGTACCGTGCTTCAGCAGTTCCGGGAAAAAGTAATCCCCGATGCCTTCCCTGGCCGAAAAGAAGTGCCTAAGACATTGATCTTCGCAAAGGACGACTCCCACGCAGACGATATCGTGCGGATTGCACGAGAAGTGTTTGCGGAAGGAAACGACTTCTGCCAGAAAATCACCTATCGAACAGGCTTTACTCGGATCACCAATAAGGTAAAGAACGATGATGGCACAGAATCCGAGGAAACGGACTGGGTGAGGACTTCCACCCTTTCACCGGAGGAGATTCTGGCCAATTTCCGTACGAGTTTTTACCCTCGCATTGCCGTAACCGTTGACATGATTTCGACGGGAACGGACGTGAAACCGATCGAGTGCGTGTTCTTCATGCGGAATGTAAAGTCGGCAGGGTTCTTCGAGCAAATGAAAGGTCGTGGAGTTCGCATCATTTCACCAGACAAGCTGAGAGTAGTGTCTCCCAGTGCAAGGTTGAAGGACCGGTTTATTATCGTTGATGCTGTTGGAGTCTGCGAGCATGACAAAACGGACTCATGCACATTAAACCGCCAGCCGTCCGCAAGCCTTGAAAAAGTGCTCAACTACGTCGCGCAGGGCGGCAGTGATCCTAATGCTCTTACCACTCTGGCCGGACGTTTGGCACGTATGCAGCGGGAGTTCAGCCCGGATCAACTTGCGGAACTGAGGGAGCTCGCCGACGGCAAGTCATTCCCTGAGCTAGCGAACGATTTGCTTAAGGCAGTGGATCTTGATGCTCAGGCCGCTAAGGCACGAGAGATCGCTGGTGGAGGTGAGCCAAGCGAGGAACAGAGAAAGACCGCAGTGGACCAGCTCGTACAAGAAGCTGTTACGCCGTTCATGAAAGCCAAGTTCCGGCGACGCTTGCTGGAGATTCGCCTGCAAAACGAGCAGACGATTGACCGGCACACCATAGACGAAGTCCTCTATTCGGGTTTCGACGCTACGGCTCTCGATAAAGCCCAAACGAAAGTCAAAGACTTCCGTACCTGGATCGAACAGAACCGCACCGAGTTGACGGCACTCCAGCTCCTATATGCAGGAACCCGGCCACTGAGGCTAAAGTTGAAGGACCTTCGCGATCTCAAGGACGCGTTAGCAAGACCTCCACTTTCTGCCACACCGATCCAGCTATGGCGCGCTTTCCAAGCGACTGAAGCAGACAAGGTAAAGGGATCTGGGGGTAAGCAACTAGCCGATCTGGTAAACCTTGTCCGTCATGCACTGGTTCCGGACAGCGAGCTTGCTCCTTATCACGAAGACTTGGTCGCCCGCTATCAGCAGTGGCTTAAAGAGCGCGACGCTGAGAAGACGTTCACGAAGGAGCAACGAGAATGGCTGGATCGAATGGCAGAACACATCGCCACGAGCCTGAGCATCGAGCCCGAAGACTTCGATTACGGCTGGTTCGGACAGAATGGGTGCTTAAGCAAAGCGCATCTGATATTTGAAGGACAGCTCATCCCGCTAAGCTCAGAACTGAATGACAGGTTGGCTTCATGAATAGCGCGAATGGGCAAGGACTGCCACTGGGCTGGGTCCGTACGCAACTTGGCGTCGTTGTAGAGCCGCGTAGTGGCAAGTCCGATCCGCGCTCAACTCCCGGTGTCAAGTTCATTGGAATGGAGCAGATCGAAGCTCACACGATGCGTCTCTTGGGTACAGTTCCGGCCGATTCCATGAAGAGTGCCACTAACGTCTTTTGGCCCAATGACGTTCTATACGGTCGTCTGCGATCTTATCTGAACAAAGTTTACCAGCCTGATTTTGCTGGGCTTTGCTCTGGCGAGTTTATTGTGTTATCGGAATCAGCCGCGATTCTGGGTAGATTTCGAAATATCGCCTCAACGCCGGAGATTTCGTGCGTTTCGCAAGCCGGATTAACACTGGAGACCGACCGCGGGTTGACTTCGATCAAATCAAGACCTTTGAGGTGTTGCTTCCTCCGGGGCCGGAACAAGAGCGAGTCGCAGACACTCTTGATGAGCTACTTTCCGATCTTGACGCAGGCGTCGCCGCTCTGGGCCGGGTCAGGAGAAGCTGACACATTATCGTTCGGCTGTCTTGAAAGCGGCAATGGAAGGTACCCTGACGGAAGATTGGCGACAGCAACATGCGGATACTGAGCCCGCATCCGTTTTCCTTGCGCGAATACTGGCCGCGCGCCGCCAGCAATGGGAAGAGGAGCAGCTCCAAGTTCGAGGTTGCGGGAAAAATCCTCCAAAAACTGGAAAACCAAGTACAAGGAACCTCTCGAACCTGACATAACAGGGTTACCGTCGGCACCCCAAGGATGGTGCTGGGCTTCACTTGACCAGATTGCGGATATTGCCGGCGGAGTAACAAAAGGCCAGAAGTTCTCGAATTCGGACAACACTCGTGTCGTTCCGTATTTGCGCGTAGCCAATGTTCAGCGGGTGTTCTTGACATGACTGAAATAAAGGAAATTCGAGCCACCGAGAAGGACATTCAGGCGCTCCGGCTTCAGCCTGGAGACGTGCTTTTTAACGAAGGCGGGGACCGCGACAAACTAGGGCGCGGGTGGATATGGGAAGGCCAAATCGCTGAATGTATCCACCAGAACCATTCTTCCGTGCACGCTTATTTCGCCAGACATACAGCCGAAAATCGTTTCTTGGAGCGGGAATTCTTACGGACAGCGGTGGTTCATGCGGACTGGTAAGCAATCAGTGAATCTAGCCTCCATAAACTTGACTGTCCTCCGGTCCTTCCCAGTCCCTCTCGTTCCGGTGGCAGAACAAGAGGCTGTTGTCGAAGCCGTCGAAGATCAGCTATCGCTGGTTGAGCACCTGGAAGCTGACCTCGGAACAAAGCTGAAGGTACTCAAGCGCTTCGTCAAGCGACTCTCCGTCATGCTTTCAGGGGCCAACTCCTGCCACAGGATCCGCATGACGAGCCGGCTTCGGACCTGCTTGAACGGATCGCCGCGGAGCGCCGCAAAACGGGTCGAGAGAGACCCCCAACAAGGAAGAAGCATGGAACCCGACCGATAGACCCGCACACGGTAAGGAGCTGAGAAGGAACAGTCTATGGATGCGTCGCAGATCGGCAAACGAGCATGGGGATACGCCGGGGTGCTACAAGATGCTGGTTTGAGTTGCTTCGAGTACGTTGAACAGCTCACGCTATTGCTATTTCTTAAGATGGCTGACCAGCTGACTGAAGAACCACACAACAAGCCGCCCATAGTACCCCCAAATTGGGATGGAAAGCCCTTCTGTCCCTGGATGGCCCGGTGCTTGAAACGAAGTACCGGGAGATTCTCGAAAAACTGGCGCTCAAGAATGGGATGCTTGGTGTCATTTTCAAGAGTGCTCGCTGCGAGATTCACAACCCCGCACTGCTGAAACAGATCATCGTCAATTTGATCGACAAGGTGGACTGGCTCAGCCTGCCCGTCGACGTGAAAGGCACGATCTACGAGGAACTACTCCAGCGTTCTGCGGCTGAGTCGTCTCGGGGGGCAGGACAATACTTCACGCCACGCCCAGTGATCCAAACGATGTGCGAGGTGATGCAGCCGACATCCGAGGACAGATCTGTGATCCGGCGGCGGGTACCGGTGGTTTCTTATGCAACGCCTACAGTTACGTTCTCGGTAAGTTCGAAGCTGATCTAGACCGAGATCAGAAGCGCGCGCTCCGAGAAGAATTAGTCGAAGGGATGGAGCTCTCGCCCAAAGTGGGGCGCATGTGCGCGATGAACCTCTACCTGCACGGAATTGGTGGCGACAAGGTAGTTATTCATGCCGGGCACGACAGTTTGGTGGCCCCATGGAGCAAGGAATACACGATGGTCCTTGCCAATCCTCCGTTTGGAAAGAAACAAAGCTTGCTCTTCGTCAACGAGGAAGGCGACACCGAGAAAGAGGATCAAGTCGTTGTACGCGAGGACTTCTGGACCTCGACCAGCAACAAACAGCTGAATTTCGTCCAGCACATTTACTCCCTGCTGAAAATCGACGGGCGTGCGGCAGTGGTGTTGCCTGACAATGTTCTGTTCGAAGGCGGTGCGGGAGAGAAAGTTCGACGCAATCTGCTCCAGAAATGCCGGGTCCATACGCTGCTACGGTTGCCGACTGGCATTTGGTATTCACCGGGGGTTAAGGCAAATGTGCTCTTCTTCGATAAGAAAGAAGGCCGCGCCAAGGCGTGGACGGACAAGCTCTGGGTCTACGACCTGCGAACAAACATGCATTTCACGTTGAAGCAATCTCCAATCCAGCGGAAGGATTTCGATGACTTTGTCGATTGCTACAAGCCAGGCAAATTCCACAAGCGCAAAGCGACTTGGAGCGAAGAGAACTCCGAAGGACGCTGGCGCTGCTACGACTATGAAGAACTAACCAAGCGTGACAAGCTCAGTCTTGATCTATTCTGGATTAAAGATAAGAGCCTCACCGATACTGATTCGTTGCCTGCCCCTGACATCATTGCGCAAGAGATTGCTGGATGATCTTGAATCCGCGCTCGAGCAGTTCACGAAGATCGCGGCAAGACTAGCCAAGAAAGCGGCGCCAACTGAAGAGGAAGTGGAGCCGGTTGCCGATCAGATTACTATCCCGAGTGACCTAAGCTTGATGACGATGACACCGCCTCAACTCGCCGCGAAAATTCGCACACTGCGTGCGGATGTTCCGATGACAGCTGAGTTCGAGCGTGCTCTGACCAAACGCGGTATTTGGAGCCGCAGTCGCGCTTCATACACTTCACAGAAGGGACACTGGCTTGGATGGCTGTCTGAATATCATGGTCCGGGATATTACGGTCGAAAGAACTCGCGCCGATCAGCGGAGTTTGTTTACAACCACATTGTCTGTCCGCCAATGGTGTTGTGGCTTGCCGAGGCATCCGGTATGCCGAAAGCTAGAGTTGCTGAGGCGACGCAGGCCGCTCTTTCGGCCAGGCCGCAGCTTCAGGCTCAGAGTGCCGCTATAAGAAAGTGCATTCCCTGGGAAATGATCATTGCTCGCCTCGCCAAGCGCGGCAGTAAGAAGTAGGGAAGTAGGTGACTTTTTTGGTCGCGACCGACCGCTAAATCAGAGCCTCCGTGCGTCCTCAAAACCGGTGGGCGGACACACCACGAAAGGTCCAGCGAAAAAGGTTTGGTGATATACTAGCGTCAGGCGGAAGTGACCACGATGACACAAGCAGTGGGACCGGGAGGTGACGCTGAGAGCGATGGAAAACCGAATGCCGGCTGGCACAGCGCATTTATGTCAGACCGTTGTGAAGCACTCTCAGCTTGCTATCGACAAGCCCTATCTTCCTCCCCACATATTTCGTTGTGTTTCCTACATCCGGCAGATAAACACCAAAAACGCGGCCTACCAGGTCCCGTTTTGCTTGATCTGAGAGCTTGTTCGGATATGCTGGTCGTTCTCTGGTCGTAAGGTGTTTCGGATCAAGCGTGTCAATTAGAGCGTGAACCACAACGCCATACTGCAGTACGCGTTGACATCCTCGAGGGAAGCTGGAGTCGCGGAGTATTTCCTCGAGCGGCTGAAGCCACTCTCTTAATCGTGCATCCGCTTCAAACTGTTCGACAAAGCTCTTGAACTTAATAACTTCGGCCTCATCTCCTGTTTCGGCGATCACACATTCGCCGATCGCGCGTTGCCACGCTCGATCTACCAGTCTCACCCGACGTGACTCCAGGCTGCGCAGGAATCGCAGTAGAATCTCGCCCTTCTTGTTTCGGGCTAAATCCGCGTGGAAGCTCTCGCGCCGCAAAATCTCTAGCCTCCCCCAAAATTGTGCGAAGAGGTATAGCGTGCTACAAAGACTAACTAGGTCCCTCCGCTGGGCGGCAGGATTAGGCAGCGCACGAAAATCCCGAAAGTCCTCTTCAGCTAGGGAACGAAGCTTCCCTTGCAGCTCATCCGCCGCTTTTAGCAGAGGATCGAGTTGTGTATCAATAACTCTCCGAGCTGCAACGGAAGACTGCCGGCGCCCGCGTAGCTCAGAAAACAGTGATCCGAACAAGCGCTGCGTCAAGGGGAAAGTCGCGATCCCCGAAGCATATGTCAGGATTAACGACCATGTGAGATTAGGCACTGCAAAATACTAAATCAGGAGGCGGGTTGGGTGTCCAGCAAGGTATTGGTACACACGAATCAGATCATCGCCACTTCCATAACTGCTTCCAAACCTGCACGAGCGTCTGCATATGTTTCGGACCTCTTATTGCGCGTGAAAATGTTAGGATGGATGTTTCATTTATCGTGTCTAAGTATGCGTGAACCTTCCTCTACGGATAGCTTCATGCTGAATATAGTGTCGTCGCTTCTTGATGCCTCTGGCCAACGTGCGGACCGCGTGGCGACCGGCTCGGGAGTATCCCCGTGCATTTTGAATTATCTGCCATTGCGTTTCACTTCAGACGCTTTCAAGGGCGGAGTTCTCCTCTTCGAAGGAAATTCTAAGGATCTCGCCGCCAAAGAGAGCGCGCTGTCGCTTGAGCTTCATGAGCTTCGCCACCAGCATGGGCAAACCCATGTCTTCTACGTTTCGGGGAATGCTATCGCCTGCATTCCACTGACGCCGGACGCGCAATTGATCGGCCAGGAAAAGCAATTCGATATTTTCACGGATTTTCAACTCGCCAATGCGCTGGCCCGTTCCGCCCTCTACGAGTTCTTCAAAGCCGCCGGAAATGAAACGGTAGTTGGTTTTCGACCGGTGACACTTCTCCTTGAAAAGCACAACCTGGCAAGCGTCAGAAAAGATGTATTCGGACTTTTCCCCGAATACACTTTGGATGTTCGTCCTCTTGCTCCCCACGAAGGCGCCATCACGAGTGGCGTTTTGGTTGGATATGGTATCCGCTACGTCTTTCTCAAGACCGTCGCAGAGCTTCTTGCAGAGGGAATCACGCTGACCGGCCTCTATGCGGTTCGGATTCGCGACGATGAAGATGTTTCGAGCCCATTGCAGCGCCGATACCTTGGCAGGGTTGAGAACATTCGGAACGGGATGGTAATGCTGTCAGATTCCGACATCGAGGAATTCCCGGCAGATCAGTGTTACCTGGAAGGAAGCCGCTCCAATGTCGAAGCGGTTGGCAGGGCCCTCCTGGCCGAAGGCTACGACGCTTTCTCCCGCGCTCTCTTGGACGAAACATTCAAGGTGATGGGGGCTGAACACCAGGTACAGCGCCTGAGTGCATTGGGAACATGGCTTGAAAAGAAATCTCCAATTTCATGCGCTGTGGGGTTGAGCATACGCATCCATAAGACTCCGCACGAATGCCATAAAGGGACCGACGCGGGGTTCTCTCACGCCTTTCCTGCTCCCAATTGTGTTCTTCGGCCCGGCGGTTCGATTACTGTCCCGTGGCCCGTTGATAAGCAGATCGACCTTCATGGGCCCTACGATGCCGAATCCTTTCCCGACAAACGAGTTAAAATCGGCGTCGTTTGCCCCGAGGAATTCGTGGGCGAAGCCGAACAGTTTCTGCGAAAGCTCAAAGACGGGATCAATTCCGCTGATGAGAACGCACCATTCCGCAAGGGCTTCGTACGCAAGTACCACCTGAACGCTTGCGACTTCACATTTCACGAAGTGAAGCGGGCCACGACCACATTGGAAGACGCCTATAAAGCCGCGTCTCTACACGCGATCAATGAAAAACCTAATCTTGTCGTGACGGTAATCCGCGAGCAGTACCGAGACCTAGCTGACGCTTCCAACCCTTACTACACAAGCAAGGCCCGGATAATGGCCCAAGGAATCCCCGTGCAGCTCCTGAAGATCGAGACGATTCGTCGCCAGAAGCTCGACTACATACTGAATAATATTAGCCTCGCGATGTACGCAAAGCTTGGCGGGGTTCCTTGGACCCTATCTCCCAATACTGATCTGGCGCACGAGATTGTCGTAGGTATAGGAAGCGCCCGCCTAAGCGACAGCCGCCGCGGGGCTGGCGAAAGGGTGATAGGTATAACGACGGTCTTTAGCGGAGACGGACAATATCTGCTCGCGAACAACACGCGGGAGGTATCCGCAGACCACTACCTGGAAGCTCTGACGGACTCGCTCAAAGAGACGGTCGCGGAACTCCGCAGCCGCTTCGGGTGGAAACCGAAGGATCGTGTTCGATTTATTTTCCATCAGAGCTTTAAGAAATATAAAGACGTGGAGGCCGAAGCGGTCAAAGCCTTTTCGGCATCTCTCACAGACTTCGAAGTCCAATATGCCTTCGTCCATGTCAGCGACTCTCACAACTGGATGCTGTTCGACCGCACTTCCAGCGGGGTGAAGTTTGGCAACTCAATGAAAGGGAAAATGGTTCCACAGAGAGGGCAATGCGTACCACTCGGCCCGAATACCGCACTGCTCACGCTTTCCGGTCCCTATCAAGTTAAGACTGCGTATCAGGGCTGCCCTCACCCAATTCTCGTCAGTATTCATGAAGACTCGACCTTTAAGAGCTTGGATTACCTCGCTCGGCAAGTCTTCAACCTCAGCTTCATGTCATGGCGTGGATTTAACCCCTCTACGTTGCCGGTATCGATTTCCTACTCCAATATGATCGTGGACCTCCTCGGCCACTTGCGCCACGTGAAAAACTGGAATTCCGAAACACTTGCGACGGCGCTCAAGGAGCGTAGATGGTTTCTTTGAAGCAGAGTCTCTATCTGCAGCCGAGCCTGGATCGCCTTCGTGTGGCGGTTCTGGAACAAAACCGTCCTGGATCAGTGGAAGGTCTCCTCGCACATCACGTTCTCAAAGATGATCCCCGGATCAGCGTTGAGTGGCAAGTCGGCTGCACGCAGGAGTGGATCAACGCCGAATTCAAACCAACACATCTTGATAACGTTGCGGCTCTGGGCTACTTTTCGTGGGCGCAACTGACATCGAGTTTCACGCCTCAATTGCTGGACGGCCTAGGACGAATGCGCGAGAGGGACGCTTTCAAGGGCGAACACCTGAGTCTCGCGCGCAATCCCACTAGATTGCTTGGCATCATTCTTGGCTCCCTTGCACTAGGCACTGCCGGGTCGGAAACGTTAACATGGTGCCGCGAAGTTCTCGACAAAATGCGCCAAAAGGGCCTCACGGACTTCGATCCGTTGGTGCCTTACCTTTTCTTCAGAGCCTTTAACGAGAAAATTCGTGCCACGGCCCATAGCCCTGCAAGTCTTTACGAACTGACCTTTTCCGACTGGGCGATTCGCCACAAGATGCATCAGAGCGAGCCGGCGCTTCAACAACTCAATCAAGACCGCGAAAGCATACTATTTCAAGCGGCCACGGACCTTCACTTCGAATCGGCATCGCAGGCGGCATTCATCTGGTCTAGCGTAACGTCTATCCTTTTTTATGCTCTGGGGGCGGCGTCATTGCAACCCACACACGTGGCTTCAGTGCTCCTCAATTTTGAGCCTGCTATGAAACGCTGGCGGTGGGACGCGGATGAGCTGCAGAAACCCATTCGATGGCCGGTCACACAAGAGCGCGAAATACAGGACATTCTGTGGCTGATCCTTCGTTCTTACTTTCCGGATGTGGTTGATGAGGATGCGCTACCGAAACTCGGCCATTCGACTTACAAGGCGGATTTTGGCATCGGATCGTTGAAACTTATCATCGAGGCAAAGTTCGCGACGAGTAGGGATGATTTCAAGAAGATTGAGAAAGAGATCCAAGAAGACTGCATCCCCTATCTTCGCGATCTTCGCTATGAAGCTCTCATAGTCTTTATTTATGATGATTCAGCAAGTGTCCAGGAGCACGACACAACGCGCCGCGCACTGCTGGAAATCCCCGGCGTCGTCGATGTTGTAATCGTCAGCCGCCCATCCCAGTTAGCCCCGAAGGCCACGGCCCCAAAAGCGACGAAAAGACCTCCAAAGCCACCAGCAAACAACTGACTTCTAACGCGATAAAGGGATGGATCAGTCGGACTTCTTGTAAGGTTTGGCTTTGATTTGATCCAGAAGCATGTAATTTCCAGGCACGAATGCTCGAATTGTTGCTTCTTGCGATGCCAACGTATTGGTGAACCCAGCTATGAACAGGGCAAATATGCCTTGTTCCTCGCTGAAGTCTTCGACGGTTGTGCCAAACCATCCCTTGTCCTGCGTCCAGAACCAGTAGCCTTTTCCAAGAACAAGCAGGCTTGTAAAAGCTGGATTCTTATCGAGGTCATATTTCAGGTAGCGCTCCAATTCATGGCCGGAAATGTCCGAGCCGAACGCAAAGAGAATGGTGACCGGTCCCGATTGTTCGTAAGAGACACTCCCGCTGCCATCTGATTTTGGAAAGCGCCTGAGCCTCTTAACCGAATTCGCGACTTCCAGCGCGCTCTTGATTTCTGTAGCGTTCAACGTGCTTTTAACTTCGAAGGCATACGCACAGCACTCGGCGGGAAAGATTCCAACTTCTTTGCTGACCATCAGCGGTGGCGCCAGCTTTGTCTGGTAGACAATCAAGTCAATTTGCTTTGTCAGATATCCAGTGGTGTCCACAATTTTGCCGGAACCACACCGGAAACTATGCGTCAGGTATGGCTCGACGCAGCTGCGCAGCGCAATCTCGCGGATACTGCCGGCCAGGGCGGCGTGATCCATTGTCTTTGCTGCAAGAGCAGCCTCCGACACGGCCCGACTGATTCGTTCACGGATGAGATCGTAATAGGTTCGGCGATTCATGAAGACATTGGGGTACTCGCCAAGGGTCTCGCATCCTGAATGATAACGTCATTTATCATTGCTCAGAAATGAAGTAGGTTGTTCCTTTTCAGTTTTGCAAAAACCAAGTGCATTTCGTCGCGACCGGGACGCCTGGCCATAGGAAATGATCCTAGCATATTCGCCTTTTGTTCTCCTATTGAGGACGATGGGGAATCCTTTGGAACCCCAAAATTAGCTTCGGAACACCGAAAAAGCCAAAAATGACAAGTAAATCATCTATTATCAATTATTTACACTGGAATGACCCATTTGCCGCCAAAAACTACCCCTTCCCAAACCCCCACCGCCACCCCTGCCTCTCGCCTAGTGCTTCGTAAACGCAAGGAAACACCTGATTTTTGCACCCACCTTGACCTCCAATTGACCCAAAGAACCCTAAACCACTGAAAACAGACATTTTGCTCTATCCATAAGCCTGCCAATAAATTGATGTTTTCGGCCGCAAAAGCCGAGAAATTGCAGGTGAACGGAGAGGAGAAAAAGCGAATGTTCCGATGGGCAATCAAAGGGCAGCTTGCCCGTGGACGCAGACCTGGAGTTGAAAAGGAAGCCCTAGCTCATTGCAGCGCAGGGATCCGATCGCACCGGAGCAGCGGTACGTCGCTTCAAATCTCAAAGAAGCTGATGGGCTTTTTGTAGAGTTTGGCCAACTGCAGCAGTTCGACGAAATCCACTCTCCGTTCGCCAGATTCAGACTTGGAAACGAAAGACTGAGGACGCGCCAACAGTTTAGCGACTTCGGCTTGTGTCAATGCTGCGTCCAGCCTTGCCTGCTTCAGGCGCTTCAAGAACAGCCGGTATCCCCTGACGTAATCCTTGGTTTTCAGTGTCCGCCTCGATCACTCACGAGGCAGCTTTTACAGGTCGACGAAGCGATATCCCAAAATCGAATATTGTGCCTGGAGACTCTCGGGGTCGTACAATTCAAGGGTGTTTCCTCCCCCGGCTCCTCTGGTCAATTGAGGAGGTTGCAGTTCGGCCCTGGCACAAGCTGCATTTTCAAGATTGCGATCCAAATGCCAAGAGGTGGTCTATGACAATGTTGCGATACCGTCGCTCCTCCCTCTTGGCACTGATTCTGTGCCTCGGGTTACCAGCCTGCGGTGGAGGTCACACTGTTGGCGGTGGGACAACGCTGAACCTTGCGGGCAATTGGCAAGCAACGACCAGGTCTAATTTCGGTTTCAGTACGTTCTTGGCGGGGACACTCAGCCAGTCCGGCAATCAGATTTCGGGAACCCTGACCATCAGCGGATCACCTTGCGCCGTGTCGGGGAGCTCTAGCGGGAACAGTGAGCGGTACGAGTGTGAACCTATCACTCAATGAAGGCGGCCAATCTGTAACAATCGCTGCAACGGCGTCAGCGGACGGAAACTCCATGACTGGCACGTACCAGGCTCCTTTAGGTGGCTGCACGAATGGAGATCGGGGACGTTCAGCGCCACACGCCAAACTTCCACTTTAGGTTGCGCGCCAGTTCCGCCTGGAATAGTAAGCTGGTGGCGAGGCGAAGGAAACGCCCAAGATCAGACCGGTTCGAATCCGGGTACGCTGCAAGGTGGCGTTACTTTTGGTTCCGGCAAGGTAGGTCAAGCGTTCAGTTTCGACGGTTCCACTGGATACGTGAACGTCACAGACTCGCCGTCACTGGAAGCCATTCTCACAACCGTTAGCGTTGAGATGTGGGCCAATCACAATCGCTTCCGGCAAACGCCGTCTCGTACCTATATGCGCGGCGGAACCCGATATTCAGTGAGAACTTCAGCATGTATATCAAAGCGGACGGCACCCTCGGGATCCTGCTCCGAACTACTTCCAGTCCGACTCCGACGGGCTCAAAGTTCGAATCGATACCAGGAACAGTCGCATTCGGGAACGTTCGAGCACATTGCTGCAACCGCTAACACAAACTCGGGAGTGGTCAAGGCATACGTGAATGGGGTTGCAGTTCCGTTAACTGTCGTGTTCGGACCGGCAACCTTAAGCGGTACGTTTGTCAGCGTCCCCTACTTGTATCTGGGAAGACGGGAAGACGCTGGTGTTGAAGGCCAAGCCGGCGCTGGTTACTTTGCAGGCTCGCTTGATGAGATCAGTCTGTATTCAGCAGAGCTGACGCAGACCCAGATTCAAACCATAGTATCGGCGGGAAGTTCTGGGAAGTGTCAATGATTGGTATCTTTCGAAAGCCAGGCAGGACCTAAATACTATCAAAACAAAAAAACACTCGCTCGTCGGCCCGTTGACTGTAAGAGTCAGTTGAAAAGTTGAGTACGGAATTGAGTACGGAATAGCTGAAGATTGGTTCTGTAAACTCAGCAACCTCCAGTCCACAATCCGCAAGCGGAGAGCCGCCAGCTTTGAACGTTCGCCATCGGCGAGTTTTTTTTGTTTTCAATCGACGATGCGCAGGAATGGTTCCCTCCCCCGAGCTGTTGGGTTGGAACATCCCACCGATCAGCATCCCAATAAAATTGAAAGTCGGAATCTGAATAATATAGGTGTAGGACCATTCGCAGCCCATCGGGGACCATTTTTCCAAGGAGCAGAGCCTATCATGCACAATTCATCGGGTGACCTGATATATGTGACGAACGAAGTCGGGATGAGCGGGAGATTTCTGGAACTGGCGCGGAATGGACAGCTTGTGCCAGTCAGCGAAAAGATTCAGGATCGCGTAAAGATTGCAAAGGAACTCGTCGAGGTCGAAGGGAAGTTGAAGGCATGTAACGACCGGTCATGCTGGCGGCCCTTGCGGTTTGGTGCATCACTAGAAAAAAGGACTTTGCGTCAAGTCTACGAAAGATTGCAGCAAGTCTCGAAGATCGGAAATGTGAATTATTGGCCAAACTGCACAAAAATTGACCAACTGCTGGATCGAAAGCAATTCGTTGAGGAATGGACAGTTGATCCCACGCCGATGACCAGCCTCGTGCCACGGTTAGTAAGGAAAAGCGATCCGTCTATTGCTGAACGCAACGAAGTCATCGACGGCAATCTCAACCTTACGAACGAGGAGATCTGCAAGCTCCTTGACCGCAACTTCCGTCGGGACGGCGTTGGATGCGGTGACCACCTCCCGAAACCCTGGGTTCGCGATTTCCAGGTTGATACTTTTCTGGCTGCGTACCGCCACCCAGAATGTAGGAATCGAGTACACAAGCTTATTTCCGACAGGCGGGGCCTCCCTAATTACCCAAAGGCCTAACGCCTGACGCAAAATGTCCGCCTAAGCCCTTCACTCCGAAGAGCTTTAATTTTTTGGCTTACCCTGTACTTACCCTCAAGCTATCTACCCCTCGCCCGGTGATACCACATTTCTATGGACACTCTCTCAGGCCTGTTCGCAACCATGTATTCCATGGACTTGTCTACGCTAGAACGTGTCATCCAGGAGGCGTGCCGGATTCTTGCAGAGCGGGAGCGCAACGCTGCAATGGAGGCCCCATGCGTGGGCATTCCCGCAAGTCTACCCATGAGGTCTCACTGATGCCGATTAAGGTCCAGCTCGACCGCGTCCAAATTTTGTCCTGGGCACCACAGGGGCGAAAACCTCCGCAGTTGAAAGGGTACAAAATCGTACGCGATTGCTTCGTGCGGCCGCAGACAACGACATCCACGTATGCCCGTAGTCGTCAGTACCAGAGCACTACCGACGACACGAAGATTTTTGGCAATACCAGCGACTGAAGGGGTGGCTGAAGCCTTGGAAAATCACCATCGTTGCGGATGACCAGACTGGGTTGTCCTATGAAGACCTTGAAAAGGTGCTGAAGCATTGCCGCCACTATCGCTTTCTGACCGTCGAGATCGCGGTCGATTTTTGCCCATCGGTGGGAATAAACAAGCGGTTCGTCCGTCAACACGCAGTTTTTGGGAAGAGTCGCCGTCGTGCAAAACAACAAAGAGAAAACACGAGCCCTCCGCTACGGCGGCCGCAAGACTGGCAAGTTGGTCCGCTGTTATTGGAAAAAGGAATTGGAGTCTTTCGCGTCGAACTGGAACTGCACTCAGGCATTCTGCGGCGCAACGACATCTCGACGCTCGATGGTTTCCTGTATCTGCCAAGTTGTTTATCCCAAGCATCTCCAGTTCGTCGAGTTCGACTGGAGCCGACTGGAGCAACACCTGAATACCAGATCCAGCATTGAAGGCCCTCGAATCATCGCTGGAGCAAAACGCAGGGCAGCTTCGTTGCGGAGAGTGCGGCGCTATCTCCAAAGGGAGGGGGATCGTCAACGTTCATCGGTTCCTCGTGCCCTTAGCGATGAATGAGCAAGTGAGTCGGGCTCTGAAGAGATGGGCACGCCATTTTAAGAAAGGATCGCTATGGGTACAAAGTAACGCGAGCGGAACGGCGACGCGCTGAAAAGGACGCACTGAAGCTATTGCAATCACCCCGCTTCTTCAACAAGTTTCTGCGCGCGATAAAACGCGTAGGGCTTGTAGGCGAGGAACAAAACGCGCTCGTGCTTCTAATTGTGGTGGTGTCACGGATTCTTCCTCGCCCGCTGAACGCCTTCGTTAAGGGGCTCAGCTCAAGCGGCAAAAATTGGCTCGTGACGCGAATTCTAAGACTGGCGCCGAAGAGTGCTGTGGCTGAAATCACGAGTGCGTCTGATCAGGCATGGACCTATTCCCGATCACATTTCCGACACCGTGTCGTTTACGTCCAGGAGCAAAACGAGGCGGCTGGCACGATTGACCCGATTCGACAACTCATCAGCGAAGGCAAGACCGTCCGCATTGTTCCCAGACATAAAAACAAGGAACTTGTCACCAGGGAGCTTGTTGCGCGTGGGCCCATCGCAGCCATCTCCACGACCACACGGAATCGCCTCAAAATTGATGATGAGACCAGGCACATCTCGATCTGGGTTGACGAGTCCAGCAGACAGACCCGCCAGATCGCGAAGGCCTATACGCAGCAAGGCCAACCTTTGAGTAGCAAGGAACTGAGGGCATGGCACATGGTGCATCGCCTGCTGGAGAAGAAGGTAGGAACAAAAATCATTTTCCCCAAGTGGTTTGATGAAATACCAGATCGGCTTTTTGTGGACAAATTGAGCGTCCGCCGCTACTACCCGGCCTTCGTCGAGGCATGCCGCACGGTCTGCCTGATTCGATCTTTTCAACCGGGTCGAAGCTCCACAAGTATGGCGTCTTAGAGGTGGACTTCGCGGATTTTGCAATAACAGCTTTGATCTTTGACTCCGTGTTCGTGGAGAGTCTGCACTTGGGGAAAGGCGGAGGAGAGGCTACGAGAAGGCTCGTCGAGGAGATCGCAGCGCGAAAACACAGACCTGTGAAGACAGAAGACATTATGAGCGAGCTCAAGCTCTCCAAGGACAAGGCCTATTCAAAGCTGCGCTACGCCAAACAGGCGGGAGTCATACGCCAGGTGAATGAGCCCCAGAAGAGCAATCGCAAACTCTATCTGTCCAATCCGCGCCCACGATTTGTTCCGGACCCGGAAAGGCTCTTTCGGAAATTGAAGGATCTTCATCAAACCGTTCGCTTTGTCCACCCGCTGACCGGGGAATGGGTTGTCTACCGGCGGGAGGATTAGTTCGGTTTGCTTTTGTAGTTTTGGTGGTTTTGTTGGGGAGGATCCTAAAAGGGCCAGGATGGACAAATTACTAACGGTCACCGAAGCTGCAGAGTTGCTCCGACTCTCCCCAGGAACGCTCTACCACCTTATTTCCAGACGTGCTGTTCCGTGCGTCAAATTGAGCAAGCGCTGTGTTCGCTTCCGCCAGTCTGAATTGGAGCAGTGGATCTCCAACCATTCGGATAATTCCGATCTCCATCCGACCTTAAAACGCTAGAGTTGGGATTTTCTTGTGACTGCCGGACCACCATAAATCCTAGTTATTAAATTTTAGGCAAGTCGGTATCGCGCACAGAAAACTGACATAGTTCGGACCAAAATCGCACTCCGCAAAGATCGCACTCACCTGTCAGGCTTGAATATCTAGTAGAGAATGTATATAATAATATAATATCTTAGAGATAACCGTATGACAAAAAGAACACATGGAAACGAAAAAGCAGCGGTTTTACACCAGGGTGACCAGTCGGGATCAGCCTCCTGAAAGGCAGCGGAAGGAATTGACCGGGTACGTAACCTCAGGGGGTGTTAATGAAATCCAAAGGAGTCGCTATTTACGCACGGGTCTCCACGCGGGACAGGCAAGAGACGCTCAATCAACTGGCCCAACTGCGAGAATTCTGCCGACGGCAAGGCTGGCAAGTGGTCACTGAATATCTTGATCGTGAGACCGGCTCCACGCCCGCGCGTGCCAACTTTCAAAAAATGCTCCTCGATGCTTCCCAGCGAAAGTTCGATGTGCTGCTTTTCTGGGCCCTCGATCGCCTGACGCGCGAAGGAACACTCGCCACATTGCAATACCTCGAACGCCTGACCTCTTACCAGGTTGGCTATAGGAGTTTCACCGAGCCGTACCTGGATTCCTGCGGCACCTTCAAGGACGTTGTGATTTCAGTGCTAGCGACAATGGCGAAGCAAGAACGACTTCGAATAAGCGAGAGGGTACGCGCTGGCCTGCAACGCGCACGAAGCCAAGGCAAAAAATTGGGCCGCCCCCCGCTGCGCGTGTTGACGCGCTAATGACGTGGCGCAACTGCGGAACGAACGCGCCCGCACCAAAGCGCCCTTTAGAGAACTCGCCTCAAAGTATGGGGTCAGTGTTTTCACAGCCCACAGACTTTGTTCACGAAGCGGAAGGCCGGTGCATTAAAAGCTATGGGCCTTTACCGCAGACGCGAAAGTAAGGTTTGGTGGATGAGCTACATGAAAGACGGGCAACAGCACCGTGAGAGTTCTGGGGCTACAAACAAAAAGCTTGCGGAAAAGCTCCTCGCCTCCCGAACCGCACAGGTATTTGAAGAGCGTTGGAGTCTCCCGAGGTCAAAATCACCCCATCTAGGCAATTGGTTGAAAGAATTCCTCGAATCCGTATCGCATGATCAAACTCGTTCCCGATACCAATCCAGTATCAACAACCTGCTGAACTATTTCGGAAGAAACATCCGCCTGTCCGACATCACGCCAGAGTCGGTCTTCCGGTTCCAGCAAGCGCGGCTGGATCACGGAGTGGGAAAGGCGACGATCAACCGCGATACAGCAACCCTGTCGTCTTGTCTGTCTCGGGCAAAAAGAATGCGCCTCATTTCACACAACTCATGCAGCGATGTGGGCAAGCTCAACGAGCGCCGTGACCGGCGTCAAGCCAGGCCTCTTTCATACGAAGAAGAGGACCGAGTAAAGCAGTTTTCACCGCCCTTGCTGCGCATGCTGATTACGCTGCTGGCCGAGACCGGGCTGAGGGTCAAGAAGGAAGCCCTACCTCTCAGATGGTCGGACGTGTCCCTCGACTCGGAGACAGCTTGCATCCGTATACTCGACTCCAAGAGTGCAGCCGGGTTACGATCGGTATGGCTGACAACGCACTGTCGCAACGCTCTAGAGCGTTGGCGCGAACTGTTTGGTTCAGAGACGTCGCCCTTCGTTTTCCCGAGCCCCCGTAACCTACAAGTCCACTTTGTTGACTACAAGACTGCATGGCGGACAGCCGCCAAAAAAGCTGGGCTGGCGGATCGGCGAATCTATGATCTCAGGGCGACTTTTGCGAGCCGCGCAAATATGTGCCACGCAACTGGGTTGACAGTCGCCCATCTGCTTGGCCATGCGAGTACTCAAATACTGCCTACGTATGTGCGCCCTCTCGACGAGAACACCAGAGCATTGATCGAGGCCATGAACGCGGCCCGCAGGAAACACCAGATGGCCCCCCGCTCTATCAATTGAAACATTGCCTTGGCTTTGCGTCCCTCCAATGGTAGGAAGATCAGCCCTGGAGCGATGAAGGGATGACCATCCGCGCGGGAGTTTATCACGTTTTTATCACAGCAACCTGATTTTGACGCCTGCTTCTCACTCTGAGACACCACCCAGAAACATGCAAACTATTGAAAACAAATGGCGGAAGCGAGTGGGGGTCGAACCCACCGGCGACAGGAAGACCTGCCGCCCGCCGGTTTTGAAGACCGGGACGATCACCGGACCGCATGCGCTTCCACAGCAGCCGCGCCCTCCACCGGCGTCAATTCGGCACGTAACTTTGTCTGCGTTACTCTGTCTGCGTTACTCTGTCTGCGTTACTTTGTCAGCGTTACTTCGGCTGCGGCACGATCCGCAGATACGGCTTGGGCGACTTCCATCCTCCCGGATACTTCTGTTGCGCTTCCTCGTTCGAAACCGAAGGCAGGATGATCACTTCGTCCCCCTGCTTCCAGTTCACTGGCGTAGCCACTTTGTGCTTGGCGGTGAGCTGCATCGAATCGAGCACGCGCAGCACTTCGTCGAAGTTGCGGCCAGTGCTCATGGGGTAGGCAAGCTGCAGCTTGATCTTTTTGTCCGGTCCGACCACGAATACCGTGCGCACCGTGGCATTGTCCGCGGCCGTGCGTCCCTCGGAAGTGTGGCCGCTCTCGGCCGGCAACATGCCATAGAGCTTGGCAATCTTAAGCTCCGGGTCGCCGATCATAGGATAGTTCACCTTGTGGCCCTGCGTTTCTTCAATGTCGGAGGCCCACTTGCCGTGGCTGGTCACTGGGTCCACGCTCAAGCCGATGATCTTCGTATTGCGCTTGGCAAACTCCGGCTGCAGGCCTGCCATATATCCAAGTTCGGTGGTGCACACTGGAGTGAAGTCCTTGGGATGGGAAAACAGAATCGCCCAGCCGTCGCCGATCCATTCGTGAAAGTGAATCGTACCCTGTGTGGTTTCGGCCGTGAAATCGGGCGCGGTATCGTTGATGCGGGGGATCCTGCTGGTGGTCTCGCCTGCAATTGCGGTACTCATACTTTTCTCCTTGTTGAATCGATTTCCGTAATTCAATTCGCTCGAAGTAGTGACGTTGGGCTAGCGGCGGCTCTCAATTAATGCGAACGTCGCATGAAAACGAAACCCACCCATTGCGCCGGGTGGGTTGGAAGGAATCCAGTTCGTTCCCTACCCACACGGCGGCGAACACATGCAACAAGCGCAGCCGGCACTGGAAGGGCAAAACACCAAGTTAGAATAGAAGCCGGCACCAACCCTGTCAACCGCGACAGCACACTCGTAAACCAGTCGCCGCGGCCGTTCTCCGTCCCTCAGCGTTTTGGCCTTTGGTTTCCTGCATCGAAAAAGCGTCCCCCAACATCTCACTAATCTTTGGAGGAGTTACATGAGGAAGCCGCAACGGCGTCTTTCGATGACGCAATGGGACGTCTTCTCCTCGCGTCCGCTCGAGGGCAACTCGCTAGCTGTAATAGCAGACGGCCGCGGCTTAACCGATGCCGAGATGCAGGCGCTAGCCAAGGAAATGAATCTCTCCGAGACTACGTTCATCCTGCCTCGTGACCCCGCTACCGAATGCGAGCAAGGCATCCGCGTACGCATTTTCACCGTGCAGGAAGAGTTGCCGTTCGCAGGCCATCCCACGCTGGGCACGGCATTTGCACTGCGCGGGCGGGGTGACGGGGAAAAAACCGGCGCGAAACAGGTCGTACTTGAGCTTAACGTCGGCAAAGTACCAGTCCACTTCGAAGACTCGAACGGAAATCCTCCCTTCGGCGAAATGACACAGATCGATCCCACGTTCGTAATGCGGCACGACCGCGAAGCAGTCGCGCGGGCAACGGGATTACGCCCCGAAGATTTCGACGATTCCCTGCCCATCGAAACCGTTTCCACGGGAGTCCCCTTCACCGTGGCTCCCCTGAAGTCGCTGGCCGTAATGCAAAATCTGCAGATCGATATCAACCGCGCCGCCGAATATCTCGGCCGAACCGCGGGTAAGTTTTTTTATTTCGTCACCCGCGAGACCGTCGATCGCGAAGCCCGCCTTCACGCCCGCATGCTGTTCTACAACGGCGAGGACCCGGCCACGGGCTCTGCCGCGGGTTGTTCCGCGGCTTGGATGGTGGCTCACGGAGTGGCCAGGCCCGACGAGCGCGTCCTGATCGAACAAGGTGTCGAGATGAAGCGGCCGAGCCGGATTTTTGTGCGTGCGTCTTTCGATAGCAAGAGCAGCGATAACCGCGTAGTTAACGTGCGTGTCGGCGGCAACTCGGTTGAGATCATGCGCGGCGAAATCTACCTCTAACGTGCCATCCGTAAGCGCCGCAGAATCGCGCCTTTCTCAATGTCGCAAAAAGTCAATGGCCAGACTCTGCCATTTGCTTCGACGCCACTTTACAGCGCGGCCGCTTACCGATAGGATTCCTTTCGCAATTCTATTCTTCGCGAACAGAGAAAATTTCCGTTAGAGCTCCGGCAACTGGTGCCAGCCGGAAGCCGGCGGATTTCCGGGCGGTAAATGAAACCCAAACGCACGATTCTTTGTGTTGACGACAACGAGCAATCTCTTTCCTACCGCAAAATCATGCTTGAAACCCGCGGCTACCGCGTGGCCAGTTTCTCCCGCGGCGAAGATGCGCTGGAACGTTTCAAGCAGGGCGGTGTGGATCTCGTAGTCACCGACATGGCCATGCCCGGCCTTGACGGCCCGCAACTGATCGCCGCCATCAAGAACCTCTCGCCCCACACGCCGGCCATCATGATCTCAAGCAAGGTCCGCGTCTACGAGCACGAATCGCAAGCCGACGTATTCCTGGCGAGGGGAATGTACGCACCCGCGGACCTGCTGGAACGAATCCGTCTGCTTCTGGTCCGCAAGCGCGGCCCCAAGCGAATGCAAGAGCGCCCTCCGCAACTCTCGCAGCGACAAGGCGCAGCCTGACAGATGCTGCCCATGTGGGGCATTCGACGTAGGAACAGTTCACGTAGGGACAGTTCATGTGGGGACAGCCCCCTCGGCTGTCCGTCGAGCGCAGCTCGACGCCTTCTCTCGGCCGCCGTTGACCAATCCATCGTGTAAACTCAACTCTGGCATGGCCGCATTCATCGAAGCGATTGACTTACATAAAACCTATCGCGTCGGTAAAATCGACGTCCCCGCGCTCCGCGGAATCTCCTTCAGCGTGCAAAAGGGAGAATTTGTCACCGTAGTCGGACCTTCCGGTAGCGGCAAATCCACGCTCTTCTACCTTCTAGGCGGACTCACCCGCGCCGATTCCGGCAAAGTAATTCTCGATGGCGACGACTTCGCCACACTCTCCGACGCCGAGCGCACCCGCATGCGCAAACGCAAGATCGGATTTGTATTTCAGAAGTTCAACCTGCTCCCCACACTGGACGCCCGCTCCAACATCGCCATCGCCCAGGAAATCTCCGGCAACAACGGCCGCGATCCCGCCTTCTTCCTCCGCATCTGCGATTTATTGGGATTAACCAAACGCCTGAACCATCGTCCCAGCGAGCTTTCCGGCGGCGAGCAGCAGCGTGTAGCCCTGGCGCGCGCCCTGGTCAACCAGCCGGCGGTAGTCCTGGCCGACGAACCCACAGGCAATCTCGACACCGAAAACTCCAACATAGTTCTGAAGATGTTGCGCCAGTCCAACCAGGAGTTAGGCCAAACGATCCTGATGATCACCCACAATCCCGAGGCCGCCAAATTCGGAGACCGCATCATCCACATGTGCGATGGCCGCATAGTTCAGCCCGAAGAAGATCCCCAGTGGTCCGTGAACTAGCTCCAAATTGACTGAACTAAGGATTCGCCGGCAAAGCCAGCGCCCGCAGTAACGTGGAAGAGAAGCGCTTCAGCGCCACGTTAAAAGCGTTAAGAATGAAAACGTGCTGCAGCCCCGGCTGTCGTCGACCGTTGCCCCACCCGCACCCCTCATTTATAATCAACTTCGCTGAGCGGGAGTAACTCAGTGGTAGAGTGCGACCTTGCCAAGGTCGAAGTCGCGGGTTCAAATCCCGTCTCCCGCTCCAGTTCTCTTCCGGCCGCTCAGGAGGTTTCATGGGACCTCGGCCTGCTTGTCTACTCGTGTTCTTCTCGCAATGTCAGTTGTCCTCCTGGCCTGCGGCAGCACCAATCATGCGCTCCAATCTGTCACCGTGACTCCGGCCACGGCCACGAGTTCGCAGGCTCAATTCACCGCCACGGGCATTTACAACACAATGCCCACCACCGTCGACATCACCAGCACCACGACCTGGTGCATCGGCTCCAGCAACGGCATTTGTGATGGCAATATAGCCCAGGGTGCCTACGTGAATGCTGGATTGGCCCAATGCCTGTCGGGCTTTACGGGAATCGTGACCGTCCTGGCAGGACAGAAGGGGCAAACGCCGAACCCAGATCAGGGATATCAGCTGCGGGCTTTCGGTGCGGCGCAACTCACCTGCCAGTGATTCTCCCACGGGCCGCGGGCAGACTTTTCGAGGCAATCCCAGCTCCGCTGGTTTTGCCGCCGACAAAGGTGTACAACGTACTCACCGTTTGCGCGCCCGCCACCGCTGCCGCACACAGCACAACCACCGCAGCGAAAATTATTTCTTTGACGTACGAATTCAGGCGACGGCTGGCCGACTTTTGACGCACGGCGATTACTTCCGCAGAATTGCTTCTTTGCATGACGAACCTCTGGGATTTGGAATCGTTCCCTTGTGGGAGGGTCAGAGGGAACGGCTTGGTGGCCCAGAGTACCCCAGCTTTTCCGCCTTCGCAAGATGAAGAATTTGGCACACTTTCTAAACCCGGCGGGCGTAGCTTTTCTTCTCTTTCGCCCGTTCGGTGTAGCGGGATCACAATAGGTTGCTAGGTTCTGTGGGGGTTGTATGGAACTGGGGAAACTGTTGGTCATCTTCGGGGCGATGCTGGCGGTGGCTGGAGTCGTGGTGATGGTGCTGTGGCGGATGCATGTTCCGCTGGGGAAGTTGCCGGGGGATTTCTTGTATCGCGGGAAGAACACGACCGTGTATTTTCCGCTGGCCACGTCGCTGATCGTGAGTGTAGTGCTTTCTATTTTGCTGTATGCGGTTAGCCGGCTGCTGGGGTGAGGGTTTTTCTTCCGCCGCTTCGCGCCTGATAAATTCCAACTAGCGATGGGTGGGTGCGAGAGAACCTCGGTCGTTCCTCCTGGACTGATTCCGTTTCTGCTGCCTTCCCCCAGCCCTGAAGCGCTGGGCTATTATCTCGATGCCTCCTTCGGCTTCGCTCAAGACAGGCTCTCCGGGCGGACTAATCCTCTTCGAGCCTCCTTCCTGGAGTACACTGCCCTCGATGTCTTCCATTAGCGATCAGCTCGGATTTCGGTTCACGCCGCCGGAGCGGCGGGTTTGGAGTGTGCGCGCTCTGGTGGCGGCGGTGCGGACGCTGGTGGAGAGGGAATACTCCGATGCGTGGGTGGAGGGAGAGATTTCTAATTTTCGGGCGCCGGATTCGGGGCATCTTTATTTCACGTTAAAGGATGGGAACGCGCAGATTCGGGTGGTGATGTTCAGTTCGAAGGCGCGGCTGTTGCGGTTTCGTCCCGGGGATGGGATGCAAGTGGTGGTGCGGGGGCGGGTGACGATCTATGAAGATCGCGGCGAGTTGCAGATTGCGGCGGAGTACATTGAGCCGAAAGGCGCGGGAGGGTTGCAGGTTGCATTCGAGCAACTGAAGGCGAAGCTGGAGGCGGAAGGATTATTTGCGGCGGAACGGAAGAAAGCGATTCCGCCGTTGCCGTCGCGGATTGGGATTGTGACTTCGCCACAGGCAGCGGCGCTGCGGGACATCCTGAACATTTTGCAAAGACGGCATCATTCGGTGAATGCGGTGATTTATCCGGCGCAGGTGCAGGGCGACGCGGCGGCTTTCGAAGTGGCCAGCGGAGTTCGGTATTTCAACGAGTTTCGCGGCGATGACAGCCGCAGCGTTGAGGTGATCATTGTGGGCCGCGGCGGAGGGTCGGCGGAGGATTTGGCGGCATTCAACGATGAAGGGCTGGCGCGGGCGGTAGCGGCGTCGCAGATTCCGGTGATTTCGGCGGTAGGGCACGAGACGGATTTCACGATTGTGGATTTTGTCGCGGACTTGCGGGCGCCTACCCCTTCGGCGGCGGCGGAGTTGGTGATCCGGTCGCGGGTGGAAATCGAGAATCAGGCCGAAGCCGTGCGGGAGCGCCTGGTGCGAGCCATGGAACGGCGGTTGCTGGAAGCTCGGCATGCGTTGATGGAGCGGGCGCAGCATGGGGCGTTCGCGCGCATGATGGATTTGATCCGGCAGCGGCAGCAGAAGCTGGACGATCTTACTTACCGGCTGGAACGCGGCGAGCGGCAGGCGCTGGAATGGATGCGGCGGCGTTTGGAGACGGTCGCTGCGGCGGTGCGGCATTACGATTTGCGGCGCGTGCTCGCGGGCACTCGGGGAGAGCTTGCGGCGGGGACTGCGGCTTTGGCCGCGGCGATGCGGAATCAGCTTTTGCAGAACAAGGTCCGCGTGGAGCGCATGGGACGGGCGCTGGAGGCGCTTTCTCCCTTGGCGATTCTGGAGCGGGGGTATGCTTTGGTGTTTGACGGGGCCGGGCAGTTGGTTAAGGATGCTTCTCTGGTGAAGGTGGGGGAGGAGATTTCGGCGCGGGTGGCTCGGGGAGAGATTCGGGCGGTGGTGAAGAAGGCAAAACCTTGAATCGCGGAGGACGCCGAGAACAGCCGCGGAAGTGCGCTGAGAAAACAAGGGGTGAACAAACTGACCGTTGAAGCACTATCGTCGAGGCCTTCTGCATTAGAATATTGGGTTCCGAACATTTGAAATCCTGCGGCGGAGTGATCCAGTGACGCAAATGATGGCGCCATGGTTGAGAGTGTCGTTTACGGTGCTCGACATTCTGCTGGTGGCGCTGGTCATTTACGAAGTGCTGGTGATGATCCGAGGGACGCGGGCGGCGCCGATGCTGGCCGGGCTGGCGGCGGTGGCGGCGGCGTTCTACCTGGCACGGATCGGCGAGCTGGTCACGTTGAACTGGCTGGTCAGCCATTTGCTGCCATTTGTAGTGTTCGCGCTGATTGTGGTGTTTCAGTCGGAAATCCGGCATGTGTTGTCGGATGTGGGGCGGCGGGTCAGTTTTCTGCGCGGATCGGCGGTGGAGGGGGATTCATACGACGACATTGTGCTGGCGGCGAATTTGTTTTCGCAGCATCAGACCGGCGCATTGATAGTGATCGAGCGCGAGATTGGGTTGCGGACTTATATCGAGAGCGGGGTCGCGATGGATGCGCGGCTTTCTTACGATCTGCTGGCTACTATTTTCCGGCCGAGCGCGCCACTGCACGATGGAGCGGTGATTATCCAGAAAAACCGGTTAGCGGCGGCGGCGTGCTTTTTGCCGCTGTCGATGAATCCAGTGCTGTCGACGCAGATGGGGACGCGGCACCGGGCGGGCATTGGAATTACGGAGGAGACGGACGCGATCGCCGTGATCGTTTCGGAAGAATCGGGCGCGATCAGCTTGGCCGTCGGGGGCAAGATCGAACGGGACCTTACTGTAGAACACTTGCGCGAGCTGTTGAGTATGGAGCTGCGGAGGTACATGTCGCCGGTAGGGTTGCCTACGGTTGCGCCGCCCAGTGAGGAATCGGATGGGGCGCTGGAATCGCCGCTGCGGGCGAGCGCGCAGATGAGTGCCGAGGAAGAGTCCTCGCCGGAAACGGAGCGTCCGCTATGACGAGCTTTTTGCGGCGCTGGGTGCTGCACAACTTCTGGCTGAAAGTTTTGTCGCTGGTGCTGGCGACCGGGCTGTGGCTGGTGATTTCTCCAGACCAGGAGCCGGCGGAAATTGCGGTGCGAGTGCCGATCGAGTTTCAGCATGTGCCACCGGGATTGGAGATCAGTTCGGTCACCATTCCCGATGCGCAGATCCGGGTGCGCGGGCCGGAGAGGCTAATCCGGGAATTGCGTTCGACGGACCTTCACGTCGAGCTTGAACTTGCGGACGCCACGCCGGGCGAGCGCACGTATGATTTGACAGCGCAGCAAATCCGTCTTCAGCGGAATTTGACCGTAGTGCAGGTGGTGCCAGGGCAGGTGCATCTCAGTTTTGATACTCGGCTGACGCGTGAGGTGGAAATCCATCCGCGGGTCACGGGAAACTTTGCGGAGGGAGAACAGATCGGGAAGGTGCTGGTGGATCCGACGAAGATCAAAATCACCGGGCCGCAGCATCACGTGGAACTTGTGGATGCGGCGACGACCGATCCGGTGGATGCTTCGGGAACCAGGACCACTGGAACCTTTGTCACCAATGTGTACGTGCCGGATGCGCTGGTCCAGGTGATAGAGCCGACGCCGGTACGAGTGACGGTGATCATGGAGAAGAGTATGCCTGCGGCGGGCGCGCGTTGAGGCGGTCGGAATCGCAGCGCCTGAAGATGCGATTCGATATGCGGGCCATTACGGTATGCCCTTCGGCTAGGCTCAGGGCAGGCCCTGAAGGCACATCCTGATACGAATCTTATTTCCGGCTTAGGAATCCGAAGAACCTTATGAGCGCTCAGGGCAGACGATTGTTTGGCACCGACGGGATACGCGGCGTGGCCGGCGAATTTCCGCTGACGGAGGAGAGTACATATCTGATCGGGCGGGCGCTGGGACACGATCTGGCTCGTGGAAGACAGCGGACGCAGGCGCTGATCGGTCAGGACACGCGCGAATCTAGCGGATGGATTGCGGACCGTGTGGCGGCGGGGCTGGCGGCGGTGGGTGTGGACGTGCACAGCGCGGGCGTGATCACGACGCCGGGAGTGGCTTATCTGGCGCGGTCGCGCGGATTTGCGGCGGGGGTAGTGATCTCGGCGTCGCATAATCCGTGGACGGACAATGGGATCAAGGTTTTTTCCGAAGATGGATTCAAGCTAACGGATGAGCGGGAGCTGGCGATCGAAAAAGAGATTTTCGCGCTGCTGGCGAAGCCGGGGGCGGCGGACGATACAGCGATGAAGGTTGCCGGGCCCTCTCTGCCCGGAGAAACGGCACTGCGCAAGGCGTATATCGAGTCGCTCGCCAGCTGCGTTCGGTCTGACTTGAGCGGGATGCGCGTGCTCGTGGACTGCGCGAATGGAGCGGCGACCGCGGAGGCTCCGGAATTGTTTCGCGGCTTGCGAATCCAGGCGACATTCGTTCACGTGACGCCGGACGGGAAAAACATTAATGCGGGATGCGGGGCGCTGCATCCGGAGACGCTGGGCAGGGCTGTCGCTGAAGCTGCGGGCAAGTTCGATCTGGGAGTGACGTTTGACGGCGATGCCGACCGGGCGCTGTTTTGCGATGCCGAGGGCCGCGTGGTGAATGGAGATGGCGTGTTACTGCTGACGGCGCGGGATCTACAGGCGCGCGGGAAGTTGGCTGGATCGACTGTGGTGGCTACGGCCATGTCGAATATGGGAGTGGAGATTGCGCTGAAGAGCGCGGGCATCCGGATGTTGCGGGCGAATGTGGGCGACAAATATGTCCTTGAGGAGATGTTGAAGACCGGCGCTACTCTGGGCGGGGAGCAGTCCGGGCACATTATTTTTCGCGATGGCGATGCTACTACCGGGGACGGACTGCTGACTGCCTTGCGAGTGATGGATGTGATCGTGCGTTCGGGGAAGACGCTGGCGACGTTGGTGAGCGATCTGAAAGTGTTTCCGCAGAAGATTCAGAATGTGCGGGTACGGGAGAAGGTTCCGTTTGCGCGAGTACCTGAAATACAGCGGGCGATTGAAGCTGCTGAGCGCGAGTTGGGTGGGAATGGGCGTGTCGTGGTGCGGTATTCGGGGACTGAGTCACTGGCTCGGGTGATGGTGGAGGCGGAGTCGGAGGAGCGGATGCAGGCGCTTACGGCGGGGATTGCGGGTGAGATTCAGAAGAGGCTGGGGGTGTGAGACCGGTCGGCACGCGGAGCGCGATAGAAGAGGAATCGCCAGGTGTGCTCGCATGCATCGCTTGACTGCGTTTTTCTACGCTACCTAGCATCGGAATATGCAGCATCGCTTTCCAGGAAATCTCCAGAATTCACTGGGCCTTGCTTCAGGCGTATGGAACTCGCTCCCAGAACTCTGCGGAAGCTCAAGAAGTACGCCGGTAAGCCCCGGGCTTTGAAAACTTCGGGACCGTCCATCAACGAATAATGCAGGTGTGGGAAGATCGAGTCTCCGGCGAAGCCAATGCGACCTACGAGTTGCCCCGGCTGTACCTGATCGCCAACTTTCACAACTACGCTGCCGGGCTTCATATGAACCAGCAGGCTGTACTCGCCATTCTGGTGATCAATCAAAACGAAATTGCCAATGTCTTTGGGATCTTTGCCGGGTGGAAGTTTTGGATGTCCGATCTTGGTGGCCCCAGCGTCTTCAAACCAGTTCTCGGAAATGTCATTCGCAGTTGCGAGAACAACTCCCGCGCCCGGCGCATAGATCGGCCGGCCATAACTGTACCAGTTCTCCAGCTTGCGAGGATCGTCGTGGTACTCGCGGCCTTGCGCGTCTAGATAAATGAAGTCGCTCGCGAAGTTATTCGAGTTCGCAATGATGCCCAGCGCCTGCACCTTAGGGTCGCCCAGCGGCACCCGTAGGTGATGGGCATAGAGATCGTGGCCCTCCCAGACAAAGATCTTTCCGCGCAGCGGCAAAATGAGTGGCGTTTTGTTTTCGTAGGAACGCGGGCTTACGTTCAGCTCTTGGCGGAAGTCACAGTCATCGGGCAACCTGTGACGATTCTCTTCTCGCTCTCGCTCGTTGGATTCGCGCAGGAGGCAGAAAGAATACTTCAGATCCGTGAGCGGTACAGCCGATTCGAATTCAGAAAATGGATTGAACACGTCGAGAGTTTCGCCGGGCGCGAAAACCTGTCCGCCGATTACGGCAATGCTGGGAGCAAATGCGTCGGTGTTGAGCGCCTTCCGAAGCACCAACTGGTGAGCTGAATCGTACACGCTGAGTTCGATTTGCGAAATCCGCAGGGTCAAGTTACTTACATTCCGCACCATCATGTCGAAATTCAGAAACTGATTGCCGCCGCGAACCTCGATGATGGGGCGTTCAGGAGCCGATTGGATGGAAACGACGTGGGGCGCCGGACTTGTGCAAAACGCTGCGCACTCGCACAACAGCAGAAAGAAAGCGGTCAGCGGCGCAGTCCGGCTAATCATGAGAGGCCCCCGGGATCCGCCGGGGAATGCTTGCGGCGATTTTTCCAATTATTCCAAATCTCTCCAGTTGGGGCCTACTTCCATTTCTACTGACAGAGGGACGGCTAGCTCGTGGACTCTTTCCATCTGCTCTCTGACTAACGATTGCATCGTTTCGACTTCTTTCTCTGGGACTTCGAAGACTAGTTCGTCGTGGACTTGCAGGGTCATTCTTGACTTCAATCCACGTTCCTGCAGAATCGCGTCGATTCTGATCATGGCTACTTTGATCAGGTCGGCGGCGGTGCCTTGCAGCGGGGTGTTGACGGCGGTGCGTTCGGCGAAGCCGCGCTGGGTGAAATTCTTGCTGTTGATGTCGGGAATGGGGCGGATGCGGCCGTGGAGGGTTTTTACTTTCAGGTCGCGGCGGGCTTCTTCGAGCGTTTTGTCGATGAAGGCGCGGACGCCTTTATATTTTTCGAAATAGTTGGAGATGAATAGTTTCGCTTCGGCGGGCTCGATGCCGAGGTTTTGTGACAGGCCGAAGGCGGAAAGCCCGTAGACTATGCCGAAGTTCACTACCTTGGCCTGGCGGCGGTGGTCGGGTGTGACCATTAGCGGCGGGACTCCGAAGACTTGCGAGGCGGTGAGGGTGTGGATGTCGTCGCCGCGACGGTAGGCTTCGACCAGGAGCGGATCGCGCGAGAAGTGGGCCAGCAGGCGGAGTTCGATTTGCGAGTAGTCGGCGGTCAGGAGAACGTGGCCGGGCTCGGCGATGAAAGCGGCGCGAATGCCGCGTCCTAGTTCGGTTCGGATGGGAATGTTTTGCAGATTCGGATTGGCGGAAGAGAGGCGGCCCGTGGCCGTGCCGGCTTGATAGAACGTGGTGTGCAGGCGTCCGGTGTGCGGGTTGATTAAGGCGGGCAACGTGTCGACGTAGGTGGACTTCAGCTTGGTTAGCTGGCGGTAGTCCAGGACTTTTCTGGGGATGGGGTGTTCTTCGGCTAGAGCCTCGAGGACATCGACTGCGGTTGAGATGGTGCGGCCCGTGCCGTATTTCATGGGCTTGGGAAGATTCAGGCGGTTGAAGAGAACGTCGCCGAGTTGTTTGGGAGAACCGATGTTGAACTCGGTCCCGGCCAGTTCGTAGATTTCTTTTGCTTTGGCTGTGCTCTCCCGTTCCAGTTCCGACGACATTTTCGCGAGAGCGGCGGTGTCGATTTTTACTCCAGCCTGCTCCATGCGGGCTAGAACGGGGACTAGCGGGAGATCGATTTCTTCGTAGAGCTTGGTCAGTCCGGCCTGCTTGACATCTTCGCGCAGAGCCGCTGTCAGCCTGCCGGTTACGTCGGCGGCTTCGGCTAGATCACCGCTTAGCTTGAGATTAAAGCGGCGGAGGGCAACGTCCGCCAGGCGATGGGAGGAATAGGTAGGATCGAGAAGGTAGGAGTAGAGCATGGGATCGTGCTGCACGCCCAGCAGACGGATGCCGAGGGAATCGAGCGCATGAATCGTGGCTTTGTAATCGTGAACTGACTTCGGCACAGCCGGCGTGGTCAGGACTGAACGGAGTTTGGTGGCTGCGCCGCCGGAATCCAGCTTGACGATGGCGGCAAAGCCAGCGGCCCCGGAGATGGCGATGCGCCGGGCGGCGGGTTCGGGTGCTTGCGGCGGCGATGAGTCGTCGGTCAGCGCCAGCATTCCTGATTGCGGCTCTTCTTCAACAACTTCTTCTTCGGTCTCTAGAACTGATTCTGATCGTTCTACCGCGATGGCTAGCGCACCTTCCGGCGCGACGGACTCGAGCACGCTCTCTACATCCGCAGCGGACTGGGCTTCAGTGTAGTGAGCTTCGGTAACCTGGGCTTCCGGCAGCAGTTCTTTCAGCAGAGAAGTGAATTCGAGTTCCGTGAAAAGCTGGCGGAGTAGATCGAGATCAGGCTCGCCGGCGCGCATGGCTTCAACATTCAGGTCGACCGGAACATTCGTGTCGATAGTCGCCATGCTCTTGCTGAAGAGGATGGTGTCGCGATTGTTCTGGAGGGATTCGCGGTAGGTCTTCTTTTCTACTTCGTTGGCGCGGTCGAGCGCCTGCTCGACGGTGCCGAAACGCCTGATGATTTCAACCGAGCCCTTTTCGCCGATGCCGGGCGCTCCGGGAATATTGTCGATAGCGTCGCCGCGAAGGGCCATGATATCGACTACGCGCTCGGGAGGCACTCCGAGAATTTCTTCGACTTTGGTGGCGTCGCAGATCAGATTGTCTTTGGGAGGGTTCAGTATCAGAACGTCATCGTTGACGAGTTGCATCATGTCTTTGTCGCTGGAGACTACGTAGACGGGATGCTTCGCGGCCGCGGCTTTGCGGGCTAGAGTGCCGATCACGTCGTCGGCTTCGAAGCCGGCTAGTTCGAGGATGGGGATGCGGTAGGCTTCGAGGGCACGGCGGATGTAAGGAATCTGCTGGGCCAGATCCTCGGGCATGGCGGCGCGGTTGGCCTTATAACCTTTGTATTCGACTTCGGTGAAGGTTTGCGTTTTGATGTCGAACTTGCGGACCGTGGTGATGGCTTCGGCCTGGGTATCACGGAAGGTTTTGGCGGCTACGTCGAAGACGGCGGCTAGATAGTTGGGGGAAAAATCTTCGCGCAGTTTACGCAGCATGTTTACGAAGACGTAGATGGCGGCGGTGGGAAGTCCGGATTTGGTGGACATGGAGCGTTGGCGCGCCATGGCGTGATAGGCGCGGAAGATAAAGGACATGGTGTCGATGAGGAAGATGCGGTTGGGGTCGGAGGATGCGGCTTGGCTTGCTTTGCTGGATTCTGGTGCCGGAGATTTTGTTCTTGGGGGCAAGCAGTAGTTTAACAGTCTGCGCAGCCGGCAGAAATCTGTTCTGCTTGGGTTACCTCAGGGGCTGGGGGCCTCAATTACTGAGGCTTTTTGAAACAGGCCGGGAATGCTTGCTCCACCCTCGCAGAGCCTCGCTGCGCTTGGCTGGACCCTTCGGCTCCGCTCAGGGTGGCTCGCGAGGCGCCCGTCCCCACATGGATTCGGTTAGGCAACTGAGTTTAGAAGTCGACCTGGAAGTCGGCTTGTACTACCTTCTTGGCTGGGCTGCTGGAGCTGTTGCGGAAGACCAGGTAGTACTGCACTGGGTGATCCAGCGTGGCGGGGAGGCCGAAGCTTACGTCCTGATCGTGGGAAGAGTCGACGGAGTAGACCGTGTCGGCGGGTTGGCCGCGTTGAAAGTCGGCGTATTGCTCGCCGTTCATTAAGAGGAGATCGATGTCTGCGCTTTCATCGCTCGATTGAACTCCCGCCTCGCGCACAAAGGAACGAAATGTTCCGTGCAGTTGAGGGCTGGCGGCGTGGGGCGGAATCTCGAAAGAGAACTTTGCCGGGGCTGACACGGCGAACGTCTTGCGCACGATGGCGTTGCTGGTGCCGACCGGGGATTCTTCAATGTGATCGAGGGCATGCGGCTTAGCCACGCGGCGCTCTTCGGGAGCCTGCTCTTGCTTCTGGTTCTGCATCCACTGGGCGAGCGGCCCTGCGACTTCGAGCGCTTTGTCTGGGTTTTGCGCCACGGTGTTAGCCTCGGTCGACTGAGCTTGCTCGGTGGTCTGCGCCTTCGGCGTGGAAGCGCGATCATGGTAGTAATAATAGCCTCCAACCAGAGCGGCACCCATCAGCAGGCACGCGAATCCTTTTAGCATGTGGTCGTGGTCCTCCCCACTGAGTACGTTAACCCGTGGAGTTCTTGGAACCAATATATTTTCCAGCTGGGGAAGTTACGTCGGTTTTCCGTATTGGGTCGTGTAGTGCAGTTGGATTTCGCCACAGGTACCCTGCTCGGCGGAGTAGACGACGCAGGTGTCGAAGGGACGCGAATATACGTGCAGGCTCACGGCGCGCTGGTTGAACTCGCGGGGATTGAAGACACGGTGGACGGGCGCTAGCGGATCTACGGCGCAGGGGTGCGAGGCATTCATCTCGACCGTTTCAGTGGCTTTGATTGTGGATTTACCTTTGGTGAGATCCTGATGCACGACGTGAAAGTTCTCCACCAGCAAACGGCCCATGGGGACGGCCATCCAACAGTTCTGGTCGCGGTGGTTGTGGATGGAACTGATCTGGCCGACTTCCCAGCAGATGGCGACTAATTCGTAGAGAGAGTTCTTGTCGATCAGGTTGCGCGTGTAGTGCTGGCGGTCCCAGGTTAGATAGGGCGCTAGTGAGTCAGGGTTGACGGGGGCGTCCCGCAGGAATTTGCGGAGCTGCTCGGTTTCGTCGAAGGCGGGTTCTGGAAACTTGCGTAGTTCGGCAACGAAATGGTGGATCGGGATCTGGTTTACTGCGGTGGACATGGTCTGCTCCCGGGAGAGTATAGCGCAGGTGAGAAAAAAAACCTTCACCACAGAGGACACCCTTCGGCCGCGCTCAGGGTACGCTCCGGAGCAGAGAGTACATCAGAATCATTCGATGAACATGCAATCGCCATAGGAGTAGAAGCGGTAGCTCTGGGAGACTGCGTGTTCGTAGGCGCGTAAGAGGTTTTCGCGTCCGGCTAAGGCGCTGACCAGCATTAACAAGGTGGATTGAGGCAAGTGGAAATTGGTCAGCATCGCTTTGACTACTTTGAATTCGAAAGCTGGTTCGGAATCTGGATAGATGAACAGGTCGGCGGTGGCCGGGCCCGCGAAAATGGTTCCTGCGCCGAGGCGAATCGCGTGTTCGAGGGCGCGAACCGTGGTAGTGCCGACCGCGATGACGCGACGCGACGTGCGGAGAGCCCGGTTAATGCTGGCCGCAGCTTCAGGGGAAATCGAGTAAGGCTCGGAATGGATTTGGTGATCTTCAACGCGCTCGACGCGAACGGGCTGGAAGGTTCCCAGGCCGACGTGCAAGGTGATCTCGACGGTCTCGACCCCGCGCTGGCGGATCCGGTCGAGGATTTCCGGGGTGAAATGAAGGCCGGCGGTGGGAGCGGCTACCGATCCGCGCGGCTGAGCATAGACGGTTTGGTAGCGCTCGCGATCCCTGGGAGAATCCGGGCGCGCGATATAAGGTGGGAACGGGACGTGTCCAATGCGATCGACGACCGAGAAGAAATCGGCTGCGCTGTGAGAGGTGGGCTGAAAGCGGATGCGGCGCTCGCCGAATTTCCCGCGAGCGAGGACCTCGGCGTGCAAGTCGTCATTATGGCCGTCGCCGAAGAACAGGCGTTCTCCTATGCCGATCTTGCGGCCTGGACGTACGAGGCATTCCCAATCATTGGGATCAGTGGAGAGCTGGCGCGTCAATAGAACCTCGACGCGACCCTGGAGGAAATCCCGTGCCGCAGGATTTTGCGGGCTGACTGGATGAGCGTGGGCCCCTTCGCGGCGGCCATAGAGACGCGCGGGAAAAACGCGGGTGTTGTTGAAAACCACAACATCGCCGGGGTGCAACAGGTCCGGGAAATCGCGGAACAGGCCGTCTGAATGGCCGCCGCTTCGCAGCAGGTGGAGCAGGCGGGAGCCGTCGCGGGCGGCCAGAGGTTCCTGGGCAATCAGGTCGTCGGGAAGATAGAAGTTGAAGTCGGAAACCAGCACGCTGTCCGATTATAGGAGGAATCAGGGGAAGATCTCGGCGTGGATAAACGCCAACCTCTCTGCCTGTATGGGAATATTTATTTGCCGGTTTTGATAAACTTGTTTGTCTGTTCGCGCCAAGTACGGTACTATGCGGGGGCTGTATATTTAGCCGCTTTTTGTCGCTCCCCCGAGAGAGTTTCTCCATGTCCGCAGAACGCAAACACAGGGAAGATATTGTTCGCTACGGGCGGATGTTGCACGAACGCGGGTTCGTGGCGGCGATGGACGGGAATCTGTCGGTCCGGCTGGACCGCGAGCGGATCCTGGTGACGCCCACCTGCGTGAGCAAAGGTGCGATGCGGGCTGGCGACATGGTGATTGTGGACCTGGAAGGGACGCGGGTAGCGGGGCGGCGAAATGTGACCAGCGAGATTGGGATGCATCTGCTGATTTACCGCACCCGGCCTGACATTCAGGCGATTGTGCATGCGCATCCGCCGACGGCCACGGGATTCGCGGCTGCGGGCATGGCGTTGACCGAGCCTCTGGTTTGTGAAGTGGTGATGGGGCTGGGATGCATTCCGCTGGCGCGCTACGGCACGCCGGGAACGTCGGAACTGGCGCAGACGCTGGAACCTTATGTGCCCCACTACGATGCCATTCTGATGTCGAATCACGGCGTGGTGACCTACGGGGACACGGTTGAGCACGCCTACATGAAAATGGAAACGGTGGAGCACTTCGCGCAGATTGCGCTGGTCACGCATCTGCTGGGAAAGCAGCAGCCGCTCACCGGGGTTGACATCGAGAAACTGTTGTTGGCGCGGACGAAGTATTTCGGAGGGAAGATGGCTGCTTCCATGCCGAGGGCGATGGTGAGAGAGCCGGGGAAGGTGAGCTAAGTTCGCGACCCTCTCGCAATGCGGTGCCACTGCTGTACTCCAAAGCAAATTAGGTTTGCGACAACGGGAAGATGCGCCTCGCTGCGCTCGGCTGGACGGGCGAGGCGCCCGTCCCCACGCGAGCAGTGTCCTTCACGAACGATCCCGCTGGTTTAATCCCCTCCTACGCGAAAACGGAATCCGGCTCGGAAGTTGATGGGTAGGGCGGGATAGCCTACTACTTCGTTGTAGCGGCGGTCGAGGGCGTTCTGGATATTCGCGTAGGCGGTAACACGGTGGTTGATGGCGTACCAGCCGCCGACGTCGGCGCGGACGTAGCCGGCGGCGTGGTTGATGTTGAAACCGAGGAAATCGTCGTCCGGGCGGGCGCCAACGAAGCTTCCACTCAGGTTCGCAGCCCAGCGATTGCCGAGATAAGACAATAAGGTGGTGGCAGAGTGTTTGGGACGGCGCAAAAGCGGCTTGCCAGGATTGTACTGCGAATCGATGGGAGCGGGATTGTCGAGAATCTCGGTTGAGGTGTAGGTGTAGGCGGCGTTGAGCAGAAACCTGCTGCGGAGTTTGGCTTGTAGTTCGATCTCGGCGCCTTGCGCGAATGATTTGTTGATGTTGCCGTATTGGCCGATAAAGTTCACGAGATCGATTTCCTGATAATTGATCTGGTCGTGAAAGAGGTTATTGAAGTAGGTCGCGTCCAGGACATATTTTCCGCGCAAGAAATTCTGCTGGATTCCCGCTTCGAAGGCGCGGACGCGTTCCGGCTTCAGGCCCGGATTCTTAAACGAAAAAGGTGGCCCGGCAAACGTCTCCTCGATACGAGGTTCCTTGAATCCGGTGGCATAGGAAAAACGCAGCCGGGTTTCAGAAAAAGTCTCTCCGCCGTGAAACGCCAGCAGCGTCAGGGCAACCCGGGGCACGCCAGTATTGCCGAAGACGCTGCTGTGGACGAAGCGTCCGCCGACTATGGCTGACAACCTGCCCAGAGTGATCTGTTGTTGCGCATAAACATCCTGATTCAGCCGCTGGCCGTGAGTCTGCGGTGGAAAGAGAACGTCTCCGACGAATCCATTTTCGTTTTCGAGGCGATATCCGAAGGTGGTGTGGGCCCAGGCGCGCTCGGAATAATCGCCCTGATATTCCGCCCCGGCGCGATTGATGTGGTCGACTTCGTGGGATGGAAAATCAAAAACCCTCGCCGGGTCTCCATTGAGATTCAGCTCGTTGTATCGATAGGAATAATCGAAACCGGTGAAGCGGTGTTGCCATCCCGAGTGGGTGGTGACGGCGAGCTCTGCGCTGCCCAACAAAGTGTTGAGTTGAGAGCCGTCGGCGGGATCGGGAGGCTGGAGCGTGGTGCCGTTGAAGTTCCACTCGCCGGGAACTCCAGTGTGACTGTTGGAATGACGGAAATGAACGCGCAGCGATACTTGATGGTTCAGGGCCGCGCCAAGATTGGCTCCCTGCAAGGAATCGGAATACGCGTCATTGATTCCGGAGCCGTTGGTGTTGAACTGGTCGCCGAAGACGTTGTAGTCGAAGCGGCCGCGAGCGCCGGCGACGGATGCGAAGCCGTTGGCGGTGGAGAAATTTCCTCCGTCGGCGCCGAACTTGAGTTCGGGCGTGGCGGTGCTGCCTGTGCGGGTAAAGACCTGGACCACGCTGGTCATGGCGTCGGAGCCGTAGAGGGTGCTTTGCGCGCCGCGCAGGAATTCCATGCGGTTGGCTTCGGTGAGAGGAAGCGTGCCGAAGTCGAAAGTGCCGCCGGGTTCGTTGATGGTGACGCCATCGACAATGACTTTGTTGTAAGTGGAGTCGCCGCCGCGCACGAAGAGGGAGGACAAGCCGCCGCGCTGGCCTGCTGTATTCACTACGGCGCCGGGAAGAAAGCGAACCGCATCGTCAGCGGCGACGGGCTGCATGGTTTCGAGTTGGCTGTTTTCAAGCGTCGAGATGCTGGCGCCGGTTTCTTCGGCGGGTAACGGGGTTCGGGTCGCGGTGACGACGACGGTTTCAGATGCAGTGGCGAGGTGCAGCTGGATCGTGATGACATCGGAATGAGCGGCGACGTCTTCGGTCTGTGAAGCGAAACCCGGAGCCAGGACTTGAATCCTGGTAACTGCCGGAGGACAGCTCGCCGAACGTAACAATTCCCTCGGCAGAAGTAGTGGCGACGTTCAAAGGGGAGTCTGTTCCTTTTGCAAACAGGGAAACATGTGCGCCAGCGACTGCGGCGGATTGGGGGTCGATAACTTTGACCTTGAGATCGATGACTTTGACTTTGAGGTCGGCAGCGGATGCTGCCGCGAGAGCAACGAAAAGCAACAACGAGGCGCGAAGTGCGCGCATAACCATCCTCCTTTTCACGCGAAAGGGGTTAAGGTGGACGGTTTACGCCGGTCTCCTGGCTTTGCGAGTGAGGATGCGTGAGCAGCAATTAGCAATTGGCCTGAAGCATCCGGATCTTGCAGACGGCCTTCCCGGGATTGCTCCCAGTGGACGGCTGCGATTTTCTCGCTTACAGTTGCGCGGCAGCGCGGGAATTGCACCCGCTTCCCTGTCTTTGCCACGGGGCAAAGACGCGCAAACCGAAGGACATTTCAAAGAACGGGAAAACGTGGTTTGAGGAATTTACCGGGTGAGGATGGCGGAAGTCAACCTACTGGCTTTCCGAGTGGCCGATTTATCCGGAATTTTGGTGCTCACGGGGCAGGTGGGCGTAAGGTCCTTAGGCTCAAGAAGAATGGAAACTTTTCCGCCGGCGATGCTCGTATTCGAGTAACACTCTACACGATCCCGTGCAACGAATCGACCAAACGGCAGGCTGGGGCAAGGGATTCGTGACTGACCAACAAAGGTGCGGACGATGCGATTGCCGTTGCTAGTTTTTCACATCAGCGCCGGCATCCTGGCGATGTTCGCCGGGGCGTTCGCAATTTCCTTTCGCAAGGGTTCCCGCCGGCACGGCGTGGCGGGAAACGTCTTCGTGGCGTCGATGCTGAGCATGGCGGCGGCCGCCTCATTCCTGGCGTACATGAAACACCAACCGAACAATGTCTTCGGTGGCGTACTGACCATTTATATGGTGGCGACAGCGTGGGCGACGGCCAGGCGCAGAGATGGAGAAAGCGGCGTTTTGGATTGGGTGGGGTTTCTGTTTGCCCTGACAATCGGAGTCCTCAGCGTGTTCCACGGATTCCAAAAGATGACGGGGCGGGAGCCGGCAGATCCCGGAACGTTTGCCTTCATGCAGCTTTTTATGGGTTCGGTGATTCTGCTTGCTGGCTTTGGAGACCTGCGAATGCTCGTCCGCGGAATTTCCGGCAGACGACGCATTGCGCGGCATCTTTGGCGCATGTGCTTTGGGTGGTTTATCGCCACGGGTTCGTTCTTCCTGGGGCAGCAACAAGTCTTTCCCGCCTGGTTGCGCGGATCACCTGCGCTTCTGGTGCCAGCGCTGCTCGCCACTGGCGCTGCTGGTTTTCTGGATGATTCGAGTTCGTTTCACCGGCGCATACAAGAAAATGTCGATGCCGCGTGCCGGGCAGACCTCCTTATTACGAGCACTTAGCCTTCGGGCTTGCCTGATCGCAAGGACACCGAGAAGCCCATAGGGCGAACCAGGTTGCGGAGGCTTGGGCTCATAGACCCCTTCTTGACTGCATTGGCTCCCCGACAAAGACCAGGCAGCCGTTTGGATCTTCGATGTGGAACTCGGTCATGCCGTAGTCTCGGTCGAATAGATCGCGGATGTGGTAGCGGTCTTTGAAGGTCTTAACGTGCTCCCACAGAGCGCGAATGTTCGAAACCTCGATGTAGATCTCGGTGTGGCCGCGGACGCAGCTCATGACTTCTTCGGATGCAGCCTTCATAAAGTGGATGGTCTGGCCATCGCGCTCGACGATGGCGTACTCCGCAGACTTCATCATCGGGTTGAATCCGAGAATGTCGTGATAGAAGGCGAGGGTTTCTTCCATATCGGCGGCCGCCAGCATGGGACTTATTTTTTTAGCGGTGTAGGTTGTGGTCATCGCGGTTTCCATCTCTGACCTCCCGTTTCGCGAAAACCATCAAACATTGTAAGGGAATTCCGGCGCGCCGACTTTCTTCATATTGGCCTCGGCGAATTCGCGGACGCGGTCGAGCGAATCCTGCAGTTCCTGCTGATAGCGTCCAAGATCTTCTTCGCTGGCATGTGCGGGAACCGGGATGAGTTTACCGAAGCGCATCAGGACCCGGGAAAACGGCTTCGGGATGACCAGGCGATCCCAGGTGTTGAGCACCCACGCGCTTTCAACCGCGATGTGAAACATGGTCAAGGGAACGCCGGACGATCGCGCCAGGGTGACCGGTCCCGGCTTTACTTTGTAGCGTGGGCCGCGCGGGCCGTCGAGGGTGAAGGCAACTGCCCAGCCCTTCTGCAAGGCGCGGCGCAGGCCGAGGAGGGCGCGCACGGCGTTGCGGCTACTGGAGCCTTTGACGGCGACGAATCCGAATTTGCGGATGATGCGTCCCATGTATTCGCCGTCGTAACTGTTGCTGCTCATCACGCGGATCCCGACGTTGCGGAAAAGATACGTGGCTGGGATGATGCAGGCGTGCCAGAAAGAAATGATCAGCGGCCGCTGGTCGATGGTTCCCTGCGCGCCTTCTTCGCGCGAGACGCAGACGCGCAGAGTGGGGCAGATCAGGCGGATGAAGGCGTATCCGGTGGCGATGATGAGGCGCAGGATGATTCTTTGGCGCAGGGTGAAGCGGCGGGGATCAGTTGTTACGTCGGCGGTGGAGGGTTCGTGAGTGGTGGCTTCCAGCACAACAGTATTGTAATGGGAAGAGTCGCGTCGCTCGGCTGGAGGTACCTCAGAGGCTAAAGCCCTCGACCATGACAGCTCATGATCGCAGCGCTGGAAGCGCTGCGCCACCCAAAATCAAAATAACAGTGTTCTAGCTTTCCAGGTAGGCAGCGATCCACTCTTTTACTCTTTGGCGGCGGTCGTCGGTGGGGTCGAAGTGGATTCCGAAAGACTTGCTCTTGCGCCAGGTCACCACACCGCGGACGCTGACCCGCGGCAGAGTGAGCAGGGAGAAGGAAACGTCGACATTGGTTCCGGTGGGCATGTCCTCGGCGCTCTTTACCGACATGCCGCCGGAGCTGATCTCGATGCTGGAGGCGGTCAGGCGGCGACCGTCGGGGCTGACTAAGTTAACCTCGGTCATGATCGGGATGCGCGTGTAGCGGCGGAATTCGTGGAGTACGAGCATGTGAGTGGCGCGGACCAGCTTCAGCGCCGCGGGCCGCTCCAGAGGCTCGTGGAACATGGCGTTGATTCCGTACTTGGAAAAGCGCATAGCCTCCTGTGCGCTGCCTCCGAGGCCGTAAAGAACGAGGCGGCTGTTGGAGGGAGAGGTGCGGGCGGCCTCCATAACCGCTTCGGCGCCGGGCGCCAGGTTGAGCACGCAGGCTTCGAATTTCTCCTGGCGCAGACGCTCGGCCGCGCTCGAGGATACGAGCACCGTCTCAATGCCAAACTGGCGGAAGCATTCGTTGAGAAGAAATCTGGAAGACTCTTTGAGATCGACCAGGGCTGCGCGAGCTGCCACCTTCTTGCGGGCAGGCGTGCGGGCTGGGGCAGTGCCGAAGCTTCTTTCCATGTCAGCGAGACCGGTTTCCAGTACGAAAGTCATTCTGGCGTGCCCTGGAGGAGATGGAAAGACCCTAAAGGGGCAGGCCGGGGAGTACAAAAGTGTCAGTACCAGGGTTGGACTGGTGGGTGGGGAGTGAAAAGGTGAGCCGTCCGGCAATTAATCCCCAGCGGTCAACCGGCTGCTCACGCTGCTCAGAAGCTTCTCGGCCGCTTCGCCGGGATCCTGAGAGGCGAAGTTCTCGTCCAAAATGACGACTGAGACAGCCGGATCGATTTCCTCCAACATCTTCTGGGTGGGTTTGCCGTGCACGGATTGCAAAGCGCGAAGAAAGCACCACCAGTTTCGACTTCGTGGCTTTGAGCAGTATGCGGGCGTCGTTGATGCTCAGAGTGGTCAGGGCATTGTATCCGGCGCTACACAGCACTTCCCGCAGGAAGGTGCAGACATCGATGGACTCGAAAACGCAAAGCATGCGCGGCCTTGCGTCTCCGGCTTTTCCCCGCGAATAGCGCGAGCCCAGGTAGGCGGCCGTGATCGCCTCTTCGACCGAATCGTAAATTTCAAATTGCGAGAGCAGGTTGGTCAGTTGCAGCATTTTGCGGATTCTGGGTCAGGGACTCCGCTGAGTTTGAGGTCTCCGCCTTTTGATCGCGCGGCTCGCATCAGGCGGACCAGGGCTCCCAACCCGCTGCTGTCGACGAAATCGACCTGGTCGAGTTGCAGCACGACGTCGCCATGCTTGTCGATGGAGTCACCGACCTGAGAATGCAAGGTAAATACTTCATTTCCGGCCACGATTCGTCCGTGGCACTGAACGATCAAGACTTCGCCGACCGGGCGGCTCTCCAAGCGTAGTTGCATCACGACTCCCTGGAGGCGAATCTTACGTCGGTGAAACCGGCAAGTCAATGAAAGCCTTTTGGAGTGGGCGGTGCGGTTAAGGAATCGAGCCAAACTCGCGGCGATTGGGTCTTGACAACACAGACTTGAAACTTGAAGAAGATGAAAAAATCAGCCGGGGCAAACGTCGATCATGGCCTAAAGATGCAGCTACCCTTCCTTCGGATTGCGATCGATAATTGCAGACTTCTTCGCGTTCAGAGAACGTTTCGCCAGTCGCACATGCTGTCGAATGGCGAGCCGGAGTTGGTGAGCGAGTTTCCTGAGTTCTGCCTCAGCCTCTGGGCTAAATGGGCCGTTACACAGATTGCGAATCGCAGCAATAATTTCTTCTATCTGCAGATCAGTCGAAGTCGGCACTGTGAGATTTTAGCGACATGCCGGTCTCTGTTCGATACAGTACATACCTGAACCTGGCTTCGGAAACACCTCATCCGTGTAATGCTGACTTGAAAAGGGCTAGGCTCGAAGTTCTCGATTCGGCGAGAGTTCGTGCAATATCTTCGTACAGCCCCTCGCTTCCCGCTCTCAGGGTGCGACGCTAAACCCATTCCATGAACCACTTGGAGCGGATTCATTGGCGGCGTGACTTTTGAAAACTTTGGCCCTAACTTTGCCTTAACTCATGGAATGAATAATCGAGAAAACTTTAGCGTTGACGAAAAACAATGGCGAAAGCTTTGCGAGTTGGTGGCAGCCGAGCCTGACCCGCAGCGGCTGTCTGAGCTAGTGGACCAACTCCTTAGAGAACTCGATTCTCGCCGGAGAGGCATTTGTGAGGGCGAGAAGGCGTCCAGTCGACCGAAGCCGATATTTAGTCTGGGCTAACAATTCACTCCCGGCGTTGTGTTGAGCGTTAGCTCCCTGGCCGAAGATTGCGGCAAGCAACTCAGAATTCTGCTGGACCAAAGCCCAAGCACCCTTCCCTGCGCGCGAAGAAGTACGCCAAGGCGAACAACATCTGGCAGGCCCGGGTTAACTGCAGTTGGCGATTCTATTTTGTGATCCGCGGGGATGAGTACGTTATCTTGTCGATAATTCCGCACCCAAAATAGCAGAAAACTCCCTGAACTCTTTGGAAACTACTCCGACCAGCGCCGGAACAGCAGCGCGCCGTTGGTTCCGCCGAAGCCGAAAGAATTCGACATGGCGTATTCGAGCTTGGCCTTGCGGGCGTGGTTGGGGACGAAATCCATGCCGACGGTTTCGGGGTCCTGGCTGACAAGGTTGATGGTGGGAGGCAGGATCTGATCGCGCAGGGCGAGGACGGTGATGCCGGCTTCGAGGCCGCCGGCGCCGCCGAGCAGATGGCCGGTCATGGACTTGGTGGAGCTGACGGGAAGCTTGTGCTCGCCAAAGAAATTGCGGATGGCGTGCGCCTCCAGCGTGTCGCCGATAGGCGTGGAAGTGCCGTGGGCGTTGACGTAATCGACTTTGTCCGGGACTGATGCCGGCATCGCGCGCCGCGTTGCGCATCACGCGGAATCCGCCTTCGTGCTCGGGAGCGGGCTGCGTCATGTGATAGGCGTCGCCGGACATGCCATAGCCGGCGATTTCGGCAAGAATCGGAGCGCCGCGCTTTCTGGCGTGTTCGAGTTCTTCGAGCACCAGAATGCCTGCGCCTTCGCCCATCACAAAGCCGTCGCGATCTTTGTCCCAGGGACGGCTGGCTTTTTCGGGATCGTCATTGCGCGTGGAAAGCGCGCGCATGGCGGCGAATCCGCCAACTCCCATCGGCGTAATGGCTGCCTCGGAGCCGCCGGCGATCATCACATCCGCGTCGTTGTGCTGAATGATGCGGAAAGAATCTCCTACAGAGTGGGCGCTGGTGGTGCAGGCGGTCGCCGTCGCCTCGTTCGGTCCCTTGGCGCCGAGCCGCATGGAAACATGGCCGGCCGCAAGATTGATGATGGCGGCCGGAATAAAAAACGGAGAAATCTTGCGCGGTCCGCCTTCGAACAGTGCGGTGTGTTCGCGTTCGATAATGTCGAACCCGCCGATGCCGGACCCGATGTGCACGCCCACGCGCTCGTCGTTTTCTGGCGTGATCTTCAGGCCCGACATCTTGAACGCTTCATCCGCGGCGGCAATCGCCAGGTGGATGAAGCGTCCCATCTTCTTGATTTCTTTTTTTTCGATGAAGTTCAGCGGATCGAAGTTCTTGACCTCGGCGGCGATCTGGCAGGCGAAATTCGCTGGAGTCGAACTGGGTGATGCGGGCTACGCCGCTCTTGCCGGCGAGCACGGCCTGCCACACTTCTCCGGTGGTGTTACCCACGCCGCAGATCAGGCCGATGCCGGTAACTACGACCCTGCGTCCCAAACTACTTGCCGCCTTTCGAATGCTTCCCGATGTAATCGATGGCGTCCTGCACGGTGCGGATCTTTTCCGCGTCCTCGTCGGGAATCTCGATGTCGAAGCCTTCTTCAAACGCCATTACGAGTTCGACCGTGTCCAGTGAATCCGCGCCCAGGTCGTCGACGAACGACGCGCTGGAGGTGACTTCGCCCTCATCCACGCCCAACTGCTCTACGATGATCTGTTTCACTTTCTCTTCAACAGCTGCCATGATTTTCCTCGCTTAAGCTTTTGATTTATGCCAAGTACTTGCTCATTTCTTCTTCTTGGAATGCTTTTCGATATAGTCGATCAGATCCTGGACGGTACGCATCTTCTCTGCCTCATTGTCCGGGATCTCGATGTCAAACGCCTCTTCGATGGCCATCACTAGCTCAACCGTATCCAACGAATCGGCGCCGAGATCGTCGACGAAGGAGGAGGTCGGCGTGATTTCACCCGTCTTCCACACCGAGCTGTTCCCGGATAATCTGCTTTCACTTTTTCAACGATCTGCTTCACGGTTTCTATTACGGACGGCATAGCTGGTACCTCCAGCCGGAAAAAGTCGTCACAAGGCGAACATGTAGTGTAATGTCCCCGCTGAAAGGCTGTAAAGGAAGCGGGAAATTTTGTAACCGGCTCCTGTGGTATACCTTCAGCATCCTAAACTTCGTCGCTCGTACTGGTCAAACAACATGCGTGCTATCGTGCAGCGGGTAAGCCGCGCCCAAGTTACAGTAAAGGGAGAAATCACAGGCCAGATCGGCTTGGGGCTGTTGGTTTTGCTGGGCGTTGGCCGGGACGATAGCGAGACGGATGCAACGTACCTGGCGGAGAAAGTCTGTGGCCTACGAGTTTTCGAAGATGGCCAGGGAAAAATGAACCGTAGCGTGCGGGACGCAGGCGGCAGCGTGCTGGCGGTGTCGCAGTTCACGCTTTACGGCGACGTGAGACGGGGCAAGCGTCCGTCGTTCGACGCCGCCGCGCCGCCGGAGAAAGCACGCCAGCTATACGAGTTCCTTGTGGATCAGATCCGCGCCGCCGGGCTGCGCTGCGAAACCGGGCGCTTTCAGGAAACGATGAAAGTGGAACTGGTGAATGAGGGGCCGGTGACGATTCTGCTGGATTCGGGGAAGGTGTTCTAAGATTGCCGAGCGAACACTGCCCTACGTAGCGCTCGTTTCCAGCAGCGGGTCGGCCTGTTCCCGCGCAAGATCAGCCAACTCCAACTGAAGATTACCGGGATTGGTGGCGTATGCCAGTCCGGTATCCATATCGAGAACTCCTTCGCGGATCAGTCGATCGATCTCGCCGTCGAAGTGCTGCATGCCGTCCTCACTGCCGACGCGCATGCAATCCAGCAAGGTCTTGCCCTCGCCTTCGCCTTTTTCCACGTACTCGCGGGTGCGCAGGGTGGATTTCAATATCTCAATGGCAGCTACTCGCCCACTCCCGTCCTTGCGGGGGATGAGCCTCTGCGAAACGATGTAGCGAAAGCTTTTCGCCAGCCGGTTCCGAAGCGTGTGCTGTTCGGCCATGGGGAAAACTCCGACGATTCTCTCGATGGTCTTCGAGGCGTCGATGGTATGCAGCGTGGAGAGAACAAGGTGACCGGTTTCCGCCGCCTCCATTGCGATCTCGATGGTTTCGCGGTCGCGCATCTCGCCTACAAGAATTACTTTCGGAGCCTGGCGCAGCGCCGCCCTTAGAGCAAGCGCAAAGCTCGGCGTGTCGGCGTGCAGTTCACGTTGATGGACGATGCAGCTCTTGTGGGGATGCAGGAACTCAATGGGATCTTCGATGGTGAGCACGTGATAGGACTGCTCTTTGTTTATCTTGTCGATGATCGCGGCCAGGGTAGACGACTTGCCGGAGCCGGTCGGTCCGGTCACCAGCACGATCCCGTTGCGCAGGCCGACAATTTTCCCTAACTCAGGAGGCAGATTCAGCGATTCGAAGTCGGGGGCCTTGCCGGGAATTACCCGCATCACAACCGCACATGTACCGCGCTGCATGAAGATGTTGACGCGAAACCGGTTGGCGCCCGGCAGGCTGTAGGACACATCGCACGACCCGAGTTGCTTTAAGTTATCGATTGCATGCTGATTGTTGCCGATCAAATCGGCCGCAATGCGCCGCGTGTCGTCACCGGTCAGAGCGCGCGCGGTTCCCGCGGAGGCAAGTTTGCCGTTGATTTCCACCAGCGGCGGCTTTCCGGGCGAGAAAAAAGATCGCTGATCTTAACCGAAGTTCTCAGCATTGACGCCAGGAGTTCGGGGGTCGAGATCGGCGCGGCGGCAGGGGCAGCGGCGGTTGCGGCCCGCGGGGTGGCCACAGCAGCAACTACTGGAGCAGCGGCAGGACCAGCATTCGGTGGACGACTGGCGGGGGATGACATATGAGGAGGTCCTGTTCTCGTTGATTGTCCTGATCGTACAGTAATGGCCGTCGAATTGATTGGGATGCAGGCGCAGTTTCGTTACCTAGGTCACGCGGGCTGAGGATGCATTTATTGAAGAATGGCGATCACTCGACTGCCGGCGTTTTCTTGAGTTCAGCTTCGATCAGCGCGCTTCTAGAACCGCATCGGCCACCCGCGCTGCTTCAACAGCCGCCTTGACGTCGTGCGTCCGCAAGATGTGAGCACCTTTCAGAATTAAGGCTGTGTGGGCCGCAAGATTTCCGTAAAGGCGATCTGCAACAGTAGCGTCTTTCCCATCTTGCGCCAGGGTGCGGCCAAGAAACGATTTTCTCGATGTGCCTGCCATCAGTGGAAACCCGAGAGATTGCAGTTCCTGAAAGTGAGCCAGTAGAGGATAGTTCTGCTCGAAGTTCTTTCCGAAGCCGAAGCCGGGATCGAGCGCGATCTTTTCCCGGCGCATGCCAGCGAGCACTGCCGCTTCCACCCATTCCCGAAGTTCGCGCTTGACCAGCAGGACGATATCGCCAGGAGGCGGCAAGGAACGCCATTCTTCGGGGCGGCCGCGCATGTGCATCAGAACGGCACCGCATTTTAGTTCGGCGATTGTTTTGCGCATCAGAGGATCCCAGCGCAGCCCGCTGACGTCGTTGACGATCTCGGCTCCGGCCGCTGCGGCAGCGCGCGCGACGTTGGCTTTGTACGTGTCGACGGAGAGGACCGCATTCGGGCGCAATACGTAACGAACCGGTTCGAAGTAGATTAACATAAAAATTGGATCCGCGCGATGCGCGGCAACCTGGGCTATTACGCGGGCATTGATCGTAAGAATAACGCAATGTCTAACGTCAGTTTATGGAAGAGCGTAGAGGCGGCCGAACAAATGGCGACATTCCAGCCGATGATCGATCTTGCAAGCACATTTGCTCCGCTAGGCGTCCGCATGCAACGGCCAATTCTCAATTTTACAACTTTGTGGGGAGCTTCCCTAAACGAGGGCGAGTGCGATCGCACAACCAGCTCAACTTCTGCTTCTGGCCCGTGGTGTCATTTCGCGGCAATGCGGCAACTGCGTCGCTTTGGGAGCGAAGCGGACATTGAAGCATACGGCCTAGCGAAAGCGGTATCAGTCCGCAAAGGTCGCGTGCTGGAGACGTTACTGACGTTGCTATCGCATCGACTTTGGCTGATCACCACGAAAGTCAGAGAATTCCTCTGGGCCATGAAGTAGGCGACGTTTTCGGCTTTCTCGCTCCTGGGCGGGGAGTGATCTATCACCAACAGTCTCAATCTCACGCAAGGCCAGCTTTAAAGCTGTTCGGGCAGCCTCTTTATAGGGGACGCTTGGCGCGCTTAAGAAGCCCCTGCTCCGGAGGTGCTTACTCAGCAATCGTTCGATCAAAGCAGTGAGCGAACGATGGTCCTGCGCCGCCGCTTTCTCGGCAGCCTTTTTTAGCATGGAATTGATCCGAACAGTGATCTGCGCAGTCTTTTTGCGGCGCATCATAAAGGCGATCCTCACATTGTAATTCAAACGTTTTCAAGAGGCTTTCGTTTCAGAATGGTGATTTTAGTCGCGCCTTGGATCACCCGACCCGACGTATCGTAAACTCGCATCATCGTTCATCGTAACCATAACAAATAAGGTTGAAAGCCAAGATCAATCTGGGCGACAGGGGTTCGCATTTGAATTCGATCAGGTCCTGCGATACCAACTCAGCCACCGCTACGGTGCGCTGATGTCCTTTCCACCTTCTACGCCAAAGCCTATTGGCAAACGCCGATGCGACATGTGCAATGGACGCTTTGGCCTTGTGCGGCACCGATTTGGGTGGAAGCAGTTTTGTTGCAAAGCCTGCCTGGATACCTATCTCACCCGCACCACGCGCGAAGCGCATCGCTCCAGGCGCTGGCTGGAGTTTTTGGCTCGCAAGGAATGACGCGCGCCCGTTGGTCGAGTCACCGCTTTAATCCGGCGACCTGCAACCGTGCAACAGACAGCGCGTTGACAGCCATGACCTCCACCGCTGAGGAGAAAGCTTTTCTAAGGGTGGCAGTTGCCGCGATTCCGCGCGTAGCCGAAATTATTCAGGGATTTCCGCCCGATGATCAGGCGGGCGCGCTAGAGACGGCAGAACGGTCCTTCATGGCGGCGGCGTTGGACTATGGCTGCACTGAGATAGCCGCGCGGTCTCGGGTCTCTGCAGTCATGAGGCGGTTGCGCGGTCGCCTGGAGAGGCAGCGGGCAAGCGAAAAGAAGTTGCAAGCCTTGCTTCATAGGCTCACAGAACCGGATTAATCCCCGTTCGCGGGCGCTTGCCTCTCGACGCCGCACTGTGCGGTCAACTCGCGGAGCGGCGTCTTCGAAGCCGGTCTTGCACTTCGTTTGTCTTAGTCTGTCTCGTTTTGTATCGAGACGACCGTGTCGGTGACTGCGTGCTGCTCCAGCTCTTTCTCTAGCTGTTCGGCTTTCTCTTCCAATCCCACCCAGCGCAATTTACGGATGAGCTTGACTATCTCGCTGGATGAGGTGGGCGCTTGTTTGGTGACCGTTTCCATAATCGTTCTCTCGCGTGTTCTTGTTCTTATTGCACCATCGTATTCCTGGCGTCGCAGCCTCCAACCTCTGCTGTGGCCGCGTTCTCAACACATAGTCGCCCAGACGTAAATTTCTACTGAAGACTTTTTGCTGCGATGCGGTCGCAGTGCGACGCAACATACGCTGCGTCTATTTTGTTGCGCCGCGTCAACCGATAAGCGTTGAGCGGCGTGTAAACGTTAACGTCGAAGCGCAATGGCGTCTTCTGAAAGCGAATGATCTTCTGTCGACTTAAACGTGGAAGAAAATGCTAGAAGGTGAGGGATGGAAGGAAACAAGAGCCTGGAGCTGCATCTAACAGAAGCAGAACTAGAGACGCTTATAAGCGCGGTTCGCAGCACGTCCGGTGGTCGTTTTCCTGAACTTGAATTTAAACTGCGCGCAGCCTGGAGAAGGGCACTCCCGCAATCTGACTACTCTTCGACCACCGCTGATGTTGGCTGAGACAAATCGGGCGGCGCTCAAAAGTCTTTCCTAGCGGCTGGACGCCGGATGCGCGGCATCCAGTGCCTGAAGCTCCTCTGATGTCAGTGCCAATGAGAGCGCGACCGCGTTCTCCCTTACGTGCGCCACATTGCCGGATTCTGGAATCGCAATGACCTTGCCGCTCCGAATGGTCCAGGCCAAGGCAACAGCGGCTGGCGAACAGCCATGTGCTTCGCCAATACGCGCGAGCGTCGGATCACGCAGCAACGTACTGTTCGCTCCCCCAAGTGGAGAGTAGGCCATTACTGGTATTGCGTGCTGCGCACACCATGGCAACAGGTCATGTTCAATGGCGCGGTCACTCAGACTGTAGGGAACTTGATTTGTTGCGCAGGTTATCGCCATGCGGAACATCCAAAAGCCTTTCCATGTCGCTGACATTGAAATTGGAGACGCCCCAGGCGCGAATCCTTCCCTTCGAACGCAAGTTCTCAAAAGCCGCTACCACGCCTGACAGGTCGGTTATCCCGTTTGGCCAATGCAGCAAGTAAAGGTCGAGATAGTCTGTCCCAAGGCGCGCGAGACTCCCCTCGCAAGCCCTTTCAATTCCGTCACCTGCCACATGGGTCGGCCAGACTTTGGAAACCAGGAATACGTGTTCACGCCGACCCGCAATGACGCGATCCGATCAATTTCTCCGCGTCGCCGTTTCCATAAATCTCCGCTGTATCAATCAACGTCATGCCCAGCGAAATGCCTTCACGCAACGCTTCTTCCTCAATGGTTTCAGGATGTCGTCCCTGGCTCAAACGGGCGGAACCCTGACCGAGCGCTGGCACGACGGTTCCATCGCGGAATTTCACGGTTCGCTCAGGATCATTTGCAGCAACGTGCCACTAGCAGGAGCCGCTGCTGATGGCGCGGCCAGCCATGTACAACGGTCGGCACGGCCAAGCTGAATGTCACAAAGCATCCGGTTAGCTCACGCCAATTCAGTGCCATTGATCTTCTCCAAGCGATGCGCGACATATCGCGCCAGTCGAACGCCAGCAAGCTCACTGATTGCACGTAGAATTTACCGGCGATCACCAAGGACAATGCCGAGCTCTTTCAGGTCCTGATCTGTCAGGTCGCGAAGGACCGCAAAATCAATGCGGTTTCCAGAAAAGCATCCGAGCTTTTCGAGCCAATGGCTCTCTCGGCTTCGGCAAGGGGCTGGACGGATGCAATGCCCTTGTTGACGGCTGCGAATATTTTGCGGCGATGCCCGAGGGAAACGCCAAGGTCCTTCAGGTCTTGGTCGCTGAGGTGCGGAAGGACGGCAACATCAATGTCGTTATCGGAAAAGCGCTTGGCGTATTGCTCAAGCCCAAGCTTCCCAAGCCACGCTGCGATCTGCTGCACGGGTCGCCCCCGCGATTTTCTTCGCACTACAGAGTAACGCTTGGTCTTGAGGCAAGGCAAGGAACTCGCTGCCAACGCGCCCATAGGCTTCGAAACACTCTCCTGGCAGGTGGCCGATAAGTTCGCGCAAATCTTCGGGTCCATGCCCACCCACAGCAAACCTTGAGCCCACCAGGGAGGCGTTCGGCACCGTCGTTCCGGGACTTCGTTCTAGGCGACTGATGTTGCTCTAGGTCGGGAAGCGTCCCGGAGCACTCTACCGGAGCGACAAATTTCAGTACAAAACCAAAAGACCTTTAGAGAGACGCGCTGTCTTCCGCTAGGTCAACGTGCTAGGCTCCTCGAACAGCCACAGGTCAGTGGAAGACGTACACTTTCATGAACACGACTGACGTCTACCGCCAAGCCATCAAGCGCACGTTCGCAGACCTCTATGGCGTGGCGCGTCACGAAGTAAATGTCAGCTGGAACGAGAATGGCGACAATATCACCGTGCGCTGTGCAGATAGAACCTTCACCCACGAAACTATCCATGATGATGACGACGGCGCGCTCGAATTCGTCTCCACCCATGAAGACCCCGTCACCGTCAGATTGACTAATGACGAACGTCTTCGGCTTGAACGGACGGACCTGGATCGCCTTAACGGGCTCTAAAAACTGGCCGATCTAAAAATGAGTACGGGTAAAGTCTACAAGCAAGCGATTAAGCGCGTGTTCGCTGAAAAATACCACGATGAGCGTATGGCGGTGTACTGGGGACGAGAGGACGACACGATCCACGTAATTGCCTCTCTGAGACATTACGTGCACAAAATCGCCAGCGCGAACGAGGACACCCTTGATTTCGTTAGTAGCGTTGGCGATAGCGTTACCGTCACACTGACTGACGACGAACGTCGTGAGCTGCTTGCTTAGCCAACCTGCGCCTGACCAAAGTTAACTTTTCTACCACGCGTGCCTTTGCTAACGCGCAATTGTTCCAACTATTTGGAGAGACCTATCATGAAAAACGGCAAACGTCGTTCTTGGACGACAGCGGATGTGCGAACCTTGAAGTCACTTGCTCGTAAGAAAACCCGCGCCGGTAAAATTGCGAAAGAGCTTAAGCGCACCGAGGGAGCGACCCGTCAAAAGGCGTTTAGTTTGGGCGTATCGCTTGATGCTCGGGTCTAGCGCCTGAAGACACTGTTTGAATTGACCAAAAGAGGAGCCGTGCGCAAAACGGCTCCTCTTTTTTTGGCGTTCTCAGTGATCCGGAGTTGCGGTAAGATTTGACCTCAGCCGCATCGCTACCCAAGCTTTTGCCACCGAGAGCCCATCCTTCTATGGGAACGATTGAAATAGGGCGGCGAAAACTCAAAACCAGACGGCAGGAGACGATTACATGACAATCGCGAAAACTGCCAATCTTCCTGTTATTCCCCGGCAATTGAAAAGTTAGGAGCCGGCCTTGATACTCGAAGATGAGGAGCAGGTATCATAGCTGGCGTTGTCCTAATGACGTGAAATACTGATTTAGTGAGCGACGGGCAACATGACTTGAAACACTGAACCGTACGGGTGGACGGGAGAAGCCGACAGCCGACCTTCGTGCGCCTCGACTATCGAACGACAGATAGACAAACCCAACCCAATGCCGTTTGGTTTGGTCGTAAAGAACGCTTCGAACACGCGTTCAGCATGTTCCGGATTGATCCCCGTGCCGGAATCTTGGACACTGATAAGCGCCCAATCTTCCAGACGCTCGGAACGCACACGAAGCACGTGGGGACGATCGGTGATGGAGGCCATGGAGTCGACTGCATTCGTAAGGAGGTTCAAAAGCACCTGCTGCAGCTGTATTCGATCGGCTCGGACGGGCGAAAGGTTGTCGAGAAGCTCTAGCGCGAGCGAAACCCGTCGGCTCTTTAGCTCACCGAGCGAAGTCGAAACAACCTCGCAGACGAGTTCACTGACCGAAACAAGTGACCTGTTGCCCGAATCCTTTCTGAACATTGCCCGAATACCCGTGATGATCTGCGCAGCGCGATGACCCTCGCTAGCAACGCGCTCGAACGCTGAACGGGCCTCTTCGACATTTGGCTCCGGGCGATTTAGCCAACGAAGGCCAGCATTACCGTTGGCTACAATCGAGGCCAGCGGCTGATTGAGTTCGTGTGCGATTGACGCGGCCATCGCGTCCACCGTGGTTAGTCGAGCAAGCCTCCCAAGCTCCGATTGAGCCGTGCGCAAGGCATCTTCGGCTGCCTGGCGCGCCGTAACGTCGACTGTGAGTGTAAGAAACGTTTGCTGATTCGGCGCGCGCCCGCTAACCGCTGAAAGGTACGTGTTGACCGGAAGAGAAGTTCCGTCCTTACGACGGTACTGTGTTTCGAGCTCATATTGAAGACGCACGCCTTCGCACAATTCGCGTAACGGAACTCGATGTTCGTCGCCTTCTCCATCCACACAGATGTCGAGGAGCGAGAGCTGCTGTAGTTCTTCGCTTGAGTAACCGACCATCGTCAGAAATGCGGGATTTACCACAACGAAACGAAGCGTCGAGTCTGTCACCGCGGCGCCTAGTGCTGATCTCTCGAACAGCGAACGCCATTGGTCAGTGTGGTCGTACAGCCCCGCACCCGCATCTAAGGAGACTCCTCTTCCACTGACATGCTGCCTCCCTTCCAACGAACAAATAGCAGGTCGTGATAGCTTTGCGGATAATGCCGGTTCAGTATGACGACGCTCTTTGTTGTTCGGAGCGGAAGGTGACGAGCATGCGGACTCTCTGAAAATGAAGTAGGGTTGCTGCCCCGTCATCTTCGAGGATCGGAATCGCAGTGCTCCTGACGGCGTTTTTGAGTGCCGCTTCATCAAAAGAGTTGGCGATGACGAGCAATCGTCTACCGGGGCAAACCGCCGAATAAGCGGCAGTATCGAGCCGAGTTTCATGGACCATCCCCCGTCCACGTCATTTCAACGCTCGTGACAGAGAAATGAGGATCAGCCGCTAAGGTTCCTTACTTTTCGAAATTCCGTCTCATCCGACAAACGATGAAAAGCGCGCGCATCTAATCGACCTAAGACGCGAACAGCTCATCGATCAGGTATGTATTCAGGAAATTCTGCCACCCGAAGAAACGTAAGAAATACCGCCTAGTGCAGTGGCATTCCTGCAACTTCCACCTCAAATGTCACGGCGTTGCGCCAAAAAGAGCGAATTTCTGACACGAATCAAGCTAAGCTGAACGGCGTCGGGAACGCTGCCGAGGTCATTCGGTCTTCGTTCGATGTGCGGCAGCGATTATGGTGGGGAATCCCATGAAAAACGCTATCGCAGCTCATCTGCCTGATGAGCATTTTGTCATCCGCGTAGATGGACGAGTAAAATCGCACCATCGACGTTTCTTGGATGCGCTGAGAGAAGGCTTGCAGCTTCGGGATCAGTTTCCGCAGCACGACGTAAAAGTTCAGTCGATGCAGGCGGACGGTCAGCAAAGAACTGCTTTGCACTGATTCGGTGCGAGCTGCAGTCAATTGTCTGGCTCGACGCGGATAGCGTTGCGCGCTATGCAGTAGTGCTTGGCTTCAGTCGCGCTTTGCGGAAGATTGAATCGACCCTATCGTGGGCGGAGAGCTCAAAGCGTCAGGCTCCCTATTGTTTCTGTGATAATCGTTTCACTCGACGCTTCGCCCAAACCCATGCGGGGCTGGCACCGGCAATTCTGTCAAAGACACCGCAACCTGAGGCGTTCCGACCGCCGGAACCTAATCCGCCCCTTCGGAATTTCCGTCGCGGAGCTGACCCATGCGCGCGTATGACTGCAAAGTTCTATTGTGCGCTACAGCAATCATCCTCTCATGCGTGTCCTCGGGGGCAGAAGCACGTTATTGGCGGCATTACGGCTATCATTGGTATGGTCGTAGTTGGAACGGTTTTCGCCCGAACGGCGATGAGCGTCAGGTTGAGAAACAACTCCCTAGCACGGAACCAAGAAATGAGCCTCGCAACCAAGGCGATTTCAGCGCGGCTATCGAGGAAATGATTTACGCCTGCGATGTACAGGTGCAAGAGCTAAGAAATATGCCGCTTGATGGCGTCGCTGAAATGGTCAAGCCGACTGAGCAGCAACGCGATGCATTGGAGCAAATCCGAAATGCAACGCTAAACGGTCTGAATCCCTTGCGTCCGCATGTCCTAAAAACGTTTCAGGTAGCGTTCACGAACGTCTAGACACTTTAAGCCGCACACTTGGTGCAATGGCGGCTTCCCTTGCGGCTCTGCGCCCAGCGTTCGCCACGTTTTACGATTTGCTCAACGACGAGCAAAAGGCGCGCCTTGTAGCAAAGACCGTATCCACCGACGCCCAGCCCCGGTCGGACGAGAAATCTCGCTCACACCAAAGTCAGGATGTGGCAAACCGGCACAGCGATTCCTATTGCCAGCAATGGGTCTCGTATCTGAAAAGTTGGCCAATCAGGCAGATCGACGATAGAGCGTCTCTGTCTGACGACCAGCGCGCTACTCTCTATGAACTTACAGCCGCAATATATCGCGCGGCCGGCAAATTGAAGACAACGTGTGATGCCGATGATCGGTTCACTCCACTCGGACGCCTCGACGCTCGGGAGGAGCAACTAAAAGCTTTGCAGGAAAGTGTCGATGCGATATCGCCCGCGTTCTCTCGATTTGAAAACGAACTAACTGATACCCAGAAGACACAGCTTCGAGGGGTATTAAATCTGTCGAACACAATTGGGCAGCGCTCCGTTAGGCAATAATGCCCAGCGGAGGGAAAGTCAGCGCCGACTTGGCGATAGCTGTGCTGCTCTTTACGGTCTTGTCCGCTTCGCGTTATTTATTTTCTGGG
>CAVVMQ010000011.1:0-131493 GCA_963749295.1 uncultured Acidobacteriaceae bacterium
AGTGGTCGGTAGGCGAGATTCTAGCGCACCTCGCCGACGCGGAGATCGTCGGCGGCTTTCGCATGCGCCTGATTCTAGGCGCTCCGGGAACTCCAATCGCGGCCTTCGATCAGGATTCCTGGGTGACCAGCGGGCATTACGCAAAGCGCGATCCCCGCAAATCCGTCGAACAGTTTCGCGTAGTTCGGGAAGCCAATCTCGCGCTGCTCAAATCCCTGACCCCCGAGCAGTGGAAACACTATGGAATTCATTCCGAGCGCGGCCAGGAAACCATCGAGCACATCGCGCACATGTTCGCCGGCCACGACATCAACCACTTGCGCCAGATCGAAGGCATCCTCGGGAAGTAGAGGAGCCAGCTCTTCTGTCATTCCGAGGAGCCAGCCCTTTTGTCATTCCGAGGAGCAAAGCGACGAGGAACCTGCTGTTCGCCTGCGTAACCACTACTCCCGTGTGGAGCACAACGGGAAGGGCACGAGTTCCACTCGTGCCATAGGGCCGTGCCAAATGGCCTCGGCTTCAGCCGCTGCGGTACTCCTGCGACCTAGCCCGCGCCCTTCATCAACTCGCTCAGCTTATCCAAATCCTGTGCGTTAGCGTCACCGATAACGAAATAGCAAAGACCGTTGTGACTCCAACTGCGCACATTGAACGAAAGCGCGCTCTGTGCGGCATCCCGCACGCGTTCATTCCCCAAGGCTTGCTCCTGGAAAATGAAAACTGAAATCTGGTGCTGGCGCACCCGGAAAATCAATTCTGCGCCCGGCGACTGATGGAGGTAGCTCACCTTGCCTCCCACCAGCGTAAAGGGTGAATCCTTCAATTCAGGCAGGTTGAAGGTGAAAGGAATTTTTCCCGCAAACCAGGGCTTCACGGTATGCCGGTCCGTAGAAACCACGTCGACAGGGTTGGAACTGGCCAGCGTCGCGACGTGCAGGTCGGCCAACTCGCTAAGCAATTGTTGCTCGCCTCTCCGGTCGCGATTCAGATTCGGAAAAATCGCTCCCACGATCAACAGCACCGTCGCGCCGGCCAGAGCAGGGAACCAGAACCGGTTCCAACCAGCCGACTTGCGCGGAGCGATGCTCTTCTGAATCCGCGAGCGAAAGGCCGGGTCCGGCGTAAACCTTTGGCCAGCAGCCTGCACCGTACGCTTTAGCTGAACCCTGCTCAAGCTCTCTGCCGCACAAACGCCGCAACCTCGCAGATGCTCACCCAGCGCCCGCGCTTCGGCTGCCGGGAGTTCGCCGTCAAGGTAGGCATCGAGTTTTTCCGTCCAGGTGTCACACGCCATAATTCAAGCCATATTAACTTTTGTCATTCCGAAAATTTTCTCATTCCGAACCGGCGTTCTTCATTTACACTTTGTCATTCCGAACCGGCGTTCTTTGCCGGTGAGAGCCTGCCCTGAGCCTGCCGAAGGGAATCTGCTGTTGCGCCGGGCGACATCAGATTCCTCGCGCGACAAACCGCGCATCGGAAAGACAACCTCCAGCGACCCACTACCCCCCAGCGACCTGCGTTTTCTGAATCGCGCTCCGCAAAGCCCGCCGCGCGCGCGATAACCGCGACATCACCGTGCCCATCGGGATGGCAAGCGTAGCCGAGATTTCCTGATACGACATCTCCTCCACTTCACAGAGCAGTATCACTTCGCGATAAGCCACGGGCAGTTGCTCCAGAGCCTGCTGCACCAACTGCCCATCCGACCGTTGCAGCAGGATGCTCTCCGGCGTCTCCTTCACCGCGGGAAGGACTTCGTCTCCTTCTTCGCCATCAATCGGCACCGTCGCCGCCGCTTTCAACCCGGTGCGGGAAGTGAGAAACGTGTTGCGCAGGATCTTATAGATCCAGGCACGAAAATTCGTGCCGGCCTGAAACGAGGAGAATCCCTTAAGCGCCTTAACATAAGTTTCCTGCACCAGATCCTCGGCCTCTTGCCGGTCTTGCGTAAGCCAGCAGGCGAAGTTGTAGAGCCGATCGAAGTGCGGCATGGCCAGCTCTTCGAACGTTCCCGGTGCCAAGGTCTCTGCCGACACGCACACTAGGGTAAACCAGCCGCCGCCCCTTTTTATTCCCGGAACCCACAAATAATTTATGCGGAATAAAAATCCGCTCCGGTGGTTCTACACCACGAGTCCCAGCCAGCAAGCGAACTGGATCCAGAAGGAAACTTTGGCTCTCAGGATCTGGGCCTGATCAAGTTCTTAATAAGGAGGAAAAATGAAACGAATCGCGTGGTTGTTAGCTCCCGTTCTACTTTCAGCGGTCTCGCTGTATGCCGAGGACATGGGTAAAGTAGCCGGCATGAGCGGTGTTCTTTGCAATTCGAACGGCATTGTCCAAAACGAGGGCCATGCGGCCTGTGACCAGGCCTATGCCGGCCAAAGTGGGGAAGTGGTCTTTGTCGACCAGCAAGGCCGGGTTTTCAAAATCGCGAATCAGGACAAAGTCGTGTTGCGCGCCTCCAAGAAGGCTAAGACGAAGAGCAAGCCGGACAAGGACAAGCAAGGCTCAGACTTCGTGATCGACAATCAGTACATGGGTGGATAGTGCATTGAATGCTCCAGGCGGGAGAACCCGAACTCAGGTTCTCCCGCCAGTTGCAAGTACGGCCAAATAAGTCCGGGGCGTTGGAGTCAGGGGAGTGTCCAAGAAAAAAATCTGATCACCCGCTATTGAAAATGCGTACGAGCAACAGCGCCTCATCGTGCTACCTTCACGGCTACTTCTCCTGGTCGGCGCCGGATCGGCCGCGCAACCAGAAGTGAGTCGACATGACAACAAAAGTTTGCACCAACAGCCAGTGTCCCGCCTACGCGCATTTCGTTTACACCGTAGCCATGCGCTGCGTCCTCTGCCGCTGCGACCTCATGGCTGCGCATAGAAACGCCGAAGTAACTGTCGCCGGTCCAGGCGGCACGCGCACGCAGCCGAGCCTCGCTCCGGTAACGCCCAGAAAGCCTTTCAGAGCTCACGCCGCCAGGTAGTGGCCGGTTTGTTTCTCTGACCTCCCAACTCCCGCTTCATTCGCTCCCAGTGTGAGAACTACTGCGCGCGCGGCTTAGGTTCGAATCCGCCCTTTGTCCAGCACGACCGGCACCGCCGGCTAAAAGTTTGCGCAACATTCGCCATCGACAACCGCATCCTCCGGCCATTTTGCTACAACCTTGATTTGCGATAAGATATTCTGACAACACAGGGGGGATCGACCATGAAAAGGCCTCGCGTGCTGTGGTTCCGGCTCTGCTTGGGATTGATGTCGATGGTCGGTTTGGCGATTGCGCCCGCTCCCGTGTCCGCCGCCGATGCGCCCGCGGTCGTCGGAACCTGGGAAGGAGTTCTTGACCCTGGCGCACAGCCCAAAAAGCGCGTCGTGGTTCACATTTCCGCGGAGCAGGACGGAAGCCTCAATGGCACGATCGACTACCCTGACCAGGAAACCTCCGGCATCCTGATCACCGCCATCACCTACAAGACTCCCAACCTTCACTTCGAAAGCACTCCCAATCTAAGTTCTTTTGACGGCGCCCTGAACAAAGAAGGTTCGGAGATCACTGGCACCTGGAAGCAAGGCGGAACCCCGCTGAGTGTCATCCTCAAGCGCACGTCCTAGTTGTTCCTCCGCACACCAGCCAGATATCGGCCAAATCAGCAGAGAATATGGCGGAGAGGGTGGGATTTGAACCCACGATACCCGTTAAGGTATGTCCGCTTTCGAGGCGGATCGTTTCAACCGCTCACGCACCTCTCCGGAAGGCAGTGGTCAGTGGCCTGTGGCCAGCGCAACCTGACGACTAACGACGGCTCTTAAAGAACGTTTGCAGCAGTTCTGCGCAACGGCCTGCCAGTACGCCGCTGCGGACTTCTACTTTGTGGTTCAGGTGCGGGTGGTTCAGCACCTGCATTACCGAGTGTACTGCGCCCGCCTTGGGGTCGTCCGCGCCGTAGACTAGGCGCTTGATCCGGGCGTGCACCAGCGCACCGGCGCACATCGGGCATGGTTCAATTGTAGCAAACAGGTCACACTCCGCCAGGCGATGGCTACCGACGGCTGCGGCCGCTTCGCGCAGAGCCACGATCTCGGCGTGGGCGGTGGGATCGGAGTCGCCGATGTTGCGGTTCCATCCGCGACCGAGGATGCGTCCCTCGCACACGACGACCGCACCGACGGGGACTTCTCCGGCTTCGAGGGCGCGCTGGGCTGAGCGCAGAGCTTCCTCCATCCAGAGTTCGTCGGGTTCAGTCGTTGGAGGTTGGTCGTTGGTCGTTGGCACGGACGGCTCCACGCAGCAGGGTATCATTCACCCGGCGCAGATGAGTCGGAACACGAGTGGTCAGAATCGGAAGGGCGCAGAAATCCAGGGTCTGAAGGCGTTCTAGCAAGGTGAGTTTTACGGCATGTCTAAAGACATGCCCTGACACGAACCTCTCCCCACCAGGTCCCATTCGATCACAGCAGTTTCAGAACCGAGCGCACTACTTCCGGCACGGCGGCGTGGACTACCGCGGGTACGACAATCGTCACGATCACGTAAGCGATGACGATTGCGGGCACGGCGAGCAGCATCCGGGTTTTCGGCGTCAAGTTGGCGAGATAGGCTCGCATAACATCCTCTTGCTTGAAGTACGAAATGAGAGCAGGAAAAGTTCCCGCCCGGCTCTTGCGGTCCGGTGGAGGTCAAATTGCGGAACTTAACCACGAAGGACACATAAGGTACACGAAGGAAAACACTGAAACTCCCCACTGGCCACTGACCACCGGCAACTGATATGCTGAACCCGTCATGGGGATGGCTAGCGTGCTCCGTAAAGTCTTTCTGATCGACCTTCTGCAGGGATTGAGGGTCACCTTCCGCTATCAGGATCCCAAGGAAATCTATACCGAGCAATATCCCATGGAGCGGCCGCAAGTGGCCGAGCGCTACCGCGGAGCGCCGCGGTTGAACGTTAATCCTGACACCGACGAGACCATGTGCATCGCCTGCGACCTGTGCGCCGTGGCCTGCCCGGAGAATCTGATCGTGGTGTCGAGCGAGCGCAACGAGCACACCCGCCGCAAGGAACTCACCAACTTCACCTACGACCTGAGCCGCTGCATGTTCTGCGGGCTCTGCGAAGACGCCTGTCCTGTGGACGCCCTCGAACTCACCCAGGACTTCGAACTCGCCAGCTATACCCGCGAAGGCTGGATCTGGGACCGTGGGACTTTGGAGAAGGGGCCGTCGCCTACGCAGTATAAGAAGTAGGTTTCAGCACTCAGATCTTAGCCTCCGGCTCCCGCCCCCTAGCTCCGCCTTTCCGACCAAAGTTGCTGATTCGTGGGTTCGAATCCCGACCCGATAGGCCGAGAGAGCGCCCCATCCGGCTTCGCACGGAGCTGATGGTGTTCTTTGTCTACCCGTCGGTCGTTCCGGACGTGCAAAGCGCGATGTTTACGGGACGAATTGACGACAGCAGGCGAATCAGTTAGACACATGGCCGATCGAGGAAGAACTGCGCGGCCTTCGCGGATCAGTGGCCCCGCCTAAGCTGGATGGTGGCTCGCCGTTTGATTTTGCGGGCAGGGTCTTCGCAGACGCAAAGATCGCCGCCTTGTTTCGCTCGGGATGACAAGCGCTCTCGGGATGACACGCCAGCTCGGGATGACAAGCGCTCTCTGGATGAAAGCCGTCTGGGCGGTGGATGGCGCGTAAAACGCCACGAATCACAACGCGAGTTCACTCAGAATTCTCATAGTCCCCTGTGCAAATCGAGCGCTGAGACTGGTCTAATGTGATCAGACGTCCCTCTTCGCCCCTTCTACTATGAAGTCTGAAGAAGTGAGACGACCGTTACAAAGGCCAGTCGAGCTTCCTCTTACAACTGAGGTGCAACTATGGAAACCGTATTGATTGTTCTTGTGGTGCTGTTCTTGCTCGGCGGCGGGGGCTGGGGATACCGTCGGTGGCGAGGCTAGCGGGATCGTGGAATTATTCCGTGACCAGGCTTGCTTGATCCTAAGTTTAGGTGCTTATTGAGGGGGTTCGACCCTGGGATCGCGCCCCGAACCCTCTTTTACGTTCCCCGACCCAAGTCAGTTCATCTGAAGTTCTGTTCTTAGAATCTCAGGAAAGCGCGCAGCCATGCATCCGAGTGCGGTCCTGCACGAAGACAGCAACTACATTCAAATTTTGCGCGGCAACCTCGATGAGAAGATCGGAGTCCAAGCGTTGTGACTACCGCTGTTTTCCAACCGGTTGAATTAGCGCGACGGACTCGACAGCACAAAACCGTGTTGGGATTCGCAGTGGCGGCGGCGCTTTGCGTCGTCGTGCTGTTATTGTGGGTCGAGTTGTGGCCGTTTCAGCAGAAGCCGGTCGTGCAGAGCTTGGAAGAAGCCAGCGACAGCAAGCTGCGCATTCGTGCATTTCACCGCACTTATTTTCCTCCTGGATGCGTTCTCGAAGGGCTGCAGTTCGATCACGGCGCAAATGCCAGCAAGCCGCTTATCACAATCGAGAGGTTAGTGATACGAGGGAGTTATTTAGGCATTTTATCCAGGCGCCTGACCCGCATTACCGCGGAAAATATGCACATCTCTATTCCCGCATTCGGCGGCGGCGAAACCTTCCACACGACTCCCTCAAAAATCACCATCGATGAGATTGTGGCCAACGGCACGGTACTGGAGTTTGCTTTGCGCAAGCCTGACCAGCAACCGCTTCGCTTCGAGATTCACGAGGCCTTGCTGCGCGACGTGGGCTGGAATGGACCCCTTAGCTATCGGGTAAAGATGCACAATCCCGAGCCGCCAGCAGAGATCACGGCTTCAGGAAAGTTTGGCGTCTGGAACATCAACGATCCGGGGCAAACTCCGGTTTCCGGCGAATACAAATTCGATCAGGCGGATCTCGGTGTGTATCACGGAATCGCGGGCGTGCTCTCGTCGGTGGGAAAGTTTAGCGGCGTGCTGGCCCACATCGATATTGCGGGATCGACCGCTACGCCTGATTTTGAAGTGCAATCGAGCGGACATCGGGTGAAGTTGACCACTGAGTTCAGCGCATATGTCGACGCAACTCGCGGCGACACTTTCCTGAAGCGCGTGGATGCGCATTTTCGGCGGACTCATGTCGTCGCACAGGGCAGCATCGCGGGGTCCTCTAGTGGGCCAGGCAAGGCGGCACTGATCGATCTGAGTGTGAGCAACGGGCGGATTGAGGACATCCTTCGCTTATTTGTGAAAGCGGACCGGCCGCCAATGTCAGGGAGTATAACGTTGCACGCGAAGACGCAGATTCCTCCAGGGGACCGTCCGTTTCTGGACAAGGTAAAGCTACAAGGCAGATTTGGAGTGGAGGCGGGAACTTTTTCGCAGCCGGATACGCAGGAGAGCGTCAACAAACTGAGCGCGGGGGCAGAAGGAGAGAAAGACACTGCCGATCCAGAGACCGTCCTTACCGATCTGGCCGGGCAAGTGGCGCTGCAGGATCATACGGCAAGTTTTTCCGATCTTTCTTTTGGAGTTCCCGGTGCTGTCTCCCGTCTGCATGGAACCTACAATTTGGTCAGCCACAGGATCGACTTGCGCGGGCACCTGCGGGTGGACACGAAAATATCGAACACCACCACCGGGGCAAAAGCAATACTGCTGAAAATGATGGATCCGTTTTTCAAGAAGAAACGCAAAGGCGAAGTGCTGCCGGTGCGAATTTCCGGGACCTATGAGCATCCATCGTTTGGGCTTGATTTTGACGACAGGGATGCACAGAAGAAGTTGGCGCCGACACCGGGTCCCGCGGCTCCCGGAAAAAAACCCGGCTACTGAACTCGGACAAGGCAGATTCCTCGGTCGCCTCGCCGAGCGAAGCTCGGTTTCGGACTTCGTCCGGAATGACAAGGGGTTTTTCTAGCTCGACGACTAGGGAAGTACTACTCGCCAGACAACTTTTTTTCCGGCAGGAAATACATGGCGGGGATCAGGGCAAAGATGAAGAACGACGCGTAGACCGAAACATAAGCCAGGGGAACGGAGAGCAGGTAGAGCGCGCCGGAGAAAGCGTTCTTGCGCTGGATGCCTTCGTGATATTCGACCATTGCGGTATCGCGCCCGCTCTGGCGAATCAGTTCCTTCCGGAGAAGATAGAATCCCGTGGCGCACATGAAGAGATCGAGTCCGTAGAGAGCCACCGCCATGGGCTGGTGATAGTTCTTGCCGGCGTAATCGGTGACGAAGGGAATGAGCGACATCCAGAAGAGCAGGTAGAGATTCGACCAGAGAAGGCGCGCGGTCACAGAATGCACCGCATGGATCAGATGATGATGGTTCACCCACATGATGGCTGCTACCAGGAAGCTTAGCGCGTAGCTCAGGAAGACTGGCGATACTTTGAGTAGCGCGGCTAGCGTGGGCTCGGCGGGGGCGCGCAGCTCTAGAACCATGATCGTGATAATGATGGCGATCACGCCGTCGCTGAAGGCTTCGAGGCGGTTTGTGGTCATCTCGGACATTCGCTGTCAGCCGCCAGCTGCTGCCCTGGCGAAGACGAGTGGCTCTGCCAACAATTTATACCTTTCGCACCGAGGTCTTTACTGAGGGTTGACGGCCGAAAGCTGACGGCTGCTCTTGAGACGGTTGCTGTTGGGTCATGCAGTGCATGGTGCCTAGTCCCCAGACCAGGTCGCCGGAATAGATTGGGACTACTTCTCTTGTGGGGAAGAGGGCTGTCAGGGTGTTGAGGGCTATGCGGTCGTTGGGGTCGTTGAAGACTGGGACCAGCACGATGCCGTTGGCGATGTAGAAATTGGCGTAGCTGGCGGGCAGGCGACGCTGCTCGAAGATGACTCGACTGGGCATGGGAAGTTCGGCGATGTTCAAGGGCTTGCCTACTTGATCTCTGGCGCTTTGCAGACGGCGGAGATTGTCTTGGAGCGGTTTGTGGTTTACGTCTTTGCGATTGGGTTCGACCATGGTGACTACGGTGTCGGGGGCGACGAAGCGGGTCAGGTCGTCGACGTGGCCGTGGGTGTCGTCGCCGACGATACCTTTGCCTAGCCAGATCACGTTGGGGGCGCCTAGATAGTCGGCAAAGAGTTTTTCGTAGTCCTTGCGGGACATGCCGGGATTGCGTTGCTGGACTTTGCTGAGCAGGCATTCTTCGGTTGTGAGGAGGGTGCCTTGTCCGTTGACGTCGATGGAGCCGCCTTCGAGGACTACGCGCGTGTTGCGATGTTGGGGATGGATTTCTTGGGCTTCGGCGATGGTCGCCATTCGGGCACCGATTTTTTCGTCATGGCGGTAGTTGGAGTATTTGGCCCAGGCGTTGAAGCGGAAGTTGGTGGCCAGGAGATCCGGGCTGTAGGTTGGTGTCGTCCCTGAAGGGACTTGGTTCCTTTCCGCTGCTTTCCCCGCACTTACGCGCGGGGCTAATGAATTCCGTGGCTTCGCGACTGGGGCCTCGGGCGCTAAGGCCCGGCTCATTTCCGTTTGCATATCGGCATGACTGAAGTCGTACCCTTCCCGATCGTTACTTCCCGAGAATTTTCTTGTGAAGATGCAGCCGGAGTCGCGGAGCCAGACTCGGTTGGTGGGCCAGCTGTGGAATTGGACATTGCTCAGGTTCGCGTTGGCTTGCTTCAGCTGCTTGCGGGACTGCTTCTCTGCGGATGCGTCGTTGACTATCAGTTCGACTCGCTCGTGGCGGGCTAGATTGCGGATGATTTCGGTGTAGACCCAGGGGATGGGGTCGAACTTGCCGGGCCAGTCGCCGTGATAGTGCGGCCAGGCTAGCCAGGTGGCGGCGTGGGGCTCCCACTCGGCGGGCATGCGAAGGTGCAGGGTTGCCGGGAAAACACTTAAAGTATTGCTTGAATGATTGAATCGGGGCATGGAGGTAGTTTATTGCACCGGGATGATAAATCGTGCATTGAATCCTGAGGCCGACCTTGATCTGACGGCGGATTCCTGCTCAGTGAGTGTAACGGCGACACTTCAACGGTTATTTGTAGTCGGGTTCCACCCTACTGCAACAACCAGCACTACTGGCAAGTGTATTTCGACACGAACCGGCTGATCCGCGATACCTTTGCCCATGCCGGGTTCACCGTTCGCGAGCAGCATTACGCCCTGCGGGGACCGGAGGAGTTCAAGTTGGCGAAGACAGCGTAGGCACGACGGCTTCTGGCCTTTGGGGTTAAAGATCGTTCTAGCCGGGCTTGAGGTCTTTTTCTTTTTCAGTCACCACAGTTTCCTAGAGTGCCGTTGGGGGTGAAAATGTGGCTGACTGTAAGTGCAACAATAAAAATGGTGCGCCCTGAGAGATTCGAACTCCCGACCTTCTGGTTCGTAGCCAGACGCTCTATCCAGCTGAGCTAAGGGCGCAGGTATTTGCTTTGGCAGGAAAACTTCCTCAAGAATTATAGCGGAAGTTGCATGTCGCCGCGAACGTTGAGGTCAACTGGCTGGTGGCTGAAATTCAGCCACAACCGGGCGGGTGGCCGCCGACATTATCGCGAATCATTATCGAATCATTATCGCGACTCCTGATGGTCCCGATCAGGCCGCCCCTGGCGCCATCCCATAAGGTCTTCCCCCTACAAATGAGAAGTTGCAAACAAATTAGAACGTTAGTGCCTTTCCACAACGATTAGGCCCATTCGTTGCTTTACGTCCCGAGCCGACGTAAATCTTTCCCGGCTCAGAGCAATTCCTACAAAGCCCTCAGACTAGCGTTCTGTATTTTGAGTAAGTTACAGACGGCACGCCAGGTGCTTATGTAGAGCCCAGACGAAGTGGCGCGCAACGGGGCGCTCCAAGAAGAACTTCGGCCAGAGGTTTTCTTGGGCGCCCCTTGCATTTAATCCGCAGCCCTCCCGCCCCTCCTCTTTGGAATTGTCATTAAAACTGTCATTCCCGATATCGGTCCGAAGCCCCGCTGTGAGCCTGCCCTGAGCTTGTCGAAGGGAACCTGCTTTTGCTTGCAGCGCCACGACTGCCAGCTTTACGCCAGCGCCAACCTCTCCCTGACATCCACTCCAGCTTCACGCAACAGCCGAGCCACGCCGTCCGCCTTTAGCCGCGAAGCGTCGAACTCCACCCGCACCGTGCGTTCACTCTCGTTAAACTGAACCCGCCGCACTCCATAGACCTCTCGCATGCCGTCGATGGCTCGCAACTCGTTCTCGCCGGGCACAGCCCCATAGCGAAAAACCACTTCCAGATAAGTCATGGGATAATCCTCTGCCAATGAATAATGAATAATGAATGCAAGCGTGCGCCGTCAACCGGGCTGAATCCAATATAAAGCATCGATGATCGAAGCATACAGGGAGCAAGGATTCGTATCAGCGCACGGGCTTCAGCCGTGCCGCAATGCTCCGCGGGATTTGGGCTTTAGCCCCTGATCCGGAATTCCAAAAACCGAACGCTATGTCCACCAACCCATCAAACCCGGCCCTCACGCTACAACGCGACCCAGTCTGCGGAATGAATGTAAATCCCGCGACCGCCAAGCATCTCTACGAACACGCTGGAAAGCCGTACTACTTCTGCTGCGCGGGATGCCTGGAGAAATTCAAAGCGACCCCGGCAAAATATCTGAACGCGCCGTCCGGCCTGGTGACGCTGGGCGCCGCAAAACCGATATCCTCAGACCACGCTCAAGCCCCAAAGCGCACAACCAAAACCGCCTACGTTTGCCCCATGTGCCCCGAAGTCCGCGAACCCAAGCCGGGCGGGTGCCCGTCCTGCGGAATGGCGCTCGAACCCGAGGTCCCGGTCGCCTCGTCGACGCGCATCGAATACACCTGCCCCATGCATCCGGAGATCGTGCGGCCCGGCCCGGGCTCATGCCCGATTTGCGGCATGGCCCTCGAGCCCCGCACCGTCACCGCCGCGCAAGAAGAAAATCCCGAACTGCGCGACATGACCCGGCGATTCTGGATCAGCCTGGCCCTCACCGCACCGCTGCTGGTCATCGCCATGGGCAGCATGATCTGGCCACAGGCTTTCATGGGAGCATTCGTCATCGCAGGTGATCGATTTTTGCCTTTGAGTTCGATTCTCCCTTGGCTGGAGTTCGCCCTGGCCACGCCGGTCGTGCTCTGGGGCGGCGCGCCCTTCTTTCAGCGCTTCTGGACCTCACTCGTAAATCGCAGTCCGAACATGTTCACGCTGATTGGCATGGGCACCGGCGTTGCCTACGGGTACAGCGTGGTCGCCACCATAGCGCCGCAGATTTTTCCTGAATCCATGCGCGCTGGGTCTGGCAATATGGGAGGCTATCCCGACGTTTATTTCGAATCAGCCGCCGCGATCACAACCTTGGTCTTACTCGGCCAGGTCATGGAACTGCGCGCGCGCAGCCGCACCAACGCCGCCATTCGCGGGTTGCTCGATCTCAGCCCCAGAACCGCGCACCTGCTCAACCCAGATGGCAGTAAAGATGGCAGTGAGCAAGATATTCCGCTCGAGCAGGTGAATCCAGGCGACCGTCTGCGCGTGCGTCCTGGCGAGAAAATTCCGGTTGACGGCGTTCTGCTCGAAGGCAGCAGCGCGATTGACGAGTCGATGATCACCGGCGAATCCACGCCGGTCGAGAAATCGAAGGGCAGCCAGGTCATCGGAGCAACCATCAACGGCACCGGCTCGTTCGTCATGCGAGCCGAACGCGTGGGCAGCGAAACCATGCTGGCGCGAATCGTGCAACTCGTCGGCCAGGCCCAACGCAGTCGCGCTCCCATCCAGGGCCTCGCGGACCGCGTCGCGGGTTGGTTCGTCCCCGCAGTGGTTGCGGTCGCAGTGCTCACGTTTGTCGCGTGGTTGTTGCTGGGTCCGCAACCGCGTCTAGCGCACGCACTGGTGAACGCCGTTGCGGTGCTCATCATCGCGTGCCCGTGTGCGCTGGGCCTCGCTACCCCGATGGCCATCATGGTCGGCGTCGGGCGCGGCGCGCGCGCCGGCGTGCTGATCAAAAATGCAGAGGCGCTTGAGACTCTGGAGAAAGTCGACACGATGGTTGTCGACAAGACTGGAACGCTGACCGAAGGCAAGCCGCGGCTTGTAAGTTGGTCTCAGGCGTTTGACGACAACCCTGAACTGCTTCGCCTCGCCGCCAGTGTCGAGCATGCCAGCGAACATCCGTTGGGCTCCGTGGTCGTCGATGCCGCCGTGAAACGCGGGCTGCGCCTTTCCCAACCGCAAGAATTCCGTTCTGTTACCGGCAAGGGCGTCGTTGGTGTCGTCGACGGAAGGAAAGTCGCAGTCGGCAGTCCCGCTCTTATGGTGGAGGTGGGAGCTTTACAAGAGCCCACCATTCTGGCCATCACGCCGCCCGATGGCACGGTTTTGTGCGTTGCAGTTGACGGCAAGCAGCTCGGAACCCTAACCGTAGCGGATCGACTCAAGCCTTCCACGCCAGAAGCGCTCCGCGAACTAAAAGCCCAAGGCATCAAGATCGTAATGCTCACCGGCGACAATCGCATCGTCGCCGCGTCGCTTGCCAAATCCCTCGGCATTGCAGAATTCGAAGCCGAAGTCCTGCCGGAAAAAAAGTTGGAAATCATCCGCAGGCTGCAAGGGCAGGGAAGAGTAGTCGCCATGGCGGGCGACGGCATCAACGACGCTCCCGCGCTCGCGCAGGCCAACGTCGGCATCGCCATGGGCACCGGCACCGACATTGCAATGGAAAGCGGCGGCGTCATCCTGCCGAAGGGCGACCTCACCGGCATCCTGCGCGCCCGCAAACTGAGCCAGGCCACGATGCGCAACATCCGCCAGAATTTATTCTTCGCCTTCGTCTACAACGCAATCGGCGTCCCGATAGCAGCCGGACTGCTCTACCCCTTCTTCGGCGTGCTGCTCAGCCCCATCTTCGCCGCCGCAGCCATGAGCTTCAGCTCAGTCTCGGTAATCACCAACGCCCTGCGCCTGCGGAATGCCAAGTTGTGACCGTGTAGGATTCTGATCGTGTGGGTCGGACACTCCCTTCGGCAAGCTCAGGGCAGGCTCTGTCCGACGCTTTTGACCTTGATTTTTCTCTGTAGGTTTGAAGACGGGCAAGGCAATTCGTAAGTGCTCGGCCATTCGCAAATCCCTGCAGGCACCGTGAAAAGAGCGGCGCTTTAGCCCCGCGTTGGGTCGAATACGTGTGCGGGCTTCAGCCCGGATCTGCCCCTAAAGCTTGCTCAAAAAATCGATAACCTCCGGCTCCGTCCAATCCACCGCCCCAATAAACTTCCGCCGCATCACGCCATTGCGATCGATAATGTAGGTCTCCGGAAACTTGAATGTGCCATACAGCCCATTGCTCTTTTGGTCCGGATCCCGCACCGTGAGCAGATTCACCCCGTGATCTTTCAGAAACCGCCGGTAGTCATTTTCATCGACGTCAACGCTCACCGCCAGCACGGTCACGCCCTTCGGCTGCATTCGCTGTTGCATTCGCACCAGCGACGGCATCTCCTCGATGCAGGGCGGACACCACGTCGCCCAGAAATTCAGCACCAGCACCTGTCCCTTGAACTGGCTCAGCGTAACCGTGCGATCCGAGTCGCGCACCGTGAAATCAGGAGCCGCCTTGCCCACCCGCGAGGGGCGGCTGCTGCTATAGCAGCCGGATAGAAGCAGGATAAGGAAGACGGCGGCAATCGCACCCGCAAAACGAAGCATGAGTCGCACCCAGCTATAATAATAGATTCAACATATGACTGCGACCGATACAGCATCCACGCGCCCCACAGTGTCGGTAATCGTGCCGGCGCGCAACGAAGAAGCTTGCCTCGGCGCCTGCCTTCAGTCGCTTCTCGCGCAGAATAATAATAATGTGACCTTCGAAATCATCGTAGTCGACGACCATTCCACCGACCATACCCGCCACATAGCTTTATCCTTCGCCAGCCCACAAGTGCGAGTCATCGAAGCCAGCCCTCTCCCCGCAGGTTGGACCGGCAAGAACAACGCCGTCACCGCCGGATCCCGAACAGCTAGCGGCCAATGGCTGCTCTTCACCGACGCCGACACCATCCACCTGCCCGGATCGCTAGCCCGCAGCCTCGCAGAGGCCAACCGCGAAGCCGCAGCCCTGCTCTCCTACTCTCCCCAGCAAATCGTGAAAACGATTTGGGAGAAAGCCGCGATGCCCGTGATCTTCGCCGAGCTAGCCGCAAACTTTCGCCCATCCCAGGTAAGCGACCCGAACTCCCCCGCCGCGGCCGCCAACGGCCAGTACATCCTGATCACGCGCGAAGCCTACGACGCCGTCGGCGGCCACACCGCCATCGCCGCAAATTTGCTAGAGGACGTAGCCCTCGCCCACGCCGTAAAGCGCTCAGGCCGCAAGATTTTCTTCCGCTACGGCGGCGACGCGGTTCGCACCCGCATGTATCGCAGCTTCGCCCAACTCCGCGAAGGCTGGACCAAAAACCTCGCCCTATTGTTCCCCTCACCCGCGCGGCTGGCCGCGCTGCGGGCGCTAGAGTTTGTGCTGATAGTAGCCAGCGTAGCAATCACCCTAGCCTCAGCTCTGCGCGGTCATCGGCAGCCAGCCGCCGTCGCAGCCATGCTGAGCTTGATCTTGTATACGTTGTTTCTAACCAGAATCCGCCGAGCGCACTTTGACTGGGACGCAAATATCCTGTCCCTGCTAGGCCTCCCGTTGTTTGCATACTTGTTGCTGCGCTCAAAAAGCGCCCACGCAAAAGCCAGCGTCCCGTGGAAAGGCCGCAAATATTCCGATGAAGAAAGGCTCCCACTGGCCACTGACCACTGAGCACTGGCCACTGTTCTTATGGTCTATCTAACCCGCAAAGCCGAATTCTCCGCCTCGCACTACTACCACAACCCAGCGTTCTCTCCTGAGGAGAACCGCCGCATCTTCGGCAAATGCAATAATCCCAATGGACACGGCCACAACTACACTCTCGAAGTAACGGTAAAAGGAGAAGTCGACCCGCGCTCCGGCTTCGTAGTAGACCTGAAGCAGCTCAAAGACGTCATGCACCGCGAAGTACTGGACGCCATGGACCACCGCTTCCTGAACAAAGAGGTCCCCGAATTCCTCCATCAAATCCCCACTACGGAAAACCTAGCCATAGCCATCTGGCAACGCCTGGCCACAAAACTGGAACAAGCAAAGCTGCACCGGGTGCGGGTCTACGAAACGCCCGACCTATTCGTGGATTTCTACGGAGAAGCATGAAGCAGGAAGACAAGGTCTACCCCGTGACCTCCGTGGTTAGAGGTTTGGAGTCTAAGCGTCCAGCTAAGACGGGACTTTCCAGATGAAAGCCCACCTCTCCCGCCGCTATCTCTTCTCTGCCTCCCACCGCCTCCACACCGAAGCCATGTCAGAAGCAGAGAACCAGCAGACCTACGGCAAATGCAACAACCCTTACGGACACGGCCACAACTACACAGTAGAGATAACCGTAAGCGGCCCAGTTGACGAGAACACGGGAATGGTCTGCAACCTGACAGATCTGGACGGTTTCATCGAAAGGGAAGTGCTAGCCCGCTACGGCCACGAAAACTTGAATAAGCTCCCAGAATTCGCCCAGGAAGTGCCCACTACAGAAAATCTCTGCATCCAGATCTACGAAATAGTGCAGCGTGGCTTCCACCAGGCGCATCTGGAAAGAGTGAGGCTGGAAGAAACCATGATGAACTCATTCGAATACCAAGGCGAAGGTTCTTGATTTCAAGTTGCAAAATTACTAAATTACCCAATTACAAAATGACCCCCATGAAGCCCTCAACCGAACCCTCCACTCTAACCAGCGCCAGCTTCGAAGACCTGGTCCAGGAGATGATCGTCCGCCTCGGCGAAGACCCCAACCGCGAAGGCCTCCAGCAAACTCCGCAACGAGTTCGCAAGTCCCTGCAATTTCTCACCCGCGGCTACACCGAAGATCCCGAAGCCCTGCTAAAAGGCGCGCTCTTCACCGTTACCTACGACGAGATGGTTATCGTCAAAGACATAGAAATGTTCAGCCTCTGCGAGCACCATCTCCTGCCCTTCTTCGGCAAGGTGCACGTAGCCTACATCCCCAACGGCAAAGTGATCGGCCTGAGCAAGGTCCCGCGCCTCATCGAACTCTTCTCCCGCCGACTGCAGATTCAGGAGCGCCTGACCACCCAGATCGCAGAAACCATCCAGAAAGTAATCGAACCCCAAGGCGTCGGAGTGGTCATCGAGGCCCGCCACCTCTGCATGATGATGCGCGGAGTAGAAAAGCAACATTCCGCCGCCGTAACCTCCTCCATGTTAGGCTGCTTCCGCAACGAAGAAGAAACCCGCTCCGAATTCCTCTCCCTAATTCGCCAACGCCCCAACGGCCTGTAAGCCAGAAAGGATCGTGTGAGACCACAGTCCTGTCCGACGCTTTCCTCCGTACTCCTAATAAGCGCTGTCATTCCGACCGGAGCCGGACCCTGAGCGAAGCCGAAGGGGACGGCGCAGTGGAGGAACCTGCTTTCTGCTATCATAAGCACAATCTCGTGGCTGATCTTGATCTTACCGTCAGGGCGGCTCCAGCCAGAATCTTGTCAAGCCCACAAACCCAGACTTTTTGGACTAACTCATTGATTCGCTGGGAGAAATAAATCAGCTAAAATGTCCCATTCACCCTATGCAGTATGATATAATGGTATTGTAGAGTCGAAACAGCGGCGCAGGCCTTCCAGTCTGCGCCGTTCGTGTTTTCCTGCTTTGTAATTTGTCATCCCGACTTAGAATTTGTCATCCTAACTTAGAATTTGTCATCCCGAGCGAAGCGAGGGATCTTGGTTTCCTAGCCACAAAACATCTAACAAAGGAGCGCCCAAGGCGCAGCCACCGGCTGCGCCTTTTTCAGTTTATGAGGAAGAAAGCCAACAATCCGGAGCAACAACCCGCCACTCCAGAAATAATCACCCTCCAAGCCGTAGGCACCCCCACCCGCAAACGCCGCGGAGAAGCCGCCCAAGCCGCCTTCCTGGCCCGAGCCACCGCCCTCAACAGCGGCGTCTGCATTCCCTGGGGAGACAGCGAGCGCTACGATACCGTAGTCGACTTCGGCCGCGCACTGTTCCGAGTCCAGGTCAAATCCGCCACCGCCTTCGCCGAAAATCGCTACCGCGTAAAAACCACCGGAGCCAGCGGCCGCGTCTACACCAGCAAAGAAATCGATTTCTTCGTAGCCTACATAGTCCCAGAAAACATCTGGTACATAATCCCGATCCAGGCCATCGGACAGCGCAAAGGCATCCGCTTCTATCCCACCAGCCGCCGCCAGTCCAAAGCCGAGTTCGAAAAATACCGCGAAGCCTGGTGCCTCCTGGATTCCTGCCTGAGCGTCCGCCTAAGAAAAGGCCTACCCCGCCGCTGCCGCAGCAAAAACCTAAAAGTCCGCTGCGCCGTCTGCCCCCTCCGCGGCTGACAGCTTTAAAAGGGCGCGGCTTCGGCCGCGCCGTCAAGGTTGGTTGAGGGTCGAGCAGCCCTTCAGCGCTGCGTCCCAAAGCGACACCGAATCGGGCGCCAAGCCCAGTGAGGAACCCGCTCCGAGCATTGCTGTGACCAAGGCTGTAGGTTTGAGGCTCACCGTCGAAGCCACGCCGTAACCTGTTGTCCTGAAGGAAGCAGGGCCTAACCCTCGACGGTACAGCGCACTACGCGGCTTGTAGAATGGGAGTCATTATGGCTACCGTAACGATTGGCAGCTCCCTCGTCGGGCCAAACGGAGAAATATTCAAGATCACAGACTTTCTAGGCAAGGGCGCTTTCGGGGAAGTATATCGCGCGGTCGGAGATGACTCCGGGACGGTGCTGGCCGTGAAGCTTCTCCCAGTTGCTTCTCTTGCGACTGACGACTCCCGGGTTTCCCTATTGAACGAAATCAGGGCCGCAGCGCAAGTGACGCATCCGAATGTCATCCGCGTGCTTTACGTCAGTGATGGAGCGGAATCGCCGGTTGGGCCGCACGTTTTTATGGAGTACGCTTCAGGTGGAACGCTAGCAACGCTCCTCCGAGCGCAGACGCAATCGGGTGTTCAGATTCCTTTGAATCGGGCTATCGAAATGATGATAGACCTTGCCCAAGGTGCTCGAGCGATCAATCACAAGCTAATCCATCGCGATATAAAGCCAGACAACATCCTGATTGAGGGCAGCACTCTAAAAATCGGTGACTTCGGCATCTCCAAGTTTGTCGACGAAAGCACGCGTTTGCACACTTTCAAGGGTGGTCAACACCTAGCCTACATGGCCCCTGAAGCCTGGCAAAACCAAACGAACACCTTCAAGCTCGACGTATACTCCGTAGGCTTGGTTTTCTACCAACTCCTGACCCTCAAGCATCCCCCGGTAGAAAAAGTAAAAGATCCCAGCAGCTTCCTCGATTGGGAAAGGGCGCACCTTTACGAGCAATGCGCTGACGTCCGTACCCTGCGCAATGAAGTACCCATCTCAATCGCTCAACTGGCAAGTCGTACAGTCAGCAAGAGACCTAGCGACAGACCACAGTGGGACGAAGTCTTGATGATTTTGACTCAGCCGGAAACTCGCAACGCAGCCGATCACCCCTCCGTTAAAGCAGCGGTGGAGGCCGTGATCAGCCGGAAGCAAAAGGATGAAGAAAAGTCCCTGAAGGCACGACAGCAGGAGACGGAGCGTGAAAAACAGCTTGCTCTGTATCAATACTCATGCGACGTACTGTTGCAGCAACTGACGCCAGCAGTGCAACAGTTCAATCGAGAATTCCAACACGGCCAAATCACCCGTGATCGGCAAATGGGCTTCATAATGCCGATCCAACCTCCTCCGATAACCTCCCCGCCCCTGATCTTGATTCGTGAGATTTTGGGCTCGAAGAAGGCTACGGTAATGTTGTGGCCCGAAGGTATGCGGAAGGTTTTCCGAGGGCAGAAGTGCCAATCTGGTGCTGTTGAAGGAAGGCCCCGATGATTTGTATGGGCGGTGGGTAGCATGCGAGATCGGAATCATGGCGCTGGCCGACGGCCGTAAACTGGTCGGCCGATTCTCTTGCGTCTTCGTATCGATACAGTCCGACATACTCCAACCAAAACCAAATCGGCGGGGCGACGATCCAAAACACTAAGATTGAAACCTTGATAGCGCCGCCGAGGCTCAAACGCCGCGATTCTTCCTCGCCTGGAAGTCGCAAGGCGTCGCCAGAGACCTTACTTCCATCGACCACGCTAACTAATACCTTGACATCCTTTCTCTCTGGGACAAAAGTCTGCTCGTTGATTTTCCAGATGCCATAGGCGATCGATAGCACGAGGAACAGCGCCGACGCCCACCCGAACACAGATTTCGTCTGTTCGAAGGCGAGCTTCTCAGCCCACCACGGGCGTTGTGCTTTCTGAGGAACGGGATAAAGGGATATCACGCTTTGCTCCTTTCAAAGCCCTGCAACTCGCCATCTAGAAAAGCGGAGGACGAACCCACTCGCCACGGGGATCCTCGCGGGGAGAGTTTGAATCAATGGGGTCGCGGAGTCAAGCATCGCGTTATACTGATTTTATCCATGTCCGCCGCCCGACAAAAGACCTTCTACCTCGAAACCTTCGGCTGCCAGATGAACGTCCATGACTCGGAAAAGGTCATTGGCACGCTGGTGCATGAGGGCTACCGGCAAGTGGAGACGGTCGAGCAAGCCGACTTGATTCTGTACAACACCTGCTCCATCCGCGATAAAGCCGAGCAGAAAGTCTTTCATCAGGCTGGCGGACTACAAGAAGCTCGTGGCCCAGGGCAAGAAGTTTGGCGTGCTCGGCTGCGTGGCCCAGCAGGAAGGCGAAAAGATTTTCGAGCGCGCCCCCCACGTCTCTCTAGTCTGCGGATCAGCCAGCTATCGCAATCTCCCACAAATGCTGGCGAAGTTGGAAGCCGCATCCTCCACAGAACAGGCGCCCTTTGGAGAGGCGTCATTCCGAAGCCCCGCGTTTTCACCAGCGGGGCGAGGAATCTCGCGCGCATCGGCAGCCCCCCTCGTACGTATCACCGGACTCGACGATCGCGAAACCGACGAATGCTTCGAGACCGAGTTCACGGCGCGCACCAATCCGCATCGCGGATACATCACCATCATCGAAGGCTGCGATAAGTTCTGCGCCTACTGCGTGGTTCCGTTTACCCGCGGCAAAGAGCGCAGCCGCACGTCGGAGTCAGTGCTAGCCGAAGCCCGCCAGATGGCCGACTCGGGCTACACGGAAATCCAACTGCTCGGCCAGAACGTGAATTCATACAAAGATCCGGCAGGGAAGCCGGGTGCAAAGAAAACGTTCGCAGAATTGCTGGCGGCCGTGGCCGAAGTTCCGGGAATTCGCAGAGTGCGGTTCACAACGTCGCATCCGCGCGACTTTGGACGCGACATCGTCGAAACCATCGACGCAGTCCCAACGCTCTGCGACCACGTACACTTGCCGGTGCAGAGCGGCTCGGACCGCGTTCTGAACGCCATGCAGCGTCTCTACACGCGCGAACAGTATCTCGAACGCATCGCGTGGATGAAGTCGGCAAAACGCGAGATCAGCATCACCAGCGACGTGATCGTAGGCTTTCCAGGAGAAACCGAAGAAGACTTCGAGCAGACATTGAGCCTGCTCGATGAAGTAGGCTACGACAGCGTCTTCACCTTCAAATACTCTCCGCGCCCTAACACCCCGTCGCTGGCCCTGGTAGACGCGATCCCAGATCAAGAAAAATCCCGCCGTCTGGAAGTGCTAATGGCAAAACAGAAAGAAATCCAGATCGCACGCTACAAGAAATACATAGGAACGATATCGGAAGTAATGGTTGAAGGAAGAAACGAAGCGCGAGCCCAGTGGATCGGTCGCACCAGCCAAAACAAAACCCTGAACTTTACCGCCCCAGAGGCCTCCGCCCCCAAGGTGGGAACCTACGTCCCGGTAAAAGCAACCGTCAGCTTTCCCAACAGCCTTTTAGGCGAATTGGTGGTATAAGAATCGAAGAACAACAGCGCAGCCCGCGCCGTTGAAGGAGTTGCTATGGAAGTAGAGATGACGATCCGTGGCCTTTTGATGGATCCGGTGTCGAATATGCCGATTGTGATTCTTAAGGATGCGGCGGGGGAGAGTGTGCTGCCGATCTGGGTCGGGGTTTATGAGGCGAATGCGATTGCTTTGGAGATGGAGAAGGTGAGCACGCCGCGTCCGATGACGCATGATTTGATTAAGAATGTGCTGACCGGGCTGGAGACGCAGGTGCACAAGGTTGTGGTTACGGAGCTCCGCGAGGACACGTTTTATGCGGTGATCTGGCTGGAGCGGAGCGGCGAGGTGATCAGCATTGACTCGCGTCCGTCGGATGCGCTGGCGCTGGCGTTGCGGGTGGATTGCCCGATCTTTGTGGATGAAGTGGTGCTGAAGAATTCCAAGCAGGCGGCGAATGGGTCGGACCGCGTTACGGCCGAAGAACTGCGGAAGTATCTGGAAGGGCTGAACGACGAGGATTTGGGGAAGTACAAGATGTAGCAGTGGTCGGTAGTCAGTGGTCAGTGAATCCCTTCGGCTTGGCTTATCATCAATTGTCCATCCGTGATGCGCCTTCTTCCTTCCTCTTTGTTTAGAGTTTACATAATACCTGTTATCGGACATTGCGCCTCCGCAGGACCTGCGACCCTGGACTGTGTGAACCGGATGTGCTGACAGCAAATCGAGCGGCTTGTCACCCGGCAATTCTCTTGAGTCGAACGCTACGGCGCGGGTGGAGAGCCACGGCCCGCGACCGGCCTAACGGCTACCAGGTTTCAAGCCTGTTCGTTCTCATCTAGAAGCCTTCGCTCTGCCGCCATCAAACAACTGTCCAATTCGATTAGGGGTTCGTTCGAGTGACTACTTCTGTTCCGCTTTCTTTTCCGCGGGCTGTTTCTGCGCCTTTGCAGTCCATGGTGGGACAATGCCGTTCTCACGGGCGTAAGCCACCACCTGCCCGAGATGCTCGTGTGCATCGGCGACCAGGATGTACACTACGTCTCCAGCGTTCGCCTGGGGACCCAGCTTCGGCAACAGTTTTGCGAAATCGGCGTTGCTCATTTCAGTGATCGTCTTCTGAGTGAACTCCCAGGATTTGTTCAACTCCGCGATGATCGGGGCTTTATCGGTGGTTGATTTTTCAAACGTCTTTCCGTCGAATCCTTCTGGAGGCGCCGCTCCCATGAGACCAAGGATTCCATAGCGCTCGCCGGCGACATGCAGCAAAACCTCTGCGAAGGAGCGCGAGTCGGCCGAGGGGCGCCACGTAAATTTGTCGGCTGGAATTACGTTGGCAAGATCCACAAACTTCTTCTGCACAGCTTCGAGATCAACCAGCGACTGGCCCTTCATGTCATAACTGGGGGCAGTGCGGTCTGGGGTAACGGCTGCGTTCGGATTCTGTGCCGACATCTGGATCACTCCAGCACTGAGACTTACCGCAACGAACACCGATGCCAGAAAAACTCTGTTCATATGCGAACCTCCTCACAAATATGCTGGTTCCTTAGACGAGACCAGCAGAAAATGGTCACCCACCGTTGAACCCGTGTTTTTGTGCGTTCGAACGAGCAGATGCACTGGAGGTACCGGGGTCGACTGGCGCAAGATCGCGCCAATTTGCCGACTTTGTAAAGGCCTGCTTACATCAACCGATCGTTATTCTAGAGGTTCAAAGTGTGGGGATTGGACGCCGAGCGCTGCCAACGCTTCGTCCATGGTGCGTACGACTGTCAGAAGAGGCCGTGTAGATTCTCCCAGAATCTGAAACATGCGGGCTAGACCAAATCCAATCGTGGTCGGGGCAACAATGATGCGAGGCCTGGTCGCGTCCGGCATGGCTGGTTCCTGATCCGCCAAGGAACGCACAAATCCGCTGGATATGGCAAGGTCATAAACGGGTGAGAGATCCCAAATGCCCGCTCTGGCATCGGTCGCTATCGAATACTTTCGAACTGCCCCGTAAAACTCTGCCAGCAATTCATCCGTGAGCCTCCCCTCCGCTCGGGCCAGCAGGATTTGGTTCGTTGGGTCGAACTCAAATCGGAAGTTGCGTGAAAGCTCAGGGCGAGCGGGTGATGACATGGCTACCTCCTCCCTACGCCTCCGGCGCCGAGGGTTCTCCCACTTTCAAGGGAAGCATATCGCAAAGTTGCACGTGACGCTGTGGTTGTTCATCATTAAGTTACGGTGGGAAAACGATTTTGGGGTGGAAGAGCGTGCCGGCTACGCGGGTGGCTATGGCGATCAGTTCCCTTTGGCCCTGGAAGACCTTTACCTGGCGGGCGCGGGAGAGTTCGGGGAGGTTGATGGGCCGACCGGCGCGGATGCGGGCGGCGGTGGGGTCGTCGGCGGTTACCGAGGGAAATTGGGGCAGGAGTTGGCGAGGGTGGACGAAGAGATGCTCAATTGCTTGGTGGCGGGAAACAGCAGGTTCCTCACCGGGCGTTCCGCCCGGTGAGGAATGACAAGAGTTTGAGTGATCCTTTATTTGTCTTTCGATTTCTTCGAGGGTGTGGGCCTGGGTGATTTCGAATTCGGCAACGGCGGTTCGGCGCAGAGATTCCAGGTGCGCGCCTGAGCCTGCCAGCTGGCCTATTTCGTGGGCTACGGAGCGCATGTAGGTTCCAGAAGCCACGCGGGCGCGGAACTGGGCGCGGTCAGCCTCGAGTGCCAGGATCACGAATTCTTTGATCTCGACTTGCACTGCTTTCAGCACCACCTGTTTTTGTTTTCTTGCCAGCTTGTAGGCTGGGACTCCGTGGATTTTTTTGGCGGAGAACGGTGGCGGGACTTGCTCGATTCGGCCTTGAAATCTGGCGCTGAGCTTCTGGAGATCTTCGAGGCTGGGAGTAACAGGGTGCGGCTCGCCTAAGGGTTCGCCGTCGGCATCGTAGGTGTCAGTGGCGAAGCCGAAGCGGATTACTCCTTCGTACGTTTTCTCAGACGCGGTGTAGAACTGGGCCAGGCGGGTTAAGCTGCCGGTGACGAGCGGGAGCACGCCTGTCGCCAGGGGGTCGAGCGTGCCGAGATGACCGACGGAGCGCTGCCCGAGAATGCGGCGCATGCGGTTGACCACGTCGTGCGAGGTCCATCCGGCTGGTTTATCGACTATGACGACGCCGTTCATGAGAGGATTGGGTGATTTGGTAATTGAGAAATTGCGTGATTGGGCAATCGGGTGATTGGCGATTGAAAATCGTTGCGAGCCAAGTTTTCAATTGCTCAATCACCCGATCGCTCAATCACTAAATTAACAGATTCCTTATGCTTCCTATTCGCGACGATCAGCCCCGGTATAGCACGCCGTGGTTGAACTATTTTCTGATTGGGCTGAATCTGTTGATTTATCTATTCGAGGCCACTTTGGATCCGCGAAGCCTCGAGCTGTTGGTTCGTCAGTTTGGCGTGGTGCCGTCTCATGTCGCGGTGTTTCTGTCAGGCTCGCCGAAGTATCCTCTGATCGCGATCGTGGTTCCGTTCTTTACTTCACTCTTTTTGCATGGAGGGTGGATGCACGTGATTGGGAACATGTGGTTTCTCTATATTTTTGGGGACAACGTTGAGGACTATCTGGGGCACTTCAAATACCTGGTGTTTTACCTTCTGACCGGAGTGCTCGCGATGGTGACGCACGTGGTCATGAATCTGCATTCGACGGCGCCGGCGGTGGGTGCAAGCGGGGCGATCGCCGGAGTGCTGGGGGCTTATTTCATTTTGTATCCGAGGGCGCGAGTGCTGACGTGGTTCTTCGTGTTTGTGGTGTGGGTGCCGGCGTGGACAATCCTGGGGTACTGGTTCGTGTTGAATTTCCTTAGCGGGACCGTTACTGCGCTCGCTGTGCAGAGACAGAACATGGGGGGTGTGGCGTTTTGGGCGCACGTGGGGGGATTTGTTTCGGGAGCGCTGCTGGTAAAGGTTTTTGGGGAGCGGCGGTTGCGCTATCCGTATGCGGTGGAGTGAGTCTGCGTGAAGAGGCAGAGGGACGGACAGGAGTGTCCGTCCCACAGTTCGTGCAACACCAAACCTAGGATCAATCCGACTGCAAGACCAAGATCAAAATCAAAGTCAAAAGCGTCGGACAAGATTGTCCGACCCACACGAGCAACCTCAAACCCACGACTACTTCTTGGGGCGGGACTCTGGGGGCACCAGGCCTGCCATGCGGTAGTAGCCGACAAGCTGGCCGTAGTGTTCGCCGCAGTGTTCGATCAGGCCATAGGCCATGTCGAGGACGCGGACTTGCTGGTGGGCGAAGGGATCGACCATCAAGTCGTTCATTCCTTTATCGCCTTTGGCTTTGATTGCGTTGGCGCCGTCGGCGAAGGATTTCTTTACGAAGGCTACGATGTCGGCCTTGGTTTTGAAGTCGGAGCGCTTGGGGTCTTCTTCTTTCGGCATGGGCTTGCCCATGGCCGGATCGGTGAAAAAATAATTTGCGTTGGCGGCATGGAGGAGTTGCTCCGCAAAGCTGCGCTGGGCGGGCGTGGGCTTGAAGTCGTATTTGTCCTCGGGGAAATCTTCGGCCATAGCGGTTATTTTGCGGCCTATGTCGTTCCAGGAATCCAGCACTACCTTTGACTCACTGTCAGGTGGCTTTACGGCTGCCTCTTTTTTGTCTTGCGCGTGCGCGGGAAGCGTGAGAATGGCTAGAGCAAACATTGCTGCGGCTACAAAGGATGTCTTGCGCATGGGTGGTTCCTCCAAGGAATGTGTGATTCGGCGAGCGCAATCTTAATCTGAATCTTAGTTGGTGTAAACCCGCGGCTTGTTTGTGGGGTGACTAAAATCTTTAACCCCGGGAGACACGGGGTTTCACAGGGCACTTCCGGACGCGGCTTTTACAGGAGGCCGGCGGTGGGGAGGACTTCCAGGGTTTCTACTGTGGCATTGCGCGGCAGTTGGATTGCGTTTACTACCGCTGCGGCTATGGTGGCGGGGGACATCATTTTTTTTCGGGGAGCTTGCGGCCAGAAAGTGTTCCAGATTTCGGTGTTGGTGGCTCCGGGCAGCAGGGCGATTACGCGAATTCCTTTCGGGCGCAGTTCTTCACGCAGCGTGTTGGTCAGGCCCAGGGCGCCGTGTTTGGAGGCGATGTAGGCGGCTGATCCGGCGAAGACGCGGTTGGCTGCGATCGAGAGGTTGTTCACGATGGTGCTGCCGCGCTTCAAGATAGCTAGCGCGGCCTGGGTCACCAGGAACATCCCGGTTAAGTTGGTTTCGATTACGTCCTGCCATAGCGGTAGGGGGAGTTTGTCGACTGTGAGATTGGCGTGGGCGATGCCGGCGTTGTTGAACAGAATATCCAACCGCTTGCATTGGCGGCGGATGGCGCGGAATAGGTCGTCGACTGATTGCGGGTCGCGCACGTCACAAGGGTGCGCGAGGATTTTTATTCTCGCGGAGGCCAGTTCCCTGCTGATGCGTATCAGGGCCGACTTGTCGCGTCCGGTTAGAACCAGGTTGCATCCTTCGGCTGCGAGGGCGCGGGCGATGGCTAGTCCTATGCCGCGCGTGGCGCCGGTGACCAGGGCCACCTGGTTGCTGAGTTGTTGACCAGTGCTTGGAAGTGTTCTGGGCGGCACAGGGGGATCTTACAGCAGGATGGGGAAGGGCGGAGTCGAAGGAAGGATCAGTGTCCGTCCCACACTTGCATCTCAAAAAAGGTCCGCGGCGGGGGCGTTCAGCGAGGCGAAGTAGCCTTTGCGGGCATATACGCGCAGTTTGTGACCGTCCTTTTCAGCCTTGATATCGATGGCACGGTACTGGCCGTCGCGCTTAAACAAAGCAGGCTTGTAGGAGATGAGATAGCGGCCGCGAATGACATGCTGCAAAGCGACGAGGCTGCTGTTGAGACGGCGGACCGAGCCTGGTGAGAAGGCCGCTCCGCCGGTAAGTCCGGCCAATGTGGTCAAGGCGTGCTCGCCCACCAAAGAGTCATCGTCGGGATTAGTCATGGGTTCGCCTTCGCGTGTGCTGACGGTGTAGATGGCAACTTCTCCGTGTTGCGCGCGGCTGATGGCCTGCTTAAGTGTGGCGCTGCTGGAATTGTCCTTGCCGTCGCTGATGACGACGAGAACCCGGGCTACGGGTTGGGCTTCGGGGCGGGTGGCGAGCTTGTCGGCGGCATAGGCAACGGCATCCCAGAGGGCAGTGCCTCCGGAGGGAACGAGTTGGCCGACGGCATGGGAAATCAGTTTCTGGTCGCCGGTGAAATTTTGGACGAGCAGAACTGAGTTGGCGAAACCGACGACGAAAGCGAGATCATCCGGGCCGGTCAGGACCTTCTGCATGAAGTTGGTGGCGGCTTGCTGCTCGAACTTGAAGCGGTCCCGAATGGATGAGCTGGTGTCGATGACGAGAGCGAGGCGCAGGGGCAACTGAGACTCGCTGCGGAATCCGGTAATGGCCGCGGGAGGTTTGCGGTTGTCGCTCAGGTCGACGTCTGCACGGGTAAGGTTGGTCACTGACTTTCCATGATCGGTAGCCGAGAAGAAAACGGCGACCTCGTCGGCGGAGGCGCGGAAGGTTAAGCCAGCATACTTGGCGGCGGGAGCGTTGGGATGCGGAACCGGGGCAGCCGGCACATCGGCCTCGGGGGGAACGGCAGATTCCGCAGGGGCGCAAGCGGAGCAGGCGGCGTCGGCTTCGGCCTCCGCGATCTGAGAGTTTTCTTTGGCATCCTGCAAAAGCCTTTTGATTCGCTCGGGCAACTGCGGTGGTCCGGAAGGAGCTTCACTGGGAACGGTGGTGTACGAAATCTTCAACCCTGGGTCGGAGGCGGGCGGGAGTTTCTGATTTTGATTTTGACTTTGCTTTAGATCCTCGATTATCTGGACCGCCTGCAGGGCGGCGGGGGACTTGGGGTCCTCGCGCAGCAGAGTCAATAACTCCTCTTGCGCCTGGGGGAGTTTATCTTGGGCCTCCCAGGCGGCCGCCGCGTAGAGATGAACCATGGCAGCATTGGGGTGCTTGCGGTCATGGATCTGACGGGCGGTGGCGATGGTGCCGGCATAATCGTGGTTCATGAACTCTCCGTAGGCCAGCGCGGTGAGCAGTTGAAGGTCGAGAGGCGCGATGGAGGAAGCCTTTTGAATGGCCTCTTGCGCCGCGGGATAGTGGTTGAGAGCCAGTTCGGCGCAACCCAGATTCAAGTAGGAATTGGGCAAGTGGTCGTCGAGGGAGATGGCTTGGGCGAACTCTCCTCGGGCTTGGTCGTTTTTGCCCAAACCTAGATAGGCGGAACCGAGCGCATTGTGGGCGGCCACGAAGCTGGGATAGATGGTAGTCGCGGTGGCGAGATGCTCGACAGCGGCCTGTAGATCTTTACGCTGCAGAAGCTGATAGCCCTTCTCGAACTCCCGCTTCGCTTTGCCGGGAGCCTTGAGGTCAAGCTTGGAGAGCGAACCGTTGCGACTCTCCAGAGGGCTGCGGTTCTGACTGTTTATGAGCCACAGATTACTGTCCATTACCGTCGTCTGGACCAGGGAGAGCGACGTCAGCGCGCCAAATGATCCCGGAGTAGAGGATGGAAAGATCATCACCTGAGCGGGCGAAGTAGAGCAGAGGAGCAAAAGGAGAAATGCCCGAAGCGACGCGCGAGGAATCATGGCCTGTGCCCCCCAAGGAACCCTTTGGAAGCGGCTGCCCACTTGGCACGTGATGAGAAGTTTAGCCCGATCCGGGTGCAGGAGCAAGAGAGCAGATTCGCGATTCCCTGCCAGGGCGCGTTATGTACGAGTGTCGATGGTTGCTCCTTGCTCGGTGAAGCCGACGAGCCATCCCAACACACGCTTCCAGCCCTCAGAGTGCTCCATGGCGGAAGCAAGATTGCCGGCAAATCCTTCGTGACGCACTCTCACCAGGGTTCCCATGCCGGCTTTTCGCGGACCGCTCGGGTGCAGGCCATGCACGCTCTGCGGCCCCAGTTCCCAGCGCACCACGGTCTTCTGAGCGCCCCAACTGTAGATCCAGGTGTGCACCAGTAAACGCGGGGGATCGATTTCCAGGTACTCGCCCTCAACCCGGAACGGCTTCCCGTCGGCGCCCGCACCCACACTCGACCACTTGCCCCCGACACGCAGGTCGCCCTTCCATTCGGTAATCCGATAAAGCCCCTGCGCGCCCCACCAGAGCGGCATCTGGTTGGGGTCCGTGATCGCCTGGAAGACGCGCGCCGGAGGCGCGGCGATGAAAATTTCGCTAACGACTGTACCCTGATCGGAGGTGATTGTGGCGGTTGCCATAAACTTGCTCCTGAGTTATTTCTCGACAAAGTCTTTCAGTGCCTGCACCAGGCCGGGCCAGCCCTGGCTGTATCCCTGACACGCGCCGGGGATCGGCAGCAAGCCGCTGTGGACAACTTTCAAGCGCGTTCCCGACTTGGTTGGCGTCAACTCCCAGCGAACGATAGTCTGCTGTGATGGGTTCTGATGCCAGTTTGCAAACCAGGAGTAAGACAGCACGCGCGGTGGGTCGATTTCGAGAATCTCACCGTGGTGGTCGTAGGCCTTGCCGGCGCCGGGGCCCTGGCGCTCTTTGGAGACGAAGCGCCACTTGCCGCCGGGGCGCACATCCATTTCCCAGAACGTCATCTCGAAGGCATCGTTGGTGCCCCACTGCATTGCCTGCTCGCGATTGATCAAGGCTTGGAATACACGCTGCGGCGGCGCGGCGATCTCAATTTCGCTGACGACGGCGTCGTTGTCAGGGGTGATGATGGTCGTCATGGTTCTCCTTCAGGGATCACGGTGCACGTCAGAGTCGAAATCAGAGTCAAAAAGTTAAGGTCAAAGTCACAATCGATGTCAAAATCATAATCAAAAACGTCGGACGGAGCCTGCCCTGAGCGAAGCCGAAGGGAGTGTCCGACCCACACTTTACCCATCCCACGCTCACTTGGCTCGATGCAGATCGAAGAACTCTTTCGACTGTTGGCCGTGATCTTGAAACGTCCAGTCCTCGGTGTGATGGTTGGCGTCGACGACCGTGAACACTACGCGCTGCATGTGGCCGGCTTCGGGGCTGGCGATATTGGTGCCGTCGAAGAAGTCGAAGGTGATGGCTTTGCCGTCGGGCGAGGAACTGGATTGCATACGCGGCTGGTTGCCGGCGCCGCAATAGTGGGTCAACACCAGGCGGTTGGGGCCATCGAGGTGAACCATGGAAACCATGTTCTCGGGGCCATGGCCGTGGATTTCACTCATCAAGGCCGATCCTCCGGCGGTGTCGCGGAAGATAACTTGGATGGCCATACCCTCGGTATTCTTCCCTTCCCATGTGCCGGTTAGAGACTTGAGCTGGTCGAAGGATTTCTGGGCAGCGGTTTGCGCGAGGGCGGCGGTCGCGGTGAGTAGCAACACGAGTGAGATGGCGATGCGGATTGATTTCGTGGATGCTGATTTCATGGTTAGTGAATTCGTGGTCAGTGAATTCATGGCTGAAGATCTCCTTTTGAAGTTTTTGTGATTGATTTTGCAGCGCGGGGCTGCCTGGTTTCTTTGGCGGTTTCCTTGGCGGTTTCCCTGGTATGTTCGGCTTCGACGAATGCTTTTAAGCTGGCCAGGTTTGCAGTCCAGAAGCGGCGGTATTGGTCGAGCCACGAGTCGACGGCACGGAGAGGTTCGGGATTGAGCTGGTAGACGCGGTTCCGGCCCTCGCGGTGCTCGCGCACCAGGTGGGCGCGGCGAAGCAGGCGCAGGTGTTTGGAGATGGCGGGACGGGAAACCGGGAAGGCCTGGGCGATTTCCCCGGCGGGCTGGCTGCCCCGGCGCAGGAGGTCGAGAACGGCGCGGCGGGTGGGATCGGCGAGCGCCTGGAAAGTCGCCTCGGAGGAATATGTAACCGAACGGTGACGCATAATGCGTAACCTTACAGTTACGAGAGTGGCTTGTCAAGTGGAAATTTTCAGCTAGGAGGTATTCTTACATCGCGCTACAATGTAAGCATGACTATTCAGATCACAACCGTAAGCACCAAGGGACAGTTCGTGATCCCTTCCGAGATTCGCTCTGCGCTCAAGATTAAGCCGGGGACACGGATTGCGGTGACGCATGATGGGACGAAAATAACTCTGCAGCCGGTTACGGCCGACCTTGTTGATAAAACCCGCGGCATGTTGAAGGGAAAGGGTCGTCTTGCGGACGACCTCAGGCGCAAGTGGCGGGAAGAAGATCGATGGTAACGTACGTAATGGATTCCAGCGCGGTCTTGCGCTATCTGCACGGTCAAGCCGGAGCAGACCGGGTGGCGGAGATCATCCGAGGGCACCTGGCGGGAGAGTTCCAGGCTATGATGCCGGCGGCGCATTGGGGCGAGGTTGCCGGAATCACATGCAAGCTTTACGGCAGACGCGAGATGGAGCGAGCGCTTTCGCGATTGAGCGCCTTCGGCTGGCAGCTGGTCGCCGCAGACGGAGATAGTGCGGTGCGCGCGGCGTTAATCAAGGTGAAGACGGGTATTCCATATGTGGACTCGTTTGGGGTGGAACTTGCTGGCCGGGAGTTGAACCGGGTGCTCGTTACTGCGGATTTTGATTTTAAGGCTGCTGGCCGGGATGTGACGATTGAGTTTCTGCCGGCGAAGTAAGGTTCCTCGCTGGCAAAGCTATTGAAGTGGCAACGGATCGACCGAATGGATGTTACACTTACCGTCCTTGTTGTCTACCGATACCAAGCTTCCTGCGTCGATTCTGAGCATGCCAGACAGCCATTCGGGTATGGCGATTTTCAGGTAGTCTCCCTCAACTTCAGAGATGCCGCGGGAACATGCGATAAGCTCGCTGCCGCCAGCTTCGAGGGGAATTCGTAACACAAGCTTACCTTCGATTCTCTCGACGGGTCCCTGAAGAGAAATGAGGTCATCGTCGTTCACGGAGTTGCTCTTCACTTCTCTCTGCCATTCCGCACCAATTCAAGGAACGCTTGGTGCATCCGCGTGTCTTCGGAGAGTTCGGGGTGGAAGGTTGCGGCCATGGCTCTTCCCTGCCGGACGGCGACCGGAATGTTATCGTTGCCCTCGGTGGCGATTACTTCTACGGCTGGACCTGCGTGCTCGATCCTGGGGGCGCGGATGAACACCATTTCCAGCGCTGAGCCCGGCTCGTGGTTGAGCGAGCTTTGCAGAAGCTGGCCCTCGCGGATGGAGCTGTCGCGCTGGCGCCCGTAGGCGTTGCGGCGGATGCGGATATCGATTGCGCCCAGGCCGGCCTGCTCGGGGTTTTCGACCTCGGCTGCCAGCAGGATCGCTCCGGCGCAGGTGCCGAAGGTTGGCTTCTGGCGCACGAACTGCTTGAGCTTTTCGAAACCTTCTTCTCCCAGCAATTTCAGGAACGTGCCGGATTCGCCTCCGGGGATGACCAGGCCGTCGATTTCGTCCAGCTGCCCGGGCTTCTTTACGAGCACAACTTCGGCGCCCAGCTCTTCGAGCCGGCGGCGGTGGGCGTCGAAATCGCCTTGCAGGGCCAGGACTCCAATGGTCATAGCGGTCGTTGGTCGTTGGGCGTAGCCAAGTCCAGTGTGATGTTGTGCTCCGATTTATTTTAACGGATGCAGGCGCGGGGATTCAGGATAGAGAGCCCACTTCTCGCGAAGAACGCGATAAATCGGGTACCCGCACCGGTCAGTCCAAACATTCTGCTTGACAGGCATCCCCATTTCTTTTACATTTCCACTTGGTTATGGAACCAAGCGGTTATACACGTTCTTCGGCCCGGCTGGACGCAACTTTTGCGGCGCTGGCTGATCCTACGCGTCGAGCTATTCTGGCTCGACTGACGAAGGGCGAGGCCTCGGTTACAGATCTGGCGGGGCCGTTTGCGGTGAGCCAGCCGGCGATTTCGAAGCACCTTAAAGTGCTGGAACGGGCGGGACTGATTTCGCGCGGACGGGATGCGCAGCGGCGTCCGCGGCGACTGGAAGCCCGGGCCCTGCGCGACGCCAGCCAATGGCTGGAGAACTACCGCCAGTTCTGGGAGGCGCAGTTCCGGCGGCTGGACGCGCTTCTGCAGGATCTGCAGAGTGGCGAGCTAAAGACCAATAAGAGCGGACTCAAGACCAGGAAAAGGAGACCACAATGAAAAACAGTGGAACCTTCAACATTGCGGCCTATGGTGACCGCGAGATTGTGGTCACGCGCGTGTTCGATGCGCCGCGGCGGCTGGTATTCGACGCTTACACCAAACCGGAACTGGTCAAGACGTGGTTGCTGGGGCCAGACGGCTGGTCGATGCCGGTGTGCGAGATCGACTTGCGGGCAGGCGGCAAGTATCGCTATGTCTGGAGAAACGACAGCGACGGTCGAGAGATGGGGATGGGCGGCGTCTATCGCGAAGTCGTGGCGGCGGAGCGGATTGTCGCGACCGAAGTGTTCGACGAGGCGTGGTATCCGGGCGAGGCTCTGGACACGATTGTCCTGAGCGAGCGGGGCGGCCAGACTACGCTCACGCAGACCATTCTGTATAACTCCCGCGCGACGCGCGATGCGGTGCTTCGGTCTCCGATGCAGACCGGCATGGCCGCGAGCTACGACAAGTTGGAGAAAGCTTTGCCTGCGCTGAGGCGCGAGGCCTTGAGCGCGTAAGAACTCGAAGCGCAGGAAAGTCTATAAGGGAGAACTTATATGCAAAAGATCACGCCGTTCTTGTGGTTTGACAGTAACGCCGAAGAGGCGGTGAATTTCTATACCTCGATTTTCAAGAATTCGAAGATTGGACACGTGCGACGGTACGGAGACGGCGGGCCTGGTCCGAAGGGAGCCGTGATGACCGCCGCCTTTCAGATCGAGGGACAGGAATTCATGGCGCTGAATGGCGGCCCGCACTATAAGATCACGCCGGCGATCTCGTTCCTGGTGAACTGCGAAACGCAAAAAGAAGTGGATGAGTTGTGGGAGAAGCTTTCCGCAGGCGGGGAAACTCTACAGTGCGGCTGGCTGACAGACAAATTCGGCGTGTCGTGGCAGATCATTCCGAAGGCTCTGGGCGAGTTCCTCGGCGACAAAGATCCTCAGAAGTCGCAGAGAGTCATGAAGGCCATGATGGGCATGGTCAAGATTGATGTGGAGGGATTGAAGAGAGCCTATGAGGGGAAATAGTGCCAGTCCCCTTAGAGCCGTCCGCTAACCTCGTTGGCGAGATCCTTTAGCTGCTTGTCGGTCGCTGATCCAGAGAGAAAGAAACGAACCTTGCCCTTGCGGACATGAAGCCCATGGCTAACGTCAACATAAGCTTCGTCTCCGAGACCGGTTACCGAGGTCGATCCGGTCCCGAAAAAAGTTTTCAATCTGGCGAAAAGTTCCGTTGCGGCGGCGGCCGAGGGATCAACGTAGGCTCTGAACAGCAGGTTGCCGCTCTTCGATTGATAGGTGCAATCAGTTCCCTCGGCGGTATTTTTGTAAGGCCGGGGAGCGACCGTCTTTAGCGGAGCATCGTAGGGATGTCCTGCGGTCTTGCTCGCCACAGCCACCGGCAGCAGCGAACACAGGTCAGCCGGAGGTTCGGCCGCGGTTGCCAACTGGACCGAGCAGGTGACCAGGACGAAAGTTGCAACGGTCCACAACATTCGAGTGAAGTTATCCATGTGTACGCCTTTCATTACCCTAAGCGCAAGATTATAGGAGCGGCACTTATGCGGCACAAGGACTTGGTGCCCATAACCTGCCCTGAGCAAGCAAAGCGCCCCGAAGGGGACGACCCGAAATCGAACGCGCTCATCAACTTGAAATCCGGGAAAAAAGCGCGGCCTGGGTTTCGGAAATACGTATCCGAAACACCGCCCGCGCCATATCTCCTTCACCAACAAAAAAGCGCAGACCGGAAGGGCTGCGCCTCTGTTTCGACTCTATAATTCTATTATATCAAATTGCATAGGGGTAAACCGTCACAATATCCAACTTTATTTCTCCCCTCGAATCAGCGAGTTGACCCCAAAACCGCCCCTCTAGGGGGCTTGACAAGATTTTCCCAAAACGGGAAAAACCGCATTTCCCACGGTCCAAGCCCGTAGAGCCTGCCCCGAGCGAAGCCGAAGGGGCGACATATGATAGCCCGGCACGTAAGTGCCGGGTAGAAGCACGAGGGGAACAAGTCCCGTAGGAAAGACACGGATTCTGCTTCGCACATCAAGTTGGATCTGGGGAACGTCCCGGTCGCTCTCTCGTTTCAGCGCTGAGGCGACGCCGACGGAAGGTTCGCCGCAGACGCCTGTGCTCCATGGTCGTTGCCGTCAGTCTTCAGCAGCGGCTCATCGACCGGCACTTCATTCTTCACCAGGTCCGTCTTCACCTCCACTTTCTGGTCGCCCTGCGGATTGATGTCCGTCTCAAACGTCTTATATCCGGGCAGCGCGACTTTGATCTTGTGGGCACCCGGTGCAATCACCAACCCGCGGCCCACGCCCTGGAACTCTGCCACGTGTCCTACGAACGATCCATCCAAAAAGACCGCGGCTCGCGACGGATTTACCGAAATCTTTACCGTGGATGTCGCGTCGGGAAGGATCCCCATGGGAGCCTTCACCATCGCCACCTGCACCACTTGCGTCTCTCCAGGCTGCACAACAAGCCGCTCCGTGAAGTCGCGATAGCCGTGCTGGCGCACTGTAATCACGTGCTCCCCCGGCATAAGCAGGACCTTCTTCGACCCCTTGAGTTCCTTCAGGTAACCAACGTATTGTCCATCCACCCATACGCCTGAAGTCTTCTCAACCTTCGATTTCCCTTGGAACTGAATCTCCGCCATCACTTCGTTTCCGGCGTAGACGGTTGGTGTAAACAGCAACCCCAGAACGGCGAGGACGATCCACATCCGATGGGAGCTGAGCAGCGCTCGTTTCATAAGGAGCCTCCTTGTTCGATGAGGTACAGAATGGAATAAGCATTACGGATGCCAATCGTATGTCGCTGATAAACAATAGCTTGCGGTTCAGGATCAGGGGCAAAAGCACCCGCGGGTATGTAGATTGTTCGCCCAAGTCGGGGGAATGCACATCAGCGGCTAAACAGTCTGCCGGGTGCCCCAGAGCCCGCCCGTTTCGCGAGACATGGGAGTAAGCGGGCGGGGGTGGCCCAGCCCCTGATTTGGCTGAGACTGAAAACACGGTGGGTGCCCCGTCCTTTGCGCACTCTGCAAAGGGCGGGAACCACGAACGCATGCGCAACGGGGGTTTTGTGCCGAGCGATGTCGGTTGTGTCGGCAGCATCGCAACCTGCCCTTGCAAACAATGCTAAGGACGGGCCACCCGCCTAATGCGGTGTCGGGACTTTGCTGGCGATACCAGTTATCGGCAGTTTCGAATTCCTGCCATGCCTCCGGGTGGAAGTGATATGGCTTAGCGGGCGGCATCGGACAGCCGGGCTGCGAGGCGCCGCCGCACTTCCTCGTAGGGAATCATCTGAACCTTGCCCGAATCAATCTCTTCGATACGGCGCTTGATCTCTTCGGACCATGCGGCTTCGACGCCTTCGTCGGCTGGAGCGTTGTTGAGGCTTTCGAGGAGCGATCCAGCAATGGCGGCGCGCGCTTCGGGAGGAAGGGCTAGGGCCTTTTTCAGGATGTCGGAAACTTCGGAAGTCATAATTACATTTTACGCTGAGGCGCAAGCGGTGTGGTCAACCGTGAGTTCTCAGTCTTCATGGTCCTGTAGGGCTGACTCGATGTCCCGTGCGCCGTGGAGAACCCGGACGATCTCGACTCCCTTCGGAAGCGGCACGTAGAAGATCACGTAGCGGCCAACTGGGAAGCTGCGAAGGCCGGCTGCCAACTCCGGTCTACTACGGCCCATGTGGGGTTGGCGAGCTAGGGTTCGAAACTGGCTGTTAATGAGGGCGGCGAATCTATCCGCATGCTTCACGCTGTCTTCGGCAATGTACGCCCAAATGTCGGCGAGATCGGTCAGCGCGCGCGGGCGTACGATTACGCTGGGCATCTACTTGCGGCTGGAGGCTGTGCGGGTCGCGAGCCGTTTGCGTCCCTCGCGTTTCATTTCGGCCACATTCCAGGCACGCGCCGGGCCGCTGTGCAAGCCTCCTTGAATGTCATGCCGCAACTGCGCCAGCTTCGCGGCACGCAGTTGATCTTCGGCTTCCATCAGACGCAGGGCCTCGCGCACCACCTCGCTGGCAGAGTTGTAGCGTCCTGAGGAAACCTTCTGACGAATCAGGCCTTCGAGTTCGGGAGTCAGGTTGACGTTGATGGGCATGGGAAAGAGATAACACCCGTGGCAAGGATTGTCAATGATTGACAAGATTGGGTAGTGTCCTAATTTGCCCGCCCGCTAATCCCACCACATTTTCCACAGCCTCACAAGTAGTGCCCTCAAAGGGGTACGAGTGTGGAGGCGTTTATGGGTGGTGGGTCAGTTTGGTTGTGGCTGTTAGAAAAAGTGCTGGGGAAATTGTTAGACGAATTCATGCCGGATATTACTCGATTGCCGCGGAGAGGATGGCGAAGGGCCAACGAAAGACTTCGCTGGCGAAAACGCTCCTGATTTCCCTTTTCCTTTTCGGGTTTGTGCCGTGCCTTTATGCCGGATGTGCCAGCACAACGAGAATAATTGTGTTCTTGTCTAGTAGTGGCAAGAAAATCTCCTTCCCTTTTTCCCAGATGCGAGGGGTTTCCATCCGCTGTTCAAGAACATCGGGAAACCGTATTGGGGGGCTAACTATGAGGGGCACGTCCGCAATCGCGTTAACGAGCGCATTTGCCGCTCGTACTGTTTCTTGTGAGGCATGTCGGTTAATTTCTACGGATATACCAGTCCCTTGCATCGCATCCCGCAAGGCCACAGGAGTTGGTTTCCAGTGTGCACCGTCTTTGAGAACCCCTATGAATACTGTTGCAAGCTCCAATGTATCTGCGCTTGCTGGTTCAGCAGTAGCCCTGTTCTGGAACGGATTCAATCCATATCGAACATCAATCTTTTGTCCATGGAAGGACTTTAGCGCCTCTGCAAATTTGTGCCTAGCAAGGTCGTCGAGCAAGTTTTGTCTTGGGCCTTGTCTCTCTGCGGTTTTCTTAACGGAATCTATATACAACTTAAGAGCCAATTCCGCATTAGCAGCTCGTTCTTGTTGCTTCCCTAGTTCGGTCTTGGCTTCTGTCAGGGCTTTATCGAACTGGCGCAACTGTGCTGATTGGCGCTGGTTAATGATATTTCCAGTAACGAGAACACCGACGCCAGCCGCAAATGTCATAAATAGGAGAATCACAGCAAACCAAATCGAATACCGTTTTTAGCCCTTCTACGGTCATACGCGAAGTCCTCGACGATCCGTTCAACTGCTTACTTATAGTTTTAGGTATTCTTTCGCTACTCTGTGCCTGTGCCTTCCCCTTCATTTATCGGAAATATTGTACCCCGAAAACACTTGACAAGCAATAGTTATTGGGGTACAGTAATTGATATGGCAAACGTACTCAACAAAGACAAGCAAATCGCGGTCATCGGAGCATTGGCGGAAGGTTCTAGCATCCGTTCAATCGAGCGGTTGACGGGCGTTCACCGAGATACGATCATGCGGTTAGGTGTCCGCGTGGGCAAAGGATGTCAAATGCTGCTCGATTCCAAGATGCAGGACTTGGACTGCAACTATTTACAGTTCGATGAACTGTGGGGATTCATCGGGAAAAAGGAGCGCCATGTCAGCGTGGACGATAATCCGGAACTTGGTGACGTGTGGACGTTCTGTGCAATCGACTCCGAAACCAAGCTAGTGCCGTCATTCAAAGTTGGGAAGCGCACCCATGCTACCACCACCGAGTTTGTCCAAGACATTGCCAGCCGGATGCGGCATCGGGTGCAGGTTTCCAGCGATGCAATGCACCTGTACGTTGAAGCTATGGAACTCGCATTTGGTGCTGACGTAGATTACGGCCAGTGCGTTAAAGTGTACGTCCATGATTCGGCGCACCACCCAGAACGGCAATATAGTGCCCCGCATTTTGCATCTGCTGTACGAAGGCCAATCACTGGCAACCCGGAGATGGAACTGGTTTCCACTAGCCATGTAGAGCGTCTGAATGCGACCACGCGCCTCCACATGCGCCGCTTGACCCGGTTGACGCTGGCATTCAGCAAGAAACTCGAAAACTTCGAGGCAGCGGTTGGGCTGCACTTCGCGTATTACAATTTTGTGAAGCGCCATAATACGCTGCGCTGCACACCTGCGATGGCGGCGGGCGTAGAGCGAGACTTCTGGTCTGTGGGACAATTACTTGAGGCTACGGTATGACATCGGAAACAAGAACCTTGATAGACCTTAGCGATATTACGGGCATTGAAATTGAGTGCCGCGAATGTAGTGCGAAGGTGTTTTACCCTCGAAAAAATAACCACGACAGACTTATTAGGCAGTGTCCGAACTGCAATACTGATCTTTTCGCATTCCGCAACGGGCAATCTGAAGCCATAAACAATATTAAAGCTCTTGTGCGCATACTGGATCTTGTTGGGGCACAGGGAGCCGATACGAACGTAAACCTGAGGCTTACCCTGACTGCGCAATCTAAATGACTACCTACCTTGAAGAATTGCGAGACGTGATCCGTCGCTTGCATGATGCGGAGGCTACGCACATTGAAAGTGTGCCAGTAAAAGAGACATTCAAGGGCGAGACAGTTTGGGAGGGGATTGTTGAGGTGTTCGATCTGGTCGGCCATCCCAGAGCACACCGGGTATATGCGTGGGCACACGATGGAAAACACCCACAAGAATCGAGCGTAGCTGTGCTGCATATAGAACCAATTACGTCAGCGGCAGCAGCAGTAAGAGCAGCACTCGTACAGGAGTTTAGAAACCTTGAAACCGCAGAATAGAAAACCCGGCAGACCACGACTGCCGAAGGGAAACGCTAAGGTTGGAACCTTGCGAGTCCGCATGATGCCCCACGAATTACGGGCAATCGAACTCTTGGCAAAGACACAGAAACAGTCAGTCTCGGAATGGGTCAGAGGCACGTTGAGGGCCGCCGCCAATGTCTGAAAAGTTCAAATTAGGACACTACCCAAGATTGCCGCGGCGGGTCAGGGAAACCCTTCAATATCGTGGCAGAAAAAATGGGGACGTCCCGTCTGTCCCGGTCTCTTTTCAACCGCCAATATGTCGTGACCACGGACACCCATCATGGTAGGCTGCTTCGATGTCGGTCCTCGATCCGGTATCGCCTTTTCTCTCCTTAATAGACCGAATCATAAGTCTGATCAAAGCACGCGAAACAAGGCGCCGGGATTATTTCGAAAAAATAATTGACCCGCTGTATACCCAATTTAGGCCGCTCGGCGAGAACTACATAAATCTATTTCGCGAGGCGGAGGATGCACTGAGGAGCTCTAAGAAGCGTGACCGCAGTGAGGCCGTTCTCCTAATCCGACGGAGGCGTGAGGAGTTTGCCGCAGCCCGCGCGCAGTTGGGCGCTTTATTGAGCGTATGCGAAAAGCACTCAAAGACGAAGAAGGACGAAGAACTGACTACCTTCGTTCGAGCTATGTCACAATTTTTCCACCCGATGATTATGCCCAACCCAGGGCTCGGCTCTCTAGGTAGGCAGCTCGTCGGTTTCTTTGAGGCATGGGAGCTTAGGGGTGCGAGGTGGAGTCCGCTCGACTTTGTCCGTGCTGGAACTGCTCGCTTGAACGCCTCCTGGTACGAGATTGCGGGAAGGTACATGGAGTTGAAGATCAAATATCTCGACCAATAGTGGTAGCCAGTCTGGCTGGCCGGGCTGCCCCATGTCTCGCTGGTTTTGCGAGACATGGGACAGGCCGCCTGATATCTGCGCCACTCGCCAGCCCAGCTCCGTCTTATCTCATTGGCCGCTGCGGTCGCCGCTGGCTGCTCATGGCAGCAAGGAGTCCCTTTTCGGGGCCGTTTAGCTTGAGGGCGAATGGCCCCAGACGGATATCCCAGCTTCCTTTTCCCATGTGAACCGACGGCTTGTGCATTGTCCCCTGACCGATAATCCAAGGCGAAAATGCAGCAGGCAGCGTAATGGGCACAAAAGTCTTCCCGATTAGTTGCGCTGTCTGCTGCTCCGCTGCCTACGAAGACGGCTTCGGTGCCGGTTACGTCCCCGCGCGCGTTGCGGCGGGCTTATGGGCCGGGATTGTCGCCGTGGGCTTCCTGAAGTGCTTTGCCAGTCGCGCGTCTGTGTCGTCCAGCCCGATAAATCCCTGACGCCCGATCAGTCGCCATATGCCATACACGGCTACGAGAGCGAGACCGGAATAGATTCCAAGGACCTCAAATAAGGCAAGCATAAGTCATCCCTTCCCGAAGAACACGAAAAGGTGAGTCGGCATGAGCGCGATTGTTGCTACCCAACTCACGACCACTCCCCATACAGGATATTTTACCGCAGAACGGTCCGCCGGGCGATACTTCCAAGATGCCTTCCTCTGCTGCTGTTCTCTCCAGGCTTCGAGCTTGCGCTGCGTGAGACCGGAGACAACCACAAACAAGAAGGACAAGGTTAGAAGAACCGCAAACACGGGAAGATAATCCTCGCGAAAGACCGGATTGACGCGAGCGCGCAGATCCTCATATTCCATGATTGCGCCGAGGTCCGCGCTGAGGAAGAAAATGAAAAAGTCGGTTCCCGCACTGTATTTCAAATTGAACTGGCCGCTGATGGCATAGGAGATCAGCAGAACGAGCAACGGAACTACAAAGTACTCCGCGATCACCTTGAAGTTCGCTGGGAGCATACAACCTCGTTTGTAGCGTCCCTACCATCCTCTAGTCTGCAGCATCTGCGCCTCATCCATCCCCGCGACAGCCAGGCCTTTCATCGCTCCTGCCAGGTCTTCGCTGACTTCAAGTAATACTTTAGGGTCGTTGAAGTGCGTCGCGGCTTTTACGATGGCGCGGGCGCGCTTTTCGGCTTCTGCGGGGTCGGCGAAAGTCGTGCTGTCTTTCATGAAGATGCCGCTGCCTACAAAGACGGCTTCGGCGCCTAGCTGCATGACCAGGCTGGCGTCGGCTGGGGTGGCGATTCCTCCCGCGCTGAAGTTGGGGACGGGGAGCTTCCCTGCTTTGGCTACCATCTTGATCAGTTCGTAGGGCGCTCCGTGTTCTTTGGCTTTGGCGTAGAGTTCCTCTTCGCCGAGGACGGTCAGGATTTTCATCTCCTGCACGATCTGGCGGATGTGCTTTACGGCGTGGACTACGTCTCCAGTGCCAGCCTCGCCCTTAGTGCGGATCATGGCTGCGCCTTCGGCGATTCGGCGCAGGGCTTCGCCTAGATTGCGCGCGCCGCAGACGAAGGGGACACTGAAAGCGTGCTTGTCTACATGGTGGGCTTCGTCGGCTGGGGTGAGGACTTCGCTCTCGTCAATGTAATCGACACCTAGCTCCTGCAGAATTTGCGCTTCAGCGAAATGCCCAATGCGGCACTTGGCCATCACTGGGATCGAGACCTCGGCCATGATCTCGCGAATCTTTTTGGGCGAGGCCATGCGGGCCACGCCGCCTTCGGCACGGATCTGCGCGGGAACTCGCTCCAGCGCCATTACGGCTACGGCTCCGGCCTTTTCGGCAATGGAGGCCTGCTCGGCGTTGGTCACATCCATAACTACGCCGCCCTTTAGCATTTCGGCTAGGCCGGTTTTCAAGCGGAGACTGGTGTTGCTACCGTTGTTTTGCGACATGGTGGACTCTTTTCGGGCTTCGGGCTTCGGCTGTCGGGCTCCGGCGAAGCTGGGTTTATTTTACAGCGTGCTCGGGATTCGCGGTATCCCGGCATCGGAATAGCGACCTGAAGTTGGAGCTTGGCCCAACGCGATCAAATTATGGCGCCCGCTTCGCGGCTGGCTCCGTGGACGGCTCAGGCATACTTGCCGCTCCTGATCGCTGCGCTATTGCTTGGTGGCGGTAAAGCTCAAAGTCGAATCGTGGATCTTGTCCTGGATTGCCAGCTTCATGGTCCTGCCGTCGGGGTCGACAGTCATGCGCCAGATGGTTATCACCTTCCCGTTGCGTTTATCGCTCTCTTCAATCGTGTTGTCGTCGATCTTTTTCAGCGAAACGCTGGTCGTGCCCGGATCGCCATTGTAGGGATAGTCTTTTCCGTCAAACTTGGCGTCGTACGAATCGCCTTGGCCATCATGCATGGCCAGACCGTTCTTTGTGACCCAATAGGTGGTGTCCCTAAGGCTGTCCGAGGCGTTTTCAATCTTCTCCGGTTGCCAGGCGCCGGAGATTTTATTAGCGCCCGGCGGGCCGCTTTCGGTGCGCTTCCAAACATCGGTTTCGTGGTTTTGTTGTCCACTTTCGGAAATGAAGATCTCGTCGCGCGTGGCCTTCTTATTGTCTTCCGAGACGACTAATTTCGAGTGCCCCGCTGGCTTGCCATTTTTGGTGGAAGTGAACTCGACGGTGTGGTCGTCGATCTCGCGAACAGTGACGGCGTCGTAGTAGGGGGACCCGGTCGCTTTGTGAGGCTGGCCGTCGGCTTTGAAATCCTTGATAGGAGGATCGCACGCAGAACAGCTATAAAGCCCATCTTTCAGCAAGAACTTTTGCGTAACGTTGACTTGCGCGTCGTTGGTGTTCAGCCGCCAGGTTCCGTCGAATGCGCTCTGGGCAAGCGCCGGAAGGCTTGTAATAAAAAGTGTTAGTAATATCTTGGGCACGAGCGTTTCTCCTTTTCGCAGGCACGCAGAATGAGGCCGCGAGAGGTCAGCGGCCTAATTTTACCTTACAAGGTCGCTACGATTCCCGGTACGCCGCAGTAGAATGGCGGCCCGAAGCCGGAGCTTGGCGCCAGGTATTTCGAAATCTCTTGCTACTGGAGGATAACCACAGAGGACACTGAGGCAGGCGGAGAAAGATCATCGCTCTACGTATCTCGCGAACATCTTTTCGGGGTCGATGGCTATGAAGATGCCGCGGCTGCGGGCCAGGACTTCGCCTTTTTCGTTCAGGATTTCGGCGGCGTTGACGTGGGTTCTGCCTTTTACTTTGATCTCGCGGCCTTCTACCCGCAACGGCTTGTGCAGCGGGACTGGTTTTAGATATTCGACCGTCATTTCGCGGGTTAGCGCTATTACGTGGCGGAGTTTGTTTACCTTGCCCATGGCGTCGTCGAGGATGCAGGCGATTATGCCTCCGTGGCTGTGGCCTGGAGGTCCGGTGTAGCGCTTGCCCAGGCGGAAGTGGCAGACGAAGGTTTGGCGGGCTTCGTCCAGCGTGAATTTCAGGCGCATGCCTTCGGGATTGTCGGGGCCGCAGACGAAGCAGTTGTTTTTCGGGAGTTTGACGTCGCGTGTGTCATGGCCTTGGGGCTTGGGTGGCATGGGGAGATTTTAATGGAAGAGCGTTGAATTATTCGTTCCAGCGCGATTTGATCTTGCGGGCACAGACAACTAGCCCAGTACAGGAACACTACGCCGAGCCAGTTGTTCCACTCATCTCCGAGATAGAACCATTTGGTGTGCCGCTCAATCAATCTGACTACGACGGAGAGGAATCCGGCCGCGAGTTCAACAGCTATGAATGTAGCTATGCCGGCACCAATACCGCTCAAGATGGAGGTGAATTTTTCCTAGGCGGACATGCTAAGACAATATGGGCGGAAGCGCATTCGCAGCCAAGGTTACTAAGTCCGTGAGCGGGAATGGTCGACATTCAGGCCTGCGTGAAAGGCAGCGCGGGAGGCACTCCCCTGTTTGGCGGCCGTGTAGAAATCCCTTTGCGGCACTGTTGGCGGCGCAGGCCGTGCTTCCCGTTCGCGAAGCACCAGCCTCCGCTCAGCATGACAGAGTTGGATTGCTGGCTCGAATGCTGTATACATATCGGTTTTGGAAATCTTTCAATTGGAGCGCTTGTGAGATTGCGCGTTGCTGTCGTTCTTGCCACTGTGTTCTTGACGTTCTCTTTCTTGATCGCCGCTTCGCAGGATAAGGATGCGGAGAAGTCAGGGGATCCCGCCGCTAAGAAAAGTCAGAAGAAAGATAAAAAGAAGGACGAAGAAGGAAGAGCCTAAGGAAGAGAAGAAAGGCGGGATGACGGCCGATACTTTTTCCGGGCTGAAGTTCCGGTCGATTGGGCCGGCGGTGGCTTCGGGGCGGGTGATGTCGATCGCGATGAATCCTAAGAACAAGTTTGAGTATTACGTAGGCGTGGCCTCGGGCGGAGTTTGGAAAACCGTTAACGATGGCACGACCTGGACTCCGGTGTTCGACAAGGAAGGATCTTATTCGATTGGGTGGGTGGCGCTGGATCCGAACGATCCGGCGGTGGTGTGGGTGGGTGCGGGTGAGAGCAACTCGCAGCGCAGCGTGGCTTATGGGGACGGGATTTATCGATCGGATGATGGCGGGAAGAGTTGGCAGAATCTGGGATTGAAGAAGTCGGAGCACATTGGGCGGGTAGTGATCGATCCGCGGGACTCGAAAGTGGTTTATGTTGCGGCGGAAGGGCCGCTGTGGGGGCCGGGCGGGGATCGCGGGCTTTATAAGTCGGCGGACGGAGGAAAGACGTGGAAGGCTGTGTTGACCATCAGCGAGAACACGGGCGTGGGGGATGTGGCGATTGATCCGTCGAATCCTGACATTGTTTATGCGGCGGCTTATCAACGGCGGCGGCATGTTTTTACTTTGATCGATGGTGGGCCGGAGAGCGCGATCTACAAATCTACCGACGCTGGGGCGACCTGGAACAAGCTGAAGTCTGGTCTGCCTACTGTGGATATGGGGCGGATCGGGCTGGCGGTTTCTGCGGTTGATCCTAGCGTGGTGTATGCCACGATTGAGGCGGCCGATGGCAAAGGCGGAATCTTCCGGTCCAATGACCGGGGGGCAACCTGGGACCGGCAGAACGAATTCGATGCAGTGGGCCAGTACTACGCGCGGATCGTACCCGATCCGAAAAACGTTGACCGCATCTTCGTGATGAACACTCTTCTGCGCGAATCGCTGGACGGCGGGAAAACGTTGCACAAGGTCAACGAGAACAACCAGCACGTAGACAATCATGCCATCTGGATCGATCCGGACAACACGAAGCATTGGCTGGTGGGCTGCGATGGCGGCGTGTATGAAACTTACGACGATGCCAAGACTTGGCAATTCAAGGCGAACCTGCCAACGGTGCAGTTCTACGATGTTGCCGTGGACAACGCGCTTCCCTTTTACAACGTGTGCGGCGGAACGCAAGATAATTTTTCGTGGTGCGGGCCGGCACGCACGCGCAACCTCAACGGCATTATGAATTCCGACTGGTTTGTGACAACCGGGGGAGATGGTTTCCGGTCGCAGGTGGATCCGGTGGATCCGAACACCATTTATTCGGAATCGCAATACGGGGTGCTGGTCCGGCACGACAAGCCTACTGGGCAAGAGCTTGTCTTACAGCCGCGGGAGGGTAAGGGCGAACCTCCGCTGCGGTGGAATTGGGATTCGCCGGTGATCATCAGTCCGCACTCGCATACGCGGCTTTATTTTGCGGCGAACAAATTGTTTCGCAGCGATGACCGTGGCGAGACATGGAAGGCGATCAGCGGCGACCTTACGCGGCAGATTGACCGCAACAAATTGCCGGTGATGGGGAAGGTGTGGGATCCGGATGCGGTGGCGAAGAATGCGTCCACATCGTTCTACGGGAATATTGTGGCGTTGTCGGAGTCGCCGAAAAAAGAAGGGCTGATCTACGTGGGCACCGATGATGGGTTGATTCAGGTCACGAGCGATGGCGGGCAAAGTTGGACTAAGTATGAGAAGTTTACCGGCGTTCCGGAGAATACCTACGTGAGCCGGCTGGCGGCTTCGCAGCACGACGCCAACATGGTTTACGCTGCGTTCGACAATCATAAGAATGAGGACTTCAAACCTTACCTGCTGAAATCGGCGGACGCGGGCAAGACCTGGACTTCGATTGCCGGGAATCTGCCCGAGAATGGCTCCGTGTTTGCTTTTGCGGAAGATACTGTGAATTCCAACCTGCTGTTTGCGGGGACGGAGTTTGGAGCGTTCTTTACGGTCGATGGCGGGCAGAATTGGGTGCAGCTGAAGGGCGGGCTGCCGACCGTTGCGGTGCGCGATATGGTGATGCAGGCGCGCGAAGGCGATCTGGTGATTGCTACTTTCGGGCGCGGCTTCTATGTGCTGGACGATATTTCGGCCTTGCGGCAAATCAAGGCTGAGTCTGTGGAACAGGCTGCCGCTTTGTTTCCGGTGAAGGATTCGCCTTTGTATATCGAACGGCATCCGCTGGGCCAGCCGAAGAAAGGGTTTCAGGGAGATGCGTTCTTTACGGCGGAGAATCCTCCGTATGGGGCCGTGTTCACGACTTACTTGAAAGAGAAGCTGAAGACGACGAAGGAAAAACGTCAAGAGGCTGAGAAGGAAGCCGCCAAGAAAAATCAGACGCTACCTTATCCCACTAACGATGAGCTGCGGGCTGAGGCCGAGGAGGCGAAGCCGGAGGTGTACTTCGTGGTATATGACGAATCGGGTGCGCCGATTCGGCGGGTGGAGGGCAGCACCGAATCAGGCTTTCAGCGGGCGGCTTGGGACCTGCGGTATCCGGCGGCTTCTTTGCGCGAGAGTGCGGAGGAAGGCGAGAACTATCCTCCGGCGGGAGCACTGGGGCCGCTGGTGATCTCGGGATCTTATTCGGTGCGCATGTTCGAGAAAGTGAATGGCGTGGTTACAGAATTAGGAGGAGCGCAGAACTTCAAAGTATTTACTGAGGGCGCGGCCTCGATGAGCGCGTCTGATCGCTTGGCGCAGGAGGAGTTCCAGCGCAAAGTGGCGCGGCTTTACCGGGCGGTCTCGGGGGCGCTACATACGTCGGATGAAGTGGAGGCTCAGCTCAAAGCGATACGCGGGGCTTTGCGGGAAACGCCTACGGTGGAGAAGCAACTGGGAGCGGCGGCGGATTCGATCGAGCAGCGCATCCGTGAAATCCTGCGCGCGCTGCGCGGGGATACGGAGATGCAGAAGCGTAATGAACCAACTCCTACATCGATCAACGGGCGGGTGGATGCGGTCCTTGAGGGCGAGCGCTTTGCTCTTACCAAGCCTACACAAACTCATCTTGACGATTACAGCATCGCGGCTGCGGAATTTGCGGGGCAGCTCGATCGGCTTCATGTTTTAGTTGAAGTTGATTTGGCTAAGCTGGGGAAAGATATGGAGGCGGCTGGTGCGCCCTGGACTCCGGGGAGAGTGCCCGAGTGGAGAGATAAGTAGGGAGTTGGCTGCGGATTGGTGTGGATGCGTGAGGCGACCGTCGTGCTGGGTGCGAGATTTCTGGCGCTGCGGGCAGAAACCAAGATCCCTCGCTTTGCTCGGGATGACAAACAATTTCTTTGATTCCCTTATTTAATCCGTGAAATCATTGGCGGAGTTTTTTTCTTGAGTAATATTCTCAAGGGGCTGTGGTAAACTCGGCGCCGACCGTTGACTTGCATTGTGGGGCGCGGTAATTGTCGGCAGAAGAATCAGTTCTTAGATTTTTTGTTTCGGGGGAGGACTGGGGAATGGGCCTCGCGTTACTAGTTGTGATCTGGCTGATCACTCTGGCCAGCACGTATTTCTTTGTTGCCAAGACATGGTGGCTTCCGGTTGGGGCTTCAGCAGCCACGGGCTTTATTGACCGGCAATTCGCTCTCACGTTTGTGCTGATGGGAATTGTTTTTCTGGCGGCGCAACTCTCTCTCGGCTACTTCGCGTGGAAATACCGGGAGCAGCCTTCCTCGCCGCCGGTAGATTATTCGCACGGCAATGTGAAGCTGGAGGTGGTGTGGACGGCGCTGACTACCGTTCTGTTCATCGGGTTGAACCTGATGGGCAGCAGCGTGTGGGCGGCCCAGCGCTTTGACCAGGCGGGGCCGGGCGCGGTGCAGGTTGAGGTTACGGGCATGCAGTTTGCCTGGTATTTCCGCTATCCGGGGCCGGATGGGAAATTCGGCGGGACCAGCGTGAAGTTGATGGATCCCTCGGCCGGCGGCGAGGCTGCGGTGGGGTTGAATACTTCCGATCCGGCGGCCAAAGACGACGTGGTCACTGGCACTATGTATCTTCCCGTCGATCGCGAGGTCGACTTGAGCTTGCGGTCGGTGGATGTGATCCACAGCTTTTTTGTGCCGAACCTGCGCTTCAAGCAGGACGCGGTGCCGGGACTCAACATCCATATGCACTTCACACCCACGGCGATTGGCGAGTATGAAATTGCCTGCGCCGAACTTTGCGGGTTGGGTCATTACAAGATGCACGGCATGGTACACGTCGTCAGCCAGGAAGATTTCAATACGTGGCTGGCGGCACGGGAGGCGGAGAAACAATAAATGGCAACCTCGGCAACCGCTCACGCGCATGCGGCCCCGCAGGGCTTCATTCGAAAATATATTTTTAGTCTCGATCACAAAGTCATTGGTCTTCAGTATTTCTTTCTGGCGCTCACGGCGGTGTGGGTGGGGATGTTTTTGTCGCTGCTGATGCGGATCCACTTGTACTGGCCGGCGGCCGTGTTGCCGATCGTGGGCGAGATCAAGCCGGAACAGTATCTTGCCCTGCTCACCATGCATGGCACCATCATGGTGTTCTTCGTGCTGACTACGGCGCCGCAGGGAGGATTTGGAAATTATTTTCTGCCGATTCAGATTGGGGCGCCGGATATGGCGTTTCCCGTCCTGAACATGCTTTCGTTCTGGACGACGTTTGTGGCCTTCGTGGTGATGCTCGCGGCGTTCTTCGTCACGGGGGGCGCGCCATTGCATGGATGGACGGGATATCCGCCGCTTAGCGCGGTGCAGTCCGCTGGACCGGGTGAAGGACTTGGGGCTGATCTGTGGATCACTAGCATTGCGATCTTTTGTTTAGCTTCGCTGATGGGCGCGTTGAATTTTCTTACGACTACGCTCGACATGCGGGCCAAGGGCATGAGCATGATGTGCATGCCGTTAACCGTGTGGTCGTGGTTCATTACGGCGATTCTTGGGCTGCTGGCGTTCGGAGTGCTGCTCTCGGCGGGGATCCTGTTGCTGCTGGATCGCAACCTTGGCACCAGTTTTTATGTGCCGCTGATCGTGGTGAACGGGCAGGTGATGGCGCACAAAGGCGGGTCGCCGCTGCTGTGGCAGCATTTGTTCTGGTTCTTCGGGCATCCGGAGGTCTACATCGCGATTCTGCCGGGCATGGGCGTGACGTCGCAGATTCTGTCGACGTTCTCGCGCAAGCCGATTTTCGGTTACAGGGCCATGGTCTACGCCATGCTTGCCATTGGCTTTTTCGGATTCATGGTATGGGGCCATCACATGTTCATGAGCGGGATGAGCCCTTATTCGGCTTTTGCGTTCTCGCTTCTGACAATGTGTATCGGCGTGCCTTCAGCCATCAAGACTTTTAACTGGCTGGGCACCATGTATAAAGCGCGGATTCGCTTTCAGACGCCCATGCTGTATGCGATTGGATTCGTTTCCTTGTTTGTCTCCGGCGGACTGAGTGGGCCGTTCCTGGCGCAGCCTGTGCTCGACATTCAACTGCACGACACCTATTTCGTAGTCGGCCACTTTCACCTGATTATGGGCGTGGCTGCGATCTTCGGAATGTTTGCGGCAACTTATTACTGGTTTCCGAAGATGTTCGGGCGGATGATGAATGAGACGTGGGGAAGAGTCCACTTCTTCATCACGCTCATCGGGACCTACGCTATCTTCATGCCGATGCACTATCTCGGCATCGCCGGCGGGATGCGGCGCTACTCGCAATATACTGAGGTGGCGTACCTTGTTAAGTTGATGCCGATTCATCGCTTCATGACCTACGCGGCGATTATTACGATTGCGGCACAATTCATTTTTGTGATCAATTTGTTCTGGAGCATGTTTAAGGGGCCGAAGGCGAGCGACAATCCTTGGGAATCGACTACTTTGGAATGGACTACGGCCACTCCTCCGCCGCATGACAATTTTGGCGGCGTGACGCCGGTTGTGCATAACGGTCCTTATGAGTATGGAGTGCCGGGGGCGGCTCGGGATTATGTTATGCAGACTGATCCGAACGCGGGGTCGGGGCACTGAGCCAGAAGAGCAGCGCCTGAAGGCGCGGTTGAGAATTGGGCAATAGTCGGTATGCCTGAAGGCATACCCTGATACGAACCGGATGCGAAGTATCGAGGGTTGTCACTAGTCGAATCTTTATGGCGACTTATACACCTAGCACGCCGATAAATCAGTTGGGTCGCGGTGGAAGTGTGCCCGCGCCTCCGAACGGCGGGGGAGATGATGGGGGGGGCTTTCCGGATTCTGGGTTGCCTAATTATGGGGCTCGGCTGCGGCGGGCGCGGCTTGGACTTGTCTGCGCGATAGTCACCGTCGGCATGGTGTTTGTTTCGCTGACCAGCGCCCTCATTGTGCGGCGGGGCTTGCCAACCTTTGACGATTTGACCCGCACGCACTTTCGCGACTGGGGCGGAGTGCAGTTGCCGTGGACGCTGCTGTTCATCAATACGGCGATACTTTTGGTCAGCAGTTTGACCATGGAAGGCGCGCGGCGCGACATTGCGCGTCGGGCGGCGCTGGCTCCGGTGCGCTCGATTCCCGGAGTTTCGCTGGGAGACGAGAGAAGTTTTCCGTGGCTGGGCGCGACAGTGATCCTTGGGTTGGGATTTCTGGTGGGGCAGTGGATGGCGTGGGGCGAACTGCGGGCCCGGGGATTTCTGGTCAGTACGAATCCTGACAGTTCTTTTGTTTATTTGTTGACGGCGGCGCATGCGGTGCACCTGATGGGCGGGATTATTGCATTGCTGTGGGCGGGCATCACTTCCCTGCTGCACAAGCCCATCGAAGGGCGGCGGATTGTGGTGGACATAACGGCCTGGTATTGGCATTTCATGGCTGTGCTGTGGATTTATGTTTTTGCTCTCCTGGGCATAGGCGATTGTCAACGCGATCAAGGTCCTTCGAAAAGGGGAAAAGTGAAAGGGAATTTGAATGGCTGACGCCGCGCTGGAACACAATGCCGCTGCTGGACACGGAGTGGCAGGCGAGTACGAAGCTCCGCTGTTTGGAGCTTATTCGAAGAAAGTTGGGATGTGGCTGTTCCTGGCCTCGGACTCACTGACGTTTGGGGCTCTGCTGTTTGCCTTCAGCTACAACCGCATCTATACCGCGTGGCCCACGCCGTTTGGTAAAGACAGCATCATCAACGCGACTATCATGACGGCCTGCCTGCTTTCGAGTTCGCTGACGATGGTGCTCGGCGTGTTTGCCGCGCAGGCGCACGACCGGCCTAGGACGCGCCTTTGGCTGCTGGCCACTATGGCGTTCGGGACGGCGTTCATCGTGCTGCACGGCATGGAGTGGACCAAGTTGATCCATGAAGGTTTAAGTGTGCCGGGATTTCCGAAGCCCGCGGGGCAGGAGGCTGGCGAGTTCGCAAAGATTTCGACGGGCGTGCCGCAGTTCGCGGCGACATTCTTCGGCCTGACTGCGATGCACATGCTGCACGTCACGATTGGCGTGATCTACCTCGGCGTGGTGGCTTTGCGCAAGTGGTTTCTGCCGATTCTGGGAGTGATCTGGCTGGCGGGATATTTTCTGATTCCCGCGGATAATGTTTTTCATTACGGAGTTCATGCGCTGCTGATCGGGCTGATTGTTTCGGCTGTGATTCTTTTTCTGAAGCCGAAAGACTATGACGCGCACGATGTTGAGGTGTCTGGATTGTATTGGCACTTTGTCGACCTGGTGTGGATGTTTATCTTCCCGCTGGTTTATTTGATGTCGACCAGGGTTTAGTGCCGGCGGCTGTGGTGGAACCTGAGAACGCGCTGTGGTGCAAGCGGGTTGCATAGGTCCTTCGCGCAAAGAACGCGCTCAGGATGACAAGCTTGATTAAAGGGGATCGCGATGGACGACGTGGCGAAGCACGACGATAGCAAAGCGCAGTATTTCTGGGTGTGGGGGGCGCTTCTGGTCTTGACTGGAGTGGAGGTCTGGCTGGGCTATAACCAGGTGTTCAAGGATCCACGGCAGATGCTGGAAGTTCTGATGGTTCTTTCCATCATCAAATCGGCGTTGATCATTGCCTATTTCATGCACTTGAAGTTTGAAAAGGCGATCATGCGCTGGTTGCTGGTGATTTCGGTGACAGCGTGCTTCGTGATTATGTACTGTTTCTTTTTCCCGGATGCGGCACGCATTCTGCCGCCGCCAAACGGATTGGGAGTACAGTAGAAGGCAGACGCTTCAGTAGAAGTTCATTACAATGAAATCGCGCCTCTTGATGTTGTTGATGCTGATGGGCCTTTGGACTGTGCCCGCTTGGGGGCAGGGCTGCGCGATGTGCAATGCAAATGCCAAGGCCACGCCTAAGGAGGGTCAGCAGGCGCTCAACCGGGCCGTATTGGTGCTGCTTGTGCCTCCGATTGGAATTATGGTGGTCGGGGTGGGGCTGGCTTTCCGGTATGGAAAGCGGCGTGATCGTGATCCGGACTGAGCGTCAAGCATATTCGATCCAGATCACAGCGCAGCGGTAAATCCTTACAATCTCAGTTTCGGCCAACGTAGGGAATCTACATGAATTCCCTGAGTCGACGCTTCCTCAGAGTGCACCTGGAAAGAGTTTCCGCTGGCTGGTGGAAATTTCACCGCTGCGCAGACAAACTTCTGTCTCTAAAGTGTCTGTTTCCAGCCAACAACGAGCCTTGGTCAGATTGGCAAGCCGTGTGCAATGATCATAGAAAAGCATACGAGGAGGCTTGTGCGATCTCAATCATACGACGTTTCTACGGCAGTTACTTTCCTCATGGCGGGGCTGGGTATCGGTTCTCTGCTTGCGATTCTTTTCGTTCCTCGCTCCGGGCGGCTGCAGCTGGTCCGCTCTAACGAGACGCAGCGCGCGGCCTCGTAAGGCTCTGCTTTATAATAAAAGATTCGGCAACGCTCTTTGAGGCCGCTGGGGACCCTCCCAGTGGGCCTTGGGCTTGCCGGGTCTTTTACCGATGTCTGACTCCCTACCCAAGGAAAGCATTATCGTTCGCGGTGCGCGCGTGCATAACCTCAAGAACATCGATTTTGAGGTTGTGCATAACACGCTGACTGTGGTGACCGGTGTGTCCGGGTCGGGCAAGTCTTCCCTTGCCTTCGACACTATTTATGCCGAGGGTCAGCGGCGGTATGTGGAGTCGCTGTCGGCTTATGCGCGGCAGTTTCTGGAGCGCATTGAGAAGCCCGACTTGGATTCGATCGATGGCATCGCGCCTGCGGTGGCGATCCGGCAGAAGAATACGACGCGGAATCCGCGCTCGACGGTGGCGACGGCTACCGAGATTTACGATTATCTGCGGTTGCTGTTTGCCCGCGTCGGCCGCACTTATTGCGTGAACTGTGGGCGCGAAGTGAAGAAAGATACCGTGGATGAGATTGCGGACGCGATGTTGGCGCTCGATCCGGAGACGCGGGTGCAAGTTGTGTTTCCCCTGCAGTCGGCCGCTGCCGCGCCCCGGGAAGCGGAGAAGAAGCCGGCACGCGCCCGCAAGTCCAAGAAAACTTCTCCGGACTCAGGATTGACCGACCAGCTTAAAGCTCGTTTGTTTGACTTGCGCAAGGCGGGCTTCAACCGGCTGTATCAAGCGGGACAGGTTTTTGAGTTCTCGACGCCAGAATCGCTGCTGGATATTCGCTTCGATCAGCCGGTGTTTATGCTGGTGGACCGCCTTACGGTTTCCGCCGAGTCGCGCACGCGAGTCGTCGATGCAGTGGAGACCGCATACCGGGAAGCGGGCGAAGTGATTTTCGACCTGCCGCCGCATGACGGCCGACCGGCGCGGCAGTTGCGGTTTGCCCAGCGCTTCGAGTGCAAGAACTGCAATCTGCGCTACGAAGAGCCGGAGCCGCGCCTGTTCTCGTTTAATAATCCCTACGGAGCGTGTGCGCGCTGCCAGGGATTCGGCAACACGATTGATTTCGATCTCGAACGCGTCATTCCGGATGCCATGAAGTCTCTGGGCGAGGGAGCGATTGATCCGTGGAACAAGCCCAAGTACCGTCCGGTGTTTACGGACATGAAACGGTTTGCCAAGCAGGAAGAAATCCCGCTCGATGTGCCTTGGGCGGAACTCGATGCGGCGCAGCAGGAACTCATTCTTGATGGAGATGGAAAGTTTCTGGGCGTGCGCGGTTTCTTTCAGTATCTGGAGCGGAAGAAGTACAAGCTGCACATCCGCGTTTTCTTGAGCCGGTATCGCGGGTATTCGACTTGTCCCGAGTGCCGGGGCACTCGCTTGCGCCTCGAAGCCCGACAGGTGAAGATCGATGGGAAAAACATTTGTGACGCCTGCGCTATGACGGTGGAGGACGCGGCGAAGTTCTTTGCGGGAATGCAGTTGAGCCCCGCGGAAGCCGACATTGCGGACCGGTTGCTGCAGGAAATCCGCGAGCGGCTGCGGTTTCTTAATGACGTGGGTCTGGAGTATCTGACGCTCGACCGGCTGTCGTCGACGCTTTCGGGAGGCGAGGCTCAGCGGATTCAACTGGCTACATCGCTCGGATCGCGGTTGGTGGGCACGCTCTATGTGCTGGACGAGCCTTCGATCGGACTGCACAGCCGCGACACACACCGGCTGATCAAGATATTGCAAGACCTGCGCGATTTGGGAAACACGATTCTGGTCGTGGAGCATGATCCTGACATTATGCGCACGGCGGACCGGATTCTTGACCTCGGTCCGGGAGCGGGAGAGAACGGCGGCAAGCTGGTGGCGGCGGGAACCTACGATGAGATCCTGGGGAATCCGGCTTCGCTCACGGGCCGTTATCTTGCCGAGGATTTGCACATTCAGGTGCCGGCGGTGCGGCGGCAGCCAGGAACCCAGCAGATCAGGATCAAGGGCGTGCGGGCAAATAATCTGAAGGGCGTCGACTTCTGTATTCCCCTGGGGATGCTGGTCGCGATTACGGGAGTTTCGGGCTCCGGCAAATCTACATTGTTGCACCAGGTTCTCTATCAAGCTCTGGGAGAAGCCAAGAAGCAGCAAAACACAGGGCCGGCGCGGGGTTCGGCTACATGGGAGAGCCTGGAGGGCGATCAGTTCATCGATGAAGTTGTGCTGGTCGATCAGTCTCCGATCGGGCGGACGCCGAGGTCGAATCCAGTGACTTACATCAAGGCGTTTGACGCCATCCGCGAGCTTTTTGCCTCGCTGCCTGAGGCTAAGAAGCGCGGCTTCACTTCCGGGCATTTTTCCTTCAACATTCCCGGCGGGCGCTGCGAGACTTGTCAGGGCGACGGCACGGTTACGGTGGAGATGCAGTTCCTCGCGGATGTTGAACTGATCTGCGAAGAGTGCAAGGGCACACGCTATAAGGCGCAGGTGCTCGATGTTCGCTACCACGGCAAGAATATCCACGAAGTGTTGAACCTCACGGTGAAAGAGGCACTGCGGTTTTTTGCGGAAGTTCCGAAGATCACCGAAAAGCTGCGCGTGCTGGAGGAAGTTGGCCTGGGATATCTGCGGCTGGGGCAATCGGCGACAACTTTGTCAGGGGGAGAAGCGCAGCGTATGAAGCTGGCGGCGCATCTGCAACCCGCGGCTCGCGAGATTGGCCGGCCGAGCGCGGAGCGGAGCGATGAGAGTCGCCGGCGGCGGCGGACGCTGTATATCTTTGACGAGCCGACGACTGGGTTGCATTTTGACGACGTCAGCAAACTTCTGGCGGCGTTCCGGCGTCTTATTGATGCGGGCGGGTCCATCCTGGTAATCGAACACAATCTGGAAGTGATCAAGACTGCCGACTGGGTAATCGACCTGGGGCCGGAAGGTGGAGCGCGCGGCGGCAAGATCGTGGGAGTGGGTCCGCCGGAGGCGATTGCGAAGCTTCCCGGCTCTTACACGGGCAAGTATCTGGCCCGGCTGCTAAAAGGCAATCGCCCGGGCGCAGTAAACGGAGCGACACGTTCGAATGCGAGTCAGTAGACTTTACGGCGGCGTGGTGCTGGCTCTGGTCGCGGGCTTGGGCTCATTCGCGCAAGATTCCAACTCGCCGGCGGGAGCGTCTTCGCCACCACCTTCGTCGCAGTCTTCATCGCAAACCCAGACTCACCGGCCCGTCCATCACGTTCAGGTTCGGGATGAAGATTCTCCAACTCAGCCGGCCGAACTTACGGCGGCGGAAGCTGCCATTGAAAAAAAGAATTACTCCGCCGCGGAGCCGCTACTCCGCAAGCTGGTTGAGCGTGATCCTGCGAGTTATGTGGCGTGGTTCGATCTCGGCTTCGTCGAAAACGCTTTGGGCAAGGTGGACGACTCGATCGCGGCTTATCGTAAGGCGGTTGGGGCAAAGCCCGATGTTTTTGAATCAAACCTGAATCTTGGACTGCAACTGGCCAAAACCGGTCAACCCGATGCTGAAGAGTTTCTGCGAGCTGCGACTCATCTGAAACCCACCAGCCAGCCTGCCGAGGGTCAGTACCGGGCCTGGCTGTCACTCGCTGAAACGATTCAAAAGTCGAAGCCGGAAGAAGCGCTGGTAGCGTACCAACAGGCGGCGACGCTTCAACCCAAAGAGGCTGAGCCGCATCTTTCTGCGGGGCAGCTTCTCGAACTGGCAAATAAATTTGCCGACGCCGAGCAGGAATACAAGCAAGCGCTGGCGCTCGATTCGCAGTCTACTGATGCGGTCATCGGGCTGGCCAACATCTATATGCGCGGGCGCCGTTTTCCCGAGGCGGAAGATTATCTGCGGAAGTTGCTGGCCGAACATGCGGACTCTGCCCCGGTTCACATTCAGCTGGGGCGAGTGCTCGCCGCTGAGGGCAAGACTGACGCCGCCATCGCCGAGCTGCAGGCGGGGATCAAGCTCTCTCCTGGGGACGATGGCGCGCAGCGCGATCTCGCGGACCTGTACACCACGATTGGAAAAAATGAGCTGGCCGAATCCGTTTATCGTGGACTGGTCGCGGTTCGCCCCAACGACCCTGAGCTTCATCGCCGTCTCGGCCAGGCGCTGGTGCGGCAGAAGAGATTTCCAGAAGCTCAGCAGGAATTTGTCACTGCGGTGAAAATCAAACCCGACCTCGGGGAGGCGTACGGTGACCTGGCATTCGCCGCCAGCGAAAACCAGCAGTATCCGCTGGTGATTGGCGCGCTGGACACGCGGGCTAAGTTGCTGCCGGAAAACCCGGTTACTTATTTCATGCGGGCGTCAGCCTACGATCATTTGCGCGACTTCAAAAATGCCGCTGTAAATTATCGCCTCTTCCTCAACACGGCCAAGGGGAAGTATCCTGATGATGAGTGGAAGGCGAAACATCGGCTGATTGCCATTGAGCCGAAGAAATAAGCCCGATTCGAACGTCATGGCGTTTGCAATGGAACATTCACGAGGCTGGCCGGTTGCGGCGCTGGGCCTGGTATTAGCGATGCTGGCCCTGCCTTCGATCCTGGCTGGCGGTGAACAACCTACGCTCGAAGAGCTGAAGGGGCGAGTTGCCGATGCCAGCATCTCGGATCGTCCGGTTTTGTGCATTCATATCTCGGAGCGGCAACTGGATGCGGCCGACAGGTTCTACGTTGCCGGCGACAGCGAGCAGGCAAAAGCGGCGCTGGCCGACGTGGTCGCATATTCTGAGCTGGCCCGCGACTATGCCATCCAGTCGCACAGGCATGAAAAACAAAGCGAGATTGCCATTCGCAAGATGGCCCGAAAGCTGGCCAATATGAAGCACGCCGTCTCCCATGAAGAGCAGGACCAGGTGGAGAGCACAATTGAACGGCTGCAGCGCATTCGCGACGATCTGCTGGCTGCGATGTTTCCGAAAGGCGTTAAGAAATGACCTCTTTCTCGTGTCGCTTATGGGCTTGTCTCGGACCGCTATTGCTGATGGCTGCGGCAGCTCCGGCGCAGCGGCACCGGGATCCCTTCACCCAGCCGGAGATTGATCAGATCCGCGACACGAGTTGGGAGCCTCAGCAACGGCTCGCGCTCTACGTGACGTTTGCGCGGGCACGTCTGGTTGGCCTGGAGCAGATTCGCAGCAATCCCAAGATCAAAGACCGGCCTCAACAGACCCATGACAGGCTGGATGACTTTCTGCTGATCTACGATGAATTGAACGACAACATCGAAACCTACGTCGGTCGCAAGAACGATATTCGCAAACCTCTGAAGGTGATCATTGACGCCGACACGGAATTCCAGGCCAAGCTACGCGCCCTGAAGGACGCTGCGGACGTGCCACCGGAAGACGCCAAGCGGTACGAGTTCATTCTGACCAACGTCCTCGAAACGGTCGACACCTCGGCGGACGACCATCGCAAACTCCTGGCTGAGCAGGAAGAGGCCGCCAAGCATCGGAAGCTGAATCCGAATGCGAAGCCATCCGGAGGCAGGTCGGAGTAAAGGTTCGATAAGGAGAGGCGAGCCAAACGCGCGATTGTTGCGTCGCAAAGAATGCGACGCTTCGCGCGACTCGCCCAGATTCCCTCGGCAAGCTCGGGACAGGCTCTTCACTGCGCAAAGAACGCTTGTTCAGGATGACAATCGTCCGTGTTAATCTAGGCTCACTGTGCGCGAGGGATTACTCGAACTTTTCCATGAAGAACACCGGCAGTTGCGTCCTGGCACTCTGCCGCCTGATCTGAAGATTGAGTTCTTTGCTTTCGCAAACGTCAACAATACCATTCGGCTGCGCGAGGGCAGGCTGCTGGTGCGGCTTTCCGATCTGCTGGAAGGCGCTCCGGAGGGCGTGGTGCGAGCCATCGCCCACATCCTGCTGGCCAAGATGTACCGCAAGCCTATCGACCGCAGCCACGCGGCGCGCTACCGAAAATATGTGGGCAGCCATGAAGTTGTAAGGAAGGCACACCTGGTACGGCAGATGCGCGGCCGCAAGCGGCTGCATTCCCCCCAAGGCCACGTCTACGATCTCGAAGCTGTCTTCGAGGACCTGAACCGGCGCTTCTTCCATGGACTGCTGGGCCGCCCGCGCATGAGCTGGAGCCCGACCAAGACTCGCCGCATCCTCGGCCACTACGATCCGGCGCATAATGCGATTGTGATCAGCCGCATCTTTGACCAGTTCTTGGTTCCGCGCTACGCCGTGGAATACATCGTCTACCACGAGATGCTGCACCTCAAGCATCCCGTCAGGCTGCGCGGCAGCCGGCGGTGCGTGCACTCGGCGGAGTTTCACGCCGAGGAGAAGTTATTTCCGCAGCTGGAGCAGGCGGAGGCGTTTCTGAAGCGGTTATGAGTGCATTTACGTAGCGGGCATGACGTTGCCCAGACCGCATTCGCTAGAAATCGTCGATCATCCACACATCGTGGTCCGATCTGCCTGCGGCGATCGCGATATAGCGTCCGTCGGGCGAGGGTGCTGCCCAGATCGCGATTTCATAGTAGTTCGGTTGGTGCCAGACTGCTTCCACATGACCCTGGCGGTCTGTGTGCAGGACAGTCGGCGAGCCATTCGTGACGTTTATACCCCCCGAGAACAGTCCTTTGGAATCAGGCGTCCAGACCACACCGTTTGGCCACTGATATCCGTTGATGGGAAAGATACGAGGTTGGGCGCCGCGCAGGGGTATGAATTCGATTTCGTTCTTTGCCACGCTTTTCAGCACGGCGACTTCGGAGCCATCCGGAGCTAAACCCCATTGCGCGCGGTGCCCTGGTTCGTTCGGAACGTGAAGCAATTCTTTGCGGTTGCCATTATCGGGGTCGAACTCCGTAATCACCAGTTCGCGGCCATCCTTGGAGTTGGAACCATAGGCGCAGAAATTCGCAGGCCGGGCCGTACACTGCAAATTTTCAGGCTTGGAGACCTCAAATAGGAGTTGCGGCGTACCACCATCGACCGCGACGCGAAACACGCGCCCCTGGCTCGAAAAAATCGCCGACCGTCCGTCGGGGCTCAAACCCAAAGCGTCCACTCGCCCGTCAGCAGACGCGATCAGCGTTTGAAGGGAGCCAACAACAGTTTGCTGAAAATTGCGACAATGTGGCGGATAAGAAGAAGAATAGGCAATCACTTCAGAGAATTGCCGTCCATGCCTGCAGTTGATAATCATCGGAACCAATCGGTCGCACGTTGGTTACGCTTCCGTTGCGGGCCAAATCCCCCACCAGCATCTTGGCATGGTTGGAACCTCGCAGGTAGGCGAGATGATTTCCATTGCCGTGCTGCTAATGCTAGATGGCTAGAAACGGTCCAATCCGTAAGCGGGTGCGGTTGCCCTCGAGTCCTGCCCGTGCGCGGATCCGCTCACACCATCCAAAAGTCGGACCCTTTCCTATAGATCAACCGGTCTGGAGCTACCCATCGTAGAACAGATTCCACCTTGTCATCCGGAACGATGGTAGTTCTGTTCTCACCATTCGTGTCGATAACTCCCATGGAAATGGAGCGGACCTGAAACGCGGGAGATGCACGGCAAACCCGTGCTGTGGGGGCCAGCTGATCGCGACGGGGCTGTCGATTGATACTCGGCCTGCGTCTGTAATATTTTGTGAGGGGATTCGCCTTGCGGCCCCATCACCCACAGTTCGGTCGGACCGCTGACGCCTTGACCTTTGCCGAACACGATCAGCGATCCATCGGGAGCAACGAAAAGTTCAGGGCCACCGGTCAAGTCTCCCTCGAACAGCTTGCGAGGTGATCCTCCAAAAATTGACACGGACCACAGACTGACACTGGTCCCAACGGTAGGAACGTTTTCGGCGATAAAGCTTGTCGAATCCGGGTACCAATCGCCGAAGCCCCAGTTGGCCACTGTGCCGACGGGCAGCGTAAAGTTTCGCGTCTCACCCGTAGAAACGAGTTGTATGTGGAGCCCTTTGGAATCGTCAAAGCCGAGATATTTTCCGTCCGGCGAAATGGCGGCAAAACCGACTGGCAAGTCTGCGCCCTGCCTGGTGAGCTGGCGCTGCGTGTAGTGTCGCAGCGGCTCTGGCCGGTTCGTAAGCCACCACACGGCTCCAGCAATGCCGATCGCAACCATGGCGGCAATCGCTCCGACGACCAGCCACTTGCGCTGTTTTGGACCGGCGGTTTTCGCAGCCTTCGCTTTCGTGGTTGAAGCCGCAGCGGCTCCGGCTTCTGGCCTGTCTGCGACGGGTGTCCGGCCCGAAGTTGTGCTCTTCAACAGCCGCTTCAGTTCGCTGCGCACATCCGCCGCGCTCTGATAGCGCAGATCAGGGTCTTTTTCGAGAAGCCGGCTGATGATTCGTTCCAGCTCGGCAGGCACATCAGGGTTCAAGCGCGTGGGAGGCGAGGGCTCGCGATCCAGAATTGCACGGAAGATCACCGCCGAAGTCTCGCCACGAAAAGCGAGATGTCCCGTAGCCATTTCGTAGAGCACGGCGCCGAACGAGAAAAGATCGGTGCGCGCGTCCACCTCCTTGCCCATCGCCTGTTCCGGCGACATATAGGCAATCGTTCCCACCGCTGAGCCGGGACTGGTGAGCAACTCCTCTGGAACTGCCGATTGCGTGGGCGCGCCCGCTTCCGCCACATCTGTTCCAGTGGTCACCTTGGCCAGTCCAAAGTCCAGAACCTTGGCATCCCCTCGTTTGTAACGAAGATTTCTTCTTCTGACGTCCCGGTGAACAGCCTAACTTGTGCGGTCACGACCACGGGAATCTCCATCCAGCGTCACAGTTCTCGACTTAGCGCGCGGCCGGCAAGGCGGTGCGCAGGTACTCCCTCGGAGCATTACACTGTGGTTGGTGCGCCGCGCCGATCTCATGATCGCAATCAAGAGTGATTGAGCGTGAAAATGCTGCGCCTCGCGCGAAAACGGACCAGCGCGTGCGGGTCCTGGCGAAACTTCTCCCGGAATGACGTTCAGAGGACAAAGCGATGCAGCCGGGTATCTTCTCCTTGTACACTACGCCCATCGCGCCGCCGCCAATCCTTTCAACGATCCGATAGTGCGAGATGGTCTGGCCGATCATCGGCTTGAAATCTTAGGGCCAGGGATGGCACAAGTCAATGATGGCCACATCTTGGTAGTGGCTCAACGCGTCTCACCAGATACGCACACGATCCCCTGGGGCGAGATACAGTTTCTCTCCCGGCTGCACCTCGAACGCGGCGTACCAGGGGTCTAGGTTGCGAACTTCAAGGGCACGGTACGCGCCGGGGGAGTGGCCGTCGGTCAGCACCTGCTGGCGGAGTGCTTCGTCGCGATCCTTCTCTGCCCAGGCTTGCGCGAAGGCGAGAAAGAATTGCTGATCGCCAGAGAGTCCGTCGTACACGGGGGCAGGTTGGCCCGCCAGCGAGAACTTGTACGCGTCGTAGGAGGCAGCCAGTCCGCCAAGGTCGGCGATGTTTTCCCCCAGCGTCTGCTTGCCGTTCAGGGCAAGATCGGGGAAAGGTTTGTAGGTGTCGTATTGCGCGGCCAGTTTTGCGGTGGCGGTTTCAAAGTGCGCCAGGTCTTCCGGCGTCCACCAGTTGCGTACGCGGCCTTTGGAGTCAAACGCGCTGCCTTCGTTGTCGAAGGTGTGGCTGATCTCGTGGCCGATGATCGCGCCGATGGAACCGTAGTTGGCCGCGGGCGGGGCCTTGGGATCGAAGAATGGCGGCTGCAGAATGCCGGCGGGAAAGTTCAGCGCGTTTTGCAGAGGCAAGTTCACCGCATTGATGGTCTGCGGCGTCATGGACCACTCTTTGCGGTCAATGGGAGCGCCCAGCCGCGCCACCTGGCGGTGATAGTCGGCGAGGCGGCCGCGCCACAAATTGCCGAAGAGGTCGTCGGCTTTCACTTCAAAGTTCGAGTAGTCGTGCCAGCTTTCTCCATAGCCGACGCCCACATAAAGAGTGTCGAGCTTCGCCTTGGCCTCGGCCTTGGTGGCGGGGTTCATCCACGACAGGGCGTCAATTCTCTTGCGGAAGGCTGCCTTGATGTTGACCACCATGGCCTCTACCTCTGCTTTCGATTCAGACGGGAAGTAGCGCTGGGCGTAGAGTTGGCCAATGTCGTCGCCGAGAAAGCCGCTTACCAGATCGACGCCCCGCTTCCAGCGCGCCCGTTCTTCGGGAACGCCGGAGAGGACTTTTCCAAAAAAGGCGAACTGTTCGTCGCTGAAGGCCTTCGGTAATGCAAAGGCCTGGGAGTCAATGAGGTGATAAGCCAGCCAGTCCTTCCAGGTGTCGAGGGCAGTGGAAGCGACCAAGGCTGATTCTCCAGTAAACGCGGTGGGCTGCCAGACGATGAAACTCTGCTGCTTCGTGAGCCCAGCGCCGCGGAAATATTCAGCCCAGTCGAGGCCGGGAGCCTTCACTGCGAAGTCGGCCTGAGTCCAAGTGTTGTTGGCTTTATGAATGTCGCTGTTCTCGGCCAGCGTAATGTGTTTTTCGGCGATGGCATGTTCCAGTTCGATGATGCGAGCCGAACGAGCTTCGGTGTCATTGAATCCAGCAAGCTTCATCATGGCCGCAATATGCGCCTGGTACTTGCTGCGGATATCCTTCATGGCGGCGCTGGAGGAGAGATAGTATTCGCGGTCGGGCAGCCGGAGACCGCCCTGCATCAGGTACGCGGTATAGTGCTCGACTTCGTTGAAGCCGGGGGCGACCCAGAGTCCGAAAAGATTCGGGGTATGGAAGTTCGTGTTATTGAGCGCGTCCACGTCGGCGCGGAGAGTTTCGCCGAGAGCGCGCGCCAGTTCGCGTTTATCGTGGATGGCCGCAATGGCCGCCAGATGCGGCTGCAAGGGCTTCAGGCCTTTGGCTTCGACGCCGGCCTCATCCATGAAGGAGTTGTAAAGATCGGCGATCTTACGTGATTTCTCACCGTCAGCCGCTCCACTCTTGGCAGCCTCGGCGATCAGGTCGGCAACCCGCTTGTCGGTTTCATCGACAACCGGCAGGGCGGGCGAAGTTCCTCCGCGATCGGCGGGAATCTCAGTGTGCTTGATCCATGCGCCGTTGGCATACTGGTAAAAGTCGTCCCCGGGGCGCACCGTGCGTTCCATGTAAGACAAGTTGACGGCCGGGCCTTCCGGCAGAGCGACCTTTGCCTGAGCGTCATTCGCCGAGGAGGCTTTTGCGGGAGCCGCGGCACGGGCGGCTAATAACGGAAACAGGATTAGGGCGCAAGCAAAGGCGTGCGCCAGGAATGGATTACGGCGGGTTGTTTTCATGAATGCGCTCCCGGGAGTGTCTTATCAGAAGCCTATAGACTTAGACGTAGTCGGCAACAGACGGATAGCTGTCGGGTCTGATTATCGCATCCCGTGATGCTGCGCCGCCGCTCGACGCCGCTACTTCCACTGTCTGCCAGTTTGGTCGAACATATTCAGCGGCAGGTCAAAACCGACGGCTTTGAGTCTCTCGGCGAATTTGGGCCGGATGCCCGTGGCATTGAAGGTTCCGAGGACGCGTCCCTCGGATGAAATTCCCTGCTTCTCGAATACAAATAGATCCTGCATGCTGACTATGTCCACTTCCATGCCGGTGATTTCGGTGACATGGGTGAGACGCCGCGTTCCGTCGCTGAAGCGCTCAATCTGAAGAACCAAAGAAACCGCCGAGGCGATCTGTTTTCGAACAGCCTTTTCTGGGATGTTCAGGTTCGCCATCATGGCCATAGTCTCCATGCGGGCGAGAGCGTCGCGAGGGCTATTGGCGTGAACCGTGGTCATGGATCCGTCATGGCCGGTGTTCATGGCTTGCAGCATGTCGAGAGCTTCCTCACCGCGGACCTCGCCAACCACGATGCGGTTGGGACGCATCCTGAGGCTGTTGATTACCAGTTGCCGGGCGTGAACGACGCCCTTGCCATCCGCATCGGGGGGACGGCATTCCAGGCGGACGACGTGGCGTTGCTTCAGTTGCAGTTCCGCCGAGTCTTCAATCGTGACGATACGTTCCTTGGACGAAATGTACCCAGAGAGGACATTCAGCAAAGTGGTCTTCCCGGCGCCCGTCCCGCCGGAGATCACGATGTTAAGACGTGCCGCCACCGCTGCCTTCAGCAACCCAAGCATCGGCTGAGATAGGGTCTGATTTGCCAAAAGATTGTCTTCGGTGATGGGAATGTGGCCAAAACGCCGGACCGAAAGATGGGGACCGTCAATCGCCAGGGGCGGGATGATCACGTTGACGCGGGATCCGTCGGCGAGTCGAGCGTCCACCATAGGCGACGATTCATCCACGTGCCGTCCGATGGCCGCGACAATCTTGTTGATGATGCGCATCAGGTGCGCGTCATCCTTGAATACGATTTTGGTTTCTTCCAGAATACCGGCGCGCTCCACGTAAACTTCTTTGGCGCCATTCACCAGAATGTCGTTGATCGTCGGGTCTTGCAGCAATGGCGCGAGCGGCCCCAGGCCAAACATTTCATCCAGTATATCGAGCGCTAAGCGTTCTCTTTCAGGAACAGTGAGAGGCGCCTTGACTTGCGACACGGCGTTCTGGACCACAGCCAGCGCTTGCTCCCGGGTTTGGGCGTCCGGAACGGCAGTCAGTTTTTCCAGGTCCACCTTATTTAGCAGGTAGCGATGGATCGCGTTCTTCAGATCGAGATAGGCGCGAAGGTCCAACCCGCCGTACTTTCTGGGGTCGCTTGAGGTTGGGTTGGTCACAGTCGATGGAACTCGGTTAGAGACAGCCGTATTGAACCCTCCCAATCTTTGAGGCGAGAATTATAGGACCCAGTGTAACGGAAAACAATCGAGTTCCACGCCGGGTAGTGGGTCGGTGAAAGGGCGAACAGACGCGAAAACCAACCACGAAGAGCACAAAGTATCACGAAGGCTCTTAGTTTCAGCGGTTTTTCCTTCGTGTACCTTTGTGTCCTTAGTGGTTCACGCCTCTGACCGTGGCGCGACCGCCGCTTAATCCCGGATTTCCCCGTGTGATGCGGATCACGCGCATTTGTGACACGCCGCATTGACGCGTCCGGCGCTCCCGGCATATCCTTGAAGTTGAAATTGAAATTCATTTTCAAGATCATTTTCAGGAAACCAGGTTATTTATAAATGCTACAGGCTTTCATCGTTACGTTGCGCGAGGGGGTCGAGGCCGCCCTGATCGTCGGGATCACGCTGGCCTATCTGGCTAAGATTGGCCGCACCGATCTGCGCAAGACTGTATATGCGGCTCTAGGCGCGGCTTTCGTGGGCAGCATTGGCATCGCGGTGGTGATTTCGCGGCTGAACTGGAATGAGGACCTCTTCGAAGGCTGGATCATGCTGGTGGCCGCCTTCTTCGTCATCACCATGGTCATTTTCATGATGAAGACGGGGCGCAAGCTGAAGGGCCAGATTGAGGGCAAAGTCGGCCTGCTGGCGGGCAACGACGCTTGGATCGGCCTGTTCTTCTTTGTGTTCCTGATGGTGCTGCGCGAAGGCGCGGAGACCGTGCTAATTCTATCGGCAGTGTCTTTGAACTCCACGGAACTGATGAGCTTCTTAGGGACGCTATTGGGCGTGCTGGCTTCGATTGCCTTTGGCGTGATGTTCGTCAAGGGCAGCGTGCGGATTAACCTGCAGAAATTCTTCCGGGTTACGACTGCGATCCTGTTTCTGGTGGCGTTGCAGTTGGTGGTCTCTGGCCTGCACGAACTCTCGGAAAGCGGTGTGATTCCTTCTTCGAAGCGCGAAATGGCGATCATCGGGCCGATCGTGCGCAACGATCTTTTTTTCTTCGTCACGATTTTCGCCCTGGCCGCGCTGATGGTGTTGTTCGATGCCAAGCGGCGCGAGCCCATGCTGGAGTCGGCGTCGGCGGCTGAACGCCGGAAGGCGGCCTGGACGGCTCGCAAAGAGCGCTTGTGGATGGCTTCGGTCTACGGCTTTTCTTTCGTCTTCATCGCACTAGTGACGGCTGAGTTTATTTACACCAAGAGCGTGAGCGCGCTGTCGCCCGCCACCGACGTTACTTTCACGAACGGTCAGGTGAAGATTCCGTTGGCACAGGTCTCCGATGGGGACTTGCACCGTTTTCAGGCGCAAGAGAACGGCGTTGCCATTCGCTTCTGGCTTTATCAGAAACCAGACGGCAAGATCGCCACCGTGTTGGATGCCTGTGAAATCTGCGGATCTGTCGGCTTCTACAAGTCAGCCAACGGAGTGGTTTGCAAGAACTGCGCCGCGCCGATCAATCCGCAGTCGGTGGGCTCGGCGGGCGGCTGCAACCCGATTCCTCTCAAGGCCACGCAGACCGCCGACTCCGTGATTATTCAGGAGGCGGACATCGCGGCCGGTAGCCGCGTGTTCGAGAAACAGTAAGCGATGTTCGTCCGCCTCGTCTACGAGTCCTTCCGGCGCCAGAAGCGGCGTAAACTGCTGGCCGGCGCGGCCATCACCTTGGGCGTCACTGTGGCTACCGCGATGATTGCAGTCGCCACCGACATTGGCGACAAGATCAATCGCGAGCTGCGCACCATCGGCGCGAACATACTTGTGACTCCGCAGGAGGACACACTTGACGTGGAAATTGGCGGCGTCAACCTGAAGCCGCCGACCGACGGCGCTTTCCTGAACGAGGCGGACCTGCCCAAGATCAAAGGGACGTTCTGGCACAACAACATCACCGGGTTTGCCCCGATGCTGCCGGTGAACGTTACGCTCGAGCGCGACGGTAAGACGGAAAATCTCACCTTGCTCGGCACTTACTTCGCGAAGCAGGTTTCCTTTGGCAAAGAAGAGTTCAACACAGGCGTGCGCTCAACCCATCCCTGGTGGAAGGTTTCGGGAGCCTGGCCTGATGACAGCTCTCACGATGTACTGCTTGGGGGGCGGCTCGCGGCGCTGCTTTCGGCGAAGCCGGGCGACGAACTTACGCTCTCCGGCCGTGCGTTTCACGTGAGCGGAATTCTCTCGACCGGCGGGGGCGAGGACGACCAGATCGTTGCGCCGATCGCGCTGGCGCAGGAAATTCTCGGCAAGCCGGGTGCGGTCCGGCGCGTGTATGTCAGCGCGCTTACCAAGCCTGAAGACGCTTTTGCCCGCCGCGATCCCAAGAGCATGTCGGGTCCTATCTATGACCGCTGGTACTGCTCGCCGTACCCGCAGTCGATTGCTTTTCAGTTGCAGGAAGCGATTCCGCATTCTCATGCCGAGCAGATTCGCCAGGTCGCCCAGAACGAGGGCGCTGTGCTCACGCGCATCGAGGGATTGATCTTCCTGGTAACGCTGGCCGCGCTGTTTGCTTCGGCCTTGGCAGTGTCTGCCGCCATGGCCACGGCAATCTTCGAGCGCCGCGCGGAAGTGGGGTTGATGAAGGCCTTGGGGGCGGGAAGAATCGCGGTCGCGTCCATCTTCTTTGCCGAAGCTACGCTGCTTGCATTGATCGGCGGCTTCGTGGGCTTCGCCGCCGGCGGATTGCTGGCGCGCCAGATCGGCCGCTCCATCTTCAATTCGGAAATCGCAATTACGCCCGTGCTCTTGCCTGTGATCCTTGCGATCGCGGTGATGGTCACTTTTGCGGGAAGCGCCGCCGCCATTCGCAACGCGGTCCGCCTTGATCCCGTTTTCGCTCTGCGAGGTGGACTATGAACGCAAGCTCGCAGACAGTAGCCGCCAGCCGCGCGCAGTCTCCGCATACTTCTATGTTTGTGCGCATGCTGGTTCGCGCCGCGGTGCTTCGTCGTGGACGCGCCGCCTCCGCGCTGTTTGCCATGGTCGTCGCGGCTGCCGTCGCCACTGCCATGCTGGATCTTTATGTCGATGTGCAGGCCAAGCTGCGGCGCGAGTTCCGGAACTACGGCGCGAATATCGTTCTTGTGGGAAAAGACGGCGCTTCCCTTCCCGCCGACGCTCTTTCGCACGTGGAGTCTACGCTCGCCGGACGTGGCGTGGCAGCGCCCTTCGCGCTGGTCGTAGCGCGAACCAGCGACGGTCAGCCGGTGGTCGTGGCAGGTGCAGACTTCGATCGCGTGAAGCAACTTGACCGTTGGTGGTCGGTGAGCAACTGGCCCTCGGCAGTCCCCATTTCTCGCCCAGAAGACGCGCAAGAAATGGGGCACCCGGCGCTTGTAGGCGTTCGCGCTCTTTCAGTGGTCTCGCCGAGAAACCAGCCCTTCTATCTGAGTTTTCAGGGGCACACCATTCGCCTCACACCTGGCGGAACGGTGCAGACCGGCGCTGCCGAGGACAGCCGTGTGTATCTTGCGCTGCCAGATTTTATTTCGTGGACTGGAGTTCAACCCTCCTCCATCGAGGTCGCTGCCACGGGATCGCCGGAAGAGATCACCGCCATCATGCAACAGCTTGAGCAGGCGATCCCGAACGCCGAAGTGCGCCCGGTGCGGCAGATTATGGAAGGCGAGGCTCGGGTGCTGGGCAAGACCCGTGCCACGCTTCTGGCCGCCGCCGCGCTTATTATTCTGACCGCTGCTCTCTGCGTGCTCTCTACGCTGATGGGATGGGTCTTCGACCGCCGCCGCGACTTCGCCATCATGAAAGCGCTGGGCGCGTCTGACCGACTGCTGAACGGATTCTTCGCCGCGGAAGCCGCTGCCTTGGGCGCGACCGGCGCCGTGATCGGATTCCTTCTTGGCATCGGCCTCGCCGCCTGGATTGGCCGGGTTAACTTCCATTCGCCTGTGGTGCCACGTTTCAGTGTCCTGCCGTTTGTTCTGGCTGGTAGCATGGTCGTAACGCTGCTTTCGGCGATCCTGCCGATTTCGCTGTTGCGCCGGGTGCAGCCCGCGGTCATTCTGAGGGGAGAGTGAAATGATTCAAATCAACGACGTTACTAAACTCTACCCCTCGCAAGGCGCAGGACAGGAGAGCGCGAGTGGCAAGGAGAGTAAGAGCGACACCATTCATGCGCTCGATCACATCTCTCTGCGCGTCGCGCAAGGCGAATGGCTCTCCATCATGGGCCCGTCCGGGTCAGGCAAATCGACGCTGGTAAATCTGATCGGATGCCTCGACCGCCCCACATCCGGAGAAATCTGGCTCGACGGACAGAATGTTGCCGGCATTCCCGCTGCTGAATTGAATCGCGTGCGCGCGGAAAAGATTGGATTCATCTTCCAGCAGTTTCATCTGATTCCGTTTCTTACCGCCGTCGAGAACGTAATGCTGGCGCAGTACTTCCACAGCATGACCGATGAAAAAGAGGCGCTTGACGCTCTAACCCGCGTGGGACTTGGCGACCGCGCAAACCACTTGCCCTCGCAGCTTTCCGGAGGCGAGCAGCAGCGCGTGTGCATCGCGCGGGCCCTGATCAATGATCCGAAGATTATTCTTGCCGACGAACCTACCGGCAATCTCGACGCGCAAAACGAAGAGATCGTGCTCCGGCTGCTGCGTGAGTTTCACCAGCAGGGCCGGACCATCGTGATGGTTACGCACGATCCCGTTGTAGCGCGGCTCGCCGACCGCCGCATCGAATTCCACCACGGAAAAATTGCCTCGCAGGATGTTTTTGCCATGGCCGACGAAGAGCAGTTCGACGAAGTGCTCGAAGAGCTCTGGGTGCTGGCCGAGCACGGCGAGATTGCCGAAGTCGAGCGCATGGAGGTCCACGGCGCGCTGCCGGTCAGCCTGGCGATCGAGAAGATGATTCAGATGGGGCTGGTGGTTTCCGCGCCACATCCGCCGCATCCCCACGATCACAAGCCGTTCGTCAATCCCTGCCACGATGCGCTGAAGCCGGTAGCTGCATCGATTGGCGATGGCACCTTGATCGTTGAGCTTACGCCGCGCGGCCACGAACGCGCCGGCAGCATCATCCGGCGTCACCGCCTGGCTGAGCGCCTCTTCACCGACAGTCTCGCCATGGACAGCGAATCCGAGATTGAGCAGCAGGCCTGCAAGTTCGAGCACATCCTCTCGCCCGAAGCGACTGACAAGATTTGCACTTTCCTCGGACACCCGCGCACCTGTCCGCACGGCGCGCCGATCCCGCCTGGAGCGTGCTGCGGCAGAGTTGGAGTAGGATCAGAAGTGCTTGACCTGTCGGCTTCGAGAAAAGGTAATTGAAGGATCTCTTGCATGACGCGCAAAGACTTTCAGCGCCTGGCCCGGATGAGGTTGGGCGACGCTCGCGTCCTCTTGAGAAGCGGGAACAATGAAGGAGCGTATTACTTAACTGGTCTCGCCGTGGAGTGCGCTCTGAAATCGACAATCGCTCGAAGGACTAACCGACACGACTTCCCTCCGAAGCCAAAGATTGTCTATGGCATGTATGACCATGACTTGAATAAACTACTCGTAGCTGCCGATTTGGAGACCATTCTGAATGCGGCGGTAATGAATAACGCCGCTCTCAAAGCCAACTGGCTTTTGGTCAAAGATTGGACGGTCGAGAGCCGATACCTGACAACCGGTCGAAGCGCGCACGATTTGTACCGCGCCGTAACGGGGCGAAATGGGGTTTTAGGATGGCTACGGCAGCATTGGTAGACAGTAGGGATATTGAAATTGGAGAGAGGATCATTCGCAGCTTGGCAAGAGCCGGCATAGGTGTGAACGTGGCCTTTTGGGCGCATACTCCGGAAATAAGCGAATGGCAGCTATTCATCGCCACACCCCTAGTGAACTCAAAGGGTGAGAGAGCCGCTTACGAGGAGGTTCTCCGAACGTTGCGCGATGCAGGGATTGATGCAGACCTCCCGTGGCGACGAATTTTTCTGCGAAGCCCGAAGGATCCAGTTCTCAAGTCCCTTGAAAAAGAAACAAAGAGTTACAAAGGCTCGATCGACATCATGGAGTCCGAGAACATTCCTAGGGGGACTCCCAGTGCATACTACGTCACCTATGCGCCGTACGCGGCTGAAACTTTCAGATTTCTCAATGTACCTGTGGGCGACAGGTTCGTTGAGGACGCGTATGTGTACCCCGCCACCTGGCTTGTCACAGGCCTTAACCACTTGAGGCAGTTGCTGTCGAGACTCCATGTTAATCAGGATGTCATGCAGTCCGCATTTAAGGAATTGTCGGAGAAAAAGAAAACCTTGATTCCCAACGTGCAGATAGGAATAAGGGACATCAGACGCTTAAACCCGGCCTAACGTGACGAAGCGTCGTCCCACTATCGGCGTGTTCGACTCCGGCTTCGGCGGGCTCACGGTTCTTAAAGCTTTACTTGAACTCATCCCCGACGCGGACTACCTCTACTTTGGTGATACTGCCCGCCTTCCCTACGGGTCCAAGTCGGTCGAAACCGTGGCGCGTTATGCCGTTGAAGCTGCCCACTTTCTCGAAGCGCAGGGAGCCGAACTGCTGGTGATCGCCTGCAACACCGCAACCGCGCTTCGCTCTTGACCGCATCACGGCTGCAGCGCATGTGCCTGTCGTGGGCGTAGTAGAGCCCGGCGCTGAGGCCGCCGCTTCTGTCAGCAAGAACAAGAGAGTCGTGGTCATCGGGACCGAGGCGACGGTCAGCAGCCATGCCTACAGGAAAGCACTTGAGGGTCGGGGCCTTGATGCGCGCGAGAAGGCTTGCCCGCTGCTGGTTCCGCTGGTCGAAGAGGGATGGGTCGAACACCCCGTCACGGAACAGGTTGCCCGTATTTATCTGGGTGAGGCCTTTGCCGACGGTTTCGGCGACGCTGACGTTCTGGTGCTCGGCTGTACCCACTATCCGCTGCTCAAGACGTTGCTGCATCGCGTGGCACCGTCGCATGTGAGCATTGTCGACTCCGCCGACTCCACAGCGCGCGCCGTCGCGTCTCACTTGCAGACTCTCTTACCAACCGCACCGGCAGTTGGTGAGGAACGGCGAGCCCTGCCGCGTCTCAAGTTCTTTGCTACAGACTCAGTCGAAAAATTCCGGCGCCTGGGCGAACGCTTCCTCGGGCATGCAATCGAAGACGTCCAGCACGTGGACTTGAAGGAATAAGGAGCCTGCTCTCAGGGGCTCGAGCCCGCGCTTTTTGGGCGCTCTTGACGGAAGCCTTGGAAGGCCTGCTCCAACCGCTAGCGCCTTTCAAGATTCAGTTTTTTCTCGCAGCGTTTTGAACGCAAGGTTCGGATAGCACGCGACGGCGTGGCAGAATTACTGTGTCCGAGCGGCCATCCCCTCACTCTTATGTAGAAACGGCCCGCTAAAAAACGCATGCATCCTCTCGACAACATTGTCTGGACGGCCCTAACCACGCGGCAGGCGAACCTGGCTGAGTCCTTTGACCAAGCCCGCAGGTTCGTGCGAGAAATCTCTATGATCGGCGGATTCCTCGAGCCCACGCCGAGAGGATATGACTCGTTGGCGGCACTGCTCGCCCCGGGCCAAACCGTCAACCTGGCTCTGGACGCGCCCTACCAGCCGCAACCTGGATGGAAGCTCATCTTCGGCACTCCCATGCCGCAAATGGTTTATCAAGGCGCGGGTGTTCCGGCTTCGCTGTCATCCTCCAATCCGGAAATCGTTGAACTGGGCGCGGCGGACGTGCCAGAAATGATGGAGCTTACGGCGCTCACCAAACCTGGTCCTTTCAGCAAGCGCACTCATGAGATGGGTACCTATCTGGGAATTCGCAGCAATGGCAAACTCATAGCAATGGCAGGTGAGCGGATGAGAGTTCCCGGCCATACCGAGGTCAGCGCGGTCTGCACGCATCCCGAACACGCCGGCCACGGCTACGCCCGCATCCTGACGGCCGAAGTAGTGCAGCGCATCCGCGGTCGCGGGGAAACGCCGTTCCTCCACGTCCGGGAAGACAATGTGCGCGCGATTGAGTTGTATAACAGGCTGGGATTTGTCCAACGCGTAATGTTGCACCTGGCGGTGCTTCGCAAGGAATAGGGTTCTTATTTGAAGGGATTACTGAGAACCGAGTTCCTCAGTACAAGTGGAAGTCAACTTCTACGGCAATTTCTACCGCTACGTCGTGACCATCCTTCTTGCCCGGTTCGAATTTCCAGTTCTTGACCGACTCGATGGCCTTCTCGTCCAGACCCATGCCGAGCGCGCTAAGAACTCGAATCGCCGTCGGACGTCCGTTGGCGTCCACCACCAGGCCCAGAACGCAGGTCCCCTGGTACTTCGCCTTCCGCGCTTCTTCAGAAAACTCAGGATCGGTTTGATAAACGACGCGCGGTGGAGTCACGCCCTTGCCAATGCGAAAAACACCGCCGCCCATGCCGCCGCCTGTACCCGGTCCTACACCGGCTCCAGTACCCGAGCCGACTCCACCCCCGGAGCCGGAACCGATACCGGCGCCAGAGCCCGTCCCATTTGAGGGAATAACCGCCGAGGATTTCGGGTCTCCAAGGTTTGGCATGTTGAGCTGAGCCACCTGAATATCCGGCGGCACAATCACAGTGGGCTCAACCGCCAACTTGGGGTTTGGATTCCGGATCACCGCTGCCGGAGGCGTAATCTGCTGCATCGAGAACTTCGGCAAACGTCCCTTCGAGGCCTGCAGCACATCGCGGTCGCCGCCGCCGCCGCCACCGCCGGCCTGGGTCTTCGCAGGCTTCAGCGTGTAGTCGCCAGGATCGACGAGCGTAACGGTCGTAGTCGGCTTGGCCTCAACCTTGGTGACCATCCGCCGCCCTAGAATCGTGCCACCGATGATCAGTCCGATTACGATCACGTGGGCGACCGTCGAGCCCAGTGCCCCATCCTTCTTGTAGTTGTAGAACCCCCAAATATCCTTCACCGGAACTGGCTTCGATTCCAGCTTGAGCGGCGGAAGTTTCTTGGGAAAAAAGAATTCGTCCAGGCCGCGGAAAAGCGACTTCCACAGCGGCTCAAACGTGTCGGGAGCCAGCAAGAGATGAAGTTCCGGCTCAGTGCCGGGATTAGGATTGATGTTCGGATTGACTTCGGTTGATGCCATTATTCCCCGGTTCAGTTTCCTCGTACAAGTAATGAACAGGCTATCCTTGCGCAGCCCCGTTTACACAGATGAGCAGGCTTTCCAACAAGTTGCCTCTTGAAATGCTTCTCTGATTCTTCTCCAGCCTCCGGAGTCCGAACCCGCGCCTATCGGCGGAATCAAGCTCGCACACCCCGGCGCTTGGAAGCGCAGGCTTCAACTAAAATTGTACCCCTTTCGCCACCCTTTACGAAGTGTATTTCAAGTTTCGGTAGTGTCCTAATTTAGGACACTACCCAAGTTTCCGGTTCCGATGGTATAGATCTAGCGCCAATCCCTGTAACCTGCGGGTCTGCTATCACGCGGGCTTCTGCTTCTTCTGGTTCGCTCGGCGGGCGTTGGCTTTTGTTTTGCCCAGCATCGCTGTTTCCCGCTTCACCGTAAGGTCGAGCAGTTGTTTCGATTTTTCCGTGATCTCATCCACCAATTTGCGCCGTTTCGCCCAACGTGCTTCCACGGCTTTCCGGGCGGCGTCGGTGCGTTGCTGTGCGGTCATGTTCTTGGCGCGGGCCTTTCCGCCTTCTTTGCCGAACTTGGCGAAGTAATCCCGAATTTCCTGCTTCATCGCCATCCGTCACACCTCTACTGCGAGGTTTGATTGCCTTCCAAATCGCTGATGCGGCGTTCGTGGGATTCGATCGCCCGCAAGAGACGCGCAGTGCCCTCCGCGATGTCGTTCACCAGGTTATCCAGATTTCCATGCTCCTTCGCGAGCATCTTCACCGCGCCGGTGAGTTCCCTGATGTCGCCTGTCAGCAGTTCCACGGTCTGCGTCAGGGCTTCGTGCCGCTCCGTCAACCGGTCGAGACGTTCATCGGTAGTCATGTACGTAATTTACACGTACCCCCTACGTATGTCAAATGAATTTGCACCGCAGGTGGTACTGAAATCCGGAAGTTGCAGAGCATCGGTTGCCATCCCGGTATAATGAATAGATTCAATCCCTTGGGAGAGTCCAACTGGGTGTCGCTCGAACTGAAAGCCACCATCAATCTGCCTAAAACCGCCTTCCCCATGAAGGCCAACCTGCCTCAGAATGAGCCCAAAATACTGGCCCGCTGGGAGCAGGCTCAGATCTACGACCGCATCCGCGAAGCTCGCAAGGGCGCGCCCAGCTACGTTCTGCACGACGGTCCTCCCTACACCAGCGGCCCCATCCACATGGGCACGGCGCTAAACAAGTGCCTGAAGGACTTCATCGTTAAATCGAAAACCATGGCCGGATACGACGCGCCCTACGTGCCCGGCTGGGATTGCCACGGCCTGCCGATCGAGATCAAGGTAGACAAGGAACTCGGCGGCAAGAAACTGCAGATGCGCCCGACCGACGTGCGGGCGGAATGTCGCAAGTATGCGCAGAAGTTTCTCGACCTGCAGCGCCAGCAGTTCAAACGGATCGGCGTCTTCGGCCGCTTCGACCGGCCTTACGCGACGATGAACCCGCAGTATGAGTCGGTCGTGCTCTCGACGTTCTTTTCGTTTTACGAGAACGGTTTCGTTTACAAGGGCCTGCGCGCCGTCTACTGGTGCATGCACGACGAGACTGCTCTCGCCGAAGCCGAAGTCGAGTACGAGAACCACACCAGCCCCACGGTATGGGTGAAATATGCGCTGCTCGATGATCCCGCGAAGGTCTTTCCTCCGGAGATCGGCGCGGCTCTGGCGGGCCCACTCGGAAAAAAGAAAGTTTCAACCATCATCTGGACCACGACTCCGTGGACTCTGCCTGCATCGATGGCCGTGGCTTTTCATCCGGATGAAGACTACGTTGCGCTCGAATCTGGCGGCGAAGTTTATGTGGTCGCCTCGAAGCTCGCGAAGGATGTGGCGGAGAAGTGCAATCTCGCCGACCCACATGAACTCGCGCATTTTCCAGGCCGCAAGCTGGAGTACCTGAACTTCCAGCATCCTTTCCTCGACCGCAAAATCCTCGGCGTGCTGGCCGAGTACGTCACCATGGACACCGGCACTGGCGTGGTCCACACCGCTCCTTCGCACGGCGCGGAGGACTTCCTTACCGGCGTGAAATACGGTCTCGATGCCACCAGCAACGTCGACGAAAAAGGCATCCTGCGCAACGGCCTGCCGGAATACACCGGCAAGCGCGTGTGGGAAGCGAATCAGCCGATCATGGATCTGCTCAAGAGCCGCGGCGCGCTGCTGCACGCGGAAAAGACCGAGCACTCCTATCCGCACTGCTGGCGCTGCCATAATCCGGTAATCTTCCGGGCCACCGAGCAGTGGTTCATCTCGATGGAAACACCAATGCCGGGTGGGAAGTCAAAGGACGACACGTTGCGCACCCGCACCCTCGAAGAAATCAAGTGCGTGAAATGGGACCCGTCATGGGGCGAAGAGCGCCTCTCGAACATGATCGCCACTCGCCCCGACTGGTGCATCTCGCGGCAGCGCGTCTGGGGCGTTCCTATCGCCGTTTTTCTTTGCGAGAGCTGCGGCAAGCCGCTCGAGGATCACGCCATCAATCGCGAAGTCGTCGAGCTTTTTGCCCGCTCCGGCGCCGACGCCTGGTTTACATCCGAGTCCGACACGATTCTTCCGGCGGGCACGAAGTGTCCACACTGCGGCGGCGCCAAATTCGAGAAGGAAACCGACATCTTCGATGTCTGGCTTGAATCCGGCGCGAGCTATCTCGCGCTGATCGCCGATCAGAGTAGCGACGACGCGGCGTATCCTTGGCCGTCCGACCTTTACCTCGAAGGTGGCGACCAATACCGCGGCTGGTTCCAGTCGTCGTTGCTCTGCGCCATGGGCACGCATGGCACGCCGCCCTACAAGGAAGTAGTCACGCCCGGATGGACGCTCGACGAAAAGGGCCAGGCCATGTCGAAATCCCGCGGCAACGATGTGGATCCGGTCGATATCGCCGGCCGTCTCGGCGGAGAAGTCGTGCGCCTCTGGGTAGCCTCTGTTGACTTCCGCGAAGATGTGGTCGGCTCCGAGCGGCTCATGCTGACCGTCGCGGAAAATTACCGCAAGATTCGCAACACCTTCCGCTACATCCTAGGAAATCTCGGGGACTTTGATCCGCAGGCGGATGCGGTTCCTTTCCAGAACATGGAAGCTCTCGACCAATACATGCTGTGCCAGACTCAGGCCTTTGCCGCCGATGTGCGCAGTTCCTACGACGAGTTCGCCTTCCACAAAATCTATCACCGGCTGAATCATTTCTGCATCGTCGACCTGAGCGCCTTTTACTTCGATGTGCTCAAAGACCGGCTTTATATCTCCGCGCCAAAGTCGCAGGCGCGCCGCAGCGCGCAGACTGCCATCTGGCGCATCGGAGAGGCGCTGGTTCGCCTGCTCGCTCCCATCATGAGCTTCACATCGGAAGAAGTCTGGGACTATCTGCCCAAGGCCGCCGAGCGCAGCGAAAGCGTGCACCTCGCGCTGTTCCCTTCGGCAGCAGATATCCTCGGCAGCGCCGCCGGATCCTACGAAGAAAAGCCATGCGATGAAAAGTCCAGCCAGGATTGGACGACGCTCCGCTCCGTTCGCGATCAAGTTCTCAAAGCCCTCGAAGAAGCTCGCAACAACAAGCTGATCGGCACTGGCCTCGAGGCGCAGGTGATTCTCACCGCGTCGGATCCGGTGTACTCCGTGCTGAAACCATACGCGGAGCAACTTCGCTACCTATTTATTGTTTCCGGTGTTAGCTTGACGCAGGGTGCTGGTAACGGAAGCTCCAGCGTGCATGTCGAAGTGAAGAAGGCCGACGGCGCCAAGTGCGAACGCTGCTGGAATTATTCAACCCATGTCGGCGAGGACAAGAAGTATCCCACGGTCTGCGAACGTTGTAGCGCCGTGCTGAAGGAACTCGGCGAATTTCGCTAGCCCACCCGCGACTGGTTTTGAAACAGCGAAGGCATTCAGCCCCTGTATAATCGACCGCGGATCGGGTGCCCTGTGAACTGGCGCAAGCTACGAACGTTCTTGCTCACCGTGTTGATCCTCTGCCTTATCCCGGCCACCCGCTACTACCAGATCGATGTTCCCCTGCTGCGTTTTCTGAAGGGGTCGCCGCTCGACCCACTCTCGCTTCACCTGTCTGGGGAGTTTGTCGAGAACAATCTCGGGACCGAGCAAAATCCGGATGGCTCGGTTACGGTGCGCATGATTGCGCAGCAATACCTGTTCATCCCGCATTGCATTCTTATTCCGTCCGGAGTGCCGGTTCATCTTCGGATCACCAGCGCCGACGCCGTCCACTCGCTCGTCTTCAATGACACGGACTACGCTGTGAAGGTGCTCCCGGGCACGATCAGCGAGGCGCAAATGCAGTTTCCCCGCGCGGGTGATTACAAAACGGTCTGCCGCGAATTCTGCGGCGCGGGACACTACGCCATGCGCTCCGAATTGAAAGTCGTACCTCGCGACCAGTTCCCTGCCTTGCGGCCCGAAGAAAGGGGAAACTGTGCAGCGCAATAAGCGACCCGCCGCTTCTGCTACCGCGCTGCCGCGCTTGACGGCCGCGACAACTTTGGGGCTGACCATTCTCGTCGCGCTGGCCGCGGGAGCATTGCTGCTCGAGGCCGGTGACAATCCTCCCCATCACATCCCTTCCTACGTGGCATGGACGCCGGAAACGAGGACCGCCGCGTCCTCGGGAGACGCTTTTAGGGGAATGCTTCTAGCGAAGCGCTGCGATCACTGCCATGGTTCTGAAGGCTTCAGCGACCGCGCTTCAACTCCCAACCTGGCGGGAATAGACAAGCTCGCAATCTGGAAACAACTCGAGGATTTCAAAACCCATAAACGGCTGTCCCACACGATGGATCCGATCGCTGCATCGCTCTCGCCACGCGACGAAGCTGATGTGGTCGCCTATTATGCGAGGCTGCCGATTTTCACTGACCCGCAGGACAACCGAGTCTTCCCGCAGCCCCGGCCCGATCCTGCAGGTGCCGCCATTGCGTTGCATTTGGTTTCCTTCGGAGATGGAGAGCGCGGCATTCCGCCTTGCCAGGCGTGCCATGGGCCGGTCGCCTATCGTCCCGGAGCTCCGTCACTCACGACCCAGAATGCCAACTACGTTCTGACGCAACTCGAAGCGTTCGCGAACGGGACTCGCGCCAACGACATCAACATGCCAATGCGGACGATAGCGGGGGTGCTAACCGAGGACGAGAGGAAGGCGCTGGCGGAGTACTACGGTTCAGGGCTCGGGCTTCAGCCGGGAAGCTCGACCGCGCCAAAATAGATTGGGCTTCGGGCTTCGGCAAGAATCCTTGTCATTCCGAACCGGGCCAAAGGCCCGGTGAGAGCTTGCCGAAGCCCTGATTACCGCAACTCTTCCATCGCCGCTTCCAGCGCTTCTTTGCCCGGGCGGGTCACCGATTCCGGCAGCGTGGCCAGCGGCTCATCCACCATATTCAGCATATCCAGAAAGCTCGGCGACTTGGTGTTCACGTAAAACAATCCCGTCAACACCTCGCCTTTTTCGTGCGCTTCGGTCAGCCGCGTAATGGCCTGGATCCGGTTGGTCGGGTCATAGTCTTCCTCAAGCTTGCGCAGTTGCAGGTGGGAGCCATCGTGCATGGTGACGTTAACCGTCGTCCCCGGATCGTACTCGACGTCGATCTCTTCGAAGTGAGGCACGAAGCTCATCTCCTGCAAAGTCTCTTCGTGGTCCTTCACATACTTGTAGGACTTGGTCGAGCCCTCGTGATCGTTGAAGGTCACGCACGGCGAGACGACATCGAGCATCACTGTCCCATGGTGAGCGATCGCTGCCTTCAGCATGGTGCTCAGCTGGCGCTTGTCGCCGGAGAACGACCGTCCGACAAACGTCGCGCCCAACTCGATGGCCAGCGCGCAAGTGTCGATCGGCGGCAGATCGTTGATCACACCGGATTTCAACTTCGATCCCAGATCGGCGGTGGCTGAGAACTGACCCTTGGTCAGGCCGTACACGCCGTTGTCCTCGATGATGTAGATGATCGGAAGATTGCGGCGCATGAGGTGAACAAACTGCCCGATGCCGATCGAAGCAGTGTCACCGTCGCCGCTCACGCCCAGCGCAATCAGATTGCGATTGGCCAGCATCGCTCCCGTTGCGACAGACGGCATGCGCCCATGCACCGAGTTGAAGCTGTGCGAACGGTTCATGAAGTAAGCCGGACTCTTCGACGAGCATCCGATACCACTCAGCTTCGCAACCCGCTCCGGCTGCACACCCATGTCGTACATGGCTTCGACGATGCGTTCGGAAATGGCGTTATGGCCGCATCCGGCGCAGAGCGTAGTCTTGCCGCCCTTGTAGTCAATGACGGTCAGGCCGATATGGTTAGTCTTTGCTTCCGGAGATCTGGGTTCAGCAGGCGTGGTAGCCATTACTTGCCCTCCATGGTGCTTAATTCGTCGGTGACGGAGCGCGCGTCGAGCGGCAGTCCGTCGAGATGGCTGATGCTGCGCAGCCGCGTAAGCAGCTCAGGCTTTAGATCCAGCTTCAGCAGGCTGAGCATTTGCGCGTCGCGATTCTGCTCAACCACGTACACGCGTTCGTGCTGTTCGATAAAATCATGGACTTCGCGCGTGAAGGGATAAGCCCGCAACCGCAGGTAATCGGTTTCAATCGCATACTCGTTGTGCAACTGGTCGCGGCTTTCGATGATTCCCCAATGCGACGTGCCGTAGGCGATGATCCCAATCTTGGCGTTGGCAGCCCGGAGAAGCTCCGGCCGCGGCACAAACGAGCGCGCCGTTTCGAATTTGCGGTTCAGCCGCTCCATGTTGTCTTCGTAGTCGTCGGGCCGCTCGCTGTAGTTTGATTTATCGTTGTGCCCGCTGCCCCGCGTGAAGTAAGCCGCTGCAGGATGGTCGGTTCCCGGGAGCGTGCGATAGCCCACGCCGTCGCCGTCCAGATCCTTGTAGCGGGCAAATCCGCCCAGCTTCTCCAGGTCTTCCTTGTCCAAAACCTTGCCGCGTTTGATCGGTGCAGTCGGATACTCAAACGGATCGGACATCCAGTTGTTCATGCCCAGATCAAGATCGGACATGACAAAAACCAGCGTCTGAAACTGCTCCGCCAGATTGAAGGCTTCGGAAGCCATGCTGAAGCACTCCGCCGCCGAGCACGGAATCAGCATGATGTTCTTGGTATCGCCGTGCGAAAGAAATGCGGTGGAAAGAATGTCGCCCTGCGAAGTGCGGGTCGGCAAGCCCGTCGACGGACCAACACGCTGAATATCCCAGATCACGCCCGGAACTTCGGCGTAATAAGCCAGACCCGTAAACTCGGCCATCAGCGAGATGCCCGGGCCGGCGGTCGCCGTCATGCTGCGCGCACCCGCCCAACCAGCGCCGATCACCATGCCAATCGCAGCCAGTTCGTCCTCGGCCTGCACGATGGCAAATGTCGCTTTCCCGTCGGGGCCAATTCGGTAGTCCTTCATGTATTCGATCATCGTCTCCACCAGCGAAGACGATGGCGTGATCGGATACCACGTCACCACCGTGCATCCGGCAAACATGCAGCCGAGAGCCGCGGCCGAATTTCCGTCTATGATGATCTTGCCCGCGGTCTTATCCATGCGCTCAATGTAGAAAACGCCGCGCTTCTGCAGGCTGGCCTTCGCGTAGTCGAATCCCGCCTGCGCCGCAGCCAGATTCAGGTTGGCGGCTTTCACCTTCGTTGCAAACTGCTTGCGGATCGCCTTCTCCACCTCGCCCATTTCGATTTCGAGAAGCTGAGCGACCACACCCACGTACACCATGTTCTTGACCAACTTGCGCAACTTCGCCTCAGGACAGACCGCCGCCACCAGTTTGTCGTAGGGAACCGCATAGAAAATCAGGTCGTTGCGCAGCCTGTCGAGCGCAAGCGGTTCGTCGTAAAGCACCGAAGCGCCCGCCGCGAGGGACCTTACGTCGTCCTGCGCGGTTTCGGCGTTCATCGCGACCAGGAAATCGATTTCCTTCTTGCGGCCAATGTAGCCGTCTTTGTTGGCGCGAATCGTGTACCAGGTGGGCAGACCGGCAATGTTCGAAGGAAAAAGGTTCTTACCCGAAATCGGCACGCCCATTTGAAAGATGGCACGCAACAACACCGTATTCGAACTCTGCGAGCCCGAGCCATTCACGGTGGCAACCTGAATGCTCATGTCATTGACGATGCGCTTGCGTCCCAAATGCCCGCCCGTACCCTGGGGAGCGACATCCATAGTAGCCATCCCTACACCTTCCTTTGATTAAGGGGCGGAGCAAGGCCCGCCCGAACTTGAGAGGAATAATTCATTATACGGCGGCGACCTTGCCGTAGCACGCCAATTTGCCCGCCTGAAGCCGGGAGGAACCTATTTGGGAACGAGACATTAGAAGAAAAGATCACTGCGGCTTCGGTTGTCATCCTGAACAAGCGCTCTTCGCGCAGTGAAGAGCCTGTCCCGAGCTTGCCCAGGGAATCTGGGCGAGCCGCGCGAAGCGTCGCGCTCTTTGTGACGCACTAATCGCTCGTTTGGCTCGCTTCCTTATCCGACTGCATCGCTACCGAGCGATTACTCGGTCTTGAAGAACTGGGCCATGGTGCGGAACTTATTGTATCGCGACACGAGTAACTGAGACATCGGCATTTTCTTCAGTTCCGAGAAGTGTCTCTGCAGACTGACGTCGAGTAAGTTCGCCGCCGCTTCATGATCCCGGTGGGCTCCGCCCTCGGGTTCGGGGACGATATCGTCGATGCAGCCCAGTTCGCTGAGGTCCGTGGCCGTGATGCGCATGGCCTCCGCCGCCAACTCCTTCTTGGTTGCATCGCGCCACATGATCGCGGCACAGCCCTCCGGTGAAATCACCGAGTAAATGGAGTTCTCCATCATCAGGACGCGGTCGGCCACAGCGATCGCCAAGGCCCCACCACTGCCTCCAACCCCGATCACCGTTGCGATGATCGGCACTTCGAGCCGCGCCATCTCGCGCAGGTTGTGTGCAATCGCTTCGGCCTGCCCGCGCTCTTCCGCATGAATGCCAGGGTAGGCGCCATCGGTATCGACGAGCGAAAAAATCGGCCGGCGAAATTTTCCCGCAACCTGCATCACCCGCAGCGCCTTGCGATACCCCTCCGGATGCGGCGTCCCAAAATTACGGTATACGCGCTGCTTCATGTCCCGTCCCTTCTGGGTACCGACCACCAGGACTTCCTCGCCGTGAAAGCGGGCCATCCCGCAAACCAGCGCCGGATCGTCGCCGAACCCGCGATCCCCGTGAATCTCGCTAAAGTCCGTGAACAACCGCTCGATGTAATCGAGCGTCTGCGGACGCTGCGGATGCCGGGCCAGTTCCGTCTTCTGCCAGGCGGTTTGCAGGCCTTTCATTTCCTCTCGCAGAATCTGCACGCGCTCGTGGAGTTTTGCGAGCTGCCGGTAAGTCTCTTCGTTCTGTCCCGCCGTGGCTTCGATCAGCGCCACCTGCCGCTCGATCTGCTCCAGTTCCTGCTGCGCTTTTTGGGTCGCTTCCATGTCTTAACGGATTACGGCGTTCAACTGATCACGCGCACACTACCTCGTCCGCACAACTGCTCCACTCGGGCAATGAAGTTGCGATCCGGCAGCACATTATAACCTTCCGCTTCCATCACCACCATGAAATCCCCCGCGCGTTCCACGTCAAATAACACCCGCGCCTCGCCCTTGCGTTGTTTGAAAAGCGTGTGCAGATCGTCCACTGTGGTCTCGCCCGAGGTCTCGAGCGGCACGCGGATGCGGATCGCGCGCGGCAGCGGAACTTTGGCATCCTCGAGCGGCATAATTTCAGCCGCGGTAATCTTGGGACTGGTTCCGTCTTCGATTCTCACGCCGGCCCGCACCAGCACTGGAACTTCGAGCTTCACTTTGTCGCCCACCCGCTTGTAAGCCTCCGGGAAGACGATCATGTCGATCGAGCCCGACATGTCTTCAAGCGTCGCTTGCGCATAAAATTCCCCACGCTTGGACTTGAGCACGCGAACGTTGCCGATGATCCCAGCCGTCGCGATGGTCTCGTCCTTGCCGGTCGATCTGGTCATCGCGGCGATTTCATCGATTCGCAGAGCCTGAAGATCGGCGAGCTTGTCTTGGTACTTCTCCAGTGGATGCCCGCTGATGAAGAAGCCGAGAATTTCTTTTTCCGCGGCGAGCCGCGCCTGTTCATCCCAGTCAGGAATGTTAGGCAGCTTGTCGTTGTGCGCTTCGGACTCCTCCTGCTGAAACACTCCAAACAGCCCGTGCTGCCCAGACTCCGCGTCGCGCTGTGTCTTCTGAGCGCGCTCCATCGCGCGGTCCAGCACCGTCATCACCTGCGCGCGCCGTCCCAGAGAATCCATTGCGCCACTCTTGATCAGCGATTCCAGCACGCGCTTGTTGAGTAAGCGCAAGTCAACGTTCTCGCAAAATTCGTAAATCGACTTGAACCGCCCCAGTTTCTTCCGTGCAGCGACGATCGACTCAATGGCATTGCCACCGACATTCTTCACCGCCGCCAGCCCAAATCGAATCGCTTCTCCATGCGGAGTGAAATTCGCATCCGACACGTTGATGTCCGGAGCCTCGACCGCAATGCCCATCTCGCGGCACTCGTTGATGTACTTCACCACGTCATCGGTGCTGCCCGTGACCGAAGTCAGCAGAGCCGCCATAAACTCGACAGGATAATGCGTCTTCAAATACGCCGTGTGATAAGCCAGCAGCGCATAAGCGGCCGAATGCGACTTGTTGAAGCCGTATCCCGCAAACTGCGCCATCAGATCGAAAATCTTCTCAATCTTCTTCGGTGGAAACTTGCGTTGCGCCGCGCCTTCCACAAACCGCTCGCGCTGTTGCGCCATCTCTTCGGCCTTCTTCTTGCCCATGGCGCGCCGCAACAGATCCGCTTCACCCAGCGAATAGCCAGCCAGCCGGTTCGCGATCTGCATCACCTGCTCTTGATACACGATCACGCCCAGCGTCTCTTCGAGAATTTCTTTCAGTTCCGGAAGTTCGTATTCAACCCGCTTACGCCCATGCTTGCGGTCCACGAAGTCGTCGATCATTCCGCCCTGGATCGGCCCGGGCCGGTAGAGCGCGTTCAGTGCGGTAAGATCTTCAATCGAATTCGGCTGGTACTTACGCAACACGTCGCGCATGCCGTGCGACTCAAACTGGAACACGCCCGAGGTCAATCCCTTGTGGAAGACCTTCTGGTAAGTCTCGGCGTCCTCCAGCGGAACGTTTTCGAGAGTAATCGGAGTGCCGCGTGTCTGCGCGATCAGTTTCAGCGCGTCGGTGAGAATCGTAAGTGTAGTCAGCCCGAGAAAATCCATCTTCAGCAGGCCCATCTTCTCGATGGCGACCATGTCGAAGGCGGTCACGATTTCGTCGTTCTTGGTCTTGTGCAGCGGCACCAGTTCCGTCAGCGGCCTTGGCGAAATTACAACGCCGGCGGCGTGAACGCCAGAGTTCCGCACCATCCCTTCCAGCTTCTTCGCCGTCTGGATTAACTCACGAATCTGCCCATCCTTCTCCATCGCTTCGCGCAGTTGCGGCGAATCCTCGATAGCCTGGTCGAGCGTGATGTTGAGCTGCGTGGGAATCATCTTCGCAATGCGATCCACGTCGGCATAAGGAATATCCATCGCGCGCCCAACGTCTTTGATCGCAGCCTTCGCCGCCATTGTGCCGAACGTGATGATCTGCGCGACGTTGTCGCGCCCATATTTTTGCGTGACGTAATTGATCACCTCGCCGCGCCGGTTCATGCAGAAATCGATGTCGATATCCGGCATCGAAATGCGCTCCGGATTCAGAAAGCGCTCAAACAGCAACTCATGCTGCAGCGGATCGAGATCGGTGATGCCGAGAGCGTAGGAAACCAGCGACCCGGCCGCCGACCCGCGGCCAGGTCCCACGGGAATGTCGTGCTCTTTGGCGTAGCGGATGAAGTCCCACACAATCAAAAAATATCCGGGAAACTTCATCTGTTGAATGATCCCGAGCTCCCGCTCCAGCCGCTGCTCGTAATCGGAAATCGGATGCTTCAACTTGCCCTGCTCGTGCAGCGGCCGCAACGTTTCCATTCGCCGCGCGAAGCCTTCGCGCGAAACATGCTCAAAATAACTGTCGATGGTGTACCCCAGGGGAACCTCGAACTGCGGGAACGGCGTCGCGATCTTTTCCAGCTTCAGGCTGCAACGCTCGGCGATGTCGAGCGTGCGCGTCAAGACCTCAGGTGAGTCCTTAAAAACCTCATACATCTGGCCATGGCTCTTGACGAAGAACTGCTCGCCCTCAAACTTCATCCGCGCGGTGTCGTGTATCGACTTGCCGGTCTGGATGCACAACATTACATCCTGCGCTGGTGCGTCGTCCTCGCACAGATAGTGGCTGTCGTTAGTCGCAACCAACGGCCGCCCGAGATCTTTCTCGAGCTGGAACAGGCTCGGATTAATCTTGCTTTCCATGGCGAGCCCTTGGTTCTGAATCTCGAGAAAGAAATTCTCTTTGCCGAAAATGTCGGAGAACGTTCCCGCAGCCGCGCGCGCCGCGTCATACTTCCCTTCCATCAACCGCTCCGCGACTTCACCTTTCAAGCACCCTGAAAGCCCAATCAGCCCGCGCGAGTGCTCCGCCAGAAACTTCTTGCTCACCCGCGGCTTGTAGTAAAACCCGTGCAGCGAGGCTTCCGACGTAATCTTCACCAGATTGCGGTAGCCTTCTTCGTTCTCCGCCAGCACCAGCAAATGGTTGTAGGTATCGCCATCGGGAGGCGTGCGTTCGATGTTGTGATCGTCCTTCTTGCAGATGTAGAGTTCGCAGCCCACGATCGGCTTCACGCCATACTTGTGAGCCGCATTCACGAAATGCACCGCGCCAAAGATATTTCCGTGGTCGGTCATGGCCACGGCGGGCATGCCCAGCTCTTTCACGCGTTGGCAAAGTTTATCAACGTCGCAAGCGCCATCCAGCAGCGAGTAATCGGTATGCAGGTGCAAGTGGACGAATTGGGACATAGGGCTTAAGTAATTGTTGATTGCTGATTGCTTGATCGCTGATTGAAAAGCCCGCGGGGACGACCCTTTCAATCAACAATCATCAATCATCAATTTCTTCACGTCGTCATTCTAACGGGAAACGCGCGCGAACCAGCGGCAAGTTATCCACAGAGCGGGGGTATGCGGGCGGCTACTGCCCTTCACGCGCGCCAGGCAACCGGAAGTCCACCCCGCGGTCGTCGTTCGCCTTGGTAGTCGCCGGAAGGTCAAGGTCTGCGAGTGGAATTTTCTGCGTGTGCTGCGGCGCGAAGTTCCACAGAGTCTGGCCCACGATCGCGTAGTTCTGCACTTCCTCTTTGTGCTGATCGCGAAAAACCAGAACTGTCGCGGGCAGAGCTTCAGTGGGGCGTGCTTGATGCGGCGGCGGAGGAGGCGGTGCCGACCTCGCATAAGCATCCTGATCGACTTGGTCGCGCAGCCTCTGCTCTTCGAGGCTTTGCTGGTTCATCTCGTTCGCCAGACCGGTCTCATACTGCTGCTCGTAGTCGAACCTCGAACCAGAATCCCACCACCAGTACGGATCGTAGAACCCGCCGTACAACCACGGGTAACCATAAGCCCCGTAGCCGTAACCACGGTTCCTGAAGCCGTAGGTTCGAAGCCGCACACCGACGCCAGAATGATTAACGCCACGATTGACGCCGCGTGAGGAGATTGACGGACGGGGAGCAAAGCCGCGCGCCGAAGAATGCGCCGCGAAACCTGGGCCGGAGTGCCCTCCACTGAAAGCGTGACCGCCAGCAAACCCGCCGTGACCGCCGCTAAATCCGCTGTGCCCGGCCATCCCACCGCGTCCACCACCGGACGCGTGTCCGCCGCCATGCTGCGCCAAAAGCGGCGCACAGACCAAACAGAGCACGAACGCCGCAATGAATAGCGGTCGATGCATACCCCATATTATATGCCGGATTCAGATCAGGCGAGGCGGAAATTAGTGCCTGTCTCAAAGACGAATTTGTACACTGGCATTCTCTGCCGACGGCCTACCGTTTCTTGGACTTCGCTTTCTTAGCAGCAGCCTTCCTCGCAGGACGTTTCGCGGCCGATTTAGCCGCCTTCTTCAGCGCCGCTTTAGCAGGCTTTGCCTTAGCCTCCGGTTTCGTCTTCGCGGCAGGTTTCGCCTTATCCTCAGGCTTGGCCATTGGAGCCGGAACCGCCATCGGTGCTGGCGCAACCGCAGCTTTGCCCTTACCCTTAGCCGCGACGCCTTTCTTCCCCGCTACTTCCGCCGCAGGAGCGCCCGCCGCCTTAGGCCCGCGCCCGCGCCTGGGCGGCGGTGGGGGCGGCGGTGGAGGCGGCGCAAACGGCTTCAAGAATTTCAAAGTCTCCGTTCGCGATCGCAGTTTCCCGTCGAGCAGCAGCATGAACACATCACGCGCAATCTTCGGATATTCCGGCAGCGCAGGAGTAATCAGCAGTTCCGTCATCTCTGGCAGCGGAATGCGCTGCTGCACCTGCCGCCATTTGGTCAGGAAGTTCTTGATCTTCCCCGCCACCGTCTGATTTCGCGCCGTCACTGCCAGAAACAGAATCATCTCCGGACGCGCCGCCGACAAAAGATTCCAGGTGCGCGACGGCGTAGCCGCTTCCTTCCCCGTCAGCCGCTTCGCCAGATCTTTCGCATGATCCTCAATGTCGCGCCACGACTCGACCAAATCTTTCCGCGGAATCTGCCGCCGCAAATCCGACACGTCCTTATCGGAAAGCTTCGCCGTCAGAAAGTGCATCACCGCGGCCGATGGATCGACGGTATAGCCCAGGTCCACCATCTGCTGCCGCGTCTTCATCAACTGCCCAAGCCCGTTCGCATCCACCTTGGCTGACGACCAGTGCGGATGCAGCACCTTCAGCCACTCTTCTTTCTCCAGCGCCCGCACCACATTCAACGGATCGTCTTCATGCGCCAACTGCGCAATCTCATGCCCCACCGCGCTGCGCGAAATGTGCTCGATGTAATTGTTTTCTTTCGCCACGTTGTAGCGCTGCTGCGTGCGCTCTTCCAGCGGCCAGTGAAAGCGCGCCGCAAAGCGCGTCGCGCGAATCAATCGCGAAGGATCTTCCACGAACGAATAATTGTGCAGGATGCGCAGCAGCTTCGCTTCGATATCCGCCACGCCGTTAAACGGATCAAGCAGCAGCCCGCGCGACCCCTCGTTCAGCGACAGCGCCATGGCGTTCACCGTAAAGTCGCGCCGGCGCAAGTCTTCCTGAATGCTCGCCGGAGCAATTACCGGCAGCCTGCCCACCTTCTCGTACTCTTCGGTCCGCGCCATTCCAATCTCGGCGCGCACATTCCCCGGCAGCACCAGAAACAACGTGCGAACGTTTTCGTCGTGGCCCGCGATTTGCGCGCCCGCCCGTTCGAAATCTTTTTGCAGTTTGAGAGGATTGCCCTGGACCGTAAAATCCAGGTCGCGGATGGTGAACCCGCTGATGATGTCGCGAATCGCGCCCCCGGTCAGGTAAAGAGTAATCCCCGCGGCGCGGGCTATCTCTTGCACCAGGTTGACGCCTTTCATCTGATCCGGCGTCAACCGGATTTCCATGGTGTAAATGTAATCAGCCATTCGTCGTCAAGCGTTCCAAATCAAGCAACCGGGATTGTCATCCTGAGCGAGACGCTTTCTGTCTCGCGAAGAGCCTGTCCCGAGCCTGCCGAGGGAATCTGGGCGAGCCGCGCGATGCGGCGCGTTCTTTGCGCCGCAATAACCGCGCGTTTGGCTCGCTTCCTTACCGGCGTTCCTAAGGCACAATCCCACTGGCCACCAACGTTTTCCACAAGATTTCCACAGGATAACCCGGCCCGACCCCGGCGAATTCACTCCCAATCCGATACAAGTCATTAAAGGCAAGCCACTTATGCAGATTTGAGCCGAGCCAAGGCAACTTAAAGGAATAACACAAGGTTAACAATTTGGCTACTGCCAACGTCGATTCCCGCGATTTCTGCCCGATTAGTGCGAGAATGAGGCGGGCTTCGGCGAAACGCCGCCTCTTGCCGAAGCCCGAAAGCCCGAAGCCCGACCATGCCCTCGACCCACAAGAAAGTCATCGTCCGCAAGATGGACCGCGATTCCGTCTCCGGCTACGTCTCGCCCACCCAATTCGTAAACGAAGGCAAACTGGAATTGCTCAACACCTCCGGCAATGTAGTTGCCATGGACCTCCGCGAGATCAAAGGCGTCTACTTCGTCCGCGAGTTCGGAGACTCCGAATCGCTAACCCGCAAAACTTTCACCACCCGCCCCCGCTCCGAAGGCCTGTGGGTCCGTCTCCGCTTCAAAGACAACGAAATCCTCGAAGGCCTGATGCCCTCCGATCTAAACCAGAACCTGCCGGAAGGCTATCTGGTAAACCCTCCCGACCAGCGCTCGAACACGCAACGCATCTTCGTCCCCCGCACCGCCCTCGAATCGTTGACGGTCCTAGCCGTAATCGGCGCCACCCGCCGCCCCCGCCGCGGCCCCACCGACGACCAGCGCCAGGTACCCATGTTCGAGGAGTAGCCCGAATCGCTTACGACAACACCAAGCCAACAATCTGGAGTTGCAATCCGTCGGAAGTTGAAGTAAAAAAGCTCGTTCACGTGGCGCAGGCCTTACCTCCTGCGCTGCGAGAGCGGTTGGGCTCCCTTCCCCTGGCCCGTCTGTGTCTCTGAAGCCGCATCCCAAGGAGAGGTGTCGATGTTATGAGAGGAATGTGTCCTTCCGCTTCGAAGCAGTTCCCCACCCTCACTCTTCTCGCGGCGATCGTTTGCACGCTGTCGTTCCATCAGCCGTCCAGCGCCCAACAGCAGACCGCGCTCACGGCGCCGCGACCCCTCATCACTCAACCCGTGGACGAAACGCAACTGAGCGTGCTCAAGGGGAACACGCATCCCCTGGCGCGCCCCCAGGTCGACCTGGGCACAGCGCCAGCCACTCTCCCCATGCAACGCATGCTCCTGGTGCTGAGGCGCAGCCCCGAACAGGAATCCGCCCTGCGCCAACTGCTCGACAACCAACAGGACAAATCCTCGCCCAACTATCACAAGTGGCTAACTCCTGAAGAGTACGGCAAACAATTCGGCCCCACCGACGCCGACATGCAGACCATCACCGCTTGGCTGCAATCTCACGGATTCCAGGTCGGCTCCGCCAAGGGACGCACCGTCCTGGAATTCTCCGGCTCCGCCAGCCAGGTGCAGCAAGCCTTCCACACCACCATTCACAAATACATAGTCAACGGTGAACAACACTGGGCGAACTCCAACGACCCGTCAATTCCGACAGCGCTAACGCCGGCGGTCGCAGGAGTCGCCTCGATGAACAATTTTCGCCGCAAAGCTATGAACCAATTCGTCGGGAGGTTCGCGCGAAACAAGAAAACCGGCACGTTCATCCCGGTGTCCCCGCTCTATACCTACCAACCCAATTTCCAGTGCAGTGCAGACAACTACTGCTTTGCCGTCGGTCCCTACGACTTCGCAACCATCTACAATGTTCTGCCGCTGTGGGACAGCAATATCAACGGCACTGGCCAGACCATTGCAATCGTAGGTGAATCAAACATCAATCCCCAGGATGTGGCCGATTTCCGCAGCCTTTTCGGACTCCCCGCCAATAGCACCGCCACGGGAAACCCTCTGAACATCATTCTCAATGGCCCCGATCCCGGTCCCCAAGGCGACGAGTCGGAAGCCGACATTGATCTGCAGTGGTCAGGCGCGGTCGCTCCTTACGCGGCTATCGATTTCGTCGTCTCCCAATCGACCGAGACCACCACCGGCACAGATCTGTCAGCCGTCTACATCGTCGAGAACAATCTGGCCGGCGTGATGAGCGAAAGTTATGGCCTCTGTGAGCTGGGCCTGGGCACCACCGGCAACCAGTTCTACAACTCCCTGTGGCAACAAGCCGCCGCCCAGGGAATTACAGTCTTCATTGCCGCCGGAGACAACGGTTCCGCCGGCTGCGATGCCTTCGGGGTTCATTCGCCAGCCCCGGCTCAGTTTGGCCTTGCCGTCAGCGGTTACGCCTCCACTCCCTACAACGTCGCGGTAGGCGGAACCGATTTCAACGAATTCACTAGCCCGCAAACCTATTGGAGCACTACCAACACCTCGACCACGCAAGCTTCCGCGTTAGGCTACGTTCCGGAAACCACCTGGAACGATTCCTGCACCAATGCCATCTGGGAAACAGTCCCTGGACTCAGCCAAAGCCCTGAAATCAACTGCAACAATACCCAGCTGAACGATGATGTGCCCAACGGCGGTTCCGGCGGCGCCAGCAACTGCACGACTCCCACCGGCTCTGCCCCCGCAAACTGCGCCGGAGGCTACCCCAAGCCTTCGTGGCAGACTGGGACCGGCGTTCCGAACGACAACAAACGCGATCTGCCCGATGTCTCCCTATTTGCCAGCAACGGCTTCGCAGGCAGCTTCTATGTGATCTGCCAGTCCGATCAAACGGGCGGAGCCTGCAACCTGAACAACCAGGAATTTCTTGGCTTCGGCGGCACTTCCGTCTCCTCGCCCGCTTTTGCGGGAATCATGGCTCTCGTCAACCAGCAGACGGGAGCGCGGCAGGGCAACGCCAACTACGTGTTTTACAAACTGGCCGCGAAGCACACGTTATCGACTTGCAACGCCAGCTCCAACCCCGCCAGCACTTGCATCTTCAACGACGTAACTTCCGGCACCATCGCCATGCCCTGCGCCGTCGGCAGCCCCAACTGCAATACTTCCCCCGGCGACCAGTACGGCATCCTCACCGGATACAACGCCGGAACCGGATACGATCAAGCCACAGGCTTAGGCTCGGTGAATGCAAACAACTTGGTGACGCAGTGGAGCTCCGTAACTTCCCTGCCCTCAACCACCACCCTGAACAGCCTGACGCCCACCACGATCACGCACGGCCAGCCGGTCACTTTCAACGTCACAGTGAAGCCGCAATCAGGCACCGGCACGCCCACGGGAGAGATTTCTCTGCTCGGCGGTCCCGGTAGCAGCAAGGGAGTCGGCGTTTTCGCTTTGGCTGGTGGCGCCTTCTCCGGCACAACCGATCTCTTGCCGGGAGGATCTTATTCCCTAACGGCGCACTATCCCGGCGACGAAATCTATAGTCCAAGCGACTCCAATCCAATCTCGGTGAACGTCACCAACGAGGCGAGCGCAACCCTGCCCAACCTGGTAACTTTCGACAACACCGGGAAGCTGACTAGCTTCACTGCAAGCAGTACTACCTATGGATCCGGTTATTATCTGTTTCGCGTGGATGTGGGAAATTCCACGGCGAGCGTTTCTCCCGGCACGGGCATCTCCAGTGCTTGTGCCAGCCGCAGTATCTAGCTGCCCCACCGGGCCCGTTGCCCTCACAGTGAGCGGCACAGCCCTGAACGGGACCAGTCTTCTTCTGAACAGCGAAGGCTTCGCCGAGAATCAATCCATACCGCCGCGGTTCATACATTGGCTCCGCGGAGTTATGCCGGTGACACCAGCTACGCTGCCAGCACGGGCACGATGAATTTTATGATTGCCAAGGCTCCCACCACCGGCAGCGCCTTTGCTGCGGGTCTGCCCGTGGAGTACGGTGACTCCGAGCAGATCGATGCGGCCATCTTGACTACCAGCGACGGAGTTGCGCCCACCGGCACGTTTCAATTTCTTTTCGATGGAACTCCCATTGGCAATCCCGTCGGCATATCTCAAAGCAATCCCGGTAATCCAAATTCACCAAATTCCTATGCGTCGGCGGAGGCGATCTCGAGCGCCGAGTTTCTCAGCCTCGGGAGCCACGCCTTATCTTCGCGATATTCCGGTGATGCTTACTATGCCGCATCGACCAGCCCGGCGAGCACCATAACCGTCACGCAGGCCCAACCCTCATGACTTCAACTCCTAACGGACTGGGAGAGCGTTTAACCAGAACGTTTATGTCGGTACAAACATCTCAATGCAACAGCCCAGCTTTACGGATCGCAGGCGGGAGTCTCGCCCACCGGCACCATCCTATTCTGTGACAATAACGTGCCTTTTCCAGGGACGGTTACCTATACACCGCAACCAGGCATGCTGACCGCCTCCGCGTCCTACACATTCACCACAGCCGGAACCCCACGATTTCACGGAGCCACATATTCCGGCGACGTCAACTATCTATCAGCCGTTACTTCGGACCCGCAGAGTGATAACCGTCCTTGGTCCGGTTAGCGCGGCTGTCGCCTCGTCCATCTCCATCGCAAGCCCTGGACAATCAGGTTCCACGACGCTGACTCTCACAGCTAATCAGGGATTCTCAGGGATAGTTGCACTTTCTTGCATGCCCGACGCTAAGGCCAAGGAGTCAAGCTGCAGTTTTACTAGCGGATCCACCACGGGTCCGACATTGCAAGTGGATCTGACGGGAGCAAACGCAACTGTCACTTTCAACGCGACCACAACTGCTCCTCACGCCTTAGCACAGAGCCGGCCAGCGCCTCTGCTCGGCTCAATGGGAATTGTATTGGGCGCACTAATGACCATCTTCACGGTGCTCGGCGCCCGGCCCCGCAAGTATTGTCAAATAGTGGCACTAGTAGGTTTTCTCATGGTCCTCCTGGCTTGTGGCGGAGGGAGTTCCGGCACCGGAGGCGGTGGGGGAGGTGGGTCTGACACAGATCCCGGAACGCCAACCGGGCAATATTCCTTTACCGTCACAAGCGTGACAGGAAGCGGCTCCAGTGCCATTACCACCAACACCCCAGTGGCTGTGTTCGTGCAGTAACGAATCGCATACCATCGGGGCTGGCCGGGGTGGCATTCCACGTTCCCTGCTTCCGCTATACGACGCCGGCTGCGAGTCTTCAGCCGGTTTCGGCTGGCGGGATCGCCCACCTTGTCAGCGGAACCCTAACTGATGCTGCTTCGCCTTTGCGTCGTCGGCAGAGAGGTCGCGATGCAGTCTGGCGGAAGCTCCGGGCACGTACCATAGAAGGTACGTCGAGGCCTTGTCAAGTCTACTTTAGTAGACATCCGACCCCCTCGAAAGTAGACATTTCTTCCCCAGCCTAAGCCCTTGATTCCATTCCTGCGCCAAAAACCCGTACGAAGAATCAACAACTTGCGCCGATAATTTTCTGCAAAGTTCGAATGTTCCAGTTGGAACATTCAGCCCAATGTCCCGGAAACCATCGCCACCCTCCACTGGTGTAGGATTTACTCGCAACTCACTCAGCGACCATGAAACTTTCTCAAATCGCCTCCGCCCTCAACGCGCGCCTCGAAAATGGCTCTCCCGACACCGAGATCATCGGCCTCAACGGCATCGAGCAAGCCGGCCCCGCGGAAATCACTTTCGTCGCCAACCCCAAGTATGCCGCCGCCGCCAGGCTGACCAAGGCCGCAGCCGTGATCGTTGCTGAAAACTTTCCCGTAATTCCCGTAGCCACGCTGCGCGTCGAAGACCCGTATCTCAGTTTCGCGCGCGCCCTCGAACTCTTCCACCAACCGCTACGCTACGCGCCTGGAATTCATCGCACCGCGATAATCGACCCCTCGGCAAAGATAGGAAAGAACGCCCACGTCGGCCCATATGCGGTCGTCGACGAGAACGTCAAGATCGGCGACCACGCCGTGCTTCTGGCGCACGTGGTCATCTATCGCGGCGTAAAGATCGGCGACAACTTCTTCGCCCACGCGAACGCCGTAGTCCGCGAAAATTGCAACATCGGCAACAACGTGCTGCTGCACAACGGAGTCGTCATCGGCTCCGATGGCTTCGGCTTCGCCAAGACTCACGACGGACACTGGTACAAAATTCCCCAGCCCGCCCCGGTCGTCATCGAAGACGATGTTGAAGTCCAGGCAAACTCCTGCATCGACCGCGCCAGCGTAGGCGAAACCCGCATCCGGCGCGGCGTCAAGATTGACAACCTCGTGCAGGTCGGCCACGGAGCGCAGGTCGGCGAAGATGCCCTGCTCTGCTCGCAGGTAGGACTCGGCGGCTCAACCGAAATCGGCAATCGCGTGATCTTGACAGGCCAGGTCGGAGTGGTCGGCCACTGCAAGATAGGCGACGACGCCATCGTCACTCCGCAAAGCGGCGTGGCAAACGATGTTCCCGCAAGAGCCCTGGTCAGCGGCGCTCCCGCCGTCGATCACAAATTGTGGCTGAAGTATTCCGCGCTGCTGCCAAAACTGCCGGAGATGGCGCGGGCCTTACGAGCGAAGACGCGGACGGAATAAACCACGAAGGAACCAAGGTTCACACCGAGGGATTTCCTTCGTGAACCTTAGTGACCTTAGTGGCCAAAAGATTTTCCCGCAACTCCTCCGGCAGTCCGCTATCAATCACCGCTCGCACCTTCTCCATCAAGCATTCGCGGGTGCCGAAATCCTTTGGCTCAATCGGACGATGAAAGATAACGGTCGCCGTTCCCGGCTTGATTGCGAACCTTCCCTTCGGCATCAGGTAATGCGTGCCTGTGATCGTTATCGGAACCACCGGAACTCCGCACTCCATCGCCAGATAGAACGGCCCCTTCTTGAACGGCAACAGCTTGCCATCGAACGAACGATGGCCTTCCACGTAGATCGTCATGTTGAGACCCTGCTCGACCACCTGCTTCGAGAATCGTACTGACTCGATTCCAGCGTCGCGGTTGCCGCGATCCACCGGCACCAGCGAGCCCATCCGCATCGCTCGCCCCAGAATCGGATAGCTGAATAGTTCCTTCTTCACCATCACGGAAGTGCGCCGCGGAATCAGCGGGATCGTAATCGGCGGATCGAGGTTCGACGCGTGGTTTGACATGAAGATGTAGGTGCGCGCCGGATCCAGCTTGTCGAGCCCGACGGTTTTAACTCGCACTCCGGTGAGCCGCACACCGTTCCACGCGCCAAACATGAACATGCGATAGAGCAGTCGAATATCGCCGGTGATGAACGTCCAGGGGAATCCGATCAGCGCCGCCACCGGTGCAGCCAGTCCCCAGAAAGTCAGCATCACGAGAGTGCGGATCATAGCCGTATTCCCAGGGCGCGCGTCGGAACGTAGCGCTGCTGCGCCGGCAGCGAGGCACTGCAGGCTAAGCGGCCTTAGTGCGGCGCAGCGGACGCAGTCTCCGCCTCACCCTTCAGCCAAGCCGCGCGGCGCGCCCGCTGCTCCGCTGTAACCTTTTCCATATTTATCAACTGGTATGAGATTTCTTCGCGGCTTCCCACCTTCCATTTCAGCTCCCGCTCGCCGCCGCGCCGGCCGCGGACCTTCACCACAATCCGGTCGCCCGGTTTAAGCCGCGCCATTTCCTCGGAAAATTCCTGCGCCGCCATCTTGCCGTTGATTTCCAGAATTGCCTCGCCCCCTTGCAAACCGGCACGCTCGGCGTCGCTGCCCGCAGTCACGGTTGCCACGGTCATCGGACCATCAAAGTTTCGCGAGGCCACAAATCCGGCATCCGCGACTGTGGTTTGTTTCTCTGCGAGGCGCAGTCCCACGCTGCGAAACAAATCATTCCACGGAATCTCTTCCGTACCTGAAACGTACTTCGCGAAAAACCATCCCAGATCCGCGTGGCTCACCGCCTCGGCGGCTTCGCGCACGCCGTCCGAATCGGGGAAAAACCGCTCCTTCATGGCGTAATTCTGATTCATCCATTGAAAGACCTCGCGCAAAGACGCTTGCCCATGGCTGGCCTCGCGCACGGCTAAATCGAGAGTGATGCCGAGCAACTCGCCTTTGTTGTAATAGGAAATGCTGCGCTCCGGGCGCCGGTAGTAGGCGTTGCCCTCCAGCCACGCGTCCAAACTCGACTCTTCCGCCGACTGTGTCAGGTGCGCCGGACGCCGCTCCAGTTCACCGATCTCAGCCGCAAGGTCCTGCTCGAAGTGATGTTCGTCGAGCAACCCAGCGCGCAACTGAATGAAGTCTGCCGCAGTGCTGGTGCATCCCTCACTGAACCAAAGTGCCCGCGTGTAATTTTCTTTCGTATAATCCACCGGCTCGAGCGTCTGCGGACGAATCCGTTTCACGTTCCACAGATGAAAAAACTCGTGCGCCGTTACCGAAGCCACTGCCTCGGGAGACTTTGCCAACGCTTCCGCATTCAGCGCAATCGCGGTCGAGTAGGCGTGCTCCATGCCGCCGCCCCCCGGTCCGCGCGGAAAGTGATAAAGAAACATGTAGCTGTCGAAGGGACGGTCTTCCATCCAACTGGTCGCCGCCGCCACGATCTTGTGCAGCATGGCGGCGATTTTTTCCATGTCGTAATCACCCGGCTCGGCGTCAACGATCACGCGATAATGCCCGCCACCTTCCTCGAAATCAGATTCCCGGAACATTCCGATCTCGACCGGAGAATCCACCAGCCGGTCGTAGCTCTCCGCGCTAAACCCGCCTTGGGGCGTTGACGCCAGCGGCGTGGCGATATGCCATCCCTCGGGAACCTGGCTGAAACGCACGGCCATGGGCCCGTTCCGCGCGCCCACGGGATACATCAGAACCTGAGCCAGATTAAAGAATGCGTGATGCGAATTGAACTGGGCGCCGAAGGGTCCGGCCGAATCCACAAAGATCTGATACTCAACCAGGGCGCCGCCTTGCGCGTCCCCGATCTGCCACCGGCCCTTGTCCAGCGGACGAACGGCGAGCGGACGGCCCGCGCGGTCTTTCGCGCGTATCCAGTTCACGTACTGCGCGAAGTCCCGCACCTGATACAACGCATTCCACACTGGAAGCTGCAACTCCCGCTGGGCTTCGCCTTCCGGCAGCAGAATCTGCACCTGAACCAGGTGTTGTTCGGGGTTTGTCAGAGAGATTGTGTAGTCGGTTGCCGCGGCGTAACGCGCTGCCGCCATCCAGAGAAGCAGAACGAAGCGAAGCATCTGCCGCGTCCCGCCCGCTGTCGCGATCGATGGGCTCATCCTTTCCCCGCATTCGCCGAATTCGCACTCACGGCCTCGCCTGCGATTGCCCGCAACCGCGCCGGCAGTTTCTCGTAGATTCCTCCGAAGCCGCCATTGGAAAGAATTGCCACCACATCGCCGCTACGCATCTCGGGAGCGACCGTCTGCACGATCTCTTCGGCATCCGCAACTAATCGCGCATGGCGGCCCTGCTTCTGGATGTCCGCCGACAGCTCACCCAAGTCCAGACGTTCATTCTCCGGCACCAGATCGGATCGGAACACGCCCGCCACGATCACTTCGTCCGCCAACGCGAGACTCCGCGCCAGGTCGCTCTGCAGCACGCGCCGGCGCAACGTGTTCGACCGCGGCTCCAGAATCGCCCACAAGCGCGCACCCGCATAACGCGCCCGCAACGCCTTCAGCGTGCCGGCAATCGCCGTGGGATGATGCGCGAAATCGTCAATGATGGTGATGCCGTTCACCAGCGCCTTCACCTCCAGGCGCCGCTTCACGCTCTTGAACGTCTTCAGCGCCGCCGCAATCTCCTCTTTGGAGATGCCGTAACCTGAAGCGAGCGCCGCCGCCGCGGTTGCATTCCACACGTTGTATTCGCCCGCCAACGGGAATTCAAAATCCGACCACACCTTCCCGTCGTGTAGAACATACCAAGTTGTTCGCCCCGGCTCCAATTTCAGGTTCGTGATTCGCCAGTCGGCGCGCGCGGACGCTCCATAGCGTTCCACGAGGCAGAACGGCTTGCTCAAACAGCGCTCCAGACTGGGACTCTCGACCACATCGCCAGCCATTCCATCGAACGCCATAATCCGTCCGCGCCGCGGGATCAGATTCACCAGCCGCTTGAACGCAGTCTCTACCGCATCCAGATCTTTATAGATATCTGCGTGATCGAACTCGACGGAGGTAAGAATCACGGCGTCCGGAAAGTAATGCAGAAACTTCGGTCCCTTATCAAAGAATGCTGTGTCGTACTCGTCGCCTTCCAGAATGAAATGCTTTCCCTGACCTAAATGAAAGCTCGATCCAAAATTTTCCGCGATGCCGCCGATGAGAAACGACGGCTGCATCCCGGCCGTATGAAAAATCCAGGCCAGCATTGAGGTCGTCGTGGTCTTTCCGTGCGTTCCCGCCACCACGAGCACCTCCCTGCCGAGCAGAAATTCCTCATGCAGCAATTGCGGCAGCGAGCAAAATGGAATGCGCTGGTCGAGCGCATGTTCCAGTTCAACGTTCCCGCGAGAAATCGCGTTGCCGACCACAACCAAATCAGGACGAGGCTCCAGATTCCGCGCATCAAAAGGCTGCGCCAGCGGAATGCCAAGTTCCGCCAGAAAGTCCGACATAGGCGGATACGCCGCCGCATCCGACCCAGTGACCCGAAACCCCCGCTGCTTCAGCATCCCAGCCAGCGAGGTCATTGCCGTGCCGCAAATGCCGATTAAGTGTACGTGTCTCTTCTTGTCGTCCATGCTTTTCTTCGCATCCTCCGCGGATTTCCCTGCGCGCTCTCCCCGTTTAGTTCTTGGCTTTACTTTCCACGTCGCTAACCGCCGCTTCCAAAATTCTCAAGCTCACCTGCCCCCCGCGCACCGTCAACCCAGCCCGCACACCGATCGGCAACGTGATGTTCCCCGCCGTCACATGGCCCGACCGCACTCCATAAGCCACCGGCACGCCAAACGAACCTACAATGCGCAGCACCACTTCTTCCAGCGTGTATCCCTGATTTGCAGTCTGCATGCAATCGCGCATCTCGCCGAAGACGATGCCCCGCACTCCATCCAGCTTGCCCGCCAGCTTCAACTGCATCAGCGTGCGGTCGATCTGGAAAGGCTTCGCCGCCAAATCCTCCAGAAACAGAATCGTCCCCTCCGTGCGAATCACATACGGAGTTCCGAGAGAGGCCACCAAAATCGAAAGGCATCCTCCGTAAAGAATTCCCTCGGCAGTTCCCTCCACCAAGCCGCTCGCTCCAGAACCCGCGCCCAGATTGGGTTCCCACGCGACAGTACCGGCTAGCGCAGCCTGCCATGACAGTAGATCCACACCATCTTCATGCAACCAATCCTTCGCCACCATCGGTCCATGAAACGTCACCAGGCCCGCCGTATCTGAAAAATACGTAAGCAGCGTGGTCACATCGCTATAGCCAACAAAAATCTTGGGGTGCGATTTGATCTTCTCTAAGTCCAACGCTTCCAGCAGATAGTTCGCGCCGTACCCGCCGCGCGCGCAAACAATTGCCCGCACCTCCTCCCGCGTAAACATGTCTTCCAGTTCGCGCGCGCGCCGTTCTACCGATCCCGCAAAATAAAGATCCTGCTCAAGAATAGAATCGAAGTAAAACGGCCGGTAGCCCGCACGCCGCAGCGCTTCGCATCCCGCTTCCAGATCGGCTCGCTTCACGTTGCTGGCGGGCGCCACAATGCCAACCGTGTCTCCCGCCCGAAGGGCCGGCGGCTTGATACGGGGAGTAGTTAAAGAGGACATTCGGCTAGATGCCTGTCGTGAAACAAATGCGATCAGCACACACGGGATTGCGAACTACAAACTGCACGGAGCACAGTCAGCAGCCTAATTCAGAAAAAACTCTCCCCGACACACCAGTCGCGCCGTCCCACGAAGAAACACCAAATTCGCTTCCCTGCGCACGGTCTGCGTTCCGCCAGGAGCATGCACGCGAACCCCTGATTCCGCCCTGCCCATCGCCATCGCCGCCACGGCCGCTGCGCACGAACCCGTCCCCGACGATTGCGTCTCACCCACTCCACGCTCGAAAAAACGAGCGCGAACATCGTGCTTTCCATCCACTACCACGAGTTCAATGTTCACGCCCTGTTTGAACTGGGAACTGCGCTGAATCTCCGCTGCTGCAGTCCGCCAGTTCTCGTCAAACTCCGGCACGAATACAACATAATGCGGATTCCCGAGCGAAACGGGAATCCCACGAACCTCAGCCGCCCCCAGATTCACCGCGAGTTCCGGTCCGACGGCAGCCTCACCCATTTCAACTTCAAACTCATATTCAGATTCGGAGCGCCCCGTGAGTAAGCAAGTCTTTAGTCCAGCCCCGGTTTGAATCGTAATCCGTTCTTTCCCGCGCTCTGCGCAAAGGTACGCCGCCACACAGCGCGTGCCGTTGCCGGAAATCTCCGCCTCGGAACCGTCGGCATTAATCAGCCGAATCTCCACATCCGCCGCCGGGTGCGGATACATCCATTCCACTCCATCCGCACCCACGCCCTGATGGCGGTCGCACATGCGTCGCGTAATCCCTGCCATGTCCAGCGGAGCCAGAGCATCGATCGTCGAAGCCTTGATCGTCGAAGAGTCGATCGTCGAAGAGTCGATCAGCAGAAAATCATTTCCGCATGCGCTCGCCTTCATAAACGGAATCACCACACTCGGCAGGCTCACTCCAATTCCACCGGCCCTAACGGAGTCACGCTGCCCAGCACCGGCGACGTCTTTAATTCACGAAGCAATTCCGTCTGATCGCGGTTGCACCCTGCCACATCGAACTGCACGCGGATATGCTGGCTCGTGCTGCCGCTCACCATGTTTTGCATCATGCGATGCTTGCGCTCCAGGATGCGGTTCACTTCCAGGCTGATCTCTTCCAGGCTCACGCCTGTAACCTCGTAAGTGTTCAGCAGCGTCTTTAAGTTGAAGGTTCGCTCCAGGTGGCCCAGAGCGAACAGGGTAATAAGAACCACGGCCGTGGCGAAAACCGCAGTTACGTAGAGTCCGCCACCCGTAGCCATTCCCACCGACGCCACCACGAACAAAGTAGCGGCGGTCGTGAGTCCGCTCGTCAGGCCGCGGGTATGCAGGATCGACCCCGCACCAATGAAACCAATGCCAGGGATAATCTGCGCCGCAATCCGCGTATAGTCGGAAGGCTCCGCCGCCAGCGCCCTCGACAGACACGGTGAACAGCGCCGCTCCGAAACAGATGAACATGTTCGTGCGCAGCCCCGCAGGCCGGTGTTTCAGCTCCCGCTCCAGCCCGATGATCCCGCCGAGAATCGCCGCCAGCACCAGACGCGTTATAGAAGTGGCGACAAAGCCACTCGCCACCTCTCCGTGCAGCAAATCGAAAATGTGTTGCCAGTTCATTACTTAGAGTTCAATCCTCGATAAAGGCGTCGGATGGCCGGATTTTATCACCGCAACGTGCCTTCTTCGTCGCGCCGCATTAACCCGCGTGATTACCGCTTACCGCGGCTGCTCCTGGCTGCGCACGGCATGCGTCCCTGAAAAATCACCGCCCGCGGCTGACCCGTGGTATGGATTTCGACTAGCGCCTTCAAATGCCGGTCTTCCGCCGCCTTCCACACTTGGTCGCCGTCGAACCCGACAGCGTAGTCTGCGTAACCCGCCGGATCCGCCAGCGCCCGCTCCCACAAACCCTCCGGATCGACCGGCTGCTTCCACACCCGATGATTACCTTCGTTGATCACCCGCCGCAACGGGACGCCAGCCTGCTCCAGCGCGCCCACATGCTCGCCTAAATACATCAGCAGCGTGGAATCCGCCGGCAACGATTTAATCCACCCCGCCAGTTGCCCATCCAGCGCCACGCGCCCGCGCATGTTGATCGCAGCCTCGCGATAGCAGATCGGGTCCGCGCGCCAGATCGCGGCATAGCTTGCAATCAACAGCACCAGCACGCTCACCATCCCCACCACGTTTGCCCTGCTGGAGAAAACCGCTAGGCGCGAAATTCTGGTCGCAGATTCCACGAGGTACCGAATCCCCAGCGGCACAAACACTGCGAATGCCGGGAGCAGTTGCAATCCGTAGCGAACGTTGTACTGCGAGAATGGCCACCACGGCGGGACGAAAATCGGCACGCTCCCATACGCCACCGACCACGCATAAAACGGCAGCGGCACCCACAGCAGCAAAGCAACCCGCCCGCGCCCGCTGAATCCCGCCACCAGACTTCCCAGCAGCGCCAGAGCCAGCCACAAACGCCCCAGCCAGTTCGACTCACTCACATTCAATTCCGCCGCCTTCAGAAAATACGAGCCGGCAGCAAACAAATTCCCTTTTGCCGGGTTCACGGTTGCAGTCTTCTGCTCGATCGCCTTTGCTGAGTAAGGCCCATTGCCGAACTCCAGCGGATTCCGATACACAACGGCGTTGTAACCAAGCCAAAGCGCCGGACCAGCCGCCGCCAACAAAATAAACTTTGCCACAGCCTTCCGTGAAGTTGGTACAACAGACCTGGGTGCCCCATTTCTCGCGTACTTTGCTAGAAGTGGGGAAGCGACCACGACTCCCACCAAGGCAACACTCAGAAACCACCCGTCATACCGCGTCAAGCAAGCCCACACCAAACACAACCCGCATTTCGTCAGAGGCCGCTCCGTCTTGAGCCCGCCCCGCGAGAACTCCGCGAAATACACCACAGCCCAAATGAAAAACGCCAGATACAGCGACTCGCCCATCGCCGTAGCCTGCATGTAAATCAGATTAGGATTCGCGCCATAGACGAGCGCCGAAGCCCATGCCCCAATCTTCACCGTCGCATCCACTTCCCCGTCGCGCCCGAACGCCCCACGCACCAACCGGAAAATTCCCAGCACTCCGAGCACAAACCCCGCCATCGACGGAATCGACCCTCCCGTGCCGCTCTGCCACATCTGTTTCGAAATAATGAACGGCATGATCAGCAGGTGCGGCAGCGGCAGCCAGACCGTCCCCAACTGCAGCAGCCCGGGAGTTTTCGAATCGAACACGCGGCGCGCGATGTTGATATGCGCCACGGCATCGCCGTACAGCAGCACATCTCCATGACGAGAAAAATAAAGAAAGGAGAATACGGAGACGAAGATCGCCAGCCACACCAGCCGCACGGCCTCAATTTGAGAATGCGATCTAGGCGGCGGAGATTGCGGCTTCATTCGAGGTGGGTCAGTTCACGAAAAATCTGAAAGCGCGCGTCAATCTCTTCACGGGTCAGCGACTGCAGCCGCTCCGTGCCAAAACTTTCCACCGCGAACGATCCCATCACCCCCCCATAGAACAGCGCCCGCTTCAGCACTTCGCGGTTCAACTCCTCCTGGGAGGCCACGTAGCCCATGAATCCTCCGGCGAAAGAATCGCCCGCTCCGGTAGGATCCTTCACCTCATCGAGCGGCAAGGTCGGCGCGCGAAATGGATGCCGCCCAATCCCAAACGCGCCTTCGCGAAAGAAAATTGTTGCCCCATATTCGCCGTGCTTGATCACCAGCGCCTGCGGCCCCATGGCCAGCACTTTCTGCGCCGCGCGCGGCAGGTTGGTCTCGCGCGCCAGCATCTTCGTCTCGGTATCGTTGATCAACAGCACGTCGACCAGCTTCAGAGTCTCCGCCAGTTCCTGGCGCGCACCGTTGATCCAGTAATTCATGGTGTCGCATCCAGTAAGCTGCACGCCGTTCATCTTCCGCCGCACGTTGGCCTGCAAGGTTGGCTGAATATTCGCCAGGAATAAAAACTCCGTGTCCTCGTATTCTTTAGGAATCTGCGGCTGGAACTTCTCAAACACATTCAAATCGGTGAAAGTAGTCTTAGCTTCGCTCAGGTTCTCCGCGTACGTTCCGCCCCAGCGAAATGTCTTTCCCCGGGCGCGCTCGATGCCGCGCGTATCCACGCCACGTTTCTTGAGAACGTTTTCGTGTTCCGCGCCGAAGTCGTCGCCCACCACCGCAACCACGCGCACCTGAGTAAAATAGCTCGCGGCCAGCGAAAAATAAGTCGCCGCCCCGCCCAGAATCCCTTGGACGCTGCCCGAAGGCGACGTAATGTCATCAAACGCAACCGAACCCACAACGACAATGCTCATCGCGCTGCTTTCTTCCTCTCGTAAGTGGTCAGTGGCTAGTGGTCAGTAAAATCTCTTATGCGAGGGTTTTTACTGACCACTGACCACTGACCACAGCTTTTCGATCACTGACCACTGCCTTCCACGTACTTTCCGATAATCAACCTGAGTTTCTTTTTCGTAGCAGCCGGAATCTTCCTATGCTCCGTCAAAATCGCATGCGCCAGCGCCGACTCGCACTTACACGACCGCCCCCGCGGCATCGCCGCCACGGTCTCGCGCACCACTTTCGCCGCATTCTCCGCATTCTTCACCAGCACCGCCACGATCTGATCCACGGTCACCGAATCGTGATGCGGATGCCAGCAATCGTAGTCCGTCACCATCGCCACCGTGACGTAGCAAAGCTCCGCTTCGCGCGCCAGCTTCGCCTCCTGCAGGTTAGTCATGCCGATCACATCCATGCCCAGCCCGCGATACACATTCGACTCAGCTTTCGTAGAAAACTGCGGACCCTCCATGCACAAGTAAGTTCCGCCGCGCTTCCCGGTCACGCCGGCTGTCTTGCACGCTGCCTCGACAACGGCCGCCATTTCGCCGCACACTGGATCGGCAAACGCAACGTGCGCCACCACTCCGCCGCCGAAGAACGTATCCACCCGATGCCGAGTGCGATCAAAGAACTGGTCCGGAATCACAAACTCCAGCGGCTTGTGCTCTTCCTTCAGCGACCCGACTGCGGAAACGGAAACAATCCTCTCGACTCCCAGCTGCTTGAACCCATGAATATTCGCACGAAAGTTCAGTTCGCTCGGCAGAATGCGATGCCCGCGCCCATGTCTGGCCAAAAACGCCACCTTGCGCCCTTCCAGCGCGCCGCAAACGTAAGCGTCAGAAGGCGCGCCAAACGGAGTCTTCACCCGCACTTCCTTCACGCGGCTCAGCCCCGGCATCGCATAAAGCCCGCTACCGCCGATAATCCCAATCTCCGCCTGTGCCACCCATCCTCCAAAGTTCGTCTGCAGAAATCTGCCGAACGCCGAAGTCAAACTCGTGATTATACAAGACCCTCTGTGATTCCCTGCCTGCCCTGTTTAGCCCCACGCGAAGCCGAGGGGGAAGCCAAGGGTATTCTCTGTGGTTCAAGATATTCCAACCCGCTACAATTCCTATATGCGATGCAGGGCCCTGGTCGTCCTCGCTCTCACTACCTACGCCCTCGCACAAAACTCATCCAGGCCCTCGCTCCAGCCTGGGTCAAAATCTGTAACGGTACCTCTCACGCTCAGCCACAACCGCGTCATCATTGACGTTGGCATTCCGCTCCCCGACGGAACGACGCAGCGTGTCCGTGCCTGGGTCGACAATGGAAATCCCGATCTCTACATGTCGCAGAGACTGTTCGAACGCACCGGAGGCTCGATGGCTTGCGACGGGCAACTCTGCTCTGCCACTCCACCGACTGAGATGAACATCGGCGGCATGACGATCACTTTGGGCGGACGAATTCCAGGATTTGGAATTAAAGAAGCGAAGGTCCCTGCCTTCGTCACTTCAATCGCTCCCGGGCTGGACGCCGATATTAACCTCCCCTCCACCGTCCTCAGCCGCTACGACGTCCTCATCGATTTCCCCGGCCGCGAACTCACCCTTGCCCAACCCGGCAGCCTGAAATTCAAGGGCGTGAACGCAAAAGTAAGTCTGGACGGCGGGAACGGCCTCATCCAGGTCCCCAGCCAGATCGGAAACAAGAAGTACAATCTCGGTCTGGACTTGGGTTCGTCCATTAGCTTTCTTGCAGAAGACCTCTTCGACAAACTCTCCGCCGCTCACCCCGATTGGCCGCACATGACTGGCGCTGTCGGCCCGGCAAATATGGGGGAATTTCCCCACGAGCCGGCGTGGAAGCTGATGCGCGTGGACCGCATTCATTACGGCCCGCTCTTCCTCACCGATGTGCCAGTAGTCGAATTTCCCAAGGACCGGATGGCCTTTTTCGAAAAGCGCGCCGGAATCCCTACCGCCGGCCTTCTCGGCGCGAACGCCCTCATGAACTACCGCATCGGCATCGACTACGCCCACTCTACCGTCTATTTCGATATCGGCCGCTTGTTTAACTTTCCCGAATTCGACGTCATCGGCCTAATCCTGCGCCCCGAAGACGATGGACGCTTCACCATCCTCGGCATCGCCGATTTCGATGGAAAACCCTCCGTGGCCGGGGGCACAGATGGCGTTCAGGCAGGCGACCATCTCGTCGCAGTCGACGGCATCCCAGTCTCCGGTTCGACCATGGGACAAGTCTGGTCAATGCTCGGAGGCGAGCCCGGCAAGGAACGTCGCCTGACGGTTGAGCGCAGCGGCAAACAGTTCACGGTTGCAGCCGAAGTGCACCACTTCCTGGGAGAAACAGCAGATAAGAGCGAGGACAAGGCTGGTAAGAAAAGGCGGAATTGACGCGCTCGCACACGTTGAACTTAGGGCACCGACCGCCCAGACTTCAGTAAAGACCACGCGAGAATGGCGATGAGCGTTAGAATTATCCAAAAGAAACAAATCATGGTCACCGAAACACGTCGGCGGCGAGAGGCCGAGTTAGACCGCTTGGGATCTTCATTGGCGAGTTCTAGTTGCGTCCGAGTAACCTCGACTAGTACGCCCTTATTGCGATGTTTGAACTTTTGCCATAGCGTCAAACCCTGCATGCAAGAACTCCTCAACCGTAACTGGCTACCCCTCTAAGATTTACTTCCCAAACACTTCCTTCTCCAGCGTCGCCGTCGTAGCCGCGTCCAGGCTCTCGCTCACCAGCACGGTATCGCCCTGCTCCTCAACCACCACTGTGCCTTCTTCGGTAGTCCAGGCGCGCCGGCCTTTCAGAACGTCAACCTTGTACTCTGGATGTTCCGACGCTTGGCCAGCTGAAGGATCCCCTACCTCCTCCGCCTTCTTGTACCGCTGCGTCAACGATCGCGCATAAATTTCCGCAAACTCAGACGCCTTCTCGGCGCTCGACCACCGCGACACATAGATCAGCCCCAACGGCGCCGCCGCGTCTTTCTTCGGACGCGCCGCGTAGTAATATCCGCCCCGCCACTCCGGATACAGCCGCTCCGACAACTTCTTCCCCGCATACTGCTCGATCAGCACCGCAACATCGAACTCGCCCATGGCACCGATATCGAACTTCACGTAGTCCTTGAAATCGCGCTTGAATTCCGGCATGTGCATGCGCTCGATCCTCTCGCCCGACAAGTAGGTTTCAGGCTGCATGATCTGCCGCGTAGAGTGCGGAGGATTGGCCAAAACCGCAGCAAACGCCTTTTCCTTGCCGCCCTTCTCCATCAGCTTGATCACGAAGCGCATGCCATAGCTGTAGGGGAACGTCAGGGACGCTCTCAGAAAGATTGGAGCGTCTTTGAAAACTTTGGAGTCGTCCGTCCCGTTGGCCATCTGCGCTTCCATCGTTTCCACCAGCTCAGGAGAATCCGCAATCGACCGCCCCACCGGCGCGAGTTCATATTGCATCATCACAGTCTCGGCCTGGCCCTCGACCACCGCCTCGCGCGCGTCATTCATCTCGTCGTTCTCGATATCCTCCGGCGTCGGGTCTTTCTTGATCTCGCCCAGATCTTTATCGCCCTTCTTCATCCACTTGTCGAGGCCGATCGCCTGATCTTGCAACGCATGCGTCAACTCGTGAGCCATCACCGGTTCCTGTTCTTCCATCGGAACCCAGTCCAGCAGATTCACGGTTTTTGTCTTCGGATCGTAGTATCCCGCGATCTGCTCGCGCAGCAATGCGACCAGCAGTTTCTCTAGGTCAAACTCGCGCGGCAGCAGCCCAAATTTCTTCAGCACCAGCTCCGAGCGCTGCATCTTTTTCACATCTTCATCCTTCATGTGCTTGGTCAGGTACGCGACCACTTCATCGCGGCTGGTCAGCCGCCGCTTGACCTGCTTCTTGATAGGCAGTCCAGTCTGCTTGCTGTCAAAGGCGAGAATCTCGTCGACGGAGTGAAACAATTCTTCAGCCTGCCGCGGCGTGATCTTGACTTCCCTCTCTGGCGTGGAAGGAGCTTGCGCGGAAGGTGCTTGCGTGGGCCGGACACTCTGGTCCGACTGCTTTTGACTTTGATCTTGGGTTTGATTTTGACTTTGATCTTGCGAAAAACTTGCGACTTCCTGCGCTGAGACTGCCGCGGCAGAAACCACCGTGACGAGAATCGTGAGAACAAATGACTTCTTCAAAGCTGTCATCCTGGGCGAAGCAAGCGTCTGAGCGAAGCGAGGGCGCTTGCGGAGTCGAAGGACCCCTCACCTGCTCAAGCTATCACAGACCCAGTTGGGAGTTCTTGCGGCGCAGTTTCGTTGTTCCCTCTGGCTCGCGGCTCGCAGGAAGAACTCCCTGAGACACTGTAACCACCGCAAGCAGCGTATAGGTCCTTCGTACTGCGCTCAGGATGGCAACCCGCTGACTCGCTCCGCCACCCACTCCCCAGCTTCCCGCGTCCCGAGCATTCCGCCAATGTCCTGCGTGGTTTTCTTCTGCCGCACGGCTTCTAATACTGCAGCTTCAATCTTCTCCGCCTCTCGCGTCAGCCCAAGACGCCCCAGCATCATCGCTGCGGTCAGAATCGCCCCGAACGGATTCGCTATATTCTTTCCCGCGATGGGCGGGGCCGAGCCGTGTACCGGCTCAAACATCGAAGTTTTCCCGGGATGAATATTGCCGCTGGCCGCCATGCCGAGTCCGCCCTGGAGGCCGGCAGCGAGGTCGGTGATGATGTCGCCAAAAATGTTATTCGTCACGATCACATCGAAGCCGCGCGGATCGCGCACCATCTGCATGCAGAGCGCGTCCACGTACATGTGCTGCGTGGCAATTTGCGGAAATTCGCCACCTACTTCCCTGAACACACGCTGCCACAAGCCGCCGGCGTGCGTCATCGCGTTCGATTTGTCACACATCAGTACTCGTCCGCGCGGCGAGCCATCAAATTTCAGGTTGCATTCGCAATACTCAAACGCGTAGCGGATAATGCGCTCCACGCCCTTGCGCGTGTTGATGTCTTCCTGAATCGCGATCTCATCTGGCGTGCCCAGCTTGAAGACTCCGCCAGCATCGGTGTAAACACCCTCGGTGTTTTCGCGGATGACCACAAAGTCTACATCCCTCGGCTCAACGCCTTTCAGCGGACACAGGGCCGCGTCGAGCAGACGCACCGGCCGCACGTTGGCGTAGAGATCCATCTTGAAGCGCATGCCGAGAAGAATCTCTTTGGCATGGATGTTGGTCTTGACTCGCGGATCGCCGAAGGCACCGGCGAGGATAGCGTCGAAGTCACGGGCAAGCATGGCGAAGCCGTCGGGAGGGACAGTTACTCCATCTCGAAGATAACGGTCAGCTCCCCAGTCGAATTCGGCGAACTCGACATCGGCTCCCGACGCCCGGACAGCTTTGAGCGCCTGCGGGATGACCTCTTGACCAATCCCGTCTCCCGGGATGACGGCGATGCGTTTCTTGGAGGGTCTGTGCGGGTCCACGGCAGAAAAGCTAACACAAGCTGAGCAGAATGAGTAGGTTGTCGTCTGTATTTACTTACAGCTATACTTCAGCAGGATCAGAATGGGCGGCAAAACCGTCAGTCACCGGTCGAGCCCGTTTGTAAAATCGACGCTGGGGCACCTAGGAAGCGCGGTACGTCGACTTCTATGGTCGGGTGGACCGGACATCCTCCCGAACGCCCGAGCCTCTAGAAACGGCGGGAAACCGCCCTAGCGTTAACTTCTGGCTAAGTCGTTGATTTCTGGTGGAAGTTGTTGAATCTTCGTGGAAGTTGTTGGGCCTTTGCCCGCAATCAGGAGCGGGGGCTGGTTTTCAACGACCGACCTGCAATCGACGAATGGGTCAATTGGGCAACGGACTGCCGGCAATGAATCATCGGGACGTTCGCTATAATCAATATTCTAATGTCAGGTACTCCCCTCAAAGACGCGCTTAGCGGTAAGTCGGGGATTGACGCGCCCTCCACTTCCTTGGACTATCGCGGAGCCACGACGGCGGCGCGCTTCACCGATCCTCAAGCGGAATTTGCTGCCATGCTCCACGGTTGTGGGATCTATGACCTCGGCTTCCGCGCGCGGATCTCGCTCACCGGCGGCGATCGCGTGCGCTGGATGAACGGCATGGTGACGAATAACATTCGCGATCTTGCCGCTGGCCACGGTGTGTACTCTTTCCTGCTCAATCCGCAGGGGCGCATCCTTGGCGATATGTATGTCTACAACCAGGGCGAGGCGCTCATCGTCGAAACCGATCGCAGCCAGGTGGAGAAGATCATCGCCACCTTCGACCATTACATCATCATGGACGATGTGGCAGTGACGAATATCAGCGACAAGCAGACTGCTATCGGATTGACGGGGCCCAGGTCGCGCGCCGTCTTGAATCGAGCGGGGATTGAAGTTCCAAATCTGCATCCATTGCAAATGATCACACCGCATTGCGAGTGCGATTGCAGTTGCCTGGAGTGCACCGTGATTTGCGGCGAGTGTGAGCCGCAGGAATCCTACGAAGTCTGGCTCGCGCCCCAGGATGCTTACAAAACCTGGCAGGCGCTGGCCGCCGTGGGAGCAACGCCGGTGGGCAGTGAAGCGTTGGAGATGCAGCGCATTGTGGCGGGAATTCCCTTATATGGCGTCGACATTCGCGAGCGCGACTTGCCCCAGGAGACCGAGCAGATGCGCGCCCTCAATTTCAACAAGGGCTGCTACGTTGGACAAGAGATCGTGGAGCGAATTCGCTCGCGCGGCAACGTGCATCGCAAATTTAGCGGCTTCCTGGTGGAAGGCGCGGCGGCAGTCGCGGCGGGAGATAAGATTGTCTCTGCCGAAAAAGAAGTCGGTGAGATCACCAGCGTCGCGGCTCTCCGCACGCCATCGGGGGAACAGACCGTCGCTCTCGGATACATTCGGCGTGAGGTAGGAGTTCCGGGGCGCGAGGTGATGATTGGGAGCGTTAAGGCTACCGTCGTGCAGTTGCCCATGGAGTCGGTCGCGCTGGGTCAGACCGAAGACTCATTGCAGCGACGAGCTTAGAAGCAAAGGCTAACCCCAAAGGTCGGCAAGTACTCGCAAAGGACGCGGAGAAGATCTTCATCGGATTTTCGCAAACGATTTACTAAGGACAGACTATATGGCTGAGAAGAGACAAGAATCAGGCTTCACTGTAACCGACCGCCGCTTGTTCACCGAGGACGGAGAGTTGCGCAACGAGGTTCGCGAGTCGGCAGAGCCGGCGAAGGCTTCGACAGCTCCCGCATCGGCGCCCACCTCAAGTCAAACCGCGACCAGAGAAAGCGCGCCCGCCGGGAGCCCGGTCGCCCCGTTTCCTGCGGCGTCAGAAGGCATTGCAGGGCAAGAGATGCCCGCGCCTCCTACCGCGGCCGAGCAGCAGGCGCAGGCCGATGCTTACCGGGCATCGTCGAAGGAACTGGACTCGCGCGTGGAACTCAGCGGCCGCTCTGCCAAAGAGTTTGAGATGACCTTCGATCGCTTCCTGGCGTCACTGTATATGACGGCAATGCTGCAATTGGGATTAATGCACGAGCAGGGCGGCCAGCCTCGCATCGACATAATCGGCGCGCGCCAGACCATCGACACGCTCGCCCTGCTGGCGGAAAAAACCAAGGGGAACCTGACTCCGACGGAAGAAACTTTCCTGCAAAACAGCCTTTACGAAGTGCGCATGGCCTACGTGGAGGTAACCAACGCGCTATCGCGCCCGCCGCTGCCTGGGGCCGCTACGGGAACTTAAGCAGTGGTCAGTGATCAGTGGTCGGTGATCGGTAAAACCCCTCGTGCTGGACCGGCGCTCTGACCACTAACGGGTTTCACTGACCACCGATCACTGACCACTGACCACTGCTTTTTCAACGATGAAGAGCAACGCATGAAGGCCACGCTTACAGTGCTGGGCAGCGGCACGTCGATGGGCGTGCCTACGCTGGGTTGCGACTGCGCGGTGTGCACTTCCAAAGACCCGCGTGACCGGCGCACGCGCCCCTCGGTGATGGTTGAGTACGCGGGGAAAGCGGTCCTTATCGATACCTCGCCCGATTTTTACGCCCAGGCGATTCGGGAGGGGATTACGCGCATCGACGCGGTGTTCTACACGCACACGCACGCCGATCACATTCTCGGCATCGACGATCTGCGTCCGCTCAGTTACCGTCACAAGCCGGGGAAGTTGCCGCTGTACGCGCGCCCGGATGCGGCCGCCTTTCTGCGCAAGATGTTCACCTACATCTTCGACGCGGATTACAAGTATGGCAGTTTGCCGCAACTCGAGTTGCGCCCGATTGACGGTCCGGTGGAGCTTTTCGGGGCGCGCTTCGAGCCGGTGCGGCTGATCCATGGCGAGGCGGAGATTTACGGCTTTCGTTTTGGCAACGCGGCGTATCTCACCGATCACAGCGAAATTCCCGAGGCGTCGTTCCATCAACTGGAAGGGCTGGACATCCTTTTTCTGGACGCGCTGCGGCACAAGCCGCATCCCACGCACTCGACGGTGGAGAATTCACTGCGCATTGCGGAGCGGGTGAAGGCAAAGCGGGCATTCTTCACGCACATTTGCCACGATCTGGCGCACGAGGCGACGAACGCGACGCTGCCACCGCAGGTGCGGCTGGCGTATGACGGGATGAAACTGGAGTTTGAAATCAGTGGTCAGTGATCAGTGCGAGTGGTCAGTCAAACCCTTTGCGGCGAGCTGACTTACCGGCCACTGGCCACCGGCCACTGACCACTGCTATGCAGGTCTTTCACAAACTCGAAGACGTTCCGGCGGGATTTGGGCCATCGCTGGTGAGCGTGGGCAATTTCGACGGAGTTCACCGGGCGCACGCTCATGTTCTGGGCGAGATCGTGCGCGGGGCGCGGCAGGGCGGGGCCAAGGCCGTGGCCGTGACTTTTGAGCCGCATCCGGCGCGCATTTTGCGGCCGGACTCAGGATTGAAGCTGCTCACTCCGGATCCGGAAAAACTTCGCTTGCTTGAAGCTACCGGGATTGATGCGGTGCTGATGCTGCCCTTTGGGCGCGACCTCTCGCTGATGACGCCGCGCCAATTCGCCGACCGCATTTTGAAGAAGAAACTGCATGCGCGCGAAGTGCATGAAGGCTACAACTTCCGCTTCGGGCACAAGGCTGCCGGCGACGTGAATTTGCTGGCGCAACTGGGACAGGAGATGGGATTTGAAGTAAAAGTCTACTCGGAGGAGAAGCTGCGCGGCGAGCCGGTTTCGAGCAGTCACATTCGCAAACTGATCGGCGAGGGACGGGTGAGCCGGGCGCGGCATCTGCTGGCGCGCCCGTTCTGCATTCTGGGCGCGCCGGGGCGCGGGCGCGGGCTGGGATCGAAATACACCGTTCCCACCATCAACTTGGCACGCTATGAAGAACTTGTCCCCAAAGATGGCGTTTACATCACATGCACGCGGGTCGGAGACGAGCGCTTTGATTCCGTCACCAATGTGGGCAATCGTCCGACGTTTGGGGCGGATTCGTTCGCGATCGAGACCCACCTGCTAAACTTTCATCCTATTGAGCTGACGCCGGAGAGCGAAGTCGAGATCTGTTTTCTCGACCGCGTGCGCGATGAGATCAAGTTTCCGTCGGTCGAGGCGTTGCGCGAGCAGATCGCGCGGGATGTTAAGAAAGCGCGAAGGTATTTTCATCTGCTCCGGCTGAGATGACGCACGCGCCGGAGCAAGCTTAAACTGATGGGTTGCCGTACACTGCGTTTCAAGTCGTGTTTCCAGTCGTGCTCTTTCCAGTCGGTGACCGGCTGGCTGGCGAGCGCCGCCGGCTGTTCCCTTCCTTTCTGAGAGCTGCGGTATTTCTTCTGTGCCTGATGGGCCCGACGTGGTTGAGCGCGCAGACGATTTCCGGAACCGTTCAAGATCCATCGGGCGCGGTCATTGCCGGCGCGCGGATTGAGATCACCGGTGGAGACCTGACACAGCCAATCGTGCTTTCATCGGACGGGCTCGGTAAATTTACTTCGCCGGAACTGAAGCCTGGAACGTACTCGCTGCGGGTGACGCGGGAGGGTTTCGAGCCTCTGGTAAAGACTGTCGATGTGGCGGGAGCTGGCCAACTGCAACTGACGCTTAGCATTGCCAGACAGCAGGAGGTCATCTCAGTTCCGGCAAAGAGTTTGGCGTTTGCCAACTCTGACCCGGTTTACCGCCAGCTCCGCGAGATTGGGCTGGGCGAAACGTTCCGCTTCGACAATTTCACGTTGCTTTGGGACACCGCAACCTTCCAATTTCAGAAAGGGACGCTGACGTTTTTGACTCCGGTGAATGGAGTTATGACTGGCGCGATCTTCATTGGGGAAGGACACTTCAATCTTAAGCCGGTGATTCCTCTGGACGCTCGCGAACTCAGCCGGCGCACCGGCGCAGCCGAGGTGAACGAAGACTTCAGCGAAGCGGTTTTCCGATTCACTGGAGAGGCCCGTCTGAAGTTGCTTCCCGGACTGGGGAAGCGATCGGAACCCGCTTCCGAGGCGGCCGCTGTCCTCAACCGCTGGCGGGAACGGATGCGGCAGCGCCACGAGCAAGCCCTGGGCTTTACACAATATCTGCTGCAGGGCGAAACCATGGACAACGTGGACGCCGACCTTCTGGCGGCTGTCTATAATCCTGCGCATCCGGAATTCTTTAATGCCTATCTTCGCGGCAAGAAGCACAAGGATCTCCGTTTTTTCGTGAGGAATCGGGTGGGGGCGCTGCCCCAGCTGGATTCACCGGAGGAAGTCGCAGTCATCAACTTCGACCCCGAAGGGATGGACGATGGAGTCTGGTATCTGGCTCACTTGAAATCCGAATACTTGAGCCGCAGCGCAAGTTCCCGCGAGGATCGCCGGTTGTTCGCCACGCACCGCTACAAAATCGAGACGGTTATCGCGAAGAATGGGCATTTGTTCAGCAGCGCCAGCATCAGCTTCGAGCCTCTGGTCGCGGGGGAAAGAGTGCTGAAGTTTGGCTTGTTGCCGAACCTCCGCGTCACGCGGGTCACGGATGAGCAGGGCCGGGACCTTTATTTCATTCAGGAAAGCCGCAAGGAGGACGGCTCGTTTTACGCGATTCTTCCTGACGCGCCGCCGCTGGGAAAGGAACAGACGATCAATGTCGAGTACGCGGGCGACAAGGTCCTGGTGGAAGCGGGGGAAGGAAGTTTCTACATCAGCGCACGGACTTCCTGGTATCCCAACCTGAATGGATTTGGCGAAAAGGCTTTCTATGATCTTACTTTCAGAGTCCCGCGGAAATATAAAGTCATCAGCGTGGGGAGGCTGCAGTCGGAATCGATTGAGCAGGACCTGGCCGTGAGCCACTGGATCACGCCAGTTTCGGTGGCGGTGGCCGGGTTCAACTATGGAGCGTACGAGAAGCTCGAAGTGCCGGATGAGATCACAGGCTACAAGATTTCCGGCTACTACCTGACGGAGTTGCCAAATAACATGCGCCGGAATCCCGCGCTGCAGTCGCTGGCGCCCCGCAGCATGACGAAATATGCTCTTGAACAAACGCGCGCGCAGTTGCAGCTCTGCAGTTTTTATTTCGGCAAGAGTCCCTATGAAGAAATCTACGTCACGGAGCAGCCGGACTTTAATTTTGGGCAATCCTGGCCGAACCTGATTTACCTTCCGATCTCTGCTTATACGGATTCGACGCAGAGATGGATGCTTTTCGGACGCATCGACAGCAAATTTACCGGCTTCGCGCAAGAGGTGACCCCGCACGAGGTCTCCCACCAATGGTGGGGCCACGCCGTAGGTTGGGCGTCATATCACGACCAATGGCTGTCGGAAGGGTTTGCGGAGTTCTCTGCCGGATTGTTTATGCAGCAGGGCGTGGGGGGTAACTGGCAGAAGGACTACATCGAATTTTGGGAGCGCCTGCGCCGGCGCATTCTAGAGAAGAACAGGTTTGCGATAGCTCCCAACGACGCTGGCCCGCTCTGGATGGGACTGCGTCTGATTTCTCCCCGGACGGAGGATGCGTATCAGGATGTGACCTATCCCAAGGGCGCCTACGTTCTGCAAATGCTGCGTTCAATCATGCGCAGTACGGAAGATCACGACCAGGACAAGGCTTTCATCGCGATGATGCATGAGTTTGTGGAGGCCCATCGCGACAGGGCGGCGACCACCGAGTCATTCAAGGCCATTGCCGAGAAACATATGACGAAGCTCATGGATCTCGGGGGGAATCACCGGCTGGACTGGTTTTTTGACGAGTGGGTCTATGGCATGCAAGTGCCGCGATACCACTTCGAGTATCAAGTCACTCCGGCAGATGGCGGCAAAGTGAAACTGCACATGACCATCACGCAGAGCGAGGTCGACGAGCACTTTGCCATGCTGGTCCCGGTATTTGCCGACTTTGGCAAGGGCATGATCCGGCTCGGCCAAACCGGAATCATTGGCAACAGCACGCGCAGCGTCGATATCACGCTGCCCAGCCAGCCGAAGAAAGTCGCGCTGAATGCATATAAAGACATTCTAGAACGATGAGAACCGAGACGACTCTGCTAATGCGGCAGGTAGCCTGACTCCATGGGCAGTTTTCCGTCCACACGCACGACATTGATGGTGTTGTCGACGGAGTGAATTTCTACAAGGCCCACTGCTCCGGGAGTGGATTGAACAATCTTTAGAACGTCCGCGTCTGAGTCGGCGGTCACGACGGAATCCTTGTGGGTGGCGATCAGCGCCTTCAATTCGGCGGGGCTCATCTTGATCAAGCGCTGCAGCGTCTCGGTTTCCCCCTCAGAGTTCTTGTGCAGTACCAAGACAACAGCTTTGCCATCCGGCCACTTTTTGACCTCTGAGCGAAAAAGCTTGCCCAGGTGGACAGCAGTGACGTTCTCGGTTTTATTGTCCTTGTTGACCACGACCGCCATGTGGTGGGCGAAACATGGCGTGAGGAACGTCAGGAGAAAAACAACGAGGGCAATAATCCGGTGAAGTCTCATAAGCATATCTGGTTCCGGGCCGTCCCGACTTGAGAGCGATACGACGAGGCTAACCCAGAATCCCGGAGCGCGAAGTAAAAACATTGTCAAACGGGTGCACGTACCAAGGAAGGAAACACTCCTCTTGCAAGTGCGCCGCAAGTCCCACTTGGGAATTCTACTCGATGGGCTACTCGATAGGTTCCACCGCAACGCATTCTTCAGCGACGCCGCGGCTGGGGCGCTGCACGATCACGATGGCGGCTAGCACAAAAATGATTCCTAAGGTTTGAACCGGGTGCAACACTTCCCCTAGGAGGAGCGCGGCGAGAAGGATGGAGAACACGGGCTCCAGGCAACTGGCGATGATGGCGCGCGTGGGCTCGAGGTGCTGCAGGCCGAGGAAATAGAGCGAGAATGGTCCGAGTACGGAGGTCATCGAGAAGACAAGCAGGAAGAGCCATTGCGCGGGGGCATAGTGCGCCGCGACGATCTTCCAGGGAGGGTTGACGAACAACCAGAAAGCGGAGGCGGCGGCGAGCGTCCATACGAGCACGCGCCAGCGGTCGTAGCGGGCGAGGATACGGTGTCCGCTGATGTTGTAAAAGGCAAAAGAGAGCGAGGCCAGCAGCGCGGCGATGAGGCCGTAGGAATCGAGGCGAAGCGTCCGAGCGCTGGTTGGGTTTGTTCCGAGGATGCCGATAACCAGGGCGATTCCGGTAACCGCCAGCGCCACGGCAACTACCTTTTGCAGCGAGAGCTTTTGCTGGCCACGAGCCACTACGTAGCACAGAACCCACACGGGAGCGGTGTATTGCACGATGATGGCGGTGGCGACGTTGGTTCTCTGGACCGCGACGTAATAGAAGTAATTGGAGACGGCCACGCCGAGCGTTCCCAGGAGGAAGCAATAAGCGAGATCGCGCGCGGGGAGCTTGATCCGCCGCCAGCCTTGGGAAGCGACCAGCAGAGGAAACAGCAGCAGCAGAGAGAAGGTAGTGCGAGTTTGCGAGAGAATGAGGGGATCGATGGGGCGAAGAGCGGCGGAGCCTAATGGCAGCTTACCGGTAAAAACCGCGCGGCCAAGGTTGGCAGAGACTCCCCAAAGAAGAGCCGCCGAGGCGATGAAGAAATAGCCGCGCAGAGGATGCAGTTGCGCGCTTTGCTGATTTAGGTCCGGCTGACTTGAATTTGGGATGCTGACCCTCGCGATTGTTTCGATGATCAGGCAGCAGGGAGGAAGCGGTCAAGGCGGTCGGGATCGAATCCTTCGATGACTTCGGCGCCGGCTGCGGTGACAATCACCAGCGTAGGGGCGGTGTGGGTGTGGTAGGTTTCCAGCAATTCGGTGCGGGCGGCGTTGTCGCTGCTCATGTTGCGCTCTTCGTAGGCGATCCCTTTCGCTTCCAGAAAGATCTTCATGACTTCGCAGTTCAGGCAGCCGGATTGGGTGAAGAGGAAGATCTTCGACGTCATCTATTGCCTTCGTTCTACGCGTCCAGGTATTCGATCTCGGCGGTGATCTTCGCGGTCTTCTCAAGCATTGCCGAGACCGAACAGTATTTTTCTTTGGAGAGGCGGACCGCGTCTTCGACCGCCTTGCGAGACACTTTACCACCGACACGGTAGAGCAGCTTAATTTTCGTGTAGACCGCAGGAAAGCCGGTGGCGCGCTCGGCTTCGGCGCGGACTTCGAGGCTGGTGAACGGTTCGCGCTTCTTTTGCAGGATGGAGACGACGTCGTAGCCGGTACAGCCGCAGAGGCCGATGAGGACCAGTTCCATCGGGCTATTGCCTGCTGCATGGTCACCGTCGACGACGATCTGGTGGCCGCTGGTGGCGATGCCGTTGAAGCGCTGCTTCTCGATCCAGGTTGCGCGAGCGTCAGTCATAAGAGTTCCTTATTTCTTCCTACCCGGATCTGCTCAAGATTCACGAATGCAGTCTCCACGCAGGAATCAGAGAATCGTAATGGAAGAGTGAGCTTAGCAGGACGTGGAACACGATGTAGATCGCCCAGATTACGACATAGGCTACGAGCATTTTCCGCAGGTCCCTTAGAACGTACCACAGAAGGAAAAAGTCCAGAGGGATCGGCGCGGCCACGACCGCCCATATCGGCGCGCCGAGGCTCTGGACACTGTAGCCGAGGAGGCAGACGAAACATCCGATTGCCAGCGAGGCGAAGACGTGCGCTTTCTTGTCGACCACATACACGCCCAAACCCCAGGAGAGCGCGGTGAAGAAGATCGCGATGTCGAGCAGGATGGGCGCGGGCAACGCGTTCATGTGTTTCTTCTATCTCCGATTGTCGGTGCTGGGCTCGGGATGAATGAGGACGCGGAACAGTTCGGGCGCGGCTTGTTTGAGATGGATTTCGAGTTCGGTCTGGATGTCATGTACGCGAGCGAGCGGCAGATCGTCGGACATGGTGCAATGGCAGGAGACGTAGAGGCGGCCGCGGACTTTCTTGATCTGGACGTCGTGCATATCGACGATCTCGGGAAACTGGGCGGCTACCAGCTTTAGTTGGCGTTCGAGACTGGCGTCGCGAACCAGTTCGTCGCCGGTTTCGATGGTGGCGGGTTCGCTTTCGATGTGGGTGAGGATGTCGGCGATCTCCGGCACATTGTGCCGCATGTCGGCTTCGAGTTCGGTGACCAGATCGTGGGCGGCCTTCAAGGTGAGGTTCTCGTCGAGTTCGACGTGCTGCTCGACGTGGAGGTGGCCGTTGAGATCCTGCACGCTGATGTCGTGGACGTTGAGGTTGTGGCGAGTGGCGACGGCACGAATACGGTCGAAGATATTTTCCGAACGCTGGGCGCGGGGCAGCGGTTGCACGGTGACGTCGGCGTCGGGGAGAACGCTGTGGACCGCGGCCGTTACCGCGGCCACCAACTGCTCGGAGCGCTGGAAGGTCACGGTGCGGGCGAAGCCGACGGCGAGGTCGGCGAAGTAGCGGTTGCCGGCGCGGCGAATGCGCGCGCGTCCGATTTCGAGCACGCCCTCGACGCGCGAGACGGCGTCGATGATCTGGGCGCGGATTCCGGCGGGAGCGGCGTCGAGCAGAGCGTCGACGGTGCGACGCGCCAGGCGCCAGCTCACGGAAACGATGACGCCGGCGACGAAGAGAGCAGACACGGGATCGGCAAGGCGAAGCCATTCCAGATGGTATATCCGGCCTACCAGGATCAGCACGAGACCAAGCACGACCACGCCTGCCGACCAGACGTCGGTGGAGAAGTGCAGAGCGTCGGCCTCGAGAGCCTGACTATCGTACTTGGTGGCGATACGGCCGAGAGCGCGGGAACGCCACCAATCGACAGCCATCGAGATCAACATCACGGCGAATGCCCAGACCGAGGGCTCGACTTCCACGTGGCGGAAGAACAGGCGCATGACCGCTTCGTAAATGACCCAGACGCAGGTCAGCAGAAGCAGGCCGGTTTCTACGAAGGCAGAGAAGTTCTCGACCTTGCCGTGACCGTATTGATGGTCGGCGTCGGCGGGCTTGTCGGAGACCCCCACGGAAAAATATGTGAGCAAGGCGGCAATCAGATCCAACGCGGAGTGCGCGGCTTCGGAGAGGATGCCGAGGCTGCCGGTGGTAAAGCCGACTACGATTTTTCCGCCGGTGATGAGGAAGGCGGCAAGAACCGAGTTTCCGGCGACCGCGCGTTTTTCGGCGCGCATGGCGTTGGGCGAGTAGAGGGCCGGCGTCCCGGACATGATGGGATTATCGGTGATATCGCAGGATTGCGCCAACGCGATTTTCTTCGCAAGCCGAGATCAAGAGCCTTTAACCGCTAAGGACGCTAAGAACCGCCGCGAAGGGCGCTAAGAAAACCCAAGCATCCCGGCTACTGCTGAGACCGCCCTCTATGCTAGGATTGTGCGTTCGGGTTGTTTAACTTCCTGATTTACCAATCCTTGGAGGAATCTTGTATGGGTAAGAGTTGGTTGGTGTGTGTGTGTTTGGGAGCGCTGGCCTGGGGACAGGCACAGCCAGCGACGCCGGCGGCGCAACCCGCCCCGGAGCAGTCTACAGGGCAAGTGGCCCCGCATCCGGCGCGGAATGCCGAGAATAAAGTAGAGACACCTGCCGTGGAAGTGGCGGAGAGTGCGGCTGTGATCACGATCAAGGGTGTGTGCGCGGCCACGCCGAAGACGGCGGCTGCGTCGAAAAGCGCTGCGGGAAAGCCGGCTGTCGCAAAGAAACCGGCAGACTGCGAGACTGTGATTACACGGGCGCAGTTCGAAAAGCTGGCCAAGGCGCTGCAACAAGGGCCGAATCCGCTGAATGCGCAGCAGAAACGTCAGTTGGCGTCCCAGCTTCCCGGGGTGATCGCTATGTCGGAAGCCGCGAAAAAGAAAGGCCTGGATAAGAGCGACGGCTACCTGGAGACGCTGAAATTCGTCAAGATGCGAATCCTGGCGCAAAGAATGCAGGATAGCGTGCGGGAAGAGGCGGACAAGGTTCCGCCGGAGAAAATTGCGGCGTATTACAAAGACAATCCGGAAGCGTATGAGCAGTTCTCTCTGGACCGTCTGTTCATCCCACAGATGAAGCAGCCGTCGGCTGAGGACAAGGAAGAAGCGAAAGAAGAAGGCAAAGAGGGGAAACTGACCGAAGAGCAGCAGAAGGCCAAGGAAGCCGCCGAAAAGGCCAAGCAGGAAAAAGGCGAGCAGGAGTTGAGCACGCTGGCCGACAGCCTGCGAGCGCGCGCGGCGGCGGGCGAGGATTTCGTCAAGCTGCAGAAAGAAGCGTTTGAAGCGGCGGGCACAAAAGTAGATAACCCGACGGTCAACTTACCCAAAGTGCGGCGCACCGGACTGCCTCAAGGGCACAGCGCCGTGTTTGAGCTGAAGGCGGGTGAGGTAACGGCGGTCATCAGCGACAATGGCGGACACTACGTGTACAAAGTGGTGAGCAAGGAAGTTTTGCCGCTAGACCAGGTGAAGGAAGAGATCCACAACAAGCTGAAGGGCGAGCGCTTGAAGGAAATGATGGACAGTTACAACAACTCGTACCAGACGGTGACCAACGAGGGGTATTTTGGACCGGCAACGCCGACCGGACCGGCGCGTCGTTCGCGGGTGACTCCGCCGGCACCGCCGCAGGCCCAGCCGCAGGGTGCGCCGCAACAATCCACGCCCCCGGCGGCAGCGGCTCCCCCGACGAAGCCGAACTAATCCAGGCCTAGCTAATGGAGAGCGCGAAACCTGTCGTCGTGGTCACTGGCATTGCGGGAAACCTGGGACGCCGGTTGCTCCCGCTACTGGGGGACTTTTCAGTGATTGGGGTGGACTTGAGTCCACCCCAAACTGATTTGCCGCTGCAGTTCGAGCGCATGGATCTGGGTGAGGAGTCCGCCACGCGAGCGTTTTACGAACTGCTGCACGATACGCGACCGGTTTCGGTAGTTCATCTTGCGTTCGTGATCGATCCGGTGCGCACGGGCGTGCTCGATCCCGAGCGGATGTGGCAGATCAACGTGGCGGGCACGGCGCGCGTGATGGAGGCCGTCACAGAAGCGAATCGCACCGGGGATTCCGGGGTCAGGCAATTCATTTTTCCCAGCAGCGTTTCCGCCTACGGGCCCAGCCTGCCGGGGCCGGCGACGGAAGACTCCGTAATGGCGGCGCACACGCTGCCTTACGCGATTCACAAAAAGCAATCCGATGAAGTGGTGCAGCAGCGCGCTCCGGCGTTGCGGGGGTGCAGTGTGTACATTCTGCGTCCCCATATTTTTGCCGGGGCAACGGTGGAGAATTACCTGCTGGGAGCGTTTCGGGGCACGCCCAACGGCAAAGGCGCGCAGGCGGAGAAGATGCGGAGCGAGGGCAAAAGGCTACCCTGCATGTTGCCGCGCGGGCAACAGTATCTCGACAACAAGATTCAGTTTGTACACGTGGACGACATGTCGCGGCTGATCGCGCACATTCTGCATCGCGATCCGGAGGCGCAGCGGCTGACCATCTTGAATGTGGCGGGGAGCGGCGAGCCGCTTACCTTCGGGCGCTGTATTGAAATGGCGCACGCGAAGCTGGTACAGGTGCCGGGAAAGTGGGCGATGAAGCTGGTGCTGCAATATCTGTGGAAGCGGCAGATCTCGGCGATTCCTCCAGAAGCGCTGCCTTATATAACTGGCGAATACATCATGAATACGGACCGGCTGCGGAGCTTTCTGGGCGGGGAGTATGAGAACGTGATGCGCTATACGATCGAGGACGCTTTTGCCGACAGTTTCAAGACGGCTGTAGTTGCGGCCGCGAGCGCAAGCATTGAAGTACCGAAAGAATCATCCTGACAAAGCCGGCGAGGCGCCTGGCGCTACGATTACTTCTTTCCCCGATACAAGCCTGCGATACCGAAGGTGTAGGGCGTCCAAGTGGCTTCGCGGAAGCCGGCGCGGCGCATTCGTGCGAGCATTTCCTGGGGTTCGGGAAAACGTTCGACCGAGTTGGGGAGATACGCGTAGGGTCCGCGCACGCCGGAAAGCAGAGTGCCGACCCGCGGCAGGATCCGCTTGAAATAAACACGATACAGACGGCCGACGACGCCTTTGGGTTCGCTGAAGTCGAGGATGCCGCACTCGCCTTCCGGGCGCAAGACGCGCGCGATCTCGCGCAGGCCGGCGTCGTAGTCGGCAAGATTGCGGAAGCCGAAGGCTGAGGTCACGAGGGCAAAGTGCTGGTCGGGAAACGGCAGGCGGAGGGCGTCGGCTTCAATCCAGTGCGGTGTGGCGGGGTTGCCGTTTTGCGAGGTTTCGACTTCCTTTTGCGACTTCAGCCGGGCTCGTTGCAGCATGGCATGGGAGAAGTCCGCGCCCAATAATCGCGGAGTGAAGTTCCCTGCCTGCTTGCGCAGGGCGAAGGTCATGTCTCCGGTGCCGCAGCAGAGGTCCAGAACGCGCGAGTCGGAGTGGGCAAGGATCTGGGCGAAGGTGCGTGCCGTGCGGCGCCACCAGAGGCGATCTACGTTGAACGACAAAACGTGGTTGAGCAGGTCGTAACGCGGGGCAATCGAGGTAAACATCTCGCGGACGGCGCTCGCGGCTGCGTCGGGGTCGCGTGCGCCATCGGGAACGGCGCCGACTATGCTTTTGCGAGCTTCAGACATGTGCGGATCAATTGCCGATTGTCGATTTCCGATTGCCGATTGAAACTCTCGTATTCCCGTCACAGCAAGCTGCCGCTTTCAATCGACAATCGGAAATTGAAAATTGAAAATCTCGCTTTCTATTTGCCCCATCCCCCGCGCGACAGGCGGCACAACTCCTCGACGGCTGCAATCACGACGTTGTCCGGAACGTCGGCGGCGATTTCCACCTTGCCGATTTCCCGGGGCAGCACGAAGTGTACGACGCCCCCTTTGGTTTTCTTGTCGGCTTGCAGGCGCGCGAGAATCTTGCGGGCGCTTACTTTGAGTTCAGGCAGCTTGCCCAGGCTGACCACGGCATCGGCGATGCGACCGGCGGTTATGCTGTCAGTGCGCCCCACCGTGAGGGCAATGTTGGTGGCGGCGATCAGGCCCCACGCGACCGCCTCGCCGTGAAGCAGGCTGCGGTAGCCGGTTTCGGCCTCAAGCGCGTGTCCGATGGTGTGACCGAGGTTGAGCACGCGGCGCAAGCCGCCTTCGCGCTCATCCGCGGAGACGACTTCCGCCTTCAACTTCACGGATTGCGCGATGAGACCTTCGAGTTCCACGGGATCGCGTTTCAGGATCTGGGAGCGCTTCTGTTCGAAGCGCAGAAAAAGATCGAGGTCCCCGATGATGCCGCACTTGAGCGCCTCGTACAGCCCCGCGCGGAACTCGCGGTTGGGAAGCGTGCGGAGAACTTCGGGATCGATCAGCACCGTGCGCGGGTGGTAGAACGTTCCCAGCAAATTCTTCCCTGCCCCAAGATTTACGCCAGTCTTGCCGCCCACCGACGCATCCACCTGGGCCAGGACCGTGGTTGGAACCTGCACCAATTCCACGCCGCGCATGTAGAGGGAGGCGAGCAGTCCGGTGACATCGCCCACAACGCCACCACCTAGAGCGATGAGAACGGCTTTGCGGTCGGCGCCAAGGCGGGACAATCTTTCCGCCAGCGTTTCAATCGTCTTGAGTTTCTTGGCCGTTTCTCCGTCAGGCATTTGCATTACTTGTGGCTTGAAGCCGGCAGAGACCAGGGAGCGAATCAGCTTTGCGCCCCAGCGGCGGCGCACCGGCGCAACCGTTACGACAAATACTTTGCTGGCTTGCGGCAGCAAGTCTCCTAACAGAGTTCCGGCACGCGCCAGCAAGCCGTTTTCAATGCGAGCCTGGTAGGGGCGGGGCGGGACATAGATGGTGACCTGCGCCATGGAATCACATAATAGCCTATGGACGCTGCCGTTTTGATCGAATGAGCCCCGGAAGTGGTACTATTTGCCCGTTTATGAAAGGTTTTCCAGCCGAGACCGATTTCGTTGTGATTGGCGCCGGGGTTGCTGGCTTGCGGGCCGCGATCGAACTGGCGAGCGCGGGACGCGTGTTGGTGTTGTCGAAGGGGCAGGCCGTGAATTCCGGCACGCAGTCTTCGGCAGTGGAGATGACGCCTGCACTCAGCGATGAAGACGAAGTCATCCTTCACCTGAAGGATACGCTGATCGCCGGCGACGGCCTGTGCCGTCCGGAAGCGGTGAAGACTCTGGTCGAAGAAGGCCCCGAGCGCATCGAGGAATTGATTTCATGGGGCAAGCAGTTGGACCGGCATGGAACCAAACTGGTATTTGAAACCGAAGCCTCCTACAGCCATAGCCATGTTTTGCGATCTCCGGGAGAATCGTTGGGGGGCGAAATTCTGCGCGCGCTCCAGGCCAAGGTGCGGGCGTGCAAGAACATTTCTGTGCTGGAGTTCGAGTTTCCCACCGAGCTTTTAACCGATGGTGCCGGTGAAGACCAGCGCGTGACCGGAGTCTCGCTGATCAGTGAGAAGGGATTGCCCGAAGCGATCGCTTGTTCGGCGGTTTTGCTGGCGACGGGAGGTCTGGGGCAACTGTATCGCAACAGCACCAATCCCGAAGCTGCCACGGGAGACGGCGTGGCTATGGCCTTCCGCGCCAGCGCGGAGGTCAGCGACATGGAGTTCATTCAGTTTCATCCCACGGCGCTATACATGAAGAAGGTCCCTCGGTTCCTGCTTTCGGAAGCGCTGCGCAGCGAGGGCGCATATCTGCGGAACATCGAGATGGATCGCTTCATGCACAAGTACCATCCGCTGGCGGAACAGGCGCCGGGCGACGTAGTGGCGCGGGCCATCATGCATGAAATGGAAGTCAGCCACGCCAAGGATCCGTTCGTATACCTCGACCTGACGCACATGAATGCTGCCAGAGTGCAGAAGAGGTTCCCGCGCATCTACGCGACCTGCATGAAGCACAATGTTGACATCACCGAGGATGTAATTCCGGTTCGTCCCGCGGCACACTTCTCGATCGGCGGAGTGCACACCGATCTCAATGGCAAGACTAGTCTCGCTGGACTCTACGCCGCGGGCGAAACGGCTGCGACCGGCGTACACGGGGCGAACCGCCTCGCCGGCAATTCGCTGCTCGAGGGCCTGGTATATGGAGCGCGCGCAGGAAAGGCCATGCGAGAAGCGCTGAAGCTGAGGCACAAGCCTGCGGGCAGTGAGAAGAAAGCTGCGTCACAGAACGGGCCGGTGGACGCCGGAATCGAAGAGTTGATTGTCCAGGTCCAGGACATCATGTGGAAGAATGCCGGCATTGTGCGCACGCAGACTGGAATGCAGGAGGCGATCAAAGCGCTGGAGGGGCTGGCGCCGAGAGTGGCGCATCCGCGCACGCGGCGGGCGCACGAGGCGGCAAACCTGCATCTGGCGGGGCTGCTGGTGGCGCGCTCGGCGCTGGCGCGCGAGGAAAGCCGCGGCGCGCATTATCGCATTGATAATCCCGCACATGATGACAAGAAGTTTCTGAAACACTCGGTCGTCAAGGGAGAGAGTCTCCGGTTTGTCTGAGTGAGAATTGTTGATTAATGATTGCTGATTGAAAAGCACGTGACTCAG
>CAVVMQ010000012.1:0-181419 GCA_963749295.1 uncultured Acidobacteriaceae bacterium
CGAGCCGTCGCGAAAGCTTGTTCCCAGGCTTATCCCCGAGCTTGTTCCCGAGCTTCTTCCCGACCGAGGGCCATTCCCCATCACGCTTTTCCTCCGATTCAAAAAGGTCATTTGGAGAGAGTAGAAAAACCGCGCGCGAGTCAGTACTATACCCCGCGCCGGCGAAACCGCCCGCTGCTGACGTGTCGCTTAGGAACTGGCGGAAAACAATTAACTACTTAAACATCTGGCGGATAGCCAAGTCAAGCGAGCCTCCGCCGTCGCGCGCGCTCCCGGAGTTGTCAGATGCGTGGGGAGTCACCGAAAGATGCCGGAGGATGGCACGAAAGTGGGATGAAGGAAATTGCAAACTAATCACTAGACCATTTACGAAATGAGTTCCCGGAGTCTTTTTGCTCTTGTAAAGCGCTACCAATTCTATACATTAGATAGTAATCAGGGCCTTGCCGTGGGGCGCGGGATCCTGAGCCCTCCCAGCCTTAGAGTTGATTCCGTACTGCCCTTGGACCAGTCTTTGTTAAAGAATGCTTTCGCAACATAAACTCGGGATGCAACCGGAGTCTCAGGAACGGCGGGCGATGCGGCGTTTTGATATGCGCCTTCCCGCAGTGGTTCGTCTAAGTCAGGATCAGGAAAACGAATTCCACACCGAAACCCAGAATGTAAGCGCCCGCGGAGTTTTTTTTTACCTTGACCTGCCGCTCCCGACCGGAACCGCCTGTGAAGTCACTCTCACCTTCCCACCCCACATTACGCTGACGGACGCGGTCCGGGTGCGCTTCACGGCGCGCGTGATCCGCGTGGAATCTCCCCTGCCCTCGTCGCGCATCGGAACCGCTGCCATGATCGAGGACTACGAATTTCTCCGCGCCAACGGGAGCACGGACTTCTTCAGCGCGCTGCAGCGGGAAGCGGAAAACTGAAGCAGCGTCCGACTCTCGGCTTCAACTCTCGCCCCAACTCATACAGGCGTTGTCATCCCGAGCGAAGCGAGGGATCTTGGTGTTGGCTTGTGGCGGCGACACGCGCAGCGCCGGGAAGAACCAAGATCCCTCGCTTCGCTCGGGATGACAAGCGTCTCTGATGACAAGCGTCTCTCATGGGAGCCGGAGAGCCGGACGCCGCATCACTTCCCTTTGCCCAGATCCTTCATCTGCCGCCGCAGCCGGCTATAACGTTGCACCAGACTACCGATATACAGAGAGTGAATCAGCCAGGTGGCAATATAGGCGGCGTAGAGGTATTTGACTGAGTTCATTGGGACCCTGCTGGCTTCGAAGCCTTCCTCAATGGGATACCGGCATGCGCGGCGGGCGCGGGCGAAACGTCTCCGTGTAAAGATTCAAGCGCTTGCGCCTCCTCAACTTCGCGGTGTATCCACTCCAGGCGATAGCGCGACCAGCACACCAGGAAGGCAAAGCAGGAGAACGCCAGCCAGTTGCTCAACAATACATGCAACATGCGGGGATCGATGGAACCGCCGCCGCCGATCACCGGCTGCGGATGCTGCGTCCGAAAAAACCAAATCGAGAAATAGACCAGCGGCACATCGAGCGCGCCAAAGATGGCCAGCACCGCAGCCAGCTTCGGCGTCTGCGAACTGTCGGAGAAGCGCCGCAAGACCAGGTAGCTTACATAAATCAGCCACAGAACCAGAGTGGTTGTGAGGCGAACGTCCCACGTCCACCAGATGCCCCACACCGGCCGCGCCCAGATGGGGCCGGTCACCAGCACAACCGTGCAGAACACCACGCCCACTTCGGCAGAGACCACAGCAAGAGCGTCAGCCTTTGCGTTTCGCCGGACCAGGTAGGTCACCGAAGCTACAAAGTTCACTGTGAACAGCAGGAACGCGGTCCAGGCGGAAGGCACGTGGTAGTAGAAGATGCGCTGCACGTCTCCCATGGTCCGCTCCATGGGAGCAACCCAGATCGCTTCATAGAAGGCATAGGCCAGCAGCGCCGCCGTGATCACCGCGAGGATGGGGAAAGCCCGTTTCATTCCGCCTGCAACACTGTTTCGAATAACGCCAAACAAGCAGTAGTAAACACTACGTCGTAGGTGAGAAGCAACACGATCCAGAAACGGGCGGAGCCATCGCCGGCCAGAATGATGCGAGTGGCTTCCACCATCGATTGCACGGCCGGAATCGAGATGGGGAACAACAGCAGCGGCAGCATGATTTCGCGGCTGCGCGTGCGCAACGACATGGCGGCGAAAAACGTCCCATTCACCACCAGCGCCCAGGTTCCCAGCAGCGCTACTGGAATCAACTGCCACGCGGGTCCAAGCGCGCGCAGGTTGTAGAAGATGATGAACAGCGGCCCCATCAGCCCTTCCAGCAGGCTGACCAGGATAAAGTTGCCCAACGCCTTCGCCAGGAACAACGCGTTGGGCGGCGCGGGAGAAACTCGATAGGCGTCGAGCACCTGGTTGCGCAGCTCTCGTGCCCAGGTCTGGTTCAAGGCGACAACGGCGGCGAATAGGAAGGCGACCCATATCAGCCCTCCGGCGATTTGCCGCGACTCTTCGGCGTTCGGATCGAACGAGAAGCTGAAGATCACCACCACCAGCAGCGAAAAGAACAGCATGGCGTTGAGCGCATCTTTTGAGCGCCACTCCAGGCGGATATCTTTCGTCAACGTCGCGAAGGTGATCGAGCCCAGTGAACTCATGGCTCCTCCGCTGGCGAGAGTGCAAATGTCCGGTCAACGATCTGCCCGGCCTGCATCCACACAAATTCGTCGGCCACGCCTTCCAGCAGCGCAGCCTGGTGCGTGACCACGAAAATGGTTTTGCCCGCGTCGCGCATGCCCTTGAGCAAGCCCACCATCTCCCGCGCCGAGTGCACATCCACGTTGGAAAACGGCTCATCCAGCAACAGGATCTTAGGATCGTGCAGAATGGCCCGCGCCAGCGACATGCGCTGCCGCATGCCTTGCGAATACTTTCCCACGGGCCGCGACAACTCCGGGTCAAGCCCTACGGAGCCAATCACCTGCTGACAGCGGCCGTCTCCGGCGATGTCGTAGAGGCGGGCGAAGTAGCGCAAGTTCTCCATGCCGCTCATTTCGTCATACAGCAGCGATGGATGAGCCATGTAGCCGATCTCGCGGCAGGCCTCGTGCGGAGTCTTGCCCAGAATCGAAACACCGCCGCGTGTGGGAAAAGCCAATCCCGCCAGCGCGCGCAGCAGAGTGGTCTTCCCTGCTCCGTTGTCGCCGAGAATTATGTGGAACTTGCCCGGAGAGAATTCGGCGGTCACGCCACGCAACGCAGCGAAGCGGCCGAACTGCTTGACGAGATTGCTGACAGCAATAAAGGAAACACTGGGCGAGATTGTGGAGTCGGTCACAGGCGGCAAAATAAACAGCGGGAAACCGATACGGCTTCGACAGTGACTTTATGCATTTTCGAGGAGATTTGCAAAGTAAGTTCAAGGACGTACGCGGTCTTCTGGACTTTGCGCCGATTACTGCCGGGGTTACGAAAGCGAATGTCTGCCAACAAAACGAAAAGTGCAGGCCGCATGCGGCCTGCACTTTCAAGGAACCCTTACAACATCCGGTTCATTTTCTGCCGGCCTTGTAAGGCGATGGGCGCAGCCGTGGCTGACTGGATGCTTCGCCTTTTGCCGGCGTTGGTGTGCATACGTCGCCGGCCAGGGTTGTGTTGGTAACGTTGGAAAATCCGTTGCTGGACTGAGAGTTGCCCGTGCCCGTGCCCATCAGAATCCCTGCACAAGCCTCGTTGATGGTGTTGCCGGTTGCGGTGTTGTTGTTGCCCGAGCCGCAGGTATCGTCGAAATGAATCGCCGATTGCGCGCTGCCGTACACAGTATTGTTATGCACAGTGTTTGTGCTGCTGCACACATCGATGGCGTCGAAGATCTGGGTTCCCGACACCTTGTTGCTGGTCACTTGGGTGTCGTCGGCCGTTCCATAGACCGGGTCGGTGTCGGCAGTGATGCCAAACTGCGCGCTCCCAACGTAGTTATTGGTAACCGTAATATTGGGCGAGGCGTAAACCAGAATGCCGCTCGCTGCGTTACCAGGCTGGCTGGAGTTATCGTTTTCCCAGATGTTGTCGTTCACGGTGTTCGACGAGATTGTTCCGCTAGCCCCGAATCCCACCTGAATGCCGTTTTCCGCCGCCCCTGCATTTACCGTCCAGTTCATTGCGGTCGCGCCCAAGCCAACAATAAAGTTCCCGGTGATCGTGACGTCCGGTCCCACGCCCCCGAATCCCGTGGCTCCTCCCGTGGCGGTGATCCCGTTCTTCTGGTAAGCCCGCACGGAATTGTCCGAAACCGTAACCGTGTTGCCAAAGTTCGGGCTCTCGACGTTGATGGCCAGACCGTTCTGGCATCCGCCGTAGGCTGCGAAGTCCGTCTGGTATTGATTCCTCACTGTGTTATGCGTAATCGTCCCCGAAGTGTTTTGGAAGTAAATACCTTCGAGTGTAGGTGCTGAGCAACCGGAGCCGTTGGCGCCCCCGTTGCCGCTATTGTTTCCGGTCGCATCAACGGTAAGGTATTCCACGGTAACGCTGCCGCTTGTGCTCGCCACAAAGATTTGTGCGGCCACCGGATTACCGAAAATGTCGGTACCGTTTTGCACCAGCCCGGCCAAAGGCGGCAACACTACGGCCGCATCGGACGTTCCCGACGCGACGCCTTCAAGAGTAAGAGAAGCGGTGATGTTCACCTGCTCAGTGTAAGTTCCGGCGCAAACTCTTACCGTCCTAGGGGCGGTAAGCAATTCCACTGCGTTTACCGCAGCTTGGATGGTGAGGTAGTGAGTGCCGGCTGCTGCGCAGAGGCCCACGGCGGTGTTACTTGCGAATGCCGATCCGCTGAGAGCTGTAAGCGCGAGCAGAGTAAGACCGGCGAATGTAAACCGACGGAGAGAGAGGGCAGCACGACGACAAACAAAAGGAAGCATGGAAATCTCCTGACACAGTCTGAAATTTTCTTTCCTGGTTTTCTTTCTTGGTTGCTAGAGGTACGCCGAGGGCCGGGCCCCATGATGAGACCCGCATCAACCCTACATCCGGGCAGGAGCAAAGTCAATCGGCTTATCGGCCCACTGCAAGACAATCAAGATCGCGACGCCGGCCGCGTCTCAGCCTCAGAATGACGAAGTCTAATTCAACGGGGCCGAGGGCCTCTGCACTTGGGTCACGCTCTTGGCGGGTTCGGCCTGCATCTGATTGCCGGGCTGTTTAGGCGCGTACTTCGAGGCGCATTTTGCCTGTAGCGCCTTGGCGTGAAAAACGCCGTCGCGGCCAAAGCTGCCATCGGCCAGCGCCTGCGAGTCGTCCTTGAAAGTGTCGGGAGGCGCTTCGGTTCCGGTGTAGTCCACCGAGAGCAACTGATCCTGCTCCATCAGCACAAACTGCACGTGCGTTCCGGTGCGCTTGATCGAGCCCGGTTGCACATTCCCCGCGACCCGCAAGCGCTTGGCATAGGCTCCGTTGCCCATCTTGTGCAGTTCGCTGATGGTGACGTAGTAGCTCTTGCTGTCCTGCACGCCGGTATAGGCGAGGTAACCCAGCAGCAGCAGGATCACGAACGTGGCTGCGCCGAACTTGAAATACGTTTTGACTTGGCTGGACATAAGAACCACCTGACGGAACAACCTGCCGTTCACTCATGACTCTACGCGACTACGAGGGCGGAATCAAGATTCCCGAGGTGCGGGGGATTCTGGCTTCTCCGCCTCTAAAATTCTGTCATTCCGACGCGCGGGCCAAGCGAGGGAGGAGGAACCTGCTGTTCTTCAGCCCTTGGCGTTCATCTGAGCGAGCAGCCCATCCTTTCGCGTTCTTTGCCAAAGGGTGGGACTGCGGCTGTGGGACAACCCCGGCTCAAGAATTTCCACAGCCCGGTTGTGACATCTGACCTTGCGCCCCACTCAGAATCAGTCCATCATCGTGCAGGCAGACGGAATATCGATTTAGAAAAGCGCGGCCCACAGGTCCTTTTAAGCGCAAGATTTTACCCGCAAGTGATTGTGGCCCTTAGATAACTTCGCAAATTCCCGCTAAGCCGATGATTCCAATAGACCGTGGGGGAGGGGGGTATACCTCGAAATCGGGGAATTCCCATTTTCGGCACATCATCCAAGCGAAAATATTTACACTAGGAATCCACAGCGACCTTCCGAGTGCGCACGACGCAAAAGATCGCCACCATGAGACTTGATCTGAGAACTGAGAACTGAACTCCCATGATCCATCCCTGGCACGACGTCACTCCCGGCGACAAGCTCCCTCAAGAATTCGATTGCGTGATCGAGATTCCGTTTGGATCGAGCGTGAAGTACGAACTCGATAAAGCCAGCGGGCTGATCAAGCTCGATCGCGTCCTCTATTCCGCCGTCTACTATCCGGCGAACTACGGCTTCATCCCGCAGACGCTGGCCGAGGACGACGATCCGCTCGACGTGCTCGTGCTCTGCCAGGAACCCGTCGTACCGCTCACCATCATTCACGCCCGCGCCATTGGGCTGATGACCATGATCGACGCCGGCAAGCAGGACCACAAGATCATTGCCGTCGCCACCGAAGATCCCGAGTTCAACTCCTACCACGAGGCCGCCGAGATGCCGCCCACCGCCTGCTCATGCTGCGGCGCTTCTTTCAGGATTACAAGCAGCTCGAAGGCAAGGCCGTCGAGGTGGACGAGATACGCCCCGCTGCCGAAGCGTATCCCATCATCCTCGACGCGCTGCACCGCTACAGCGAACAACGCCGCAAGGGCTTCAAGACGGCAGAGAAGCACTAACTGCCGCTCCGGCATAAGCCTCAGGCTTGCGGCCTTGCGCTCGGCGTGAGCGCTGCGAGCACACCGAACCAGAACGCTGCTTCATTGTCTGTCTCGGCGCGCCGGTAGTTTTGCCGGGCCTCGGTGCGCGCTTGCGCAACGTCGTCATCACAGATCGTGACTAGCACCTGAGCCTCGTATACAGGGTGCGGTAGCCGTATGGGTTCGAGTGTGGGCATTGGTCGTCTCTCTTAGATTCAGATTCCCTTGAACACAAAACTGATTTCCTTAGTCTCGTTTGCGCCGATCGTAATTGTTTGAGTCGACGTGCCCAGCTTCTCGTGCCACGCCTTAATCGTGTAAGTTCCGGGCGGAAGGCTGCTCAGATCGAAGCTGCCGTCCTTGCCGGTCACGGCGAAGTACGGGTGCTTGAACACAGCGACGTAACCGTGCATCCAGGGATGAACGTTGCACTTCACCGGAATGGCAATCTCCTCCCGGGCAAACGATTCATCCAGGCTGGTTCCAGGCGGTTCGGCCTTGTTCCATTCCCGATTGTTGGCGGGCGTGGGATGGATGTTGTGCGACGTGGGATCGTCGTTCACCACGTGCAGCGGCTGATTTGCCCGCACCGCCAGCACGTGCGGCGTGTACATGCAGCCCTTTTGTTCAACTACCACCGGCTGCGTAGGAGCGTCGAAGGTGCGGTCGCCCAAGCCTTCGGAGACGAACACGATCACATCCTGCAGATCACCCTTCGAATCGGTCACGACTTCTTGAGCAAGTACAGGGGAGGGATGCTGCCTGGCGCAGCTCGGATCGGCGGACATGCTGACCAACTTGGGCTTCGGCAGTGTGCCTTCGAACTTCACGACGCCCCTTACGCTAGCGCCGGTGGTGGTTGGGGGAGGGCCGCCGGCCTTGAGTGCATAAGGGGCGGAGACGCACACTGCCAGGGTAATAACAAATGATGAGATCAACTTCTTGGCTTGCATGACAACGTCACCTCAATTCTGGATTCTCGTGTTGCAAAACTTCGTTGCGTGACTCCGGTTTCGTGACTCTGGTTTCGTGACTCTGGTTTGCGGCTCATGTTTCGCGGCTCCGGCGGGGTCGCCTCCCCCCGGCCGGGGAGGCATTCAGCGCCCACTCGAAGCGCTGACGAGAACTTCGTCGTATCCCCGGCGATATCCGGCTGCGAACAGCAAGCGGTCGTGCTCGGCGGACCAGCGGCCGATGGCGAGACGCGGCGGTTGGCCCTGTTGGGCTGAAAGCTTGCCCAGGTAGAGTCCGTCGCGGAAGGCTCCGTCGGTGGCGTAGAGCGCTCCGGCGTTGGTGTTTGGGTTCTCGGTGCTGGGACTGAGGGCGAGAGTCGCAGTCGCGCTCAGGCCAATAACAATCGCCGCGTAGGTAAAGAATCTCTTCATGTTGTTTCTCCTCGTTTTTAAGAGCAACCGGCCAATGCACGGACAGAGCAGTGCCTCGGCCTGACCGCTCAAAGAGCGGTCTGTTCACGATTCAGTTCGCAGGGGTTATTCGCTCGAGATGAATCGAGCGTACGGGATGCGCAAAGAGGGATTGTCATCGAGTCGTAAAGCGTTAGTCATTCCTTCGTCACCTCCCGGGTTCGTTTGCAAGCTTTTTCGAGAACGGAGGGCCGTTGATTTTTTTCCTTGACTTAATGTACTAGTAGTATAGTACATTGACACATATGGGACGCACTCCCGCTAACGGTCAGGGGTTCCAGCTCAAGCTGGACTGGAGTTCCGGAGTTCCCGTATACCGCCAGGTCATCGACCAGGTGAGGACCGGTGTGGCGGCGGGAACGCTGACTGCCGGCGATCAACTTCCTACCGTGCGCCAGCTTGCGGTCGATCTCGCTATCAATCCGAATACGGTCCTGCGGGCATACCGCGAGCTCGAACTCGGCGGCATGATTGAAACCCACCAGGGAACCGGCACATTCATCAGCAACAAGAAGATCATCAAGAACAGCGGCGAGCGGGAGCGGCAACTCACTCAGTTAGCCAATGAATTCGCCGCGCGCGCCGGAGCCGCCGGGTTTTCTGTGGAAGAACTGGTTGATCGGCTGCGCGAGTTAGGCCCACAGTCGAAGCAAAGGAGATAGAAGCCATGACGAAAATCGAGATCGGTCAGATCAGCGGCATTGGAAGATCGCTGTTTGTAATTTGTTTCCTAGCAGGAGTGATCGTTACTGCCGCCACCAAGCATCCTGCTGGGATTATTGCGGGCGCCGCCCTGGGCGTTTATCTCTTATTCGCCATCAAGGTAGTGCAGCAGTGGGAAAAAGTAGCGGTGCTGCGGCTCGGGCGCTATGTCGGGCTGCGCGGGCCGGGCTTTTTCACATTGTCCCGGTCGTCGATACCCTCAGCCGCTATGTGGACCAGCGCGTGCGCGTCGCCAACGTCTCGGCGGAATCCACGCTGACTCGCGACACGGTTCCGGTCAATGTGGACGCCATCGTGTTCTGGCTGGTATGGAACGCCGAGAAGTCGATTCTGGAAGTCGAGGATTTCAGCGAGGCCATCAACATGAGCGCCCAGACCGCGCTGCGGGAATCGATCGGCCGGCACGAACTGGCGCAGATGATGACCGAGCGCGAGACGCTGGGCCGTGAATTGCAGCGCATCCTGGACGAGAAGACCAATCCGTGGGGCATCACGGTGCAATCGGTCGAGATTCGCGACGTGCAGCATCCCGCAAGGGCTGGAGGACGCCATGTCGCGCCAGGCGCAGGCCGAGCGCGAGCGCCAGGCCCGCATCATTCTGGGCCAGGCGGAAACCGAGATCTCCGAGAAGTTCGCGCAGGCCGCCGCGGTCTACGCGAGACAATCCGGTAGCGCTGCATCTGCGCGCCATGAACATGCTCTATGAGGCCATCAAGGAGAAAGGCTCGATGGTGATTGTGCCCTCGTCGGCGGTGGAGACCATGGGGCTGGGCGGAACGCTCGCGACCGCATCGCTGGGCGGAGCGAAAGCGCAGTAACAAATGATGTGGAAGCGATAACACGCCGGAAACGGCAATGAGAGGAGAAAACTTATGAGTTGGCTTAAGACAAGTAATCTCGCAAGATCGAAGAACAGAGTGAAGAACAGAGTGTGGAGCGTGGCGCTCCTGGCGCTGGTAACTACGTTATCAGTTGCTCCCCGGAGCACCTCACAAGCGATGCAAAAAGGGATTAGCGTTGAATTGGCACCCACGAGCAGCGCGGTGCCAGTGCCGGGTGCGGACAACCCAGAGGCCTTGATTATCACAGTGACAGACACTGGCAAACTCTATTTCGGAATCGATTCGGTCACGCCCGGTTCGCTGGCGGAAAAGCTCAAGGGTCGCCTGTCTGATCGCACGCAGAATCTTTATATCAAGGCGGATGCCAGAGCGCCTTACGCGTGCGTAGTTAAGGTCCTAGATGCGGCGCGTATAGCGGGTGTCGCCAGTGTGACCCTGCTGACGACCCAGCCTAAGACGGCCCAGGCGGGAACGGTTTTGCCCCCAGAAGGTATTGAGATGGAGCTAGCCCAGCGCGCCGCTGCAGCACCGAAATGAAAACGGCAACTCTACGCTTTCGTGACTATGAGAGCGTAGAGCTGCATCCATAGCGGAGGGTCCTATGACCGACGCACGATCTACGCGGGGTCCAGTAGTTCGCCACGATTATCGCTGGCTGACGACTCTCATCTCGCTGATGGTAGGCGCGGCGTTCTTCGGCTTGTGGTTCTGGTTGCTTCCATCGTGGCTGGGCTTCAGCGTGGAAATGGCGGGGGCGGCGCGTTGGCGATGGCTGGCGGCGGTTCCCTCCGTGCTGGGGTTCGCGGTGGCGTTGCGCTGCGTCTGGGATTTCGGATGGACCGGCCGCGGGACGCCCGCCCCGGTCGCTCCGCCGCAGCGGTTGGTTGTGGTGGGTTTGTACCGCCACGTGCGCAACCCCATGTACTTGGGTTTCGCAGCGGGGTGGATTGGGCTGTGGGTGATTTTCGGGCACCCCAACCCCAGAGTGATCGCTGCGGTTGCCGCGGTCGCGCTCGCCGTGCATCTGTTTGTCGTCTTTTACGAAGAACCTACTTTGCGTGGCAAGTTCGGAGCGGAGTACGAAGAGTATCTGCGTAACGTGAGACGGTGGTGGCCGCGTCTGCGGGGCTGGGATCAGCCGCAGTGACCCGTTGCGCAGGGCGTTCGGGGTATTCACGGAAAAATAAGAGTCCATTCTGGTCAAATCGTTTGCTCAGAAACCGCGCGCAGTAATCCCCATTCGCCCAAACCGCCGCTATCTCGCTGAAAAATGATATCTCCGCATTTTGGCGTGACGGTTGCACAGCACCGCTGTGTACATCGCGAAATCGCGCAGCTCCCCAGCGATCCGCTGCCCCAGCGGTCCCGCGTCCCCAGCCGGTCTTGGCGATAACAACCTCGCGATGACAAACCTGAGGAGGTTTCCGTTTTGCCGACTGCGCGCCTGCTCGCTCTCCTGCTCCTGATCGCCACCGACGCTGTGGCACAAAACGGCATGCGCAAACCAATGCCGCTCAAAGTAAGCAACGAAATCAATCCGACAGGCGGACTCAGTTCCACACCTGTTGCGCCAGCATCGCTTCCAGAGGCGCCCACTCCGCACCGAGTCATCGACAAGAAGTTCATCGCAGTCATGATTGCGCTGGGCGGCGCGGAGAGTCTGCGCTTCACCACACGCAAGCTCGTGCTCGACCATCAGTACGCCGCAGGCGCTCCCTGGGTCACCAGCGTCCCGCCGAACCAACATTTGGTCGCCGAGCACGCGGGGGTTTTCGCGGCCGAATTGCTTGTGGCATACGAACTGAAGAAGCCTCACTCCTGGCTTCCCGGCGACAAGGTCATCCGCAAGCTCTGGTGGGCGTATCCCGCGGCAATGGTGGCAATCCATATCAAGAACGGAGTGGGCAACATGCGCACGCAGGCCCCCGGGGGCTGCACCACGGTTGAGTGCGCCATGCAAATGCAACAACCTTAAATCCGTGCCTTCCCTTCAGGATTTCGACTAAGGGATGCGGGAGTTCGCCATTCGCGAGAACAACGGCTACATACTGCAGTTCGGACAGGAAATCTGAGTATCCTTCGTCGAACAAGTGGCACAACGTACCCTTCGCGCCGCGCGTCCGAGTATAATCGCCTATCGAATCCCCACGAAAGCTGGCTCTGAACATGACCTCGACGAACGGCAATTTCGGCAACGGCAATAACGGCTACAGCGCTCCCAAGCCCCGCGCAGAGTGGCTTGCCCGGCGAAGGAAAGAGAACACTGACGGCAATTTCTCGCAGATGCACTACGCGCGTCAGGGCGTATTCACTGAAGAAATGGGCTATGTTGCTCACCGCGAAAAGATCGCGCCCGAACTGGTGCGCGATGAAGTCGCGCGCGGCCGGATGATTATTCCCGCCAACATCAATCATCCGGAACTGGAGCCGATGGCGATCGGGGTGGCCTCGCTGTGCAAGATCAATGCCAACATCGGCAACTCGGCAGTGTCTTCCGAAATCAACGAAGAATTGAAGAAGCTGCACACGGCCGTGCATTACGGCGCGGACACGGTGATGGATCTTTCGACCGGCGGCAACATTCACGAGATTCGCGAAGCCATCCTGCGCAATTCGCCGGTGCCCATTGGCACGGTGCCGATTTACGAAGCGATTGCGCGGGTGAAGCGTGTGGAAGATTTGAACGCTTCGGTGATGCTCGAGGTGATTGAAGAACAGGCGGCGCAGGGCGTGGATTATATGACGATTCACGCTGGGGTGCTGATCCAGTATTTGCCGCTGATCTCGAAGCGCATTACCGGGATCGTGAGCCGCGGCGGCGCGATTCTTGCGCAGTGGATGGCTTACAACCACAAGCAGAATTTCTTGTACGAGCGCTTCGACGACATCTGCAAGAATCATGAAGAAGTATGACGTCAGCTTTTCGCTTGGAGATGGCCTGCGTCCCGGCTGCGTGGCCGATGCCAGCGACGAGGCGCAGTTTGCCGAATTGAAAACTCTGGGCGAGCTGACGAAGATTGCCTGGCAGCACGACGTGCAGGTGATGATCGAAGGCCCCGGCCACGTTTCGATGGACAAGATCAAGGAGCAGGTGGAGAAAGAAGTCGAACTCTGCTACGAAGCGCCGTTCTACACGCTGGGGCCGCTGGTCACCGACATCGCACCCGGCTACGACCACATCACATCGGCGATCGGCGCGGCCATGATTGGCTGGTATGGCGCTGCGATGCTTTGCTATGTCACGCCGAAGGAGCATCTCGGCCTGCCGAACGAAAAGGACGTGAAAGACGGCATCATCGCCTACAAGATCTCCGCACACGCCGCCGACATCGCCCGCGGACGCCCCGGGGCGCGCGACCGCGACGACGCGTTGAGTTATGCGCGGTATAAGTTTGATTGGGAAAAGCAGTTTGCTTTGTCTTTGGACCCTGAAACAGCGCGCTCGATGCACGACGAAACCTTGCCCGACGATTTCTACAAAGAGGCAGCCTTCTGCTCCATGTGCGGCCCGAAATTCTGCTCGATGAATTATTCCTCGAAGGTGGACGAGTACAACAAGCAAGTGCATGGGATCGAGAAGAAGGATTATTCGGAACTGGTGGAGAGGCTGGTTTCGATCAAGTAAAACACGCACTTGAATCTACTCCAAGGCGAGGTCTATGGATCACCACGAGGCAGTCCGGAAATTTGAACATTTGATGTTGAAAGAGGCCGATCACGCCCGCGAAGTAGCGACGGAACTGGAGGCCTTGGCTCCGCTCCTGACTACCGAGAACTCTCGACAGCTCGCACAGTTGCAAATAAAGGCGAGCCACAGGCAAGCCAAAGAGTTTCGCGAATTGGCGGAGAAGGTCAAAGAGAAATAGTGCTGGATGAGCCCCAGAATTCTGCTCGATGAATTATTCGTCGAAGGTGGACGAGTACAACGAGCGGGTGCATGGGATGGAGAAGAAGGATTATTCGGAGTTGGTGGAGCGGACTGGTTTCGAAAGTAGTGCTTCGCTTAAGCAGGCGTTGCTCGCCTAGTCTCGAGACGTATTACGCAGATAGGAGGAGAATCCGCATGGCGCGAGGATTATCAAGTGCCAGGAGGTGACTCGGGGGGCTTCTGTACGGATAGTACGGAGGTCGTCTAATAGATCGATGTAGACACGGAGATGCAGCGAATCCCAGATTGATATCCAGTAACGAACTATGAGCGGATCCTCAATCGGAGACAGGCGAGTAACTTTGAAGCCCGGAGCAAAATCGAAGATCTTAGCGAATGGTGCTAGTGGCTCAGGTACGATGCCGCCGGCCAAATCAACCGCAGTACCTATCCCGTAGGGATTCTCCACAAGCCTTCACTCGAAAAAATGCTCGCAGACAGGAACAGCAAAAGATGTTTCATAATCCACCTACTTTTGGAAGAGTTTTGGTGCAAACCATTCGTCAAACAGCCGGTTGCCCATTCTTTCTCGCTCTTGCGGAGGATTCGGCGTCAAGAGCGCGCAGGACGTGCCCGCCTCACTCCTTCTTCTCCCAGTACACAGTGACCGCGTTCGGCTGCTTTGAGGCATTCTGTTTCTCCTCTGTTGTCGTCGCCTGTCGGATGAGAGATTGTCGTTCCTCGTCTCCGAAAACGCTTGTGCGCTTTTCGTACTGACAACCTTTAGCACCGAAAGGCGCGCGCACGAAGTCGCAGTCCAGCGGTCTTTTTTCGACCGTGATGTCGGCAAATTTTGCGTCGTACCTGACTGAGTACCACGCCTTATCCGTCCACCGATCAGGGCCAGAGCCGGGCCAACTCTCCAACAGGAAGACCAAGACCCAAAAGAAGCCCGACGCCTCGGACCGTGACCGCAGCGTCGCTAGAATCTGTTTAAGTGTAGAGTTAGCGCTGTCAAGCTCTCTAACCGTTCTCTCTCTAAAATCGTGGCTACTATCGGAGTCTTGGCGACGATCCTGCGGCGGGGTGTCGTACCCGGCTGGAGCCTTCAACCCGCAAATCGGGCATACCCCTACGCTTCGCGTATCACCGCATCGGTAGCACCACCCCGCACGATCACCACGCACGATACCTGTCGCTATGCAAAGTATCCGGCATACGCTGCTCCGTTGGCTCCCATTGATTGCCACACCGGGCGTATATCCGATGCCTGTCCCAATCGGCTTGAGCCGGGCACCCCATCCTATCGCGTTTCTTGAAAAGGGCGGGAAATCCGCCGGGTGTCGCCTCCTTTCGAAAACAGCGACAACCGGGACCATGATGGGCGTATCCTAAAAGTATGGCAGTGAATTGGCTCAAGGTCGCTCAAAAGATGGCCGAGGATGCCCGTGCGCAGTTGGCGATCGATCGACAACGTCTGCAGGAAATCATCGAGAGCGTCAGCGGAAGCAAGCCACGCACAGACATCCTCGAAATCGCAGTGACCTTTCCTCGGCTGACCATCATCGCTGGGGCTAACGGTTGCGGCAAGACAACATTGACAGGCTGGAATCGGATTCATCTAAAAGATTCCGCATTCTAGATCCCGACGCTATCCGAAAGACTCTGCAGCCGACATCGCCCGCAACATCTCCGATCGCGGCCGCGCGGCAGGTTCTCACTTCTGCGAAAGAGCATATTGGAAAAGCGTGAGAGCTTCGCGGTCGAAACCACGCTGGCCGGAAAACACTATCTGCGAATGATGGTTAATGCGCGAAATCGTGGTTTCGAGGTCGTGCTGATCTACATCGGGACAGAGAATGTTGAGATCAACCTGGCTCGAATCAGAAATCGAGTTCTCGCGGGTGGCCATGATGTCCCGGAGAGCGATGTCCGCCGGCGTTACCAGCGAAGCTCCAAGAGTCGTCTGATAGCGATAGAGCGCGCTGACCACACCATCCTGTTCGACAACTCAACCGAAGAGGGTTACGGCTTATAGCGGTTCTTGGGCCGTCTGGAAGTCAGTGGTTCGAGCCTGTTCCGGATTGGGCGAAGGCGAGTCGGAGCTAGGCAGGGTGAACCTGATAACATCCTACTTCCCTTCAAGCGAAATATCCCCGACCCCGACGTGGGCGCGCAGTTCGTATTTGCCGTCGCCGTGGTACTTCAGGGTCTTGCCGAGCCAGCCGCTGGTCTCGCCGTAGCCGTCGCCATTCACGTCGCCGATGCCGGCGCTGGCGCGCACCAGGTGATAGGCCGCACGCCCCGTCGCAACCCGGATGTCGCCCACGCCGAGCTCCAGATCCTTGTCGCCTTCGATGTCCTCAACCGTGAGGTCACCGACTTTCTCGCGCACTTCGAGGTTGGTGCTTTGCGGGACTTCAAGTTCCACGTCGAACTGGGTGTTGCCGCTAGTGGGCGCATGGAATTCGATATTGGCGTCGCGGCCTCGGATTTCGATCTCCACACGCGCCTCTTTCAGGTTGCTTTCCCGCCGCGACTTTACGATGTAGTGCAGTCTGATCTTGCCGGAACTGCTACGCTTGATGTGCAGGTCGCCCACGCTCATGGCAGATGCACCATCCCACCAGCGACGAAATCGCGAACCTCGCTGTGAGACTCCTCGTAATTCCAATGGTCCGAGGCCGCGCAAAAAGGTACCAGCACGAGACAGACCACGATTGTGTTGTGAAGCGTAGTGCAACGGATGAGAGACCTTCCGGTCATGGAGCACCTCCGGCGCACGGGCGCCTAGAATGTGGTACGCGGGGGATAGGGGCGTGGTTCCCTGAAAATTCTGGGTGGTGGAGGCAGTTCGCGGGCAGGATCCTGCCCTGAGCGACAGTAGCTTCTACAGTCGGCCACGCCACCCCACGCCAGGCAGAGAAGTAACTAACGGTATCCCTCCAGCACTTTCGCCGCGCGCTCCAGCGCGGCGGTCAAAACTGCCAGTTGCTGGCGCACCCGCTCCGCGTCTCCTTTGTCGAGGGCTTCGTTCACTCCCGGAATCACCACCGCCGCATATCCCGTGTATTCCCCGGGAGCGTAGATTGCGTGGCGAAACCAGGGACGGTGCGGCAATCCTTCTGGCACCAGTAGAGCCCGCTCGGCACCGCGCAGCGCCTGATTCATCAGGGTCAGGTTCAATCGCGCCACATCTCGCGGCGGATTCTTCTGCTTCGACAGCATCTTCGCTCCCGCCTCCTGAAAACGCTTCGCCGCCGCGGTCGCCGCACTGAGATCGAGCACGCGGTCGCCGAACTTACTTTCCACCCTCTTCCTGGCCGCACCGAGATAGACAGCAACCTCTTTTCCATATTCCTCATAGTCGTAGGGCAGCACGTCGGCATCGGCCATGCGCAACGCTTGCAGGCCAAAAACTCTTGCCATCTGCTGCGCGTAGACGAAATCCGGATCGGCGAACTTCTTGAACCAGGCAAAATTGTCGAACACCGAGTGATACACACCGTACGGCCCAGTGGAACTGATGTCGGTCGAAGGTACTCCGAGGTGCTGCTGGAAAGCGGTGTAATCAGACCCACTGCCCAGGTCGCCAACCGGAACGTCTCCCGCAACCGGCGCGGCCGGTGTGCGGCGGGCTTCCCCGACGGCATCCGCGGGAGACTGCGTCGAGGAAGCGCCCGGCTGATCCACCTTCTGCCAAGCCTCATAGACCGTCCCGCCCTTGGGACTGGGCACGGCCTTGGTTACGTCGCGCACAAACTGCTTCAGGCTGGGCACGGCCGAGGCGCCGAACTTCGGCCCGGAGTCGCCAACGTCCATGTTGAAATACGCCGCCGCACTACCCAGTTCGGATTCGTGTTGCTCAGCCCACTCCGTGGAACCCATCAGGCCTTCTTCTTCGCCATCCCAACTTGCAAAGATCATGGTGCGCTTCGGCTTCCAGCCAGACTTCAGCAACTCGCCTATCCCGTGTACGGCTTCGAGCATCGCTGCGGTGCCGCTGTTAGGGTCGACCGCGCCGTAGACCCAGGCATCGCGATGGTTTCCGGCTACGACCCATTCATGCGGAAACTCGCTGCCGCGCACGCGGCCGATCACATCCCAGAGGGTGCGGAACTGATAGTCCTGCTTGAGATGCATCTTCACTCGCACTGGCCCCGGCCCCACGTGGTAGGTGAAAGGCAACGCACCCTGCCATTCCCGCGGCGAGACGGGTCCCTCCAGATGCTGAAGAATCGGCGAGGCGTCGTGGTAGGAAAGAGGCGTGGCCGGGATCTTCGGCATCTGCGCGGATTGCGATGGAGAGATCCGCTTGCTATCCGGCAACGAAGGCAGCGAGGCAAATCCGGGCGTCGTAGGGTCGCCGGGAAACTCGAACATGTAGCCTACCGATCCGCGCTGCACGCCGGTGTCGGGTCGCCACGGGCCGGCGGGATACTTATCGCCTCGCCGCCAGCCATCATCATACGGATCCGAATAGATGATCACTCCCGCGGCGCCATGTTGCTGCGCCACGAATACCTTCACCCCGCGGAAGTTCTGGCCGTAGCGCACCAGCACGATCTTGCCGCGCACATCGATCTTCAACTTCTCCAGCTTCTCGAAATCTTCGGCCGTACCGTAGTTGGCGTAAACCACGTCCGCCTCGGCATCTCCCGACGGCGACATGCCACTGAATGGCATGACTACGCGTGAATCGCCGTCGTAAGGATCGCCCTCCACATGCTCACGCGTGGGCCCGTGCATTTCGACTCCGGCGGGCGCGGTAATGTCCACGCTGGTCTCTACGGGATAGTTCATCCAGACCTTGTATTCGACGATCTCGGTATCGAAGCCGGCAGCGCGAAACTTCTGCGCCACATAGTCCGCTGTGGCTTTGTCTTCCACAGTGCCCGCCATGTGCGGCGCTTGCGTCAGGGTTCGCAGGTGCTCTTCGGCGAGCTTGGGATCAGGCACGGCGAGGAAACGAGATTCGATGGCGGCTTCGGCAGCGGAGTCGCGGAAGCCGAAGATGGGCTGGCTTGCACCGGACGGGCTCCGGCGGATGGCCGCCGACACTCGGCGACAGAAACGAAAACAGGACGATGGCTGAAAGAAGAATTGATGAGAACAATCTCATGAGGTTCGTGCTGTGAAAGTAAGTACGTTAGCACAGCGGATGCTACGCTATACAGATGAAGCGTGTGGGTAAGATCTCTAAGCCACTTAAGATTACTCCAGCAGCAAAAGGCAGCGGCCTCAGCGACGTGAGCGTAAACCACGATTACTACCTCGCGTTGGGCTTGAAAACAATTGGCGGGAAGCCTGCGCCGGAGGTCGAGAAATCTACCGAACCTGGCCCGTCCCGACGATCTCGTACTTCGAAGAAGTCAGTTCGGCCAGCGCGAAAGGCCCGCGGCAGTGTAGCTTTTGAGTGCTGATGCCCATCTCGGCGCCGAAGCCGAATTCTGCGCCATCGGTGAAGCGAGTCGAGGCATTCCAATACACGGCAGCCGAATCTACACCGCGCAGGAATTTGCGGGCATTCGCCTCATCGCGCGTCACGATGGAATCGGAATGCTTTGTCGAATAACGGTTGATGTGGGCAATCGCTTCATCCACGTTCGCAACCACGCGCACGGCCATGCAGAGCCGCAGGTATTCTTCGTACCAGTCTTGCTCCGCTGCCGGCTCAACGTTTAGGCCAGCGGCAAGGCTGCGTGATTTGTCGTCTCCACGAACTTCGACACCGGCCTCGATCAGTTTCCTCACGATTCGTGGGACGTATTCGGCCGCCACGCGTTCATCCACCAGCAGCTTCTCGGCGGCGTTGCACACTGATGGCCGCTGCGTCTTGGCATTGATCACGATTGGGTCAGCCATGTCGAAGTCGGCAGACTCATCCACAAAGATGTGGCAGTTTCCCGCTCCGGTTTCGATCACCGGCACCGCAGAATTCTCGGTAACGAATGCGATCAGCCCGGCGCCGCCGCGCGGAATGATCACATCCACCAGCCCGCGGGCCTTGATGAGTTCCTGCACCGATTGCCGCGTGCTCGAGTCCAGCAGTTCGATTGCGCCCTCCGGTACTCCCGGCACGGCCGCAAGAATCTCCACCAGCCGCTGATTGCTCAGAGCCGCTTCTTTGCCGCCGCGCAGCACGATGGCGTTGCCGGTTTTGAGTGCGAGCACGGCTGTATCGACTGTAACGTTCGGCCGCGATTCATAGATGATTCCCACCACACCCAGCGGCACACGCACTTTGCGGATGCGCAGGCCATTCGGGCGAGTCCACTCCGCCAGAGTCTCGCCAATTGGGTCGCCGAGCGCCGCGACTTCGCGCACTCCCTGCGCCATCTCTTTGATTCGCGCCGTGGTCAGCAGCAAACGGTCGCGCATGGCGGCTTCGAGAGCGGAGCCTTCCACGTCCTCGCGGTTCGCCGCAAGAATCGTCTCAGTCTGGGCTTCAATCGCATCGGCGATCGCCAGCAGCAAAGCGTTCTTCTCGTCCGTCGAAAGCAGCGCCAGTTTCGCGGCGGCATCGCGGGCGCGCAGCAGTTTTTCCTGCGTGGAGGCCGAGTTGGTGATAGTCGTCGCCATTAGTCTTGACTTACTTGTCTCACCCCTGATGGGGAGGGAAATACGTTCCGATCTTGCGGTCCATGGCCAAGGTGATTCCCTTCGGATGGCGTCCATTCACGATGGCCACGTGCACGCCGCCTTCGCTTGCCAACTTAGCGGCGCGCAACTTGGAAATCATGCCTCCGCGGCCTAGCGTGCTCGTGCCGTTGCATTGAGCTTCGAGCGCAGGAGTAAGCTTGCGAACCACACGCATCAGTCGCGGCTTCTTCTTCGACCTCTTCGGTCCATCGGGGATGTAGAAACCATCGACATCGGTCAGCAGCAGAAGCCAGTCGGCTTTCACGGCGGTTGCGAGCAGCGAACTCAGTTCATCATTGTCGCCAAAAGCGCCCACCAACTCCCGCACAGAAACGCTGTCGTTCTCATTCACGATGGGCACAACTCCCAGCGAGAGCAACTCTGCGAGCGCGTTCTGCAGGTTGCGGTAGCGGACCGGCGAAGTAAAGTCGTCACTCGAAAGCAGAAGTTGCGCCACTACTTTCTTGCCGAAGAAGAGGCGTTCGTAGGTGTGCATCAGCTTGCTTTGGCCGACGGCCGCGCAGGCCTGCATGCCGGGAACGCCGCTGGGTCGCTTGCGCAGCGCGAGTCCGGACATGCCCGCAGCGATCGCGCCGGAGGTCACGATCAGATACTCGTTCTTGCTGAGATCGAATTGATCCACCATGGCGCGCAGCAAGTTCGCGTCGATCTGACCGCCGGGAGCGATCAGGCTGGTGCCGACTTTAATGACCACTCTCATAGTTTAGATGCGACTCTTAATTCGCTAGCTCAGACCGACTGACTCTCGCGGCTTAGCTGGAATGGTATCGCACTTGAGGCCGGGAGAAGAATCTCCCTCCTGCTCTCTGTAAATCTCTACCGAAGTCGCCCGGGCTTTCGACACAGGGGAGCCCGGCGGGGAAGGACAATATCCCTATCCTGCAATTAAAATGGGTTTCTGGCAAGAGGAAAAAACTTGCGACTCTTGAGGTTCCATGCCTGCCTCCAATGCCACAAGCCGCTTTTCCGATCGCGTCGAGCACTACGTGCGCTACCGGCCGGGATATCCGCCTGAGGTTGTGCACACCCTGAAGGCGGAATGCGGACTGGCGCCTAGCCATGCGGTTGCCGACATCGCCTCGGGCACGGGGATTTGGACTCGCATGCTTCTGGAAAATGGCAACCCGGTGTTCGGCGTCGAACCCAATGCGGAGATGCGCGAGGCGGGCGAGCGTCTGCTGGCAGCATTCCCCAAGTTCAGGAGCGTTGCGGGGACGGCCGAGGCGACTACGGTGGCGGATCACAGCGTAGACTTCGTCACCGCGGCGCAGGCTGCGCATTGGTTTGACCGCGCGGAGGCGAGGAGCGAGTTCGTTCGCATCCTTAAACCCGGCGGCTGGCTTGTTCTTATGTGGAACGAGCGGCTCACGGATTCGACGGCTTTCCTGCGCCAGTACGAACAGATGCTGCTGACTTACGGCACAGACTACGAAGAGGTGCGGCACGAGCGGACGACTGATGCGGTGAATGAATTCTTCGATCCTGCTCCGTTTCAAGAGCGAGTGTTCGAGATGCGCCAGGAGTTCGACTACGCCGGTATTGAGGGCCGTCTGCTGTCGTCCTCATACGCGCCCGGGCCCGAGCATCCTCAACACGCGCCCATGCTGCGGGAGTTGCGGCGCATCTTTGATGCGAGCGCCGGCGAAGGTCGCGCCACGTTCGAATATAAGACGCGATTGTATTTCGGGCGGCTGGGACAGTAGCGTTGCAAGATCGCATCTCTAGTTTTCTAAGTCTCCTGGAGGACGATGCCTGACGAAAAGTCTTTCCATATGACGCCCGACGAGTTCCGCCGCCACGGCCACGCCGTGGTGGATTGGATCGCCGACTACCACTCTCGCATCGAATCGTTCCCCGTCTTATCGCAAGCGAAGCCGGGAGAGATTCGCGCTTCGCTGCCTGCTAGCCCTCCGGATCACGGCGAGCCGTTCGAGGCATTGCTGAAGGATGTCGAGGAGCTAATTCTTCCCGGAGTCACGCACTGGCAGTCGCCAAATTTCTTCGCCTACTTTCCGTGCAACGCTTCCGGTCCCGGCATTCTCGGCGATCTTCTGTCTTCTGGACTTGGCGTGCAGGGCATGCTCTGGTCTACGAGTCCGGCGTGTACGGAACTAGAAACGCATGTGCTCGACTGGCTCGTGCCCATGCTCGGGCTTCCGGAGAAATTCCTGTCGTCGAGCACCGGCGGCGGTGTTATTCAAGATACAGCTTCGAGCGCCGCGCTTTGCGCGCTGTTGGCCGCGCGCGAACGCGCCACCAACTACACCAGCAATCAAAGAGGATGCGACGGGCGCATCGTTGCTTATGCATCCACGCAGACGCATTCTTCTTTGCAAAAGGCGGCGATGATTGCGGGCATTGGCGTCTCCAATCTGCGATTGATCGAAGTGGACGACAACTTCGCGATGCGCCCCGAGGCTCTGGCGCGCCAGATTGAAGCCGACAGGCTTGCCGGCCTGGTTCCCTGCTTTGTGTGCGCCACTGTCGGGACGACATCTTCGAATGCGATGGACCCGATCGCAGCCATCGCTCGGATCTGCCGCCAGCACAATCTTTGGCTGCACGTGGATGCAGCCATGTCGGGGACCGCTGCGCTCTGCCCTGAGTTTCGCGACTTGCAGAAAGGAGTCGAGTTTGCCGACAGTTACAACTTCAATCCGCACAAGTGGATGTTCACCAACTTCGACTGCAACTGCTTCTGGGTGGCGGACCGCAAAGCGCTGATTCAGACGCTGAGCATTCTGCCGGAATATCTGCGCAACCAGGCGACGGAATCGGGCGCGGTGATCGACTACCGTGACTGGCACATCCAACTGGGGCGGCGTTTCCGCTCGCTGAAGTTATGGTTTGTGATCCGGCACTATGGGGTGGAAGGCTTGCAGTACCATATTCGCCGCCACGTGGAACTGGCGCAGGCGTTCGCGCACTGGGTGCGCAACGACACTCGCTTTGAACTCGCTGCGCCGGTTCCGCTGAACCTGGTTTGCTTTCGCCACAAAGACGGGGACGCGGCGAATCAAACCATCATGGACCGCCTCAACCGCAGCGGCGAGCTCTTCCTCACGCATACCAAACTGAACGGGAAGTTCACTCTGCGGATGTGCGTAGGCCAGACCAACACTGAAGAGCGGCATGTGGAGCGGGCTTGGGAGAGGATTTGCGAGGAAGCAAAGAAACTAACGGCTATCGCTTAGGCTGAAGGTCACGATTCCCAGGGATTCAGGATGGGCACGTGCGTGTAGGCGAAGTCGCTGGTGTTGCGCGAGACAATTGTAAGATTGTGCTCAAGCGCGGTCGCGGCCAGCAAGCCATCGATGGCCGCCAGAGGCCTTCCTTTTCGTTCAGCCTCAGCAGTCAGCCATCCCCAGCGATCCGCGACCACCTTATCGATTGCCAGAATTCTTCCGGAAAAACGAACTGGCAAATCTAATTCAAGCCAGCTCTCCAGGTGAGTTCGGCGCTTGCTCTGAGGGAGGATGGCTGCGCCTTTCCGAATTTCGCCCAGCGTCAGAGCGCTTAAGTAGAGCAGGGATTCATCAGCTGCCCTCATCCAGTCCATGACGCGAGGTTCCGGCCTGCTACGGATCAGTTCGGAGATGCAATTCGTATCCAGCAAGAACCCACTCATAGGTCTTCATCTAAAGATCGATGTGGCGTGCCGGGCTACGGTCCCGCTTGAGGTCAAGCTTCAGGCCCACGAGCGGGGATTGCCGGAAAAAGTCCACGATATTCTTGGGCTGCCGCGATTTGCCCACCAGTCGATCGTACTGCTCCTCCGCGACCATCACTACGCCTTCTTTGCCTTGGCGCGTGATGCGTTGCGGGCCTTCGGCGCGGGCCTTGCGGAAGACCTCACTGAACCGGGCCTTCGCGCTTTGAATCTGCCACGAATCGCCGACAGTCTTCAAGCCGACAGTTGGAGCAGCGGAGGGGGTTCCGCGATCGGCTTCCTTCAAGGGTTTTGGCATCTCAAATACTCTGACTAGTCTGACTAGACATATTATCGAGTTTGGACGTGAGCTTGTCAAGGCCTTTACGGCGCGGCTGGAAGCCGCGCCTTCTCAAAACGGAGTTGGCCTGCTGGAATTTTTTCCCGCGAAATCGCCGCACGCAGTTACGGTGTGGCTTGTGATCTCTGTGCCAGGAAATCGGACTGGCATTTTTTCGCGGCGGAGAGTATCCCATTAAACTCCGGTGTGCCTCGCAGCTTGGCGAGCAGCGGATCGGTCTGTAGCGCCGTATACGCGCAATAGTTCCCCTCGACGCCGCTCTTGAGCAGACGCAGAGCCAAATCGTTTTGTCCGCAGAAGGCGAAAGGGGCTGCGGCAGTGAACCTATTTTCGGCGTCAGGGTTGGCCAGCATTACCGCTGCTTGTTCCTTCGCGAGCTTCTCCACGGTGGAGGGCAGCTCATGGTTCAAGCACGCGCCAAACAGCTTGTTCCGGGGAATATCGCCTAACTTTTCAGATAACTCCCGCGCACGTGCCAAGTCGCCGGTACGAAGATAGTGGCGCACTAGATTGTTTGAGACCCAGGTCGATCCAATATCGAGCTGGAGAAAATCCATTGCCCTGGCGTAGTTCCCCTGCTGATCGAAGCTGATGGAACAGGAGCGAAGTTGATAGCTCCCCGGATCGAGGGACAGCGCGGTATCGCACTCGTGCGCGGATTCATCGAGCGCTCCGCCGTAGCGCAAGACATAGGACAAACTGAAATGCGCGGCGGCGCTTTCCGGATGGCGCTCTACCAGTGCCTTGGACTGCTGGTAGGCCTTTACCAACTCCCCTCGCTCGACTCGCATGTCGATCAGCTGACCGGCGGGGCTGACCAGGTTCGGATCGAGTGCCAGAGCTCTTTCCAAGGCAGCTTTTGAGCGCTGAAACATGACCTCGCCCCCGCCGCCGTATTGCGAGTCGTAGTAGTAGCGAAACCCGAGAGCGTCCCAGGCCGGCGCATAAGTGGGGTCCATCCCTACGGCGCGCTCAAGCATGGCGACGGCGTCTTTGTTGGGTTGGGGATCATGCGGCAGCGCAATGCTCCGCAGATAGAGATCGTAGGCCTCTTCGTTCTTGGGCCTTGTGGCGCCTTCCGCGGAGTTGGTTCCGGCGCCGAGGGCGGGAACGAGTCCCTGGCGAACTTTCGCGGTGATCTGGCCGCGCATGGCGATCATGTCGGGAGCGGCTACGGTCATGGTATCGCGCCACAGCGTGCGGTTGTTCTCAACATCGATTGCTTCCAGAGTGATCTGAAGCTGCGAGCCTTCCTTTAGAAAGTGGCCGGTGATGACGTCGGTCACGCGCATGGCGCGGCCGGCTTCCTGCAAGTCTTGCGTGGGTGAGTTGTACTTGCTGGTGGTGGCGAACGGACGGATAGATAGCGAGCGAACGTAGCTGAGCGAGGTCGCGATTTCGTCGGCCAGGGCCAGGCGGAGAAAGTCGAGATCCTTGTCGGCACCTAGATTCTGCAAAGGCAACACGGCGACCGTCTTCTGGCTGGCGGTCGTGCTGGCGGCGGGCGATGGGCGCTGCTTCGCAAACCATATGACAGATGCCAAGGCTATTACCGCTAGGGCAGCTATCGCCGCGCCGATCACTTTGTTGGAATATTTCTCTTCCGGAGGCACGGTTGCAGCAACCGCGGCGGCGGAGCTTGCCGCGCCGCGTTGGCTGGAGGTGCTTGGCCCCGCCGCAGCACTGGCTTGGCCGCTTCCCGCATCTTGCGGCAATACCATTCGTCCTGACTCGGTGTCGCGCTTCAGGCGCAGCAGGTCGCTGCGCATTTCAGAAGCGTGCTGGTAACGCAGGTTGCCATCTTTCTCCAGAGCTTTGTTGATGATGTCTTCGAGCCTGGCCGGCACGTCATGATTCAGCCGCACGGCCGCGACTGGCGCGCGATTCATGATGGATTCGCAGATCACCGCTGCGCTCTCTCCATGAAAGGGAACGTCTCCGGTCGCCATCTCGTAGAGGACGGCGCCGAAGGAAAACAGATCGGAGCGGGCGTCGAGCTCGCGGCCGCGCACCTGTTCCGGCGACATGTAGGCGACCGTGCCTAACATTGTGCCAGGGCTGGTGAGGTGGGCCTCGTCCATGGTTTGGGTGGCGCCTACGGTCCGGTTGGAGGGACCGACCGTTACTTTGGCTAGTCCGAAGTCGAGAATTTTTGCGTGGCCGCGCTTGGTGACGAAGATGTTTGCCGGCTTGATGTCGCGGTGAACAATGCCTTCGGCATGGGCGGCGTCGAGGGCATCGGCGATTTCGATGGCCAGTTGGATCAGGGTGTCGGTGTCGAGCGGGCGGGATCCGATAGCGTGCTTGAGGGTGAGGCCGTCGAGGAACTCCATGGCGATGAAGGCCTGCCCACTCTGCTCGTCAATTTCGTAAATGGTGCAGATGTTGGGATGGTTCAGGGCGGAGGCGGCTTGGGCTTCGCGCTGGAAACGAGCGAGGGCCTGGGGATCTTTGGATATTTCATCGGGCAGGAATTTCAGGGCTACGAACCGGCGTAGCTTGACGTCTTCAGCTTTGTAGACGACGCCCATGCCTCCACCACCGAGTTTTTCAATCACTCGATAGTGCGAGATGGTTTGGCCAATCACTGGCGCTGATTATTACGTGGTGGAGATGGGCAAGTCAACGAAAGGCGGTGAGTATCTCAGTCCGCAGGCATTGGCGCGGGGCGCGGCACTGCGCGACGCACTCTCGCTGGAGCTTTCGCCGGAGCGACTGCCTCCTCCGGCACTTCCAGCCATTTGCGCACTTCGGGCAGAGCTTGCCGCATGGCTACTTCTCCGGCGGTTATCAGTTCGCCGGCGCGTTTGAAGTCGTCGTAGGCGAAGCCGGTCACGTCGGGCTGGACAATCACGTCGGCAGCGTCTTTCCACAGGCTGGACATCGCGTCCTGGGCGATGGCGAACGATTGTCCGATCACATCAAACAGATGGCGGGGCGCTCCACCTTTCGCCCACGTACCTTTCAGATGCACGGCCAGCACGCGATCGGCGCCCATTTCGCGCAGCGGCCGCGTGGGCACGGGATACGAGAGCATGCCATCGACCAGGAATCGGCCGCGAATCTCGACGGGCAGAAACATCCCGGGGTAGGCGCAACTGGCGCGCACCGGATCGATGATCGAACCAGAGTGAAACACCACTCCTTCGCCAGTCTTGAAATCGGTGGCGGTGACGCCGAGTGGAATGCGCAACTCCTCAAACCTTTTAACTTTCAGCGTTTGATTCAGGAACGACACCATACGGTCGTTGGAAGCGAGGCCATAACGCGAAACCGTCCAGCGAGCAAAAGTTGCGAAACGGCAGGAGTAGGCGACTTTTTCGAGATCTTCAATGGAGAGTCCGCCGCAGTAGGAAGCGCCGATCAGCGCGCCCACACTGGTGCCGGTGATGATGCGGACCGGGATTCCTTCTTCTTCGAGAACTTTCAGGACTCCGATGTGGGCCATGCCCCGGGCGAAACCGCCGCCGAGAGCCACGCCAATCGATGGAAGAGGTGACTCAGCCGGGCCGCTCTTGTTGGATAGTTCCCGTCCGAAAGCTTGCACCGATCGAATGATCTTGCCAAGACTTTTCACCGGAACCCCACGTTCCCAGCCTTCCGGGAACCCCAACTGGCTAATAGGATGCCACGTTCTCGGGCAAAGATGCAGGGCACTTCCGTGCCATCTGTTGAGTCGCTCGTAATCCAGCGGAGTTACTGTAACCCATCTCCAATGGGGGTGACTAACTCCCGCAATCCTGCTAACTTGCGGACTATGGTGCGGGAGATTTCTGCCGGTGGCGTGGTGATCCGGAAGCGGGAGGGAGCGTGGTGGATGGCCACGATCGAACCGCCCACCGAAGCCGCGCGCGCAGCGGTGCGAAAAGCCAAATCTGGCCGGTCTGGACTTGGCGGGTCTGGGGCAGCCGGCGCCAGGCACTCCAGTGGAAGGCGAAGAAGAGTGCTGGCCCTACCCAAGGGCGTGGTGGATCCGGGCGAGAAGCCTCTCGATACCGCGGTTCGGGAAGTTTACGAGGAGACCGGGGTGACGGCCGATCCAGTCACCAAACTCGGCGACAGCAAATACATCTACACTCGCAGTTGGGGCGACGGGCGGCGGGTTTTTAAAATTGTCAGCTTCTACCTGATGCGCTATCGTTCAGGCCGCATCAACGATATCGCTCCTGCAATGCGAATTGAAGTCGCTCGCGCGCGCTGGGTGCGGCTGGAAGAAGCTCCGAGGTTGCTCGGCTATGCGGGCGAGAAACAAATGGCTCGGCGCGCCTTGGGGTATGTGAAGGCGCACGCCGAACTTTAGCAAACCACACTCGTTGAATTCGTTCCAGCCGCTTCCTTCCGCATAATGAATTTATGTCCTTTCGCGAAACCTCGTATCCCATGCTCCTCGGCCGGTTGCCGTGGGTGATTCTGTGCGCATCATTTTCTGCTATCGAGTTCGGCAGCTACGACCCGGCCTGCCGCGCTTGACCCCGGTTACGTCGCTGCCCTGGCCGCCGCCGACCAATTTCTTCAAGCCTGGCAAGCGGGCGACATCGAAAACGGGATCGTGCTGCTCACCAGCCATGCCAAGGAAGCGGCCACTGCGGATGCGGTCGATAAATTCTTTTCCAGCGCACGCCCCTCAGCCTATGAGATCGGTCGCGGCAAGCTCGTGAAACGCGGGCGCTACGAGTTCCCGGTTGTGCTCGTCAGCACTTCGAAGAATCGTGGGCGCCGCCGATTCTCCAGCATTGTGATTGTGGACACTGGCAGGAATGACTGGGCGGTGGATAAACTGCCATAGGCAGAGAGAATTGCCGTGCTTCTCTCGCTCCGTTATGGTTAAGGTTTTCATCGAGGCTCGATTATGAAACGCATTAATAAAGTTGCCGTCCTTGGCGCCGGAACCATGGGCGCACGCATCGCCGCGCACTTCGCGAACGCCGGCGTCCCCAGCTACCTGCTCGATATCGTTCCCCCGGACGCCGATGCTTCGGCGCGGAACAAGATCGCGGGCGCCGGTCTCGACGCCGCGAAAAAATCCAAACCCGCGGCTTTCATGGATGCTTCGCTCGCTCGCCTGGTCACAGTGGGAAACTTTGACGACGATCTGAAGAAGCTGGCTGAGGTTGACTGGATCATCGAAGCCATCGTCGAGAACCTGGATATCAAACGGACATTGCTTCGTAAGGTTGAAGCCATTCGTAAGCCCGGCACGATTGTCACGACCAACACGAGCGGCCTGCCCGTGGGAAAAATCTCGGAGGGCTTCTCGGATGATTTCCGCCGCTCATGGTTTGGTACGCATTTCTTTAATCCGCCGCGCTACATGCGCCTGCTGGAGATTATTCCGACGCCGGACGCCGATCCGGCGGCTATCGATGCGATCTCTCACTTCTGCGATGTGAGCCTGGGCAAAGGCGTCGTCATCGCCAAGGACACACCCAACTTCATCGGCAACCGCATCGGCACATTTTCCGTGCTGAACGTAATGCGCCTGATGCAGGAGATGGACCTGACCATCGAAGAAGTCGACGCGCTGACCGGGCAGGCCGTCGGGTGGCCGAAGTCGGCAACATTCCGCACCATCGACCTGGTCGGCCTGGACGTACTAGGCCACGTGGTCGGCAATATGATCGCGAACGTCCACGACGAACGCAGCGACTTGCGCCTGCCCGATTTCTTCACCCAGATGGTGCAGCGCAAATGGCTGGGCGACAAAACCAAGGGCGGCTTTTACAAGAGGGCAAAAAGCCCCGATGGCAAGGAAGACGAGCGCCTGGCGCTCGACTGGAAGACTCTCGATTACCATCCCCGGCAGAAGCCGAAGTTCGCTGCGCTTGACATGGCGAAGAACATCGAAGACACCGGCGCGCGGCTGCGAACCCTGCTTGGACTGGAAGGCAGCGGCCCGCAGAAAGGCGACAAAGCCGGAGCTTTCTTGTGGTCGGCGCTTTCCGATTTGTGGACCTACTCCGCGAATCGAGTGCCTGAAATCTCCAATTCAATCGTTGAAATCGATCGAGCCATGCGCCTGGGCTTCAGTTGGGAACTCGGGCCCTTTGAACTCTGGGACGCGGCGGGGGTCGAGGCGACCGTCGCGCGCATGAAGAAAGAATGCAAGCCGGTGGCGGCGAATGTCGAGAAGTTGCTGGCCTCGGGAAAGAAGTCCTGGTACGGCGATGATCCGAAAGCTGCGTCAGGACGCGTTTACTTCGACCTGGCATCCGGCAACTGGAAACCAGTCGAGGTTCCTGCGGGCGTGTGGTCGGTGACGGTGGCAAAGAAATCGAACGGCGTGGTCAAGAAAAACACCGGCGCATCGCTGGTTGACCTGGGCGACGGCGTGGGCTGCATCGAGTTCCACAGCAAGATGAATTCGCTCGGCGCCGACATCGTCGGCCTCATTTTGCAAACCCTTAAGCCCGGTGGCCCCGGCGAAGATTTCGACGCCTTCGTAATAACGAATGACGCGGCGAATTTCTCCGTCGGCGCCAACCTCATGCTGCTGCTCATGAGTGTGCAGGAAGAAGAGTGGGACGACGTTGACCTCGCCATCCGGCAGTTTCAGGGCATGACGCAGGCCATCAAGTTCTCGCCCAAGCCGGTGGTGGCGTCGGCATTCGGATTGTGCCTGGGCGGTGGAACGGAAATCTCGCTGCACGCCGCTGCGCGCCAGCCTCATGCCGAGCTTTACACGGGACTGGTTGAAGTCGGCGTGGGATTGCTGCCCGGCGGCGGCGGCTGCAAAGAGATGTTGCTGCGCGCCATCGACGGCGCAGCAGCGGCGCACGGGAAGAGTTCGGGTGAAGCGCTCGCCGGGTCGATCGAGCTGCTGGAGGCCATGAAGCGCGCGTTTGAAACCATTGCCACAGGTAAGGTTGCAACCTCCGCACCTGAAGCGCGAGCCTTCGGCTTCCTCGCCGACAGCGACCGCATCACCATGAATCGCGAGCGTGTACTCTCTGACGCGAAGGCCAGCGCGCTCGAACTGGTGCGCGCCGGATACGAACCGCCGGTGCCTCGCACCGATATCCCCGCCCCTGGCGAAGACCTTCTGGCGACGCTCAAGATGGGCGTCCACATGATGCGCCAGGGCGACTACATTACGGACTACGAAGTAAAACTGGGGGGGAAGATCGCCGAAGTGCTCTGCGGAGGAAACGTCACTCCTGGCTCGCTGGTCAGCGAACAGTACATCCTCGATCTGGAGCGCGAGGGATTCAAGTCCCTGTGCGGCGAGAAGAAGACGCAAGAGAGGATTCAGTACACGCTGAAGACGGGGAAGACGCTGAGGAACTAGACTTTACATGACTCGACACGACCTTATCGGCGAATTGCTATGGCATGAGGACATCGAGGGTCTTCTGTCGGTGGGCGCTCCGGACGACGAATACGAGTCGGAAGCAAAGATGATTGCCGATCGCATTGGTGAGGCGGAGGAGAAAGCTCCTAACCGCAGGCTCACCCGGGAGGAAGTCGAGAACATCATTGCCGGTTTGGAAGCAAATGTTCGGGCTGTCCGATGAGCGGATAAGACAGAGGCAGGGCGCTTTCGCAGCGATAGCGGCGCGACTCGTTCCGTAACGTCGCGGGGGCTATTCGGGCAAAGAGCGTTCTTGCTTAGTATATACCTGTGATATATACTAGCGGTCGAGGTTGCGAAATGCCGAAGACCGACATTGCCAAGCTCTTCCAGAACGGTCGCAGCCAGGCGGTGCGGTTGCCGCGGGAGTTTCGTTTTGAAGGCGACCGGGTGCGCATCCGGCGAGTGGGCCAGGGCGTGCTCCTCGAACCAATCATTCAAGATACGAAAGAATGGTTTCGGAAGCTCGATGAGTTTAATTCCGAACCATTTATGCCCGAAGGCCGCAAACAGCCGAAGACTCCCAAGCGGCGCATATTCGAGTAGATCGTGGATTACGTCCTCGATACCAACGTGTGTATCGCTCTCATCAAGAACACAGACTCGTTGGTTCGCGGACGTTTTCAGAAGGTTTCGCGTGCGGGCGGCATCGTGTATGTTCCGTCTATTGTTACCTTCGAATTGTGGTACGGAGTCGCGAATAGCAAGCGAATTGCATTCAATACAGACCGGCTCGAAGCGTTCCTATCAGGGCGGGTTAACGTTCTTCCCTTCGATGACGGTGATGCTCGCGCGGCAGGCGGAATCCGGGCCAATCTAGAGGTCTCAGGCAGGATCATCGGGCCCTACGATCTATTGATCGCCGGCCAAGCCCTGGCGCGCCAGTTCACGCTGGTGACGGCCAACGGGTCCGAGTTTTCCCGCGTGAAGGGATTGTCGTGGGAAGACTGGGCGAAGCCATGAAATCAATCCGATCAGACCTTCGTGATTCTTGTTCGTCTATGTCAGAGTGACCGGGCCGTTCAACCTGTTTCGCGAAAGGACGCCGATGAACTCTGGAAAGCTGCGCTTGCCCTTAATGATCCTGTTGAGTTTTGCCCTGGCCCAAGCTGAAGACGTTCGAAACGGCGAAGACCTGTTGCGGGTCATGCATGATCGCTATGCGAGGACGTGGTATGAAACCTTGACCTTCACCCAGAAGAGCACCACCTTCGATGCAGACGGCACGAGCAGTGCCGAGACCTGGCATGAAGCTGTGGCAACGCCAGGAAAGTTGCGCATCGATATTGGGGCCCCAGGCGACAACAACGGATACCTCATGGTCGATGGAACGCTCACGATACTCAAGGCAGGCAAGGAGTCGGGAGCGCGCCCCCTGGAGAACATGCTTCTGGTATTGGGGTTTGACGTGTATCGTCAGCCCCCGGAAGCCACTGCCAAGATCGCGAAGGCCGAGGGCTACGACCTTACAAAGCTTCACGACGAAACCTGGGAAGGACAGCCGGTTTACGTTGTGGGTGCGGACAAGGGCGATCTGAAGGCAAAGCAGTTCTGGGTGGATAAGAAGCGGTTGTTATTTGTCAGGCTGTTTGAACCGACGCAGGCCGATCAGAAGAAGTTTCAGGATATCCGCTTCGAAGACTATCGCGAGATGGCGGGCGGCTGGGTGGCGGCGAGGGTCGAAGTTTACGTGGACGACAAGAAAGTTTTCAGCGAGGAATATTCGGATATTCAGTGCAACGTGAAGCTCGATCCGGGCACGTTTGATCCCAAGCAATTCAACTCAACGCATTGGGAGAAGCCGTAAGCCGACTGGATTTTTGCCTGCTACAATCGCTTTCATGCGAAATCTTCTAGTAGGCACCACCGCGATCATTGGGATGGGCATTCTCATGCTGGGAACCGCACTCGCAGTCGCCCAAGCCAAAGATGCCCCGCAGAAGGAAGTTCCGCCGGACGTGCCCGACGCGATCCAGGCGCCCGCGGGCGAGGAAGTTGTTTTGTTAGCGCACGCGACTGGATCGCAGATCTATACCTGCCAGACCGCCGCAGACGGCAAGTTCAGTTGGACACTCAAAGCCCCCGAGGCGGAGCTTCACGATCGAAAAGACAAAGTGATTGGACAGCATTCTGCCGGACCCACCTGGAAGCTGAAAGACGGCAGCGAGGTCACCGGCAAAGCAGCGGCACGTGTGGACGCGCTCGATCCCGACTCAATTCCATGGCTGCTGGTGAAGGTTGTGAGTCACGCAGGAAACGGCCTGCTGACCAACGTGACAACCATTCAGCGAGTCCGCACGCATGGCGGCCAGGCTCCCGCCGAGGGCTGCGATGTGGCTCACAAGGGCGACGAAACCAAAAGCAGTTACACTGCGGACTATTACTTCTATGCTCCGACGAAGTGAAGTACGCGGGCTGCCTTGCCAGGCTGGCTTCACGCGCTACCGCCGGCAGACTATTTTCCGCGGCGCACGTCCAAACCTGTTCGGAAATCAAAACCTCGGAAGCTAAGCAGGAGGCTCGAAGGTGAAAAGACGTCTGCCACCCCTCAGGATGATCACGATAATCTCAATGATCGCAGCCATGTCCACTCTTGTTCAGCCGGCGGCGCTGGCCGAGCCGGGCGGCGACGAGGCGGCGGCGGAGAACGCTTACAGGGCCTATATACAGGCCTGGAAGACCAAAGACATGGCGGCGTTACAGAACTTGATTTCCGATGACTACATGGCGGTAAATTTCGAGAACAAGGTCAGCAGCAAGGAAATCGAGATCGCGACCGCAAAGAACGATGCCGCGTGGGATGCCATGAGTGTGGACGAAATCCACGCGCGCCTCTTTGGAAACACCGCCATCCTCCGGATTGATCTCGGCGCAAGGAAAAAAAGCAGACGGCACTCCCTTCAGCGCGAGAGTGCGATTCCTGGCGGTTCTGATCAAGCGCAACGGAATATGGCAACTTGCGGCCACACAGTCGTCCGCGGCGAAGCCTCCGCAGCACAGTCCGAATTGAGTGGGGCGGCGAGTTATGTTCGACGGCCGTTGTTCGTTCCGCAATCGAGAATCGCCAATCGACGTTTAGCGATCTAACATGGAGTAGACCAACGTAAGTTGCTGATTGGAGTTGCCATGCGAGAAGTCATCATCGCCTCATCCGTCCGCACGCCCGTGGGACGCGCCTACAAGGGCACGCTCCGCGCTACTCGTCCCGATGAACTGGCTGCCGTCGCCATCAAAGGCGCGCTGGAGCGCGTGCCGCAGCTAGATGCGACGGAGATTGAAGACGTCATCCTGGGCTGCGCCATGCCCGAGGCCGAGCAAGGGATGAACGTGGCCCGCATCGCTTCCCTGCGCGCTGGTCTGCCAGTCGAGATTTCGGCGCTCACCATCAACCGCTTCTGCTCGTCGGGCCTGCAGGCGATTGCCATGGCCGCTGAACGCATCATGAGCGGCGGAGCGGAGGCGATAGTCGCCGGCGGCACCGAGTCGATGACCATGATCCCGATGGGCGGCCACAAAGTTTCGCCCAATCCCTGGCTCGTCGACCACTACCCGGACGCTTACCTCAACATGGGCCTCACCGCCGAGCGTGTCGGCCAGCGCTTCGGCATCACGCGCGAAGAGGCGGACGAATTCTCTTTGCGCAGCCACCACAAGGCGCTGGCCGCGATCCAGGCCGGAAGATTCGACGACGAAATTGTGACTGTGCTGGTGAGCTTTACCACTCCGAATGGCGCGAAGCCCAAGCGGCAGGAAACTGTTTTCAAAATGGACGAAGGCCCGCGCGCCGACACTTCGCTCGAAGCCCTGCTCGCGCTGAAGCCAGCATTCCACGCGAAGGGCACGGTGACTGCCGGGAATTCTTCGCAAATGTCCGATGGCGCGGCTGCGGCCGTGGTGATGTCCGCTGAGCGCGCGAAAGCGCTCGGCATCAAGCCCCTGGCCCGCTACGTTTCGTTCGCCACGGCCGGATACAAGCCCGAAGAAATGGGACTTGGCCCGGTGTTCGCAATTCCGAAAGCTTTGAAGATGGCCGGACTGAAACTTTCGGACATCGACGTGATCGAATTGAACGAAGCCTTCGCCGCGCAATCGCTCGCTGTGATCAAAGAAGCGGGGCTCGACCCGGAGAAGGTCAATCCTAACGGAGGCGCGATCGCTCTCGGACATCCCCTGGGGTGCACCGGTGCCAAGCTGACGGCCACGATCATCCGCGAACTCAAGCGCCGCAACGGACGGTATGGCTTGGTAACCATGTGCGTGGGCGGCGGTATGGGTGCCGCGGGGATTTTCGAAAATCTGGCGTAACGATTCTTTACGGAATCGTTACGCTCTTTTACGCCGTTCTGGGCTATCGTTGAGATAAGCGGCTGAGTCTAACGGATGTCTCGCGACAAAGTAGTTGCGGTTGGTAAGAGGTGCTTTATGCGGCTCTCCAGCCTGGTTGTGGCGGTCGTCCTGTCTGTTTCTCCAGTTATATTCGCGCAACACTCTTCCGGAGGTGGATCGGGCTCCAGCGGTTCTTCGAGCTCTTCTCATAGCAGCTCTTCGAGTGGTTCCAGTTCATCGAATCACTCGTCGAGCGCTCACTCGTCGGGGAGTTCTGCATCCTCGAGCAATCGCAGTTCCGGCCGGTCCGGTTCGAGGAGTTCCAGCACAGGATCGGCGGTGTCGCACTCGAAGACGCAGGCTTCCAGCTTTGGCACTGCGGGCGCGATCCGTGAGCCGAACAAGACGAACAAAGAGGGCACCACGGAACCTGCCAAGAAACCGCAGCCGGAGCATAAGGGAGTTTTCGCTTTTCTGCATCATCGCCATCGGAAACCTGAACCGAAAGACGCAGCGCAGCCCGTTGAGACTAAGCGCCGTCACCGAGCCTGTCCTCCAGGAGAGTCTGCCGGCAAGAATGGTGTTTGCGTGGCAAACCCCACGAACGTTTCGACTCAGTGCGCACCGAATTCGTACGATGGCTCGTGCCCGGACAATGTGGATCCACAGAATTTGTACGCTGGCTCGTGGCCGAACAATGCAAATCGGTGCGCCTCGTTCCTCGGGCAACTGGACCCAGTGGCCGCGGAATTAAGAAGTATCAAGGCAGAGATGCAAACCTCCGGTTGTCCAGGAACTTCGCCTGGACAAGCTTGCGGCTTCCTGTCGCAAAGACGGGAAGCGGCGGTGGCGCGGTACCGGGCGATTCAAAGCGGAGTTCCTATAAACTGTGGCACACTGCCTGATCCTCTGTCTCTCTGATGCGCTCCAGCGCTGCTCAATCGAAGATGCGGTTCGGCCCCGCTCGCAACCCATCGAGGAGTAGAATTGCCTGTCGGAGGCGCAGTGCGGGATTGGGCTATCACGCACCATAGCGCAACGGTTTCAGCCTCTACCATTTCGAGGCCCGCCGAATTAGAATGGTCGGTGCCTTCCAGCGTCCTGCGCACACTCTACGGCTCTCACTTAGAGGAGTAAGACAATGGCCACTACCACCGCAATTCCTAAGACGAGAATTTCCGGCGGCAGCTTCCTGCTGGAGTCGCGCCGCACCGACGAAGTGTTCACCCCCGAAGACTTCACCGAGCAGCAGCAACTGATCGGGCAGACGGCGGAAGAGTTCACCGTCAACGAGATCCTGCCGAACATCGAGAAGATGGAGCACAAGGATTTTTCCATTTCCCGCAATCTGGTGAAGAAGGCCGGCGACCTTGGCCTGAGCGGGGTCGAAATCCCCGAAGCTTACGGCGGCCTTGAAATGGACAAAGTGACCGCCGCGGTGATCGCCGACCACATCGCTCAATACGCCGGCTTCGCCACCACTTGGGGCGCGCACAGTGGCATCGGCATGCTGCCGCTGGTTTATTTCGGCACTGAAGAGCAAAAGATGAAATATCTGCCGCGCCTGGCGGCCGGCGAGATCGTCGGCGCGTATGCCTTGTCAGAGGCATCTTCGGGCTCCGATGCCCTGAACTGCCGGGCTCGCGCACAACTCTCGCCCGATGGCCGGCACTACATCCTCAACGGCGAAAAGATGTGGATTACCAACGCCGGCTTCGCCGACCTGTTTACGGTTTTTGCCAAGATCGATGGAGAAAAGTTCACCGCATTTTTGGTCGAGCGAGATTTTCCTGGCTTCTCCGTCGGTGCGGAGGAGCACAAGCTGGGCATCCGCGGCTCCTCCACTTGTCCCATTATTTTGAACGACTGCAAGGTCCCGGTGGAAAACCTGCTGGGCGATATCGGCAAGGGCCACATCATCGCCTTCAACATTCTGAACATCGGCCGTTTCAAGCTGGGCGCGATGTGCGTCGGCGGGGGCCGGGTTTCGCTCGAACACGCCGTCGCTTACGCCAAGCAGCGCAAGGCTTTCAACAAAGTGATAGCCGATTTTGGTCTGGTACGCGAGAAAATCGCCAACATGGCAACGCTGCTGTACGTTGGCGAATCGCTGGTCTATCGCACGGTCGGGATGATGGACGGCGCGCTCAGCGAAGTCGATAAATCCAGCCCTGACGCGATGAAGGAAACTCGCAAGGCCATCGAGGAATACGCGGTCGAATGCTCCATCATCAAGGTGTGGGCTTCGGAGATGGTCGACTACGTGGTGGATGAGACCATGCAGATCTTCGGCGGCTACGGCTTTGTCGAAGAGTATCCCGCCGAGCGCGCCTACCGCGACGCGCGCATCAACCGCATTTTCGAAGGCACCAACGAAATCAACCGCCTCATTATCACGGGATTCCTGCTGAAGCGCGCCATGAGCGGGCAGTTGCCCTTGATGCCTGCCATCAAGAAGCTGATGGACGAAGTGCTTTCCGGACCTTCGACGAGCGAAGAACTTGAGGGCCCACTCGCAGAAGAACTCAAACTTGTCGGACAAGCCAAGAAGCTCGGCCTGTTCGCCTCCGGAGCCGCAACGCAGAAATACATGCAGGCAATCCAGGATCAGCAGGAGGTCATGGGCGCCATCGCCGACATGACTATCGAAACTTACGCCATGGAGTCAGCCGTGTTGCGCGCGCAGAAAATTGCCGAGGCGAAAGGCGAAGCGGCAGCCGCTCTTCCGATTGCCATGACCCGCGTCTATCTCACGCAGGCGATGGAGAAGGTGGAGTCTGCCGCGAAGAAGGTAATTGCCGCGGTCGCTGACGGCGACATGCTCCGCACTCAGTTGGCAATACTTCGTCGACTGGCGAAGTATGAGCCATTCAACACGATTGAACTGCGCCAGCAGATTGCGCAGAAGACGATTGAACGGGGGAAGTACACGCTGGCGTAGAGCCGCACAATCTTTCAGGAGGTCGAAATGCCGATTGGCAGATTCACTGCCGTTCTGCACGGGGAGGGCGATCTCTACGTTGCCGACTGCCCGGAAGTTGGGACGGTCAGTCAAGGGAAAAGTGTCGAAGAGCCTATTGTCAACCTTACGAAAGCAACCGAACTCTATCTGGAGGAATTTCCGCACGAGACTCGCGGCGCCTAGCCCTTCTTCTTCAGCTCTTCCATCACGCTCTGAATCAATTCCTTGGCGTCGGTGAGGCTCTTCATGATGATCTGGATGTCCATGACCGGCTTACCCGGCCAGCGCTGGCTTTGGCAATAAACGCCGTGCTGGCCGACCAGTGCCATCGCGTCGGTGATGGCGTCCATGGTCACGGCCAGACGCCCGCGCGGCACTCCCATCATAGTCTCGTAGTGTTCCAGTTCTTCCTGCTTTTCGTCGAATACGGGCATGCGGAGATTGTAACGTGCGCGTTCTTGGGAGCATAATTGCTTTCGGAATCCAGGCGCGCACGTCAAAGCAATTAGCAACTTTTTTCCGGGAGAATCCATGCAAAAACGAATCGTCCTTCCCACGCTTCTTGTCCTGCTCACAACCGCCGCTTTCGCTCAGATGGGCGGAGGCAAGCCCAGTCCTCCTGCCACAGCCACCTGCGATCTAGGCGGCGGCAAGAATATCAAAACCGATTATTCCAGCCCGCGCATGAAAGGCCGCAAGATCTATGGCGGACTCGTGCCCTTCGGCGAAGTCTGGCGCACCGGGGCCAATGAGGCCACAACTTTCGTGACCAGCGCCGATGTGATTGTTGGCGGCACGACCGTACCCGCGGGCAGCTACACTATCTTCACCGTGCCCGCTGCCGGCAAGTGGAGTCTGATCATTAACAAGACCACTGGCGAGTGGGGCATTCCCTACAAGTACGAGAGCAACGAACTCGCTCGCGTGGACATGAACGTTTCCAAGCTGGACGCGCCCGTTGAGAACCTAACCATTGCCTACGACAAGTCAAAGGCGGGTTGCGTGCTGAGGATCGACTGGGAAATGACGCGCGCGGCAGTGAACATCTCGACGAAGTGACGCGGGTTTCGTAGCGCCGCCGTCCCGGCGGCTGTCCCTTCGGCGGGCTCAGGGCAAGCGCGGCGGCGTCCTCGCCGCCGCTGCCCGCAGCGAAAAAGCCGGCGATACGCCAGCGCTACGATTACACTGCCGGCTTCCATCGCAGCACCGGCTTTCGCGCTGCCGCCGTCTCGTCCAGCCGTGAAACCCGCGTGGAATGCGGGGCGTCGAGCACCATCTGCGGATCTTCTTCTACTTCCTCCGCGATGGACTTCATGGCCTGGATGAACAAATCCATTTCTTCTACCGACTCGCTCTCGGTGGGCTCGATCATCAGCGCGCCCGGCACGATCAGCGGAAACGCCGTCGTATAAGGATGGAAGCCGTAGTCGATCAGCCGCTTGGCAATGTCCATCGTCTTCACACCTTTTTTCGCCTGCAGTTTGTCGCTGAAGACGACTTCGTGCATGGTCGGCGTGGAATACGGCAGATCGTAAGTACCCTCGAGTCCTTTACGAATGTAGTTGGCGTTCAACACCGCATCTTCAGTAGTTTGCCGCAAACCGTCGGGTCCATTGGCCTGGATGTAGGCCAGCGCGCGGGTGAACATCCCAAAGTTGCCGTAGAACGCGCGAACCCGCCCCACCGACTGCGGGCGCTCGTAGTTAAATCCAAGAGTGCCATCGGCCTTGGTGACCACCACTGGCGTGGGCAGGAACGGCTCAAGGATTTTCTTAACCGCTACCGGCCCCGATCCCGGCCCCCCGCCGCCATGCGGAGTTGAAAAAGTCTTGTGCAGGTTCAAGTGCATCACGTCGACGCCAAAGTCGCCCGGGCGAACCTTGCCCACCAGAGCGTTCATGTTGGCGCCATCCATGTAGAGCAGTCCGCCCTTGGCGTGCAGAATGTCGGCGATCTTGTGAATCTGCTGCTCGAAGACTCCCAGCGTGTTGGGATTGGTAAGCATGAGCGCGGCAACGTCTTCGCTCATCTGCGCTTCCAGCGCGGCGATATCCACCATGCCGCGCGAATCCGATTTCAGATTCTCGACGGCATAGTTCACCATGGCCGCGGTTGCCGGATTCGTGCCGTGCGCCGAGTCGGGAATCAGAATCTTCTTGCGCGCATTCCCCTGAGACTGGTGATAGGCCCGCACCATGAGCAGTCCGGTCATCTCGCCATGCGCGCCGGCGGCGGGCTGCAGCGTAATCGCATCCATGCCCGTGATTTCCACCAGGCAGGCACGCAGCGTTTCTAGAATGTGCAGCGCGCCTTGTGAAATTTTCTCCGGCTGGTAGGGATGCCCGTTGGCGATCCCCTCCACTCGGGCCACAGCTTCATTCACGCGCGGGTTGTACTTCATCGTGCACGAGCCCAGCGGATACATCCCGAGATCAATCGCGTAATTCCATGTCGACAGCCGGGTGAAATGGCGAATGATTTCGATCTCGCTCACTTCGGGCATGTTGCCCAGGTCTTTTCTCTCAGCGGCGCCGAGCAGCCCAGAGGTATCCACTTCCGGCACATCAAGCGGCGGCAGCTTCCACGCGGCTTTACCCGCGGAAGACTTCTCGAAGATCAGGCCTTCGTTCTGATTGACGTGGAGTGTGGCCTTGCGAATCATGTTCTTCATCGCGCCATCTCCTCGACTCCCGCTTCTTCTTTGGCCGACCGCACCGCCCGCTCGTTCTCCGCCATGAGCCCCACGGCCGTATCGATCGAGCTGCGCGTGGTCAGCTCCGTGCAGCACCACAGAGCCGCATTCCCCAGCTCGGGATAAAACTTCTTGAGGGGCAACCCTCCAACAACTTTGCGTTCGAGCAGCCGGCTGTTGATGGCATGAGGATCTTCGCTGGTCCGCAACACAAATTCGTTGAACCGTGGCGCGCCGGCAAACAGCACCTTGCCGTGCTTGGCGAATTGCGCCGCAGCGTAAGCCGTCTTCGCCAGATTCTGTTTGGCCAATTCTTTCAGTCCAACCTTGCCGTAGACCGTCATGAAGATGTTGACCATGAGCGCAACCAGCGCCTGGTTGGTGCAGATATTCGAAGTCGCCTTCTCGCGGCGAATATGCTGCTCGCGAGTGGCCAGGGTGAGCACGAATCCGCGCCTGCCCTGGGTGTCGACGGTCTGGCCGACTAACCGTCCCGGCATCTGCCGCACGAACTTTTCCCGCGTGGCAATCACGCCGCAGTAAGGACCGCCGAATCCCAAAGGCACGCCGAACGATTGTGCCTCCATGGCGATAACGTCCGCTTCACGCGGTGGCTCGACGATTCCCAGCGACACCGCTTCGGCGATCGAAACCACCAGCATCGCTCCATGGCGGTGAGCGATCTCGGCGACCGCCTGCACATCTTCGATCGTGCCAAAGAAATTCGGCGACTGAATCAACACGCACGCTGTTTCCGGCGTAATCGATTTCTCCAGCTCGTCGAGGTTGAGCCGACCATCCTCGCCGAAACCAGTGACCGACAGCGGCATTCCCTGATGCGTCGCATAAGTCGCGAGCACCTCGCGGTACTCCGGATGCAAGCTGCGCGCCACCACCACAGACCGCCGGCCCGTGAGCCGCACCGCCATCATCACCGCTTCCGCCGCGGCAGTTGAGCCGTCATACATGGAAGCGTTGGCGACCTCCATGCCCGTGACTTCGCAGATCATCGTCTGGAATTCGAAAATCGATTGCAGCGTGCCTTGCGAAATCTCCGCCTGGTAGGGCGTATAAGCGGTGAGGAATTCGCCGCGCGAGATCAACGAATCGATAATGATGGGCCGATAATGAGAGTAAGCGCCGGCGCCCAGAAAACTGGTGTAGCCTTCGCCGTTCTCGCGCGAGCGCTCGCGGAAATAGTCCACGATTTCCGACTCCGCCATCTGACGCGGGATCTTGAGGTCGCGGTTCAGCCGGTATTCCGCCGGAATCGGTGCGAACAATTCGTCGACCGAGCGCAAGCCAATAGCCTTCAGCATGGCTTCGCGGTCGCCAGGAGACTTCGGTAGATAGCGCATAGGAAGTTGATTAGATGAAACTCGAGGTCAGTTCGATTGTGCCGGTCATCCGCTGGCTCGCGCCGTGTCCAGAATCACATGACTCTCAGTGTCCAGCTTCCTCCGCCACGAATTTTTCATAGTCAGCGGCGGAAAGCAGTCCATCCAGTTCGCCCGCATTTTTCAGCGTGATCTTCACCATCCAGGAAGCGTGGGGATCCTTGTTCACTTTCTCCGGCGACGTGGCCAGATCGCCATTCGTCTCGGTCACCGTACCCGAGGCCGGAGCATACAAATCCGACACTGCCTTCACCGACTCGACCGTGCCAAACGCCTTGCCCGCCGCCAGTTCCGCGCCGACTTTGGGCAACTCGACGAACACAATGTCGCCCAGCGACTCCTGCGCGTGGTCGGTGATGCCGATGGCGGCGGAAGTCCCGCTCGGCTGAATCCACTCATGCTCTTTGGTGTACTTACGATCTGCTGGATAGGCCATGATGGCTTCTAGCTCCTGGCTTCTGGCGTGTAGCGAATAACCCCGTGTTACTCCGTGTCCTCTGTGGTTAAGTTGTTTTCTTTGGCCGCTTATAAAACGGCGTCGGCACCACCCGCGCCCCCACGCCCTGCCCGCGAATCTCTACTTTCACCGCCGTGCCCAAAACCGCGAGCTCCAGCGGCACGTAGGCCAGCGCAATATTCTTCTTGAGGAACGGCGCGGGCGATCCGCTGGTGACGTATCCAATCTCGCGATCGGCGCTATCGAGCACCTTGTACCCATCGCGCGCGATCCCGCGGTCTACCATTTCCAAACCGACCAGAGTCCGCGTCACGCCCTGGGACTTCGCCTTCTCCAGCGCGGCGCGGCCAATGAATTCCAGCTTCTCCATCTTGCAGAAGCGGTCAAGCCCGGCCTCCCAAACATTGATAGTATCGGAAATCTCGTGCCCGTAGAGTGGGAGCTTGCCTTCGAGGCGCAAAGTGTTGCGTGCGCCCAGGCCACACGGCACCAAGCCAAATTCTTTGCCCGCGCTCAGAATCTCATTCCAAACTCGCGCGCTGGTGACCTCATCCGAGGGAATGTAAATCTCGAAACCGTCTTCCGCGGTGTACCCTGTGCGAGCAATCAGAATGTTCTTCAGCCCGCAGACCGACCCGCGCGTGACCCAGTAAAACTTTACGGCGCTCAAATCCGCATCGGTAAGTTTCTGAAGAACGTCCACGCCCTTCGGCCCCTGGATCGCAATCTGCGTGAAGTCGTCCGAGAGATTTTCCACCACGCAGTCGAACTGCCGCGTGTTGTCGCGCACCCAGTTGAAATCTTTCTCGCGCGTGCCCGCGTTGATCACCAGCAGATACTCGTCCTCGCCCAGTCGGTGGACGATCACATCGTCAACAAATGTGCCCGGCGGATAGAGCAGCGCCGAATATTGGGCCTGGCCCACCGCCAACCGCGCGCCGTCGTTCATGGAAATATGCTGCACCGCCGCCAGCGCCTGCGGCCCCGCCAGCCGGATGTCGCCCATGTGGCTGACGTCGAAAATGCCCACGCCCGTGCGCACCGCCATGTGCTCATTAATGATTCCGCAACCGATCGAGGCGGGATACTCCACCGGCATTTCCCATCCATTGAAGTCGACCATCTTCGCCCCCATCTGGCGATGGACGGCGTTCAGCGCAGTCTTGCGGACAGTGGCAGCGGTCGTCTCAACGACGGTCGTCTTAACGGAGGACAAGCGAGACCTCAATCAGCGCACCGGCTGGCCTACTGGAATGGTGTGACTGATTACCGTATCACGCGCTTTTTCGGCGGGTCAAACGGCAGAGTTGCGAGCGCCATTCTCACTAAGGAGGTTGCGATCAGATTCATATTTGCGCCTCAAATGCGAATCACTCCGAAATCATCTCGATCGTCCGTAGCCACGTTTCCACCAACTGAGGCCATCCGGTTATCGGAAACTTCGTGCGCCGCAGTCCAAATGCATGCCCGCCCTGAGCATACAGATGCATCTCCACTGGGACCCCAGCGTTCTTCAGCGCAATGTAATAAGCAAGCGAGTCGTTTACATTGTCCACATGGTCATCCTCCGCCTGCAGCAAAAATGTAGGCGGAGTCTGATGGGTGACAGGAATATCAGGATTCAACCCCAAATCCTTACCGGCAGTTGCCGAATAATGAATAGCAAACTTTTTGATGCCTTGCTTTGCATCCCACTGCGCCGCGGATAGCGACAGATGTCCCGGATAAATAGGCACTGCGAAATCGGGGCGGCAGCTCTCTTTGTCGGCGGCATCGACAGCTGGATACAAACGCTTCGCAAAATGCGTGCTCATCGCCGCCACCAGATGACCGCCTGACGAAAACCCAAGCACACCAATCTTGTGCGGATCAATATGCCACTCCGCCGCGTGAAGCCGGACCAGCCCCACCGTCCTCTGTGCATCTTCCAAGGCCATCGGTGATTCCGGATACGGCCCCGATTTCGGATACGGCCCCACATCCGTCACGCGATATTTCAGCAGCACGCACGTGATCCCTTTGGGCGTCAGCCAGTCACAGACCTCCGTGCCTTCAAGATCGATGGCCAGTTCCTGATAACCCCCGCCAGGGAAGACGACGACCGCTGCACCTGTATTCTTTCCTTGTGGCGAATAGACCGTCATCGTAGGTTGCGAGACGTTTCTCACCCCCACCGCTGGCCTGCCGGCAACCAGGAACTCCTTCCCCGTCGTCTTAGCAACCTCTGGCCCCGCGACAGGCTGCGGATCAGGCGCGTCTCCCGGCCATATCGGCACTTGCATATGTCCCAGCGATGGTTGCCAGGCAGTCTGCTGCGCGCTCAGAGTACCAAGCATAAACACATAACAGAAAAAAAAGATCAAAGGCTTCATCACAATCCCCACAGCTCTACATAACCGCTGAGGACAAAGAGAGCACGCAGGATTCATAGGACTTACTCCGCATCTGAGAATTAGGGATTACCGCCCGAACTGCACCGTCACGTGCGCCCCGGCGGCCACGTGCGTTCCGGCGGATGGAGATTGCTGCCGCGCCACACCGCTGCCCACGGCTTCTAACTCCAACCCGGCATCCTGAGCAGCCTCCACGGCTCCGCGCACGGTCTTGCCCACAAATGACGGCACTTCGATTCCGCCTTGCTCAACGTCGAGGACGACAGTTCCAATCGACGGAAGTTTAGCTTGGGCTGTGGCGGCAGCATCCGCCGCAACCGGGCCTTTTGCTAGCGGGGACTCGCTTCCAGCGTCTACTACCGATTCACTCTGCCGCATCGCCGTCTGCACCACATTGCCCTCGCCGCCGGAAGTCGCGGGCGCGGACGCTCGCGCCACACTTGTCTTGCCAGTTGCGGATTGCGAAGAGTCATTATTCACCTCCGCCGTCTCCAACGGCTCACCAGGATGGTCTGGCGTTCCCTCTTCCAGATCGTTATCCTTCATCTTCGCCTGCGCCAACAACTGATGATTGGGCGCGAGCGGCAGATCGTGCGGCGTGTGCAGATACTCGAGCACCTGCTGCGTCACGCGGCGAAACACCGGCGCCGATACCTGCCCACCCTGGTGCAGCCCCACGGCCGAATCCAGAATCACCGCGACGACAATCTGCGGATTGTTAATCGGCGCGAATCCCGCGAACGACCCAATATACTTCGTCTTCGAATACGCGCCGGTCGCCGGATCGACCTTCTGCGCCGTCCCCGTCTTCCCCGCCGAACTATACCCTTCCAAAATCGCCTTGCGCCCCGTGCCTTCCAGCACCACTTTCTGCATCATCGCGCGCATCTGGGCCGCCGTGAAGCTCGAAATCACGCGCCGCGACGCACCCGGACGAAACGCCACGGTCTGCGGCGTGCCCAGCGGCTCAACTTTTCCGGTGACGATCCTGGGCGCCACCCACACGCCATCGTTCGCGAATGTGGAAACCAGTCCCGCCAACTGAAGCGGAGAAATGCCAATCTCCTGTCCCATCGAAATCGCCGCAATCGAAACCCTCGACCAGCGGCTCACCGGCTTGGTCAGCCCGCGCGTCTCGCCCGGCAACTCGATTCCGGTCTGCTGGCCGAATCCATACGCGCGAATGTATTTATAGAAGCGGTCTTCGCCCAGCCGCAGCGCAATCTTGATCGCGCCCACGTCGCTCGACTCCGCCAGCACGCCCCACACCGGCAACAGTCCGTGGGGCTTCGAGTCGCGAATGCGCATGCCGTTGTAGACGATCGACCCCATCTGGCAGTCGAACACTTCATCGGGACTCGTCAGCTTCTCTTCTAGCGCCGCCGAAATCGTCACCAGCTTGAACGTCGACCCCGGCTCGTACACATAGCTCACTGCGCGGTTGGTCAACGCGGCGGGCGTGATCAGCTTGCGCAGATTGGGATTGAATGTCGGCCGGTTGGCCAGCGCCAGAATTTCGCCGGTGTGCGGATTCTCCACGATCACCGTGCCTGCAATCGCCTGCGTATCGTGAATCGCCTGATCCAGTTCCTTCTCGGCAATGTACTGAATATTCTTGTCGATGGTCAGCACCAGGCTCTGGCCCGCTTCCGGCTGCTTCTCCACGTCGGAGAACCATTGCCGCCGCGCATCCACCGAAATAAACATCTTCCCCGCGCGTCCGCGCAGCGCATCGTCGAACCCATGCTCGATGCCACTCTGCCCGGAGTCCTCCATCCCGACCGTCCCCACCACCTGCGCCGCCAGATCGCGAGCCGGATAAAAACGTTTCGGTTCTTTTTGAAAATGGATGCCCTGCAGCCTCAGCGACTTGATGCGTTCGATGGTCTCGTCATCAGCTTTGCGCGCCACCCAACAGAAAGTTCTATGGTTGCGGCAGTCGGCCAGCACCACATTGCGATCGTCGCCGGTGATGCGAGTAATCAGCGCAACCGCCGTGGGCAGATCTTTTACTTCGCTAGGCACAGCGAACGCAGAATCGACAAGAACTGACATCGCCAGTTCGTGCCCCGCGCGGTCATAGATCACGCCGCGCTTGGCGGAAAGCGGAATCTCACGCTGCTGCTGGTGCTCGGCCTGCTTCACGAAACTGCCGTAGCGGAAGATCTGCAAATAAACCAGCCGTCCGCAAATCGACGCACACCAGAACAGAAGCATTGCACCCAGCAGATAGAGGCGGGAATTCTTGCCGAGGTTGAAATTAGTCGCCATGGAAACAGTCGTTGGTCGCTAGTCGTTGGCAACCGTAGACAAACATGGCGGACCACCAGCAAGGCGGACCGCCAAATAAGTTCGCGTGAAGACAGGTTCGTGTAGGGACGGGCGCCCTCGCCCGTCCGCCGAGCGCAGCTCGGCTCTTATGCCGCCAGCGCTACTGCCCCGTCAGCACCAGCAAAGGCTCCACGCTAGCCATCACCGGAGCATTCGAATCCGCCGGCGCGCTATCCATGCGAATCACCTGACCCGGTTCCGGCGGCACCAGCCCCATCCGCCGCGCCATCACATCGATCCGCTCCGGATCGCGCAGCGAGGCATCCTCCAACCGCAGCGCCCGGTTCATCTCCGTCAGATTATTCAGTTCGCGCTTCGACGACTCGATCTGGTAGCCATATTCAATCGCCCGGAAGTGTTGCCAGGCATAGGTAAACACCAGCAGGAACAGGAATGCCAGCGCCGTGCCAAACTGCTTCATCTCGCGATTGCGCCCAGGATCTTCCACTTTCACCAGGCGCGAATTGTCGATCGCCTTGGCGAAGTAGATTTCCGGGGTCCCGGTAAAGAAAGTATTCCGCCGAGCCACCGGGACTGCGCTCCGAATTGCCGCCGCTGCTGCCGCCATTTATGCCGCTCCTGCGTAAGCCGGTTCGTTGTGCATCTGCGGACCCTGCAACTCAAACATCCGCCGCAGTTCCATTTCGTCGCCGAGTTGTTTCTGTAAAACGCCTCGCTCGGCCCGCTCCACCGTCGCTACCAGATCCTTAATCAATGTTCCCGTATACATTTCCCAGCCTCAATTTGGATTCCTACCACGGAACCCTTGACCCCGGCTTCGGGCTTCAGCTGTCGGCCTTCGGCCTTTTGATTTTGGGCTTTTCGCTGAAGCCCGATAGCCGAAGCCTGAAGCCCGCCTTTCCGAACCTGAACGCCCGGCACGCCATGACAGCTGTGCCGGGGACTCCGGCAGGTTTTCCGGAATCAAACTTTTTCCGCCGCCCGCAATTTCGCGCTGCGCGCCCGCGGATTGCGATCGCTCTCTTCTACCGTTGCCGTTACCGGCTTCTTCGTCAGCAAACTGAAGTAACCCTGCTTCGCCGCTTCGCGGAAGGCATCTTTCACAATGCGATCCTCGAGCGAGTGAAAACTGATCACCACCACGCGTCCTCCTGGCTTCAGAATCCGGGGCGCCGCATTTACCAGCGCCCGCAGATCGTCCAGTTCGCGGTTTACGAAGATTCGGAGCGCTTGAAAAGTTCGGGTCGCCGGATGAATTCGCCGTTGTTCGGAATTCATTGGCCGGGCCGCGGCTGATATGACATCCGCAAGATGTGCGGTAGATCGTATCGGCCGCGACCGGACAATGGCTCTGGCGATTCTCCGCGACCTCCTTTCCTCTCCGAATTCGTAAATCACATCGGCAAGCTCGCGCTCGTCGAGGTGGTTTACCACTTGTTCGGCGGTTCGCTCCGACCGCGGGTCCATCCGCATGTCGAGCGGTCCATCCGCCTGAAAACTGAATCCGCGCGCCGCATCGGAAAGCTGCAAACTGCTCACTCCGATGTCGGCCAGCAAACCGTCGATGGTCCCCGGTCGTTGGTCGTTCTCGATTTCACCGAAGGATTGGTGCCGCAACGTAATGCGCGGCCAATCGCTTTGGCCAACGACTAACGACAAACGACCAAGGACGCTTTTCGCTCTTTCCAGCGCCCCCGGGTCTTTATCGAGCCCAATCAAATGTCCCGGTGCGCCGAGGCGTTTTGCGATTTCGTAACTGTGTCCGCCCAAACCCACCGTGGCGTCGATATAGGTCCCGCCACGCCGCACGTTTAAAAAGTCGATCGCTTCTTTTACTAAGACTGGAACATGTAAAAGATCCGGAACATGGCTCACTTCCCTTCCACCACCATGCCCAACCCCCTGAGGGGTGTCTGTTGTACCCTCGCCGCCCACTAGATGCCCAATTCGCTGAGCTTCTTCTCATCGTCAGACGTGAACTTGTCTTCCTCGACCTGCTTGCGGTACGACTCCAGGTTGCGGACCTCCAAGTAAGTCTGGTATCCGGTCACCGATACTTCGCCCTTGATCTGAGCTGACTCGCGCAATAATTGCGGCATCAGCAATCGCCCCTGACCGTCCATCTCGACCAACTGTCCCCAATAGTTCACTTTGCTGAGAAACTTTTTCTTCGTAGGATCGAAAGTGGAGAGCCCGGCGAGCCTCTGCTCGATCCGCTCCCATTCCTCGAAGGGATATACTTGTGCAATCTTTCCATCCAGACTCGTGATGTAGAATTGTTGTCCGTACTTCTCGTCGATCACCCGCTTGAACTCGGCTGGGACCTTCAACCGTCCCTTTTCGTCGACGCGAGTTGGGTGATTGCCGCGAAACATAGTCTTTCTCTGTCATCCTGAGGACGCGGCTTTTGCGTCCGAAGAGCTTGCCCCGAGCTTGCCGAGGGGATCTGGGTGTACCGCGCGAACATTTGCGCGTTCTTTGCGCAAATGCAAAATCGCGCGTTTGGCGCACTTCCTTAACCACGACTGCTGCCACGAAGGAGGTAAAAGCGACGCAAAATCCGGTCAAACTCAGGTGGTTCGGGCGATTTGTCGTGCTCTTGGGTCGGTTTCCCACCGGCTCCTCTTTATCGGCTTCCCGTTCCCACGACCTTAACTGTCTCGACCACTTCGATCCACTTTGTACCACATCTTACCCGTAAGTCATTGATTGTCAAGCGCAAACTTGAAGGTAGGGTTCCCACTGTAGGACTGAGTCGACAAACTACGAGTTCTTGTGGTTAACCACAAAGACGACCACAAGTGGTTGCGTTTACGTTCCAGGTTCCTTCGCTATTTATTCGCTAAGATTTCCCTTGCACCCCGCGCCCCGTGCGGATTTTCCTGTGGATAATGGCGGCTCAGTCCAAGAAACTCATGTGTGGGGACACCCGCCACGGCTGTCCGCCGGGGCAAAGCCCGGCTGTCTTGGCGGCTGTGAACGACTCCGAACCATGAACCACCGACTCCAATTCGAGGACTGGGTTCCCTTCCCGGTCCCGCGCGTGTTCGCGTTTTTCTCGAACCCGCAGAACCTGCCGCGCATCATGCCCGCCTCCACCCAGACCAGAATCGACGAGCTTCATCGCGTCCCGCCTCCGCCGCCGCAGGGCTCTCCGGCGTATCCATACACCGCCGGCGTCGGCACCGTCATCGTGACTTCGTTCCGCCTGTTCCCTTTTCTCCCCCTACGCGCGCAATGGATCGCCCGCATCACCGAGTTCGAATGGAACCATTATTTCGCCGACGTGCAAGAGAAAGGCCCGTTCAAGCTATGGAATCATCGTCACGAGTTCCTGCACGAAACCCGCGACGGCGTGAGCGGCACGCTCGTCCGCGACGTAATCGAATATGAAGTAGGATTCGGTCCGCTGGGCGCGCTGGCGGATGCACTCTTCGTAGCACACCAGATGCGAAACACTTTCGCAAAGCGTCAGCAAATACTTCCCAAGTTGCTCTCAGCGTCGTAGCGCCGCCATTCCCGGCGGCTGTCCCTTCGGCAGGCTCAGCGCAAGCAGCGGGGGCGTCCCGCCCCCGCTGCCGGCACAAGATCGGCCCGCGAGTTAGCCGGCGAGACGCCGGCGCTACAGTACGTCGCTACTAATACGCAACGTTCCCATATCGACTGGTGTGAATCCTTCCCGACTCCACCGAAATCGAGTACCCATCCCCGCCCCCGCCGCTCCAAGCGCGAACGTCGAACGTGGCTCCTGTGGGCGCGTGATAAGCGGCGACGTTGCGCATAGTCAGAGGCCGGCCAGGCTTGCAAACTTCCGGCGCCTCCGTGACTTGCAGAAAGTAAACGCCGAGCCCCGGGCCGACCACTTTCGTCCTGCCGTCACCTTCCACCAGCAACGCCGATTTCTCATCGATGGCGATCTCGCGCGGGGTCCTCGACCAGCCATCCTGAACGATTCGCGCGAGAAATCCGAGGCTGCGCCCCATGCGGTCGCGCTTGGCGAAATGGCTGTCGGTAAGAATATTCTCCAGCCCGGGGACTTTCAGGAAATCGCGCAGCACGGTCACGCGCTTGTTGTAAGGGTCGGCGAGAACTTCCCGCGACGTGAGATCGGGATCATCCGGCTTGTCCAGCAGACAGCCATAGACGAATTGTCCCAGCACCGCTAAGCCTGCGCTGGTTCCTCCGATGGGCTTGCCTGCGGCTACGTGCGCGTTGATCGCGTTCTCCACCGGAGTTCCCTTCCAGAAGTTGACATAACGCGACTGATCGCCGCCCGCAATGAAAATGGCCTCGGCCTGCCCAATGATACTGGCAACATGGGCATCCAGAGCCGCTTCCCGGCTGGGAATGATCAGCGTCGCCACAGAATTCGCCTTGCACAAGCCGGCAACGTAAGGGTTGTAGTCGGCGCCGCCGTGCGCGCGCAAAATCAGAAAGTCTCCGCCATTCGCTTTGCCGCACAGCCAGCGAAACGCTTCGTCCAGATCCTCGCCTCCGCCCATCATGGCGATTCCCGCATCGGCGCGGGTTTGCACATCGTGCGGGTTGCCCTGGCGAATGTACTCAAAGTCAGCCGCATGGCTCACTGTGGCACAAATCACGAGGATGACGAGCAAGACAGGCGCGTACTTCATGACTTGGCGACGATACCCCGGGAAGATCGACCGGCGAAGATAGACGCCCGCCTGAGGATCTGGGGTGAGCCGACTTGATCAATCGTACACGCTCGCCAACAGGTGTACACTGCTCCGTTCAGTCGGCAACCACTTACGGAGGCGCTTATGCATCTGAACCGGGGCAGAATTTGGCTGGGCGGTTTGGCGGCAGGCGTGGTCTGGACCCTCTGGAGTTTTCTGGTTGGAAAGTATGTCATCACTGACGCACGCTACGTGGCGGCCCAGAATGCCGGATTCTTCTTGAAAACGCCGCGCTATCCATTCTTCGTAGTCCAGTGGATCCTGCTTCTTTTTATTCTGGCGATCGCAGTCGCGCATCTCTACGCCTGGGCCCGTCAGACTCTGGGAGCCGGTCCGGGTGCAGCGCTCAAGGTTGGCTTTCTGGCCGGCTTCTTCGCCGGCTTTCCGAGTAATTTCGCGCAGGAAACCTGGTTCGCAGGCGACCGCTGGCTTCCTTTTGGTTGGATGATCGAAATGTGGCTGGGCGCCATCCTAGCCGCGCTGGTCGCAGGCTGGCTGTATAAAGACTAGCGGACCAAGAATGAAAACCGCAGAGGACGCCATGGACGCGGAGGAATCTGGAAGTATCGAAACAACGGGATGAAACAGCTCGCTTCTCGCTGGTCTTTTCTATTTTCCCTTAACGTCCTCCGCGTCCTCTGCGGTTTTCTCTTCTTACCTCGACGGTTCAACGAACACCGCGGTCCCGTACGCCAGCACTTCGGTGACGCCCTGCATCACTTCCGTCGCGTCATAGCGTGCGCCCACCACAGCGTTGCCGCCCAGTTCGGCGGCGTGCAGCAGCATCAGGTCGAAGGCCTCGCTGCGCGTCTTCTCGCACAAGTTCGTGAGCAGCGTAATGTTGCCCCCCACCAGCGTCTGCAACCCGGCGCCGATGGTGCCGAAGATCGAGCGCGAGCGCACCACGATGCCGCGCACCACTCCCAGTGTGCGCGTCACCCGGAAACCATCCAGCTCAAACTGCGTCGTGACCATGTTGTGCGCCACCATCCGCCCCCCGCCTGTATAGCTGGTTGCCATCAGTGCCATTCCTTCCTGAGTCCGTCACGCGATGCGCTGCGTAGGAGCTAACTATAGCGCGAATCCTCATAAGAATGAATCGTTAGGGAGAAGGCTCCGCGCCCTCCGCGGGTGTGCTTGTCATCCCGAAGCGAAGCGAGGGATCCTGGGGTTTGCCCGCGGCGGCCACAAGGGTGGCGCAGGCAGAAACCAAGATCCCTCGCTTCGCTTCGGGATGACAGTGCGACCGCGCGGAGTGAACTGAGGCGCAGGCTTCACTCCAGCGCAGCCGCAATGACGAATTCTTGCGACTGCGTATCGTACTCTAGGCGCAACACATTGGGCCTGCAGCAAACCTGGCAGTCTTCAACGTAACTTTGCCGGCGCCCTGCGGATTCATCGACGGCAGTCGGATTCCACTCGCCGCAACCCTCACACTGAAAACCGGTTTCCATAAGACGATTCTATCTCCGCTGCCCAATCCGTAGATTTCTACAAGCCTCGTAGAATTGTTCGCGGCAACGCAACCAAACTGCAGCCCCATGTAACCACCAGCAACGAGCCCGGCGTCTACATTCCCGGAGAATTCGGGATTCGCCTCGAAGACGACATGCACATCACGGAAAACTGGGCGGAACTGTTTACACCGCAAAGCCCATCGCTGGAAGATCCGTTCGGGAAGGCGTGAGGATTAGCGCACGAGCCGCTTGCTGTCTCCTGCGACTTACGTCCCCGGCTGGACACAGAATACCGCCTGAACGGGATCAGCGGACACCTGCCTTCTACTTTTACTTTTCCACGCGAAGGTTGTTGTCCACCGAAAAGATTCCGGGGACGCCGTTGGCGCGCATGAAGGCGATGTTCTTGTCGCTTTCGTTATCGACCACTCCTTCGAGGGTCACGTGGCCATTCTTCACGATGATGCGAATCGGCTTCTGCACACCCAGGGCGTACTTTTCCAGCGCCGGGTATCCGTAGATTGCATGGTATAACTCCAGACGCAGGCGATCGTCCATGGGCGAGGTGGGCAGGACCTCGATCTGGTTATCCACTTTCTCGACGCCTTCGATGTGCTTCACCGCGTTTCCCGCATCGGACTTGGTCGAAGGCCGTACCACCTGCCCGAGCAGGGTAACGGTGTAGCCATCCACTTTAAAAGCGATGTTGTCAAACACCCCGAAGTAGGGGAGCATGAGAAGTTCGTGGCGAACTTCCTTGGTGATGCGTTCTTGCGCCTTGGCCGAGGGCTGGTCACGATTCTGTGTGAAGCCCATTGTGGCGAGCGATAACAGAGTCACGACGAAAACCAGCAACTTGCCTTTCATGACGGTCTCTCCTTGCTCGAGAAATTCCCAAGCCGCGACAGTGTACTGCATGTTGTGATCCTTGGAAACCCTGGCATCGGGAATACTATGAGGCCATACAGTGTTTGCTGTAGTCCGCGTTTTGTGTCACAAATGGAGTCTTGCAGAATGCCGAAGACAAATGAAAACCGCGGAGGACGCCGAGAACGCGTGGGGAACAGAACGGGAGTCGTGGGGAAGGCTGCGCAGATCTCCCGGTTGAGAGACGATCCAATTTCCCGCTTTTTCTCCGCGTCCTACGCGTCCTGAGCGGTTTTCATTTGTTCTCCACATTTTAATGGCGCCACTCAAGAGGGTTCTCGATGCAGCATTTGAGTCCGCATGATGTGATGACCATGTTCCTGGCGCTGGCCACGCTGCTGGGCTGCGCCAAGCTGGCGGCGGAGTTGATGCAGAAGATCGGCCAGCCTCCGATTCTCGGGGAGATCTCGGTCGGGATCTTTCTGGGGCCAACGGTTCTCGGCCACTACCGCCCTCACATCTACGACACGCTGTTTCCTACCACCGGGCCGATGCCGATCGTGCTGGACACGGTGACCACGCTGGGAGTCGTGTTCTTTCTGCTGACGGCCGGCCTCGAGATCGACTTACGCAGCATCTTCCGCCAGGGCAAGAGCGCGTTGCTGGTGAGTCTTTTCGGCGTGGCCTTTCCCTTCGCGGCCGGCTTCCTCGCGGCCGAAGCCTTCCCCAATGAAATGGGCGCGGAAGCCGGGGCGAACGCGCTGATCTTCGCTTTGTTCGTGGGCACGGCGCTTTCGATTTCGGCGCTGCCCGTGATCGCGAAGATCCTGATGGACTTGAATCTTCTGCGCACCGAGATGGGCACGGTCATCATCTCGTCGGCAATGTTTGACGATCTGGTGGGATGGATTCTTTTCTCGTTCGTGCTGGGAATGCTGCATCCGCCGGCCGGCGGCAGCATCGCCGATGGCGTCAAGCACACGATCGTGCTGGTGGTGTTGTTCGTGGGCCTCACGCTGACTCTTGGCCGCTGGCTGATCGATAAGATCCTGCCCGTGTTGCAGGCGCACACCACGTGGCCGGGCGGTGTGATTGGATTCATCTTCACGCTCACCATGGCGGGGGCGGCATTCACGGAATACGCCGGAATTCATGCGGTGTTTGGAGCCTTCATCATCGGCATTGCGATTGGAGAGTCGGGACATTTGCGGCAGCGCACGTCCCAGCACATTCACCAGATCGTGACCAACGTGTTCGCGCCGTTCTTCTTTGCCAGCATCGGATTGCGAACGAACTTTGTCTCTAACTTTCACCTGGGGCTGACCGCAACCGTAATCGTTGTGGCATGCGTGGGCAAGCTGCTGGGAGCGGGCTGGGGCGCGCGCCTGGGCGGAATGGACCGGACTTCGTCGCTGGCGGTAGGGCTGGCGATGAATGCCCGCGGAGCCATGGAAATCATTCTAGGCATCCTGGCACTGCAAGCTGGATTGATCCGGGAAAACATGTTTGTAGCCATGGTGGTCATGGCGTTGTTCACTTCGCTGATCTCGGCGCCGGCGATTCACTTTCTGATCAGTCGCAGGCGGAAGCTGACCTTGAAGGACACGGTCGAGGCCAAACTTTTCTTGCCCAACCTGACGGCGAAAACGAGGATCGGAGCCTTGCGGGAAATGTGCGAGGTGGCTGCCGAGGCCGTGAGCAACGCGCCCGAGCGATTGCTGCGCCTGGTGACGGAACGGGAGAATGTGCTGCCGAGTGGCTGGGAGAATGAACTGGCAGTGCCCAATGCGCGGGTGAACGGATTGACGCGGCCCCTGGTGGTGGTAGCGAAATCGGAGGGGATCGATTTTGACGCGCGCGATGGCAAGCCGACGCGGCTGATTATCATGATTCTGACGGGAGATAACCAGTCGCAACACGATTTGCTGGGAGACGCCAGCGAATTATTCAGCCGCAAGGAAGCGGTGGAACGAGCGGTGAACGCGAAGAGCTTTCTGGAGCTGGTGGCGGCGCTGAACGCGCCGGTGCAGTAGGCATGTTTCAGAAGTAGAACTTCAACGCAAACTGGATCTGTCGCGGGGCACGCGCCGACAGCGGAAATCCGAAGCCGCTCTGGCCAAGTTCCAGGGGAGTAGGCTCGGCGCTGATCGCACCAAACTGTCCAAACAAATAATTCACATGGTTGAGCACGTTGAAGAATTCCGCGCGGAATTCGAAACGCCTTTGTTCATTGATGGGGAACTGCTTCATGAGGGCTGTGTCCCAGGTTTTGTATCCTGGACCCTCGATGATGTTGCGCCCGGCATTGCCAAACGTTCCAAGGTTGGTGTTGTCCGCAAACGCGCAGGTGTTGAACAGCGTTCCCGGAATGCACGGCTTGGCGTTGGGATTGCCGACCAGGTTGGGGCGTGAGCAATAGTAGCCGACGGTGCCGCCGCAGTCGCCCCCGGAGACACTATTAATGTCGGTGGCGGTGTAGTAATTGCCGGTGGCGGCAGAAAATACGCCGGCCATTTGCCAGTTGCCGATAATCTGGTTCACGACGCCGGAAGCGTCGCCGGCAAACTTGCGTCCGCGGCCGAAAGGTAAGTCGTAGACATAACTGAAGACGAAGCGCTGGCGCACATCGAAGTCGGAATTGCCGTAGTTGGCCTGGGGGAATCGCTGGTCCTGGAAATCTCCGTTGTTCACCGAACCGAGGCTGGCGCTGGAGGCGGTGTCGAGAGCGTGCGCGAAGGTGTAAGCCGCCTCGAACTGAAGTCCGCGCGAGTAGCGCCTCTCCAGGCGGACTTGCAGCGAGTTGTAGTTGGAATACGCGTTCGAGCGGAAGGTATCGATCATGACATCGAGCGCCGGATTGCAATTTGCGCCTCCGTCCGCCAGAGTGCAGGGGCCGGTAGCGCCCGGCGCTGCGTCGTTGGCAGGACGCCGCGGCGCGGTGGGAAGCGAGTCAGTCCCCGGCACGGGAACGGCCTGATTGCCGTTGTAGAAAGCGAAGAGCTTCGATCCTCGCGAACCGGCGTAGGAAACTTCCAGAACCGTGTCGGCGGGCAATTGGTACTCGAGGCCGAGATGCCACTGCTGGGTATAGGGCGTGACCAGATGCGGATCGAGCGAGTAAAGTTCGGGCGCGTTCGGGTCGCCCAGCGGGATGCTGCCGGTGACAACATTGTTGGCAAAGCCCGCCATCAACTGGTTGAGCGGCAGGCCACTGTTGTTCGCGGCCGAGATCGAGCAATCCATCTGACCGGAGGCGGAATTTGCGCTGGGCGCGGTGCAGGGAGTGTTGTAGGCCTCCGAAGACAAAAACGGAGGATTGAAGCCGGGGCTCGGGTTGGAAAATGGACCGTTTTCCTGCCCGCCATAGAAAATGCCGTAGCCGCCGCGGAAGACGAACTTGCTGGATATTTGGTAAGCCAGTCCAACGCGGGGCGCGAAATTGTTCAGATCAGGGTTGATCAGCCCGCGAGAACCGGTGCTCTGGAGAGTGAGTTCGGTGCCGAGCGTAGGCGTCAATTGCGCGTTTTGTCCCTTGGGGGCGATCAGCGAGAGTGAGTTGAAATCGAAGTTGGCCTGCTGGTTGCTGGCTTCTTTGATGGTCGTGAAAAGTTCGTAGCGGAGGCCCAGGTTCAACGTGAGCCTCGGAGTTACTTTGATGTCGTCGAGAGCATAGACCGAATAAATCTGCCGGCGATAATCGATGTTGGGGGTAACACTGGTGATGGATCCCCCGTCGGGAATGCCCTGCATAAAACTGGCGAAGGCCTCGCCGCCGGTACCCGGGGCAGCGAGATTGTCGTTGATGACGAAGTTGCCGCCGAAGTCCATGGCGCCACGAGCGGCGGCGGGTTCGAGGATGGTGAACTGTTCGAAGCGAAGTTCGCCGCCGAATTTCGCGGAGTGGCGGCCGCGGGTCCAACTCAGATTGTCGGTAAAGACATAGCTATGCTGCTTTTCGACGGCGGGCAGGTATTGCGAGGCGCCAATGGCTGCTGTGCCATCCCCAAAGCTAAGGGCCGGCAAGCCGCCGATGTTCTGGCCGGCTACGAACGGAACTCCGGGAAAAGGAACGGGGAGTTGCGCCGCAACGTCGACGTTTGAGAACAGATTGTAGCGATTGGAATTAAGGTAATTGAAACCGAAGCGAAATTCGTTGACCAGGTTGTTGCGAAAAGTGTGAACCTCGCTGGCCGCCAGGCCCTGGGCGGTGTTGTTGCTGTAGCCATCCTGAAAGCTGCCGCCGTCGAGCACGTTGTTGAACGGCGAGGGCAGGAAGTTGCTGTCCTTGCCGTAACTGTAGCGGGCGAAGAAATTATCCTTGTCGCGGATGACCTGGTCGATGCGAATGTCGAATTTGTCTTCGGTTTCGCTGCGTTCCGGGGTAGCCAGGTAGTTTCCACCGGGCAGAGTGGAATTGGGCATGGGAAACAAATTAGCCAGTTCCTGGCCGAGTGGATCGATTGCGGTGTTCGTGCCGGTATTGCCGGTGAACTTGTTGGTCGGTTGCCCGGTTGCAGTGGTGCCGATGGGAGCGCTGCAAGGTCCGCCGTTGTAGGGCGAACTGGTTTGGGCCATAGTCGGATCGAAAATCTCTCCCTGATAAGTCTGGTCGCCACTGCAGTCGAGCACGCCCGGGATGGGATTGCTGAGCTGGAGAAACGCGGAGAAATCTCCGCTAACTTCGGCGGGCGTGGGCACCGTGGACAACTGCGGCAGTGCCTGGCGTATGCGCAGGCCTTCGTAATCCCCGAAGAAAAACAGTTTGTTCTTCTTGATGGGCCCGCCCAGCGTAAAGCCGAACTGGTTCTGCTTGTAAGGCTGGCGACCGAAGATGTCGAACTTGTTGATTGCGTCCACCTTGTCGTTGCGCAGGAATTCCCAAAGATCGCCGTGGAACTGGTTGGTACCGGATTTGATGACCGCGTTCATGATCGCGCCGTTGCCGCGGCCGAATTCCGCGCTGTAGGAATTGGTTTCGACTTTGAACTCGGCGATGGCATCCACCGCGGGTTGGACGACATAGGCTGCGCCGTTGAGCACGTCGCCCAGATTGGCGTTGTTGTCGATGCCGTCGAGCAGGAAATTATTTTGCAGAGCGCGGGCGCCGTTGGCGCTGAAGCCGTAAGTGGTTTCGACGCGTGAACCAGGCTCGGCGGCGGCAACGCCGACGCCGAGCAGTGCGAGTTGCGCGTAGTTGCGTCCATTCAATGGAAGCGCGTTGATGCGCCGGCTGTCCACCACCTGGCCCAGTTCGGAGGTTTCGGTTTCGAGTTGTTCATGTTCGGCGGTGACCGTCACCACTTCGGTTGCCATGCCGGGCTGAAGGGTGAGATCCACGCCGACGCGATCCTGAATGTTGACCTCAACCGGACCGGCAACGGCCTTCTTGAACCCTTCCTTCTCGACAGTGACGCGGTAGTGGCCGATCCTGAGCGGGCTGGCGACATACTCTCCCTGACGGTTGGTGGAGAAGGTGAGTTGGGTGCCGCGATCAACGTCCTCCACGATCACCTTGGCGCCGGCGACCACGGCGCCCGTGGCATCGTGCACCAGACCTACAATGGCTCCAGCATCTTTCTGCGCCCACAGCGGCGTGGCGAGGCTAATGGCTGCCAGGAGAAGGAAGGCCCCGAAAATCTGTCGGGTGTGGAAGCGGAGAGGCATGGCGAGTCTCCTGAACTGAGTCCAAGCTGCGAGAGCTGCTGTGTAAGATTACGAACCATTACTTTTACTTGCGTTTGACGGCTTTTGTCAACCGGATATTCCTTTGCAGGTCCGTTTGAGATGAACTCCGCTCCATTCCACACGCTGCCGCATAGATCCGCAGCACCATCTGAATGTGATATCGAATGATTGCCTCCGGCTGTGGTTCGATTTCTCCCGCTCTGATCGCCTCATACTCCCGAGGAAGATGCTGGCTGACCAGCGTAAAGGGAAACGAGTGCGTCTTGAGGTTGTCGAGCAGGTGTTCGATCTCGGCCTGAACCGCCGGCTCGTGCCAGTAGTAGCGGCATCGGTCGCTATAGCTGTAGGCTCGCGATAAGCGTTGTTGATTCTCATCCCCGTGATAGTAGGAGCGCCAGTAGACGGGTTTGCGCAGCATCGACCGATCAAGGGCTTCCCGCACCCGCGACAACCTTTGTTTTTTCCTCCCGGCGAGCAGTTCCCTTTCGATCATGCCCAAAGCGAACACGGCTTCGCGGAACGCGAAAGTCAGCCATGGGCCCACTTTCAGGATCGCGAAGTGGTCTTCGACCATTTGAGCCAGAGCGGCGGGAGACTGGTAGTCGGTGGAGTGCGCCTCATACACGAGCGCAGGGCTGCGAGGCAATGCTGCCGATAATGAGTGCGCCTTGGAGCGGTCGTATTCAAGTACGAGGTCGTTTCCGAACTCCACTCCGGGCTGCACTACCACACCGACGACTCTTTCCCAGGCCGCGGACAAGCCTCTTTCCTCAAAGGCATGTTGAAAGACTTGCATAGTCTGATGCACGCTCTCGACGGTGGTCACTGTGGGAGGCGCTCCCGAAGCCGACTCGCCCCCTGGAGCGGGCACTTCGGTGCCGATGACATAGAGAGGAGGAGCGGCGCTTTGCGGCAAGTCTTTCAGCGCTTCTTCAGCCGCTTTGCAAAGCACGGCCGCCCGCTGCGCGACAATGTGTTCAGGGAGGATCTTTGCGTCTGCGTCATCGGCACACGGCATGCTTGCATCAAGATGGATTTTTCCGTATCCAGCGAGCACACAGGCACGCACTAATTCGCAAGCATTTTTCAAGGCGTGGCGCGACGCCTTATCCTTCCATGGAAATGGCCCGAGATGGTCCCCGCCCAGCAGGATTCGATCTCTGGGCAGCCCCATGCGTCGCGCCGCTTGGTGGACAAAGTCGGCAAACTGGCGCGGCGTCTGTCCAGTGTAACCACCCAGTTGATTGACTTGACTGGAAGTGGACTCTACGTGGAGGACAGAATCGTCTTCCATGGCCTGCTGAATGGCCGCGTCGATGACCCAGGGATGCGCGGAACAAACCGCATACACTCCGCCGTTTTTCGAGATACGGTTGCGGTTCACAACCTCGCGCAGGTTTTCGGTGGGGCTGCGGCGTTCACCTAGTAGGTTCAAAGCCATGCTGCTCCGGGAGACTCGTCTCAAAGTTTTACGCTTTAGCGCCATCCGCAAAGACTTTGGGGATATTACGAATGATTGCGACAAAGTTCAATATGTATCGAAATATGATAGAAAGTAAAAGGAATCAATTCGCAACCTATCGCAAACATTCGCGGCGGGTGTCGCCAAGAGATAATGAAAATGCTTTGGGGAATCCTTCGATGATCACGCGCCGGCGGGCCATCGCTCAAACTTGCTGTGCCGTGCTCGGCCTTGCCCTGCCTCGTTGGAACTCGAGACAGAATCGCGCGGCGCAACACTCTGCCCCTGCCGCTGCAGCCAACGGCGTTCTTGACCTTCGGATCCAGAGCTCAATCTTGGGGATCGAGTTCGACCACCAGCTCCGCAGTCGTGTCGTGGCGTTGTTTGGACCAAAACCGAGAATTCTGGCTCCGTTTGCCGCATCGGAGACCGTCGCTGGTATTGGCATTCGCACTTGGAGCGACTTTGCGCTGAGCGCGAGCCGCCGGGAGACTGTCTCTGACGCATTTGGTTCAGGCGAGCGGCTGTCGCTGACCGGCAAGTCTGGCGACTTGCGCAAAGACGTTTCGGTCACGATTTATTCTGAGTTTCCATCCCTCGCCATCTTCGACATAACGTACACAAACGAGGGCGCTGCTCGAATCGCAATCCGTGGCTGGGCCAACCATCAATATTCACTGAGCGCAATGCCGGTGGCACGCGGTCCCGCGTTCTGGTCTTACCAGAGCGGATCCTACGAGAAGCGGCCGGATTGGGTGGTTCCGTTGCGCGCAGGATTCACGCAGGACAATTTTCTCGGCATGAATGCCAGCGACTACGGCGGTGGCACTCCCGTTATCGATGTCTGGCGCAAAGACCTTGGACTGGCTGTCGGTCACGTCGAGCCTGGGCCGCGGCTCATCTCCATTCCCGTTTCCATGCCCGACACAGTTCATGCGCGCGTGGCCGTCCGCTCCAATCACGACCGAATGCTGGAGCCGGGAGAGAGCTTCCATACTCTTCGCACTTTTGTGTCGGTGCATCAGGGAGACTACTTTCGCACACTCACCGAATATCGCCGCCTGATGGTGCGGCAGGGATTTCAGATGTCCTCGGCTCCCGACAGCGCTTTTGGCCCGATCTGGTGTGCATGGGGCTATGGCCGGTCAGTACAGCTCAAGCAAGTCTATGAGACGTTGCCTGCGGTTAAGAAAATGGGATTCTCCTGGGTCACGTTAGATGATGGCTGGCAGAACAACTATGGCGATTGGAATCTCGATGCGAAGAAGTTTCCGCACGGTGATGCGGACATGAAAGCCCTTGTGGGTCGCGTGCATGACGAGGGATTCAAAGCGCAGTTGTGGTGGTCGCCGCTGAGCGCGGTCGCGGATTCGCAGTTGCTGAAAAGCCATCCTGACTTTCTGCTGCTGAATCGCGATGGATCGCGGCGGAAGATCTCCTGGTGGAACTCGTTTTACCTGTGTCCGGCTGATAGAGACGTTGTGGAATATCACAAAGGGCTGGTTCGCAAACTTCTGGGTGAGTGGGGGTTCGACGGGCTCAAACTCGATGGGCAGCACATGAACGGCGTGCCTCCTTGTTACAATCCCGCGCATCATCACAAGCGTCCGGAAGATTCGGTTGAAGCGCTGCCCGACTTCTTCAAGGAGCTTTACGAAACCGCGCGCGCCGCGAAGCCGGACGCGCTGGTGGAGTTTTGTCCCTGCGGGACTGCCTACTCGTTCTTCACCATGCCGCATTTCAATATGTCGGTCGCATCCGATCCGGAGAGTTCGTTTCAGATCCGCTCCAAGGGAAAGACGTTGAAGGCACTCATGGGTGACAACATTCCCTATTTTGGAGATCACGTCGAGCTGAGCGATGGCGCGATCGACTTCGCTTCGACTGTGGGTGTGGGCGGAGTTGTCGGAACGCAATTTGTGCTGCCGAATCTGGTCACGAAACACAGCACCTCGGACCTGACTCCGCAGCGCGAGAAGATCTTTGAGAAGTGGCTGACCATTTATAAGGACAAGATGCTGTCGCGAGGCGAGTATCTGGGAGATCTTTACGACATCGGGTTCGATCGTCCGGAGGCGCATGTGATTCGGAAGAACAAAGACCTTTACTATGCGTTCTTTGCGCGCGCGTGGAGCGGGCCGGTTGAACTGCGCGGGCTGGAGGACCGCGCTTATCGCGTTGTCGATTATGTGAACAGCAAAGATCTCGGCAAAGTGCACGGCCCAACGGCTAGAATTGCTGCCGAGTTCGATCGACATCTGCTGCTTGAGGCTCGTCCCGAATAGCTAGGACTAACGAATGCTAAGCGAAGAACGGCAACGAGCGATCCTCGAGCAACTGCATCGCGATGGGCGCGTGCTGGTCATCGACCTGGCCCGGCAGTTCCATACTTCGCAGGTCACCATTCGCAAGGACCTGGAGATTCTCCACGTTAAAGGCCGGGTTCATCGCACTCATGGCGGGGCGCTGCCGGCTAGCGAAGGCGCTCTAGACGATCCGACTTTGCGCGAGAAAGAAAAGCTGCATCGCAAGGAGAAGTTGCAGATTGCCGCGGCTGCCGCGGGCATGGTGACGGAAGGGCAGGTCGTGATTCTGGATTCCGGCACTACGACTACGGCCATCGCCCGCGCCCTGCGAAACCATCAGCATCTGACGATCATTACCAACGCGGTGAACATCGCCGCCGAGCTTTCTGGGTCCGCGCTGGAAGTGATTCTGACCGGCGGCAGTTTACGCAAGAACTCGTTCTCTCTGGTCGGGCCCGTTGCCGAGGAGACTCTGCACAAATTGCACGCCGACGTTCTCTTTCTAGGGGTGGACGGATTCGATGTGCAGCATGGGCTCAGCACGCCCAATCTTTTGGAGTCGAAGGTGAACCGCGCGATGATTGAGATCTCGAAGACGACGGTGGCGGTTTGCGATTCCAGTAAATTTGGCAAGCGGAGTCTTTCGTTGATCGCTCCAACTTCTGCCCTTCACCACGTCATCACTGACTCGGGCATTCCCAAGGCAGCCCTGAGTGCGCTGAGGAAGTCTGGGGTTGCGGTTACGATTGTCTGACGTTCCGCTTCGCAGTATGGATATTCGCCATTTGTTCGCCTTCCCATAAAGTCCACCTGCCCGGCTCACGCGCCGAAAATAAATTTCTTTGGCAAGGCCGCCGAGTCGAACGGGCCCAACAAACCGTCGGATCTCGCATCAAAAAATATTTCTGATGCCTCTGAACCCCTTGCCCAGCGCGGGTTTCGCGAAACGGATTTTGCAAAATCTTGTTTTCAAAGAACTTAGATAGATGAATATGCACTTGACACACAGTTCATTTTCCGTTAAAGTGTTCCTATCTTCCAGAGGGAACACCCATGAACTTGATCGATGTTAGAACCCAACTCCAAACCGAAGATCAATGTTTAGACTTTATTGAAAAGGTTCGTTGGCCGGACGGCAAAATCCGATGCGTCCGCTGTGGCACTGACAAAGTTTCGCGGATCACGCGCACAGTCAACCCCAAGATCACACGCACCGAGAAGAAACAGAACAAGCGCACACGCCTGTACGCTTGCTTAGAGCCAACCTGCAAGCACAGATTCACTCCCACGGTCGGCACACTCTTCCACGATTCCCACTTGCCGCTCAATAAATGGTTCTCCGCTGTCGCTCTGATCGTTCACGCCAAGAAAGGCATGAGCGCGAAACAGGTACAGCGTCATCTCGGAGTGAACTACCGCACGGCATGGTACATAGGTCATCGCATTCGCAAAGCGATGGCATCCGGCGAAGGTTTTCTCGGCGGCGGATCGGGAAGCTCCAACAGCGGACCCCAGGTTCGGAAATTGTCCGGCACAGTCGAGATTGATGAAACCTACGTCGGCGGAAAAACCATCCGCAAGAAAGAGCGTGGGAATCAAAAGAGCTACGAACGCAAAGCTGCTGTCGTGGGGATGATTGAGCGCGGCGGAGAACTCCGGCTCCGGCATGTGGGTAAGGGCAATACGACGGCGGCGCAAGTCAGGCCACTCCTGCACGAACTGGTAGACCGCAACGTTGACCGCGTGATGACGGATGAATCCACGATCTACCCGTTCGCATTCGACGGATACTGCGCCAGCAAGCACGAAACGATTGCCCACAAGTACGAGTACGTGCGCGGCGATGTTCACACAAACACAATTGAATCCGCATTCTCACTTTTCAAGCGCGGCGTGTTCGGCTCTTTCCATCGCGTCTCGCACAAGCATCTACAGCGCTACCTTTACGAATTTGAGTATCGGTTCAATCGGCGGAAGGTGGGGGATTTATTCGGGGAGACGGTTGCCAATTTGGTGGGAACAAAGCCGATGGAGTATCGAACGCTGGTCGCAAACTAGAAACGACCCGCGTCAACGGGTCGCTTCTAGGAAAAAATTGGAGCCTTCGTGAAATCAAATATAGCACCAAAGGTTGCTGTGTTTCTATTCATTGCAAGCGCATCGTGTGGAACAGCCGTGTCTATTGCAAACGCCTCTGGAAAGTTGAAAGATTTCGGATGGGCCATTACGCCTCTATTTGTCCTGTCTGGCGCATTCTTGTTGTTTGCCATTGTTGTGCTAGTAACTTCAGGAGAGAAACGCAGCGAGGAGGCGATGCAACGAGTGTGCCTTGCCTTTGTCCGGCAACCAATGGAGCGCTATCTAACCGATTTAATGCTCGAAACAAAACTCAGCGAAAAGCAACTTAAGAGTCATCTCGACAAGTTGATTGTGGATGGAAAAATCTTGCGCCTAAAAAATCAATATGGTATCGACGTTTGGCACAAAAATATTCCGCCAAGGCGCTAGCTTTTCTTTTTCTTGCGGTACTCGCGGTTCATCTCATCTATTAGCCGCACTGTCTCCGCCACTTCCGGCGTCATTTCAATTTTCTGACTGAAATCAAACACGGGCAGATAGCGGGGCTTGGTTTCGGGATTCTTGCGGCGCTGGATTCCGCGCTGCTCCACAGTCTTGCGGGTCACGGGTGACGTGTTCACCATCTTGCGGACCACTTCAGTGAACTCGGCCTCATCCACGGCGGGGATCGGCTCCAATTTAGGCGGCGGGTTTTTCTTTCCCTTTTTCATGCGTTCCTGCTCTGCCACGGAGGTTATCATCTTCCGGTCTGAACTCTCAATTCTTTCCGAAGGAGACACCCGCCGTGACACAACAGGAACACGCTTTGGTGATGGGGATGATGGCTGGCCTTTACCGCTATTCGATGGTTTTGTTTCAGATTCTAAAGAGCAACGATTTGGCGGACGAAAAAGACCTCCCGGCTTTTTCTGCCCTTTTGAATGAATCTGGCGTGCCGCCTGTTGACGTACGTTCATTTGTTGAGCTGTATCGAACGCAAGCGAAAGAACTTGGTTTGCAGCTCTAGTGGCGAAGTCTAACACCCTGTCACGGCTCTTCGATTGTCTCAAAATTTTGGCCTCTGTGTGTCAACTGCACACTCCTCCTTAGATACCAAAATCTTGATAACAAATCACTTGGGAGAGGGCGATTCGGGTTCACCCGACCGTCACGTCCTCGACTATGATCGCGCGATTCGGATTGCGGGCGCAAGGTCAGATGTCACATAGGCGCTGTGGATTTCTTTCTATCTCAGGGTGTTGCGGTATGCAAGATCCTTCATTTCGACGCCGTGGCGGGATTCAAGCGTCCCGACTGGAGCGGCTCCATTTCCCCACTTTCCCGGCGCTGGAAGCGCCGGGCTATTGTCAGCCGCCCCTGCGGGGCGCTAATCTCTCGTTCTCGTTCGACTGCGGCGAAGGAATTTCTCTAGACTCTTCAGGTCGAGCTGGCCGGCTGTGCCTCCTACCTGTTGCGTGGATAGAGCGCCGCAGGCGTTGCCTTCGACCAGGCATTCGTGGAGATCGCGGCCGGAGAGGAAGGCGTGGACGAAGCCTGCTGCGAAGGAGTCTCCGGCGCCGGTTGTGTCTACGGGACGAACCTTGAACGGCGGCGCGGAGACTACCTGGCCGGCGGCCGCGGCGATCGCTCCGCGGGGGCCTAGTTTGACTACAACGCAGGGGGCTCTTTCGGCTAGCTGCTGGAGCGCTTCGCGGACATTCTTCTTCCTCGCGAGATGAAGCGCTTCTTCCTGATTGATAAAAAGAATGTTGGTTTCATCGACCACGCGCCAAACGTCGGGGCCCCAAGATGACATGGGGTCTGAGTTGGGGTCGAACGACGTGGTTAGGCCCAGCTTTCTGGCTTGGCGCAGAATTTGCGGGAAGGACGGGCGCAGAGCTGCCTGCAGAAAAAAGGAAGTCATGTGCAGGTGTCCGTGTCCGTGGAGGGCTTGCAGATCTAGATCTTTGTCGCGCAGCTCGGAGATCGCTCCCAGGACCGTGACCAGGGCGCGATCGTGGCGCGTGCTTAGGGAAATGGTTACGCCTGTCTTCGACGTTGTCACTTTGGCTACGTTCTTGGTTGAGATGCCGGCTTTTTGCAGGGCATTCAGGCAGAAATGACCGTAGTCGTCGTCTCCTACTTTGCTGAAAAAGCTTACTGGATGGCCTAGGCGCGCTGCTCCGCAGGCGAAGATCGCTGAGGCGCTGCCCAGGACTGTTTGGAAATCTTCGGCTAGAACTTCTTGGCCCAGGATGGGGGCGGACGTCAATCCGCTGGCGATCAGGTCTACGTTTAGTTCGCCGATTACGGCAATTGCGCGGGCTGTTCCGTGGTGGGTCAGTTTGTGCATAGATTGAAGAAACCAGTTAACCACGAAGGACACTAAGTATCCCGCAGGGTTTGATGTGGTTTCGTTTTGTTGCTATATTTGTTGCTAAACATTTCTATATATTTCGGGATTGCTTGTCAGTATAGTGCAGAGGGACACGGATCAGGAAGGAGTGAGATTGGTGCAGGGGCGCGTCATCGACGGACTTCAGGCCTTGATCGGCGCTAGTGATACGGAAAAAGACGCCCGGGGCACTCGCTATACTCCGAGCGAAATCCTGCATCAGCCCGCGACCTGGCGGACTACCTATAAGATTTGCGCGGAGCGGCGGCCTGAACTGACGCGGTTCCTGCGACAGGCAGGCATTGGCGCTGCGCAGTCGCCCCGCCCTACCGTGTTTCTGGTGGGCGCGGGGACTTCCGATTACGTTGGGCAGGCTCTCGCGCCCTTGTTGCGCCGGTTGTGGGGATCGGAAACGTGGGCGGTTCCAAGTACCGATATTCTTACTAACTTTGATGATGTGGTTTTTCCGGAACGGCCGTATTTGTGGGTTTCTTTTTCGCGTTCGGGCGAGAGTTCCGAGGGATTGGCGGTGCTCGAAGCCGCTATCGAAAGATATCCGAGCGTGCGGCATCTGCTGGTGACCTGCAACCCGGCCGGACGGATGGCCGCGGTTTGTGAAAAGGCTCCTGACCGCGCTTTTGTGCTGGCGCTGGACGACTCGGCAAATGACCGCGGGCTAGCCATGACCAGTTCTTTTACGAACATGGTGGTCGCCGGTCATTGTGTCGCTCACGTGTTTTCTCCCGAGGATTATGAGGGGCAATTTTCTTTGTTGCGGCAAACAGGAGAGCGCTTTCTGGAGCGGGCGCAGGAAGTTGCCGCTGCGATTGCACAGGAAGAATTCACGAAAGCATGTTTTGTTGGTTCTGGAGTCTTGCGAGCTGTAGCACGAGAATCCGCGCTGAAGGTGCTGGAGTTGACTGCGGGCAAGATACTCACGATGTCAGAATCTACTTTGGGGCTGCGGCATGGCCCCATGTCGGCGTTGGACGCGAACACGCTGTTCGTGAGCTTTATTTCCCGAGATCAGCGGCGGCGCAACTATGAACTGGACCTGCTTGAGGAAATCCATAAAAAGCAACTCGGGAAGCTGCGAGTGGTAGTGACCCCCGACTCTGCGGGCCGGCTGGGCGGGCTGGCGGATCACGTGCTTTCTCTTCATTCGCCGGGACATGCACTGGGCCATCCTCTGGAACTGCGCGACGAATACCGCGCGCCGGTGGACGTAATGCTGGCGCAGTTGCTGGGGTTGTTCTGTTCATTGCGGCTGGGGCTCAAGCCGGATAGTCCGAGCCCGAACGGAGCTATCAGCCGGGTCGTGTCCCACGTAAACATCTACTCTTGACTGCGACGCGTCCGCTCATTGCTTGCGCGCCGAAGACATCGTTGAGATATCTCCTTGACACTCGCCAATTGCGAGTGCTAACTTCCCCCAACCCCGAAGGAGTTGCACAATCGCGACCGCGCCACGAGTCCTCGGTCTGCCTGAAGGCGTTTCCTGCAACTATCTCGCCCCTAACGGCGGGGTGTCGCAGGTTCCTGTTTGCTCGTCGCCAAACCCAATTTCCGTGAAGGCGCATAAGAGTTGGCGCCGAAAGCTCTGTCGCGTCGCCGTTTCATATTTCTTTCTGCTGGTTTCAAACGTGGTGTTCGGGCAAACCGGCACTGGCATTTTCCTGGGAACGGCTACCGACCAGCAAGGCGCATTGCTGCCGGGTGTAAAGATAACTGCCACGAATGCGGATACCGCGATCAGTGTCAGCGTTGTCACCGACGCAAGCGGTTTCTATCGAATTCCGGGATTGTTCCCTGGCGTGTACGATCTTCAGGCCGAGCGCGCGTCGTTCGCGGTCGAAGTCAGGCGAAAAGTCGTCTTGACCGTTTCGCAAGAAGCGGTGATCAATTTCACGCTGAAGGTCGGCCAGGTCGCTGAGAAGATTGAGGTCAGCGGGCAGGCTCCGCTGGTGGAGAGCACGGACTCCGCGGTGAGCGGGCTGGTGGATCCCACGCAAATGCGGGAGCTGCCACTCAATGGGCGCGATATTTTTCAGTTGGTGCTGCTGCAGCCCGGGGTTGAGCCCACACCGAGCGCTGGGCCGAGCCCGTGGCAAAAGGGCGGGCTGGCGAAAGTGGCGGTCAACGGGCAGCGGCCTACGGCGAACAATTTAACCATCGATGGAATGGACGCCAACGATCCGGCCTTCAATGTGTCGCCGGGAGGAGCATCGGGGGTGCTGCTGGGAGTGGATGCGCTGGAGGAGTTCCGCGTCTTCACCGACACTTTCGCGGCGGAGTACGGGCGCAACGCGGGATCGATCATTCAGACCGTGACTAAGTCGGGGACGAATCGTCTGCACGGGTCGCTGTTTGAGTTTCTTCGCAATTCGGCGCTGGATGCGAAGAATTATTTCGACCTCGCGGATCAGCACATTCCTCCGTTCCAGCGCAATCAGTTTGGAGGGAGTTTGGGTGGGCCGATCCAGCGCGACCGGACTTTTTTCTTTCTCAGTTATGAAGGATTCCGCGAGAGGCTGGGCATCACCGCGGTTGCTACTGTGCCGGACGCGCTGGCGCATCAGGGGCTTTTGCCAGCCGCGTTATCCGCGAATCCAGCAGCCTGCACTCCGCAGAGTCTTGGCGGCTGTGTGAACGTTGGGGTCAATCCGGCGGTCGCGCCCTTTCTCGCGCTCTATCCATCGCCGAACGGGCCTGACTTAGGAGGCGGCGTCGGCTTGTTCACGAGCAGCGCCAAGCGTGCCACGCGCGAGGATTACGGGCTGGTGCGCGTCGACCACGCGTTTTCGGCGACGCACTCGGTGTTCGGCCGCTACATTATGGACGACAGCGACTCGCAGAATCCTTATCTCAGCACGCTGGTGCCCGAATTTCCCGGAGAGTCTTCCAGCCGCGATCAGTTTTTCACGTTGCAGGACCAGAAGATATTTCACACCGACTGGCTGAATCTGCTGGCGTTTGGATTCAACCGCACGACTTATCTGGCGGTCGTGCACGACACGCATCCGGGGCTGACAATTGCTCTAGCGCCGGATCGGCCGGTGGGAGTGCTGGCGATTACGGGATTGACGTCGCTCGGCAACAACTTTATTTATCCTTTTGGAAGTTTTTCCAACACGTTTCAAATTCAGGACAATGTCGCCTGGCAGCGCGGCCGCCATGCGATCAAATTCGGCGGAGAATACCGGCGGCTGGAGATGAATGGCCCGTTTGATCTGTTCGTAAACGGGGAGTACAACTTCCAGGACCTGACAACTATCTTTGGAATTCCCTACTTTCCCGACAGTGACAACCATGCGCTGCAGTCTTTTCTGCAAGGCGCAGCGTATTCGTACATCGGGACCAATCCGCAGCTCTCGAACTCGGATCGAGGATTCCGGCAGAACTGGCTGTCAGGTTATGCGCAGGATGACTGGCGCGCGAATCCCCGGCTCACTTTGAATTTTGGACTGCGCTGGGAGTTTTATTCGAACCCGACCGAGGCTAGCAATAAGGAAGTAAATATCCGAAACGTGGCGACGGATACGGCTCCCACGGTGGGAAAGTTTTTGGGGGACACGCCGAAGGATTTGTTCTCGCCTCGAATCGGCCTGGCGTGGCAGTTGACGCCGGATCAAAAGACCGTTCTGCGTATAGGAGCCGGAATTTTCCGCGATCAGATTTGGGCAAACCTCTACGGCAATGCGCGTACGCTACCGCCTTTTTTTCAGGCCTATTTCGCCCTGCTGCCTCCGTTTCTCAACCCGCTGAGTGGTCCGATTCCGGCGGCCACCACGGCGAACGCGACGATGACTTACTATCCAAAGTTCCCGTCGACGATTCAGTACAACTTGAACATCGAACGCGAGGTGACACGGGACTCGGTTTTCAAATTGATGTATGTGGGCGCTCGCGGCAACCACCTGGTTCGCATGGGAGAAGCCAACCCGTTCAACCCGTTTACCGGGCAATATCTTAATCCCGCGTTCGGTTCGATCATCCGGATCGAGACGGATGCGCAGTCATTTTACAACTCCATGCAGGCGAGCTTTGAACACCGCACCAGCCGAGTCTTGACTCTGGCGGCCCACTACACCTGGGCGCACTCGGTGGATGATGCCTCTGGGGCATTTCCGAGCGACTCAGTCAACGAATCCGGGAAATCTCAGAACCTGTTCGATCGTAAAGGCGATCGCGGGCGATCGAGTTTCGATGTCCGCAACAATGTGGTGCTGAACTTTATTGACGAGCTGCCGTTCGGGCCGGGAAAGAAGTTTGGCCACGATGCTTCGGGTTGGACGGCGAAGGTGATCGAAGGATGGTCGGTCTCGGGCATTGGCAGCTTCCATAGCAATGTACCGTTCACGCCGGTGCTTGGTTTTGACAACGCGGGTACGCGATCGGCCATTAATTCGGACCGGCCGAACCTTGTAGGCAACCCCTATCAGGGAAACTGCCCGAATGGCGGTCGCGTGGGAACGGTGACTTGTTGGTTCAATCCCAGAGCGTATGGTTTGCCCGCTTTCGGCTCCTTCGGCAACGCGGGGCGCAACAGCCTGGCTGGGCCCGACTTTGCCGACTTTGATTTCGCGATACTTAAGAACATTCCTTTCGGCGAAGATCGCATGGTGCAGTTTCGGGCCGAGATATTTAACATTGCAAACCGGCCTAACTTCGCCGTGCCCACGAACACGGAAGGGCCGAACGGAACCGGCGGCAATGGCGATGAAGTTTTTGCGCCGAACGCGGGACAGATTTTCAGCACGGTGAACCCGTCGCGGCAAATCCAGTTCGGGTTGAAGATTTTCTTCTAGCTGCCGGAATGATTTATCAGGGCACGGATTTCAGCAAGCACCCCGGGAGGCGTTTGTGAGAAGCCCAGTCCGAAGGCGAACTATCCTTGCCGCGATGGCCGCGCTTATCGCCACCGGCGCCCTGATTTCCAGCTGTCAAAAACCGAAGGCTCACGTGACGACGCCTGCGGCGCCCGCAGCACAGGTGGCGTCCACTGTTCCGGGCTTAGACATTGACATTCGGCAAATCGGAGCCATGCTGCAGTCTCCCGAAAGCGCCAGAGCGAAGGCAACGACGGATCCACTCCTGTTCGCGTGGTCGCTATTCATCAACTTCAACTGGCCGGCACGGCTTGATGTCCGCGGGATGCCCGATCCCAACAAACCGTTGGGCGGGCCGGGACCCGTAGTCTGGCAGACCTGGAAAACCAGCCAGAACCTTTATGTGGCGCCGGGACAGACGCCGCTGCCCTGGAACCAGGGACCGATCTACCAGCCGCCAGCGCTGCAATCGGGCATGATCGACGGCAAAGTGCTCAGGGATAACAATGGAAACCCTGTGATGTATGAAGTGCGCGAGAACGAGGACACGCTCAACTACATCATCCAGCGCAACCTGTACACGCAAGCCGGCCAGCTCAAGCTGCTGCAAGGCGGCTTGCCAGTATCGTTTCCATATACTGCGATGGAGATCAAGGCCTCCTGGCGTTTTCTGGGCAAGGGCGACGATCCATCACACTACCTTACGTCGACGGTGCAATACCAAGGCGTGGAGCGCGTGGTTGGATTGAATGGGCTGCACATCACCAGCAAGATTCTGCCGCAGTGGTTCTGGTGCACGTTCGAACAGATTGATAATCCGACCACGACTCCCGCCAAGCTGATTCTGCCCATCGCTGCCGATGTGCAGCAGCTCAACAAGGAAATGCAAAGGGCGATGGCCGGCATGAAATGGGCCTACTACCGGCTCGACGGAGTGCAGACCCTTGATGCCAACGATCCGAATGCGGCGAACTGCATCGTGAATTCGAAAGACAGTTGCCTGGCGCAACTCGCAAATCGAAACTTATTTCCAGGGCAGTTCTTCGTGCCTAACGTGCCATTCGACGGCTTCGATCGGGCCGGGCGGGAAGCGGTATAGCTTGTGGACCTTTCGCGGAGGCAATCAGCAAGGCCATATGGGCAGTCCGCCGCCTATGGAATCGTATGTGCCGCTGGATTTTGTCTGGTCCATGCGCGAAGCGCAATAAAACCTTCCAAGGAAAAACAAGTATGAGCTATCTATCTCTTCCGCGGGTTCACTTCATGGGCATCAGTTCCTGCACGCCCCCCACCACGAACAACAATAACTACAACCGGGTGCTCGATCCGGAGGCCGTGGACTTCTTTCCGCCCTACGATCCGGACAGCATGAGTGACGCGGCTTTCCGGAAAAACATGTGCACGCTGGTGGAGAAGAGCTTCATGCCGTTTATGCCGGTTACGCAACAGGTGCTCAACGGCAACTGGAATTATTTTGGGGACAATGCGTACTACCTGCAAAACGTCGCGATCTACGCAATCGAAAAGATGGGGAACACTGGGCCGAACCGCATTACTTCACCCGCCCAGGATGGGCTGATCGGCACGCCGATTCAAATGGTCGGCAACCAGCAGGGCGACGTAACCATGCCCACGCTGATGGTAGACAGCGACCCTACCAGCAATTTTTCCACGCAATTATTCAGCGGCAAATTTTCGTTCGGCGCCACGGGATGCGGCTGCACCGCCGCGAGCACCGACACCGCGGCATTGCCGCGCGCCTTCACCCGATGGATCGACCTGTCGCGTAATCTTCTGGCCTTCCCGGACGCCCGCTTCGGCACCATCTGGATGCAACCGCTGCCGAAAGGCAATTTGCAGTTCGATACTTCGGGAAACAAATCGAACACGCTCACTACCCTTCAGCAAATGGCAAACGCGGGCGCCGGACTGATCGTTCGTCTGACCAACTATTACTTCCAGCGCAAATATACCGATCCGCAACTCTACGCACTCTTCCAGGAGGGCAACTTCGCCATGAACGAGAGCGTCGGGATTCTGCTGGGAACGATCGGCGTGTGGAATCCGAACGAGCCCTCGGGTTATGCCCCGGGAAGAATGCTGCTGCCCAACACCACTCCGCTTTCCTACACGCCGCCGGGCCAACAGAAACCGGTTCCGTTCAATCTGGGGCCGACATCTGCGGTGGTGGACACCACGCGGCAGGTGATCACCATGGATCTGGCAAACGCCTTCCCGGAGATCAACGTGCCGCCGCAGCCGAATGGCCCGCTGCCTCCACCGCCGCCTTCGTCGCTGACGAAAATTAATCTCGGCACCGCTACGCTTCAGGTGCAGAATCCCGACGGCAGCACCACCAGCATTGGTTCCTTTGTGTACGACACGCCTACCTACTTGGCAACCGCGGGAGTGGTTGAGGTTCCTTTCACCGCGCAGCAGGCACAGGCCATCGCTAACGGGAGCCTTCAGATTGTTTGTTCGACGGCTACGGTCAATCCGGTGCTCACGGAGAAGATCAACGTGGCCGATTGCGATGAGCACTGTATCTACCTGACGGAGGGCGAATCCATGACTCTCACGTTTCGAGTGACCGTGCGGGGCAACGCTCCTACGCAGCCGACGATTGTAACCTTCAATCAGTATCGTTGTCTCGAAACCAATCAGGCGGACCCGGTCAAAGATGTTCCGTTGAAGTGGATGTATCCCGTGCCCAACGCGCAGCCGGTGCTTCCCGCTTATCTACAGGTGACGCCCGACAGCGTAAGCGTGGGCAGCAGCGGCACGGCGTCGGTAACGATCAAAGGGCTTTGCCCCGGCTGTGGATTTCTGCGCTTCATCGCGGGGCCGGCTTCGGATAATCCGGTGCCGGTGATTGGTCCCTCCATGGTCGCATGGATGAACCAGATGGCCTGGGTTTTCTTTGTGAACGTGAGAGTGTTGCCGGCGGACAGCGATCTGGCGACGGTTCCTGATTCGCAGATCAACTGGAACTTCATCTACACGAATGTGCTGCAGTACTACTACCGGCTGTATCCCGGGATGGACAAATACATGGCGCTGAACGATCCGAATGTGGTGGGGAGCGCAAACGGGCGGGCGATCATCAAGGCGCGCACCAGCAAGAGCCTGTGGAACTCCACGCTTTACATGCCGCACACGCGGGAAATGTCGGACGGCAAGCGCACTTTGCTGCAGCGCTGGTGCGACATGCCGCCGGGCACATAATGCCCGGAGGCAATCGCGCGAAGCGTCAGGCCGCAATTCGCTCTTGATTCAACGTCTCGATAGGAACGTAGGAGCCGGCATACCCGATTCCGGCCAACGCGATGGCGAACTGGTTTAGGATGAACGGACTGCGCATGACGCGGGCGGGCACTCCGATCACGGCAACCTTCGCGCCCGGCGGCAGAGTATCGAGATCGGCGTTGGAAAACACCTGGCCGTTGGTGGTCAGATAGCAAATCAGATCCGGGCCCATGGCCAGCGGGACGTACGACCTGTTGCTGAAGGCGATCAGGTTCTCGTTCTGGTTGTAGATGGTGACTTCGGAGCCATCGTCCGCGCTGATCACCACCGTACCGAAATCAAATCCCCCGCTGGTCGCTTCCGAAGAGTTCTTGATGGTTCCGGTGCAGAGCACAAAATTCGGCTTTTCCATATTCTGCATCACGGCCAGGACCGGGTCCTGTCCGCGGCTGATGGCATTGGCCAGCGCCTCGCCTATCGCCATAGCCTGGCTAGTGGTGCCCTTCACGGCGTTTCCGGGAACGTTCAGAGTTTTCCCGTTCATCGTCCAGAAAGCGATGCCTGCATCCTCGGGAAATACATTGCCGCTGATCACGCCACGCGTGACCGGATCGGCGATGGCATTCTTGCAGTTGAGAGTCACCTGATTGTTCTTGTCGGCCAGGACCATGGGCGAGGCCGGGATGCCCGCCGCCGCGTAGGAGACCATGAGAAAACCCGGAATGGCGCGGGGGGCGCCAGCGGCATCGACGACGGGGATGTTGTTATCGACGGCCACGGCCATGGGGATCAGGCTGTTTACGGCGCCGACTTCGCCAGGCAACACGCAGGCGAATGGAGTGTTAACGGCCTGGGACAGCGCGTTGAAGGCGGTGGCGGCCACGCTGAAGTCCAGCACCTGATTGGCGGCGGCATCGGGCGAACCTACGAAGGCGCTGACGGCCATCGAAAAATAGTCTGGCACGGCGATTGCGGGCACAAGATTTACCGTCCGATTGCCAATGTATTTCAGGACTTGCTGACCTACTGGGTAAGGTCCACCGCCGCCGCTGCCCATAATGCAAGAGCCGTTTATGATGTAATTCAGTTGCTGAATGGTGAGAGGTTGTCCAACCAGAATTGCTTGATCACTCATATCGTCGCCTCTAGAAATTGTCGTGCCGTTTTCAGATCGTCGGTCTCAAAACCCTCGGAAAACCAGGAGTACGCAGCTGCAAGCTGGGCGCGGGTCTCGGCATCCGGCCGATGCCGGCAGAGGCTGTTCAGCGCGCGCAACTCGTAGGAACGCGCCTGCTGACGGCGCGCGATGCTCACGGCCTCCATGAAGTTTGCCTCTGCCTTCTGCAGATCCCCCTTCGGATCCTTCTTTGGATCGGGGGAGAGTTTCCAGATCAACTCTCCACGCAAACGGCAAAGTTCAGCTTCGTGCGACCGCTCCTCGAGTTTTCGAGTCTCACTCAACGCTGCCGTCGCTAAGCGGATTCCCTCTTCGAGATCACCGGAATCAAGGGCTGCTTCCAGCAAGAAGGTGGAATAGAGAGAATGCGCCAGCCCCGCGCCTGCCTGCCCCCAGTGCTTCCAGGCGTCGCGGATGATTTCCGTCCCCTCCCGGACCTGATCCAGGCGAGTGAGCGACCAGCCTAGCAGAAAACGCCCGGCAATCCAATAAGGAGGGTATTGGCCGGCCTGTTCGATCAGGATCTCGGCGTAGCGCTTGGTTTCCTCGACGTCGCGGCGCTGGTGGTGCAGAAAGGCCAGAGTCTGCACCGCAATGACGCGGCTGAAACCATGGTTGCGCTCCTCCGCCAGAGACATTGCTTCCTGGGCCAGGCTTAGCGCACGCTGCGGATAGCCCAGCGCCCACGTTCCCCAGGCGCCGTAAGTGAGACAAGTGATGCGCGGGTTGTGACCAAAATGCGTAGTGTGAACTTCATGTTGATGCGGGCGATATTGAGCGATGACCTGCTGCATCTCGGCGACAGCCGGCGCGAATTCGCCTTGCCAGTAGAGAACGTTGCCCAGCGCGAAGTGGGCTTCAAGAAGCATATCCGGATCGCGGCTCTGCTCGGCGTGATTCCGGCAACGCTCGGCCAGTTCGCGGCATGCCTCAAGTTCTCCACTGAAAAGGTAGAACGTGGCCTGGCCAAAGAGGACGCGGAAAAGTTGCGTGGGGTCGCCGAGCTTGATGCAAAGTTCGCCGGCGCGATCGAAGGCGCGCTTCATCTCAGCCGAAGTAAAACCCTTCGCGATCAGATACGCGGTGCCGAGACTCAACTGGAGTCCGAGTTCCTGCGGTTCCTGTCCCTGGGCAACGGCGGGAAGCAGCTCGACGGCGCGCTCCAGATATTCAATCGCACTCGCGTAGGCGGCACTTTTCAGCATTTCCGAGCCGGCCAGTGCGGAATAATGTTGCTCGCGCTCGTCGTTGCCAGCATGGGCCCAGTGGTAAGCGAGGCGGGGCGCTGGCCTCGCGGATTCGGCGTAGACGTGTTCGATGGCCAGAGCAACGCGCTGGTGCAGTTGCCCGCTTTTGTTTCCGTCCAGGCTCGCTAGGAGAGCTTCGCGGAGTTTGTCATGGGCAAAGCGCCAGCGTCCGTCGTCGAGATCGAGAACCATGCCATCTGCGGCAACCCTCAACCATTCGGGCAGATCGAGTCCCGGAAGGGCGGTTTCCAGAACATTCATGTCCAGCTGCCGGCCTTGAATGGCGGCCAGTTCCATCACCGGCCAAAACTTCGCTGGAATCCGGTTCAGGCGCCGGAGCACGATGTCGGAGATGCCGCGTGTCGTCACGCGCTCGGGGGTATGGTCCGAGGCGATGAAATCCAGTCCGCCCACGCTCTCCGCCAGCGATCGGACCACTTCCACCAGAAAGAAAACGTTTCCTTCAGTCTGTTTCTTCAGGTACTCGATCACGGCCGGCCTAGCCCCGCTCGCCCCCAGCATCGACTTGCTCAGTTTGGCGATGGCCTCATCGGGCAGCCGCGAAAGCTTCATGTACCGCGCTTTTGGCAGGAGAGAAGGGAGTTCCGGTTTCTCGTCGTTGCGGAACGTGCCGACAATCAGCAGAGGATGGCTCGCGGTAAGCTGGTTCAACTCGCGCAACAGGGACAAACTTTCGTCGCCGGTCCAATGCAAGTCTTCAAGGATCAGCAACACTGGAGTGGTCTGTTGCCGGAACAACGCGGCCGCAGTCGCTTGCAGAATTCTTTGCAGCCTTCCGGGCTCGGGCCGCTCCAGCGGAGGAACCTTCCGGTCCAGGAGTTCGCCGACATCGGGCACGAAGATTTGGAGGTAAGTCAAATCTTCGTCGCGCAACTCGCTGCTCAGGCTGAGCCGGCGCAACGGGTCGCGCCACTCCTGATAAGGAAGTCCGGCCTCGGCAACCGCCTGTCCCCGCAGCACAAGCACACCGCGTACAAGAGCTTCCGTACGGATTTCCTCGATCAGACGCGACTTGCCTACGCCACTCTCCCCGCCGATCAAGACCGTACCGCCGCGGGCGGCATGGAGCCCGTGCAAAAGTTTACGGAACTCACCGAGTTCGCTTTCCCGGCCGACAAATTCCGCAGCCTGCAGAAAACTTTCCCGGATGGCAGTAGTCTCCCCGGGAGGCGGCTCACCGATGGCAGCGCTCAGGTCGGCGATCACCGTTACGGCGCTGGGATAGCGGTCTGCGGGATTCCGCGCCAACAGCCGCCCGAGAACCCAATCCAGTCCCGGCGCGGCATCGGGCTTCAAGTCCTGCTGAATTTTTCGGACCTTGTCGAAATCCGGAGCGGGTGCATGAATCAGATCCTGCACGCTCTTAAAGACGGGGAACGGAAGATCGCCAGTAAGCACCTCATAGGCCATCACTCCGACGGCGTACAAATCCGATCCGACTGTGGCGGGACGCCCCAAAAAGATCTCAGGCGCCATGTAACGCAGCGTTCCTGAAAGTTCCGCGGCGGCGTCCTGATTTCTGGCCAGGCCGAAATCAAGTACTTTGACGCTCCCGGCGTGCACCAGCACATTCTGCGGTTTGAGATCGCGGTGCAAAATCTCGCGGCGGTGCAGATAGACGAGCGCCTGAAGCAGCTGGATTAGCAAGGGAACCTGACGCACAGCCGTCAGGTTGCGAGTCGCAGCCAGCAGGTCCTGCTGTTCTTCGAGCAGTTCCATTGTGAAGTAGGGCTGCTTCTGCTCGTCGAAACCGTAGTCGAGAACGCTGATAATGCCGGGATGCCGCAGCGAGGCCAGCACGCGAAATTCCTGGGTCAGAGCCAGGCGCAGGGACTGGCTGGAATCCGTTGTGCGCGGGCTGGGGGTAGCTTCGACAGGGCTACCTTCGACAAAAGATGCGGTAGCATCCATGGTCTCCGTCCCTAACGCCGTTGCGGCGTCTGGCCCGGGGACCGTCTCGTCTAGCGCAGGCGCAGGCCCAGTGCCCGGCACCAGGGATTTAAAGCCCGAAAGGGCAAGCTGCTTCAGGGCCAGCTTCCTCTTGGTAAGCAGGTCAAGGGCGCTCCACACCTCACCCATGCCGCCCTTTCCCAGGCGGTCCTGGATGCGGTAGCGGTTGGCGATAAGTGAACGGGTGCCGGTTTCCATTTCTGGCGGACGAAGAGTAAGGAAATCCTCGAAGCGGCTAAGTTTAGCACTGGCAGTCGATAAGCTGCTAGCCGTGAGGCCAACACTTTTCACTGGCTCGTGGTCTCTTTTCGCCTTACCCTGTCTGTTTCACTGTATCGGTTGCACTCGGGTCAATGAACGATATGGCAGTGCGTTCCGCACTTATAGCTTTCTATCTTCGCGCTTCTTTCCCTCTATGAAAATTTCCTGTTTCGTGAAAAGATTTAGTTCTTGTCCAGATGAAGACTTTCCCTTTCACACCAAACTGGAGGCCGGTTCGTTTTCGCCGCGAGCCCAAGCCCGGCTCTGCGCGAGGCGTCGTAATCCGCGCATTGCTCGCCGCGAGCGTTTTCGCAATCTCCTTCTCCCCCGCTGCCCGCGCACAGCAGACTGATCCGGCGAAGCCTGTAGTCGTGCAACCGGGAGCGCCGGGTGCGCCGAGCAAAACGCTGCCGTCGTCGACGCGAGCAACCCTGCCGCCACAGTCGCCAGCGGACGTAGCGTTCATGCAGGGTATGATCTTCCATCATGCACAAGCGGTGGAGATGACGGCGATGATTCCGTCGCATACGCAGAACAAAGACCTGCGTTCGTTGGGTGCGCGTATCAGCAGCTCGCAGTCAGACGAAATCAGGTTCATGAAGCGGTGGCTGGCGGCCCGGGGCGAATCAGTTCCGCAGGCGATGCCGAACATGCCGGGCATGGATATGTCGCACGGTGCGTCTCACCATACATCTCACGATACGTCTAACGATACGATGGCACTGATGCCCGGAATGCTTACGCCGCAGCAGATGGAAGCCCTACGGAAGGCGAAGGGCGTCGAGTTTGACCGCTTGTTCTTGGCGGGGATGATTCAACATCACAACGGCGCCCTGACCATGGTAAAAGATCTATTCGACACCGCAGGCGCCGGACAGGACGCCGAGCTGTTCAACTTCGCGACCGATGCGGACAATAGCCAACGAGCCGAGATACGGATCATGGAGAAGATGTTGACGAAAGAGACTCTAGAGGAGAAACGATGAATCGATTGGCCAGTCTTGCCCTTTGTGTGGTGTGGGTCGCGCTTGTTTGTAGTTTCGCGGTTAACCGAACGCAGGCACAAGCGGCACCCGGCGCGGCTTCGCAGCAGGAACAGGCCCAGAAGCCCGCGGATTCTCCATCCGACAAGGATGCTAAGAAAGACGGTGACGACGATGGAGGGGATCCTTTCGCTCCAGAGCCTGCCCCAACGCTGCCGCCAGGGATGACGGGGTCGGACACAAACGATCCGCGCGCCAAGCTGGCACCTGGACTTTATGAAGCGGGCGAAGCTTCGATGGGCATCGAGCACCTCCTGCTGCTCAAGAAGCCGGACGCGTTTCAACTCGGGGCCACGGATCCCGATGACCCCAAAGTTGAGAAAGTCGTTGGGCAGCTCGGCATGGGGAACAATAAAAAGATTCCCAAGCCGGTGCTCTTATTGATTGCGCAGCTTGCTTTCGCCAATTCGGACCTTGCCTTCGAAGGCAACCATCTGTTTCAGGGAAATTTTTATGGCGTAAGTATCTTTGACATCGCCAATCCGGCGAAAGCAACGTTGCTAACCTCGCTCGTCTGTCCCGGCGGACAAGGGGATGTGTCGGTATACAAAAATCTACTGTTCATGTCGGTAGAGATGCCCAATGGACGTTTGGACTGTGGCGTTGAGGGATTTCCGCCGGAACCTGCTCCCCCAGACGAGGACAAAGACAAAGTTGCAGACAAAGACAAAGATCAGGATAAAAATCAGGACAAGGATAAAGCCGAGGATAATGACAAAGACAAGAGTGCAGCCTCGGATGCCGATAAAGACAAAGGCGGTGATAAAGACAAGGCCAAGGAAAGAAAGCGCCGCCTTCCTGCCCCTCAAAAAGACCGTTTCCGAGGTGTAAGAATCTTTGACATTTCCGACATCAAGAATCCAAGGCAGGTCGCAGCCGTGCAGACCTGCCGCGGATCCCACACCCATACCCTGGTGACCGATCCGAACGACAAGGAGAACGTCTACATCTATGTGTCGGGGACCTCATTTGTGCGTCAGCCGGAAGAACTAGCCGGGTGCTCCGGGGAAAAGCCGGACAAAGATCCGAATACGGCGCTGTTTCGCATCGATGTGATCAAAGTTCCGGTGGCTGAGCCGCAAGAGGCGAAAATCGTGTCGAGTCCGCGGGTATTTATCGATCCGCGCACGGGCGCGATCAACGGCTTGAATAACGGCGGTACCCATGGCAAGAAGGGCGCGGAGAAGCCGGCGGACACCGACCAGTGTCACGACATCACCGTGTACTCGGCGATCGGGTTGGCGGCGGGCGCATGCTCCGGGAACGGAATTCTGCTTGACATCAAGGATCCGGTGCATCCAAAGCGCGTGGATGCAGTAAACGATCCGAACTACTCTTACTGGCATTCGGCTTCATTCTCGAACGATGGCAGCAAAGTCGTGTTCACCGACGAGTGGGGCGGTGGCCTGGGAGCGCGCTGCCGTCCGAACGACCCGAACAAGTGGGGCGCGGACGCCATCTTCCGTCTGAAGGACGATAAGCTGAATTTCGCGAACTATTACAAGCTGCCGGCCGCGCAGGGAGATACCGAGAATTGCGTGGCGCACAATGGTTCTCTGATTCCAGTTCCCGGCCGGGACGTCGAAGTGCAGGCATGGTACCAGGGCGGGATTTCCGTGATGGACTTCACCGATCCAGCGAACCCCTTCGAGATCGCCTACTTCGATCGCGGGGCGATCGATCCGAAAATGCTTGTGCTCGGAGGCGAATGGTCCGCGTATTGGTACAACGGCTACATTTACGGTTCGGAGATTGCGCGCGGCTTGGACGTTTTTCAACTGACGCCGACCAAGTTTCTGACCCAGAACGAAATCGACGCTGCCCGGACAGTTCTGGTCGCTGACCTGAATGTACAGAACCAGCAAAAGATCGAATGGCCTGCAAAGCTGGTCGTGGCGAAAGCGTACGTGGACCAGTTGTCGAGGTCGGAGGCTCTGCCCGCAAGCCGAATCGCAGCGCTGCGGAAGGCGATCAATAGCGCAGAGACTTCGCACATGAGCAAGAGCAACATGGCGAAGTTAAAGGGTATGGCGCCTTCATTGGAAAAGAGCGCAGCAACCGCGAAGACCCCGGCCGACTCAATGAGGATGCACGCACTGGCAGACGTTCTGAAGAATCCGTCCGCCTGAGACCGGAACGAAAGCTATTTACCAACTTTCCCGACCGCCAAGACCGGAGTAGTACGCTCTCAGCAGTGAAGACTTGCTGGCGACCTGCACGTCCGCAAGTTTGATCTTATCCTCCGCCGTTGAGGTTCTATCTGCATCTTCCGAGTTCGGCGCTTGACGATCCGAGCAGGCCAAATGTCGACACCCGTGTCCTGCGACCGACACAGCTGCTTGTCGTGGACATGTGCCTTTGCCTATGACGGTTGGAAAGAGCTTGCAGCAATGGCAGTTGCGCCGCCTTTCGAGTCACGAAGAGTTTGGAAAGAATCGTGCTACAACTCACACGTTGAAAGGCGGTGGACAACTTTATGAATCAAATAAATGCAAACGATACCCAGCTTGGCTTCGTCGGGGTTGGTGCAATGGGCAGTCGCATCGTCCGGCGACTGCTGGCACACGGCTACAAGGTAGCCGTCTATGACGCTACTCGCGCACATGCCGACGCGCTGATCGCCGATGGCGCAACGGTGTCGGACAGTCTGGCAGCTCTTGCCAGTACAGCCGATGTCATCTTGTCGTGTTTGACCGACGACGCCGCAGTGCAGCGGGTGTACCTGGCCCCTGACGGAATTTTTGCCTACGCTGCCCCGGGAAAGGTCGTTATCGAAATGAGTACGATTCGTCCGCGAACCAGCCGCGAAGTAGCTCGCGCGGGCGCGGATCGTGGCATTCGCGTGCTGGATGTCGCGATTTCCGGCAGCACTCCAGCCGTGGAACAGGGCATCGTAACGCTGCTTGGTGGTGGCGAGGCGGAAGTCTTCGCAGCTGTTGAACCCCTCTTCAAGACGATTGCCAAACAGTATTTTTTCTTTGGTCCGAGCGGGTCCGGCACATCCGCAAAGCTGGTTGTCAACACACTGCTCGGCGTCGGTATGCAGGCGATCGCCGAAGCCTGCGCATTGGGGGAAGAAGAGGGACTCGATCGAGACCAACTTCTGACGTTCCTGGCCAAGACTGCAGTGGTCGCTCCGGCCCACGTAGGGAAGCTTGCCCGGGCAGCCAGCAATGACTACAGTCCTCAATTTCCTTTGCGCCTGATGAACAAGGATTTAGGGCTGATTCTCGAAACCGCTTCGAACTTGAACCTGGTATTGCCAGCGACACAGGCGGCCTTCCAGGTGAATTCCGAAGCGTACGCTTTCGGGCCTGACCAGGATTTTTCAATCGTGATCCGGGAGATGGAATCGCGAGCGCAGTAAGCATGCAAGGGAGGAAGTCGCGCACTAGATCAGAATAACTGGTGCAGCGTGCCAGAGGAAATTGACGTTGAGGAAAGAAACCTATGATCGAGAGTCTAACAGGCACTCACGCTGACTGGGTCGTGGGCATCGCACGCATCGTATTGGGAATCATATTCTTTGCCCACGGCGCTCAGAGCATGCTGGGGTGGTACGGCGGCCCCGGTCTTGCCCGCAGCATGCGCACCCTCACTGAACAGCTGCATCTTCCATCAACTCTGGCCTTTCTTGTGCTCGCCGGGGAGTTATTCGGGGGAATCGGGCTGATCGTCGGGCTGTTCAGCAGAATAGCCGCACTCGTCATCGCGCTCACGATGGTGGGCGCCATTGCGACTGTTCATCTCCGATTCGGGCTCTTTTTGAACTGGTTCGGAACTCAGAAAGGACACGGCATCGAGTACCATCTTCTGGCGATCGCACTTGCCTTGGTGGTGATAGTCCAGGGCGCAGGACCGTTCTCGTTGGATCGTCTTGTCGACGAACATGGCTCGCGATCGGAGCACTATGTAATGCTAAAAGGACAAGGACAATGACGGTCGTGGCCGGGTAACTCTCAAATCCGTGCTATTGCAATCGCGACAGCGAGCCCGGCCCTGCGGGTCCTGGGCTCGCCATGCCTGGGGAGCTTTGGGGAGAGGATCGGGAGATCCCCAGCTTCTGCATCTTGTGAATCAGTGTGGTGCGCTTCAAACCAAGCTGCGCAGCTGCTCCTTTCGGGCCGCCGATCACCCAACCGACCGATTCAAGAGTACGCAGAATCAAAACGCGTTCGGAGTCCTTTAGAGTAGTCCCCGCGGGAGAAGCAGTGATAGCCAATGTTTGTGGTGCCGGCAGAGGATTGGGAAGCACGCCATCATTGGAAAGAATCACAGAACGCTCGATCAGGTTCTGCAATTCGCGGATGTTGCCGGGCCACTGGTACGACGTGAGCGCGGCCATGGTAGTCGGAGGAATGTGCGCAATCGGGCGACTCATCCGGCGGCCATAAATCTCGGCAAAATGCTCCACGAGGGCCGGAACGTCTTCGCGGCGTTCGCGCAAAGGAGGCAACAGGACCGGAAATACGTTCAGACGGTAATAGAGATCGCTGCGAAACTCACCGCGGTTCGACATCTCCAGCAGATTTCGATTTGTTGCGGCCACCAGCCTGAACGTCCACCTGGTGAGTGCGGGTGCTTCCCAGGCGCTCGAACTCTTGTTCCTGAAGAACGCGCAGCAGCTTCGGCTGCAGCGCCGGCGGAATATCGCCTACTTCATCCAGAAAAAGCGTGCCTTTGTCGGCTAGTTCGAAACGGCCAATCTTCTGCGCGATGGCTCCAGTGAACGCGCCCTTCTCGTGGCCAAAGAGTTCACTCTCCAGCAGATCCAGCGGAATGGCAGCGCAATTCAGCCGTACGAAGGGTCGCCCGCAGCGCGAGCTGAGGTTGTGAATCGCGTGCGCGATCAACTCCTTGCCGGTGCCGGTTTCTCCCTGAATAAGAACGGTTGAATCCGTAGGCGCAACTCGTTCGACTTGTTCGAGCACCGACTCCAGAGCAGGACTGCTGCCAATAATCTGCTCGAATCGGCGCTCATAAGGCGCCTGATCGCCACTCCCGAATCTTTGGAAAGTTCCCACAAAGACCTCCTGCGCACACGCGCTTTCTATCGGGATCAATTCTCCAGAGCCGCTCGAACGCTCTCGAGCAGGACTTCATCATCAAACGGCTTGGCCAGAAACTCAACCGCGCCGGCTCTCAGCGCCTGCATGCGCATTTTGGTGTCGCCGTGTGCCGTAATGAAGATCGTCGGAATTCTGCAGCGTTCGGCGTTCAGTTTGGCCTGCAGTTCCAGACCGGACATTCCCGGCATGCGAATATCCGTGATCAGGCATGCAGTCTGCAATTGGTTGCCGGACTCCAAAAATTCTTCCGCGGATGCGAAGGCTTGTGACGGTAACCCGACCGATTTGAGCATGCCCTGCAATGCGCTGCGCATCAACTCATCGTCGTCGACGATCACCACTAGTTTTGTCTTTGTCTGAGTAGCCATAATCACAACTTATCGTTCCGCCGGCGCCGGCGCAATCATGCTTTGGGAAGGCGCAATCATACGTTGGTATGAGAGCGTGTCAACGACGGCCTGAACACGGCGGCAACATCTGCGACACTATTCGTGAGCCTCGATTTTGGTGGGAAGGGTGAGATAAAAGCTTGCGCCGCGGGGAGAGTTGTCGGCAGCCCAAAGGCGGCCGCCATGCGATTCTACGATAGATCGGCTAATTCGAAGTCCCATGCCGGTACCGTGAGACTTGGTGGTAAAGAATGCATCAAAAATCTGCTTAGCCTTCTGTGGCGGCAAACCTACCCCGGTATCGCTGACCGACACCACAAGTTGCTCGTTCTCCCCTGGCTGTGAGTGGATAGTGAGTTCACGCGTCCCATCCACATCCCTCATCGCGTCAATGCTGTTCATCATGAGGTTCATAAGCACTTGCTGCAATTGCACACGATCTCCCATGACGTGAGGAAGATCTGCCGCCAGCTCCGTCCGGACCGATATGGAGGCCCGAGCCGCTTCACTGCGCAGCAGGACAATCATCTCCTCGATGATTTGGTTTACATCCACCAACTCTCGTTCTGGGGTACCTTTCTTGAAGAGCTGGCGAACGCGACTGATGATCTCCGCTGCGCGGGTGGCGTCTCGAATGATTCTCGATGCGGCTTCGCGCGCCTCTTCGATATCTGGTGGATCGCGCGCAAGCCATCGCATGCACGTATTGGCGTCGGTGATGGCGGCGGCAATTGGTTGATTCACTTCGTGCGCCAGCGAGGCAGTCAGCTCTCCCAGGGTGTTCGCTCGGCTGACGCGTGCGAGTTCCGAGTTCGCCTGACGCAAAGCTTCTTCGGCCTGCTTGCGCTCGGTGATGTCGGTGGAGCTGCCGACGAATTGCACCAGATCCCCGGAAGCATTCAAAACAGGATGTCCAACACTGTGGACGTATCTTACGTCGCCACCTGGAAGAAGAATTCGGTATTCAAGTTCGTAATCCGACTTTTCGCTGATTGCTCGATCGATTGCTTGTTGCCGCCCAGCTCGATCATCCGGATGAATGCGTTCCAGCCGTTTATTCCAAGCCGACATGCCCTCTTTCGGGTCGAAGCCATATACGCGATACCATTCTTCGGATAGGTGCGACGCGTGTCTTTCATCTACTTCCCAGGCCCAACTTCCCGTATGCGTGAGCTTCTGCGCTTCCGCTAAATAGGCCTCGCTCTGCCGGAGCTTCTCTTCAGTACGCTTGCGGTCGGTCACGTCCATCACGGTACCGACGTACTCAACGAGCTTGCCCGATGGGTTGAAAACGGGGTGAGCTACAACGTGGATGTCTCTGATCTCGCCGCTGGGATGGACGATTCTGTAATCCGTCTCATAGTCGATCTTGCCACGGCCCGCTGCCGCCGATATTTCGCTGACCTTGGCTTGATCGTCGGGATGGATGCGCTGCAAGAATGTTTCGAATCGCGGCAGTGCTTCGTGCGGATCAAAACCAAGCACGCGATAGCATTCTTCGGACCAGTACCTCATAGCGCCGGTGGCGGAGTCTCGTGCCCAACTGCCCGTCCGACTGAGCCTTTGGGCTTCCGCCAAGTACGCCTCACTTCGCCGCAGCTTCTCTTCCTGCAGTTCCAAGGTTTTGGCGGCGAATCGTCTGTCCGCCCAGGACGTCAGCAGAGCCAGCCCGAGGACGATAAAGGTAACGGCGATAATTCCGGCAATGCCGAGTGCGGAAATGCTTACAGCATGAGATAGGTCGGCTGGCTCGCCGGAGGGCGTGAAACTGGCGGCGGCCATGCCCGTGTAATGCATGATGGGAATCGCAGCGCCCATCACGACGGCTCCGGCTAACTTCTCCCGGCCAATCCCCGTTTTCTCATCTCGGAAGTGAAAGGTAATCCATAGCGCGGCGAGAGAAATCAGAACCGCGAACACGACGGACAGAACGACGAGAAAGGAATTAAACTGGCATATAGCAGATACACGCATGCCGGTCATGCCGATGTAATGCATACCGGCAATACCGGCGCCCATAAGGAGACTTCCGCCGACCGCTTGGGACGCGCCCATTTTCTGTCGGCTCACTACGTACAGCGCAATGACGGAGGCGAGAATGGCCGCAAACAGTGACAACAGAACGGTCGGCCAATGGTAGGCCACGGGAATCGGTAGGATGAACGCCAGCATCCCAATGTAGTGCATGGACCAAATGCCAGTCCCCATCGCACTGGCACCGCCGAGCACCCAAAGCGCACGACTCCAACCGTCGGCAGCCGTTACGCGACCTGCGAGATCCAGAGCAGCGTACGACGCAAACATGGCGATGAACACCGAAAGCGACACCAGCGCGTAGTTGTAGGAACCAATCAAGTTCATGGCAGCCATTTGATCCATCCGGTTGCCCGGCCGGCAACCGCTGCGACCGCGACCAAAGCCAAGCCCTAGCCCACGGCAGGCCGCGCCCTCCATCTCGCGTTATCCGGATATCCCATCGGTTGAGTCTCTCTAATCTAACGGTGGCTACTTCTGGGCGGGCGGAGGCTCAATCTTTGCGGCCATTCTCACTAATTCAGCCAGTGATTCAGCCTGCATTTTCCGCATCACGTGCCCGCGCTGGATCTTCACTGTGATTTCACTGGTTCCGAGCTCAAAGGCGATTTGCTTATTGAGTAGACCTGAAACCACCAAACCCATGACCTCGCGCTCGCGTGTGGTCAGCAACTTGTAGCGCTTGCTCAATTCGGCAAGCTCACTCTCTTGCTGGCGCGTCACCCGGTCGCGGTCCAAAGCCTGATAAATCGCATCCAGCAGGTCCTGGTCCCGAAAGGGCTTGGTCAAGAACTCCACCGCGCCGGATTTCATGGCCTTCACCGTCATCGGAATATCTCCGTGACCGGTGATAAAAATGATGGGAATCCGGATGCCCGCGTCAGCCAACTCGCGCTGAAAATCCAGACCGCTGACGCCAGGAAGTCTCACGTCCAAAATAAGGCAGCTGGGCCCGTCCTGCCGCTTAGTCCGCATGAACTCTTGCGGCGTCGCGAAGGCTTCAGAACGCAAGCCCACCGACTTCAACATGCCATGGATAGCCGCACGTACGAAATCATCATCGTCGACGACGAACACTGTGGGAGCGGCTGCGGGCGTCATCACGCGCCTCGACCGTTGTGGGTCATCGAAAAGATTTTACGCTCGTTGCGCGCCTGGAAGCCGAGGATTTTCAGCGGAAGGAAATTCGGGATGGCAGAAACATTTCGTTGGGCCAAGTACGGGGTTTCGAAGTTTCAGAAAACACTGTGAGCTGTACATCGCGCAGCAGCTTTCGCGCGCGGGCCCGGTCCTAGAACCCAGGGCCCGACGCGCGAAGGTCAGGATCATACTCAGTTGCCACCTCCGCTAGCATCAGAGTGTGACGCCGGCGGTGGGTCGGCGACGATGGTCTGTTGCTTGTCTTGTGCCAGTTGTTTCTGTTTCTGTTCGGGATATACGAATTCATTCCCAAATTCGTGGCCAGGAAAGAACCACTTCAGGAGGGCATCCGGCTGTCCGGCTCCCTGTTCCGCCAATACGACCTCGGTATGCGGTGTTGGATTCCGGCGCTCGGTGGTGATTGTCTGAACGGTTGCGTGCAGGACCATCCCGTCCGCGCTGAAGATCTGCACAACATTTTCGTCACGCACACTGTTCTCCAACTTGAACAAATAGGTCCCCGCACCTAATACCTGCCCGGGAATCTCGATCGGTTGGCTGAAAGTGATTGTAGTGGTTTGGTCGGACTCTTCCGCATGAGCGGCGAGTTCGAAGATGAGGGTGAAAGCAATGATCAAACCTACGACGATGTAAACTTTGTTGATTTTCATATCGATTCATCTCCTTGGAAAAATGCCTTTCTTCCCTTTGGCTAAGGCACGGCAGCTGCCAAAACGAAACCGGAAAGACTCACACAGAGCCAACGGGCAAATAGATCCATGCGTTCAAGAGCATGGGGCCCTCGAAGTTACTTGCTTCTCCACTTCGATCAGAACAGACGGCACGTCGTGACCGTCCAAATACCGACGCGCTATCGGTCCGCCGACACTCAAGACCTCCGTGAGGTTTTCTGCTGAATGCAAACCCTTGCAAAACCTGGCGAATTGTGTTTGGAGATCGGAATGCATTTGGTGAAGATGGCGCGGCGCCGAGAGCTGACTGGGTAGAGTGAGTCCCCTCAAACTTGCTCAGGTTGGTTTAGCGAACGGGACTACGTCAAGAATTCGCAGTGTTGTAAGGCCGGAAAAACGATACGGAAAGGACTTAAGCGAAATGGCGAATCAAAAAACCAAACTGTGCGCGCACATGCCTTGCCTGTGCGTTGTACCGGACGGAGAAGAATACTGCGGAGATGCCTGTCGTGACGCGGGAAGTGAAGACGTGGAAATCGCGTGTCAATGCAATCATCCGGCATGTCCGCTAACATTTCCGCAGTTCGCGGCGCGAACTGCGGCTGACATGGCTAGCTAAAAACGATAGTTTGCGGCGGCGGCATTACCTGACTTAGAAAGGATCCGCTGATCGCCAATACGACGGGTCGAAGGAGAAAGGAGAATTGATCATGAAGTTCCTGAAACAGAGTTTGTCGCTATTTCTCTCATGTTGCCTTGTATTAGCCACTGCGCCGGGGGCGTTCGCCCAGGCGAACCAACCAGCCCCGCAACCACCGGTTCAGGCGGCGCAACAGACGCCGGAACAGTTGCAGCAACTGGTAGCGCCGATCGCGCTGTATCCCGATGCCTTGGTGGCACAGATCCTTGCGGCGGCTACCTATCCCGACCAGGTTGTGGAAGCGGACCGCTGGCTGCAGCAACATACCGATCTCAAGGGTGAGCAACTCGGTAAAGAAGTCGATAAGCAGCCCTGGGATCCCAGTGTGAAGGCCCTCACCGAATTTCCTTCGGTGCTCGCCAACATGGACAAAAATCTCTCCTGGACGTCATCGCTTGGCGACGCTTACGTCAACCAACAGCAGGATGTGATGAGTGCTGTTCAGGTACTGCGTGACCGCGCCGAGAAGGCGGGGAACCTGAAGAGCACATCGCAGGAAAAGGTGAGCAAGAAGGGAAAAACCATTGTGATCGAGCCCGCCGAGCCTGAGGTTGTTTATGTTCCCGAGTATGACCCATGGCTCGTCTATGGAGACCCGATCGGCGTCTGGCCCGGCTGGTATTGGTATCCGGGGCTATTTTTTGATGGTCCTGGAATTGCATTTGGCCTCGGCTTTGGAATTGGCTTCTTCGGCGGGTTTGGCTGGGGATGGGGACACTGGGGATACGACTGGCATCACCACGACATTCGTTTCGACAACCGCCACTACGAATCGCATAGCAGAGTCTTCGTCAACCGTAACAACTTCAATCGCGCCGGTGGATTTCACGGCGCCAGCGGATTCCATGGCGGAGGAGCGAGAGGATTCGCGGGCAGTCACGGATTCTCGACGCCACGTGCCCAGGCCGGCACCCATTCCGGAGCGTTCAGCGGCTTCAATCATGGAGGCATGGCAAGAGGCTTTTCCGCTCGCGGCCAGTCGAGCTTCGGCGGCTTCCATGGCGGCGGCGGTTTCCACGGAGGCGGCGGTTTTCACGGAGGCGGAGGCGGTCGCCGGTAATTCAGTTCCACTATCACAAAAGAGACTGACGATAAGGAGAACAAACCATGCGCACAAACTATATGACCCTCGAAACAACTGAAACGTTTATCGTAAGACTTGCCTGCGGGTTCGCATCCACGGCCTTTCTTTTCCTGTTCCTGATTGTCGTAGGCTTCGTCTCAACGAGCTTTGCTCAGGAATCACAGCTAACGGTGTTCTCGTCTGCTGGTGAGGGTAGCGACGCGCTCTTTCAGGCTGCGGAAAAGGAGGATGAGACTGCTCTGGAAGCGATCCTAGGCGCGGGCAAGGAAGTCACTTCGTCCAGCGACGAGGTCGAGGACAAGCTCGAACGCGAGCAGTTCTGCAAGAAATACCAGGAAATGCACCGTCTAGTCCTGGAACCCGACGGCAACACGGTCCTGTACATCGGAGCCGAAAACTGGCCCTTCCCAGTCCCGTTGGTCTCCAAGAACGGTGAATGGCATTTCGACCCCGATAGCGGCAGGCAGGAAATACTGTTTCGCCGAATCGGAGAAAACGAGGCCACCGCAATTGAAGTGAGTGAGGAATTCGCAATGGCAAACAATGCGGGCGCCGCAAAGGCAGCCAGCGAAGATCCGATCACCCGATTCGCCGAAAGCCTGGCCGCTGGCGCGGCGAATGCCGACAACAAAGAACCCAGTCTTTTCCAGGGGTACTACTTTCGAATCGTGAACGTGAATCCTGCCCCTGCGACTAGTCGCTATGTTTCCGGCAGCGATAAGAATAGGGGGTTGACCTTGGTCGCGTATCCCGCCGAGTACCAGTCGTCTGGAGTCAAAACCTTCGTAGTTTCTCAGGACGGGGTGGTCTACGAAAGGGATCTCGGGCCCAGCACAACGAAGGTCGCGCCACAAATAATGGGTCCCGCCGGTTCAAACTGGCACCCGGCGGTATGAAGTCAGTTAGCGTACATCGGCTGATTAGCGAAGACGCTGTTTAGCACAGCTCTTAACGCGTCATTAAATTAACGGGAGGAAACCATGACAAGAACTCTTTGAATTCTGGTATTGATTGGGGTCACAAGCGTGATCGGATATTCACAAGAGACGGCCGGCGAATATGTCTCGCCGTCGCAAGCCGTTCCGACGGGTAAAGCTCCGAAGATGCAGGTTCAATTGCTGAATCCAGGAGAGCCTACGAAACAATATGCGGTCATTTTCTACGAGGGAGACGAGGCTTTCTCGGGACTGCTGGAGTTTGCGGAGAAGTATCAGGTGACGAGTGCTCATTTCACCGCTATCGGAGCACTGAGTGGAGCGACGCTGGGGTGGTTCGATCCCCAGCGCAAAATGTACAAGAAGATTCCCGTCGTCGGCCAGCACGAAGTGATTGGGATGAGCGGTGATATCGCGCTCTACAAGGGAAGCCCGTGGTCCATACGCATATGGTGGTCGGGAATCCGGACGGAACAACGCTCGCTGGCCACGTTCTTGATGCGTATGTATCCCCGACGCTGGAAGTGATGGTGACGGTCGATCCAGCAACGATGCAGAAACGGTTTGATCCGGCAACTGATCTGACGTTGATTGACCCGGTTTCGAAGTAGCCGTAGAGCAGGTCCGCGGCGCGCTCGCGGGTCATTGCGCTGGTCAGCGGAGCTGTAGCGATGTGACTGGAGCGATGGCCCGGGAGCGACGCAGTTGCTCGACATTGAAGTCCGCAACCCCAATCCACCTTACCTTGCCCTTCCGCCTGAGGTTGGCGAGGGTTGACCATCCTTCTTCCAAAGCTGCGGAGTCTGGATCCGACGGCCAGTGAATCTGGTAAAGATCAATCGCATCGACAGATAGGCGGCGGAGACTGTCTTCGACTTCGCGTCGAATCGAGTCAGCGCTCAGTACTTTATGCATCTTGCTCTTTGCATTCCAGCGCAAGCCACAGTTGGTGAAGACATACGGCCGTGGACCAAACCAGCTTTTGAGTGCGCGGGCTACGATTTCCTCGGAGCGCCCCAGGCCGTCGCCGCAGCAGTGTCAATCCAGTTGACGCCAAGGTGGGACCGACGAACTCTGTCGAAATGCGGACGCTATGTCAACCGCGGGACTTCCTAGCTGAGCGTTATTTGGGCGCCCCAACTACTGGCTAATCCCAGGTTATTGAAAACACTGACGTAGATCATCGGCCGCCGATTGGAATGTGACGTGCCCTTTCTATTCAGCGAAGAGAACTTATATGTGGATTGTCCGACTAGCATTGCGCCGCCCCTACACCTTTGTGGTGATGTCCATACTCATCCTGATCATGGGCGGACTCGCCATCGTGCGCACTCCAACCGACATCTTTCCCAATATCGACATTCCGGTTGTCAGTATCATCTGGAATTACAACGGTCTTCTCCCAGAGGACATGAGTTACCGGATCGTGACGATTACCGAGCGATCCCTTACTACCACGGTCGACAACATCGAACACATCGAGTCGCAGTCGCTTAGCGGAATTGCTGTGGTTAAAGTGTTCTTCCAGCCGACCGCGAACATTCAACAAGGTATTGCGCAGATCACGGCGGTCTCTCAGACCCAACTCAGGCAATTGCCCGCGGGAACCACGCCGCCGCTCATTCTTGCCTATAGTGCATCGAGCGTGCCCGTCCTACAGTTGGCTCTGTCAGGGGAAAATCTTTCGGAGCAGCAGCTCAACGACTATGGATTAAATTTCATTCGGACGCAGCTCATCACCGTCCCCGGAGCGTCCGTGCCCTATCCCTATGGCGGTAAGCAACGCCAGGTGCAGGTCGATCTGAATACGACCGCGCTGCAGTCAAAGGGCTTGTCTGCGCTAGATGTGGTAAATGCGATCAGCGTGCAAAACTTGATCCTGCCGACTGGAACCTCCAAGATCGGTGCCAAGGAATACGACGTCTCCATTCCCAACGCAGCGCCGCAGACGATTGCGGACCTGAACCGAATCCCGATCAAGACGATTGGCGGCACCACCATTTACGTCAAAGACGTCGCCTGGGTACGCGATGGCTTCCCCCCGCAGACCAACATCGTGCGCGTCAATGGGCAGCGCTCCGTATTGCTGACGATCCAAAAGGCTGGGAATGCGTCGACGCTGAACGTGATCTCGGGCATCAAGTCCATGCTGCCTCAAATCAAGTCGACCGTTCCAGCCTCCCTGCAGATAACACCGCTGGCGGATCAATCGATTTTTGTTCGAGGTGCTATCAGCGGAGTAGTCCGGGAAACGCTGATTGCCGCCTGCCTGACCGCTTTCATGATTCTCACCTTTCTCGGCAGTTGGCGAAGCACCGTGATCATCGCGACGTCGATTCCTCTGGCGATCCTTACCTCGATCATTGTTCTAAGCGCGATCGGACAAACTATTAACATCATGACGCTCGGAGGGTTGGCTCTGGCGGTCGGCATACTTGTTGATGACGCGACCGTCGAAGTCGAGAACATCAATCGCAACCGCGATGCGGAACCAGATAAGGATCTCGACGGAGTTGTTCTCGACAGTGCATCGCAAATTGCGACCCCCGCCTTCGTCTCCACGCTCTCAATCTGCATCGTGTTTGCCCCGATGTTTTTGCTGTCCGGCGTGGCGCGATACCTTTTTGTACCGCTGGCCGAAGCAGTCGTGTTTGCCATGCTGGCCTCGTATTTCCTCTCGCGGACCATCGTTCCGACAATGGCCAAGTACTTGTTAAGGGGAGAGAAGAAGGAATCCGGAAACGCTCCCAGCCGCAATCCGTTGTTACGATTTCAGAAGCGATTTGAAGGGGCATTCGAGAGATTTCGTCACAGCTTTCGCGGGCTGCTCGAGACTTGTCTTCATCACCGGCTTGTTTTCCTGATTGCGTTCTTCGCGTTTTGTGTAGGCTCTCTTGTAGTTTTGATTCCCTGGCTGGGCCAGGACTTCTTTCCCAGCGTCGACAGCGGCACTTTCAAGCTTCACATGCGCGCTCCCACGGGAATGCGCATCGAAGAGACCGCCAACCTTTGCGATCAGGTCGAGCAGGAGATTCGAAGGGAGATTCCGGCAGCCGAGGTGCAAAGCGTCATCGACAACATTGGCTTGCCCTACAGCGGCATCAATCTTTCTTACAGCAATTCGGCGCCGGTTGGAACGTCTGATGCGGACATTCTTGTGACCCTGTCCGCAAAGCACCACCCTACGGACAACTACATTCACCAGCTTCGTCTGGCGCTGCCAAAACAGTTTCCGGGTGTTACCTTCTCTTTCCTGCCTGCCGACATGGTTGCGCAGATTCTCAATTTTGGATTGCCCGCTCCCGTCGATGTTCAGGTCGTAGGAAACGACTTGCAGGGAAACCGCGCCTATGCAGACGCTCTGCTCGCGAAGATGAGATACGTCCCGGGGGCGACTGATCTGCGGATTCAGCAGCCCTTCGATCAACCCTATCTGCGCTTGAGCGTGGAGCGCACCAAAGCCGAACAACTTGGTTTCTCGGCTCACGATGTTGCACAAAATCTTCTGGTGTCACTGAGTGGGAGTTTCCAGACTTCGCCCTCGTACTGGCTGGATCCAAAGAATCATGTCAGCTATCAAATCGCGACCGAGACGCCGCAATACCGTGCCGACACCTTGCAGGATGTAGAAAACATTCCAATCACCGGCACAGATCCAAATGCTCCGCCATCGCTCATGGCCAGCCTGGTCTCCACGCAGCGCGGGGCGGGAATGGCGGTGGTTTCTGACTACAACGTTGCCCCCGTCATTGACATCTTTGGTTCTGTGTCGGGACGTGATCTCGGCGGCGTAGCCGGCGACATCAACAAGATCATTGAGTCCACACATCAGCAATTGCCTCGTGGCTCTCGCGTCGTCGTCCGTGGACAAGTTCAGACCATGCGCGCCTCCTACATCGGCCTCCTGGGCGGACTGCTGTTCTCGATCGTCCTGGTGTATCTGCTGATCGTGGTCAACTTTCAGTCCTGGCTCGATCCCTTCATCATGATTTCCGCGCTGCCCGCGGCACTCGCCGGGATTGCGTGGTTCTTGTTCATCACGCACACGAATCTGAGCGTGCCGGCGCTGATGGGAGCCATCATGTGCATGGGCGTCGCCACCTCAAACAGCATCCTGGTAGTGAGTTTCGCCACGGAAAAAATGGCGGAAGGCCTGGATTCTGTGAGTGCCGCGCTGGAGGCGGGTTTCACCCGTTTTCGTCCGGTGCTGATGACCGCGCTGGCCATGATCATCGGCATGGTGCCCATGGCTCTGGGACTGGGCGACGGCGGCGAACAAAACGCTCCGCTTGGCCGCGCTGTCATTGGTGGACTGATTTTCGCGACCGCTTCAACACTGCTTTTTGTTCCGGCATTTTTCAGCGTCTTACAAGGTTCACGCCCCCATTCAGCCCAGGAACAAGGACGCTGAACAACCAGGCGAGGAGTTATTTATGATTCAACCTGAAGTTCAAACTGAAGTTCACACTGAAGAGAGACAACAAACCGCCGACCCAACGCTCACGCTGGTGGATGCGAATACGGCAAAGCGTTCGCGCAAGTCATGGCTTGTGCCCGCGATTGCGGTGATTGCGGTTGCCGCGCTCCTGGCTTCCGGCATCTGGTCGCGTGTGAAGGCCCGCACCGCCCTGAACGTAGAGACGACTCAGGCCGCTCTGCCCGCCGTAGCGGTCGTCTCCCCGAAACAGACAGCGCCGGCAGACGAAATCATCCTGCCCGGAAACGTGCAACCATTCATCACCTCGCCCATTTACTCCCGCACCAATGGCTATCTAAAGACGTGGTATTTCGATATTGGGGCGCATGTGAAAAAGGGCCAGCTTCTTGCCGTCATCGAAACCCCGGAGGTCGACCAGCAACTCCAGCAAGCTCGCAGCAACCTGCTGACCGCGCAGGCAAATCTGGAGCTCGCTTCCGTTACCAAAAATCGGTATCAGGGACTCTTGAAGAGCAACGCTGTATCGCAACAGGATGTCGACAACGCGATTGGGACCTACAACGCGAACAAATCCATCGTCGAAGCAGACAAGGCAGCCGTCGAGCAGTATTCGGCGCTGGTGTCTTTCGAAAAGATCTACGCGCCTTTTGATGGCGTCATCACGGCGCGCAACACCGATATTGGCGATCTTATTAATTCCGGGAGCGGTACAGGAGTGAAAACCGACCTCTTTCACATCGCCCAACCAGGAAAGTTGCGCGTCTACGTAAACGTCCCGGAGGAATACTCGCAAGGGATCAAAAACGGGATGACTGCGGATCTCACTCTCGCCGAATTTCCCGGCCGCAAGTTCCAGGGAAAACTGGTGCGCAGCGCCGAAGCCATCAATGCAACGACCCGCACCTTGCTGGTCGAAATCGACCTCGACAATCCGAAAGGCACGCTGCTCAGCGGTTCCTACGCCGAGGTTCACTTGGCGGTTCCGACACAAGCTGCCACGTTGCTGCTCCCGGTAAATACTCTGATATTCCGCTCCGAGGGTTTACACGTTGGCGTTGTAAAGGATGGGAAGGTCGTGCTGACTGCCGTGACTCCAGGGCATGACTTCGGAGATGAGATAGAGATCGTGTCTGGCCTTACGGCAAACGATCAGGTCATCATCAACCCGCCCGACTCGATCGTTTCGGGCCAGGCAGTCCAAATCGTTCAGGCAACACTGCCGGGGGATATCAAATGAGGTGCCATCCAATGAAACGCCATCAAATGAATCGTGTTCAAAAAACAATTCTGCTCAAGCACCCGTGGCGTGCGCTCTCGATATGTTGCGTTCTGGCGATGGCGGTGCTTCAGTTGACCGGGTGCGCGGTTGGACCCAAGTACCATCCACCTGTGGTGCAGGCGCCTTCCGCCTATAAAGAGATCGGCGACTGGAAAGCCGCTCAACCCAATGACCAGCGCCTTGGCGGAGACTGGTGGACGATTTTTCAAGATCCTCAGCTTGATGTTCTCGAACAGCAAATCAATGTCGGCAATCAAAATCTGAAAGCGGCGGAAGCTCAGTTCCAGCAAGCGCGAGCAGTTTTGCGCTACTATCGGGCTGACTACTACCCAACTGTAACGGCCGGTCCATCTGCAACTCGAACGCGGGTCTCGGCCAACAGCCCTACAAGTTCGCTCCTGCGCGGCGCAACCTACAACGACTTTGTGCTGCCCTTCGATTTTTCCTACCAGGCCGACGTTTGGGGACGAGTTCGAAAAACCGTGGAGTCTTATCGAGAACAAGCGCAAGCCAGCGCCGCAGACCTGGCTACCGTTAACTTGAGCATGCACGCGGATCTGGCGCTCGATTACTTTCAGGCCCGCAGCCTGGATGCCGAGGAACAACTTCTAAACTCCACCGTGAAGCAGTACGAGCAAGCCCTCGAATTGAATGAAAGCCGCTTTCAGGGAGGGATTGGTTCGGAGGTGGAAGTCGAGCAGGCCAAGACTCAATTGCAGACTACGCGGGCCGCAGCTATCGATGTGGGCGTGGCGCGGGCGCAGTATGAACACGCGGTTGCGATCCTGATCGGGAAGCCTCCCGCCGAGTTCAGTCTTCCTCCGCTTCCCCTCACCGCACCGCCTCCGCACGTTCCTGTGAGCGTGCCGTCGGACCTGCTGGAAAGACGCCCGGACATCGCAGCCGCGGAGAGGCGCGTGGCGTCCGCCAATGCCCAGATCGGAGTCGCAAAATCCGCATATTACCCGCTGATCAGCCTCGGCGCCACGGGAGGATTCGAAAGCTCCGCCATTACGACCCTTGTAAATGGTCCGAGCGGCCTATGGTCGCTGGGCTTGTCTGCGGTGGAAACTGTTTTCGACGGCGGACGACGCCGCTCCGTCAACGACCAGGCACGGGCGGCCTATGACTATCAAGTCGCTGCCTATCGCGAGGATGTGTTGACCGGATTCCAACAGGTCGAAGACAGTCTGGCGGCGGTCAGAATTCTGGAAGGCGAGGCCAAGGTCCAGGATGAAGCGGTCGTGGCCGCCCAGCGCTCCCTGGATCTTTCAGTCATTCGTTACAAAGGTGGAGTCACCAGCTACCTCGAGGTAATCACCGCGCAAAGTGCCGCGCTCTCGGATGAAGTAACGGCGGTCAATATTCTGGGGCGTCGTATGGCAAACACAGTGTTGCTAATACAAGCCCTCGGCGGCGGATGGGACCAATCAAGTCTGCCAGAGCGACCGGAATCTGGCGGCAACCTGGCGAGCAATGGCAAGTAAGTACCAATTCAAGAAGCGTTTTACTGAGTAACGAAAGAGAACCAGATCACGGAACCCGCATTTTTACAGGTTTCTCTCTGGGAGCTTCCATTGAAAATCAGCGTTCGCTCAGCTCGCCGTCCGGCCGCAGCACCGCTTATATTTCGCCCCGGAGTCGCAGGGGCAAGGATCGTTGCGCGCTATCTTGGGCATTGCGCCGTGGTGCGGAGGGGAAGGTTCCCATCTCAAAGTGGCTTCTCGCTTCGGTATGGCTCATCAAATTCCTCAAGTTTTCCCGTGACGACTAAAGCGTTTCTCTCCCGGATCGAGTTTAAGAACCAGTCCAATTGCTGTGCCTCAGACAGGACAGGAGGCGGAGGTGGTCGAGTGAAGAAGACATCCCATATTGTCATAACCCTATGATCCATCGTGCAATGCCTTCCTGCATGCTCACAATTGACCGGTCCTTGACTATTGTTTCCAATTGGGGCAGGTGCGCCGTATCTGTCTATCGGAACACCCAAACGCAGCACAGAGCAACATTGAATCCCCGCTCTTTGTCGGGAACCGGCCTTTGAAAAAGTCCCCTCCCAAAACTGAGCACTTTTGATTAGCTTACTGCCCCAGCAGCCACCTATGATTTCTGCCAACCAACCAGCCTTGGCCTTGGAGGAAGTCATGGAAAACTTCGCCGAGTTGATGCAAAGGCTACTTGAAATCCAGAGTGGCGAAAGACGAAGCGCAAAGCTAATCGCGGAAGACGAGCGATTGATGTGTAGTCCGCAGGAGAGAAATCTGGCAGGAAAAGCCACGCAAAGGTTAGAGCTCAGTGAGGAATAGCCTAGAGCGGGCTAGTGCGGCTTTCCCTGGCTCTATTGCCGACACTATCTTAACTTCAGGCTGCCCCGTCCGTCGCGGTTTTCGACGGGCAGGTGGCTGAGCTTAGTTGCCTACCTTGCAAAATACACACTGGACGGGGCCGCCCGCTGTACGACTTGCACGACTTGCTGCTGTCGCCGCCATGGTAGATGCGCCGCGCGGAGCGTTCGCGCTAGTCAGACTTTTCAAGTTCCACTCCGTATCGCTTTGCGGCAGACTGTATCCGCTTCCACGCCGCACGACGCTCCGCATCCGTAACGCCCTTCACCTGATTGAAGCGCGCAACAGCGTTGCGTACGTGAGAGGCATTTTCCAGCGGCTCCTTGCGTTGCTTCGGGAAAGCGAACTTGGTTGCCGATATCCGATCACGAGTTGGCTTGGTTAGCTTTGCCATTATCTTTCTCCCCGCGGAAGCACCCCGCGGCGCACGAAAGGCCCGGGACTCTGTATCACGTTGGATTACGCCAGCTTTTCCAGTTCCCTCTGTGTGACCTGGTTGACGTCTTCTTCCCGCGTGGATTCGGCCATGCGCGGTTCATTCATTTCCTCTTTGATGCGAGCGAGTATGGCTTGCTTGGTTTCAGGCTTCGGCTTGTTTTTATACATACCCGTACGATGGCACGAGCCCAAAGGGATTACCGGTCAATTTGGAACAGAGTGGGGCAGTTTCAGAATTACTTTCAGACCGTGCGGTTTTGACCAGTCTGGATTAATCCGAGAAGTGTAACATTTCAAATGTTGTACAACCTGCCCGTTCGCAGGGTCGGTGGATTGGACTATCCGGTCGGACTATCGAAGACGAACAGTGTCAGAGGATCGGCGGAGGGTATGAGGCAGTGAAGTTCAGATTTTTACTGTTTCCCTGAATGGAGCCAACATTTTATCTACGCCGATCCAGAGTCCCGGATTCCGATTCCGTGCGACCGCGCTTACCTACGTCCCCAAATTCAGCACTGCGTTTGGCTGCCCGGATGGGGTTGGGGTCGCCCGCAACGCCTCAACCACCGTTGGGTGGCCTTTAGGGCCAATGGGCGCTGCATGCCCGATGGGACGACCGAACTCTTAAGCTATGCGCTCTTCAACAGAGTGGCTTGGGGAGTCCGGTAGGCTCCGATCTGCTTCAGCATTCCCAACTGATCCCAGTTGTCCCATCCCTCGATAATCTGTTTGTTGCCAATGCGAGCGATGGTTATCCCTGATATTCGCACACGTTCACCGGTGGCTGGCATTCCCAGATGATCTCCGCGATGGGTCATCGTAGCCGACCATCGCAATACGACTTTATCCTCTGCTCCGAAGACATCCTCCACCACGATGTTGATGTCGGGAAAAGCACCGCGAATCCGCTCTACAAATGGCACGAACTCTGCGGGTCCCCGAAGCCGGCCGCCATCCTCCAGTTCGCCGATTGCGACGGCATCCGGAGCAAGAAGATCGTAAATCGTCTGCGTTCTACCCTCATTCCATACTTCTTTGAACCACCGCCGCATTAGCTCGATATTTTCTTCGACTGACATAAACGTCGCTCCTGCATGGGAATCGTCTGTTGAGAATGCCTGAAGCATCCCAAACATATCTCCTGGATCGAATGTACGCAAGTTCAAATTGCTAACCAGCTTATAGCGGGGTTCAAATGGGCGCAAGGATCATGGGAAAGATTGATGCGGCGTTTGCAGAAATAACTGACAGGCGCAACTATGTCTCAGTGTGCCAAGCCCATGCTGGGTGCAGCCCCTGGCTGGTGACCGTTCTATTTTTCCGTTCTGGAAGCGGCGGTTTCTTCTCCTCGGAGCCAGAGCTGGAGGTTAAGTCTTGAAGGTCAAACTTGAAAGGATGGTCCAACTTGATTGCAATGCCGAAACCTCCACTTGCCATCGGCTGCACCCGAAGAACTTTGCCACGAGAACTCAAGAGCATACCGGGTCGGGCAGGCGCAGGAACACCTACCGCCACCTCTACCGTAGAACCCTGCGGTATCAGAAAAGCGCTAGAAAGCAATATCCCTCCGAGGCTGATGTTCTCCGAGTGGGCATGGAATTCCTTGTGGGCCAGTGTGAGCGAGGCAGGTAGGTGCACCGGGTAACGAAGTTCGCGCCGTTCGCGTTGGGGGGAGTTCATTCGGAAAGAGTATGCCGAGCCTCCGCACTGTAGACAGGTCACGGTGGTGCATCCGGGCGTGAGCAAAAGGACAATATCGAGCCAACGAGAGTTATGCCTATCGGGATGGGGCGTTGGGCGGATAACTTTGGAGCTGCTTCGAAACGTGTATACTTATCAATCTACGGGGATTAGAATGCGTGTTCAATTCATGCCGACAGTCATTCTTGGACGCTCCTTGAGCCCTGCGCATAATAGGAGTGCAATACCTCCAACGAGACCGGGATTACTCGGGGATATCGCTCACCTATCTTTGGAGCTAATTGCGCATCAGGTGTTTCCCGCTAGCGCGATCTGGAGCGCCAATCACTACCCGTCGCCCTGGATGGGCGCATACTGACTTTGGCGGTATAGATAGCTATGACCTTCCTGCGCCGCGTCGTAATCCCTCGCAGCCGCAAGTTTGCCCGGTCTCGACAGGCCGGAGGGGCGAATTGGGCCTTTGGGACGATTCAAGCGTCCATCGCTTTGCTGGCGCTGTTGTCGCTGGTCCATCCATCGCGAGCCTTCGCGGCGAATCCTGACCTGGAGACTGTGCTGACTGGCTCGCGCCAGCGTATTGAGAAATTGGATTACCGCGCGACCGGGCACCTTGCACGAGTGGAAGCCGATGGCAAGCGCACCAGCTACAAATTTGTCGCCAAGGCTCACTGGTTTCCCGATGGTTTGCGCGTGCTATGCGAGATCTCGGGGCCTGGCCCGGAGAAGACGACCCTTCTTCTGCATATGAGCGTGAACGGGCACGTGACTATCGAGGCGCTACGTCCTGGCGAGAAGGCCGCTAGGGTGTTGCCATTCGAACGTTGGAACGATCCACTGGTGGGAACGGACTTCTCCTATGAAGACATGGTAGAGAGCTATTTCTTCTGGAAGAATCAGGAACTTCTCGCACCCGAGAAATACGGCGCACGGGATTGCTTTGTGCTTGAGAGCGTGTCCGGCCCTCAGGACCGGACTTACTATAGTTCGGTAACATCGTGGATTGACCGCAGCATTTTGTACCCCGTGCATGCGGTGAAGACGCTTCGGGGGACGGGAGTGCAGAAGGAATTCATCTACTATGGGCTGCGGCAGGTCGGCGGCGCTTGGTCTGCGTCGCAAGTGGAGGCAAAGCTGCAGGGCAAGCCCGGCTCCTCGATTATGGCAATTGAAGGGGGCTCGGGAAAGGCAAACCTTGGAGCCAAGGACTTTGATATTGGCCAGTCCAGCGCTCAAGAAGAGAAAGTGAAATAGATCGAATCGCTTAATTAGACTGATGCGGGGCCCTGTGCTGTCGCTGGAGTATCCACGGTGTTCGCCGTCATGAGATAAGTTCCTTTTCAGCCGTTGCCCGAGCCCCATATAAGCCAAAGGGCCACCAATTCCAGTCGCCGGCAAGTCGCAACAGGGCTGGCCCGACAACCATCCGCACCAATGTAGCGTCGATAAGCACCGCCACGGCGAGCGTGAAGCCCAACATTTGGACGACAAGAAAGCTTCCCACGGTGAATGCGGTGAAGACGGCAATCATAATTGCCGCGGCACTCGTGATGAGCCCGGCCGTCCGCGCCAGGCCCTCGATCACCGCCGCTTTCTCGGATAGACCACGGCGCCGTTCTTCGAGGACGCGGGTGACCAGGAAGACCTCATAGTCCATGCTCAATCCGAAGACGATGGCGAACGAGAGAATCGGCACGATTGGGTATACGCTGCCGGTCGGCCCGTCGAGCCCAAAGAGTTTGCTACCGTGGCCTTGCTGAAAAACGACAACTAATGCACCGAACGAAGCGCCAACGGAAAGTAGATTGAGCAGAATTGCTTTGACAGCCGCAAATAGACAACGTAACCCGATCAGCAGCGCCAGCAAGCTCCCCAATATGACGCCAAGAACCACCTTCGGCAACCTCTCTTTTACTACCGAGTCATAATCTGCTTCGAGTGCGGGAACGCCGCCGACGCACAGCACAGCGCCGGGCACGCCGGTCATCGCCGCGACATCGGAGGAACGCACGTCTCGAACCCATTGAACCTGTTCGTTGGGCGAAAGAGCGGCGGTGGGCAGCAACTCAATCAAGGTAGCCTGGCCATCGCTCCGAAGAAAACTCTTGCGGATTGGCTCGGGCACATCGTGGACGGCTTCTGCAGTGTCAGACATTCCCGTGAGGGTCGGAAGAGATACGACCTCTTGCGCTCTAGGATCGCTCTGGAATCGTTTCGTCAAGCGAGTGGTGGCTAACCAGCCAGTTGGCGAGAGCGGCGGATACTGCGGCGGCAACTCGAGGATCACTCGGAGACCCTGCACAATACCCGACCGCCCCATGGCTTGAAGCGTGTGCAGTGCTTGCACCGACTCGGCCGCGGCGGGGAGCGAGTTGTGGTCAGGAACCCCGGGAGAGATTTTCCGTGCCTGGAATGCAAGCATGAGTAGCGGAATCCCGGCGACAAGCAGAGCGGTCCAGGGCCGGCGGGTTATGATGCTGCCCCAGCGCACCCACCGCTCACTCGCCGCGCATAGGCTCTCCCGCGTTTCTAATCGTCTGGGTGAAAGACGCACTCTGGCGGCATTGATGCGATGCCCTAGCAGACCAAGCGCCCAGGGCAGAATGAATGTACACAGCATGACACTCAAAACGGTTACCAGCAGGCCAGCGATCCCGATGGAGCGCAGTTCGCTGATGGGCACAGTCAGCAGCGCTGAAAATCCGATGGCAACTGTCGTGGCCGAGATTATCAGGGTTCGCCCAGCTTGCCCGGCAGCGATATCGGCAGCGTGGCCGGCGTCGTATCCCTCGTTCAACGCTTCGCGAAACCGGCTCACCATCAGCAAGGCATAGTCGATGCCCAAGCCAAGACCGAGCATCGTCGCCAGATTCTGGACCAGAATCGACAGCTGCAGATAGTGCGCGAGTAGAGCAGCCGCACCCATCGCCATCGAGATTGAGAGTACTCCAACTCCCAGCGGCAATAGCGCGGCCACAAGACTGCCGAAAGCCAGCAACAGCAGCACGAGAGTTACCGGCATCGCTCGTTCTTCGGCATGCTTGACGTCGTCCGCACTGACCTTGCGGAGATCGAAGTTCAGTGGCGTTTCACCCGTAATCTCCAGTTTGATATTGGGGTATTGCGACCTAAGCTGACCTTCCATCCAGTCTGCTCGTGCCCTCAGTTTAGGCACCAACGCCTCGACAGTCTCATCGTGCGGGTCCAACCCGACGATGATCAAGGCCCCGCCATTGTTCCCAGTGAACAGAGGATCTGGCCAATCCAGACTCGAGACGGCGCCCGATACTCCGGGCACACTACGCAATGAACTGGTTAAGAAGCCCAATGCATCTGCGCCTTTTGCCGAATCCGGATCGGGAATACCGCTGATCACCAAAACCAGGCGGTGGGCGTACGGAGACTGGAAACGCTGCGCCAGTTCCAAGTCAACTTTTTCGGATTCTCCATCCTTGATGTGAACAGCTGTCTCCAGGCGACGTTCGACGTTGTAGGAAAAGGGGAGCAGCGCAAGCGCTATAACAAATCCCGACATCGCCAACCAGAATCGGCGGCGAGCGGCATCTTGGGCAGTCTTCAAGCTTCGCATTGCCATGGAAGATCCACGTCGTTTCCTGGTACGTCTGAAATGCAATGAAACGACTTCGGTGATCGGGTACATCCATGATATACGGTCAAACCGGAAATTCATTGGGGTTCGGCCTTGAGCTAGTTAACGATAGATGTGGGGAACCGCCCGTTAAGCGTTTGGTCAATCGAGGGACGTGGCTGACGAAGACTTCGCTGAATGACTACCCGCCAATCACTCATCAAGGAACGAATTAGGAAGCTCGAAGAGGATTAACGCCCTTGTGTGAGTAACCACGCTCATCTCCGGAGCACTTCGTCGGTAACGACTTGGAAGGAAACCAACTTCGCTCTGCCGAAGGACGTTGTCATGGCGCAGTCGGTTGCATCCCGACCGGTGGCCATCAGGACGCGCCCGATGCGCCGAATATTGTGTCTGGCGTCGAACGTCCACCAACGATCTCCCAAATAAACCTCAAACCAGGCGCTGAAATCCATCGGACTCGGGGCCACGATCACTCCTATATCGCCCAGGTATCCGGTTGCATAACGCGCGGGAATATTGAGGGCCCGGCAGAAGGTGATGGCAAGGTGCTGAAAGTCTCGGCAAACGCCGACGCGCTCGGTGTATACGTCCAGCGCGGTGCGGAAGGGACTGGAAAACTCGTATCCAAACGTGACCTTGCTATGCACCCAGTCACACACAGCCAGAACGCGCTTCCACCCCCTGGGAGCACTCCAAAATAGTTCCGCGGCGGTGTTCGACAAGAGGTCCACTTCGCAATACCGGCTGTTCATAAGGTAGGGCAGGACGTCCAGCGGCAGTTGATGGATGGGAACCTCGGCTGCGTCCGGGCTCTCCACATCGGGCGTTCCCGGGTCTTCAATCAGCGTGGAATTTTGAAATCGAATGGTGCCCGGCGGCGCTACCAAGCGGCAAGCATGGTTGCCAAAGATGTCTTCATAGTTCTCGACGTTCACCAGCGGATCGGTCTGCAATTCGTCGGGCTCTCGTAGATCCTTGCTCCGCGACGGGTGTACATTCAGCAGGGTCACGATCGGTACTTCCCCCACGGTTTCGAATTGAATGTCGTAGCCAAGCCGAATCAACATGGAACCTCAGGTGCCTTCATGCGCGCGGGATGCAGGGCGCAGCTGAGATGCAGAAACTATCACGTAATCCGCCGATCTTCCACATTTTTTCTTGCTAGTCTGGATTGTAAATTCCGCAGCGGCAATCGGTGTATGATGCGGTAAGTTTCACTCCAGAGGACAAAGTGACCTATTGTTTGGGAATTGCGACGCGGGAAGGGCTGGTGCTGGCCTCCGATTCGAGGACCAACGCAGGTTTTGATCAGGTCAACACCTGCCGCAAAATGTTCCGGTTCGTTCAGCCCGGAGAGCGGGTATTTGTAATTCTGACCAGCGGCAGCCTCTCTATCAGCCAATCGGTGATCACTTTGCTGGGCGATGATTTCGATTCCGGGCGAGGACTTGCCCAAGCCAACTCTCTCTACGACGCAGCCCGCATCGTGGGCGATTGCGTGCGCAGAATCTCGGATATTGACCGGGCTTCGCTGGAGCGCGATTCCTTCAGCTTCAATGTTCATCTCCTGCTGGGAGGGCAGGTTCGGGGGCAAGAGCCAGCCCTGTACTTGATTTATCCTCAGGGAAATCCTCTCGCAGCCACAGAAGACTCCTTATACTTGCAACTGGGTGAGTGCAAGTATGGCCGGCCGATCCTCGACCGCGGCATCCAGGCCACAACCTCTCTGGAGGTTGCAGCGAAATATGCTTTGCTCTCACTGGATGCGACCATGCGGTCTAACGTGACCGTGGGTCCTCCATTCGATTTGTTGCTATACAAGAAGGATAGCTTGAAAATTACGCGATACCGGCGAGTTTCCGCCGGAGACAGGGACCTGAACCTGATCCACTCGAGTTGGGAGCAATCCCTTCGGCGGGCGGTCGAGCAGTTACCTGACATTGAATTCCAATCTTCAGGCAACGAAAACCCTGCCGAGAGCACCAGAGAAGTCGCTCGATCAAGCGCATAAAGCGGCTCGGCCGTTCCGCACGGTTTTTTCAATGACGCTGATCGCTTTTCCCGATCATCGATTCCCCGTTGAGTACGCTATTCTAGCGGGGCGTAAGAGCCGCCATCATGATTATTGAAATGGATACGACCGATCGTAGCGGTGCAGAAGCCCTCCACCGGTACGAACTCAATGGCGCTTACGACGAGATGTACAGTTCTGTAGACCATCCCCGAAGACAGTATCGTCCCCTGCATAATCTGCTTTTGAACCTGGGACCTGACGAGTTACGCCGCAGCAAACACGAAGCTGATCAATCGTTCTTCAACCAGGGAATTACCTTCACGGTCTATGGAAACGACAAAGGCACGGAGCGGATTTTTCCTCACGATCTGCTGCCCCGGATCATCACGGCGACGGAATGGGAAAAAATCGAGCGCGGACTGACCCAGCGGATCACTGCGCTGAATCTCTTCCTCAAGGATGTCTACCACGAAGGCAAAATCATTGCCGACGGCGTGGTGCCCGGCAGCATTGTCTATACCTGCAAGCACTATCGCCGGGAAATGCGCGGGATCAAGGTGCCCCGCGACGTGTACATCACGGTGGTGGGCACGGATCTGATACGAAATCCGCAAGGACACTTTTTGGTGCTGGAGGACAATCTCCGCGTCCCCAGCGGCGTGTCTTACATGCTCACCAGCCGCAGAGTCATGAAGCAAATATTTCCCGGGCTGTTTCAAAAATGCCGCGTGCGGCCGATTGAGCAGTATAGCCAGGTGCTTCTGTCGACCCTGCGATCTTTGGCCCCGGAGGGACGTTCTGATCCCACTGTGGTTTTACTGACGCCCGGTTCCTACAACTCCGCTTATTTCGAACATACGTACCTGGCGCGGCAGATGGGCATTGAACTCGTCGAGGGGCGGGACCTGGTGGTCCACGACAACGTGGTTTACATGCGAACCACCTTCGGCTTGCAACGCGTGGATGTCATTTACCGGCGAATCGACGACGATTATCTCGACCCGCTGGTTTTCGAACACGGCTCGGCGCTGGGCGCAGTGGGTTTGTTCAACGCCTATCGCGCTGGAAATGTTGCCTTTGCCAATGCGCTGGGAACGGGAGTGGCCGACGACAAGGCGATCTATGCTTACGTACCAAAGATCATTCGCTACTATCTCGACCAGGACCCGATTCTGGAGGGCGTCGAAACATTGTTGATGTCCGATCCGGGGCAACGCGATCACGTATGCCAGCGGCTGGATGAGTACGTAGTAAAAGCGGTGGGCGAGTCGGGTGGTTACGGCATGTTGATCGGCCCGCACAGCACGGAGCAACAGCGATCGGAATTTCGGCAAATGATCTGCTCACAGCCGAGAAACTACATCGCGCAGCCGACGATCAACCTCTCGACTGCGCCGTGCTTTGTGGATGGAACTATCGAACCGCGGCACGTCGATCTTCGGCCCTATGTTCTCTATGGCGACCGAATTACCATTATTCCGGGGGGCCTTACGCGAGTGGCGCTGCGAAAGGGTTCGCTGGTAGTGAATTCGTCTCAAGGCGGAGGATCGAAAGACACGTGGGTCCTGCAGAATTGAAATCTGAAGAATTGAGTGACCAGATCCATGCTTTCACGAGTAGCAGACAGCCTGTATTGGATGAGCCGTTATTTCGAGCGGGCTGACAATGCCTCGCGTGTGCTCAAGGCGACGTACGGTCTGATTTTGAATCCCGCCAAGTTTTCCACGGAAGAGCGCTGGTTCCGCGCCGTTTCTTCGCTCGCTCCCGGGGCTGCCGCCAGCAACGTGGATCCGCAGCGGGCGCTATTCCTCTTAGTAGCGGATCCGGAAGGCGCGTTCTCGATTGTGAAGTGCATCAGCGGGGCGCGCGAAAATGCCCGCCAAGTCCGCGAGGAAATCAGCTCGGAGATGTGGGAGCAGCTGAATCGCCTGTTTCACGACGTGAATGGTTCTGTGCTGCAACCCGATGACGATGCAGGCGCGATGCGGGTGGTGAGCCTGGTTCGCGAAGGGTCCTACCGGTTTAGCGGCGTTACCGCCGCCACCATGAATCACGACGAGGCCTGGCACTTTATCCAACTCGGCAAATATATCGAGAGGGCGTGCAATCTCTGCGTCTTGCTGGACGCTTATTTTGTACCCGACAAGCACGCGGATGACTTGGATTGGGTGGGCCTCTTAAGCAGTTGTGCCGCCTTTGAAGCTTATTGCAAGGCGTGCACGGCGGAACTCAGACCGGAACGGATCGCGAACTTCCTGCTGCTAAAACCCGAGTTCCCTTATTCGGTTCGCTATTCGCTGGACCGAATGCACGAGGCATTGACCTCGATCAGCAACCTATCGTTGAGCCGCAGGACGGAACAGATCGAAAGGCTAATCGGCCGTTTGCGGTCTATGGTGGCCTATGTACAGGTCGCGGAAGTCATTCGCAATTTGCACAAATACCTTGCCGAAATTATCGAGCAGTGCCGCGCTTTGCATGCGGCAGTGCACGAAGTGTATATCGACTATCCCATCGAGGTCGCTTTCGAAACCTAATGTTCTACGCCATACGCCATTTCACGCGCTATCGCTACAGCCATCTGGTCTGGCAGAGCATGATGGAAGTTCGCATGCATCCCAGAAGCGAAGGCAACCAGCGCTGCTTTGTTTTTCAACTATCAGTGAATCCGCGCGCCCGCATTTTCGGCTATACCGATTCCTACGGCAATCTTGTACACCACTTCGATTTACCCGCACGCCATAGCCAACTCACGATTATCACTGACGCTCTGGTAAACATTGAGGAGCGGCCGGCGGTGCCGGAATCCATGGACTGCGGAAGCTGGGGAGATCTGGAGGAACTCGTCGAGAAAAACGACTACTGGGATATGCTGATGCCGAGTCATTTCGCGCGCTCCTCGCCGGAGCTTGAAGAATTAGCGAGAGAGATCGGAGCGGCTGAAAGAGATGGACGAAGCCCTCTTGCGTTCCTCCAGGATATTGCCTCGGGCGTGTATCGTACCTTCAGCTACGTAAAGAAAAGCACGGCGGTAAATTCTCCCATTGAGCATGCACTTGAGTCACGGCAGGGCGTGTGTCAGGATTTTGCTCACATCATGATCGCACTGGTTCGAAATGCCAGAATTCCTTGCCGCTATGTCAGCGGATATCTTTACCACAGCAAGGAAAACGGGCACCCCTCCGCGGACGGCGCCACGCACGCGTGGGTGGAAGCGCTTCTGCCAGGCATCGGGTGGGTGGGTTTTGATCCGACAACAAATCAGCTTGCAGGCGAGCAGCACATCCGCACAGCGATCGGCCGAGACTATGCCGACGTTCCACCCACCATGGGCGTGATGAAGGGAAAAGCTGAGACGCAACTGCAGGTCCGAGTTCGAGTGACGCCTTCGCAAGCGGTGCTTCCGCCGGACGAGGAATTCGCGTCCGATGAAGAGTGGTCGCAATTTCTTGACGAAGACCAGCAATCGCAGTTGGTCGATGCTCAGCAACAGCAGTAGCGAAAGCGGGCGCGCTCGATTGTTCTTTGACGATGACGGCTGGGTATCTGCCAACGCAATTCACCAGATATCCTTGCCCTGCAATCAGGCCGTGTCGTGTAAACAAGCTAGCCCGTGTTGTGCAGTCCGGCGGCGATTCCGTTGATAGTGCCGCCCAGCGCATAGTTCAGGGCATCTGTATTATCACCCGCGCATTTGCGGCGCAGAAGGTCGACTTGCACCAGGCTCATGGGGTCAACGTAGGGATTGCGCAGGCGAATGGAACGGAATAGCACCGGATTTGCCTCGAGCAACTCCTTCTGACCCGTGACGGACAGCAAGGCCCGCCGGGTGCGAAGAAATTCCTCCTCCAGCAAAGCGAAGACACGGTCGCGCACATTAACGTCTTCGACCAGCCCGGCGTAGAGTCTTGCGATCGTGAAGTCGGCTTTCGCCATGGCGAGTTCTACGTTGCGCACCAATTCGAAGAACAGCGGGACCTGCGCCATCATCTGGCGCAGTCGCCCGCCATTTCCGGGTGCCTCCGCCGTGAACTGCTCGATCGCATAGCCCACGCCAAACCACGCCGGAACAGCGTGTCGGCTTTGCATCCATCCAAAGACCCAGGGGATAGCGCGAAGATCTTCCAGTCGCCGGCTCTGGCTGCGTCTAGCCGGGCGAGATCCAATCTGCATGTTGTCCAATTCGTTGATTGGCGTGGCCTGCTCAAAGTAAAGCAGCACATCGGGATTTTCGGCGATATTCTTCCGGTAGTAAGCGAACGCCTGTCGCGACAGGCCTTCCATCACGTCGTCCCAGCGCGAGGTTTCATGGATTCGTTCGGGATCAGGCCGGGTCAGCGCTTCCAGGGACGCAGCGATCATCAACTCCAGGTTCCATTCCGCGAGAACCGGGTCGGAGTACTTCCAGTTGAGCACTTCGCCTTGCTCTGTAATCCGTATCTGGCCTGAAAAATCTCCCGCTGGCTGCGCCAGAATTGCGGCGTGCGTCGGTCCGCCCCCGCGTCCTACTGTACCGCCGCGTCCGTGGAACAATCGCAGGTTCACGCCACATTCGCGGGCCGCTTGATGCAAGGCACGGTGAGCTTTGTGCAGTTCCCACGTGCTCGTGAGCATCCCGCCATCTTTGTTGGAATCTGAATATCCCAGCATGACTTCCTGCGACCGTCCCCAAGAATCGAGCAAAGGAGCGTACTCCGGAGAGTTCCAGAGCCGGCCCATGACGTCCGCTGATGAACTTAAAGCTTCGATCGACTCAAATAATGGCACCGGCATAAGGCCGGGGTCGTCTCCATTCCTGCCTAAACGGAGTCCGCAAACCGCAGCCAGGCGAACCACATTAAAAATGTCCTGCTCCGATTGTGTATTGCTGACGATGAATGTGCGGACCGAGGCCGGAGGGTAATGTTGTTTTAAGAGCGCCAGGGTCTGAAAGACACTCATGGTTTCGCGCGATTGCTCCGATAATCCACGAGAAGCTCCGGGTCCAAGACCGGCGCCAGGGCCTCCCGCCGCTGCGGCGGTCAATTCAGCCAAAGCTTCTGAAAGAACCCACGCATGCTGGCGAATATCGAGTGCGTGAAGATGGAACCCAAAGGTTTGCACGGCACGCAACAACGGATCGATCGCGAGCTCAGCCAGGCAACTGCCCTGATTTTCACCCAGGCTATCTCTGAGCAGACCGATATCCCAGGCAAACTCAGCGCAGTCTTTATAAGCTGGAAAGATCGAAGGGACCTTTCTCGAGGCCCGCAGGCGTATCTCCACAAGCTCTAGAAACAAGCGATAGAGCTCTGCCTCTGAAATCCTCCGTGCGCGTGCCGATGACAGGAGCGTTTCATACTCGTTCAGCCGTTGGCGCAACGCCGGCGAGGTGCCGGCTTGGCGCGTAGACGAGCTTAGAAGATCGGCCGCCTTTATGATCTGACCCAAATAGTGGTCGATGATCACGTTGCGAGCCATTTGCAGAGCGTCGCGGGTGCATTCCGAGGTCACAGACGGATTACCATCGCGGTCGCCGCCGACCCACGAACCAAAAGAAAGAACGCAAGGCAATTCTCGCTCGCCCAGCTCAAGGCCATAGACCTCCCGGAAAGAGTCAGCCATCTCGGCATAAATCTTGGGCAGAGTGTCAAACAGCGTCATAGGGTAGGGATCGAGGCCCATGCGAACCTCGTCCGTTACGCTGGGCTTGGTGAGCCGCACTTCGTCGGTCTGCCAGAGAGCCGTAATCTCGGCGCCGATTTCCCTCTCCAACTCCTCGGCGTCGGAACTCGAAAGAGGCAGCCGATCGAGATCCTCGAGAAAACGGGCAATGTTGCGCCGCTTGCTGAGCACGGTTCGACGCGCAACCTCCGTGGGATGCGCTGTAAAGACGGGTGTGACTTCGATCCGTCGCAACGCTTCGAGCGCATGCTGCGCGTTGATTCCCGCTGCCTTCAATCGAACCAGTGTTCCCCGAAAAGAGCCGGCCAAAGGCACATGCTCCCCGCACAGCCGCGCCGCCCGCCGGCGGCGCTTGCGGTGATTGGTTTCCGCGAGATTTGTCAGTTCGAAATAAATCGCAAATGCCTTTGTGATCTTGTATGCGTCTTTGACGGCAAGGCGGGCGATGATCGCGCGCGCCTGCGCCATCAGATCATCGTCATCCCTTTTTTGTTCCGGACTGCCGGGCTCCCGATGTCGGATCAGGAGGTGCCGGAGATGCTCGACCACGTCCAGCAGTGGCTCGCCAGATTGCTCCACGAGCACCGAGCCCAGCAGAATTCCGAGCGAACGAATGTCACGCCGGAGAGGGAGTTCTTTGGCGGAATCCGAGGTCTCAGCAGTAAGCTCCAGAAGACGGCCCCGTTGATCCCTCGTCGCCCACAATGGAGTCTGATCCATGACTCATCATAAAGGACCAACAAGACGGAACTAAGCAATCTTCTTTGATTTGCCAAATCACGATGCTTGGCGAATAGCCTCCCGGTAGTTCCTTCGGGCCTTCGCAGGCGGGCGACTCGGACCAATGCTAGGAAACCTGGAAATCAGTGACCAGCGCCTCAATTTCTGTCTGTGACTCGGGCACGATCGCCAACGGTAAGGATGCCTGAACTGAGTCAGCCTACCTGATCCGATCAGCGCCGCCGCCCAAAGCGCCCACCTCCTCGTGGCGGCCCGTGAATTGTCAGCAAGTGGCTAAAATTGGACAGCTTGGACCAAGACAGTTCCGCCACACTGGCGCCATGACAACTAAACCGATTCCGACGGCGGCAATTTGTATCGATTAGCAGCGGAGGCTGGCAAATGAGTATCGCTGCGCTGAAGACATCATTTATCGTGGGTCTCGTATCTTTCATGGGAATAGCCACGGCTTTGCATGCGCAGGCCACCAAACCAGCCCCGCCGACCCCTATCGATGAGAAGAAGGTCGAACTCGGTGGGACGCCCTGGAATCCACAATGGGACCAGATCATCGAGAAGGCGCTGCCGCCCGAAATGCTTTCTTCGCAGGTTCCCCAGGGCGTCCGTCGATTCTGCCCGCGATTTTACGAGATGGGCGAGACAGACAAACGCACATTTTGGGCTTACTTCTTCCAGGCCCTTGCGGGTGCTGAAGCTAGCCTGAATCCGAACACCAGTGTCCGTCACACCGAACCGGACGTCACGAAACGCGATGAAGTGAGAGGGACGGCCATACGCACTGAAGGATTGCTGCAGCTTGCATACGCAGACCAGAGGCGTTACGGCTGCGATTTCAACTGGCAAGCGGATCGGGCGCTAAAGGCGAAAGATCCGGCCAAAACGATTCTCCAGCCGAGGAACAATCTCGAATGTGGAGTGAAGATTATGGTCAACCAGATCATCGTCCAGCACAAACCCTTGCTGACCCGGTCGGGATACTGGTCTCCGTTGCATCCGGACGGGCCGAGCTACCTTGTATTCGCCAAGCAGATGACAAATCCGCCAGCTGCATGTGGTCTTTCCACGAAGTCGACGATCGACAAGTCGGCCACGACGAAGTCCGTGCAGGACGACGCGAACCGGAGTGAAACTCCCAAATAGTTTGGCCCCGACCGTCGTGAGTTATCCACGATGCTCACTCCGAGCGGGCTAATCAACGATACCGCCCCTGTTCTCTTCGTGTTTGCGAGCCCAAATCCAGTCCATAAGACGGGTGGCTAACTTTCCGCCGATTTTGATGGATACGAGTCCTCAGTCAAGACTTATCGGTCCCGATCGGCAGAATATCCGCTCGCGCCAGCACCCATCGCTTGCGCGGATTGTGCCCAGCCGCTCAGGGAAAGTTTGTTACCTTCGGCGCCACGCGAGGATGCATCGCGGTCGCCTCGCCTGTGTCGTCGATCACACGGCTGATGCCGCCGTGATCGCCCAGCGCCACTGTGATCATGCCGTGAAATCGTATCTCCGGGCTCTTACTGCTCGGGTCCGGCGTCTCGATTGCCCGGGTCAGCACCACGTCCGGGTGCGTGAAGACGCTGTACACGCCCAGCCCCCACGCCTCATGACTCGTTACTCCATCGGCCACCTTGTACGAGGCCCAGCCGTTCACCCCTGGCGCACTCGTATAGCTTGCCTGGTTCGGAGGATCGTAAGGAATCTCGGACTGATAAAAATACGTCCTCCCGCCATTGCCCTTCCACAGAACCTGGAATTGCTGGTGATGCTCCACAAACAGGCCATAGATCGTGACCCCGTTTCCATTCACGACCAGGCCGTTCTCGCTGGTATTCAGCTCCCAACCCACTCCGGCGCCATGGTCCGCTCTCCAGATCCAGGTATGGTCCACCAGCGTGTCGTTGCTGTTGATCCTCAAATTCACCTTGGCCCGGCCCACGCCCGCGCCGCCCACGCGAAAGAAAACATCGTGCAGCGTGATCGGGTCCTTCGCATGGCGCGCCCGGCTTCCCTCCGGCCCCACCTCCAGCAGCACCGGAGACTCGCTCGGCCCCGCATCGAAGAGCAGTCCCGCAATCTCGATGCCGTCCGCATCGGCTGTCGTCATCGCCGCCGTGCCCTTTACCGGACGCAGCGTCGCAAAGCCGAGCCCCAGCACCACCGTATGCGGCCGCGTCACGCGAATCGGAGCCGTTAGTTCGTAGATCCCCGGCGTCAGAATCAGGTCCTTGCCTCGGGCAAGCTGCGCGTTGATCGTATCCGCGGTATCCACATCCGGGCGCGCAATGTAAAACCGCTCAATCGGAATCGTTTCTCCCGCCGTTTCTCCGCCGCGCCACGTAATCCCGACACTGTCGCTGTACAACTCCGGAACCCGCACGCTGAACTCGCCCGCAGCATTCACCTGCAGGAACGGCTTCTCCCGCACCGCCGGCGTCTGCGCTACCTTGGTGTACGGCGGCGAAGGCCATGCGCCCGTCCGGCGGATGCACCACGCCGACAAACACCATATTCCAGTTCGCGCCCGTCCAACTCTTCCAATCGCAGTTGCGCGAGATCCATTGCTGCTGGCTGCCGGAGTCGACATTGCCGTCCACAAGCGAATCCGACATCCAGCCGCCGCTTGCCCAGCCGTGATTCTGGTGCAGCACCAGGTCGCCGCGCACATGCATGCGCCGCAGCGACACCGCCTGCGAGACCGCCCACTGCATCGTGCCGCCCGTCGGCGCTACCGAGAGCCCTTCCGCAGCTCTCCAGAAAGTTGTCGTCGCATTGTTGTGCTCCAGGTTCGCATCCGCATGCATGTTGCCCGCGATCCGCGTTGCATCGGGCGACGCGCCCAACCCCATCACCTCGGTGTAGAAACCCACCGGCACGTCCACCGAATAGCTTCCGGGCAGGAACAGCAGCGCATTCCGCTGCGGCCCAAACTCGTTGTGCTGCTGCGTCGCATACACCGCATCGATCTGCTTCTGGATCGCCTGCGATGGCATCGACGGATCGAAGATCAGCACGTTAGCTCCGAAGCTCCGGCTTCGCGCGCTTCGCCGCGAGCGCCGGCAGCGCCGCTGCCAGCAGCCCCGCCGTGAAGCCCAACCGCGCTAGAAGCCGCAAGCCCGCGCCTACCAGACATAAGTCCCCACTCACTCCGAGGGTATCATCGTTTGGAAGAACATTCCGTGTTACTTGTCAGGCCGAGCATTAGCGGGCGGATTCCAGGATTAGTACTGCTAAACGGGCTTCGAGGAGATCGCCGCCCGCGTTTCTTGCCCCTGACTTGAACTTGAACGCTCGAACGGTTTGTCCGCGAAGGCGACACCTCGGTACTCATCCACTATCTTTCGTGCAGGGTTCAATGTGATTCAGTACCAAGGGGCGTTGGCACGAGTGGCCTGAGCAGAACTGTTCGCGTGCATATCAACAAATAAGCGAGAACCATCCCGGGCTATTATTCTGAGATGTGACGGAAAAACCAGACACATACTCCAAGACGCCGATTCGCGAAGGCTTTCTCCGATCCTTTGTCCGATGGCTTGTCATCGGAGTGGTGCTTGTTTGGTCGCTTGCGGCGCTGATCGTTCTGGCCGCCCTGCGGATCGACCCACCGTCAACCGCGGTGCACATCCAGCGCCGGCTGCAAGCCTGGATTCACCACAGTCCGTATTGTGAACGCTACAAATTCGTTCCGCTCAGCCAAATCTCGCCCGATCTCCAGCATGCTGTTATCGCCGCTGAGGACGCGCGCTTCGACCAGCACCATGGGTTCGATTGGCACGAGATCCAAATCGCTGCCGAAGACGATCTGGAAGGCGGTCGCACCCGCGGAGCTTCCACCATTACGCAGCAACTTGTAAAGAACCTATTTTTTGGAACGGGCCGCTCTGTTCTCCGCAAGGGTGCGGAGTTCACACTGGTGCCGGTGGCCGAATTCGTCCTCGGGAAGCAGCGCATTCTGGAGATCTATCTCAACGTGGTTGAATGGGGCCCGGGTATCTATGGTGCAGACTCGGCGTGTCGTTACTACGACGGAGCCGCGGCCCGGAATATCGACCGGCAACAGGCGGCACGGCTCGCCGCGATCCTGCCGGCTCCCCTGAAGCGACGGCCCGAGCGGATGAATACCTACAGCGCGCTCATCCTTGAGCGAATGCGCCAAATGGGTTGGTAATCGCGAATAATTTTCCCGTTAGATGCGGCAAGAAGAATTCAAGCAAAGAACTGGAGCGGGAAACAAAACCGCCAGAGATTAACGAGCCTTTCGCTACGCGTTGTCTTTTCCGGTCAACAAGCACTCGATAGTCTTCCCGATCTGCGCGCAAATCGAAGAGGTACTGGCCGGAGGTCGCAGGTTCAAGTCGTGCGTTGCACACCATTTTGTCTCTCAACAATCATTCAAGACGGGAAGACTCTGTTCTCGCGCGATGCTGCCCCCTCCCGACAAGCTTGGAGCCACCGTATCAGAAACTCTCGTAAGCCCTCTGGCGGCCTGATCCACAGGGCAGCTGCCGTTTCGCGCCATTCGGGACGAACCAGAACGGTTAGGCCTCGGGTTCCAAGAGCGAGAAAGGCCCGCTCGTCGGTAATGTCATCCCCAAGGTAGGCCACGGGAACCTCGGGGCCGATTTCATCGAGGATGGTGCGGACTGCATCCCCTTTATCCTTGCCTGGCATGCGCATTTCAACACCGCCATCGAACTCCAGCAGTTCCATGGGCGTATTTTGAGCGATAGGGAACCAGCCCACCAAGACTCTACCGCGGATTTCCGCCGCCTTCGCCTCATCTAGCCCGCGCCAATGAATGGCCACGGCACCCGTCTTGAACTCAGCCCGGTGGTGCAGCCCCAGTTCCCTTAACCAACGATCTGCCTCGGCCAGTGCGCGCAGCACCGGCTCTTCCACGCGGGGTGTCTTGCAGGTTCCATCCGGTCTCAACCGCTCCGACCCATGGAGGCCCCAGATCTCGGGAGCGGGATGAACCGCAAGCAATGGGATCACTTCGTGGGCACTCCGACCGGTGATGATGACCACGCGGGTGCGGCCATTCGCGGTGATCTCCTGCAGAAGAGCGGTCATTCCCGGATAGGGGATGGCCTGCTGGCGATTGAGGCAGAATGGCGCGAGGATACCGTCATAGTCGAGCAGAAGCGCGGAAAACCGCGACCGTTCCACCGCGTTCATGAACTGCTCGACTTCGATTGGATTCGCCGTGCGGGGCAACCGCATGCTCCTCATCCCCAGGCAGCAGTATTCGCCCGGAGCTTCTCAGTGCTTTCGTCCGACGCGTCCAGGCGCAGCTCACAGAGTTCCGTGATGAGGCTTCCTGCCCAGCGGTAAACGTTGTGTTCCCGGACTGTTTTCCGCAGGCGTTGCATACGCAATTCCTTTTCCTCAGGCTGCATTTCAAGAGCGCAACGAATCGCCTCGGCCGTCTGTTCGATATCGTAAGGGTTTATCTGCAAGGCATCGCGCAACTCGTGGGCGGCGCCGGTGAAACAACTCAGGATTAAGACACCTCTTTCGTCGCGCCGGGCGGCCACGAATTCTTTCGCCACCAGATTCATGCCATCGTGCAGTGACGTAACCAGGCATAAGTCCGCGGCGCGGTAGTAGCCTTGAATTTCCTGGTGGTTATGCTGCCGGTTCAGAAAAACGATGGGCTTCCACCGGTCCGTCTGGAACCGCATATTGATGCGGTTAGCTTCCGCTTCCACCTCCTCCATCAGATCGTGATAACGTTTGAGGTGGCTGCGGCTGGGAGCGCCAATCTGGACGAAGGTGAACTTGCCCTGATAGGAAGGATACTTCTCCAGAAAACGCTCAATGGCTAAGAAGCGCTCCAGAATACCCTTGGTGTAGTCGACCCGGTCTACGCCCACACCCATGAAAGTAGCCTCGACCCCCAAGGCCTTCAGCAAAGATGAACGTTCGACGTAGGAACCCGGCGTCGACTCCGGCTGTTTCACATCTGTGAAGTCCACACTGATGGGGAACGGCCGCACTAGAGTGAGATGATCCAAACGTCGAACCGAAAAATGCTCCCAATCGACGCGTGATTCCACTACCCGGTCCACCGTATGCAGGAAGTTATTGCAGTGCGATTGGATGTGAAACCCTATCAGATCGGCGCCGAGCAGACCCTCCACAAGTTCGCGGCGCCACGGGGAGATGTCAAATGCCTCTGGAGTGGGCCATGGAATGTGCCAGAAGATTGCCACCTTTGCCTCCGGTCTTTTTTCCTTGATCAGCCGGGGTAGCAGCGCGAAGTGGTAATCCTGCACCAGCACGATGGGCTTCTTCACGTGCCGCATCTCTTCGAGCAGGGCGGCGGCGAACTTCAGGTTCACGGACTGATAGTATTTCCAGTCCTCCGCGCGAAAGATCGGGCGAGTGTGCGCGATATGACAGAGAGGCCAGATTCCCTCGTTGGCAAATCCGTAGTAGTAGCCGTCTTCTTCCGCCTGGTTCAGCCAGACCCGGCGCAAGCTGTAGTGGGGATCTTCCGGAGGTACGCGCAGCCTGTCGTGCTCATCCACCGTTTCGAGGTCGGCATCGCCACTGCCATGGGCAATCCAGGTGCCGTCACAGGCGCGCAGTATGGGCTCGATCGCAGTGACCACTCCGCTGGGCGGCACCATCACTTCCACGGACTTGCCGCGCCGTGTGTGTGCGTACGGCTCGCGATTCGACACGACAAAAAGACGCCCACCGTCCAGTCGTTTCCGCACGTGCACCGCCAGCCGGTCGGCGGTCCAGAGAGATTCACTGGTCTCCCGCAGGTGGGCTTCGGTCTCGGCCGCGGACCGCGCCCGGCTGAGGCTTTCGGCGAAGGCGGTGACCTCCCGCACCAGGGGATGAAACAGATCCAGATCGTTCGCGTTCTGGCGCGAAGGCATTCTCCCGGTCCGCAGGGCGTGCATCCACTGCGCCGTGCGTGCGATGGGGCCGGCCATACTCCAGCGAACGATCAACAGCGTTATCAGCACGATGAGCAACGCATGGGCCAACGTACGCAGGAATACTTCGCGCCAAGTATGAAGGGTCTCCGTTCGAATATAGCCCGCATCATGAACAATTGCGAGACCGCCTATCACTTCGCCGTGCGGATGCAAGGGCAGGGCGTAGACGTGCAGCGAAGCGTCACCCACGCGTTGAAACACGCCTGCTTCGCGATTCTCACGCAACGCTTGAGACACTACGGAGGGAACGATAGCCAGCGTGGTTGCCGGCTCCGGTGTACCTGCCAGCAAATCGCCCTGTCGACCGTAGATCGCAAGTCCCAAGAGATGCTCGCGGTTCCCGAGGTGCTGTACGATGCGCTGCAAATCTTGCCGGGAATCTTTCTCCAGGCCGCGTTCCACGCTTCCGGCGAGGCTTTGGCCCAGTACCTCGGCGCGCCGCTCCAGGTCCCTGCGCAGTCCACGCTTCTCACCCAACGCCTCGTAATACGAGTACGAGAGTGACACCAGCGTGATGCCGACAACAAGGGAAACAATGAGTCGGATGCTGACTAGTCGCATGACACAAGCCTTCACAATGAAGCACAGACAAACCTTAATCCTACCGCAAACAGCAGTTGGTTATATCAAGGTTGTACTGCATTCGACAAAAAGCCTTCCACTCGCTCCGGCTAATACGACCGCGCCTCCTGCCGCAAACACAGGATTCTTCTGCGACCGCAGCCCCTCTTGCGCGGCGCACCCTCGGGGGCATAACGTTACTCGGGTGATCTTTCCTCGCTGTAGCGGAATCCTTCTCCACGTCACATCCCTCCCTGGTGGCCACGGCATTGGCGATCTGGGAGGTTCCGCTCATGAGTTCGTGGAGTTCCTGGCCGAGTCAGGGCAGAAAATCTGGCAAGTATTGCCACTGAGTCCCACGGGATACGGCGATTCCCCTTACCAATGCTTTTCGGCGTTTGCCGGTAATCCTCTTTTGATCGATTTGAGAGCGCTTCGAGAGCAAGGCCTTCTGTCGGCGCAAGACCTGACCAATATACCGGACCTGCCTGAGGAGCACGTCGAGTACGGCCGTGTAATCGGATTTAAGCAGAGTCTGCTTCGCAAAGCCGCTCACACTTTTCTTGCGCACGGTGCTCCGGCTCACCGTGGCGCCTTCAACACTTTTTGCCAGAACAACACTGATTGGCTGGACGATTACGCGCTCTTCATGGCGTGCAAGGAGGTCCACAAGGATGCGGTCTGGGCAAATTGGGACCCGGGAATACGACAACGAGACTCGGCCGCGCTAAAGGAATGGCAGAAGAAATTGTCGTCCGAGACAGAAGTCCACAAGTTTGCCCAGTTCGAGTTTTTCCGGCAATGGGAGAAGCTAAGAACTCACTGCAATCGTTGCGGAATAAGCATCATGGGCGACATCCCAATCTACGTCGCTCACGACAGCGCTGATGTGTGGGCTCATCCTGAATTATTTCGTCTGGATGAGCAATCCAGACCCGTCGCGGTTTCAGGCGTTCCACCCGATTATTTCAGTGCGACGGGCCAACTTTGGGGGAACCCTCTCTATCGCTGGGACATATCTGCTACTTCTGGTCATCGGTGGTGGATTGATCGCGTCCGAACATCGCTCAAACTGTTCGACCTTGTGCGACTCGATCATTTTCGCGGTTTCGAGGCCTACTGGGAGATCCCTGCCGACGCGTCAACCGCGGCCATAGGCAAATGGGTAAAGGGCCCCGGCGCGGAGTTTTTTCAGAACTTGCAAACTGAGTTGAAAGAACTGCCGTTCATTGCTGAAAACCTCGGTGTGATCACTCCCGAAGTAGAAGATCTTCGTAAGCAGTTCAGTTTCCCCGGCATGAGCCTGCTTCAGTTTGCCTTCGGAAACGATCCCCAAGGGCCCAGCTTCCGCCCTCACAATTATTCTCGCGAACTTGTGGCTTATACGGGCGGACACGACAACGACACCACAGTTGGGTGGTGGACCAGTTCAGGAGTAGGTGAGAGCACTCGAACCGCAGCAGACATTCACAAGGAACGCGATTTCACCCGAGCATACTTGGGGTTTCAAAACGAGCCGGTCAATTGGGTGTTCATTCGCGCCGTGCTGGCGTCCGTGGCAAACATCGCCATCATTCCCCTGCAAGATCTATTGGGTCTTGGCAGTGAAGCGCGAATGAACTTACCGGGCACAGTGAGTGGAAACTGGAAATGGCGTTACAAACCGAAGGCTTTGACAAAGGAAGTGAGTGAACAGTTACTAAGGCTGACACTTCTCTATGATCGCTGAGACTTCCGTGGCTTCACGAAGAACATTGTTCACTCGCAGCTAGAGCGGCGACAGTTCGTCTTCGTTCTCCTCTTTCTTCGCGCGAACAAATTTCTTCTCCAGGAAATGCTTGGCTAGGTCTCTGCCCCCCACGCCGAATGCAATTGCCAGGCCAAGCATCAGGGCTCCGAAAGCCAATTCCAAAGGCAACCAGCATGGTCTGCTCTGCCAGACCCAGTTCTTCAAATACGATGGACAATACGAAAACAATAATGATGCTGCGGACCGCAAGACTCAAAACCCTGGGTGAGGGCACATTGGCATTGACCGCAGCCAATAGAGCCGCGCGAGAGAAGAAGCTGGCTGACAGCAGCCCTAGAAACAAAATGAACATGGCCACAAATAGACGCGGCACGAAAAGAAAGAATCTTGCGATTTGATCCTGCAAGCCCAGAATTCCCAGCACACTCACACCCAGCAGAATGAAGCCGAGCCAGGCTACCCAGAAGACGAACCGGCTCACTATCTCCGTCGCCGAAGGCAGAGCCGCTTTGGTGAGCAATTGAGAAGCGCCTGCGTTTTCTGAAAGCTTGTCGAACTTGATGAGCCTCAGAATGCTGCGCAGAATCACTTTCACAACGTAAGCGATCACCCAGCCCAAGAATGCAAGGATCAGCATTACGATGAGACGAGGAAGGAAGTGGGCGAAACCTTTGGCCAGCTCGTGCAGCGCCTGAATCAGTTCGCTGATAATCATTTCCCGCATAGTTGCCTCACTCTCTCGATTTCCACATTTGCAGCAGATACGGTTTCAATCGCTCGAACTCAAGGCATAAGACTTCGATATTGTTCTCGACGTCGTCCGCCGAAGCGTTGCGGTTCTCCATCAGGAAGGTGAACGCTCTCCCGCGGAAAAGCGGCGCCAGGCCCTGTATGATGTGATCCCTGCTGATTACGGACTTGTGATACGAGGCGGCAAATTCGTAAACCGTCTTGACCCACAATTCTGCAGGGTAATGAAACTCCTCTTCTCCCAGGCCTGCGATGCGCTGGAGCTCTGCCCGGGTGGATGGGGTAAGAATCGACTGAAAGACGGAGTCTAATTCGGCAACTCCAGTCGAGAACATCGCTCGCAGACGTTTCCGATTTACCCGCACTGGGTCCAGCAGCACCTCGTGGTCTGCACCAGTCGTAGGGATGGGCTGGGAGCCGTCCACGATACTCCAGATCGGAAAGTCTGGCTCCAATGCGGAGAATAGGACGCCGGCGGTTTGTCGTAGCGCCGGCACCAGGTCAGCCGCACGTCGCTCGATAGGATCTTTCTCTCCGAGGAAGGACTGGCAAATACGGTATCCTCCCCGGATCGCAGCCAGCGTAAAACCGAGTTCCACACTGGCCCCGCGTCCATCGTCCCAGGCATTTTGTCGAAGAAATTGATTTCCCAGACGGCTGGAGAATGCAAACTCAGGCGTGTATGCTTCACGGATTCTCACGCCGTAAAGTGCACGGATCATCGGGTACAGCAAATTCGTGATCAGCAGGCCTTCAAACTTGTGTCTGCGATAAGTGGGGGTCACCAGGTCGAAGCCGTCACGGTGAATGGGGCGCAGAAGCTTGGTGAGCCATTCTGCTTCAATGTTCGCGGACTCCGGGGATATCACCACGCAGGCCTTGGCGCGGACCAATTCGGCGGCAGCCAGAATCGTTCGCAACGCAACTCCGCTCGCCGGACTGCTGGCATACTTCGTGCTAATCGAGTGCAGCGTGCGGAGCGCGTACAGGTTGGAGGCTGGGCGCGCGTCATCGATAGAGACGCCCGTGACCAGTTCGGTAGTGCCATCCCGCGACCCTCCATCGACATTAATAATTACGGCTCGCTCCCGGGGAAACCACCGTAAGATGCCACCCTGAATTGTGTGGACGATCGAGCCGATAGTCTTGGCGTTATTGTGAGTGGGCAAGCCCACAAGGATGTCTACTTCACCGACATTGATCAGTTGGCGAAGAAAATCGTCCGTAAGAAAGGTCTCTTCTGCCAATTTGATCTCCATGCGAATTCACCGGCGCTGCCCTGAGAGCGTTTGCCCTTAACGTGCGATCGGCTACACTCGTCGCAGCCGGAACCAGTAAAACTGGTAAGGCCCCATCGTCAGCAGATAGGGCTGATCGCCTACGCGCGGAAACATATTTTTGCCAAACATCTCGATCAGAATATTTCCCTTGTAGCGCCGCAGGTCCAGTTCGACAGCTTGCGCGGTGCTCGAAAGATTATTAACCACCAGCACCGCCTCCTCGCCCAGTCGTCGCACATAAGCCAGTATTCTGTGATTGGCGGGATAGAGAAACTCAATCGATCCCCTGCCGAACACTGCGGTCGATCTGCGGACGGTCATGATGCGGCGCATCCAATTGAGCAGCGAATGTTCACTCGCCTTTTGCCGCAACACGTTCACCGCTGGAAAACCATATACCGGATCCTGGATCAGGGGAGCGTACAAGTGCCCTGGATCCGCGGTAGAAAAGCCGCCGTTCCCTTCGCCGCTCCACTGCATCGGAGTCCTTACGCCGTTGCGGTCGCCTAAATTGATGTTATCGCCCATTCCGATCTCATCGCCGTAATAAATGATAGGGGTGCCCGGAAGTGACATCAGCATCCCGTTCATCAACTCGATGCTCCTGCGGTCGTTCTCCAACAAGGGAGCGAGCCGTCTCCGAATTCCAAGGTTCAGCCGCATCGTCTTGTTTTCGGCATACGCGTCGTACATATAGTCGCGTTCCACGTCGGTCACCATTTCCAAGGTCAACTCGTCATGGTTGCGCAGGAACAGGGACCACTGGCATGAGGGCGGGATTTCCGGGGTCTGCTGCAAGATTTCCGTGATCGGCTTGCGGTCTTCCAATTTCAGCCCCATGAACATACGGGGCATCAACGGAAAATGAAACGCCATGTGGAATTCATCTCCGTCACCGAAATAGGGGCGAAGATCCGCGGGCCACTGATTGGCCTCCGCCAGAAGCATTCTGCCGGGGAAGTGTTCGTCGATTTTTCGCCGCAACTCCTTCAGGATTTTGTGGGTTTCCGGCAAGTTCTCGCAATTCGTGCCTTCCCGTTCCACCAGGTATGGCACCGCGTCGAGCCGGAAGGCGTCAACCCCCATCTCCAGCCAGAACCTCATCACGCTCCACATTTCTTCCCGAACGGCAGAATTATCGTAGTTGAGATCGGGCTGGTGACTAAAGAAGCGATGCCAATAGAAGGATCTCGAAATCGGGTCCCATGCCCAGTTGGACTTTTCTGTGTCGAGAAAAATTATGCGGGTTCCCTTGTACTGTATGTCGGTGTCACTCCACACATACCAATCGCGACGTGGATTGTCCTGAGAACTTCGTGACTCTTGAAACCACGGGTGCTGATCGGATGTGTGATTCAGCACCATTTCGATGATGACCCGGATTCCCCTGTCGTGGGCCGACCCCAGAAGCTTCCGGAAATCCTCCAATGTTCCGTAGCTGGAATGCACTGCGGTGTAATCCGCGATGTCGTAGCCATCGTCGCGCAGAGGCGAGGGGAAGAATGGCATCAGCCATATCGCACTGATCCCCAGTTCCTGGAGATAGTCGAGCTTCTCTTCAAGCCCGTGGAAGTCACCGATGCCATCCCCATTGCTGTCGTAGAAAGTGCGGACGTGGACTTGGTAGATGATCGCGTCCTTGTACCAAAGCACATCCCGGCTTAGTGGCAAACCGCTTCCTCCTAGGGTAATTTCGGGACCTCCTCGCAGTTTATATGAATTGACCACCTTAGACTCCCGGACGGATGACAAATCCCCCAGCAGCATGTGATCTGTCCACGAGGTCGACGATCGACAAGTCGGCCACGACGAAGTACAAGTTGTGATCCTAAGCAGGGGACCTGCCAACGAGTCAAGGAGCAACGGTCGCGATGGTCATTTGTCAGTACCGGTCCCGGCAAACCTCCCACAAGCCGAAGCGAGCGAGTTTGTCGCAATAGCGCGTCGCGGATATGCTAGATTCCCAAATGCGACATTTCCTTGATGCTCATTCAGTTCAAACCTAGGAGTCCAAGATAGATGTCCGTTCAATCTCAGCCCATTGTTTGGCCTGGCCGGCCCTACCCTTTGGGATCAACCTGGGACGGCGAAGGCGTCAACTTCGCTCTATATTCCGAGCACGCGGAGAAAGTGGAGCTTTGCCTATTTGATAGCTCCGGAAGACTTGAGAATCTTCGCGTTCCGCTGCCCGAGCAGACAGACATGGTATGGCACGGCTATCTGCCAGGAGGACGACCCGGCCAATTGTACGGATATCGGGTATCTGGCCCCTATGCTCCCGAGCAAGGCCATCGTTTTAATCACCACAAACTTCTGCTGGATCCGTATGGCAAGCAAGTCCAAGGAGCCATCCGTTGGAGCGACTCGCATTTTGGCTATAGGGTCGGGCACAAGCAGGAGGATCTGTCGTTTGACCGGCGCGATGACGCAGCCGGAATGCCGAAGAATCGAGTGATCGACTCCGCTTTCACCTGGGGAACGGATAAGCCGCCCCGTATTCCCTGGCACGAGACCGTGATTTATGAACTGCATGTAAAGGGCTTCACGATGTGTCATCCGGACGTTCCGGCTCACCTGCGTGGAACCTACGCCGGATTGGCGACCGCTCCGGTCATCGAATACCTGACTCGCCTGGGCGTGACCTCGATCGAACTCATGCCAGTGCACAGCTTCGTGGATGACCGGCAACTCGTGGAGCGCGGTCTGCGCAACTACTGGGGTTACAACTCGATCGGTTTTCTTGCAGTTGAGCCCCGGTACCTGGCCACCAACTCAATCTACGAATTCAAAACCATGGTCAAGATACTGCACTCCGCGGGATTGGAAGTAATTCTTGACGTCGTCTACAACCACACCGCAGAAGGCAATCATCTGGGCCCTACGCTTTCGCTGAAAGGGATCGACAACAGTACGTACTATCGCCTGATGCCAGACAATCCCCGCTATTACAAGGACTATACGGGAACCGGAAACACGCTGAACATGAGGCACCCGCGTGTGCTGCAGCTGATCATGGATAGTCTGCGCTACTGGGTTCTGGAAATGCACGTGGACGGCTTTCGCTTCGACCTTGCGGCTACGCTCGCCCGGGAACTTCATGAAGTCGATCGTCTCGGTGCGTTTCTCGACATCATTCATCAGGACCCCGTGCTCTCGCAGGTAAAGCTGATTGCCGAGCCTTGGGATCTCGGCGAGGGAGGCTATCAAGTCGGAAACTTCCCCGTCGGCTGGGCAGAATGGAACGATCGCTACCGTGACACGGTACGTTCTTATTGGAAAGGCGTCGGAGGTTTGGTGGGAGATCTGGCTTATCGCCTTACGGGTTCCAGCGATCTTTACGCGCACAGCGGCAGGCGTCCGTACGCCAGCATCAATTTTGTTACTGCGCATGATGGCTTCACCCTGCAGGACCTGGTCAGCTACAACGACAAACATAACGAAGCCAACGGCGAAAACAACCGAGACGGCACGAACGATAATCGGAGTTGGAATTGTGGGGTGGAGGGCCCCACCGACGATCCGGAAATCCAGGCACTGCGCGCCAAGCAGAAGAGGAATCTGCTGGCAACGCTGCTGCTCTCCCAGGGCGTGCCCATGATCTATGCCGGAGATGCGGTCGGCCATACCCAGATGGGAAACAACAACGCCTATTGCCAGGACAACCCCTTAAGCTGGTTAAGCTGGGTTCCGCAGACCGAGGATCGCAACCTGCTGGCCTTCGTTCAGCGCATGATCAACCTGCGCAAGCGTCACCCAGTATTTCGACGAAGGCGTTTCTTCCAGGGCCGCCCGATTAAAGGCGCAGATGTAAAAGATGTGCTGTGGCTGAATTCCAGCGGGAATGAGATGAGCGAAGACGAGTGGCGCGATCCGTCGGTTAGCTGCCTCGGAATGTTTCTCGCGGGTCAGGGGCTGGACGAGACCGATGAACGCGGACGTAAAATAGGCGACGAAAACTTTCTGGTACTGCTGAACGCTCATCATGAAGATGTGGCATTCACCTTGCCAGTATCCCATCCGGGGGCCCGCTGGAGCGGGTGGATGGATACATCTCGAGAAGGTGGTCTGCGCCTGGTCGAAACCTATGACGCCGGTACGGACTATCGTCTGCAGGCCCGTTCCCTGGTGGTGCTGATGGAGCGTCGTGGCAACGGCGGTGGCAACGGCAAAAAGGAAGAGTCGCATGAAGCGCCGTCATAACATGCCGTTCGGCGCCGAGTACCGTGACGACGGGACCGTGCGTTTTCGCTTGTGGGCTCCGGCCGCGCGTCAAGTTGAGCTTTGCCTTGCAGCTTCAAACAGTGCAGCCGGTCTTTCTCTTGCACGATCTGATAACGGTTGGTTTGAGCTAGTCACCGATGCAGCCAAGCCTGGAACGCAATACCGTTTCCGAATCGACGGTGGCCTAAGCGTTCCCGACCCCGCTTCCCGTTTCCAACCAGAGGACGTGCACGGACCCAGTGCAGTGATCGATCCTACAACTTTCGACTGGAAGGATGACCCTTGGCGCGGCCGCCGCTGGGAAGAAGCAGTTATCTACGAATTACACGTCGGGGCCTTCACACCAGCCGGTACTTTTTCCGCGGTGCGCGAACGTCTTGACTACCTGGTGGATCTGGGGATCACTGCTATCGAGCTAATGCCCGTTGCCGACTTCCCCGGCCAGCGCAATTGGGGTTACGACGGCGTATTCCCGTTCGCGCCCGACAGCACGTATGGTGGCCCGGAAGATCTCAAACGCTTGGTTCGAAGTGCCCATGACCATGGAATAATGGTTTTGCTGGATGTGGTCTACAACCATTTCGGCCCAGAAGGAAATTATCTCAACTCCTACGCTCCGCAATTTTTTACCGCCCGGCACAAGACCCCCTGGGGCAACGCCATTAATTTCGATGGACCCGAAAGCCGGGTCGTCCGCGACTTCTTCATCCACAACGCCCTGTATTGGCTGACGGAGTATAGGTTCGACGGACTCCGCCTGGACGCGGTTCATGCGATCATTGACGACTCCACGCCTCATATCCTTACGGAATTGGCTGATGCGGTGCGAAGTTCCGTGGCGCCTGATCGGCACGTCCACCTCATTCTGGAAAACGATCTCAACCAGGCCCGTTATCTTCAACGAACGAAGCACTGCCAAACTCAGGCTTACAACGCTCAATGGAATGACGATATCCACCATACTCTGCAGGTTTTGATAACCGGGGAGCAGGATGGGTATTACTCAGATTATTCGGAGCATCCTGTCGGTCAGTTGGGCCGCTGCCTGGTTGAGGGATTCGCCTACCAGGGAGAGTCGTCGCCCTTTAGGCATGGACAAGGACGTGGTGAACGAACCGGAGGCTTGCCGCCAGGCGCATTTGTCTCCTTCCTCCAGAATCACGACCAGATCGGCAATCGTGCCTTCGGAGAGCGGTTAGCAGCCATTGCAGATCCGCCGGCCATTCGGGCAGCCATGGCGATTCTTCTGCTTGCTCCGTCCCCTCCATTGCTATTCATGGGCGAAGAGTTCGGAGTCGAAACACCATTTCTCTTTTTCTGTGATTTCGACGGAGGTCTGGCCGAGGCGGTTGCTGCGGGCCGGCGCAATGAATTCGCTCGCTTTACCAGATTCAGCGACCCAGCCGCACGCGCGGGGATCCCGGACCCTAACGCCGCCGCAACGTTCGAGGCTTCACGGCTTGACTGGGACGACCTTGCAAAACCGCAACATCGGGATTGTCTGCGCTTCTATCGCCAACTGCTGAAACTAAGATTCCAGCACATTGTGCCCCGACTTTCGGACGCGTGCGGCATCAGGGGACGTTATGAACTCCATGGAGATCGCGGACTCACCGCGCATTGGGATTTTCCGAACGGCTCGAAACTCGATCTCCTAGCGAATCTTGGTTCAGCTTCCCTCACCGGACTCGCTCCTCCCACTTCTCAGATAATCTACCCAAGCGCGAGCGAGGATGCTCTCGCACGAGGAACACTGCCCGCCTGGTTTGTGGCGTGGTTTCTAAAATCATGAAGCCAGAATCCACACTTCCGCGCGCGACCTATCGCCTGCAACTCAATCGCGACTTTACTTTCAATCAGGCCAAGGCGATAGTTCCTTACCTTTCCGAGCTTGGTATCAGTCACTGCTACATTTCTCCGTGCTTAAAAGCTCGTCCCGGAAGCATGCATGGATACGACATCGTGGATCACAACTCGTTAAATCCTGAAATCGGAAGCGCCGAGGATTTCGACGGTTTTGCGGCTGCTCTCCACGAACACGACATGGGATTGATTCTCGACATCGTCCCCAATCATATGGGAGTGATGGGCAGCGACAACGCGTGGTGGCTCGATGTGCTGGAGAATGGCGAGGCTTCGGCCGACGCCTGTTTTTTCGATATCGACTGGCGCCCGCTGAAAGATGAACTCCATGGAAAAGTGCTGGTACCGGTGCTGCACGATCATTATGGCGTTGTCCTGGAAAGTGGAGAGTTGAAACTGGTTTTCCACCCTGAACGGGGTGAGTTTGATATTCGCTACCGGAATCATCGCTTTCCCGTGAATCCCAGAGTTTACCCGCGCATCCTGCAGCATGCCGCCGGTAAGCTCGGGGCAAAATCGGGTGAACAAAATTCGGACTTGTTGGAGTTTCAGAGCCTGATCACGTCTTTCGGCTACTTGCCCGCACGCCAGGAAGTGAGCAGCGATGGCGCGGCCGAGCGCAATCGCGACAAAGAGATTCATAAGCGAAGGCTGGCCGAGGTGTGTGCGCGAGCACCGGGAGTCGCGGCCGCCATCAATGAAGCCGTTGATTTGATCAACGGAACTTCCGCAGACCCCGCGAGTTTCGAGGAACTCCACGAACTCATTAAAGCGCAAGCCTTCCGCCTGGCGAACTGGAGGGTCGCCGCCGATGACATTAATTATCGGCGCTTTTTCGACACCAACGACCTTGCCGGCCTTTGCACGGAAAATGAGACCGTTTTTGAGATCACCCATCGTCTGATTCTGCAGCTTGTAGCAGAGGGAAAAGTGGAGGGCTTGCGCATCGATCATCCTGACGGACTATACGATCCTGCCCAATACTTCGAACGCCTTCGCGACGGTATCGCAGCTGCCGTGAACAATTCTGAGTCGCGTTATGTAGTAATTGAGAAAATCCTTACCGGAGCAGAACGGCTGCCCGCCGAGTGGCCGGTCTGCGGGACTACGGGATACGACTTTGCGAATCTGGTGAACGGTCTGTTTGTCGACCCGGCGGCCGTCACCCGCTTCGAGCGCATTTACCGAAACTTTATCGGCGACGAGATCGATTTCGAAGATCTCGCATATCGTTGTCGAAAACTCATTATTCGGGTCGCCTTGGCCAGCGAGTTGAACGTACTGGCCCATCGACTCACCCAGATCGCGCTCTCCAAACGGCACACCTGCGACTTCACGCTCAACAGCCTGCGCGAGGCGCTCACCGAGGTGGTCGCCAGCTTTCCCGTGTACCGCACTTACATCAGTCCCTCCGGCGTATCCGAGACAGATTTGGGCTACATCCGTATCGCCGTCGATTCTGCAAAATTGAGGAGTCCCGCCGCCGACACGAGCGTCTTCGATTTCATTCGCGAGGCGCTTCTCACTCGCATCGCTGAAGGGCACGATGCCGCTTACCGAAACGCAGTCACCGCTTTTGCGATGAAATTCCAGCAGTTCACGAGCCCGGTAATGGCGAAAGGCCTGGAAGACACGGCCTTTTACCGATACCACAGGCTGATTTCTTTGAACGACGTTGGCGGCGATCTTCGGCGGTTTGGAATCACCACGGCCGAGTTTCACCTCGCGAACCGGGAGCGTCTTCGCGATTGGCCTCACACCATGCTGGCCACCAGCACGCACGACTCAAAGCGCTCAGAGGACGTGCGCGCCCGCATCAACGTTCTCTCCGAGATACCGGCGCTGTGGAGGCTGCGTGTTCGGGACTGGAAACGCTTTAATCGCGGCCACAGATCCGTGGTCGGCGACAGACCTGCCCCTTCGCCGAACGACGAATATTTGCTCTATCAGACGCTGGTGGGCGTCTGGCCCTCCGAGCCTTTGAGCGATGAGAACGACCGAAAAGCATTTTCTCAGCGGATCGAAAACTATATGCTCAAAGCGATCCGCGAAAGCAAGCAGAACACAAGTTGGATCAACCAGAATTCGGCTTACGAAAATGCGGTTTCGACGTTCGTAAACGCGCTGTTGCATCCAAGTGCCAAGAACCGTTTCCTGGATGACTTTATTCTTTTCCAACGCCTGGTCGCCCGTATTGGCCTTTGGAATAGCCTGTCGCAGACACTTCTCAAGCTGACGAGTCCTGGTGTTCCCGACATCTATCAGGGGAATGACTTGTGGGATTTTAGTCTGGTCGATCCTGACAACCGCCGTGCAGTCGACTATAGCCACCGCCAGCAAGCGTTTGAGAGTATCCGGAGGTGGGGCAGCAACCCTGACGCAACATCGGTCAGATCCCTGCTTGAGAACCCCGAGGACGGCCGACTGAAGCTGTACCTCATCTGGAAAACGCTGCGCTTGCGAAAACAATGGCCAGACGTTTTTCGGCGAGGTGAGTATCTGCCGCTAACCGTTCAAGGCGCGCGAGCCGATCAGATTGTGGCCTTTATCCGAAATTCTGACAATGCGAGGGTGCTCGTGGTAGTTCCGCGCCTGGTGGCCAGTTTGCTCGGCGACAGCAATCTCCCGCCGATAGGATCGAAAGTCTGGGAGGATACTCACATCTTGGTCCCGTTTTTCGACGATTGCGAAACGTACTGCAACGCGTTTACGGGAGAAGTTATGGACCTTTCCAAGGCCGACGCAAAGGTTGCCGTTTCCGAATTGTTGGCGCATTTCCCTGCGGCGCTTTGCATGCTAGGCGAATCGCCCGTTTCAGCAAGACGCCAGGTACACTGACTCAGCAGATAGAATCAATGTCGTTGATCATTGGTCACACACTATCTGCGAGGACGGCGCTCTTCTTGCGGGGGGTGGCCAGGCTTTCAAAACCGGGCCGAGTTCATCGAATCAAGATTTGCGGAGGGAGTCCCTGTCCACACCCATTGAAGATTACGCGATGATTGGCGACTGCCATACAGCTGGCCTGGTCTCGAGACAGGGTTCGATCGATTGGCTCTGTCTTCCGGACTTTGATTCGGGCGCCTGTTTTGCGGCGCTGCTCGGGACTGCTGAACACGGGCATTGGTCGATCTCACCGGCTGGGCCGATCCGAAGCATTCGCCGCCAGTATAGGGACGGAACTCTGATTCTGGAGACTGAGTTTGAGACCGAAAGCGGATCGACAAAGCTCATCGACTGCATGATGTCGCGCCAGGAGAGGCCTGAGCTTCTGCGTGTTGTCGTCGGCACCCGAGGGGAGGTCCGGATGAAGTTGGAACTGGTGATTCGATTCGATTACGGGTCTGTAGTGCCCTGGGTTCGGCGGATCGGAAACGGGATTTCCGCCATTGCCGGTCCAGACATGCTCCGGCTGCGGGCGGACGTGCCGCTTCACAGTAAGAATCTGAAGACTGGGGCGGAGTTCACCGTTGCGGAAGGACAAAGGATTGCGTTTGATCTGACCTGGTATCCCTCACACCAGCATGAACCCGTGCCGGTGAACATTGACGAGGCGATTCAGAACACGGAAAAATGGTGGCGGGAGTGGTCGGATCGCTGTGCTTATCAGGGTGAATGGCGGGACGCAGTGCTACGCTCGCTGATCACGCTAAAAGCCCTGACATTTCTGCCCACGGGCGGGATCGTAGCAGCGCCGACGACTTCATTGCCTGAACTGCTGGGGGGCATGCGGAATTGGGACTACCGGTTTTGCTGGGTGCGAGATGCGACCCTGACCCTGCAAGCGCTGCTCAAGGCCGGATATTTAGAAGAGGCGCGAGAGTGGCGGGAATGGCTTCTGCGCGCTGTTGCAGGCAGCCCGTCCGAACTTAACATCGTTTATGGCGTTCGCGGCGAACGCAGGCTCACCGAACTGGAACTGCCGTGGCTGCCGGGATACGAAAAATCTGTCCCCGTGCGAACCGGCAATGCCGCTTACAAACAATATCAGCTGGATATCTTTGGGGAGGTGGCCAACACGCTTTTTCAAGCGCGCGAAGCCGGCCTGGGACCGCCCCAGCATGCGCGTAACGAAGTCGCTCTGAAGATGCTGGAATTCCTGGAAACAGGCTGGGAACAGCCCGATGAGGGCATTTGGGAGGTGCGCGGTCCGCGGCGACATTTCGTCCACTCGAAGATGATGGCATGGGTGGCTGTCGATCGCCTGGTGAAATCGGCGGAACTGGGCCGGCTCGCCGTAGATATCCCCCGCTGGATAAAACTTCGTGATGCCATTCATGAGCAGGTTTGCCGGCAGGGTTTCGATGCGGATATGAATTCCTTTGTGCAGTATTACGGAGGCAAACACCTGGACGCCAGCATCCTGATGATGCCGCTGCTTGGCTTTCTTCCGCCGGACGATGCACGTGTAATCGGTACGGTTAAGGCCATCGAAACCCGTCTCGTGGAGAATGGCTTTGTCGGACGGTACACGCAGGATCCCGCCGTAGACGGTATGCCCCACGGAGAAGGAACGTTTCTGCCCTGCTCATTCTGGTTGGCAGACAATTACGAGCTGCAGGGCCGCCACGCAGACGCAGTGCGGATGTTCGAACGGCTGTTGAACATTCGAAACGATGTAGGTCTTCTATCCGAAGAATATGATCCCATGGCAAAACGCCAGTTAGGCAATTTTCCTCAGGCGTTTTCTCACGTTGGCTTGGTAAACACAGCCTTCAACCTGACTCGGCGATCAAGCCAGCCTACTGGGCGCGAGTGAGGCAGTCGTTCCTCGCGATCATCAACGCAAGGTGGATTTCGGGGAAATCATTGACGCCTAATCTTGGCAGAATAATCATTCGGGAACTTGGGCAAGAATGAGGAATCAAGAATGAGGAATATAGATCGATTCGAATTCAGCGGCTCAGCGATCTGCACGTTTCCAGTTAAGTCGCAGGGCTTCTATCGCGTCGCGTGCTGTGAATTAAGCTGTGGAGAAGTGGGGGCAATTCAACCGTCCATTCATTAAGCCTCAACAATTCAACCGATTGCGTCCTCGGTGAGCGCGCTTTCGAGTTTCAGACTTTGCACTGAAAACAGGCGTTGACAACTCTGAAGCAAGTATTTAGGGTGACACGCGTCGACGGCTGAAAGGGTTGGCTTAATTAACACTTTTGCCAGTCCGAAGTAGGCTGAGTGATCGGCTCGAAGAGGCAACTCGACGGGCATCCAAACCCGAAAAAACCGACGGCTCTGCGAGGAGTAGTTGGGGTTGGGAACTGCGAAAGCGGTGATCGCATCAAGGGCTGTGACGGTGCATGCGTCCACGCTGGTGGCTTCCTCGCAAGGAGCTGGCGGCTAGAGCATAACCAATGTCACAGCCTTTATCTTTTCTGGTGATCCCTCCCAAACCCCTCGCAAGAGCGGTTCCCCAAAAAGCATTCTTGCCCCGATGAAGAAGGTTCCGAATTCGAGTCGTCGTCTCAACGAGTGGCTCAGGCACACTCCAAGGTGGTGCGTCGGCTGTGACCAACATGTAGCAACTGGCCGTCCATACATCGATGCCTGTAATTACGTGGTGTCCTACGTCATCTTCAGGGAGCAACGGAATGTTTTGAGGGAGCAACGGAATGTTTTGGCGGCTTGAAGCGAATGCTCAAGGAAGTCTTTCCACCGGATACCATATTCACAGTATGGCAAGAACAGAGCTGTACCACTAGGCTGTGCTCCTACTGACAGAACGCCCCTATTGAGCAGGTGCCAGTTCACTGGGGACAGCACCTGCTCCCTTCTCAAGAAACTCCCTTCGCGGGAAGAAAAGTTTCTGATGACAACCAGCGCCCGGCGATGGTTGTTGGCTGATTGAATTTTGCTCGCGGGACAAAGTGATCTCAGGTGGGAACGAAACCGATTCGGCAAGCAGCCTATCTGACGGCCAAATCAGCGGGATCAGGCCATGGCTGCGACACTGATTCTCTCTTCCAGCGTGGCGGCCTCGTGGGCTCCCGTGTGCCGTAGCACATCTCGTGCCCACATCGTTTTCGCGCCCCCCGCACACGAGACATACACCAGGACTCCAGGATCAAGAAGCTGATCCTCGAACCGTTCCGCGTCTTCTTCCGAAAAGCCGAGCCCCACCAGCGTTCTGGCATTCCCACAGAGAGCCGGGGCTTCCCGCGTCGCCATAAGAGCATGAAAAAATATCTGCGAGCGGATGAAGAAACCTACGGTCGGAATCATCACCGCACCGAATTCCGAAAGCCAGCCAATTAGTCCGGCCGTCGCCGCGCTGCTTTTCCTCTCGGAATTGAACAGGCTTGCGTCCCGAACCATCGATGCAATGGGATGAGTGGGTGGCAGCATCATGCAAATATCTTCGTTCTCAAAGCCGGCTTGGTTTAGGTCGCGCACAATGTCGGTCAACGAAACGTCTTGCGAGTATATTCCGTACGCGGCTGCTGCGTTCACGGCCATGGCAAACCCTCCAAATCAATGACATTCATCCTGCGGAGTTCGCTTCCATCCTCGCGATACTTAATGTTTGGGAAGCGCGAGATGTGATGCATAGTCGCTCTATTTACTGCTGAGAGCGCAGGAATCAGAAGCGCGGCCTTCCACCTTGGTCACCCGCAAAACTTACGCGTTTCACCGAGGTATGGCACTCGGGTAAACCATGTAGATCGCAAGGTTAGGTTTTTTGAAGGGATTCGTCACACAGTCCGTGGATCCATCTGAGCGAAGAGGACGAACGCGGGGAATTCCCGCCTTGCGACTGGTTCTCCTGTTGGCAAGAATTTCTTGGTGGTCCGCCTAAAGTTCCCAGTTTGCTCAGATGCTTGTTGCTAAGGCTCTTGTTTTGCAAGGGGCACCCTGGCACGTGACGATTGGCAAGGTTGTTGCAATGTGATCCTGGAACGCAAAACGTGATTCCAGGAGGATTTCACTATGAAAAAGTTTCTGCTGCACTTCTCTTTGAACGCAGCTGTCGCTCTTTTGACGTTAGCCATGGCACCGTCAATCTATGCACAGCAGTCCGATCAAGACCCCGCTCCAGCAATGCCGCAGCGGCAGGCCGCCGCTCAGCAACAGCAACAGAACGAGGCCCAGATGCCCGAGTCTGGCGACACCACCACGCACGAGGCCAAGGCCTTCACCGGGCGCATTGCGAAAGAAAACGGAGAACTCGTCCTGAAGGACTCAGTTACGAAGGTCAGTTACAAACTCGACGACCCAGCAAAGGCCAAACAATATGTGGGCAAGCAGGTGAAAGTGACCGGTAGGCTCGACATGAATAGCAACACCATCAAAGTAGACGGCATCGAGCCGCTTTCGTAAGTCCCAGCGTTTCTGCCTGAGCGCGCTTGAGTTTCGTGCGCGGAGGAGATTGTGATCCACTCCTCCGCGCGCTGAACTCGTAGTCCGCGATTGAGCGCGATTTTAAACCTGGTTCAGCTATGCAATCCGGTAGGTGTCCTAATAGGCGAAACAGCATCAGGGAAGGTATAGGGGATTCCCTTATGGAAAACTTCCAAAGAACCCCGATTGCAACCCGACACCTCATTACATAAAATTTTTCCCATGACGGACGATCCTCATAACGAACGCTGGCGCGATCTGTGCGCTCAAGCTTCCGTCGAGCGAGATCCTGAAAGACTGAACCAATTAGTCTCCGAAATTCTCCGCCTTCTCGATGAGAGAGAAGAACGCACGCAGAGCAGCCGCCGCGCGGGTTTCGAACCGCCATCCGTGACCTTCCCTCAGTCATCCTGAATCCCGGCAACTCACTTAATTAGGGCACAGCCGTACCCCCGAGCCGCCCGCGGTGCCGACCGCCAAGGCAAGCCGCTTGCTCAAGTCGTTCGTTGAATAATTCACTACAATTCCACGCGGCTAGGAGATCAATCCGGCCTTTTGCAAAAAGCGTTCGCAAAATGTCTGAATGGCACATTCTATTGTGCGCTACCGTGCAGTATTCACCGGATGTACGCTTTTCGTTCAAGGGACTACCGTGCATGTAGTGCCTTCCCCGTTGCCGGCTCCTTCGAGCATGACTTGGATCTCGCCAGCTACCCGCCAAGGCACAGCGGGGGCTTCCATGTCTCTGAAAATCCTTATCGTCGACGACAGCTCTTCTATCCGCCATCTGCTCCGATTTTTCATCGAAAAGAACACCGAATGGCAAGTATGCGGGGAGGCTGAGAACGGACAGATTGCCGTGAAGAAGGTCGCTGAACTCAGGCCCCACGCGGTGATTCTGGATCTTTCCATGCCGGTGATGAATGGGCTTGAGGCGGCTCGCGAGATTACCCGAATTGCTCCGAATGTGGAGATGGTGATGTTTACCATGCACATCAGCGAGCAACTTCAGAAAGACGCTCGTGAAGCAGGCATCAAAGATGTGATTTCAAAATCAGGTACGATTGGCGATCATTTGCTCGCTTCGCTCAGAAACATCTGCGCCCGGCGTTTCCCAGCCACTAGCAATCCAGATACGCGATCCGCAGAAGCCAAGATTTGGCGCGGGCGTCAGTGACTGCGCAGTTCGGCGAGAAGTTGTGCATCACTGAAGGCGGAATCGCAGAAAAGGCTCATCCGGCATGCATGAAGGCGAGCACAACAATGACCATCAACACGTCTGCCGCTATGACGATGCCGCTACTCCTCAGCAAAATGTTGCTCAGCAGATCTGGTTTCTCCGAACAAGGCTGTACGGCCAGTCTGTGTAACGCCGGCGGGCTACCCCTCGGGCGAGAAATACATCCAAGCACCGGACCCTAAGGAGGCCGTTGTGAATAAACCAGTATCGCTAATGGTTAAGGTGGTAAGTGCAGCATCTCTTCTTCTGGCTGGATATCTGTTCTTCACCTCACTTCCAGACCTGCGACGCTACATCAGGATCAGTACGATGTAAGAAAAGAGTCTCTATGACAAGGTCGACCACGCCCGCGCTCCCTTCAAGGTTCACGAACGAGAGACAACCTTACGGAGCCCAAGATCGTCTTAAGAAGGCTAACTGATGGAACAAAAAAACTATGAAATCGACCAAACTGTATCTAGCCTTCTTCACGCTGCTTGCCGTCGGGTGCCTCGTAGATTGCTCGCGGACATCCGCAAAGTCGCCCGATGTTTCCGACAGTGTCCGCAGATCGCTTGATCAAGCTGGCCTGAAGGATGTTTCCGTATCGCAGGATCGCGACAAAGGTGTAGTGACCCTCACCGGAAACGTCCCGGCCGATGCTGATAAGGCACAAGCCGAGTCCATTGCTAGGTCACTCGCAACCGGGCAGGTTGTCGCGGACAAGATTGTCGTGGCTCCTCCCGGTAACGAAAGCGAAACAAAGGCCGTGAACTCGGATCTGGACAAAGGCATCGAGAAGAACCTGGATGCCGCCCTCATCCAGTACAAACTTCACAAAGCCGTCAGGTACGGAGTCAAGAGTGGGGTTGTAACCTTGACCGGCGAGGTTGGTTCGGAATCCAAGCGCACGCAGGCTGAAAAAGTTGCGTCCAAGGTCCCGAACGTTCAGCAAGTGGTGAACGAGTTGCAAGTTAAGGATCAAAAAGCAAGCTCCATGCGTTAGGCACCGTGAACCGCGAGTGCGACTGTGCAAGCCTTCCGGAAACCCACGCCGAAGAGAGCGCCCCGCGCGTTTGCGTGGAGATGGATCGGCATAGTCGTTCTCGTGTTATTAGCCGGCGCGACGGTGGCGGTGCGACTGGTAATCGGTCGTGCTCAACCGATCCTTCGAACTCGAATCGTTCAGACTCTGTCGAGTCGCTTTGGGAGCACAGTAGAGCTGGCGAGTTTTCATGTTTCCGTGGTCAATGGGATTGAGGTTTCAGGCGGTGGCCTCAGCCTTTTCGGAAAGGATGATCCGAACCCACACGCACCGGGAATTCAACCCCTAATCAGTATCCAGGAATTCCGCTTTGAAACCGCATTGCGAAGTTTGTTCCGTTCCCCAATGCACGTGGAGAGCGTGTATGTGCAGGGTCTGGAGATAAACATCCCGCCCAGGGAAAATCGTCGGCAAGTAACGCAGATGGGTTCAAGAGCCCGGAAAATGTCCATTGTCGTCGACAAGTTCATTTGCGCAAATACAAAATTAGTGATCAACACTCTAAAGCCGGGCAAGCTACCCTTGGAATTTGCCATCAGTGACTTGAACCTACAGGACACTGGTCCGGGCCAACCTTTTCAGTTTAATGCGACCCTGATCAACCCGAAGCCCGTGGGCACCATTCAGTCAAACGGCCTGTTCGGTCCTTGGCAGGAAGAGAGCCCTCGAGATACGCCGGTGCAGGGGAACTATTCGTTCAGCGATGCCAATTTGGGCACAATCAAAGGCATCGCGGGAACGCTTTCATCCACAGGGGAATACTGGGGAAGTCTAGGCAATATCGTCGTGCACGGAAAGACCGACACGCCAGATTTTCGAATTGCGAGCAGCGGACATGCCGTGCCGCTACACACGGAGTTCCACGCCATTGTCGACGGTACAAACGGAGACACATATCTCAAGCCGGTGCACGCAACCTTCCTTCATTCTTCTTTCACGGCGGAGGGGTCGGTGGTGCGAGTCAGCGAACCGAACGGGCACGATATAGAGCTCGACGTCGTCTTAGATCATGCGCAGATCGAAGACTTGCTTAAACTGGGCGTGCACACTGACCCGCCGATAATGAGCGGTCCAGCAGAAATGAAAACACGAATGAGCCTTCCTCCTGGGGACGGGAGCGTGGCCGACAGGCTAAAGTTGGCCGGCACCTTCCATGTGCCGCGGGCTCACTTTACGAACGAGAAAGTGCAGCAGAAGATCGACTCGTTGAGCCTGCGAAGCCGGGGGAATCCCAAGCAGGCGCAGGCGCACGTTGAGGAAGACGTGCCGGTTGATTTGCGAGGCGTGTTCACTCTGAAGGACGGACTCCTGTCCTTCTCACTCCTTCATTTTCTTATCCCCGGAACGCATGTCGATATGACTGGCGACTACAGCTTGGACGGACAAGAGTTCGACCTTCGTGGAAAAGCCCGCCTGGAAGCAAAGCTCTCGCAAATGAGCACCGGGTGGAAGTCAATTCTTTTGAAGCCCGTCGATCCATTCTTCAGCAAGGACGGAGCAGGGACCGAGGTTCCTATTCGCATTACAGGCACACAATCGGAGCCGCGCTTTTCTCTGGACTTCGGCCACAAACCCGACCGCGACAACATCGGGAAGAACACCGTTGCAGGGTCAAAGCGCGAATAGCGGCAATAGGGTACGAAACTAGATGCTTCGTAAGAACAGACTTGGTTGGCTGCGATAAGGACCATCTATGAGCGATAAACCAAGCACCACTCTGCCCGCAACTGTCGAAAAGGTCATCAAGTCTAGGTCTCCGGGCATACCTGAGAAGGCTCAGATCGCGGTGGAAGGGGCCGATCACCTCTATCGGGAGCTTCGCATCGAAAATGCTTTGACCACCGAGTTTGGCGACAGGGTGCGCCTCAAGCCCGGTGCTGAGGTGGAGGTCACCATTGAAGCCGAACCAGAGGCAACAATTCCTAAGAGCGATGGAAAGAACGAATCCACTTCGCAGCCTTGAGCAGGCGCTCTAAACCGGCAACATCCGACTTGCCTTTCCGGTAAGCGCGCCGGTGCCGCCCTGGTCAGGCAAGAAAGTCGGGCGACTTCTTTTGTGACCCTGGAGCCGGCGAGTCCTGAAGCGGGACGGTCGCGGTCGCTGCTGTGCCTGCACCGTCTGATCGAATTTCCAGAGTTCCGCCAAGCTGCCTGAGACGTTCGCGCATACCGCGAAACCCCACCCCGGTTCGACCTGAGGAACTGATCTCACGTTGCTTTTCCAAAGGTATACCTTTGCCTTCGTCTCGAACTTCAACCAGAATCCGGTGATCTTCTTCGTGCACGCGGATCGTAGCAAAGGCACCGCCAGAATGCCGATGAATATTTATAAGGCATTCCTGGACCATGCGGAAGATGGCAATTTCCCTCTCATCTGACAGCCGGCCAAACTCTTCAGTGATCGAGAGATCGACTTTAACCTTACTGCGCTCGGAGAAGCCATCGACGTACCAGCGAAGCGCGGATGCAAGACCGGCTGCATCGAGCAATGGGGGATGCAGAAGATGTGAGATGGTGCGAATTTCCCGGCTGATTTGCTCTACCAAGGCGGCATTTTCAGAGACGGCGCGGGCTCCTGGCGAATCAAGCCTGTTGGATTGACGCGGCACGGTCGCGATGTTCATACTGAGTGCGGCGAGCAACTGCCCGACACTGTCGTGCAACTCCCGTGCGAGTTGCCGGCGTTCTTCGTCCCGCATCTGCTGCAGCCGGCCCGACAGTTCCCGCAGGCTTTCATTCGCCAGGTTCAAGTCTGTGGTTCGTTCCTGAACCTTTCGCTCGAGTTCATCATGCGCTCTTCGCAGTTGTTCTTCCGCCCATTTGCTCCGGGCAAGGGAGCGCCGGTTGGCTTCCCCGAGAGCAATGATCAAGCTGGAAAAGACGAGGAAACCAAGCATACCGGAGATTTCCGGCATGGGGTCCTGAAGTTCGAATAAATGGATCAGCGGCATGAACCAATACCAGAGCCGACGGCCCCGACAAGGGTGGTGAGAATGGAAGGGCCGATCCCGTAATACCAAGCCGAGAAGACGACAGTCTGCCCAAATAGTGTGATACGGGTTAGTCTCTCCCAGAAGCGGAGTGAGAAGTCCGCGAAGCAACAGAGCAGCCATCGCCGCCAGAATTCCTAAAATGTAGCGGTATACGACGCCTTGGACGTCGCCCCTCTTGAGACCTTATCCGTCTGCACCTAGCTCCCACCCTGCGGAGTCTTAGACAAATCGATACTAACAACATCAGTATCCTAAAACGGTGGCTGATGGCCTGCACTCAATCGGTCGCTTTCGGTGCTTGCTGAGCGTTTCGCAACTTCGGCCTTCAGGAAAGCCAGCTTGATTGGATCGGTCACGATCCTGGCATGACGAAGTAACTCCGCGGTACATTGGCGCGCGCGCCATGCGTGGCTTGCTACCTCTCGACACATGCGTTGCATAGTTATCCTTCCGCCAGATTGCCGCACCTGGCTGCTCTCCGAATTCGCGTCCCTCGAAATACCTGCCGGCGGCGATAGCCTCACCCTGTAAACATACAAACTTCACTAAAAACAGGTGAAATATTTGCTTTCGTCTTTCGTGGCCGCGACGAACGTCTAACACAAAGGCAGCAGAGCGAACCCGCAATATGGCATAAGTATACTATAATATTCGTACTACTATCGTGTACCTAGCGATATGCTATTAGCGTTTATACGGAAAGTGTCTACAGCCAACTAGAAAAGTATATTTGACATAAATATTGTCTTCTGGTATTTTTTCTGCACCGAAGGGGGAAAGGTGGAACATGGGCAGAGATCAAGAAACCAAGAGTCGGCAGGCGGGGATGAAGTATCGCCAAGTTCAGATTTCTAACTTGAAGAGGGGCAGACACGGGAAGCATCACGAACTGGTTCAGGGCATCGTGCAGGAGTTGGCGACGCTGCAGGCGGGTTCGGCCCTGGAGATTCCACTTGCCGATGTGGGCGGCGTTGGCCTGGCGAACCTTCGTTCTGCCGTGCACCGAGCGGCAGCCTCCAGTGGTCTGGACATTGAAACGGTTGCCGATGACGGAAAGTTCTATGTGTGGACGTCCAAATCGAAATAGCCGGTACGGCCAGCGGTGTTCGCACTGCTCTTGAGAAAGGCCAAGTGCGGTCTTGGATAGATGTACCTGAAGCGGTCCGTAGGGCGGCGCGCTAAACCTATATGGAAAACACACGACTGCCAGTCAATGGAAAGATCATGGCGGATGCAGCGCCTGCCATGATCTGGGTTTCGGATGCGAACGCTCTTCGCACATATTTCAACCGGTCATGGCTTGAGTTCACAGGAAGAACCCTGGAGCAGGAACTCGGAAATGGCTGGACCGACGGAATCCATCCCGATGATCGGCAGCGATGCCTGGACATCTATCGATCTTCCGTCAGGTCTCGCCAAGCCTTCAAAATGGAATATCGCCTGCGTCGCGTTGACGGGCAGTTTCGTTGGGTGCTGAGCCACGGGGAGCCCCTGTACCGCGGCGAAGGAGTGTTGGAGGGCTACGTTGGGTCGTGCCTCGACATCACAGAGCAGAAGGCTGCCGACGAGACCCGCTCAAGGCTCGCAGCGATCGTAGAGAGTTCGGATGACGCAATCGTCGCGAAAGATCTGAACGGGATCATCACCAGCTGGAACAGGAGCGCGGAGCGTATTTTCGGCTACACCGAAAACGAGGTTCTCGGAAAACCGATTACGATCATTATCCCTCCCGAATTGCAGGCGGAAGAAACGAACATCTTGCGCAGGCTGAGAGCGGGAGAGCGCGTCGACCACTTTGAAACAGTACGAGTCACGAAAGCTGGGAAACGAGTTCTTATATCGCTGACCGTTTCGCCAGTCAAGGATTCGTCTGGCAGGATCGTGGGCGCATCCAAAATAGCTCGCGACGTTACCCGGATAAGGCAGATCGAACAGGCGCTGCGAGACAGCGAGCAGAGAATGCGTTTTGCCCTGGACGCCGCGAATATCGGTACCTGGGACTGGGACATCGAAAGCGGAAGCGTCCGCTGGTCGGAAAACATGGAACGAATCCACGGGCAGCTCCCCGGAACCTTCGCAGGAACCGTCGAGGCATTTCGGGAGGGAATTCACAGCGACGACCGCGAGCGGGTGGAGCAGGCGGTTGAGCAGGCACTTCAGGGCAATGGCAAGTATCACGCGGAATATCGCCAAGCCAGGGCAGATGGAAGTTTTGGCTGGATGGAGGCGCATGGGCAGGTCATTTACGATTCATCCAACCGTCCCATGAGCATGATGGGCGTGTGCCGGGACATCAGCGAACGCAAGCGTTCAGAACAAGCGCTCAGGGATGCCCATGCGCAATTGGAGGCCGGAGTAAAGGAGCGCACCTCCGAACTCGATCAGGCACAGGAAAGACTGCGCGCCCTTTCCGCGCGTCTCCTGCAGATGCAGGATGACGAAAGACGCCAGATCGCCCGCGAACTGCATGACACTGCCGGCCAGATATTGGTCGCTTTGAACCTGACCCTGGTTCCGGTCGAGGAAGAACTCAAGAAGACTAACTCCAGCTTCGCCGCACAAATTACGGAGAGCCTGCGCCTTATAGAAGAGCTGTCCAGAGACTTGCGCACGATGTCTCATCTGTTACACCCGCCGCTGCTTGACGAGGCTGGGTTGCAGTCCGCCGTGCGCTGGTATGTCGAAGGTTTCGCCGAGCGAAGCAAAATCGACATGGATCTCCGTCTGGACCCGACACTTAGGCGGCTGCCGCCTGAACTCGAGACCGCAATGTTCCGCATCGTGCAGGAATGCCTCACAAATATCCACCGTCATTCCAGCAGCACCTCCGCGAGCGTCGCGATTACCCGGGGGACGCACGGCGTAAACATTGAGATTCGCGACCGGGGTACGGGCATGCCGATGCCCATTCGCGCGGGCGTGGGTATTCAGGGCATGCGAGAACGAGTGCGACAGTTGGGGGGACAGCTGGAGATTGAGTCCGGAGACAGCGGCACACGAGTCACAGCGAGTTTCCCCACCAGCCCAGCTTCATCGAAAGCTTCCGGAGAAACGTCGGACATGGCGTCCCGACGATCAGCTTGAAACCGGTAGACCGATTCCAATCCACAATCGCGTCAAAGTTAGGCACCTCTCCTACTCGGAAGTTTGTTTTCCTCTAAGGATTTCCCCGGATTGGCCAGCACACCTAAATCAGCGAGCCTGTAACCCTGTGGACTGGCTGCGTGATTCCGCTCTATTCTCGCAGCTGTAATCCCATGGCAAATATTTATTCACTAGGAGATGCATCAATGGCGAAAAATAAATCTGTGTTTGGAATCTATTTGACGCGGAGCGATGTCGAATCCGCGGTGACCGCTTTCAAAGATGCCGGGTTCTCGAGTTCGGATGTTTCTGTGCTGTTGCCAGAAAATCTTGGTTCCAACGAACTGGTGACAGATAAGAGCACGAAAGCGCCGGAAGGAGCGGCCGTCGGCGCTGGATCGGGAGCGGCCATTGGAGGGGCGTTGGGCTGGCTTGTCGGCGCGGGCGCGCTGGCGATTCCCGGTATCGGTCCAGTCATAGCCGCTGGCCCGCTTGTCGCTGCGCTCGCCGGGATTGGCGTAGGGGGCGCTTTGGGTGGATTTGCCGGAGTTCTTATCGGAGTTGGAATCCCCGAATACGAGGCCAAGCGGTACGAAGGAAGAATCCTCAAAGGTGGCATTCTGGTCGCGGTCCATTGCGAAACATCCGAGGAAATCAGGCGCGCCAAAGGAATTATGGAAGTCACCGGCGCCGAGGACATTGCATCTTCCGGTGAAGCTTCGGCCGGGAAAAAAAGTGCTGCCTGAGTTGAGTGCCGTTTCGCAAAACGCAGAGACTTTAGGGCCTGCCACAATCGGAAGGCCCTATGCGTTGCCGATTTGCGTCCCGATTTGCCGCAAATACAGGCGAGACTGTATCTCACGAATGGCTTGGGTAGGTGGCCCGTAGACCCCTAGAACTGCCCCTACCTGCATCTCCAGCAAGCACTCGGTTCACTTTACAGCTTGAACCGGATGGAATCAGACTCACGGGAAAGTTAGGGTTAATTCCGAAGGATAATTCAAATAGTTGCTCGCGAAAGATGGATTGGATCGGAGGGTTCTCATGTCGATGATTTTGCTTATTGTTCTTGTGCTGTTGTTGCTCGGTGCTCTGCCGACCTGGCCATACAGCAGATCGTGGGGTTACTACCCCAGCGGCGGACTCGGCTTGGTAGTTGTTGTCTTACTTGTGCTGCTTCTGGCCGGGCGACTGTGAAGTCTGGAGGGCATCGGGGTCGATTTTCGACGCCGGTGCCCTCGCAGGACTCGATGGAGAGTGGGGAGCGTCCAGCCCACCATCTTTATTCTTGACTCGGGAAATGACGCTGCAGATTTCTATTGCGAGCTGAATTTCCGTAAGGAGCGCCAATGCTGAACCGTCAAAGTCCCCACCTCGCCGCTCACGCGCTGTTTCCGGCTTCTTTGGCGTACTACACCATCTGCCACACCTGACCGTTAATTTGTCACTGACACTCTTCGCCAACAAGAGTTACGTCACGTCTGCTTAGCCGAGTCGTCACAAATAAACCACTGCCTCAGCACTTGACTCCATCCAGTTGTACAGCAAGTCTGCCAATCAATTACAGGAGCGTCCCGATGGGCTGAAGTCCGCACCCTGGCTAGTCTCTATTTTGGAAGTTGAATGCTCTTGGGAATCATCCAGAGCACAAACAAGCACCCTGGTTTTTAAAGTTTGAAAGAAGGAGACTACAGTGGCGACTTGCGTAATTTCCGCGACAGCAACAAATCTGGTGCCAGCCAGCGACAATACCAATCGGCCTGAATCCGAACGCAGCCTGGTGCAGCGCGCACAGAGTGGCGACGAGCAGGCCTTTGCCACGCTCTTCCAGACTCACAAGAAGCGCGTGTATTCTGTTTGTCTGCTGATGACGAAGGATATCGCTGAGGCTGAAGACCTGACGCAAGAAGCCTTTCTGCAGGTGTTCCGGAGCGTTGGTTCGTTTCGCGGAGACTCCGCCTTTTCCACCTGGTTGTACCGGATTGCTGTGAACACGGTGCTGATGAAGTTACGCCGCCGCAAATCCCCGCCGGTCGTTTCTCTCGACGAGCCTGTTTCGTCGCAGTCGCCATCCCTCCGGCGCGATGTCGGGAAGGCGGACCCACGCCTCAGCGGCGTGATCGACCGTATCACGTTGCACCGCGCCATGCAGGAACTTCCGGAGGGATGCCGGCAGATTTTCACCCTGCACGAGGTGGACGGGTACCAGCATCATGAAATTGCAAAAATGCTGGACTGCTCAGTCGGCAATTCGAAATCCCAATTGCACAAAGCCAAGATGAAACTGCGCGATTTGCTATTTCCAAAACGGAGAGTCCTGCGCCGGCCCGTAGTGAATCAGCCGCCCGGAAACACGCCACCATACAACAACAAGCAGCCTCAACTTTCGCTATTGTATGGTGAGATGAGCAAGTAAGGCAGCACAGGAATGCAAAAGATCCTGACGAATCGAAGAGCAGTTTCCATCGGCGTTGGGGACAATCGCACGGCCGTAGTCGGGCAAACCTGGCGAGGAGAAGTCGCCGATCAGGTGGTTGTTCCAGAGGATATCTGACGGCAATGAGAGCATCATAGAGGGCTGTGCTGCCCCGCGTCTCCACGCGCTGGAGAGCTGTAGACCACCTGACCCAGACTTCCCCATTGCAAAAGAAAATTCTACTGGTTGTCACCGACGGGCGGGACCTCGACGGATCCACTCGGCTACGTGTCGCGATTCGTACTGGATATTACTCCGGACATATTGGAAGCACCGAACCACACGAATGAAAGAGGAGCAGATGCCAGGGAAAAAAATCTTCGGGGTGTGAGCGCAAAGGAGCAGCGGAATACGAACACATCAAGGAAAGTGCGCAGCGGTCGGGACGCTACGGTGACCGGGCCAAGGAAGTGGCTGAGCGAACGGCGCTGGAGAAGCATAAAGCAGAGGTCACAGCAAAGGACATTAAAATGACCAGTTGAGCCACAAGCGCGGGTTCTGCCCTGAGGTCGTCAAAAATGCAGCAGATCCTGCATTCGAGCCGGGGCAGTACCATGCTGTGGTGGTTTATGCCATCAAGAGCACAGCTATCCAGATCCAAATGCCGCCGCAGCTCCACCGTATGCCGGCAAGCGGTACTCGGCTTGAGCGCCACGTATCCAACCGCGTTCAGTTTCGACGTAGAATCGGCTGAAGAACGATCCCACCCTGCGTCGCTGGCGAGTTCGCATCAAACGTTCCACAATTGAGCCAGCGCTCGAGCCGCGACTTTCAATGCGCGCTCTTCCGCATTCGCCTGAGAAATCCCCATGATTTCTCTGCGCTGAAAGATCGGCGTACGATACCGCAACCGCTTTTTGGCGGCGGAGTCAGCCTCATGAAGTTGGCATACTGCTGTGTCGAATACGCGTCTTAGATCCTCTGCAGAGAACAACTGATGCAAGTCAATGCCGCGTCCTGCAATCTTTGGTGCCATTGCACGGGAACTCAACTTTCCTACACTCTTCGCAATGTACGATCACCGCTAGGCGTCAGCAATACTGTTTACCCCCTGCCGGCTGGCGATAGTTTCCTCATTTGTATGGGGGAAGAAGTGTAAGGCTCTTCTCTGGGGCTTAAAGATTTGCAAGTATGACTAGACGGCAGGATGGGTTTAGGCTGCGGCACGGAGATTCAGACAACTCTGGAGTGCTCGCAGGGCATAGAGGGCATCGTCTAACGCTTGGTCTTCTTCGATTGTGTCACCGCCAGCGGAAAAGAGTTCGCGCGCCCGGGACACAATCGCTTTCTCGGCATCGGCGATTCGCAGCGGGATTCTCCGGTTGTCCGTCTCGAACAAAGCGGCAATGTAAAGTTCTCTCCAATTTCCCGGGGTGGTTTGGGCGGGGGTAGCTAACGTTCTCACAAAACTTCTCCTCCAGGGTAGACTATCCTTGGATCGGCCAACTGTCCCGACGATAGCCATACCGGTGAGAGAATGCTATACAGGAAATCCAGTATTTGGTGAAGCGGGTCCACATCGAAGCCTAATTGCGGTCCGCCGCCTTCAACATATGCGAACCTCATCTTTGGCACCGTCAATCAATTAAGATGGAAGGATTTCCTTCCGGAAGTCCTTCCATTCCTGGTTTCGCTATGCGGCTTTCCTAGACTTTGAGCCACCGCGATTTTCGCGGGAACGTGTTGAAGTGCTTGCTCCGCCTTGGACCGCTTTCGAGTTAATATCCTGCGAAAGATCCGTCAGTTTTTGGTCGGCTCGTTTTTCTTCTTCCAGCGTCTGGTTCAGCAGAGAAACGTGCTCGTTTTCGCCAAGCAGCTCGGCAATCGCTCGGGCGGTTCCGTAACCAGCTATCTCATAGTGCTCCACCCTCTGCGCTGCGCCAATGATCGCGGCATCCATCACGTCTTCGGCGTAGTCCTCTCCGATCGTTTCGGCCCCCTCTTTGACCAAGCCCTGCATACCAAGACACTTCTTTCCGGATGGTTTCTCCTCCAACTGCTCGAAGATCTGCTCCAGGCGAGACACTTGCTCCGCGGTCTGGTGCAAGTGTCCTTCGAACGCCTCACGCAGTTGATCGTTCGAGGCCGCTTTGGCCATCTTCGGCAGAGCTTTCACAAGCTGCGTTTCGGCGTTGTAAAGATCCCGAAGTTCATCGATATACAACTCTCGCAATGATTTTGTTTGCATTTTGTACTTCCTCCTAGAAATATGCTCCAGCATAACGGATGCCAATTCTCTGTTGACAGAGCATCTCTTTGCCTGGTGGCTATCCGAAAGTAGTTGGTGGACGCTGCGCGACACGTCTTTACCAGCGGAGACGAGCCAGTACGCATCCCTGATCATTCCTTAGCGTGAGCCGACTTCCGGTTGAGCAGCGTTTTGTTCTTCGGGCTCCTTCTCTTCTCCACGGTCGCCCTGCCCTTCGTCGTCTGCGCCCGAGCGGAACGGCGAGTCGTTTTCCTGAGAGGCCGAGCGCGAGCTCGCGAGCGCTCCGCGGGAGTGTCGAAATTGGTGGTTTCGCGCAGCCTGGTCGCAACGGTCTCCGGTAGCGCCGAAAGGTTCTCCCCCAACTCTCGTGTGGCTCTCGTGAGCGTGCCAGCCGCGTGTCCTAGTTTGCGTGCGACCGCATTTAGACGTTCCTGTCCAGCATGGTGTTTCTTCATCGCTTTCATCGGCTTCCTCATTGTCAGTCCCTCACGTTAGCATGTTAAGAGCGCAGAGGCCCTGCGAAGGGCCCTCCACTCAAAGCTGCGCCGGATCCTCAGGATCGGGTTCACGTACCGGAGCGTCTGGATTCTCCAAAGGGCTTGGCGGATCATTGATGGGCGCCGGATAAGGTTCCGGGGGTGTACGGAAATAGTGGCCCACAGGCCGGGATATTTTCCTTTGCGATTCGCTTGGCATGACAGTCTGATGCCAAAATCACTTATATGGAAGCCGAGCATTTCAAGAGGAACCGCCGGAATGGTCCGCTTTCCTGCACTTGAGCTCGAATCCCTCCTTTCTTCTTCCATCACCCGAAATTCAGTTCGCACAGAGTCTCGAATTTCTATGGATTCCTATGGAGTCACTGTGAAGCCCTGCATAGCTGTGTTTTCCCCCGTTAAGCGCTGACGTAGGGACGGGAGTAGATGCGAATTGCCGAAATTCCCTGGGCGCAGGCGGGGCTGCTTGCCGTCGCGGCATAATTCACCGGGCTGGTGGTTTGCCAATTATTGGCGGGACTGGTAACGGTGATGGTGGGTGTGGTGCGAATGCAGTCGTGGTCACGAACAGAGCCGACCACGCGAGTGAAAATGTACGGAGGATGGATCTGGAATGCAGGAAACAACCTCAAGAAGTCCTCGCGGATCAGTGGGATCTGGACCGCCGGACCTTAGATAGGGGAACTGGCAATAAGGTTTTCGATTGAGTGGTACGGGATTTTCAATAGCGCGATGTGTATTGCCTTCCTCGAAGTGTTCCCACCCGTCCGTTCTAGCTTTCATTCGGCCCTTGAGGGAAAGGGCGTGGTCGCCGGAACCACGCCCCCCGGGGGGCGGGCCCGTCTATGTTCAAGATCGCGAACACTCGGAGAACGGAGCTACAGCCTCTCAGTTCAGAGTCTACAGGCTCATCCGCAGTTCGGACTTCGTAGGCATTACATCTCAAATGAGCAATCCGGCAACTGCGTAGTTAAGAGTAAAAACTATCAAGGATTGCCTCGGAGGATGACAATGCGAGCTTTCAGGTTTCTGAATTTAGCGATTCTCTCAGTGCTGGTCGGGTGTTCGGCGTTGGTTGTTGCGCAAGACGACAAGCCACAGGACAACAAACCCACGCAACAGGAAGAGCCCAAGCATCAGCCAAAGCAGGATGAAACAAAACCTCAGAACGAAGCAAGACCTCACCAGGACGAGGCCAAGCCTTCAAAACAAGATCAAAAGCAAGAGCAAAAAGAGTCTCATGACCAGGCGAGGCCCGAAGGGCAAGAACATCCGGAACAGCAGGGCAGGAACGGTCGGCCCGCGGGCAAGAGCGGCCACATTCCCGACGACAAGTTCCGCGCTCACTTTGGCCGCAGCCATACGTTCACCGCAAGAACCGTAATTGTGCAAGGTCAGCCTCAATTTCAGTATGGCGGCTACAGCTTTCAGCTAGTGGATGCGTGGCCTGAGGGCTGGGCCTATACCGATGAGTGTTACATCGACTACATCGATGGAGAGTATTTTCTGTTCGATTTGCTTCACCCGGGCGTTCAGGTTGCCGTTTTCGTTGTGCTGTGATCGAAAGCAGCGCGGATCTGTCCGGGAAGGTGGCTCCTCTGAGGCGGGATGCAGTTCTGCTGGATCAACCTTAAGAGAGGCCACCTTGATTTCTTGGAAGCAGTTGCCCCAACTTCGTATATGCGGAAGCAAAGGACGCATACACCGGGGCTTAAGCACTCCATCGGGCACGGCCCCCGGTCGGCTGGTTTGAACCTTTCGGCCGACGCGACTCTGCTTGCAGCTCTGACTCGGCCGGGTGATCGGCCTGTGCGGACGCGCCCTGCACTTCTCCTCGATAGCGCGGCAAGCTTCCGGGGTGATTGTTCTGCAAGTATTCGATAAGCTTTTCGCGTACCAGACAGCGCAGGTCCCAGGCATCGCTCGAATTGCGCGCATCCATTAGAGCGCGCAGTTGAACCGTATGCTCCGTAACATCGGAGGCCTGAAGGACGCAGACTTCACCTTTCCAAAGCGGGCTAGCTTCGCAGACTCTTCGCAGCTCCGTGCGCAGTTCCTCCATCGGGATGGTGTAGTCGACATACAACAATGTGTTGGCGAGGAGTTGGGCGCTGGTGTGAGTCCAGTTCTGAAACGGGTGGTCCAGAAAGTACGAGAGGGGCAGGACAAACCGGCGAAGGTCCCAGATGCGGACCACGACGTACATGGTGCCGATTTCCTCGATCCATCCAAATTCGCCTTCAACTACGACCGCGTCTTCGAGCCGAAAAGGCTGGGTGAAAGCAATTTGCACGCTCGCAATAATATTCGACAGAGTCCCCTTCATAGCCATTCCCACAACGAGAGTAGCGAGTCCTGCCGAGGCCAGAAGGCTCACGCCGATATGCTTGATAGCCGGGAATGTCATCAGCATGATGGACAGGGTGATGATGGCGACCAGTACGAACACGATCCGGCGCAGCATCTGGAACTGGGTCTGGATACGGCGGGCGACCAGGTTATCGGCCACGTCAATCCGGTAACGCCCAGCAATTACGTCCGACGTAATGTCAACGAAAAGCGTAACGAGCCATGCGACCGCAGCGATCAAACCCAGCCCTGTGATATGTTCCAGGCCGGACATCAGAAGCGGTGGCAATGGAAGGCCCGGCAGAACTGCAAGGGCAGCCAGCAGCGGGAATATCCACCGGCTTGGCCCTTGCCCGTGCCGGATGAGCGACTGGTCCAGTACGGCCCCTTTGCGGGCGGCAAATCGGCGAAGCAGCCAAAAGACTCCGTAGTGAGCGATCAGCGAGATCGCTATAGCCGCGACCAGCAGGACGGCGGACAGCAACAGATTGTGCCAGTTTCTTTCGAAGAACTGGATCATTCTTAGCACCACCGTTTGCATGCAGCATGCGCAATGAACCGCGTAGATGCCTCACTTATAGTCCTCGTGCTGCATCGATCCCATCGGCAAATGGCTGTACAGCCCGCGATGAGATCGTGTAATCAGATCATCGAGACGACTTCCTATTGGCATATGCACAAGGTGAGCTAGTGCAATCGAGCCTGGGCAGCCGTATTCACGAATTCTGTCGAGCGCTGCTCTGCAGGATTATCTGCCGCGGCCTGCGTTTTGCATTGCCTTTGGAGTTCCTCAGCGGCTTGGGCAAGAGTGATGTTGGGTGGCACGGGCCGAAAATCACTTCGAATTGCATTCTGTTGCACGGAAATGGTTTTGAAGAACAAAGCCTTACCGCGCATATTCACGTGCAGGAGAGTGACCTCCCAATGACCCGGAGCGACTTCCGACTGCTTGACGTTAAATGTGCCGCCCTCATCGAGATGGCCGAGCAAGCCACCGTAAAATTTTACCGGCCGAATGAGATGACCCTCGATCTCCGCCAGCCTGTTCTCTTTTTCGTCAATCCAGATCCGGCCTTCCGTGGCATGAAAAACCGCTGCCTCATGGGACGAAGGGCGGAAGTTCGGGTTCGGCTGGAAGAGTATTTCCACCAGGCCGCCTTTATGTTCTCCAAACCTTGCGGTTGCGGCGTCCGGTAACATTTTGAACAAGCGCTCAGTCTGCTGCGCGTCTTCCTGCTGGGCACGTTGCCGCTTTCTCCGCCGATCTGGCTTCTGGAGAAGCTCCCCGATGCGCTGGTCTTCTTGTTTTTGTTGTTCCCGAGTAATCGGCCTGTCGTTCACTGACCACAACCGATCGAGGTCTCCTTCGCGAGTCTCAACGACCCACTTCACTTGCTCTTTTCCCGCATACTTGGCCTTCTCTCGATACATCCACCGGCTGTGATCGTTGGATTGAGCTTTTAACTCACTATTGACTGCCTTACGCAGAACCTCGCCGGCCGATCCCATCCCATCACCGGATTGTTGAGGAAGAGCTAACGCGCAAGAAATAACCAGAAAAGCTGCTCCGGTGAGAAAACGAAGCGCGACTCCGCTAACTGTCTTTGACAGGTCGATTTTTCGTTGTGTCATATTTATTTTGTTGCTCACGGCGATCACACTGTGCTCCATATACAACCTAAAGGAGAACCGGGGCCAGAACATCGAATGCATGCTGTAGTTGTTTTGAATGTTTGCCGTATCCGCGTGGCGCCGAGCAGAAAACATGAAAGGGCAAGGGAATTATTTTCAAGAAAGATCGAGCCGCAAAAGAACGTGAAGGAGCGAAAGACGCACGCCTGACGCTCACGCGGGGTGCAGATTGCTTAAAGAGCATGCGGAACGGCGCGCTACCCGAAATGATCGGCACCCGTAGGGTAAACCGGGGATGGGATGCGTGTGCCGGTCAAGCTAACATCGATTGAATCGGTAAGGAGGTGGTATGCCCGACCAAGCAACAATCCAACGCGCCCGAGAAGACGCTCGCGAAGGTAAATCCCCGTCAACCCAGGCGGGAGAATTTGTGCGCGAAGAGATCCATCACATTCGGGAAGGAAAACACGGCGCTCGCTCTGCTAAGCAGGCAATCGCGATCGGACTTTCGAAAGCGCGACGAGCTGGCGTGAAGCTAGGAAAACCTAAAGGTTCAGCCGCCCTGCGAAAGAAAGCTGCGCAAGATGAGAAAGCGAGCAAAAACCCGCGTCGCAGAACATCCGCCATTCGTTCTCGGGCAACCGAGGCTGCGTTGAAGCGCGAGCCCCGCAGCTCGGCCAGCAAATCGGCTCTGTCGCGACAAACCAAGAGCGCCGCGACGAAGCGGGGAAAAAGTGCGCGCAGCGCAGCGGCGACGAAGGCGGCCCGCACAAGAAAAGTTGCATAAGCTAGTGCGGGTGCCGGCCTGCTAGTACGCTAAGACCGGGTTGCAGTATTAAAAGCAGATGTTGAGGCCATTGGTTGCCGGAGCTTGAAGAAAGAGTCCGATTAGGCAGCTTTCAGGGTCTTCCTGACCTTCGGTAACACTTACTTGCCATAGAAATCAATCACGCGCCTTTGATCAGGTTGACCGGAGTGGATGTGACCGCCTGTAGCGCCGCTCTCGAAGAGTCGGGTGAGGCACTCAATGTGCCTGTCAGGATCAGTTCCAATCGGCCAGTCGGCGTAAACTGTTTCCAGAGGAACCTCAGCGTTGGCTCGTTGTTCGATGATCTGAGGATCTCTGACATTGAAGTACGGCTTCCATGCCTTGGGGGCCGAAACGCCACAATTGGGCCGCCTGTTCCGCGTCTTTCTTGTCGCCCACGACGACATACTGTTCGATGAACACCGGCGGCCGCATTGGATCCTTGCCCGCATCTCTCGCTCCCTTTTCAAATTCGGTCTTGCTTTCTTTCCAGGTCTTCGGATCGGTGATTAGCCCATCGGCGAACTGGCCGCAGCGTCGCATCGCTTTAGGCCCATTCCCGGCCATCAATAGAGGTATCCGTTTCGAGGGGGGATCGTACAGTCGCGCGTTCACTTGGTAGTATTTTCCGTCGTGAGCAACCGGTTCGCCTTGCCAGAGCTTGCGAATGATTTCAGCAGCTTCGACCAGCCGCTCCGAGCGTTCATCCCATTTGGGCCACGAGCCTACAGCTGCTTCCTCGTTGAGCGCTTCGCCGGAACCAATGCCGAGGAAGATGCGTCCTGGATAAAGAAGACTCAACGATGCAAACGCCTCGGCAACCACTGCCGGGTTGTAGGGAAATTGGGAACGTCACGGTTGTGCCCATGCGGATGTGGCGGGTGCGTTGACCGATTGCGCTCATGGTCACCACGCTTGCCCCGAATGGGCTTCGTTGGCCTGCCAGGGTTGCAGATGGTCACTCACCGCCAGGATGTCGAAGCCAGCCTGGTCAGCAGCAATTCCCAATTCCAGCAACTCAGGAACTGGGAATTGCTCATGCGCGAGTTGAAATCCGATCTGTTTTTTTTGCCAGGAACTTGAATCGGAGACGTCCAAAGGACGGCTGCCGTGATTCTCTGCCTGGTTGTTTGTGGTCGGTATCTCGGCCCCGTTTCCTTGTAATTTCATCAATCCTGTCGCAGCCGCAGCCGCCATCGCCGACTTCAGCAAGCTGCGACGGTCAACAGCCTTCCGAGAAATCGCGACCTCGCTGGACCATCCTCTTCTCCGCAGATGCTTTCAGAGTCCCCTAGAACAAACAAACACGGGCTCGTGCACGCTTAAGCACTAAGCTTTCGTCGTCAGGCAGTGCGTGAGCCCATCACGAAATGCAGTATGAGCGAAATGACCGCAAACACCAATAACAGGTGGATTAACCCGCCAGCGACGTGAAACACGGTAAACCCTCCAATCCAGGCAATCAGCAGGATTACGAATAAGACTGTCCATATGCTCATAATTTTCCTCCGGTTTAGATTCGGTCTCGTGCGCCGGAAGTCAGATGAGATCAAGACACGAACAGTTGCTTACTAGCCTTTTCACCTGACTTACTCTCCCAACCATGCTCCCAACTCGCGTAGTGAATCCACGTAGTCGCAGATGATCTTGGTCGCTCCCACCAGAGGAACGGCGAGGATCAGCCCCATGGCTCCCCAAATCCATGCCCAGAAGAACAAAGCGAGAGTCACCACTAGCGGATTCAACCGCAGCCGCTTGGCCACAACCTTCGGATAAAGAACGTTCATGGTGACAAGATGCAAACCGATGACTGAGGCCAGGATCATTAAAACACCGGTTCGGTCGACCATTCCAAAACCCGCGGCCAACGGCGGAAGAAGAGCCAGGAATACTCCAAGATAGGGAATCAGGGTCGCAAACCCGCTGATCACTCCCAAGAAATAAAAATAAGGAATTCCCAGGTACCAAAACACGGCCGTGCTGACCGCAGCGCCCACTGCGCCTAACAACAAGTTCCCGACAATAAAGCTACGGATCATCGCGGAAATTCTGCCAATCGTGCGATGCGCAACTAAGCGGTGCTCCTTTGGAAATAACCGCACTGTGGCCGTAAGCATATGATCCTTCCAAGTGAGCATGAAATAGACCAGAAAAGGCACGAACGAAATCGCGAGTACAACTTCCGCCAGGGTTCCGGTACCGGCAGAAATCACCCTGGACAGAGCTGGAGCCTCTTGCACCTCGACCGGCAAAGGCTGCTTACCGGCCTTGGGAGATGCAAGCACGGAACGCGTACTCTCTTCGATCTTCGTGGTTTGGGCGCGAAACTTTGCCAGATTGTCTCGTATCTTTCCCGAATATTGCGGCAATTGACTGGCGAAGTCGACTGCTCGGTTGTAGAAAAAATACGTAAGATTTCCGGCCACGCAGACCAAGAGCGCCACGGCAACTAAGGCGCCGGCGGCCCGGGGAATGCGGATTCGAGCGAACCAGCCTACTAAGGGTTCGAGGACGAATGCCAGCAGTATCGCCACCAGCGTTGTAACCATTACGACCTTCAACAAATACAGGAGGCCGATCACGGCGATGCCTGCCACTACAATCTGCGCGACAGAACCGGCTCGAAGCGAAGCGTGGAGGATCTCTGCTTCTTCGATGACCGCGGCAGTGGAAGGCAGATCTTGAGCGTCCGGCATTTGCTCTGTTTCCGTATTCGGACGCGAGGACTCTCCGGAATGCGGCTCTAACAGAGATGCTGGCGTCGATTTCCACTGGAAGGGCATAGGCACGAAACCGTTGTCGCAAGGTCGACGACAACATCTCACTATCAGGCTCCGCCATGACAGCCGCAAATCGGGTCTTCCCTGTACGGTGCGAACTCAGTCACTTCTGAGCTTATTTGCAAGTTTCCTTATCCCTTTTTCCCGCGCGATATTCACGATTCCCTTCGCATCGTCGTAAAGGCTGTCGCGCAACAGAGTAAGAAGCCGGGGCTTGAGTTTTGCCCGCTCGATGAGAGGTCTGGGAACGACGATGGTCGGTGGTTGAGAACACGTTAAAGTGCTCCTAACGAGCGAAGTCTTGAGATCGGATTACAACTTCGCACCTTCTTATCGAGCGAAGGAGATGATTCTTAGAATGACCATGGTTGGCCGCTAGAGTAATTCAAGGTCGGGGGTACCGTTTTCTTTGTATTTAGATTTCGCAGACGACGATGCCAGCGCCGACGGACTCTGCACACCTTTACCAATGACGTGACCACAGAGTTGGTAAAGACGAAATTCCGCACTCTGCATGGCTTTTTGGGTTGAAATTTCAGACCGGTTCGGGACCGTTTTCACGTTTTCAAGCTGTAACGACGGATATCACTGAGATCTTTCGCCCATTCAGCGTGCCGATAATTGTGACGCGCTGTCCCGCTACTCGCTTCAGCGCAATTACATCGCCTTCCAGCAAATAGGTGGTGTCGCCGCCGACAAGAACGAACTGTTCACCTCCGCGCACGCAAGATAGGGTACAGTCGCCAGCTGTTCCGCCGATCTCCGCAGAATGTCTGGCGCCGCAGCGCGTATCTGTGATCAGGCCCTCGTAGGTCCGGCCGGTGGGCGCTAGCCCGGATTGGCCTGATTCTGTCTCCCGGGCGGCCGTCTCCGCCACAGCTCCCAACGTTGCAATCACCAATGCGAAGGCGCAAGCGATAACGCTGACCAAAGCAATAGTCTCGATCCAGAAGCGCGCTCCTGTTGAAAAGAGCGATTGGGGCGCAACGACTCCCTGCACTGACCGTCGCGCTGATCCTTTCGTGAGCTTAGTAGTCGTGAGCATGCTAGGAGACCAGTTCGATGCTGGTGATGTGGAGACTCTTGCCGCCTGCATCCAGGGTACCGGTGATTTTTACCTGTTTCCCCTCATACTGCTTCGCTCTGTCCTGGTCGTCAAGTTGATACCAGCTATTACTCGATACCTTCAAGACATACCTGGTGCCGTTCTTTATGATCGTGCCCATGAATGTCGGCGCCGCCGGCTGCTCCTGCTGTGCCTGTGGATTCGCCGGTTGCTGATCCGTTTGCTGTATGGGCCGATCCGGTGGCGGCAGTGGTTGGGGCAACGGCTGTGGTTTCTGAAGTTGCGACCAGGCGATTAGTTGAGGCCCGAGAATATCAGGTGGAAGCGCAGGACTCACATGTGCCTGCGGATCCTGCCCGAAGATCAGCGGAGTTGTCACTAGCAGGAAAACCAACGTAGCTAAACGGCAAGTCTCTCGTTTCATAACACACCTCCGAAAGAAAGACGAAGCGGCCAATCTGCACCTCGCAGCTGATTTGCCATCGCAGCCATCGATTACCTAGCCATCGATCACCTAGCCATCGGTCGCCTAGCGTGCGATACCCCGCCCAATGACATCGGCAGTCTTAAAAGCCTTTCGCACCACCTCTTCGTTTAGTTCTACCCGGAGTTGTGTTGCGGGTCTATACATCATTTCCCGTAAGTGATCTCCCATCTTTCCACGCGTCCGCGCAAAACAAGCGTCGGTTCGGCGTGACGTGAGGGCAAGTCAATGAGTCAATGAAGCCATGGAACATCTTGTTGCTCGTCCAGTTCCGAGCGCCCGATTGCGTCACACGCGCAATTTGCCAAGCGAACTCAAGCGAAAATCGGCTCTTAGACCCAGTGGTCAGAAAGGGGTCGCGCAGCAGGTCGATTTTGGCGGCCTTTCCCCCCTGTTTCGCCTCGACCGAGATAGGCCCATGGGTAAAACAGAACAGTGCCGGTTTGAATTTAAGCGGCCACAACGATTAGACATAGAAAAAGCGGTCGTGAGGGTCGGAAGGAGTCTACCCATGAAGCACTCGCTAACCCATGACCGCTTTGGGGATCGGGGCGATCCCTGTTAATGTACAGGCTTAGAATACCCAGAGCGGCGACTGGTGACAATACAGTGAAATCCGTAGTGCGAGTTTCTATCGCCAGCGTCAAATCGATGCTTTAAAACCTACGATTCGCGACTTGAAGCATTGCCGGAAGCCACCGCTTCGATGGCCTGCATGACCGCGCCGATCCCATTTACGTCCTTGGAGAGAACGGTGCGAACGCCAGCAGCGGAAGCCAGTTCAGACAGTTGTGGAGTAGCAAACATCGTATACATCAGGATAGCGCACTCAGGAGCGAGGCCGCTCAATACTCGCGCCGTTTCAAGCCCGTTCATCACAGGCATTGCGTAATCGAGCAAGACGACATCTGGCTTTACAGTACGAACCAATTCTATGGCGGCGTCTCCGTTTTCCGCTTCTCCGCAAACGACCCAATCTTCCTTCATCTTCAAACACGCCCGCAGCGCGGCTCGTACTTTTACATTGTCATCGACTATAAGGATTCTCGTCATTTGCTCGGTTGACCGTTGACTGGGATTCAGCGCCTTGACCGGAAACGTGCTAGGTTCCCGATGCCGTGGCCCAATGGCAATTTGTTTCGTGGACGTCGTGGCGTTGTGAAGGAAGTTGGTGCCGTTTCCGTAATTTGAACTCTATCCAGCACGGAAGTAAATGGCACGAGCGTGGAACAGAGGAGCACCAAGGAGGTAGGGTACTCTCTGGAGTTGGCGCAAGGCTTCTTCGATCTAAGCGAATCGCGATAGGTGAGACGGGAACTGCGATTCGAGCAAGGCGCAGGCGTACTCACTATCGACACGGCCCAGGAGACTCATCATCTGTTCCAGAGTGGCAATTTCAAAATCCACGTGCTTTAGCTTTTCCCGCACGAGTTCGGAAGGGTTGAACAGCTTGAGTCGAATCTCGTGCTCCTGAGCCCACCTCTGTATAAGCACCAGCACACCTAGACCGCCACCGCCTATCGCGTGCATTTCTGTCAAATCCAAAACGACCACGCGAGCCTGTATCTGGGAGGTAACGGCATCCTGTAACTTGGACGCCGCCGCGGTTCGGACAAACTTTCCCGCGCATTCAATGATTGCCATTTCACCTAGGTTGTCAACATGTACGCTTGGCATGAGCCCTCCATTGTTTGTTGTCGTCGGAAATTACACCACGACGCAGGCGTAGTTTTGATCTTCATTTCTTCTTCTGCGAATACTTAAACTCGCGGAACTGACATCCTATTACGAACTTGGAAAACTAGTAGGGAAGTAGCGGTCACAAATCCGGTCGGTCAGTTCCAGCGTACTTTCCAGCGGCGACTTGGCTCCAATGATCTGGGAAGCCATCGTGAGCAAGAAAACGTCGCGGGTTGTGGGACTTAATAGATGGGCGAGAATGTTGACGGACAACTCGTGAGTCAGCATGGAAGACTCCTGGGTCTCTAGTAGAGAATTGTTCCTCTAACACAGCGGATTATCGTCGGTCTCCGGGGACCGATCAATACACGCGATAACCGATTACCAAAGGACATGTCCGGTCAGCCAATGCCCGGAGTGCTTAGGAAAAGAGCCGACTCAGCCACTTCTATCGGTCGGGAGCATCCCTCATCGTTCGCTACGTGATTGACCCTGGCGCTCACCAGATAGCACCGCATCAAGCGAGCAACGTGGGAGCTTCAAGGGTTCGGACGCCGCGGACACATCCTTCATTCCCTGATCAAGCCAGAGGTCGTAGGTTCTGGATCAAGGATGACTGGCATGCGGTCGTGGACTTTGAGGTCATCTTTCGCACGACCTCGTAATCGTCCGCGATGAACATCCGTTTCCCCATCTTGACCCGCATAACCTGCGACAAGAGTGTGCTCGTTGCAGCAGAACGACGATCAGGTCTGTCGGGTATGACGGGCAGTCACCATCTGCACCCCACAACCCTTTTCAGTTTTTCGGCACCCAAGCTTCGCCGAAGGAAGACCGCGTTATCGAGGGTAATCACATGAGGCTGGTATTGCTTGTCGTCTTGATCCTGCTCCTTCTCGGAGCACTGCCCACTTGGCCATACAGCGCAGGCTGGGGATACTATCCCAGCGGTGGATTGGGCTTGGTACTGCTTATCTTAGTGGTGTTGGCTTTGATGGGCCGTCTGTGATTGCGGAGAAAACCGAAAGGACTATGATGACTAGCCAAAAGCCTGGAAAGTGCGCTCACCTACCCTGTGTTTGTATACCCCCTGCCGGAGAGAAGTATTGCAGCCAGTTTTGCAAGGAGGCCGGTTCGAGCGAGACCGAGATCGCATGCGATTGTGGGCACCCCGCTTGCACAAAATGAGCTAGGGACTGGCCGGTACAAACGGGTCTGGGAGCATTGCGTGTGAAGGCTAAAGCAGCGCCAAAGGAGCCACGTTCTCCCGACTGCATTGGGGGAACGGGATTCAGGGCGATGAAGGTTCTCTCCAATGGGCGTCAGATATGCGAAAGCTGCGGCCACATTATTTTTCCAAACGACGCAGCTTTTAGATGCCCTCGCACGAAATGTCTTGCCGTGAATCTTTCTCCTAGTGATTCGTCGCTAGCGAGAAGCCAGGAGAAAGATTCACAACAGTTGATCGAGGATTGAGTTATTCCGTTTGCTCTGTCAACTCTGGCCTTTCGACTGAACCGAAAACCCTGGGGGCGCAACTGAAACCTCCCGAGAGTGTCTATCGGGTCGTTCCGCTCCTTGTCGTTTTTGTCGCCCTGCTCGCCCTCATTCGCGACATGAGGATGCGTCCGTGCACCGCCTGCCACTCCTCTTTTTCGACGGTGGAGACAGTTTTCCGCAAACTACTGGACTCTTCTGCGCATCACAGTTACGTTACGAAACTGCGCGTCCGTCTCGACGGTTAATGTTCCATGGCTCGAACCATCGCAAAGTGCGTATTGATCGTGGATGACAATGCGTCTATCCGTCAGGCCCTCTGTGGACTGTTTGAAGGCGAGGCCGACTTTGAAGTTTGCGGAGAAGCAGAGAACGGAAAAGTGGCCATTGAAAAGGCTCGGGAGTTGCACCCCGATTTGATTGTATTGGACCTTTCCATGCCTGTGATGAACGGCTTTGAAGCAGCGCGGGTTCTGAAAAGGGTGATGCCTATGGTACCGCTGATTCTGTACAGTGCATTTGGTGATGAGTTCGCAGAGCAGCAAGCCCGGTTAATTGGAATCTCGGAAGTGGTCTCAAAAGCTGAGCGCGCAGCGGTGCTGATTGACAAAGCGCGATCTCTTCTCAACTCGGCTGCCGCCTGAGTGTTCGGGTAGAGCCGCGCTGTTTCTTAGCTCAGGCATGGCTCCTCCTTTGGAGATCATGAGCGCAGGAAGTGGCAGTTTACCAAGGATGCTCTCCGAACCGCATCGGTTCCGTGTGAGGGGGCTCTCCACTCCCGGCCTTTGACAGCATGAGGAAACCCATCGGGAGATATTGTCTGACGCAGACGACCCTGTATTGAAAGGCCGATGCTCGTCGTGTGATGGCGTGACATTCTCGTTGAGCCGCAAAACGGAGCTCTTCCCTGGCCCTCATCCATGGAATGTTCTCTGAGCATTTTCGCAAAGTCCATATGCGCGAGGATGCCAGTCAAGCCGCTGCCCGTATCGTGAGAGAAGCCACGGGCTACATCCGCACAGAGATCATTTGCCACGTCACTGAAGAATAGCGCTGATCTCTTACATGGGGCCATCCCGCGACAGGGGATGCATCTGCCACGTTCTTCAATTCTTGCTCATCATTTTGGCCCGGTGATGACGGCGGCACGGCCATCCGCCAATACTGGAGCCTCAGTTGGGCGATTTCGCAGTAATGCGGATTCTGGTCGATGCCCACGCTCTCATGCCAGCTTGCTTCGCCCCGATCATGTCGCTCCCCGATCCTGCGCAGGGAACCAAGATGCCGCGGGGCGACGGTGAATTGAGCGCCCTATGGCTGTCGCTTTAGATTGTTTCAGTTAACGAAAAACGTCGTTTTGACACGGTCGAGGTCAGGAGTTCGAGTCTCCTCGTGCCTACCATTTCTCTCCACCCGTTCTTACTTGGTTCCAAGTTCTACGCTTGCCTTATGCGCCGCTCTTCCCCACTGGAACGGAGCCAACGTAATTACGCCCGATTCAAGCTTCCAGCCCTCTGTCGGATGCGAATCGACGCTGACGTTCTTCACTGTGCCGCTGATACCGTAAATGCGCAGCTGCAGTTCATGAAACCATGGTTGATAAGGTCCAGTCGGGGCAGAAATATTTACGTCGATGCGGTCAGCGGTTGCTGAGCAGGTGAAACCCATGCGTAAGCTTTCGCCTCTTTTATAGGCCATCGTATTGCCATCATCCGTGTAGAGACTGCCGTGGCATTGCGGGCCGGGGTACACATTCAAGGTTAGCGGCCCGTGCGGTGTCTCGTCGACATCCTGCACTACCGGTTGCTGAGGAATAATGCTTCCCGCGCGCACATAGACTGGCAGTGTGTCGAGGCCGGGAGTGACATCGAGATCGCCGCCGCCGGGCACTTTCGCACCCGTCCAAAAGTCGTACCACTCACCGGCGGGCAAAGAGATCGAGTAACCGCCGGTGAATTCCCAGACCTTGGGTGCGACCAGAAGACTGTTGCCGAACATGAATTGCTCGTCACTCGATGCCGGAGTCGGCTGGTCGGGAAATTCGAGAAACATGGGTCGCATGAGTGGCACACCCGTGCGCGAAGTTTCTTCCATGCTGGTATAGATGTAAGGCAGGAGCCGGTACCGCGTCTCGATGTAACGGCGGCGGATCGCTTCGTGTTCCGGTCCATCCACCCAGGGTTCGCGGAAGCGGGTTTTTTTGGCGGCGTGGTTGCGGTAAATCGGGTTGAACGCTCCCAACTCCATCCAACGCGTGAGCAGTTCGGGTGTCGGGCTTCCGTTGAATCCACCAATGTCCGCACCGGAGAACGCGTAACCCGACAATCCCAGGTTGAGCAGTTGCGGAATGGAAATCCGCATGTGGTTCCAGGTGGCGCTGTTGTCGCCGGTCCAGGTGGCGGCGTAACGTTCCGTGCCTGCGTAAGCGGCTCGCGTGAGCACGAACGGGCGCAGATCAGGCTGAAGCCGAAGCAGTCCTTCGTAAGTGGCGCGCGCGTTTTCCATCCCGAAGACGTTATGAATCTCGCGATGGTCCGTCTTGCGGCCCTCCACGCTGTGTACCACATCGAGCGGCATGGTCTTTGATGGAGGGCGAAAAACGGCAGGCTCATTCATGTCATTCCAGAAGCCGCGAATTCCATCGTGGACGAAATCCGAATACAGCGTTCCCCACCAGTTGCGCACTTGGTCCCGCGTGAAGTCCGGAAAGACGCTATCCCCAGGCCACACTTTCCCCACGTAAACCGAACCGTCGGGATTCTTCACGAATTCGCCTGACTTGATTCCCTCATCGTAGGGTTTATAGCCGGGCAGCTTGGCGATATGAAGATCGGTGATCGCTACGATTTTGAACCCCTCATCCCGCAGATCCTTCACCATTTGCTGAAAATGAGGGAAGCGCTCTGGATCCACCGTGAAGGGCCGGTTTTCCTTCTGATAATCGATGTCGAGGTAAATTACATCCGCGGGGATTCTGCGCTTGCGGAATTCAGCGGCGATTTCCCGGACCTGCGACTCGGGATAATAACTGTAGCGGCATTGCTGGTAGCCCAACGCGAACAGCGGCGGAAGCGGCAAACGGCCCACCAACTGCGTGAACTGCTCGACCACGCGCTTAGGATCGGGCCCATAGAAAAAGTAGTAATCAAGGTCGCCGCCCTCGGCGCCGAACGAATACGAATCATGGAGCTCTTTTCCAAAATCAAAGCTGCTGCGATAAGTGTTGTCGAGAAAAATGCCGTAGGAAAGACCCTTGCGAAGAACAAAGATAAGGGGGATATCCTTATAAAGAGGATCGGTGGATTCCTGCCATCCAAAAATGTCTGTATTCCACATCGTGAATGCCAAATTGCGATGGTCCATGGGGCCGGACTTGTCGCCCAGGCCGAAATAATGTTCGTCTTCCGGCATGGCTTTCCAGACCTTAAACGTGGATCCATTGAACGCAGGCGGTGAGGTGGGTTGGTCTTCTGAGATCACATCGCCAGCGGTCGTGAAGAACGCGACGCGCAGGGGCGATTTGTAAATGCGCACAATCAGCGATCCCGTATTCAGGGATAGATCGCTTACCGAGTCCCTGACTTCCAGCTTCGGTGTTTCGCCTTGGAAGGCGTCCGGCAAAACTGCAAATGACGTCCGCTCGGACCGCTCATCCTGGCGCGTGTAACTTACACGCACTACGGTTGGCGACAGGGCCGTGATGCGAACGCTCCCACGCTGCGCCTTTACCTCAACTCCATCCGTGCGCTTATCGTAGGAGGAAACATCTCCAATGCTTCGCCATCCGGCTTGCGCCCACGCCGGCGTGACCGTGAAAGCCGCCGCCAGAGACAGCCTCAGCAAAATGCGCATTCCACCTCGGAGCCGAAGAACCGGGATTGAAACTCCAGTGTTTATTCCCGCACACAGACTTCTCTGAAAAATTGCCAGGATGAACAGGCAGAGAATGCAAAATCGATTTGGCAGGAATGCCAGCATGGGCACGCGGAGCGAAGGAAGGGAGGGAACAGAGAAAGCCCGTTCCCTCCACAAGATGAAGGTCTAGAACGTAAACCGCAGGGCGAACTGAATCTCACGTTCGGAGTAAGCCCGGGTGGAATTGATGGTTCCGTAATTTCCCGTGTATGCGCCCGAACCTGAGAAACTGAAATCGCCGAGATTTGAATCTGGATTTGTGAACTGTGGTGTGTTGAACAGGTTGTAGAATTCGGCGCGGAATTCCGCCTTCACTCGCTCATACACACGGAACGTCTTGAAGACGGAAAAATCCACCGGATCATAACCGGGGCCGTAAAACGCGTTCTTGACCAGCGACCCCACGTTCAGGAATTGCCCCGATCCATTTTGTCCGGGCAGCACGAACGCGCCCTGAGGTGCGCTGAGCCAAATGATATTGCCGTTCGGCGCGCGTCCCTGGTAGCCAACGTGTGCGTTGCCGTTGTAATCGGGCCGGACGTTACATCCGTTAGGACACCCATTGCTTCCTGTACTATCGAAAGGCGTGCCCGTTCCAATCGAAGCGATCACATTGATCTGCCATCCGCCCAGGAACCCGTTGGTGGCTCCATTCCAATTGCCGCCCCAGCGCTTGCCTTTGCCAAACGGCAGTTCATAAAGCCCCGCAAAGGTAAAAGCCTGCCGCTGATCATCGTCGGAATTGCCATAATTGGTGTTCAGCAGTCCCGCCGTTCCATTGATAAACAGCCGTTGGTTGCCTCCGGTATTCGAAAAAGCGCTCAGCGAATTGTCCAGAGCGTGAGAAAAGGTATAAGCCACCGTGTATTGCAAGCCGCCCGACATCCGGCGGTTTAGGCTGGCCTGCAGTCCGTTATAGTTCGAACTGCCGTTGGCTGAACCCTCAATTACGTTTAAGCCCTGTGCCTGGTAGGGGGTAGAGGCGCCAACCAGTTGGGGACCGTTCAGGCTGTACCACGTCATGAGATGGTCGGCCTTGGTTCCCACGTAAGCAAGCCTTACATCCGTGGCACGGTCAATCTGTTGCGAGATTTGAAAATTCCATTCATTGATGGAGGACACCTGATTATGCGGGGGAAGCGCGATTACTTGCGTGTTTGTCGGATGGGTCAGAACAAGGCTGCTCGTAGGCAGCGGAACGGGCGCGGTCGCGAGCACTGGATTGTTGTCAATCAGGAGTGCAGGCGCAGGGGGCGTCCCCGGAAGCGAACCGGTCAAGGTGACGCGGTATCCTTGCGACTGGTTGTCGCCAATAGCGGCAGTCCAATCAGGATTCGCGCTGAGCTGGTTGCCTACGCCCCCACGATCTAGGAAGTAGAAGACTCCAAATCCGGCCCGGATCACTGTCCTTCCAGTGCCGAAAGCGTCAAAAGCGAATCCGACGCGCGGAGCAAAATTGTTGGTATCGGTATTGACCAGACTCCGTGAAGCGCCATTTTTGCCTGCTTCGATCAATGCGCCCGTGGCCAGATTGAAATTCGACCACTGGTTGTTTTCTTCATATGGGTTGGTATACAGGTCATATCGCAACCCGATGTTCAGGGTGAAGCGGCGACTCACCTTCCAATCATCCTGCGCGAAGTATCCAGTCTCCCAGTTCTTGGTGTGGACATGTACTGGATTGGAAATGTCATACTCGATCATGAAACCATCGAGCAGTTCCGAGACCGGATAACCGGTGAAAGTTCCATTCCCGAGCTGGAAGAATCCTTTTCCGCGGTAGTCTGAAATGAACCAATCCACCGACCGCGGAAGTATATTTACGCCGAAGCGGAAACTGTGGTTGCCCCGCACCCAGCTCAGCGTGTCGAGAAACTGATACGTGTGCTGGTTAACGATGTACGGCCCTCCGTCTCCCGTGTACGAAATCTGGCTGCCATAGGGTCCGATCAGCGGGCCCCCCCGAGTTCGGGCAAACGGTTGGCGTTAGGTATGCCCAGTTCGTTGCCCAGTTGCACGTTGTTAAAGGGATTCAAATAGTCGTAATAGGGTCGCGTGTATCCGATTCGGGCGTCGTTGAGCAGAGAAGACCCGAAGATGTGAGTCTCGCCGATGGCAACGCCGCGCGGATGGTTGTCGCGTGAGCCGGAGCCAAAGCCGGAGGGCAGAACTCCCAGTACTGTGTCCTGCGTGGTGTCGTCCTTGCCATAACTGAAGCGGCCAAACAGTGTGTCCTTGGAACCGATGTTGTAGTCGACGCGAATATCGAAATCTTTGTAGTTCTCCCGCACGTGCGGCCGGCTCGAAAAATTGTTTAGAATGACGGAACAGATCGTACAGCTCGGGAAGGCGTTCAAATACTTCATGCCGACATTGCTGATGTCACCGCCAGGGATGATGTTGGTTGCAGTCGTGCCATTCCAGCCAAATGGTATCCCGGTTGTGGGATCGAAAACATACCCGAAACTGTTGATCTTGTTTCCGTGCGAATCGAGAGTGTAGAAAGCTGGATTGGTTACCCCGGCGGGAACCGACATCTGCCCGGTAACCGCGCTGTTGCCCAGAAGTTCGGAGAAGTTCCCCGTACGCATCAGGGCGGTTGGAACCGTGGTGAATTGCGGGTTTTGCGGCTGGTCGGAGATAAATCCCTGATAGTCTCCGAAGATGAAGAGTTTGTTCTTAATGATCGGACCCCCGATCGTTCCCCCAAACTGATTCCGTTTGAAAGGAGACTTCTTAGTCGGTTTGCCATTGGTGAGCGGAGTGAAGTAGGCGTTATTGGCGTCGAGCGCGCTGTTACGGATGAACTCGAATGCCGAGCCGTGGATCTGGTTGCTCCCGGATTTGATGGAGGTCTGGACGATTCCGCCGCCGGCACGTCCGAATTCGGCCGGAGCTACCGACGTATCCACCTTGAATTCTTGCGTGGCTTCCACCGGCGGGAAAATGTTAATGGTGTTGACTAGACCGTCGTTGTTGTCGAGTCCATCCAGAATGAAGTTGTTGGCCTGCGGTCGCAGCCCATTGACGGTCAGCGATGCGCCGCCGGTTTGCGCATAGCGAAAGGTTTCAGCGTTGTTGCCGATGCCCGTGGCCTGGTTGCCATAGGCGCCCCGCGTTACGCCAGGGGTTAAGAGGGCGAGTTGGGTGAAGTTGCGTCCGTTGAGAGGCAAGTCTGTGACTTGGTTAACCTGAATAACCTCGCCAATGGAAGAGGTCGTCGTATCGGTAAGCGTCACTCCGGCAGTGACTTCAACCGTCTGAGTCACCTCGCCCGGCTGCAAGGTGGCGCTGAACTGCTTCGCTTCCGAGATATTCAAGAGAAAGTCTTGTACTTCCTTCTTGAAGGCGGGGGCTTGGATTTCCACGTGATAGGGACCGCGCACCACGGCGGGAATCGTGTAAACTCCTTGAGCGTCCGTCGTCGCTGTATAAACCTTATTTGTGGAGGTGTTCGTCGCCGTAACCGCGGCGTTGGGAATTACGGCGCCCTGAACGTCAGTCACCGTCCCCTGGATGCTCCCGGTATCGGTTTGGGCAAAAAGGGGGGATGCTATCGGCAGCGCGAGGATGAGGCAAATGCCCACAACCAGGCTTCTAATACTGGCTCCGGCCAACGAACGCTGAGTTTGCTTGAACATGATCAATCCTCTCTTCAGTTCTTCAGTCAACCAGGCAGAAAACCTCGGCCCTGACACTTGATGGCCAAAATTAGACGCGCCGAATCTGAAACCCAAATCGCTGTCTGCGGAAGTTTCAATCGGTCTGATACGGTTACAAAAATAAGTGCTTGGATTGCAGTAATTTGGGCTAGATGTTACTTTGTTGTAACATCTGTCACAAGAGGGTTGGGATGTCGGAGAAAGACCGATTCCTAAAGCAGATCGACAAGATTGTCGGCAGTCGTGGCCTGCATGGTTCGGAATCTCTCTGCAAACTGCTCCGATACTTTGCCCACCATGCGCTGGATCACCCTGGGTCGCCCCTGAAGGAATATCAGATTGCCACTGAGGTCTTCGGACGTCCCCCTGATTTTGATCCTCAATTTGATTCCACAATCCGGGTGCAGGCCGGGCGCCTGCGCACCAAGTTGGCTGAGTATTATTCCACCGAAGGCATTGAGGATCCCATATTGGTGGAGCTGCCAAAAGGCACCTACGTCATTTCTTTTCATCATCGTACGCCAGACGCCAGGGCGCACTCCATCGGTCTTTCCCGCCACGAAGGCGAGGCCGTGGCAGACTTCCGCCCCTCCCCCAATTGGCTGGCCGCGTTCGTAGTGGCATCGCTCTTGCTCGCCATCTCGCTGGTGGCCACTGCGGCCTTGGTTCTTACTCGCAAATCCGCTGAGTCCGCTCTTGCCGGTGAGGTCGAACCAGCTCCCGCCGCGTTTCACATCTTCTGGAATCCTTTCGTCACTGGCCCGCAAGAACCCTGGGTAATCTTCAGCAATGCAGCTTTCATTGGCCGTCCAGAGACCGGAATGCGATACTACAACGCCGCGCAGGATCCCCGGGGCTTGATCTGGGATCACTATACGGGCGTGGGAGAAGTCCTTGCTGTCCACAACCTCGATCAGGTGTTTGGATTGCTTCGCCGGCGCATTCGGATAAAGCGCGGCAGCCTGTTCTCGCTCGATGATGCACAAAACAATGACCTGATTTTCGTGGGTTCGCCGTCGGAGAATCTAACACTACTCGACATTCCCGGCAGCAAGGAATTCGTTTTTCAGCGCGTCACCTCGGGGCCTCGCCGGGGCGACCTATCCATCGTCAACGTCCATCCCCAATCCGGAGAACCGGCGGCCGTCGTAGCCAGTCCATCTGCTTCTCCCCTTACCGAGGACTATGCGATCATCGCGTTGACCCGAGGACTGAATCCGGTTCGGTCTGTCATGATCCTGGCCGGAACGACTACCTTCGGAACCCAAGGCGCTGTTGAATTCGTTTCCCGGCAAAACTCCGTGGCAGATCTGCTCTCCCGGCTTGCCGTCACCAAGGCCAGCGATCTGAAACCCTTCGAGGCCTTGCTGCATGTGAAAATTGCTCGTGGCGTTCCGGTTGAGACGGAACTTATAGCGGTAAGAAAAGGAACCCCCTGATCGGGAAGGGCACGAGTTCCAGCCTGCCCTGAGCGAAGCCGAAGGGTGCCGCTAAGTCGTCGAAAATAGGTCGCGCTTCAGCGCCTGAGGTAAGCTCTTTGCTAGTGCGGCGAGTTTTTTCGCAACCTCATAAGAAGTGCAGCGTCCCGGATTCGCCTCCCCGCCGCGTTTTTCGCGTGTTCGGCTGTTGCCGGAGATATTCGATGAGACTATCCGCCGCATTCCGCGCCGCAGCCGTATCAGTGCTGCTGGCGGTATTCGCATTTGCTCAGGGTCTGCCTAAAGTTGAAAAAGTAGATCCTCCGAACTGGTGGCTGCAAATGCCTTCCCCCATGCTCGTGGTGAAGGGAGAGAATCTTTCCCGCGTGCAAGTGACGTCCCAAACCCCGGGCATCAGCGTTACGCGCACGCGATACGAAGAGACCGGGCACTACTTACTTCTATGGCTGGACGTTGCCCCTGACGCAAAGCCGGGCCCAGTGCGGCTTACGGCGAAGCGTGACGGCGCATCGGTCGAAATCCCTTTCTCCATCGCAACCCGCCGTCCGTCGTCCGAAGGCTTCCAGGGTTTCGGGCCGGACGACGTTATTTATCTCATCATGCCCGACCGCTTTGCCGACGGTGACCCTTCCAATGATTCACCCCCGCAATCTCCCGGCACCTACGATCGCTCCAAAGCCCACGCGTATCACGGCGGAGACCTGCGTGGCATCCAGCAACACCTTCCATACCTGCATGACCTGGGTGTCACAACCATCTGGATCAATCCCATCTACGACAACGACAATCATACCCCCGGCGACTATCACGGCTATGGCGCTGTGGATTTTTACGCTGTAGATGAACATTTCGGAACCTTGCAGGATTACCAGGACCTGGTGCGCGAAGCGCACCGCATGGGAATGAAAGTGCTGCTTGATATCGTGGTGAACCATTGCGGCATGAAGCATCCGTGGCTCGATCTCGCTCCCGAGCCAGACTGGCTCAACGGCACCCGGCAAAACCACACCATCTCAGACGGAGCTTTCGAGCTTATTCCGGACCAGCATATCCCGCCCGCTCAATGGCGGCATGTGGTAGATGGATGGTTCTTCAACGTACTGCCGGACCTCAATCAAAATAACCCTGACATGGCCCGTTACTTGATTCAGAACACTGTCTGGTGGGCGGAAGAGGGCGGACTGGACGGCTTACGTCTCGACACTTTTCCGTATGTTCCGCGCAGTTTCTGGTCTGAGTTTCACAAGTCACTGTTTCAGATTTACCCGCACTTCTCGACCGTTGGCGAAGCTTTCAACGGTGATCCGACCGTGACTTCATTCTTTGCCGGCGGGCAGCCTCGCTACGACGGCATCGATTCTGGAGTGAGCACCGTCTTTGATTTTCCTTTCTTCTTTGCCCTCCGCGACGTGCTGTTAAAAAACAAGCAACCGGCGCAACTTGAGCAGATCCTTCGGGAAGACTGGCTTTATCCGCGTCCCGAAAATCTGGTTACGTTTTTAGGAAACCACGATACTGCGCGTTTCATGGGCGAAACCGGCGCCACTCGCGAAAAATTGAAAGCTGCGTTCGCGCTGGTCCTGACGACCAGGGGGATTCCGCAGATTTATTATGGCGACGAACTTGGCATGCCCGGAGGCGGCGATCCCGACAACCGCCGCGATTTTCCCGGCGGTTTCCCCGGCGATGCGCGCAATGCATTCGTTCCTTCAGGACGTTTGCCGGAAGAGCAGGAGGTTTTTACCTACGTGCAGCAGTTGCTACATCTGCGCCACGATCATGAAGCGTTGCGGCAAGGTAAACAATGGTATCTGGCATCAGGTCAGGATTTCTTCGCCTATTCGAGAATAGCCGGAGACGACCGCCTCATGATGATCCTTAACAATGCAGACCATCCAACCCGTGTTAAGTTGGACCTGACGAAAACTCCGCTGGCCAACGCCGCTCACTCTCAGGCTCTACTTGGCGCCGGCGCGGAACACCTTTCCAGCGCGCATTTCGAAGCCGACATCCCCCCGCATACGGTTTCCATATACGCCTTGCAATGAGAATGACCGGCGGCGGCAACTCTTCATACTTCGTTCGGTCGGAAGAACTACTTCGCCGGCTCAGTCACGGTCGAGGGGCTCGTAACCCTTATTCGAACTGAAGCATTACAATCTCGGAATTCGATCCGAGCCGCAGCGGCGGTCCCCAGGTTCCTGCTCCGCTCGAAGTGAAAACCTGCATCTTCCCGATCCGGCTTAAGCCATAGACAAACTGCCGGTAAATCCGCCGCGCCATCCAACTCCAGGGTAAGAACTGCCCAACGTGCGTATGCCCGGACAGCTGCAGTGAGACGCCGGCGGCCTCCGCGATCTCCGGATGGTCAGGCGCATGGGTCAATAGAATACTCGCGCGGTCGCGATCTAAGCCAATCGCATGCAGCACCGACGCAAGCTGGCCATTCTGCGTTGCGTTCCGGTAGGGAACGCCAATAATCTGCAAGCCGTCAACTTCCACCTTCTCATTGCTAAGCACGCGCACTCCGGCCGCCGCGATGGCGTTCAGATATTTGCTGTCGTCTCCAAATTGCTCATGATTTCCCGCGACGAAATACACACCCTGTGCCGCCACGAGTTCGTTCAACGGCTCCGCTGCTCTCCTCTCGTCGATGGCCGTCCCATCATACAAATCGCCAGCAACAAAAATCGCGTCTGGCTCTTCTCTTAAAATCTTCGCAACTAAGCGCCGCAGAAAACTGCCGTTTCGGACATGCCCAAGGTGCACATCGCTGATAAGCGCAGCTCTTCGCCCGCGCCACGCGGCAGGCAAATTCGCGAGCCGCACCGTCGTTCGCGTGATCCGTGTCCAGCTTGCGTTGACAACTCCGTAGACTCCTGCCATTACCGCAGCACCGAACAGCAATTCCACGGTCCGATGAAAGTTCATGTTCAGGCCCGCTAGCCGCGTAACTCCAAAAACAATCCAGGACGAAACTGCGGCGAGAAAGAGGAAGCTCACCAGACCCATCCAAACCGCAGCAGCCCTGTAAAACGCGCGTAGAGGGGGATTTGTATAGCGAAAGGCAAGTAGTGAAGCGGCAACAAAGCTCACGGACAAGAACCCGAGGACGAGTTTGATCCAGAACGCTCCAGGCGTTTCGCTCCCTGCGGGCGAAAAGGTCCACGTCTCATAGAGGAGATAATGGGTCAGGAAAAGAACGGACTGAATCACTGCGATAAAACCGATTAATTCTTTTCGTACATGCATGCTGCATTAGAGTCCCCGACCCGCCATTCGGATTCTTGGCATAAGCTTTCAGAAATTAGCTGAAGCCAGCAGAGCGTACGGGGCAAAGCGTGGCGACGCCGTCTGTTTCTGCCTACGTCTCTATCGAATTTGCGTAGATCAGATGACGTACCTTTGGGTCGGCGGCGGCGTAGCTGGATAGGCGTTGCTCCAATTCGCGGTCCGCTTGGGTTTGCCGCTCGTGTTGACGCAGATGTTCTGCCCACGAATTCACGAGAAATATCTCCAGATATCGATCCCCAACTTCCGTGTCACGAAAGATCCCCCATCGGTACGCGCCATCGCAACGTCGTATGCGAGCATATTGATGGATCGCCGCCACGAACTCCGCTTCGCGTTCTGCAATGACCGTGTATTCAACCGTAACCAACACCGGTCCCCGGCGGAGGTCCGCAGTAGCCTCTTTGACGACCAGCGGCATGCGCCAGTGGTTCCAGGGACTCAGATCCGCAGTCGACTCTGGAAGTCTTGCGAAGAGCACGAACAGCACACTCCCGATTGTTCCAACTCCGGCACAAACAAGAGCGATTCGGATGCCTGCTCGTTGGGCTACCGCGCCCCAAGCTGCGCTCCCAAGAGCGAAGCTCCCCTGATAAACCAGAATGAAGATTGCAAGCACTCGCGCTCGTACCCAGTCCGGGGCAAGGTTCTGCACCAGAGCGCTGATCAGGGAAATGAAAGCTACCCAGGCCGCACCGCCTACGAGCATCACAGGAGCAAGTGTGCCCAATCTGTGTAAGCCACTGATCGCTACGATCACCAACCCTAAGATCACCACTCCAATCGAAACGACGACTTCCGTGGACCATCTGGCGCGGGCTGACTGCATTATCATTGCGCCGCCAATTGCCCCCGCCCCAAAGCATCCGAGCAAGATCCCGTATCCGATTGCGGTCTCATTCACGCTCCGGGCAACGGTCGGCAGTAATGCAAAGAGCGCGCTCGAGAAGAACATTACTATGCCTGCCCGAACCACCACGGTGAGGATCGTGGGCGAGTGGCGGACGTAGCGAATGGCAGCAACCGTCGCTCCCGTCAATGTTTCCGGTGGTGCGGTCCGCTTGCGAATCGGCCTCTTCCACCTCGCAACAACCAGAATAACGCCGAAAAACGACACGAAGTTCGCGACAAATGCCGTGGCGACGCCCGCGGCAGCTATGACTATGCCCGCGAGCGCAGGCCCAACCGCCCGGGCGAGATTGAATTCGATCCCGTTAAGCGCCGATGCTGCTGCAAGGTCGTCCTTGGGCACCAATTCAGGCAGAATTGCGCGCCACGTCGGTGTTTCAAACGCATCTCCGGCGGAAAGCGCAAACGTCAACACCAGCAGCAGCCAGGGCGACATAAACCCAGCGATGGTCAGGACCGCGAGCAGCAGGGCTATGCCCATCATCCACGATTCGG
>CAVVMQ010000013.1:0-219851 GCA_963749295.1 uncultured Acidobacteriaceae bacterium
GCGCTGGTGTCGCAGATCAACTACAACCTGTTTGACCTGGAGATGACAGCGCAACAAAGCCAGTTGCGCGTACTTTGCAGGCAAAGGATCTGGCCGATTCAGTGGACGGACTGCTGCGCCGCACGATGTGGCGCTGTGGAGACGGCAACGACACGTCACTCAGTTCGCCGACTACGTTGCAATACTTCGGCGTGATCGGACAGATCGTGGCTGGCGGGAACACAACAACGATCGCAACCACTGCCAGCATCGTGGATGGCATCAAGAGCACGATCGCACAGATGGTTTCGAGCGCAGCGTACGCGGTGCGGCCAACGGCGATTTACTCCAACCCGGTGCTGTTGGATCTGATCGACCGGGAAATGAAGGCGGAGTTCAACGTGGTGCTCAACACCGTGGAAATCACGGGCGGGCTGCGGGTGAAGGCATTGACCACACAGGCGGGAGAGCTGCCGCTGATTCCGGATTGGGCGGTTCCTTATACGGGGACGCCGGGTTCGGGCACGGCTGTGCTGCCGGCTTACATTGTGACCGAGGATTTGATCGAGTATCACTGGCTGACCGATCCGAATCCGCGGGTGTTCAAGCTGGGGTCTGCCCAACGCGTTGACGCAGCAGATGGTGGTGGTGAAGTTTGGGGCGCCTGTGGTGAAGGGGGCGAACTTCGCGCATTACCAGGTGAACGTGCAGAGGTGACAAACCAGTTCTCAGTTCTCGGTTCTCAGTTCTCAGTTTTTTGAGGGCTGGGGCTGAGAGCTGAGAACACTTGCAGCATTCCTAATTGCTCGCACGATTTTCGAGGCCGAAATGTTTCTTTGCGAAGCCTGCCCACCGAGTACCCGACCGAAGCTATGAACGGAATGGCACAGAAAAGCTGGTAGAGACATTCCGTGCCACCGCAATTGTCGTAGATGGGGACGGGGAACAGCTGGGACCTGGCGTACTGCCATGCTGTTCTGGTGTGCGCCCAGCGGGGATCCCAGGAATGAGTCAGCTCACGAATTCCAACGCAAAGCCAGATGAGGCCAATCGTCCATGTCCAACTCGCAAGCTGCACTCGGTCGATGCGGTTGCTCACAAGGAGTCCGAGCACGGAGTGAAGTGATCGCAATACAGGGCACGAATGGCTCAACGGCGGTGTGGTTATAAAGGCGACCGACGGTGCCTTCCAGGATGAGGCCGATTGACATCCCGCCGGCGACGGCCACGAAGTAGTGAGTGGCAAGCCTCACGGGGTAAAGCAAGAAGCTTTTCGACATTCACGCCGCCTAAGGTGAAGCTGCAAAATTATACGCCGCGAATGGCGGCTGAGAACTCACTATGAATTATCTCGCTACAACGGATTATCTGAATTACGGGCTGGATGCGACGACTGATCCAGCGTGGATCACGGCAGCTTCGGCCATCATCGATGCACATTGCAGGCGGGTAACGCTGGGCGTGAATCAATACGAGGAGCGGCTGAAGGTGCCGCCGGAATTGAACTTGGTGCGGTCAGCTACCTGCCGATGGTGACCGTTGCGCCAGCAACTACGCCGATTGTGACGTTGCAGGGACGCTACGGGATTCCGCGACGGGGGGAATGGCCTTTTCCGGAGATGAGCCTGGGTTTGCCCTGGTGTTCTCGCTGCCGGGGATGTGGACGACGATTGATCCGACAACGATTGATATTTGGGCGAACAGCGGCGAGCTTACGTTTCCCGTGAATGCTATGGGATTGTTCTTCAATGAGGTGGATGTGGTTTACAACGCGGGATTCGAGCACGATTCCGGCGCCGGTGCAAGTGGCGTGCGCGCAAATCGTGAAGAATGCGCAGGCCACGCCGGGGCTGAATGTGCAATCGAGCCAGATCAATCAGTTGCGGCTGCAGTATTTGCGGTCCCACGCTGGTGGATGACATGGTGCGCAGCTTGTTGGCGCCGTATGTGTCGCAGAAGGGCGCGTAGGAAAATCGTCGTTTGTCGCTAATCGTTGGTTGTTGGCCAACTCGAATTGGTGGAGTTGCGAACGGAGGAAATCATGGGCAGCGGGATTTGTGGGGCGGCTTTGGTACGCGCGGCTAATGCCATGTTGATGGCGCTGGGTGGAGACCAAGTTAGTTTGCTTTTGCCGGCGACGGCAACGGCCAGCGATGCGGCGGGCCAGTTGGGGCTGGTCGATCCGGGGGTACAAAACGTGATGATTGCGCCGGTGGTGGCGAACAACCTGCCGACTGGGCACCTAGGTCCCACGCGCAGAATCGAGTTTACGCTGGCGGCCTCGGCGATTGAGGTGCAGCTTCCAACACTCGGGATGGGCTCGGCTGAAGATCTGTTCAACGCCGTGCTGGGGTTGGTCTACGACGGCAATATTTTTCACATTGAATCGGTCGTGACCGAGAATTTTGCGGGGACTGCATATTTTTATGTGGTGACGGCGGTGGAATGAGAAGGCGCAGCTTCTGGCTTCTAGCCCGAGCTTGTGCCAATTCAATGCAAGTAGATAGTGGTCCCCGCATAGGTGGGCAAAACTCGATCGTCATCAATTCCACAGAAGAAAAACGTTCAGGCTGGACGCTCAAGGCTAGAAGCTAAGAGCTAGCGGCTAGAAGCTGGTGTTCATGCAATTTGCCAAAGATAGTTTTTTCCTTGCGCTACAGCAGAGGCTGGCGGGACTGAATCCGGCGCGAACGGTGACGATCAATGGCGCGACCGTGCCGGCGTTGCTGGTGGTGGAGAATTTGCCACCGGCGTCGGCGGAGCCGCAGCCGAATGCGTTCTACATTGAGTGGGGTTCGGCCGCGGTTGTCGATGGTCACGCCGGCAATGCTGCACTGATGAGTCTGGAATGCGTAATCAGGTATTACACATTGGGGACGGTGCAGAGCATGGTGGATCGCGGGCGAGTGCTGGGACAGCTCGACGACGAACTGCTCGGGATTTGCCAGCCTCCGAATACAGAAAAGTACGACTACACGCAATCTCCGGGTGTGGATTTGGGAACGAGCGTGTTCTGGAATCAACCGGCGTTTCAGGAAGCGACGACGACCGGAGTGGAGGACAACACGCTGGCTTATCAGGGGCGGTCCGTGCGGCGCGCGATGTACACGCAGGCTCACCAGGATGGGCGGGTCGAGCGCCGGGCCGAGCTCACCGTATTTTTCTTTTCGGAGGTGACGTTGCTATGAGCACTTCTCCGCTACGCCCGGCCATGGTTCCGGTGACACGACAGACACGGGCATACTTTGCGCCCGTGAATCGCACGACAGAGACTCCGACGATTTTTGATCCAGCCGCGAGTGGAGTGTTCGCGCTTGATTCGCCGCCGGCGCCGTGGCTGGATTTAGGTTGGATCGAAGGCTTCGAGCGTTACTACGACACGCCAACGGATGTGGTGCGGTCGGGGGCGAATGCGCTGCCTGCAGCGCAGTTTCGAGGGCCGCTTGAGGCGAGAGTAGAGTTCGAGTTTCGGGAGTGGGGCAAGTTGCAGATGGCGCTGGCGGGCGGGTCGGAGCACATGAACGTGCTGGCGACCAGTCCGAGTGCGGCGCCGGCGCCTTCGGGGGGAACGCCGATAGCGGGCGCAGCAGTGCTGGCAGGTTCGACGGCGAACCAGATTGTTTTCGGCGCCGGGGCCGTGAATGCATTTGCGCCAGGAAATCTGATCGCTGTAGATGTGGACTACCAGCAGCAGATTGGATATGTGGGATCGGGGATTTCGGCGGCGTACGTGAGCAATCCAGCGGCGGTGAACCGCGACTTGAACTATGTGCGGAGAGTTACGTTCAACGTGGGGCGCGTGGTGGAAGTGACTGCGACCTCGGTAATTCTGGCACAACCTCTGCTGACGGGAGTGCCGGCGGCGGGAGCGTCGGCGCAAGTGGTGGCCGCATTCGTCGACCGTGAAGGCGGGTCGTTCTTCCAAGAGTGGTCGGCGCTGTTTGTGGCCGAGCCGGAATCGGGTGGGCGAGTGTGCTTCTACTATCCGCGATTGAGCCCGAATCCTGGTGCGGGGCCAGGTGGCATGAGCTTGAAGTCAAGTGCGGGAGGGAAGCCGCCAAGAAGCGGAGGCGGAGCGAAGACGAATGCTCCTTCGAAGACGCAAGGAAACAAGGTGAGGGGTTCGTCGCAGAAGTTTCTTCGGGAAGCGTTCGAGGAGATTGCAAAACCTCTGACGTCGCTGGGGTTGCATGCGTCGTTCATCGCACTGCCGTTCACTGACACCAACGATGGACAAACGGTATTGTGCTATCGAAGTTACTTTCCGGCGGCGATGGCGGCGGTGTACTGAGGACAGGCTGACCTCCGATGCCAGTCGACAAAGCATAAGCTAATCGAAAGACGCTTTCAGCTTTGCAAACTGCCGGTAGGACCTCAGTTTGCCGCCCCCGCGAAGATGCCGCCTCGCTGTGCTCGGCGGGATCGCCGAGGCGGCTGTCCTCACATGAGTATTTCTGCTAACGCAGATCATTGCAAAGGACGAGATCATGTCACGCGACGGAAAGGTAGCATCCCACAACTGAGATGAAACTAACCATCGACAATCTTCAGGGACAAGGGCCGCAAGATTACACGGCGGCGCTGGATGGAACGAAGCTGCCCAGGGTCGAGCGCAAGCTCAATCAGCCGGCGGAACTGCAGTTCAGTTTACTGGCTAATTCGCCCGGCTTCGTGATTCCGGTCGCCGGGGCGCGCGTGACCCTGGGCAAGGCGAATGGCAGTGACGTGTTCACGGGATATGTGACGGGATCTCCGCAGTACGAATATCTGGGGTGGGGAGAGCAAGGGCCGGTGTACCGCTATAACGTGGTAGCGCAGAGTGACGAGGTGTTGCTCGATCAGAAGGCGCTGCCAAACCGATCCCCTTTCGTGGACCGGAGCGCGGGTGACGCGCTCCGGCAATTGGTAGAAGATTTGTTGCCGGGGTGGTTCGATACGAGCAGGGTACTGGACGTGGACACGCTGGCTAGTTATGCGGTGAACCCGCAGATGAGCTTTTCGTTTCACGCCGCGGAAATTGCGCTGGCCGCGCGGGGCAGCTTTCGCACGATGGATGGAGCGCTGATCCTGACGCCGATCGGGGCGGCTGCGTATGCGTTGAATGAAAGCGATGCGAATTTCTCGCCGGAGGGATTGTGGCTGAGCAATCCGAACCTGCTGGTGAATGAGTTGACCGTGATTGGGCAGGACGAGCCAAAAGCGATACGTCCGGGATTATTTTGTGGGCGATGGGCTGAGCCTGAAATTCTATCTTTCGCAGAAGCCATTTGCGCAGGCTAAACCAGCGCTGATTGATGAGCAGTATCCGGGGCCAGAGTTGGATCCGGCGACTTGGGTGGTGAACGATCCTTCGGCGGCGGTTTCGGTGGTGGCGCAAACGTTGCAGATTGCGGGCGGGACTGGCGTTGACGGGCAGACCACGGTGAGCTTTATTGAGCAGATCGAGTTGGGCGGTGCGTTGGAGATGCAGCACGGGGATGTGAGCTTCACGGCTGCGTCGGGAGGCGTGCTGGGTGGGTTGTATGCGGGAGCGATCTCGGCGGGGGGATGTTTGGCGGGATTTCAGATCACGCCGTCGGGCGCAGGTTCGAACATTCAAGCATTGATTAACGGAGCGCTTACCGGGCCGGTAATTGCGACCACGGCCGGGCACCAGTATTTTTTCACCACCTACATGTATTCGATGGAGGTGTACCGAAGCGGGGAGACTTATCACTCGTCGCTGCATCCGGCGGGAAGTGGGTGGGGCGGCGCGGCGGTGGCGGCGGACGTGCGCTTTGTGCTGGAAGTGCAGGATATCGATCCGAATAATCCGGCGACACTGGTGGCGCCGGCGACGGTTTTGTACGACGACGTGATCGAAAATGCGCCGGGGTTTTGCACGTATGCCCTGGTGGATGCGGTGAATATGCAGTGCAGCATCGCCTACACGTACGCGGCCCATATTTCACTGGCGTTGGTACGAAGCGCGTTGCCGAGTGCGAGTTATTTGACACAGTTGGTGGGCGCGCTTGCGGATGGGGCGGAGTGCGAGATTACAAGCAGCCCTTCGCTGGATTTTTATCCCGCTTACGTGCCAGCGTTGAATGAACTGATCGTGGCGAGTTACCGGGGGTCCGGCCGGGCGGTGGCGCAGGTCGAAAACGCCGCCAGTGTGGCCTCATTGCTGAATGGGGTGGATGATGGGACTCGGGGTGCCGTGCGCGTGGCGAAGAATCCGCGCGCGCGCACGGATGTGGATTGTGAAAACGCAGCCCTGGCAATTCTGGACGATGCCACGGGAAGCGCGTGGTCGGGCAACTATGAAACATGGAGCGACTTTTTGCCGGGCGCGGCGCAGGATATCTTTCCGGGCGATGCAGTCACGGTGAATGTTCCGTCGCGGGGAGCATCGTTCACGGCGATTGTGCGAGAGGTGGAAATTCAAATTGCCGATCCGGCAGACGATCGCGGGTTCTACACGATTGAGTTCGCGAACGATCTGGCGGCGCCCTTGGGAATTGAGTACGGGGGCAGCGCGACCACGATTGCGCTCCAGGACATGCCTGCTTTGCTGGAGACGACACAGGTGGGCACGTACTACCAAGTCGACTTGACGGACGCACAGATCACGGCAGTGACTTCGACCACAGTTTCGGTGGACGTGGGGATGCCGCCGCCGAGTGGCGGCGGTGTAGAAGTCAGGGCAAATGACTTTGGCTGGGGGCAAGCCAACGATCGGAATCTGTTGGGACGGTTCAGCACGCAGGCGTTTAGCCTAGCCCGGCTAGCGAAGACACAGAACTATTTCCTGCGGCTGTATGACGGGTCTTCGCCGCCAAAATATTCGCGCTATTCCGCGGCGCTGCATGTTGATTATCCGCTGTAAGGTTTTCTGGCAAAGGGGCACAGCTTATGGGAGTCAGCGATAGAGAATTAGTGTTAAAGGCGATCGACATCGAGTTTCAGCGAGAGGTGCTGGACAAACTGGTGCGGCTGGAGACGAAGATGGACGCGCTGGTGGGGAACGGACAGCCAGGACGCATGAAGATGGCGGAAGACAAGGTGGCGGTGCTGGAGCGGAACGATTTGCGCAACAGCGTCCACAACCGAATCGTGAACGGGGCGATCAGCGCTGCGGTCAGCGTGGCGATCGCGCTGCATAAGTACTGGCTAAAGTAGGTATTTCACTTCAAGAGACTTCATCTAAAGGAGAGCTATGACCACGATACCGAGCACTACGATCGTTACGAATCTGAAGAGTTTAAGCGCTTCCACCGCAAACACATTGAAAGGCGCCGGCGCAGGGGGGATCGATGTGGCTGGAATGCTGGCCCTGGCGTTGAGCAAAGCTAACGAACTGAAAGTCTGCCTGACGCTGGTGGTGAGATGCACGGACAGCGCAGATCCCAATCTGATTACGCTTAACGACATTCTGGCCAGCCTCAGCTAGACATCTATGGCAGGATGGCCTCGTCAGTCGAGCGGCTGCCACTATCTGATGTACATCCAGAAAAATCTAAAGGAGAAAGGTTATGGACTTTTTGTCTCAATTGCTGCGCGGGATTGCGTTTGTTCCGGCGCTGGTCAGCGGAATCGAGGGCCTGTTTGGGAGCAAGTCCGGAGCAGAGAAAAAAGATGCGGCGATGTTGTTCCTGCAGAATGCGCTGGCCATGACGGATGCCGTTGCGGCACGGGAGATAATCGCGCCAGACAAATTTCGCGACGGTATTTCTAAAATAATCGACGGTACCGTGGAATGCCTCAATGCTTCCACCTGGTGCAAGCAGCCGGCATCCCCAAACATCCCGCCGGCCGCCTGATGCACGTCTAGCCGATTTCCTCGCTCCACGTTTCCAGATTCTTCTTTACTAACGCCATGAACTGGTCGGCTACGGCGCCGTCGATGAGGCGGTGGTCGTAGGCGAGCGTGAGATGGACGACGGAACGGATGGCGATGGAATCGTTGCCTTCTTTGTCGGTGACCACCAGCGGCTGCTTAGTAATGCCGCCTACGCCCATGATAGCGGAGTTAGGCTGATTGATGATGGGCAGGCCGAAGACGGCGCCGAACTGGCCGGGGTTGGTGACGGTGAAGGTGGAGCCCTCGACATCCTCAGGCTTCAGTTTTTTAGTGCGGGCGCGCTCGCCGAGATCGGTGATGCCGCGTTGCAGGCCGAGGAAGTTTAAATCACCGGCGTTCTTGAGGACGGGGACGATGAGTCCCCAATCGAGGGCGACAGCGATCCCTACGTTGATTTGACGGTGGTAGCGGATGTTGTCGCCTTCGATCGAGGCGTTGATGATGGGCCACTGCTGTACCGCGATAATGGCGGCGCGCACGAAGAACGGCATGAAGGTGAGGCGGACGCCGTGACGCTGTTCGAATGCGTTCTTGTGCTTGGCGCGCAGGGTGACGATGCGGGTGAAATCGACTTCGTACATGCAGTGGACGTGAGCGCTGGTGCGGCGCGACTCGATCATGCGCTGGGCGATGATCTTGCGCATGTTGGTCATGGGGACTAGATCGCCGGGATAGGCTGCGGGAGCGGGGCGGGGAGCCGGCGGTGTGGCCGGCGGCGCCTCGCTCTGCTCGGCGGGAGGTTGCGATCCCTGGCGCTCGATGAAGGCCATGATGTCCTGCTTGGTGATGCGGCCGCCGAGTCCGGTACCGGAAAGTTGCGAGAGACTCACGCCGTGCTCGCGGGCGATTTTGCGGACGAGCGGCGAGGAGCGGGCTTCATCGTCCTCGGCTGACTCCTGTTGCGGCGCTGGCGCAGGTGTTGGGGCCGCGGCGGGTTTCTTCTCTTCCTTAATTTCTGGCTTCTTTTCTGGAGCCGGCTTTTCCGGCGTTGGGGCAGCGGGCGCTGATTTCGCGGGCGCGGCGGCTTCGCCATCCGCGGCAATAGTGCCGACTACTGTGTTTACGCCGACGGTCGTACCCTCAGTGACTTTAATTTCCTGAAGAACTCCGGAGGCGGGCGCGGGAATTTCTGCGTCGACCTTGTCGGTGGAGATTTCGAAGAGAGGCTCGTCGCGCTGCACCTTGTCGCCAGGCTTCTTCAACCACTTGGTAATAGTGCCCTCGACGATGGATTCGCCCATCTGGGGCATGATGATGTCAGTCGGCATGATTTCCTTCCATGCGGCCCACGGTTCGGGACGGAGGGCCGGATGCAAACGAACATTATAGCGGGTGAGGGAGTTGGGATGAAAAGGCGAATGCGGACGGTGGCCACTCCCTACGAGAACTGCGGCACTTATCCTAGTGTTTGTGCTGGTCCTTCTCCTCTTCGCCGGCTGGGGCGGCTACTCCGAAGCTCGTCTTCCAATATTCCTGCACGGCGGGTGGCAGCTTTTCCATGTGCGAGATGAAGCTGGTGATTTTCCACATGTCCTGTTCGCTCAGAGTCTTGTCCCATGAGGGCATGCCGGTGTAGCGGACGCCGGTGCGGATGGTGTAGAAGAGATGCCACTCGGGGTCGTCGGGCGTATCGGAGATGAGGTTGGGCGCGGGCGGGTAGAACGAGTTAGAGAGCGGCGTGGGCTTGCGATCGAGTCCGCCGTGGCAAACGGCGCAGTGCATGGTGTAAAGCTTCATTCCATCTTCGAAGTTCTGATCGGTCGGCGGCACGGGGTTGGTGACGTGGGGAGCGTGACGCTCCATGGAGGCGTCGACGGCTGTGTTGGCGATGCGTTTCTCGAAGTGAGGTGGGGCAACATTCGCGTTGGTGGGAAAGAAGCCGAGCATAGCGAAGCCGAGTCCGCCGAGAATGAGAATGAGTAGAGTTACGATGACACCGAGAATGAATTTGCCCATTGAGCCCCTCCTATCCGAGCTATTGTGGCAGATGCAGCGGGTACAGCGCTAGTTTGGGGGTGCGGACGCCTGGCTGCGCTGGGCTGAACCCTTCGGCTTCGCTCGGCGGGCTCGCGAGGCGCCCGTTCCTACATGATTGTCTGTATCCTCCGAGGTTCAATATCCCCTCAGCTTACGGGCTTCGCGGACTACGTCGCTCACCTTGGGCAGGTAGTGCTCTTCTTGCGGCGGGGAGAACGGGACGGCGGAATCTAAGCCGGCGATGCGGACTATGGGGCCGTCAAGGTCGTCGAAGGCTTCTTCGTTGATGATGGCAGCGATTTCGCCGGCGAGGCCTCCAGTGCGGGAGTGCTCGTGCAGGATGATTACTTTATTTGTCTTCTTCACGGTCTGCGCGATGGCATCGCGGTCGAGCGGGGAGACGGTGCGCAGGTCGAGGATTTCGAGATCGATGCCGTCGTGTTTTAAAACCTCAGAAGCTTCCAGCGCCGTGTGAACCATGGCCGCATAAGTAATGATGCTGAGGTCGCGGCCTTCGCGGACGATGTTCGCTTTCCCGATGGGGACGACGTAGTCTTCCGCGGGAACTTCGCCCTTGATGCGGCGGTAGAGATATTTGTGTTCGAAGAAAATGCAGGGGTTGTTGTCGCGGATGGCGGCTTTGATCAGGCCTTTCGCGTCGTAGGGCGTGGCCGGACAGATGACTTTGAGTCCGGGATTGTGGACGAACCACATCTCGGGATTCTGCGAGTGGAAGGGACCGCCGTGGACGTATCCGCCGCTGGGGCCGCGCAGCACGAGCGGAGCGGGCGCGCCCCAGAGGTAGTGTGTTTTCGCGACCATGTTGCTGATCTGGTTGAAGGCGCAGCCGATGAAGTCCATGAACTGGAATTCGGCGACGGGGCGCATGCCGGTGAGCGACGCTCCGAAGGCCGCCCCCACGATGGCGGACTCGGCGATGGGCGTGTCGATGACGCGCTCGGGGCCGAAGCGGTCGATGAAACCATCAGTGACTTTAAAAGCGCCGCCGTAGATGCCGATATCTTCACCGAGGCAGAAGACGGAGGGGTCGCGGTCCATTTCTTCCCAGATTCCCTGGCGGATGGCTTCGAGGTAGGTGAGTTGCATAGGGTTAAATTCCTTGCCACGGATTCCTAAAGGCGGAGCTTCCGTTTCACATCTTCCCAAGGGATGGTTTTCTCATTTTGTCGGCTGCGGATCGCAGCGAGGTCTTCCGCGTCCTCTATTGCGTCGAGAATGCAGTCGCGAAACCCATACATCATTCGATCCAGTGCCCATCCCTCAAGCCCGGCCTTCTTGGCTACCTCGAGTATAGAAATTCTCCTCCTCCTCGTAAGTCTGGAATGATAGGCCCAAAGCACGGCTGATTCCCTTGATTCTCGCGTCTACTGCGATGCAGTGACGAAAATCGGGATGGTAACAATCCATCATGATGTTACGAGCGTACTTCTCGCTTGTCCGCAGCCCCTTCGAACTGCCTCCAAAACTCGATCATTGCCCCGTATCCGTCACAGCCGAGTCAGCAGTGCACTCAGCCCTTCACGAGGCTCCAAACGCGCACGTATGCGCGGACTAAACTTGTCCAGAAGTTTTCCGATCGAGCTAGTCAGACTTCATCTCAGGCAAACCGGATTCCAGCTTTGCGTCAGCACCTTGCGGAGATTTTCAGCAAGCCGAGCAGACTTCGTAGTTTTGCGCAGTTAGCGTTCCTCGAAATTGACGCGGCGGGAATTAAGCTATTGTTGGTGACATCAGACCCTTCGTGCATCCCGCAGAGCTGCTCATCGGCTGGCCAAAAGCCTTCGTCCAACAATTCGTGCCAGACGAAGTCTGCGACGATCAAACTTTTCACCGGCGATCTTTTATTTGAATCGTCACGCCAGCTCTCAGATTTCACGTCTGCATGGTGAGGCTAAGATCTTTTGACTAAAATCGAGCGCAAACATGAATTTTTCGACTGTCGATCGGAGCTGAACATCATTTATGATGCAGCCTTATGTGAATATGCCATGCACATTCATTTCGCAACCACAGTTCATTTCAAATGCACGGCAGCCTCAGTTTCCTTGAAACCGCCCGTCCTCTTCTTCACCTTCGGCATCCCGTATTTCGGCTTGATTTCATGGCAGCCATCTTCGCAGAAGACGCCGCCTTCGGCCGACTCCGGCGTGGGCATCGGCGAGTTCACCGCGATCTCGCGTTCCGCTTCGATCACCCGCTCAACTTCTGAAATCAATTCCGCATTCTCTTTCGCGGTCAGCCACTTCTTTTCTTTCACCAGATAATTCTCGAAGCGCGCGATCGGGTCGCGCTTTTTCCAGAAGTCGAACATCGGCTTGGGCACGTACGCGGCGGCGTCATGGATGGCGTGGCCTTTCATGCGCATCATTTTGGCTTCGATCATGGTGGGGCCTTCGCCGCGGTGGGCGCGCTCGACGGCGTCGCGGGCGGCGTCGTAGACCTGGCAGGCGTCGGTGCCGTCGACGATTACGCCGGGGATGCCGTATCCGATGGCGCGCTCGGCGAGGTCTTTGCAGCGGTACTGCATTTCCGACGGCGTGGAGTAGGCCCACTCATTGCTCTCGACGAAGAGCACGAGGCCAAGATTCTGCACGGCGGCGAAGTTGATGCCTTCGTAGGTGACGCCGGTGGACTGGCCTCCGTCGCCGATGTAGGTCATGACGGCGATGTTACGTCCCTGCAGACGCGCGCCGAGCGCGACGCCGGCCATGCACGGGGATAAGATCGCCGAGCATGGAGATGGGCGAGACCATGTTGCGCTTCTCGATGTCGCCGAAGTGCGATGTACCGTCGCGGCCGCGCGTGGGCGAATCGGCTTTGGCCATGTACTGCATCATGGTGTCGCTGGCGCGGAAGCCGCGCACCAGCAGCGAGCCTTGGTTGCGGATCATGGGCGCGAACCAGTCATCTTTATCGAGCGCGTAGGCGGAGGCGCAGGAGCAGGCTTCCTGGCCGAGTCCGAAATAAACTCCGCCGACCACCTTGCCCTGCTTGTAGAGATTTTCGAGCGCGACCTCCATTTTGCGGTTGAGCAGCATGTAGCGGTAGATCTCGATGCACTGCTTTTTGTCGAGATACTTGGAGTCGCGAATCGGCGGGACCGGGGCGTTGAGGTTGCCGGTGACTTCGTAGCGGACGTGCTCGGCGCCGTCTTTATCTTTCTCTATGGTTTGGCGGACGGAGAGGTCGGGATGTTCGAGGCGCGTGTCGGGGATGGAGTAGGTGCGGAGACTCGTGTCGTTGTTCTTGCGTGAAGACGTGGGTGCCCCATTTCTCGCGTCTTTTGCGAGAAGTGGGGATTTTGACCGAGATGCCCCGTTGCGCGGGCGGTTGCCGTTAGAATTCGCTTTGGACTTTTTCTTATTGTTCGCCATGTGAGGCGCGCGCAATGCGCGATGTATTGATGGTATCGCGATAGTTAGGATTGGGCTAGGAGGTCTTTGAAACGAAAAAGGAATTCAGTACAAGACCTAGAGGCGGACCGCCAACGTGATAATTTCTCGGCGTGTGGCATTGCGGCATGTGCGGGACTTGTCGAGGGAAGCAATTCGCACCGAATGCTCGCGAATCGTTGCGCCAACTCCGGTATCACGTATCGTTCGTATAGCTTTTGTGCCTTGCTCCCATTGAAGCAGATGAGTTCAATTCGCGGATGGCTGCTCAAAACACTGTTGAAGTCATTTGGTTCACCGGCTAATAACTTTGAATCGAGACTTCCGGAACGATGCGCGCTGCGGCAAACATCCCAAATAGCAATCCTAATCTCCTGGAGTCGAGCGAGGCGATCTTCATACGGCAAATCGTGTGAGATTCCAAACAGTTCCTCGATGATGCGCCAGAATCCGTTCCGGGAATTTGCATAGTATTGGCCAGACTCCAAAGACTTCTCTCCTGGCAGGGTGCCCAGGATAAGAACTCTGGCGTCTTCACGTGCAACCGCACTAAAACCAACGGACCTCGCCGGGATCACGCCCATGTTCCATCCCCGTCTCTGTGTAGCTGGCGCAGTTCGGCAGGCGGCTTCATTGGAACACCAACCGTACGCCCAAGCAGCGCGTCGAGCGTTTCGACCCAAAGCATCTGACTGGAAAACACTGTCCCGAAGTTGCGGGAGATAGATTCGGCGACTGCGTTCAGGTCGAGCGGCTTGCCGAGTTCTTGTTGCATCGATGTGACCGGCTTCGCCGTGATGCCGCAGGGGATGATCAGGTTGAAGTAGCTGAGGTCGGTGTTCACGTTGAGGGCGAAGCCGTGCGAGGTGACTGAGCGGGAGATGTGGATGCCAATGGCGGCTAGTTTAGCCTCGGCTGCGGAGTTCGTGGTAGTGCCGGCAGACAGCAGGTTCCTCGACTCCAGAGAACGATTCTGCGAATCGTTCTCTTCCGCTCGGAATGACAATGGATTAACGTCGGTCCAGACACCTGTCAATCCTGGCATTCGCTTGGTTGGAATTGCGAAGTCGGCGCAGGTGCGGATCAGGACTTCTTCCAGGCGGCGGACGAATTCGACGGCTCCTAGACTTTTGCGCTGGGCGGACGGGGCGTCCGCCGCTCCACGGGCGAATCCGCGAAGGTCGAAGATGGGATAGCCAACGATCTGGCCGGGGCCGTGGAAAGTGACGTCGCCGCCGCGGTCGCATTCGAAGAGCTCGACGCCGCGCTGGGCAAGCAGTTCCGGCGAGGCGACCACGTTGGCGGCTTTTGCGTTGCGGCCTAGCGTGATGACCGGGGCGTGCTCGAGCAGGAGCAGAACGTCGCCGATCTTGTCTTCTTTGCGCAGCGCGACCAATTGCTGCTGCAGGCGCAGGCCGGTGGCGTAGTCGACGGTGCCGAGTTGGATGATGGAAATCAAATCGATCCGCCACAGGAACAATGGCGCCTAGTGAGTTTGAGCAGGAACTTCTACATATGCAGAATAAGTACGCGGCTCAGGGATCGGCTCACCGCTTCGTGACATGCCATCTAGGTGAAAAGCAATCGCTTCCTGCATCTCTCGCTCGACCTCATCGCGTGTCTTGCCGGTTGCAACACACCCGTCCAGATCAGGCGAGTAAGCCGAATAGCCAGTTCCTGTTTTCTCAACGACAATCAGATACTTTTTCATTTCCTGAGCCCCGCTTGCTTCCACACGCTGTTCAGAGTGCCGATACCAAGCTCGTCGCCGGGCTTGCCCGGCACTGTAACCAATCCCGGCTTCGTCGAATGCTTGAACTGCCGATGACTGCCCCGCGTTCGATCAAGGCGCCATCCGTCCCGTTCCAGTTCCTTGATCACATCTCCTACCTTCATTTTACGCTCTGTTGCAAAGCTTCACGCGTTAATCGCAATCCCGTACACACTGTTTGCCGCGTCCAGCATGGCTTCTGCCAGCGTCGGGTGCGCATGGATCGTCCACATCAAATCTTCAACCGTGGCTTCGAGTTCCATCGCCGCGACGGCTTCCGCGATCAGTTCCGTCGCCTGCGGGCCGATGATGTGAACGCCGAGTATCTCGCCATAGTCGGCGTCGGAGACGATTTTGATAAAGCCTTCGTGCTGGCCGACGATCGACGCGCGCGAGTTTGCGGTGAAAGGGAATTTGCCGACTTTCACGTTGTATCCAGCCTCGCGGGCTCTGGTCTCGGTAAGGCCGACGCTGCCGATTTCTGGATGGCAGTACGTTGCGCCCGGGATGTGCTCAGGATTAATCGGCTTGCCCGGTTTGCCCGCGATCTTGGCGACGGCGACAATCGCTTCCATGGCGCCGACGTGCGCGAGTTGCGGCGAGCCCAGCACGATGTCGCCGACAGCGTAGATGCCGGGTTCGGCGGTCTGCATCCAGGAATCGGTCTTGATGAATTCGCGGTCGGGCTTGATTTTGGTACGCTCCAGGCCGATGTTCTGCGTGCGCGGTTTGCGGCCCACCGCGATCAGGATTTTCTCAGCGTCAATCTTCTGCTGCTTGCCTTCGGCAGTGATGGTCACGGCAATTCCAGCCTTCGTCTTCTCGACCTTATCGACCTTCGCGCTGGTGTGGAAGTTGATACCGCGCTTGCGGAAGACCCGCGCCAACTCTTTCGAAACCTCTTCATCTTCCACGGGAACAAGCCGCGGCAGCATTTCGACAATCGTCACTTCGCAATCGAAAGAACGATAGATTGACGCGAACTCCACTCCCACAGCCCCAGCCCCAACAATCACAAGCGACTTCGGAATTTCCTTCAGGCTGAGGATCTCGATGTTGGTGAGAACGCGGTCGCTCGCCTCGAGGCCGGGCAGCATGCGGGCCTCCGAACCCGTGGCGAGAATCACGTTTTTCGCCTTGAGATGGCTCGCCTTGTTATCGTTAACGACTTCGACGGTGAACAATCCATTCTGTGCGGGGCCCGTCAGTTTGCCGTAGCCCTTCACCGTTTCAACCTTATTCTTCTTCATCAGAAACTCGAGGCCTTTGGCGTGCTTGGCGACGATCTTCGACTTGCGATCCTGCACCGCGGCCCAGTTCAGCTTGCGCGCGTCCACACCCTCTATGCCGAATTCCTTGGCGTCTTTGAGGTGGTCCCATAGTTCGGCGTTAAACAGCAGGGCCTTGGTCGGGATGCAGCCCACGTGCAGGCAGGTGCCACCGAGGAAGCCGTCTTTTTCAATGAGTGCGGTTTTCAGGCCCCATTGGCCGGCGCGAATGGCGGCCGTGTATCCGGCAGGGCCGCTGCCGATAATGGCGACGTCGTAAATGGTTTCTGGCAATGAAGCGCTCCTTACTACTTAGGAAGAGATGTGTGACAGCAAACAAATGATTCTAGACCAGCGCCAGGGAAGACCCAAACAAGACCCCGACTGGTTATGGGTAGGTTCGAATGAGAGAGTGCGAAAAAGCGAAGCACCATATTTGACGATGGATGCTAACTACATCCGAAAGGGCCACACATTGCCCCTAATGTCATCAGCGCGCAGAGGAACGCGCCCCCATTGACTAAGAGTCCGCTCCAGCGACTCCACCCAAGCCCAGCCAGCGAGACTATAAACAGAACTAGCGATCCGTAGAAACTGACACTCCACATCAGCCCTAACGCTCGCACATGCCGAAGTCTCTCTTCTACATGCAAGCTTGAGGGATTTGATGCGTACCTCAGGTACACAAAGCAGGCGGCCGCGAACAAGAGCAAACCAAGCACAGTGCTAATCGCCCCTATTCTTCGCCTCCAGATTGAAATTCCTGGATTCTCAATACCGTTCATGGCGCAATCAGTATATGCCTGGAATCTTGGCTCACGTCTAGACAGTCGAGGAGCTTGCTGCGCTCTCTAATTCAAACTGTCCCACCGCTGGCTGACGGGACAAAGAGGAAAAGCCGCCTCGCGGCGGCCTTGATCAGCTGTTCAAGAAGATTCAGTTGTTCTCATTGCTAGCGCGCTTCCACGAGATCAGTTCGCCGATGGTCGAACTGGTGCTCGAAACCGGCTGCTTGTAAGCTTCGACCTCGGACCGCGAAGCCTCTTCGCCCACGGCCCGGATGCTGAGTCCGACCTTCTTTTCTTCCGCGCTCATCTTGATGATCTTGAAGTCATGCTCAACACCGGGTTCAAGATGAAGGGGCTGGCCGTTTCCGTCCACAGCTTCTGACTTGTGGCACAGACCCTCCACGCCCTCCGCGATCTCGACAAAGGCGCCGAATGCGGCTACCCGCAGGACTTTACCGTGAATCACATCGCCAACGTGATGCGCCGCGAAAAAAGCTTCCCAGACATCGGGCTGAAGCTGCTTCACTCCCAGCGACAGACGCCGCTTGTCGGGCTCAATCGCCAGAACTACCGCCTTCACTCGGTCGCCCTTCTTCAGCACCTCGGAAGGATGTTTCACGCGCTTGGTCCAGCTCAGGTTGCTGACGTGCACCAGGCCGTCGATGCCGTCCTCGATTTCAATGAACGCCCCGAAGTCGGTGAGGTTGCGCACGCGACCTTCGACCGTCATCCCGACCGGATACTTATCGTGCAGCGCGTCCCAGGGATTCTCCGCCAGTTGACGCATGCCGAGCGAGATGCGGCGCTCGCCGGGATTCACATTCAGCACCACACACTCGACCTGATCGCCTACGTTGACCAGCTTGGAGGGATGCTTCATGCGCTTCGACCACGTCATTTCGCTGACGTGTACCAGGCCCTCAATGCCCTGCTCAAGCTCAACGAACGCGCCATAATCGGTAACGCTGATCACGCGTCCGGAGACATGCGCGCCCACGGGATAGCGGTGTTCGGCGTCGAGCCACGGATCGGGCGTCAACTGCTTGAAGCCCAGCGAAACCCGCTGCTTCTCTTTGTCGTACTTCAGCACCTTCACCTGAATCTGATCGCCGACGTTGACCAGATCGCGCGGGTGCGTAAGCCTTCCCCACGACATGTCTGTGATGTGCAACAGCCCGTCCAGGCCGCCGAGGTCGACGAACGCGCCGTACTCGGTCAGGTTCTTTACTACTCCCGTCAGGATCGAGCCTTCTTCCAGGTGCTCAAGAGTTTTGCTGCGCTTTTCGTTCTGCTCGCCTTCCAGCAATTCCTTGCGCGAGACCACGATGTTGCCGCGCTTCTTGTTGACTTTTATGACCGTGACTTCGAGGGTCTGGCCCTTCATGCCGTCCAGATTCCGTATAGGCCGCAGATCCACTTGTGAGCCGGGCAGAAACGCCCGCGCGCCCAGGATATCGACCGTAAGGCCGCCCTTGGTGCGCTCAATCACCACAGCTTTGATCGGCCGCTTCTCGTGATGAGCTTTTTCAATCTCGTCCCAGGCATGGATGCGTGCCGCCTTTTGATGCGAAAGGTTGACGTACCCTTCCTCGGTTTGCCCCTTCTCGCGCATCACCTCAATTTCGTCACCCGGTTTCACCTTCGGCTTGCCTTCGTGGTCGAGCACTTCCGAAAGCGGCAACATGCCTTCCGACTTGGTGCCGATGTCAACCACCACATGCGTCGCAGTCAGCTTCAGCACCGTGCCTTTGATGACGCGGTCTTCTCCCACGGCCTCTTCGGTTTCGGTGGTGAAGTTCTCGAGCGCCGCAGCGAAGTCTTCGCTGGCGTGCTTGTCATCGGCGGCGGGCGCTGAACGCGGCGCTTCCTCAGCACCCGTAGCTGCAGCGGTCGGAGTCGCGGTTGCAACCGGAGCCTGATTATGCTGAGTTAAGCCTTGGTCAGACGAACCCTGCTCAGTCAAGCTCTGTTCGGTTGTAGGTTCGGCAGCCGTCGGTTCTGTTTCGGTTGCGACGGCGGTGGCGGAATCGGAATGGTGGGTGGTGGTGTCGTCGAACAAGGTCATGCCTCTCGTCTGTGCCTCGCACTTCGGTGCGGGGAGGATACGGGCCCTGCTTGGCGGACTGCTGGAGTGAGTCGTTTGGTTGTGGTGGGCTCACCCTGGCGAGTGAGCTTGGACAATCCCAGCTGCCGGACGTTTCACAGAAACCCGCGTCCAAAGGGAACTCCTCGACTATAGCAACGCCTCGCAAACAGTGTCAAACGCAATTATCTGTCGGCTTTGCCCACGGCAAGGTTCGCCTGCGGTTGCCGCCCAGGAGTAACAATCTATTCATATTTTTTAAGAACCGTAGCCTGCTCTGTCGAAATTTGCATCCAAATATGGCGCTTTTCTCGAAAGTTGAGGCGCTCACGAGACCACGACATTGAACAAATCATTTCTACAATTGACACGTACAGCCTTGCTGGTAGCCGCTCTCGCGGTCGCTGCCAACTCTCAGGAATCGTCTTTAATAACGCCGCTTCTGCCTGCTGCGTCGGTGACTCAACCGATAGCTCCGGTACCCAGCTTCCGGATAGGCGACTTTCGAGTGGAGACGCTTAACGCAGACAACCCGTCGACCGATGGCACCCCCGATGCTTCAGCCGACCCAGACCAGTCGCCGGGGCTTGTGAAGCGGAGTATCATCCGGATCGGACAAGATCAAAAGCTTCTCTTCAAGGGGCCGTTCGAAGCGCATAACCTCAAGTGGGACGCCGTCATTCTGGTAGGCACTGGCGCTTTCCTCGCAGCCGACCGCCACATTGAAAACAATATTCCGCATTCACATTTCACGGTGTATCAGGCCATTTCCGATACCGCTTTGGGAGGATTGGCTGGCTCGCTGGCTGGGATATACCTTTACGGCGCCAAGACTGAGCATCGCCACGCCAGGGAGACGGGCGAACTGGAACTCGAGACCCTCATCAATACGTTCCTGATCTACACCCCGATGCAGCTGATTGCCGGCCGCCAGCGGCCCGATGAGGGCAACAACCACGGAGACTTTTTCAAGCATCACGCCATTAACACTTCATTCCCCGGCGGCCACGCCATGTTTACCTGGGCGATGGCCTCGGTGCTGGCGGATGAATACCCCAAGCCTTGGGCGCGCGCTCTGAGTTATGGCGCGGCCTTCACCGTGACCTTCACTCGCTTCATGGCCCGGGATCACTGGTCCTCTGACATGTTCATCGGCACAGGGCTAGGTCTCGCCATCGCCGAGAGGACTTTTCATGCCCGCTGCAATCCGGAGTTCGAATCGCAGTGTAAGCGCCACCAGTGGTGGTGGAAGCCGATGAAGATGGAAGTCCAGTAGGAGATCGGCAAGTGCTGGCCTACATACCCTCATCTGTCCCTCATCTGCTACCCTGCCTCAGATGGACTACCTCTGGACCCCGTGGCGCTACGCCTATGTTTCAACCGCCGAGAAAACGTCCACGTGCGTCTTCTGCGACGCCGTGAACGCGGGTGACGACGCCAAGACTCGAATCGTCTATCGCGGCCAGCATTGTTTCGTAATCTTGAATACGTTTCCCTACACGCCCGGCCACGTGATGATCGTCCCCTATGCCCACCTTGACGAACTGCGAAAGCTCCCGTCAGAAGCCGCGAATGAAATGATGGCGCTCTCGCAGCGCATGGAGTCTGTGCTCCGCGAACTCTACCATCCCGACGGCATCAATCTGGGCATGAACGTCGGCAAAGCCGCCGGTGCCGGCATCGCCGGACACATCCACATGCATGTCCTGCCGCGCTGGGTTGCCGATGCGAATTTCGTGTCGGTCGTGTGCGAGACGCGGATTCTGCCGGAGACGCTGCAGGAGACGTGGAAAAGGATGACCGCCGCTCTGCGATCTTAGAGGGTATCCGGTTGCCCTGTAGCGCGAATACTTCCCTGCCTTGAGCGCTCCAGTCTTGGCGCGGTGACGCCTGCTCTCAAGAAGAGAATGCCGCTGGCCGATAGTACCGAGTAGGGGTCTCTGCCGTGCGGACGTTGATGTTGGTTGCGCTATTGGCTTGCGCGGGGACATCGTCAGGTTTCGAGCCTGGGGATTCTGATTCCGACGTGGGAGCGAAGATTCTTGCCATGGAGCATGTGTGGGGCCATGCCTACTTGAGTAAAGATCCAAGAGCACTCGAGAGGATTCTTGACGACGCATTCGTCAACGTCGACTCAGACGGCAAATTGCAGACCAAGGCGGATGTGTTAGCGGAGGTGAGGACGTCCACGGCACTGCAGTACTTGACGGAGTCGATGGAGGTGCACTTGCACGGCAATACGGCTATCGTTACCGGCATTTTTTGGATCAAGGGAGTGGATCATGGGAAGCCGTATGCGCAACGCGAGCGGTTCGTGGACACCTGGCTTTTCAGGAACGGGCAATGGGTCTCGATTGCGGGCCTGGTAACGCGGATCGGGGAGTGAGGCCGGGTGGCGGCTCCCCGGGCAGCCGAGGTCGACGACAGCGGGCAAGCCTTATGAGAACAATCGGATGGTTGTTGGTTCTGGTCTGCGCGACGTCGCCGTGGGTTCGCGCACAGAAGCCTGCCGAAATCGACGCGGCAACCGCGATTCGAGCTCTGGAGCACGAGTGGTTTGAGGCGCAATCGCACAATGACAACCGCGCGCTGGACCTGATTTTCGACAATGCTCTGGTGTACATCGAATACGGCAAGTTGGTCAGTAAGGGAGATTACCTGTTGAGAATAAGGTCGGCAAAGCCACAGCCGCAGCAAATCGTGATGGAACCCATGATGCTGCGCGCGTTTGAAAACACCGTCATCGTGATTGGCAGCTATCGTGAAACGAGTGTGAAAGACGGCAAGCCCTGGTTGAGGCGCTGGCGCTTTGTCGATACCTGGGTGTACGAGCAAGGGCGCTGGATGCTGGTCGCAGCGGCCGCCGCACCTCTCGTGAAATAGTGGAAGCTCTGCTTCGAGTCACGCCGATCCGCTCCTGATGTATTCTTCCTCCTGATGCTTCTGATTCGTCCTGCAACGGTGGATGACGCGGCGCTGCTGCGGACTATGATCCGCGAACTGGCGGCGTTTGAGCGCGAACTGGAATTGTGTGTGATCGAAGAGGCGGACCTGGCGCGTGATGGGTTTGGGACGCATCCGAGGTTTCGCGCGCTGATTGCGGAGTGGGACGGGCGGCCGGCGGGATACGCTCTCTTTTTTGGCTACTACTCGACGTGGGCTGGCCGGGGACTGTTTCTGGAGGATCTATTCGTGCGGGAGCAGTTTCGCGGCAGAGGAATCGGGAAAGCGCTGCTGGCTTCGGTGGCGCGCATTGCGGTGCAGGAGAATTGTTACGGAGTGCAGTGGGAAGTGCTCGACTGGAATGAGAAGGCGATTGACCTGTACAAATCATTAGGAGCGGAGTTCCGCGACCAATGGCGGCCAGTGATGCTGGCGGACGACGCACTGCGCAGATTGGCGGAGAAGGCGCGGTGAGTCCTTGGGTTCGCATTATCGGAGCGGGGCTGGCCGGATCGGAAGCGGCGTGGCAGTGTGCGCGGCGGGGCGTGGAAGTAGAACTGCTTGAGATGCGGCCGGTGCGGTCGACGCCGGCGCACCAGACGGCGGACTTTGCGGAGTTGGTGTGCTCGAATTCGCTGAAGTCGGATAGCGAGAATACGGCTCCGTGGTTGCTGAAGGAGGAAATGAAGCGTGCTGGATCGCTGTTGTTGCAGATCGCCCGGGAGTGTGCGGTTCCGGCGGGGCATGCGCTGGCGGTCGATCGGGTCACGTTTGCGGCGAAGGTGACGGAGGCGATTTCGCGGGAACCGCTGATTACGGTGCTGCGGGAAGAGGCGACTTCGGTTGAGGAATCGGGCGGGCAGCTCACCGTTATTGCTACTGGGCCTTTGACTTCGGAGGCGCTGGCGGAGGAGATTGCTCGGCTGAGTGCTGAGGTGGAAGAGTCAAAACCCGAGCGGGCGAGCCGCCCCCTCCCACACGAGCCCGCTCCACGCAATCCACATTTGTATTTCTATGATTCGATCAGTCCGATTGTGGAGGCGGATTCGATCGACATGTCGCGCGTGTATATGGCAGCGCGGTATGACAAGGGGTCGGCGGATTACATTAACTGTCCCATGACGTGTGAGGATTACGACCGGTTCTATGACGCGCTGCGGGCGGCGCAGTCGGTGGAGGAACGCGATTGGGAAAAGTTGAACTACTTCGAGAGCTGCCTGCCCATCGAAGAGATCGCGCGGCGCGGGCGCGATACGCTGCGCTTTGGGCCGATGAAGCCGGTGGGGTTGAATGATCCGCGCACCGGTCGAATGCCTTATGCGGTGGTGCAGTTGCGGCAGGAGAATCTGCGGGCGGATTCCTACAACCTGGTGGGCTTCCAAAATCATTTGAAATTTGGCGAGCAGGCGCGCGTGCTGCGGCTGATTCCGGGGCTCGAGAATGCGCGGTTCCTGCGCTATGGGCAGATTCATCGTAATACCTATATCAATGCGCCGGCGTTGCTGCGGGAGACGCTGCAGATGAAAGCGCATCCGCGAGTTTTGTTTGCCGGACAGATTTGTGGAGTGGAAGGCTACGTGGAGTCGATTGCGACTGGATTGACGGCAGGGGTGCATGCGGCAGCGCTGGCACTCGGCAGTGAGGTTGTGGCTCCGCCACGGGCTTCCGCCTTTGGATCGCTGACGCACTACGTGACCCATGCGGATGCGAAACACTTTCAGCCGGCGAACATCACTTTTGATCTCTTGCCCGCCCTCGAGAAAAAGATTCGCGACCGCAAGGAGCGGCACCGGTTGCAGTGTGAGCTGGCGTTGGCGCAATTCGACGTGTGGATGCAACGGGTTGTGGCGACGCTCACTGTGGGTAAACTTTGAATCGTTGAGCACCCTTCGGCTTGGCTCAGGGCAGGCGCTGAGAACGGCCGCGGAGAGCGCGGAGTCATGCCATCGGCAGCACATCTAGAGGTTCGTCTGGCCGGGCCGGACGATGCACCGGCTATTGCTGCGGTGCTGCGCGCATCCTTCCTGGAGTTCAAGTCTCTTTACACGGAGGGCGGCTTCGCCGCAACCACTCCGGGCGCGGAGCAGGTTCTTGCACGCATGCGGGAGGGGCCGGTTTGGTTGGCGCTGCGCGAGGGCGTGGTGATGGGCACAGTCGCTGCCGTTGTAATAGACGAATCGGTCTATCTTCGGGGGATGGCGGTCTTGCCCGCGGCGCGCGGATCCGGCGCCGGAACTGCTTTGCTGCGGCACGTGGAGGGTTGGTCCGCCGGGCAACACCGCGACCGGATTTTTCTCAGCACTGCGCTATTCCTCGATTCAGCGATCCGTTTGTATGAAAGATTTGGCTTCCGGCGGATGGACAACGCCCTTCACGACCTTTTTGGTACGCCGTTGTTTACCATGGAGAAATATCTGCATTCCCGCTTCTAAGTTCCAGATGTGAGTTTCTCCCGCACTCATTGGGAATTTATTTGACCCGCTGGCTTATTTGCAGTACCTTGCTCCCCATTGCGATTTACGTCGAGGTATACGCTTGCCATTCTCCGCTGTGGACGCGATTGCTCCTGCGTTGGAACATACGAAACGGCAGCTTATGCAGCCCTTTCGCCTTGGCCAATGGACGCGGCTGGCCCTGGTGGGTTTGCTGGCCGGCGAACTCAGTTCCGGTGGTTGCAAAGTGCCGAACCTCTCCAACTTCAATGTTCCCGGGCACCGCGGCACGGAACATTTTCTGTCCCCAGGCTTCGCGGGGATAGACCCCGCGTTGTTCGCCGGATTGATCGCCGTGCTGGTGGTTACCGGATTCGTGCTGGCGATTCTGCTGACGTACATAGGCAGCGTCATGCGCTTCATTTTGTTTGACAGCGTGCTGGCGAAGGAATGCCACATCCGCCAGGGATGGAGCCGGCGGCAGGGGCCGGGATTGCACTATTTCATCTGGAAGCTGCTTTATGGGCTGGCAACGTTTGCCGTTCTGGTGGTGCTGGTCGGAATTCCGCTGGCCTTCGCGTTCGCACTGGGATGGCTCACCGATCCAAAGCAGCATGTGGCTCCATTGGTGCTGGGCGGCATCGCAATGTTTTTCGCGGTCGTGATTTTCGTGATCGCGATGTCGGTGATTTATGTGCTGACCAAGGACTTCGTCGTGCCGCAGATGGCGTTGGAAAACATTGGCGTCATGGAAGGCTGGAGCCGCCTTTGGGCGATGATGCGGGCTGAAAAGGGCGGCTATGCCGGCTATGTGGGAATGAAGATTGTGCTGGCGATCGGAGTGGCGATCATCCTCGGCGTTGTCAGTTTCGTGGTTGCGCTCATCATCTTGATTCCAGCAGCGGGATTGGCAGCCGGCGCCATACTTGCCGGGAAAGCGGCGGGGCTGGGGTGGACGGTTTCCACGATCACGCTGGCCGTGGTGGAAGGCTGCATGTTGCTGGCGGTTTTTCTCTACGTGATGTCGCTGATTTCCGTGCCCGCGATCGTATTCTTTCCCGCGTACTCCATCTATTTCTTCGCGGCGCGGTATCCCGCGTTGAGCGCTGCGCTCTATCCCGCACAGCAGATTCCGCCGCGTGCGATTCCTCCTCCGGTTGAACCTCCACCGTTGCCACTCGCGCCCGGATAGAGCGGAGACGTTATTGCGGGGGAGTTTTCAACTTGGCGTCGCGTCCATGCGGCCACGAAAAGCGGCGGCCGATGATGCATTTCACGATCAGGTGGTCGGTGGACCGCGTGGTGCCGACGCCGACTCCGAAATTGAACTCCCACTGCGGGCCGAAGTCGACGTCGATCGAAGGGAAGAACTGCTGCTGCTGATCTTTGAGCGCGTCGAAGCCGCTGAGTGACCCGTAGGACGCATAGTATTCCAGCCCGCCCGCGATCTTCCGGGTGAAATCGTAGCTGAACTTCACGTTGGGCGAGAACTCCACGCCCCGGTTTACGCTCTGGCCGTGGAACGAGCGGTCGAGCGCGGGGTTGAAGGACAGGTACCAGCGGCCGATTTTCCTGTCGATGATGGGGCGAATCTCCAGGGTCCAGGTATCGGGCGAGAAAGCGGCACGCTGGTAACCAATTTCGGTCGACAGGCTCACTCCAACCGGCCATTGCCATGACGCGGGCACACGCACGCGCGGACGGATGTGGTCGCCCACCCATTGCCATCCTCCGTCGGATTGAATGCTAGTGAAGACGTAGAATCCGACCTCGGCCCAGTCGTTGATTCCTTGCGTGATTTCGAGCGTCTCATGCTCGGCATGGTTCGAGGGGAGAACGCCGTCTTGTACCGTCTTGCTGCCCTCGACTGTGAAGTTGGAATGCAGTTCGACCATCGTAGTGCGGGGAGCGACTGTGTCTGCTTCATAGACCTGGATCTCGTAGTTGTCTTGTGCGAGGGCGGGCGGCGCGAGAGTTGCCACAAACAAAAGCGCGATGAGAAGCGAGGGTATTGCGGCGCGGAGGTCGCGTGCCATGATCAGATATGTCTTTCAAGGCCGCTATCTGCTCCACGCGACCTCTGATCCATGATGCACGGTCGGTGCGAAAACGCGCAAGCATCCTCAGGATGTGTAACAGCGCACCAAGTTGCCCTTCCGAGCATCCTTACAGGTTGTCGTTCCGCCCTACAGGTTGTCATTCCTTACCGGTTGTCATTCCGAGCGAAGCGAGGAATCCTGGTTTCCCCGGCGCGCCGTACTTAGCCGATGTGCGAGGGAACCCTGACGCCGCTCCGGGTGTCTGATCCAGCAGACACGCGCGTGCCAACGAAAAGCCGAGGAGCTTTCCATGTCTTTCTCAATGGCAGGCCGAGGTCCGCGCGGTCCCGAGATTAACGTCACGCCGCTGATCGATGTGCTGCTGACCCTGATCATTGTATTCATGGTCGTAGTGTCGATGGATAAGGAGCAGGGAGAGACGGCGCAGATTCCGCAACCGGATCAGAATCAAACGCCGAACATTTCACAGCCACGCACGGTCGTCATCCAGGTGGTGTCGACGAAGGAAGATCAGCCGCCGACGGTGAAGATCAACCAGGATGAAGTGCGGTGGGAAGATCTGGAAACGCGGCTGGCGGAAATCTATTTAAAGCGCGCGGAGAAAGTGGTCTTCGTGCGCGGCGATGCCGACGTCGACTTCCAATATGTGGCCGACGTGATCGATGTGGCGCATCACGCGGGCGTGCAGCGGGTCGGGCTGCTGACGATGGATCGGGCGGTGACGGGGGAATGAGCGGAACACTAGAACTAACTCTTCAGAGCGTCTAGGATAGGTGAGGGCGGGATTACGATGCACCGAAACGCAATTGTTCTCTTGGTTCTCGTTGCGAGCGTAACGTTGTCGGCTCAGGAGCCCTATTTTCCGAAGGACGCGCTTAGTGACAATCCTCGCAGCGATCTATTTCGGTCGGACTGGTATTCCAAAGACCTTAAGGCACTGCAGGAACCTTCCTTATTGCAGTTCGCGAAGAATCAATCGTTGGAGTCGTACAGGTTTGTTTGGCTACGTACGTTCCATCATCCCGTAGTCGTGCGTCTTGACCTCGCGTCTGATGGCACAGGACAACTCACGACGAAAGTGTCGAGTGGCGCCGGTGGGTACGATCCTGGCCATATTGTCGAAAACAAGTCCCGACCCGTGACGCGAGAGGAGGCGGAAAAGTTCTTGGCCAGAGTGAAACAGGAGCAATTCTGGGAGTTGCCGAGCCGTGAGACTCCAGCTACCGTGGGCTGCGACGGTTCCCAGTGGATTATCGAAGGGGTGACGGGCGGGAAATATCACGTGATTGATCGGTGGACACCCAGTAAAGGACCAGTTCGTGACCTCGGCCTTGTCTTTCTGAAGCTAGCGCAGATGAAGATTCCAAGAGACGAACTCTACTAAAAGCTCCAGTTAGCGTATCCTCGTCCCAAGAGCCGTTGGCTGAGAGAGATTCCTAATTCCTAGCCCTATTCTTGATCCAAATCGGCGTCCCCAAAAATCCGAAGGCTTTCCGAATCTGATTCTCCAAGAACCGTTGATAGGAGAAGTGCAGTTTCACGGCGCGGTTGGTGAAGAGCACGAACGTCGGCGGGGCGACCGAGGCCTGCGTCATGTAGAGAATTTTCACGCGCGAGCGCATGGGAACCGCGGCGCGCTCGAAGTCCACAGTCTCGATGAAGCGGTTCATCGCCGACGTCGGGATGCGCTTGCGGCGCTCGGTGGCCACTTGTTCGAGCAGCGGAAAGATTTTCTCCGTGCCTTTGCCCGTATTGGCCGAAACAAAAACGATGGGCGCGTAGTTCAGGAACTTGAGATCGTGGCGCAGTCGCTCTTCGTAGGCATCGCGGTCGCCGGGGCGCTTGCTTTCCCGCATGCGCATGGCTTTCGACGGCCGGCCGGCTTTCAGCGTGCCGCTGGTGACCAGATCCCATTTGTTCACGACGATGATGATCGAGCGCCCGCTCTCGTGAGCGTAGCCGGCGATGGCAGCGTCGAGCTGGCTCACGCCTTCGGTCGCATCGACGACCAGCAACGCAATGTCGGCGCCTTCGAGATGCTTGCGCGCCATCACGACAGAAAGCTTCTCCGCCATCAAGTGAGTCTTACCCTTGCGGCGAATGCCAGCAGTGTCGATGAAGCGGAAGCGGCGGCCATCGCGTTCCACGATTTCATCGACTGCGTCGCGCGTGGTGCCGGGGATGGGCGAGACAATCGCGCGGTCAGAGGCCGTCAGGCAATTCAGCAGCGTGGACTTGCCCACGTTGGGATGTCCGATGATGGCGACCTTGGTCTCGTAGACGGGTTCGGGTTCGGAGACCGATTCATCTCCGGCAGAAATTGACTCGCCCTGTGCTTCCTCTGTGTCCACCGTATCCTCTGTGTTTAAGGTTTCAGCCGGCAGAGGCAAAATCTCAAACACCGCGTCCAGAAGATCGTCGATGCCGCGGCCGTGCTCGGCGGAGATGGGAAACATCTGCTTGATTCCGAGGCGATGGAACTCGTCCACGATGCGCGCCTGCTTTTCCGTGTCGGCTTTGTTGACGGCGAGGAAGAGCGGACGTCCGGTCTTGCGCAGCAGGCGCACAAGTTCAAGATCCGGTCCGGCGACTTCGGCCCGGCCATCCACGACCATAACAATGGCGGCCGCTTCATCGAAAGCAACCCGCGCCTGACGAAAAATCTCCGACGGAATGAAATCTTTATCCTCAGGAATGATACCGCCGGTGTCGATGATGCGGATGCGGCGGCCGCGCCACTCGGCATCGCCGTAAAGTCGATCGCGCGTGATGCCGGGCTCGTCGCCGACAATGGCGCGGCGCGACCCCACAATGCGGTTGAACAATGTGGACTTGCCTACGTTGGGCCGGCCCACGATTGCGAGCGTCGGCACGCCGGCGGCGGTGGTGGCGAGTGTGCTGGTCGAGTTGTAGGTGGGCTGGCTCAAAGTGACTGGTAATCAGTGCCGATCGCCGGGAATGTTTATTATAGAGACTCCCGTGGCTTTAGGTTCCCAACCCGTTTCTCCCGCAACGCCAAGCCGCCCTGCTCCCAAGGGAAAAGACGCTTCGGGCACTTCTTATTCAACCCTCTACCAATTCTTCGCGCCGGGCGGAGTGCTGGCGCGAACGCACCCCGCATATGAATTCCGCCGCGGACAGTTGCAGATGGCGCAAGCCGTCGAGCAAGCGCTCGAAGAAAAGCGGCACCTGATTGTGGAAGCCGGCACCGGTACCGGAAAGACGCTGGCATACCTGATGCCGGTGATCTGCTCGGGCAAACGGGTGATCATCTCGACCGGCACGAAGAATCTGCAGGAACAACTTTTCTACAAGGACGTTCCTTTCCTCGAGCAGGCGCTGTTTGGAGAAGCGGCTTCCGGCGACGAGAGTTCGAAGCGACGGCTTTCGGTCTGCTACATGAAGGGCCGCAACAATTATCTGTGCCGCAAAAAGCTCTACGACCTTACCGATCAGCCGGTGCTGAGCGGGTTGGAAGAGATTGAGCAATATCGTGCGATTGCCGCGTGGGAAAAGACGACCGCGACCGGCGACCGCGCAGAGCTCGCCGAGCTTCCCGAGACCAGCGCGCTCTGGCCCAAGCTGGACGCGCGCTCCGAGGCGTGCATTGGGCAAAAATGCAAAGAGTGGGAGCGCTGCTTCATCACCGAGATGCGCCGGCGCGGGATGGAGAGTGACATCATTATCGTCAATCATCATCTGTTTTTCGCCGATCTTGCCATCAAGCTGCAGGCCGACGGAGCGCCCGACGCGGGGATTCTGCCCGAAGCGGCGGCAGTAATTTTCGATGAAGCGCACGAATTGGAAGACGTAGCGGGAAACTACTTCGGAATCTCGGTGAGCAATCTGCGCGTGGAAAATTTGGCGCGCGACGTCGAGGGGTCGATGCAACATAACCGCATGCTTTCGGCGTCGCTTTCGGGGGCGCTGGGAAGTCTGCGCGAGCGGTCACAATTCTTTTTCTCGCTGTTGCCGCCCGGGGAAGGTCGATTCGCGTTCAACACACGACGCGAGTTTCTCGAAGAGAATGGTGACGAATTCCTCGCGCTCAACCAGGCCCTCACGCGACTGGCCGGCGAACTCGAAGGTCTACCGCAGAAACCGGAGGAGATTTTCAATTTTGTGCGGCGGGCGCAGGAACTTCAGGTGCAGCTTGGCTTCGCTATGGAGTCGGAGGATCGCAATACCGTGTTCTGGATCGAGCGGCGAGGAGGAGGAAGGGCGAATTCACCACAGAGAAACCCTTCGGCTTCGCTCAGGGCAGGCTCCGGCACAGAGAAAAGAGAGGATTATTCACGAGGCAGGCAGAACGTGTTTCTCCAAGCCACTCCAATCGATGTCGGGCCGATCTTGCGCGAATGCCTATGGTCCAAGCTGGAGTGCGCGGTGCTCACTTCGGCGACGCTCGCCGTCGGGGGAGGGTTCGAATATATCCGGCAGCGGCTCGGGTTGGAGCATGCGCGCGAGTCAGTGCTGCCTTCGCACTTCGATTACGAAAGCCAGGCTTTGTTTTATGTGCCGCCCGATCTGCCCGACGCGCGCACGCCGCAGTTTACGGCGCTGGCGGCGGAGCGCATTCGCAAGCTGCTGGAGATTACGCGCGGCCGCGCCTTCGTGCTCTTCACCAGCTATGCGCAGATGAACGACGTCTACCAGCAGCTGCTGGGCGACTTGGAGTTCCCCATGCTGCGGCAGGGCGACGCGCCGAAGAGTGCGCTGCTTGAGGAGTTCCGGCTGACGCCGAATGCCGTGCTGTTTGCCACTTCGTCCTTCTGGCAGGGCGTGGACGTGCAAGGCGAACAGTTGAGTTGCGTGATCATCGACCGCCTGCCGTTTGCGGTGCCGAGCGATCCGGTCGTAGCTGCGCGGGTGAAGGCGATTGATTCTGACGGCGGTAACGCGTTCTTTCAGTACCAGGTGCCAGCGGCGGTAATCACGCTCAAACAAGGCTTTGGACGGCTCATCCGCTCACTGCACGACCGCGGCCTGCTGGTGCTGCTCGATAATCGCATCCTGAAGAAACAGTATGGACGAGTGTTTATCGAGAGCCTGCCGAATTACAAGAAGACTACCGACATGCGGGTGGTCGAGGAGTTCTTCGGAGGGGCGCAGTGAAAGGCCGGCTCTCAGTGGAGTAGCCGCATACCCGCTATCGTTGCCGCTTGCTGATCAAATGTGACCGTGTATTGGCACTCGGCGGCATGAGCGCAGCGTTCGATTAAGCAGTCCGCAAAGTCGACGCGACCGGCGGTGAACCCCCGCAATGCCTGCGAGACGATATCCTTCCGCTCGATAACCAGTTCCTTGCTCCGTAACAAGTTTTCTAGGACCCGCTCAATTTCCTTCTTCTGATAACGGTAGGAGATCGTCAACACCCAAACTAGCTCCGCGATGACGATCAGGGAAATAAACCCGGGCGAATCGAAGGATAGAGAGTTCATCACTCTCTTCGCCGCAACGGTTTGGGTGGGATCGTCGTGAGTAAGGTAACGGACCAGGACGTTTGTATCGAGGCCAATCATTATTTCCGCACGCTATCGGGATCGGGCGGCGCCTTTCGCGATGGCGGCGTTCATCTCCTCAATCGATACCGGCTTCCTTCCCTTGCGATATAACATTCCGTTCAGTTCCCGCACAGAGCGAGTAGCGGCGATGATATTGAATTCCCCTTTTCCCACTTCGACGAATTCAATGCGATCGCCCGGGTCGACCCCCAACGCCGTGCGGACCTTCAATGGGATGGTAATTTGCCCTTTAGTGGTTACGGTTGCGTCCGCCATTTCCCGATCCTTTCCAAGCGTGATATTCCTTACATTATAGTAAGGAGCCACAGTTTGGTCAATCCCCAGGGGCATTCAGTTACACATACTCCCGTTCCGCTCTCCGAATCTCCCGATACCGTTCGAAAACTTTCTTGTCGCTCTCCAACCCCAGCGCCGAGCGGATCGAGCTTCCGCGGAAAGTGTGGCCCAGCATCTTCCAGCCGGTCGTCAATACAAACTTCGGATCGTGCTTCAGCGCGACCGGAATGTGGTGAACTTTCATCCAGCGCTCGGCCTTCCAGCGCATGAATTCCACTTCTTCCGCTGGCAGGTGTTCAGTGCGTACTACGGCGGTGGTTCCATCATATTCTTCGAGCCGCTCGTTGATGATCAAGCCCTGATCGCGGAAGTCCTTCGTCATGGGCGTGCGCGGATACGGCGTGGGATGCTGAATGTAGGGCCAATCCACATAACGGCGCGCGAATTCGAGGTTGGCTTCGATGGATTCGCGCGTGTCGCCCGGACTGCCCACGATCAATCCGCCGACCACATACATCTGGTTGCGGTGAATGTAATCGATGGCCTTGAGCGTGGCGTTGCCGGTGTTGTGACCGTTGGTACGCTCGGTGTTTTTGGCCGAGGCCTTCAGGAATTCCAGGTCGTTTTCGAGGATGTTCTCGATCCCGAGAAAAACGTAGCGGAATCCGGCGCGGTGCATCAGAGGCGCAAGAGTCTCTCCGTGATTGGCGATAGCGGAAGTCATAGCCTGCACGAAGTAATCGAGCTTGTGCAGCCCGGCGGCAATGATGGCCTCGCAGAGAGCCTCGAAGCGCCGCACGTTCAGCGTGATGTTGTCATCGACCAGGAAAATAGTCCGTGCGCCGTGATCGTAGGCGTCGCGAATATCGGCCAGCACGCGGTCGAAAGAATAAGTATGGAAGTTGCGGCCGCGCATCTCGATGATCGAGCAAAAACTGCAATCGAAGGTGCAGCCCCGCGAAGTCTCGATTACATCCACTTGCCGGCCGATCATCGTGTATCCCTTGAGCACGCGCGCATCGCGTTTCGGCGGGCGGATTTCCTTGTCTTCGAGCCGGTGCGGCGGCCGGGCCGGGTTGTGCACCCAGTTCTCGCCGTTTCGCCACGACAAGCCGCAGATCTGCTCGACCCCGGAGCCCTGCTCGAGCGCGCGCAACAGTTCGCGGAAGGTGACTTCCCCCTCGCTGCGCACCAGATAATCGACACCCATATTCTCGTACGCTTCGGGCGCGAGGCTGGGATCGTATCCGCCAACCACAATCTTCACTCCCGGCCGAAGAGCGCGCACCAGGTCGATAATGCGGCCTGCGGTCCGCCGCTGAAACGTCATGATGGAAAGTCCTACCACCTCCGGGTCGAGTTCTCGAACCAGCCGCGTGACAGTTTCGCGAACTTCGCGGTGAACCAGGATCAAATCCGCCACCGCCACGCGGTGATGTGGATCGACGTTTCCCGCCAGCGATGTGAGCGCACCGTTCGGCATGCGGATCGCAACCGGCGGCATGTGTTCGAAGGAGTCCGGCATGGAGAGCAACAGGACGTTCATCAGCACCAGTCCTTACGGCCTCGCAGTAATCCCGCAGGCGCGGGTCGAACTTACTTAGCGAATCCAGTAGCGAGGCGGATTGTCAGATTCTAACGCAGCCTGCTGTCGAAATCTGCACCGCCGGGGGGCTGGTCAAAGAAAGAAGTGAACTGGCAAACCCCTTTTGGAACGAGAAAGGGTAGTGGGGCAGTTTGACAGGGCTAACAGACGCGAAACCACGGAAGGGCACAAAGTATCACGAAGGCTCTTAGTTTCAGCGGTTTCCTTAGTTCTACCTTTGTGTCCTTGGTGGCTCATCTGTTCTTGTTTCCGGCAAATTGACACACTACCCGAGAAGGCAGTCAAGCCGCATTCCGCTCCTCCGCGTTACAATAGAGGTTTCGCGATGAAACGCGATCCGGTCTGTTTCATGCGGAGCCGCTGAGGCATGCATGTTCGAAGTAACGGTTGACGATACGTTCGCAGCGGGACATTACCTGCGCAACTACAAGGGCAAGTGCGAAAATCCGCACGGCCATAACTACAAGATCCGGGTGACGCTGGCTGGAGCGGAGCTGGACAAGGCCGGTCTGCTGCTCGATTTCAAGGATCTGCGCGAGGTAATGAAGCACGTCATCGACCGCCTCGATCATCAGATGATCAACGACATTGAGCCGTTTACGGTGATCAATCCCTCGGCAGAAAACCTGGCCAAGTATTTTTTTGACGAATCGAACACACGGCTGAAAAGCGTGACCAACGGCCGCGTACGGGTGAAAAACGTCACAGTTTACGAGACGGATACCACCACGGCCACTTATTCGGAGTCGTAGCGCCGCTGTCCCGGCGGCTGTCCAGCGGGCGTCCCGCCCGCTGCCGGGCCCGGCGAGGCGCCGGCGCTACTACACAAATGCAGGTCACTGAGATTTACAAATCGCTGCAAGGAGAGTCGACGCATGCTGGGTTGCCGTGCGTCTTTGTCCGGCTGACGGGATGTAATTTGCGCTGCTCGTGGTGCGACAGCGAGTACACGTTTCAGGGCGGCCGCAAGATGACTTCCGAAGAAGTCTGGGCCGAGGTGATGCGCCTCAGCCCTAACTGCGGCCTGGTCGAAATCACCGGCGGCGAGCCCATGCTGCAGGAGCGCGATCTGATCCCGCTGATGCGGCAGTTGCTTGAGGCCGGCTATCGAGTGCTGCTGGAGACCAGCGGTGAGCGGCCACTGGAGCGGGTTCCGGCGGCAGTCATCAAGATCGTGGACGTGAAGTGTCCAGATTCGGGCGAGGCCTACACCTTTCACCTCGAGAATCTGGAAACCCTGACCGCGCACGATGAAGTCAAGTTCGTGCTAAGCGGACGCGCGGACTATGAATTTGCCCGGGACTTCACCCATCGGCACCGTCTGGCCGAGCGCGTAAGTGCAGTCCTATTCTCGCCGGCGTTTCGCAAAGACGCCACCGGAGCGCGGGATAGTTCGCACTGCCTGCTCGATCCCCAGGAATTAGCCGAGTGGATGCTCGCAGATAACGTCCCGGCACGCCTGGGATTGCAATTGCACAAATTTATCTGGGACCCGGCGGTGAAGGGCGTTTAAAGGAAATTGATGATTGTTGATTGAAAAGCTTATGCGACGAGCTTTTCAATCAACAATCATCAACGTATCTTTGACCGAGATGCTCCATCCCACAAAGTCCCGTGCAGTCGTCCTGCTCAGCGGAGGAATGGATTCCTGTGTATGCGCGGCGCTCGCGGCGCGCGACCATGCCGCCGCGGCGCTGCACGTCAGTTACGGACAGCGCACCGAAGACCGCGAGCGGCAAGCATTTCTCGCAATCTGCCAGAGCCTGAACATTCAGGATAAACTCCTGGTGCGCAACGAGGCGTTGCGCGCCATCGGCGGCTCCGCCCTGACCGACGAAAATATTCCCGTGCCTATGGGTGACGCAGTTGTCAACGCCATTGGCCACGACATTCCGGTAACCTACGTGCCCTTCCGCAACGCCCATTTCCTGGCCGTTGCAGTCAGTTGGGCGGAGGTGCTGGGGGCGCAGAAAGTCTATATCGGCGCTGTTGAGCAGGACAGTTCCGGCTATCCCGATTGCCGCCCGGCATACTACGAGGCCTTCAACCAGGTGATCAAGGCGGGGACGAAAGACGGAACCATCGAAATCGTCGCCCCGCTGATTCGCCTGCGCAAAGCCGAAATTGTCCGCTTGGGTCTTGAATTAGGCGCGCCATTCGATTTAACTTGGTCATGCTACAGCCGTCAGGATCAGGCGTGCGGCCTCTGCGATAGCTGCACGTTGCGCCTGCGGGCCTTCGCCGCAGCGGGAGCCAGGGATCCGATTCCGTATGTCGAGAAAGAGATTGTTGAATTGTGATGGTTGACTGAAACAGGGAAGGCGCTTGCGCCGGTTTTTCAATCAACCATCAGAAATCAATCAGTCAGCAGGATTTTCCGCCGGGAGGCGCTATGAAAAAGCACTTCGCAGTATTCGTGTTCATTTTCTTAATGCTGGGACTGTGTGTGCCTCCGGTTTTCTCGCAGGCTTCGGGAACAGTCAAGGGCGTATGCAAGGACTCGCAAGGCAATCCCATCGTGGATGGAATCGTCGTATTCGCGAATCAGGATAACGGCCAGAAATACACTCTCAAGACCAACAAGAAGGGCGAGTATTTCTCGCTGGGCGTCGCAACCGGCAATTACAAGGTTGCGCTCTACAAAAATGCCGACGATGTCAAAGCGGATAAGGACTTGTTTCATGTCAACGGATTTCACGTGCAACTGGACGAGAATACTCTGGACTTCGATATAAAGAAAGAAACGGAAAAAACTGCCCAGGGCCAGGGCTTGACTCCGGAACAAGTCAAGCAGATGCAGGAGGCGCAGGAAAAACAAAAGAAGGAAGTGAACACCATTAAGGCTCTGAACGAAAAGATCTCTGCGGCGAGCGCCGCGATGAAGGCTGGCGACCCCGATACCGCGGTCGCCACCCTGACGGAAGCCACGCAGATGGATGCGACGCGCGACGTAATCTGGGCGCAACTTGCCGATGCCTATCGCGGTTCGGCTTTGAAGCAGACCGATTCCGCGGAGAAGTCGAAGCGCCTGCTGGAAGCCGTAGTCGATTATCAGAAGGCGATTGAAATCAAGCAGAAAAGCATCGAAACCGGCACCAAAAAAGATCCCGACGATAACAAGCGTTTGGCGGCGTATTACAACAACCTGGGCGAGGCTAACGGCAAGGCCGGCAAGATCGAGGATGCCGTGAAGGCCTACACCCTGGCGGCGCAGGTGAATCCTGAAGGCGCCGCAGGCTACTACTACAACGCAGGTGCGGTGTTGACCAATGCCGGCAAAGGTGACGAAGCGATCGCGGCCTTCGACAAAGCCATCGCAGCCGATCCCAATAAGGCCGACGCTTATTACCAGAAGGGCGTCAACCTGATCGGCAAGGCCACTCTGCAAGGCGATAAGATGGTCGCGCCCCCGGGCACGGCCGAGGCCTTCCAGAAATATCTCGAACTCGCGCCTACCGGCCCCAACGCCGACGTGGCCAAGCAGATGCTCGCCAGCATTGGCGCTCCCGTGGAAACCGGCTTCGGTAAAAAGAAAGCCGCAGCCAAGAAATAAGTTCCAAACGATTCGAGCTCCAGGGTTCGATTCGAGCACCAGGGTTCGTATCAGGGCACGCCTTCAGAGCCTGCCCTGAGCGTAGTCGAAGGGCGTGCCGGACGCGGCGCCTTTGGGTTGCGCCTTCAGGCGCTGTCGGGGGCTGAAGCCCATTTCGTTTTCGGCGTCAATTGGCACGGCTGAAGCCAGGCCCTGATACGAACTTCTCCTGAAAAAATCTTTTCACGTGACTAAGGGCGATGTCCTAAAGTGTCCCTGCGTCCCTCCCACCAGCGAGGTAAAGTGTAGGTATAGGCTAAATCCTGGATCTCCCCACTGTGGTGCGTGCAATTCCCTAAGATTAACAACGACTGAGGATGGAATGGCAGCTCCTGGCACCGCCGCAATTTCAGTTTCTTTGGAAGGCTATTCCAGCAGCGGCAAAGTGGCGACACCCGCTTTGCTGAGCGCGATGTTGCGCGCCGCCGACCAGATCAGCGATCTCGTCTTTTCTCCCGGCAGGCCTCCCCAGGTGCAGGTTCACGGCCAGCTTCTTCCGGTTCAAGTGGAGGGACTAGCCTCTCTCACCCCCGATGACACACGCCACATTGCCGTCGACCTGATTGGCGAGAACAAGCAGGCGATCGCAACCCTGCGCGAACACGGCTCCTGCGACATTTCCTTCGGCCTGGCGGGAGTCGCGCGCTTTCGCGTCAACGTATTTATCCAGCGCGGCAGTTGCGCGGTCGTGATGCGCGTGATTCCCACTGGCATCCCTGACTTTGCTTCGCTCCGCTTGCCTTCGCACCTCACTGACGTAGCCACCCTGCGCGATGGAATCGTGTTGGTGACCGGGCCCGCCGGATCCGGCAAGTCCTCCACTCTGGCCGTGCTGCTCGATTGCATCAATCGCGAGCGGAACTACCACATCATCACCATTGAAGATCCCATCGAGTTCCTGCACAACCACAAAAGCTCCACCGTTCATCAGCGCGAACTGCATAGCGACACTCCCAGCTTCGCTCACGCCTTGCGCGCCGCCCTGCGGCAGGCGCCAAAAGTCATCCTGGTCGGTGAGATGCGCGACCGCGAAACCATCGAGAGCGTCCTCGAAGCGGCCGAGACCGGCCACCTCGTGCTTTCCAGCCTCAACACCATGGACGCGCCCAAGACCGTCGAGCGCATCGTCAGCTCGTTCTCGCCCGGCGAGCAGCAAAGCACGCGCGAGCGTTTCGCCAAATCATTCCGCTACATCGTCTGCCAGCGCCTCTTGCCCAAGGCCGATCGCAGCGGCCGCATCCCAGTCGCCGAAATCCTGAAAGCCAATGCGCGCACCCGGGAGTGCGTCGAAAAAGGCGAGCGCGAAGGCAGGACCCTGCTCGACGCCATGAAAGCCGGCGCATCCGAAGGCATGCAACACTTCGACGGCGAAATCGCCCAACTGGTGCGGGACCGCGTAGTCGACCTCGATACCGGCCTTTCCTACGCCAGCAATCCCACGGTGCTAGGCCAGGAACTGGCACGATAGCGAGAGCGGACGGAGAGCGATCCGGACTCGTATTAGGGCACGGCTTTTCAGCCGTGCCGCAAGAGCTCTTCCAACTCAAGATGGCTTTAGCCGCTGAGGGACGCAACTAGCACGGACAGGGGAGAACGGACCGCTCACGGTCCCGAATTAGAATCATCCGGCACTCAGGGAAAATCCACATCCAAGGCGTAGATGTCTTGCGTGCTCATGTCGCGAACGTAAAGCCGGGAGTCGTCGGGGGCCTGGCCGCTCCACGATCCCCAGAATCCGAAATAGCGGCGCAGACCCGCCAAACCGAAGAGGTCCTCGGGACGGTTATCCCCAACCTTAATGCGGCGGCACTTGGGATTCTCCACACCGAAGTTGTCGTAGTACATGTATCGGCTGTCCGATGACCAATACGGATAGTTCACGTTGGCTTCCGCGAACCATTCCGACCACTTTTGCGCGCGGAAGTCATAGAGCATGAGCTTATGCGAGCCCTCGACACTGATGGCAGCCAGGTAATGGCCGTCCGGAGACCAGCGCGGAGAAAATAGGCCCTTGGAACCGGGGAAGGTGGAAGTCTGGCGGGTCTTCATATCCACCAGCTGAATATCCTTGGTTCCGGTGTTCATGGTGGAAAGCCGTCCGAAGGCAAGCTGGGTGCCGTCCGGAGACCATGTAGCGTCTATTTCCCCGACGTTTTCCGGCAATAGCTCCTGAGGGGAGCCGCCTTGCGCGGAAACCACAAAGATTTTAAATGGCTTTCCGGCTTGGCCGGAGATGTAAGCGATTTGGCCTCCGTCGGGCGACCAGACTGGAAGCGAAGCCACCGAAGGCGGATAGCTAAGCTGCAGCCGTTCGCTGCCGTCCACACGGCTGCGCCACAGCGTTCCGTCGGGAATTGTGGCGTACGCGGCCCACTTGCCGTCGCGCGAGAAGGCTACGTCGCTCGCCGAAATCCCCCCCAGGAACGGAACGAATTGCTTGGCGCTGGCGTCATAGCGGACGAGTTCCCCGCGCGGCTGCGTACCCTGCACAAACAGCTTGCGGCCATTGATATCCGGCAGAGCCGTAAAGTACAGGAGCGGGCCAGTCGTCAGTCGGGTGGGTGTCGCGGAAGCTTTGCGGAAAATGCTGCCGGAGTCTGGGACAGCAAAGATGTCGTTGGCCTGGCCGGTGCCGCTTTCGAAGACGTAGTACCGCCCGTCCGCGGTCCAGCGGCCACAGCATTCCGTGGGCGGGGTGTGCCATCCTTTTAGCAGTTGATGCAGATTGGATCCGTCGGCGCGAACTTCCCACAATGAGTTGATGTTCGCCTGGTCCAGAACCGAAAACCGAATGCGGCTTCCGTCGGGAGAAAAACTGGCAGCATAGGCGTAACCGGGCGCCGACACCAGAAGGTGCGAGGCACTCCCATCGGCGTTCGCCAGGTAGAGATCGGATCCCTTGATAAACAGGAGCTGCCGCCCATCGGGCGACCATCTGCCGTCGCGGGCCGTGATGTCACCCAGCCGGCGAAGCGAACCCGTGGGCAAGGGCAAAAGCCACAGGGGCGCTAATCTGCTGCCCGTGCCCTCGTTTGTACTGACTAGCAGTTGGGAATGGTCAGGCGAGATGTCATGGATCGCCATGCTCTTGATCGGCGCCGGAATTGCGGAGCTTTCTCCACCAGACGTCGAAACCTGAGCCAACACCAGACCATCGGGCCTGAATTGGGTGACATAGATACGCGTGCCATCCGTCAGCATCCTTATCCTTCCCATGGGGAAACCGTCGTGCGTGATCTGGGTGATGCCCGTGATCTTAGGCGGGCTCACTGGGACGAAAAACCAGCCCACGGCCGCAACCACCAACAGCACTGCCAGCGCGGCCGGCCCCCAAAGCCAGCGGCGTTTATTTCCTGGAGACTGGGTGGCGGGCGCAATCGCGACGGTGACTTTGTCCGAGGTGCTGTCCCGCTTGAGCCGTTTCAAGTCGGCGCGGATTTCTGCAGCACTCTGATAACGGATCTCGCGGTCCTTCTCCAGAGCCTTGTCGATAATATGTTCAAGCCCCGGCGGAAGATCGGGGTTGAGGCGCAGCGGTGGCGCGGGTTCATTGTGGAGGATGGAATCGAAAACCGCGGCCGTGGTATCTCCGCCAAAGGGCAGCGTTCCAGTCGCCATCTCGTACAACACGGTGCCGAAAGAAAACACATCAGTGCGGGCGTCAAGCTCCTTGCCGAGCGTCTGCTCCGGCGACATGTAAGCCACAGTCCCCAGAGTGCTGCCGGCACTAGTTAGGTGAGGGTTGTCGGCACTAGCGATGGTAGCCCCGTCGGGAATGGCATTCGCTCGTGTTTTCGCCAATCCAAAATCGAGAATCTTGGCGTGTCCGCGCTCGGTCACGAACAGGTTCGCGGGCTTGATGTCACGGTGAACGATTCCTTTGGCATGGGCCGCATCGAGGGCATCGGCAATTTCGATTGCAATATCCAGCAACCGCTCCAACTCAAGACGCGGGCCCACAATCAGATCCCGGAGAGTCTTGCCGTCCAGATACTCCATCACCAGAAAGAGGCGGCTCTCGTGCTCGCCGATTTCGTAAATCGTACAGATATTCGGATGATTCAGAGCCGAAGAAGCGCGAGCCTCACGCCGGAATCGCTCCAGCGCCTCTTCATCGTTCGCCAGAGCATCCGGGAGAAACTTGAGCGCGACAAAACGGTTGAGCTGGATGTCCTCGGCCTTGTAGACCACACCCATCCCGCCACCGCCGATTTTGCTCAGAACACGATAGTGGGAAACCGTTTGGCCAAGAATGGATGGGGAATCAGGCACGGGGCACATCTTAGCAGACGTGCGCCGAGAAAGTCGTGACTGGAAAAACGCCTTCCGCACCGTGGAAGAGCGGCGCTTTCAGCGCGGCGTAAGCGCCCCTAGAATTAAACTGGCTTTAGCCGCTGGGTCTATTATCTTTGCATGAACGCATCGCCTGCCACGTCTCAAGTCCTGAGCTTCGAAGATGCACGCCTCGCTGTCGAGGAACAGGCTTCACGGCTAGTTCCGGGCGCCAACGAGGCTGTAGCGCTGCTCCAAGCTGCTGGGCGAGTGCTGGCAGAGCCCGTCACCGCCGACCGCGACATCCCTCCCTTTCCCCGATCCACGCGCGACGGCTACGCCGTGCGCGCCGCCGATCTGGCAACGCTTCCGGCCAAGCTCAAAGTAATCGGAGAGATCAAGGCAGGCCCCAGTCAAGCCGCATCCACGCTGAATCACGGCCAGGCATATTCCATCATGACCGGCGCACCCGTCCCGCCAGGCGCGGACGCTGTCGTTATGGTGGAATACACCTCGTCTCAAGCCGACTCTGTAGAAATAACAAAGGCCGTCGCATCGGCAGAAAACATCGTCGGTCAGGGAGCCGAAGCCAAAAGCGGCGCCCTCCTGCTCGACCGTGGCACGCTCCTCAACGAAGCCGACATCGCGCTCGCGGCTTCCGTAGGCAGATCGTGGCTTCAGGTGTTCGTTCGTCCGCGCGTAGCCGTGCTTACCACGGGTGATGAAATCGTCGACGTCGATGCTGAGATCGGCCCCACGCAGATTCGCAATTCGAACACTTATTCGTTGGCTATACAGATCCAGAAAACAGGCGGCGAGCCCGTTCTCTTGCCCATCGCTCCCGACGAACCACGCCGCCTGCGCCAGCTGATCGAAGAAGGCCTGCAGTCAGACCTGCTGATTATGACCGGCGGAGTCTCCATGGGACGCTACGACCTGGTAGAGCAAGTGCTGGCAGACTTGCAAGCCCAATTCTTATTCACGGGAGCAAAGATTCAACCGGGAAGGCCGGTAGTATTCGGCCAAGTCCCGTGTGGCGCGGGCACCCTCGCCCGCGAAGGGGCGTCAGCCCCGGCTCCTGAGAAAGACTCAGGTAAATACTTCTTCGGCCTCCCCGGCAACCCACTCTCCACGATGGTGACCTTCGAACTCTTTGCCAGGCCGATGCTCGAAGCGTTGTCAGCAATGCGCCCGCGCCCGCTCACCTTCGTTCATGCTCGCCTGAAATCCGATATTCACACCAAGGCAGGTCTGACCAGATTCCTCCCCGCGATCCTTTCCGGCAAATATGAAGACTCCCATGCGGAGCTTGTCCCGTGGCAGGGATCGGGCGACGTCGCAGCCCGATCCCGGGCGAATTGCTACATAGTCGTCCCGCCAGATCGCGAACACATTCTCGCAGGCGAATGGATAGCCATAATGCTGGTTTGAAAGGTTGCGGCTTCAGCCGCCGCAAAACAGGTTCGTATCGGGGCATCGCTTTAGCGATGGCGTAAAGCAGTCAAAATCAAGAGCGGCTTTAAGCCGCAGCCTCGCCTATCCCATGTAAGATAGAGCTTCTGCATGCCGAAAAAGCTCTCCCACTACGACGCAGCCGGCCGCGCCCGCATGGTAGATGTCTCCGGCAAAGCCCCAACCAGGCGCGAGGCCGAAGCCAGCGCTTTCGTACAAATGCCTCCCGCCGTGCTGAAAGCGCTGCCGAAAAATCCCAAAGGCGATCCCCTCGAAGTAGCCCGCATAGCCGGCATCATGGCCGCCAAGCGAACCTCCGAGCTGATCCCCATGTGCCACGCCCTGCCTCTCTCCCACGTTGATGTCGAGATGAGCCTATGCGAGAATGGCGTCGCCATCGCCACCAAAGTCGCAACCACCGCGGAAACAGGAGTCGAAATGGAAGCCCTGGTAGCCGCCGCAATTTCCGCCCTGACTCTGTACGACATGCTCAAGGGGCTTGAGAAAGGAATTGAGATTCGAGAGATTGTCTTGAAACGAAAGAGTGGCGGCAAGAGCGGAGAGTACCGGCGGGCGAAGAAGTAACGTGCATTCACATTGATTCTATGGCGAACGACGTAAAACTACTTCTTGTCGACGATAACCCAATGGTGTTGGGGATGTTGCAGCATGCGCTGGCTCCGTTTGCGCGGGTTGTGGCTGCTGGCGATGCTGCCGATGCTTTGCTAAAGGCTGTGGACGATCCTCCGGAGCTGGTGGTTTGCGATTATCGGATGCCGGGGATGGATGGGCGGCAGTTGGTGGAGAAGCTTAAGAGCCGGCCGGCTACGGCTAATTTTTCGGCGATCCTGCTGGCTAGCCGGGCGGACATTGATGAGCGTCTATCTCCCCAGGACGCGGCTGACGACTACATTGCCAAGCCTTTCTTTTTGAAAGAAGCCACGCGGCGTATCAAGCGGACCGTGGACCGCATTGCTTTGGAGAAGATGGCTAAGACTGCGCCCTCGGACGGTGTGGTTCGCGGGAACCTTTTGCAGATGAATGTGATTGACCTGATGCAATCGCTGGAAATGGGGCGCAAGAGCTGCCAGCTCAAGCTGAACAACGAAGGCGAGAAGTGCGAAGTTTTTTTTGTCGAGGGGCAGGTTAAGCACGCGGTTTACGGGTCGTTGTTGGGGGATGAGGCGGTCTTCAAGGTTCTGCGCTGGACTGGGGGCAACTTCGAACTTAATTTTGAGGGCAAGACCGATCAGGAAACCACCAAGCTCAACACGCAGGGTCTGCTAATGGAGGGTTTGCGGCTGCTGGACGAATCGCAGCGCGATGCCGGCGCGGGGGCTACCGAAGAAAACACTGAGAGCGCCAGCGCTAGTGCCGGAGCCGGCTCTGGTGCGAACGCTGGCAGTGGCTCTAGCGGCGGGCGGACGGAAGAGGAAGATGATGTCCTCCTCGACAACTGAGAGTCCCGTTTTCACTGCCGCTGTGGTTACGGTAAGCGATTCCTGTGCTCGCGGGGAACGCGTGGATCTTTCGGGGCCGGCGGTGGTTGAGGTTCTGAAGAAATCCGGCTTTCAGGTCGTCCATACGCAAATCGTGCAGGACGATTCCATGCAGATTCAGAATGCGCTCGTCCATCTGGCGCTGGAAGTGCGCTTCATCGTCACCACGGGCGGGACGGGGATTGCGCCGCGCGATGTCACTCCGGAGGCGACTACGGCGATTTGCGACCGTGTGATCGACGGCGTGGGCGAACGCATGCGGCTTGAAGGCGCGAAGAAAACTTCGTTTGCCGCTTTGAGCCGGGGAGTTTGCGGCGTGCGGGAGAAGACTTTGATTCTGAATCTGCCAGGGAGTCCTGGCGGCGCGGTGGAGTCTTTGGAAGCTGTGCTGGGTTTGGTGCCTCATGCGCTGGATTTGTTGGATGGGAAGACGGAGCACTAGCGACGATGGCTTGCGAAACGCGATTGAAAGCTAACGGATCAAAGAGGAAATCGAACCGCAGGAGTGACAGCGGCACGGACTGGGGCAGGTTGCGCCGCGTGAGTGCAGCCACAGTACACAAGGGGATTGCGGCCGACCCTGACGCTGATGCCACGGATGAAAATTTCTGGAAGAGCGCCAAGGTGGTCATGCCGGCGCGCTGAGGGTGGCGACTTCGAGTCGAGTCCCCACTTCTCGCAAAGAACGCGAGAAATGGGGCACCCGGCTTGAATGGGGCACTCCTCCTATTAGTCCGTTGGTTTTTGAGTTTCAGGAATGTGGGGACAGCGGAACGTTTCCTAATTTTCTGAGGCAAGAATTGGGAACGTTCCGTCTGAACCGTGCCACCTCTGAGAATCACCAGATCAAGTTTTCCGTCTGCGTCTTCTTCAGTACCTGAGCGGGTGAGGTGCTTTCGGCGCGCTTCACGCGACTTTTTCTTTCTGGGCGACAGGTTCACTCTTGGCTCGCATTGATTTGACGAGGTCGGCCGACGACGCTCCTTCGAGCGACAATCCGTAGCCAACTTCTCGCACAATGCGCTCCTTCAACGGTTGAATGAAGTGGATGCGTGTGTTTCGGCGGGTCACCTCCGGAGCCTTCAGGTAGAGCTCGGCCAATTCCCGAGCTCGGCTGAGCGCCTTGCCGTTCGGCACAACTTCGGCAACCACTCCCCATTCGTGTGCCACACGCGCTGATAGCGGCTGTGGATTGAGCAGGAAGGCCTCCGCTCGTCCCGCTCCGGCGCGATAACTCCAGGTGGTGAAGATTCCGTCGCCGGGCGCAACGCCCTGGGAGAAGTGGGCCACATCCTGGAAAGTCGCGCCATCTGCCGCCACAATTACACTGGCAAGCAGCGCGTAGTCTGAATGCACATGGGCACGTCCCTCGATTGCGGCGATGACTGGGACGCGTATGTTGGCTATGTTTTCCAGAACCTGAACGCCTTCATCGTGAACCTGGCTCCAGACGCCGGGATCGGCGGGGTTGCCGAAGGAGGACCAATCAACGTCAGTAATGAACTCCCCACCGGCGCCCGTAAGGATTACGATCTTGTTCGCTCGATCTTGCGAAATCCGGTAGAACCCATCGACAAATTCCGTGTGAGATTGTGCTGTCATAACGAACGGCCCGCCGTTGGAGTGAAATTCAGCAACAAGCACGCCTTTGTCATCTCGTGTCAGCTTTAGGTTGTGATAAGCATTGAAGTAGTCACTCTGAAATTGCATCGTATTCTCCTTTCTGTGTTGCTCTGACAGCATTTTACTCGAACGTGTTATTGCGAGGCAGCGGGCCCGCTCGAGCCGGGTTTTGGCTTGAGTGGGGATGTTCACATGTCACAGACTTAGTCCAACGAACAAACTAGATTGTCCTCATGCCATGGGGACTGACGCGTTTTCGCGAGGGTACACATGCGAGCGGGCGTCGCGCCTGATACGCGCCAAGACGTTCCCAACGATGCTGACGGCACGGGGAGAATTCCCTGAGGCAGCACAGGAGGCATCAGCAGTGCAGGGGTCCTTCGACTTCGGAACTGCTTCGCTCCGCGAAGCAGTTCCTTCGCTCAGGATGACAGAGCTAGTAGCCAATTGGCGGGATGCGTCCGGCGGTCGAACTGCCCCACTCAAGCCAAAGGACGGCTTGAATGGGCCACCTGTCTCTCCTGCGGCGTCTATGGAAAACCGTAGGGAAAGCTTGTCAATAGGCAGGAATTACACGATTGGGGTTATGTAGCTGTAAGCAAAGGAAAAATAAATTTTAGCTTGCAGCGAATATGGTGCAGTTTTGCCTATAGCGGTGTGATATAATAGAATTATAGAGTCGAGAAATCGACATGAAGGCGTAGCCCCACGGGCTGCGCCTTTTGTGTTTCTGGGCTGTTCGCGAAGATCGGTAAGGAAGCGAGCCAAACGCGCGATTTATTCGCCCGCAAAAACCGCGGGCGAGTCGCGCGGCTCGCTCAGGTCCTTCGGCGACGATGAAGCCGTCGCCTCAGGATGACAAACGGCGGCGGCGGAAACAGCAGGTCCCTCCACTCCGCTACTTCATCCCTTCGGGAAGGAGAAGCTCCGGTCGGGATGACAACGACTAATGGGATGAACAACATGACGTTGCGAATTGGGAGAAGCCTATGAGGCGGCAGGGTCGGAGAGTTTTTGCTAATTTCAAGCAGCGGGGCGAGTGGGTGGAGTTGTTGTTTATGACGGTGGCGGCGGGGTTAGGGTTCACTGTGGCTAAGCCGTTTGGGGATTCGGCGCGCTACGATGTGATCGTGGAGAACTTGGGGCGGTTTCTGCGGATCCAGGTTAAATCCACGGAGCAGTGGAATGGGAGCAGCTACTTGTGCCAGTTGCATATGTGCGGCCGGCTGTATACGGCGGAAGACATCGACTACTTTGCCATCTACGTTTTGCCCCTGGATTTGTGGTACATCTTTCCGGCAGGGACGCTGGCGGGGTTGGCCGCGGTGGTGCTTTCGCCTCATCGCAAGGGACACAAGTATGAGCGGTACATGGAGAACTGGTGGCTGCTGACGCGGCGGCATACGCGTCGGGGAGCTCGGACTGTGGTGCCTCGGGAGAGCGGTTCGGCGGATCAGTTGAGTGCGCGGATTGTGGAGAGGCTGCGGGTGGTGGGTACGCGACGATAGGCAGAGTCAACTTCAAGATCAAAGTCAACTTCAAGATCAAGGTCAAAGGCGACGGACAGGAGTGTCCGTCCCACACGGGCATTGCTCGTCCGCAGGGACAGCAGGTTCCTCACCGGGCTTTGCGCCCGGTTCGGAATGACATCCCTATTTTTACTGACATCCCTAATTTTTGTTCAGCGTTCCGCTTTAATTTCCCTTAGCGGCTGGCTAGGCCGCCTGTGGTTTCGCCTCCGTCCAGGGTGAAGACTTGGCCGGTGGCGTAGGCTGCATCGTCTGAGGCCAGATAGGCGAAGAGGGCTGCTATTTCTTCTGGTTTCGCGTGGCGGCGCAGGGGGATCTTCTGGTTCACTTCTTCTAACATGGCGTCGGTGTATTCGGCTCGCTGCATCGGGGTTAGCACATAGCCGGGAGCTATGGCGCAGACTCGGACTTTGGGGGCTAATTCCAGCGCCATGGTTTTGGTTAGCTCGATCACTCCGGCTTTTGTGGCGTTGTAGTCGGCGTAATAGGGTTGCCCTACTGTGCCGTTGGTGGAGGCGGTTTGGAGAATCGCTCCGGCGCCGCGGTGGTACATGTGGCGGGCAGCGGTTTGGGCTACGTAGAAGACTCCGGTTAGGTTGACGGCGATTACTTTGTCCCATTCTTCGGGAGTGATGTCGAGGAAGTTGTGGCGGATGCTGATGCCGGCGTTGTTGATGAGGACATCGACTGTTCCCATGGCGCGGACGGCTTGGGCGAAGGCGGCTTCTACCTGCGTGAGGTTGGTGACGTCGGCGAGGATCGCTTCGGAGATTTGCGGGAGCTGGTGGCGGATGGATTCGCAGGCTTTCCCGTCGCGGTCCAGGATGCAGACTTGCGCGCCTTCTTCCAGGAAGCGGGCGGCTGTGGCGGCGCCGATGCCGCTGGCACCTCCGGTGATCAGGACTCGTTTGGTGTTCAGACCGCGCATGGGTTGCGGGAATCCTTCGACTTCGCTCAAGGATAACAGGCGCTAGCAAATGAAGTTATGCCCTTCGCGTTTGTGCTCCACGCCGGAGCGGAGGTGGGGCAGGCGGACAGCAGGTTCCTCGTCACTTTGCTCCTCGGAATGACAAGGTTGGGGAGATCGACGGGCTTTGCGGCGCAGATGAAGTCGCGCCCTTTCGCTTGTTCTCCACTCGGGAGCAGTGATGGTGCAAGCGCACAGCAGATTCCTCGTCGCTTCGCTCCTCGGAATGACAATTAGATGGGTTTGCCGCGGAAGAAGTAGATTAGCTCGATGATGAGGATTATTACTACCATCAGTTCGAGGACGAAGGCCCGGCTTTGGTTGAATTCGTCGACCATGAAGCGGTAGAGCTCTTCGGAGGTTTGCAGTTTTTGCTGGACCAGGTCTTTGTAGTCGGGGACGCCGACTTTCTGGGCGGCTAGTTTGTAGAGGCGGGCGGAGAACATGTCGCTCAGGAACTTGATGGCGTTGTCGGCGCGCTCGGTGAGTTCGCTTACGTCCAGCAGGACGGTGTGAAGTTTTGAGGCGGCGCGAGCGGTGCGCCAGCGGGACCAGAGGCCGCGGCCTCCTTTGTCGAGGAAGTCGTAGACGCCTTCCAGTTGTTTGGTCAGCAGTTCGTCGTAGTGGCGGAACTCTAGCAACTGGGAGTTGGCGTATTGCAGGAGCTGGATGGCGGTCTCGGCGCCTACCGGAGTGTCGTAGATGAAGGCGGCGTTCCATCCGATTACGGCGAGGTCGTTGGGATAGTAGGAGATGCGGGATTGGAGAATTTCCTGGCGCTCGCCGTCGGAGAGCGGCTGGTTCTCGCCGCGCACGACTTGGGAGATGAAGTCTCCGCGAGAGGCGAGGAGATCGGTTGCCGAGGGGGAGCCGGCAATCTCGCGCAGATGGAAGATGAAATAGTCTTCCTTCAGCCATTCGGTAGTGTACGGCTTGACGTTATAAGGTTTGACCAGCGCGGGAGCGGCGCGCTCTAGTTTCTGCTTGACGATGCGGGTGGCCAGGCTCTCGAAGTTGGTGTCCCAGACCCAGCGGCTGGAGAGTTGGACGAGTTTCTCCCAGTCGCCGGAGAAGGGCAGCTCGAAGATCACGCTGACCACACCGTAGTCGAAGTACTTGATGTCGCCCTGGAGCCGTTCGCCGCTTTCTAGGATCAGGGGTTCGAGGACCTCTTCGACCGGAGGACGCTGGAAGCGGACGTAGCCGGGGGCTACGTGTTTGAAGCTAGTGTCGACGGTGCGGGCGCCGAGGATCTGGCGAAGCTGGTCGAGGTGGATTTCTTCGCAGACGTCGAACTGGATCAGGACCAGGACCGAGCCGGAGAGAGGGGCGTCCTGGGGCTTGGCGGCTACCAGGGTGGGCAAGGCCTCGGGGGGGACCTTGCCTATCGTGATGGTGGTTTCGTGATCCATGATTTCGGAGCCCCGAGATTTACGCAGCGCCTGAAGGCGCGATCAAACGTTGCCTTTTCGGTATGCCTGAAGGCATACCCTGATACGAATCTCGGATACGAATCTCAGACTGCCGTGCGGGCGGTTGGGCGCGGCCGCCGAGAAGCCTATTCTCCCAGAAGGAAAGCAATCTGGCGAGGGGTGGGGGATAGCATCGAGCTATAAATATTGATTAACTCCTGTAGAATCAGCGTCTTTTGGATAGATGCCAAAATAGCGCTCCGCCCGCTGCGAGGGCCGCCAAGCCCAAGCTGGCGCTTCTCATGGACTGGAAGACTTCGGCTTCGCGGTGTTGGGCGCGGGCTGATTCGGGATACGGGCGGGAGTCTGGAATGGCTTCTCCGTTGATCGCCATTTGCAGGACTTCGGCCAGGTGCAGGGCGCGGCGGGGCGAACCTTGGGCGATTTGTTCGCGGCAACTGAAGCCGTCGGCGATGATCAGCCAGTCGGGCGGGGCTTGGCGAACGGCGGGGAGGAGTTCGAGTTCGCCGATGGCGATGGAGGTGTCGTACTTGTCCCGTTCAAAGCCGAAGGAGCCAGCCATGCCGCAGCAGCCGGGTGCGGGGCTTTGGAAGTCGATGCCGAGGCGGCGGAGGACGGCCTCTTCGGCGGTCATCTTCATGAGCGATTTGTGGTGGCAGTGGCCGTGGAGCAGCGCTTTGCGGTTAACTCGAGGGAGCGGGAAATTCTTTGCGCTGGTTTCGAGGAACTCGCTGAGCAGGAAGGTCTGGCGCGAAAGGGCCTGCGCGCGTTCATCGTGGGGAAAGAGGTCGACAAGTTCGTCGCGGAAGACGGCGACGCAGCTGGGTTCGAGGCCGACGATGGGGATTCCAGCTTCGATTTCGGGTGAGAGTTCGTCGAGGATCTGGAGCAGGAGCGCCTGAGCGCGGTCGAGCATGCCGTGGTCGTAGAGCGGGCGTCCGCAGCAGAGGTTGGCTTTGGGGACGATGACCTGGAAGCCTGCGGCTTCTAGGACTTCGACTGCGGCTTTCGCCGTGGCGGGGTGGAAATGATTATTGAAAGTGTCGGGCCAGAGGAGTACGCAAGGCGCAGCCCCTAAAGGGGCGGTCGATTGCGAAGCGCCTGCGGTATCGCTAAAGCGATACCCTGATACGAACCTTCTTTCCCGAGTGCGATGGAACCAGGATTTGAAATTCTCTGGGGCGAAGGGCGGGATGGCGCGCCGCCTGGGGATCCCGGCGACCAGCTTTGATAGATCGCGCAGGAATGGGATCTGCGTTATCAGATTGACTAAGCCGGGCGCGTGCGATGCGGCGCGCGCCCACAGGTCGATGTTGCCGAAGGCGTAGGCGCTGCGCGGGCGCATGCGGCCTTCGTAATAATGGGAAAGGAACTCGGCTTTGTAGGTGGCTACGTCGACTCCTACTGGGCAATCGCTTTTGCATCCTTTGCAGGCGAGACAGAGATCGAGCGACTGTTTGACTTCTTCGCTGCGCCAGCCGTCGCGGATGATCCCGTCGCTTCGACCCTGGCCCTGGGTCATCTCCCAGAGCAGGTGAGCGCGGCCGCGCGTGGAATGTTTTTCGTCGTGGGTGACGCGGTAGCTGGGGCACATCAGTCCGCCATCTTCGCGGCGGCATTTGCCCACGCCGACGCAACGAAGAGTGGCTTGGGCGAGGCTGCCGTGGTCGGCGGCGAATTGGAAATTGGTTTTCGGTTCCCAGGGAGAATAGTTCGCGCCCAGGCGAAGATTGTCGTCTAGTTTGTAAGGTTCGATCAGCTTGCCGGGATTCATCTTCCATTCGGGATCCCATGCCGACTTGAACTCGCGGAAGGCCTGGACCAACTCCGGGCCAAACATTTTCGGAAGCAATTCCCCGCGGGCCTGACCGTCGCCATGCTCGCCGGAGATGGAACCGCCATAGCTGACCACGAGGTCGGCGGCTTCTTCCATAAACTTGCGGAATTTGGCGATGCCGTCTTTCGATTGCAAATCGAAGTTGATGCGGGTATGGACGCAGCCGTGGCCGAAGTGACCATAGAGCGAGCCTTTGTAGCCGTAGGCGGCAAAAATCTTGCGCAAATCGCGAAGGTAGCCGCCGAGTTTTTCGGGGGCAACGGCGGCGTCTTCCCAGCCTTCCCAGTTCATCGGTTCGCCGGCCACGTGCGAAGTCGCGCCGAGAGCTGATTCGCGGACTTCCCACACGCGTTTGATTTGTTGCTTGCCGGTATAGAGTTTGACGTTGGGGGGATGAAGATTGCGTGAGAGAGTTTCCTCTAACCCGCGGGCCTGGGACTCGGCTTCCCGCGCGGTATCTGCGCCGAACTCGACCATCAGCCATCCAGCGCCTTCGGGCAGGAGCGCCAGGCCTTCGGTGTTGATTCCTTTCTTTCGCGTGTAGCCGACCAGCAGTTCGTCGAAGCCCTCGAGGCCGATGGGCTTGTGCTCCATGATCTCGGGCACATGGTCGGCACACTGGTAAATGTCGGGATAGGCGACGACCAGGAGCACGCGTTCGGGCGGGCTTTCGACCAGGCGGCACGTGGCTTCGAGAATGGTGACGCATGTGCCTTCGGAGCCGACCAGGGCGCGGGCGACGTGGAATCCGTTCTCGGGCAAAAGGTAATTCAGGTTGTAGCCGGAGACACGGCGGGGAATGTTGGGGAAGCGCTGGCGGACGAGGTCGCCATAGATGGCGGCGATTCGCTTCAGTGCGGCGTGGATCTGAGCGGCTCGGGCGGAGTCGCTGCTGCCCGATACTTCCGGGCCGCTGGACCCGTTCGACTCCCCTCGTCCCTCGGGTTCGCTCAGGGCAGGCTTTCGAAGGCGGCTGTCCCACATGGCTCGATTCGATCCTGGCCGACTTTGAGACGGACGCCGTCGTAGGTGAGGACTTCGAGGGCCTCGATGTTGTCATCAGTTTTGCCGGCCATTACAGAATGCACGCCGCAGGAGTTGTTGCCGATCATGCCGCCGAGGGTGCAGCGATCATGGGAGGCGGGGTCGGGGGCGAAGGTGAGGTGGTGCTTTTCGGCGGCGGCGCGGAGAGTGTCGAGCACGACTCCGGGCTGTACGCGGGCGATGCGGCGGGCGGGATCGATTTCGAGAATCCTCGCCATGTATTTGGAAAAATCGAGGATGACAGCGACATTGCAGCACTGGCCGGCAAGGGAAGTGCCGCCGCCGCGGCAGAGCAGCGGCGCGCCGAATTCGCGGCAGAGAGCGACGGTGGCTAGAACATCGTCGGCGTCGCGGGGAAGAACTACGCCGATGGGGACCTGGCGGTAGTTGGAGCCATCGGTCGCGTAGAGGGCGCGCGTGCCGCGGTCGAAACGGACATTATCGCGAACTTCATCGCGAACTCCGCCGCGAATCTCTGCGCGTAGGGCTTCGGCAAGTCCGGCGGCGTCGACTTGTGCGGACTTCGAGGCTTGGGCGAGTTCGGCGAATTGGTCTGGCATGGGTGCCCGGCTCTCTCAACCTCTAGTTCGAGGTTGGATTTGCCGTGGCAGACCTACTCACATTGCTGATCACGATCTTAGTCTTGCCGTTTTCTATTTTGGCATTGATTGTGATCATGTTCTTCTGATCGTTGGAGACAATGTTGCACTGATTTTCATCGGAGCTTACAACCATCGCACCAGGGAACTTGGGCTTGTAAAAACTGCAGACCTGGCCGACGGAATCGGAGGTTTCAAAAGTTAACGCTGCGGTATGAACGTTTCCGAAGGTCATGGAGACAGAGCCTTCTTTCATAACTTTGGCTCCGGGATAGAGATCCACTCCCAGATTGCGAGCGGCGTCCTGAGGATCTTGCGTGGTCTCGAAGCTGCCGAACGGCGTTTCCACTTTCACGTTGTCACCCTGATGGCGAACGCGGGTGCGATGAGCGACCCGCCAGGCAAAGAACGCGAGCGAAGAGAGGCCGAGAATTCCTACGAGCACGATTACACCTACAACAATCAGAATGGCCTTCAACGCGCCGCCACCTGAAGTTTGTGCTGGAGTGGCTGCTGGGAGGGTGGAAGGCGTTGGAGGTAAAGAACCCGCGGCGGGCGGCGGAGCTACAGCAGGCAGCGTTGATGTGAGTACCGCTGTGCCACATTTATTACAGAAGCGGGTTCCGGGAACGATATTCGCGCCGCAAGAATTACAGAATGCCATACGTCACCTCCAGGAATGCAGTTGAGGACGGTCGGCGCAGTATATCGCAGATTGGCAGGGAAACGGACATCACCTGCGATGGCAGGTCGTGTCGTGGCGATGTGTTGCTTGGGGTAGTGGGCTTTTGTTTTATCTCGTTAAGGGTTGGTTAGAGAGCTGAGCCAGTCCACCAGAAGCACCAAGGCTGTGCCGATCGCCACCGCAAGAACAACCAACGCGCCAGCGAGGCTGTAACTGCGCTCATTGTGCGGGTAGTGTGGCCTGGTTACGCCGCTTGCCAAATTTGCCAGCGGTTTCAACATGAAAGTCGCCCTCCTTGTCAAATGCATTGACCTCCGGCGTTCCGCTACCGGCGTTCCCCTGCAAGGTTGTGAGTCAGTGCTTATTGAGAGAGAAAAAACTGCCTCCCTAGTGGCCGTCGGGAGTCAGGGTGCGTGGCGCGCAGTTTCGCTATAGGACTGTTGGTAAAGGCTAGTCCCGATGCCAGGGCGCAACAAGAGTCTTTAGACTCTAGTGGTTGAAATGGTGTACTCAACCTAGCTCCAAAGGCGGGTGGCGTAATCAGTCATGGTTAGTCCCAGCAAGAGCAGCAGGAAGAACAGTGCCGAGATCACGACCAGCTTGGTGAGTTTTTCGCTGGCGCCCTTGATGTGCATGAAGAAGAGAGCGACGAGAGTGGCTTTGATGCTGGCGATGGTGAGGGCGACGGCGGCGTTGAAGCGGCCGAGGTCCAGACCGGAGGCGTAGACGGTGAGGGCTGTGCCAACGAGCAGCGCGAAGAAGACGGCGAAATAGGCAGGCAGCGGCGATGATTTGGAGTGGTCAGACATAATTAAGCCTCAGACGTAACCCTCACGGGTGCCGGTCGATCAGGTAAAGCAACGGGAACAGGTAAATCCAGATGATGTCGACGAAGTGCCAGTAGAGGCCGCCGATCTCGACTGGAGTGTGCCACTCGGGGGTGAAGCGGCCTTTCCAGGCCATGGTTAAGAGCCACGCAAAAATGCCCAGGCCGATAATCATGTGCAGCGCGTGCAGGCCGGTCATGACGAAGTAGAGCGAGAAGAAAAGCTGCGCGTGGCGCGGGTCGGCGAACTGATTGGGATGTCCGGGGATGGGCACTTTCTCGAAACTGAAGGAGGCGCCGGGGACGTGATGGTCCGCGAATTTGTCTTTGTACTCAACTCCTTTGATACCCAGGAAGACCAGCCCCAACAGCATGGTGAGGACGAGGCTGCCAATCAGCAGCGTGCGGCGCGCGGTCTGCGCGGCCCAAACGGCGAGGACCACAGTTAGGCTGCTGCAAATCAGCACGGCGGTGTTGGTGGCGCCGAGGCCGACGGCGAGCGTCTTGCTGGCGGCGCCGAAATCGCCGAAATACTTCAGGCGGTAGACCAGGTAAGCGAGGAACAGTCCACCGAAAAACATGACTTCGGTGCCGAGGAAGACCCACATGCCCAGACTGGCGGAATTACGCTGCTGTTCCGCGTCGGCGAAGTGGTGCAGAAGCGCCGGGTTGTGCTCTTGGGTGGGAAGGCCGGTTGCGATGGAACTATCGGGCAACGGGAACCTCCTCGCTGTGGTGCGCGTCCAGTTCGTCGTAGTTGTAGGCTTCCCACGTCACCACGGGTTCTTCGTCGAAGTTGAAAGTCGGCGGCGGGGACGGCGTTTTCCACTCAAGGCCGGCGGCGTTCCAGGGATTGTCGGATGCCGGCTTGCCGTAGCGCATCGACCAGAGGAAATAAACCATGGGCAGCAGATATCCGACGCCGAGTACAGTCGCCCCGGCAGTCGATAGCACGTTCAAGATCTGAAATTCGGGCATGTGGCTGTAATCGTAATAACGACGCGGCATGCCCAGGTAGCCCAGCAGGAATTGCGGGAAGAAGGTGAGATTGAAGCCGATGAAAACGATCAGCGCGGCGAGGCGCGCCCAGCCTTCGGGATACAGCTTGCCGGAAATCTTGGGCCACCAGAAGTGCATGCCTCCGAGATAGCCCATGACTGCGCCTCCGACCATGATGTAGTGGAAGTGGGCCACGACGAAGTAAGTGTCGGTGACGTGGACGTCGATGCCGAGAGCGGCGAGGAAGAGTCCGGTGAGGCCGCCGATGGTGAAGAGTCCGAGGAAGCCAAAGGCGTAAAGCATGGGCGCGTCGTAGTGGATGGAGCCCTTGTAGAGGGTGGCGGTCCAGTTGAAAACTTTGATGGCGGAGGGAACGGCGACGGCGTAGCTCAGCAGAGAGAAAACCAGCGCGGCGTAGAGCGACGTTCCGGCGACAAACATGTGGTGAGCCCAGACCAGAAAGCCGAAGACGGCGATCGCAATCGACGAGAACGCGACGAAGCTGTAGCCGAAGATGCGCTTGCGCGAGAAGCAGGCGATGATCTCGGACATGATGCCCATCGCCGGCAGAATCATGATGTAGACGGCGGGATGGGAATAGAACCAGAACAGATGCTGAAAGAGGACCGGATCGCCGCCGAGTTTGGGGTCGAAGATGCCGAGGTGCAGGGCGCGTTCGGCGGCGACCAGCGTGAGAGTGATGGCGAGGACCGGCGTCCCCAGAAGCTGAATGATGCTGGTGGCATAGTGCGCCCAGATGAACAGCGGCAGGCGCGACCAGGTCATGCCCGGCGCACGCATGCGATGGATAGTGACGACGAAGTTCAGGCCAGTGAGGATGGAAGAGAACCCGGCGACGAAGACTGCGAGTCCGGCTTCAACGACTTTGGTGTTGCTAAAGTTGGTGCTGAAGGGGGCGTAGAAGGTCCAACCAGTGTCGACGCCGCCAGTCAGCATGCAGTGCACCATCATCGCGCCGCCGATGATGTAGAGATACCAGCTCAACAGGTTGATGCGGGGGAAGGCGAGATCCTTGGCTCCGATCATCATGGGCACGAGAAAGTTTCCGAGCACGGCAGGAATGGATGGAACCAGAAAGAAGAAAATCATGACAATGCCATGCATGGAGAAAAGCTTGTTGTAGGTGTCGGCCTGGACGAGATCGCCCGCGGGCGTGAGCAACTCGAGGCGGATGAGCAGCGCGAAGAAGCCCCCGATAAAGAAGAAGAACGTAATCGAGAGGAGATAAAGCAGTGCGATGCGTTTGTGGTCGGTGGTGAGCAGCCAGGACCACACTCCGTACTTGGTGTTCAGGTAGTTCTCGCGTTCGGGTTGAGGTGTCGCTATGGGCATACTTATTGCACCTGAATTCCATTTGCTTGGGCTGGCGGCGCGGCGGTGCTGGCGCTGGTTTTCACCGCCTCACCCTTGGCTGCGCCGATCGACTTGATGTAGGCGACCAGCGCGTTTACCTGCTCTTCCGTCACCAGCCCTTGGAACGTAGGCATGATGGGCTGGAATCCCTTCACGCGCTTCGCGCCCGGCTCGAGGATGCACTCGCGGAGGTAATTCTCGTCGGCGGTAACGGTGCGGCCATCTTCAAGCTGCACCGGCTTGCCGAAAACTCCGTGGAGATTGGGGCCGCGACCTTGAATATCAGAGCGGTGACAAGTGGAGCAGCCGAGTTCGGCAAAAATCTTCTCGCCCGTCGCAGAGAGCGGACCGGGGGTTCCACCGTTCATCCAGGTTTCATACTGAGCCGGCTCCTGTACAACAATGTCGCCGACCATGCCAGAGTGCTGGGTGCCGCAGTACTCGGCGCAGAACAGGTGATAGGTGCCCGGTCTGGTGGCGCGGAACCAGGCCACGGTGTAGCGGCCGGGCAGTACGTCCTGCTTGATGCGGAAGGCGGGGATGAAGAAGCTATGGATCACGTCCTGCGAGGTCATGATCATTTTCACATCGCGTCCGACGGGGACGTGCAGTTCGTTGATCTCGCGCTGGCCTTCGGCGTGCTCGAGCTTCCACATCCATTGTTTTGCCACAACGTACACTTCGGTTGAGTCGGCGGGCGGGGTGCGTTCTTTGAAGTACACTACCGCGCCCCAGGCAAAGATGACCATGAAGATAAGAAACGGGATGATGCTCCAGGTGACTTCGAGCGGCGTGGAGCCTTCGATTTGCTCGGCGGGAACGCCGGGACGGTAGCGGAAGCGCGCGGCGAAGTATACAAGGCAGACAAAGATCAGCAGGGTCATCATGCCGGTGACGATGAGCAGGAAGATATAGAGGGCGTCCACGCGGCTCGCCATCGTGGAGGCCTGCACCGGCCATAATGGAAAATTATTGAGCATGTCGTGTCTTTGTTGCCGTCTTCGCCGCCTTATTGGTCACGGAAAGATCCAGCCGCCACAGGATGAAAAGCAAACCTCCGAGCAAGAAAACCGTCGTCGCAGCCGCGAGCCGCAGAATGTTCGCTACCATCGCGCCATATTTTCCAGTCTCAGGATTGTAGTGATAGCAATAGAGCAGCACTGCATCGACGGCGTTGCCGATCTTGCCTTGCGACGCTTCAACGAGTCCCATGCGCAAATCCTTGGGCGGAAAATCGACGCCGTAGAAGTAACGCGAGATTCGGCCTTGCGGCGTGAGCACCATGATCGCCGTGGCGTGGGCATACTGATTGCTTTTGGCGTCGTACTGATACTGGAAGCCCACTGCCTTGGTGAGCGCGTTGATCGAGTCCGGCTGGCCGGCAAGGAAATGCCAGCCTGCAGCGGCATTGGCGCGGCCGTAGCGGCCGACGTAGTCCTTCTTCTTGGCCGCGGCCATCTCGGGAGTCTCGCGCGGATCGAAGCTCACGGTGACCACGTCGAATTCATTGCCCACGTCGAACTTCACCAGGCGCATGGCGCTGGAGAGCCCGGCAAGAGCCTCCCCGCACAGCATGGTGCAGTTGTAATAAACCAGGTTGAGGATCAGGGGCTTGCCGCCGAAGTAATCTCCGAGCTTCACGGTCTTGCCGGTATCGTCGCGGAAAGTGAGATCGGGTGGCACCTGCGTATCGAGATGTTGCTCGATGCCGACGTTCTCGAGGCGCGGAGGCCGCGTGTTTGCTGGAGGAGACATTACGCCGTTGTTCATCTGTCCCCAGGCGGATGCAGCCAGCAGCGTGACCGCGAATAGAACTCGCGCGGAGATCGAATTGTTGTAGCGACAGGTCACTTCTTTTGACCCTTCTTGTTAGTTGCCCGTATCTTGCCGGTTGGTGTTGCGGCAACAGCGGTGCCTTCGCCTGCTCCTTGCGGACGCACGGGAAGCCCTCGTTGAACGAGTAATTCCATGGCGCGTTCGATGGGAATCCGCACGGTGCCGGCTTTTTCATCTACCCAGCCGTAGCTGTAGAGCATTTTCTCTTCTTTCGAGCGAAGGTCGTCAATCTTGCTATGTTCGTCTTTCTCAAGCAGCGGATCCGGGAATCCCTTTTCCTCGTAATCCTTCGGTATGTGCCGCGTATCTTCTGGAACACGAGTGATCAGTGGATTCACGGGAGGCTCCAACGCTTTTTCGCGGCGATCGAGAACTGCAAACACGCCTCGGAGGCCGACAATGCAGAGCAGCGTTACCACGGCCAGGCCGAGGAAAAAATAGAGAACGCCGGAGGCCTGCAAGTCCTGGTGCTCGTAGCTCCCGTGCCCGGTCGTGCTGTCGTGTTTGGTTTCTTCGGTCATCTTCTGTTTCAAAACGCTGCGTCTTTTTACGCGTTAGGCATGCGCTTCATGTGCCGGCTGCAAAACTTCGTGGGCGTCAGTATCATAGGCCGGCAGAAGCGGCAGCGAATCCAGGTTGCGGAAAAAATACCAAAGCCAGATACCGCCGATGGCGAGGGGTACGACAATATCCGCCAGCGTCACCGTGAGATTTTTTGAGAAATTCGGTTCGACGATCCAGAACAGATCGAGGTAGCGAATCAGCAGCAGCCAGGCCGCAAGCCACGCCAGCCGGCGAATGTCGCGCTTGAACGGGCGCGACAGCAACGTCGCGAAAGGAACGACAAAGCCGAAGACCACTAGAAACAACCCAATCGCTCCCCAGCCGTGATTGATGCGTGTGAGATAGAAGGTGATCTCCGCGGGCAGATTCCCGGCCCAGATGATGAGCCATTGCGAGAAGTTGAAATAGGCCCAGACCATCGTGAAAGCTAGCATCCACTTGCCGTGATCGTGGACGAAATCGGGCTTCAACATCTCAGACATCGGTTTGTAGTTGAAGAGGATGCGCTCGACGACGACCGCGAAACACATCGCCGACAGCACTTCGCCGATGAGGATGATCAGGCCGAAGATGGTCGAGATCCAACTGGGGTCGAGGGACATGACCCAATCGATGGCGGCGAAGGAAATAGTGAATCCGTAGAGAATGAGGCCGGGGCCGCTGACTGCTTTGAAACGGCCACTGTTGTCGGGGGTCGTGGGACTGTCGGTCTGCTTCGACCATTTCGAGAGCAGGAACGAGAGCAGGTTCCAGATCGCGAAATAGAATACGGCTCGAATGATGAAGCCGTTCACCGTCAGATAGGTCTGCGTGAGTTGTTCGAGGTGCTCGCGGAGATGTTTGTCTTGAATATTTTCGAGCGGCTGAGCCCAGATGTAGAGCCGGCGGATTCCAAGAATGACAGGAATGAATAGGGCCGCGAGCAGCGGGAGCGTGCGCATGGCCGCGCCCAGGATGCGGCGGATGACCGTGCCCCAGCCTCCGCCGGTGAGGTGGCGAATCATGAGAATCGCCATGGAACCGAGCGCGACGCCCAGCCAGCACATGAAGCCGAGCAGATAGGCGCGATAGAACTCGTTGGGGCGGGTGAAGGCCAACGCCACCGCGATCACCGAGAACACGGCGCCGATCACGAGCGAGCGCTGCGATATTTTCTTTACGACTTCGGGCGCGGTCAGATCGAGATGTGGACTGGCCGTCGCGCTCATTTGTGATCTTCTTTCTGACTTTCGGACCGCGAAGTTGCTTCGTTCCCGATCAGCGGAAGGGTCGCGCCCGATCCCGGCTGGCCACGGAACGCCGGCGGTTCGGACGGAATCGCTTGTCCGGCGGGCGCGTCCGCCTGGGTTGCGTTTTGGCTGAGCTGCAGTGCGCGAATGTAGGCGACGATGTTCCAGCGGTCTCGCGGGGGAATCTGCGAGGCGTAGTCGGGCATGATTCCCGAGCCGTTGGTGATCACATCATAGAACTCGCCCAGTAGGGCTTTTTGCCATTTTGGTTTGTGGAAAGTCGGCGGCTTGCGCGCGAAACCGCGCGACGGGACGAAGCCGTTGCCGTCGCCGAGAAGCGAGTGACACGGGGAGCAATAAATGTTGTAGCGCTCGCGGCCGCGGTCGAGCACTTCCTTGGTTACGGGAAACGGCAAGTAGTCGCCGGGATTCTTGCCGGCTTTCCCAGTGTAGAAATAGGTGTCTTCATGCAACTGGCCGCGCGCTACAGTACCTTCGACCGGCGGACGCTCGGAGCGTTGATCGGTGAAAAAATCGCTGCGGGAAAGCGGATTCTGCCGCGGCTGCACGTGCATGTCGATGCGGCAGGCGGAGAGGATGGCGATTGCTACCAGCAGGGCCCCGAGCATCAGGAAATCCCAAGCTTCAAGCGTTCGTGGAATCCCACTCTTGCGCAAAGAACGCGCAAGAATGGGGCACCCATCGTCTCGGGGAACGACCGCTATTTGGCGGAGGCGCGGCATGCTAGCTGGGCACCTCCGAGATCGAGCGCGGCCCTAAGCCTTGCAGAAAGATGCGCGTGCCGGCCACATCGTATTTGGGATCGGACGAAAACACGATCAAGAAAAAGCGGTCTTTCGACGCCGATGAGAAACGCGGAACGTTGAATACGGGATGATAGGGCATGGGCAAGCCGTTCAGCGCCAGCATGCCGAAGACGGCGGAGATTCCGGCAAAAAGAATCGTCATCTCGAAGGTGATCACGATGAATGCCGGCCATGAATGATATGGCTTGCCGCCGATGTTGAGCGGATAGTCGACGGCGGACATCCAGTACTGCATCAGGTAGCCGCTGAGGCCGCCGACAAGGCCGCCGATCAACACTACGAGCGGAACTTCATCGCGGTGAAAGCCAATTTCCTCAGCCAAGCCTTCGATGGGAAACGGGCTGTAGGCATCGAGCTTGCTGTAGCCGGCCTGGTGCGTTTTTCGCGCTGCCTCAACCAGCGCGCTGGCCGAATCGAATTCCGCCATGATTCCGTACATGCGTTCGCGCTTCATTCCTTAACCTCCGCTTCCGGCAAGAGGGTGCGCATTTCAAAGATCGAGATCATGGGCAGCAGGCGCAGGAATAGGAACATGGCGGCCAGGAACATTCCTATGGTGCCGATGTAGGTCATCCAGTCCCAGCGCGTGGGGTAATACATTCCCCAGGACGAGGTGAGGAAATCGCGGTGCAGGCTGACGACGACGATAATGAAACGCTCCAGCCACATGCCGACGAGGATCACGCCGGAAAGCAAGAACAGAGCCAGGGGACTGGACCGCAGTTTCTTAATCCAGAGTAGTTGCGGGATAAAAATGTTGCAGATGAGCAGAGACCAGTAAGGGATGGCATAGGGCCCGTGCAGGCGGTTCCAGATGGTGAAGGCGTCATAGCGGTCGCCGCTGTACCAGCCCATGAAAGCCTCGATGCCATAACCGTAGGCAACGATCAATCCGGTAGCCAGCATGACTTTGGCCGCGTTCTGCAAATGGAGTTCGGTGATGAAATCTTCCAGGTTGTAGATTTTGCGGATAGGAATCGCGAGCATGAGTACCATCGCGAATCCAGAATAGATGGCGCCGGCGACGAAGTACGGCGGGAAGATCGTGGTGTGCCAGCCCGGGACGATGCCGACCGCGAAGTCAAAGCTCACGACGGTGTGGACTGAGAGGACGAGGGGCGTGGCTAATCCGGCGAGCAGCAAGTACGCAGTTTCGTAGCGATGCCAGTGGCGCGCCGATCCGCGCCAGCCCATCGAAAGAATGCCGTAGACGATTCGAGTTGCCGGATTCGTGGCGCGATCACGCAGCGTGGCCAGATCGGGGATGAGGCCGATAAACCAGAACAGCGCGGAGATGGTGGCGTAGGTGGAGACCGCGAAGACGTCCCATATGAGCGGGCTGCGGAATTGCGGCCACACGCCCATAGTGTTGGGAATGGGAAACAACCAGTAAGCGAGCCACGGACGCCCGACGTGGATGGCGGGAAAGATTCCGGCGCAGGCTACGGCGAATAGGGTCATCGCCTCGGCGAAGCGGTTGATGGAATTGCGCCACGACTGCCGCAGTAGGAGAAGGATGGCGGAGATGAGCGTGCCGGCGTGGCCGATGCCGATCCACCACACGAAGTTGACGATGGCGAAGCCCCAGCCGATGGGAATGGTCACGCCCCAGATTCCAACGCCTTTCAGGAACAGGTAGCCGATGGCGTAGAGCATCATCATCGTCATCAGAAACGCGATGCCGAAGCCCACGAACCATCCGTTCGAAGCGGGGCGGGTCAGCACGATGGCGCTGATTTTTTCCGTGACCGTGCCGAAGGTGTAGCCGGGCTCCATCACCGGGGCTTGCGTCGCCGTCGCTTTGTATTGCTCGTCCATGAATTCCGTCAGGGGCTAAAGCCCCGCTTTCAAGCCAGCTCTGACGGCACGGCTAACGCCGCGCCCTGATACGAATCTCGTTGCGCCCGCTGCTTAACGCAGCCGACATTCCGAACCCCTACACTGCACTGGTTCGTATCAGGGTATGCCTTTAGGCATACCGCAAGCATCGCAAGGATGGTTTGCGCCTTTAGGCGCTGTGCTGTCACGACTTCAACTCCGGATTCGGATTGCTCACTTCCGCCAGATACGTGGTCCGCGGGCGAGTGTTCAGTTCGCCGAGGAGACTGTAATTCCGCGACTGCGCTTTCAATTTCGAAACTTTGCTGTTCGGGTCATTGAGGTTGCCGAACACGATCGCGCCCGCCGGGCAGGATTGCTGGCACGCGGTCTGCAACTCATCTCCGACCTTGATTTGTTTGACTTCGCGGACTGAGGCCGTTTCGGCGTCGATCTTGTGCTCGTTGATCCTCTGCACGCAGTAGGTGCACTTCTCCATCACGCCGCGGCTGCGCACGCTGACGTCGGGATTGCGCATCATCTTGTACTGTGGCGTCTCCCAGTCCTGAAACAGCAGAAAGTTGAAGCGCCGCACCTTATACGGACAGTTGTTCGAGCAATACCTCGTCCCCACGCAGCGGTTGTAGACCATGTCGTTCAGGCCTTCGCTGGAGTGGTTGGTCGCGCCCACGGGGCAAACCACTTCGCAGGGCGCGTTTTCACATTGCATGCAGGGCACAGGCTGGAAAAACGCCTTGGGATTGTCGCGGTCGCCCTGGTAGTAGGCGTCGACGCGAATCCAGTGCATGTGGCGGCCGATGACGGCATTGCTCTTTGCCGACGACGGCGATGTTGTTCTCCGACTGGCAGGCTAGCATGCAGTTGTTGCAGCCCACGCAGGAGTTCAGATCGATAGCCATGCCCCACGCGTAATCTTCTTCTTTGTAGGGATAAGGCTTGTAGAGCGTGAGTCCGGGCGCGGGCTCTTCTTCCTGAGCGAAGTGCGGCTCTTTGCGGTAGTCCTCAAGCGTGGTCTCGCGGACCAGTGGACGGTGGCCGCCATCGGGCGTGTCCATGCTCTGGTAGCCCTGCGTCGAGGCGAGCTTGTACGTTTCTCCGGTCTTGCGGATTTGTAGGCCGGTGGCGATCCACGGCGCGGCAGTCGTGCGCAGCGCATAAGCGTCGAAGCCTTGCGCAGTGCCAACGCGGCCAGCGCGGCGGCGGCCGTAGCCTAACGTGACCGTGACTGAATTGTCGGGATGGCCGGCTTGAATCCAGACCGGGCCAGTAATCCGTTTTCCGTGCAGTTCGAGCTCGACAACATCTTCGACTTTGATCTGCAGTCGCTCCGCCATCTTGGGACCGATGAGCACGGCGTTGTCCCAGGTGAGCTTGTTCATCGGCTTGGGGAGTTCCTGCAGCCAGCCGTTGTTGGAGAACTGGCCGTCGTAGATGGTAGGGTCGCGGCGGATGTTCAGTTCGATGGCGTTGAGCTTAGCTAGATCCGTTACTGTTATCTGAGCAACGTTCGATGTCTTTACCGGAGTGCAAGCCGTTCCTTCGATCCAACCGTCGTGCAGTGACTTCCGCCAGAACTGCTCGAAATCCGCACCTGTGTGCTGCTTCTGCCAGTAGGCGCGAACAAGATCGTAATCCGTGGCATCGGCCTGCCCCGAGAGGAGAGCAACGAATTCCAACGCGCTCTTGCCTGCGTAGAGCGGCGCGATCAGTGGCTGAATAATGCTGACCGTGCCGTCGTAAGCGCGGGCATCGCCCCAAGCTTCGAGTTCGTGAGCGGCATTGACATGCCACTGGCAGAGTTCGGCGGTTTCATTGTTATAGAGACCGCAGTGCACACGCAGCGGGACCTTATTGCTCTTCAAGAGCTCCGCGAAGTTCAGATCGGCGGGCGCGTCGTAGGCCGGGTTGCCGCCGAGGATGATCAGCAGATCGACTTTGCCGGCCTGCATGTCGGCGGCGAGTTCTTTGATCGATTCGGTCTGGTTGACCGGATTCGCATCGACGGGTTCGGTGTAGAAAATGGTCTTGCCAACGTTACCAAGTCTTTGGTTGATAAGGTGTGCAAAGGCATGGACAACAGCGGGCTGGTGATCACCAACAATGACCGCGCTCCTACCGGAGGCGCTGTACAAGTCCTTGCCGATCCGATCCGCACGCTCCAGTTCCGCCTCAATCTCGGGAGGGTGCGTCGTGTGCATTGGTCCAACCTGGGCCATCGACGGCGAGCACAGAATGTACGCGAAATTCGGGATTTCGGACGCAGGGACCGGAATTCGATGATCCGCCTTAGCTCCTGTCGTCGTCGGCGTGCTCTCGATCACATACAGCCGGTTCATCTTGCCGTCGGGATTGCGGCGCTTGGCGAAGTCGCGGATGTAGCGGACATTTCCCGGAAAACCCGCATACAGGAAGTCGGCGTCGAGCGAGACGATTACGTCGGCCTTCTCAAAATCGTAGCGCGTCTCGACCGGCTGGCCGAAGGCCAGCTTCGCGCCTTCGAGCACGTTGTCGCGATTGACCGGCTCATACACATGCCACTTGGCCTGCGGATAAATCTTCAGGAAGTTGCGCAGTTGATCGGCAAGCGTGGGCGAAGAGATGGTCGGCGTAAGAATGCGAATGCCCGCGCCCTGCAACGCTTTCTGCGTAGTGAGAGGTCCGCGAAGCGCAGCTAGAAGAGCCTGCCAGGATTGCTGGTCGCCCATCGACATCACACTCTGCGAGCGGTCGGGATCGTACAGACCGAGAATGTGGGCTTGCGCGAAGATATCGGTGCCGCCGAGCGACGCGGGATGCTGGTCGTTGCCTTCAATCTTTGTCGGACGACCGAGGTGGCTCTCGACCAGCAGCGGGCTGGCGTATCCGCCGAGCGTCATCGCCGTGGCGTAGAACTGGGGGCGGCCTGGGATCACATCCTCGGGCTGGCGCACGTAGGGAACGATGGGTTCGAGCGGCAGACGCACGCATCCGGTCATGCCGGCCAGCGCCATGGATGCTCCCATGACTTTCAAAAAGCCGCGGCGCGAGAGGGAATCGACCCACTCGGAAGCGCCTTTGGGAAATTCGCGGTGCAGAGCCTCCTGGAAAGCGGTGCTGCCGGCTAGTTCTTCGAGGCTGCGCCAGTATTCCGGTCCGGCTTTTTCGTTCGCCTCGTTGATCTGCGCGCGGAGGGAGTCGAGATCGAGTTTGCCCTTCTTGGAGGGACAAACGTCTTCGCGCTTACCGCGGCCGATTTGTTCTTCCATCTTCATTGGTTCCACATCACACTCGCAAAGACTGTCATCCTGAGCGGAGAAATTGCTTCGCGAAGCGAAGCAATTTTGGAGTCGAAGGATCCCCGCAAAGCTGGCAGTTCGGCAGCCGCGTCAGGGAGTTTTCCTGCGAACGCAAGCAGCATCGTGAGAACGCCTCGCAGCGTTCGTGGCGCTGCAGGACTTGCAGGGGTCCTTCGATTGCGCGTGACTTCGACTCGCGAACTCTCGCTTCGCCCAGGATGACAAGTCTTCATAGTTCGTGCTTACCGATGACACGTACTGCAACTGGTAATGTCCTTCACACTTCGCACGCTGTACTTCTTGACAAGGGCTGCGCCTAGGTCGAGCTGATCGGCGTAACTCTGTCCATCCACCACCACAGGATTCGCGCCGGTGGGCTGCTGGTAGCGCATGTTGAACACTTGATCGCGCGGGCGCAGATTCTGTTCCGGCGCGCGATGGCAACTCAAACACCATTCCATCTGCAACGATTCCTGCTGATACATCAGCGGCATCTGGTCGACCGGACCGTGGCAGGTGTTGCAACCCACCCCCTTATTGACATGAATGCTGTGATTGAAAAAAACGAAGTCGGGCAGCTGATTCACTCGTGTCCACTGCAGCGACTGGCCAGTGCGATAGCTGGCGCGGACCGGCTCGAGCAACTCAGCGTTGGTCCAGATCTGTGAGTGGCAGTTCATGCAGGTCTTAGTGGGAGGGATGCCAGCGAAACTCGAAGTCTCAACCGAGGTGTGGCAGTAGCGGCAATCGATGCCGAGCCCGGCAACGTGATGCTGATGGCTGAAGGGCACGGGCTGCGGCTTGCGCACTCCCGCATAGGTGATGTAGGGCGAACGCTGGACCTCCATCGCCACCCACGTGAGCGCGGCAACCACGAAGACCGCGCCAAAAATCGTGGCCCGGGAGAGGGTGTTCGTGCTGCGATGAAAGATCTGCGGCATGCGTGCGTACGAGCTTCAGGAGTCGCGGAACACGACGAATCCCGGCTATGTTGCCGACTGCTGGTTGTGGAGCGCAAAGAAAACACCCACAGATTTTCCTCGCGCCAGTTGCGAAACAGCAGATTATAAATATTTCGGGCGCAGTTGTCGCGCTCTTTCGGCGGCAGCAAGAAATGTCCAACCTTTGAACCTGGCGGACGGAATGTCTTTTATCGTGCCTAGCGCAGATTCATCACCAGCAGCTTAGGTTCGGTCATTTCCTCGATCGCATAACGCAAGCCCTCGCGGCCGAGGCCAGAGTCTTTCACCCCGCCGTAGGGCATCTGGTCGATGCGGAACGAAGGGATATCGCCTGCGATCAGCGCGCCGACCTCAAGTTCGTCATACGCCTGGAAAAGCAGCTTCACATCGCGCGTGAACAATCCGGCCTGCAGGCCGTAGTTGGAATTGTTGATGCGGCGCAGCGCTTCGTCAAAATTCTGGTAAGGCTCGACGGTCACGACGGGGCCGAACATCTCCAGGCAGTTTACCTTCATGTCTGGCTTGGTGCCGGTCAGCACGACAGGGTCAACCACGGAACCTCGGCGGCCACCGCCGCACAGCAGGCGGGCGCCGGAGCGAACTGCTTCCTCCACCCAACTGCTGACACGGATGGCATCGCTCTCACGAATCAGAGGGCCGAGGTCCGTTGATTCCTGCATGGGATCGCCGGTTTTCAGCTTCTTGACGCCTTCGACAAGAAGATCGGTGAATTTGCCATAGACCGATTGCTCTACCAGAATGCGCTGCACGGAAATGCAAGTCTGGCCGGCGTAGGCGAAGCCGCCGGCAACGCAGCGCTCCGCGGCATAGTTGAGATCGGCGTCGCTGTGCACAATCGCACCCGCGTTGCCGCCCAGTTCGAGCGCAACTTTCTTTTTACCGGCGCGGCGTTTGATGTCCCAGCCCACGGGCACGCTGCCGGTAAAGCTGATCAGCTTGATGCGCTCGTCGGTGATCAGCAGGCCAGCGTCGTCGTTCGAAAGCGGCAGCACGTTCAGTCCGCCATCGGGCCAGCCCGCCTGCTGGACGCATTCCGCCAGAAGCAGCGAGCAGAGGGGAGTTTGCGGCGCGGGCTTTAACACCATGGAACAGCCTGCGGCGATTGCGGGGGCTACTTTGTGCGCGACCAGGTTCAGGGGGAAGTTGAAGGGCGTGATTCCAGCGATGGGACCGAGCGGGAAACGCTTCACGATGCCCCAGCGTCCCGCGGTAAACTCCTGCCAGTCGAGAGGAAGATACTCGCCGTAGATGCGCGTGGTTTCTTCGGCGGCGACGTTGAAGATAAATATTGCACGGTCCACTTCGATGCGCGCCAGCTTTATGGGCTTGCCGGCTTCCTGCGCCAGAGTGCGGGAAAATTCTTCGCGGCGCTCAGCAATGGACTGAGCAACGCGCCGCAGCACGCGCTGCCGCTCGAAGGCAGGCAGGCGGCGCGTGGTTCCGAAGGCCTTGACGGCGGCGGCGATCGCAGCTTCGGCATGCTCGCGCCGCGGCTGAACGACTCGCCCAATCACGCTGCCATCGAAGGGCGCGCGGATATCGACGAGGTCTCCCTCTTCCATCCATCGGCCGTCGACAAAAAAGCCGTGGGTTGCGACTGGGGCAATCGTCAATTCCGCCATTTTGCCTCCCGGATGCGGACAGCGTTTTTGATTATATGCTCTGGTTGATGGTTGCTTTTTTCTGCTGGGATGAAGGCATTAACCACAAAGGACACGAAGGTTCACTAAGGCAGATTCCGTTCCCGGTTTCCTTCGTGATACTTCGTGTCCTTCGTGCTTGATCCGGATTTCACCCGTTGTCCACTACAATGAAAGCCGCCGGCGCCGATGCCTTCCTTAGAAACCATTGTTGACCTTGCCCCGCGTATCCGGCGGAAGGAAGTTTCCCCGGTCGAGGTGACTCGCGCTTGCCTGGGTCGCATCGGGAAACTCGACCCCGCGCTGAACGCCTTCATCACAGTGACTGCCGAGTCTGCGCTGGAGGAAGCGCGAGCTGCCGAAAGCGAAATCTCGCGCGGAGAATGGCGCGGTCCGCTGCATGGGATACCGATTGCGATCAAGGATCTGATCGATACCGCAGGCACCCGTACAACGGCGGGCAGTGCGCTTTTCGAGCATCGCGTCCCGGCCCTCGATGCGGAAGTGGTGCGGCGGTTGCGGCTTGCGGGCGCGGTCTTTCTCGGGAAGAACAATCTGCATGAGTTTGCTTATGGCGGAAGTTCGCTGGTCAGCTTCTTCGGAGACGTTCACAATCCCTGGGACTCGGCGCATATTGCAGGCGGATCGTCCGGAGGATCGGCGGCTGCTGTCGCTGCCGGGCTTTGCTACGCGGCGATTGGGACTGACACGGCTGGATCGATCCGCGAACCGGCCGCGCTGTGCGGATGCTTCGGGATCAAGCCGACTTATGGGCGCGTGTCGGCGTGCGGCGTGATTCCGCTTTCGTGGTCGCTGGATCACGTTGGTCCGCTGGCTGCAACTGCCGGCGATGCCGCTGTCGTACTGCAGACTATCGCGGGCTACGATCCGCTTGACGCTTGTAGCGCCGATGTGCCGGTATCCGACTATGTTTCTGGTTTGCGCGACGGGGCGAAGAATCTGCGCGTTGGAATTCCGCGGGTGCATTTTTATGACGATCTTGATGATGAAGTCCGGGCGGCGGTGGAACGGGCGTTGCTGGTGATAAGGACGCTGGTGGCGGATGTTCGGGACTTGCAGATTGAGGTTTCTTCGGACCGCACCGTGCAAGCTGCCGAGTCTTTTGCTTATCACTCTGAGAATATTGCGCGGACGCCTGAGCTTTATCAACCGGAGACTCTGCGGCGCATTCGATCTGGCGCAAATATTTCGGCGGCGGAATACATTCTGCGGCGGCGTGAACTGGATCAGCAACGGCGTCGGGCTCGCGATATATTCGCCGACGTGGATTTGCTGGTTACGCCTACGATGCCCATCCCGGCACCGGCGATTGCCGATCTTAACAACGATCCCGCGGCGCTACGACCGGCGGAGCTTGCGTTGCTACGCAACACGCGCCCGTTTAATGTTTTGGGACTGCCTGCCATCTCAGTGCCTTGCGGTTTTACGAAAAGCGGGCTGCCCATCGGATTGCAGGTCGCTGGGCCGCACTGGCGGGAGGATTTGGTGCTTAGGCTTGCTCATGCTTACGAGCGCGCGACGGAGTGGCATAGGCGGCGTCCGGTGAGCTGAGCTGTCGCGTCTGCACCTTCCAGCTGTGGATTTCTGAGTGAAATAAATTCTGGACGCTGATCGCGGATGATGGAGGTTTCGCTTCCTGAGTCAGATATGCAGATTAAATTTTTTCTTCCGATACCCCTGAAAGCCTTGCCCGGAGCGGGTTTCGCACAACCGTATCGCGCAAAATCTTGTTTTCAAAGAAAAAATCTTAAGAACAAAGGGCTTAGGGTTGGGCACTCGGGGGGCTTCCAACCGTCACTGCCTCGACGATGATCGCGGAATTTGAATTGCGGGCGCAAGGTCAGATGTCACAACGTGGCTGTGGAAAAAAGTGATGTATGTCGAGTAAGCGCAAAGAAGCCCACCCGATCAGAGGGGCCCTCGCGAGGCAGAGAGATTGGGTCGGCCTGCTGTTCCCGCCTGACATTGACCTACTGCTGCTGACCGACAATTTCCCCGGCCGATGCCTCCTCCCATTCTGTCTGACGTAACGCAAGTGCGGCGAATGCGGCGATTGCCGCTGTGAGCCGGTGGTAGGCCTGAAGCGATTCCGTGGCCGCGCTCCGGGCTTCTTTCTTCTCCCCTGCGTATGTTGAGCCCCCCTCCAACGTTAGGAGGATATCTACCTGAGCCGCGTCGCCCGCGCTGGAAACGCCCCACATGTTCGCGGCAGGGACAGTGCTGTTTGAGCGGGACATCGCTGCCATGTAGTCAATTAATTTTGATAGGTCAGTAAATCCAGTTCTTTGCCTTGGTTGTCGGCGTGAATGCACGCAGAGTTCTTCCGGGAGGCGGCAGTTATCCTACCAGCGGCTTCTGCGGCGTCTTTCATTTCGCGAGCTGCAGTTAGAATCTCGCCGGTTGCAACCTTCCCGGCGCCTGGCGGGTCGGGCGCCTCATCATTCCCGCGCGCTTGCACGAACGAGGCTGCCGCCTCTGGCGAATTGCGATCAAGGAATTCGTGTGTTTCCCGATCCCAGCCCTTAAAGGTAACGAGCCATGATGGAGCCTGTTCGTCTGGAGCGGTCCATCCTGGAACGGCTCCTACAATGCTTGCCCTCGCGATAGAAAGCCCCGAATTTGGAGTTGCCGGACCCTCACTTTTCTCCTACGCAACACCGCTGCCAATATCTCGTACATGATGGCTGCGAAGACACGAGGGGACCGTATTCGTGCGACATCAAATGCTGGACAATAGGAGGCACCATCGGAATCTTTGCCGCCTGTTCTTAGGCGATTTATCCTACACCAACCCTGTATCACACTGTGCGCATATCGAGGCGCTTGCCCAGGGCCTTCAGGGCGGCGGCGATGCCGTCGATGCGGGAGGTGTGCTGGACGTTGGTGAGGCGGTTGACTTCCTGCGGCGTGGTCTTCAGTCGGCGGGCCAGTTCGGCGGGCCGCACGTGTTGCTGGATCATCTCGTTTAAGAGAAGAATCTTGGCGGAGAGGCTGGCGGGAAGTTCAACGACGTGTTGCCGGGGCTTGGGTTTTGAGGGCAGCGGCACTGCGCGGTTGTCTTCGAAATAGAAATCGAGGGCCGTTTCGAGAGCGTCCTTGGCTGCGGACAATGCCTCGGCCTCAGTTTCTCCCTGGGTGATGGCTTCGGGAATGTCTTTGAATGTGACGACGAATCCGCCGTCTTCGCGCTTTAGCGTAGCTGGGTACTGGAACATCACGTCACCTATTTCAGGCCGAGTTGTTTCTTGATGCCCTCGACAAGACCTTTCTTGAGTTCGGCGTTATGCATCGGCAGAACCGACTGCCTCCCGTTCAGATAGACCTTCAGGTGAGAGCCTTTGCCGGCCTTGAAAACCGCTCCCTGTTGCGCGAGCCAACGCCTGAACTCTTTGCTCGTCACATCTTCTATTATAAACAATATTGTTTATATCGGCAAATAGTTTGCGGGTCGTCGGTAGGCACGCTGGTAGGGATCCTTCGACTGCTCCGCTCAGGATGACATTTGCAGTTTCAGTCCACCGTTCTTACATCATCCGGCAGCATCAGCACGAACATGCAGTTACCCGTTGCTGTCGAGCAGGAGAGGATTCCGCGGCGAAGGATTTTTACTGGGGTGTCGTCGGGGAAGGGTAGGCGGTATTCGGCGGTGCGGAGGGGCTCGGTGAAGACTTTGAGTTTTTCGTCGCCGCTGGCGAACTTGACGGCTTCCACTGTAGCGGCGGAAGCTGGACCGCGACTCAGTAGCACGAAGAATTCGGCGCTGCCGGTTTCTTTTGCGACTTTGCCCAGGTTGATGGTGCGCAGCTGCTGCAGTTCTTCTTTGTGCTTTGCTACCGTGGCGTCTACCTTGACGCTGCCTCCGGCTAGCGAGGCCAGACGGTCGCGGGTTTCGGGGATGGGGCGAAGTCCGCTCAGGCAGAGCGCGTAGGTGCGCAGGGCGAGGTCTTTCTTTCCCTGCTTTTCGTAAATCTGTCCGAGATGATCGCCGACTTCGCCGTGATGGCCTAGCTGCCAGGCTGAGGAAACATATTTTTCGGCCTGGTCGAGATTGCCCTGGTTGAAATAGACCCAGCCCAGCGTATCCCAGTAGGCGATCAGGGATGGAACCAGGGGCAACTCCTGGGGCGTTAGCCGGTCCAGCGAAACATTGCGCAACGCCGCTGTGGTAGCGGAGATTGCCGACTCAGCGTATTGCTGGGCGCGATCGAGATGAGATTTCTTCAGGGAAAGCTGGTAGGCGATGTTGTTCCAGACCAGCGGTGTGGCCGAGAGTTCGACCGCGTGGTCGAAGGTGGCTAGGGCTTTGTCGTCCTGGGCGAGGTTTAGATAGGCGTCGCCGAGGCTCACCTGCAGTTCGGCATTGTCAGGCGTTAGGGATGCGGCTTTCTCCAACTCCGGCGCGGCTTCGGCGTACTTGTGCCACTCGGAGTACATCGCGCCGAGGCCCGCGTGCGCGAATTTGTCGAGCGGGTTGATCTCGATCTGCTTGTTGAAGGCGGTTACGGCTTCGGGATACTTGCGTTCCTGCCAGTAGGCGCGGCCGAGGGCGTTGTAAGCGTACTCGTCGTAGGGATTGATTTCAATCTGTTTGTGGAGAGCGGCGATGGCCTCGTCGTTCTGGCGCATTCCGAGATAGGCTGCGGCCAGCATATTCCAGGCGTACTTGTTCTTGGGATCGACCTCCGTTGCGCGCTTGAGCAGTTGAATCGCCATGGGCAGATTGTTGCTGGCCATGGCCGCGCGGCTGCTTTCGACCAGGTCGTCGGCCTTCATATCGGTCGGCGGCGTTGGGGTGCCGGCTACCGTGTTCTCGACGGACAGAAACTGTCCTAGGTCAGAGCTGACGGCGTGGCGGAACGCCTCGTAATCGGAGGCGCGGGGCGCGGGCAGTTCGGACTGACGCAGGATGAGCGTTCTTGCCGCGGTGAAGTTCGTGCCCTCCAGCTTATACGTGGCCTGGTACTCGGCGTAATCGCGCTTGACGGATAAAGGCAACGGGGAATGCGCCGTATACTTTGCGGGCAAGTCGAGCTTGATCTTGTAGCCGTACTCTGCCTTGGGGCCGAGTTTCAGCGGCTCGGTATCCGCGTCGTCGCCGTCGTCATCGGCATTGCTGAGATCGGGCAGGCTGAACTGGCAAAGAGGAAGAGTCAGATCGGACTTTTTCTTGGACCAGTCCAGAAAGTTTGGCTTGGCGACGTCGTAGGACAAGGTGAACGGCTCGCGGGTCGCGGCCGGATCGCTGACCTTCAAATTCGTGATGTCGCCGCCCATTCCGGCGTTCACATTTTCCACCACGCGTTGCCATTGCGCCTCCGGGACGCGGCGGAAGATCGAGCGCAACATCAGTTCTTCATCGCCGCGGAAGGTGTAGTGCACGTGGGCTTCGAGTTTCCCGATCTCATTAATCTTTCCATCGACCTCGGAAATTTCGGTGTCGGGCATGGGCGTATCGGCGGGCGTCTCCTCCAGATGAGGCTTGCCGCTGGCGGGAATCACCAGCGCCAGCTTGTTGCGCAGACTGAAGGCCAGCAGGCGGAAGGGCGCGACTTCGCTGGTGGTGTCCATCCAGACTTCTTCGTTGGGTTTCGTCATCGGCAGCATGGTGATGACGTGATCGAACTGCGAGGGCGAGGGCACGTCGGGATCGAGCTTGCGGCTGGAGTTGATTAACACGGAAGACGCATGCATGCCCTCGGCTTCGAGCAGGGAGGCGAGCAGGGTGTGTTTATCCTTGCAATCGCCATACTGGTTGTGAAGAACATCTTCGGAAGCGTGGGGCTGATAGCGGCCCACGCCCAAGGACAGGCTGACGTAGCGGAAATTTCTGGCGACGAAATCGTAGAGAGCCTGGACCTTATCCAAGTCGTTGTCGAGGCCTTTGGTGAGTTCGGCGGCTTTGGCGCGGACTTCCGGCGAAGGCGCGCGGCGGTCCTTCTCCAGACCTGCATACCAGAGACCGATTTGTTCCCAACTGACAAACGTGGTCAACTGAACGTCTGGCCGTTGCTCGTCGGCCTTCTTCTTTTTCTTCTTGTCTTTTTCTTTGTCTTTATCTTTTTGGTCGTCTTCGCGCTCCAGGTGAGAACTGGTCCAGTGATAGGTGCGGCGTCCGTTGGCTTCCGAGATCTTCGGATCCATGTCCGGCTTGTTTTTCAATTTAAGCGGGCGGTCGGAGGGGACGTCCACATCAAATTCCTCATCGAGGTCGATGTTGTTCTTGTCGAAGTCGTATTCGGCCCAGAACTGCCCCGCAGCCAGCGGAGTGTGAATCACCGTGACCATGTCATACTCGAGGGTTTCGCCGGGGCGCAGGCCGGGCACAGTGACGTGCTTCTGGCGGTAGTCGGTGTAGACGGGAGCCTCGCGCTCCACCGGCGCGCTCAGATCCTGTACGGCGTCGTCGCCCGCCTTCATCACGCTGCCGTCGGCCTTAACCACGCGGACGTAGACAACCTCCACGCGTTCGTTGGCGGAGTTGTAGCCGAATTGAAGCTGTCCCCACTGCTGGACTCCGGCCTCACTCTGCACCCGGATGCGCGCGACAGTCTCTTTGCGGCCTGTGCCATCGCTTTCAAAGCGGTAGCGCGAACGGAACTGCTCGACCACAAAGGCTTCCTGGGAATAGTCGCGCTTGGGAGCTTCCGGCCTGGCTTCGGCGGCAGGCCTTGTGGATGCGGCTAACGAAGTGGTTTTCGCGCCCGATTGTGCTGGGGCGGTGAAGGGTGCGGCCAGGGTCCAGGCCGCGAGAAGCGAGAGCAAGAAACTACGCATAGGTTAATAGTAAGGCCTGTGGCGGTTGTATCCCAAGGCGGGAGGCCGCGCAAGGGGCTAGAGTGCCATCCGGGCAACGGACATTTGTTTTCGGAGGCCACAAAACCATAGTAAAATCCCGCCTTAGAAAGTCTTGCCTGCCTCGATGCGGGCAGGCGTGACGCATAGTATTTGCGCCACGATCTCTCCGTTCGGAGGATTTCTGGCATGGAAGATCGGGTCCCTGACGTCTCTTCTTCGGTTTCGGAGCAGTCGATTACCCAGCAGTCAATTTCCCAGCAGTCGATGCTCAGGCGACGCGAAGGCCGCGGCGCCTGGGTTATGACGGCCTACTGCATCTCGGGGCTTGCTCTTTTCGGGCTCCTCGCTTATTTCTTTTCGGAATACATCGCCCACTAGGGGATGTACCGTTTGCGCCTGTTGGGCGAACGCGTCCGCGGCGGGCAGCGGATGAGTATCGGATTAGCTTGGCTGCGTTCACAAAGAGGCTGCCTCGCTTCGCTCCGCGGACAGCCGAGGCGGCTGTCCCCACACGAGTATTCCTTGCACGAGCATTCCTTCGCGGGCTGAGACTCACCTGTCCTGCATCGTCCTAAGAACGTGTTACAATGAGCGGCCTTAGAAGCTGCTGCTTCGCCGGAACCCAGCGTTTCCCCGCACTGAAGCACTGAGAAAGACCACGATAACCCGTGCCCAAGAACCCCACGTCCGCTAGCGCGCCCATTACCTACGCCGATGCCGGTGTGGATATCGACCGGGCGAACCGCACCAAGCAGCGCATCAAATACCTCGCGCACAAGACTTTTACCCGCGGCGTGCTGAGCGAAATTGGCGGGTTCGGCGGCCTCTTTCAGGTGGATAAGACCAAGTACGTGGACCCAGTTCTTGTTTCCAGCGTGGATGGCGTGGGAACAAAGCTGAAGATTGCCTTCGCCATGGGCCTGCATTCCACGGTGGGCGCTGACCTTGTGAATCACTGCGTCAACGACATCGCCGTGCAGGGCGCCGCGCCGCTTTTCTTTATGGATTATCTGGCGACGGGAAAGCTGGAACCCACAGTCGCCGAAAAAGTTGTGGAAGGAATCGCGGACGCCTGCAAGCATAACGGCTGCGCCCTAATCGGCGGGGAGACGGCCGAGATGCCAGGCTTCTATCCCGATGGCGAGTACGATCTAGCCGGGTTTATCGTGGGCGTGGTGGAACGCGACCGGATTATCACCGGCAAGGATGTGCAGATCGGTGACGTTATTCTGGGGCTGGCTTCGAACGGCTTGCACACGAATGGGTATTCGCTGGCCCGCAAGCTGTTGTTTGAAGTGGCCCACTACTCGCCCGAAGACTACGTGAACGAAATCAAGAATAAAGTTGGCAATGAGCTGATGCGCACACACAAGAGTTACTGGCCGGCCTTGAAAAAACTGGTTGCCGCGCAATGCGTTTCGGCGCTGGCACATGTTACCGGAGGCGGTATCACGGAAAACCTTCCGCGCGTGCTGCCCCGTGGCACCGCGGCCGCGATTGATCTCGGGTCATGGCCGGTACCGCCTTTGTTCGAGCACCTGCGGCAGTTGGGGAATGTTCCGCAAGAGGAGATGCTGCGCACGTTCAACATGGGCCTGGGCATGCTGCTGGTGGTTCCTCTGGCGAAATTCAAGAAAGCCCAGACCGTGCTTGAGCGCGTGGGAGAGAAGGCTTTTACCGTTGGCCGCATCGTCAAGGGCGAGCGCAAGGTGATCTACGACTAGAGAAAATCGCTGATGCATTCTCTGGGCATTCTTCTCTCCGGGCGCGGCTCGAACTTCGTCGCCATCGCCGACAGCATTGACGCGGGCCGCATCGCGAACGCGCGCATTGCAGTTGTCATCTCGAATAATGCGGATGCGCCTGGCATTGCCACGGCGCGACAGCGCGGATTGAACGCGCTGGTGATTCCGTCGAAGGGCAGGCCGCGAGCAGAACAGGAACGGGAAGTCGCCGCCGCGCTCACACAGAACAATGTGGATCTGGTCTGCCTCGCGGGATATATGCGCCTGCTCTCGCCCTGGTTCGTGCGGCAGTTTCCGCAGCGGATTCTCAACATTCATCCCTCGCTGCTGCCCGCATTTCCCGGCCTCGAAGCACAGGAGCAGGCTTTCGCCTACGGAGTAAAAGTTTCCGGCTGCACTGTGCATTTCGTCGACGAAGAACTCGACCACGGGGCGATCATTGTGCAGAAGACCGTGCCAGTGCTCGACAGCGACGATGAACACTCGTTAGCTGCCCGCATCCTTGAACAGGAGCATGTCGCCTACACGGAGGCGATTAATGTTGTTCTTGCCGGCAACTACAAGATCGAAGGGCGCAGGTTGGCGAGAAGGCCGCCTCAAGAATAGAGAGCAAAAGGTGAACGCTATGCGCATAGTTCGGGCAACCATGAGAGTTGTCATGTTGATCGCTTGGGCAGCGGTGCTGGCCTGCTTGTTCTTGGGTTCTCGTGAAACCGCGAAGATGGTCTAGCACGTCTTCAAAGTCACGGCTGTTGTGTGTCTCGTGGTAGTAGCGGCGGGAGCTCTTTCCCGCCCAGCCAAGTTGGGGCTCTTCATCGACGCAAGCCTTGTTGCGAGTATGTTTGCTTTTTGGTTTGTAGTTTCGGCAGCGACAATGTGAATATCGAGACCGGTTGAGACCGGTTTTACTTCTGCATTCTGACTTCCGCCTCCCGCATTCCATATAATGTCCTTTCCCATGTCAACCTTCCTCTCTGTCGACGAACAACTTACCTATCTCAAGAAAGGTTCGGCGGAAATTATCCGCGAAGCCGACTTGCGCGCCAAGCTGGAGAAGTCGCGTAGCACCGGCAAGCCTTTGCGCGTGAAGCTTGGCATGGATCCAACTGCTCCCGATCTGCATCTGGGGCACACTGTGGTTCTGCGCAAGCTCAAGCACTTTCAGGATCTCGGCCACACCGCAATCTTTCTGATCGGCGACTTCACCGGGATGATCGGCGACCCCACGGGACGCTCGGCCACGCGGCCGCCGCTCACGCGCGAGCAGATTGAGGAGAACGCCGAGACATACAAAGCGCAAGTGTTCAAGATTCTCGATCCGCAGAAGACTGTGGTCGACTTCAATCGGCGCTGGTTCGCACAGTTTACTGCCGATGATTTCATCCGCCTGATGGCGAAGTATACGGTCTCGCAACTGCTGGAGCGCGAGGACTTTCACAAGCGCTTTCGCGAAGAAAAACCCATCGCTCTGCACGAACTGCTCTATCCGCTGGTGCAGGGATACGACTCTGTAGCACTCGAAGCCGACGTGGAACTCGGCGGCACCGACCAGAAATTCAATCTGCTGGTAGGCCGCGAACTGCAGCGCGCTTACGGTCAGGAGTCGCAGGTGGTGCTGACCACGCCTATTCTCGAAGGCTGGCGTCCAGGCGTGGAAAAGATGTCGAAGTCTTTGGATAATGCGATCGGAATCCACGAACAGCCCTCGGAGATGTACGGCAAGATAATGGCGATTTCGGACGAAAGAATGTGGCGCTACTACGAACTTCTGACTGATGTGCAGGTCCCAGAAATCGTAAAGATGAGATTCGATGTCAGCAACGGCGCAGTGCATCCCATGCAATTGAAGAAGGACCTCGCTCGACGGATCGTGGCGGATTTCCATTCAGCAGAAATGGCAGTGAAGGCCGGCGACGATTGGGCGAGGCAGTTCCAGAAGCATGAGGTGCCGGAGAGTATAGAAGAAACCGAAATCGAAGTACCCGAAAACCGTCTCCGAATTGACAAACTGCTGGCTCGCACGGGACTTGCAGGGTCGGTAACCGATGGGGGCCGGATGGTGAAGCAGGGTGCCGTAAGGGTTAATGGCGCGACCGTCGATGATCCGACCAAGGTCTTGGATATTTCGGGGGGGGTCACGTTGCAGGTTGGACGCACGATCAAGAGAGTTGTTCCAGGAATCCCCGGTACCGGAATCGTTACAAAAACCTTGCCCCACTGATATCTCGAAGCCGGACAGCCGAGGGCGGCTGTCCCCACATAAACCCACTACGGCAGCAGCCCGAACACAGCCACGCCGTTCGTGCGTTCCCACAAACACTTTGCCGTTGGCAATCATGGGAGTGATGAACTTGTTGCCTGCGCCGAACTGGTCGCGGCCGTTGCTGGCCTGGTTGCTGTTGTAGAGTTCGTTCAGATTCGTGGCGTCGTACGCGTGCAATACTGCCGGGGTGTTGTTCTCGACCGCCCATACGATTCCGTTGCTCGCGCCGTTCGCCGAGACGCTGGGCGTCGCTCCGGGATAACCGAAGCTGGTGGCGGTGTGCGCCGTTGCGCCGGGTGACAGCTTCGCATTGGTGATCGCGAAAGACTGGATGGGGCTGCCTACCGATCCGTAGTAAACCGCGTTGTTGAAATACGCGGGCATCGCCCACACCCCGCCCGGCAGCGCTCGCGAGAGTTCCTGATAGACGCTGCTGTTATTGGAGCTGAACTTGCCCATGTAGTCGCGATTCACCAGGTAGAGATTGCTGTCTTTGCCCGCGCCGACTGCCAGGTGGAGCGTGTGACCCGCGCCATCGCTCAGATCGGGCAGCACGAGCGCACCGCCGGAACCGAGGTCCGTATCGCTGCCGCTTTCCGCTACCCTGTTGTCCATGTTGAAGTAATCGGCCACAGCCAGTTGGTTGCCTGAGGTGGAGACCTTCATGAAGGCGTTGCCGTAGTCGCCGTTGATGGGAAAGCCGCTGGCATTCAAAGTGGTGTCGAAGTCGCCATTGGCGTCGAGAAAGTAGATGTTGCCTGAGCTGTCGGCGGCTAGCCCGGCTCCGGACATCCAGATGGCGCCTTCGCTGCCGTTGGGCGTCACATTCAAGACGCTGGTCTGGGCCAGGGTGGATTTGTTGTAACCCATAATCCATCCCGTGTAGGGCCGGTAGTCGCAGTGCGAGGCCCAGCCTGTATAGATGACGCCATTCAGCAGGAGAAGCGCGGATCGCTCCTTGTACCGGCCAGGATCGAAGATCACACTGGTGCCGTTGTTGTTGTCGCCGGTTCCGGGATAGGTCGCTTGGATATCGACCGGGCCGTTGAACAGTTCCGTACCGAGCGCAAGATCGAGCGCATGCAGGCGCTGGTGATAGTTTCCCGATCCGTCTTTCGACATGGCCACTACATAAACCACGCCGTTTGGACCGCCCGTGCGATCGATCACCGGCGTGGAGGTCACGCCGATTTCTGGAGTCACTTGTCCGCAACCGTGATCATCCGAGGTCGTTTCGCCGGACTTCGGCGTCGAGACGTGCCACAGCGTCGCGCCGGAATCCGCGTCGAAGGCATAGACCGAACCGTGTTCGGTGGCAACGAGCAGCAGATTGTGCGTGCCGTTGTTTGGAACCGGGACATTCCTGGCGTAGAGGGGTTCGGCATCGACCAGACCGTCGACCGGGTAGAAACCCAGCTTGCCGAACTTCGCCGATGTAACGTTGCTGGTGGTCAGCATCGTTTCTGTCAGATTCTGTCCCGTGCGTGCAATGTCGTTGTGGTAGGTCAGCACGTCGGTGGTGCTTGGGACCACGGCGTTCACGGTGAGACTCGCGGAATTGCTGGTTGCAGTTCCCTGCGAGTTGCTGACCACAACTCGATACTGCGTGCCATTGTCCGAGGTCGCGGTCGCCGCCGTGGTATAGCTAGCCGAGGTCGCTCCGGTAATTGCAGTCGTGCCTTTCTGCCACTGGTAACTCAAAGGAGCAGTTCCCGTCGCGGTCACCGAAAAGGTGGCCGTTTGTCCGGCGGTTACGGCCTGATTCGCGGGCTGAGTTGCAATCGCGGGAGCAATGGCAGGGGCCGCACTGCCGGGAGTAGATACGCCGCTGCAGCCTGAGAGAAGGAGGCTAACTACAAGAAAACAAAATACATACGTTAGCCGTCGAACACCCATGCAACTCCTCCAGTCAGCGATCTGTTTAGCGTTTTTAGGATGTCACGCCGTCGGGAGAGGTTGGAAGGTCACGAAAGTGCGGAAAAATTCGCGAATCTGGCCGCTGGGACAAGGGCCTGGGACTTCTCGATCCATTGCGGACTTCCATTCTGTTACTCTCATCGGCGCACATGCGCGCCGATGCCATCCTCGGGCTGGGATGTTCTTCGAAAAACCTCAAGCCCTTCCAGACCGATGAAACGATCGATTGGCGTGTCGGGATGCCCGCGGCTGGGGATCAGGCGGACGTCATTGTGCTGTTTGGCGGTGATGGGACTATCCACCGGCACCTGAGTCAGTTGGTGAAGGTTGGACTGCCCGTGCTGGTGGTGCCGGCCGGAAGCGGTAACGACTTTGCCCGCGTCCTTGGGCTGCGCCGTGCTACCGATGCGCTCGCCTCCTGGCAACGATTCTGTGCGGGACGAGATAACGTGCGCGCAATCGATCTGGGAGTCATTAGCCCATTAGAGTTTGGGGGCGTGTCGCCCTCGACTGATGCTCAGGGCAGGTCCGCGCCACACGAGTCTGCCCGGGACTCGGTACCCGGTACTCGGCACTATTTCTGCAGCGTGGCTGGCATGGGGCTCGACAGCGAAGTAGCCCGCCGAGCCAACTCATTGCCGCGCTGGCTGCGTGGACACGGCGGGTACGCGCTAACTCTGGCTCCTACGATTTTTCGTTTTGCCGCGTTCCCCATGAAGATTTTCACGCCCGACGGAGGTGCAGGATGGACAACTCGCAACGACCAGCCGACGATTCTGGCGGCTTTTGCCAACACGTCCACATACGGGGACGGCATGAAGATCGCGCCACTCGCGCAGATGGACGACGGCCAACTCGATGTCTGCGTGATCGGAGGAATCGCTCCCTTCAAGCTGGTGCGCATGTTCCCCACGGTTTACTTTGGCCGTCACCTCGGTATTCGCGAAGTGAAGTACTTCAAGGCAGAGCGCGTGCGCGTGGAAACCGAGGCTCCGATCGATATCTATGCCGATGGCGAGTTTGTCTGCAAGACTCCGGTCGAGGTTGGCGTTGAGCGCGGGGCTCTGCAAGTGGTGGTTCCTGCTTCACGCGCAAGTTTGTAGAAGGGTGTCTCGAAGGCCGTTTGGAGTAGTTGGCGAGATCGCCGGTTACAACACTTACTTCAAGCCTGCCAAGTATATTGTGATAGTCCGTCTGAGGGACAGGGATATGACGCGCACAGGATTCGCCGGCCTTAAACGCTATTGCAGCCTTGTCATGCTTACGATGTCGCTCGGATTGACAGCTATCGGCTACTACGCGACGGCACAGAGTGGCGTGTCGGTCGGAAAATGTGGAGGCTTGCACGCGGGCCTGCGTGCAGAATTCGTGGCAGCAAAGCAGGGAGTAACGGAACCTCCGCACGTTATGCTTTCCTTCATATTACTGAATGACTCCGACGATTCTATTGATGCAGTGGACGGTGGCTGGGTATTGGTAATCGACGGGGCAGAAGTGCGGGATTCGGGCATGGTCTTCGGAAACGGACCAGAGCCAGTAGGGGGCTGGGGAACCCTGAAACCTGGGGAGAGCTATGAATTTGGCAAAGGGCTGCCCCTAACACAGTATTTCCCACACGCTGGGGAGTACAGGATTTCTTGGAAAGGTAAGCACTTCCAGAGTTCCACCATCAAGATTAGATTGGATGGTCAGCCGTGAGCGGTAGATAGGCGGCGTAATACCGCCTTTAAATTGGTAACCCTCAAAACCTAATCGATTGAGATGATGAAACTCGGCGTGGCGGGCTTCCGATCGCAATCGCTGCAAGAAGTGGCATGGACCAAGCTAGAGACCGGAAACTCGATCTTCGTCCCGGTGCTAGACTTTCCCTATGCCTGACCAACGTTCCCGCACCGTGCTCTGGATTCTTATTGGAGGAGGAGCATTCTTCCTCTTTGTACTGGCCGTGTTTTCGCTGGTTTATCTCACGCTGCACGCGGGCAGCAGTGAAGCCGGCTTTGGCGGCTTTGGCGACCGCATCGGCGTGGTGGACCTGGATGGCGTGATTCTTTCGCCGCAGCCGGTGGTCGGCCAGCTGAAGAAGTTCGGCGACGACTCCTCGATCAAAGCCATCATCCTGCACGTGAACTCGCCCGGCGGCGGCGTAGCAGCGTCGGAAGAAATTTATCGCGAGGTCAAGCGCATCCGCGAGGAAAAGAAAAAGCGCATCGTGGTTTCTATCCAAACCGTGGGCGCCAGTGGCGCGTACTACATCGCGTCGGCCTCGAACAAGATCTATGCCGACCAGGGCAGTATCGTGGGATCCATCGGGGTCATCGCCGAGTGGGTGAACTACGGCGAGCTGCTGAAGTGGGCCAAGCTGAAGAGCGTCGTGTTCAAGACCGGAGAATTCAAGGACACCGGGAATCCGTCTCGCGAACTCACTCCCGCGGAGCAGGCCTACCTTCAGTCCCTGATCGACAATATGTTTGGACAATTTATTCAGGCGGTAGCCGATGGCCGCGGCATGAAGTTCGACGACGTGAAGGCAATTGCCAACGGCAAGGTTTGGACCGGCAAGGAAGCGCTGGCGATGAAGCTGATTGACGACACGGCAGACTTTGAAGCCGTGGTCCACGACACCGCGAAATCCGTAGGCATCTCTGGCGAACCGACGCTGGTGCATCCGGAAAGAGATCGCCGGACGCTGCTCGACCTCATGCTGGGCGACGTCTCGCAATATCTTCCCGACACCTCGAAAATGCTGGAACAGCACGTCGGTTTCTACTATCTGTGGAAGTAGGTCGTGGGTGTCCGGTGTCGGGTGTTGGGTCTTAGACTTGGCCTTCCGGCCTTACCTCTCACGCCTGTCCGATCGACCGATGATGAGTATTTCTCCCCGAAATTCCTAAGACCTAAGACCTGACCCGCCGCTCGTTCCAAAACTGGGACTTGCGTACAACCCTTGAAATTTGAGAAGGTTATGGGAGGTTGCCCGTATGGAACCGGGGGTCGTCGCTTACATGGCGACTGCTCACTGCAAGGCTAGCCAGGAACGAAGAGGGATTATGACGAAAGCGGATCTCATCGATGAAGTCTCGCGTTTAGCGGAACTTACGCGCAAAGACAGCGAAGTGATCGTGGAGACGATCTTTGACAGCGTGGTACGCTCCCTACGCGCGGGTGACAAGATCGAGATTCGCGGCTTCGGCAGCTTCCGCACGCGCCAGCGCAAGCCCCGCATGGGACGCAACCCCAAGACCGGCGAAAAGGTCGAGGTGCCCGCCAAGAAGATTCCTTTCTTCAAGCCCAGCAAGGAATTAAAGGACCTGGTGAATGCGGGGATCGCCGACCCGGCCGCTGCGCTTCCGCCCACGGCTGCACCGCCTCTGGGATAGAAATGCGGAAGTCAGAAGGTCAAAGTGCAGAAGTAAAAGCGAATCAGTTCTTACTTCTGCACTTTGACTTCTGATTTCTGACTTTTGCCTTACGCCCGGATTCCTACCACCCCCATCATCCGCCCAGTCTTTCCCTTCTCGGCGCGATAAGAAAATAACAAGTCTGGGCGGCAGTTCGTGCACAGCAGTGAGGCTTCAATGCTCTTGGCTGGAACTCCCACAGCCAACAGTTGTTGCCGATTGGCTTCCACCAGGTCGAGCAAAATCTTCTTCGGCAAAACGCTGTGGCCGGGCGCGCGCGCGGTGAGGAACAGCATGGGATATTTCTCGCGCACCGGATCGGACTCCTCGACCTCGCGGAAAAGCTTCTCGGCATCGGCGAATTGCGATTCGAGCTTCTCGCGAACTTCCTCACCGACTTCATAACAGCAGCCTTGAATGCCAGGACCAATCGCGGCCTTGAGATCGTGAGGCCGGCTGCCGAAGCGGCGGTGCATCTCGCCAACTCCCTTTTCGACGATGCGCTTCACCGTGCCCCGCCAGCCCGCGTGAAACACACCCACGGCATGGTGCTTGGGGTCGGCGAGAATGACAGGCAGGCAATCGGCGGTCTGAATGCCAAGCAACAAACCAGGCGTTGCCGTGATCAGGCCATCGCCGGCGAGTTGCGACTCAGGAGGCGAATCGACGGACCGGATGATGTCGGAGTGAATCTGACGCAAGGTCACCAGCGGCCAGAGGTGAGAATCGTCACTTCGTCCCCGCTCACTGCCGGCACTCAGTTGTCGGAGAAATGCTGTGCGGTTGCGCTCGACCGTGGCTCGAGAGTCGTCTTTCGTGAATCCCAGGTTGAGCGCTTCGCCGCCATATGAGCGGGAGAACCCTCCGAGCCGCGTGGAGAATCCGTGGACGAGCCAGGGGAATTTGCCCAGGTGTGAGGCGTGGAGGATCTTGAGTTTGCCTTGTTTGGGACCCCGACTTGGCACCCATCCATGTTACCTGTCAGCCCCGTGATCCGTCAGCCCAGCGTTGCCGCACCCCCGCCAGAAACTTTTGCTTGTCCGCACGCATTTGCCTGACCAGCGCTTGATTCTCGGTTTTTTCGTGCGCGGCGGCCCACAAGACCATCTCCGTGAGCACTGGCGCCAGATCGATCCCTTTCGGCGTGAGCAAGTAAATCAGTTTGCGTCCATCGGTGGGGTCCGGTTCGGCGGCGATAATTCCGTAAGCGACCAGCTTCCGCAAACGATCCGCCAGGATGTTGGTCGCGATGCCCTCGTAGCACTCAAGGAATTGCTTGTAACTTCTAAAACCCTGCAGCATCATGTCGCGGACGATTAATAACGTCCAGCGGTCGCCCAGCATCTCCACCGAAGCGTTCAGTGGACACCCCGACCGCCGCTTTGGGCCTGGCTTCTTTTGCGCCATGATTGTCTTTTACCATTGTCAAATATTTACTTGCATTCAGCAAGTGAAATGTGAATACTGTTCGCTAGCTGATTGGCGCTGGAAATCCGCTCTTCAAGGGAATAAAACAAACTCTCAGGCTGAGACTTCAACAAACCAAGCTGTTAGCATCGGGGGGCGCCGTGCTTTATTACCAAACCGCATGACGTGCGTCCAAGTTTCTACGGGCCCAGGTTCATTCATGTAAACTTCATGACCAAATAACCATGACCAAATAACTAAGGAGACGCATCCAATGGAAACAAAACCAACGCACGAGCAAGCACAACTCCACCTGCAACTCTTTGAACAGCGCCGTGAGGCGCGGCTGCGCCAGGCGCGTGACTGGTTCTTTAAGAACTACATCGTGGAAAACCTCGACGACGCAATGCGAATCGCCCCCATGGGATCAGAGGGCGGGCAATTCGCCATGATGGTCCTAAGTTATTGGGACCAAACCTGCGCCCTGCTCAACTACGGCCTGCTGCACGAAGACCTGTTTTTTGAAACCACCGGCGAGTTCTTCGGCGTGTGGGAGAGCGCAAAAGTGGTAGTCCCACAGTTCCGTGAGCGCTTTCAGAACCCGCACTTTCTCAGCCACCTCGAGAAGGCTGCGCAACGCTACGAAGCCTGGACCGAAAGGCGCTCGCCCGGCCACATCGCGGCCATGCGGCAAATGATGCAAACGATGCGGACTCAAATGAAAAAGGCGGCGTAGCTTAATCTAGAACGTAGCATCTAGAACCAGGATATGGGGTGCCCCACGTCTCGCTTCTTTTGCGAGACGTGGGATTCTCTACCGATCGCAGCGATTGTCGACAGCATTTGTTCGAGGAGCAACTTATGAGCACAGTCCGCGTTCTAGTAGGCACGCGCAAGGGAGCATTCATTCTTACCGCAGACGGCAAGCGCGACAAGTGGGACGTGAGCGGTCCGCATTTTGCCGGGTGGGAGTTGTATCACCTGAAGGGATCGCCCGCGGACCCGAATCGGCTGTATGCGTCGCAAACCAGCGGATGGTTCGGGCAGATTATTCAGCGCTCCGACGACGGCGGCAAAACCTGGTACCAGCCCGGAACGCCGCCCGGAGAGCCGCCTGCGCCCGGCCCTCCGCAGGCCGCGAGCAATAAGTTCGTTTACGATACCTCTGCCGAGACCGGCAAGCCGCTCACCACGCATCAGTTCTACGACGGCAACCAGCATCCGTGGGAGTTCAAGCGCGTATGGCATCTTGAGCCCTCGCTGACCGATCCAGATACGGTCTATGCCGGGATTGAAGATGCCGCATTGTTCCGCTCGACCGACGGGGGCGAGAACTGGAAGGAACTCTCCGGATTGCGTGGCCACGGCACCGGACCGATGTGGCAGCCGGGCGCCGGCGGGATGTGCCTGCACACCATCATTCTTGATCCGAGCAATCCAGACCGGATCTTCATCGCTATTTCGGCTGCGGGCGCGTTCCGCACCGACGACGCCGGCAAGACCTGGAAGCCGATCAACCGCGGACTGCATTCGCAATACATTCCCGATCCCCACGCCGAGGTCGGCCACTGCGTTCACCACGTCGCGATGAACCCGTCGCGTCCCGGCGTGCTGTTCATGCAGAAGCATTGGGACGTGATGCGCTCCGACGACGCCGGAGACAACTGGAAAGAGATCAGCGGGAATTTGCCGACTGATTTTGGGTTCGTCATCGACGTTCACGCGCACGAGCCGGAGACGATTTACGTCGTGCCGATCAAGAGCGATGGCGAGCACTTCGTTCCCGATGGGCAAGCTGCGCGTTTACCGCAGCCGCACTGGCGGCAACGAGTGGGAGGCGCTGACCAAAGGCTTGCCGCAAAGCAATTGCTACGTCAACGTGCTGCGCGACGCCATGGCCGTCGACTCGCTCGACAAGTGCGGCATATATTTCGGCACCAGCGGCGGGCAGGTCTACGCCTCGGCCGATGCCGGGGATAGCTGGGATCCCATTGTGCGGGATTTACCGGGGGTGCTTTCGGTGGAGGTACAGACGCTGCCGTGATTCGTATCATATTGCCGCAGCATCTGCGAACGCTGGCGCACGTTGGCAGCGAGGTGCAGATCGAGGTCGAGGCCCCGGTCACACTGCGCTCGGCGCTCGACGCGCTTGAAGCCCGCTATCCTATGCTGCGCGGCACGATCCGCGATCATGACACGCAACAGCGCCGGCCGTTCCTGCGCTTCTTCGCCTGCGAGGAGGATCTGTCCCACGAATCGCCAGATGCACTCCTGCCCGACGCGATCGCGTCCGGGAAGGAGCCGCTGCTCATCATCGGAGCGATTGCAGGAGGCTAGGGCGGCCGATCCATTTGCCCGCGCTCCCTCCCTCCGCTATAGTTTTCCTAGCCATGTTTGAGGATTTCACCGCCACCGACCGTTGGACCAAGAAGCCGGTTCACTGCGTCTATCAGGCGCTGATCGTCGCGATTGCCACGCGGCACGCCGATGCCGTTGACGTAAAGTTTCTGCTCGACGGACGAGCCGTCTGGGTGGCGCTGCCGCACCCGGCGTGGGTCGAGTACAAGAAGCGCACGGGCAAGGCCATCACTGACTCTCTCGCCGTCGAAATTGCCGGACATTATCTCAAGACCGCGCTCGAAGCAGGCGAGGGACTGGGCCGGGATATGTACTCGCTCAGCGTCGAGGAAACCTTGGCTCACCTGGAAGCGGCGGTCGCGGCGATGCAGGCGCCGGTTTCAGCGTAGAGCCGGGCCCGAGCAGCCCCGATCAGCCGAAGAACCTGGATCTTTCGGCGTACCTTATAAAGTACATCACGCGGCTGTCAAGTCTACTTTAGTAGGCATTCGACCCCCTCGAAAGTAGACATTCCTTCCACAGCCTAACCTGTTGATTCCATTGATCCGCCCAAAAGCCTTTACGAAGAATCAACAACTTACGCCGCAGATTTTTGCCATTTTAGAATGTTCCGGTTGGAACATTCGAGCGTTTTGTTCAGGCCCTCTTGAGCAGGCGCGTCAGCCAGATCAGGAAGATAGCGCCAATGATCGCCACGATGATCGTGCTGATAAACCCTCCGGCGTGGACGCCGAGCGCCCCCAACAGCCATCCGCCCACCACCGCGCCGATGATGCCGAGGACGATGTCCATCGCCACACCGTAGCCGCCGCCCCTCATGATCTTGCCCGCAGCCCAACCCGCGATCAGCCCAACGATAACCCACCAGATCAAATCCGTCAGCATGCGATCCTCCTGTGAATGGTCCGGATTCCGCGCTGCAGCGGCCCGGCGATTCTGCGTAAACAAAATTAGCCGCGCCGGCTAGTGCCGCAGCCGTGGTGCAGGGCAGACTAGTGGCCTCACGCCGATCTGTCAAGCACGCATCCCTCATCAGCTACCGCCGCCTTGTCGTTCGGGATCAATCCCGGATAAATCGAGTGTGGTTAAATCAAGTCATGTTTGCCCGCAAGATTCGCGTCGAGTACGACGACCATGGCCAGAGGCTTCCCTGTCCGCTGAAATGGCTGGACAGCTTCTCCATGCGCAACTTCACCAACGCCAGCGTGTTTGACGACACTATACCGGTTTCCGACGGCCTCATGGAGGTTGGCACAAACGTTCCCTTGGACCAACTCCGCGAAGCCATGGAAGACTGGTTCCGGCGCAAGAGCTATCTGCCCAAGGACTCGAAGTTGTCACTGGAAGAGATCTGACGACTGGCGGACACTGTGCACATCATCGGAGACGAAGAGGAGACGGAGATATGACACGCTTTTGACAAAAAAGGCGCAACTTCCCCCGGTTCTGTGTCATCCTAACAAAGAGATTCTTATGGCGTAGTAGATGGCGAAGCAGTTGGTCGGAAGATCTGGGTGCGGATAGAGTTATGAGTTACAAATTACGGCCGACCACCATGTCCGATGCTCACGATGCACTGCCGCTGCAAGACTGGGGAGGCGCTCTACCCGCGAATGGGAAGACGCCAGGTTCTTCCGCTCGTGGCTTGTCTACGACTCCAAGGTTCGGCCCGGCCTTGAGTTGCCGCGCGTCAACTGGTACAAACTGCTGGGGCTTATGCTGGCCGTCGCGGTCAGCGGTGGCCTCTGGGCTGGCGTCGCTTTGATGATCGCCCACTTCTGGAAATAGGCGCTTGCTTCGCTGTGCCTAGTTGTCCCCGCTACTGTCCGGCTATTTGTCATAGTGAAGCAGTGACATCACTTCATAGTCCTTGAGCTTCTCCCGCCCGCGCAGGAAATCCAACTCCACCACAAAGCCCAGCCCGGCAATTTCCGCGCCCAGTAAAGAAGCCAGCTTGGCCGTAGCCTCAGCGGTGCCTCCGGTGGCCAGCAGATCATCCACGATCAATACGCGCTGGCCTTTCTGGATTGCGTCCTTGTGCATCTCCAGCGAGTTGGTGCCGTATTCGAGGGCGTAATCGAACTTCACGGTCTCGGCGGGAAGCTTGCCAACCTTGCGCACCGGAACAAATCCTGCATTCAGGCGGTACGCCAGCGCGGGAGCGAAGATGAAGCCGCGGGCCTCCATGCCGAGGACCAAGTCGACCTTCTGATCGACATAGTGTTCGGCTAATCGATCGACAAGAGTCGCGAGCCCAACTTTGTTTTTCAGCAAGGTGGTGATGTCGTAAAACAGAATTCCCTTTTTTGGGAAATCGGGGACTTCGCGGATTAGCTGTTTGAGTTGATCGGAATCGAGCCGTGCGTTGAGGGACAATCTACCATGCTCCTTCGATACGAAATGAACTGACACCAGCGGCAGTCTTAGCTTCGGATTCTTCGACGACATCTACGCGAGCCGCGCGCGGCCCCTCGCGCAGGCGCGAACGCAAGCCAGAGAGCTGATCGCGGGTGCCCTGCGCCATGATCTCGACGCTGCCGTTGGTGTTGTTGCGCACCCAGCCGGCGATGCCGAGGATGTGCGCCTCGCGCTCGACGAACCAGCGGAAACCAACGCCCTGCACACGTCCGCGAACCACGAAGCGGCGGGCTTGCACGTCTTCTGTCATTGAGCTTTATCAAAATAACAGCCCGGCAGCATTTCTCACAACGGCAGACCTCATGCCCGTAGCGGGGCTGTTTACAAAAGTCGGCAGTTTAACGCGCGAGGACCGAAGCCGCGCCCTGAAGACCGGGTGTCAAGCGCGATCCGAGCGGTGAATATACCATGGTATAGTGGTATAATACGAATTGGAGTTTGCTATGTCCCGGGCATTCAACGGCCAAATTCACGTCAGAGTTCCGGCCAGCATTCACGAGGAAGTCGCGAAGGAAGCTTTCGACAAGGGAACGTCCATCAGCGGAATTCTCGCGCAAGCGCTGATCGTCCGGCGGGCTTTGAGAAACATCGATCCCTGGAAATCTATCGAGGAAGTGCAATCCGCCAACCGGGGAGTGTCTGCGGCAGAAGTCGAGAACTCGGTCGCAAGGGCGGTGAAGGCTGTCCGGAAAGCCCGGCGCGGGCCAAGAATCTGATGTAAAGAAAGCAAGAATCTGACTTGGAAAAAGAAAGCATTCCGGCCGCGCCTTGTAATCGACACCAACGTCTTTGTCAGCGGATTGATCTCGGCGGCGGGCTCACCGGCACGGATCCTGCGTGCCGTTCAAGGCAAACGAGCCGTCCACGTGGTTTCAGATCCGATTGTGGAAGAGTACCTGCGAGTGCTCGACTATCCCCGCATCCGGAAATTCAGGAAAATCACCGACGCATTCGTCGCGGACATCGCCGCTTATCTTGTTTACCAAACGGAGCGGGTCGAGTTGCAGTCGCGGATAAGAATGAGTCCCGACCCGGATGACGATGTGTTCCTGAACACTGCGGTGGATGGACGGGCGACGCTGCTGGTCACCGGCGACAAGACGGACCTGCTCGCTCTGCGGACAGTCGAGGGCATTCCGATTGTTTCGGCGCGCGAAGCGGTCTTACGGCTGGAGCTTTAGCTCGGCGCGATTCCTGATACCGCACGAAGCAAACCCACCTGGGGCATCGTCCCCACTCCTTGGGCATTGTGGAATTCTTCCCCAAAATAAATCTTGGCGGATGCACGTTGATTTGGAGCTGGGCGAGTTGATCAGCCGGATTTTGGGATCAAAAGTTTTTATCGATCCGGCCCAAAAGCCTTGTCCAGCGCTGGTTTCGCGAAAGCGGACTTTGCAAAAAGGCAAAATATCCCTTTACAGCAAGTGAATAATATGCGAAACTATTGACATGAACCCGAAACAGAGCATTCCAAAGCACTTACGGTACACCCTAGACGAGTTCAAGGCCGAATTTCCGAATGACGATGTGTGTCTTGAGACAATCAAGGAAAGCGTTATCCGGGCGGCGTAGTGCATTGTGCTGAGTGTGGGAAAGAGCGCAAGGTGTACCGCGTCAAGGGTCGTCCGCATATGCCTGCGAAGTTGGTCATCACTTCTATCCTCTCGCGGGAACAATCTTCGAGAAGAGCACGACTGCGTTGCACATTTGGTTTTACGCGATGTACCAGATGGGTTCCACTCGTTGCGGTATCACGGCAAAGAAGATTCAGCGCGAGACGGGAGTGACCTACAAAACCGCGTGGCGCATGTTCAGACAGATTCGCTCGTTGCTGTCCGAACCAGACATGCAACTGGAGGGATCATTAATCGAGGCGACGAAAGCTATTTTGGAGGCAAGCGCAAGAATAGTCAGGCTCTCGCGGGATGCGCGGACGCGATAACATGAAAAGACTCCGTGTTCGGCATGGTCGAGCGCGGCGGAAAGGTGCTGGCATATGTCACGCCGATGCGAAGGCCGCGACAATCTTCCCGATCATCGCGGAGCGCATTATGCCGCAAAGCACAGTATACACAGATGAGTATCCGATCTACGATAAATTGTCGCTACATGCGAATGCCTATGAACACAGACGTATTCAGCACGCGCAGAAGATTTATGTCGTTGGCGATGTTCACACTCAGACTATCGAGGGATTCTGGTCACTGACCAAGAATGGAATTCGCGGTGTCTACCATTCCGTGAGCCGAAAATATTTACAAACCTACTTGAATGAGTATGGATTCAGGTACAACAGGCGGGATCAGGGGAATCTGATTTTTACTTCGATTTTGAAGCGGGTTTCTGAACGGGCGTCTTTACGGCCTTTGAAAGCAACCGCAGAAACTGATCGCGTGTCCAATTAGAGGGAGGGTGCTGGGTTACTTTCGTTTTTCGTATCATGAGTCCGATTATAACGCGGATCAAGGAGAATGGTGGTAGACTTGGCACCCTTTAGAGAAACATGGCGGATCAATAAAAACCGGAACGGCACAACTAGGATCAGATGAGGGTATGGCGATGTAAAGGGATTGGCCGAACATCGCATCAGCCTCGCTGCATTTGGACAGCCGCTCGCCTGCTCTGTTGCAGGCTTTGCGCCGCATAGCAACACAAAGGTGAGCACGGCTATTGATGCTGGAACATCCGAAGTTTGGACGCTTCACAAATCAGGCCCGTCAATTAGACATAGAGCTTGTGAAGATGGAAGAGGGTTCTGGCGGATTTGATGCGCTCGTTTCGTTTTCGCAACCCTCAGACGAGTTGACCTTGTTTTGGGACGTTCCTGAGCGGGCGACAGTAGAGTTGCTTGAGTCTATAGACCAAGAGCGGCAGCGCATCCCTCGCAACAGTGCAGTACGGCGTTATCTATGTTCTCTTCCACGCGAGGTTCACAAACAACTTTACGAGTTTCACGAGAACGGACAGGTAAAGAAGCGTGTGGAATTTGGGGATTTAGAGGTTGCGGAGGTGCCCCCCGATCTCCCGTCACTTGTTCAATTCGAGGGTAACGTTGTGGGTGTAGGGTTTGAACCTGGGCGAAGTGAGGTGCGAATTAAGTCAGACGTAGGGATACCTTAACTAGATGCAACCGACGAACAGGTAGAAACGGCATTGCAAATGAGAAGAACAAAAATTCGCCGCGCTCGGCATTCATGACGGCAAGCGTTGTCGCTTGCTCAGGATAGCCCGTGCCCGCGATCCACAGTTCAAGGTGACACCTGAAGCGATTGAGGAACACCTCTTCAAGCGATGGGCCGGGGTATTCGAGGTGTTATCTAAAGCCTGATGATCGACGCGAGACATCCTGTGGACTCGGTGGATTAGCGATGAAACGATCACCGCTCTCTACGCTGAAGGTATTAAGCGCTGGGGAGGAGCAGGATCGGCTCCCCAGCACGGATCGATCAGATGGAGCACTCGGCGCAGCATACAATGCAGAGCAGTACTCTCCAGAAACCGAAAGAGGGTGGAGCATTATCCCGGCTTAATTTTTTGAGGTTACCTGCTTTTTTCTATCTCGCCACAAAACACTGCTATCTGGACGGCAACAAGCGCATTGACCGCAGTAAGTTAGTTTACTTGGCGTGACGGGATACTTTACCATACCAAAATCTTGAAGAACAAATAACTTAGCGGCGCCGGTTTCGCGCTGGGCGGACCGTCACTGCCTCGGTCATGATTGTGCGGATTGGATTCAGGGCGCAAGGTCAGATGTCACACAGGGGGCTGTGGAAAAGTTGGGGAGCATGGGGGTGGATGGCATTGCTCCAGAGCCGAGGAATGTTCTCACCTCGGGGAGAAAACAATGGTGCCAGTCCCGTCTGTCCCCGCATTTCGCCGGAACGGCAATTCCGGCAAGAGCGGATTCGGCAGTTGGAATAAAAAGGACTCGTCAGAACTCTAAGCGCGACGCAGAGGATGGAAGTAGTATTCATAGTTCAGCACTTTTTCTCCCAACAACTTCAGCAGCATCAGCCCTTCCGTTGAGAGCCGGAAGCTGTAGTTGGTCAAGGGCAGTTCACGAGCTTGAACGTCTATCTCGCGCGCCAGCCCGAAGCCCTGCAATCGGCAGCAGACGCCGTAGCCAATCTCGCGAGTGTACAGATTGCTCTCGGTTGCCTGTCCCAGAGCCATAGCGATCTGCACCGTCAATTCCTGACACGCTGGATAAAAGTGTTGGGGTGATTCTTCATCACGTTGCCCGTGACTGAATTCACTTGACTCCAATTCCCTTTTTTGTTCATTATCGTGTTAAGAAGTTTGAGCACTGTGACATCGCGCTCGTTAAGCTGCTCAATGGTCTGGAATACGAACGACGCAACATCCTGAATTCGCTCCTCGCTTCATATGGCATTTCCCGATCAGCTTCACATACCGTGCCCGTTTCATGGTTCCTTTCTCGCCAATCGTAAGCGAAGGCCAAATGTATCGCCCGTTGCACATCCGCATGGTCGGCTTTCGTGTTCTCGAAGTGTTCAAACTCACCCTTGACCATTTCCCACAACTGAGTGACCCGCTCCTTTGTGGAGTCTTTATTGAACAGCGCGTCCGCTACTTTCAGCAGAATTTCCAGAGCGAATCCGGCATCGGGAAATGCCAGCTTCGCACCCGTGCTGCCGACGAACTTCGCTATTTTGGCAGGCAACTCGGGGCCGTCTTCCCTCATGTACTGCTTGTCAAATGCATCCAGCGGATTGTCGATGCGCCATGCTTCCTCCGTCGCGTGTAATCATATCGCTGCCCGTCCGAGCTTCGTCTGGGCCGGCAGCCAAGTGGGCTTGATGTCCGCAACAAAATCAAATGGCGCACGCCGCATCGCCGCCCACCCTTGCAAAAAACGCAAGGATGGGGCACCCTCAGTGGGAAACGGTGCACGCAGAAGATAGTTAAAGGCGGGCTACCCTCCGTCAGTATGGAACCCGACGACACAACCAATGCTCAGCCGCAGACGGGCATTCGAGAGCCTATCCTGGAGGAAAATTCCCGCACCCTCCTATCAGAATAAACCTTGAGCCGCCCCCGCCCAAACCACCTGAGAAGGTTGCTGACTCGACCGCACTGGATAACTATCATTATCGGACTTGTAGCTCCATCGATTGCTGTAGTCGCGGTGGTGGATGAGTCTCCATACACTGCTTTGTCATTAAGATGCAAAGGCATAGCGGCGCTGTCAGCTGCACATGTGCGTATACAAACGAGAGTTTGTTTCAGGTGGAGTGCGAGTCGTCTGACTTTGCTGCGGACTTATGGAGTCCGATGACAGAGGCGAAAATTCGGGGGACAGACGGGACGTTCACTATTCTAAAGATCGACAACGGATCTATCCGCGCTCGCGGCCCTCGCGCACGATGGCCACTAGATCGCCGGCCGACACTTTCACCTTTACACCTTTCACATCGAGTGGTGACGCTGCGCCAGTTCGCAGGGGAAGAATGCGGAACACGGTGCCATCGCGGCGGCGAATTTCCACCGCCCCGTCCCGCTCGGCTTCGTCGAGCACGGTCGCAAAATTTCCTCGCGCCTCAGAATAACTGTAGGACTTCATCGGCTTTTGGCCTCCACGTCGGGAGAAAACAGTGGTGCCAGTCTCGTCTGTCCCAGCATTCGGTACTGCGAAGCAGCGCCTAAAGGCGTACTGATAACGCGGCGTTTACGGCACGCATGAATGCGTGCCCTGATACGAAGCGTACTTGCGTGCCCTGATACGAAGCGTACTTGCGCCCGCTTTACGCCCGCGAGAGGTAGACGCCTTCGGCGGTATCCACCTTGATCTTCTCGCCTTCATTGATGAACGGCGGCACCTGCACCACCAGCCCGGTCTCAGTCTTCGCGGCTTTGGTGACGCTCGATGCAGTCGCGCTCTTCAACCCCGGCTCTGTCTGGACGACGGTGAGCTCGACGGTCTGCGGCAGTTCAATGCCCACGGCCTTGCCGTCGAAGAATTCGACTTTGATCTCTAGGTTGGCGATGAGGTAATCGACCGCGTCGCCCAGAATTTCTTTGGTCAGGTGGGTCTGCTCGTAGTTCGAGGTATCCATGAAGTAGTAGCTGTCGCCGTCGGCGTAGAGGAACTGCATTTCGACCTCATCCACGTTGACCTTCTCGATGGGGTCGGGCGAGCGGAAACGGTGCTCGAACATGGCTCCGGTACGAAGGTTGCGCAGCTTGGCCTGGATGAAGGCACGCAGGTTGCCGGGCGTGCGGTGTTCGACGCTGAATACAGAGTGCAGATCATTGTTGTGCTTGATGATCATGCCGGGACGCATTTGAGTGGCAGGGATCGACATCGCTTAAAACAATCTCCTCAAAAATCAATGCGGTTTGCTGAGCTGGCGGAAGGCGGGCAGGCCACATTTTCCGCCGCACAAGGCCGAAAAGTTATTTTACACTCAGGTGCTGAGAAAGGAAACCTTCCCGAAGCTGGATTCATCGTAACGGAGCACGTTCGTAGCCCACGGGTTGATTCGCCACGACCCTTGTGGAGGATTAGAATTGCTGGTGGCGTGACATTGCAGCCGGTGCGGAAGTTTGTCCGGCGTCTTCCCGCCACGTGGAAATGAGGTCACATCATGCGTATTGGACGTTATGAATCTTCCGAAGGAAACAACATAGGAACCGCCGTCACTTTCTTTCTTATCGGGCTCGGTGCAGGAGCCCTGACGGCGCTGGCGCTAGCCCCGAAAACCGGCAAGCAATTCCGTCGCGACCTGAAACGCGGCTACGACGACGCCAAAGACACGCTCCAAGATTGGTCAGAAGAAGCCAAGGACCGAGTCCGCGACGCGACAGACCGTGTCCGCGACGTGGCCGAACGCGGCGCCGGTCTGGCAGAAGACCTGCGCGATGCCGCGCGCGAAAAAGTGGAACCGCTGCGGCGGGTTGTCAATCGCGGGTAAGGACTGCATTCTGCGAACTGTCATCCCGAACGAAGTGAGGGATCAGGGTGTTTGCCTGCGCGGGCAGCAGCGACGGTGCCAGCAAGAACCAAGATCCCTCGCTTTCGCTCGGGATGACAAGCTTCTAGTCGGGATGACAAGCTTCTCGCACTAGCGCCAGATGGCTGCAAAAAACCTTCCGATCCGTCGCAGCAGGCGATGGTGCTCAGGCTGCGGGCTGGGAGCCGGTGCGGGCGGTGGTTGCACCTGCGCCTCGAGCTGGACTGGCTTGGTTGACGATGCCATGACTGGTTGCGCCGCCGCTTCTTCCGCAGTCGCTGGCGCGGGTGGAGGGAGTTTCTTGGCCTCGAAGACCATTGGCGCATCGACCTGAATATGAACCTCACCCGGCTGCGAAGGCGGTAGGGGTTGGATTTCGGGTCCGTTAGAGAGCGTCTGGGCCAGGTTCGTGTTGGCCGCGGCGGAATCCGGAATCGTCCCAGCCGGGGACGCGTCCGTCCTCATCACCGGCACGGGTGGCGGGCAACCACATTCCAGCGGGACATCGGTGCTGACTTTGTCGAGCCGTCCCGAATGAAACATCGCCTGTTCAGTGGGTTTCACTTGATAGACGCGGTCTCCAATCAACTCCGAAACGATCGCGGAAGAGGTGTTGCCCTTCAGCCCGCGCACGCAGGTATTGCCGTGCGAGTCGGTGCTGATGGCAAAATGGAATTCTCCCGGTCCCGCGAACAGGATGCGGAAGTCCGGAGTGAGCACGGTATCGGCCGAAGCCTCGAGCGCGTAGTGCGTCTCCAGCGCGCCTGTGCTCATGCCCAGCATCAGGTCTTTTGTACTCTTCGAAGGCGTAACCGAAAGGGTTGTGCCGGGACACACGCGGACTTCGCCTCCTCGCGACAATGCCAACACCGTGGTATCAGTCCCGGCGGTCAGGGACGATCCCGCTGCGAACCGCTTGTCGGCGACTACGACCTCGCCAACTCCGCTGCTGACGGGTACAACCGCCACTGCGGCGGCCGGCGCCGCCGACACAACCTTTGGCGGATGAATCGGCGACTTGCCGGCTGCATTCACATCTGCTTTCGAGTCGGGGGGCTTCAGACGCACCATCAGGCGATTGCCCGCGGCGTCCCAGGAGTAGCCGTAGGGAACGAGCAGGTCCAGCACAATCCTCACGATGGGAGGCTCGATCTGGTATTGCTCGCTGCGGATGGTCAGAATATTTTCCTGCAGCACGGGAATCCGCTTGCGCTGCAGTCCCATGCGCGAGTTAGGGAGGTCCATCACCAGGCGCGGCGGCGAATCCAGCACTTGAATCGCGGGCACTACGGGGTGAGTCGAAACAACTTCCAGAGCAGGAACGCCCTTGTCCTGCACAATGCGCACGCTGCTAACAACCGCAACCCCCGGCTTGGAGGAAGTGGCCTTGGGCATCCCAGTATCCTGCGACGGGGCCCTCGTGACCACCAACGCCGCCAGCAGCGCAACCACAACAAATTGAATGCCAGATCGCGGCAAAGAACTCCCCTGACAACAGAACGGTTGAGCCTTTAGAGAAACCTTACCACTTGTCGGGAGGGGAAAGAAGTAACAGAAGGGCTGACGGGCTGTTAAATAAGCACGGTATTAAAAAAGCTCTGAGGCATTCTGGAGCCCGCTTCAGCTCTGAGGCAGGAATTCGTATTCTTCAATCACCGCGGCCACGGCCATCTTGCCTTCGCCAGAGTTGTCCTCGATCCGCACCACGTGTCCTTTGCATTGCACACGGATACTCTCCGTCAGTGTAATTTCTGGCGGAAGGGTGAGGGTAAAGCCGATGGGCGATCCCTGCTCGATGGGCGAGTCCAGGTAAAGACTGATGCCGCGCGCGCTCACGTCGCGGATTTCAGCGGATTCGCCGTAGTTGGTCTCTTCTCCGCGGGCGACGGATACGGGAATCCGGAGCGCGAAGCGTCGTGCAGCCCTTTTCTCTTCATGGGCTTCTGGCATGCGTTACCCCAAGCTATTAAAGTGGCGTCGAACTATGCTAAGGATGCCGTCAAAAGGCATCTTCCGTCAATACCACCCTTGGGCCGGGGCGTGGCCCTTTCCGGGGGGATTGATCATGGAATGGCGTTTAGCGAACATTCGAAAAACGCTTTCGGTGCGGTTCAGGGCAGAGTGTACCTGGGTGTAAACTGGAAGGTAGGACGTTCCGTGGTCTTCGTTCTAGACAACTACGATTCTTTTACATACAACCTGGTTCAGTATCTCGGGGAACTGGGCGCGAAGGTTGAGGTGCGCCGCAACGACAAGGTCACGGTTGGCGAAGTCGAGGCTATGCAACCGGAGCGCATCGTGATCTCGCCTGGTCCGTGCACGCCGCAAGATGCGGGCATCAGCATCGATCTGATCAAGCACTTCGCCGGCAAGGTGCCCGTGCTCGGCGTCTGCCTGGGACATCAGGCCATCGGTGTGGCTTTTGGCGGTAATGTGGTGCGCGCTCCTCACTTGATGCACGGCAAGACCAGCGCCGTCGCGCACGACAATAAAACCATCTTCCACGGCCTGCCCATGCCCATGACGGCCACGCGCTATCACTCGCTCATCGTGGAAGGGAAAGGCCTGCCGGCGGACCTCGAAGTCAGCGCCTGGACTACAGAGAAAGACGGCTCACGTACCATCATGGGATTGCGCCACAGAGAGTATGCCGTCGAGGGAGTGCAGTTCCATCCGGAGAGCGTGCTGACGGACGCTGGGAAGAAGCTGGTGGGGAACTTTCTCGCAGTGGTCAGTGGCTAGTGATTGCTAGTGATCAGTGGCCAGTGGCACCACAGATCACTGACCATTGCTTCTAGCCATCTCTACCGCCCGCAGCAACGCTTGGGCCTTATTCATCGATTCCTCAAATTCGCGCGCAGGGTCGGAATCCGCCACTATGCCGGCACCTGCTTGCAGGTACGCATGCTTGCCCTGCATGAGCATGGTGCGAATGCCGATGCAGGAATCGAGGTTCCCGGCAAAATCGGCGTAGAGCACCGATCCTCCGTAGATGCCGCGGCGCACGGGCTCCAGTTCTTCGATAATCTGCATGGCGCGGACTTTAGGCGCTCCGCTCAGTGTGCCTGCCGGGAAGCAGGCGGCGAAGGCGTCGAGCGCGCCGAGATCCTTGCGCAGCGTGCCTTCCAGCGCCGAAACCAGGTGCATCACGTGGGAGTAGCGCTCAACGTACATCAGATCTTTCACCTTCACCGAGCCATACTCGCTGACCCGTCCAAGATCGTTGCGGCCGAGATCGACCAGCATGACGTGCTCGGCGCGCTCTTTTTCGTCGTTGCGCATCAACTCTTCCAGCCGCAAGTCTTCGGCCTCGTCGCGGCCGCGCGGATGCGTGCCCGCGATGGGACGGTACTCCAGCTTGCGTCCGGTGACGCGTACTAGCATTTCGGGTGAGGAACCAAGAATCTGAGTCTCGCCCAGACGCAGAAAATAAAGATAGGGCGAAGGATTCACCTGGCGCAGAGCACGGTAAAGATCGAACGACGGAACTCCTGGGATGAAGTCGAGCCGCTGCGAAAGCACCACCTGAAAAATGTCGCCCGCGGCAATGTATTCCTTGCAGCGCTCCACGCCGTGCAGAAATTGCGCCCGCGTGGTTAACGCGTGGACCTTGAGTTTCCCCAGCTTGCTCGTCGCGGCCTTTCGCCACATCGCCGGCCGCAATCCTACAGCCAGCTTTCTCTCGAGCCCGGCAATATCGCGCACTGCCCGGTCGTAGGCGCGCCGAGGACTCTCCCGCGAAACATCTGCCGCGGCGACGATATGAATCTGATGACGCAGGTGATCAAAGGCCAGCAGCCGGTCGAAGAACATCAATTCGCAATCGGGAAGGAAGATGTCGTCCTTCGCATGTTCGCCGATCTTCTCCAGTTGCCGCACCACGTCGTAGGAAAAATAGCCGACAGCTCCGGCGGTGAAAGGCGGCAGTCCCGCCATCGCGGCCGGCTGATGCTCGCCCAGCAGTTCCTTCACCACTTGAAACACGTTGCCTCGACGCCGCTCGCGCCGCCGTCCGCGCTCAATCTCGATGGCAGAACCCCGCGCCCGCAGCCGCATGTAAGGCCGCGCTCCCAGGAACGTATAGCGGCCGATCTGCTCGCCGCGCTCCACCGACTCCAGCAGAAACGCGTGCGGTTCTTTTTCAGCGATCGCTAAAAACGCGGAAACCGGCGTGAGCAGGTCAGCGCTCACCGATTTCACCACCGGCACCAGGGTCGCCGACTTCGCCAGGCGAGAGAATTCTTTGAACTCGGGAACAGGCATGAAGAAATTTGCCCGGCGTTGGACGGGCCTCGCGGTTCATTATAGGGGACGCGTTCCCGACCGTCCGGTTGTGAACCACCGCGGGAATTGACGAACCGAACCCTTTCTCCGAAGATATGGAAGTTACCCAAGCAGCCGGGCCCTCGTGTGGTCACGAGCCTATGCGGATTAAGTTCTGGGGCGTACGCGGTTCTACGCCGACCCCACAACCCGAGAACATGCGCTATGGAGGCAACACCTCCTGCGTCGAAGTGCGTTTCGGCGATCGCATCTACATCTTCGACTGCGGCACCGGATTCCGCGTGCTCGGCCAGCAACTGCAAAGAGAATTCGGCGACCGGCCAATTTCCGCCCACGTCTTCGTCTCGCACTTTCATTGGGACCACATTCAGGGCATGCCGTTCTTCCGTCCGCTGTATTCAAACGCGGAGAACCGTTTTCTCTTCCAGTGCTCCACCCGAACCCGCCATCTCGAGCAGGTTCTGGCCGATCAGATGGCCGCGCCGTACTTCCCCGTAAGGCTCGATCAGATGACGGCGCATCGCGACTTCTACGACATCGAGGCCGGACGCGTCACCCTCGAAGACGGAGTCCAGATGCAGACCGCATGGCTCAACCATCCCCAGGGATGCATGGGCTTCCGCCTCGAAACCAAAGATGGAATCCTGGTCTACGCCACCGACAACGAACCTGGCGACGCCGAGTTCGATAAAGCCGTACGCAAGCTGGCCGAAGGCGCAGACATTCTCATCTACGACGCACAGTATCTTCCCGAGGAATACGAAGCGCACCGGCGCGGCTGGGGACACAGCCATTGGCGCGAAGCCGTCAACGTGGTGATGGAGAGCGGCGCCAAAGAACTCGTGTTATTCCACCACGATCCCGAGCACACCGACGCCATCGTCGACAAGGTCGTACAGGAAGCGCGGAATTACTATCCCAAAGTACGCGCAGCGGCAGAAGGGATGGAGATTCAGCTGTAGAAAAGTGACTCCTGGCCTCCGCCAGTCCGTAGCGTCCGGCAATCCCCGAATGCCTCTCGAAAGAAACATTCGGGGCGCCGGCTCTGTTGTAACCGCGATTCAGCTCCTATTTCGGCATCACTTCGTGCGCCAACTTACTGGCTACCACTTCGCGTATATCGTTGCGTTTTTTCCCCGCTTCGATCATGGCCTCTCGCGATCCGTAATGCTTGGCGATGATGGTTGCGGCTTTGGCGTCGCCCTGATCGAGGGCCGCCCAGTTCGGATACATCAGCCCCACCGCAACATCCCAGTCGTGCGGGCCATCGGTCGTCACGTTAGTCCACACTTTATAGTCTTTGAGGATGCCTTCTTTCTTCACCGCTTCATAGGAAGGCTTCAGGTTCTCGCGAAAATCTTTCCAGAACGCTTCACCCTGACCGGGCTTGATCTGGTAGTAGTTCACGCGCCACACCGGTCCGACGTCATAATTCGGACTTTGTGCATAGGTAGGGAGCGCGGTCAGCAACATCACAACAAACAAAGTAGCCAATAAACTCTTCTTCATGTGTTCTCCTCCGCGCGCGATTATAGTCTTTTGCAAGCGATTTACCGGTGGATACTCGGCTATTCGGAAACTGAGACTGCGCCGACTGCCTTGCTTCCCAACCGCCCCCACTCATATACTCTGAACGTTTGCCCGTTCACCCCGGGAACTCGTCCCGGCGCCGGCCAACACTCTGAACAGCGAATCGCACTCATTCCGGAGACACATCTATGACCACGCTCACCGCCCCACCGCAAGTCGATAAAGAAAGTAATCCCTGGGAATCGCAGCGGGCGCGCTTTGACCTCGCTGCCCAGAAGCTCAATCTCGATGACGGCCTGTGGCGGGTTCTGCGCTATCCCAACCGCGAACTTACGGTCTACATTCCCGTCCAGATGGATGACGGACGCCTCGAGGTCTTCACCGGATTCCGGGTGCAGCACTCGATTGCGCGCGGCCCGGGCAAGGGCGGTATCCGCTATGCGCCCGACGTCACGCTCGATGAAGTGCGCGCACTCGCCAGCTGGATGACCTGGAAATGCGCCGTAGTCAACATTCCTTTCGGCGGAGCCAAGGGTGGCGTGATCTGCGATCCGCACAAAATGTCGATGGGCGAGATCGAGCGCATGACGCGGCGCTACACCTCAGAGCTGATCGAATTCATCGGCCCGGAAAAAGACGTCCCCGCTCCCGACGTCAACACCAACGAACAAATCATGGCCTGGATGATGGACACCTACTCCATGCACATGCGCCAGACGGTCACCGCATGCGTGACCGGCAAACCTATCAACATCGGCGGCTCCCGCGGACGCCGCGAAGCCACCGGCCGCGGCGTGATGGTGGTCTGCGACGAGGCCATCAAGAAGCTCGGCCTATCGCGCGAGAGCAGCCGCGTGATTGTGCAGGGCTTCGGTAACGTGGGCTCCAACGCCGCCCAATTGATGCATCAAGGGGGATACAAAGTTGTCGGCATCGCCGAAGTCGGGGGCGGCCTCTACAACAAGAATGGCATCGACTTGAATGCGCTCGTCGAATTCCGCCAGAAAAATGGAGCCGTTCACGGTTTTCCGGGGGCGGAACCAGCCGATACCGCCGACCTGCTCACCACGGAATGCGAAATCCTCATTCCCGCCGCGACCGAGAACGTCATCACTTCGCGCAACGTAGATCGCGTAAAATGCCGCATCCTGGCCGAAGGCGCCAACGGCCCCACCACCTCGGCCGCCGACGATGTCTTAACCGACAAGGGCGTCTTCGTGATCCCGGACATTCTGGCCAACGCCGGCGGCGTCACAACTTCCTACTTCGAGTGGGTGCAGGACCGCCAGGGATATTTCTGGAAGGAGTCCGTCGTCAACGAGCAACTGGAAGAGATCATGGTCTCGTCCTTCGGCGATGTGGTCCGCTATGCCGAAACGCACAAAGTGAACAATCGCATCGCAGCCTACATGCTGGCGATCGACCGCGTGGCATACACGATTCGCCAGCGCGGCATTTACGCCTAAGGAGGAATTATGAAACTCGCACGCAGCAGCTCGGTCACACGCATTTTCGTATTACTTTTCCTCATGCTGGCCTTGGGCGCGGGGATAGCGAAAGCCTCACCCGCCGCCAGCTTTGCCCCTGCCGCAGAAGCCGCCGATAAGCTTGACATCAACACCGCCACCGCCGACCAACTGAAGGCGCTGCCCGGCATCGGCGATGCCTACTCGCAGAAAATCATCGCCGGCCGCCCCTATCGCACCAAGCTCGACCTCGTGCATAAGAAGATCATCCCCCAAGCCACTTACGACAAGATCAAGGACCAGATCATAGCCAAGCAGCCGAAGTCGAGCACGAAGCCGACCGGGCCAAAGTAATCGCGCGCGGAATTCACCCAGAACCATTCTGGGAACTTCCGCGCACGAACGGCGCATTTTCACTGATTGCCTTCCCTCTCAGCGTGGAGGATAATCAAATTGTCTTCGCCGATCGTACGGAGACGGTCTGTGGCCAAGCAGTGAACCTGCCCAATTCCATCACGCTAATCCGCATCTTCAGCATTCCTCTGCTGATCTGGATTTTATCTTCCAATCATTTCAGCAGCGAACACGGCGCTAAAGAACTGCTCGCCTCGGCGATATTCATCGCCGCCTCCATGACCGACGGCATCGATGGCTACCTCGCCCGCAAGCGCGGCCAGATCACGACCATGGGCATTTTGCTCGATCCTATGGCCGACAAGCTTCTCATCGCCGCGGCCTTCGTAACCCTGGTGCAGTTCAATCCCATCCTGGTTCCCGCGTGGATCGCAGTGATCATCATTGGCCGCGAGTTTCTGGTGAGCGGCTTGCGCTCCATCGCCGCATCCGGCGGGTTTACTATCGAAGCCAGCGAATTAGGCAAGTTCAAGATGGTGGTACAGATCGTCTCCGTGGTCGCGGTAATTCTCGACCATCGCTGGAAAGAGTGGCCGGTTTACGGAAACTTTATCTTCCCGGTGCACTGGATCGCCTACGTCTCGGTCTGGTTCGTGGTCTGCGTTTCTTTGGTGTCCGGCGTCGATTACTTTGCCGCATTCTGGTCGAAGATTGACCGCCGCGTTTCCAAGCGGCGCCGGCGGGCATTTATTCTCAGCCGGCGCAGCAAGCCGCAACCGGCTCCGCGACGGGCAGATGCCGATGTCGCCCCTACAACCTAACTCGTCCTCCGCAATAGCTGCGGTTCAGGAATTCTCCGGCGAAGAGCGCATGCAACTGTTGCGCCTGGCGCACGATTCCATTTCTTCGGCGCTGCAGCGCCGCGAGATTTCACTGGATCCTCCCACCCCTCACCTCGCCGAACCCCGCGGAGTCTTTACCTCGCTCTATCTGCGCCAAAACCGTGAACCAGATCAGCACAGAGATTATCAACACAAAGAGAATCCGCGCGAAAAAGAATTGCGCGGCTGCGTCGGCTACATATTACCCACCTGCTCAGTCTTTCGCGCCGTGGGGGAAACCGCGCGCGCCGCCGCTTTCGACGACAACCGCTTCCCGCCCGTCACACAGGAAGAAGCTCCGCGTCTCCAAATTGAGCTAAGCATTCTCTCGCCCGCGCGGCCGCTTCCCGCGGAACAGATCAAAGTCGGCCGCCACGGCCTCCTCATCAGCTGGCAAGGCCGCCGCGGCCTGCTGCTGCCTCAGGTGCCCGTCGAGCGCGGTTGGGACCGCATAACTTTTCTGGAGCAAACCTGCCGCAAAGCCGGACTGCCCCGCGATGCCTGGCAAAAAGGCGCCACCATCGAAGCCTTCACCGCCGAAGTCTTCGGGGAGAAAACCAGTGGCCAGTGGTCAGTGGCCGGTGGTCAGTAAGAACCTTCTTGCTACGAATGGGCTTTACTGGCCACTGCTCACTGCCACCGCAAAAAAAGCCGGAAACGGTTGCCCGTCCCCGGCCCAATTTTTTCTGTTCTACTTGCGAAGATTACAGTCCGAACCCATCCAGCGTTTTGCTGACCACTGACCACCGACCACTGCCTTACTGCGCCTGCTCGTCCAACTCCACACCGTCTCCGGCGTGCACGTCTTCCATGGCAAACACAATCATCCCGGTTGCCGTGGTCGGCGTCGTCCCGATGACGACGATCTCGCCCACCGCGCGGCGCGGCAGATTCCTCACGTGAATCACCGGACCGTTCGACTTCTCGAACAATCTTGGATCCACCGTTGCCTGCTTCTTTTGCGTGTCTTCACTGGTCGAGGCCCTGAATGAAAGCGAATCCACCGGATCATTCAGGTCGGCCACGTAGTTCCGTACGGCGCGGAAGTAGTCGCCCACCTTCACGCCCTGGTTCGATCCCACATTGATGTAAATCTTCTGCCCCGTTCCCAACTGCGAGTCAAAATCCTTCCCCATCACGATTCGCCCGGAAACCTTGCTGCCCGTGGGCAGGAAGCGGTCAAACCGAATCGGCGGGTGAAATGACACCATCGGTCTTTCCGCAAAAGGAATCGCCGTATCTCCCGGATTGATAGGATCGCAGGAATACTCAATCTGCGCGATTGCCGCCCTGCTGCGGGTGTCGATCACCTTCACCCGGCCCACTTCCATGTAGGGCTGTCCCGTCTCTTTGATCAGCTTGCGCTGTCCGGGAAACATCTCATACTCGTTGAGATCTTTCAAAGCGCGCACAATCTCGTATTCCGCTCCCGCGCTGTAGCCCGTTCCCTGCAAATAGACGACGTCGCCTTTGACGAACTTCGTGGTGTAAGGCGTATCCAATCCGCCAGCGATGAAGTTGGCGTCAGGCAGGGTCTCGCGGTTGATGAAACCAGCGCAGTACACATCTGCGTAGGTGGGCGTCTGCACTCCTTGAACCGGGAAACCGGCGGTTGTCGAGAGCGTTCCAGCCGGACTGGCTGGCGCCGAACTTCCATCAGCCGCCGACTGCGCCCACGCCGCAGTCGCCAGCAACAACACTAACAGTCCTATTTTCTTCATGTTACCTCCGAGAAGGGACACACAATGCCCCTCTCCAGCAAAATCTCGCGGAAAGCAAGGCTTCTGTTGGAAGGTAACAAGGGGGTAAGAGGGGGTCAAGGTTACGAGGGTGTCAGGCTGCGCTGGAAATAGGTTTTTCGCGTAAATTGTGAATACTTTGTTGCATCTTGGCATTAAGCCCCTGTAAGATTCGCGCCGAACCTATTCATACAGACCATTGATACAGACCATCGATGCTGAGCAATGATTCAAACCATTGATTCAAGATGATTTCTGCCGCCAACAGCTATCCGCCCCGCTTGCTCCCCCTGCGCCTCCCGCGAGTCTGCGTAGCGGTCGCCGCTACCGACCCCGTCGAACTGATCGAGAAGGCCGAGACCCTGGTTCGCGATAACTCCTTCCTGGAGTTCAGGTTGGACTACATCTCAAAGCCCGCTGGGGCGCTTCCCAAGATCAAGCATTTCTTCGAAACTCACCCTGGCACCGTAGTCATCGCGACCTGCCGCCGCGTGGCCGCCGGAGGCAAGTTCCGCGGCTCCATTGCCAATCAACTCGACATTCTCGCGAAGGCCTCGGCCATCGGCTGCCAACTGGTTGACGTCGAACTCTCCGCCGCCCAAAAGTGCAAGCCCGCGCAACTGCACAAGCTCCGCGCCCGCTCCGCTCTCATTCTTTCCTACCACGACTTTCGCGGAACGAAGAAGCTCGACGAAACTCTGGAGAAGATGCGCGCCTTCCCCGCTGACTTCTACAAAGTGGTCAGCACCGCCACCACTCTCTCCGACAACGTAACCATGATCCAGTTTCTAAGCCGCGAAGCCGACAACCATTCTCTGGTCGGACTGTGCATGGGCGAACAAGGCATCATCAGCCGCGTTCTCGGAGTCCGCGCCGGCAGCGTCTTTACCTTCGCCGCCGTAGGTCCCGGAGAAGAAACCGCTCCCGGCCAGGCCACCGCGCAGGAACTACGCAGCGTCTACCGCATCGATACCGTGGATGCCGCCACCCGCGTCTACGGAGTTGCCGGGGACCCCGTCGCCCACTCGCTCTCGCCCGCCATCATGAACGCAGCCTTCCGCCGCGAGAACGTAAACGCCGTGTACCTCGCGCTGCACGCCAAGACCCTCAAAGACCTGCTGAGCTGCGTGCGCCAGATTCCCATCCATGGCCTCAGCATTACCATGCCGTACAAAGAGGCCATCCTCTCGCATCTCGACAACACCGACTCGCACACCACCAAGATCGGAGCCTGCAACACGGTAGTGCGCGCCCAGGACGGCAAACTCTACGGCTTCAACACCGACACGTCGGGAGTAGTTCGCCCACTAGAACGCCGCCTGACCACTCTTCAGGACGCAAAAATTTTAGTGCTGGGCGCCGGAGGCGCAGCCCGGGCCGCCGTCTTTGGCCTGAAAGAACGCGGAGCGGAGGTCTACATCCTCAATCGCAACGTAGCCGCCGGACAAAAGCTGGCCCGCCGCGCCCACGCCCGTTCCATGAAACGCGCGGACCTGAAAAAGTTCGCGTTCGATGTGATCATCAACGCCACGCCGGCAGGCATGGGCAACACCCGCGAGACTCCGCTGCAGGAAAAAGAAATCAACGCCCGCTACGTCTTCGACATGATCTACGACCCGCCCGAAACCCGCCTTCTGCAACTCGCGAAACAGCGCGGCGCGCAAGTCATCCCCGGCATAGAAATGTTCGTACACCAGGCTGCCCGCCAATTCGAAATCTGGACCGGCAAGCCCGCCCCCCAGGACGACATGCTGCAAGTAGTCCTGCTCGCGATGCAAGAACGAGCCGCCCGCGCGGCGGCAGCAGCGGCGGCGAAGAAAAAGTAATTCTGATTTCACCAGCTTATCGGTAAGCACCGTTTTGCCCATGCCCGCCACCGCCACTCCTGATCGCCGCCCGGAACGAGACGCTCCCGCTTTTCCGCCGCTCGCAGTCGGGGTCCTGATTACCCTCTGCACGGCCAAGCTTCTCCTGCACATCTTCACCAGCGTCCGCCACTACGGCTACTTCCGCGACGAGCTTTATTACCTCGATATGGCCCGCCATCTCGATTGGGGCTATGTCGACGCCGCCCCGCTGATCGCTGTCTACGCCAGGATCGCCCTGTGGATGGGCGGGTCGCTGGCGGCACTCCGTATTCTGCCGGCGCTTGCTGGCGCGGCACTTATCTCGCTCACCATCCTCATAGCGCGTGAGCTCGGGGGTGACCGCTATGCCCAGCTTCTGGCCGGGATCGCCATTCTCCTCTGCCCGGCCGTGCTGAGCATCGACAGCCTCATGACCATGAACGCTTTCGAGCCGCTTTTCTGGATGGGCTGCATCCTCGTGGTTGTCCGGATCCTGCGCACCGGCGACTCGCGCCTTTGGCTGTGGTTCGGCCTGCTCGCCGGACTCGGCCTCGAGAACAAGCACTCCACCCTGTCATTCGGATTCGCGGTCACGGTCGCCCTGCTTCTGACCCACCACCGTCGTGAGTTCGCCAAGAAATGGATCTGGATCGCAGGCGCCATCGCGGTCGTGATCTTCCTGCCCAATCTCATCTGGCAAATCCGCCATCACTTCCCGACCATCGAAGATCTGGAAAACGTCCGCCGCGAAGGTAAGAACGTGGTGCTTGGCCCGCTTGCCTTCGTGAAAGAACAAGTCCTCACCCAGCACCCGATCCTGTTGCCGCTCTGGCTCGCAGGCCTGGTCTGGTTTCTTCGCGACCGCCGATGGCGCGTCCTCGGCCTGACGTTCGTCGTCTTTTTTGTCTGGATGGAAGTCGCACACGCCAAAAACTATTACGTCTTCCCGATCTACCCCATGCTCTTCGCCGGAGGGGCTGTCGCCATCGAGCACTGGTTGGCAAACCGCAGCCCCCGAGCACGAACAACGACGCGAGTGGCCGTCGTCGCCATTATCGTGCTAGCGTCGCTCCCCGCCATTCCGCTGGTCACGTGGATGTTGCCGCCCGAGCGTCTCCTCGCCTATCAAACCGCCATTGGATTCAAGCCCGCCAAGGCAGAAGTGAGCCACGAGTCGCTTCTGCCCCAACCCATAGCCGACCAGTTCGGATGGCCCGAGATGGCCCGCGAGGTCGCCAACATTTACAACTCGCTGTCCCCCGAAGACCGTGCCCAGACCGGCATTTGGGCCGGCAACTACGGCGAAGCCGGAGCCATCAATCAGTTCGGCCCACCATACGGACTGCCGCGCGCCTATTCGCGCCACCAGAATCATTGGTATTGGGGTCCGCCCCCGCAGGTCTACAAGAACTTGATCGTGATCCAGTGGAGCCTGGACGACGTCCGCGAGAATTGCACTTCATTCCAGCCCTTCGACCACTACGAGCGCTTCGGAATGGGAGAGGAAAACCAGCCGATGTACCTCTGCCGCGGAGTCACCTTCGACATCCAGAAAATCTGGCCGCACTCGCATCACTGGAACTAGGGGAACTGAGTAGAGCCCACGCCCGGGCAGTTCTTGTCGAGATTATCAGGGCCTTATCACTCAGGAGCTTCAGAAGATTCTGGATCATCGCGGCCTGGTCGATGCGACGGGTTGTTCATCGGCATGGTGTTTGCTCCTGGTGGGAATCGATCAGCGGAACGTCAAGCAAAGGCTGGAGTGCAGCAAGACCCTATGACAAGACGCCGCGATTGGCGAACTGAGGTTGACTGTTGCTTGTCCGCCGGCCGAGCAACAGAATTCCAAGCAAGCATCCCAGGATCTCGAGGGCAAGAAGAATAAAGACGCTTGCGTCGAACCGGGCAGTCCAATCACCGGGTGTGACCATGAAAATATTGTTTGCAGATGGATGCAAGAAGTGCTCGTAAAGATCGGCACCTAAGGCAGCCAAAAAGAAAATCAACGAGACCAACCCAGCGACTCTATCGCTGAGCTTCCATAAGGCAATGGACACGCCCGAATGCCCTAACGTGATCAAAGTGATAGCCAGCCAGCTGACGTTGTTGTCTGGCGCCGGAAGAACCTTTGCCGCAAGGAACAGGTGCAGGACTGCGACGACCCAGTGTGCGACAACCAGCTGAGTGAGCATCCGCGCTTTTGTCATGGTTGATATTTCCTCCTGAGTGGGTCTGCTCCCTTCTGCGGTTATGATTCCCTAAACGCTTGGCATGGACGGCGCAATCGTCTCTCTATCTGGCATCGACGATGAGCCTTAGTACTGATCCTAATCCGAACTCCCTGCTCAGCCGAAACCTCGCCGAAAATGCACCCTCCCTTCAGCGAGCCGTCTTGCCCAACGCCGCAACAGCGTGAGCTGGAGCGAGGCGCACCGTAAACTTGTCCTCGTGTCCGCAGCTGATGACCGTAGTTTGGTTGGAATATTCTCTCACCCAGATCACCCGTTCGGGGTTTACAAAGACTTCCAGGCCGTCCACATCTTCAAACATTACAAACTCCATGATGCCTCCTTATTCGCCACCCCTGGGCACCCTCCTTAGAGATCTCGAAATCGGCCCAGCGTCTCGCGCGATTGTACAAATGTTGAAACTTGATCGCCAAGCGAGAAGATGCTGCTAAATCCACATTGCACTCAGTGACCGGGGTCAAACAATAAAGGCCAGCAAGATAAAAAGCTGGCCCAGACCGACGAGATGACGCTGGTGATTTACCTCTACTTCATGCTGTCCTTCTTCATTGCCGCCATCTTGAGCGACATGACATGAACCTCGCCCTTATCGGCATACACGTGCGCCGACAGCGTGACGTGGTGTCCTTCGTGGCCCTTCACCGCTTCCGGGTTGCTGATTGTCCAACTCTTACCGTCCTTATCGTTTACGAAGGTCTTCCCGTCGTCGCCGATTTTGCCCGTTATCTTGACTTCCTTTGCGGACTTGTCGGCCTTCATGTTGTCCTGCTTCATGGTGTCCTGAGCCACTGTGACACCACACAGCAAGAGGCTAAGCGCGAAGAAAATGGTGATTAGCTTTTTCATATTGGTCTCCTCCTGGCAGATGCAGCCGAACGGAATTATACGCCTCGATCCGGAAGAAATTCTTGTTTCCGGGCGTCGCCTGTGAGATATAATTCTCGCCGAGCCGGCCCCCCTGCCAGACTCTCATGCCGCTGGTTCCGCCCGCCCGAGAGATTGTATGGTTTCCTGGACAAAACAAACCGTATTTTTGCTTCTGTTCCTGACATCGTGTCGTAGCGCTTGGGCGCAACTCGGCGGTGTGGGGACCCGTCCGGCGTCGACCACCTCCGGAATGGGGATCGAGCAGAACCAAATGGGCTTATGGCTGAACGAGAGCGACGACGACCGGCGACGGAACATGTTGGAGAATTTTTCAGACTCTGTCTCCAAGTTTGACCTGAAGGCTCCCGGCGCAGCGCGACAGGAATACGAGAGGGGGACACAGTTACTCCTCAAGAAAAAGTTTGGTGATGCGGTGGACCACTTCGCAAAGGCGATTGCCACGTATCCAAATTTTGTGGCCGCACATAATGCACTCGGATCGGCCTATTTGGATCTGGGACGGAATGAAGAGGCGCAAAACGAATTCCTGCGCTCGGTCGCCTTGGATGGTCATCTGCCTCACAGCTACATGAATCTGGGACGGGCACAATTGGCCCTGAAGAATTTTCCCGGCGCGCAGGAGTCCATGCAAAAAGCCTCAGAGTTGTCGCCGTTAGATTTGCGCCTACTCTCGGCATTAACCTACGCCCAATACCTGAACCGCGATTACGGCAGCTCGATCGCAACCGCACAGCGGGTCCATGGCCTCAAACACGAAAAGAATGCCATTGTGCATTACTTCGCCGCCGCGTCGTGGCAGCGCCAAAACAATCTTCAGGAAGCGCAAAAGGAATTGCAGACTCTGCTCGATGAGGACCCGAAGTCTCCGGTTGCGGATACGGCTCGGCAGATGATCCAGCAAATTAAAGAAAGAAAAGATCAGCCCGCAGATTCGGTCACGATCACCTATTCCACTACTCCCGACGACCCGAATGTGCCTTCCGACGCGCGGGCTCGAAAGATTTTGCAGCAGTTTGAGCAGAAGCGGCAGCTCGCAGAAGTCGAAAAAGAACCAGAGGAAGATTGCGGGAACTGTGGGGCGGTGACGGCGGCCTCCTTGCTTACGGCCGATCTTCCCGCCAGTGGTCCAGTTTTGCGTGTACAGCCTGGCAGTTTTGGCGGATCGGGTTTGATACTGCACAGCACCGTCAACGAAGTTGCGGTTTTCTTTGCAGCCACAGACCACGGCAAATCGGTAAGCGATTTGACCAGGGAATCAGTGTTCATTCGCGACAATGGAAAGCCTCCGGTGGCGGTAACTGGTTTTCGCAACGAGGCGCAATTGCCCTTGCGGTTAGGGTTGGTCATCGACACTAGTTCGTCAATCACAAAGCAGTTCGCGTTTGAACAGAAGGCGGCTGGATCGTTTTTGCAAAAGACGCTGACCGACAAACAAGATCTGGCGTTTGTGGTTGGTTTTTCCAGCACCGTACTGATGGTCCAGGATTTCACTGGGGACGAAGCGGCGATATCGAGCGGCATAGATGCACTGGCGCCGCGCGGTGGGACTGCACTATGGGACGCAGTGAAGTTCGCTTCCGACAAACTAGCGGCCCGTCGTGAAACCCAGCCTGTAGCCAGGATTCTGGTCGTGATCAGTGATGGCGACGACAACTCCAGCGGGGCGACTCTAAAGCAGGCGATTCAAACTGCCGAGCGCAACGAAGTGATCGTGTACACCGTGAGCACCAGAGAATTTAGGGACGCACTCTCCATCGACGCGGTGGCCGATCAAGCCATGAAAGTGCTGGCCTCACGAACCGGCGGAGCGGCTTTCTTCCCAAATTCTCTTGGCGATTTGGAGCATAGACTGGCGGAGCTGCAACAAGTAATCCGCAGCCGATACCTTATCTCTTATAAGCCCGATCACTTCGAGGCAAATGGCCACTATCGCTCGATCGATGTGGTGGCGCAGAAATCCGGCCACAAGCTCCACGTCTATTCCCGGCGGGGATATTATGCCAGCGCCAAGCCGGGGTCCTAAGGAAGAGTGTAGAGGATTGAGGCGCAAAGCATCCCCGGATTTACTTCGACGCGGCCGTGGCCTTCACGGCTGCATTTTGGTCGAAGGCATCGACCAGCGAAATCACCTTCAACCCAGAGCGTAACGCGTCTTCGCTCGCCGGCGTGTTGATGGCGATCTCCACGCTCTGACCGGGCAGCAGGTCGAAGTAGTTGTCGGAGGCCTCGGCGTCAACTTCGCCGAAGCTAATGTAAACGCTCCGGGCCAGTACCGGCGACGACACTCTGAGACGATAGGAGCCGCCAGTCTTGGTCAGTCCACTCTTGGCCAGCTCAGTCTTGGTCAGCTCAGTCTTGCTCAGCTCAGTCTTCAGTGGCGCGGCAGGCAGATGGATCTCAACCGTGGGCGCCAGATAAATGAGATTGGACGAAACTGCCCTGCCTGCCACCGTCAGGTCCGTGGTCAACGCCACTTTTGCAGGGTCAATCCCCTTGGCGATCAGCGATTCCTCGAACGGCAGCCGCAAGTAGATCTTGCTGGAGAGCGCCTCGACCTGTACGTTCTCTTTCTTCTCGATTAACACGTTGCCGTCGAAGGTCATCACCCGCAGCCGCAGCTCGCCCGCGAGCGGCGTGATTTTGTCGGAGACGATGTATACCGCCACTCCGCCATTTTCCAGATGCGGTGAAACCAGAACATCGTTGTAGAAGCGGCGCGCGTAATATTGCAGCGCTTTCCAGCGGCCGTAGTAATCGATGCTCGACCACGACGCCACCGGCCAGCAATCGTTCAACTGCCAGTAGATTGCCCCCATGGTGCGCGGTCGATTGCGGCGCAGGTGCTCGGTCCCGACCTTGATCCCTTCGGCCTGGAGCACCTGACTCGCATACAGGAATGAAGCAAAGTCCTTCGGCTCCGCGTAGTCGCGCAGCATATAGTCGTGAATAATGGAGTTGCCGCTCGAGTTCTTCTGGTGCGCCAGCATCACCGGAGTGTAAATACCGGTGCGATCTTCCGGCAGGGTGAAGGCTTCCACAGTTCGCATTTCGGGAAAAGACTGGAATCCGTATTCGGTCATGAACCGCGGGTTGGATTTTTCATAACCGCTGAAGGGAAGCATCCCGTGCCAGACACTCCAGTTGTGCATGTCGCCCGACTGGTAGCTGTCGGTAATGTCTTCGTAATCGGCGCTTGGTGAACTGGGCCAGTACGGTGTCTCAGGAGCGAGTCGTTCCACGGCATTGGCCAACACTCCGCTGAAAAGAGTCAGGTAGTCCTGCCACATCCGCCGCACCGTGTCGGCGCCGAGCTTGGAGGTGATGTCGCGATGCCATTCCCATGAGGCCTCGGTTTCGTTGTTGCCGCACCAGACCACGATACTCGGGTGATCGCGAAGCCGCTTGATCTGGTATTCGGCTTCTTGCGCAACATTCTGCTTGAAGTCATAGGTGCCGGGCTGCCATTCGTTGCCGAACATAAAGTCCTGCCAGATCATGATGCCCAGTTCGTCGCACAGGGCATAGAACTCGTCGGTCTCGTAATAACCGCCGCCCCAGTGCCGGATCATGTTCATGTTGGCGGCTTTGGCCGACTCGAGCACACGGCGATACTGCGCGCTGGTAACGCGGCTGGGAAAACTGTCGAACGGAATCACGTCTGCCCCTTTGGCGAAGACCGGAATGCCGTTCACGACCAACTCGAACGATCGCCCCCACTTGTCAGGATCGCGACGCAAGACAATCGAGCGCAACCCCGTGCGGACCGTCCGATCATCCTGCACGCGCCCCCCGATTTTTAGTTGCACTTGAAAGGCGTACACCGCCCGGCTGCCGTACCCGTTCGGATACCACAATTCAGGATGCGCGATATCGAACGGAAGATCGATGTGGTTAACCCCGGGCGTCAGTTCCACGTCGCGCGAGGCAGTGACCTTCTTACTGCCGTGCCCGTAAGCAACAGTAACGACCGCCGCGCTCTTCTGCGCCGAGGTGATTTCGGATTCGACCACCAGGTGCGCAATTTCAGAGCTGATGTCCCGTTGCCGGACGTGGGCCTCGGAAATCTTCGCATCGTCCCAAACCTCAAGGTTTACCGGACGCCAGATCCCACTCAGGACGAACCGTGGTCCCCAATCCCATCCGTACTCGTAGGCCGCCTTGCGCAGGTAGGACTTCTCGGGTGTCTGAGTCTGCTGCCGCCAAAAATCCGCAGCGGCAATTTTCCTCGCCTCCACGATTGGCGAACGGAAGACCACCAGCAACTGATTCGCTCCCGCTTTCAATTGGGGTTTCACCTCAACCCGCCACTCCCGGAACATGTTGTTAGCGGTGAGAATCAACTTGTCATTGAGATAAACCTCGGCAGGACCATCCAGGCCTTCGAACACCAGGTCAACATGGCTGTGTTTCAGCACCTCGGGCGTCGCTTGAAATGTGCTGCGATATTCCCAATCGGCGTTTTCGATCCACTGCAACGCGAATTCGTCGGAGCGGAAAAACGGATCGGGGATGAGCTTGTTGCGCAACAGGTCGGTGTGCACCACTCCAGGCACGTCGGCAGGATGCCATCCCGCTTGAGCGGCGCTTGGTTCCTCAACCCGCTGGCGAAATTCCCAGTCGTCATTGAGAGACACGGCCCTCCGCTCCGCGTGAGCCGCCGGCACAAAACACCCAACCCAGATCGCAATCCGTAACACTCCACGAACCCACGCAGTGATACCGCGCCGGTTGGAATCCATGAATGCACTCCTGCACCCAGATTTAGAAACGGCCTCAAACCCGATGAGCCGGAGTATATTCCAAAAACGATGAGCCCGAGCTTGCGGATCGGTCCACGAGTGCCGATTCTCGATGAGTGTGTGATTCTGTCGGCTGGGTGGCCCAGGCTTTTGGTGTCGCTGCCATCACCAACGCAATGGGTGCCCCGTTCCTTCGCGTTCTTTGCGAAGGGGCGGGCACCACAAACGCTTGCCGCCGCGAAGCTACGCCAACCGATCCCGGAACGAAATCTTCTCCCATCCCTCATTCACGCGCACCAGTCCGGCTTCGTCCAAAAGATAGAAACGAAAACTGCTCCACCGCCACCCCTCCGGTGCGTTGACCAAGCCTCGCTTCACTGGATTGCGATGCATATACCGGAGCTTCTCCACACGCTTCTTCGTCGTCCATACGTTGAAGTCGTAGGAGCGCGCCTGCCAGAATGCTCTGCGCTTCGGCTCGTCTGCAAACAGATTGCGCTGGCGCGTGTTCCTCCGTTTGCGCTTGGGCAGCAAAGCGCGGGCCGTGCGCTGCTTCACCACTTGCATCACGGTCGAGGGAGTCCCAACTTCGGGTTCCGTCAAAAGCAGATGAATGTGTTCCGGCATCACGACATATCCGACGACGACGAAGCGATAACGCGCGCGAGTTTGTTCCAGAATCGTAAGGACGGTATCGCGGCTACTCGCGGTGCGCAGAAAAGGCAATCGCCGGTAGCACGAGCAGGTGATAAAGTGCAGATGATGAGCGCCGTAGGTTCGATGCAAGCCGGTTGGCATAACAAACCCCATGGTACAGGCAGCATCGTGCCCGCCCTTGCAAAGAACGCAAGGACGGGGCACCCACGGTTCCGGAACGGGAAGAAAAAGCGAGACGGAAGGATGGGCCACCCGCCTCCACAACCTTCCGGAGCTGCAAACCACCGGAGCCACCAACGGTGGTGTCCTCATCGCTTCCAGTGAAACCTCGGACAACCTTGTGATCAACGGCGGTCTTGAAGACTAAACCATTGGCTACTCGGCGGAGATGCCGCCGCAATGGTCACCTGTGCCGGTTCTGACTGCATCAGCGGCTCGGAACTCGGCCTGATGTCTGGCGCCGCCGATCCATTGATGCTATTCCCCGCGGGCACAACCTTCACTCCGTATTCGGTCCTGCGCAACGTTTCCGATGCCGCTCTCTTAATCACCCCGACGCTGTGGTGGATGGAAGGCGGCGCGCCCCATTCTGCTCTTCTTCCGCAGATTACCCTGCCTTCTTTGCAGACTCAGAGCCTGGACTTAGCGTCGCTGCTTGCCCTCTTCGGGCCGAAGAATTTCAATGGAAGTTTCAATCTAGCCTTCGAGACCCAGGCAACATTCGGCTCCCTCGTGATGGCTGCCGGCAGCGTGGACCAGACAGGCACCTACGTATTTGAGGTGGGGCCGCGGGGCGTCGGGGAAAGCGCCTCCAAGTCGCTTCAGCAATGGAGTACGGCCAATGGCGACGACACCATGGTCACGGTGTGGAATCCGGCCGACGAGGCTCAGGATTTCGTCTTCACATTGTTTTTCGAAGGCGGCCATTACCTCCTCCCTTTGCATATCCAACCAAAAGAGACACGGTCCTTTAATGTTTCTGAGATTATCCAGAACCAGGTGCCCGATGCGGAAGGGAATCTGGTTCCCTCAACCGTTCATCAGGGAACGGCAAAAATCGCCGGCAGTCTCGCCGAGAATCAATACATTTTGGTCGCGATCGAAGCCGGAATCTATAATGTGCGCAAAGCCACTTGCTCACAAAGCTGTCAATGGTGCGATGGATACAACAGCTTCTATCTGATTGACGCCCCATTTGGCGTGGCGGTGAACGGCACGCATCAGGAATCCGCCATGGCTCAATATCACTCAGGGACGATATACAATTTGACAACCGGTTCCAGTTGGGGCAGCAGCAATACCACTGTCGCAACGGTGGGTACCGGCCTGGTCACCGGAAAGGCCGCCGGATCGGTAACCATCACCGCTACCCTGACAAGCGCACCAGTTGATGCCGGTTACATATGTACGGGCGGCAACCCATGTCCCCTCTCCACCTTTCAAAATACCAGTGGCGGCACGGTGGGGCCTTATCAGGTAGAACCCATAGACACCGCATCACAGGGGGCCGCACAATGCTCGAAAGGTCAAGCAGGGTGGTCTCGGAATGTAACCAACCAAGTGCAGCAAGTCGACGGATCGGCCTATGCTGTCGATGGCCTGTCAGTGACCGACACAATAACCGTGACGACCCCCAACCAGCTGGGTATAACCCAACGTCAGACTGGCACGTTTAGCACAACTGGCGACGGGAGTTTTCCGGACACGTATTACGTCTGTTCAACTTCTTGCCCAGGTAGCGGGTCAACCAACGCGAGCCAAAGCTGGACCGTGAGTGGAATGTCATTGCCACATTCCAATGCGCTCGTCTACAAATGCAGCTCGATTACCGTTGACGGGAACTAGGTGGGAAAGCACGAGCCTTCAATGAATACGGCAAGCGCAACGAACGGACCTTTCGTAATGGCGCTATTGGCGATTGTCTTCGGTATTGTGCCGCTATGCCGCGCTCAAGGGGCCCCGACATGGCACAAGATAACCGGAATAGTGACAAGTGCCGACGGTCCCAGAGTGAGCAATGCCTGTGTTTACGCATGGCCTATTGCCGGTTCCGGAAACGCTGGCCATTTGGGCTGCACGCAAACGGATAAAGATGGAGCATTCGAAATTACACTGCCTCCTGGCAGATATGCGATCCGAGCGAAGAGCGAAACCGATGCCTACCCTGACCCGAATTTCCTGCTATGTGCGGATCCGCGCAGTGACTTTCCTGAAATCGTCGTTGACGGCTCCGATATTACAGGATTACGCGTAATTCTCGGATCAAGGGGCGGTATTCTGGAAGGCGACATTCGAGATGAATTGACGCAACTCCCCATTGTTAGAGCAAAAGTCACGATTTCCGATGCTCGCGATCCCGCGGCATACGTTGAAATCTTCTCAAACAAAACTGGACATTTTCGATTCACGGTTCCTGGAAAACGTCTCTCGCTCTCCGTAACAGCCACCGGATACAAGGACAAGAGAATAGGGGACGTTTCTGTCGCCAATGGAGAGCGGCGGTCTTTCGCGATCGAACTGCAACCAAAGTAAACCGGGCGGGGTGGCCCAGGCTTTTGATCTTGCTGGCATCAGCAGCGCGGTAGGTGCCCCGTCCTTCGCGCGCTCTTCGCGAAGGGCGGGAGCCGGTAATGCCTGCGCAGGTGAGCCCGAGCAGGTGATAAAGTGCAGATGATGGACGCTGTAAGTGCGATGCTGTCCGCTGGGCATGACAAACCCCAAGAGCTAACGCCTTCCCAAATCCCATAGCATGGGAGGCAAGGGAGCGAGCGATACGGAGGACAGAATGTCAATCACAAGGAAGTTTCATTTCTTAATGCTGTGTGCGCTACTAGCTGGCAATGCGCACGGCCAGACGATTCAGACTCAACCTGGCAGGCGTATCTACGAAGCTGACAAAGCCAACGTGGCCGATGCAATTGCAAAAGTGAAATCGGGCAATTTCGTCAGTGCAGACGTAGATATGATTGGCCGGGGAGGGGCGGTAGAGGCGATCCCGATCCTGAAAGAGGAATTTATGCTTAGAGAGGACTCTCTCGTCAAGGCCACGATCGCGCGGGTTCTAATCAAGCTCGGGGATAAGGACGACACCTACTGGGATTTTCTGGTGAAGCAGGCAACCCCAGCCTTGGAGAGCGACGCTCCCGACTTTATGAACTTCGACCCGCAAGCAAAGACTGGGGCTGGCCCCTCACCGGAGTTTATCGCGTGGGCCAAAGCTCATAACGTGCCTCCCAATGGTCCCAACGGTACAGCGGCGGAAGATGCGATGTATTGGTTCCCCGGAAGGGTGTTGCTACTTGGCTCAACAGGAGATCGGAGGGCGATCCCGTTGCTCCGACAAGCTCTGTTGTCCCCTAACCATATGATTGAGATTGCGGCCGCTAACGGCCTGGCTGAGATCCAAGACAAGGAATCGATCCCGCTAATCATCGAGGCCTGTAAGAAGGCCCCACCAGCAGCAGCGGCTCTGATTGCGGAGCCCTTGATCTATTTCGATGATGCCGAAGCACAAAGTGCGGTCGATACGTATGTTCCAAAAGAACGCGCCAAGATACTTCGTGAGTCGAGGACGCAGGGGAAGAAGACGCCTTTGAGCTATTGAACCGCCGGACGAGATTGGAAACCGAAGCCCTCGTTTTGTCGGCGGGCCATATTTCAAAATGAAATCCTTCGTTGCGATTTTCGTTTTGCTCCTTGTTCCGGGGGCACATGGCGCTCCCACGCCGACCTGGCTGGCCGGCTCCTAGGCCGCCTCGTCGCGATCAACGCTTGGACGAAGGCGCAGAGTTACTTTGATGGCGGCGATGAGAGAACCCAGTCGGCTCCTGACGGTCGAGCCGACTGGGAAGCGCGCAGCGTACCATAAAAGGTACGTCGTACCCCTGTCAAGTCTACTTTAGTAGGCATTCGACCCCCTCGAAAGTAGACATTCCTTCCACAGCCTAACCCATTGATTCCATTGCTCTGCCCAAAGCCCTCCACGAAGAATCAAGGACTTACGCCCGAAACTTTTCTGCAAAGTGAAATGTTCCAGTTGGAACATAACGCCAATTTTCCCGAGCCGTTTATGATAGAAAGTGCCGACCCCATGACTCGCTGCTTTCGCGTCACCAGAATTCTCCCCCTCACCCTGTTGCTCCCCGTCGCCCTTAACCTCTGCGCCGCCGGCGCTGCGCCCCAGACCAAAGAGGAAACCCAGTCGCCCAAGGTGCGCGCCATCGGTCGCCGCCTTGAGGAAAAAGGTGTGCCCAATTTCGGTGAGGTCACTCCCAACCTTTATCGCGGAGGCCTGCTCAACACCACCGGCCTCAAGGCGCTGGCCAAAATGGGCGTCACTATAGTGGTGGATCTGCATGCCAATGACGCCAGCGAAGAGAAAGAAGCGCGCCGCCTGGGCCTGCAGTATGTAGCCATTCCGTGGCACTGTCCCTGGCCCAAGGACGAAGTGTTCGTCAGGTTTCTAAAGCTTATCCAGGAGAACAAAGGCAAGAAGGTTTTCGTGCACTGCCGCCTGGGGGACGACCGCACCGGCATGATGGTGGCTGCTTACCGAATGGCAGAAGAGGGCTGGACCGCCGACGAAGCCATGAACGAAATGCGATCCTTCGGATTCACGCCCGCGCACCACTTCCTGTGCCCCAGCCTCGCCGGCTATGAAAAAGAATTCCCTGAACGCTTGAAGAATAATCCCGCGTTCGCGGAAGTCAGGCCCAAGCCATAAGACTCATTCTGAAACCCGGGCCGGCGCCCCCTAGAAACCACAAAGCCGGGCTGGTTGGCCCGGCTGTCTGTTGTGGAACTGGTTTGTGGAACTGCCTTGAGGAATTGGTTCGGTAAATCCTGTTTCGATCTGCCGATCCCAAATGTCAAATCGCGAAACGTGAAATCGCGAATCTCAAAAAGTTGCGACGGCTGACCGGCCTGCGGAACTCTTAGCGCATACCTTACCGGGGGCCGTTTAACCCCCGGCCAGGAGCTTGCGGTTCCAACTCCCGTTCGCCTCACTCCGGCCTGCGCTGCGGGGTCACCGGCCCGCGGCGCACGAAACTATTACATCACCAACGCAAGGTTCTCCAGTTCATGCTGCAGGACAGGCAGGGCGCACCCCGCCATCTCCACGCGGCCAGCCGCGTCCAGCGCCGCTTTGGGCGAAACCCCATAGCCGCGCCCCATCAGGAAGACCTGCAGCAGTTCGGCAGCCTCGTAGGAATCGATCATCCCACCCTGCAGCAGATCGCTCCGCAACGCCGCCAGTTCGGTTGCCGTGAATCTGTCTCGATCGTTGTTGACTCTGTCGTTCATTTCCTTTTCAAACATGGCCGTCATCACCTCCGACTCCGACCTTGGACCGCTTTTGGCTATTAGACTCATCGGCAGCCAAGCAAGTTGCATGCAATTTTGCTGCCGCTCCTGCCCTCTCGTTCTAAGTACGGAAAGCAGGCCGCTTTGGTTTCATAAACCCCTGTGAACATTAGAAGTTGCGGAGAGCCCCGACAGGCCCCCGTATGCCCCGGGTGTGGTCGAGAGGCCTCACCCGTCCCAAAAAAGGACACAGAGTGTCATTTCGGGAACGACACTGCGCTCCGCGGGCTGACACTTACTGGAAGGCCAGGTAGGGTCAGCTTGCCGGAAACAAGAACAGATGGACCACAAAGGACACAAAGGTACACGAAGGAAAACGCTGAAACTAAAAGCCTTCGTGATACTTAGCAGAAAGACGAAGCCGTCTTGGGTGGAATCGCGTAAGGCGACGATTGGCGATCCGAGGCTAGCCCTCGAAGGTTGCCTCGTCCACCAGCATGATGGGGATGTCGTCCTTCACGGGATACACTCGGCGGCACTGCGTGCACTTCAAGCTCTCCGGGCGCTCGCGGTAGTCGAGGGGCTGCTTGCACGCTGGGCAGACCAGAATTTCCAGCAGGTCCTTGGCAATCATGAGAGGCATTGTACGACATAAATCAGTGGTCAGTGGCCAGTGGTCCAGTGATCAGTCAGCGCGCCTCGCTTTGCTCGGCGGCAAGGGGCACAGAGAGCTCTCGGCAGTGTAAGATTTTCTTGCTGACGCCCGAAAACCGACGCCCGGAGCCCGCATGCCCGCCAGGATTCTCGATGGCACTAAGATCGCGAGCAACATCCGCAGCGAAGTAGCTGCGGACGTTAAGACCATGGCTGCGGCCGGATTGCGGCCCGGGCTCGCCGTGGTCCTTGCCGGGCACAATCCGGCGTCGGAGATTTACGTGCGCGGCAAGGTGAAAGCTTGCGAAGAAGTTGGCATCTACAGCGAGCAGCACACGCCGCCAGAGACCGCAAACACTGCCGACTTGCTCGGGCTGGTCGAGGATCTCAACCGCCGCGACGAGATTGACGGCATCCTGGTGCAGTTGCCGCTGCCCGCGCAGGTGGACTCAAAACGTATATTGATGGCCGTCGATCCAGCAAAAGATGTTGACGGATTCCACCCCGTCAACGTCGGCTTTCTGTCGACGCAGCGTCCCGGCCTGGTGCCCTGCACGCCCGCAGGAGTCATTGAGATCCTGAAACGCAGCAACATTCCCATAGCCGGCCAGGAAGCCGTCGTGGTGGGACGCAGCGACATCGTGGGCAAGCCCGCCGCGATGCTGCTGATCAACTCCAACGCCACGGTCACCGTGTGCCATTCGAAAACCCGCGACCTGCCCGAAGTTTGCCGCCGCGCTGACATTCTGGTAGCCGCCCTCGGCCGCACCGGAATGATCACGGGCGAATTCGTGAAGCCCGGAGCGACCGTGATCGATGTCGGCATAAACAAGGTGACGGACCCTGCTGAATTCCAGCGCCTGTTCGGAAGCGGATTGGCGAAGAATGCTCAGCGCGAAGCAATGTTCCGAAAGAAGAGATCAACGCTGGCCGGCGATGTGCATCCGGAAGTGGCCGAAGTGGCGGGAGCGCTGACCCCAGTCCCCGGCGGCGTTGGGCCGCTGACCATCGCGATGCTGATGTATAACACGGTGAAGGCCGCGAAGATGAGGAGAGCAGTGGTCAGTGGTCAGTGATGACTGGTCAGAAGGCAGTGGTCAGTGGCTAGGCAGTGTTCAGTGTTCAGTGATCAGTGGTCAGTGTGTCCGCGCTCGGCTTTGGCTGAGCACTGGAAAAATCTTGGAAGGTTTCCACAACTACTCGTGCAAAATGATCTCACTGACCACCGGCCACTGACCACCGACCACTGCTTATGCTGAAAGTCGGCCTCACTGGCGGCATCGCTTCGGGCAAATCGGTTGTCGGAGAGATGTTGGTTGCCCTTGGCGCGCGTCTCGTCGAGGCCGACCGCATTGCCCACGATCTCATGCTGCCCGGCCAGCCCGTGTACAACGAAGTCGTGCGCCATTTCGGCGGCGGCATTCTCAATCCCGATCTCAGTGTGAACCGCGCCAGGCTGGCGGAGGCTGCCTTTGGGTCTCCCGCAAGCCCATCTCGCGTGCAAGAGTTGAATCGCATCGTGCATCCCGCGGTGATTCGCAGCCAGGAAGAATGGATGGAAGAAGTGGGACGCCAGGATCCTCGCGCCGTCGCCATCGTGGAAGCGGCGCTGATCGTCGAGGCGGGCGCAGCGAAACGCTTTGACCGCTTGATCGTGGTTACGTGCAGTGAAGAGCAGCGCATCGCCCGCTTCGCCGCGCGCCAGAAGTTAGACCTGGAAGCGGCGCGTAAAGAAGTACCCGCCGCATGGCGGCGCAACTGCCCGACGCGGCAAAAATCAAAGCGGCCGATTATGTGATCGACAACTCCGGCTCGCTGGACTACACGCGGGAACAGGTGGGGCAAGTGTGGGAGAAGCTGCGGGGCGAGGCGACCACCAAGAAGTAAACCAGCTTCCGATGTATTTCTGTGGCAGTTTGTCATCCCGAGCTAAGCGGATCTAGGTTCTTGCCTGCGCTAAGTTTTGCCGGCGCGGGCAAACACCAAGATCCCTCGCTTCGCTCGGGATGACAAATTTGCTCGGGATGACAAACTTTGCTCGGGATCACCAACTGTGCTGGGGATGGCAAATTTGCTCAGGACGACAAACTGCTTTGCTCGGGGACAAATTACACTTTGCACGCGCTCAAGCTTTCTTCAGAAATTTCCCCTGCTCCAGTTCCTGGAAGGCCTGCTGCAACTGCTCCTGCGTGTTCATCACAATAGGGCCGTACCACGCTACCGGCTCCTGCAGAGGTTTTCCTGAGACGAGCAGGAAGCGTATTCCGTCGGCTCCGGCTTGCACTGTTACTTCGTCGCCGCGATCGAAGAGTATGAGCGAGCGATTGTCCGCTTCCACGGGAGGCGTTGTGTCCAGCCATTTCACGGACTCGGTTGGCACCGCGAGCGGGCCGGAGGCGTTGCAGAACTTGCCAGCGCCGCCGAAGACGTAGGCGAAGGCGTGCCGAGTCGTCTCTACCGGCAGCGTTTTCGTCTTGCCCGGAGCAACCGACACGTCGAGATAAATCGGGTCGGCCGCAATTCCATCCACCGGGCCTTTCTTTCCCCAGAAAGTTCCGCAGACGACGCGGACGTGAGTGCCGTCGTCATCTTTGATCTCGGGGATATCGAGCGCCTTCACTTCCTGATAGCGTGGCGCGGTCATCTTCAGCGCGGAGGGAAGATTCGCCCACAACTGAAAGCCGTGCATGCGCCCCGCCGGATCGCCCTTCGGCATCTCCTGATGGATGATGCCGCTGCCTGCCGTCATCCACTGCACGTCGCCGGCGGCAATGGCGCCGCGGTTTCCCATGCTGTCGCCGTGCTCGACCGTTCCCGCCAGCACATACGTGATGGTCTCAATGCCGCGGTGAGGATGCCACGGGAAAGCCTGCGAGATAATCCTCGGGAACATCGTTGCGGAAATCGTCGAGCAGAAGGAACGGATCGGTCTCTTTCGTGTTTCCAAAGCCGAAGGCACGGCGCAGGTGCACGCCCGCACCTTCAAGAGTTGGCTTCGATTTGATCAGGCGCTTCACGGGTCGTATGGACATAGAGGACCTCTGGTGGAAAACAGTTTGATGTGTGACGGAGGCATGAAGATTCTAACGGCGTGATCCGACCGCCGTCATGTGGGGACAGCCGCCGGGTGCCCCATTTCTCGCGTTCTGTGCGAGAAGTGGGGGCTTCCGGCTTCGCCAGTCATCCCCCGGCCGGCTTCTTGCTGGCTAAAACACCAGCGAGCAGATCGGCAACTTCCCGCAAATCACCGGGGGAGTTCTCCACAATCCAACGCGTAAGGTCTGCCGAATGCTTAACTTTGTCGTACCTAACTCGATTCTCCGACACCTCACCAAATATGTCTCCGAGCAACCCAGCCGCGTCGATGCGGCGCCGCCACATTTCATCCGCCCTTTCGTTCGGCTCAGGTGTGCAGTAGTAACGCTGCTCTCTCCGCTTGGTCTCGATCGCAGCGTTCACCTCATCAGGAGTCACGGGGGGGTCGCGGAATCCTGCAATCTGCGACGTGACAGCAGCAATCGCAGCCGGATTCAGAAGATAGTTCTCGTACATCCTTCGCGGGAGGAACACCGCAAGACCTTTGCTTAGCCTCTTAATGTCATCGAGTTTCTGCTGGCTGAAACACTCAGGATCGAAAATGAAGGCGATGGCAGGCGGGATCAAGCTGCCGCTAGTGCTGAGGTCGTTGTATATCTCAAAAACCCGGGTAGCATCTTTTGTGCCGAGATCGCCCGTGCTTCTCACTCCCAGTATCGTTGTCCCCATCAGCCTGAGTTTGGCCACCTCCCGCAAGATTATCGGAAAACATATCTCTTCTGTTGTACCCTCGACCCATAACACATTGTCAGCGCCAAACAAATCTGACAGGTGCGCTCCAATCTCAGCCAATAAAGATTGAAGAGCCCTCCTGTCATTCGAACGCACCTGCTCCACCTTCGTTTCTGCATTTTCAAGGCGCGTGACATTAATGATATCTGGGTCCGCGGCGCTGACGATCGATGGTGAGTGCGTTGAGACAATGAACTGATGTTGCGGGTATCGCGCCAGCACATCGATTAGTTTCCTCGCCGCTCCCGGATGAAGAAAGCTTTGTGGTTCGTCAATGAGGATGATGCTCGGAAACATCGAATACACGGCGACGTAGAGTAGAGCGAGTACCTGGCCAATGCCCGTTCCGCTTTCTTCAAGAGGAATTGCAATATCTTCCCTAGTTGTGTCGGGGTCGTGCGGCCACACCATTATTTGCACCCTCTGGTTTTCCAGCTGACGAACGGTAACCTGCTGTACCTGCGGAAGAATTTCGCCCACCAACTTGTTAAAGCGTTGAAAAAGCACTGGGTTTTGGTTAAGACAGCTCAGGACCTCGGCTAGGTTGGCGGCGTTATGGGCCAACTGAACATTGGTTCCGACAGGGCACGTGCCCACATTGAGTCGCTCTGCCGAGAATCGGAACATTCGAGGGACAAGCGACGCCACAACGTTCGTTCCGAAATCAACCATAGGTGAACTGGACACGATCTGATCGACAGATATGTTTTTCTGCCGATCGATGCGAACGACTGCCACCATAACATTGCTGCCACCAGCCGCTTGTTGCTGATAGAGTGCGTTCGAGGGGGCCTGAACGGCCGTCCATGTGTCTGCCTGACCCCTTGCGAGGCGAACAGTGAAAGTCTGTTCCTCACGGTCGAGAACCCACTGTACGAGTCGTCTTACGCTCTCCCCATCATTTTGGGCATAGCCGATAGCCCGAGTGAAATCGGTCTGGTACAGGGGAAGCGGAAACGAGTGCCGAGCATCTGGTCCGAGCGCGGCCACAATGCGCGTTAACTCCTCCCTACCCATCGAGACCGAAATGTCCACACTGGAGACAGGTTCAACGATGGTGTCCCTAGTAGGCATCGTGACCAAGCTTCAATGCGGGTTCGGATTGAACCTCAGGCCCAGCGCTTCAAGAAGAGCCGTCTTTCCAGTGTTGTTCTGTCCTGCAATGATGTTGAAGCCAGACGTAAACTCAAGCTCCCCAGATTCCCTGAAGCTCTTGTAATTTCGGATTTTGATTTTGGCGATGCGCATCTGCCAGAATAGGGACTCGGTAGAGCCCAGACTTCCTCTCTGAATCTCGGAAAAGGGGGCCTGTGAAAGCGGGAGAGAAAATTATAACCGAAATCGAGGCGACGACTCCGGGCAGAAGTCCCATCGCCCCCCCGGAAAATCCACAACCACTATGTGACATCTGACCTTGCGCTCCACATCAAAAAGAGTCCATCATCCCAAGGCGGAGGCGGTAGAGGAATCTCCGGCAACGCTGGAGCTAACTCCTGTGAACGGAAGATTTTGCCCGCAAGTTGTTGAGGCCCATAGACTAAATCGCATTTTCGCCCTAACCTGATGATTCCAAGAGACCGAGGGGGAGGGGGTGAGGGGGTCCCACCGTCTTTCCCAAATTGGACTTGCGCCAACCACTGAGCAACGTCGTTCAAATTGCAGCTACAGACTGATTATCTTCAGGTAGAAATCCACAGGCCCGAGCGGACCGTTCTTCGTTTCCAGAGACGGAACATTGTTTAGAATCGAACGTAGAATCAAAGTAGGCCTCTTCTCAGATTCCGGTTCGCGGCCTGAAGGTTTTGAATCCTATGAGAATCATACGACCTGCAATTCTTGCGCTGTTAATCGCCGGCGCGTTCTTCTACTTCACCACCTGGCGTTCGAATGCGAAATTCGCGGGGGCGAATCCGGTGAACTGGCTCAGCCAGCCCGCGCACGTGGAGATCACCGAGGCTTCCGGCGGCGAAGGGCTTGACGGCGAAGAGCAGAACAATATCGGCGTTTATAAGAAGAATATTCCGTCGGTGGTGAACGTGACCTCGCGCGCCATGTCGTTCGACTTCTTCTATGGGATGGTCCCGCAGGAAGGCCAGGGATCGGGCTTCGTCATCGACAAGGATGGGCACATCCTCACCAACTACCACGTGATCGCCGACGCGCGGCAGGTGGAAGTCACGCTGCACAATCGCAAGAAGTACAAGGCGACCGTGGTGGGCACCGATCAGGCGCACGATCTGGCGGTGATCCAGATCAAGGCGCCTGACCTGGTTCCGGCGGTGCTCGGGGATTCGGCTCACTTGCAGGTAGGGCAGAAGGTTTACGCCATCGGCAATCCGTTCGGGCTGGCGGGGACGATGACGCGCGGCATTGTGAGTTCGATCCGTCCGGTGCGCGAGCCGAATGGCGCGACTATTGGCGATGCCATCCAGACCGATGCGGCGATTAATCCCGGCAACTCGGGCGGTCCGCTGATGAACTGGCACGGAGAAGTGATTGGCATCAACACTATGATTCTATCGAGCGTGAACCAGAATGCCGGAATCGGCTTCGCCATTCCGATCAACACCGCGAAGGCCGTGCTCAACGATCTGATGACGCTCGGGCGTGTGCGCCGGCCGGCGCTGGGAGTGCGCACCATTCCGATCAGCGCCGACCTGGCCGACGAAATGGGATTGCCCGTGGATTTCGGTCTGCTGATTCTACAGGTGACTCCCGGCGGCGCCGCCGACGCAGCCGGACTGCACGGTGGCACCGAGCGCGCCTATCTGGGCAACAAGCTCATCATGCTGGGCGGCGACCTGATCGTGGCTCTCGACGGGCAAAAGGTTGAAGACGAGATGGACTTGTCGCAGATGATGAACAACCATCGCGCCGGAGATACGGTGAAGATAACGATCTACCGCAACAAGAAAAAGATGGATGTGAACGTGGCGCTGGCTGAAGCTCGGGAACAGGTCTGAGGAACCAGCTGTCAGGCGTCAGCCATCAGCCGTCAGCTCGGGAAACCGGGGGCGTGCGCGCGAGGCTGATTGTTATTTCTTGAAATTTTCGGGTGTTCAAATTAGTCTGGTTTCCTGCCTATGACTGCCGTACGTTAATTCCGCAAACCTGAAGTCCCTGAGCGAAGACGCGCTGTGGTGTGCGCGATTCGATCCCTCTGGTTAGTGTTTTCTCAATACAGAAAGGATTCTTCACATGGAATTCGTGGATAAAGCATTGGCCCGCCGCCTGGAGGCGTGCGAGGAGATGCCGCAGGTGTACTATGCGCGGGAGTTCCAGAAAACACGGCCTGCGATTGGAGCTGCGGAGGAAGAGATCTGCGGCGGGCACATGATATTTGCCGGTCTGGGATCGCCTATCGGCAGGGCTACTGGCGTGGGCCTGGACCGTCCGTTTACGGCTGAGGATGTGGATCGAGTGGAACAGTTCTACCGTTCGCGGCAGGCTCCATCGCAAGTGGATCTGTGTCCGCTGCACGAGGCCGGGGTGTTTGAGATGTTCAAGGAGCGCGGGTACGGCATTGCGGAACTGAATAATGTGCTCTTCCGGCGGCTGGATCGCGGCGAGCAATTTCCGCCGGCTCCCGCAGGTTGCGAGATTCGCCGCGGACTTCGCGAGGAGGCGGAGGCGCAGTCGGCCGTCGTGGAGCGCGCATTCTTTCCCGAGGGCGCGCCCGAGGCGTTTACCGGGCTAATAGCGCCGCTCTACCAGATGGAAGGCGCAGTGAGCTTTGTGGCCAGTGTCGAGGGCAAGGCGGCGGCGTGCGGGGCGGGGCTGGTCATTCCAGAGCACCGGATATTCGCGGTGTGCGGAGCCGGAACACTGGCCGAGTTTCGCAGGCGGGGTTTGCAGACTGCTTTGCTGCGCGCCCGCCTGGCGGCGGCCGCCGAGGCAGGGTGTGAGTATGCGGTTGTGGTCACGCAGGGCGGGACGATTTCGCAGCGCAACTGCGAACGGCTGGGTTTTCGCGTGGCTTACAGCAAGGTGACGGTGATTAAGGTGGTGGCTTAGCTGTCTTCCGTCCTGCAGGGTGCGCAGGCTCGGCCGGGACAGCAGATTCCTCGTCATTCTCGCCGCGCTTTCGCGCGGCTGCGAATGACTTCGGAATGACAACTTTTCTCTTTGCGTCCGAGTGAAGTTAACTCACGCGGCGGTTTCGGCGAAGAAGTCTTCGATCTCGTTTACTTCTTTATCGCTCAGTCGCAGGTCGCCGGCGGGCATGACTCCTTCGGCCTGGCGGGCGTTGCGCGCTCCGACAATTGCTCCGGCGACGGCGGGATGGTGCAGGGTCCAGGCGATTGCGACTTCGCCGACAGAGCGGTTACGCCGCTTGGCGATTTCGCGCAAGCGATCGACCAGCGCCAGATTGCGCGAGAGATTCGGTTCGGTGAAATCGGGATGCAATCTGCGCCAGTCGTCCTTGGGCAGCTTGGCGGCACGCTCGCGGGTCATGGCACCGCTCAGAAGGCCGGAGGCCATTGGGGAATAGACGATCACTCCAACGCCTGCGCGCAAGCAGTACGGCAGAATCTCATCTTCGATCTCGCGGTGCACGAGTGAATACGGAGGCTGCAAGGAGGTTACCGGAGCGATGGCTTGAGCACGTTTCAGTTGCTGAACGTTGAAGTTGGAAACTCCGATCCAGCGGACCTTGCCTTCGCGCTGCAGGGCGGCGAGCGTGGACCATCCTTCCTCAAGCTCGGGAGAATCGGGATCGGGAGGCCAGTGAATCTGGTAGAGATCGATCGCATTGACGGCAAGGCGGCGGAGACTGTCTTCAATCTCCTGGCGGATCGAACCGGGGCTCAGGACTTTCTGCACCTGGCCTTTGGCATCCCAGCGCAGGCCGCACTTCGTGAAGACATAGGGCCGCGGACCGGACCATGTTTTGAGGGCGCGAGCTACGACTTCCTCGGAGTGTCCGAGGCCGTAGACGGCGGCGGTGTCGATCCAGTTGACGCCGAGTTCGAGGGACCGGTGAATGGCGGCGATGGAGTCGTCGTCGTCCTGCGATCCCCAGCCGAACTGCCAGCCAGAACCGCCGACGGCCCAGGCTCCGTAGCCGACGGGAGTGATTTGTAAGTCAGAGTTGCCAAGATTGCGGATTTGCATATTAATCTCTCCTTACAAAGTTTGATTTACAGCCGGATCGATCCGATTCAGAATTGAAACAGCATGAATACAGACACGATTCGCGAATTTTGCCTGGCTTTTCCGCAAGCTACTGAGAATCTGCAGTGGGGCGACGATCTCTGCTTCAAGATCGGAGGAAAGATCTTTACGATTGTTGGCCTGGACAATCCGCGGCTTTGTTTCAAGTGCACGCCGGAGACTTTTGCGGAGCTGATCGAGCGCGAGGACATTCATCCGGCTCCCTATGTCGGGCGCTACAAGTGGGTGATGCTGGACCGGCTCGATGCGGTGCGGTGGGACGAGCTGCGGGAGTTGATCCGGCAGTCGTATGAGATGGTGGCGGCTAAGGCACCGAAGAAAAGGCCTGGAAAAAAACAAGAGGCGTCGAAGGTCTGTCCGCGGAAGAAGAAGTTGCATAAGTCGAAAAGGCGTTAAGGTGTATCTTCGTGGATAGAGTTGGCGGGCAGGAGTGCCCGCCCCACATTTGACTCTGCTTGCCGCCGTCGGCTAGCCTCAAGAGTCACCGCTCCTGGACATCTTCGACCTTCATGCGATTCCGGCACAGATCATTGATTCTGCTGATGATGGCAGCGGTTGCGGTGTGGGCAGCGCCCGCCGCCCTTGGCTCAACAGAACCCGTACACGCGGCTCACGGCGTCGTGGTCAGCGTTCACGAGTTGGCGTCGCGCGCCGGAATCGAGATGATGCAGGCTGGCGGCAATGCGGTCGATGCCGCGGTGGCTACGGGGTTTGCGTTGGCGGTCGTGCATCCGCCGGCAGGAAATCTGGGTGGCGGCGGATTCATGCTGGTTCGCATGGCCGATGGAAAAACGCATTTCCTCGACTATCGCGAAAAGGCTCCAGCCGCGGCGAAGGCCGATATGTTTCTCGATGCGCAGGGCAATGTGATCGAGGGGGCCAGCGAGTACGGATACAAGGCGATCGGCGTGCCGGGTTCGGTTGCGGGCATGGTTTACGCAGAGCAGAAATATGGCAAGCTGACGCTGCAAAAGGTGATGGCGCCGGCGATCCGGCTGGCGCGCGAGGGCTATGCGCTGAGTTGGGGCGAGGCTCGCGATATGCAGGACGATAAATATCTGGGCAAGTTTGCCGAATCGCGCCGGATTTTTCAGCGGGATGGCAACTACTACAAGCCGGGGGAGATTTTTCGCCAGCCTGACCTGGCGCGAACGCTGGAGCGGATTGCCGCCAAGCCGGATGATTTTTATCACGGCGCGCTGGCGCGGGAATTGGCGGGCGCGATGCAGAAAGGCGGAGGGCTGATCACGGCCGACGATCTGGCACACTATGAGGTGAAAGAACGAGAGCCGATTCGTGGGACGTACCGCGGATACGAAATCATAAGCGCGCCGCCGCCGTCTTCGGGCGGGACCGTGCTGATGGAGTCGCTGAATATTCTGGAAGGCTACGATCTGGCCAAGCTCGGGAGCCGGTCGGCACAGTCGATTCATTTCACTACGGAAGCATTCCGGCGGGCGTTTTTCGATCGGTCGGAATTTCTGGGAGATCCTGACTTTTCTAAAATTCCCGTGGCGCAACTCATCGACAAGAAATATGGCGCTGCCTGGCGCGAATCCGTCGAAGAAGACCACGCCAGCGCGAGCAAGGACCTGAGGCGGCCTGCGATTTTCAGCGAGCTTGAACAGTATGCCTCTTCTCACCCTCAAGCGATGGCGAACCATGAGTCGCCACATACCACGCACTACTCCGTGGTGGATGCGGAGGGAAACGCGGTTGCGGTCACGACTACCATCAATGATTGGTTTGGATCGCGCGTGACGGCGGAGGGCCTGGGGTTTCTGTTGAACGACGAGATGGATGACTTCACGGTCAAACCGGGCGTGCCGAATTCCGACGGATTGATTCAGGGCCCGGCGAACGCTGTTGGGCCCGGCAAACGGCCGTTATCGTCGATGACGCCGACTATCGTGGTACGGGACGGCAAGACATTTCTAGTGCTGGGTTCGCCTGGGAGTTCGAAGATTATTACGACCGTGGCCAATGTTCTGATGGGCGTGGTGGATTACGGTATGAATATCCAGGAAGCGGTGAATGCTCCGCGTTTTCACAATCAGTGGCTGCCGGATGTGTTGAACGTCGAGCAATGGTTTTCGCCGGATACCGTGCAGGCGCTGCAGAAGATGGGCTATGACGTTCAGTTCGGGCTGCATGACGGTGGGGCCGTCTATCCTTATTGGAGCGATGCGGAGTGCATTGCCATCGATGCGAAAACCGGAGAGCGGCTGGGCGCGAGCGACGGGCGGAACAACGGAAAGGCAGTGGGCTACTAGAAAACATTGTTGATTGGATGAGTGATGATTGATGATTGAGAATCGAAACCGTTGAGTTTTCGTTTTTAATCATCAACAGCAATCAACAATCATCAATTCCTGATAAGGACTGGCATGTTGAGAGCGGTATCGACGTATTTGTACGTGAAAGAGCGGCTGCATCCTGGAATTCTGGATGGCCTGACTCGCAGTGGTGTGCAGGCGATCGAGATTTTTGCTGCGCGTCAGCACCTCGACTACGCCAACCGCAAGGCTCACCTCAAAGAGATTGCCGAATGGTTTCGCGGGAGCGGGATTCCACTGAACTCCGTGCACTCGCCGCTCTACGCCGATTACGAATGGGGCCGGGCCGGATCGCCCCCGATAAACCTGGCGTCGACGGACCGCGCGGGTTTGGTGGACGCGATGGATGAGGTGAAACGGGCGCTGGAGATCGCCGAACAGATTCCGTTTCGTTTTCTAATCCAGCATCTGGGACTTCAGAATGAGACCTTCAGCGAGAAGAAGTTCGAATCCGCGATGACTTCTCTCGAGCATTTGCGCGCATTTGCCAAGCCGCTGGGCGTGCGCATTCTGCTGGAAAATATTCCCAACGAGCTTTCCACGCCGGACCGTCTGATGGAGATGATTCAGACAGCTCACTTTGACGATGTGGGAATTTGTTTCGATTTCGGGCACGCCCACATGATGAGTTCAGTACGCGAGGCCTTCGGGATTGCGCGGAAGCAGGTGTGGTCGACTCATGTTCACGACAACCTTAAGGTCCACGATTCGCACTTGTGGCCGGGAGACGGAACCATCGACTGGAAAGAAGCGATGGAGTTGCTGCGCTCCGCACCGCAGACGCCGGCCTTGACGCTGGAACTGGAGGAGGACGGAAAGGTGAACCCGCTGGAGAAGCTTGGGGCGACGTTCGAGAAGCTGGAAGGAATGTAGTAATTGAGCGATTGGGCAATTCGGTAATTGGGCAATTGTAAGAACTCCAAGGCACGGGATGAAAATTGCACAATCACCCAATCGCTCAAGCGCAAAATCATCTTATGCCTTCACCTGTAACTACCATCGCAGAGATCGGAAAGCACGAGGGTCAATCCGTTACCCTTCGCGGGTGGCTGTATAACCTGCGCGAGAGCGGGAAGTTGTTGTTTCCGCAGTTTCGCGACGGCTCGGGCGTGATCCAGGGTGTGGTGCCGAAGAACGCGGTCACGCCGGAAGTGTTCGAGGCGATCAAGACGCTGACGCAGGAGTCGAGCGCGATCGTCGAGGGCAAGGTTCGCGCCGATAAGCGCGCGCCCGGTGGCTACGAACTCGATGTGGCGAACGTGCAGGTGGTGCAGCGCGTTCCGGAGTCCGATCCTTATCCCATCACGCCCAAAGATCATGGCGTCGAGTTCCTGATGGAGCACCGGCATCTGTGGGTGCGGTCGCAGCGGCAGGCTTCGATTCTGCGGGTGCGCGCTGAAATCGTTAAGGCGGTGCGCGATTTTTTTGATGAGCGTGGATTCACGTTGACCGATCCGCCGATTCTTACTCCCGCGGCTTGCGAAGGCACGAGCACATTATTTCCTGTCGATTATTTCGACGAGCAGGCTTATTTGACGCAGTCCGGGCAGCTTTACATTGAAGCCACGGCGATGGCGCTGGGCAAGGTGTATTCGTTCGGTCCAACCTTTCGCGCAGAGAAGTCGAAGACACGCCGTCACCTCACCGAGTTCTGGATGGTCGAGCCGGAAATTGCTTACGGCGAACTCGATGACCTGATGGATCTGGCCGAGGGGTTGATCAGTTTCGTGGTGAAGCGCTGCCTGGAGCGGCGGCGCGTCGACCTGCAGGCCATTGGCCGCGACTTGTCGAAGCTGGAAAAGATTGAACCGCCTTTTCCCCGCATCAGTTACGACGATGCGGTGAAGAATCTGCAGGAAGGCCACGCCAAGGGGGCGTTGGAAACAAAATTCGAGTGGGGCGGCGACCTGGGCTCGCCCGACGAAACTTATCTTTCGGCGCAATTCGACAAACCAGTGATGGTGCACCGGTATCCGGCGAAGGTGAAGGCTTTCTACATGGAGCCCGACCCGCAGCGGCCCGAGTTGGCTTTGTGCGTCGATGTGCTGGCGCCGGAAGGTTACGGCGAAATCATTGGCGGCTCGCAGCGTATGGCTTCGTATGAATTGCTGGTGCAACGCATTCACGAGCACGGACTGCCGGAAGAAGCGTTCAAGTGGTATCTGGATTTGCGCAAGTATGGCAGCGTGCCCCACGGCGGCTTTGGTATGGGCATTGAGCGGGCCGTGGCCTGGATTTGCGGGCTCGAGCACGTGCGGGAGACGATTCCGTTTCCGCGCATGCTGCACCGGTTATACCCGTGAGGAATTGAGTCATTGGGCAATTGGGCAATTTAAGAATCAGAGCTTGGCCGTTGATTTTTCAATTGCTCAATCACCCGATCGCCCAATCGCAAAATCCTATGACAGCCATCAGCACCACAAACATCTCTCCCAAGAAGATTCGGGTGATCGGCGTCCCGCTGGACCTGGGCCAGTCGCGGCGCGGCGTCGACATGGGGCCTTCGGCTGTCCGGGTGGCGGGGCTTGAGGCGCGGCTGGAGGCGTTGGGGCATCAAGTGGAGGATGGTGGCAACGTTGCCGTGGCTATCCCCGAGCAGAAGAAAGAAGGTGACACGCACGCCAAGTACCTGAAGGAGATCACAGCCACCTGCACCAAGCATGCGGAACTGGTCGTCAAGACGCTCGAAGCGGGGAAGATTCCGTTGGCGCTGGGTGGTGATCATTCGATGGCGGCGGGAACCGTATCGGGAGTGGCCGAGTTTTATCGCCGGCAGAATCAGCGGATTGGGCTTATCTGGATCGACGCGCACACTGATATCAATACGCCTGAGAGTTCGCCGAGCGGTAATGTGCACGGAATGCCGCTGGCCGCGATCATGGGGCTGGGCCCGGCAGAACTGTCGAACATTTTCGACTTTTCTCCCAAGGTGCGGGCGGAGAACTGCGTGCTGGTAGGCGTGCGCGACATTGATGCCGTCGAAAAAGAAAACGTGCGCCGAGCGGGCATCGGAGTTTTCACCATGCGCGACATCGACGAGCGCGGCATGCGCACCGTTATGGAAGAAGCCCTGCGCATGGCCGGACGCGGCACCGCCGGCTATCACATTTCGCTCGACATGGACTGGATCGATCCCGAGGACGCGCCGGGCGTGGGGACTCCGGTGCGTGGCGGCGCCACCTATCGCGAAGCGCATCTAGCGATGGAAATCATCGCCGACCACGGGCGCATGTTGAGTTTCGAAATCGTCGAAGTAAATCCTGTGATCGACGAACACAATCAGACCGCGGACTTGGCGGTGGAATTGGCGCTGTCGGCGTTTGGGAAAAAAATTCTGTAAACGTTATGAAAAAGCTTCGAGTTGGAATTCTTTTTGGCGGGCGCAGTGGAGAGCATGAGGTTTCGCTGCTTTCGGCTGCGTCGGTTTTGCAGGCCATCGACAAAGACAAGTATGAAGTCGTGCCCATCGGCATCACCAAAGATGGCCGCTGGCTGACGGCCGACGACGCCGAGAACCTGCTGCAGGGCAAATTGATTCTCGAGCCGCGGCAGTTGCGGGCGGGCGATCCCGAAACTACTCAGGCCGCGGCCGTGCTGGCGCGGGGAGAATCCGTAGTGGTGCCGCCGGAGCCAGTTCACCGGGAGCGCGGGCTCGTGCCGTTTCAAACCGACGTAGCGCTCACGCGGCGCGCCAGCGATCGCGCCATCAACGTCGATGTGATCTTCCCGGTGCTGCACGGCACGTTCGGTGAAGACGGAACCATTCAGGGTCTGCTGGAACTGGCCGACATCGCTTATGTGGGTGCTGGCGTGCTTGGCTCGGCCGCCGGCATGGACAAGGACATCATGAAGTCGTTGTTCATCGCCGCCGGACTACCCATCGTGAAGCATGTCACGATCCTGCGCAGTGCTTGGGGAAAAGAGCCGAAAAAAGTTGAGAGGTCGGTCGAGAGCAGGCTGAAGTATCCGGTGTTCGTGAAGCCCGCGAACCTGGGCTCGTCGGTCGGAATCAGCAAGGCACATAATCGCAAGGAACTCGGGCCCGCGATTGAGGAAGCGGCGAAGTTCGACCGCAAGATTGTCATCGAGCAGGGCGTGGGCGGAAGGAAAAATAAGGCCCGCGAGATCGAGTGCTCGGTGCTGGGCAATGACGAGCCGGCCGCTTCGATCCCCGGTGAAATCGTTCCGGTGAAAGAGTTCTACGACTACGACGCCAAATATCTCGACGAAGGCTCCGAGCTGATTATCCCGGCGAAGCTTACCAAGGCGGAAACCAAGAACGTTCAGGAACTTGCGGTGCAGTCATTCAAAGCGGTGGATTGCTCCGGCCTGGCGCGCGTGGACTTCCTCATGGATCCCGCCACGCGGAAGATTTATTTGAACGAGATCAACACCATGCCGGGATTCACCGCGATCAGCATGTATCCGAAGTTGTGGGCGGCGTCTGGACTAGAGTACGCAGACCTCATCGACAAACTAATCCAGTTCGGGCTGGAACGGCACGCGGACAAGAAGAAGAATCAGTACAGCCGGTAAAGACAATTGCTGATTTCTGATTGTTGCGTGGTGATTGAAGAACCTCCGGCGAGCTTTACTCTTGCTTCGAATTTCTGTTGACGAACTCCGTCGGGCTATGTAGCATTATGAGGACAAGTTTGCCCTTCGGGGCAGGCTGAATTTCATGCAGAGTGGCTGAGGGACGAGCCCTGTGACGCCACGGCAACCGGATCTGGATCATATATCCCGACCGCCAGGTGCCAACTCCCGCCCGGAAACGGGGAACATGAGATTCGGATGCGAAGCTTATTTGTATTTGCATTCCGATAACCTCTTTTCCTATTTCCTGGGAAAGAGGCCTTTGTATTTTAGGGCACTTTTTCTCCGGCTCGTCCCCAGCTATTCGCTGTAAACAGAAAGCGAGTAGCCCGATGTCGAAATACGAAGGTCATCAATACGACGCCCAAGCTCACTACGAACTGCGTTGCCGGGAATGCGGACGAAGCTGGGGAAACCAGCCCCGCTCGATCTGCGACGAGTGTTTCTCTCCTCTGGAAATCACCTACGACTACGATGCGATCCAGGCTTCGATTGCCCAGGGAACGTTTAGTCGCGAACGGATTTCTCAGCGGCCGCCGAACATGTGGCGTTATGCAGAACTGCTGCCGCTGCCTGCGGGCTTCGAGCCGCGTCTGCCGGTCGGGTTCACCCCGCTGTTCCAGGCGCCGCGACTTGCGGCACGGCTAGCCAGCAATAAGAATGACGCCAAGGTCGCCGCGCAGAATCTCTATCTCAAGAATGACGCTGTCTGCCTGCCTACGCTGAGTTTTAAGGACCGCGTTGTGGCCATAGCGCTCGCCAACGCGCAGGCTTTCGGTTTCGATACCGTGGCCTGTTCCTCGACAGGCAATCTAGCGAACGCTGTGGCGGCACACGCGGCCCGTCTCGGACTGAAGGCCTGGATCTTTATTCCGTCCGATCTCGAGCCGGCAAAAATTCTGGGCACACAAGTGTTTGGCGCGAACGTGGTGCGCATTGCGGGTAACTACGATCAGGTGAACCGGCTGTGCTCGCAGATTGCCGAAGAGCGCCGCTGGGGATTCGTCAACGTGAACCTGCGGCCCTACTACGCCGAGGGATCGAAGACTGTCGGCTTCGAAATCGCCGAGCAACTGGGCTGGCGGCTGCCGGACAATGTGGTCGTGCCCATGGCGGGCGGGTCGTTGATTGTCAAAATTAAAAAGGCGTTCGACGAACTGATCAAGCTGGGGTTCGTCGAAGAGAAGCCGGTGAAGTTTTTTGGGGCGCAGGCTACGGGATGCTCTCCGATTTCGACCGCGGTGAAGACCGGCAGCTCGGAGATCGATCCGCAGAAACCGGCGACCATTGCGCGTTCGCTCGCCATTGGCAATCCGGCCGACGGCCACTATGCCATCAAGACCATCAAGCACAGCGGCGGATGGAGCGAGGACGTGAGCGATCCCGAGGTGATCGATTCGATCCGTGTGCTGGCGGAAACAGAAGGCATCTTCACCGAAACCGCCGGCGGCGTCACCGTGGGCACGGCGGGCAAGCTCTATCGCCAGGACCGCATTCTTCCCGACGAGACGACCGTGTTATGCATCACCGGAAACGGTTTGAAGACGACCGATGTTCTCGCGGGCGTGTATGAGATCGAACGGCCGATCGCCCCCAAGCTGGCGGAGTTTGAGAAGTATCTGCATGAGACGCTGGACACAGTTGAGGCCGCGAAGGAAGCGGCCGCGACCGTGGGAGCATAGCGGAGGACAAATATGTCGATCACTGTACAAATTCCAACCGCGCTGCGGCGTCACACGGCGGGCGTAAGCTCGATCGCGTGCGCCCCCGCGAACCTGGGAGAACTGTTCTCCGTCCTCGACGAAAAGTTCCCCGAACTGAAGCCCCATCTGCGCGACGAAGCGGGAAAGGTGCGCCGCTTCCTCAACATTTACGTGAATGAAGAAGACATCCGCTTCCTGGGCGGGCCCGATTACATCTTTAGCGACGGGGATGAAGTGCTGCTCGTGCCATCGATTGCGGGCGGGGCGAGTTAGTCCTCGCCACTCGCCTTCTGGTCCAAAGCCGTTTGCAATTCACGGCGAATCCTGTAATAATCAATCTAACTAACTGGTTAATTAGTCAGGTTGATTAGTTATGGCCCAACTCTTTCGTCATCGCGATCCTCCTCCCCGCATGGGTTCCCGCGGACAGCCCGAGGAAAGCCGCGCCGCCATCCTGCAAGCCGCGGCGCGGGAGTTTTCCGACCTCGGCATTGCCGGAGCCCGCACCGACGCGATCGCCCACGAAGCGCGCGTTAACAAAGCGCTGCTCTATTACTACTTCAAGGACAAAGAAACGCTTTATGGGGCGGTGCTCGACGACGCGTTCTCCGGGATGAAGGCGAAGGTTTTCCATGTGCTCGACAGCGACCTGCCGCCGCGCGAAAAGATTATGGCGTACGTGGGCGCGTATTTCGATTTCATCGCCTCCAACCAGATTTATCCCAAGCTGATGCAGCGCGAGATGATGCGGGCGCGCGAGGGACACTCCGAGCATATCGACCGCCTGGTCAAGACCTACTTTCAACCCATCTTTAAGCGTGTGAGCGAGCTGTTGCACAAAGGAATTGCAGAAGGAGAATTCCGGCAAGTTGATCCGGCGCACTTCGTTCCTTCCATGGTGGCGATGATTGTCTTCTATTTCAGCAGCGCTCCGGTTATGAAGCGGATCGTGCATTTCAATCCGCTGACCCCGCAGCGCATCGCGGAGCGGCGGGCCGCAGTGCTGGATTTTATTTCCGCGGCGCTGTTTCAACCTTGCTTCAGTCGGGACCCGTCAGTGCGCAAACCAGGAGCAAGAAAATGAGTGCTCGTAATCGGTTTTTTATTCTCCTCAGCATCATCTTCGTAATCTCTGCCATCTACTATTTTGTCTCTACCGATCATTCCAAAGACCTGGTGTTGGTTGGCACCGTCGACTCGAACCAGGTGATCGTCAGCGCCCAAGTGGAAGGCCGCATCCAGAAACTGCTGGTGGATGAAGGCACTCCAGTGAAGGCCGGAGACCTGATCGCGGTGCTTGATCCTTCCGAGTTGCAGACGCAGGAAGCCGCGGCTGCGGCCAACATCTCCAGCCTGCAACACAAAGTTTCTGAGATGCAACACACCGAAAAATCCACGTCAGGCTCCACTTCGAGCGATGTGGCCAATGCGCGGGCCATGCTCTCTTCCGCCAAAGCGCAACTCTCACAGGCCAAAGCTACGCTCGATCGCACCGAGAGCGACAGCCGCCGCATGATCGAACTGGCCAAGGCCGGCGTTCAGTCTGACCAGGAACGCGTGCAAGCCGAAACCAACCTGCAAGCCGCCAAAGCGACCGTGCAGGCTCAGGAGGAATTGGTGAGGGCGGCGCAGGCGAGTTTGAACTCTGCCATCGCGCGTACGCAGCAAGCCGACGCAGCGAAGAGCACCGTGCAATCGACGGAGGCAGATCTTAAGAATGCCATTGCCCAGAAAAACCAGGCCGCGGTGCGGTTGGGCTACACCAATGTTAACGCGCCCGTGACGGGCACGGTTTCTGTGCGCGCGGCGCGGCAGGGAGAAGTGGTCAACATCGGCGCGCCTATCGTGACCATTGTCGATCTCACGGATACCTGGGCGCGTGCCGCGATTCCGGAAACGTACGCCGATCACATCGGCTACGGCGACGTGCTGCGCGTAAGAATGCCGGGCGGGACCATCACCAGCGGCAAAGTGTTTTTCAAAGGAGTGGAGAGCGACTTCGCTACGCAACGCGATGTAGGCCGGCGCAAACGGGATATCAGAACCATTGTTCTGAAAATTCGGCTGGACAATCCCAAAGGCGCGTACGTGCCGGGAATGACGGCCGAGGTTCTGGTTTCGCCGGAGCAGTTGAAAGGCAGCAATCCGCAGAGCGCAGCGGCAGCGGGGCAGCAATGATGACTGAAGTTGGCGCCAAGGCGAATGGCGGAGGATCTCGCGCTCCCGGCGCCGAGACTTTCGCCATCGATGTTCAGCACATAGTCAAAAAATACGGCGACTTCACCGCCGTCAATGATGTTTCGTTCAATGTGAAAGATGGTGAGATCTTCGGTCTGCTCGGACCAAACGGTGCGGGAAAGTCGACGCTGATCCGCATGATGACGACGCTGATTCCGATCACTTCCGGCGTCGCGCGCATTGCCGGCCACGACGTTGCCAAAGATCCGGATGCGGTGCGGCGAGCCATTGGCGTGATCCCGCAGGCGCTGACCAGCGACCTCGATCTCACGGTCGAAGAGAATCTGAACATCTATGCCAAGCTCTACGACGTTCCTGCGAAAGAACGAAAACGCTCGATCGAAGAATTACTGGGGTTGGTGGATTTAACCAAGTGGCGCGATGCGCAGACCAAGACTCTCTCGGGCGGCATGCGGCGACGACTGGAGATCGCGCGCGGCCTGGTGCATCATCCCAAAATCTTTTTCCTCGATGAGCCCACCACCGGACTGGATCCGGTCTCACGCGTCGCCGTATGGGAGATGCTGGGTAACATCAAGAGCCAGCGGCAACTCACGATTCTTATCACGACGCATTACATGGACGAAGCCGACCGGCTCTGCGACCGCATCGCCATCGTCGATCACGGCAAGCTGGTAGCGCTCGACGCGCCTATGGCGTTGAAGGCGAGTGTGCCGGGATCAAACGTGATTGAAGCCCAGTTCGAGAATCCCCCGGACGACTGGGAGCAGCGGCTGCACACACTTGACGACGTCACCTCGGTGCAGCACGAGGGAGCGGGCATGTATCGAATCCTCACCGGCAACGGATCGCGCACTACCACCGAACTGGTCGAGATGGCTGTCGAAGCCGGAGTTGCGGTGAAGTCGCTCTCGGTGCAGAACACCACGCTGGACGATGTGTTCGTCCACTATACGGGCAGGCAGTTGCGCGACGAACTGCAGAAAGCGTACGCCTTTACCATGCCGCAGAGCCCGGGGTTGCGGCCTTGAACCGCCCGGGAGTGAAGTTATGAATCGAATGATGGCGATTGTCGAGCGCGAGATGCGCAAGTTTTTCCGTTCGCCGGCGCTCATGCTGGCGTCGATGATTTTCCCGCTCGTGCAGCTGGTCATTCTAGGCAACGCATTCGGGGGCAAGATTCGCGACGCCCGGCTCGCCATCGTCGACGAAGACGGTGGCACTCAAGCGCTAAGAGTGCGAGAGGCTTTCGATTCTGTACGCGCCAACATTCGGACGTTCGTGCCGGTTTACTACGACAACGAAAAACAAGCGATGGAGGACGTCCGCAACGGCAAGCTTGAAGGCGCTGTCATCATTCCACCGCAGTTTTCACGGCGCATCTACGAGGACAACCATCCGCAGATCGCATTGGTGGTCGATAACAGCGACAACTTCATGAGTTCCGCGCTGGAGGGTGAACTCACCGACCTGACCAACGCCCTGAACCAACCCACCGTCGAGCCGCGCATCCTGCAGCAGACTGCGCTTTCGGTTGTCGAACTTTATCCGTACATCGAGTACATGAAGTACTTGCTTCCGGGCTCGCTCACGCTCGCTATGTTTGTCTCGGTGATGATCGGCGGCGGCATGCTCTACATCGACGACAAGGCGCGCGGCATTCATGAGGGCTATCTGGTCACGCCCATCACCAAGCTCGAACTGGTGTTGGGGCTCAACCTGGCGGGCGCGATCAAGGCCGTGATGACGGGCGTGATCATCTGTGTGATCGGAGCGCTGATCTCCGGCGTGAGTACGATTTTCAATCCAGTCACGATGTTCGGACTGCTGATCATGATCGTGCTGACCTCGATCGCTTTCAACACCATGATGTTTCTGCTGATGGTCCGCATCGAAGATCCGCTGGTGCCGCGCGCCATGTTCGGCATCTTGAATACACTGCTGTTTTTTCCCAGCGGCGCAATCTATCCCATCCAGGCCTTTCCGCCGTGGTTGCGGGCGATCGCGAGGGTTGACCCTTTTTCCTACGCTGTGGATGGCTTCAAATGTCTGCTGCTGAAAGAGACGACCCTCTCCGCAGTGTGGGGCGACATGCTGTTCCTGTCGATCTTCGCCGCCATTACGCTTGGCATCGCCATTCCGTTGTTCAAGCGCACTCTCTAGAGAAGAATTAAGTAATTTGGTAATTTTAAGACCACCCGCTTTCGGGATTGAAAATTACCAAATTACTCAATTACCAAATTACCCAATTCTGTTGGAACTTTTGACTTACTTGCCGCGTCCGTTATGCTAGAGAGCGATGACCCTACTGGACGCGAAAGAGTACCATCCCGAAAAAGAACGGAAGCGAAGAAGCCGGATCATTTCGGCCGTCGTTCTAATTGTGCTTCTTGTTTTCGGCGCATGGTGGAACCGCTTCTGGCCGGAAAAACGCATCGCCGACAAATTCTTTTCTTCCTTGCAGAAGCAGGACTTCGAGACCGCTTACGGCGTCTACTATCACGATCCCGAATGGAAGACGCATCCTCAGAATCACGCGCAGTATCCCTTCAGCGAGTTCTGGCGGGATTGGGGTCCGGGCGGCCAGTGGGGCGTCGTCAAAAACTTCAAGGTTTACGGTGCCAGCAACTGCCCCGGCGGCGGAAGTGGCGTAGTGGTCGACCTGATCGTGAACGATCGCGCGCAACACGCCCAGTTGTACGTGGACAAATCTGATAAGACGATCAGCATGCCGCCCTGCGATCTGGAATTTCGCTAACTTCCGACTGCGGCGCTAATTTCGAACTGCTGCAGAGTCTTCGTCAGCGAAGCCTCGTCGCCGACATTCAGGCAGGTCTTCGAGCGATCAATCTGCCGCATCAGCCCGCACAAAACTCTTCCCGGCCCGATTTCCACGAAGATCTCAACGCCGTGCGCGATCAGCAGCCGCATGCACTGTTCCCACTTCACCGAGCCCGTCACCTGCCCGACCAGAGTAGTCCGCGCCCGCAATTCATCGCTGACCAGAGAAGCTTCTACATTGCAGGCCACGGGATACACCGGCCTCTGCATCTTCAGCAAGTTCAAATCCACTTCCAAGCGGTCTTGCGCAGGCTTCATCAGCACACAATGGAAGGGCGCGCTCACCGGCAGCACCTTGGCGCGTTTCGCTCCACGCTCATCGGCCAGCTTCGCGCCGCGCTCCACCGCCGCGTTGTTGCCCGAGATGACAATCTGCTCCGGCGAATTAATATTCGCTGGCGAGCAAACTTCGCCCTGCGCTGCGTCCTGGCAAACTGCGGCAACTTTCTCGAACCCCATGCCCAGGATTGCCGCCATCGCGCCCACTCCCACCGGGACCGCCTCCTGCATATACTTTCCGCGATTGCGCACCGTGTGCACAGCATCGGCAAAACTCATGGTCCCGGAAGCGACGTGCGCCGAGTACTCACCCAGGCTGTGGCCGGCCACAAAGCTCGGCCGGGGGATGCGGCACTCGAGAACTCTCAAAGCCGCGATTGACGCAGTGAGAATCGCCGGCTGCGTGATCTCGGTCAGCTTCAATTGTTCTTCCGGGCCTTCAAAGCACACTTGGGATAATTTGTAGCCCAGCGCCTCGTCGGCTTCTTCGAACGTCTGCCGCGCAATCGGATATTTCTCGGCGAGATCCTTGCCCATGCCCACGGCCTGCGATCCCTGGCCGGGAAAAATAAATGCGATCTTCGATGTGGCGATGCCGTGCCCGTTGCTTGATTCTGTCGTCATCGTTAATTGCAAGACCTAGTGAGCCGGTGCGACTTCCACTTCGGCTGGTTCGGGATGAAGCTCGGCCAGTCCCCGCTCAATCGACTCATTGATCCGCCGCTCGGCGAACTCCGCGGCTACCCGCACCGCGTTCTTGATTGCGTTCGCGTTTGACGAGCCGTGCGTGATAATGCACACGCCCTTCAAGCCCAGGAGCGGCGCCCCGCCGTATTCGGTGTGGTCGATGCGCTTCTTGAAATCGGAAAATGCGCTGCGCGAAAGCATGAAGCCCACCTGCCGGGTAATTGTAGCCTTCAGCGATTCTTTCAAAACCGTGCGAACCAGGTTCGCCACGCCCTCGGAAATCTTGAGCGCCACATTGCCCACGAACCCATCGGCCACAATCACGTCGACATGGCCATTGAACAAGTCGCGGCCTTCAACATTGCCTACAAAGTTCAAAGGCAAGCGCTTCAATAACTGGAACGACTCGCGTGTCAACTGGTTGCCTTTGGTTTCTTCCTCGCCGATCGAGAGCAATCCCACCCGCGGACGCCTTCCGGCCCCGAACATGGATCGGCCAAATGAGTGGCCGGCCTTCGATTCGCTGAACATCGACCGGAAATAAATCTCGCCCATCACCGCGAACTGTTCCAGATTATGCGGCTTGCAATCCACATTCGCTCCGACATCGAGCAGAATCGCAGCCGTCCCCGGAGCCGTAGGAAAAACCGCCGCCAGCGCCGGCCGGTCCACGCCGCGCAACGCGCCCAGCACCATCTTGGCCGTTGCCATCGCGGCACCGGTATTCCCGGCGGTAACGAAGCCCGCCGCTTGTCCTTCGCGCACCAGTCGCAGCCCGACGCGCATGGAGGAATCGCGCTTGGAGCGCACCGCCTGCACCGCCTTATCTTCCATGGAAATAACTTCGCTGGCGTGAACGATCTCAAGCGGCAGCCGCGCCGCCGACGGATGGCGGTCCAGTTCCGCTTTGATCGTGGCTTCCGGACCGACCAGCAGCACGCGCACGCCGTAACTGCGCGCCGCATGAATTGCACCTTCGATTTCAGGCTTGGGCGACCGGTCCGAGCCCATCGCATCCAGCGCGATTACGCTAGGCATGGTGGCAGGAAATTAACTGGCTTCCTTTACTTCCACAACTTCGCGGCCTTTGTAGTAGCCGCACTTGACGCAAGCGCGATGCGGCATCTTCTTCTCATGGCAGTTGGGGCACTCGGAGAGCGAATGGCTCTTCAACGCATCGTGTGCCCGCCGGGTCGACGTGCGCTTCTGGGAGTGTCTTCGTTTAGGATTCGGCATGGTCTATAAATTCCTCTCGCCGAGGCTTTCGGCATGAATCAATCTTGATATTCTTGATCGAATAACAGGCTTAGTGCGAAAGCTTGCCGCGGATTTCCTTCAACGCCGCCCACCGCGGTTCCTCCACGGTTACCGCGCACGAACACTGACCATCGTTCAGATTCTGGCCGCAGTGCGGACACAAACCTTTGCAATCTTCCCGGCACGTAACTTTCAACGGGACAGCCAGCAGCACCTGCTCGCGCACCACATCGTCGAGCAGAATGCCCTCGCCTTCATAATAGCTGATCTCGGCCTCAGCGTCGGTCACAGATATCTCGTCGCGCCCGGCGTCCGCGCCCTGAGGACGATACAACAGGTCGAACTCGCGTTTCACATCCTGAGTAATCGGCTCCAGGCAGCGGGCGCAGATCGCCTCCAGGCTGGTGGCCAACCGTCCCTTAATGCGGATGTCTTGGATTATCTTGTGCTTGCCGTGATGCTCCTCGACCAGGTCTGCCCGCCCGCTGCTCTCAATCGGAGTAACTTGGCGGTAATCGCTTCCCAGGTCGATCACGCCCGGCGCGAACTTCTCCGTAAACTCTACCGGATGAAGTTCTAAATCTTTGATTTCGAAGAACATCGGAAACCTCCGCGCCCCGTTCCATTGCCACCCCAGGCTCGCGGAAGCGCGCCCAGAAGGCGCAAGTACCGCAAGGAGCAAGGGTTAAGGATAAAGGCTGATAGAAAGCAGTGTCAAGGCGGGATAAACTATGGTGGTGTCTTAACACAGCGTTTAAGACACTGCCTAAACTATCTCAAGGGGTGATTTCCCGTGGATCCCATCATCCCTACCGCCGAAGAAATGATCAGCGAGGACAGGGATCGTTGACGGAAGATAGAAATCAGTGGCTCCAAAACCACCCCGGCGCGGCCGCAGTTTCCCTTAACCTGCTCGGCTCTCTGGCGCGCCTCTGGACCGCCTCCGGAACCTTCCTCAATCCCGATGAGGCTCTGCATTTCCGTCTGGCCAACCAGCCCTCGGTTGCCCTTGCCTACAAGGCGGCTCTCACCGCAGCTCATCCTCCGCTATACATCCTCTTCCTCCATTTCTGGCGCGTGCTGGGCACGTCAGAACTCTGGCTGCGCCTGCCCTCGGTGCTCGCTGGCACAGCTTTTTGCTGGATGTTTTACAAGTGGCTAACCAAAGCCGCCGGCAGCCTCGCCGCCATGATCGGACTTCTCTTCGTCGCCTTGCTTCCGCCCATAGTCGCGCTCTCTGCGGAGGTCCGCCAGTACGCTTTCCTGCTCGCATTCCTCGCCAGCGCTCTGTACCTTCTTGACCAAGCCTTCGCGCAAAACTCTCTCAGCCGCATGGCAGCTTTTTCTCTGTACCTGTACCTCGCCATGCTGACTCACTACTCGGCATTTTTGTTCGCCGCCGCACTCGGCATTTACGCCCTGCTCCGAATCATCACGGAACGTCCGCCCGCCAGACTAGCGGCAGCGTGGGCAGTCAGCCAGCTCGGAGGCCTGGCTCTCGCCGTGCTCCTGTACAAGACCCATCTTTCAAAGCTGGGTGCAGGCGACTCAAGAACCGCGATGCAAGGATGGATGAGCGAGTTCTATCTACAGCGCTCCTATTTCGATCCCGCACACGACAATCCCGTGAAGTTCCTGGTCGGCCACAGCTTCGGAGTCTTTCAATATTTCTCCGGACAACTCGCCGTGGGCATCGCCATGGGAATCTTCTTCCTCGCCGGAGTCGCAATTCTCCTGCGCGGCAAAGGATCGCCCGAGGCTCGCACTTCTTCCCGCCGACTCGGAATCTTCCTGCTCATTCCGTTTGCGATTGCCGGCAGCCTCAGCCTGGCTCACTTTTACCCCTACGGCGGCACCCGCCACGTTGCCTTCCTGATCATCCCCGCCGTCGCCGGCGTCAGCGTGGCCATGGCATATCTGGCGGCCGGTTCCACAGAAGAAAGATCGACAGAAGAAAGATCGACGGAAAAAAGACCAGCAGAAAAAAGACCAGCAGAAAAAAGATGGGATCGCGGCCTCGCCGTCGCAGCCCTCGTCCTTGCCGTTTGCATCGCCTTCGGCAAACCGCGCCAGCCCCGCATGGAGCGCCCCGATCAATCCCGCACTCACATGGCCGCTGCTCTCGATTTCGTCCGCGACAACATGAAGCCCTCCGAAATCATCTTCGTCGATTACCAGAGCGACCTCATGCTCGGCCACTATCTCTGCCAACAGCGTCCCATTCTCCTCGACCCTGCCCCCGGCAAGTTCGAACAATTTTCCTGCGGCGGCCACCGCATCGTTTCCAGCGACTACAAAACCGCCTGGATGTTCTGGGCAGACAATTTTCCCACGGAGTGGCAGCGCTTCCTGCAATCCTACAATCTCAAACCGGCGGACACCGTCTGGATTTTTCAAGCAGGTTGGGGAGTAGATCTTCCCGCCGACCTGCAGAAGCACTTCGCGGAGTTCCACGACCTGCACTCCGACTCCTTCGGCAAGAACATCAAAATCTTCAAGATGACGGCAGGCCAACCCATGCCCGCGTTAGTTCCATAGCGAAGCAGCAGAGAGGGTGCAGCAGAGAGGGTGCAGGTAGAAAGGTGCAGTAGAAAAGGTGCAGTAGAAAGGGTGGAGCAGGCCTTCCAGGCCTGCGTCTGAAGGCATCAATCTAGATGGGCTTTAGCCCCTGAGGTGTGCTCTCGCTTATTTCCCCGCCGGCGCCAGCCCCAAAGCCCGCACCGTACTTTCATCCGGCACATTCCGTCCATCTTTTTTAATCACCACGCCGAAGCTCCCCGAATAATCCCACATAGCCCAACCCATCCCATGCCGCTCCAGCGACGCACGCACATCGTGAATCCAAGCCTCACGGTCGCGCGGGTCCGCATAATCTCGGAACACTCCAAACTCATTGCACACCACCGGAACCCCGTGCGCGTGCGCCCATTCCGCGACCTGCGCAATCTCCGCATCAATCCGCGCCGCATCCCAGTGATCCTGCCCATAACGGATGACCGCCAGACGGTCCGCCGCCTCCGGCACACCCGCCGCCGTCTTCGCCGCCGATTCCGGCGACGACGGATAATGCAGCCCCTTCACCCAATGCCAGAAATACGATCCCCACGTCGCCCCCTGATGCGTAAAGATGTGCGGCTCATAGAAATGAAAGTTGTAAATCACATTCGAATCGCGCAGGGGCTCGACAAAGAACAGGTCGTCGTTGTCCGACCACCGCGCTCCCGCCGCAATCATCGTGTGCCGCGGAGCCCCTTCCCGAATCGCCGCCGCCAGCTTGGCCTGCACCCCGTACCAGCGGTAACGGTCAGACATCTCGGGCTCGTTCAGAACTTCAAGGAACACCCGCTCCGCATCCCAGCTCGAATAATGCCGCGCCAGCGCCCGCCAGAAATCGGCAAACTCCTCCACAAAGCTGTCATCTTTCCCCAGCCGTTTCTTGAAGTCCCCCTCCGGATGCAGATCGATCACCACCGCCAGCCCCTGATCCAGAACCATCTTCACCGCCGCGTCAAGATATCCCAGATACTCCGCCGGAATCTCGTCAGGCCGGTGATTCAACATCATCGGCTGCGGATCGACGCTCAACCGCACGTGATCGAAGCCCAAAGACTTGATCAGAGCGATGTCTTGCGCCGTAGTCCAGTCCTGGAAGTGTTCCTTCGTGTATCCGCGCTTGTCATAAACCTGCGCAAACCATGAGCTGGCGTTAATGCCATGCCGCAGCCGCGCCAATCGCGATCCCACAACCCCCGATCCCGGATCGGAAGACACAACTTCTGCAGAAGACCCGCCAGCAGAACTCTGCGCCGGCACAAAGCCAGCGCCCCCCGCGGCAAGCAGCGACCAGGCGCAAATGATCCTCAGACATTTCATGCTGAAATATGTAGAAGGCCCTTAGTCTCGGCGTTTTCCTTCGTGTACCTTTGTGTCCTTAGTGGTTCTTTGTTTCTTTGTTTCTGCCAAACTGACCACTACCGCAGGAGGAGTTAAAGTTTCCCGCCCTCCCGCCGATAGAAAATGAAAAGCTTCTAACTGGCCGGAGAAATCGAAATTGAAGACTGAGAATCAGCCCGCACCCCGCTCCGCGCCCGGCAGCATGCGTGTCGAACCCCGGTTTCCACTCGTGCTGGATGTCACTGTCCGCACCCGGACCTGCGGTGTGCTGACCGGCCGTACTGCCGATATCAGCGAATCCGGAATCTCCGCCATGCTGCGAATCGACGTTCCGTTGTCTGAGATCGTGGAGCTGAACTTCACCCTTCCCATCGGCCAGGTGAAGGTTCATGCGGTCGTCCGCCAAAGGGATTGCTTTCGCTACGGTTTCCAGTTCCTTGAGTCAGCCGCCGTGCAGGAAATCATTCGCTCCATCTGCGGCCGGCTGGCTGCTGAGCGAACCTTCTAGCCGCGCGCTAAATTAAACCGGCGCACAAGGCCCACCCGCGCCTACTTCAGCTCCGTCAGCTTCTGGGTCGCCATCTGCACCGCGTCCGGGCTGGAATTGTCCTTCTTGATCTGCTCGTAGAGACGCTTGGCGTCAAGCGGCTGGTTGCTGGACTGGTAGAGGTCCGCCAGTTGCAACTGCGCCGTAACTTTGCCCACTGAAATCGTAGGCCGGTTGATCAACTCCTGGTAGATCGCAATGGCGTCCTTGGTGCGGCTCGTGTTGCGGTAGAGCGCAGCCAACGCCAGCTTCGCCACCGACGCCAGCTCTTTGTTGCCGTTCGAAGCCACCGCCTTAAAGTTGTTTTCCGCGGCCGCGTTGTCGCCCGCGCCTTCTGACGTCACTCCCAGAAAGTAGCGCGCCATAGCCGCTGTCCGGGTATGCGGATACTTGTCCATAATCGCCTGAAACTGTTTCCTGCCCGTTTCAGCGCGCTCCTTCGCCGAGCCAAAGCTCGGAGAGTCCGGCTGCGCCGGCGCCCCAGCCGGGCGAATCGGCGTGTCAAGCGTCCGCACCGCCACCGCTAAATCGAAGCTCGCCTTCTCATTCTGCGCGCTCAGGTAATACCACCCGCCCACCGCCCCCGCGGCGATCACCAGCACGGCGATAGCCGCAATCATCAGCGTGTCCCTGTGCTCCACGCCCCAATGAGCGGTCTTCTCCGCCGCTCCAATGGTGACTCGGCTGAATGCATCCTGCTTAAGTTGATGGCGTGTCTCTGCGCGCACGACTACCTTCCAGTCTCAGTTTCGCGAGTCGATGTCGATGACTCTACTGTCTCGGGTGGGACAAAACACTAGTTTACAGTCAGAAAACAACACCGTCAAAGCCGCGCGACGAGGCAGCCTCGTCTCTTCGACTCAAAATCCCATGTCATTCCAAACCGGGCGCCAAGCCCGTCCAACTCAAAATCCTTTGATTCCGAACCGGGCCAAGCCCGGTGAGGAACCTGCTGTCGCCCTTTTCCATCGCTCTTGCCGCCCGCCGCCTCGAAGCATTCCCAACCGCGTGCCGTAGCGTGGAAGACCGGCGCTTCAGCTTCAGCGCTGCGTAAAGCTACCGCGGAGCTTCCTCCAGCAATCCCTGCTCCAGCTTCTCCTGGCACTCGATGCAGTGCCGCGTCCACGGCACTGCCTCCAGACGCTTGGCATTAATCTCTTTTCCGCAATGGATGCACTCGCCAAAGCTGCCTTCGCGAATCCGCGCCAGCGCCCGCTCCACCATCTGCAGCAGCGCCCGCTCGTTGTTGCTCTGGCTGAATAGAAACTCTTTGGTGTAGGAACTCGCGGCGCGGTCGGCAATATCCTGCGCCGTATCTTCATCGGCGGAGCGTCCATCCGCCTGCGTGCGCGATACCGTCCGCCGCAGATCCTGCTGCCGCGTCTCTAGTCGCTTCTTGAAGCTTTCTAACTTCTTCTTATCCATAAGTTCACACTTCTAAAACCTGCGGCGGCTCCACGGGAGCCGCCACTGAGTAAGGACCAAACCAAAATCATAAGCGCCTCAATTGAGATGCGTCAACCACCGCCTGCGTTGCGGACGGAATATGCCTGGGGAACGCCCAGCAGGACATGCCCGATGTGGGAAAGCCGGCCGCCCCGGCTGTGCTTCAAGCGAAGCTCGAAAGGCCTTTGACTTCCTATGCGTTGGCAGACTGCGGGCTCGTAGGGCTTCGTATCAGGGGATGCCTTCCGGTGGCGGGGTGAGAAGGGCTTAATGTTCCGGTTGGAACATTGTGCACTATGTTCCGACTGGAACATTTCACTTTGCAGAAAAGTTTCGGGGGTAAGTTGTTGATTCTTCGTGCGGGCTTTTGGGCTGGTCAATGGAATCAAGGGGATAGGCTGTGGAAGAAATGTCTACTTTCGAGGGGGTCGAATGTCTACTAAAGTAGACTTGACAGGGGTACGGTGTACTTTTTATGGTACGCCGCGGTGGGCCGAAACCACTTCTGAGAACCGAGAAAACGTTCCGTCTGTCGCCGGATTTCCCGAGTTGACTAACTACTGGTATCCCGTAGTATTATGAAGCTGGAATTTGAGTGGAACAAAGCCAAGGCTAAGGCAAACTTTCGCAGACATGGAGTGAGCTTCGATTTGGCGAAGACCGTGTTTAGCGATCCGTTCGCCATCGAGCGGCTGGATGACAGAGAGGAATATGAAGAAGAGCGCTTTGTCATCATCGGCGCGGCCGAGGGTAAGGATTTGTTATTTGTAGCCTACACCGAGCGTGAAGAACGTATTCGCATTATTTCAGCCCGAAGGGCAACGCAATATGAGCAAGACGACTACTTCCAGCAAAACGCTTAGGCCGATGACGCCCGCGGCCATTGAGGCAGCCGCCCGTGCTGACCGCGACGCGCAGCCTTTGAATGCCGAAGATCTTGGGCGGATGAAGCGGACGCCCCAGGCAAAAATCATTCGCCGCGCTCTGGCGTTGACGCAGGAGGAATTCGCCGTCCGTTACCATATCCCCCTGGGCACGCTCCGGGACTGGGAGCAAGGTCGCGCGCGACCCGACCGGCCAACCCAAGCTTATTTGAAGATTATTGCCTGCGAGCCGGAGAGAGTCGAGCGCCTGTTAAATTCCAGAGCTTAAGACCGGCACTGCTCTTGCGAGACTTCCGGGGATGCTCACCCTTTGTATTCCAACTGAACATTTCACTTTGCAGAAAAGTTTCGGGGGTAAGTTGTTGATTCTTCGTGCGGGCTTTTGGGCTGGTCAATGGAATCAAGGGGATAGGCTGTGGAAGAAATGTCTACTTTCGAGGGGGTCGAATGTCTACTAAAGTAGACTTGACAGGCGGGTGACGTACCTTTTATGGTACGCCGCTGTGGTGTGAGCCTAATTCCCTAACCCACGATTGGAAATTGGGCCAGTCCCGTCTGTCCCTGGAGATGCCAACGAGATCAAGAGCCTGGGCCACCCGCCCGCGTACTTTTTATGGTACGCCGCCCCGGATTCCCACCCCCCTCTTAGAAAGCCGCTCGTAAACTCTCCGTCGGTACCTGTTTTCTGTACACCCTAAAGAAATAGGCTGCTGCCCCGAAACACGCAGTCGTGAGAAAGAGGACAAACCAGAATATCTTGGTCCTGAGTTGGGAACCGTCCTCACGTACACAGAAAACCGCCATGCCAAACAAAATAATTAAGGAAGCTGGTGCACCCAGAATACCTACAGTACCCCCCAGCGCCTGCAGGAGCATTTTGCCCTTCGGCAGTGTCTCGATCTGTTGGAACCATGGTGTCAGCATGAAGACTATAAAGATCCCCATGCACACCACAGCCCATGACGAGTAGAAGGACACTGCCCGAGCGCGGTCAGATACGAGCCATCTAGACATCGTTAGACCCCCGTGATATGGCGGAATTTGCTGCTCGTCAAACCGCCTTCTCAGTGCGGCAGTTCATCAGGGTCGACCCTTGGGTGCCACGTAATTGCTGATCGCATTTCCCGCCGCATTACCGATATCGCTCAGTATTTTGTCAGCTTGGACCCCAACCTCGATTTGGCCGCACAACAATAAGCATCCACCGGCACCGACTCCCAACTCTGCGTTCGAACCTTCGAACTTTCCTTTCTCGAATCCCGGTACCCACTCAGTCTTTGCTGCCTGGCCCTCTTCTTGCGTGTTCGTACGTTCCACGCCGACCTTGAATCCGCCCAACTCGACCTTAACACCGATTTCGGGGGCTGGCCCACCTTTGAATCCGCTGGCACCACCACAACTGAGGCTGCCGCACCTTTCGCGGTTTTCGAAAGGTGCGCGCTCCATCAACCGATAGCTAGAGGCTTTTCTTTCGTGCTCCCTCAGCCCCTGCTGCACCAAACGCTATCCCGCGCACGATCTTTCCAACACCCGCCATTGTATTCCACTCAGGCCACGGGCCGTATCTTCATGTCAGCCATAACCAATTCGTTCACCAGCACAGGGCCGCTCTCTCCCCGAAGATAGTGAGGAGCGCTGCTCCAGCGCCATTGCCACGGTTCGAGCACCAGCGAGCCCCTCACCGGGTTCTGGTGAATGTAGTGGAGCTTTTCCTGACGCTTCTCATAGGTCCGAACTACGAAATCGTAGAAGCGACGCTGCCACACCTTCTGTGGGTTTAACGATGGATTCCACAAATCGCTTTGGCGAGGGTCGCGGTTGGCACGCAGGCGGCCGAGCAGGCGGCGGGCGAATCCCTGTTTGATGGCCTGCATAACCACGGAAGGATTGCCGCGCTCCGGTTCGCTCAAAAGAAGATGAACGTGCTCGGGCATGACGACATAGCCAACCACGACAAAATGGTAGCGCCGGCGCACCTGTTCAAGCACCTCGACGAATAAGTCGCGGTTGGGTTCGGTGGCCAACCAGGCACGGCGGTGATAGCAACTAGTGGTGATGTAGTGCAGGCAGCCTGCGCCGTAGTAGCGATGAAGTCCGGGCACGGGGAATTGTTATCACAGATCGAGATCGGCTGGCTGTGACGGATGAACATCGCGGCGCGAAGGCTCTGTGGATCGAGTCGGCGGAGGGACGGGACGGCTGGATTCAAAGTCGTTTCGCTACCAACTGCATCGCACCCTTCGACTATGCTCAGGGCAGGCTCTTTCGAAAACCGCGAAAGGTGCGGCAGCCTCAGTCGTGGTGGCGCCACAAGAAAAAAATCAAAGGTTGGCCAGCCCCCTTGAGAGGCGGGAGAAGTCAAAGTCCCCACTTCTCGCAAAGAACGCGAGAAATGGGGCACCCGGGTGTCTCCACATAGGCAAAACAACTTCTTCTATCTTGGCAGGGGGTCTTTCATGTTGGTTAGGGCGTAGGCCAGGACGGCCATGGCTGCGGCGTTTTCTCGGAGTTCGGCGGGGACTACTTTGTCCAGGGTGTCGGCGGCGGAGTGGTGGTAGTCGAAATATTTGCGGCCGTCCTGGAGCAGGCCGAAGGCGGGGACTCCGGCGTCGGAGAGGGGGGCGATGTCGGCTCCGGGGGGATAGGTGCTGGGCTGGAAGAGAGTGGCTCCGATGCTTTGGAGGACGGGTTGAAGCGGGCGCAGGGCGTCCAGGGCGGCGGGGGTTAGTTTGACGGTGAAGCCCAGCGGGTGGGCGGCTCCGGCGTCACTTTCGATGGCGGCGGTGTGGCGGGGGAAGTCGTTGGCGTATTCGGCGGCGTAGGCTCGGCTGCCGGCGCCTCCGAGTTCTTCGTCCATCCAGGCGATTACGCGGAGGGTGCGGGCGGGGCGCAGGTGGAGGCGCTGGAGGACTTCGGCGGTTTGCATCGCCATTACTACTCCGGCGCCGTCGTCGATGGCTCCCGTGCCCAGGTCCCAGGAATCGAGGTGGCCTGAGATTATTACTACTTGCTCGGGGTGATCGGAACCTTTGAGATCGGCGATTACGTTGTAGCCGGTTTCGTCGGGGAGCTTTTGCGAGGTTAGAGTTAAGTGCATGCGGACTTTGCCCTGGGCTGAGAGGTGGGCTATCAGGTCGGCGTCTTCTGCGGTTACGGCTGCGGCGGGGATGACGGCGGGGAGAGTGATTCCGGTGTGAGGGAGACGGTAGTCGGCGCTGCCTACGGAGCGGACCAGGGCGGCTACTGCGCCTAGATCGGCGGCGGCTTTGGGTCCGGCGATGCGGTAGCGGACGGCCTCGCCGTAGGCGGCGAAGGCTTGTCCGGCGGCGGACTTTTGCTTGTCGAAGAGTTCGTTGAAGAGGACGATTTTGCCGGCTACCTTGTCGTGGCCGAGGGCCTGGAGTTCGTCGAAGGTGTCGACGGTGAGTATGTCGGCGGTCAGGCCGTCGGGGGTGGTGGAGGGGCTTCCGCCTAGCGCGGTTAGAACTATCTTTTGGGTGGTGTTGGGGACCATTTCGGGATATTCGATCAGAGCGGCGGTTTCGGTGCCGCGGATCCAGTGCGGGACAGTAACTGGTTCGAGGCGGACTTCGAGGCCTAGCTTGCGGAGTTCGGCGGCTACGTAGTCGGCGGCGGCGCGGGCTTGAGGGGAGCCGCTGGGGCGGGGTCCGATGTTTTCGGTGAGGTGAGATAGTTGGCGGTAGGCATAGTCGTCGTTGAGCGCGGCGGATTTTATGGCGGAGAGTTGCTGGAGCAGGAGCGGAGGGAAATTCTGCTGGGCGGCCTGGGAAACCTGTGGGAAAGCCATCATTGAGGATGGAGGCGGCGTCTGGGGCTGGTTTTGAGCGTTGACGAGAGTGGGTGAGGTCAGCAGGAGTGCGGATAGAATCGCGATAAAGAAGGATGCGATGAAGAGGCGGAAGATCCTGGTCATAGAGTAGGCAGTGTATCCGAGTGAGCAGTCTGGGGGAAAGCGGCTATGCTAGCGTGATGCATGGACAAGAAAGAAATCAACTCGACGAAGCTGACGCTAAACTTTCTGGTTTGGATTGGCGGAGTGTTCATGGTGCTGTTGTTCGCGCTGCTGGCGCACTTCGTGTGGAGGGTTTTCTAGAGTTATTGGCGCTACCGACAGGACCGGGCTTCGCCCGGTGGACAGCCGAGGGCGGCTGTCCCCACATTATTCTTTATTCTCTGCCTCCGAAGTTCTCCGAGCAAAAAGGCGGCCCCGTTGCTGGGGCCGCGTTTCAAAGAGGTCAGTTTTGGCGGGTTGTCAGGAAAGGCAATGGAAGTGACCGTTTCGCCGGGCGAAGCGGCACTTCGGGAATTGGTGACGGGAAACGAGAGTGAGGGTCATTTCTTTGGGTTTGCGGCCTCTTTAGTACATACAGAAGAAGCACTTGCCGAGCCAAAGCGCGAAAATCTGTGATGGGATCAGGCCGATCCATAAGTAATTGATGAGGCTAGGTTTAGTAAGGGCGGACGGCGGAAGTGATTGCGTCCGCGACAAATCGAGAGACGGGAAAGTGCACAAGCGTGCATATAGATTGCAGGGGGATGTTCCTGAGTCAGGGCTGGGCAAGCGTGGCTCCTCATCCGATTAGGAACCAGCCGTATGGAAAATAAAAACGCCCGCCCTGTCTCTCCAAAAACCGGAGAGACAAGGACGGGGCAACCCGCTCGGGGTAGATGGGCTTTAGCTGTTCCCGGCCACCGTGCGCAGCTTCCCGGGAAGGAAGTGGTAGGGGGGCCAGGGTCCGCTGATAGCTACCTCGCAGTTCTTCAACTGCTTGGTGGCGGTGTTGTAGCGGTTCTGATATTTCTCTACCGATTTGGAATCGATGAGATGGGCGATGTCGATGAGCATGCCTTGCGGAGCGACCTTCTTGCAGCTCACTTCTTCTTCCAGCGGGTTAAACAGCTTGTGGACTTGGACCGAGAGGGCGCGCGCCTTGGTTTGGCGTTCTCGTTCGCGGGAAGCCTTGACGCGCAGCTTTGAGAGATAGTCTCCGCCGACGGTGTCGGGCAGGATTACGTCAATCATGGCTTCGCGCAGGGAGCCGTCCGTGACGGTGAGCTTGATGTGCATTTCGGACTTACCGCGAAGCTTGGCTACGCTGACTCCAAAGGCGCGCCGGTTGACCCGGACAGCCTGGCGGAGAGCGTCGTCGCTTTCGAAGATGGTTCCGAAACGGAACGGAAGCACGGTGGAATTGCGGAAGCAGCCGCTGACTACGCGGGCGTGGTCGATGGCAGCTTTCTGGTCAAGTTGTCCGGCGTTCTGATCGTATTCGCTCACAATCACAGCAAATTCACCGCTGGGATAGCTGAGCACAGGGGCTCCGTTCACGCCTTGAACGTTTTCAATTACAAATGGGCGACGGGAACGGGTGCCGTTGGGAAGGGTCTGATGCTCGGTAAGGCAGTATGCGTACCACGCCATATTGAACTCTCCGAACCGGGACGGAGGCGGACCAACCACCTCGTTATGTTTTTTACACAGCCGAGTTGCAAGTTTGGAAGTTAGCTATTAGCGGTACTGGGTCTGGAACACTGGGAAACCAAGTGTCAAACTACGTAAAGCATATTACTTCGGTCACCGTGGGAAATGCAACTTTTTTGTGGCAGAAGGCATCGGGAGAGTTCTTGGGGGGCGAGCGGGGAACGGCGTTGGGCGGGAGCTCGGGCATGAAAGAGGGTGGGTGCCGCCCCCGCGGGACTCGCTCTCTCCTAACTCTGCCTTCCCCTGACTCACGTCCGGGGCTAATGAATTTTCCGTCGTTCGCGACACGGGGGGACGAGACAACCTGCCCGTCAATACCTTTATTTTTAATAGCTTAGAATTCTTCCGCTACTCATAGCGGAGGCTCTCTACGGGGTCGAGTTGGGCAGCGCGGGCGGCGGGGACGGTGCCGAAAATCACTCCTACCACCGATGACACGAGTATGGCGATTAGGGCAGACCAGCCGTTGATGGGGATGCGGTACTCGGTAAGGAAGCGGGCTGAATATGGGATCGCGAGGCCAATGAAAATGCCGACGAAGCCGCCTATGAGGGAGATCAGAATGGCCTCGGCTAGAAACTGAAAACGGATTTCGCGGTTGGTGGCGCCGACGGCCTTGCGGATTCCGATCTCGCGGATGCGGGAGGTGACGGTGGAAAGCATGATGTTCATGATGCCGATGCCGCCGACCAGCAGAGTGACGGCGGAGATCAGCAGCAGCATCCAAGTGAGCATGGTCGCCGAGCGATCCGCAACCGCCAGCAGTTCGGATAGGTTCGTGACATCGTAGACGGATTCGGAGCGATGCCTCGATTGCAGCACGTGCTTGATTTGCGCCGTCGCGGCAACCACCATGGAAGGGTCTTCCATGGAAAAGTAAATGAGCTTGACGCTGGGTGTGTCGAGGAAATAGCGGCTGACCGTGTAAGGGATCAACATGGTGCTGCCGACTACTTCCGATTGATCGAAGGTGTTGACGCGTTCCTTGAAAGTGCCTACGACGGTGAAGGGCAGCCCGGTCAGCTTCATGACCTTTCCGATTGCGGCCTGGGTTGATCCGTAGACTTCCTGCGCCATCTTTTCCGTGATCAGCCCTACTTTGTTGTGAGCCTGCGAATCCTCGGCGTCGAAAAAGCGGCCGGAGAGCACGACCAGATTGCGGACTTGCAGGTATTCGGGATAGACGCCAAGGATCTGCACTTCGCGCTCTTTGCCGTCGCCGAAGGGAACGCGCTCGGAAAGATTCACCACGGGCGTCGCTGCGACCACGCCGGATACCTGGTTCCGCACGGCTTCCACATCGTCGATGGTCAGCGGATCGGGTGTGGATTGGCTGATGTGCGGCGCGCCCTGATATTGCGCGTAGATGAGATTGGCGCCGATGGCCTGAATCTGGTTGAGCACGTATTGCCGGCCGGTCATGCCGATGGTGACAACCAGGATGAGAGACGCGGTCCCGATCACCATGCCCAGCGCGGTGAGGATGAAGCGGACCTTGTTGCTGCAGAAAGTGTCGTAGGCGAAGCTGACAATCTCGCCTATAGCCATCTTGGGCCGAAGGCGGTCGGGCATAAGGGCTGCAGCCATGTAAGTTAGATGCTACGTAGGAGAGGCGAGGCGCGCAAGGGTTGTCGCGCGGGATAGGCATTACCACTTGATTCGTTCGGCATTGTACGGGCGAGATTCGAGGGTAGTGGGTCAGTTTGCCGGAAACAAAAGCCGATTAACCACTAAGGACACAAACGTACACGCACCAAGGAAAACGTCAATTTGACAGGCGCAGGCACGATCATTAGGGTTAAGATAACGGCGCTAACGCCGTCAACTCATTGAGTATTCCCCCTCGATCATCTTCATCGTCCCTGCCGAAATGGAAGTCAGGCCTTGGGCTGTGGCTGCTGACTTTTGGAGCGGTGCTGGTGCAGGGTTACCATCCCTTTTCGGAGGATGCGGAGATTTATCTGACGGGAGTGGAGAAGATTTTGCATCCGGAGCTGTTTCCTACCGGGCAGGAATTCTTCCGGTCTCACGCCAGCATGACGTTGTTCCCCAATGTGGTTGCGTTTTCGCTGCGCGTGACGCACCTGCCGATGGAAGTTGGATTGTTTCTGTGGCATGTGGCGTCCATTTTTCTGTTGCTCCTCGCCTGCTGGGAGTTGAGCGGACTGTTTTTCCCGGATGCGAGGAGGGCGCGGTGGGGAGGAGTCTGTCTGGTGGCCGCGCTGTTGACGATTCCAGTGGCAGGCACCGCGCTCTACATAATGGACCAGTATTTGAACCCGCGGAATCTGGCGGCACTCGCGGGAATTTTCGTGCTGGTGCGAACCTTGGAGAAGAGGTATTTGCGTGCGTTGTGCTGGGCGGCGTTTGCCGCCTGCATGCATCCACTGATGGGGGTGTTTCCATTTTCGTTTTGTTTATTGCTCGTGGTGATGGAAAGATTCGAAGGCCGTTGGGCGACGCCGGGCGCAACTGGGCTTGCCGCTCTGTTGTGGATACCCCTGTCACCAGCGGCTTCTGCTGCGTATCACGAGGCGACGAAGCGGTACGGTTTTCATTACATTCAGAGATGGGCTTGGTATGAGTTGCTGGGGATCGTTGCGCCGCTAGCGTTGTTCTGGTGGTTTGCAGGGATAGCGCGGGGCCGGCAATGGCAGGTGGTCGAACGCGTGAGCCGTGCTTTCGTGGTCTATGGCTCGATCTACCTGGTGGCGGCGCTGGTGGTGGATTTGCCGGCGCGGTTTGAAGCTCTGGCTCGCCTGCAGCCGCTGCGCAGCCTGCATTTTCTTTACATCGTGATGTTTGTGGTGATGGGCGGGTTTCTCGCCGAGTTTGTGCTGAAAGACCGGGTGTGGTGCTGGCTATTGCTGTTTGTCCCTTTGGGTTTGGGAATGTTCGCGGCGCAGCACGCGCTTTTTCCCGCGAGCGCGCATACGGAATGGCCTGGGGCCGCGCCGAGGAATCCGTGGGCGCAGGCGTTCGTCTGGGTCCGGCAGAACACGCCTGTGAATGCAACCTTCGCCATCGACCCGGAATATATGGGTATCGCCGGTGAAGATGAGACCGGATTTCGCTGCCTCGCCGAGCGAAGCCACCTGGCCGACACAGGTAAGGACAACGGCGTGGTCAGCATGTTTCCGGCGCTGGCTGAGGAATGGTGGGCGCAGGTGCAGGCGCAGACTCCGTGGAAGAGTTTCCGCGCAGCAGACTTTTTGCGGCTGAAAAACAATTACGGCGTAAGGTGGGTGGTGGTCGAACAGCCGGGAGTTGACGGGCTCGATTGTCCTTACCAGAACAGCGCGGTGCGCGTTTGCCGGATTCCCTGAGGTTATTGAGACGATCCCCCGGCTTGGCAAATTGCGCGCTTGGGATGCGCGATCAGATACAATTTCGACAATGAGGCGTTTCTAGGCATGTCTACTGCGCGGGCGGTCCGTGCTCCCGAACGGCTATTTCCTTACGAGCGGTGGGGATCTCCGCTGCCTGCGCTCGCCCGTCAGTACCGGGAGAACCCTCCCTGCCCGCATATCTTGTTGAAGGATTTTCTTGATCCGGAGACCGCGCTGGAGATGGCGAAGCAGTTTCCCCAGGCTTCGACCGACGAATGGACGCAATATAAGCACGCCAATGAAAACAAGCTGGGCATGGCGAAACGCCAGCTTTTTCCTCCCGCGCTGGGCTTGGTTGTGGACGAGTTGAACACGCCGGAGTTTGTCGCCTGGGTTTCGGAATTGACCGGGATTCCCAACCTGATGGCGGACCCGATGCTCGAAGGCGGCGGGCTGCACCAGTCCGGCCCGGGCGGTTATCTGAACGTGCACACGGATTTTTCCATGCACCATTTCCACACGCACTGGCACCGGCGGGTGAACCTGATTTTGTATCTGAATGCGGGATGGCGGGAAGAGTGGGGCGGCGCGATCGAATTGTGGGAGCGGCAGGATGGAAAGATGGCGCGTTGCGCGGCGAAGTATCCGCCGCTGTTGAACCATGCGCTCATTTTCACGACTGACGAGCGATCGCTGCACGGGTTCCCGGATCCTCTGATCTGCCCGGAAGGTGAATCGCGCAAGAGTCTGGCTTTGTACTACTACACGATCGAGCCGGACCAAAAATTCAGCGGGCATTCGACCGATTATTTTGCGCGGCCGCAGGATGGCTGGTGGAAATCGTTGATGATCTGGCTGGATAAGCAGGCCGTCGATCTTTATTCGCGGGCCAAGGCGCGGTTCGGTTTCTCGGATGAGTTCGCCAGCAGAGTGCTGGGATTTCTCTCCAGAAAAAAGTAGAGCTGAAACTCTCCGTCATTTCCGAACATTCTGAGAAGACTGCCTTACACGGGGCGTGCTACGTCGGTACGAGCGTAGTAGGTGGGATAGCCGGGCTCGAGTTTGCGGCCTTTGTCGCTGAAACGAGGCAGGTGGATCAGGCCCGTCCTCTGAAATGCGAATTGCAAGGTTGTGGCCAGCACGCCGAATCCGTATTTCACGCTGCGGCGGAAGTTGATGGAGGAGGCTTCCGCGAAGTATTTCGTGGGACAAGAGACTTCGCCGATGTGAAAGCCGAAGTGGACGCACTGGGCGAGCATCTGGTTGTCGAAGACGAAGTCGTCGGAATTCTCGAGCAGCGGAAGTTCGAAGAGAACTTTGCGGCTGAAGGCGCGGTATCCAGTGTGGTATTCGGAAAGCTTCACACGCAGGAAAAGATTTTCAAACGCGGTGAGCAACCGATTGGAGATGTATTTGTAGAGCGGCATGCCGCCGCGCAAGGCCGTCCCGCCGATGATGCGCGAGCCCAGCACGACGTCGTACACCTCGTAAGCCACCATGCTGGCCATGGCCGTCACCAGCAGCGGTGTGTACTGGTAATCGGGGTGGAGCATGATGACCACGTCGGCGCCCGCGGCCAGGGCTTCGCGGTAGCAGGTCTGCTGATTGCGTCCATAACCGTAGTTGCGGTCATGCTGGAAGACTTGCAGGCCGAGACTGCGGGCCAGGTCGACAGTCTTGTCGGAGCTGTGATCGTCCACGAGGATGCGGATGTCGACTTGATCCGGCAGCTCTCCTGCCGTGACCTCGAGAGTTTTTTCCGCGTTGTAGGCGGGCATTACTACCGCTATGCGCTTGCCGTTGATCATGGGTGCTGAGTGCCCTCCAAAATTCTTTAAGACGAATCTTTGACACAGAGGACACGGGGGAACACAGGGTAAAACCAACCACTCTCATGATACCTGAGAGACGGCTCCAGATCTTGCTCCGGTATGCTGGGGTGTGAAAAACTGGTTGTTCAGCGGCCATGGCAGCAAAGAAAACACTCTTCGAGAAGATATGGGATACGCATTTGGTGGCGTCACCGGGCGGCCGGTCTCCCATCATTTACATCGACCTGCATCTCGTCCATGAAGTGACTTCGCCGCAGGCTTTTGACGGTTTGCGTGCTGCGGGTAGGAAAGTCCGCCAGCCCTCGCGCACTGTGGCCACTGTCGATCACAACGTTCCTACCGAGCCGCGCGGGACTCCGATTACCGATCTTATTGCGGCCAAGCAGATTTCGGCGCTGCAGGCCAACTGCAAAGAGTTCGGCGTGCGATTGTTTGACATGGATTCGCCGGAGCAGGGAATTGTACACGTGATTGGGCCGGAGCTGGGGCTGACTCAGCCGGGGATGACGATTGTGTGCGGCGACAGCCATACCAGCACGCACGGGGCTTTTGGCGCGCTCGCTTTTGGCATTGGAACGTCGGAGGTGGAGCACGTTCTGGCTACGCAGTGTCTGGCCCAGCAGAAGCCTAAGACGATGAAGATCGATGTGCGCGGGCGGCTGGCAGAGGGCGTTACAGCCAAGGATCTGGCGCTGGGAATCATCGGGCAGATCGGCACCGACGGCGCGACGGGGCACGTGATCGAATACTGCGGCGAGGCGGTGCGCGGGCTTTCAATGGAAGGCCGTATGACTTTGTGCAATATGAGCATCGAGGCCGGTGCGCGGGCGGGATTGGTTGCGCCCGATGCAACAACGTTTGCTTACGTGAAGGGCAAACGATTTGCTCCGCAGGATGGCGAGTGGGAGAAGGCGGTCGAATACTGGCGCAACTTGCCTACGGACGACGGGGCATCGTTCGACAAAGTGGTGGAGATGGATGCAGCGCAACTTTCTCCGTTTGTGACCTGGGGAACGAATCCTGGGATGGTTGCGCCGGTTACGGGACGCGTGCCAGAGGTTGGCAGCTTAAGAGAATCTGAGCGGCGCTCGACCGAACTCGCTTTGCAGTACATGGGGCTGGAGCCGGGCAAGCGTATCGAAGACATCGGAGTTGACCGCGTGTTTATCGGATCTTGTACGAATTCGCGGCTTGAGGATCTACGGGCGGCGGCGCGGGTGGCCAAGGGACATCACGTCAGTGCGAAGGTTCGCGCGATGGTGGTGCCGGGATCGCAGACGGTAAAGCGGGCGGCGGAGCAGGAAGGACTGCATCGGATTTTTCTGGACGCGGGATTCGAGTGGCGCGAGTCGGGATGCTCGATGTGTCTGGGTATGAATCCCGATATCCTGCAGCCGGGTGAGCGGTGCGCTTCGACCAGCAACCGGAATTTTGAAGGGCGGCAGGGACGCGGAGGGCGGACGCATCTGGTGAGTCCGATGATGGCGGCGGCGGCGGCGATTGCCGGGCATTTTACGGATATTCGGGATTGGAAGTTTCGGTAAAAAGCTTCCTCGCGGAGAGCCTGGAGAAAGGACGCTGAGGACGCGGAGAAATCAATGAATCCATTTCGTACACATCGTGGGCGCGTGGTCCCGCTTGATCGCGTGAACGTCGACACCGATCAGATCATCCCCAAGCAGTTTTTGAAGCGGATTGAGCGGACTGGCTTTGGGCAGTTTTTGTTTTACGATTGGCGGTTTACGGCGGACGGAAAGAAGAACGCTGGTTTTGTCCTGGACGAGACTCGCTATGCTGGCGCGAGCATTCTAGTGGCGGGGAAGAATTTTGGCTGCGGCTCATCGCGGGAGCACGCGGTGTGGGCGCTTAGCGACTTCGGATTTCGGGCGGTGATTTCGTCTTCGTTCGCAGACATATTTGCGAATAATAGTAGTAAGAACGGTTTCCTGGCAGTGTGCCTTAGCGAGGATGAAGCCGCCGAGGTGATGCGGCGTGCCCGGGAGGTCAACGATTACCAACTCACCATTGACCTGGAGCAATGCGAGGTGAGCGACGATCGGGGTTTTCGCGCCAGATTCCCGATTGATGAATTCGTGCGCCACTGTTTGCTCAACGGGCTGGACGACATCGGGCTCACCTCACAGCATGAAGCGGAGATTGCGGCGTATGAGGCGCGGCATCCGGCGCCGGCCGTGCTGCGATGAGCAAACCGCCAGACCTTCGCTCCGCGCACAGCCGAGGGCGGCTGTCCCGCATGACTTGTGATCAAAGGGAGTAAAGATTTGTAAAACTTTCGCCTTGGCCTTGACCCGTTGCATTGCCGCAGTTGATGCTGGTTTGGTGCGGTTCTACCTGACTTTCTCCCGGGGGAGCAGCTTATAGTGAGGCGATCGGCGGATTTTTCCGGGCGGGCCTGCCGCATCTGAATCTAGAATGAATACGTCTAATAAATCGCGGGCCGGCGTAGTGGAAAGGTGCATCGGACCAAAACCGTGAAGATGATCACTTCGAGTTCTCCTCGAGAAGGACCAATGTTTCCGCAACGCCGGCTTGGGCTGGTTTTGGCCGTCGCGTTGGGCATGATTTGCACAGCGCTTTCCGGTTGCTCCAATTCCAGTACGCAAACCAGACAGCAGCAGGCGCAAGCTGCGGGTCCGCGCACGGTTTCGGTGGCGGTGGCCAAGGTGCAGCAGCAGGATATGCCCGTCTACCTGGTCGGGCTGGGGTCGGTGACCGCGTTCTACACCGCGAACATCAAGAGCCGCGTCGACGGGCAGATCATGCGCGTCAACTTTCAGGAAGGCCAGACGGTAAAGCAGGGCGACCTGCTGATCGTGATTGATCCCCGGCCCTTCCAGGTGCAACTGGAACAGATGCAGGCGCAGCTATTCAAGGACCAGGCGACGTTGCGCGACGCTCGACTGAACCTGGAGCGCTATACCACGCTGATCCCCTCTGGAAGCATTGCCCAGCAGCAGGTGGACACGCAGAAGTCGTTGGTGGACCAGCTTGATGGCCAGGTCCGCACGGATCAGGCGCAGATCGACAACGCCAAGCTGCAACTCATCTACTGCAACATCACGGCGCCGTTCACCGGGCGCGTGGGTTTGCGGCAGGTGGATCCGGGAAATATTGTGCACGCAGCCGACACCAATCCCATGCTGATCCTCACGCAACTGCAGCCGATTGCGGTGATTTTCACTTTGCCCGAGGATCAATTGCCGACGGTGTCGCAACACATGAAGAGCTCGACGCTGCAAGTGGAGGCTTACAGCCGCGACGATCAGACCAAGCTGGCGACGGGCAAACTGCAGACCATCGATAACCAGATCGATCAGACTACGGGAACCGCCAAGCTGAAAGCCGTCTTCGACAACCAGGACAATCAGCTTTGGCCGAACCAGTTCGTGAACGCCAACCTGCTTCTTGAAACGCGAAAGAACAGCACCGTGGTACCGACGGCCGCAATCCTGCGTGGCCCGCAGGGGACGTTCGTCTATCTGGTGAAACCAGACAAGACAGTCGAAGCGCGCACCGTAACAGTATCGATTGCCCAAGGCAACAACACGGCCATTGCGAGCGGGCTTAATCCCGGGGACACGGTGGTGACCGACGGCCAGGACAAACTGCAAACTGGCAGCAAAATCGAGTTCCGCACCGGCCCGGCCCAGGGAACTTCGGCGCCCAGCCCTTCCGGATCTGGTTCTTCGGGATCTGGAACTCCGGGATCGCGATCTGCGGCATCAGGAACTCCGGCTTCATGAGTCCTTCACGTTTATTCATTCTCCGGCCGGTGGCGACCACGCTGTTGATGGTGGGCGTGCTGCTGGTGGGGTGGGTCGCGTTCCTGCAACTGCCCGTTTCGGCCTTGCCCGAGGTCGATTACCCAACCATACAAGTCGTAACGTTTTATCCCGGCGCAGATCCCGAAGTGATGGCGTCGTCGGTGACTTCGCCTCTGGAGCGGCAGTTCGGGCAGGTTCCGGGACTGAGCCAGATGACCTCGACGAGTTCATTTGGCAGCTCGGTCATCACGCTGCAGTTTGCCCTCGACCAGAATATCGACGTTGAAGAGCAGCAGGTGCAGGCCGCCATCAACTCGGGATCCACCTACTTGCCGGTCGGATCTGCCGAATCCTCCGATTTACAACAAGGTGAATCCGGCCGATGCTCCGATTCTCACGCTGGCCATGAGTTCGGACTCGCTGGCTTTGTCGAAGGTGGAGGATCTTGCCGACACCGCTCTGGCGCAGAAAATTTCCCAGTTGCCGGGCGTGGGTCTGGTTTCGATCAGCGGCGGACAGAAGCCTGCCGTGCGGGTTCAGGTGAATCCAACGGCGCTGGCTTCCTACGGATTGAGCCTGGAGGATGTTCGTACGGCGCTGGTCCAGGCCAATGTGGATCAGGCGAAAGGCGTGATCGACGGCGTGCGCCAGTCCTACACCATCGGCGCCAACGATCAACTTTTCTCCAGCGAGCAGTACAAGCCGATCGTCGTCGCCTATCACAACGGAGCGCCGGTGCGGCTGAGCGATGTGGCCAACGTGATCGACGGCATGGAAAACACGCGGCTCGCCGCGTGGATGAATCAGACTCCGGCAGTCATCGTGAATATTCAGCGGCAGCCCGGGGCGAACATCATCAGCGTCGTCGACCGGATCAAGAAGTTGCTGCCGCAGTTGCAGGCGTCGCTGCCCTCGGCGGTAAAGGTGCAGATTCTCACCGACCGGACCACGACCATCCGCGCCTCGGTGAAAGATGTTGAGTTCGAGTTGGCGCTGACCATCGTGCTGGTGGTCATCGTTATTTTCTTTTTTCTGCGAAATCTGCGGGCCACGTTCATTCCCAGCGTCGCGGTTCCGCTATCGATTGTGGGAACGTTTGGCGTGATGTATTTGCTGGGATACAGCCTCAACAATCTGACGCTGATGGCGTTGACCATCTCCACCGGGTTCGTGGTGGATGACGCCATCGTCATGATCGAAAACATCGACCGCTACCTGGAAGCCGGAGATTCGCCGCTGGATGCGGCACTGAAAGGGTCGGGGCAGATTGGGTTCACCATCGTCTCGCTCACGGTTTCTCTGATTGCCGTGCTGATTCCGCTGTTGTTCATGGGCGACATTGTGGGCCGGCTGTTTCGCGAGTTTGCGGTCACGCTGGCAGTCACCATTCTGGTCTCGGCGGGAGTTTCCCTGAGCCTGACGCCGATGATGTGCGCCAAGCTGCTCAAGCACCGCAAGGAAGGCGAGAAAGGCCGCTTCTACGAGGTCACGGAAGATTATTACAACCGGGTTATTGCGTTTTACGGCCGCACGGTGAAATGGGTGTTGAAGCACCAAACCGCGACACTGTTCGTGACCTTCGGAACGCTGGTTCTCACACTTGTTCTCTACGTGGTTGTGCCCAAGGGATTTTTCCCGGTGCAGGATACGGGAGTGATTCTGGGAATTTCGGAAGCTCCGGACGATGTTTCGTTTGAGGCGATGTCGCAACGCCAGCAGGAACTGGCGAAGGTAATTCTCAAAGACAAAGATGTGGAGAGCTTGTCGTCTTTTATCGGCGTGGACGGCACGAACACGACTCCGAACAGCGGCCGGATTCAGATCAACCTGAAGCCGCGCGATGAGCGCAGCGATGACGCATCTGCGATCATCCGGCGGCTGCAACCTGCGTTGGCGAATGTGAGCGGCATCACGCTCTACATGCAGCCCGTGCAGGATTTGACGGTGGAGGATCGGGTGAGCCGTACGCAGTTCCAATACTCGATTGAAGACGCGGACGCGCAGGAATTGGCGCAATGGACGCCGAAGCTTGTGGACAAACTGCGCGCGACGCCGGCGCTGCGCGATGTAGCCACAGACCAGCTCAACGGCGGACTCAAGACCAACCTCACCATCGACCGGGATACGGCTTCGCGGCTGGGAATCCTTCCGCAGGCCATCGACAATACGCTCTACGACGCCTTCGGACAGCGGCTGGTTTCCATCATCTTTACGCAGTTGAACCAGTATCACGTGGTGCTGGAAGTCATGCCGAACTTCGCCACGACTCCCGAGGCGATGAACGACGTGTACGTTCGCCCGGCCAGCACGATCCCGAATTCTGGCGCACCTACGGCGAATGCGGCCTCGGCAACTACCAGCGGAGCCCCGGTTCCGCTTTCCACTTTTGTAAAGATGCAATCGAGCAATGCGACTCTCGCCGTCAACCACCAGGGGCAATTCCCGGTCGTGACGCTCTCGTTCAACCTCGCGCCAGGAGCCTCTTTGGGCGACGCGACAAAGGCTATCCAGGGCGTGGAAAAAGAAATCCAGATGCCGGCAAGCATCCACGCCTCCTTTCAGGGAACGGCCGCCGCATTTCAAAATTCGCTGGCCAGTGAGCCGTTCCTGATTCTCGCCGCCATTATCACGGTCTACATCGTGCTGGGAGTTTTGTATGAGAGCTACATTCACCCCATCACGATTCTCTCCACGCTGCCCTCGGCCGGCGTGGGTGCGATTCTGGCCCTCATGCTTACGGGGAACGATCTGACCGTAGTAGCTCTGATAGGCATCATTCTTCTGATCGGCATCGTAAAAAAGAACGCCATCATGATGATAGATTTTGCGCTCGAAGCCGAGCGCGAGGAACACAAACCGCCGGAGGAAGCGATATTTCAGGCGTGCTTGCTGCGCTTCCGTCCCATCATGATGACGACGATGGCGGCGCTGCTCGGCGGTTTACCGCTGGCGCTCGGATCGGGAACCGGAGCGGAGTTGCGGCGCCCCCTGGGTATCACGATTGTGGGCGGGTTGCTGCTGAGCCAGTTGCTCACGCTCTACACCACGCCGGTGGTTTATCTGTGGTTTGACCGGCTGGCGCAGAGATTGGAGAAGTACAAGATCGGCAATCCGATTCCGCATGAGTTTCCGGCGGATTAGGGCGTGCTAGGTAGAGCATGAGTATCTCAGCTCCATTTATCCGGCGTCCGATTGGCACGTCGCTGCTGGCGGCGGCGCTGCTGCTCTCCGGGATTCTTGCATTTAATTTCCTGCCGGTGGCTTCGCTGCCGCGAGTTGATTTCCCTGTGATCGGGGTTGGGGCGGCTTTGCCGGGTGCGGATCCACAAACCATGGCGTCGGCCGTGGCCACGCCGCTGGAGCGGCAGTTCGGGCGGATCGCGGGCGTGAACCAGATGACCTCGGCGAGCCAACTGGGCTCGACCAGCATCACGCTGCAATTTGATTTGAATCGCGACATCAATGCCGCGGCGCGTGACGTGCAATCGTCCATCAATGCGGCGCGCGGCCAGCTTCCCGCCAATCTGCCGAGCAATCCAACTTACCGCAAGGCCAACCCGGCGGACGCGCCCATTCTGATTCTGGCGCTCACCTCGGACACGATTCCAATCGCGCGGTTGTATGACACGTCCGACTCGATTCTGGCGCAAAAGCTTTCGCAGGTCGAGGGCGTGGGCCAGGTCTTCACCTTCGGTTCCGCGCCGCCGGCGGTGAGGGCGGAAGTGAACCCGACGCTGCTCAACAAGCTGGGAGTTGGACTGGACACGGTGCGCAACGCGCTGAACGCAGCCAACGCGAACCTGGCTAAGGGGCAGGTCTCGAACAGCACGGTCTCGTCTTCTTTCTCGGATAACGACCAGCTCTTCACCGCAGATGAATACCGGCCGCTGATTATCTCGTATCACAATGGGGCTGCAGTGCGGCTGGGGGACGTGGCGGAGGTGCAGGACTCGGTGGCGGACGTACGCAACGTCGGCCTGGCCAATGGCAAACCCGGGGTGCTGATCGTCATGTTCCGTCAGCCCGGCGCCAATATCATCCAGACCGTGGACCGGGTGCGCGCTCTGATGCCTTATCTCCAGTCCTCGATTTCTCCGGCGATCAAGCTGGAAGTGGTGATGGACCGCACGGTCACGGTGCGCGCCTCGGTGAAGGACATCGAATCCACGCTTCTGATTTCTATCGTGCTGGTGATTCTGGTGGTGTTCGTTTTTTTGCGCACGGTGCGGGCGACGGTGATTCCCAGCATCGCCGTACCGCTATCGCTGGTGGGCACTTTCGGCGGGATGTACCTGCTCGGCTACAGCCTGGATAATCTGTCGCTCATGGCGCTGGCGATTTCCACAGGGTTCGTGGTGGATGACGCGATCGTGGTTCTCGAAAACATCATGCGTTACGTGGAGCATGGCATGGACGCGGTGCAGGCGGCGTTCAAGGGCGCGGCGGAAATTGGGTTTACCGTACTCTCCATGAGCACGTCGCTGGTGGCAGTGTTTATTCCGCTGCTGATGATGGGCGGAATTGTGGGGCGGCTGTTTCGCGAGTTTGCGGTCACGCTGAGCATTGCCATCGCAGTTTCGTTGCTGGTCTCGCTGACCACCACGCCGACGATGTGCGCCAAATTCCTGCGGCCATCCCTACCGAACGACCGGCACGGGTTTTTCTATCGCGCCAGTGAATGGTTCTTCGACCGGCTCCTGGCGGCATACCGGCATGCGCTCAAATTGGTGCTGGCGCACCAGCCCGTGACCCTGGCAGTGACCATCCTGGTAGCCTGCCTGAGCGTGTACCTTTACATCCAGGTGCCCAAAGGATTTTTCCCGCAGCAGGATACGGGGCGGCTCACCGGCTCGGTGCAGGCGGCACAGGATATCTCATTCCAGGCCATGAGCGGCAAGATGGAACAGTTCGTGAAAATCGTGATGAAGGATCCCGCGATCGACACGGTGGTCGGATTCGCGGGTGGAGGTTCGGCGACCAACCAGGGCCGGTTCTTCGTCATGCTGAAGCCCCTCGATCAGCGCGGCCAATGCAAGGCCCCCCACTTTTGGAACCCTTGCTACTTCAGCGCCGACGATGTCATCAATCGGCTGCGGGGTAAACTTGCGGCGGTTCCGGGAGCTACTCTGTTCCTGCAATCGGCGCAGGACCTGACGATTGGCGGACGTTTCGGAGGCGCGCAGTACCAATACACTCTGCAGAGCGAGAATCTGGATGATTTGAACAACTGGTCGCCCCGGCTGCTGGAAAAACTAAAGGGGCTGCCCCAGTTGACCGACGTGAATACCGATCAGCAGGATCATGGCTTGCAGGCGAAGCTGGTCATCGACCGCGATACCGCCAGCCGGCTGGGGGTTAGTCCGCAGAGTATTGACAACGCTCTCTATGACGCATTCGGGCAGCGCCAGGTCTCCACGATGTATCGCCCGCTCAATCAGTATCACGTTGTCATGGAGGTCGCGCCTGAGTTCCAGCAAACCACTGAGGCTTTGCGGAATATTTATCTGCGCGCCTCCAACGGCAATCCCATACCCCTGGCGGCGTTCACCCGTTTCGAGCCTTCCAATACGCCCTTGGCGGTGAATCACCAGGGCCAGGTTCCGTCGGTCACGATTTCATTCAACCTGGCTCCCGGAGTTTCTCTCGGACAGGCGACCCTGGCCATCGAAAATGCGCAGCGTTCCATCAGCTTCCCCACCACCATTCAGGCAAGTTTCCAGGGCACGGCGGCTGCGTTCAAGGATTCGCTCTCCAGCGAACCGGTCTTGATTGTCACCGCGCTGATCACGGTATATATCGTGTTGGGGATATTGTACGAGAGCTACATTCATCCCATCACGATTCTTTCGACGCTGCCTTCGGCGGGCGTAGGGGCGCTGCTGGCGTTGCTTCTCACGCACAACGAACTCAACGTGATTGGGACCATCGGCATCATCCTTCTGATCGGCCTGGTGAAGAAGAACGCAATTATGATGATCGACGTGGCGCTCGACATCGAGCGGACGCAAGGCAAGAAGCCGGCTGAGGCCATCTACGAAGCGTGTCTGCTGCGCTTCCGTCCCATCATGATGACAACCATGGCTGCTCTGCTGGGAGGGCTGCCGCTGGCGCTCGGCTCGGGAGTTGGTTCGGAACTGCACCGTCCGCTTGGCATCACGATTGTTGGCGGACTGATTGTCAGCCAGGCGCTTACTTTATTCACTACGCCGGTCGTCTATGTGTATCTCGACCGCTTGCGGAGTGCGTTGCGCGGCGGGGAAGACACGTCCCAGGCTGAAGGTTCTCGCGGCGCTCCCGCCCCGAGCCCGGCGCACTAAGCGCTTGAAGGCGCAGTTGATAATACAGCCTGCGGTATGCCCTTCGGCTTCACTCGGGGAGGCTCTGAAGGCGTACCCTGATACGTGTCTGATACGAATCTCCCCTGCGGAGAGGACCTGAGTGCAACCCGCTTTCGGGAGCATGGCATCGCAGGAGTGAGAGCAGGATCGCGCTCAGCCTGCTGCGCCCCCTTTTTCTTCGCGGTCACCGTATGATAGGGGATGCTTTTCATGCCGGAGTTTCCCCGGCAGCCCGGTATTATTGTCTTTCGCTTTCAAATTCTCTCAGGAGTCACGGATGCTTCAGAAGGCATTGGTCCTGGTGTTTGTTGTCGCAAGCATTGCCAGTTGCATCGGCTGCGGTACAACGGCGAGCCACTACGTCTATACGACCATCCCCGCCGCCAATCAAGTCATAGCTTACCGCGAGGACCCCAACTCGGGCGTGCTCACGCAAATCTCAGGAAGTCCGTACCCGGTGGGCGACGGCGCTCGTTCCGCGGTCCTTCATCCCTCGGGAAAATTCTTGTACGTGGCGAATCCGGGTCAGCTCGAAGACGACATTTCCCTGTTCACTATCGCCGGCAACGGCGCTTTGACCGAAGTGACCCCGCGGACATCGATCGGAACGAACGCCTCACAGCCGGAACTCCTGGCGATGGACCCTGGCGGCGCCTACCTGTACACGATGAACACTCAATCGAACAATATTTCTGTCTTCTCCATCGACAGCAGCACTGGCGCGCTCATGCAACTACCCAATTCTCCATTCGCGGTGGGGTTGCCTCTGCTGAATATGCAGTTGACGCCGTCGGGTAATTTTCTCTACGTCACCACCGCAGGCGCGTCTGATGGGTTCATCGTGGGCTTCAGCGTGAGTGCCGGAGTACTCACATCGATTGGGCCCCCGGCTAGCAGCGGAGGGATTAATCCGAACGGGCTCGCTATCGACCCGAGCGGCACGTATCTGTACGCGGGAAACACCTCATCGAATACCATCTCGATTTTCTCCATCAGTGTGCCTGGCGCACCGCCCGGTACGTTGTCACAGGTAGCCGGTTCTCCTCTGGCAACAACCTATACGGCTCCGGTCTCGCTGATTCTGGATCCCAAGGGAGCCTTTCTCTACGTGGCGAATCAGGGCTCCGGCAATGTGGCGGTATATTCCATTAGTTCCAGCACCGGGCTTCCCGCGGTGCTTACCACTTCCGCGAGCACGGGCGCCTTCTTCACCGAAGGCAACCCCAGCTTCCTGGCTGCGGACCCGAGCGGCAAATATTTGTTTGTGGGCAACCAGGGCACCTCCGCCGGGATTGAGTCCTTTGGCGTCAGTAGTGGTAATCTAACCTCTCTCTTTACATATAGCGTTGGGAATACGCCCAGTTCGATCGCGGTATTGAAGTAAGACAGAACGATTTCTGCGGCAGGGCGAACTGTTTTACCGGCCAATTTACCGGCCAGTTACAGGCGAATGACAAACAAAAATTCCCAATTCTGCGACAATAACTAGACCGGTATGAGCCCTTCCGCCTTTGCCGTCGCGGGAGCCCAACATCGAATCGGGAGAAGGCCTCCCGCATTCGGTCTGCTGTGGAGTTATATCCGTACCGAGACTGCCTTCAGGAGCCACAATTCATGAGGATCGCAAGCGCGGCAAGCGCCTTCCCGAAGCATTACTATACGCAGAAAGTTCTTCTTGATCGCCTTCAGGACTATTGGGGAGATCAACTCAAGAATCCTCTGCTGCTGGCACGGTTGCATCGCAATGTAACCGTGGATGGCCGCTACCTCGCGATCCCGGCGGAGCAGTACGTCGACATCAAGACCTGGGGCCAGGCCAATGACATCTGGATCAGGGTCGCCCAGGAATTGGGAGAGCAGGCTCTCTGCGTCGCGTTGCAGAACGCGGGATTGCAGCCCAGCGATCTGGGAGCTTTGTTGTTCACCACCGTCACTGGAGTCGCAAGCCCGTCCATCGACGCTCTGCTGATCAACCGCATGGGGCTTCCTGCCAATATTCGCCGGACACCGATTTTCGGCCTGGGATGCGTGGCCGGCGCTGCCGGAATCGCGCGTGCCAACGATTACGTTCGCGCTTATCCAAAGCAGGCGGCGGCCCTGGTTTCGGTCGAACTCTGTTCCCTCACGCTGCAGCGCGAAGATCTGTCGGTCGCGAATCTGATCTCGTCGGGACTCTTCGCCGATGGCGCGGCTGCGGTCATCGTGACCGGTCCGGAATTTGAAACCTCGGGACCCGAGATTTCTGGGCCCAAGATTCTCGCTACCCGTTCTGTCTTTTATCCGAGCACGGAAGAAATGATGGGCTGGAGCATATCCGAGAAAGGTTTCCGCATCATACTCTCTACCGAGGTTCCCACCCTGATTCGGGAAAACCTGGGGCGTGATGTCGACGCCTTTCTGGCGGATAACGGGCACAAGCGAAGCGATCTGAAGAGCTTCGTTCTCCATACCGGAGGACCGAAAGTGCTCGATGCATCGGCTGACGCGTTGGGACTGCACAATGGGCAGCTCGACGCTTCATGGGATTGCCTGCGCAAAGTGGGAAATCTTTCTTCCGCATCAGTGCTATGCGTGCTCGAAGACGTGATGCAGAACCGGCGCCCTGAGCCGGGTACGCTGGGTTTGCTGGCCGCGATGGGACCCGGATTTTGTTCCGAACTTTTGCTTCTGCAGTGGTGAGGTTGTCAGGTTGAATTCGACAGACGTGCTCGTGATTGGCGGCGGCCCAGCCGGGCTGGCGGCAGCTATTGCCGCGCGCCAGCAGGGATTCCGCGTGGTGGTTGCCGACGGAGCCAAGCCGCCCATTGACAAGGCCTGCGGTGAAGTGTTGATGCCCGATGCTACTGTGGCGTTCGAACGTCTTGGACTTGCGGTGCCCGCAGTTGAGACCTTTCACCTTCGCGGTGTGCGCTTCCTCAGTTATGGATTGTCGGCAGAAGCCGTCTTCCCTCCCGGCAGCTGCGGCCTCGCGGTTCGCCGGACTGCACTGCATCGCATCATGATCGAGCGGGCTGCAGCACTGGGGATCGAGCTGCTTTGGCAGACCGTAGTCACGGGGATGTCCGGCGAGGAAGTTCGACTCGGCAAGCACACGATCCGCACGAGGTGGGTCATAGGAGCCGATGGCGCCAACTCACGCGTGCGCCGCTGGGCCAAACTGGAAGCCCACTCGCGAACCGGCCTGCGATATGCGTTCCGCCGGCACTACCGCATGCGGCCCTGGACCGACCGCATGGAAATATATTGGGGGAAGCGAAGTCAGGGGTATGCCACCGCTGTGAGCAACGAAGAAGTTTGCGTGGCGGTAGCCTCGCCCGATCCCGGGCTTCGGATGGAAGAATCTTTACTCGCGTTCCCCGAACTCAAGGCCCAACTTCGCGGGGCAGAGACGTCCTCTACCGAACGGGGTTCAGTGTCTGCCAATCGCAAGCTGAATCGCGTCTGGAGAGGCAACGTAGCGTTGATCGGCGATGCTTCCGGCACTGTCGATGCCATCACCGGGGAAGGTCTGGGCCTTGCCTTTAGTCAGGCTATGGCGCTGGCCAACTGTCTTCGCGCCGGCAATCTCGCCGCTTACCAGGCCGAGCACCGCCGCCTGGCTCTGCGCCCCATGTTGATGGCGCGATTGATGCTCACGCTCGATGGCCGTCCCGGTTTTCAGCAACGTACCCTCCAGGCCTTTCGCAAGCATCCCGAAATTTTTCGCAAGTTGCTGGCCCTGCATGTAGGAACTCTCTCACCTTTCCACCTTGCTCTTGACGGCCTGACGCTGGGGTGGGGACTGTTGACGGCATAATCCAATGAAAGAATATGCTCAGGGATTTCGCCGAGGTCGGATGCGTCGGGTGCTTCTGGTTGCGATCATATGGCTCGCGACTTCTGCAGTCGCGGCGGCCGAACAAGGTGTTGCATTTCAGTTGGATCCTCAGCGCACCACGGTTACGTTCACACTTGGCGATGCGCTGCACACGGTTCGCGGAAACTTCCGCTTGAAGCAAGGTTCTTTGAGCCTTGATCCCGCGTCGGGCAAGCTGACCGGCGAGATCGTGGTGGACGCCAAGAGTGGCGAGAGCGGCAGCGGAATGCGTGACCGCAAGATGCACCGGGAAGTGCTGGAAAGCGAGCGCTATCCCGAGATCGCGTTCCATCCCGATCGAGTCGAGGGAACTGTGCTGCTGCTGGGGAAATCCTCAGTGGAAGTCCGTGGAACTTTCAAAATTCACGGCTCTGATCATGAACTGACAGTGCCCGCGGAAGTGGAGATGTTCCCCGATCACTGGACCGCAACCCTTCATTTCGCCGTGCCCTATGCGAAGTGGGGGATGAAGAACCCGAGCAATTTGTTTCTGAAAGTCGGCGAATCGGTTGACATTGACCTCACGACAGCGGGGACAGTAACGCGGCCTTAAAAAGATCTCGTTGCGCCGGATCAATATCCATCCTGTGGCGTTATTCCCTTACCTTCGATGCATTCGTAACATCGTCCCGCGGCCAGGTTGGTGAACTCTTCGGTTCTGCCGCTTGGCCAGGTGATGACAGCGCGCTCGACGCGATCGCGCTTCTCCAGGCCAAACGTAACCGGAAGTTCCGACTGTGACAGATAGCTGGAGCCGCTCTTTACCATGCGCGACTGGCTCAGGCCGCCGGAAACAATGCGGACGGTTGCGCCGATCCCGTCGCGGTTCGACTTGGTTCCGACCAGCCGAAAACGAATGCTGTGATTTCCAGAGAACTGGTCGTTCCGGTAAAGGTAGGCAGGGCCGTTGTTGGTGATCAGCAGCAAGTCGAGATCGCCGTCGCGGTCGAAATCAGCATAAGCCAGTCCGCGCCCGACCTTGGGTTGATTGAATCCACCTCCCGTTTCGGTGGCGATGTCGCGAAAATGTCCTTTGCCATTGTTGAGAAACAACTGCGGCGGCTGAGCGTAGCCTACATTGCCGCGAATGTTGCGGACGGTTTCGTCGATGTGGCCGTTGGCCACTGCGAGATCGAGCCAGCCATCGAGATTGGCGTCGAGAAAAACACATCCAAAACCCAGGCTGTTCTTCGAGGCCACGCCCACGCCTGCCTGGGCTGCAACGTCTTCGTAGGTTTTCCCTCCGAACTCGTAGAGGCCGGTCATTTCGTTGTCGAAGTTTGTAATGGCCACGCCGGAATGGCCTGAGTTTGTGAAATCAGCAATGTCAACGCCCATGCCGGCGCGCGCTTTGCCTTCACTGCTGAAAGCGAGTCCCGCCTCGACTGCGGCGTCTTTGAAAGCGCCGTTGCGCTGGTTTCGATACAGCTTGTTAGGTTGAGTATCGTTTGCTACCAGCAGATCGGCCCATCCGCTCTGACCTTCATCGAGCATGGCGACGCCGAGAGATTTTGAACTGCTGTCGAAAATGCCGCTGGAGGCGGTAACGTCCTCGAAGGTGCCGTTGCCGCGATTGTGAAACAGCCAGCAAGTTTCGCCGCGATAAGCTTCTGGCGTGCAATAAGACTTATGCTTGCCGTCCAGGCTGCAGAACACGTCGTGCTCCGGCGACCACTTGACGTAGTTGCATACAAAAAGATCGAGCAGGCCGTCGCGATCGTAATCGAACCACAGAGCCGACGTGCTGAACGCCAGCCGCTTCCCTAAGCCACTGGCGTTGGTTACGTCGATGAACGTTCCTTTGCCAGTGTTGTGGAACAGCCGGTTCTGTCCCACACATGTGATCAGGATGTCGGGAAAGCCGTCATTGTCATAATCACCGACTGCCACGCCCATGCCATACATTTCAATGTCGAGGCCGGCGCGGGAAGTAACATCGGTGAAGCTGCCGTTTCCGTTGTTGTGGTAAAGCCGCAGCGTGGAGCGGCGCTGCTTATGGCCGGGCCAGTCCATACCATTGATCAGAAGAATGTCCTGCCACCCGTCGCGGTCGTAGTCGATAAAAGCGCAGCCGGAGCCCAAAGTTTCAGGCAGGAACTTCCCTCCAAATGCGCCGCTGTTGTGCTGGAACTGAATGCCGGTGCTGGAGGTTACATCAACCAATCGAAAGCCGGGCGATGCGGCTGGCGCGACTGCCGCGCCCGCGCCCAAAGCCCGCAGCACGGGCAAATGCGGCAGTGACGCCAGCCCCGCCATACCCTGCAGAAAGGACCTGCGATTCACGGGACGTTCACCAATCCTGCGCGAATGGCGTAAACCACAAGCTCGGCAGTCTTGTGAATGCCAAGCGCGTTCATGATATTGGCGCGATGAACCGCAACCGTGTTGGCGCTGAGGTCTAGCACGGTGGCGATTTCCTTGTTCGACTTGCCGTCGACAATCATCTGCAGGACCTCAAGCTCGCGCGGAGTAAGCCCGCTGCTGCGCTCGCCTTTCAGTGCCGGATGCGGCTCCACTTGTGGATCGAAAATTGTTTCTCCCTTAGCGACGCGCCTCACCGCCGGTCCCAGTTCCAAGTTGATTGCGTTCTTCAGAATGTATCCCTTAGCACCGGCTTCGACCGCCTGCCGCACCCAGGTATTTTCCGAATGCATGCTGAGCATCAGCACCGCGGTCTCAGGCAACTCATCGAGAATCTTCCGGGTGGCATAGAGGCCGTTCATCTTGGGCAAAGCGCAGTCCATCACCACGACCTTCGGCTTCAACTCGCGTGCCAGCTTGAGGGCTTCTTCGCCGTCGCCGGCTTCGCCCACAACGGCCATATCCGGTTCATCCTCCAACATGCGCCGGAAACCCCGCCGCACTAAACTGTGGTCATCTACCAACAGAACAGTAATCTTTTTTGTCATAGTGAGCTTTCTATCTTTAGATCTTTATCCCGCAATTCGACCTTCTCGCGGGGCACGGTCAAGTGCAACAGCGTGCCGCCCGAGGCGGGAGTCGAAAACACAATCCGTCCCCCCATCAATTCCGAGCGCTCGCGCATCGCGACTAATCCTATGCCCTGCTTGGCTGGCCGGCCGCTGAAGCCTGCGCCGTGGTCTTCCACCTCCAACTCCAGCGTCGCAGGAAGAAAACGCAAGCGCACCCATGCCTGCTTCGCCTCGGAATGCCGCGCCACATTGTTCACAGCTTCCTGCAGCACGCGGTAGATCTGCACCGCAGCGTTGCTGTCCACCGCAAACGGAACGCCCTGCTTCTCGTAGGATATGGCAATTCCGGTCTGCCTTTCCACGGTTGGAATGTACCAGTCAAGTGTGGCCTCCAGGCCGGCCTCGTCCAACATCACGGGATGTAACGCCTGCGACAGGCTCCGGACGCGGTCCAGCGTGTCCTGCGCAATCTGCTGGACTTCCTCCAAGTCGTTGCGCAATGACGAACCTTCCGGAGCTTGAGTTCCCGCGCGCCCGAGCATCGATCCCATCGCCGTAAGGATCTGCCCGAATTCGTCGTGCAACTCGCGCGAAATGTAACGCAAGGTCGACTCCTGCGTCGCAATGAGTTTCTGCGCCAGTTCGCTGCGCCGCTCGGAAAGCTCGGCCATGCGCGCAAACAGCTGCCGGTTCCACCGGATCATGGAAAATCCCGTCAGCAAGATCGCGGCCAGCGTCGCGGCCAGGAACACGTACACCTGCCGCTGCACCCGATCGTAAATCTCGACAATGTGCTGTTCTGCCTGTTCTTCGTTCTCGCTGTTCTGCACCAGCAGGCGAGCCACTGTCGTGCTCAAAGCCTCCTGCCGCGCTTGCAGCGTAAGCTGAATCTGCGCCTTCGCATCTTTTTCGTTGCCCGCGCCGGCCACCGCAAACACACGGTCGACCGCGTCCCAGAACTGCGTTAGCGAACCGCTTAGCGAAGCGCTCTGTTCCGTCGTCCTTCCGGCCGGCGCGAAGGCGGCTTCCCTGCGCATGGCATCGTCCAGATCGGTGCGAATGCGCTGGAACTGTGCCGACCACGCGGTGAGCGGATACGGTTCGTCGTTCCCGATCATGTCACGCATGGCGACCGCGAGCAGGTTCAGATCGTTCTGGATGCGCAGCAACTGGAGGGAATCCTTGCGATTGCGGTCGATCAGTTCGGCCTGAAGCTTGCGCAAGCCTGTCACTTGCCAGGCGATATAAGCGGAGTAGGCCACGACGGCAGCCAGCGTAATGAACAAGCCGAGCAATAGGCCCAGCGTTGGTGAGCGCTCCGGCGAAGGCGGACGTGGCACGCCCCCGAGCATACAACGTCTGCCCAGGACATGTCACAATGCAGTAATAATGAAGCGAATCGGGGTTCAGCGGAGTCCAATTAGAAATTGAGTACCGACCCAAAACCAGCCCAGAAAACCCCGAAAGTCGAGAGACTCCGCGCCGTTCTGCCGGAAGTTTGGAAGCTGATGCGACCCCGTCGTTGGCTGCTCGCGCTCGGCTTTGTCTTGATGCTGATCAATCGCGTCGCGGCGCTGGTGCTGCCTTATTCCACCAAATTTCTGATCGATACCGTCATCAACAAGCATCACATGGATCAACTGCGGCCGCTGGTTCTGCTAGTGTTGGCGGCCACTCTGGTGCAGGGCTTTACGTCTTTTTCGCTGACGCAGTTGTTGTCGAAGGCGGCGCAGCGCCTGATCGCGGAGTTGCGCGAACAGGTGCAAATCCACATCTCGCGCCTGCCGGTCGCGTTTTACGACGGCAACAAGACCGGCAACCTTGTGTCACGTATCATGAGCGACGTGGAAGGCGTGCGAAACCTTCTCGGCACCGGCCTGGTGGACTTCGCCGGTGGATTGGTCACTTCTGGGATTGCGCTGGTCCTGTTGTTCCGTACCAGTCCGCAGATGACGCTGATCGCGGTCGGTTCGCTGCTGTGTTTTGCGCTTGCTCTCAATAAGGCCTTCGCGACCATCCGGCCGATTTTTCGCGAACGCGGCAAGATTAATGCCGAAGTCACCGGCCGGCTCACGGAATCGCTGGGAGGCGTGCGCGTGATTAAGGGATATCACGCCGAAGAGCGCGAAGAAAAAATCTTTGCTGGGGGTGTGCGCCGCCTGCTCGACAACGTGATGCGCACCCTTACGGCGACTTCAGTCATGAGTCTTTCGGCAAGCGTGCTGCTCGGATGTGTGGGCGCAGTCACCATGTACGTGGGCACGCACCAGATTGCCGCAGGCACGTTAACTGTGGGCGGATTCTTCTCCTACACTTTGTTACTGGGATTTCTGGTTGCGCCAATCATGCAAATCGTTTCCATCGGAACTCAGCTCACCGAGGCGCTGGCGGGACTCGAAAGAACGCAGGAAATTATGCGCGAACGGCCGGAAGACCAGGATCCCAAGCGTTCCGTGCCGCTGCCCGACATTGTGGGGCGGATCGAATTCGACCACGTGAGCTTCAGCTACGACGGAATTCACGACGTGTTGCGCGATATTTCTTTCCGCGCCGAGCCCGGCACCGTTACGGCGTTAGTGGGATCCTCTGGTTCAGGAAAATCCACAACCATCGGCCTGATCTCCGCTTTTTATGTGCCCACCAAAGGCCGAATTCTGATGGATGGCACGGACTTGAGCACGGTTCGCCTCGATTCCTACCGCACGCGTCTCGGAGTCGTGTTGCAGGAGTCGTTTCTGTTTGATGGAACCATTCGCGAGAACGTTATGTTTTCGCGTCCCGGCGCCAGTGACGAAGAATTCCTACGTGCCTGCCGCATCGCGCGGGTCGATGAATTCGCCGAATCTTTCGCAGACAAGTACGACACTGTGGTTGGCGAGCGTGGCGTGAAGCTTTCCGGCGGCCAGCGGCAGCGGATTTCGATTGCCCGCGCAATTCTGGCCGAGCCGCGCATCCTGATTCTTGATGAGGCAACCTCGAGCCTCGACTCCGAATCGGAACAGATGATCCAGCACGGACTTTCTTATCTCATGCAAGGCCGCACCACATTTGTGATTGCGCACCGTCTTTCGACCATTCGCCGCGCTGACCAGATTTTAGTGATGGAGCAGGGGCAAATCGTAGAGCGCGGCACGCACGAACAGCTTTATGCAGCGCAAGGGCGCTACTACGACCTCTACACCAGGCAACAAGGGGTTGACGAGAACTTGTTTCTCGCCCCGGGCGAGGGCGACACGGTTGAAGTGGAAGGGGACGGCGCCTCTGGCCCCGCGCGGAATGGTGATGGGAAGGCCGCCGATGCATTGCGCGTGCTCAGAGGAGAGGTCCGTTAGCGTGATGAGTAGCAGGGATACGTCTCCTCTGAACAACACTCCGGCAATCGATACACCGGCAATCGATACACCTGCGATTCGCGCGGAACAGCTTTGCCGTCATTACCGCATGGGTGAGACGCTTATCCGGGCAGTGGACGGTGTGACCCTTGAGGTGCGTTCCGGCGAATTCGTTGCTCTGCTGGGCAGTTCTGGCTCCGGAAAATCTTCGGTATTGAATCTGATCGCTGGTCTGGACCGTCCTACGTCGGGCAGCGTGATTGTTCACGAGCGAAATCTTGCGCAACTCGCGCGCGAGGAACTCGCCCACTATCGCCTGCATACCGTAGGAATGGTCTTCCAGTCGTTCAATCTGATCGCCAGCATGACGCTCGCGGAAAATGTGGAGTTGCCCATGCGTTTTGCCGAAGTCGATCGCGCGAAACGCGACGGCCTGGCTCGCGAAGCTCTTGCAAGAGTTGGACTGCAAGCGCGCATGAGCCATCGTCCGAGCGAACTCTCCGGCGGGGAACAACAACGGGCCGCGCTGGCTCGCGCACTCATCAACCGTCCGCAGTTGCTGCTTGCCGACGAACCCACCGGCAATCTCGACAGCCATACCGGAACCGAAATCATGAATATGGTTCGCGAATTCAACCAGCAATTGGGAATGACCGTAATCATGGTAACGCACGAGCGCGCGTTGGCCGAGCGCTATGCCCAGCGCCTCATCTTTCTGGCGGATGGCAAACTGGTCGGCGATGAAGTGAACGCAGCCATGGTTGCTGGCGCGGGAACGGATCATGCTTTAGCAGATGGAGGTCGCGCATGAAACTGCCCGACCTGACTGAACTCGCTCTGCGCAATTTACGCGAATCTCTGCTGCGAAATTCGCTAACCACCATCGGCATTTCCGTGGGCGTGGCGTCGCTGGTCGCGATGCTTTCTCTGGGAGTCGGATTGCAGCAACTCGCGTCGCGCCGGCTGATGAAGTCCGGGCTGTTTGACACGGTCGTTGTGACTTCCCGCCGCGATTTGCGCAACTTCAATCGCGAGGAAGAACGCAAAGGGCCTGCTCCGGGGGAGAGCCGCATCCTGGACGAACCCACGCGGCAGCAGATCGCAAACCTGCCTAACGTGCAGGAGGCGTATCCCGATATCCGCTTCATCACCGAATTGCGCTACGACGACAAGCCCCATTTGACAATGATCGCGGCGCTGCCTGCTTCCGCCAAATCGAACGACGCATTTGATACGGTGCAGGGACATTTCTTTTCGTCTGACGTTGCGCCCGAAGCGATTCTTCAGAAGGCATTTGCGGAAGAACTGTTGGGAAAGGCGCCAAAGCCTGGCGTTGACGAGACCAACGTTGCCGAACTGGCCCGTCCGCTTCTCGGCAAAGAATTGATTATGCGCTATGCCCAGCGCGAGGCGACGCAAACCGCGCCTCTAACGGATGCGAATGACCACGCCACTCCATCGAGTAACCAGAGTGTTGCCGGTGCAGCATATTCTGTTGTTTCGCGTGAGCAAAAGTTGAAGATCGTTGGTGTCGCCGATCTCGATCCTGAGAGCATGCGCGGGCCGGGCCGGGCAAGGGTTTTTCTTCCGCTCGGGCTGGCCGAGAGCCTGCACGTCATGCAGCCTACGGACTTGCGCGAAATTTCCCGGGCCACCACTGATCAGCCCCTCTATTCCTCGGTGAGCGTGCGGGTGAAAAATCCGAGCCAGGTGCAGAAGGTGGAAGATGCCATCAAGAAAATGGGCTTCAATACTTTCTCGATCCTTGATGCCAGCCGCAGCATCCAGCAGTTCTTCAAAGTGCTGGACGTATTTCTCGGAATCTTCGGCAGCCTTGCCCTGGCGGTCGCCTTTATCGGGATCGTAAACACGCTGGTGATGGCCATCCTCGAGCGCCGCCGTGAAATTGGCATCATGAAAGCCATCGGAGCCAGCGACGGTGACATCAAGAAGCTTTTTTTCGCGGAAGCGGGCGCGATGGGCATTCTCGGCGGCATCGTGGGAGTCGCTCTCGGTTGGGCGATCGGGCAGGTCATCAACGTAGGAACGAACGTGTATCTCAAGAGTCAGTCCTTTCCACCGGAGCATTTCTGGTCGGTGCCGTGGTGGCTGGTGGCATTCGCGCTATTGTTTTCTTTCCTCGTAAGTCTCGCTGCGGGCCTTTACCCGGCGGGACGCGCAGCGCGGCTAGATCCCGTGCAGGCCTTACGCTACGAGTAAACTGAAAGCGATGGATCGCCGGCTCCGAATCGTCCTCCTATTTGCGGCTCTTGCTGTTTCGCTTTCTGCGCGCGCTCAAAGCCGCATCGACTGTGACGCGCTGAACAGCAGCATTCTGAAACATCCGGTTCACTACTGCGTCTACCTTCCAGCCGGCTACGACGCAGGCGCGACCCAGCGGCCCAAACAAAAATATCCCGTGCTGTATTTCCTCCACGGCCTCGGCGACAACGAGCGGACCCTCTTTAACAGCGGCGGGTGGACACTGTTTGACGATCTTCGCCGGCAGCACAAGATGGGAGAATTTCTTATCGTCGCGCCGGAAGGCGGGCGAACGTTCTACGTCAATTCCTCTGACGGCTCGGTGCGCTACAGCGATTTCTTCCTGCAGGAATTCGTCCCGACGATCGAAGCGAAATACCGCATCAGCAAGGGCCGGGATAATCGAGCGATCAGCGGCATCTCCATGGGAGGTTATGGCGCGCTGCGTTTCGCTTTCGCTCATCCCGAAATGTTTTCGGCGGTCAGCGCGCAAAGCGCCGCGCTGATTACTGAATCCCCACAAGAACTCGACAGCGCGGCTCGCACCGGCGCTCCACTCGGCAAGTTACTGGCTCCAGTTTTCGGAAGCCCGCTCGAGGTTCAACACTGGAAGGACAACAGTCCGCTCATTCTAGCGCACAGGAACCACGCCGCACTGCAGCGGGTGGCCATTTACTTCAACTGCGGTCAGGATGACGACTATGGCTTTGAAAAAGGCGCAGCCGCGCTGCACGAGCAACTGCAAAAAGAGGGCGTGAAGCACGAGTATCATCCTTATCCCGGCGACCACAGCCTGTCCTACTTCCTGGCTCACTTCACTGAGGTCATGGAGTTTCACTCCCGCGCATTCGGCCTCAAATAAGGTGCTCCGTGGCGATTACTAAAGCGGTTTGAGAGGATTGGTGGCGGCGGTTGGACTCGAACCAACGACCTACGGATTATGAGACCGTCGCTCTAGCCACCTGAGCTACGCCGCCAACTTGTTTACAACCACTGGAAAGGAAATCCCGGGACAGATACTGCAGTGCGGCAGCGTCACGAAGCCTCGGGATGGTCTTACGTCTGCTGTAACGTCACCCAGATTGTAAACGGTGAGTCGAAGCGAGTGCAACGTTCGCGGCATCCTGTTCCGGGAGGAATGACGGGAGTCTTAGCTTTCAGTTGTCAGCCATCGGCATTGCGCTTTCGGCCGTCGCTTTCACTCGTCTCGAAACTGTGGATTTGATGCTTGAAAATAAAGTTGGGCTGAGCTGTTCCCGGGTTGGAAAATCGGGCTGAACTTGGAGGTCCCCCCCCACCTCTGAAAGCCTTGCGGGGAGCGGGGTTCAACATTGGGCTTAGCGCCGAACCAATGGGGTTCGCCGCGGTACGTCTGCCTCGACCATGATCGCGCGAATGAAATGTGCAGCGCAAGGTCAGATGTCACAACGGGGCTGTGAGAAAATATCCAAGTTTCGCCATCAGCCGTCGCTCCACGAATCCCTACCAATTTACTAGACTCGTTGCATACGACGGGGTATGAAATCTTGGGAACAGTGCCTCTTGCTAACTGCGCATAAAAATACGGCTCGTATCCAACGTGTTCGGGCGCGGCGGCGAGTGTGGTATGCCTGAAGGCATACCCTGATACGAATCTGATCCCCGGGACAACTGAAACCAGGCACTGGAAATTAGAAACTGTCTTTCGCCGACGATGCGCCCCCCGATTTCAACACGCGCGGAAGCAGTAGCCGACCGCCTCAGAAAACGTTACTTGACAAGCGGATTGCCCATTTCTGGAGGTGCGCCATTCTTACTGCTCCATCCTGGTTCCCAAACCCGCATACAAATAGTTTTCCCCGTACGCCTTCTTCAATCGCGCAAACGCCGGTTCGCCTGTGCAATGTCCCGGCGCAATCCTCTGCACCTTCCACTTCGTCTTCAAGTTCTCCACCAGCACATCAATCTCTTCCACCGGCGTCGTCACCAGGTGCAATCCCCCAACCACAATCTCCGTCCTCGGATCCACGATGCTTGCCGCTTCCAAAATTGCTTCAATCCCCGCGTGCGAGCACCCGTCCACCAGCAGCAAACCATTCGGTCTTTTGATCGCCAGCGTCAATTCCGGAAGTTCCAGTGTCCCTTTCTTCTGTGAAACGGTTCGCACCAGAAAAATTTCCGGCGAAACTTCCGTCAATTGATTCACTGGCACAAAATTTCCCGTGTCATACAGCTTGCCCCATGTGAAATGTTCCGGATCCGCTCCCCCGAAATACCGCATCTTCGCCGGCAAGCTCTCATCCGCCCGCAAAAACGTCTTCGGAAACGGCAGTCCCCCAAATCCGTTCCCGCCATCCGCGGGCACATAGACCGTAACGCTCGGATTCACCTTCAGCACATATCTCAACCCCGTTGTGTGGTCTGCATGCCGGTGCGAGATCACCACAAAATCCAGTTTCGTCAGGTCTACGCCTAGCGCCTTCACGTTGTGCTCAAAAATCGCGGCGTCGTTCCCCGTATCGAACAGGATTCGCTTTTCGTTGTGCTCCACCAAAGCGGAATATCCTCAATCCTTCGTCAGCTCCTTCGATTCCCCGAACGCGTCATAGAGGATCGTCACTTTGTCCTGTGCTCGGCAGGGAACTGCCGCCACACCGACCAGCAGGCACGCCAAAATCCGCAAAACGTGGATTCGCAAAGAACACCTCCAACCAGAATTTCAGACTTAGTGTAACAAGCTGGATGCGTACAGTTGCGGCAATAAGCGATCGCACCAACTACCCCGAACCATCTCTGAGACCTTCAGAAACCGTCTTTTGCCGATGACGCTCGCTCGGACTTCAACTCGCGCAGGAGCAAGCGCACGAGCATGCCGTCGAAACCGGTGCCGCTCATCTTCGCCAGCTCATCGAGGGCCTGGTCTGGAGTGCGGGCGGCGGCAATCGAGTGCTCCGTCAGCATATTGGCGTAGGCATCGGCTAGAGCGATGATGCGCGACCACAGGGGAATCTGCTCGCCTTTGGCGCCATCCGGATAACCGGTGCCATCGAAGCGCTGGTGGTGATGCTCGACGGCCTGGCGCATCATGGCGCTGTGGGGCAGGATGCCGGCGATCTCGGCTCCCACCCGCGCGTGCATTTTTACGAGAAAGAATTCGTCGTCGGTCAGCGGTCCGGGCTTATTCAGAATGCGTTCCGGGACGAAGATCTTGCCGACGTCGTGGATGCGAGCCGCATAGACCAGATCGGCGGTTTCCTCCGGGGGCAGGCGAAGGGCTCGCGCCAGAATTTCTGTATAGCGCGCCACCAGGTCGCCGTGGCCCGAGGTGTGCAGTTCGCGGGATTCGGCGGCACGGCTTAGAATCTCAATCGATTCCTTCAGCAGAGGAACGTTGCAATCCTCTTCGCCGCCGCTGAGTTTCACCAGCATGGAAGCCAGTTCTTCGAGATGCTCCGGCCCGTTATGCTCGCGCTGTAGAAAGCCCTCGATGTAGGAGGAAATCTGTTGACGCTGTGCTGCGAACTCCTCGCCGGCGGCGAATTCCTCGGCCGCAGAGACTAGATTTCCGCCGGAACGTTTCGAAACGTACATGCCTGCGTCGGCCACGCGAATGATGTCTTCGATGGAGAAGCCGTGCGTGGGGAAACTGGCCACGCCGAAACTCCCGGTAATGTGATGCTCGCTCAACATAGGGTCGGAGACGATCCACTGGCGCAGGCGCTCGGCCAGGACCTGGGCTTGCTCTGGGCCAGTTTCAGGCATGAGGATGATGAACTCGTCGCCACCGTAGCGCGCCACTACGTTCGACTGGCGGGATTTTTGCTCGAGCAATCGGCCGACCCTCGCCAGCACCAGGTCGCCTTCGAAGTGGCCCATGGTGTCGTTGACTTCCTTGAATTTGTCGAGGTCGATCAGCACGACGGAGAAGGGGCGTCCGGAGCGCGAAGCGCGCTTCCACTCCGCCGACAACGCTTCCCAGAAGAAACGGCGAGTCTTGATTCCAGTCAGGCCGTCGGTGATCGATTGCTGCTGCAGCTTCTGGAAGACGAAGGCATTGTGCAGCGCGGTTGCGAGCAAGTCGGCAAGAGTGTTGAGAATGAGAACATCCTGCGGCGAGAAGGCGTTCTCGCCACGGCTTTCGATGTTCAGCGCGCCGAGCAGCGTTTCGCCGTAGGTGATGGGAATGCACAGCACGGAGCGTGACTCGGGCAGAATCGCACCCATCTGGCCTTCAGAGCCGTTATGTACGAGAGCGCGCTCGCCGGTGCGCGCCACCCGCCCCAGAATGCCTACGCCCAGCGGAATGCGTTTGCCCATGGCATGGGCCGTGGCTCCGGCCTCGGCTTTAATTTCGATCTCTTTGGTTCCGTAATCGAGCAAGCCGATGCCGATGTGATCAAAGCTGAAATTCTTCTGGATTTCGCCGACAATCTGCCCCAACATGTGCACGGGATCGTCGCTCGAGATGGCGGTGCGGGAAATGTTGTTGAGGAATGCCAGTTGCCGCGAGCGCCGTTGTTCGTCGGCAAACAAGCGGGCGTTCTCCACTGCGACCGACGCCTGGCCGGCGGCGGTCACGAGCACGTCGAGGTCGCGCTGTTCGAAGACAAATTCACGCTCGGTGCTCATGGCCATCATTACGCCTGCCGGCTTATTGCCCAGCAGAATCGGCGCTGCGCACAGGCACTTAGCGGGGCGCTCTGGGCGGTAGGTGACGCCTAAGCGCGCGCGCGTCTTCTCCAGGTCGGAGCGTATGAGCAGGGGCTGGCCGGTTCGGATCACATACTCGGTGAAGGCGTTTTCCAGCTTGCGCGAGCGCTTGGGCAGTGTGCGGCCGCTCTCCACCTCAAGTTCGAAGCGGATTTCGTCTCCCTCCTGAAACGCAATGTAGAAGTCACTGGTATTGAAAATCTGCCCCAGTTCGGTGTGGATGGTGCGCAGCACTTCATCCTGATCGAGACGCGAGCTGATCGCCTGCCCGATCTCGGTGAGGAGTTCGTACTCTTGGGTGCGCCGGTGGGCGTCGTGCGCCATCAGGTAGTTATCGAGCGTAAGCCCGAGTTGCAGGGCGAGGCCTACCATTAGACGCGGGCCCGATGTGCCGAAGGCCTTGCGCTGCGCATGGGGAAATAAAACCACCCCGAAGGCGTGTTCGCGGGTCTGCAAGCTGACGGCGGTGAGATTGCGGATCTCAGCATCCGTGAGGACTTTCTTGAAATCGGCGAAGGAGCCGGTTGAGCCAATGGGCAGCGGTTCCGATATGTGGGAGACGTCATGCACCGTGAAGAGGCCGCCTTGCCGGTAAGCCAACTCGCAGACGTACTCTCCTGCGCCGGTTCGCGTGAGAAGATTGAGGAATTCCGAAGAAAATCCGCGCTCGACCGAGGGCAGCAGGCCGCGCCAGCGTTCCGAGATGTAGATGACCGCCTGCCGCGCGGACAAGGCGCCCGCGAGGCGGTCCAGTGCCGACTGCATACTGGGCAGCAAGTCGTCAGCCGAGAGCAAGCGCCGCGGGTCCACTCCCAGGGTGGAGAGGGCGAGGGTATTTTCCTGCACGGCATTGCGCTCGTTCTCAAACAGCACCATCACCATGGCGATGCCGAGCAGCATCTGCGGCGCAGGGCCGAGGACGTGGCCGACGCTGCCGAACATTTCCATCCAGGGGCTGTTGGACTGGTTGGCACCTAATAGCACCGCCCAGAACGCCAGCGAGAAAGCCAGCAACTGGAAGGCGACCGAGCCCTTCCGGTGAGCATGCACGTAAAAAGCGGCCGAACAATATAGCAGCACGACGCTCAGAAAAATAGCTCCCAAGTTCACAGGAGGAGCAGTTCCCAATAGGCTACTTCGCAGATCAATGCAGGCTGCGGCCGTTCCGGCCAAAGCCAGAGCCCAGTCGTACCAGCGGAAGCGTAAAGAACCGCGGGTGAGACGAGTCGAGACGAAGATACTCACGCCCATTGCCACCGAAAACAAGGAACCGAAAAAGAGCGCAGCGTGCGCCGGTGGGCGGTAGTAGTGAAAAGCATCGAGCGCGTAGTAAATGGAATAGCAGGCCCAGGCAATCTGCCAGGCGCGGAAATAGGCCTGGCGGCTCTGCTGGTAGAGATAAGTGAACAGCAAGCAGAGCAACAAGGCAACTACACCCGGAATGATGACGACACTGGTGGCGATACTATTCATGAGCCTGTGGCGAAGGCTTCCCGCAAAGATCTGAATCAGCAACTTGGGAGAAGGCCGATGGCCAATGTTTTCACAGCCAGGGGTGCCAGCACAACAAGATTTAAGTACAGTGCCCGTGATGCTGGTTACTTGGAATCAGTTACTTAAGCAAGGAGTATTGCTGGCGAGTTGACGAGGCCTATCCGGCCCCATACCATCAATTTCGCTACTTATGCCTGAATCCCTTCCTTCGACATCGGCTGAAGCCAGGCCGCGGGTGCGGTTTGCGCCGTCGCCTACCGGCTTTCTGCATGTGGGCAGCGCGCGTACGTTTATTTTCAATTGGCTTTATGCGCGGCACAACGGCGGCACCATGATCCTGCGGTTGGACGACACTGACGTGGAGCGTAATACCCAGGCTTCGGTGGATTCCATTTTCGAGGGGCTGAAGTGGCTGAGCCTAAGTTTCGACAGGCCGGGCTGGGACGAAGAGTACAAACAGTCGGAGCGCATCGAACTGCACCGCAAGACGGCGTGGACGATTTTCGAGAAAGGACTTGCCTACCGCGACTTCACTCCGGCTCACACTGGGGATGCCGAAAAATCTGGCGCGCAGGGAACCTGGCTGTTCAATCCGGGTGCGCGCGAAGTTACGCGTGAGGAGAGTGACCGGCGGGCGGCCGCGGGAGAGCCGTTTGCGCTGCGTTTTCGCGTGCCGCGAGACGGCGGGGTTGTGCGATTTACCGATGCGGTTTACGGCGAGCAGGTGAAGTCTGCCGCCGACATCGAAGACTTTGCCCTGCTGCGCTCCGACGGCATGCCGACTTACCACCTCGCTTCTTGCGCCGACGATGCCGACTTGCGCATTAGCCACATCATTCGTGGCCAGGATCATCTTACGAATACTTACAAGCACGTGCTGATCTTCGAGGCTGCCGGCTTCAGGCCGCCGCAGTTTGCGCATCTGCCGCTGCTGGTTGCGCCTGACGGCACCAAGCTCTCCAAGCGCCGCCATGGTCCGGTCGTGAGCGTTACCACTTACCGCGACGCGGGATTTCTACCTGAAGCTTTCATCAATTTTCTCTGCCTGCTGGGATGGTCGCCCAAGAACGACCGCGAGAACATGTCTCTGCGGGAACTTACGGATGTCTTCTCGCTGGAAGGCATTAACCGGTCGAATGCGGTGGTGAACTTTAAGGAACCGGCTGCAACTCCTGAGGAGACGTTCGATCCTAAAGCGGTGTGGCTCAATGCCGAGCATATTCGTGGCTTGGCCGTGGAGGATTTAAGCGCCCGGCTGCTGCCGATCGTAAGCGGCGCCGGATTCAACGTTTCGCCGGAGAAGATGTTGCGGGTCACGCCGCTGATCCGTGAGCGCATCAAGTTGCTGCGCGACGTGCTTACGGCTGCGGACTTCTTTTTCGTGGACCAACTGTCGCCCTACGACCCCGCCGAACTCATCCCGCAGAAGGGTGACATGGCTATGGCGTTGAAGGTCCTCACGCGAGCGCGCGAGATCCTGGCCAACGTGGAGTTCAAACACGATCCTCTGGATCATGCTCTGCGCGCCGCCGCTCAGGAGCTGGGAGTCAAGGCAGGACAAATGTTTCAACCTATTCGGGTCGCCGTCTGCGGGCGCAAGAATGCGCCACCGCTGTTTGAGACGCTCGAAGTGCTGGGGCGGGAGACTACGCTGGCGCGCATCGAGGAAGCTCTGCGGAAGGTCGCCTAGCTCGCAGCATCCCTCTTGCGACTGTCGATTTTCTTGCATCCCCGTCGCGCCTATTTTTATCTACTGCGAGCAGGTCGCGTTTCCGCCGACTGAGAGCCTCTGCAATATCTCGTAAGAACGTTCACACCGTTGCAAAAGAAAGGAATTCGCCATGAAAGCCGTACAAGTCAGCAAACCAGGAGGAAATTTCGAAATTGTCGAGCGCCCGATTCCAGAGCCCGGACGCGGGCAGGTGCGCATCATGGTGGAAGCCTGCGGCATCTGCCACAGTGACGTGCTGGTCAAGGATGGGCTCTGGTCAGGAATTCAGTATCCGCGAGTGCCGGGCCACGAGATTGCCGGGCGCATCGATTCGATCGGGCCGACGTCACGCTGTGGAAGCCCGGTCAGCGGGTGGGTGGGATGGCACGGCGGGCACTGCTTTCAGTGTGACCCTTGCTGGCGCGGCGATTTCGTGGCCGCGGCGGTCTTTAGAAAAAAAGGTAACATTTATGTTACCATTGATAGCGGTTGAGGTTCTCGACTACCTCGAACCGGACGGCCGGAGCCCCTATGCCGACTGGTTTGATGACCTTAACCCGCCAGCCGCCGCGAAGGTGACCATCGCGCTAGCGCGGTTGTAACAAGGGAACTTTTCCAACGTAAAGAGCGTGGGCAGCGGCGTTTATGAGTACAGGATCGACTTCGGTCCGGGATACCGGATGTATTTCGGCAAGGACGGCGAACTGGTAGTCCTGCTGCTTGGCGGTGGAACCAAGAAACGACAGCAGAAAGACATTGCAGGCGCCGTTAACCGCTGGCAGGACTACAAGCGAAGAAAGAAACAAGAGATTCTATAGTGCCTCTAACCCGAGATTTCAAGCAAACGATTCAGGCGCGGGCGCGGCGTGATCCTGCATTCCGAAGGGAATTGCTGCGCGAAGCGATTGAGAGCTTTCTCTCCGGAGACGTGGAAACGGGCAAAGCTGTGTTGCGCGATTACATTCACGCGACCGTGGGCTTCGATGAATTGGCAGGAGGCACGCGCCACTCGCCGAAGAGCCTGATGCGCATGCTCGGCCCGTCGGGGAATCCGCAAGCTCGTAACCTGTTTGAGATCGTTCATTATCTTCAGGGGAAGGAAAAAATTCGGTTCAAAGTGCAGGCTGCGGCCGCGCGGCAGCGCGTCGAGGCCCGATCTTGCGCTAAGATCAAAGGCTAATGAAGTCATCTCATCCCTCTACGGAAGCTGGAGAAAAAGCCGTGGCTGCCTCGCCCTCGCTCGCTCCATCGAACTTTATCCGCGACATTATTCTGGAAGACCTGAAGGCCAACAAGCACGAAGGCCGCGTGCAGACACGGTTTCCTCCCGAGCCTAACGGGTATTTGCACATCGGACATGCCAAGGCGATTTGCATCGACTTCGGACTGGCTGACGAATTCGGGGGACACACGAATCTTCGCTTCGACGACACCAATCCCGCGAAGGAAGAAACTGAATACGTTGAATCGATCAAGGCTGACGTAAATTGGCTCGGCTTCAAATGGGACGGACTGTTCTACGCTTCCGATTATTTCGATCAGCTTTACGAGTGGGCCATCAAGCTGATTAAGAATGGCAGGGCCTACGTTGACGATTTAACGGCCGAGGAGATTCGCAAGTATCGCGGCACGCTGACCGAACCGGGGAAAGACAGCCCACATCGAAGCCGCTCGGTCGAAGAGAATCTGAATTTGTTCGAGCGCATGCGGGCCGGGGAATTCCCCGATGGCTCGCACACGCTGCGGGCGAAGATCGACATGGCCTCGCCCAACCTGAACATGCGCGATCCCGTGATGTACCGCATTCTGCACGCCGAGCATCACCGCACCGGCAACAAGTGGTGCATTTATCCGATGTACGATTATGCGCACGGACAGTCGGATTCGATCGAGCGCGTCACGCATTCCCTGTGCACGCTTGAGTTCGAAGACCATCGCCCGCTTTATAACTGGTTCATCCAGCAGTTGGGGATCTTCCCATCGCGGCAGATTGAGTTTGACCGGTTGAACCTTACCTACACGCTGTTGAGCAAGCGCAAGCTGCTGCAACTGGTGCAGGAGGGTCGGGTCAGCGGATGGGACGACCCGCGCATGCCGACGCTCGGCGGGATTCGCCGGCGGGGATATACGCCGGAGGCGATTCGTAATTTCGTCGCGTCGATCGGCGTGTCGAAGACCACCGGCTCAATCGAACTGGCGATGCTGGAGCACTTCGTCCGTGAAGATCTGAACAAGCGTGTGCCGCGGGTGATGGCGGTGCTGCGCCCGCTGAAAGTTGTGATCGACAACTATCCGGAGAATCAGATTGAAGAGATGGACGCGGTGAACAATCCTGAGGACGCTGGCGCCGGAACGCGGAAGGTGCCGTTCTCTCGCGTGCTTTACATCGAGCAGGATGACTTCCGCGAAGATCCGCCAAAAGGATACTATCGCCTTTCTCCCGGGCGCGAGGTGCGCTTGCGCTATGGGTACTTCATCACCTGCAAGAGCGTGGTGAAGAATGATGACGGCGAAGTTGTGAGGGTGCATTGCACCTACGATCCGGCGACGCGCGGCGGCAATGCGCCCGACGGCCGTAAAGTGAAATCGACGATTCACTGGGTTTCGGCGGGGAATGCGATCGACGCCGAGGTGCGGATCTACGAGAACCTGTTCAGCAAAGAGAACCCGAATGAAGTCTCGGAGGGTGAAGACTTCACGGCAAATCTCAATCCGCTATCGCTCGAAGTGATCACGCACGCGAAGCTGGAACCTTCCCTGGCTGGCGCTGCTGTGGGGAGCCGGTATCAGTTTGAGCGGCTGGGATATTTCTGCGTCGATCCCGACTCACCCTCGGGTAAGCTGGTGTTTAATCGGACCGTGGCGTTGAAGGATACCTGGGCGAAGGTGGAGAAGAAGCAGGGCGGGAGACAATAGCTTCTTCCTCGATAGCGGCTGATGGGCCAGACAAAGAAGTCCAAGTCGAGATCGGGAACGTGGCCCACACCGTTTGCCTACCTAACAGCTTACTTTGCCGCGAAGGTCCTGAAAAGGCCAGCCGCCCCTAACGTTTTCCGCTGCTGCGCGGTCTAAACGGCTATGATTCCGAATGACTCCGCGTCAGGTCGCCTCCGATAAACATGCACCCAACCATCCCCGACAATTTTCCCGCGCTGCTATTCCTCGAAATCTCCCGCACGGTAGTCTCCACGTACGCTGCCGGCATTGTGCTCCTCGTGATCGGGGCGCTGGCTGCGAGAAACGACGTCGCCAAAGCTCACGGCCTCGATAAGGTCGTCGCCCTCAGCAATCTCTTCTTCGCCCTGCCGCTGGCGGTCTTCGGCGCAGAACATTTCTCTGCCGCCAGAGGCATTATGCAGGGGGTGCCCAAGTTTATGCCTTGGCCTCTTTTCTGGACCTATTTCGTCGGCGTTGGATTACTGGCCGCGTCGTTGAGCATCGCCACGAAAATTCATATGCGTTGGTCGGGCCTGCTGTTCGGAATCATGATGTTTCTGTTCGTGGCGATGATGGACCTGCCCGGAACGCTGGCCGACCCTCACAACCGGTTTAACTGGACCCTGATGTTGCGCGAGCTGTCGTTCGGCGGCGGTGGGTGGATTCTTGCGGGAGGCGCGATGGCCGGACGGGACGGGCACTGGGGAAGCAAGCTAATCACGGTGGGCCGCATCATAATCGGCATCGTCGCGATATTCTACGGCGTCGAGCACTTTCTTCATCCAGTTAATGTCCCGGCTGTTCCTCTGGAAAAACTGATGCCCGGCTGGATTCCCGGGCGCGTGATCATTGGCTATCTAACAGGCGCGATTCTCTTCGTCGCGGGGGTATGCATCCTGATCGCGAGGAAGACGCGGATGGCGGCTACTTACCTAGGGGCGTGGATTGCGCTTTTGGTCTTCACCGTCTATTTGGCGATCCTGATCGCCTCGTTCCCAGACCCGAGTACCGACGTGAAGGTCGAGGCGGTCAATTACTTTACGGACACGATGCTGTATGCCGGAGCGATTCTCGCTCTCGCCAGCGCGACGCCACGCACCGATTAAATGGGGTTCGTATAAAGCAAAACCCCGAGCGAAAAACTCAACTCGGGGCACTAGCCTGTCCAGCTATGGTAAGGCCGGCAGATGGAAATTGGAAGTCAAGATTACTTGGGGAGTCTCGCCTGTCCTAAGACTCCCCTTCAGATTCCCTACCAAAAGAGTGGGAATGCTGTAGACCCGACGGGATTCGAACCCGCACTTCTCAGCTGGACAGGCTAGTGTGCTGCCAAATTAAACCACGGGCCCAGAGATCAGATTAAGGCGCAGATGAGTGGTAAACAAGACCGCGCGCAGCGTGATTTTGCGCAACGTTCCGTTTCGGGACCGGTTAGTTGTGCACGTGCGGGCTCTGCGCGGGGTTGGCGTGGTGCTCCGCAGGCTCTTTCACGACCTTCACTTCAAAATTCACGGGCAAACTTTTCGGCGGATAGCAGGCGGCGTTGTCGCAGGCCTGGTAGCGGAGCACTCCACGCATTTCATATTTCCCCGGCACGACGGTGTGCAGCGGATGTACCGCGACGGCGATGGTGAAGTCTCCGCTGTAGACGCTCAGCTTTTCGTCGGGCGAGAAGGGAAAACTTCTATCTTCGCCTGCGGGATATTCGATCTTTCCCAGGATGATGTCGGTGGGCAGGTCCATCTTCAGGGCGGTCGCGATGAGGAACTCCGACTTGGGCGTGTTCGAATTGATGTGGTAGCCCGCAGGGACGCGAAAATTCAAGTTCACCATCGTCTGCTGTCCGCGCCGAGCCGTCACGAGCGGCACCGCCGCCATGGTAAGAGTCGGAGCCTGGCCTGGCGTCTGCCCGAACGAGAGGCTAGCGGTCGCTAGAAGAACGAGCGCGAGCAGGACGCAGAACCTTACTGTGCGGCTGGGGGTTTCCGGATTCTTCGGCTTCGCAGGGGCGAGCGTCATCGGACGGAACTCTTCTCTGAGGCCGATGCCTGGCTCGCAGCTGGCCGCGTATTGAGCGCCTTTTTGATTGCGTCCTCGATTTCGCTCTTGCCCCTCAATCCGACGATCTTGTCGACGATTTTGCCATCGCGTCCAACCAGGAAGGTTTCCGGCAAAGCCGGGACGCCGCCGTATTGATCGCCGACGGATTCTTTTCCGATCAGGATGGGATAGTTCACGCCCAGGTCCTTGGCGAACTTGGCGATGTCTTCCTTGCTGCCATCGTCCATGGCGACGCCGACGATCTGCAATCCTTGGGAGCCGTACCGATTCTGCAGGTCGACGAACCAGGGCATCTCGATTTTGCAAGGACCGCACCAGGTCGCCCAGAAGTTGAGCAGCACGGCCTTGCCGCGAAAGTCCGAGAGGCGGGTGGTCTTGCCGTCGAGCGACTCGAGAGAGAAATCGGGAGCGATGGTTTGGGTGATGCGGGGCGACGACTCCGCGCCTCGCCGCGCGTGGTGATATCCAAAGTACAGCATGAGCGCAACCACGAATGCCACCACTACGAGAGCTAGAGGACTACGTTTCACGGCAACTCCTTCAGGATTTTTAAGGTCTGGGTCCTCGAAATCAGTTCCCGGCCCTCAGAGGCAAAAGCCCGTCTTTATTGGCGCTGGAGCGGCACTGAAGCCGTGCCCCTTTCGAATCCATTTATGAACATGTGCTGCCACACTCATAAGGCAAAGCGGTTCAGGAACGAAAGCCAATTCGAAATTAAAGTAAAGCGGCCGATGACGAGCAGCACTCCGAGCGCGATCAATAAGGCGCCCGAGGCCACTTCGAGCGCATGCATGTGCGAGCGGAAGCGGCTGTAAAATTTCAAGAAGCGCTCCATCAAAAGCGACGTCAGCAGAAATGGCACGGCCAATCCAAGCGAATATACCGCGAGCAGCAGGACGCCCTTCACCAGCGTATCTTGTTCGCCGGCGATGGTGAGGATCGCGGTGAGGATCGGACCGAGGCACGGAGTCCAGCCGAACGCGAATGCGAAACCGATGACGAACGCGCCCACCGGGGTGCTGCTGCCTTTTACGCTGTGCAGACGGCCATCCATATAGAGAGCTTTGATCTTGAAGATGCCAGTCAAGTGCAGTCCGAAGAGAATGATTACAACGCCCGCCACTCTGGCCAGGGTGTGTTTGTACATGCCGAGGACCTGGCCGATTTCGGTCGCGGCGGCACCCAGTGCGACAAAAACCACGCTGAAGCCGAGGATGAACCCGATGGAGTTCACCATGACCCGCTTCATAAGTTGAGCCTGCGGCGCCTTGAGTTCTTCGAGGCCGGCGCCGGAGATCAGGGAAAGGTAGCCCGGCACCAGCGGCAGCACGCAGGGCGAGAGAAACGAAATCAGGCCGGCAAAAAATGCGGCAATCGGAAGTGGAAGGCTCGACATGCGTTCTTTATTGTACCCGGCGGAGTTGTTCTCCGTAAGCAATCAGACGATTGGGACGGAGTTTAGTTGCACGGGGATCGGGATTTCCAATATGCCGGCCCGATGTCAAAATCCAGCGCCTGAAGGCGGCTTCTCACGCTGTGTTTACGGCATCGCTGAAGCGATCCCCTGATACGAACCTTGCCTTCCGGCTCTCTAGCGTGATTTCGATGGTGTAGCAGGTGCAGGTTCGGAGGGCTCGCCTAGCTCGGGCGCAGATCCCGAAAGCATCTTGCGCAGAAACCCAAAGGGCATAGCGGCGGTCAGCACGACGTGCTCGCCTTCCTGCTTAATCTGAAGGCTGTCAAAAAGCGATTTCACATCGGCATCGGCGCCATGGGTTCCCACGGAAGCCTCGGCAGCGTGAGTCATCGCGAGGAAGACGTTGGCCTTATCGGCGATGGCGCGTGCGTCGTCGGCAGATAGAGTGAAAGCTTCGGCGCGGAGGTGAACCGCTTGTGTCCTTGGATGAAGCGGGTTGAGAGAACTCCCGGAAATCACAAGCGTGGCCGGCCTGGTGAAGACCAGGTTCCAACCGCCGGCTTCCGGAGAGGCTGGATCGATGCGCGCCACCACCCACGCCAGACTGGCCAACTGAACGTGCTTGTAGTATTGCCGTAACAGCGACGGGCCCCCGAATGGAGATGCCAGCCGCTTGGACCGGTCAATGATTCCATGAATGACAGCAGGGTCGTCATGATTGGAGGCGGCTACCGAATCGGCGCTCAACACTGCGACCCGCAATGACCGCCCTTCCACCAGAATTGTGAAGATATCGGCCGAACCATAGTTTTCGATCGATTGGGCGATCTGCCGAAGATAGGCGGTAACCCGCTCGGCGTGGAACTTGCCCACGAGCACGACGGAAGATCGTACGTCGGGATTGGAGCCGCCGGTTCCACCTCCGGGCCAGCGCGCCGGGTAGTGGAAAGCAACGGCAGCTTCATCGAGGTCGCGTTCAAACTGAAAGCCAGTCTCGTGTATGAACTGCTCGTATTCAGGAGCGTGGCTGACCGGGGGAAGATCCTTACCTAGATTGGCTTTTCGAGCTGAACCGAGATCGAAATAAAGGAAGGCATCCCCGCCCGGCAACAACCGGGCGGGCTCCGGCGGAGCGTGCTTTCGCAGTTGGACGGCGAGGGTCACCGCCGCGGCAATCACTACGACCGCCAGGACGATGGGGAAGGTGCGCCTAATTCGCATGGAATGCGGTCAGGGAAGAAATGATAACACTCTAGGGAGGGGTCCGCGTCTTTACGTGGCCCCGGACGCGTTCGTCCGGGCTGGATCGAATAGCGTTCGAACTCCAGCCAACGCGACTGGCATTACTCTCTTCGACGTGTGTTAGTATGCGTTGAATTTCAAAAGGAGCCTCCATGAAGATGAAGCGCATCAACTTGTTGATTATGTTCACGCTGGTCGTGGGAGTAACGCTGGGCGTGCCGGGCAGCCGCATGTCGAGCGCGCAGGAGAAAGATAACTTGAAGGGCGGCAAGATTCTGCAGCGGATCGACCTGAAGGGCGCACCGGGATGGGAAGCGATCCTGGTGGATCGTCCCCTGCCGGCAGGTGCAGAGAGCGGCAAGCACACGCAAGCGGGCAATGAGATTGTGTACATCCAGGAAGGGTCGGTGATCTTTGAGGCGCAGGGCAAACCCGCCAAGACACTAAAGCCCGGCGAATCGTTCACGACTGTCGATGGCGAAGTGCACAACGTGAAGAATGCGAGCAAAACCGAGCCTGCGAAGGCGTTGGCTTTCTATGTGGCCAAGAAGGGCACGAAGCTGGAGGAGTTGTCGGTTCCGGCGAAATAACAGGAATTGCGGGCGCCGAACGATGCGATAGGACGAGTAGGGTAGGGCACGCCTCATCCGCAGGAGCGAAGGCGAGTTCCTGTTTTACCTCAATTGTCGGGCAAGGGTAGAATCAACCGAGCTGGTTGAATGAGAATAATAGGAAAGCCCGTTCCAACGAGTGTCGGCGTTTTCTTTATCGCCTTCGCGCTTGTCGCTGCCGTGTTGGTCTTGCCCGGCGCGAAAGGGTCGCAGTCACCAATTTTGTATGTCTGTATTTTCGGCGGGTTGTTTGTTGGTATTCCTGTGGCTTTGGGAATCGGAGTGGTTCTTGAGAATCGACGCAGGCGAGGGTGAGTTCGGGTAAAATGCTCCCGGTTGCGCGAAATTTCCCCGTTGTGATAACTTATCTAATTGTCCCGGACATCTGGAAGGGATCAAGGGTATACTTGTGTCTGCGGACACTTGTCCCCCGTTATGCTGGCGTAGCTCAGTCGGTAGAGCACCTGATTTGTAATCAGGGGGTCGGGGGTTCAAATCCCTTCGCCAGCTCCAGTATACGAAGACCAGGAAAATAAATTCAGGGGCGGCTTCCGGCAGGCTGCGGAATTTTAGGTGGCGCAACAGGTTTTTCCAAACACACTTCATTCGGATCGGTTCCGGCGTGCAGTGATCTTCGCGCAGCAAATTCGTAGCGCGATTCTTGGTTTCCCTGATTTGCGAAAGTCTGGTTATAAAAGTTGATGGGAAGGCCGAAAGCAGAAGTGTGCTGCCTCGGTCTGCGATTCGCGAGATGGTCTGCGGGATGAGGCGCGACGGCTGCATCGCCCGGCGGTTTTCTGCACAGGTGGGTGAGTGGTTAAAGCCAACAGACTGTAAATCTGTCCCTCCTAGCGAGGTACGAAGGTTCGAATCCTTCCCTGTGCACCATAGTTTAGTAGCACCAGAATTTGTAGCACCAGAAATTTGTTGTGCTGGTTTTCGAGTGCGGCAGGAATTATGAGTCGCTTGGCGATGGCGATGCTTGCGTACCTGGTTTTAGGTGCGCTGGCGTATACCACGCTGACTGATAAGCGGATCCGGTTGCTGACGCTGCTGATTCTGGCGATGTTCGCGTTGAAGAGCTGGGTGCGGCGCAAGGATGTAATCCATCCGGATGGCGAAAGCGATCCGGAATGAGTGTTGGCTGAGAGCTGAAGGCTTGCCCTGAGCTGTCAGGCGAAGGGGCGGATGGCTGACAGATGGTTTAGGCCGATGTAGCTCAGTTGGTAGAGCACTCCCTTGGTAAGGGAGAGGTCACCAGTTCAATCCTGGTCATCGGCTCCAGAGATTTGCGTTTGTTTCAGCCGGCTCAGGCATACGTTTTGCTGAGGGCTGATCTTAGCCTGCCCTGAGCAGGGGCTGATAGCTGACGGCTGTTTCGAGCGGGAGTAACTCAGTGGTAGAGTCACAGCCTTCCAAGCTGTTGGTCGCGGGTTCGATTCCCGTCTCCCGCTCCAGAATCTTGGTTCAGGTGCGATGAGAGAAGGCTTCGAGCAGGCTGCGATCAAGATTGAGAAGCAGCAGGAGTTTGCGAAGCTGCAAGCAGCAGTCGAGCAGGCGTTCTTGCCCGACAGGGTGGAGCGGTTCCTGAAGCAGTTGGACCGCAAAGGGATTCGCGTGCGGGAGTTTGACGGGGTACTGGCGGCTCGTCTGCTGGAAGAGGTGGTGGGCGGGACGGCGGCTGGTTCCGGCCTGAGCGCGTGGCAGTTGTATCAGGCGCTTCCGCTTTCCGATCAGGCGCAGCTGCGGGAGTTTTACCTGTCGAAGCTGGAAACGGTCGACGTGGCGCTGCGGCACAAGTTCAAAAAGCTGTATCAATATTACTGAACTGACAAGGGTTTTGAGCTAGAAGCTTAGGAGCTAAGAGCTGAATTATGGCGAAAGAGAAATTTGATCGCAATAAGCCGCACTGCAACGTAGGGACGATTGGTCACATCGACCATGGCAAGACCACGTTGACGGCGGCCATCACGAAGGTGTTGCAGAAGCATAATCCGAAGATTGTGTTCCGGTCTTTTGACAGCATCGATAACGCGCCGGAAGAAAAGGCGCGCGGAATCACGATCGCGACGGCGCATGTGGAGTATGAGACGGCGAACCGGCACTATGCGCACGTCGATTGCCCGGGCCACGCCGACTACATCAAGAACATGATCACGGGCGCGGCGCAGATGGATGGCGCGATTCTGGTGGTTGCGGCGACGGACGGTCCGATGCCGCAGACGCGCGAGCACGTGCTGTTGGCGCGGCAGGTGGGCGTGCCTTACATCGTGGTGGCGCTGAATAAATGTGACGCTGTCGATGACCCTGAACTGCTGGATCTGGTTGAGCTTGAAGTGCGCGAGTTGCTGAAAAGCTACAAGTTTCCCGGCGACGATGTGCCGGTGATCCGGCTGTCGGCTCTGGGCGCTTTGAACGGCGAAGAAAAGTGGGAAAAGCAGATTGACGCTCTGATGGAGGCTGTCGACAAGAGCGTGCCGCAGCCGGCGCGGGAGTTGGACAAGCCGTTTTTGATGCCGATTGAAGATATCTTCTCGATTCAGGGTCGCGGCACTGTCGTGACCGGGCGTATTGAGCGCGGCAAGGTGAAGGTCGGCGAAGAAGTGGAAATCGTGGGCTTCCGCGACACGCGCAAGACGGTGGTCACGGGCGTCGAAATGTTCAAGAAGCAGTTGGACGAAGGGCTGGCTGGCGACAACGCCGGACTCCTGCTGCGCGGTATTGCGAAAGAAGATGTCGAGCGCGGGATGGTGCTGGCGAAGGGTGGATCGATTACTCCGCACACCAAGTTCAAGGCGGAAGTCTACATCCTGACCAAGGAAGAAGGTGGGCGGCATACGCCATTCTTCAAGGGATACCGTCCGCAGTTTTACTTGCGCACAACGGACGTGACCGGAGTTGCGGAGCTGCCCTCTGGCACCGAGATGGTGATGCCCGGTGACAACGTGTCGCTGGTGATTGAGTTGATCACGCCGGTGGCCATGGAGAAGGGCTTGCGGTTCGCCATTCGCGAAGGCGGGCACACGGTGGGCGCCGGAACGATTGCGGAGATTGTGCAGTAGCACCAAATGCCGGCGGGGACGCCGGCGCTACAAAAACAGGAGTAAGCGATGCCCCGAGAGATTGTTACGTTGCAGTGCGGTGATTGCAAAGAGCGGAATTATTCGACCACCAAGAACCGGAAGACGACGACGGAGCGACTGGAGTTCAAGAAGTTTTGCAGCCGCTGCCGCAAGCACACGCCGCACAAGGAAGTGAAGTAGCAGTGGCCAGTGGTCAGTGGCTAGTGGTCAGCAAAGGCAAGACATTTTTGATTTTTGACCACCGATCACTGGACACTGATCACTAGGTTCTAGGGGCGTAAGCTCAACGGTTAAACTGCCGGTCTCCAAAACCGGACTTGGGGGTTCGAATCCCTCCGCCCCTGCCATACTTTTGGAGGACGCAGGGAAGGGCAAGGAGCAGTATGGAGTGGAGACAAAGAAGATGACAACCTCGATCGCAACCTCCGGCGAGAGTTTTATAGACCGGCTGAAGGTGTGGCCCGAAAAGGCGAAGTCGTTTTACAACGACGTGCGCACCGAGATGCGCAAGGTCACCGCGCCATCGTGGAAGGAAGTGCGCGGCACCACCGCGGTGGTGGTGGTCACGGTATTCATTTTTGGAGTCTACTTTTTCGTCATCGATAACGTGATTCAGAGGGGCGTCACGTTTTTGTATAGCTATTTCGGGGGCACTAGATAAGTCCGAACGCGCAGAGCGGAGTTCAACTTGATCATGCAGGAAGAAGAAAAAAACGAAGCTGCCGCAGGTGGAGAGCAGTCACCGCAGCCGCCGAGTACGGATGGGGCCGCAACCAGTGGCGAGCCGCCCCGCAATCCCAACATGAAGTGGTACATCATCCACTCCTATTCGGGGTTTGAGCGCAAGGTGAAGGAGTCGCTGGAGTCGCGCGTGCAGGCCTTCGGGTTGCAGGAGAAGATCGGCAAAGTGCTGATCCCGACCGAGTCAGTCACCGAAGTGCGCGGCGGCAAGAAGTATACGTCGGAGCGCATGTTCTATCCCGGCTACGTGCTGGTTGAGATGGACATGGATGATCACGTCTGGCACGTAGTGAAATCGACGCCGCGCGTGACCGGGTTCGTGGGCACGGGACAGCAGCCGACGCCGCTGTCCGACGAAGAGGTTCAGCATATCGTTTACAAAGTCGCCGACAGCCGCGAGAAGCCCAAGCTGAAAGTAAAGTTCGAGAAGAACGAAACTGTGCGGATTTCGGAAGGGCCGTTCGCAACCTTCCAGGGCATTGTGGATGAAGTGAATGAGGATCGCGAAACGCTGAAGGTGATGGTAACGATTTTCGGCCGCTCGACCCCGGTGGAGTTGGAGTTTAACCAGGTGGAGAAAGTGGCGTAGGAATGGCTACATTTACAGTCAAGGTGAAGGTTTGGAATCCCGCTGCCCCCGGGCGATTCGCCGAACTGGAAGCGTGGGCTGACACCGGTGCCGCTTACAGCTGGATTTCGAGATCTCGTCTGGAGCCGCTGGGGGTTCAGCACGTACGGCGGCTGCAGTTCCAGACCATTGAGGGGCACAAAATCGAACGCGATCTGGCTGCGGTTTTCTTGTCCGCGGACGGCTTCACCGGTGGAGACAACGTAGTGATAGCGGAATCCGGGGACATGGAAGCTTTGGGAGCGCACAGTTTGGAGTCTTTAGGGCTCGCTGTCGATCCACTCCATAAGAAATTGGTTCCGCTAGTTGTGGCGTTGGGCTTGGTTGGCTTGGTAAACAGGCGATCGTGCTTGAGCCTCGGCGAGAACTTTAGAGCTTAAGAGAGAGATTATGGCAAAGAAAGTTACGGGTTTTGTAAAGCTGCAGATCGCGGCGGGCAAGGCGACTCCGGCGCCACCAGTCGGTCCGGCACTCGGCCAGGCGCAGATCAACATCATGGAGTTCTGCAAGCAGTTCAACGCCCGCACGAACCAGAAGGAGATGGAGGGATTGATCATCCCGGTCGTAGTATCGGTTTATAGCGACCGGTCGTTCACCTTCATCACCAAGACGCCGCCGGCATCGATTCTGCTGAAGCGCGCTGCTGGAATCGCCAAAGGATCGGGCACGCCTAATAAGGACAAGGTCGGTAAAGTGACTTTGAAACAGGTTGAGGACATCGCTAAGCAGAAGATGCCTGACCTGAATGCTGCTTCCATCCATACCGCGGTCAAGAGCATTCGCGGGACGGCGCGGTCGATGGGAATTGAGGTCATTGGGTGATCGGGAGATTGAGTGATTGTGCGATTGAAAGACAAATCGCGCGATCACCAAATCGCCCAATTATTCAATTGTCAAATGCACCACGGCTGATCGAAGCTCTGATCAGCGGTGGGAGACGAGGGAAGCACAAATGAAAAAAGAAGGAAAGAATATCGCTAAGGCGCATGCGGCAGTCGAGAAGCGGCCTTACACACTGCAGGATGCGGTTCCCCTGCTGCAGAAAGTGAAGTTTGCGAAATTTGACGAGACGGTCGAGATTACCTTGCGTCTCGGTGTTGACCCGAAGCACGCCGACCAGATGGTGCGCGGCACAGTGGTGCTGCCACACGGTTTGGGCAGGTCGAAGAAAGTCCTCGTGATCGCTTCCGGCGACAAGATTAAAGAAGCCGAAGCTGCGGGCGCGGATTTCTTCGGCGGCGAAGAGATGGTCGAGAAGATCACCAAAGAAAATTGGACCGATTTCGACGCTCTGATCGCTACTCCTGACGTGATGAAGTCGGTCGGGCGGCTGGGCAAGATTCTTGGTCCCAAGGGCCTGATGCCGAATCCGAAGACGGGAACGGTCACCATGGACGTGGGCAGGGCGGTGCAGGAAGTGAAGGCCGGCAAGGTCGAATTCCGCACCGACAAGACGGCGCTGGTGCATGTGCCAGTGGGGAAGATTTCGTTCTCGCCCGACAAGTTGATCGAGAACGCAATCGTGTTGATCACCAGCGTGATCAAGGCCAAGCCGTCGGTAGCCAAGGGCAAGTACATTAAGGGCTGCACTTTGAGTTCGACTATGGGGCCGGGGATTTTGCTGGATACCGGTCCGATTGAAACTGCGGCTAAAGCGTAGTAAGGAAGCGCGCCGAACGGGCGAGTTTGCATTCTCGCCAAGAACGCGAGAATGTTCGCGCAGCGCGCTCAGATCCTTCGGCGACGATAACCCTGTCGCCTCAGGATGACAAAGCTTCGGCGGACAGGCAAGAGTGCCCGTCCCCACACGCGATCGTTACACGAGATCATTAAGAGGACTGAGCAATGCCAGTTACTAAGGCTAGAAAAAAGGAACAGGTCGAGAAGCTGAGCGCGGACCTGAAAAACGTTTCGAGCGCCGTTGTGGCCACCTATAGCAAGATGACTGTGGCGCAGGACTATGAACTGCGCAAGGCTCTGCGTGGCGCGGGGGCGAAGTATCAGGTGGTGAAGAACACTCTGGCCGAGCTTGCAGCCAAGGGCACCAAGATCGAAGAAGGGCTGAAGAACCTGACCGGTGTGACTTCGATTGCCTATACCACGGGCGATCCCGTGGCCATGGCCAAGGCGCTCACCAAGTACGCCAAAGACACGCCGGAGTTTACTTTCAAGGTGGGCGTGGTCGAGGGCCGCGTGATTTCGATCAAGGAGATCGAAGCGCTGGCCAGCATGCCTTCGAAGGAAGAGATCTACTCCAAACTGCTGTTCCTGATCAGTTCGCCGGCGCAGCGGCTGGTGACGGTGATGAATGCCGTGGGACGCGACGTGGCGGTGGTGATTGGGCAGGGTGTGGAGAAGGGCAAGTTCGCGGGAGAAACGCCTGCTGAAGCTCAGTCTTAATGGCCGGCGGGACCCTTCGGCAGTGCTCAGGGCACGCTGCCGGCGCTACAAAGAGATTCGGTTATCCGAAGTCAGGGGTTGCGCGGTTTTCGATCCGGGCGTTGTCTGGCGCCGGGAACTGAGCCTGCCGCACTGGAAACCCGGCCAAGGATAACGAAAGCAAGCAAATTCATAACTTGAAAATTGGAGAACCTAACATGGCAGACCTGCAACAGTTGGAAGATTCAATCGTCGGGTTGTCGCTGCTGGACGCTGCGCAACTGGTGAAGAAGCTGGAAGCACGCCTAGGGGTATCGGCGGCAGCCGCAGCCCCGGTGATGGTGGCCGGCGGCGGAGCGGCGGCCGCGGGTGCGGCTCCGGCCGAGGAGAAGACGGAGTTTACCGTCGTCCTCAAGGAAGTCGGTGCCAATAAGATCAATGTAATCAAGGCTGTCCGCGAGGTCACCAGCCTGGGCTTGAAGGAAGCCAAGGAACTGGTAGATGGAGCGCCCAAGAGCATTAAGGAAGGCGTTTCCAAGGACGAAGCCGAGACCATTAAGAAGAAGTTTACCGAGGCTGGCGCTGTTGTCGAAGTGAAGTGACGCCGTTTAGCGGGCCCGTTCGACGCCCTCGCCCTTGGCTCTGTTGCTCAGGACAGGCTAAGAACGAGCGAAGCGGGAGCCCGCTAGCGTCGTCCTGAGCGTTCTTTGCGAAGGATCTCTGCCGTTCGGAATGCTCTTCCGGGCGCAGAACGCACTTTGTCTGGTGCAAGTCAAGAAAATATTCACGTTCTAGTTGTGAAGCCGGGGCGGTGGTGTTAGCATCTATATAACACCGCTTCCCTTGGCCTCACTCATCGCGGGCGAGACCCGCAGGGAAGCTTGGGCACTGTTCCGTGGGCAGGCGGAACGGAAACGGCCGAAGGAACTGGCGCGAAAGATAACAAATTCAGATTGGCGAAACGCCTTGCATGGCGTCTGCGGGAATGACTGTCCCCGCGGGCGCCTCGTCGTGTTTTCCACACTTCGTATTTCTAGGTTCAAACAGGTTCGCAACAGCAGCTAAGCAGCGCGGCGCGATGTGCGCCCCACATTCCGCGGGTAATCGCAGCGCTCGGCTGCGCCTGACATTGGGAGTTTCTTGACGATGAAGAATAGTGCCTTCCGTAAACGATTTGATTTTTCCAAAATTCCAGCAACCATCCAGATCCCGAATCTGATCGAGGTGCAGAAGCGCTCCTATGACCGCTTTCTGCAGATGGACAAACTGCCCAGCGAACGCGAAGACGGCGGATTGCAGGCGGTATTCCAGTCCGTCTTTCCGATCACCGACTTCCGCAACGTATCACAACTTGAGTTTGTGGATTACGCCATCGGTAATTGGGAGTGCAAGTGTGGTCACCTCAAGGGCCTGCACCACCTGCGCACCACTTGTAAGAATTGCGGCAACACGGTCATCACCGATCCGTTTCATCCCGGCGATGTGCTTTGCCAGAAGTGCGGCACCTACAACGCGAACACGCCGGACTTCTGCAACAAGTGCGGCGACCCGGTCGGATTGCAGTTGAAGTACGACGTGGCCGAGTGCGAAGAGCGCGGCATGACCTACTCCGCGCCGCTCAAGGTCACGATGCGCCTGACGATCTTCGACAAAGACGCCGAGACCGGCAACCGGTCGATCCGCGATATTAAAGAGCAGGAAGTATTCTTCGGCGATGTGCCGCTGATGACGCAGAACGGGACCTTCATTATCAACGGTACTGAGCGCGTGATCGTCAGCCAGTTGCACCGCTCGCCGGGCGTGTTCTTCGAGACTGCGAATAACCGCACTTACTTTCTGGGCAAGATCATTCCCTACCGCGGATCGTGGGTGGAGTTTGAGTATGACCAGAAGAACGTGCTCTACGTCCGCATCGACCGCAAGCGCAAGTTCCTGGGGACGATCTTTTTACGTGCTCTGGGTCTGCGATCCGGCGAAGACATTCTGCGCACGTTCTACACTTGCGACCGCATTGCGATCAAAGACAAGAAGCTTTACTGGACGCTCGATCCGGCCAGCGAGAAGCCCACAAACCTGCTGGGCATGAAGCTGGCGCACAGCGTCAAGAACAAGGCGGGGGAGGAAATTGCGCACTCCGGACGCAAGCTGAATGCGCAGATCCTGAAAGACATTCAGAAGGCGAAGATCTCAGAGATCGAAGTGGATGTCGCCGACCTCGAGGGAGCATGGGCCGCCGCCGATGTGGTCGACACGACCACGGGCGAAGTGCTGCTCGAAGCCAACAGCGAACTGAATGCCGACAAGGTTTCGAAGATTCTCGACTCGGGCGTGACAGAGATGACCCTGTTCTTCCCCGAGCGCGACGATGTGGGCACGGTCATCAGCCAGACGCTGAAGCGCGATTCAGTGAAGACACCGCAGGAAGCGTTGATCGAGATCTACCGCAAGCTGCGTCCGGGCGATCCGCCGACGCTCGACACGGCGACGGCTTTGTTCCACGGCATGTTCTTCGACCCGCGCAAATACGACTTCTCGAAGGTGGGCCGGCTGAAGTTTAACATCAAATTGTTCGAGAACCAGGATGCTACCAGTCTCGACAAGCGCACCCTCGATCCCGACGATTTCTACGGCACCATCGGCTACCTGCTGAAGCTGCGCAAGAACATCGGGTCGGTGGATGACATCGATCACCTCGGCAACCGCCGCGTGCGCGCGGTCGGCGAGTTGATGGAGAACCAGTTCCGCATCGGCCTGGTCCGCATGGAACGGGCGATTAAAGAAAAAATGTCCGTGTACCAGGAAATGTCCACGGCGATGCCGCACGACCTGGTCAACGCCAAGCCGGTGATGGCTGCGATCCGCGAATTCTTCGGATCATCCCAGCTTTCGCAGTTCATGGATCAGACCAATCCGCTCTCCGAGATCACGCACAAGCGGCGTCTCTCGGCGCTTGGGCCGGGCGGTCTTTCTCGTGAGCGGGCTGGATTCGAAGTGCGCGACGTACACCCGACGCACTACGGCCGCATCTGCCCGATCGAGACGCCGGAAGGTCCGAACATTGGATTGATCTCGTCGTTAAGCTGCTACGCGCGCATCAACGATTACGGCTTCATCGAGTCGCCCTACCGCAAGATCAAGGGCGGGCGCGTGATCGACTATGTCAGCGTGGTGAACACCGGCGACAGCGACTACAAAGTCGGCGATCACATGGAGAAGCATGAGATCGAGAAGATCAACGCCGAATTGAAAGACAAGCGCAAGAAGCCGGCGCAGATCGATCCTTACTCCTTCTATCTTTCCGCGTGGGAGGAAGACCGGCACACCATCGCGCAGGCCAATGTGGAACTTGACGATAAGGGCCGCATCGTGGCTGAACTGGTCAACGCCCGGAAGGCCGGCAACTTCGTGCTGGTGAGCCGCGACGAGGTCGATTACGTCGACGTCAGCCCCAAGCAGCTCGTTTCGGTTGCCGCATCGCTCGTGCCGTTCCTCGAGCACGACGACGCGAACCGCGCTCTGATGGGCGCAAACATGCAACGCCAGTCTGTGCCGTTGCTCCGGGCGCAAGCGCCGATCGTCGGTACGGGGATGGAAGGCGTAACCGCGCGCGACTCGGGCGCGGTGGTGCTGGCCCGGCGCAACGGAATCGTGGATTCAGTGGACTCCGACCGCATCATCGTGCGCGTCGAAGGCGAACACCATCCCACGCAGCTTTCGCGTGAAGTGGGCAGCGACATTTACCAGCTCACCAAGTTCAAGCGCTCGAACCAGAACACCTGCATCAACCAGAAGCCGGTGGTGAAGAAGGGACAGCGCGTAATCAAGGGCGAGGTCATCGCCGACGGTCCTTGCACGGATCACGGCGAACTGGCTCTCGGTCGCAACGTTCTGGTGGCCTTCATGCCCTGGCGCGGCTACAACTTTGAGGACGCGATTCTTGTCTCCGAAAAAATGGTGAAGGACGATTACTACACTTCACTGCACATTGAGGAGTACGAGATCGAAGCGCGCGACACCAAGCTCGGCCCGGAGGAAGTCACGCGCGATATTCCGAACGTCAGCGAGTCGATGCTGCGCAATCTGGACGAAGCGGGCGTGATCCGCATCGGGGCCAGCATCCGGCAGGGCGACATCCTGGTGGGCAAGGTTACGCCCAAGGGCGAAACCCAGCTCACGCCGGAAGAGAAGCTGCTGCGCGCCATCTTCGGCGAGAAGGCCGGCGACGTGCGTGACGCATCGCTCTACTGCCCGCCGGGCATCGAGGGCGTTATCGTCGATGTGAAGATTTTCTCCCGCAAGGGCCAGGAAAAGGATGAGCGGGCGAAGTCGATCGAAGCGGCGCAGATTGGCAAGCTGGAGAAAAACCTTTCCGACGAGATTCGAATTCTTACCGACGAGAGGCTCAAGCGTCTGGAGAACATTCTCGGCGGCAAAGAAGTGCAAGCCGATCTGCACGACGAGCGCACCAACAAGCGTCTGCTGAATAAGGGCAACGTCCTGGACCGCGACGCGATTGAGCGCATCTCCACCCGCAACCTGAAGCGTATCAAGTACGCCGACAAGGATCCGCGGGTGAATGAGCAGATCGACGAGATCGAGGAAATGACCTCGCGCCAGATCGATGTGCTCAAGAAAATCGTCAACGAGAAGAAAGAAAAACTTACCAAGGGCGACGAGTTGCCCCCGGGCGTGATCAAGCTGGTCAAGGTCTACATCGCCATGAAGCGCAAGTTGAGTGTGGGCGACAAGATGGCCGGCCGTCACGGAAACAAGGGCGTCATCGCCCGCATTCTGCCGGAAGAGGATATGCCGTACCTCGAAGATGGAACGCCGGTCGAGATCGTTCTGAATCCCCTCGGCGTACCCAGCCGTATGAATGTGGGCCAGATTCTCGAAACCCATCTGGGATGGGCGGGCTTTGTCCTGGGCGAGAAGATCACCAACTTGCTCAAAGAGAACACCCGCACGGAAGCGATCCGGCGCGAGCTGAAGGCCTTGTTCAAAGACTCGAAGCTCGCCGACACGATTGGCGAGATGGGAGATGAAGAACTGGAAGCGCTCGCACCCACGCTCGCTCGCGGCGTCTATATGGGCTCGCCTGTATTCGACGGCGCCAAAGAAGGCGAGATCAAGGCGCTGCTCGAACATGCAGGCCTGCCGACTTCAGGCAAGACCACTCTGCACGACGGCATGACCGGCGATCAGTTCGAACAGCCGGTCACGGTTGGCTACATCTACATGCTGAAACTGTCGCATCTGGTGGACGACAAGATTCACGCGCGTTCCATCGGGCCGTATTCACTTATCACCCAGCAACCTTTGGGTGGCAAGGCGCAGTTCGGCGGGCAGCGCTTCGGAGAAATGGAAGTCTGGGCGCTGGAAGCCTACGGCGCGGCATTCATTCTGCAAGAACTGCTGACGGCGAAGTCCGACGACGTATACGGCCGCACCAAGATTTACGAGGCCATCGTCAAGGGCGAAGCTGCCATGGAGCCGGGCGTGCCGGAATCGTTCAACGTGCTGATCCGCGAATTGCAATCGCTCTGCCTCGACGTGGAGCTGATCAAGGCCGGGGAGAAGAAGCCCACGGCCAGCGCGGCAGCAGACTGAAAGGCAGTGGTCAGTGGCTAGTGATCGGTGGCCAGTACAGCACTGAGCAGGCCCCGGCGCTGGAATTTTATCTCTTGAATCATGGCTGGCTGGCGAAGCACCTGCGCAGTTTGGCCCATCAGGAATGCTGGTCACTGACCACTGGCCACTTTCTGCCGGGTGCCGTAAGCGGCAACGACACTGCCGAGGAAGCGGAGGAACACCTTGTTTCGTTCGAGCCCGTTCGAAATGCAAAACACGATTGCGGATTTCGATGCCATCCGCATCAGCCTGGCGTCTCCGGAAAAAATCCGGAGCTGGTCTCATGGCGAAGTCACCAAGCCTGAGACCATCAACTACCGCACCTTCAAGCCGGAGCGCGACGGCCTGTTCTGCGCCCGCATCTTCGGCCCCGTAACCGACTGGGAATGCCTCTGCGGCAAGTACAAACGCATGAAGCATCGCGGCGTGATCTGCGACAAGTGCGGCGTGGAAGTCACGCTGTCGAAAGTCCGCCGAGAACGCCTGGGACACATCGAGCTGGCTTCGCCCTGCTCGCACGTGTGGTTCTTCAAGGGCCTGCCCAGCCGCATCGGACATTTGCTCGATATTTCGCTGCGCGACCTCGAGTCCGTGCTTTATTTTGAG
>CAVVMQ010000014.1:0-225551 GCA_963749295.1 uncultured Acidobacteriaceae bacterium
GTGGTAAACCCGCCCGGTCAAGATAACTGGTCCGCTTTCCGGACCTGAGAGAAAATCATTCGCAGTTTTGGGAGTCCTTCGATTCGTCGCCCGAACGGGACAGGGCAGCGCGCGGGCTGCTCGTCTGTAGGTATCAGGGCAGGTCCGCGAGGCAAATCATCCGGGAGAGGACACACATGCGCTCACTGATAACGTTTTTCGTGCTGCTGGCCGGATTCACGGTCCCAGGTTGGCTCGCCTACGCTCAAAGCTCGGAACCCGCGAGCAAGACTGACAAGTCGGCCTCGGTAAGCGCCACCAAGGAAGAAGTCGACGAGTTGCGCCAGGAGGTCGCAGATCTGAAGGCACAACTTCGACGGCTCATCCAAACCAACGCGCAGGTCCAGGACGGAACCCCGCACCTCGCCCTGGTCAACGCCGTCACCAGCTCTGCTTCCAATGTCTCACCCGATGCCCCTGCTACGGTGGCAGAGGTCGAAGCTCTGGCATCGGCGGTGAGCTCTCTTGAAGAGAAGGCGAAGGAGGCTCCTCCTGTAACCGCTGGCTGGAACGGCGAGCACTTTTTCCTGAAGAGTACCGATGGCAACTTCAAGCTCATGCCCGTCGGATATTTGAATGGGCAATACACGTTCTACAAGGGCGACGGCGCACCTCCGACCACCTTCAGCATCACACGTGCCCGCTTCGGCGTGCAAGGAAACTACGGAAAGCAACTCGACTATGCGTTCCTGTTCGAGACGGCCTCCGCCCTTACCATCCGGGATGCCTTCATGGATTTCAAGCCTTGGAGCGCCTTCAAGATCATGGCGGGCCAGTACAAGGTGCCTTTTTCCATGGAAGTCGGAACGGCGGACACCTCGGTCGAGTTTTATAACCGCTCCATCATTTCCGTGCTCTACCCAGATGCCGCGGGCGGCTTTCCGCGCTCCCGGATTCGATGTTCACGGTGAATTGGCTAAGGGTGTCGCGGAATACTGGGTTGGCCTTTTCAATGGACAGGGACTGCTGACAGCGGGAACGACGAATGAGCCCGAAGTGGTCGGCAGGCTGCGCTTTACGCCTTGGAAAAATTCCAAAGACTCTGTCTGAAGGGGCTGTCTTTCGGCGGTTCCTTCGAGCATAGCCGATCCAGGGGCCTGGCGAACGAACAGAGCTTCAGCGGCCTCCTCGTCGACGACACCTACACTTTCTTCCCGCAGTTCCGGATCAACGGCGGAGTCGAGCGCTATAACGGGTTCTTCTCGTTCTTGAGAGGGCCCTTGGGCATTCGCGGAGAGTACGCTCACCTCCTGCAGAAGCGCACCAACATCGGCTCAATAGCACCCGGCGGCATCGGATTCAACACCCTTCCCGGCGTTATGGGCAAGGGCGCGTACATTTCGGCCACCTATTTGCTGACCGGCGAACGCGAACCGGAGAACGCCATTCCCCGCGTAAAGCACCCGGTCATTGGCCCCAATTCTCCCGGAGAAAACGGCACCCCGGGTTGGGGTGCGTTGGCGGTGAAGGCCCGTTATTCCTGGTTGGAGGGGACAGAGAGAGGCGGAGTTTGCGATGCCACCACGATCCCGGCCTGCCCGATCACGCCGGTAATCGCCCCGGCGTTCAGCGACCACACCGATCAGCTCACTGTGGGCCTCAACTGGTATCTCAATTACTGGGTTCTTGTGAAATCGGATTTCAACTTGAATCAGCTCAAGGATCCAAGCGTCCAGGGCATTCTGCCCCGCAATTACTTTGTGTTTATTGAGGGTCTTCAGTTTAGGTTTTGATCCCAGCGCTCGGCGGTGGATGAGCTGATTGCTGGTTTGCCCTTGAATTGAGGTATTTCGACCCATGCTTCATATCGATGGAGGAAATTCGATGAAACCGAAAATGTTTTCCTTGCTCGCCGTCGTCGCGCTGTTCGGAGTGACTCTCATCCTGAACAGTTGCGGAGGCGGTCAGGCAAACTGTCCTGTCTGCGGCACGGAGAAGAACGCGACGGTCGGGTTGATTGATGTCATGCTCGTGCCGGAACACAATCCCAATGGCGAGCCCGGCGGGCCGTTCAATATTTTTGACATCAGCTGGACGGATCCGGTTAACCGCCTCTACTACGTGACGGATCGCATCGGCCTCGACGTTCCCGTGTTCAACACGGTTACCGACATCGCGTTGTGGGCCATCGGCGGGGACAATTCCGTCGCCGAGGCGGGGAATAACGCCAGCGTATGCTGGGCGGATCCTGTGACTGGAGAAACCATTCCTCCCATCACCACTGCGCAGGGCAACTACACCCGCTTTGGATGCAAGACCAATGGCTTCCGGCTTCCGGGTTTCTTCGGTCCCAACGGCCATTTCGGCGGATTTATAGGCGGCCAATGCTGCGCCTCCCGCTCCAACAACCTGAACCCGCTTTCGGGTCCAAATGGCTTGGAAGTCTCGGCCGACGGAAATTTCCTGTTTGTCGGGAATGGCAGCTCGTCCCTCTACGTTTTTGACTTGGCCTGCATCGATCGCAAGCGGCTATACCACGGCGCCGCTGTTGACCGCCGTCATACCAACGGGCACCTCTCCCGATTACGACGGTCCCACCGGCGTCACCGCGTGCATAGCCTCCGCAAATGGAAGAGCCTTCTCTGATCCCAGTTGCGGCGACCTCCGCGGCGATGAGCTCGCTACCACCGGTAGCGTCGTGACTTTCCCGCAGGACGGCTCCTCGCGGTTTCTGGTTGCGATCATCAATGGCGACCCGGGACTTCCCTTCGTCACCATCATTGACGTCACCGGGGTGGTCACGCGATCAACAGTAAGCAACCAGCTAGCCCACTGTCTGCCCTACGCGCCGTACTCGGGACCCCCGGCACTCAGCCCCCTTTCAGTCCGGGTGGCCCCTTTACTACATTCCCAGCGAATTACTCTTCGTGCATTCTTGGCCAGATCTACTACGACGGCGCCGCCCAAAATGACGACACCGTGTTGATCGATGATGGAGGTGCCAATGGGGTTGCTGGGTTTGCCTGCCCCGATCCTTCTCTCCAATTCTTCGGCACTCCCGGTGTGCCGGGAGCGCCTGTTCCGTCCGGCGCCTCCGGCCATGCGGCTAGTTTCAACCCGGATGTTCCTTGCCATCACGGCCCGCAGCTCACGGCTACCACTGCGACCCAGGCTGGCGGAGCCTTCTGCGCGGCCGGTCCCGGCACGCCGGCGGGCTGCGTTGGCGCCATAGCTCCGGCAGGGCTGGGTGGGATGCTTTTTTACCCGCCCACCAGCACCTTCCTTGCTGACGAACTCAAACTCCACTGGCGACATTACCGTCGGCAGCGTCGATGTAATCGATCCTCTCCATCCCGATCACTCTCGTCGGCGGCGTCACCGATATGTGCCGGCGGTCATCAACAGCTTCCCGATACCCATTTGCATGCCCACCGGTTTGAATCTGGGGCCGGGCACGGATGTTCTGGTGGGTTGCGCCGATCATGACGGGCGCGCGTTCGCGCCTTCCACCGTCATCATCAATGGCACCACCGGCGCGATCCTCACTACCATCAATAATGTCGGCTTCGTTGACGAGACCTGGTATAACCCCGGCGACAACAAATACTACCTGGGGGCGAGAGACATGCCCACCGGCCCCGTTCTCGGCGTCATCAATGCCGGGACCAGACAGTGGCTGCAAAACGTCCCCACGAACGGCAACGCCCACAGCGTCGCGGTTGACCCGAAGAATAATCACATCTTCGTGCCGCTGCCCGCGGGCGGCCCCAATTGTGAAACGATCACCGCCGATGGTTGCGTCGGCGTGTACGCATCGCAGTAATTGACAACCGGGAAGTGCTTTCCAATCGGGAGCCCGAATCCACATTCGTGGATTCGGGCTTCTGCTTCTCGCGGCAGCGAACTATCGGACCAGCGTCTCTTGATAGCGCATCATCTTCCATTCCCCGTTGCGCTTGGTCCAAAGTTCGCCGATGAAAACCCTCCTGAAACGCAGCGCCGAGGATTTCGGGAATTGCATGCTGCTCTCGTAGGTGACGAAAGCATAGTCCGGCCCCAGCGGCTGAACCTGGAAGAGTTGCAGCAGGTAATCGGTGTACATGCAGTGTTCGACTTCGCGCAGAACATGAAGCTTGGTGCGCTCGCCCTCGCCGTCGGATTCCACCGCCTGGAAATCATCGGTGAGAAATTCCGCGTAGCCTTTTTTGTCTTTTTTCTTGAACGCATCCCACGCGGCCCTCACCTTGGCTTCCAGCAAGTCGGCCAGCTTGGGTTGAGCCGTTGTAGTTTTCGACGGCATGTTTGCGGGGGCTTTATCCGCCGCCATGGGTTGCTGGGCGTAAGAAAAGCAAGGCAGTGCAAGCGCGATACATGAACATAGAACCCAATCTCGCATCGATTTCCTCGGTTATCGAGCCGCGGGGAGGCTTACGAGCCTCCCGGGCTGGCAGTCAAAGCAGAGCTTACTACATCATTGACGGCCCGTTTCTCCTGTATTTGCAGGGTTGAGGTTCGCAGGGCTCTCGGCTACTATCGACTCTGAGAGAAATCCGTTGATAGTTCACGGAAAGGCTGACAAGGAAACGGACGATGAAATCGACCCCATTAGTTCTGCTACTGCCGCTCGCGATGGCATCCCTCGGATTCAATGCAATGGCTCCGCAACAGCCCGCAGTGTGGCGGCAATCGCAAAAGAACGACGCCGCGGGTGGAACTACCTACACTCGATTCACTTTGGCCGGCAAATTCCTCAAAGCGCCACGGGGGGACGTTCCGAATCGCCCCACTCTCGTGCTGGATTGCTCCCCCAGCAACGAATCCTACCGGCACAAGGCGAGGTTCCTGGCCGGGAATCTGGTTATCGGTACTCCCCTGAAGATCGCCTACGTTGAGCCGGAAGAAATTCATGGAACGTCCTACTTCCAAAAGATTTCAATCCGCTATCGCCTGGATAATGGTAAAGAAGAGCTGGAAAAATGGTCACCCGGAACGGAGAAAACCTCTGCCTCTGTCCCGCAGATGCGCTGAAGAAAATGCTTCGCGCCCACACCCTTGAAATAACTGCGGATGACGATCATGGATCGCCAGTCGTCATGCAGTTTGACATGCCCGACCCAGCGCCTGTCGAAGCAGGCTGTGGTGTGGACTATCAGAAGTAGATGCAGATTTGCCCCGACCAGACTTACACTAGTTCGAATTTCAATTCGCCCAGCTTTTCCAGGCTACAGGCGATCTTGTCACCCGGCTTCAGCCACACTTGCTGGTCTTTGGGCTTACCCTGGATCACTCCCTGCGGGGTGCCGGTGAAAATGATGTCACCGGGTTTCAGCGTGATGACCCTGGATATGTAGCTGATCATCTTCCGCGTATTGAAGATAAAGTCGTTCGTGTTGGAGGACTGGCGCGTCTCGCCGTTCACGCGGCACTCCAGCTTCAGGTTGTCGGGATCAATCTGGTCGGCGGTCACCAAGTAAGGGCCGATCGGAGCGAATTGATCCGGTGTCTTGCCCACCATCCACTGGCCGCCGGTTTCGAGCTGGAGGTCCCGCGCTGTGAAGTCATTGCCAGTCGCATAACCAGCCACGTAGGAAAGCGCGTCCGCTTCGTTTACCATTTTTGCTTCGCGGCCGATCGCGATGACCATCTCGACCTCGTAGTCGAACTTCTTCGCGAAATCCACAGGGAGCTTGATCGTGCCGTTGTGATGATTGAGCGTTGTGTTGAACTTGTTGAAAAGCACGGGCTGCTTGGGAATCGGGGAGCCGATCTCGAGGGCATGCTGCCGATAGTTCAAACCCACGCACACGATTTTTTCGGGTCGCGTCACTACTGGGCCGTATTCGATCGTCTCTTCCTTGAGAAATGATTTTCGCGCCGCGGCCGACTTGACCGCCGCGTCCACCACCGCATTCAGGCTGGGGCCCTCTTCATTCTGCAGCAAATCGTCGATCGTGGCCGGCGCATGCAGGTGCAGAATCTTCGCGGCTTCGACCACATCCAGTATCCCCTTTTCAGTCTTCACGCCCAGGCGGTAATCGGCCCCGCGGCGAATGTTCAGCAAGGTGAGTCCGCGCGCCATGCCACGCGCCTCAGTCGCGCCAACCTTGGCCTCTGCAAGTGCCGCCGGCAGGCGGCCGGATATTGCCAGGGCGCAGACCGCACCCGTGCTCTTGATAAAGTTCCTGCGATTTTGCTCCATTGAAGGAACCTCTATAACCTTTGACTTTGTCCATGCAGGGAATGCAAACGCGGCCACATTATAAAGCAATCCGTGGTTGGGAGCGAATTCCGCGAGCCTGAGGTCAGCGCGGCTTCCGAGAAGCCGGCCATTTATGAAAGGGATATTCCAAAAGTTCAAAGGTCACAGCAGCGCGCCTGTGCAGTGTGAGGTTGAGTTGCGAGAACTGAGAACTGAGTACTGGAACGCTATCGCAGCTCCTTGACTCTCTTTCTTACCGCCGCCAGCAAGGGTGCAGGCAGTTCGGCGTAGCCCTCTTGCGCCGCAAATTGCTGGCCATCCGCGTATACCCAGTCCAGGAGATTGCCCATTGCCACTGCGCGCGCCGAAGCCGACATTCCAGTTCGAAGGTAGATCCAGGTGAAACTGGCGATCGGATAAGAATCAGCTCCAGTCGCGTTGGTCAATGAGGCGGAGAAGTTAGTCCACCGCGGCGCTTCTGCTGCCTCGCACGCCGCCACAATAGTCTTTTCGGAGGCTTTGACGAACTTGCCGGCTGCATTCAGCACCGCAGCGTAGGTTATATTGCCCTTCACTGCATATTGATACTCGACGAATCCGATCGAACCAGGGTTGTTTTTGACCTTGTCTGCCATATCGGAACTGCGTTCCGCCGGCGTGCCCACGGGCCACACGGGGGAAGGAGTGGTTCCAACTTCAGCGCGAAACTTCGCACTCGCCTTGGAGAGAAACTCAGTGAAAACGTAGTTGGACCCTTTGCCCGCGGGGCGGTTCACCACTTGGATTGGAAGACTCGGCAAATCCATCCCCGGATTGAGCTTCGCGATCTGCGGCGCATTCCACATCTTCACGTCGCCGAGGAAGATCCCAGCCAGCACTTCCCCAGAGAGCCTCATCTCTTGCTGAACGCCAGGGAGGTTGTAGATGGGAACGATTCCGATGAGCACCACCGGCAATTCGATCAAATCACCCTCTTTCCGCTCCTTCGCTGTAAGCTGAGCTTCCCCGGCGCCAAAATCACCCGCGCCATGAGAGATCTGCTTGATCCCTTCACTGGTGCCGACCGTGAGGTAGCGCATTTGAATGTTGGGATTCCGCTTGCCGTACTCTTGGGTCCACCGATTGTAAAGAGGCGCAGGTACGCTCGATCCCGACCCCACCAGGACAACCGCGCCTTGCGCCCTGGCAGGAATGGTGTGCAGGCCGAGACTAAGAAAGGACAACAGAGAGATCAAGAGTGAAAACGCGTTCCATCGCTTTGACATCGTGAGTCTTGCCGCTTCTTTCATCGAGCCCCTCCATGCGGGCGCATTGGTTTCATTCAACTCTATCCTTTGGCCACCGGAAGGGAAGGTAACCATGGTAAGTTACTCTCGTTCCACTCCTTAGCATCGCTCGGAGAAAGCATGAATCGGAGAAGGACTCGGGAATGAAAACTGATGTCGGAGATCGTCATGTCGCGGAATGATGCCGAAAGCGTAGCGCGTGAACTCCTATCTGCGTATGAGACAGGCCAGATTGTGCCTGCTCCTCCCTCCGCTCGGCCTGGTTTCGACCTCGACGCCGCCTATGCGGTTGAGGCAACTCTCAAGCAGTGGCGCGAAGCTGCTGGGCACAGAGCTGTCGGCCGCAAGGTCGGTTACGCCAATAAAGCGATGTGGCGTGTGCTCAAACTTGAAAGCCTGGTCTGGGCCCATATGTACGACGACACTGTGCATTACAGCGAAAGCAACTCGGCGGTACTCGCGCTCGCGCATTCCCGTTCACTGAAGGTCGAACCTGAAATTGTTTTTGGTTTAAAACAGCCGGTCACAGCAGAAGCCTCCGATGCCGCCTCTGCCCTGGCATCCGCCGATTGGCTGGCCATCGGATTCGAAGTCATCGATTGTCCTTTTCCGGATTGGAAATTTCAGCCCAGCGATTTCGTAGCATCTTTCGGGCTTCATGCCGCACTCGTCGTGGGCGAGAGTGTGCAGGTAAGGCCAGACCTCATCGCCAGTCTGGTGAGCCAGCTGCCGCAATTTAAGGTGCGCGTATCGAAACTGGGAGAGTTTGTAGAAGAAGGATCAGGCAAGAACAGCTTGAAGAGTCCCGCCTTGTGCCTTGCGGAACTCGGCACAGCCATTGCGCGTCGGTTCCCGCACGAGCCACTGAGCGCGGGAGAAATCGTCAGCTCCGGAACGCTGACGGCCGGACACCCAGCCGGCAAAGGCGATGTTTGGACAGTTGACGTGGAAGGACTGTCGTTGCCGGGACTATCGTTGCCGCCGCTGACACTCACCCTTCTGTAGCCCGAGAAGCCGCGCAGTCCGCGAGAAGATTGGAGGCGCGGGTCGGAATCGAACCGACGCATAAAGGTTTTGCAGACCTCTCCCTTACCACTTGGGTACCGCGCCCCTAGAGATTAAGTTAGCGTTTCGAGGAAGAAAAGTCCACCTGTGGGCAGCGCTTGGGAGTCCCCGGGTGAGTCCGTGTCATAGCTGACTGGCTCCGCGAAAAGTGGGCCAGCAAACTCAGGGTTTCATCCGGCACGGCTGTATGACTACACCCACCGGCTCCGATGAAGGTACTTTGTATAACAAAGTACTTGACACGAGCCTCCCCGTCGGCTACCCTGTCCTCGCCCATGCCCGATCCCCGCCACCACCGCCTCCGCCGTCCCCAACGCCCCGCGCATCCGTTGCCCACACGCGGGACACCAGATCTGGCGCCCGATCCTGCCGCCGACCTCCGCTTCATTCGCGACACTATGGAGCGCTCTGCCTCCTTCACCGCCGTCCCCGGCTGGGGACAGGTCATCCTGGGCGCAACCGCTCTAGCCGCGGCATGGCTGGCCGCGCACCAATCGAACTCCGGAGCCTGGCTCAAGGTCTGGCTGGCCGAAGCGTTCCTGGCCGCTCTGATCGCTTTTCTCTCCATGCGCTGGAAGGCCAACCGCCGCGGCCTCCCTCTCTTCACCGGACCCGGACGCAAAGTTGCCCTGGGTTTGTTTCCGCCGCTAATCGCCGGCGCACTCTTAACGTTTTCGCTCCAGCGCGCAGGTCTGGAATCCGCTCTGGCGCCGACCTGGCTCCTTCTATACGGCGCCGGCATTATTACCGGGGGCGCGTATTCCGTCTCCATAGTCCCTGTTATGGGCCTCTGTTTCATGGCGACGGGCGCGGTCGCCGTGGTCGCGCCGGCAGCCTGGGCAAACTATTTCCTGGCCGCGGGTTTCGGCGGCCTGCACATCCTTTTCGGATTCCTAATCGCGAGGAGGCACGGTGGCTAGAGCACTCGCCCAGCGCCGCAAGCCCGCAAAAGCCGACGCAGCCCCGGCGCGCGAGCACATCCGGGCCCGCACTCTGCAGCTCCCCGAACTCGACCGCTTGATTCACGAACGCATTCGCCTCGGAATCGTAAGCGCGCTGGCCACCAACGCCAGCCTCAGCTTCAACGACCTCAAACGCATTCTCAAAACCACCGACGGCAACCTCAGCGTCCACGCCCGCAAACTGGAGGAGGCCGAATACATCTCCTGCCTGAAATATTTCGAAGGCCGCGTCCCCCGCACCGAATATCGCCTGACCCCCGCCGGCCGCCGCGCCCTGGCCCACTATCTCAATCAAATGGAGGAATGGATCCGCGTTACTCGGGAATAAGAGTAGAGATAAAATTTTTTGGCCATGTGCTTTGCTGTGTAGAGTACATTGCAGAAGAGAGTAGAACGAGGAAAGGGAACACCAATGAGGTCTGACCAGCCTATTGCCGAAAACCAACCCACTCATTTTTCCATCCGGAGCGCGACCCGCTTTTGGGAGCCGCGCCGCTTGATCTACAACGCAATTCTGATCGCCACCGCCCTTTTCTGGCTCACCAAAGACTGGACTCACTTCCTCCCAGCCATGAAATGGTCCACTCTCGGGGCCGTCACCGTCCTGGCGCTCCTGGCCAACCTCTGCTATTGTGCCGGGTACCTCGCAGATCTAACCATTCAGCAACTGTCGAATTCCGCCTGGAACCGCAGCCGTTGGGCCATCTGGTCGCTCGGAACTCTTTTCGCAATGCTCTTTGAGAGCTATTGGATCAATGACGAAATCTATCCCTACGTCAGCCAAGCCGCAACTTTGCTCCGGAGATAAAACTATGTGGACACCACCCAGCAGCAACATGAACTTCCCCGCCCCGCTGGCCGTCATGGCATTTTTCGCCGCCGCCGCCGGTGTCGTCCTGGCCCTGGCCGCCGCCGCCGTCGCGTGGTTTGCCCGTAAGCCCAAGTTCGCCCGCGCCTGCCTGCTCGTAGTTACTGCTGGCGCAGCCGTTTACGCAGGACTCCTGTTCGGCTTCTCCCTGGCCAGCCGCCCGCACGTCCTCGCCCGCACGCAGGAAAAATATTTCTGCGAGATTGATTGCCACCTCGCCTACTCTCTCCTCGACGTCAAGACGGAACCCGCCGCCGGCGTCACTCACTATGTCGTTACCATCCGCACCCGCTTCGACGAAACCACCACTTCCGCAACGCGCCCCAAACACGCCCCGCTAACTCCTAGTCCGCGCACCGTCGTCCTTATCGATGATTCCCGCGGACAGCAATACCAGCCTGTAGCCGTGCAAGGCACGCCGCTAGAAACTCCTCTGAAGCCCTCCGACTCCTACACCACTCAACTAGCTTTCGAGGTTCCACCCAGCGCCGGCAGCAAAAGCCTGCGCCTCTTGATCATCACCACGCCTGGCTGGCCCGACCGAGTAGTTATCGGCGACGAAAACAGTGTGCTCCACCACAAAACCTACTTCGCCCTGTAGATCGGGCCTGTAGAAAGAGCGTTGCTCATGTAGGGATAGCCGCCTCGGCTGTCCAGCGAACGAAGCGAGTATTCTTGCTCCAGAACTCTGCCTTTGGGTGGCGCAGCGCTTCAGCGCTGCGATCAAGTCCTAAAGATAAAAGATAGAGGCTTCAGCCCCGGTACATCCCGCACTCCAGTGCTACAATCCCCGGCATGAAACGCCAAGCCCTCTTTTGTCTGATCGCAACTCTTCTAGCCACCCAGGCTAAAGCTCCCGAAGTCGAAATCACCGCCGAGCCCCACCATCACCTAACCCTCGAAAACAAATCCGTCCGCGTCTTCAACGTAGAAGTCCCGCCTCATGCCGACACATTGATGCACTGGCACCGCCACGACTACATATACGTAACGCTCGGCGACAGCGAGGTGGTCAACGCCGTAAAAGACAAGCCTCCCGTAACCGTCAAACTCCAGGACGGCGAAACCCGCTTTTCTCCCGCTACCTTCGCCCACATAGCGCGCAACCTCTCGGACGGCCCCTTTCGCAACGTAACGATCGAGATTCTCGAAGACGAAACCCTGCGTAAATCCGCTGCTCATGGAGATGTCAAGTGGGACGAAGACCGTGACCTGGACATCCTCCAGGGCGGCACCAGACAAATCCTCTTCATAAAAGACGGCATCCGAGTCTCCGAAGTCGAACTCCAACCCGCTGGCGTCGTCCCCAAGCACCACCACACCGGCCCCCATCTGCTGGTCGCCGTGAGCGATCTCGACCTGCGCAGCGATATAGAAGGCCAAGCCCCCACGCCCGCCCACTTCAAGTCCGGCGACTCCAAATGGCTCTCCGGCGGCTACTCCCACACCATAACCAACACAGGCCCCAAGACAGCCAAATTCGTAACCCTGGAATTCCCGTAAACGCCGTTAGGTTGGTGCGGTCCGATAACTGACGAAATCAGGCGTTGGAGCTCATTGAGGGGTTTGGAGTGTAACGCGATGTTACGCCAGACAGGCGGTTATCTCTACAACTTGCCGGCGAGCCAGTAATCGAGGCTGAAGTTTCCCGGACCAGAGCAGATCAGCCAGATAAAGAAGAGCACGTACAGGACTTCCGGAAGGTAGAGGAAGTCGTCGAGCCAGTTAAGAGGCGAAAGTCCTTTAGGCAGGGTGGAAACCGCGCTGGTCAGGGTGGCGACAATCATATCGATCAACAAAGCCACGCAGGCCGGGCTCGAAAGAAACCCCAAAGTCAGCAAGGATCCGCAAACGAACTCGACACCCGACACGAAATAAGCCGTTTGGCGGGGAAACGGGATTTTGGCCTTAACGAGCGTCTCGTAAACAGGTTTCGTGCCGCCAGCGACAAACAATTTGTTTGCGCCGGAGATGGCGAAGAACAGCCCGATCGAAACGCGTACCAGCAAGATGGCACATTGTTCCAAAGCACTGCTACCCTGCAGCGCAAATTGGACCAACCGTTTCCAGTCCATCTCTTGTCCCTCCATCGGCGTCGTCGTTAGCGAATTCTGGCGCCTCGAGATTATGTGTCCATCCGTTCGACCCATTGAGCGCGCAATGCGGGAGCCACGAATGGATCCGCAAAATACTGTGTTTCGCGCGCAACCTTGTCGTCCCTGAACTCCATGATGCTCACGGTGTAGGACGGCTTGCCGTCATATGTCAGGATGAATTCGGTGACCCAAAGATCACCGCTGCCAATGATTCGTCGGACAGTAAACCGCTTCTTGCTCGGCTGACTGGCGCGCTGATTCTGTATGTTGCGTCGACCCCGGGTTCGCTCGCCCGACTGCGGGTAGTCCAGCACTGCGTCTTCGTGATAGATGCGGTGCTCCGTTTCAAAATCGTTGGCATCGGACGCCGCCCAATGCTGATCCAGGGCCGCACGGATCTCTTGATCTCGCACTCCAGAATACTGCTCCTTCTTTTGTTGATCTTTCATCTGAGCCTTCATTTGACAAGAAGCTAAATGCTTTAGCGGAATCGGGGTGTAACGAGTCGCCAAGTCGCGCTGTTTCTTGGGACATGCAGAGTCTACACCCCGTGGTAGCGTCTAACTCCTGATAAGAGGCGCTCAACTGTTGTAGCCATGCCATTAAACGTTTTGACGCTGGTCACGACGAACTGTCGGACGTGGAACAAAAAGTTGTAAAGATCAGGGCATCCACAGAGGTAACAAGCATTCTTCGCGTAAAACAGCCTATTATCCTCTAAGAGCAATCAGTAGGAGCCCAAGAATGATTCGAAGAGTTGCTGTACAAATTGGAATTCTCGGATTCCTTGCTTTCATCGTATGCAACGCATACTTCAGCGTCGCCTACTTAAGGCGTATGCGGAATATCGCAGCGCTCACGCTCGAAAGCTCCGCCATTCGAGCGGAACTCTCCGGTGTTCTGAAAGACTTGACCGATATGGAAACAGGTCAGCGCGGATACCTGCTTACCGATAACCCCTCGTACTTGCAGCCCTACAATGATGCGAAGGGCAGGATCGAAAGCGATTTTTCCGGTCTTCGGGCGGGGCTCGCCAAACGGACGCAGGCTGATCAATCGCTGGAGCCGCAGTTGGAGACCTTGGCTAAATCAAAGCAGGCGGAGATGGAGCGCTCCATTCGCTTGCGCCAACAGGGATATCGCCTTCGCTCATTCAAACTGGTGGATACAAATGAGGGCGAGGGCTACATGGATGAGATTCGCCGCATCGTTTCCTCGCTGTCGTCTATGGAAAGCGGCAATTCTGCAAGATTCGATAACGAGAAGATTGCCGTGCTGAAACATGCGGTGCGGGCGACCATCGTTGCCAATTCCGTGTTGCTTGTATTGGCAGCATGCCTGTTCGGGCTGATGGGTCACCATGCGCGGGTGCTCGCAAAAGAAGCGGCCCAGAGTAAAAAAGAGTTAGTCGTGCGGGATTTGCAACTCGAAAGACTAACGTCCGCCCTCTCCGGTCCAGTTCGTTCCAATATCAGCACCATCAACACGATTCTTGGGTTGCTGCTGGAGAAATACGAGGGATTTCTCCCACGACATGGGCAGCAATATGCCGAACAAATCAAAGAAGCTGCGGCACAAGTGGAGCGATTGCGACAAGACTTGGTCGGCAGCCGAGACTCCGAAAGTGATGTACAGGCAGCTTAGACGGCAAACCGCCCTAAGTTTTCAGAGGGTTGACCCTGCTAGCCTACCGTCATGCAACAAAGAATGCGTTCCGCAGGAAAAGATTTGAAGGGATTAGGTTCGTCGATCATACATGCCGGGCGTCCGAGAGTGGAAACGGATGCAGCCTGGCAGTGGGGCCGCCCCGCCTGGGCCGGGCGCGTGTTGGAAGCGGCTAGGTGATGATCAGGGCGGCCGAGCGGTTCAGACTCGTCCTCTCGGACTAACCCAAGGATGCCAACGCCGACTGCGTACTACCTGAGCGGACAATTCGTATGTTCTTCCCTCGGGGGTGACTCGAGACTCCGTGGTCTCATCGTGGTCTACAGCCCTTACTTCGACGCCGGCGGCACATATTCCTTAGGCAACGCCGACCCTTCCCCAAAGAAAAACATCTCCAACTGTTTCACAATCACTTCCTGATCTTCGCGCCGGGCCGGATTCAGGCGGTACTCGTTAAGCAGCATCTTGCAGTGCTCCGTCCACATCCTCCAGGCTTCCTGGGATACGTTGTCATACACCTTGCGGCCAAGGTCATTGTCGAACGGAGGCTCGTCCAGCCCAGGCATTTCTCTTTTCAATTTCACGCAGAACACGGTGTGCGCCATACTCTTCCTTCGGTCAGGGGTTGATCAACCTTCAAGATTACTACACGAGGCGGCGGCTGGATAAGGCTTAGGCCATCGCCGAGACCCGAAAGCCGAAGCCCGAAGCCCGAAGCCCGGCTAGTGTCCCGCAGTGGCTTGGGCGTAGCCGGCCAGGATCTCCGCGACCTGTTCGGGACCCGGCCGGGAATCTTGTTTTGAATTAGAGGCGGACGCGGCCAGCTTGCCTTTAATGCCGATGTAAATCCCGTTGTAAGGCTCGTCGCCAATATTCTCCACCGTGTGCTTGAAGGGTGGGAACCAGCGCGCCTCACCCGCCTTGGCGTAGACTTCCGTGACCTTACCGTTCTGGTCAGTGAACCTGAGGTGTCCGCCCGTCACACTCACGGAGACGCCTCCGGGATGCTCGTGCATTTCTGACTTCTCGTGAGGACCATAGTGGACGTCGATGACCTGCACCCGATCATTCTCAAAGTGCAGTTTGTAATGCGTGGGTGCCACCTTGGTAGGGTCTTGTGCCGCGGCAATACTTGCCACTAGGCACAGAATCACGCCTGTCTGGAAAAGTCCGCTCAACATTGGGCCTCCTGAACTCAAAGGCTAGCATCCGGCTCCAGGCAAAGCGCCGGAAGCCGGAAGCGGCAGTACCGAATACCAAACTATTTCTTCTGGTCCTTGTCCCCAGCCTCAATCGAAACCAGCTCCACTTCAAAGATGAGCGTAGAGTTCGGCGGAATCCCCTGGTTGCCGCGCTCGCCATAAGCCAGATCGGAGGGAATGAAAAGTTGCCACTTCGATCCCACCGGCATCAGTTGAAGAGCCTCGGTCCATCCCTTGATGACTCCATTCACAGGAAACTTAGTGGGCTGGCCGCGTTTGTAGGAGCTGTCAAATTCCGTGCCGTCGATGCGGGTACCGCGATAGTTGCAGGCCACCGTGTCGCTGGCCGTGGGCTTAGGCCCCGTGCCCGCCGTCAGTATCTTGTATTGTAGGCCGCTCGGCAGGGTGACGACGCCTTCTTTGCCCTTGTTGGCGGCCAGAAAATCGTCTCCTTCTTTCTTGCCCTCCGCCTGCTGCTTCTTGACCAGGTCGCTTCGCACTTCTTCCATCGAGGCTTGCGCTTCCTGATCGGTGAGCAGGGTCTTGCCACCCATCAACCCGTCTTTCATGCCGCGCGCCAGAATGGCTGGATCGAATGGGACCGATTGCTTGCGAAGGCTTTCCCCCAGTCGTTTGCCATTGCTCATCCCGAGGGCGTAACTGAATTTATCTTTTTGCGTCTTAAGAGCAAGTGGGGCCGGAGTCTTTGCCGCCGTCGCCGAATGTGCCTTACCCGCAGGCGTTTGAGCCTTGCCTGAAGCAGCGGGAGCCGAAGCACCCTTGGGAGCCGACGCGGCGGGAGTTGAAGAAGCTGGAGGAGTCGCGGCCGGAGTTTCCTGTGCCATGGCATTTCCCAGGAGCAGTCCAGCAGCCAATAGATTGACAGCTACGGCGAAAAATTTGTGCATGTAATCATTGTCACATCGACCGGGAATCTCCGCAAATTCCCGAAGATTGCTGCCGTCTAAGTTTTCGCAGAAGCTCGAGTGGGACGGCCGCCATTCGGCTGTCCACTTGAGCGAAGCTCGACAGGCCCGACGAAGACCGAAATGCCGCTAAACACGCCCCGAAATGAGACCTTGGTGGGCCCGCCAGGATTCGAACCTGGGACCAATGGATTATGAGTCCACGGCTCTAACCGCTGAGCTACGGGCCCGGGGGTGGGTTGTTTCACATTCTACCGCAAGCAGTTGGCGCGATTGGAATTTGGGTGCGGCGGCCTCGCATGGTGGGGGTTTTGCTCGTGGGGCGATGCTAGACTATTCGGTCGATTCGCTTCTTTGGGGAATTCTCTTGTCCACTGATCCGGTTCTGGTGGTTCATGGTGGGGCCTGGGCCATGCCTGACGATATGGTGGAGGCGCATTTGCGCGGGGTTCGGAATGCGCTGGGGGCGGGGTGGCGGGTGCTGGAGGCTGGGGGCGCAGCTTTGGATGCGATTGAGGAAGCCGTGGCGGTGATGGAGGATGATGAGACGTTTGACGCCGGGCGCGGGAGTTTTCTGAATCGCGACGGGCGGGTGCAGATGGATGCGCTGATTATGGATGGCGCTACTTTGCGGGCTGGGGGTGTTGGTTGCGTGGAGCGGGTGCGGAATCCGGTGCGGGCGGCGCGGAAGATTTTGAGTGAGAGTCCGCATGTTTATTTTGTGGGGGAAGGGGCGGAGCGGTTTGCGGCGGAGCATGGGGTAGAGTTGTGCGCGAATGAAGAGTTAATCATTCCGCGCGAGGTGGAACGGTTGCGAAGGTATCAGGCAGAAACAAGAGTCCCCACTTCTCGCGCAAAAGACGCGCGAGAAATGGGGCACCCTCCAGGCAGCGAGATGTTTGCGCCGGAGATTTCGCATGACACGGTGGGGGCTGTCGCGCTGGATCGGGCGGGCAACGTTGCTGCCGCTACTTCTACTGGCGGGACATTGAACAAGGCTCCGGGAAGGCTGGGGGATTCGTCGCTGATTGGGTGCGGATGTTACGCAGACAATTTAAGCGCGGCGGTGTCGACTACCGGGTGGGGCGAACCGATCATGAAGCTGGTGCTGGCCAAGTGGACTGCGGATCGAGTAGCGGCGGGTAATTTGCCGGAGTGGGCGGCGCAGGAAGCGATGAATTATCTGAAGCAACGGCTGAACGGGCATGGGGGGATTATCGTGCTGAATGCGCTCGGCCAGTTCGGGATCGCGCACAATACGCCGCGCATGGCTTGGGCTTGCAAGACGGTGAAGAAGGAAGAGGCCGGGATTGAGCGGGGCGCACCATAAGGTGCGGATATGGCGAGAGTGAAGAGGTTGCTGGAAAAACCCGTTGCGCTAGGCCGAGATTCCCCTTAGCGCTGAAGCCGCCATTGATTTTGCGGCAGTTACGGCGGGGCTAGAGGCCGCCCGCTTTCAAACCGGAGCCACTGATCGAGTATTTCCGCAACTTCTGAACTCGTGGGCGGGCGCTTTGCCGGCCCAAATATCCTGCCTGATCGGCTACTTGATGGTGAAGGTTTTTCCTGCGCTGGTGCCGCCTCCCGGCGTTGGATTGAATACCGTCACGGTCGCCGTACCTGCGTTCTGAATGTCTGCCGCCGGGACCGTTGCCGTCAGCGATGTTCTGCTCACAAACGTTGTCGTCAGACTGGTTCCATTCCACTGAATCTTCGATCCGGACACATACCCGCTTCCGGTTGCAGTCAGCGTAAACGAAGCGCTTCCATGCGTGGCCGAGCTGGGAGAAATCGAGGTCAATTTCGGCGCTGGATTGTTGACGGTGAATATCTTCGCTGCCGACGTTCCACCTCCCGGGGTTGGATTCTTTACCGTGACGTTGAACGTACCCGCCTTAGAAATGTCGGTCGAGTTAATTGTGGCCGTGAGCTTGGTGGAACTCAGGAAGCTAGTTGTGCGCGCCGACCCGGCCCAGTCTACTGTCGAGGTTTTCACGAAGTTAGTTCCAATCACCGTAAGCGTGAACCCCGCACCACCCTCGGTCGCGCTGCTGGGCGACAGCGACGTAATCGTCGGCTTGGGATTGTTTACAGTGAAATTCACCGCGTTCGATACTCCTCCGCCTGGTGCAGGATTGGTTGCCGTCATCGGAAACGTGCCGGCAGTGGCGACATCGGCGGCGTTGATTGTGCCAGTGATTTTGGTCGAACTGTTGAACTTTGTCGTTCGCGCCGAGCCGTTCCAGTTCACTGTGGCTCCCTTCACGAAGCCGGTGCCGTTGACTGTAAGACTGAACGAAGCCGCTCCCTCCGTCTTGCTGCTGGGCGAAATCGTAGTTACGGTTGGAACGGCGTTATTGATCGCGAAACTTACATTCCCCGATGTACCCCCTCCCGGCGCCGGATTGGTAACCGAAACATTCGCGGTTCCGGCCGTCGCAATATCGGAAGCGTTGATCGTAGCCTTAACTTGAGTCGCGCTAACAAAGGTAGTCGTCCGTGCAGAGCCGTTCCAGTTCACCGTCGACGTGCTGACAAAGTTCGTACCCGTTACCGTTAGAGTAAAGCTGGCGCCGCCTGCAATCGCACTCGCCGGCGACAACGACGTAGCCGCCGGTACTGGATTGTTGATGGTGAAAGTGAACGGATTGGAAGTATTTCCTCCGCTCGAAACCGTAACCGTCGCCGTGCCAGCATTCGCAACGTCGGTTGCGGGCACAATCGCAGTAAGCTCCGTGCTGCTGACAAACGTTGTGGTCAGGTTCGCGCCATTCCACTCCACCGCGGCGCCACTCACAAAGTTGCTCCCTGTGACCGTCAGGGTGAATTGTGCCGCACCCGCCGTAACCGAGGCAGGTGAAAGCGCAGTAACACTCGGCAGACCCGCGATCGAACTCACGTCCAGCGCCCAGATACTTCGTCCATGCGTGGCCGCCCACAAGATGTGCGACTGGCTTTGATAACTGAGCCCATAAATCGCCACTCGCGGCAGGCCCGCGATCAGCGTCGACCACGAGACCCCCGTGTTTGTTGTGTAGAAGGCGCCAATGTCAGTTCCCACATAGATGTAGCCGGTTTGGGATGGATCCACCACAATGCCATTGACTGGCACGTTCGGCAGATCGCTGCTGATGTCCGTCCAGGTTGAGCCGGCATTGGTGGTCATGAAGACGTGTCCCAGAGTGTCGCCGAATCCCGAAAATCCTGAGAAGGCGACGTAAGCGGTGGCGGCCGTATGCGGATCGACCGCGATTGCCGTGATGCTGCGATTCGGCAGGCTCGTGCTGTTGCTGATGTCGGTCCAAGTCGACGACACCCCCGACAGCGCGTTGCGAGTGACGTGCAGGTGAACATCGTCCGAACCCGAATAGATCGTGTTCGAATCGGTTGGCGCGATCGCCAGCGCCACCAGGTTGGCTCCGTTTCCGCCGGTGAGGTCCGGTGAAATCGCGGTCCATAACCCCGCCCCATTCGTCGTCTGATACGCGCGATAGGTGCCGAAATACAGGTTCTGGGAGTTGCCCGGATCCATAATAAGCGGAGGCACCCAGTTCACCGGATCGCTCGTGTCAATTCCGTTCAGCGCTTGACTGAAACTCGCTCCGCCATCGGTGGATTTATCCAGCGACATTTGGATGCAGTTCACATACACATTACTAGTATTCGAGAAATCGATTGCCGTCTGGCCGCCGTCTCCGCAGTCCACATCCTGCCAGCCCAGCGAACCCGAGTATTCGTTCATGAGGTTATCTTGCGTGCCGCCGAAGCCCGCATTCTCGTTCGTGGGATTGATGGAAGCGCCCGAGTAAAACTGCAATGTCGCCAGTTCGTTATTGAGGTTTGTGAAGCTGAGCGTGCCCGTGAGGTTGGTTGCGCTGTACATGCCTCCATCGTTGCCGATGTAGAGTTGCAGCCCATTCGGCGTGAAGATCAGCGCATGCAGATCAGGATGAATGCTGCTATAGACAGTCCATGTATTGCCGCCATCCGTCGATTGCGCCAGCGGAGTCCCGCCATCGCCGCCGGCAAAGATCACATTCGAATTGCCCGGCATGACTGCGATCACGTTGTCATACCAGCACTGGCCGCCGCAATAATTCGGCGCACCCGTCAGTTGGGTCCAGGTGCTGCCTCCGTTCGTCGTCTTATAAAGGCCGAGCAGAGAATTCGATGCATTATCCGTCACTCCTGCATACAGCGTGCTGGTATTGTTAGGGTCCATGGCCAGCGCGACACGGCCAGTCGAACCGCCCGTCGGCAGCGCGGTCGCCCCCGTTCCATTGTCAGCCACCCAGGTTGTACCGGCATTGGTTGACTTGTACACGCCGTTGTTGTCGATCGACGCATATACGTTGCTCGAATTTACCGTGTCAAAGATCACGCTGTAGGCCTGGGAGCCGTTCACATTCAGTACCTGCGTCCAGGTATTTCCGCCATCGCCTGAGCTGTACACGCCGGAATTATTCGGCGCGCAACAACCGATCGCCGCCAGCACGATCTGTGAATTTGTCGGACTCACCGCAATGCCGCCGATCCGGGCGCCGCCTCCGCTGCCGCCCGCAAACGGCCCGGGAATATTGGTCCACGTACTGCCACCATCGGTTGACTTCAGAATGCCCGCGCCGTAGTAGCTGTCACCCGAGTTGTTCTCTTCACCCGTGCCTACATAAATCGTAAGGTGATTCTCCGGATCGAGTGTCATCGACCCGGTAGCCAAAGAAACTTGCGTATCGGTGAGCGGCGTCCAGGTGGTGCCGCCGTCGGTGGTCTTCCAGATTCCGCCCTGAGCCGCTCCTGCGTATACGGTGTTGGTATTCGTAGGATCGACCGCCACAGCCGCCACGCGTCCCGAGTTCGGCCCCCAGAACGAATTGTTTTCCGGCTCCGGCCCAATCATGGTCCAGGCGGTCGTGGAAAGATCTCCCTTTGCCGCTGCAGCGCTGCGAACCGCGGTGCGCGCCGCGGCCTCACGAGCCAGCTTGGCATCCAGTTGCTTGAGTGCCCTCATGCGCGCGCCGGCAGGAATCTGCTTGTGCGGATAGGCGCGCTGCTTGTATTCCCAGTCCATGCGCTGGCGGACGAATTCTCCACCGCCTTTCTCAAAATCCTTCGGCCCCAGTTGGACCGAATCACCGCGTTGTGCGGAGGAAACTTGTGCGAAGGAAACGCAAGGCAGCGTGAGAGTACAAGCCGCGACGATCAGAAAGGCGCAAAGCGATCGCAGGCGCATCGGAAATTCTCCTTAGGAGCTTCGGCCAGAGTCTAGGGATGGGTTGAAACGACAATTCGTGAGGACTCACTTCTTGCTGCTAGAATTTCCGGAGTCGTCCCAAAGCGTCGTGGAAGTATACAACGAAATAATCCGCGTTAACGCGTGTTTTTCCCCAGTTGCTACAAACGGAGGCAATCGCGATATAGGAAACGGGCCTTACTAGCGACCTAACGGAATCTTACCGCTGCATGCAGTCGGACAGGAGTGTCCGACCACACGGGCGTTGGGAAAGCGGGCGGGACCTTCGACGTAGCTGCCGGCGCTCCCTGGGAGGCTGGCGGAAAAACTCGCCGCGCTGACCGAGATTCCACCCGGCGGCTGAAAGCCGCTATTGATTCTTGCGGCGGCTACGGCGCGGCTAGAAGCCACACCCTTTCAAAGCGGATCCCCTGATCGAGTTTTTCCGCAGCCTGCTAGAGCCAGCCTTTGGTGCGGGCCATTCTGGAGGCTTCAACGCGGTTGCTGGCGCCCATTTTGCTGATGGCTTCGGAGAGATAGTTGCGGACGGTGCCTTCGGAGAGGCCAAGTTCGGCGGCGATGTCTCCGCTTTGCATGCCTTCGCCGGCTAGGCGCAGGACCTGGCGTTCGCGGTCGGTGAGCGGGTCCAGCTCGGACCAGGCTTCGGTGGCCAGGTCGGGATGGATGACGCGCAAGTCCCTGCCGGACGCGGCGGACGGCGTCGGCTAGTTCTTCGGCGCGCATGTCTTTCAGAAGATAGCCGAGCGCTCCGGCTTCCATGGCGCGGCGAAGATATCCGGCGCGCGCGAAGGTGGTGAGGATGATGACCCGGGTGCTGGCGCGGCGGCGCTTTAGTTCGGCGGCGGCATCGAGTCCGGTCATGAGCGGCATTTCGATGTCGGTGATGAGGACGTCGGGCTTGTGAGTGAGAACGGCCTCCAGCGCCTGCTTGCCATCGCGCACCTGAGCCACGACCGAGATGTCGCCTTCGATTTCGAGCAGCGCGGCGAGCGCGCCGAGCACCATGCCCTGATCCTCGGCGATGACAACACGAATGGTTTTGCGGTTTTCCTTCGCGATGGGATTCAACTGTCGCGCTCCCCATATTTCGACATGCCGGATTTCGGAGCGCTTCCTTTCAGAGGCACGGTGATCGCGAGCCGCGTGCCGGCTTGAGAATTGCGGGTAAGAGTGCCGCCGAGCATCTCGACGCGCTCGCGCATGCCGCGCAGTCCGTTGCCTTCGTTTTGGAAGCCGCCGCGGCCGTCATCTTCGATTTCGAGGTGACAGGAGCCGTTGCGCTGCTCCAGGCGCAGACTGCACGTGTGAGCGTGAGCGTGGCGAACGACGTTGGTGACGGCTTCGCGAACTGCCATCGACAAAACGCTCTCCTGCACTGCGGGCAGCGGAACCCGAGCCGCCTCGAACTTTACCTCGAAGTTGGCGGCGACGCCCGCGGTTTCGAGCGTGGACTTGGCCTGCGCGAGTTCGGCTTCCAGGCCGCGGGAGCGATAGCCCCGGATAGCGTCGCGAACCTCCGATAAAGCCTGGCGGGAAATCTGCTCGACCTCGTGGATCTCTTTGCCGGCGCGCTGCGCATCCAGCTCCATCAGCTTTCCGGCGAGTTCGGATTTCAGGATGATCACCGAGAGGGTGTGCCCGAGTACGTCGTGCAGGTCGCGGGCGATGCGCTCGCGCTCGGCGACGGTGGCGAGATGCTCGATTTCTTCGTTCGCTTTGCGCAACCTGCGGTTCATCCGGTTTCGTTCGGCAAAGAAAGTGTTCCCCGTCCCAATGACGATGGGGAAGAGAGTGGCCCAGAAGAGCTGCCAGCCGCCAACGTGCAGGAGCAAGCCCTCGATCGCCCCCACCGACCCAATCACGAACAATCCGGCGAAAGCGGCGGCCTGGCTTTCGACGCAAAACGGCAACATGGCCGCGGCAAAAATAAAGAAGGTACACGCGCCGCCGTTGATGGGTTGGTACAGAAGCCCCAGCAACATCATGCCGACGATATGCGCCAGGGCGCGCGGGTTCACCAGGACAAACAGGCCAAAATATAAGAAGAGAAACACCATAGCCCCGAGGCCATCGAGGAGCCACATCTTCAAACTGACGTGGTCCATGATCGGCTGAATGAAAAAGAAGCCGAGGTAGAGCACCCAGAGCAAGGGACTCCATCCATGGTCTTTGTCCTTGAAGATTGCGTTCCACGACTTCAGTTTCAGGGGACCGTCGGACTGGCACGCTTCTTCGTGTTCAGGATTCGATTCGAGATTGGATTCATCATTCATGAAGTTCTATTGTCGTCCTTGCGCTCCATTCCCGCTGCTAGCGAAGATTGAATATCTTGACGAAGAGGGGCGTGTCCCCGGTTACGTGGGGCCAGATTACATGGTAACCCCAGAGATGAACCCAGGCATTGCCGGTGCGCAGCGTCAGGTATGACTTCACCATTCCGGGCCCGGCAAAAAACAGCACAATGAAGATGACCGAGAGGGCTGCGTGGGTGGGCGTGTCGTAGCGCGTCCAGTATTCGGAGAGGTGCATCGCGGCGTAAGTGAAACCGCCGAGGACCACGGTGGCGGGGGTTGAGCCTGTGAGTTTCTGGTAGCGGGGCACGAGGATTGAAGTGAGAAAAATCATGACCGGCAAGCCGGTGCCCAGAAATGAAAGGATGAACGTGAGGCTTGCGCCGGCGGCGAGCTGGCTTCCGCTCAGCTTCCAGATTGCTTTGCCCGGCAGATCGACGACTAATCCGAGCGCGAGAATGGCGAGGATGACGATTGTGTCGTTGAGCGGATTGCTCGATTTCAGGCAAAGCTCCTCGCGCGAATAACCGCGCCGGCGAAACCACAAGTAAGGGATGGCGGCGTAGAATGCGAAGTTATAAAGTGTCCAAGCCCAGACTTCGCGCGGCGTGACGGAATCGGTCATGCCGAACATGCTGCCTGCCAGATGCAGTCCGATGCGGTGGGTGCCGGCGAGGCGCCCAACGAAAATGCCTCCGATCAGGACGACGGCGCCGTAAGCCAGCAGCCCCAGCGTTTCACCAAGGGCGATGGAATGTTCCGGAGCGCGGGCGGCGATGTCGACAAAGCGGCGGCGGGTGACCGCGTAGGCCACACCGATGAATATGAACGCAACGATTGGGCCGAATACTTCGAGACCGACACGTGCGCGGTACGGCAACGCGGCCATCATCGGTTGATCGAATGGGATAGTTCCTTGAGCTAGATAAAGAATCGCGGCCGAGAAAACGACCCATACCGCCAGTCCGATCCAAACGATGCGGTGGCTGAAGGTTCGCTTGATCCAGTTCGAAGCAGGCTTCGCTGGAGGCGCGATCATGGTGCTCATTACCGATTCCTCATGTTCTTATTGTCGCCTTCGCGTCAACTCCGGTCATCGTGAGGGGTTGACTCCTCTACCGCGTACCACACCAGGATCGCGGCCGGGACCAACAGCGCTAATGCTCTGGGACCGTTATAGAGAGCGAGCAGTCCGAGCGCAACGAGGACCAGCGCCCAGCCGCAGGATTTTTTTGATCGCGTGTTCATAAAGAATCCTTTCTGACATCACCCTCGGAGTGAACCTGGAGCGAGAGCCTCAGGGGCTAAAGCCCAAGTCTTTATTGGCTTTGGGCGGCACGGCTGAAGCCTTGCCGAGAGCCTTGCCCTGATACGAGCCCTCGCCCTGATACGAGCCCTCGCCCTGATACGAACCCTTGCCCTTCCCAACTCCATTCTTGAAACACTTTCGATCACCTTAGCCGTAGAGCTTGCCTTGGTCGCGCTGGAAGCCGATGCGCGCTACCCCCAGGCAAATCATGGTGAAGGCGAAGAGCACTTCCCAGTGCGTCGCGGTTGAATGGTGGAACCCCGCTCCCACAGTTCCCAGCGCCAGTTGCGACAGGTGATAGGGCGGGAGAGCCAGCGCGATCTGCTGCACGAACTTCGGCAGGAACATATAGGGCACCCACAAGCCGCTGCAGAACGACATGGGCAGGTAAATCAGGTTGATGGCGGCGGGGGCTGAGTTAGGTCCGGCAAAATAGCCGAGTGCCAGTCCCATGGCCGAAAACGGAATCGAGCCGGCAACCAGAGTTCCGACCAGCTTGGCTGTCTCGGCGAGCGGCATTCGCACTCCGCCGAAACTGACGCCCAGCACCAGCAGCAGTAAAACAACGATGGCGCTGAAAGCCATGCTCACAAGAACCTTGGCCGTGAAATAGGCAAAGGGCGGCATGGGGCTGGCACGCTTTACTTGCAGCCATCCCAGGCCGCGGTCGGAGGCAAGGCCGGAGGCGGTGCCGAACAGCGAAGCTCCCATCACCCCGAACGTGCCGTAGGTTGCGATCAGATAGGTTGGAATGCGGGTGCTGCCGATCGATTCCTTGGCGTTCAACAAGAGGCCAAAGAGCACGTAGAACATCAACGGAAAACTGATTACGGACGCCGTGTAGACGCGCAGGCGAAGGTTCTTCAGGAATTCATACTTCGCTTCCTTCAGATAAATCGTGAGGGTGTGACTGGGGGAGCGCTCGATCTGGGTGTTGGTCAGAACCGCTGCTGCGGTGCTCATGACAGTTTCCTCTCTGGTCTTTGATTTGCCGATGTCGTTACTTCTTTGCGTGTGAGTCGCCGTTGTCCTGCGTGAGAGCCAGAAATGCTTCTTCGAGGCCCGCGCTGGTGACCTCGAGCCCCGAGAGCGATTGGTCGCGCGCCAGCAATGCACGGACGACCGGCTCGGCTTCGCGGGCATGGATCTCGACCGCTTCGCGATCCTGCTTCGCTTCGGCGACGCCGGGAATTTGCAGCACGCTAGCCAGGCTGAGCGCGGTGATGCAGCGGATGCGCTTCCCGCTGGTCTGCGACTTGATCTCCCCCGGTGTGCCTTCGGCGATGATCTCGCCCTGGTTGATGACGGCGATGCGGTCGGCGAGAGCGTCAGCCTCCTCCAGATAGTGCGTCGTCAGCAGGACAGTTTTTCCGCGATCGACCAGGCGGCGGATTTCTTCCCAGAGCGCGCGGCGGGCTTCGACATCGAGTCCGACCGTGGGTTCGTCGAGAAACAGCAGGTCGGGATTGCCGCAGATGGCCAAGGCGAACAGGGTGCGTTGTCTCTGTCCGCCGGAAAGATCGCCGAACTTGCGGTCGCGCAGTTTCTCGAGGCCGGCCGCGGCTAGCACCTCCGCGAGTGGCATTGGCTTCGGATAATAACTGGAGAACAAATCGATGTGCTCACGCACGCGCAGAGTTTCCGGCACCTTGCCCACTTGGAGCATTGCGCCAGTGCGCACGCGATTCTGCGGGTTGGTGGGGTTTCCTCCGAACACTCGGGCCTTGCCTGAGTTAGGCTGGATCAGACCCAGCAACAGTTTCACCGCGGTGGTCTTGCCGGCCCCATTAGGTCCGAGCAGGGCGACGACTTGTCCGGCGCGCACGCTGAAATTCACGTTGCGCAGCGCGCGGACTTCTTCATAGTTCTTGCTGACAGCTTCCAGACTGGCTACGACAGTACCGGAAATTGCGCGCTGCAGGTTTTGCGTTTCTTCCAGAGTCGCGATCATAAGGACCTTCTTCGTTGCCTTCGCTCGATTAGCCGGGTAAGTCAATCTCGACCGGTAAATGCATCATCGCGGAGCGGCGGGCTCAGTGCCAGTGCCGTTCATCACGCTGGAAGCGTGACAAATGTCATGGCGAAGCGGGGCCGGAAGGCTGAAAGGAGCTAGTAGCTTGTGAATCTGCCGTGCCGCGAGGTAGTGGGTCAGTTTGCCGGGAACAAGAACAGATGAACCACTAACGACACAAAGGTACGCCAAGGAAAGCGCTGAAACTAAGAGTTTTCTTGATACTTTGTGCCCTTCGCGGGTGGTTTCGCGTGCGTTCGCCCTTTCAAACTGAACCACTACCGGCCGCGACGAAAAGTCGGATTTTGCAATTTTCAATATGCCTTGTTACGAAATCCGAACACGGCGGTCAGGCTCGGGCGGGCAAGACCAGCAGACCGGGCGGAGGCTTCCTCATGCCAAATCCACGTTTCTTCAGACTGGACGCGGGGCAGACTCTGTTCGGAAATCGTAACAAGCGCCCCCGGTCAAAATTCTTGCACTATTCAGTTCCACGAGACAGCGCGCTCCTGCTATGATGTCGAGCACTCATCATGGAGGCGTGCGATGCTCCAGGCCGGTAAGAGCCTTCGAACCCTGCGAGAGAAACTGGGCTTGACCATGCGCGACATCGAGACTTCCAGCGCCCGCCTGGCAGAAAAATATCGCAACGAAGAGTTTTCTATTCCTCCCAGCCGTTTGTCCGACATTGAGACCAAGAACGTTCTGCCCAGCATTTTCCGCCTCTATACCCTGGCGGTGATTTATCGTCGCGATCTGCGAGAGTTGCTGGGTTGGTACGGGGTCGACATGAACAACATGGCAGCGGATCTCGGCCTGATCTCTCCGCCGCGATCGCATGTCTCCGAAGCTCTCGCGGGATTGTCCTCGGTGCAAGTGCCCGTCCGCATGGATCCTGGCTTTGATCAACAACGCACCACCAACCTGGGCCGCATGGTGGAGCAGTGGGGCCTGGTGCCTTTGGCGTATCTCGCTCAGTTCAAACACAGCAAGTTCACCTACGGCTACATCGGCCACCAGGATTTCACCATGTACCCGATTCTTCCGCCGGGCAGCTTCATCCAAGTGGACGAAGGCAAGAACAGGGTGGTGGAAGGCTTGTGGCGATCGGAGTACGAACGGCCCATCTACTTTGTGGAAACGCGCGATGGGCACACTTGCTGCTGGTGCAGCATGCGGAAGGATGACGTGGTACTGCAGCCGCATCCTTTGTCGCCGGTGCCAATTCGAATTCTGCGCCATCCCCAGGAGGCGGAGATCATCGGGCAGGTGGTTGGGGTGGCAATGAAACTGACGGAGTGGCACGCTTTTGGTTCTTCTCCAGGCTCGAAAGCGCAACCAGTACTGAATTAAGATGCCGGGCGGAGACTGTGTCCTCGGGTGATGGAAGCAGTTCGCTGAACTGCTCGCGCATGCCTTCCACGTAAGCATCCGCGGTTTTTCGGCTGCTTCGGCTCGATTCGCGCAGGTCTTCCACCAAGTCTGAGATCGGCGTCCGCAACACAGTGGATAACACCTCGGTGTGGGCCGCTTTGAGCGCGCGGTTCGACGCTTCTTCCCCGTGCACCAGCGTCATGCCCCAGTGCAGATACCCGCCCTCCCGGCGGCGCAGAGAACCCAGATAAGCCAGTTTCGCCAGGAGTCCGGAAATGGCGGCCAGGGTAGTTTCCCGCAGATCTTGAAGAGCGGATTTCAGCGTCATCTTGTTACGAATTCCGAACAGTCAGAGTGACGGAAGTGATCTTTCCGTCTTGGCGCAAGCCATGAAAGTATCACGGTTCGATTTTCCAAAACAAGGAGAAAACAACCGTGAAACGTATTCTACTGTTCGCCGCAGCAGCCCTGATGCTTCTCAACACTTTGGTCATTCCCACCGTCGCGCATGCCGATGGCGGTCCCGGTGGTACTAATTGTGGCGGAAACAGCATCTGCAAGCCCTGATTTCCCGCTAGCGTTACGAAAAACGGACACGATTGGCAACACTGTTGCCGCCTGCAGCAGGTCGCGGTATAGTGCGTGGCTACGGCCATGCTGCAGGCGCACTCATTTCTCTGGTATTACCTCTGGGTCGCGCCCAATCTTCTGCTGCTCATCCTCGCTGCTCTCACCTGGCGGCGCAAGCTTCACACACAGTACCCGGTCTTCCTGATTTTTGCGTTGGTGATCCCGGTGGAGCAACTTACTCTGTTCGCCGCCGACATCCTTCCTTCTGTCAGCGCGACGACCTGGTGGCATATATTCTGGGTTGGTCTGCTCGCCGAAGCCGTCATAAAGTTCGCCCTGATCGGCGAGATATTCAGTGCTGTGTTCGGCCTGTATCCGTCCGTGGGCAAGCTCGGCAAATTGTTGATCAGTGGAGCCGGCATGGTTCTTGTGCTGGGTGCCACCTTAGTTGCAGCTCATACTCCGAAAGACAATACTCATTGGATCGTCTCCGGCGCCCATATTCTTGAACAAACGATCTTCTTTATCGAATGCGGATTGATCTTGTTCCTCTTTCTATTTGCGGCTTATTTCAAGCTGCATTGGAGCCGTTCCGCTTTCGGCATCGGACTCGGGTTGGGCATTTCGGCTTGCGTACCTCTTGCCACCTGGGCGCTGATGGCTAACGGAAATTTCGCCGCACAGTATCGCAATCTCCTCGACGTTATAAACATGGCGACTTACCACGTTTGTGTCCTGATCTGGTTTTACTATCTCCTCATCACCCCGAGGAAAGATTCTAGGCCTGGAGGTTCTCCGCCGCCGCCCGAGCACCACCTCGAGGTCTGGAACAAGGAATTGGAGCGATTACTACACCAATGATTCTGGCCACTATCATCGTCATCTGCGCTGTACTTGCGCTCACGATTATTTTGAGCGTCGCCGTAACGCGAAGCCTGCAGGTCAAAGGGAGCAGCGGGACTGCCGTCGCCATCCGTCCCATCGACATCGGAGCTTTCCGCAATCTGATCGACCCTGACGAGGACAACTACCTGCGGCGGCGTTTACCGCCAGGCCGGTACCGCGCGGTCCGTCGTGAGCGCTTGCGCGCTATGGCTGCCTATGTCGAGATCGCAGGAAGCAACGCCGCAGTGCTGGTGCAAGTGGGCGGAACTGCTCTCGCCAGCGGCGATGCGCAGGTTGCCGGAGCCGCCCGGCAACTGGTGGATGACGCGCTGCTCCTCCGCCGCAATACTTTCGTCGCGCTGATGCGGATTTACCTGGCTCTAGCCTGGCCCTGCTCCGAGTTTGCCGCCGTGCGCGTGGTCGACCGTTACGAGCGATTGAGTGGAGCGGCCATGCTGTTGGGCCGGCTGCAGAATCCCGTCGTCGCGGTTCGCCTCTCCGCATCAACTTAGCATCAAACTAGGTTTACCGCAGCAGGTTTTGATTAGCATCACAGACATTCGCTTGCTCTTTATGCGATTGTGATCGGCGTCGCGGTGGCTCAACCAGCGCCGTTAACTCGCGAACCACCCTGATCATTCTTCCTTGTTTTCGTTGCCTGTTCTGGTGTAAAAACCAGCGGGAACCTGCCGCACCCGGCATTCCCGTGGTTGACTCGAGGGAGCCTCTATGATCTGCAGTATAAAAATCCACAGCAAAAAGATCCGCAACCTGAAAACTTTTTCCCTCTCGCTGCTCGTCCTGTTGCTGTCCTCCTTCGCTTTCGGTCAAGGCGGCGTGGCCACCGGCGATTTGCATGTAACGGTGAAGGATTCCGCGGGAAATCTTGTGGCGAACGCGACAGTCACGGTAAGGGACGCCGCCAAAGGTCTGGAACGCACCGCCACCGCAGACGGCCAGGGCGGCTACAACGCGCGGCTGCTGCCGCCGGGAAGCTATATCGTAACCGTGGCCGCTACGGGCTTTGGCACGGCCGAGGCCAAGGATGTGAGCATCACCGTCGGCGGAGTGGTGGAGCTTCCGGTCGCGCTGGCGGTCGCCACCGGCAGGGAAGTAGTGGAAGTCACTTCTCAGGCGGAATTGGTGGAAACCTCGCGTACGTCGACCACGGACACGATTGGACAACGCCGCATCGACAATCTTCCCACCAACGGTCGCAACTACATTAATTTTACGCTGACGGATTCTCAGGTGGTTCGCGACAACGCTCCGAACACCGGCGCCGCACCCACGTCGGGCCTGAACATGGGCGGCCAGCGCGGCCGATCGAACCTGGTGAACGTGGATGGCGCCGACGCCACCGACAATTCCACCAACGGCGTGCGCTCCACGGTATCGCAGGAGGCGGTGCAGGAGTTCCAGATCATCACCAACAACTACTCGGCCGAGTATGGCCGCGCCGCCGGCGGCGTAGTGAACATCATCACGCGCTCGGGGTCGAATGATTTCCACGGCGACGTCTTTGGCTACCTGCGCAACCGGAATTTTCAGGCAGTGAACCCATTCAGCACGGTTCCGAACCCGGCCTACACCCGGGTGCAGGCAGGTACCGCTTTCGGCGGTCCGATCAAGAAAGACAAGACGTTTTACTATTTTTCCTACGAAATTACCCGGCGCCACGAGACGGGATTTTCCTCCATCGGGCAGGACTGCCTGTCCAGCCAGACTTGTTTCGGCCTGACCAACAATGTTGATCTTTCCAGCGCCTTTGCTCTTCCGCCCGGAACCATCCAGCAAGGCGTCAATGCAACCAGCGACCAGCAAACTTTCTTTCGGAGCACCCTGCCAGCCGCTGAGGCTACGCTGGCCGGCATCAGCCCGGTGCTGGCCGCCGGCTACGGGCAGGAAGCAGCCGTGTACGCAGCGTTTGTGGGCGGCTCCTCGGGCATCGCGCTGAACGGCTCCTACCCGGCGATCTTTGCCGCCCTGGCGGGCACGGCCATTCCCATACCGTCGAACGGCTCAAGCCCTCTGACGCAATTCGGCACTTCGTGCAATGTTGTTCCTGCGCTGCAGGGAGGAAACCAGCTGTGCAACTCCTTGCCGTCACACTTTCTGAGCTTGAATTCGCAGAGGGGGAACTTCCCGGTTTTTGAGGGCACTAGCCTATATTCGCTGCGCATCGATCACAATATCAACAACAACAACCGGTTGACCCTTCACGTCAACGTCAGCCCCAGCACGATCAACGGCATCGAGGTGAACGGAGAAAATCAGGTCTTTGGTCAGAACGCTTACTCCCGCACTTCGGAGCAAACCTATCGCGATGTGGCGGGTGCCCTGCAGGAAACCTGGACCATCGGCAACAACAAGGTGAATGAACTTCGCTTCCAGTATGCGCGCCGCGGCTTGTCTTATTACTACAACACGGCAATTCCCGCGGGCGGGGACGTGGCCGAAAATATTCCTGGCGTCGGCTATTTCGGACGCGAGCCCTATTCTTATGTGCAGCGTGTGGAGCAGCGCTACCAGTTCACCGACAATTTCTCCTGGACGATTGGCCGCCACAACACTAAGTTCGGCGGAGACTTCAACTATCTCCCGATCGACGCGACTTTTACGGTGAACTACGGCGGACTGTACGACTTCGGCACCACCGCCGCCTCCACATTCTTCAGCAATATTTGCACGGCCAATGGACTGCCCGCCACACTTTGTCCTACCTTCCCCGCGTTCACACCCGTGCAGACCTACGGACTGGGCTTCCCCAATGAGCTTGTCCAGGGTTATGGAAATCCTCACGATACTTTCTCCAACAAGCCTTTAGGACTCTTCTGGCAGGATTCGTGGCGCGTTTCCCCGAGGGTGACTCTGAACTACGGCCTCCGCTATGACGTGGAGTTCCCGCCTCAGCTCAGCCCCCTGAACTCGTTGTCCCAAGCCGCGTACAAAGAACTCGGCTTGCAGAAGGGCATCCAGACCGACACCAACAACATTCAGCCGCGGCTGGGCGTGGCCTGGGATCCGAGGGGCGACGGCAAGACCGTGGTGCGCGCCTCCTACGGCATCTTCTATGACCACCCGCTGCTCGCGCTTTACTTCCTGGGCGATGCCTCAGATGCTTCTTCGAGCGGGCAGTTGGTGTTTGGTCCCGGGGCGCCGTGTAGCACGTCCTCGCCCGCCGGCCCCGGCAGCCTGAACGCAATTAATACTTTTCAGGGCACCCTGACGACCGCGTCTTGCCTGGGACCCACCGTTCCCGGTTATGTGCCGGGCGAGCAGCGGTTTAACACCGCACCTTTTACTCCCGCACAAGCTTCCAATCCGCAGTTCCCCGGCCTGTTCGTCAACCAGAACTATTTGCAGCCAGCCACCTTCTTTCCCTTGGCGTTCCAACCCTTCGGCTACCCCCAGGCGAAGAACTTTGTTTACGCCTACGCGCAGCAGGCAAACTTGAGCATTGAGCGCGACCTCGGCGGCGGCTTCGCTCTGAATCTCGCGTACAACTTCAACGGCGGCCGGCATCTGAACCGGCCGATTAACGCCAACACGACCCGGGGCGACCTGGTCATGAACAACTACAACGTGGCGCTTAGCGATCCCACGTCCTTTGCAACACAAGGCGGACCGCTGGGTGTAGGTGCGGGATCGGCCTCCCAAGGCTTCGCTCCGTGCGGCGTGAATCCGAGCGGGCAGCCGTGGGTTTCCGCGGCGCTGACGAACTTTTTCCGGCCCTCGGCCGTCAACCCCGCCATCGCTATAGCGCTGCTATCGAATCCATTGTCGGCTCCCTGCGTCACCACTCTGCTACCTATCGTGTTGGGGGCAGACGGACTCAAGAACACCTGCAACTACGGAACCCTCGCCGGCTGCATCCCGTTCAGCGACATGGATGCCAACTATTCCAACGGCAGTTCGGTTTATCACGGCTTCAGCGCCAACCTGCGCAAACGCTTCAACCGTCACTACGAATTCCTCGCTTCTTACACCTGGTCGCATGCCATTGACGATTCCACCGATCTGCAGGCGCCGCTGGCGCCGCAGGATAGCTACAATCCCGCGGCGGAGCGCTCCAATTCGTTGTTCGATCAGCGCAACCGCTTCGTTTTCAGTGGCGTCTACCAGACGGGCAAGCTGGGCGGAAACAGCTTTGCCGGGAAATTCTTCAGCGACTGGACCCTCGCACCCATAGTCGAATTCTCATCCGGCCGGCCTTACAACGTCATTACCGGAAACTCGGACAATTTTCAGTTCTCTCCCGACACGGGTCGTCCCAACACAACCGCCAGTGCCGCTTGTACCGCGCTTGGATATCCCGTCTATAAATCGAAATACTCACCGACTGGCGTCTTTCAGGAGCCCTGCCCGGCACTCTACAATGGCACGCGCCAGTCTTTGGACGGCAGCCTGGGCCGCAATGCCGGGACACAGCCCTGGACCGTGTTCAACGATTTGCGCGTGGCCAAGCGCCTCTACTTCGGCGAGCGCTACAACATGGAATTGATCGCCGATACGTTCAACATTGCGAACCGGTTTAACGTGGCCGCCGTCAACCAGATCATCAGCAATGCGGGCCAGGCCACCGCCGCTTACGACCCGCGGCAGTTCCAGTTCGCGCTGAAGTTCAACTGGTAGATTGATCCTGGTTGTTTGTCTAGAGTATTCGGCGAGACGAGACGTGGAACTTCGCCGCCGCGGTTCGCGTAGCTTGATTGCATAGCCGACGTATATGTCAGAACTTACATGTCTGAATCAGCGATAAATCCTGTGCCGCCGTTATCTCCACCGGCAGTTCCGCAGCCACCGCCCGCCACAAGTGTTTTCCGCGGAGCGAACGGCATCCGCGCCGGCTGGCGGGCTCTCATCTTTCTGGCGATTGTGGTCGGCCTTGTCGCTGCGGTGAACCTCGTCATCTGGTTGGTGATGCATTTTGTGCTGCACCGCCCGCTTCAAGTCGGAACAGTTTCATCCCTTTCACCCGCCGCCGCGATCCTGAGCGACGGCGCCATTTTTGTCTTCACCGGCCTCGCCGCGCTGATCATGAGGCGCATCGAGCACCGCAAGTGGGAACAATACGGCCTGCCGCTACGATTTGCATTTCGTGGGGATTTCTGGATTGGGACTATCGTCGGTTTCCTCGCCATCAGCACCAGCCTTCTTGCCATTTTCGCTTTTCACGGATTTCACCTCGCCGGCCTTGCGATTCACGGCAGGACCATCCTCACCGCTATAGCTGCCTGGACCGCAGCCTTCGTGATCGTTGGCCTCGGGGAAGAATTCGCGTTCCGCGGTTATCTTCAGTTCACGCTGACCACGGGGATGGGCTTCTGGCCGTCCGCGATTGTGCTGTCGCTGTTGTTCGGTCTCGCCCATGCAGGCAATCCTGGCGAGACCAAATTTGGACTTTTCTCGGTGGTCTGCTTCGGGATGTTGTTCTGCCTGATCCTGCGCCGCACTGGCAACCTCTGGTGGGTGGTGGGCTTCCACACTGGATGGGACTGGGGACAAACTTTCTTTTATGGCGTGGCCGACAGCGGCTTGCCTGCCTATCACAACCTGTTCAACTCCATGTTCAGCGGACCGCACTGGCTCACCGGCGGAAGCGTCGGCCCTGAAGCCAGCATTTTCACGCCACTTACGCTGCTGCTGGTCGCGATCGTCTTCACCTGCTTCTATCACGAGAATCGATATGACCCACTAGGCAAACAGACTTAGAAGAGTCTAGGCCCCCCGGAGACTGCTTCCCGGCGTCTCCGGCTCGATCAACTTTTTTGCAACTGCAACCCGGCGGACTGACTCTCAATAGCAGGAGTCAGCATGAATCGAAGACATTTCCTCAAGACCGCCGCAGCCGGCACTCTTATGACTTCTCTGAACCGCAAGCTCGCACACGCCGCTGATGTTCCTTTTCCCACCCGCACTCTCGGCCGCTCGGGCGAAAAAGTTTCAATCGTAGGGCTGGGGGGCTACCACATCGGCATGCAATCCGATGAGCAAGAAAGCATCCGCATCGTTCGAACGGCTCTGGACGGCGGCATCAACTTCCTCGATAACTGCTGGGACTACAACGGCGGCCAAAGCGAGATTCGCATGGGCAAAGCGCTTCGAGAGGGATACCGGCAGAAAGCGTTCCTGATGACCAAGATTGACGGTCGCACACGAAAAGCGGCCGCCCAGCAGATCGAAGAATCGCTTCGCCGCCTGCAAACCGACCGCATTGACCTGTTGCAGTTTCACGAAGTCATTCGTGACACCGATCCTGATCTGATCTTTGCGGCGGGTGGCGGCATGGAGGCTGCGCTCGAGGCGAAAAAGCAGGGCAAGGTGCGATACATCGGCTTCACGGGACACAAGAGCCCCGACATCCATCTCAAGATGCTGAAGACAGCATCCGCCCATCAATTCACATTTGACGCAGTGCAAATGCCGCTCAACGTAATGGACGCGCACTATGACAGCTTCGAGGGGAAAGTCTTGCCGGTCCTGGTGAAGGCCGGGATCGGCGTTCTGGGCATGAAGCCGATGGGCGATAAGATTATTCTCAGAAGCAAAACGGCCACGCCGGTGGAGTGCCTGCACTATGCCATGAACCTGCCGACCAGCGTAGTCATCACCGGCTGTGATTCGCTGAAGATCTTGCAGCAGGCGCTGGACGCCGCCCGCAACTTCAAACCGATGAGTCAGGGAGAGGTAGCGAGCCTGCTCGCCAAGACCGCACCCGCCGCCGGCAAGGGCGAATACGAGCGCTACAAGACGAGTCACGATTTCGACGGCACCTACCAGAATCCACAGTGGCTGGGCTGACGTCTTTCGGTGTGCCGCGAGCCTCGCCTTCTACATTCGGAACTGGGATCAACCCGGGGCTGACATCCTGCTACACTCTTCGTGCACCCATCCTTGGCGCTTGCCCGGAGTTCGTTCCCAATGTCCCAACCTTATACGCCCACACCGCGGACCCGTCTGGTCCGCGAAGCCGATCGCGCCGTTTACGATCGCGATGCCGCGTATCGCATCCTCGACGAAGGCTTTCTCTGCCACGTCGGCTTCGTCGTCGACGGCCAGCCTTTTGTGCTTCCCACGTCTTACGGACGCAAAGGCGACAACCTCTACATTCACGGCTCCGCCGCCAGCCGCATGCTGCGCCAGATGAAAGACGGAGTGCCCATCTGCATCACCGTTACTTTGCTCGAAGGATTAGTGCTGGCGCGCTCGATTTTCAATCACTCGATGAATTACCGCTCGGTGGTCGTGCTGGGAAAAGCAACGCTGGTGCGCGATCCAGAAGAGAAACTCGAGGCCTTGCGCCTTCTTTCGGAGCACATCATTCCCGGCCGCTGGGCTGATTCGCGCCAGCCCAACGAAGGCGAACTGAAAGCGACGTCAGTTCTGCGGCTGCCGATTGAGGAATTTTCCGCCAAGGTCCGCCTCGGGCCGCCCATCGACGATGAAGAAGATTACTCTTTCCCTACCTGGGCTGGAGTTGTTCCGCTGGAGATGAAGACGGGGGAACCGATTGATGATGCGCGGCTGGTGCTGGGGCAGACCGTGCCGGAATACGCGCGGCACTATTCGCGCAAGCGGTAGTGCTATCCTATTGTATTCATTGGTAAAGCGATGTATCCTTACAGTAAGGAGCGATAGTAAAGATGGGTTATTTTAGCAGAGTCAGCAGCAAAGGTCAGCTTACGGTTCCGCAAGAGATTCGTAAACGCCTTGGGATCGAACCCGGCGACCGCGTCGAATTCGTGCCGGAGGAAGGTCGCACGGTGATCCGGCCCGTCCGCTCGGAAGCCAACCCTTTCGAAAAGTACATCGGAATCGCCGACCCGTTCCCCGGCGGCGAAGAGGGGATAAAAGCTTGGATTGACGACATGCGAAGCGATAAAGACTACGAATGAGAACGGCTCTCGACACGAATATCCTCTCGCCAATTTGGTCGGCAGCACCCGCAGCGGCCACGATTGCCGGTCAATTGTCGAGAGTTCGCGCGGAAGGGGCACTGGTGATAAGCGCTCCCGTGTTCGTCGAGCTATCGGCAGTTCCTGGCCTGAATGTAAAAACGGTTCGACAGGTGCTTGCGGAAACGTCAATAACGATAGATTTCGACCTCGAAGAAGAGGTCTGGATGCTGGCAGCGGCAAGCTTTGCCGCTTATGCCATTCGCCGTCGCCGTTCGGGCGGAGGTTCGCCAAAGCGTCTGCTGCCCGACTTCGTAATCGCATCGCACGCGCTTCTAAGAGCGGACAGGCTTATGACTCGCGACGCCAGTCGCTATGCTCAAGATTTTCCCGCTCTCCGTCTCTTGTGACATCTCTTACGGAATCAGCAGCAGCTTCCCCGTCGTCTTCCGTCCTTCCAGATCGCAATGCGCCCGCTGCACCTCAGTCAGGGGATACGTATGCTCGATCCGCAGCTTGAGCTTTCCCGCTGCGATCATGCCAAACACAGCGCTCGAGCGCGCCACCAACTCCTCGCGCGTGGCAATGTACTGATGCAGCGTGGGACGAGTCACATAGAGTGATCCCTTTTGCGACAACGCGATCAGATCAAACGGCGGCACCGCTCCGCTCGATCCACCAAAGAGCACCATCATCCCGCGCGGCCGCAGGACGTTCAGTCCCTTCTCGAAAGTAGTCTTGCCCACCGAGTCGTAGACCACGTCCACACCTTTGCCGCCGGTCAGCCGTTTGGTCTCGGCCTCGAAGTCGGCTTGCGTGTAGAGGATCACTTCATCCGCGCCCGCCCCGCGCGCCAGCAACGCCTTCTCCTCGGTGGAGACGGTTGCGATCACGCGCGCCCCGATGTTGTGCGCCATCTGCACCAGCAAAAGTCCCACGCCGCCGGCCGCCGCATGAACCAGCGCCGTCTCGCCCTTTTTTAGCGGATAAGTATCGTGCGACAGGTAATGCGCCGTCATCCCCTGCAACATCGCCGCAGCGGCTTGCTGATCGCTCACACGATTGGGAATCGGCACCAACCGGTCCGCCGCCACCGCGGCATACTGGGCATAAGAACCCAGCAGCCCGGACCAGGCCACCCGATCCCCCACCTTGAAGGACTTCACCTCCGCGCTGATCGCGGTTACCACTCCAGCACCCTCCTGCCCCAACACAAACGGCAGCGGCGCCTTGTACCGCCCTTCGCGGAAGTAAACATCGATAAAGTTCACACCCGAAGCAGCCAGCTTCACCACTGCGTCGCCAGCCTTCGGCTGCGGGACCGGCAACTCCACCACTTCCATCGCTTCCGGTCCGCCGACCTGTTTGACTTGTATGGCTTTCATGGTTGCCTTGGATGGCTCTTTCTGAAGAAAAGATTCCGGGGGAATGCCGTTCTCAGTTATCAGTTCTCAGCAAGATCAACCCCAACCGCCTGTGCAAGGTTAGTTTCTACAGAAGGTTGACAAGCAACGCCCAGCGAGGTAATGGGAACTGGGAACTGCCCTCTGTTACACTGGCGTCCTCCCAAGGAGCCCTTCGTCATGGCTGAAAAGAAGCCACAAACCTTCTCCAACTACACGCGACGCGACGCGCTGTATCATTTCTTCGCGCTGCCGGTATTCCTTCTCCTCGTAATCGCCGGATTGGTGCACTTCATCTGGCACCCTGGCCTCCATTCGGCGTTCATGTTCATCGTCGCCGTGGCCTTGGCGATTGCATTCTTCAAAATTCGCACTTACCCCCTGAAAGTTCAAGACCGTGTGATTCGCCTGGAAGAACGGCTGCGCCTAAGCTCACTCTTGCCCGAGCCGTTGCGCTCGCGCATTTCGGAGTTGACCGAGGGCCAGCTCGTCGCGCTGCGCTTCGCCTCGGATGCCGAGGTACCCAAACTGGCCGAGCGGGCAATTTCAGAAAAGCTGTCGCCGGCGGACATCAAGAAGTCGATCCAGACCTGGCGCCCGGACTACTGGCGTGTCTAAGAACCGCTAGGAACCGGATCTAAGAGTACCGCGGAGGATTTTTAGCATGGCAAAGCAAACCGTGTACCTCATCGTTGATTGCACGATCAACGAGGGAAAGCTGGATGCATTCGAGAGCATTGCCCAAGCGATGGTCGCAGGCAGCCAGCAGGAACCGGGCACTCTCGGGTATGAATGGTTCTTGAGTTCCGACCGCAAGCGGTGCCGGCTCATCGAGACCTACGCCGACGCCAATGCCGTGCTGGCGCACCTCAGCGGCCCGGTGGTGCAGGAGCTTGTGCCAAAACTTCTCGGCACGGCGAGCCTGGCCGCCTTCAATGCCTATGGAAACCCAGGCCCCAAGGCAACCGAAATGCTCAAGGGATTCGGTGCTGACATCTTCGAGTTCCGGCGCGGATTGGACCGCTGACCTGCGCCGCCGGGGCACAGCCGCATTGCCCGCCGATCAAACCTTGCGACTGCTGCCATCTGAGCAGGTCGGTAACCAGAGGCCGGGTGCCGAAGGTAACGGCTGCCGTTCCCTTTCGGCGTTGACCCGAGCGCGACCGCAAGGTACGATTTTTGATAGAATTCACCGGGCGTTAACCTCGGAGGGCAATCCGTATCTCTTAGATAAATATGCGAGTTGCAAAACTCCAAACACGGATGGCGACGCTGATTGTCCTTGCCCTGTCGGCTTCCGCCTGCCAGACCGCGCAAAGACCGGCGTCTTTGCTCCCCGCGAAAACTGCTCCGGCCCTGACGTCGACCACTCCTGCTCCGGTTCCGGCGCCGCCTCGGACCCCCGTTGCTTCACAGTCAAGCATTTCGAAACAGCAGGTTCCGGCAGAGGCAGCGGCCGAAAGCAAGCCACAAGCTCCATCGACACAAGCTCCGCCGCAGGCGCCAACCTCCGATCCAGTCGGCGATCTCATCGCCCGCGTGGAAAAGGACTTCCAAGCCGGATTGGATGCCTACAAAGCAGGCCAGACCGACGCGGCCAGGCAGGATTTCGACCGTGCATTTAACGCCTTGCTGGAGAGCAACCTCGACATCCGCTCCGACGCTCGTCTGGAAAAGGAATTCGACCACATCGTCGAGGGCGTCAACCACCTTGATCTCGGCGGGTTGGCATCCGACTCCGAAGCGCAGAAATCCGAGCCCGCTCCGATCGATGAAACCAATGGCATTACTCCCTCGGCCGATCCCAAAATCCGGGCCAAGGCACAGGCTGAGATCAAGTCGACCCACTCCGACTTGCCGCTCATGATGACCGACCAGGTCGCCGGCTACATCAGCTACTTCTCCAATCGTGGACGCGGCACTTTCGAGCGTGCCATCGCCCGCTCCGGCCGCTACCACGACATGATGGTTTCCATTCTCCGGGAAGAAGGCGTCCCGCAGGATTTGATTTATCTGGCGCAGGCCGAGTCGGGCTTTCATCCTCTAGCCGTTTCCCGCGCCGGCGCTCGCGGCATCTGGCAGTTCATGGGCAGCCGCGCCCGGGGTTACGGCCTGCAGCGCAGCCCGTGGGTGGATGATCGCCAGGATCCCGAAAAATCCACGCGCGCCGCCGCCCACCACCTGAAAGACCTCTATGCCCAGTTCGGCGACTGGTATCTCGCCATGGCTGCCTATAACTCCGGCCCGGGAACGGTGCAGGCCGCGGTCAAACGCACCGGCTATGCCGATTTCTGGGAGCTTTACCGGCGCAGCGTTCTTCCCAAGGAGACCCGCAACTACGTTCCTATCATCCTGGCCGTGACCATCATGGCCAAGAACCTGTCACAGTACGGTTTTGACGACGTTTCCATGGACGACCCGGTCGCCTTCGACAAACTAACCATCAACTATCCCGTCGACTTGCGCCTGGTAGCTGACTGCGTAGGCGCGACCCCGACCGAACTGCAGGACCTGAATCCCAGCCTGCTGCGGCGGACTACGCCGAAAGAAGGCACATTCGAACTCCATCTTCCCTTGGGCACCCGAGATCAATATCAGACCGCCATCTCCGCAATTCCGAGCAACATGCGGCTCTGGTGGCGCTATCACAAAGTTGAGCCCGGAGATACCCTGGCCTCACTCGCCCGCTCTTATCACGTCACGGCGAATTCGATCGTCGCCGCCAATCGCATCGAGGGCACAGCACTCCAGGCCGATGCCGAATTGATTATCCCGGTCGCGCCCGGCAAGCACCCGGTCAGCGATACCATGACCTACTCTCGCCGCATCACGCGCTACAAAGTTCACTCCGGAGATACCGTCGAGACCGTAGCTGAGAACCTGGGAGTCCCGGCTCAGATGGTCCGCCGCTGGAACGGCATACGCGCCGGTGATAGCCTGCATGGCAGGAAAGTGCTGGCAGTGCACCTGCCCGTTACACCCGGCAGCGAAGTGGCCACAACCGCCTCCAAGTCGGCGGCGCATGCGCGGAAGACGGCGCAGTCAGCCAGCGCTAAAGCTCCCGCCAAGCCGGTGCGGGCAAGAAGCAGAAACGAAGACAAACCGGACTCCGAGCAGGCCAGCGTCCTGCGCCACAAAGTAAAATCCGGCGAAACGCTCTATTCCATCGCCACCGCCTACAAAACCACGGTCGCCGCTCTCAAACGCAACAACGGCGACATCGCCGTTCTGCGCCCCGGCATGATCCTGATCGTCCCGCCCAGCCAGTAGCGGCAACCATGTCCTCTAAGGACAATTACTCCGCCAGTCCCACACCTCCTGCTCGCGACAAAATTTTCCGCCCAGCCGGAAAGAATCTTCTTCCATTCCGCCGTTTCGTGTGGTAACAGGATAGGCGAGCCCAATGTGATTGCGGCGCTTGTAGCCTGCACCAAACGTCGTGCTATAATCGCCCGCCGTTCCGACATTAGGGTTTCCAGTGGTCTTTTAATTTCCAGTGCCCCGGCAGCCTTCCGCAGCCGTCTTGCGCCAGGAGGCCAAATCAAGATCAGGAGGAACAATGACGTTCAACGATCCCACTCTCTACGGACGTGATGATGAAGAAGAATTCGGCGACAGCGGCGCCTACAGTGAGTCGCTCGAAGAGGATTTCGAAGAGGAAGAGGAGGAGGAAGAAGAAGCCGGAGTAGCCGAACCGGCTATGGGTGAGCCGGCAGCGGCCGCTCCTCCGCCACCTCCCGCGCCCAAGCCCAAACCTGCAGCCCCCGCTGGCGGAGGCGGTGGACCCAAGAAGCCGGCCGCAAAGAAGAAAGCTCCGGCCAAAAAGCCCGCAAAGAAAAAGGCAGCCAAACCTGCCAAGAAAAAAGCGGCCAAAAAGCCTGCAAAGAAAAAAGCTGCAAAGAAGCCGGCGAAAAAAACCAAGAAGAAAGCGAAGAAGGGCCGCCGCTAACGCGAGTGCTGGAAAGTCAGAGACCGCGGCTCAAGGGCCGCGGTTCCTTTGTTTGGATGGCTTCGGGACTGCGAGTCGCGCCTAGTATTGCCTCACACCTTGCCCAAATCGTGCATTGGCCGGCGGCATCACGACTGCCATACATCCCGCCGAGGGAGTACAACTAATTTGAGCCCGACGCAGGATCCTGGCCTGGCTGCCCGCCGGGAACTCGATCTGATAACGGGCTGCCTTTAGTTTGTCGGTCAGCGATTCCAGAGATTTTTCTCCGCTCACGTACTCGACGGATTCAATCTTTCCTGGGGCGAATAGGATCGCGAACTCCGCCGTACCCGACAGACCAGGTTGTTTGCCCAACTTGACCGCACGCATTTGGGTTAGTTCTTCCCTCGGAGTCTTTGTCCACTCCCCGTTTGGCAATCGCCGAGTTTCGCCCAACGCAGGGCTTTTCCCCGTTAGCTTCTTATAGCGAGAGAGAATCTTGTTGCCTAGTTCCTGGCGTCCTTTTGCCTCGGAGGAAGGAACAACAGGCAAGCCAGAAACGGGAGTGTTGGACACACTGAAAACCGGCGAGCCTTGCGCCGCCAGCGCGAGTTCGTACACATGCGCCGCCTCTTTGCCTTTCCCCAGTTTTTCATCGATCTCTCCCAAATGCTCACCTACGATTGGATCCTGCCCTAATAGCCAGGCAGAGCGTACAAAACCCTCGGAGCGATTTGCATCCCCACTCTGAAAATAAACCCACCCTAGAGTGTCCCACACCAGGGAGAGTTGGTACGTGACTTGCGTGCCCTCCTCGATGGCGGCAATACCATCGGAAAACTGCGTGTCGGCGGAGCGCGTCTCAAGTACCTTCGTCGCCTGTTCCGCATATCGCCGAGCCAACTCCAGGTCGGTCCTGCTCTCGGCCAAAGTGTAAGCAACATTATTCAACATGTCGACGTCGCGCTTGGGATTACCTGCCCCCTCCGCCGCCGCACGCATTTGGATAACGGCTTTCTCGGATTGCCCCATTTTCAGGTACGCGGAGCCGAGAGCGAATCGCAATTCCGAACTGTCTGGCGCTGTCTTCACGCCCCCTTCCAACACCTCCGCGGATTCCGAGTACTTACCTGACTGGAACAACAACTGACCCAGGTTCAAGGCCGCGTCGTGGTTCTTAGGGTCCGCCTTGAGCAGCCCGCGCCATTCTTCCATTGCCTCGTCTCTGTGGCCGCGGAAGTTCTCCAGCGACGCAGCCGCCACGTAAGGTCTGGGATTACCGGGAGAGATCTGCTCCTCTTTGTGAAACTCACTCAACGCCTCGTCCATTTTGTTCTGGGCCGCCAGGGCCAGACCGAGATTGAAGTGTGCCCCATGATAATCGGCACGAAGATGAATTACTTTTTCGAACAATTCCTGAGCTCGCCTGGCATCGCGCATCTGCAGGGCGTTATTCCCCTCGCGGAATTCTTCTTCGACATTCCCGGCGTCTCCGTCCTTTGCGTCTCGACTCGCAGTCACGCTACCGCTCAGCGGGATGTAACTGTATTCGTCATCCCCGATCGACCGTCCGAACTTGCGAAAACCCTCCCATTCGCTAACCTCGACCTGGGCTCTCTTTACCACCAATCGACGGGAAGTCGTCAGGACGCCTTCCTCAATGACGTTCGTGGTATGGTAGTCGGCATAAGGCTCCACTAGGTCAAGCCCTTTCGGTGCTAAAGCCGAATAACCCGGCGGAAGTTCTACCTGCGCCCGGTAGCTGATCTGCCCGGGTCCACCTAATGGGATCGGTTCCAACGGGTTCTTTTCTCTCGAGTCCTTAGTTACCTCCACTCCGAACGGAGGCAGCGGCGGGGTAATCTGACGGTTCTCCCAATCGCCGTAGTTCTTTCGCACGTAGTCGTACGAAAGCTCGAAGGGCTTCTCCAGTTCGTCCGGCGGAGTCACGGTCACATTGCTGACATCCCCTGAAAAACCGCGACCATAGGAGAATCCCTGCGCCGCTTCCTTCCATTGCGATTGTGCAACCCGGCGGAACAACGCGCGCAGAGCCACTTCCACATCCCCGCGGTATGACTGCTCCACGTGGCCGGTGAACGTTCCGTCGGCGCCCAGTTTCCCCTTTGCCGAGAATTCCTGCTCCTGTTGAAACGGCGCATTCTCCGGTGTCTTCATCAGACTGGCCGCCGCATTCGAGGGAATCACCAACGCCTGTTTGTTGCGCAGTACAATCAGCAACAATCCGTAAGGCGCCACCTCCGGCGTCGTGTCCAGCCAGATCAGTTGGCCGCCGACCGGCACTGCCGTGATGACCTGATTGAACTGGGCAGGCGATGGCACATCCGGGTCCAGTTTCCTCTGGCCGTGAATGAGCGCGGGCCAGGCGTCATAGCCCGCCGCCTTTAACAGCGCCGCCAACAGCGTGTGCTTGTCCTTGCAGTCGCCATAGCCATTTCCCAGAACGTCGTCTGCGGCGTGCGGCTGAAAACGGCCAATTCCGAAATCCAGGCCAATGTAGTGAAATCGCAGCGAGACAAAGTTGTAGATGGCTCGCAGCTTCTCCTCGTCAGTCTTCAGCCCCTTGGTCAACTCGGCAGCCTTGGCTTGAATTGCCGGGGTCACCTCGAGCGGATCCTTCTGCAGGCTCCCGTACCAGCGGCCCACGTCCTCCCACGTCGCAAATGTTGTCACCTGCACCGAAGGATTCGGTGGTGTCCGGCGTGGTATTTCGGTTGGATCCTTTTCTTTGACCTCCAGGTTCGAATGAACCCAGAGGTAAATGCGCCGGCCTTTCTCATCTTTGATCTCTGGCTTAAACTCGGGACTGACTACTTTGACGTACTTGTCGCTGGGGAGGCTGAGCTCCACCTTCTCGTCTTTGATGATCGCGTCCTTCGCGAAAGAATGCTCATACCAGAAATGTCCGGGAACCTGCGGCTTCACCACGCGAAACCGGACCTGGTATTCCAGCACATCCCCTACACCAAGGCCCTTGACCGCGACATGCTTCTCGTGAATATCGCTGTAGAGCGGAGCTGCGCGGCTTACCTCTGCCGGCATGTCCTGAATATTGTAGTCCGGCGTCTTGACTACAGTTCCGTCGGGCTTGCGAACGCGCACGTAGTCGACATCCACGACTTCATTGGCACTGGTGTAGGTAAAGGTCAGAACGGCAAAGGCCTTAACCCCGGCTTCCGCAAGAACTGTGACTTCGGCGGTTACCTCACGCGTGCCGCTGCCATCCGCCTCTTCGACGATCCGCGTTTGAAGCTTTTCGATGACATAGGCTTCCTTTGAGTAGTCCCGCGGCGCGGCGGGTTTATCTCTCACTTGCACTTGCGCTTGAGCAAAAACGGGAATCACGACCCACACAGAAAGCGCGAGCGCAAGCAAGATTCTCGTCCGCATTGACATCACCACTTAGTGAATGGAAACTGGAAACCTCTTACTTTTTCCCGTCCACCGCGCCCCTGCACTTTGCGTATAGCTCCAGCAAATGTGTAGCGTATTCCTCCGGCTTCGCCGCCGATCCTGTGCCCTGAAAGCCGACGCCGGAGGAAGCCGTCCGGCCGTATCCCGTAGTCATCGCAATGAATTTCATCAGATCAAGCGCGATATCCTCGTTGCGGCGCGCGCTTCCATGCGTAGCTGGACCTTCATCCATGAGTCCCTCTCCTGAACCGGAAATATAAGGAATCTGCTCGTCGTCTTCCATGTCCTCGAGCATGTCTTGAAGCATGTCTTCCATGGTATTACCAGACTCCGCCAACGATGATAGCAGGGCAAGGGCGGTGCCGTCCGGCGGCCGAGGACCACACCTTGTGGAACTGTGAAGCCTCAATAGCCGGTTGGCAATTGAAAATCCACTCGCGCGGTGCGCCGCAGCCGCACCATCATCCACACCGAAGCCACGAATAGAAGCGGAGAAGAATAGAAGCCCGGCGCCGGACGCGGAAACGTCACCGCTGCCACCGTGTGCCCCAGGATAGTTCCGATGGTGTGGCCCATCCCGTTCAGAAACATGATGACCGCATAAGCCCATGCCAGCGGCCGCAGTCCGCGCATGCCCCGCGCCGCTACGGGAGTCAGGCAGAACAAAAGTCCGCACACCACGATGTGCCCGGTCAGCCACTGCCTGAAATCGAGCGTAGGCATCGGAAACCAGCTCCAGCGCATGCGCAGGAGGGCTACGGTTGGGTTGTACACGGCAAGAAAGCCGGTGGCCCCTTCATCCACGATGTGCAGCGCGAACGCCACGCACAACGCAAACCATGCATTGCCAAACCCGGACGCGGAAAGTGCAGGTTCTTGTTTCACGGCATCGCCTGACACACGAATTCTCAATCACCCATCGGAACTTGGCAATCGAAAACCGGCCATGGAAGGCGCACGAATGACTACGGCCAAGGCAGCGCACAACCAGCCCGCGTTTGGCTGCCGCTCTTTGCGCGGCATAGATAGCATCAGTTTGGGCATTGGGATTGATTGGGTTGGCATGCACGTGCATGGCTGTGCTCCTTCGCGGGCAGCATCCCGGAATCCGCCAGCGCTCCGGCTATTGCAGCAAACCGGACGCGCGGTTCCGTCACGAGACCCGCGAATTCATCTGCAATTGCCATGCCGGACCACTCCCGCAGAACCTTACCCTGGCCTTAAGTGCGCCACTCTGCCTCATTCCGGTTTAGAATGCTGCCCGAGCTACTGCCGCATTATGTGAAGGTGATTCCCGGCCATGAACTACTCTTCGCCTGGACGATGTGCGTGCCTATCTTGCCATGTTGAAGGCCACGCGCAACGTGGTACAACAATTGACGCACTCGCGTATCATTTTGAAGGAGCCTCATTCTACTTTGCGCCTGACCCGCCGCGAATTCATGAACTCACTGTTGGCTGCCAGCGCCTTGGCCGCGCTGCCCGCCACAGGCTGCACGACGTCGAACGCCGCGCGCACGGCGGCTTCCGCGGTTCTCCCTGGTCCGCACGCCAGGCAGTCGGATAGTCCCGCTGAAGTTTCCTTTCCCAAGGGCTTCTTTTGGGGCGCCGCCACCGCCGCTTATCAAATCGAAGGCGCATGGAATGAGGGCGGCAAAGGCGAATCGATCTGGGACCGCTTCACGCACACTCCCGGCAAAATCAAGAATGGCGACACCGGAGATACCGCCTGCGATTCCTACCATCGCTGGCGCGAAGACATCGCTCTGCTGCGCGCGATGAACCTCAACAGCTACCGCTTCTCCATTTCCTGGCCGCGCATTCAACCCGCCGGGGCGGGCCAGGCGAATCCCCAGGGCATCGATTATTACAGCCGCCTCGTCGATGCCCTGCTGGAAGCCCGAATTCGTCCCTTCGTCACGCTCTATCACTGGGACTTGCCGCAGGCCTTGGAAGACGCCGGCGGGTGGCCCAATCGCGACACGTCTTCCCGCTATTCCGACTACGTGGAGGTCGTCACACGCGCTCTCGGCGACCGCGTTTCCGATTGGATGCTCTTCAACGAGCCCTCCGGCTTCATCGATTTGGGTTATCTCGAAGGCACGCACGCTCCCGGGCGCAGAAGCATCGTCGACTTCCTGCGCGCTTCTCACACTGTCAACCTGGCGCAGGGCGCGGGTTTCCGGGCGTTGAAGGCCGCGCAACCGTCTGCCCGCGTAGGAACCGCTTTCAATATGTCAGCCTGCGAACCGGCAACCAACTCGGAAGAGGACAAGATCGCGGCAGAGCGCGCCCACGCCATCACCAACCTGTGGTTTCTGGAGCCCGCGCTCAATGGACGCTATCCAGAGGCCTTGGCGTTTTTCCCCGAAACTGCGATGGGCATCAAGTCGGGCGACCTTGAAAAGATGCGGGCGCCGCTGGATTTCGTCGGCATCAATCTTTACTCCCGCACCATCGCTTTGGCGCCCACTGCCATGGAGCGGCTCACCCACCCGCAGCAATGGCTATTCCCGGTGAAGAGGACCGGCGGTCAGCAGGGCCCGAAAACCGACATCGGCTGGGAGGTCTGGCCGCAGGCCATGTATGACATGGTCACCCGCATCACCCGCGACTTCAATCGTCCGCAGATCGAGATTACCGAGAGTGGCTGTGCCTACAACGACGCTCCCGGCGCCAGCGGTGTAATTTCCGGCGCCAGCGGCATAATTAACGATACGCACCGTATCGCATATCACCGGCAATACCTGCAAGCCCTGGCCCGCGCCATAGCCGATGGCGCCGACGTCCGCGGCTATCATGCCTGGACCTTGCTCGACAACTTCGAATGGGCCGAAGGTCTAAGCCAGCGCTTCGGCCTCGCCTACACGGATTACAAAACCCAGCAACGCACGATAAAAGAATCAGGCCACTGGTACGCAAAAGTAGCCGCAGAAAATCGCGTACCGTAGATGTGCGAGTAGGACCGGGTCTCTGACCCGGTCGCGGCCCGCAGGGCCGTGCCTTTCCTAGCCAGAAGCACTGGCCAGTGGCCAGTGAAAACCCGCCAGCTCCTGGCACCGATTTACTGACCACCGATCACTGACCACTGACCACTGCTCTACTTAGCCGGCTCCGAAAGCTTAAGCCGGTCCCGCTCCTCCGCCAGCTTCCGCTGCAGCGCTGGATTCACCAGCGAAACAGGCACCTCTACATCCCCAACCTTAAACTCAGTAGGATCGAACGTGGCATACCCATCCTTCTGACCCATGTGCCCGGAAATTGTGACCCACACATCCTTCCCCGCAATCTCCGTCAGAAACTGCCCGTGGACCGTATCCCCGTCATAAGTAACTTTCTGATCTTTAATATTCGGCGGCCCGTCACCAACATTCGTGTCCGGAGTCAGCCCCGCCCCACTCGCGCCCAGCAACTTGTTGATGGCAGCGCCAATCGCTTCTGAGTTGATGCCCGCTCCAGCCTTCGCGTTCTGCGGCGCGGCCGGATTCTTGCTAGCCTGGGTTGCGGCTGGAAGCGTCGGAACAGATCCGCCGCTAGCCGGCGGTGCCTGCCCTTGCTGAGCTGATTTAGCAACCGACTCTGCCGGGTCCGCCCTCTGGTCGGATGATCGAGCGTCGAATGATTGAGGGTTTGCCGCAGCCGGAGCCAGTGGCGCTACGACTACGGTCGCAGGCCTTTTCACCAGCAGAAAAATGGCCACTACCAAGGCCACCAGCGTCGCAATGCTAATGATCCGATCCAGTTTCATGTCGCCAACCATCCTCACTAGTGCGTCATCGCTCGAGTCACTTCTGTCGCATCACCAACTCGCCGTTCTGAACCGTCACATCGCCCACGTAATCCGGAAGCTTGAGCCGGTCGTGCTGCTCGGCCAGCTTCTTCTGCAGCGCGGGGTTCACCAACGAAACCGGCACATTCATCTCGCCCACCCTAAATTCCGTCGGCTCGAAGGTCGCATATCCATCTTTCGACCCGAGCTGGCCTGAAACTGTCACCCATACATCCTTGCCCGCAACGTTGGCCAGAAATTGCCCATGGACAAGGTTGCCCTCAAAACTTACACGTTGATCTTTTATAACTGGCGCCCCACTGCCAATATTGGAATCCGGCGAAAGCCCGCCGGTCCCGGTGGCTTGAGCCAGTGCAGCGCCAACCTCACCAGAGCTGAGGCGAACCTCCGCTTTGGTCAACGGGCTGGATACAGACGTTTGCTGCGTGACTGATGCCGTCTTCTGGTAGCCATTACCGGCTGCGGGCGAAGAGGCTTGCACGGCCTGCGCGAACTGCTCCATCTTTTGGTCGAATGACTGAGCATTCGCGGCAATCGCCGCAGCCGTCTGTGGCTGCGCCACTGGCGCCGGCGCTCTTAATACCAGGACAACGCCCACGACCGTCGACACCAGGACCACAATCCTGATGATCGTGCGGATCTTGATTCTCATGAAGGCTCTCAGCCTTCATCGTAACGGCCCATGGAAACAAAATCAGATTACGTCAGTCACGTATCCTGAATGTGTAGGACCGGGTCTCTGACCCGGTCAAGCGGCCGAAGGCCGCTCGCTCTCCTTTCCACGACCTCATAAGATGGGAATCTCGCCCTTCCACAGCCAACGGTAATCGCTCTCAGACTTCACCAGCCCCGCCCGCACCGGGTTCTCGCAAATGTAATCCACCTTCCCCACCAAACTCTCGTTCGATCGAAGAACGCGATCAAAGAACTCGTCCTGCCAAACGGGCCCTGTGCGCTTGAGCATGTGATTGATGCGCCACGCCGCGGCCCCTTTGATGGCCTTCATGATTTCGGGCAGGCTATAGCTCCAGCCATCCTCCCGGCGCAACGGCGAGTAGATCAAGTGAACGTGGTCGGGCATGACCACCGCGGCATGCAGGTTGAACTTGCAACCATTCTGTTTAAGACAGCATTCGAACACAACATCGCGGGCGGTGGGGTGGAAGTGTCCACCTGTACTTGGTGGCGAAGGTTACGAAAAGGGGATGATCGTCTTTTTGGAGATGAGGTAGACGACGCCGGTAATCATACTTCGGCTGCATAACTGCTTGTGTAGGACCGGGTCTCTGACCCGGTCAGGCCCGCAGGGCCGCTCGCCGATCATCCCAACTTCTTCGCCAGCAACTCATTCACCAGCTTTGGATTAGCCTGCCCCTTGGATGCCTTCATCACCTGGCCGACGAAGAATCCCAGCATGGTCGTCTTGCCCCCGCGATATTGTTCAAGCTGCTTGGGATTCGCGGCCATAACTTCGTCGATGATCTTCTCCAGCGCGGACGTGTCCGAGGACTGCTGCGGACGCCCTTCCTCGTCGTAAACCTCGGGAAAATCCTTGCCGCGCTCGAAGCAAAAATCGTAAAGATCCTTAAGCATCTTGCCGGATATTGCGCCGCTCTCAACCAGATCGGCCGACGACGCCACGCCCTTCATCGAAATCGGAGACCGCTCGATCCCCACGCCCCGAGCGTTAAGCCGCCCCATCAACTCGCTCTGGACTAAATTAGCCACGCGCTTGGGATTCTTCGCCGCCTTCGCCGCCGCCTCAAACTGATCGGCCAGCGATTTTGATACCGTCAGCACCTGCGCGTCGTATTCCGTGATGCCATATTCCTTCACCAGCCGCGCACGGAGCGCTTCCGGCAACTCAGGCAAAGTCTTCGCGATCTCCGCTTTCCACTTCTCATCGACCACCAGGGGCAGCAGGTCAGGCTCGGGAAAATAACGGTAATCGTGCGCCTGCTCCTTCGAGCGCATGCTGTAAGTCTTCCCTTCCTGCGAGTTGTAGAGCCGCGTTTCCTGCACAATCTTGCCGCCGCCCTCAATGACTTCAATCTGTCGCGCGATCTCATAGACCAGAGCCTCGCGGATAAACCGAAACGAGTTCACGTTCTTGATCTCAGCCTTAGTCCCCAACTCTTTCTGCCCCCGCGGGCGCACGCTGACGTTGGCGTCGCAGCGCAGCGATCCCTCCTCCATGTTGCAATCGCTGACCCCGGTATAAAGAATGATCTCCTTCAGCCGCGTAAGGTATTCATAAGCCTCGTCCGGCGTGGCAATGTCAGGTTCACTGACGATCTCAATCAAAGGCACGCCGGTGCGGTTGAGATCGATGGCAGTCTTCAAGTCAGAGTCGGGAAAGCCCTCATGCAAGCTCTTGCCAGCGTCCTCCTCAAGATGCACGCGCGTGATCCCGATCTTCGTAGCGCGGGCGCCCCCGCCCGCGTCTGTCCCGCGCAACGACTGACTGCTGATCTCGATGAATCCATGCTCAGCCAGCGGCTTGTCGTACTGCGAAATCTGGTAGCCCTTGGGCAGGTCAGGATAGAAATAATTCTTGCGCGCAAAAATCGAAGTCTCATTGATGCGGCAATTCAAAGCCAAAGCGGCCAGCGTAGCGAACTCAACCGCCTTCCGGTTCAAAACCGGCAAAGCCCCCGGCATCCCCAGGCACACCGGACAAACATTGGTATTAGGCGGAGCGCCAAAGCGCGTAGAGCAAGAACAGAATATCTTCGAAGCCGTCAAAAGCTGAACATGCACTTCAAGTCCAATGACGGGCTCGTAGGTGGTGCGGACGGAAACGTCGGTGTCGGCGGAGGTCGACATATCGGGATTATAAGGCGCAATACGGGAGGCGATAAAAGTGGATTTCGACTTCCTTTCCATAATCGGAGCTTCGGGAGCAACGCCAAGGGGACATACTCCTACTATGTGGTATATACTACGCAGTGGTATACATCGAGTCGAAGGGCTTCACTTCGCGATTGCATCGGCTGGCTGGAGCGGCGGCGTTGGATGTTCTGAATTCGATTCAGGCCGACTTGATCAAGAATCCCAATCGCGGAGACTTGGTTCAGGGCTTGGGAGGGATTCGCAAGGCCCGATGTTCGAATCCGACCCGCGGCAAGGGAAAACGAGGTGGGTTCCGATATCTGTTCCTATACCTGGAAGATCGGAGCCACATTCATCTGCTGTATTTGCTGGACAAGGATGAGCAGGAAGACCTGTCGGTCGATGAGCACAAAGTACTGCGATCATGGGTAAGTGAGATCAAAGGATCAAGAAGGGGAGAGCAAGTTCAATGAAAGTCAAGGGAGCAAGAAAGAAGGTCAGGATTTTTGATGATCTCAAGCAGGCTTTATCGGATGCACTCGATTACGAGCAAGGAAAGAAAACAGCGTTGCGCGTCAGCCAGTTGCCGCCTCCGCCCAAGCCGCTGACGCCTGGGCAGATTCGCGCTATTCGGCAATCGTTCAACGTGAGCCAGGCGGCCTTTGCCCGCATCATCAATGTCAGCCTCAATGCGGTGGAGAGCTGGGAACAGGGAGCACGCCGCCCACGCAAGGCAACCTTAAAGCTGCTCACAATCGCGCACAAACACCCCGAGATCCTGCTGTCAATCGAGTAGGCCGTCCCGGACGCGCGTACCTTATAAAGTACGTCCGCGCGCCTGTCAAGTCTACTTTAGTAGACATTTGACGTCCTCGAAAGTAGACATTCCTTCCACAGCCTAACCCCTTGATTCCATTCGTCCGCCCTAAAACCCGTACGTAGAATCAACAACTTACGCCAAAAATTCTCTGCAAAGTGAAATGTTCCAGTTGGAACATAGTGCACAATGTTCCGACTGGAACATTCAGCACAAAGCGTCGCCCGGAGCCCTCAAAACACCTGCGTCTTCACCACCTTGCCATTCTCAAAGTGGACCACCCACCTGTGCCCACTCTTCAGGTAGAACCAGGTCTCCTTCAGATTGGTCTCGTCAAAGTCATCCACTTTCTTCTGGTCGGGATCGCCGAAGCTCATCAGCACCATTTCGTAGGTCATTTTCTCGACCACGGTGTGGGCCTCGATGGCGTTGCGAAGCTCCGGCGGCATGTCCTTCTCCGAAAGCTTCTGCTCGATGCGGCTCACATCCAGCAGTCTGGACATGAACCGCAGGATGGTTTGGGGAGCGAGGTCGGCGTCGTTGATATCTTTCTGATACTTCAGATTGAGCCGCGAGCCTCCAGCCCGCTTGTAGGACGCGCCCACTTTGCTGGCGTGATTGCTGCCGCGCCGCCCCTGCGCCGCCTTCCAGATGGATCTCGACCTTGTCGCTGTCGATCTTGACATTAGTGATGGTCACCCACTCGTCGCGCTCCACGCCCACTCCCTTGGCCTTGAGCCACTTGGTCATCTCCGCCAGATCGATTCCGCGATCGTCGGTGCGCTTGTTCGACGGTGGCACGTAGTAAACATCCACGCCATCTTTGTAGGCAGGAAGATCCACCAGAGCCCTCACATCTTTCCCCAATAGCAACGCACTCAACTGCTCTTGTGCGTCTTTCGACGCGGAAGCGCGCGCCGCGCCCAGCAGCCCCACGACGAGACCGGGCAACAAGGCCCAGAAAATCCAGCTCTTTCCCCCGTTGATACGCATGTTTTTCCCCACGCCGCATTCACACCAACCGAGGACTGTATCGAGTTGGCCGACCATGATGCCCTTCCCGTCGGGCGCATGTCAAACCACTGGTTACTTGGTCTGCTGCGGCGGGTTCAGGTATTTCTCGAGCGGAATATCGAAGTAAAACAGTTCGGTGCCCTTGGCATCGTCGACGCCGCTCACGAAAAAGTGTGCGCCGGGGAGAGGCGCGGTCGTGCCCGCTATATCGAAGAAGAGGAATCCCGATTGCGTGTTGTGGGGTTCGACCGCTTTGGCGGCGAATTGCGAGGATTCGATTTCGTTCCGCTCTTTTTCGCTGATGGTGCCCTTCACTTTCTTGTGAGGGATGGGAATCGGCTCCGGCGGGCGCGTGTTGACCTGGGGATTGGTGATGCGGCGATAAATATCTTCCGACGAAATTGGAGTCAGCTTGTCGCGGTCGGCCGTGGTCAGAGTCACCTGCATGTTGGCCACGGAGATGGGCTGGCTGCCGTCGTTGGTGACGACGAAGAAGATGGGCAGGATTCCGTGCTCGCGAAAGTTCACGGAGAATATCTTCGCCTTGTCGGCGGTGTCGTAGGGATCGGCGGCGATGGCAACCTTCTCGTCGGTGTGGTCGTCGTGCGCGGGATAGGTCTGGGCGGGCCGGGCCGCGGGTTTTACGAAATCCTTGGCGGCAAGGAAGAGCGCGAATCCAGCGACTGCGCATAAAAAGGTTACGGCACGGGGGAACCACATCTTGTGCGATGGCATGGCTTCGATTATAGAACCGGTCTTAGTTTGTTTAGATCTTAGTTTGTTTAGAATGGCGTTTGTTTAGAATGGCTGAACTTGATCTCTTCTCTCTACAGCTTTCTTTACAGCGCTGTGCTGGCCGTGGGGATGTTGGCGAGCCTGCCTTACTGGCTTTTCCAGATGGCGCGCCATGGTAAATACCGAAAGGGCCTGGCGGAGAGGCTGGGGCATGTGCCGTCGCGGCTTGAGTTGCCGGGGAGACAAGCACCGTCGATCTGGGTTCACGCGGTTTCGGTCGGCGAGGTGCTGGCGGTTGCAGGCTTGGTGGAGGAACTAGCCCGCCGTTTTCCAGGGCATAGGATTTTTATTTCCACGACCACCGACACCGGGGAGGCGCTCGCCCGCCAACGCTTTGGAGAAGCGAATGTGTTCTACTTCCCCATGGATTTTGCGTTTGCGATCCGTCCTTACCTGCGGGCGCTGCGGCCGCGATTGGTGGTGGTGGCGGAGACAGAGTTCTGGCCGAACTTCATGCGGCTGGCGCATGCAGGCGGCGCGCGGGTTGCGGTGGTGAATGCCCGCATCTCAGACCGGTCGTGGCCGCGGTACCGGCGCTTCCGAGGATTGCTTCGCAGACTGCTGGCCAACGTCGATCTGTTTCTGGCGCAGACGCCCGAAGACGCGGTGAGGCTGCGAGATATCGGCGCGGAGCCAGAACGCATTCATGTCAGCGGAAATCTGAAGTTCGACATCCCGGCGCCTGCTCCGCCTGCGATTGTGGAGAGCCTGCGGAAGTCGATTGCAACGAACGGGGCAGGGCCGGTGCTGGTATGCGGCAGCACTGTGGATGGAGAAGAACCGCTGCTGCTGAAAGCGTTTGAGAATTTGCTGGTGCAGCATCCGCGGGCGGTGATGATTCTTGCGCCGCGGCGCCCGGAGCGCTTTCCCGCGGTGGCCGCTCTGCTCGAGCACATGTCGATTCACTTCTTCAGGCGATCGGAGTGGAGTGGCGAGCCGCTGACCGGCGGAGTCTTCCTGCTGGATACAATCGGAGAACTAGCCGCACTGTATGCGCTCGCCGATGTCGCTTTTGTGGGCGGAAGCCTGGCGCCGCACGGTGGGCACAACATCATTGAACCGGCACAGCATGGCGTGGCCATAGTGGTGGGGAATCACACCGAGAATTTTCGCGACATCGTGAGCCTGTTTCAGAGCCGGGATGCGTTGCGGATTGTTGGGCCGGCGGAGCTGCCCCTGGTGTTGCTGGAGTTGCTGGCCAACGACGCGGAGCGAAGAGCTCTAGGAAAACGCGCCGCTGAAACTATGCGATCGCAGATTGGAGCCACAGCGCGGACGGCCGGCGAACTGGAGAAACTGCTGGCGGAGCCATGAGGCCGAATCCCTTGTCTGCGCTTTACGCCGCGGTGGTCGCGACGCGCAACGCGCTCTACGACCGACGATCGTTGCGTTCGCGGTCGCTGCAAGGGTCCGTGATCAGCGTGGGAAATATTTCGACGGGAGGCTCGGGAAAGACTCCGTTTGTGATTCTGTTGGGCGAGTTGTTGAAGGCACGCCGAATCGGCTTCGACGTTCTTTCGCGCGGCTACGGACGAAAGACTCGCGGAGTGCTGCTGGTGGATCCCGGAGGGCTGCCGCGGGATTTTGGTGATGAGCCTCTGCTGATTGCTCGACGGTTGCAGGCGCCGGTTGTCGTTGGGGAGGATCGTTATGAGGCGGGGCGATTTGCCGAGTCGCGCTTCGGTCCGCAGATTCATTTGCTGGATGATGGCTTTCAACATCGTGGGTTAGCTCGCGATTTCGATATCGTGCTCGTGACCCCGGACGATGCGCGCGATCGGTTGCTTCCGGCGGGGCGGTTGCGGGAGCCTTTGCATTCCTTGCGACGGGCGGATGCCGTGGCGCTGACCAGTGGCGCTTCGCCAGAGCCGTTTCCGCTCGCAGGCAAGACGGTCTGGCGGGTGCGGCGGGGCATTACTGCGCAGGATGTTCCGGCGAGGCCGGTTGTGTTCTGCGGCATTGCACGGCCACAGAATTTTCTGCTGCAGTTGCGGGCGGCGGGCATCAATCCCGTCGCCGAGGCGTTCTTCCGCGATCATCACGCGTACACGGAGAAAGACGTTCGCGACTTGCTTCAGCTTCGGCAGCGAAGTGAAGCTGGCGGCTTCGTCACCACAGAGAAAGATGCGGTGAACCTGGGAGGTTATCTGGATGCGCTCGCGCCGCTGGCGGTGGTCGCGGTAAAGATGGAACTCGCCGACTCCGCTAACGCTGTGGATACCGTGCTGCGGATGATCGAGGAGCGGCGAGAGCGCTCGTGAGAAAATGCTGAGGGACAGTGGTCAGTGATCAGTGCTCAGTGGTCAGTGGTCAGTGGTCAGCAAAATCCCAGGGGAGATTGGCTGGACACTGGCCACTGACCACCGACCACTTTACTTCGATGACTAAGCATTTGAAGGACGCCGAGCGGCTGCGGAAGATTGTCGAAGCCTTCCCTAAGGTCACCATTACGGTGCTGGGGGATCTGGTGGCCGATGAATTCGTCTTCGGAGAAATCTCGCGGGTGTCGCGCGAGGCTCCGGTGCTGATCCTGAAGCATCGCGAGCGCACCGTGGTGCCGGGGGGAGGGGCCAACGCGGTCAACAATCTGGCTGACCTTGGAGTGAACGTGCTTCCGGTCGGCGCCATTGGCGATGACGAGCCGGGACGATCGCTGCTGAAGTTTTTCCGCCACAAGCGTATTCCGGTCAGTGGCGTGCTGAAAGACAAGAGTTACACGACGGTTACGAAGACGCGCATTCTTGCCGGCATGACGCACAATTCGCGGCAGCAGGTAGTGCGCGTGGACCGCGAGCCGGAGAAGCCTCCTAACCAGCATCTGACGCGCGAGTTATTCCTGGCGGCGCGGGAATATCTGCGGGCTTCGGATGCGCTGCTGGTTTCCGATTACGGATATGGCTCGGCGAGTCCGGCGATCGTGAATGCGTTGCGGCAGGTGGGGCGGCGAAGAGTGGTGCTTGTGCCCTTGATTCTTGATTCGCGCTACCGGCTGTTGGAGTATTCGGGTGCGACTGCCGCGACACCGAACGAACCCGAAGTGGAAGCGGCGCTGGGCGTACGCATCGGGCAAGACTGGCCGAAGCTGACGCAGGCGGGCAAGCAAGTTATGGATCAGATGAAGCTGCAGTCGCTGCTGATTACGCGAGGCCGCGACGGCATGGTCGCTTTCGATCGGGAGCACGCGCCGGTGGACATCCCGATTTTTGGGTCGGATGAAGTTGCCGATGTGACCGGCGCAGGCGACACGGTGATTGCGGCGTTCAGCGCTGCGCTGGCAGCCGGGGCGAGCACGGAAGAGGCTGCTCAGTTGGCTAATTACGCGGGCGGAATCGTCGTGATGAAGCGTGGTACGGCCACGGTTTCGCGGGAAGAACTGTTGCTCGCGATTGAAAAAGGTCCGCCGGGGACTCGGGCGCACTAGAGCACATCAAAAATCTTCAACCACGGGGGATCATGGGGTAAGGCACTTGCTTATCAGCGTCATGAACGAAGGGAAGATCTTTAGTCGCCTCGAGTTGGCTCACCGCGTGGAGCAGTGGCGTGGAGCGGGCGATCGCATCGTGCTCGCCAACGGCAATTTCGACCTGTTGCACGTGGGCCACGTGCGCTATCTGCGGGGCGCGAAGGAATTGGGCGGCAAGCTGGTTGTGGCCATCAATTCCGATGAATCGGTACGCGCGCTCAAAGGCGCTGGGCGGCCGGTGATGCCTGCGGAGGAACGCGCAGAAATTGTTGCGGCGCTTGCCGACGTGGATGCCGTTGTGGTTTTTCCGGAGCTTGATGTCCGCGCTTTGATTCGCGAGATTCGTCCCGACATTCAGGCCAAGGGAACCGACTATACGGCGGAGTCCGTCCCCGAGCGCGATGCGGTGGCGGAATACGGCGGACGCGTCGCGATCGTGGGCGACCCGAAGGATCATTCCACCAGCGAGATTATCCGCTCGCGGCTGGGGCGGCCGTGAATTTCGAGTCCGCCAGTTTTGAGTCGGCGAGTTTCGAGTCAACGAGTTTCGATATTACTCCTGAACGAAAGATCGAACGGCTGCTGATCGTGCGGCTCAGCGCCATGGGAGACGTGATCCACACTTTGCCCGCGGTTCATGCAATGCGGGAGGCATTTCCGCAGGCGCACATCGGCTGGCTGATTGAAGAACGCTGGGCGGAACTGCTGTGCGCACCGGGATCTCCGGGGCGGGGCGCACGGTCGGCGCTTCGGCCGCTGGTGGATGAAGTCCACACTGTCAATCTGAAGGCTTGGGGGAAATTTCCGTTTTCGATTTCGACTTTGCAGCGTGCGGCTACCGTTTGGAACGATGTGCGGGACGCAGATTACGACGTCGCCGTGGATTTGCAGGGGGCGATGCGATCTGCGCTGCTGGCGCGGTTTTCGGGGGCACGCGTGGTGTACGGTGCGGCGGAACCGCGAGAGTCTCCGGCCAGCTTGTGGTATACGCGGAGAGTGGTTGCGCGCGGGCGGCATGTGATTGAGCAAAATCTTTCGGTGGCTCGGGCGCTGACCGAATTGCCGGGAAAGACGTTGCCGCCGAATGTTTCTCGTGACTTTCCTCAAGATTCCGTGGTGGAGGCTCGCGTTGAGCTGAGGCTTGCTGAGCTTGGCATTGGCGAATTTGCGATTTTGAATCCGGGTGCGGGCTGGGGGGCGAAGCGATGGCCGGCGGAGCGGTACGGTGAAGTGGCGCTTCGGCTGGCGGAGCAGGGTGTGAGGTCGATTCTCAATTACGGTCCGGGCGAAGAGGAATTGGTAAGTGCAGCCGAGGCCGCAAGCGGCGGGACGGCGCGGGCGATGAGTTGTAGCGTCATACGTTCGAGCATCACGGAATTGATTGCGTTGACGCGGCGGGCGCGGCTGTTTATTGGCGGCGATACGGGTCCGCTGCATCTGGCGGCGGCGTTGCGGGTTCCGGTGGTGGCGATTTATGGGCCGACGGATCCGGCGCGCAATGGGCCTTATGGGACGCGCAGTGTGGTGCTGCGCAGCGCGGAGAGCGTTACCTCGCATGCGCGGCGGGGTGCGGTGGATGAGGGGATGTTGGCGATTGGGAGTGATGCGGTAGTGGCCGCGGCTCACAAGTTGTTGGCGAGCGACCCCAGAGGCTAAAGCTCTCGGTTGTTTTATGGAACATACGGCGCGGCTGAAAGCCGCGGCCTTTCAAGACATGGCTGAGTGGTCACAAATCGCGCGGCGCATTCGCGTGCCCCTGGGGTTTTTTTTTGCTGTGCTTTATTTCTGGCTGGCGCGGCCTTCCTGGCGGTCGTTGATGTTGGGTGCGATTGTGGTGTCGCCGGGACTGGTGATTCGGGCGCTGGCTTCGGGACATGTGCGCAAGAACGAGGCGCTGGCGACCTTCGGGCCTTATGCTTATACGCGCAATCCGCTGTATCTGGGATCGTTGTTAATCGGGTTGGGGTTTTGCGTGGCAGCGCGGAGTTGGTGGGTGGGTGTGGCGCTGGTTGTGATGTTTTTTGCTATTTATGTTCCGGTTATTCGCGATGAGGAAGCTTTTTTGCGGCGGACGTTTCCTGAGTTCGACGAATATGTTGCGCGGGTGCCGAGAATGTTGCCGCGTTTCACGCCGCATCCCGGCGAAAGCAGTGAAAATTCGGCGGGATTCTCTTTGGACTTGTACTTGAAGCATCGGGAGTACAACGCGCTGCTGGGCGTGCTGGGGATGATGGCGGCGCTGATGGTGAAGATAGAGCTGTTTCGGCAGTAGCACCTCAAGGGCTGAAGCCCGCGGTCATGCGAGCGCTCTTATCGCAGCGCTTGAAGCGCTGCGCCACCCAGTGCGAGGGCAAGATGCCCTCGCGACAGCCGGCGGGACGCCGGCGCTACAGTTTCCCTTACAGGCTATTTCTGCGCCACCAACTGCCTGGCGCGGCTCAACTCCGGCCTCGTGGAGTTTGATCCGTCGCAGACTTTCAATAGCAGCGCGTAGTATTCCGTGGCATCTTTGTGTTTGCCGGCGGCTTCGGCGGCGCGGGCTGCGCCGTAGAGTCCGTCGAAGCGGTTGGGGTGGAGTTTCAGGTCGGTCTGATACTCGGTCAGGGCCTGTTGCGGACGTTTCGCTTCGAGCAGGATGTCGGCAATCATTTCGCGGGCTGGAATGCCTTCAGGTTCCTCGCCGAGCGAGTCTTCCTTGTCGGCGATGGAGCGCAATGCTTCGACTGCATCGTCATCCTTGCTTTCGGCGAAAGCTAGCCAGGCCTGGGCTTCCTTGCGATCGTCTTCTACTGCCCCGGCGAATTCTGATTTCTCGGCCGCCAGCTTTTTGTGAAGGCCTTCGATCACGGCGATGTCTTTGCGAACATCGTCCGGCTTGCGGAGATGCGCCGACCCGATCGCGCGCGCCCAGTAGATTACTGACTCTTCCGCCGTGCCTGCGACCTCGGATGCGGGCAGCGCCGCTGCGCTTTGCCAGTCGCGCATCTCGATGGGATACAGCGCGCTCAGGTGCGACAGGGCCGCGGCGTGCGGATCGTAGCCCTTGCCATACATGTCGTCTTTCTTATTGGGCATGGCGCGGATTTCTTCGATCAGAGCTTTGGCTTCGGTGTCGCGTCCGCTTTGCATGTAAGCGTAGAAGAGGAAATCCATGGCATGAAACTGGTGGCCTTCGCCGCCCATGTGCATGGCTGCAGTTTTGCGCGTGGCGGCGATGGAGGCGAGGTTGGAATTGATATCGTCCTGCCACAGGCCTACGCGGGCGAAAATGTGCGAAGGCATGTGCAGGGCGTGCGGAGAGGCGGGCGCGATCTGCGCGTAACGTCGGGCGGCGGGCAGGCCCAGTTGCGCCAGTTGCGGCTTGTCGTAACTGTGGATCAGATAATGCGCCACGCCGGGATGGTCGGGCTCGATCACGAATAGTTTTTCGAGGATCGCGGCCGCTTGTTTGCGATTGGCGAAGGTCGTATCTTCGTGCGGCTCGGAGGCGAGCAGGGAGAGCGCGTAGAAGGCTGCTGCCTCGTGATCGTCAGGGTAGGTCTCGTAAACCTTCTTCATTGCGTCGGAGTAGGCCTGGGCGCGAGCTTCGTGCTTCAGTTTCTTGGAGTCGCTGTAGAAGGCCTTGACGGCGGCGATGTAGGCCTTTTCGCGCCGAGTGGCCGGGCCGTCGGTGGTCTTCGCCTGATGAACTTCGTCCAGGCCGCGCTCGATCACCTTGGCATCCGGGTGGTTCCAGAGTTGGTGCCACAGGCTCAAGGCGATACCCCAGTGCGCCATAGCACAGTGTGGATCGTCCGCTGCAATCTGCTGGAATTGTTTCTGCGCTTCCTCGTACCAGAAGGAGTGCAGCAGGGCCACGCCGCGTTCGAAGGGCTTCTTCACATCAGCGGCGCAGGAAACCGGGAAGGCGACCGTACCGAGCTGGGCTGCGGTCAGGTCTTCATGGTGATGCTGGTCTTTATCGTCGTCGGCGATGGCCACAAGTGTGAACAGCGAGAAGAAGAGCAGGAGGTACGCGATTCGCTTCATAGGAACTCCCGAGAAGCGAGTCTAGTAGACCGGGAAGTGCAGGGTCAAACGTACCTCGGGGGCTGAAGCCCGCTGATTTTTCGGGAGCTCTTGACGCAGGCCTAAGAAGGCCTGCTCCACCCTCGTGCCCGGTCGACACCGATCCCGAGAGTGAAGGCAGCGGGCAGAGCGCGTCGCTGCGCTCCGCGGGACGGGCGAGGCGCCCGTCCCCACACGAGCTTCGGACAGCCGAGAGCCTGCCCTGAGCCTCCCGAAGGTCGCTGTCCCACATGAGTCTTCTAGTTCCCGACAGATTCCTGAATTCTTACTACTTGCGACTTTGCCCCGGCGCCCATGGCGGCCAGTTCCATTTCGTCGGAGCGGTCTTCATCCACCGGGGTCAGCGCTATGTCGGTGTAGTTGCGGGCGTCGGGATCGCGCTTCAGACGGCGGCGAAAGCCTCCGTAGCGCCAGACCAGCGCAGCCAGTTTCACGTGCTTCGACACCAGATCTCGAAAACGTAGCGCGGATAGAACGTCCATGGGCTCTCTACGGGCAGCGTGGGACGCCGGTCTTTCTACGTCATCCAGTGGTCCGTTCCGCTATTCCGTCCAATACGCTGGCGGTGCTGAACGGCCTGGCGCTCGACTGCCGGAAGCGCCGCGTGCTGGGCGAAGATGTCGAGATCGAGGTCAGCGCCTTCGATGAAACCAACACCCGCATTCGTCCCGAACGCATTGCGCGCGCAACTTCGCGGCGGACGCGGCATGGTCGCCCTGGTAGGAGTGCAGTCCAATCAGTTTCCCCGCGCCATGGATATCGCGCGTCCCTTCGCGCCGCCGGCGTGCCGGTCTGCATCGGCGGTTTTCACGTCTCCGGTTGCCTGTCCATGCTGCCCGAGCTGCCGCCCGAACTCAAAGAAGCCATGGATCTCGGCATCTCGCTCTTCGCCGGCGAGGCCGAAGGCCGCCTCGACGACGTTCTGCGCGACGCCTGGAACGGCACGCTGAAGCCGCTCTACAACTACATGGACGATCTGCCGTCGCTCGACGGCGCGCCCATGCCGATTCTCCCGCCACCGCATCAAGCGCACCGGCGGCAAGATCACCAGCTTCGACGCCGGCCGCGGCTGTCCGTTTCTGTGCTCCTTCTGCACCATCATCAACGTGCAGGGGCGCAAGTCGCGCCGCCGCTCGGCCGACGACATCGAGCAGATCATCCGCAGCAACCTGGCGCAGGGCATCAACCGCTTTTTCATCACCGACGACAACTTCGCCCGCAACACCGATTGGGAAAAGGTTTTCGACCGCCTGATCGCCATGCGCGAGCAGGAGAAGCTGAACATCAAGTTCGTGATCCAGGTGGACACCATGTGCCACCGCCTTCCGCATTTCATCGAGAAGGCGGGCCGCGCCGGCGTCGCGCGCGTGTTCATCGGCCTCGAAAGCATCAACCCTGACGGCCTGCTCGGTGCCCGAAAGAAGCAGAACAAAGTCGCCGAGTACCGCAAGATGCTGCTGGAGTGGAAAAAGCGCCGGCGCACGGTTTTTGCCGGCTACATCATCGGCTTCCCCACGATACGCCGGAATCGGTCTTGCGCGACATCGAAATCATCCAGCGCGAGCTGCCCATCGATCTGCTGGAGCCCCACTGCCTCACTCCGCTGCCCGGGTCGGAAGATCATCAAAAGCTCTACAAGGCCGGCGCGTATCTCGATCCCGATCTGAACAAGTACGATCTGGAGCACGTGACCACCACGCATGCGACCATGTCGCCGCAGCAGTGGGAGCAGCTTTATCACGATTCCTGGGCCGCATTCTATTCTCCCGAGCACCTGGAGACGGTGATGCGCCGCTCCGTGGCCACTAACAGCAACGCCGGCAACATGACATTTCTGCTGCTGTGGTACTACGCCATGGTTGCGCTCGAAAAAATCGATCCGTTGGAAGGCGGCTACCTGCGCCGCAAGTATCGCAAGCCGTCGTCGTCGTAATGCGACGGCTTGATCAGCACCAGCGAGAATCGTTTGGGGCGCGAACTCATTCGTCTACTCATCCGACAAGCGGCTTGGGAGGAGAATACCACGGGGGTGGAGGCCCGCACCGAAAAGGGCAGCCTGGTTAAGGGCCGTGTGTGTCAGTTTGCCGGCCTTGAGGAAAGGCCGCCTCGCTTCGCTCGGCTGGGCACCCGGGCGGCTGTCCCCCACGATGCTGTCCCCACGCGAGCATCCCCGCCCACCATTTCTACGTACGCTGGCGTACTGACCTAACTTCTGGTACACTTCGCGGCGATCGGGTCTGGGTTGCGCCCATGGGGGGCCTCTGGGCGGGCGTTCGATCCATCTGGCAACGCTGCCAGCGTGGAATCCACGCGAATGAATCACTTTGCCCAGCCCGCGGGGAGTAGCCATGGCTGTGCACCCTGGCCCAGAGAAACGTCGCGTTCCCGCAGTTAAGCTCGCCGAGTTTGAACTGATCCGGCGGGCTCTTCAAGACAACCAGGACTGGTATGAGGATCTGTTCGAGCACAGCCATGACTTGCTGTGCGTTCACGATCTTGCGGGCCGGCTACTGGCGATCAATCCCGCCCCCGCACGCCTGCTTGGTTACAGCGTGGAAGAAATTCTGCAGATTCCCATGCGGGACTTGGTTCCTCCAGAGTTCCGCGACCAGTTTGATGCCTACCTGAAGCAGATCGAGCGCACGGGCGAGGCTCGCGGCTTGCTGAGCGTAATGACGCGGTCGGGGGCGCGGCGCGTCTGGGAATACCACAACACGCTGCGCACCGAAGGTGTGGAGTCGCCAGTTGTGCGGGGCATCGCGCACAACGTCACCGAACAGAGAGAAACAGAGAAACTGCTGCGCGAGACGGGCGAGCGTCTGCTTTCCAGGGTGCGCGAAGGCGAAAGCACAATCGAGGAGTTGAAGCTGTTCCGAACGCTGGTTGACCAATGCAACGATGCCATCGAAGTGGTGGATCCGGAAACGTTGCGCTTTCTCGATGTCAACGAGAAGACCTGCTCTGAACTTGGTTACAGCCGCGAAGAACTTCTGTCTCTGAGAGCTTTCGACATTAATCCGGCCGTTACCGAGGCTTCGGCGGTAAAGATTATCGAGGAACTGCGAAAATCGGGGTCGCTCGTAATGGAAAGCGCCCACCGGCGAAAGGACGGATCAACCTTTCCCGTGGAGCTCAGCGTGACGCGGATCCAGATTGAGCGAGACTATATCGTTGTCATCGCCCGCGACCTTACCGAGCGCAAGCTGGCGGAGGCACGCCTGCGGGAATACGAAAGAGTGGTCGAAGGGCTCGACGAGCTAATCGCCGTGCTGGACCGGGACTACCGCTACGTGATCGCCAATCGTGCCCTGCTGAACTATCGGAGAATCGGCAAGGAACAGGCCCTAGGACATACCGTCGCAGAATCAACAGGCCAAGTGGCCTTTGAGACTGTTTTCAAACCAAAGTTGGATGAGTGTTTCCAGGGCAAGGTCGTGCGATTTGAATTCAAGTACAACTATCCCGACCTCGGCGAGCGGGACTTACTTGCATCGTATTTCCCAATCGAAGGGCCCACGGGCGTCGATCGAATTGCTGTTGTGGTGGGGGACATTACCGAACGCAAGCAGGCGGAGGAGGCCCTCCGAACCAGTGAGCGGCGTCAGCACAAGATCGCAAAGCAATTGGAGGCAGAACGTGCCCGCCTGATCGAGGCTCAAGCCGTGGCAAAAGTGGGCAGTTGGGAAGCCGAGTTGCCAAGCCTTGAGATTACCTGGTCCGAGCAGACACACCGAATTTTTGAGACTGATCCCTCCCATTTTCACCCCAGGCGTCCGGACTTTGTGGAATTTATCCATCCGGAGGATCGCGCGAAAGTGGATGCCGCCTTTCAGGCTTCGCTCGACAAGGTTGCACCCCCCAATGTCGAATATCGGATTGTCATGGCAGACGGCCGCGTCAAAGTCCTGGAGGAGCAATGGAGGGTTTTTCATGACGAACAGGGGCGGCCGATTCGCCTAGTGGGTACCTGCCGCGACGTCACCGAGCAAAAGCAGGCGGAGGAAGCGCTGCGAGATGCCAAGGAGTTTTCCGAGAACCTGATTCGGACTGCCAACGTAATCGTCCTGGGTCTGGACACTGGGGGAAACGTCACTCTGCTTAATAAGGCAGCAGAAGAAATCACTGGCTACACATTCTCGGAGCTAAAGGGCAGGAATTGGTCGATTCTGGTGCCCAGGGATCGATTCCCTCATGTGTGGGAAGAGTTTGACCGGCTTGTGGCCGGGACCGCAGGCCAGACTTTTGAGAACCCGATTATCACCAAGACGGGTGAAGAGCGCTACATCGCGTGGCGGAACAGTCGGGTGGAGGTTAACGGCGCGTTTGTAGCCACGATCTCGTTTGGAAACGACATTACGAAGCGCAAGCAGGCAGAAGAGGCCCTGCAGCGCAGTGAAGAGAACTACCGCATGTTCATCTCGCAGAGCTCGGAGGGCATTTTCCGTGAGGAGATGGACGCGCCGGTTTCCATCGACCTTCCGGAAGACGAATTGATTCATCACATCCTGTACGACTCCTACACGGCGGAATGCAACGACGCCCTGGCCAGGATGTACGGTCTGAGGTCTGGCCAGGATTTCGTCGGCAAGCGTCTGACGGAGGTGATGCCGCCGGAAGATCCGCGCAACATCGAGTTGACCCGGCAGTACATCCGCTCCGGATTTCGTGTCTTGGACCGGGAGTCGCACGAAGTGGATATTCACGGCAATCCCAAGGTTTTCTCCAACAGCATGATCGGCACGGTGGAAAACGGAATGCTGGTGCGCACCTGGGGCATCCAGCGGGACATCACGGAGAAGGTAAAGTTGGAGGAAGGCCGGCGGAAGGCGGAGGAAGCCCTGCGCGAAAACGTTGCGCAACTGCAAGAAGTGACGGAAGAACTTCGGCGGGCCAAGGAGAAGTTATCCGAAGAAAAGCTTTACCTGGAAGAAGCCATCGACACGGAACTGGGGTTCGGGGAAATTATTGGCAGCAGCAGTGCCCTAAAAGATGTGATGGCCAAAGTGACTAAGGTCGCTCCCAGCGACGCCACCGTGCTGCTGCTGGGCGAAACTGGCACGGGCAAGGAGCTGGTGGCGCGCGCGCTGCATCGCATGAGCCAGCGGGAGGGCAAGGGTTTCATCAAACTGAACTGCGCCGCCATCCCCTCCGGCCTGCTGGAGAGCGAATTGTTCGGCCACGAGAAAGGAGCCTTCACCGGCGCGGTGGCCAGGAAGCTTGGCCGCCTGGAGCTGGCCGACCGGGGCACGCTTTTCTTGGATGAAATTGGAGAGATTCCGCTGAGCTTGCAGCCCAAGCTGCTGCGCGTGCTGCAGGATCTGGAATTCGAACGGCTAGGTGGCACGCAGACCTTGAAAGTCAATTTTCGCTTGCTGGCGGCGACCAACCAGGATCTGCTGCAGAGCGTGAAGGCACACTCGTTTCGCAGCGACTTGTATTACCGCCTCAACGTGTTTCCCATCCTCATACCGCCGCTGCGCGAACGGCGCGAGGACATTCGGGTGCTGGTCGAGCACTTCGTCCGCAAGTTCGCCGGTCAGATGAGAAAGTCCATCGCCAGCATTCCTTCGCGAACCATGGAAACCCTGGTGCGCTGGGAATGGCCGGGCAACATCCGCGAACTGGAGAACTTCATCGAGCGCTCGGTCATTCTCACGCCGGGCTCGGTTCTCCAGGCGCCGCTCTCCGAATTGAAAGCAGCCGCTCACGCCGACAATGGAGAAAGCAAAGACAAAGACAAGGTTCGCGACAAGGAGCGGGATCGTATTCTTCGCGTCCTCAGGGATTGCCACGGCCGGCTCGGAGGGCCCGACGGCGCAGCCGCACGGCTGGGATTGAAACGCACCACTCTGCAGTCCAAGCTCGACCATCTCGGCATTAAGCCAGGAACGTTTCGGGCGTAACACTATTTTCAGTCATCCCGAGCCAAATTTACAGTGTCATCCCGAAGCGAAGCGAGGGATCTTGGTGTTTGCGCGTAGCGAGGACACCGGCAGCAGGCAAGAACCAAGGTCCCTCGCTCCGCTCGGGATGACAAGTGTGGTTTCGAACGGGATGATAAGTGTGGTTTCCCCGCTGATAAACACGGTGTCCCCCAAACGAGAAAGCCCCTCGCTTGCGCGAGGGGCTTTCTCTAGGGGAGGGACTTGGGCGAGGCGCCCTTGGTCCCAAACTGATTGACTTAACTACTTCGGCTGCTGTTGCGTGTCCGCGCTAGCCATCGGAGCCGCAGAGTTGCTGGAGAGCTGCTCCAGATCGTTCTTCAGCAGGCTGATTTCCACGCGTCCGCCGCTGATGTGCTTGGTCTTCGCATCCGCGTCCGCACCCGCCACGGGGGCATTGCCCATGCCGACGAGGTAAATGCGGTAGACCGGAATTTCGTGGTTGAGCACCAGGTAGCGCACCACGGACTCGGCCATCTTCTGCGAGTTCTGGATTGCGATCTGACCCTTGCCGGAAGAGAAGCCCTGCACTTCAATGATGTAGCCACGCTGGCCCTTTACGCTGCTCGCCATCTCATCGAGAGCGTCCTTGGCGTTCTTGCTCAGCACGGTCTGCCCGGGCTTGAAGCGGATTTCGGTCTGGTTCGACGCTTTGTACTGGTCGATGTTCCCGACTACCGTTTCCACGGTCTGGATGCGGGCGGTGGCCTGCTGCGCGCTCTGTTGCGCCACGGTGGCCTTGTTGCCGGCTTCGACGGCGTGCTGATCGGCTTGATCGGCTTTGTCTGAGACCAGCTTGATGCCGGCCTGGGCGCGCGTGTCGGTGTCTTTGATGTTTTTGCTGTTGGCCGCAGTCAGATCGTCCAGCTCATTGACGCGGTCGCGGATGGGATCGGTCTGCCGCTTCACATAGTTCTTACGGGCAAACGGATTCACTCGTCCCCAGAAGCCTTCGCGGCTGGGTGGTTGCAGGGGCTGTTTGCCGGTGGCGGTGTCCGTAGACTGAGCCGCGGCGGCGGGGGTTGATTGAGAAGATGAAGGCGAGGTCTGCGCCAAGGCCGGAAACGCGAGCAGGGCGGCCAGAGGCAAGGTAACAAGTATACGGGTGTTCATAATAAACTTCCTCCAATTGGGGGGGAGCATTGGGGGGCTCCACTCCAGCACGCCGAAACGGGCGTGTTGCGTGATTTTTGGTTGCGTCCCCTACAACTGCAGACCACGAAGCCAGCGGTGGTCGTTCTGCCGGTGTGCGCTGACGCAACGCACACCTTAAAATCCTAGATTCAGCGCCGCAAAGCCATACTGGCGCCTGCCTTCTCTATTACAGGTCGGATGCCAAACCAGGCCCAGAGGTTGACGAGCTAAGTGCTTGATATCTAACGACATTATACCTCTGCGCCGGGCCTGGGAATAGCCAGGAAGTTTCCGGCAGGGTAATTTTGGCAAACCTGATATAAAAACTGCGTGCATCTGAGAGTTCGGGGGAGACAACGTTGGGATCAAATAGTCCGGAAAATGCTTGCCGGCAGCCAGGATGGTGGTGGGCCCCAGTCTCAGGAGTCGTCAGGGGACGACTTCGGCAAAGAGTTGCCGTTCTGGCGTTGGCTGCGCTGTTCAGTGCCGTGCCTCAAGCTTCCGCCGAATCGTCCGCTATTCAACCTGCGGCGCAGCCTGAGGATCCGCCGCCGGCGATGGCTTCGTCCCGCATTCCGGCGGAGCACTTGCAGGTGTATTCCGATCTCGCTCTGGCGTGGATGCAGGAATACCTGCGCATCGACACCACCAATCCTCCCGGACACGAGATGCGCGCGGTTGGTTTCTACCAGAAGATTCTCGATCAGGAAGGCATTGAGAATCGCGCTTTCGAGTACACGCCGGGGCGCGGCGACCTGTGGGCGCGCTTGCCTCATACCACGGCGCAAGCCAAGCGGCCGATCATCCTGCTGAACCATATGGACGTGGTCACCAGCGATGCGGCGCACTGGAAAGTTCCTCCCTTCAGCGGCGCGATCAAAGACGGCTGGCTCTGGGGCCGTGGCGCGCAAGACATGAAGGACGAAGGCCTGGCACAACTCGTGGTGATGGTCATGCTGAAACGCGAAAAGGTGGAACTCGACCGCGACGTGATTTTTCTCGCCGTGGCCGATGAAGAAGCCGACGGCACCGGCACCGACTGGTTCATCGCGCGCCAGCGCGACCTTCTGGAGAACGCGGAGTTCCTCATCAACGAAGGCGGAGAGAACCTGCTGCAGGATGGCAAGGTGAAGTACGTAGGCGTGGACGTGGGCGAGAAGACGACCTTCTGGCTGCACGTGGTGGCGCACGGACGGCCGGGACATGCATCGCGTCCGATTGCCGATTCGGCGCCGAATCGTCTGGTGCGCGCTCTGAACCGCGCCCTGGCTTATCGCACCCCGCTGAAAGTGCTGCCCGTGGTCGACGAGTTCCTGCGCGAGATGGCTCCGTACGAACCGCCGGAGCGGGCGCGTGTGTATCGCAACATCCGCAAAGCCCTCGAAGACAAAAAGTTTCAGCAGGATGTAGAGAAAGATGAAGCGCTGAACTTCCTGCTGCGCGACACCATTTCGCTTACCATGATGGGCGGCTCGGAGCAGACCAACGTGATCCCGCCCGAGGCTTGGGCGAACTTGGACGTTCGCATTCTCCCGGGAGAAAATCCCAAAGCGCTTCTGGAGCAGATTCGGCGAGTCATCGATGACCCGAACGTCACCGTCGAACCCCTGAATGCGGAGTTTCGGGTGGCCAACTACTCGCCTACGAATACGGCGCTGTACGATGCCATCCGCAAAGTTTCGGGAAAGTATTTCCCAGCCACGCCGGTGGTGCCTCACATCACCAGCGGCTACACCGAGAATCAGCGCTACCGGCCGCTCGGCATCAACGCCTACGGCTTCTGTCCTTACACGGCCACTGAAGACGAAGGGAACTCAGAACATGGAAACGACGAACGCATCCGCGTGGAGGAAGTGCGGCGCGGTCCGAGGATTTTGTTTGATGTGGTGGCGGCCGTGGCGGGAACTCGGTAACGCAGTCGCACAGATAGATTTACAGATAGATTCAAGGAGATCGAGAGACCGGTCAGTGAGCGCTATGGCGACTTTTCGCCAACTACTTGGGTTCGGGCCTTGCAAGAACAATCACAGAGTATGCATTTCCCTCCGAAATAACGAATTTGATCAGAACCGTGGTTTCCACCTCAACTGGCTTTTGGTTGAGTAGGTAAGGTCTGTACCTCCATTGCTTCACTGCTTCTATCGCAGCCGGGATGAGCAGGGGATGCCCGATCACTGGGTCAACCTTTGATACGTTCCCACTCTTGTCAATGTCGATATGAAGAAGGACTGCGCCGTCTACGTGCTGCTTCTCCGCCTCCGGCGGATAGTTCGGGTTAACTCTTGCGATCAGCAAGCCACGCATTACACCCTGAGAAACCCGCACGTGGTCCGGCTTGGCGACGCCGAGCGATTGAGGTTCGCTGGAAAGGATTCCGCCGCTGACGTTGGTTCCGCCCGGCAGCAGACCTCCAGGAATGTCCCCAGCTATACCTTGTGAGGTACCGAACGCAGGGCTTGAACAGTCATCTCGTGTAGGCCCTGCCAGCAAGACGGTGTGTGAAGTGCTTGGCTTGGACCACAGCTTTAGAAATTCCGATTTCGGTGCGATATATGGATCTCCTCCGACACACACCAGGCTAAATGAGCTTGCGTCTTCTGGTTTCGAATCTCTAGGAAGCTTAGCGATACCGGTTACCTTGTGCAGATAGTAGATATAAGCGAATGCGATCGGTCTCGGAGGTGCCTCGCCCAGGAGTTCTGCAGTTTGAAGATATGCGTTGCTGTAGCGCCAGCTTCCCCATGCCTTACCAGCACCACCGAACTTCCCACCAAGCTCCTCTTCCAAAGGCCCGAGTGGCTTTATCGAATAAATGTTTGCCAGAATTGATTGAAATTCAGAATCGGATAAATTAACCGAACGATTATCCCTTTGGCCGTAAATCTCGGCCCTTGGCTCAATCGCGATTTCAATCAGCAAACCATCGCCGGAGAAGACCGGGGTCAAAACATAGTCCTCGGTGACGGCGAAACTAACACTCCGTTTGTCGATGGGGTGTCCGTATGAACCGGTAAGAGCCGCGATGACGGTTTCTCGCTCGCTGAGTGTCCCCTGCGTCCATCCAATTGAACAACACATAATGCAGAACGCCACAACGGTACACGCGGCTTTGAAGCAGTCCTGCATCGCAATCGTTGTTCTTGTCGATATCCAACAACATTGTGCTCGTTTAATACGACTGTTGCAATCATTTAACTCAAAACCCTGCCCACACGGTCAATGACCGAAATGGCGATGTTACGCCAAACTATGCCCCAGTGACGCGAATTACATTCGCAGTGGCAGTCAGCTGAGATGGCAATTTTCAAGGACATCGCCATACTAATGATGCCTCAGCGCGCACTGCCGCAATGCTTCTCATACTGCTCGATGATGAAATGATCGGTCATGCCCGCGATGTAATCGCAGACCACGCGCGGCAAAGATTCCTGCCCAGCTTTCTCCTGGTAGTAGTGAGGCAGGGCTGAAGGGATTCTCCATCCAGAAGGCGAACAACTCGCTGACAATGCGTTCGGCATCGTCTTTTTCTCCCGCGAGGGACGCACTGTAATAAAGATTCTCGTAGAGGAAGTCTTTGATCTGCTTGCGCTCCGCTTCCACCTCGGGACTGAAAGCGGCCAGACGTTCCTTGTGCTGACGGACATCGTCCAGAGTTTCGATCCCGGCTCGTTTCAGCCGGGCTTGCGTGTTGGTGATCAGATCACCGGCCATACGGTTGAACACTCTCTTGAGAGCTTCGTTGAATTTCAGCTTGGCGGCGGCATTGGGATAAATCTGTCTCGACCTCACGGAAGAAGCGTTCAAACACGGGGACACCGTCGCGGATCTGTTCGAGCGTCAGCAGATGGGCTTCGTAACCGTCGTCCAGATCGGCGGTGTTGTAGCCGATCTCGTCAGTAAGGTCGATGAGCTGGGCTTCGAGCGGAGGCCGCTGGTCGAGCAGATACTCCGCCAGTTCCGGATGCTTCGCCGACTCGTAATCGCGCGAGTGCTTGATGATGCCCTCGCGCACTTCGAAGGTCAGATTCAGGCCGCGAAACACGGCGTAGCGCTGCTCGAAGTCCTCCACAATGCGCAGGGCGTGCAGGTTGTGATCGAAGAACAGGCCGTGAGCGCGCATGGCGGCGTCCAGCGCTTTCTCGCCGGCGTGGCCGAACGGAGGATGACCGAGATCATGCACAAGTGCGAGCGCTTCAGCCAGATCCACATTGAGCCCAAGCGCGCCCGCGACGGTGCGCGAAATCTGCGCAACTTCGATGGTATGCGTGAGCCGGTTGCGGAAATGGTCGGAGTAGCGCCGCGTGAAAACCTGAGTTTTATCTTCGAGCCGGCGAAAAGCGCGGGCATGAATGACGCGGTCGCGGTCGCGCTGAAAGTCGTTGCGGTAGGGATGCGGCGCTTCAGGGAAGCGGCGTCCGCGGGAAGATTCCACCTGCACCGCGTAGCCGGCCAGCATTCTGGAAGTTTAACAGGTGACAGTACCGAGTACCTAGTACCGTGTCCCGAGTCGATGCGATCAGGACTTCTGCGATGCCGACTGAATTCGACGCATGACCGCGTCCAGGCCCCCGGAAACGATCTCAAAGACCCGGTGCTCGACAAGATGAGTAAGAACTTGCTGGTTTATACCTCCCGGGGTTGCATGGTCGCCAGCCAAAGACTGAAAGCTGCGCTCCGACGCCTCAACAGCGGTGTTGCCGAGTCCGCTAAAGATCTGCGCCACGTAGTCGCGAGCTTTGCCCGGCGGAACGCCTTGTCCCACCAACCAGGAAGCAACACTGTCGGCAAATGCAAAGTGAGAAGCAATCGTTGCCGTCGCTGCACACAGTGCGTCGAATTCGCCTTCTCCTTCGACTTCAAACGTAGTGCCAAGCTTAGCGAAAAGATCTGCGACCATGCCGTCCGGCGGATAGATTGCCGTCGGGCCTCGTTTGTTGGCAACCGAGGGGAGCGGCACCGCCCTCGTGATTTTCGCAGCGGGAGTAGTCAAATCCGAGACGAGTCGCAACGATAGGCCAGACACTACGCTGATTACGCGATGTTCGGGGCGGAAGCGCAGCTCCGAAATCACGTGCGGGGCGATTTGAGGTCTTATAGCAAGCACAACAATCGCGCTGTGATCGAGAACGTCCTGGTTGGACGAGGCAATTGAAACCCGCGGAAAGCGATTGGCAAGGTCCGCAGCAATTCCGGGATCCCGTGGGGACAACCGGATGGCGGGCGGCTCAGCGACACCGGAACTCAGCCCGGTGACCATTGCCGAGGTGATTGCGCCGGTTCCGACGAACCCGAGTCTCATTGTTGCGACGCGCGCCCTGCCTCGATCGTCTGGCTGCGTACTCGATTCCAGGTACTAACTACTGCTGCCCTGGCCCTTCCTTAGCCAACCGCACCTTAGCCGCATCAAGCTTCTTCTGCGTCGAAGCAAACAGATCCCCGTCCAATTCCGAGCCTATGGTTTTGTTCCACTCTTGGACGGCACGCTCCCAGTGAGCGGCAGCCAGCTTCAACCGGCCCGTCTTCTGGTAGAGATCGCCGAGGTGATCCTGCACGGTTGGGTCAGAACCCATGCGCAACGACGCCTTGGTCAAGTTCTCTTCCGCGAGGTCGTACTTGCCCAGCTTGAAATAGGCCCAGCCCAGGGAATCCAGATAAGCGCCATTGGTCGGTTCCAGGCTCACCGCCGTTTTGATGTAGTTGAGCGACTCCTCGAGCCGGACGTCGCGATCCGCATTCATGTAACCGAGATAGTTCAGGGTCGCGGCGCTCTGCGGGTTGGCGGCCAGCACTTTCCTGAACTCGGCCTCGGCCGCGTCGTATTTCTTCTCGCGCTCGTAAGTGGACCCGCGCAGGAAGTAGACATACTCTTTGTCCTCGGCCTTAGTGGAAAGCTGTTCCGCTTTGCTCAGACAATCCTCAGCGTCGCTCCAGCGGTGCAGGCGCGTGTACATGATGGACAGCCGGAGGTAGACCTCGCGGTCTTCCGGCTTGCCTTTGAGCAGTGAGCGCACATCGGCAAGCGGTTTTTCAGGGTCGCCGGTGTCGGCGAGTTGAGCGTCCAGCACCATGCGCAGCTCGCGGTCGTCCGGCAGCTTTTGCACCGCTTCTTTGGCGGTCGCCGTGGCTTCCGGCCATTGCTTGGCTTCGCGGTAAGTATCGATTACGTCCTGATACCCGGTGCGCGCGTTCTCGTCGCCGAGCGGAATCATCTTCCGAAAGGTTTCAACCGCCGCCGGATAGTTCTCCTGATCGCGGTAGACCATGCCCAGCCGCTCGATGAAGATGGCGCGATTGTTGCGGTCGGCCTGAGAGTAATTGTTGTCGGACTTCTCGGTTTTTTTCAGCAGATCCTGCAGGATCTTTACTGCCTCGTCGTAGCGAGCCTGGGCCTCATACACCACCGCAACGTTGTAAGGAACTTCGAGCGCATCGGGCACCATGGCCTCCGCCTTCTTCAGGCTGTCCAGCGCCTCATCGTATTTTCCCTGGCGGCGGTAAATCTCCGAGATGCGGAGGTAGGTCTGCGCGTCTTCAGGATTGGCGTCGGCAATCACCTTGTACTGATCGAGCGCAGCGTCGATTTGCCCGTCGTTCAAAAGATTTTCCGCCAGCCCGCGAATCGCGTCGAGATTGTCGCGGTCCAGTTGGATGGCGTGTTTATAGGCGTCGATCGCGTTCTTGAAATCCTTGCGCTGCTCGTAGGTAGAGCCCAAAGCGGCATACAGCTTCGCCGAGCGTCCCTTATCGGGCACGGAACTCAGCACTTGCAGCGCATGCGTGGTGTCCCCCTCGTCGCTGTAAAGCAGCGAAAGAGTAGTGACCGCTTCTTCCGAATCAGGATCGAGCTTCACCGCGATCTTCAGCTCATTCTCCGCCTTCTGCAAATCGTTGTTCAGGCGGTAGAGCCGGCCCAGCAGAAGATGATCGTCAACTTTATCGGGCTCGATCTTCACAATCTGTTCGTACTGTTCGATGGCCAGCTTGAGGACGTTGTCGGACCCGTTGCCGCCGCCCGGCATATCGCCTAGCGACCGCAGATAAATCCGGCCCAGCAGCTTGTGAGCTTCCAGATTGTTAGGGTCGCGCTTCAGGATGTCCTGAGCTTGAAGCACAGCGTCGCGAATGCGTCCAGTCTTCACGTAAAGTTCTGCCAGGCCAGAGGTCAGGAACTCGGAAGACGGGTCAGCCTCAATGGCCAGCCGGTATTCCTCCATCGCCCTGTTCGCAAGCTCGCTGCGGCCGTAAACCGTTACCTGCTCCTCGTACATGTGCGCGAGCGTGTAGTGGTAATACGCGGCGGCGCGGTCTATCTTGCGCTGCGAAGCCTTGGAATCCGCGGTCTTGTCCGCGGGAGAAGATGGCTTGGATTGTGCGGCCCCTGCCGCTGCGAGGAAAGACAAAACCAAAACGGAGCGAAAAATTCTATTCATGCTCGACCTGACGACGCTGGAATTAATTCTCGAACCTGACTCTATTAGAACGTTCCTGCTAGCGCTTCGTGCACTTCCCGGAAGCATAATGTTTGGATGCAAAACCGCCGGGGGTGGGGTGCTTTAATTCTAACCCGATCTCGAGCGGATTGGGGAAAAACCCTGCACGTTGCGCGAGCTGAGATAAACGCGAAAGTACAGCGACCGAGGGGAACTTGATTGTATTGATTGTCAAGTTTGGATTGTCAAGTTTGGAGTGTCATGTTTGGATTGTCAAGTTTGGAATCGTCAAGTTTGGAATCGTCAAGTTTGGTAAAGGTGTTTCTTAGGATCCTTCGCGTGACCTTCGCGCTCTTTAAGCGGTTAGGGGCGTTTTGACGTTGAGCCGATCAGTGCCGGAAATGCCGCACGCCCGTAAACAACATCGCAAGCCCAAGCCGGTCCGCGGCCGCGATCACTTCGAGATCGCGCTGCGAGCCGCCGGGCTGAATGATGGCAGTAGCGCCGGCCTTGGCAATCTCCTCCACGCCGTCAGGAAAAGGAAAAAATGCGTCAGAAGCGGCAACCGTTCCCTGCAACGGCAATTGCGCTTTCATGGCGCCAATCTTGGCCGAGTCAACGCGGCTCATCTGACCCGCCCCAACGCCCACCGTCTGTCCATCGCGCGCATAGACGATGGCATTGGACTTGACGTGCTTGCAAACTTTCCATGCAAACAGCAGCGCCCGAATTTCTTCAGGAGTGGGCGCTCGCTGGGTGACAACTTTGAGGTCGGAGTCCTGCAAAGTGCGCGAGTCTGCGTCCTGAAGCAGAATTCCGCCAGAAACGTTCTTGAGAATCCACTTCTGCGGCGCAGCCGCAACTTCGACGAGCCGAAGATTCTTCTTGCTGGCGAAGCGGGCCTTAGCAGCATCGTCGAACCCCGGCGCGGCGATCACTTCGAGAAAAAGCTTGCGCATCTCTTCGGCGGCCTCGCCGTCGACCAAACGGTTCACCCCAATCACGCCGCCGAACGCCGAAACCGGATCGCATTCAAGCGCCCGCTTATATGCCTCCGCAAGAGTCTTACCGGTCGCGGCGCCTGCGGGATTCGTGTGCTTGATGATGGCGCAGAAAGGTTCGTCGAACCCAGCCACGTTAAATTCCTGGGCAAGGTCCCAGGCAGCCTGCAGATCGACGATGTTGTTGTAAGAAAGTTCCTTGCCTTGAAGCTGGCGGGCATTCGCGACGCCCGCGCCCGATCCATCCGAGTACATAGCCGCCGTCTGGTGCGGATTCTCGCCGTAGCGCAAGTCAAGGGTTTTCTGGAACGACAATCGCAGAGTCCGAGGAAAAGATCCCTTGGCGGGCGGGAGATGAAAATCGGCAGGAGCAGGAATGCGTTCCAGCGTCGAAGCGATAGCAGAGTCGTAAGCTGCAGTAGTAGCGAACGCTTTCTGCGCCAGCCGCCATTTAGTTTCAAGCGAGAGCGCCCCGCCAGAGCGGGCAAGTTCGTCGGCGACTGCTGGATAGTCGGCGGGTGAAGTAACGACGGCGACATCGTGAAAGTTCTTGCCAGCAGAGCGGATCATCGACGGCCCCCCAATGTCGATGCTCTCGATCAGCTCTTCAAAAGCTACACCAGGCTTGGCGGCCGTCTTTTCAAAGGCGTAAAGATTCACCACGACCATGTCGATCGGCTGAATGCCGTGCTCAGCGACGGCAGCGGCGTGCGCGGGATTCTCGCGTCGATGCAGAATGCCGCCATGCACCTTAGGATGCAGCGTCTTCACGCGGCCATCAAGCATTTCAGGAAATCCAGTGAGCTCGGAAATGTCCTTAACAACAATGCCGGAGTCGCGCAGCAGCTTGGCCGTGCCTCCGGTGGAGATGAGTTCGATCCCGAGGCCGGAAAGCTGGCGCGCGAAATCAACGAGTCCAGTCTTGTCGGTAACACTGAGAATGGCGCGCTGGATGCGGGTAGTGCTGGCGGACATGATCGGCCTCGGATACGAAGGATGAGTGCGGAGCGACCGGAGATTCTATCAGCAAACGGTCGTCGGTGGTCGTCGTGCTTCCAACTCTTCCCAACAGTTCGCGCCCTAGCCGCTGTCGGTCAAATGGCGATTCTTCATCAACAATTTTAGAAGCAGCTCCGGTACTATTTGTGGTGGTTGGGCTAATGAGCACCAAATTCCAGAGATGGCTCGTCCTAGAACTAATGAAGCCGATTGTCTTGGTTGGCTCGCTTCTGGAGAAAATTTTCAAACCCTTGTTGTTGCCCCGCGCCATCCGCTCATCAACAGCAAGAGAGAACCAGTTGGCGCTGGAGATTCAACAATACTTGGCATTCCTGTTCGACGAGCATCATGGCCGGATTGTCCGGGACGAAAGTGTTCAGCATCCTCGGCCATTCGACTATGCGAGCGTGATTGTCGCTGCCGACGATTTGTTGTTTCGCTTTTTTCGAGGACGTGGCGAGCTGAGGGTGCAAGTTGCCTCGACCCATGCTCCTGAGGACTGGGGCGAGCTTCCATTGATCCTTGTCTGGCTTGGCTGGCGTGAGCAGCTTGGACCGAGGTCGTTTATCTCGTTCGAGGACGTTGCCGATGTGCTAAGACCCCGTATGCACAGCGTCAGGGAGGCATATTCGGCTGAGCGGTATGCCGAAATAAGGACAATGCTATCGGAGGTACGGGATCAGGAGAAGGCGGCCGCCCGGCAATTGTCAGCGGAAATCAATCGGCGCCTCTATCCGTAGGCAACCACTTTCGCTTCGCAGGTCCCCCACATGGTTGGGGTCCTCTGCGTTCGAAGAAGGATCGCGAACGACCAGCGACTAACGGCAGCCTTACGCTTTCGCCTTAGCCTTCAGCTTAACCTGTCCCCCAGCCAGTTCAACGGAGAACTCCACATCCTGGCAACCGTACTGCTTCCTGATTTCATCGCTCTTCTTCTGCACGAACGTGGAAAAAGAATCCAGGTTGCCGGAGACCTTTTCCCCCGCCTTCTTCTTAGCCGCGACCAGCGTGTTGTACAAGCGCTCCACCTGTTCGCGCTCCGGCTGATCCACGACGCTGTGCAAGGTGACAGGCTGCGGGGTAGCCGGAGCCTCAGCCGGAGCGGCGGCGGAAGCAGTGGCGGTATGACTCAGACCGTAAACCGGGTTGTGGTGCGGCTTGTGCTCCTCTACATCGGGACGGACTCCCTGCACAGCGAGCAGCGCGTCCTGCGGCCGCCGGTAACCCTCTTCACGGATGCGCGACTTCTTGCGCCACAGATCGCTGTAGATCGCGTAGCGCTGCGCCATTTCGTTATAGCGGAAGCGCTGCGAAAAGCTCATGCGTCCGCCATCGGAAAACTTCCGCAGCAGCGACAGCACCTTCCACTCAATGTCCGTGGGAGGCCGTTTGGTTGGGTTGCTGAAAAAAACCTCATACTCGATCTTCAGCCGCCGCAGCTGCGTCTCCAGCACATTCAGTTCTTCGTCAGTGGTCACGAGGGGGTCTCCAAGTCAACAGTGTAGTGAGAAGCGGCACTGGGCGCGAGGTACCCAGCGGTCACCAGAGGTCATGGTACGAAAGTAAGGAAAGCTGCTCCTGGCTTCTAGCTCCTAGCTTCTAGCTCAGACTCTTCCTTCGCACAAACGAGGCTTCCAAAGCAGATTTCAAAGTGGGGGGCATTTAGGATTGAGCTAGAAGCCAGGAGCTAGAAGCTATTTTGAGGAATTCGCCGCCATCTTCTTCACCATGGCCAGCACCAGCTTGCGGTCGCTGTCATTCAGGTTCGTGGCGTAGCGGCGCACCTGGCTCAGAAAGCGGACTTCGTCATCGGAAAGTTGCGGTAGCCCCTTCGACCCATTACTGTGCCCCGACTCGGAGAAGAACTGCGACAGCGCAATCTCCATAGCCCCGGCGATTTTCGACAACGTATCGAGCGAGGGGATGGTGTGCCCGTTCTCTACCCGCGAAAGATAGCAGCGCAGCAGCCCAGTGCGCTTCTCGATGTCTCCCTGAGACATCCCTTTCTGCAGCCGGTAGTCTCGGATGGTCTGGCCGATATTGATCTGGGGGAGCATTACAGGATGCGACATATTAACCAGATCGGCATTTTCTGGCAAGTGGAATTTAGTGCTATGACAAAACCGGTGCAATTCAGGGATTCGACCAGACGGATCGCGGCGTATCCTTACACGGTGTGCAAGAAATGATTACTCCCGCCCAGATCCGCAAAGAAAGATTGAATACCAGAGTCAAGCAGGAATTCCGCTCTGGATCTCTCTTCGCGACGTTTGCGCGACCTTCGCGCCCTTTGCGGTTAAAGGCTGTTGAACCTGGCCTGTCAGCCCGGAAAGCCGCCGGTGATTAGCATGAACTACTTCTTCAAGTTCTCCGCCAGAAAGCTGACCGTTCGTTTCCAGGCATCGGCCGTATCGGCGGCGCGGTAAGCGTCTTTATTAGTTGGATTTTCGAAGCCATGCCCGGCGTCGTCATAGATCTTGATGTCAATCTTTTTTCCCATCGCCTCCAGCGTCTCCGCAAACTTCTTCACGTCCTGCGGCGGAATGCCCGTGTCCAGAGCGCCGAACAATCCGAGGATGGGAGCGGTGATTTTCTTCAGCGCCTCCGGGTCGCTGGCGAGATGGCCATAGTTGATCACGTCGGCCGCAAGCGTTGGCTCCTGCAGAGCCACATCGAGCGAGTACCCGCCGCCCATGCACCACCCGATCGCCCCGATCCGGTTTTTCTTAACATTGGGCTGCGATTGCACAAACCCGAAAGCCGCGCGCAGATCGCGTTTCACCCGGTCTTCCGGAGTGCCGCTCATCAATTCATGCGCCGCGTCCCGCGTGGTGGCCACTTTGCCGCGATACAAATCAACCGCCAGCGCCACATAACCCTCGCCCGCCAGCTTCGCCGCCTGGTCTTTGACCCAGTCGTTAAGCCCCCACCACTCGTGGATGACAATGATCGCGGGAAACGGCCCCTTGCCAGCTGGAGTGTAAAGCACAGCATTGACGGTTTCATCGCCGCTCTTGTAGGAGACGGGTTTGCCGTCGGCAGCGGCAGCAACAGCGACTGAGACAAACAGCACGATCATCAGCAGCAGAAGAATCTTCTTCATGGTGGCAGACCTCTCTATAACTAACCTCACAATTCCAGCTCCATGTACAACGCGCCGGCAATGGGATTCGCACAATAAGGAGCGATCTCCTTAAACCCCAGCCTGCGATACATCGCAACCGCATCTTTCATTACGGGCTCAACCGTGTCCAGCCGCATTCGCCGGTAGCCAATCTGCCGCGCCTCGACAATAATGCGCTCTGCCACCACCGGCCCCAAGCCACGGCCGCGAAACTGCGGACGCAGATAAAGCCGCTTCATTTCGCACACCCCGGATTCCAGCGCATGCAGCGCAACGCAGCCCGCAACCTGGCCCTCATATTCCACAAGCAGCAGGCGGCCTCCGGGCCGGGCATAATCGCCCGGCAATCCAGCCAGCTCGGTGTCGAAGTTCTGAAAGCAAAGGCTGAAGCCGAGCGACTGCGCATACTCCAGAAACAGTTCCCGAGCCTGCGCAATCTGCGCACCCGACTCAGCCTGAGCGAAACTCAACTCTTCTTTTTTGCGTCCTTCGCGGCTTTCCTTCGCGACCTTTGCGCTTAAAGGCTTTTGGACTTTCATCTTAATCTGCGTAGGATGACCATCCCATGTGCAACCGGGTTTAAGGTTTCCTACCCCATCAGCATCCCGCCGTTAACATTCAGTACGTGCCCAGTAATATAGGAAGCCTCATCCGAAGCAAGAAAAGCCACAGCACTAGCCACGTCTCCAGCCGATCCCACCCGTCCCAGCGGAATCTGTTTCGCGGCATTCTGCTTGAACTCCTCACCGAGCGCCTCCGTCATGGCGGTTTCGATGAACCCCGGAGCCACCGCGTTGCAAGTAATGTTGCGCGATCCCAGCTCTCGCGCAATCGCCATGGTCAGCCCGATCAACCCAGCCTTCGACGCCGAGTAGTTCGCCTGCCCCGCCTGCCCCATCTGCCCAAAAACGCTGGCGATATTAATGATCCGTCCCCAGCGCTGCTTGATCATAGAAATCGAGACCTGCTGGATGCAAAGATAGGCCGAAGTGAGATTAGTATGTAGCACCGCATCCCAATCAGCCCGCTTCATCCGCATAACCAGCTGATCGCGGGTAATGCCGGCGTTGTTGACCAGAATGTCGATCTTCCCAAACTGCGCCCCCGCAGCCTTGATCGCCAACTTGACCTGCTCTTCATCAGTAACGTCAAGAGCAAACGCCGCAGCCTTGCCGCCAGCAGCGACAATCTCGCTCACCAATTCGCTCAGCTTTTCCTGATTGCGCGCAGCCACAGCCACCGCCGCGCCTTCTGTGGCGAGCTTCAGCGCGCAGGCCCGTCCAATCCCCTGCGATGCGCCGGTAACAAACGCCACTCGTCCAGAAAGCGACATGAGGATTCTCCAGAGTAGAACGTGGAATTATACGCGCTAGAGCCCCTGGAGCAGATAGCGGTGGCGGCTCTACCCTGTGTAACCCCGTGTCCTCCGTGTTAAAGAATTTAAGACACCATCCAGCGCATTGCACATTGTTCCCGTGCCGATTAATATTCGAGACACTCCCATGTCACAACCCACCGCCGAAGAAGTGACCGCCATGCCCGAGCCTTCCAACCAGAACTCACCCGCCTCAGATTCGACGGCCGGCCCCGGGCACCGCTCGCCCCAAAGGGCATCAGCCGCGGAGGCCCCCACCAGTCCCGAAAAGCCGCAGCCCGAAGCCCCTTCCACCGAAGTCTTCGCCGTCTACGGCGTCGAGCCCGAGATCCAGGCCTACGCCATGGCCAAGTACTCCCGCTCCGCTCTGTCGATGAAGGAGTCTCTGCGCGAGATCAGCGCGCAGAAAGCAGAGAAGTTTCTCAACACGTTCTACTTCCAGTACGGTCACCGCTCCATCGCCGACCTCGCGCACATCGCGTTGGCCGTCGAAAGGCTCTCGATTCTAGCGGCGATTGAACTGGCCGACGAACAGCGCTGGGACGGCCAGGAGCGCTCCACCCGCTATCAGGATTTCAAGAAAAGCGGCTACTACGTCCCGGACTTCGGCGCAGACGACAAAGCCCGCAACCTCTACTGCGAGACGCTGGACTTCCTCTTCGCCGAATATGACGCGCTCTCGGCGCACATGACCCAGCACCTCATCAGCATCACGCCCAAGCCCGGCGAAATGAAGCAGGAAGCCTACGAGCGCACCCTGAAGGCCCGCGCTTTCGACATCACGCGCTACCTGCTGCCGCTGGCCACGAACACGTCGCTGGGCGAGATCGTCAACGCCCGCACGCTCGAAACGCAGGTAGCGCACCTGCTCTCGCATACGCACAAAGAAGTGCGCGCTCTCGGCGAGTCGTTAAAGAAGGCGGCAACGTCTGCCGCTTATAACGTGAATGCTGAATCGTTGCGGGATTTGGTCGAGGAAATTAGGAAACTAAATTCGGAGCTAGGCGCGCGCGCCGAGCAGGAATTGCTGCATGAAGTTCGAGTCGCTCCCACGCTGGTAAAGTACGCCGATCCGAATCCCTACGAAATGGAAACCCGCCGCGAACTCCGCCAAGCCGCGACCGAGCTGATGAAGAGCGAGCCAATCGCGCCCTCGAAAGCGGAAGTTGACCTGCTCGACGAAGAGCCGCTGGAAGTCGAAATCGCAACCACGCTCCTCTACGAGCACTGCCATCATTCCTACAGACAAGTCCGGCAGGCCCTACAGGTTTCCGGCGAACGCTATCGCCGCGAAATCATCGACCTCGGCCTGCGCCATCGCGGCAAGCATGATGAAATGCTGCGCGGTTTCCGCGCCGGACAGCAGTTCCGCTTCGACATCCTCATGGACACCGGCGGCTTCCGCGACATGCACCGTCACCGCCGGTGCATCCAGGTCATGCAGCCCTTCACCACGCAGCACGGCTACGAAATGTTGCTCGACATCGAAGATGCAGGCATGCGCCTCCGCTTCGACGCCGCCATGCGCCGCACGCAAGCGGCCATAGAAAAGCTAGCCGCGCGCAACGTTCCCGAAGCAGAAGAGAATTCCCAGTACGCAATCCCGCTAGCCTACCGCAAGCGCGCCCTCTTCAAAATGGACTTCGCCGAGGCTGTCTACATCTCCGAGCTGCGCACCACGCCGGCGGGCCACGTCTCCTACCGCAACGTGGCCTATGCGATGTATGAAGCCGTGGCGCGGAAGTATCCGGCGCTGGCCAAGTATTTTCGCGTGCATGATGTGACGGCGCCGGTGGATTTGCTACAGAGGTAGGAGCGATGACTTCTGACATCTCGAACCAGACAGTCACAATCTACGTTCGTCTGATTGATGAAGGAACACCGACCTCGCGGCCGACACAGGCAGCGAAAGTTGGGACTGATTCGTTCAGGCTTCTCGCCACTCCGAATTACGATCCTGCGGACGAGCGTTGGGAATTCCTGCCAGGGTCTGTCGTCCGATGTGAAGCACGAGAGCACGATGGCGAACGGTACTTACTTGCCGTTCGCTTGGCCTAGGCAATCTCCGCCGCCGGCACAGCCCGAAACCCATCCCCCAACGGATAGCTGTGCGCCGCCCGGCACAGAACGGATCCGCCCGCGTAGTGCGACTTGCCAATGAGGTTTCGCAGGAACCCCAGATTAACCGTGTCGCCGGCGTCGGGCGCCTCGCTCCATTTGGCCTCGAACAGTTCCAGGCGTCCGGCGCCATCGGCCACGAAATCCACTTCGCGCGTGCGGTCGCGCCAGAAAAAGAGACTATTGGCGCGTCCCGCGCGCCGCTCGCGGGCGCGCAGTTGAGCGAACAAAAATGTCTCCCACACCGCCCCCGCCGCGGGCGCCTGCCCCAGTGCTTCTTCCGAACGGATATTCAGCAGCGCGCACAACAGCCCGGAATCCGCCAGATACAACTTAGGGCTCTTGATAATCGACTTAGTGCGATTGGAAAACCAGGGCTCCAACAAGACGACTTGCCCCGAAGCCTCCAGCGCCGAAAGCCAGTGATTAGCCGTGGAAGGAGAGATGCCGATGTCGCGCGCCAGATCGGCCTTGTTCAGCAGGTTGGCGGAACGCAAGGCGCAGGCGCGCAGAAACCGCTCAAAATCGCGCAGGCTGCCCACATTAGCCAGAGTGCGGACGTCGCGTTCGAGATAAGTGGCCAGATAAGAGTTGTAGAAAGCCGCCTGATCGATGTCAGGGTTCGCCTGGAGTTCGGGAAAACCGCCGCGAACCATCGCGGCCTCCACAGTGGTATCCGGAATCGCGGCAAGAATTTCTGCAAAAGAGAGTGTCTCCAGTTCGAGGATGTCCGCCCGCCCGGCCAGTGATTCGGAAACGTTCTTCATCAGCGTGAACTTCTGCGAGCCGGTGAGAAGATACTGCCCGTGGCGCGCCCGGTTGGCGTCCACCGCCACCTTGAGGTAGCGAAATAGGCCCGGGGCATATTGGACTTCGTCGATGATCACAGGCGGCGCGTGGCGGTCCAGAAAACCCTTGGGTTCCTTTTCCGCCTGCTCGGCTTCGGTGGGCAAATCAAGGGACACGAACTTGTAGTCCGGAAAAAGCCGCCGCAGAGTGGAGGTCTTGCCGGTCTGCCGCGCACCGGTCAGCACTACCACCGGACGAGTCCGCGCCGAACGTTGCAGCCGGGGCTCGATGTCGCGGGAAATCCACATCTGCTAAATATGCGATGCCATCGTATATTTAGCAAGTACATTCTTGAGGCAAGTTCGATCATGAGACCAGCCCCTTTTCCCCATTTCGGAAACTTTTCCACCTATATTTTCCAGATTCGCCTTTTCTTCGCTTCATTCTGTATGTATAATCCGGCCAGATCACTTTCACAAGGAGCCACACTCCCATGGCGGATGAACGCGGCAAGGCAATCGAATTAGCGTTTTCGCAGATTGAAAAACAGTTTGGCAAGGGGTCGATCATGCGATTGGGGTCGAAGGAAGCGATTGTCCCCATAGCGGTAATTTCGACCGGATCAATCTCGTTCGACGCGGCGCTGGGCGTGGGCGGGTTTCCGCGCGGGCGCGTGATAGAAGTGTTTGGGCCAGAGTCTTCCGGCAAAACGACCATTACCCTGCAGGTGATTGCCGAGGCGCAAAAATTTGGCGGCATGGCTGCATTTGTGGATGCGGAGCACGCGCTCGACCCGGGCTACGCCAAGAAATTGGGGGTAGACGTCGACAACTTGCTGGTTTCGCAACCGGACTACGGCGAGCAAGCACTCGAAATCACCGAAACGCTCGTGCGCTCGAACGCCATCGACGTGCTGGTGGTCGACTCGGTCGCGGCGCTCGTGCCCAAGGCCGAACTCGACGGCGAAATGGGAGACAGTCACATGGGCCTCCAGGCTCGCCTTATGTCGCAAGCTCTTCGCAAGCTGACGGGAACGGTTTCCAAGTCGCGCACGTGCCTGATTTTCATCAACCAGATTCGCGAAAAGATTGGCGTGATGTTCGGCAATCCAGAAACCACGTCTGGAGGAAAGGCGCTGAAGTTCTACTCTTCGGTGCGCATCGATATTCGGCGCATCGGAGCAATTAAAGAAGGCGACGTAGTCACGGGCTCGCGCACCCGCGTAAAAGTGGTGAAGAACAAAGTCGCCGCGCCCTTCCGCGAAGCCGAATTCGACATCCTCTACGGCGAAGGCATCTCCCGCGAAGGCGACCTGCTCGATATCGCCGTCAACAACAACCTGCTCGAAAAATCCGGCTCGTGGTTCAGCTACAAAGGCGAGCGCATCGGCCAGGGCCGCGAAAACGCCCGCCAGTTCCTCAAAGACAACAAAGACACCATGGCCAAGCTCGACGCCGAGGTCCGCAAAGCACTGGGCCTGATCGCAACTCCAGCGCCGCAACCAGCGTCAGGAACGGCGCCAGCTTCGCCCCAGGGCGCAAGAGTGACAACCATGCCAACCGCGCCTCCCGAAACCGCCAGAGCACCGATAGCCGCGAAGCGCTAGAGCCCAGGGATTAAAGGAGTGTCATCTTTTTGAGGACTGTCATCCCGAGCGAAGCGAGGGACCTTGGTTCTTGCCTGCGCCAGCTGTCATGTCCGCTACGGGCAGGAACCCGGATCCCTCGCTTCGCTCGGGACGGACAGCCTTTATGAGATGACCTCGTTTATGATCTGATAGGTCCTGGACTCCACTCACAAACTGCCAACTCCGACCATGGCCGCAACTCACTCTCACTCCCAACCCAGCACAGCTATCGAGCCCCAGCTCGTCTCCATCCCCGAAGGCTGGTTCCTCATGGGCTCCAACTCCGGCCAGGATTGCGAACGCCCCGTCCACCGCGTCTGGATCGACGCTTTCCTCCTCTCCGCCACGCAAGTCACCAATGCCGAATACGCGCTCTTCCTGCACTCCACGAAGTCCGACCCGCCGCCGTTCTGGCAAGATCAAAACTTCAATCATCCCGAGCAGCCAGTAACCGGAGTCTCCTGGTTCGACGCAGACCGTTACTGCAAGTGGCTGGCCCAGCAAACCGCCCGTCCCTATCGTCTCCCCACCGAGGCCGAGTGGGAGCGCGCCGCCCGCGCGGATCTCGAGCAAAAAGACTTCCCATGGGGCAATGACAATGTCCCGCCCCAATCTCTCCCCGATTATGCGATCCGCTGGCAAACCGGACCCGAACCTGTAGCCCGCTACGCCCCCAACGCCTTCGGTCTCTACAATATTTGCGACAACGTCCACGAGTGGTGCAGCGACTGGTACGATCCCAACTACTACGCCGTCTCGCCCGAGCGCAACCCGCGCGGCCCCGAACCTCGTTTAAGAATCGGCGAGCGCAAGGCCTCACGCGGCGGATCATGGCGCCATCACGTAAAGGTCTCCCGCTGCTCCGCCCGCTCCAGCATCCCCCCCGACTTCCACTACGCCGACTACGGCTTCCGCGTAGCCTGCGACACCATATAAGTCGTCCTGCCAACAGCTCATATACTCTTGTCATTCCGTCTCTAACGACGTTGCACCCTGTCAAGCGTTTTGTGGCGACACTTCGGCGTCGACGCCGAGCCAACGCAGTCACCGAACCCACTCCCGGATGCGTCATCAACCGCACCGCCTCCGGCCGCCGCCCCGCTTCTTCCGCCACTCGCCGGTCCAGTTCCACGATTTCCACTTCCAGCGAGTCGAGCGCCTCCAGCAACCGCTTGCGCCGCTCGGCCGCGTAAGGTAGCGAAGGCAACTGTTCCAACTCCGCCCGCCCCGCCTGGTCTACCAGCGACCCATAAAACTGCTCCGCCTCCGCGCGGTGCTGCAACCGCTTCTCTTCCATCTCGCCAGTTATGTTGTCAAAGATCGCGACCTGCTGAAACCCAGGGTGAAAATCACAGCCTATAATCAGCATGACGTTGGCTCCTCTCACGAGCCTTGGTCTGTTTTGTCGCAACCAATCTACTCGCTGCGACCAGACAACGTCGTTATGCAATCAAGCGAAAGTGAGGGATCTTGGTGTTTGCCGGCAGTGGCAACACCGATCGCACAGGCAAGAACCAAGGTCCCACGCTCCGCTCGGGATGTACAAGCGGATGAGGGTCATGCTGAATCTGAAAACCGACTAGAAATTGGCCGGAAGCTTCAGGACTCTCTTCTGAATCGCCCACATCACCAGCTCGGCCTTGTTGTGGATGCCGAGCTTCCGCATCAAATTGAACTTATGCGCGTCCACGGTTTTGCTGCTCACTCCGAGAACGGCTGCCGCCTCGCGCACCGTTTTCCCCTCAGCCAGTAGCTTCAGCACTTCCCGCTCGCGCGCGGTCAGAGCGCGTTCTGGCGGGAACGGCCGTTCGTTGGAGCGCTGCACGTCTCGTCGTGAAAGCGTATCGCGATGACTTGTTGGAGTCTGACTTGTCGGAGTATCACTCGCTGGAACAGCGTCCGTAGCCATGCCGCTGCATGAGTTCCGAACCATCTCCACCAGTTCGCCTGCCGACGTTTGCCGAACCGCACAGCTTTCGGTCGCAGCCTGCAAGCCGAAAGGAGAAATGCCCCGTTCCTGCGTACTCAGGAACACTATTCTGCTGTGAGGAGACTCCCGCGCGACAAGCAGCTCCGCTTCGGGAGCAGGCCGTTCGAACGTTCCGGTATCCGCGATCAGCACATCCGGCTGAAACTCGTAAACTTTGCGCAGGCACTCCGCGGCGTTGCCAGCTTCGCCAACCACGTCAATGTCAGGCTCGTCTTCCAATAGACGCCGCAGACCCTGCCGCAACAGAACATGGTCGTGCACGAGCACACACCGGATTTTTTTGCCGAAAAGAACTACTTCCCTGAGATCTGCGCGTGGGGGCACACAGTTCCTCCTTAGATGTTTGGCCAGAAAGGTCAGCCAGAGTGCGAAACGACGCCAACGGATGGGGCAGACCCGGAACTACGACAGAATACGCTCTTGGGCTATTGTAGCAATCATTCGCGCTCTTGCGCACCTCGAAATCTTCCAAGGGCAACCCTTTCTTGCGACTCGCCTGTGGCCACAACTTCTTTCTACATCTTTATTCATCTTTCTTCATCTTTCTTCCTACAGGAACTCCGGAGGCACGCCGCATCAGGTAAAATCGACCACTTATGCTGCGCTACTTCACCGCCGGAGAATCTCACGGCGAAGCTCTGGTCGCGTTCCTTTCGGGCCTGCCCGCCGGGCTGCGAGTCGATCAGGCCTTCCTCGACCGGGAACTCTGGCGCCGCCAGCAGGGCTATGGCCGCGGCGGCCGCATGAAGATTGAGCGTGACGCAGCCCATATCCTCTCTGGCGTGCGTCACGGTTTGACCATAGGCTCGCCTATTTCCGTGCAATTGGAGAATAAAGACTGGAAAAACTGGCAGGAGTCTCTGCCCGTCGGTGAAGGCGACCCAGCGCGCCACAGGCGTGTAGCCTCTCCGCGGCCCGGTCATGCCGACCTGGCGGGTGCTCTGAAATATAATTTCCCCGAAGCCCGCTATGTCCTGGAGCGTGCCTCCGCCCGCGAATCGGCAGCGCGCGTTGCCATCGGCGGTCTGGCCAAGACCTTTCTGCGCGAACTCGGCATCGACGTTCTGAGCCACGTTGTCGCGGTCGGCAACGTCGCCTTGCAACAGGAAGTCCCTTGGGAGCGGATTCAGGCTCTTTACAATCACGAGGAGATCCTGCTGAATTGTGCGGACAAAGAAACCGAGCAGCGCATGAAAGATGAGGTCGACAAAGTCCTCAAAAACGGCGATTCGCTGGGTGGAGTCTTCGAGGTGGTTGCCCACGGCGTCCCGCCGGGCCTGGGCACTTACGCGCAGTGGGACGAACGCCTGGACGCTTTGCTGGCCGCGGCCGTAATGTCTCTGCAAGCCGTTAAAGCGGTTGAGATCGGCTTCGGCATTACCGCCGCCGCTTCTCCCGGCTCGGCCGTGCACGACGAAATCGGCTATAGCCAGCCGGAAAACTTTGCCGGATTCACTCGCACTCGCAATAACGCTGGAGGAATCGAAGGCGGCGTTTCCAATGGAGAAGAGATTCGCGTGCGCGGCTACTTGAAGCCGATCTCCACCTTGCGCCGCCCGCTGAAATCGATCGATTTCGCCACGCGTCAACCCGTAAGCGCTGCGTACGAGCGCTCCGACGTTTGTGTAGTCCCAGCCGCTGGGGTCGCGGCCGAGGCCATGGTCGCGCTTACTCTGGCCCACTGCGCTCTCGACAAATTCGGCGGCGACTCCATGGGAGAAACCTTGCGCAATTTCCAGGGCTACTGCCTGCAACTGAAAAACTACTGATTGCGACTGACCGATTGCGACTGACTGATTGCGACTGACTGATTGCAACTGAAATGATCTATCCCATCGTAAAGTTTGGAAATCCCGTCCTCGAGAAGCCGGCCGAGAGAGTTACTATCTTCGATGAGGAATTGAGGGCGCTCGTCGACAACATGTTCGAGTCGATGTACGCAGCTCGCGGTGTGGGCCTGGCGGCGCCGCAGATCGGCATCTCGCGCCGCATCGCCGTCGTTGACGTCACTTTCAAGGAGGACCCCAATGCCCAAATAGTCCTCATTAACCCCGAGATCATCCAAAAAGAAGGCCGCCATACGCAGAGCGAAGGCTGCCTCAGCATCCCCGACTTCCGCGAAAACGTAAATCGCGCCAAAGTGGTCACCATCCGCGCCCAGGATTTAACCGGGCAGGTCTTCGAAAAGACCGGCGACGAATTGCTGGCTCGTGCCTTCCAGCACGAAACCGATCACCTCAACGGCAAGCTCTATATCAGCCACATCAGCGCCCTGAAACGCGACCTGATCAAGCGCAAGATCCGTAAGATGATCAAAGCGGGAGAATGGTAGAAGATTGAGTCATTGAGAGATTGAGTCATTGACCCAATGATTCAATGTGTCAATGATTCAATCGCTCAATCTCGTCTTCTGCGGCACGCCTCCCTTTGCTGTGCCCATGCTCGACCGCTTGGTCGACGCCGGATTCCACGTTCGGCTCGTGGTCACGCAGCCGGACCGCCCCAAAGGCCGCGGCCTCGAACTCGTTCCATCCCCAATTAAGCAGCGGGCTTTGCAGTTAGGACTGCCAATCACTCAGCCTGAAAGCATCAAGACCAACGACGCCTTTCGCTCTCAACTCACTGCCCTCAATCCTGACGCCATCATCGTGGTCGGGTACGGCCGCATCATTCCGCAGTGGATGCTCGATCTTCCTCCGCTCGGCAACCTCAACCTGCACGCTTCGCTGCTGCCGAAATTTCGCGGGGCTGCGCCGATTCAGTGGGCGATTGCACGAGGCGAAACCGTCACTGGCGTTACCACAATGAAACTTAACGCCGGCCTCGACACCGGTGACATTCTTCTGCAGAAGAAAATGCCCATTGCCCCTGACGACACGGCGGAAACGCTTGCACCAAAACTGGCCACTGTGGGAGCGGACCTGACGGTCGCAACCTTGCGCGGACTGCAGGATGGTTCTATTCATCCCAGCAAGCAAGATCACACCCAGGCCACCCTCGCGCCCATCCTCACCAAAGAAGACGGGCTCATTGATTTTTCCCGTCCGGCGACCGAGATCCTGAACCGCCTGCGTGGCTTTCAACCCTGGCCCGGAGCATACTCGAAGTTTCGCGGGAAGAATCTGCGGATATGGAAGGCAGCGCTCGACGACCGGGTCTTACCATCGTCCGAGCTGAATACGGAAGGTGATCGGCTTTTCGTCGGCTGCGGCGAGCGTACCGCAATCGAACTTCTCGAAGTGCAACTGGAAGGGAAGAAGCGAACCTCTGCCGCTGACTTCATTCGGGGTTATCGCCCGCGGCCCGGCGAGAGGCTCGGAGCGTAACGAATTCTTTCTCCGCTTCGGCCGCTTCCGTCATACTGGCGAGAGTGAAACCCAAAGCTCAAAGCTCGCAACCAGCGATTGCTCCAGCCCGCGCCGCTGCTTTCGACATCTTGCTCCGCATCGAACGCGAGTCGTCTTACGCGTCCGAGCTCCTTCATTCCCGGACGTACGGCCGGCTCACGGCACTCGATCATTCCCTGACAACAGAATTGGTCATGGGTGTCCTACGCTGGCGATCTCTGCTTGACTCACAAATCAAAACCAGCTCTTCTCAGCCACTCTCAAACCTGGATGATGAAGTTCTCACCGCACTCCGCCTCGCGGTTTACCAACTCCGCTGGCTCACTCGCATTCCTGCACGCGCGGCAATCAACGAAAGCGTTGAGCTAGTCAAGCGCGCTCGCAAGCGTTCCGCCGCTCCGTTCGTGAATGCGGTTTTACGTAAACTCACCGCCGGTCGGTCACAAGACGACATCTCCCCGCAGCACGCGATCAGCGATGCATCAGCCGAAACTCTCTCTGCCACCAGCGCCCACCCGCTTTGGCTCGTCGAGCGCTGGATAGCGGCCTACGGCATCGATTCCACTTTTCGAATTTGCCAGCAGAACCAATCGGTTCCCGTAACTACAATCCGTCTTCGCCGCCCTGAAGCAGAAGACCAACTCCGCGCCGAGGGAATCGAACTCGCTCCCGGCGCTCTCCTTGCTTCTGCGCGACGAGTGCAGCGCGGCGACATCACCAAAACCCCCGCTTTTCGGACAGGCCTTTGTGTCATTCAGGATGAAGCTTCGCAACTCGTCGCGGTTCTGGTCGGCCACGGGACGCGCGTTCTCGACTGCTGCGCAGCCCCGGGAGGAAAAACCACCGCTATCGCCGACCGCAATCTCAACGCAAGCATCGCGGCGGTTGAACTGCATCCTCACCGCGCGCGTCTGCTTCGGAAACTGCTGAGCGCAAATTATCCAACCTCCGGAACTGGAGCCGGCAATATATCTTTGATCGCTGCCGATGCGCGGAATTTGCCATTCACCGCAAAATTCGACCGCGTTCTCGCCGACGTACCCTGCTCCGGCACAGGCACTCTCTCTCGAAATCCGGAAATCAAGTGGCGGCTCCAGCCCGAAGACCTCGCCGATCTCCAGGCGCGGCAGTTCGCGATCCTGCGTTCTGCTATGGCTCAAGTTGCTGCCGGAGGCCGCCTGATCTACTCCACCTGCTCTTTGGAAAAAGAAGAAAACGAGGACGTGATCGAACGCGCTCTAGCTGAAAACTTATCGTTCCGCGTTGTCGATTGCCCAGCTGAACTAGATCGGCTTCAAAACGAAGGCGAACTAATCTGGCCGGATATTTGTTCGCTGTCTCGCGGCTCCTATCTGCGCACGTTGCCCGGCATCCACCCATGCGACGGCTTCTTCGCCGCAATCCTCGAAAAAATCTAGACTACTCTTGCGAATTTCACCGCACTTCGAAGTTCACCACCGCTCCCGCCAAAACCTTCTGCCCCGCGGACGGCGTCTGCGCGACGATCATGCTGGCGGGCGACGGTTGAGCGGGTGGGAAAGTCGGCATGGCTGGAGTTACTTCAGTCGCCGCCGCGTTTGCCGGAGGCGGCGTCATGCTCACGTTCCCCAGTCTGAAACCCGCATCCTGCAGCGCGCGGCTGGCAGTGCCCAAAGGCTGCCCGACAAAATTCGGCATGACGTACGCGGGCGGATCCGCCGCTACGGTTACCAGCAGGCTTGTTCTTGGAGCCTCGACCTGGCTCGCGTTCGCCGGCGGACTCTGCGCCAGCACCTGGTCGGCGGGCGTTCCCCGCAACTGCATCTCCGCGGTCGAAGCCACTTCCAGTCCGCGCCGCTGGATGTTCCATTCTGCTGCGCGCTCACTTTGCTTCGTTACATCCGGGATCACCACGCGCTGCGGTCCCAGACTTCGCGCCACGCGCACCTGCCATCCCCGCCGCACCTTTGTTCCCGGTGGAGGCATCTGGGTCATGATCCTGCCCTCGGGAATTTGCGGACTGTAATACTGCCGCTCCACTTCAATCAGCAACCCTAGGCCGGCAACTGCGCGTTCCGCTTCCGCAGGTGTCTTCCCCACGATAGCCGGCACCTCGACTTCCTGCCCGTGAATTGCAAATCGCATCGCCATCAGTGCCGAGACCAAGGCTACAACCACCAGCACCAGCGCCATCATCGCAAATCGGAATAAAGACTTCATAAGACGTCAGGAATTATATAGTTGATCAAAATCAGCAAATCCTCGGTACGCATGTGATGTGTTGGTCTTTGGCGGTTGACCAACGACTAACGACCTTTTCTCAGTGCGTTTCATCCGCCCCGGGCGACGTGTCCGGCGTATCCACTCTCTGCACCGTGGTGACGGGCACGTCCGGCGCAGTCTGGAACTGCCCCGGATCTTTCCCCGCCATCGCCGCACTCATGAAGTTCATCCAGATCGGCAGCGCTGCGTGCGCTCCAGTTTCTTTGGCTCCCAGCGTTTTCTTTTCGTCGAATCCCACCCACACGCCGCAAGTCATTGCCGGCGCGAATCCTACAAACCATGCATCCGTGAAATCGTTGGTCGTCCCCGTTTTTCCGGCAACCGGGAAAGGCATCTTCGCCGCCGCTGCTCCGGTTCCGTGCAGCACGACCTCGCGGAGCATCCCGGTCATGATGCGCGCCGTGCGCGCGCTGATTACATCTTTCACCTCAGGATAGTCCTCTTCCAGCACGCGGCCTTCATAGTCGGTCACCTTGGTGATGTAGTGAGGCGCAACGCGCACGCCGTCATTCGGGAACACGCTGTAAGCCGAGGTCTGCTCCATCAACGTGATTTCTGCCGAGCCCAGCGCCACCGGCAAATATGGCGGCAGCTTGGCTGTAATCCCGAAGCGCTCTGCGTACTCGATCACACTCTTGATCCCAACCTTGCTCGCGAGCTTCAGCGCCGGAATATTCCTCGATTGCGCCAGAGCGCGCCGCAGCGTGATAATCCCCTCAAACTTCTCGTCATAGTTATGCGGCGAATACGGTCCGGAGCCGGTCTCAAACGTCACTGGCTCGTCCAGAATCGTGTCGTCCGGGCTTCCGCCCCGGTCAATCACTGTGGTGTAAACATAAGGTTTGAACGACGATCCCACCTGCCGCATCGCCTGCGTCGCGCGATCGAATTTCGATTCGTTGAAATCCCGTCCCCCCATCATCGCCTTGATGCTGCCGGTCGCATTGTCAATCGCGACCAGCGCTCCCTGCGCGCCAGAGTCCTGTTCCAGGCTCACGCGCGCTGCGCCGTTGGGGCTCAGCCCTAAAATCTTCACGTAGCAGATGTCTCCCGTTTGCAGCAGATCCGGTATCTTGTGCTGCGTCCAGGCCACATCCGCTTGTCCCAAAGCCGCCGCGTAGCGCCCGAATTTCAAGGTCGCAATCCCAACCCCCGAGGACGTCACGAGCGCGTGAATGTATCCATTCACTTCCGGTTCGTCATCCCAATCGGGATGCCCGTATTTGTCGATCGCGATTCCATACGCCCGGACGTTCTCCAGATTTCCCTTCCATCCATGTCGCCGTTCGTAGGCCGCCAGACCGTCCAGCATCGCCTGGTTCGCGGCCTTTTGCAGATCGACGTCAAGCGAGGTATAGACTTTCAGCCCGCCCTCATGCACCTGATCGGCGCCATACTTGTTCTCCAGATACCGTCGGATCTCCTCCACGAAATAAGGCGCTAGCGAGTTCGGATCGTGCTGCAAATGCAAAACCACGGGCGCCGACCGCGCGTCCGCCGCCTGCGGCGCGGTAATCTTTCCGTCTTCCAGCAGCGCGTTGACAACAAGGTTGCGGCGCCTCATGGCCTTTTCGGGATGGTTGATGGGCGAGTAGATTCCCGGGCCCTTGGGCAAACCCGCCAGCAATGCGGCTTCTGCCAGCGTAAGTTTCTTAGCCGGCTTGCTGAAGTAGAACTCGGCCGCAGCTTCGAACCCGTAGACTCCGTGCCCCAGAAAAATCTGATTGGCGTATAGCGTGAAGATTTGCGGCTTGGTGAAGCGCCGCTCGATCTGAACCGCGAGCATCGCCTCCTGCACCTTGCGGTGGAACGAGCGGTCGGGAGAAAGAAACAGGTTTTTTGCCAGCTGCATGGTCAGCGTCGACGCGCCCTGAACTTTGCCGCCTGACTCAATGTCGCGGTACGCCGCTCCCACAATACGCCAGAAGTTGATTCCCGAATGCCGGTAGAAGTCCTTATCTTCAATCGACACCAGCGCGTCGCGCAGCACGGGAGCAAAATCGTCGTAACCAGCCACCACGCGCCGCTGCAGCGCGAACGATCCAATCACGCGCTCGTGGTCGTCATATAACTCTGTGATCGAACTGGGCCGGTACGCTTCCAGAGCTTCAACCTGCGGCAAATCCGTCGTGTAGACCAGCAGAAGCCCCGCAGTCGCGCCCACCAGCGCGGAAACCAGCACCAGCAGGCCAAACAACACCCGGCCCACTAACTTCCGCCCGGCAATCTCCACCGGCGGAAGATCTTCATAGAGCGACTTCATGGCGAGATATGTTCAGGATAGCAGGGGCGTCATTCGCTACGGTAGTTGCAAGCGCAGAGGAGCCTGCGATGGGCGCGGAGCAGGTCTGGATCTGGATCAGATCCACAGAATAAGGCGCAAAAAAGAAATCGCGCAACTCACGCTGCGCGAAAAACTTCCATCCAAGAACAGCGACTAACTCGACCGGCTCTTCAGCACCTCAATCGCCTTGTGCAACTGGTCGTCTTGCGTGCTCTTTGGCCTGGGCTCCGACTCTGGGGCGGCAGGCTCATGCTCTTCATCCTCGGAGATCACATTATCCGTCTCGTCGGCCACCAGCACGTTAGGGGTCACGGCGGTCTCCTGAATGGCTTTTCCGCTGGGAGAATAGTATTTCGCCACAGAGAGAATCAGCGCTCCGCCATCCCGCAGATCGAATATCTTCGGCACCGACCCTTCGCCGAAGGTTTTTTCGCCCACCACGTCGCCGCGGGCATTTTCCAGAATCGCCGCCGCCACAATCTCAGCCGCCCCCGCCGTTCCCTTGTTCACGAGCAGGGCGACCGGAAGCGAAGTCACCGCCTTCGCCGGATCAGCATTGAACGCCTCTCGCGGAAATTTCTGCCCCTGCAAATAAGTAATCGTACCGTGGTTCAGGAAAAGGTTGGCGGTTGCCACGCCCTCGCTTTCCTCGCCTTCCGACGAGTTCCGCAAATCGAGAACCAGCTTCTTCGCTCCCGATTTTTCGAGGGTCTTGATCTTCCCGGCAATTTCCTGCGCCTTGCCTTTGGTCAGAGCGTCCACTTTCACGTAGCCGATGCCATCTTCCAGCATCTTGTCGGTGACCGGCGGAATCGTCACCACGTTCCGCGTAATCGTCATCTTCTGCGGTTCCGCCCTGCGTGCCCGCACCACCGAAACATTTACGTTCGAGCCCGGAGCTCCAGACAGCGCGCTGCGAATCTCCGGCAGCGACATGTCCCGCGTGCTGCGCCCTTCAATCGATTCGAAGATGTCCGTATCCTCAATTCCTGCCTTTTCCGCCGGGGACCCGGGCAGTACCGAAACCACGTCCGCATATCCAAAACGTTTCGAGATGGTCGCCCCAATCTCACCCTTGGCCTCTGACTTGTGAGCTTTGTAGGCCTTGTAAGCCTCCGGCGTCAGGTAGCTGGAGTTCGCATCGAGCGACTCCACCAGCCCGTGCAATGCTCCGTCCGTCACCTTGGGAATGTTCGGATCTTCCACGTACTCGCTTTGCACGCGCGACAATACTTCGCTGTAGACCTGCATCTGCCGGTAAGAGCCGTCTTTCGAAGAGGCATGCACGCCCCCCAGACCAAGCGAGCCGGCCACAACAAACAACAGCACGGCAAAGGACGAAACCAGCACCGCAGCTTTAATTTTCATCGACATCGTTTTCTTCGTTTCTGGAAAGGAGTCGCTTCCTGAGGAACTTCAATCATTATATCGTGTAGATGCCGTTTCTTGCCTCTTGGCTGCTCTTGTTCGCCCACCACGGCAGCCTTCTGCGGATTTGGGCTTCCACGCAAGAACTAAGACGATCCAGCCCCAGTTTCGTTATCGGTCCGCTACGCCGGCGGCTTGAAGTTCAGTGTGATCGTGGTTTGCACCGATACGGCGCGGCCATTCAAGGAATAAGGCTTGAAGTGCCACTGCCTCACCGCATCGATGGCCACCCGCGCAAACATCAGCGATCCCTGCAGAAACTTTACGTCTTGAACCGCGCCATTGCGTCCGACGACCACCTGCAGAACCACGCTGCCCCGTTGCCCCGTGGCTTTCGCCGTCGCCGGATACTGCGGCTCAACCGGTTGGGTCAGCAGCTCGAGCGCCGCTGACTCCGGCAGATTCACCGGCTCAATTGCTGACATCGCCGCCTCGGCCGGCTTGTTGCCGCTGGCAGCTGGAGTCGAAGAAGCCATTTGTGATTTCAGACTCGACGGAATGCCCGAGCCGCTCGCCGCCGAAACTGCATGCGGCGGCGGAACGCTCCGCGCCGTCGATGGGACAAGACGTGGCGGTGCCGCGGCTACTTGGACCACCGGAGGAGCATTCGCCTGCGCCTGCGCCGCGGCGGGAGCCGCACCCGGTGCTGGTCCCGTGGCAGTCCCCGGCACATTGCCAACGCTCGTCTGATTCGAATCCTTGATCTGATCCTGCACAGCCTGCCCTTGCCGGTTCTGGTCCGGTCCAGGCTGGCTTTGATCCGTCGGGTTCTGATCGGCGGTATTGCTCTCGCCTGCGGTCGTCTGAGCCTGACCGGCACTGGTCTCAGGACCTTTCTCCACTTTCACGGTTGGGTCAATCACCGGAAGCACGCGAATCTGGGAAGGGTCCGTCGTCGCATCCGGAATGTTCCCGGTCGCGGGAAGCTTGTACTCGTCACCCGACTGGCCAAAATTGTCATGCTGCGCCACAGCCTGTGGCAGAGTTGCGGGTGGGGGATTCAACAAATTCGCGACCGCATGCACACCGCCTCGATAAGAGATCTGCAATATCCGCCGGGTTCGGGGCACTGCCACCAGAACTACGCAGGCAACTGCGATGGCGCTTACCAGAAGAACTCTGCCACGATTCGCGCCCGGCCGCTGTGCGCGATCTTCCTGCTCTCCCGCCATGTAGCCGAAAAGCGCCGCTTCCGATTCGGATTCCTCGAATGGCTCCTCCTTCACCTGAGGTTTGTCTTTCTCAGCCAGTTCCGCCGATGGCGCCCCATAGGATGGCGTTTCCCCGTGAGTTTCTCCGTACGACATCAACCCGCTGGTCTCGTTTTTCGGCGGAGCATCCTCCACAGGCTGCCGCATCGGTTGCATCAACCGCGATTGCAGGGCTGCCCAACCCGTCAGTGCCGTCTGAGGTTCAGATGGTTCCACCGCTGCGTCTTGCACGGCAGCGGCCATCGGTTCCAACTCAGTGAGAGCGTCAATCTCCGCGGCTGCGGCCTGGTCCAGCGACTTCTGAACGTCACATTCAGTTTCTGTGTCGAATTGTGCTCCGGGTGCCGGACTTGCCGATGTCAGGAATTCGCCCGCGCGGAAGGTTTTCTCTGGCGTCTGGGTTACAGAAGCAGGTGCGGAAGGTGCGGAAGCCGCGCCAGTCGCTGCCGCGGCGGCCAAGGCAGTCGTCTCGGGTACTTCGGGTGAAACCGTTGGCGCCGTTGCTCGCTGCACTGCAGGTTGCGGCGCTGCCGGCTGCAACTTTGACCGCAGCAGCTCGCACGCGGTGCTCATGGTGTCCCGCACCTGTTCCGTGCGAATCGGTTTCATCAGAACTGAATTTGCTCCGGCTCGCAATGCCTCGGGCAACCTGGCATCATCGCCGACGATCGCCAGGATCAGCGGACGATGCGCTGCCTTTAAATCCCGCGCCGTCTTCAGCAGGAACGCGGCCTCCGGCTGATCCTCCCAGTCCGTGATCACAATCTGGAACATCTGGGTTGTGACCCTCTCCACTGCGTCCACCGCGCTCTGGCAGTATTCTCCCTCGATCCCGAGTTCGGCGAGCACCTCCCAGATCGGCTGGACCAGTCCCTCATTCGACGAGAACAATAGGCAGCGCAAGGGCATACTATTCCAGACTAAGCAAGCGCAGTAACCGCGGCAAGTTACCTAGGTGGCAGTGGCCAGTGGCCAGTGATCAGTGGTCAGTGGTCAGTAAAACGCCTCTTGGTGTTGATTTTGCTGACTACTGACCACTGGCCCCTGACCACTTCTGCGCTAGAATGCTGGGTCGTTCCCGATCGCTAGCCATATGCAGACTGCGGATGTCGTCATCGTCGGTGGAGGAATCGTCGGCTCCAGCATCGCTTATCACCTCACGGCGAGCGGCTGCCGCAACGTTCTGGTCATCGAGCGCGAATCGGCGCAGGGCAAGGGCTCGACCGGCAAGAGCATGGGCGGGGTGCGAGCGCAGTTTTCCACTCCGGTCAGTATCCAGATGTCGCTCTATTCAATTCCTTTTTATGCCAGCTTCGAGGAGCGCCTCGCCCATCCTTGCGACTACCGGCCGCAAGGTTATCTATTTTGCGCGACAACGGACAACCAGATAGCCTACCTGCGGACAAACTATGCGCAGCAAGTGAATATGGGTTTGAAGAATGTGCGTCTGATAGAAGGCGATGAGATCCGCAGCATGTTCCCCCAGTTGCGTGCCGACGATATTCTTGGCGGAAGTTTCTGCTCCAGCGATGGCTTCGTCGATCCCTACAGTGCCATGACCGGATTCATGACCTGGGCGGCCGACCACGGCGCCACATTGTGGAAGAACACCGCCGTCACCGGCTTCACGCGGGACGCAACCGGGATCTCATCGGTCGAGACCACTCGCGGCCTGGTGTTGACTCGTAAAGTAGTGAACTGCGCGGGACCTTGGGCCGCGGGCGTAGCCAAGCTTGCGGGCGTGGATTTACCGGTTGAACCGCTGCGCCGCATGCTCGTCCCCAGCGAGCCCTTTGATGAATTTCCCCACACCGCGCCCATGATCGTCGACATGTCGAACGGTTTCCACTTTCGCCCGGAGGCCCGCGGCTTTCTCCTCGCCTGGAACGATCCCGCAGAAACCCCCGGCTTCAAGACGGAGTTCGACGCAGCCTTTGTCGAGAAAATCCTCACCCGCGCAGCCGACCGAGTGCCCTGCTTCGCCAATCTTCCGGTGAATCCCAAGCGCGCCTGGGCGGGCCTGTATGAGATGACGCCGGATCATCATCCAATTCTGGGCGAGGCTCCTGGAGCGCCCGGGTTTTTCCTCGCCAACGGCTTTAGCGGACACGGTGTGATGCACGCCCCGGCAACGGGAAAGATTCTCAGCGACCTGCTGCTCATCGGGAAGACCGACTTGATCGATGCATCGCTGCTGAGTCTGAAGCGCTTCGCCGAAGGCCGCCTGATCCAAGAAACCGCCGTGCTGTGAAGTTGACTCAAGGTCTGGCAAACTTTGTCATCCCGACCGGAGCGGAGCGATAGCGAGCGCAGTGGAGGGACCTGCTTACAGGCGGCGCATGGAATTCGAAGCTTACGCAGAGAATTCACGACAAGGCAATATGCCCTTGCAAGAGCATAACTACTGGCTCACAACAACCGATCTCCCAACAACAGAGGCCCGTCCACTCCCCGCCCGCATGGATGTCGCCGTAATCGGCGCCGGCTTCACCGGCCTCTCCGCCGCACGCACGCTCGCCAAACGGGGTGCTAACGTCGCCGTCCTCGAAGCCGAGACCATCGGCTGGGGAGCCAGTTCCCGCAACGGCGGCATGGTGCTGACGGGTATGAAGCTAGGCGGGGACCGACTCATCTCCATGTACCGACGCGATCTCGCGCGCCGCATGTACGCGGCTTCGATCGACACCATCGATTGCGTCGAGCAGATTATCCGCGAAGAGAACATTGATTGCGGCTTCTCGCGATGCGGCCACCTTGAAGTGGCCTGCAAGCAGAAGCATTTCGACGATTACGCGCGGCAGGCGGAAGTGATCGCGCACGAATTCAATCACCACCTGCGCGTACTAGAGAGACACGAACTGAGTGCTGAAATCGGCTCGAACATTTATTACGGCGGCATGGTCGATGAAGTCAGCGCCGGACTGAATCCCGCGCGCTATGTGGCTGGATTGGGCCGCGCCGCGATGAAAGCCGGCGCGGAAGTCTTCGACCACACTAGAGTTGAAAGCCTGCAGCGCGAATCCCACCAGGGCGAGTCAGGATGGAAAGTCATCACGTCGCGCGGCACGCTGTGGTCCCGCGAAGTCTTCATCGGGACAAGTGGTTACACCGGCAGGGCAACTCCCACGTTGCAAAAAAAACTCATCCCCATAGGCTCGTTCATCATCACCACCGAGATCCTGCCGAAAGCGCTGGCGCACGAACTCAGCCCGCGCAACCGCATGATCTACGACTCGAAGCATTATCTCTACTACTACCGGCTCACGCCCGACCGCCGCATGCTGTTCGGCGGCCGCGCCGCGTTCTTCCCCGAAACCGGCCAGACCATCCGCCGCAGCGCCGAAATCCTGCGCCGCGGCATGATCGATGTCTATCCCCAACTGCGCGACGCCAAAGTCGAATACGTCTGGGGAGGCACGCTCGACTTCGCCTTCGACATCATGCCCCACGCCGGCCAACTCGATGGCATGTACTACGCCGTCGGCTACGCCGGCCACGGAGTAGCCATGGCCACCTACCAAGGCCAGAAGATGGCGGAACTGATGTCAGGCGATAAACCAGACAATCCCTTCGTCGGCATTCCATTCCCCGGCGCGCCGCTCGGCCTGTACAACGGCAAGCCGTGGTTCCTGCCGTTCGCGGGAATGTGGTACAAGTTTCTGGATTGGGTTAGCTGAACTTAGAACGTAGGAAGTCTCAAAATGATTCCAGCTGGAATGTCTCGCGCGTCATAACACGAGTCGAAGGCTGAGAAATTGAATGGTCCAGCGCGAATCGGCCGTACGTAACTTTTCCGAAAACCGGCCTATCCATCTGAGTACAAGGGTAAGGGCTTCCTCAGAATTCAGGGATGCAAGGCGAATTATCGTCGATCAGGAAACGTTCGAGAGTATTGGATTTCCGGACCGCGTCGCGACGAAGAGATCGCCTCTACGTCAGCAACATCCCCGTTGAGATCGATGACTGATCGTGCGAGAAGAGTATTGGACGGAGATTCGAAAAAAGCCTGAGCTCAAGAACCGGTTCAGACGTGAACGGGTTTCGAATCGTCAGCCGACCGTCGATCACCTGCCCGTCCTGCAAATCTTCCGAGTACAAGATCGCGCATCGCGCTTCCAAGGCAGAGGCCACGATGAGGGCGTCATAAATTTTGTAGCCATATCGTTCCGCGATGGCTATCGCCTCTCCGTGAGTATCAAGCGTGATGGGGAGCGGATCGGGACAGAGGGCCTTGATGCCGTCTAAGGCCCGACGAATCTCGACCCAAGGCATCTTGGTCCTGCGTGCCACTGCAGCGAACTCGCTCAAGACCTGCACGCTGACCGTTCCGCCTTGGGCAATCAATTCTTCAGCGTGGTCGGAGCGTGGATCATCTTGGATGATGGCGTACACAAAGACGTTCGTGTCGAAGAACGCCTTATCGCTCATCGCTCATCGCTCTTCACTCATCATTCTTGCTTCCTCGTTCATGTGCTTCTTCGCGGTCGAAAACGAATCCGGGAGGGAAAGGACGCCGGAGCTTGCGCAGAGCTTCCAAAGCTCGTTGTCGGCTCTGGTCGCGGCTGACTTCTAACTCGCGGCTGCCGGCGACGCGAATCTCGATGTCGTCGCCTTCCTTCAGTTCAAGCGCCTTGACGACCGCGGCGGGCAGGCGAATTGCCAGGCTATTTCCCCACTTCGAAACCTGCATAGATCCTCCCCTAGATATACATTGCAATTGTATATCTTACGGAAGCTCGGCGGCAAGCTGGCGTGCGTGTGCATGAACAATGGTGCTAACCCCGCCAAGCCTATTGTTTCCGGGTCCTTGCAGGGGGTGTGGCGTGTGCAAAAATTGGTCCGTATCTCATTAAAAACAAGGCACTTAATCCCGCTAGTTAAATCGATTCATCTCGCCCGCTAAGCGACTCCAAATCACCACCGACCTGTGAGGCTCAGTCCGCGGTTCTCTTGAGCCGGGGGCGCCCTTGGAATCGCCGCACGGGCCATTCCTGTCAGCGCGCGTCCCTCGGCAAAGTCGGCGGGGACTCAGTTTGCCGGAATCCATTCACCACGAAGGGCACGAAGGCACACCAAGGAAAGTCATAGAACCAGAAACCTTCCTGTTACTTCGTGTCCATCGTGGTTATGGCTTCAAGCTGCCAGAGTCCCACTCATCGCACCCTCGAGTTCGAGCAGTTTACGTTTCACGTCGAGGCCACCACCATAACCGCAGAGAGTCCCATCAGACGCGATTACACGATGGCAGGGGACGACGATCGCGATGGGATTACGATTGTTGGCCATGCCTACGGCGCGGAATGCGTTCGGCTTGCCGACGGCTCGGGCAATGTCAGCGTAGGTGCGCGTCTCACCGTAGGGAATCGCCAGCAGAGCGCGCCAGCAGGCTTGCTGGAATGCTGTTCCGCGAAGGTCGAGCGGAAAACTAAACTCGCGGCGCTTGCGGGCAAAATATTCTTCCAGTTCGCTCACGTAAGGCTGCATCTGCCGAGGAGAGTCCTCGAACTTGAATCCCCTTTGTTCTTCTCGGAGGTGGCGCGGGTTCGGGCGAATCGATTGCTGTCCTGGCAATCTGGCGTCGAATTCCAAGGCGACCAGGCCTTGAGCGGACGCTGCCAGGAACAGCTGTCCGATGGGCGAGTCCATGTTCGTGGTATGAAGCATTTCCATAGGATTTTGATCCTCAAGCGGCTGGCTCTTTAGGCTATCACCGCTGCCAAGGCGAATACAAGGCGAACCAGCTTGATCTCCCCATGTGCCGTTCGCGGTTGACAGAAAGTGGTTTTTGGCCCAGAGTGTGTGGCGGCGTGCTTATGGGCTTACCTCCATCCCCTATGAAGAAGGGCCTGTTGATCTTCTTTGCCGTGGTGCTGGCTCCGGTCCTGTTGGTGGGACTGGTGGTGCTGGCCGCAGGGGATTGGCGGACGGTTGGCACTACTGCCGGCGGCGATCAGGTTTTGGTCAGCTCAGTTTCGGCCAAGAAGAACGGGCTGCGCACCGCCTGGGTGCGCGTGGAATACAAAGAGCCTCTCAAACTGCCGCCGGGCGGTCCGTTCGTGGAGTTGCGGGCGCGGGTTCGTTTCAACTGCGCCAATGGCACCGAGGTGGCGAACTCGGAATGGTTTTACTCCCGCGATCGCGGAGGGAAGCTGGTGGTCAGCAAGAAGACTCGACACGATGATCAGTTCGGGCAGGTGGCGGAAGGGGATTTCGCCGGGATCGCGAGAGAGTTTGTTTGCAAGCAGAAGTGAAAAAGCAGTGGTCAGTGGTCAGTGGCCAGTAGTCAGTGAAAAGCAAGAACCCGCTGCAACAACAACTACGCCGTCGCTTTGGGTTTCACCGACCTGACCACCGACCACTGACCACTAAGCAGTGCTTCTCGCTTTTCCACAGCCGTACCCAGCTCGGTAACTCTCCACCTACTTCCGCAGACGCGGCTTCCGTCATATGCTGGTAACGAAAACGTGGGTCGCGCTGGGCTTCGCTTCACATATCGTTCCTCAGAATGGATTCGTTGCGTCTTTATTCGTTGATTGTTGCCGGCGGAAGCGCTGTTGTGGTTGGCGCTTACGCGCTCTTGCGGCGCAAGCCCAAGGGGCCGGCGGAGCTGGAACGGGAGCGCCGCACCTGGCTTGACGGCGTGGGACGGATCACTGACGGCACTGTCATCGATGTGCAGGAATTGCCGGTCAGCCACGGCCATCACGCGGCCGTGTTGCTTATCTACAAATACGACGTCGCGGGCGTGTCGTACGAATGCTCGCAGGACGTTACCTACCTGCGCCAGTGGATCAACCTGCATTCCTGCCGGCTGGGGCTGCCCACGTCGGTGAAGTACGATCCGCATAATCCGGGGAATTCGCTGGTGGTGTCGGAGAGTTGGATGGGGTTAAGGCAGTAGCAGTGGTCAGTGGTCAGTGATAGTCAGTGATCAGTGGTCAGTGAAACTAAAGCACTGGACACACTTGTTGTAGCTGGATCACTGACCACTGACCACTTGATCACTGACCACTTCCTTTCATATCTGATGCATTCCCTGACATGCGATTGATGACATTGGCAGGCACGATTCGTCCATAACGTGGCAGCCTTAATGTCGTCCGTGCCAGTTTCGCCAACCGCGAGGAGTTGAGTGACAGCGCTCCCGAACTCCGCTTCGAGGATGAACATGAAACTGCACTTCATGTTGGCGTTCTTGTTTTGTGTAGCAACGCTTTTTGCTCAGTCGGACCAAGTTGCTCCCAGCGACAATTTAGTTGCAGAGGGAATCCCCTCAATACCGTCTGATTTGGTGCAACGTTCAGCGCGATATACCAACGGCCGTGCCGCCGAGATCCTGGACTGGCACCCTACCCGGCGGGAGATGCTCATCGTTACATTCTTTGGCAACATCCCGCAGGTCCACCAGGTAAAGTTTCCCGGCGGCGCTCGCACGCAACTTACTTTTTTCGACGACAACCCATCCAGAGGAGTTTCCTATCATCCGACGACGGGGGACTACTTCATTTTTTCCAAGGACGTAGGCGGAGACCAGAACTATCAAAATTACCGCTATGACTTTTCGACTGGTGACATCACGCTGTTGACTGATGGCAAATCGAAGAACACTCCAGGCGTTTGGGCGCATGCTGGTGACCGCATCGTGTATGGATCGACACGGAGAAACGGTACAGATATGGATTTTTACATCCTGAATCCGTCCGATCCGGCCAGCGACCGGCTGCTGGCACAATTAGAAGGAGGCGAAGGATGGCAGCCGGCCGACTGGTCGCCAGACGACCGGCAAATCGTCGCGATCCAGCAGATCTCGGCTAACGAGAGTTACGTGTGGTCTTTTAACGTTGCAACCGGGAAAAAGGAACTCTTAACTCCGAAGATTGATGGTCAACTGGCTACTTATGGCGCCGCACAATTCAGCAGGGACGGGAAAGGGATCTACGTCACCACCGACCGAGACTCCGAGTTTCAGAGATTAGCGTATTTGGATCTGAAAACCCGCCAATACAAATTTCTCACCGACTACATCAAATGGGACATTCAAGACTTCAAACTCTCGCCAGACGGAAAGATGATCGCCCTTCTGTCAAACGAAGATGGCCTCGAACTCCTTCACTTGATCGATGCGCGTACTGGCAAGGATATTCCTCTAGCCAATGTTCCCCCCGGTTACGTCAGTGGCATTCGTTGGCACAAGAACGGAAGATATCTTGGGTTCACTCTTGATTCCGTCCGCTCGGCCACGGATGCTTACGCGCTGAACACCAAGACCCTGACGGTGGAACGCTGGACCTATAGCGAAACTGGTGGGCTTAATACTGACCAGTATGTCGAGCCGAAATTGATTCGATGGAGGAGCTTCGATGGGCTCTCAATCTCGGGCTTTCTCTATCCTCCTCCGGCAAAGTTTGCGGGAAAGCGTCCAGTAGTTATCGATATTCATGGCGGCCCCGAAGCCCAGTTTCAGCCCTATTTCCAAGGCCGGACGTACTACTACATGAACGAACTTGGGGTCGCCCTGATCTATCCAAACATTCGCGGCTCTTCAGGCTATGGCAAGGAATTTCTCAAGCTCGACAATGGATATCTTCGCGAAAATTCCTATAAAGACATCGGCGCGCTCTTGGATTGGATCCAGGCCCAACCCGACCTCGATGCAGACCGGGTGTTGGTAACGGGCGTAAGCTATGGCGGTCATATGGCCCTTGCCGTCGCCGCAAATTACAGCGACAAAATCCGAGCCGCAATCGATATTTGCGGACCAGCAAATCTTGTGACCTTTCTGGAGCACACGGCTGCTTATCGCCAGGACCTGCGCCGGGTGGAATATGGTGATGAACGCGACCCGCAGATGCGCGCCTTCCTCGAAAAAATCGCGCCCCTCAACAACGTCGCGAAAATCAAGAAGCCCTTATTTGTAGTCCAGGGAAAGAACGATCCAATCGTTCCGCTGAGCGAATCGGAGGCTATGGTTGCCGCTCTCAGGAAAAATGGAACACCCGTTTGGTACCTGATGGGCAAGGACGAAGGGCATGGGTTCAGGAAGAAAAACAACAGCGATTTCGAATTCTACGCGACGGTTCTTTTCATGAAAGAATATTTACTAAAGTAGCTGGCGGAAGATTGCGGAACGCCCGATCAGTGGTCGGTGATCAGTGATCAGTGGTCAGTGAAACCAATGCATTTGACTCAGGTGTTCTTACTAACCACCGACTACTGACCACTGACCACTGCCTTTCAGATCTGATAATCGTCCTGGAACAAATCCTGGGGAGAGATGTTTGGGGGCAACGTCCCTTCGTCGATTGCGAGGTTCGGTTCGGCTTGCAGCGCTTCGTGGGAGTGATGCTGAAACTTCTCCCGCAACTCGTGAACCTCCTCAGCCAGCTTGATGATTACGTCGGAGAGCGGGTCGCGGATATCCTTGGGGTCGGTGATAATCACGCGTTTGCCGTCGCGCAGAACGATGTGTCCGGGGACGCCTACGATCGTGGAATTGGCGGGCACGCTGCGCAGCACAACCGAGCCCGCCCCTATGCGGCAGTTGTCGCCGATGGTGATGTTGCCCAGCACCTTGGCGCCGGAGCCGATTGCGACGTTGTTGCCGATGGTGGGATGGCGCTTGCCTTTCTCTTTGCCGGTTCCGCCCAGCGTTACACCCTGATAAAGAGTGACATCGTCTCCGACGATGGCAGTCTCGCCGATTACCGTGCCCATGCCGTGGTCGATGAAGAGACGGCGTCCAAGCTCGGCGCCAGGGTGAATCTCAATGCCCGTAAACAGACGCGCTACCTGCGAAACCCATCTTGCCAGAAAGCGCATGCCGTGCAGCCAGAGCCAGTGGGTCAGATGATGCATCCAGACGGCGTGGAGGCCTGGATAGAGCAGCAGTACCTCAAAATAAGATCGCGCGGCGGGATCGGAAGCGAAGACGGCGGCAACGTCTTCGCGGGCTGAACGGAAGAAACTGATCATGGGCAGTTCTCCCAATGAACGTAGCCCAGCGACGGGAAGAGTGCAAGGGCTGGAGGTGGGTTCGAGAGAAAGCCTTAACCGCGAAGAATGCAGAGGGTTCGCGGGGGACGCAGCAGAAATCGCATTAAGAGTTGACAGTTGCGCCTTGTACGGTTTTGCCAGAACTGAGAACTGAGAACTGAGAACTGAGGTGCCTAGCTTCCCGCCTGGTAGCCGCCGCTCTGAGCGACCGTCAGTCGGAGATATTTGTAGGGATTGACTGGGGTGTCGTTGATGCGGACTTCGTAGTGGAGATGGGGGCCGGTGGAGCGTCCGCTCATGCCGACGTAGCCGATGGTGTCGCCTCGGTGAACCTGCTGTCCCGGGGTAACCGCGAAGCCTGACAGGTGGCCATAGCGGGTGGCGATGGCATGGCCATGATCGATCATGATCGCTTTGCCGTATCCGCCAAGGAAGTCGGCAAAAACGACCACGCCGTCAGCGGGCGCGACTATCGCCTGGCCGTATGAGCTGCTGATATCGACGCCGCTATGAAACGCGCCTTCTCCGTTAAACGGGTCGAGGCGCTCCCCGAAGCTGCCCGTGACGCGGCCTTCGACCGGCCAGAGGTTGGGCGCGGAACTGGCGCGGACCCAGTCGGCCGTGGTGGCGTTGCGAGTCATGCCCAAGCCGATGCCAACCGTGGCTGCGCCGGTGAGGGCAGAGGCGCGGAGCGCGCCAAGCTGGTCCATCGAAGAGCTGACTTCGGCGTCCTGTATTTTCTGTTCGGAGGCGGTGACCAGCCCGGGCTGAGGTTTCAATCCGTACAGGGCGGAAACTTCACTGGCGATCAAGCCCAGGGAAGCTACCTGCACGTCGCGCTCTTTAGCGACCTCTTCAAGGCGCGAATAGCGATCCTTAAGCTGCTCTTTTTCGGTCCGCAACTGGTTATAATGTGAGACCTTGAGCAGCATGCGGGCATAAGAGCTGGCAATACCGGTGAGGCTGAGGAAGCCGATGGCCGCACCGACTACGAAAACATAAAGGTAATGGACGGGAATGGAGATTTTGCGCAACTGGCCGTCGTCGCCACGAGCCACAAAAAGGATGTAGAAGCGCTTACGCAAATGCCTTCCTTCCGCTATAGAATGCTGCTTTGACGATCAGGTCCGGAACTCCAGGCAAAGATCTGAGGTTGCAGAAAGCCTGTTCGGATCACCTGTCGCTTTCGGGCCACGCTTCCCATCTTGGGAATGGAAACTTCCTAACGTGCCCTTTTCCTACCAGAACTTTGGGACCAAGCTGAAACCTGTTGTCTGCAATTATAACAGAATGCTGAACTTAAGCTGGTCCAACTTTACTCGACCAAAGGTATTGTGAATGACTGGGTAAAGGTAACAAACTGGGTTCCCCCTGTCAACGACGCTGAGGGGCATTAGGCGTTACTTAAGCCGGGTACGCGAATGTAACCACGGGGCAGATTACTACGCCCTAACGGCAAGTGGCCTGTGGGACAGTTCAGTGCTCGGATGAGTCGTGGGCATGAGTCCTGGGGAGGATGGGCAGCATCCGTAGGTGGGCCTCGCTTATAGTGGGAGTCGTGGTGATTGCCGAAAAAGCGCTGATTGCTAAAGTTCGCCGGCTATCGGCGGCTGCGACGAGCCCAGCGGTTGTGGCTGGAATTGGAGACGACTGCGCCGTGCTGCGACTTTTGCCGGGCCGAGGTAAGACGAAAGCCAGGGACTTGCTGGTTACGACGGACTTTACGCTGGAGGGCATCCACTTCCGGCGGGACTGGCATTCGGCGGAATCGGTGGGGCATCGATGCCTGGCGCGAGGGTTGAGCGACATTGCGGCCATGGGCGGGGAGCCGGTGGCGGCGTTTCTTTCGCTGGCCCTGCCGCGCGACTTGCCGCAAAGCTGGGTGGGCCGCTTCGCGCGCAGCTTGATCAGCCTGGCCGAGCGATACGGTGTGACGCTCGCTGGAGGCGATACGGCCGAGTCTCCTAGGGGAGTTCTGGCGGATATTGTTCTAGTAGGGACCGTGCCAAAGGGGATGGCGGTGTTGCGATCCGGGGCGCGGCCCGGCGACCGTATTTATGTGAGTGGAGAATTGGGCGGCTCGGCGGCGGCCGTTTGGCAGATGCGGAAGAAGCCTAGGCGGAAGCTGAATCCGCGGGAGTATCCCCGGCATTTCTTTCCGGAGCCGCGAATCGAGCTGGGGCGGGTTCTGCGAGAGAAAGGCCTCGCCTCCGCGATGATCGATACCAGCGACGGGCTCTCGACCGATCTTGCCCACATCTGCGACGAAAGTGGCGTGGGTGCGGAACTGCAGGCAGAAGCCATCCCCCGGGCGAGCGTGGGAAAGCCGGCGCGGGAAGTCGATCTGCAATCTGCGCTGCATGGCGGGGAAGACTACGAATTGTTGTTCACCTCGCCCCCTGGCAAGCGGGTTCTATCCCGCATTGCCGGAATTTCCATTACCCAGATTGGGCATATTACGCATCAGCGGAGGATTTTCCTTAGGAATCGGGGCGGTGTGGGGTATGAACTTGAGCCACTGGGGTGGGAGCACTTCCGGAGGTAGTGGTTACTTCGGTGACCAGTGACCCTTTGTGTCTATACCCTGGCGCGACGAACAGTACTAGAGTAGTGGCATGCCGTTCTCCCGAGTCGCATTGTTCCGTATTTTGCTGATCTCGCTGATGATCACTGCCGGGTCCGCAACGCTCTCCGCTGAAAAGAAGCCGCTGCCTCCGCCGCCGGCGCACGCTAAGACTCCTTCACCCGCGGTCACCGATGAGTATGTGCACAAGGAGTTTGGCGATAATTGCACATTGCTGGCCGGGCCCCCGCAGTTTGTCGGTGACCTCGATGGCGATGGGGTGGATGATCTCGTGATCGCCGCGCGCTGCAAGAATCCCATGGCCGACCAGGCTGAATACGGTTTTATCGTGGCCGATCCTTATAACAGCTTCATGGGCTTCGGTAACGTCAAAGTCACTTCGACATTTGCCTCGGATGTGCCGGAGCGCAAGGGCGTTTCTTTGCTCATCGTTCATGGTGTGGGTTCTGAGGCCTGGCGTTCCGGCAAAGAGAAGCCCAAGTTTTTGCTGATCAACCTGCCCTTCCAGACGCTCACGGTGAAAAGGCTGGCGTTGAAGAAAAAGACCGTGCTCGGAATCTACATGGAAGAGAGGGGTGAAGGCGAAGCGACCTCTTCGGTCATTTTCTGGGATGGGAAGAGGTATCGTTACCAGATGCTGGGCTCGGATTTGGAGTAGAGGGATTCGACGGGAGCGAGTTGTTCCAGCTGGCGAATTTGCTCTGCTACCACTTTGCCGCCACTTTTGTACACCCTGTAAGCCTGCGAGTAGCTTTTCGATGCGATGACTTTGTAAAACCGGCCGTCAATGAACTCGATCGCGCAGTTGTTCTCAATCGCGATTCCTAGGCTCCCGGTCCTGCCAATCATGTCCCGGAAGTGCTTTCTTCGGGGAATTCCTCTGGTCATGCTGTTGTAGTGGGGGCAATGTATTCCATGGATGAGCCCGAGACCTCTCACGTTTATGTACTTCCATTTTCGCGGGTTGTAAAAAGACATGGAATCGGAGTGTCCGGAATCAAACCAACAGATCGAGCCCGCACTAATGCCGGAAAGCACAGTCCCGTTCTCGTAGGCCGATATTAGAAGTTTATCGACACCCAGGCAGCGCCAAAGGCGCATCATCAGCAGGGTGTTTCCGCCACCAACGTAAATGATATCTGCCCCTAAGATCTTCCTCCGGATCTGCTCGTTGGAAGGCTGTTCTTTGATGAGGAAGAGGACGTCGGTCTTGCATTTTAGGAATTTGCCAAAGTATTCCTGGACGTGCGTCCAATATTTCTCGGAATCCGAACTAGCGGTCGGGATGAAAAGAAGCTTCGGATTCTCCTTGTTCGAGAGCCGGATAATCTCTCGATCAATCGGAGCGGTGCCTCTTGTTCTTATTTCTCCGCCGCCGATGGCAACAATCGTTCTGGGCATGAGTTTCATCTTAACTTCAAATTCCGCCCACCCGCTATAATCCTTCCGCCATGAATCTTGAAGAAAAAATCGCAGAACTGAAACGGCGCAACCAGCTTGCCGAAGAGGGTGGAGGCGCGGCCCGCCGCGAGCGGCAACACAAAGAAGGCAAGATGTCGGCGCGGGAGCGGATCGAGTTCCTGCTCGACGAAGGCACATTCGAAGAGACCGACAAACTGGTCACGCACCACTGCAACGACTTCGGCATGGCCGAGCAAAAGCCTTATGGTGACGGCTTTGTGACTGGCTACGGCCGCATCGAGGGCCGGCTGGTGTATTTGTTCGCACAGGATTTCACTGTGTTTGGCGGATCGCTCTCGGAGACGAATGCGGGGAAGATCGTCAAGATTATGGACCTGGCGGCGAAGATGGGCGCGCCGGTGATTGGGTTGAACGATTCCGGGGGCGCGCGCATTCAGGAAGGCGTGGCGTCGCTAGCGGGATACGCTGATATTTTTCTGCGCAACACGTTGTACAGCGGAGTGGTGCCGCAGATTTCGGCGATCATGGGCCCTTGTGCCGGGGGCGCGGTGTATTCGCCAGCGATTACCGACTTCGTCCTCATGGTCGACAAGACTTCCTACATGTTCATTACTGGGCCGGAGGTCATCAAGACGGTAACTCATGAGGAAGTCACCAAGGAGCAACTCGGCGGCGCGATGACCCACAACGAAACCTCAGGCGTGGCGCACTTTCTGGCGCACGACGATGCCGAGTGTTTGTCGATGGTGCGCGAGTTGCTGAGCTTTGTGCCGTCGAATAATCTGGAAGACCCGCCGCGCAAGCCGTGTACCGACCCGGCCGACCGGGCCGATGCTGCGCTCGACAAGATTGTGCCCGCGCAATCGAATCTGCCCTATGACATGAAGGAAGTGATCCACGCCGTGGTCGATGACGCGTACTTCTTCGAAGTGCAGGAGCACTACGCGAAAAATATCGTCGTCGGATTCGCGCGGCTGGACGGCCGTCCGGTCGGGATCGTCGCCAATAATCCGGCGATGCTGGCGGGAACACTCGACATCAATGCGTCGATCAAGGGCGCGCGCTTCGTCCGATTCTGCGACTGCTTCAACATTCCGCTGGTCACGTTCGAAGATGTTCCGGGATTTCTTCCGGGCACCGCGCAGGAGTACGGCGGCATCATCAAACACGGCGCGAAGCTGCTCTTTGCGTTTGCCGAAGCCACAGTGCCGAAGGTCACGGTCATCACGCGCAAGGCCTACGGCGGGGCTTATTGCGTAATGGCGTCAAAGCACATCCGCACCGATGTGAACTACGCGTGGCCGACGGCGGAGATCGCGGTGATGGGCCCCGAAGGCGCGGTGGACATTGTCTACAAGCGCGAACTGGATGGCGCCGCGAATCCGCAAGAGCGCGAAGGAATTGCGCGCAGAGCAAAATCGAAGAATTCCGCGACCGCTTTGCCAGCCCCTACGTCGCCGCCGACCGCGGGTTTGTCGACGCCATCATCCAGCCCCGCGAGACGCGGAAGAAGCTGATTCAGGCTTTGGCCATGCTGGAGAACAAGCGGGACAAGAATCCGCCTAAGAAGCATGGGAATATACCGCTGTGAAGCCGGTTGGTATGAAATGTAGCTGATAGCGAGCTATAATGGGTACATGTAGCGAACAAACGGCGAACGAGGAACGATTTGCTGGTTGCGATGAGATCGGCACTCCTCGGAGGTCAACTGATGTGCTCGTTGGGACAGCGGAGGTAGAAGCATTGACTCGATGTCACTTTATATCGACGCTGTTTTTCGGGGATGAACGACAATTGGGACATACTGAGTTCGACTGGAACTGTATCGCCGCTCGGTGACAGCAGACTCGGTGATACCGTCTCAAATACAAAGCCGATTCTCCGTCGCAATCTCACAAAATCGTTTGAAAGTCCGTTTTTGCGAAGAAATTCCTGCGAGGCTCAGGCGACTCCAAGCGGAGCGTGAATCGTCCCGATGCCGCCTCGAAGCACGTCGTATATCAAGGCGAGTAATATCCGTTGCCTCAGATCTGCCGAATTCAGGGTGACAGGGCACGGTCCTAACCTTGCTTTGCGACCCTGACATCGCTCACGTCGAAACGATTCGCGAAACCGACGTGCTACGTGACTTCTCGAGAACTGCTCGCGAGGATGGATGCGAACCGCAATTATGAGCATACGTGAAGGAATGTCGAAAAGACGACTTGTTCGGAACAATGGCGAGAACGCTTGCGGTCAATGGATGATCGTTCACAGTCAGCAAGGATTCGAAGCATGGCGACCTTAGACTTATCCCACCGCCGTTTATACATGAAAGAATTTGGAAACGAAAAGAATCTACCTTTGCCTCGCTTTTCCCGAAGTGAGCGAGCGTAAAATTGGGATCAGTTTCAAGTACGGCACGTGACAAACCATGAACCTCGGATGTGCTGTCAAAACTCTCATATCGAATGGACCGACGCGACCTGGAATCCGGTGCGCGGCTGCACGAAGATCAGCCCCGGCTGCAAGCATTGCTATGCCGAGACTTTCGCGGAGCGTTTTCGCGGCGTGAAGGGGCATCCTTACGAGCGGGGTTCGACTTGCGCTCGTGCCGGAGAAGCTGACCGAACCATTCTCTGGCGATCGCCGAAGCTCGTCTTCGTGAACTCGATGAGCGACCTGTTCCAGATGGCGTGCCCGACGACTACATCAGGCCGTTTGCACGAGTCATGGTCAATGGCGAACTGGCATACGTTTCAGGTGCTGACGAAAAGGTCGGACGGCTGCAGGAACTGCTGAGCGGCCGGTTGCGATTCGCCGCCGAGCAGGATCACATCTGGTGGGGGGTAAGCGTCGAGGATCGGACGTATGGCTTGCCGCGAATCAGCGATTTGCAGAAAGCGCCGGCGAGAGTTCGTTTCTTATCCATCGAACCGCTGCTCGAAGATTTAGGTGCGTTCGATCTTACGGGCATTAGTTGGGCGATCGTTGGCGGAGAGAGCGGGCCGGGCGCGCGTCCCATGCGGGAAGAGTGGGTCGTCTCGGTGCGCGATCAATGTAGCGGATCGCAGCGTGCCGTTTTTCTTCAAGCAGTGGGACGGAGTGAGGAAGGCAAAAACGGTAGGCTGCTCGAAGCCGGACGTACGACGAATATCCTGAGCGAACGCCTCACAATTCCCGGAAGGCCAGTTGTCTCGCTTTGCTCGGGACATTCTGAATTCGTTTCGAAGATCATTCCAGCGAGTGCTCTGGTGCAAGCGTCAGTGTGATTATCGCGATTAAGCTTCCCGCTCCAGTTCATCGAATACATCGTCGACCAGTCGTCCTTCTCCTCTTCGAGCCTGCGCGAGACCTCTGCGAAGCTCGCCAGGGTCGACGTTGCTCGGCATTCCTGGACACCTTTTTCTCAACACGGCACGATTCGAACGGGAGCCAGCGATTTTAACTCTGGACATCGTTCCAGATACTCCGCGAAAGGTGGCACAAGCGGAGAAGTCTCGGATGCACCGCCAAAAAAATAAGAGTTCCGAGGTGGTGTTGGGTCCATTCGTCTCGGCCAGTAGCTCGCTTTTAGACCCTTGCTTGACCTGCTATCGCAGCTTCCCTTGCGGGGTGCCACGCGCGATCTTCGCTCGGGCTCCGGGCTTACCGCCAACCGGAAAAACCTACCCAACGCCTCGGAACTCTATCTTGCCTTCAACATTTCTTCTTGTTCTCCTCGACCAGCGCTTTGCTATAGACCCTTGCTAGCCCTCCCTGGTCATTTGCATGAGGAGGGTGACTGCGCTTGAGTCCCGGACGCCGCGCCAACCGGAAAAACTTTAGAAGCTGTCAAAGAACGATTATGTTTCTACTCCTTCTATTTTCTGAGTCAACAAAAACTTTGCGTTTGTAACCCGCGTATTTTCAGGTGAGTGCAGGTCGTCCACAGGCGGGTGACCGGAATTGGTGCAGAGCTGCGGACAACTTCGCGCAGAAGGCACGCCAGACGCGGGTTTTCGCGGTTGCTGTTTGGGGATGACGAACGCGCAACGTTTTCGACGATCGTCTCGCGGCATGTGAAAAACATGCAGAACGCCCGCTGGACAAGGAAGATCGGATTGCGGGCCGGAGTGGAGTTCAACCGATTTCGATGGTTTCGTCGAGGAACTGCTTGTCAGCTTCGTCGGAGCCGGCGAGCTCAAACGAGTTGGTGATCGCGGCTTTCCCTTTGTCCACGCTGGTGATGACGTAGGAGGAGCCGATCCAGTGGGCTTCGGCCAGATCGGTCGGTGACCAGCGGGCCGGGTGGTCGGGGTGAGAGTGGTAGAAGCCGACAATATCCTCGCCGCGCTCGCGGCCTTCGCGCTGGATGCGGATCAGTTCGCGGGGATCGATGTTGTAGCGGTTCTGGGGAGAATCAGTGCGGGTGTTGCCGCAACGCGCCGTCGCAGTCACGATGCGGGTGCCGGCGTCGTCCGCGTGACCCAGCAGTATGCCGCAGCATTCGTGCGGGTAAGTCTCTTCGCCGTGACGGCGAAGGGCCGTGTAGTCTTCAGGTGTGAGCTTCAGCATGAATGGAAGCAGAAGTAAAAAGTCAGAATGCAGAAGTAAATCCATGGTGTCTTACTTCTGACTTCTCACTTCCGACCTCCGCCTTTGGTTCATCCATTCATCCCTCCGTCCAGAATCTTTCGCTCAAGTATTTGTCGCCCGAGTCGGCGAGGATGGTGACAATTACAGCCGGTTCTCTTCCCAGGTCAAGCTGCTCGGCGACTCTCAGGCTGCCGGCGATGCCGGCTGCGCCTGAGATTCCCAGGAGCAGTCCGCATTCTCGGGCCATGCGGCGGGCCATGGCGTAGGCGTCTTCGGTCGCGATCTCGAGATTCTCATCCGCCAGCATTGGGTCGTAGATCTTGGGGACGATGGCGCTGGCCATGTGTTTGGCACCTTCGATGCCATGAAAAGAAGAATCGGGCTGCAGCGAGATGCAGCGGATGGTTGGATTGAGTTCCTTCAGACGACGCGTCGTTCCCATGAACGTGCCGCTGGTGCCGAGCATGGCAACAAAGTGAGTGATCTGCCCCTCGGTCTGCTGCCAGATTTCGTTGGCTGTGCCGCGATAGTGGGCGAGCCAGTTCGCATCGTTCGAATATTGATCGGCGTAGAAATACAAGTCCGGATGCTTGTCGGCAAGCTGGCGGGCCATGCGGATTGCGCCGTCAGAGCCTTCCCCCGGATCGGTATAAATAATGTTCGCGCCATAGACGCTCAGAATCTTCTTGCGCTCGGCGGAAACATTCTGCGGCATGCAGAGCGTGACTGGGAATCCCTCAGCCGCTCCCAGCATGGCGTAAGCAATGCCGGTGTTGCCGCTGGTGGCGTCGAGCAGAATTTTGCCGGGACTGAACTCGCCTGTGCGGCGGCCTTCGGCAACGATGTGGGCCGCAGCGCGGTCTTTCACCGAGCCACCGGGATTGTGCCATTCAGCCTTGCCCAAAAGTGTCACTCGCGGGAGATGCGCAGTGAGCTGATCAAAGCGCAACAGCGGAGTGTTTCCGATGCGCTGTATCAGACTCAGCCCTGGGCCCGCGATCGCGGGTTCGGGTGCATGAGGTGCCGAGAAAGTTGCCGCCGGCTTGGCCGAACTCTGACCCATATCCGAACCCTCGTGACTAACGTAATATGCAAAGAAGATTGAAACACGCTATGTAGTATGGTGTCTTTAGATGATAAGGATAGCAAGTTTGATGCAGCGCGAAATAAGCGGAGCACAGTTAGCGCCGGGGCTGCATCTAAGCAAGAGATTGGAAGCTTAGGAAAATGGTGAAAGCAATAGAAGCACGAACTTACGAGGAAGCGCTAGCCTGGTTGCGCGAGCACGGTTTCGATGTGACGGAAGCGCCGGGCACGAACGGGCGCGTGTTCCTCAGAAAATACAATGTCTCGGCCGCGATTCAGAAGACTCCCGAGGATGGCGTCAAGATTTTCGCCTATCCCGGATATCTGGTCGGGAGTGAGATCTCGAAGCTGGTCAACCGCGGCTACCAGCAGTTCTTGAAGAACTCGAAGACGGAAGTACCGGCGACTGCCGACCACCTCAAAGCGCTGCAGTCGTTTGCGGAAGAATTGAAGATCGCGCTCGGACTGCCCAGCCTTTACAACGAGTCCCTGGGGACGGTGAGCGACTCCTACCACTACGACCGGCTAAAGGACGACGACAAAGCGCCGGTGGACCGGCCGAAGCGGCCCTGGGAAGTTGCCGGTAAAGCGGTCGTCGTGAAGAAGGGCCGGGCGTAGGCTTAAGAATCCGCGCGGCTCACTTTCGACATCCTTCCGCAGTAACCCACTGTTGTGCGAAACTGGTGCGCTCTTGTCGGACAAGAGCCGGAGGTTTGCATGCGCCAGTTTGTTCTCTACTTTTTTGCTTCCCTCTGTTGTTTGCCCATCATTTTCCGCGCTCAGACCCGGGCTCAAGATGTGTCGGGCGAGTATGGGAACGGCGCGAAGGCCATCGAACACGTGTTGCGCACGCAGCAGGAGGCATGGAACCGGCACGATCTGGAAGGCTTCATGGCAGGCTACTGGAATTCTCCCGAGCTTACGTTTTTCTCGGATGCGAAGGAGCATGACGGATGGAAGGCTACGATGGACCGTTATCTCGCGACCTATGGAAGTCCAGGGCATGAGATGGGGAAGCTGGAATTCTCCGGCTTGCGCGTCGTCGTGCTGGGGCAGGACTCGGGGTTTGTGCGCGGCGCGTGGAAGCTGACCATGTCCGATGGAAAGACGCCGCATGGATTGTTCACGCTGGTGTTTCGGAAGTTTCCCGGCGGATGGAAGATTGTGCACGACCATACTTCGGCAGCGGAGTAAGCGCGTAGCTTATAGAGATTGCACATCCCCCCAATTAGCTCCTGGGATCAGCCCTTCGCGCGCGATTCATGGGCGCGATGGGGAAGTTTTTGAGCGCGGAGGACGCGGAGAACTATAGCGCGTAGCGCGCCGAGCAAGCCCTTTGCCTGCCGATTGGAGGACCTACCGATCCGGATCAAGAAATATTCAAGATCGAAATATGTAAAATATCTGGAATCAATGAGTTACGGCATTTCGCCCGGCCTTTGGCTCGGTAAAATATTGAAAATAAACAACTTGCCCGCAACGGTAATTATCCCTTGACGGCGCCTCAAGACAGCGCCTGAAGGCGCATACGTAAGCTGTACCTTCGCGGTATGCCTTAAGGCATACCCTGATACGAATCGTGGACACGAGCCGCTGATACGAATACGAATCGTGGATACGATCTGCTGATACGAATTGCTACGATCGTTTATACGAATCACCTTGTGCTACGAGCGGCCCACACGTCCCATGCCTTTGTCCATGGCTTCATTAGCCAGGCGGTCGGCTTCCTGGTTGTGTTCGCGGAAGGCGTGGCCTATCGAGAACCATTCCAGCTGCGCGATCAGTTCTTTGGCGCGGCCGTGGAGATCTTTGAGCGTGGGATTCTTCACTTTGTAGATGCCTTTGATCTGGCGGACCAGCAGTTCGGAATCGCTGATCAGCTTCAGAGCTTTGGGGCCGTGCTGGATTGCGTATTCTAGTGCGGCGATCAGGCCTTGGTACTCGGCGAAATTGTTGGTCTGGTGGCCGAGGTATTCGCTGAGGTGGGCGACTTTTCTACCGGACTGATCCTGGATTACCACTCCGTAGCCGGCGGGGCCGGGATTGCCGCGGGCGCCGCCGTCGCTGTGGGCGATCAGGTGGTGGGCGGGGGGAGTGTTGCTGTCCTCGCGATGGGGGAACAGAGGTTTGGTTCCGGAGGTTCGGGGGTAGGGCATGGAATCGAGTTTACAACGGGGATGGATGCGACGTGCGCCATCGGCTTTTGCGTGGTGTAAAAAAAATCTTCAACCACAGAGGGCACGGGGTTACACAGGGTAAATCCTTGGGGACTTCCTATGACGAACTTAGCGGCCGGCGGCCAGACGGGTGGCCAAGCGCGTGGGGAGGTTGGCGGATAGGATGCGTTCCTGCGCGGCTTTCAGGTTGTAGGGCACGCGGTGGAAGTGGACGACTTGGGCTTCGGTATCGAACAAGGCGAAGGCGGCGCGCCAATCTCCGTCGCGCGGCTGCCCGACCGATCCTGGATTGATCATGTAACGCGCGCCGGGCCTCAGGTGCAACGAGACCGACTCGGCTTGCCCGACCGTGCGGTATTCGGGACGGAAGCCATCGGCGCTGGAACCGTTGGCGAAGAATCCTCCCTGCAGGTGCGTGTGGCCGAAAAAGGTGAGCTGCGTGGTGAGCGCGATGAGCGGGACGAGCGCATCGCCGACGGAGACAATGTAGGCATCTTCATCGCCCGGCGAGCCATGAACCAGACTCACGTCAGGAAAGCCTTCCAAAGCAAGCGGGCCTTGCGGCAAAGCCTGCAGCCATTCGTGATGTTCGGGAGTTAACTGGTCGCGGGTCCAGAGGGCGGAGCTGGCGGCCATGGGGTTGAAGTCTTCCAGCTCGATGAGGCCGGTCGCCGCCTTGTCGTGATTGCCACGGACGAAAATTTTGCCCAGGGCGCGGGAGCGCTCGACGACTTCATTGGGACTGGCGCCGTAGCCGACGATGTCGCCGAGGTTGGCAACGAGATCGTACGGCGGAGCGGCGGCGAGGCAGGCCTCCAGCGCTTCGAGGTTGGCGTGAATATCGCTGAGCAGCAGTATGAGCAATGGACACCAGACAAAGTGGGGATTATAGACCAGCGGAGGAATTTAAGGGCTGACGAGTTTCCCGCTCGCCGGCACAAAACCTTTAACCACAGAGGACACGGGGAAACACGGGGTAACCCTACTGCCGATTTTGGATAACTACCGGGCAGCGGGCCCAATGTTCTTGTGCAACTTCTACCAGGGGCGGTAGTGCGCGAGTGCATTCGGGAATGCGGAATGCGCAGCGCGGCTCGAAGGCGCAGCCGGGGGGCATGGCGTGCAGCGGCGGGACTGTGCCTTCGATGGTTTGCAGAGGATCGCCGAGCTTCGTCTTCAGATCGGGCACGGCGTGCAGAAGTCCGCGCGTGTAAGGATGTGCCGGGGAGTGAAAAATTTCATGCCTGGCGCCGAGTTCGACCACGCTGCCGGCATACATCACGGCGACGCGGTCGGCGACCTGCGAAACGACGGCGAGATCGTGCGAGATGAAGAGCATGGCCAGGCCGAACTTGGCGCGCAGTTCTGCGAGCAGGTCGAGAATCTGGGCCTGGATGGTGACATCGAGCGCGGTGGTGGGCTCGTCGGCGATGAGCAATTGCGGGCGGTTGACGATGGCCATGGCGATCATGACGCGCTGGCGCATGCCGCCGGAAAGCTGGTGCGGATAGTCGCGGGCGCGGCGGTCGGGCTCGGGGATGGCGACATCCTTCATGGCTTGGACGGCAAGCGCTGGCGGCCTCGCGCTTGGAACGCTTGCCGTGGGCCAGCACGGCTTCGGCGATCTGGTCGCCGACGCGCATCACGGGATTGAGCGCGGTCATCGGCTCCTGGAAGATCATGGCGATGCGCGAGCCGCGCAGTTGGCGCATGGAGTCGTCGGGCAGAGCGGGGAGATTGCGCGTCGCGCCGTTCTCCGTGAACAAGAATCTCTCCGGAAACCCGTGCCTGCGGCGGCAGCAGGCGCATGATGGCCAGAGAAGTGATGGATTTGCCGGAGCCGGATTCGCCGACTAGGCCGAGGACTTCGCCTGGAGCGATGGAGAAGCTGAGGTCGCGGACCGCGGGAAGGAGGCGGGTTGGGTGCGGGCGGGGCGAGTCGCCCGTTCCACAAGGGCTGTTTCCGCAAGAGCTGTTTCCGCCGGGCTTTTGGCGGGGAAGTCGATGTTCAGGTTTCGCACTTCGAGCAGCGGTGGCACGGTGTCATGTTAGCAGCGTCGCAAAGCCGCCGCCTGCGGCGACGGGACAGCCGAGAGCCTGCCCTGAGCCTGCTGAAGGGGCGGCTGTCCACACATGAGCATTTATCTCACGCATTTATTCTCCCGCGGAAAAACCTACTGCCCCAGAATCAGGGGCAGGCCGTTCTTGTTGTTGCCGATTACTACTACCTTGGAGTTGGCGCTCTTGGCCAGGTTCTCGGTGGCTTCGATGCCTTTCCATTCGAGCAGCGATGGCGTGATGCCTTGCGCCACGATCTGCTGGAAGTCGCGGACTCCGGCGGCTTCGATGCGCTTGCGCTGGGCCTCCTGCGTTTCTTTTTGCAGGCGGAAGTTCATGGCCAGCGATTCCTGTTCGGCTTGCTGTTTGGCCTCGATGGCGGCTTTCAGCGTGGCGGGCAGTTGGATGTCGCGCAAGAGAACGTTCTCGACGGTAAGGCCGCGCTGATTGAGTGACTGGCTGACCTGATCGTAAATCTGCTTGGCCACCATTTCGCGTTCGCCGGTGTAAAGGGCGTTGGCGGTATGAGAAGCCGTGGCCTCGCGGATGGCGGAGCGGAGCGTGGGTTCGACCACGACGGTTTCATAATCGGCGCCAATCTTCTGAAAAACCTCGGCAGCCCGGTCGGGGTTGAGATGGTAAATCAGCGACGTGTCCAGGCTCATCATGAGGCCCTCACTCGAAGGCACGTTGGCAGATTCTTTCAGAGTCTGGGTCTGAATGGAGAGTTCGTTGTTGGTCTTCAGCGGATTGATGAGGTGAATGCCCTCGCCCAGTGTTTCGCCGGACTGCACTTTGCCGAAAAGCGTAAGCACGCCGACGTGGCCGGTGCCCACCTTGGTCACGGAACTGAAAAGCAAAATCACGAGCAGGAATGCGGCAATGCCAAGTCCGATCAGACGCAGAAGGCCGAAGCCACTGCCGCCGCCACCGTCAATAATTCTGCCCCGAGCTGGATCAAAGATCGTCATCGTAGTTTTCTCCCTTGTATTCTTTTTCATTCTACGGCAGGGGCATCAACGGCGTATTAAAGCCGCGGTCAGACACGAGTTGTGGTCCTGAATCTTCCCAGGCTACCCGCGCATCTTTTATGATTAGCCTATGAGCAAGATTCACATTCCTACGCCGTTGCGGCAGTATGTGGGCAAGCACTCCACCGTTGAAGTCAAGGGCGCGACCGTGGCCGAGGCCATGAACGGCGCTGGTGGCACAACATCCTGAGGTGCGCCGGCACCTTTACACCGAGGACGGCAAGCTGCGCGCCTTCGTCAACCTCTACCTGAACGACGAGGACATCCGCTACCTGCAGAAAGAGGCGACCGCGGTGAAGGAAGGTGATAACATTTCGATAGTGCCTTCCATTGCGGGAGGCGCGGAAAACCCACCTTCTTTTGTCATCCCGAGCGAAGCGAGGGATCTTGGTTTCCGTTTCCGCCGCCACTAAGCTGGGGAACTAAAGGCAAAAACCAAGATCCCTCGCTTCGCTCGGGATGACAATTCTTTCCTTGAGGACTGTATGGCTACTCTCACCGAAATTCCAGCAACCCTGAGCAAGGATGAAATCCTGCGTTACTCGCGCCACCTGATCATGCCGGAGGTCGGCATGGAGGGTCAGCAGAAGCTGAAGGCGGCGCGTGTGCTGTGCATCGGCACGGGAGGGCTGGGCTCGCCGCTCGCGTTATATCTTGCGGCCGCGGGCGTGGGCACGCTGGGCCTGGTCGATTTCGATGTGGTGGATTACACCAACCTGCAACGGCAGATCATTCATTCCACCGCCGATGTGGGGAGGAAGAAGCTCGATTCCGCGGCGGACAAACTGACTGCGATGAATCCGTTTTTGAATCTGCAGACCTTCGACATGCGGTTGAGCAGCGAGAACGCGCTGGAACTCTTCCGCGACTTCGACATTATTGCCGACGGCACGGATAATTTTCCTACGCGCTATCTGGTGAACGATGCGTGTGTGCTCACTGGGAAGCCGAACGTTTACGGGTCGATTTTCCGGTTTGAAGGGCAGGCCAGCGTGTTCGCGACCAAAGATGGGCCGTGCTATCGCTGCCTTTATCCCGAGCCGCCACCGCCGGGGCTGGTTCCCTCCTGCGCGGAGGGTGGAGTGCTGGGCATTCTGCCGGGGCTGGTGGGCGTGATGCAGGCCACGGAAGTGATCAAATTGATTCTGGGAGTGGGCGAGCCGCTGATCGGGCGGTTGCTGCTGATTGACGCGCTGGGCATGAAGTTCCGCGAACTCAAATTGCGCAAGAATCCGGATTGCCCGGTGTGCGGCGCGCATCCGACCGTCACGAAGCTGATAGACTACAACCAATTTTGCGGCATTCGTGGGGAGGAAAAACCTGTGGGCACGGGAGTTCCAGAAATTCAAGTGGAAGAGTTGAAGCGGCGACTGGATGCCAAGGAGGATGTTTTCGTCCTCGATGTGCGCGAGCCGCATGAATATCAGATTTGCAACATTGGCGGACATCTGATTCCGCTGAACGATTTGCCCAAGCGCGTGCATGAACTGGATTCGAGCCGCGAGATCGTCGTCCACTGCAAGATGGGCGGGCGCAGCGCGAAGGCGGTCGCGTTCCTGCAGCAATCGGGTTTCACCAAGGTGCACAATCTTGCGGGCGGGATTACTGCCTGGGCGGAGCGCGTGGATCCTAGGGTGCCGAAGTACTGAGGGGCAGTGGTCGGTGATTAGTGGGCAGTTTTGGGGAGCGCGTACGCGCTCCCTTTTTTCTTCGGCCGCGACAGTTTCGTATCAGGGTTTGGCTTTAGCCATACCGTTCGACGCTGATCTGAGGAGTGGGCTTCAGCCCCTGCGGCGGAGGGTCAAGTTCAAATCCCGAATGGGCCGATGCGTAGGGATATTGCGCTGCCTCAGCCGCGAGATGCCGGGCCACCGGATTGTTCCGGATGTATTCGGCGGTTCTCACGAACGCGTCAGGGTCGATAATCCGCGCCTCCGAAAAGCCTTTTTGCCAGACCGGCGCACGAAACCCAAGCTCGCGCCCTGCCCGAAACGCAAAGCCGCCCTTGATGAATTGCACCGCTCGCTCGATCGTTAAGTCACACTCGACCGTGAGCAGGACGTGGAAGTGGTCCGGCATCACCACGAACTCATGCAGCCGGAATTTTCGCTGGGCGCGATATTCGTAAAGAACGCGCACGAACAATCCCGCAGAACGGTCGGATTGAAGAAGGTTTCGCTTGTCTGCGATCGACGAGGTGACGAAGAACGTGCGGGCGCCGGCGGTAACGAGTGCCGGATGGGCGTGACGAAGCGGGATGGCCAGGGCAGCGGCTGAAGCCGGTTCCTTATCGTGCGCTTGATTCGGCACGCCTGAAGGCGTGCCCTGATACGAATCTCTATACCGCATACGTTGGATTCGATTGTGACGGCCATCACAGTGAGAAGAGATTTGTGGCCTTCCGGTCCAAACCGGGAAACAGCTTCGCGGTTGCCCGGGGAGGGTGGGGAGTTTGCTTTCTGTTGCTAACCTTGTTGCGAAAGACGCTCGCCCGTTTACATACAATTACTTGACAATCCGGTATTCCAACCGCACAATCGTCCGCTGGCCTCTTCGGAACGACGTTTCTTCCCCTCACGAGGACGGCGTATTCGGGCCCTAACACAATCCAATTGAAGTTACTGTTCTCGTGGTTATCCGTTGGAGAGCCACTTAGGGAGGCGCATGAAGAAACTGCTCGCGATAGTCCTGTGCTTTTGCAATCCCGATAGCAGTCTTCGCTGGTGACAACTCGTACAAAGTCACATACGACGGAGGGTCGATACCCGATACGAAATCGGGAACTGGGATGAAATTGTTTAATGAGGCAAACCAAATTCGCCTTGTAAAAGACAAAACCGAGGTGATCACGATTCCCGCATCTGCTGTCACGGAGATCAGTATGGCCAAGATGTCCATCGGAGGGTTGGGGCGGCGATCGGGCTGGCCATTGTCTCCTTCGGGATAGGCGCACTGATGGCTCTTACCAAATCAAAGAAACACTTTGTTGGTTTGACGTGGGCCGATGGCGACAAGAAGGGTGGTTTTGCCATGCAGTGCGATAAGAATGAATACCGAGGAGTGTTGGCGGGACTCGAGGGGGTTACTGGCAAGAAGGCTGTGGACTCTGACGCCATGACGGTGAAGAACTAAGTCGCCCTTCCTACTTAGCTCGGCCAAGACGAAGAAAAAACAGGGAGCACTGACTTGTGCTCCCTGTTGATTTTGTATTTTGCTTCACTTTACTTGCTGGAACCCGCCTGCATTCCGTCGCTGCTTTCTCCCAACTCCAGAGAGAACTTTTTCCCTTGGAATCGGATCCCGGCCAGGGAATCGGTTCCGCCTTCATTCTTCCGAGTTACGGCGGCATCGTTATCGGATCGGGTCGGCAGTTCAACTACGTGCGCTGGCACTTTCGCCACGACGTTCTTGCCTTGCAGGATGCTTAGTTCGACGTTGGGACCGGCGCCCTCCCACTGGACTTTGTAGTCTCCCGCCTTCAGCGTTGTTCCGTTGACGGTTACGGGATGGGTAAGTTGCAAACTGGCTTTGGTTGCGGCGAAGGCGCTTGCGGCCAACACTAATGAGAGGCCCAAGACCACGGTTTTCGATACTGTCGCGAACTTCATAACTGCTCCTTTTTCTTTCCCGAAATTACGTCGGGAAACGGTTGGGGCGGCCCAGCTCACGACTTTCGCGAGAAAACCTTTGCGTTTTGCCGCGAATCGCCTACAATGCACACGCTGGGGTTCAGCCGACAAGCCGCCAGGCCTGTCGCGCTGTGCACGGGGGTTTTCTCACCTGGGCCGCCAAACCGAGAGTGAGAAAATCCCCTAAACCCCGCAAGAATCCGCTAACGAAGATTTGCTTTGATAGAGGACCAGAACTTTCCCTATCTGGCCCGCTTCCCTAAGAACTACGCAACGCCCCTGCTGAAAGTTCCATGATGTTTGTTGAGTTCCCCACCACGCAGGTTGGACGATGGTTCGGCGTGTCGGTTAGCAGGAAGTGGATTAACGTTTCCCGCTGTTCATCCCAAGTTGTTCATCTCAGGCCGAGAATCATTAGTCAAAGGAGTCTCATCCTGCAACGTGGGTTTCAATCCGCGTCGCCATGCTGTCGGCTGACCGACCAGATGCTCGCCTGATCTTTTTCGAAGGGATAGACGTGGACCATCCAGTTGAAGATTACGGGATGAAAGGTTCCACCGGCGGCGTCGCAGGCGGCCTGCGTGGTGATCGATCCCCTTAAACCGAATTGTGGATGCGGCGTCAGCAGTTCCTTTCGGCGATCGGGAGGCGGAGCGCAGAAGTTCACATGCTCGTGCCACTGCGCGACGCTGAGCGGAACGCGCTCGTTGAGTTCGTCTTCGCCGAGGCGTTTGGGCGCGGTGTACATTACGCCGATCAGTTTGTAGTTGTCGCCGTGCTTTTGATAGAGCAGCGACGTGGGATGCTCGGGAGCGAAACGGAAGCGGGCTTCCATCGCGTATGCGTAGTTGGTGAAGTGATACATCTTCTGCGGAACTTCAGGATGGAAAATCTGGTAGCCGTCGGCTAGCGCAACGTGATAGTCGAGATATTTTTCTGAAGCCTTGCGGGCGGCTTCCACGATCTGCCCGGCACGCGCGGTATCGCCCGGCTTCGCCGGACGCAGTGCCGTCATCTTCATGTGCGGACCCATGTCCATGTGGCCTTCCATGGAATGCATCGCGTGGGCGTTGGCGTCGCTGTCTTTGTCCGCGTCTTTGTCTTTATCCGTGGACATATCCGTGCTTTTCATGTTCGACATGTCATGTCCAGGCATATTCATGCCGGGCGTGCTCTGCTGGCTGGCGGGCGGAGCGCCGCTCCCGGCAGATTGCTGGCCCCAGGCGATGCTGGCTAACGAGATAAGTGACAGCAGAACGACGATTCGTTTGCACATGGCAAATCCTCCACGGTGAATCTTTAGCTGGTATTAACCCTGTCGCAGGGGAGTTGTTTCTGCAAGAGAATGAGGTTACCGGAGATTACAGAGGTAATCTCCGGTTGGGGCTGTGTTGAGGGAATCACTGCAAGGGTTCAGAGACGTGCTCGTGAACGATCGTCCAATTGCCGTCTTGATTCTCGAAGACTACGGTCCAACGAAAGGCGCCCATCTCAACTTTGCCCGTTTTCTGCGCCATCTCGTACGCCACGGTCGCGGTGGCCCAAACCAAATCTCCGTGGGGATGGACGAGGGCGTCTTCGTTCACCGTGCACTTCGCGCTCTTGTAGCCGGAGAGCACGACCTTCACTCCCTTGTCATATTCCTCCCAACTGCCATACTTCAAAGGAGCGATGTCGAAGAAAGTGTGCGGACCGCTGGCGTAGAACTTGGCCACGTTGGCGGGATCGAGGGTGGACCAGCCATCCCAAATCTTCTGGAGGTAGGCTCGGTCGGGAGGAGGCGGGGCGGCGGATTTCTTCGCGGCGGGCTTGGGAGGCTGGGCGATGGCAGACAGCGTTAGAGCGAGCAGATACAACAAAACGGCGGGAAGGCGCTTCATTCTTGGGTTCCTCTGTAAGGTAATCCGAAGATTCGGCGAAATTCTCGCACACGGACAGGCAATCTGCAAGGTGCGCATTGACCGAGTTCCACAGCGCACGCTAGAATAGTTGAGTTTGCCTGTACTCGCCGACCCGTTCTGGGGACGCCTGCCTTGGCTGCTGAAGCGCCGTGGCGGAAAACACAGGAAGCACAGGAAGTTGAGTCGAAGTTTTTCGTACCCCAAGGGTTGCGCGCGTGTGCGCGGGGTTGCGTTTGAGGCTGACTTCTACGATATTTTGACGGAGACAAACGTATGTACGCGGTAATCCGCGCCGGCGGCAAGCAATACCGGGTGGCGCCCGGAGATGTGATTCGAGTGGAGAAACTGGCGACAGGCACCGGCGGCCAGGTGGAGTTCCCTGAGATATTGGCTGTGTCGGGTGGAGAAGGCCAGATCGCGAAACCAGAATCGGGAGCGCGGGTCGTCGGCCAACTGGTCGAAGAAGGCCGCAGCGCTAAGATTCTGGTCTTCCACTACAAGCGCAAGAAGCAGTATAAGAAGCTGCGCGGACACCGGCAATCCTTTACCGCGGTGCGCATCACGGAGATCGCGTTTGACGGGCAGAGCTTTAAGGCTCCGGAGTTGGCGAAGAAGAAAGTGAAGGTGAAGAAGGCTGCGGCGGCGGACGAGCACCAAGCCGAAGCTGGGACCACTAAGGGCTCTGCGAAGAAGAAGGCTGCTCCGAAGAAAGCGGCTAAGAAGTCAGCTTCGAAGAAGAAGTGAGGTTAGGGACGGACGAGTCGCCCGTCTCCACTATGATTTTGCTGGCAACTGGCAACTGGCCACCGGAAACTGATTCTTATGGCACATAAAAAGGGACAAGGTACTTCACGAAACGGGCGCGACTCAAACGCGCAGCGGCTGGGATTCAAGGCCTTCGGCGGGCAGATCGTGCCCGGCGGCACCATCATCGTGCGGCAGCGCGGTACTCGCGTGAAGCCGGGGCTCAACGTGGGCCGCGGCAAAGACGATACGCTGTTTGCCAAGATTACGGGACGGATCAAATTCCTGAATAAGGGTTCGATGGGCAAGTTCGTGATGGTCGAACCGATGGAAGTTGCGGAGTAGTTCGCTTTCGTCCGCGTGAATGGCGTTCGCGGCGCAAAATTCGCGTCCAAGAGTCGAACACCTAGGGCTGCGCAATAGGATTCCAGGATTTCGACGGTGAAACGGTCGACTCCCTTTCGCTCTTGATGGTTGTCAGTCTTATCGTAATGGTTGAATCTGCCCCCTCCGCTGCAAATTCGCAGCTGCCGACGTCCTTCGTCACACCAACATATTGAATTCGGTCTTTAAATTAGATTTTCTGCTTCTTCCACTTGCCCTGCTTGAACAGGATCGCGCTTACCAGGGCCATTGCACTCTCAGCGATTGCGATGGAAAAGAACGCTCCGTTCGAACGCATGTGTAGCGGGATGGCCAGCCAGTAAGCCAGCGGAATTTCGAACAGCCAGAAGCCGAAGAAATTCACAATCGTGGGAGTGATAGTGTCGCCCGCGCCGTTGAAGGCCTGCATCATCACCATGAAGTAGGCATAGCCGAGGTTGCCGTAGCTGATGATGCGCAGGCAGGCTGATCCCAGCGGCACTACTTCTGGGTCGTGAGTGAACAGGCGCACGATCGGTTCAGAAAAGAAAATAAAGATAACTCCGATCGAGCCCAGGAAAATCACGTTGTAAAGGCCAGTGCGCCACACTGCTTTTTCGGCACGTTCGGGATGGTCTGCGCCGAGATTTTGCCCGACCAGCGTTGCCGCCGCGTTGCTCAATCCCCACGAGGGCAGAATTACGAAGATTACGATGCGGATGGCAATCGTGTAGCCGGCGAGCGCAGCCGCTCCGAAGATGCTGACGATGCGTACCAGACCGATCCAACTTGTATGGGCGATGGCGAATTGCAGAATGCCGGTCAGCGAAACGCGGATCAGCCGCCACAGCACGTCCCACTGCAGACGAACTTGACTGGCGAGGATGCGGAGACGCTCGGTGCCGCGCATGAGGCGATAAAACTGGTAGAGCACACCGATGCTGCGGCCGATCAGCGTGGCCAAAGCCGCGCCGGTCACGCCCAAGCGCGGGAATGGTCCCCAGCCAAAGATCAGGCAGGGATCGAGCACCAGGTTGATGATGTTCGAGACCCAGAGCAGGCGCATGGCAATGGCCGCATCGCCGGCGCCGCGGAAGATCGCGTTGTTGAGAAACAGCAGGAGCACGGCGAAACTTCCGCCAAGGCAGATTCTGGCGTAGCCGCTGCCGGTGGCGACGATCTCCGGCGACGCGCCCATGAGGCGCAGCAGGTTTGGAGCATACAATCCGCACGGGAGGCCGATTGCGAGCGAGACCATCAACCCGAGAGCAATCGCCTGCACGCCCGCGACTGCCGCACCTTCGGGATCTTTTTCTCCGATGCGGCGTGCCACCATGGCGGTGGTCGACAGGCTCAAGCCCATAGCCACGGCAAAGACGAGACTCAGCATCGACTCCGTGAGACCGACCGTGGCTACCGCGTTTGCGCCGAGGCGTCCTACCCAGAACACGTCGACCACGGCGAACAGCGATTCCAGGATCATCTCGAGCACCATGGGCACGGCCAGCAGCAGGATGGCGCGGTTCAGGCTGCCAGTGGTGTAGTCCTGATGCGAGCCGCGAACGGCTTCTATCAGTGAGGCCCATAATGTGTGCTGCTGTTCTTTCTCCGTAGCCGAGGTTGTGGCCTCCATAGATACCTGCTAATTTCTGCGCTGTTCGCCGGGGAAAAACCCTGTGACTGCGCCGATCAAAATTACCAGAGACAGAACGAGAGGTCCGAGCTTGCGGACTCAAGAGGATGGCGAACTAACGAGGGTTAAACATTGTCGTTTCCATGGCGCAAACCTTCCGATGGAAGTGCAACTAAATCTCAGGAATTGTACCGCGAAGTGACGAGGTAGGACAAATGCAAGCGCCTTCTCCAACCATCGCAGAGCTCATTTCTGCGGCAACTGGTTCACGTGCGAGGTCACGGCCATATTCCTTGCCATCCCTCCCAGAACCACCGGGCCGATTGGTGTGAACACTACGCCGCGACTGTCGGCGCGGGGATCGTAGGTGTCTTCGCTTATCGTTTCCCATTGGTGATGATGCAAGTCGTAATCGAAGCTGACGGCGGATCCTTCCGTGGGCTGGCCGTCATAGGCTACGCCCTTGTAGTCATGAGGAGTGGCCGTGCCTCCGGAAAAGAGAATCTTGTGCTGGTGGCCGCCGCCGGCGATGGCGAAGCGCGCCGCGCCGGGATGTGCCGGCAGCTTGCTCCATTCAATCTTGTTGGGATCCTTCTTATCGATCTTACCCAGCCAGCATTCGTCGGAGGCTACGTATTTCGGTCCACCCGCCGGGCCGGGTTTGGCGCCATCGACGACCACGATGGTTTCGTCGGTAACGCCGCCGGCCAGACCGAAGACGGGTGTGCCGAGGAACGGAGTCGCCTGGCTCCACGAATCTTTTTCGAGGTCATAGACCTGCACGTTGTTTACCGGGCCATTGCGCGAGCGGCCGCCGATTAGATAGACGAAGCGGTTGTGAGTTACGCCGGCGACCGCGCTATCCACGGCAACCGGGATGTCTTTGCCACGAGACCAGCGGCGGTTGTTGGGTTCATAGACATTCACGTCGGGAAGCGTGAGTTCAGCGCCCTGGTTATCCACGACGAAGCCGCCCATGAGAATGACCAGGCTCTTGGCTCCGACGGCGGCGGCGTTCAGACGACCCCCGACTCCGGGCACGGTGCGGCCATCGCGCCACTTCGGGTGACCCAGGTTCAGGATGTAGACCTGGTTGGTAATGTCATCCCAGGTTTTGCGGGGACCGACTCCCATCAGGGAAATTATCTCGATGCCGTCGCCGATACTGGCCACGGCATTGCCGGAGACCGCGGCCGGCATGGGAGGGATTTTCTTTGGTTCGTCCGCGGCCTGCAGGGCTGCGGCACAGAGTATGAGGGAGATGAAGACCGGGAGTTTCTTCATTGCAGAGATATTAACCCCTTCCGAGTTGGAAGAGGAAACTTGATTATGGCGGCATGAGTGTGACAGGCCGCTCAAGGGCAAAGTCAAGAGTAGAGTCAAAAGCGGTGGACGAGAGTGTCGCCCCAGATTATTCGAGCAAGTCTTATTCAAGCAAACCCTGTTCAACCAAACCCTGGCGCACGGCGTGAATGTAGTCCGTGTAGGCGGGCTGCTCTCTTCCCGCGCGCACATGGCTGGCGATCTGGCCGCGATGATACGACGAGTGCAACAGCACGTGGGTCAAAACGTCTTCCACGGTGCTGGTCCACGGCTCGCCTTTACTGTTCTTGTAGGTGACTTCATCCGAGAGCCCTGCAGGAGCAAGCTGGCCAAAAAATTCGCGCCACAGCCGCGCGACTTCGGCCACTTGCGCTTCGCATTGTTCCAAAGTGACGTCTGGCCACACCGGCAGGCTTTGCGCTTGCTGGCGAATACGTTCCAGCCACAGGCGCTCGGCGGAGAGAATATGCGCCAGAAGTTGCAGCGGCCGGGTGTTTGGCTGTGCGCTGGCGCTTAGTCCAGCGAGCACTTCGCGGTTTGCCCAGGCATCGTAGGCAAACTGACGGCGCAGATGTTCGACTAACTCCATGGTTCCTCCCGGCGTCAAGCGGATGGAAAATCGGCGAAAATATCTTAACAGTCCGTTCACAATCCGGGGGTAGACTTGCGAAGGATGCCAAGCAAAGCTGCGACGTCGCGGACGGCAATCGAAGGGTCTAGTGCACCCGTCACTGCTGAAAAGACGCCCGATCAGAATCACTCAGCGAGCAAGAAAGCCCTCAAAAAAGGTGCAGAATCGCTGGACGATCTCACGCGCACGGCGCTCAAGGCATTCCTCATCGCCCGCGACGCCGCTTTCAACGTGCGCGACCTGCTGACGCACTCTTCGCGCATGGCTTTCCTAGCGATCAAAGAGTGTGAGCAGGAGCTTGACGTCATCGAGCGCTACATCGATGAACGCCTGCCGGCGGCCATCACGCGCGTGAACGAAATACGGGCGCGCCAGTTGCTCACCAGCCTGAAGTGCACCACTAACCTGGAACGCATCGGCGACCTGATGATGAGCGTAGCCATGCGGGTGCAGTCCCGGACAGCGAAGCTGGCGGCCTCCGATGCGCGCCACCTGGTGGAAATGTCGGCGACCCTGCGCGAAATGCTGGACCTGGTGTATCGCGGATTCGTAGATCTCGATCTGGAGTGCGCTCGCAAGGTCCTACAAATGGACAAGGACATCGACCGCGTGTGTCATTCACTGTTCCAGAAACACCTGACCGAACACGCGTCGGAGAATCCCTCCGGCTTCGACGTGCTGCTCATGGCCCAAGCCTTGGAGCGCGCCGGCGATCACACCACCAATCTGGCGGAAGATCTCTACAGCCTGATCGAAGGCCGCAGCCTGCGGCACGCGCCGAAGAAGCGGGCAGCAACGTAGAGCAGTGGTCAGTGGTATATTCATCATTCGTTAACACGCGGGAAACATTCTCGCAACATTTCCTACATAGAGTCTATGCAAGAATCCGGCGCACAGAACTGCTACCGCCACAGGTGACGATGCAATTTCCCACGGGAGCTTACGAACCGCTCAGTGATGCGGGTATCGCGGCAATGTCTCGCACCTTGGTCTTCGTTGTAGAAGACGAGGAAGACATCGCGCGGTTGATCTCCCATAACCTGCAGGCGGCTGGTTTTGACGTGCAAAGCTTTGTCAGCGGCGGGTCGGTGGTTTCGGAAGCCTTGCGCGAGATGCCGTCGCTTTTTCTTCTGGATGTGATGCTTCCGGGCGCCGACGGCTTCGAGCTCTGCCGGCAAATTCGCCAGACTCCAAGTCTTTCCTCTACGCCGATCATTTTCCTCACCGCCAAGACGGGCGAGGCAGATCGTGTGAAAGGCCTCGAAATGGGCGGAGACGATTACGTCACCAAACCCTTCAGCCCGCGCGAACTGGTAGCCCGCGTGCGCAGCGTGCTGCGCGGATTGCGCCAGCCCCCTGTAACTCCGGAAGTGCTTCGCCTGGGCGATCTTGCAATCGACGCTTCCTCGATGACGGTGCAGGTGCAGGGTAGGTCGGTTCTCACCACGGTGCGGGAATTTCGCTTACTGGAGTATCTTGCTACCCACTGCGGGCGCGTGCTCACGCGCGACCAGTTGCTCGACGCGGTATGGAAAGAGACTCCTTTCGTAACGCCGCGCTCGATCGACGTTTATGTACGGCGTCTGCGGGAGAAAATCGAGGCTGACCCGCGCCATCCCAAGTATCTGAAGACGCTGCGCGGCATCGGCTATCGCTTCGAATCGCCGAAGTAGAAATCGGCAGTACGCTGTCTCCTCAGCCGTATTCTTCTCAATAGGGTTGCCTTCGGATTCCGCTAACTCTGCGGCTTCCGGTCCGTCTGTAGTATGTTGTTCAGCGAGCCGGAGCGTTCCATCCCGGCCGCTGCCGGAAAGAGGCCAAATGTTTTTTGCCAGAATCATCTTCTCTCTTCTATTTCTGACTTTGCCCTTGTCGATGCTCGGACAAACTGTCTCTCTCGCCGCTCCCGCTATGAATGCAGCGAACGAGCAGACGAAAGACGCTCCCAAACTCGAACACTTTGATCCCAAGGCGGTCGACAGAACGCTGAATCCTTGCGACGACTTCTATAAATACGCCTGCAACAAGTGGCTCACGGCGAATCCGATTCCGCGCGATGAAGTGTTCTGGAGCACCGGAAGCGGTCTGCAACTGTGGAGCGAAGCGGTGCTGCGCGACACTATGGAAGCGGCCGCCACAAATGATCCCAAGCGCACTGCCGTACAGCAGAAGATCGGCGACTACTGGGCCGCCTGCATGGACGAGAGCGGCATCGAGGCCGCCGGGTTGAAGCCCCTGCAGCCGGAACTGGACCGTATTGCCGCCCTCAAGTCGAAGAAGGAACTCACGTCTGAAATCGCCCATCTTCATCACCTTTTTGCGGGCGCATGGGAGCAGGGCGACAATCAGACGAACGCCCCGTTTTTTGGCTTCAACGGACAGCAGGATTACGACGACGCTTCCAAAGTGGTGGCGCAGATCGATCAGGGCGGTCTAAGCCTGCCTAATCGCGACTACTACATCAAGACCGACGAGAAGTCGGTGGAGACTCTCAAGAAGTTCCACGCGCATGTGCAGAAGATGTTCGTGCTGGCGGGGGAAGCGGAAGCGCAAGCCCGCGCCGACGCGGGTACCGTGATTGAACTGGAGGCCGCCATGGCCAAGGCGCAGATGGATAACATCACGCGCCGCGACCCGAAAAACATCAACAACAAAATGAGCCTGGCGCAAATCCGCGAGCTTACGCCCTCCATCGAGTGGGATGTTTACTTGAAAGCGGTCAAGGCCCCGGCCAGCGAGCACTACATCGTCACCTCGCCCGATTTCTTCCGCGCCGAGGAAAAGCTGCTGCAGCAACATTCGCTCGAGCAGTGGAAGACCTACATGCGCTGGCACCTCATACATCGAGCCGCGCCGCTGCTGACCAAGGCCATGGTCGACGAGAATTTCGGCTTCTTCGCGCGCACACTGGCTGGCCAGGAACAGAACGAGCCGCGCTGGCGGCGCTGCGTGCACAACGCTGACCGCGATCTGGGCGAGGCGCTCGGGCAGGCTTATGTGGACCGCGCTTTTCCGCCGGAGAGCAAGACGCGCACCATCGAGATGGTGCATGCCATCGAGCGAGCTTTGCAGGATGACATTGAAAGCGTGGCCTGGATGACGCCTGCCACCAAGGAACAGGCCATCGTCAAGCTGAAGGAGATCGAAGACAAGATCGGCTATCCCTCGCACTGGCGCGATTATTCCAACGTGAAGGTGACGCGCGACAGCTATATCGGCAACGTAGAACAAGCCACGGCGTTCGAGTTCGAGCGCTGGGTCGCCAAGATCGGCAAGCCGGTGGATCGCAGCGAGTGGACCATGACGCCGCCCACCCTCAATGCGTACTACGATCCGCAACTGAACACGATCAACTTCCCCGCCGGAATCCTGCAGCCGCCGTTCTTCGAAAAGGGCATGGATGATTCCGTGAATTATGGCGCCATCGGCATGGTGATCGGCCACGAAATCATTCACGGCTTCGACGATCAGGGGCGCAAGTTCGACGCTCACGGCAACCTGCGCGACTGGTGGACCGCGGAAGACGCCAAACAATACGACGAGCGCGGCAAGTGCATCTCCGACGAGTACACCCAGGAGGTTCCCGATGCCGGCCCCGGGGTCAAGCAGAATGGCTTGCTTACTCAGGGCGAGGATACGGCAGATAACGGCGGCGTCCATCTCTCGCTGAACGCGCTCGAGGCCGATCTCAAGAAGCAAGGCAAGTCGCTCGACGATAAAGGTCCGGATGGATGGACCTATCGCCAGCGCTTTTTCCTCTCCTACGCCTACTCGTGGTGCTCGAACATCCGGCCGGAGGTGGCGCGGTTGATCGTCACCACGAACCCGCACTCGCTGCCTATTTTCCGCATCGACAACGTAGTTTCGAATATGTCCGAGTTTGCCCAGGCCTTCGGCTGCAAGGCGGGTCAGAAGATGGTCCGGGCGAATGCGTGCCGGGTGTGGTGAGCGGAAGACTCAAGCCTTACCCGTTTTCATAGCCAAACTTGGCGACAATTCCTCCGACTTCAAATTGGTCGCCGCTTTTGAGCTCTTGTTGGCCTTGTGTTAGTTCGGCATGATTGACTTTGATCCGGATGTGCTTGGCTGAGCGCACGAGGAAATATCCCTCTTCCCGCTGGTGAATGGAGGCGGCGACGCGGGGAGCAAACCATCGCTTTAGCCGAATGCTGGCCATCTTTGATTTGCCAATCACGATCAGCTTGCTGGAGAGAAGGTAACGCTGCCGGTCGGTTCGGCCGGCGATGATGGTAACCATGCCTATTTGCCGCGGTCTCACCGTTCTCGATACGCGGACCGGTACCAGTGTGATGGCCGACGGCCGCACAGGCGCAGCGCCTGCCGACATGTTGGCCATCATTTCTTTGAGCTTGGCAGCATCAAGCACCATGGTAGCGTCCAGTTGCGGGGGCGCGCCTTTTTCTACTTGAGCCTGCCAGCCGCTGCTGCGATCGGCCACAGACGAGAATGACGCATCGCGCCTTTCTGCCGCATCGTGAAATTCGATTCGGTGTTTTCCGATTACGATGACATCCCCATCGCTAAGCACCGCCTTCGAAACACTGCGATCGTTGAGATAGGTGCCGTTGAAGCTTTCGTGGTCTTCAAGAACGTAATGGTTGTTTTCCCAGAAGATCCTGGCATGGTGCCCAGAGACAATGGGATTATCGATCCGAAGCAGGTTGTCCGGCTGGCGGCCGATCGTAACCACGCCCCCACTCAAGGCCACCTCGCGTACGAGGGTATCGTAGAATTTGAGAGACAGCTTTGCCGTCTTGTCCTGCCACTGCCAGGGTTCCTGCGAAAAGTCTTGTAGCATGGGGGCTAGGTCCTGCGTCATCAGGGCTCCAAGAAAATACCTTCCAGCGAACGGTTCTTCTTGAGCAATCCTCGGTCCATCAGGAGACTTTCTAAGTAACTGATTCTAGACACTGATGAGAACAATCTAGCGCGCGCTTGGACAAGTTGTCCCGTGCCACGCGGCCAGAGAGGACAAATTGTCGCGGGTGGGTTGGTTGCGTAACATCGTTGTTGCACTCAAAATCCGTCGAAACGCGTAACCGCCTGTTAACAGCAGTTAATATCCGGTTCGCCTATCCTCGGAGAACCAGGAAGACTCCAACCCCCGTCACCGCCTACGTGACAGAACTATACGGCAGATCACTGGCGGCGGTCGAATGATCCCGGAACCGGAACAATCGCTCAATTGGCGAAAAATCGCCATAGCACTTATTGTTGATTCGATCGTTTTTGACATCATTCTCGTGATGAGCAATCGCGACAAATGAAATGGGCCAGCCTTCGGGCTGGCCCATTCTTACTTCTAAACACCTTCCCGGCTAGCGGTTAATGTCGTCCTTCGATTGCAATCGCTTTACGTATTTTTCCAGGTTGGCCCGGTTGGCATCATCCGGCACGCCCGAGAGAGCGGCCTGCATCTCTTTGACGGCTTTGTCGAAGTCGCCTTGGCCGCTATAAACGCGGGCCAGCCGACGTGCGACGTCCAATAGTCGGGAAACTTCTTCGCATTTGAGCGAAAAACCGCGAATGCCTCTTCCTGCTTCTTCTCTCCCTGCAACTGGCGGCCATAGAAGTAAAGTTGCTGGGCTGACGCTTTCTCCAATGCTTGGTTGCGGACAGCCGTGGCGTCGTCTTTGCGGCCCATGGCCTCGAGAATCTGCGACTTGGTCATCAGGTTGTCGAAGCGTTCTTCCAGTCTTGATCGACTGATCTTCATCCTTCAGCGCCTCGTCCAGATTGATTTTGTTGGTGAGGTAATAGGTCGCCACGTCGTCCCAGCTCTCCCAGTAATACTGATTGAGCCCGCGCAATTCCTCGTGAATTCTGGCATCGACAGTGTCATTGAGCTTGACCGCAACCTTGAAGGGCACCGCGACCTTGTCCCAGCGCAGGGTAACTACGGTGGAGTCGGGTTTGACGTCATCGAAGTCGTAGGTCAGCGCGTCGTGGAATTCCGCGGTCTGCGGCTTCACCGTGACCCGCAGCGCGTCCTCATCCTGCTTGTAGCTGAAGCTTCCCCACGCGGTAGACATTTTTGAGAAGATCACCGTCCACTGATTCTCGCCGGGAATCATGTGCAGGCCGTAGGTGCCCTTGTCGAGCGGCTGGCCTTCGATCGTGACCGGATCGGTGAAGGTGACGGTGGTATTTTCGTTGGCTCCGGCGCGCCAGACCTCTCCGTAAGGCACAACCTTGCCCCAGATTTGGCGGCTATTCACCAGCGGCCGGTGGTAGTTGACGGTGATATCGGTAAGGCCAATGCGCTGCGTGATCAAGGCATGCTGGCTCTGCCGGGGCAGATCGAGCATCACGGTTTGGGCGGGGCAAAGACTGGCTAACAACAAAATGCTGGCGAACCAAACAAGCAGCCGAGTTCTGTGCATGGAAGACTCCTCTTCTCTTTCTCTATGGGGAATCGAACAGCCGATTCAGCCGCAACCCTGGGATGAAGCAATTTGGATGGAGCAAGTGCGCCTGACCGCTGTGCTGTTTGGCTTAGACGGAGGAGAGGAGTTGAGGTAAGCAGAGTACGGACTATTATGAGTGCAATGGCCTGTTATCGAGCAGTTCAGTCGTCTAGGCGTAAAGAAGTGAATCGTGTCATTGGCATAAACACGCTCCACTGGCGGGTCGGGAACGAAGAATATCCAATACCGAAGATCCGACAGAAAGGTCACCTGACAACGGCCACAGCGACTTAGCGCTACCAACGCACAGAAGCGAAAACGAGCAAAATCTGGCTGGCGGGGCCAACATCTACGGCTGATGAACTCTCAGCCAAAAACCATATTCTCCGCAATCGACACCTACGACCGATCACGCAGGGCAGAGACCAGCTTTTTGGAATGCAAATCTTGGTCTTACAGTGGGGCGACGGACTCGATCGCAGACTGCCGTTCCCTTGAGCAATGTCCTGAACGATAGCGAGATGGTTGTCGCTTGGTTACTTTATCCGCGACTGCACGGTCAACAGAACTCCCTGCGGCTACATGGCGATACATAACGACTTCGCAGTTATGGGTAGCATTCCGATACGATACGTTAGCCACGATAATCTAGCCTTCTAGCGTATGCAGCCGACTCTGAACCGAGCTGGTCATGGCGAAATCGCCATAGCACTCATAACTAAATTCTGGACAGAGTCTTAACCTGCTTGACAATCTCAGCCGCCGGGCGCACAATTCTAAAAGGCGAATAAAAAGCGAATACGCCTCCGCGGCTTCTAAACCCCGGCGTTCCCTGAAATTTCCCGAGGAATCTATGTCTTCCGCAGTGGTTTCCACTTCGGCGGCCCAGGGCCGCCCTTTTGTTTTTGATATTGAAGAGGCCGCCGAGGCCTGCCCGCAGCCTTCCGGGGCGGAGCTTGCCGAGGCGCGCCCGCCGCAACGAGCTTTTTCTACTACTTTCAAAGATGCGAGGCTCGCCGGCGTTACCCCAGCTTCGCGGTTGGCAGTGCGTCCTGCGCCAGAAATGGTTTCGAGCGGCATCGCCGCGATGGATGCGCTTACCGGAGGTCTGCCGCGCGGTTGCCTGACCGAAATTTGCGGTCCAGCCTCTTCCGGCCGCACCACCATGCTGCTGGCTGCCCTGGCCGCTGCCACCGGGCGCGGAGAATTTTGCGCGGTCGTGGACGCCAGCGATGCGCTCGATCCGCAGTCCGCCGCCGCCGCGGGGGTCGAGTTGGATCGGCTGCTATGGGTGCGTTGCGGGGAAAGTTCACCGGAACATCGCCTGGAACAACTTCTGCGCGCAACGGATCAGCTGCTCGAAAGTGGAGGCTTCGGACTGATCGCCCTCGATCTTGGCGATCTGCCGCAGCCAGCTGCGCGCCGCATCCCGCTGACCACGTGGTTCCGTTTCCGCCGCGCCGTCGAACATACGCCTACCGTGCTGCTGGCAATCGAGCGGCAGTCCATCGCCGGAAGCTGCTCTTCCTTATTGATAAAGCTGGGGGCGCAAGGATACCGGATAAAACAGTCGGCGGATTCTCCCTTTCCGGCGCCCTCCCACGCGCAATTGCTGACCGAACTGGAAATCACAGCGGAAATAGTGCGGTCCCGCTGGGATCGCAAACCGGTTCGCTCCGCCGAGATCACGTTCGCCAGCAAAACCGCCTGGGCGGGATGAAGGAAGGCATTTAGTAATTGGGTAATTTAAACAGCGCGGTAATCACAGGTTTCAAATTACCCAATTACCCAATTACCCAATTACCAAATGCCTTTTGCCTGCATCTTCGTGCCGAATTTTCCCGTGGCCGCGGTGCTTCGTGCGGAGCCGGAGTTGCGCGCGCAGTCCGTAGCCATTTTCGAAGGCAAGCCTCCGCTGGAAAAAGTCTTTGCCGTGAACGAGAGCGCAGGCCGCGCGGGCATTGCACCTGGCATGACAAAAGCCCAGGCAGAATTATGTTCGGAGTTGACGCTGCGTCCACGTTCTCGATTGCAGGAAGTCTCGGCGCATGCCGCTCTGCTGGATTGCGCGCAATCGTTTTCCCCCTGTATGGAAGATGCCGCGCTCGACACGGCGCTTATAGATCTCGAAGGCATGGAATCTCTTTTCGGCTCGCTGCCCGAAATAGCTCATGCCATGTCTCATCGCATTACCAGCCTCGGGCTCGAAGCCAATGTTGCCGTGGCTTTAAATCCCGACGCTGCCGTGCTCGCTGCCCGCGGATTTTCCGGTGTGACCGTGATTCCACAAGGTAAAGAAGGCGAGTCTCTGGGATCTCTGCCGGTGGAAGTTTTGTTTGCCGATCAGAATGCGGGGAAAGAGTGCGAAGTGAAGCAGAAAGAAGATGAACAGAAAAAAGAGTCCGAGCGTCTGCTCGCAACTCTTGATCGCTGGGGCATCCGCGATCTGCGCGCTCTGGCCGCGCTGCCGGAAATTGCGCTGAGCGAGCGTCTGGGTCAGGAAGGCCTGCGCTTGCAGCAACTGGCGCGGGGCACGGCTTCTCGCACACTGGTTCCGGTGGAAGCTCCGGCGGTATTTGAAGAAGCAGTCGAGTTGGAATATCCCATCGTGCTGCTGGAGCCGCTGGCTTTTCTGCTGAATCGTCTGCTCGAGCAGATTTGTGCGCGCCTGGCTTCGCGCGCCCTGAACACACAGGAGTTGCGGCTCACGCTGGAACTCGAAAGTTTCTCGTCTAATCAAAAATCAAAAATCAACCATCAACAATTTCAACGCACTCTTCGTCTTCCTCTCCCCATGCTCGACCCCAAGCTTTTTCTCAAGCTGCTGCAACTGGATTTGAACGCACATCCGCCGGGCGCGCCCATCATAAAAATTCATCTCGCCGCGGAACCAGCGCGGCCGCGATCAGCTCAGGGCGGCCTGTTTCTGCCTCCATCGCCGGAGCCGGAAAAACTGGAACTCACCCTGGCGCGTATTGCCGGCATGGTCGGCGAAGGCCGCGTGGGCTCGCTGGAGTTGTTCGATACCTACCGTGCCGAAGGTTTCCGAATGAAGCGCTTCGTGCCTGGGGCAGATCAAGATAGGCCAGATCCAGACAGAACAGATCCAGGAACGAACCGTAAAAAAGCCGCAGTAGAAGAAAAATCCGCCGTCGCCGCTCTTCGTCGATTTCGCCCGCCGCTGCGCGCTACCGTGACTTTGGAAAACGGTGAACTGGTGCGAGTGGTCTGCGCGAAGAAAAAAGAAGTGCAGGGCAGTGTGCTCTGGAAGGCTGGCCCATGGCGCAGTTCCGGCGACTGGTGGGAGCGCGAAGCTTGGGCGCGCGATGAGTGGGACATCGCCTTGCAAACTGCAGACGAGGCCTCTCTCTACCGATTGGTGCACGATCTATTGGGGGGAGGCTGGTTTGTGGAAGGAAGTTATGACTGAAAAACAGTGGTCAGAGGCCAGTGGCCAGTGATCAGTGGTCAGTCTTTTCTGCGGAATTATTTAGAACTGACCACTGGCCACTGACCACTGATGTACATCGAGCTTCACGCCCGCTCCGCTTTCAGCTTCCTCGAAGGCTCTTCCTTGCCTGAGGATCTGATGTCGACCTGCGCCCAGCTCAACATGTCCGCCATGGCGCTGCTCGATACCGACGGAGTATATGGTGCGCCACGCTTTCACCTGGCAGCAAAGAAACTCGGGATCAAGGCCCACAACGGCGCGGAAGTCACATGCCAGTCCTTTGCCCCTGTCATCCTGAGCGAAGCAAGTGCTTCACGAAGTGAAGCGCTTGCGGAGTCGAAGGATCCCTATACTCGGCAATCCGCGCAGGAAACAGAGATTCCTCGCTCCGCTCGGAATGACAAACCGTTTCGCCTTCCTCTCCTCGTTTCCTCCCGCGCCGGTTATCAGAACCTCTGCCGCCTGATCACCAAAATGAAGTTGCGCGCCAAAAAAGGCGAAGGTTCTGTCTGCCAACAAGAAATAGAAGAACATGCTCAAGGCCTCATCTGCCTGACTGGCGGCGCAGACGGCCCGCTGGCCGCCGCTTTGCAGCAGGGCGGAATCGACGAAGCCCGCAAGCAGATCGAGCAACTGACCGGAATCTTCGGCCGCGGCCATGTTTACGTCGAATTGCAGCGCCATTTCCACCGCGAAGAAGAGACTCGCAACCGCACCGCCATCGCGATTGCCCGGTCGCTCAATCTTCCTGTACTCGCCACTAACGGGGTTTGCTACGCCAGCGCGAAAGATCGTGAACTCTGCGATGCCTTCACCGCCATTCGCCATCACCGCACGCTGTCGACTGCGGGACGGCTGCTGGCGCGCAATTCCGAACGTCACCTGAAATCCTCGCAAGAGATGCGGCAACTTTTTGCCGACCTGCCCGAAGCCGTTGCCAACACGCTCGAACTTTCTTCACGTCTCGAATTCACGCTTAACGATCTCGGTTACCAATTCCCCCTCTATCCCGTTTCCCAAGGCGAGACCATGAACTCGTTCTTGCGCGAGCGATCATGGGAAGGCTTTCGGCAGCGTTATGGCCGCGCCTCGGCCGACATGCAAACCCGCGCCCGCCGCCAGATTGAGCGCGAGTTGGCGCTGATCGAAAAACTTAAACTCGCCGGATATTTTCTTATCGTCTGGGATCTGGTCCGCTTCTGCCGCGAGCAAAACATTTTGTTGCAAGGCCGCGGATCGGCCGCCAACAGCGCCGTCTGTTATTCGCTCGGCATCACCGCCGTCGATCCCGTCAGCATGGAACTGCTCTTCGAGCGTTTTCTTTCCGAAGAACGCGGCGAGTGGCCAGACATCGATCTCGACCTTCCCAGCGGCGACGAACGCGAAAAAGTCATCCAGTATGTTTACCGCCGCTATGGCGAGCGCGGTGCAGCCATGACTGCGAATGTCATCACCTACCGCAATCGCATGGCAGCGCGCGAAATGGGCAAGGCGCTGGGCTTCGATCCGGAAACGCTCGCCAAAATTTCCGCCGCCGTCGCTACCTGGGAATTCCGTGACGAAAACGACGCGCTCGACCGCCGCTTCCGCGATGCTGGGCTCGACCTCAACCATCCGCGCCTGCGCAAATATTACGAGCTGTGCCTTGCCGTGCAAGATATGCCGCGCCATCTCGGCCAACACTCCGGCGGCATGGTCATCTGCCAGGGACAACTCGATTCCGTGGTTCCGCTCGAACCCGCATCCATGCCCGGCCGCGTGGTGGTGCAGTGGGATAAAGAAGATTGCGCCGACATGGGCATCATCAAAGTCGACCTGCTCGGCCTGGGCATGATGGCCGTGCTCAAGGATTCAATCGAACTGATTCGCAACCACTATAGCGAGGAAGTAGATCTGGCGCATCTTCCGCAGGACGATCCCGCAGTGTATTCGGCATTGCAGCAAGCGGACACGGTTGGCCTGTTCCAGGTGGAAAGCCGCGCGCAAATGTCATGCCTGCCGCGCCTGCAGCCGAAACGCTTTTATGACATCGTGGTGCAGGTCGCGATCATCCGGCCGGGGCCCATCGTCGGTCAGATGGTGAATCCTTTTTTGCAACGGCGGCAGGGACGCGAAGAGGTTACGTATCCCCATCCTTCGCTCGAACCTGTGCTCAAGCGCACGCTCGGCGTGCCGCTTTTTCAGGAGCAACTGCTGCGGCTTGCCATGATCGCAGCCAACTTTACTGGCGGCGAAGCGGAAGACCTGCGCCGCGCCATGGGCTTCAAGCGGTCGCAGGCGCGCATGAAAGAGATCGAAGCCAAGCTGCGTGCCGGCATGACGCACAACAAAATTCCGCAGGACGCGCAGGAGAAAATTATTCTCTCCATCACATCTTTCGCGCTTTACGGATTTCCCGAATCGCACGCCGCCAGCTTCGCGCTCATCGCGTATGCCAGCGCTTACTTGAAGTGCCACTATCTCGCCGCATTCACCGCCGCCCTGCTCAACAACCAGCCTATGGGTTTTTATTCTCCGGCGACGATCGTGAAAGATGCGCAACGGCACGGATTGAAAATGCTGCCCGTGGATGTGACGTGCTCGGAGTGGATGTGCAGTTTAGAAACAGTGGCCAGTGGTCAGTGGTCAGTGGCCAGTAAAACCTTGGCCGGTGCAAGTCCAGCTCTACGCCTTGGTTTGCGTTACGTTCGCGGACTGCGTGAAGAAGCCGGGCAGGCTCTGGTTCGCGAGCGCCTACTCGCTCCGTTCACTTCTATTCACGATCTGACTCGCCGTGTTCCCGAACTGCGTAAGGACGAACTTACTACGCTGGCGGAAATAGGCGCGCTGAATGCAGTAGCTAGTACCGAGTCCCAAGTACCGAGTAAAAACTTTGTCATTCCGACCCCCGAGCGCAAGCGAGGGGCGGAGGAATCTAGGTACTTGGTACTAGGTACTAGGTACTCGAAGCTCCACCGCCGCGACGCTCTCTGGCAGGTAGAACGCGCCGTGCGCGGCTCCGGCCCGCTGCTGGAAAAATTGCCCGAGCCCGATACGCCTTCGCCGCTTCAGCGCATGAACCACGAAGAGCGTCTGGTTGCCGACTTCCACGGCACCGGCCTCACGGTGGGACCGCATCCCATGGCCTACCGCCGCGAATGGCTCAACGCCATGGGCATTCGCCGGGCCAGCGAACTCCGCGACATTCCCAGCGGCAAACGTCTTCGCATCGGAGGCTGCGTAATCACACGCCAGCGCCCGGGAACCGCAAAGGGATTTGTTTTTGTCAGTCTGGAAGATGAAACCGGGGTGGCCAACGCGATCATCACGCCCGATCTTTTTCACCGCAACCGCCTGCTGCTGGCCTCAGAACGGTTTCTGGCCATCGAAGGAATTCTTCAAAATCAGGACAACGTGATCTCCGTCAAAGCGGAACGCGTGCTGCCGCTGTTTGTAACGAAAGCCGAAACTGTTTCCCACGATTTCCACTGAAACGGGCGTGGGTCGTTGGTAGTTAGCCAATTCGTTCGTGGCTTGACGCATCGGGTTTTGGCCAACGACCAACGACCAACGACGGTTCTCTCACTCCTCAGGCGCTGCCGGTTCCTCTGACCTGCCATTCTCCTGCGGCGCCAGCGGCAGCCTGACGGCTGCACGCATGACGTCGCGCTCCTCCGGGGTGAACATCCTCTTGAACCGGTTGGAATTGATGACTTCCTCGCGCCGCTCTGGGGGCATCGCGCTCAGGTCGCGTATCGCGGTTCTCACCATGGGCCTCCGATTGGGCGGAAGGTGCTGCATCCGCACGAACACGTCACGCGCCTGTTGCTTCTGTTCCGGCGTCAAGTGCGCCCACCGGTCCATGTTGTCCACGACGCGTTGCTGTTCCCGCGGGGGGAGGCTCGCGAAATAGTGCAACTGCTGCCGCAAACGCTTTTGCTGCTCAGGCGTCATACGGCGGAATCCTGGGTCGTTTTGCAAGGCGCGATCCTGCTCTCCCGGAGGCAGACCCTTATACCGGCGCAGCCAGTCACCGGCATGTGCTTGCGGGGGGTGAGGCTGCGGATGATTTTGATTCGGTGCTGGCGGCCGTGCCTGGACAGGCCGGTAGTTATTGCCCTGCGCCCGGCATGGAGAAAAAGACGCCACAACGGTCGCGGCCGACAACACTGCCGTCGCCATCCATCCCGTCATGAAATATCCCCGCATTCTCCCCGCCCCTGGCTTCGTTCCACTCTGTATTCCCGCTGCTTCGCACTTCCGCCTTCAGCCCTACGGATTCTCCGTCACATCGTGCTGCAATTCCATGTCGTCCAGCAAATCGAAGTTGGAATACAGATCGTGATTCTTCTCCAGAGCCTGCAGATCGCTCACCGCCGTGCCCGGCTCTGGCGGCTCGACCACCGCCACCGTCGCATCGCTCCGATAGAAATCCTTGTTCTCCATGAAGAACAGGCCCACGCCAACTCCTATCAACACCGTTAGCGCCGCGGCCAATACCGGACGCCGAAACCACGCCAGCCAGCCCGCCTGCCGCTTTGCCATTTCCTCACGCAAGCGCGCCTGCAGGCGGACATCAAAATACGGCGACGGCTCCGGAGCCTGCCATTCGTCCAGCAACGCCATCGTCTGCTTGAACTCTGCCAGCTTTCCGGCGCACGCGCCGCAACCCGCCAGATGTCCGCCGATCTCAGGCGTCGTTTCCATCAGGCCGCAGGCCAAATCCGGCATCAATTCTCGAATCTCATCGCACTTCATAACCTTGCTCCCTTAACTTCTTTCGCCACTGTCAGTTCGCCAACCCCAATTGTCATCCTGAGCGGGACGCTTTTTGTCCCGCGAAAGGATCTCATACAAATTCTTTTAACTGTTCCCGCAAAGTCTCATACGCTCGAAACAACAACGACTTCGTAGCCGACTCGCTCAACTTCAATACCTCGGCGATCTGCTTGTAATCCATCTGCTGGTACTTGTGCATGATCACCGCCAGCCGCTGCCGTTCCGGAAGCGCCTCCACCTTGCTCCGGATGGCCAGCATCCGCTCCCGCCGCACCAAAGCCTCTTCGGCCGAAATCCTGCCGTCGGCGACGTCCATCGTCGTGCCCGTGTCTTCATCCTGCTCGTCAAGGCTAACCGTTACCTCCGGCCGCTCCTTGCGCGTGTCGCGCGCATGATTGACCGCCAGGTTGGTCGCAATGCGGTACAGCCATGTAGTGAACTTTGCGCTTGCTTCATAACTTCCGCGCGATCGGTACACGCGCAGAAAAACTTCCTGCGCCAGATCCTCGGCCGCGGCCGTGTTGCGCGCCATGCGGTACATAAAACTCACCAGCGGCCGGCGATACTTGTGCACTAGAAAGTCGAAAGCGGACTGGTCCCCCGCCTTCACCCTCAGCATGACCTCGGCGTCGGTGTAGCTTTCGGCGCCAGCCCTCGCCGGTTCCAAAGCGCCGGCCGGGCGTGGCCCCAGCGACGCCATCAGAACACTCTGGTCCATGGCGGTTGTGCTCACACTAGATGGAACCCCGCGTGGGGAAGAAAGTTGTTCCTTTTCTTGCTCGGCCGAACCCGCGGAAGTCCCCGCAGATGACGGGGATACAGGGGATCGAACTGGCCTGACTTGGTCCGGCATGGAGGGTTACTTTGGGCATGCGGATATCGGCGACCCGAACCCGCCGCGCCCCCTGCCCGAGGATAGGCTACCACGGCGTCTACCGCCGTCCAAACTCCACTGTAGGCAATGTCTCAGACTGAGGATATGCTTGTGTAGGACTGTCGCCCCGGTTGCCCCGCCCTGGGTTCCGAAGGGTCCGGTCGAGCGAGGATGGCCAGTTTTCTCATCTGACCCACCCAAATGCTACCCTAACAATTCATGTACAGCGATCAAGTCGCGACTAGTCGTGTCACCGCACTCCTGAAGCGATGCCGTGACAATCACTACGTCAGTTCGTTTCTTAGCAGTATCGCAGGGCCGTTGCGTTCTGCCTGCCTTGGTTTGGCCAATCAAATTCAATGCAAGGTGCACAAAGACAGCGCCGCGATTCAACTGCCGAATGGCAAAACCATGAGAATCGCGAGGGACTGCGGCCGCTGGATCGCGACCTCCCTCTACTGGCATGGGCTCGACGGCCACGAACCCGAAACTTCACGCACACTGCGGTTCCTGTTCGATCGGTCCGCCACGTTTATCGATGTCGGAGCGAACTACGGTTTCTATTCGATATTAGGCGCACTCTGGAATCCGAAGCTGCAGGTGCTTGCGTTCGAGCCAGTCCCGCAAATTTGCGAAGGGCTCAGGCAAAATGTCGCGCTGAACCGGCTCGAAGACCGGGTTGTCTGCGAAAACCTGGCCTTGGCTGATCGGAGCGGTAAGGCCACTTTTTTCCTGCCCGGTTGGGAAGAGAAAAATGGGGAAGGTAAAGACCTTGACAGCGCCGGCACGCTGGTCGCAGACGGCTGGCAGGCGAGAAAGAATTCTCCTCGCATTCAGGTGGAAACCGTGCGCTTCGATGACTACGAAAAGCGCCGGCCCATGCAAGTGGATCTGGTCAAAATCGACGTCGAAGACTTCGAGGCCGATGTTCTAGCCGGCATGCAGGAGGTAATCAAAAGAGACCGGCCTTTCATCGTGTGCGAGGTGCTGCCCCGGGCGCATCGGAATGAGCGAACGCGAGACATTGTTGCATCGCTCGAGTACCAACCCTACTGGATCTCGCCCGCGGGCTACATCCGGGTCTCCAGGTTCGATTTTGGCCGAGGAGATTTTCAGAACTTCCTTTTGTCTCCGGTCTCCACTCCTGAAATCGTCCTGTCGGATCTCGGCGTACTTTGGGATCTAAGGTTCGCGCGAACCGCGGCCTGACCTGCCAGGCTCACCCGCAGAAGGGCCATTTGGCGGCCGGCGTTGTAACCCTCAACGGCATGTACCGCGCGCAAGAGCCACTCCTCCTTACGGCGGTCATCGGTCAGGTCTAGATCTCAGTCGAAAGCCTGATCTGCAATCTTTCGTTTCCCAGGCCTTTGCGGGAGTCGGTCGTCAGGTGCGTTCCAAAGCACCGGCAGCGCTGTGACCGGAGCGGTTCGATCGGCCTTACAGGGAACTTATGTATAATGATGAACTTACCGCATCAAAGTGGGCGCTTAACTCAGCGGTAGAGTGCCATCTTCACACCGTACCATGATCCTTGTAAATCAGTGGGTTACGAGGCATGTTGGGGAATATTCAGGCACGCATTTACGCGGGTTTGGAAGCCCCGGCAGAACAAGTGGACCCACAGTTGGACCCACGACAAGCGGGTTGGCATAACACTTCAACCGATCTTCCTGACACTCTCACCCTTTTGCAAATTGACGACTACGACGATGCGGTCTGCCTTCGTCTGACCACCGTCCTGCATGACTTGAATGTACTCGTTACCTGCGTGGTTTATATAGTCGCCCTCATAAGTCTCGTAAGGCTCTTTTTCACCAGCAATAAACCGCCCAAACTTCGCCATCAGACAATCACCTCTGTTTACCATTCTAACGCAACTGATCCATCCCAAGAAATAAGGCTGCGTGTGGAATGTAAGGTCTGCAACATCACCTGTCGCACAGCATGGTTAAGGATAAACAACCAATTTAGCAGGCATGTTGAGCTTTAACACTAAGCTATATGTTACAGTATAATTACACTTTCGGGCTATTGCGTGTTTCCGGGGGATTTGAGAGACTGATTGCGATGGAGGTGTCAAATGGCTGAAGCAAACGTAACACACGAAAACGTTGTAGAAACATTCCGCAAACTCATCAACGAACACAAGAAAGCGATTCGCGTTTCAGTCCTTGAGGATTTGGTTGAAAGTTGTTACGGCCCACAAGCCTTGCTCAACGGTCGAAAAATAACAGACGTTATCTCTTTTAAGGAGTGGTTGGAAGCGAAGGTGCAAGAAGCCAAGGAACAACAAGGCAACCGATGAGGTGGTTTTGAGTTCTCGCCAGATGGTCCAACCCGCTCAGATCGAGTAGAGGGAATATGGGTCTGAGTAAAGGAGCCGCCAACAAGAGCGTCGAATAATCTGGCGAGATGTTAAGGCCCTCCCCACACCCCTAAATATTCTCCGGTTTCTTGATCGTGGCGCTCGAATCCGCTTCAACAATAACATCCACTTCTGCCCCTGGTTTGAGATGAGCTTTCGTGCCTTTCTCATCGGTCAGCACATTTTCAATGCGAATCTCTTTATAAAGATCATCAGCACCGTGAACGTCGATCTGCGCCTTCTCTGTGTGGCCTGGAAAGGGCAGCTTTATGACTTTCTGGACGGTACCTCGTAACTTTTGACGCTGTTTGCTCATAGGGGCCTCGCGTAAGGGGAAATGGTGGTTGTATCGAATGAATTCTAACATCGAGTCGCCAGTGCGTTAACGCACACTTCAATGTTGAACAGACGACAGGAAGACCCTGTATAGACACAACCACCAGTGGGGTGTAGGGTCAAGCCATGCCGCCTCTTCCGCAGAACGTTTGCTGGATATGCGAGAAGCCTGTTACCCCAAGGGAAGCGAGGTTGGATGAATTCGGCTTCTTTGTCCATGAGCATTGCCTTCAATCTGAAAACCAAAAAAAGCTCCGACCGCAATAAATCCAGACCCCATCACGCTTGATCCTGTTATGCGGGCCGCCTAGTTATTTTCTGGCAGTGACACCGGCGAAGCGGGCAGCTCATGATAGGGTCGTTTTTGGCTTGTTGGACCCAAATGGACCCGCGCTGTTAAAATCGAATACCGCAAGTTGTTGATTCGTAACAGTTGGGCGCTTAACTCAGCGGTAGAGTGCCATCTTCACACGGTGGAAGTCATAGGTTCGAATCCTATAGCGCCCACCATTCTCTATCTCACCTCTCAGTGAAGGTTCAGGTCAACGTAGTGACCGAAGCTGGAGAGCGCGACTTGGTCGTTGCCCGGAATGTAGAAGCCAAACCGGCCTAGACTTAAATTGCTTCCGGGCTCAGTCCAACGGTCCAGCGCAACCCAGCCGTCTCCTTGCCTGATCTGATGGACGATCTCATTCGGCGTCACGCGGATCTGCAGTGTGCGGAAAGTCTTCTTGCCGCTCTTGTAGGGGATCTTGGCCTCATCGCCCTTCTTACCGTTCTTTACCACGGTGCGGTAGAAGTTATTGTCGTCCATCTGGAAGAGGACGTAGTTGTCGGCGTCGGTGCAGTTGAGCATCCACTGCAGCCGGTGCCCTTTGGTCAGCATGGCGGAAAAAACAAACGTCCCTGTCGTAGGAGAGACGCTGTACATCACAAAGTCGCCGCCCTTGCGAACGAACCAGCCCTTCTCCTCCTTCCAGCCTGTGGGATCATTCCACTTGGCCATGCCGCTGGGCGCGAGAGGTAAATCCAGACTTCGCGATTGGCCCGCGGCGACCTCGACGGTCGACGAGCGCGTGAAGTTGTCCGCCGTCTTTGCTGTGAGGGTGTAGGAACCTGCCGGCAGACTCAGCGCAGTGCCACTACTCACTTTCGTTGCGGCCTCGCCTGCTTTGTTGAGCGTTACCTGGGCATCGGCAGGCGTGAACGTGATTTTTAACTCGCCGGGAGCCGCTTCCAGCGCCGCATCTGCGGCGGTGAGCGACACGGCTTGCCCAACCGCGAAATGTTTCTTGATCTGCCGCGGCTTGAACTTATCTTTGCGCAGTTCAACGGTGTGATCTCCGGGTTTGACGGTCGCGACGGTGAGCGTACCGTCGGACCGTACCGTGCCAACCGGACTTTGGTCGATGAGTACAGTTGCCCCCGGAACTCCGCCCTGAATGGTCAGCGACGACGAAATCACCATGGGCTGCAGATTGAAAATCACTTTGGCCTGCTCGCCCTTGCGAATGCGGATCGTCTGTTCCGGAAGATCCTGGAAGCCGCTCTTGGAGACCCGTACGACGTATTCCTTGAGTTCGAGGTTCGGGATGCGCAACTGGCCGCCCTGCGTGGGTTTCCGCTGAAGCTTACCGTTGAGAAAGACTCTTGCGTTGTCTTGACCGGCGATCACAAGGAGTGTGCCCATGTCCTGGCCGGACTCCAGGAAAGCGTTCAGGGTGGGAGTGGCTCCTGCGTCAATATCGAGTTTGTATACGTCGCTGCCGCGAGTCACGGCGAGCTGGTGCGCGCCTACGGACACTGAAGTAAGGTCGAGACCGTCCTGGGGCACGTCGAGCGGAGTCTGGCCATCGAGGCTGATCTTTACTGATGAGTCGCTGGAATACACATGCAGGTGATCGGTCATCCCACTCACGACTACGGCGGATACGCCTTTCGCAACGATAGGGCCCGCGACGATCGGCACAACTCCCGCATTGGCTGAGAACGTGAAGGACGCTACTCCCTGCGGCCCCTCGAATTTCAGCTTGTGTTCCCCCATCGGGATATTTTCGAGAAACCATTGTCCATCCTGGAATTCGACCGGCGGCTGGTCATCGAACGTGACTGTTCCTTTGCCGGTATCCGAGGCCAGTCTCACTACAGGCAGAGCCGGCCCTGACGGCGGCGGCATTGCCGGGGCGGGGACTGCTGGCGCAGCCGTTTCTTGCGGCTGTGCGACAGCCGGAGGTTTACGCTTGTGCACGAACAGAAAGACCACTCCGGCCAGGACGATTGCCACAGCCGAGGCGAGGATGATGGTCGTGTAATTCTGTGGTCGTCCTCCCGTTTGCTTAAGCTTCGCAGATGAAAGTTTGGCTTTGGGCGCGCTTGGCGGAGAAATGGCCGCGAGGGGGGCGCTTGGCGGGAGCGGAGGCATGGGCGGCGCGGGCGGAACAGGTTCAGCTGGTTCAGAGGATGCGTCCAGACGGGTGGAGGCGTTGCTGGTCGCCGTCAGTGTCAACTCATTCGCGCTGGCGTTAGGAGCGCCGGCTCGCGGAGTGTTGTAGGTAAGGGTTGCGCTTTCGCTTTCAGGCGACTGAGTCGCAACTTTGCGATCCTCTTCGAGCAGGCCCAGGCGGTGCAGAATACCATTCGCGACCGAGAGGATTTCTGCGTCGTCCGGATATTTATCGGCCAATGCTTGCACGCGTTTTCCCAACGCATGCTTCGATTCTGTATCTGCGGCGGCATCAAACTCGCTCTCTATCTGCCGCAGTTCTTCCAGATCGCGGCGGCGGGCCTGACGGCGCTGACTCTGGAGATCCCGCTGCACCGTTTCCTGAATTTGAATTAACCGCGGCTCGCGCGGATAAACCGACAATCCTTCTCCGATGCGGGACAACGCTCCGGCAAGATCGGAAGCGGTTTGCTGCTTGCGCGCCTGCGAAACACATTCTTCAACAAACGTTTCCTTTTTCTGGTCGAGGATCAGGGTGCGGATGGTCTTGGCCATGGGGTGCCCCGGATTCAGGTCCAGAGCTTCGCGAGCCATCTTCTCGGCTTCCCGCCAGTCGCTTTCCACAATGGCGCGGGCGGCTTCCACCAGGCTATTGGCCAGGACCGCGCGAGCCAGAGAATTGTTCTCATCCATCTCATAGGCATCGCGGAGCAATTTGATCCCCTCCGCCGATTTCTGCTGCGCGCACAGTTCCTGGCCTTCAGTCATCAGGCGGTGGGCTTCGGTCTTTCGCTTGATGCCATCCTGGGCAAGTTTCTCGAGTTCGGCCAGTTCGGCATCGTTGGGGAATTCGGCGGCGGCGCCTTGCAGCAAGTCCAGCGCGCGCGCGTAGTCGCTGGAATGCAAACAGGTGTCAACGTTTTCCACCAAACGGGTTTTGGATTCGATTCGGCCCTGCTGATCTCGGCGCTTTTGCAGACGCTCAACTTCGAAGGTCAGTCCCGGATACTGGCTGTAGATGGTGCGCAGAATTTCCCAATCGTTGAGCGCGTCGCTATATGATCCCCGCTCTTCGTGCAGATGTGCGCGGGCGACGATGGAATTGACCAAGTCGCGCTTGTCCTGAACCAGACGCAACGCGCGTTCGAAATGCGATTCGCCGGGATGGAGATCGAGCGCCTCCCGCAGAATGTTTACGCGCTTGTCGAGATCCGGCTCCGCTTCCACCTGGCGATCGACGGACGCGACGAAAGCCGAGAGTTCCTGGCGTTGCTGTTCTTCGATGTCGTAGTTGAGAGCCTGAAAAATGGCGTTGCCCGGATACTTGGCAAGATATGTCTGGCAGGCCTCCGAGGCCTTACGGAAGTTTCGCTCGGTGAGGTGCCGGCGCGCCTCGGCGTACGCGGTGTTCATCGCGTCGTGTTCGGAGCGGACTTCGTTATAAAAAGATTGGTAATTGGCGCCGGTCTCGCGGTTGATGGAATCCGGGGCGCGGCGGTCGAGATCGAGCACGACTCCCAGTTTTGCCAGGGCGCTGCTCACGTCGCCTTTGTGCCAGGCGTCCATCGCGGCGCGATGGAGTTGCTCTTTCTCCTGTCGCAGCTTCGTGTATTCCGTTTCCTGGCGATCGACCTCGGCCAGCAACTGGAGCGCGCGGGCTTCATTGGGCCGGAGTTGGAGAACGTTCTGCAAAGCCTCGCGCGCATGCGCGTAGGCGTGATTGTCGATATGCTGACGCGCCAGGCGATACCAGTTGTCGATCTGGCGTTCGCTGCGCCGGTTTTCGATCCGGCTCTTCAGCGTTAACGCCGTGGCATTGTCCGGTTCGATCTGCAAAGCCTCCTGCAACTTCTGGAGAGCCAGCGGATCCTCTTCTTCTTCAAATCGGGCACGGGCGGCATCGAGCAACTGGGAAAGCGTTTTGCGCCGGACCGCGCCGTCGAGCTGGCGGCGCAGAGCGACAATGGCGGTGTCCATGTGGCCTTCGGCCTCGAGCTCGCCGAGGATTTCTCCGGCGAACTGGAAATCGCCTTCTTCCAGCGCCTTGGTGGCGCGCTGCATACGCGGACGAGTGCGCTCGGGGTCGAAAAATTCAATGGCCTCGTTGCGGCGGGCTTTATTCAGCGTGTCGCCGAAATCGCGCGCGCTGGCGAAGCGATGCCACGATTGTTTCGCCATCGCTTTGTGCAGCACGCGGCTGACGGGCTGACTCACCGTGGAATTCAATTCCGTCGCCAGGGGCGGAATGTGATGGAGAATGGCGTCGACCACTTCATCCGCCCGGGCGCGCCGGAACGGGTTGCGGCCGGTCATGGCTTCGTAGCTGACGATGCTCAGGGAAAAAATGTCGGAGGCCGGAGACAGCGGTTTCAGTTCGATCTGCTCGGGAGACATGTAGAGCAGAGTTCCCTTTTGCGCGCGTGTGGTGTTGGCGTCGGCCATATGAGCGACGCCGAAGTCGATGATCTTCACCGAGTCGTCTTCCATCACGAAGATGTTGCTCGGCTTCAGATCGCGGTGTACCAGGCCGCGCTCGTGCGCCGCTTGCAGGCCGCGGCAGGTCTGGGAGATGATGTCGATCGTGCGCTCCACCGTCAGGCGGTGGCTGGCGTTGCGGATGAAATTGTCCAGCGTGGTGCCGGGCAGCAGCGGCATCACGAAGTAGGGTTTCTTCTTGCCGTCTTCTTCGAACTCGCCGATGTCGAAGATCTCAACGATGTTGGGATGGCTCATCGAAGCCAGCACATCGCACTCTTTGTAGAACAACTGCAGCGAAGCCGCATCGGGAATGTCGAGGATGGTTTTGACCGCGACTTCGCGGCGTACGACTGTGTCGTAAGCGCGGTAGACGATTCCCATGCCGCCCTGGCCTAGGACCTGCCTGACCTCGTAGCGGCCTGCCAGTTTTTTCGGGGAAGACGGGGTATCCATGGCGCGCCCAGTGTAGGGCTCTAGCATCTTAATCGATTTCGGCGAAAAGTGTAGCTATTCGTGGTCTCTACTTGCCTGTGTAGCTGACTCTCCAGATCGAGTTCGAGCCGTCGTCGCTCACCAGCAGCGAGCCGTCGGGAGCCACGGTTACGCCCACGGGACGTCCCCACACGTTGCCATCGGGCAGCACGAAGCCGGTGAGGAAGTCTTCATACTCGCCGCTGGCGTGGCCAGTCTGGTGCAGCGGGACTCGTATTACTTCGTAGCCCACGCGCACCGCCTTGTTCCACGAGCCGTGTTCAGAGGCGAAAATGTCTCCCTTGTATTCGACAGGGAATTGCTGACCCTCGTAAAAAGTCAATTCCAGCGACGCGTTGTGCGGCTGCAGCAGCACATCCGGTACGATCGCTTTGTCTTTCAACTCCGGATGCTTGCCCGCATGCCGCGGATCCTGGTGCCCGCCGATGTACCACCACGGCCAGCCGTAGAAGCCGCCTTCCTGCACGTGCGTGATGTAATCGGGGACAAGATTGTCGCCCAGCGCATCGCGCTCATTCACCGAACACCACAGTTCGCCGGTCTGCGGATTCACCGCGATTCCGCCGCCGGCGTTGCGAATGCCGTAGGCATACACGCTGAGTTCGCATTTCGAGGCATCGCACCAAAGAATATCGGCGCGGTTCTTTTCATCTGGATGCGTGTCGGGGTCACTCACGTTCGAGCCCGAACCGACCGCGACAAACATCTTCTTGCCATCGTTGGAGAACGCTACCGCGCGCGTCCAGTGCCCGCCGCTCGGCAAATCGGCGATGTGCTGCGGATCGCCGCTCGCTTTCAGATCGCCGTTGTGATATGCGAAGCGGACAACCTCGTTTGTGTTCCCGACGTATAACCACTGCGGATCAGGTCCCGGAGGATAAAACGCCAGACCGTAGGGTTGCTTAAGGCCGCTGGCGAATACTGCAGACAGTTCGGGTTTTCCGTTGCCGGTTATGCCGCGGAACATTCGGATGCGTCCGGCGTCGCTTTCGGTAAGAAAAATGTCACCGTTCGGAGCCGTGCGCAAGGTTCGGGGATTCTCGAGTCCGGCGGCATAGAGTTCCACCTTGAATCCCGGAAGAGCCACTGGCCATACGTTTTCCGGTCGCGCCACCACTTGCGGACCGTTGCTCGACGATTGTGTGGCGTACGGTTGCGGCAAATCGTTCACCGTAATTTTATGAAGCGCCCCCGGCTTCTCGTAGCGGAAGTCGGTGAAAGGCGGAGTCGGCAGCGGGGCGTTCAATTTTGAAGTGCTCGTATCGGGAGGCGGCGCTGCGTTGACCTCTGTCGCCGCCGGCGCTGCTCCCATCGACTTCACGAAAGTGACGATTTCCCAGCGCTGTTTTACCGGAAGTTGCGCCCAAGAGGGCATCCCGTTATCTTTGTCGCCTTTCGTGATGAACCAGAACACTTCGCCCGGCGCGACGGAATCGAGCTTGCCACCAACCAGCGATGGCACGTTGCCCGTGCCTTTTCCTGTCTTGCCGTGGCATGACAGGCAATTGCGCGCATACAAACGTTTTCCGGTTTGAGCGGCGGTCGCGTCGCCCTCATACGGATTCTTGGTGACCCGGGCCGAAGCCGGCGCATTGTGGAACTTCGTATCTACGTCAGCCGCAAGCAGCAAAGCTAGGGATGGCAAAATAGCGGCGATCATGAGGGCGGACGAATGGGCCAACGCGCGCATGAATCCTCTCAAAGTTATCGTCAATTTTAGAAATTTTAGGATCATACCTCAGGCTTTTGGATGCAATTGTGTTGGTCAAGGAATTAAGTTTTTGAGCAAGCAATATCCAGATTGAACGGTCGATGAAGTTATTTCTGACGTAAATCGGTCGCCGGTCCACCTGGCCTATCGCGCCGCGCGGGGTGCAAGGCCCTCCAGATTTGCTTAGACCAGCCTGACGTTGCGTTCGATCGTCTTGATCACGGTGTCCATCTTCCCGCTCAATACCTGTTTGGCCATGCTGAGAGTGAACCCTTTGGCCGTGTGGAAAGGGACATGCGAAGGTAGCGACAGGGCGAAAGGATCGACCACCGCGTCGACCACAACCGGGCCGTCCTCGTGGGCAAGCGCTTCAGCGAGTCCATCCCGAACGTCACCCGGGTCTTCGATGCGGATTCCCTTCGCGCCCATCGCTTCGGCAACCTTGGCGAAGTTAGGGTTCTTGAATTCCACGCCGAAGGGGATTATGCCGGCCTCCTGCTGCTCGATATTGACGAAGTCGAGGGATCCGTTGTTGAGGATGAGTTGAAACACGGGCGTCTTTCGCTCTACTTGGGTCAATAGGTCGCCCAGCGCGAGCATCGTGAAGCCGCCGTCGCCGCACAGCGCGATCGTTTGCCGCCCTGGGTACGCCAACTGCGCACCGAACGCGTTGGGCGCGGCATTGGCCATGGACGCCCAGGAGAACGAGCCGAAAAGTCTGCGGTCTCGGCCACCCTTGATATGCCTTGCCAGCCACATGCACGCCGTGCCCGTATCGGCGAAAAACATCGCGTCGTCGGCAGCAAGATCGCTTAGCATTGCGGCCAGGAATTCCGGTCGTATGGGCTTAATCTCCGGTCCTTTCTCTACATAGTGCTGCAGAAGATCGTAGAAAGAGTTCGTGTCGGCGACGTGTTTGTCCAGAAAACGGCTGTCCGTCTTCTCCTTCACGCTCTTCAGCAATGCTGTGACCGTGGCCTTGATGTCTCCGACAAGGCCAAGATCAACAGCTGTCCGGCGGCCGATGTGTTTGGGGTCTTTATCGATCTGGACTTTCTTCACCTTATGGCCGGGCAGAAATTCGGTGAAGGGAAAGTCAGTGCCAAGCAGCAGCAGAAGTTCGGCCTGGTTAATTGCGCCGTAGGCTCCGCCGTAACCGAGCAACCCGGTCATGCCAACGGCATTCGGATTGTCGTGCTCCAACCACTGTTTGCCGCGGAACGTATAGCCGACAGGCGCCTTCAGTATTCCCGCCAGTTGGAAAACTTCCTCGCGGGCATCCCGGCAGCCATCGCCTCCGAAGATCGCTACGGTTTTTGCGTCGTCGATCATCTTCACAAGCTGACTCAAATCCGCGTCGGAAGGGCGAAGCATGGGTGGGTTAGGGATTGCGATTTCGGAAGACTGGTCGGATGCATCCGCCATCGCGACATCGCCGGGAATCGAAATTACCGTCGGTCCTTTTTGCAGGACCGCAGTGAGAATCGCAGTATTGATGATCGACCGCGCTTGCTCAGGATTGACCAGCCGCCCCGTATAGAAGGATGCGGCTTCGAAGAACTTGTAAGGATTCAGTTCTTCCAGCGCTTCCGTGTCGATCAGGCTCGTTTCCACATCGCCCGCAATGGCGATGACCGGAGCGCCCTCTTTGCGCGCGTCCATCAGCCCATTGAACAGATGGACAACGCCGGGGCCGGCCGTTCCGCAAACCGCGACCGGGTTGCCCGTCAGGTAGGCTTCCGCGACTGCCGCAAAAACGCCGTACTCTTCATGGCGGACGTGAATGAACTCGATCTTCCCATTGCGGCGCAGTCCGTCGATGACGGGATTGAGAGCGTCACCCACAATGCCATAGCAGCGTTTGACGCCGGCGTTGGCAAGCATCTCCCACAAGAGGTCCGCCACTTTCTTCGACATAGGGTTCCCCTTCCAGCTGGCATTCCGATTTCGAGTTTCGCCGAAAATATGCTAGATGAGATTGGCTGGTGCGCGGTTGCGTCGTTTATTTGTTCGCCGAACTGCCTTTAGTGACCTTCTCGTACCACAGGCTGTGATACGTGCGCGCCCAGGCGGCGGAGACGCGGCCATAGATCATGGCGTGAAACGATTCCGGTTCCATGAACACGCTCATGTAGATATGGATGATGAACGCTCCGATGGTGCCCATCGCGGCGATCACGTGCACCGTTACCGCCAGGTAACGCAGCCAGCGCAGGCTCCACGGAATGGATTCGACGAACCACAGCCCCACGCCCGAAATCAACAGCAAGACCACGCCGTAAAACATCAGCCAGAAGAACAGTTTCTGGCCGAAATTGAAGCGGGCCACCGGCGGTAGCTTATCATCATCGTTTTGGACGTAGTAATTGATTGCCTTAAACCAGCGCCGGTCGTCGTCAGTCGTGGCCAGGTCGCTGTGCCAGATCTTGTACATCCAGCCCACGGACAGCGCGAAGGCCAGCCCAAACCAGGGATGCCAGAAGCGCGCCGTCGGTCCGCCGCCCACTATCACTGCCAGCCAAAACATGTACGGAGACCAGAAAGCCAGACCTGTGATCAGGCAATAGATGTAGGTCAAAGCGGCCAGCCAGTGATGGACTCGCTCGCTGAGCGTGTAACGAACAATCTCGCCCCCAGATTCGCCGGTCGCGCGGGCAGAGGAGACGACGTGCGTTGTGCTCACGATTTTCCTCCGTTCTCATCCTTTGCGGCAGCTTCCTTTGGACCATAGCGCAAGTAGTGCAGCGTCACGCCCAGGATTCCGCCGAGCATCGCGAGATTTCCAATCCACTTCGCCGGTCCTTTCCAGAAGCGGACAAGAAATGGAATGCGAGGATCTTTCGGCAATCCACCATATGCCTCGGGATTTGTGACATCGTGCAGCACGTAGATGACGCCGGTTCCGCCCACGCCCGCCGGATCGTAGACGCCCGCTTTCTCAATTCCATAATTCTCGCGAAGTTGCTTGGCGCGCGTTCGCGCCAGATCCACCATGTCGTCTTTGCTTCCGAAGTGCAGGCACCCGGTGGGGCATGACTTGATGCAGGCCGGTTCCAAGCCTTCGCTTACGCGATCGACGCAAAGCGTGCACTTGAACATCTTCTTGGTTTTCGGATTGAACTTGGGAATATCGAACGGGCATCCGCTGACACAATAACCGCAGCCAATGCAATTCTGCTGCTGAAAATCGACGATGCCGTTGGTATATTGCACGATTGCGCCATCGGCCGGACACGCCTTCAGGCAGCCGGGATCGGCGCAATGCATGCACTGGTCTTTGCGCATCAGAAGCGTGATGCTGCCATCTTCGCGCTCGTGCTCGTTGAACTTGATCAGGTTCCAGTAATTCCACGACGTCTCCGGCATGGTCTGGTAACTGTTGTCGAATACAGTATCGGTGAACGTGTAACCGTTCCACTCGAGGCAGGCGACTTCACAAGCCTTGCAGCCGATGCACGTGGTGGTGTCGACCAGCTTGCAGACCTGATAATCGCGCTCGACATCATCGCCGGGAGCGGCTCCGGGGTGGCCGGAAATTCTCCGCACTGCTAACGTAGCCTGGCTCATTTGTTCTTCTCTACGCTTTCTCGATCTTTACGAGGAACCCCTTGGATTCGGGGGTATGTGCATTCGGATCGGTCACCGACGGCGTCAACAAATTGGCAGGTGTCCGTGCGTCTCTCCCTGCATCTTCAGTGATTCCGCGGAAGCCCTGGTGAATTGGCAGTCCGATCTGGTAGACCTTCTTGCCGTCGATCATCATCGGCTTCAGACGGCGCGTGACAAAGGCCTTCGCGATGTAGGTTCCGCGCGCACTGATGACCTTGATCTTGTCCGTTCCGCGAATTCCTTTTTCGTCCGCTAGCTCCACCGGAATCTCCACGAACGGTTCGGGGATCAATTGGACATTCATGCGATTGTTTTTCGTCCAATAGTGATACTGCTCGGTCAACCGATATGTCGTGCAGACAATGCTGTACTCCTCCGGGGTTCCGAATTTGTCGAAGGGCGTCGTGAACTTCTTCACCAGCGGATTATTCGACCGGTCGGGATGCAGCGGGTTTTTGATCGGGCTTTCGATCGGCTCGTAATGTTCCGGGAATGGGCCGTCCGCGATCACTCCGATGGGCGCGAACAACCGCCCCACTCCTTCCGGGTTCATGATGAACGGTCCCATGTGATCTTTAGGATGGGAGTCAGGCTTGAAGTCCGGTACATCGTTGCCTGCCCATTTTCCCGCCGCTTCATTCCACCACACTTGTTTCCGCTCAGGATCCCATGGCTTCCCATCCGGATTGCAGGAAGCCCGGTTGTAGAGCACTCGCCGGTTGGCAGGCCACGACCACGCCCAGTTCTGGTAGATGCCCAGGCTTGACGGATCGTCGGTGCCGCGACGCGCCATCTGGTTTCCTGCCTCCGTCCAACTTCCGGAATAAATCCAATTGCCGCAGGCGGTGGTTCCATCATCTTTCAACCAGGCAAAACCGGGAAGCTGCTGGCCGGCTTTGATCACTTGCCCTGTTGTCGGATCCGTCAAATCCGCCAGGGCTTTGCCGTTTACCTCCATGGCTACCTGCGACAGGGGAGGATGAGCCGCATCGGCATAAGCCCAGCTCAGATTCAGAATGGGGTCGGGAAATTTTCCGCCCTCTTTTTTATAGAGATCACGAACTCGCAGGAAAATCTGGGCAACAAGGTCCTGGTCAAGCCGCGCCTGTCCGGGAGGCGGTACGGCGGCATTTTTCCACGTCGCCCAGCGCGCCGAGTTGGTCATGCTGCCATCTTTCTCCGCAAAGCCCGCGCAGGGTAACCGGTAAACCGTCGTCTTTATGTTCTTTTGTTCATCGGTTGTAATGCCCGGAGCTTTCCAGAACTCGCTGGTTTCGTCCGGATAAATTTCGCCCACCACCAGCCATTCGGCCTTCTTGAGCGCGTTAATGTTCTTGTTCGTGTCGGGCCCGATCATCACGCCGTTCATTCCGAACGCCATCATGCCCTTGATCTTGCCGTTGTACATGTCGTCCCAAATGTGAGTCCAAGAGCAATCCTGCCCCGGTTTGGGCAGGTAATCGAAGGCAAATCCGTTTTCCTTTGTCGCCGCGTCTCCATACATGGACTTGAGCAGCGAGACCATGAATTTCGGCGTGTTCGAGTAGTAGTTAAAGGAATCCCATGGTGTGGGTTTGGATGCTCCCGGCGTAGTACGCTTCAGAAAAGCAGCCAAATCCGTATCGGTGGGAACTGGAGCCTTGAGATAACCCGGCAGAGAGTCATACAGCCCGGCCATGTCGGTGGCGCCCTGAATATTCGAATGACCGCGAAGTGCGTTCACGCCACCGCCCGCCCGTCCGACGTTGCCAAGGAGAAGTTGAATCATGGCGGCGGTACGGATGATCTGCGTTCCGAAAGTATGCTGCGTCCAACCCACCGCGTAGATGATGGTTGCGACTTTCTTCATGTCGCCGTCTTTGCGGACTGAGGTAAAAAGATCGACAGCCTTCAGGTACTGGTCCTTCGGAATGCCCGTGATCCGCTCGACGGTTTCGGGGGTGTAACGGGAATACTGCTGCTTCATCAATTGGAAGACGCAGCGCGGATGCTCGAGAGTGAGGTCGTAGGCAACGCCTGCAGGTAGAGTGGGAGGCGGTGTCGCTCCTCCTACCGTGCCCGGCATTGGTTCGGGCGCGTGACCGGTCGACCCAGCTTGGCCCCCGTGCCCGCCAGAGCCTGCTGCTGCTTCATAATTCCACGTGGACAGATCGTACTTGCCCGCTGCGGAATCGAATCCGGAGTACAAGCCGTCCTCAGGAAGCTTGAAACCCTCCTTCACGATGAAGGCTGCGTTGGTGTAGTTGACGAGATATTCTTTGGCGATCCGGTTGTTCTCGATGGCGTAGCGGATCAGTCCGCCGAGGAAAGCGATGTCGGTGCCCGCGCGGATCTGGCAAAAGAGATCCGCGGTGGACGAGGTTCGGGTGAATCGGGGATCGACGGAAATCAGCTTGGCATTGCGGTTGCGCTTGGCCTCCATCGCCCACTTGAATCCGCAGGGATGGTTCTCGGCGGGATTGCCGCCCATGATCAACATCATGTCGGTGTTCTTGATGTCGATCCAGCCATTGGTCATGGCCCCGCGTCCAAATGTTGGTCCCAAACTTGAGACCGTGGGGCCGTGTCAAACACGGGCTTGGTTTTCTAAATAAACCAAGCCCAGACTCCTCATGGTCTTCACGACCAGATAATTGAACTCATTTGTATCGGTGCAGCCGCCAATGAAAGACATGCCTTCGCACCGATTGACGGTATGGCCGCTTGCGTCCTTCTCCACGAAAGTATCGTCGCGTGTCTTCTTGGTCCAGTGCGCGATCTCATTCAGCGCGTCGTTCCAGGAGATGTCCTGCCATTCCGTCGCGCCCGGGCGCCGGACTTGCGGCTTCGTGAGTCGCCGCGAGTTGAGCAATTCCTGTTCGAGCGAAGAGCCCTTCGGGCACAGCGTTCCTCGATTCGTGGGATGGTCGGGATCGCCTTCGACGTGGATCACCTGCGGTGTGACGTTCTTCGCGCGGTCGCCAATCGTGTAGATAAGGACGCCGCAACCCACCGCACAATAGGGGCACGTGGAGCGCGTTTCCGAAGCGCGCGCAATCTTGAGTTCTTTGAGTTGCGCGACCGCGGGAGTCAGATCGAATCCCAGAATAGAAATGCCCGCGCCGCCAACAAGCGCGCCTTTGAGGAAGGTCCTGCGGGAAAGTTCCATTGCGCATCCTCCGACTGCTTCGTATCACAAGCCGAACGGACTGCACCCCAAATTTGCAGAAAACTATAATCCCACTGGGCGTTACAGTCAATGCCGGGGAAACTGTAGCGCTCCCGGCCGCAAACCCTTTACCACAGAGGTGCACAGAGACACAGAGGAAGCCATCTTCTGTTTTCCTCTGTTTCTCTGTGTCCTCTGTGGTGAACGCCTAAGCAGTTGCTCGCCGCGAGTCAAAGCCCCATAATCGCCCCGTGGCCATCACTTCCTGGCAGCGGCGCATCCGGCGCGCGGAACAACTCGCTCAGCAGCATCCCTTCGCGGCGGACATCCTTGGTTTCTACATCCACATCGCGCGCTTTCAGGAAGGCCTCTACCAGCGCCACGAACGCGCCTCCGGGAATACTTCGGTTGCTCTGTCCGACCGGGATATGACTGAACTCCTCGCCAGCTTCCCGCAATTTCTCTCGCTCGTCGAAGAAAAAGCTCCAGCGCGCCTCGTCCAGATCGCGCACGATCTGAGCAGTTCAGGCCCTGATTCCTGGCATGATCTGTTCACCCAGTGCTGGACCAACGTCAACTCGCCCACCGATCCCCAGGAATTCCTCGTGCTCGCTTTTCTTCAGCCCTACGCCGAACTCGTCCGCTCGCAGGCGAATCTGCAATTGGAAGGCTACACGTCTCTGCTGTGCCCGTTCTGCAACCGCAAACCAGCGCTCGGCATCCTTCGGCAGCAGGGCGACGGAGGCCGCCGCAGCCTGCTCTGCGGTTTCTGCCTCACCGAATGGGAGTTCCGCCGCCTCATCTGTCCCGGCTGCGGCGAGGAAGATCATGCCAAACTTCCGGTCTACACCGCGGAAGAACTCCCTTACATTCGCGTGGAGTGTTGCGACGCCTGCCACACCTACATCAAAACCATCGACCTCACGAAGAATGGCCTCGCCGACCCCCTGGTCGACGAACTCGCCTCGATCCCGCTCAACCTCTGGGCGGAAGAGCAGGGATACGCCAAACTCCATCCCAACCTGCTCGGAATGTGACTGAAGTCACCATCATCCGCCTTCGCCCAACCCACGCGACTTTGTAACTTTCCCCGTTGCGTACAACCTTCCTCCCCAGAAACTTGATCAGACTGCAATAAAGCCGTATAAGCTAAAGGATCAGCCCCGCACCCAACCACGATTCCAGACGGAGTGTTTCATGCGATTTTTGAAGTTTCTGCTGCCTCTTCTAACCTCAGCCCTGTGTTTCGCCGCCCAACCCGACCGCATCGCCGGGCCCATCGATTCCAGCCAGATGGTCGCTCTCCAGAACCACGTCTCGCCTTTCGTCCAGCCTCGGTATGAACTGGGATTGATCGACTCTTCCACTTCACTCAGGATCACGATGCTGTTCACGCCCACCGCCGGGCAGCACGGCGCGCTGCAAAAGCTGCTCGCGGATCAACAGAATCCCAAGTCGGCGAACTTTCACAAGTGGTTAACTCCCGAGCAGTACGCCGACCGCTTCGGTCTCAGCCAGAACGACATCGATAAAGTCACCGCCTGGCTGGAATCGCAAGGTTTGAAAATTACTTATGTTGCCCGGGGCCGGGACTCCGTCAGCTTCAGCGGCGACGCGGCGCAGGTGCAGATCGCCTTCAGGACTGAGATCCACAACTACAACCTTAACGGCAAGACGCACTTCTCCAACTCAACCGCACCCATGATCCCGGCTGCTCTAAGCGGCATAGTAGGCGGCTTCCGCGGACTGCACAACTTTGTCCCCAAGAGCATGATCGTTCCCCACAACCCCAACTCGGCAATCCTGCACCCCGACTATACATTTATGATCGGCAGCAGCAGCTTCACCGCCCTGGCTCCCGGCGACCTCGCCACCATCTATGACATTACCCCGCTTTACCAGGCCAGCACGCCCATCGACGGGACCGGCCAGAAGCCTGGTCATCGCCGGGCAGACCGATGTCCGCCTCGCCGACATCAACGATTTCCGCAGCGATTTCGGTCTGTCGACGATACCGACCTCCGCATCCTCCTGCGCCGCCAACTCGACGACTGGGGCGGTCACCGTCCCTTGCGATACCACCAACTTTCAGTTGGTGATTCCGATGACAGCCGTCGATCCGGGGGTGAACCCGGGCGACCTGAGCGAGTCGGATCTCGACATCGAGGTGTCGGGCTCGGTTGCCCGCAACGCGAAGATCATTTTCGTAACCTCGGATTACAATTCCGGGGGCGTCTTCAACTCGATCTCATGGGCGATCGACAATAATCTCGCTCCGGTCGTAAGCGTCAGCTACGGTCTCTGCGAAGCTTATGCCACGCCCCCCTCCCTGACGATTCAGGATATGGAGTTTCAGAAAGGAGTATCGGAAGGCATCTCGATTTTCGCTGCCTCCGGCGACTCGGGCGCTGCTACGTGCGATGCCAGCGTTTTCGGTGGCGATTCCGTCGCTACTCTGGGACTGTCAGTCAGCTACCCGGCGAGCAGTCCTGAGGTAACAGCAGTGGGAGGAACTGAGTTTAACGAGGGCAACGGCACCTACTGGGGAGCGACGAATGGGGCCAACGGTGGTTCGGCGAAGAGCTATATCCCCGAGCTCGCCTGGAACGATACGGCGGCGGCTGGCGCGCTGAACGGCACGGGTGGCGGCCCCAGCAACTGCGTGAACGGCACGGGTACGACAACAGAGGGTGGATTTCCTTTTGTTATCTGCAAAGCGCCTCCCAGCGGCGGCTTTGCTAAGCCTGCATACCAAACCGCGCTCACCCCGGTCGACAGCGTCCGGGATGTTCCTGACATATCCTTTTCTGCGTCGAATTTTAACGACCCCTACATCGTCTGCACCGCGCAATCAGAGACCAACGGCAGCAGTTCGACCAGCACCTGTGTCAACGGCATCACAACGGCGCTCACAACCTACAACTCCGCCTTCGGGGGTACCTCAGCCTCCACTCCGGTGGCGGCGGGAATGGCCGCCCTCTTGAACCAGTACCTTGGGACCAGTGGGCTGGGCAACATGAACACCGAACTCTACAAACTGTTTGGCAGCAACCCATCCGCATTTCACGACATACTGGCCGGCACCAGTTCACTCACCGGCGATACCTCCGACAACATCGTGCCCTGCTCTGGCGGCACACCCTCCTTCGAGCCTGCGGCGCTTCAATGTCCGGCGGCGACGGGCAAGAATGGAACCTTCGGCTACACGGCCGGCCCCGGCTATGACCCGGTCACCGGGCTCGGCACCATAGACTTCAACACGCTCTTCGTGGCATGGAAAGCCGCGACGGCAGACTTCCAACTCTCGGCCGGAACCCTGACTCCCAGCCCTGTGCCCGCCGGGCAATCGGCATCGGTTGTCCTGACCATCGCGCCCGTGACCGGTTCCACGGCGAAAGTTATCAACTTCAGTCCCAGCAGTTGTACGGGCCTGCCTGCGGGTACGACCTGCAGCTTTAATCCCGCGAGTGTCAATTTTGACGGCGTAAATAGTGCAACGACTACGTTGACGATCTCTACCGTGGCCAACATGGCGCTGCCATCGGGCGCGCAAACCATCACGATTACCCCCACCAACTCATCGAGCACCACTGCCACGGTCAGCCTGACGGTAACTGCGACCAACCAGACCTTCAGCCTCACGACCAACGCCGGCACCTTCACCACCGCGGTGGGAGGGAGCGCTCCGGTCAGTGTCACTGTCACCGGCACCAACGGCTTCATCGTGGGCAGCGGCGCCGGCGCCACCACCGCCTTGCAGCTAACCTACAGCTGCACTGGCAGTCCGTCTCTTGCTACGGCGGAGATTTCCTGCGCGATCAGTCCCGGCAACGGTCAACCCACCAACGCGACCGCAGTGACGGTCACCCTGACGACAACGGCCCCGACTGCACAGTTGCGTCCGCCCCTGGGCGGCAGCCGCATCTTCTTTGCCTTGCTGCTTCCCGGCTTGTTCGGAGTCGTTTTTGTGGCGGGATCGCGCACCCGCGGCCTGCGCCTGCTCAGCCTGATTGTGGTTCTCGGCTTCTCCACATTGTGGCTGGGCTCTTGCGGCGGCAGCAGCAGCAACACCAGCCCGAAGAATCCCGGGACGCCAACCGGAACCTACACCGTGACCATCAGCGCCACAACTGGCGGCGCGAGCCCGATAACCAACTCCAATGCACCCTTCACCATCACTCACAGACTGTTTCGTAAGCGGTGAACTGCGGAGGCTGCTCTACACCGAAGCAGCGCCACTCTGCATTGCCCCGCGAGCCCAGCGCTGAAGTTCTTGGGTAGTGGCGCCGATACTGTCAGCCCGCGTAGTCGGAACCAGGAGGTTCGTATGAAACGTTTTGTTGGTGTGGCGTTGCTCGTTGTCCTTTGCTTCGCGCTGCTGGCGGCCGCTCCGGAGGAAAAGTCTCCCAAGCCGCAATACGACGCCAAAGGCCAGCTTCTTCGTCCCGACGATTACCGCGAGTGGATGTTCCTCTCCGCCGGCTACGGCATGAACTACAGTCCTGCCCCAGGCAGCCATGAAATGTTCACCAACGTCTTCGTCCAGCGCTGGGCTTATCAGGACTTCGTAAGTTCGGGCAAATGGCCGGAGAAGACCATGTTCGTGATCGACGAGCGCGACGCGCAAAGCAAAGGCTCCATCAACAAAACCGGCCATTTTCAGACGGACCTGATGGGCCTGGCAGTCGAGATCAAAGACTCAAGCCGTTATCCCGAGAAGTGGGCCTACTTCGGCTTCGAGGCTGATGGCAAGACCGCCGATGCGATGCCCAAGGGGAACGGCTGCTGGTCCTGTCATGACGCGCATGCCGCTGTCGAGCATACCTTCGTTCAGTTCTATCCCACACTGAAGCCGGTGGCGAAGAAGTTCGGCGTTTACGACGAGAAACGAGAGCAGGTGACGGACGCGAAGTAGTTCAGTATTCAGTTCCCAGTACCCAGAACTCAGTCGACGCGTGTCTTCACTGGGTACCAGGTAATGGGTACTCGAAGCCTGACCCCTCATCCCCGACCTCTAGTGTCCATGACCTCCTGTGCAAAACGGCTCCCACTTTGCCCCTTGCGCGCCCGCGCCGGGGCGAGTACCATTGTCTTGTTCTCATTGGCCTCGTTCCCGCGTAGGCCTTCCGCGTCCCAGGCCGTTCCCGGCGGCGCGACGGATTCCGACAACGGATAACCGAATACGCAAAATTTAGAAAGTTTTTTGCCAGTGCGAAGTTGCTTCACCCGAGAGTAGTGAATCGCGGTTGCGTTCACGATTGCGTCCAGCCCAACGCGCAATCCGCATGGAAAGTTACTCATGCCCCCTGGAGCGCTGCCGCGAGGTTGATGGTTGACGGATGTGACTGAGTCAGTGGATAGGCCCCCGCGCGACAATTGGCTGTGCGCCAACACTGTGAGAGCCCGCCGCAACCAATGGGGAACCTGAAATTCTGTAAATTTGCAATCCTGCACCGGGCCCAAGCCCGGCCCGGCAGGCTTTGAGAGGATTATGAACGCAGGACCGTCAGGACGTGGACAAGGATCAGGAAGACCCTCCGGTGGCGGAGGAGGCAGAAGCAGACGGCGTCGCGGACGCCGCCCTAACAATCCCCGCGGCCCCCGTCCCGCCGGCCCCAGCCAGTCGCGCCACAATCAGGACGGCATCTACACCGCGCCCATGGATCACAGCTATCGCGCCGCGCTCGGCGGCAACGGCAACGGCCAGGGTGCGCGCCGTGGCCCGCGTCCCGGCTTCGCCGCGCCCTTTGCGCCTGCCGATCCCGAACCGCTGCCCGCGTTGCGCGAAGATTCGAACTCGCGCATCTTCGCCTTCGTCGACGACCTGTTTTTCGCCGCCAAGATTCAAGAGACCGCGCGCAAGCTGAACGTTAAGGTCGAGTTCGCCAAAAACGACAAAGACCTGGCCGAGCGCATGCAACAGAATGGTGAAGAGAAGCCCTCGCTGATCATCTTCGACCTCAACAATGCCAACGCCAAACCGCTGACGCTCATTCCCAAGCTGAAGGCGAAACTCAAGAAGGGAACCTCGATCATAGGATTTCTCTCGCACGTTCAGGGCGATCTTAAGCAGAAGGCCCACGAAGTGGGCTGCGACATGGTTCTGCCCCGTTCGGCCTTCTCCCAGAACCTTCCGCAGTTGCTGCGCCGCCACGGAGCGCCGGAAGACGAGAATCCGACGGTGCAGTAGGAAACCAGAAACTAGAAACTGAGAACTGCCCTACCCCGGAGGCCAGTTCAGCCCGCGTCCTCCCAGCAGATGGACGTGGAGATGAAACACAGACTGGCCCGCGCCCGGACCCACGTTAAGCACCGTGCGGTATCCTTGCTCAACATTGCGTTGGCGAGCAATCTCCGCCGCCACCAGGTGACAGCGCCCGATGACTTCGGCGTCTTCCGTCTGCGCTTCATTCAATCCCGCAAAATGTTTCTTCGGGACGACCAGCACATGCGTGGGAGCCTTGGGAGCGATGTCTTCAAACGCGAACACATACGGGTCCTCGTAAACCTTCTTCGCGGGAATCTCGCCCGCGATAATGCGGCAGAAAAGGCAATTGCTGCTCCGTTCTGTCATCGTTGGCACCATGCTCCACTTTGCGAAAACGATAACACTTAAGCCGGGAATTGTCAGCGGTGAGCCGTTACGGTTCCACGGAAATTCTAAGGTGGGGACAGCCCTCGGTTGGCCGCCGAGCGAAACTCGACGCTTTCTTCGTCGATCCGCATTAGCGAAACTTCGTGACCAATTCGGCAAACGGCGCAAAGTTCACGTTCCAGGTGCCTTCGAACGGATTGTCCAGATCGGTCAGCACAAAATTGGCGAAAAAGAGCAGCATGGTTGTAATTGCGACCGATACCACACCCAGCACAACATTGCGGAAGGGAAAAAAGAAAAGCAGAAACAGAATCATCGCCGCCGTAAGCGTGACAAACAGCAGAAGCGTCTGCGGCATTCGCTTTACGCTGAGGGCAAGCCGTTCATCGCGGTTCGCGCTCGCCTGATTCGCAATCTCAAGCAACCGCTGATACAGGATGCGCTCCGCATCGTCCTCAGGTCTTACTTCTGTGACGCTGGAAATGACAGTCGAGAAGAGTTTATCGGTTTTCTCGGTGTCCTGGCCTGCGGAGAGCGCGCTCCATTCCGTTTCCGCAACTCCCCGCGCGTAAGTCTTCACCGCCCGCACAACCGGTTCGCGAACTGTTTCCTTCAAACGCTGGCTGAACAGGAGCAAGTCTTTTAACGCCCCGGACTCCTTCTGTATTTCGTTTTCAACGGACGTAAACTGTCCCCAGATCACGTAGATGGCAAACGCGTAGACCACGCTGTAGAGCGTGCCGATGATCTGGAGAAGCGCGCCGATCCCCTCGGCATCGTTCTCAAAGAACTTATGAAAACCCACGATGCGCAGCACAAGGTAGAGCGCAGCGGCGCCAGCAATCATCTTTGCGCCGCGAAGGCGTGCGGTTCCGGGAATAACGTCTGGCATCATCGGCAAGCTCCGGCGAAGCATAGCAGAAGTGGTCAGTGGTCAGTGTTCAGTGGTCAGCAAGATACCTCGGGTTTAACTGACATCACTAACCAATAACCACTGACCACTGACCACTAACCACTGACCACTGCCTAATCCAGTCTGACCAGAAATACCGCGCCCGCGGTCGTTTCGGTTTCTGCAGCGACCTGTTGCGCGCGCTGGCGACCGTCGCCGAGCACCCGCACCCGCACCCACCAATCTCCCGCAGGACTACTGAAGCGCCGCACTTTCGCGCTGTGATAGCGGCGGGTGAGGCGGTCAGCAAGCTGCGAAGCAGAGTCCTCGTCAGGAAAGCCGCCGATCTGCACTGCCCACTTTCCCCCCGTCTCAAGCGGAGCCGGGGTTTGCATCACCTCCACTTTCACTTCGGCGACTCCCGGCTGGTAGACATCGACCTTGCGCGCAGCGGCCAGCGACAAGTCAAGAACGCGCCCGGAGATGAAGGGGCCGCGATCGGTAATCCGCACCAACGCGGTGTGCCCGGTCTTCAGATTGGTGACGCGCACGATCGAGCCCAGCGGCAGCGTGCGATGCGCCGCCGTCATGGCATGCATGTTGTAGACTTCGCCGTTCGATCCGTGACGGTTGTGATACGGCGGACCATACCAGCTCGCCCGTCCCGTTTCGGTGGCCAGCGGCGTAGCGCCGGCAGGAATGGTGGGTTCGGCGAGATCGGCGCCTCTTCCTTTGTTGCTATTTTCCGCACTCGGCGGACGGGTATCCTTCGCAGTGCTCCCGGAATGTGGCGCGGCAGGCGTTTCGGTCGAGGCCGGCTGCGATGGTGGCGGAGGCACATTTGCCCGCGTCTGTTTGGGATGGCCGCAGCCAGTTAGCAAGACCAGCAAGATCGTAAACAGAACTAAGGCGCAATCGGAAGAAGCCGCACGCCGCAGCTTCACTTTTTCGCAGCTTGCTGTTCCATGTAGTCGGCCAGCTCGGTGAGCTTCTCGCTGGCTGTCCGCAGCGCCTTGGTCGAGTGCTGGCGCACGGTGGGGACGACCTCGTCGTTCAAGTACTTGATGAATTCGGGGATCTCTTTCTCGATCCGTTCGGCGGCCTCGGCGACAGTCTTGCTGACGCGCGCCGACGCGTCTTCCACCTTGCGGTTGAAGTCGTCCATGATGCTCCTCGCGGCTGCTGGGCGTGAATAAGCTCACGCGCGGGTTGCGGATGCCAGGCAGGGCTATTATTTCGTGGTTGGAGGGCGGGGTCAATGGCGCGGGAGCTTCGACCGGTAAAGATTTCTGTATGAGATCCTTGATAAAGTAAAGACCATGTCTAAGGCGACTCCCATGCCCGATAGTCTCAGAGTCGAGGAGCTGCGCGGCAAAGCCAGAGCTGGTCAACAATTGACAGTTGAGGAACGGCTGGAACTGTTCGACGCCAAGACGAAATGGCTAGACGAACTCCAGGCCGAACAACTGAAGGAAGCAAAGGCCAAAGGCACGCGGACCACCCGCGAAAATCGGGGTTCGACGCGCGAGGAACTGTACCGCGAGGAACTGTACAATGACGAGAGGGGACTTCCTCGTGGCTTCCCGCGTCGACACTAGCACTGGCCGACGGCAGTTCCGCGAGAGCCTTCTCGCCTGGTATGACCACCATCGCCGCGATCTCCCCTGGCGCGCGAGCCGCGATCCCTACCGGGTGTGGCTTTCCGAGATCATGCTGCAGCAGACGCGCGTGGGGGCGGTGATCGAGCACTATCAGGAATTCCTGCGGCGGTTCCCGACGGTGGAAAAACTGGCGGCGGCCCGCGAGGCCAGCGTGCTCGCCGCGTGGAGCGGTCTTGGCTACTACCGCCGGGCGCGCATGATGCACGCGGCCGCGAAGGTGACCGTGCGCGAGTGCGGCGGAAAGTTTCCTAAGAGTGAAGAAGGATTGCGGACGTTGCCCGGGATCGGCCGCTACACCGCGGCGGCGATCGCCAGCATTGCGTTCGACCAGTCCGTCGCGGTCGTGGATGGCAACGTGGAGCGCGTGTTGCAGCGGATATCAGGAAAGCGGCTGGCGGGGGAAGAATTGTGGAAAGCCGCGAACTATCTGCTGGATGCGAAGCGCCCCGGCGACTTCAATCAGGCGATGATGGAGTTGGGCGCTGTCGTATGTATGCCGCGCGCGCCGGCGTGTTTGACGTGTCCGGTGATCGAGCTGTGCGCCACGCGCGGAGAGTTGCACGGTGCGGCGAAAGCCGTGCCGCAGAGGAAGGGCGAGATTCACTATTCGTTGCATTATCGGAATGGAGCCGGCCGCCGGTGCGAAGTGTTTTTAGTTCAGCGTCCGCGGAATGCATCGCTGATGGCGGGAATGTGGGAACTACCGGAACTGGCCGGCAGGAATGGCGCGGCCATTCCATTGTTCACCCTCCGTCATTCGATCACTATGACCGACTACGCCGTGCGCGTGTGGCGCGAAACTCATCAATCGCGGCTCGGCGGCAAATGGATTCCCACAACTCGCCTGCCGCAAGTCGCACTAACCGGACTCGCGCGAAAAATTCTGCGAAAAGCACAAGTTCTCTAAAGTCAACCAAAGTCACAGACTCACGTTTCATATCTGCCTCGAGAGTAGAATTCTGCGCATGAGAATTCCTCGCTCCCTATTCTCGCGTCTCCTCATCGCTTCAGCCCTGTCTCTGATCGCCGTTTCAGTCGCCCGTCCGCAGGTCAGCGATGGTTCCCCAAAGCCGGCGCCGTTTTTCCTCAACCTGCATCCACCGGCCTACCCTCCACTAGCCCGGCAAGCTCGCATCAGCGGAGACATAGTACTCCAAATCGGAGTTCGTCCAGACGGAAGCGTCGCCTCTGCCGAAGTCATTAGCGGCCATGCAATGTTGAAGCAGTCTGCTCTCGAGAGCGCTCGAAAGTCGACCTTCCTGCCCCAGGAGAGCAAGGAAGCAACTTTGTATTCACTCACTTATACCTTTGGCCTCAGGGCTGACCCAGGCGCAGGCTGCACCGACGGCGGCATGTTTGTTCGTGCCGCAAAATGTCTCTACTTGTGGAAGTGCGCGTGGCACAACGCTCCCGTCATTGCACCCGCGATTGGCCTGTCGCCAGGCCGAGTTATAATTCTTGCTCCGTCAGCGTGCGTCGAAGCTATGGCGTCCCGTTCCGCGTGTCTTCCACATCATCTAAAATAGATTCAGTCAGGGCAGGAAGGATTTGATGCGCTGGCTGCGAACAATCCTGAAAAAACAAACCGGAGGACGACCGATGTCGGCACTGAGAGCGGGCACCAAGGCGCCCGACTTTGAACTGAAAGCGATGGATGGCAAGCGCTTCGTGCTAAGCGAGGAGTTGGCGCGTGGGCCCGTGGTGCTGGCATTTTTCAAAGTGTCGTGTCCCGTGTGCCAGTATGCCTTTCCGTTTCTGGAGCGGCTGGAGCGGGCTTACGGTCACCAGGGCGTCAGGTTGATCGGCGTCTCCCAGAACGATCCCAAAAAGACAGCTGCGTTCACCAAAGAATTTGGCGTGACCTTCCCCGTGCTCCTCGACGATACGGAATCCTATCCCGCTTCAAACGCCTACGGCTTGACCAACGTGCCGAGCGTGTTCTGGATCGCGCAGGACGGCGAGATTGAAATCTCCAGCGTGGGCTGGGTGAAGGCGGACTTCGACCAGGTCAACCGAAAAATGGCGGAGGCGCGCAATCTTCCCCTCGCGTCCATGTTTAAGCCCGGAGAAGATGTGCGTGACTTCCGCGCCGGTTGAAGCTCGAAAAACTAAATCCCGCGGTCGCGGGAAAGCGAATGGGTCTGATGATCGACGTTCAGAACAGCAGGCAGCGGATTCAAGAAAAATGAAGCGACCTTTCAATTTGATACTGCCGGTCAGAGCTGATGCTGCGGCGAAACGTCTCGTCCACTGCCTGATAGCGCTCTCTTTCATAATTCCTCTTGACATGGCGGGACAGAGCGCAACTGCTGGAACCTGGTCTGGCGTCATCGTTTCCAGCGCCTGCAATGCCGACGAAGCCTTCAACGAATCTCCCGAGTGCACCCGGAGCGTGCCGGATGCGAAGCTGTCACTGTATGACGATACGAACCGGGTCATGTACGCCCTTGAGCCCCAGAAATCGGTAGCCTTTCACCTGGGAGATACCGTGACTGTCCACGGAGCGCTGGATGGCGATACCATTCACGTGGCTTCCGTTGAGTCGATGTCGATTGGACTGCCGGTCGGAGAGAAGGCCCCGGCTTTTTCTGTGCGCGATCAGCTTGGACGGGTACAAACTCTTGACACATTGCGAGGATCGAACGGAACTGTTCTACTCTTCTTCCGTTCCGCCGACTGGTGACCGTTCTGTAAAGGGCAGCTGGTCCAGCTCCAAAATGCAATCCCGCGGTTCGAGAAGCAGGGGGTCAAGCTGGCGGCCATCAGTTACGACTCGGAAGAGATCCTGAAATATTTTGCCGACCGCCACAAGATCGAATACCCAATGCTGGGGGATCCTGACTCGAAAATCATTAAGGCTTATGGTGTGCTCAATCCGGAGGCGACGGGGATGCAGAAGGGATTTGCCCGCCCCGGATATTTTTTTATCGATACCAAGGGCATCATTCGGGAAAAGTTCTTCGAAGCGAAATACCGGGAGCGGCTCACCGGAAACAGCATCATAGCCAAGCTGTTTCCCGAGCTGGGCCAGGAAGTAACGCAAACCGTCGAAGCGCCGCACCTGCAATTGGCGCTCGAACAATCCGATCCGATCGCTGTTCCGGGCACACGCATCATTCTCGCCGCCGAAGTGCGGCTGCCGCAAGACGTGCATGTGTATGCACCCGGCGCGCGGGGCTATAAGCCGATCAAGCTGGTGATGGATGAGATGCCAGAAATGAAATTTCCGCCAGCGATTTATCCGCAATCAAGAACCTTGTTCTTGCCGGTGATCAACGAGCGCGTGCCCGTTTTCGAGGGAACCTTCCGCATCGACCAGGATGTGAAAGTTAGCTCCGGAGCCGAGTTCTGGGGCTCGCTCGGGAAAGATGGAAAAACTTTCACGATTACCGCCAAGCTTGAGTATCAGGCTTGCGATCAGACCAAGTGCTACCAGCCAACGTCCGTCCCAGTCAAGTGGCAACTGCAAGTCTTGCCGCTGGATAGAGTCAGAGCTCCGGTGGAGATTCGACACAAGTAGCCTGGTGCTTCTGGGGAACGCTGCCGAAATTGAACTCCGGATTTTACCGCGCCGGGCACGGAGCGCCTGCCCCCTGCCATTGCTTCACTTTCGTCGCAAACTCATCGTGCGGCATGGGGACGGGAGTTCGTCCCTCGCCAGGATTCCAGCCCCACATCACCAGCTTGTCTTCGGTGAGATGCTCGACCAGTTGATCGATGTTCCGGTTTCGGTTTTGCTTGGGATCTTTGATGGATTCACAAAGCTGCGCGTCGGTCAGGCCTTGCCAGATCATCGGCATCCCCGCAGGCGGCAAACGCCAGCCTGGAGCGCCGGGCGGAAGGTGCGCGCCCGCAAGATTGTGATCCTGATGGCAGGCACTGCATTTTTCCGAAGTCACTCCAAAGCCGGTCGAGCCGCGGCGAACGTTCATGGTGTGCGGATGCCCATCGTCGCCCTGCCGGGGAAAATCTCCCTGCGAATGGCAGTTCATGCAGCGCGGGCTTCGCAAAACAGAAACGAAAGCGAGGAAGAGCGCCCCATCTTTGCCGGATGCAGCGGCAGAAAGTTTCGCGGCCGCAGCCGGTGGTTCTGCCGCCGCCGCCAAATGCGAGAACCACAGCGCTACCGCGATTGCTGACACAGTCAGGCTCGCCAGGAAAAAACGAGTTACCACCTGCAGGCGCTTCATACGGCCTCCGTCATGCGGATGGGCAACCGGCGGATTCGTTTCCCAGTAACCGCGAACACAGCGTTTGCAATGGCCGGGGCGGCACAGGGAACACCAGGCTCTCCAATTCCGCCGGCTTTTTCGTTGCTTTCCACAATGTGGGTTTCGATCTCCGGACACTCATTCATGCGCATCACGGGGAAAGTATGAAAGTTAGTTTGCTGCAGACGCCCGTTCGTGAAAGTAAGCTCCTGGAAGAGAGCTGCCGACGCGCCGAAGATGGCCCCTCCTTCGGTTTGCGCGGCGATAATGCCCGGGTTCACGTACTGGCCGCAATCGATGGCGCAGACCATGCGGTGGACGCGTACTTTATCCTCCGTAACGGATACTTCGGCAACGTGCGCCGAGTAACTGCCAAACGCAAAGTGCACGGCAATCCCCCGGCCCATGCCTTTGGGCAGAGGCTTGTCCCATCCCGCTTTCTGCGCGGCAAGATCCAGCACGCCGAGATGGCGAGGCTGTTTCTGCAGCAGTTGACGCCGGAAATGGTAGGAATCTTTCTGTGCCAGCCCGGCGAGTTCATCCACAAAACATTCCACCGCGAAAGCGGTATGCGAGTGTCCCACGGAACGCAGCCATTGCACCGGCACGCCGATCTCCGCCTGATGCGACTCAATCGTCACGTTCGGGATCGCATAAGGAAGGTCGTCCACGCCCTCGACCGACGCAGGATCATACTCTTTTCCCTTCATCATGGCCGCCGCGAACGGCGTTCCTGCCATGATCGATTGCCCCACTAGACGCGATCTCCAACTAACGAGATTGCCACTCGCATCAATCCCGCCTTCGATGGCATGCAAAAACGCTGGGCGGTACCAACCACCTTGCATGTCGTCTTCCCGCGTCCACATCACTTTGACCGGAGCGCCCGCAGCTTTGGCCACATGGACCGCTTCAACAACAAAGTCTGACTGCGGATTCGCCCGGCGTCCAAACCCTCCACCGAGGAAAGTGGTGTGCAGTTGAACCTTTTCGTTCGGCAACCCCGCGATCTTCGCGGCATTTGCCCGGTCCACTGTCTGGAACTGCGAACCGGTCCAAACCTCACACGAGTCCGCGCGCAGGTCTACGACGCAGTTCAGAGGCTCCATCATCAAGTGCGAGAGGTAAGGAACTTCGTAAACCGCCTCGATCTTCTTTGCGGCGCCCGCGAGCGCACCCGCCGCATCGCCATCCTTGCGCACGCTGGCACCAGACGATTTTGCCCGCTCCCGGAAGTCCTGCATCATCTTGCCAGTGTTGAAGGTCCCCATACCACCTTCGTCCCATTCAACGCGCAGAGCATCCCTCGCCACTTTGGCCTGCCAAAAGGTGTCCGCGATCACGGCTACGCCGGCGGGAACGGCGACGATCTTTCGGACTCCGGGCACCGAACGTGCGCGGGAATCATCAAAGCTCTTCAGCTTCGCTCCGAAGATAGGAGGGCGAGCTATCACAGCAGTTACCATTCCGGGCAATTTGACGTCGATTCCGAAGACCGCTCCGCCGTTAATCTTCTCGGGAGTGTCGAGTCGCTTGATCGGTTTGCCAATCAGCTTAAAATTCTTCGGATCCTTTAACTGAACGTGCTCGGGTGGGGGCAGCTTGGCCGCTGCGCCCACGAGTTGGCCGTACGTCAGCTTGCGAGTGCCGTTGAATACTGCGCCCGATTCCGTGCGGCAGGTGGTTGCATCGACATTCCATTGTTGTGCCGCTGCGGCAACCAGCAGGGCGCGCGCGGCAGCGCCAGCCTGCCGAAATTGCTCCAGCCCCGACCACACGCTGGAGCTTCCTCCCGTCATCTGCATGCCGAACGCTGGATGATTGTATTTGGGGTCGACCGGAGCAGACTCGTAGCCCACCTTGGTCCAATCGGCATCGAGTTCGTCGGCCAGCAACATGGGCAGCGACGTGTAGACGCCCTGGCCCATCTCTGAGTGGTTCACAATCACTGTGACTCGCTCATCCGTTCCGATCCGCACGAATGCGTTAGGCATAAAAGAACTAGTGGACGCTTGCTGCGCAGATGCCAGTTGACTGACTCCGGGAAAGTGAAACCCGATCAGCAAACCACCGCTGGCTGCGATCGTAACCTTCAGAAAATCGCGCCGCCGAATCTCGAAGCTTGCATTTCGGCGGATCACATCTTCGTCAACCATTTCTCGGCCGATCATCTTTTGGCGGATCATCGCGCACCTCCCTTTCCCGCCATCGCGGCGGCGCGGTGGATGGCTCTTCGAATGCGTGGATAGGTCCCACAGCGGCAAATGTTGCCGGTCATCGCCTCGTCAATTTCCTCATCGGTAGGCGCAGGTTTCTGGCGCAGCAGCACCGCCGCACTCATCAGTTGGCCTGATTGACAGTAGCCACATTGCGGAACATCTTCCTCCAGCCATGCCCGTTGCAGCGGGTGGCTTAGATCCGGCGATAGCCCTTCAATCGTCGTCACGGCCTTTCCCGCCGCGCGCGAGACTGGCGCGACACACGAACGGACCGCCTCTCCCTCGATATGCACCGTGCAGGCGCCGCATTGCGCCATTCCGCATCCGTACTTTGTTCCGGTCAGCCCAAGCTGTTCGCGAATGACCCACAGCAACGGAGTGGAAGGATCGACGTCGAGATTAACTGGTTTGCCGTTAACCGAGAAGGCAATCATTACAGTCTCCTAGTTTTTCGTTATGATTTTACACCGCGAGACGAAGAGAGACTTCCTACCCGAACGAAATTGTTGATTGATGCCATCCGAGCGAAGGAGGGTATCTTGGGGTTTGCCTGACGCGGCAGTACTTCTGCGCAGGCAAGAACCCAAATCCCTCGCTTCGCTTGGGATGACATCAATCAGTGATCGTCAACCATCCATGCGATTCCCGCATGGGGTTCGCCCCATAACCTAGGTAACTTTAGCCGCCTCGCCGCGCATGCTAGCCTCGATATGTACATGTGTAATCAGTAGCTTCCAAGAATTCTCAGCTATCTACGATGCCACGCTTTCCCATCTTTCGCCTGGGCAAGGAGCCCGACAAACTGGCCCTGCCGGAGATGATTGCGGCTGCACCGTCGATTGCGCTCGAAGGGATCGCCGTCGGAGTCGATAACCTGCGGCACGACGTGGCCTTGAGCCCGCGCTTCGTAGAGACTGCTCGGTCGCATGTGATGCGATTGATCGTGCGACATGGCGAATTGGAAGGACTGCTCGCGGCGGAGGGTACGCAGAAAACGCAGGGGCCGTCGTGGATGAGAAGTGCTGCCGCCGGGTCAACACGCAATCCACCGGAAAAATCTGATTGGAAGCCGCTGCTGGCCGAGCTGCATCTGGCGGCGCTGAATCGCGCCAAGAAAGAAGAAAACATTTCGGTTGATCTGCTGGCGCGGCTGGCGGTGACCAAGTTTCTCCGCACGGAAATGAACCAGCAGTTCGCGCAAGTGCTCGAGCGCTGCCGCGTTTTGCTCAAAAATTACGAAGGCATACGGCAGGGTAAAGCGGTCGAATATCGCGAGCGCGTGGCCGCCTTCCAGGTGCGCAAGAAAATCATTCTGCGCAAGACCGGACAGGATCTTTTCGAAACTTTACGCGAGATCGAAAAAGAATCGCTGGCCCGCATGCGGCGGTCGTTATTTGGAGAAGCGAAGACGGGAGACGCGAAGGCGGGAGAAACCAAAACAGCGGAGCCGGGCAGCGCCGGCCTCGCCAGCTACGGCCTATTCCTCAACCGGCTGGCGTTCTCCGACGATGGCCGCGACGACTACCTTTGCGCTGAACATTACGTGATGCTAGGCAACTGGGATCGCGATCCCGACCGCTATCCGTCCCTGAAAGACATCGTGTGGGGATTCTTCCGCTCGCTGTTCAGCGAAGAGACCACTGCTGAGACTATCGATGCCTGGGTGTGCGCTCCGCAGAATGCCCGCGCTCTTGTGGGCACCGGCACGCCCGACGATTCCTCCGCCGAGGGCGCGGCTCAGCAGGAGCGCCTCGCCAAGTGGGTGCGGCTGCTTGAAGATCAACAGGTCATGGAGTGCGTGATTGCCTCGTATCATGCCGTGCCTTTGCTCACCGAATACGCCCCGCGAATCAATCCGCAGCAGTTGAAGAATGCTCTCATTTCGCGTCCCGAGTGCGACCGCGTGGAGCGCATGATTCAGGAGCACGGCAAGCTCTCGCCCAACAGTCTGTATGCCGCGGTGGGCAAAGTCGCAGGCTGCCGCGGTACGGAGCGAGCCAAGGTGGCAGCGCGCTTTCTACAGGATTTCTCTCAATACCATCGCGATCTGCGGCGCCTCGATACTCTGAATGCTTCGCTCGACTCGGTGAACGTGGTCAGCACAGAGAAGCTGCGCGAGCTTTCCCGCATGAACGGCACGCTCTATGAGTTCCTTCTGCCCGAGGAGCAGCAACCGGAAGAAGATCGCGTCCTGCGGCATGTGGTGCTCAAGGCTGACGTGCGCGATTCCACGCGGCTCACCCGCACCTTGATGGAAAAGGGGCTGAATCCCGCGTCCTACTTCAGCTTGAATTTTTATGATCCGGTGAACAAGCTGCTCGGCAAGTACGGAGCGCAGAAAGTTTTTCTCGAGGGCGACGCCATCATCCTGGCAATCCTTGAGCGCTCGGGCGAGCCCGAACTCGCGGTGAGCCGGGCCTGCGTGCTGGCCCGCGAGATCATAGAGATCGTGCGCGGCTATAACGAACTGATGCAGCGCTCGGGCATGCCCGGACTCGAACTGGGCGTGGGCATCACGCTGCAAGAGGCCGCGCCGCTGTACCTGATGGATGGCGAGCGCCAGATCATGATTTCCGAAGCGCTGAACGATAGCGACCGGCTTTCTTCCTGCAACAAGCGCGCCCGCAGAGAAATGGAACCGCAGGCCGGCCCGTTTCACGTCTTCGTGTTCCAGTCGGCGGGCGCCGAGCCTTCGAAGGCGGGCGAGGCTTCGAAAGATGAGGCGGAGAATCCTGACGACACGCTCAGCTACAACCTGGGCGGCATTCGCATGAACGAAGCCGCCTTCCGCAAACTGGAGCAGGAGGTTTCCCTCGTGCCCCTCGCGGTGAAGCTGCCGCCTGCGATCGCGTCGTCGGATAAAGGCGAGTATCAGTTGTTCAGCGCCACCGTGCCGGTCGACCGCGACATCTTCCGCAAAATCGTGGTGCGCCAGAGCCGCATGCCGCGAATCAATGTCGAGGACTTCTCAGTCCAAGGCTGGACTGACCGCACCTACTACGAAGTCTGCACCGACCCGGCAATCTACGCCGCGCTGGAAAAGAAGAAGGCCGCGAAGGCGTAGGGCCCCGAGCAGAAAATAAATTCAGCAAGGCGTTGCCAGAGCAGCCGCAACTTACGATGCTGCGTAGCAGCAAGCCGGGTATCCCCCTTCCCTGATTTCAACACCTATCGGGCCCGTTATAATCACGCCGATGGCCAGTGACGCCTTTCTCTCGTGGGCGAACCGAACCGTGCTTCGCGCGGGCCGCGAAGAGCCCTACCTGTCAATCCAGGACATCGTCGTTTTCGTCCGTGATCTGCAAGTGAGTAAGCGGTTCTACCTGCAACAATTGGGCTTCGAACTCATCACAGAACAACGCCTTCCCACCGGCGAACCCTGGATCGAAGTGGCGCCTCCCGACGGTAGCGCGAATCTCGCACTGGTTGAACCAAAGCCCGACGCGCCGGAATACAAATTGATTGGTGGCTACCGCTGGGTCCTATTCATGACCGAAGATGTCCCCGCCAAGTACAAAGAATGGAGCGAACGCGGGGTTCGTTTCTTAATTGCTCCGGAAACGCCGGGGTGGGGCGGCACCTATGCGCGTTTCGAGGATCCGGACGGAAATGCGTTTGGCCTGGAAGGCTTCGACGAGGTGAGGCAAAGTCTGGAGCTGCGCCGGCAGGCGCACGCCGAGAAACTCGAATCCGAACGCCGAACCGCCCAGGAAATGGAAATAGCGCGGCAGGTGCAGGCGCGGTTGTTTCCGCAGATTCAGCCGGAGTTGAAAACGGTCGAGTACGCGGGAATCTGCGTGCAGGCGCGCCAGGTGGGCGGGGATTATTTCGATTTCCTGAATCTCGGGCCGCAGCGGCTGGGGTTGATCATCGGCGATGTTTCCGGCAAAGGGATCGCCGCAGCTCTGCTGATGGCGAATTTGCAGGCCAGCCTGCGGAGCCAGTCGGCGCTGGCCTTCGACCAGCCCGAGGCGTTGCTCCGGTCTGTGAATCGCCTGTTCTATGACAATACCGGCGACAGCGCCTATGCCTCGCTTTTGTTTGCCGATTACGACGAGGCGGCGGGGCGACTGCGCTACGTCAATTGCGGCCATTTGTCAGGACTCTTGGTAAGAAGCGACGGCAAGGTGGATCGGCTCGAATCCACCAGCACGCTGCTCGGCCTGTTCAGGGATTGGAATTGCTCGATGCGGGAGGAGCGGCTCTCTCCCGGCGACGTGCTTGCGCTTTACACGGACGGCATCACCGAAGCCTGTAACGATCGCGGAGAGGAATTTGGCGAGCTTTGCCTGATTGAATCCCTTCAGCAACATCGGGACCTGCCGTGCCAGGCTTTGTTGACCGCAATCGTGGATGGTGTTCGGCGATTCACTTTTCAGGAACAACACGATGACATCACCGCGATCGTCGCGAAGTTCAAGGCTGCTAGCTGACGTGTCGTCGGGTGGATTGAAGGTCCTCTGACCTCTTTCGGGTGGTGGGTTCCCAACGGCAGCGGAGCCAATCACTGGCAGCGTTCTGCGTAGCTGTTTTTTAGAAGACTATCGGCAGCTCTGCTGCCTTTCATCGATGCCGCGGACAGAAGCATGTGTGCTTGTTCGCAGTTCTGGGGGACGGCCTCTCCCTCCAGGTAAAGGTTGGCTAGTGCGACTTCGGCGTTCACACTTCCTCGCTTGACCGCTTTCCACAACTCAACAGGATCAACCTTCGCCGCCTCGATTGCCGGCGCGGTCACTGGCTTTGCGGTGGCGATTTGCTGAACCCCTCTGGCTGCAGGGGGGACGATGTGTCGTTCAGCAGCGTTTTCTACCTTGATCTGCTCCGATGTGGCGATAAGTCCAGTTCCAGGTTTTTCTGCGACTACGCCGTGCTCGACTCCTCCGACGGGATCGTGAACGGTTGGTTCACTGGCGCTTTCTATTTTGATCTGCTCTGACGGAGCCCTCAGTTGGGCTGGTGAGCCCGGTTCTTTATCCAAGTTGTTTTTGCGGCTCTTGTAAAAAAACGACGCAACCGCTATGAGCGCTATCAAGGCAACAACCGGGATCAATCTCCAGATCCCCGACCCAGGGAGTCTCCGCTGACTATCGGAACTCGACGGTCGGACTTTGCGACTGGCCCGGCTGGATTTATCGGAGACGACCAAAAGCGGCCGGAGGGGTTCAATCCCGCACATCGGGCAAATTCCCGCACTTGCAGAATAGCGATATTCACACAAAGAGCAAGTGATGGTTTTTTCGGTTACGCTGTCGGACACGGTCATCCTCCTCGGGCGGGAGTGTTGTCGTCGTGGCAACTAGATTGTATTCGGATTTGTGGAAGCGCGCTGAGTAACGCAGGTAATGTCTGCTAGCCAACGGAATTCGCGGCCTCGCGCACCCCTCAGAAGCTTGATCCCACACGCGCCGGACGGAAGGGAATCAAGAACGTCGCTTCCACGTCCACGGGTGCGCCGTTCTTTGTGGCGGGCTGGAATTGCCACTTGGCGATGGCATCGCTCGCGAACCGGTCGATGCGCTCGTCGACGCTGCGCAGCACGCGCACGCTGCCCACCGTGCCGTCGGCGTGGATGACTGCGTAAAGGATGACGGTGCCGCCCACGTTCTGCCGCATCAGTTCCTGCGGATAGGCGGGATCGACTTTGCGCGTGGCCGACGGCGCAGAGATATCTTCAGGAGACGGATCGCCAGAGGAGTGCCCGCTAGAGCCAGCATCCGGCTTGAGCGCGGCGAAGCGGACGATCCAACTGCCTCCGGCGGAGTTCAGGTTGGGCATGTTGAGGCTGAGCGAGTAGAACTTGCGGCCGCCGAAGACGGCGCGCTCCTCGGCGGAAAGTTTGCTCTCGCCTTCAGGTTGCATGCGCCCCGACACTCGCGGCGGGCGCACGTTGGCAATCAGGTTGGGATTGATCGTGTTGGCTGTTGAATTCTTTGGAACTGGATTGCCTGCAACCGTCGACGTGGCATTCGAGGTCTTGCCGACGTACAGTCCCGAGGGAAGGTCGCCGCTGTTCTTTTTGCCACTGGATCCAGTTGCATTCTCTTTGCCGCTTCCACCGGACGCGCCGGGCTCTCCGGAGGCTCCGCGATGGCCTTCCGGCGTGGCGGCGAAGCTGCCCCGGCGATTGCCCGCGGGCGGATCAGGCGGCGCGCCCACCGCGGGATGGAGGCTTAACGCAATCACGCCTCCGCCGGAGCGGGAGCGTCCCGACGCAGCCAGCGACGGCGGCGGCGCGATCACCTCGGGCGAACGCCTGTTCAAAGCGGTGGAACTTCTGCCCGGGACCGCGCGCTGTTCGTCCAGGGAAAGCTGGGGAGCGGGCGCGATCACAGAGCTGTGCGCGATGTTGAGGTCGCCGAGGCGGCGGATTGATCCAGCTTCCACCGCGGGTGGCGGTGCAACGACGGCGGGCTCCGGAGCGTGAAAGGCTTTCTGCGATGCCTGCTGCACATCGTTCCGCACATAGTCCGCAGATCGGGCGGTGGCGCGATGACGGATCGTTCCATCCGCGGCGTCAGGCGCGAGACCTCCGACGCGGGAACGACGGGAGCTGGGCCGATCGGAACCTGCTGCGTTTCCCGCCACGCGACTATGTTGGGCAAAGCCACATCGTGTTGCAACTGGATATCGGGCGGAGTGACGATGGTTTGCGAGCGGTTGTCGGCCTCTCGCGGCACAGAAATGATGGGTTGGGCGGAGTACTCAGGATCGGCTTTGCGGGCGTGAACGGAAGTCGAGCTGCGGGTGTCGAGCGGCGGCAGGTATTCCGAGGGTGTGTAGTAAACGACGTCAGCGTGTGTGAATGCGGGCTGAGACGTGACGCGGGGTTGTAGTGCGAGCATGCGCGAACCCGCCCAGATCACAGCGAGCGCTAGAACGTGACAGGCTCCCGACTGCAGGAAGCGGCGCCAGGGAAGTCCGCGGTCGACGAATACATCGGGCCAGAAGGCGACTTCAGATTGATGATGGGTGTTTGCTGATCGCTGATTGAAGACCTCGGACGGCTGGAAGAAGGCGCGAAGGTTCTGGACGAATACGCGAGACCACGGATCGGGCTCAACGAGCAGACGCAAATCCGTAACTGGCAGTTCGGTCTCTTCCAGCACTGGGCTTGGGGCTTCGGGCATCGCTCTATCTTAACCAGTACTCAGTACCTAGTACCGAGTAACGAGAAAAAAAATCCCGGGGCTTGCCGACCGGCAGTTCCTAGATCAGGCGTGGATTTGTCTCAGTACTAAGTACTCGGTACTCGCAACTAGCTCTACTGGCCGGCGCGGGCGGGCGTGATGACTAAGCGTCCAGGCATCTTCCTCTTGCTGTCCGCTTTTTCTTGGGCATAGACGAGATCAAGTCCGCCTTCGTCCGTGGGAGAGGCCTCGGCTATCGCCGCTGCAAGTGCGCGGTAGGCGCGGCTAACTTCCTGACTTTCCTGGAGAACCACGGGCGCACCGTGATCGATGGCGGGGGAGACGGCGTGAAATGCGTTGGGAATCTTCCACAGCACCTTGCAGCGCGTGGCTTGTTCGACGTCTTCGTCGGTGAAGCCGGGAATCTTCTTATAGCGATTCAGAACCAGGCGCAGCCGGTTGCGGCCCGTGCCTTCTTCGAGGAAGGCGTGAATGCGGCTGGCGCTCCACAGCGAGACCACGTCAGTCTGAGCCACCATGAGCACGGCATTCGAGAGGTCAGAGAGCAGGCGCGTCGTGGAATCGAGGCGGCTGGAGGCGTCCACAACTACATAGCGATAATGATTCACCAGCAGATCGAACAGGCGGGCCAACTCGGCCGGCGTGGGCATGGAAGGATAAGGCTGCGGCGGGCCGGCGAGAAGATGCAGGCCGTCTTTGGCGATGGTCATCAGCCCATCGAGCAGCGAAACGTCGAGGCGGTGCAGGTTCTGGAGCGCATCGGGCACTCCGAAGCTGGGACGCAGGTTGAGATGGAGCTGGGCGTGGCCGACGGGCGCGAAGTCCACCAACACCACGCTGCCGTGAGCCTGCTGCAGAGCGAGGGCAGTGTTGACGGCGGCGGTGGTGGCGCCCGCGCCTCCCTTGGCGCTGAGGAAGGTAACGACGCGGGCTTTGCCCACGCCCCCGCGATTGCGGGTGCGGTTGGAACTGAAACGCGTCAGGGCCTCGAGAAGAGCTTCCGCGCCGGCGCTGTCATCCAGGTATTCGCCGGCTCCGGCGCGCATGCTGGCCACGATGGTCGTGGGCTGCTGCATGCTGCCGTTGGCGAAGATGGCGAGCTGCAAGGTGTTTGCTTGAATCAGTTCGATGGCCTTGATGGCGGGATGAGGGTTCTCGGCAGCGATATCGACCACGACAACTTCAACCCGCAGATCCTGAATCTGGCGCAAGATGGAGTGAGTGGGTGCAGTAGGAAAGCCAACGTTGGTGAAGACCACACGGGCCAGCCGCGTCGCCTCCAGCCGGTCCTGCAGTTCGGATAGATGTTCGCGGTTCTCGGTCAGAACTGCTACGGCGATGCCATGCATAGCGCGGTTCTCGCTGATTTCTCTCGGTGTTTGCATGTTAGAAAGAGAAAGTCCCCCTCGCCAAGTGACTCAGGTAACTACCGGAGAGCAAGCGCGTACACAACTCGCGCCGGGACAAGCGCCGGCAGATTCGAGCAGAGGTCCGCAAGATCATGAAACTCAGTGTGAAATGCACGGCAGGAATTGATTCCAAACCAATCCGCACTGTTGCTAACAATTCTAAGCCAAGCCGTGAATATTGAACAGGACTGCGAAGTGTGGAAAAAAAACTAAAGTTAGTATGCGCGGGGCTGAGCCGAAATTTTCCGGCGCGGACTTAGTGGGCAGCGGCGCGCGGGTTCACGGACGCAGGCGCCGCTGGACGCTCAGTCTCGCTGGGGCTGTGCAATGCGGAAATGCGCCGGAAGTCGGCGGAGCTGTCCTCGGTCTCGGGAAGATATTCGTAGTCTTTCAAGCAGACCGCCACGCCAATCTTGGTTTCCGCGGACTTGATTTCGGCGGGCTTTGTGTCGGACGATCTGGTCTCGGCCAGTCCGGTCTCGGTTGCGGCAGGGGCGGCGGGCTTCCAACCATTCTCCGCGGGTTTTACGATGCGCAGAACGTTGCCCCGGCAACGGACCCGCATGTTTTCGCCGAGAGTAACTTCGGCGGGCATCTTGAGCGTGAGTTCGACTTCTTCTCCTTCTCTGAGCGCCATATCGGTGAACAGAAAAACTCCGCGGGAACTGAGGTCCTGAGTGAAGCCAAGTCCTTCGGCGGCGCTTGCAACGTCGCGCAGGGAAACCGGGAGGTTAAAGGCAAAGCGCTGTCCGATGCGGCGTTCGACACCAACCTGGGGGGCAGTCATGGGCGTGTCAACTCCTTTTGGAATCGCCGGGAAAGCGCAACTGCATCCGTAACTGTAGCGCAGTCCCGACGGTCTGGGAAGTTAAAAATTGGTCTGCGTTCGAAGTTGGGAAGTGAATGGCGGGAAAAGCGGTTATGCACTCGCTTAGCGTCGGGAGTGGCAGCAGGCTTGCCCGATCTGTGGAAAACTTCATTGCCGACGTGTAGTCAACAGGGAGTCTGTCGGTTTCTTGCTTCTCCCGTTGACTTCCAAGAATCGAAGCTCTGGTTGCGAGCGCTGACGCCTGTTTTCAACCGTTAACGTCCGGATTGCCCGTCACTCGGCCCTCAATCTAAAAAGTGCTCTTCAGCATCCCCTAGAAATGTGGAAACTGCCAGCCACCACTGCTTTATGTACATCGTCAAATTCCGGGTTGGGCGAATACGAATCAGATGCACAGGCGTGAGCGCGGACCAGGGCGGTCCGCGCTTTCGTCTGCGGTGAAGTTAGCGGTTGCGCGTGTTGGCAAGCGCCCGAAGGATGATGCGGGTGTTTTCATTGATGGCATGCCGAAGATACATGGTGAGCGCGAAAATAACGACAAGAAAGAAGAGATCGACGCGAAGCAACGAATGCAATAGCCCACCCAGAGTTTCTAGCGGGAACATGTGGAAGTGCATCCAGATGAAGGCGACGACCGCGAGAATGCCAAGCACGACGACGATGATTCGAGAGAGGCGTTCCGACCTGTCTGCGGCTGCAAGGGCCTGTTGGACGAAGGTGATTTCGGCGTTCGTATTTTCGGAGCTGGGCTGTTGGAATTCGGGACTCATACTGGTTTCCTTTCGAGAGTGAGGTGCTTGCGAAGTGTCGCGACTCCATAATGGAGGCGTGACTTGGCGGTGCCGACAGGAATGTCGAGAATGGCTGCGGTTTCCTCGAGCGAAAGATCGTGCTGGTAGTGAAGAAGGAGGACTGCTCGGCTGGCGGGCGAGACGTGGTCGAGAAGAGAGAAGAAGGCGGCATCGGGTGGCCCGCCAAGGTCGGGATTGGGAGTGAAGGTTCCGGGTGGAGAGTCGTCGAGGGGTTGCCAGCGATGGGCGCGTTTGAGGTGGCTGATAGCGATGCGCGAGGCGATACGGAGAGCCCAGGGATGGAAGACAGCGGGCTCGCGCAAGAACGGGAGCTTACGGAAAATTTGGATTGAAGTCTCCTGGAGAATGTCGTCGGCGAGATCGGTGCCAGCCAAGCGGGTGATGTAGCGGCGCAGCGGCGCATGGCTGTTACGGAGGAGCTGTTCCAGGGCGGCCCGGTCGCCGGCCTGGGCGAGGAGGACAAGAAGAGTTTGGTCGGAGGGCGAAAGCTCCTTCGGATGCGATGGGGCGTGCATGTTTGAAAGAGAGATTAAAGGAAGTTAGAGTTCGGTTCCGTCGAAAAAATATGCTGGGCGAGGGCAGGACGGGAATCTGCCGTTCGCTGAACGGGGCGCGTTCGGTCATCGGCATCCTGTGATTGCGCCCCGTGCCCATTTTCCGCAAACAGGGCCATATGCTCATTTTACAAGTTATTGTTGTGTGGTCGGTAAACCGGAACCTGTGTGATGGATGGTGCTATATCGCGATTACACTCACAAAACCGAATTGACCTCCCCCTAGTCCGTTGGTCGCCTACCGTTAACTGAACCACTACCAGTCAGCGTGCAAGGTATAGTAATCGTGAGAGGGCTGTAGTCATCCAAAGAAGCGATCGTGCCTGAATCGAGAATCCCAGTACAGGAAAATGCGCCGCTAGGCGGCGTGGAAACAGCCTCCAGCCCCGCATCGCGCTGGCAGGCAGGGGTGCGGGCGCTGCGGCACCGCAACTTCCAACTCTTTTTCAGTGGACAACTGGTTTCACTGATCGGCACCTGGATGCAGAGCGTGGCGCAGTCGTGGCTGGTCTACCGGCTGACCGGATCGGCGTTGCTGCTGGGGTCAGTGGGGTTCGCCAGCCAGATTCCCGTGTTTCTGTTTGCGCCGCTGGGCGGGATCACCGCCGATCGCGTCAACCGCCGCTACATCGTGATCTGCACGCAAGTTGCCTCGATGATGCTGGCATTTATTCTGGCCGTGCTGACGCTCACTCATGAGATTGACCATCGGGTATGGCTCATCTTTGTGCTGGCCGCGTTGCTGGGCGTGGTGAATGCGTTCGACATTCCCGGACGGCAATCGTTTCTGGTGGAGATGGTCGGCAAGGAAGATTTGATGAATGCGATCGCGCTGAATTCTTCCATGTTCAACGGCGCGCGCGTGATCGGTCCGGCCATCGCTGGAATTCTGGTGGCGAGGATTGGCGAAGGCTGGTGCTTCTTTGGCAACGCGGTGAGCTACATCGCGGTGATCATCGGACTGCTGATGATGCGGGTGCAAAGCCCGGTGCGCGCGGCGATGGCGTCGCCGCTGGAGCACATGCTGGAAGGATTCCGCTTCGTCGACCGAACCGCGCCCATCCGCGCGCTGCTGTTGTTGCTGGGACTGGTGAGCCTGGTGGGCATGCCCTACACGGTGCTGATGCCGATTTTTGCCGACCAGATTCTGCACGGCGGGGCGCGCGGGCTGGGCATCCTGATGGGCGCTACCGGCGTGGGAGCGTTGTTCGGCGCGCTGACTCTGGCGTTCCGCGAAGGCGTGAAAGGCCTGGGGCGGTGGGTGGCGTGGTGCTGCGCCGGTTTCGGAGCCAGTCTCGCAGTGTTTGCGTTCTCGCACACCTTCTGGCTCTCAGTAATTCTCTTGCTGCCGGTGGGTTACACGATGATGCTGCAAATGGCGTGCTCGAACACGCTGATTCAGGTGATGGTGCCGGACGCGCTGCGCGGACGGGTGATGGCGGCGTACTCGATGATGTTCATGGGCATGGCTCCGATTGGAGCGCTGCTGGGCGGCGCCCTGGCCGACCATTTAGGCGCGCCCCGCACCGTGGCGATTGGCGGTTTTGCCTGTTTGCTGGGCGCGGGCTGGTTCGCGCTGCAACTGCCGAAGATTCGCGTGGAAGCGCGGCGCTTGATCGTGGCCCAGGCCACCGCTGGCAGCGAACCGCCGGAAATGACGGCGCAGGCAGTGGAGGACTAAGGTAGCGCCTCTAGGGGTACGCTTCCGGCGGCAATCCTGTGATGCGGATTCCGGCGTGGCCCTTGTGGCGGATGTTGAGGCCGATGAGCAGCGATTTGCATCACAAGCAAATTGCGAATTTCAATTGAATCAACCCAATCTGTGCGTGCTTGCGGCACGCATATTTCTTGAACATCGTCGCCGGGTCGTGATATATCCGCCCTTATCTCACCCAGTTGTTGGTCCCGCCCATCGATCCGCTATCGATCAGGCGAGGTTCAGGCAAATCGTCCGATTGGAGGACACGATGAATTCCTTTCGAAAAATGATGGCATTGAGTCTTTTCATCGCGGTTTTCACGGGTATGACGTTTGCGCAAGGCGGAGCCACGGGCGCCATTGGAGGCGTGGTTCAAGACGCATCGGGAGCCGTGATCGCCAATGCGAAGGTGAGCGTCAAGAGCGAGGCCACGGGCGAGGTGCTGCGGCAGTTCACGACCGACGTATCCGGATTGTTCACGGCCACACTGTTGCCCGTGGGCAATTACACGGTGGAAGTGAGCGCCGCCGGCTTTCCCGACACCAAGTTTCCCGGCGTCGTGGTGCGCATTACGGAAACCACGCGCATGACCGCGGTCGTCAAAGTGAACACCGTGAAGGAAGTTGTGGAAGTGCAGTCCCAGGTGGAGCAGGTCAACACCACCGACGCCACCACCGGCCAATCGCTGGTGGCCGAGACGATTACTGATCTTCCTCTGGCCACGCGAAACTTTCAGCAGTTGCTGACCCTCTCCGCGGGCGCTTCCTCCGACTTAAACGGCGCAGCGCAGCTTGGCCGCGGCCAGGTTTACATGCACGTAAACGGAGGCCGGGAGGATAACAATAATTATCTGATCGATGGCATCACCGTGGCTGACTACGCCTTCGGCGAATTGACCTACACCCCGCTGCCCAGCCCGGACGCGATCCAGGAATTCAAAGTCAGCACCAGCCTCTACGACGCGACGCAGGGACGCAACGGAGGCGGCAACATTAACGCCACCCTCAAGAGCGGGACATCGAAGTTCCACGGCGATCTTTGGGAATATTTCCGCAACACGTCGCTCGATGCGAACGATTACTTTCTGGGCAAGGTTGTCGTCAAACAGAACATCTTCGGCGGCGACATTGGCGGCCCGATCGGCCCCCAGGCCAAGTTTGGCTACTTCTACTTCAACCTTCAAGGCACGCGGCAGCGCAGCGGCGATTCGCCGGGAACGTATATCAACATTCCGGCGAGCCCGGGTATTCCTTACGTTCCGCTGGCGGACCGCCAGTCGATGGCCGCGATGAAGGCCGACTGCGGAGTGGCGAGCGTCGATCCCGTTGCGTTCAATCTGCTGAATTGGCAGAGCAATCAGTTCGGTGCGCCCGGCGGGGGATATCTTTATCCTCTGCTCCCGAACGTACCTTCAAACACCCCCTGTCTCACTCCGGAGCCTTTCGTCATTACCGATCCGGGTAAATTCACCGACAACCAGTTCACGTTGAACTGGGATCGCGAATTCCGGAACGGTAAAGACCATTTATCCGAGCGCTTTTTCTGGTCCAATTCCGACACTTTCGAACCGTTCGGAGCCGATTCTTATGGCATCCAGACCGGAGGCCAGCCTGGCACCAACAACCTCAACTTCCCGCTGGACATCCCTCTGCACAGCCGGTTCGGCAGCATCACCGAGACTCACGTATTCAACAACAGCTTGATCAATGACTTTCGCTTTGGGGTCAACATCATCAGCGACAAGCTGAATAATCAGCCGCCCGTCACCAATGCAGAGGTCGGCATCAACCTGCCCACGGCCACCGGAGTGAACGGACAAGCCGGCGACCCCAATATCTACCGGTTTCAGTTTGGCACGTTCGCCTTTGGAGCGTACCCTACGCAACTGCAGTCGGCGCTTTCTAACAACTACACCCTAGTGGACACCGTGAGCTGGACCCACGGTGCTCACCAACTGCGTTTTGGCGGCGAGATTGACCGGGTCTCCATGCGCCGCAGCTTGCCGATTGCCGATAATGGGCTGATATTTTTCATTACGGGCACAACCTCGTTCGGATCGGACTTTCAAAGCTTCCTGGGCGGTGCGCCGTTCCTGGGTGAGGGCGGCGGCGGGCTGGGGAACCACGATTACCGCATTCCGGGCTACGCCTGGTTCGCTCAGGATGATTATCGCGCCAGCAAGACACTCACTGTGAACGTCGGCTTCCGCAACGAATTTCTCGGCGCGCCCTACGATACGCTTTGCCACACGGGCAACACTGATCCAAATCTGGCAATCACGACCGGGCAGCCTTACGTCTATCCCAAGTGCATCAGCAAATTTGGACTCTCCGGGATCACCGGAACGCTGAATTCCGCCGGCCTCAACAATGAATACGCCACGGTGTGGGAGCCGCGCATCGGTTTTGCTTACGATGTGGGCGGGCATCACACCACATCCATCCGGGGCGGCTACGGCATTTATAGCGTACGCGAGGATCTGGGAGCGGTAGACAATCTGGCGATTGTTCCTCCAACTTATCCGTTTCTCGTGGGCTTTCTGCCTGGAGCCGGCAGCCTGGCCAACTTGTTTGCCGCCAGCGCCGCCTTCCCGAACGGCATCCCTGCGCTGGGCGCGAATCCCACTCAAACCTACGTTCCCACGGCTGCGATTTTGCAGAGCGTTGGCACGCCCTGCACATTGGGGAATTTACACCCCGGGCTCGGCACGGCATGCAGTCCAGCTTTCAGCGGCAACGTGAATGGCCTGATTCAACTCGCAGTACCGCTGCACTGGGTCGTGGGAACTACCCAGCAGTGGAACTTCACCATCCAGCGCGAATTGGGGCGAGACTGGTTTGCGGAGATCGGATATGTCGGTACCAAGGGCAGCCGGCTGCGCTCGACCTACGATCCCGATCAAGCGACGCTGGCCACGGCGCAGCATCCAGTTGTCGTTCCAGGACAAGGTTGCGCCAATCTGCAGGCCCAGGGGCTCTCATGTACGATCACGGATACCACCACTGAGAATGCATCCACTCGTGCGCCTTATATCGGGATTGCCCCTGGAGACTTCGAAGACTTCGCTCCCAACTCCGACTCGCATTACAGCGCGCTGCAGGCCACGTTAGCCCATCACTTCAGCAAGGGGCTGTATTTCCAGAGCGCCTACACCTACTCGAAATCGATCGACGACGTCTCCACGGCTTCGGTGGCATTCCTTACGCGGGTGAACGATCAGAATGACGCGCGGTCCTCGCGCGGTCTTTCCGACTTCGACCGGCGGCAGCGCTTCGTAACCAGCGCCGTTTATCAACTGCCCTTCTTCGCCCATTCGAACGGCTTGGCCAAGTCGGCGCTTGGCGGCTGGCAAGCGAGCGGCGTGCTGGTCTTGCAATCGGGGGCGCCGTTCACAGTTTATGATCCGGCCGGAGGCACGGCCTACGCCCTCGCCAGCACACCATCATCGACAGCGACCTTCGGTTCGGGTTTCAGTTGCGGCAATGCGCCTAGCCACGGAAACCCAGAATCGCGGCTGGCCAACTGGGTAAATCCAGCGGCTTACACGCCTGACCCGTTTGCGCCGACGCTCTCCAATGGCTCCCCCAGCGATGCAACGGTTTACGGCAACACGCCGCGCAACTGCATTATTGGACCGCCGCAGAAAAATGTGGATTTCACCCTGGACAAGACGTTCAAGCTGGGCGAACGGCAGAGTCTGCGATTCCGGACGGATTTCTTCAACTTGTTCAACCATCCTTCATTCGCGATACCGGCCTTGGCGTCGGTATCGCCTGCTGGAGGATCGGCGCCGATCAGTTCGACCATCGGCACGCCGCGACTGATTCAGTTCTCGTTGAAGTACGGGTTCTAGGGTCTATCGCGGATTGGGAGTCGCGTCGCGGCAGCGCCTGAAGGCGCTATCAAGAACGCATCAGTACGGTATGCCTAAAGGCATACCCTGATACGAATCTCGAGTTTTCGGCAGTCGGTCGAGCATGCCCCGAGAGGTTCGTGTCAGGGGACGGCTTCACAGAGTGCTGAAAAAGGAACCACGGCAGTAACTTCGAGGGCTTTTTGAGTCAAGGAGCACCTCTAAGTTATTGAATCTTGGTTCAAGAAAATGCTCGAATTACTAACTTGGGTCCTTTTTCAGCACTTTGTTCAGCTGTGCCGTCAAGCGTCCCAACCGATTAGGGCTTCAGCCGCTGAGATAGGCTTCCGGCGGCAAGCCCGTGATGCGGATTCCGGCGTGGCCTTTGTGGCGGATGTTGAGGCCGATGAGCAAGGCGGTGATCTGCTCAAGGATGCGGGCGTTTTCCAGTTTGCCGCCGTCGATGGCGCGGACGCCGGGAATCTTCGCGGTCAGCGAGCGCGCGAGTTGAGAGGCGTTGGGGTCATCGCTGCAGACGATCACGTCGCAGTCGAGAGGCTCGTCTCCGTTGAGCAGTTCGGCGGACAGGTTGTGGAACGCAGCTACCACGCTCACTCCTTTGGGGACGAGTTCAGCGGCTTGCTGTGCCGCTGAGCCTTGCCAGACGCCGAGAGTGCGGGAAGCGCGTCCACCGACCCCGGCGGCGAGTGCGACCGTGGCATCGATGAGAATGCTGCCAGCGTCGATTGCAGGCTTGAGTAGCTTCAACAGCGCGGCTTGCCCTTCGAATGGGACGGTGAGCACGAGAAGATCGGCGGCGGCGCAGGCGGCGGAGTTTTCCATGCCGGAGACTTGGGCTTGTTCCCCTGCTCGTTCTTTAATCCTGTTTGCGGCATCTTGCGCGCGCTGCGCATCGCGCGATCCGACGATCACCGTTTCTCCGGCGCGCGCCCATCGCAAAGCGAGGCCCATGCCTGCGGGCCCAGTTCCGCCGAGAATGGCGATGGGACGCGCGGCGTCGCTCATGCAAATTCCGGCTCCAGCGTTTCTTCGGTAGTGAGATCTTCCAGCGGAAGCTTGAGTTTGATGCGCGTGTACGTTGTGTTGCGTTCGGCGGGGACGCGGCCCATCTCCAGAATCAGCGATTGAAAGTCTTCCGGGCTGGTGTACTGGCCGGCGGTGGCGCCGGCTTCGCGCGAAATGTTTTCTTCCATCAGAGTGCCGCCGTAATCGTTGGCCCCGGCGTGCAGGCAGAGTTGCGAAAGACGCCGGTTCAACTTCACCCACGACACCTGAATGTTATTAATCGACCCGGCAAGAAGCAGGCGCGCCAGCGCATGAACTTTGAGATGCTCTGCGAGAGTCGGTCCGCTGCGCGCGAGGCCTTGATGAAACAGCAGCGTGTTCTGGTGGACGAAGCCGAGCGGGACGAATTCGGTGAAGCCTCCGGTTTCATCCTGAATCTCGCGCAAAAGCCGCATCTGGCGGACCCAGTGCTCCGGGGTTTCAGTGTGTCCATACATCATGGTCGAAGTGGAGCGGATGCCGCTGCGATGGGCGGTTCGGATGACTTCGATCCATTGCGCGGTGGAAAGTTTATTGCGCGAAAGAATGTTGCGGATTTCGTCGTCAAGAATTTCGGCGGCCGTGCCGGGCAGCGTGCCTAAACCATTGTCGCGCAGCATCGAAAGATAGTCGGCAAGCGGCATCCCGGTGAGTTCGACGCCGTAAACGATTTCCATGGGCGAGAACGCGTGGATGTGCATCGCGGGCACGGCGCTCTTCACCGCGCGCAGAATGTCACGGTAGTAAAACGGTGGCAGGCCATGCGGAAGCCCGCCTTGTATGCAGACCTCGGTGGCGCCGAGTTGCCGGGCTTCGACGGCTTTTTGCGCTACTTGATCCGGTTCGAGGAAATACGTGTCGGACTCGCGCGGGCCGCGGCTGAAGGCGCAGAACTTGCATCCCACAAAACAGATATTCGTGAAGTTAATGTTGCGATTCGCCACATAGGTGACGAGATTGCCGGAAAGTTCTGCACGCATCAAGTTGGCGGCGGCGAGGAGGCCGAGCAGGTCGTCGCCGCCGGCGTGAGCGAGCCCGTAAGCCTCATCCTGCGAGATGGCGTTGCCGTTTTGAGTTTCAAGAATTCTTTCCAGAGCGGAACGGACACCGTCTGCGACCCGCGGCGCGATGTCGAACCAGTCGAGGGACGGGAAGCTTTCCAGTTCCGAGGATGAAAGTTCGCGGGGCACGAGGTCCTCCAAACCTGTTGGTATTCCAAATTACTCCTAGAGGCTGCCTTTTGGCGAGAGGTTAGCGGAACAGGTCGCTAGCGGCGGGGCGAAGCAGGTCGCGGGCGCGGCCGACGGCAGGTTCGTAGGGAAATCCGCGAATGATGCACGCCGGGGTGCGATTAAGCTTGCCGCAGACCAGTCCAGCGGCGCCGGCCAGTTCGTCGGCGACGGCTTCAAGGCTGGCGTGCAGAGTGTAGCCGTGCGGATCGCGGCGGCCGCGATCGTCACGCAGCGCTTTCATCCCAGCGAGGCCGATGCAGACGTCGACCAGCCCCTCGCGCCAGGGACGGCCGAACGTGTCGGTGATGAGAACGGGGATCAAGAGTTTGGTGCGCTTCTTGAGTTCGCGATGAAGTTTGCGCGCGGAGCGGTCGGGGTCGGTGGGCAGAAGCAGGGCGTGGCTGCCGCCATCGACATTGGAGACGTCCACGCCGCTGTTGGCGCAGATGAAGCCGTGGCGCGTCTCAGTGATGAGCACGCCGTTTTTGGATCGGATGATGTCGCGGCTCTCGCGCAGAGCCAACTCGATGACGCGAGCATCCAGCTTGTATTTCTGCGCCCAGGCGATCGAAGTGTCAGATGGCTCGATCGTTGCCAGGTCAACGGTGCGGCCCTCCGCTTTGGAAACGATTTTATGTTTAACGACGAGAATGTCGCCGGGTTCGAATGCGCGTTTATGTTGCCGCAACGATTGCAATAGTTTGTCAGCGAGCGAATCACCCGGTTTGATGTCGCCCACGAGAGGAATCGGAACGATGGTGAGCTGAGTGTGGACCTGGTTCAAGCCGGGTTTTGCTCGCTGCTCTCCCGTCTTTGTCTTTGAGGTGCGGCGAGGTCTTCTCACAGGCCCTCGGTTCCGGTGGCGAGAAAGCGGCCATCGCGAGCCCACTGGCAAAGCAGGCTCTGGGTGCGGGTTTCGCCAGGATGCGCGAGAAGCCGCTGCAAGTCTTCGGGATTATCCACGTCGATGGCGATGCCCGGTAATTCCAGCACGATGCAGGGTTTTCCCGTGGCCTGGGCGGCGGCGAGATGCGGCTTAAAGCTGTCGTTGCCGAAGCGCAACGGAAAAAGATTTGCGGGACGGCGGAAGGCGGCGTTGGTCCCGCGTCCGTCGGCAGCGGGCGCGAGCACCGAGCCTTCCGCGGGAGCGTACGCGAGGATCTGGTCAAGTTCGCTGGCCTGGATCAGCGGAATATCGGCAGGCACGACCAGGGTGCTGTCGCTGCCGCGCACCACGCAGAAGCGCGTAGCCATTTCGATAGCGCCGGTTTCGCCGGGGTTCGCAGGGTCGGGAATGACTTCGAAATTGTATTGCCGGGCGAGTTCCATTGCGAAGGGGTCGCTGGTCACCAGCGCGCAAGCCGGGCGGCGCGGCCACGCGGCAAGTACTCCGGCAACGTCATGCAACATGGCCTGCGCCAGCTCCGTGCGCGCAGGTTGATCAAGCACTGCGGCGAGCCGCTGCTTGGCGGCCGACAAATTCTTGACGGGAATCAGAATCACGGCTGGTCTGCGGTGGCGACGGCCGCTGGTTTGCCGGGTTCTTGAGAAAGCAGTCCGCTGATCGCGTGCGAAAGAACAGTTCGAGCCAGCGCGGCCCGGTCTTCGACGGAGCGCATGATGGTCTGCGCACACTGCACTCGCAATCCGTTCTTGCGGAGAGTTTCCGCCGCGCTGGCGTCGCGCGTGTCGCAAACGAGGAGGTCGAGAAAATCTTCGTAGGCCTTGGCCACGCCTGCGATCGAGCAAGGCAGTCCCTGCGCGGTCATTAGAATTCCAGCGGGTCCGGCCACGGGAGCGTTCCCCACGATCGGACTTACGGCGGCAACCTTGCCGCGCGCGCTGCACAGAGCTCCGAGGATTCCCGGCACGGAAAGAATCGGGCCGATGCTGGTGATGGGGTTGCTGGGTGCGATGATCACCGCGTCGGCGGAGACGATGGCTTCGATTACTCCCGGCGCAGGTTCGGCGTCTGAGGCTCCGGCGAAACGGACCGAGTTTACGGGATCCTGATACCAGCGCTGCACGAAATATTCCTCGAAACTCAGCTCGCCGGAAGGCGTATCCACGCGCGTCTCAACGCGCGAATTGCTCATGGGAAGAACGCGCGCCTTCACCCCCAACTTGCCGCAGATGGCCGACGTAGCTTCGGAAAGCGATTTACCCTCCGCCAGCAGGCGCGAGCGCAGCAGATGCACCGCCAGATCGCGGTCGCCCGTGTGGAACCACGTGGGCTCACCGAGTTGCCCCATGGCTTGGAGGCAAAGAAAAGTATCTCCTTTTACGCCCCAGCCGCGCTCACGGCTGAGCAGGCCGGAAAGAACGTAAGTGATGGAATCGATGTCCGGCGAAACGTAGAGTCCCCACCACAGCAAATCGTCGCCGGTGTTGACGATGAGAGTAATTTCTTCCGGCGGGATGATTTGCTGCAGGCCGTCGACAAATTTCGCGCCGCCCGTGCCGCCGGTGAGCACGCAGATCATGCGGCCCTCTTTTCTCTGGCGAGGCCTTCGCGGTCGCAGGCGGCTTGAAGTTTTTCCGAGAGCAATCGCGGTCTTGACGCCAGCGCAGGCAAGAACTCCGGGTAGACGGGTAGGCGCTGGCGCAATTGGCATCCTTTGCGCTCAGTGCGCAGGCGCAGTTGTTCGAGATGCGGCCAGGGCTTCTCGGGATTGATGTAGTCAGGCGTCAGCGGCGAAACTCCTCCCCAGTCGTTGATGCCAGCGTCGATCAACTCTTCATAATACGGCGCGTTGAGGTTGGGAGGCGCCTGAATATTGACTTTGGGCATTAACAAGCGAGCTACCGCCACCGCGCGCAGCATCTCGCCCAGCCCCGGTTCAGGCACATGGGCCATGGGGATGGTGGGCTTGGCGCGGAAGTTTTGCACGATCACTTCCTGGATGTGTCCATAGCGCTCGTGCAAATCGCGGATGGCGAGCAACGTATGGACGCGGTCTTCGGGCGTTTCGCCGATGCCAATCAGTAGGCCCGTGGTAAAAGGAACGTGCTGCTTCCCCGCATCCTCGATCATGCGCAGACGCTTCGCCGGAACTTTGTCGGGAGCGTTGTCGTGTGCCGCGCCGGGGGCGAGCAGCGCGCCGCTGGTGCTTTCGAGCATAAGGCCCATGCTGGGCGAGACGGCGGCCAGGCGGGCGATCCACTCGGCGCTAAGCAGGCCGGGATTCGGGTGCGGCAGCAAGGTGGTCTCACGCAGCACCAGTTCGCACATGGCTCCCAGATAGTGCAGTGTCGATTTATAGCCGAGATGACGCAACGTATCACGCATCTCGGGGAAGAGCAGTTCTGGCTTGTCGCCTAAACTAAAGAGAGCTTCGGTGCATCCCAGCTTTTCGCCCGCGCGAGCGACCGTGAGGACTTCTTCGGGAGTCATCGTGTGCGCGCCGGGGTCTGCGGGGTCGCGGCGGAAGATGCAGTAGCCGCAGTAGTCGCGGCACAGGTTCGTCAAGGGCAGGAACACCTTCCGCGAGTAAGTGATCACGCCGGGCTTGAAGTTGTACCTGGCGGCGCGGGCGGCGGCGAGCAGAGCCGGGAGATCGTCATCCGTGCAGCGGATCAGGCGCAAGGCCAGGCCGCCCGAGATAGGCGCGCCGGGCCGAAGTTCGGCGAGCTCTGCCGCGCACGATGCACTGTGTTCCTGGGCGGCCTTTCCGATGGCGGTTAGGGTCACGATGCTCGGTTCCGCTACGTGCGGATGCATCGAATCATACAACAGTGGTCAGTGACCCGCAGTCGGTGCCCAGTCAATACAAACCCGCCAGCAGTTCTGTCGAGTGCGGCCCGTCGGGCGACCAGAAGGGGAAGGACGGGTTCCCTGTCGAGCACATGAAGTCATCGCGTGTCATGGCAGAGTAAAGTTTACAGTGATCTGAACGGGCATCTTTATTGGTTGGCCGTTAAGCCGATACGGTTGGTAGCGCCACTGGTGCACAGCATCGATGGCAGCCTGAGCAAGGACAGCTTCACCACTTACCGTCTTTAGATTTCGCACCTCTCCAACTTCGTCAATCACAACCTGCAAGACGACCGTTCCCTGCAACCGCATAGACTGCGCCTGTGCCGGGTAGATCGGCTGCACTTTCCGCTCCAGCACGCCACCAGAGACGCCCTGTGAAACCATAAGGGGTAAGTTCGCCTGTACCGAAAGCGCCTTGTCCACTATATCTGCTTCCTTGCCGAATCCGCCTGTAGTGCCGATCGATGGTATCGGTGCGAGCGGTTCCGCGGCATTAGCAGGCCCCACGCCGTCGCGGGTTTGGCTTGACAGGGATGGAGCGGCAATAGTGTCCTTGATCTTGTCCTTGTCGGACAGGGGCTGTACCAAAGCAACCTTTTCTGCCTCCGCCTTGGACGAATGATCCGAATGAGTCGGGAAGGCCGCTGAGTGAGATGTGACGTTGCGACCGACTGCTCTAGGCTCTGGGATATTCAACCGGAGTCGAGTTTCCATCGTTGCAGCACTTGCTGGCACCGTCTCGGCCTGAGGTACGGTCTTCGTCGATGGAACGACGGTACGTTCCGTTCTGCGCCACGGCTTCCAACCGAGGATCGTGAGCAGGACCGCAAGCGCGAAAATCGCAATGGCTGCAGCGTAATACTGGCGTAATGCAATAGGAGCCGTCCACCTCCTCAGCCTTTTTGTGGCCAGGCCCGCTGGCGCGAAAAATGGGATTGCTGCAGCGTAGTAGCGCCGTAATGCAATAGGAGCCGTCCACTTCCTCAGCCTTTTTGTGGCCAGGCCCGCTGGCGCGAAAAATGGGATTGCTGCAGCGTAGTAGCGCCGTAATGCAATAGGAGCCGTCCACTTCCTCAGTCTTTCGCCGCGAGAAGGCGAGGCATATGAGTTCACCTCAGCCACGGGAATCTCCTGCCTAGTCTCACTCCTCGGCCCTAAGATGCCTTCGGAGATCGTGTCCTGATGTTCCTGTGTAACGCGTCCGCTGCCCGTAGTTACAAGTTCGGCAAGTCGCTGGAGGATTTCCAGATGACGATCATCGAAGGCATGGGGCTGACTGGCAAACACTTCCAGGATACCCGCGACCGCGGTCGACTCAAAGATTGGTACGACTGCAATCGAACGCAATCCGAGTTGCCGGCAGACTCCGGGGTCCAGGCGGAGGTCTCTCTCCGAATCTTCACAGCGCAGAGCCTTGCCGGTGCGCAAACACTCGCCCGAAATTCCGAAATCGGCATCCAGCTGGGCACCCAACGAGGGGCTTGTCTCACCGCATCGCGCCCGACACAGGATGACAGTCCCTTGACGCAAGGCAACGGCAGCCCCGTTTGAGCCGGTGAGCGCCTGCGCATGCTTGACGATTTGATCGAGAAAGGCATCGAGATCCAGATTGTCTGTTCCCATCTGTTCCCGCAATAGGGCCATGTCCTCCGCAGGAGAAAGGCAGATGCGTGCCGGCTCCGCCAATTGAAAGCCCCCGGGAGAATGCGAGCCAGTGACGGGCTCCTGCTGCTCACGAGGTAAGGGGAATGGTATGGGTTTGTGAGCCATGGCAACTCCTTGGAATCGGCCAGAGTCCAAAGTCGTCGCAGCGCGCACGAAAAAGGCTGGAGCACAGCTTGATGGGTAAGTGTGTCCTATCTCTATTCTTGTGTCAATCGCTCCGAAAATGTTTTTTAAGGTTCTACTAGCGGCTTGCCACGCAGCCGGATAATCGATGTGGCGCCCAAGACCTCACGAGCGCGATTCGCGGAAGGAAACTGTTCACAAGTTTCAAAAAACAACTTCCCCGCTCCTTCTTGGACACCTAAGACGATTTCCAGTCAACTGCAGGTCATCCACTGTCCTGAATAGCGTCCCGGAGCAATCGCTGTTCTCCCCCAGACTGTTTAAATCAGGCCATAGCACTCATTGGCCCCGACGGGCCACTGCCGTGCTAATGTAGGCAGTCGCGGCAGGAAACTCCAGAGACGCATGAGCCTCAGTGCGGCCGAATTTCGAACAGCGATGGGATGCTTCGCCACCGGCGTGACCATCATCACGCTCGACTTGGAAGGCGAAGTCCAGGGCATGACCGCCAACGCGTTTTCCTCGGTCTCGCTCGATCCGCCGCTGCTGCTGGTGTGCGTGGACCATAGCGCGCGCACCCATGCTCACATGCATGCCAAGAAGCGCTTCGGGATCAATATCCTGGCCGAGCACCAGCGGGTGATTTCCGAATACTACGCGCGGCCGGTACACATCCACGAGCACGCCGAAGAGGAGGCCGGGGCGCGCTTTGACCGCACCGCGCAGGGCACTCCGATATTGCACGGAGCGCTGGCCTATCTGGAATGCCGGCTGCAGTCGGCCGAGGAGGCGGGCGACCACACCATCTTCATTGCCGAAGTCGAGGACGTGGTGGTGCGCCAGGGTGAACCGCTTTTGTTCTTCCGGGGCCAGTACCGGAAGATTGGCGAGGAAGTGGATTAAAGTCAGGGGTCAGTGGTCGGTGGTCAGTTGTCAGTAAAACCTCGTCCCGTAGTTGTGCCTTGGATTTTGCTGATCACGAGCACTGGACACTGATCACTGGACACTGATTGACACTGATCACTGACCACTACTCGGCGAAGAAGTGCGGATCAGATTAGAAGAGGCCCGGCGTCTCGTGAAGAGAGCACCGAGCCGGAGGGACTCGCAGACGTTTCGCCCATAGTGGCCCGAAGGTCCTGTGGATGACAAGGTTAGATGTCACACTTGGGTTGTGACGGATGTCACAAAGCAGTGGTCAGTGGCCGTTGATCATTGCCCAGTGAAAACCCGGCCCGGACTTGAGCTCGGGGCTTTGCTGGCCCCCCTTGGCACTTATCTGGTTGCCGAACATCTAAAGAACAGTGGTCAGTGATCAGTGGTCAGTGGCCAGTAAGACCTAGGTCGCGCTGGGAATCAGGGTTCTACCGACCATTGACCACTAGCCACTGACCACTGATTTTGGAGGCATTCATGGCAGAAAAAATCGCAAAGAGCGAGACGGAGTGGAAGCAGAAGCTTACACCGGAGCAATATCGCGTTACCCGCCAGGCGGGGACCGAACCGGCCTTCACCGGCAAGTACTGGAAGACCAAGGACGCGGGCACGTATCACTGCGTCTGCTGCGGAGAACCACTGTTCGATTCTTCGACGAAATTCGATTCCGGAACGGGCTGGCCGAGTTTCTTCAAGCCGGCCGACGAGAGCAAGGTCGAAGAGCACAAAGACTCCACCTACGGAATGGTTCGCACTGAGGCTCGCTGTGCGAAGTGCGGCGCCCACCTCGGGCACGTGTTTGATGATGGTCCTGCGCCGACCGGGCTGCGCTATTGCATGAACTCCGCCGCGCTGGATTTGAAGCCGCAGGAGAAAGACAAAAAATAGCGTTGTTGCAAACCGTCATCCCGAGCGATATATAAATTGTCATCCCGAGCGAAGCGAGGGATCTTGATTCTTGCCTGACGCGGCAGCACTCTCGCGCAGGCGAACACCAAGATCCCTCGCTTCGCTCGGGATGACACCAATTCTTCCTAATTTTCTTACGCGCTGGCGGTTGCGGCCAGTGACTTCTGCGGTTCGGCAGCGGGCTTCGGAGTCTCCGCTGGTTTCGCCTGAGACTGCGCCTGGTGTTTCTGCTCGCCGCTCTTGACCTGGATGCCGCCCTTGAGCACGGCGCCGTCTTCCACGCTGATGCGTATGGTGGAAACGTCTCCCGTGACCGAGCCTTCGCTGCGGATATCCACGCGGTCACTGCAATCAATATTACCGTTCACCTTGCCCATCACGACAACTTCGCGGGCCGTGATGTTGGCCTGCGCGCTGCCGTTGCGGCCGATGGTGACGCGGTGGTCGGGCAGGCTGATCTTGCCTTCGACGCGCCCATCGATGTAAAGCGCTTCCGCCCCGCTGAGTTCGCCCTTGATGACGAGCGTCCGGCCGATGGTGGCCTGCTCGATGGGCGCGCTGGTGGTTTTCACGGGATTATAAGAGTTAGGGTTCGAGGCTGGCGAGGTGGATTTCACGTCGTACTGATTCGACTGGAGCATGCGACCTTCCTTTGTTTCCGCGCGGCCTGTCGCGCCGCCCTGCGGTGAGTCTGGGATCTTGGGCCTCTGGTCGTTCCTGTCCCTTCGGCCATGCTCAATATCGCACAGAGGTAAGTCATCCTCCGAGATTACGAAAGATTATGTACGGTTGCGCAAGATGGTTCATCCACAGTACGAGACCGCGCCGCGAGTAACGCCGCCGTCCCGGCAAGGTGACCGCGCTACGGGCTAGTTCACTTCCTGCAGCGCCTGGCTGAGGTCTTCCCATTCCCTGATAAACGCGGCGTGCGCAGCTCGCTGCCGGTCGAGTTCCTCGGACTGCCGCTGGCTCGCATCGGCGCTGACGAAATCCTGCAAGGCCGTCTCACACTGCGCGATCAAAGTTTCGGCGCGGCTGATTTCCGCTTCCAGTTCGCGGATACGATCTTCCATCTTCTTGCGCTTGATGGGATTCATGCGCTTCGCCTTGGACGCGGGAACTGCTTCGCCCGCCGCCTGATTGCCGTTTGAGGGCGTCTCAAGCACTGGCTCAACTATTTTCAATTGCTGCCGGATCGACTCATTCTGCTTTGCGCTGCCGCCCTGTTTGCGCCAGATGTAATCTTCATAGTTGCCGGGATAAACTTCGACTTTCCCGTCTCCAATCTCGAAAACCCGCGTGGCCAGCTTGTCGATGAAGTAACGGTCATGCGACACGAAGACGACCGTGCCGCTGTACTTCATAAGCGCATCCAGCAGAACGTCTTTGGCCCGCAGGTCGAGGTGGTTCGTGGGTTCATCGAGCAGCAGAAAGTTCGCGGGATGCAGCAGCAGGCGCAGCAGGGCATAGCGCCCGCGCTCGCCGCCGGAGAGCACGCCGATCTTCTTGAAAACGTCGTCTTCGGAAAATAGAAAACATCCGAGCAGGCTGCGCAGTTCAGTCTGCGTGGAGCCCGGGGAAGCGTTTCCAAGGTCGTCAATCATGCGCGCGTCCGCATCAAGTTCCTTGTACTGGTCCTGCGCGAAGTAGTCGGCCTGAACGTTATGGCCGAGCTTGTATTCGCCGCGCGTCGTCTTTTCCGTACCCGCCAGCAGCTTGATCAGCGTGGATTTGCCCGCGCCATTCACGCCGACCAAAGAAATGCGGTCGCCCCGCTCGATCAGAAAATTAACGTCGCGGAAGACTTCCTTCTCACCCGTGTTGCTGCCTGGTTTCGCCGGATAACTCTTCGCCACTCCAACGAACTCCGCTACGATGCGCCCGCTAGGCTTCGGCTGCGGAAACGAAAAATGAATCGTCTTTTCTTCCGGAGGAACCTCGATCCGCTCAATCTTTTCCAATTCCTTGATGCGACTCTGTACCTGCTTCGCCTTCGTCGCCTGATAGCGAAAGCGGTTGATGAAGACTTCCAGTTGCTCGATGCGGTCGCGCTGATTTTTGTACGCCGCCTGTAACTGCTCGTTGCGCTGCGTCTTCTGCGCCAGAAACTTGTCGTAATTTCCGGTATAGAACCAGAAGCGCTTGTTCCAGATTTCCGCAATCTTGTTTACCACCACATCGAGAAAATAGCGGTCGTGCGAGATCAGCACCAGCGCGTGCGGATAATCGTGCAGATATTCTTCCAGCCAGTTGCGCGCTTCGAGATCGAGATGGTTCGTGGGCTCGTCCAGCAGCAGCAGATTGGGTTTCTGCAGCAGCAGCTTGGCCAGCGCCAGCCGCATCTGCCAGCCGCCGGAGAACTCGTCCGTCTGCCGCTCCCAGTCTTCTTTACGAAAACCCAAACCTTGCAGCACGCGTCCCACTTCGGCTTCAATCGAGTAGCCGTCGCGCGTGCGGAATTCATGCTCCAGGCTGTGATAGCGGTCGGCAACGTCAGCATATTCCGCGCTCTCATGGTCGAGTTCCGAGATCTGGTGCGTGAGCGTTTCCAGTTCCCGCTCCATGTCGTGGAGATCGCTGAACACCGTCATGCACTCGGCAAAAACCGTGCGGCCGGAAAGCGAGAGGCCATCTTGCGGAAGATATCCAGCGGTCGTGCCCTTGGCGACGATGAGCGAGCCGTAGTCGAACGTGTCGAGCCCGGCGAGAACCTTCATCAGCGTGGATTTGCCGGTGCCGTTCGCGCCCACCAGGCCGACGCGGTCGTGGGGCGTGATCAGCCAGTCGGTGTTTTCAAAAAGAAGTTTGTGGCCGAAACGTTTTCCGGCGCCGGAAAGCTGGATCATGGGCTGGATTCATCGTCTCATAAAAAGCGAGTACCGAGTACCGAGTACCGAGACGAATCAGGGATGCACGGAAGCACGACCGTTGCGGCTTTCTGGATATTTGCCCCACAACTCGCTGTGAAAGTGAATGCGTTCGAGCGCGCGATCGATCACCGCTTCCAGTTCATGCGCGTACTTCACTTCGCGGCCTTTGGCCAGCCGCTGCCGGGCTTCTTCCGCGCTGAACCAGGTAGGATGACGCTGCAACTCATCGGGACGGCGCATTTCGTGGACTTCCATCAGAAACGCTTTCACCACAAATTCCTGCACGCCGCCGGGCTGCCAGAACACTCCCTTGGAGTGAATATAAAGATGAAAGTGGCGCGGCTCAATGGTGCCCAGAGCGCCGGCTTCTTCCGCGGCCTCCTGCTCGGCGGACTGGCTGTGCGAAAGGCGGGCCTCCGGCGATCCCTTAGGAAAGGTCCACTTATTTCCGCCGTTGGTGTTTACCAGCAGGAACTCCACCGCGGTACCGCGCCTGCGATAGCAGATCGCGGCCACTTGCAACGGCAGCGACTTCGCAATGCGCGGCGAGCCCATGGGGTATCTCCTGCATTAATCCTACATGCAGGATGTTTCAAGAATGTTAACGTGCAGCAAAAATTGTGCAGCAAGGTGATTACCGTAGTTACTAGAGGATGCCAGGATGCTTAGCGTTTACAATGCTGCATCATGCGAAAAATTGTCCTCGGCCTTGGCATTAGCATCGACGGTTACATCGCGCGTCCCAACGGAACGGTCGACTTCCTCTTCATGCCCAAGGACTACTCGATGGCTCCGTTTTTCGCCACCATCGATACCGCCATCTTGGGGCGCAAGACACTCGATGACGCTTTCAAAATGGGCGGCTCCGTCTCCGACTTTGGAGGAATGCCTGCCTACGTTTTTTCCCGCTCCCAGCCGCCGGGCGAGCGGGATGGGCTCACGTTCGTCAATGAATCCCCAGCCGCTCTCGTCCGCCGGCTCCGCAAACGCAAGGGCAAGAACAAAGACATCTGGCTGATGGGTGGAGGCGAACTCGCCCGCGAGTTCCTCAAAGCGGATCTGGTTGATGAACTCTACATCGGAGTCGTTCCAGTACTGCTGGGGGAAGGCATTCCGCTGTTCCCCAGCGGCTTCCCGCAACGCAATTTCTCACTGATCGAGAACAAGACCTACTCCAAAGGGATGATCGCGCTCAAGTACAAACGCGTCCGGTCGAAGGCCAGGCGCAAGTCATAACTGAGCCGCGGGGAAAAGCCAGTGAAAGCCGCCATCCTCAAAGCCGCGAAACAGCCTCTTCAGATCGAAGATGCTGCAAAGCCTCAACCCGGAGCGGATCAAGTCCTGCTGCGGGTGCGCGCCTGCGGCGTCTGCCGCACCGATCTGCACATCGTGGAAGGCGAATTGCCGCCGCGTAAGGAGGCTCTGATCCCCGGCCATCAAATCGTGGGCGATATCGTAGACGGCGCTACGGCCGAATTGCCGCTCGGCACGCGCGTTGGTGTTTCCTGGATGGGCGGCATAGACGGAACCTGCCCGTACTGCCGCCGCGGCCTCGAAAATCTTTGCGATGCGCCCGTCTTTACCGGATACACCGTCAACGGCGGCTACGCGGAATACGCCGCGGCGCGGCGCGACTTCGTCTTCGAGCTTCCTTCAGCGCTCGACGACCTGCACGCCGCGCCGCTCCTCTGTGCCGGCATCATCGGCTTTCGCAGCCTGCGAGTCGCTGGCGTCGAGCCCGGCGATCGCGTTGGACTTTTTGGCTTTGGCGCCTCCGCACATCTCACGATCACCGTCCTGCGCTCATGGAACTGTGAAGTGTATGTCTCGACGCGCGGCGCTTCGCATCGCCAGCTGGCTGCATCTCTTGGAGCCGCGTGGGTGGGCAGCGAGACCGACAAGCCGACAGTCGAACTCGACCGTGCCGTGACCTTCGCTCCCAGCGGAGACGTCGTGATCGCCGCGCTCTCCAGCTTGCGAAAAGGCGGCGTAGTAGCGATCAACGCGATCCATCTCGACCGCATTCCCGAGTTCGATTACGACCGGCTGCTGTGGGGCGAGCGCCAAATCCGCAGCGTCGCCAACATGACCCGATCCGACGCGCGAGACTTTCTTAAGATCGCCGCCGACATTCGGTTGCAACCCAAGGTGACTGTATTTTCTCTGGACCAGGCTAACGAGGCGCTCGCCGCCGTGAAGAATGACGCCATCGACGGAGCGGCGGCGATTGTCCCCTGAACCCGTGCGGCTGATGAAAGAAGAAAGAAGAAGCAAGATAGAGAGATTGGTCGGGGCGCGCGGATTTGAACCGCGGACCCCCTGCGCCCAAGGCAGGTGCGCTACCAGGCTGCGCTACGCCCCGACATTATTAGAGACAACGACTCCGCCGAATCAACAACACCTTCGATTATAAACGACGAAGCACGCTATAATTCTTTACTGGATATGGCGAGCCTGCGGTATGCGTTGGTTGCGTATGTACGAAGTCCAGTGGGAGAGTTCGTCGAGAACCTCCGGCGGGAGCTGCATCCTTCCTGTCCTCATCTGGCGGCTCACATTACCTTTCTGCCGCCGCGGCCTCTGCGCGGAACCGAAAGCGCCGCATTGCAGGTGCTGGAAGGCATCTGCGGCCAGGTTGAGCCTTTTGAAGTGACCCTGGGCGACGTGGAGACCTTTGTTCCGACCACTCCCACGGTTTACATCCGCGTGGCTCACGCCGCGTCGCGCCTGCTCGATCTGCACGACCAGCTCAATGCGCAGGCGCTGGCCTTCGCCGAGGAGTGGCCCTACATCCCCCACCTTACGGTCGTGAAAATGGATACCGAAGAACAGGCCAACCAGGCGCTGGCCATAGCCCGCGAACGCTGGCGAGAGTATTCGGGCAGCCGCCGCTTCCTGCTCGACCGGCTCACCTTTGTGCGCGAAGACGCGCCCAACTACTGGATTGACCTCGCCCCGGTGCTCCTCGGCGGGAGTTTGGTTTCGCCGTAAGGGCCTCACGGCGCGCATTGGCGGGGTAGTGTACAGCGATAGCAAAAGTGCTAACCCCCCAACCCCACCAGCACGGAAGCTGGATCCAGCCGAAGGGGGGCTCGCCGCAGGAGAGGTTAGCGAGGCGCTCGCCGTCAGCGCCGAGGAAGGAGTCAATGAGTGAAATGGCCTGTTAACAACAGTCTTCGGTGTCGGCGTATAATCCATGGCCATCCCAGAGGTTGTCAGGGCTGACGTTGACCTGTTGGCTCATGACTCAAACCAAGAACTCCCAACCCACTCGAAAAAGAGGCCACCATGACCGAAATCAGTACAACAAAAAATGGCAGCAAGCAGGCAGACGACAAGAATACAATTCGTCCGTTTCCTCATGTGAATGTTGCAGAGACGGACTTAACCGAGTTGCGCAGGCGCATCAACGCAACGAGGTGGCCTGAGCGGGAAACGGTCACCGATGCATCGCAAGGCGTGCAGCTGGCGACCACCCAGGCACTCGCGCGCTATTGGGCGACAGACTACGACTGGCGCAAGGTTGAAGCAAGACTGAACGCCCTGCCGCAATTCATCACCGAGATCGACGGGCTGGACATTCATTTCATTCACGTCCGTTCAAAACACGAAAATGCGTTGCCGCTGATCGTTACCCACGGATGGCCCGGTTCGATCACCGAACAGTTGAAGATCATCGATCCGCTGACCAATCCCACGGCGCATGGCGGCAGCGCATCCGATGCGTTCCATCTGGTGATCCCGTCGATACCAGGCTACGGGTACTCAGGCAAACCGACCACCACAGGCTGGGACCCCGCCCACATCGCGCGAGCATGGGTCGTGCTGATGAAGCGCCTGGGATACACGCAATTTGTGGCACAAGGCGGTGATTGGGGCGCGATCATCACCGAACAAATGGGTGTGCAGGCGGCTCCGGAATTGCTCGGCATTCACACTAATATGCCTGGCGCGGTTCCGGCCGACATTGACAAGGCGGCATTCACCGGTGCGCCAATGCCCGACGGTCTCTCACCCGAAGAGAAACTCGCGTTCGAGCGGCTCCAATTCGTCTACAGCAAAGGCGTCGCCTACGGCTACCAGATGGGGTTGCGACCACAGACGTTGTACGGAATTGCGGATTCCCCCGTCGGCCTGGCCGCCTATTTTCTGGACCACGATGCGTGGAGCTACGCGCTGATCTCACGTGTCTTTCAGGGACAATCCGAAGGCCTCACGCGTGACGACATTCTCGATAACGTCACGATCGCCTGGTTGACCAACACGGCGATCTCCGGAGCCCGCCTCTACTGGGAAAACAAACTCGGGTACTTCAGTGTCAAAGGCGTGTCCATCCCGGTTGCCGTAAGCTCCTTTCCGGACGAGATCGATCTGTGCCCGCGCAGTTGGGCGGAGCGGGCGTATCCCAAACTGATCCATTACAACAAGCTGCCCAAGGGCGGCCACTTTGCGGCCTGGGAACAGCCGCAGCTCTTCACCGAAGAGGTTCGCGCCGGCTTCCGGTCCCTACGATCCAGGACGGCGAACTTGGCAGCCTGATCTGACACGACTGACGGCCAAATCTCCGCCACAGCAACAGGAGAGCTTCGATCTTCCCAGCTCTTCTGTTTTGACGAAGCAAAATTGGGCACACGCCATATCCCATTTATGACGGTCGTCGTAGTTAACGGCCCAGCCGTCCAGGAGGAAATCGTGAAACTCGCAGGCAAGAAGGCTCTCATCACCGGCGGAAACAGCGGCATCGGCCTGGCCACAGCCCGCCTTTTCGTTGCAGAAGGCGCTGCAGTCGCGATTACCGGCCGGGACCAGAAGGCGCTGGATGAAGCGGTCGCCGAACTGGGACCCAACGCCCGCGGCTATCGCGCCGACGTCACCATCGCGGACGACCGCAAGCGGCTCTTCGCGGATCTTGCCAGGGACTTCGGCAAGCTGGACATCGTCTTCGCCAATGCCGGAATCAGCGGCAGGACGCCGACGGGCACGACCGAGGAAGCCGTCTTCGAGAATGTGGTTCGCACCAACCTCAACGGTGCTTTCTTTACCGTCAATTCAGCCGCTCCTCTCATGAACGACAACGGCAGCATCATCTTCAACGGATCGGTGCAGAGTTATCTCGGTCAACCAGGCGTGGCTGCCTACGCTGCCACCAAAGGCGGACTCGTCTCGATGGCGCGATCCATCGCCGCAGACCTTGCACCGCGCAAAATTCGCGTGAACGTGGTGGCTCCCGGAGCGACGAAGACTCCTATCTGGAAGCGCGGGCCACGCGCCAATGCCACTCAGGAGGAATCCGCGAAGCTTTCCGATTTCTTCTCTTCCACTATTCCACTGGGCCGCTGGGGCGAGCCGGAAGATTTGGCCAGGGCTGTGCTTTTTCTTGCCTCGGACGATTCGTCGTACATCAACGCGGTCGAGCTGGTGGTGGATGGCGGACTGACGGGTGCTCCTTTCGGAGCTGCCATACTTCGCGCCTGACGCGGAAGGCAGCCCATCGAAGGCCGGCTCGGGACAAGGGAGCCAGACATGAAACCATGGAAAGTAGTTTCGCTAATTCTGGTTGTTCTTGCGGTTGCGGCCGCGGTGTACGGGCTGATTCTCGTGCGACACGGCTTCAGCGCACTAGCGACACCATCAGCAATTGAGGAGTTCGCGGCCACAACGGCACGCAAATTGGCCGTGCCATCCGCGTATCGCCAACTTCGCAATCCCATCACGCCTTCAACGGATAGCATTCGGGGAGGCATGGAGCATTTCGCCTATCATTGCTCCCCGTGCCATTCGAATGACGGAGGAGGCCACACGGTATACGGCAAGGGCCTCTATCCGAAACCCCCCGACTTGCGCGCAGCCGCGACGCAGAACAAGAGCGACGGCGAGCTCTACTACACAATTGAAAATGGAATTCGTTTGAGCGGCATGCCAGCCTTCCACGGGACGCACACTGTCCCGCAAACCTGGCGCCTGGTTTTGTTCATCCGCCACTTGCCTCAGATCACGCCTGAGGAACTCAATGAGATGAAGGGGTGGAACTCGAAGATGGAGGCGGATCCATCGCATTTCTGAAGGGCGGGGAACCGCCCCAGAATCCTGCGGGAGAAACACACCACCACTAAAAGAAGAGCGAGTCTCCTCAATTGTTGAAACATCGCGATAGCACTCATTGAGGGCCAGCAAACTTTGCGTCCTTTTCTGCGAAATGATGGCGCCCCCGGCCGGCACGCATTGACTTGCCTCGGCTTTGGCTCCTAAGATGATCCGCCGAGGACGAATCGCTGTTCGTTGTCGCGTGATCCGCTGAGCCTTCCCGCTTTGCCTCACCCTCGAGAAGTTCGGCGGTTGGAATTGAAGCTGGGGGAACCTATGTCAGTCCGGAATGCCTTGAAGTATCTTATTGCCGGAGCGCTCGCTGCCGGCGCGATGTCCGTGACCGTCGCGGCGCAGTCAGATTCATCTTCATCGTTGTTGAACGTGGCCGGGTTGAACGTGGCCGCGGCGCCGGCCGCTGCGGCGGAGAGTGCGTCTGGATATAACCAGCCGCCGAAAAACATTCTCGATGTGATGCGCGCGCCTTCGCCGCCAATGCCCCGGGTGAGCCCGACACAAGATGCGATTCTCCTCGTGTCCTGGCAGGACTATCCGTCGATTGCCCGGGTGTCGACACCCTTCTTGCGTCTGGCTGGCGTGCGCGTGGAGCCAAAGAATCACAGTAAGCACGACACTCCCGGTGGTTACGGCATCACGCCCTGCGCCCGGTCGTTTGAATTGGTGCACATCGCGGCTGCTTCGCCCAAAGATGCTGCGCCCAAAGACGCCGCGCCAATTCATATCGCGCTTTCAGAGGGCGCATGCCCGGGTGCGCCAATCTGGGCCGCTGATGGAAAGCGATTCGCGTTCGTGAACATCGCTCCCGAGGCGGTCGAACTCTGGATCGGCGATGCCAAGACCGGCGAAGTACATAAAGTTCCTGGAGCACGCCTCAATCCGATGTTCAACGACGAGATGCAATGGATGCCTGACCAGAGAACTCTACTGGTGAAGCTGGTGCCCGAGGGGATGGGCGCCCCGCCGCCCGAACCGATCGTGCCGGCCGGTCCGAGCATCCAGGAGACTACAGGCGAAAAAGGACAGAGCAGTACCTATGAAAACCGCGACACGCTCGGCAACAAGCACGACGAGGACGTCTTCGATTACTATGCGGCCGCACAACTCGCTATCGTTAACGTGGCAACCGACGCGGCCACCGCGGCGATCACACTGGTGGGAAAGCCGGCGAATTACTTGTCGCTGGCTCCCGCGCCGGGTGGGCGGCACGTACTCGTTACCACGATCCACAAGCCTTATTCTTACGTGACCACTTACGATCGCTTCCCCCAGGAAGTCGAAGTCTGGGACGTATCGGATCGCTCCCACGTGGTTGCTCATACCATTGCGTCGCTACCGCTGGCGGATCGCGTTCCCATCGCCGGCGTTCCGGTAGGTCCGCGCGATTTTTCCTGGCGCGCCACCGAGCCGGCTACGCTCGTCTGGGCAGAAGCTCTCGATGGCGGCGACTGGAAAGTGAATGTTCCCGCTCGCGACAAGATCATGCTGCTGAAGGCGCCGTTCAACTCCTCTGCCGTCGAGATCACGCGAACCGAGCAGCGTTACGTTGGTTTCTTCTGGGGCGAACAAGCCGGCACCGCTCTTTTGAACGAATACGATGAAAACCGGCACTGGAGACGGAGCTTCGTCATCGACGTCGACGGTCCACAGCCGAAGCCTCGCTTGCTATGGGATCTCTCGTCTGACGAGAAGTACGCCAACCCCGGCATTCCAGTCAGACGCCAGCTCGCGAACGGGTCGCGTGTGGTTCTGCAGGAGGGCGATTCGATCTATCTGGCTGGAGTTGGTTCTTCGCCTGACGGGGACCGCCCGTTCCTGGATCGGCTCGACCTGAAGACAGTAAAGTCCGAACGCCTGTTTCGCAGCGATAAGAATTCCTTCGAGCAATTTCTTTCCTTCACCGGGCCGGACACGCGGACGTTTCTCAGCTGGCATCAATCGCCGATGGACCCGCCCAATGCGTTTGCGCGAACGCTGGGAGAATCGATGATCGGTGGTGCGCCCGCCGGAGAAGCGGCCTTCGCTTCCACCACAGTTGCGATCACCCACATCCCCGATCCGACGCCGGAGGTGCGGGCCATCAAGAAGCGGCTGGTCAAGTACAAGCGCGCCGACGGGCTTGACTTGTCGTTCACGCTCTACACGCCGCCCGGCTATAAAGAGGGCACGCGCGTCCCAACGATTCTTTACGCCTATCCTCTCGACTATGCCGAAGCCTCCAAAGCCGGCCAGGTTGCCGGCTCGCAGCAGACCTTCACGCAGCTGCGGCAATACCGGCTGTTGCTGCTCGCCGGCTACGCGATCGTCGACAACGCAGCGTTCCCCATCGTCGGCGATCCGAAAAAAGCCTACGACACTTACCTGGAACAGCTGGTCGCCGACGCGAAGGCCGCGGTCGACGAAGCCGTACGGCTGGGAGTTGCCGACCCCGAGCGTATCGGAGTCACAGGACACAGCCACGGCGCCTTGATGACTGCAAATCTGGTTGCGCACTCCGACTTGTTCCGGGCGGGCGTCGCGACCAGCGGCTCCTATAACAAGACGCTTACGCCTTTCGGTTTCCAGAACGAGCGGCGATCGGTTTGGGAGGCTACGGATGTGTATCTAAAAGTCTCGCCCTTCTTCTCTGCCGACAAACTGAAGACGCCGCTGCTCATCATGCACGGCGCGGAAGACGCGAATCCCGGCACCACGCCACTGCAAGGTCAGAAGCTCTACGAAGCAATTCGAGGCAACGGCGGCACCACTCGCCTGGTGATGCTGCCGCACGAGCCGCACTGGTACACAGCCATGGAATCAAACCAGCAACTGGTTTACGAGATGCTTCGCTGGTTTGACAAATACGTGAAGAACGCGCCGCCGCGCCCCGTGACCGGAACCCGTTAGAAGGCCTCCGCGCTCGATTCGTGTCGGCTTCGAACGTTTGCGACGAATCGTCTGAGTGCGCGAGCGTCACGTAATACTTCGAGATCCGCAGATGCCGCGTGGGTTGCGATTGCCTGCATGAGAATCGGCCGGCTTTGAAAGCGGTATGCCAGGAGCCAATACCAGAAGTCGGCACGCTCGTGAGATCGTCGGACTGCTCGCCAAGCACAGCGGATAAGCGAGAAGTCCAAAAAAATGATTGTGTCCGCCGCTCGAAGCCGAACCTCGACGGCGTCGTAAGGGCCCAGGTCACCATCCATGATCCATCCATCTTCCGCGACCAGCTTCTCCTGTAGAATGACCCACTGATGGCGAGGTGTTGCGAGAAGACCTCTGCGCCAGAAGACCTTGTCAAGCTCGATCACCGGGAGCCCGGTGATCTCGCCCAGGCGCCTTGCCAGAGTCGATTTGCCTGACGCTCCGCGACCCAAGATGACCACCCGCTTCATATTCCCCAGCTTACGCTCATGCCCAGCACGCATTGACTTGGCGCTGCCCGGCTCCTAAGATGATCGGCCAAGGACGAACCCTTCGCGCGTGATTGGCCAAACCATCTCGCATTACCGCATTATTGAGAAACTCGGTGGCGGCGGCATGGGCGTGGTCTACAAGGCCGAGGATGTTAAACTCGGCCGCTTCGTCGCCCTCAAGTTCCTGCCCGATGATGTCGCCAAAGATCCGCAGGCGCTCAGCCGCTTTCAGCGCGAGGCCAAAGCTGCTTCAGCTTTGAACCATCCCAACATCTGCACCATCCACGAAATTGACGACCAGCATGGCCAGACCTTTATCGCCATGGAGTTTCTTGATGGCGTGACCTTGAAGCACCAGATTGCCGGCCGGCCGGTGGAGATTGACACGGTGCTGTCGCTCGCCATCGAGATTGCCGACGCGCTCGATGCGGCGCACGAAGGCGGGATCGTCCATCGCGACATCAAGCCGGCGAATCTTTTTGTGACCAAGCGCGGCCATGCCAAGATTCTCGACTTCGGACTAGCCAAGGTCACGATACGAAGCAACCGTGTGGCCGAGGGCGCGACCGCGACGATGCAGGAAACGTTGCCGAGCGAAGAGCATTTGACCAGTCCGGGGTCCACGCTCGGCACGGTGGCTTACATGTCGCCGGAGCAGGTGCGAGGCAAGGAGTTGGACGCGCGCACCGATCTGTTCTCCTTCGGCGCGGTTCTTTATGAGATGGTGACGGGTACGGTGCCGTTCCGCGGCGAAGGTTCGGGCGACATTTTTGACGCGATCCTGCACAAGGCGCCGACGGCCGCGGTTCGGCTGAATCCGGAAGTTCCCGTTGAACTCGAACGCATTATTAATAAAGCCCTGGAGAAGGATCGCGATCTGCGCTATCAGCACGCGTCCGAGTTGCGAGCCGATCTGAAGCGGCTGAGACGCGAGACGGAGTCGGGCAGGGTGAGCACGGAGTCTGCGTCTGCAAGCGGTTCGGGTTCGGCTGCGCCTCCGGCTTCTGCTTCTGGATCTGCGGCCGCGATTTCATCTGCCGCCTCAGCGTCGTCGAGTTCGGTGCTGATCGCCGAAGCGCAGCGGCATAAGGGCAAGCTGATCGGGGCGGCAGCGGTGGTCGTGGTGTTGCTAATCGCCGGGGCTCTTGGCGCTTACAAGCTTCTGAACAAGAACAGTTCTTCCATCGATACCCGCAATATCAGCATCCGCTCTCTGACCGAGCACGGACAGGTCATCGATTTTGCCAGCATTTCGTCCGATGGGAGATTAGTGGCTTATGGTAGGCGCGAAGGCGAACGCAGCCTACGCGTGAAGCAGGTAGCCACGGGCAGCGAAGTCTCCGTGGCGCCGCGGCAGGCTGGATTCTTTGGCCCGGGTGCCACCTTCACGCCGAATGGGAACTACTTGTATTACGCCCATGACGATCCGGCCAACACGAATACCCTCAATTTGTATAGCGTGCCGGCCCTTGGCGGAGCACCGCTCCAAGTTGTGGGCGATGTGGGGAGCGCACCCGCGTTCTCCCCCGACGGTAAGCGCATGGCGTACCGGCGCACGATCAACGAAAAAGGGGAAGATCAGATTTTGATCGCGAATGCCGATGGCACCAGCGAGCAAGTCATCTTCCGGAAAAATATGGGCCTGGGGAGTTTGATCGGTACCCCGTCCTGGTCAGCAGCGGGCGATTTGATCGCGGTAGCCGCCTTTGACGCGGGTAAGGGCAAGATTACGTCCTTGCTGGTATTGACGCCGGAGGGCAAGCTCGTAAAGGACTTTCCCCTCCCGATGCTGGTGACGGCAGTGGAGTGGCTGCCCGATTCCTCGGGCTTGTTCTTTGTGGCCGGTGAAAAGTCGACTGGCTTGCGCTGGCAGATTTGGTTTCAGCCCTATCCCAGTGGCGATCCTTTCAAGGTGAGCAACGATTTGAGTATCTACAGGTCGCTCAGCATTACCGCTGACGGTAAGTCGTTTGTGACAGCACAGGAGCGTCAAGCGGCAACGATTTATGTGGGCGATTCGCCGGCTGTGCTGAACGACAAAATCAATTGGAAACTAACCCCGATTTCGAGTGAACAGGCGACCGGATTCGACCTGTCATGGACAGGCGCCGGTAAACTCCTGCAAAACGATGCTGTGTTCCACATTTACATGACCGCGGCCGATGGTAGCAACCGGGTTCGCTTGTTGCAGAATGACGAGGTGAACTTCCACCCAGCCGCATGCGGCTCGGGCGATGTGGTGGTGACTGCCAGGGTTCTAGAAAGCAACAACCCGAATCTCTGGCGCTTGAATCTCTCGACCGGTGAGTTGAAGCAGCTTACCTTTGGGAAGGATTATGAGAAGGGATCCTGCACGCCCGACGGCAAATGGATCGTATACAACGGACCCTTCGATGATGGAGTGGGTCACATTTTCAAGATCGCGATCGATGGCGGCAAACCAGTGGAACTCGCGCAGGGTACGTGGTTCGACCCGTTGGTTTCGCCAGACGGCAAGTTGATAGCCTACGGCAGAACCGACGGGCAGGGGGGGAATGCAAAATCGATCATCGTCCTGCAAAAGCTGGAAGACGGCGCCATCGTAAGGCGAATCGAGATGCCCCTGACGTATGACTGGTCCAAGCTGAACTGGACGCCGGATGGGCGCTCGCTCGCATTCGTGCACAACACTACAGGGACTGTCCAGAACGTCTACATGCTGCCGCTGGCGGGGGGACCGCTGGTGCAGTTGACCCACTTCGATTCCGAGCCAGGTCTTGTGGCTTCCTACGCCTGGTCGCGCGACGGCAAGAAGTTCGCCGTCACGCGCGCCCGCTACAACGATACTGATGTTGTCATGTTCAGCGGCTTCCGCTAAGAAAAGTTCATTTGGAAAGGACCTTCGTCTTATGCTGGAGATTCAGACCAAGCAGTTGCCGCCTGATATTGTCGTTCTGGAAAT
>CAVVMQ010000015.1:0-196725 GCA_963749295.1 uncultured Acidobacteriaceae bacterium
AACGTCCAGATTCGGAATTTGTCCCGTTCCATGGGGGTAAAACTGCTCGTAGTCTGCGGACTTGCTTTGCTTATGACAATTCCCTCCCTTTTCGTGAACAGCGTTGTGGACGAGCGGACCACGCGAGCCAAGGGCGTGATGGAGGAAATCAGCGGTCGCGCGGGTGGTCAGCAGACTTTTCTCGGGCCCTCGCTGTCGATTCCTTACAGCATTCCATCCCTCTATAAAGGCGTTTCGCCTACGCTTGGTGTTTATGTGGTGTTTCCAGCGAAAGGCAATGCCAGCATAAAAGTTCGTACCGAGGAGCGGCGTCGTTCTCTGTTCAAGGTGCCGGTCTATCAGGCCGAACTGAGATTCGACGCGACCTTCGACCTCACAGGCGTCCCTTCGGCAGCCCCGGCAGGCGCAGAGCTGGACTGGACCCGAGCCAGGATAGCTGTTGGCGTCAGCGACGCCCGCGGAGCCCTGGCAGATGGAACACTTACGGTGAACGGCGAGACCAGCGCATTCTCCCCGGCAGAAAACGTTGGAGAAGAAAACGGGCGCCTGCGGCTGGCTTATTTTGACGTAAATGTCTCCGATCTGGCCAAGCCAAATGCGACCTTCAGCCTCGCTGCAAACCTGCGTTTTTCCGGCGCCCAGCGGCTTGCAGTCCTGGCCTATGGCAAGAGCACGCATCTCGCGGCAGAGGGCGATTGGCCGAGCCCGGGTTTTGACGGCGGCTTCCTGCCGGTGAAACGTACTGTTTCTGCCCAAGGCTTTACTGCAGAGTGGTCCATACCTTTCATCGCCCGCGGGATTCCAGCCGAAGGAACTAGTACCGCAGTCGGTGCACTTGATCGCACCGCGCTGGGAATCTCGTTCGTCGAAGTGGCCGACCCTTATCAATCCGTAAGTCGCGCGCTCAAGTATTCACTTTTGTTTGTCGGATTGTTATTTCTCTCGTACTTCGTCTTTGAAGCCACGGCCGGCAAGCGCGTCCACCCAGCCCAATATGTTCTGGTCGGCGTCGCACAAATGATCTTTTATCTTCTCTTGCTCTCATTCGCCGAAAGGATTGGTTTTGACTGGGCCTTTCTAGTGGCTGGCGGCGCCACCGTGCTTTTGCTTTCGGCTAATGCCTCGTGGATTTTTGCCAGCCGGGCCCAAGGCCTTCGCGCTTTGTTTGTATTCAGCTTGCTCTACTTTTTCATCTATCTGTTACTGCGCTTGGAGGACAACGCGCTCCTGGTTGGAGCGGTGGCGAGCTTTCTCGCCATAGCCGCTGTGATGTACTTCACCCGAAACATCGATTGGTACAGCTCGATACCAGCCGGTGGCGCGCGGTCCTCCGGGGCTGTCGCAAAGGATGCGGTGTAGAGAGAAGCGGTGGGTCTGGCCCAGACATCCTCGACAAAGGGGATGCAGTACTAATTCCTGTCGTTGGTGTTGATGTTGAAGCCGAGGATGGCGTTTACTTCGACCGGCTGCACCCCGCGCATGGCGGGGCGGAACTTCCAACTGCGCAGGGCGGTTACGATCTTAATCGTCATCGCGGCGGGGCCGGGTTCGAGGACCTGCAGATCTCTCAGGTTGCCGGACGCGTCGAGCCTGCACTTGATTACGACACGGTTGTGGGGAAGGTTCGCCGGCAAATCGGTGCGCACGCCTTGCGGTCCCACGATGGTTCCTTGCCCACGCGGGGCGGGGTTCACCTCGGCGAATTGCATCACTACCGTGCCGATCGCCGTGTCCACATAGACGCTGTAGTTGTCGCCGGGAAGCTTGCCGTAGAAATCAAACGCTCCGCCGGAGCGCGAGGTGGCGACTATGGTGATGGCGGGGCCTTCCTGTTTCTTCACCTTGGAGCGATCGGGGAGAGTGGGCTCGCTGCCGCCCTCCGAGCCGAAGCTGGGCAGATTGACCACGGTGGTGGTGCTGCCGCCGCGAACGTCCACGCCGGGCACTGCGGGAGCGCCGGTGGTAGCAGTGCCTGCGCCGCCGGGACCGGGCGTTGGCGAGATTCCGCCACGCGCATTGAGGTCGGAACCATTGCCGGTTCCAGTCTTGCCCGTACCTGTGCCTTCGCCGGTCAGACCGCTGCCTGAGCCGTCGCCGCGGCCGATGCCGGAGCCTCCGCCGGAGCCGCCGAGCCCCGGAGTGTCTCCACCAGAAGGCGACATGGCGAACGAGCCTTTACCGCCGGTTCCGGGCATTCCGACTTTCGAGCCGGGTTGCGATGAGATCACGATTCCAGCCTTGTCGCTATTTCCGCCTCCGCCGTTTGGAGGTGCGAGAACTGAACCAGTGTCGCCTGGACCGCCGAGGCCGTAGCCTTTTCTACCTGTGCCGGAGAGGCCGTAGCCGGTGCCGGCCGACGGAGGCGGCGGAATCACATTGTCTGCCAGGAGCGTGCCGTTGCCAGATCCGGAGTTGCCCGAGCCTGATGGCGAGCCGGTGCCGGAGCCAGAGACCGATGGAGGCGGAGGGATTACGTTGGATCCACCTAGAGAAGTGCCTTGGGATATTCCAGAGCCGTGCGCAGCTGTGCCGGCGCCTCCGGTCGAACCTCCGACTTGGGGCGGAGGCGGAATGACGTTGCTGCCGAGCGACCCGCCGGTTGCGCTACCAGGGCCGCGACCGCCTCCCGAGCCGCTTCCTGGGGAAACGGTCGGCGGAGGTGGAACCACGTCCTGCGTGCCGAAGAATTTGCCGATGATGTTGCTCAGCATCGAGTTGTTGGCCGGTGTTGCCGGTGGCGGAGGGACTACGGCTGTCGACACCGCGTCAGCGCCGCTTTCCAGCCGGCGCAGGTCGCGCGCGGAGTCGGCGGATGGCGGTGGTGCGATGACGGAAGGAGCGGGAAGGTTGAGTTTCGCATTGCGGCCAGACTCGCGCTCCGGCGCGGAAACGGGCGGAGGCACGACTGCGACGTCGTTCATCTGTACTCGCGAGGGAGAGACTTCACGGCCCGCGGCTGCGGGAGCGGGAGGAATCACGCTGGCGCTCAACGCTGGAGTAGAACGCGCCCTATCGCGGCTGACACTCGCAGAGGCTGGGCCAATCACGTTCGCGTTCAATGATGGCGCTGAACGAGTGCGGTCCCGCGAAACATTGGGTGCTGGGGCGATGATACTGGGGTCGAGAGTCGGCGTATAGAGCGTGTGGTCGGAGCGGACGCTGGGCGCGGGAGGCACGACCGAGTTCAGAGCGATACCGCCCCGGGATTGCTCGCGGGTGACATTGACCTGTGCCGGAGCGATTACGTTCGCGGGAAGACTGGGAGCAGTAAGCGAAGAGCGCAAGCCTTCCGCCGGGGGTGGGCCGGGGTTGGCTTTAACGGCAAGCAAGTTGGCGACTGCGGCCGAGGAGGATGGAAGTTTAAGGTTGGGAGCGTCGACAACCTGCGGCGTCAGCGAAGCGCCGCGAGCCACGTGGATGGTCTGAGTGCGGTGGTATGCTTCCTGGCCGCCGGCGCGGCCGGTGGCTCCAGACTGGGCTCCGCCGAGGTCCTGGGTGCGGGGCAGTTCGTCGCCGGAATAGTAGATCACTTCGTAGGGACGTACTTTGGGCGCGGCATAAGGACGCAGGTGGTCAATCTCGTGCGGCATCACAATGGCCACGAAGATCAGGAGAAACTGTATCGAGAACGACTTGAGCATGGCCCGATACGGCATGAGGGTATCGGGAGCTTCCCCGGCCAGACGCGGACCTGAGCGTGAAAGGGCGGGACCGATGCTGGTTACGAATTCCTGCCAGCGCGGCGACCACTCGACCAGCAGCTTGGGCTCGTCATGAAGGTTGGCGATCACGATCTCTTCGAGTTGGAGAGTGTCAGTCATCGGTCTAACGAGTGTCTGATCTGGCTTCGGTGTGATGCCGGGGGGAAACCACGCTGTTAGCTAGTTTCCTTCATTTTCATCTGGATTTCAACATGATCGCCCAGTGCCGTTTCAGTTCTGGCCAGAGTATGGCTGGGTAACTCCAGGACTGAGGCTGCCTGCAGGCGAACGGGGGAGAAGCGCCAGGGCTGGAGATTGTGCTCGATGTGTACGACCGTTCCGGCGCTATCTAAATAGACTACGTCAATGGGGAAGCGCATAGCAAGGGTGTGAACTCCGCGGCAGGGACGAATCCACAAGCCGCAGCCGTTACCAAAGTCACCTTCGGACGCTCCCAACAAGCCCCGCAACCGGGACCAGTGCGTCTGGGCCACTGCAAGGTTAGTTGCAAGATAGAGCTGGCGGGTTTTGTTGAAAGCCTGGCCTTGAGGGACTAAAGCGGGCACGATGACTCCGAATCGCCGCGCCTAAAGGCGTTGACTGATAGTGCGTTCTTATACCGTATGCGTGAAGGCATCCTGATACGAATCCCAAGTTTTTCAGCAGCCTGCTGGTCGCTCACTTCCCGAATACGGAACGATAGGCCTGAATGAGTGGCGGACCAATCGTGACCGCGAGGAACGGTACCAGAATGAATATCACGAGAGGTGGGACCATCTTGATGGTGGTTTTTGCGGCCTGCTCTTCGGCGCGCTGGCGGCGGGCGGTGCGCAAGGAGTCCGAGTGGACCCGTAAAGCTTGAGCCACGCTGGTGCCGAAGCGGTCAGTCTGGATGAGAGTGCCTACGAGAGAGCGAATGTCATCCACACCGGTGCGATCGACGAGATTGCGCAGCGCTTCGGCGCGGGGCTTGCCTGCGCGCATCTCCAGATTGACGAAGTGAAATTCTTCGCTAAGGTCGGGATGGGCGTGATGCAGGTCTTTGCCGACGCGCATTAAGGCTTGGTCGAGGGCCAAGCCGGCTTCGACGCAAATCACGGTCAGGTCGAGAGCGTCGGGCAGGGCGATGCGGATGCGCTGCTGGCGGTCTTTAATCATGCGCTTCAGGAAGAAGCGGGGAAGAAAGAAACCGAACGCGGGGACGCAGACCAGCAAAGGGAAGCTGGTGAAACCGGAAAAGGCTACTACGCCTGCCAGACCGAGAAACGCGAACACCAGCCGGGTTGCTAGATAGTAGCTGACATAACGCGGCTCGCGAAGCCCAGCCTGGATCAGCCAGGCGCGAGTGCGGGAAACGTCGGTAGGCGACAACGGGATGGCCTTGCTGATGGGGTCGAGAGCCTGCTCGAGCCGTTCTCTTACCTTGACCACCGGCTTCTCGGGGGCCTGGACCTGCTGACCTCCCAGAGCGCGCAGTCGGGCTCCCAGCACCGAACTGGGCGTGACCACGGCCGCGCCGAAGGCAAACACCACCAGCACGACGGTCACGAATATGACAATGGTGAGAATCAGCAAAGGCATTTCTATAATCTTAAACCTGAACTTCACTAAACCTGGATCTTAATAATCTTCCGGATCACGAAATAGCCGATAGTTTGCAGAGTAATCGCTACCACAAGCAAGATGTGGCCATAGGGATCATAAAAAAGCGGTTTCACAAAATCCGGGCTGAACATCAGGAGAACTGCCACGACCGTGGGCGGCATGGCCATAAGGAGGGCCATGGTCAGGCGGCCCTGGGCGGTATGAACCCGCACCTGGCGCTGAATCTTGAAACGCTCGCGGATTACATAGGACAAGTTGTCGAGAATTTCGGCGAGGTTGCCGCCGGTTTCACGTTGCAGCATGACCGCAGTGACGAAAAATTTCACGTCCACCAGGGGTACGCGTTGCGTGAGATTCATGAGGGCGTCGCGTACCGGCATGCCGAACTTCTGCTCTTCGTAGAGTTTGCGGAATTCGCTGGCCAGAGGCTCGGAGATTTCGTTGGCAATCATTTCCAGAGCGGTGGTGAAAGCGTGTCCGGCGCGGACGGCGCGGGCCAAAGTGTCGATGGCTTCGGGAAAAAGCTCCTCGATTTTTTCAAAACGCTTCTGGCGCCGGTAGGAGATAACCGCGAGGGGAAGAAAGCTGGCGATGACGAGGGCGGCCCAGGCAATGGCAGGATTCCTGGTCAAGACTAAACCCACGAACGCGGCCAGAACGCCGCAGCCCGCGCACAGGACGAGAAAATTGCCGGCGCGAAATTTCATGCCCGCCTGCAACAACGACTCCTGCATGGCCGAAATCCGCGCGGAGCGGCGCAGCAGAGTGTCGAGAGCGGGAATCTTGCTGAGTTGCTCGTCGCGCACCAGGGCGAGTTCTTCGTCCGGATCGCGTTCCGGCGCCTTCTGCACGGCGGCCAGCCGGTCTCTGATAAGGCGGGCTTGAGCGCGCCGCTCGTCCAGCAGCGAAGCCACGGCAAAGGTTGCCAGGGCAACCACCACGAAGACGAGAAGCGCAATCAGGAGGTCGGGCATAGGCAGTTCACAACTTCAAATCTCCGTCTTCGACTCAAACAGCGCCGGGCGTAATCGAGCCCCCGCAGTAGCCAGGCGTTCGGCAAATAACGGGCGGAATCCTGTGGCGCGGAAAGTTCCGCGCACCTTTCCGCTTTCGTCAATGCCGCGCCGCTCAAACGTGAAAATATCCTGCATGGCGATGGATTCGTCCTCCATGCCGGTGACCTCGGAAATCGAGGTGACCTTCCGGGTGCCGTCCGACAAGCGTGCGACTTGTACTACGGCATGAATGGCGGAAGCGATCTGATGGCGCACGGCGCGTTCGGGAATGTTGAGGTTCGCCATCGAAACCATGTTTTCGATACGAGCCAGGGCATCACGCACAGAGTTGGCGTGGACCGTGGTGAGAGAACCTTCGTGACCCGTGTTCATGGCCTGCAACATGTCGAAAGCTTCCTCGCCGCGGACCTCTCCCACCACAATGCGGTCGGGACGCATACGCAGGCTGTTGATCACCAACTGGCGCTGCCGGACCGCGCCTTTGCCTTCGATGTTGGGGGCGCGGGTTTCGAGGCGGACCACATGCTCCTGCTTGAGCTGCAGTTCGGCGGCGTCTTCGATGGTGACGATGCGCTCCACATTGGGAATGTAGCCGGAAAGCACGTTGAGCAATGTGGTCTTGCCGGCGCCGGTGCCGCCCGAGATCAGCAGGTTCAACTTCCCCTTCACCATGATGGAGAGAAGCTCGAGCATGGCCTCGGTCAGGGTGTGGTTCTCGATCATGTTGCGGGCCGTGACCGGATCCCGCCCGAAACGGCGGATGGAGAGGCAAGCGCCGTCCAGCGCGAGGGGAGGAATAATCGCGTTCACGCGGGAGCCATCGGCGAGGCGAGCGTCAACCATAGGGGAAGATTCATCGACGCGGCGGCCCACGCGGGAGACGATGCGCTCGATGATCTGCATGAGGTGCTGATTGTCCTTGAAGGCTAAGCCGGTCAATTCCAGTTTGCCGGAACGCTCGATGTAAACCTTGTCGAAGCGGTTGACCAGAATGTCGGAGATGGTGTGGTCCTTGAGCAGGGGTTCCAGCGGACCGAGGCCGAAAATCTCGTCTAGGATCTCACGCGACAGCCGCTCGCGCTCGGCGAAGCTGAGAGGAATAATCTCGCTGTTTACCGAGTTGCGGATGAGCACGAGGACTTCTTCGCGAGCGGAATCTCCGGTCGAGCGGCCCAGCTTTTCCAGATCCAGGCGATCAAGGATCTTGCGGTGCAGGTCGGCCTTTACCTGCTGGTACTCGCTGTGCTCGAAGGTCTGCAGATTGGCCATATAACCTTATATCGTCTTGAACCTATACCGTCTTAAACCTATACCGTTTTGAAGCTATACTCGTTTTGAACAAGGACCAGTGGGCGCGTTTCACATCGACGTCATCGCGCGTCAATTCGTTTGCTAGTCCGGAAAAACAACGCGCAATCTCGGTGTGACTTTGCTCCATCACGGGTGAGCCCCGATCAATAGCCGACGAGATGGCGAAGTACTGATTTGGGATGCGCCACAATAATTTGACGCCGGCAGCGGTCTCCGCATCGGCCTCGCTGAAGCCCGGCACTTTGCGGAAACGGTTGAGGACCAGCCGCACCCGTTCGCGGTGCCCCGTTTCTCCCAGGTACTGTTGCACGCGAGCCGCGCTCCACAGCGACGCGACGTCAGTGCAGGCCACTAGCAGTACGCACTCCGACAGGTTGGCGACCAGGCGGCTAGCGGCGTCGAGGCGCGAGGAATTGTCCACGACCACATAGCGGTAGTGGCCGACCAGCATGTCGAACAGCCGGACAAACTCGGTGGTCGAGGGTTCGATCGAGGCCGGCGCGTTGGTTCCCGCCAGCAACTGCAATCCACCGACATGACGGGTCATGAAACTCTCCATCAGCGAATTATCCATGCGGTGGAGATTGCGCGTGGCATCGGCCAGGGTGAATAACGGCTTGAGATTCAGATGCAGTGCGGTGTGTCCGAGAGGAGCGAGATCCACGAGCGCTGTTTGGCCGTGGGCGGCCTGCAGCGCCAGGGCCAGGTTCACGGCCACGGTGGTGGCTCCGCTGCCGCCCTTCGCGTTGACGGTGGTAAATACCTTGCCGCGCGCACCTTCCTTCTGAACCCGCCGCTGGGCTGTGGTCAGGCGGACAAAAGCCTCCAGCAGATCGGTGGTAGTGGTGGGGCGTTCGATGAACTCACGAGCTCCGGCGCGCATGGCGCTCACGATGACCTGCGGCTGGTTGAGGTTTCCAATCGCGAACACGGCCGAGTCCGGCAACTCCTGTTGCAGAAGTTCAATGGCGCGCATGGCCATGGCGGGATTATCGCTGGGGATATCGATCAGCAGGACGTCGGGAGTCGAAGCCTGGACACGCCGCATGACCGGATCTGCTGCCGCTACCGGGAAACTGGCGCACGTATGGACCGTGCGGGCCACGCTGGTGCCGTCGACCAGCACCTGGAGCACGGTGCGCTGCTCATTGTCCGTGGCCACGATAACGACTGAAAGGTCGGGCATAACCTACGTCTACTCTACTCCTCAAAACCCAGTTGGCAGTATCCAGTGTTGCCAGTTCAGGTCACATGATCACCAGGGCCGTGGAACGTGCGGAACGCTCAATAGAGGCTTTTTCGCGTCGAACTTTTCGTTGTTTATGAAGGGCTGCGGATTTTTGCGGTCCGGGCGGTACTTGCGCGTTGGGCGAAACCCGATGCACCGTGCACAGCACCATCAATTCCGAGTTGCTCTTTTGAAGACTCTTACTCTTGAAGAAATTGCCCAGGATCGGAATGTCTGCCAGGCCGGGAACTTTGTTCCAGATATCGGTGACGCGATTGTCGATTAGGCCGGCAATGACGAAACTTTGCCCATCCGTCAACTCGAATTCGGTCTCCGCTTTGCGCGTACTCAAAGCCGGGATGGTGAAGCCGGATATGGTGAGCGCGTCGGCGAAATCCAGGGTGCTGACTTCAGGAGCGACCGTGAGGTGAATGTTGCCGTTGGGCATGATCACGGGGGTGAATTCCAGCTTTACGCCAAATTCCTTAAAGGAGATAGTGACGGCGGTGAATCCCGCTCCGGGTTGCACGATGGGGAAAGGGAACTGACCACCGGCCAGGAAGCTCGCTTTCTTGCCGTTCACTGCGATGAGGTTGGGCTCGGCCAGAATCTGTAGAAGGTTCTTGGACTGCAGTGCCTCAATCACAGCGCCGAGGTGAATGTCTGGGCGGAATAAGAACAAGTTCAAGACATTGCTGACGGTTTGGTTGGCCGTGATGGGCGGGCTTTGTCCCTGGGTTTGGCTGATCTGTGTCGGGCCGAAGCCGCCATATTGTCCCGTGGTAGAGGTACCGAGAAAATTGCCGGCGCCGGTGGAGAAAAAGTTGGCCCCAAGCTGAATCGTTGCCGAGCGGTCAACCTCGGCGAACTTTACTTCCAGCATGATCTCCTGCGCGCCCACGGGACCGAAGGTGAGCACGTTGACGACATTCTTGGAATAAGCGGAGGCCAGCTCTCCCGCGCGCTTGGCAACATCCTCGGTAGTAACGTGGCCCGAGAGAACGATGGCGGCCCGCGAGGGCGTGACGGAAATCTGTTCCTCGGGGAAAACGCGATGTTCTTCTTCAGCGGCGGCGCTGACATCGACGTCGACGCGCAGATCGAAGCTGCGCGAGCGTTCGTTTTCGTCCCAGATGATCAGCGAGACTTCGCCGGGGGCTCGGCCATGAACCAGGATCTGGGTAGGAGTGAGTACCGTGGGATCGGCGACCGCGGGGTCAGTGACCGAGATGCGCTTGATTTGCTCTGTCGTATTGATGAGTAGAGATTTATTGACCATGACGCGCAGCGGCGCCGAACCTTGAGGCTGAGACGACTGCGCCGGAAGCGTCGTTTGAGCGGCGGCCGGTGGAGTTTGTTCCTGGGGCGCTTGAACCGCGGGCTGTTGGGCCAGCGTCTCCGCCAAGGCAAGCGTCGGCAGAACGAACACCGGGAGGAGAGACGAAATGCCGAGCGCCGCGAAAAGTGTCGTGCGAACCTTCATCGTGTGATTCCTCTCCACATGAGGAAGCCTGCTATGGAACGTACCGAACGCGCAAACCGAAACCGCTCTCCGGCTACTTGGGTTCATCACTGCTTTGTTCCGCCAACGGGACCACAGTCTTCTTGTCACCTTTATAAACCTCGACACTGAGGACCGATGGAGGCGGAGGTGGTTTCTCAGTTTTCTTTTGCTTAACAGCATGAACAGTGGGCTTGGGGGGAGCCGTGGGCGCCGTACCGCCCTTGTACAGGCCCTTGGCATTGGCTGGATCCACGGAATCCTGGTGCGTGTCGAGCGGGTTGCGCAGGGAGAGTTGAATCTTGCCTTCGGATTGGGCCAGCGTGAGACGTTCAGCGTCCTCGGGCGAAGCCAGAAGGGTGATCACCGGGGTGTTCTGGGCTTCCCCGGAGGCGCTGCGTTCCAGGGTGTGGCCGGAAGCAATCACGGCTACATTCTGCAAGACGGTCGTGGTTTGGCTCTCCGTACTCCCATTGGGAGTGCCGGTGAGAAGTACATCGACGCGGGTTCCAGGACCGACGAAACCAGCGACGGAGACCACCTCATTCACCCGCACTGAGACCGCGCGCATCCCCGGAGGAATCAGTGAGGGCAAACCGGATCCGGCATTTTCAGGGGCCAACTTGCTGGGCAAAATAAATTCGCCTTTGGAAACGGGGATGATCACGCCGCGGCCCAGCACTTGAGACTTCTTGCTGTAGGCGCCGGGAGGCAGGCCAGAGGCGGGGAACCGGGCGATCCGCACGTCGTGATCTTCGACTCGGGCTCCCACTTGAATATCCCCGAGGGCCACGACCACGTCTGCGCCGGGTTCGGTGCTCGACGGACCTTTCCCTTGCAGGTTCTTGTAGACGAGGAGACTGACGAAGGTCCCCAAGACCAAGGCTAGACCTCCGATCACCCACAAACGCGTGCGGTTCATAGTGCTCCGTCAGACTGGGCAAGCGCAAACATCCCCGTCGTCACCAGGGGTAACACTCTGTGTCGTGCTGCCCGTGCAGATTCCCTACTGAATCGAACTAGCGACGTTGGAGAAGACATTATTCGCGTTAGAGCCGATGAGCCGGATCGTGCCCACGACGATGACTAGGATCACGGCCAGCATCACAGCGTATTCCGCGATGTCCTGGCCCTCGTCCTCACGCCACAATCTCCAAAGATGATCCATGGTTTCCGCCCTCCTTTGTAGAAACAGCAAGCTTTTGAACAGCCTTCCTCAAGCACATAGAAAGCCCATGGCCGCTCAGGGACTTACGTCCCTTTCACTCGTGCTGGGCTGCAGAGATACGTATTCCAAACTGATCTCACTCATAATAACCCGCCAAATGCTCTGAGGGGTGTAATTTTCTTGCAGAGCCACCGTAACTACTGTTGTGCCGTTGCCGCCTGGACGGTGTGAGAAGGCGCAGTCAAGACGACGGCCTGGGTATCCTCGTAAGCGACAGTCCAACCGGGAGAACTCCGCAAACCGGTCGCGAGGGCAGAATCCCGGGGAATGAGCACCGTATCGATACGCCATTGCTGCAGGGGATGCTGCCAGTCGCCTTTAAATTGGTAAGTGTTCGCGAACTGATCCAGCAGCGCCTTGCCGTAAAGATCAGCCCGGCCGTCGATGAAGACGCGAGTGCCGGGGTAAAGCTTCCAGATCAGATAGCCGCCCCAGTCGTAATGGTTGAACATCGGGCCGGAGGGTGGGTAAGTCAAAAGAAATGCTACGGCGCGGGCAGGGAAGCGTTGCATCTCAGCCTGGGGCTGGCGCTGAATCACCATGGCAGTGTGGACGGAGGCAAAGACAGCCATCGCCAGCACGATCGCGCCGTTGAACAACGGCGCAAACTCCGGCCGTGGACGCAACCGCCGGGAATGGCTCATGGGCCAGTCCCAGAGCCGCCGGCACACGAGCGGCGCTGCGATCAAAACGAACAGCGGCATCATGCGTATCGAACCGAGGCTCGCGTATATGCTGACCAGTAGCAAAAGCAAGTCGCGCGGGCGTACCTCGCGGCGGGACCAGCTGAGAGTTGCGAACGTTCCCAGCACAACCAGCAGGAAAGGCCAGTACTCGGCATGATGGAAGTTGGGTGAGGCCCATTCGCCGAGGTAGCTCTGCATGGCGGCCGACCGAAGAGTCTCAAGCGGGTAGGAAAACATTCGCAAACCGTTCGGATTGAAGGGCACAATGAGCAGATCGAGCAGGAGTATGAGTGCGGCAAGCCGCAAGCGGGGCGTGCTTCGTGGGGAGCCTTCAAGGACGCGTTCAACCAGTTCTCCTGAGAGGAACAATGCAGACAGAGCTAGACCCAGAGCGAATCCGGCGTGCAGATTTACCCAGAGGAAAGTCAGTGGAGGCGTCCACCAAAGAAGTTTTGGATCATGCTCCGAACGTTCGAGAATCAGCAGCCACAAACTGGTCAACAGAAGCGAAAGGACCTGAGGACGAACTCCCCACACCGGCGCAGTGGCCCAGGCCGCGCACAGCGTGACCACGCCTGCCACGTAGGGGGCGGGGCCGCAGCGCAAGTAAAGCACGAAGAATGCAGCACAGAGCACCGCGGAAAAGACAACGATCAATCCGCCAAAACCTGTGCTGCGCTCCAGTTTGTACAGCAGAATTTCGGTAAGCCACTCATGTGCGACCCATGGCTCTCCGGCACGAGTGTAGGAAAAAGGATCGGTGTGAGGAACGCTTTTATGCTCGGCAATGTACTGCCCGGTCTTGAGGTGCCACCAGACGTCGGGATCGGTGACGTTGCGCGCCGTCATGGCGAACAGGCCGAGGAAAAGGACCGCCAGAAAAGCGTGGGTGGTGCTGAGCGTGCCGTTCATAGCGGATCCGTCGCTGACGTCGCCGGTGCGCCACGGAATAAAATGATTGCCAACATAGGCAGATAAAGAAAAATAACGGCCCACCTTCCCACCTCACTGAAGCTGTGTGGAACGCAGTACCAGCGCCAGATCCCGGCGCCCCAACTAAAGAAAACGGTGGTGAGAATCTCACGCCGTGATTTTGGAATGAGCCACAGGATGAAGCTATCGAAAAACCACCGCTGTGGCATGCAGGCGGCCAGCAGGAGCAGAATTGCGTCGCGATCGCGGTAACGAAAAAGCGCGACCAGCAATAGCGGTCCGGGCAAGACCAGAAACGGCACGAAGTGCTCATAGTTCTTCATCTGCGCGATCCAAAGCAGAGGCCACCTCGGCAGAATCGCGAGGCTTAACGCGCCTGCGATGAAACAAGCCACGATGCCGCGGCGGCTTGCGCGCGTGAGGAATACCGGCAGCCCGATCTGGGGTTTGGCCATGGTTACGGGCAGGAGCAAAGGGAAGAAGGCGCTGGCCGTGATGATGGGAGACCACTGAACCGCGAGCATTCCGGCCCAGTAGGGGTACGCGAGAAATATCAGTAAACCGCGGTAGCTGTGCCGCGTAAGGCCAAAGGCCAGCAGCGCGGAGCTAAGTCCGTACAATGTGCCCGCGGCGGTTTCTGGCTGCAGGCGTACGAAGGGTAGCGCGAAAAGTGCCGCTGTCAAGGGATACTGCTCCAGAGGAGTGTCGTATGGATTTTGCCGAGCCAACAGCCTTTGCGCCAGATGCAGAGCCCAGCGGAAGTCGGCGGCGTCCTGATGGAAATGCTTCGTCAGGAACCAGCAGAAGAAGCCGCTGGCCAAGCCGATAGCCGCCGAAACTGCGATGCGCAGCTTCATGAGAGTTCTTCAGAGCATTAGTTGTAACATGGCGGCCAGGGACCGGACATTCGGAGCCGGAGTCTCGGTCCGATTCCCCTTACTCACGTTGCTTAAGAATTTACAACTCGAAATGTGGATTGCGCTGCTGTGCGCGGGAAGCATGTGGTACTACGCGCAGCGCGTGCTCGTTCCCTACGAAAAAGCCGACTCCGCGGCGCACCAACGTCCGCGCGGCAATCTCTCCGATCTTTATCCGCGCTGGCTGGGGGCGCGCGAATTGCTGTTGCATCACCGCAATCCCTACGGCAGCGCCATCACTACAGAAATACAAAAGGGTTACTACGGCCGCGAACTGGATCCGGCTCGGCCTGACGATCCCAAAGATCGGCAGGGATTTGCTTATCCCCTGTATGTGGTGTTTCTGTTGGCGCCACTGATCGGCTTTCCCTTTCATGGCGTGCAGATATTTTTTCACTGGCTGCTGGTGGGCTTGACGGCGGCCAGCGTTTGGCTATGGCTGCGGGTTCTGCGCTGGGAATTGCCGCTGATGGCCGTCGCCGTCTGCGTCGCGCTTACGCTGGGCAGCTTTCCGGCGGTGCAGGGGATTAAGTTGCAGCAACTGAGCCTGCTGGGGGCGGCGTTGCTGGCGGCATCTGTGGCCAGCGTGGCGAGTGGGTTCTTGTTTTTCGCCGGAGTCCTGCTAGCGCTGGCTACCATCAAGCCGCAACTGGCATGGCCGCTGGTGGCATGGCTGCTCTTGTGGGCGGTGAGCGATTGGCGGGCGCGGCGAAAGTTGGTGCTTGGTTTTGGGCTGGTGATGGCGCTTTTGCTGGGTGGAGCGGAAATCATCCTGCCCGGCTGGTGGCGAATGTTTGCCGAAGCCATCGGGCAATACCACAAATACACGCAGAACCAGTCGGTGATTGAAGTCATGCTGAATCAGGTTTTGGGCTCCGCCACGGGCGGGAGTATGAGCCGCGTTGGCGCGCAGATTCTGGCGTTGATCGCGACTCTGGCTTGCGCGCCGCCCTTATGGCAGTTGCGACGTGAGCCGGCAGACACTTCAGCATTCGCCGCTGCGACTGCGCTAGCGCTTGCCTTGACTGTGCTGGTGATACCGATGTACGCGCCCTACAACCAGGTTCTTCTCCTACCTGTAATTTTGCTGCTGGCACGGGAACAGGCAGGGTTTGTATCGCGGTCGCGCGCCCGCCGTTTGGCATACGGCGTGGGCGCACTTCTCTTGGGATGGCAGTGGGCTGCAAGCCTCGGCCTCACTGTAGTTTACTTGCTGGTTTCGCGAGCATCGGCGCTCGATAGCTGGCAGTGGCCGTTCTTTGCGACCTTCGCATTGCCGGTGTGGATGTTCGCGCTGATTTTCTTTCTTACGAAAGACGAGCATGCGAAAGACGAGCCGCGCCGAGTCCAAGAGGCGCTCAGGTGACGGAAATGACGAGCGGGCAAGGCCGGCCTTCCTGGCAGCGGGCGCTCCTGCTTACCTTGTTTCTCCGGATCATCTACTCGTTCTTCGCGGCCATCGTTGCCCTGATTCAACCCGTGAACTGGGGGCTCGCGCACTCCAATGCCTTCACGGAAAACCTGCGTCCGCCCGACCACAGCCTGCGCTACTTGTTGTTTGGCGTCTGGGAGCGTTTCGACACGCTTTGGTACCTGCACCTTGCGGCCCATGGCTACGACCGGCCGGACGCAGCTGTCTTCTTCCCGCTGTATCCCAGCCTGGTAAAGATCATGACCCTGCTCGTTCCGCCGATGATTGCCGCCCTGCTCATTTCAACGATCGCGGCGTTTTTTCTTTTTTGGGGATTGCAGGAGTTGCTGCTTGGTGAGGATACGCCGGATCTGGTAAATCAGAGTGTCCTTCTTTGTGGCGTCTGGCCGGCCAGTTTCATTTTCTTCGCGGGCTATCCGGAGTCGCTGCTCTTTGCCTTGATCGTCTGGTCTTTGTGCATGGCTCGGAGAGAGCGTTGGCTGGCGGCCGCGGCGCTTGGCCTGGCCGCGGCATTGGCCAAAGCAGTCGGCGTAGTTGTAATAGTGCCGCTGGTGATCGTGGCTCTGCGGCGCAGGAAGATAAAGGCACTGCCAATTCTTTCGGTCCCTCTTGGGCTAGCCGGTTTCCTCGGGTATCTGCACTTGACCGGCCACGGCGCACTCGCTTCATCCTATGGGCAGTATTGGCGGACCACGATGGCGCTGCCCTGGACGACCTTGTGGGCGAGTGTTCATATCATGGCGCACACGCCGGATCCGGTTCTCGGATTGAATCTAATGTCCCTGGCCCTGATTTCTGTTCTGGCTACCCGGAGCCGGCTTAGAATCGAATATCTTCTCTACTCGGCAGCTGCGATCGTTTTCTTCCTCAGCAAAAACACCACGCCTCCTCTGCAGAGCATGATGCGCTATCTGCTGATTGTTTTTCCGGCTTTCGTCGGTTGCGCGCATCTGCTTCAACGTCCCCACTTGCAGCCAAGATTTGCGATGGTGGGCGTAGCGCTTTTACTGCTTAATCTCGGATTGTTGTGGCTTTTCCTGGGCTGGTCGCTGGTGTTGTAAGACGGGTGTTGTGAAACTGATGACCGCGCCGGTCAGAAACAATAAGAGCACAGGAATACCCACAAGGCCGTAAACATCCGCCCTAAGCGCCCACAAGTGCAACGGAGGTAAAAACAGGATTGCAAGCAGGCTTAAGGTCACCCAACCCATGGGCCGGAGCGGCGTTCGCGTCAGCGTGCGCTGCAGCAGCAGAAAAATCGGCAGCAACACAAGACTGAGGTCGTGCGGGTTGAGGTGATAGCTGACCAGCAGCGCAAACAGCACAGTATTCGCGAAAGCGAGATCAAAGTCGCCTCGGGTGCTGACGGTCTCGGGACAGGGTGCTAGCCCCGCGAATTTCCAGCTGGCAAGTGTCGCGATCAGCGCAGCTGCCGAGAGTATCGACAATGCGGCGATTGCCCAGGGAGACTGGTCGCTGTGAAAAAAGAAGTAGGTCAATCCGCGGAGGTTGGCCATGGCTTGGGGAGCAAAGCCGGCAAAGGGCTGCTCCTTGAAATGCAGGAGAAATTTTGGATAAAGCGTGAACACGGACCATCCGGAGATCGCGGCCGACAATCCTGCCAGCGCCAGCGCGGTCAGGCCGAAGCCCTTCGCAAGGCCGACTTTGCAACGTTTGCGTTGCGTTAAAGCGAGCACGAGCACCAGGGGCAGCACGAGTTGAAACTTGAGGAGTCCGAGGCCGAGCCAGCATCCGGCGGCAAAGCCGCGCTCCTGCCGGAGCATTGCGAATGCCAGAACGACCAGCAACAGCAGGAGCGCGGAATCCTGGCCCTGGAGAACGCAGATCACCGAGGGAACAAAAGTCAGCAAGGCCACAGACAACACGCGCCAATTCCAGCGCAATTGCGCTTCCCTGGCCAAAAATATTGCACTTGTCGCGATTAGCGCCATGGTTAAAAAAGACCAGAGCAGATATGCACGTCTTAGTGGCAGCCAGGCCACGACGAGATAGAGCGCAGCCTCAAATGGAGGGTGGGTATAGAGAGTGCCGACTCTTCCGGCGTAGCGCGCCTGATATTGTCTCTGAACGCCGGCGTCGTAGAGTTGGCGTCCGTGGCCTTCGGCCAGCATGCGTGCGGCGCAATAAAAATGAGGAAAGTCGGCGCCCTGAAGCAAAACCAGAGATCGCCCGCCGAAGAAAACGGCCACCACAGACACGAAAATAATAAGAATCAAAGTCTTTGTTCGAGATACGAGCGCCTGCTGGCGACTTGTGTCCGGAGAGGGCACGCCGCCGCAGTCTACCGAAGCCAGGGCGGGAGCGCTACCGGCAGTCTCCAGGAAGGCTCTTCCCGCCGGGGCCTGATTCCTGTCATTATGCTTATCGCCGCGACTTCCGGGTAAACTTGTAGGGAGGCTGCGCCACACCCCATGACCTTGAATGCGATAAGCCGTGGGAAGTCTTCCGGTTCCGGCGTGTTTCCAGCGCTGGTGCTGGTGCAAGGCAACGAGCAGCGGAATATCGTCCTGAACCGGACTCCGTTCAGCGTCGGGCGTAAGGTCGATAAAGATCTGGTGATTGCCGATCCTCGCGTCTCGCGCGACCACGCGCTCATCGTGCTGGAGGAAGACGGTTTCTTCCTTGTCGATCAGGGCAGCAAGCACGGCACCTTCGTCAACGGAGAGCGCATTCAGCGGCAAAAGCTGGAGCGCAACGACCGCCTGGAATTTGGCGCGCGCGATTCTACCTACGCCATCTTCAATCCGGCGCACGGCACCTCGAACACGGCACGCGAGTTTTTGAGCCAGATTTCCGGGATCCAGATCTCGCAAGAGGCCACCGATCTCGAAAAGCTCACCTTGTTTCTGGAAGCAGCCCGCAAGTTGAACACCGCCGGCGTGCTCGACGAAATCCTGATGACCATGCTGGAGGTGACGCTGCGGCTGACGCGCGCCGAGCGCGGCTATGTCTTTCTCAAAGACGAGGATGGCAAATTGCGGCTGGCGGCGGGACGCAACAGCAAAGGCGAGGCATTGCTGGATGACAAAACCATCTCCCACTCTGCGCTGGATGAATCGCTGCGTTCCAACTCGGAGTTCCTGCTCACCGATACCGGCAGTTCGATGGATCTTGCCGCCCGGCAGAGCATTGTGGCGTACGACCTGCGCACTGTGATTTGCATTCCGCTTCGCAAGCGGCAGGTGCAGGCCGTTCGCGACCAGCAAACGCCCGCGCCGAATGCTGCCTCCGAAGTAGCGGGGGTTTTGTATGTCGACTCGCGCTTCGCTTCGCGGGAATTTTCCGGCGTCGGCCACGATATTTTGCGGGCCATCGCGACAGAAGCCGGGTCGTTGATCGAGAACGCCCGGCTGGTACAGGCTGAGGAAGAATCGCGTCGCTATCAGCAGGAGTTGTCCATCGCCGCCACCATTCAGCAACGCCTCATGCAAGTGAAGATTCCGGACGTGCCGTTTGCGAAGCTGCGCGGCAAGAATCTGTCTTGCAAAGAAATTGGAGGCGACTTCTTCGACGCGGTCAATACCAAGGAAGGCCTTGCCGTGGTGCTCGCGGATGTGAGTGGCAAAGGAGTCTCGGCGGCGCTGCTGGCTACCTCGCTGCAGGGAATGATTTATTCGCATTTGAGTTCGGGAATGCCGCTGCTGGACGTGGTCGCCGCCGTGAATCACTTCTTCACGGAAAAACTGGTGGGCGAGAAATACGCCACTGTGCTGCTGGCGCGCCTGCGGCGGGACGGCGACCTGGAATACGTCAATTGCGGCCACGTGCAGCCCCTGCTGGTCTGCGGTGGAGAGGTGATGCGTCCGCCGCACGGCAACGTGCCGGTGGGGCTGCTGCCAGATGCAACCTTTGAAAGCGCCCGCTGCCAGCTGAACTCGGGCGACCGCTTCATCCTCGTCACCGACGGTGTAACGGAAGCGGAAAACTCCATGGGAGACTTCTTCGAAGATTCGCGACTCGAAGCGGCCGCAGCGAAAACTCCGACGCTGGAAGGGATCTTCTCCGCGGTCACGGAGTTCTGCGCCGGAAATCCTCTCAGCGACGACTGCACAGTGGTGGAACTGGTTTACTCGAGCGTCCCCGAAGCGTGAGGCGCTGCAATCCAATCCGCCGGTGGTGACGATGAAGCCAGGTCCCGAAGCCAGGTCAACCCAGCCCATTCATCAGAAATTCACCCGTTTGTAACCGTGCTGTAACATAGCGCCAATAAAAACAAGCATAGCTATCCTAAGGAGAAATGATCGCGTGATGCGAAAACTCACCCTGCTATTGTTGTGTGTCTTGGTAGCCCTGCCGCTCGCAGGTCAGACTAAACTGAACGGCGCCGGCGCCACATTCCCTTATCCCATTTATTCGAAGTGGTTCAGCGAATACCACACGCTGCACTCGGATATCGAAATCAACTACCAATCCATCGGCAGCGGCGGCGGCATCCGCCAGATCACCGAGGGTACGGTTGATTTCGGCGCCAGCGATATGCCCATGACCGACGCTCAACTCAAGGAAGCTCAAGACAAACGGAAGACCAAGATTCTCAACCTTCCGACCGTGCTAGGCGCGGACGTGCCGGCGTACAACATCCCGGGCGTGAGCGGGGAAGTGAAGTTTACCCCCGAGGCTCTGGCGGAAATCTTCCTGGGCAAGATTACAAAATGGAATGACAAAGCCATCACCAGCGTAAATCCGGGCGTCAACTTCCCCGACAGAGATATTGTTGTGGCTCACCGCTCTGATGGCAGCGGGACCACCTTCATCTGGACTGACTACCTGTCGAAAGTCAGCCCTGACTGGGAGAGCCGGGTGGGCAGAAACACTTCTGTGCAGTGGCCAATCGGCCTGGGTGGAAAAGGAAACGAAGGCGTTGCCGGATTGATTCGACAGATGCCCGGGGCGATCGGTTACATCGAGCTGATCTATGCCGTGCAGAATAAGATCTCCTACGGCAGCGTCAAGAATTCCGCGGGAAACTTTGTAAAGGCTTCTCTGGAGAGTGTTACGGCCGCGGCTGCGTCCGCTCCCAAGATGCCAGCGGATTTTCGTGTCTCCATCACCAATGCGCCCGGCAAAGACGCATATCCCATTTCCAGCTTCACCTGGCTGCTGGTTCCTCAGCAGTCGAAGGACGCCGCGAAAGGCAAAATACTGGTCGATTATCTGAACTGGATGGTTACTGACGGACAGAAGATGACGGCTGCACTCAGCTACGCGCCGTTGCCAGACAGCGTTGTGCAAAAAGAGAAAGAAGCCATCAAACAGGTCAAGTAAGTTCCTGAAGAGAAGTGGTCAGTGGCTGGTAAGATCCCTCGTGTTTACTGACCACTACCACTAGCCACAGGCAACTCCTTCCCTTGTCTTCCTTGATTCGGAGTTCTGCGCCAACCAAGCGGATGTTTTATACTGCCTAGCGGAAGTCCCCACGATCGAACGAGTAAGACTCTCGCATGGCTCGCATTTCGCTCGATAATCCTGAGTATTATCTCAACCGCGACACCTCATGGCTCGCGTTCAACGGCCGTGTGCTCGAGGAAGCCCAGGATGAGGGCAACCCGCTTCTGGAGCGGCTGAAGTTCCTGGCCATCTCCGCCAGCAATCTGGATGAGTTTTTCGAAATTCGTGTGGCCGCCATGATGCAGCAGATCGAGGACGGCTACAACGAAGCCGGTCCCGACGGATTGACGCTCGATGAGAAGCGCGATGTTCTGGCTCGTCTGTCTCACGAGTTCGTAGATGAACAGTACGAGTGCTGGAATACGTTGCGTCCAGCGATGGCGGAGCACGGAATTCGAGTGCTCGCCTTGCACGAACTGGACGCTGAAGCCCGCCGCTTCGTCAACGAATATTGCGAGAAAGAACTGGATCCGCTGCTCACTCCGGTGACCGTGGATCCCAGCCATCCCTTTCCGCGTGTGATCAACAAGGCGCTGTGCCTGGGCCTTCTCCTGCGCCGGCGGCGCCGCTCCGCTCTCACCTATACCGGCGTGGTGTCCGTGCCCCGCGCTTTGCCTCGCCTGGTGCGCTTGCCCTCCGACACAACCACCGACTTCATTTTTCTCGCCGATCTGGTCGCTCAACACGCCCAGAACATGTATCACGGCTATGACATCGTTTCTTCGGCTCCCTTTCGCGTGACCCGGAACAGCAATCTTTACCTCCAGGAAGAAGAAGCGCGCAATCTTCTCGAATCCGTCCGCGCCGAGTTGCACAACCGCCGTAAAGGCGATGCGGTCCGCATGGAGATCGAGGCTGACGCTGATCCCGAAATTATCGACCGCCTGCGAACCGTGTTCGAGCTTGATCCCTGGCAGGTTTTTCCCGTGAACGGCCCCGTTAACCTTTCGCGCCTGTTTAACGTCTACGACCAGACGCAGCGTCCTGATCTCAAGTATCGCCCCTTTGCCCCGCGCGAGTTGCGCCTTACCGCCAAGTCCCAAAATTTGTTCGAGGAATTGCGGCGGCACGACGTCCTCCTGCACCATCCCTTCGACTCTTACGACGCCGTGGTGTCGTTCATCGAGTCGGCGGCCGAAGATGAACACGTACTCTCCATCAAGCAGACTCTCTACCGCACCAGCGAGCACTCGCAGATTGTGCCTTCGCTCATGGATGCAGCTTCGCGCAAGGAAGTAACCGCAGTGGTCGAGTTGAAAGCGCGTTTTGACGAGGCCCACAACATCCGCTGGGCGCGCGAAATGGAAGACGCGGGGGTGCAGGTGTTTCATGGACTGGTCGGCCTGAAAACGCATTGCAAACTGTCGCTGCTGGTGCGCCGCGATCCCGATGGCGTGCGCAGCTACGCTCATATCGGGACCGGCAACTACAACGCGACCACGGCGCGCATTTATACCGACCTCAGCCTGTTCACGGCGAATCCGGAAATCACCCGCTCGGTGCACGACGTCTTCAGTTTCCTCACCGCCTATGCCGAGAACCCCAGTTACGATCCGTTGCTAGTGGCCCCGCTCGATCTAGCGGAAAAACTCATCGCTCTGATCGATCGCGAGGCAGACCACGCACGGCAAGGCCGCACCGCGCGCATCATCGCCAAGATGAACGCTCTGCTCGACAAGAATATGATTCAGGCCTTGTATCGAGCCTCGCAGGCTGGAGTGGAGATCGACCTCATCGTGCGCGGCATTTGTGCATTACGCCCGGGCGTGCGCGGCCTAAGCGACCGCGTTCGCGTACGTAGCATCGTGGGACGCTTCCTCGAGCACAGCCGCATCTACTACTTCGGCAACGGCGGAGAGGAAGAGATCTACATCGGCAGCGCCGACTTGATGCCGCGCAATCTCTATGAGCGGGTTGAAGTGCTTGTCCCCTTGCGCGACGAATTCTTGCGCGAGCGCGTACACCGAGAGATTCTCGATGTTTACCTCGCCGACAACCGGAAGTCCCGCATCCTGTTGCGCGATGCCACCTACATTCGGGCCTGGCAGACCATGCACGGCAATCGCAATCGCAAACCGCCCGTGGGCGCGGCCGCCTTCAGCGCGCAGGATTATCTGATCAGCATAGCCGAGGGCAAGCAGCCGGCGGGCTTCCTTTTGCCACAAGTGCAGGCAGGAAAGCGCAAAGCTCCCGCCGGTAGAGTACGATAAGGCCCGATGATCATTTATTTTTTGCGTCACGCCAGCGCCGGCGAAGCCTTCGCGAATCCCAAGAAGGACGAGAAGCGCGCCCTCGACAAGGAAGGCATTGAACAGTGCGGCTACGTGGGCCGCGCCCTGGCTGCCATCGAGGCGCAGGTAGACTGCATTATTTCCAGTCCGCTTAAGCGCGCCACGCAGACCGCATCCCTCGTGGGAAATGAAATGGGTTACGAAGGCAAGTTGCAAATCGAGACTGCGCTGCGGCCGGGCGCTACCTTCGCCGATTTCCGCCGCCTCGTTGAAAAATACGCCAGCCAGGAATCGATCATGGTCGTCGGACACAATCCCAACCTCAGCCAGTTCCTGGGCACCGTAATCAGCGAGTCCGGATGTGAAGCTTCAGTAGAGTTGAAAAAGGGGGCCGTGGCCCGCGTCGACATGCGCCGTATCTCCGGCACGCTGCAGTGGTGCTTAACCCCGAAAGCGCTGCGCACTTTCTACACTGCGGCGGTGGAGAGTTCCCGCCCGAACACCTCGCGGAAGTAAGCGCAGTCCTTCTCAATCGCCCACAACTCCAGGTCAACGCCCATGCGCCGGCGGGGTACGAGCGTTAGACGTACTTCAGCGCCGTGCTGGCTGACCCGCACCTTCTGCACGGCGCGGCTCCGGCCCAGGTTCAGAGCGCGAGCCAGCCGCAAAAGAATAATTGCCTTCTGCACTCCGGCGCGGTCGGTCGGATCAATCGACTTCATCGGCGTATCTTCCAGGGCGGGGCGCGACTTTCCCAGATACCGCGCAATCGCCGCGATGATGCGGCGCTGCTGCGGCGTGTAGCCCAGAATCTCGGAGTTCGAAATGATGTAGTAAGTGTGCCGGTGATGGCCGTTGCGGTTGACGTAGTCTCCTACCTCGTAGAGCATGGCGGCCGCCGATAGCCATTCGCGGAATTCCGGCGGCAGCCCGTGCACCGAACGCAAGGCGGAAAACAAAAACATGGCGGAGTCACGCACGTCGAGCGCATGCTCCATGTCCACGCTGTAGTGAGCCACGGCTCGGGCGATCGATTCCCACCGTTCCGATTCAATCTGTTTCCCCGAGCGAGTGCTGCGGTCGTGCTCCGCCGCCATCTGCGCCAGCAGGCCGTCGCGCAGGCCCAGTGCGGAATAGCGGAAGCCCTTGAGATGGCAGTGGTCCAGCAGTTCGTGGTAGACGATGGCGCCGGCAACGATGATTTCCGCACGCCGCGGGCCGATGCCTTCAATCTGCCGCCGATCGTCCACGGGGAGGCGCGCCAGTTGTTTGGCGAGGCGCGCCATTTCCACGCGGGAGACGAGCGTACGCTGCCGGCTTCCGTTCTTTCGCAGATGGCTGGCCGCGGCCGCCAGCGCAGCGGCGGTCCCGGACGTGGCAATCACATTCTTGACTTTAGCGGCCACCACCCGCGAGGCGATGCGGTTCACTTCGCGGGTCACGAACCCCTGCAGTCGTTTGAGTTCGCCCTTGCGCGGCGGATCATGGCCCAGGAATTCATCGGTGAGGCGCACCGCTCCCAGCGGCAAACTCACCATGTCGCGAATGTGTCCCCGCCCGGAAACTGTCAGCTCGCAGCTTCCGCCTCCCAGATCCACCATCAACGCGGGCGCGCTGTCCACGCGAAGATTCGAGACTAGTCCGAGATGGATCAGGCGCGCTTCTTCCAATCCAGAAATGATTTCGACTTTCCATCCCGTCGCAGAACGCACCCACTCCAGAAACGCTTGCGAATTGCGTGCGTCGCGGAGAGCGCTGGTCGCGACCACCCGCACTGGGTCCGTGACCACCTGCTGCGTGGCACGGTGAAAGCGCCGCAACACCTTCACTGTTTCGGCCATCGATTCGGGAGTGAGAAAGCCGGAACGAAACACGCCCTCGCCGAGGCGCGTAACCTCGCGGTCTTCGTGAATGGAATGAAGGCGGCTCCGCGTGAGGCGCGCGATCTTCAGCCGTACAGAATTGGAACCGATATCAACCGCGGCAAAGGTTGGCATGGGCGAAGGCCAACAGTTTACATGCGACGGCCTGCGCGGAGAAACCCGGGGAAACTACCGTGAGCTTATGCGGCGGACATCGAAGGTCGGGCCTTCGAAGCGGCTGCGCGACCCCCTACCTGCGCGGCGACCGTGGGCTTGGCAGCTCGCGCAGCCCGAATCTGCGAGAGCACTGCCACAGCATTGCGGAACTTTGCCCCGGTCACGTTGTGCAGCTCCGCCACCAGCGACGACTCGCGCACCTCGCCCAGATGCTCACCGGCGGTTTGCGTCAGAGTCAGCCAATCGTGCCAATCGCCCAAAACGTCCTGCATGCGCTTAAGCATGGCGATGAACTTCTGCGCTTCACTAGATTCCTCGGCGAACTCGGCCGCATAACGCGCCCGCTTGCTCAGGATGCGGTATTGGTGCAGCAGCGCTTCGCTGACCGGCGCGTCCTCGCTGTTAATCCGTTCCAGCATCCCTCGGGCGACTGCCAGAGGGTCCCGGCTGGCTTCCGGCTTAAAGTTCTTGCTGGCGCGTTTCAAGCGCTTGCGAATCTCGCGGACAGAGTCTTCCTCGACGGCCTTCCGCAGCTTTTTTTCTTGCAGACTGCGGAGTTCAATCAGATGGTTCACCAGTTGCGTCTTGCGCCGCGGCTCCCTCGGCATCTTCAAAGCACGCAGAGCCGCCAGCTGCACATCCAGATCGCGCACCTTGCCGGCGCGCTTGCGGATTCGTCCCAGCAGCTTCAGCAACTTTTTCTGACCGCGGTCCAACTTCGGAGAAAGTTCACCAAGCAGTATCTGCAAGCGCCGCGTGCCCGTGCGGAATCGATGTACATTCTGCGCCCTTGGTTTCGAGGAAAGCTTGATCAAGTCCTGCTCAAGCTTCTGAAAAACAATCCGGCTGCGCTTTGGCGCGATCGGCATAAAGAAAGAAGACAGAATCGATCGGGAGATGAAAATACAGGCTTACCCGGGAAAAGGCAACCCGAAAAGCTCTGTCATTTTAACATCCTGTTAACAGGATTCTGCTAGGGTAAACACGCATGGCCATGTCTGCCCCACGCCGGCCTGATATGCCTGGTCCGCAACCCGTTGAAGCGACGAAGGTTAGTGACCTCTCTGCTAAGCAGAGGGAGGCTGCAGTCTTTCTTCGCGAGAGCAGCGGCGAAATCGGCGACCAAGTCTTTAAGTACGCCATGCTGCTATGCGGCTTAGCGGTTCTTGGCATTCTGGTGTTGATTGTCTACGAATTGATGCTCCGCTCCGGACGTTCCTGGCATGCCTTTGGATTCAAGTTTTTTTCCGGGCACGATTGGGATCCGGTGAACGAGCACTTTGGCGCCTTGCCGTTCATTTATGGAACACTTGTCTCGTCGCTCCTTGCCTTGCTCATTGCCGTGCCATTGTCGATCGGCGTTGCCGTGTTCACCACGGAGATGTGTCCGCCCGCTTTTCGCGGACCGCTCTCGTTTTTTGTCGAACTGCTGGCTGCGATTCCCAGCGTAGTCTACGGACTGTGGGCGATCTTTATCCTCGTGCCGCTGCTCAGTAATTACATTGAGCCGTTTCTGGCCAAGACATTGGGCTGGACTGGATTGTTTGAAGGCCCGCCCTACGGCATCAGCATGCTGGCGGCGGGAATCATCCTGGCCATCATGATTATCCCCATCATCTCTTCGATCACGCGCGAAGTGCTGATGGTCGTGCCCCAGCACCAGCGGGAGGCCGCTCTCGCGCTGGGTGCCACGCGCTGGGAAATGATTCGCGTCGGCGTGCTGCGCAATGCCCGCGCCGGCATCATGGGCGGCATCATTCTCGGCCTCGGCCGCGCGCTGGGCGAAACCATGGCCGTTACCATGGTGATCGGAAACCGCCCCGAGATTGCCAAGTCATTATTTGCGCCGGGATACACCATGGCGAGCGTGCTCGCCAATGAATTTAGCGAGGCTACGGGCGACGTTTACCTCTCGGCTCTCATCGAGATTGGTCTGGCTCTATTCTTGGTAACGATCGTGGTCAACGCCCTGGCACGATTGCTGGTCTGGACAGTCACGCGCGGCCAACCTGCGAGCGCCCATGCCTGATAGGAACAACATTGCCGCGTTGCACACCGTCCCGCCCATCGCTCTACGGCGCCGTGTCACCGACCACGTCATGACCGGCGCGGCCGTGCTCACGGTCATTCTGGTTCTCGCGCCCCTGGCCGCGATTTTCGGCTATCTTGTCTACCGCGGCGTCGGCTCGATCAACTGGGCCTTTCTCACGCAAACCCCGAAACCAGTGGGCGAAGCGGGCGGCGGAATGGCCAACGCCATCCTCGGCTCCGCGTTCATCCTCGCCCTGGCCAGCATTATTGGCGTTCCGGTAGGCGTGGGCGCCGGCATCTACCTCGCGGAGTTTGGCCGCAACCGCTTCGGCGACGCCATCCGCTTCACCGCCGATGTGCTGAACGGCGTGCCTTCCATCGTGATCGGCATCGTGGCCTACGCGATCGTCGTTCTCACCCAGAAACACTTCTCCGCCTTGGCTGGTGGCGTGGCATTGGCCATCATGATGATCCCCACCATCTCGCGCACCACGGAAGAGATGCTGCTGCTTGTGCCGCAGGCTTTGCGCGAGGCCGCTTACGGACTCGGCATCCCGCGCTGGCGCACCACTCTCTCCATCACCCTGCGCACCGCAACTTCGGGCGTGATAACCGGAATCATGCTGGCCTTTGCCCGCGTGGCCGGCGAGACTGCTCCATTGCTCTTCACCGCATTCGGCAATCAGTTCTGGAACCTGCGGGTCGATCAGCCGACGGCCGCGCTTCCTTTGCAGATATACTCCTACGCCATTTCCCCCTACGACGAATGGCACAGGCAGGCATGGGCCGGGGCGCTCGTGCTTATCATTCTCATCGTCGCTGCGGTGTCGGCCGTGCGCTTCGCGGTTCGCCGTGGTACCTTCGGAGCGGCATAGTTTATGGGCGTTGGAATCCAGGTCGAAACCCTGAATGCCTGGTACGGCAAGACCCAGGCGCTATACGACATCGGAATAACGGTGGCGGCTAACCACGCCACGGCGCTTGATCGGTCCCTCGGGCTGCGGCAAGTCGACGTTTATCCGCTGCCTGAACCGCATGCACGAGACGATCCCAGAGGCGCGAGTGACGGGAACCGTCCGCATCGGCGAGATTAGCGCCTACAACGGTACTTCGGCGACCCAGCTTCGCCGCCGCGTGGGCATGGTGTTTCAAAAGGCAAATCCATTCCCCACCATGTCGATCTATGACAACGTCGCTTCCGGATTGAAGCTCAACGGTTTTCGAGATCGCCGCAAGCTGGACGAAATCGTCGAGCGGTCGCTCGACTCCGCCGCCTTGTGGACCGAGGTAAAGGATTACGTTCACAAGAAGTCCGGCGCCAGCCTTTCCGGCGGCCAGCAGCAGCGGCTGTGCATTGCCCGCGCTCTCGCTGTCGAACCTGAAGTTCTGCTTATGGACGAGCCCTGCTCGGCGCTCGATCCTATCTCGACCGGAAAGATTGAGGAGTTGATCTTTCAGCTCAAAGAGCGGTATACGATAGTAATCGTGACCCACAACATGCAGCAGGCGGCGCGCGTCGCCGAGTTTACAGGATTTTTCCTGCTGGGCCGCCTGATCGAGTTCGATAAGACGGAAAAAATCTTTACCAAACCGTCCGATAAAAAGACGGAAGACTACATCACCGGCAGATTTGGATAAGGTTGGTTGATGCGGATGTGGTTTGGTTCGTATCATGGCAGGTGGCGCAAGGACGAAGGGTGCTGCAATGAGATTCGTATCAGGGCACGCCTTAAGGTGTGCCGCAAGGATCGCGAAGAAGGACCGCCTTTAGGCGCAGAACTAAGTTATAAGGAAGGTTCGGATAATGCGCACGCGCTTTCAACAGGGGCTCGACGATCTGCGGCAGAAGTTGCTCCGCATGGGTGGACTGGCGGAGCAGGCGGTGGATCGCGCCCGGCAGGCCTATGTCGATCGCGATCTCACCCGCTGTCATTTGGTTCTCGAAGGCGAGAGTCTCATCAACACCGCGGAGCGCGAGATTGACGAGGCCGCCTTCGACCTGCTCGCCATGCAGCAGCCGATGGCAGTCGATCTGCGCTTTATCCTCGCCGTCACCAAAATCAATTCGGACCTGGAGCGCGTCGGCGATCAGGCCGTCAACATTGCCGAGCGCGTAATGGATATGGTCGAGCTTCCAGCGGCAGATCTGCCCGTAGATATCGCGCGCATGGGCGCCGCCGTCAGCGCCATGGTGCGCCGCGCTCTCGAGTCTTTCATCGAGGGCAAGGCAGAACTCGCCCAGGCAGTGCTCGAAATGGATAACGTCGTCGATCGCATGAAGGACGATGCCTTCATCCAACTGGTGAAGACGATGAATCAGCGTCCCGAAGTGGTGCGGCAGGCTCTCGACGCGCTGCTCGTCGCTCGCAATCTCGAGCGCGTCGCCGACCACGCCACCAACATCGCCGAAGACGTCATCTTCTGGGTGCAAGGCGCAGACGTCCGCCACAATGTGAGCACAGCAGAGGAGCATCCCGAGCCCAGTCGCGAAGGATCAACGCGCGCTTCGGGAGTGTGACGAGCGTTCCGCGGGCAGCCGCCGCCGTCCCGGCGGCTGTATCGTGGAGGAGGCGGGCCCCCGCCTGCCAGCGCGTAGGGCCGGTGTCTAGTTTCGTTTTGACCTCAACTCCACGTCTAAATTACGCTCACTTCTAACTCGCAACTAAAATCCAGCGGAGGCCCCGTGACCCGATTCTCCCGCATAATTCTCCTCGCGGCGTTTCTCGCTCATTCACATTCCCCTTCCGGCGCAGGAATCCAAGCCCGAAGCTTCGTCGATCAACCTGCCCACTAGCAAAATTTTGACGACTCCTGCTCCCGGCCGCATCGGCAGCACCAACAGTTTTCCAGCCACCATCGCGATCAGCCCGGATGGCCGCTACGCCGCGCTGCTCAACGACGGCTACGGCACTCAGGAGACGCTGGCCACGCAGTCGATCGCGGTTCTCGATCTGAAGACGAATCAACTCGCTGACTTTCCCGACAAGCGTTTCGGCGACGACGCGCATCAGAGCTACTTCCTCGGCCTGGTCTTCGGCTCCGATGGCAAGCACCTCTACGCATCGGTCGGTTCCGTAACCGATCCGACAGGACAGAAACCGCCAAACACCGGCAACGGCATCGCAGTCTATACCTTCGCAGATGGCAAGGTCGCACCCGATCGATTTATCGCGATCGAACCGCAAGCGCTTGCTGCCGGGAAAAAGGTCGCGATCGCCCTGCGGAAAACGCCGCCGGGAACTGCGATTTCCTATCCTGCGGGATTGGCGCTGCTGTCAGCCGGTGCAGGCGCCTCCGATAAGAACGATCGTCTCCTGGTCGCCGACAATCTTTCCGACAATGTTGTGCTGCTCGATGTCGCCAGCGGCAAAGTTCTTCAGAGTTTCGACCTGAGCACAAGCGATCTGGTCCCGTCTTCGTTTCCCTACACCTGCGTCGTCACGCGCGATGCCCGCCGCGCCTGGTGCAGCCTGTGGAATGCATCCCGCATCGCTGAACTGGATCTCCCCAGCGGTAAAGTCGTCCGCTGGACCAAGTTGAAGGAACCCGACGATCCGATCGCCCCCGGCTCGCATCCAACGGCGCTGCTGCTCAGTCCGAACGAAAAGTTGCTGTACGTAGCGTTGTCCAATGCCGATAAGATCGCTGTGATTACGACCTCGACAGGCTTGCCTTTTGATTTCATAGTCACCACCGCCAGTCATCTGGAATACAGCGGAACCTATCCCATAGCCCTCGCGCAATCGGCCGAGGGCAAGCATCTTTTTTTTGCGGATGCGTCCCTCAATGCTGTCGGCGTCCTCGATGTGTCGGATTTACTCGCTCGGGCCGAAACATCTGGCAGCTTCTGGAGCCCGGCTCCCGTCGGTTTCATCCCCACTGACTGGTACCCCGCCGCTCTCGCCGTGCAAGGCGACGACCTCCTCATCGCCACCGCCAAAGGTCAGGGCGCAGGCCCAAACAAAGGCTTGGGCAAGACCGCATACGAGGTCAGACACCAGGCTCATCCGTACATTCCGACACTGCTTCGTGGCTCGATCGCAAGGCTAAACATTCCCTCCACTCTCGGTAAGCTCGGAGAACTCACCCGCACGGTCGAACACGACAACCTGCTCCATAACAATCCGGGGAAGATCCAGTTCCCCGGCGGAAAGAATCCGATCAAGCACGTCATCTATGTGATCAAAGAGAACCGCACCTACGACCAGGTGCTGGGCGACCTGAAGGTTGGAGACGGCGACCCCTCCCTCACGCTCTACGGCGCCGACATCACGCCTAACCAGCACAAGCTCGCGCTGCAATTCGGCGTGCTCGACAATTTCTACGACAGCGGAGAAGTTTCCGGCGACGGCCATCTCTGGTCAACCGCCGCCATCACCAGCGATTACAACGAAAAAACCTGGCAGATCAACTACCGCGGCAAGGAGCGGACCTACGATTTCCAGGGCACGGTTGCCGATGAGTATCCTCTCGATCACAAACAGCCCGATATCGACGATCCTTCCACCGGCTTTCTTTGGGACAACGTCGCGCACCATGGATTGAGCTACCGGGACTACGGCGAGTTCGTGAATGCGGCATGGTGCAACAAAAACCGCCAGGCCGCGACCCCGAAAGAGGGCACTCCTTCGGCGCAGGAATCAACTTGTCCGCGCACCGAACTTCACCAGGGTGATCCACTGCCGCCGAATGTGGGCGATCCACATGCTGCGCCGAGCCCGTTCCCGTGGACGGTGCCGTTGTTTAATGGCGTCAAGGCCAGCAAGGCCGTGCTGCGCGATCACTTCGACCCGCTCTATCCCGATTTCAACACAGACTATCCCGACCAGCTCCGCGCCGACGAATTCCTTAACGAATTCGCGGCATACACGCGCGCCCGCGAGTCGAACCAGGGTCCCGAGTTCCAGTTGCCTGCGTTCGTCCTGCTGTATTTGCCCGACGATCACACTGGAGGCACGCGGCCTGAGCGTCCGCGTCCGGCAGCCTCGGTGGCCGACAACGATCTCGCCCTCGGCCGCGTGGTCGACGCCGTCTCGCACAGTCCATATTGGGATGACACCGCCATCTTCGTCCTCGAAGACGACGCGCAAAACGGCGGCGATCACATCGACGCCCATCGATCTACTGCGTTCGTAGTCAGCAAGTATTCCCCCGGCACAGCTGCCGAGCCCTACGTCGATCACCGCTTCTACACCACCGTCAACCTGATTCACACCATGGAGATGCTGCTCGGCCTGCCCCCCATGAACCAGAACGACGCCTACGCTCCGGCCATGGGCCCGATGTTCTCAGGCAAGGGAGACCAACCGGCATTCAAGGCGGACTATCGCAACCTAAAGAACGGCCTGATCTATGAGACCAACAAGCGCGACGCCCCGGAGCAAAAGAATCGGCCAAGATGGATTTCTCCCGCCCCGACGCGGCGGGAGCCGCCAGTCTGAATGATGTTCTCTGGCGCGACGAGAAGGGTAAAACGCCTGCGCCCGCCCCAAGGCACACGGTGCTCCCGGCTAGAGGAGATTAGTCACGGTACAGAGTTGCGCCATTGACGGACAGGGAGTTGTCAGGGCGACGCCACGGAGTCGCGCAGCGACGCCAGTCATTAGCCCCGCACGTAAGTGCAGGGTAAGCGACCGAGCGAAGGAACAAGTCGCGTAAGCGACGCCACTCACACCCAGACCGCAACCATTCTGCCTCTCACAATCGAATCCAAAATTCTCAACATTGCCTTGACTTCGATTCTCAAACCTGAAATCCTATCTCTGCAGGCATTGGCTCTTTGACATAAGAATAGCAATGAGATAACTCCCGCAAATACAATATTTTGCGAACCGGCCGCCGATTCCACGGCACTTATCCAAAACGAGATGCCCTAGGCCCTTTGAATGGAATATTTTACGAGCAAGTTCTTTGTTTCCAAGATTTTACCCAGATTCAGCCTCTGCCCGAGCGACCTAACTTGCTGATTCCAGATATTTTAGCCAGATCGATCTGTGGTTTTTTTATCCGGGTCTCGGACTGATCCAAGCCGAAGCCCGAAAGCCGAAGCCCGCCGTCCTGCTTTACACTAAGCATGTGAAGCTTGCGCTCGGCCAAATCAATCCCACGGTTGGAGATTTCTCCGGCAACGCGGCCAAGATCGTCGATTACGCCCACCGCGCACAAGCGATCGGCGCGGGGCTGATCCTGTTTCCTGAGTTGTCGGTCTGCGGATATCCGCCGCGCGATCTGGTGGAGCGGCCTTCGTTTGTTGCGCGCAATCGCGAGACTGTCGAGCAGATTGCCGCCGAGACGCGCGGCATCTCGGTCATCTGCGGGTTGGTGACTCCCGCGCACTCCGAGACCGGCAAGTCGGCCATGAATTCCGCCGCGCTCTTGCAGGATGGCAAAGTCGCCTTTCTGCAGTCGAAGATGCTGTTGCCCACCTACGACGTCTTCGACGAGATGCGCAACTTCGCTCCCGCGAAAAGTCAGGACTTGTTCTCCTTCTGCGGCAACCGCATGGCGCTCACCATCTGCGAAGACGCCTGGAACGACAAGCTGTTCTGGCCCAAGCGACTGTACACGGTCGATCCCATCGAAACTCTGATCCGCGCGGGCGGCAACTTTGTGCTCAATATCTCCTCGTCGCCTTTTTGGATTGGCAAGCGCGAACTGCGCCGCGACATGCTGGTTGCCATCGCCCGCCACCACAAAGTCCCGGTCGCGTTGGTCAATCAAGTGGGAGGCAATGACAGCCTGGTCTTCGATGGCTCCAGCCTGGTGCTCAATGCGGAAGGCAACATCGTCGCGCAGGGAAAGTCGTTCGAGGAAGACCTCATCTACTTCGACTCCAAAATCCTCACTGGTGACGTGCATGAACAGATTGAAGGCGAGGAAGGCAGCGTGTATGCCGCTCTGGTACTGGGCACACGCGACTACATGCGCAAATGCGGATTTCAGAAGGCGATCATCGGACTGAGCGGGGGCATCGATTCGGCGCTCACCGCCGTCATCGCCGCCGACGCGGTCGGTCCGCAAAACGTGATCGGCGTGGGCATGCCCGGTCCATACTCTTCGCCAGGTTCGATCGACGATGCCCGGGCGCTGGCCAACAGTCTCGGCGTCCGCTTCGAGTTGCTCTCGATTAATCGAATTGTCGAGGCGTACCGCCAGAGCTTGCAGGATGTTTTCGCGGGACGCAAGGAAGACGTGACTGAGGAGAACATTCAATCGCGCGCGCGCGGCACACTGCTGATGGCGCTCTCTAATAAGCTTGGAGCGATTGTGCTCTCCACGGGCAACAAGAGCGAACTCGGCGTGGGCTACTGTACACTTTATGGGGACATGGTGGGCGGCCTTGCAGTCATCTCGGACGTGCCGAAAACCCTGGTCTACCGGCTGAGCCATTACGTAAATTCGCGCCGCCCGGTAATTCCCGAGGCCACATTGGAGAAGCCGCCGTCCGCGGAGTTGCGGCCCAATCAGAAGGACAGCGACTCGCTGCCGCCCTACGAGATTCTGGACGCAGTACTCGAGGATTATGTGGAAGCCGCGCACTCCGCCGAGCGGATCGCCGCCGATCATGGATTCGACATCGAGGTGGTGCAGCGCGTGGTGCGAATGGTAGATCGCGCTGAATACAAACGCCAGCAGGCGGCGCCGGGCATTAAGATTTCCGCGAAGGCCTTTGGCTACGGCCGCCGTATTCCCATTGCCGCGAAGAGCGAGATTTGAAAGGGATTGGCCAGAGAGTCCCGCGTATTCCCGCTCCAAACCAAATTTTGGAATTGAAAGGAAAACCATGCGCAGTTCTATTCATGTGATTCTCATCCTTCTGCTGACGAGCAGTCTGGTTGCCGCGCAAACATCGGCAAAGGCCAAGGCCGCGGGCCAGCCGGCTTCCGCGGCGGCCGTCAACCTTCCTTCGGAAGCCACTGTGGACTCTTTCCTGCAACAAACCTTTGGGCATGATCCGCAGGTGAGCTGGAAGATTTCGAGCATCAAACCCTCAGTGGCGCCGGGCCTGGCCGAAGTGGACATCGTGATGGCCACGCCTCAGGGCCCGCAAGGGAGCCGGTTTTATGTCACACCGGATGGTGAGCACGCCGTGGTGGGCGACATTATTCCGTTCGGCGCCAAGCCGTTCGATCCTGTGAAGAAGAAGCTGGAGAAGGGTATTAGCGGCCCATCGCGTGGACCGAAAGACGCTGCGGTTACGATTGTCGAGTTCGGCGATCTACAGTGCCCGGCGTGCAAGGCCGCTCAACCAGCAATCGAGGGACTGATCGCGGCCGAACCTAACGCCCGCTTCGTCTTTCAAAGCTTTCCCCTGGAAATGCACAACTGGGCGGCAAAAGGGGCCGCTTACGCGGACTGTGTGGGCCAAGCATCGAACGATGCATTCTGGAAGTTCATCGCCAAGACCTACCAGGCGCAAGGCGACATCACCGCCGAAAACGCCGATGAAAAGTTGACCGCCCTGGCCGATGTCGCGGGCGTGAAAGGCGCAGACATTGCAGTTTGCGCCGGCACTCCAGTGACACAGGCGCACGTGGACGCCTCTGTGGCCCTTGGGAAGTCGGTTAATGTGACGGGCACGCCGACTCTTTTTATCAACGGACGCAGCATCGGAAATGTCGGCCAGGTCCCTGCCGACACGCTGAAGAGTCTGGTAGATTTTGCCGCGAAGCAGGGGAAGTAAATCGGGCTTCGAGCTTCGGGCTGCGGCTTTTTCGAGCTGGGATTGGAAGGAGTCGACTGCGCGCGACGGCAGTTTGGACTTGTTCGCCTACCGAGTGGAAGGCAATTACCCGAAGCCTGGCGACCAAAGCCCAAAGCCCGCCCCTAATTCGTGCTCACCCAAATCTCATCGGTGGCTAGAGCCCGGCTGGCCACGACGTGCGGTGTGATGACGATGAGCAATTCGTCGTCTTCTTTCATGCGGGTGTTGTCGGTCACAGCCCAGTTAAGGCCGGGGATGGCCGCGATTGCGGGGATGCCGCTCATCGAGCGCTGATCGTTGGTTGTGATTTCACCCGCTACCACGGCGGGTTCGCCATCGCGGAGCCGTATGCTGCCCTTGTATTCCTGGTTGGTAAGTACGGGGACGCCATTCGCGCTCTGCCCGGTGAGCGAGCGTACTTGCAGTTCGAGGGTCAGGCTCACATCCCCGTTGCCGTGGATTGCGGGCTTGGCCTTGAGGCTCAGACCTAAATCCTCGTAACTGACCGACGGAAATGGCGGGACGTAGCTCTGATTGCCCAACACCGCCGAGATCGCCGACGAATTATAAATGGGCGCGTAGGTTCCGTTCAGAATGGGATAGCGCTCGCCCAGGTGGAACGTTGCGTCATTGCCCTGCCCGGCACGCAGGGTAACGTGGCTCAGGCTGCGCGCCCACGACTCGTTGAGGGAAAGAGCGGCCGTAAGGTGATCGAGACTCAATCCGGAAAACGTGAGGCCGCCGCCGAAGGTGGCCAGGGGCTGGCTGAAAATGGAATTCGACTGGCCCTGCAGTTGTGCCAGAAGGCCGGAGAGCGCCGAACTGCCCGCGGCGTTAATGCCTCCCGAAGCAATCAGTTGGTTGATGAGCGATGAGATGCTCTGTCCGCCCAGCGCCGCCAGGGCTGCCACCGGGATGTTGTACAGGTTGAAAGTATTGGGAATGTGCATGCCGATCTCTCGGGTGAAAGTGTGGCTGACCTGGTAGACCTGAACATCGATCGAAACTTGCGGGCGATCGCTGGTCAACTGGCGCAGCAACTTCGTACAGGCCGCCAGTGTGGCTTGTGGGGCGCGCACTTCGACGGTGCCAATTTGTCCTGAAGTTATTTTCTGGAAGTCGCAGATATTGCGCAGGGAAGTGACCAGTTCGGTGGCCTGTTGCGGCGTGGTTGCTCCGGGCACCCTGAACGACACGAGCGACATGCGGTCAAACTGCTTGTGATTATCCGCAGTATCGGCCGCGATCAGCAACTGGTGGGCGTCGAGCACGGTCCACATGGATTTGCTGACCCGGCATGCCAGGCTGAGGGCGGTGAAAAAGTCCACATCGTCGACGTAGAAGCGCACCGTCTTCGATTGCACCGAATCGTCAAATTGCACCGTCACGCCGTAGGCTGAGGCCAGTTCGGTGAACAGGCCGCGAACATCGCCGCGGTAGTGAAACGTTGCCTGCTCGGCTTTGGGCTGAAGGCGGATCTCGATGGAGTCGGCGACCAGCGCCGCAAGCCCACCGGGGACGGGCACCGCCGGGTCGCGCAGGGATTCGGCGAGGCGCTGCTGGGTGTAGACGTTGTCAGGATCGAAGTCGAGCGCGGCGCGAAACTCGCTCGTAGCCTGCTCGCGCTGGCCGTCGGCCAACAACGCGTCGCCGCGCTCGGTGTGCTGAAACACCAACTGCGCCTTCGTCATTTCCCGCGCCGAGAAGAACTTTATATCTTGCGGTACCAGTCGCGATGCCCGGTCGAACTGGGCAAAAGACTCCTGAACGTGCTGGTGCTCCTGCAGTTTCAGGCCGTGGTTGTAAGCACTGCGGGCTTGCTTGAGATCATCCTTGGTCGGAACGCAGTTGACGCCGCCGGGTACGCCGTCACTGCAAGAGACTTTTGGAGCGTCAGCGGCCGCATCGCTCCCGGCAAACGCCGGAGCGGTCAGCATCGCCGCCAGAAGACACACCGCCAGAATGGACCACGCACACCGCATCGGCTTCGATTTTAACCTGCCAGCTGCTCCCCGCGAATAGCTAGTAGTGCCCGTACCTTCGGTCTAAAGGGGCAGGCCCTTGAGCAGACAGCACCTGAGAACGTGGGAAACGCGCTTTCTTGCAAGAATCGGACTTTAGCTACTGCAGCTTAGCGAACTCCGCTTTGGCTTCCTTCAGGATTGGAATGTCAGGGTCCGCATCTTTCCAGACGTTGAAGAAGTCCTGATAAGCGTTGTGAGCCTTAGCACGGTCCCCAGACATGGCATAAGCTCGTCCAAGCTGCAGATGAGCCAGCGCACCCAGAGGCAGGTTAAGCACGATGCCGCGGTGATCAAGAATCCTCTGGAACTCACCGGCAGCCGCAGTCCCGTTGTGGGCAGCAAGGTAGGCCTGGCCGCGCACGTACACCGGGTATAGACCGCCGATGGGAAGTGGTCCGCCCAGTTCGTAGGGGCTGGCGGCTTCCAGATCAATCACGGCCTGAGATGGACTGCCGCCATTGAGTTCGATGGCTGCCTTGATGGTTGGCAGCCAGTAAATCTTCAGCATCGTATTCGTGGCTTCGCTTTTTTCCAGTTGTTCGACCATCACCTTCGCTCGTGCGGCATCGCCGGTTCGCGCCAGGGTCATAGCGGCCAGCAACTTTACGTCCCGTCCTGGAGCCAGGGCCAGAGCGGCATCCACACGCTGTTTGGCGGCGGCAGCATTGCCGAACTCAGCCTCCCGCAGAGCGGCATTGGCTAGCCAGAGCGCAGCCGTCTCTTTGGAATCATTCCGCACCGCGGCGTCAGCGGCACGACGGGAGAAATCCCGGGCCCGCGTCAGCCGCCCATAATAGGCTTCCGTATCGGACTGGGTGGAGAGCATCCCATCTTCTTCCCCAGGCCGGCCTGCAGCCCAAGCTACCTGCCGCTCCGTTTCGGCGGCGTCGCCGCGCAAGAATGCCAGGCTATACAGGTCTCCACGGATGACGAAGCCATCGACCTGGTTGGTTTGGGCCTGCTGGAGGAGCGCTTTGGCGTCGTCAAAACGGCCCAGGTTCGTGTAAATGCCAGCAAGATTCCCGTAGCCAGTAAGCGTGGGCCCAAGACGCTGTTGTTCCTCAGTCTCGGCAGCAGCTTTATCGTACTGTCCGAGAACGGAGTATATGTATCCCAGGTTGCCGTGGGGCACCTGATCGCGCGGATATGTCTTCGCCCAGAGTTCATAGGCTTCGGTGGCTTTTTCCACTTCGCCGGTGACGTACTGATAGTAAAAAGCAGAGATGCGGTACCTCTCGCGGTCACTCACGCGATCCCGCAGGTCATAGGCTTTCTTGGTGTACTCGGCGGCCAGGCTGGCCTGGCCGAGGTTGGCATACTCGACCCCCAGCCCGACATAGGCCATGGCAAAATTCGGATCGAGTTCAATCGCGCGCTTCATGAACGGAATGGCCTCTGCGTCGCCCTTGGTGCGCCCCGTTGTGATGCCCATGCTATAAGCCTTCAAAGCTTCCAGCGAAGGCGTAGTCGCTTCCACAGGAACGTCGAACTTCTGGACGGTGGCGAGGGATTCGCCCAGCTTTCCCCGCAGCGCGGAGGCCGCCGTTCCCAGCGCCTTCAGCACGTCCTGCTTGGCCGCGGCCTGCTCCTGTTCCGTGGCCAGCGTATCTCCACTGCTGCATCCGATCGTGCTCAGGCCGATCACATACTGGCCTCCCAGGTTGGAAATGGAGCCACGGACGATCGCCTTGCTGCCGGTCCGAATACAAAGTTCCCGCGCCACGTCGGTCGTGATCCGTTCCGTCGTGGGACGGCCCATCAGGCGCAAGGTTTCCTCGACTCGGCGCTCGGAAAGAATGTTGAGGAAGGGCGACTGTCCCAGTTGCACCGCCAGCGCCTGCTTCAGCGCGTCATCGAAGACAGGGTCGCCAGTGGAGTTGGTAAAGTCGGCGAGCACCACGGTGTCTTTCTCCGTGAGCAGCGCGGCCGTTGTTGCCGGCGCAGCCGAACGCCAGCGCCAGTAGAGCGCGCCAGCTATCAGGGCGGCGAGGACGATCACCCCAACCGGAACCAGAATCTTCCAGCGCCCGCCCGTCGATTGCCCCACCGCCGAAATCTGCGGCGAAGAGACTGCCGGCTGCTGCTTGCCGCTCGATGCAGCCAAACTTGCTGCCAGCGTTCGAGCTGCCGGCTGGCCAGTGTTGTCGACGGCGGCTGGAACTCCCGTGCGGCTTGATTCGATCTCCCGCTTCAGGCGCTTCAGGTCGGCCCGCATTTCGGCCGCAACCTGATAGCGCAGCTCGCGGTCTTTCTCCAACGCCTTATTGATGATCTCTTCCAGCTTGGGTGGAAGGTTGGGATTCAGCCGCGCCGCAGACATCGGGGCCTTATGCAGGATGGAATCGAACAAATCGGTGGTCGTGGCTCCGTGAAACGGCAACTGGCCGGTGGCCATCTCGTACAAGACCGCTCCGAAGGAGAAAAGATCGGTTCGGACGTCGAGCTGTCGCCCCCGCGCCTGCTCCGGAGACATATAGGCTGCCGTGCCCACCGCCGTGCCAGGATTGGTCAAGTGTGCTTCGACAGCCTCTGTGCGCGTGGCCTCATTCTGGCTGCTTCCGCCTGTGGCCGTGACTTTAGCCAGGCCGAAATCGAGCACCTTGGCATGGCCCCGCTCGGTTACGAAGATGTTGGCGGGCTTGATATCGCGGTGCACGATTCCTTTGGAGTGGGCGGCATCAAGCGCGTCCGCTATCTCGATGCCCAGCGACAGAAGGGTCTCCAATTCCATCGGCTGAGAGCCGATCGTGTGCTTCAGCGTCTGGCCGTCGAGGAACTCCATGGCGATGAACGCCTGGCCGTCCTGCTCGCCAATGTCATGGATGGTGCAGATGTTGGGATGGTTCAGCGCGGAAGCGGCCTGCGCCTCGCGCTGGAAGCGGGCTAGCGCTTGCGAGTCACGGGCCACTTCATCAGGAAGGAACTTCAATGCGACGAAGCGATGCAGGCGGGTGTCTTCCGCCTTATAGACCACCCCCATGCCGCCGCCGCCCAACTTCTCGACGATGCGATAGTGAGAGATGGTCTGGCCGATCATCAGGGGCAAATCTTACGTGGGTGAAACGGGCAAGTCAATGAAGGCTGGGAGTTAGCTCAGCATCAGGCGCTCAATACTCCGTGCCTTGCCGGTTTTCTCGTCGCAGTCAATCACCACCGCACATAGGCGGACATCGCCTGTCGCGGGCTCGAACCGCACCGGCATGCCGTTGAGGAACTTGTTGACCACGAGTTCTTTCTTCACTCCGATTACGCCGTCATAAGGGCCGGTCATGCCGACGTCGGTGATGTACGCCGTCCCTTGAGGAAGAACTTGTTCGTCCGCTGTGGGCACGTGGGTGTGCGTGCCTACGATTGCGGTGACGCGGCCGTCGAGATACCAGCCCAGAGAGATTTTCTCGGAAGTCGCCTCGGCATGGAAGTCCACGAAAATGACCTTGGCGTCGATCTTTTTTAAGAGCTGGTCGGCGATACGAAAGGGGTCGTCGTTCGAAGCCATGAACACGCGCCCCTGCAGGTTGATCACGGCGTAAGGGATTTTCCCCTTGTGACCCTGATACAAGCCCCAGCCGGGCATGTCCGCGGGGTAATTTGCGGGGCGAAGCACGCGCCGTTGCGGACCGTGGCCGTTGCCTTCGATCATCTGAAAGTAGTCCAGGATTTCGCGTTTGTCCCAGACATGGTTGCCGGTGGTGATGACGTCGATATTCAGCTCAAACAGTTCCTCGGCGAGCGCTGGAGTGATGCCGAAACCTGCCGCCGAGTTCTCGCCGTTGGCAATAATCAGGTCGATGGCCTGGTCGCGGACGATTCCGGGCAGGCGGTCTTTTACGATGGTTCGTCCCGGCCTGCCGAAGATATCGCCGATGAAGAGGATTCGCATAGTAGCGCCGGCGTCCCGCCGGCTTCGCCGCCAAACTTCGATGGTAACACGCGAAAATGCACCGGCTCACTGCACCGCGGGCGAATTGGGAAGAACCTTCATCGCGGAGTTCGCAGAGAAGTTCCGCGGAGGGCTCGGAGAAGTGAATCAGGGTTTGGCGAGCTCCGCCGTTCGCAGAAAATCGTAGTTGCCGGCCGGATTCAACTTCAGATTTACCACGCGTTTGTTGTGAACGAGAACGTTGTCGAGATACCAGAGATCGATGTAAGGCAGTTCTTCGGCTAAAATGCGCTGCAGTTCGGCATACATCGGCTTGCGCACGGCGGGATCGACTTCGCGGCGGGCCTGGTCGATCAGCGTGTCCACTCTCGGATTCGAGTAAAAGCCGCGGTTGGCGCCTTTCGGGGAAACCTCGAAGAGTGAAACACGTAGAAGATGTCGGGATCCTGGTTGCCTCCCACCCAGCGTAAGCTGTAGAGCTGAAACGCTCCGTGAGTAACGTCGGCAAAAAAAGTTGCAGGCTCGAAGCTGCGAATGTCGAGCACGATCTCGACCTCGCGCAATTGCTGCTGCATCACGGCGGCCATCAATCGTGTGCTTTCGGTGGTTGAAGTCTTCATCGTGATGTGAAAACGCACACCATTCACCGCCGGATAGCCCGCGGCATCCAACAAGGTGCGTGCCTTGCCTGGATCGTGATCGTAGGCTGGCACGTTTCCGTTGTAAGCCCAACTTTGCGGGGGAAGAACGCTGCGTGCCGGTTTTGCCTCGCCGCGCCACAGATATGCGATCATCGGACGGCGGTCGAGGGCGTACGCTATAGCCTGACGGACCCGCACATTTTTCAGAATGGGATCGCGCAGATTGAAGCCCAGATACTGGACTTCGGTGCCTGGGCCACGTTCGACCGCCAGGATGGGCTCGCGCTCGAGCGTGAGCACAGTGTCCGGCGTGATTGAGTTGCTGGCGAGATCCCCGGTACCTTTGCGCAGTTCAAGGGCCTCAGTAGTTGCGTCGGGCACGACGGCGAAACGTACGCGCGGCAACTTCACCTTCTCGCCCCAGTAGTCGTCATTGCGCTCGATGACCACTTCCTTGTCAGTTTCGGCGCTGACGAACTTGAACGGCCCGGAGCCGACGGGATGCCGCGAAATTTCATCTCCGCTGCCCGAGGGCACGATGCCAACCGCTCCATCGGTCAAATTCCAGAGCAATGCGGCGTCTGGTTCTTTCATGTGAAATATGACCCGGAAGTCTTCCGGTGCATCGATGCGATCGACAAAGCGATATGCCGACGCCCGAGTGCTGCGAATCTTCCCGCCGAGCAGAGAATCGAAGGTCCACTTTACGTCGCGCGACGTAAGGGGACGCCCGTCGTGAAAGGTCACACCGTGTCGCAGATAAAAGATGTAGGTGAGTGAATCGGGAACCTCCCAGCGCTCAGCCAGTCCCGGCGCCGCGTTCAGATCGGCGCCGCGCACGACCAGGTAGTCGAAGAGCAGACTATCGATGCGCTCTGATTGCGCATCGACGCCGACCCTCGGATCCAGATTCGTGGGACTCGATTCGATGAGCATCACCAGCGTGTTGGGATCAGGCTGGCCGGAGCACGAGAGCAGGGAGAGCGTTAACGCAAGCGCGGCAAGAACTGACGAAGCGCAATGCATCAGCGGCAGTCCTGGCACATCTGGTGGAGGCTGTTGACGGTTTTCCAATTGCGAGTAGTTGTGACGACCGCCAGGATTCGGTCTACAGGACTCTTCATCAGAACACTTTGGGAAACTCCGTTCGGGAGGTAGAAATAGATTTCTCTGTCACAAGACTGACACTGGTCGGGAGCCTCGGTGAGGTCGGCCAACTTCTCGAGAGCGGCGGGCGTGGAAGCATCGGATAGGAACATGACGTGGAGTTTTTCGTGGTCGATCCCGCGTTCTTTCAGGAAAGGGTTGCCTTCAATCGTCTTGGCCATTTCGTCGCTGCTTCGGGAAATAACGGAGGCCGAAAAACCAAAGTCGCTGAGGATTCGTTCCTCAATTCTCTTGGACAATTTGAGCGTGGAAAGCTTTCCGCCCTTGAAAACCACGTTACCGCTCTGAATATAGGTTTTGACCTGCTCGAAGCCAAGTGCCTCGAACGATGCGCGAAGCTTGTCCATCTTGATGCGCTTGTGACCGCCAACGTTAATTCCGCGAAGCATCGAGATATAGATCGGCATGCATTTACCAGGCGTCTTACGAGTCCTATGGATATGAAATTTTACCAAGGACCGCGGCGCGTCTCGCTCCGGTCGCGGAAGGAATGTTGGACGCCCGCCGATGCCAGGTTTCGTGAGCCAGAACCGCGAAGGCCACGGCCTCTTTTGCTGCCGAGGGCAGGCCAAATTCGTCGGAGAAGCGCAGACGTATTCTGAGCAGCCCGAGTTCACTGGTTAACATAGCCACGAGCGTGGAGTTTTTCGCTCCGCCGCCGGACAGAATCATTTCATGAAACATGAGGTGCTTTGCGGAGCTGAAGTTTTTTACGACAAAACGGCCCACGGCGTCGGTAATCGATTTCGCCGTCAGTGCGGCAGCCGTCGCCACAACATCCTGCTTTCGGCAGTTTCTGCAGCTTCGTAGAAACTCGCGCACGAAATCGCGGCCGAATTCCTCGCGCCCTGCGGTCTTGGGAGGCGGTTTCCGGAAGAAGTCGCGCTGCAATATTCCGTTAAGGACTGCATCGAGCACCTTTCCGGAGGCTGCAATTTTGCCGCCCCGATCGAATGGCCGGCCGAACAGCTTCTCGGTGACCGCATCGATCACCATGTTGCCGGGTCCAGTATCGAGCGCAAACACATTGTTGGCAGCCGCGTTCGGGGGAATCGCGGTGAGGTTTGCAATGCCGCCGATGTTTTGCACGATTCTTCCCAGGCGCGCATCGCGGAACAACATGTAGTCGAGAAATGGAACCAGCGGCGCGCCCTTGCCCCCAGCCGCCATGTCCGCCGGACGGAAATCCGAAACCACCGGCACGCCAACTTTCGCGGCGATGATCGCCGGTTCGCCCGTCTGCCAGGTGGCCGCTATCGGATGCCCGAGGAAGCGATGTGGCTCGCCCTGATGATAGAGCGTTTGCCCATGGCAGCCGACCATATCCACCTTGACGCGGAACTGCTGCTCCGTGGCGAGAACCGCTTCGGAATAAAGATCACCCAGAAGAAAGTTCAGCCGGGACAGATCAGCGACGCTGGCTTGCGAGGCATTCATCGCGGCCAGCACCGCTGCGCGAACCTTCTTTGGGTATGGGTATTCGGCGTGTCCGAGCAACTCGAGTCTTGTGTGAAGACGCGGATCCAAACGCACCAACGCAACGTCGATGCCATCGGCGGAGGTGCCGCTCATCACCCCGGCCACGATCATGTTTTTTTTCTTCCTGTCCATCGCGTCATGTTCGTGCGGGTCGTGCATTCTCCTCACGATTCAGAGTTTCCATCCGGATTTGCTCGCCGAATTCCCAGAGCTTCCGCGAGAGCTTCTCAACGGTTGCGGCGGAGGGGACTGTTGTCTTGCGAAGTATTTTCGGTGACTTCTTCTTGAACGCCAGCACTCGTCGTGCGGATTCTTCGGCGCGCCTGGCGAACTTCGGGTCGCCTACTGCCGTCTTTACCAACTCTTCGTAGGCCTGCGCAACGTAGTCATCACGATGGCAAATCAGGCACAAATCTCCCCCGGCGCGGATGTGCTCGACCGTAGCCTCTCCGATCGGAGCCGCAGACAAGACCCCGCCCATCTCCAGGTCGTCTGACACGATCAGGTTGCGGTAGCCGATGCGTTTACGGAGGATGTCTTTAATCCAAATCTTCGAGAGTGACGCTGGAGTCTTATCGTGCGTGACCAGCGGATACGCCGCGTGCGCGACCATGACCATCGGCATCTGACTGCGGAGGAGACGATAGGGGAGCAGATCCTCCGCCCAAAGCCTTTTCAGCGGCTTCTCGATCACCGGCAGTTCGTGATGACTGTCGAGCTTGCCTTCACCCAGGCCAGGAAAATGTTTGGCGCATCCCAGCACGTTTGCTGCGCGCAACCCGGCCAGGAATTCGCGCGCGTAGACAGAGGTTTCGCGTGGGTTCGCGGAGACTACTCTGGTACTCATCACGCTGCGCGAGGCTTCGAATGCGAGGTCGAGCACCGGAGCGAAGTCAACGTTAAATCCAAGAGCGCGGCAGTCTTCACCGACGATCTGCCCGTGCTTGCGGAAGAGTTTACGGTCGCCCGTGGCGAAGACATCCGCTGCTGAGGGCGTGGGTCCGAGCGCTTCGCGAAAGCGGTCAACGTTTCCTCCTTCGAGATCGACGCCGGTGAAGAGCGGCGTCGAAATGCATTTCTGGCAATCGCGCAGAAGGCGCCATGTCTGCTCGGGAGTCTTGATATTCCGCGCGAAGAGGATCACTCCCGCCGGCTGCAGACGCTTGAGCAGGGAACTGAGACGCGGCGTGATCCCCGTGCCGTCGAAGCCGACGATCAGGAGCTGGCCGATTTCTGGAATCCGGCGGGTCTTTCGTTTAGCGTTCATCGAATGGAAAGTTCTGACCTTTATACTTCGTGTCTTGCACGGTTAGATTTCTTTTTTCAGCTCCGCGAGCAAATTCAACGCTTCCAGGGGCGTGAGCCGGTTCAAGTCTACTTCGCGCAGCTTCTCAAGAACCGGTTGCGACAGAGGCGTGAAGATGGTTAACTGCGTGGGTGGAGGCGTGGCGCCGGGCGAAAGATGATTCGTCGCCAGGCGCTCGACGGATTCGTGCTCGGCGAGCACTTCGCGCGCCCGCGCAATCACTTCGTTCGGCAGGCCCGCCAGCTTGGCTACTTCGATGCCGTAGCTGCGATCGGCCGCTCCGGGTTCAACCTTGCGCAGGAAGACGATGCCGCCACCAGTTTCCTTTACCGAGACGTGATAGTTCTTCACTCCGGCAAGTTGCTCGGCCAATTCCGTCAGCTCGAAATAGTGGGTTGCGAAAAGAGTCTTGGCGCGCACAAGCGCGTGCAGATATTCGATCGCCGCCCAGGCAATCGCGAGGCCGTCGTAGGTCGAAGTTCCTCTGCCCACTTCATCGAGGAGAATCAACGAACGCGGCGTCGCCGTATGCAGGATCGCCGCTGTTTCTGTCATCTCGACCATGAAAGTTGAGCGGCCGCGGGCCAGATTGTCGCTGGCGCCGATGCGGGTGAAGACGCGGTCGACAACGCTGAGGCGGGCAGAGCGCGCCGGAACGAACGAACCCATCTGCGCAAGAATTACGATCAGCGCGGTTTGCCTAAGGTAAGTGGATTTGCCGCCCATGTTCGGCCCAGTCAGCAGCAGAATCGTGTGCGTGGTCGCGTTCAGATAAAGATCGTTGGGCACGAAGCGCTCGCTGCCTCCGGCCATTTCTTGCTGCTCGATCACAGGATGGCGGCCTTCGACGATTTCTAAATCGCCAGCATCACTTTGTCGCGAATCCGCATCCTGCAACGCCTTGTCTGGGGTCTTGTTCGTCGATATGACCTGCGGCCTGCAATAATTTCGGAGCGCCGCGATGTGTGCGAGCGAAGCCAGCACATCGACCTCAGCGAGAGCCAGCGCGGTCTGACGGATGCGCTTGGCCTCGGACGCGATTGCGGTGCGCAACTCAGTGAACAGCCTGCGCTCGATCTCGACGATCTTTTCCTGGGCGTCGAGAATCTTGCCTTCGTATTCTTTCAACTCGGGAGTGGTGAAGCGCTCGGCGCCGACCAGAGTCTGCTTGCGCTCATAATCCTGAGGGACCAGGTGCAGATTCGGCTTCGATACTTCAAGGTAGTAGCCGAAGATGGAATTAAACTTTACCTTGAGCGAGCCAATGCCGGTGCGTCCGCGTTCGCGCTGTTCGATCTGCGCCAGCACTTGTTTGCTGTTGCGAGAGAGTTCGCGCAATTCGTCCAGATCGTGATCGACGCCTGCGGCGACCACGCCGCCGTCGGCGAAGCTTAGCGGCGGTTCGGGCACAATCGTGGTTTCAATACGGTCGCGTAAATCGCTCAACTCGTCGAGCGATCCGTGCAAGCTCTTCAGCCGATCTGCGGCGAGCCGTCCTGCCGCAGTTTTGATTGCCGGAATCTTGGCGAGCGACGCCGCCAGCGCCAGCACATCGCGCGGATTCGCCGTCTCGAGGGTCACGCGGCTTAAGAGGCGCTCCAGATCGAGCACGCCGTCGAGAGCGCGGCGCAGTTCTTCCCGCGCGATGGTGTTCTTCACTCCGGCTTCGACCGCATCCAGGCGCGCATTGATTTCGGCGAGGTCGAGCGATGGCCGGAGTAGCCACGCCCGGAGCAGCCGCTTGCCCATCGGCGTGACTGCGGCATCGATCGAGCGAAAGAGAGTTATGCCCGCATCCGTTCCGGCAAACAGTGGTTCGATCAGCTCCAGATTGCGGACCGTCACCGCATCGAGCACCAGGCAGTTCTGCCGCTCGTACCAGCCGATGCGGTCTACGTGGTCGAGCGATCCGCGTTGCGTCGAGCGCACATAATACAGAATCGCCCCGGCGGCGGCTGCTGCCGCCGTGCGGCCTGCCAAGCCAAATCCCTCTAGCGATAGAACTCCAAAATGATTTTCCAGCAGCGGGATCGCGTGGTCGGGCGCGAAGATCCAGTCGTCGAGCGGAGTTTCGGCACAGGTCGCCCCAGACGTACGAGGCTGAGGTGTTTGCGGGGGAGTCTGCTGTGTGAGCAAGGCGCGGCCGGTTCTGATGTCAAACAGCGGGGCCGCTGACCCGTACAGCAACTCTTTCGGTCGTAACTGCTCCAGTTCCTCCTGCACGCGCCGCAGTGCGCCTTCCCCGGAAAATTCCGTGGCGCGAAACTCTCCAGTGGACAGATCGAGGGCCGCAAAACCAACGCGGTCGCCAACCTGAGCTAGGGCGGCCAAAAAGTTATTTTCTTCCGAGCCCAGCAACGAATCAGCCGCAGTCCCGGGCGTGACGACCCTCGTCACCTCCCTCCGCACGAGCTTTTTGGCCAGCCGCGCATCTTCCATTTGCTCACAGATGGCCACCTTGAAGCCTTTGCGGATGAGCTTGCCAATGTAGCCTTCTGCGGCGTGGTGGGGCACTCCGCACATGGGCACGGCGATGCCTTTTTCTTTATTGCGCGAGGTGAGTGTGATCTGCAACTCTTTGGAAGCCACAATCGCGTCATCAAAGAAAAGCTCGTAGAAGTCGCCCAAGCGAAAGAACAGGAGCGCAGTCGGATGTTCTTTTTTGACGGCGGCGTATTGCCGCATCAGCGGAGTGGAGGGCTCGGTCATTGTTCCAATCGGGGCTGCGGGCTTGGCGCGGATTATAACAATTTCAAGGTTTCAACGTTTCAAGGTTGCAATGTTTCGGTGGTGCTTCTCCTTGAAACTTTGAACCTCTGAAGCGCTGAAACTTTGAAACCTTGCTTGACGCGGCTTCTCCTGCAATGTTTAGCTGATACATGGAACTACGGAAAGATCCCATCACTCGCTCCTGGGTCATGACGGGAGATGACTCAGCCGAAGGCACACCACGAACTGAAACCGTCTGCCGTTTTTGCCAAGATTCCCCTGAGGCTACGCAACTCATCGCCGCAGTTCCCAGCACGGTCGGGTGGTCGGCACGCTCGGTGGTGCATCCCACGCCGCTCTACCACATTGAAGGCGAGCCCGGGCGCCGCGGCGACGGCATTTACGACCGCATGAGTTCGGTCGGCGCTCATGAGGTTTTGGTCGAGAATCCCAGGCATGACCGCCAGCTGTGGGAGGCTAGCGACGAAGAGATCGGTCAGTTCTTGCGCCTTGCTGCCGAACGCATTATGGACCTTAAGCGCGACCCGCGCATCAAGTACGTCAGCTTTTTCAAAGACCATGGCCCGAGCGCCGGCCAGGAATTCGCACATCCCACGTCGCAGCTCACTGCCACGATGTTTGTGCCTCGCCGCGTGCTTTACGAGCTGCGGGCGGGCCGCGAGTATTTTCAAAGCAAGGAACGCTGCGTCTTCTGCGACATTCTGACGCAGGAGGAGCGGCAGGCCTCGCGGGTGATTGAGGCCCATGGGGATTACGTCGCCGTCGGACCCTACGCCCCACGCGTACCCTACGAGACCTGGATCATCCCGCGCGACCACGATTCCTCCTTCGAGCGCACGGGATTGTCCAAACCGGGGTTGCGGGTCCACCTCGCGGCGCTGCTGCGCCGCACGCTGCAGCGTATACGCAGTCTCACCGAAGGTTTCCATCTGGTGCTGCACACTTCGCCCAACAGTCTGCATCCCTCGAAAGCGCTGGGATATTGGAAAACCATTGACGACGACTACCACTGGCACATTGAGATCCTACCCGTCCTCGCCGCCAAGGCCCGCTCCTACACTTTCAAAGAGGTTTACTACTCGCCGTTGAGTTCCGAGACTGCCGTTAAGCAACTGCGGGAGACGAAGATCGATGGCTGAATCGTCCACCGCGAAACTATCGTCGGACGCCAAGGTTACAGGCCTGATCCCCATGGCGCACGCCGCTAACCTCCAGCGCTCGGTGGATTTCTACAAGCTGCTGGGGATGGAAGTGCGCGGCAGCTTGAAGACCAGCGGTGGCGAACTGCAGTGGGCGCATGTTGCCTGCGAGCAAGCGGATTTGATGTTCGCACGCGCGAGCGAACCGGTTGCTCCCAGCCAGCAGGCCGTGTTGTTCTATCTCTACTCGCCCAATCTGGTTGCACTGCGGGAATATCTGATCTCTGCCGGTGTCCGCGTCTCGCCCATTACCTATCCTGATTACATGCCTAAAGGCGAAATCCGTGTCGAGGACCCGGACGGCTACACTCTGCTCATCGGCCAGGCTGGCTAATCGAGGCTTCGCGGACGCGGGTCCATTGTTTACAATAGAAGATTCGTGTGCCCGAATGAGGCACACCCTGTAGCAGGGACGAAGAACATTTTGGAAGAGTCAAACCAAGAACCGACAAACCAAAAGCCGGGTGTGCCGGCCGCGGTATCCCCCACCGTGTACTGGCGGGTAGAGGGGAGTCTGCTTGACCTGACGGTGGTGGAGCCGGTGGCGTTCTTTACCTGGAACGCGCAGACCTTCGCGGAGCGATGGTGGCGTCGGGGGCTGATCTTCGTGATGGCGGCGCTGCGTCCGTTTCTGTATTCGACCAACCGGAAGTTTGCGACGCGTGTGGTGCACACGGCGTTGCGGGGTGTGAGCCGCGACCGGCTGGATCTGCTGGGCGAAGAATATTTCCAATACAAACTGAAGCCTCGGCTGAAGGCGCATGGGGTGAAGCGGGTACAGGAACTCGTGCGCGCAGGGGCGGACGTGGTGCTGGTGAGCCAGGGACTGGAGCACGTGATGAAGCCGCTGGCGCAACATCTTGGGGTGGAGCGAGTGGTCGCGAACCGGCTGGAGTTTCGTGATGGCGTGGCGACGGGACGGCTGCTGGAGCCGGTAATACGACCGCGAGGAGGATTCGCGCTGATCCGGGAGCGGAGTCCGGATGGCCGTCGGGCTCCAAAGACGCTGGCGCGGCAACTGGACATTACTCTGGAGGAACTGCGGGGAGCGGTGATTGGGGCGGGGCGGGAAGCGGCGGCGCAGGAACGTCCGATTGTGCATTTCGCGGGGCAGCGGCAAGCGGTGGGATTTTCCGTTCGGCGGGCGCTGGCAGGCAAGCATGTGATGCTGATCGGCGTTACCGGATTTATTGGAAAGGTTTGGCTGGCGAACACTCTGATGGAGTTGCCGAAGATCGGGCGGATTTATCTGCTGATCCGGCGGCAGAAGTCGAATCCGGCAGTGCGGCGCTTCGAAAAGATCGTAGAAGAATCGCCGGCATTCGATCCGCTGTTTGAACTGTACGGCGCCGGTCTTGGAGAGTATCTGCGCGACAAAGTGGAGGTCGTGGAAGGGGACGTCACGCAGGCAGGGTTGGGGCTGGATGCGGAAGCAGCGCGCAGGCTGCAGAGAAGTCTTGATCTGGTTGTGAATAGTTCGGGGTTGACGGACTTCAATCCCGACTTGCGGGATGCTCTGGCGACCAACACGGATGCGGCGATGAACATCCTGGAATTTGTGCGAGCGACGGACCACGCGGGATTGCTGCATTTGTCGACCTGTTATGTTGCGGGTGAGCGCGACGGGCGAGTGACGGAAAAGCTGATTCCGAACTACACACCTCATCGCGTCACGAATTTTGACGCGGAGCAAGAATGGCGGGCGCTGCATGAGGTGATTGCGCAGGCAGAGGCGCAAGCCGAGGGCGCAGAAGTGACGGCCGGGCTGAAAATGCAGTCTCTCGCGAAAGAGCACGCTGCCAAGGGGCTGCAAGGTCCGGCGTTGGAGAACCAGATCCGTAAGAACCGGATCCGGTGGTTGAAGACGTACTTGAGTGAAGCGGGGACGCGGCGGGCGAAAGAGTTGGGCTGGCCAAATACTTACACACTGACCAAGAGTCTGGCGGAATCGCTGATTGTGAAGTACGGGGCGGGGTTGCCGATTGCCGTGGTTCGTCCGGCGATTGTCGAGACCTCGGTGACGAAGCCGTTCGCGGGGTGGAATGAGGGGATCAACACGTCGGCATCGCTGTCTTACCTGTTGGGGACCTATTTCCGGCAGTTGCCGTCGAATGAGAGTAAGCGGCTGGATATTATCCCGGTGGACGCGGTGTGCGCCGGGATGACGCTGATTGCGGCGGCAATAGTGGAACGGCGCCATGACCAGTTGTACCAACTGGCCACGTCGGTAACGAATCCTTGTGACATGGGGCGATCGATTGAATTGACGTCGCTGGCGCATCGCAAACATTACCGGGCGCAGGAAGGGCTGGAATCGTGGCTGCGGCTGCGGTTTGACGCGATTCCAGTCTCCAAAGAGCGGTACCAGCGGATGTCGGCGCCAGCGCAGAAGGCGATCGTGAAGTCAATACAACGCATCATGTCGCCGCTGCCGTTGAAAAAGATGCCGCTGGTCAAGACGGAGAGAAGTCTGGAGCGAGTAGAGAAACTGATTGAGTTGTTCGAGCCGTTCATCCTGTTTAACGAGCACGACTTCGCGGCGGACAACGTGGAGAAACTCTCGCACGCGCTGGTAGAGGAAGAGCGCGAGGAGTTTGGGTACAAGGCGCGAATGCTCGACTGGTGGGATTACTGGATCAATGTGCACATTCCGGCGTTGCGGAAGTGGACTTATCCGTTGATCGAGGGCAGGCCGCTGGAGGCGCGTCCGGCGCGGAGTTTGCAGAATGGGGAGACGGTGAAGACGGGGACCTAAGGGTATCCTCGGGGGCTAAAGCCCGACATTCAAGGAGAGTTTTCGCAGCGCTTAAGCTCTGCGCCACCCAAAAGCCGCCTGCGGCGGCATGGTAGCAACCGCCGACAGAAAAACGGCGAAATAAGAAACGGGATTGGTGAATGGCGATATTTCTGACGGGATCGACGGGATACATAGGGGCGCATGTGGCGGCGAGTCTGCTGCGCGATCATGGCGCTGCGCTGAACGTGCTGGTGCGGGCGAGCGACGTGGGCGAGGCGGAAGGAAGGCTGTGGCAGGCGCTGCAATTGCATTTGGACTTTCCGCAGTTTTATGAATTTCTGCAGACGCGGATGCGGGTGTTCCGCGGCGACTTGACCGAGCCTGGATTTGGGTTGGGGCGCGACGAATATGACCGCTTAGTTCACACGAGCGATTCGGTGATTCACTGCGCGGCGTCGTTGAACCGGAAGTCCGAAAAGAGCTGCCTGAATGTAAATCTGCGGGGCACGCTGGAGGTGCTGACGCTGGCGCGACACGCCGAGCATTATCACGGCCTCAGGCGCTTCAGCCAGGTGAGCACGGTGGCGGTGGCCGGGAAGCGGCAGAATGAGGTGGTGAGCGAAGACCGGTCGATTGATTGGGAACGGTCGGATTACGATCCGTATGCGCGAACCAAGAAATTCTGCGAACACATGATGCGGGTGCTGCTGCCGGAGACACCGAAGACAATCTTCCGTCCGAGCATCGTGCTCGGCGACAGCCGTTATGCGGAGACGACGCAATTCGACATGGTGAAGGCGTTCGTGTTTCTGGCTGGGCTGCCGGTGCTGCCATTTCGTCCCACCGACAAGATCGACATTGTGAATGTGGATTTTGTGGCGGAGGCGATTGCCACGCTGCACCAGAAGGATTATCCCGAGCACGACACCTATCATCTTTCGTCGGGAATTGGATCACAGACGTTCCGGGAGATCACCCAGGCTTTGGCGGCAGCGCAGAACAAGCGTCCGCCGGTGTTTGTGCCGGTGGTGGAGCGGCCGTTTGCGGGATCGGTGAATTTTCTGGCGAACCGCAATGGACCGATTGGAAAAGGTGCGTCGCTGATGAAGGTGTTCATGCCGTACCTGGTATGGAACACGGTGTTCGATAACGCGCGGGTGACGAAGGAGCTGGGAAAGAAGCCGGTGCCGTTCTCTGAGTATTGCTATCCGCTATTGAAGTTCAGCCGGGAGAATGATTTCGCTTACAAATACCGGCCTTGGCCGGCGGCGGCGGGAGGGACAGCGGCATGATGGACTTTATTCTTGAAGCCTGGGTAAGCAGTTCGATCGAGCGGGCCAGGGCGGGATGGATGCTGGGCGAGGGCGAGCGTTGGAAGCCGGGCGAGAAGCTGAAACTGTTGTTTGCGGGCTACAACGGCACGCGGAATATGGGATCGGATGTGCGGGTGGAAGAGATGCTGAGGCAGATCCGGCACATTCTGGGCGCGGAGCGCGTGGAGTTCAGCGTCATGAGCCAGAACTTTGATTTTTCGCGCGGATACTTCGAGGGCACGAAGCAGGTGCATCTGCCCGACATTTTTCCACCGTTTCTGACGAATGAAGTGCCGAAGCATAATGGAGTGGTGGCGTGCGAAGGGTCGATGTTCAAGAGCAAGTTCGCCAACGCTTTGACCACGATGATGATCGGATCGCTCGGAATTGCGGCGGCGCAGAATAAATTGTCGGTGGGCTATGGCGCCGAAGCGGGGCACATGGATCCGCTGGTGGCGAAAATGTGCGGGCGGTATTGCAAGAACTCATTTGTAATTACTCGCAATGAGGAGTCGCGAGGAGTTCTGCGCGAGCTGGGCGTGCCGACTGAATTGGGAACTGATACGGCGTGGACGTTTGAACCCCGCCCGGCGGAGTACGGGCGGAGCGTACTGAGGAAAGTAGGATGGGACGGGCGGACGCCGGTGCTGGTGGTGTGTCCAATTAATCCGTTTGAATGGCCGGTGAAGGCGTCGGTGGCGAAGTATGCAGTGCGGAGTCTGACGGGCGCTTACAAAGACAGCCATTACCGCACGGTTTATTTCCACAATTCTGGGCCCTCGGCGGATGAAGCATATCGGAAATACTGGACGGCAATTGCCAATGCAGTGGACGCGTTCCGCAAGAAGAAGAACGTCTTTGTGATTCTGGCGGCGACGGAGCGGTTGGATGCACGTCCAGCGAACCGCATTGCGGAGAAGCTTGGCGGTGTGCCGGTGCTGACTTCGGACGAGTACAACATTTATGAACTGGTGAGTATCCTTCGAGCTTGCCACATGATGGCTTCGTCGAGGTACCACGGGATTGTGACGTCGATGGCCGCACTGGTGCCATCGGCGGGAATCACAATGGATGAGCGCATCCGGAATTTGATGCGGGAGCGGGGACATCAGGATTTGCTGATGACGGTCGACGATCCGGAGCTTGAAGGGAAGCTGTTGGCCGCTCTAAATAAGCTGAGTTGTGAGGGCGAAGCAATTGCTGCCGGAATCGCGCAGACGGTCGTCAGGAATCTAAAAGTGATGGCGCGCATGGGTGTGTATTTTGAAGAGGAAGTGCAGAGAAGGTATCCGGAGTTTCCGACGCGCCGTGGAGAGTGGAGCTGGGAGGATTACTTGCCGCCAATGAGCAAAGATCTTCGCGAGTTGGTGGCGGCTTACAACTGAGCGACTCGAGCGGGTTAAGAAAGCTTTAACCGCAAAGGACGCTAAGGTCACGCGAAGGTCGCGAAGAGAATCTGAACGGTACCTCTTCGATTCACATTTTGAGTACACTCATTCCATTTATCGGAGAGATCTTCTCGCAACTGCAGGCGGCGGCGGATACGCGGACTCTTGCCGAGATTCGGGACGGGCAAGTTACTGGTGTGACCGGCAACGAATTGCTGGAGTTGGTCTTCAAGGCAAGAACCTTTATTGCTTCGAAAGGCTTGCACAAGGGCGACCGGTGCGGGTTGTTGGCGGCGAACAGCATTCGCTGGGTGGCGATGGACCTTGCGCTCATGGCCGAAGGGTTGATCGCGGTGCCGCTGTATTCGCGGCAATCGCCGGAGGAGTTGGTGGCGATGATGAAAGACTGCACGCCGTCAATGGTGTGCTGCGGGGACGCGGCGTTGCGGGACGGGATCGCGCAGGTGTGGACGGAGGCTCCGCCGCAGTTTTTGTTTGATGAGATTTTTGCTGGCGTGGACGGAGTGCAGTTGGAGCGGCCGCAGGTGGGCAAAGACAGTCCCGTGACGATCATTTACACCTCTGGAACTTCGGGAGAAGCCAAAGGTGTAGTGCTGACGGCGGCGAATGTGGGCTTTATGCTGGACCGGACAGCCGAGCGATTAGAGCAATTGATGTCAGGTTCGTCGGCTGGACGGGCGGGGCAGGATCGTATCTTTCACTACTTGCCATTTACGTTTGCGGCGTCGTGGATCGCGTTGCTAACATTTCTGAAGCGGCGGAGCTTGGTGATCATCAACATGGATCTGGCGAAGATCGCGAGTGACATGCGAGTGGTCGCTCCGGATTATTTTCTGAATGTGCCGCAGTTACTGGAGCGGATGCGGCGGGCGGTGGATGAACAACTGTGGCAGACAGGCGGTGTGGCCCAGACGATCTACGCGCGGGCCAAGGGCGCATGGGCGCGAAAACAAGATGGTCAGCCGAGGGCGGGCGATGCCATGTGGCTGGGGCTGGCGAACCGGCTGGTGTTTCCCGCGATCCGGAAAAAGATGATCGGCGAAAATCTGAAGGCGCTAATTTGCGGGTCGGCACCGCTGAGTGTCGAGACGCAACTCTATTTCAGGATGTTGGGAATTCGCGCGCTCCAGGTTTACGGGCTCACGGAGACGACGGCGATTTGCACGATGGACGATCCGAACCACGTTGAGGTGGGGCGCGTGGGGCCGGCAATTCCGGGCATGGAAATGAAGTTGGGCGAGCATGATGAAATTCTGGTGCGCGGGCCAAATATTTTCAAAGAATATTGGAACCGGCCCGAGCAAACGGCGGACGCGTTGCGCGACGGATGGTTTCATACCGGCGATCAGGGCGAAGTGAACACGGAGGGAAACTGGCGGATCGCGGGGCGGATCAAAAATTTGATTGTGCTGGGATCGGGGCACAAGATTTCGCCGGAGCCGATCGAGAGTGCGATTGCGAAGAACCTGCCGGATGCGCAGCAAGTGGTGGTGGTAGGGAACGGGCGAGGATACTTGACGGTGATTGTGACCGGGAGCGTGACGGCTGAGCATGTGCAAGCTGCGCTGGATACGGTGAATCCTGACTTGCCGCATTACAAGCAGGTGCGGGCGTTTTACGTTCGCGGGGAAGCGTTCTCGATTGAAAGCGGCCTGTTGACGGTCAACGGAAAGTTGAGGCGCGACTTGATCGCGGCGCGAATGAAGAATGAAATTGAAGAGCTGTACCGAGTGAGGCAGGCGGTTTAATGCAAACTACTCAAGACACCAAGACGCACCAGGGAGAATCCAAGCATCAGGTTGCGGGCCCCGCAAGCGCAATATCCTGGACGCTTACGGACGGCGTGATCGAATTGTCGCTGCATCGGGAGCCTTGCAACGAACTGGGGTCGGAATGGCTCGTTGAATTCGAGAAATTTGCAGTGGCTTTGGAGGCTATGCAGGCAGAAGCGCGAACGCTCATTATTCACAGCGAGTTGAAGCCGGGGTTCTGCGCAGGGGCGGATTTGCGGGAGCTGTACCAGCGGTCGCAGACTATGGACACAGCTGAATCCGTGAAAGGTGTGCGGAATTTTCTGGAGCGCATTCATCGCGTGTTAAATCTGATTGATGCCGCACCTTTGACCACGATTGCGGCAGTGCATGGAGTGACGTTCGGAGGAGGCTTCGAACTGGCGCTGGCTTGCGATTTGATTATCGCGGACAAGATGGCGCGGTTCTGTTTTCCGGAACTGAGGTTGGGACTGATTCCGGGATTCGGCGGGATTCCGCGCCTGAAGCGGGATTTGGGCAATGCTGTGGTGAGAGATCTGTTGCTAACAGGGCGCAGCTTCAATGCGAGCAAGGCGCAGCAGATCGGGCTGGTTAGCCAGGTGGTGGGCGAAGGCGAGGCTTTGCGGGCGGCTCGAGCCACGGCTGTGCAGTTGGGAAAGTTTGATCGCGCGACGGCTGCGGCTGCGAAGAAATTTATCAAGCCGATTCCGCATGACGAACTGCGGCGGGAGATCGATATTTTCTGTGAGCTGTTTGTGCGCCCGGCTGTGCAGGCGGGGTTAAAGAGGTTTGTGGAGAGTACGGAGGCTCAGCCTTATCTGCCCTAGATAGTATCGAGTACCTAGTACCTTGTGACGAGCGCCGAGTAAGAAAATGCGCGGTCCTTCGCTTCGCTCAGGATGACAAAACCTCTATGAATACGGCTGAACAGACGCTGGATGAAATATTGAGTCTGGCCGCGGCACACTTCAATGTGCCGCGGGAGAAGCTTGCTCCCGACGACGACTTTTTCAAGACGCTGGGAATTGACAGCTTGCAGACTCTTGATCTTCTGACGAAGCTGGAGAATCATTTTCGGGTGGAGCTTCCGGATTATGAGTTGCAGGGAGTTTCCGACTTTCGCACACTCGCAGGGAAAATTCAGGCGCGACTCTAACACACCAATTGTTGATTGCTGATTTTTAATTGATGATTGTACTTGTGCCCAAGGCCCAGGTTGTTAATCAACAATCATCAATCTACAATCAGCGATTCTCTTATGCTCGATCTCCAAAAATATAGCTGCCTGGGCGCGGCGTTGCGCGATGCGCTGGACCGCTATTCCGGCGAGACCTGCCTGATTGAGGCAGATCGCGAGCGGGAGAAGACGCGGCTGACCTACTCTGACTTCAAAGAAATCGGCCTCCCTTTGGCGCGGGCGCTTGAGGATGCGGACTTCGATGCCGGCGATCGCGCAGCCATCCTTATGACGAATCAGTCGAAGTGGCTGATTTCGGCGTATGCGATTTTCTATGGCGGCGGCGTGCTGGTTCCGCTGGATTACAAGCTGACGGCGGGCGAGCAACTGCAATTGCTGGAACACTCGAAGGCCAAGGTGCTGGTAGTGGAGTATTACTTGTGGCGGGCGATCACGCAAGCGCCCGAGTTTCAGAACATCAAGACGAAGCTGGTGCTGGTGACGGAGGCGCCGCTGGGTGCGGACCTGGCGGGTGGATTTCGATGGGAGGATTTCAAGCGCAAGGGCGCGCCGGATTTTGTGATGCGGCGGCGGGAAGATGTGGCTTGCATCGTGTATTCGTCGGGCACGGGCGGACGTCCGAAGGGATGCGTGCTGACGCATGAGAATTATCTGGAGCAGTGCCGGGCATTGACGGCGTGGTATCCGTTCTGGCCGGGAGTGCGGTATTTGAGCATTCTGCCGACGAACCACGCGATTGATTTCATGGTTGGATTCATCGGGCCGTTTGTGTGCGGGGCGTGCGTGGTGCATTTGCGGACGCTGCGTCCGGAGTTTGTGCGGGACGCGTTTGTGCGCTACCGGATCACTTATGTCTCGCTGGTGCCGATGATCGTGAAGAATCTGGAGCGCGGGTTGCGGGCGAAGTTCGACGAGTTGCCGGCGTGGAAGCGGGCGATTCTGAATCGAATGATTGGGCTCAACAAAATGCTGACGCGCGAGCAGGCCGCGCGTGAAAGTGAGCCGCGCGCTGCTGCCGCAAGTGCATCGGGCATTTGGCGGGGAGCTGCTGGCGCTGATTACCGGCGGCGCTTTCATGGAGCCTTCGACCATGCAGTTTTTTTATGATCTGGGAATTCCGGTGGTGAACGGTTACGGGTTGACGGAGGCGGGAACGGCACTCACCTTGAACGATCTGAAGCCGTTTCGCGCGGACACGGTGGGCAAACCGCTGCCGGGAGTGGAACTGCGGGTGCTGAGTCCGAATGAGGAAGGGATTGGGGAAATTGCTGCGCGGAGCAAGACGGTGATGTCGCATTATCTGGACGATGCCGAGTTGACGCTGGAGACGATCGTCGACGGATGGCTGCTGACGGGCGATTTGGGGCGGTTTGACGACAGCGGACATCTGCAGCTTTTCGGGCGGAAGAAGAACATGATCGTCACCGAGGGCGGGAAGAATATTTATCCCGAGGATATTGAGACGGTCTTCGACGGACTGCCGGTGAAGGAGTACTGCGTGTTCGCGGCGAATTATGTGTGGCCGCAAAAGGAACTGGGGCGGGAGATGCTGGTGATGGCGTTGCGGCTGGAGCAGAATCAGCGCTTCGACAGCGCGCTGCTGGGAGAGATCGGCAAGCCGCAACCGGCGGTTGCCAGATTTCAAACGCGTAGGCGGGTATGTGATCTGGGAGAAAGATTTTCCGCGGACGGCGTCGATGAAGATCAAGCGGCAGGCGCTGGCGGAAGAAATGGGAAAGACGCTGGAGCGGGGAGCGGTGGTGGGGCTGTGAATGGGCACGGGATCCGTGGCGGGTTGCGAATCGCGAAACTGAGCTCAATCGCGGAGTTCGCAGAGAACTGCCGCGGAGGACGCCGAGAGTTACTTATCGGCGAAGATTACAGTCTTGCGCGTTGGGTAAGTCCCGTTCCTCTTGGGGGTTCATCGGAAGAAGCGTGAGCGAATCCTATCTAGCGATCGTGAATCCTGCGGCGGGAGGCGGGCGGAGCCGCAAGATGCTGGGTCCGGTATTGGAGCGGCTGCGAGCGGGCGGGGTTGCGGTCGACGTGGTGGAGACGCAGGGCGCCGGGGATGCTACGCGGATCGCGCGCGAGGCTTACGGGCGCGGACAGCGGCGTTTCATTGCGGTGGGTGGGGATGGGACTTCGTATGAAGTGGTGAACGGGCTTTTTCCGGAGGCCGGTGCGCGGCGAGCGTCCGACGCTGGGGTTCTTGCCGCTGGGGACAGGGAATTCCTTTCTGCGCGATTTCAGCGACCGTGGAGTGGAGCACGCGATCGAATCGCTGATTGCGGGGCGAACGCAGGCCTGCGACGTGCTGCGGTTGCGGCACCGCGGCGGAGTGATCCACTACATCAATCTGCTGAGCGTGGGGTTTCCGGCGGACGTGGCAACACTTGCGGGCGCGGCGGTTCAGCGGCCAGGGAGAGTTGGGATACGTCATTTCGATTTTTCTGGGGCTGGCGCGATTGCACAGGCGGCCGTTTCCGGTGCGGGTGGACGGGGAAACGGAGTTTGACCGGCGTCGCTGTTTGTTTCTCACCTTCAATAACAGCAAGTTTACCGGCGGGACGATGATGATTGCGCCGAAGGCCGAGGTGAATAGCGGCCTGATTGAATACGTCCGTTGGGGTGCGATCGGGCGGCTTGGGGCTGATCCGCAATTTGCCGAAACTTTATGATGGCACGCACATTGAGCATCCGCTTGGCAGAGCGAAAGGCGGTGGCGCGGGTTGAGTTTGATCTGGACGCTCCCGTGGATGTGATGGTGGATGGGGAAGTGCTGACGCTGCATTGCGAGGAGTTGGATGTTTTGCCGGGGGCAGTTGGACGTTGTTGCCTGAGCCCGTGATATAAAAAATGGATTACGACAGAAAGGAATCATGTCTGAAGCGAGGCGAAAGCGGCAGCAGGAGCGGGTGGGGACGCCGGAGGCGAGTCCGAAATCGCGGAAGAAGCTGATCTGGGGCGGCATCGTGGTGTGTGTTATCGGTGCCTACGCCGCGTTCTGGTACCACAAGAATCACCGCTATGACGAATTCGCGAAGTGCCTGTCGTCGAAACAGGTGAAGATGTATGGCGCCTTCTGGTGTCCACACTGCGCGGAGCAGAAAGAGGAGTTCGGAAAATCGTTTCGCTATGTGAACTATGTGGAATGCGCGATTAAAGACTCGCGCGAGATGGCGCCCGCGTGCAAGGCGGCCGGAGTGCAACATTATCCAACGTGGCAGTTCGGGACGAATCCGCTGGTAGAAGGAAAGTTTCCGCTGCAGGAACTTAGCGATAAAACTGGGTGCGCTTTGCCGTGAGCGCGATTGGAAATCAACCGGCTGAGGCCAACGCAATTCCCACGAAGGACAACCGGGTTCTTTTCCTGGCGATCACAGTCCTGGCTGGGTTGGGAATGTTGATTTCGGCGGTGTCACTGCAGCGGCATTACGCGAAGTCGGCGACGGCGTTTTGCGATGTTGGGGAGAAATTCAATTGCGACATCGTGAACCGGAGTGAGTATTCGAGCGTGATGGGAATTCCGGTGGCGGCGATTGGCATTGTGGGCTACGGAGCGCTTTTGGCCCTCGCGACCGTTTATCGAGCGCGGGCAGAGACGCCGTTGCGGATGCTGGCGGCGGCAGTGGCGGGGTCGGGGTTCGCGCTGTATTTGACGTATGTCGAAGGGTACGTACTCGACACCTGGTGCATTTTGTGTTTGAGTTCCCTGGCTTTGATTGCGGGGATCACCGTGCTCGCAGGCGTTGTCAAGGCGAGGAGCGTAGGGGGGCCGTCAACCTCGGAGGCCAAGGGAGTCCGTGTCGCAGCCGGGTGGCGTCCCTGAAGGGACTTGGCTCAATCGTCCTTGCTTCCCCAGCACTAACGTGCTGGTTAATGAATGCCCCCTCGGCTCCGCTCGGGGCAGGCTCCGCTTCGCGACTGGAGCCGTGACCTCACAAGCCGAAGTGGCCTGACAAAATCGTCTTCTGATGGGAAAAATCCAGAAAATCAAGAACGGAGCCGGAGCGGTTGGTGAACTCGTGCGCGCTGGTGGAGCTACAGGCGATCTGCGGCTGCATCAATTTCGCAGCCGCGTCTTCCGGAACACACGTTTCTTGCGGGTGTGGCTGCCGCCGGGCTATGACGATGTGGAGAATGCCGGCCGCCGCTATCCGGTGCTGTATCTGAATGACGGGCAGAACCTGTTCGAGCCGGCCACGGCGTTCGCAGGAATCGAGTGGCAAGTGGATGAAACCGCGGATCGGCTTGATCCGCGAAGGCGCGGTGCCGCCCATGATTTTTGTGGGCATGGATAACACCGGCAAGGAACGGATTCGTGAGTATATGCCATACCGGTCGATCCATCCGAGGATGTTGCGGGTACGGGGAAGATATTATCCGGATTTTCTGTTCAAGGAAGTGATGCCGTTTGTGGAGAGTGCTTATCGTGTGGCGACTGGGCCGGAGAATACCGGGTTGGGGGGATCGTCGTTGGGAGGGCTGATTGCGCTGTACACCGTGGTGGCGCATCCGGGAGCGATTGGGCGGTTGCTGCTGGAGAGTCCGTCGCTATGGGCATCGGGACGGCAGCTTCTCGCGGAGAGCCGGTCGGTAAGGATTTGGCCGGAGCGAACATTTCTAGCAGTGGGAACGAATGAAGCGGGGAGCGCGGAGCGAAGCCGCAGCGTGGTGGACGATGTACGGGAATTAGCGGCCATCATACGGCGGGCGGTGCTCAGTGAGAGGCGGTTGCGGCTGGTGATTAAGGATGGAGCCGGGCACAACGAGGCGGCGTGGGCGGAGCGATTTCCCGAGGCGCTGCAGTTTTTGTTCGGGCAGTAGGTTCACGTTAGAGAGAATTCTGAGCTGGAACTGATTTCCTGCCGAGGTTCCAGACCCCATACAAGAGAACGGACATCACAGGGACGGAAAGCTGGAAGTGTGTCCAGCGCGCGACTGGGCCGAGCAGTGGAAGTACGAACGCGAGATAAAGAAGGAGTTTGAACTGGATCGCGGCGTGGTCGGGATGCGAGACGATCCAGTCGGAGAGTAGCAGGAACGCAGGCGCGAGGATAACGAGATCATAGACGGTGAGATGGGGCGCGAGAAGAACCGTGGCCAGCACCAACGCCGAATAGCGCAAGCATAAAGAAAGGGGGCTTCGCCAGCAAGCTACGGTCAAGGCTGATATCAGAAGCGCTGTGATGAGGTAGAGCGCGAGAGAGGCCGCGGGCCAGGGGATCAGCATCGTCCAGAACGTGCGCAGGGAGTGGGTTTGGTAGAGTCTGGGCTCAAGTTGCGGAAGCAGACTGGGCAGATTGAACAGCGTGTGGATCCAGTCACGCAGTGGACCCGAACCGTAGTAAAGCCAGGCCGCTGCTAACTGGGTGGTGGCTGAGAGAAGCGCTGCGGCGATCACCTTCCAGTTGAGTGTGAACACGAAAACAAGCGCAGCGGCCAGCCCTAGTTGGGGCTTGAAGATGAGGCATCCGAGAGCCAGGCCAGCGAGGAATTCGCGCTGGGCGCGCAGCGCGAAGAAAGCGACAGTGAAACAGGCAAGAGCAAGAGCGGAAGTTTGTCCCCAGGCGATGAGATGCCAGAAGGCAGGGAAGGCAAGGAAAAGAATTACGACGGTGAGTTTGTGATTGCGGAGGTTGGGGCAGTCGCGCCAGAGAGCGTAGCAGCATACACCGTAAATGAGCGCGCTTAGAGTGAGCCAGAGGATCAGCGCCCATGAATAAGACAGGCGGGCAAGAGGCGCGAAGAGGATCGAAACCTGCGGCGGATAAAGCGGCAAATACCGAATGCCGGCGGCGGCCGGGACGCGCTCGGCCGAGAGTTGGGATTGAGCGCCCATGTTATACAGATCGGCGCCGCGGTGAGCCAAAGCGAGCGAGCCGAGAGTGTAGAAATGCAAGAAGTCTGTGCCCTTGAGATTGTGGGCGCGGTCGAGCAGCCCGGGCGTGGCCACATTCCAGGTGTAGACCGACCAGAGGCAGAGAGCGAGGATCAGGCCGTGCCCATTCAGGCGTTTAGCAGTCATCCACGAAACGGGTTTTACAGAACTCATGCCTGCTCATGATATCCAATTGATACTCATGTGGGGCTGAGCGCGATTGTCTTTGGCGGGAATGTCGGAGGGCCGGTGCGTCGCGTCATGAGCAAGAGGGGTAAGAAGAGTGGAAAAAAAGAAACCAGGAATGAAGGCAGCAAGGGGAGTCGGTTCGGCGAGTTCAGCCGAGGGGCAGAGAGCAACAGCACGGCGGACATAATCCATGGCCAACTCGTGATGACAATGAAAACCAGGTGGGAAAACCTCGAAAGCGCATTCCAGTCGCGCAGTAGGAGTAGCGCCGGCAGAATCAGCAACACCTGGTTGTATGGAGTAAATAGGGGAAACGCGAGAACTGTGCCCATGAGAAACGCGGCGAACATGGGGCCGAACTGCAGCGAGTGGGAAGCTCCGCTTTGATCGCGCCAAGCCCAGGCGAGCAGCGCGAGGATCATAAGGCCGCCTACGATTTCACCCAGCGTATCCCCGAGCGCTACACGGAGAAGAGAAGAAGTAGGGGCATATTTTCGGTAGGCCGCGACACCGTCGACGAAATAACCGGGCCATCCTCGCAGGATGAACTCGCCGGCGACGATCAGGGCCGTGAGGCTGGCGAGAAATGCGAAAAGCAGGTTCCGCCGTTTCGACCAGTCGCCCATGGTCCAAATCAAAAACCAGCACAATGGCAGAAGTGACATCTGCGGTTTGATGGTAGACAGCGCGAGTAGAGCGCCCCCAGTCGTTAGGTGGTTCGCGTTGACGCACCACGCGCCTGCGATGAGCAGGCATCCCACAACTATCGCTAATTGCTGATGGCTCATGCCCTGCACAATCTGCGGGCTGCTTACAACAAAAAGAACGATAGCCGCGACCTTGTCCCAGGGCAGGCGCCAGCGCAAGAGATCCAAGCAAAGTGGCACGCTGACGGCCACCAACAAACCCAGAGCGAGCGGAGCGAACCGATACACGGTTGCGAAGTCGAGAAATATTGTAGGGGCCATCAGGAAAACGACATAGACGGGGTAAGCAAAGCGCTGTTCATTCACGATCTCAATTCCTGATTCGCCGTAATTCTGGTAGATAGCGTGGCCGTAGAAAACCTTCTGAATTTCATGGCTCACCTCCACCCCGTAGGGATTGCGCCGGTGAAGCAGAAGTTCGCGAGCGCCCACCCAGGGGGATTAGAGGTCGCCCATCTGGGTTTTGACTCCGTCATGCACCAGGCCCATGTGCTCTAGCCACGGCCCCTGGATCCTGGACGCATACTGCCAACTGATTGCGCTGACCAATACACTCAACAGCAGCCACAGTCGGATTCTCATTTAGCGGGAAGCCTCGTACGGTTCTAGTTGGGGCGGCGAGGCGTCCCCGTTCACTCGCCATACGCGGCGGTCTTTGAAATAATTCAGTAATTCCTGATTCGCATCTCCCCCCATGTCGCGCGCCCAGACCACTTTGGCCGCGTCGATAATCGCGTCATTGTAGACCCACTCACGGTCCACATCATGGTGAGGACCGTAGCGTACGAACACGAGATGCTCACCCGGAAACTGGCGCAGTTGCGCGACGAGCTTAGGTCGATCAAGGTTACCGCGCGGCCAGCGCGGTTCGAGTGGAGCATGAGCGGCGACCGCGGCGACCCGGAGAACGATCATGCCCAGGCAAACTATTGGAAGGCTGCGTACCAGAAATTCTCCAGCGGGAACGCCCCGCCACTTCCACCGCCTCATGTGCCGAACACATTGCAGCACCACAAGATAAACCAGGCCCGTGGCCGGGGCGACGTAGTGGGGAAAAGTCCAGGTCTCCACAAGCCAACCGATAGAAAACGTAAGGCCGGCAATAAGGGGAAGACGGATGCGGCGATCGCGTAGAGCGAAGGGCAGAGCAAACAGTGGAAGCGTGAACGCGGGTCCAATAAAGAAGCGCCAGAGTTCGAGCGCTTTCAGCCCGGTGCGCCGGATGAAGCCACGCAGGGTGCGGGCTTCCTCGAATTCGTGCACTTCCCATCCCGCATAGTAATCGCGCATGACGGCATGACGATAGGTAGGCACTGCGCGCATGTTGAAGAACAGGAAATAGGGAACGACAGCATAGGTTTGCCGGTTGACGGCATAGGTCATGCGAAATGGGCTGCCGGTCACGCGCCAATAGTAGTAGCCGGTTGCCGTCCCCGCGACCGTCAGGACGAGAACCGCCGGCAGCACAATCCTGCGAAACACTACAGCCGGCGCCGGCAGCCTGTGGCGCAACCGCCAGTAGTTAAGCCAAAAGGGAAGAGCGATTCCCAGGGCAACGCTGAAGACAAGTCCCTCGTAAGGCCGGCTATTGGCCATAACGGCCAGACCGGAGGCGAAAAGAATCGAGTCGCGGATGCGCGGACGCGCCCGCAATCGTGGGATCGCTCCCAGAACCAAAGCCCCTCCGATGGCGGCCACCGCGGGGCACCAGTAGCTGTTCATCCAGTAGCTCAGAATGCCAAGGTGAAACACCGCGAGAATTCCACCCAATAGCGCCCAAACCGGCGAAAACCATCCTTGCAGCATCCAGCACAGCACGGCACAGAGAACGGCAGTGGCGACCCAAGCCCCCAGCCATGGATGTCCACCCAGGACTTTGCCCGCGGCTAACGCCATTCCCTGTCCCGGAGCGTACATCGACATGTAGGTAGGGCGCATGATGATCTGGAAGCTCTCGAAATGCGCCCACATGGGATGGGTAGGATTAGTGAGATGGCCGGCGGCAAACGTATTCGCGGCCAAAAGATAGCTGAATTCGTCGTTCCAATTCGGAAGCGGTATCCCGATCACCGGAATCAAGAACGCGCGCAGGCTCAAGGTCAAGCCAGCCACGAACAGCAACGAAAGGCCGCGACGATGGGCCAGGCTGCGGAAGAGGCCAGCCATCCCCCCAAAATTGGAGCTGCGCCCGCTGCGTCTGTGTGAGAGTGAGCAACCCACGGCTGCCAGGACCAAGGTCGCTTCGGAGATGGTGAGCAGCCAGGGCGCGAGGTGTGTGTAGATTCCGTTCATGCGTCTCAAGAACGCGCCGCCGGAAAAAACAAGGTTATCATTAAATGCTGGCAAATCTTCCCCCACCGCTCGCTGCCGGTTGAAAATCTGTCACAATTGAATCGGCACAGGCTACGAATCCGCAAAGAAAAAAGGATGAAAGCGTGAAGACAAAAAAAGGTGTGATCGGAATTCTCACTGGCGGCGGCGATGTGCCGGGCCTGAACCCCGCCATCCGCGCCGTAACCATCCGCGCTTTGCGCGAGGGCTGTCAGGTGATCGGCATTCGCCGGGGATGGGCGGGACTGGTCGACATCGTCCGTGAAAAAGACTACGACAATAGCGACAACTTCCAGACGCTGTCCGAGGATATGGTCAACCGCACCGGCCGCACCGGCGGTACGTTCCTGCACACCTCTCGCACCAACCCGAGCCGGGTGGAGAAGTCCCGCGTTCCGCCTCACCTGCGGGACACTTATAACTCCGAGAAGAACGACCTGACTCCAGAGGTGCTAAAGAACCTTGACTGGCTGGGCATCGATTACCTCATCCCCATCGGCGGGGACGACACGCTGAGCTACGGCGTACGCCTTTATCAGGAAGGCGTGAAGGTGGTCGCCATTCCGAAGACGATGGACAATGATGTCCCCGGCACCGACTACTGCATCGGCTTCAGCACCTGCGTGACGCGAACGATTTCCATGACGAACAGCTTGCGCACCAGCGCCGGTTCCCACGAACGCTTCATGGTGCTCGAGGTGTTCGGCCGCTACGCCGGATTCACTGCCATGTTGCCCACCATGGCCGGAGCCGCGCACCGCTGCGTGATCCCCGAGCACCAGTTCGACATCGAGCGCCTTACTGAATTATTGGTTCACGACCGCCAGAAGAACCCCAGCCACTACTCGGTAGTCCTAGTTTCGGAGGGAGCGATGTTTAAAGGCGGTGAAATGGTCTTCGAAAAGGAGACCACGGACGCCTTCGGCCACAAAAAACTCGGCGGCATTGGCGACCTGGTGTCGGAGAAACTCAAAGAGCTTTCACCCAAATACAATAACGGCAAAACCATCAACACCCTCACGCAGAAGCTGGGCTACCTGGTCCGCTGCGGTGATCCCGATGCGATTGACTCCGTCGTCCCGATGGCTTATGGCAACCTCGCTTTGGACCTGCTTCTGGGAAGGATCCACGGACGGCTTGTGGTGTTGAGGAACGGTCGATACGACAATATGCCCATCGACACTGTTACCGCCTCGAAGAAAGTTGTCAACGTAAAGGAACACTACAACGTCGACCGCCTTCGGCCGCACTACAAGAGCTTCGAGATGAAGCCGCTTTTTATCATGACCAGCGAAGCGGGCTAGGTCAGGGTCGAGCGCGAAGAAGATGAACAAAACTCTTGCGATCTTGGGGTGGGGAACGGTTGCGGTGCTGGGCGCTGTTGCAGTCGGCACGGTGGCCCTGCATCGCGGCGAACCCATCAATGCACTTTGGCTGGTGGTGGCCGCGACCTCTTGCTACGCACTCGGGTACCGCTTCTATAGCAAGTTCATCGCGGTGAACATTCTCGCGCTCGATGGCCTGCGCGCGACTCCGGCGGAGCGACTGGAGAACGGCCGCGATTTTCTTGTCACCAATAAGTGGGTGGTGTTCGGGCACCACTTCGCGGCGATCGCTGGGCCAGGACCGCTGGTAGGGCCGGTGCTGGCGGCGCAATTCGGTTATCTTCCGGGAACGATGTGGGTGCTGGCGGGGGCGGTGTTTGCGGGCTGCGTGCAGGATTTCGTCATTCTTCTTTTCTCCGTGCGGCGCGACGGCAAGTCGCTAACCGCGATGGCCAAGGATGAAATCGGACGCGTTGGGGGATTTGTCGCCTATGTGGCGGTGATCGCGATTCTGATTATCCTGCTGGGAGTGGCGGCGCTGATCGTGGTAAATGCGCTGAAGGCGAGTCCCTGGGGCACGTTCACGATCGCCATGACCATGCCCATCGCGCTGCTGATGGGCGTGTACTTGCGGCGCATTCGTCCGGGAAAAGTGATGGAAGTGTCGGCGCTCGGCTTCGTTCTGGTGCTGGCGGCGATCTGGGGAGGGCAATACGTGTCGCAAAATCCAGCGCTGGCCCGGTGGTTTACGTTCAGCGCGCCGACGTTGGCGATTCTAATCATGGTTTATGGATTTGCCGCCTCCGCGCTGCCGGTGTGGCTGCTGCTTGCGCCGCGCGACTACTTGAGCACGTTCGTGAAACTGGGAACGATCGCTCTGCTGGGAGTGGGGATCGTGGTGTTGCATCCTACACTGCACATGCCGGCGTTGACGCGGTTTATCGACGGGACAGGTCCGGTGTTTGCGGGGAAAATATTTCCTTTCGCCTTTATCACGATTGCGTGCGGCGCCATCAGCGGATTTCATGCTCTCATCTCAAGCGGAACAACTCCGAAGCTGATTGCGCGCGAGACCCAGACGCGCATGGTGGGCTACGGCGCGATGATGTGCGAATCGGCAGTCGCGATCATGGCGATTATCGCCGCTTGCGTCATGCAGCCGGGTGTCTACTTTGCGATCAACAGTCCCGCGGGAGTTGTCGGGCAGACGCCTGCCGCGGCTGCAGCGACGATTTCTGGTTGGGGCTTTCCGGTGACTGCGGCCGATATGCAGGCCCTGGCACATGCAGTCGGCGAGTTAACGCTTTACAACCGAACTGGTGGCGCTCCAGCATTCGCCGTGGGCATGGCGCACATTTTTTCGCACAGCCTGGGCGGCGAGACTTTGATGGCGCTGTGGTACCACTTCGCGATCATGTTCGAAGCTCTGTTCATTCTGACCATTCTGGATGCGGGCACGCGGGTGGCGCGCTTCATGCTGCAGGATGCGCTGGGGCACATCTACAAGCCGTTGGGACGAACGAGTTGGTATCCATCGATTCTGGTGACCAGCGCTCTAATTGTTGCAGCCTGGGGATTTTTCTTGTGGCAGGGAGTGAAAGATCCGCTGGGCGGAATCAACTCTCTGTGGCCGTTGTTCGGCATCGCCAACCAATTGCTGGCGACGGTGGCGCTGTGTCTGGCCACGACGATCATCATCAAGACGCATCGGACGAAGTACGCGGCAGTCACGCTGGTGCCGCTGGCATGGCTGGTTGCGGTGACATTTACGGCGTCGTGGTACAAGATCTTCGACCCGAATCCGCGAGTGGGATTTTTGTCGCAAGCCCACGCGCTGGCAGCGGCGCCGGCCACCAGCGCGACGGCGCGGCTGATCTTCAATAACCGGCTGGATGCGGCGGTGAACGGGGTTCTGGTAGTGATGGTGGCGCTGGTGCTGGTGGAATCGGTGCGGCAGTGGATGGGGATTCTGAGTGGAGCTAGAGAAGCGCGAATGCAGGAATCACCGTTTGTGAGGACTCGGCTGGTGGAGGAGCAGGGATGAAACGAGCGCGAAAGACGATCCGCGATTTCGCGATGACTGCGGCGGCAACCCTGCGGGAGATTTTTGACGAGGCGGCGTATGCGCGTTTTCTTGACCGGGCTGGGATGGTGTCATCGCGCGAGGCGTATGCGGCATTCCGCCAGGAATTTGAAGAGGCGAAAGTCCGGCGGCCGAAGTGTTGTTAGCTCGCTCCTTGTTTACTTGCCGGATCTCCTCCCTAGGCCCAGCGCTGATTCCGCGCTACACTGCACTCACATGCGAGTTCTGGGTATCGATTGCGGCGGAGAGTACACCGGATACGGTGTGGTCGAAATGCATTCCGGGGGGCGGTTGGTGTGCCTGACCTGCGGGGCGATCAAGCTTTCGCCGCGGGACCCACTTGCGCGCCGGTTGTCGCGCATCTATGACGGACTCGGGACGCTCATCAGCGAGCATGATCCGGATGAAGTTGCGATTGAAGGCATCTTCTACGCATTGAACGTGAAGTCGGCTCTGTCGTTGGGCCAGGTGCGGGGAGTGGCCATGCTGGCGGCCGCCGCTGCGGGGTTGGGGGTCGCGGAATATTCGCCTCTGACGATCAAGTCGTCCGTGGTGGGATATGGGCGGGCGGAGAAGCAACAGGTGCAGCGTATGGTGACGCGCCTGCTGGGATTGGCCGAGGCTCCCGAGCCGATGGACGCATCGGACGCGCTGGCCATCGCGATCTGCCATCTGCACACCGCGGGCACACTTTCAAGGCAGAGGGCTGCGGCGCGGTGATGACCCGGGCGTTTTTCTCACGAGCTTCTCTTATTCGAGATCCCCTGATGCGAGTGGTGCGAGGCACCAGTCTCTGCCGGGCAGTTGGGATGGCAGTACTGGCAGTAGCAGCAATGTCCTCGCTTCTGATGTCACAGCAGGTGACGAGCGACCGGTCGCCCTCGACCCCCGTGATTACGTTTACGCTCGATTTTCCCCACTCGAATCCGGCGCACTACTCGATGGCGGTCGACCAGACTGGACATGCGCGCTATGAGGGCTCCGTGAAGACGTGGGAGGATGCGGAAGAGCAGAACTACCAGGTGGAATTCGAAGTGTCGGCGGGGAATCGCCAGCGCATCTTCGAGTGGGCGAAGCAGGCCCATTATTTCGCAGGCGGGATTGATTCCGGCAATCGCAAGGTGGCATTTACGGGAACAAAAATCCTGAGCTATCGGGATGGCCCGCGATCTAACACAGCGCAGTACAACTATTCGAGCGTTGAGCCGGTGCGGGAATTGACTGCTCTTTTTCAGAACATGGCGGGCACGCTGGAATACGGGCGGCGGCTGGCTTATTACCATCTCTATCAGAAGCTGGCGCTGGACGAGGAACTGAAGCGTATGGAAGCGCAGGCCAAGAGCGGCGAACTAAGCGAAATACAGGCAGTGGCCCCGGTGCTGCAAGAGATAGTTGACGATGCTTCGGTGATCAATGTGGTGCGGGTACGGGCGAAAGAACTGGTTCAGATGGGAAGCAGTGCTGCCGCGCCTGGGCACTGACGGGTGCGGGTGGAGGCGACAGGCACTCAATCAATGCGTTGCCGTTACCAGGACGTTTGCGTATTCGAATCCCTTGAAATACAGTTTCCACCGGATATGGGCCTGGGCGAAGGCTGGTTACTGTGGTCCAGCGGGACGAAGTCTGGGGAGCGGCAAGATGCAATAACGAAGATGTTGCGGCCCTGCCCCCGGAGATCATAGGTTTGCTCCGTCAGCGGTTGAAACGTTGAAAGGAAAGAAACTCATGCACCGAGGATGGCGGTATTTTGGATTCACTCTGTTGTCGGCGGCGCTGGCGGCACCGTTAGCGAGCGCCAAGCCTGTGATCACCACGCAAGACCGCGAAGAGCACGATCGGGATCGTGATCACGGTAGGGTCTACGACCCGGACCACCATGACTACCATGACTGGGATGACCGCGAAGACGGTATTTACCGGCACTGGCTAGAGGAGCGGCACGAAGCGTACCGCGAGTTCCACAAGCTCAAGAGCAAGGAACAACGGGAATACTGGCGGTGGCGTCACGAGCACCAGGAGCACGAAGAGCACGAGCATCACTAGGTCGCCGGCACTATGATGCCAGCGTAGCCCACGACTAAATCGCGATCGCCAGAGACATCGCCCGAGGTAGCATACTTAACTAACTCGGCCGACGTTGCCCCGAGCTTCTTCGCCGCCGTAAGCATCGCCACGGCCGCACCGAAGCCACACATGCTGATGTGCTGTTGCGTGACTGCGTCATACAGGGCGCGGGCGTCGAGGCGGAGAATCGGTTCGATCGCACTATGATCTTTCACCCGCGTGATCGCGTCTGATTCGTAATGATTCATGTCGCTCGAGGCCACGATCAGGACGCGCGCGTTCTGGGCAACAATTACATCCGCAATGGCTTCTCCGAGTTCCGCGAGAACGTGGAACTGCCCGGTTCCCAGCGCGATTGGTACAAACTTAAGTTCGGGCCGGCGCATCTGCAGAAAAGGCAGCTCGACTTCAGCTGCGTGTTCGCTGCGGTGCGCGGTTGAATCGTCCTGCAAAGCGGGGCAGCGCTGCTTGAGGGCCGCCGCGAATCTGTTATCGATGGGGACGTTTCCCAAGGGCGTTTCCCAGGCGCCTTCGCTGATAACCGCCAGGGGGCGGCCCACGCCGGTGTGGTTAGGGCACATCACAAGGCAGAGCTGAGGAATTTCCAGTGCAGCGAACACGGCGCCGGCAACGTGGCCCGAATACATGTAGCCCGCATGGGGAACCATGCAGGCCACAGCACGAACCGGCGTCTGCGCGGGAGCCTGAGCGAGGTAGGTGCAAAGTTCCCGGCGCAGAGAGTTTCCATCGCGAGGATAGAATCGTCCGGCAACCGCTGCATGGCGAAGGCGAACGGGGCTCGCCGTCATTGGAGCTCCTGTTGGAAACCCTGTCTTAAAACAATGCTACGAGCGCTGGGGGTTGTCGCGCAAGGCAAGAAACAGCGCGGCGCTCTCTTCCAGACTTAAGGTCTCGGCGCGGGCAGCGGGTTTTACCCGGGCCTGAGCCAGGGCGGCCCGCAGACGCGGCTCCGGATAGTTCGACTTGAGGTTATTCCACAGCGTCTTGCGCTTCTGGCCGAAAGAGAGCTTGAGAAATTCGATGAAACCGTCTTTCATCTGGCCGTCCCCGTCGAGGCCAAGCTCTTTCTGCCGCGGAGCTATAGTGAGCCGCAGCGCTGTGGAATGCACTTTGGGCGGCGGGGCAAACGCTCCGGGCGGCAGCGTGAAAAGTTTCTCCACGCGCGCGTAGATCTGCGCGGTGGCGGAGAGCAGGCCGTAATCGCGAGTGCCGGGCTCGGCGGCGATGCGGTCCGCCACTTCGCGTTGCACCAGGATGACGATGCTTTCAAAATATTTCGAGTAATCGAAGAGACGCAGAAGAATGTCCGACGTGATGTAGTAAGGAAGATTGCCGACAACCTTGACCGGCTCGGGGAGGAATTCGATGCCGGGGCGGCGCAGGCCTGGCTTGGGGCCGAACAGGGAATCGAAATCGATTGAGAGAATGTCGGCCTCGATCACCTCGACGTTGGAAAACATGCCGAAGCGGAGGCGAAGCTGGGCGGCCAGCACGCGGTCGAGTTCCACCGCGATCAGGCGGCGGACCCGTTTGGCCAGCAGGGAAGTGAGAACGCCGCGTCCGGGGCCGATTTCGAGCACTGTACTTTGCGAAATGTCGCCGAGGGCGTCGACCATCCGCAAGGCGAAGTCGTCGCTGGCAAGAAAATGTTGCCCCAACTTGGGCTTGTGTTGCGGGCGTCGAGCGGACACGACCTTCGGCACGTTGACCCTCATTTCCTCGGGCCTGTAAACTGACTATTCGGCCCGCGTAGGTTGCGCGCGGGAGGTTGGGTCCCGCAACAGACATTCCATCATAACGTGCGCCCGCGAAAAGCGGGTCTTACCCTGGGAGGGATTCATGCATATCGCATTCGTAGCATCGGAAGGCGTGCCGTTTTCAAAGACCGGCGGGTTGGCGGACGTGGTGGGTGCATTGCCGCGTGCGCTAGCATCGCTGGGGCATCAGGTCAGCGTGTACCTGCCTCGTTACAAGCAGACCAAGCTCACAGATGCCGCGACCGTGGTTCGCAGCATCACCATTCCTTTCGACGACAAGTACCGCTTCGCCTCGGTGGTAACGGGCGGCAGCCAGTCCGGCGTGCGCTTTTATTTTGTCGAATGCCCTGAGTACTTCGATCGCGACGCGCTTTACGGCACGCCTGCGGGGGATTATCCCGATAACGCGGAGCGCTTTGCGCTTTTCTCGCGCGCCGTGCTGGAAGCGGCAAAAATTCTGGGCGTGCCCAACGTGTTCCATTGTCATGACTGGCAGTCGGCGCTGGTGCCGGTGCTGCTGCGCACCGTGTATGCCGAAGATCCGGCGTTTCGCGACGTGGGCACCGTATTCACCATCCACAACATGGGCTACCAGGGACTGTTCCCACCCGAGACTCTTCCGTTACTCATGCTTCCCTGGGACCTGTTCAGCATGTCGAAGATGGAATTCTTTGGGCAGGTTAACTTTCTGAAGGGCGCGCTTACCTATTCCGACTTCATCACGACTGTCAGCAAAAAATACAGCCAGGAAATTCAAACCGCCGAGTACGGCTTTGGACTCGAAGGCGTGCTGCGCGACCGGGCAGCCACAGTCACCGGGATTCTGAATGGCGTGGATTACGATGAGTGGAGCCCGCAGGCGGACAAGTTCATCGTCGCAAAGTTTTCGCCGCAAGATCTTTCCGGCAAAGCCCTGTGCAAGCAGGATCTGCTGGCGGCCTTTGGCGTGAAGAATGCCGATCCGAAGCTGCCGGTGATCGGCATCGTGTCCCGCTTCGCCGCGCAGAAAGGCTTTGACCTGATCGCGCAGATCATGGACCGGCTGGCGCGCGAAGAGATGATCATGGTGGTTCTCGGCTCCGGCGACAAGCAGTATGAAGAAATGTTTGCGCGACTCAATAAGCAATTCCCCAACAAGATCGCGTTCAAGGTGGCTTACGACAACGCCATCGCGCACAAGATCGAGGCTGGGTCCGACATGTTTCTAATGCCTTCAAAATATGAACCTTGCGGACTAAATCAAATCTACAGCTTGAAGTATGGGACGGTGCCGGTCGTGCGCGCCACCGGCGGCCTCGACGATACCATCGAGCCCTGGGACGCGCGCTCCGGCAAAGGCACCGGCTTTAAGTTTACGGAATACAACGGCGAGTCTTTGCTGCTCACTATCAAGCAGGCGCTGCAAGCCTTCCGCGATCAGACTTCCTGGCAGGTACTCATGCGCAACGGCATGAACAAGGACTTTTCCTGGAACGCTTCCGCGCGCGAATACGGGAAGATTTATGAGCGCGTGAAGCTGATGCGGGGCGCATCGGCACCGGTGCCGATGCTGGACAAGGTGCTGGTTTAACAGCGCCTCTGGGCGAATACTTTACCCCTTGTCATCCCGAGCGACGCGAGGGATCTTGGTTCTTGCTCACGCCAGCACGGCGCGCTCGCTGCCGGCAGAAACCAAGATCCCTCGCCTCGCTCGGGATGACATCGTTATAAACGCGATGACATCGTTATGAACGGAAGACCGTTCGTTCCCGCTGCTACAATCCGCTCATGGCCGTCACATCCCAGCTGCCGGCTCTCGCCCGCACCATCTTCCACGTCGACATGGACGCCTTCTTCGTCTCCGTGGAAGAGTTGTTCGATCCCTCACTGAAAGGCAAAGCCGTCGTCGTCGGAGGCCAGCGCGACGAACGCGGGGTGGTTTCGGCGGCATCGTATGAGGCACGCAAGTTCGGAGTGCATTCCGCCATGCCGCTGCGAACCGCGGCAAAGCATTGTCCGCACGCCATCTTTGTCGACGGTCATCCGGAGCGTTACCGCGAGTGCTCGGAAAAAGTCTTCAAGGTGCTGACGGCATTCTCGCCACAGGTGGAGATGGCTTCGATCGACGAAGCCTACCTCGACATGACCGGAACGGCGCGTCTGCACGGCCCGCCGCTGAAAGCCGCGCATAAACTCCATCAGCGGATGAAAGAAGAGACGCGGCTGAATTGCTCAATCGGCATTGGATCATCGCGCCTGATCGCGAAGGTCTCATCCGCGCAAGCCAAGCCCAACGGCGTGTTGTGGGTTGTGCCGGGAGGAGAATCCAAGTTCCTCGCGCCGCTGGATGTGCGAGCGATTCCCGGCGTCGGCAAAGTGATGGAGAGCCATCTTCACGAGTTGGGTATCAAGAAAGTAGGAGACCTGGCGCGGCTCGAAGAGATCCGAACTGCAAGAACGATTCGGCAAATGGGGACTGGCGCTGGCCGGCAAAGCGCGAGGAGAAGATGCCGGGGGATGGTTCGATGCCGAAGTCGGCGCCGATACCGAAGCCAAGTCGATCAGCCACGAGCATACCTACAACGAAGACACGGCCGATTCGAGCCAGCTTGAAGCTACGCTGATGCGGCTCTCCGAGATGGTGGGACGCCGCTTGCGGGAAGCGTCCCTGCACGCGCGCACCATCCAACTCAAACTGCGTTACAAAGACTTCACCACGATCACACGCGCTCATAGCTTGCCCGCGCCCACGCAGCTTGATGGCGAAATCTTTGAGCAGGTGCGCACGCTGTTTCGCAGGAACTGGAAGCCGGGCATGCAGGTGCGGCTGCTGGGAGTGCAAGCGGCGTCGTTTGAGCACCAGGCGGAGCAGATCAGTTTGCTCGAAGGGAGCCGGCAGCAGCGTTGGAAAGATGCGCTGGCCGCCGCCGACCGCCTGCGCGACAAGTTCGGCGAATCGAGCGTCAAGCTGGCCACCGGCCTGCGGGGAAGCTTTCGTGAACGCACCCATGAAAACCCGGCAGGGCTGCCCGGGAAGGGCAAAGCGAAGCCCAGAAGGACAAGCAGCAGATCAGTGAATCAGTTTGAGCGAAACATTATACGTGGTCATTCCGAACCGGCGTTGTTTGCCGGTGAGGAACCTGCTGTTGGGCGGGACGGCAGGTTCTTCGCGCGATAAAGCCGCGAGTCAGAATGACAAGCATTTCAAATTAACCCAATACCGAGCAGCAACCGAAGTTGACCGCACTGCCTCAGCCACACTAAGATTTCCCGTCATTCCTAAGTATTCGCCATTGTCAGGAGCTTCTTATGCGCCAACGTCTACGGAAGATATTCGTCCCGTCCCTCTTGTTTCTATCTCTGATTTCGCTTTGCTTACCCACCGCCTCTGCGCAAACTGATCCGCCGCTATTGCTGCGTTTTCCCACGGTAAGCAAGACGCAGATCGTCTTCAACTACGCCGGTGACCTCTGGATCGTCAGCCGGGAGGGCGGTGATGCGCGCCGTCTAACTTCTGGAGTCGGAGCCGAAATCCTGCCCCGCTTTTCTCCCGACGGAACCATGATTGCCTTTACCGGCGAGTATGACGGGAACCGCGATGTATACGTGGTCGCGGCGACCGGAGGTGTACCACGGCGGTTGACTTTCCATCCTGCCGACGAATTCGTTCTCGGCTGGACGCCCAACGGTAAGAACATTCTGTTCTCGTCCTGGGGCAACAGCTTCCGGCATTTCGAGGATCAACTGTACACCGTGCCGGTCGAAGGTGGGTTCCCCACCAAATTGCCGATCCCCATTGGTGAGGAGGCCCAGTTCTCGCCCGACGGTACGCATCTGGTCTACGTGCCCCATCTGCAGTGGCAGGCGGCGTGGAAGCGCTACCACGGCGGCCAGACCACCCCGATCTGGATTGCCGATCTGAAAGATTCCAGCGTGGTAAAGATTCCTCGCGACAACTCCAATGACCATCATCCGCAGTGGGTAGGCGACACGATTTATTTTCTCTCGGATCGCAACGGGCCGGTGAGCTTGTTTGCCTATAACACGAAGAGCAAAGAAGTCTCGGAAGTGCTGCACAGCGATGGGTTCGACTTTAAGACGATTTCCGCGGGGCCGGACGCCATCGTCGTTGAGCAGTTCGGCGCCATCAAGCTCTATGACTTGAATACGCACCAGGCGAAGAATGTTTCCATCCACGTCAGCGGAGATTTCGACGCGGTGCGGCCGCACTTCACCAAGGTCGACCCCAAGCGCATTCAAAATTTCGGCATTTCTCCCACGGGCGCACGCGCAGTATTTGAGGCCTGGGGAGAGATTTTCACGGTACCCACCGACAAGGGGGACATTCGCAATCTGACGCGCAGCCCGGCTGTGGCCGACCGCGACCCGGCCTGGTCTCCGGACGGAAAGTCGATCGCATATTTTTGCGACGACTCGGGCGAATACGAATTGTGTATACGCGGGCAGAACGGTTTAGGAGAGATTCGGCATATCAATCTCGGAAATCCGCCGTCATTCTTCTACAGTCCCACCTGGTCGCCCGACAGCAAGAAGATTGCCTACTCTGACAAGCGAATGAATTTGTGGTACCTCGATCTCGATAAACCTCAGCCAAAGCTGATCGATAGCGATTACTTCGGAGGCTTCTCGGCATCTCAGTTCAGCCAGACCTGGGCTCCAGACAATAAGTGGATTGCCTACACCCGGCAACTGCCCAGCGGCCTGCACGCAGTGTTTGTCTACTCGCTTGATCAGGGCAAGGCGTTCCAGATCACGGATGGCATGAGCGATGCGCTGTATCCGGCCTTCGACAAAAACGGCAAGTATCTTTATTTCACCGCGTCGACCGATGTGGCGCTTTCCACCGCGGGACTGGATATGTCGAGCGACGAGCACCGGGTGTCGCGCAGCGTCTATGTGGCCGTGTTGAGTAAAGATCTGCCGTCGCCGCTCGCCCCGGAAAGCGACGAGGAAAACATCGGCGCGGGCGACAAGGATAAGTCTTCCGAAAAAGACAAGGATAAAGATAAAGACAAGGATAAGGATAAAGATAAAGACAAGGACAAAGAAAAGGGCAAAGGCAACGATAAGTCCGCCGACGGTAAAGATGCGCACAAAGAGGACAAAGAGGATAAGGACAAGGAGAAAGACAAAGGTAAGGAGAAGAAGGACGAGCCCGTCGTCGTCAAGATCGACATCGAGGGAATCAGCCAGCGCATTCTGGCTTTGCCGATTCCAGCCAGGAATTACATCAACATGCTTTCAGGGAAGTCGGGCATTCTGTTCCTACAGGAAGTCCCGAACGCGTTGAGCGAGGAGGATTACCGAAACCTCACAGGTACGATCCAGAAGTTTGATTTGAGCAAGCGCAAGGTGGAGAAGTGGATCGAGGAAGTGCATGACTACGCAGTTTCCTTCGACGGTGGAAAGATCCTGTACAAAAAGGGTGAGGCGTGGGCGACCGCCTCGGCCGATGATGCGCCCAGCCCCGCAGGTCCGCCCAAGCCGGGCATAGGCCCGCTCAAGCTCGACGGTTGGGAAGTTTACGTGGAGCCCCGGGCGATGTGGAAGCAAATCTATAACGAGGCTTGGCGGATCCAGCGGGACTTTTTCTACGATCCCCACTACCACGGTCTCGACCTCGACAAAGCGAAGAAGAAGTACGAACCGTATCTTGAGGGGATCGCATCCCGCGGCGAACTCACCTATCTGTTCACCGAGTGCCTTGGCGAAATGACGGTCGGCCACATGTTTGTCGGCGGAGGCGAAGCGCCGGAGCCAAAGAAAGTCAAAGGCGGATTGCTGGGCGCCGACTACAGCCTCGAGAACGGCCGCTATCGCATCGCGAAAGTGTATGACGGAGAAAACTGGAATCCGGGCTTGCAGGCTCCGCTGACCCAGCCGGGCGTCAACGCCAAGGCCGGCGACTACATTCTGGCGGTGAATGGGCGCGAGCTGCACTCGCAGGACAACATCTACAGCTTCTTCGAGGAAACAGCCGGGAAGCAGGTGGTGTTGAAGATCGGCGCGACTGCTGACGGCAAGGACAAGGACAAAGACAAGAACAAGGACAACAACAAAGCCGCGCGCGAGGTCACCGTAGTCCCGGTCGAGAGCGAGGAGAATCTGCGTCATCGCGCGTGGATCGAAGACAATCGCCGCAAAGTGGATCAGGCCACCGGAGGCCGTGTTGCCTACGTCTACGTGCCCAACACCGCAGGCGGAGGTTACACCAGCTTCAACCGCTACTTCTTCTCGCAGGTGGGCAAGGAAGCGGTAATCGTCGACGAGCGCTTTAATGAAGGCGGCCAGCTCGCCGACTACATCATCGACTACTTGCGGCGGCCCATCATGAGCAAAGTAGTCACTCGCGAAGGCCACGACTGGTCGAGTCCATCGGAAGCGATCTACGGACCGAAAGTGATGATCATCAACGAAATGTCAGGTTCAGGCGGCGACGCGTTGCCGTGGTATTTCCGGAAAGCCGGTCTGGGACCGCTCGTCGGCAAGAAAACCTGGGGCGGGCTCGTAGGGATTGGCGGCTACCCGCAACTGCTCGATGGCGGCCGTATCACATCTCCGCGAGCCGCGATCTATGGCCTCAAAGGCGAGTGGGAAGTGGAGAACATCGGCGTCGCTCCAGACATAGAAGTCGAGCTCGACCCCGCCGCCTATCGCAACGGACACGACGCGCAACTCGACAAGGCAATCGAGGTTGTGATGCAGCAGTTGAAAGAGCATCCGCTGCCGCAGTACCAGCGACCGGCGTACCCGAATTATCATGAGAAAGATGGGCTGGGAGCGAAATAAGTTGGTGCGAGTACCGAGTAGTACCAAGTCAGCCCGCTTTTTCTCGGTACTAGGTACTCGCTACCAGGTACTCTGCTGCCGTGGCGAAAAAAGAGCACGCCGGAAGACATGAGATCGTCGTCTGGCTGCTGTTGTGGCTAAATCCTCCCGTTCAAGAAACTCGCTTCACGCGCGTCGCACGAGCCAGACAATCACCAGAATCACAATTATTGTTCCGACCACACCCATACCTAACATAGAACCTCCTATCGATCACGTGGGGCATCAAGGTTACCCATACAGACATGATAGGTTCAGGTTCCGGCTTTCTTCTGAGCAAAACTAGACACTAAACAGTCGCGTTCGCACCTTTGTGGGTGCATCGACGGAAAACTGAGCAGTTTGGATCAGCATGCCCACTCTTCGAGACCTATGCTTCAAGCAGTAGAGACGAACAATCTCACCCAGACCGGAACATGACCTCTATCAGCAAACTGACACCGAAACTGCGCAAAGCCCCTCAACCGCCATTGTCACACCCCGGTTCAACCGCTGACTCGGATCGGGCGAAGAAGCCACCGATTAGCGAACTTTCTGTCACCCAAGAAGAAGTGATTCCCGGCGAATCGCGTCGAGGGCGTGAGCGACTTGGGAAAGCCTACCGGAGAATTCGGTATAGTCGAGCGAGCGAACGCGGATGATGGGACCAGGATGGGCGGACGCGATTGCACCAACCATCATTTAGAAAGGTAAATTGAAAACCTTTACCGGTCAACCCTTGGTGCTCGGCAACTACGCGTCGTAGGTCAGAAGGGGAGCGCTGGGTTGGCACTTAATGCAAAATGGAAGCCACACTTCCCAGCTTTGGGCTCCATGGAACAATGTGGAGGGTCGATACTCTACTACCGCCCCACAAGTTCCGCAGGTCGATTTGTCCGTCGCAAAACTGGCCGTTCTGGAAGAGTTGAGAAAGTCTACGATTGTCTGCTCAGTAGTATGGACCATATTTAATCCTGTGGGTTCTAAGCCTAGCGTTTGGCTCGACATTCTGTCTGAGCAATATCGAACACTGTTGTGCGCTAACACTTGCGCCAATGCTTTCGCTTGGTGAGCGGCTCGAACGACTCCCAGAGAATGTACCGGTGGCGGCACATGGGTGGGGAGCGAAGTCAACGTTGCTACTCCCAGCGAAACACCTTCGCCGACAGCGCCGTGCACACGATAAACACGACGGCCAATGCCGCCACGTCGCCCCGGTGCGATGACCAGGAGTCGCCCTTCCAAATCCCTTCGAGCAGCGACACGGTGTAGGTTAGCGGCACAACTTTGGCCACTGCCTGGAGCGAGGGCGGCAGCGCTGCGACGGGCACGAAGAGTCCCGAGACCGCGATCATCGGGTACATGATCACGGCGCCGATAGGCTGCGCGAAGCGGGCCGTGGGAACGATGCTGGCGATGAGAAAGCCGATCGACAGGATGCTGCAGGTGCTGATCAGAAGCGCCATCGTAAAGCTGAACAATGGAACATGGATGCCGACCGGATAGTAGCGTTTGCCGGCGAGCACCATTAAGGCCAGTGTAGCGGCGGTGAGCAGCAGCTTGACGACTACGTGGGCAGTGAGGATGGTCTGAGGACGCAAGGGAGTGGCGCGTAGCCGTTTGAGAATGCCTCCCTCGCGGTAGATTGAAATGATGGTGACCAGCGACAGCACGGCGCTGATCGAGATCAGGACCGAAGCCAGCACAGGTAGACCGGCGCTGATAAAACTGCTGGCGGCGAGTGACGCGGGTGCGAGGCTGCGGCCGACTATCCGGCCGGTTACGACGAACACCAGAACGGGGATGCCGATGGTCCCGAACGCGCCGAGCGGCTCGCGGAGGAATATCTTGATCTCGATCCACGTTAATTTCCAGAGTCCACGCAGCATGATTATCAAGCCTAGTCGCGAATCGAGTGACCAGTCAGTTTGAGAAAGACGTCTTCAAGGTTGGGGAGAATCGTGCGGAAATCGGTGACGCGGATGCGATTCTCTGACAGACAATGGATCACCTCGGTGACGAGATCGTCGCCCCGGCCCCGAATGCTGAAATGCGAGTCGTTGCAGGTTACGGCCTCGACGCGCCGGATGGTTCGAAAGCGCTCTGCAGCCGATGAGTCGTCTGTAGCGAGGACCACGGTACGCTCGGGGCAGTGCCGGTTCACCAGGCTCTGCGGCGTGTCGATATCGATAATGCGTCCGTGCTCGATGATCGCCACGCGATCGCATAGGCGTTCGGCCTCCTCCATGAGATGAGTAGTCAGGAAAACCGTCTTGCCGCGCTCGCGGATGCCGCGCACCAGGTCCCAGATGGCGCGCCGCGCCTGCGGGTCCAGACCGGTGGTCAGTTCGTCAAGAAACACCAGCTCGGGATCGTTGATCAGCGCAAGCGCGATGAACAGCCGCTGCTTCTGGCCGCCCGAGAGGGTCATGAACCAGGCGTTCCGCTTGTCGGTCAGACCGAGCTGTTCGAGCAAGCGTTCCCCGTCGATTGCAGTCTTCTGGTAAAGGGAGGCCCAGAGGTCTACTGCCTCCCACACTTTTATCCGCTTCTGCAGTTGCGCCTGCTGAAGCTGAACTCCAATGCGCTCTTGCAGCTTGTACACGTCGCTGAAGGGATTGAGACCAAGCACCGAGATGGCACCCCGGTCGGGCGTCCGCAGACCCTCGATGCACTCCATCGTAGTGGTCTTTCCCGCGCCGTTGGGCCCAATTAAACCAAAGATCTCCCCTTCGTTGACCTCGAACGATACTTCGTCGACCGCCACGGTAGAGCCGTAGGTCTTGCGGACTGCGGAAACTTGAATGACGGGACGCATGATCACCTGCAAAACCTGGGTTACTGAATCGGAACGATATCACGCGAGGGATGAGGTCAGTGCGATTTTCCGTACACGGTACTCTCACCTCGCAAACAGACAAAGGCCGGGTATCCCGGAAGGTGATTCCGGATCCCGGCCCTCGTCTTATTGCAACTTGGAGTAGAGCTTCAGTTACTGCCCGGCGTTGCGTTAGCAGCGGCGGTAGCCGGTACAGTGCTCGATGTAGCCGACGTGCCGTAGCGTGCCAACCGCGGATAGAAGGGCGTGACTTCAAACGGCATCTTGTCGCGCGCCGAGGTGATGGCGACCGGAGCCGTCTTCACCATTTCTGCCTTGTCGTCCCAGGGATTGACCTTGACGCGTCCTCCCAACGGAAGAGCCGCAACCTGATCCAGCTTGTTGTTATCGAGCGCCGGACCCTTGCTGGCTAGAGCGGAGAGCCGGTCGATGCTTCCGGCGGAAGCCAGCGAATTGCCCAGGTGCGTAGTCAACAAAGCGTTGAGCTGAGGGGCACGGGCTTGCAGCGCCTTCAAGAACAGGCCAACGCTATCGAGCTTCTGAGCGTAAGGTGAGTTATTCAGCAAGTCCACAGCTTTCTTATCGGCTGCTGTTTCTTCTTCCGGAATGTGCCTGAAGCCCAGATTGTTGTAGGTGGAATCATCGGAGAACAGCATGCGGTCGTTGAAGGCATACTTGCTCCCCAGATTGTGGCCGAGCACGATGTGCGCCAGTTCATGAGCCAGCACCGCTGCCAGGCTGGCCTCATCGGGAAGCACGTCGATCAAGCCCCGGCTGATCACGATGGTGTTGCCCACGCTGAAGGTTTCAAGCGGCGCCGTGAGCAGCACGCGAGTGCGTACCGGACGCGGCAAGTCGATGTTGTTGGTGACTTCCAGATTGTTGACCACCGTCTGGAGAACGTGATCCACGTCGCCCTCGGGCGCAAGCAAGCCGGCGCGGGTGAGGCGCTCGATCACGTTATCTTCCGCCTGTTGCTGCCATTCCCGCTCAGCCTGCAGCGGAGACGCATCCTGCGCAGCTTGGCTCTCGTCTTTCACGCTGTCCACGCGAATCTGCGTGAGTTCGTCGTCCTTGTCGCCTTTCTTCAGGTCGTAACCCCAGATTCGGGTCTGCGCCTTGAAGGCCATCTTGTTCTTTACCCCAGCGCTGAAGTCCCCTTCTTCGCTGTAGATGTAAGCGGGCACCCAGTAGCCCGGAATCAGGTTCAGGCGCCAGCTATCCATGTGGAAGAAATACGAATTCTTCGGCGCGGGAGCGTAGGTGCCGTTCAGCCGGACGATGTTGTAATCCTGATCTTCCACCCACAGGCGTCCCTGGAATCGTCCCTTGCCGGAGCCCTTCTTGGGTGTGACGTCGAATACCAAACAACGGACATCGCCCAGGAATTCGCGGCGGATGTAATGAAACTCATAGTGCGAGCGGTCAAAGTCAGACCGGTCGGCGTAGACCATCCAGGAGAAGCCCAGGGGCTGGTACTGCACCTTGAAGAGCTTGTTGAAGCCGCCCATCAGCCGGCTCTCCATGCCTTTGTTCTGCTCCTTCAAATAATCCTTGCGGTCGACCGACTCGCCCATGTCCATGCGGCCGAGGAAGTAGTGGTCGGCGCTGGGCACGGGGCCGAGTTGCGGATCGGCGCTTAGATTCTGCAGATAAGTCTCGACCACCGGAGTGCGATTGGAGAGCGCCTTCATGAGCCCGTGTTCGCGCTCGATAAAGCGATCGACCACCTGATCCATGGTGGTGGGCTGCGGCAGCGCCGACGGGGTCGGCGCCGGAGCGGTCGACGCCGTGGCCTGCGAACCAGGCGTTGACGACGGCTGGGACGCGGCAGCTGGCGACGCCTGAGCGTCAGAAGCCGCCGTCGTCGGCACCGTCTGCGTGGCTGTGGCAGCGTCTGGCTGCGTCGAAGGTTGTGACTCTACCGGTTGCTGCGCGGCGGCGTTCACCGAGACCAGCAGTGCGGCTGTAAACATCCATTTCCAAGTACGCATGACTCTTCTCTCCAAGGTTGAAGCAATGTCTCTCGATTTTTCTCTAAGAACGTGACCCGCTTGTTGTTTGGAACCGATTGCTTAATTCGCCTCGCACATTCAGCGCCACAAAGCGAATTTTCTGCCCTAAAGTTTCCCGAGCACTCAAACTCTTAGTACGCAATCTGGAACGTCACATGCACGATCGCCGTCGAATCCACCGGCTGTCCCATCCGCAGCGCCGGCTTGAAGCGCATTTTGTTGGCGGCCGCCACCGCAGCTTCATCCAGCCCGTGACCTAGGCCCCGCACCACACGATTCACATGCAGAGTCCCGTTGGCCTCAAACAGCACTTCCAGCAAAACTTCGCCTTCCAACTTCAGGCCGCGCGCCTCGTCGGTATAAACCGGTTGCGGCTTGAACGTAATCTCGACTGGAGTAGTTGCCGGCCCTGACGCCTGCGCAATCTTCGGTCCGGCATGCACCACCTGCTCCGCTCCGAATCCCCCCGTGGAGACTCCGGCCCCACCGCTGCGGCCGTCGCCTTTGCCTCCGGTCGCAATGCCGTTGCCGAAGTCGGCGCTGGCCACCGTTCCCTTGATACCTTTCGCCCCGCCCGATCCGTTGCCTTGTCCTGGACCTGCCGGCATGTCAAACGAGCCGGACTGCGCCGCGTACAGCTTGGCGCCCTGCTTGCCCGTCCCTTTCAAACCATTGGGATCGCCAAAGCCGCCGGTCTGCACCTTCTCGACCGGCGCATTCACCGTGGGAGCCACCGAGCTTCCCGAAAAATCTCCGACATGCAACAGTTGCGGACGCGCTCCGCCCGCCGTGATCTTCAATTGCGGAGCGGCAAACTGGTTGACGACTACCTTCGGCGCTTCCACCGGCTCGGGCGCGCGTACGTGACGAACCTCACGCGGCACAATCAACCGCGGCTTTTCGAAAACCGGCGCAGGAGGAAGCAACTTCGCCTTCACCGTGGGCTTCACTACCTTCTTAACCGGCTCCCGCACCGGCTTCAGCGCGGGCATCGGAATTATCGAAGTGACGCGATACGTCTTGAAACTCATCCTGTCCGGAAACAAAATCCCCATGTTCACCAGGAGAAAAGCGAGCAGCACCATGAAGGCATAGGCCGCGGCGACCGCGCGCTTGTCAATCTTGCGCTCGGGAAGAATGCCGAGCTGAAAATTATGTTGATACGTAGCCATGCTTTAACTCCATGGGGATCCCGGCCGAGGGAGCGGACCGGGATTGGAGTCTTCACAGTACGGGAGATCGGACAGGGGGTAAACGTGTCCACGGCTCTTGACCTAAGGTAACCGAAAAAGAAGCGGCTACGGGACTCGGCTAAAACGGGCTAGGGACGCGGGCACCCTCATCCTCTGCTCTGTCATCTTGAGCGGAGCATGCCGAAGAGCGAAGCGAATCGGCATGCGCGGTCGAAAGACCCCTATACCCTCACCCACACGCAGCGGTATCAGCGAGTTCTCCCGCACTGTCGGGGTAGAGGATCGGGAAGAGCACGAGTACTCGTGCCGTAAGTCAGGCGCGGTACAGGGAGGCTGGCCCACCTTCGCCGGCACCATAATAACTGAGGATGCCCCACCTTTCGCGGTTTTCGAAAGGTGGGACGCGGTACAGCCAGTGCGAGAAGATTTTAATTTTGATGGAGTGCGAATGACGCTCTGCTCCCGGTCGACGGCCGAATAGCATCGCAGAGCCAAGAGCCTGTTGCCCCGGCAGCACCGCCGCCCACCTTTGCAAAAGACGCAAAGATGGGGCATCCTCGTTTATTATGGTGCCGGCAAAGGTGGGCCAGCCCCCGGTGCTGAAACGACCCGTTATACCCTCACCCACACTGGGGCTGGCTTACCCTTGGTTTTTCTCAGCTGGCACCGCCACAATTGAGGCTGCCGCACCTTTCGCGGTTTTCGAAAGGTGCGCGCCGGTCAGCCGACAGCCAAGGTGTTTTCAGTTCCATGCGCCACGAACCGACCCACTCAGAAGCTCACCTCTCCCCAATGTTTTCCACAGCCCCGCTGTGACATCTGACCTTGCGCACAGTCCGCACTTCGTTTCAGAATTGTCCCAGCACAGGGAATCCCCGGCGCAGAACAGTTCATTGAAAACCAAATATCGTGCGGCTAAGTCCTTTCCGCACAAGATTTTGGCCCGCAGATCCGGCGGTTTTCAGTCCCGACAGAAATCGACGCACTGATTATAAAGGACTTACGTGAGACCGATGCAGCTAACCCCTTTGTCCGCAAGATTTTACGGGCAAGTTATTTAGAATCAAGATTTTATCCAGATTAGTCGCAGGTCGAGCCACCGTAAATCATTGATTCTAGGGATTTAAGCGGATTCGATCCGTGATTTTTTTGATCGAAACCAGGCAAACACCGGCACGCCGGCCAGAATGACCAGCAGTCCATAAAAAGAGTTCGGCCAATCGCTGCGGAAAGTGTAGTAAAGAAGAACAGCGGCCGCGGCAATGAAGAGCGCGGGGACGAAGGGATAACCAATCATGCGATAAGGCCGCACGGCGTCGGGATCGCGCCAGCGGAAGACGAAAACGGTGCTGCCGGCAATCATGTAGAACAGCCACTCAGCAAAGATGGCCAGCGAAAAAAGCTGCCGGAAGTTTCCTCCGAGCAGAAGCAGAAGGATCGAAAGCACCGCCTGCAACACAATGGCACCCGACGGCGTATGAAAGCGCGGATGAACTTCAGCGAGAGCCGAGAAAAAATATCCATCGCGGGCGACGGCAAAAGGCACGCGAGCCCCGCTCATGATCGTGCCGTTCAGCGTAGCCAGCATCGAGATCGCCATGCCCGCCGACACAATGCTAGCGCCCATCCGTCCCATGACAAGAGCGACCGCGTCAGAGGCCGGCCGCGGCGAAGCCGCAATCGTGCTCGCCGTCAGCACGTATTGCACGCCTGCATTCACCAGCACATACAACACACCAACTGTCGCCACGCCCGCAATCAGCGCAATCGGAATATTCCGCTCCGGCCGCTTCACTTCGCCAGCGACCATGTTCAAATCATTCCACCCGTCATACGCCCACAGCGCCGCCACCAGCGCCGCCATGAAGCCGGCGATACCACCCTTGGCTCCGGTGAAGGTAGTGGCAAAGTTGCTCCAGCCGCGTCCGGCCGCGCTTCCCGCTCCACTGAAACAGATCACGACGATGCCGAGAATGATTGCCACTTTCAGCACCGTAAACACAAGCTGAAACTCGCCAGCCTTCTTGACGCCAAGGTAGTTCAAAACAGAAATGAGAATGGCCGCGGCGATAGCGACAAGCTGGCCCCAAGTGACTGCGAAAGGAACGTTGATGGCAGTGGAAGGGAAGAACGAAAAGATTGGAAATGTGCCCAGAATGCGAACCAGCCCGGTAGCGATCGTGGCCACCGACGCGGGTTTCGCGATGACGAACCAGGTCCACGCGTAGAGAAAACCTCCCAGAGGACCGTAAGCGTCGCGCACGTAAACATACTCGCCACCAGCCTGCGGCTTCATGGCGCCAAGTTCGGCATAAGTAAGCGCGCCAAAAAACGAAAGCAGTCCGCCCACGAGCCAAGCCAGATAAACCAGCTTCGCCGAGCCCACAGCCTGCATCATCTCGGCAGGAACCAGAAAAATTCCGCTGCCGATGATTGTCCCCACAACCACTGCGGAGGCATGGCTGACGCCCAGATCGCGGGCAAGCTCGAGACGAGGGGTCGTTACTTGAATCGGTTCAGGCATGGGGAAGTGTGCCAGTATACGGCAATGCGCCCTTCGCGATAATCCGTGTCCTTCGTGGTTATGACTTGCTATTTATTGGTAGCGATGCTTGCACAATATCCCACCGTGAACGTCACTATCGTGCCAATCATTACCCACCACGTCCACGGGACGTGTGTCCCCCACAAATACATTTCGATGCCAAACCCGAACAACATTCCCACCATCGCACCGCGCTCATTCGCCCGCCGCGTGAGAACACCGAGCGAAAAGACTCCCAGCAGCGCGCCGTAAGCCACCGACGCAATTTGCAATCCCACTTCGATGACGCGCCCGACTTTGTGCAGCGAGAGCACGGCCAAACCAAACAACACCAGCGCCCACACGAATGTCGAAAAGCGCGAAAGTCGCATTTGCGTCCGCTCGTCAGACCGTGGTCGGAAGCGCACATAGAAGTCAATGATTGAAGTGGAAGAGAGTGAATTCAGTGCCGCACTCAAATTTGACATCGCTGCGGCCAGGATCGCGGCAATCAGCAGCCCGGAAATCCCGTGCGGCATTCGGCTGACGATAAATGTGGGATAAATCCGGTCCGGCTTCCCAAAAGTTGACGAAGGCACGCGGTAATAGGCCCACAGCATGATCCCAACCATCAGGAACAGCGCAAATTGAAACAGGATGGCAACGCCGCTCGAAAGCAGCGCCATGATCGACTGTTTCTGGGTGCGAGCCGCCAGTAAGCGCTGGACGATGAGTTGGTCCGTGCCGTGGCTGGCTGTAATAAAAAACGTCCCGCCGATTATGCCTGCCCAGAAGGTATAAGGCTGCCAGAAGTTGGGTCTGAAATCGACCACCTGTAATTTGCCCGCGCTCGCGGCTGCGGCGTGAATCGCTGTCCATCCTCCTGGAACAAGGTGCAGAATCGTCACTAATCCAAGCACTGTCCCGCCGACGTAAATCGCCGTCTGGACTACATCGGTCCAGATCACCGCCGCCAGTCCGCCTTCGAATGTATAGATGAGCGTCAATAGGGTGATGATGGCGATCGAGGCGACTTCGCCCGTCCCCAGAGCGATTGCCACCACGATCGACACGGCATAGACGCGAACGCCCTCGGCCGCCGTCCTCGTCAACAGGAACAGGCCCGCGGTGAGCGAACGCAAGCCCCGTCCAAATCGTCGTTCAATCAATTCGTAGGCAGTGTAAAGATCGCCACGAAAATAGTGTGGCAGCAGCACGAAGCTGATGACCACCCGCCCCACTACGTATCCCATCACCACTTGCAGAAAGGTGAGGTTGCTGTCATAGGCAAGTCCGGGAATGCTGATGATGGTCAGCGTGCTGGTCTCGGCCGCGACGATGGAAAGCGCTATGGCCCACCATGGAATATCGCGTCCTGCGAGAAAGTAGTCGCGCAGCGAACGCTGCCGCTTGCGGAAGCGCAGCCCGAACAGAGTGATCCCGACCAGATAGAGTGCGATGATCGCGAGATCAAGTTTGTCGAGGCCCATACCCGTTCGTCTTCGCGTCCTTCGCGTTTAGAAGCTCTTCCGCTTCCAGCAAAGAGCCTTTAACCGCAAAGGAAGCGAAGAAATTCCGCGAAGGTCGCCAAGAAAAGCCAACCCATCTATACGACCTTCCGCGCTACCGTCTCCGCCGGATCGTAGGGCTCCGACAAAAGAGGCGACCAGCCACAGCGGTCCTGCGCCATCGTTGCGCACTGCATGCGAACTGCCCGGCGAAACCAGCACCAGCACCGCGGCGCCGCCATCGAAGCTCCTGTGCTGCGCCGCCGTAGTTTCACCTACGTCCCAGTGCAGCGACCAGGCGGGGCCGGGCAGGATGACAATGACTTCGCGCCTTGCGCAAGTGATAGTGATTTCCCCGCACCGCTCCCGGCAAGGTCGAAGCCAGGTGCATATCGGCAATGCGGCCCAGAAAATTAAGCGCTGCGGGCGGAGCGGTAAAGGAAAAGCCGCGAACATCTCCGTTATTGCTGAGTTCCGATATTTGAATCTTCATGTTCCGTCCGTGTCCAATTATGGCGGCAATCGAAATCCAATACGAGTGAATCTTTATGGACGCCTCGCAGACGCAGTGCGATCTGGATTTTCATAGGTGCTGAGAACTGAGAACCGCCTTGTGATAGAACTAAACCTGTGGCTTACTATCTCGGCATTGACGGAGGCGGCAGTAAGACAACCTGCACCGTAGGCGACGAGGTCTCACAATTGGCCACCGTCACTGCTGGTCCGAGCAACATCACGCGCGTGGGCGAATCGCGCGCCCGCGAATCTCTGCGGAATGCCATTCAAGGGGCGTTCGCGACTGCCAAAGTCGATTCACGGCAGGTGCGCCGCGTCTGTATTGGCGCCGCGGGCGCCGGGCGGGAAGAAATTGCCGGCGCGATCCACAAGATCGTCGCAGAGATCATTCCCGGCGAAATCGAAGTCGTGGGCGATATGCAGATCGCGCTCGCCGCGGCCTTTGGCGCGGCGCCCGGTGTGATCGTAATCGCGGGAACCGGGTCGATTGCCTACGGCCGCGATGCGCAGGGCAGGATTGCCCGCGCCGGCGGTTGGGGCTTTGCCATTTCGGATGAGGGCTCAGCCCACTGGATCGGCTGCGCCGCGGTCAGCGCCCTGCTCCGTGTGATCGATCAGGGCGAGGATGCTTGCGCTGCAGTCGAGGCCTTGCCGCTTTTCGGGGAAATGAAAGCCGCCTGGCGCATGGGGTCGCTGGACGAGTTGGTGCGCACCGCCAATGCCAGTCCCCACTTTGCGAGGTTGTTTCCTGCTGTACTGGCCGCTGCTGATGCCGGCGACGACCTTGCGCAGCGCGTTCTCGCCCAGGCCGGCATGGAACTCGCCCAACTTGCCGGGATCGTGGTTCGCCGGCTTTTCGGGGGAGACAATGAGAACTTGCCAGCCGCACGGCTGGCGGTGACCGGCGGGGTCTTCAGGCATTCACGAATGGTGCGCGAAGTTTTCTGCTATCAGGTTCGTAAGCTCGATCCGCGCCTCGAGGTGAATCCGCAACTCATCGAGCCGGTCGTAGGCGCCCTGCAAATGGCGCGCGACGGCAGGTCATAAGAGTGAAGCAGAAATTGATCGTCATTGTTTAATTCGACGGGAGACGTGTTCGATGCGAATCATGTTGGTCGCGAACCATTTTCGACGTGAACCAGCGAAGGTCACCGACCGCCGCCAATCTCCAGAATAGCGCCGGTGGTGTAAGAAGCGGCAGAAGATACCAGCCAGAGCACTCCTTCCGCCACCTCGAGCGCCGAGCCCGGCCTTTGCATGGGAATGGTCGCCGCCAATCGTTCCAGCCGGTCGGGCACGCCGTTCGCGGCATGCAGCCCGGTCTCGATCAACCCGGGAGCGACTGCGTTCACGCGGATTCCTTCAGTCGCAACTTCACGCGCCAAACCAATCGTAAAGCTATCAATCGCGCCTTTGGACGCAGCGTAGTGCACCCACTCCCCAGCGGAGCCAATCCGCGCGGCGCGGGAAGAAATATTCACGATGGCCCCGCCCGTTCCGCCGTGACGGGTTGACATCCTGCGCACCGCCTCGCGCGCACACAAGATCGCTCCCGTGACGTTCACCGCCATGACTTGCGATACATCTCTAGCGCTTACAGAGTCCACCCTCGAGAACCCGCCGGTGATGCCTGCATTGTTGACCAGAGCTTTGACCGGCCCCAGTTCGCGTTCGGCGGTTTCAAAGAGTCGGACAATATCTTCTTCGCGGGCAAGATCGGCTTGGATCGGGCAAGCGCGCCCGCCCGCTGAGACAATTTGCCCGGCAACAGCACTCGCCTCGGCCACGCCAGTTGCAAAATTGACCGCCACGGAGAATCCGCGCGCACCCGCGAGTTTCGCTATCGCCGCGCCGATCCCGCGACTTGCGCCGGTTACGATGAGCGTGCCGCGTTCGTTCTTGTTTGTCATAGATTCGCGTGGCAAGATTGTAGCTCGTCTCGTCGTCGGGGTGAATCTGGGAGCATTTCTCCTACTAGAGGTGTCTAATTTGGTTAGGCGAGCCAGCAGGAACGCACCCCAATCTGCGCAGATAGGTGTAGTGATGAATTATCCCTTCAAGAGTGTTCTTGTCGTTCTCTTCGTGGTTGTCTTTGCTGGCGCAAGCTTGTACTCGCAGTCGGCAGCAGGCGCCGAACTGAACCTGGGCGTTCAGGCTTACAAGCGAGCGAGGTACGAAGAAGCGATCCGGCATTTTGAGAAAGCGGTCGCGCAGGCGCCGGAAAATGCGGTCGCACACATGTATCTGGCCACAGCGTACGCCCAGGAATACATTCCAGGAGTCAGCACTCCGGAAAACGACAGCCTGGCGGAAAAAGCCATCGAGCAGTATCAGCACGTGTTCGACTCAGACACCGTGCGCTCCTCCAGGGTTAACAGCGCGAAGGGGATCGCTTATTTGTATCTGAATATGAAGAGTTTCGAAGACTCCAAAAAGTACTACCAGATGGCCTCTGGCCTCGATCGTGAAGATGCTGAGGTTTACTACTCGATCGGCGTCATAGACTGGACCGAGTGCTACCAACCGCGTATGGAAGAGCGTGCCAAGCTGGGATTAAAGCCGGGAGAGAATCTGAATCCGAAGGACAGAGATCAGAAGAAGGTCTGCGACGAACTAAAGGCTAAGAACACGCCCATTATTGAAGAAGGAATCGACTCACTGAACAAAGCCATTGAACTGCGTCCCGATTACGACGACGCCATGGCTTATATGAATCTGATGTACCGCGAGAAAGGCGACCTGGAGTGTGATGATCTCGCGGCCCGCCGTGCAGATCTTAAAACCGCAGACGAGTGGGTAGACAAAACGCTGGCCGTGAAGAAGGCCAAAGCCAACAAGAGTTCGGAACCAGGTACCTCTACAGCACCCAATCCGCAGTAGAACGTTCGCCTCGTCGGACGCTGAGCGCGGATTGGTACCGGGACCACCCTCACGTTCGTAACCTGCTCTATGCCGTTCCGTTGTCCTAGTATCTCTTTCAGTCATGCGCGAATACCTGGAGTTCGTTTTCGATGAACTAGGATGCAACGAGCCCTGGAAGCCGGTCTCGCGGCCGGCGATGTGTGCCTGGATCGTCTTCTATCTCGCTTTCCTCGCCTACGCTTTCTCCGCGCACGGAGGATTTCTTTTCATCGACAGCGCCAACCTCGTCGTTCACGAGGGCGGCCACAACCTGTTCTCGTGGTTCGGCCCCACACTCTGCCTGTGGGGAGGCACGCTGCTGCAGTGGTTGGTACCGTTTCTTCTGGCCGTGTATTTCTTCACGCAACGCGAGGCCGCCGGCTTCGTCTTCTGCTTGTTTTTCTTCTTCGAGAACTGGCTCTACACCGCTACCTACATGGCCGACGCGCGCGCTATGGTTCTGCCTTTGGTCACGACCGGCGATCCCGAGTTTGCCAGGCACGACTTCAACGCCATCTTCTCCAGTCTTGGGATACTGGCCTATGACACGACGATCGCCGCGGTGGTCCGAACTCTGGGCTGGTGCGGAATGATTGCCGTAATAATTTGGTTTGCACGCCAAAAAACCGGTCGCAAAGGAACAAGCTTGCTGCAAGCGCCAGACGAAGAGGCGACCAGGTTCCAACAGTTCCTCTCCAGGGAATCCAATCGGTGACCCACTACTCTTTGCAGAGGCTAGCAAACTGAGACGCTACCACCGCTTTTAATTGACATCGGCACTCCGACGGCGTAGGGTGGTGCGCGCGTTTGCAAGCACCCTAACCACCCCTAAGGAGAACAAAGATGCGAGTGCCCCTGGCGCTACATGCGGTTGTGTTGTCTTTACTCTTGGTTCCTGTCCTGTCGGCGCAAGACGCGGTCAAAGTCGATCCCAAGCATTACACGGTAATCAGCGAGAACGACAAGGTTCGAATCCTCAAGATCCATTACGGAGCACACGAGAAGTCGATCATGCACAGCCATCCCGACTCGGTTGCCGTGGCGCTGAACGATTCCACCGTGCAGTTCACCCTTGCCGATGGGAAGAAGCAGGACTCTACCTTCAAGGCGGGCCAGGCGGTCTTTACGCCGGCCGGCACGCACTTGCCGGAAAACACCGGCGACAAGGAGATGGACATCATTCTGGTCGAGCTGAAAGGCAAGTAGGCGCTGAAATCGGAAATGAAGTAGTTTCGCGAGGACGAGTGGTCAGAGTTCGGCGCACTGACCACTCTCCTTCGCCGCAAGGAGAGCTCTTAACGCGGAGTTCGCGAAGAAAGGCCGCGAAGAAGGCGAAGAAAACCGTCTCTTCTCTCAATGAACAATCAGCAATCAACAATAAGCAATCAACAATTCGCTACGGCACCCAATCCGCAATGAAAATATTGGTCTCGTGCGGCGCTTTGGCGTTGCGATTCGAGGCCCACACCAGCTTCTTTCCATCGGGACTGAACATGGGGAAGCCGTCGAAGCCATCGCTGTAGGTGATGCGCTCGAGATTGCTGCCATCGGAGTTGATCAGCCACAGCTCGAAGTTGCCCATGCCGCCCGTCGTGTGAGTTACCGGGTCGTAGTTTGAGGAAAAGATAATGCGCTTGCCGTCGTTGAGGAACGACGGTCCAAAGCTGGCCGCGCCCAGATTCGTGATTTGCCGCTTGCCGCTGCCGTCGGCCTTCATGATCCAAAGTTCCAGCGACGTGGGGCGGATCAGATTCTGCTTCAGCAGCTCTTTGTAGTCGCTGATTTCTTTTTCAGTCTGGGGATGATATGCGCGATAGACGATCCACTGGCGGTCGGGCGAGTAGAACGGCCCACCATCATAGCCCAGTTCGTGGGTGAGCTGCTCGACGTGGGTGCCGTCGGCGTCCATGGAATAGATGTCGAGATCGCCGTTGCGCAGGGAAGTGAAGACGATCTTTTTTCCGTCAATCGAAATCGTTGCCTCGGCGTCGTAGCCCGGCGTGTTGGTGAGTTGCTTCAGGTCGGAGCCGTCCGGATTCGCGGTGAAGATGTCGTATCCCGCATAGACCCCCCACACATAGCCTTTCGAGAAATCGGGCCGCGGCGGGCATTCTGGGCTCGCGAGGTGCGTCGACGAAAACAGAATCTTCTTGCCATCAGGATAAAAATAGCTGCACGTGGTGCGTCCCTTGCCGGTTGAGACCATGTGCTCATCGCTGCCGTCGATGTTCATGACGAAGATCTGGTCGCACTTCACGTCGCCGTGGGATGACTGGAAAATCAGCTTGGTGCCCTCGGCGGAGAAATAGGCTTCGGCATTCTGTCCGCCGAAGGTGAGTTGGCGCACGTTGCGCAGGTGCTTCTCTTGCGGCGTAGCGAGATCGGGCGGGGAAGTGGACTGTGCAGCGGCGAGGGACAGAAGGACAGCCAGGGTTAGAAGGACTGTAAGAATTGGCTTCATGGGGATGGCGATAGTGTAGCAAAACGACCGTCTAGCTCTTCGTCCGGCATGTGCTTGCATTTCACGCCTGCAATGCCTACAATGAGTGCATGCAATACACCATCCGCAATGTGCCGGATATTTTGGACGAAGCGCTTCGCAGGGCGGCGCGCGAGCGGGGCAAGAGCCTGAATGAGGTAGCGATCGACGCTCTGGCCCGGGGCGCCGGCGTTACCGGGGAGCGCGACCGCAAACGCAATCTCGCCGACATCGCAGGTTCCTGGCGCAAAGATCCCGCTTTCGACCGTGCCTTGGCCGCGCAGGACACTATCGATGAAGAGATGTGGCGGTGAGGCTGGCGCTCGACACGAACCGCTATACCGACCTTTGCCGGGGCAATGCGTCAGTTGTCGAAACGGTCGAACTCGCCGATGAAGTCTGGTTGCCCTTCATCGTGCTGGGAGAATTGCGCGCTGGATTTGCCGTCGGAAGTCAAGGACCGCGCAACGAGGCTGTCCTGCGCCGTCTTCTGCTGAAGTCCGGCGTTGGTGTGCTCTATGCTGACGAACAGACTACGCATCATTACGGCGCGGTTTACCGTCAACTGCGGAAGCAAGGCACTCCCATCCCGACCAACGATATTTGGATCGCGGCCCTCGTCCTGCAGCATTCGCTCGTCCTGTGTGCCCGCGACGCGCATTTTGACGCCCTGCCCCAGCTGCCTCGCGTTTAGCGAATCGACTAGAATATGCGCTTCGTGTCGCGGAGGATTCTTGTGAGACTGTATCCGCTAATGTACCCAGGTGTGCTCGTTCTCGTGGTCCCAGTTCTGATCGTCGCCTATCACAGGGGAGTTCAACGGTCCGCCTCAAGCGCGCCCAGAAGTAATGGGATCCGCGGAGGCTTCCTCAAGTTACTGCTACTCGTATGCCTTACTTGCATTGCGATCACAGCTCTGTTGGCGTCGGCAGCAAATCCGGCGAATCATCGTGGGCTGCCGGCCTCGTTCACCTACATGCCGTCCGCAGGACCGACCACGACAACGCGGAGACTCTTCGCCGACTAGAAGCCGAGTTCATGAAAGCGACAGCTGAGCACGGCTCGCAGGGATACCTCTCCTACTACGCTGACGATGCGGTCGAGGTGCCTAACGGCACGCCGCTCATTCAAGGAAAAGCAAACATTGCGAAGACCATGGGATTCCTCGATCAGAAAGACAATCACCTGACTTGGACGCCCGTAGGCGCCGACATCTCCGCGTCCGGCGACTTGGGCTACACCTATGGCACGTTCGAGTTTCACTCGAAAGACAAAGACGGCAAGCCGGTCGTCAATCACGGCCACTACACCAGCATCTGGAAGAAACTGCAGGACGGAAGCTGGAAGGTAGTCCTAGACATGGGGAACGAGGGCCCGGCCGAGTAGGAGCCTTTTAAGGTTCTTGCTTTAGGTTTCTACTTCCGAAAGTGATTGCTGATCGCTTCCGCCTGCGCTCCGGGTGACGACTGCCGACAGCGCCGCCGCGTCGGCTTGCTTCACCGCCTGCAGGCTGCCGAAGTGTTCCAGCAAGCGGCGGGTCGTACTCTCGCCTACGCCTGGGATCTCCAGCAACTCGGTGGAGCGGTCGCGCATCTGCCGGCGTTTGCGATGGAAGGTCACGGCGAAGCGGTGGGCCTCGTCGCGAATGAGTTGAATCAGGTGCAGCACCGGCGAGTGATGATCGAGCGCGATGGGATCTTTCTCCTGCCCGTAGACGTAGAGAATCTCTTCGCGCTTGGCGATGGCTGCGAGTGGCTGGTTAATGATCTCAAGGGACTCCAGCGCTTCGGCTGCGGCGTGCAACTGGCCGAGGCCTCCGTCGATCAGGATGAGGCTGGGCATCGGCTTCTTCTTCTTCCTGAAGGCGCTTGTAGCGGCGCGTGACCACCTCGCGCATGGATGCAAAGTCGTCGACGCCCTCGACCGTGCGGATGATGAACTTGCGGTAATCCGATTTCTTCATCTTGCCGTCTTCCCATACCACCATCGACGCCACGGTCTCCGCGCCCTGAATGTGCGAGATGTCGAAGCACTCGATGCGCTTGGGCAGTTCGGGCAGGCTGAGCGCGTCCTGCAACTCTTCCTGAATGGCTTTGGCATTGGGCTTGAGCACGCGGAAGCGCTGATCGTAGGACTGCTTGGCGTTGGTGCCGGCGAGATCGAGGAGCGAGCGCTTGTCCCCGCGCTGCGGGACGAGGATGTGAACGCTGCGGCGCGGGCGTGCTCTCCTGCGATCTGTTCGGAGAGCAAATCCTCCAATTCTTCGCGATCTTCGAAATCTACCGGGACGTAGAGATTGCGCGGCACATAGGGCTGGCCGATGTAGAGCTGCTTGAGCAGAGCGGAGAAGAAGTCACCGGTGTTGAAGGGGTCAGTGGTAGAAGGGGCGGGCTCGCTGCGCTCGCCTGGACCCCTCGGCTTCGCTGGGGGCAGGCTCGCGAAGGCGCCCGTCCCCACATGTTCCATCTCCTCCTCTACGTGTTCGGTTACGAACTCGGGCAGGTCTTCCCAGAAGAATTCGCGGCGGTCTACTACCCGGCCTCCCCGCATGTGAAACAGATTTACCGCCAGCATGCCGTTTTCATAGTGATAGCCGAAGACGTCGGCGTCATCGCCTTCGGCGGCGGCGATGCGCTGGCGTTCCTGCAACTGCTCGACGGTTGAGATCAGGTCGCGATAGCGGGCGGCGCTTTCGTATTCTTCTTGCTGCGGCGGCTTGCTCCATGCGGGCGTGCAGCGACTTGCTCAGATCGGTGGGGCGGCCTTCGAGAAACAACTTCACGTCGCGGACTGCTTCCTGATAAGCATCGGGAGTCGTGAGATCTTTCACGCACGGGCCCAGGCAACGCTTGATGTAGAACTGGAGGCATGGACGTGGATGAAAGCGCGTCAGGTCAACCTTGCACGACGGGATCAGAAAGTTGCGGTGGATGAGATCGACGATGCGGTACGCGAGATTGGCGGGGAAGTAAGGGCCGTAATAAGCGCTGCCGTCCTTGAGCAGGCGGCGCGTGACGTAGACGCGCGGCCAGCGCTCGCCGAGCGTGAGTTTCACATAAGGGTAAGTCTTGTCGTCGCGCAGCAGGATGTTGAAGCGCGGCTTGCGCTGCTTGATGAGATTGTTTTCGAGCGCCAGCGCTTCTTTGTTGTTGGCGACTACGATGTAGTCGACGTCGACGGCTTCGCGCACCAAGGTGCCGGTTTTAGCATCTTCCCAACGGCCTTCGTGGAAATAGCTGGCTACGCGGCTGCGCAGGTTCTTGGCCTTGCCCACATAGATGACTTCGCCTTCGGCGTTCTTGTAGAGATACACGCCGGGCTCGATGGGGATGGTGCGGATTTTGGCTAAGAGATCCACTTGGGGCAGACTTCTATTTTACTTTCTTTCGGGGTTTGCTCACGGGTGGGGAAGGCAAAAAAGCTCTTAACCGTAAAGGCCGCAAAGAAAGGCCGCGAAGAACGCGAAGAAGAGCGCTGGGCAGGCGAGGGATTGGGTGAGGGTGTGCTACCATATGGCTGTATGAGTCACACACTGACAATTCGTCTTACAGACGAACTTCTTTCCTGGCTGAAGGAAACGTCTCGGCGGACTGGAATCCCGATGGGCCGGCTCGTCCGCGAACAACTGGAAAGTGCCAAGTCCAACAGCGGAAAGCAGCGGTTCCTTCGGCATTTGGGAGCGATCAAAGGCGGCCCTTCCGATGTCTCGTCGCGCAAGGGGTATTCCCGAGAATGAAAGGCATCGCTGACACCGGCTTCATCGTTGCTTCTGTCCGGCATAACGACAGGTATCACGAGTGGGCGGTCGACATCGCGAAGTCTCTCACCCAGCCCTTGCTCACCTGCGAGTCAGTTCTCAGCGAAGCGGCATTTCACTTGGAATCGAGTTCCTACGTGCTGTCGTTAGTGGAGGACGAACTCTTGCAAGTGGCGTTCGATTTCTCGAAGAACATTCCACAGTTGCGCGAGTTAGCGCGTCGCTACGCCGATCGCAAGCCGGACTTGGCCGACCTGTGCCTGGTGCGGATGAGTGAACTCTATCCTTACCATTCCGTGATCACCATCGATGAAGCGGACTTCCGCGTTTATCGCAAGAATAAGCGAGAGGCCATCCCGCTGATCTGCCCGCCCCGAGCCAACTGAAGGCCTGCCGGAATCTGAGCCTCACCGTATAAAATTTCCATTGCTTATGTGGGGTTTTGCGTTACCCGGACCATGGGAGTCACGGGCCCGCTCCTTAGTGTTTGTTTGCAACTGGTTGAAAACGTATATACTTATGTCTAGCGCTTCGCGGGATGGAAAACTGGCACGTCCCGTGCAGATGCAAGGTGTGGAGTTGTGAGCATGAGCGCTTTCCCAGGGCCTGCAACTCAAGCAAATTCCGTGACGCGTGAGAAACCGGTCGCGGCTGAGAAAGAAATCTAAGGAGCCTCCCCAATTATGAATCGCACTTCGTTAACGATTTTCCTCGCAGTGAGCATGGCGGCCAGCGTGGGCTGCACCAGCAAGAACTACGTGAAGCAACAGACCACTCCGCTGATTAACAAGACCAACGAATTGGACGACCTGACAGCCAAGAACAGCAAGGACATCAAGGACGTCGATGCCCGGGCGCAGGCTGGCATCCAGGCGCTGAATGTCAAGACAGCGGATGTGGAACAGAAAGCACAGGCGGCCAACCAGTCCGCTACATCGGCGCAGCAAATGGCCGACGCAGCCAACAGCCGCGTAGGCGTGCTGACCAATACGGTCGCCAACCTCGACAATTATCGTCCGGTCGCCGAGACTTCGGTAAAGTTTGGCTTCAACAAAGACAATCTGACGCCCAAGGCCATGGAGGCGCTTGACCAACTGGCCGGGACGATTGCCAGCACCAAGGGCTACATTATTTCGTTGGAAGGCAGCACGGATTCGGTGGGTTCGGCTGACTACAACTACAACTTGAGCCAGCGCCGCGCGGATTCGGTGATCCAGTACCTGGCTTCGAAATACAATGTGCCGGCGCACAAGATTTACGTGATCGGCCTGGGCAAGGACAAGCCGGTTGAGTCGAACAAGACGAGCCAAGGCCGCGCTGACAATCGCCGCGTGGATGTCCGCTTGATGACCAATACCGTGGGCGACACGACCGCGCCGACGGCTGCGCCGGCGACAACCGGGCAGAATAATCCATCGTCGATGTAGTCGGACGAATCGCTTTTGCCTCCTCTCCGGAGGATTCGCCAAACAGGCCGCTCAATACCTCCCCCTGAGCGGCCTGTATTTTTTTGCGCGACGGCTCGGGACAGTGTGTGGTGTCTCGGTTTGCGGGTCTCCTGCGAAGAGGCCGCTTGCGCTGCTGTCGCTACTGTAAAATAGCCGCTATGCGATATTGGTTGTGGACAGTTGTGCTGCTTGGATCGCTGAGTGTGGTTTGGGCTCAGCAGCAGCCGGCGCAAACGCCGCCTTCCTCATCCGGAACTCCAGACGCTCCCGATGGGTTAAGTCGCGACAAGACTTTCCCGGGAGATCGTCCGGGGAACTCCGCTCCAGCAAATGGAGATGCGGTGAACAAGGCGTCTCGACCTAGCCTGGAGCCGCCGCGGTCGGATCGCGTGCGGGTTGACGATCTCGGTCCCGATGTTGGAGAAAGCTCCAGCAAAGATACGCAGATCGATTTAAGCCCTCCGGAAAACGATGCCAAAGTTCATCCGAAGAGTTCGGCAGCCGTGGCGGACGCGGAGGCTGCAACCGCGAATGGCGGGATCACGGAATTGCACAGCTGGGATCCGCACAAGGCGGCGAAAAGTGTGGAGGTGGGAGATTTCTATTTCAAGCGCAAGAATTATCGCGCCGCCGAGGACCGCTACCGGGAGGCGTTGCGCTACAAAGACAACGATGCGATCGCCACGATCCGGCTGGCCGTGTGCCTGGAAAAACTGGGAATTCTGGACGACGCGCGAGCGGAGTATGAAAGCTACTTGAGGATAATGCCGCACGGGCCGCAAGCCGCGGAAGCGCAGAAGGCGATTGACCGGCTGAAAGCGGAGGCGGGAGCGAAACAACCGCAGTAAAGGTCTTAGATGTTAGTTCTTCGGGTTTGCCTAAGACCTAACACCCAAGACCCGATACCCTATCTTTTGCCCCGGCTTTTTGCCGCCGGCTTTTTCGCGCTGGCGTCGGTGTTCACCGACGCTTACCTTGCTGTGAGCCGCTTCTCCGAGAATCAGGTTCGACGGCCACTTTGGTCCGGAATAGGTTTTGCCCTTCGAGCGGGCGGCCTCTGCGATGACCGCTTCGACCGCATCGAGACACGAGTGAACCATTTGCGCGCGCAGCGGACCCGCAACGCCTCCCCGGATCATCAGCATCGCGGTGCCGTGCATCAGGGACCACACGGAGAGCATAAGGCGCGTGTGCTTGCGGTGACTTCCGCCCAGGCGCTCCGTCAGACGCTGGCGCATGAGGTTGAAGGAAGGCCACGGCTCATGCAGGGAAGGCGGTTGAGCGAATCCGTCGAAAAGCATCTCGTAGGCGTGGGGATGATCGAGGGCAAACTCGAGATAGCGTTCGCAAGCTTGCGTGATAGAGGCGGTGCGGCCGAGAACGGCAAAGAGTTCGACGCGAGTCTGGAGGCGGACGGCGCGGAGGATGTCATCGCGGTCGTAGTAGCGCTCGTAAAGAGTGGGCGTGGTGGTGCCGGCCGCCTTGGCGACACCGCGCATAGTGAGGGCTTCTTCGCCGCCCCGGGACCACAGCCGGCAGGCGGCGTCAAGAATACGCTGTTCGAGTTGCGGATCAGCTTGCCTGGGCAACGGCCCTCCGTACCGCCTCAAGTACTGTCAGACCCAAATTACTTTGACTACGTATAACTAACACCGTACAATTTATTCACATTCGCAACAGCGTTAAATGCGCAGGCGCACGCCGACAATCCATTCGACTTGAGGAGTTGTAGATGTTGAACGATGCATCGAGTAAGCCAGCGGGAGTCGGCCGACTGATTTCCGACCTCCGCTCTGCCAAGATAGAACTGCTGAGCGCGCAGTGCGCCGCAGACCGCCTCCGTCTCCAGTATTCGGTCGCAGATATTGTTTCCTTCGGGGAACCCCAGACGCTGCAGGGCGCGATTGCTTCGGCCAGCGCCCTGTGCCGCTTCTTTGCCTCCATCCAGGACCAGATGAAGCAGGCGGAGCAGCGAAAATAAAGTTCCAGCGCGGATTTTGCCTTTCTTTCCGCAACCATCCCGGCAACGAGCGAGCCCAATCTTATTTCTCCACCCGGATAAACGCGCCGGTGGAGGCGTTGACCGCGACCGTCAGCTTGGCGGTTTCGCGAGAGCCGCCATAGATGACGTGCCAGGTCAGTTCGTTGGTGTTGTGGTTCCAGTCGCAGATGTAAATCACGAGAGTCGAGGGATCCTTCTCCAGGATTTTGTCGCCGCCGTGTTTCTGGGCCTCGGTGAAAGCCTGGTCGGAGTCTATTTTGAGGAAAGCCGGGTCGAAAGTCTGAGTGGAAGCGTTGCTCGGGTTATAGGCGTCTTCGTTGCCAGGAGAGACGCCGCGCGCGGGCGCGTCAGGGGCGTTGCTGCCCGACCAGAAAAAAGGCTTCACACCATGTTGTATGGCGGAGGCGAAACTGGCGCGCCAGATCGCCGACTTGCCATCCCGGCCATTGCCTTCGGGTGAAGGAGTGGATTCGATGCGGAAGGGCTTCACGTCCGCGGCGTAATTGCGGGCGGCGATGAAAGTTTTCTGAAAGGCAGCGCGTCCGGTAATCAGCTCGGGAGGCTTGGGTTCCGGCTTGGCCTGAGGCGGCTTTGGAGTATTGGACTCGCAACCCGCGAGCAGCGCGAGCAGCACAAGGGCGGCGGCGATGGCCGTCGGTTGCACAAAGTCCCGCATCTTCATGTCGACCTTTCTGCTATAACAGGGATGATTTAATGGACGCGCAACATTCTACCTGAAGCGCGCGGAAATGCGAGAACTGCGCCATGGAATCCCGCCTGGAAAAGTTGAAACAAGGTCTGGAGTCGGCGGTGGAAGGAATGTCGAGCGAGCAATTGAGCTGGCATCCGCCGGGGAAGTGGTGTGCGGCGCAGTTATTGGAGCATCTCTACCAGAGCTACGTCGGCACCATCAACGGATTCGAAAGATTGATGAAAGCGGGCAAGCCGCTGGCGACGCGGGCCTCGATGAAGCATCGCGTGCAGACCTTCGTGGTGGTGGGACTGGGTCATATGCCCGCCGGACGCAAGGCGCCTGCGGCGGCGGAGCCGAAAGGCTTGCCGGTGGAAAAGGTGCGAAACGAGATCGGGGCGAAGATGGAGGCGATGGATGCGATCATTGCGCAGTGTGAAGCGCGGTTTGGAAGCCGGCGCCCCGTGCTCGACCATCCGATTCTGGGTCCGTTAAGCGTGTCGCAGTGGAGGAAGTTGCATCTGGTGCATGGACGGCATCACCTGAAGCAGCTTCTGTGCTTCCGCGAGGCCGGACCTCAGGGGCTGAAGCCCGATTCACGTCTGCGCCATTAACGCAGGCCTGGAAGGCCTGCTCCACCCTCCTGCTGCGCGGGCCTGCTCGGCCCTCAGGCTGCACCGGCCCGCTCTCTAATCGATCATGGCGGAGGGCACACCGGCCTTGCGGGCTTCTTCCTTCATGTCTTCGAGTTTCTGCTTGGCGTCTTCGATGGCTTTCTGCTTGTCGGCGATCTTCTGCTTGTAATCCGCGTCTTGCTTGTCCCACTGGACTGCATTGCGCATACGGTTGCCCACGTCGGCGTACATAGCGGCGGCGCGAATCTGATATTCGCGGGTCAGCACGTCGAGTTCGCGGCCGGCGAGGTCGATCGAATCTTTCTGCGCGGTCAGCTTGTCCTGCCAGCCTTTCCACACGGCTTTTTTTCTGGCCAGTTCGTCGTCGGCTGAGGCGGCAGGTTTGGCGGCGGCGTCTTTGCCGTCGGCGGCAGATTTATCGCTGGCGTCGGCAGTGGTGCTCGCCGGCGCGGGGCCTACGATGGAGAGCTTGTCGTTCATGGGAAGGTTGTCGTTGTCAAAGACCTTGGGCTTGGGCTTGGAGCCCGGATCTTTGCGAACCTTGCGCGCGTAATCCCCGAGAGGCGCCTGATCCGGCACCGCTGATGGGGTCTGAGCTGCCGCAGGGGAACTCAGCAGGAAGGTGAACAACGCGAGTACGAATCCCACTCCGATGTGTTTGAGGCGCTTCATAAGTTTTTATCCTTCAATTGCAATGCATTTGCCTTGCGGCTAGATGTTTAGCCTGAGTCCTTAACCTGAGTCCTTAACCTCGTTTAACTCTTGCTGCCGGCGGCGGCGTGCTTCGCCACCAGGAAGCCTCCGATATGGCGGTCGAGACGAGCCGCCTCGTTGGCGATGTCGGCGGCCAACTCGGGAGCCAGTTCAGGATCGCGATTCCGCGCCAACTGCTGGGCATATCCCGCGATTGTTGCCAGAGAGGTGCGGAGCTCGAGCGCCATCTCGGCGGAAATCTCGCCGTGCAACTCTTGCTGGTGGCGAATGCTTTCATATTCGCTGCGATCGCTGATCAGGCAAGCGGCTCCGAGCAGGCTGCCATCCACCGCGGGGACCGGCGAAACTGTTACCGCGATACGAAGCTTGTGGCCAGCGGGAGTGGTGTAATCGGCCTCGAGTTGCCGGCAATGGCTGCCTTCGCGCAGCACTGCGTTGACTTCTTCGGTGAGCCTGCCGGGCGTGTTCCCCAAGCCGTCGGCGTAGACGGAGGACGAATGCGGCGAGCAAACCGATGCGCCGCGAAAAATATCCTGCGCGCTCATGCCCGCGGGAGAACTGAAACCTAGAATCTGTTTGGCGGCTGGATTGGCCTGTCTTACAAGTCCGTTTACCCCGAAGACCAGCACGCCAGAGGAAAGGTTGGAGAGCACGGCCTGACTGAAATTCTCGGTGGTGCGGGCGCGGCGCTGTTCGGTCAGAGTCTGCACCTGGAGTTCGTGCTTTTGCTGCTTGAGCTGCTGGATGACGGTGTTGTAGAGATGCAGAGGCAAAGTTTCCAGCTTGGGTGAGGCTGAGGAGTCGAGATCGAATTCCGCGTTGATGTTCCGCCGCAAGCGGCGCATGAGCCAGACGGCAAAGACAAAGCCGCTTCCGGCCGCAAATAGCAGCAGCAGAGCACGCAGAGCCAGCGGATTGGCGAGCAGCTTTACCACCAGAACCTCCCGTACCAGCGCAGGAACTGGTTGCCCACAAAAAGCGCGAGCAGAGCCATGCTGCCCAGGAAGACACCGAAAGGCATTTGATAATGCCGGTAAACCATTTGCGCGGATTGCCATCCACGCCGGCGCGCGGCTTGCAGGTTTGCCAGGCGGCGCTGGAAACGATGCGTGCGCTTGATCCACACTACGAGGACCGTGGTCAGGCCAAACAGAGATCCAGCAAGCGACGCGGCAAAGATCGTGAAAATGGTGAGCTTCATGCCGAGAAAGGCGCCGACCATGGCCATCAGCTTCACATCTCCGAAGCCCATGCCTTCGGCTCCACGCCAGCGCAGGTAGACTGCTCCCGCTCCGTAAATGAACGAAGCGCCCAGGGCCGCGCCCAGCAGGGAATCAAGCAGCGAAAGCAGGCGAGTGGCAATGTCAGCGCTAAAGGGAAGGCTCACGATTCCCGGCAGAAACTGCGAGGCCATGTCTCGCACCGGAACCAGCAAACTGAACAGCAGTCCCAGAGCGAGGCCGGGGAGCGTCAGCTTATCGGGCAGCAGCTTGGTTTCGGCGTCGGTGAAGATGAGACCGAGCAGGAGAAAGCCGAAGACGCAGTATTTCAATGTTGTGAGAGTGAGACCGGAATTAGCGTAGCAGCCGAAAAAAAGAGCGGCAGTGAGCAGTTCGACAAAGAGGTAGCGGGCTGAAATTTTGGCTTTGCAGTGGCGGCAGCGGCCGCGAAGAAGCAGCCAACTGACCACCGGCATGTTGTCATAGAAGGCGATGTGGCGCTTGCAGTCGGGACAGGCCGAAGGCGGCGTCACCACTGACAAGTCCAAGGGCAGACGGTAGATACACACGTTCAGAAAGCTGCCGAAGGCCAGCCCGAGGAGAAAAATCGCAAATGCATGAAACGGGTCCACTTGAGTTTTTTGGGCGTTCTCGGGAAGTGCGAATCGGTTTCGACGCGCACACCTTCTTTAGAACGCAGATATTGCCGGTTCTTGAGTGGATTATAAGGCGACGAGGGCAGGGAGGACTAAGGTACTGAAGTCACTGTCCGGAAGGACAATGGGAAGCAGTCAGGGCAAAGCGAACCGCAGTAATGCCCCTTCTAATGTGACGGCGGAGGGTTCATGGGCGGGGAGATGGCTTTGCCATCGGGGCCAGCCGCGCGGGATGAGGCGAGTCTCTGGCTTGGGAAAGTTCATCCAGCGCTCGCCGGCCTGCTCCCTCACGAAGACCGAAAAGGCGAGGCAGCCATTGCCGTTGCCCACAACACTGTGGCTTGGCAGCGCGCTCCATTCGAATAGACTTGCCTGCAGACTTTCGGTGGTGGACTCCACTGGTTCAATGCAAAAAATCCAATCGTGGCTCGCCAGATCGAGATAGTGATGCGCCGGGGCCTGGCTGTTTGCCATGATAATGCGCGCTCCGTATTCGCGCGCGATGCGGCGGGTGGCGTCGGCGGAGTGATGGTCCACGATAAGGATTTCGGCGCAGGGCAGAAGCGTTTCGAGCGCCCGTCCCAGCCGTAGGGCATCATTCGTGGTGTGCAGCAACGCCGTGATGGGAGGCATGGAGGATCATCGTACACACAGAGTGTACGATGGCGCGAACGTTGCGCCTCCTAATGTTTTAGCGGATGAACTTGTAGTCGACGATGGAGGCGGCCAGTTGGCTGTCGCCGTTTTCCGAATCCTGATCGTTATCTTTGTCTTTTTCGCGATTCAGCTTTTTACCTTGCTTGTCGGCGGAGCGGATCACGCGACCCTGGCAGAGCACGTTGCGGTTCTTCTGCCCGGAAATTTCTTCGGGCATCTCAAACACCAACTCGATCAAGGCATTTACCGGCAACTGCTGCGGGCCGTGAAACAGAAGACCGGTCTGGCTGATGTTTTCGACTTCCCCCTCGTACCACGTACTTGTGCTATTGACGCGGTAACGAAGCGCCACATCCAGCTTCAGACGGCGGGCGCGCGGTGTCCAGGACGGACGTTTCTCCCGGGTGTGACTCCGGCGGACGACGGTTTCAGGCTTGGCGTGCTCCACGCGCTTAGTGCGGCGCATGGTCGTCCAGTCATATTGGTATTCGGCAGCGCACAACAGGCAAACCTGATAGTAGTCTCCGTCAGCGCCGCGCCGCGGCCAGGAGAACTCGTGGGAGCAACGCCCGAGCATAAGAACATCCATGATTTTCTGCGGCATGATGGTTACTTCCGGGCCTAGCGCCCGAAGCATCATCATCTCCCGGAGCAGGCTTGTTGGGTAGGTTACTTTCGTGGCGCACCCACTAGACTATTGCGATCATCGGCGGGCAAGGTCGAAGGTCACGGCTGCCGCCGAGGAACTGATGTTCACCATGGAGACGACGCGCTCCAGTTTGTGATGTCCGGTCTGGTGGAAGAAGTAACTGAGCGCGACCACACCAGCCGTCTCACCGGCGAAATTCACGGCAAGCCCCGCCGTGCTGCCGCTGAATACACGAGTCAGCGGGTTCAGCTCCCGGCCGCCATGGCTCAGGTTGTCCCGGGTGATGAAGAAGTCGGCAGTGTTGAAGGCGGCGCTGGTTGCAAAAAGAAAGCTATTCTCGCGATCCCAGAAGCGATGGCCGGGCGCCTCAGGCAGAGGCGCGGCTTGGACGGATATCACCGGCATCACGGGCGAACTGGATGCCATCCCAGCAGGTTGGATCTCGGCTGGCTGAAGCAGCGCAACCGATACTTCCTGTGACAGCGCCGGCCGGCACAACCCAAGAATGCCCAGCAGAATCGCATTAAGCCCGATTGCGCGAAACCAGTTTTCGCTAAACCAGTTTTTCCGCATGACGTTAGTGAATGTCACTATTGGCCACCTGTACAAGTACTAACGCAAGCGTCGGGCCGCGCGGAATGGCCTTTGCGTGCCATTAAGTCATTTAGAATAATTACCTTAAGAACAGCGTGGAGTTACCGAGGTTACTTCGCAGTGTGCATGGGATTGCGCATCGAGGCGGGGCTGATTGCTACTTCGAGGGCTGTCAGGGTCGGCGTAGGCGTTGATGAAGCTGGCGCTAGAGTATTGTGCTTCTCCATCCCACTGCGGTTTCGCCGACTCGGCTGGTTGTCGGCCTGGAAAAGAAGAGAGGAGACCGAAGTAACCAGAATCGCGCATTAGTACAAATTGGCTCGATGCAAGCGCCGGTTGTGCCTAGCCGGCGGGAGAGCGCGGCGCGACATCCAGTTACCTCTCGAGTGGGGTTTCGGAGGACGCTCAATATTTGAGAATCCTCTACGATTGAGACTTGAGAGCAAGTCCTGCCGACAGTCCCAGATGCCGAAGGGCCCCTAGGCTGGAATGAGCGAAAGTGCATGAACTCGATTAACCCGAGGCAGAGGGGGAGTTTCGGGTGGTGGGCAAAGTGTATGATCGGCGCATGGGAAATGCCTCTGCGAACGATGTGACTGCCTTCATCCTTGCCGGCGGCAAGAGCACGCGCATGGGCACCGATAAGGCATTTGTGGAGTACGAGGGCCGCACGCTGCTGGCCCGGGCGCTCGACCTGGCCCGTTCGGTTACTTCAAACGTTCGTATCGTGGGGAATTCCGAAAAGTTTGCGCCATTTGCTCCGGTGGTGGAAGATATATTCCGCGACTGCGGGCCGCTCGGCGGGATTCATGCCGGGTTGGGGGCGTCGCTGACGGAACTCAACCTGATGCTGGCCGTGGACACGCCGTTTGTCTCGTGGGCATTCTTGCAGTTTCTGATCAGCCAGGCGCGCGGTACGCCCGAGGCGGCCGCGGTGGTTCCACGGGATGGCGAGAGCTCGCAGCCGCTGTGTGCTATATACCGCCGGAAATTTGCTGACGCGGCGGAACGGGCGTTGCTTACCGGGCGAAACCGGATCGACGTGTTGTTCACTGAGGTGCAAACCCGAATGATCGAAAAGGAGGAATTGGAAGGCGCGGGATTCTCGCGCGCTATTTTCCGCAACCTGAACACGCCCGAGGAATTGGAGGCCGAGAAGCGAAGGGCCTGAATACCGTTACACTGATTTTCATAAACTGATTTTCAAGAGCCAAACTATGCCCGATCCCGTCAAGCCTTACATCGAGTTCCGCGAGGTCTCGAAGGCCTTTGGCGACAACGTGGTGCTTGATCGCGTCAGCTTCAACGTCATGCCCGGCGAGACGGTCTGCATCCTGGGGCGCAGTGGCGTGGGCAAATCGGTTTCGCTGCAACTGCTCATGGGTTTTCTCAAAGCGGATTCCGGGCGGGTGATCGACGCCGGCGAAGACGTGACGGACTTCACTGAACCGCAGATGGAAGCGATCCGAAAAAAAGTCACTATGGTGTTTCAGAATGGAGCTTTGTTTGATTCGCTGACGGTCGGCGAGAATGTGGCATTTCCTCTGCGCGAATCCGGAGACTTGTCGGAAGAGCAGATCTACGAGATCGTCGAGGGATTGTTGAAGATGGTAGGAGTGCAGGAGATGCGCGACCTGCTGCCCTCGGATCTCTCGACCGGCATGAAACGCTCGGTGGCCATTGCCCGGGCGCTGGCGGCGAGGCCGGAATGCATTCTCTACGACGAGCCTACCACCATGGTCGATCCCCTGATGGCGCAACTGCTCGGCGATCTCATCGAGCGGCTCAAGCGTCAGCTGAACCTGACCAGCATCGTGGTGACGCACGACATGCGGCTCGCCGAGAAACTCTCCGACCGGGTCGTCTTTTTATACGAGGGGAAGGCGATCTTCTTCGGCACTTACGAGGAGATGGAAAAGTGCAAGGAGCCGATTGTGCAGGAGTTCCTCCAACTGGACGAGTTGAAGATCGAAGCGTAGGAGAAGTGGTCAGTGGTCAGTGTCCAGTAGACCACCGGACAAATTGAATCACAGTCTCGGCTCTGCTTGCTTTTCGTAGCCGGTGCAGGCGAGCACCGGAAGGCGCGGATATTTTTCGAATCGCGGGTCCGTGAACGAAAGCTGGCACTGCAGGAAGGTCGAGCCCCGGTCGGACGTTATTTGCCGGGCGTGGGTGCAGTCGCCGCAGAGGCCAAGTTTGCTGGCGGTGGTGGGTTGGGGAAATGGCGCCGCTCGGCCGTCTTGCAAGCTCATGAACTCTTGTCCTGAAAGGTCACAGTCAAATCACAGACCACCAGCCACTGACCACTTCTCCTAGAATCCTTGCCGCACTAACTCTTCCACGGTGAGCGTACTCTCCGCCGGTTCGCTGGTCATCATCTTCTCGACATACTTCGCAATCAGATCGGCTTCGAGATTGACCGGATCGCCGGGCTTGAGCGAGTTGAGGTTCGTCATCTCGACAGTATGCGGAATGATGGCGACGGTGCAGATCCCTCCCTCAAGCTTCGCCACAGTAAGGCTGATGCCTTCGATGCAGACGGAGCCTTTGTAGACGGTGTATTTTTCGACGTCGCTGGGTAACTCGATGCTCAGCGACCAGTTCTCCGAGTCGGCAATGCGTTCCAGAGCGATGAGCTTGCCGACGCCATCCACGTGGCCTTGCACAATGTGCCCGCCGAAGCGGCCATCGGCTTTCATGGGCAGTTCCAGATTGACCAGCGCGCCCTCGCGGATGCGCGAGAACGACGTTCGGACCCAGGTCTCAGGAGCCAAATCGGCGCAGAACGAGCCGGGCTTGAGGTTGAGAGCGGTGAGGCAGACTCCGCTTACCGCGACGCTGTCGCCGGCCTTCAGCTCTTTGGGTGCGTTCTCGGCGGCAATGGTTATGCGGCGATTCTCGCCGCGTTGGTCGATGCGGGTGACGCGCCCCACTTCTTCTATGATGCCGGTAAACATAAGGACCTCGATCCGGAAAGATACATCATAAACGCACCACGGAGTAAGACAGCCATTAGCAATCAGCCTTTAGCCAATTGCTAATTGCCGGCGATTGCGCAGCAGACAACTCACTCTTCGTAAGGGTCGCGCAGGTAACCCTCGACGGCTACGTCCTCACCGAAATGATGCAGGTGGGGATCCTTTAAGCGGAGAGCCGCGTCTGCTCCGCGGAAACTTGCGCCGGAGGCGAATGGCACTGATCCCGCTCCCAGAATCGTCGGCGCATAGTACAGGAAAAGCTTGTCGACTACACCGGAGGCGAGCACCGCCCCATTCACCGCCGACCCACCCTCGATCATTACGCTGGTGATTTCAAGTTGTCGCAGGCGGCGCAGAATCGCGTGAATATCAGGACGTCCCTCCGCGCCAGGTGACACTTGCTCAACTCTGACTCCGCGCGTCTCCAGTTCAACCTTTTTCATTTTCTCGGCGGAGGAACAGAACACTAGCACATCATTCGCGGCGCTCCGCACCGCCCGCGATTGCAACGGCAAGCGCAGGTGCGAGTCGAGAATCACGCGCAGTAGCGGGCGACGCCGCGGGTTGCCGCTGCGATCGGTGAGCAGGGGATCGTCCGCCAGAATCGTTCCCACGCCTACCAGAATTGCATCGCTCTGATGACGCTGTCGCTGGACGTGTGCGCGGGCAGCCTTTCCGGTGATCCACCCGCCGGCAGGAGTTCCCGCCGTACGGCTCATCCCCGGCGCTGGCGGCGGACCGATCTTGCCGTCAAGCGTCATCGCGGCCTTCAGGGTCACCAGAGGAACGCCATGGCGACTGTAACGCGCGAAGGCCTCGTTGAGACGACGGGCTTCAACCTCTAGTCGCCCAACCTCCACGTGGACGCCCGCCGCGCGCAACTTCTCAAAGCCTCGCCCGCTGACTTTGGGATTGGGATCGGGCATGGATGCGACCACGCGATGAATTCCGGCGGCGATCAGGGCATCGGTGCACGGGGGCGTGCGACCCTGGTGAGAGTGGGGTTCGAGATTGATGTACAGCGTGCCGCCGCGAGCCTTGTCTCCGGCCTGCTCAAGGGCGCTCACTTCGGCGTGCTTCACGCCATCGTAGTTGTAAACCCCCTCGCCCACAATGTCGCCCTGCGGGTCGACGATAACCGCGCCGACGTACGGATTGGGCGAGGCCAGCGCGATACCCTGGTGCGCGAGATCCAGCGCGCGGTGCAGGAAGTTGTCGTCGGTAGAGTGGTCGGGCATCCTGCGTGATACAAGTTTTATTCGAAGAGCGAATCCACAAACTCTTTCGGATCGAACGGCAGCAGATCGCCCACTTTCTCGCCGACTCCAACAAAGCGAACCGGCAGCCCCAACTCACGTGAGATGGCGACCACCACGCCGCCCTTCGCTGTGCCGTCAAGCTTGGTGAGCACGATTCCGGTGACGCCCGCCGAGTGGGTGAACTGGCGCGCCTGCTGCAATCCGTTTTGACCGGTGGTGGCGTCCATCACCAGCAGCGTCTCGTGCGGCGCCCCGGGAATAATGCGCTGGGCGGTGCGGCGCATTTTTTCCAGCTCGGACATAAGGCTGGTCTTGGTGTGAAGGCGGCCCGCGGTGTCCACAATAACGTAATCAGTCTGCCGCGCTGTAGCGGCTTGCAGTGCGTCGAACAGCACGGCTGCGGGATCGCCGCCGGGCTTGGTCTTAATCACTTCCGTGCCCGTGCGCTGTCCCCAGATCTCCAATTGTTCGATGGCTGCGGCGCGGAAGGTGTCCGCCGCGCACAGCAGCACGCTCTTGCCTTGCGCGCGAAATACCTGCGACAGCTTGCCGATGGTCGTCGTCTTGCCGGTTCCGTTCACTCCGACGACTAAAATCACTTCGGGTGTGCCCTCTACTCTTTGGACAGGCCTGGTATTCGCCGCGCTCAGAATCGCTAACAACTCTTCCTTCAGCAGCCGCTTCAACTCCTGCACATCCTTGATCTGCTTGCGGTCGGCCTTTTCGCGGAGCTTACTCAATACTTCCTGAGTGGTGGTGTTACCGAGGTCGGCGGCGATCAGCGTGGCCTCCAGATCGTCGAGTGTGTTGCGGTCGATTTCCTTGCCGAAACCAACGACCTCGTCGATGCGCTCGGCAAGGTTCTCCCGCGTGCGCGTGACCGCCTGCTTCATGCGCTCGAAGAGGCCGGGTTTCTTTTCTTCGGTACTACCGAACAGAGTTTGAATCATGAAGGAATCCCATTCGATTATAGCGGTCAGGCATCAGTACCGAGTACCGAGTACCTAGTGCCGAGAAATGCGATGAAAGGGGTCTGGCCAGATTATGCCCAGGAAGAGTCGCTCGGGCACAAAGTACTGGGTACTGGGTACTCGGGCAGTGAGCTTGAGAAATGCTTAGACGCGCGTTCTTTCCAGGTTGGGAGCTTCGGCGGCGGGCGGGAGTGGGGCAGATGGGGTTGCGTTTGCGGTCGCATCCGCGGCCGACGCAGGTCGCTTGATTGCTATGCTGCGCGGGATGCGAATCTCGCCACGCTCATAAACGGCCACCAGCGCTGCCACAGCTTCGGGATCGAGCCGTTTGCCAACGAGATCGCGGATGATCTTCAACGCTTCTTCCGGAGGGTACGCGTGTTGATAAGGACGATTTGTGGTCAGCGCATCGAAAGTGTCGGCTACCGCGATCACGCGCGCCAGCAGCGGAATCTGCTCTCCTTTGAGGCCATAAGGATAGCCGCGGCCGTCGAGAGCTTCGTGATGAAGTTCAATACCGGGCAGCATTTCCGCAAGCTGAGTCACGGGGCGCAGAAGATTGGCTCCCTTCGTGGTGTGGGTCTTCATGGCCTCAAATTCTTCCGCATTCAGGGCGCCAGGTTTCTTCAGGATGCGGTCCTCGATCCCGATCTTGCCGACGTCGTGAAGCTGCGCAGAAATCTGCAGCGTTTCCATGAAAGCCGCGGGCAGATTCAGTTCTTTGCCGATCATCAGCGAGTAGCGCGTCACCCGGTCAGAATGGCCGCGGGTATAGGGATCCTTTTCGTCGACCGCGCCCGCCAGCATCTGGATCGAGCCCAGAAACAGCGCGCGATTTTCTTCCGCCGCACGCTTCAGATCTTCGACGAACTGTTCCAGATCCTTCGACATGGTGTTGAAGGTCTCGGCCAGTTCGCCGATTTCGGTCCGGCTCGCCAGTTGAACCCGTTGCGAAAAGTCACCCCGCGCCAGCGCGCGGCTGGATTGCGTGAGCACCTGCAGGGGATAAGTAATCCGGCGGGCCGCGAAAATACTTACGCCAATGCTCAGCAGCACGGCCAGCAGCGCCAGCAGCCGCGCCGTGCGCTGCATCTCGATGACTCCGCGGTAAGCTTCGAGCTGCGGCTTCTGTACCACGACTGCCCAATCGAGCGGCATCACCGGGCTGTAGGTGCCGAGCATCTCCACATTCTTATTGCCCTGGTGTACCGCGAATTCTTTGGTGGCGGCCAATTGCGCTTTAGTGCCTTCGTCTACAAAATTGCGAACGATCTCCAGGTTCTTCATGTCCTGGCCGGTTACATATTGCGCTGTGCCGGCGGCCACCAGCCGGCCCTGCGCGTCCACGACATAGGGAATCAAACCGCCGCCGCTGACTTCCTGCAGGCGGCGAATCAGGAATTGCAGATCCACGACCGCGCCGATCATGCCGAGAAAACGCCCGCCATAGCTGACGGGACTGCTCACCAGCAGAACCGTCCGCGCCGACTTGCCGTCTCCCACTTGCAACGCCTGCCCGTTGTAGGCGCGGCCATCGCGGGCCGCGTCAAAGGCATGTTGCAACTCGCGTTGCAGAAAGGCGTCTGGGGCGATACGCCCGGCAGAAACTCCCTTAGCCTCGGAGTTGAGCAGAGTTGCGTAAGCGAGCTCGTCGGAGGAGGAAACAAAGTTTTCCAGCAGCGCGCGCAACTCCGGCGCCTGGACGTTCTTGCCGCCGATGTCGCCGCCGCTGGCCACCTGAATCGCCGACGAAAGGTTGGCCAGCATCATTCGCAGGGAGCGCTCGTGCTGCGAAAGGTCATCGGCCAGCGACCGCGTCACGGTGTTCTGCAATAGCATCTCGTTGGTTTTCAAACGGTCGCGGTTGATGGCCTCCACTTGCGCGGAATAAAAATACATGGGGACGATGCTGATGACCAGGAGCACGCCGAGAATTACATACAAAATAGGCACGCGCGCCGCATTGGGTGCTGTGGCAGACAAGTCGCTCCCCTGGCTCGGTTCTGAGGCGCCGTCGGTCGAAGTGGCGGCGGATTTCACGAGTATCTATAGAAGTTTAATGGGCGAGAGCTGCTGGGAGGGGAAAACCGTGGGCTTCGCCATTACCAAAGTACCAGCTGAAATGGGCCTCTGGCGCGGGTTTGGCAATGAAACGCACGGACTTCGGCTGCCCATTGCGGACTTACGTCTTGAGCGTTTCGCTTTTGCTGCTGCGGGTCATCAGTTCATAGATCGCTTCGCGCGGAGCTTTCCCTTCGTGCAAAATGGCGTGCATCTGCTCGGTGATGGGCATCTCGACTCTGCGAGTCCGCGCCAGCCCCACGGCCGCCGTCGTCGTAAAGATTCCTTCCGCGACCATGCCGTGCATTCCGGCCAGAATCTCCGGCAGCTTTCGCCCGCGGCCAAGTTCGACGCCCACGCTGCGATTGCGGGAGAGACCGCCCGTGCAGGTCAGCACTAGGTCGCCCAGGCCGGCGAGGCCCGCCATGGTTTCGGCTTTGCCTCCACAAGCCACAACCAGCCTCGTCATCTCAGCCAGACCGCGCGTGATCAGGGCCGCCACGGAATTGTGCCCCAGGCCGAGGCCTGCACAAACGCCGGCGGCGATCGCTATCGTATTTTTCAGCGCACCGCCCAGTTCCACGCCGACGGGATCTTCATTGGTATAAACGCGAAAGCTGGCATGACTGAACTCCTGCTGGACGGTGCGCGCCAGTTCTTTATCCTGCGACGCGATAGCGATTGCCGTAGGATCTCCCCGCGCGGCTTCCAGGGCGAATGATGGGCCGCTGAGCGCGCCGATTCGCGGACCAAGAACATTGTTGCAAACCTGTGCGATCACCTCGGTCATGCGCAGCAGGGAAGCTTCTTCCAGTCCTTTGGTCGCGCTGACGATCATGGTTTCCACGCGCAGGTGCGGCCGCATTTGCTCAAACAGGCGGCGGCAATGGTGCGAGGGCATCACGCTTACCACGATGGCCGCGCCGGCGAGCGCTGTCGCAAGATCAGAACAGGGCGTCACGCAAGCAGGGATAAGTTGGCCGGGAAAAAACTTCTCATTCATGCGCTGCCGTGCAATGGAGTCGCAAACGTCTTTTTCATAAACCCACAATCGAACCTGGTGAGTCTCCTTGCGCCCCAGCACAATCGACAGCGCCGTGCCCCAGGCTCCCGCGCCGATGATTGCGATCTCGCTCATGCGGGCTTCACTCCGATACGATTTTCTGTTCCGGCCCAAAGCCGCCGCATGTTGTCACGATGCTTAATAAGAATGAGCAAGGAAGCGATGGAGATGAGAGCCAGCACTGTTGGAGAAAGATACAGACCGGTACGCCACGCCATAAACGGAAAAATGGCGACCGCAACGATTGACCCCAGGGAAACGTAGCGGGAGATTGCGACCATGACTATAAAGATGACGACGGCGATCAACACTGCTTTCGGAGCGATCAGCACGAATGCACCCAGCGCGGTAGCGACTCCTTTTCCGCCGCGGAATCTCAGCCACACCGGAAACATGTGGCCAATAACCGCAAATAAGGCCCCCAGCGCCCCTTGCTCGAGGGTGGGAATCGCGACCACGCGATCAGCCACTTCATAGGACAACACCACCGCGGCAGTTCCTTTCAGCGCATCCAACAGCAGCGTCAATACTCCCAGCACCGGCGACTTGCGGGAAACGTTCGTCGCTCCAATATTTCCGCTGCCGCTTTGGCGCACATCTTCGCCGTGGAAGATGCGTACGAGCAGATACCCGAACGGGATCGATCCCAGCAGGTAGCTCACGGCGACGATGAGAGCGAGCGTTGGCAACGTGGGTTTCGGCTCGATGCTCTAGTGCAAAGCAAATCCCGCCAGCTTGGTGTACTTTGAGCCGCCGGGCGAAGGCTGGCTCTGGTACAGAAAAAACTCGCGGGAGGTCATGGTACCAAACTCCGGCGCAGGCAAAGCCGCCAGTTTTTCCTGCAAGCGCTGAAAGCTGCGGTTTGGGCGGTCGGACTTCTGCTTGCGCGGTGAGCCTGAACCGCCTCCGCCTCGCGCCAGCGTGAGATGTGGATTGAAAGCGTGCTCTTCCCTGGGAATGGCAAGCGAAGCTAGCTTCTCATCCACTGTCGCGGCCAGAGAAGAGAGTGCCGGCCCAGATTCAATCCCGACCCAGAACACTCTCGGCGCGCGCGCGCCCGGAAAGAATCCGTAGCCGCGAAAGTTCATCTCGAACTTCTCCGCCGCGATCGTCCCCAATGCCCGCTTGATTTTGCCAAGCTCTTCCTCGGGCTTCTCGCCGATAAACTTCAAAGTGACGTGCAGGGATTCAGGCCGCACCCAGCGCGCATCGGGTGTAAATCCGCGCACGCCGTCGAGGAAGCGAGTGATGCGGCCGCGGATAGCATCGTCGATGTCGAGAGCAACGAAAATGCGCATAAAACAAGCTTCTAGGTGCTAGCTCCCAGCTCTTGACCCTCGCGTTAGCTAGCAGCTAGAAGCTAGGAGCTAGTAGCTCACTTCACATCAACTTCCTTCGCACCATATCCAGCGCCATCGTGGTCGCGAACACCCGGATCCGTTTGCGATCGCCAGGAAAGGTCCGCTCGATGACTTCTGTCCCGCTATCGCTGGCTAAAGCGTGGAACACCAATCCCACTGGCTTCTCCGGCGTTCCTCCGCTGGGACCGGCCACACCGGTGATGCCGATTCCGAGAGTCGCCTCGCAGCGGTAGCGAATGCCTTCCGCCAGCGCGGCTGCCACTTCGCGGCTCACCGCTCCATGACGCTCAATCATGTCGGCCGGCACTCCGGCCAGTTCGGTCTTTACTGCATTCGCGTAGACGATTGCGCCGCCGGTGAAGTAGCGCGAACTGCCGGCAACAGATGTGATTCGCTCACCCAGCAGACCACCCGTGCATGACTCGGCCACGGCCAGTGTGGCGTTGCGCATCTGCAGCCAGTAGCCGACGATCTGCTCGAGCGATTCTCCGTCCCGCGAAAAAACCGCATCATCGAGTTCTTCCTCGACCGCGTCGGCCGCCTCGTCCACACGCGCCTGCGCCGCTGCCATGGTTTCGGCTCGCGATTTGAAATGCAGTTGGATCTCTCCCGCCCCCGCCAAAATGGTCGTCTGTACGTCGGTGTAACGCTTGTAGAGGGGCGCCACGCGCGCATCGACCTGAGATTCGCCGAGCATGGCCACTTTCAACACGCGGGTCGCCAGGAATGCCGCGGGCAACTTAGCCCGCAGCCGCTCACGGCACTCCGTCTCAAACAAAGCCTTCAGTTCATGAGGAGGCCCGGGCAGCAGGATGACTATGCGCTCACGTCCATCGAATTTGCCGCTCAGCCATTGCCCGGGCGCAGTTCCATTCGCATTCGGCAGCACCACTGCCCCCTCGAGAACGTCCGCCTGCTTGGCATTGTTGGGATACATTTTCCAGCCGCGAGTAGAGAACCGCCGTTCAATGCCCGCAAGAACTTCTTCATCGCGCCGCAACGAAACGCCCAAGGCCTCGGCCACCGCCTCGCGGGTGAGATCATCTTCGGTGGGTCCGAGACCGCCGCTGAAAATCACGATCTCCGAGCGAAACAGCGCATGTTGCGCGGCCGCAACCAGGCGTTTGAGATCGTCGCCGACTACGCTCTTGAAGATTACTTCAACCCCCAACTGATTGATCTGCTCGGTGAGATAAAGAGAGTTCGTATCCATGCGGAAGGGCGTCAGCAGTTCGGAGCCGACCGCGATGATTTCAGCGTTCACTGGAGAAGTGTAAATGAAAAAACCAGTTCTCAGTTCTCAGCATTCAGTACTCAGTAACACGAGACACGATTTCTCTGAGAACTGGAGAACTGCCTTATTCCGGCAGCAGCGGCAGCCCTGCAATGTTCCAGGATAGATGATGCACCGCGTCAGTGGTCGCCAGAATCACGCTGCGTCCCGGAGCAAAGGCGAGGCCCACGAGCCCATGCCCCGCAACTTCCAGGCTGGCTTTGCCCTCGGGCGTGATCTTCACAATGCCGCGCCTGCCAGAGAGAGAAGCGGCCACATACAGATTGCCCGACGAGTCGAAGGCCAGGCCCTGCGGGCGTCCCAGGCCGCGGAAGAACGTGTGCACCGTGCCCTGCGGATCAATTCTGTGTACACAATCGAAACTCGACGTCGTCGGTCCAGTCACAAACAGGTCGCCCTGCGGACCGAAAGCCAGGTGATACGCCGAAACGCTCGGCTCCAGGGTGGCGAACACGAACACCTGCTGGTCGCGGCCAATCTTGAAAATCGTGCCGCTGCGGTCGCCCACGTAGAGGTTCTGACTCCGGTCAAAAGCTATGCCGGTGGCGACGCCCATGCCCTCGGCGTACGTGGTCATGTTTCCATTCGGCGCCACGCGATAGACCGCGCCGTCATTTCGCGAGGAAACATACATCTGTCCCTGCCGATCGAAGGCGATCGAGGTTGCGTTCATCATCTCGACGACGAACGGTTTCACGGAGTAGTTGGTATCGATCTTGAAGATCGCGACCGGAACCTTCTGGCCGCGTGAACCCGAGAAAGTTGCATAGATGTTGCCTTGCGCATCAAGCGCCGGATTGGTCACGGGATGCAGATTCTCGGCGATGGGGACGGCGACCTTGACCGTGTGCGCGTTGCTGACGTGCCCATCGGTGGCAACCACTACCGGGCCCGAAGTCGCTCCCTCGGGAACACGGGCCACGAGAAACGCATCCGAGCTGATTACCACGCCGCCCTCTAGTTCGCCAAACTGCACACGCGGACGCTGGTATTGCGGTGGGCGTAATCCCGAGCCCGCAATGCGGACTTCGCCCCCCGCCAGCGCCAGCACCGGCGATACGGACTCGATGTGCGGTCCGCCATTCACGCTTTTCTTACCCAGGATGCGATCGGAGAATCCCATGAGGAAAATACTCGTACTACCTTAGAAGACTAAAGTGCAACAAGAGATGCACGATTCCCAGCGCGTAGAGACCCGCGGCAATATCGTCCAGCACAATCCCGGAGCCTTCCGGAAGCGCCTCCAATTGTCGCGCCGGCGGTGGCTTTACGATATCGAAGACACGAAAAAGTATAAAGCCCGCCAGAAAAGATTTCCATGCGAGCGGCACAGCGACCAGAGCGACCAGTTGGCCCGCGACTTCATCGATCACCACAAATTGCGGATCCTTGATCCCGGAACTCCGCGCAACCTGAGTAGCTGCAGGAATTCCGACCAGCGTGACCAGCACTACTAAGGCGATTGCGATTGGTGTCCGCAGCGAGGGCGCAAGGGCGTGGGCCAGCGCTGCCCACAATAACACGGTAGCTGCCGATCCCCAGGTCCCCGGTCCGGGAGGCAAGCGTCCGATGCCGAAGAACGTCGCGACCAGCGTCGCCCAGAGCGGAGTGCGCGGATTCTCGATCTCTGATGCATCTTTCACGATTCTTCGTCCGGATCTTCGGGCGTGCTCTCTCGAATCTGCTCGTCCGCATCCGTAACCGGCGAGGGAATCACATACGCCCCGCTCGCCCACTTACCCAGATCGATCGTGCGGCAGCGGTCGCTGCAGAAGGGAAACTCGGGATCGCCGCTCTTCACGACTTTCTTGCAAATTGGGCATCGGAGTTTCAAAGTGCGTTTGCCAGGCATGGCCAAAGCGTTCCAGGTGCTTGCCGATTCGAACCGCCAATCCAGGGCAGACAGCCGCTACAGGATCTTGGCCACCAGATCGTAGTCATGCGCGTCCGTAATCTGGCAACGATAAAACTCGCCCGGTTCGGGCTCGGTCTCCGCAGGAAAATCGTTCACAAAGACTTTGCCGTCGATCTCGGGCGCGTGCATCGACGTGCGGCCTTCCATCAGTAGATCAGTTTCTTCCGATGTCCCTTCGAGCAAAAGATCGAACTCTTGTCCCACGAGCGCTTTCTTTTTCTTTTTGCTGATCTGGCGCTGGATTCCCATCAAGTGCTTGCGCCGCCTCTCGATCTCACGGACAGGAAGCTTCTTGTCCAGTCCGTATGCGTCCGCGCCTTCCTGATCGGAGTAGGAGAAAGTTCCCATCCAGTCAAACTGAGCTTCGCGCACGAATTCGCAAAGCTCTTCAAATTCCTTCTCGGTTTCTCCCGGAAAACCCACAATAAACGACGTGCGCAAGGTGAGATCAGGAATCGCGCGCCGCATCTTGGCGATCGACCCCAGAAAAACGTCCGCTCCACCGCCGCGCTTCATGCGCTTCAGCACCAGCGCGGATGCATGCTGCAGCGGCACATCCATGTAGGAACAGATCTTCTCAGAGGATGCGATCGTCGCCAAAAGCTTGCCGGTAATCTTGTTGGGATAGGCATAGAGGAAGCGGATCCAGCGCAGGTCCTCAACCTTAGCAAGTTTTTCGAGCAACAGGGCGAGACCATCCTTCAGCCCGAAATCTTCGCCGTAACAGGTCGTGTCCTGCCCGATCAGAGTAATTTCCCGCACGCCGGCTTGTGCCAACCGCTCGGCCTCCGCTATGACGGACTCGAAGCGCCGCGAACGGAACTGCCCGCGTAGTTGTGGAATAATGCAGAACGTGCAGGGATGGTCGCAGCCCTCGGCGATCTTGATGTAGGCAGTAGATTTCGCCGTCGCCAGAATGCGTGGGGTCTTATCGTCGTACAAATAGTTGGGCAGATCTGCAATCGCACCGTCCCACTGTCCGCGAGAGAATCGCCCCTGCGCCGCGCGAGCATCGCCCTCGGCCCGCGAAGGCAACACCACAAACGGGGAAGTGGGCTTCGTCGGAGTAAGGTGTGACGGAGCCGCTCCAATGCCCGTGGCCGCCAGAATATTTTGCAACTCCCCGGTCCCTACCACGGCATCGACTTCAGGAATGCGTTTCCGGATTTCGTCGCGAAAACGCTCCACCAGGCATCCGGCCACAACCAGCTTCTTCGCATGCCCCGAAGTCTTGTGCTCAGCCATCTCGAGAATCGTGTTCACAGATTCCTGTTGCGCGCTCTCGATGAAGGAACAGGTATTGACCACGATCACGTCGGCGTCCTCGGCCCGGGGCGAAAGCTCGGCGCCAGCCCGTGCCAGAAGGCCCATCATGACCTCGCTGTCGACCAGGTTCTTGGGGCATCCCAGGCTGACGAAGCCCACTTTCTGCGGACGTGCTGCCTGACCCCGGTTTTCCTGCACAGGGTCATGGTTTTTCTTGCCGGAGCGGGGGATAGTGAGGGTTTTCGAGGACATGCAATCTAGCTATTCTAACATTCTCCGGCGGCATCTCCGGATAACCCTCCGCCAGACCCAGCGCACCTGAACCGCCGGTTGACCCTCGGCACCACAAAAGATAGTACCTGTGGAAGAAAACTCTATCCTTGCATGCTACCCTAAGCCTTACCGAAGAAAATGTGAGTCCCGCATCCTGGAGGGGAAATGTCTGGGAAACAGGCCGTCATCGCAGTCCTGGCAGTGAGCATGTCCATTCTGGGCGCCTTCGCATCGGCCCAGGACGAGAAAAACGAAGTGACAGGTATGATTGGCCGCATCTTCATCAGCGACCAGGGCATTCACGGTCCGAATGCGCCCACTATCAACCCTTTTGTTCGCTCCGGCCACGGGCTCACCTTCGAAGTGAATTACGCGCGGCGTTTCTTGTTCACTCCCGTCTATGCCGTCGCAGGAGAAGTGCCGGCGGTGTTCAACCTGGATGAGAAACTCAACTCTGGCGGCCCCGACGTTCCCACTAAATACAAACAGATCTTCGTTGCTCCCTCGGCTCGCTTGAATCTGTTTCCCGAGACGGCGGTATCACCATGGATCAGTATCGGCGGCGGTTTCGCTCACTTCACCGAGGGGAACAACCTCATTTATTACGGCACGAATCCTGGTAAATCCACAACCTCAGGTGTGCTGCAGATCGGCTTGGGGCTGGACGTTAAAGTCTGGCACCGTTTCAGTATTCGCGGCCAGGTCCGCGACTTCTATTCAGGCACGCCCGATCTGCCTTTGGCCGACACGGGCAAAACCCGGCAGCACAACTATTTCGTCGGCGGCGGCGTGGTCTACCACTTCTAGTCAGGCTGCGGACCCGTCTGGAAGTTGCGTCCTCCTGGCACATCGTTTTCAAGAAGGGATTCGTATCGGGGCATGGCTTCAGCCATGCTGATGATCGTCGAAAATGAGTGGGCTTCAGCCCCATCGGCGCCTGAAGGCGTATTCCCCGAAGGCACGCCGCGTCCGGCACGCTTCGAAGGCCTGCCCTGATGCGAGCCTTCGCTCGGCAGAACAGAACTGCCGGCACGTCAACAGAACCAACTTACTTCTTAGTCGCCGATTCTACCTCTTCGTACAACTCCGGCAGCCGCAGCGCGTCGTCCGCAGAATTCCCGAAGCGCGCCGCTTCGTAGGCGTCCGTGAAACGCCCGACCCGCGCCCGCAACCGCTCATCGGGGATGACGTGTACAAATTCCTGCGCCGTTTGCGTTGTCGACTTCCGCACGCCGCGCCGCGCCAGATACCGAGCCATGCGTTCGTACCACATTGCAGCGGCCTGATCCGGCGATCGCTCCGGATGTGCCCGCAGCCGTCTCGTGCGTATCATCTCTGCGATACGTCCGGCGTTCGCCAAGCCCAGCAGCAGGAGCAGTCCCGCCGCGCTGCCTCCGAACCATCTTCCCGGCGCGTGTTCCGCGCTCCGCTGGCTTTTCCGCGCCCAGTTCAGCATGCGCGCATACCGCAGCCGAGCCCACATGCGCGCCTGCTCCAAGGAACTGCGCGTCCCGCTCAAAACCGACTGGCCTAGAACAGACTGGTGCGACGAGTCATAACTGATTACCCACTCCCGCCAGAATGATGACGCAGCGTCCAAATAGAGCATGACCCGGCCCCAGCCTTGCGGCGCCCCCGTCGCACTGTCCGGCGTGGGATCGAACGTGATCCATCCGTAGCCGGGAAAGTAGGCTTCCACCCAAGCGTGCGCGTTCCTGGCCCGGACCACGTAGTTTCCCGTGACATCGTTGAATTCATCGCTGATGAAGCCGTTGACCACGCGCGATGGAATGTGCAGCGTTCGCAGCATAACGGCCATCGAAGAAGCGAAGTATTCGCAATGTCCTTGCTTGCGCTCGAAAAGAAAGCTTGCCAGCGGATCGGCAACGGGCGAGCTGGGCAATTGCAGCGTGTACCCGTAATTCGTTCTCAAATATCTTTCCAGAGCGGCGGCCTTGTCGTAGCTGTTGGAAGCCGAACCTGAAATCTGTTCCGCCAGCCGCGGAATGCGCGGATCGAGCCCCGGCAGTTGCAGATACGTTAGGACAAATGGCGGAAGATAGTCTCCTGCTTCCCGAAGCAGCTCGGGGGAAGGTGTGGAAATGTCGGAGTCCGCCTCATAGAGGCTTACGGCGCGTTCGCCATCGAGATCGTACACAGCTCCGCCCCGGTCGATCTGCACCGAGCGATAGGCTCCACTCACGCGCCGCGCCCACGGAGCAAGAAAAAAAACGTTGGTGCCGATCGGTTCCATCAGCACCCGGTAATGAATCAGGCGATGCGACCTTCCTGGCCCCGCCTGAGTCCGCGCCAGCGCAGCCTGCGCCACTCCCTGACTGAAGAGCGGCACGGCGAAGCTTCCATCCGCCTCGCGCGGCAGCACGTATTGCTCGCGCGGATTCGACCAGTTTCGTCCGTCGAAATTCGCCAGCGCCACGCCGCGCCAGCGCAGCGCGTAGCGGCCGCGCTGATCTCCGTCAATCTGGATGTGCATCACCACCGCGTTCGACTGCTGAATCTGGCCGATGCGGCCCAACTGCACATGATCGCTGAAGCCGGTGGAAAAATCGGTGCCGAACGAATATCCGCCCAGGTAGCCCGCCGACATGCGAGGCAGAAGAAAAAATACCGCCCCTGCACCGACCAGGATCATCATCACCAAAGCCGGCGTCACCCGCGCCAGCGAGAAGGCCAGACGCCGGTGCGCATGCAGGTCGCTCGAGTGTCGAGCCTGAAAGCGCGCGGCTCGCCCCGACCGCCGCATCTCCATCAGGATGAATGTCGACACCGCCATCACCATGAAACCGGCAAAGAAGAGCAGAAACACGCTGTCGACGGTTAACACCGCCGAGGCCAGCACCATCAGGAACGCCAGGATCGCCAGCATCGTGTAGTCGCGATCGCGGCGCAGCGAAAATGACCGCACCACCACCGCGAACAACACAAGGTGTACCGTCGCCGTCATGAAACTGCGGGAAAGCACGAAGTAATCCAGCGGCGTAGAAAGCGAAATATCCAATGGTGAGGGGCGTCGTCCAGCGCTCCGAAATCACGACCTGCCGCCGCTCCGCCAGCAAATACCCGCGGAACGCCAGCGCCGTCCCCACCAGCAGCGTCGTGGGCAGACCCGGTCCACCCGTACTCGCTAATGCTCCAAATCCCATGAGAACAAGCAAATATAGAGAAATCTCGAAGTATCTGTTGATCGCCCTGCGAGCGGGAGTCACAGCGGTTTGTAGGTTGAAGTGCGGCATTGAAAGTAGCGGTTGAATGCTAAGAGGCCGCGCGCCTTAAGACTTATCGTTCGACCTATGTTTCAAGCTCTATTGTTCGCTAAGTTCCATCGTTATGGGAAGGCTTTACCGCACGTTTCTTGCACCGAAAGTCACCAGCACTTCGCCGGAGCCGCCGTCAATTCCGCCGCTGGCCGGAATCCCTGCGCGCCTTTGTTAGAATGATTCAGGTCAGGCATCGGTCTCACGCGACGTACTCTCGCCAACCCCGCCAGGTCCGGAAGGAAGCAACGGTAACGGGCTCTTGCGTGTGCAGTGGGCCCCCGGTGCCTGGCTTATTTGTTCGAGCCATGTTCTGCAATTTCCCCTCGGTCTTTACACATCCTTACAACTCTTTGCGCAAGAAATGTTTCGCCGCTTCGTCTCCAATATTCAGCCCAGGCAAGAACATCGAAAGGCGGCAAAAAACATGCGCAGTTTCCCTTCAAAAGTAGTTTCTCCAAGCGTGACGATCCGCGTCTCCGGCAGCTTGTCGCAAGGTCACCTCAAATATCTCGACCAACTCGTTTCCTCGGCGATCGACTGCGTCCTGTGGCCAATGCTCGACCTGGCTGGTCTCGAAGAATTGGATCGCGCGGCCCTGATGTATCTGCTCGGCGGTGAGGGTCGTGACTTCGGCATTGTCGCCTGCCCCAATTTCATCCGCGAGTGGATGCAGCATGAAAAGGAGCGCCGCGCAGCCTGACTGCTCGCCTTGCGTGTGCAACCTCCGAAGCCGGACAGGCACGGAACCATGCATGCCATCGGCCTGAGTTAGACTTTCCGGCTTCAATCGTTCAAAATACTGTTTCATTTCATCGGGAGCACTAATTGAACGATTCAAAGCAAGCTCTGCGTCCAAGAACAAGAGTGAAGATCAGCGCCCTGGGCACCTATGTGCCGCCCCGCCTTCTCACCAATGCCGACCTGGAAAAAATGGTCGACACCACCGATGACTGGATCCTCAGCCGCGTCGGCATCCGCGAACGCCACATCGTCGACAAAGGAGTGGCCACCAGCGACCTCGCAGTCGAGGCCGCCAAGAAGGCCCTCGCCCAGCGTGGCCTGGCGCCCAGCGACATGGACGCCATCATCGTAGGCACCGTCACGCCTGACATGTTGTTTCCCTCGACCGCTTGCCTGGTTCAGCACAAACTTGGCGCCCAGGGCGTTTGGGGATTCGATATTTCCGCCGCTTGCTCAGCTTTCATTTACGCGGTGCAGACGGGAGCGCAGTTCATCGTTTCCGGCACTCATAAGCGGGTCCTGGTGATTGGCGCCGACGTGATGTCTTCGATCATCGATTACACCGACCGCGCCACCTGTGTGATCTTCGGCGATGGCGCAGGCGCCGTGATCCTCGAGCCCGCCGAAGACGATTCGGTCGGATTGATCGACTTCATCCACGAGGTCGACGGCTCCGGCGGATGCTTTCTCTACATGCCCGGTGGCGGCAGCTTGAATCCGACCTCCCGCGAAACCGTCGACAAGAAAATGCACGTGGTTCACCAGGACGGACAGCAAGTCTTCAAGTTCGCCGTGCGTAAGCAAACCGAGGCCTGCCTCAAGTTGCTGGAACGCAATGGCCTGAAAGGTTCGGATATCGACGCGTTCATCCCGCATCAAGCCAACCTGAGAATCATCAACGCCACCGCCGACCGCTTGGGCCTGCGTCCGGAAAGCGTGATCGTAAACATCGAGCGCTACGGCAACACCACTGCCGGCACGATTCCCTTGGCCATGCACACGGCCATCGAAGAAGGCAAGCTGAAGAAGGGAAGCCTCGTGCTGATGGCCTCGGTGGGTGCGGGCTTTACAGTAGGCGCAGCGCTACTGCGCTGGGCCTTCTAACCGACTCGTGTAAGGACAGCCGCCTCGGCTGTCCGTCGAGCGCAGCGAGGCGCTCCGGCTGCGATACCAGTAGCGCTGGCGTCACGCCAGCAGTCCCTTCGGCAAGCTAGCGTTCCAGACGGCATGACCCGATAAGAAAGTTTTATAGGAGAAACGTGCTTCCGCAGCTTTCCGTCGTTGATCTAAACAGAAACGAGAGCAGCCCCAAACTCGCCAGGATGCTACGAATGGAAGCAACGCCACGACCGCAACGCTGGAAGATCCTGCTGGCCTTCGCGATTATCTATCTCGTATGGGGCTCGACGTTCCTGGCGATCCGCATAGGCGTGCGAGAGGTCCCGCCGTTCCTGCTCGCCGGAATGCGCTTCTTCGCCGCCGGTATCGTTCTCTACGCCTGGATGCGCGCCAGGGGAACAGCCTCGCCAACTCGCCGCGAATGGGCTTCGATAACCTTGCTGGCAGTGCTCATCTTCGTGGTGGATTACGGCCTGGTCTTCTGGGCGGAACAGCGCGTGCCTTCCGGAATTACTGCGGTCATGTTGGCCACCATCCCGGTTTTCACCGCGCTGATGGAGATACTGATTCTGCGTACTCAGAAACTCACCCTGCGCCTGGGATGCGCCCTTGTGGTCGGCCTCGCCGGGGTCGCGGTGCTGGTCAGCCGCTCCGTAGGTTTTGGCGACGCTCCGATTGAGAGGTCGGGTGCGATCGCCCTGGTGGTGGCCGCCCTCTGCTGGTCGCTGGCTTCGGTTCTCACCCGCAAGCTGCGGCTACCCGAATCGAAGGTGATGAGTTCCGGCGCGCAAATGCTAGTCGGAGGAATCCTGCTGATGGTTGTGGCGGCCATGTTCGGCGAGTTCCACGGCTTTCATCCGCGGACGGTCTCTTCCGGCGCATGGCTCGCACTGGCTTACTTAGTGGTCGCTGGCTCGATTATTGCTTTCACTGCCTACGTCTGGCTCATCCACCACGAGTCCCCAACGAAAGTTGGAACGTACGCGTACGTGAATCCCGTGATCGCGGTTCTGCTCGGATATTTTCTAGGCGGGGAAACGCTGGGCGCTCGAACAGTCCTGGGAACATTCCTTGTGCTGGTAAGTGTAGTGGTGATCACAACGACGCCAAAGAAGAAAGCAGAGATCGAGCCGCTGATCGAAGAGAGGATTTAGCGGATGAGTGGAAACGGTGGCCCATTCAAGCCGTCTTTTGGCTTGAGTGGGGCAGTTCCATCGCCGGACGTATCCCGCCAATTGGCCATTAGCTCTGTCATCCTGAGCGCAGTCGAAGAGCCTGCCCTGAGCGGAGTCGAAGGGTGCCGTAGGGCAGCCGAAACGGATGCGGCTTTCAGCCGCTGAGGTTTAGCTCTTTCTGTACGACCGCGATTGTAGCGGCAGAAAGTAACGACTCCGCCCGCTGTGCTGAAACGCGTTAGTCCCCATGGCATGAGGACAATCTAGTTTGTTCGCGGGACCAAGCCTGTGACACGTGAACACCCCCACTCAAGCCAAAACCGGGTTTGAATGCCCACCTGCGGATCGAAGCTTGTCCGCGTACTCGAATCCCGCGTGAGTAACATCGATAACATCGCTGTCATGGCTGGGGCGCTTAATCAGCCCGAGCCGAAGGAGCTCTTCAACCGCTTCTCTCCATCTCGCCTCCGACCTTCGATTTTTCGTCTCGGCGAATTGTTGTTGGTCGACCTGCACGATCAGCCCCTCCATCACTTCGACGAACATTATTGAGCCGGTGCTGCTCACGGACGCTGCTAACAAGAGGCGTTGTGCGTCATCCGATAGCCTGGGCAACTTGCTTAAGCCTTCAAGTTTCTTGAGCTCGGTGATCAAGTTGGGCAGGTCGCGCCTTAGGTCGCCAACCTTCAGTTCGAGCGCTATGCTACCTATATTAGGACTCAAACCAGATGCGACTATGTCGAGCCACTCATCTATTTGCCTATAGGAAAAAGCTAGGCGGTTGCGCAGATCCTCAGGGATGCTCACCTTGTTTCGAAAGTCCTTCCACGCTTGATTTGAGGGACGTTTGTACACGTCCCCGACGCGCGGAGCACGTGCTGAGCTCAGGTTGTCCTCCAATTCCGAGACGATGTCGGCAAGCAATGTGGTGCTGTGTGTTGGCGAGTGCCCATTTGGCCTGCCGCCGTTGTTTACCGGCGCAGTTGACTCGGGACTGGAACCCTGCGCAAGGCCAGGCAGATTTAGCCCTTCGCGAACCTCGTGGACGATCTTAGGCAGATGTCGAATCAGGTGATCGCGGAGGCTGGAGACGTCCTCGAATTCGAAGTACAGCGTGTCCTTTTGACGATCCTTTTTATACGACTCAAGTGCCTCAAGTTGGGTGCGGTCCGCGCCTCTTGGCACGTCCGCCGTCGAAAAGTACAGCGCAACGTACCTCCCCGCCTTCCGAAACTCCTCGATTTCCTCGATCGTTCCCGATTGCGCTTCCCCGGTCGGAGTGCCTAACTTGTAGCCGAAGATTCCGATGAGGATGTCCCCTGATTCGACAATTTGCCTGTTGATGATCGCCTGAGGCCGGTCACCGGACGCTGGGTAGGCATGAGATTCCCATTTAACAGGATTCAGCATGATTCCCGTGCTCGAGAAATGTGACGCATTCCAATCATGAATAGCTTTTTCCACGACGGTGCGTTCCTCATTAACGTCTGAAGGCGATGCAATCAACACGTTCAAAACCTCTGCACTATGCCGCGTAGGCCTGCCCTCCTTATAGAGGTTTCCCGCTTGCAGTGGCATCGTGACCACAACGGAACTCATGGGAAATGCCTCGTGCTCTCTTACCATGATCTCCAACTCGCGCCGAGCCTCCGCGACGACGGCATGCATTCGCATTTCGGCCTCTTGCGTCAGCACATTAACAACTGCGCCCATACGCTGCTGTGAAAATGCGGTATGCAGATGGGCCTTTGTCGTGCCGGCGTAGCCGTTGACCTTATTTGTAATGAAGGCGATGTCCGCGCGCGAGATATGGCCATTACGCTTGTTCAACAGGTCGACCCAGATTTGGAAAAGTGCGCGCACTAATCGCTCGGCCCCGTGAATCTGGGCCCGACCGACGGAGGCCTCGTGCGGGCCGCTCCGCACGCCAGATGAGCCCGTCAACGCCGCGTACTTGTTCTGCATCTCCTTAACCCGTTCGCGGGTCTGCAGGGAGATGGACTCCATTTCCCCACCGAACTTAAGCTTCGCGATCTGTTCAAGGTCTTCGTACATTGGACCCCGTGCATATGAGCGGAGTTGGTGCTGCTGCAATTGTAAGCCGAGAGGTTGATTAGAAAACCGTGTCGGGCTTGTGCAGGTTCACCGCGCACGGGGACTTCCCAGCCACTCAAGAAATTTCCACAGGCCCATTGTGACATCTGACCTTGCGCACAGCCCACGACTTGCGCAATCATGGTCGAGGCCGTGACGGTTGACACAAGCCAATCCGTCGTGCCCCGAAGTCCTCTGTTTCAGAGATTTTAGTATCTAAGTTCTTTGACATCTAGATTTTGCGGGCCAAAACATGCCTAACCCCATGATTCCAAAGATCGAGGGGGTGGGGGAGGGGTACCCGGTTTCATCTTTCCGAACACGCGATCCACGCCGATGACAACGACGCGCCAAACTTTATTTTCAAGCCGACAATCCACTAAGGCCGCGTCATCCTCTCCGGCTTTACCAACTGATCAAACTTCTCGCCCGTAAGATAGCCGAGTTTCACTGCCGCCTCGCGCAGGCTGCTGTGCTCCACAAGCGCCGTGTGGGCGATCTGCGCGGCCTTGTCGTATCCCACCTTCGGCGCCAGCGCCGTCACCAGCATCAGCGAATTCTTCACGTACCAGTCAACTTTGGCGCGATCGACCTCGATGCCCTTGATCATGTACTCAACATATCCGTGGCAGGCGTCGCTGATCAGCGTGACCGAGTGCAGGAAGTTGTAAATGATCACCGGCTTGTACACGTTGAGTTCGAAATTGCCCTGCGAACCGGCGAATCCCACCGCGGCAGTAGCGCCGTGAACCTGCACGCACACCATGGTCATCGCTTCACACTGCGTGGGATTCACCTTGCCCGGCATGATCGAAGATCCAGGCTCGTTTTCAGGGATGGAAATCTCGCCCAGCCCACAGCGCGGCCCCGAAGCCAGCCAGCGGATATCGTTCGAAATCTTCATCAGCGAAGCGGCCAGAGTTTCCATCGCGCCCTGCGCGAACACGATCTCGTCATGAGCCGAAAGCGCAGCAAACTTGTTGCCGTGCGAACGGAAGGGAAGCCCGGTGAGTTCTGCAATTTTCTTCGCTGCGCGCTCCGCGAATTCGGGATGGGTGTTCAGCCCCGTTCCCACGGCAGTTCCGCCGATGGCAAGATCGTAAAGCCCTTCCAGCGCCTGTTCCAGACGTTTAATGTCGCGCTCCAGCAGCGCAGCCCAGCCGCCGAATTCCTGCCCGAAGGTTAGCGGCACGGCATCTTGCAAGTGCGTGCGGCCGATCTTTACTACGTCATGAAATTCCTTCGCCTTGGCCGCAATCGCATCATGTACGTTTTTGATCGCGGGAATCAGCGCGTTCTTCACCCGATCCGCCGCCGCAATGTGCATCGCCGCCGGAAACGTGTCGTTCGACGACTGCGACATATTCACGTCGTCATTCGGATGGACCGGTTTCTTCGATCCCATCATTTCCCGTCCCAGCGGGCCGCCAGCAATTTCAATGGCGCGGTTCGAGATGACCTCATTCACGTTCATGTTGGTCTGCGTGCCGCTGCCTGTCTGCCACACGCGCAGCGGAAACTGGTCGTCCAGCTTGCCGGCAATCACCTCGTCGGCAGCCTGCACGATCAGTTTGGCCTTGTCGGCTGGCAACTTGCCCAGATCCTGGTTCACCAGCGCGCACGCCTTCTTGAGAATCCCAAAGGCGTGGATCAGCTCCGGCGGCATGGTGTCGCGCCCAATGTTGAAATGCAGCAGCGAGCGCTGCGTCTGCGCTCCCCAATACACATGGGCCGGGACTTCGATCTTCCCCATGCTGTCGGATTCAATGCGCGTCTTTACTTGAGTCTGCGAGGCGGGTTCGGTAAGAATAGACACGATGCTCTCCTATAAATCGGGGCCTCTTCTATCTTCCATTACATACAACAATCTGTCAGGACTCCGCTACTGCACGTGTAGTTCCTGGAACAAGTGCTGCCGGCGGACCTTGATCTTGCTCTCATCTTTTCGTGCCTGTGCGAGATCATAGGCAACCTGCATTCGTAGCCACGTTTCGGGCGTGCTGCCAAACGCCTTCGAAAGCCGGATCGCCATCTCGGGGCTGACTCCCGACTTCCCGTGGATGACGTTGTTGAGTGTTTGCCGGGAGACACCAAGGATCTCCGCGCCCGCTGTGACGGACAGGCCCAAGGGCTCAAGACACGCGCTTCTTACAATACGTCCGGGATGGGCGGGATTCTTCATAGGCATGATGATTCCTTTTTTCTAGTGATAGTCGATCAGTTCAACGTCAAATGCGTCGGCGCCCTCGAAGCGGAATATGATGCGCCAATTCGCTCGCACGGTAACGGACCAAAAACCTCTCAGGCCACCTTTGAGCGGATGCAGCCGGTAACCGGGAAGATTTAGGTCTCGCGGGGACGCTGCCTCATCGAGGACAGTCAAGATTTCCTGGATCGTATCTGCGAAATCAGGACGTATTCCGCTCCGGTCGTCGCGCTCGTACAACCGCCTGAGGCCGCGATGCTTGAAGCTCCTGATCATTAGGATACAACGTAAAGTGTACATTGTCACTTGTCAAATTACGCGGCGCGCCCTTGCTGACTGTCTCCCCGGTCGTCCCGTTGATACTTTCGAGTTTCTGCAATCTCCACGTGCTAGAATCATCCGTTTCTGACCTCCGCCAATGCCCGACTTTCTCACCGCCGAAGACGTCGAAACTCTGCCCAGGACTAAGACTGCTGCGTATCCCGAGGTGCACAGCGACGTCCTGGTAATCGGAGCAGGGCCCACTGGCCTCGCCTGCGCCCTCGAAGCGCAAAAGATTGGCCTGAAAGTAGTCGTGCTCGACAAGGGCTGTCTGGTGAATTCGCTTTTTCACTACCCTGCAGGAATGGTGTTTTTTACTACGCCCGAACTGCTCGAAATCGGCGAAATTCCGTTCACCACGGCGAACCAGAAGCCCACGCGCGAGGAGGCTCTCGAGTACTACCGCAAAGTCGCCGTGCATTACCGTCTCGATATTCGCCAGTACGAGTGGGTCAAGACGGTCATGGGCGAAGACGGAAAATTCAGTATCACCGCGACCGACCGCGCCGCACGGCCTCGCGATTACCATACCCGCAAAGTGATCGTCTCCACCGGATACTACGATCTCGCCAATCAACTCGGCCTGCCCGGCGAGGATCTGCCCAAAGTTTCGCATTATTATGCCGAGGCTCATCCTTACTACGACACCGATGTGCTGGTAATCGGTGGCAAGAATTCCGCCGCCATCGCCGCTCTCGACCTGTGGCGGCACGGCGCCCGCGTCACTTTGGTCTATCGTGGCTCGCGCCTGCACCACCACGTCAAGTACTGGATCAAGCCGGACCTAGAGAATCGCATCAAGGCCGGAGAGATTGAAGCTTATTTCGACAGTCACGTGCAGGAAATCGGAATCGACTACGCCGTCATCCTCACCCCGCGCGGGCCTATGCGCCTGAAGAATGATTTCGTGCTGGCCCTGATCGGCTACCACCCCGACTATGACTTTTTGCGCAGCATGGGCCTCGAGCTTTCCGAAGAGCAATGCCGCCCGGTCTGCGACCCCGTCTCGCTGGAGAGCAATGTTCCCGGCATCTACGTTGCCGGAGTCATCGTCGCCGGATCGCGGACCAATGAAATCTTCATCGAGAACGGCCGCTTCCACGGCAAGCAGATCGCCGCGGACCTGAAACTCAAACTGCAGCCGGAGTCGTGAGTCCCTACCCGAGCAACCGGTCGATCTTGGCGGCCATGATGAAGTCGCTCTCGGTGAGGCCGTCGATCTTGTGCGTCCAGAGCGTGATTCCGGCTTTGCCCCAGGCCAGCAGAATATCGGGATGATGGCCTTGTTCCTCGGCCAGTGCTCCCACACGATTCACGAAATCGAGCGCCTGCTTGAAATCGGGAAAGGCAAACGCACGCGTGATGTGATGCTGGTTAACCACGCTCCACTGGGGGACGATCTTGTGCAGCGCATCCAGTTCCTTGCCCTTGAGCGGAGGCACTCCGCCGCGGCAGGGAACGCATTTTTTGTCGGCTAGTTGTTCGGTCATATGAACCTATCATTCTAGACTCGAATGCGCCGCACCACCCGTCGTTTTCGGCGCGCGCGTGGTACCGATACCAGCCTGATCGAGTCTCTTGAGAAAGTCCTCCAATCGCTCATCGGAGGGGTCTTGGCCAGGGCGAGTGGGCAGCCACATTCCCGCCTGCTTTAGGGCAAGACGTTCAGCTTCCTGATTGCCAGCGGCCTTCTCGACCATGGCAAGTCTAATGTACGCAAGTCCGAGCTGGCCTCTTGTGATGGTATCGTCCGTCGGAACCCTCAGTTGTTCAAGCACGCTAATCTGTAGCTGCGCAGCCTGGCGCGCGTGTTCTACATCTGCGTACCGGAACTGCCGTGCGGCAAAGTCGGAGACTGCAGAACCCGCGCTGATCGGCTCCGCGGATCGCGTCATCTCGCTCAGTTCTGCGCCTTGCCGGTAACCAAGCGTGCCGCCTGCGGCAATCCCGAGGATGGCGCTCAAGACAAACGTGACCTTCATGGCTCTCGTCACTTCTTGTCCTCCGAAATTTGTAGAGGCTCAATCTCCTGATCGGCCAAGCTATTCAGAGCACCCTCTGAAACGTCCTTCCAGCCCAGGGAACCCAGGAGTGCTTGAGCCGACTGCCTCGCCCTGCCTGACTCTGACACATGGCCTATCTTCTGTTCGAACTGAGCCATCTCCGCGTAATCGATCGCCAGTTGAAGATCAATGAGTGGACGTAGCCGTTCCGGCGCCTGACTGCGTAGCTTTTGAAGCGAGGGAATGTTCGCCTCAAGCGCAGTATAGTATTGGGCAGTGGACGGCTCGTACTTGGTCATCAGGTGAGACAGGCTCAGGAAAGACAACGTCCGTAGCGTCGTCCGCAGCTCTTGCCCGTCCTGTTTCCCGAGGGAACTGAAAGCCATCGCCTCGCGGTGGCGATAGCTGATACGGAGAGCTGCTTTGTCAGCGACATACGCAGACCCCACGAAGATCGCGCTCGCGATAAAGAACGAGGTGACAAGAGGAAATTTCACAACGCCTGCCTAGAACGGAATATCCTCATCCGTGATCGGCCCGGACCCTGCCGCCGCATGTTCCGGCTCCGGCGTGCGCTGGTCGAAGTTATTTCCGCCGCCGGCTGACGCGCCCGCGCCGCGCGAGCTGCCGCTGAACTCTCCTCCGCCTCCGCCTTCGCCGCGACCGCCGAGCAGGATCAGGTCGCTCGCTACCACTTCGGTCATGTACTTCTTCTGGCCGCTGGTCTTGTCGTCCCAGGAGCGAGTTTGCAGGCGGCCTTCGATGTAGACCTTGCCGCCCTTCTTCAGATATTCGCCAGCAATCTCGGCGAGGCGCTGCCAGAGCACCACGTTGTGCCACTCGGTGCGGTCCTGCCATTCGCCGGCCTTGTCCTTGAATCGTTCGTTGGTGGCGATGGTCAGCTTGGCCACGGGCGTGCCCTGCGGCGTGTACTTAACTTCTGGATCTTTCCCAAGATTACCAATCAGTTGAACCCGGTTCAAACTCTTTCCAGCCATGGGATGCTCCTTCGCAGGGGTTCACTATAGCAGAGTTGGACCCGTGGAAATGGTGCTGATCATCACAATCTGATCTTGAAACCCGTTCTGGGACACGCGGTCGTGGCAGGTAGCGTCTCGGACAGACCGGGAAGGATGTGCTCTTTGCGAGAATTGGATGGGATAATACGCATTATGACGCTCACTCAGCTTCTCATCCAGACTGGCGTAACGTTCATCGCAGCGTCGCTAGGAGCGGTATTCGGCGCGTTCCTCGCGCGTCGGACGGAAAGATTCAGGCATCTCCAAGAAGTGCGGTCTACGGCTTACGCAGACTTTCTGCGCGGTTTCGCGCGAGCCGGGAGGGCGCAGAGTGACAGCATGAGGGATGAACGCAGCATGCTTGAAGAGTTGGAAGGTAGGGTTTTAGTGACGGACTCCCGATCCCGAATCGTAATTTACGGGGGGAAGGACGTTGTTCGCTCTTTGTCTCAGTTCGTCGCTGTTGGTACTCAGACGCTTACGCCCGAGGGGATGCAGGCTTTCGCCAACTTGTGCAGGTTGATGAGGGCGGAAGCTGGCAGGGAGAATGTGGCTGTAGAGGACATAAGACGCGTTTTATTTGGTTAATCTTATTCGCCGCTCGGCACGTCAAGGCCTGCGTTGGCGTCCCACCGGCTGAGGTATAATCGCCCCATGCCTCCTGCACCCGGCGCCACCAAAGCCGTCGGCATGGTACCCGACGAACTCAAGTCCGAACCAAGGTCCAAGGGCCTGAGCACGCCACGCAAGAAGAAGCCGAAGGAACTGGCGGTGATCACCGAATGCTGTACGGGATGCGCGGGCTCGCCGGCGTGCGTGGAATATTGTCCGGTGGAAGACTGCATGTTCTGGGTCGCAGACGAAGACAGCACGCCTTTTGGTCGCATCGCGGTTGATCCCATCCTGTGCATCGGCTGCAAGAAGTGCCTCAGCAAAGGCCCTGACGGATGTTTTCTTGACGGCTGCCCCTGGGACGCCATCGTCATGGTGGATACGGCTGAGGTGGAAAAAGAAGTCGGAGCAATGGCGATTTAGAAGCAGTGGTCTAAGAGCAGTGATCAGTGATCAGTGATCAGTGGCCAGTAACACTAGCAATCATGCCGGTTTTTCTGACCACTGACCACCGACCACTGATCACTGCTTCCCGCCCTCTTCCCCAGAATGTTCCGGGCTTCCACCCGGCTCGGGGAAGTCTGAGTCAGCGCCTTTGATGCGTGGGTCCTGGTCGCGGTGGCCGAGTTGTCCCGCGAGGCCGGCATTAGCATCGTGATCGCGCTTTACCCCTTCAGTAGCGCCCTTGGCGCGGTCGGGATCGTTTTCTGAAATCTTCGTCACAGCGAACCTCCGATGCCTGACCACTGACCACCGGCCACTTTATTCTCCCGACCGCGGCGCGACTCCCAGTTTGCGCAGGCGTTCCCGCGCCTGCAAGGCTTCGTTGGATTTGGGATAACGCTGGATCACGTGGCGGAGTTCCACCACTCCATCTTCCTGCTTGCCAAGTTCGATTAACGAAAATCCTTTTCTCAGCTGGGCGGAAGCGGCCTTGGTTCCAGTAGGAAAGTTCTGCAAGACCTGGTCGTAGCTCTGCAAGGCCTGTTGATAGTTGCCCTGGCGGAATTGAATCTCTCCGAGATAGAAGTAGCAGTTCCCGGCAAGATCGGTGTTGGGATAGAACTTGAGGTAGTCGGAAAACTCCTGGATGGCGAGATCGCCCTTGTCGCCGTTGTAATCGCGCAGAGCGTTGTTGTAGAGCACATCCGGAGGCGGCGCCGCCGCCGCCGCGGCTGCCTGCTGGGCCTGTGCCGACTGCTGCGCGGCCAGGCTCTGCTGCGACGACTGCATGTCCTCAAGCTGCTTGCTGACCTTCGCCAGGCGTGCCTTGAGTTCGTCGAGCGTGTCGTTCAGCGATTGGATCTGGCCGCCGAGCTGGTCGACGCGGCCAGTGGAATCTGCCTGCTGCTTTTGCAAGGTGCTCTGCAGGGAGCCAAGAACGACGGTCAGTTTGGTGATCGCGTCGGTATCGTGCTCGACCAGGTTTTTCATGACGCCCATGCGCTCGTCGAAGCTGCGCTGCATGGCGGTCATCTGCTCCTGGAGTTGCTGCACTTGGGTTTGCAACTGGATCATTTCCTTGTTGGCGCCCCAAACCGGGGTTGCGGCCAGACAAAGCGTGGAGAGCAGGGCGAGAACTGCGGAGAAGCGTCGTAGTGTCATGGGGGTATTTTCCTGAACCTATTCTAGACGGATTCCCGGCGCTGTGAGTGGGGAAGATTTGTGGCCGGGTTCGAGACCCGGCCACAGGCAAATGCTACTTCTGATAGACGAAGTGGCCGCGGCGGTTCTGCTGCCAACAGGCTTCGTTCTCTTGCAGGCAGAACGGTTTCTCCTTGCCATAGCTGATGGTCTTGATGCGGCTGGAGTTGACCCCCGCCGAGGTCAAGGCGGTCTTTACCGAACTGGCGCGCTGGTCGCCGAGAGCCAGGTTGTACTCGGTTGACCCGCGACTATCGCAGTGCCCTTCAACCGTAAAGCTGATGTTGGGATGCTGATTGAGGAAGAGCACGTCGGACTGAATGGAAGATTGTTGATCGCCGCGAATGTCGGACTTGTCGTAGTCGAAATAAATGTCCTTGACGCTGCGGCCGAAAAGGTCTTCTTCCGTAGGCGAAGACGTACGAGGGGCTTCAGCCACGGGCGGAGGCGTGACGGTGAGCCGCGTGGTGGCCTCCTGGGTTCCGCCGGCGCCTTTGGCAACCAGGTGGTACGTGGTGGAATCGGTGGGCGTGACCGATTGCGATCCGCTGGGCTGAACCGCGCCGATGCCGTCGATCGAGACATCGGTGGCGTTGGAAGTCTGCCAATTTAAAGTTGCGGATTGCCCCTGCCCAATCGTATCAGGGCTGACGGATATGGAAGCGGTGGGACTCGCCAACGTCGGCGGTGGTGGCGGTGGTGGCGGGGCTGTTTTTTTGTGGCATGCGCCGAGCATGAGAATGGCGGTCAGAGCGCTGACCGTTGCGAGCACCTTCAAAGTTTGACGCTTCATATTCTTCCTCTTCACGTTAGATCCTCCTGCGAACCCGGAAATCGACCTGCGAGTTCAGACAAAGTGTTCTTATTTCCAACTCCAGTTTGGTTGCGTATTACGTCCCGTAAAAGTCAGCTGATGAAGCTTGGTGCCGTCGGCGAGCATCATCCAGATTTCCTCGGCGCCCGAGCGGCTGGATTGAAAGACGATGTGGCGGCCGTCCGGCGACCAGGACGGCGAATCGTGGCTCCCGCCTTCATGCGTGAGCTGCACCCATTGTTTGCTGGCGATATCCATCAAATAAATGTCGCGGGAGCCGGGCTCGCCGGGGCCGTATTTGCGCGTCCAGGCCATCGTGAGGAATTGGCCGTTGGGCGACCAGTTGGGTGAGACGGCATAGCCCTGGTCGGTCATGCGCTGCTGGTTAGTCCCGTCGGCCTCAACGGTATAGACCTGGGGCAATCCCGTGCTGCCGCTGACGAAAGCGATTTGAGACCCGGTCTTTCGATTCCAGGTAGGAGCGACATCCGGCCCTTTGTTGGCCGTTATCCGGTGGAGGTTGCCGCCGGAAGCGTCGCAGACAAAGATTTGGGAATTGCCGCCGCGCGAGGAGGAGAGCGCGAGGTGAGCGCCGTCGGGCGACCAGGCGGGCGAAAGATTGGTGCCGCCGAAGCGCGGAAAACTGACCACGCGATTGAGATCGACGGAGTACATAAGAATGTCCCAGCCGCTCTTGGTTAATGAACTGAACGCGAGACGGGAACCGTCTGGCGAAATGCGCGGCGAAAGAGACACGGAGCCCAGATGGGTGAGTTGACGCTGATTGGAGCCGTCATAGTCCATCACCCAGATTTCCTTGTGGCCAGAGCGGTCGCTGACAAAATAGATCTTGCTCTCGGCGATGCCCGGAATGCCGCCGCCCAGGCGGAAGATGATCTCGTCGGCAAACTTATGAGCGATGACGCGCGCGGCTTCGTTACCGGGAACGTCAGTGTATTGCTTGCCGAGAACCTCCGGCGATGCCGTGTTCTTTACGTCGTACAGCCAGCCTTGCACGGTGAGCTTTCCGCCCGCGACGCCGAGATTGCCGAAGGCCAGCATGGCGGCGTTCGGCGGAGGCGAGTTCCAGATGCCGAATGTGACCTCGGGCGGTTGTCCCGGCACCTGCAACGGATAGAAGCTTTTGGAGATGAGTTCGACAACGCCAGAATTGTCTAGATCGTTCCAGAACGTGTCGTTGAAAGTCTTGAGCAGCGCGTCGTTCTGTGGATCGCTGCTGGAAGGCTTGAAGTCGGGAACGGCCAGGCGGACTTTTTCGACGCCCAGGCCGGAACCGGTGCGAACCCAATCCTGCGCGAAGGACGTGGAAAGAAAAACGAAAAGTGAACAGGCCAGAATCATCAGCGCCAGGGCGCCGGAAGGCCGCGCGCCCGGCGTACGCTGCCGAACTGGTCTCTGCGTGTCGTCCATCCCTTTGGAGTTGAGCGAACCCTGGCAAAAAGGTACTGTAAACGACAATATCGTACTCCGATATGTTTTCATTGGCAAGTTATCAAAGGCCATTGCTGTCCATCATAGTCGCGCGGTGGAACCCTAGGAATAATCAGGTGGATGCGTAGCGTTTTCCAATCCTATATACATCGGAAATCTCCGGGAATGACTTTATGGATGCTGCCACGGGACAATAAGGACAATGTTATTTCCTACTATAGTCAAACCAATACTCCACGGAGATCTTGCTGCCGTTGTAATCCGGGGGCAGCGGGCCGAAGGTGTCGATGCGCTGCAAGGCGCGAGTTGCGGATATATCGAGCGAAGGTACGCCGCTGGTCTGCTCGACCCGCACGTTGAAAGGATGGCCGTCGCGGGCAACGTCGAAGGTAATGTAAACGCGTTGCGCAGTGGTGATCTTAGGATCGACCTCATACTTCAGCCAGTTCTCCGAAACTTTCTTTTGAATGACCTGCACGTACCATCCATACCTGGTGCCAAAGTCGCCGCCGCCGCCGGTGACCCCGAAACCGCCCTTGGCCCCTCCGGCATTGAAAGTGCCATAAGGACCGCTGACCGGCCCGCCTTCGCCGAACGCAACCTGGTTGGTTTCTTCCTCGGGCGCGGGCTCCGGCTTGGCTTTGGTCGGCGCGGGTGGTTTCTTGGGTTTAATCTTTGCATTCTTTCCCTGAATCTCAATTGCGTCCGGCTCTTTCTCTTCAACCTTGGGCTCAGACTTGGTGAGGCCCTTGGATTCATTGGCCAGTACGTTTTGCGTGGGCGCGGGCGTTGCGGGCAAGGGAACCGCACTCACCAGCGTGACGCCCATCGCCGAACCGCCGCCGCCCGCCCCCCAGCCTTCCCCCCGGTTCCCGGTGAAGACCACCGAGTAAAGCAGGATGAACGCAGTGAGCGCCATGTGGAAGCCCGCGGACCAGCCGAGGGCGCGTCCCCAGTTATCGTGCTCGAAAAATATCTCAGCGTTTTGCGCCATTTTGTTCCAAAGGCTGAGTCACGATGCTCACGTTAGTGATGCCCGATTGCTTTACCGCATCCATGACGGTGGCAAAAGCGCCGAAGGGCACGTCCTCATCGGCGCGGACAAAGATGAACTGCTGGCGGGGATCGCGAATCTTCTGCCGCAGTTTGGCGGCGATCTGGTTGATGTTGATGGCATCGTTCCCGAGGAAGACGCGCTGATCCTTATTGATGGTGATCACGACTCGTTCTTCGGTGATTTCCTTCACGGTGCGGGTCTTAGGTACGTTGACTTCAATACCCGACTGCAGGACGGGCGCGGTGACCATGAAGATGATAAGCAGCACCAGAACCACGTCGACGAGCGGAGTGATGTTGATATCGGCCAGGGCGGTTTGGGTGCGTCCGTTGGGGGAAGTAAAGGCCATCAGCGCCTCACTTCGGCCACAGCTTGCGCCTGCGGCTGCGTGTTCTCGATGGAGTTAAGAACTTCGAGGGTGAAATCGTCGCCGCGGGCGGCAAACTCGCGAATGGAGTTCCCGATAAGGTTGTAGGCGATAACCGCGGGGATAGCGGCGGCAAGTCCGGCCGCAGTCGTGATGAGAGCCTCTGAAATTCCAGGGGCGACGGCGCGCAGCGTTGCGCCGCCGGCAGTCCCAAGGCCATGAAAGGCGTCAATGATTCCCCAGACAGTTCCGAACAGGCCGATGAACGGCGTGACGGCGGCAGTGATGGCCAGCCACGGGACGTTGCGCTCGAGGCGCGTAATCTCTTCCGAGGCTCCGATCTGCATACCGCGCTGCACCGCGGTAAGGCTGCGCAGCGAGGCGGCGGGTGACGGCAAGTTGGCGCTTGTATTCCTGGAATCCGCCTTCGAAGACTCCGACCAGCGGGCTGGGACGGAACTGATCAGCCACGGTGGCGATATCCTGCAGGCGCTGGGCTTTGCGAAATGCGCGCAGAAAGCGTCCGCTCTGAACGCGGGCGCGCCGCAGCAAGCTCCACTTGGTAAGGATAATCGCCCATGAAATCAGGCTGAAGGCAAGCAAAATGAGAAGAACAAACTTGGCGACCGCCCCGGTGCTGGTAAAAAGATCGAGAATTTCGCCGCCGACAAAAAGAGCAAAACAGGGAATTAGTTGCATTGTGATTTGGAGGATACCTTGACGCGATTATAGATGATTGAAGCGCGGGCCTCGGCGGGGGTATCGCAAGAATAACCCGTGACCTGCGCTGCCTAGACTTGCTCGCGTGATATATAAGTTACAATCGATTCCGTGATGGATGTTCGCCGTTATCATCACGAAGTCCGGCATAGAAATGTCTTCAGTGAGTGGCTAGCCGGGCTGGCTGACCGACAGTGCCAAGGCGAGGATCTGCGAATCGGATTGACCGGCTTTCGCGGGGAAACTTGGGGATTGCAAAGCGCTGGGTGGAGGGCTGTTTGAGCTGCGCATCGATATGGGGACCGGGTTATCGAATTTACTGCGCGATGATCGGTCAGACTTGCTTATTACTGCTTTGTGGCGGGGATAAGCGCAAGCAAGCCTCCGACATTCAGCGCGCACGTGGACTACTTCAAGGATTACCTAGCAGAGGACACGCATACAATGAAAGAAAACGAAAGACATAACGAGCGTATCGCATGACGAAGTGCATGATTCGCCGAATTGCGCGCGGACCCTAAGTTTGCCGCCGAATATCTGAAGGTCGCATTGGAAGGCTCCGAAGAACCCGCCGTGCTGCTGATCGCGCTGCGCCGCATCGCGGAGGCCAGAGGCGGCATTGCCAAGGTGGCCAAGGCCGCAGGGATTGAGCGCGAGAGCCTGTATCGCGCTTTGTCGGCGCGGGGAAACCCTCGGCTGTCCACGCTGGTTGCCGTGACCAAGGCGGTGGGGTTGAAGCTTACGGTTGAAACCGCGCGCTGACGTGCCCTGGGACAGGGTAAACATGGCGAAAGCGAAAATGAAACAAGTGGTCATCCCGAAGTTTTCCAGCGAGGCCGAAGAAGCGGCATGGTGGGATCGGCACCGCTCCGAGGTCGAGATCGAAATCCGGCGAAGGATGAAGCAGAAGAGGCCGCTCACGTTAAGCAGCCTGCAACGGGCCAAACCCTCCCAACCCATCACCTTGCGCATTCCCAAGGAGGACCTGGAAACGGCGCGCCGTTTGGCGGCGCGCAAGGGCGTGGGCTACCAGACCTATATCAAGATGTTGCTGCGCGAGGCTCTCGCGAAAAACGTCCGCTGAACGATAAGCGGGAGCTTTCGGCGCGCGGAAACCCTCTGCTCTCCGCTCGGTTGCCGTGACCAAACCCGTGTCTTATGGTTGAAGCCGCCCGATGATTTTCGTCGTTAATTTGCTACTGGAATGCCGCAGGCCCCGGCCAGACGTTGCCGAAAGTCGTGCCAGTCGCTGCCATTTCGAGCGAGCACTTGGGCAACATCGAACCAGCGGTTTGTGGTAGGGGATTCAGACCGCAACTTGGAGATATCCAAGCCCTGCTTCGATATGATCGTCCAGAATTCGGGGAATCCGGACTTTTTCGCTTTCTGATGGGATTTCTCAGCTTCGCCAGCCCGGTTGTGAACATTGCTGACATCGGTGCCGCCCTTTACTTCGATGGCGACCTTGTGATGATCTTGGTCACTGACCTGTTCCTGAATGCGCACGTCGGGGTCGTGCGCCAAGGTGATCAAGACGGTCCTCCCTGCTGAGTTCTTGAGTGTCAACATGGTTTCAGACGAAGAGACAGTGTACTTGGCGACAATTTCCTTGATGGCGATGAAGACGTCCCTCATTGCAGCTTTCCCAATCTGTGTGTTGTTGGAACCCTGCAACTGGGATCCAAAGGTGAGAAGGGGCAGTTCGTGGAGATCGCGTTCCGTGATTTTCGGTATCCCGCGCACAAACTCCGAGAGTGGTTTTGCCATTGCTCGACAGAACTCAGGTATCCAAGGCCGTGTGCTTTTCGAGATCGCATCGAGTTCTTCCATGCTTTTGAAGCGGCTCATACCAGTCGAACCTTTGTAAAAACTCTTCTGTGGTACGCCCAGGAGGAGACGATAATAGCCCACCAACGATGGCTTTGCTTCTAGGACCGCGGGGACAGGGAATACGTGTTCATCGCGAAGACCGGCCGCTGCGAGAATCTTCTGGGCATCGTCGGGAACAAATTCGCTAATTTGTTCCTTGATGGTGTCTTGATTTAGCTGGCCCAGAGCGTCGGAGAGAGCATCCATGAACCACTGCTTGCGAGCAGCCACGAGAAGTTGGTAGAAGCGTAGTTGGCGAGCCGAACTGGGAGGATTCAAGCGTGGCTTCGCGATTTCGGTCGTCGTCGCTAGGGTTTTCTTCTTCGACGTTGGCTTCACATTTCACTCGTCAGTTATTCGCACTTCTTAGATTTCCGAAACACTATCCAGTAGCAGTGCTGCCGTCTAGTGTGGTGAGCCAACTTCCACTTCGGGTCAATGATTGGGCCCTTGCGAATCTTCACTATGCAATCGCAAGCCGTGAAGCCCACCTCTTGCGCAGCGTGTATCAACTCAATGTGAGCCCACTGGTAACGGTGATGGTGCACGTAATCAGTGATCTTGCAGAGTAGGATGCCTTCGTCCTTTAATATGCGATGGGCCTCACGTACGAAGGGCGGGAACGTATGAGTGAATGTGTAGTGGTTTTCCTTCGATGAGCGCACCACGAGCCCGAAGCGTGTTCCGAAGTCTTTCTTATTGTCTTTCCCCTGGTTCGGGATGTGCGGCGGATCGTACACGAGTACGTCAAAGGACTTATCCGGGAACGGCATCGCGGAGTTGTCCGCGACCAGGGACGGACGATGGCGGGAGTCAATATCGATGCCGACGATGGCTCGTTTGCTGCCACGCCAGAACCGGCCACCATTCACCGTTGTGTCAAGAATCTTGCGTGGCCGTTTGCGAGGGTAAAAGTTGAGCAAACGTTCGAGCAATTCGGAGTCTTCGCCGTACCAGACTGATGCCAAGGGTGCGTAGGCAGAAACCTTCTCTGGCCTCGCCTTGCCTTTGGCAGGTCGGGATAACGGCTGAAGAGCTGTGGCCATGGTGGGGAATACCCCTTGTACACTCTCGCTGTTCATAGTGGCAACTGTGAATCGTTTGCAAAACAGGTGCCATCTGTGGATCGACTGCGACTTAGGTGCAATGAGTGTGGCACAACGGTGAGGCGAAGACAAGGCGAATATTGACGGCATGGCATCGCCGTGTTTCGGGCCGCAGCGTTTCCAGGTCACGAAAAACGCCGTTCTTGGCGTTCCGTCAAAATCTTGTCAAGCCCCTGCGGGGGCGATTTTTGGACTATGTTGTTGATTCGCTGGGAGAAATAGCTAGCAGAGAACAGCAGATTCCTCGCTCGCCTCACCGAGCAAAGCTCGGCTTCGGACTTCGCTCGGAATGACAAAGCTCTTCTCCTTAACTTTGTCATTCCTCTACGTTGTCATTCCGAACCGGGTGGTAGCCCGGTGAGGAATCTGCTTTCCTCGCCACCTTCATCACCGCCGGCCCTCCCCATCCGTCAGCCAAGTCCTCCCACGTGGGATTGTCGGCCTGAATCAAAGCAACCTTCTTTTCCCGCCGCCAGCCCTTAATTTCTGTCTCCCGCGCAATAGCGTCGCCTACGTTTTGGAAACTCTGAAAATAAACCAACCGGTGCATACGATACTTTCGAGTAAATGCTCCGCCCTCGCCAGCCTTGTGGCGCAGGACTCGGGCCATCAGGAATCCGGTCACGCCGACATAGATTACGCGGTTCTGGCTCGCCATGATGTAGACGTAGTAGCGGCGCTCTTGCTTCATTGGCACTCCATGGGATAGCAGATTCCTCGCTCGCCTCGCCGAGCCAAGCTCGGCTTCGGACTTCGCTCGGAATGACAAGGAGTTTAAGGATTGGCGCTGGCATGCGCTGTGTCGGATGTGACAGTCGTCCTGTGAAAAAAATACTTCCCAGATTGGGAAAAACGCCGTTTTCGCCATTCCGCCAAAATCTTGTCAAGCCCCCGCGGGGGCGATTTTGGGACTATGTTATTGATTCGCTGGGAGAAATAAATTTGCTATTTTGTCGCATTTACCCTATGCCGTATGATATAATGCTATTATAGAGTTGAAACAGCGGCGCAGGCCTTCGGGTTTGCGCCGTTTGTGTTTGCGGCTGGGAAACCAAGATCCCTCGCTTCGCTCGGGATGACAACGTAGAAAGCTAAACACACATTTTGCAAAGGAGCGTTCTTCAGGCGTGGCCTATCGGCTGCGCCTTTTCTGTTTATGGACGAGAAAAACGACAATTCGGGTGAGGAGCGGGAGAAAGAAGTGATCGAGCTACAGGCGGTTGCCGACAACAACCCCAAGCGGATAGGGGAAATGATCGAGGCCGCGTTTCTGGCCAAGGTTTGCAAACTCAGGATTCCAGTATGCAAGCCCTGGGGAGATAGCGAACGTTACGACTTTGTAGTGGAGTGGGGCAAAGGGTTTTGGAGCGTGCAGGTAAAGGGCGGGGCGAGTCAAGGCGGGTCGTTCTATAAAGTTATGGCGGGGAGCGAGGGCAAGGTATTCACGAAGGACGACATGGATTTCGTGGTTGTGCATATTGTCCCGGAGGATTTGTGGTACGTGGTCCCGGTCGAGATTGCGGAGGGGCGGAGCACGCTGTGGTTCAATACACGGTCGACGCGGTCCCGGTTTGAGAAATATCGGGAGGCCTGGTGCTTGCTGGATTGTCCGCAGAAGGCGCGGGGGCGCGGAGATATTCCGCGGCGGTGCCGGAGCGAGGAGGTGAAGGTGAGGTGTGCAGTTTGTCCGCTGGAGCAGAACGTGTCTTCTCAGAACCTGGCTTCTCACGTAAAAATACGGTCACGCTGATTGTCGTCCTGGCAACTGCCGGCTGGCAACTCCTTTTCATGCTATGCTGCGCAAAACTCCCACATCATCAACCGAGGACGCTCTGTGCTGGTTGAATTGCGTTTGGAGAACTACGCGGTGATCGACAACGCGGCGGTGGAATTCGCCCCGGGACTGAACCTGCTGACCGGCGAAACGGGCGCGGGGAAATCCATACTGATCGATGCGCTGGCGCTGCTGCTGGGCGAAAAGGCCTCGAGCGACGTGATTCGCACCGGGGCGGAACGCGCAGTAGTGTCGGCGGTCTTCGAGTGTGAAGGCGGGGCCGGGGACGCGATCGAAAAAGTTCTCGAGCAAAACGGGCTAGACCAATCGGAAGACGGTTCGCTGATTGTGCGTCGTGAGATTGCGCCCAGCGGCAAAGGCCGCGTATTTGTCAACAATCAGGCAGCAACGGTGGCTGTGCTCCGCCAGCTTGCGCCGCAGTTGGCGACTATCCACGCGCAGAACGAATCGATGCTGTCGTTCGACGGTCCAGCCAGGCTGGCGCTGCTGGATGGATTTGCGGGCAGCCAGATCGAGCCGGTTGCGACCGGGTACGAAGCCTGGAAGGGAATTCGCGCCCGCATCCAAGAATTGGAACAAGGCGAGCAGGACCGTTTACGGCTGGTGGATCTGTGGATATTTCAGAAGCGCGAGATCGAAGAAGCCAAGCTGCAAGCGGGCGAAGATGAGCGGTTGGAAACCGAGAAGCGCGTACTCGCCAACGCGGAGAAGATTTACAACGCCGCAATGCAGGCCTTCGATCTGCTGTATGAAGGCGATGGTTCCACTTCTTCCTCGATGCGAGCCGCACAGAAACAGATTGAAGAACTGGCGCGCTACGAGCCCAAGTTTCAAGAAGCTCTAACTGCGCTTGAGACCGCGCGAATCAGCGTGGAAGATGTGGGAGCCACGGTGCGGGATTATGCTGGTGGAATCCATGCCTCGCCCGAACATCTGGCGGAGGTGGAAGACCGGCTGGCGTCGCTCGAGCGGCTGAAACGCAAGTACGGTCCAGCGCTTGACGACGTGATCGCCTTCGGAGCCGACGTATCACGCAAGCTTTCAGAAATTGAGAACAAAGACGAGATCCTGCGCGAGCTGCGGGCGGAGCTGGCAAAGGCCGGCACTAATTATCTGCGGGCAGCGCGAGTGCTGTCGAAAAAACGCGACGAGGCAGCCCGCAAACTCGAGAAGCTGGTCGAGGCCGAGATCAACGATCTGGCCATGAAATCGACGTTCCGCATCGAGATGACGACGAGCGAAGAAGAAGGGAACTGGACTGCGGCGGGAATCGACCAGGTGGTTTATATGATCGCGACGAATCCAGGCGAACCGATGCGGCAGTTGGAGCACATTGCGTCCGGAGGAGAATTGTCGCGCGTGATGCTAGCCCTGAAACTAAGCGTGGAGGCCGGCTCGAACCGTGTGGCGCGGACCTGCCCTGAGAGAGAGTCGAAGGGGCCCTCGCCCGCGAAAGCCGGCAGCGCTCGTACAGTCGCGCAACGCACCATGGTCTTCGACGAAATCGACACTGGCATCGGAGGCCGAGCCGCCGAAGCCGTAGGGAAGAAACTGAAGGAACTCGCGCGGGCCAACCAGGTGCTCTGCGTAACCCACCTCCCGCAAATCGCCACCTTCGCCGACCATCACTATGTGATCGAGAAAAAAGAGCGGTCCGGTCGCACCCGGACCAGTATCCGCGCGGTAGTTGGCGAAGAGCGCACCGAAGAAGTAGCCCGAATGCTGAGCGGCGCGAAGCTGACGGACACTTCGCGCAAGCACGCCGAGCAGATGATTAAGGCGAATACATGATGGGGCGGATCGCGGCATCCCTGATGCGCCCAGACACTCAAAGCAGGCGTGCTCCAGCGGCTCAAGCAGGCGTACACCGGTCGACCTCGAATTCTCCCCATTCACTGCTAATCCCCGCCGTTTCTGTGGCTTACGTTGACCAGACGGGTACTTTCCAGTAGTTTATACATATAGTCACAATGGCATTCGTGTACCCTGACGGTACCGATTCGGGCCAGTTTCTGCATCTTACTCAGTCTGGGAAAGATCATTACCAGGAAGTTCAAAGGGAGTCTGAGATTGCCAAACAGCCAGGGAAAAACCGTGCTTCTACTGAAGCCGCGCGGCTTCTGCGCCGGGGTAGTGCGGGCCATTGATGTGGTCCGCATCGCCCTCGAGGCCTTCGGCCCGCCGATTTATGTCCGCAAAGAGATCGTCCACAACAGCTTTGTGGTTGACGAACTGCGCGGCAAGGGGGCGATCTTCGTCGACAGCGAAGACGAGGTCCCCAACGGCGAGCGCGTGATCTACAGCGCTCACGGAGTATCGCCCGAAGTGCGCGAACACAGCGCCCGGCGCGGCTTGCGAGTCATCGACGCCACCTGTCCGCTGGTCACCAAGGTGCACGTGGAAGCAGTCAAGTTCGCCAAGGAAGGCTATTCGCTGATCCTGATCGGCCACCACGATCACGACGAGGTAATCGGAACGCTGGGCGAGGCTCCGCTGGTGACCCAGGTAGTGGGAACTCCGGAGCAGGTGAAGTCGCTGACCGTGCCCGACCCGAATCGCGTGGCGTACCTTACGCAGACCACGCTTAGTCTCGACGAAACCAAAGACATCATTGCGGCGCTGAAGAAAAAGTTCCCCAACATCAAAGGCCCGGCAGCGCAGGATATCTGCTACGCCACCGAAAACCGGCAGGTCGCCGTGAAGCAGGTAGCCTCGGAAGCAGATCTGCTACTTGTCGTGGGGTCGGAAAACAGTTCAAACTCGAACCGTCTGGTCGAGGTGGCGCGAAACTTGGGCACAAATGCGCATCTGATCGACAGTTACAAAGATATCGAGGCCGCCTGGCTTGTGGACGTGAAGACGATCGCCCTGACCGCCGGCGCTTCCGCGCCCGAGTGCCTGGTCGAGGAAACCATGAAGTTCCTGGCCAGCAAAGGTTTCGACAACGTGCAGGAACTCGAAGTGATGCCGGAAAACGTTCGCTTCGGTCTGCCGCCGGAGATTGTCGAGGCCATCGCCGCCGCTCCGGCCAGCGCTACCGCGGACTAACGGAGCCATGATTTACGGAGCCGATATTGATGGATACAAACTCCCCTGACTCGAACTTAGCCTCCGAACCACAACTTCGTTTTGGCAAGATCGACGGGCTGGCCAGCCGGGTAGCCGCCGCGATGAGCGCCGCCCGCAATCTTCTTTTCTCCGCCCAGCACGAGGACGGCTATTGGTGCGGCGAACTCGAAGCCGACACCACCCTGGAGTCGGATTACATTCTGCTGCACACGCTATTGGGGACGGTCGACCCAGAGCGCTTCCGCAGGGCAGCCAACTGGATTGTTCAACATCAGAACGAAGACGGCGGCTGGAGCATCTATGCCGCCGGTCCATCCAACGTCAGCGCCTCGGTGAAAGCATATTTCGGACTGAAGCTCGCGGGATACCAGCCAGACCATCCCGTGCTGCAGCGCGCCCGCAAGAAGATTCTCGAACTCGGCGGAGTCACCGAGGTCAATACATTCACCAAGATCTATCTGTGTTTCTTCGGGCAGTACGATTACGACGCCGTCCCGGCGATTCCTCCCGAGATTGTGCTGTTTCCCAACTGGTTCTGGTTCAACATCTACGAGATTTCCTCGTGGTCGCGGGCCATCCTGGTTCCGCTTTCCATCTGCTACGCCAAGAAGCCGTTCAAGAAAATTCCGCGAGAAATGGGCGTCGAAGAACTGTTCGTCGGTGGAATGCTGAAGTCGCGCATGCACCTCCGCTGGTCGAACAAGCTGGTGTCGTGGCGGAATTTCTTTCTTTGCCTTGACCGCATGACGCACTGGTTTGAGCGGGTCCACATCCGGCCGCTCCGTTTGATCGCGCTGAAGACTGCCGAGAAGTGGGTACTCGAGCATTTCGAGATGAGTGACGGCCTCGCCGCCATTTACCCTTCGATGATGAACGCCATCATCGCCCTGCGCTGCCAGGGATATTCTCTGGACGATCCGCAGGTGATTCGGGCGCTCGATGAATTTGAAAAGCTCGGCATCGAAGAGCGGGTGAACGGAGAAGACACATTCCGCATGCAACCTTGCATGTCTCCCGTGTGGGATACGGCGTATGCCATGTTCGCGCTGGGCGAGGCGGGTGTTTCCGCCGATGATCCACGAATGGTGAAGTGCGCCGACTGGATCCTGCAAAAGCAAGTGCGGAATCCCGGCGACTGGCAGATCAAGAACAAGAAGGGCAAGCCGGGCGGATGGTACTTCGAATTCAACAACGAGTTCTATCCTGATGTGGATGACAGCGCGATGGTCTGCCTGGCGTTGAGCCGGGTCGAGCATCCCAATGGACGCTATCAGCGCGAGTCGGTGCAGCGCGCCATTGACTGGATTCTCTCCATGCAGTGCAAGAATGGCGGCTGGGCGTCGTTCGACAAGGACAACGACAAGATGGTGTTCCAGCATATCCCGTTCGCCGATCACAACGCTATGCTCGATCCGGCCACGGTGGATATCACCGGCCGCATCCTCGAGATGATGGCGACCTACGGTTACGACCAGAAACATCCCGCAGTTGCGCGCGCGATTCAATTCCTCCGCAACGAGCAGGAACCGGATGGCAGTTGGTTCGGCCGCTGGGGTGTGAACTACATCTATGGCACGGCGCTGGTACTGCGCGGCCTCGAAGCCATTGGGATGGACAATCACGAGCCCTGCATCCAGCAAGCGGCGGAGTGGCTGCGCATGGTGCAGAACCCGGACGGCGGCTGGGGCGAGAGTTGCGGCTCTTACGACGACCCGGCGCTGCGCGGCGTTGGCGAAAGCACGCCTTCGCAGACCGCATGGGCGATTCTCGGAATCCTCGCAGTGGGCGACACGCGCAGCGATTCGGTGGCTCGGGGAATCGCATACCTCCTGCGCACGCAGAAGGAAGATGGTTCATGGGATGAGCAGTATTACACCGGCACCGGCTTTCCCCGCGTGTTCTATTTGAAGTATCACCTCTATCGCCAGTACTTCCCGCTGCTCGCGCTGACAACGTACGCCAAGGTGATGGAGAAGGGCGGCAACTAGCCTCATTTCCGATCATGCCGCGAAGCGCGAAAGGATAGCCATGACTTAAGGCGTATTAGCATGTCCAATAGACAAGCTGGCCGAACTTCGTAAGAGAGACTAGCGCCATCCTTTCCGGATCGCGGACCTGTTCGATCGCCATGCGCGCGACCGTTAGCAGTGGCGACAAGTCATGCAAGAGCGTCCGGCACGACAAGGACTGGCCAAAGCGACTGGCAGCTCCGCCTGCGACATGCGGATCCGCAAGTTTACTTCTTTGTGGTGAAGCCCACAGTCATCGCGGGTGCGCCACAGCGGGATCGCGTTACAGCGAACGTCAGCCTGTTGCATCGAAGGATTCCGTTGCACGGGAAGATTCCACGCAAAGCTAGAGTCAAGCGGACTCACCAGCCGGACCAGCCCTACTTCGAAGGCACTGCCACGACAGCCAAGGATAAGTCGTTATGGAGCTGGGCATCGAGGAGCGCACCATTCCGTGGAATGCACGTCAAATCATCTTGATGAACCGGAAAAACCACGTCGTAATCGGACACCAAAGTCTTCCGAGATTGCGAAGGGAAGCGTGCCCTACAGATGCTTGGTACCAAATTTCCGAGGCATGGATTCTTGCCGTCGGCAGATACAAGCGTGAATGACTGGCTGAAATCATGGCGTATTGCGCAGAGAATTGCCCCACTCCGCCCACCGGGGCGTCGCCCAAATTTAGGCAAGTACGCTACCAAACGACTTGTCACCCGCGTGAACTGCTACCTGAGAAGAGAACTGTCCGGTTATCGCCCGAGGCGGAATCGCTAGGCCAAATCGCCATACCGCAGGGACGATTGCGTATATTGTTCCCCTGTTTATACTGAAATGCGGATGCAGTTCGAATGGGATCCGCGGAAAGATCTTGCGAATCAGCGGAGACACGTAGTCGGTTTTCGTGAGGCTACAACCGTGTTCGGTGATCACTCGCGACAACCTTTCCCGACGCCGAACATTCGGCCGACGAGCAAAGATTTCTCACGATTGGCGCATCCGCAATGGGTCAGCTGCTAGTCGTAGCCCACACCGAACGCAACGAGACGATCCGGATCATCAGCGCAAGACCGGCAACCCCACGATGAGAGAAGATTCTATGAAGAAGAACATTGAGCATCGAAGTAATGACGACATGCGGCCGGAGTACGATTTTGCCTCAATGAAGGGCGGCGTTCGCGGCAAACACCACGGGCAATACCGCAAAGGAACCAACGTTGTTCGTGATCGAGCCAGACGTTGCGGCAGCGTTTCCCACCGAGGAGTGCGGTCAACCAAGCCTTGCGCGGCATTCTGGGTACGGCGCGTGCCGTCCGGCGCACTGGCGGTCTCCCTGATCCTGCCCCGCAAACTGTGCCCAGTGGACCCAAGCGCCGCGTTCGCAGGTCGACCCGCTAAATGTTGGCCTTCGTCACTGGTGCCACTGGATTCCTCGGCTCTCATGTAGCCCGCGTTTTGGCTGAACAGGGAGCCGATTTGCGGTTGCTGGTCCGCCCGACCAGCAATCTGAAGAATCTGGAAGGACTGAAGGCTGAGACGGCGACCGGCGATCTGCGCGATCCCGCGTCCCTCGAAAAGGCGATGGCAGGCTGCGAACTGGTGTTTCACGTGGCCGCCGACTATCGGCTGTGGGTGCGGGATCCGGCGGAGATGTACCGCTCGAACGTGGAAGGTACGCGGGCGATTCTTGAGGCGGCGCGCAAAAATGGTGTGCGGTGCGTGGTTTACACATCGAGCGTCGCGACCATGGGATTCACGGGAAACGGCCGTCCGGCCGATGAGGATTCTCCGGTCTCACTGGCGGATATGATCGGCCACTACAAGCGCTCGAAGTTCATGGCTGAACAGTTGGCGCTCGAAGCGGGATGCAGCGGAATGCGTGTAGTGACGGTGAACCCGACAACGCCGGTCGGAGAGCAGGACGTCAAGCCGACTCCAACCGGGCAGATCGTCGTAGACTTTCTGAAGCGCAAGTTCCCGGCGTACGTGGAAACGGGGTTAAATCTCGTGGACGTCCGTGAGTGCGCGCGAGGACACGTAGCCGCGCTCGAAAAAGGCAAGAGCGGCGAACGCTACATTCTGGGCGGCGAAAACCTGACCTTGAAACAGATTCTCGACAAGCTGGGTGCAATTTCGGACCTGCCGTCGCCGACAGTGAAGCTGCCTTACTTCGTCGCTTACATAGCGGGCGCGGTGGATGAAATGGTATCCGGCCGGCTGCTCGGCCGCGAACCGCGCGCGACGGTCGACACGGTGCGCATGGGCAGGAAAAAGATGTGGGCCAGTTCCGCCAAGGCAGAGCGGGAACTGGGCTGGAAGTCCTTGCCAGCTGACGGCGCTTTGCGCCTTGCAGTAGAGTGGTTCCGGGCCAACGGCTATGCCTAAGATCGCCATCATCGCCGCGCTCGAACGCGAAGTAGGCGGCCTAACCAAGGGCTGGAGCCGCGTCGAGCGCGAGCACGAAGGCCGCAGCTTTGTTTTCGCTGAGCGTGACGAGATGGTTGTGGTCTGCGGCGGGATCGGCATGGATGCGGCGCGCAGAGCCGCTGAAGCGGCGATCGCGTTGTATCATCCCACACTGGTGCAGTCGGTAGGCTTTGCCGGGGCCCTCGATAAGACCCTGCACTTCGGCGATATCTTCGCGCCGAAAGTGGTGATTGACGCCCGCGACGGCAGCCGCGTGAATATCGAGATCGACAGCGGAAACAGGTCCGGAAAAAGAAAAGGTACGCTGGTGAGTTTCATGGCAGTAGCCAGCATAGATCAGAAAGCGAACCTGGCGCAGGCCTACGGTGCTCACGCAGTCGACATGGAAGCCTCCGCGGTAGCCGCCGCGGCTCGCGTCCACGGAATTCAGTTCGACGCGGCCAAAGCGATCTCCGACGAAGCAAATTTTGAAATGCCTGAGACCGCGCGCTTCATTGATGCGCAGGGCCGGTTCAAGACCTCAAGCTTCGCGTTCTTTGTGGCCTTGCGTCCGTGGCTATGGCCGCGCGTTGCCCGGCTAGCCAACAATAGCCGAAGGGCAGCAAGAGCCCTGGGAGAGCATCTGGAGTGTCTCCGGCAGGAACTGAGTCAAACGTCAGACCAGGAGGCAGGTAGACTGGCAACTCATCCGGCAGCCCAGGCAGCAGTCACCACCGGGTCGCGCACAGGAGCTCACAAGTGAAAGTGCGCATGAAATCAGGCGTGAAAACGCAGCTCCTTGTTTCGATCGTCGTTCCGATCGTCCTGTCGGTAGCACTGCGCCTGGCCGCGCAATCGCCACCCTCAACCGCATACGCGGAAAGCTTTCGCCAGGGCACGACCCACATCGTAGAAGAAAGTTTCGAGGCCAAGCTAACGCCGCAAGAAGCGGTCTACCGCGAGCGCATCAAGGATTCGCGAGGAGCCGACCGCTATGCGTTCTCGATTGTCCCTCACTCCCCGGAGGGCGACACCAAGATCACATCCTGGCAGGTGAAATTGGCCGACCTGCGCCATCCGATTTATGACAACGTGCTGCTGGCGTCGCCCACGCCGTCCGATGATCCGGCGACTAAAGCAAGAGACTCATTGTGGCGCCTCGATCCTAGTCGCTTCGCGGCGGTTCCCGTAAGTGCCACGCGGATTATCAAGGTAGAAAGTTTTTACGTGGTGCTGCAGGTGAAGGCGCATCACTTTACGCCACTGGATTCGCCCTATCTGGATTCCATGACGGTAGCAGTCGAGTTCCGGAACACGGACCCGAGGCAGGCAGAGCCTCCAGCAAAGTAGCCAAGTTGAATCGTTTCTAATCGGTTTCTAATAAAGATGGTGATTGAAGCGCATCCGAAGTAGAGTTCATCTAAACACCTGATGGGGATTGCCGGACAACTCGCAATCGAACACCATAGCCAGTCGATTCCCGCGACCATGCTGGCCGCCGTCTATCGCGGAGTCAACGACGTCCGCCTCGAAACGGTTCCCGTGCCCGCAATCGCCGCCGGAGAGTTGCTCGTCCGCGTTCACACCTGCGGCGTCTGCGGCACCGACCTCAAGAAAGATTGCCACCGGCTCCCATTCCGCCCCACGCATCTTCGGCCATGAAACCTCCGGCGTAGTGGCAGCCGTAGGCGCGGGCGTAACCCAGTTCCAGCCCGGCGACCGCGTAGTAGTCTTTCATCACATCCCCTGCCGCCAGTGTTATTACTGCCGCCACAAAACCTTCGCCCAGTGTGCCACCTACAAGAAAGTGGGATGCACCGCAGGCTTCGAGCCTTCCGGCGGAGGCTTCGCCGAATACGTCCGCGTCATGGATTGGATCGTCGACCAAGGCACGGTAAAGATCCCGTCCGGCGTCTCCTTCGAGCAAGCCTGTTTCGTCGAGCCGGTGAATACCTGCATGAAAGGGATCGAAGCCCTCCGCCTCGAACCCGGCGAGACCGTGCTGGCCATCGGGCAGGGTCCCATCGGCGTCATACTGAGTGTCCTGGCACGAAGGGCAGGGGCCACGGTAATTACTTCCGATTTGTATCCCGAGAGGCTTAGAATAAGTAAAAGCCTTGGTTTCGAGCACCTGATTGACGCCTCGCAGCAGGACGCGGTCCGCTCTGTGCGGGAGCAGACAGATGGCCGGGGCGCCGACGCTGTAATCTTGGCGGTAGGCAGCAATGCCCTGATTCGCCCCGCCATGGATGCGGCCCGTCCCGGCGGCCGGGTGTTGTTATTTGCGCAAACGCAGCGCGGCGAGGTGGTTGTGGATCCGGCGGCGATTTGCGTCGACGAAAAGACGCTGGTCGGGTCCTACAGCGCATCTGTAGATTTGCAGGAAGAGTCGGTAAGTTTTGTGATGAATCGGGAAATGGACCTGGAACGGCTGATTAGCCACCGGTTCCCGCTGCAAGAGAGTGCCCGAGCCTTGGAACTCGCCGCTCACCCGCAGCCCGCGTCGATGAAGGTAGTGATTCAGCCCGGGATGGTCTGGGCTTCGCAATGAACTAGTCATGAAATAAGTAAGGAAGCCAGCAGTGAATGGAAAAATGACAGCTGCCGTCCTGTACGGCAAAGAAGATCTGAAAATTGAACGAGTACCCATCCCTCGCGTCGAAAAGGGAGAAGTGTTGGTCAAAGTGCAGGTGGCGCTCACCTGTGGCACCGACCTCAAGGTGTATCAGCGCGGCTATCACGCCCGCATGATCGTACCGCCCGCCCTCTTCGGCCACGAATTGGCCGGAGTCATCGAGGAAGTCGGCGAAGGCGTCCACGCCTTCAAAAAGGGAATGCGCGTGGTAGCGCTCAACTCCGCCCCGTGCCAGATGTGCTTCTACTGCTCCAAACACCAGGAAAATCTCTGCGAAGACTTGCTGTTCAATAACGGAGCCTATGCCGAATATATCCGCGTCCCGCGCCGCATTGTCGAAGCCAATATGCTCGTCATTCCGCAAAACGTAACTTTCGAAGACGCGGCCATGACCGAACCTCTGGCCTGCGTGCTGCGCGGCCTGCACGAAACCGGCGTCGAGATCGGCGACACCGTCACCATCATCGGCGGCGGCCCCATCGGATTGATGTTTGTCCAGGTAGCCCGAGCCATCGGTTGCAACGTAGTCTCGGTGGTAAAGCGCGACGAACAAGTAGTAGCCGCCAAGCACATGGGCGCGCACGAAATCGTGCAGACCACCAAGGTGCAGAACGTTGTCGAGGCCGTGCGCGCGCTAACCCCGCAGAAGCGCGGCTGCGACGTAGTGATCGAGGCGGTAGGCCGTCCCGAAGCCTGGGAGTGGACTGTGGAAATGGTCCGCAAAGGCGGCACCGTAAATTTCTTCGGCGGATGCTCCAGCGGATCGAAGGTGCAACTCGACACCAACCGCCTGCACTACGGTGAGATCACGCTTAAGGCCACCTTCCATCACACGCCCGAAACCGTGCGCCGCGCCTTCGGTCTGATCGCCGCAAAAAAGATTCGTCCCACCGACTACATAACCGGTGAAGCGCCTCTTTCCAGCTTGCAAAAGGTCCTTCGCCACATGCTGAACCGCGGCGGCGACATCAAGACGGCGATAATCCCCGGCCACTGATTGACACAAGGTGGCCTGTCATCCTGAGCGAAGCGAAGGACCCCATATAGCTGGCAGTGCTCCGGCGATGCAGGGAGTTCTCACGATGCCCAGGATTTTGCCCGACACCGAGATGCCCTGAACATGAGCCCAACTGCCAGCGAATCTCAGCCCGTTCAAGCACTTTCCGAAGGTTGGAGCCGCCTCCCACCCGCCTACGCCATCCCGCCCTCCGCGCCTTCACTAGAAGAGGCTCAAGAATATTGCCGCCGCCTGGCCCGCTCTCACTACGAAAATTTCTCCGTAGCTACCTGGTTCCTCCCAAAACAACTCCGCCAGGATTTCTTCAACGTCTATGCCTATTGCCGCGTCTCCGACGATCTGGGCGATGAAGTAGGGGACGCAACCGCATCCCTAGCGCTGCTGGATGAATGGCAGAAGGAACTCGACGCCTGTTACGAAGGCGCTCCTCGCCACCCGGTTTTCGTCGCGCTAGCGCAAACCGTAAAGAAGTTCGAAATCCCCAAGCACGAATTTTCCGATCTCCTGATAGCCTTCCGTCAGGACCAAACGGTAACCCGCTTCGAAACCTTCGACGACGTCCTAGCCTATTGCCGCTATTCGGCGAATCCCGTAGGCCACCTCGTGCTGTACCTGTGCGGGTACAACGACGCCGAACGCCGGCAGCTTTCCGACTACACCTGCACGGCGCTGCAGTTGGCAAACTTCTGGCAGGACGTGACAGTCGACTACGCCAAGGGCCGAATGTATTTGCCGCTCGAAGATTTAAAGCGTTATGACGTCAGCGAGCAAGACATCCAGCAGAACCGCAACACGCCCGCGTTCTGCGAGATGGTGAAGTTTGAAGTCGCGCGCGCGCGGGAATGTTTTGAGCGAGGCCTGCCATTGCTTCAGAAGGTAAATAACGCTTTGGCGGTAGATCTTGAACTTTTCACCCGCGGCGGCCAGGAAATCCTGAACGCCATCGAGCGCCAAGGCTACGCCGTGCTAGGCAGGCGTCCGGTAATTTCGAAGTTCCGCAAGCTGGCCCTGGTAGCCCGAGCCGCGATGAGCAAGCTGCTGGGGAAACGATAACGATGATGAGTGCAGGAACTCAGCCCGTGTTGATCCCCTGGAGTCCCGCTCCGGCGCAGCTCACCATGGCCTATTCGGTGTGCCGCGGGATCACGCGCACTAACGCAAAGAATTTCTATTACGCATTTCTGGTGCTGCCCAAGCACAAGCGGCAGGCGCTCTGCGCCGTCTACGCCTTTATGCGCCGCTGCGATGACATTGCCGATGACCCCAGCCTAAGCCTCGAAGAACGCCGCTTCAAACTGAACACTTGGCTCGCCGCACTGCACTGCGTGCAGCAGGGCGAGCCCAGCGACGATCCAATTCTGCTGGCGCTGACCGACGCCCAACGCCGCTACACCATCCCCGCAGGTCTGCTCGACGAACTGGCCATGGGCACGGCGATGGACGTAGAAGAAGGAGCACAGAGTGAATCAGCCCCGCAGTCCCCAGCCTCCAGCCTGACGGTGCAATACAAAACATTCGACGCTCTCAAGCAATATTGCTACCGGGTAGCGTCGGTCGTAGGCCTGGTCTGCATCCACATCTTCGGATATCGCGATCCCGCCGCCGAATCGCTGGCCGAGCAGTGCGGTCTTGCCTTTCAACTCACCAACATCATTCGCGACGTAAAAGAAGACGCCGCCATGGGCCGCGTGTATCTGCCGGAAGAAGATCTGGCCAAATTCGGTCTCTCAGCCGCTGACCTGCTTTCGACGCCAGACCCAACCCGCCTCCGCCCGCTGCTCGCGTTAGAAGCCGACCGCGCCCGCGAGTTCTACCAGGCAGGCGAGCAACTGATCCCGTATATTTCGGAAGACAGCCAGCCCGCTCTCTGGGTGCTGGTAAACATCTATCGCAAACTGTTAGAGAAGATCGCCGCCCGCCGGTACGACGTATTCACCGGCAAGATAACCCTGACAGTAAGCGAAAAACTCCGGGTCCTGGGAAAAGGTTTCCTGCAACGCATCACCTGATGATCTTGGCATCCCGAGGCTTGAAAGTTAAGTTTGTCATTCCGAATCGGGCCGAAGGCCCGATGAGGAACCTGCCGTTCGTTTGCGGCGGCAAAGAAGTAGCATTGGTAACGAATCGCTGAACCCGAATCCCGCATGCCCCAGAACTCCCAACATCCTACCGTAGCCATAGCCGGAGGCGGCCTGGCCGGACTAGCCGCAGCCTGCGCGCTTGCAGACTCGGGCTTTCGCGTAACCCTCTTCGAGCGCCGCCCCTACCTCGGGGGCCGCGCGTCCTCCTACGAACATCCCGGCACCGGCGAGGTAGTCGACAACTGCCAGCACGTCCTCTTCCGCGTCTGCACAAATCTGGTGGAGTTCTACCGCCGCATTGGCGCGGAAGACAAAATCCAGCTGGTACGATGAAATGACGTTCATCGAACCAGGCGGCCGCACCAGCGTGATGCGCGCCTCTCCGCTGCCAGCCCCGCTGCACACCGCCCCGTCGTTCCTGAGCTTTCCGTTTTTGGACGCGAAAGACAAGCTCGTAATTTCGCGCGCCATTGCGGCGCTAACGTTGACTAAGCAGCCAGACACCGGCCGCTCCTTTCAGGACTGGTGCCGCCAGCACGGCCAAACCGAGAACGCCATCCAGCGCTTCTGGAAGCCGATTCTGGTAAGCGCATTAAGCGAAGATCTGGACCTGATCTCAATCTCCTACGCTGCGCAGGTAGTCCGCGAATCGATGAAATCGCCCGCAGCCCGCCACATGGGCGTTCCCAGCATCCCGCTAACCGACCTCTACAACCGAGCCGGAGACTACATTCGCGCCCGAAGCGGCAAGATCAACTTCCGCAACGGGCTGGAAACTTTTTCTCCCGAGCCGTCGCAAGTAAGAATTCGACTGGGCGACCGAGAAGAACTTTTCGACTATCTGGTTCTAGCCCTTCCTTACGAAAGCTTGGAGCGCGTCCTCCCGCAAACTCCCGAATCAACCCCGCTGCGCGAAAAGCTGACCCACTTCGAATCCTCGCCCATCACCGGCATCCACCTCTGGTTCGACCGCCAGATAAGCGATCTAGATCACGCCGTCTTACTAGATCGAACGATTCAATGGATGTTCCACAAATCACGCCTGCTGGTAACGCGAGCCGCCGCAGGCGACTCCAAGTCAGGGAAGGATGAAAAGGATGAAGAAGTGGATGCGCGCGTAGCGCGCGAGAGGGTGGGGCACGACTTCAGTCGTGCCGCAAAGAACCCGTTGGGGAACGGGGCTTTAGCCCCTGAGGTCACCGGCAGCTACATCGAACTAGTCGTAAGCGCCTCAAAAAGTCTAATCGAAAAATCGCGCGCCGAAATCGTCGATCTGGCCCTGAAAGAAGTCCGCGAATTCTTCCCCGCCGCGCGTACCGCAAACCTGGTCAAGTCCACCGTAATCAAGGAAGTCCACGCAACATACTCGCCGCGCCCCGGCATCGACGCCTTCCGTCCCCAGCAGTCGACAGCCTGGCCACGCGTTTTCCTCGCCGGCGATTGGACCGCCACCCACTGGCCCGCCACTATGGAAGGCGCAGTCCGCAGCGGCTACTTGGCCGCCGAAGCCCTGTCCCGCGCCGCAGGCACAAAAGACCCCCACTTCCTCTCGCCCGACTTACCCGCCACCGGCCTGATGCGCCTGTTTGGGTAGAGCTGGAGGATCCGCAACCCGTCACAAATGATCAGCCTGCGTCTTCTTCGGTTCGCCAGTTTTTCCTATGGATGCGCTTTCCCGTTGTGCCCATTACTCTTGCCGACGTCCTGCCCAGGGTTGTAGTCGTTGCTGTGCAGCCCATCCATGACATGGGCGCTGGTCCTGATCCGGCCCATCTGTTCGTAGATATACTGGCGAAGGTCGGCCACGTCGAGAATGCGACTCCCGTTGTTCAAGTGCGCATACACCAGGTCTTCCCTCAGGCATCCAAGCACGGATAGTGCGATTTGTCTCTCGTTCGGATCCATGACACACTCCACTGCAAACAGCATTTACCGCAACCCTACAGTACTTCTTCGATCGCCTTTTAATCTGTGCAATAGTGAACAAAGTACGAATTGTATAGGAGGCTTCAACCCTCCCCCAAGAGCGCAAACAGGATACGCCCGCCGCTTCGTTTTGCATTGCTTCACCGGGCGCTGCCGTCTAAAATAGGCGACTTGGTCGAACGAAACGGTCGTCTACACCACTCCCGAGGCCGGCGCCCCGGATGCAAGACCGGCAATCTCGTCACTTACAACCCCAAAGCCCATCCTGAATTCACCGACTCCACCGGAATTCTCCTCATCTGCAACGTGAATGCTCTAAACTCCAAAGACCTGGTCGGCGCCAACGACTACATCCCCCGCTTTCTCCGGATCACGATCCCCGGCGTAACGGACACGGATGCAAGCGAACGCATCCACTGACTGCGCTTTAAAGCTCTTTGTCATTCCGAATCGGGCTGAAAGCCCGATGAGAGCCTGCCCTGAGCCTGCCAAAGGGAACCTGCTGTTTAGTTTGGAGTGCAGATCGGACTGGAGAGTGCCACCTTACCTGCGGCCGATGCGTTCTTCGATCTTCGAGATAAACAAAGGCGTGTGGTTTTTCGCCAGCCGCTCAATACCGGGGCCGAACTCGTGCCACAGATTCATTCCCGCATCGTTGCCCACGGTCGAACCAAAATCGCTGAGCGGCGCGCCGGCAGACCGCCTCCAGTACGGAGTCGAGGCCGTGTCCTTCGCCACCGAGGTCAGCGCCCGCAGCAAATACGAAGTGTTCAACCTGCCCTTGCCCGACTCATCTCGCGTAACCACGGTGCGTGAAGCCGCATGCGTGGCTCGCCCCATCAAGTTCCCGCCACCCGCAGATTGATAAGCCGCTTGCCGCTTCCCCGATGACGAGGATAAGTACTTGCGAAAAATAGCGTCGGGATCTCTGTGACGAGATTCAGTCCGGTCAAAGACGAGGATGCCCTCTTGCCGCATCGGCCGCGCAGTAGCGCCCATCGCGCCAACATTGAGTGGCGAACCATTTTCCTCGACGAACGGGTTCAGAGTCTGTGACTGACGCGCCACCGCCGAAGGCGCATCCGGCAGCGACTCGCGCACGTTCTGGCACACTGCCCCGCAAGCAGCCAACATCACAAAACCAACGACCCCGGTGGATGCAATTCGTTTCACCATACCCCAGTCCCACAAGCGCCGGACGGCCACTCTGCCCGACGAATGGCCAACAAGCCTATCCCGAACCTAGCACTCTACATGCCACTATTCTGAGCAAAAGCACACATCTACAAAAGTTAGTTGCGCGCAGCTGCGTTCGGGTTGAGAGGCAATCAACCCTGCACCGCCCTGTACACCCAGGACGATTTACCGCAGTTTTATGTGGAACTTACGGACCTACCAGGCCAGCAGTCATTCAAATACAGCATTCACCCGAGGTTCCGGCGGTCTTCTTCGATGGTCCAGAAGTGTCCGCCCGCGGTCGATAGCGCAAGACTTTCGACACCGGATAGGTAAAATCTTTCATTCGAAACTCGGAACAGTGTGTGTGGAAATCACATCTCTGTGTAAAAACGGCGGAAGAAGTGCCGCACCAGCGCGGGAAACGATGCGCTATTTCCGCGATGCTCCTCACCCCTTCTCCAGCAACCCCCAAGCCCCCCGGTATTTCTCAAACCGTTCCTCCCCATCCTTGCGGCACCCAAACGGATAAAGATTAATCGTCAACCGTCCGCCCAAAGCCCGCACCGGAATCAAATACCAGATCCGCCGGCCGCGCATCCGCTCCCCCTGAATCACCACCGCCAGAAAATCAATCTGCTTCGACGTGTAAGGCATATGCTTCTTAGTAGTGCGCCAGCAAGCCCGCACCGCAAACCCCTTGTGATGCCGTGCCCCGCTCGCCTTAACCTGCACCCGCCACAACCGCCGCGGAGCGTCCACAATCACGTCATAGCGCTCATTATTCCCAAACGGCCGAGACACCCCAAACCCCCGCCGCGCCGCATCCAGCATGAACTGCATCTCAGCCATCTCTCCCACATGCTTCGAGTTATTCCGCTTCCGCAACCCGCCCACACACCGAACCCGCTTAACCCGACGCCGTGATTCCTTCCGCCCCCGATCCCGCCGACGCTTCCGCCGCCGAGACGGCCCGTCCCCATCCCCAGACCGCTGACCCATAGTGAGCTCCTGTGTAGAGCGGGCGCCCCCGCCCGCTGCCGTTGACTTTGCTCTTGGTTTTGCTCGTGTGGAGCGGACACTCCTGTCCGCTGCTTTTGACTTTCATCTTGACGTTGCTTTTGATCTGGCTTCCGTGACAAGGGACGCAAGCACAACCGTGGAAGAGCGGCGCTTCAAGCGCCGCGTAAAACCCCAAGAAGGGAACCGGGCTTTAGCCCGCGTACTGGACCCGCCAACAAAAATGGCGCAAGCCCAATCGGACCTGCGCCACCGTTTTCTCACCCTCTATTATCAGAATATCAAACCGAAGGGGGTAAACCCGCCACATTCCCCGACTTTATATTTCCACCAGAATGAACAACTTACCAAGAAATCATCAACTTCAGGGTCTTGACAAGAAAAACAAAGGGCGCAAGCCGGAAGGCCTGCGCCAATTTCTACTCTATGTCATCATTATACCACACTCAGAGGGGCAAATGGGACATTTTCCAGACTTTATTTGCCGAACAAAACCAACAGCTTACGCCAAAAATGTGCTGGTCAGGGTCTTGACAAGTTTTCAGGGCGGACAGTCGGGCGAGGGCGAACCAAAACATAAAAAACAGAGGCAGACGTGGAGGGTCAAACGTCGCCAACCTAGCCGACACTAACCCATGCCTGCCCCTAAGCGCTGGCCGCCCTTTCAGCGGCCACCTTAAATCAGCTTGGATAATACCGTTTCCCAAAACGGGAAGAATGTTCAATATTGCTCACTGCCGCAGCTTTGCTTGAAAAGCCTTCATGAAACCAAACAGGTCTTACGCGAAGTATAGGTGGCACTGAAGTCTTGACAAGTTTTCGAGCAGAGAGATCGCGGCGCTCGAAACGGCGGGTGGCCCACTTCCGCCCCAGATACACACAGTAGCCCACGAGTCCCAATCTCACTATCCAATCTTCTCTCCGAGCGCTTTCAGGATGAGCGTCTTGTCTGTCTCTACGCCGATCTTGTGGTTTTCGGGTAGAAGATCGCACAGTTCTTCGACGTTCCAAACATGGTCGCAAATGCCAGCTTCCATCGCCGGGGTTACGCGCAAGGTGGAATGCACGCGGCAGAAGTTGTAGTACGTGAACCAGAGCGCCACAGCCGCCGCGTGATTCTCAATCTTCTTAGCGAAAGCGTTGGTCAGGCGAGTGAAGCGCCGAATGCTCATTCTCATCGAAAGATTCTGCCGTTCCACGAACGATGTTGAGACGTGTTTTGGATCAGGATCGCCGCTCACAACTTTCATATGACAGCCGATGCATTGCGCCGGAGAATAGCGAGTGTGATTTTCTGCCGGAGCGCCGTAGATTTTCTGTAGCTGTGCGTAGTCAATGTCCGCGCCAAATGCGCTCTCCACAGCTTCAAGATAAGCCTTGAGTACTCCCCGCCCAGACACACGAAAGCCGCGGCAGTGATCGGGGCTTGATACAGGTACTAGACACCGCCTGCGAAGCACCTCCAGAATAACTCCGCCACCGGCATTGCCCATGAACATGGTCGCCGGGTGCCCCATCCTTTCGCGTTCTTTGCGAAAGGGTGGGATGCTGTACACTCTCTCCCAAGACGCACAAAAGCCCCGGAAATCATCCGGGGCTTAATGTTGTACTGGCCACTGCCCGCGAAGCATCTCTAGAATAACTCCGCCAGCACCGTTGTCAAGCACATTTACCCATGGTCGAGTGACATCAGAGGGCGAGGGACTCGAACCCTAGTGGCTGGTAGCCACTCGACCGCTTCGCGGGCGGTGGCCAGTACCCACTGGCAACGCCCTCTAAACACTGCCCGCTGCAGAGAATTCTATTCCCCGCATCACACGCTGTAATGTCCCCCGAGAAATAAACCGGAACAGAGTTCCAAATCGGGAGCGGTCTTCGAACTACCCCGCCAGCAGCGCCACCCCCGCCGCCACCAGAGAAGCTGCAATCCACCGCCGCCGATCCACCTTCTCATGCAAGAAGATCTTCGCGGCAACGGGCGTTGGCTATAAAGGTGAGCGAAGCGGCGGCAGGAGCCACCAGACTTACGTCTCCCCAGGAGAGCGCGAACAACAGACTGAAGAAGGCTGCGGCCATGCTTGAGACCGCAACTCTGCGACTGGGTCGGCTCGTCGCTTTATAATCAAATTTCCGGCCTAAAGGAAAACGGTCACGTGAATGGCAAAGCACTCCACGGCCCTCTGCTGCTGGTTGTCCTGATTCTGGCCACGACCGCCCCAGCCCAAAATCGGCCATGGTGCGACAGCGGTCTGAGCCGGCCCGCCCCACAGACATCAACGGCAGCCGAACTTAAAGACAAATTGCGAGGAGCCACCAACACACCAGATCCCATGGGCAACCGCCTTGTGCCCATCTCCCTATCCATTACTCTCTCCGGAACCGTTCAGCTCAACTCTGTCCACGAGGAGCACGATGAAGACATAACTTTCTGCCTGAAACTTGACCAGCAGTCGCAGCAGAACCTCCAGCATGAGCTCGGCGTCAACGCGCGCGATCTTCCAACAGAAATTCACATGGAAATCGTGCCCTACGCGCTCGACCGTAGCGGCAATACGGTATTTCCAGGGTGGAAGACGGGGAAAAAGGACGGAGTGCTTTTTGATGGCGAGCCCATTCGGATAAATACCAAGGGATGGTCGCCGCTGTTCGACAATCTGTCAGGAAAAGACAAGCGCCTTGATAGCAAGCATATCCAGGTCACAGGCAGCCTAGTCGTAGACCCCCACGAAAACCTGCGCACGAGTCGAACGGGCTCCCGTTGCGGCCCGCAGGGTTGTCTCGAACTACACCCGGTAGCCGCTATCACTTTACTCAACGACCCGGGACGGCAATGATGCAGATGAGGCCGCAAGGCTATCCTCGCCGCTACGTTACCCCGCCAGCAGCGCCACACCCGCCGCCACCAGAGAAGCGGCAATCCACCGCCGCCGGTCGACTTTCTCATGCAAAAAAATCCGTGCGCCAACACCGCTCCCGATGAAGGTGAGGGAAGCGGCCGCAGGAACCACCAAGCTGACGTCTCCCCAGGAGAGCCCGAACAACATGCTGAAGAAGGCCACGGCCATCGCCGTGACCCCAAGCAGAAAGTTAGGATTGCCCAGCGTCCGTCGAATCACAACCCCAAGCCCAGCCCGCCGCCACAAAGCCCCAACATCCCCAACCTGCCGCATGGCGCGAGCCAAAAGCACGTCCCCCACCACCGAAGCAAAGACGATTGCGAGAATGGCGCTCCAGGTGTAGAGGGTTCTCATGCTTCAACCCCGGGTGTGGCCTTGGACGTAGCGACGGCCGCGAGAGGTTCGGAGTTCGGATGCGTTGAATGATGCTCCGTCAAACTCGGCCCGCCAGCAATAAATCCCACCCCGCCCGTAATCAAAACAATCCCCAGCCACCGCATCGGACTAACATGCTCGTGCAGCACAAACCGCGCAACCAGCGCCAGCAGCACGTACCCCAACGAAGTAGCCGGCAGAACGTAAGTAAGATCGGCCCAGGAAAGCGCAGTCATGTAGGTGGCAAAGAAAGCCAGCAAAAGAAGAATCCCGACGGCGACCCACGGATTAAGCACCGCGAAGATAACACCCTGCAGATGATGAACCGAGATACTGCCAACTTGCTTCATCCCATGCGAAAGCATGGAATCGCCAGCCGCGGCAAACACGGTCACTCCGGCCAGCACAAGATATTTGCGAAAGTTCACTGGAAGTTTAGACGGTAGCCCACATCGGTTGTCATCCTGAAGCGCCTGCCTTTGGCGCTGAAGGATCTGGGCGCGCCGCGCGAACATTTTCGCTCTCTTTGCGAGGATGCGAATTCGCGCGTTTGGCGCGCATCCATTGCAGCTTTACGCTTTGGCCAGTTCCGCAGCCGCCTCGTCGCCATGCTTCTTCACCAGCTTGTTGCGCTGCGAGCGCAGCTTAAGGAAGGTCTTCGCCTCCCGGTAAAGCCGCTTGCGGTCGTTACTGTCAAACGCTGCTTTCCTCAGGATGCGGAACACCGCCTTCGGCCGAAAGTAATACTCGTCGTAAAAACGATGTACCGCGGAAAGAATCTCATCGGCAGGCAGTCCGGGATACTCAATGTGCGCCAGTTGATGCCCGCCTTCATCCACCATCTTGTTGTCGCCGACGATGAAACCGTTCTTCACCGCATAGTCATAAAGCTCGGTGCCGGGATAAGCATGGGCGACCGAAACCTGAATGGTTTCGACGTCCAGCTCTTTCGCGAACTTGATGGTGTTGTTGATGGTCTCCGGAGTCTCGCCCGGCAAGCCCATGATGAAGTCGCCGTGAATGACCAGCCCAAGCTTGTGGCAGTCCTTGGTGAACTGCCGCGCGCGCTCGACGGTCGCGCCCTTCTTGATGTTCTTAAGAATCTGCTGATCGCCCGATTCGTAGCCGACGATAAGCAGCCGGCAGCCGGCTTCCTTCATCGCCTTTAAAGTTTCAAAGTCGGTGGTAACGCGCGAAGTGCACGACCAAGTCAGCCCCAGCGGCTTCAGCTTGGCGCACAACTCGATGGTCCGTGCCTTCTGGATGTTGAAGGTGTCGTCGTCGAAGAAGAATTCTTTCACTTCCGGCCAGTACTGCTTGACCTTTGCCATTTCCGCGGCAACGTCATCCGTAGAGCGCTTCCGCCACGGATGCCCGCTCAAGGTCTGCGGCCACAAACAGAACGTGCACTGCGCCGGACACCCGCGAGTGGTGTACAGAGAAACGTAAGGATTCAGCAGAAACGGCACGTTGTAGCGAGTAACGTCGAGATCGCGCTTATAGACGTCGGTGACGTGAGGCAAAGCATCCAGATCCTGAATCTGCGGCGCATCCGGATTGTGTACAACCTTCCCGTCCTTCAAGAACGAAATGCCGGGAATCTCCTCCAGCGGCTTGCCCTTGGCGTAGTCCACCACCGCGTAGTCAAACTCCTTGCGGGCAACAAAATCGATCGAAGGACAATCCCGCAAAGATTTCTCCGGCAGCACGCTGACATGCGGCCCCACAAAAGCAATCTTGATGTTAGGGTTAGCCGCCTTGATCGCCTTCGAAAGCCCAATATCGCCAGGAAATCCCGGAGTCGAGGTAAACAAAACCAGAAACTCATAGTCCCTGGCAATCTCAATCGTCTGCTCCGCCGAAATATAGTGCGGAGGAGCATCGAGCAGCCGAGCCCCCTCCAGCATCCCCGCCGGATAGGCCAGCCACACGGGATACCAGTAGGACTCGATCTCGCGGGTGGCGGGCCAACGGGAGCCGGCGCCGCCGTCGAAGTTTTCGAAAGAAGGGGGGTTCAAGAACAGTGTTTTAAGGGGCATAGTGAGTATGTTTGATTTTAGCATCCGGACGGCGGTAACGTCCGGTAAAAGCAGTGTTTATGCAGGTTCGTCGCCGAATGCGCTGTTTGATGCGGTGAATGGGGAAAAGGCGCATCTGGTCATTTGGGACCGAGGGCCCAGGTTTCCAGGTTGCCGGTAGCGCGCATCAAGGCTACCTGGCTGCGCTCCAGTTCGAAGCTTACGTCTTGTAATTTGATCAGGCGTTCGCTGGCTTGGGTTTGGGCGTCATCCAGATCGTGGAGGTTGGCGGTGGAGGACTCGGTGCGGGTGCGGACGGCTTCAACGTTTTTCCGGGCGATCTCATATTCGAGTTCCACCACGTCGCGGGCGGCTTGCATCTGGGTTACGGAGCGCTCGAGGCGCAGGGTTTCTTCGGAGACCTGGTTGCGCGCGGCTTCCGCCTGCTTCTTCGCTTTGAGGGCCTCCGACTCGGCTTCCTGAACTCGGGCGTGCTGGGCATAGTTGAGGAAAGGAAGGTGGATGGCCACCCCGATGGTGGCGTTGTTCGGCTGAAAACTGTGGGGCTGATAATACCGCTGATAGTTGTTGTAGGTGGCGAGGTTGGCGTACTGCGCGGCGAAATCGATGCTTGGCCACAAAGACTTGCGTTCTCCCTTACCCGCAGGTATTGGGCGCGCGCATGTTCGACCGCGGCCTGTACTGCGGGATTCGCATCTGCGACTTTGCCCGTACGAATCCTCCTCGGACTTGACTTCTGGCGTCACCGCGGGAAGAGGGGGCACCGACTCGGGATCTATTTCGACCGATGCGGTCGGCAGTCCTGTCAGCTTCGAAAGATGCTCGCGAAGAACGTCGGCAGCGCCACCGGCCTCGGCCAGGCGCAGCCGCACTCGCGCTACTGACAGGCGAGCCCTGGTGCGGTCGACTTCGCTGTCGACGCCTTCTTTGACGCGCTGGGCAACGGCAGCCTCCATGCGCGCTGCGGCAGTTTCGGACTCGTGCAGACGGCTCAGGCGCTGTTCCCACTTGGCCAACTCGGCGTAAGTCAGCACGGTATCCTGGATGATCTGATTGCGCTGGTCTTTGATTTGCAAGTTGCTGACGGTGACGTCGGACTGCGCGGCGTGAATGAAATCCCGCAACGCGGGATTGATGAGCGCCGATTGGGCGCTGATGTTGAAGAGCGAAGGGGCGGCGCCTTCGAGGCTTAGAGGGAATCCGTCGGACCAGCCAATGCCGGCGCCGGCGGTCAATTGCGGGATGTAGCTATTGCGCAACACGCGGTAGCTGGCGGAGGCATGCTGCTCGTCGGCGGCAGCGATGCCGATACTCGTAGCATGGTTCAGCGCGAGTTCGACCGCGTGGTGGAGCGTGATTGGTTCGGCCAGCAGGGAAGTGGGGAGGAGGAGCACCGCCAGTAGGAATTTATGAATGCGCGTGCTGGTCCGTGATTTGTTTTTCATGCTTTTCACCTTGGTTACGTCTGGGAAGATTCTACGGAGAATCTGATGCGAGAGAAATGATAAGGATGGGTCGGAGGGCGGGCAGGCCGGGACCGACGGTTACGAACGATCAAGAATTGTGGCGAAAACTTGTAGACTTATGGCATGCCATTTCTATGCGCTCAAAGAATACTTTCCGCCGCAATCAGTACTTCTTTCCTCTAATCGGGTGCGTCCTATTCTTATCGACAGGCCTGTCTTCGGCACAACAGGCGGGTGGAGAAGCCAGTCTGCCGCCTGCTGCGCCGAAGCCGGGGACCCCGGGAGGAAAAGGGTTCTTTGCCCGCTGGGCGGAGTTTTACCGGCGGGACTGGTGGGGGACGGCTGCTTCTTCGCCGGCAGCCGAGCGGCGAGGACTTCCTTCTCCGCTGGATTCGCCGCCATTTCCAAATTCGGACTGGTCGTATGGGGGTTCGCCGGTGATCGGGGAGCCGGACACGAACAGCTATCCGCTGATGACGGCGATCAATCAGGCGAAGAGCCGGACAAAGTTGTATGGATGGATCGATCCGACAGTAAACTTCAGCACGTCCTCGCATAGCAATGCGCCGGAGGCGAACGATGTCTACGCGAATCGTCTGGAGATGAATCAATTTGTTCTGTACGCCGAGCGGCTGCCGGATTCAGTGCAACGCGATCATACAGATTGGGGCTACCACCTGACGGCTCTGTACGGCACGGACTATCGCTTTACGATGGCGAAGGGTTACTGGAGCGGGCAGTTACTGAGCGATCATCGTGAATATGGCTTTGATCCTGCGCTTGAATATGTCGACGTTTACCTTCCGCAGGTGGCGCAAGGGATGAATGTGAGGCTCGGCCGATTTATTTCGGTGCCTGGGATCGAAGCCCAATTGGCGCCGAACAACTACATCTTCAGCCATTCGCTGCTTTATGCGATTGATCCATTTACCGACACAGGTCTGATGGCGACGGTTAAGCTGAACGACCAGTGGCTGGTGCAAGCTGGAATTACGGGCGGGCACGACGTGGCCCCGTGGACGCAGGATGCGAGGCCCTCGGGTACGGCCTGCGTGAGCTATACGACTCGGTCGGTGAATGACAATTTTTATGTCTGCGCCAACGGGATCAATGGCGGCAAATACGCGTACAACAATCTGCAGCAGTATGACGCCACCTGGTATCACAAGTTCTCGAAAACGTGGCACATGGCAACCGAGGTCTGGTACATGTATGAGCGCGGCGTGCCCGCCGTGGGGGGTACGGTTCAGCCGGAAACGGGCGCGAATGCCGCGTACTGCCTGCCGGGGGAACAACGTTGTACCGCTCCCGAATATGCCATGGTGAATTTTCTGCAGAAGGAACTTTCAGGGCATGACTTCGTTTCGTTCCGCAGCGACTTTCTCGACGACAAGAAGGGGCAGCGTACGGGCTACGCGACCCGATACTCAGAGAACACGATCATGTGGTGTCATTGGATGGGCACGACAGTGCAAATACGTCCGGAACTGCGTTTCGAGCGAGCCTGGGATATGAACGCTTACGACAACGGGCGACGGCACAATCAGCTTACAGCGGCGAGCGATCTGATTTTCCACTTTTGAAACGGGCATCTCCGATCACCGGAATGCCACTTTTTCTAACGACGCGGGAGCCGCAGGAGGGAATCCCCAGCAGATGCCGCACGGATTTTCGGCCCGGTTCGGAATGACATCGCTTTGTCTTGTGGCACGGATGAAGCCGTGTCCTTCTCGGTCAACGTCAAGACCAAAGTCAAGGTCAAAGGCAGCGGCAAGAGTGCCCGCTCCACACGATCTAAAACCAAGATCAAGATCAAGGGCGATCGGTGAGGAGAAGAATCCTGCGTGCTATGTTTTGTATCTAACCTTCGATTAGAGAGAGTTGCGGTGTGCCATCATCTTTTTGCCTGGGGCTGTGACCGAGCATGGCGAAACCAATCTTGCTGAGCGTGGATGACGACTCTGATGTTTTGCGGGCGATCGAGCGCGATCTGCGCTCGCAGTATGGCGCCGAATACCGGGTGATTGGAAGCGATTCGCCCGAGGGGGCGCTCGATCTGCTGAAGCAGTTGAAGCTGCGCAATGACAGCGTAGCGCTGCTGCTGGCCGACCAGCGCATGCCGCGCATGGACGGCGTGGAATTTTTGCAGCAGGCGATGGGAATTTTCCCAGCCGCGAAGCGGGCATTGCTTACTGCTTATGCGGACACCAACGCCGCGATCAGCGCCATCAATCAGGCCAGTATCAATTATTTTTTCCTGAAGCCGTGGGATCCTCCGGCGGAACACCTGTATCCGCAACTGGATGACTTGCTCGATGAGTGGCAGGCTTCCTACCGTCCGGCATTTCAGGGAATCCGGGTGCTGGGGACGCGCTGGTCGCCCAAATGTTACGAGTTGCGCGACTTCCTAGCGCGCAACCGCGTCCCTTACGAGTGGACTGACGTCGAGCTTTCTGCCAATGATCCGGAGACTAAGCGGTTGCTGGAGGCTCTTGGGCCGGAGGCGGCCGAGTTGCCCGTGGTGCTTTTCCCTGACGGAACTAAGATGCTTGAGGGTGTGCCTACGGATGTGGCGCAGAAAGTTGGGCTGCGGACGCGCGCGCAAACCGACTTTTATGATCTGGCGATTGTGGGCGGCGGGCCGGCCGGGTTGGCGGCGGCGGTTTATGGGGCGTCCGAAGGCTTGCACACGGTGATGATTGAACGCGAAGCGCCGGGCGGTCAGGCTGGGATGAGTTCGCGCATTGAGAACTATCTGGGATTTCCTGCCGGGCTCAGTGGCACCGATCTGGCGCGGCGCGCGGTGGTGCAGGCGGAGCGTTTCGGGGTGGAAATTCTGGCGCAGGAAGTGGTTGGCGTCCGCACGGAAGGGCCTTACCGCATCCTCAAGATGGTGGATGGAAACGAGATTTCCTGTCACGCGCTGATGATTGCTACTGGGGTGCAGTGGCGGCGGCTGGAGGCTCCGGGCATCGACAGGTTGCAAGGCGCGGGAATTTACTATGGCGGCGGCGCTACCGAGGCTCTGGCCTGTAAGGGCGAGGTGGTGTACGTGGTGGGCGGGGCGAACTCGGCGGGTCAGGCGGCGATGAACTTCGCGAAATACGCGGAGCGCGTGATTATTCTGGTGCGCGGCGAATCGCTGGCCAGCACGATGTCGCAATACCTGATCGATCAGGTGAAAGCGACGCCTAACATTCAACTGTGGACGCATGCCAGTGTGGCCGAGGCGCATGGTGAAACCCATCTGGAAGAAATTTCGGTGCTTTGTTCCGATACCGGCAAGACCGAGCGCGTGCCGGCCAGCGCGATGTTTATCTTTATTGGAGCGTTGCCGCGGACCGATTGGCTGGCGGGCGTCGTCGAGCGGGATGAGCGCGGTTTTCTGCTGACTGGTCCCGACCTGATTCGTGACGGGCAGCGCACGAAGGGATGGACGCTTGATCGGGATCCGTTCCTGCTGGAGACGAACGTTCCCGGCATCTTTGCCGTGGGCGATGTACGGCACGGTTCTATTAAGCGTGTGGCTTCCGGAGTGGGTGAAGGATCGGTAGCGGTGCAGTTTATCCATCAATATTTGAGCAAGGTCTAAATGGTCGAAAAATCCCAACTGAGAAGTGTTCCCGTATTTACTGATTTGCCGGACGATCAGCTCGACTGGTTCATCAGCCAATCGCAAGAGCTGAATCTGAAGGCGGGTGAAGTCTACGCACGTCAGGGCGATCCAGCCAACGCCATGTTTGTGATTCTTGAAGGGCAACTTCAAGGGCGAGGCGAACTTAACGGTGAAACCTTCATCTTTGACCTGGAGCCGGGCGAGGTTACCGGGATACTTCCGTTCTCGAGGATGAAGCTATTTACGGTGAGCGGGCGAGCCTTGGCGGACAGCCGCATTCTGCGCTTTCCGGCGTCGCTGTTTCCACAGCTGGTACAGAAAATGCCGGAGCTGACGCAGCGGCTGGTGGGGTTGATGTCGGACCGGATCCGCGAAGTTACACGGCTCGAACAGCAGCAGGACCGGCTGGCGTCCCTGGGAAAACTTTCGGCGGGGCTGGCGCATGAACTTAACAATCCGGCTTCGGCTGCAAAACGCGCCGCCGGTCAATTGCGCCACATGCTGAAGAAAATCAGGGATGCGAGCGTCGAACTGGGCAAGCGCGATCTCTCGCCCGCGCAGAAGGCGGAAATCGAAAAGCTGGAAACATCGTTCACGCAATCGGATGTGGTCCCTCCGGATGCGCTCACCATGAGCGACCTGGAAGAGCAGATTGATTCTCTGTTGCGCAGCCATGGACAGAACGACTTGTGGATGCTGGCGGCGGGGCTGGCGCGGCGGAACATTAAGCCGGAGGTGGTGGAATCGCTGTTCGCAAACATGGAGAGTGGCACGGCTCGAGCCGCGCTGGTCAGGATCTCCGCATCGGTCGAGATCGCGAGCCTGTTGCACGAAATCGAGAGCAGCACTTCGCGGATATCGGATCTGGTGTGCGCCATCAAGGAATACACCCACATGGACCAGTCGCCGGTTCAGAACGTAGACCTGGTGAAAGGCCTGGAAACGACGCTTACGATTTTGAATCACAAGCTGAAACAAGGAGTGGTGGTGCAGCGCGATTATCAACCCGTTCCGCTGCTGGTGAATTCATTTGGGAGCGAGTTGAATCAGGTCTGGACCAACATTATCGATAACGCGATTGACGCGATGCACGGAAAAGGCGAGCTGCGCATCCGAACCTACCGTGACAACGATTGCGTTGTGGTGGAGATCGGCGATAACGGTCCGGGAATTCCCGATGAGGTGCAGCCTCACATCTTTGAGCCTTTTTTCACTACCAAGGGAGTTGGGGAAGGTACGGGGCTCGGACTGGACACGGTGCAGCGCATTGTGAAGAAGCACCGGGGAAATATTCAGGTAATTTCCAAGCCGGGTGATACGCGTTTTCAAATCTGGCTGCCGCTGGCTGGCGCTCCGACCTAAGGATGCGAGCCAAACGCGCGCTTATGGTGTCGCAAAGAACGCGACACAGCGCGCGGCTCGCCCAGATTCCCTCGGCAAGCTCGGGACAGGCTCTTCACTGCGCAACGAACGCTTGTTCAGGATGACAATCAAACTGCACCACTACCAGTAACCTGCGATCAAGCGCGGCCGCGGAACTGGATGATGTGCCGGCGGTCGCGTTTGGATGGCCTGCCGGCGGGTAACTCTTCGAACTCTCTCATGGCTTTGCGCTCCGCGGCTACTTTCTGCCGGAGTTCGCGGCTGGCCTCGGCTTCACGGTAAAGAGTTTGTGCAATTGATGCTGGTCCGCGCTGGTCGCTGAGAAGCAGGACTTCTACCTCGTAGTCGCCGCCGTCGTTGGTAATTCGCAACATGTTTCCTAGATGAACTTCGCGCGCGGGCTTGGCGGGTTGGCCGTTGGAGTGAATTCTGCCTAGTTCGCAGGCTTTGGCGGCTAATGCTCTCGTCTTGAAGAATCTCGCGGCCCAGAGCCATTTGTCGATGCGGACAGAGGTCATGGGGTATTTTCCTACTCGGGCAGTCCGAGGCGGCGCATCAAGTCTTTATAGCGGGGATCGGAACGCAGCGAGTCGAGCGCGGGATCGCGAATGACGAGCAGGAGTTCGTTGTCGCCGTCGGAATAGGCTTTTTCCAGGGACTGGAAGGCCCGGTCGCGGTCTCCAGCAAGCACCGCGGCCACGGCCACAGCGGCGGAGCGATCCGAACCCTCCATCGTCGACATGAGTTGGAGATAGCCCTTTGCATCCTCACTCACCGGCATTGGTTTCGAAAATGCCTTCCGGAGCTCGATCACAGCTTCGGGGAAACGGCCGGTCGTGGCGTAGAGTTGCGACAGCTTGTAGTGGGCTGGAGGAAAGTTGGGATCGCGGGCGAGAACCTTCTGGAACTGGGCGAGCGACTCGGGATAGCGCCGGGCCTGCATCAGCATGCTGCCGTAGTTTGAATTGACGATCAAGGAAAGCGGGTCGAGCGATAGAGCGATCCGAAATTGATCGAGGGCCTGGTCAACCTGGTTTTCAGCAGCGAGATAGCCCATCCCGTAAAAATAGTGGGCGGTGGCATTGTTGGGGTTCAACTCCAAGGCGCGGCGAAACTCGGGCTCCGATTCGCTCCACCTGTTCAGGTTGGCCAGCGCGAAGGCGCGGGCAGCGTGGGCCTCGGACAGGGAGTCATCGAGTTCGACCGCTTTGCGCGCGGCTTCGTCGGCCAGAAGTTCGGCCTGCTTCGACGCGATTGGAATGTAGCTGGGGGCAATGTTGTAAACGTCGGCCAGGCCGGAATAGGCGAGAGCATAATTGGGATCGGCCGCAATCGCCTGCTGGAACAATGCAATGCTTTTCTGCAAACCTTGAGGAGTGCGGCCGTACCAAAGCTGGCGGCCTTCGAGATAGAGACGGTAGGCTTCGGGATTGGTTGCGGCGGCGCGGGTCAGGCGCTGCTGCTCGGCGCCGCTCAGGTGGATGCGCAGGCTGCTGGAAATGTCGCGCGTGATGTCGCTCTGGAGTTGCGCCACGTCGGCCGCCTTGCGGGCGTAATGCGATCCCCAAATCTCGCTGCCGTCGGCGGAATTGACCAGATCGGCGTCGAAGCCCAGTTCGTCGCCATGCCGGGTGATGCGTCCCATGAGCACAGCGCTCACCTGCAAGCTCTGGCCGATCTGGCGCGGATCATCCTCTTTGCCTTTGAATTTGAAGACCGTGCTGCGCGCCATGACTTTGAGATTGGGCAGTTGCGAGAGCGTGCCGATCAGGCTCTCGGTGAGGCCATCCGCTAAATATTCGTTTCCGGGGTCGGCCGTGGCATTCACGAAGGGCAGAACGGCGAGCGAGGTGATTTTCTTTGTATCGGACTTTGCGCGTATGAAGTAGAAGACAGCAGCCGCACCAATCGCAAGAATTGCAGCGAGGCCGATAGCGGCGTATTTCAGCGAGCGTTTTCCCGGAGCGGCAGCCGCGACTGAAGAAGAACTCACTGACGAAGTATCGATGCCGCGCTTGAGGCGGGCAAGATCGGCGCGCAGATCGTTTGCGTTTTGGTAGCGCAGGTTGCGATCTTTCTCCAGCGATTTGTCAATGATGCGCCCCAATTCCGCCGGCAAGTCAGGATTGAGCCGCAGGGCCGGCGCGGGTGCCGCATCCAGGATGGCTTTGAAAATCTCCGCGGAACTGTTGCCCCGAAAGGGAAGCGTGCCGGTCGCCATTTCATAGAGCACGACCCCGAAAGAGAAGAGGTCGCTGCGAGCGTCCAATTCTTTGGCGCGAGCCTGCTCCGGCGACATATAGGCGATGGTGCCGAGCGTAGAGCCGGGACTGGTCAAGTGCTGTTCGTCGACCGTCATGGTGTCCGCCCCCGCGATCTGGCTGGAAGAACTGGCGGTGGGCCGCACCTTCGCCAGGCCGAAATCCAGAATCTTGGCGTGGCCGCGTTTTGTAACAAAGATGTTGGCGGGCTTGATGTCGCGGTGGACGATGCCCTGAGAATGCGCGGCGTCTAGCCCGTCGGCGATTTCAAAAGCTAGGGAGAGCACGGTTTCGTTATCGAGCGGCTTTCCCGCGATGAGATGCTTCAGGGTGACGCCATCCAGAAACTCCATGGCGATGAACGATTGCTCGCCGTGCTTGCCGATTTCGTGGATGGTGCAAATGTTTGGATGGTTGAGAGCGGAGGCGGCACGCGCCTCGCGGCGGAAGCGTTCGAGAGCTTGCGGGTCGCGCGACATCTCCTCCGGCAGGAACTTGAGGGCGACGAAGCGGCCCAGTTCGGTGTCTTCAGCTTTGTAGACCACACCCATGCCTCCGCCGCCAAGTTTCTCGACGATACGGTAGTGGGAGATGGTCTGGTCGATCATATTGACGCGCCCCGACGACGTGCAGCTTCGAGAGGCTTCATCTTACGAACGCGGCGTCGGTCCGTCAACAAAGACAGCTACCTAGGTTATTGGGGTCGAAAGATCCCGCTAGGTCCTCAATCCTGTACCATCGCTTGGATAACACTAAGGATCGACGCATGGACGTGTATTTGATCGACGGGACTTACGAATTGTTCCGGCACTTTTTCGCCGTTCCCGCCGCGGCGGATGTGAACGGGCAGGAAGTTGGCGCGGTGCGCGGTGTGCTGGGTTCCGTTTTGTCGATGATCGAAGGCGGAGCGACTCACCTTGGGGTTGCAACCGATCATGTCGTGGAGTCTTTTCGCAACGAATTGTATCCAGGATATAAAACCAGCGAAGGCGTCGCTCCGGAGTTGCTCTCACAGTTTCCCATTCTCGAGGAGGCTCTCGAAGCGATGGGAGTGGTGGTTTGGCCGATGGTCTATTTTGAGGCGGATGATGCGCTGGCTTCCGCCGCCGGCAAGGCAGCCGCAGAGGATCGAGTCAGGCAAGTGTTCATTTGCACTCCGGACAAAGATCTGGCTCAGTGTGTGGTGGGCAGGTACGTGGTTCAACTGGATCGCAGGCAAAATATCTTGCGTGATGAAGACGGAGTGGTTGAGAAGTTCGGAGTAAAGCCGGAGTCGATTCCGGATTATCTGGCGGTGGTTGGCGACAGCGCGGATGGCTTTCCCGGCGTGCGGGGCTGGGGCGCTAAGGCAGCGGCATCTGTTTTGTCTCAGTATCCTCATCTGGAAAACATTCCCAAGGATTGGAAGGAGTGGGAGCCGTCGATTAAGAAGGCGCGAGGGCTTTCCGAATCGCTGTTCGGCTCGTGGGACGATGCTTTGTTGTTTCGCACGCTTGCGACTTTGCGATTAGATGTGCCTGTGTTTGATACGGTCGAGGATCTTCGGTGGAAAGGTCCGCGCGCGGAGTTTGAGGAATGGTGCCGGCGAATGCAGGCGCCGGGGCTGGTTGGCCGCGCTGCGGCAGCGAAAGCTACGTCCCTTAAGGGCTAAAAGCCACCTAACAGGTGCTGAAAAACTCCCATTTAAGCGGTAGGGTGGGTAGGTCGTGTGATGTTAGCTGGTGGGAAAGCTTATGGCCGGATACCGACGCCGGCCAGCACCTGATTCTGCTCATCCCTTGAAATTAAAGAGTGTGGCTCACAGTACTTCTGCTCGGCAAAGGCGCGGTAGGTCTTTACGCTCTCAGAAAGCGCGTTCGAGTCTTTTTGGGAGAGGCTGCCTCCGACCAGCCGGACGTACTTGCGCAGCTTCTCAAGGGCTTGGGCGTGATACGTCGCAGGCGTGCCATTTTGAAATGCATTCGGCACTTCCATCCGTAACTGCGAACTTGCCAGCCATTCAACAACACCGGTCGAGACCTCAAAATCCGGTTCTTGTATCCTAGCGGCCATCAAACGCAAAGCTTCATCTGGGTGAGAGGAGCGCTGAATCGCGTCCCAAAAACCATTGTCCCACCCGTGGTTTCTGCCGTCGAACCACTTTACCTCTGTCACGAGCGAGTCATCGGTATCCAGATACGTTATGCGCCGGGCCACGTCGGAGCACTGCAAAAAACGGTGTTCCGCAACCTCGTCACCGCGACAGAGCTGCTCGTAGGCACCCGCATATGCAAGGGTAGCGGAGTGGGCCCAACCCGGGTCGTTGACGATAGTCAGAACGACTGGATTGGACCTCACCAACGACGCAGGGCGAATCTTCTCGTCGCGCGGAGTGCTCGTAATTTCGGCTGCTGAAGCCTCGCAGGTGTAAGTCCCTGGTGTGCGGAAACGAACATACGTGTTCAGTGGGACAACGCCAAATGTGAGCGCAGTCGCGCTCAACGGATATTCCCCATCGCAATCTACGCATCCGCCGCCGATACCCCCTCCTACACCAGCGCAAGGTGCATTAAGCACTTGGCCGAAAGTGACCTCGTCAAGCGAACTTGAAAATGTGCTGGTATGCTCCGTCGAAGGCGAGCACGAGATTTTGAGGGACTGTCCCCCGACGAGCTTTCTGTTCTGCCCAACCCAAAAGTATGTGCCGGGAACTTTTGCAGTGTAAGAGAACTTAATTGGTATGAGTTCTCCGAGATGAAACTGCCGTCCGTCACCTTCAATCCCGAGCTTAAGGACGACATCGTCAGGCGCCGACACGGGTTGCGAACTTTGCGCGAAGGACGACAGAAGAAGAATGAGAACGACGCCGGTCATTAGGAAGAGTTTCTGCATTCACACAATCCGATGGTACTTCCTCAGAACCAAGCTTCCCACAAAATTGCCGCAAACACCTATTGTTTTCACTTGTTTCCACAGACGCCTGAAGGCCCGCTCCACAGTTTGCTCCTTACCGAGTTGCGCGCTTCAATCCGTCCTGGGCTTGGCGGTAACTGTGAGCCAGGCCCAATGCCGCGCGATATTCTTCGGCGGCGGCGGGGCGGTCTCCTTGTTTTTCGAGCAACTCGCCGAGCAGGACGTGGGCTTTGAAGACTGGAGCTTCCTCTACCGTATTGGTCGATGCCATGTATCGGCGCACGAGGCGGATGGCCAGGGGATAATCGCGCTCGGCGCGCAGCAACATGCCGGCGCCATCGACCAGGGCGGCAGGGCGATCGAGGGGTCTGGACTCCATGGTGAGAAGGGCTTGGTCCATGTCCTCAAAGCGGTTGGTGTGGCGATAGAATCCGGCGAGATTGACCCAGGCACGTGCGCCTCCGTTGCTGGCGTCGATGGCGGCGCGAAATTCCCGCTCAGCTGCGGCGTTGTCTTTGTTTTTCTCGGCGATGCGCGCGATCACCCAATGCGACATGGCTGGATTGAGCGGCGCGATAAGCGCGGCCTGGGCGCGGGCTTTGTCTTTTCCGCCGCCGACGATCCCTGGAGCTTCCAGATAGAACTCGGCTAGATCGGTGCGGGCCTCCCAATTGTTGGGAGCCAGCTCGACGGCGCGCTCGAATTCGGCGTGGACTTTTTTGGCCATGCCGGCAGCGCTGAGGAAGCTGGAGTGGTCGGCCTTCTCTCCGTAGATGCGGCCGAGCCAGAGGTGATAGAGACTGTTGTCGGGCGCGAGCGCCGCGGCTTTTTCGCAGGCGGGAATTCCGGCGTCCCACGCGCCAAGCTCGAAACGCGCGCGGCAGAGCAGGTTGTAAGCTTCGGCGGTGGGCGCGGTTTGGATTTGCTGCTCGAAGGTTTGGATCGCTTGATCTACGTGGCCGGTGGAAAGGAGGTCGTGCGGGGTTTGGGCAGTGATTGAATTTGACATCAAAAACAGAAGAGCGGCCAAAGCCCCACCCTTCGACAAGCTCAGGGCAGTCTTTCTCGCAAAAGACGCGAGAACTGGGGCACCCGGCGGAAATCGAAAAGCGGGTTCCTCACCGGGCTTGGCGCCCGGTTCGGAATGACAAGAGTTCTCGTTGATCCGTCTCCATCTCCCGCGCATTGGCTACTGCACCACTGTTACGCGGACGCCGTCGGTCAAAGGCTTGGAGTCGACCGAGGACAGGGCTACGACCGAGTGCTCGGGAAGTCCCGACGTGACCTCTACCCGCGTCAGGTTCTGGAGCGAGACTTCGATTCCGCGGCGCTTGAGTGTGCCGTCCACCACTTCATAAACGTAGGGCCTGGTGTCGTCGATGTGCACGGCTTCGCGCAGCAGCGTGAGCACGCCGCCGTGTTCGGCGGTGATTACGGTGACGCCTACATTCACGTTGGGGAGCAGGTGCAGATCATGGTTATCGAGCGTGCAGGTGACCTCGCCCACGTTGCGCGCTCCACGGAGCTTGACGGTAGAGGGAACGGTGCTGACCGCGCCTTTCCAGATGCGACCGGGAAGGGCGTCCCAGGTGACTTCGATTTTCTGGCCGGTGGCGAGGCGGCCGATGTCAGGTTCGTCGACGAAAGTGCGCACCAGTATCCGGGAGAGATCGCCTTCCTGCAAGAGCAGGTCCCCGGTTTGAACGTACGCGCCTTGCTTGACGGAGATCGCATAGACGATGCCCTCAAAGGGAGCGCGCACGCTGGATTTCGCGAGCGCGTCTTCGGCGGCTTCGTAGGCGGCCTGGGCCTCGGTTCCCTGGGCTTGAACTTTGGCAACCTCCGGTTGCGAGTAGCGGTCTTTCTTTTTTTTCTCCAGCAGGGTGGTGTCGGCCTGGGCGCGCTTCAAGGCATCTTCCGCCTGCTTGACCTCACCGGCCGAGGCTGCGCCCTGTTGCTGGAGCCGGCGGAGAGCCTCCACATTGCGCCGCGCGGCGTCGCGCTCGCTGCGGGCTTTGGTGAGTTGCGCCTCGAGCGTAAGAATTTCTTCGCGAGTACCGCCGGTAGTAATGTCTGCCTGATTGGCCTGCGCGGACTTTATCTGAGCCTGTGCGCGGGCAGCCTGGCTGCGCAGGTCGGCGTCATCGAGTTGCAAGAGCAGTTGGCCCTTGCGAACGTGGTCTCCTTCCTTTACAAGCAGATGCTTCACCGTAGTGGCGGCGGGAGCGTGAGCTTCGAAATTCTGGATGGGCTCGGCTTTGCCGTTGGTGGAGATCAGGCTGCGTATGGGGCCGCGTTCGACCGTGGTGGTGCGAACCTTCAAGGAGCCGGGCCGGTTGACGACCGGGATCACGGCGAGCGCGGCAAGCACTCCGAGCGCCCACCAGATTCGGCCCTTGCGCGTAGCGGGCCGGCCATTCGAATTGTTGTTGGTTGCTGCCAACCGATTATCTTTCAGAGTGCGGCCAGGATGCGGCGGCGACGACAACTGCAAGCATTAATTTACCACTCTGACGGCCCGTGGAGAACGTTGTCTGCCCAAGCCGTTGCGTGGTTAGATGCGGGCTAAGAGCAGCGGATGCTTGAGAGGGTAGAGCCGGAGCGCTGCCCACAAGGGTTAACGTAAGGTGGAGCTACTCCTAGTACCCGTTAATCAGGAGTTGACTGGCTCGCGCCTCTCCGTCACAATCTCCGGCAAACAAGCAAATGATCGTCACTACCGAATACGCCGATATTTCCGTGCCGGGTTCCCCGATGCGAACCTTCGTCGCCGCGCCCACGGCCGAAGGTCAGTATCCCGGCATCTGGTGCTATTCCGACATTTTTCAGCTCACACCGCCAATGCTGCGGACCTGTGTTCGGCTGGCTGGATATGGATTTGTTGCCGCTGCCCCGGAGATCTATCGCCGCATCGAACCACCAGGAACCGTGATCCGGTTCGATGACGCCGGACGCGTCCGCGGCCAGCAAGACGCGGCGAAGACTCCAGTTACGCATTTCGATGCCGATTGCCGCGCTGGCCTGGACTGGCTTTCCAGGCATCCTAAGGTCGCACCCGGGAAAATCGGCGTCGTGGGTTTCTGCATCGGCGGCCACCTCGCCTTCCGCGCGGCGTTCCAGCCGGATGTTCATGCAACCGTCTGTTACTACGCCACAGGCATCCATGACGGCAAGCTCGGTCAGGACGCAGATGCCGGATCGTTAGCCCGCGCAACACAAATCCGCGGTGAACTCTTGATGATCTTTGGGACAAAGGACCCGCACGTGCCCGAGGCGGGCCGCGCCACGATTGATCGGGCGCTGCAAGAATCCGGTGTCCGGTATAGCAAACTGCTGTATACAGCCGAGCATGCCTTCACGCGCGACGAGGGCCCGCGTTTTGATCCGGAAGCGACGGACCTCGCCTTCGCGGAGATGGTTCGCTTATTCCGTAGAGTCTTCCACAATTGAAAAGACTTAGTCCGGGAAATCTTGCAGGGCCGGCCAGTAATGACTGTCTCCGACACATAAGCTGTATGCAGGCCACTTCTTACTACGGATTCAGATGCGTTTCTGTTTTGGATCCGGCTTGCGCTGGCGGATTTTTCCGTACCAGTCGAGAAAGGAAGAAACGCTGCTGACGTCCATCACAGATTCTACAAAACTATACTTAAGAGAATCGGGCGGGCAACGAGAATTCAATTGTTTTGGTAGTGGACGGGATGACGCCCCAACGAAGGGGGCAGATTAAAACTGAGCCACTACCATTGTTTTCATGGCTGAGCATCGCGCTTACAATGGCTCATCATCTGGAGGCCGGAGTTCTTATGATGAACGGCGCACACATCGTTATCTACACCAAGGATGCAGAAGCCGACCGGGCTTTCTTTCGCGACGTACTCAAGCTCTCCTCAGTGGATGGCGGCCATGGCTGGTTGATATTTGCCATGCCGCCACTCGAAGCTGCGTTTCATGATTCCGAGAAAAACGATCAGCACGAGCTTTTCTTCATGTGCGATGACATCGCGGCGACCTTGACGGAACTCAAGTCGAGGAGGGTGAAGGTCTCCGATGTGAGCGAACAGCGTTGGGGAAAGCTTGCCAAGTTTGAACTTCCCGGAGGGGGGAAGATCGGAGTTTACCAGCCCAGCCATCCGAGTCCATTGAAACCCCAGCGATAGGTTCGAGTCGCGAAGCGACGACATTCAATAGCCCCGCACGAGTGCGGGGAAGGCGGATGCGGGGAGCGAGTTCCGCAAGAGCCTGCCCTAAGCAAGCCGAAGGGGACGGGCACCGAGCTAGGACATTCCTGTGGGAGAATATCTCCATGCCCAAACAGCCGCGCTACACGCCCGAGCACGCCGCCGCCGGGTTGGACGCCAAGTTCCCGGAAATCGAAACCTGGCCCAACCAGTTTCCCGGATACGAGATCGTCATCGACGATCCCGAGTTCACTTCGGTGTGCCCGAAGACAGGCCTGCCCGATTTCGGCGTCATCACCCTGCGTTACCGGCCCGATAAACTTTGCCTGGAACTGAAATCGTACAAAGAGTATCTGTACTGCTACCGCAACCTGGGAATTTTTCAGGAAAACATTGTCAACCGCGTGCTGGAAGATGTGGTGCGCTGGGCAAAGCCGGTGTGGGCCGAGGTGAAGGGAGAATTCCGTCCGCGCGGCGGAATCTCGACGACGGTGGTGGCGAAGTGGCCGCGGGCAAAGGCGTAGGCAGATCCTAGAGTTTGCGCCGCCTCCGGCCCGAAGCGCCAAACATTCTTTCGTCGTAAATCAACGGTTCGATTCGCGACACCACCACTCGCTCGAAGCCGTGATGTTGCGGATTCAGGAGCCAGTTGTTTTCATTCGGAGCCAGGGCCGAAGGCACAGTCAAGACGCAGTGCGCGGCCTTGCGCACAAACTCGTCTCCGATTCGGGCGAGTTCAGCCGGCGCTGGGGAGCGGCGCCAGTTCGAAGGAAGGTCGTCCACTGCGACTCGTTGCCTCGACAGATCGTTCGGGACTTCGGCGGTGACCAGAACCAGATCGGCCGGCGCGTCGGCGGCGTCAAGATGAACGAAGTACTCCAGCATCGCCAGAGATTGATGTTCGGAGGTGTACGTAAGACGAGTCCCGGGACTAGACCAGCGGCCGCCGTAGCGGTACGCGCCTTCACCATCAAGGGGAGCATGCCCGTAGGCCTTGCGCAGCACGCGATACACTCGTGTCAACTGATTCCGCCGTAGGCGATCCGCCCCAGCACGTTTTCTACTTGCCGCGCACCCAACTCCGTATCCATGGCGTTAATGGGAGCGATTCCGCCCAGTGCGCGATTGGAGCGCTTCAGCCAGCGCACCGCAATCTCGCGATCGCCAAGAGTCTGTGCGGCCAGCGCAACGATGCGGGCCAGGCGGTAGAGGCGATCGGACTCGAAACCCGCCAGTCGCCCGCTGCGGCGCCTGCGCTGCAGACTCCGCGGCGAAAGATCGAGGGCTTCGGCCAACTCCTTGAGGGTCAGACCGGAAGCCTGCATCAACTCTTCCACTACGGCGGGAGGAAAGCCCTCGCGGATGGCCTCGCAAAGATCGCGTTGGCTGGCAAGGTTCCTTCCTAGAACGTTTCGGCCACCGAGTTCCTTCACCACCGCGCGCAGTTCGTTTACCATTTGTCGCCTATGATAGCGACAAATGTCGCTCGTGTCAATGGTCGCAATGTCGTCGGCTGCCTATTGTCGCGCCGTGCTATATTCGCTCGATCCCGTGGCCTCTGACAAACTCTATCCCCGCACGGCGCTGGCACTGCTGACGGCGCTGAACCTCTTCAATTACATCGACCGCTCTGTGCTGTTTGCCGTGCAGGATTTGATCAAGGCAGAATTTCATCGCAGCGACACCGCGTTTGGCATGCTCAGCAGCGTCTTCTTTATCTTCTACATGTGCGCCGCGCCTTTCGCGGGTCCGTTGGCGGAGCGGTTCTCGAGGAAGTCTGTCATCGTTGCGGGAGCGTTTGTCTGGAGCGGCGCAACATTGTTGACGGCCTTTACCCATGATTTCACCGGACTGCTCATTCGGCACACGCTGGTTGGAATCGGAGAAGCGAGTTTTGTAATTCTGTCTCCAACCTTCGTGGCCGACATGTTTCCTGAGAATCAGCGTGGTCGGGTGATGGGGGTTTTCTATCTCGCGATTCCCGTGGGAACTGCCCTGGGTTATGTGATTGGCGGAATGTTAGGACCAGCGTATGGATGGCGTACACCGTTTTATGTCGGAGCCGCGCCGGGCGCCCTACTAGCGCTGCTTCTGTTGTTCATTCCCGAACCGCGGCTGGGCCAATTCGACCATCTAGAAAAATCGCCGGACCGGGACACGCTCAAGGGACTGGCGCGAAATCCCGCATTTCTGACGGCCACGCTCGGCATGGCGATGCTGACGTTCGCCCTGGGCGGGCTACAGGTATGGATGCCGACGTTTCTGCATCGGGTGCACGGGTACACGTTAGGGCAGGCGAACCTGCTTTTTGGTGTGAGCATCGCGGCCAATGGTCTGGTGGCGTCCCTCGCCGGAGGTTGGATCTCGGATGCCTTGCTGCGTAAGACTCGCGCGGCGCACTATTTAGTCTCCGCGGTCAGCCTCGCTTTGGGGATTCCTGCGATGTGGGTTGCGATTCACGCCGATGGAAGGCGGATGGTTGTGGCCATGTTCGTGGCAGAGTTCCTGCTCTTCCTCAACACCGGTCCCCTGAACGCGGCCATCATCAATTCGGTTGGGGCGCACATTCGCGCGGCCGCGCTTGCCGTTAACATCTTCATATTCCACCTGCTGGGAGATGTGCCTTCTGCGTCATTGATTGGCTTCATGTCAGACCGCTACTCCCTGCAACTGGCTTTCGTGGCACCTGTCGCGGCGACCGCTCTCTCCTCTGCCATACTGTTTTACGGGATGAAGTTCGCGCCGCCGGTGCGAATCGATGGCGCTGCTCTCGAGGCAGGGAAGACCTAGGCAGGAATGCATTACTTTCACTGGATTGCAGGCACGATTCTCGCGCTGGCCTGGTTCTCGCGCATCGTCGATGCTGCGATCGGCATGCCCAGCGTTGCCGATGTCTCGAACCCGGAATGGGACCGGAATTCGCCCGGCAATCCTCGCGTTTCGATCATCGTGCCCGCGCGTAACGAAGAAGAAGATATTGAACTCTCCCTGACTCTCCTGCTCGCACTCGACTATGGCAATTATGAAGTGATCGCGGTGAATGACCGCTCGAATGATCGTACGGGAGAGATCATGGAAAGGGTTGCTCGGGAGACTGCTGCACATAATCGCCTGCACGTGATTCATCACCGCGAACTCCCCGCAGGCTGGCTGGGGAAAACCCACGCGATGTGGACGGCGGTGAATCAGGCGACTGGCGACTGGCTGCTGTTTACTGACGCCGACGTGCTGTTCAAGCCGGATTCGCTGCGACGCACCTTGGCTTACGCCGAGGCGGAGCGCGCCGATCATGTGGTGTTGTTTCCGCAGATGATCATGAAGCGGCCGGGTGAGTACATGATGATCGCCTTCTTTCAGACAATGTTCGTCTTCGGCCACCGCCCGTGGAAGGTTGCCGATCCGAAGACAAAAGACCACATGGGCGTGGGCGCATTCAATCTGGTTCGGCGCGGGGTGTACGACGCTGTTGGAACGTACGAAGCGTTGCGCATGGAAGTGCTCGACGATATGAAGCTCGGCAAGGTGGTGAAGAACGCCGGCTTCGTGCAGCGCAACGTCTTCGGCGCGGACTTGATCTCGATTCGCTGGGCTCACGGCGCGAGAGGCGTAGTCGACAATCTCACGAAGAACTTCTTCGCCGTATTGTCTTTTCAATGGTGGCGTACGCTTATCTCTGCATTCGGACTGGCTTTTCTGAATCTCATGCCGTTTCTCGGAGTGGTGCTGGCCCATGGGTGGGAGCGTGTACCGTACGCGATAGCTCTGCTGTCGATGTTTCTGATTTATCTCGGAATGTCGTGGCGTTCGCGGGTTCCGGCTTACTATTTTGCACTGCATCCGGTCAGCACCGTGCTGTTCGTATATACCTTGCTGCGTTCCATGATTTTGACGCTGAGGAATGACGGAATCATTTGGCGGGGAACGAAGTATCCGCTGGAGGAATTGAGGAAAGGAATGGTGTGATGCTGCTATCGCGAAACGGCGATCTGGCGCCGTCGTTTGCCATACCCATCCAACTGCGATACGCTGCCTGACAATGCCCGAGGGCCTTGAAGCAAATCTGGATCTTCTGCGAGCCATGGCGGTCCTACTGGTCCTCGCACAGCATCTCTGCTCGCGGATGCACATCGAGCACGTCGCTTGGGCGCCCACCCGCTCCCTCGGTCTCTTCGGAGTGCTGTTATTTTTTGTGCACACCTCCCTGGTCCTTATGTATTCCATGGAGCGCAGCGGGCTCAAGGGCGCTGGCCTGCTCAAGGACTTCTACATTCGTAGAATCATGCGGGTCTATCCCTTGAGCATCCTCGCCATTCTTGCGGCTGTGGCCCTGCATCTCGAGTCCGACGTAAACGGGACGGGAGGCCTCTCCTATGGCCAGCTTCCGGGGAAGATGGCGCTTGTCTCGCAGTTCCTTCTGGTCCAGAACCTGGTGCACGTCAAATCGATCGTGAATGTGCTGTGGTCTTTGCCCTTCGAAGTCCAGATGTATTTATTTCTGCCGCTCCTGTTCATCTTGGCTCGGCGCAAGCGGATCTTGTGGCCGCTTCTGGGTTTATGGATGGTTTCGCTGTTCGCTGCCTGGGTGCAGCCTCGCGTCCCCGTGCTCGATCGAGCGTCGTTGCTCCGCTTCGTTCCGTGCTTCCTTCCCGGCATAGTTGCGTTTGTAATGCCCCGGATTCCCCGCCTGAGTTCTTCCCTTTGGCCTGTCTTCATCCTCGGTCTAGTCGCCGTCTTCGCCACCAATCCCGTACTGCCGATGGGGTGGGTGCTTTGCCTGCTGCTTGGATTGCTGCTTCCATTTTTCCGGCAGATCCAAAACAAGCCGATCCGCGCCATCAGCAATCGCATCGCGACATATTCCTATGGCATCTACGTATCACACCAGTTTTCCATCTGGCTCGCGCTGGGAGTTCTTGCAGCCCGGCCGCTTTGGCTTCGCTTTGGACTTCTCTCCGTGTTGTTAGTTCTCCTCCCAGTGATTCTGTACCATGGCATCGAGAAACCGATGATCCGCGTGGGAGTCCTCCTGGCCGCGCGCGAACGGACGAAGCCGGACGCAGCCCTGCCTATAGCCGCCTGAAACAGGCTTTCGGCACAGCAGGTTCCGACGGGTGAGTTGGGAGTTGCACTAATCCGGAGGCTGGTCAGTGTCTGTCGGGTTGCCGTAGGTCGCGTTGGTGTTGGGCGTGCGCTTGGTTTTCGCGGGCTTCTTGGGCGGACGCATTCTGCCGGCGCTGTAGTGGCCTTGCTTTTCCACGTCGTAGTTCTTGGGCAGCGGTGGGATCAGGGTTGATCCCGCGCTCAACTGGCTGACGCGGGTCAGAATGATCTCGGCGCGTCCCCCGTAGAGTTTCACTGGCCCGTGGATCTCGATGACTTGCCCCGCGAGCCGGCGGACGTCGCCCACATCTTTCAGGTCGGCAGGGAAGACCACGACCGTGAACGGGCAAGCCATCTGATCTTCGCAGAAGTCCACGAAATGCACGCCCCTGGCCCCGACCTTCACGCGCACAACCTTTCCGGTCACACACTTGGTTTCGCCAACGTGCTTGCTGGCCTCGCGAATGGGGACGCAGTCGGACGCGGCAAGAACCGGCGTCGAGAACAGAATGGCCAGTGCCGCTAGACACAGGGCCGTGCTTCGCCCTGCCGGACAACCGGGAGCCTGCGCCTTCGGCAGGCTCAGGGCAGCCTCTGAGCCTGCCCAAGGGGCGGCTGTCCCCACATAAGACCTTTGCGGCTCTCGCATATGGTCATTCTATGAGCGGACAAACCCTGAGCGAGCGTTGGAGCGAGAAAAAGTGCGCTTGTTTCCCGGAACGACACTGGGCAGGCAAGAAACTTGGGAGGGCCGGACTGGGTCCAGCCCTCGCGGAGATTTCCTAGGGCAAACAGGGCGGAAGCTCTACTTGAATCCCTTGACCGCCGCCGTCTCGTCGTCCTTCACGTCGAAGACGGTGTACAGCTTGGTGATCTGTAGCAGGTCATGCACCTTCTTGGTGAGATGCAGCAGCTTGAGTTCGCCGCCCTGATTCTTCGTCGTAGTAAAAGCGCTCACCAGCTCGCCGATGCCCGAGCTGTCAATGTAGTTGACCTCGCCGAGGTTCAAGATAATTTTCTTGTTGCCTTTGCTGAGCAGGTCGCGCACGGTGTCGCGCATCATGACGCTGCCTTCGCCCAGCGTGATGCGGCCGCTGCAGTCCACAATGGTGACTCCGTCAACCTGCCGGGTGCTAAGTTTCATGCTCACTGAGACCCCTCCTTGCCGCCCGCGGATTGCCCGTGGACGTGCTTGATCAATTTAATTTCGGTGCCTGCCTGGGACGGGCGGATTTCCACCACGTCCATAAATGATCGCATCAGAAAAATGCCGCGCCCGGAAGTCTTGAGCAGGTTCTCCGGCGCCAGTGGATTCGGAATCCCTGCCAAATCGATGCCTTTCCCCTGATCCCGAATCGTAATCACCAGATCCTCGGGCGTGTGCTCGAAAGACAGGATAACCTTTTTATCCGGCGCATACGCGTTGCCGTGCAGAACGGCATTCACCGCGCCCTCGCGCACCGCCATGGAAATCTGCATGACCTCGTCTTCTCCAAAGCCTAATTCCGTGGCAATGCGGGTGGCTTTTTCTTCCGCATGGTCCACGGTTTCCAAAGTGGAATCGAGCGTGTAGGAGACTGTTTGCTCCATGGGCGATGAATACGTGTTAGACCCGCACCTGTCCTTTGGATTGGCCCGTAAGGGCTCGCCGCGGCATTACAAGCGGTGATTCGGTAGTTTGCCTGTGGAAGCGGGCGGTTGTCAACGTGAGGAGTTTCAGTCTCGAAAATGCTCATGTGGGGACCGCCGCCTCGGCCGTCCAGTCGAGCGCAGCGAACTCCACCCGCGGGTATAATGGCACGCCGTGAGTTCAGCGCTGCGAGCCAGAATCAAGCATTTCCTGATGCGATTGATCGTCGTCAGCCTCTCCTCCGCGCTGGGCGTGACCGCCTTTGCCTACGCCGTGGATTACCTTGTATTCCGCCATCGCGTGGCGGCCAACCGCCAGCCCTTCGGGCAAATCACCGTCACGCGCTACGACGCGATCCTCCAGAAAAATGGCAAGACCCAGCTCATCTTCAATCCGCCCGAGGCGCAAACCTGTGTCCACGCCCTATTTCCCCGCGCCGGATTCCTGCCCTGCTGGTATTTGCGCGCCATACCGAGCAACGCACCGACATCTGAAAACCGGGATGCGGCCCGCTTCTTTCCGCCGAAATTCGGCTACAATGGCGTACACTCGGAACTCTTGCTCAGACTACGAGGACGTCAATGTTAAACAAGCTCTCCTTTCGTTCGTTCCGTGATTTAGCAATCGCTCTCGTTGTCTTCGCAGTGGTTGCGCCCTCAGCAGTTTCGGCTTCTTCGGACAAGACTCCCGCCGCCGGACCTTCTGACCCGCGTCTGGAAAAA
>CAVVMQ010000016.1:0-105671 GCA_963749295.1 uncultured Acidobacteriaceae bacterium
GAAGGCGGAAAGATCCCTTTTCAGCAAGTCTGGAAAAGTTGGGCATCTTCCCTTGCTGCATGAATTGTTTCAGCAGTTGCGGATCCATGCCGTCGATGCCCAGGATGATCAGCCTTTGATCGCCGTGCCATTCACCTCGGGTGTGCTGGCACGAGGCCAGTAGAGCCGTCGCCGTGAACAGCAGCAACCCGCACAGTCGCCACCTTGCTTTCACCAGCCGCGCACTCGCTCCCCGATTATCGATCATCCCCGCCTTAATAAGGGCACCAATCTTCTTAGGATACAGACAGGAGCGTACTATACGCTAGCGCGTCGACGAGCCTGAGCAATGTGTACTGGCCGTTTCGCATCCACAGGCTCTAAAAAAAGAGCTTCCTGAAGCCTATCAACGCACTATCACAACGAGAGCTTTCTGAATTACATCGCGAGGCATTAGAATTCCCCCATGCTGCGGTATGCGCCTTCTTTGCCATTTCTTCTTGGAATCCTGATCTCGGGACTTCTTTCCGGAGAGTCCCTTGCCGCCAGCAAACCCAACATCGTTCTGGTGACGCTGGATTCAGCTCGCGCCGACCGGATGGGTTTTCTTGGATCCCGTAAGGGCTTGACTCCCAACCTGGATGGTATTGCGCGCCAAAGCATCGTATTCGAGCGTGCATATGCGCAAGCACCACTCTCGGTGGTTTCGCACGCGACGATCCTCTCGGGCGCCTACCCGCAAACCTCTCGCGCCAGCGAGTTGGGCGCTCCTATTGCAGCGACACTTCCTTACCTGCCGGATTTGCTTCGGGCCCGCGGTTACCGCACAGCCGCCTTCGTGGGAACCATCGTCCTCGATCCGCGGAACGGTCTGGCACCGGGCTTTGATCGAGGATTCGATGTCTACGATGCCGGCTTCCGTTCGCCTCAGCGTGGCGAAGACCGCTACCGGACAGTCGCACGCCACGGAGACCAAGTTGTTGCGCGGGCGATGAAATGGCTGGCCAGCAACACGCAAAGTCCATTTTTCCTTTGGGTAAATCTGTCGGATGCTGATGCATTGTATGGGACTTCGTACGATCAAGCCGTCACCGCGGCTGATGCTGCCGTGGGAAAGCTTGCTGGTCTCTTGCGCGCTCAGAAGTTCTACGAGGACGCGATCATCGTAGTGGCCTCGGACCATGGCCAAAGCCTGGGCGCACATGGCGAAGATACACATGGCATCTTCGTTTATGACGAGACCATCCATGTGCCGCTGGTCGTGAAACTGCCGGAGAAGCAGATGGCCGGAAAACGAGTTAGCGCGCGCGCGCGTCTGCTGGACATTGCCCCAACCGTACTGGAGGAAGCCGGCATCCCGGTTCCTTCTCAGATGCAGGGCCAGTCTCTGCTGCGCATCGCTAAGACAGGAGCCGACACCGACCAGCCGGCATACGCGCGCAGCGATTTTCCGCAGCAGGGTTTCGGATGGAGTGTGCTCGAGTCGTGGCGTGCCGGGAAATACCTCTATATTCGTGCTCCCAAACCCGAACTGTACGATCTATCCGTCGATCCAAGTGCAAGTCACAATCTCGCTGAGAGTTCGAAGGCCACGCTTGAGACCATTGCCTCGCAACTTGAAGCCTTTGACAACCACTTCGCAAACGGGGCAGGGAAGTCGGTAGATACCGGACTCACTTCCAGCGAGGCGCAGAAGCTGGCGTCCCTGGGGTATGTCGGGCTGCAGAAATCAGGAGCCAGTGTGAGTCGAGCGGCGGGGGGAACTGACCCGAAGGACACTATCGCTAGCGCCAACCATGTACTCACTGCGCTCCTCGAACTGGAAGACGGAAAGCCAGAGAAAGCGATACCCGCTTTTCGGGAGGCGCTTGGCACGCAAGGAAACACATATCTTGCGCAGTATGGCTTGGGAACAGCTTTGGCGCAACAGCAACAGTATTCAGAAGCCATCGAACACTTGCACAAGGCGATCGAACTACAACCCGAATCTGCTTGGGCCCACTATGAAATGGGTCTGAGCCTGATGAAAACCGGTGACTTCAAGACTGCCGCAATCCATCTCGAGATCGTCGCCGGCCGCTTGCCTGAATCCACTACTGTGCATTCTGTCTTAGCGGAAGTCTATGACCATATAGGCCGCAAAGAAGACGCAAGTCGCGAACGCACAAAGTCGTCGAACTAGCCACGAAGCATTGAAGCGCATTGTACTTCCATTCGCATCGCGTCTACCGGCATTAGCCAGGGCTACGCTTCCAATCGCGCTGGCTAGAATTGGCACTCTGGAACATGAAAAAATTCTGGGGGACATCAGGGGCGTTTGCTGGCGCCAAGCTGTTTTGCCGTATTCTCGGCTCGTCGGGCGTCATCGTTGCGCCCAGCCCCGCCATAGGCTTGGGCCAGCAACTGAAAAACTTCTTCGTTTTTTGGGTTCGATTTTGCTAACGGTTCCAATTGTGTCAAGGCGTCGCTGAATCTGCCCTCCGCAATCTTTGCCCTCGCCAAGCCAAGGGCGGCATCCAAACTCGTGGGCTGCAACAAGAGCGCGGCCTCGAACTGATCTTCGGCAGCCCTTGCCTCTTGTAACACCATATAAATCTGCCCGAGCAGTACGCGCGCGGGGAACTGTCCAGGGTCCAGTTTCAAACTGGCTTCCAACGCATCGCGCGCATTTGCCATCTCGCCGGCTTTTTCCGATGCCTGGCCTTCGAGAAAGGCGGCGTTGGCATCGCCTGAACGAATCAGACGCGCCTGCTTGAGATATTCAGCAGCCTTGGCGTAATCACCCAAGTGATATTCCACCTCTCCGAGTTGACGCAGCGCCGGGACTGATCCGGAGTCGAGCCTCAGCACGCTTTCTAATGCGGCCCTGGCAGCTTCCGGACGCCCGTCGTCCGACGCCATCAAGGCCTTGTGAAGCAGATTCTGTTCCTCTATCTTGTCTTTCGGGTCGGGCAGAAGTTGGTCCGAAACGCCAGTGGAGCCTCCAACGTCTGGCGGGGTAGAAGGAGTTTTCGTACGCAACTCAGCCAGCATGCCGCGAAGCTTCTGCACTGTCGCATCCTGCGGTTGGTAAGTGTTGTTCAATTCCTTTGGATCGTCACGCAGATTATAAATTTCCGGACGAGGTGCTTCGATCAGCTTAAAACCCCCCGCGCGCACCGAACGCAGCGGAGCCCAGCCAAAGCGCAACGGATAATCGGTTTCACCGAATGCAATTCGATTCGGCTGTTCGTGAGCGGCGAAAAATGGCTTCAGCGATTCACCATCTAATCGCGCTGGCTTCGGAACATTCAGCAAGTCAAGCACAGTTGGAAGAATGTCAATCGTACGAACTTGCGCATCGATCACCGTGTTCGCATCGCTTTGCCCCGGTAATTTGATGATCAGCGGAACGTGGGTCGTCGAGTCGTAAAGAAAAATGCCGTGCGTCTCTTCATGGTGCTCGCCAAGACCCTCGCCATGATCCCCGACGACAACGATCAATGAGCTGTCGTATTGCCCGCGATTCTTAAGGTAGGTCACAAAGCTCGCCAAAGCGGAGTCTGCATAGGCGATCTCACCGTCGTACAAATGATCCTTGTAAATCTGTGAGTAGGGCGCCGGTGGCTCGTAAGGGTCATGAGGATCGAAAAGATGTACCCAGATGAAGTGCGGACCAGTGGCATGCCCGTTTAGCCAAGTTTGCGCGCGCGCTACGACATCCATGCCACGGCGCTCTACTCGGCCCCAGCGAGATTCGGTTTGCGGATGCTGAGGAAAGTTGTCATAGAAATCGAAACCTCTGTCCAGGCCAGGAGCAAGTGCTTTGCTGTCGAGAATGACAGCGCCAATAAATGCCGCCGTGTGATAACCCATAGGTTTAAGCAATTCCGCCCATGTGGGGTAAGACGAGCTCAGCGGCACCGCAAAATCGGTGACTCCGTGGGTGCTCGGCAACAATCCGGTCAGGATCGAAGTGTGCGAGGTGTTCGTGATCGGACTGGGCGTGAACGCTTCCGCGAACCGGACGCCGTCCTTCGCCAAATGGTCCAGTGCGGGCGTTTCAATATTGTTGTCGCCATAGCAATGGATGTGGTCGGCGCGGAGCGTATCTATGGTGACGAGAAAAACGTCCGTCGCTGGAGCCTTATTCCCCTGAACTGGCCGCCGTGACTGGGGGACGGCGGCTCGATCTGCAAACAGGATTAGGAGGCAGAAAAATAATATCCGAAGCTTCAGAGCAGAATCTCCTACCGTTTCGATCTCTCGATTATACCTTTGGTCGTGCCCACGAATGGGCAATGTCTTTAGCAAATTAAAATGTTAGGTTTTCTCAGCGCGTGACGTCCGGTTTGACTTAAAGCAGTAGCCGTCGTCGGAGCTGTGAGAAAGTGGGGATGTCGCGTTTTTCTTGCGGGATTTCCAAGCGTGTGGGGAAGTTGGTTTCTTAGCTTTCCTCCGAGCGGCTTTTTCACGGCCCGTCCGCGCTCATATTGCCGGAGAAAGTTCTTCCCAATGACCGGCGGCAGAAAAATCCTCCAGCGTCAGATTATTGAAGTGCCGTTGCAAACGATTAGCTGATCTAGACCACACCCGTCGAACCTGCAACCTGGGTTTCGTCCACCTCATCGCGTCCGAGCGGGACTGGCGAAAGGGAAACGTATTGACATGTGAATGACATGAAAATATGCTTTGAACATGTCCAAAATGATTCAGCTTCGTAATGTACCCGATGCCCTACATCGCGGCCTGAAGGCTCGCGCTGCCATGGCAGGTATGTCGCTTTCAGACTATCTGTTAGCGGAGATCAAGGAAATCGCGGAGAGGCCAACGCTCGCAGAATTGCGGGAGCGACTGCACAAGCGTAAGCCGGTTTCAGCTCAGATCGATACCGCTCACTTGGTGCGAGAAGAGCGCGAGGCGCGATGATCGTCCTGGATGCGTCTGCCGCAGTTGACTGGCTTCTTCAGACATCTGCGGGGCAGAGCATCGAGAAGCGAATTTATTCGTGTAACGAAACGCTACACGCGCCTCACCTGCTAGATCTCGAGGTTACACAGGTACTAAAGCGTCTTGCATTGCAAGGGGTGGTCCCGGTACGTCGTGCTAACGAGGCGGTCCGCGATCTGCTGGATCTTCGTCTTACTCGGTATCCTCATCTTGTACTCCTGCCACGAATTTGGCAACTGCGTCACAATCTTTCTGCCTACGATGCTGCCTACATTGTGCTTGCCGAAAAACTCGGAGCTGCACTAGTTACCCGGGATGGTCGACTCGCTTCCGCTTCGGGCCATGCAGCCGCCATCGAGCTCTTCTAATCCGACGAATCGCAGTCATTCATGCGTGAATCGCGTCGTCGGCTGGCATGGCTCGCGTTGGCAGGTGCTGCTGGCAGCTGTGCTTGCTTTTTCCCAAAGCTGCCCGCTTTGCTACACGCAAGGGCTTCATCGGCCGCCGAATGATTCAGGCATTGCAAGGCGGAATTTTGATTCTTGTCAGACCGCGAATGGAAGAAGGACGATCCTTTCGACGATACGCCATCCAAAGATTGGTAGAGAGTTTCGCATCGGGCGTAGCTTTTCGGGCTGCGCACCTTTGCCCTGACTTACCTGCCCAACGCGTGAAGCCTGGCCTGGCAGCTTGCGCCTTGCGGCTTTGCACGTCTTGGAGGATGCCGGCGCCACCGCGTATTAACCGCTGTAGGCAAGCTCCTTGGCGCGTTGCGTGGCTTTCACTACCGCTTTGATCAGGGTTACGCGCAGCTTTCCTTCTTCCAGTTCCATGATGCCGTCTATGGTGCAGCCGGCCGGGGTTGTGACCGCGTCTTTTAACAGGGCGGGATGATCGCCAGTCTCCAGCACTACCTTGGCTGCGCCCATCGTGGTTTGGGCTGCGAGCAGCGTGGCTACGTCGCGGGGCAGGCCCACTTTTACTCCGGCTTCGGCCAATGACTCTAAGATAATGTAGATGAATGCCGGGCCGCTGGCGGAGAGTCCCGTTACTGCGTCCATGTGTTTTTCGTCGACCACTACGGTTCTTCCTACTACATCAAACAGCAGGCAGGCCAGCGCGATTTCGTCCTGGGAGACGTAGCTGCCTTTGCAGAGGCCGGTCATGCCGGCTCCGAGGGCGCAGGGAGTGTTGGGCATAGCTCGCACGACCGCGGTTTTCACACCCAGGGTGCTTTCGATCTGGCTGGTGGATACGGAGGCGGCCACCGAAATTATCAGCTGGCCGGGAGTGATGTGAGGGCGGATTTCTTCGAGGACCTCCTGCACGGTTTGCGGCTTCACGCAGATAAAGATTATGTCTGTGTCCTGCACGGCCTTGGCGTTATCGGTGCCGACTTCGATGCGGAGTTTTTCGGCTATGCGGAAGGCGCGGTCGGAATGGCGGACCGTGGCTCGGGTTAGCTCTTTGGTTAGCAACCCTTCCCGCAGCAACGCTTGCAGGATTATTCCGCCCAGCTTCCCGGCTCCGAGGACCGCTACTTTTTTGTTGGACAAAGTGGTCGCCATGCAAACCTGCCTTTCGGGTGTGAGGGTTTTATATCATTTTATTATGGGGACAGAGTGCGGATTGTGTCGGCGAGAGCTTTTAAGCGCGGAGGTCGCGGAGAACGGCCGCGGAGGACGCAGAGAAAGGCCTGCTCGGCGGCTAAAAGCCGCTGGGCGCTGTGGAGGGGTTTGCGGCGCGGCTTGCAGTCTGCGCCGGATAACCCGTGTTACACCTTGTCATTCCGGAGGGCAGCCGGAGCGAAAGCGACGGCGGAGCGAGGAACCTGCTGTCTGCCCGCGCCACTTTCTAACCAGGACTAGAACGTATAAGATAGGCCGCCGAGCGGAATCAATCGCGCCCGCAATCCCGACCTATCCATCCTGATCCCCAGGTTGCCGGTCAACAGCAGAGTCTTCCATAGGTTGACCTTAGCACCGACCGAACCATCCTTCATGTTGATCGACTTGGTGGTTACCTGGACCGAAGTAGGTTGATTGAACTGATTGAAAAGGTAGAATCTCTCTGCATTGAACAAGCGTTCGCCCACAAGATCCAACGTCATGGTGGCTCTTTTGTGTATCCCCACCTCGGTACCAACGGTATATGACAACACTCGCGGCAGACGGCCTTCTTCACCCAACAGGACTCCGCCCAAAACGGATTTTCCATTCCATTGATATCCAACGTTCAGATGCGGACCGATGTACACATGATGAAAGGTTGTGCCCCATGATCCAATCACGAACGGCTTCGCTCCAAAGGCGCCGGACCCTAAGAAGTTAAGCGGCTCGCCCGTTGGCGTGCGCACATCAAGGCCGGCCGCAATTCCGCCATGCTCCGCCTTCCATACTGTCCCTTTGGCGCGCAAGGTAATGTCCGACAAACCGGAATCGCTCAAAACCTCGGTCTCTGGAAATGGGCCCAATACGTTTCCACCACTCACGCTGAAGCCCAGGCCATTTCCCGAGAGCCGCACGGTGCGTATTGGGAAGGCAGCCGAAACGTCAACCCGGCTGGTCAAACCGTAGGTGAGGAAAGCCGTAAACTCATCCACACGCACTGTCAAGCTTCGAGCTAGTACGTCGTTAAATTGACTGAGCGATGTACCGTTCAAGGAATCAAATCCAAGGTGCTGATAGGTAAATGCGATGTGAAAGCGGTGATCCCCGATCGTTTCCGCGCGGTCGCTCAGGATGGGACCGAAACTCTCGCGGGAGGGCAAAGACGTGCCGGTTGCCGGGTCGAAAACGAAGGCGACACCTGCGGCGGGGGATGGCAGCGCCAGAGTGGAGGTTTCGCTTCCCAACAGGCTATTGAGCTGGAGAGACCGGGTTTCCTGAAGGGAGAAAGAAATTCCTGCAGTTACCACGTTGCGCAATCCGAATAATGGCAGGAAACAATACAGCACATCAAAGTGCTCGGGACAGTACGCGAACTGTTCCGAGGTTACGGGATATGTTTTCTGCGCCTCGGCTGAGGTGAACAGACAGACCACCATGGAAACGGCAACAATCCAGCGCTTAAACATTGTGCCTCCACCGTAAAAGCGGCGAGCCTGATAGAAATTACTTTCTTCGCCGAGCAGCATACCACAATCATCCCAGCCTTGCGTGCAAGCGGATTGGCCGGTGATGTCCTGATCCTCTCTTCAGTCGTGCCGTAAACCCCTCATTAAACTTTGTCATTCCGAACGGAGCCGGAGCGACAGCGAGGACGGAGTGAGGAACCTGCTGTCAGCCCGCACTACCACGATTTCCGCGTGGAGAGCGGGCGGAAAGGGCACGGCTTACAGTTCTTAGCCTGCCCTGAGCGAACTCAAGCGAGCACTCGCCCATCACTGCAGCTTCGCATACTCCGCCTGAGCCTGCTTCAACACCGGAATATCCGAATCAGCATCCTTCCAAAGCGTAAGAAAATCTTTATAAGCAGCCAAAGCCCGACTGCGCGCAAGATCAGCATCAGCCCCGGACGAATTCCGAGCCTGCAAAGCGTTAGCCCGAGCCACGCCCAGATGCGCCAATGCTCCGGTCCAGCAGTTCCAGACGATGCCGCTGTGGTCGATGATCTTCTGAAACTCGGCGGCGGCTTCTTTGCCGTGTCCGGCTGCCAGATAAGCCTCTCCGCGTACATACGTCGGATAGAGGCAGGAAAGATTGACGACGAAACCAATCTGCCCCAACTCGACGGCGGAAGCAGCTTGCAGGGCAGTCACGGCAGCAGTCGGATTCTTTTTGTCCAGCGCCAATTGTGCCTGAATCGCTGGCAGCCACAGCGACTGCATCTGCGTGTCCAGCGGGAAGCGTTTCCCTAGGTCTTGGGCCAAGGACTCGGCTCGCGCCGTATCGCCCGCCATGGCAAAGGCAAGCGCGGCTTCGACCTCAACGCCCTGACTCGCGGGAACAAGCTTCAAAGCTTCTTCCGCTGATTGCCGCGCTTCCGCAGGATTGCCGTAAGCAGCCTCTCGCTGCGCAGCAATCGCCTGCGATATCGCCCCATTTTCTTTACTGTCCGCCCGGATGGCAGAGTCCATGGTTCGCTTGGTCAGTTCTCGTGCCTTGCTCAAATGACCGCCGTAAGCCTCGGTGTCGGATGCCAGCGCCAGTCCAAAGTTCTCTTCGGGCCTGCCCGCAAACCACTGTTGCTGTTGCGCCATCGCCGCTGAGTCCGCACCCAGGAAGGCAAGAGCGTAGAGAGCATTGCGGAATAAGAAATTATCCAGTTTCCGCGCCTGGGCCTCACGGATGATCTGCCGCGTTTCGTCAAAACGTTGCAAGGCGAGGATGTAGTTGGCGAAAGCCGCGTAAGAAGTCATCCGATCCGGTGCAAGGCGTAAGGCTTGCCGCGCTAACTCCGTCGCCTTCTCATACCGCCCCTGTGCGGAGAATACGATGCCCAAATTGTTGTACGCTGCTGATCCCTTTGGATAGCTTTCAATCATCTCTTGAAAAGCCGGCGCCGCTTTATCGAGTTCGCCGGTTACAAACTGATAGTAGTTGGCGGTGATCCCCAGCTTTTCCCGTTCGCTGGCATGTTCCCGCAACTGGAGCAGAATCCTACGGGGGTGAAACCGGCAAGTCAATAAGCGCGGGCAGGGCAGTGCTCTCGTCCTCAGCAATCTCACGCAAGTCGTTGAAAGTAGCACTCGGCAGCGACGACTGCCGCCAGGTAATCCGTTGTCGGCCGTTTTCCCTTCGCCATGTGTCTTTTCTACCACTTTTCAGGGTCTCGGCCTAAACTCATGCACCCCAGCACTTACAGCCGTCCAACTATAGCTTTAAGGTGGTTTTCCGAGTTTTCCGCGATTTCCACAGTGTTCCGGTAAAACGTGAGTTATGTTCCAACTGGAACATTCGCACCAAGGTTCCAGTCGGAACACTCAGCCCCGGCTGCTCCACCGTCTCCATAAACAAAGCCGTCTCTACATGCTGCACGGCGCGCTGCCGTTGACCCCGCTCCCACGCGCCTGCTACCGTCGTATGTTTGCCTAAGCACCATGGAGAGACCTTATGTCTGCCATCAAGTTTCGCGGTGTCGACTTCATCCAGTACGATGCGCTGCTCACCGAAGAGGAGCGCCTGGTGCGCGACACCACGCGCCAGTTCATCGAAGACAACCTTATTCCTATCATTGAAGAGTGCAACCGCGCCGGCCGCTTTCCGCGCGAACTGGTCAAACCCATGGCCGACCTGGGCTTCTTCGGGGCGTCGCTCAAAGGATACGGCTGCGCGGGCATGGGCAACGTCGAGTACGGGCTGATGACGCAGGAGCTCGAGCGGGGAGACTCCGGCGTGCGCAGCTTCGTGAGCGTGCAGTCGGGACTTGTGATGTTTCCAATCTATGCCTTCGGTAGCGAGGAGCAGAAAGAGACCTGGCTGCCGCCCATGCAGAAAGGCGAGAAGCTCGGCTGCTTCGGACTGACCGAACCGGATTTCGGCTCAAATCCTGGCGGCATGCGTACGCGCGCGCGCAAGGTTGGCAACGAGTACGTGCTCAACGGCGAGAAGATGTGGATCACCTCGGGCACCATCGCCGACGTCGCCGTGATCTGGGCCAAGGCGGAAAACGAGAACGACAAGATCCGCGGCTTTCTGGTTGAGACTGACCGTCCCGGCTTTAAGGCTGACGACATTCACGGGAAGTGGTCGCTGCGCGCCTCGGTCACTTCGGGGCTGTCGCTGCAGGATGTACACATCCCCGAGGCGAACTTGCTGCCGAAAAGCGACGGGCTGAAGTCGCCGTTGATGTGTTTGAATCAGGCGCGCTATGGCATCGCCTGGGGAGCGATCGGCGCGGCGATGTCCTGCTACGACTGCGCCCTGCAATACGCCATCTTGCGCAAGCAGTGGCGCGACCAGCCCATCGCTTCGCATCAACTCGTGCAGGACAAGCTCACGTGGATGATCAGCGAGATCACCAAAGCGCAACTGCTCGCGCTGCAAGTCGGCCGCCTGAAAGATGCGGGCAAGGTGGAGCACCAGCACATCTCGATGGCTAAGCGCAACAACGTCTGGATGGCGCTGGAGTGCGCCCGCCTGTCACGCGACATCCTCGGCGCCAACGGCGTGGCCGATGACTATCCCATCATGCGTCACCTGATGAACCTGGAGTCGGTGAAGACCTACGAAGGCACGCACGATGTGCACTCGCTGATTATTGGGCAGAGCGTTACTGGGATCGACGCGTTCTAGCTCGAATACGAATAAGGGACACATGAGGAAGATTTGTCTGGCGCTGATTCTCTCGTCAGCGCTCTCCGCCCACGCTAAGACCGAATTCGGAAAACTCGACGGTGCCGCGTACGGTCGAATTCGGGGTCGGGGCGGTTGCGATCACAGTTCAGGCAGTTGGCTTCTCCCGTGGTGGTTCCACCGCGAGGAACTCCGCTGCAAAGCGCTGGCTGTAGCCCTCGAGCAACGTCCGCACGCGCTCCGGATTCGTTGACCGCAGAATCAATCCCGCGTGGTGATGCTTCTTGATTCGTAAAAACACTTCCGGATCGTTGTACTTCGAAGTATCAGGCTCTTCCTGTCGCGCGAGTGAGAGAATCACTCCCGCATACTCCTCGCGCACCGGAGGAAGCTGGTAAATCCCATGTTCTCCCTCGATCTCGATGCGGGCCCATTCCCGCCATAGGTTGATGCCTGTGGCGGCCTCGACCATTTCGTTAATGTAGGCGCCGCCTACTCGCGCGGCGCACTCCAGAAAATAGAAATGCCTGTCGGCATTTGCCTGGATGAATTCCGCATGCGCGACGCCCCTTACCAGCCCCAGCGCCGCAATCAGGTCGCGATTGATTTGCCGCAGCGCTGAGTCTTCTTCGCTTCCTCGCGGCACGGTGAAGGTGGTGAACACGCCTCCGCCTTGCGCGACATTCATCGGTGGCTTGCCGTACTTGCTGACGTTGGCGAAGACCACTTCGTTTTTCGAGACGACCGAATCCACGTGGTAGACCTCGCCCGGAACAAACTTTTCCAGCAGGAACGACGACTGCTTATCCCCTAATTGCTCCAGCACCGGCCACAACTCTTCCGCGGCATGAAGCTTCTTTATCCCGATCGCCGAGGCCTCCTGCCGCGGCTTCAGCACCCATGGACCTGGAACATGGTCGAGGTAGTAGCGGATGTCGCCGTGGTTGAGCACAGGGACGAAATCGGGCACGCGCACGCCGCGATCGAGCGCCTTCATGCGCATGGCCAGCTTGTCGCGAAAATAGCGCATGGTGGTCAGGCCCATCCCCGGCACGCGCAGGTGCTCGCGCAGGGTCGCCGCGGTTTCCATGTCGTATTCGTCGAGCGCGACGATGCGGTCGATCTTCTGCGTGCGCGTCAAGTGCGTCACCGCCTGCACAATATCGGCGAGGGGAATTTCGGGGGGAAGGTAGAACGTGTCGTCGAGGCATTCGCGCGGCCAGTCGGCATCGCGCAGTTTCTCCGCCGTAAGCAGGATCACGCGGCAGCCCTGGCGTTTGCACTCGCGCATAAACTCCTGTCCCTTTTCGTAGGTCGTAATGCACAGAAAGGTTAGCGGGCGGCCCTCGGGCATAGCGTTCATCTTTGGAGCAGGCTGCGAGGATACCACGGTCCCAGGCGGGATGCGGATCAATTATTCAAATGATCCGCAACCACGCGCCGCGCATCGCCCGGATCGCGAATGCGCACGCCGGCCTAAGACTGCGAGCTCTGATAAGCTGTGTGCAGTGCCGAACGCAGCCGAGCTTCGCAAGACCACCCGCAGGAACACCGCGCCTTGGTTGGGGCTTTTGTTGGCCGTCTGCGCTATCGGTTGCAATGCCGGATTCTTTTTGAGTATTCCCTGGCAGGGCGCGATTGCCTGGTTGAGCCTGTTGCTCGGGGCCATGGCGCTGATATTTCTCGCGGTCGGTTTGTGGCGAGCCTATGGGCAGGCTCGGGTTTATGGCGGTAAAGTGCTGAGCGTTGTGCTCGCCATAATTGCCATGTTTCCCGTCGGGCTCTCCGCCGTCGGTTTCGTCGTAACGCGTAAACTCCCAAGCGCAGCCGCGGCGCCGCAGGTCGGGCAGAAGGTTCCGGATTTCACCCTCCCAGATACTGCCGGGCAGCCGATGTCACTGGACCAGCTTTTCGCTCCCGCTTCATCTGGATCCCAGCCTCCCAAGGCAGTACTGCTGATTTTCTATCGCGGCTACTGGTGACCTTTTTGCAACCTCGAGTTACGAGGCGTCGAGAAACGTCTGCCGGATTTTGAAGCGGCGGGCGTGCGCCCGGTAGCCATCAGTGTCGACCCACCCAACGTCTCGCGCAATCTTGCCAGCAAGGCAGGGTACACCTTCCCAATCCTTTCCGATCCCGACGCCGCAGTGATTCGCGGCTACCATATCCTGCATGCGGCCGGTGGCCCGGACGAGCACGACATCGCACGTCCTGCCGAATTTCTGGTCGACTCCTCGAAGACGGTTCGCTGGGCCAACTTCACGGAAGACATCCGCGTGCGGGCTCGCGCGGACCAGATGCTGGCCGCCGCTAACCGGTTGCCCTAGGCCTCGATCAGTTCGCCGCCCGGACTGCTCGCAAACCACTGGGAGTGCCGCTCGCGCAGGGCCTGTTTGCTGGAGAGCGTGCTCACGAAATCTGCGGTTCACCTTGGCGGACGTTTGAACGCGATCTGCCCTCCCTATCGGCGTATTTCCATCCTCTGGCGGTTGGAGTATAGTCTCAACCCGGCGGACAACCGTTTCTTAATCCTGCTCGGAGGCTCTCATGGCAACTCAAACTCGTCCGGAAGGCAAGGCCCGCAGTTTCGGGGAAAACATTGAAAGCGACCTGGCGTCGCGGTTTCTGCGCGTGGTGGAAGTGGCGGCGATCGCTTCGGCGCGCACCATGGGCCAGGGCGAGCGCAAGCTTTCCGACCAGGTGGCCACCGAGGCGATGCGCCAGACCATGGACTCCATTCCCATGCGCGGGACAATCGTTATCGGTGAGGGCGAGCGCGACGAAGCGCCCATGCTCTACATCGGCGAGAAAGTCGGCGCCGAATTTCCCGATGGGCGCGAGGTTCCTGAGGTCGACATCGCGGTCGATCCGCTCGAAGGCACCAACCTCTGCGCGACTGGCGCGCCCGGATCGATTACCGTGCTCGCCGCTTCTGAACGCGGAGGTTTGCTTAACGCTCCCGATTGCTACATGGAAAAGATCGTGGTCGGACCATCCTGCAAGAACGCCGTCGAACTCGATGCGCCTGTGGCCGACAATCTGAAGAACATCGCGAAGAGAATGGATCGGGACGTCGAGGATCTGGTCGTGATCGTGCTCGACCGTCCGCGTCACGAGAAACTGATTGCAGATATTCGCGCGGCCGGAGCGCGCATCCGGCTGATTGGCGATGGCGACCTCTCGGCGGGCATCGCCGCTGCCGTCATCGGCACTGGCGTGCATGCGGTCATGGGCTCAGGCGGCGCGCCGGAAGGCGTGATTACTGCCGCCGCCATCCGCTGCCTCAACGGCTACATGCTCGGACGACTGGTGGTGAAACCCGACCAGGAAGAACGCCTCGCTAAAATGGGCATCAAGGACAAGAACAAGATCTACGAAGCCGAGGATCTTGCTCCCGGCCGGCAGCTCATCTTCGCCGCCACCGGAGTGACAGAGGGCGCGCTGCTCAAGGGCGTTCGCTTCTTCGGCGAAGGCACGCGGACTTCTTCGGTGATCCTCACACTACTCACCGGGAAAGTGCGCTTTATCGAGAGCATACATTTGGAGAAGGGGCCGGATATTAAGGTGCGGTTCGCGTAGAGTCAGTCGTTGGCCGCTACTTCAAATACTCCTTCTTCAGATCATCTGGAACCTTGGGTTCCGGCGGAAAGTCCTGCGAAAACCCTTTTAACATCGCCACCGTCTTCTCGGAACGGCGGGTGCCGTCGTGCACTGCGATCTTGTGCGGCTTACCGGGCTCGTAACCTTCCCACAAGGAGACGCCGGCGTAGGCGCCGTCTTTGCGCAGGATGTAATAGGTCATATCGACGAAGCGCAGCTTGTTCATGTCGTTGTTGTAGTTGCGCACGATGCGCTTGAGCGCGTCCATGCCCGCTTCCTGTGGGCTCATGCCGTGGCGCATGTTTTCGACGACGGTGTGCGCGCCTGCGACTTTGATATTCTCTTCGCCGCTGCCGGTCGCTCCGGCTGAGCCTATGTCCTGATCGGTATAGCAGCCGGCGCCGATTATAGGGGAATCGCCGCAGCGGCCGGGGAGCTTGAAGCCTAATCCGCTGGTGGTGGTGCAGCCGGAGATTTCTCCTTTTTCGTTCAGCGCGGAACAATGGATCGTGCCCGTCGGGGGAAACAGGATCTTGTGGATCGCGTCGTGACGCAACTCGGGAGCGATGCCCAACTCCGCTGCGTGTTCTTCGAGCCGGCGGTAGCGCTCTTGCCAGAGTTGCGAGTGCGGCTTGTCGTCGTTACGCGGCTTTGTGTCGGGCGGCTGCCAGTGCGGGCTGGCGAGGCCTGGTCCCCACCAGTCTTCGTTCGAGTGATACTCCTTCCACAGTAGCCAGATCTTGCGGGAGTGGTCAGTGAGCAAATTCTCACGCGGGAAGCCGACGGCGACGGCGAAACGCTCGGCACCTTCACCGACCAGCATGACGTGTCCGGTGTGGTCCATCACGGCTTTTGAGACGAGCGAGACGTTCTTGATGTTGCGCACGGCACCGACGGAGCCGGCGCGGCGCGTGGGTCCGTGCATGCAGCAGGCGTCGAGTTCGACCACGCCTTCTTCGTTGGGAATTCCGCCGAGGCCGACGCTGGTGTCGTTGGGATCATCTTCCGGTCCCTTGACCACTTTGAGCGCGGCGTCGAGCGTGTCCCCGTCGCTTTTCAGGAAGGCGAACGCGTCGTCGAGATAGTTGAGGCCGTTGTGGGCGCAGACGATGATGGGGCGCTTGTATGATCCGGAATGCTGGTCGTGTTCTTGTGTGGTTGAGTCTTCGGCTTGGGCTCGCGTTCCAACTCCGGCGGCGACTGCTCCTAGAACGGACGTCTTTACGAAATCACGGCGCGAGAATGGCATGAGGTCCTCCTGCGTGTGCGAAAGCGCGAGGATATCACGCGATTGCAGGTCGGAATTGGTTTTGTGGATTTCGCCTTGCGAAAAGCCCTTTTTCGACACCGAGCCTTTAACGCAGCGCTGCAAGCGCTGCTCCACCCGAAACCAGAGTCCTCAGGCCCGACTTCAGTCGTGCCCTTCCCGATGTTGCCCTCGGGCCGGGGAGATCAAAATCCTGGGGTATTGGCATTAGCGACTCCCACCCTTGCGCAAAGAACGCGCAAGGATGGGGCACCCTCCGTGGGAGTTGTGCGCACAAACATCGTTAAACGCTGGCCACCCTCCGCCCTTTCAAAACGGTTTCGCGCTGAGGATCAGCCGCTGGCTGCGCCGCGGTAGCGGCCTACTAGTCCGGGTTGGCGGCCTAACGATGGGTGGGCGGGGACTCCGGTGGCCGCGCGCACGTTTCTGTTCTGCTCGGAGCGGAAACGGAGCAGGGCGGCGATGTTGCCGACTTTGTCGAACTCGGGGTCGTCTTTGACGTAGAAGAGTTCAATGTTGTGTTGGATCACGCAGGGCAGGATGGCTTCGCTTACGTCCACTACCTCGCGCGTTTCGCGGCCGCAGACTGGACAGAAATGCACCAGGTGGGCGTCGAGATGGCCGCAGCCGGAGCACTCGACCGCCTGGGAGTGATAGTTCTGGCCGACCAGAAGAGTTTGCACTTCGCCCAGTTCAAGGGAGTGGAGGACGCGGCGTAATCCGGTGACGCCGCGGGCGTTGTGGCGGGCCTGGTTGAGGGTTTCGCGAATCACCTCCTGGCAGCGGCGCTGCTGCGCGTCGGCAAGAATCTTTTCCGCCTGGGAGCGGATCTCTTCGTTGCTGACGTGAGCTACCTCGGCGGAGAACCGTCCGAGCAACTTCTGCTTGGCATAGGAATGGAGTTGCGGCTCGAACTGGGACCAGTGCGTGTCCTGGCAGCCGACGATCCAATACTCGAACATGTTTTTTTCTAACCCGTCCTTGATAAATTCGGCGATGAACTTGAAATGATGGAGAGCATCGTCGGCGACGCGGCGCTCGGCGTGGCCGGCATCGTAGCCGCCGAAGCCGTCGCCACGGCCGCGGCGGGTTAGAGGATGAAAGAAATCCATGCGTTCGGTGAGTTCGCCGAGGCGCAGATCGAAGAGGCGGGCGCGATGGCGATCGACCAGCACGACGCCGAGGCGGGGAAATGCTCCGAGCAATTGGGCGAGCGGCTTCAGGAAGAAATGGCGGTTCACTGAGAGTTGCGTGCTGTTGAGTTGCGCGGGCAGATCATGCTCGCGCCAGAAACCCTGCGCACCGCAGGCAAACACCGCTTTGGCATGCGAAGCGTTGCCGCTCAGATCGTGCGACAGACGCACGATGCGGTCGAGATCGGCGCGGGCCGACTCGTATCGTTCTTTGCTTTCTTTGTTCTCTTTGTTCTTACTCTTGCTTCGGCTCTCCAACTGGCGCAAGGCTTCCCGCGCCAGATCTTTCGTAAGGATGGTTTGTTCCTTGTGGGCTTTATTGCGCGGCGCTGTGGGCTGAAAGTAGAAACTAAGAGCGGATGCTGCCTGATCTTCGAATTGTGCGAGTTCTTGAATCTGTTCTCGAGTGATCATTGCGTTCCTCTCCAGTGCTTTTTGCAACCAGAAGTCGAAAGTTGATTTATGCGGTACCCGTACTCGCGTACCGCCCTTTGAAGTGACGGACGAGGCTGGGTGATTGGCGCAGGTGAGCGCGCGCGGCAGAAACCGAGTTCAAGACGAGATCGGGCGGGATGCCCGTGATGGCGGAGATTTCGTCGACGCCGAAGCCTTCGATGGCGTGCAGGATGAAAGCTTCGCGATCGACCGGACTCACGTCGCGCAGGGCGGAAGCGATGAGGCGCATCATTTCGTCGGAGCCCACGATCTGTTCGGGCGTAGCCACGCGGCCGTCGGCGATGATGGTTTCTTCGGTGATGGCTTCATCGGGCTGATGGAACTGGAGTTCGGGCTCGTCGCTGGCCTTAACATTTTGCTTGCGGGCAGAATCTTCGAGGTGGACGGCGCCGCCGTTCGTGCCGTCGGGGCGCGAAAGTTCATCGAGTGCGCGCATCGCGAGGTGGTAGAGCCAGGGCTCGAGGGCGAGGCGCTCCGGCTTCTCCTTGCCACTACCCTCGGCGCCGTCACTGAGCGCGGCGGCGATGGTTTCGTCAATCACCTCGTTCATGGTGATGGAATCGGGCGCGATGAAATCGGAGGCTTCGCGGAAATAGATTTCGCGTTCCACAAAGCGCTCCAGGCGTGAGAGATTCACATTGACGTAGGAGCGCACGTCCTCGGCAGAAACCGTTGCCGGAAAAACCACGGCCAAGGTCTGCTCGAAGGGCACGGACGCATTGCGCCGCGCGGGGGCATCTTTCTGGCGCCGCGTCCACTTGTGGGTGGAGCGGAGCAGGTCTTTGTGCTTGTTGACCTGCTGCAGCAGATCTTCGAAGGCGCTCTTCACCGCGGCGGCGGCGGTAGAGGCCTTGGCCTGCACGGCCATCTGTCCCGAGGGCAGGCGCAGGTTGAGGGAAACGCTGGTGCCTTCGCGGGCGGAAATCTCCTCGACCATGCCTTTCAGGTGAATCAGTTCAGGGCGAAACACCTGGAGGCGCTTTCGCAGTTTTTCGACCTGGTGTTGGATATCTTTTTCTACGGCGGGAGTTTTATGCAGGCGGTAACTGATGTGGACGTTCATTAGCACCTCGGGTATTCGAACGAAGTAACGCAACCCAGTGCTTGCTGAGAAAATTGTACACCCGCAGCAAGATGTCAAAACTGAAATTGCAACTCGATTTTCCGGCGCGACGGATTTGGGAAAGCCTTGGAAGCCAGGATCTTGGGGCAGGCTTATTTGCGGGCGATCGGAGTGCGGGATATGATCCGAGAACCCATGATCCGATTAACCATGATCCGATTAATCATGACCTGGAAACAAGTTGTGCTCGTCGTATCGTTGAGTGCGGTTGCTTGCGCTCAGGCTCCTTCGTCCAAAGAAGTCGATGCTGCCTATCCGGAGGCGCACGCACTATATTTGGATATTCATCAGAATCCGGAGCTTTCTGCGCACGAGGTGCAAACTGCGGCGAAGCTGGCGGGACGGTTGCGCGAGCTTGGGTATGAGGTGACGGAACACGTCGGTGGAACCGGCGTTGTTGCCGTTTTAAAGAACGGTGCGGGGCCGACCGTGATGCTGCGCACGGAACTTGACGCGCTACCGGTGGAAGAGAAAACGGGTCTGGCTTACGCGAGCAAGGTTCACACCAAAGATGACGCGGGGCACGATGTTCCGGTCATGCACGCCTGCGGACACGATTTGCACATGGCGGCGATTGTGGGGACGGCGACGATCATGGCGCACAGCAAGAATACCTGGCACGGCACGCTGATGCTGATTGGACAGCCGGCCGAGGAGACCATTGGCGGCGCGCAGGGAATGCTTGCCGATGGTTTGCTGACGCGCTTTCCGAAGCCCAACGTGGCTGTGGCGATGCATGTGGGCAATTTGCTGCCGGCAGGGAAGGTTGGGATTGTGCCGGGCGTCTACAACACGAATGCGGACTCGTTGCGAGTCACTATTTATGGCAAAGGCGGACACGGCGCGGCGCCGCACACGACGATTGATCCGATTGTCATTGCTGCTCGAACGGTTCTCGCGCTGCAGACGATTGTTTCGCGCGAAGTGAAGCCGGGAGAGATGGCGGTGGTCACGGTCGGCTACATTCAGGCCGGTACAAAGAACAACATTATTCCGGATCAGGCTGAGTTGGGATTGACTGTGCGAACCAGGAACGCGGAGGTGCGCAAGCAGGTGCTGGCGGCCATCGCTCGGATCACCAAGGCTGAAGCGGAGGCGGCGGGCGCGCCGCGTGAGCCTTTGATTGATCATTACGAAGGCACGGACCTGGTTTATAACGATCCCGCGCTGGCCGGGCGGCTTCGCGGTGCTTTGCAATCTGCTCTGGGCAAGGACAATGTGGTAATGGAAGAGCCGATCGCTGCCTCGGAGGATTTCTCTTATTACGTCGCGCAGGGGATTCCGGGGTTTTACTTCAGCCTGGGAGGAGCTGACCCGGAGAAGTTCGCGCAGGCCAAGGCCGCGGGGACGATGTTGCCTTCGAATCACTCTCCGCTGTTTGCGCCGGATGTGGAACCGGCGCTGCGGACTGGGATTGCGGCGGAGGTGGCGGTGTTGAGGGATTTGCTCAAGTGAGCGGCGGAGGAGTACGCAAGATGGTCAATCGCGCAAAACTTCCCATTCGTCTTCGTCGCTAGCCGGAGAAACGATATCCCCCAGAATCTCGATCGTGCCTTTCATCGAGCCAATCCAATCAGCTCGGCTTGGCTGCGGCGCGGTAGGCACGATGTCGGCAATCGGATTTCCGAAGCGCGTTACGCGAAGAGGTTGCTTCGTATTCTGCACCTGATTGAGCAGGGAAGAACAGTTGGCCTTGGATTCGGAGATGGTGACTTCTTTCATCAAAGCTATTAGACCATGATCGTCAAACAAGCAACCGTTAGCAGTAAGCAGCGCCTGAAGGCACACTGACAATGCGTTACTTGCGGCACGCATGAATGCGTGCCCTGATACGAATCGTACTTGCACCAGGCGGTTAGGTCTTCCATCGGCTCCGACTAACGGCGCTTTAGGGCTTCGAGTTCCTCTAGGGTCCTTGGCCAGTCTGAGCCCAGGAGGCGGGACAAGCTGCGGTCGGCCAGGACTTTGCCGTTGGTCTGGCAGCGGGCGCAGTAGTTGGTTTCTTTGTCGGCGTAGCGAATGCGCAAGACTTTGTCGCCGCATCTTGGGCATGGTTCGCCGTAGCGGCCATGAACCGCCATGCCTTTGCGAAAGGCCGTGACCTTTTCGGGGAAGGCGGCGTTCGCTTCGGCGCGGAGCCGCTCTATCCAGAATCCAAGCGTGTGTTTGGTCGCGGCGAATAGCTTTTCCCAATCTTGCGGCTTTAGTTTGTGCGTGAGGGTGAGCGGGGAGAGTTGCGCGGCGTGCAGGATTTCGTCGGAATACGCGTTGCCGATGCCGCTTAATAGACGCGGATCGGTGAGCGCGCGCTTGAGTGTGTGGTTTTCGGCGGTCAGGGCCGCGCGAAAGGTATCGAGATCGCTGGAGAAGACATCGATGCCTCCGGCGTCGAAGGAACGCAATGCCTCCTCGCCGAGCACCACGTGCAACGAGGCGCGGCGCTTGGAGCCGGCCTCCGTAAGAACGAGGGAACCGTTGGGGAAGTCGAACGCTGCCAGAGTCTGGCGGCCGGCCAGTTTCGCTTCTGCTGCTCGCCAATGCAGGCGGCCGGCAATCATCAAGTGAAGAACCAACCAAAGATCGTCCTCTACGCCGATTGCAATGCGCTTGCCTATTCTTCTCAGTTCGCGGACTTTGCGGCCTTCGGCAGTCGCCATCGGCGGGTGCGCGGTTCGCAGGAGAAAAGCGCTCTGCAGCCTTACGTGCTCGAGGGGCTGACCTGCGATGCGCGGTTCGAGGGCAGTGATGTAGGCGGAGATGTCGGGCAGTTCTGGCATGGGTATAGGTTGCAACTGGAAGCCGCGATTTGGCAATGTCGGCGTAGGAGGGCTGCCGCCGAGGGCGGCTGTCCCCACGTGAGCCCACCCGAATCTAGGAGCTGATCTGCTCGAGAATTGCGCGGGCTTCGGCTGCGGGGTCTGCGGCTTCGGTGATGGGGCGGCCTACGACGATGTGGCTGGCTCCGGCAGCGATGGCTTCTGCGGGGGTCGCAACGCGAACTTGATCTCCATGGGCGCTCCCGGCGGGGCGGACGCCAGGGGTTACGATGGCGAAATTGTGGCCGAGTTCGGCGCGCACGGCGGCGGTCTCTTGGGCGGAGGTGACGATGCCTTTACATCCGTTGTCGAGGGCCAGCGTGGCGAGGCGCAGCACTTCTTCGCGCACGGTTCCGCGAAAGCCGACTTTCTCCAGCTCGATTTCATCGAGGCTGGTGAGCACGGTTACGCCCAGCACGATAAGAGCCGGGTTATTGGTGCGGGCGGCGTCCACGGCGGCGTGGAGCATTTTGCCGCCGCCTGAGGCGTGCACGGTCAACATGCTCACGCCAAGCTTTGCGGCTTCGTGCACCGCCGCGGCCACCGTGGTGGGAATGTCGTGATACTTCAGATCGAGGAACACGCGCCGTCCTGAAGTGACGAGATCCCGCACCGACCGCGGGCCTTCGGCGGTGTAGAGCTGCATGCCGACTTTGTAGGTCAGCGCAGAATCGCCGACGGCCGTCACGATTTTCTGTGCGGCCGCCGCCGTGGAAACGTCGAGAGCAACGATCAGCTTCTCTCTCGCGTCGTTCTTATGAGAATCGACAACTTTGCGAGTCGGAAGGGATGCGGTGGGGCAGAGCGGCCGACATCCCTGACAGTGTAGAGCGTCTAGCGAAGTTCCGCCACAGGATAGTTCGAGGCTAAGGTTTCCAAAACCGGGCGGCGCTTGGTCCGGGGCTTGACCAGATCCAGGCGAACCCGCTGCAAGCCGCGATGTTCGAACTGCAGCACCTGGGCGGCACCGTACGACAGGTCGATAATGCGGCCGGGTACGATGGGACCTCGGTCGTTTACCTTGACCACCACCGCTCGTCCGTTGCGCAGGTTCGTGACCCGCACGTAGCTTCCCAGGGGAAGGGTTGGATGAGCCGCGGTCATGTCGTACATGTCGAAGTCTTCGCCGCTGGCTGTCGGTTTCCCGACGAAGTAGTCGCCGTACCACGAAGCTGTCCCAATCTGATACGGTTGATTCTTGCCGGTCTGGTTGCGGATATCGGGTTTGGCTGGAACGGCCCTAATCTGGGCTGAACTGGCCTCCGAGTTGTTCGGTCCCTGAGCCGCTCCCAAGCCGACGATCCAAATGGCGATCATCAGTCCATGAGCAATACGTCCACGCATTCAGTTCTCCTCGCATCTCAAAGAGTCATCCTAGCTAGGTTATTTGTTAAGGTTTTGTTAATGCTATGGGGCTGGGAGGGGCTTGTCAACCCGAAAGTGCTGGGTCTAGAGTGACCTGGCAGTAATAGATATCTCACGTAACTTGTTGTTAATCATGAGTGATCGGTGATATGTCGCTAAAAACAATGAAGTTACATGTTTATAATATGGTAAATACTCAGCGGCCTGTACCTAGGGAAGAATTTACATTCCATTTAGAATCAATTATTTAGGGAGAATTGTTTCTAAGTTGTTTATCGTGAGCGATTTAGGTACAACGTTGCTTAGCGGTGAAGAAATAATCCTCTTCGAAAGTGATGGTCAAAGCGCGGCTATTGCGCGTGAGATTTGGGTAAAGGGCCATGGCTGAGAAACCACCTGTCGTGCTGACAATTGCTGGTTTTGACCCCTCGTCCGGAGCGGGGGTCACGGCCGATATCAAGACCATCGCTGCCCACGGCTGCTATGGCGTGGCCTGCATTACAGCCATGACCGTGCAGTCGACCGCCGGGGTCCGCCGGGTGGAGGCCGTCGACTCCAGTCTAGTGAGCGAAACTCTGGAGGAGCTTGCCTCCGACATCCCTATCGCAGCGGTGCACATCGGGATGCTCGGCTCGGGGAAGGTGGTCAGGGCTGTGGCGGAGTTCCTCGCTTCGGGTAAGGCTGGCTCGGGTAAGGCTGGGTCGCCGGGCATTTTGCCTAATGTAGTGCTTGATCCGATCCTTAAATCATCTTCCGGGGCCGAGTTGCTGGATGCTGCCGGGACCCGGCTGCTGATCGAGAAATTAGTTCCCCTTGCCGATGTGATCACGCCGAATGTGGACGAAGCGGCTGTTCTCACCGGCTTGAAGGTGACGGATCTCGACGAAATGCGAGCCGCAGCGGCGAACCTGCATCAGATGGGTTCGGTCGCCGTGGTGATCACCGGCGGGCATCTGGAAAAAGCGATCGATCTGCTGAGCTTTACTACTGCGAGTGGAGTAGAGGAAGAGGTTTTCAAGGCGGAGCGGCAGCGTTCGAACTCCACTCACGGCACGGGCTGCGCCTTCGCAACCGCTATGGCGTGCCATCTGGCGTTGGGTCGCGGACTGGCGGAGGCCGCGCTCCTGGCAAAGACCTACGTGAGTTCAGCGATTGCCGCCGGGCATCCGTTGGGACATGGAACCAGTCCGGTCCATCATCTCTACCGGATGAACGAGCAGAGGCGGGCGGCGGGTTCTGGGGATAAGTCTTAGGATCGAAGATCGAAGCAGCAGAGAATCGCGTTAGAACGTGATCTCCCAGACCGTCCCGCCTCCGGAAGTGCCTCCGCCTTGCGTCGTGCCGAACAGGTTGCCGGAAGCATCGAAGCGAAGGTTGCCCAAACTGGCGCTTCCGTCGGTGCCGTTGCCGAAGTCGTGGAAGTTGTGCAGTATTTTTTCTTTCCACTGACCATTGGATTGGCGGGTCAGTTCGAACACGGTTCCCTGCGAGAACGCTCCGCCCTGAGTAGTCGTGCCGTAAAGATTGCCAGCGGATCGAAAATCAGCCCGCCATAGGGGTTTGATGCGTCGGTTCCGTTGCCGAAGCTGTGCAGCAGCTTTTGTGTCCAGCTTCCACCTGGCTGGGGGATTAACTCGAACACCGTGCCGCCCGCGTCAAAAATCCTCCTGCCGCCGTAAGCCCCGCCATAGAAGGTTGTGCCGTAGAGGTTGCCGGAATTGTCGAAGATTAGGCCCGCAAAGGGAATATTGCCATGCACTCCCGTCTCAGGAAACGTATACAGAGTTTCTTCCGTCCACGAGCCGCCGGAGGACGGCTTCAACTCAAAGACAAAGCCATCTTTGCTGGCGCCACTGAGAGAGACTCCTCATTCAGGATCAACGCGGGGGATCGAGTTTACCGGGGGTCGGAAGGTTTCTTCAGCAGAATTCCGGCAACAAAGGATGCTGTTGCAGCGATCAGCCATTCGATGCGCCACATCTGGATTGCCTGAAACTCCGCGAGATTCGATGCGCGGTAGACCAGGCCGACGACGATGGCTCCGGCGACGCAGCCGAGGCCGATGATGAAGGCGATCAGCGCTGTTGTAGGCAAGCCGACCCCGCGCTTGATCTCATGAAAGTGGAGATACTGAACCCAGCCCGGCAGGGAAACCTTGCGCCAGGCAGCGGCAATGGCGGTCGAGTGCGACAGTGCCGACGTCACGTTACGAACCCAGAGGCCAGCCGTCAGCGCGGCCTCCGAGGCGGCAGTCATCATTATTGCGGGACGGCGCCGACCGCAGGTATGGCAAAACCTGGCGCCGATCATGAACTCCGTGCCGCAATTGGCACAGGCCTCTGCCATTTCAGAGGTTGCGGTGGGAAGTGTCGTCTCGACCGCTGGTTCGAGCACAGTCGGAGACCGCCAAAAGTCCTGCCGCACATCTTGAGCTGCTTCAGCCATAAATTGAAGATGGGAACACTACTTTCCTGCAAGGCAAGCCGACAACCAAAGAGCACCTCCGACTAAGGTATTTTCAAGTCAAATACTTGCAACGTTCCTCTGGATTTCCTGTTCAACGAAGTCGCGCAATTATTACCCGCAGGTCCGTAAAGATGCGTCAGTTACCTTGGTTTGTAAGATATGCTTTTCAGTTTGGAAGTACTGCGGATTAAGTTGCCACCGCTGATTGCCTCATGAAATTGCCGGCTGATATCAGGGAATGCCTTTGGTTCGTCCCGTGCACGGGAAAGTCGGTTAGACTAAAACATCAGGGCTAACGGTCGGGATGCGTTCGAGTTTGAAATGGTAAAACAGGTCGTTCCGAAGGGTGTGCTTTTCTACCTCGTCGTCTTCTGTTTGTGGTCGCCTCAGGCCACGGCTGGAACCGATCCTCTTGTGGGTGGCTCTAACTCAGCAACAGCCGTTTTTTCTGCCGAACACGATCCGCAGGTTGATGCCGCCTTTGAGCACTTCTATAACCTGGATTACGACCGCGCGATCCTGGAGTTCGAAAAAGTGCTGGATCGCCGCCCCAGGGACCCCTCCGCAGTCAATCATCTGCTAAGCACGGTTCTGATGCGCGAGCTTTATCGCATGGGCGCGATGAATTCCGGCGAATACGCCAACGACAGTTTCATCGGCGAGGCCCATCGCACCGCCGATCCGAAAGTGAAGGAGCGGATCAAGCAGTTAGTCGATCGAGCTGACAGACTGGAAGAACAGGAGCTTAAGACAAATCCGAACGATGTTGACGCGCTCTATGCCCGCGGGGTCACGCGGGCGCAGTTTTCGCTGTACACTGCGCTGGTCGAGCGGGCGTGGTTTTCCGCCCTGCGCAACGCCGTGGGCGCGCGGCACGATCATGAGCGCGTCCTGGAACTCAATCCCAAATATGTGGACGCGAAGCTGGTCGTGGGCACGCACAACTACGTGCTGGGCAGCCTGCCGTGGAGTGTGAAGGTTGCCGCGGCTATGGTGGGGCTGAGTGGGACCAAAGAAAAAGGCTTGGAATACCTGCGCCAGGTGGCGGAGAGCAGCGGAGAGAACAGCGTCGACGCCAAGGTCGTGCTGAGTCTGTTTCTGCGCCGCGAGCACCGCTACGACGAGGCACGGGTTGGCATGCACGATCTGGCGGGGCGTTATCCCGGGAACTATTTATTTCCGCTGGAGGAAGCGAATCTGCTGCGCGTCGGCGGCCACACGCCGGAGGCCGCGGCAGGCTATCGCAAAGTGTGGCAGACGGGCCGGGAAGGGAAGTATGGCAACCTGCATTATGAAATGGCGGCATGGGGTTTGGGCGAGCTGATGCGCAGCCAGAAGGACTACGGCGCAGCCGCAGCCGCGTATGAACTGATCAGTCAGGCTCCGGACCCCGATCCGGAGACGTTGCAGAAGGCGAACTTGGCCGCCGGCGAAATGTATGATCTGCTGCAGAAACGCGATTTGGCGATGAAGAAGTATGAGACAGTTTTGGCGGAAAACGGCAGCACTTCTCTCGCCCAGAAGGCTCGCGAGCACATTCGGGAAGCTTATCGGGAGTGACATTAGAGACCCAAGGCTCTGGATTAAAGACTCTATACTGAAGACTCCAGACCAAAGACTCTGGAGAGTTTTTCGGTCTACAATTACGTGCTGTCTTTATAGGGGCCCTGCATGAGGGACACGACGATGTACTGTAACTACTGCGGCAAAGTGATTCAGGACGACGCGGCGGTTTGTGCCTACTGCGGCGTTCGCGTGGGAGCGTCGGTGGCCCGCAAGCGGCTGGTGCGGCCCCGGCAGGGACGCAAGATTGCAGGCGTGTGCCTGGGTTTCGCCGAGTACTTTGACATCGACGTGACGGCGGTCCGGTTGGTGTGGCTGATCACGTCTCTCATGACGGGGATTGGCCTGATCTCTTATCCCATCGCCTGGATCGTGATGCCCGAGGAACCGCTACTGCTGACGGCGCCTTTGGGTGCGCAGCGCGTCACGAATCCGTAGTCTCGCAACATAGTCTCGCCCCATGTATCAGCCAGCCATTCGGCAAGTAAAAAGCGGCGACGCGGAGATTGCTTACCGCGTGCTGGGCGAAGGCACTCCCGTAGTTCTGCTGCATCCTTTTCCTGCGAGTCATGAATTTTGGCTGCCTGTGGCTGAGGCTCTGGCCACGCGCTATCGCGTCATTTTGCCCGATCTGCGCGGGCATGGAGACTCTGGCGTGGGCGAGGGTTCGGCAACAATGGAAAAGCACGCCCTCGACATCGCTGGAGTGATGGATGATGCCGATGTCGGGCGGGCTCCTCTGGTCGGCGTTTCCATCGGGGGATATGTGCTGTTCGAATTCTGGCGAAGACATCGCGGCCGCGTTGCTGCGCTCGGTTTTTGCAATACGAAGGCTCCTGCGGATTCCGCCGAGGCCCGCGCCGGACGGCTGCAGGCGGCAGCGGAAGTTCTTGAGCGAGGTACCGAACTGTTTTTCGAGAGCATGGTTCCACGACTGCTGGGCAAGAGCACGCGGGAGACGCGGCCTGATCTGGTCGAGGGTGCGCTGCGCATGATGCGGAAGATGTCGCCGGAAGATGTGGCTCAGGTGCAGCGCGGCATGGCCGAGCGTCCGGACTCAGTGGAGACGTTGAAAACCATCGACGTGCGCACGCTGCTCGTGACCGGAGACGAAGATATTCTGACCGGATTGAACGAGGCTGAGCTGATGCGCCAGCACATTTCCGGCAGCCAGCTGCGCGTGATTCCGAAGGCCGGGCATTATTCGCCGTGGGAGCAACCGGAGGAAGCGGGCAGGGTGGTGCGGCAATTTCTGGAGCGCCTTTAAGAACGAATGCATTCGGAGTCCTGCCTACCAAGCCGTAGCTACAATACAAATGGGGTCGTCATGAAAAGATCTTTCGCAGTGCTTGCCTTCGGGCTATCGGCAATTTGCGCCCAATCGCAAACCTCCGGCGCCGATCGGCCCCGCATTCTTGGCATCGATCACGTTGCGTTCTACACCACAGCGCCGGAGGGCGTGAAAGCGCTCTACAGTGGCACCCTCAGCCTTACTTCCGCCGCGCCCGTGGAGGCCGGCGAGTTCGTGAGATTTATGGTTGGCGAACAGTGGGTCGGCTACAGCACTGCGCCCGACCCCAAGGTGACCAACCGACTGGATCACGTTGCTTTTACCACCGACAACATCATGGCGCTTCGCAGGTATCTCTTCGCAAACGGGGTGAAATTTTCGGAGGTCCAAGAGCGTTACGATCGTAGCCTTAGCATTTTCGTGAACGATCCGGAAGGACACCAGATCGAATTCGTGGAGCGGTGGGTGCCTCCGGGCCGTCGTATCACGCTACCCTACGTCGATGCGGGACCACAGTGGGTTTCACGCCACATGATTCATACCGGGTTTCTGGTACACAACCGGGATGCGGAAGACCATTTTTACCGCGAACTGCTGGGATTTCGCCCGTACTGGCACGGAGGGATGCATCCAGGTGAGACAGACTGGGTTTCGATCCAGGTTCCTGATGGCACGGATTGGCTGGAATACATGCTGGGGCAGTCCGAGCATCCAGGTTTGCGAGCGGCGGGTGTGATGAATCACATATCGTTGGGTGTGGCTGACATGAAGAAAGCGCAGGCGCTTCTGGAATCGCACGGGTGGAAGCCGCACGGGGGCGAAAAGGCTCAGATGGGCAGAGACGGCAAGTGGCAGCTCAACATATTCGATCCCGATCTGACGCGGATTGAGCTAATGGAATTCAAGCCCGTCGGGAGACCGTGCTGCGCTGAATTTACCGGTCCCCATCCCTCAGAGTGATGCCGGAGGACAAGATGTTCCCACGATTTGCTACAATCCTCTCGCCATGATTGATACCTTCCTGGTTGCCGACAAGACTGTGGTCAGCGCCAAGGGAGACGGCCCCACCATCGACGTCAGCGGCGCGGCTGGCCGCGTGTTCTTGCTGACGCTGGAGATTACGAAGATCATCGAGCAGGAGTCGCTCGAGGTTAGCATTCATGGTTCGGCGGATGGGGCGGCGTGGGGGGCGAAGGCGGTGGTTACGTTTCCGCAAAAGTTTTATTGTGGTCAGTCTCCGTTGCTGCTCGATTTGAGTGCGCATCCGGATGTGAAGTTCGTGCGCGCGCACTGGGAAGTCGCACGCTGGGGCCGCGGCGTGGAGACGCCGATGTTCGAGTTTGGCGTGCGTTTGAAAGAAATTCCCGCGGACGTGCTGCGCGAGGCTAAAGCGGTGGTCAGTGGTCAGTGATTGTCAGTGATCAGTGGCCAGTGGGATGTTTTCCAAAACCGAATTTCTGGCCCCGATAACCGGTCACTGACTACTGGCCACTTTCTGCTCTTCCTTCCGCTATATTGATCTCAAGATGAAAAGCGAGTCCCAGGTGATCGTGCGCCCTGCGCGCAACGTGCGGGGCAGTGTCAGTCTTCCCGGGGATAAATCCATTTCGCACCGCTACGCGATGCTGGCGGCGATAGCCGATGGTCCGTCGCGACTTGAAAACTACTCTACTGGTGCGGACTGCGGCAGCACTCTCGGCTGCCTGCGCTCGCTGGGGGTGAAATGGGAGCGCAAGGACGGCTCCGAAAACATTATCGAAGTACAAGGCACCGGCCTTTCGTTGACCGCTCCGAGCCAGGCACTGGATTGCGGAAACTCCGGTTCGACGATTCGCATGTTAAGCGGAATTGTTGCCGGGCAGAAATTCTCCAGTGAGATGGCGGGTGATGCATCGCTCTCGCGGCGTCCCATGGAGCGTGTCATCCGGCCGCTCACGGCCATGGGCGCGCAAATCACATCGCACAACGGGTGCCCGCCGCTACGCATTACCGGCGCAGAGCTGAAAGCCATCGACTACAAGATGCCCGTGGCCAGTGCGCAGGTGAAGACTTGCCTGCTGTTTGCCGGCTTGCTGGCGGACGGTAAAACGCGCATCGAAGAACCGCTGCGGACACGGGATCACGGGGAAGTCGCGCTGCGGGCGTTTGGCGCGCAGGTTGATCGCAAGGGAAACGAAGTGCGGATTCGCGGCGGCCAGCGTTTGCGGGGAATCGAAGCGCGGGTTCCCGGCGATCTTTCCGGCGCGGCCTTCTTTCTCTGTGCCGCCGCGCTTTTTCCCGGTTCGCAATTGACCGTCACGAATTTGCTGATGAATCCGACACGCGCGCGACTACTCGATATCCTGGCGCAGATGGGGCTGCGCATTTCCGTTACCCAACTGGATGAGATCCACGGCGAGCTTGTGGGCACGCTGCAAGTCGAAGGCGGAGGGTTGAAGGGTGCGACCATCGCCGGAGCTGATACGGCGGCTCTGATTGACGAAATTCCGGTGCTGGCCGCGATCGCTCCTTATACCGAGCAGGGAATCGAGGTTCGGGATGCCAAGGAATTACGCGTGAAGGAGTCGGACCGCATTGCATCCATTGCTGCCAACCTTCGCGCTATGGGCGCGCAAGTGGAAGAACGCGACGACGGCCTGAGGATCCCCGGAGGACAGGCGCTGCGGGGAACTGAACTTGAGTCGTTCGGCGATCACCGCATCGCCATGGCTTTCAGCATCGCGGCATTGCGAGCCCAGGGAGAGACGCTGATTGGGGGCAGCGAGTGTGCGGCGATCTCCTATCCGGGGTTCTTCCCGGCGCTCGATAAATTGGCCGGGCGCTGAGCAGCCCACTCCTTCGCCGGCGGCAACTTATTGAGTCCATTGCTGATCTTAAGTTACTTCCGTTAGATGACCGATGTGATCTACAGCATACCCGCGAATTTAGAAAGAATTCACATTTGAGCCGAGTCTATTGGCCGATCTCGGCTTTTCGCGCGGGATATCGCGAACAAATTTCCTACTCACTTGGAGGATCCCATGCGTTACAAATTACTGGTGCTGATGTTGATCTTGTTGGTTGCAACAGCTTATGCCAAAGAACCGAAGGCTTACCAGAGCGGCAAGTTATTGCAGATGGATTCTGTGAAATGCGGCATGGACGAAAAGGATGCGAAGAGTTTCGCCGGGGAAATGATTGGAACGGACTCAGGTCATAAGAAGACACAAGAACTGCTTTGCCAGGAGTATCTGCTTCAGACCGACAAGATGGTCTATCGAATCCGTCCCAAGGACGAAAAGCATCCTGCACTTTTGCCGGTAGGCGAGCTGGCGCAATTCCGGCTGGAGAAAGACAAGTTGCTGCTGCGGGTGGAAGATCTCGACAATAAGGAGCGCGAGTACATCGTAGTGTCGATGACACCGCGTGCCGACAGCACGGCCGACGCGCGCCCGGTCCAACTGAAGCACGCACAGTAGTCCCTGCAACTCGTGTTTAGATTCGTCCGCTGGCGGCCTTCGAAGGGCCGCCAGTTTCATTTCGCCCGCCAGCGGGATGGAATGGAATGATCCTCTAGCGGTTGGCTGATGACCTTGGGCTTTTGTGGTAAAGTAGTTCCGCCTACAAAATGGGCCCTCGCCACCTTTCCAAAGGAGCCTGCCATGTCCACCCTCCGCGAACTGGTGAAAGACCGCAAAGTTTATTCCATCGACGCTGCACGCACCGTGCTCGAGGCGGCGCGCTTCATGATGGAACACAACATCGGCGCCTTGCCGGTGCTCCGCAATGGAGAACTCGCCGGCATCTTTTCCGAGCGCGACATCATGAACCGTGTGGTGGCCGTAGGGCGGACGCCCGGGCACACCAGCGTGTCTGAAGTGATGACCGCCAACCCCCGCGCGGTTAATCTGGACGAAAGCATCGAAGAGTGTCTCTTCATCATGCACGAGTTCGGGTTCCGGCACCTGCCCATTGTGGAGGGCAAAGAGCTTAAGGGACTGGTTTCGCTGCGTGACGTGGTTATGCGTCAAGCAGCCGAACTCGAGCGCCAGGCCAGGCGCACCGCTTCGTAGAATCGGGCTTCGGCTTCGGCTTTCGGGCTTCAGCATGGCCGCGGTTCCGCGCGACTGTTTTTCTGCGTGCTTCTTCTGATTTTTCTGCCCGAAGCCCGGTTCTACTCTCGTTTCTGCAACAGCAACTCGCCTTGTTTGGGCGGCAGTTTGAAGGGAAACTCAAAGACCTTTCCGTCGAGCGGGAAGCGCAAGACGAATTCCTCCTGGGTTTTCCAGTTCCCGAGCCACTTCGTCCTGGTGTTGAAGAAGATCCAGCCGCTCACTTCCGGGTTTGCCCGGTCCAGATGTGCCGGTCGCAGACGGTTCCGGCTGAGGAACTCGATCATTTCGTTGGCCGATTTCTGGTAATCCTGCAGACGCGCTTCGAGGGCCTGCTTCTTTTCGGGATGCTTCGCGATAGCGCGCCGGGTCTCATCGTCGAGTGTATTGGCGTCGCTCTGAATCTTCTCGCTGTAACCCTCGGGGTCGAGCGACGTCTGCACGACTTTGAAGTGTTTCATGAACTGCAGTGTGATTCCCTCCGGGCTCGCGTCCAGGCTGCCCGCACCGCGGTAGCGAATGGTCAGGAACACTCCGAAGAAGGGCCAGTTGCGATGAGGGATAATTTGCAGTTCACGCGCGTCGATGGCCAGGATGGCGCCCACATCTCCCGACCATAGCCCATAGCGATACTTGCCGTCGTCGCCCCGGGAAAAGGTGCATCCCGGCTGCTCTTCGGACCAGCGCACGGCGAGCGGCTGTGGAGTGTGTCTATCTTTGCTTGTGCTTTTGCTTTGGCCTATGCCTGCCGCTGCCCGTACCGGCGAGATAGAGCAACATAGGGCGCCAGCGCACACGAACCGCAGTCCGAGACGACGCCATGCCGTATTATGGAGCCACATGAATCGAGGCCTTGCTCAGTTCACCGCCAGCGTCACGGTCGCCTGGCTGGTGGTTGAGTTGCTGGGCGCCGCGCCGTTTTCGTCCGTGCCCGTCAGCGTGAACGTATACGTGTTCTTCGGTGTGATCTCACCATTGGGAGAATTAGTCTTGGTCGAGCTGCAGGCCGGCATCAGAAGTAAACCCCCGGCCACGGCCATGAGCAAGAACGCTCCCAGCAGATTTTTTCCGCGAGCGCCGGTTGCGCCTACTCCCACGAGTGCCAGCCCGGGAAGCAAAAGCCAGAAGGCATAAAAGACTCGCCGGTCGCGCAGGCTGGTTACAGGAATAGGTCCGAGGGTGGTGATGGTAAGAGTGGAAGGCTGAGGAGCGCTGTTGGCCACCACCGCCACGGTCGGGGGATTGAATGAGCAATACGGCGCGAACGCTACCACTGGAGTCACCGAAAGACAGGCCAGTGTAACGCTTCCGGTATAGCTGGCAATCGGGGTCACCGTCACAACAGTGGTCGCCACACTGCCCGCAGGTACGGGGCTCGGAGTCGCGGTGGTTGGCGACACCGACAGTGTGTAATCCTCAGTTACATTCACCACATTGAGAGTGAGGGTGACCGCTTGCGACGCCGAGCCGTTGGTGCCAGTCACCGTAATTGTATACAACCCCGGAGGTGTGGCGTTGGTGGTTCCCCCAGTAGTTGAAATGGTTACGAAGGCTTGGCCGGGCGGGGTCACCGAGCCGGGACTTACAGCACACTGCGGAGTGCCGGTTGGTTGCACCGGGGTTACCGTGCAGGGAATGGTATCAAACGAGACGGGGCTATTGGAGCTGCCAAGTGCGATGTTGAGAGTCGCAACCGAGGAGCCCCCGGGATCTACCGCCGACGGAGACAGCGGACTCGACACCGTAAGGGTAAACTGCTGTCCGTAAGCCGTGCACACCGAGGCTGCGGAGAATAGGGAAAGCAACAGAGCGAAGACGAGGGCGCGTACAACCTGCCTGGGATTCACCATGAGGGGATGAGAACTCACTACCTTCGATTCCTCCAGCGGCGCAAAAGCTGCCCGAGGCGGCGTGAAAGAATGCCGCCGGTTCATCAGTCTGCAAAATTAAGGTAAAACGAAAATGACGAAATGACCCTCGCAGAATGCTTCAGACAGAATCTTAGACTACAGCGGCGCATCGTGCCAATCGTCCCCGATGCGGCCAGAAAGAGTGGCCGCCGTCGATGGCAGGCGCCTTCGCTCTTTCAGCACGGAGTCAGTTGACGGTGAGCGTTAAAGAGGGAGAGGCGCCAGTTTGCGCCGCTCCCGTCGCTGTACCCGAGACGGTGATGGTGTACGAGCCAGCCGGTGTGCCCGCGCTTCCTCCGTGTCCGCTGTGGCTGCTACTGCCGCCGCAGGCCGGCATCAGGAGCAGACTGCTCACGAGCAGACCGAGGAGCAAGAAACCAAACCACTTTTTCCGGCGCGAACCGAAAGAACCGAAACCCAAGCCCAGCAGCGCCATTCCGCCAAACGGCAAGAACAGTGCGTAGAACAGGCGAGACGAGCCATCGTTCGCAGGGTGTTGCAGAAGCGCCGTGGTGGCCGTAGTGTTCACGGTGAGTGTGCCGGGAGCAGCGGTGGTGGCCGAAGCTGCGCTGCAAGTGGGGCCAAGTGCCACCGCCGGCGAGATCGAACAGCTGAGCGTTACGCTTCCACTGAAGCCGTTATCAGGCGTCACCGTCACGGTGGAAGTGGCAGAGCCTCCGGGACTGGCTGTCGCTGGCGAAAGCGGCGTGGCGGAGAGAGTGAAGGTGGGTGTGACCGGTTGCGCGTATTTGACCACGAAGGCGTCGGCGTTGCCGCCGTTCGCCGCCTGATGAGGCGACTGGGTCGGGAAATTCGTGGACTGAGTATCTCCCGTCACATAGATATTCGCCCCAGGGCCGTCTACGGCGATCGCCCCGAAACCGCCGTCGTCCTCATTCGCCGATCCGCCCAAGAAGGTAGAAAATACGAGCTGTGAACCTGCCGCGTTCAGTTCGCTCACGAATGCATCGCTGGCTCCTCCAATAGCAGACTGGGTCGGGTTGGCCGTTGGAAAGTTAGATGACGAAGTTTGGCCGGTTACGTAAGCGTTGTTATTTGCATCTACCGCAATGCCCGCGCCGGTGTCGAACGCGCTGCCGCCGAGGTATGTGGAATACACAAGGGTGCTTCCAGCCGGATTCAATTTAGTTACGAACGCGTCAGTGGCTCCCCCGTACGTGGTCTGCAATGCCGCCGTGGTTGTGGGAAACTTCGACGATGTTGTGACCCCGGTTACATAAGCGTTGTCCGCGGAGTCCACGGCGATGCCGTCGCCTGCGTCGAGGCCGTTGCCGCCGAGAAAGGTGGAATAGACGTAAGCACTCCCGGTCGGGTTGATGGCCGTGACGAATGCGTTGGAATTGCCATTCGAGCAACTGCCGCACCCGGTCTGGAAGGCCCCCGTCGTAGTGTGGAAGCTGGAACTAAAGGTTTGACCGGTGACATAGGCGTTGTCGTTTGAATCCAGAGCGACGGCATTGACGGAGTCGCCAGCGACGCCGAGGTAGGTGGAGTACACCAAAGCGGTGCCAGAAGAGTTCAGCTTTGTAACGAACCCGCCGCCCAATGTCTGAAGTGGACCCTGAGTAGGGAAGTCCGCGGAGGAGGTTTTTCCCGCAACATAAACGTCGCCGGAGCCGTCCGAGGCCAAGGCGATGCCGAGCGCAACGTCGGTACCCGTGCCACCCAGATAGGTGCTGTACATTAGCGCGCCGCTGGGAGCGAGTTCAAGTACAAACGCGTTGCCAGCGCCCTTGAGCGTGGTCTGAAAAGCGCCAGTGGTGTGGGGAAAGTTGTATGAGGTTGTACCCCCGGCGACAAACGCATCGCCGGAGGCGTCCACCGCGATCGCATTTCCGCTGTCTCCGTTGGCGCCGTTGCCGCCAACATAAATGGAGTAGATCAAGCTGGACCCATCCGCGGCGATCTTGGTCACGAAGGCATTTGCTGTGCCGATCAAGGTGTTGGAAGCGCCGGGGAAGTTTGCGGAGGCGGTTTGTCCCGTCACATACGCGTCGCCGTTGCTATCGAAAGCGATTCCGTAGCCTGCATCATTTCCACTGCCGCCCAGGTAGGTTGAGTATGCGTAGCTGACTGACGGATCAATTACCAACTCACGACTGCGATCGTAGTTGCCTAACTCGAAGCTAACCTGGTTGCTGGCTTTCAGCCTAAATCTCGCATCGACCGGTTGCCGCGCGCCTTTCTGCTCCTGGTAGGCCACCGGCTTGTGCAATAGAATGTCGCCCGCGGCGGAAGAGATTACCAAATTGCCGGAGTCATCCGTCTTCATGCGCTGCGCGCCGGTGAAATTGAAATTGAGGGGTGCGGGATCAGCGCCCGGAGCCACCACGAAGTCGAACTCTAACTGACGTTGCGCGCCGTAGAAGGCCAGGTTCACGCCGGGATAAACGTCCTGGTACGAGACGCGGGCATAGCTCGCCACGTCGGTGCGCCACTGGTTTGGATCGCTGCCCAGGAAATAATTGCTCTTTCCCGGCACTTGGTTGCTCGCTGAAATCTTCGCCCGCGAATTCCCGCCCACGAGTTGCATTCGCACCACGGCGGTGGAGTTCCTGTGAGTGTTGCGCTGCGCTGGACCCATGGCGCGCAATTCCGTTCCGCGGAGTTCGGTGGAGGTTTCACTTTCAGCAGACGGAGAGCGAAGCAAGAACACGGCATCGTTCGCCGTCAGGAACAGAATGTATCCGTTCCCGCGCGCCATGTACTTAACCCGGGCGTCCGTCTGGCCCTGATTCTGTTCAAAGGCCAGCGGGAGCGCGGCATAGTCGGCCTGAATTCGATCGCGCGCGGCGGTGGCGGCGAAAGCCTTGCCTGTTGCGCTATTTGCAGTAGTGCCGCTCTTGGCCGGCGATAGGATGAGCCATGCGACGGCAACGATGGCTAAAATCGAGAGGGTGCAAAAAGCACAGACCCATCCTCTTGAGGCAGATGGTTTCGACAAGATAATCCTCCTTAATGATGACACCACGAAACCCTGGCTGGGAAAAGCCTCGCTGGAGCGGTTTATCTCCAGTTGTGAGCCAGAAGCTTACACGCCCTTAACCAAGAGCTTATCAGTTTGCAATTCTTTGCCGCTTATCGCGAGTGCAGTATGGAAGCCCGAACGAGTCAAGGATAGCAACTTTAGATATTGCGTGTCACAGAGTACGAAATCCAGGCGAAGGTAAAGATTGAGAATCGAAGGCCAGCTGTATCACTCCTTAGATCCTTGCTCATGGCTCATCTTGCAGAAGTTCGGGCGATGGCAAGGTACCGCTCTCTACCTGCTTCTCGCGCGCAGCGCGGCGTTCGTTGTCAATGCGTACGGAAGTTTCCAGTTCCTTCTTGCCTTCTGCTTTGCGGCCCATGTGGATCAGAACTTGTCCCCGGACGTAATGAATGTCGGTGCGTCCGGGGTCGAGCTGGCCCGCGGAATCAATCGCACTCAGCGCCTGCGGATACTTTTCTTCCCGCTGGTAGATTTTGGCCAGCCCCAGGTACGAACTCACCAGGTCCGGATCGCGCCGCAGCGCCTCGCGGTAGCTCTTCTCGGCGTTGCTGTCCTGTTGCAGGAGCGCATAGACATCCCCAAGTTCGTCGTAATTGAGCGCAAGATCGGGTTCCACAGCGGCATCTTTCAGAAACTCGTCACGCGCGTGCTCGTAGTCTTGTTTCTTCAGGTAAGTCAGACCCAGGTTGAAATGAACAAAAGTCAGTGACGGATTGGCTTGCGCGGCAGCCTGGAAATCGGCAAGGGCCAGGTCATACTGCTGCAGATTGAGGTGCGCCTTGCCCATGAAGAGATGAAACTCGGGCGAACCTTCGCCCGCCTTGATGAGTTGCAGGGTGGCCTTCTCATCCAGCTCTTTTCGCCCGGCACGGTGGGCGGCGATCGAGAGCACATAGAGATAACTCAACTGGCCGGATTCCTGCGCCCAGAGCGGCTCCAGCGTGTCAGCCGCATCCGTCCAGCGCTCCGCGAAGAAGTAGCACAGCCCCAGCAAACGCCGCGGTTGCAGCGCGTTGGGTTGATCGCGCACCACGGATTCAAAATCCGGAATAGCTTTAAGAAACTGGTTTTGCCGGTAGTAGGCGAGGCCGATGTTCAGCCGGATTCCCGGCTCGCGCGGCATCCAATGCTCCGCCTTGCGCAGCATTTCGAGAGCTTTCGTCCATTGCTTGCGGCGCATGTAGACGACGCCGAGATTCGCGTAAGCTCCGCCGGCCTCCGGATTCAAAGCCAGTACCTGCCGGAAGTCACGCTCGGCTTGGTCAAGTTGGCCATGGTTCAACGCATCCTGCCCCTGCCGAAAAAGTTGTGCGGGATCTGCGGCAGCTCCAGACGAGGCTACTGGCGCGCTATTTCGCGGGTTGGCCGCCGTTCCCGGCGAAGAAGTTTGCGGCGGAATTGCCGCCGCTACACTGGCCAGGAGCAGGCAGACCACAACTAACGACCGGATATGCGCGCTTGACACTCGTCTCAGTCTCTGCTGTAGTGTCCGCCAACCTCCGCATGGAATTCAAGTGCGAGGGACAGCGGTTCAGGATTCTGTCGATGGTCACGATTCGCGATGTAGCGAAGCAGAGCGGGTTCTCCTCCACCACGGTGTCGATCGTTCTCAACGACGCTCCGCTGGCACGCTATATCCCGCCCGTGACCAAGAAGCGCATCGAGCGGGCTGCGGAAAAACTGGGCTATCGTCCCAATCAGTTTGCCCGCTCCTTGCGTAGTAAACGCAGCCACACCGTAGGCGTCATGGTTTTCGATATGACCGACCCCTACTGCACGCTGGTACTGCGCGGCATCGAGAACACTCTCTACCAGGCTTCCTACTTGCCCATACTCACCGACGTACACAACGAGCGCAGCCGCTTCGAGCGCTATCTGGAGATGCTGCTGGACCGCCGTATCGAAGGCCTGGTCGTCCTCGCGAACTGGCTTTTTCTCGATATCAACCTGCTCGCCGATCTGGAAAAGAGCAGCATTCCCACTGCTCTCATTGGCTGTGAACTGAAAGGGGACTCGATGAGTTCGGTGATCGTCGACAACGAACTCGGGGGCTACCTCGCACTCGAACATCTGCACGCCCTCGGTCATCGCAAGATCGCCGTTATCCGCGGCCCCAAGACCCTGGCCGATAGTTCTCCGCGTTGGCGGGGCGTTCGAAAATGCGCCCGGGCGTGCGGCCTCGAACTCGATTCCCGCATGGTTGTGGACCTGCCCGAATCGCGCGATCCACTTTCCAGCTTTGAAATGGGACACAAACTAACCGAGAGCCTGATCAAGCAGAAGCGCCAGTTTACGGCCCTGCTGGCCTTCGACGACATGACCGCCTTCGGCGCCATTCGCGCCTTGGGCAAGGCCGGCCTGCGCGTGCCTGAGCAATGCTCCGTGATTGGCTTCGATGATGTGGCAGCCTCGGCTCTCTGTACGCCGCCGCTTACGACCGTGCGCCAGCCCATGGAAGCGATGGGAGCGGATGCAGTAGGCATTGTCCTTGAGGGCATCAACTGCGTACTTGAAAAACGCGAGGTCACGGCGCACCATCGCAAGGTGGCGCCCGAATTGGTGGTTCGGGAGTCGACTCGAGGCCTTCCGTAGGTGCCCGAGCCCTGCAGCCGCAGACGATCTTTGACAAGCGCAAAAGTGCACCGGCCGCGAGGCGCGCGTTTTTTCTCTTGACATCAGATAGCCAATAAAAGCACTATTCATACGTTTTAATAAACCAACTGTGGGTTGGACGGGCGGTTGCTCGACCGGGGTCGTTCGAACCAATCGCTGACTGCCGTGGCGTTGGGCTCGGTAGACGTTCTGTGTGGTGCGCGAATCGTTTGCGCGCGGGAGAAGAACCTAACCATGAAATCTAATCGGATGCTTCGGCGAATCGCGTTATGGCTGCCGCTGACGTTATGCGCAACGGCTTGGGCGCAGGATACAGCCTCCATCACCGGCACCATCAGCGATCCCAGCGGTGCGGCGGTTCCCAACGCTCAAGTCGCGGTTACGAACGCGGAGCACGGCATCAATCGCACCACCACCAGCAACGGCAGCGGTGATTTTCTCATCGCCTCGCTGCCCATCGGTTCCTATGACTTGGCGATCAAGACGCAAGGCTTCAAGAAGTATGAAGCCAAGGGCATCGTGCTGGACATCGCACAAAAGGCGCGGGTCAACGTCACGCTGCAAGTGGGCACGATCAGCACCGAAGTCGTTGTCCAGGGTTCGGAGGTTGCGCAGGTGGAAACACAATCTTCCGAACTCGCAGGCACGATCACAGGGAAGGAAATCTCGCAGCTCGAACTGAACGGGCGCGATTACACGCAGCTCGTCGCTTTGTCTCCGGGAGTTACTAACCAGTCCGGTGCTGACGAAGGCGAAACTGGCGCGTCGACGGTGGCTTTCAGCATCAACGGCGGCCGCACCGAATACAACAACTTTGAGGTGGACGGCGGCGACTCTCAGGATAATGGCAGCAACACTACGCTGAACGTGTATCCCAGCATTGATGCCATTGCGGAAGTAAAAGTGCTCACCTCCAATTTCGGCGCGCAATATGGCAGGAATGGGTCGGGCACGATAGAAGTCGAGACCAAGTCCGGCACGAGTTCATTCCATGGGGACTTGTACGAATTTGTGCGCAATGACGCCTTCAATGCCACCCAGTTCGGCGCGACGTCCGTACCCTCCTACAAGAAACACGATTTTGGTTTCACCATCGGGGGACCGGTATACATTCCTGGGCACTACAATACGAACAAGCAGAAGACGTTCTTTTTCTGGTCGGAGGAGTGGCGGCGAGAGTTGATCCCGGCCACGAACTTTTTTTCTACAACGTTCGTTCCGACCATAACCGACCGCACCGGGGATTTTACCGATCAGTGTCCGAACGCGGCGGGCTCCTTCGCCGAATGCCCTAGCGTGCCGGGATTCACTAATGCCGCCGGATTCACGCCCAACCTGAATGTCGTTCCCGCCTATGGCGCGAATGCTGCCATCAACCAAGCGCTCAACGCCATGATCCCTCAACCTAACTTGGCCTCTGGCAACGTTGGCAGCGCGTTGGATGAATGGTATAAGCCCCCCACACTGCCCACCCACTGGCGCCAGGAACTTTTCAAAATCGACCACAATATCAACGACAAGGTTCGCGCCAGCTTTCGCTACATCCACGATTCGTGGGACCAACAGTATCCGGTCCCTTTGTGGACTGCGGGCACGAGCTTCCCGACGATTCAGACGCAGTTCAAAAACCCCGGCGTGAGCATGGTCGCGCGGCTGACGGCAAATGTCTCCCCAACATTGCTCAACGAATTTGTCGCCAGCTATACGACGGATCACATCAGCACCAATCTCACTGGCCCTTGGGCGCGTCCCAATGGTTTTCCCGCGATCGGGGTTTTCAACAACGGCTTCGGGGGCAAGGTTCCGGGCATATCGATTTCGGACACCACCTACAACTTCGCTGAAGATCCAGGCTACGTTCCGCAAGGTCCACTGAATTCAAATCCCACCTTCACTTTCCGCGATAATGTCACCAAGATTGCAGGCGGCCACAATCTTCAAATGGGTTTTTACTTCGTGGGTGCGCACAAGAACGAAATCCCGCAGCCGTCAGACGGCGTGAACGGGCTGTTGCAGTTCTCCAACACCGGCAATACGGTTTCCAGCGGGAACGCTTATGCGGACCTGCTGCTGGGCAACGTCGGCACGTTTACGCAGGAGCAGAATGCGTTCAAGATGCATGAGGCGTACAACATCTTCGAAGCCTTCATCCAGGATGACTGGCACGCCAACCGCCGGCTGACCCTGAACATCGGCCTGCGGCTGAGTGGTTATGGTAGGTACCGCGAGGAAAACAACCTGGCTTATAACTTCGATCCCGCCCATTACGTTGCGGGCGCCAGCAGCGTTGATCCCGTATCCGGATTAGTCATCGGCAATCCGTACAATGGCTGGGTCGATTGCGGGGTAACTCCCGGCGTTCCCTCGGGCTGTATGAAAAACCACTGGTGGAATCCAGCGCCCCGCATCGGTTTTGCCTTTGACCCGAAGGGCGACGGCAAGTGGGCAATCCGCGGCGGCTACGGCATTTTCTTCGAGCACACCAACGGCACTGAGGCGAACACGGAATCGCTGGAGCAGTACAACATCAACACCCAGATCACGAGCGTAGTCAACGTCTCCGGATATAACAGTCTCAACTCCGGTCTTCTCGGGGGTGGCACAACCCCGTTGACCTTTGTCTCGCTGCCCAGCAAAGCAACTTGGCCTTATGTGCAGCAGTGGCATGTGGATGTGCAACACGACCTGGGACGCGGCACAATCGCCACCCTTGCCTACGTGGGAAGTGCAGGCGTACACCTTACCCGCTCCTACTCGTACAACCAGATGCACGCGGTTCCCGCCAGTCAGAACCCCTATCACAGCGGTCAGGTGATTACTCCGGACGACTGTTTGTCTGTGAGCATCGATCCCGGCACGGGCCAGGCCACTGCAACCGCGAATGTCGATGTCCCCGGAAGCACGATGACCACCACCGGCAGTTGGGCAAACAATCTTGCCGTTGCTTGCGGAAACAATGCGAATCTCTATTTGCCTTTTCTGGGAGTTGGAAGCATCGAGCGCAAGGACCAAACCGGCTCCTCGAATTACAACGCGTTGCAAGCTTCCGTCCGGCATTTCATTGGCGGCCTGGAGATCAACGCCGCTTATACCTTCAGCCACTCTATCGATGATTCCTCTGACTACAATGATTTGGGCTTTGTAGATAGCTACAACCTGAACGCGTATCGCGCCAGCTCCAACTTCGATCAGCGCCACAACTTCACCATTGCCTACGTTTACGATCTGCCCTTTTTCAAGGGCAAGGGTGTGACGCACAAGGTGCTGGGAGGCTGGCAGTGGTCCGGCATCACGTTGATCCAGAGCGGCTCGCCATTCAACGTCTATAACCTCGGCAATGGGTCGATCGCGCCGGGGGACAACGCCGGTGTCTCCAATTCATTTGCGTCGGGCTTTTCGTATCCTGACGTGATCGCAAATCCAAAAGTGGGAACCTCCAGCAGTCCTCTGGGAGGCTCACTGCCCGGTTTTGGCCCCTTGCTCTACAATCCGTCCGCGTTCGTCGCGCCCACCGGCCTCACCTTCGGCGACGCCGGCAGAAACATCCTGCGAAACCCGTGGCGCGAGAATTTCGATATGGCGTTGATCAAACATTTCAGTGTTACCGAGAGCAAGTATTTTGAGTTCCGCGCCGAAGCATTCAATGTTTTCAATCACACGGAATTCTCGTACTTGGGTGGGGATGCCGGTTCGGCCGCGGATAACTCTAACGGTGGGGCCAAAACTAATGCCAACACAATTACTTGCTACGGCGGCACTAACAACTCGGCGGGAGATCCAACCTGCGCAGGTATTCCCATCTTCCGGGCGGGTTCGGCTCACCTGGCGCGTATTCTGCAACTTGGTTTGAAGTTTATCTTCTAACTCGAATCGGTTCCGTAATCGGTTCCGTGCGACAAAGAACCCGGCCTTGTGAGGCCGGGTTCGTTTTTTCAAAGGGAAACTAGAAACTGTAAACTGTTAGCCCACCGATACCTGCTGCCGCGCCGCTACTGCCTCCAGCGCCCGTTCCAGGTCCGCGATGAGATCGTCTGCATTCTCGATTCCTACCGAGAGCCGGATCATCTGTTCGGGCACTCCCATCCTGGCGCGCTCTTCGGCCGGAATCATTGCATGAGACGTTAGCACGGGAATCGAAACCAGCGACTCGACACTACCCAGGCTCGGGGCCAGCGTAAACAGCCGCATGGCCTCGCTGACCCGCCGCGCGTCTTCGGCCGAGCCTTCGACCTCAAAGCTGACCATTCCGCCGCCGCCGCTCATCTGCTGGCGCGCCACGCTATATTGCGGATGGCTTTTCAGAAATGGATAGTGCACTCGGCTCACCTTGGCATGTTGAGCCAGGAACTCCGCCACCCGTTGCGCGTTTTCATTCTGCCGAGCCACGCGCACCGCCAGCGTCTTCAACCCGCGAACTAGAACCCACGACGCGTGAGGATCCATGCAGTTGCCCAGAGTGGTTCGCGTCTCCCAGATTCCCTCCATCAATTCGCGCCGGCCCGCCACCACGCCGCAAATCAGATCCGAATGTCCGGCCAGATATTTCGTTCCCGAATGCATCACGAGATCGATGCCGAATTCCGCCGGATGCTGGTTGATGGGCGTGCCGAAAGTGGCGTCAATCATGCTGAGCAGCCTGTGCTGCCGGGCCAGAGCTACAACTCTCTTGAAATCCACCACGCGCAAGGTTGGATTAGTCGGCGACTCCAGATAAAGCAGCTTAGTGTTGGGACGAATAGCCCGTTCGTGCTGCTCGTACTCCGTGGTGTCGACAAACGTGGTCTCAATCCCCATTTTCGGTAACCACTGGGAGAGAAACTTGTTCGCGCCGCCATAAATATCGCGCTGCGCTACTATGTGATCGCCGCTCTTAAGCAGCGCCATGGTCGTTGTGGTGATCGCGCCCATGCCCGAGGCAAACGTTAGCGCCGCTTCCACGCCCTCCAACTCCGCAATCGTCTTTTCGGCAACCGTGTTCGTGGGATTGCCGTAGCGCGTGTAAAAGTGGTCGGTGTGGGTCGCACGCAATTGCTCGTCGTTGTCGGTGACTTCGAAGGTGGAAGTCTGATAAATGGGAGTGGCCATCGGTCCGTTTTTCTTTTCCAGGTCCGCTGCGCCGCGCACCGCTTTGGTTTCCGAGTGATGGGTGTGCCGTTTCATGAATACCTCGTTCCCTACAGATTAATTGGGCGACCTGACTCCCGCAAGCGAAGCGTCGCGCACCGTTTATAATTCTCGCTCCATGCATCTCGGCCTGAAAGATCGAGTGGCCATCGTAGCGGCCTCAAGTCAGGGGATCGGCCGCGCTACCGCCGAAGCTTTCGCCGCAGAGGGCTGCCGAGTTGCTATGTGCGCCCGCAACCAGCAGACTTTGCAGGCGGCCGCGGAGAAGATCAGAAAGCAATACAACGTCGAGGTTCTGGCCCAGTCTTTCGACGTCACCAACGCCGCGGACGTCAGGCACTTCGTCACGGCGGTTGCCGAACAATTCGGCTGGGTTGACATTTGCGTGACCAACGCCGGCGGTCCCCCCGCCAAGGGCTTTCTCGCGGCGACTCTCGAAGAATGGCGACGCGCCCTCGAGATGAACTTTCTCAGCACGGTCTATTTCGCGCGCGAAGTCATCCCGCACATGCAGCGAAAACACTGGGGCCGCATCATCACGCTTACCTCGATTACGACGAAACAGCCGGTGACCGATCTCGTGCTCTCGAACGCCGTGCGCGCGGCAGTGGTCGGACTGGTCAAGAGCCTGGCCAATGAGTTCGGAAAAGATGGAATCCTGGTAAACAACGTCGGCCCCGGGTTCACCGCCACCGACCGGCTCAAGGAGTTAGCGAAAGCCCGCGCCTCCTCCTCAGGAAAAAGCGAGGAGGAGATTTTCGCCGGATGGGCCGCCGATGCTTCGCTGCGGCGTCTGGGTGAGCCGCGCGAGGTTGCCGATACCGTTGTCTGGCTTGCTTCGGAACGCGCTTCCTACATCACCGGCCAAACCGTGCTCGTCGATGGCGGCATGTATAAGGGCCTATAGATTGCGGAGACGGGATGCGACTATGAAACAACTTATTCGCACATGCCTTTCACTCGGCTGCGCAGTGGTGGGCTTGTCGTCTTCTGCCATCGCCCAGGCCCATCCATTCCCCGGTCCCGACCTGCAGCAGATTTACCAGCGCCTGCTCCCGCAGATACAAAAGATTCCGGCCTTCGACCACCACGCGCATCCCGGCTTTGCCGACGATCCTGACGTGGACGCCATGGCCTCGGCCCCAGACACCAGCCTTCCCCAACGCACGCACCCCGATAACCGTGAACTGATTGCCGCCGCCAAGTCGCTCTTTGGCTATCCCTACGGCGATCTCTCGCCCGAACACGCCAAATGGCTCGTCGCGACAAAAGCGGAGCTAAAAAAGAAACATCCCGGCACCGCCTACTTCAACATGATTCTGGACAAGATCAACACCGAGAGTTCGGTCGCCAACCGCGCGATGATGGCTGATTACCTCGATCCCAAGCGTTTTCCGTGGGTATTTTTCGCCGACTCTTTTATGTGGCCTTTCAACAACGAGCGCGAGGCCGCGCGCAATCCTGACGAAGAAGTCTACCTTCCGTTGCAGGACAAAATGCTGCGACGCTGGATGCAGCAGGAGAACGTGAGCAAACTTCCCACCCAGTTCAACGACTACCTGGAGTTCATCGTTCGCGTGCTGGCGGACAACCAGAAAAAAGGAGGCATCGCCATGAAGTTTGAAGTGGCGTACTTCCGCCCCACGACTTTCTCTGATCCAACGCGTGAGCATGCCGAAGATATTTATCGGCAATACGCATCCGGCGGTATCCCCAGCGAAAAAGATTACCGGAGTTTTCAGGATTACATCTTCCGCTTCCTGGTGAACCTTGGCGGCCGCCTGAACATTCCGGTACACATTCACACCGCGGCCGGCATCGGCAACTACTTCAACTTCAGCGAAAGCAACATTATGAATCTGGAAAGTGTGCTGCGCGATCCGCGCTATCGCAGCACCACGTTCGTCATGATCCATGGCGGCTACCCGCTCGAGCGCGAAGCCATCTGGCTTGCCGCCGCGCCGAATGTCTACCTCGATTCTTCGCTCGGCGAACTCGTCCAATATCCTTCTGCCTTCAAAGATACGCTCAAGATGTGGCTGGAGACTTTCCCCGACAAGATCACTTTCGGTACCGACTGTTTCCCGTACAATGAAGCGCTGGGCGCGGAAGAAAGCTACTGGCTCGGAGCGGAATCATCGCGCATGGCCCTGGCCGCGGCCCTGGCCGAGATGATCTCCGAAAATGAGATCACCGAAACGCGTGCTTTGGAACTGGCTCACGGCTACCTGCATGACAATGCCGTGAAGCTATACGGGGGCAAGGTCCACTGAACGAGGCGGCTTTGCTTCATTAAACTGGGAGCTAACTACATGGCGAAGAAACTGAAAACTAAAACCTCCGCAGGCAAGAAAACGGGAAATGCGAAGCGCTCCCGCGCTCAACGAGCCGTCACCAAGCACGCGGCCAGTGAGCACCAACTTCAATACATCCCCTGGCGTACGATTCCGCTCGAAGACCTGAACCCGCTCCTGCAGCGGCAGTTCGTCGTCGGTCAGGAAATTATGCTGGCTCGCGTGCTCCTGAAAAAGGGCTGCATTGTCCCCGAGCACAGCCACCACAACGAACAACTCACTTACATCCTCGACGGGACGCTGAAGTTCTGGATCGACGGCCGGGAAATCGTCGTCCGTGCCGGCGAGGTGCTCTGCATTCCTGCCCACATGCCGCACAAGGCCGAGGCGCTCGAAGACACGGTAGACCTCGACGTTTTCAATCCACCGCGAGCTGATTGGATCAACAAGACTGACCAATATTTGCGAGGCCAGAAATAGTCTCTTATCCATGCCTTCTTCCACCACACCTGAGAGAGGCTCTGCACCCAGCCAGGCCACGTTTCGTTTCCGTTGCATCGGTTGCGGTTCGATCAACTCCGCTGCCGCTCAGGATTTTCGCTGCTCGGATTGCGGCAATTTGCTTGAAATCACAGATTCGTCCTGGAATTCCCGCAATCCCACCGCTTTGAAGTCCCTCTGGCGGGAACGCCGCACTATAATCGAACCTCTCGATCTCAGTGGTGTGTGGCGATTCCGTGAGCTTCTCCCCGCGCCAGCTTCCGAGCAAAATGTCGTCACTCTGCGGGAAGGCAACACGCCGCTCTACGAACTTCCGCAGTCCTCCCGCATCACGGGCGTTCAGCGTCTTTATGCCAAGCATCAAGGCATGAACCCGACTGGCTCGTTCAAGGATGCCGGCATGACGGTTGCCGCAACTTTTGCCCGCCAGGCGGGATACAAGTGGGTAGCCTGTGCCTCAACCGGCAATACTTCCGCGTCCATGGCCGCGTATGCCGCGCGCGGCGGCATGCGCAGCCTGGTCCTGGTGCCCGAAGGCAAAATATCCTGGAGCAAACTATCCCAGGCGCTCGACTACGGCGCGCTCAGCTGCCAGCTTCGCACCGACTTCGACGGCTGCCTCCGCCTGCTGCAAGAGCTTGTCCGGCGCGCCCCGGTCTACCAGTTGAATTCCATCAACCCGTTTCGCCTGGAAGGGCAGAAAACTCTTGCGTTCGAATTATTGGAACAACTCGAATGGACCCCTCCAAACCACATCATCGTGCCCGGAGGGAACCTCGGCAACAGTTCCGCGATTGGCAAAGCGTTGCTGGAGATGCTCGACATCGGTCTAATCCCGCGCCTGCCGAAGTTGTCCATAATTCAAGCCGAGGGGGCTAATGCTCTGGTTCGCACTCTGCGCGAAGCTGGTGGTAAACAGCTCGTCAGTGTGCAAGCCGAAACGCGAGCGACGGCGATCCGCATCGGCAATCCGGCTTCGTGGGGAAAAGCTGTCAAGGTGCTCCAAGCCACGGGCGGCGCGTGTGAACAGGTGAGCGAAATCGAGATGGCCCAGGCCAAAGCGGAAATCGGAGCCGAAGGGATTGGCTGCGAGCCGGCCTCCGCCGTCACCCTTGCCGGTCTGAAAAAATTATTGCGCCAGAGCTTCGTTAAGCAGGAAGAGACCGTTGTTTTAGTCCTCACGGGAAACCTGCTTAAGGATCCCGATTTCACCATGGAATTCCACCGTGGGACTCTTTTTCAAGGGACTGCTGATGAGCGAGAAAGCGCGAAGCTGAATCCGTTCCGCCATCCTCCCGTCGTCATTGATGCGACCCTGGATGCCGTGATGAAGACTCTGGAGCAAGCGGAGAAGGCTGACCCAACGCACTCGAATGTCTAAAAAGAAAAAGACGAATCGACCTAGTCCTTCCTCGCTGCACCTTGCCCTCCCAGCCACATCGGCCAATCTAGGCCCGGCCTTCGATGCCGCTGCGCTGGCGATGGATCTCTACATCACCATCGACGCTCAGCCTGCTTCCGATTTTTCAATCACAGCGACTGGACGCGACTATGAAATCTGCCAGTCTCTGGAGAATCACCTCATCCTCGCCACCTACAGCGAAATTCTCGAAGCGCACGGAACGAAGGTCATTCCTTTGTCTCTTCGCATCAAGAACGACATCCCCATCGGCAAGGGCTGCGGGTCTTCGGCGGCGGCCCGCCTCGCGGGCATAGCCCTGGCCAATCACTTCGGCCATTTGCGGTGGACCGATGCGCAAATCATTGGAGAGGCTTCCCGCCGCGAACACCATCCCGACAACGCCTCCGCCTGCTGGATGGGCGGTCTCACCGTGGCCCGTATGTCCGGCGACGCGGATGCCCAGGTGGTCCGCATCCTCCCGAAAGGGAAGTGGCCACTGCTCCTTGCGATTCCTGACCAGGCTCTGTCCACGGAAGAAGCGCGCCGCGTGCTCCCCGCGCAGTATTCCCGGGACGACGCCGTTGCGAACATCCAAAACTCGATGCTGCTGTTCGCTGCCTTCACCCAAGGCCGGCACGACTTGCTCTCCGCCGCGCTTGAAGACCGCATCCATCAGCCTTACCGCGCTCCGCTATGCCCGCTGCTCCCCTGTCTGCAGGAATTAACGGGGAGCCCAGGTGTTCTCGGCGTAGCTCTCAGTGGGGCGGGTCCATCCGTCATCGTTTTTCTTGATCCCCGTTCCGCCGCTCACAAGATTCGAAAATCCGTTGCCGCCCACCTCGCCAGCCGCGGACTCGGCGCCGAGTTGCTTCTGACGTCCATCACGCCTCGCGGCGCTCGCCGCTGATCGCGCGAGCGCAAATCTAAGGGTCGAAGCGCCACCAAAGTGCCATTTACCGCGCCAGCTTTCCCGGATACCTTTGATTGTTCCTCCCCAAGCCGAAACTTATCCGTCCTCCAGGTGTTTGTGGCGACTAGCGGGTCGCTTCTCCGCGTGAAGATCAAAGTAAAGTTTGTTTGGGGATGGTAGGGAATGAAGCCGAGAATGCAAAACCAAGTTCAGCCACGCGAGACAGCCCCGCGGAGCATTGCGCAAATCCAAGGCACAAATGGAGAGGTTCAGAAGGAGATCCAGAATTTTCTACGGGCCGTGGATTCCTACCCAGACCGCGTCGCGAAAGAACCCCGCCTAAGCTTCCAGCAACACCTGTCCAACATTTTCGCGGCTTTCAGCAATGAAGACGAACATGACCGGCGCGACCGCAGCCCCCGCCGCCACTGAGCGCTCAATCTACCGGCTGGCCGGCGGTATGATCCCATTCATGCGCAGGTACTCGACCATCTGTCCGTAGTGATCGAAACCGTGCCATGCTACGCTCGTTGCCAGGCTGAGACGCGTTACTCTTCCCTCTCCCCACGGGCTCCTGACTGTCTCCACCAGGTTCTTTTCATTGATGGTCTGAACCGCTTTGTGCACGTATACAAAGGAGTCGTTCAGATACTTCAGAATGTCGGCTTTGGTGGTGATCGAGGCCGGACCCGCTTCGTCGCTGACATCCACCGGCGGTTTTTCTTCTAAAATAGCCGCGCCCAGCTCATAGTTTACGGACGCGACATGTTTTATTTGCTGGGCGAACGTCCGTACTCCCTTGAACTCGCCACCGGTTGGCGCAAACCCGAACTTGTCTTCCGGCATCGCCTCCGCCGCCGGAACAAACTCATGCTCGATGTTCGTGACGGTGCGGTCTAACACCTGCGTGACGGTTAGATGTTCGTCCTTGCCTTTGTTGTCCTGCGTTACGCCCAGAGCCGCCAGCGCCAGCACGCAAACCGCAAGAAAGCCAAACTTATTCCTCATGATGAATTCTCCATTCTCGATCAGCTGCGCTATGTTCCTCTGTGTTGAAGATTCTCAACGTTCCTTCAAGACTTCACTGGCCCCGAACGGCCACTCCCGGCCTCTCCATGCTCGAATCATATAGATCACAAGGCCCGCCAACAATATTACGAACGCGTATCGCACTTCCCTTTGCCAGTTCACGCGACCGAACAAGATAAAGAGAAATCCCGCGATCGCCACCAGCGCCGGCAGGGGATACAGCCACATGCGGAACGGACGAACGACGTCCGGCCGCGTCACCCGGAACACGATCAACCCCACCGCCTGTACCAGAAACTGCAAGACAAGGCGAATGACCACCAGGGCCGCGATCGCGTCCCTCAGCCGCAGAAAGCAGAACAGCGCCGCAACCACTCCCAGCGCCACAAGCGAAACGTGCGGGAAGCGGTATACGGGATGCACTTTGGCAAATGCCCGGAAGTAGTTCCCATCAAGGGCGGCCGCATACGGCACGCGTGAATACCCCAGCGTGAGCGAAAAGACCGAGGCAAACGCGGTCACGATCACCAGTCCCGTCACCAATCGCGCCGCCCACGGCCCATAAATCCTCTGCATAAACAGCGACACAACGTACAATCCGCTGTTGTTATGCCCGGCCTGCAGCATCTCCCGCCAGGGAATCACGGCTAGAATGCACAAGTTCATCATTAGATATAGACAGGCTACCAGCAGAATGGAAAGCAGCAGAGCGCGCGGAATATTCCGCGTCGGATCTTTTATTTCGTCGCCAAGGTAACAGACGTTGTAATAGCCCCAATAATCGTATGTGGCCACCATAAGGGCTCCGCCCAACCCGGTGAAGAACGCCGGGGAAAGGGTTAACGCGCCGGGGGGAAAATCAAAGGCGCGAGCGCAGTTGAAGTGCGTCAGTCCCGCGAAGATGATCCATCCGATCGTTCCCATCACGCCCAGCCATAACGCTTTCGAAAGGCGCGCGATCACCGTGATACGCCGATAGAGCAACAAGACCGTGAAGAGGCAGATGCCCACCGCCAGCGCAGTTCCCGGCATCACAATCCAGCTCACTTGCAGCGGGCCCGCCCACGGGATGGTCAGCGCTGAAGTGTGCGCGGCGTAGACCGTCTCCAAACTCGGCCAGTAATAAGCCGCGTAGCCCGCCAGCCCGATGCATCCGCTGGCAATCGACAGCGGAGCGCTGAATGAAAGTTGCCAGATAAACAGAAACGAAATCAGCCTTCCCCATTTCCGCGGCCCGTAGATCTCGCTCAGATAGCGATAAGATCCACCCGATCCCGGAAACGCCGAGCCCAGTTCTGCAGACACCAGCCCGTCGCACACGGCCAACAACGCGCCCGCAATCCATCCCAGCATGGCTTGCGGGCCACCCATCGCGCTCAACACCAGCGGCATGGTGATGAACGGCCCCACGCCGATCATGTCAATCATGTTGAGCGCAGTAGCGCTCCCCAGGCCCATACCGCGGATCAGGCCGGGAGAACTGCTATCCGGTTTTGCTGGAGACGCCATGCGTCGGTCGGAGAATTCCGTGACAACACATTCAGACTGTGATTGAATCCTTGCGTGCTCGCGCTAGTTCTCTACACTTTGACAGGCATCGCGACCGGAGTGCAGCTCTGGTACCTGCTCTCGTGGGCAATATGGGGCGCGCCCACAAGCCCGCTCCAATATGTCGCGCTACTGGGATCCGCTGTCCTACTTGTCGCTGCTGCCCTTTCCATGTGGAAACCTCGCACGTCCGCAACTGTTGCTCTCGGTGGCACGCTACTCCTGTGGTGTTTCTACGGGCCAGCCTTGCACACGCTTTGGCGCGATCCACCTCTATCATTCCGCTTCGACAAGGTCCTCATCGTGCTACTGCCGATGGCGCTGCTAATGGCCGTTACCGGGTATACGGGCGTTCGGGTGTTAAGACCCAGAAGGAAAGCGCCCTGATCACTGTCTCTCATGCCCGGCACTCAGCAGATTCACATAAAGCCGCACCGCTCCCGGCACGCCAGCCGGCAACTGCCGGAAGAACGCATATCCCGTGTAGATGTACGTCCCCTTGCCGTACTGCGCCCGCAGCAGCCCGCCCTTTTGCGCGTCCTCGCCCGGATCCTGGCAGCTTAGCAGCGGCTTGAAATGCTCATCCCACTTGTCCATGAAGTAGAGGCCGCGTTCCTGCACCCAGCCGTCAAAGTCGCGCGCCGTGATTTCGTTCGGATAATGAAACACTCCATCTTCCGGCGCTAGAATCTCCACTGGAGCCTCCTCCACCGAAACCCGCGCCCGGCTTAGCTCCGCGGAGTACGGAGTAAAGTGTCCGGCGTTAAATTCTCCCACGCCAGTGTTGTATTGCACGACCAGCGTTCCGCCGGCCGCGACGAAATCGAGAAGCTTCTGATTGTTTGCGGCTACATCTCTCTGCGTATCGTAGGCGCGAATTCCCAACACGATCGTTCCGTACTGGCTGAGTTCTTCGCTTGCCAACTTCTCCGGAGGAATCAAGGTCACATCCATCCCGACTTGCTTCAGAACGGTGGGAATGTCGTCACCGGCGCCCATAACGTAGCCAATCTTCAAATCATGCGGCGCCTTTACATCCACTGTGCTGACGCGCTGTACTGCAGGCTGGTAGTAGTAGAAGCTACCCAGATCTTCGCGCGTCACCAGCGTGTAGCCTTCGCTGAACTTTTCGCCGTCCGCCTCCAGCACGGCGCGTACCCTGGCTCGCCCTTCCTGCAAGCCGGCGGGGAAGACCTTGAACTGGAAATCCTTCTTCTCACCGCGCCGCGTGAATTCCACAGCAAACTGCGCCGGCTCCGAACGCCAACCCTCGGGCAATTCCAGACGCAACACGCCCCGCGCTTCATGGCTAAGATTGCTGGACACTCCCACTGCAACTTCGGAACTCGACCCGTTGTGCGTCGAAATCACCTGGTTGCCGGGTTCAAGGGCAACCGAAAATGCAGGCACCACGGCCAGCGGACGCGCGCGTTGCGCCCCGGTCTCGTCTACAAACCGCGCCACAACCGTCGCCTCGATACCACTCTTTACAGCGTCGCCGCCCGCACTGCCAACGGAGTACTCAACACGGGCTCGCATCACGGGCGGCGGGAACGGCAGCGTCGCATATTTCTCATCGTCGATGTGATTCAAGCTCTCCGTCTCGGGATCATCGCGGTGCCAGTAAGGCCGCGTGTAGGCCGCGTTCTTCGGCACCCGCAAGCGAAAGACCACGTGAACGTTGTCGCCGGGCTTGATGGCAACCCGCTTCGCGTCGTCGGAAGTCGTCCCCCACCCTTCTGGCACCTCGAGCTTTATTCCGTCGATGAACAGCCGGTCTTTCGATCCGTTGTGAAAATCCACCGCGACAAGAAACTCCTGCCCCGGCGAAACTGTAGTCATCGCGTCCGCTTCTTTCGCAACCTCCTTCGCAGCCTGAGCCTCTGGTTCCGCGCGAGGAACCACCACCGCCTCGAGGCTCACGTTCAAAGCCTCGTTCAGCGCCGTTTCCGCCTGTTCGTGCTTTTCTTGCAGCCGCATCAGCAGATCAGACTTCGCTACGACAGCTCAGAGCGCTCTTGCCGACTTCCGCGTGTGCCTGCTCCAAGCCGGCCACAACTTCCAGCAGAGGAGCCGCTGCGGCGGATGCATCGTTCCCCTTCGCGGCTTCGCTGGCTTCAGCAACCTTGCGCGCGATCTCCGTCAATTCCTGCCGCAGCTTGCGGAACCTTCGATTCTTCGATCCCAATCGCGCCGCCAGTCCCGGCAACGTGGTATCGATCCCGTCAAAGAAGTCTTTTTCATGCCCGTCTTTATCCAGCTTCGCGGGCTCTACCGAATCCACCAGCTTGTAAAACGTAAACCGGTCTCCCGGATCGACAGTCCAGTTCGCCGAACCCTGCGACAGCTGATGCCGCAATCCCTCCATCGCGAACTGCACATAGGACCCTCCCAGGTCGGCGCTCCGCTCGCCGGTATTCAGCTTGATCGTCCAGTTCTGCATCCGGACAGGTCATCGCCCCAAAGCCGCACACATTGCCGATGTAGAGCTTCTTCGCCTGCCACGGCTGAAGCCCTTCGCGCGATCTGCTCGGGAAACCGCCTTGGGATCCGCCGCTGCCCGGAACGCCTCTTTCGTCAGGATGGCCGACGCCTGGTGGTGCCCATGTCCATCGCGCTCGGTGCCGGAAAATCGCGCCACCAGCACATCCGGACGGAACGTCCGAATCACCCGCACCATATCGCCCAACGCCACATCGTGTCCGCCCCACTTCGCGAAAGTTTCGTCCGCGCTCTTCGAAAACCCAAAGTCGGCCACGCGCGAAAACCGTTCTTCCACCCCGTAATATTCGTCCGCCGCCAGCAGTTCGAGCGTTCGCAGCACACCCAGTACGTCCGATAAATTACTGCCAACCTTATTCTGACCGCCCTCGCCGCGGTTCAGCGTCATCAGCAACACGCTCGCTCCGCGCCCGCGCGATTCTAAAGTCAGCATCCCGCCATCTTCATCGTCGGGATGCGCCACAGTCTGCATCAGCCGCGCGGTCGTGCCCAGCCGCCGCAGCATCAGCCGCAACCCGAGGACTCCTTTGTCTTGACGAATCTCGGGCGGGGATCCCTGGTAAGGGAGTTGAGGAAAGTTCGTCACCAGTGTTGGAGGATTTTCGGCAGTGGCTATGGTGGCCACAGGACGCGCCGGGCTTTCACCGGTCCGCTGCGGTGAGGCCACAAGCAGAACCGGAATTGCCAGCAAGAGAAATGAAAATACAGCTCGAACGATCGAAACTCCAAAAAGATGCGGGACGAGCCGCCCCAGGCTGCTCGCAAGGTCGTTGAATCCCAAGAAGTTCACCCTACAAGGATGGGGCCTGACCCGGCTCCGACGCAAATTCTTTCCTCGAGTAGTCTACAAATTAGACTCCGGCCAGAAGAAAGAGTAAGCCCAGAGCCGAGACCTAGAATAAACAAAAGAAGAATCAAGAACTGACAACTGATCCTGATCACCGACCGCTGCTACTGCCGCCCTTCCTTCAGCGACTCCTGACACTTGCTGCTCGCCGTCAGCACTTCATTAAACGCCGTCTCCTTGCGCAAGCCCTTCAGCAGCGGATCCTCCAACAGCGCTGAGTAGGCGCAATAATTCTGCTGTACGGCGTCTTTCAGCAACCGCAAAGCCGGGTCTTTCTGCCCGCAATATGCCATCAACGCCGCCACGTGATACCACTGCTCCGGGTCGGGTTCCGTCATTACGGAAGCCTCCTCCTCGCGCACGACCCGGTCCAAGTCAGCAGGGCGTTGTGCTTGCGTGCATGCCACCAGCAACTCCCGGTGGTAGGCGGGAGCCTTCGCCACGCTCTTCGCACTTTCCCGCGCCTGAGCCAAGTTCCCAGCAGCCAGATAAACATACGGCGTCACCCACGCTGCCCACTCCGAACCCGCGTCCATGTGTATGTAATCCATGGCCTTGTCGGTCTTACCCTGCTCCAGGAATGCCCAGGCGCACGACCGGAAATTGTAGTTTCCCGGATCCAGCACCCGCGCCGCGTTGCACTCCTGCGTTGCCTGCTCCAGCATGCCCGCGTAGCGCAGCACATAGCTTAGCGCGAAATGCGCATCGGCGCTCTGCGGCCTGCGCTGCACCAGGTCCTTGGCTGCGTCGTACGCCCGGCCCAGATCACCCCGCTCCACGCGGTTCGTGATCAAATTGCTGGCCGCTGCCACCCGGTTCGGGTCAAGTGCGAGCGCCCGCTCATAGGCGGAATTCGAACGCTGGAACATCTGCTCGCCGCCACCGCCGTAAAGTGAATCGTAGTAGTACCTGAGCCCCAGCGCTTCCCAGGCCGGCGCGTAGCCTGAGTCTTCGCCTACTACGTGTTCCAATACATTGATCGCATCCTTGTTCGGCTGGGGATCGTGGGGCAGGGCCAGGGCGTGCAGGTAGAGGTCATACGCCAAGGCACTCTTGGGACGTGAGGCGGTGCTCAAGGCTCCCCCGGCAACGCCCAGGGCGGGCAAGAGCCCCTGTTGCACCTGTGTGGTCAATTGGTTCTGCAGGGAAATCAAATCATTCACCGGCGCGGTCACATTGGCCTGCCACAACAGCCGATCATTGGATACGTCAATGGCTTCCAGAGTCACGGTTAACTTTTCGCCCTGCCGCATGAAGTGCCCGGTCAGCAAGCGGCCCACATGCAGTTGCTGGCCTACTTTGCGCGGATCCACGTCCTGTTCCACATACTTCCGCGTGGCTGACGTAGGCCGCACTTCCAGCGAGCGCGAATACGTCAACACGCTGGTCAATTCGTCCGCCAGCGCGTAGCGCAGGTAGTCGACGGCGAAATCCCCGTTTACGTTCTGCAGGGGCAGCACGGCGATTGCATTCTGCTGCTCCAGATTCGCCACCGACCGGTGCTTCAGCCAGTAAGCTCCCACCGCCGCCAGCACCGTCACCAATAGCGCCGCCGTTCCCAGCAGCAGCCAGAACTGCCACCGGCTGCCCTTTCGCCCGAACGTCTGGCTCGCAACCCGCAGCTTCCCGCTGCGCAGCCCACTCTTTACCTGCCCTGAGTCAGTCTCGCGCTTGAGTTGCTGCAGATCGGCCTTCATCTGCGCGGCGCTTTGGTACCGCTGTCTGCGGTCCTTTTCCATCGCCTTGCCGATGATGCCCTCCAGCTCCACCGGAACGTTTGGATTCAATTCTCCCGGCGGCACCGGCTTATCGTGCAGCACCGCATCCAGCGTCATCAGCGAGTTCTTGCCTGTAAACGGCTTCTTCCCAGTCGCCATTTCATACATCACGACGCCGAACGAAAACAGGTCGCTGCGGAAATCGATTTCCTCGCTCCGTGCCTGCTCCGGCGACATGTAGACCGCCGTCCCCGGAATCACCCCTACTGCCGTGAGCGAGTTGTCTGCCGCCACTCCGTCGCTGTCGGTCCCGACGTTGTGAACCAGCTTGGCCAGGCCGAAATCCAGCACCTTCACCTGCCCGCTCGGAGTGAGGAAGATGTTCGCCGGCTTGATGTCCCGGTGCACGATCCCCTTGGCGTGGGACGCCGCCAGCGCGTCCGCCACCTGGATGCTGATATCGAGCAGTTTCTCCGTTCCCAGCGCGTGTCCCGAGATACACTGCTTCAGGCTCTCACCCTCCAACTTCTCCATCACGATGAAGGGATGCCCGTTGTTATCCTCAATGCCGTGAATAATGCAGATGTTGGGATGATTCAGCAGCGACGCCGCTCTCGCCTCGCGGGTGAAGCGTTCCAGCGATTTGGGGTCGCCCGCGAGATTTTCCGGGATGAACTTCAGGGCGACATGCCGACCGAGTTTCAGGTCCTCCGCCTCATACACTACTCCCATGCCACCACCCCCGAGCTTCCCCAGGACGCGATAGTGGGACACCGTCTGGCCGATCATGAAAGGACCGAACCTCCGAACGCGGTAATGTTAGGCCCGTCAGAGGCTCCGGTCAACTGGCACGTATCGATTGTCATCGTTCCCAAAGTGACAAACACCCTGTCCTTTTGTGTCCCCCAACTGGTTCCAAGTTGCCTGAAGGCGACTACTATCAGCTAGTAACCCTGAAATAGCGAGGCAGTTCCGTATGGCGCAGACGTCTGGTAACGCTTCTCCCCAACAGCAGGAAGCCATCCGTCGGCGCGCTACTGAACTGTTTCAGCGGGGTGGGGCGGCCGAAGGCCACGACGCGGAAAACTGGTACCAGGCTGAGGCCGAGATCCTTCGTGAATCGGCCGGTAATCCGCCGCGCCGCGCCGTCGTCGTCAACGTCCGGGGCGTGGTTTACACCGGGGAATACGAATCCAGCTCAGCCGATGGCTACATTCCCGGCGAATGGAAGCCCGGCGATCCTGTTCCGGTTCGCCTCGTCGGCGACAAACTCTACCTGCGCCGCCCCAACGGCCGCGAGCTGCAAACCACTGTAGTAAAAAGAATCGGGTAAAGCCGACTTTTGTCATCCTGAGCGAAGCGAAGGATCTCTGCAACTTGCCTGGCGTGACCACTGTCCCCTCGGCGATCCCCTCCGACCTTGTCATTACTCCGCCCACAGCGCCGCCGATGCCCCCACCCACTCCAGGTTCCTGTTGTGATCGACGCCCATCATCAAACCCCGCCCCATGCGGATAATCGTCAGCACCGCTTTCAACTCCTCCTGCCATACATACATCACCCGCACTTCCGCCTTTGTTCCGCCAAATGGAGTCTCGATCACCGGCTCAAAATGCAGCCGTTCCTGCAGGATGTAATCCGCCCGCTTTTCCGCCGGAATGGCTTCGATATCTTCTTTCTTCGGCGCAATCACTACGCCCAACCCGGCGAATGAGTACAGAGGCTTCAGCGCGTAGTTCTGCAAGTCCTCGGGAATCCGCTCCAGCCGGTCGAGAAACCAGGTCTTCGGAACCGACTCATGCCGCAAATAAGGAATCGAAAACTTGCTGATGCGGAAATACCAGTTCGGATGCCCCGCCCACTCTACATCAAGATCGTCGCGCCAATCGAACCCCAGCTTCACTCGCTTGCGCAGCAACTCATCGACAATGGTCCGGTTGTAGATTCGCCGGATCGGCACCCGGCTCCCGTTCCGCTCGTAGTAAAGCTTCGATCCTTCTTTTTTGATCGCCTCAATGTCGACCGTCCTCACCCCCAGCATCTTCTCCGTCAGCAGAAAATCCGGCAGGGTTTTCTGCTCCTGCGGATGGATCTCCATCAGGATCACGTTCTCCGGATCATGCGTGCCCACAATCGCGCGCCGCAAAAGCTCACCATACGATTTTTCATTCAGCCCGCTCAGGAAATAATTCAGCCGCGAGTTCCCGGAGTCCGAAGCCCGAAGCCCGAAGCCCGAAAGCCCATACACGTCGATGTAGCTCTGCGCCAGCGTCACCTGATAGGCGTAGAGGGAAGGAAAGGCCTGCAACTCTACGAGCTTCGGCTGCAACTCGCCGCTCGCGTTCCGCACCAGGCCAAAATCCACCTGCACGAACAGCGGCTGCGCCGGCTCATTCGCTACCCGGAACTCCGCCGGAATCGATGCATCCGACCGCGCCCGATACTCCGGGCTCTCCACCAGTTGCCGGATCAGTTCCTTCCCATCTTCCGCCATCCGTTCCAGCAGCGGCCTGGGGAAAAAACAAGGAGTCTCTGAGAGCCGGAACTGCACGTGAGTCCCGCAGGCGTCGTCAATCCGCCGCAAGAATGTCTGATATTTTTCCGGAGTAAAGCTGGCGTTGAACTGCTTTCGCAGAGAGGGGATCATCGTGACGCCAAAGCACCGCGCAACGCCGAAGCGCCGAGTAACGCCGGCGTCCCGCCGGCTAAATCCTTGTCATTCCGACCCCGAGGAACGAGGGGGAGGAATCTGTTGTCCGCCAACAGCAAGCCCGCTCTACGCCTCCACCAGAAATTTTCCATCCTGCATGATCTGCTCGTCGTCCACCCAGATGTTGAACTTCCGCCCCACCACATCGATATGGGTCGACGAATCCCACTCCGCCCCGGTGTGCGCGCCATAAGGATTTCCAAACGCAATGTGCACTCCGGGATACTTCTCATCCTGCAGAATCTGCCCAATCACTTCCTTCAAATCAATGTTGGTTCCAATGGCAAACTCGCCCACACGGTCGCTGTTCGCATCCGTGTGGGTATACTTCCAGAAGTCTTCCTCCAGTTCATGATTCTCCGAGTGCGCTTCGGTAAGCCGGTTGTTCTTCATGTGCACGGTCAGCGGAGTCTCCCGCAAGTGACCAAACTTTGCGCACAAATAATCTCCCACAACGCCGTCAATCACGAAGGTTCCATTCACTTCGCCGGGTGTGGTAAAGATTTCTCCGCCGGGAAGGTTCCCCCATTTTTCGGGAGTGATAATCCCGCTCGTCTTCAGCCAGCGGTAATTATGATTCAGATCCGCTGTCAGATCCGTTCCCGCGTCCGTCTTCGCTCGCACCCGCTGTGCCTTGCGGACCATTGCGACAATCTTTGCGCTCAGCCGGTCCACTTTCTGAAAGTCCGCTCGCATGCCTTCCAGCATGATCTGCCGATTGATGTTCACCATGTGTGCGTGCCGGATCTTCCTCCGGTTCACCACATCCGTCATCTGCATGCGCGTGCGCAGTTCGTTCCGCTGCGCCTGCACAGCAAAAATGGAAACCTGACTGGTTTCCAAATCCTGCAAGATCTCCGCAGGCAAATCCGTCAACGGACGCTCCGCCAGATCCTCCAGCACCCAGGCGCGGTAGGGCGAGCCCAGTTCGTCAAGTTCATGCGCGAGCGCCGCAGCTATCTCGAGCGTGACTTCATCGGTGATAATGCACACCTTCTCCTCGGGCCGAACCCGCAGGCAAACCTGCACGGCATTGCGCGCCCCGGGGGTGTATTCGGGATCAAAGGAAACGTGATTGGAGCGGGTGCCCCATCCTTCCCCCGTTCTTTGGGGGAGGGTGGGGGTTTTGACTTCCGTCCTCGGTATAGTCATACCTACTTTTCTTACGGAAGCCGGCTCGTCTTCCACCAAGCCTGTTTCCGTCTCCTCGATGATATAGTCGACAACTTTTTTCAAGTCTCCAGTCTCCTGATACACCCGCAATTGCCGGTCCGCGCCACTGCCCGTTTCCAGCATCGTATGGATGTAGTTCAATTCCTCGCGCGAATCCAGTTCATCCACCACGTCGTCTACAAACTCCAGGTACTCGAGGATCAAATCCTTCGCCGGAACCTCCGTCTGCTTGCCGAAATCAATCAGCTTCCCGCTCATCCCGTAGCGCGCCGCCCGCCACTTGTTCTCCATGAGAAGCGCCCGGCGGTACAGCCGGAATCCCTGATTCGCGGTATGCAGCTTATGCAGCTTCGCCACCGTAGCCTGGATCAGCGCCGCCAGCGCAATCGTCTCGTCGGCGCGCATCGGAATATCGCACACCCGGAACTCAATCGTATTAAAGAAGGGATGCGGCCGGATGTCCCACCAGATCTTCTTCGCGTTGTCGATGCAATTCGTCTTGATGAGCAGCTTGATGAAGTTTTCGTATTCGCCCCAGCTGGGAAAATAATCCGGAATATTCGTTCGCGGAAACTTGTCAAACACCTTGCAACGGTAAGACTTCAGCCCCGTATCCATGCCCAGCCAGAACGGCGAATTGGTCGAAAGCGCCAGCAGGTGGGGCAGAAAATACCGCGCATGATTCATCATGTGGATCGCAGTCTCCCGATCCTCGATGCCAATATGCACGTGCAGTCCAAAAATCAGATTCGCCCGCGCCACCAGCTGCATGTCCTCGACAATATGCTTGTACCGGTCGTCGGGATAAATTTCCTGTACGCGCCAGTCCGCAAACGGATGCGTCGCCACCGAAGCCAGCCGCAGCCCGTTCTCCCGCGCCAGCCGCACGATGTCGCGCCGCAACATCTTCACTTCCGCTTTGGCTTCCTTGATGTTCTTGCAAACTCCAGTCCCCACCTCGACTACCGACTGGTGCATCTCCGCCTTGACCCGCTCTTGCAGGATCAGCTTGCCCTTCTCGAGCAGCTCCGCCTGAATATGCGACCGCAGATCCCGTGTCGCTGGATCTATGGTCTGATATTCCTCTTCAATCCCGATGCTGAAAGTAGGCTTCATTTAATAAAAGTTGATGTCGCGGGGCACCCTGCCCGCGAAATCTAACCATGATTCCAAACGTCTATCGCTTCGCGCTCTAAGCGACAGGGAGCAAAAACAAGCGCTTACAGTATAACAACTGGTATTGCATCCGGCTCATTCAAGATGCGTGGTGAATCTGAAACCAGAATAACCACAGGAAAAGGCCAACAAGAAGAAGCATCAATCCACTCAAGCAGATGGACAGTACCGAAAACAAACTGCGTGCCCAATGTCCGGGCGAGAATGCCCGAAAAAGTAAGACGATCGCAGCCACTTGGGAAATAAGAGTTGCGAAGATGCCCCAGAGCGCGAACATCTCAGCCACACCGCCAGCCACTGCACCGAGGCCAGTCGCTTTTTGTTCCGAAATGCCCCTGAATGCGGATCCGATACCCATCACGGTCGGGATCCACGGTGCCCATGCCAACGCAACGCCCCAGAGGAATCGCTTTTTCTTCGGTTCGTCCACTCAGACCCCGCAACTTCGCAGCCGCCCCATCCCGACGCAGTGGCTTTTCACGCGAGGGGAAGCACCCTATTTGCTGCCTGCATTTTGCGCAATCCGCGCCTTCACTAGCTTTCTTAGCAGCGCGGCGGGCAAAGGCTTATCCAACGGAAAGTGCAGCGTGCCTTTCGAGACGCGAAAGTCTTTGAGTTCTTCTTTAAACGAGTCGAGCACCGACGAACCCAGCGGGAAAAAACTGCAGTGATTGCTGAACGCGCCAAACGCGACCAGCCCTCGCTTGTACTTGAAAGTCGGAATCCCGTAACTGATTACCTCGGTCGTCTCCGCGGGAACCACCGACCGAATCACAGCCCGGATCCGGTTCAAAGTGCTACGGGCAGGCTCCGGCACGCCCGCGAGATATTCGTCTACAGTCTGGGCTCCAGCTTTGCCCCTCATCGCAGCAGCGCCCGCTCTAGCGGTCTTTTTCTTCATGTTGAGATTCAAGTGGGTCCAGCACTATAAGATTCATGTGGGGACAGCCGCCCCTTCGACAAGGGCAGGCTCCCGGCTGCGGTTCGCGCTACTTAGCTATCTTCCCCCGCTTCCGCTCTGCCACCCACGCCGGTTCGCCCTGGCGTTTTTCTTTCACAGGCGTCCCGCCAGAAAACCCAGCCCACCGCAATTCCTGTCGCCGGATTCTCCCCGCTCACTGCCATCTTCACCGCCATCTCCGCTACGGCCTTCACGATCCAGTCAAAGTTCTCCTGCCCCACCGAAGTAATCTCCGCATCCGGCGCCGGATTCAGAAAATCAATCGCATAGGGCACCCCGCCCTCCACCGCAAACTCCACGGTGTTCAAGTCGTACCCCAGCACCCGGCACAAAGTCACCGCGTCTTTTTCAATTCGGTCTCTTAAAGCTTCGGACGACGGCGGAGGATTCCCCTTCACATACCGCTCATGATGCGGTAGTCGCGGATCGTACTTCATGATGTGCACTTTTTCCTGCCCCACCACATAGCACCGGTAATACTCCTCAAACACCACGCCGTGCTGCAGCGTCATGCACAAATCGCCCGTCTGGTTGTAGTGCTGGAAAAACTCCTCCGGCGAATGCACGTGATAAACATGCTTCCACCCGCCTCCAGAATAAGGCTTCAAGAAAGCAGGGAAGCCCACATAATCAAACAGTTCCTGCCAGTTCAGCGGATAAATCAGGTTCCGCATCGACTTGTCGGTCGTTCCCTCGGGATGCTTGTTGTGCGGCAGAATCACCGTCGGCGGAATCGCCACGCCCAGCTTGTGCGCCAGCGCATAATTAAAAAACTTGTCATCCGCCGTCCACCAGAACGGATTGTTCACCACAATCGTCCCGTGCAAAGCCGCATTCTTCAAATAAGCCCGGTAGAACGGAATGTCCTGCGAGATCCGGTCGATGATCACGTCATACTTCTTCGGCTCATCCATCCGAATCCCGCCAATCTTCACAAACTCCGCCGTAACCCCATCAACCCCCATGGAGTTGATCTTCTCCACCACGGCCGGCGGAAATGTATTCTCCATCCCAAACAAGAATCCCAATCTTCTTCATAAGTCTCCAACCCAATCGACCAGTACTAGGATTTTTCTGACCACCTAACCACTGCCGCTAAAAATACTTCCCCGCCATCCTCAGCCAAAGCGGCCAGTCATGCTTCGAGTTATCGCCGTAAATATCCAGCCAGTGCGGTACCGCCTTGCCATTCAGGATCGCCGACAACTTCACATTGGCGTCCAGACATATATCCCAGTCCGCCGACCCCAGCACAATCTTCATCTGCCGGTAGCGGCTCAAGAACCAGTCATCGTTCTGATTGGGCAAAAAGTCCGGCGGACAATTGAAGTAGCAGTCATCGTCATAATACCCATCCAGAAACTGATGGATATCAAATGCCCCGCTCATGCTCACGCAGTGCGTCACCACATCCGGATGCTTAAAGGCAAAATTCACTGCGTGGTAAGCCCCAAAGCTGCATCCGGTCACGGCCAGCCGCGGCGTCTGGTTCTTCCACCGTATAAACGGCAAGAACTCATGCAGAATGTAGCGCTCATACTGCAAATGCCGCAGCACCCGCACCTTGGGATGTACGCCCTTGTTGTACCAACTTTCCAGTATCGACGCCGTCCGGGCAAAATACCTGCAACTCGCCGCGCTCGATCTTCGGCGCCAGCACCCCAATCATCCCACGGTCTTCATACTCGAAAAACTTCCCCATGGAGGTTGGAAACACCAGCAGTGGCGTCCCGGCATGCCCGAAGACGAGCACCTCCATATCCCGGTTCAGTTCCTGGCTGTATCCCTTGTGATATTCGCGATTCATTCTTAGGCAGTCCCTGCGGACGGACGGAATATATTACCTGAATCGGACGCCGTTAGGCGCGCAAACGACCGCACCAGCGAGCAAAGGGAGCATCCTCCCACAAGACAAATGAGTGGAGCAGGCCCTCAGGCCTCCGTCAAAGGGGATCCAGAATTCCGGGGGCTTTAGCCTTGGAGGTACGCTTCCACAGGTCGGTCCGCGTTCCATCTGCACAAAATGATATCGTGATACGAGATATGTCGTGGACGCTCTCCAAACTCGTCCCGCGCTCCGCGCCCCTCATAATTCTCATCTTAACGTTCGCCGCCGCGGCAGCCTTCGCCGGTGTAAACCATCTCGTGACCCGCTTCAACGCCAATCAGCAGGCCCGGGGCCGCAAGCTTTACGTCCAGGGGCTGGCCGATGCCAGCGCCGGCCGTTACGACGATGCCATCGCCGCCTTCCGCGCCGCCCTCACCTGCGATCCCAACAACTCCCAGTACCAGCTCAGCCTGGCCCGCGCCCTGCGCGACAGCAACGATCCGCGCCGCCTCGACGAAGCCGAATCCTACCTCCTCGCTCTCTGGCAGCGAACTCCGCAGGATGCCACCGTCAATCTTGCCCTCGCCCGTGTCGCCGCCCACCGTGGTTCTATCGAAGACGCCACCCGTTACTACCACAACGCGATGTACGGAGTCTGGAACTCCGACCCCGACGCCAACCGCAGCAAAGCTCGCATCGAGCTGATCCAGTTCCTGCTCACGAAAGGCGCTCCTGACAAGGCTGAATCGGAGCTTATGGCCCTCGCCACTTCCTTGCCACCCGATCCCGCCGCGCACCTCCAGGCGGCACAACTGTTCGAGCAAGCGCAGGACTACGCCGGCGCTCTTGCCCAATATGATGAAGTTCTGCGCGGCGATCCGGGCAACCCCTATGCGCTGACTGGCGCAGGAATAGCCGCCTACCGCTCCGGCAAATACGAAACTGCGCAGCGCTATTTGCGGGCGGCAATCAACGTCAACCCGCTGGATGCCGGTGCTCGCCAGCGGCTCGCGACCGCTGACCTCATATCCCGCGCCAATCCCTTTCACACCCACATCTCTGACGCCGAACGCAACCGCCGCATCACGGCTGCCTTTGCCCAGGCTGAAAAACGCCTCACGGAATGCGCCCAGCAGACTGGGGTCGACCTTAGAATCCCGGCAACCGTCACCACGTCTCCGCTTTCCAGCCTGCAGTCCCGCTGGACGGCTGCCAAGCCGGATCTCGCGCGCCTTCGCTCCGCTGCGGAAAGCGATCTCCCCGACTCCCTGATGGACGTTGTTTTCCAAATCGAACAGCAAACCGCCGCGATCTGTGGCCCGCCGCAAGGCATTGACCTCGCACTGCTCCTGATCTCCCAGAAACGCGAGGCCGCCAGCCAATGAGTAGTCCCGACATTGTTCCCAGTGCGCCCGCGCCCTCACCGCAGCCGTCGGTGGTGCGCCTCCGCATTCCCCATCGCTTGTTCTCCACTCTCGATGGCGTCTTTCACGAAGAAGTATTCTTCCTCATCCTCTCCGTCTTCATCGGAATCTTCTCCGGCCTGGCCGTAGTCTGCTTCCGTCTCGCCATCGACTGGATGCACCTTGCCTTGCTCGGCCCACTCCCGCAAACCCACAGTTGGCGACTGTTCGCGGTTCCCGGGCTCGCCGGCCTGGTCGTTGCCGTTCTTGTGATCCATCTGTTCCCCGGCATCCGCGGCAGTGGCGTGAACCAGACCAAGGCTGCGCTCTATATTTTCAACGGCGTCATCCCGTTTCGCACCGCGATCGGGAAATTCATCTGCGCGGCGATCGCCATCGGCTCCGGACAATCCCTCGGCCCAGAAGATCCTTCTCTCCAGATCGGAGCCGGCATCGCCTCTGCTCTGGGACGCTGGCTCCACATTTCCCGCGAGAAACTCCGTCTCATAGCCCCAGTCGGCGCCGCCGCCGGCCTAGCCGCGGCCTTCAACGCTCCCATCTCCGCCGTCCTCTTCGTCATCGAAGAAGTCATCGGACGCTGGAGCGCAGGCATCCTCGGTTCCGTCGTCCTTTCCGCCGTCTCGAGCGTCGTTATCGTGCGCTGGTTTCTTGGGAGCGAGCCGCTCTTTCGCATTCCTGTCACTACCTTCAAACGTCCCACCGAACTCATAGCCTACGCCGTCCTCGGCATTGCCGGCGGCTTGGCCTCAGTCGCTTTTGCGAAGTCGATCGGCTATCTCCGACCCCGCCTCAGAGCCCTGCCACACTGGACGCAATACTTTCAGCCCGCGCTCGCCGGACTCCTCGTCGGCCTCATCGCCTTCCTGGGCGCGCCCCAAGTCATGGGCGCGGGTTACGATTCCATGGACCAGGCCATGCACAGCCAATACACATGGAAAGTGCTAGCTATCCTGGCCGTCCTGAAGATCGTCGCCACTACGGTCTCCTTCGTCAGTGGCGCGCCCGGCGGCATGTTTGCGCCTACGCTTTTCATCGGAGCCATGCTCGGCGGCGCCGTCGGCGACATCGAGCGCATCTTCTTTCCCCACCTCACCGGATCGACAGGGACCTATGTCCTGGTCGGCATGGGCGTCCTCTTCGCTGGATTTCTTCGCGTTCCCATGACCTCTGTCTTCATGGTCCTTGAAGTCAGCGGCAACTACGAGATCATCGTCCCCGTCATCGTCGCCAACACTTTCTCGTACCTTGTTTCCCGTAGCCTGCAAGCCATCCCCATCTTCGACTTGCTCACCCGTCAGGACGGGCTCATCCTGCCCTCACTCGAAGAGGAACGCGAAGAAACCATCCTCCGCGTCGAAGACGCCATGCTCCCCGTCCCGGCGACCATCCTCAGTGCCGAGGACTATGTCGACGCCAACGCCCGCCGGGTCCAGGACTCCCCTGATTCTATTTTCCTCGTGCGCATGCATCCCACCGGCTGGAACGTCGTCAGCCGGGACGAACTCAAACGCTTTTTCCAGGAAGGCAAGGGAGAACTTACCCTCGGCTCCGTTCTCTCCCCGCAGCTGCTTCCCAGCCTCTACCCCGATCTCCCGCTCGATGCCGCCCTCCGCTACGTGAACGTCCATCCGCTCGTTCCGGTAGTCAACCGCGCCGACTCGCGTCAACTCGAAGGTGTCATCTCCCGCGATTCTGTCTTCCAGAAATACGGGGCGCGCTCCACAACTAACTAATTTATCGGCGTCCTCGTCCTCCGCGGACGTTCTCAGCGTCCCTCGGCGATTCAAGCTTTTTGGCGCAAAAAAAACCCGCCCCTAGCGGAGCGGGTCATTCGCGATAGGGTGGTCTGTCTAGGACCCGTTCTGACACACAGTAAGCGATTCTCCCTGGAACGTGAACCAGTTGTTCACCGATGTACTCGGCGGCGCTCCAAAGTAAGGCAGAGTCACCAGGTCCTGCAGATTGTAGGTGAACCCGTGAAGCGTGTAAGGATACCCGCCATAGTTCGGATTATTCTCCAGCGGATCGCCCACTTCCAGAATCCCGCACGGCGTATTATTTCCGTTGTAATTGACAGTCAGGGGATCATCCGCCCACTCGCCCACTTCATGCGATAAGGCCGACACATCCTGAGAGAACGCGCCGGGATGGTCGACATAGGTCGCTTCCGCGTACGACTGAGGATTGCTCACGCTGCCTTCCGAACTGTGATAGCCCCCGATGCAACACCCGCCATTTTCAGTCAGGTAAACGTCATAGGTAAGAAAGATGGGGAAAGTGTTCGGCTGAATCCCCAGCTTGCTGATGATGCCCGGGAGCTGCGCGTCGAACCAGTTGATATCCACTTCGCCAGCCGTAAATCCGAATGGCGATCCTGTTTTTCCGTAACTCCTTGACGGACTCAGCGTCTGCTCCGCCAGCACCGTTGCCGACAGCAGCAGGTGGGAGTTAGTGTCGGTTTTCACCGTGCCCCAAAAATTGGCCCGCTGAAACGCGTCAATGTACTGGGTCGTTCCCACGTCCACTCCACCTTGGGTATAGGTTGTGGTCGAATCGAAAATCGGAGACACGAGGGTATTCGTGGTCACCGAGTTTCCGTTCGAAAGAACGTGGGCCGGATCAAACGTCGTCTTCGTCCCGTTGCGGGCTGTGATCACGATCTTTATGGGAATAATGTAAGTCGTGATCGTGGTGGAAGTGTTGCTGGAAGGCGCGCTGCCCACCATGTTGTAGGCGTAGTTGGTTCCGCCATAGGTGAACGAACCGTTCCAGCTTGGCAGAGACGCCGCGGGCGGCGCGATCTCGGGGTGTAAATGCCCCGGCAGCATTCTGTACATCGCCCGCGGGGGCGGCGTACTCTGGCTATCATCCTGGGCATATGAGGTACCGGCAAATCCTGCCAGCACCACAAATGTAGCGAGCAAACTAAGGCAAACTAAGCTCCTTTTCATCGGTTAAGGCTCCTTGTAAATCGCTTTTGAACGTCGTCGCGCAGGAAAGAAACCTGTCGTCTGGTTGCGACCGAGGCCATTGCTCATTGGCCACGGGCTCCGGACATTAAGCGTCTTACGGTACTACCTTACCCAAAGTCAATACGCGAAGACCCGTAGGCGTTTTTTTGTTCTGATTTCGTAACAGTCTCCCATTCCGTTTTTCGTAAATTTCTTCCGCCCCGGCGACTCACTGGCCAGCCCGCTGGTAGCCGCCGTACTTAATGATCTCTCTCACCTGCACCGAGCCCGTCTTGAACTGCAGAGTGTCATCCGAGCGCGTATACGCTGGAAACCAGTAGCGGCCGTCCACTTGTTGGCGGTAGGTCACAAACGTGGGATGTAACTCCGGTCGGTCGTGCTTTTTCACCTGTACCTTCTCCGGACCGCTCTTCCCGCACACTTTCACGATCTGAAAATCCTGCGCATCCACCCAGATTCGCCCCTGAAAATATCGTTTGCCCTTCTCGTCCTTCCTCTTCGGCTCCACGTGGAATTCGTAGGTATCAAGGTCGTCCACATGCTGCTGCCCGTCATATGCCAGGTTGTACTGCGGCAGATCTTCGCTGATCAGCATCAGCGGCATGAACACGCGAATATCCTCCATGTCTTCCGGAGTAAATTGAATTCCTCGTAACGTAGATTGCGCTGCAAACGTCACTTGCTCTTTTCGTTTGCCTTTCTCGTCGTAAGAAACGTTCGTGACCTCGTGAAACTCTCCTGTCGCCTCTTTGCCCACGAGCGTCTGCATCAGCACATCTTGTTTGTAGGTGTAGTGGAGCCGGGCTTCCTTCGTGACTGCTTCGGCCGCCCCAAGTTTCTGGATCACATCCTGCACGCTCATCGTCTTCGGCGGAGCAGGATCCAGCGGTCCGTTCCCGGTTTCGCAATCGGTTTGCCCCCACAACCCCACAGGCAGCAAAACAACCAGAATGACTGCTAACTGAACAGCGCGTTGGATGAGTTCTCGCACGATGGAAGTGGGCAGTATACGCCAGAGTGGCATTGCTGTTCTTAGCGCCCTTTGCGGCTCTTCTTTGCGATCTTTAGCGGTTAAAAGCTTTGTTCCAGCGAGTTCACAAAGCCCTTCCACATATGTGCAAATACTTGCGGTCGGATTCGCCAGTCGCCCCGTAACTCGAATGCCATCCGCCTCAGTTTGGTATGCCGATTGCCCTTACCACCACGGAAGCCGTGTCACTTGGGCTTTCCGCAGCTCTTTAAGATAATTATGCAGGTTCCCCCAGACAGGATCAAATCCTATGAAAACGACAATCTTTGGTCTCTTTTTGCTGTGCGCCTCTGCCGCCGCTTTCGGACAAACCGCTTCGGTTCTGAGTAACAACCCGCAGCCCATTACGATGCCTGACGATCGTGCGCAGCACGCCGCCGAGCACGCCATGGCGACGGAGTCCAGCCTGCTCAGCAGCGGTACCATCAGCTATGCCAAAGGCGAGGTTCCCCTGGCGGAACTGGCGTCTCCCATGTACCACACTCCGCTTGGAGACATAGCCCGCGCCTACAGGAAAGAACACTCTACTCTTCCGAAGGCCGCCAAGGTCTCGGAAAATCAGTAGCGATTTTAGTTCAGGCATTCGAACTTAACAGAATAAGGGCGCATCGCTCCTATTAGCGATAGCGCCCTGCTTCTTTGAGACCGCGGGGTGTCTTCGCGCCGTTTGCGGTCCAAGCTTTTCTCGGTCGCTGCGACACTCGTTCCTACTCGCCTGTGCCCATCATCACGATCGGCATCGTCGGCGTAGTTGCCCCCGCTTCGTCCTCGACGGTGATCGCAAAAGTTTTGGCCTCTGCCCCCGCCAGCAGCGGGGGATTCACCACGCTCGCGCTCCCATGTGCATCGGGCTTGAACACGCCTGCCGGAACCGGAGCCCCGCTGCTCGGAATCAGCCACAATTCGTAAGCCTTCTGCGGCGGCAGCGCCGGCAGATTGTTCGCCAGCAAAACCAGAGTGCCGCGGTTCCGCAGGTAAAACACCTTGCCCTGCGGCTGCGGAGGAGCCTTCGCCGCGACCAGCGTCACCCGCTGCGCTTCCGGCTCGAGGATCGTCGCCGCGACCCTGCGCAACTCTTCCATTTCGCGCGCGCTCTTCGCCGCCTGCGAACTCGCCGACGCCAACGCCCCTTTCAGCACAGAGTTTTCCCGCCGCACCGAGAGCGCGAAGATCACCACCGCTGCCGTAGCCGCCCATCCCAGCCATCCCCACCACGAACCGCGAGTCGAAGTCTGCACCAAATGTGGGACCCGCGGTTCGCGCGCCACCGCATCCAGCAGCCGTTGCCGTGCCCGCTGCGGAGGTCTCGGCCCGGTCGTAGACAGCGCCAGCAGCGCCGTATCGCCGCGCAGTTGCTCAAGTTCCCGTCGGCAAGCCGCACACGCCGCCAGGTGTTCATCCACTCGCACGCGATCCTTTCCCCTGAGCGCATCCAGCGCATACAAAGCCAGATCCTCCGCGTATTGTTCGTGCTCGCTCATTTCAGATTCACAAGTTGCTCAGCTAATCTGGTTCCGTGTGGGGACGGGCGCCCTCACCCGTCCGCGGAGCACAGCTCCGCTACTCCCTTCAGGTCTGAAAAGCCTTCCGCAGCACCATCAGCCCCGCGCGAATCCGAGTCTTCACCGTTCCCAACGGCTCTCCCGTCTTGTCCGCGATCTCCGAATGGCTCATGCCTTCCCAGTACGCCATTTCGAGCGCGCTGCGCTGAGCCGGAGCCATACTCCCCATCACGCCTCGCACTTTCTCCGCCGCGCGCGCAAGCTCTGCCTCTCCTGCCAGGTCCGGCGCCACCGACAGCACCACATCTTCAATATCCGTTTCCGGGCGACGCTTTCTGAGCGAGTCGATCGCGCGGTTCCTCGTGATCACTGCCAGCCAGCTACCCAGACTGCCCCGCGCGGCATCGAAAGCGCTGGGCTTGCGCCACAATTGCAAAAACACTTCCTGCAACACGTCCTCCGCTGCCCCCGTATCTCCTAAAACTCGCAACGCGACTCCATACACCACCGAAGAATAGCGGTCGTAAAGCTCCGCCATCGCGCTCTGGTCGCCGGACTTCAGCCCCGTCACCAGGGCCAGATCCGTTGAGATGCCTTGTGCTTGCGGCCTCGACAACGCTAGGTCTCTTCCCTTATCTAGATATACGCAAAATCAGTCTTGGTCGGATTGCTGCGAAAGAGTGGTCAGTGGTCAAAGGTAAGTGCCAGACACCATTGAGTTACTGACCACTTAATCACTGGCCACTGATCACTGACCACGGATTCATCCGGGATACGAAAGTTTAGTCCCGAGGCAGGAGCGCGTCAATTCGTGGCTCGCTCGAAAATCTTGTCGGGAACCCAAACGCGAGGTTTAGCGCCTAAGTGATTGATTTAGCAGCCTAATGTAAATCATCGAGTGTGATCGGGAAGAGCGCGGCAGGCCGCCCCCCTCCTTAGTCTCTGCGTTCTTGCAGAGACGGAGGCGGATTTTGAACTAGATGCCAAAGAAAAATCAAAGAAAGACTCTAGTGCCGGTCCTTGTCGTGATGGTCCCGATCATCGGGATGCGCGTGCCGCCAGTTCCAGTATTGCGACTGCTCACGCTTGTTCGCTCTGGAGTATTCGTGAGAATTCCTGTGATTCTCGCTGAGGTACTGGTTCCAGGCGCGGTTCTCATTGTCATCCCAGTTGTGATAGTCCTTGTGGTTTTTGTCGTAGACGCGCACCTGAACGCCAGCCTCTTGAGGGGAAGGCATCGCGATCATTGATATGGGTGCGGCAATGGCAGCAGTCAGGAATAGCGAAGCAAGGTAATGATGTGGTCGGTGCATGTAGTCTCCAGGGTCATAATGTCCGCGTGGAAATGCGGCAGCCATCAATATGCGCCCGGAGGTGTGAAGATTAATGTCTCATATAGCTCATGTTTAGCCGGTTCCAATCGAGAGTGGACGCCAGCAATTGGCGTCTTCCAGGCCGTGGTGTAATTTGGCCTCCACACGCTTCACGATGGTTCTAGGCGTCGGGCGTCACGAGTCTCCACACTAGCGTCTTCAAAATCAAAGCAACGGGGAAAGACATTCGTTTTATGCGAGCTATTCAACTCCTAGCTCCTTAGCTAGCGCCTTCCACTTCCCATCCACCAGAGCCTTGGTCTTTGCGTCCATAACGATTTCATCCGGCCACGGCCGCGTGAAGCCTTCAGTCGCCCACTTGCGCGTTGCGTCGATGCCCATCTTCGAGCCGTAATTTGCAAGTCGCGAGGCGTGGTCGAGCGAATCGATGGGTCCGAGCGTGAACTGGATGTCGCGCTCCGGGTCGATGTGGTTGAGGACTTTCAGCGTGACGTCGGCGAGATCCTGCACGTCAACGTCTTCGTCGACCACAATGATGCACTTGGTGAACATGGCCTGCCCGAGCGACCAGATCGCGTTCATCACTTTGCGAGCCTGCCCGGGATAAGACTTGCGGATCGAAACGATCATCAGGTTGTGAAAAACGCCTTCGATGGGAAGATTGATGTCGATCAATTCAGGAATCGTTAGCCGCATCAGCGGCAGGAATACGCGCTCCACAGCTTTGCCCATGTATGCGTCCTCCATCGGCGGCTTGCCGACGATGGTCGTCGCATATATGGGATCTTTACGATGCGTGATGCATTGCACGTGAAACACGGGATAAAGGTCTTCCAGCGAGTAGAAGCCCGTGTGGTCGCCAAAGGGGCCTTCGGTGCGAAGTTCGTCAAGATCAACGTAGCCTTCAAGCACGATCTCGCTGGAGGCGGGAACTTCAAGATCGACGGTTTCGCACTTGACCAGTTCGACAGGAGCGGCGCGCAGAAATCCAGCGATCAAGTACTCCTCAACGTCGGGCGGCGCAGGGACGATGGCGGAGAAAGTAACCGCAGGGTCCGTTCCAATGGCGACGGCCACTTCCATTTTTCCGGAAGGATGATCTCCTTCAGCGAGAACTTGCCCTCCCGAAGTACGAGCCATGATGTCGACCGCTGCAGACTTGCCTTCAACCGCGGCCCGCATGCGCTGCCGCGCATGCTCAGCCGCAACCTTCTGCCGTTGCCAGTGCGCGCCAGTGGTGCGGGCGTCGTAGACCTGCAGGCGGTACATTCCTACGTTGCGTTTGCCGGATTTCGGGTCGCGAGTGATCACGCAGGGAAGCGTAATGAAGCGGCCGGCGTCCTGCGGCCAGCATTGCAGGATGGGGAAGTCGAGCAGGGAGAAGTTGTCGCGTTTGATTACTTCCTTGCAGGGGCCGGTGGGGACGGTCTTCGGGAAAAACTTGCCGGCTTCGGTTAGGAGCGGGAGCATCTTGAGTTTGTCGAGGAAGCCTTGCGGGGACTTGAAGTCCATGAAGACGCGGATGCGGTCGGCGAATTCGTCGAAAGACTTCACCCCCAGGGCAAGCTTCATGCGAGCTTCGGAGCCGAACTGGTTGATGAGGAGCTGCGCGCCTGGGTAGCCTTTGATGTTTTGGAATAGGAGAGCCGGGCCGCCGGGCTTACCAGTTTTGGACTTGCTTACGCGATCAGTGACTTCGGCGATTTCCAGGATTGGATCGGCTTCAGTTTGAATGCGCTTTAGCTCGCCGGCGCGGTCTAGGGCGGCGATCCATTGGCGGAGGTCGTCGAAGGACAAAGTGGCTCTCCTAAGAACTCATGATTATAAATAGGGCCAGTGGTCAGTGGGCAGTGGTCAGCAAAACCAAGGTCAAAATCAAAATCTTTACCACAGGGTACAAGGAGGTTCACTGGGTAAAACCTTACAGTTTTCCGCGGAGCATGGAGATTACGTCGTCGGAAGTGACTACGCCGACCAGTTTGTTGTGTTCGTCGACGACCGGAAGAGTTACTAGGTTGTATTTGTCGAAGAGTTCGGCGACCTCATTGTCGCCGGAGGTTTCGTGGGTCAGGACGAGGGGTTCCTGAGTCAGGGAAAGTAGCGGGGTGTCGGGCTGGGCAAGGACGAGTTTCACCAGGGGAACGGCGCCTGCGAGAGTGCCGTGGGAATCGACGAGATAGATCGTGCTCACGGATTCAACGCCGCCTTCGAACTCGCGCATGACGCCAATGGCGTTCTCGACTGTGGCAGTCACCGGAAGGGCGAGGAACTCGGTGGTCATGCGTCCGGCGGCGGTTTCTTCGCGGTGTTCGAGGAGTTCGACGACCTCCTGGCTGGCCTCGGGCTTCATCTCAACCAGGATTTGCTCGGTTTGATCCTGCGAGAGGTCGCCCAGGAGGTCGGCGGCGGCGTCGGGATCCATTTCCTCGACGATGTCCGCGGCGCGTTCGGAGTCGAGAGATTCGACGATCGACTTCTGGACCTTGGGCTCGAGTTCTTCGAGAGTTTCGGCGGCGACATCTTCGTCCAGGGTGCGGAAGACGGCTTCGCGCTCATCGGGGGCGAGGTCTTCGACGATGTCTGCGATGTCCGCGGGATGGAGGGTGGCCAGGCCTTCGTGAGAAATCTTTAGCTTGATGCGGCGCGCGGGATCAGTTTCGATTAAGTCGACAAAACTCCAAGGGATGGTGCGGGGAGGAATTCTCTGGAGCAGGACTTGAAGAGCAGCGCGAGGGGCGAGCCCGCGCAGAAGGCGGCGGATCGCGCCGCGGGCGCCGATATCAACGGAATAAACGCGCAGGATGGCATGCGTGCGTCCGGCCTCGATCATAGAGTCGATTTGGAGGTCGACGTCGTTGACACGAACGACTTTGCGCCCGTTAATGTCGATGACCTGCTGATCAAGGAGGTCGCGTTCGAGGAGAAACAGGCCCTCGGCGCCATTGGCGGCGGGCCACTCCGAGGGCTGGGTGGAAGTGTGAATGTTGGCGTCAATAGTATTGACTGCGGAGAAGGGAAGGACGCGGTTGCCGGACTTGGTTTTCACGATGAACGAGGCGATGCGGTCACGGTCTTCCTGAGGGGCGAGGGTAACTTCGCGCACGCGTCCCGCGGCCGCGCCGGACGGGTCATAGACGGTCGCGCCGAGAAGCTCGGAAAGAGGCAGCGTAGTCATCCGGGGTAGAGGATAGCGGAATTTTGCGGGAGAGAGAAATGATTTGTGGGGAGAACAGAAAAAAAGCTGGTAGCGGTGCAGTCTGAAGCTGCACCGCTACCAACGGTAAAGCCGTGCAAAATCTTTCGGCCCTTCAGTGTAGTGCCCTTGGAGCTGCGCGAACCTGCCCGGCAGAGCTTTTCACGGCGCCGTCACAACCGCCCGACACCTTCGAATCCCTGGGTCTGTGAGCCTCCAGCAGGCACATATTTGCCTATGATCGTGTTAAAGTCGTTGATCGTCTCAATGCCTGTACCCGTTCCGGAGGGATCGTCGATGAGGAAGTACTTGGTCCCGGCGTGAACCGCGCCGTGCTCCAGACCGGAGGAATCGAACCAGCTTAGTGCGATCTCGTTAAGATTGTTTATAGAGTGGACGGCCGTAGTGACAGCGCCGGGAACACTCAACTGCAAATAGTGGGTACCGATGAGAAGCCAGGACGAAACGAGGCCGGCGTTCACCGACTGCAAGGTAATGAGGTTGCTGCTGTTGATGCCGACGGCGATGGTGACTTGGGCGCCGGGCGCGTTCAGCGTCTCGTAGGTAGATCCGTTGAACAGAAAGCCGTGAATGCCCATAGCGTCGCCAAACTGCCCGACCACAAACCCAGAATCATTGATGCCGTAAGCGATTGTGCCTCCCGTCGCCGTGGGCACAATAACGTCGGTGAAAACCCCGTTTGCATATATAAACCCGTTGCTGAAGGAGCCGTTCACAACCCCATAGAATCCGACGATATCTCCGAACGCGTTGATCCCGAAGCAAGTTGTACTGTTTCCGTTGGGGTCAGCGATCGTGGTGATGGTGTGGCCTGAGAGCATGAAGCAGTGGGACACTTCGAGGGAGTCAATGTAATTTCCCGAGATGACGCCGGAATCGTTGATGCCATAAGGCGTCGTGCTCTGCGCATTCGGAATTTTGATGTTCCTGAAGTTGTAAGTCTGACCGATTGCCATCGGGACGGACACGAGTGCGAGTGTTAAGAGGATCGAAACCCAGGCTGATTTGTGCTTCATTGGAAACGCTCCTTTTATTTTTTGTAATCTTTAATCTCGTAACGTCTTGAACTTCCACAGTGGGATAGGCGGTTACGCCCGACGAATCGGGGCTGGATAGCCCATTTAGGCCATCCCCTGTCCCTTCCTCTGTGCTAAAATGCCCCCGCCGAAAGGACAGAGTTCCAGGCCTTTCCCCCTTCGCGGTATTTCGTAGCGGCACCCTACCGCGCAACCGGCCTGGAAGTCGTTAAGGCTTTTCATTTTTTTCTGAATTCTTCTCACCCGCCATGGACACGCCGGGCAAGCCCGCGTTTGAGTTCGGTTCCTTTCGCCTGGATCCCTCTGACCGCTTGCTCCTGCGGGGTGGCGAACGGCTGGAACTCCCTCCCCGGGTCTTCGACACCTTGTTGGCTCTGGTGCGAAGCGGCGGCCGACTGGTGGAAAAAGATGAACTCATGCAAACTGTCTGGCCGAACACCGTGGTCGAGGAGAACAACCTCAGCCAGGCGGTTTACCTGCTGCGCAAAATCTTGCAGGATGGGGAAAATGGAGCCCGCTACATAGAAACCGTCCCCAGACGAGGCTATCGTTTCGTCGCCCGTGTCCATCGACGGGAGACCGAAGCGGAACCCGGCACGGGAGAACGCTCTTCCCCAGCGCAGGTGGAAGCGGCCAGGGGGAACCCTGGGAACGACGGCTCTTCGCCGTCCCGCACCCCAGCTCCGCCGAAATCGCGCTGGCTGGTCTGGTGCATAGCCGGCCTGGCGGGCGCTTTCGCCACACTGCTGGTAGTGCAAACGGTGAGGTGGCGGGATCGTCAGAAGAATCAGTCAGATTCAGAACCCATCCGGTCGGTGGCCGTGTTGCCGCTGCAGAACTTGTCCAACAATCCCGAGGAAGAATATTTTGCGGACGGAATGACCGACGAACTGATCACCGAACTGGCCCAGGTGCGCCAACTTAAGGTGGTCTCCAAGACTTCCATCATGCAATACAAGGGAGTGCGCCGGCCCTTGACGCAGATTGGCCGGGAACTGGGCGTGGACGCGGTGGTCGAAGGCTCGATCCTGCGCTCGGGCAACCGGGTGCGCATCACCGCTCAGCTGATCCGGACTGCCACCGATCACCATATTTGGGCCAAGGCCTATGAGGGTGAGCTGAAGAACGTCCTCTCGCTTCAGGCGCTGGTGGCGGAGGCGATTACCGACGAGGTGAAACTTGGCCTGACCCCTGCCGAGCGTAACCGCTTCCGCGTCTCGCGCCCGGTCGACCCCGAGGCTTACGAAGCTTATCTTCGCGGCCGCTACTTCTGGAACCGGAGAGACGTTGGGGGATTCCAGAAGGCTATCGAGTACTTTAACCAGGCAATCAAGAAGGACCCCAACTTCGCGCTCGCCTACTCCGGTCTGGCCGATTGCGATACCCTTTTGGCCTTGGACACCCTGGGCCCCGGGCTGATGGCGGAGGCCAAGGCTGCGGCCTTGAAGGCGCTTGAACTGGACGATGGATTGGCGGAGGCGCACACCTCTCTGGCCGCCGTCCGAATCTTTCTCGATTGGGATTGGACCGGCTCAGAACTCGAGTTCAAGCGCGCACTGGACTTGAACCCGAATTACGCCCCCGCCCACCATTGGTACGGCAACATTTTGCTGGGGCCCTTAGGGCGTCATGAAGAAGCCATCGCCGAACTCAAGCGCGCCCGGGAACTCGATCCCTTGTCGTTGATCATCAATACGGACCTCGGATACGGGTATTATCTGGCCCGCCAGTACGACTCCGCCTTCGCTCAATACCAGAAAGTGCTGGCGATGGATCACAATTTCGTGCCCGTCCACCACGATCTGTTGAAGTATTACGCTTTTAAGAAAATGTATAACGCATGGCTGCAGGAAGAGGTCGCAGACTTCGAGCTTGTCGGAGACCCGGAACGCGCCCAAACCTTCAAGCGCCTCTATGCGAACGGGGGCTTTCCAGCAGTAATGCTAAAGATGGCTGAATCCCGCGGCGACCCCGAGTCCAGTCCGAAAGTCCCCTTGCAAGGATCGTTCTGTACTGCCGCGGAGGCATATGCGGCATTGCAGGCAAAACGGCCGGCACTGGCCGCCCTGGAACAATGCTATGTGAAACGGGAGCCTGGCCTCCTCTACCTGAAAGTGGAACCCGCCTGTGACAGCTTGCGTTCCGAACCTGCCTTCCAGAACCTGGAGCACCGCATGGGTCTTCGGTAGCGAGAGAGGGAAATCAAGAGTTCAGGGCAGGCCAGGGAGCCACAGATAAGGTGATTACGATTTCGTGTGTGGTTCTCGGCTCTGGCTGGGAAGGTCCGAGAGGTGCACCGTTTTCTTACGGTCCGACGGCTTGCCTCTCAATCCGCTGGCGGCGATGGCGAGGCTGCGGTCCCGGAGTTTCTTCAGTACGGAGATTTTCTCGGAAAAACTAAGCGAGGCGAGCCGTTTTCGCATTTCCTGTTTTTTCATCGCAGATACCTTCGCTCGAACTGCTCCCACTTGGGCGTTAGTCCATGACGGCTGAGGATGGTCTTCAACTTGTCTATCTCCAAAACACCCGGTTCTAGAAATTGCAAAAGCCTGGCAAAATCTAATTGTGGACTACGTAGATGCTCCGACCAAGCAAAATCAACCACTTCAACTAAAGAACATCGATTACCATCTGAGGTCGTCCTGCTGACAGGTAACGTGGCTCTGGATGCAAAGCCTGACAGCCCGCTCCAAGCGCCTGATCCAGGTTCGCCAGCCCATATAATCATTTGGAATGTGGCTGATTCTCAACTTATTCGGGCAGACCTTGCGGACGTTGTGGGGGCCAGTACCGAGTACCTCGTGCCGAGGGAAAGATGATATTGGGCGATGACATTTTGAGTTTGGCCGCGCCTAAGGCCGACGCGCGCGTCGCCTATGGCGGCGATGAGAATCAGTTTGTGGATTTGCGGCTGCCGAAGGAGAAAGGCCCGCATGCGCTTGCCATCGTCATCCATGGGGGTTACTGGCGGGCGAAATACGATCTTGCGTATGCCGGGCATCTGTGTGCGGCGCTAACGGCGAAGGGAATCGCCACTGCAAACCTGGAATACCGGCGGGTGGGAAATCCAGGCGGTGGATGGCCGGGAACGTTTGCCGACATTCGCGCAGGCTATCAGTTTCTCACGCAGAACGGGCACAAGTATGAGTTCGATACGCGGCGAATCGTTGTGATCGGACACTCAGCCGGAGGCCAGCTGGGGCTCTGTTTGGCGGCGCATGAGACGGGTCCCACGGCCGTGATATCGCTGGCGGGCGTGGTGGATTTGCAGCGGGCTTATGCTTTGCATTTGAGCAACGATGCGGTGGTGGAGTTTCTGGGCGGGACACCGGCGGAGGTAGCCGATCATTACCGGGAAGCGGACCCGATGAAGCTGGCGATTCGCGCCCGGCAGTGGATGGTACATGGCGCGGTCGACGACGTAGTGCCTCCTGCCTTCAGCAGAGATTACGTGAGCGCGAAGCAGAAAACGAAAGAAGATGCGCGGTTGGTGGAGATCGCGGGCGCGGGGCATTTTGAGGTGGTCGATCCGCGGTCGCGCGCGTGGAAGGACGTGGAGCGAGCGGTAATGCAGGCTCTGGCGTGAAAGTCCGTCGGCGGCGACTCAGCGCTTGAAGGCGCACCGAAAGTGCGTCACAACGGCATGCCCTGATACGAATCCCATTCTAGCCACGTCTGTCAGGAACCTGACCTTTTCCTTATGGCTTGTTCCGTCTCGAGTGCCTGCCGTCGTACGTCATTGGAGACATCCGGCAGGTCGCGCTCGTAATGGCGAATGGCGGAGAGATCATCGGGCTGGCCGATGAGATAAAGGGCGCGCAGCGCTTCCCACACCTGGTCGTTCGCGGGATCGACCACCGCCACTTCCGTTCCGGCGGCGACATTGGCTCCGGTTCCGGCGACCGAGCGAATCCGGCCCGGAATTGGGGAACGGATTTCTGCGGTCTGTGTGCGTCCGTTGTCCAGCTTTAGGATGAGTCCACCCTGGTGGATCGCCGTGCCGGGGCGGTCGGCGTCGACGATGCGGCCGGATTCCGGAGAAGTAATATGAGCCGGCTGCAGCAGTGCCAGAATCTGCGGACGGCCTGATGCATCGCCGAAGCGAACCAGCGAGAGCGCGGCGTTGCCGCGAACCATCGGCGATGGGTCGGCGAGCATTTTCAGCAGCGCCTCATGAAATCCCGCGCCGAACGTGTCCTCGCCCATTACCCAGGCATCCGTGTTACGCACTTCTTCCACCGGATCGGCCGCCAAGCGCACCAGTTCCGGGTACCACTGTTTCGCGGTGGCATCCCGTCGCGTGATGCGCTCGCCCACCTGCACCAGCGCCTGCTGAATGTGACGCGGCTTCTTCGTATCGTGCAAGTATTCATTCAATTGCTGATCGGAAAGCTTGCGCCCAAACCACGTGTTCCACCAGAACAGAAAAGGCATCAGGCAGATCAGCCACGCGGTGAGGAAAAAAAGAAGCTTCTGGGTGCGGGACATGCCGGCCTTTGGCTCGGCCTCGCGAGCTACGATTTTGTCCTGCTGAGTCATCAGACGCTCGCTGGCTCTAGTGCAATCTTTCCCAGTGTGGTTCTTCCCAAGGTAAGCGATAGATGTAGAGCGGCCGGCCCACGATCGCGTCCCGGTCGGCTTGGCCGAATTCCGACATTCTGCTGTCGCGGCTCGTGTCCCGATTATCTCCAATGACGAAATACTTGCCGACAGACACCGTGACTGGTCCGAAAGTGTCCTGCCGTGGGTCGTTGCCGCCGCCCCTCGGGTGCTGAGCGAATGGTTCGTCCAACAGATGTCCGTTGAGCAGGATTTGCTGATTCTTTCCTTCGATGGTATCACCTGCAACCGCGATCACGCGCTTCACGGTCGGAACTCCCTCGATGAGCATGACTCCAAGATCGTCGCGTTCGCAGGGATGTTGGCGATAGTAGTGCACATCGTAAATGAACTTGTCGCCAGGGGAAAGCGTAGGTTCCATCGCCGTGGATGTGAACCTCAGCGCACGGAAGCCGGAGGAGAGGAGCAACGACGTGAAGATGATATTCATCCCAAGGTAGATCAAAGGGATGCCCGCCAAGAGCCACCACTTAGACAATCTGGAATTTTCGTCCCGACTTAAGAGGGCATCGCAAACTGAGAACAGCGATAAGAGGAGACATACCCACAACAGCAAAATCAGCCCTGGCAGGGAACGGGGCAGCCGCAGTGGCCAGAACCCAATTGCGGTTGCTAGAAAAATTGCAAGGAGAACGATGGCTTTGCGTCTTCGGCCTAGGAACAGTTGTCCTGCGCCTGGTATGACTGTCGACAGTGCAGCTGCAACAAGATGTCGCTTGAGGCTGGCTGGCGCGACGGCGGAAGAGCGGGCCCCAGAAGGTATGGGAGTGTAGGTGGGTTCTGACACAAATGTGCAATATAGCAGAAGTAGGATTGCGGGCACGGCTACTCTACGACATCGGCGTCGAGCACGCGCTCCTGCTCCAGGTAATGCGAGAACGCATACTGCGCCAGAAGCCGCGTCTGGAGCCGGATTTCGGCTCCGATCCATGCGCCCTTGGGATACGGGTTCCGCCTCGCTTCGGCCTTCGGCAAGCTCAGGGCAGGCTTTGGCGGCACAGCCGATGCGGTCGTGGCCACATGGCTTGGGGAAAGTCCGCCGCTGCCAAATTGCGGGCCGAAGTCGGCGCTTTGGATCTGATCGAACTGCTTGATCTCGCGCCAGGCTTCATCGCCGACGGTGCCGGCTACGTCGATTTTCAATCTCACGATCGACATAAAGCAAAATCTACCACGGAGGCACAGAAGCACGGAGAAAACAAAACAAGTCGAGGAATTTCTCCGTGCCTCCGTACTTCGGTGGTGGGTTCTCAGTTTTTAATCAGCTATGCGGAAACCACTGATACAGCATGAAGTATACGATCACACCGGTTACGCTGACGTACATCCACAGCGGGAACGTCCAGCGCGCGATGGCGCGACGGCGATCATACCGGGCCCGCAACCCGCGGCTCAACGTGATGATGACCATGGGAACAATCACGATGGCGAGCGTGACATGCGGCCACAGAATCGCGAAGTAAACCCGTACGCCACACGCCCTGGCCCAGGAAAAGAATGTTGCCGACATGGGCATGAAAATAAACGTAGCACGCCAGAAACAAAGCCGACGCGACCACGGCGGCGGTCATGCAGGCGCGATGCGCGGCCATTCGGCCCCGGGCAATCAATGTACCGACCGGTAACCAGAAGCACCAGCGCTGGTTCCGTTCCAACCGGCGATCACGGCAGGGAAGTAGGCGTATTGTTCGGCAATCATATTTTTGGCGGTCAGGTTTTGGCGATCATACTCTGGCGATCAGGCGGCAGGCCTCGTGGTACGGCGGTTTGCCATGTAGAACGCGAGGCCGAACATGACGAGCGAAAACAAGAGCAACGTCGCGATCGCCGAGGGCAAGGGGAACTGCGTTTCCATCCCCGGATAGAGCAGATCGCGCAGCGCCTCAACCCCATAGGTGAGCGGATTCATATACATCAGGGCGCGAATCCATACCGAGGCGCTGGACAGGGGAAACAGTGCGCCCGATAAGAGCCACAGCGGAATCAGAAACAGATTGATGATGCCGTGAAAGGCGGAGGTGGAATCCATGGGCCACGCGATGGCGAAGCCCAGCGCGGTCAGCGCGAACGAAACCAGAAACACCACCACAGCCACCAACAAGACTTGCAGCGGATCAAGATGCACGCCGGCGAATGGTGCGAAAACCAGAAAGATCATTCCCTGAATCGCGGAGAGGGTTGTGCCTCCCAGCACCTTGCCCAGCACAATCGCAGAGCGCGGCACCGGCGCCACCATCACCGAGAGCAGGAATCCTTCTTTGCGGTCCTCGATCAGCGACATCATGGCGAAGATCGAAGTGAACAGCACGATCAGGATCAGCGTGCCGGGATAAAAATAATCCATGTAGTGCTGCTGGCCCTGGCCGCCTGCAGCGCGGAAGGAGTTGCCGAATCCCGACCCCAGCACGACCCAGAACACGAGAGGAGACGCCAGCACGCCGACCACCCGCGACCTCTGCCGATAGAAGCGCACAATCTCGCGCCACCACAGCGTGAATGCGGGCAGCAGCACACCCGCAGAGGCGGGCGCGACCGGTCTCGATAGCGTGGCGGCTTGCGTGGCCATGAGCTAATTCGCCTTCGGCGTGGGAGACTTAACCGCCGGAGCCGCGGCTTTCTTCTTCCCAATCATGCCGTGGTCCCGCATTTCCCAATAAGCGTTCAGCAGGAAAGTTCCGGAAAGCGTGAGCAGGATCAAGCTCATGAACATCCCGTCGACGGTGGTTATCAGTCCATTCATCAGCGTCCACACCACTCCCACCAAGGGGAGAATGCCGAGCACGAGAGAAAGTACAAGCATCATTGAAATCAAATTACCTCCTGCTGTGTTCTTCGGCGCTGGTCTGTGCGTCGCTTTGTTCGGTCCAGAACTTGTGTCCGGTGCGGCGAATAAAAACGTCATCGAGTGCCGGTTTGCTAACGGAGATCGCCTCGATCTCCCCTGGAAAAGCCTCGACGACTTCAGTCACAAACCGGTGTGCGCCCTGGCGTTCAATGCGTACCTGGTTTTTGCGCACATGGTTTTCGAGGACGGTGGTCTCCACGTGAAAGCGCGACTGGATGCGCTTCGCAAGCAATTCCGCATCGTGGGCGGCATCAAGCAGCACCACGTCGCCGCCTATCTCGCTCTTTAACTCCGTGGGCGTGCCTAGCGCCACCAGGTTGCCTTCATTCATGATGGCGAGGCGGTCACAACGCTCGGCTTCCTCCATCAGGTGCGTGGTGACGAGCACGGAAACATGCTCTTCATCGCGCAGCGTCTGCAGGTACCGCCAGAGATCGCGCCGCGCGCCGGGATCAAGGCCGGTGGTGGGTTCATCGAGCAGCAGCACTCCCGGGTGATGCAGCAATCCCTTGGCCAACTCGATGCGCCGCTGCATTCCTCCCGAGAAAGTTTCGACGAGTTCCTTGGCGCGATCCGCCAGGCCGACGCGCGATAGAATTTCGTGAATCCGCTTCTGGAGCGCGGGCCCGCGCAGGCCATAAAGATGTCCCTGATGCCACAGATTCTCGTAAGCGGTCAGTTTGATATCGACGCTCTGCGCCTGAAAGACCACGCCGATTTGCCTCCGCAAGCGCGCCGGTTCTTGGGCCGCATCGCAGCCCATGACGGTGGCGCGGCCTGCGGTGGGAAGCATCAAGGTAGAAAGAATCCGGAAGAGCGTAGTCTTGCCGCTGCCGTTGGGGCCAAGCAGGCCAAACAGTTCCGCCGGACGCACTTCGAACGAAACGCCGTTCAGAGCAGTCCGGTTCTCATAGCGATGCACCACGTTCTCCACGGAAATAACAGGCCTGATGGGAGCAGGCGTCACTTCCGGAGCGTCGGCGATAGCGAAAACTTTCGATACCAAAGTGCGTTCCTGAACCAATCCAATACCAGTTTACGACGAGACAGGGTCCAACATCATGAGAATGAACAAAAGAGCCAAATAGCGTGGGCGATGGTCATGCGGCCGAAGTGCCGTGCTGCGCCCGTGGGATGCGCTCTTCAAAGGCGACCGGGACGTGCCGCCACACCTGAATCGCCAAGACAACCGTAGTCGCCAGCAGCAGCGCTCCGACGGCCACATGTGCGACGGTCGACATGACCATAGGCAATTCCGGTTGCGCTGTGTCTCTGCCCCAGGCCACGCGGGTCAAAAATGCTGTGAACCCCAGGCAGAGCTGAGTGATTAAAAGCGACAGCATGACGATCGCCGGGCGCCGCACAGCTTCAATGTGCGAGTAGACGGAAAGCGCCCGCACGGCCGTCCAGGCCAGGACGAACGACACCGTCACTGCGTTCAGCACGTGCGGCCACCAACTCATGCCGTGATGGCGGAACATTCCTCCGAGGATGAGTTGCACGTAAAGTACGAAGATAGAAAACAAAGTCAAAGCGGCCAGGCTGGGCCGGCGCGAGTCGAATTCCACCCGCGGATGCTCTTCGACCCACTTGCGTCCGGTGAAGAGCGCGATGGCCACCGCAATGCAAAAGAATGTTTGCGCCACGGTGGCGTGCGCCGTGGAAAGCCACGGGGGCTGCAAGAACAGAACTGTCATCCCGCCCAAAGTGGCCTGGGCGATGAACGTGCACAAGGCGCCGATCGCGAGCCAGCGCAACCATCGGCGGCGCTCGATCAGCAGGGTCCATATCGCGATAGCGAGGGTCAGCATTCCCAGCGTGCCGGCCACCATGCGGTGGCTCCACTCATAGCGCACACCGCCGACGAAGTGCGGCACCTTCACAAGATACCCGAACGAAGTTGGCCAATCGGGAACCGAGAGCCCTGCGTCGTTGCTGGTGACCAACCCTCCAGCCGTGATCACGACCAGCGTCGCGCACGCCGTAAACACGGCGAAGGCATGGTGCGCGCGGTTGTACGTGGCTGGGCTGGCTTTCAGAGTCGTTCCCCCTGGCTGAGCGAGATGAAGAATGTCCCCGCTTTAGTCACTGCGGGCCGCGCCGAACGGCCCAGCCCGCTGTGCCAAACGGATCATTCTAGCAAAGGGATCGTGCGCTAACGAGAGGCGCAAGACCCCCGGCGACCTACTCGCCCGCCTTGAAACTCTGGTCCACAGTCTTGGTGTCCTTCGCAGCGACCGTGACTTTCTGGTCTTGCTCGCCCAGTTTCTCGTGCACGAAGGCAATCGTGTAGTCGCCCGGGGGCAGTCCCTTGATTTCATACTTTCCGGACTTGTCGGTGACCGCGTAGAACGGGCTCTTTACAACGCTGATGTACATCTTCATCCACGGGTGCTGGTTGCACTTCACCGGAAGCATAATTTCTTCACGAGCAAAGTTCTTCTCGAGCGGAGCGGCCGCGGGCGGCTGTGATTCATTCCACTCACGGTTATCTTTCGGGGTGGGGTGAATGTTGTGGGTAGTCTGATCGTCATTCTTAATCTGCACGGTCTGCCCCGCCATCACACCCAGCACGTGAGGATGATACTTGCAGCCGCTCTGGTCGAGGACGACCGGGTCTTTCGGGACGTCGAAGGTGCGGCTACCGAGGCCGTCTTTTACGTAGACGAACACGTTGGCTAGATCGCCGCTCGCGACGACTACAGTCTCCGCTTCGTTCATGCCTTTGCAGGCTGGGTCCTGGCTCATGTCGATCTTAGCCGCCTTTGGAGCCGCGCCATCGAACTTCACTGTGCCGCTTACGGTTGCGACCGTTGCGGGATCAATGGGAGTGGCCGCAGGCGCCGCCGCCGGTGTCGGCTGAGACATCGTGTTCGCCGACTGCTCCTCTTTCTTGTTGCAAGCTGCCGTGAGCAGCAACAAACCACAGAATGCCAAAACACCGACCGAGATCATCCCCCAACTTTTCTTATTCATGATGTCCTTCTTTCTTTAGCAGTTGATAGGTACTTGTCATCCCGAGCGAAGCGAGGGATCCTGGTTCTGCCCGTGCCACCGGTGTCGCCGCCGCTGGCAAACTCCAAGATGCCTAGCTTCGCTCGGGATGCCAACCCGTAAGCGGGATATCGTAACCGAACCCGTCATTCTACCGCGAACCGCCGCTCGCTGCCGGACGCGATTCAGCTGCCGCCTGCCTGTGATCGCCCTTCGGCTGCACCGCCGCTTTCGCCCTCGGCATTGACGCTGCTACTCTGCGCTGTTCTTCCGCTGTCAACTGGAAGATGTAATCGGTCAGCAGTTTGCGATGATCACCCTCATAACCCTGGAATGAAGGCGGAGTCGGCCCCGCAAACACCCACTGATTATTCTGCTGCTTGAATAATCCCGAGGGCATGGACGTTCCGGGACTGACCGCCTGCGGATCAGTGATCCAGCGCTCAACCCAGTCCGGCTTCAGACGTTCTTTCGCCAGCAGGAAGTTCGGAGCCGTCGCAATCTTGTCGTGCGCGGGATTGCCGGTAGCGTGGCACTTCAGGCAAGGCGCCGCGGTGCTCGAGAACAGACTGCGCGCCATGTCCGTTTCCTTCGCGGTCAGCACCGGCACCTCTTCCGGAATGTAAGGCAGCGGCTGCTGCGACAGCGCCTGGAAGAAGCGCACGAGTTTGCGCAGTTCATTGTCGGAGAATGAGAACGTCGGCATGCGCACCTTCAAATACGGGCGCACCCCGTTGCGGTTCGTGTCGGAATTGCTGAGAGCGGGATTCGACAAAAACTTCCGCAGCCACTCGGGATCGACACGCGCGCCTTCAGTTAAAAGCTTCGGAGGCAGTTGCTCCTGCGCGTCCTGATACTGCGGCAAGCCCATCAGAATCGTTTTCTGCCCCGGGATGAACTGGTGGCAGGCCATGCAGTTGTATTTCTTGACGATCCACCAACCTTCCTGAATATCATGCCGCGTGTCTCCCGGCCTGTATTGATAACTCGAGGGCAGGGAAGTCTCTTCACTCCCCATCAGGAAAGTTGTGAGATCGAGCACCTGCTCTTTGGTGAGGTGCAGGTTGGGCATGCGCAAAGCTTCGGTCTCACCCTTGACTTTGCCCTGATCGTAAATGTTGGGCTCGGCGAGCTTGTGCTCGAAGAATCCTTTGTGGTCGTACCAGGGCTCGGTCGCCGGTCCGTCGGGCAGCCGCGCGAGGTCTTCTTTGTCTTTGATCGGCTCGGCCTCTTTGCCTCCACGTTGCGCAGTTTCGGTGAACAAAGCGAAGTCAAGACGTTCGATCGGCTTGCTGCCTTCATAGGTGAGTTCGGTGCCGATGCGTCCTTCGTCTTCGAATCCCGCGATCTCGTGGCAGCCGGAGCAGCCGAAATGACGCACCCACTTCTTGCCTTCGTCCTTCAGTTTAGGATCGTCCATGAACGAAGCATCGGCGTAGGAAGACGGCTCCTGTTTCTTCTGCGTCATCAGATAAGTTGCAATGTCTTCCGCATCTTCTGGAGCCAGGCGCAGGCTGGGCATCACCGTCATGTTCTGCACTTGCAGTTCGTGACCGTCGTTGGGGCACTGGCTGTGATCGAGGTCGAATTTATAGGGAAGGCCCTTCTTGGCGTAATCCTCGGGGCCAATGTCTTTCTTTTCGTACGGGCAGTAAGGACGCGTGCGCTCGCGGGCGTCGTGGATCCAGCGCACGAGGTAATCGTAATTCGCTTTTTCGCCGACGCGGGTCAAATTCGCGGCGAAGGTTCCGCCCTGTGTTTGATCGCCTTCGCCGATCGAATGGCAGGCCAGACATCCGCGCGTCTCGAATAATTCCTTCCCGTGAGCGGCGTTTCCGGCCTTGTGCTTGGGAACGGCGTCGGTGAATCCCGCTTGCCAGATGAATGCCGAAATGGCCTGGATCTGATGATCGTTCAGGCGGAAGTTCGGCATCTTGGTGGTGGGACGGAAATCCGAGGGCTTCTTCAACCAGACCGGAATCCAGTTCTTGTTCAGCTTCAGCCGGACGTCTTTCAGGTTCGGACCAACCTTCTTCTGGTCCTGCATCAGGCTGTGCGACTGGTAGTCGAGCTGCTGCAAACGCCCGTCCAGCTTGCTGTTTGCGACTCTTAAGTCAACGGCCTGGCCATTCAACTGGTTCGCTTCTTCGTTCGACGCGGCCGCATCTGCCTGCTTCATCAGATACGCGGTCTGTTTCAGATTGTCTTTCTTCTGAGTCTCGATCTGCTTGATCTGCTGGCCGATCGAGTTCAGGTCCTCGGGCTCTTTGTCGTAACCCTCGTAGCGATGGCAGCCCATGCAGCCTCTCTGGCGGAAGAGGTCTTTGCCGTTATTGATGGTCTGAAATTGCACGTCCCCGCTGGCCAGCATCATGTCGCCCGCGTGGCAATTCTGGCAGCCAGCCTGCGCGTTCTCCTTGCGAAACAGCGGCCACAGCCAGTGCTCGTAGTTTCCGTGCGCCTTCTCGACGCTTGTGGTGGCGCGTCCGTTGCCCTGATGGCAGGGCGAGCATCCAAATTTCTCTGGATCGTGAATCGCCAGCAGTTCGGGATCCGTGTGGCTCACGAACGCGTCGGCATATTCATCCGGCTTCTTCTCGCCTTTCGGTGTCATTGACGCCGAGGTGACCTTTAGCGGCTCGCGCGCGTTCATGTGGCAGGATTCGCAACGGTCGACGATATTGGCGTCGGCAACGTTAATCTGCACAATCGCCGGCACCCATTCAGTGGCCCGCCGTTTCAATCCGTCGATCTGCTGCGGCGTGAGATCGACCATGTGATCGGAGATGTATTCATCAAGCTTCGCCTTGGCGGCGGTCACAGGCTTCAGGATATCGCCGAGTTCCAGGCTTAGCTTCGTGCGTTCGTCGCGGATCTCGTTGTACTTTTCTTCGAGTTGGGGAAATGTGTATTTCTGTTTGCTGCCGTCGGGATACTCAACCGTCGCCTGCTCGTTCTTGTAGCTTTCAATCTCTTTGCGCTTGCTGGCCTTCGCCGAATCGCTGGTACTGGTTTCGAGTTCGTAGGTCAGCGCATTCACGTAAGCGCGACGGTCAGTGAACACACTCTGCACCGCGAGCAGGCGGGCGCTGGCATCGTCGAGCTTCCTGCGCGCTTCTTCGCCCTGCGCCTTCGTATCCTGATAAGTCTTCTCGTAGGCTTGCTTGAGGGCGACGTAATCCGGATTCTGCTCGACGTCCTTCTCCGAAGTAGCCGACTTTGAGCGCGCAGTATTCAGGAAAGCGCTGTAGCGGTCTTTCCAGTGCTCCTGGAAGGCTTTCCAGGGCCGCTGTGTCCACGCCTCGTCCCACAAGGCCCAGAACAACGTCGCCATCAGAATCACCATCGCGACCAGGTAATAGGCGGCGTACGACTTGGTTGTGATCGGGTCCTGCTCGAGGTTGGGTTGTTCAGGCACCGCTTCCTCCGAAAGTGTTTGTCATTCCAATAGGCTTGTCATTCCGAGCGAAGCGGGGAACCTGTTGTCCTCGCCTGTATCGTGCTCATTGTGCGTTTGCAACTCAAATATTGAACCAGGGCGTAATCCACACATACTTGATGTGCCAGAGGAGCCGCAGCCCCATCTTCAGGGGCAATGCCACCATGGTCAGCAGGAGAAATTGCGTGAGCCCAAATTGCAGCAGGCTCATGCGCTTGAAGTCCTTCCCCATGTATCGCCGGAACAGGGAGTAGACGAGAAAGCCTCCAAGCAAGTAATAACCGCCGACCACAACCGCGCCGAATATCGCCTTCGCCATGTTTGAAGTAATTCCAAAGATGTCGGGCAGGTCGCGGTTCACTTCATAGATCAGCCGGTTGTGATCCCAGGTTTGCCCCGGCCAGAACCACTGCCAGCCAGGCCCGCGAATGAACGTCCCGATGATGATCATCGCGACCCACAGAATGATGAAGCCAAACAAGAATGTGCCAATCGAAAACTTGCGCTGCTTCCAGGTGTAATAGCCGCTGCCCAGCGGGTTCGTATCGATATAAGGGATGACCATCAAGCCGATGATGATCATCGTGGGCATCACTACGCCGGCGATCCACGGGTCAAAATAGACGAGCATCTCCTGCAGTCCGAGGAAATACCATGGGGCCTTCGCCGGATTCATCGTGAGGTTGGGATTGGCGGGTTCTTCCAGCGGGGCGTTCAGCGTGATCGACCACACCATCAGAATGATCGTGACGATGATGGCTGCGAGAAATTCTATGCGGAGCAGAAACGGCCAGACGTGAACTTCCTTCTGCCAGCCCGGTTTGAAGGGCCAGGTCTTGCGGTGATGCGTCTTGGCGAGCGCGGCGTCGCCTTCGAGTTGGGCGATGAGCACGTCGTTGGCGTGCGCTTGCTTCCATGCCAGATAAATGTAGAAAGCCAGCAGTGGGATCAAGCCCACGATCGGCACGTTATCCGGAGCCGAGCAAATTTCCCAAAGTTGTCGCCAGTCCATAAGAGTTCTCGTGTCAACTACTGTGAATCATTGTCATTCCGAACCGGGCTGAAAGCCCGGTGAGGAACCTGCTGTTTCTCTTCGCGCGCTACTCACCCGCCGCTTTCGGCCCCCGGCGCGGCTTATCGCCCTCAGCTTCGAGCATTACCGGCGCCGGACCGGAAATTCCGCCATCTTTCCTTACCCGCCAGAAATGCACGATCATCAGGATCGAGGCGACAATGGGAATTCCGATGCAGTGCCAGATGTAGGACCGCAGCAGCGCATTGGCATCCACGATCGACCCGCCCAGCAGGCCGAAGCGCACATCGTTATATGGAGTCATGCCCAGCATCGAGCCGAACGGTCCTTCGTGCCCGAGCAGCGGCGTGGCTCGCGCCATGTTGGTGCCTACAGTGACGGCCCAGAATCCGAGTTGATCGTCGGGCAGGAGATAGCCGGTGAACGACAGCAGCAAAGTAAACACCAGCAGCAGCACGCCGATGTTCCAGTTAAACTCACGCGGCTTCTTATACGAGCCCGTGAGAAATACCCGGAACATGTGCAGCCACACGCCAATCACCATCAAGTGAGCGGCCCAGCGGTGCATGTTGCGCAGAATCTTTCCGAACGGAACGTCGTGCTCGAGATAAAGCACGTCGCGAAACGCCTGCACCTTGCTGGGATGGTAGTAGAACATCAGCAGTACGCCGGTGTAGGTCAGGATGATAAACAGAAAAAACGTGATCCCGCCCATGCCCCAGGTGTAGCTGTAGCGCACCGCATCGCGATTGATCTTCGCGGGATGGAGATGCAGGAACACATTCGAAAGCACGCCCAGAGCCCGGTTGCGCGGGGTGTCGTCGTGCTTATGGCGGAAGATCGAAGTATAAACCTGAGTCTTGGTCGGATCTTTCAGGCCATCGATTTGTTCTTTTGCCTTGGCGGGGATGTCGACCTTCATCGCCTGAATGTCTTCTTTGACGCGGTCGACCAGGCCCACCTTGCCGTTCTTGCCGTTCGGATTATTTTCGTCAGCCATGATTGCCTCTTCGATACTGCGAAGGCCGGCGGGACGCCGGCGCTACTAAACCGCTACACTCCGGTTAAGAATGCTCCTGGATCGTTGAACTTGCTGGGCTGTCCTTTCGGCCATTGATAAAGACGCGAAGTGTCGACGATGATCTGCCCGTCTGGCGCTAGTTCCACGTGTGCGCGATCCATCGGACGCGGGGCTGGTCCTTCGAAGTTAATGCCCTCGCTGTCGTAACCGCTGCCATGGCAGGGACACTTGAATTTGTTCTCGCTAGGTTTCCAATCCGGCGTGCAACCCAGGTGCGTGCAACGGGCGTAGATCACGAACACGCGGTCCGGCGTGCGATCGACCCAGATGCGGTATCTCTGCTGAAACTTGGTGTCGACACCCAAGGCGAACTCCGAGGGATAGCCAATCTTGAAAACGGTGTTGGGTTCGAAAAGAGTACGGGGAAGAAAAAATCGGAAGAAGGCTAGGAACCACGCGGTCAGGAACGCGGTCACCGCAACCCACACCAGCCGCCGGCGCCGCCGATCGATGTCGGTGTTCGACGGACCGGACGAGGAAAGTCCCGCAGCGGCCGCCGCCTTCGAGGTTCCCACCGCCGGCGTGCCCACGTACTTTGTGGCATCGACCGCGCCCGGGGCTGCGGGCTTTGCCGCCTCTGGATTCGGGCTGGGCTTACCGCCCTCCGGTTCCGCCATGACTCTTCTCCTGTCCCTTTCCTACTTGTCGAACCAATCTTTCAGACGATGTCTGGCTGCTAATCGGCTCCCATCAGCGCCTGTGCGGCAACCTGTCCGTCCATTTCATGAACCGGAATGCAAGACTGAACCGTCTCGCCCATCGCTTCCAGTACCAACGATCCCAACGCCGAAATAAACTTAGTGGAATCGTTCAAACCCGCGCTCATCTCAAACTGCGTGACGCCCAGCCGCCGCGCCGCTTCGCGCGCATCGTGGTCGATCTCGCCCAGCGTTTCCACGTGATCGGAAACAAACGCGATCGGTACGATGCAGACTTCCCGCGCCTTCTCGGCCGCCAGATCGTGAAGCGTCCGGTGGAGGGAGGGCTGCAGCCATTTGCTCGCGCCCACCTTGCTCTGGTAGCAGAGCCGGTGCCGATTTGTCCATCTGCCACGCTCCATCAACAGGCGCACCGTTTCCTCAATCTGCCGCTGGTAGGGGTCACCCTTCGCAATCACCGACATGGGCACGCTGTGCGCGCTGAAAACAATCTCGGCTCGCCCCGGATCCGGAAATCGCGCTAGCGCCTCTTCAATCTTTTCAGCTACCGCATCCAGATACATCGGATCCCGATAAAACGGACCCACTTTGCGCACGGGAATGTTGCCGCGAAAAAGCCGCTGCCATTCATTCAGACTCGATCCTGTGGTGGTTGAAGAATACTGAGGATACAAGGGCAGAAGTACAACTTCGTCGCATTGCGCCGCCTTAAGTCCCACGATCGCTTGGCTAGTGAAGGGATGCCAGTAGCGCATGGCCACGAAGCAGCGGGCATCCAGACCGCGACGTGCCAGCTCCGCCTCCAGGGCCCGCGCCTGCCGTTCCGTAAACCGCCGGATCGGCGATCCTCCGCCAATGGTCGCGTAATGATGCTGCACTCTTCGGGCGCGCGTAGTCGAAATCAGTTTAGCCAGAGGTTTGCGCCCGATGCGGGCAAAAGGAAAGTCAATAATATCGGGGTCGCAAAAGAGGTTATAAAGAAAAGGCTCTATCGCAGCCAGCGTGTCCGGACCGCCCAGCTGAAACAGAACTACCCCCACACGGCGCGTTGTCTTCGCCATCCCCTCAGATTCCCCAGAACCCGCGAATTTACTCCCATCTCCGGCGAGAGTCAATGCCCCAATCGCAGCCTGCGCGGAAATTGCGACCAATGTTGAGGCCTTCGGCTTTCGAGTCTCGTGCTTCGGCCAAAAAATCCTCCCCGCGCGGAGAGCCGGCATCAAGCGTTTCCGTCGAAGCTCGAAAGCCGAAGCCCGAAGCCTGAAGTTGTTACGGCAACCGCAGTTCGCCGTGTTCCGGAACCACAACCTGTCGGCGCTGCCCGTCATGCCAGTACAGCACCCGCAGCACCTTGTGCACCTCGGGATCGGGGTCGCCGCCCATGTTGCGATTGTCGACTACTACGAGTAGCCTGCCGTCGCGGGTCATGCTGCGCAACATTTCCGTCACATCGGCGAAATGCCCTGCGCCGCCATAAAACGCACGCATGATGTGGAGATTCCGGTCGTGGTACTCATAGCCTCTCTCGGGATCCAGCACCAGATTCACATGGGCGTATTCCGGGTAACGAAACTCCTCGACGTTGCCGTCCCAGTGCCGTACGCGGATGAAAAGTTCCTTGACGTGATTTCGCGCTGGATCGGTCCCGAGAACTTGATCGGTCACATCGAACCGCAAAATCCCGTCGTGAACAAAGGATCGCACCCGTGGAGTCACATCCACACGGCGATTGCCGGCGCCATACTCCGCCGCCACCAACTCTCCGCCCTGTGCGGCCGCCGAGCCTGCGAAAAGAAACAAGAACGCCATACCGCTGATTACGGTTGCGACTAGCCTCTGCTTCATAACGCGCCTTTTCTGCCTCAGTAATTGGTGAGGCCCCAAGCGTGAAGTTGAAAAACGGCTTCTTAGTGAGTGGCAGCCGGCGCGACCTTCGCCCGGTCCATTTCTTCGATCACCGCATCAGCAAATTCCGACGTGCCCGACTGGCCGCCAACGTCGCGCGTCAGTTGTTTGGGATGGCGGTATACCTTCTCCAATGCGTTACGAATCTGCATGGATGCATCAAACTCGCCCAGATGGCGCAGCATCAACAGCCCAGACCGCAACAGTGCCGTGGGATTCGCCAAATTCTTGCCCGCGATGTCCGGAGCTGATCCGTGGACAGCCTCGAAAATTGCGCAATGGTCGCCTAGGTTCGCGCTAGGCACAAATCCCAGCCCACCCACGAAGGCTGCGCATAAATCCGAAATAATATCGCCGTAAAGGTTTTCCATCACCAGCATATCGTACTGGTAGGGATTCATTACCAACTGCATGCAAGTGTTGTCCACGATGTGCTCGCCGTAGGTGATTTCGGGATACTCCTTGGCCACGGCCCGGCAGCAGCGCAGGAATAACCCATCCGACAGCTTCATGATGTTCGCCTTGTGAACCGCGTGAATCTTCTTGCGCTGATTCTTGCGGGCATAGGCAAATGCAAATTTCGCAATGCGAGTCGAGGCCTTCTGCGTGATGATCTTCAAGCTTTCCACTACGCCGGGAACGACTTCGTGCTCAAGTCCTGAGTAAAGACTTTCGGTATTCTCGCGCACAATGATGAGATCCACATCCGGATAACGCGTCGGAATATGCGGCAGATTCCGGATCGGCCGGAAGTTAGCGTACAGCTCGAATTTCTGGCGCAACGCAACGTTAATGCTGGAAAACCCGCCGCCGACGGGCGTGGTCACTGGTCCCTTCAACCCCACATGCGTGCGCTCGATGGATTCAATCAACTCTTTCGGGATGTATTCGCCGCGCCTTTCGAACGCATCGGCGCCAACCTCGAACGCCTCCCACTCAAACTTCACGCCCGTAGCTTCCAGAATGCGCACGGTCGCCGCGGTCACTTCTGGCCCTATTCCATCGCCGGGGATGAGAGTTACTTTATGACTCATGATTTAAACTAGTGGTCAGTGGTCAGTGGCCAGCAAAACATTCGGTTTCACCAGCCACTGACCACTGATCACTGACCACTCTTTTTCACTTTAAGTTCAACTGCTTCCTTCGTCTTAACCAAATCCCTCAACTCATTCATGAATTCTTTCACGTCCTTGAAATCCAGATACACCGAGGCAAACCGGACGTATGCAACTTTGTCGTAGCGCCGCAGTCGGTTCATGATCAACTCGCCCAGTTCGCTGGTCTTGCGCTCGCGTTCCTGCGATTCGATGACGAACGACTCCGCCTCATTCACAATCTGTTCCAGCTTGCTGATCGGCACCGGCCGCTTCTCGCAGGCCCGCAGCAATCCATTCAGAACCTTCTGGCGGTCGAACTTCTCACGCCGTCCGTCTTTCTTTACCACCATGTAGGGAATTTCGTCGATGCGCTCATAGGTGGTAAAGCGCTTGCCGCACTTCAGGCACTCGCGCCGTCGGCGGATCGATTCCGCCTCTTTGCTCTCCCGCGAGTCCACCACTTTATCTTCGGCAAATCCGCAAAAAGGACATTTCATGCTGATGTTTTCTCGCCAAACTCAAAAACCCTTGTCATTCCGCCTGACACTGAGCTCGGCGAAGTCGAAGAAGGAGGAACCTGCTGTTGTTTGTAGTGATACAAAATTGTAACAGGCGAGCAAGGCGGGCCGCGCGTCAGGTACCTCTGTGATAGACAGAGACTCTGAGCCTACGCCGGCGGCCCGGCGATCTCCGCTTCTTCCGCCTGATGACTTTCCTTCGACAACTTCCCCAAGGACAATCTCTCGTGGTGCGCCAAGGCCAGCCCCGCGGGCATAACCGCCACAAAGCAAACCAGCCATAGTAAGATTGCGCAGCTTGCCGCCATTTCTGCGGGAACATCGAAGATCCTGGTGAGGGCAGCCACCGTTGCCACCTGCGAGCCACCACCTACACCGGGCAATTGAAGCATGGATCCAAAGATACTCGCCCCCATCAAGAGGAGCACTTGTGGTCGGCTGATGTCCAGCGCATCCGTCCCGTAGGCGTGGGCAACTTCCTGGTAGGCCACAGCGATTACAAACCACATCGCAACTGAGACAACTATCGCCATCGTGAGCGACACAGGGCCGTGAACGAAGCGCAAGCCGATGCCGAACTCCCGAATCTTGTCGGCGATGCGATGGCCCAGATTGGCTGCTAAATGCGCAAATCGCTTTTCAAACCATCCCGCGATCGCATCGCCGCTGCGGCTCACTACGACCGCTCCTACAGCGAGACCAGCCACCAGACCGATTAGCAGAAAACCACCGATGCGAAACTGGTGATAGTACTCCGGATGTGGAATTGATTGCATGGCGGCTGGCAGAAAGAAAATCGCCGAGACCATCAGAACCGTAAACGCGCCAATATCAAATATTCTTTCAATCGCCCACACTCCCATCTGGGAGGAAAACGGAAGGTTCTCACGCTTTGCAATGAGATAGGGGCGAATAATTTCTCCGGGTCGCCCGAGCAACGCCAAGCCCGTAAATCCAATCAGAGTGGGGGCGATCAATCCGGCGTATGAAGCCTTTGGCCTGACTGGTAGAAGAAAAATCTTCCACCGGATAGCCCTCAGAACGTAACCGAAATATATCCATGCTACCGCGTGGAGCACGTGCATCCAACGAATCCGACGGCTCAAGTCTCGGAACTTATTCCAGTCGAAAGCCTGCCATTCGCGAACTTGCAGGTAAACCAGAATGGCCAGAATCAAGAACACGACCACGCTGGCCACGATGCGCTTTTTGTCCATGAGAGGAGAAGCCTAGCGCCGCGACCCTCGCAACGCGAAGCGGAAACGGCACTCCCAAGGTAAATGAGTGCGGTCGGAGGGTCAAACGAAAGGCACTCTGCATCACTCGTCTCTCATACCACATCGAATCTCCATGGACCTACAACTCGAAGGGAAGCGCGCACTCATCACCGGATCATCGGCGGGCATTGGATACGCCATCGCGGAAAGACTCGCACTCGAAGGCGCTTCGGTCATCATCAACGGGCGCACCCAGCAGCGAGTCGATCAAGCTCTCGCGGCTCTGGCTCAATCTGGGCCGCGCGGCGCCGCTGCAGGCCTTGCTGCCGACCTCGGCACGGCGAAGGGTGTCCGCCAAGCGGTTGAGCAGTTTCCCGATGTCGATATTCTGGTGAATAATCTTGGGATCTTCGAGCCCAAGGCGTTCGAAGAGATTTCCGACGCGGACTGGCTGCACTTTTTCGAGGTCAACGTGATGAGCGGTGTGCGCCTCAGCCGCCACTATCTTCCGCGCATGAAGCAGCGCAACTGGGGACGCATTGTGTTTATCTCCAGCGAATCGGCCGTGCAGATCCCCGCTGAGATGATCCATTACGGAATGACGAAGACAGCGCAGCTGGCCATTTCCCGTGGGCTGGCCGAGACCACCGCTGGTACAAACGTGACGGTCAACACTATAATGCCGGGCCCGACTGGCTCCGAGGGAGTGTTGGGTTTTGTTGATCAGGTGGCGTTGCAGCAGAAAACCGATCGCGCGTCCGTGGAAAAGGAATTCTTTCTGAGCATGCGGTCTACGTCTTTGCTGAAACGCATGATCGATCCCAAAGAGATAGCGGCATTCGTGGCCTTTATCTGCAGTCCGCTCTCTTCCGCGACCAACGGGGCTGCGTTGCGCGCCGACGGCGGCGTGGTGCGCTCGATTGTCTGAAGCTGAGAAGTTGAACTAGTTCGGGGTGCTAGTGTGGGTGGCACTAGCCTCGGCCTGGGTTTGCGGGGCGGACTTGTGGGGCTTGGCTGCCGAAGCGCGAGTTGCGGTGGATTTGCTTCCTGAAGTTTTCTGAGTCGCGGGCTGAGATGCGGTCTTTGCGGCGAGTTTCTTTTTGTTGAAGTCGCGCACAATGCGCGCCACGTAAGCCTTTGTTTCGTAGTATGGAGGCACCCCGCCATACTGCTCCACTCGCTGCGGACCGGCGTTGTAAGCCGCCAGCGCCTTGACCAGATCAAAGTCATAGCGCTCCAACAGTTCGCGCAGATAGCGCGTGCCGCCTTCCACGTTGGCCTGCGGATCAAAGGCATTGTGTACGCCCAGCTCTGACGCGGTCTGCGGCATCAACTGCATCAGTCCCTGCGCGCCCTTCGGCGACACCGCCCGCACGTTGAAGCCACTCTCGGCGCGAATGACGCTGTTCACCAGATCGGGGTCTAGGCGATACGTGCCACTGGCTGCGTTAACAACCTCGTTCAGATCAAACGGATGCCCGGCGTTCGCCGCCTGCAACTCGGGGTGCAAGGCGCGCAGGTCTGCCTTTGATGCGAGCACTGGCGCTTCAATCGGTGACGCTTCGTAGTGATCAATCTCCTCGGTCGGCACATCGACAAAACTCGAATTGTCTCCACCCAAGTAGAGACGCGTGATGGTCCCGATAACCTGCCGGCGCTCATGACGTATGGAGAATCCGTTGCGCAACACAGCCGAATCGGACGCTGAACAAGGGACCGCGGTCAGAGCGAGCACAGTGACCGCTGCTGCCCACACGCCGAGCTGGATCAACTTCTTCATGTAGGAGATTCTACCCACCGACTCCTTCCGCTACGGCCGCCGCTACGCCACCCTGGTCATTTCCCAGGGTTACACTCCAGCCGCGCCCGCGCAACTCCTCGCAGGCATTACCCATGATAACCGGATGCCCGGCAAACTCAAGCATTTCCACGTCATTGTGGTTATCACCGATGGCCATGACCTGTTCGCGCCGGAAGCCCCGATGCACCGCCCAACGTTCCAGGGCGTGTCCCTTGGAACATCCCGCATTCAGCACGTCGATCATGGAGAGATCCCGGTTGGGATATTCGGTGCGCAGAACGGTGATGCGATTGTCCATACCGCAGGCTTCCAGAGTTCGCAGCGCATCGCCCATACGCGTCATCGATCCGCAAAACATAGTCTGCACCGGATCAATTGCCAGGGAGTTCTCGATGGGCACGACGAACTCGATGTAGGCCATATTCTTTTCCAGCCAACGCCGGATGCTCGCGTTCAAGTCGTCGAGGTACTCGAGCACGATTGCGCCTTTGGTTTCCTTGTCAAAGGTAAGAACGGTGTTGCCGCGGAATTCTTGCATGGCTCCGCACAATTCGCGGCAGTTTTCAAGCGGCATCAGGTCGCGATGGAAAGTCTCGCCAGAGAGCGATCGCGTGACCGCGCCATTCGAGCTGATCAGCCACAGATCAAATCCCAACTGCTCCGCGATAGGCAAAGCGAACGTATGGCGGCGCCCGGTTACGAGGACGACCTCAATCCCCGCCGCATGAGCCCTCCGCAATGCGCCTAGATCATTCTCGGAAATCTGGAATTGCGGATTGAGCAACGTACCGTCGATATCAGTGGCGATAAGGCGGACGGAGTTGGGCTTCACTGTTGGAGTTGCGGGACTTGTCGGCTGAGTTGGTAGCACTTTATATTGTTACATAGGCGAATTGCCTGGCGCTAACTGGGGATGCTTTACCTTGTGACTCCTCTGTGTCCCCTGTGTTAAAGATTCTAGGCCGTAAGCTTTGGATATCTTGTGGCGTGTTATATTTCGCATTCCATGGGATCGCTTTTCTTTTTCTTGCGCGGCTGGGGACTAGTGTTGCAGGCGATTGCGATTGTGCACTTCATCCGCCGCCGGCCGGATACGTATTGGATCTTTATCATCCTGTTCCTGGGATGGATAGGCGCGCTGATTTACATTGTTGCCGAAGTCATTCCCGATGCCGGGCTGCTCAGCACTTCCTTTCAGGCCTTCCCGCGACGGCGGCGCATTCGCGAACTCGAGCGGGCTATCCTCGATAATCCTTCCGCCGGCAACTACGAAGAGCTTGGACTGCTCTATCTCGACGACGGCGACTTCGCCCGGGCGCGCGCCTGCTACGACAAGGCCATCTCGTCGCGAACCGACCACGCCGATCCCTTCTACCGCCGTGGCATAGCAGAAATCGAACTAGGAGACTTCGCTGCGGCCGTCCCAGATCTCGAGCGCGCCGTCACCGCCGATCCCAACTACGACTTCCAGCGCGCCAAGGGCCTGCTAGCCCACGCCTACGCGCAAACCGGGCAGGCGGAAAAAGCCGATGCCCTCTTTCAGCAGGCCACAAAGACGTCGACCAGTTCCGAAACTTACTACAACTATGCGACCTTCCTTCAATCGCAAGGCCGCACCGAGGAAGCGCGACAGTGGGCCCAGAAAATCCTCGACAAACGGCCCACGATGCCGGCCTATCAGCGGCGGCGCGAGCGACCCTGGTTCCGCAAGGCGTATGCGCTGCTGGCTCGGCTGAGCTTGCAGAATAAGTAGGGAGTGCTGTGGTTGACTTTCGCACCAGGGGGAAATTCCGGGCCACAGCAAACTGACCCGCTGCGGCCCGATCCTTTGGCCTTGAACGCTCGGTAAACCCAAATCAGTTCATTGCCTTGTATCCGTCGTACAATGTCGTGCTTCCCGCCTGCAAGAAGCGGCCGACGATAAGATTCGAGTCGTTGATGCCGTCGGCGCGCGTGCTGGTCCCGTTGGGGTCGTCGAACACGTAATACGAACCGCTGCTCAGAACTGCTGCGTGGTCGTTTCCGTAGAGGTCATACCACGTGTAAACGACGTTTCCGGACTTGTTGATCGAGTGCACCAGACTCTGGGTTGCGCCGGGAACGTTGATGGTGGTGAAAGTTGTGCCGTTGTAAGTGGACGATTCGTAGTACCCGTTGGCGTCCAGCCAGTCCAGAGTCAGTTCGCCGGCCGCGTTGATGCCCCACCCTTGGGTAACCGTCGCACCCGGCACGTCAATGGTGGTGTAGCTCGAACCGTTGTATGTAAACGCGTGGTAAACGCTGCTCGAATCCTCGTAGGTCCCCGCGATTACACCGGAGTCGTTGATATTGATCGCCTCGGAAAACAGTGAGCCTGCGGGGCCGATATCAGTATACGTTCCTCCGGAATACATGAAGCCTTGAGTCGCGCTCGTCGATGTGGTGTAAAAGCCGACGATTGTGTCCGAGGTATTGATACCGTAGCACCATGTCGTCCCGGTCATCGCGTTGGGGTCGTCGATGTTCGTCGCTTTCCCCGCTGATAGCATCAACCCGTGTGTCTGGCCGCTTGAGTTGGTGTACTGGCCCACCATCACGCCCGCATTGTTCAACCCGATCGTGCTTGTGCTCTCGGCTTTGGGGACGGCGACGGTGGAAAGACTCTTCATCGTGTGCGGCGAGGCAAGATAGCCGTACACTTCTCCCCCAGGCGCCCCCGGCCCCACATAATAACCGACGAAGGAATTTAGGTTGTTAATGCCGCTGGCGCTGATGAAGGGCAATGACGTGAACACGCCCGCATGGTCCTGGAAGGAGTAGAACTGGCTGGAGCTGTTCTCGTACCAGCCGGAGATGATTCCAGAGTCGTTGATTCCGTTGCACGAAGTCTGCACGGCTCCGGGATACACAATCTCGGTGATGGCTCCAGTCGAACTGCGATCGAAGCAATGGGCGTTGTTGCTGGAGTCGAAGAACTGCCCCACCACCTCGTTGTTGTTGTTGATGGCCAGGGCGAATGTGTTGTCGGTCCCGCTGCCATAAAACTCCGTGACCGTGCCGGCAATGTTCACGAATCCCTGATTGGTGCCTCCCACGCCGGTTGCGCCCACGAAATCCCCGGCGTTGTTCACGCCGAATATCGACGTGGAAGCCGTGCTCAGGCTGATGTCGTACTGCGTGTATGTCCCCTTACTAAAAGTAAACCCGTGATAGAAGGCGTCTCTGCCGTAGAAGTCGCCCACGATGAAATTGGAGTCGTTAATCCCGTTCGCGCGCGTGAACTTATTGGCTTTGGGAAAATTGAGCGAGGTGTATTTGTTTCCCGCGAACTCAAAGCCGTGGACGACACCGCTCGAATCGGTGTAATTGCCCACGACCGCGTCGTTCTTATTCAGTCCTACTGCATAGGTCTGGGTCGAGCCGCTGGGGTTAATCATCCGCATTTTGTAGCTAGTATTGGCTGCTTGCAACTGGTTCGACGCAAAGGTGAGAACGCAGGCGACCCAGACGAGATGGCGTACTGGGGCCCAGGACATCCTGGTGGAAAACATGGATTCCTCCTCATTATTGACCGTGCCCTTCGGACTGGGGGGAGCCCGCTTTCAGGAAGGGAAATTCAGCCACGGCAGGGCACTGGCGACAGCGCGAAGCATTATGAAGTCAAGGGCGGCCACCGTCAAGATGAAAAAACTTTCACTGTAGACGTTCCAAGAGAATGTCACCCCATAACTGCAACGAGATTCTGTTCCCCCAATTTGTTGCCGCCAGAAATGAGAAAGATCCCGTCGGTCCCGGAATTTCGCCACATGCTCATGCCCACATTCTCGCCCGGTTTCGAGTTTCCAGCTTTCTCGATTTGGGAAAATGGCTGTTTACCTTCTTATAAGTACCCCCCTTGGTCTATTGGAATCATCGTGTTGTGGGCAAAATCTTGGCAACATAGGACTTAGCTCTGCACTAAGCCCCAATAAATCGCATTTGCGCACTGCCTCCGCGGGCATGATCGGATATTGGGGCTGTGGATGACAAGGTCAGATGTCACATTACGGCTGTGGATAACTGGTCGCGAGAAAATCAGGTTCCCTTCGGCTTCCGCTCAGTGCAGGCTCTCGCCCGTCTTTCACCCCGACTCGGAATGACAATCCTCTAGTTGAGGGCTGCCCGCCTTACGCGCTGCTTGAAGGGCTGCTCTTCCGCGGGTAGTACTTTGCACTGCAAAGTAATTTGTGATAATGTAATGCTTTAGTAACTTGTTTCTGTTAGCGCCGACTCGTTGAATCGGAATGAGCTTGCAAGCTTAGGAGGCCGCTTGGATCAAGGTTCCACTTCACCGCTG
>CAVVMQ010000017.1:0-65983 GCA_963749295.1 uncultured Acidobacteriaceae bacterium
CGATCCGCACGCCGTGGCGACAGGTGAAATGGTTTTTCGTCTGGCGCGCGAGGCGGGAACGCCATTCTCTCCGGAGATTGCGACCTGCCTTTACACCGCGCTGATGACGGACACCGGGTCATTCATGTTTCAGGGAACGAACGAGCATACATTCGCTCTGGCGCGCGAGCTGGTGCTGGCGGGCGCCGACCCTTCGCACTGCGCGCGCAGTATTTATTTTGCCCACTCGGTGGCCAAGATGAGGCTGCTCGGCGAAGCGCTGCGCAACCTCAACACCGAAGGCCACGTGGGTTCGACCTGGGTGACACAGAAGCAAATGGAACGTTGTGAGGCAAAGAGGAAGACTGCGAAGGCCTGGTAAATTACGTGCTTTCGATCGGCGAAGTCGAGGTAGCGGCATTCTTCCGCGAGCTGCCGGGCGGGCGTTTTCGCGTGAGCCTGCGCAGCAAGGGCAAGCTCGACGTGGCCCGCGTGGCCGAGTGCTTTGGCGGCGGCGGCCATCAGTGTGCCAGCGGCTGCTCGCTGGATGGTCCGCTGGCCCAGGCGGTGCGCCCGGTTCTGGAAATGCTCGGCGGGGTCCTTCCGTACAATGAAACATCAGGTTTCAATGTTTCAAGGTTTCAACGTTTCGAAAGTCAACTGGTCCGATGTAACTTTCCTGCGATTACTTTGAAACCTTGAAACCTAACCTGAAACCTTGAAACCTTCCATCCTTCCATGACGAATCGCACGCGCACCGACTCGCTGTTGCTGGCGGGCTTTTGCGCGTTTTTGTTTTTGTACGGCCTGGGACAGTTCGGGCTGATTGGAGCCGATGAGCCGCGCTATGCGCAGGTGGCGCGCGAAATGCTGGAGCGCCACGACGGGATTACGCCCACGCTGGGCGGGCGGCCCTGGCTGGAAAAACCACCGCTTTACTACTGGCAGGCCATGATGGCGTACGCCATCTTTGGAGCGAGCGACTGGGCTGCGCGGTTGCCTTCGGTGCTCGATGCCAGTCTGCTCATAGTCGGAGTGTATTTGTTTCTACGCCGCTTCCGCCCCGGATTTGCGCTGGATGGAGCACTAATCACAGCTTCTGCTGCCGGGATTGTCGGCTACGCACGCGCCGCCTCGACGGACATGGCGCTGGCCGCGGCTTTCAGCATTGGAATGCTGGGCTGGTGGGCGTGGCGGGAAAGTGGAAAGAAAATTTATCTGGCAATTTTCTATGGCTTCATGGCTTTGGGGACGCTGGCGAAGGGACCCGTTGCGCCGCTTCTGGCCGCAGCGGTGATCGTCCTCTACGCGAGTGCGGTTCGAGAAGTGCGAGTGATCCTGAAGTCGCTGTGGTTGCCGGGAATTATTTTGTTCTGCGTGATCGCGCTGCCGTGGTATGTCGCTGTGCAGATGCGCAATCCTGAGTTTTTTCGCGAGTTCATCGTCCAACAAAATTTTGGCCGGTTCTCGGAAAATCTTTATCACCATAGCGAGCCCTTCTGGTATTACCTGCCAGTAACGGCGCTGGCTCTGGTTCCCTGGACGATCTTTGTGATCGCGGCCCTGGTTCAGGCGATGCGCTGGTTGTGGGATCAGCGGAGCGTAACAGGGTCCGCTAACGTGGATTTCGAAAAACAATTCAGCATTTTCGCGTCCTGCTGGTTGGTTGTGCCTGTATTGTTTTTTTCGATCTCGCAATCAAAATTGCCGGGCTACATTCTTCCCGCGATTCCGGCGGGCGCGCTTGTGTTAGTCGGCTATCTGCGGCAACATCTAGAGCAAAGCGAGGTTGAGCCTCCCGCGATGTGGCTGGTGGTGCTGCATGCGCTCGTGGCGGCGGCTCCGATTATTCCGGCCCTATTGATTGCCTACCTGATCACGCAGCATCGGTTTCCGGGGGGTCAACCCATGCTGGCGTCGCTCGGCGTCGCATTCGTTTTGTGTGCCGGAATTGCGCTCACGCTGGTTCGGAAGACAGGTTTCCGCATGCTGCGGTTCGTTACTGTGATTCCGGTTCTGCTGGTTGTGGGAGTTGTGTTGAGATTGGGATCCGTGGCTCTGGACCAGACGTACTCGGCGCGGCCATTAGCGCGTCAAATTTCCGGGATGGAAACCCATCCGCTGCCGTTGGCCGTCTACCATGTTCGGCGCGAATTGGAATACGGCCTGACTTTTTATCGCAACCGGCTGACCTTCAACTACGATTGGGGCAGCGTTCCGCAGGAAGAGCACTTGCTGGTGGCGCCAGAGAATTCGCAGGTGGAAATTGCGAAGCTGGTAGCTGGACGCCGCGTCTCTTATCTTGGACACTACGCGGCGCAGCATGTGGAATTTTTCTGGGTGGCCGGGGTGGGGGCTAACGTCAAGCATTAGAACTGGGAGTGGAACCGCGATTCAGAAACTAGGTGCACTGAACGCGCGGCGATAAGTGGTTCGTACGCCATGCCTGAAGTCATGTCCTGATGCGAGGCTGCCCTCAAACGCAGGCCTGAAGGCCTGCTCCACCTATGTCTGCTCCACCCAGTTGCCGTTCCTGATAGTGTTGCTGCCCTGTGTTCCGCCGGTTTGCTTGAACCCGCGCAACGCACTAAACTCGGAGTTCTGCCGTCGCAAACGAAGGCCGCAGTCTTTTTGCTGACTTTGCAGGAGCTCCGTGGAGATTCTCGACCTCAGACATTTTTCATCCGTGGATCTGCGCTCTCTGCTCGACGATGAGTCGCGGGTTTGGGCGAGTCTGCTCTCATGGGACTACCACGGGTCGGCCGAGATGATCCTGCGCTATGTTGACGCGAAAATTCTGCCCGGGTACGCCGCCATCGATCGCGGGCGTATCTTCGGTTACAGCTTCTTTGTGTACGAAGGCAGCAAAGGAGTGGTCGGCGATCTTTTCGTGGCGAATGGCGGCCGCTTTCCCCAAGCGCGCGAGGTAGAACTCAAACTACTGACGCATGTGATCGAGACGCTGCAGCAGTCTCCCGGAATCCATCGGGTCGAAGCCCAGTTGCTGGCGCATGAGACGGGAAGCGTTGCCCGGCCGTTTCTCGATCAGGGATTCCAGCGCCATCCACGGCTGTTTATGGTTCTCGATCTGGGCAACAGGGTTCCGCGGGCGGCGGCGACGCATCCGGATGTAGAAATTCAACGTTGGACCGAAGCAGACTACCAGCCTGCCGCCGCGGTGATTACGGCGGCTTACCGCGGCCACGTCGACGCCCAGATCAACGACCAGTACCACACGCTGAGCGGGTCGCTGCGTTTTCTGAACAACATTGTGCGCTTTCCGGGATGCGGGGTGTTCGATGCGGAATCGTCATTCGCTGCCGTGGATCGCAAGGCGAAAAATCTGATAGGGCTGATCCTGTGTTCGCGGGTGCGCCATGATGTTGGCCACGTGACCCAGGTCTGCGTGCTTCCCGAATACCGCTCGCGCGGCATCGGCGAATCTTTGGTGGCCGCGACCTCGGCCAACCTCCGCAAACGCGGCTTCGTGATGCTCTCGCTGACCGTGACCGAGGCGAACGCGGGAGCTGTTACTTTATACCGTCGACTGAACTTCGATTCGAAGCGCGTGTTTGATGCGTTCGTGTGGGAGGGGTGAGGAAAAGCTACTAGCTCCTAGCCGAAGGCGCTCCGTTGCCAGGAAAATGCAGTTGGGGTCGCGCGGCGGATTTAGCCAGGAGCTTGCAGCTTACCGCCGCACCAGCCACATGGCCCAGCCCGCCAGGAAAACGCCGCCCAGGAAGAGCGCGAAACAATACAAACCGTAGCGGATCATTTCGCGCGTGGTGTCGCGGTGGGTGATGCCGAAGACGATGGAGGCGAATATCGCGAAGACAAAGGCCGCGCTGAAGTGAGTGAGCTGAATGGTCATGAGGTCCCGACCGACGCTGAGGTCTCAGCTGATGGCTGACGGCTGATGGCTGAAAGCTGGTTCATTGTTTTTTCCCGATGGCGATGTGGTAGGCGTCGGCCACCGCAATGAAGTTCAGCAGTCCAGCGACAATCATGAACTTGGTTCCATAATCGGCGATGGCGAAAGCAATCGCGCCCTGACCCCAGTTCATGGCGAGGGTCACGATGTACATTCCGCCGGCACCCAGGTCACCGATGAATCCGAGAATGTCGAGAATGTCGCCGCCATTCGCTTTATAGATGTGACCCTGCATCATCAAGCCGAGCACGAAAAGACTACCGATCGAGACCAGCAGCAGAATGCCCCGAATCCAGCGCCTCTGGATGATGTGACCCGCGCCGGGAATCAGCCAACCCACGGCAGGCGCGATTACGGCCATCAGGCTGACGGGCTGTGCCGGCTCGGCCGCCTTGGTCTTTGTCTTGGCTGTAGTGGGATCTGCCATCAGATAATTACAATCTCGCGTTGAATGTTGCCGGTGACTTCCGCCGATTTGGGCCGGACCAGCATGTTGACCTCGCTGCGCACGCCGAACTCCGGCAAGTAAATGCCGGGCTCAATGGAGAAGCAAGAATTGGGAAGAATCTGGCGCTCGTCGTGAATTTCCAGGTCGTCCATGTTGGCCCCGTTGGAATGGACGTCGGTGCCAATGGAATGTCCGGTGCGGTGAATGAAGTAATCGCCGTAACCTTTTTGCTTGATATGATTGCGGGTGGCGCGATCCACTTCCCATCCGGCGATGCGGCGGCCGGCGCTGATCGCGTCGGTTACGGTTTTCACTCCGGCGTCGCGCGCGTCGCGCACGATCTCAAACACTTCGCGCATGCGCTCCGACGGCGCCTTGCCCACAAAGCCCATCCAGGTGATGTCGTAGTACACGGCGTCCGGAACGTTCTTCTTGCCCCACACGTCCAGCAGCACCAGATCGCCCTCGCGAATGGGAACCGGATGATCCGCGCGCGGCTCATAGTGCGGGTTGCCGGCGTTGGCGTTGACGGCTACGATCGGCGGATCGTCGGTGAGCAGGTTCTCGCGGCGAAACGCTTCCATGAACCAGTTTTGAATTGCATGTTCGGTGGCGCCACCGTTGCGCGTTCGCTGCCCGATTTCTTTGAAGGCCGCGGCGACGATTGAATCGACGCTATCGCGGGCGGCGAAGTGTGTCTTGATCTGCTCTTCGCTCCAGGTGGCTTCGAACTGCGCGACCAGGTCGGCGGAGCTGACGACGTTCTTGCCCAAACCCCGCAGCAGTTCAACGGTCCCGGCATCGACCAGGGAAATGGTAAACACAATGTTGTTCGGCGAATACTGCATGGCGATGTCGCGGTGGGCGGCTAACATCGCTTTGAGGCTGTCGAACAGTTCCTGCCACCCGGAATACTGGCGCTTGCTGCCGGGCAGAGAATCGAGGTGGCCGGCTTCGATCTTGTGGACCAGCTTCACGGGCTCTCCCTGCGCCGGCACAAGGTAGAACCAGCGCCGAGTAACCATGAGATTCGCGGGCAGGCCGAGCACGCGGTACGCAATGGGATCGCGATGATGGTGGTCGTAGAACAGCCACGCGTCGATGTTGCGTTCGCGCAGCGCAGATTGGATGGCGGCCAGGTCCATGGGCAAACCTCTATTGTAAACAATGGGGGGGATTTGGGCGAATCGGAGAGGAGGGCGCTCTCAAAAGCCAATTTATTTGCGATTGCCTCCTTGTTAGACTGTGAGGCCATATGGCTGCGATAGCCGAGTCCGTGGTTGCGCCGGTGGTCGCGAAACGCGTTCGCATTGAATCGATTGATGTGGTTCGCGGCGTGATCATGATTATCATGGCGCTCGACCACGTGCGGGATTTTTTCGGCAATTCGGGATTTAATCCCACCGATCCGGCCACCACGACGATCCCGCTGTTTTTTACGCGCTGGATTACGCATTTCTGTGCGCCTGTTTTCTTTCTGCTGACCGGCACTGGCGCGTATCTCGCGTTAGGCAAGAAATCCAAACGGGAGTTGTCGTGGTTCCTATTCTCGCGCGGTCTCTGGTTGATCTTTCTGGAACTTACGGTGGCGCGTTGTTTCGGCTGGCAGTTTAACTTCGACTACCATCTGACGCTGCTCCTCGTTTTGTGGGCGCTCGGTTGGGCGATGATCGTACTCTCGGCGCTAGTTTATCTGCCGGCTTCGGTTGTGACGGCAATCGGCGTCGTCATGATTGCGACCCATAATCTGCTCGACTCTGTCGAGTCCTCCAACCCTCTCTGGTCGATCTTGCACTCGCCCAATTTCATAGTTAACCATCCGGGGCGCATCGTCTTTGTGACTTATGTGCTCATTCCCTGGATCGGAGTCGCGGCAGCGGGATACGGCTTGGGTCAGATCTACAGTTGGCCGCCGACGCGTCGCAGGGCATTTCTATTACCGCTGGGCATTGGTTTAACCGCGGCGTTTGTCGTTTTGCGGGGCATCAATATTTACGGTGATCCGCTGCCCTGGAGCACGCAAAAATCAGCAGCCTTTACAGTTCTTTCATTTTTGAACACCACGAAGTATCCGCCGTCGCTGCTGTACCTGCTGATGACGCTGGGTCCGGCGCTGATTTTCTTGCGGGCGGTTGACGCCGGAACCCCGCGATGGCTCCAGTCACCGCTCATCATTGGCAAAGTGCCCATGTTTTATTATCTCTTGCACATACCTCTCATCCATCTGCTCGCGGTCGCGGTATGTTATGCGCGCTACGGGCAAGTGCACTGGATGTTCGAATCGCCGGACCTTGGTGACTTTCCCATTGCCAACCCGCCGGGATGGGGATACTCTCTGCCGATTGTTTACCTGATCTGGGCGGTGGTCGTGCTTACGCTTTATCCGTTGTGCCGCTGGTTTGCCGGCTTGAAGCGGCGGCGTAGCGACGGCTGGTTGAGCTATTTCTGAAGAAACAGATGCCCCAAGGACACCCATGGCCCCAGCGAAGCCGGGGCCATTACAATTCGTGGTGCAAGCGCTCTGTCTATTTCAGTATCGCCAGCGGATGGGACGAAGTCAAGTTACGGGAGGGACTATCTCTGCTTTGTCCCTCCTTTGAAAAATTCCCTTTGGCCTAGGAACCTGGGGAAGTGGACTCGACGGGACTCGAACCCGCATCTGCGACTTTGACAGAGCGCTGTGTTCCCATTTACACCACGGGCCCTGAAGCTATGTGAACATTGCAGGGGCGGGGTTGCAAGGAACCAGAGCACAAAATTTAGGACAGGTTCCCAAACCGGAACCGGAGGCTCACATGCTTTTCACGGCGAGTTGGCGCCCAGAATCCGTTTTCTCACCGTTGGCAGCAGCGTTTCGCAGGCCGTGCGCAACACCAGGCGAGGGGCGCGACCGCGAATCTTCATTAGATATGGAATGGTTCGTCTGGCGTCAAACTTTGCCGTTTCGCGCAGCAACCAGCCTAGTCCCTTCTGCACCATGTCATCTTCATCGGCGAGCAGCGAGTTCGACAGTTTCGTGATCTCTGGGAAGAACATCTTTGCGCGCGCCCCTCGAATCAGCGCCACGCAGGCGGCACGGCGCCTCCAGCGGTTCGGTAGCTTCGCCCAACGGAAAACTACTTTTGCGCGTGCTGGTTTCGCCGCGACCATCGGAGAAATCAAGTAGTGCACCAGTCCATCGTGGTCCGCCCAACTGCTGATGCGGTCGATCCACGATTCGAACAGGTTGAACTCGCGGTCGCCGAACTCGGCGTCAAGTTTTTCCAGCAGGAAGACGGCGGCAATCTTTTCTTCCAGCACCGAGCCGGAGAAAAGATGATCTGAAACTTCGACCAGAAAATCGAGCCCGCGTTCTTTTCTGAGTTCGCGCCGGAAGCGAACGGCGGCGCGGCGCAAGTCTGCCGTATACCAGCCATGCGACTTAATTTCGTCTTTGAAGAACCATTGCACGCCTGCGGCACGTTCGGCGGAGCCGCCGTCTGTTAGCGCACGGCGGATCTGGGCGGCGACTTCGGCGGTGCCTGACGGGGTTTCTGCGATGATGATTGCTTCGTCGAATCCGGCGTGCGCGCCATTCATTTGCCTTCGGCCGTTCCCTCAACCCTGACGAAGCGGTCGTAAATCCAGAGCAGCAGCGTTGTAACAACCCCGACCGCGACCACTGACCACCAGACGAATTCAGGCCGGTGGATCTCCTCGCCGAAGTGATGCATCAGCCACCCGCTGAATTTGCCGGCAACAAACGATCCAATGCCGAGAGGAAGAAACGCAAAGCCCATATAGGTACCCTGCTGCCCTTCGGGAGCGAGCCGCGAAATGTAGTCGTAATAGCGCGGTTGTTGCACGATTTCGCCGATCGCCACCACAACCAGAGTGACCACAGCCATCCAGACCGAAGGATGCACGATCAGAAGGATCCAGGCCAGACTCGAAATCAACGTTCCCAGAATGATGGCGTTAAACGCGTGCATGCGCTTGGTCAGAAAACCAATGACCATCGTGAACAAGATGACCACCACCGGATCGGTCGCCAGGATCCGCGCCGTGTCCGCCTTCGGATCGATGTAGGCGGAAATGTAGAGCGGCAGCGCGATGAATTCCTGCCAGAAGACAATCCAGTATCCCGTGAAGATCAGCAGGAAAATCATGAACCGTGGGTTCGAGAGGACGGTGAGGAAGTTCTTGCCCACCTGGGCGAGACTTGCGGTTTCGCCTTCGCTGACTCGACGCGGCTCCTTGAAGAACAGCAGCACGACGAAGAGCATCAGGAACACGCTCAAGGCCGCGATGCGAAAAACATTTTCTACGACGCCATGCTCTTGCGCCCAGGAAGCGAGCAATGGCCCTGCGGTGCTGCCCACGTTGACCAGGGTATAGTAGATCGAATATCCCACTGAGCGGACATTCTCTTTGGAAGCGCGAGCCGTGGTCCCGACCACGCAAGGCTTCACCAGAGCAACGCCCAAGGCGGGCAGCACAAGGACGAAGGCCACCAGCGCTACCAGTGGCACGCTGTTGCGCAAAGGAGCGAACCAGGCGGAGCCGAGCGATCCTAACAGAAAATAGGCGAAGCTCAGGATTAGATAGGCGATCGAAAGCGCCCGCCGGAAACCGAGCCGGTCGGCAAGCGCGCCGCCACCTATCGCGAGAAACCAGACCCAACCGCCAAACATCCCGGTTAGGCTGCTGGCGCGCTCAACATCAAAGTGCAGACCCTCGTGCAGGTAGCGCGCCAGCACGGCAAAAACGGCGTAGTAAGAAAGCCGCTCGAAAAGCTCGCTGATGTTGGCGACCCAGAAGGGACGCTCGAACCCGGTGCGGATTTCCTGCAAGCGTTCGGAAAAGCTCAAGCGTGGCTCCTCGTAACTTGAACACAGGCGACGCCTGCTGACAGCCGCCGAGAAGGCGGCACTATGCGTTACTCAATGCGCTTCCTGACTTCTTCTGTCGAGAGCCCCGAAACGCGAATCACTTTCTGGCAGCTGCTCTGGCCGGAGGCAATGGTAACGGAAGAACGCGGTACCTTCAAAAGTTTTGCGAAGAATTCGATGCAGGCTTGGTTGGCGCGGCCTTCCACCGGAGGCGACGTTAGAGAGAGCTTGAGCGCGTCGCCCAGTTCGCCGGTGATGGCGTTCTTCTTGGCGCGGGGATGGACCTTAACCGCAAACGTTACTCCGCCGGGCGACTCGTCAATGGGAATCAAGCGTTCCTTCTCAGCGAGAACGTAGTCTCGGCCAGCAGCAGGGCAGCAATGAAAGGTATTTGTGGATGTTGCAGCGTGCGCGGTTTCCCGATGCTTGCCATTAATGCGATAGCGAACACAAGCATCGTTACATTAGCAGTGATGCAACACGGCTTCAGCCCTTTGATCCCAGCGCCGTTGCGAATGCGCAAAATATTCAACATGGCGCTGAACAGCAGGGCGAGGCCCGTCCCGAAGATCCAGATTCTGCCCGTGTAGGTTCTAGGCACGAGCAGGCAGTCCGCGATTGCCAGGACAAAAAGGGTGCCTGCGCATAGCCTGTCGAAGATTTTCATGGCCCGTGTGTTCCCTGTGGCTAAGGCTTTGCTCGCTCTCCGAAAATCGCGGTGCCCACGCGCACGCAGGTTGATCCCTCTGCAATCGCCACTTCGAAATCGTGCGACATGCCGATGGAGAGTTCGTCCAGGGCAACGCTGGGCAGCTTGCGCGCGGCAATGGCGCCGCGCAGCTCGCGCACCTTGCGGAAATAGAAACGCGCGTCTTTGGGGTCGTCTGTAAACGGAGGCACGGTCATCAGTCCACGGAAGACCAACGCCTCTAGCCGGGGTGCGGCGATCAGCAATTCCTCAAGTGCGGGCGAGTCTGGCGCCACGCCGCTTTTCGCGGCTTCGCCGCCGACGTTGATTTCGACGAGCACGTCCAGCTTCTTGCCAAGTGCCCGGGCGGCCGCGTCGAGCTTCTCCGCCAGCTTCAGCGAATCGACGGAATCCACGGCCCGAAATAGTTCAGCGGTTTTTGCGGCTTTGTTGGTTTGCAGGTGGCCGATCATGTGCCACTGGGCGGCTTGCAAATCCCGGAGGGTCTCGACCTTGGCTGCAAATTCTTGCACACGGTTTTCTCCGAATAGTCTTAGCCCAGCGTTGTAGGCTTCGCGGATGCGCTCCTGCGGTTGCGTCTTGGTGACAGCCATCAGAGCAATTTCGTCGGGGTTACGTCCCGCACGTCGCGCTGCAGCTGCGGTGCGCTGCTGGATCGATGAGATGTTTGTGGCTATAGACATTGGAAGAGAAAATCAAAAGCACTTCGCTGCGCGAAGTCGCGGGCGACGGCGCCCGCGCCACACAAGCCCGCCACCAATCTTCCCACATCTTACTTACATGATAGCCGTGGGCGGCGCTGGTTCTTTGGGGTCGCCCGCGCTTGAAAGCGGCAAACGGATCATCAAGGCGGCCAGGGCAACCATCACGCCCACCCCTGCGAGATACGAGGGATGGTCAAAGATTTGTGGCCGGGCCCAGGCGGGAGCGAACTGCAAGCCGGCCCAGAGCAATCCGAGAATGGCTTCGCCGGCGATGAGTCCGGAAACGGTAAGGACTCCAGCATTCTCGACGCGCGCCATTTGCGCTTCGTTGTATCCGCGGCGTTTCGCCAGCCAGTCTCCGAGCGAGCGAAAGACTCCGCCGAGAAAAATAGCGAATGTAGTTTCAAACGGCAGATACATGCCAACCGCAACCAGCATGGGGCTCTTCACTTGAAGCATGATCATTCCGATGCCCATGAAGACGCCGACCACCACCAGCGGCCATGGCATATCGTGCCCAACAATGCCCAACGCCAAAGTGGCCATCAAACCGGCCTGCGGCGCGGAGAGCTGGCGGTCACCGAATCCGATGCCGCCCGCTTTGATATTCGCTTCATGCAGCAACATCAAGGGAAAATACATCACCAGACTTGCGACCACCACGGCGATCAGTTCGACCAATTGAATAGTGCGCGGAGTGCCGCCGAGGATGTACCCTACTTTGAAATCCTGGAGCAACTCGCCCGCCACTGCGGCGGAAACACAGACCACCGCAGCCACTCCTAACACTGCCGCTACGCCGGAGATTCCGGAAACCCCGAGCGAAACCATGAGGAGCGCCGCAATGATTAAGGTGGATAGCGTCAAACCAGAAATCGGATTATTAGAAGAGCCGATCATTCCGACCAGGCTGCCAGAGACGGTTGCAAAGAAAAAGCCAACGATAATCATGACTACCGCCGCCAAGACCGCCGGCCAAAGCAGCCCTGAAATATGGATGTAGAGAAAGCACATGAGCACGAACATAAGAGCGATCAGGCCAAAGACGGCCTTCGAACTCATGTAGCGTTCCGTGCGGGATAGTTTGGCTTGCTGCTCAGCCGTCTGGCGCAAATCGCTGAAGGCTCGCCCCAGGCCCGCGGTAAGACTCTCTCGCATTCGGTAGAGCGTGTAGGCAGCGCCTACCAGCATTCCGCCTACCGCGATGGGGCGAACGATAAATCTCCACACCGCCGCCGCCAAGGCAGCCCAGTTATCGGGCGTATCGGCTGGAAGATACTGTTTGAGCTGCGGGCCCAGGAAAAACATGAGGAGAGGAACCATCAGTCCCCAAGCCAGCACGCCGCCGGAAAACTGGATGGACGCCAGGCGAATCCCAATAATGTAGCCGACGCCCAAATAGGCCGGGCTCACGCTTGGCGCTGAAACCATGGTGGTGCCGCCCGCCGCCAAAACGCGCGTGCTTCCGACCGCCCCCAGACGAACCTGGCTGCGGCCGAGTTCGCCGACGCCAAAGAAAAAGTCTTTGTCGGCGGCAAACAATCCAAAGCGGCCAAGCATGAATACCACCCCGCCTACACCGATATTCCAGAAAAGGTATTTCGCGGCCTCAGCGCCGCGCTGTCCAGCTTTGTGAATCGCCGCCGCGGCCACGGACTCGGGGAAGGGTAACTCAGGATCCTCCACCATGACCCGCCGCACCAGGGAAACGAACAGGACGCCGAGCACGCTGCCCACGGTCATCAACGCAGTGGATTTCCAATAGGCGTCAGCCGGACGAAACGACGGCCACGCTTTGGCGATGAGGAACGCGGGGATGGTGAAAATCGCGCCGGCCGCGACCGACTCACCGATGGAGCCCGCCGTACGGGCGATGTTTTCTTCGAGCAGCGATCCCTTCCACGCCCGCAGCACCGCCATCGCAATTACAGCGGCGGGATACGTTGCCGCTATCGTGATACCGGCGCGCAGTCCCAGGTAAGCATTGGCCGCACCCAGGACGACCGTCATAAATAATCCCAACAGCACGGCGCGCAGGGTGAATTCCTTCATCTCCATAGTCTCGGGGACGAAAGGGACGTGTTTCTTGACGCCAGTTCCTGCTTCGGGGACTGGACTGCTCATAGATGGAATCCTCGCAGAGCGTGAGATGAAAGCAATTTAGAACGTAACTTATTCAAAACACTGGACGGGCACGTTAGCACGCGGACGGGCTGAATTACAAGTGGGATGCGGCTTCCAGCCTCGACACTGCCTCCGCATGTTCCGATTGGCGTGCGCTTCGGCTGAGGGGTAGAATAGGGACAATCGGTTCTGCCCCTTCGTGGTTTAGTAAGTGAGAGGTGTAAGGTGGTAGCAAAATCCCCCGACCAGCTTTGGTTCCAGCGATACCTTGAATATCACTGCGGCGATTGCGGTAGCGACACGGCTTTCCGTTCGCGTCGCCGCACGATCCCCGAACGTTGGCTGCTGCCGATTTTTCTGCTGAAGCCGGTGCGCTGCGCGGAATGCTTCCGTCGGGATTATCGTTTGCTGTTCGTGCCAGTGAAAGAGCGCCAACCTGTAGCAGTCAAGAAGGTGGCAACTTCGGCCCCGCGACCCGACCGTAACGTTGCCTAGCGGACCGGACCGCCTTATACTCTATTCCAGCAGGCAATCGCAAGGTCGCCCGCCCAAGCAACATCCCTGCGGGCAACACGGAGGCCGTCTTCAGCAGTAGTGAGGACAGAATTCGGGCTAGCCAGGCCAAAGCTGGAGTGGCAGGCCCTTCTATTGCTTCCGAGAGTACGCGAGTCCAGAGTGGCCGCGTCCTGATCGAACGAAGTTGGACTGGCCAGATCGCCGAAAGTCTGTTCGCCGTTCTGTTTCCCTCGGATTGCCGCATCTGCGGCACACCGCTCGTTAGGATTTCGCGTCTCCCGGTTTGCCAGGAATGCCTCGATGCCATGCGCCCCATCACGGGCGGAGTCTGCACAACTTGCGGAGAGCGTTTGTTTTCCCCTTTCGCGGTTGCCGCTGCTTCCGGCGAACCCCGATGCGGGCTCTGCCGCCGCGTCGAACTCGCCTTCACCCGCGCGGTGGCTTACGGCAGCTATGAAAGCGGGCTACGCGAACTGATTCATCTGCTGAAGTTTGGCGGCGTGCGCCCGGCGGCGAACGTTCTGGGACGCATGCTGGCGGAGGCGATTGCGACGCTCGAGCCGGAGTTTCCGGCGGACTCCCTGGTTTTAGTCCCCGTGCCTCTGCACCGCACCAAGCTTCGCAAGCGCGGCTTCAATCAGGCAGAACTGATTGCGCGCGCCGCGATGAAAATCAAACCAGTCCGGGATCGCTTGCGTTTGTGCGAAGGAGTGCTTGAGAGAACGCGCGAAACCGCATCGCAAATCGGCCTCACCAGCCACCAGCGCCGCGAGAACCTGCGGGGTGCTTTCGCAGTGGTGCAGCGTGAATTGGTAAGGGGCCGCGAAGTGCTGGTGGTCGACGACGTTTACACCACGGGCACGACGGTTTCGGAATGCTCGCGGGTGTTGCGCCGCGCCGGCGCAACCAAGGTTTGGGTCGCAACCGTGGCGCGCACTTTGAAGATCTCGGCGCAGCATGTGGAGATTGGGCCGCACGCTGACGACAAGCGGAGCAACGAAACAGCGGACGCGGAGCGCGTTCCAATGGCGAAGGCGGTAGGAATCTAGCTTATGTCAGGCAGGATCGAATCCGAGGCAGGACCAACAGGCAGGCACGCCGCCGGCCTGTTCGCCGCGGCGGCGATGCATCGCGACAGCAACGGCAATGCGCTGCACGCGCCGGTCCTCGTTCTGAATGCGTCTTACGAACCCATCAACGTTTGCGCCGCCCGCCGCGCGCTGGTGCTCGTGCTTAAGGGCGTGGCCATGACGGAAGAGGAGAATGGACACTTCCTCCATGCGGCGCGTATCGCCATGCGCGTGCCCTCGGTGATCCGGTTGCTCGAATACCGCCGCATCCCGCACCAGAGCCGCGCCTTGTCGCGGAAGAACATCCTGCTGCGCGACCGCAACACCTGCCAGTATTGCGCCACCGTGCTACCCTCCGGAGAGTTGACGCTGGACCACGTGATCCCCCGCTCCCGCGGAGGCTCGTCCACATGGGAGAACCTGGTGGCCTGCTGCCATCCCTGCAATCGCCGCAAGGGCAACCAGTTCCCCCTTGAGGTCGGCATGAAGCTGATGCGCGAACCCCGCGCCTTCAACCTGCATACGAGCCGGCACATCATGCGGCTGATGGGCAGGTCGGACGATAAGTGGAGGAAGTATTTGTTTTACTGAGGTATAAAGTTTCAAGGTTTCAGAGTTTCAAGGTTTCAAAGTCAGAACCACCATGACTTCTGGACGTTGGAAGCATGCGCTGGATCTGAACTACCTTCAGCCGGACCGATACGAAATCCTGGACCATGAAATCTACCAGGTACTAGGTCTCGTAAACCGCCTGATCGAATCCTTGCGCAGAGGCCGAGGCCGGCCCGGGTTCGAAACCTTGAAACTTTGAAACCTTACTTTTGTGGACTCGGCGCCGCATCCGGCTTCTTCTGCTCCGGATTCTGATCCGGAGCCTTCTGGTCCTTCGGGTCCGCCTTCTGAACTTCCTGGCCCTGATACAGAATCTTCACGCTCGAACCGAAGCGCTTGTAGTCTTCGAACTTCACGATCTGGCGAACGTGTACGTCCCCACTCTTGAAGTGAAGTTCCTCATCCCCTCTGCTGAAAGCCGGAAACCAGTATTGACCGTCGACTTGCTGCCGCCACGTGGTGAATTTCGGGAACAATTGTTCATCGTTCTTTCCCGGCTTGATGTCCGGCACCGTCTTGCCGTAAGTCTTGACGATCTGGAAGTCGTGGTCGTCAACCCAGAGCCGGCCCTGAAAATACCGTTTCTTCCCGACAATCTGCTTCGGTGCAACGTCAAACACGTAGCAGTGCAGTTCGTCCTCCTGCTGCTGCCCCACGTAGAGAATGTTGTATTCGGGAATCTCCTCGGAAGTCAGAACAAAAGGTACGCGGTGCCGTACGTCCTCCAGATCCTCGTGGGTTACTCCGATCTTAGTCAGGCTATTTACCGGTGCGAAGACCACGTTCTCGATGCGCTTGCCCTTCTCGTCATAGAGCACGTCGAACACTTCGTAGTATTCGCCGTCCACGGTGTCGCCGTCGACGGTTTGCATCTTCACCGACTGGCGGTAGGTGTATTGGTCCCGCGCCAATTTGAATTCCTTTTCCTTGGCGCCAAAGTGCTTGATGATTTCCTCGGTCGTAATGCCTTTGGGGGCGGTGTTCTCGAGCGGACCTTCCTGCGCAAGGGCGGGCAAAGCCGCGAGCAGGCAGGCAGCCACAGCAGCAAAAAATAAGCCGGCGTGGGACAGACTGTTCATGAATCTATTTTATCGAATAAGTGGGCGGAGCGATTGGGGAGGCCGAAGCCCGAGAGCGGGAAGCCGCGAGCCGTCGTTGTGCAATCAATGCCATCAGTGATATCATTGATGGCATGGCTAGCATCACGATCCGCAGACTTCCGGAAAGCACCAAGCGCCGGCTCCGTATTCGAGCCGCCCGCAACGGGCACTCCATGGAGCAGGAGGCCCGCGAACTGCTGGAGGCGGAACTGGCCAAACCCGATCCCGAGCCAGTCAATATCGGAGAGGCCATCCGCCGGATATTTGCTCCCTTGGGCGGAGTCGAACTGAAGATTCCTCCCCGCCGCGGCAAGATCCGCGAGATCAGTTTCGAGTGATCTCAGGAATCACCATTCTCGACACGAACGTTATTTCCGAACCGATGCACCCGTCACCCTCGGCAACAGTGCTGGCGTGGTGGGCGCAACAGCAACCCGGTGCACTGTTTATCACAACTGTAACGGTCGCGGAAATCTTGTACGGGATCGAACTATTGCCGCACGGAAAGCGCCGCGCCGCCCTGCTCGCAGGTGCTGAACGCATGTTTGGCAAGGTCCTCGCCGGGCGCATTCTGCCCTTCGACGAAGACGCCGCGCGCGCGTTTCCCGAGGTCGCTGTCCGGCGTCGTGCGCAAGGCAAACCGATCGCGGACCTTGACGCCCAAATCGCCGCCATCGCCCGCTCCCGCGATGCCGTCCTGGCCACCCGCAACGCCTCCGATTTCGAAGGCTGCGGCGTGCGCCTGGTCAATCCCTGGGCTGGACAGTAGCGGCTGGGCAGTAGCGCCGGCGTCCCGCCGGCTGTTCCGAGCGCGCCTCGCGCTCGGCGCTGGGATCGGCAAGCAGGCTGCGCTTCGCAAGAACACCCGGCGGTTTACCAGCTATCGACTCAGCGGGCGGGACGCCCGCTGGACAGCCGCCGGGGACGGCGGCGCTACAAACGGCGGCGCTACGCAAATCCTGCTACACTTTTCCGTTTGCCGAAGAGGTTTCCCCATGCGTCGTTTCTTTTTCGCGTTTCTTGCTCTTATCGCTTTCACTCTTCCCTTGATGGCGCAGCCCAAGCGTCCCTTCACCTTCGAAGACATGATGAAGCTCAAGCGCGTGGGCGAACCGGAAGTCTCGCCGGACGGCAAGTGGGTGATCTTCAGCGTGGTCGATGTGAGTCTCGAGGCGAACACGAAGACGCCGCACATCTGGATCGTACCTCTTACTGGTGGAGGGGCGGACGCCTCGTCCGCCCAGGCCGAGCGAATCCTCATCGCCGATCAGGACGCCGACCGTCCACGCTGGGCGCCGGACGGGAAGCGCTTCGCGTTTCTCTCGACCAAGGTAAACGGTTCTCAAGTCTGGATAGCAGGTTTTGACGGTACAACCGGTTCGGTGCAACGGGTCGGCAGACTGACAGACGCGGCTTCCGGGGCCGGCGGTGAGCTTTGGTCACCCGACGGCAAGAACATCTTGTTCACTTCAGATGTTTATCCCGAATGCGATGGAGCGCCTGCCCATGAGCGGGAGTGCAACGCCCAGAAAGCTAAAGATGCAGAACAATCCAAAGTCAAAGCGCAAGTTTTCGATCGCTTGCTGTATCGCCACTGGAATAGCTACAAGGAAGGCAAGCGAAGCCATATCTTCGTGATGCCGGCTGATAGCCCCGAACAATCCGGGGCCGACGGTCGAACGGTTCAGGTTTACAGCGGACCCTGGACAGTTGATGATGTGCGCGACCTCACACCCGGCGACTATGACGCGCCCGTGTTCTCGCTCGGCGGCCAGGACGACTATGCTTTCTCGCCCGACGGGCAGGAGATTTGCTATGCCTCGAATCACGACAAGAATGAGGCCGCTTCCACCAACAACGATCTCTGGATCGTCCCGGTGACAGGTGGCGAGGCCAAGAACATCACCGCCGACAATCCCGCCAGCGACTCGACGCCGCTCTATTCGCCCGATGGCCGCTACATCGCCTACCGCGCCCAGCAGCGTCCGGGATACGAGAGCGACCGCTTCCGGCTGATGCTCTACGACCGCAAGACAGGAAAGGCCACCAATTTAACGGAGAACTTCGATAGCTGGGTCGGAACATTCACGTTGGATCGGTGAGACACGAGATCTTCTTAACTGCTGGAGACGAGGGCTAGAGTCTCCCTGTCTACGAAATTTGAGCCGGAAATGTGCCTCGAACGACTGCCATCCGGTCAAGCTCCTCGAGGGTTACAACGACGACATCTCTGCCACTGAGAGAGCTGTCGCTGATAAGTCGACCGCATCTCCGCGACTGTACTCTTCAGCCGAATGTCCCTGCGAGCGCCGATCAGAGATTTTTATCCTTGAACATTCTGACTGTGCTGTTGGTCTTGACAATCTCAAGGCGGCGCTTCTCGGAGAATCCAAAGAGCCACTGCCGAAATGTGGGCTGGCGAACACCCGCCAGTTGACCCATCTCAACGACGCCGTTCTGTCCCAAGTCTCCATGTCCCCTCTCGAATCCTTCTGGTTCACCGGCGCTCACAACGACAAAGTCGAAGGCTTCCTGGTCAAGCCGCCCAACTTCGACCCCAGCAAGAAATATCCCGTGAAGTTTTTGATCCACGGCGGGCCGCAGGGCGCCTGGGGAGACGACTGGAGCTATCCGCTGGAATCCCGAACTCTTCGCCGCACCAACTTCCGGGTCATCAAATTCGACGACAAGCAGCGGATACGTGGTCATCATGATCAACTTCCACGGCTCGACTGGCTATGGGCAGAAGTTCATCGACGCCATCAACGGCGACTGGGGCGGCGCTCCGTTTGAAGACCTGATGAAGGGCCTCGACTACGCAGAAGAGCATTACGCGTTTATTGATAAGACCCGGGAATGCGCGCTGGGCGCCAGCTACGGCGGATACATGATCAACTGGATCCTCGGCCACACCGACCGCTTCAAGTGCCTGGTGTCGCACGACGGCATGTTCAACGCCGAATCCGCCTGGGGCCGCACCGAAGAACTCTGGTTCAACGACTGGGAGTTCAAAGGTACACCCTACGACAACCGCGCCATTTACCAGAAGTGGTCGCCGCACCAGTACGCCAAGAATTTCAAGACGCCCACGCTCGTAATTCACGGCCAGCGCGATTACCGCCTCGACGTAAGCGAAGGCTTGCAGCTTTTCACCACGCTGCAAATGGAAGGCGTCCCGTCAAAGATGCTCTATTTCCCCGATGAAGGCCACTGGGTGCTCAAGCCGCAAAACAGCAAGCTGTGGTACGAAACGGTGAACGCCTGGGTAGATCAATGGACGAAAGATCAGGGGACGAAGAAATGAGCGGGCTTCTGGCTTCGGCTTTCGGGCTTCGGCCCTTAACTCTTTCGTTTGTCATTCCGATGTTTAAGTTTGTCATTCCGACCGAAGGGAGGAACCTGCTGTTCGCCGGCACCAGCAGGAAGCAGGGTCTCTCTCCTGAGCTTCGCTCAGGGTCGAAATGACAACGTAAGTGACGGAGTTCTATGCGAAAAACAAAATCACCAGCCGCCACTCCCTCTGCAATGCGACCGCCAGACGACGCCGAGCAGCAACTCGAATCCTTCCTCGCGAAATATGACCCGGAGGTTGCTACGTTCGCTCGTCGCGCACTGACGAAAATGCGCCAGCTCGTCCCCGGAGCCACCGAAATGATCTACGACAATTACAATTGGCTGGTGATCGGCTTCGGCCCCACGGAGCGGCCCTCGGAGGCGATCTTCTCCCTCGTGCTTGCCTCCGGGCCGCGTGACCCTGTGCTTTCTGCAAGGCGCGGGTCTGCCTGATCCTGCGAAGCGCTTGCAGGGCAGCGGCAACGTGGTACGGAACATCCGGCTGTACAACGCGGGCGAACCGGACGGCAAAATGCTTCACGATCCTGAAGTGCTCGCCCTCATCAACGTGGCTCTTAACCGCGCCAGGGTACCGATGCCCGCAGGAGCGCGCCGCAAAGTGATCATCAGGGCAGTCTCGGAGAGGCAAAAGCCGCGGCGGCTCACCGCGCGGACGAAGTAGACTGGGACCCGTCGCCGTCCAACATTTTGTCATGCCGACCGAAGGCAGGAACCTGCTGTTTGCCCAAGCCGGCAAAAAAGCAGGTTCCTCGCCCTCGCTTCGCGAAGACTCGGAATGACATGAAGTTGGAATTCCGCAGTCAATATTTCCCGAGAATCAGCGGCGCTCGCCGAGCGGGAACACTTCCATTCCACTTGCTAAAGGTGGGCGAAGTGTTCCCGCTGCTGCCGGCCGGAATGCTCTCCAGTTCGTCCTCGAGTACGGCTGTAGTTCCGGCCGAGACCTGAATGTCAATCTCCAACGGGCCCGTGAACGATCCCACGGAGGGAACGACACTCGCCAGGCCGTTGGCATCGCTCGTAATCGTGTTCTGGCTTGCGCTCAGGATCACCGGCGTTTCCGTTTGAGTAACGATGGGATCGCCCGGCACCAGCGTCGGATCGTTCCCCCCGGGTCGCAACACGGTGGATTGAAACAAGACGCTCGCCCCGAGAATAGGATTGGGAGGCGTTGAGTTATCGGTCACTCGGATCGTCAGAGGCTGAAACGCTGTTCCCGGGACCACCTGGCCTGCGCCGGCCACGGCTTGCAGGTTCAGCAACCCGGCAGCCACCGCGTTCCCATAGATGTTCTGGCAAGGATTGTTTCCGGGCGCGACGCAGGCGTTGAGTTGAACGCTGGTGGAAAAATTCGCCAGCGTGAGCGTGACCGACGCATAGCCTTGGCTGTTGGTCACAGCGCTCGCGGCGCTAAGCGATCCGGACCCCTGCGCGACCATGAAATTTACGGTGACGCCACTCCGCGGGAGGCCCAGGCTTACTACGCGCGCCGTAAGCGGCACACTGACCGACGCTCCCTGGGCGATCCAGAGATAGGGGGTGGTCACTCCAATGTCGGAGGACGACCCAGTACAACTAACACATCCGTCCAGGGTTCCGGAGACCGACTGCGTCGGATTGTAGACGCCGGGGGCAAGAGTGGCCGTGATTACCGCGCTTCCCGTGGCCGCGGGCGTAACCCAGGTGGAAGCGATTCCGTTTTCGTCGCTGATCTGGGAGCAGCTGGAAGCGCCGCCGCAGATTGAGAGCGTTGCGCCATTGGTGGTGGTCCATCCTACGGTTGCGCCGTCCACCGGGGTGATGCCGTCGGTAGCGAGCACGCGCACCGTCACAGGGTTGGTGGCTTGAGTTCCGACCGGTGTTGGAGGGTTCGATCCCAGCACCAGGACGAGATGGTCTGTGGAAGCGGCCCCGATAGGTGAGCCCATTGGTCATGATGGAGAATGCGCCGCTCACCGGATCGCTTACAGTGATAGTTTGCGGTCCGTCACTCTGCGCGGGAACGGCCACCAGCATCTGGCTGGCGTTGGTCGCCAGCAGAGGCACGCTTAGGCTGCCCACGGTAACGGCAAGCCCGGGCGCAAAGCCGGTGCCCTGCAAGGTGATTGAGCCACCGCTGACCGGCAGGCGCGGCGGGATCGCCGAGTCTCCGTAGAGCACATGTGCGTGGTAGTGGTAATCAGGGCGGCCGTCGCCACGCAGATCAGCGATGCCGATGATGAAGCTGTTCGAACTCAAGACTTGCGCGTCGAGACGGCTCATGCCGAAAGTTGCCGAATCGAACGGAGCCGCGGTGAAAGCCGGGGGAACCGAGCCCTGCGGATCGCCCAGGCTCCAGATGCCGACCACGGGTTCGGCTTTCGACTCGCTGGGGGCGCTGTTTTCATCCAAAGCCGTTACCGCTACCGACAGAGTGCGGTTCGCCTGAGCAGTGATCAGGAAGTAGCCAACATCGCCGTAGCCGCTCAGGGATCCGACCCAATCGCCTGGGGATGGAACCGGCGCCGGAGCGCTCCAGGTTGCGGCCTCGGCCCAGGGCGGTACGGGCTGGGCGCTGCCGGAGAGCGGAATGTCCTTCTCGAACCCGCCGCCTGCGCTCACAGTCACAATGATGCCCTGGAAAGTTCCCGAAGGAGCGACTTGCGCGGGGTGGTAAGGACACACGCCGGCCGACCACAGCGGATCGAGAGCCTCGACTGAGAGCTGGTACTGCGCCGTGCTTGCGCCGTTCGGGATGGGCAATCCCCCCAGATCGAAAAATCCTTCGAGCGTTGGATCGGAGGATCCGAACTCGCTGTAAAGATTTCCCAGAGGATCAGTTAACCCAGTGACGGGATTGCCGACATTGCCGGTGAAGAGGAAGCCGGAAATCGACGAAGCTCCATACTGATCCGAGGGGAGGTTGGTTGAAGGATCAATCCAGCGCGCGATTACGTTCACGCCCTGCATCGGTTGGGCTTCGGCACCCTTGTGATCCACGAAATAAACCGAGCCGTAAATGCGAGCCGTCGTGGCCTGCGGACCGGCGGGATAGAGGCGCGACAGCGCGGCAATATCGTCGGGCGCAAGCTGATAAGGATTGGCATAGCAGACCGTGATCGGCACACAGGTAACCGGGTCCATGAAGTGCATGACAGGGAAGCCAGCATAGTCAGCGGCCGTGGGGTGGGGATGGCCGGTGATCACGTTTAGATTCATCTGCGACCAGCCCAGGCCGATCACATGGCCGAGCACTCGCACCAGCCGGTATTCAACGTCAGTCAATTGCGACGACTGCAGTGCGCACTGCCCGTTGATGATCACCAGCGCGTGGAGAAAATTTGCTCCCACGCCGAAGTTGTCCACGCCGCCGTAGACTGCGTTCCAAAAGCATTGCGAGGGATCGCCCGCGCCCGCACCCAGCAACGCTGGTGGTGGAGGCCCGCGCTTGGCCCGGGGATGACGGCGCACGTCCAATGGAGGTGACACGACCGGAGAAGATAATTCCAGCGGCGCGAAAGAGTTGCCGGAACGTGACGGTGCCAGCTGCAACCGGTTCAGGTCCGACCGGATAACGACCTGCCGGGTAGGTCTCAGGCAGTCTAGGCGGAGGAATCCAGACGGGCGCGATAGGCGGGGAGTAGCGCAACGGCGACAAGGTCGGGTCGAGCGTGGGGGCGAGGTTAGGGACGCGATCCGCGCCAGCATCCTGCCCAGGCAGAAACGTAGGAGCTATGAAGATCAGGAAAAACACGGCGAGCAGACGCCAGCCAATCCCGGTCATGCGACCACCTCGAAACGAATGTCTGCTCGGAGGAATCTGGGGAACCGGCCCTATCCTAATCGGCGTCCGGCGATGGCCACGGTGACGGATGTCACAACGAGCCTGTGAATTAAATGGTTGTTCCCGATCTGGGCCGGCTAGCCGGACTCAGTCCGGGAGACGGCGGGTACGGGTCCCAACCGGTGCCGCGAATGCTCCTCAGCGCTTAGGTTCGCCCCGGCCAGCAGCAGCAGTCCCGTAAGAAATGCCCAGAACATCATGCTCACCGACAGCGCGAAAGGCCCGTAGACTTCGGCGAAATTGAGCCAGGGCAGGGCCATGATGTAGCCATACTTCAACGCCTCTGAGAGCAGTCCCATAATGACGGCGCTGGGCAGCACGGCGCGCGCCGGAACCTTGCCGTTGGGCAGCACCCAGTAGATCAGGAAAAAAATGGCGATGCTGGCGGTGATGGCGAACGCCTTCATCACTACAAATCCAACCAAGCGAATAAATCCCGAGCCGTGGCCGTGCAGCAGCGACCCCATCAGCGCGACATTACCCGCGGTCGCGGCAACCGAAAGCAGAGCCAGCACCCCGCAACTGAAGGCCAGCCCGAGCGAGATCAACTGATTGCCGAAGTAGGAGCGGTTGCTGGGGAAGCGCCACACGCGGTTGAGCGCAACTTCCAGCGGCACAAATACGCCGGTCGAGGTCACCAGCAGGATAATCAGCGAAACCACCTGCACGCGCTGCCGGGAATTCACCATGGCGTTCAGGTTGCGGATCATGAATTCCTGCCCGGCGGGAAGGTAGTCGCGCAGCAACTCAACCAACACGTCATACATCACGCGCGAGTGAAAAACCCGTCGGATCAGCGTCATCAACAGCACCACGAAAGGGAAAAACGACAGGATCGAATTCGCCGCCACGGAAAAGGCAAAAGTGTGCACATCGGTCCGCAGGAGGTATCTGGCGGTAGAGAGTGCCATCCCTGACCGGGCGCTGGGAGGCTTTGGCGGCGGGGCCGGCGTGACTTCGGTGGGCGGTTCGACCTTAGCTGTAATCTGATCAGAGACAGGCATCTTCTCTAATCCTATCAAAGGGTTGCGCCGGGCTTCGACGCCTCCTGGGAACGAAGGTCTAGGGGCGAAAGCGCCGTTTCTTATACCTTGTTAAAGCCTTAAATGGGCCTCCGCTTTATTTTGGCCCAAAACACTAATTTTTCTTGCGAAAACACTTGCTTCTCCTTATTATCGGTTCGCTCATGAACCGGTGCATGCCGGCTCATGAGTTGCAAGGCAGGTTGATGTCTTGAGCAAGGCAGTAGAAATCAGCGCCGAGTGGTCGGGCTCCGAAAGTTCGCGCCGCATTTTCTTCATGCGTGGCTGAACTGAAGGAGTCTTTTGCTTTGGGGCAAATTTCTTCGGCACACAAAGACGCAACCGAGTTCACCGGATTTCTCGAGGGGGCGTTCTGTTCACTGGTTCGTTCGGAGCAACAATGCGGGAAACCCTGGGAACTAATTCTTAATGATCAGAGGAAAGGAGTTTTCTGTGAGAGAGAAGGGAACAGTAAAGTGGTTCAACGGGGCGAAGGGATACGGTTTCATCCAGCGCTCCACGGGGGAGGACGTCTTCGTACATTTCTCCGCGATTCAAGAGAACGGTTACCGCTCGCTCAACGAGGGTGAGACCGTGGAGTTCGATCTGCTGAAAGGTCCCAAAGGCTTTCAGGCGGGCAACGTAGTCCGCGCCTAACCTCGATCATCCCGGATCGCGAACCCTCCCGCCCTCGGCGGGAGGGTTTTTCGTTCACCGCACTTCCACCGAAACCAAATCCCCATCCACCATCCCGCCGGCCTTGTAGTTCACCGAGACCGCGCGATTGTTCCAGGCGCACGAGAATGCGTCGGCTCCGATGAGCGGCAGCGACTTGTAGTCGGCGGTGCGAAGCTTGAGAACTACTCCGCCGGAGGTTACGGTGAGAACCGCTGCCGGGGACTGCGAGCAGTCCACGCCCACCAGCCGTCCCTGCAAAAACTTCGCAGGACGCTTGTCCGCCGTGACCGTGGTCTGCGCTTTATCTGCGGCGGCGCGCTTGGCGGCATCCTGCTCCAGCACATCGAAAGGCGAAGGTTGGCTCGACGGCTTCTGAGCCGCGGCTAGAGCGGCCGCCGAGATGCCATATTTCTGCTCGTTCGGGATCGTCCCCAGCCGGTCGCGAGCGGCCGCCGCGATCTGCGGATTGCCGCTGGCCTTCAACCGGTTCAGCAAAATTACCGCAGCTTCCCACTTTTTGTCGGCAATGTAGATTTCCGCCATGTTGTAAACGTATTGCTGGTTGCGCGGGCTGAGTTGTATGGCGGCCCGTTCGGCCTGCATCGCCGCCACCGGGCCTCCGCCCTTCATGTGCACGGTGGCCAGCAGATCATAGGCGTCGGCGAATTCGGGATACCACTCGAGCACAGCCCGCAGATCCTGCATCATGGTGGGCGATCCAATGATGTCGACGTGCTTCGACTGCGCCATGCGGTACTTCAGCACAGAAAGGTAGTAGCGGATCCACATATCATTCTGGTTCAGCGCGGCGGCGCTGGCCAGTTCTTCGCCGGCGGCATCGAACTCCTTGCGCTGGATGTGGTCCCATGCCAGAACGCGGTGGGCGATCTCGTTGCCGACGGCCGTCACCAGCAGCGGATTCTTCTTGTCGTCTTTTAGTTCATCTTTCTTGGGCGCAATCGATTCCGGAGCCGCGACTAACGCCTGCAATTCCCTCAGGCCGGCTTCGCGGCGTTCTGGAATTCTGATTTCGACCTCAGCCGTTACGGCGCGAGCATCGGCCTCGCGGAGAGTATTGGCGGTGATCACACGGGCATCCGGCGCCACGATCTCAGGAAACTGGTACACCTGCGGCGGATTGGGTCGCGAACCGGCTTGCCGGGAAGCGTCGAGCGCCACAAACAACGGCGTGAGCGAGTGGAAATATTCTTTCACCGCCTGGTCGAACTGTGCTGCCGTCACGCCGTAGGCCTTCTCGATGGCCGCTTCCACGGGTACGTGGTGGTTCTCGGTCAAATCAAAATACGTCCCCGTCTCCGGCAGTTTCTTCTCGTGCAGAAGGTAATGCATCACCATCCACGACTGCGCGTAAAACAGCGTGTGGTGCGTGCCCTCGATGTAGTTTGACGTGTCATGCTTCATCGTGAGCAGGTCGGGCAGCGCCAGCCACACCTGGCCACCCAGAAGCTCGGTGAGCGACTTCGGCGGATTGCGCACTTCGTGCTCGTTCTGCAGCAAGTCTTGGGTGAACGCGGAACGCAGTTCAGGGTCGCCGCCGATCTCGTACTTCTTGTCATCCAGACGGATGGAGCTGAAGTATTCCGCCAGACCCTCGTCGAACCATCCCGCCACCGGAGGATAGTTGTAGTTCAAAAGCAGGTGCGCGAAATCGTGGGCGACGGCGCGCCAGGATTCTTCCTCAAATAAGTTCAGCACGATGAAGTTCTGGTCTTCGCCGGGAAGGAAAAACCCGGGAACGTCGATGGGCTGCCCCTGGCGCAGCGGCGCGCTCTGGTAGTAGTTCTTGTCGTTCTTGAAGGCAACGATGGTCAGCGGTACCGGTTCGTTGAGCCGGTCTTTCATCAGCAGAGTCGCGAACACAGCCCGCATCTGCTCAAAGCGCAGCGCGACTTCCTTGCCCTTCTTGTCCCCAGCATCGGTAATGACCGTGTAGTGCACGGAGTGGATTTCGAGCCAGGGCGACGGCTCAGAGGCAGGAGAAGAGGCAGCCAGAACCGCACCCAGCAGCATCGTAGCCAAACAGTGAAATCGGGATGTTGCGAGTGCGGGCCATGCCTGTGCCGCCGGAGAACTACCAGCAAAATGCTAACACGCGGTCCTGGCTGGCGCGCAGGGAACGGCGATTGACGGCACTGGCCGGATAGAGGCTAAACTGATCCTGTCGATCGCCCGGGAGTCAGCCACCTTACGGGAGCTTGGGGCAGCAGTGATTTTCCGACGAAGCGCCGGAGGTTTCTCGATGCAACGCCTGCTTAAATGGGCCGTTGCTTATCGGCTGATTCGACACAGGCTATTTATTTTGTTTGTCATGCTGTGGGTTGTTCCCCTCTCTGCATGGCAGGCTGCTGCACAGACTGAAGCCTTTGATAACCAGCACCAGATTGTTCAAGGCACAGTCACGAACGCAATTACCCACAATCCCATTGGCCGTGCTCTGGTCTACTCTACCGACAACCGCTACGCAACGCTGACCGATAGCGAGGGGCATTTCGAATTCGTCTTGCCCGGCGGCCAGTCAGCCGCCGGCAGCTTTTCTTGGCTCGCAGCGCGCAAGCCAGGGTTTCTGGATGATGCTGGTGAGAGAGTGCGGGTCGAAGTATCGCCGGGTGCATCGGTCGCGATTTCTTTATTGCCTGAGGGCATCATCCAGGGGCGAATCACTTTTTCGGCAACCGAGCCCGCCACTGGCGTTACGGTGCAGATCTTCTCGCGTCAGGTAACGGAAGGCATGCCGCGCTGGGTGCCGAGGAACACAGAGCGCACCAACTCGAATGGCGAATTCCGTTTCGCCGAACTTCTCCCCGGAGCCTACAAGTTGGTGACGCATGAGTGGATGGACCGGGAAACCGTGGTTCCGGGCGGCCAGCCCTACGGTTTTCCGCCGGTGTATTACCCAGGCGCCGGCGATTTTGTTTCGGCCTCCGCCATTCAGCTCACGGCCGGGCAAACTTTCCACGCGAACATCTCTCTTGTTGGCCAGCCCTACTATTCGGTAAAGATTCCGGTCGTCATTCCCGAGCCGAATTTCGTCCCAAACATCTCTGTATCGCCGCAAGGCCAGCGCAGCCCTGGCTACTCGCTCGGCTATAACAGGGAAAAGCAGACGATCGAGGGACAGCTGCCGAATGGAAAATATCTGGTAGAAGCGGAAATCTTCGGGCAGAATTCCTCGGCTACCGGCGCCGTTAACCTGGCAGTGGCTGGCAGGCCAGCGGAAGGCGCTGGCATGGTTCTCGCTCCTAAGATTTCGATTCCCGTGAATGTTAAGGAAGAATTCACTGCCACCGAGTGGAATGCCACCGGCACCTCGAGCAGCCGAGGTAAAACATTTCCCACGCCCAAGCTTCGGGTCGATTTAGATATCCGAGCTGAGAGTGCGGACGACTTCGCGCAGCCTCAAGGCGGATTTCGGCGCGAGCCCACGGGGCCGAATGACAATTCCATGGTGCTGGAAAACCTTGCTCCCGGACGATACTGGTTACGAATCCATGCGCACCGCGGGTATGTCGCGTCCGCAACCATGGGCGGAGTGGATTTGCTCCGCGAACCTTTGGTTGTAGTGCCGGGCGCGAGTACGGAGATCGACATCACCCTGCGCGACGATACTGCCGAAATCGAAGGCACCCTGCTCGGCATATCGTCTGGCGCACCGTCCGGTTCGTCGGCTGCCAGCGGTCTTGTCGACTCCGGCCGCTGGTCGCCGTCAGGTTACATATATTGTGTTCCTTCACCCGACAGTTCAGGACAGTTTCTGGAGATCTCTGCATCTCGCGATGGAGCGTTCGCCTATCGGATGGTGACGCCCGGTAATTATCGTGTGCTGGCCTTCAAGAATCCGCAGCGCGATCTTCCTTACCGCGACGCGGAAGCGATGAAGGTTTATGAAACCAAAGGTCGGGTCGTCCATTTCTCTCCCGGCCAAAAGGTGAGCCTGCAATTGGAGGTTATTTCCCGGGCGGAGTAGGAGTAAAGCGTTGCAGTAAAGCGCAGAGAAACATGGCCGCGTGCTCAGATTCGATCCGCTCGTGCCGGCCGTTCTTCCGGAAGGCGCTGTTTCTTTCTCTGTTGGCATCGCGAGCGATCGCCGCGCCGCAGAACGCAAACATCCCCTCAGCACAGATTCGTGAGGGAGGCTTCAAAATCGCGGGCACCGTGGTGAGCAAAACCGACCGGCATCCTGTGGCCCGGGCGCAAATAACCATCAGAGCCGAGAAGGACCCGCAGAAGTTTCACTCCATCATCGCTTCGGAAGACGGCAAATATGAGTTCACCGGGCTGCCCGCGGCAAAGTACTCGCTGACTGGCGTCAGGCGCGGATTTATCACGGCCGCCTACGATCAGCACGATCAGTATTCCACTGCGATTGTGACCGGTGCCGGACTCGACACGGAAAACCTGGTGCTTCAGCTCGCCCCCGATGCGGTAATCGCGGGCAAGGTCCTCGACGAAGTTGGCGACCCGGTTCGCCACGCCACGGTCATGTTGTATTACGACGACCACAGTTCAGGCGTGGACCAAATCCGCCAGTTCAACTCCGCTCAGACCAACGATCTCGGAGAGTATGAGATGACTCCGCTGCGACCCGGAATCTATTTCCTGTCGGTGAACGGCAAACCCTGGTACGCCATTCATCCTCATTCAGATCCTGCTCATTCAGATTTGGATCGAGCCGAGGCCGGGGGCCAAGCCGAGACTGCACCATCCGTCGATCGATCTCTCGACGTCGCCTATCCTGTCACCTACTACCCGGATGTCACCGACGTGGACAGTGCGCTGCCGATTCCGATCCGCGGCGGCGAACGAGTGCAGGCCGATCTCCACCTCAATCCGGTTCCGTCTCTGCGCCTGCTGTTTCGTGTGCCCGACCCCGGCAACAACGGATTTCTTGTTCCCCAGTTTGGGCAACCCGCCTTTGAGGGTTACAACCATTTTCAGACCGATGCGACGCGCGGCATTTCTCCGGGACTGGTGGAAGTTACAGGCATTCCCGCGGGCCGCTACGACATCCGTCTTGTCGGCTCAGGCCAGGGCCTGCAGATGAGCGGCGTCGAAATCACCAAAGATGGAGAGGAGATTGACTTATCCAGAAGCGACGCCTTCAGTAGCGTCAAAGTTTCGGTACATATTCCCGAAGAACCCACACTCCCGCCGCGCCTCTCGGTCGGTTTGCGCTCGGGAGGCAGAATGATTGCGTCCTCTCAGCTCGATGCGAAAGGTACAGCGGAACTCAACCAGATCCCGCTCGGCCGCTTTGAATTCGTGGTTTGGGGCGGAAAGCTCTATTCTATCGCGCACATTTCAGCCGAAGGGGCCGAAGTCTCGGGTCACTCGCTCACCGTGGCGGCAGGCTCATCGCCTTCGGTTTCCCTTACCCTCGTGAGCGGGAGCATGGAACTACAAGGAATCGCCAAGAAGGCAGGCAAGGCTTTCGCCGGAGCCATGGTGGTACTGGCGCCGAGAGATCCCGCAGTGAACCGTGACCTGTTCCGTCGTGACCAAAGCGATTTAGATGGCACCTTTGTATTGCATGGCGTGGTGCCGGGCTTTTATACCCTGCTGGCAATCGAAGACGGATGGGACTTGGATTGGTCACGGCCCGGCGTGATTGGAGCCTACCTGAAGAGAGGACAGAAGGTCGAAGTGCGCAATCAAGCCAACAGGCCAATCAACCTTGAGCGGGCAATCGAGGTTCAATCCAAGTAGATGCACATTCTAAAGCGAGTACTTCCGAAAAGACGCTTCTAATCCCCGCCGGCGTGGTTCTGCGTAGGCACAAGAACCAGCCGCGGACGCGCTTCCGTGGGCCGCTGCTGCATCTCCGCGGCCCGCCCGCAAACCTCCAGGATGCCGAAGACTGCGAGATAAGCCGACAATACGCCGATCCCAACCGAAGCGGCTACTGTGAGGCAAAGAATCAAAGGCATGAAAAGCGAAATCACAGTCAACCACCCTTATTGAATTGCAGTATCAGATGCCGCCAGCCCAACTTTCGTCTACGGCTTCTTCAATCTACCTGCGTTGACGCCCGCCGCTAGTGACGACCCAGATGCGCCGTAGCCTGATAAATCGTAGTAAACTACGGAGTAGAGCTGCGCACTCCTACTGTCGGACAAGTCTGTAGACCTGTCGACATTACGGAAGGGCAATCCAGCCTAGTTCTAAAGGACGACTTTCAGACAAACCTGTACCATGGCCATTACCAAGATTTCGGTGCGCGGAGCGCGCCAGCATAACCTCAAGAACATCGACGTCGAGATTCCGCGCAACACTCTCACCGTGGTGACCGGGCTCAGTGGTTCGGGCAAGTCCTCGCTCGCCTTTGACACGATCTATGCCGAGGGGCAGCGCCGTTACGTGGAGACGCTGTCGACCTACGCACGGCAGTTTCTGGACCAGATGGAACGCCCCGATGTGGATGCAATCGATGGACTTAGCCCCTCTATCTCCATCGAGCAGAAAACCACCAGCCGCAGCCCGCGCTCGACCGTGGGCACCATCACCGAGATATACGACTATCTTCGCTTACTGTTCGCCTCAATCGGAGTGCCCCACTGCCCCAAGTGCGGACGCCCCATCAGTCGCCAGTCCGCCGAACAAATCGTCCAGCACGTGATGCTCTTGACTCCTGAGGATCGTGTAATGGTCCTCGCCCCCATCGTCCGCGGGCGCAAAGGCGAATTCAAAAAAGAGATGGAGACGCTGCTCAAGCATGGCTACACCCGCGCCCGCGTCGACGGCGAAATCGTGAACCTCGATGACGACCTCAATCTCGACAAGCGCAAGAACCACACCATCGAAGTAGTGATCGACCGCTTGCTGGTGAAGCCCGGCATCGAGCATCGCCTCGAAATGTCGGTGGGCCTGGCGATGAAGCTGGCTGGCGGCCTGGTTCAGATCGCCCTGGTCGGCGGCGGTGAGCAACTCTACTCGGAAAAGTTAGCCTGCCCAGATTGCGGCATCAGCGTGCCACAACTCGAGCCGCGCTCGTTCTCTTTCAACAGCATGTATGGAGCTTGCCCCGAATGCCACGGCCTCGGCAGCCGCTACGATTTCGATCCCGCGAAGGTGATCACCGATTGGTCGAAGCCGTTGCTCGATGGCGGCCTCGGGCCGGGCTCGGCTTCGCAGGGGCTGATTCATGCTTTGCAGGTTGTAGCCGCTGCGCATGGAATCGACCTGAACACGCCGTTTGAAAAGTTTCCCGAGAAGATTCAGGACTTGCTGTTGAACGGTGAGTCGGGCCGCGGCAAGACCGGGTTCCGCGGAATCTTTGGATACTTGAAGCAGAATCTCGAGGAGTCGACTTCAGAAGGTTACCGCGACTGGCTGATGGATCACATGTCGGCGACGGAATGCCCCACATGCAGAGGCAGGCGACTGCGTCCGGAGAGCCTTGCGGTGAAGGTCAACGGCATGTCGATCGCCGAGTTCACGGCGCTGCCGATTTCAAAGGCGCTAGAAATCGCGCGAAGCATCAAGCTAGCGGGACGTGAGGAGAAGATCGCCGGCCGCGTCATGCACGAGATCATAGAGCGCCTGCAATTCCTGAATGCTGTCGGACTGAACTACATTTCGCTCGACCGCTCGGCTGCGACCCTATCAGGCGGTGAAGGGCAGCGCATTCGCCTTGCAACGCAGATTGGATCGAAGCTGCGCGGCGTGCTCTACGTGCTCGACGAGCCTTCCATCGGTCTTCACCATCGCGACAACGGACGCCTGCTGAACGCGCTCGAAAATCTGCGCGATCTCGGCAACACTGTGCTCGTAGTCGAGCACGATGAAGAGACGATCCGCCGCGCCGACTACGTAATCGACCTCGGGCCCGGCGCAGGTCGCCATGGCGGAGGCCTCGTCGCGCACGGCACGCCCGAAGAAATCATGCGCGAACCGAACTCGCTGACCGGCGCTTACATTTCCGGCAGGGTGCAGATCGCGATGCGTCCCGAGCGGCGGCAGAAGAACGGCGCCGCGCTGACTATCCTCGGCGCGAAAGAAAATAATCTCAAGAATCTCGACGTAACTTTTCCACTCGGCGTGATGACGGTCGTCACCGGCGTTTCCGGCTCGGGCAAGTCGACGTTAGTCAACGACATTCTTTATCGCGCGCTGGCGCGCCAGCTTTACCGCTCGCGCGAGAAGTCTGGCGAGCACAAGGCCATCGTAGGCGCGGAGAACATCGACAAGGTCATTCGTATCGACCAGTCGCCGATCGGGCGCACGCCGCGCTCGAATCCCGCGACCTATACCGGAGTCTTCACTGCTATTCGCGATCTCTATGCCATGCTGCCCGATGCGCGCGAGCGCGGCTACAAGCCCGGACGTTTTTCCTTCAACGTTTCCGGCGGACGCTGCGAGGCCTGCCAGGGCGAGGGCCAGCGCCGCATCGAAATGAATTTCTTGCCCGACGTGTACGTGCTCTGCGAAGTCTGCGGCGGACGCCGCTACAACCACGAGACCCTGGCGGTGAAGTACAACGGCTACTCCATCGCCGACCTGCTGGAAATGCCGGTCTCGGACGCGCTGCCGGTTCTCGAAAACATTCCGCAAGTGAAACAGAAGCTGCAGACGCTGGTGGACGTGGGCCTCGGCTACATTCATCTCGGTCAATCTGCCGTGACGCTCTCCGGCGGAGAAGCCCAGCGCATCAAGCTGGCGCGCGAGTTGAGCAAGCGGCAGACCGGCAAGACTCTTTACCTTCTCGACGAGCCCACGACCGGCCTGCACTTCGACGACGTCAAGAAGTTGCTCGACGTGCTGCACCGGCTGACCGACCTGGGCAACTCGATCGTCATCATCGAACACAATCTGGACGTGATCCGCAACGCCGACTGGATCATCGATCTCGGCCCCGAAGGCGGCGAAGAAGGCGGCCGCCTCGTGGCTCAGGGCACGCCCGAGCAGGTGGCGCGCGTGAAGAAATCCTACACCGGCCAGGCGCTGGCAGGATATTTCGCGGGGAATGGAAAGCGGAGCGCGTAGACCAGTATTAATGCTTGACGTTATTAACGACTCTCATTAAACTAGCTACAGTGATCAAGACCTTCGCGGACAAGAGCACGAAGGAATTTTGGGACACGGGCAAGAGCCAGGGAATGCCTCCTGCGAACCTGCGAAGCGCGGCCAAGAAAAAGCTCGCTATGGTCCACTCGGCCGGGAAGTTGGAGGATTTGCGGATTCCTCCCGGCAACAGACTGGAAGCATTGCATAGAGATCGGGAAGGCCAGCACAGCATTCGGATCAATGATCAGTTTCGCGTGTGCTTCATCTGGCGCGACGGCGATGCCTTCGACGTAGAGATAACGGATTACCACTGATCTTTTTGCATGGGGAAGCAATTCATGAGTATTAAGAATGAAGGTCCAGCAGGTTGGGCCGTTCATCCGGGAGAAATTCTGCGGGAGGAGTTCCTGGAGCCGATGGGCATTTCCGCTTACCGGCTAGCAGCGGAGCTGCATGTTTCTCCTCCTACGGTCAACGACATCGTTCGGGAGAAGCGGGGAATTACACCCGAGATGGCGGCTCGCCTGGCCAAGTATTTCGGGACTTCCGAGCAGTTCTGGCTGAATCTGCAGGACGCCTTCGCGGTTCATCAGGTCCGGCGAAAATATTCCAAAGAACTCAAAGCCATCAGGCCCCTCGCCACAGCGGCAGCGCGCTAGTCCATTGCCCGCTGATATAACGAATAACTTGCTTCCCGCAGCCAAGCAGCGGATAATTCGCCGACGCTGGGACAATTGCTCTTAATAGCGACAATCCAGGAGGCGAAGCATGGCTCGAAGTTGGGGAAGACTGCTGGCAAAAATTGCCGGCTACGGATTTCTCGTTCTGTTGATACTCGCCGCCCTTGGCATAACCTTCACCGTGGGCTGGCGGCCGGTGATTGGGGCGAAGAAGCGCGCGCTCACTTCGCGCAAGTTTGAAGTCACGCCGGCGCGCATGCAGCGCGGGGATTACCTGGTGCACGCCGTCATGCACTGCATGGGGTGCCACTCGAAATTCGACGAGAAAGCGAACCCACCCGTGCTGGCTGCTAAGGAAGGCTCCGGCCAGGTCATGTTTGAAGAAGGCGGTTTCCGCATCATCGCGGCCAATATCACTTCCGATCTCGAGACGGGCATCGGCAAGTGGAGCGACGACGCCATCGCCCGCGCCATCCGCGAAGGCATTGCGGCCGACGGTAGCGCGCTGTTTCCTGCCATGCCCTACGAACACTTCCGCTACTTGTCCGACGAAGACCTGGCTTCCATCGTGGTTTTTCTCCGCAGCCTGCCGCCGGCGCACAGCGATCTTCCTCCGAACAAAGTTCCGTTTCCGATCTCCCGCCTTATTCTGACGGTGCCGCAGCCGGTGACCGAACCGGTGGCGGAACCGGACAGGTCCATTCCCGCCAAGTACGGTTCGTACCTGGTCAAGATGGCAACCTGCACCGGCTGCCACACACCCCGTGATCCAAAATTTAATCCAATCCCGGGAATGGAGATGGCGGGCGGGAATCCGATGGAGGAGGGCGTAAGTTCCGCGAACATCACGCCCGATACGTCCGGTATCGGCTATTACGATGAGGCGTTGTTCGTCCAGACTATGCGCACTGGTTCGGTTCGCGCGCGCCCGCTGAAACCAATCATGCTCTGGTGGATGTTTCGCAACATGACGGACGATGATCTGAAGGCCGTGTTTGCCTACCTCCGCACTCTCAAACCGGTGCATCACTTGGTGGACAATACCGAGAAGCCCACGCAGTGCAAACGCTGTGGCCAGAAACACGGGCTGGGGGATCGCAACTAAGCCATCGCAAATAATCCAGCAGCAACAATGCTAATCTTGTGTTTTGCGATCAAGAGAAGGGATAGTCTTGTCATCACCCGAGAATCCGCAGTTTGAGCCGCCGCCGCTGACCGGTGATCCGCAAGCGCCTGCTCCGTTTGTTGTGGTGCCGTTTTCCGCGCCCGTCCCTCTACCTGCTTCACCGGCACCCAAGGCCGGCGAGAATCCTGTCTGGAGCGGCTGGGACGTGCTTTTGATTCTGGTCCTGACGGCGGTCACCTTCGTCCTGGCGCAGGTGGTGGTTGTCCCGGGACTGTTCCGGTTGGTTTATCCCCACGGCAATTTGATGGATTTGTCGCAGAGGCCTGCGCTCGCACTTGTCTCCCAGTTGCTGCTTTACGGTGTGATGGCGTTTTTCATGGTCGGGGTGGTTCACGGGAAATATCATACGCGCTTCTGGCCGGCCATTCGCTGGAATTGGCCGGGGATCGCCGGAGTGAGTTTTCTGGGAGTGGGAGTTCTCATGCTTGGCTTCGACCTTTTGGGCCGGTTCCTGCCTATGCCGAAGAACACGCCTTTCGATCAATTCTTCGACCGGCCTTTCGATGCGTATCTCACCGCGGCCTTCGCCATCACTCTCGGCCCCTTGATGGAAGAACTTTTCTTTCGCGGATTCCTTTATCCCGTAGTGGCGCGGCGCTGGGGAGCAGTTTGGGGAATCCTTCTCACCGCCCTGCCCTTCGGTCTGATGCACTTTTACCAATACGGAAATTCCTGGGGAGCCGTACTGATCGTCTTCATGGTCGGCGTTGTGCTGACGGCGGTACGGGCGATGACCAAGTCGGTGGCCGCAAGCTTTCTGGCGCACGTGGGCTACAACGCAACGTTGATGGCGCTGGTCGCATGGTCGACCGATGGATTCAAGCACATGGAGAAAGCTGGAGTGCTGTTGTTTTGATTGTGTGCTGATTTTATTGCACAGTCATCCTGCAAACTGTCATCCCGAGCGGAGTGAGGGATCTTGGTTCTTGCCTATGCCGGCGGGGCTGGTGGCGCAGGCAAACACCAAGATCCCTCGCTTCGCTCGGGATGACAGTCCTTTTCCGGGATGAAGTCCTTTTCGCTCGGGAGGACAATCCTTTTTTGTTTACTTTACCGTGATGGTCAGCAACTGCGCTCCCGACACCACATAGTCCAGCGGAGCGGTCGCGGTTTCATCCACGTTCGATTCGCCGCTGACGATCATTTCCTGGTTGCCGCGCATGCCCTCCATCACGTTCATGATCGAGATGGGCAGTGTGGGCATGACCTTGTCCGCTACGCGGGCTTCAGGGTCGGCCTCGAGCAGCGACACGTAGACGCGGTTGTTGGAGTGCTCTTTGTTCAGCAGCGCGATGGTGGAGGCGAGATCGAGCTTGCGGCCGAAGGCCGGGCTGCCGTGTCCAATGCGATCGAGCGTGTCGCCGTCGCTCACCAGAATGCGCAAGGCTCCCTTGCTGGCTGAGGTTGGAATCTTCAACGGAATCTGCCGCACGATGCGCTCGCCGCGGTAGGGCGCGAGGACCGTTTCGAGCATGATGTCGTCGCCTGGGCGGGCTTCGGTCACGTCGGTGCGGGCGCTTTCGAGACGCGCCCAGCGGCGTTCTCGGACCAGGTCGAAATCCAGCTTCACGCCGGCGATGGCGGGAGCGTTGTAGGGATTGTCGTAGATGCGTCCAAAGCGCTCGCCCAGCGAAAGCGCGGCCTGCATGGCTGCGGGCTGCGCGCCTTCGGCCGGCGCGAACATGTTGCGCATCCTCACTTCGGGAAATCCCTTCACCCCGATGCTTCCAGTGAGCCGGTAGGTAATCTCTTCGCCGAACTCGTTGACGCCGTGCAGCGCGTTGAATACCGTCACCATCAGGGCCACGGGCGTCAGCTTGGGATTATTCAGCACCTCGTAATGGAACTGCTTCGATCCAGCAGCGCTGTGGATGGTCAGGTTGACGGGAATCATCTGCGGCTGGCGGTCGAAGACGCCGAGAATGCCGGTGTGGCGATCCTGGACGAAAGTGCCGACGGCCTCGGTGGTGTTCACAATCTTGAAAGCGTTGAGCGGCGAGGGCAGCGTGGCCAGAACCTCGGCCTTATTCATGGGCAGGTCAACCGAGCCGAATTGCAGCAGCGGATGTCCGCAAGCCAGCAGGCGCTGCGCATCAACATAGGTCACGGTGCAGGTGCCGGCGATATCCATATCGCCGCGCACCAGGATGGCGCTGATGGCGGAGCCGGCTTCGAGCGGCTCCGGCTGCTTGTCGTTGCTGACCGAGCCTGCTCCCATGACCGGGACGATTCCCGCCGAGGCAAACTGTCCTGCGAAAAGACGAACCGCATCTTCGGAGAATCCGTTGAATACCAGCGGAGTTTCAATGGGCTTGAGGTAATTCGTAAAATCCTGACCTGCGGCCGGAAGCGCGGAGGCTTCGCCCGGCGCCGCAGTCTTGCCTGCGACGGCGTTCACCGAGGGCTTGACCGCGGTGGTTTCCTCCGCGGGCGAGCCGTCGAGCGCGCTGATTTCCAGCATGTCCGCGATGGGCGTAACGCCCGCGATCGGTTCTTTGGAGAATTCTCCGATGCGGAAGGCTAGGGCTCCGGCGAGTTTGCCGTCGAAATAAACCGGGCTCCCGCTCATGCCGGCGACTACGCCCGTGTATTCCACCTTCTGCCCGTGCAGCCGCACCAGGATAATGTTGCCCTTGGGTCCATTCATATTGCGCAGCAAGCCGAGCGCTTCCACTTCCATGGCCTCGGGCTTCACTCCTTGAAACACGGTGTAGGCGACCCCGTGCATGCCGGCGTGAATCTCGCTCACGGGAATGGTTTGAGGGTTTTGCGCTTTAAGAGCGGGAGGCGCCGCTTGCGCAGGCGTGGAAGAGGGGAAAACCAAGCAAGTGACGGTGACTGTGACGAAGAAGGCGAAAACCAGTTTTTTCATGAACAACGCTCAGTAGGACGGTACCAGTCCCCATGCTTGCTGGATTAGACTCCGCCAGATTGTAAGTCGTTGCCCGGAGGGGAATAACGGGAGCCGGCAAAACATCCCAATGGCGAATCCCTGCGTCTATACTAGCATAAGGGAATTTTGGCTTCAGTAGAGACTTATCTCCTGCCGAGGGGTTTTATATGTTCGCCGAGTGGATTGTCATGAAAAAGTACCGGTTACCAGGTACCGAGTCAAGTCTGTCGAACCGTAGCCTTTTCTTCTCGTTACTCGCAACCAGGTACTCGGTACTGATTTTCTGGCGGTCGCGCTGCTCCTGATTTCGGGCGTCACTCCAGTCTTCGCGCAGGACCAGTCGCAAACGTCGCCGCCGGACAGCACCCAAAGCGGCACGCAGAACAGCGGCAAGCCTAAGCAGGAGGTTCCAGCTGAAGCGGGCGGCCCCACCGATAACGTCGGTCCTTACTCGATCCCCAGGAAAAATCCCGCGGAAGCTCCGCCGCCCCCGCCTCCGCCTGTTTCACCCACAAAAGTCGAGGGCATGCCGGACTATTCCATCAAGGTGAACGTCCCCCTGGTAAATGTGGACGTGCTGGTGACCACCAAGAACGGACAGTTTGTCCCCGGCCTGAAGAAAGAGAATTTCCGGGTATTTGAAGATGGATCGCCCCAGCAGATCACCAACTTCAACGTGACCAAGGCGCCCATCACCGCGGTACTGCTGGTGGAATTCGGGGCCACCAATTACTCATTCATGGTGCAGGCCTTGCAGGCTTCGTATTCTTTTGCCAACACCCTCACCAGGGACGACTGGGTTGCCATCAGCTATTACGACATGCTGCCCCATATTCTGGTGGACTTTACCCAGGACAAGCGCGCCGTCAGCGGAGCGCTGAACTCTTTGCGGGTGCCCGGATTCTCCGAGACCAATCTGTTCGACGCCTTGTACGACACGCTGGATCGGCTGGATCGAGTGGAAGGGAAGAAGTACATTATTCTGGTCAGCACGGGTATCGACACCTTCAGCAGAATCACACTGGATAAGATTTATAAAAAGGTCAAGGACACCAAGGACGTGACTATTTTCCCGGTCAGCGTGGGCGGAGCCATCCGCATCATGTACGAAGCGCAAGGCCGCACGCCTCCCCGCGGCGCTGGCATTTACAAAAGCGAAATGGATTACCTGCAGGGCGACAACGAAATGCGCACCTTCGCCAGCATGACCGGTGGCCGCGCTTATTTCCCGCGCTTCCAGGGAGAGCTGCCGGAAATATTCGGCGATATTTCCAACGACATCCGCAATCAGTATTCGCTGGCCTATCATCCCAGCAATAGCAAACTCGACGGCACCTACCGCAAGCTGAAGGTGCAAGTCTTGGCCCCCGACGGTGGTCCGCTCAAGGTGAAAGACCAGAAGGGTAAGGAACAGAAGATTGACGTCGTCGCCAGGGACGGATATACCGCCAAGCATACGGTGGACTAAACGCAGTTCTCGCGAGAATCTTGACGGATCGGGAAAGGCAGGAGGTCACTCTTTACCGGTAAACCCGTCCCTCCTACCGCTTTGTCATCCTCCTGCCACTTTGTCATTCTCCTACCACTGTGTCATTCCGAGGAGCGAAGCGACGAGGAACCTGCTTTCCGCCTGCGCGCTCCCGTGCGACTTCACCCGCGGAGTGGCCTCGGTGACTCGGGTAGAGTTCTTCAACTGAGTATAACCAATCCTCAAACGTCCAACCACTTGACTGAAGTACAACTAAGTCATAGAATGCGAGACTATGGCGATCGAGTACGCGACAGTCAAGGCCAAGGGGCAGGTAGTGATCCCGGTGGATATCAGGCGGAGGTTCCGGATCGACCAAGGGACCCGCGTGGCGTTTCTGGAAGAGCAAGGCCGCCTTTTCATTCAGCCGGTCACCGATGAGTTTATCGACGGTATGAGGGGAGTTCTCGCGGGACGCGGGCTGCCCGACCGGGTGGAGCGCGGCAAGGATCGGGATTTGCGATGAAGCTGCACGTGCTCGATGCCAACGCCCTCTACCGTTTTCTCAGCGGTGGACCGGGCGCCGACACCGTGAAGCAGCTCTTCAAGGACGCCCGTGACGCCGAAAAGCCGCTCCGTATGTCCGTGGTCAACTGGGGCGAGGTCTACTACACCATCGCCAAGGCTGAGGGCTTCATGGAAACCGGCAAGATTATGGACCGTGTCAGGTTGCTGCCTCTTGTAGTGCTCGACGCAGGGGAGGCGGTTACGACGCGAGCCGCCCAACTCAAGGCCGGTTATGGCCTGCCTTACGCTGACTGTTTCGCAGCCGCGACCGCTGCGAAAGATAACATTCTAGTCACCTCGGATGCGAAGGACTTCAGAAAAATTCCGGGACTGCACCTCCTTCCCCTGCCGGAACATAAAAGAAAGAATTGAGCTGACCGCATGATTGGATCGGGCAAGCCTTTCTCTGAGAACTGAGAACTGAGAACTGAGAACTGAGAACTGTCCTCAGTGCACGTGAAACAAAGTTTCCAGCAAGAAAAACATTGCAGCGCCCACGAATACCAGCAACGCCATCTTCATCGCCGGCTCCTTGTTTACCTCCGGAATCAAATCCGAAGCCGCCACGTAGATCGTGACCCCTGCGGCGAGTGGCAGCCCTGCATCCACATGTTGGCGGAAGAGCGCCATGGTCAGAACCCCTGCCAGCGTTGCTCCGCCCAGAATCACGGACGCTCCCCACGCCGTGCCCCGGCTGCGTCCGCTAGCCAGCATTACCGAACTCACCGTGAAGCCTTCAGGGATCTTGTGCAGGAAGATGGCGAAAAAAATGATCCATCCCAGAGCATTCGATACCAGAAATCCAGACGCAATCGCGATCCCGTCGAAAAACGTGTGAATGATCAGGCCGAGCAGCACCGAGTATCCCTTATGGGAGTGCATGAACTCATCTTGGTGCGTCTCCTCGCCGAAGTGGAAGTGCGGCGTAACCGTGTGCTCGAAAAAGTGAATGATGAGGTAGCCGAGCAGAATCAGAAATGCCGCGCTTCGACCGCGCAGTTCCAGGCTTTCCGGCACCATCTCGACCAAGGCCGTAGCCAGCATGAATCCCGCGCCCAGCGCTACGAAGTAGCGCAGATAGCGGCGCTCCCAATGGCGCTGCACAATAATCGCCCCGCCAAAGACGTTGGCGGCAGCCGCCGTGAGGCCCAGCAGGATGCTGATGTAGATCGGGTTCATGTGCAGTAGGCGAGGATGATATCAGAGGCTTCACCACAGAGACACCAAGAGAACTTCCCACAGAAGCACCGAGAGAACTCACCACAGAGGCACCTTTTTGAACTGTCATCCCGAGCGCGCGAGGGATCTTGGTTCTTGCCTTCGCTATGAGTGCTGCCGCTTCAGTCAGACACCAGGATCTCTCGCTTCGCTCGAGATGACAGTTCAAAAAGGTGCCTCTGTGGTGAACTTAAGTCTTATCCTGAGTGTCTTATATGCATGACGTCCCCATCCTGCACGATGTAGTCCTTGCCCTCAAGACGCAAAGTTCCCTTCGCGCGAGCGTTCGCCTCGGACCCGGCTTCGAGAAGTTGAGCCCACCGAATCGTCTCCGCCCGGATGAAATGTTTTTCCAGATCGGAATGAATCGCCCCCGCCGCCTCCTGCGCTCGTGAATGCGCGGGAACCTGCCAGGCGCGGCACTCATCTTCGCCAGCCGTGAAGAAAGAAATCACGCCCAGCAGTTTATAAGTGGTGCGAATCAGGCGAACCAGGCCGCTCTCTTTTAGCCCATAGCTCGACAAGAATTCAGCGGCGTCGGTGTCGCTCATCTCGGCCAGCTCGGCTTCCACCTTGCCGCAGATCGCGGTGGCCGCGGCATTCGGGCGCGCGGCGATTTCCGTGAGTTTGTATTTACTCACCGCCTCTTCCAGTTCCTTGCCCAACTCGCTCGACTCGCCGATGTTCAGCACGTAGAGAATCGGTTTCTCGCTGAGGAACATGAAACCCTTGATGCGCTTCTTGTCCTCGGCTGTCATCTCCATCTCGCGCAGCGGCTTATCGGATTCCACCTGCGCCTTGGCACGCTTCAGCAGCTCGAATTCTTTTTCGAGTTCCGGCGTCTTCATTTTCTTAAGATCTTTTTCCAGCCGCTCCAGTCGTTTTTCAATTTGCCCAAGATCGCTGACCAGAAGATCGAATTCCACGTTCTTAATGTCGCGCAGCGGATCAATCTCGCCCACCAGAGGAATCGCCGGATCGTCGAACACCCGCACCACGTGGGCCAGCGCATCCACGTTGCGCAGGTGCGCGGCGTAGGCGCTGTCTTTCAGCGCCTCCTGGCCGATGGCGCCTACGTCGACATATTCGACTGACGTGTGCGTGAGTTTCTTCGGGTTGTAAAGCGCGGCGAGACGGTCCAGCCGGTCGTCCGGCACTTTCGCGACGCCAATATGCGCCTCGCGCGGGTTGGCCCGCGCCTGATCCGAAAGATGCGCCTTGGTAAGAATCCGAAACAGCGATGTCTTGCCCACCTGAGGCAGGCCAATAATGCCGGTTTTCATAAGAAAAGCTTCTAGCTCCTGGCTCGTGCAACGCGGAGTCGAACTCAGAGTGGATACACACTGCGCGTTCGGCAGCCGCAGGGCAACATTTTTAGGATAAATGATGAAGTGATTATTGCCCAACCAGGATGCGGAAAGTTTAGCTAGAAGCTAGAAGCTAGAAGCTAGAAGCTGCTCGCCGTCAAATAAACCACTACCAACCCCAACAGCAGCACCGCGCCTTCCACACGAGTGGACCATACATGCAGCGCATCGAATTGAATGCGCTCAGGATTGTCAATCGGCGCAGCGCTCACTTCGCCCAACGACGCCCGCAGAGTGTCCATGCGCGGAATGATGCCGAACTGCGAGATCAACGTAAGCCCGAGCATCGCGCACAGCAACACATGGCGCGCCGCAAACATATGAGCGCTGCCATCGGTAAGGCGGCTGTAAAGCAGGGAACTCATCAGATAGACCACTCCGGAAACGACCCCAATCCAGTGCAGCTTACCCAAAGCGCGTCCGACTACGTTGCCGGCAAGATGGGTCGTGGGCAGAACGGAGAATGCCGTAGGCGCCAGCACGAATGCGAAAAAGATCAGCCCGCCGATCCAGCAAACGAGCGAAAGCAGCATGAGAAAACGAAGGAAGGACATGACGCGGAGAATTATAGTCTGCAAGCCGCACAAAGAAGCGGCAGCTGCCACTGACCACTGCTCTACTTCCCCTGCCGCAGATTATCCAAAACCCCGCGCATCAGCGATCCGCCGTAAGCGCCCGCAATGCCCGGCAGTGACGCCAGAAATGATCCATACACCTGCGCCCGCGTAGGCTTCACGGTCAGAATCAAGTAAGCCGCAAGTTCAGTCAGCGGAATGAACATTCCCACGACCACCACCCACCGCCAAGGCCAACGCGGCCGCAGCAACCCCAGCAGCATGCAAGCCATCAGCACCAACAGCGCGGTAAAAAGTAGGTCATTGATTGCGACGTCCGCCCACCCCGTGCCCATGCCGGCCAGCAGCGGCCAGCACGTAGAACGGCACGTCGCTGCGGGATGGTGGAGAAATAGGATCATTTGTCATGACTGCTGCGCGGTTTGACTCGGTACCAGGTACTAGGTACTCGGTACTTCATCATCAATACCTATAAAACCCCCGCCCGCTCTTCCTCCCCAGCCACCCCGCATCCACCATCTTGATCAGCAACGGACAAGGCCGGTACTTCGGATCGCCCAGCCCGTCGAGCATCACGCGCATGATGTCGAGGCAAACGTCGAGCCCGATGAAGTCGGCCAGCGTCAGCGGCCCCATGGGATGCGCCATGCCCAGCTTGAACACTTCATCGACGGCCTCTGGCGTGGCGACGCCCTCCATCACGGCATACATGGCCTCGTTCAGCAAAGGCATCAGCACGCGGTTCGAAACGAACCCGGGCGCGTCGTTCACCTCGACCGGCGTCTTGTCGAGCTTGACGGCCAGTTCGCGAGTTTCAGAAAATGTTTCCTGCGAGGTAGCCAGCCCGCGAATCACCTCGACCAGCTTCATCACCGGCACCGGATTGAAGAAGTGCATTCCAATCACTTTCTCCGGCCGCTTGGTAAGCGCCCCAAGCTTGGTGATCGAAATCGAAGAAGTGTTAGAAGCCAGTATGACCTCGGGCCGCGCCAGCCGGTCCAGATCGCGAAAAATCTCCGTCTTGATTTCAAGCTTCTCCGTGGCGGCTTCCACGATGAAATCGCAGTCGGCCAGCTTGCTGCGGTCGGTCACCGGCTCGATCCTCTTCAGCGCGGACGCCTTGTCTTCGGCAGTAATCTTGTTCTTCGAAAGCTCACGCTCCAGATTCTTCGTGATGGTCGCGATTCCGCGTTCCAGAAACCGCTGCTCCACATCGCATAGAACCACGGAATAACCGCTGCGCGCAAAAACGTGTGCGATGCCGTTGCCCATGGTGCCCGCGCCGATCACTCCTACACGTTTGATGTCCATAACTCTTCATCTTCGCCTCAATGAAAACGTTCGAGTCTATCACCCGCCCCCAGACGAGGAACTCAAACCTAAACCTTGTCATCCTTATGCCCGCGTTTTCTGCGAGCGAGGAACTATGACATTCGCCGGCGTCGAGGTGCTCGGCGACCCCTAGGTCAGAGTCAAAACTGAACTCCTAGGCGTACGGATTCGATAGATTCACCCACTCACGCGCTTTCCATGACGTGTCAGCTCAGTGCCTTCCGCTTACCCGTCAGGCGCCTCTCGCCCGAGGTGTAAAATAGTAGGCACTCTAAATGCCCCAGAACCTATTGTCGGAGGCTGCAAGGTTTGAAAGGATTCCCCCATGGCAACGCTCGAAGCCCCCGTCCGGCCCCGACGCAACATCCTCCCATCAAGGCCCCTTCATCAACGAGCCGTTTTACGATTTCCGCCACGAAGACAACGCCCGCAAGATGCGCGCCGCCATCGAACGCGTCCGCGGACAACTCGGCCGCGAGTATGACCTCATCATCGGCGGCCAGCGCGTCAAGACCGCCGACAAGATCAAGTCGCTGAATCCGTCGAAGCCGTCGCAAGTCGTCGGCATCCACCAGAAGGCCGGCAAAGAGCACGTCGAGCCGGCCATGAACGCCGCGCTGAAAGCCTTCGAATCATGGAAGAACACTCCCGTCGAAGAGCGCGCCAGCCTGCTGTTCCGCGCCGCCGACCTCATGCGCCAGCGCAAAATGGATTACATGGCCTGGCTCGTCTTCGAAGTCAGCAAGAACTGGGGCGAGGCCGACGCCGACATCTCCGAGACCATCGACTTCTGCGAGTTCTACGCCCGCGAAGCCCTGCGCCTGGCGAAAGCCGAAACCCCGGTGCAGTTGCCCGGCGAGCGCGATTCGCTCACCTACATTCCGCTCGGCGTGGGCGCGGTGATTCCGCCGTGGAATTTCCCCTGCGCCATCATGGCCGGCATGACCGTCGCCTCCATCGTCAGCGGCAACACCGTAATCCTCAAGCCTTCGAGCGATTCCCCCACCATCGCCGCGAAATTCATCGAACTGCTCGAAGAAGTCGGGATGCCCGAAGGCGTGGTGAATTTCTGCCCCGGCGCCGGCGCCAGCTTCGGCGACGCCGTCGTCGCGCATCCCAAAACGCGCTACATCGCCTTCACCGGCTCGCGCGAAGTCGGACTGCACATCAACAAAACCGCCGCCACGCAAGCTCCCGGCCAGCTCTGGATCAAGCGCACCATCCTCGAAATGGGCGGCAAAGACGCCATCATCGTCGACGCCGACGCCGATATCGACTCCGCCGTCGAAGGCGTCGCGCAGGCCGCATTCGGCTTCCAGGGCCAGAAGTGCTCGGCCTGCTCCCGCGCCATCGTCGACGAGCGCATCTACGACAAGTTCCTCGACCAACTCAAAGCCCGCGTGGAAAAAATCACCGTCGGCGATCCCGCCGAAAACAGCAACATGGGCGCGGTCATCAACGAAGGCTCGATGAAGACGATTCTCGAATACATCGAGCAAGGCAAAAAAGATGGACGCCTCCTCACCGGCGGCGAGCGCGCCACCGAAGCCGGAGAAGGCTACTACATCCGCCCCACGGTGTTCGCCGACATTCCCGCCAAATCAAAACTCGAGCAGGAAGAAATCTTCGGCCCCGTGCTCGCGGTGATCAAAGCCCGCGGCTTCGACCACGCTCTCGAAATCGCCAACGACACCGAGTTCGGCCTCACCGGCGCCATCTACACCAAATCGCGCGACAAGATCGACCGCGCCAAACGCGACTTCCACGTCGGCAACCTCTACATCAACCGCAAGTGCACCGGAGCCATGGTCGGAGCGCACCCCTTCGGCGGCTTCAACATGTCCGGCACCGACTCGAAATCCGGCGGCCCGGATTATCTGTACTTGTTCACGCAAGCCAAGTCGATAGCCGAGAAAATCGGATAGTAGAAATCATCCTCGTCATCCCGCCGATCCGTGTCATCCCGAGCGAAGCGAGGGATCCTGGTGTTCGTCCGCGGCGGCAATATGGTGGTGCAGGCTAGAACCATGATCCCTCGCGTCGCTCGGGATGACAATGGGTTTTAGTTGGATCGTATCTAGAACACGACCAGGAAGCGAAAAAAGCCGCCCCGCAGGGCGGCCTTCTTAACCAGAGAACTCCCTACGGCATTACTCCCGCCGGAGCCTGCGGCACCGGCCCCGCGGTAGTCGCCGCCGCCGCCTCATTCAAAATCCGGTGATGGATGGTGAACAGCGCCAGCTCCAGCCGGTCCGACACGCCGATCTTGTCATATACGTTGCGCAGATAATTCTTGATGACCTGCTCGGTAGTCCCAAGCTGCGTGGCGATCTCTTTATTCTTGTAACCCTGTACGATCAGCGCCACGATGCGCAGCTCTTTCGCCGTCAGGCGGTCGCGCACGCGCAGCCCGACCATATCGTTTTCGGTGAGTTCGCTCGGCACCGCCACGTCCTGCACCCAGGTCTCCCCGCGCGCCACCTTGCGCACGCAATCCACCAGCGCCGCGCTGGTCACGTTGCGGTAGACCACGCCATGCGCGCCGTTCGCCATGTGCCGTTGCGCGCTCTCGCCCGTATCGGCCAGCACCACCACGCGGGTTTTGGCGCGGTTGGCCGCCTGGATGATAGCGGCAAAATCGTTATGAAAGCCAGCAGCCACGATCAGCACCGCGGCCCGGAATTTGTCCAGAGCCATGAACATCTGCTCCGGCGTCTGAGCCTGCGCCACAATGCGCATCTCGTCTTCCACCGCCAGCACTTTCGCGATCCCGGCGCGGAAGATTGCCTGGTTATCGGCCAGTATCAGTTTCAGCATGGTATCGGCACTCCCAAAACTCGATTGTCATCCTGAAGCGGGCGGCTTTTTGCCCGCTGAAGGATCTAGGCGAGCCGCGCGCTTCTCGGAGCCTGCCCTGAGAGAGCGCAAGCGACCGAAGGGCGCGTGTGGCTCGCTTCCTAATTGCTACTTCCTGACAAACTCATACGAGTCAATCACGCACGCCACACCTTTCCCATCCGGGCTTGTCCCCGTCGGGTCGGAGCGCACAACCCGCCCCTTGCACTGAATGGTGACGTTCTCCTGCCCGCCGGTCACATCAGGCGGAAGCGTGATCTCAAACTCCACCGGCGACCCAATCTCCAGTGACGCGTCGGCGCGAATGTAAACCCCGGCCGCGCTCAGGTTCCCCGTCAGCCCCTTGGTGCCGCCGCTGGCATTCTCCTCGTGAATCTTGATCGGCAATTCCAGCGGAAATCTTTTTCCAGTCCGTGCTTCGGCCACATCGCCTCCTGACTCATCGCCCGATCTCACGCGGCTCCGCCTCGATCTTCCGAAACTGATCTTCCGAAACTGATCTTCCGAAATATGACCGTCGGATTCTTGCCGCTCCGCAGAGCCGAGCCAACCCCACCAGAATACGCCACTGGCAGGCAGATCACCCACTTTTGTTGCTCAGGGGCGGTTATATCACGGATGCATCCGGGATAAAAGCCTGATTCCGAATTAGTTAAGGGTAGAACCTAGATTCCCCCCTGCGTGCTGGGCCGGCAATACAAACTCTGTCATTCCGACCGGGGCGGAGCGAAAGCGAGCGTAGTGGAGGAACTGCTTTTTGCTTGCAGTGCATCCGCTCGTGTGGGGTCGGACACTCTTGTCCGACGCCTTGACCTTGCTTTTGAAGTTGACTTCAGGGATCACGCCGTCGCCTTCACCACCCGCAGCCCAAGCACCTTCTCAAAGCAATCGAAATCCCGATCCCGGTGCAGCAGTTCGTGCTGGCCCTGCAAACAGAACGTGGCAATGAGACAATCGATTGTTTTGTGAACGGTGTATCCCCGCCCGCGTAGGTCGCGATAGTTCTGAGCCGCGGCAACGGCCATCTCACTACCGCCCGTCTGAAAAATCTGGAACCTCAACAGGTCAGATCTCACCCGCGTGAAAACGCCCTGCTCCCGAATCCCTTGCAACAGTTCGTACAGGATAAGATCGGTTAGCCCGAAACGCTGCCGTTGCAGTTCCCGGTCGAGCCAGCGCGTTTCCGGATTCTCCGTGCCACGCAGATAATCGATCCACACAGTCGTGTCGACAATGACCATCGCGCGGCCTACTCTCGGACCCGGGACAGGCGCGACTGATGAAGGTCGCCCTCCCAGACGACTTTTCCCCGCAGCCGGCGGATCGAGCCTTGCGCGTGCGTCTCCGCCAGCAGCCGCAATCCAGCCTCCACAGCGGCCCTTTTCGTGCGGACTCCGCTGCGCCGCATGGCCTCCCGCATCAAGCGGTCGTCGATCTCAATATTCGTGCGCACAGGCAGTACTCCTCCGATGTGTAAGTGTTTCACATTTATGTGTATCGAACCAATCCTCGTTTGAGTAGTTCACCCCACCAACGCCTGCCGCCGCTGCAAGAACCGCCGCACCGCGGGATCGCGCTCCAGCCCAACCGCCCTTTCATACGCACTCCGAGCTTCGGCAGCAGCCCCCGCCTTGGCCAACAATTCCGCGCGTGCCGCCCAGTAGGGTTGATATTCAGCGAGCCGCGAATCAGCGGCCGCATCTGGCATGGCATCGAGACCAGCGCCGGCGCCCCGCGTCTCCGCAATTGCCAGCGCGCGATTGATGGCAACCACCGGCGAGCCGGAAAGCGCGAATAGCGCATCGTACAGCTTCACCACCTCGGCCCAGTTGTCGTGCCCGGTGCGGCAGCGATAAACGTGCGCCGATTGCAACGCTCCCTCCAACTGATAGCGTCCAACCGCGCCCAGTGCGCTGGCCCGTAGCAGCAGCGCCTCCGCTGCATCGATCATTTGCGAATCCCACAACTTCGGATCCTGCTCGGCCAGCGGCACGAACTCGCTATCAGGCGACCGCCGCGCCCGCCGCCGCGCTTCCGCGTGCAGCACGAGGGCCAGCAGACCAAGCGCCTCCGGTTCCTCCGGCAGCAACTCAGTCACCAGCCTCGCCAGAAACATCGCTTCTTCGGTGAGGTCGCGGCGGGCGGCATCGGTCCCGCCAGGATCGCTCCAGCCTTCGGCGAAGGCGGCGTAAATTGCGCTCAACACAGCGTCCAGCCGGTCGGGAAGTTCCTCGCGCCCCGGAATACTAAATGGAATCCCAGCCTGCCGGATCTTTTCCTTGGCTCGCACCAGCCGTTTCCCCATCGCCGCCGGAGACGTGAGAAACGCCGATCCGATCGCCTTCGCATCCAATCCCAGGATCACTTGCAGTATCAAAGGCGCGCGAATGCCAGCCTCAATCGCCGGATGCGCGCAGGCAAACATCAGCGCCAGCCGCTGATCGGGGATTTCGCCCCATCGCTCCGTACTCCCGGCAGCATCCGGCTGTTCCGCCATGATCTGCAACTCCTCGCCCGCAATCTCAAACCGTCCCGGCCCGCGGAAGACGTCGATGATCTTTCGCCGGGCCACCGTCATCAGCCACGCTTCCGGATTCGCCGGACACCCATTTAGCGGCCAATCCGCCAGCGCCGCTGCAAATGCCTCAGAGAGCGCGTCCTCGGCGGAAGCCACGTCCCGCGTCCGCGTCGCAAGAAAGGCGACGAGCTTGCCATAGCTGCGGCGCGCGACTGCCTCCGCCGTGCTGCGTGCCTGCTCGTCGCCTTCGTACGGGTTCATACTTCTACGCCGCCGTGCTGCTCGCCCCTGCCATGTCCCAGACGGGACGCACCTCGACCACGCCGTGACCCGCGGCCGGGCAACGCGCCGCCCACGAGATCGCCGCATCCAGATCGGGCACGTCGATAATAAAGTAGCCGCCCAGTTGCTCCTTCGAATCCGCATAAGGACCATCCAGCACCTGCGACTTGCCATTCGCAATGCGCACGGTCGTAGCCGCCGAAGTGGGCTTCAGACGATTGCTGCCCGCCAGCACGCCCGCCTTCGTCAGCGCTTCCCCATACGCCATGTAAGCCGCAGCCCCCTGCTCCTGCTCGGCCTTCGTCATCTTGGGCCACGCAGCCTCATTCACATACGCCATCAAAAAGTATTTCATTGGAAAACCTCCGTCATGGATTGTAGGCGGCCAATCTCCTCCGCCACTAGAGTGACGTTCGGGAACCCGCGATTTGGACATCCAACCATGGGGCTGTACCAAACTGTAGACGGTGGATTCTCATCGGTACGCAAACTAAAAACCATCCCTGCCCCAACTCGCAGAATCAATAACAGGAACCGACTTCTCCTCAGAGGCGCTCGCATGCAACTCAAGCCCTTCCTGCTCGATGCCTGGCTCGACCAGTACGAACACGGCATCGAATTCAACCTCGCGGCGAGCACCGGACCCACCTGGACCGTAAACGACACCCTCGCCCTCGCCGACGACAAAACGCGTCACCGCTTCCTGAACCACAAGCTGGTTTACGGCCGCCCCGCCGGCGCCGACAGTCTGCGCGAGGCGATCGCTGAAATGCAGTGTGTCCCGGTTGAGGCCGTCCAAATCTTTACCGGCGCTTCCGAGGCGCTCGTGGCCCTGATGTGGCACGCCGCAGAACCCGGGGCGAACGTAATCATCCCGCTGCCGGGCTACGCTCCTTTCTCGGCGCTCCCGCAATCTCTTGGCTTGGAAACCCGCTTCTATCGCCTGCGCCGCGAGAACGGCTTCCGCATCGACCCTGACGAGATCAAGCGGCTCGCCGACTCCAGGACCAAAATCATCCTGGTCAACAGCCCGCACCACCCCACCGGCGCGACTATCGGCGACGGCGAAATGGAAGCCCTGCACGACTTCACCACCGAACGCGGAATCCAGTTGGTGAGTGAGGAGGTCTTCCATCCCATCTACCACGGAAGGCAAACAAAATCGGCGGCGCGCCTGCCCCACGCCACCGTGATTGGCGACCTGTCGAAAGCATTTTCGCTTCCCGGCGTGCGCACCGGATGGATGATCGAGCACAACCCCCAGCGCCGCCAGCAGTACTGGACCGCGCGCGCCTACTTCTCCATCTGCAACACCACCACCGGAGAAATTCTTTCGGAAATCGCAATCCGCAAACGCGACGTCGTGCTCGGCAAAACCCAGGAAGTCGCCACCCGAAACCTCAAGCTCCTCGAGCGCTTCATGGCGGACCATCGCGACGTACTCGGCTGGATTCCCCCGCAAGGCGGCATGACCGCGTTCCCCTGGCTGGTGAGCGGAGAGCGACTAAACGAAGAAAATGCCCGCCCCTTCTGCCAGGCCGCCGCCGCCCGTGGAATCTTGCTGGCTCCCGGCGATTGCTTCGACGCCCCCTCGCATTTCCGCCTGGGCTTCGCCGCCGCAGGAGACAATTTCCCCAACGCGCTCGACCGCTTCGCAACCTTCGTAAAGAGCTGGTCGGCCAAGATGGTCACAGCATGACGGGCACTTGCCGCCGCCGCCTGGAAGCGGCTGGGTGCCCCATTTCTCGCGTCCTTTGCGAGAAGTGGGGCTTTTGATGTTGTGGGGCGGACACTTCCGTCTGCTAGGAACTGTGCCATCCGCTGAAGCCCGGCCTTCGACCGACAACTGAGCCCCACCCGCCACCGTTTGATGTAAGCTTCTTCTCTCAGGAGAACCAGCCATGCCCGCTTCATCCTTCTTCCCCAAACCCGCGCAGCGTCGAATCTGTCAGCTAGCCGCGTTAATTCTGACCACGTCCGCCTGCCTGATCGCCCAGCAGCCGCCCACCGACCCAAATCCCGCCACCAAGCCCGCCACCAAGAAAGACAAGAAGTCCGCGCCAGAGAAGCCGCAGCCCAAGCCCGACGAATCCGCAACCGCTGCCGCCGCTCTCATGCAGATCAACAATGCTCTGGAAGGTCTCGCCGCCAAAGTATCTCCCGCGGTCGTTCAGATTATCGTCACCGGCTTCGGCCCGCTGCACGAAGAAAGCCGCGCCCAGACCGCGCTCATCGTACGCCAGCACGCCGTCGGCTCCGGAGTCATCGTCGACCCCGAAGGCTACATCATGACCAACAACCACGTCGTCGAAGGCGCCCAGCGCATCCGCGTAGCTCTGCCCCTGCCCTCGGATAACGGCCGCTCCGTCGCCGCCGGCAAACGCCGCATCCTCCAGGCCCGCCTGGTAGGTACGCACAAGGAAACTGACCTCGCCCTGCTTAAGGTCGACGAAAAAGATCTGCCCACGCTCCCACTCACTCAACAGCGTCCCCGCGTCGGTCAGATGGTCTTCGCCATCGGCAGTCCCGAGGGCTTACAAAACTCCGTCACCATGGGAGTGGTCAGCGCCGTCGCCCGCCAGGCCGACCCCGAGAAGCCGCTCACCTACATCCAGACCGACGCTCCCATCAACCCCGGCAACAGCGGTGGACCGCTGGTCGATATGAATGGATCGGTCCTCGGCCTCAACACTTTCATTCTTTCGCAAGGAGGCGGCAGCGAGGGCCTGGGCTTCGCCATCCCCGCGCGTATCGTCGATTTCGTCTATCACAGCCTCCGCCAATATGGCCACGTTCATCGCGTCGAGATCGGCGCAGTGGCGCAAGAAATTACGCCCACCCTGGCCGAAGGCCTCCAGCTCGCGCAGCACTGGGGAGTCATCGTCGCCGACGTCAAGCCTGACGGCCCCGCCGCCGCCGCCGGCCTGCAGATTCAGGATATCGTCCTCATGGCCGACGAGCGCCGCATCGAAACTCTTCCCCAACTTTCTTCCGCCCTGTATCTTCACCGCCTCGATCAGGTACTGCAGCTCGAAATCCTGCGCGGCGACCAGAAAAAGACTCTCTACATTCCCGCCATCGAAAACCGCGACCACATGGACCAACTCTTCGACGCCGCCAACACCGACAAGAGTCTCGTTCCGCGCCTGGGCATTCTCGCCATCGATCTCACCAGCGACGTGCGCAGTCAGCTCGGATCGCTGCGCATCCCCTCCGGCGTAGTCGTCCTCGGCCGCGCCGCCGACCTCATCCTGCAAGACACCGGCCTGCAAACCGGCGACGTCATCCACGCCCTCAACACCACTGCCATTGCTTCCATGGAAGCCTTACGCGCCGCCGTCGCAAACCTGAAAACCGGCGACCCCGTAGTCATTCAGGTAGAACGCTCCGACGGCCTAACCTACTTAAGTTTTGAAATGGAGTAATAGACGAGTGACGAGTAACGCAGGCCCGACCACGACTGTGGGTGCCCCATTTCTCGCGTTCTTTGCGAGAAGTGGGAATTCGTGAAGCCTGCAGCGAGGCTCTTCTTCGCGTCCTTCGCGGACATTCTTCGCGATCTCAGCGATTAAAAGCTCTTCGCCGGAAGGCACCGTTCATTCGCCGCCAGCTCTTGCCGCCAAAGCCTGAGCCGACAGCCTGACAGCAGAGTTTTTCCCCGAATGCCGCAAAACATTCTCAATAGCCAACCCCAACCCCGCTCCCATGGCCTGCAGCACGCTAAGATCCTCTCGTGTAAATGCATCCGCGCCGCCCCGATAAAGCGCAAGCACAGCAACCACGCTGGAAGCCCCTTCCAAAGGCACAGCCAGCGCCGAGCGCAAAGTGCTGAACCTGCTCGGATCATTCAGATACCCCGGCTCAACCGATGGATTGCCGTTCAAAATCGGCTTGGAGTTCTGCGCGACCCAGCCCGAAAGACCTTCGCCAATCGGAATCCTCAAAGAGAAGAACAGCCGAAAATTCTCGCCGCTAACAAACTCCGGTGCCAGCACCTTATCCCTGACCACGTACACCGCCATCGCATCATGCGGCACCAGTCGCTTCAATCGCACCGCCAGCAACGAGAGCATGTCCTCCAAGCCAAGCGCACCGCCCAGCTTCAGCCCGAACTCCGCCAGCGCCAGCGCCTCCCGCCGAGCCGTTGTCAGGGCATCGAGGTGATCTTTAGCCGGCGTCTCGTTCACCACGGGGTTTTCTGACTCCGCAAAGCCCGCGTCGGGAGCCAATCCCCGTTCCACCTTGATGTCGGTCGACAATTTCGGCGGCGCCTGAAAAGGCTGCTCATTGGCAAGTTTCTCCAGTTCCACATAACGCCGCTGCAAAACCCCAACCACCCGCGGATCGAAACTGATGCCCGCCTCCGAGGCCACCTTCGCCATGGCCTCGTCGAGCGGCAGCGCTTTCCGGTATTGCCGGTCGGAAGCCAGCGCGTCCAGGCAATCGACCGCGGCAAGAATGCGCGCGCCCATTGGGATGGCTTCCCCTTCCAGCCCGTTCGGATAGCCGCTGCCGTTCCATTTCTCGTGATGCGCGCGCACGATCGGCACCACCGGATAAGGAAAGTCCACCTGCTCCAGAATCTCCGCCCCCACAATGGGATGGATCTTCATCTTCTCGAACTCTTCCGGCGTGAGTTTCCCGGGCTTGGAAATAATATGTTCCGGCACCGCCAGCTTGCCGATATCGTGCAGCACCGAAGCGGCCCGCAAAGCTTCGGTTTCGTCCTCCGTCAAACCCAGATCGCGAGCCAGTTCCACGGCATAAACCCGCACCCGTTGCAGGTGCTCGCCCGTAGTTTGATCCTTGGCCTCGATGGCGAGGGCGAGCGCTTCGATGGTCCGAAGGTGCAGGCCGGAAACTTTTTCCGCGTGCTGCTTCTCCGCCTCCAGTTTGCCCAGGTAAAGACGATACGAGCGGTACATAAGGTAGATCGGCGGCAAAACCAGAAGTGCAGCCTGCCATCCGATGTGCCGGTTCAAAAAGCTGACCAGCCCCGCAATCGCCGCCCCAACCATGTAATAAGGAAACGACCAGAGATAGCTCTCGGTCCAAACCTTCGATACCGGCTTATCTTCCGTCAGCCCAATGATCGTAGACATCGCCGTGGTATTGCAGGCGAAGTGCGTGATCGCCGCCGCTAGAAGCGCCAGCGCTCCGGGACCCACATAAAACGAAACCAGTTTGTAAGCGCCATAAGCGGCCGCGCTGCACACCGTCACCTGCGACAGATTGAAGACCAGTTGCACCAGCTTCAACTGCCGCGCCGGCTTCCAATAGAACTGCGCCAGTGTGCTCACCAGTCCAAGCAGCAGTGTCTCCGGCAAACTCATTTCCAGAATGCCGATTAGCGTAAACAGAAAATTGACCGACAGCGTCCCTTCAATGCCCGGCAGGCTCACCTTGAGCGACGAGGCCAGAATCACGGCGACCAGATAGCAGACGAATTTAACGGGATCGGTCGAATGCCAGAAGAAAAACGAAGAGGCAAAACACACCAGGGCCACAGCCGCCATCCCGGCAACATAAGCCCGCGCCCCAATCTGTCGCGCCCAAGACATTGGGATTCCCCTTAGATTCTTGCCGAACCCAGCCCCAATGTCCGCCCAAAACCGCCCCACATGGTTACCATCGTGCAAGCTGTGCACATGTGGAACAGACACTCCTGTCCGTTGCCTTTGACGTTGATTTTGGATTTTGATTTCCTGTCCCAAGAACCGCCGAGGCTGCCCCATCCTTGCGCGGCCTGCAGCGCCGACCTTTGACGTTGATTTTGGACGTTGATTTCCTGTCGCCAGAACCGCCGAGGGTGCCCCATTTCTCTCGTCCTTTGCGAGAAGTGGGAACCACGGACGTCTGGAGCGCCCGCCTTTGATTTTGATTTTGACTTTGATCCGCGGAAGAACAGCGATGCAGCGCCGCGCGAAGGGACATTCTTCATTTCGAAGTGGCGGGAGAGGGAAACATCGACGGGAAGCGTTGAGTGGAAGAGTCTAAGTCGGAAACTCCGTGCCTCTAAACCTGTGGTAGGCAAACGTTCCTCTGACGCTACTGAGTAGTACCAAGGTGAAAGTCACGCGAATAAGAAATACAGCAGGCAAAGGATGTACAGTGAATGCGTAGAGGCTCTCAAAGATGAACAGGGCGAGTGCTAAGACAGCCCATGTTCTCGATAACCGCCAGATTCTCCACCCCGCTATTCCAAATATCCCTGCGTCAACGAAGGCCCAAGCGTCCATCCCAAGAACAGGCTTACCCAGCCAAACGCTCACACCAGCGATAATGGCCGTACCACCAGCTACGAGAAAGCAAACACCCGCGGCGCCCTCGTGAGCAGCTTTCTCAGACTCTTTCAGGTTGGTTAGTTCGGGCCAATACCATTTCACTGAGTCGCAGTCCCCTGCATTTCCTGTGAGATTCGGGGCAGAGCAATTTTTCTTCGTCGACAAAGAGACCTGTTGCCACTAGCGCGTCGATGACGCTCTCGACAGCCTGCGTCGTATCTCGATGCCGGCTGCGTTGCCGAAGCCAGTAATCAAGACTGTGTTTCTTGTGGTACTTCGCCAAGGAAACGTGTGATGCCCCTATGATGATGTAATATTGCGTGGTGGCTTAAGTGCTAACACGAAGTCCACGAGATCACGTTCGTTGAACCGAGCGCCACCGCCATGGGGTAGATCGATCACGAGTCGATATTACTCCCCATTGGGGACAGGAGAACAGAAGCGCGGTTAAGGCCGCCGGGTTCCAGAAAACGACCTAACGCACAGACTGCAAGCCCGCGGCCGCGCCACGTGTGCGAGCATGCTTTCTCGGTCCCGTAGTCTTGATCTCGGTGCGAAGCCCCAGCAGCTCGGCGTACACCACCAACGTGTCCAGGCTGAACTTGGCCATCTTACCTCGCAACAAATCACTGACCCGGGGCTGTGAAATTCGCAACTTGTTCTGTAATTCCCGTTGAGTATAACCCGCAGCCGCTTTCACGATCTTAGTGTTGAGGTCCGCCTTCAGCTTCAAAGCAGCTGCTTCCTGAGGTGAGAACCCGAGATCCTCGAACAACTTTTGCGACATTGGTCTTGCTCCTGTGGGGGTCCCGGGGACCCTAATCTCTGTGGCTTAGCTCTTTTTCTGTCTCTGTTCTACTAGCCGTTCCTTTAGAGCGGAAAGCCGTTCTCGCGCAACCTTGATGTCATTCGGGGAAGTCTTGTTGGTCTTCTTTTTGAAGCAGTGGAGAACATAAACCACGCCCTCGATCTGCTTGTACAGTACCCGATACCAGAAGTCCCGGTCCTCGTCCCGCAACTCGAACACCCAGCCAGAACCGGAGCCATCGGGGCGGAGTCCAATGGTTTCTCTCCATTCTGCACGCGATCTAGATCGGCCCCGAGGTTGGACCGAACATCTTTGGGGAATGACCGAATGACCTCACGCGAATTTCCCTCGAAAACTACGTCCGGGGGCGAGCCGTCGATCACAACTAAAACACTATCAGGCTTTCGGGTGGTTGTATATAAGTATTTATATATCTCCGACGGTTGGCCAACGCCCACCCAATCGTCCGGCGAATGTGACAAAATGTCCCCGACCCCCACGCCCCGAGACAACCTGTCCCACACCCGCAGAACCACCCCCATCTAACCCACTGATTCACAAGGATAAACGCCTTCACAGTTTGGCACTCGCCCTGCACTTCCGATGGCGTAAGTCCAGTACGCGGGCGGAGTGAGTCCGCCTCTGAGGGGATATGAAGAGACTTCTAGTTCTGTTCTTAGTCGTCACCGCAACGCTGGCTCATGCCGACGACTCGAAAATCTCGCCCGAACTGCGCAGTCAAAAGTCGAGCCAGCAGCAGATACAAGTCATCGTCCAGTACGCACCCGGAACCCAGGTAAACTGCAGTGGCCTGCTCGGCGTTGTCGATTGTCTCCTAAACGACATTGAGAAACTGGGTGGCAAGATTCTCAGTCAAGTGCCGCTGCTCAATGGCGTCGTTGCCCTGCTCGATGGCACCGGTATCGTGAACCTTTCGAACCAACCGAATGTCGTATACATCAGCAGCGACCGGCCATTGTCGCCGACGCTCAACAATGCCGCAGGCGCGGTAAATGCCGAGTTCGCCTGGCAGTCGAACTATACCGGCGCCGGCATCGGAGTGGCGCTGATCGACAGCGGCGTGAGCAATCACCCCGATCTTTATCAGGGAATTCTTCCCATCTCGCGCGTGGTCTATCAGCAGTCCTTCGTGCCGGGAAATTCGAGCGCCACTGACCAGTACGGACACGGCACTCACATCGCTGGCCTGATCGCCGGAGACGGTCTCAGTTCTACCGGCCCCTTCTACACCAAGACCTTCAAGGGAATCGCGCCCGGCGCAAAGATCATCAACCTCCGCGTGCTCGATCAAAACGGCGCTTCCACCGATAGCGTGGTGATCGCCGCCATCAATCAGGCAATCGCTCTGAAATCCAAATACAACATTCGCGTGATCAACCTTTCGCTGGGTCGGGCTGTGTACGAGACTTACAAACTTGACCCGCTGTGCCAGGCGGTCGAAGCGGCGTGGAAGAGTGGCATCGTAGTTGTGGTGGCCGCGGGCAACAATGGCCGCTACCAGCCCACCGATGGTTACGCCACCGTCACCTCGCCCGGCAACGATCCTTATGTGATTACCGTGGGCGCAATGAAGCCCATGGGCACGCCCACACGCACCGATGACCTCATCGCCAGCTACAGCTCGAAAGGACCTACGGTCGTGGATGCGGTCGTGAAGCCCGATCTCGTTGCCCCCGGCAACCTGCTCACGTCCCTCGAGTCGCCAGGCTCCACGCTTTATAACGAATATCCGAGCAATCGCGTGCCCTACAGCTACTACGTGAAAGGAGGCAGCAGCGCGTCCTCATCCGCTTACTTCACCCTGAGCGGAACCAGCATGGCCGCCGGCGTCCTCAGCGGAGTAGTAGCCGATCTCTTGCAGAAGTCTCCGAACCTGACTCCCGATCAAGTCAAGGCCCGGCTCATGCTGACTGCCTACAAGACCTTCCCTGAGTTCAGCAGCACCACCGACCCAACTACGGGCATCACCTACACCGACCAATACGATGTCTTCACCGTAGGCGCAGGCTACGTCGATGTCGAAGCCGCCCTCAACAGCACCGTCGTAGCGAAGGGCACGGCGATGTCTCCGGTCGCCAAATTTAATGCAACGACAAGCGAAGTGTACTTCTCGGATGATCCCTCCTCGGTCTGGAATACTTCGGCCACATGGTCGAACGCCGCGGTGTGGGGCACGACCCAGTTCGTAGCCGGAACCGCCGCATCCTCCAGCGGAACAGTCTCAGGCACCAACGCGCTGTGGGGCAGCAACGCTCTCTGGGGCAGCAATGCTCTCTGGGGAAGCAACGCCCTCTGGGGTTCAAACGCCCTCTGGGGCTCAAACGCTCTGTGGGGAAGCAACGCCCTATGGGGTAGTAACGCACTCTGGGGAAGCAACGTAACCGCCGGAGAAAATTAAGACTTAACCTATCTCAACTTTTACCAGGAAGGGGCCCAGTCTCTCTAAGGGAGCGGCCCCTTTCACTTTTCAAAAGAAGCCACCCCATCGCGTCCCAGACCAACCTTGCCGTAAAATACCCTCGGGCGCCCGTAGCTCAACTGGATAGAGCATCTGCCTTCGGAGCAGAGGGTTGGGAGTTCGAGTCTCTCCGGGCGCACCAGGTTTTGTTCGTGTGGGCCGGACACTCCTGTCCGACGCTTTTGACTTTGTTTTGGGGTTCAGCGCGCCGCGCGCTAGAACGCGCTCCCGCCGCCGCCGCCGAAGCCGCCGCCGGAAAATCCTCCACCACTGCCGCCACCGCCTCCCCATCCCGATCCCGAGGAAGCGGCCCGCGGGGCCGACACGAATACCTGGTGCATATCCGTCGCCATGCCGTGCATCGATGACGAGAAGAGAATCGGATTGAAGCCCGTCCCGTAGCCGTATCCCGGTCCCACGTACCATGACGGCGGATCTTTCACGATGCCCGAGAAGGCTTGTGCCCAGTGATGTTCCACGCCGAGGGCCATCGCATAGGGAAGAAATTTCTCGAAGGTGCTGGGCGGCATGGTCTTCAACCGCTCTCCGTCTACGCGGTTCATGAATTCCTGAAATCCGAGCACTGCGGTGTGAACGCGCGATCCTTTCAGAGTCTTCGCCGTCATGACGCGGGCAAAGAGCCACCAGATCACGGCCGCGATCAGCACCGACACGATCGCGATCGGGACTGAACTAAAAAAATCCACCCATCCCGCCCACTGGAGGAGAGCGAACGGTATGAGGATGCAGACCGCCGCCCCGGCGCTGTAGCCGTTGGCGGACTCGGGATCGAGCGCGTAAATTCCCTTCTGCTTGAGCGCCGACATAATGTCGGCGCGGACCAGGGGGACCGCTCTGTAGAAACGGTTCTTCAGGCTGGAGAGGCGCGTATCCTGAACGTCGTTCAGAAAAATATTCGACAGCATGACGCGCTCGTGCGGCACCACGCCCTGGTCGGTCCACTGCGACATCGGCTTAAGCAGATGAAAGATGTAATCCTTGTGGTGGAAGAGGAGCCCTTTGTCGTCGGTCTCTTCGATCTTAAGGTAGCCGCGCACCGCCAGATCGACAATGGTCGATGTAATGTCACGCGGATGAATGCGGTCGTCGAGCAAAGTTCCCGCTTCGGCGGGAGAAATGCCTTCCGGCGGCTCGTACATGGGCGCGACCGACATGCCGGAGTCGGGATCGCGGCCTTTGTACCGCCACAGAACGAACATGACGGCGAATGTGACCAGCGGCAGGAAAACCGCGGGGTTGCCGCCGAGGAACCAGAAGAATTTGGTGAGGCGTCCCGGCTCTCTGAGGATGCCCTTGGGAATGTAGATATCGATCGTCATGCCGCCGCGCATGGGCAGAGGACTGTTGGTCGCGAACTCGACGTCGGAACCGTTTACGGTCGCAGTCGCGTTGTGCTCGGTCGATCCGTAGACGCCGGTGAAGGCCTGCGCCCGCAGCGATTCGCTGGCCGAAGCGGGGAAGTGCACGCTGGCCGCGGCGTGATCGATGGGCACCGGCCAGTCGTTGCCGGTAACGTTCCAATAAAATTCGTCATACCCGTCGAAAAAGCGCGTGCCGTTGCGCACGCGGTAGGCAATCTGGACCGTGCGCCTGGTGTCGACCGCGTTGGGGATGTAAATCTTCAGATCGCGGTACGCGCCGGAAGTAGATGAATCGTATTTGAGCTTCGCTCCGTTTTCATCGGTGACGCTGGTGACGGTGACAAAGAGCTGGTAGTTGGTGCCGTTCGGTCCGGGATATTCGATCGGGATGGTGCGGTGAATGCCGTGCCACTCGCCGACAAAGTTCAGCGTGATGGTTTCGTTGACCAGAGCGCTGCCGTCGGAGTTGACGGTGATAGTGTCCTGAAAGTTGGAAACGCGCCAGGATTTGGCGAAGAGCGGCGCGGCAAGGGCGAGGATGGTTGCGAGAAGAAGGAATGCTTTTGTAGTTGTCATCCCGACTTTTATCTTTGTCATCCCGAGCGAAGCGAGGGATCCTGGTTCTCTCTCGCCACGAAGAGGAACCGAGATTCCTCGTCGCATTCGCTCCTCGGAATGACAAGAAATAGGGTGCTCCTCGGAATGACAGAGAATAGGGTCATCGCGCGTGAGACGCGGCCTGCCGTCATACCAATCAGAACTTCACCGCGACCGGTTCGCGGTCGGCGGCGTCGGTGGTTTCGAAGAACTGCCGCGGCGTGAAGTTAAACATGCCCGCGATGATGTTGGTCGGGAACGACTGAATCTTTGTATTCAAATCCCGTACCACGGCGTTGTAGTACCGCCGCGAGTTCTGAATCGAATCTTCGGTCTCGCTCAGAGATCCCTGAAGTTGAGTGAATTGTTCCGACGCCTTGAGTTCGGGATAATTCTCGGCCACGGCGAACAGGCTCTTCAGCGCTCCGGTAAGCTGATTTTCGGCGACGGCCTTGCCCTCGGGCGTGGTGGCCTGCATGGCCTGGGAGCGGAACTTGGCAATGTTTTCAAACGTCCCTTTTTCGTGCGAGGCGTAGCCTTTGACGGTCTCGACCAGGTTGGGGATCAGGTCGTGCCGCCGCTTGAGCTGCACATCAATGTCAGACCAGGCAGAGTCGCAGCGCACCCGCAGCTGCACCAGGCTGTTGTACATCCCGATGAGCACGACGGCGATGACGACGAGGATTACGAGGAAGATGATGCCGAACATGGGCGTCTCCTTGGGGGCGGAGGATTGATCTCGGAGTCTTGATCTTTAAACTTTAATCTGGAATCTTAATCTGGAAACAATGGGACGTTAGCACAGAGGAGGCGCAGGCGCAAACTACGGCGAGTACCGGTGCGTCATCACCCCAGCCCGTTTAGCCGCCAGTGACGAGAAGGTTCTGGCATTGTGAGTGGTATGGCGACGTTACGACAACTATGCGCTGCGACACTGGTCGATGAGTGTAACCGCGATTTTGCAACAATCATTCAGGGTTAGTGGTAGGCTGCTAAGCGAAAGAATTGGTTTTTCATGAGTCAAACTCGCAAAATCATTACTTCTGTAGCCTTTATGAGGGCTGCGGCAGTCTGTCCCCGCTTTAGCTGCATCTCTCTGGCAGAACGTGCGGTGATAATCGACGTGATTTGCTGACCACCGATTGAAACCCTGACCTCAGCCATCAAACCGCTAATCTGCACGGACTCAATTCGTCCCACTAGCTGATTACGTCCACTGACGCGCCGGATTTCTTCTTTGCGTTGCTTCTCGGTCTTGCCACGGGTTCTGAAAAGCAATCTGTCCACTTCGCTCTGCGGGATACGATGATGTCCTCCCGCCGTCTGATTGCTGCGAATCTTCTTCTTGTAAATCCACTGCTTAATCGTTGGAAAGCTGATCCCCAGTTGCAAAGCTGCATCTCGAAGCTTCAGCAGTCCCTCCATATTCCGTTCGGATTTGCCGGTCCTTCTGCATCGGGACGCAATCGTAGCGACAACGAAGTTCTCGGTCAACTCAGTCGCATCCGCATGAGTATAGCCCACGAGCTCATCGCAAAACGGACTAAATAGTACAGTTCTGGACAACAGAATCGTATGTAATGTACACTTCCGCGTTCTGTCCCAACCGATTGATTTTTCGAGGTCGAAATGCGCAAGACCTACCTGTTTATCGCAGCAGTTAGTTTTTTGCTTTCGTCATCCTTGACCTTTGCTCACAGAGAACGCCCGACCCCTGCGCGAGCGGCCACGAGTTCGCCACCACCGATTGCACGCTGACCTGGCACGGCATCACGGTGTACGGTGCGTATGACGTCGGCGTCGGCTGGGTCAGCCACGGCTTACCGGAAAACGGCTATAACTACGAAGGCGAATCTCTGGTGAACCGAAACGGCTATCAACATCGATTCCTCGTCGCACCGAACAACCTGCAGCAGACGGGTCTGGGCATCAGGGGCAAGGAAGAGTTTCGGCCTGGCTGGTCCGTTGTGTTCAACGCTTCAACTGGCATCAATCCGCAGTCCGGCCTGCTCGCCAACGCGTCAGCCACCGACACCATCAACAACGGCCTTCCCAGGAGCAGCTATTCGTACGCCATCGACGGCGCGCGCGCGGGCCAACCCTTCAATGACGAATATCTATGGCGGTATATCGTCCACGCATTTCGGCACGCTGACCTTCGGTCGTCAGCGCGCTCTCGGCACCGATGCGATGCTGCTTTACGATCCGGCCGGCGGCGGCTATGCCTTTTCCTACATCGGGTATAACGGCACGATGGCCGGCGGCGGCGACACCGAGAACAGCCGTTGGGACGACGCCGTGAAGTATCGCCTCACCTATGGCCCGGTCCATTTCGGCGCGATGTATAAATTCGCCGATGGTTCTGGCCGGCTGCTACTCGGCCTCCGCAGGCTGGACTGCCGCCACCTGTACGCCGGAATCGGCGCATAACAACGCCTATGGATTCGACCTCGGCGGAACGTCCGGCAAGTTCTCCGCCGACCTCGTCTTCCAACATTACAACCAGGCGATCAGCGTATTGAACCCCTTGCTGGGGCCTCAGAGTCTGACGCAGCCATATCAGTCGACCACCGACAGCATCAATACAAACCCCGATCACCGGGGCCAATCTGATCGACACGACACAACACCGTATATGGCATCGTGACCGACAACCACGCCGTTATGGTCGCTGCCAAGTATACGTGGGACCCGGTCAAGTTTTTTGCCGGCTACGAATACATCTGGCAGAATAACCCGACGAACCCGTTGGGCGTTGGCGCCTCGGACCAGGGCGGTTACATCATGAGCGGGGTCGAAGACAACAATCTTGATTCTGAGAAGTTGGTGAACATCTGGTGGACGGGCGCGAAGTACACCTACCGCAGCAAAACCGACTTCACTTTCTCCTGGTATCAACAGCGGCAGAACGACTTCCGTGTTCCGCCGACCTGCTCGCCCTCAGCCGGTTTCCGCAGTTCCTGCGCGGGCACCCTCAACGAGGGGTCGCTCTATGTGGATCATCACTTCACCAAGCGTTTCGACGGTTTTGCCGGAATTGCGTATTCCTGGGTGAGCGGCGGTCTGGCCATCGCCATTCCTCATGGTCCCGGCGTCCCCTATAACTCCAACAACAACTGTGCTCCGACAGTCGGTGGTCGTTTCATCTTCTGATCGTTCCGCGGCGGGCTTAGTCGAGAGGCTATCCCCAATTGATAGCTATGGCATCCCAGGGGCAGCGTGGTCATAACTGTCGAAAACAGCCTTTGACGGTCTCGACCAGGTTGGGGATCAGGTCGTGCCGCCGCTTGAGTTGCACATCAATGTCAGACCAGGCAGAGTCGGTGCGCACCCGCAACTGCACCAGGCTGTTGTACATCCCGATGAGCACGACGGCGATGACGACGAGGATTACGAGGAAGATGATGCCGAACATGGGCGTCTCCTTGGGAGGCGGAGGATTGATCTCGGAATCAAATGGACGGTAGCACAGAGGGGGCGCGGGCGCAAACCGGCTGGGGGTTAATTCTCCGTTGTGAGTACTATGGCG
>CAVVMQ010000018.1:0-2500 GCA_963749295.1 uncultured Acidobacteriaceae bacterium
GGCTTCAGTTCGAAGCTTCGCTTGCGCTGACCTCTCCCTTTAACCTTCCGGCACCGGGCAGGCGTCAGCCCCTATACGTCGTTTTCGACTTTGCAGAGACCTGTGTTTTTGTTAAACAGTCGCAGTGCGCATTTCGCTGCGGCCCCCTCGAGCTATGAACTCTACCGGGGCACCCCTTCTCCCAAAGTTACAGGGTTATGTTGCCGAGTTCCTTACCAACTGTTCTCACGAGCGCCCTTGGATATTCTCCTCGTCTACCGTGTCGGTTTGAGGTACAGGTCTCTTACTTCTCCTTAGAGGTTTCTTGGCAGCGTGGAATCGGCCGCTTTCCTCCATACGGAGTACTGCTTTGCGCCTCAGTGATAACTCTCCAAGGATTTCCTATCGGAGAACTTACGCGGTCGACCGTCATAGCCATAGGACGGCCTGCTTATCCTCCTGCGTCACCCCATCGTATAACGAAAACAAGGGAGGTCCGGAATATTGACCGGATGTCCATCGGCTACGCCTTTCGGCCTCGCCTTAGGGACCGCCTGACCCTGAGCGGATTAACCTTTCTCAGGAAACCTTAGACTTTCGGCGCGGAGGGTTCCCACCTCCGTTATCGCTACTTATGCCGGCAGGGTCTCTTCTCAACCGTCCACCAGTGCTCTCGCTCTAGCTTCAAACTGTTGAGAATGCTCTCCTACCACGCACACCCGTAAGGTGTGCATCCGTTGCTTCGGTAATCAGCTTAAGCCCCGTTAAATTGTCGGCACCGGACCGCTTGACCAGTGAGCTATTACGCTTTCTTTAAAGGATGGCTGCTTCTAAGCCAACCTCCTGGCTGTCTGGGCGTTCCGACTTCCTTTCCCACTTAGCTGATATTTTGGGACCTTAGCAGGCGGTCTTGGACTGTTTTCCTCTCGACGACGAAGCTTAGCCCGCCGTCTGACTCCCGTATTGGTTGTTCTATGGCATTCGAAGTTTGATTGGATTCAGTAAGCTGGAAAGCCCCCTAGTCCATTCAGTTCTCTACCACCACGACAAATCATACGAGGCTAGCCCTAAAGCTATTTCGGAGAGAACGAGCAATCACGGAATTTGATTAGCCTTTCACCCCTACCCTCAGCTCATCGGAGCTTTTTTCAACAAACACCCGTTCGGCCCTCCAGTGGATGTTACTCCACTTTCAGCCTGGCCAAGGGTAGATCATCCCGCTTCGCGTCTATTCCTGCCAACTGATTCGCCCTATTAGGACTCGCTTTCGCTGCGGCTCGCTTTCGCTTAACCTTGCTGACAAGAATAACTAGCCGGCTCATTATGCAATAGGCACGCGGTCAGACTTTCGGCTTGCGCCGCATAGTCCTCCCACCGTTTGTAGGCACACGGTTTCAGGTACTATTTCACTCCCCTCGCAGGGGTTCTTTTCGCCTTTCCCTCACGGTACTGGTTCACTATCGGTCAGAAGCTAGTATTTAGCCTTACGGGATGGTCCCCGTAGCTTCCCGCAAAGTTTCTCGTGCTCCGCGGTACTCAGGTATCGACTTCGAGTTTGGTCCGTTTTCACTTACGTGGCTATCACACTCTATGGCCCCTCTTTCCAGAGGGCTTCAGTTAACGGCCAAATTGGTAACTCTACTGTTGTCGACCCTACAACCCCAGCCAAACCCGAAGGTGGAACTGGTTTAGGCTGTTGCGATTTCGCTCGCCACTACTATCGCAATCGAGGTTTCTTTCTTTTCCTCCTGGTACTGAGATGGTTCACTTCCCAGGGTTCGCTCGTGCCCGACTATGGATTCATCGGGCCGTACGGGGGGTTTGCCTCCGTGGGTTTCCCCATTCGGAAATCTCCGGATCAATGCCTGCTTGCGGCTCCCCGAAGCTTATCGCAGCTTGCCACGTCCTTCATCGCCTGCTTCTGCCAAGGCATCCACCATGCGCCCTTAGTAGCTTGACCACAAAATTTACTCGGCACACTCGAGCAGCTCAGCCATTAGCAATTAGCCTCTAGCTCAAAACTCCCGAACACGCCGCTTAAACTCTATGGGCCTTTATGCTGCTCATCGCGCGCTAAACGCCTATCAACGTTTACGCGCACCAGCAGTTTCTCTCAGGCACTCATAAAAATTTACATCGCCTTGTATTTGCCCAATCTATTCAGTTGTCAATATCGTCCTCATCAGCTTGCTGGTTTACAGCCGAGACTGATTATCCCGCCCCCTAAGCGGGTATGGGTCTTACTCACTCCAGAGTGTGCAAACTCCAGAGTTCCTCCAACCCAATGTTCGGCGTCAGGCGACTTTCTTTGAACCGGATACCGAATCGGTTGTCGCGTTGACGCCCAACATCGGGCTGACTCTACTTCTCGTTCCGCATACATCATTCCGATACAACGTTTGAATCTAGCAAATAGAATCGCTGAACTCGCCAAAGCATACGTCCGACAAAACCAACTCGCGTCCTCAAGAACGGCCTCCAGATGGATACCGAGTCGGCCAAGTTTGAACTTCGCGGCGAA
>CAVVMQ010000018.1:7500-253394 GCA_963749295.1 uncultured Acidobacteriaceae bacterium
TGCTGTCGGACGAGTGCTACGTCTATCTGAATTACACGGGCAGGAATTTTTCGGTGGGATCGTTGCGCGAGTTTAAGGAGCGCATGGTGGTACTGGGATCGCTCTCGAAAACTTATGCAATGACGGGATGGCGGCTGGGGTATGCGCTGGGTCCGGCGGCGGTGGTGAGCGCGATGTCGAAGTTGCAGAGCCAGTCGACATCGAATCCGACATCGATTGTGCAGAAGGCGGCGGTGGCGGCGCTGAAGGGACCGCAGAAGTGCGTCGAGGAAATGCGGCGGGAATATATTGAGTTGCGCGATCACGTGGTGAAGGGACTGCGCGCGATTCCGGGCGTGACTTGCACGCTGCCGGAGGGCGCGTTCTATGCGTATCCGAACATATCGGCGTTTCTGGGACGCGGCGGGGTGAAGTCGGCGGCGGACGTGGCGGGGAGATTGCTGCGGGAGGCGCACGTGGCTACTGTGCCGGGAGAAGGGTTTGGAACGGGCGAGCACATCCGCGTTTCTTATGCGACTTCGAAGGCGGAGTTGGATCGCGGACTGGAACGCATGCGGAAGTTCTTTGCAGCGCTGTAGGCGCGGGTTTCAGGCACATGATTGAATCAGGTTCGGCGGAGGCCGTTTGTTCGCGAACGGCCTTTTTTATCGGGTCTCTTTTTTTATCGGTCCCAGGTCATAGGTCCCAGGTCTTAGGTTTTGGGTCTTAGCATTTCCATCGCAATCGCGCCTAAGACCTAACACCTAAGACCTGGGACCGATGACCTGGGCGATGGCGGGCATTTATTGTGAGCAATCTTTATCCATTGTTGATGCTTCCGGCGTTCGATCCGCGGCCGTGGGGGGCGCGTAATCTTTCGCCGATTTATCCGAACCGGCGGTTTGAGAAAAAGATTGGCGAGGCCTGGCTTACCGGGGACGATTGCAAAGTGGCGAATGGTCCGCTGACCGGTCAGACGCTGGCGCAACTCAGCGCGCAATATCAGCGGGAGCTGGTGGGGGATGCGGCTCGCGATCCGCGGCGCTTTCCTTTGCTGCTGAAGTTTCTTTTTCCGCATGAGAAACTTTCGGTGCAGGTTCATCCCGATGACGAGCAGGCGCGCCGCGTGGGCCAGCCCTGGGGCAAGACCGAGTGCTGGTATGTAGCGCATGCGAAGGCCGGGTCGCAGATCGCGTTGGGATTAAAGCCGGGCGTGACGGTGGCGCAATTGGAAGCGGCAATCCATGAGAAACGCGCCGAGGAGTTGCTGAATTGGCTGAACGTCTACACCGGCGACATGATTTATGTTTGCGGCGGTACGGTGCACACGCTGGGGCCGGGTTCGGTGATTGTGGAAACGCAACAGCAATCGGATACGACTTATCGTTTGTACGATTATGGGCGGCCGCGTGAACTGCACCTGAAAGAGGGTATGGCCGCGGTAAAGTTAAAAGTTGCGTCGGGAAAGGTGGTTAGGCCGGCTCCGGCGCAGGTCGCGGGCAGCAGGAACCGGCGGGCTGCGCTGGTGGCTGCTCCTTATTTTGTGGTGGATATGTTTGAGATAAAGGACGCGCAGGAATTGAGTACGCGCGATGAGTCGGGCAAGAGTTCGGCGCAGATCCTGGTGGCCGTGGAGGGATGCGGAGTGGTGGAAGCGGCGGGAGCGGAAGCGGCGACTTTGGCGAAGGGCGATGCGGTGGTGGTGCCGGCGTCGGTAGAGAAATTTATGGTGCGTCCGCAGTGGACTTTGGAGTTTCTTCGGGCGTGCGTTCCGGGTGCGGCGCTGCCGGAGCCGGAAACGCGAATGTAGTGAGTGGAATCGAAAACTTTGGTTAAGAATTCAAATTTCTATCCTGTGATCCTTGCTGGAGGCCGGGGCACGCGCTTTTGGCCCTTGAGCCGGAGGAAACGCGCCAAGCAGTTGCTGGCGCTTGACGGCAAGCAGAGCATGATTCAGCAGACGGTGGCGCGGCTGCTGCCGCTGGCTTCGGCGAAAACTTTTTGGATCATCACCAACGGTGATCTTCGTCCGGCGATTTTGAAGCAGCTTCCGAAATTGCCGAAGGATCAGGTGCTGGCTGAGCCGGTGGGGCGCAATACCGCGCCGGCGATCGGGCTGGCCGCGTTTCTTTTGTTACGCGAACATCCCGATGCGGTGATTGGCATGTTTCCTTCCGACCATGTGATTGGCGATGAGAAAAGTTATCGCGCGACGATTGAACGTGGCGTGGAGATAGCGGCTGCGGGGGAAAACATTGTGGTGCTCGGCATCCGGCCGAATCGGGCGGAAACGGGATACGGCTATATTGAGGCGGGCAGCAGCTTCCGTGGCGAGGCGCTGCACGTGCGACGATTCACGGAAAAACCCGATGCGGAGAAGGCCGCTGCTTTTGTGGCCGCTGGGAATTATTTCTGGAACAGCGGGATGTTTCTGTGGAGCGCCCGCACGCTGGCCAACGCGCTGCGCGAGCATCTTCCGAAGACCGCGCCTCTTCTCGAAGAGATTGCTGAAACTTTCGGCACGGGCAAGTTCTCGCAGACGTTCCGCAGACTCTATCCCAAGTGCGAGAACATCAGCGTCGATTACGCTGTTTTGGAGCCGCGATCGTCGAAGGGCGAGCAGGCGGGAAACATTTTTTGCCTGCCTGCTGATTTTGGCTGGAACGATCTGGGTTCATGGACTGCGCTGCACGAGCATCACACGGCGAAGAGCAGCCCGCCTGATGGCAACCTTATTCATGGCGCGGGTGTATTTGTTCTGAATGCCCACGGCAACTATGTGCATGCGCCGGGCAAATTTGTTGCGGCCGTGGGTGTGAGCGATCTGGTGGTGGTCGAAACCCCGGACGCGTTGTTGATCACGACGCGGCGGCACGCGCAGGACGTGGGTAAAGTGGTGAAGCATTTGGATGAGAAGAAGCTGCATAGGCTGACGTGAGAAAAGTGGTCAGTGGTCGGTGGTCAGTGGTCAGTTACACCGGAATTCGCTGACCACTGACCACTGATCACTGACCACTGATTTTCTATGGCTCAGGAAATCAAATTCGGAACCGACGGTGGCGCGGCATTATTGCTGACGACTTCACGTTTGACAACGTGCGCCGCGTGGCGGGCGCGATTGCTTCCTACGTATCGAAGTACGAGGCGGCGCAACGTGGAGTGTTCATCGGCTATGACACGCGTTTCCTTTCGCAAACCCTGGCGCAAGTGGCCGCCGAAGTGATCGCCGCCGCTGGTATTCCGGTGAAGCTGGCCAACGATTACACGCCCACGCCAGCCGTCTCCTACGCGGTGAAAAACAACGGGGCTGCGGGCGGAGTGATGATCACCTCGAGCCACAATCCGTGGAACTGGAACGGAGTGAAGTTCAAAGGGAGCTTTGGCGGCTCCGCCACGCCCGGCATCATGAAAAGAATTGAAGAAGAGTTGAGTGCGGGGGCGATGCCGCAGGGTGCCAGAGCGGCCATCGAAGAAACCGATCTAAAGACGCCTTACATCGCCGCGGTTTGCCGTTTTGCCGACATGGACCTGATCGGCAAAACCAAGTTCAAGTTCGCCATCGACTCGATGTATGGTTCGGGCCGGGGAGTTCTTGCCGGGATCTTTCAGGAGCGTGGGGTTCCGTTCGTCGCGATCCGGCAGGAAGTGAACCCGCTGTTTCCCGGGATCAATCCCGAGCCCATCATCCCGCACGTCGCTCTGCTGCAGGAAACGGTGGTTCGCGAGAAGTGCGATGCCGGACTGGCGACGGACGGCGATGCCGACCGCATCGGCGCGGTCGCCGAAGACGGCAGCTTCGTGGATTCGCACAAGATATTCTGCGTTCTGCTGTACTGGCTGCTGGTGTACAAGAAGTGGCCGGGAGACGTGGTGCGCGCCTTCAATACGACGCGCATGCTCGACCGCATTGCCGCCAAGTACGGCCGCAAGCTTTATGAGACGCCGATCGGATTCAAGTACACCGCCGATCTGATGATGGAGCACGACATTCTGATTGGCGGGGAGGAATCCGGGGGCATCGGCTACTCGCGTTTTTTGCCCGAGCGCGATGGCGTGTTGAATTGCCTGCTGCTGGCCAATGCGATGGCGGAGGAAGGCAAGCCGCTGGGGCAACTGGTTGCGGACCTGCAACGCGAGTTCGGCCCGCACTATTACGGCAGGCGCGATCTGCATATTCCGGAAGAGACGAAGCAGAGCGCGATCCAGCGGGCCCGGGCCGAGAACACGCAGAGCCTGGGGCGCTACCGTGTGGTGAAGAAAGAAAATCTGGACGGCATCAAGTTTTTTCTCGATGCGCCGACGAACGGGAACGGAGCGGAAGCGTGGATCCTGTTCCGCGCTTCGGGCACGGAGCCGCTGCTGCGCGCGTATGCGGAGGCTGCGTCGCCGGAGCTGGTGGAGGAAATTCTGACGGCCGCGGAGAGTTTTGTGCGGGGCTGAGAGCGGCGGTGCGCGGGCCAAAAGCAGGTTCCCTCCGGCATTCGCTCAGGGCGGGCTCTCACTGGGCTCGGCGCCGGGTTCGGAACGACAAGGCTCTTGTGATTTGCGGGCCTCTTATCCGCGGAAACTCCACATTTGACGCGGCAGTAATGCGATACTTCTAACTGCGCATGACCTTCGCCGGAAGCACACCTTCGACTCCAGACTCGCCTGAGGCGCGTCGTTATAACCGGATTCACCGCTGGCTGGGGATCGCCGATTTTGTGATTGGTTCCGCTTTTCTGGTGGTTCTGCTGGTCACGGGCTGGAGCGGTTGGCTGCGCGATCTGGCTCTGCGCCGGGGATTGCAGAACTACTCGCTGGCCGTCTTCCTGTATTTGTTCTTTCTGCTTCTGATCAGCAAAGCGCTGGGCTTTGGGCTTGACTACTACGGTTTCCGGCTGGAGCGAAAGTTTCAGCTCTCCACGCAAAAACTTCGCTCGTGGCTGTGGGATGAGGTCAAAGGTTTTCTGGTGGGACTGGTGCTGGCGGGGATCGTGGTGGAGTTGTTGTACTTCATGATTCGGCAATCGCCGCAGCATTGGTGGCTTATCACGTGGGCATTGTTCATAGGGCTGTTCATCTTGCTGGCGCAGCTCGCTCCGGTGGTGCTGTTCCCGATCTTTTACAAGTTCGAGCCGCTGGATAATGAAGACCTGCGGCGGCGGCTGGTTCTATTGAGTGAGCACGCGGGCACGCGCGTGCGCGGAGTTTATCGCTGGAAGCTTTCGGAGAAGAGCAAGAAGGCAAATGCTGCGCTCACGGGACTGGGGAGCACGCGGCGGATCATCCTGGCCGACACGCTGCTGGATAATTATGCTCCCGAGGAAATCGAGGCGGTGCTGGCGCATGAACTCGGCCATCACGTTCACAGGCACATCCTGAAGAGCATTTTTGTGCAGGCCGGAATTACTCTTGCTTGGTTTCTGGGCGGCGAACTGGGTGCTTCGCTATGCGGTCGATCATCATATGTTCGAGGAGCTTTCCGATTTCGCAAACCTGCCTTTGCTGGCGCTGACCGCGACCGCGATTTCGCTGGTACTGATGCCGGCGCTCAATGCTTACTCGCGCTACAACGAGCGGCAGGCCGACCGCTATGCTTTTGAATCGATCGACAGCGTGGAGCCATTTATTTCGTCGATGAATAAGCTGGCGCAGCAGAACCTGGCGGAGCGGACGCCGTCGAAGTGGATTGAGGTGTTGTTCCACTCGCATCCGGCGATTTCTAAGCGAGTGGCGGCGGCGGAGGCTTGGGCGCGGGCGCAGAACCCTAGGAGCGTACCTGGTACCTAGTACCGAGAAATCAACGCTGGCGCAGGATCTCCGCTACGCGTTGGAGGTCTTCTTCTGTATCCACGCCTACTGAATCGTGTGGGGTTTCGCCCACGTGGATTGCGATTCCGTTTTCGAGGAAACGCAGTTGTTCGAGGCGCTCGCTTTTTTCCAGCGCTGATTCCGGCTGGCTTACGAAGAGATCGAGGGCGGGTTTCCGGTAGGCGTACAGGCCCAGATGTTTGAAGTAGCGCGGGCCGGTTTTGTCGCGGTCGAAGGGGATGGTTGCGCGGGAGAAATAGAGAGCGCGTCCGTCCGGAGCTGTTACCACTTTGACCGCGTTCGGATTGCCGATGTCTTCCGGCGGGCATGGGGTCTTCACGGTTCCCACCTGGACCGCCGGGTCTTGCATCACATTTGTTTTCATCACATCTTTGTTCATCACATCGAGGAGGGCAGTGATTTGTTCGGGGCGGACGAGTGGTTCGTCGCCTTGCACGTTGACATAGACATCGGCTGCGATGGAGTTCGACACTTCATGCACGCGCTCGGTGCCGCTGCGGTGCGTGGATGAGGTCATGCGCGCGTTCCAGCCGTGCCGGCGGCAGGCTTCCATGATCTCCTCGGAATCTGTGGCGATGATTACGTCGGAGAGGAGCGGCGACGAGCGAACCGCTTCGTACACCCAACCGACCAGCGGCTTGCCGACGATCTCGCGCAGCATCTTGCGGGGCAGACGAGTGGAAGCCAGGCGCGCGGGAATGATGGCGAGTGAGTTCATGAATTGATCAGCCGTCACAAGCCTAATCGGTCCAGAGCGGCGAATGCAATGCGATACGACTCGCCGGTAGTGGGGTCAGTTTGAAAAACGCGCCCCCTCAGCGGCTGAAGCCGCGACCGATTTTGCGGCAGTCACGGCGCGGCTAGAAGCCGCGCCCTTTCAAAACGAATTCAAAGTGGCCCAGTACCCAACTCGCCCGCCGACTTGCAACTGGAAACCAGAAACGGGAAACTAGAAACTATGCATCTATCACTCTCCGGCAAAGTAGCTCTCATCACCGGCGGCTCACGCGGCATCGGAGCGGCCACGGTTCGTATGTTCACGGCGGCAGGCGCGAAGGTTGTGTTCAGCTATCAGCAGGCAAAGTCGCAGGCTGAAGCGCTGGCGAAAGAATGCGGCGAATCGAATTGCCGCGCTGTCGCCAGCAATCTGGACCGCCCGGCTTCCGCCCGCGGCCTGGTTGGCGAGGCGGTCAAGCTTTTTGGCAGAATCGATATTCTCGTCGCCAATCACGGCGTGTGGCCGGCGCAAGATGTGGCCATCGATCAGATGAGCGATGAGCAATGGCGCTCCACTCTCTCGATCAACCTCGACGCGGTTTTCGGTCTAGTCAAATACACGGTCGGGCAGATGAAGGCGCAGGCGCGAACCGGATCAGCCGCCGGGCACATCGTGCTTATCAGTTCCACCAGCGGACAGCGCGGCGAGGCGTTTCATTGCGATTACTCCTCCACCAAGGGCGCAGTGATCAGCATGACGAAAAGCCTTTCGTCGGAACTGGCGCCGATTGGAATCTACGTGAACTGCGTTGCGCCGGGCTGGGTGGAAACCGATATGTCGAGAGGTACGTTGGAGGATCCGGTAAGCGGCGACAAGGTTCGACGGACGATTCCGCTGGGCCGGGTGGGGAAGCCGGATGAGATTGCGGCTCCGGTGCTCTTCTTATGCACCGAGCACGCCGGCTTCATCACGGGCGAGATATTCAACGTGAATGGGGGAGCCGTGCTGGTGGGATGATTCGACGCCAGTGGTTTTTTCTGCATCTAAGAGAATGCGGGCTCCGTTACTACTGGTGTGGACCATGCAGAGAGCGGACCTGTCCCGAGCCAAGCCGAAGGACTCTTGCCCCCGCTACTTTCCGGCACTGCAGGCAACCCGGCAGGAGTGCCCGCTCCACACAAGACTGCTTACTCCACACGAGGAACACTGCGAGCAGCTACAATTTCCTTTTCGTGCATCAGACTGACCTGAATGCAATTGCCTAAAATGAAACATCTGCTTCTCATCGTGGCGCTGGCCTTTACGGTGGCCGTGTCTGGCTGGCGGAGGGCGGCGGCTGCGCCGACAAGCTCGCAGGCTCCCGAATCTGCTGCCAACTCTCAAGCAACGACTCCCGCGAACCGGGGAGACGACCGGGAAAATGTGCGCCAGGCGCGCGCTCTGCTCGAGCAGGCGATCCAGGCTTTGGGCGGACAGACGTACTTGAATATCCACGACGTGCAGCAGCAGGGGCGCACCTACGGTTTTTATCACGGGCGTCCTACAGGCGCCGGAGCGTTGTTCTGGCGATTCGTCGAGTATCCCGACAAGGAGCGGCTTGAGGTCACGAAAGAGCGCGACGTGGCTTACGTATACTCCGGCGAAAAGGGTTACGAAGTTACTTACAAAGGCCCGCACGCCCTGGAGAGGAAGGATCTCGACGACTATCTGCGGCGCCGCAGGTTTTCTTTAGAAACGATGCTGCGCGTCTGGATCAACGATCCAACGGTGGCCCTCTTCTATGACGGCAACGCTCTGGCGGGAAACGTTCCAGCGCAGCAGGTCACGCTGATCAACGCAAAAAACGAGGCGGTGAGTCTCTGCTTCGATCTGGACTCGCATCTTCCGATCAAGAAGAGTTATAAATGGCGCGATCCGGTGGACAAAGAGCGCAATACCGAGGAGGAAGTCTACGACAATTACAAGCCGGTACAAGGCGTGATGACGCCCTACAGCTTTACGCGTTACTACAACGGGGATATGCAGTCCCAGCGGTTCATTAATTCGGTTCAGTTCAACCAGGGTCTCAATCCAGCCATGTTCGACGCCAATTCCGGGTACGATCCAAATAAGAGCGCGAAGAAACGGTAAGGTAACCCCATAGTTGTAGGCCCAAAGGCTTGTCGACTCCCAAAGATAACTCACTGATACGGCTCTGTTTAGGGCAAATCGAGGGCATAACCGGGCGGGTTCCGCCTGGGTTACTATCCCAGGCACTGTGGCTTTTTTACCACAGTCAGGATTCGCGCGGTGGCTGTAATCTATTCATTCATCGGGACATAACCAAACGCTATTGACTCAAGAGCAGACAGTCCGCTCAGCTGTCGAATGCAGTGGAGTAGGACTCCACAGCGGCGCGCCGGTCTCCATGCAAATTCTGCCGGCTCCTCCGGGAACGGGAATTGTCTTCCGCCGCGTCGATCTGGATGGCTTTGAGATCGAGGCCATCAGCCGCAACGTGGCTCGTGTCAGCTACGCCACCAGCCTTATGAAGAAAGGCGTGCTCATCTCCACCACCGAGCATCTGCTCTCGGCGTTTGTGGGCTTGGGCGTGGACAACGCCATCGTTGAACTCGACAACCTCGAACTCCCCATTCTCGATGGCAGCGCTCTTCCGTTCGTCGAGCTGATCCAGAAGGCCGGCCTGCGCAAGCAGCGGCGTCCGCGCAAGTATCTGAAGATTCTGCAGGAAGTGGAGATGCGCGAGGGCAACAAGTTTATCTCGGTATATCCCGCGGGCAGTTATTCGGTTTCTTACTCGATTAATTTTCCGCACCCGCTGATCGGCAAAGAAACTTTTCAGGTTGAGCTTTCCAACGGCAGCTATTTGCGCAAGATCGCGGCAGCGCGCACCTTCGGCTCGCGCGAAGACGAGAAAGCCATGCGCGATATGGGACTGATCCGCGGCGCGTCGCGGGAAAACTGCATCGTGCTAACCCGGGACGGAATCGAGAACGGACCGTTGCGTTTTGCCGACGAGTTCGTTAGGCACAAAGTGCTGGACCTTGTCGGCGACCTCGCTCTCTTGGGCAAGCCAATCCTGGGCAAGATTGTCGCCGATCGCGCCGGGCACGCCATGCACACCGCGCTAGTCTCGCGCATCCTTCGCGACAAGACGCTGTGGGAAGAAGTAACGCTATCGGAAGAAGAGCACGAGGGCGCGAGTAGCTACAGCGTTCTAGCCACCGCGGGATCCTCGCTCTAAAGCGGAGCGCCATCAAGTCTGTTCTGTGCGGGAAGGAAAAGCAGGTTCCGTTCGGCTTCGCTCTGGCAGGCTCTCCACTCGCCGTCGCTGGCGCTCCGGCTACGGTCGGAATGACAAGGTTGGCAGAGTGCAGCAGTCATACGTCGAGGAGCGTTGTGGGGCAGCCGTCGCTGGCGCTCCGGCTACGGTCGGAATGACAAGAGTTAATAATCGCTGGCGCTCCGGCTCCGGTCGGAACGACAAGATGATAGCGGCTTGGCGCACATGCTCACCTAGTCAGCGGGTTCGCAAGGCACGTCTCCCGTCTCGTAACCGGGCTGTTCCTGGAGCAGTCGATCCAATTCAGCACGGGTGTGGCTGACCACGGCTGCGGCGAACTGCCGTGCAGACCGCTGTCTTTCGGCCGACAGATCTTTCACTCGCATGTTCAGCAACGGGATGTCTTGTTCAAACCAGCGCAGAGTTTTCTGTACTCGGTTGATGCGGTAAGCGGCAGGAAGCATGGCAAAGAATCTCCAGTAATCTCACCAGATTGCCATGCGGAGGCTGTGGCACAAAGTTGCAAACTGAATACCTGGAGAGTCAGGCGGGACACGGGGAAGCTTACTGGATGGCTTCCGTGCTTGAGCCGGCCAGCTTTTCGGCGCCCGCGGGAAGCTGTTTTTCCATCCGCTCGCCGAGCCATTTTTCGAGCAGTTCCTGGGTGCTTGGGGGCAATTTGAGAAAGCGCAAACCGGCGTGACCTTTGAGGTCGGCCCAGGCTACCTCGGCTTCGATCTCGAGCGGCATTTTGCTTTCGGGCAGCGTGAATTGCAGACGAGGATTCGCACCCTTGGGGATCGCCTGATGCAGCATGAGCGCGATCCCGCGCTCGCTGATGTTCGTGCTGGTGGCTCTTAATTCCTTTTCGTCCAGGACCACCGTGACCAGCATCTTCACCGGATGGCGGAAATAGCGGCGCCGCTCGCGCTCCATGAAATTCAGCGCCGCGTGGAAGCAGCGGGAAGCATTCAGGGTGCTGATGGGCTTTTGCAGGACAAAATTTACGCCCATGCTGAAAGCTTCCTGCGTGGTGGTTTTCTTGCCGTTCAGCACGGCAAAGGTTACGGAATTTTTGTTGCTGGGAGTGGCGCGCAAACACTGGAGCACCTCGAGCCCGCCCAGCAGGTCATCGCAGTCGACAATCACAGCATCGAATTTTTCTGAGATGAGGATCTCGCTGGCCTTCTTCGCTTCCTGGCAAATTTCGACGTCGATCGACAGCTTTTCCAGCGTCGGGCGCAGCACCCGGACCACTTCGGCATCCCGGCTCAGAAGGAGAGACTCCAACGTCATCGTATGATTCTAGCGTTGGGCGACGCCAGCCAAAAGTGACCAAGGTGTCGGGTTGAATGGGTGGGCATGAGTGTCTTCCCGAGAAATTTCAGTGGAAACCGGCGCGATAAAGCCTGACACTAGCTTCCGTACCATGCCCAACCTCGCCTATCTTTCTCTCGGATCAAATATCGGCGTCCGCAAGGCGCACTTGCGCGACGCTCTGACGCGGCTGGGCGCGGCCGGCCGTGTGGTCACGGTATCTTCTTTTTGTGAGACCGAGCCCGTGGAGTTCACCCGCCAGCCTTGGTTTCTGAATTGCGCGATTGCGCTCGAAACCAGCCAGACCCCGCAGCAGCTTATGACCACGATTCTCGGCATCGAAGAGGAGATGGGCCGGCGGCGCGTTCGGAAGAAAGGTCCGAGATCAATTGACATCGATATTCTGATCTTCGTTACGGGCGAGACCGTGCCCGGCGAGACAGAAAACACGATCACCGACTCTAAGGAACTCACCATCCCTCATCCCGCCATGCACCTGCGCCGCTTTGTGCTCGAACCTCTGGCGGAGATTGCGCCGGACGTAGTACACCCAGTATTCAGGAAGACAATCAGCGAACTGCGCGATGCGCTACCTAAAGGACAGTTGGTGCGGCGGGTACGAGAAAGCCCACGACCCACCACTAACGACTAACGACGTTCTAGGGCACAATGAGGCGGCTGCCCGCTTCCTGCGGCGTGACCACGGAGGACTGCTTCTCGGGGAATTGTGCGAGGAGAAAATCGATGAAGGCCCGCGACTTGGGCCGGCCCGAGGTGCGTCCGTGGCCGAGCCGCACCAGAAATGCCAGCGCTTTGAGGACGTCGGAATCGCGCAGCGTGGAGTATCCCAACTGTTTTTGTTCGGCTTCGCGAAACTGCTTCAGCATCTCCTCCACTTGCGCCGCGGCGGCCTGCTGTGCCGTGCCGGTCATCGGTTGTTCGTAGTGCAACCCGGAGTTCACCAGCCGCTCATAGCTGGTGCACATCGCCGAGAGCGCGGCGATCAGATCGCGATCGTTCAGGCTGCGGTCGGCTTGAACCGCTTTCGCTAGAGCGTAGGTGAGTCCCATGAGCAGATGCTCGCGCTCGTAGGTGAACTGCTTGGAAATCTCAACCTGCAGGAATAATGACGCGGGGTCGAACTGGTCGGCGGAACGCGGCTTCTCGTGTTCCCGCGCCTGCTGCAAGTAGGCGCAGTCGCTGGGACAATCGAGGGTCACCTCGCGCTGTTCGCCGCAGCACTGGGGGCAGATGCGGCCGTGTACCGCAGGACAGAAGCGCTTCTCCTTGCGAATTTCGCAAATCGCGCAGCTCAAATTGGAGCTCTCCTCTGCAAGCATTATGGCACTGGATGCGGCAGCGCTGGCAAGCAATCAGTAGTTAGCAATTGGCAGTTAGCAATTCGCCAGCGGGGTACTTCCGGAGCTCTTGCACATTGCGGCACGGTCTTATCGGGAGCTGAGTGCCAACCGCTAATTGCTAACGGCCAACTGCCAATTGTCCCCGCAATACCCGTGTTTGGGCCATTTTGGGAAGCTGACTCACGAATAAGCACGTAAAAATGGCCGTTTTGGAGTGTTATCTGTGCGGAACCCGCGTAGAATAAGGGTGTTTTCCACAGGGCAGTGATGTAAGATCAAGCCCGCTGGAATTAAAATTCAGATCGTTCCCCTAAGGAGGAGAAATGGCTTCAGGTTTAACCAAGACTCAACTCGTCCGCCATCTGGCCGAGAAAACCGAACTTCCCAACAAAACAGTCGCAGGATTTCTCGAGCAGTTGGCCGATGTCGCGGTAAAAGAAACCAAGAAGAACGGCGTGTTCGTAGTGCCCGGCCTGGGCCGGTTGGTAAAAGCGCACCGCAAAGCCCGCATTGGACGCAATCCGCAGACGGGCGAACCGATTCAGATCAAGGCCAAGACCGTGGTCAAGTTCCGCGTGGCCAAGGCCGCCAAGGATGCGATCGCTCCCAAGAAGCCGTAGGGGTTTATATTGAGATCGATTCTGAAGGCCGGCTTAGGCCGGCCTTTCGTTTTTGCCGCCCCAATCGAAAAGAGCTTATATTCCCTGTGTGCAGGCCAGCGCTCCTGTTCTGGAGCCATAGTGGTTTACTTCACCGGCGAGGAGTCTACATGCGCAAATATGTCCTGGCCTCAGTATTCTTCCTGTTGGCCGAGGTGGCCGGAGCGCAGACGAAGGCCAGCCCGACACTTGCCGACAACCCGGGGAAACAGAATACATCTCACGCCATCCTTCCCGAACTCAAACTGAGCGGGACCGTACCTGCTGTGTTTGCCACCTTAGTTAGAGAAGCGGGTTTGTCGGGTGGTGTGGCCACCCGGAACCCAGATTGCTCCCATGGCCCGGAGATCTCCATTTCCGTTCCCGCTGGAACCAGCTTCGAGAAAGTGCTCCGGCAAATTGCGGACAGCAAAACATGTCTAAAGGGCGACTTCGAGGTGGCGTGGCAAACCTACTTCCTACTGACCCGGAACCGTCGTTGCTCCGGGTCCGGATCAGCTACTTTGAGTGGGACAGGACAATACCTGTGATGGAAGTCATTGCTCGCTTGCGACACTCGCCTGAGGTGTCAGAAGAGGCCTCGAGGCTTGGCTTGAAGGAGGCACCATTCGAGGGCGGGGCGAGTGTAATTTGTCTCAGGGGCGACTGCAGCGAGAAGCCAAAGCCGGCGCCAATGCTAGAGACAGATGAAGGGGCAACCCTGCTCACAATTCTGAACCGAATCGTTGAAGCTCATAACGGTTCCGTCTGGAGTTACTCGGAATATCGCTGCGGCGCAGATACTCTGTTCTCAGTCGAGGTGTTGGCTGAATGATCGTGGGCGATGCTGTGAGCACGCGGGGGAAGTTCGGTTCATCTACGCGACGCCGCCTATGCTGAACTGGATCGTAGTTGGAATCGGCGATATCGCCACCCGTCGCGTCATTCCCGCGATTCAGGCTGAGCCTAGAAGCCGCTTGTACGGCTTGGTCACGCGCGATCCGGGAAAGGCCGCTCCTTACGAGGTACGGTCCTGGACCACGCTCGACGATGCTTTCTCCGACCCCGTTGTTCACGCGGTCTACGTCGCCACTCCCGTTTTCCTGCACGCGCCAATGACGATCCAGTCTCTTCGAGCGGGCAAGCATGTGCTGTGCGAGAAACCCATGGCCATGAACGAGGCCGAGGCTCACTCGATGTTGCGCGCCGCCGAAGAGAGCGGATGCATCCTCGGCGTTGCGTACTATCGTCGAATGTATCCCAAGGTGCACCGCGCGTTGCAGCTGCTCGACGCTGGCGCGGTCGGCAAGCCGGTGCTGGCCGAACTCACCAGCCATGGATGGTTTGGCGAAAACGAGAGTCAGCGCAATTGGCTGATCGATCCCGCTCAAGCCGGAGGCGGGCCGCTCTACGACGTCGCCTCGCACCGCATTGACGTGCTGAACTTCTGGTTCGGCCAACCCCAACGCGTCACGGGACATCTCTCGAATGCAGTTCATCACTACGCTGTGGAAGACAACGCGACGGTGATGATCGACTACGCGGGCGGCGTGCGCGGCATCGTGGATGTTCGCTGGCACTCGAAAGTGAAGCGCGACGAATGCCGCATTCGTGGCACCGAAGGCGAAATCGAGTTAAGTCCGCTGAATGGGCCTGATCTGATCTATCCCGGCGGCCGGGAGAATCTTCCGGCCCACGCCAACCTGCACTATCCGATGATCGAGAACTTCGTGGATGCCGTACTGGGCAAGGCTTCACTGGAGGCCAGCGGAGCTTCTTCTTATTGGACGAACTGGGTCATCGAGCGGGCGCGTCGATAAGGAGGCATTACCCTCGCCGGCCATCCAGGCCCCAGACCCTCCCGGCATCGGCGGCAAAGAAAATGATGAATAGCAGCAACAGCGGCAGGTGATCCAGCTCCGCGCCGAAATAGCGCCAGACCGGAGCGCCATGGCCGGGTCCCCACCAGGTGGCGAGAACGAAGTTCAGCATGTACAGCGCACCCAGTACAGAAGCTGGCCGCACCCAGAAACCGAGCAGCAGGCTTAGTCCGATAAAGATTTCGATCACGCCAACCACGTATCCCAAAACTACGGCGTGCGGCAACACCAGACCGGAGAGCAACGGGCGGTAAAAACTCACAGCTTCGTTCGCGATGTAATCTTGAAGGTATCCTTGGAATGCGCCATGAGCAAAGCCGGGCCCGGCCAGCTTATATTCGCCGAACAGCAGAAAGAAAACCGACGTGGCAATGCGCACACCAGCAATCGTCTTTGCCGTTGGGGAGGGAGTGATCGCCATCAGTCAGAAGGCCCGCAGGAAACTAGCCCCCTGGGCCGTCGTTCGAGACATATTGCTCGAGCGCGTCGAGTTCATGACTGAGGTCTTCGACACGCCACTCCAGCAAGTTGCGGATGGAGAGAATCCCCAGCAGCTTGCCGTTGTCTTCCGCGACCGGCAAATGACGGAAGTGGCGCTCCAGCATGATAGTGAGCGCTTCGCCCGGCCCGGTTCGCCGTGTTGCCATCTCCACCGGCGTAGTCATCAGTTCACGGATCGGCGTGGTCTGCGGATCGGTGCGGCGGAGCGCCAGCTTGCGCAGGACATCGCGTTCCGTAAAGATTCCGGCAACCCGGAATTCGGAGTCGACGACGGCGACAGCACCGACGTGGTGGTCAAGCATTTTGTTGATGGCATCGGCAACGCTGGCGTCGAGCGGAACCGCGGCGATTTCCCGGTCACAAAGTTGCAACACGCTCATAAATACCCCCTCCGGCTCGACATTGCCCCCTGAACCGGGTCCCAATTCGAAACAGGAACAGGATTGATGAATTATGCTCGCGGCGAAGCGGTTGTCAAGTGTATTAAAACGATATTAACAATCTTTCTTTCGCTCCGGTGAAAAAACGGGAAATGCGACCGCGCGGCGGTCCTTGCCTCACAGACGCGCCTTACGGTTTTGGGTTGCTTTCATTCTTGAAAACTTTGCCGTCTTTCATTACGAACTGCACATTCTCAAGTGCTTTGACGTCGCGCAAAGGATCGCCGCCGACTGCGATGATGTCGGCAAACGCCCCTGGGGCAACCACTCCGATTTTTCCCTCCATGTCGAGCATGAGCGCGGCGCGCGAAGTAGCGCTTTGAATGGCGTCCCAGGGTTGCATGCCAAGCTGTGTCATGCGCGAGAACTCCTGCGCAATGGGCTCGGACCATGGGATCCCGCCCATGTCGGTGCCGAAGGCGATCTTTACTCCTGCTTTGAGCGCCTTGCGGAATGACGGTTCGTGCAACGAAGCGCGGAGGCGGTCGCGCTGCCCGCCCGGAGTCTCCGCCGGCGCCCAGTCGGTGTAGTAGACGCCGATGGTCGGGACATACCACGTTCCCTGCTTCAGCATCTGGGAAATCGCCGCATCATCCAGATCGAGGCCGTGTTCGATGGAGTCACATCCCCCGTCCAGCGCCCGGTGCAAGCCGATGCCGCCATAGGCGTGGCACGCTACCTTCTTTCCCCAGCCATGAGTTTCATCCACAATGGCGCGCAGTTCCTCGACCGTCAGCGTTGGCTGTGAGACCAGTTCGCCATGCTTGCCCACCCATGAACGGTGCGTCATGTAGACCTTGATCCAGTCCGCGCCGTGGTCGAGTTGCTCGCGCGCCGCCTTACGCGCCTCCACCGGGCCGTCGACAATCTGTGCGCCCTTTGGCATGTCGAGCTCTGGAGCATAGCCTTCTAAGGGATAGCCGCCTGTGGTCGAGATGGCGCGCGTGGAGACGAACAGGCGCGGTCCCGGGATATAGCCTTGCTCGATGGCCTGCTTGATGCCCACATCACCATAGCCGGCGCCTTCGGTCTCTACGTCGCGCAGCGTGGTGAAGCCCTGCTCCAGGGCCCGCCGCGCCGCAACCGTGGCTCGCGCCGCGCGCAACGCTAGCGGGGCGTTCAGGATATTAGCGTCGTACCCACCCTGCGCGGGATCTTCGCCCTGCAGGAAAATGTGCGTGTGGGAGTCGATGAGGCCGGGCAGGACCGTGGCTTTCGACAAATCAATCACAGCCGCGCCGGCGGGAATTTTCGCGGCCGCCGCATCGCTGACGCTGTCGATGCGATTGCCGTGGATGACGATCACTTGATCGTGCCGCGGCTTGTCTGAAGTGCCGTCGATGAGCGAACCGGCGCGAATGACCGTCGATGATTCAGAGGACCGGGAGTCAGAAGCGGGAGCGCCTTTCTGTTGTGCAGCTACAGGAATCATGACCGCAAGAACTAAAAGCAGTATCCACAGGCAATTCTTCATTCGTGGCTCCCCAGAGAAATCGGACAGACCGTTTTGGAATGGTGGAATTCTACTCTCACTTCGCTGGGACGTAAGCGTCGGCTTCGATCTCGACCAGAATCTCCGGTGAGATCAGAGCGCGCACCTGCACCATTGAAGTTGCAGGACGAATGTCGCCGAAGAATTCTCCATGGGCCTTGCCGATCTTTTCCCACTCCGCGATGTTGGTCACAAACATGCGCGTGCGGACGACATCTTTCATACTGGCGCCGGCTTTCTGCAAGGCGCTGTCAATGTTATTCAGAGTCTGCACGGCCTGGGCGTAGGCGTCTCCCACGCCCACGATCTTGCCATCTGGCCCCGTGGCAGTCGTGCCCGAGACGTGGATATGGGGTCCAACCTTCACTGCGCGCGAGTAACCGACGATTGGTTCCCAAGGTGTGCCGCTGGAGATATTCATTCTTTCCATTGCTCGATTCCTCTTCTTGTGGCTGGCGCAGATCGTTGCTTGCAGGTCATTACCTACAGATCTTTGCTTGACAGATCATTCTAGCCGCTGCCAAAGCATTGTAATTAGCAGCCGACGCGTGCGTGTGCCAACAAAAAGGCGGAGCAACCTTGCAAGTACCTGCACACCTCCAACTAGATTAGGAAAAGTGATGCGGCTGATAAACAAAAGTCACTTGCGTTTGTGCCGTAACTGGGATAACAAGTTACTCATAATCATTCGGAAGCCCTGCTGCAGCAGGAGCTTTCGGGGGGATCAAAAGGCATGATTCCGGAATCTCATCCGTTGCGGCAGCTTTTTCAGGAATTAGTAGGACGCCGCTACGCCGAGGAAATTGGTATTCGCGATCCAGAGGTAGTCGCCTACGTCTCGCACCTGCTAGCGGAGTTCTGCGAAACCGATCAGTTGCTCAAGATTCACGATGGGGCCGATCGTCCTCTCACCGACTTGGGCGAGATGCTGATCGAATCGAATCCTGTCTACGGTCCCGCACCCTCGTTTGACCGCGAACGCCAGGTACGAAAGCATATTGGCGACTACGCGCTGTTCTTCACGGGAATGTTTCCCGAGAGCATTAATCACTTCCGGCTTCGGCGCCACCGCCTGGAGAATTTCGTCGAATGGATGAAGGCGGGCAAGGAAAGCTATTACATCGTGTCGAAGTTCGAGCATTTCGAATACGCGAAAGTTGCGCCGCTGTTTGCTCACCTTTCGCGCGAGTTCGAAGGCTGCGTTTACGGCCTCAACATGGTTAAGAACGATTTGCAGGAAATGCAGCATCCGATCGTGCACCGCGCCGGCGAACTACTCATGTAGCTTTGGGTATTCCTGCGGTTCGCGCGTCTTCGCCGATCAAATCACCCTCCAAATCAGGCGTTCAGGTCTGGCGGCCCGCCGATGCGGTAAAAACTGAGAGCCGCGTTCCCCTGAATCAGTTTGCGAGTTCTCAGGAGAGACCCGAATTCACTTCCCGGATCGAACTTCTTTTCGTGCTCGGCTATCACCAGCGTCATGGCCCACACCAATGACGACTCGGCCAGCGCTGTAAGCGTTTCTTCGTAGGCTTCACGCATGCGGTAAGGCGGATCGAGAAACACAACGTCGGCTGCGACGTGCTCACGCTGCAGGCGCCACAGGACTCCGGAAAGATCCTCCCGTAGAATTCTGTATCCCTGTGTGATCCCCAAGCTGTGAAGGTTGTGCTCAATCAGCTTCGCCGCTGTAGATGAGGTCTCCGCGAAATAGACTTGTTTGGCGCCGCGGCTGAGGGCTTCAATCCCCACTGCGCCGGTGCCGGCGAACAGATCCAGCCACGCACTGCCCGCGAGTGCTTCGGGATTGCCGGCGGTGAGCACGTTGAAGAGCGTCTCGCGCAGCCGGTCGGATGTTGGGCGAATATCCATCCCGCGCAGCGAGCGTAGAGGGCGCCCGCGATATTTGCCGGCGATCACGCGCATAGCTTGTGCCTTCGCCTGCCGGAGCCAATATGTTCGACCATGTAAAATAACTGTAGCAGTTGCCGAGCTGTAGTAACCGGGAGCGGTAAACGGGAGAAGTAAACGCGATATGAGAAGCTGGTCCGTTCACGTTGGGCGCCTGTTCGGAGTCGAGGTTCGCCTGCACCTGACGTTCCTGATTCTGCCCCTGTTTGTTTTCTGGACGGAATACAGGGTGCACCCCTCGGCCAACGGGCCGCGCGATCTGGCGCTGGTTGGCATCGTGCTGGCTTGCGTCGCAGCCCACGAAATCGGGCATATGCTCGTGGCCCGGCGCTTCGGATTAATTCCGAAGGCGGTCATCCTTTTGCCGCTGAGCGGCGTAATCGTTTTCGATGAATCGCGCGTAGCGAAGCCGGAATCCGGTGATGCGGCCTGGAAGCGTGAGGTCCGCATCGCATTGACCGGGCCGCTGGTAAATCTTGCGTTCGCCCTGGCCGCGGCCGGTGTGATCTCGCTTGCCGGGGTCGGAGCGCATCTGCGAGAGTGGCCTTTTCTACAATCGAACAACCTGCCGCGCAGCCTGGTGTGGGCCAACATTTACATCGCCGGCTTGAATCTTCTGCCGGCCTATCCCCTGGATGGGGGCCGGATTCTGCGGGCTTTTTTCGCGCGCAGCATGGATGCGGCCGGAGCCACGCGCCGGGCCGTTTCCATAAGCCACGCTATGGCGATGACTCTGATGGTGGCGGGTTTGTTCTGGCAATATTGGCTCACCATGATAGGCCTGATCATTTTTTCGGCGGCGCAGCTTGAAGAGCGAGCGGTTATCTTCCAGTCGGTGCTGGACAATGTGCGCCTGGAAGAGGTCATGCTGACTGACTTCGCAACTCTTTCGCCTGCGGACACGCTCGAAGACGCGCTGGATAAGGCAGTGCATTCGTTGCAGGACGACTTTCCGGTGGTGCGCGGCAGCGACATGGTGGGCGTGATCTCGCGGCAGCGCATTCTGGAGGCGCTGCGACTCGAAGGCAACGGCTACGTACAGGCCGTGATGAACAAACTTTTCGAGGTCTCCGCGCGGCAGGAGTCGCTGGCTTCCGCTTTCCGTAAGCTCACGTCGCGCAATCTCAGCATCATTCCGGTGGTCGAAGATCAGCGGCTGGTGGGCATTGTCACGCTGCAGAATTTGATGCACTCGATGGCGCTGCTGGCGGAGAGCCGCAAGCTGCGTCGGGATGAGTCTAACTCGTAACTTCCAGCGGAATTCTTAGAACAGCCGGACTGCTTTCGCCTGCCGCACCGCCGGAATCTGCTCCAGCTTTTTCAGTACATCGTCGGGCACAGGGCCATCGACGTGGACTACGGCGATGGCCTCGCGGGTGTGCGCGGAGATTTGCGCACTGCGCCGCCCCAGCGAGAAGTCGGCGATGTTGATCTCGCCTTCACCCAAGATCGTTCCCACCTTGCCGATCACGCCCGGAACGTCGCGGTTCCGCAGGTAGATCAGGTCGCGGCCAAGCGGAGCTTCGATGTCGATGTCATCGATGTGCACCAGCCGGGGCGCGCTCCCGTGCAGAACCGCGCCTTTCACCATGTGCTCTTCGGTCGAACTCTTCAGAAAGACGGAGAGCATGCTGCCGAAGCCGCTGGTTGAGCTTTCCGCCTTGTGCGCCTCATGGATGCGAAGTCCGCGAAGATCGGCCAGGGACGCGGCATTCACCAGGTTGGCTTTTTCCTCCAGCGCCTGGTTGAGGATGCCCTTGATCGCGCCGTTGCGAATCAGTTCTGTCTTCCACTCCGCGATATGACCGCTGTAGCGCAGCGAGATCTCTTCAATCGAGCCTTCGGAAATCTGCGCCAGAAACGCTCCCATACGCTCCGCTAAAACAATGTAGGGTTGCATCTCGGCATATTCTTCGGCCGACACCGAAGGCACGTTCACCGCATTCTGGATGACGCCATGCTTCAGGTATTCCCGCACTTGCTGCGCAATCTGCACGCCCACGGCTTCCTGCGCCTCGAGAGTCTGCCCGCCGATGTGGGGCGTGAGAATGACATTCTCCATCGCCTGGAGGGGCGAGTTCTTCAAGGGCTCTTCGGCAAAGACATCGAGCGCGGCGGCAGCCACGTGACCTTGTTTCAGCGCCTGCGCCAGATCGGCCTCGTTCACGAGTTCTCCGCGCGCGCAATTCACCAGGCGCACGCCCTTCTTCATCTTCTTGATCGCGGCCTCGTTAATCATGCCGGTGGTCTGCGGCGTGAGGCCCACGTGCAGGGTGATGTAATCGGCGGCAGCGTAGAGTTCGTCTAGGCTGGCCAGCCGGATGCCCTGCTCTTTAGCCACACTGACCGAAACGAACGGATCATGCCCGACGATGTCCATGCCGAAGGCGCGAGCGCGCCGCGCTACTTCCATGCCGATGCGGCCGAGGCCGGCGATGCCCAGCGTCTTACCGCGCAGTTCCGTGCCTTGCAGCGATTTCTTTTCCCATTTCCCGGCATGCATGAGAGCATCGGCGCGGCATAGATGGCGTGCCATGGCCAGCATCATGCCCAGCGTATGTTCCGCGACGGCCACGGCATTGGCGCCGGGCGTGTTCATCACTGCAATGCCCTGGCGTGTGGCCGCGTCCAGATCAATGTTGTCCACGCCCACGCCGGCTCTGCCAATGACGCGCAGTTTTTTGGCGTGCGCCAGCAGCGCGGCGTCGGCCTGTACCGCCGAGCGCACGATCAAGGCGTCGGCCGACTCCAGTTGCTCCGCCAGTTTGCCCTGAAGCTGGTCAGAGGTGAGCACAATCCAGTCCGGTTCTCGTAACTGCTGCACCGCTGAAGCCGAGATCTTTTCCGCAATGACGATTTTCACTTGTACGCTCATCCCTTCAGTAGTTTCGGAATCGTGTGGTCCGACAAAGTGTTGACAGAGATTTGACACGCTGCTGACATTGTGGTTTTGCTTCCTTCATAGACTGTTCCCATGGGCCACCTGCCCATGGAGAGCCCCAATGAAAACCCTGGCAACAGTATTGGTAACTGCGCTGAGCGTTTTCGCGTTGGCGTGCGGCGGCTACAGCTCGCACTCGACCACTCCCCCCGCAGCCGGAAACATGCCTAACATTAACGCACTGGTTCCGAACAATGCGAATGCCGGCAGTGCAAGCATGGTGCTCACGGTCAACGGCACCAGCTTTAACAGCAACGCGGCCATCAATTGGAAAGGCGCGGCATTGACCACCACTTACGTGAGTGGGAACCAACTCATGGCGACTATTCCAGCCGCGGACCTGACAACTTCGGGAACAGCCGCGATTACGGTGACAAATCCTGGCACACAGGGCGGAACATATGGCGGCGGAACGTTGCCAGAAACGTCCAACAGCATGACGTTCACTATCAACTAGCTGGCAGGAGCGCCTTGCGCTTCTCAGGCCCCAACTAGTTGCCCTTTGCCGGACAGGCCGCGTGCGTACACTTCCTGGGCCGCGCGGACCGCCGAGCCATACTCGACCGCCTTTCCGGTGGCACGGGCGAGGACGTGCTCGAGCGCGCCCAGAATGCCGATCGTGTCCAGGTAATCGTAGTAGCCGATGTGCGCGACACGGAAGAGCTGGCCTTTCATTTCGCCTTGGCCATTCGCCACCACCGCATCGAACGACTCGCGGAAGTCTTTGATGATTGTTCCGGAATCAATTCCGTCTGGGGAGCAGATCGCGGTGAGCGCGGCCGCCGGCGACGCGGCATAGAGCTTCAATCCCAAGGCCTGAGCGCCTGCGCGCGTCATCGCTGCGCACATTTCGGCATTGTCAACCAGCGTTTCGCGTCCCGCGGCCACGTCGCCATTTCCCATGCCCCGGATAAACTCCAGCGCGGCTCCGAGCGCGGCAAACAGCGAGGTCGCCGGGGTGTACGCGGATTCGCCCTTGGCCGCTGCCTTGCGTTCCTTGCGCAAGTCGAAATAAAAGCGCGGGGACGTTGTCTTATCCATCCGCCGCCACGCCCGCTCGCTCACTGCACAATACGCTAGGCCGGGAGGAATCATCAGCGCCTTTTGCGATCCGCCGATAATAATGTCGACGCCCCAGCCATCCACGTCGAGATGAGTTGTGCCCAAGCCGGTGATCGCATCCACCACCAGCAGCGTGTCTTCACTGTTGCCATCGCCGTTGCCGTTGTTGCTGGCGCGCACGATCTTTGCAATGCCTTCGAGATCATGCCGCGTGCCGGTTGAACTCTCCGTTGCCTGCACAAAAACAACGCGCACGTCGGGCGTGAGCTTCGCGCGAATCTCATTTAGGGAGAACGTTTCGCCATAAGGCGCAGTCAATACGTCCACGTTGCAGCCGAACGCCTTGGCCAGCGCAGTCCAGCGCTCGCCGAACTTGCCAGCAGTGAGCACCAGCACTTTATCGCCCGGCGAGGTCAGGTTTGACACCGACGCTTCCATCACGCCCGTGCCCGAGCAAGCCAACACCAGAACGTCGTTCTGGGTGCCGATGAATTCCTTCATGTCGGCGAGCACGCTCTGGAACAGCTCCCGGAAGTCGGCAGTGCGGTGATGCGCAGTAAATGAAGCCATGGCCGTTTGCGCTGCCGGCAAAAGCGGCGTGGGACCGGGAGTAAAAAGACGGTTCTTGTGCAACATTTCGATAGAATCCTGAAGACCTGGGAAATATGGTTCCTGAGTAGTCTATCGGAAACGATGGCGTGTGCTGAAATGCCGCGCCAGGCGCCTCAAGCCAAATGCGGCAGGCGCCGGGTCAGGCTCTCGCGGATTTCGCGGCGAGGACCTCCGGCTTGGCAACATCTGGCGGTTTGGAAAAGAGATCCTTGGCTTTGGCGAAGAGCGCCTTGGCAATTTCGCCGTTCAGGTGGGCATTGCGGCCATTCTCGTCGGCAAAGGTGTCGAAGATGCCGTATTTTCCCGGTCCCAGCTTTATTGCGTACCAGCTGATTGTGGCCGGTTCGCGCTCGGCCAGCGGCTGCGCCGACTTCAGAAATTCTTCCACCTCTTTTTCTTTTCCCGGCTTCGCTTCCAGTTGTGCCCAAATCGCGAGTCTGCTCATGGTTGCTTCCTCCTGAGCATCAGATGCACGTCAGGATCGTTTGGTGACGGATTTGGTCGAAGAATCTATCCAACCGTTGCTGTGTTAACCCCTCCCATATAATTGGTGCCATGACCCTGGTCGAACAAATCCAGAAAGACATTACCGCTGCCATGAAAGCGCGCGAGGAGCAACGCCTCTCCACCCTGCGCATGGTCAAGGCCGCGCTCAAGAATCGCGAGATCGAAAAAATGGCGCCGCTCGACGACAAAGAATCCCAGGCCGTCCTGACCACGCTGATCAAGCAGCGCAAGGAATCCGTTGAGCAATTTACCAAGGGCGGACGCCAGGAGATGGCCGACAAAGAAGCCGCCGAGATCGTACTGATCGAAACCTACCTGCCCAAGGCAGCGGGCGAGGCCGATGTGGTCGCTGGAGTGAAAGCCGTAATCGCCGAAATGGGCTCACCGACCATGAAAGACATGGGCACGGTGATGAAGAATGCCATGGCCCGCTTCAATGCGGCTGGCATGCGCGTGGATGGGAAGATGGTCAGCGAGGCGGTGAAGCGGGAGCTGGCAGGGAAGTAGGTTCTGCGCCCGTAGTCACTTGCTCCTCTGCAATTCCCGATAAGCCTCGCTCTTCGAGATGCCCCGCTCCTTTGCTACTTTCTTCAATGCGCCTTTCTCGTCTACTTTCTCTTCTGCCATGATCTGCTCCACCCTCTGCCGGATTGAAAATCGGGCGGACGGGGCGTCCGCCGCTCCATGAGTTGCTTCTTCGGGCTTGCCAATGAGCAGCGTGATCTCGCCCTTTACTCCATCACGCGACTTCAACGTCTCCAGTACATCTCCCGCTCGTCCGCGTAGAAATTCTTCGTGCAACTTGGTTACCTCGCGCGCTACCACTACATGGCGAGCGCTTCCCAGAATTTCGACCACATCAGAGAGCGCCTCGACAATACGATGCGGAGCTTCGTAGAAAACCTGGGTGCGCGGCGAAGTCTTGATCGCCTCCAGGGCCGCTCGCCGCTCGCCGCGCTTGGCCGGAAGAAATCCGCTGAAGCGGAACGAGTCTGTGGGCAATCCACTGGCCACCAGCGCAGCAAGGAATGCCGACGCTCCGGGAATCGGCACCACCGGCAGGTGATGCCGGATGGCCAGCGAAATCAGCCGAAAGCCTGGATCGGAAATTCCGGGCATGCCCGCGTCGGTCACCAGAGCTACGCTCGCGCCCTCTTGCAGTTCTTTCACCAGCTCCGCCGCCCGCGTCATCTCGTTATGCTCGTGGTAGCTGATGGTGCGGGTCGTGATGCCATAGTGGTTGAGCAGTTTCTGCGTCTGCCGGGTGTCTTCGCAGGCGATCACATCAACTTCCTTCAAAACGCGCACGGCTCGCAGCGTGATGTCTTCAAGATTGCCGATCGGCGTGGCCACCAGGTAAAGTGCCGGCCCTGTGGCACTCGAGGGCTTCTCCGGGACAACAGCAGTCTGGCCGGACTCGGGGCCTGTGTCCCTCATGCGCGAAGTGTAACACCGGGCAACCGCACCCTGAACTGGTCCTCGCCTGAATTGACGCCATCGAACCTGCGCCCCTAGAATCAGTATGAAAGTACTTTTTTCCACACAACCGTCTCAAAACTCATGCCTCTTTACGAGTATCAGTGCGAGAAGTGCGGTCACCGCTTCGAGAAAATCCAGAAATTCTCCGACAGGATGGTCAAGAAATGCCCAAAGTGCGGAGGCCGAGTGGAGCAGATGATTTCAGCGCCCGCCGTGCAGTTCAAGGGATCGGGCTGGTACGTCACCGATTACGCCAAGAAGTCCACCGCGCCTTCTTCTGAGGGCGGCGGTAACTCGAAGAAGGACGACAAGTCCAAGTCGGACGGTTCCTCTAAAGACGGCTCGGCTAAGGAAAGTTCGTCGTCGGAAAGCTCCTCGAAAGATAGTTCCGGCAAAGAGAGTCCTGCGAAAGAAAGCACGACGAGAGTAAGTTCGTCCCGGAAGCCTGACAAGCGCAAGTAGCACCGATCTACTTCAACTCCCGCTCAAAGTGCTCTTCAATCATGTGGAACAGGTGAGTGCGCGCGTCGCTTCCCGAGATGCTGTGGGTTTTGTTGGGATAAATCATCAGCCGGAATTGCTTGCCTGCCTTGATCAGGGCGTCAATCATCTGCATGGTGTTCTGGAAATGCACGTTGTCGTCGCCCGTGCCGTGGGCGAGCATCAATGCGCCATGCAGATTCGCGGCCGACTTGGTCACGTCAGACTCGGCGTAACCCGTCGGGTCGTCTTTGAGCTGGCCCATGTAGCGCTCGGTGTAAATGCTGTCGTAGTCGATCTGGTTGGTGACAGGGGCGACGGCGACTCCGGCGCGGAACCGGTCTGAGTGCGTCATGGCATAGAGCGTCATCGAACCGCCGTTGGACCATCCCCAGATGGCCATACGGTCTTTATCGAGTTGCGAGTATTGCGCGAAGAGCTGATCAAGCGCGGTAAGCTGATCTTTCAACTCGACGGCTCCAAACTCATGGCGAATCGCAGTCTCGAACTTGCGGTCGCGGCCCGGAGTTCCGCGATTGTCGACCGCAAAAATCGCGAAGCCTTTGCGCGCCAGGATCTCATCGAACCCGCTCGACGGTTCTTTCAGAACCATCTGCGCCGCGGGCCCGCCGTAAATGTTGACGATCAGGGGAATCTTGCCGGCGGCTGGCGCGTCCGGAGGAAGCAGCAAGCGTCCGTACAGCGTCGTACCGTCCTCCGCTTTGAACTCCAGGAATTTCGGAGCCCGCAGTCCGTATTCCGCAATTTCATCGCGCCCCTGCCATACCGGAAAGCACGCGCCGCCCACGGCGCACAGCGTAATTCTCGGGGCGGTGAAGGGACCCACGAACGTCTGCTCGTAGTGTTTGCCATCGTCGGAGAATTTGCCGATGTTAAGCCCCTCGTCACGCGTAAGCTGCTGCAAACCCGTCCCATCAAGCTTGACCGAGAAGAGATGGCGCTGCCTGGGATCGCTTTGGTTGGAATTAAAAAACACCGTGCCCGCGGCTTCATCCACTCCATCGATCCCCAGCACTTGGAAGTCGCCGTGTGTCAGTTGCCGCTCCAGCTTTGCGTCCGCGGCCAGCGGGTTCTGTTTATCGAAGCTGTAGAGGTAGAGATGCATGTTGCCGTCGCGCCAGCTCGGCCAGAGGAACGCGCCGTTGGATTTCAGGAATCGAACCTCCACATGCTCGAAGTCAATCCATGCGCCCGGGGTAGTTTCTGTCAGCACGATGCGCGACTTTCCCGACTTCGCATCGACGAAATACAAATCCATTTTGTCCTCGTTGCGATTCAGCACCTCAGCCCAGATCACTCCATCGCGGACCCAGCCAAAACGAGGAATGTAAGAGTCAGCGTCGTTGGTCAGCGAAATCCAACGCACTTTGCCCTTGTCGGCTTCGACTACGCCCAACTTGACCACAGGATTGGGATCTCCCACTTTCGGATATTTTTCGTTGTCCACCGTCGGGTGCGTGGGGATCAAGTTGACCAGCGGGTAAGTTGGGACCTTGGTTTCGTCCATGTGCAGGAATACGATCTGCTTGCTGTCAGGCGACCAGAAATAATTGCTGCGCACAGACAACTCCTCGGCATACACCCAGTCGATTTCGCCGTTGAACAGGTTCTCCGCACTGTCCTTGGTAAGCTGTTTTTCGCCTCCGCCGCTCGCCGGCCGAACGTAGAGGTTGTGCTTCCGAACGTAGGAAACATGGCTGCCATCGGGAGAGAACTTGGGGTCGCCACTGGGGTCGGGTGCCGAAGTGAACTGCACGGCCGTACCTGTCGCCAGATCAAAAAGCCAGAGCTGTCCCTGGGAGTCGAAAATCAGTTGCTTCGAATCCGGCGCCCACAGGTAGGCCGCGACGTGGTAGCGCGTCAGGCGCTCTCTTTCGCGTTCATCCTTCACTTTGTTGGTATCAGGCGCGAGGGAGGCCAACTTGGCGGCGCTGACCAGGACCTTCTTCTCGCCCGTGGCCGCATCCACATACCACAGTTCGCCGTGCTCTCCCGCGTCGTCGCGCTGCACGAACGAAAGCTTGGTTCCATCTGGACTCCACTCGATGTTTTCAGGACCGCGCCCGGCCAGGCCACCGGGAGCGAAGATAGCTTCAATCGTAAGCGGTTTCACCGGCGCTGACGATTGCGCCCAAAGCGGCGCCAATAGGCCGGAGATAACAACAGTGAGAGCAGAAGCAAGCGCGGAAAGTAAAGCGTGTCTCTTCACGATGAAACCTCGGAATTAAGAAACTCCAAGATAAAAACGCACGGCGAATGAAAGAGTTTACACCCGCGAAGGCTTTCCGCGTGGGCTCCAGCCCGTCAGTTCAAGAGGGAGCTAGGTTTCCCGCGTGGTAGAATTAAGACTGAGCCGTCTCGGGATGCTTCCAGAAATAGAAAACCTGTTGCGCCTGCAAGAAGCGGATAAGGAAATCCGCCGCTTGCAGGATGAGGTCGCCGAACTTCCCAAACGCGTCGCCGCCATCGAGCACAAGCTGGCTGACACCAAGGCCCATCTGGAAAAAGCCCAGGCCGCCGTCAAAGCCGACGAAGCCACGCGCCGCAAATACGAAACTACAATCACCGACCTCCGCGGCAAGATTTCCAAATACCGCGACCAGTCTCTCGACGTAAAGACCAACGAACAATACAAGGCGCTGTTGCACGAGATTCAGTTTGCGGAAAAAGAGATCGCGGCCACCGAAGACAAGATTCTTGAGCTGATGGTGAATGCGGACGCGCGCGACAAGGAAGTAAAAGCCGCGCAGACCGAACTGAAGGCGGAAGCCGCCGAGATTGACAAAGAGAAGATTGAAGCCCGCGAGCGGACGGCGGTTGACGAAAAGCAACTGACCGAGTGGAGCGCCAAGCGCGATCAGATGCGGGCCGGCGTGAGCGAGGATCTGCTCCGTCATTACGAGCGCGTCGCCAAATTTCGCGGCAGCGGCATCTCCGAGGTGCGCGATCACAAATGCATGGCGTGCCAGGTGATGCTGCGGCCTCAGACCTACAACGATGTGCGCACCGGACAGCAAACCGTAGTCTGCGATTCCTGCCAGCGCGTCCTGTACTTCAATCCCGCCAACGAAATGCAGGCTCTCGAGCCCGAGCACAAACGCTCGCGCCGCCATCATCCTAAGATCGATGCGCCCCAGGCGTGGTACTACCGGCAGGAATTCGGCGAGGCGGGCGAAGTTTTTCTGTGCTTCGCCAACGCCGCGGGGCAAGCCAGCCGCCGCGTTTTCGAGATGCACACCGGCCGGCTCGTGGGCGACATTCTTATTCGCGAGGGAGATTTCCGCCACGCTTTTCCGGAAGACATCACGGGCGCCATCCGCCTCAACGGAAGCTGGTCGGAACAGGAAATGGAGAACTGGGGCACCGAGATGCCCATGACGGCGCTTGATTCCCTGCACATCGATCTGGAAGCCGCCCAATATGAAATGCGTGCCCGCACCGCCGCCAAGGCAGAGAAGCCCGCAGGCGTTCCCACCGGGCAAGCCGCCAGCTAGCTCAAACCTCACCAAACTAGTTTAGAATTTCTCCTTCCCGCGGGAGCGCCAATGCCAGCAGCAATCGATTCCTACAGCATCACGGCGAAGTACTACGATGGCGCATACGCCGCAAAACAGGACTTGGTGGACCTGCCCTTTTATCTTGAATTGGCGGAACAAACCACTGGCCCGATCCTGGAAGTCGCCTGCGGCACGGGGCGCGTTCTGCTGCCCATCGCCCGCAAGGGAATCGAAATTCACGGCGTGGACAACTCTCGACCCATGCTCAAGATTCTAGAGAAGCATCTGGCTCGCGAACCGCAGGAAGTTCGCGAGAGAGTCAATCTCCACGAAGGCGACATGCGCGACTTCCGCCTGGGCACACAATACCCTCTGGTTATCATTCCCTTCCGCCCCATGCAGCACATGGAGACGGTTCAAGACCAGGTTAACGCTCTCACGACCGCGGCGTTGCACCTCAACGATACTGGCAACCTCGCATTTGATGTCTTCTATCCGAAGTTTGAAATGATCACGGCACGAATGGGTGACGAAGCGCCCGAGATGGAGTGGACCTCGAGTTCCGATCCAACGACGGTCGTGCGCCGCTACTTCAGGAGGGAATCAGTCGATAAGATCAATCAGGTTTTCAGCTTCACCTTCATCTACCGGACATTTCGCGTGGGCGAGTTGATTCTTGAGGAAACGGAAGCTTTCAAGCTGGCCTACTACACTTACCCGCACCTGCGTGCACTGTTCCTGCTGGCGGGGCTGGAGCCAGTGGCGGAGTACGGTTCTTTCGCGAAGGCTCCTCTCGACAACAGCTCTGAGCAAATGATTTTCCTGCTTCGCAAGGCTCACCCATCCCGCTCTTAGGGGTTTGGCAACCCGCGGTGGAGGTTCCCGCTGGCATTGTCGGTTAACATCGGATGCATGGTTCGGAAACCTGGCGCTTCTGGTTTCACTATCACTGTTTCCCCACGCGGCGCGTCCCGCTTGAAGGACGGTCACGTCTGGGTCTACCGGTCCGACGTGGTGTCAGCCGAGGGAGTACCGCCCGGCGCATTGGTCGCCGTAGCGGATCACCGCGGCCAGCCCCTCGGCGGCGCGCTCTATTCCAGCTCGTCGCAAATCGCCATCCGCCTGCTCTCGCACCAGACTGTACCCGACTTCGCGACCTTGCTTCGCCAGCGCATCGCCGAGGCCATTGCCTACCGCGAGCTGATCGTTCAGAACACCAACGCCTACCGGGTGATCTTCAGCGAGGGCGATTTTTTGCCCGGCCTCATCGTCGACCGCTACAACGACATTCTCTCCATGCAGATTCTCACCCAAGCGATGGATGCCGAAGCAGTGCGCGAGGTCCTCGCCACCGAGTTGACTGAGCATCTTCATGCGGCTTCCATAGTCGAGCGCGTGGACCCGCGCGTGCGCCAGCTCGAAGATCTGCCGCCGCGACAATCCGGTCTGATCCAAGGCGAAAAAATCTCCACTATCTTCACCATGAACGGCGTCCAATTCCACTTCGACGCGCTAGAAGGCCAGAAAACCGGAGCCTTCCTCGATCAGCGCGAGAACTATGCTGCAGCTGCCCAATACGCCCACGGCGAAGCCCTCGACGCTTTCTGCTATCAGGGTGGTTTTGCTCTTCATCTGGCCCGGCGTTGTTCGCGCGTTACGGGGGTCGATAGCTCCCGGCCCGCCCTTGAAGTCGCCGACCAGAACGCTACGCTCAACGGCCATGACCTGAGTCAACCCAACATCGAGTGGATCGAAGCCAACGCCTTCGATCTGCTCAAGGACTACTCCGCTTCTGGACAGCGCTATGACACCATCGTTCTCGATCCACCGGCCTTCGCGAAAACCAAGCGCGACCTAGATGCGGCCCTCCGGGGCTACAAGGAATTGAACCTCCGCGCCCTGAAGATGCTTCGCCCGGGCGGCATCCTGGTCACCTGCTCCTGCTCCTACCACGTCAGTCAGGCCGACTTCATCGAGATGCTCGCCGACGCAGCCCGGGATTCCCATCGCACCCTGCGTCTGGCAGAGGTTCGCGGACAGGCCAAAGACCACCCCATCCTCCTAAATGTCCCAGAAACAGCTTACCTGAAGTGCGTTATTGCTACCGTAAGCCATTGAAAAAACAACGTATATTAATATTGACAATAACACACTAATATTTTATGCTTCTTTTGTGCTGAAATATGCATCTGAGTTTGTGAACGGCACCGCCGAATTCCTAAGAACCAGCACAAAGAAAGAAAAGGAGACCCTTACCATGACCGTACTTACCCGTTTTGAACCTTTTCGTGAGTTTTCCACCCTGCAGGATCGCATCAACCGCGTGTTCCGCGAGTCCTATGCCCCCGCTGGCCAGGACGAATCCTTGACCACCTCGAGCTTTGCCCCCGCCGTCGATGTTTACGAAGATGAGCACAATGTCACGTTGAAGATCGAAGTCCCGGGCATCGACGAGAAAGACATCGACGTGCGCATCGAGAACAACACCCTCACCGTGCACGGCGAGCGCAAGATCGAGAAGGAAGAGAAAGAAGAGAACTACCGCCGTGTGGAGCGCCAGTACGGCAGCTTCACCCGCACCTTCACTCTGCCCGCCACCGTGGATTCCGAGAAAGTCTCGGCAACCTACGACAAGGGCGTGTTGAAGATCACTCTGCCCAAGAAGGCCGAAGCCAAGCCCAAGCAGATCAAGGTCAACGTGAGCACCGGTGACAAGACCCTCGAAGCCAAGGGCCCCGGAAAAGCCGCGTAAGGCGGGGTGGTTTGTGGAGCAAGGCTTGTGTGGAACCGGGTCTCTGACCCGGTGGTCGAGCGAAGCTCGATGTCTACAATCTACGGGAGGCGGCAGAAACCGGCTGCCTCCCGTTTTGTTGTAGCGAGGGCGTGGCGCTGGCTGCCTGCCCCGAGCGACGTCGAGGGGTAACCCGCCTGCGATCGTGGGCAGCGTCCTCTCGCCACCCTTGAAACTTGAACCCGGAAACTGGAAACTAGAAACAGGAGTTCCCCCATGGCCATCCGTTGGGATAAATTCACCGTAAAAGCGCAGGAAGCCGTCCAGCGCGCGAACGATCTCGCCTCCGAGCACGGCAATCCCGAGCTTCTGCCAATCCATCTGCTCGCTGCCCTGCTTGAAGATAAAGAAGGCATAGTTCCGCCGGTGCTCGAGAAGATTGGCATCGGCCCGCAGGCGGTTCTCAGCGATCTCTATCGCGAGATCGAAAAGCTTCCCAAGGTTTCCGGACAAGCGGCGCAAGCCACGCTCTCAAACGCCACCAACAAATTGCTGGAGCAGGCCTTCAAAGAGGCCTCCAACTTCAAGGACGAATACGTTTCAACCGAACACCTGCTCCTCGCCATCACGCACCTGAAGGGGGATGCGGCGCAGCAGGTCCTGGCTCGCCACGGGGCCACCAGCGATGCGATTCTGAAAGCGCTGACAGCTGTCCGCGGATCGCAAAAAGTTACCGATCAGAATCCCGAAGCCAAGTATCAGGCGCTCGAACGCTACGCCCGTGACCTGACCGAGCAGGCCCGCCGCGGCAAGCTTGACCCCGTCATCGGACGCGATGAAGAAATCCGCCGCGTGGTCCAAGTTCTCTCCCGCCGCACGAAAAACAATCCCGTGCTCATCGGCGAACCGGGTGTCGGAAAAACTGCCATCGTTGAAGGCCTCGCGCAGCGCATCATTTCCGGCGATGTGCCCGAAGTGCTCAAGAACAAGCGTGTGGTCGCGCTCGACCTCGGAGCCATGCTGGCCGGAGCAAAATTTCGCGGCGAATTTGAAGACCGCCTCAAGGCCGTCTTAAAGGAAATCGAAGACTCCCAGGGCCAGATCATTCTTTTTATCGACGAGTTGCACACCCTGGTCGGCGCCGGAGCCGGCGAAGGCGCCATCGATGCCTCCAACATGCTCAAGCCCGCGCTGGCTCGCGGAGAGCTGCGCGCCATCGGCGCCACCACGCTCAACGAGTACCGTAAATATATCGAAAAAGACGCCGCCCTCGAGCGCCGTTTCCAGATTGTTTTCGTCGGCGAACCGAACGTCGAGGACACCATCGCCATTCTGCGAGGCTTGAAAGAGAAGTATGAGGTGCATCACGGGGTTCGTATAAAAGACTCCGCCATCGTGGCCGCTGCTACGCTCTCGCACCGCTACATCTCCGACCGTTTTCTTCCCGATAAAGCCATCGACCTCATCGACGAAGCCGCCGCCTCGATTCGCATCCAGATCGATTCGCTTCCCACAGACATCGATCAGCTCGAGCGCCGCGCCACACAGCTCGAAATCGAAAAGCAAGCGCTGAAGAAAGAGGACGACCCGAACTCCCGCGAGCGCTTGTCCGTTATCGAGAAGGAACTCGCCGGGATTCGCGAGAAAGCCAATGCCCTCAAAGCCAATTGGAAAAAGGAAAAGGATCTGATCGCCCGCTCCCGCGAGTTGAAAGAAAGAATCGAGAAGCTCAAGATCGAAGAACAGACCGAAGAGCGCAAAGGCAATCTGCAGCGGGTCGCCGAAATCCGCTATGGATTGCTGCGGCAGGCCGAAGAAGAGTTAGCCAAACTGAGCGCCAAGATCGACGGAAAAGACAGCGGCGCGCCACGCATGCTCAAAGAAGAAGTAGACGAAGAAGATATCGCCCGTATCGTTTCCAAATGGACCGGCATCCCCGTCTCGAAGATGCTCGAAGGCGAGGTGAAGAAACTGGTCACTATGGAAGATCGCCTGCGTCTGCGCGTCGTCGGCCAGGACCAGGCTCTCGAGCGCGTGGCCAACGCCATCCGCCGCTCACGCGCCGGGCTCAGCGATCCCAAGCGCCCCATCGGCTCATTCATTTTTCTCGGCCCGACCGGTGTCGGCAAGACTGAACTCGCTCGCGCCCTCGCCGAGTTTCTCTTCGACGACGAGCGTGCCCTGCTGCGCATCGACATGTCCGAATACATGGAGAAGCATTCGGTCGCCCGATTGATCGGCGCGCCTCCGGGCTACGTCGGGTACGAAGAGGGAGGACAGCTCACCGAACAGGTCCGCCGGCGTCCCTACGCCGTAGTGCTCTTCGACGAGATCGAGAAGGCTCATCCAGATGTGTTCAACGTCCTGCTGCAGGTAATGGACGACGGCCGCCTCACGGACGGCAAAGGCCGAGTCGTAGATTTCAAGAATACGATCCTGATCATGACGTCGAACATCGGCTCGAGCTATCTGCAACCCGACCACGTGCAAACGCCGGAAGAGTTTGAGAAGGCCAGCGAACAAGTCTTGGAAGCGCTGCACGGCCACTTCCGGCCCGAGTTTCTGAACCGCGTCGACGACATCATCGTATTTGCCCCGCTCGGCAAAGAACAGTTGGTCAAGATCATCGAGCTGCGTTTGGAAGACGTGCGCCGCTTGCTCGCCGATCGCAAAATCTCAATCGAGCTGACCGACGCCGCCAAAGATCTACTGTTTACTCAGGGCTACGACCCGAACTTCGGAGCGCGCCCGCTCAAGCGCGCTATTCAGAAACTGATTCAGGATTCGCTGGCAATGAAGATTCTGGATGGCGAGATTCTGCACGGCGACCACGTGATCGTCAATGCCGACAAGAAAGCCGGCAAGATGAAATTCGAAGTCAGCAAGCGCGTGGGAGAAAAAGAACCGGCAAAAGCGAAGCGCTAAACAATCGGATTGTCATCAGAGCGAAGCATTAAGCAATCGGGTTGTCATCCCGAGCGAAGCGAGGGATCTTGGTGCTTGCTTACAGCACCTGTACTGTCGGTACAAGCAGAAACCAAGATCCCTCGCTGCGCTCGGGATGACACGCCTTTTGGAGAGTCGTCCTACTTTCGCGTGAAACCTTCGACCACCTCGGGTGACGCCGCCAAAAGCCAAGCGATCACGACTCGCACCATGATCTGAAAGCCGTAAAAGAAGAAGCGCCAAGTCAGGTCCCTCGCGGCCGCGGAGACTGCCGGCACCGATCCGGCGACTCCGATTACCATGAGCAGAATCGCGCACCACCGCGCCCAGTTACGCAGCCGGTAAAGGCCCCAGCCAACTAACGCCCATCCTGCGCCGACAGATAAGGCCGCCTGAGGCCCGGTTAGTTCTCTTCCGTACGTGACCCCCGTTCCCAGCGTCGAAAGCGTGCCAGGCGCCGCGAGTTCAATAATGCCGATCGCGACCAGATACCCCGCGACCAGAAAAAACACAGCTGCGATCACCGTGACGCTGGCCGGGCGTTCCATACGGATGAGAGTACCGCAGTTTCGCAGGAGAAATGCCGATCCGGTCTGTGGCACACTAGCTTCATGCCCAGCCTCACCCTCGGCGATTTCGGACTCAGCATCTTCTCCGACGGCACTTACCCGCTCGACGGCGGTGCGTTTTTCGGAGTCGTTCCCAAGATCATGTGGTCGCGTAAAGCTGCCGCTGACGAAAAGAATCACGTTCAGGCCGGACTCAACTCGCTGCTCATCCGCACCGGCAAACAAAACGTGCTGGTGGAAACCGGCATGGGCAACAAGCTGTCGGACCGAATGGTCAAGTTCTACGGCCAGCCCGCGCAGTTGCTCACGAATCTCGCCGCCGGCGGGGTCGCTCCCGAAGATATCGATATCGTCATCAACACCCACCTTCACTTCGACCACTGCGGCTGGAACACACTCCGGAAAGACGGCAAGATTGTCCCAACCTTTCCGCGCGCGAAGTATTACGCCCCGGAAGGCGAATGGCAATATGCAAGACGTCCAAGCGAACGCGACGCCATCAGCTACATCCCCGACAACTACGACCCGCTCGTGCAGAGCGGCCAGATGACTCTGCTGAAGGGCGGCGAAGAAATCGCCCCCGGCATCGCGGTGAAAACTTTCCCCGGCCACACGGCGAACATGCAAGCCGTGATCGTCGAGAGCGGAGGCCGCACCGCCTGCTACATCTCCGACCTCATCCCCACCACTGCGCACATCGACCTCACATGGGGAATGAGCTTCGATCTTTATCCGCTGCAAACCATCGAGAGCAAGAAGCAGTACTATGCGAACGCGATTCCAGAGAAGTGGGTGACGGTCTTCACCCACGATCCCGCCATTCCGTGGGCCTATATAGAAAAAGACGAGATCGGCAAGATGGTCGCGCGAAAGGTATAGCGATCGGGTTGTTCTTCGGTAACTTTCTTTTTAAGCTCATCCTGCTACCGTGAACTGAGGCGGGCGCCTTCGACCGCATCCGTCGAAATCAATTTTTCCGCGAGGAATCATGAAGCGATTCGCAGCCATCGTCGGTATTTCTGCCTCATTGTCGCTTGGAGGCGCGATTGCCGCTTCTGCTCAAGACGAGCACAGGGACCGGGAACGAAAAGAAATACGCAAGGAAGAACGGCACGAAGCGCATGGGGAGCGGCGCGCCGAAGAGCGTCACGTAGCTCATGAAGAGCGGCGCGCCGAGGAACGACACGTGGCGCATGAAGAACACGTTGTACATGAGGAAAGACGCGCCGAACTGCGGCACATTTCCGATGAACACTTTCACGCGCACTTTGGACGTGAGCATTACTTTGCTGTCGGCCACGTGACCATGGTGGCAGGCCATCCGCACTTCGCCTACGGCGGCTACCGGTTCGAAATCGGGCAGCCCTGGCCTGCTCGATGGGCATACACCGACCACTGCTATATCGACTTCGTCGAGGGCCGGTATTTTCTGTTTAATCCGCGGTACCCGGGAGTAAGGGTGGCGGTAGCTGTCGTCCCTTGAAGAAACACTGACTCGGTATGAGAAAGCGTGGCGGAGTCTACGCTCACCCTTCGCGGGCGAGAACTTGCCCTGAGATTGCCGAAGGGAGGCCCGCGCCACACAGTTTGGCTTCGAAGAATTCCTCCACACGCCCCAGTACTTCCACGTCGCTCTTTGATTCGTATATCGCCTTGCGCAGCCCCGCTCCGCAGGGCACGCCGTGAGTGAACCAGGAAGCGAACTGCTTCATCTTGCCCACGGCATCCGGCAATTCCTCTTCGATCAGCATCTGAAAGTAGGTGCGGATCATCTGGTAGCGGTCGGCCTCGGTGGGCTCGTCGTAGGAGTTCGCGGCAGCCTTCTCCATCCCTGCGCAATACTGCTCAATCTGCCGGAAAATCCACGGATTCGACGGCGCCGTCCGCCCGATCATCACCGCATCGCATCCGGTCTGCGCGACCATGCCGCAAGCGTCCTCAGGCGACCGGATGTCGCCGTTGCCAATCACCGGAATCTTGACCGCAGCCTTCACCGCAGCAATCCACTCCCAGCGCGCATTTCCGCTATAGCCTTGTTCCCGAGTCCGCGCATGCAGCGCGACTGCCGCCAGCCCGCACGACTCAGCCATACGAGCCAGTTCTACGCACACAATCTCATCGTCGCTCCATCCCGCGCGGAACTTCACTGTAAAAGGAATCTTCACTGCGGCTCGCACTGCTTCAAAGATGCGGCCGATCGCCGGGAGATCGCGCAGCAGGCCGGAGCCTCCGTTGCACTTCACGACTTTCTTTGCCGGACAGCCCAAGTTCAAATCCACGAGGTCGAAGCCGAGCCCTTCGACCATGCGTGCCGCCTCGGCCATAACCTGAGGATCGCTGCCGAAAAGCTGCGCCGAAATCGGGTGCTCGTCTTCGTAGAAATGGAGATAGCGCTTAGCCTTCTGATCCTTCTTGCGCAGCACGCCGTCAGCCGAAGTGAATTCGGTCATGATCAGTCCGCAGCCGCCAAGGTTGCGGATGAACCGGCGGAAGACCGTGTCAGTAACGCCGGCCATGGGAGCGAGCACGGTCGCCGGGGTAATCTCGATCCCGCCGATTGAAAGGCTCGCAGGGACAGGCTCGCTTCGCTCGCTGGACGGGCGAATGCGCCCGTCCCCACACAAGCTTTCTCCACCCGAGCCGTTGCCAACCGAGTTGTCCCAGAACTTGCGCATAGGTCTATTCTACTTGGCCATCCAAACGAAAGCCCCCGCCGCGAAGCGAGGGCCTGATTTTCAGGTACATTCGTGGTAATCCGTGGCAAAGAAGTTAGTTCTTCGACGCCTCGGCTGGCTTAGCCGCCGCAGGCGCGTTCTTGGCGTACTTGCGACGGAACCGCTCCACGCGGCCGGCGGTGTCCATAAGCTTCTGCTTGCCGGTAAAAAAAGGATGGCACGCGGAGCAGATTTCTACGCTGATATCGCCTTTGTGGGTCGACCGGGTAACAAACGCATTGCCGCACGCGCAATGCACGCGCACTTCGTTATAAGCGGGATGAATAGCAGGCTTCATATGGGTTAGACCTTGGCCTTCGAACATCGGTCAGAGTCCTTAGATTCTACCGGAATGTCCCAGGATTCAGCAATCCCAGCGAGCCTCTCCCCACCGGTCAGAAACGAAATTGATACGACACCTTCACAAAGAATTGCCGGCTGTCATTGATGTAGCCCTTAGACGTGAAGAGACCCGCCAGGGGATCCCGCATCAGACTATGGTTCAGGTTTTGCAAATCGCTGTTATAGCCCACATAAATCGCCGTGCCCGGATGCACGAGATAGGTGAGCAGAAAGTCGGCGTTGAACTGCTTCTCAGTCGGAAAGTACGTATATGGATAGAACGCATTGCCCGGTGTGTTGGCCAGGACTGAATTGTATTGCAGAATCACGCGCAGGGAGAGCTGAGAAGTGAACTGCCAGTTCCACTTGCTGCGCACGATGTGGTTGTTGAAAATTCCTTTCCCGATCGGAATGCCAGGGGGCGATTCCGAGAGGGCGAAACGATATTCGTTCTCGGTCGCGCGCAATCGTTCAAAAAGATAGGTATTTTCAATCTTCAACGGCTTGACCGGTCGGAAGCTCAGCGTGGCCTGTGCCGTATCCAACCGCGCCAGAAGAGACTGCGGCGCCGCAGTAGTCGCAGGCACAAAGTTCACTCCGTCTCCCCAGTAATAGTTCGCACCAATCGTAACCTTCGAGAAGTAACCCGTTTGGAACGAAGCCCCGCTAAGGTGTTCGTGATAGTCCTGGTTCTGGTTCGCGGACAAACCAAGAAACAAGAAATCCTGCGGCCGTAGCCGCTCCCGCATCTCCTCGTAAGGAAGCAGAATAATCAACGTCTGTCCGCGTCCTTGTATGCCCAGATAGGGTTGATAATACGTATCCAGCCGGTTGCCTTCGTGATCGAACACATAGCGCTGTTTCAGCGACGGGCCCCAGTCCACGATCCAGCCCCTCTTCGGACGAAAGCGGTAGTCGGCTGTCTGGTAAAGGTCACGAATGTCCACGCGGTTCACGAATCCCGGCACGGTCACGAACCCAGGACTGATGTCGTCGTAGATTCCCTCGTAAGAAAAGTGCAGCCCATCGCGTTTGAGATCCAGCTTGTCCGCCGGCCTGGCATAGTAGCTTCCATTCCCGACATTGCCTGAGCTGAAAGGAAACAGGTTGGTCTCGCAGTTGTGGCTCGAGTAGCTCGAGAAATAAAAGTTGCCGGCCAGGTTGCTTGAACTCACCACAGCCTGACCGTCCAATGTCCAGTTGGGCGTTAACTTCAAACGAGTGTCCACTCCGCCGACGCGGTTGAACTCGCCCGTCGTAGGACATTCCCAGTCGGTGTAAACTACGCCGACATTCGACTGCCTGGAGACGTCGCGGCTCGCCCGGGCAATGGTGAAGTAAGATCGCGTTCCGGCGAGCGGAAAATAATTCGGCACTGCCAGTCCCGGCGCGCGGTCATCGGTCGACATCACTCCAACCGAATACGGCCCCTCCTTTCCCGTGAGCCGGAGTCCCGCCGAAAGATCCTGAATATTGCGCGTGAAAAACAAATCGAACGGGGTACGAAAGAAATCTTCGTTCTCCAGAAAAAATGGCCGCTTCTCCGGAAAATAAACCTCGAAACGCTGGTTCACGGTAATCTGCGGATCCTCCGACTCCACCTGGCTGAAGTCGGGATTCGCCGTCATATCCAGCACAAAGTGGTCATGGATCACGAACTTCGCGTCCATCCCCAGCTGCCCCTGCGCCGTTGCATTCTGAAAATACGGATTGTTCGGATCTTGCGTGTTGAGAGATCGAAAGCCGCGCATGATGCCGTACGGAATCAGGTCGATACTGCGCCCCGGCGAAATTCCCTCCAGCCCGTACAACGTCGCCGCCTGTCCCAGCCGCCCTTCCACTTTGGAGGAAATCTCCGGCCAGAATGAATCCTCGTTCTTACGAACGATTCCGCGATACAGAATGATTCCCCACTCCTGTTCTTTCGTCGCCGGAAAACGCAGGCTCTTGAATGGAATCGCCATCTCCACCACAAAGCCGCGGCTGGTTACCTTGCCCCGCGAATCCCAAACTGTGTCGAACGACGTATCGAAGTTCCCGTTCACCTCTTCCCGCGAGGCCTCAGTCCAGATCGCGTCCCACTGCACGCCCAACGGTGTGGTCTGAAACGCATAGGCCCGCCGCCGGTCGTGAAACGTATCCAGCATCACCTCGACCTGGTCGTCGTCGAAAATGTCCTCGCGCCTGGACATGCGCCCCCGCACTTTCTTGGGATCGTCAAAGCACACGAACACGAGATACAGATTCTTCCGGTCGTAGCCCAGATAGACCGCGGTGTCTTCCGAGACTTCTTCGCCATCGTGCGGATTGCGTTGCACAAAGCCCGTCACCTTCGCCATCTGCAGCGCGATCTCGCCCGAAGGCTCCATCCCCAAAAAGTCTTCGAGAGCGGGAGCTCGGGTCAAACGCGGAATGGTCAGGGCTGGAGGCGCGAGCCCGGGCTTGGCCCCCGGATGATCCTGCGGGGACGCGCCCCATCCACATTCCGAGGCTCCCAGTAGCGTCACCGCCGCCAGCACGAACCTCAAAAATGTTTTGACAAAGAAACGCCTAGTTTGCGCCAAAGGCAACGCGCCCCCACGTCTCTCGGTTCCCCCTCGAGAGGAATCCAGCAAGATACACCATGAACGGGTCTCAAGAAACAAGGAAGCATTGCCTTTCAGGTTTACCGAACAGTGTCACTCTGGTCGAATCGGTGAATGAGAACGCTGGGATCGTAGGTCTCACGGCGAAAACCATCTGAGTTTCACGGCGATGGACGTGGAGTTATGCCAGCCTTAGCGTTGGAATAGGTAGGAGACCTTCACAAAGATCTGCCGCCCGTCATTGATGAAGTGGCCCGGGGTGCGCAGCAGGTTTCCATTTATATCAGCTCCCAACGGGTTGGCCAGATTTTGCAGGTTGCTGTTATAGCCTAAGTAAAACGCCGTCCCGGGATGCACGAAATAGGTAAATAGCACATCGGCATTGAAGTTTTTCGCCGGCTGCAGTGAGCTCAGAAGAGGATTCGCGATCACCGTGTTGTACTGTCCAATGAGGCGGAGAGAAAAGGCTCGCGTGAACTGGTAGTTCCACTTGGAGCGAATGATGTGGTTGTTGAACTGGTTCAAGTTGGTGACCACATCCCGCAAACGCGTCAGTAGATAAGTGTTCTCCACAGTCAATCCCGGTACTGGCCGGATCGTCGCCGACATTTGCGCGAAGCCTGACTTACCCAACACCGGCGGCCCCACTGCAGTGTCATAGTTGGTGTCCTGGCCCCAGTTGACCTCCGCCGAAAGCAACACGGGCTTGAAGTAGCCGTAGTCAAACCAGAAACCGCGATGGTAGTGGGCATAGTCCTGATTCGAGGTCAGCGTGGTGAAGTCCTGCGGGCGCAGTCGCTCGTGGCCCGCATTGTAGTAAACCCCGAAGTCGCTCGATCCGTTGAGCTGGAACCTCCAGTTCACATTGGTGAACCACTCCAGGCGCGTGCCATGGTGATCCCAGTTGTTGATGGTGGAAATCGACGGCCCATGCCACTGCAAGGTTTTTCCTTCGGGGCGGAAACGGTACAGCCCGAACTGGCTCAAGCGCCGGATATCCGGACGCCTGAAAAATCCGGGATCGGTTTCAAATCCGGCGGTCGTGTCCTGGTAATTTACGTTGTACTCCGACTTGCGGGAACTGCGTTCCACAAACCAGTCGTAAGCGGGCCCGCCCTTGTGAGTCCCATCGTAAAACTTGGTGTGGCTTTCCAGCGCCTGCACCGTGATCAGCCACTTATCGCCGGGCTTGATCTTGGTATCGAAGCCGCCCACCCGGTTGGAACCGACCAGGCACGGATTGTCTGTGCATTCCAGTTCACCCGGAACCGTGTGCAGCTCGCGGTCCGTGTAGATGAGGCCGATGCTCGACGCTTTCCCGATGTCATGGTTCACCCGTAGCGCACCGAAATATGCTTTGTGGCCAGCCAGCCGATCGTAAGGGGCCACGCTCTCCCCGGGAGACTTGTCGTCGGCAAACAGCATGCCCAGTGACCAAGGCCCGCTCTTCCCGGTAAGCCGCGTTCCGTATTCCGGGTCAGCAATCCGTCGCGTGAAGACCAAAGGAATTGGTGTGTTGAAGTAGCTTGAGTTCTCCAGAAAAAACGGCCGCTTCTCCGGAAAGTACACTTCGAAACGCTGGTTCACCGTGATCTGGGGCTGGTCTGATTCCACCTGCGAAAAGTCCGGGTTAATGGTCGAGTCGAGCACGAACGAGTCCTTCAGCACAATCTTCGAATCCAGCCCCGGCCGCACTTGAAGATACGCTCCGTTGAATGTCGGATTGAAAGGATCGCGATCATCCAACTGGCGGAATCCCCGTCCCACAACATAGGGAATGAACTGCGTGTTCCGGCTTCCCGAGACTTTCTCGATGCCGTCCATGTCCGCCGCTTGCCCCAGAAAGCCCTGGGCGTTGCTCGTAATGTGCGGGTAGAAGGAATCCTCGCTGTTCCGCTTGATGTCTCGCTCGAAGAAGACGCCCCAGTTCTGCACGTCGGTCGGCGGGAAGCGCAGCGACTTGAATGGAATCTCGAACCAGGCGACGTACCCTTTCCCCGTCAGCCTGCCTTCGGAGTTCCAGACCATGTCGTAGGAATAGTCTGGCCCGTTCACGTTCAGGGTGGCCTCGTCCCAGATGCCGTCCTGCTGCACTCCCAGGGCGTTTATGTAGAAGAACAGCCCATGCGCGTGGTCGTGAAAAGTGTCCAGCACGAAACCGAACTGGTCGTCATCGTTGATCAGTTCGCGCCGCACCAGTCGCGCTCGAATCTTTCCCGGCTCCGAGTCAAAGCAAACACATACCACGTAAAAGTTCTTGTCGGTGTAGCCGAGATATACCTCAGTCTTTTGCGATACCGGGGTGCCATCCTTGGGGTCGCGCTGCAGGAATCCATCCACCTTCAACATCTTTCCTTCAAATGCGCCGGAGGGCCTCATCTCCAGAAAATCGGCAATCGTGGGGCGCTGTTCAAGGTGGGGAATGTGCAGCTTGGCAAACTTGGGCGTGACCGGCGTGATTGCATTGTCTTTCGCCTGCGCTAAGGATAGCAGGACCAGACATGCCAGCAATCTGGCTCCCATCCGCCTTGTGTTGGACCAGTAACCCATTTGCCCCAAGCCCGTAACAGCTTACGGATCGACGCCGCTGGAGCTTAGACGGGAGGCTAACGGCAAAGTTAGGAGGGATTTTGGGGGTAGTGGACTCAAAATAACGAACTCTGCCTTCGGCTGGGCGTGATCTTAAAATAATCGTACGCCAACTGCGTAGCCACCCGCCCGCGCGGAGTGCGGTTCAAAAACCCAATCTGCATCAGGAAGGGCTCGTAAATCTCTTCAATCGCGTCCGGCTCTTCGGCCAGCACCGCCGCCAGAGTATTCACGCCCACGGGTCCGCCCTGATATTTTTCGATAATCGTCAGCAGCAGCCGCCGGTCCACTTCGTCGAACCCGTATTGATCCACTTCCAGCATTTGCAGCGCCGCTTGCGCCGTGGGCAAATCGATCTTGCCCGCCCCGCGCACCTGCGCGTAGTCGCGCACCCGCCGCAGCAGACGGTTCGCGATGCGCGGCGTCCCCCGCGAGCGGCTGGCAATCTCGATCGCACCCGCGTCGTCGATCGCAACTCCCAAAATCTCCGCCGACCGTTCCACGATCACGCGCAAATCCTCAGGAGTATAAAACTCCAGCCGCAGCACAATCCCAAACCGCGACCGCAGCGGCGCAGAAATCAATCCCGCGCGCGTAGTCGCGCCCACAAACGTAAACGGCTTCACTTCCAACGTGTGCGTACGCGCCGAAGGCCCCTGGCCAATAATAATGTCGAGCTTGTAATCTTCCAGCGCCGAATACAGTAGTTCTTCCAGCACTGGCTGCAGCCGGTGAATCTCATCGATGAACAGGACTTGCTTGTCCTGCATGTTGGTAATGATCGCCGTCAGGTCGCCCTTGATCTGCAGCAGCGGCGCCGCCGTAGATTGGAAGTGCACGCTCAGCTCGTTGGCGATGATATTGGCCAGCGTAGTCTTCCCCAGCCCCGGAGGCCCATACAACAACACGTGATCCATGGCCTCGCCGCGTGACCGCGCCGCCTCAATCGCCACCGCCAGATTTTCTTTGACCTTGGCCTGCCCGATGAATTCGCCAAGCCGCTGCGGGCGCAGCTTCAACTCAAACGAAGAGTCGTCCTCCACCGCCGCCGCCGACACCAGACGGTCAGGGCTGTAATTCAGATTGGGATTGTTCTTGGCAGTAGCCACTCGCCGGATATTACCACGACCCATGTAGAGACGGCCGCCTCAGCCGTCCGGCCAGGGCGGAGCTCGGTCGCACGGATCGGAAAGCTACAAATTAGACTCGCGAGCCATCGGCTTTCTACTTCGGATACCAATCCAGCACCCGCACCTCGATCCCAGTCCCTTCCAATCCTTTTTGAAACACAGCAAGATCAGATCCGTGATAGTGGTAAGGGATAACAATCTTCGGATGAAAGGCCTTAACCGCGTCAGCAGCCTCTTCCGGAGGCATGGTGTAAGGCAGATTCATGCAAACAAACGCCACGTCGATGTTCTTGAGCGCCCGCATCTCCGGCACGCCTTCGGTATCGCCGGAAAAATAGAAGCGCTTGCCGCCGTAAGTCAGCACGTAGCCATTGCCGCGGCCTTTGTCGTGAAAGAGTTTTCCCGGGGCCGGGCCGCGTTTCAGGTTGTATGCGGGGATCGCCTCAATCGTCCAGCCCTGCCAGCTCTTCGTTTCTCCATTAGCAATCGGCTTGGCGCTGGTGACCGTTACGACCACCGCCGGCGGCGCCAGAATCTCCGTCCCCGGCTGGCCGACCTCTTTGATCGCATCCGGATCCATGTGATCGCCATGAATGTCGGTAATCAGAATGAGGTCCGCTTTCGGAAGCCCCGGAAATTTCGCAGGCTTCGCAGGATCCAGGTAGATCGTCTTCCCTCCAGCCTCGATCAGCGTGCTGGCGTGATACAGCGGAGTAATCTTGACCGGCCCGGCGGAGGTAGGAAAAACTTGCGTCTCGGCAGCATACCCGAGCGGCACCATCGCAATAAGAGAACAGATAAGAATCGATGTAAGTTGCATGCTTGACCTCGCGTCCCACTCGCCGGATGTTACCACGAACCATGTGGGGACAGCCGCCTCGGACTGTCCGGCGCGCGCAGCGGGGTATTCCGTTTCTTAGAATCGGCTCAGCCTCGCTTAGTGGATGCCAGAATGCAGCCGATATGTCATAACAGTGCGCGACCGTACCATGCCACAATCTGCGAAAATGCCATCGATCACTTTGAGTCAGTTGCGAGATACCAAGCGCCTCCTGGCCTGGGTTTCGCCGGATAGTCTACGTCAATGAGTTTGCAGATCGGCTGATCACGACCCGGACAAATTTCAGAAGCTTATTGGATGACGCCTACTCTTCCTCTTCCTTCACATCCCCCCGCGCCGCCTTAGCCTTCTCAATAATCTTCTCCTGCAACTGTCCCGGCACGGTGTCGTAGTGGTGCATTTCCATATTGAAGCTGCCGCGGCCCTGCGTCATCGAGGTCAGATCCACGCCGTAGGTCAGCATCTCGGCCATGGGCACTTCGGCTTTCACCACGGTGTTGCCCCCCTTGTTGTCCATGCCCTGGATGCGTCCCCGCCGGCTGTTCAAATCGCCCATGATTGAGCCCGCAAAATCGTCCGGTATGGTGATCTCAACCGACATCACCGGCTCCAGAATCGTGGGCTTGGCCTGCTCCATCGCCTTCCGGAATGCGATGCGCCCCGCCATCTGAAAAGACATATCGTTCGAATCAACGTCGTGATACGACCCGTCATACAAGATCACGCGGAAGTCGACCACCGGAAATCCCGCCAGATACCCACGCGCCGCCGCATCCTTGATTCCCTTTTCGATCGCGGGAATATAGTTCTTCGGAATCGCTCCGCCAAAAATGTCGTTGACAAATTCAAACTGTCCCCCGCGCGGCATCGGCTCCATCTTGATCTTGCAATCGCCGTACTGCCCGTGTCCGCCAGTCTGCTTTTTGTGCCGGCCCTGCACATCGGCTTTGCCCCGGATCGTCTCGCGATACGGAACCTTCGGCGCCTTCAGAACCACTTCCGTGTGATACCGCTTCTTCAGCTTCGAAACTGTAACTTCAATGTGCTGCTGCCCGGTCCCCGCGATCAAAAACTCCTGCGTCTGCGGGTCCCGGAAAAATCGCAGCATCGCATCTTCTTCACTCAGTTTGTGAACCCCCGGCCCCAGCTTGTCTTCATCCGCACGGCTCTTCGGTTCAATTGCAAACGTAATCGCCGGCTCCGGCAGCTTCACTCGCGGATACAGAATCGGCGCGGACTTGTCCCCCAAAGTGTCGCCGGTGAGCGTGTCCTTCAACTTCGCCACAGCGCCAATGTCCCCGGCGTGCAGCTCCGTCACCGGCACCGCCGTCTTTCCCTGCATGATGGAAATATGCGACAGCTTCTCCGTCGATCCGCGCGAGAAGTTTTGCACCGTCGACTCGTTCTTCAGCACTCCGGAGAAAACCTTGAAGTACGAAATCCTTCCCGCAAATGCATCCGAAATCGTCTTGAACACATACAGCGACACCGGCTCCGAGTCCGTCTCATGCCGTTTCGGCGCGTCTCCATTTCCCGAGGCCGCCGGCTCGCCCTGCACCCACTCATGTTCGGAAGGCGCCGGAGTGTAGTCGACGATAAAATCCATCACCCGGTCCGCGCCGATGTTGCCCAACCCCGAAGCAAAGACCACGGGAAAAAGTTTGTCCTCGCGAATCGCATTGTGCAGTGCCGGGATCAGATCCTCTTCCCCAAGCGTCCCTGCTTCGAAAAACTTCTCCATCAGCTTGTCGTCGCCCTCGGCCACCAGTTCGACAAGTTGCTCGTGCGACTCCTGCACCTGCGCTCGCATATTGGCGGGAATCTCCGTCTCCTTGCCCTTACCATTCCCTCCCAGCTCATAGGTGTAAGCCTTCATGCGTACCAGGTCGACCACGCCGGTCAGATTTTTCTCGCTCCCGATGGGCAGCTCAATGGGAATCACGTTCCGGCCAAACGCGCTGATCAGCGACTCCAGCACGCGCTCCGCATTCGCCCGGTCGCGGTCCATGCGGTTCACCACAATCAGCCGCGGAGTCTTGTACTCTTCGCAATCGTTCCACACCCGCTGCGTCACCACTTCCACGCCGGCCACGCCATCGACCACCACGATCGCCGCGTCCACCACCGGCAGCACCATCTTCGCCTCGTGCACGAACATGTTGAACCCGGGCGTATCGATCACGTTGATCTTCGTCTTGCCCCACTCCACATAGGCCGCCGACGCCGCAATCGACATCTTGCGCGCAATCTCTTCCTCGTCGTAATCGGTGGTTGCCGATCCGTCGTCCACGCGCCCCAGCCGCGGCGTGGCCCCGGCCGTGTAGAGCATGGCCGAGAGCAGCGTGGTCTTGCCCGCGTGCCCGTGCCCCACAATCGCAACATTACGAATGTTTTCTCCGGAATAAACTTTCACAAGTAGGCTCCTTCGCAGGCGTGGAAAGAGAGAAGGCCCAGAGTCCAGAATGAGGAACAGTGCAGTATACAGGCCAGCCCAACATCACCCGCCAAAACCTAGGATGCTACCACGCGGGGAGCAGCCGCCTCAACTTGCGGGAATCCGTGGTAGTGTCCTACTAGTGCGTCGCTGTAAACTGTTCGCTAGGAGACTGACATGGAAGCCGCCCTATTTGTAGCCATATTCGTAGCCGTATTTGTATGCATGTTCTTTTTGATATTCGCTGCCTTTGATCAGTCGGAAAAGCGAAGGAACGAAGCGCGGGATAAGCGCCTCGCTGAGCATAGGATGAATGCAAGACTCCTAAGACTCGACATTTGAAAAAGCCGCCTTCCGGCGGCTCGGTCAGCCGGTTTCTCGGATGGTTCAGAGGCGGCTGCTGATCGTTTGATTTTGCGTTTGACTGGATCAAGCCATTCCTCAAAGTCTGTGATGCTGTCGGGGCTGAGTGGGGTAGGCCAACCACTATTAGGACACTACCGAATCCGTGCAAAGGGAACCCAGCCGGTGTATCATCCTTCTGCCGTGCTAGGCAACCGCACCAATGAGCAGTGGATCTCGCAATACGCCTCCAGCCATCAGCATCCCGTGAACCGCGCCTGCCACACGCTTGGCATCCCGACCATCGTGCTTTCGCTCCTGTTTTTTCTTGCCAGCATATTCTTCCACCGGCTGTGGCCCTACGCGCTCGCTCTGTTCGTCATGGGATGGATTCTCCAATTCGTCGGCCATGCCTTCGAAGGTAAGCCCCCGGAATTCTTTTCCGACTGGCGTTTCCTCCTGGTCGGCACCCGCTGGTGGTGGGCCAAGATTCGGGGCAAAGCGTGAGGCACGAGCTTGAGTGAAACAACAGCGCGCAGCACGTGGAAGGGCGGCGCTTCAACGCCGCGTAAAGCATCCAAAATGATTCCGGGCTTCAGCCCGCGGTCGCTAGTAATAGTGTAGGGTGGGCGCCCTCGCCCGCCTACTGCTTGCGCCCATTGAGGCTTCCGTTCTATGCTAGCCCCACATTGTGTCAAGGGTTCACGTAGAAAGCATGCAGCGCCTGACCGCCAGATTATTGCTGTTCTTCGCGCTCGCGGGAAATCTTCTCCCACTGGCGCTAGCGGCTACGTGGCCCCCGCCGCGTGCATGCTGCGTCCGTAAGGGAGTTCATCACTGCCAGAATTCGCTGGCCTCGGAATCTGAACCGCTTGTCATCCGGGACGCCAGTTGCTGCAACCATGATTGCCGCCGCGCCGTCACCACCGCTCAATGGGCAAACGCCCAGCCGAAGCGGGCAGCCTTCTTCTTGCCAACCAACACGGCGCGCCTGACCGGAACCGAACCCGATTCCCCAGCCAACGCCAGTGCTGAATTCCAATCCTCCCGCGCTCCACCCACCTGCTGAAGCTCCCTCCCAAATCCTGAATTGGTTTTGTTTGCGTAACGGCTATGCCCGTGGTCGCTGGAAACTGTTCCGGCGCCTGCTGAAGCTAATGTCAGCCGCTACAGGGAAGCGCCTTAGTCCAACTCACAGGGAGACAAAAATGACCCGCAGCACGAACCTCATCATCAGCCTCATCCTACTGACCAGCAGTTATGCCTTCGCCAACGTCTACGGAGCCATACGTGGCATCGTCCACGACCCGCAGCATCGCCCCGTTCAAGGCGCCATGGTAATGCTGAAAGCAAAATCATCAGACTGGGCCAAAACCGCAGCCACAGACGCCAACGGAGAATTTCAAATCAACGCCGTGCCCCTGGGCGACTACTCCATTTCCGTCGCCAGCCAAGGATTCGCGCAGTCGGCCCAGGATGTCACCGTCATCTCAGGCAGCGTGCCGGTCGTTCACTTTCAATTGCAAATAGCCACGGCAAACACAAAGGTCACGGTCTCAGCCGCGTCCGAAGCTGCACCCACGGATTCACCCACGCCCGTTACGCTTGTCGACCAGCTCGACATCAAGCGCACCCCCGGTGCCGACCGCTCCAACAGCCTAGCCATGATTACCGATTACGTTCCGGGATCCTACGTAACTCACGACATGCTCCACATCCGCGGCGGACACCAGACGCAGTGGCTGCTCGACGGCATCCCCGTCATCAACACTGCCATCGCGCAGAACGTCGGCCCGCAGTTCGATCCCAAGGACCTGGAATATGTTGAAGTCAATCGTGGCAGTTATGGAGCTGAGTTCGGGGACCGCACTTATGGAGTCTTCAACGTAGTTCCCCGCACCGGCTTCGAAAGCAACAATCAAGCCGAAGTCGTCCTCAGCGCCGGAAATTTCTACCAGACCAATGACGCCATCACCTTCGGCAGCCACACCGAGCGCTTCGCCTACTACGCCAGCGTCAACGGCAACCGCAGCGACCTTGGCCTGCAGTCGCCGGTTCCCCAGGTCGTTCACGATGCGGTCAACGGCGTCGGCGGCTTCGGTTCGTTCATTTACAACCTCCATCCCTCCGATCAGCTTCGCCTCGTGACTTCGCTGCGCCGCGACTACTTTCAGGTGCCTTACGATCCCTTCCCCAACGACATCGAGAATGGATCGATCGCGGCTAACGGCTTCAGCCCGCAGTACCCGAGCATCGGCCTGCGTGACGGCGAACACGAAGCCGACGCCGGTGTCCTTTTCACCTGGCTTCACACCTTCAACTCCCATCTCTTGACTACCGTCTCGCCCTTCTACCACTACAACAGCGGCGACTATGGCAGTAAACCGACGGATACTCCCGTCGCCAGCACATTGAACCGCAGCTCCACCTATGTTGGAGGTCAAGCCAACCTCGCCTCCAACTATAAGAAGAACGATCTGCAGGTTGGATTTCTCAGCTTCTACCAGAGCGATAACCAGTTCTTCGGCGCAATCTTCAACGACGGCAGCGGAAACTCGCCCATCGCCGATTCCGAACACCCCACCGCCAATTTCGAAGCCTTCTACGTCGACGACAAATTCAAACCATTCCCCTGGCTCACGCTCTCCGCTGGCATGCGCCCCACACACTTCTCTGAAGGCAACTTCGCGGTCACTGCGGCCGCTCCGGCTGTCGACGAGTCCGCCCTCCAGCCGCGCTTCGGAATCACCGCGACCGTCCCTCGGCTGCATTGGACCTTCCGCGCTTTCTACGGGCACTACTATCAAGCCCCGCCCATCGAAACCGTCTCTGGCCCGTCTCTCATCAACTACACCGGGCAGCAAGGCCTGGGATACGCCACGCTGCCCGGTGAGCGTGACGAAGAGCATCAATTTGGCGTGGTCATCCCATACCGCGGATGGGTGCTTGACGTCGACAACTTCAAAACCAACGTCCAGAATTTTCTCGACCACAACAATATCGGCGCCTCCAGCATCTTCTTCCCCATCACCGTCTCGCAAGCTGTGATTCGCGGCTGGGAACTCACGCTCCGTTCCCCGCGTTTCGCCCACCGCGGACAACTGCACCTTGCCTACTCCAACCAGATCGCCGAAGGCAGCGGTACCATCACTGGCGGACTCACTGATTTTTCGTTCGATCCCGGACTATCCCCGCTCGACCACGACCAGCGCAACACGCTCAACGTCGGCGGCGATGTATCCCTCCCCTGGCGCTCCTACGCCTCCACCAACGTCTACTACGGCTCCGGCTTCCACAACGCTTTTCCCGGCCAGCCTTATCCGGGCGATTATTTGCCGCAGCACACCACCTTCGATCTCTCACTGGGCAAGGACTTCGGCGAGCGCTTCACCGCTTCGCTCTCCGCGCTCAACGTGGCCAACCGCCGCGTCGAGTACGACAACAGCCTGACCTTCGGCGGCTTCCACTGGAACAACCCGAGAGAGATCTACGTCGAACTCCGCTACCGCTTCCATTATTAGGAGACAAATGTTCAAGAGAAAGAATCCAAGATTCATATCAGTTCTGTATAGGTAAAGATTCGTATCAGGTCCAAGATTCGTATCAGGTCCAAGATTCATATCAGTTCCAAGATTCGTATCAGGGTATGCCTTCAGGCATACCGTACCTGCAGCCCTATCATCCGCGCCTTCAGGCGCTGCGGTTTCAGAATTCGCTCCAGCTCAACGAAGACTGAATATGCCACACAAACTCAATTCATTGTCCCCACACCTTGCCCTCTTTTGCCTCTTAGCCCTATTAACTCTTTCCCAAGCCTGCAATCGCGGAACCCCACAGCCCACCCCTGCCAACCCTCAACCCACAGCCAAGCGCTATCCTCTAAAGGGAAAAGTCATCTCCGTAGACAAGCAAGCCGGATCGGCCGACATCAACAACGACCCCATCCCCGGCTTCATGGACCCCATGGTCATGCCCTACCCCATCAAGCCTCCCGCTGCGCTAGAGCAACTCCAGCCCGGCGACTCCATCACCGCCGAGGTAGTAGTAGCCGAGCCGGGAAAGTACTGGCTGGAAAACGTCAAAATCACCGGACGCGCGAAACCCGCACCCAGCAAGCCATCCGCGTCGTCCAGGTGGGGAAAACCGCCTCGGCTGTCGCCGAGCGAATCGAGGCGGCCTCTGATCGCCAAGGCGTCAGAAAGAAAGAAATCGCTGATTGTTGAGTAGACCTTTAGTTTGGGTCTTCAATCCTCAATCAGCAATCAGCAATTTTGAAAGAGGAAAAGCAAATGAGGTATATCCTGGTCATACTAGCCGCCGTAGGAATCGTAGTCTCCGCCCTAGCCCTGCGCGAGCATTACCGCACCGAAGGCGACTCCCCCTGCAGCATCAACGAGCGCTGGGACTGCGGCATAGTCAATCACAGCCCCTACGCAATGCTCGCAGGCATTCCAGTAGCCGCCCTCGGCATCGCCGGATATCTCCTCATGGGCGCACTAGCCTGGCGCCGCGCCTACCGCCTGGTGTTGGCTGCAGCCCTCGCCGGACTGGCCTTCTCCCTCTACCTCGCGCACGTTGAGAAAGATATTCTCGGAGTCTGGTGCATCTACTGCGTAATCTCCCTGGGAACAATCTCGCTAATCACGCTGCTGGCATTGGGAACCACAGTAGCCGCACTATTCCGCAAACCATCCGAAGTGTCCTCATAAAAGCCTTTCGCAGTAAGACGGACCATGTGGGGACAGCCGCCTTCGGCTGTCCAGCGAGCGAAGCGAGCCCCAGAGCACAGCCGCGGGAAAGCGAGCGAAGCTATCGCCCATACCTTGTCAGTTCTATTCGGCTTTTCTTCAGCAAGCCCCAAGCCTCCCGGTAGCATTCGAAGCAGTATGACTTCTTTTTTACCGGAGGAGCCACCGGACTCAGCATGAGACTCCATCTTTGCCGCCCACCCAGCAGTACCGACGCGGGGATCAGATACCAGGCATCCTCGGGAATCACGTACACCGCAAACAAGTCCAGGTCGCTCGGCGTGAAGTCCTTTATATCTCTGTGACCGGGCATGAATTGCAACAGATACCCCGCCTGCAGACGGTATGCGGTGCCCTTCACCTGCACTCGAAGATAGTTTGCCGCGTGTTCGATCCCGACATCGTAAGCCCGCATTTCTCCCCACGGCTTGCACACGAAAAACCCCCTCCTCGCTGCCTCCGCCATAAACACCAACTCCACCCACTCACCCCGCTGTTTGTAAGTCTTGAACCGCTCCCAATACTTCATCATCCAACCCTCCCAGCTCTCTGTCATTCCGACCGCAGCCGGAGCCAACGCCACTCAAACCTTGTCATTCCGACCAAAGCCGGAGCGAACGCCACCCAAACCTTGTCATTCCGACCAAAGCCGGAGCGAACGCGACCCAAACTTTGTCATTCCGACCAGAGCCGGAGCGAACGCCACCCAAACCTTGTCATTCCGACCAAAGCCGGAGCGAACGCGACCCAAACTTTGTCATTCCGACCAGAGCCGGAGCGAACGCCACCCAAACCTTGTCATTCCGACCAGAGCCGGAGCGAACGCCACCCAAACCTTGTCATTCCGACCGCAGCCGGAGCGAAAGCTACCCAAACTTTGTCATTCCGACCGGAGCCGGAGCGAACGCCACCCAAACCTTGTCATTCCGACCGCAGCCGGAGCGAAAGCTACCCAAACTTTGCCATTCCGACCGGAGCCGGAGCGAACGCGACGGCGTAGGGAGGAATCTGCTCTTCGTTTCCCCCAAGCCGACGTTTTTAGGCAAAAGAAAAGGCGCGACCAATAGGCCGCGCCTTCTTTTCTTTTAAGTTTTACTATATAATTAAATTATATCATACTGCAGGGGGCAATTGGGACATTTTCCCAAATTTATTCTCCCTTTGTTTCCTTCGCCTTAACCCCATTCGCGTACCCGCTACCTATTGACAAAGATTTCCACAGCCCAGATTTCTTCCCCTCGCGTCGTTGATTTTGCGTGCCGCAGCTCCCAAACAGGAAAAGGCGCGACCAATAGGCCGCGCCTTTTCCTGAAAACTTACCCTATATATTCAGAATAGCATTTTGAAAGGGGTAAACCCGCCACAAAACCCAACTTTCGCACATAACTCCCACTGATACTGGCGTGTAGGGTGCGTCCACATTCACTACAATTTCTTTTTCATACTTAAAAGCTGACGGGGTAGGGTTGTCACTTCCATCATCCATTGGCGGGATAATATCCCGCACGGACGAAGTAAATTTCACCGGAGGCGGGCCGAAATTGTTGACCGTGGCACTATTGTGCTCACCCCCGAGTTGGGCAATGCTACCCGGCCCTTGATTGATGTTTCCGGCCGTGATGCCGCTAGGTTTTTTGACGATTGGCCCCTTTGACACAGGAGTGATTTGTGGCTTTGAATCCGGTAGAGCTTTAACCTCCGGTTGTTGCAACTCGGAGGAAGTAGAGTTCTTCTGTTTATCGTTTGGATGTGATCTTTTGTCTTCACCCGCTGCAATGGGAGGTGATGGCATCCCCGGCCAAATACGTATTGAAGAACTCGTATCCACCGCCAATTATCGCTAGCAACACGAAGACTCCGACGACACCGAACCCCCAATGGGGAATCTCTCCTTCAACATCAGCACTCCGATGAACCAAGAAAGGGGTCCGAACGAGGTGCCATACAGCAAACCCTGCCAATACTATGGCGGCAGAAAAAAGAGCGATCCGTAGGTTAGTCCATGCTGCCGGATCGCTGCGATAAGCTGATTCCGAAGGTGACACAAGCAGTGAGTACGGAGGCTAACAATTCTTGCCTCCATGTGCGATAGCACTCCTTACCGAATACTCTTGAGAACGTCCAGTAATATGAACTAGCCGTCTTGCTCGCCATAAAATGCACTCCCACAGGAAAGAAACCCATTATATTCCCTCCCTTGCGTGAAATGCACAATCCCGTTTATATTTGGATTGTTTCCTTCACGTTAAAGCGGATTCGTGTAACTTCTACATATTGACAAGATTTTCGAGCGCAGACGACAGCCTCCTCCACCCGAACGAAGATTAGGGCGTCCGCGCAGGACGAGGAGCGATGCGTTGAATCGGAGCAACAGCTTCCGCCCTACGGACTCCTCTTTCCGCATAGCGACCAACAAGCCAAACGATGTGCTCCTTCTCATCAGGAGAAAGGAATTGCCAACCCTCTTCAATCGAACGAAGCTCTGGATCGCCGTTCGCAAGCCGCGCTCGCCGGTGACCGTATTTGCGCTTTATCTGCTCCGTGACCAACATCTCGGCCATCCCATCGGAGTCCAATTTGAGCACTCGGCAAATGTCGCCTAACAGACGCTTGCCGGGCGGCTCGTCCCCAGTCACAGCCGTTCGCGCCCTTTCGTATCCTACGTCGGTCGCCTTGGCAAGCTGGTGGATTGACATCCCTAGCTCCTCCATCCGACTATGGATCGCAATCGACAGCGGAGTCTTCGGCCTTGCCTTAGGAGGCATAGAAATATATTGTAGACACACAATTAAATTTGTTGTATACAACAATATATTGTGGTTGTGTACAGGCAACCTATTGGTTGGGTAGCCAGATCGAATCGTCGCCTGATAAGGTTTAAGAGGCTTCCGATCCGCCTGGAATCCCTTCCGCAACCCTTGAGGCACGACAATGCACTCCGACCACCGTTTTTCTGACCTGACCGAGTCCCTCAAGAATGGTTTCCTTTTGGACGACATCGTTCTAGCCCTCGCTCGAGCAGACAAGGGCGAACCGCTAAGTGACAGAGACCGCGATATGCTCGGGAGAGCTGTGTCCATACTGGAATCCGCCGAGGCGGGCTTCCACTGGCTCGACAAGCCAGAATTGACGAGCGAAACGAACTCTTCTGCGACCTTTTTTGCGAGAGCGGTCGACGCGCTGCCGAGCGTCCACGCGAATGAGTCCTTCCTAGAAAAGATCTCTGAGCTAAAAGCCACGGCGACCAATCTCTCCGCTGGCTCGGGCATGCCAGCCCGCGGGAAAATTCAGCTACTGCAGAATTTCTTTTACAATACAGCTCAGTCGGAGCTCGACCGAACCGAGGAGCTGCTATCCGGTGAGGGCGGCGCTGACATCCTCAAATGGACAGCTACGGACGAATAGCCCGGCTGAAGGTTGAAACAGCACAGGATCGTGCCCGAGCGATTATCGAAGAAGTCGAGCGGGTAAAATACAAGGTTTACGCATCACCCGGATCGGGGCTTATCCTCTCGTTCGTCGATGATGCCGCCGGAAAAATTGACTCGCTCTTAGAAAACGCCCTCGCGAATGCCCACCTTCTCACCCCTTCGCAGCTGGACACCCGGCTTCATCGGGTCAGCAGGCTCATCCCACTCCTTCACCAGCTACTCGGATTTGTAGAGGGCTCGGACGTAAACCGTTCCCCAGGCCAGCTCATACCCACGCTTCGACGCTACACTCAGTCAATTCTTCCAACGTCCGAGCTTGTGGTACGTTCCAAACCCGAGCTGAACTACTCTATCCAAGACATCGCCAGGCCGCTTAAAGACCTGTGGGAAGCATTCAAGGGCACTCCCCTCGAACAAACCGGTTCGCTCTTACCGAATCTACTTTTCATCTTGAGCATCCCAGCCGTTGAGTCCGGACGTATTCTAATTCACGGCGTCCTGGCACACGAGCTGGGCCACGCCCTCTACAATAAGCGAGAAATCGCCAAGGACCTCCTGCCGAGAATTCGCATCAAGGAGGATCTGGTTAAGGGCCTGACAAAGGCGATGTTTGAAAACCAGCAGAAGCAGGGCAATCCCACGCCCGAGGTGCAACTGCGTAAACAGGCCACCCAGGAAATCTCGGCGAGGGTCAACGGCTGGGTCAAGGAGCTCTGTTGTGACGCGATCGGCATCCGGCTGTTCGGCCCAGCTCTCTTTTTCGCCGAAGCGCACCTCTTGACCTCCTTCCGCCCCATCGACAAAAGCAGTGCAACGCACCCCGCGCCGCGCTTGAGGGTGAGGCTGATGATCCGAATGCTGAAGCAAATATATCGCTTGGAAGAATGGCGCCCCGAGCTGCAGGAGTTCTCGCGGGCGTGGGACGAGGTTTCCGCGGGACAGGTTGTTTGGAGCAACGCCTACGATCAGGTTGCGCTCGACGCCATCGACGACGCAGCGCTCGATCTGATCTCGGAGGCAAGCGTCACGGCCACCTTCTCCTTACAATGCTATTCCTGCGAAAGGTTTACCGCCGACGTGGCCGGGCTAACCCCACTCCTCCTTAACCTCATTCCACCGGGCGAGATTCGTAACAAGCCGGTGACAATCGCAGCCATAATCAATGCAGGCTGGCATGTCTACTTATGCGACTTCGAAGCGTTTAGAGCAAGCTTGCACGAGGGAGACAGCGACACGCGATTTGCAGCGGCCACAAAGCTGCACGGGCTCGTGTTGAAGGCTCTCGAAATCTCTGAGATAAGAACAGCATGGGACGAGGCTAAAGGTGATCTTAAGCGCGGGCAAAGTTAGGGAGCTATTGGAGCAGCCGGCGTCCGACCCCTCGGAACGTCTGGTTATCAGCCCTATACTCGATATGGACAAGCAGCTGAAACCCGGGACGGCATCTGTGGACGTGCGCCTAGGGCAGCGCTTCCACGTGCCTCTCAGAGCAAAGCTGTCGAAACTGGATTTGCTGTCCCCGACACACCGTCAAGACCTAGCCAAATATAAAGACGATACATTTGTCCCAATCGGCGATTACTTCGTTCTGCACCCGGGCCAGTTCGTGCTAGGAGAGACCCTAGAATGGGTGCACCTGCCGAAGGACCTGACTGCATTTGTCATTGGCAAATCAACTTGGGGAAGAGACGGGCTGATCATCGCGACGGCCATCGGTGTCCACCCGTACTTCTCCGGAATACTGACGCTGGAAATTTCGAACGTCGGGGAGATACCGATCCACCTATACCCTGGGCTGGCGATAGCTCAGCTCTTCATAGCTTCCGTCAAATCCGCAGACAGTTCCGCGCACTTCATCCCGTCGGCGTTCCAGGTACAAACAGGCCCTCGGACACGAAACGTTGAGATTGAAGACCGAGAGATCATCCAAGCCTTCGGGCGCCGACTGGGTAATCGCACAAATTCCTAGATATCCAAATTCTTCACATCCAGCGCATTCTCTTCAATAAACTTCCGCCGCGCTTCCACATCCTCACCCATCAAAGTGGTGAAGATGGTCTCGCACTCGGCAATGTCTTCCAGCTTCACCGAAAGCAAAGTCCGCCGCTCCGGATCCATGGTCGTCTCCCACAACTGCGGAGCCGTCATCTCCCCCAGACCTTTGTAGCGCTTCACCTCGTAGCCCTTGCCGCCCTGCTCTTCCACATAGGCGAACAGCTCTCGCGGCGTGGTTTTTTCCACGACTTCCACTTCGGCCTTGCGCTTCGGCGCGGGCTTCGCCGTTTTCTTCCCGCTCTTCCCGTCGTTCTGCTCGTCTCCTTCGGAATCGGCGCTCTCGTCGTTTTCCTCGGCGGCCGCACCCTTAACCATGGGCTCCACAATAAACGGTGGCTGCATGTAAGGCTCGATCTGCTTGAACTTCGAGATCATCTGCCGGTATTCCGGGCTCGACGCCAGCTCCCAGTTCACGATGTGTTCCGCGCCCTGCGAACTCGTAAATCTTATTTCCCAGAGATTATGCTCCTCGTCGAAGCGCGACTCCACGCTCTTGAACTTCCGCTCTTTCTGCAATCTTTTCAGTTCTCTTTCCAGCTTCTCGATCTTCTTCGGCGGCGTTTTCCTGTCCCCCTCAAAATCCTCGTGCTTCGCCAGGTCCAGCTTCGGCAGCAGCTCGGTAACCTTCTCGTCGCGCAGCCGCTTATCGACTTTATCGAACAGATCCAGATACTCCTTCAGCACCGTGACAAAACGCGCCAGGTCCTTGCCTTCGATCTTGGCCGCACCCTCGCCGTAGCGAACGATCAGCCCCTCCGACGCCCGCTTCACCATCACTTTGACTTTTTCGCGCTCGTCCTTGATGTACTGCAGCGACTTGCCCTTCTGGATCGAAAACAGCGGCGGCTGCGCGATGAATACATTGCCGCGCTTGATCAGCTCCTGCATGTGCCGGAAGAAAAACGTCAGCAGCAGCGTGCGGATGTGCGACCCGTCCACGTCGGCGTCGGTCATCAGAATGATCTTCCCGTACCGCACTTTCGTCGGATCGAAATCCTCCTTGGCAATGCCCGTGCCGAGCGCGGTGATCATGGCGCGAATCTCCTCATGCGCCAGCATCTTGTCGTAGCGGGCTTTCTCCACATTCAGAATCTTGCCCTTCAACGGCAGAATCGCCTGGAAGCGCCGATCGCGCCCCTGCTTCGCCGTCCCGCCGGCTGACTCGCCCTCCACCAAAAACAATTCGCACCGGTTCGGATCGCGCTCCGAGCAATCCGCCAGCTTCCCCGGCAGACCTCCCGAATCAAGCGCCCCTTTGCGCCGCGTCAAGTCCCGAGCCTTGCGCGCCGCCTCGCGGGCGCGGGCCGCATCCACCGCTTTGTTGATGATCTTCCGCGCCACCGTAGCGTTCTGCTCGAAAAACGCCCCCAGCCGCTCATTGATGAACGCCTGCACTACACCTGCGATATCGGAATTCAACTTGCCCTTGGTCTGCCCTTCAAATTGCGGCTGTGACAGCTTCACGCTGATCACTGCTACTAGCCCCTCGCGTACATCGTCGCCCGTCAGGTTTTCCTTGACGTCCTTGAACAAGCCCATCTGCTGCCCGGCATAATTAATCGTGCGCGTCAACGCCATGCGGAAGCCTGAAAGATGCGTGCCCCCGTCAACCGTATTGATGTTATTGGCGAAGCTGAAGACCGACTCCGAATATCCGTCGTTGTATTGCAGGCCGATCTCCATGGCCACGCCGCTGCGCTCCGCCTCCATGTAGATCGGCTTGTCGTGCAGCACCTGCTTGCCGCGGTTCAAATGCTTGATAAACTCCGCGATGCCGCCGTTGTACTTGAAGTCTGTGTGCTTGGGCTCGCCGCTCTTCGCATCGGTCGAGCGCTCGTCGGTCAGCGTAATCAGCAATCCCTTATTCAGGAACGCCAGCTCGCGCAGCCGTTGCGCCAGCGTGTCGTAGTTATATTCCACCGTCCCAGTAAAAATTGTTCGGTCCGGCAGGAAGTGAACCTTGGTCCCGCGACGCTTGGCGGCGCCCACCTTCTTCATCTTGCTGGTAGGCTCACCCTTCGAGTACGTCTGCTCCCAGGTCGCGCCATCGCGCCAGATTTCCAGATCGAGTTCCTCGCTCAGTGCGTTCACGCAAGAAACGCCCACACCATGCAGCCCGCCCGAAACCTTGTACGTGGACGAATCAAATTTCCCTCCGGCGTGCAGCGTAGTCATCACCACCTGCGCCGCGGAAACTTTCTCCCCGTCGATCACCATGTCATCCACAGGAATGCCGCGCCCGTCGTCAATCACTGTAATCCTGTTGTCGATGTGGATCGTGACTTCGATCTTCGTCGCGAAACCCGCCAGCGCTTCGTCCACGGAGTTGTCGACAACTTCATAAACGAGATGGTGCAGTCCAAGGTCGCCGGTCGATCCGATATACATCGCCGGACGCTTGCGCACCGCTTCCATCCCGCCGAGCACTTTGATCGAGTCGGCGTTGTAGTCGCCGTTGCCTCCGCCATTTCCGGCGGTGATCGGCGTCACAACTCCGTTTTTTGTTTTGGTTTCGACGATGGGAGTATTAATCTCTTTGGTGGCCATTCCGCTCCGCGGGAGAATGCCCCGACTTTCTCTCAGAACCGGGCCCGGTCACAAGTAAGTCGCGCGCTAAGTCATGCGCTAGAAAATGCCCTCGCAAACCCGCCCCAGCCCAGCTCCGGATTGCGCCCACGAATCGACTTCAAGTTATTGAAATGTCTTATACTTAGGTTCGTTTGGCGACTATCAGAATTATACCACGGAAGGCTCATATTTTCGACCGTCGCGAGGCCCGAATCGGCCCAGTAAACGTCCCATTTGGAACCGCTTTCGGAGGCCATTCTGGAGCTTCTTGAGCATGAACTGGGATCGCGCAAGATGATCCACAAAACTCGATCTTACGGTTTCATTTTCCGGCACCTCGAACCACTTCGCAGCCATCTAACCACCTGTCCCTGATAAGATAAAGGCACAGGAGTTCCAATCAAGAATGCCAGTACCCGTTTCACAAATGTGGACCGTAACGTCCTACGTCCTGCGCCAGAAGCTTGCTGGGCGCAAGCAGTATCCGCTCGTGCTGATGCTCGAGCCCCTGTTCCGCTGCAACCTGGCTTGCGCCGGATGCGGCAAGATCCAGTATCCCGCCCACATACTGAAGAAGGATTTGTCGCCTGAAGAATGTTTTCGCGCCATCGACGAATGCGAAGCCCCCATGGTCTCCATCCCCGGCGGCGAGCCGCTCATGCATCCGCAGATCGGCGAGATCGTCGAGGGCCTGGTCGCGCGCAAGAAATATATCTATCTCTGCACCAACGCGCTGCTGCTTAGAGAAAAGCTGCATCTCTTCAAGCCCAGCAAATATCTGACCTTCAGCGTGCACCTCGACGGCCGGCGCGAAGAGCACGACCTCGCCGTCTGCCGCGAAGGCGGATACGACATTGCGGTAGATGCGATCAAAGAGGCGCTCAGCCGCGGCTTCCGCGTCACCACCAACACCACGCTGTTCGACGGCGCCGACCCGAAATCCGTCCGCGCCTTCTTCGACGACATGATGGAGCTCGGCCTCGAAGGCATGATGCTCTCGCCCGGCTACTCCTACGACAAGGCGCCCGACCAGAAGCATTTCCTCGGCCGCGCCCGCACTCGCCGCATGTTCCGTGCGATCCTCTCAAACCGCAAAAAGAACTGGCGCTTCAATCTCTCGCCGCTCTTTCTCGAATTCCTGATGGGCAAGCGCACCTACCCCTGCACCCCGTGGGGCATGCCTACCTATAATGTCTTCGGATGGCAGAAACCCTGCTACCTGCTCCAGGATGGCTATGCCGAAACGTTCGACGAACTTCTCTCGACCACGAACTGGAGCAACTACGGCACCGAATCCGGCAACCCCGCCTGCGCCAATTGCATGGTGCACAGCGGGTATGAAGCCTCGGCGGTGAACGCCACCTTCAGCTCGCTCGGCGGATTCCTTGCCACAGTGAAGGCGACGCTGTTCTCGAGTTATCGCGATGAAGAAGCGCTTCGCTTGTTGGAAGAACCTCAAGCCCCGGTGCACCCGCTGGTCCAGATCGCGCCGACTGCCGAAACATTGCATGAAACTCGGGCGTAACCAAATAGTTTCTCTGTGAACCTTTGTGCTCTCTGTGTTCAAGATTTTGAAGTTTGATTCGGCAAAATGACAGGCAAAGAATCCGGCCACATCGATCACGAAGCCGCGCAAGCCGTGCCCCACATCAACCCCGACGCGCTCGAAGTCGCTCCCGGCACCGCTCACGAGAATCTGGAAGGCTGGATCCCCCAACTCGCCACCGACGACGAAATCCGCGTCGCGCTCGAAAAAGCCTTTGACTACCGCGGCGACGTGACCATCACCCGCAAAGACGGATCGAAAATCGAAGGCTATCTCTTCGACCGCCGCACTGCGGGCACGCTGAAAGATTCCGTAGTCCGCCTCTACCCGAAAAACTCAAACGAAAAGATCTCCATCTCCTACGCCGACATCGCCGCCCTCGCCTTCAGTGGACGCGACACCGCCGCCGGCAAAAGCTGGGAAGCCTGGATGAAAAAATACGCCCAGAAAAAAGCCGCCGGCGAGAAAAACATAGCTCTCGAACCCGAACCTCTGGACTGAATCTCAAAGACTTGTCATCCTGAGCGGAGCATGATCGTCCGAAGGACGGTCATGCGCAGTCGATGGATCCCTTGCAGCTACACGCCTCGCCGGCCTATCCGGGAATTCTCACGATGCCCTACCGTGCGGCTTTCCCGCCCGCCCCAAAACTTAACCCCTGCACCAACTCCTCCACCTCGTCCTCACTCCCGCCAATGAACGTAAACGAAACCGCATACCCCCGCGCCAGCACCACCAGTGTCGACTGCCGCATCACCCGCGTCCGCACATCTTTCTTGAAATCTCCCCGCACCACCGTCTTGGTCCCCACCACAAACTCGTAAGGCTCCTCGACCACCTCAAACCCCTGGGCCTTCGCCACCTCCGTCACCGGGCCAAAATACTGCGCCGCCTCTTTCAGCCCCGGATAAGCCGCAGCACTCTCCGCCGCAAGTACAATCGACCCATTCACATCCTCCCCCCGAGCCTCCGGAGGCCGCGAAAACGCCGCCAGCAGCACGCGTCCACTCTTGCCGGAATCTGTCTTTGCGCTTTCTTCCTCCCGAGCATTCATCTCCTCGGTCCGCAATACCCATCCCGCCGGAATCTTGCAGGTGAATCCAAACGTAGGATTCCTGTAGACTCCAGTGCTGACCGTCCCGGAATCCAGCTTCGAATCCGCGCCCGACGCGGGCTTCTGAACCTGCTTGGACGAGGAAGAAGGAGAGTTTGCCGGTTGGCCCGTTGCTCGAATAGGCCCCGTCGCACAAGCCATGATCCCGAGCGCCGTGATCCCGAGCATACGGATCAACGCCGCCGCCAGTGCCCTCTCGCGTGCAATGCCACTCATGTTTCCATCTTACAAGGACACTTCACGACCTGCTGTCCCGGAAATTCTTGCGTCCAAAAGATCTGCGCACAGAGAAAAGGGCCGCCGATTGGGCCGCCCAACTGATCACCGATCACTGACTATCACTGACCACTGACCATTGCTCCTAAGCCGCTCTTCCCAGCACCGGCTGCGTGCAGTGCGAGCACCGCCGCGCGTCAATCGGAATCTCGCTCAAACACTCCGGACACTTCTTAGTCGTCGGATCAGGCGGCGCTTCTCCGCGATTCATCCGCGCCACCAGCGCATTCACTGGCGTCACCACAAAAAAGTAAATCGCCGCCGCAACCAGCAGGAAATTCACCAGCGCCGTCAGAAACACTCCGTAAGGAAACGGCGTCTCGCCGATCTTAAACGACATTGCCGTAAAGTCAGGCTTGCCCACAAGCATGGCGATCAGTGGATTAATCAGCGACGCCACCAGGGAACTCACGACGCCGCCAAAAGCCGCGCCGATTACAATGCCCACCGCCATATCCACAACGTTGCCACGCAGAATGAACTTCTTGAATCCAGATAGCATAGGTATCTCCTAAGAAGGTAGGCCGCCAATGTATGACAGGAAGGCCGGAAGGTCAAGCCAGCTCAGCGCTTGCTTTTCGGCTTTGGCATCTCAGTGACTTTGCTCGGTGGGCGGGCGTCTACGGGAATGGCGGGTACCGTGGCCCGAATCTGTGCTTTGGTCTTACCTTCAGTCTTCTCCAGGAAATACCACAGCGCGTCGACGAGAATGTCATTGCTGGTCGTCCGTTTGTCTTTCTTGGCTCGACGCACTTCGCTGATCCAGCGTATGGCTGCCCTGTCTTCGGCGGTTAGACAAACGGAAGTTCGGTGAGCATCGTCCGGGATGTGCTTCTCTCTCGGGCTCATACTCAGATTCCTCTTGACTGCATTATCGCATCGTTGCATTATTACGTTATAGTGTAATAACGCAATTATGCCAGTTTAGAGCTAATAGGCAAAGGTGATAGCGGAATAGAATTTGGAGGGGATCTAGATGGCGACCGCAGGCCCTTTCTCGACAGAACTCTCGGTGTTCGAACTGCACCGCAAAGAGTGGTCGCATTCGCACCCAGGCGCGTATGTTGTGATCCAAGATGACGTGGTCGTAGAAGAATTCTTCGGCACCTATGCGGAAGCTTTCAAGGCAGGTCTGCAGAGGTTTGGTGTTCGTCGGAGTTTTCTCGTAAAGCAGGTATGGATAACCGAGCCAGTGTATTTCGTGTCGTAAGCAGATGGCCCGCGTCGAACTCAACTGGGACCCTTTCGACCAGACCGATCCTGGCCCGTGCATAAACGTCACGGTGATGAATTCACGTGATGTTATTGAGGCTGGGCGTGCTATCGGCTGGGAGTATCCCGGGCCTCGTCCAATGAGGGCGCTTCTTGATACCGGCGCCTCTATTACCGTAATCAGCAGGATCTTCGCCGACAACTGTAAGCTTTTTCAAACCAGTGAGGGGAGCGAGATCACAGCGATCGGTCAGACGCACCGTTGCGCAGAGCACGCCGGCGCCATCAGTTTTCCCGGTACTAAGCTACGATCGCTAGACCCCATTCGCATCGTATCAGTCGCTTTCCCGAAGGAACGACACTACGCAATTTTGATTGGAAGGGATATTCTGCGAAACTGAGTTATCAACTTCGATGGGCGCGCCAAACGCGTAACGATTACCGATTGACCGGAACTGCGTCTAAAAAAACGCGCCACTCAGCCGCTCAGATCCGCATCGGCATCACAATATACCGGTACTTATAATCATCGCCCTCAGCCGGCCGCAACTGCCCCGCCGATTGCGAATCCTTCAACTCCAGCCGTACCTCGCGCGGTGCCGGCAGCTTTCAGAAAGTCCACCAGGTATTGCGCATTAAAGCCGATCGTGAGCACTTCGCCGTCATAAGGTGCTTCAATCGAATCCTCAGACTCGCCCGCTTCCGTCGACGATGCCGAGATCTTGACTTCACCCTTCTCTAGCTTCATACGCACTGCTTTCGAGCGCTCGTCGGCAAACTGCGCCACTCGCAGGATCGCGGCATTCAGATCCGCATTGTTTAAAGTAATGCTCTTGCTGTTGTCCTTGGGAAGCACCGCCTCAAAGTTCGGGAACTGTCCCGTCAGTTGCCGCGAGGTCAGCAGCCGTGATCCGATGCGAAAAAACAGCGTCGACTCATCCTTGGCAAACTCCACCGTCTCGGCATCGGTCGAGTCCAGCAGCGACTTCAATTCGTCCATACACTTCTTCGGGACCAAGGTCTTCATCTCGCCCGAGACGCCATCAAACTTCTCCCCGCTGCGCTCGCAATGCGCCAGGCGATGCCCATCCGTCGCCACCATCGTGATCGACTCAGGCTTCAGCAGCATCAGCGCCCCGTTCAGCGTGTAGCGCGATTCTTCACTAGAAATCGCGAAACCGGTCCGCGCAATCAACCCCCGCAACACCTGCCCCGGAATCTTCACAACTCCAGCCGTCGGAAACACCGGCAGGCTGGGGAAGTTCGACTTCGCCATCCCCACCATCTTTGTGTTGGAACGTCCGCAGCGAATGCTGACCCAATGATTTTCCAGCAGCTTGATCGTGATATCGGCGTCCGGCAGCAACTTCACATAGTCATGCAACTTGCGCGCCGGTATCGTACACGATCCTTCCTTTTTCACCTTGGCATTGCACGATGTTCGCAGGCTCAGGTCCAGGTCGGTCGCCGTCAGCCGCAACTCACCGTCGGCGGCTTCAAATAAGTAGTTGGAAAGAATAGGAATGGTGGTCTTGCGCTCAACCACGCCCTGCGTCGCCGTCAACTCCCGCAGCAATTCAACTTTGCTGACCGTGATCTCCATCGTCCCCACCGCCGTCCCCGCAGCCATGACCGCTTCTACCGGCATAGACTTTTACTCTCCCCTGCTGCTTGCTACTTTTATTACTTCCCTTATATCAAATGCAAAACCTATAAAACCAGCAGTAACAGTAGGTGGGTCGGAGAAGTGGAAAACTTTGGCAAGCGACCCATCGTCACCACTTTAGGGATCGTCCCTTCGTGTGAGAAATCGCTCCCGAACCTGGCGGAGACCGCACTACAAGATTTCCGCTTCTGCCAATACTCCCAACCCTTGCACAGCTTCCACACCTCTTTCACAGCCACCAGAAAGGAAGATCATGCCACTCAGTGTAAAACGCGAAAAGCTCCGCGCCTATCCGCCCAATTGCTCGGTCAGCTTATTGAGCAACCTGTTCAAATCTTTATCGTTCTTGCGAACCTCTTCAATCTTCTCCACGGAGTGCAGCACGGTCGTGTGATGCTTCCCGCCAAACTGCCGCCCGATTTCCGGAAGCGACGCCTCGGTCATATGCTTGGCCAGATACATCGCAATCTGCCGCGGATACACGATGGCACGCGAATTGTCCTTCGCTTTAATCTCGATCAACCGCAGCCCAAACTGCTCCGCCACCATTTTCTGGATCGACTCAATCGTGACCTTCCGCGCCTGCGAGTCGATAAAGTTCTTGAGCACCTGCTGCGCGTAGGGCAAAGTAATCTCCGCCCCAATCAGCGAAGAGTGTGCCACCAGCCGGATCAGCGCCCCTTCCAACTCGCGCACGTTCGACCGGATATTCTGCGCCACATACAACGCCACATCGGTCGGCAATGTGACTTTTTCCTGCTCCGCTTTCTTTTGTAAGATTGCTACCTTCGTCTCCAGATCCGGCGGCTGAATATCTGCAATCAGTCCCCACTCAAACCGGCTCCGCAACCGGTCTTCAATCTCCGCCAACTCTTTCGGCGACCGGTCGCTCGCAATCACGATCTGCTTCATCGTGTCGTGCAGCGCGTTGAAGGTATGGAAGAACTCTTCCTGCGTCCGCTCCTTCCCCGTCAGGAACTGGATGTCGTCGATCAGCAGCACATCCACGCTGCGGAAGCGGTCGCGGAACGAGGTCATCTTGTCGTAGCGCAGCGAGTTGATCATGTCGTTGGTGAACTTCTCGCTTGATACGTAGCAGATGGCGGCTTGCGGCTGGCGTCGCTTCACTTCGTGCCCGATGGCCTGCATCAGGTGCGTCTTGCCCATGCCCACGCCGCCATACAGGAACAGCGGGTTGTAGGCTTTCGAAGGGCGCTCCGCCACCGCCTGGCACGCCGCATGCGCGAACTGGTTCCCCGATCCGATCACAAACGCGTCAAACGTATAGCGCGGATTCAGTTGCGCCGCGCCATCCCAGTCGAAGCGCGCCTGCGCCGGAGCCGCCGCGGTCGCCGGTCCGGCCGAGAGCCCGCCGTTGTGCCGCACCGCCGTTGCCGCCGGATCGTCCTCAGGAGTAACGAACTTCACGTCGTTGAACTCCAGCCCCAGGTTGTCGATCGCCTCCTGGATCAGATCCGCATATTTATCGCCGGCGTGACGGAACTCCGCCGTCGGCACGCGCACGAATAAAATTCCGCCGCTCGAGTGGCTGTACCGCGTCGGCTTTAACCACGTGTCATAGGAATGCCGGTTGATCTTTTTTTCCAGCGCATCCAGGATGCGCGTCCACGGATTAGGGGAGAGTGTTGTGCCTTGAACTGACATAAATTATGAAATACCCCGCCGCGGCGTCCCGGGCGGCTGGCTGAGGGCGCCTGTCTAAAACTGCTGTTTACCTACGCGCTGATGGACCCCTTAAGTGTACTGCGGATGCGCCTCTTTTATCGGCGCGCTCGCTATGCGAATGAGACTTTTCGAAAACCAACAGTGCCGCATGGTAGCACAAATTTTTTTCGCCGGACGGAAATCTTCGCGCACATTTCTTTCGCGAACACCGATTCAGAACCCGAAGCCGCGCGCCTGTCAAGTGTCAAACATGTAACTGCAACCAGCGCGGTGCAACTCATGGCGAGGGTTTCGCTCAAGCTAAAACTCAGACCGTGAACGCTCGTAGTGCAGTTCGACTTTCATGTTCGGGAATGCAAGGTGGATTTGGGCAAGGCTCGCAGGCCTAAGAATATGGTTTCAGGAGGCCGGCGACATTCCATTTCACCCGTACGCGACGAAGGAAATGACATTGCCATCCGGATCTCGCACCTGAAAATCAGTTCCACCCCAGGCCTGCTTGCTGAGTGTTTGCGCGAACTCCACGCCTCGCGCCTTGAACTCCTCAAATAAACCCTGCACGTTTGAGACTTCAATAGAAGCGCATATCAGCGATTTCTCCTGAACCGCGGCTTGCGCGAAAAAGGGGTGCTGCACGTAGCGGAGGTGCAGGCAAACTCCGTCTCGCGACACCGCGCCGTAAAACGGAGGAAGGCCGTGGAGGAAGTCGATCTCGAAGCCCAGCTTCTGTTGGAAGAAGGCGGCGCAGGTCTTAACGTCCCGCACCAGCAGGATCGGCGTCACACTCTTCAGGAACTGCCGGCCGGACGAAGCGCGTGGCGTCTTGGGTGCTCCGGCCGTTGCCGCTTTCAGCTCCGCCCAACTCTGATATCCGGCTTCCACCGCGACGATCTCCTGCGCCACGGTAAGAGTGAACTTAAGCGCCAATACTTCGCGGTCGGTCAAAGACTGGTAGCGTTCGAGCCTGCGCACCCTCCCGCCAATAGAGTAGTCTCCTTCGCGATGCCAGCGGAGCAGTTGCTTGGCTTGCTTGCGGTAGGTGTCGATAGTTGGCATAGGCACACTCCTGCTGAGATTTTTCAGCGGGCGGGCCTAGCCCTTTCGGCGGGGATGCCGACGTGCCCCACAGGGAACAGCGGTATGCTAGACCGGAACCCAACCGGCTGTCAAAGCATCACGAAGGCTCTTAGTTTCACCGTTTTCCTTCGTGTACCTTTGTGTCCTTAGTGGTCCCATCTGTTTTTGTTTACGGCAAACCGACCCACTACCCATGCGCCGCCCTTTGCCCTCCAAGCGCTCCGTCATTTATACTTACCGTTTGCCCTAACACTGTCGACGGAATCAGGAGCAGCTATTTTTCATGCCCAAGCGTACATTCCAACCCAACCGGCGCAAGCGAAGCAAGAAGCATGGTTTTCGCACGCGCATGAAGACCCAGGGCGGCAAGAAGGTAATTTCCCGCCGCCGCGCCAAGGGACGGAAGCGGGTTTCCGTGAAACCCGGCTTCCGCGAGTAGCTTTTCCGGTGCCGCTCACTCTCACAGTCGAGACCTTCAGCCCCGCGCCGTTGCCCGAGGGCATGATGGCTCATGCCGCGCTGGGGAGTTGCCACATAAACGCCAGGGCCCACTTCGCCATGCCGCCAAGAAAAGCAGCCCGATTCCCGCGCACCGCGCGCCTTCTGCGCCACGCGGATTTTGAACGTGTCTACAAGCAGGGACGCCGCCACTTTTCCGCGTCCTTCACCGTTTTTTATTGGCCGCGTCCCGAAGCGCAAACGCCGGTCTCCGGCACTGCGTCGAGTTCGCCGCTCTCCGGCCTGCGCGTAGGATTCACCGTAGGCCGCGCCCTGGGCGGCGCAGTCCAGCGCAACCGCATGAAGCGCCGCCTGCGCGAAGCAGTTCGCATGTCGCTTCCCCAGCCGGCGGTTGCCGCCGACGTTGTCATCAACCCCAAGAAATCGTTGCTGACCGCCGACTTCGCCGCAGTACTGAACGAAGTGACCCGCGCCTTCGTAGTAATTGAACAGAAGCTGTCGCAAACGCCGTCGGAGAAGATGGCGCGAGACGCATCAACGAAGAGGATTGCCGAAGCCCGAAGCCCGAAGCCCGATAGCCGCTCTTGAGCAACATCGCCAAATTCGTCACGCTGCAACTGCTGCGGGCTTACAAGTGGGCCATCTCGCCCCTGTTCCCCCCAGCCTGCCGCTACGTGCCGACCTGCTCCGAATATGCCATGGAGGCCGTCGAGCGCTACGGCGCCCTGCGTGGCGGATGGATGGCCTTCACCCGCATCCTGCGCTGCCATCCTTTAGCCCGCGCCGGCTACGACCCGGTAGTAAAGCACGCGACCGGCCATGGAGAGGCTTGAGCAGGCCTTCAGGGTGGAGTAGGCCTTCCAGGCCTGCGTTGAGCCAGGCACTTGAATTTTGGGCTTTAGCCCCCGAGGTACTTAATAAAGCTTTGGCCGAATATAAAAATCCGCAGCAGGAACCTGGCGCCGAACGCCGCCTGCTCTTAGTTTTTGTTCTAACCTTCGTAGTCCTCATCATCTTCCAGCCGCTGCTGAAGAAATTCTTCCCGCAACCACCCGCGCCCCAGCCCCAGCAGCAAAGCCAGACCGTCACAACGCAACCCGCAGCCTCCGCCCTGGCGCCATCCGCCCCGCCTGCTGTCACGACGAACACGGTCACGACGAACACGGTCACGACGAACACGGTCACGACGAACACGGTCACGACGAACACCATCACCAAACAAGCCTCCGCCGAAACCGAAACCGTAATCGAGAACGATCTCTACAAGATCACCTTCACCAACCGCGGCGCCCAGGTCAAATCCTGGATCCTGAAAAAATTCGACAACGAAGCCCAGAACGGCCCGCTCGATCTAGTCAACGCCGCCGCCGCTCAAAAATTCGGCTACCCGCTCTCTCTGTTCACCTACGACGAAACCCTGCGCAACCGTCTCAACACTGCGCTCTACATTTCTTCCAACGAAGGCAATCTCTCCGCCCCGGCCACAATCACCTTCGAGTACGCCGACCAGGATCTTGTAGTCCGAAAAACTTTCAGCTTCGACCACACCTACGTTCTGAACGTCGTAACCTCCGTCGCCTACAAAGGCGCCGCGATCTTCGCCGCGCCCGCATGGCCCGCCGGATTCGGCGACGAGGTTACTCCCGCCGCCTACGCCGCCGCTCGCATCGACTATCACAGCGACGCTTCCACTGACCGCACCGCCCTGGTCTTTCCAAACTTCGTCTTGCGTCTGCCCGTAAAAAACATCAGCGGCGGCAACACGATTAAAGGACCGTTCGAGTGGGCCGGCCCCGGCGATCAATACTTCACCGCCATCTTCATCCCCGACGATCCCTCCACCGCGGCCATGGTCACCCTGCGCAACTCCATGGAGATTTCGCAGAAGCCCGGCCTCAACCCCATGGGCGCCAGTTCGAAAGAAACCGCCAACATCGATCTGCTGGGCGCAGCTGTCGGCAGCCTCCGCGGCCCCACCACCCAGCGCATGTACGTAGGCCCCAAAGAGCTGGCTGTTCTCGACGCAGTCCAGGTCCCAACCATCAAGAACGATAGCCCCGATCTTCGTGGCATCGTCGACTTCGGCTGGTGGGGCATCCTGTCGCGTCCGCTCTTCCTCTGGCTCAAGTGGACCTACAAACACCTCGTCCCCAACTGGGGATGGGCCATCGTCCTCCAGACGCTGGTCATCACTATCGCGCTGCTCCCCTTGCGCATCACGCAGATGAAGTCGATGCTCAAGATGCAGCGCATCGCGCCGCAGATCAAATCGATCCAGGAAAAATACAAGAAGTACAGCCTGCGCGACCCGCGCAAGGCCGCCATGAACGAAGAGATCAGCGGCCTCTATAAGAAAGAAGGAGTAAATCCCGCCGGCGGCTGTCTGCCTCTGCTAATCCAGTTCCCGTTCCTGATTGCGTACTACCGCATGCTGGGCGTCGCTCTCGATCTCCGCCACGCCCACTGGCTCTGGATCGCCGATCTTTCCGCGCGCGACCCCTATTTCCTGCTGCCCATAACTATGGTGATCAGCATGTTCGCCATGCAGCGCATGACCCCGCAGGCCGGCATGGACCCCCAGCAACAGAAAATGATGATGTGGATGATGCCCCTCATGATGGGCTTCATCTTCTTCAACCTCCCTGCGGGATTGAATCTCTACTACGCGGAAACCAATTTGATTTCGATCGGCCAGCAAGCCATCATGAACCGCACGAAGCTGGGCAAAGAAATGCGCGAAATGATGGAGAAACGCGCCAGGAAAAAAGATAAATGAGAGAGCTTTAGCTTTTAGCCGTTAGCTCTTAGCTCGAAGCGCCGAAGGGCGCGTGATTGCGATAAGATTTTGGCGTACAAGCAGAAGGTTTACCCCGTGAGACTCCGTGTCCCCTGTGGTGAAAGGTTTAGGTTTGAGCTAAAGGCTAAGAGCTGATAGCTAAGAGCTGCCCTATGGACAAACTAGCCGCCGCCAACCGCATCAACGAATTCCTCCAATCCGTAGTCACCAACGGAGGCCTCCACCTCCGCTACCGCATCGTAGTAGACCCCCCCGCCCAAACCGACTGGGAGAAGCCCGATATCTTCGTAGACTTCTCCGGCCCGGACTCAACCCTTCTCCTCGATCGCGGAGCCGAACTTCTCCGCGCCCTCGAATTGCTGGCCCTCGAAATCCTGCACCTACCCTCCGGTGAGCACGAAAAGATTTCCTTCGACTGCAAGAACCAGCGCGCGACCCGCCTCCAGGAACTCCGCATGTCCGCCAGCGTAGCCGCCGAAAAAGTTCGCCAGACCGGAACTCCTTTCCACTTCGCTCCCATGTCCTCGCGCGAGCGCCGCATCCTGCACCTCGCCCTCCGCGACCAATCCGACCTCCGCACCGAAAGCGACGGCGAAGGCTTCAACCGCTGCGTAGTCCTCTACCCCGCCGACTACAAACCCGCCACCAGCAGACCAGCCCGCCGCACCCTCCCCTAATCGGCACCCTGTCATCCTGAGCGGAGACACGCGCCCCGCGAAGCGGAGCGCGTGTCGCAGTCGAAGGATCCCTAGCAGCCAGCACGGTCGCTGGCTCCGCAAGCCATTTCTATCGCTGCCCAGGTTGCTTCTTCCCCACGCCAACAGGCAAAATGGATCGCTCCACCGATCCAACCCAGAGGCCTCGCATGCACGCACTTCGCCACGCAATAATCCTGTTCGCTGTTCTATTCCCCATGCTGACTCTATTATCCGCCGCCCAAACCCTGACCTACCCCCAAGCCCGCCGCAGCGACCAGGTCGACGACTACCACGGCACCAAAGTCGCCGACCCCTACCGCTGGCTCGAAGACACTGACTCCGCCGAAACCCACACCTGGGTCGAAGCCGAAAATAAACTAACCTTCGGCTACCTCGACCAAATCCCCTACCGCCAGGCTATCCACGACCGCCTGACCAAGCTCTGGAACTACGAGCGCTTCACCACTCCCAGCCAGCACGGCGGACGCTACTTCTTCCAGCACAACACCGGACTCCAGCAACAGAACGTCCTCCTGGTCTCTGAATCTTTGAACGCAGAACCGCGCGTACTGCTCGATCCCAACACACTCTCCACCGACGGCACCGTAGCGTTAGCCGACACGGCCATATCGGACGACGGCAAACTCATGGCCTACGGCATCGCCACGTCCGGCTCCGACTGGAACGAGTGGCACGTCCGCGACATCGACACCGGCAAAGATCTCTCCGATGACCTCAAGTGGGTAAAGTTCTCCGGCGCATCCTGGACCAAAGACAACAAAGGTTTCTACTACAGCCGTTACGACGAGCCCACCGGCGCCACCCTGCGCGACACCAATTATTTCCAGAAACTTTTCTACCACCGCCTCGGCACCGCGCAATCCGAAGACAAACTAATCTACGAGCGTCCCGACAACAAAGAAATGCTATTCGGCGGCGACGTCACCGACGACGGCCATTATCTGATCATCACGGTCGAGCAAGGCACCTCCCCCAAGAACCGCCTCTACTACAAAGACCTGACGCAGTCCGATTCCCCGGTAGTAAGACTTCTAGACGACTTCGACGCGAAGTACCGATTCATCGACAACGACGGTCCCGTCTTCTGGCTGCAAACCGATCAGGACGCTCCCCGCGGCCGCCTCATCGCCATCGACACCCGCCACCCCGAGCGCGCCAACTGGAAGACGCTCGTAGCCCAGAGCCCCGACAAGCTAGCGTCCGCGAACGCGGTGAACAACTCATTCCTGCTGGAATATCTAAAAGACGCCCGCACCGAAGTCCGAGTCCACGACCTCACCGGAGCATTTCTGCGCAACGTCGACCTGCCTGGCATCGGCACCGCCGCCGGTTTCGGCGGCAAGCGCAAAGACAAAGAAACCTTCTACGCCTACACCAGCTTCACCTCCCCGGCCACAGTTTATCGCTACGATCCCGAGGCGGGCAAAAGCTCCGTCTTCCGCCAGCCCAAAGTTGATTTCGATCCCACGCGCTACGAAACCAAGCAGGTCTTCTACCACAGCAAAGACGGCACCCGCGTCCCTATGTTCCTTACCTACAAAAAAGGCATCCAGCTGGACGGACAAAATCCCACACTGCTCTACGCCTACGGTGGATTCGATATCTCCCTGACCCCATTCTTCACCGTCCCGAACTTAGTCTGGCTCGAAATGGGAGGCATCTACGCCCAGCCCAATCTGCGCGGCGGCGGAGAATACGGCGAAGAATGGCATCAGGCAGGAATGAAACTGAAAAAGCAAAACGTCTTCGACGACTTCATCGCCGCCGCCGAATGGCTCATCGCCAACAAATACACATCGACGCCCAAGCTCGCCATCCGCGGCGGCAGCAACGGAGGCCTCCTCGTCGGTGCCTGCGTAACCCAGCGCCCCGACCTCTTCGGCGCAACCCTCCCTGAAGTAGGAGTAATGGACATGCTCCGCTTCCACAAATTCACCATCGGCTGGGCCTGGACCTCCGACTACGGGTCGTCAGACAATGCGGAGGAATTCAAAGCCCTCTACGCCTACTCCCCGCTACACAACCTCAAGCCCGGAACAAAATATCCGCCAACCCTGATCGCCACCTCCGATCACGACGACCGCGTAGTCCCCGGCCACAGCTTCAAATTCGCCGCCACCATGCAAGCCGATCAAGTCGGCCCAGCCCCAATCTTAATTCGCATCGAAGTAAAAGCCGGCCACGGCGCCGGCAAATCAATCACGAAGTTGATAGACGAAACCGCAGACACCTGGGCCTTCGTAGCCCGAAATCTAGACATGAAGGTGTCTCTGCAACAATAGCGGCAAAATGCGAATGTCGGGAAGACTCGTGGGACCGATGTGGGGACAGCCGCCCTCGGCTGTCCATGGAGCGAAGCTCCGTTAAATGACTAAACTCCGAGAAGATGAAGCGGAGAAAGAGGATGCGGGTAAGAGGAGGCGGGTGGAACAGGCCTTCAGGCCTGCGTCAAAGGCAGGCTTTGGAATTGGGGCTTCAGCCCCTGAGGTGCGTGCCGCGCAGAACTGCTCCAGGAAGCGATAATCAAACCCCCAAGCTCACCCTCCCTGCGTCCACTCCCGGAACTGGGTTCGAGCCTCCAACGAATTCAACCACGCCTGCAGCGCAACTCCATCGTCTTTCTCGATGTACAAAAACCGCAGCCCCATCACAAACGAATCGCTCCAGACCACATCCGCCTTGGCATGAAAAGTCCGAGCCTCCACGCTGGGAAGCTCAAACTCCACCGCCACCACTCCCTTGAACCGCACCGGATCAACCAGCTTGATCGCCATCCCGCATTCGCTGATGTTCTTCATCTTGGCGTTGAAAGACTGCCCCAGAGAAGTCTGAAACCGCACCGGCAAATCAACGTCGTAGCGGAAATACCTGCGATGTTCGCGCTCCATCTTCGGAATCGCAGACTCCAGAATGCCAGCCAGTCGCGGCCGCTGAATCGGTTTGCTGACGGTAAGGTCGGCTCCCAGATCAATAGCTTCTTCAGCGCTGGTCAGTCCGTTCACCACCGCCAGAATAAGCGATTGCTTGTTAGCTGGCGCGCCTCGCAGCGCGGGAAGCGCCATCCTTCCTCCCGGCACGCCATCGCAGTCGATCACCACTCCATCCAAATGCCGCCGCGAAACCAGCTCGATCGCACTGGCACAATCCTGGCGCAAGTGAAACGAGGCCAAATGTGTGCCAAAACTAGCCTGTACTTGCCCCATCAAGCTAGGGTCGCAAGTCACGATCAAGCACTCTAACTCCATCTCAAGATATTAGCGTTTGCGCCCGAAAGCCCACAGTAACAAACGTGCATGACACTGTAGCGCTAGGTAGAGACGGCCCATGAAGAGACGTCAGTGTGGAGACGACCCGTGTGGGGACGGGGCATTCGCGAGCCAGCCATTGTAGTACCCTGGCGCCGGCGGGTAGTAGGTAGCGCCGCCGTCCTCGCCGCCACCCCCTCCACCTCCCAGCGCTCGCCCCCCGGCAAGACGAATCAACCCCCGATCTACGCTACAATACCTTCAGCTCCACAATTTCTCCGGAGGTAAATATGTCGCTGAAAAAAATGTTTGCCAAAACCATCTTCTGCGCGCTGCTGGCGATGACGTTATTGGCCGGACTGGCCACGCCCGCCCGCGCCGACGACCGTGACGACAAGTGCAAGCGTGACATCCACAGGGCGGAAGAGAATTTGGAGAAAGCCGTCCGCAAGCATGGCGAACACAGCCCTCAGGCTGAGGACCGCCGCCACCAGTTAGAAGCAGTCCGGGAGCGTTGCCACGCGCGCGATCACGATAAAGATCACGATCCCGACCACCACTAAACCAACCTCGACTCACTTCGTCCGCGATTGCCACAAGACTCGTGTGGGGACGGACGCATTCGTCCGTCCAGGCGGCCCAGGTTCATCGGGCCGCAGCACCGCGGACGCGAAGCGCGAAGCCGAAGGATCCATCGAGCGAAGCGAGCCATCTCCCACGAAACCCGCCCCCCTGTCATCCTGAGCGAAGTGTCTGGTTCGCGAAGCGAACCAGACACGCAGTCGAAGAGCCTGCCCCGAGCGAAGCCGAGGGGACCCCTAGCAGCGTTAATGCGCCATGGGCTCCGCAAGGCGTTCTGCCCGTCAGGTCGGTTCCAGATAAGTGTGCGATGGCCTATTCCTCAAACTCGCTTTCCTCCAGCGCGTCGGTGGGGCTCGAGAACTCGACGCGGTACCCGTCGGGATCGGTAACCGGTACTACCCAGAGACGGTTTCCCACAAATGGACGTTTCCGCGTCTCAATTCCTCGTGATTTGAACTCGCGATAAAGCGCCAGCGCGTCTTCGCACATGAAACTGACCGATGTTCCAGTCCCCAGCGTTTCCTTCGGGCGGCGTTCCGGCAAGAACTCCTGAAGCATGATGGCGGCATCGCCCAGCTGAAGCCAGCACCAGCGAATTCTCCCGTCGGGGTTGTCCTCAGCACGATCCGGAATCCACTGGTTCTTCATTTTGAACCCAAGACCGTCAACATAGAACCGCAGCGAAGCTTCCATGTTGGTCACTCCGAAAAACGGCACCGCCTGTTTGACGTTAACGCTCGTAATGGTTGCGATGGTCATGGTTCGCCTCAGCAGGTTCACCTCAGCAGGTTCACTGGTTATCCTAAATGCAAGCCGCAACCGTCGTGAAGTCGCTATAGCACTCAAGCGTGTGAGGACACGCCAGCGAAACCCGTCTACCGCCCCTCATCCGCCGAAGGCCCGTACACCGAAGGCACCGCCACATCATTCAACCGCAAATAAACTCCCAACTGCGCTCGATGATGAATTACATGATTCATCACCATCCGCCGCATCGCCCCCATGCGCGGCCCTTCGTAAAACGTTTTCTCCCCCATCGAGAGCTTCCAGTTCTTGCCCCAATGTTCATCGCTGGCCCCCGCAATCCCAGCCCGCAGCGCCGTAACATGTTTATCGAATAATTCCAGCACATGCTTCCGCGACTCCGCTACGGTAGGCTTAGGCGCCAGCTCGCCTTCCGGACGCTTGGCAAAATCCAGCGCGTCATCTTTTATCACGCGAACTCCCATCCCCGGCAACTCCGCAATGTGTCCCGCCAGCCGCCCCAAAGGCATCGACTTCTCATGCGGCTTCCAGCCCAGCTTGTCCTCCGGAATCCGCTCCAAAGTCCGTCGTGTAGAAGCCATCTCCAAATCAAACTCCGGCAAAAACGCCGCACTAACTCCCATAAACCCTCCCAACAGATTTTGAAGACGTCAAGAACTCGCAGGGGCAGCCGTCTTGCCGCCCTGAGCGAAAAAGCGAGCACAGGTAAATGGAACCCCCGCAGTCGCTTTGGATGTACCAGCGCCCAATACGCTTCGCAAAACTTCCTCAGCATATGCCAAGCAACCAAATCAGCCGAAGAAAACGCTAAACACATTCCACTATTACCATCCAGGTTCACCCGAAATTCAAACCTTCCCGCAACTTCAAAACTCCACTTCCACAAAAGCGCCAAGCAAACAAGCTGATAAAATAAGCCCCAAAGACCCCGCCAATCCCACTAGTTAACCACCCAGATTCGTACCAACCAGAATTACCCCGTGACCCTCCGTGCCCCCCCGTGGTCAAAGGTTTTCCCTCCCTAAAAAAAGAAGAGGCGGCTCGAAGAGCCGCCAATCCAATGAACTGAGAACTGAGAACTCCCTACCGCCCCGCCGCCGCCGCCGCCGGCATCATCCCGGCAATCGCCATCCCCTCAATCCGTGCCAGCACATTCTCCGCGCTGGCCCCGGTATCGGTGCAAGCATCCACATAAGGATGCCGGCTTCCATCCGCGTGCATCACCAGCACACTAATCTCTGCCTGCGCTTTCTTGGCCGCATAGGGCAAATGATGCCGGTCATTCCGGCTCAGCGTAGGACCCAGCACCACCAAATCAAACCCACCCTTGCCCATCGCCGCTTCCACGGCCTTTCGTCCCACCGCTTTCTGAACCGTATGCCCGGCCTTCTCCAAAGCTGCTGCCGTAACCGCCTGTGCCTCCGCGTCCCCTTCACCATAAAGAATCTTCAACTTCGCTGCTGTCGCCATGAGTGTAAAGTCCTCGCTCGGTACCAGTGTCAACCGCCCGGTACGCCACTCACGGTAGCAACAGCCCCCGCCCCTGAGTACATCACCGAAGGCCAGCAACAATCGGGGCCTGTCTTCGCTTGGACAATAACAACTCGCGTGGGGACGCGCGCATTCGCCCGTCCCGGCCAGAGCCTGCCCCGTTTTGCGAAGGAGAAGGAGGGAGGGGCGAAGCCCGGCCGCACCCGAGACAGACGCCGATCCCAACAGACGCCCCCACTCAACAACCCACAATTCCAAATCCTCTTCCCCTCCGCAACTTTCGGCGCTACACTCTTGCCCCAGAGAGGGGTCTCCCATGTTCCGCGCTCGCATCGTCGTCGCCGTTCCTATTTTCCTAACCGTCACCGCCGCCTGCTCCGCCCAGTCCGCCAATTCCGCTAGCGCCGCCTGCAATCTCGAAGACGGACGCCAGGTCCGCATCAACTACACTCCCGTCACCGCCAAGTCCGACAAAGTCACCAACGGCAAACCCTGGTCTCCCGGCGGAGCCCCCATGACTCTCTTCACCGAAGCCCCGCTCACCTTCGCCGGCTCCACCATCCCCATCGGCGCCTACAGCGTGTACCCCATTCCCGGCAAAGACAAGTGGGCGCTAGCGGTCAACAAAAACGTCACCCCAGGCTCCCCCTACGACGAGAAACAGGACCTCGCCCGCGGCCCCATCGAAACCGACCAGGTACCCCAAGCCGCCGACACCCTCGAAGTCGCCTTCGCCCACTACGGCTCACGCTGCACCCTCCGCATCTACTTCGGCAAAATAGCCACCTTCGCCGACTTCCTCGCCAAATAACCTGGGAATTGTAGCGCCGCTTTGACGCACACTCCTAATCTTGTCATTCTGACCGGAACCGGACCCTGAGCGAAGTCGAAGGGGACGGCGTAGTGGAGGAACCTGCTTTTTGCTTCCACCAACACGAACGTCGGAAGCCGCCTGCCCCATTTCTCGCGCATTCTTTGCGCAAGAAGTGGGGACTTCTGCGACAATCTCCGAATGCGCACTCTACTGCTTCTCCTGGCCACCACCGCTCTCTCCCAATCTGCCCCGCAAACCCATCCCTCCAACACCACCGAAAATCTTCGCGGAGTAAGCGCCGTCTCGCACAATATCGCATGGGCCTCCGGCACTCACGGCACCTACCTCCGCACCACCGACGCAGGCCGCACCTGGATCCCCTCCCAAATCCCAGACGCCGCCACCCTCGATTTCCGCGCCGTTGTTGCCTTCTCCGCCGACGAAGCTTTCCTCATGTCCGCCGGTCCCGGCGACCAATCCCGCATCTACCACACTTCCGACGCTGGCCAGCACTGGCAACTCCAATTCGCCAACAAAAATCCCAAAGGCTTCTTCGACTCCATGGTTTTCTGGGACCCAACCCACGGCATAGTCCTCGGCGATCCCATCCCCGACGAAACAAGCAAAGAAAGCAGCAATGACGGTGGCAAACTGAAATTTGAACTCCTCATCACCAACGACGGCCAAACCTGGACCCACCTCCCGCCAGCCCAACTCCCTCCCGCTATAGAAGGCGAAGGAGCGTTCGCCGCCAGCAATACCTGCCTCGCCATCCTCCCAACGCCACCTCGAACCTCAACGCCAGCCCCATCAACGTTTGTCATCCCGAGCACGTTTGTCATCCCGAGCGAAGCGAGGGATCTTGGTGTCGCCGGCGCCACCAATGCATCCGCCCCCGCCGAACCGCCGACACCAACCCAGAACCCCCGCGCTTCAGCCCCCGACCCCAACATCTGGTTCGCCACAGGCGGCAAAGCAGCCCGCGTCTTCCACTCCCCCGATCGCGGCCAGTCCTGGCAAGTCTTCGACACTCCAATCCTCCACGGCCCCGACTCCGCCGGAATCTTCTCCATAGCGTTCCGCGATCCCAATCACGGCGTAATCGCCGGCGGCGACTACAAACATCCCGACCAGGACGGCCCCAACCTGGCCTTCACCAACAACGGCGGCAAAACCTGGACCCTCTCCCCAATCCACCCCCAAGCCTACTTCTCCGCCGCCGCCTACGATCAACGCAAAAGAAATCCCAAATCCAAAGACCTGGACGACAATCAAGCTCAAATTCGCCTCTTCCTGGTAGGCCCCAATTTCATCTTCGATTTCCGCCCTCCCAAAGACCCCACCCGCATCAGCCCCTCCAAGAAGTCCGCAATCCAATTCAACGCCCTAAGCCCCTACCCCCAAGGCGGAGCCCTAACAGTAGGCCCCAAAGGCTCCATAGCGGTCATCCCCTAACCCAGTCAGCCCTACCCTGTGAACCCCTGTGACCTCTGTGTTAGAGGTTTTTCGCCGTAAGCCCAAAAGACCCCAGTCCCAAAGTTACGTGAATTTTACAAACAACCCTTGCCCACCCGCCCGAAACCCATTACCCTATGCACTGGTATTAGTAATGTTCACCCCGCACCCCAATCTGGCCGATGATGTCAACCACGCCATCATCCAATCGGAAATCGAAGGCGGAGTCTTTCTCCACGATCTTCCTCCCTCCACCATTCTTCACATTCAAACCATGCACCACTGCTACACCGCCGTACTTCTCGGAGGCAGCGACGCCCTGATCTCCGGCCATCCCGAATTCTGTCCTGACCCCGTTCAGGTAGCCATAGCCGGCTCCACCTGGGGAGGCTCCATGCTCAAGCTCCAGTACGTAGGCCGCGGCATGCACCTCGAATTTCGCCACCCCGAATACGCCACCCCAATCGTCACCTCGCCCATCCAGGAAATCCGCGACTCCCAACCTCTCTCCTCTCGCGCCGTAGATTCCGTGCTCTACTAATTCCGTTCGAGTGTGAGAAAAAGCCTGTGTGAGAAAAAGCCTGTGTGAGAAAAAGCCCATGTGGGGACGGGCGTATTCGCCCGTCCATGCGGCCCAGGTGTATCGGGCCGCAGCTACTGGGAGGAAAAGGCACACCCCGTGTTCCTGAGCCTGCCCTGAGCGCAGCCGAAGGGTGCGCCCCGTGGTAACGATTTTTCACGCGGCCACGCCACGCAGCCATTGACTTGCGAAGCCCCGCACTCTAACATTCACCCGAACCCTCAAGCGGAAGCCGGAAACTGGAAACCGGAAACTGACCAATGACCATCTCAACCCGCGAAGTCAGCCACGTAACCATCGTAGACATCCACGGACGCATCACTCTAGGCGACGAAACCGGACAACTCCGCGACACCGTCCGCCAGCTCATCACCCAGGGCAAAAAGAAAATCGTCCTCAATCTCGCCAACGTCGACTACATCGACTCCTCCGGCGTAGGCGAACTCGTAAGCAGCTTCACCACCGTCCGCAACGCCGGCGGCGAACTAAAACTCCTCGCCCTCACCAAGAAAGTCCAGGACGTCCTCTACGTCACCAAGCTATACACCGTCTTCGACATCAAAGACGACGAATTCACCGCCGTAAAATCCTTCGACTACTTCTTCGCCAAATAGATTTGCTGATACCCTCCATGCTCTGTCATCCTGAGCGTAACAAGTGCCTAAGCGAAGCGCAGGCACTTGTGCAGTCGAAGAGCCTGCCCCGAGCGAAGCCGAGGGGACCCCTACACCCCAATGCGTACCCATAGCCCCAAAGGGAGTTCCCTGTGGACAGTCTCGCCCGTACCGTTCTTAGATTTTTCTTGATTTGTGGGTGGCGCAGCGCTTCCAGCGCTGCGCTTACGGATCGCCTATGATGCGGGGCCTCAGCCTCCGAGCTACATCTGTAAGAGCTAACATAGACCCTTGGCAGGGGATTTTGAGCGCAATCGCCTGATAGCGTCAGTTGACTACTGCAGCTTGGCGTACTCGACCCTGGCTTGCTTCAGAATGGGGATGTCTTGGTCGGCATTTTTCCAACCTGCAAAAAAGACCTCGTAAGCGGCACGGCTTTTGGCAACGTCTCTCTGCATCGCGTAGGCACGAGCCAGACCCAGCTGCGACGCTATTAGGATCGGGGTCAAAGGGGACACCCCACGATGCGCCAGAATCGCGCTGAATTCCCTGCTGGCGTCTTCGGGGTGCCCAAGCCGAAGGTAAGCCAAGGCACGCACATAGTTCGAAAAAAGGCTATCCCATATCCCGAACTCAAAAGCCTTCACTCGATCGAGCGTACGCAGGGCCGCGTCAGCTTGACCCGAGCTTAACTGGGAAGCTGCCAGAGCCAACGGTCCAGCCAATTCATTGAGAAAGGTGGCAGTAGGGTACTGGTGAAGCAGATCATTGATGATCTTCTGGCCCTCACGTCGCTGGCCGTTGAGCACCATCACTCTGACCGCAGGTTCTTTCGTTTCCTTCGAATCGGACAACTTCAATGCCTTCCCGAGGTCTTGGCTGGCGGCAGAACTTTGGCCGTACAAGGCTTCGCCCTGTGCTAGATCGAGGAGCGCGTGGGCGGCTGCCTCCGACGATCCAGACTGAACCGAGACGCTTACACTGTGTTGAGTTCGCTGACGGGCGGTTTCCAGACGTCCCTGGTAGAGGTCAACCTTGGCCAAAAATGAGATCGCAGTTTGCTCGTCGCCATTCTGTTCCATCCACTTTCGCTCGCTTTGGACAGTCGCCTCATCAGAGCGCAGCATTGCCAACTGGTAGCGCGCTGCGTGCTCATGGTAACCCATCGCCCGGTCAGTAGGAATTTTCTGCAGGACGCCTGCCGCCTCGTCGTAACGGCCTTGCGTGTACAGGGCGATCGCCAGATTGGAGATTGCGTGCTGGAAAGTGGGGTAAAGATCTGTGTTCTTGCGAAACTCGACCGTAGATTTTTCGTACATACCAAGGTCTGAGTAGGCAAGTCCCAACAGGTTGTGGGGTGAAAACTCATTCGGCTGCAGCTTTTCCAGGGTCTGCAAAACCTCAATCGCCTTATAGACCTCTCCGGTAACGTCCAAGTAATAACGCCCTTCGACCCTCGCCTTCTCATTTTCGGCGAGTTTTTCGCGCAGGGCAAAAGCATGCTGGAGATCGTCCGCTGCGCGATTTCTTTCGCGCAGGTTGTAGTCTGCAAGTGACAGGAGCTCCCAAGCCTGCGCAAAATTAGGATCGAGTTCGGTAGCGTGGCGCAGCATGGCAGCGCTCTGCTTAATCTGAGTTTCGTAAAGCTTTGCGCCGAAAAGGTAGGACTTAGCGGCCGCCAACGATGCGGTAGGCAAGGGCGCGGGCTCGCTGCCGAGAGAGTTTGCGGAGCTCCCGGAAAGTTGGAGCCGTGTAGCAGCAGCCAGTCGGCTCACGACCAGCATTACGTCGTCCTTGCTCCTGGCATCGCCGTGTTGCTCGGCCACAACCCGGCCTGACCTGCATTCCCGCACCGCGAGATTGAGCACGTAGCCATCACCTTGCGGCTTGATTTCCCCATCCGTGAAGAAACTTCCTTTGTTGTCTTCACAGATCTGCCTCGCGAGGTCCGGCGTGAGAGGGTCATCCGGACCCTTGCCAGCGGTATGCAGAACTTTCGCACGGATTTCGGGGGAGACCTCCCAAGATTGAACGGCAGGGGAACGATCCAATTCGTTTCCTACGATGTTCCCCAGCACATCATCAAACGTGGCGTCGCCGGTGGAGTTTGTAAAATCCGCGGCGAACAGCGGCGCGCGGCTGTTCGCAGGCAGAACTGGGCGGGAGCTGTATTTGTAGATAGCAACGCTGATTGCAGCCAGTACTGTAAAGGCAGTCGCGAAAATCATCCATCGGCGAATGCCCGTACGAAGATGCAGTGCTGTCTTGGGCCCGCTCAGGTTCTGCGCCGGGGTTAGCCTTCCCGACTCCGTGTCGCGCTTCACTCGTTGCAGATCCGCACGGATGTCGGCAGCGTGCTGGTAGCGTAGACTGCAGTCCTTCTCCAGCGCCTTGAGGATCACTGCTTCCAGAGCCTGTGGAACGTGTGCATTGATCTGCGATGGCGGAACCGGCTCCTGGTGGAGAATCGCGCCGCAGATCTCTCCGGCGCTTGCCCCTTCAAACGGGGCCTTGCCGGTTGCCATCTCGTATAATAGGGCGCCGTAAGAGAACAAGTCGGTTCGGGCATCCAACTCCTTCGCCCGCACCTGTTCAGGTGACATGTAGGCCACCGTGCCCAACAAGGCACCCTCGCTCGTCAATTGTGAGGCATCGGAATCAAGCGTAACTGTTACAGAATCGCTTCCAGCCGAGGCGGGTTTAGCTAATATCTTCGCCAGCCCGAAGTCGAGGATCTTGGCGTGGCCAGACTGAGTAACAAAGATGTTCGCCGGCTTAATGTCGCGGTGGATAATTCCGGCTGCGTGAGCGGCATCGAGTCCATCGGCGATTTCAATGGCCAGCGGCAGCAAAGCCTCGGTCTCCAGTGGGCGTCCCGCGACGCGATGCTTCAGGGTTACGCCCTGCAAAAACTCCATAGCGATGAACTGGCGGTCGTTGAGTTGGAGATCGTGGTGATGACCGATTTCATAGATCGTGCAGATGTTGGGATGGTTCAGCGCCGAAGCAGCGCGGGCTTCCCGGCGGAAGCGCTCCAGGACCTGCGGATCTTGCGCAACGTTGTCAGGAAGGAACTTCAGGGCGACGAAGCGCCCAAGATCGGTATCCTCGGCTTTGTACACCACACCCATCCCCCCGCCGCCCAGTTTCTCGACGATGCGGTAGTGCGAGATGGTCTCGCCAATCATTGGGCTGAAATCTTAGGACCAGGGCTCGGGCAAGTCAATGAAGGTGTGGAAGGTGCATACTCCGAAGTGTCAATTGGCGAAATATCGCCATAACGCTCACACCTCCCAACAGGGTCGGTCACTCGCCCCATCGTGCAAAACGGGGGCACTGGCGAGCAGGCATGCGTGTCCGAAAGACCAGCGCGATTCCGGGAATCAGAGTAGTTAACAGTCTGCAACCATCCCACTTCCGCCGTCAAGCCACGCCGGAGGATGAGGCAACCGCAGGTTCGACCACCCGAACTGTCGGCTTTCATCCCACTCTTACCACCCTGATTCCTCCCCAGCCGCCCTCTAAGACTGAGTATTAGGTACCACGTACTCGGGACTGAGTATTAGGTACCACGTACTGGCTACTTCTTGCTACGAAGCATCCCAGTAACCCGCTCATAATCGTCCACGCTAGCATACTCAATCACAATCTTCCCCTTCCCATGCCGATCCCGAATCCGCACCCGCATCCCCAAAGTTCTCTCCATATCCGTCTGCGCCGCCCGCACATTCGGATCCATCCACCGCGCCCCGCCGGTCTTCTTTGGAGCCCCCGGCAAAGTCTGCCCCGGCAGCAAAGGAAACGACCCATTGATCCTCATCACCCGGTCTTCAATCTGATCCCACTTCAACTTGTGCGTCACCACTTCTTCCGCCACTTCCTCGATGTACTCGTCGTTCTCCAGCCGCAAAATCTCCCGCGCGTCCGAGAAGCTAAGCCGGTCCGACAGCATGTAGTCCATCACCTTGCGCGGCAGCCGCAACAGCCGCATGTAATTCGACACCGTTTCCCGCGACATGCCAATCCGGTCCGCAATCTGCTCCTGCGTCAGCTTGAATTCCAGGCTAAGCACGCGAAACGCCTCCGCCTGCTCAATCGGATTCAAGTCCTCCCGCATCACGTTCTCGAGCACGGTCATCTCTGCCGCCTGCTGCGGCGAAAGCCGGCGCACCAACGCCGGAATCGTCTCCTTCTCCGCCATCTTCGAAGCCCGCAACCGCCGCTCGCCCAGAACAAGGATGTACCGCCCCTCCTCCTCCGCCGGCCGCACCACCACAGGCTGCACCACCCCATGTTCCTTGATCGAATCCCGCAGTTCCCCCAGCATCTCTTCATCAAACACATACCGCGTCTGGTAAGGATTCTTCTCGATCGCGTCAACCGGAATGTTAGCCACCCGGCCCCCCACCACCCGGTCATCGGCCACCGCCTGAATCGAAATCACCTCGTCAGCCTGTTCTTCAAATCTGGGCGCCACATTGACTGAGGGTGCCCCATCCTTCGCGTTCTTTGCGAAGGGTGGGGAGTTCAACTGCGTGGAGTATTGGCCTCGACCCGGCTCGTGTGCATCGGACTCCTTGTCATCCCCATCACTCTTGTCATCCCGAGCGAAGCGAGGGACCTTGGTTTCGCCGGCACCATCAGTGCTCCCAGCAGGCTCGGAGCTCGGGAAGGGCACGGGTTCAGCCGTGCCGTCCTGAGTTGAGAATGATTGGGGCTTCGGCCCCTGAGGTGGCACAGACTCAGCACTCGCGACTCGCGACTCGGGACTAGGCGCCACCACCCGCGGCCCGGGCAACAAAGCACCCAATCCCCGCCCCAAAGCCCGCCGCTTCTCCACCTTCGACTCCTCTTTCTTCTCCGCAACACCCGACCCCGCCACCTTCCCCGCCGCCGTAGTAGTCATCAGTTTTTTCCTTCCCCGCATTTCTACTCTGTCATCCTGAGTGCAGTGAATGCTTCGCGAAGCGAAGCATTCACGGAGTCGAAGGACCCCTGTATACCAGCGCCACCACCGGCCTTAAGAGGCGTTCTCTCGAAAATGCCAGTGCTAAACTTTGTCATTCTTCGCCGACCGCTAAAGTCCCGCCAAGCCCACTGTCATCCCGACCGGAGCGAGCGCTAGCGAGCGCAGTGGAGGGACCTGCTCTCTCCTCTACCGCGAAACTCCCTCCGGGGGCCCCATCTCTCGCGCTCTTTGCGAGAAAGCCTGCCCTGAGCTTGTCGAGGGTGAGGCCTTTGCTGCGAGTGCCCGTATACATCGATGTACGTAAATATATATATAGATTACAATCGATATATCAAGCGGTCTTATCCATCTCCGCACCCACTGGCGGCTGAGAACCGGCGGCCGGCAGCTGCTTCCCAAGAATCTCCTTAGCCAGCCGGATATAACTCTCCGCCCCCTTCGACCGCGGATCGTACACCAGCGCCGCCTTCCCATGGCTGGGCGCCTCCGCCAGCCGTATGTTTCGCGGTATGGTTACCGCACACACCTTCTCTCCAAAAAACTTTCGCAGCTCAGCCGTCACCTGCTGCGCCAGGTTGGTCCGCTCATCCAGCATGGTCAGCACCACACCTTCAATCTCAAGCCCCGGATTCAACTCCACGCGGATGCGTTCCACTGTGTCCATCAGCTCACTGATGCCTTCGAGCGCAAAGTATTCCGCCTGCATAGGAATCAGCACCGAGTCAGCCGCCACCAGCGCGTTCAAGGTGAGCAGGTCAAGCGCCGGTGGACAGTCGAGCACGATGTAGTGGAAGCGATCACGTAGTGGCGCGATCGCGTCCCGCAACCGATACTCGCGCCGCTCCGCCTCCACTAGTTCGATGTTCGCCCCGATCAGGTTCTTGTGCGACGGGATGAGCCAGAGCTGCTCCAGTTCAGTGGTCGCCAGCGCCTGCTCCCCCAAGGCTTCGCCGAGCAGCAAGTGGTAGGTCGAAACACGCTCCGGATCTTTCACCAGGCCAAGGCCGCTGGTGGCATTCGATTGCGGATCGCAATCGATGAGCAGTGTGTTCACTTCCGCCGCCGCGAAGGACGCGGCTAGGTTGATGGCAGTCGTAGTCTTCCCCACGCCGCCCTTCTGATTGGCAACAGCGATAACACGTCCCATAAATTGTCGAGGAGCCAGAGCTGTTGGCAGAATAGTGCGATTCGCATTTCAAATGCAAGGACGAATGAACATCAGTCGGTTGAATTTGTGTGCAAAACGTGTCCAATGTTCCAGCCGGAACACTCAAGCAGATTTCCAGACACGCGCGCTTGCCGCTTCGCCGCCAGGAAAACTGCTCGAATGTTCCGGCTGGAACATTGGGATCGACTGGTGGGGGGCTTGGTTGTGAGGGAGTCTTGCTTGTGGAAGGGGTTAACTGTGCCAAGTGTTCCGACTGGAACATTCGTCAATGTTCCGGCTGGAACATATCGCCACAATGTTCCAGCCGGAACATACAGCACAGTGTTCCAGTCGGAACATTGTGGATGAGTGTTCCGGTTGGAACATAGTGCTGAAGTGTTCCGGTTGGAACATTGGGAAGAATATAAGGGCCCAATTCCTATTGCTTACCACTTGTTTGATTGCATCTGGCATGTGCGCCCACTTTTCCCCAAGGCTTGCATGGGAAGCTGGCTTTAAATTTCCACTTGTTTACTTAGATTGTTCTGGGGTGCCGATTAGGAGCTGGCGGGATTGGGATTGGGGGATAGGGATCGGGGGGTTCCAAGTGAAGGTGGGAAGGGCGGAACGGGTGGGTTGCAGCTGGGAGGAGGCTATCAGTAGGGCTAGGCGTCCTTGGGGGGTCAGGAGGTTGGCGGCTGTCGGTAGGATCTTGGGCAGGCGCTCTACGGCTCGGAGGGTTATCACGTCGAAGGTGGATGGGGGGAGAGTTTCGGCGCGGGCGGTTTGTATATCGATGTCCGTCAATGTAAGAGCGCGGGCTACTTCTTTGAGGAACGTAGCTTTTTTATGGTTGGACTCGATTAAGGTCAGGGATATTTTGGGGGCCCAGAGTTTTATGGGGATGCCTGGAAAGCCTGGGCCGGAGCCCAGGTCGGCGAGGCGGGCTTCGGCAGAGTCAACATCAAACCCCTTTACCACGGGGGGCACCCTTCGACTTCGCTCAGGGCAGGCTCCGGACACGGGGTAGACCTTGGGGAATAGGTGGCGGGCGGCGAATAGGGATTCGCCGAAGTGGCGGGTTACGATTTCTTCTTCGTTGCGGATGGCGGTCAGGTTGATGCGGGAGTTCCAGTGTTGGAGTATATCGATGTACGTCGATATACTCTGGAGTTGAGTTGGGGAGAGGACAGCGGCAACAGCGGGTTCCTCACCGGGCCTTTGGCCCGGTTCGGAATGACAAGGGTTTGAATTGGATAGGAAGGGCTGGAGTAGTTCGGCTATGCGGGCGGGGTGCATGGCGAATTTCGATTGTAGACGATTGGTTGCCCGCTACCGGAGATGAACATGCCCACATTGACCCGCCCTCGGCGTCCGGCCTACTATTGGGCGATTCGTTGATCGGCTCAATCGTGATCGGGAAATCGTGATCGGCCAGACCATTTCGCACTACCGCATCATCGAGAAGCTCGGCGGCGGCGGGATGGGTGTGGTCTACAAGGCCGAGGACACTGAGCTCGGCCGCTTTGTGGCCTTGAAATTCCTGCCTGAAGATGTTGCCCATGACCCAGAGGCGCTGGAGAGGTTCCGCAGAGAGGCGCGCGCCGCGTCGGCGCTCAACCACCCTAACATCTGCACCATCTATGAAATCGGCAAGTACAAAGGGCAGTCCTTCATCGCGATGGAGTATCTAGACGGACTGACGCTGAAACACCGGATCGCCGGCAAGCCGATGGAGATCGACGAGGTCGTGGCACTGGGGATGGAGATTGCCGACGCGCTGGATGCGGCTCACGCGGAGGGAATCGTCCACCGCGACATTAAGCCAGCGAACCTCTTCGTGACAAGACGAGGACACGCCAAGATTTTGGACTTTGGGCTGGCAAAGACCACGCAGCCGATTCGCGATCCCGGCGACGCAGGCGGACAAACGACACTGACGCTGGAACAGCACCTCACCAGCCCAGGGGCAGTGGTAGGGACCGTGGCCTACATGTCGCCGGAGCAGGTGCGTGCGAAAGAACTCGATGCACGCACGGACTTGTTTTCATTCGGAGCGGTTCTCTACGAGATGGCTACGGGAACATTGCCGTTCCGTGGGGAGAGTTCCGGTGTGATCTTTAAAGCCATTTTGGATGGCTCGCCAACGCCAGCCGTGCGATTGAATCCCGACCTTCCTCCCAGGCTGGAAGACATCATCAACAAGTCTTTGGAGAAGGACCGCAATCTGCGATACCAGCATGCTGCGGACGTTCGCACCGACCTGCAGCGGCTCCGAAGGGATACAAGCTCGGGAAAAATCGTGATGGCTGACACGGAAAAGGCCGCGACTGCGTCTGGCTCGAGTGGAGTAGCAAAGGAGGGCTCACAATTCGCCGGTGCGGCTGGGGCCAAGACTTCCAGCAGTAAGTGGGTGCTCGTTGGGGTGGGTGTGGCTTTTGTGCTGCTTGCCTCAGGTCTGATTTATCGTAAGCACTTTTGGCCTGGCGGCCTCGCCGAGAACGGGTTTCGTGACTTCAAGATCACCAGTCTCACTTCCTCCGGGGATGTAGACTCATCTCAAATATCCCCGGATGGGAAGTACGTAGCATATGTTTCGAGCTTTCGTGGCAAGTACAGCCTGTGGGTGCGCCAGATCGAAACCGCCAGCGCCGTTCAGATTCTTCCTCCCGCCGTCGGTGTTCTCTCAGCCCCCACTTTCAGCCCGGATGGCAACTACGTAAATTATGAAGTCTTCCAGCGCGGCAGGATGCACGGAAGCGTCTACACGATTCCTACGCTGGGCGGCGCACCGCGGCGGTTGATCGACGCAGCCGACAGTTCGGTCAGTTTTTCGCCTGACGGAAGCCAGTTGGCCTACTCGCTGATTGGGGAGGGCACCACCGAGTTGAAAATCATGCTAGCTAACCGCGATGGCAGCGGAAACCGCCAGGTGGCAGCGGAAAAGAGGGTCGACCCCGTAGATACCACTGCGGTGCGCTGGTCGCCTGATGGCAAGCGGTTGGCAGTCGTCCGGTCCGACGGGGATGATCCCGGCGGATTGGAGGTATCGCTATCCGAGGTGGACCTTGCCACCGGTAGCGTGAGGCGGATGGCAGGCAATCGCTGGCGCACCATTCGCGATGTTACCTGGCTTCCGGATGGAAGCGGTTTGCTCCTGGCGGCGCTAAATAAAAGCGGGGCCCCCGACCAGCTTTGGCTCGTCACTTATCCCGGAGGCGAGCGACGCCGCCTGTCGAACGATTTATCAGTCTATCAGTCGGTGTCAGTGTCGGCCGACGGCAAATCAATTGTCGGAACACAGTGGGACGACTCTTGCACTCTCTTTGCCGGGTCCGCCGAATCGCCAGATACGGCGCGACAAATAACGACCGGACACCGGGACGGAGGACACGGATTTGCCGTTCTCCCGGATAATCGCATCGTCTACACCGGAGATCGCGCGGAAAATTGGGATCTTTTCGTCGCAGATATAGACGGGCAAGACGCGCGGCAGTTGACGTTTGACGGACGGTATCACAGTTCTCCAACCGCGTGTGAGAATGGGCAAAGCATTGTGTACGAGACCGATTCGCTGGGCGTCCAGCACCTCTGGAAGCTCGATCTGAAGAATGGTTCCTCAGCGCAGCTCACCAATGGGGAGGGGGAATCGGATCCGGCATGCTCCGTTATCGGCGACGAAGTTTATTACGTTGGACAGAGTTCCGGTGGAAAAACGGCGATCTTCAAAATGCCCGCAGCGGGAGGCGCGCCCGTGCAAGTCTCCGAAGAGGGTCAGGTAGGCAGTCCCTACGTGTCTCCCGATGGGAAACATGTGCTTTTTGCCGCTGCCCGCAAGGGTGGCTCCGCCGTCTATTCGACGGTTTCGGCAGCTACAGGCAAGGTGGAATCGGAATACCCCGTGCCTTCTACGGCCTGGTTCGGAATGAGTTGGATGCCCAACAGTCGTTCGGTGGCGGCGCAGGATACGCGCTCGGGAGCGACCAATTTATGGGCCTTGCCTGTGCTGGGAGGTGGTCCGGAGAGGCAGATCACGCATTACACCGGCGGCTTCGGCGGCAACGTCCAGTATTCCCCAGACGGCAAGTGGGTGGTCATGATGCGGGGCCCAGGCACTAGCAACGCAGTTCTCTTTCGTGAAGGCGGCAAGTAGACGAAAATGGTTAAGTCTTACTGACGCTGATGCCGCCCTGAGCGCGCTTGACTCCGATGAAGCGTGGGGGTGCGTGCAGCCCGGGTTTCGCCCAGGCCTAGACCCTTCGGGTTCGCTCGGGGCTTCGGCAAAACAGGGCAGGCTCTTCGTCGGGGGTCCTCCGCTTTCGCGGATGACTCCGCTTCCTGTCGGGGGTCCTCCGCTTTCGCGGATGACTCCGCTTCCTCAGGATGACAATCCGTGTGGGGTGGGATCGATCTGGATTCGTGGTGGAAACTCCTGTTCGGGCTTGTGGTCGTGGCGGCGGGTCTGGGGTGCTTCGACTGCGTAGGATCGTCTTTCAGACGATCCTACTTCGCTCAGGATGACAGAAGCATCGAGTGAGCGGCAAAATGCATAGGTCCCTTCGGCAGGCTCAGGGCAGGCTCTGTCCCTCCAGGGAACGGAGAGACAAGGACGGAGCACCCGCGCGCAGTGAGAAAGGCTTGGCCAGCCCCCAACCCGCGCGTGCAGCGGCCCCATCGCTTTCGTTGACTTGACCGTTTCACAGACGTAGGATTCTGCTCCAGTGATCGGGCAAACCATTTCGCATTACCGCATTGTCGAGAAGCTGGGCGGCGGTGGTATGGGTGTTGTCTACAAGGCTGAGGACATCAAGCTGGGTCGCTTCGTGGCTCTCAAGTTCCTGCCCGACGAAGTAGCCAAAGACCCGCAGGCACTCAGCCGCTTTCAGAGGGAAGCCAAAGCTGCGTCGGCTCTGAACCATCCAAACATCTGTACGATTCATGAAATTGATGAGCAGAACGGGCAAACCTTCATCGTGATGGAGTTTTTGGATGGGGTGACGTTGAAACATCGGATTGCCGGGCGGCCGATGGACCTGGAAATTGCGGTGCCTTTGGCTATCGAGATTGCCGATGCACTCGATGCCGCGCACAGCGAGGGGATTGTGCATCGCGACATCAAGCCGGCAAACATCTTCATGACGAAGCGCGGGCACGCCAAGATTTTGGATTTCGGACTAGCTAAGGTGATTCGGACTGTCAGTAGTGAGGTGCAGCCAGCCGAAGCCACGGCGCCAATGACTGCGGTGAGCGAGGAGCATCTCACCAGTCCGGGAGCCACATTGGGAACTGTGGCCTATATGTCTCCTGAGCAAGTGCGAGCTAAGGAACTGGATGCTCGAACCGACTTATTTTCGTTTGGCGTGGTGCTCTACGAAATGGTTACGGGAGCGCTGCCCTTTCACGGCCAAAGCTCAGGGGTGATTTGTGAAGCCATCATGAATCGGGCTCCGGTGGCGGTGGTGCGGTTGAATCAGGATGTGCCTGCGAAGCTCGAAGACATTATTAACCGGGCGCTGGAGAAAGATCGGGAACTGCGCTTTCAACATGCGGCCGACATGCGTTCGGAACTGTTGCGGCTGAAGCGGGATACGGAGACGGGACGGGCTATTGCTGCTAGTTCGGGCACGGTGGTGGTGGCACAAGAAGGCGACGCCGAACCTGCGCAACCCAGGGTCGCCCGACCTCCGTTGCCTGCAGCCAGCTCTCCTGCGCTTGCTCCGGTTCCGTCATCGAGCGCGGTGAAGGTTGCCGAAGTTCCAGTGGCGGGCAGGAAACTCTGGAAGGTTTTGGTTCCCGCTGCCGTGATACTTGTCGCGGTTGCAATCGGAGGGGCTTTCTATTTGCGCTCGCGCCCAGCCAAACGCCTCACCGACAAAGACACGATCGTGCTCGCCGATTTTGCCAACACCACGGGCGATTCGGTGTTCGACGATACCTTGAAACAGGCGCTCACCGTCGATCTGCAGCAATCGCCCTTCTTGAATGTGCTGTCGGATGAAAAAGTGAACGAGACGCTCAAGCTGATGAATCGCTCTGGGCATGACCGGCAAACGCAGGAGGTGGCGAAGGAAATCTGTCTGCGCACTGGAAGCAAGGCTATGCTAGCGGGGTCGATTGCGGCTCTGGGCAGCCACTTCGCAATCACGCTGAAGGCGATCAACTGCCAGAGTGGTGATTCCCTGGGCTCGGCCGAGGCCGAGGCAGATAGCCGGGAGAAGGTACTGGGGGCTCTTGGCCAGGCGGCGACTGAATTGCGCGGGAAGTTGGGCGAGTCGCTGGCCTCCATTCAGAAGTTCGACAAACCTTTGGACGAGGTGACAACCACGTCTTTGGAAGCGCTGAAGGCGTACACCGAGGCCGATAAGGTCTCGAGTGAAAAGGGTGACACGGAAGCGCTGCCCTTCTTGAAGCGCGCGATTGAACTCGATCCGAGCTTTGCGATTGCGTACGTTGATCTTGGAACGTCCTACAACAACCTCGGCCAACTCAGTTTGGCGCGTCAGAATTTTCAGAAGGCATATGAATTGCGCGAACGAGTAAGCGGACGCGAAAGGTATCAGATCACAACGTCTTACTACCAGTCGGTAACTGGGGAACTGGACAAGGCTGCCCAGCAGTATGAACTCTCGATTCACGACTTCCCGCGCGATCGTTTCTCCCACAACAATTTGGGAATCTTATATGCGGGATTGGGACAGCACGAAAAGGCTGCGGCCCTCATCCGCGAAGAGTTGCAGTTGAACCAGGACTCCGGAACGTACGCGAACCTGGCGCTTGAGTACATGGCTTCGGACCGGCTGGACGAAGCCAAAGCAACCCTCGATCAGGTATCGGCGCTTAAGTTGCAGGATGTATATGCTGTCCGGATCGCAATGTATAAGCTGGCATTTTTGCAGAATAATCCACCTGCAATGCAAGCACAGGTGGATTGGGGGCAAGGCAAACCGGGTTCGGAAGACTACCTGCTGTTCCTCCAGTCATATACCGAAGGTTATTACGGACACATGGCGAAGGCGCGCGAGTTTTCTCGGCGATCCGTGGAGTCCGCCATGCGGAACGACGCCAAGGAAGTCGCAGCGAGTTACGAAGCCTATGCTGCTTTACGCGAAGCCGAGTTTGGCGAAGCGGCGGAGGCACGGCGACAGGCTGCGGCTGCGGTGGCGCGGTTTCCTACAGGAGTGTATGCGAGGACTTCCTCCGCGCTGGCCCTGGCTCAAATCGGTGACGATCGACAGGCCCAGAAGATTGTCGACGGGCTCAACCATGATTTCCCCCACGACACTCTCATGCAGCAATATTGGATTCCCTCCATTGGCGCCACGATCGAGGTGGCCCACCGCAACCCAGCGAAAGCAATCGAACTTCTACAGGCTACGAGCCCCTACGAATTGAGTGGGGATCTGCTACCCGCCTTTGTGCGCGGGCAAGCCTATCTGTTGGCTCGGAACGGAACGGCCGCGGTTGCGGAGTTCCAGAAACTACTCGACCATCGCGGCCTTGTGTTGGCCTCGCCATTGGGAGCGTTGGCGCATCTCGAAATTGGACGGGCCTACGCGATGGCGGGCGACAGCACCAAGGCGAAAATTGCGTACCAAGATTTCCTCACGCTTTGGAAAGATGCTGACCCTGATATTCCTGTCCTGAAGGAAGCTCAGGCGGAGTATGCGAAGCTGCGGTGAGAAAGCTAAATTGCGGGGTGGGAGGATCATCCCCGTGTTCCTCAGGGGCTGAAGCCCGTTCTGGTTTTGGGCTGACGGCACGGCTTGAAGCCGTGCCCTGATACGAATCGTCGGCATCTCGCAGCGCTGGACGCGGCTGCGCCACCCGGAGGCAAGGTCGGCGGTGGAGTCGCGCTGGCGAAACCAAGATCCCTCACTTCGTTTCGGGATGACAAGATCCTCGTTCGGGATCCTCGTTCGGGATGACAAGATCCTACTGTAGGTACTCCGGGGGCTAAAGCCCTGCTTTGATCGCAGGCGTTTATCGCGGCGTTGGAAGCGCTGCGCCACCCTGAGGCAAGGCCGGCAGCGGAGTCGAGCCGGCGAAACCAAGATCCCTCACTTCGTTCGGGATGACAGGATCTTGCTGTAGGTACTCAGGACAGGAGTGTCCGCTCACACGTGCGATGACCTTATCCCTGCACGACTAGCCAGCACCCGTCGAGTCTTTTCGACACCACGGTAGTGAACTTTGGGAATGTGAAGGCGGGGGAAGTTGGGTGCTAGGCTGCTGAGGATGCCAATATTTAAGGAGAATCTGCAGGCTGCGGAAACTCGATCGAGCGAGGAGGCTAAGTCTGCCGCGCGGGTTGAGGCCCTGGTGCAGTTGTTGCGGGGGCGATCGTATGAGGAAATCCGGCAACGGATGTATGACAGCGCGCCGGGGAGCGCATGGTGGTCGGCTTGCAAGGCGGAGCTGGACCTGCGTAATGGAAAGCAGATGGCGGAGGCGTCGCTGGCGATGTCTCGGGTGTCGGAAAAGATGAGGGCCTCGACTCAGCATTTCGAGCAACTGGCCGACACTTTGCATCAGGCTACGATCGACATTGCTGAGCTGCTGCGCGGGGTGGAGGAAGCGGGGCGGCGGCTGGAGATTGCGGTTTATGTGACGATCGGGGTCACGCTGGTGCAGCTTTTCAATCTGATTTTCTTGGCGTTCCGGAAGCATTAGGGCCCGAAAGTCAAAATCAAAGTTTAAAATCAAAGACAACGGACGGGAGTGTCCGTACTAACGGGGAACGTCAACGTCAAAGGCTGGCGCTGCAGGCTTTTGTGTGTCCCACCTTTCGCAAAAAACGCGAAAGATGGGGCACCCTCCGCTTTTTTGGGGACAGGAAGGCAAAGTCAAAATCAAAATCAACGTCAAAGACAACGGACGGGAGTGTCCGTACTAACGGGGAACGTCAACGTCAAAGGCTGGCGCTGCAGGCTTTTGTGTGTCCCACCTTTCGCAAAAAACGCGAAAGATGGGGCACCCTCCGCTTTTTTGGGGACAGGAAGGCAAAGTCAAAATCAAAATCAACGTCAAAGGCAACGGACAGGAGCGTCCATTCTGCACGTTTTGCCTGGTGTAAGCTTGAGGGATGAAGAAACAAGGGTCGGACCAAGCGTTTCATGATCGGCGGTATCAGGAGCGGAAGCGGGCGGAGGCGGAGCGGAAGGCTCCTAAGAAGAAGGTGGCGGAGGAGCCTGCGAAGCGCAGACCCGAGTCCCGAGTACCTAGTAACGAGTAGTCGCTCGTGCGGCTGATGCTGCTGTTCATTCTTTGTTTTAGTTTTGCGGTTCTTATCGCAGCGCTGAAGCGCTGCACCACACACAGGCACGGTCGGCAGCGGAGCGCGCCGGCGAAACCAAAGATCCCTCGCTTCGCTCGGGATGACAAACTGCGAGGAACGTGGGGCGGTTGACATGCGGGCGGTGTGTTCCGTAGATTCTGATTGAACTGAAAGTACAGACATGGCTAACCTGACGGGGGTGCAGAAGCAGTACGTTTTGCATTGGGGCGAGATGGGGACGCGGTGGGGGATTAACCGGACGGTGGCGCAGATCCATGCGTTGCTGTATTTGTCGCCGCGGGCTCTGCCGGCGGAGGTGATTGCGGAGACTTTGAGCGTGGCGCGGTCGAATGTGAGTACGTCGATCCGGGAGCTGGAGAGTTGGGGGATTGTGCGGGCGGTGCATGTTCTGGGGGACCGGCGGGAGCATTATGAGTCGATGAAAGATGTTTGGGAGATGTTCCGGCTGGTGATTGAGCAGAGGAAGCGGAGGGAGATCGATCCGACGCGGGAGTTGTTGCGGCGGTGTTTGGAGGAGCTGGATCCTAGGGAGCCGGGGGCGGATTTTACCCGGGAGCGGCTGGCGGCTATGGCGGGATTTTTTGAGGCGGTGACGGAGTTGCATGATGAGATGAAGCGTCTGCCTACGGGGACGGTGAGGAAGTTGTTGCGGATGGGGGCTCGGGTTAGGAAGAGTGGGAAGAGTTGATCGGCTTCTGACGGAGAGCTTGACCACGGAGAACACGTGGTGCCACGGGGTAGTGCGATTTCTTGGATAAAAATTCCGGTGCGGGCTGGTGGTTGTGCGGGCGGGCATGGGTGCTTCGACTGCGTGAGATCATCCTTTGGACGATCTCACTTCGCTCAGCATGACAGGGGAATTTTTCAGATCGAGAGGTGGGCTCGACTATGACGCAGGCCGGCGAGGGGAAAAAGATTTGGGTGACGCTGGGCGGGTTGCCTTTGAGTTTTGAGTTGTCGTGGCCGTTTCACCGGTCTGGCTCGGGGGCGGATTTTTGGGTGTTGCATGGGGAGATCCGGCTGGAGGGGTCGGAGGGGTTGCATGCGCCGGTGGCGGTGAATTTGTCGGCTACGGTGCGGGAGGTGATGGCGTCTTTGGAGGCTCGGGATGCGGAGGCTCCGGTGATTAATGCTTTGCGCAAGGAAGTGGACCGCAAGCAGATTGAGTTTGTAAAGTCGGGGAAGTTGAAGCCGGTGGCGTTTTCGAGCCGGCATTATGATTTCAAGCGGGGGAAGTGGGTGTTTGGGAAGGCATCGGATGAAGTGATTGCGGAGTTTTTGGAGCGGAAGGTTTATTGGGGGACTCGGGTTGGCGGTCAAGAGCGAATTTGGATTGGGGATCCGACGGAGGCGCAGTATTTGGAAACGACGGCGGAGCATTTGCTGGAAGTGGCGGGGCGGATGGCTGGGGATGGGTTGGTGCGGATGGAGGGTGAGTTCGCTCTGGCTACTGCCGGGTTGATGGGGCAGGCGGAGAGATTTGAAGCGGCGATGCGGACGGCGGTGGAGGAGTTGGAGAAGAAGCATGCGTTTGAGCGAGGGTAAGGAAAACAGTTCTCAGTTCTCGGTTCTCAGTTCTCAGTTGGAGCAGGGCACGAGGTTTGGCCACGCTTTTCCTGATTAATCCCTTTCTGTTCAGCAACGCGGTTGTGGAGCTTGGGCATCCAAGAGAGTTTGCTATTGGGGTGTGCTGGTGATGGGGAAGTCAAAGTCAAAGGCTTTGCCACAGAGGGCACAGAGTATGCCCTGCTTTGTGCTTGTGTTGGTGTTGATGGCTTGCGGGCGGGGGTTTGCGCAGGGTGGTGAGCCGGGGCAGAGTCCTCCGCAGAAGTCGGATGAGAAACCTTCTCAGTCTTCGGGACAGGAGTCGGGGAAAGAGCTTCCGGATGCGCCGGGGGAGAGCAAACGGAAACAGGAGAATGGGAATCCCGTACAAGTGGTGGCCGGGATGACGGTGGGCGCGGCGCAGACGGGGTTGAAGAAGGCTCGAGATTGGGAGTCGGGGTGGATCGCGGGAGAGTATGTGGGGAGGAACCGGAACCGGGTTACGCCGACTAGCGAGCAGCGGAAGGAAATCTATTTGCGGCAGACGCTGACAACTCCGGAAGCTTATATGAAGCGAATGTTTGCGGCGGGGTTTGATCAAGTGCGTGGGACGCCTTCGCAGTGGGACGATGGGTGGACAGGTTATGCGGAGAGGTTTGCGTCGCGGGAGGGACAGTTTATTGCGGCGAACTCGCTGGCGGCCTGGGGCAATGCGAAGCTGGGATATGAAGTGCGTTACGATCAGTGCAAGTGCAAAGGGTTGTGGCCGCGGACGCGGCATGCGTTCCTCCGGAATCTGATGACTTACGATCGCAGCGAGGAGCATTTGAGGCCGCAGTGGGCATTGTATGGAGGGGCGTTTGGCGGGGGGATGATTGCTACGGCCTGGAAGCCTAGTCCGAAGAACGCGTTTGTTAACGGTGGGGAGGCGATGGCGGGGCAGTTGGGGTGGGGGACTCTGCTGAATTTTATTACGGAGTTTTCGTTTGAGATTAATCGGAAGCAGGGAGTGAAATAGTAGCTAGTACCTAGTGCCTAGTCGGCGCCCCGCTTGAGCAGTGGGGACGCAGGCGAAACCAAGATCCCTCGCTTTGCTCGGGATGACATGATTCTCTTACTCTCACCTACTGAAGTAGCGTGCCTCCGTTACCGTTTGGTTCTTCTTCGGGGGCTAATACTACTGCGGCGGCTACTCGATCGCCTGGTTCCATTTGCAGCAGGCGGACGCCTTGGGCGTTGCGGCCGGATTCGCGGATGGTTTTCGAATCCATGCGGATGATTTTGCCGTACTGGCTGATCAGCATTACTTGCGAGTTTTCGTCTACCAGAGCGATGGCCACTACTTTGCCTACTCGCTCGGTGGTCTTCACATTGATTACACCTTTCCCGCCGCGGTTGATCAGGCGGTATTCGTCGGCGGGGGTGCGCTTGCCGTATCCGTTTTCGGTTACGGAGAGGATCAGGTTGCCTTTTTGGGTTAGGTCGACTGCTTCGGTGGGTGGGATGTCGCTTCCCACTTCTCCTTCGCTTTGGCTCGCTTCGCTCGCTGGACCCCTCGACTCCGCTCGGGGCAGGCTCCCGAATGCGTCCGTCCCTACACGGTCCTTGCCGGTCCCTGGCTCTTCTGCTTCGGCGGTTTTGTCGGACTTGGGAGTTACCGTCATGCCTACTACGTAGTCGCGCTCTTCAAGATTGATTCCGTTTACGCCGTAGGCGTTGCGGCCCATGGGGCGGACGTGATTTTCGTCGAAGCGGACGGCCATGCCTTCGTGAGAGGCGATGAAGACGATTTGGTTGCCGTTGGTGATGCGGGCGGCTACCAGTTCGTCTCCGTCTTCGATGTTGATGGCGTTGATGCCGTTGGAGCGGACGTGCATGAACTCGCGGAGTTCTGATTTTTTTACCAGGCCATTGCGGGTGGCGAAGAAGATGAACTTGTTTTCTTCCTCGAGATTGCGGACCGCCAGCATGGTGCGGACGGTTTCGCCGGGTTGCAGGCCGATCAGGTTGCCGATGTGTTTGCCTTTGCCGGCGGCGCTTACGTCGGGAATTTCGTAGACCTTAAGCCAGTAGACTCGGCCTTTGTTGGTGAAGATGAGGATGTAGGCGTGGGTGGAGGCGATGAAGAGGTGTTCGACGAAATCTTCGTCGCGGGTCTTCATGCCGGTGCGGCCCGTGCCACCGCGGCGCTGCATGCGGTAGGTGGAAATGGGGGTGCGCTTCATGTAGCCGGAGTGGCTGAAGGTTACGGCTACCTGCTCGTCGGCGATTAAATCTTCGAGGACGATTTCTGCGGCTTCGTCTTCGATGCGGGTGCGGCGCTCGTCTCCGTAGAGGTCTTTTACTTCTTCCAGTTCTTTGATGATGACTTTGCGGAGTTTGGTTTCGGAGGCGAGGATGGATTCGTAGTCTTCGATTTTTTCGCGGACTTCTTTTAGCTCGTTGGAGATTTCGTCGATGGAGAGTTTGGTCAGGCGGTGGAGTTGGAGTTCGAGGATGGCTTCGGCCTGGCGCGTGGTGAACGGCTTTTCGGGATCTTGCTTGGGAGCGCGGCCGGTGGTGTTGATGTCGATTTTCTTGCCGCCGAAGTAGGCGACTAGGTTTTCGCGGGCGTCGGCGCGGTTGGCGCTGGCGCGGATGATTGTGATCACGTTGTCGAGATGATCGAGCGCGTTTAAATAGCCTTCTAAGATGTGCTCGCGGTCTTTGGCTTTCTGCAGCAGGAAAGCGGTTCGGCGGCGGACTACTTCTACGCGGTGATTGATGAAGTGCTTGATGGCCTGGATCAGTCCCAATTCGCGGGGCTGGCCGTTGACCACCGCCAGCAGGATCATGGAAAAACCTTCCTGCATGGAGGTGTGCTTGAAGAGCTGATTGAGGACGATTTGCGGCTCGGCGCCGCGCTTGAGTTCGATCACGATGCGGACGGGCTCTTCGCGGCCGCTTTCGTCACGCACGTCGGAGATGTCTTCGATATCTTTGTCGTTGACCAATTGCGCGATGCGCTCGACGAGGCGCGCTTTGTTTACCTGATAGGGAATTTCGGTGACGATGATGGCCTGGCGATCTTTGTTGATGTTTTCGATGGCGGCTTTGGCGCGCATCATGAAGCGTCCGCGGCCGGTGCGGTAGGCTTCGAAGACTCCGGCGCGTCCGTGAATTACGCCGGCGGTGGGGAAGTCTGGGCCTTGAACGAATTTCAGGATGTCGGCTAGCTGGGCGTTAGGGTTGTTGATCAGCGTGATGGTGGCGTCTACGATTTCGGTTAAGTTGTGCGGCGGAATTTTTGTCGCCATGCCTACTGCGATTCCGTCGGAGCCGTTGATCAAGAGATTGGGAATTCTCGCGGGTAGAACGTCGGGCTCTACTTCGCTGCCGTCGTAGTTGGGTCGGAAGTCTACCGTCTCTTTATCTAAGTCTTCCAGCAGAGCGGTGGAGACTGCGGCTAGTTTGGCTTCGGTGTAGCGATCGGCGGCGGGAGGGTCGCCGTCGACGGAGCCGAAATTTCCTTGTCCGAAGATTAGCGGATAGCGGAGGCTCCAGGTTTGCGCTAAGCGGACTAGACGCGTCGTAGACAGCTAGATTTCCGTGGGGATGGTACTTGCCCATTACGTCGCCGACGATTCTGGCGCACTTGCGCGTGGCGCGATTGGGCTGGAGGCCCATCTGCTGCATGGTGTAGAGAATGCGGCGGTGGACGGGCTTGAGTCCGTCGCGGACGTCGGGGAGAGCACGTCCGATGATGACCGACATCGAGTAATCGAGATACGACTTGCGCATCTCGTCTTCAATGTTGACGGGCTGAATGTGGAGAGCGCCGGGACTGCCGTCGCCTGGGGGCGGCGGAGTCAGGGGGAGTTCGGGATTTTGATCGTCAGGCATGGAGACCATTTAGTAATTGGGTAATTTTGTAATTTGGTAATTGAAAACCTAAGAGGCTTGCCTTCGGCTCTGGGGGATGCGGAGTGACGGCGAAATTGGGGCTAAGCGGTTGCATTTACAGGCGGTTAATGGGTTTTGTTCGAAGAATATTGTAGCACGTTTGGGGTTGTGATTATTGCATTCCGGGGATCTGTGGCGTTCCAAAATCGTTAACCACTAAGGACACTACGGTTCAGAAAGTTTGGGATTGCTAGGGGCGGGTGACTACTTCGTTGGGGGATGTCGGCAGGATGAATTTTATGCTGTGCCTGGCATTAGCTTCTATCGTTTGGGGGACGTTTAGGGCGGAGAGGGCGATTTTCTTTTGCCAGTATCCGTCGGTGTAGTAGTCGCCGCGGGCGTAGAGGGTGCCGTCGGCGATGGCGTAGTCGCGGACTTCTTCGGTGTGTCCGTCGCGGAAGACCAGGAGTGCCGGCGGGAGGTTGTGCGGTCCGGGTTCGGCGGTGAGCATGCGCTTAGCGTCTTTGGTTTGAGCTTGGGCGGGCTGCTGGGGCAGAGGCTCGCCGTTGGCTGGGGTGCTGCTGATGCGGACGTAGCGGCCGTTTTGACGTTCTATCATCAGCGGCTGGGTTGGGGTTGCGGGCTCGCGGTTGTGATGGGGTTGGGTTAGATAATCTGAGGAACCGGCCGGGGCGCTGGCGGCTTGCAAGAGGAAGATGGGCGGCTGCGAGGCTACGGGGTAGCCGGTGGAGTAGAGGTCGTCGGGATTGAAGAAATCGCCGAAGAATGGGAATGGTAGAGACGTGTTGGGAGAGCGGTGGAATCCGCGCGCGTTTTGTCCGAGAGCAAAGTGGCCGGTGGGCTGGTTGAAGTGCGGGCGCGGCGCGGAGGCGTGTGCAGTTCTTTGGGCTGCGACTAGAGCTGTTAGCAGCGTCACCAGAGCCAGGGAGCTTGCCAGCTGGGATGGAATCGAGCGCTGGGCTGGGTGTTTCACGGGGATATGATACTCCAAAAACAGTTGATAGTACCTAGTTGCTAGCTCGGTGGAGAGTCGTGGGGGCGTCGGCGAACAGCAGGTTCCTCCGCTCCGCCGTCGCTGGCGCTCCGGCTCCGGTCGGAATGACAAAGTAATGGGGAATGGCTACTGTCAGAATGGCCGACTTGGGCGAGAGCAAGAGCAAAGCCAACATCAAAGGGCCGGACAGGAGTGCCCGCTCTGCACGGGCAGTGCAGCGACCCTCGCTGCGCTCGGGGGACGGGCGAATGCGCCCGTCCCCACACAAACATCATCCACAAACATCATCCACAACGAGAATCATCCGGTGGGGGCTTGGGATAGTTTTAGTAACGTCCAGAGGATGTCGGCTGCTATTAAGGCCCAGACAGCGGCTTTTACTAGTTGGCTTGGGGGAGTTTCCATCAGGTCGGCTGCTATACCGGCTACGAAGATCAGTAGGAAGGGGATGGATGCGAGGAGGAATCCTGCACCGGCCTGGTCGGGGTGGGCCATGCCGAGTCCTATGAAGAGTAGAGCTACCAGGGCGGGGGCGGTGTTGCCGAAGTAACGGGTGCGCGGCCAGATTGTGTACGTGGCGACGGCTAACGGCAGGAGCAGGGCCAGGGCGGGACAGGCTCGGAGGATCTCGTGCGCTACTTCGCGGTAGACGGCAAGGACGGTGAAGCTGCGCCAGGTTGCTGCCCAGAAGGAGGCGTGGCGCATGGCTTCGGAAAAGACGTGCGGGTGAAAGAAATAGGTGGCGAAGAGCAGGGTTAGCGCCACTGCAGCGGAGGCGATCCAGATGGTTAGGGCGGCGGCTCGGCGGATGGGCGCTACATAGAACATGAAGGCTAGAGCGAGAGGCACTACTACGATCATCGAGAATTGGGATCCAACGGCGATGGCCAGAGAGACGCCAAGCAGGACTATGCGGCGCCAGTTCCACAACACTACTTCGCGCGGGGCGTAGAGCGTGTGGGCTACGGCAATGGCGGTGAAGATTGCGCCGAAGGATCCCCAGGCGGCGAGGATTTCGGGCTCGGTGTGCCAGACGGCGCTGGCCTGGATCATGGATGGAGAGAAGCAGTAGAGGGTTAGGGCTAGGAAGCCTCCGGTGTTGCCGCAGAGACGGCGGGCTACATACCAGAGGGATGCGCCTAGAGCTAGTCCGCAGGCTAAGAAAGGAAGGCGCGGAAGCCAGCGCCAGTATGCGGAATATTCGGGGGTAATCAGTCTCTGGGGCACGACTAGCAGCGGGGCGGCGGTCACCAGGGAGATTAGTGGGGAGTGTTGTGTGTCGAAACCATTGGCGTCGTGAGTGATTTCTGCGGGAAGTGCGTTGGGAGGATCGGAGAAAGGCGCACCGGCAATGCCGCCGTCGTGAAATTGACGCCAGCCGAACGCTATGCGGGCTAGCTCGGAGGCGCTGGGGGCGGCGGGTGCAGTTGGTGCAGGCACGTTTAGCTCGGAATGCACCAGCCAAGAGGCTTGCGCGAGGAAGGCCAGGAGCAAGGCTCCGGCTAGAAACTGGGGGCGGCCGAAGCGTTCGCGAGTGAAAAATCGGGTCATAAGGCAGGACGAAGTGTTTTACCATGTTGCGGCTGGTGAGGGAAGTTTCCGGGTTGGGGCGTATCTGAGTTCGGTAGAGTTGCGACGGGGGAAAAAAGAATTGGAGCCGGCTTCCGCACAGGCGCAAGATCAAAGCTCTTAACCGCGAAGTTCGCGAAGGAAGGCCGCGAAGGGCGCTAAGAGGAACACGAGCGCGAGAATCCTTTCATCGCGGAGCTTGCGGAGAACTGCCACGGAGGGCGCGGAGAAAATCCGCGGGAGGCATTGATGGCTGATGAGAACGGGGCTTTCGCCGTTGACCCGCCCCAATCGCCTTGGCTGCGGAGAGTTTTTTTTGGCGCCGGGGGATTGCGCCTGGGGTGGAGCATCGCTCTTTATTGGGTGATGTTTGGGGTAATCGCGGCGGTTGAGAACTGGTGGGCGGATTCGCTGCACTTGGGCAAACTTTGGTCCCAGATGGCTGGTGAGCTTGGGGCTCTGGTGGCGGCAGTCGTTCCTGCGGTGGTGATGGCACGGATCGAACGGAGGCCGTTCGGAGCTTATGGCTTACCGCTGCGGCAGGCGTTTTCAAAGTTGTTTTGGGTGGGCGTGGTTTGGGGGTTCCTGGGCATTACTCTGCTGCTGGAAATTCTGCATGGGCTGCACGCTTTCGATTTTGGGCATCTTGTGCTGCACGGAATGAGCATGGTGAGATACGCAATTTTTTGGGGTGTGGTGTTCCTGCTGGTGGGCCTGGTTGAGGAATTCGTGTTCCGAGGTTACACGCTGTTCACGCTGGTCCGTGGGTTGGGATTCTGGCCGGCGGCGGCGTTGCTCTCGATCGGGTTTGGGGCAATCCATCTGAACAATCAGGGAGAAGGCTGGACCGGTGCGCTGGCTGCGGGTCTGATCGGGTTTTTCTTTTGTCTCACGCTGCGGCGCACCGGGAGCTTGTGGTTTGCGGTGGGATTCCATGCGGCGTGGGACTGGGGGGAGAGTTTTTTTTATTCGGTGCCCGATAGCGGGGTGATGTCTCCGGGACATTTGCTTAGTTCGTCGTTTCATGGGTCGCGATGGATTACTGGAGGGTCGGTGGGGCCGGAGGGGAGCTTGGTTTGCTTTTTCGTGATTGCGGTGGTTTGGGTGGGGTTTGCTGGGATTTATCGGGAGGTGAGGTATGGAGCGGCTTCAGAAAAATCTTTAATACAGAGGACACAGGGGATCACGGGGTAGAGCTGGGGTTCCCAGTTTGGAAAGTTCTCCGGAAAATGACTGCGATTGGGTTTCTCCTAATATTCGCCTTCACCTATACTCTTTAGTCATGATGCAGGAAACGGATCTGCTTGCGCCTTTGCGTCGGTACTGGGGGTACAGTACGTTTCGTCCGCTGCAGGAGCGGATTGTGCGCAGCTTGCTGGCGGGGCACGACGCTTGCGTGGTGATGCCTACGGGCGGGGGCAAGTCTTTGTGCTATCAGTTGCCGGCGGTGATGTCGGGAGGGACGGCGGTGGTGATTTCTCCGCTGATCGCGCTGATGCAGGATCAGGCGGCGCAGTTGGCGCAGATGGGGATTCCGGCGGCGGTGCTTAACAGCACTTTGAGCGATAGCGAACAGACGAAGGTGATGAGCCGGGCGCGGGACGGGGCTTACCGGCTGCTTTATGTTTCGCCGGAGCGGATTGCGCGGGGCGATACGATCGGTTGGTTGCAGCAGGTGCCGGTCGCGTTTTTCGCGATTGATGAGGCACACTGCATATCCGAGTGGGGGCATGAATTCCGTCCTGAGTACCGGCAGTTGAATAAGTTGCGATCGAAGTTTCCGGATCGTCCTATTGCGGCGTTTACGGCCAGCGCCACGCGGCACGTGCGGCACGACATTCTGGCGCAACTGCAGCTGCGCTCTCCCGACAAATATATTGCCAGCTTTTACCGGCCTAACTTGCGCTACCTGGTGCGAGAGTGTGAAGGGTTGGAACAGATGGAGTTGCTGGTGCGGGCTTTGCGGAGCTACTCCGGGAGCAATGTGATTGTTTATTCTCCGACGATTAATCGGGTGGAGGAGACGGTGGATTTTCTGGGGGATCGCGACATTGCCGCGGTGGGATATCACGGCAAGATGGGAAGCGACGATCGGAGGCGGAATCAGGAGCGGTGGATGTCGGACGAAGTGCGGGTGCTGGTGGGGACGATTGCTTTTGGATTGGGAATCAACAAGGCGGCAGTGCGGGCGGTGATTCATTTGTCACTGCCGAAGTCGATCGAGCAGTACTACCAGGAGGCAGGACGGGCGGGGCGCGACGGCTTGAGTGCCGACTGCGTTTTGTTGTGGCAGAAGAGAGATGCCGGGTTGCTGGGATTTTTTGCCAACCAGATTACGGATGCGGCGGAGCGGGAGCGGGCTTGGGAGCGGTACCGGATCATCCGGGAGTTTGTGGAGTCGAAGCGGTGCCGGCATCGGCAGATTTGCGGCCATTTTGGAGAAGTTGCTAAGTGGGAGACTTGCGATGCTTGCGATGTGTGCGGGAGCGGGGCGGAGTGGATGACGGCGGCGGTTCGGGGCGTGAGCTATGCGGGGAAGGAATCGCGGGTTGTCGCCGGGCCGGGGGTTTCCAGCGTGGATGCGGAGCTGAGCGAATACTTGCGGGAGTGGCGGCGGATCACGGCGAAAGAGCAGGGCGTTCCGGCGTTTGTTGTTCTACATGACACGACGCTGGAGGAGATTTGCCGGCGGCGGCCGGCGTCGATGGCGGAGCTGTTGAGCATCACGGGAATTGGTGAGCGGAAGGCTGAGGTGTATGGACGGGGGATACTGACTGCTCTGGAGCGCTACGGGAACGGCGCTCGCGCTTCGGCTTTTCCCGAGAAGATTACGGCGCCTGCGCTTGAGACCATGCGTTTGCTGGGTGCGGGGCATAGTTTTGAAGACATTGCGAAAATCCGGGGACGGCAGTTGTCGACCGTGGTGAACGCGGTGGCGAATCTGGTGGAGAGGGGGGATTTGGAGTTTGAAGCGGGATGGATTGATCGGAATAAGTTGGCTGTGATCGAGGCGGCCTGCGCGCGGCTAGGGGTCAATGGGTTGAAGCCTTTGAAGGATGCGTTGCCTCCGGAGGTGAGTTATGACGAGATTCGGCTGGTGGTGGCTCGGGTGCGGCGAGAGTTGAGGGCGGGTAAGGTGGATGTTCCGGCGTAGGGGCGGAGTGGGAACATCGGAGGCTGAAGCTTAGTTTGCGGGAAGCCCTATCGCTAGGGCGAGTGTCAGAGCGCCTCGCTGCGCTCGGCTGGACGGGCGAGGCGCCCGTCCCCACACGAGCTTACTTGTTTTGCTGCGTCCTGGCCGGAGCGGATGCAGTCGGGGATGCCGATGCCGCGGTAGCCGTTGCCGGCGAGTGCGAGACCGGGTAATTGCTGGCGTAGGCGCTCGATGCGGTCCAGGCCTTCGAGGTGGCCGACTCCGTAATGGGCCATGGCGGATTTCCATTTGTAAACGCGGGCAAAGAGAGGTGCGGCGCGGAGGCCTAGGATCTGCAGCAATTCGTTGCGGACCAGGGCAATGATGGCGTGGTCGGAGAGCTGCCAGATATTTTCCGCATTTGATCCGGCGAAGAAGCAGCGCAGCAGAGCGCGATCGTCGGGGGCGCGGTGAGGGAACTTGTTGTGGACGAAGGTCGCGGCCAGCAAGCGCTTGCCTTCACTGCGGGGCACGAGAAATCCGAAGCCTGGAGGTAGGGACTGTCGGACGTCGCGATCGTAGCCGAGCACGACGGTGATGGATGAGCTGTAGCCGATGGCGGCTAGTTCGGCAGACAGTTCGGGACTGCAGAGCGAGAGAAGTTGCGCGGCGGCGTGCGCGGGCACAGCCAGGATTACTGCGTCGAAGCGATCGGATTTCGATCCTGATGAGATGCTCCAGGCTCCCGCTTCGAGTTGAATTGACTCCACCTTAGTGTTGGTGAGCAGTGAGTCGCGGTTGAGCTTGGGAACTATGGTTTCGGGGAGCTGCTGCATGCCTTTCTTGAGAGAAGTGAAAAGCGGCGGCGGCGCGGGTTTGTTGGGCGAGCGCGGCATTTTGTTTCTGGCCGCGAGCATGGCGCGCCCGAGGCTGCCGTGAGTGCGCTCCATGTCGGCGAAACGGGCGAGGACGGCGCGGACGCTGAGGCTGGCGGCTTCGCCGCCGTAGACGCCGGAGAGGAGGGGGTCCGCGAGGCGTTCGACCATTTCCTTTCCGTAGTGCCGTTCGACCAGCGAGGCTACGCTTTCGTCGGCTTCGGCGGCGCGCGGCGGATGGAACAGCTCGCGCAGCATGCGGAGCTTGGTGGTCCAGGAAAACAGGGGCGAAAGTCCGGTGGCGAGAATCTTGGTTGGGACCATGAACATCAGGCCGTCGGGGAGGGGGATGAGTTGGCCACGGACGAGAATATAAGTCTTCCGGTCGGCGTCGTTCGAGCCGATTAGCTGATCGCCTAGACCTAACGTGCGGCAGAGGTCGGCAGCCCAGGGCTTTTCAGTGATGAAGGAATCGGGCCCGGCTTCGACGATGGAGCCGTGGATGTGCTCGGTGCGGAGGACGCCGCCGAGACGGGGCGAGGATTCGTAGAGGGTATATTCGAGTGCGCCGGTGTGGCGGAGTTCTTCGAGAGTGAAAGCGGCGGTTAGTCCGGAGATGCCGCCGCCGATGATGGCGATGCGAGTCATGAATGCGTGCTTCGGGCTTCAGCTTTCGGGCTTCGGGTCGCCGCTCGATCCGTTGCGGAGTGTTCCTGCACGAAGCGCGCCAGTTGTTTCACGTTTTCTACTGGCGTTTCGGGGAGGATGCCGTGGCCTAGATTGAAGATGTGGCCGGGGCGTCCGGCGGCTAGTTGAAGAATGTGTTGGGCGCGAGACTTCAATTCTTTCCAGTCCGCGAAAAGCAGGACGGGATCGAGATTGCCTTGTACAGCGCAGCGATGATTGAGATCACTCCATCCTTTGTCGAGGGGGATGCGCCAGTCGAGGCCGATGACATCGGCTCCGGTTTCATGCATCGCTGAGAGCAGGGTGGCGCTGTCGGTGCCGAAGTAAATTACGGGCGCACCGGCCTTCTGCAGGCGCGTCACCAGGCTTTTCACGTGCGGCAATACGTAGCGGCGATAGTCTTCCACGCTCAAACAACCGACCCAACTGTCGAAAATCTGGATTACATCGGCGCCGGCGCGCACCTGAGCGGCGGAGTATTCGGCAGTGACTTTGACCAGTTTGCGCAGCAACTCGTTCCAAGTCGGCGGGAGAGTTGTACATCATCTTCTTGGCGTGGAGATAGTTGCGGGAGCCTCCGCCTTCGATCATGTAGCTGGCGAGGGTGAAGGGGGCGCCGCAAAATCCGATGACTGGGAGCTTTCCGGCAAAATGTTTCGCGACAAGACTCACAGCCTCGGAGACGTAGCCGAGGTCAGCGGCGCGATCGGTGCGGAGTTGGGCTACGTCTTCGCGGGCGCGGATGGGCTTCTCGATTACGGGGCCTTCTCCGGCTGAGAAATGAAAGGGCAGGCCCATGACCTCGAGAGGAAGCAGGAGGTCGGCGAAGATGATGGCAGCGTCGACGCCTAGAAAATCGGCGGCGGTGATGGTGACTTCGGCGGCCAGCGCGGGTTTCTTACAGATTTCGAGCAGGGAATGTTGCTTGCGAACGGCGCGGTACTCGGGCATGTAGCGTCCGGCCTGGCGCATGAACCAGACGGGGGTGCGGTCGACGGGTTGGGACTTGCAGGCGCGAACGAAGAGGGAATTGGGCGCGGACATGAAGCGATTACTGTAGCATTTTTTAGAGCAGGTCTGAATCGCGAAGGTCCCCTTCGGCTTGGCTCAGGGAAGGCGCTGAGAACAGCCGCGGAGTGCGCGAAGAAAGCCGGGTGAGAGCGATGCGGCCTCTTCCAATTGTGCGAGACTAAGCTCTTTCTGACTCATGGTCACCAGCCTTGCAGGGTGACAGAATCTCGTTGCAGTTATGGGGTGACATTATCTTGGAGCATCTACACCTCAGGCCCTAGAACTTCCGCGTCCGATCTTAACCGTGGTAGAGTTGGTTGATATTCCCCAGGAGAGCTGGGCGCTTAAAGCAATTACGGTGGAAAATCTCTCAAAATCATGGCGGATTGTTTACGCGACTCCATGGCCGTTCGGATGCGCCTTAAGGATGATGGCCAGATAATGAGCGGGCATGATTCGCTGGCCAAGCGACTCTGCCAGGTCTCGCCATACGCCGGCCGCATCGAGCCGCTCATCGGCCTGATTCCGGGGATCATGGAGCGGAACGACCAACTCCGCCCTTTATGGACGGCATGGCGACAAAATGCGACGCCTGATCTGACTCCGCGACAATATTTCACTCGGCGCGAAATTAAGCTGCTTTGCGATTTTGTGGAGTACCTGTATTTCGCTAGCGATGCCTTTGCGCGCTCGGCCCGGAGAAACCGGTGACGCTTCGCGTGAAGTTCTGCGTGATCGGTACCGGCGGCGGCGGGGGCATGCTCGCCTATCGTCTGGCGAAGGCGGGCGCCGATGTGCTGGTCATCAACTCAGGCGGTATTCCAGCGCAATCGGAATTTGAAAACGAGCTGAGCCCGGAACAAAAGGGCCATTTTGAAATAGGCCCTCAGACCACTTTCCCGGTCAGGCCGGAAATCTCTATCGTTCATCCGCTCCTCGCGGACGCCCGTAGCCGGAGCTCCATAGAAGGTCCGCGGGAAGGCGGATTCCATCACTACCAAATTCACCACGTCAACGGCTTGCAGAACCTCTGGAATGGGATCTGCCTGAGGTATTCAGAGGACGATTTTGCCAACCGCAATCCCTATAGTAAGGACTGCCGATGGCCGATTTCTCTAGGCGATCTTGCCGATCACTATTCTGAGGTCGAGCGGCTCGCATTGGTGGTGGGTGAGCGCAACGGTTTGCTGCAATTTCCGGACGGATCCTTTCTTTCGCCCCGCAGCGCCAGACAAATTGACCGCGTTTTCATCGACAGCAACGCCGGCTCGCTTGGCCCGGATCTTTTCTTTCTGGAGAACAGGAAATCCGTTGACCTGCGGCCGGATTCGACACAAAAGTGCGTGGCCTGCGGAAATTGCGGGCGCGGGTGCCGTTCCGGGAGCGTCTATAAATTCTCCACGCATCTCCTGCCGGAGATAAGAGCGCTGCGGAACTTTCGGCTGCTCGAACATACCCGAGCCATCAAACTCACCGCCGTCAACTGTGATAATGAGTGGTTCTCGATCTCCCATGTCGTGGCGATCGACGAACGCGCCGCGCGGATCGTCGAGATTGAAGCAGACGTGGTCATCGTCTGTGCAGGCGCCATCGAATCGCCTCGGCTGCTGCTGAACTCGTTCACCGACGACCCGAGCAAAGCCGAGCAAGTCGGCGAGTTTTTGCAGGATACCCCGCATGTGGTCGTCGGCACCAGTTTCTTTGGATTGTGGTTCAGGCCGGCGAACGAAGACCGCGGTTATGGCGATCATATATTGCTAGGCGGTCAGATCAAGGATTCGCAAGGGAAACGCTTTCCATTCGTGGGCCAGTTCTGGTCGGATTTCATGAAGGCTCCTTATTATTTGGCCAAAATGCCCCGGTTGTCCCGATTCTTGGTGGAAACCATTTCCCGGCAAGTTTTTAAGAGCACGGCGACGTTAATATTGTGGAGCCCGGCCGTTCCGCAGCGAAAGAACAAGGTCGTTTTGGCCGATCGGGTAGATCAGTTTGGACAACGTCAGGCGCGTATTAATTACGAAACGTCAGAGATCGAGGCCGATCACAGCCGGCGGGTCGCCGCGCTAGGCCGACGAATGCTAAGGAAAGCCAGCGGTTACATCACGGATGACGTCGGGTCTCCTCCTGGATCAGGCGTTCATTACGCGGGTACCTGCCGAATGGCCGCTGACCCGGGAGGCGGCGTGGTCGACAAGGACCTGAAATATTTCAAGAGTAAGAACCTTTATGTCTGCGACGGCAGCGTGATACCGGTTCTCAGCGAGAAGCATCCCACGCTTACGATCATGGCGCTCGCCCATCGATTGGCGGAGCGCTTGATCAAGGCCTACATCTAAGGCAGCGACATGAAATCCGAAGTGTCAAGAATAGTTTTCGGCACCGATTGGATGATTGCCGTGCCGAATCTTGCGTCCTGGAATATCGCTCCAACAAAGCGCGCGGATGCCATCCTGAACGCCGCCGTTGAGATGGGCATCAACTCGTTCGATACGGCCAGGCTGTACTGGAGCGAAGGGGTGGTCGGGCGCTTCGTCAGGAAACATCCGTTGGGTCGCAGCGCTTTTCGGATCATCTCGAAAGGCGGACACCGGAGCCTTTTTTGGAGAACGCCGCTGACGCGGAAAAAGCTACTGCGGCAATTGGACAATTCGTTGCGAGCCCTGGGCACCGATTACATCAACGTCTATCTATTGCACACTGACGATCCGAGAGTTCCTGCGCAGTCGATTGCCGAATGGGGTGTTGAACTCTTGAGATCCGGGAAGGTCCATAATGTCGGATATTCCAACGTCTCTCTTGCCAGGCTCAAAGAGTTCCGGGCCTACTTGCGGGAAGCAAACGTCGTGCCGTGGGTGAGCAATGAATTTAACGCTCTCCCAGCCAAGGATGGGGAGCGCTGGAAGGGTGCGCAGAACATCTCCCGCGACGGGGCGTATGTGGACTATCTTCGGGAAAACGGTATTCCTTTCCTTGCCTATTCACCACTGGGGCGCGGCGGCCTAAAGACGTGCATCGACCGCCGCTTGGCGGAATGCAAGCCGGAGGACGAGCGAAGGATAAGCCGGCTCATATCTCTCGGCCAGAAGTATAGGGTTCCGCTGTCGGTTATCGCGCTCAATTACATATTGCAAACCGCGCCGAATTTTCACGCGGTCGTAGGAACATCAAAACTCGATCACTTGAATGAAAACATGCGCGCCTTGACATTCCAAATGAGCGAGGGCGACCGGGACGGCTTGGCTTTCCCTTGATGCCTCTTACTGAAGCGGCGAACGACTGTCAACCGGTCCTTCATTGGAAAAAATCAGGTTGCTGGTTGGTGAAAATGATGGTTGGGTTTTTTGATGTCGCGGTGCCGGCGGGGATGGACGGGTGGAAGTATTTTATCCGGCGCCAGGAAAATTGAATGGGGCAATTGAGTGATTGGGTGACCGGGTCATTTGGAAATTGAAAAATTCAGAGCAGAACGGGGGCGGGTCCAGAGTTGCGTTCTGGGCGCTGGCCGCGGTGTTTCTGGCGGTTTATGTGGGGTCGATGTTCACGCCGGGGTTGCTGGATGATGCCGACACCACGCATGCAGAGGCGGCGCGCGAGATGGTGGTAACGGGGGATTACGTCACGCTGCATGTGAATGGCATCCGGTATTTGGAGAAGGCGCCGTTGCCTTACTGGCTGGTGGCGATCAGTTACAAAGTTTTGGGAGTGAACGAATTCAGCACTCGATTGCCGATGGTGCTTTCGGTGATGGTGCTGGGAGTGTTGGGATGGTTGTGGGGGAGGCGCGCGTTCGGCGAACGGACCGGGATTTATGCGGCTCTGTTCGTCTACACCTGCGCGGGGGTGTATCTGTTTACGCGCGTTCTGATTCCGGAGGTGTTGTTGACTCTGTTGATTGCGGCGGCGTTGTATTTTTTCCTGACGGCACTGGAGCCGCAGGCCGCAGCCTGGCGATGGTACGCGGCGTACGCGATGATGGCGTTGGGCGTGTTGACCAAGGGGCTGATTGCGCTGGCGTTTCCGTGTGGGGCAGCATTTTTCTTTCTGCTGGTTACGGGAGAATGGCGGCGGTGGCGGGAGTTCCGGATGGTTTCAGGGCTAGCGTTGTTTTTGGCGATCGCTGCGCCGTGGCACATTCTGGCGGGTTTGCGGAATCCGGGAACGGCCGAGCATCATGGCTTTCTTTGGTTTTATTTCGTGAATGAACACTTTCTGAGATTCCTGGGGAAAAGATATCCGAGGGATTACAACAAGCTTCCGGCGGCGCTTTACTGGTCGCTGCATCTGGTGTGGTTGTTCCCGTGGAGTCTGTACCTTCCGGCGGCGGTGAAGATAGCAGGGCAGGAGTGGCGGAGGTGGCGCGGTGCTGGCGCGGGCTTGGGGCGAAGCGAGTTTGCTTCGCGGACGCGGCTGCTGTGCTGGATTTGGGCGGGATTGGTGCTGATATTTTTTGCCCTCTCGACTAACCAGGAGTACTACACGTTTCCCGCATACTTGGCGCTTCTGTTGTTGCTGGCGGATGGTATGGCGCGGTGCGAGCGGGCGGAGTGTGAAGGCGGAGCGCGGGTGGGTTGGCTGACGACTTCCGCGGGCCTGCTGGCTGTGATTGGGGTTGCGGCCAGCGCCATGTTGACGGTGGGACTATGGCAGTCGCGGAACCTGCCATTCGAGGCCGACATTGGACGGTTGCTGAGCGAGCAGGATACGAACGCGTATACGCTTTCGACGGCGCACATGCTGGATCTGAGTTACGCATCGTTTGCCGCGTTGCGTTTGCCGGCGGCGCTGGCGGCAGTGGTGCTGCTGGCGGCTCCGGTGACGTCGTTCATTCTGCGGTTGCGGCGGCGGCACTATGCGGCGACCTGGGCGCTGGGGGCGGGATTGACGGTGTTTCTGGTGGCGGCGCACATTGCGCTGGTGCGATTTGGTCCTTATCTTTCGTCGAAGCAGCTGGCGCGGGAGATCGCGGCGCGGGCGCGGCCGGAGGATAAGGTGATGATCTATGGCGATCAGGCGTTTGGGTCGTCGTTGCTGTTTTATCTGCGGCGGCCCATCAATCTTGTCGAGGGACGGACTACTTCGATGTGGTTCGGTTCGACCTTTGCGGATGCGCCGAAGATTTACTTGAGCGATGCGGATTTGCAACGGGACTGGAGCGGGAGCGGGCGGGTATTCTTGTTTGTGCCTCCGCATCAGAAGGCGCGGGTGGATGGACTGTTGCCGAGGAAGTTTGTTGTGGCTGAGATATCGGGTAAGTATGTGTACAGTAATTTGCCGTGACTGGGGACGCCCTTTATAGCGGAGTGCGCGGAGAAATGCCGCGGAGGTCGCTGAGAAGAGGGCGCGAATGATGGCAGCGAAACCAAGATCCTCGCATTGCTCGGGATGACAATTCGTGAGGCTGGGGATAAAGAGTGACGAACTGGATGATAAATGCTGACGAACTTTAATGAGGCTTTTATCGATGAATAGGAAACTTGGTTTTGCTTTGGGGACTATCGCATTTCTGGTTGTTGGTGGAGTTGCGAGGGACGTTGGTCGGGCGCAATCGGCCGGAGCTCCGCACGCGGCGGCCAGCCAGCTTCCTGCCGGGTCAGAGAAGGCAGAGGAGCACTATAAGAATATTCAGGCCCTGAAGGGCATTCCCGCGGATCAAGTGATTCCCGGGATGCAGTTCATCACGGCGTCTTTGGGCGTGGAATGCCAGTTTTGCCATGTGGAGGGCGCGTTCGACAAAGACGACAAGAAGACGAAGCAGACGGCGCGGAAAATGATGTTGATGATGTTTGCCATCAACAAGGACAACTTCGAGGGACATCGCGAAGTAACTTGCTATTCGTGCCACCGGGGCAGCGCCGAGCCGGTGGGGACGCCTCCGGTTATGGAGGAAGAGCCGAAACCGGCGACGGGCGAAGCGAAGCCCGCGGAAAAGAAGGGCGAGGGTGAGAAGGAAAAACTGTCCGCCGATACGTTGCTCGACAAGTATCTGCAGGCGGTGGGCGGAGCCGCGGCGATCGAAAAAATCACGACGCGGGTGATGACGGGCACGATCAGCTTTGGGGACAGGAATGTGGCGATCGATATTTACTCGAAGGATCCGGACAAGAGGATATCGTTCTCGCACACGCCCGACGGAGACAGCGTGACGGCGTTTGACGGGCGGGAGGGCTGGCTGGGCTTTCCGGGGCGGCCGGCGCGGGAGATGCATGGGTCGGAGCTGGACGCGGCGGCGCTGGATGCGGATCTTCATTTTGCTTTGCACTTGAAAGGGATGTTCAGCGAGGCTCAGGTGCGGGGCACAGAGAAGATCGGCGAGCACGACGCTTACCTGGTAGTTGGACGGCGCGAGGGGAAGCCACCGCTGCGATTGTATTTTGACGAGCAGTCTGGCTTGCTGGTGCGGCTGGTTCGATACGGAGAGACGCCGCTGGGCCGAATGCCGACGCAGATCGATTATGCGGATTATCGCGAGGCGGGCGGGGTGAAGATTCCATTCCGCTGGACGCTGGCGCGGCCGAGTGGGCGGTTCACGATTCAGGTGAGCGAGGTCAAACAGAACGTTCCGGTGGATGACGCGAAGTTTGCCAAGCCGCCGGCGGCTGCGGAGGAGAAGAAGGGTGCGGCCAAGTGAGGGTTGCCGACGGAAGCGGTCGAGCTGCGCTCGACGGACAGCCGATGGACGGCTGTCCCCACATGGGCATCGCTGGGCTCTAGGCTTCGGGTTAAGATTGCAAGGCAGATCCACATGCGAATCATGATTGCGCTGGCAGCTTTCTTGATGGTTGGGGCTTCCGCGGCTTTGATCGCGCAAGCACCTACAGGGGCGAGTGCCGCGGAGCAAGAATTGTTTGCCGGCGTGAATCGAGCGCGCAAGGCCCAGGGGTTGCCGGGATTGAAATGGGATGAAGCGCTGGCGGCAGCGGCGCGGCGGCATGCGGGGGTGATGGCGCAACATGGTTCGGCGGAACATGGATTCGCAGGGGAACCCAGTCTGGCTTCGCGAGCCAGCCAGGCCGGTGCGCATTTTGTCTTTCTCGCGGAAAACGTGATCCAGGGCCCGAGCGCAGAGGGCGTGCAAGCGGGGTTTCTGAAATCCGCGCGCCACCGTGCGAATATGCTGGATCCGGATATGGATTCGATTGGCGTGGGAGTAGTGGACCGCGGTGGGCAGTTGTTTGCGGTGGAAGATTTTTCGAAGGCAAAGTGAGCGGCGACTATCGGTGAGCGGTCGCGCGCCTTGTGCAATAACAAATCCTGATGGGAACGATAAATTGTTTCGATTTCCGTGGAGCGGCGGCAGACGATAGAGTGAGCGTGCGGTATTGTGTTCGCACGGCCCTTGCTTGCGGCGGCACAAACTGAGAACAACATCATGACGAAAGTGGAAGCGGTCATCCAGAATTCCAAACTGGAAGCGGTGAAGAACGCGCTGCACGAGATTGGGGTCGAGGGTATGACGGTGCTCGAAGTGCGAGGGCATGGGCGGCAGAAGGGCCACACCGAGGTTTACCGCGGCCGCGAGTATAGCGTCGACCTCATTCCCAAGACCAAGCTGGAAATGGTTCTGGCGGACGCGATGGTGGAGAAGGCGGTGCAGGCTATTCTGGTGGCGGCGCGGACGGGCAAGATCGGGGACGGAAAGATTTTTCTTACGCGGGTGGATGAAGCGATTCGCATCCGCAATGAGGAGCGGGGCGAGGGAGCGTTGTAGGATGGCCGGCCGACGGGATGGATGCTGCTCGCTGCGCTCGCCTAGGCGGGCGAGGCGCCCGTCCCCACGAGTTGGGCAGGCAAGGCAGCTGTCCTCATGCGAATTTTCTAGTGGGACGATTCATGATCCATTGTCATGACGGCAGCGTCTTCACTGATCAGTGAACTGCGGAGTTCTATGGCCGAGGAGTCGGCGCTCATGGCGCGCGACTTTGCGGCTACGGGAGACGGGCGTGCCGCGGTCGCGACGCGGACGCGCCTCATCGAAGACATTCTCAAGCGGCTGTGGCGGGATCTGGTCTCAACTGATGAAATGGGACCGCGGGATTTCGCGCTGGTTGCGACCGGAGGCTTCGGACGCGGCTGGCTCTTTCCTTATTCCGATATTGATCTGCTGTTTCTGTACGCCGACCGCCGGGGCGAAGAAACTCACAAAGAGGAGATCCGGCGGTTCTCGCAAGAGCTGTGGGATCTGAAGCTCAGGTTGAGTCCTGCATCGCGGACGCTGGCGGAATGCGACCGCTTCGATCCGAATAACACCGAGTTCACGATTTCTCTTCTGGATAGCCGCTACCTGGCAGGCGACCGGGAGCTGTTCGCGCGGCTGCATGACAAAACGATTCCCAAGCTGGTTATGCGGGAAGCGAAATCGCTGCTGCAAGGGCTGGCTGAGGTGACGCGGGAGCGGCATGGTAAGTTCGGGCAGACGGTATTTCACCTGGAACCGAATTTGAAGGAGACGCCGGGCGGGCTGCGCGATTACAACGTGGCTTGCTGGCTGGCGCTGATCAGTTCAATGGGGAAGCTGGGGGATTGGCCTGACGCCAGTTCGCTGCGCGCCCCGGTGCGGAAGCAACTGGACGCGGCTTTGGAGTTTCTGATGGCGGCGCGGTGTTTTTTGCATTTTCGCCATGGGCGCGACGACAACGCGTTGAGTTGGGAGGCGCAGGACGAAGCGGCGGCGCGGAAGATAGGAGCCTCGGATGCGGCTGAGGTGACGGCTGCGGATTGGATGCGGATTTACTTCGGGCATGCGCGCGCTGTACAGCGCACGGTGATGCAGTTACAAGAGGAGATTCCGGAAGCCTGGTCATCGCTGCGGCGGCAGTTTCAGGGCTGGCGGTCGCGGCCGTCGAGTCCGGATTTTTCGGTGGTGGATGGCATGATTTTTCTGCAGCAGTCTTCTTCGCTGCGGGATCCTGAGATGCTGCTGCGGTTGTTTCACTTTATGGCGCATCACGGGTTGAAGTTGAGTGCGACTACAGAACATCGAATCGAGCAGGAACTTCCGGCGCTGGCGGTGACTCCGCCGCGCGGGGCGGAGCTTTGGCTTTACCTGCAGGAAACACTTTTGCAGCCGCATGCCGCAGAAGCGTTGCGGGCGATGCATTCGCTGCGCCTGCTCACTCTACTGCTGCCGGAATTGAAGCCCATTGATTCGCTGGTGGTGCGGGATTTTTATCATCGCTTCACTGTGGACGAGCACTCGATTCTTGCGATTGAGAGTCTGCACCGGTTGAACGAATCAAAATCGGAATGGGACAAGCGGTACGCTGAGTTGCTGGGAGAGTTGGAGGATCCCGAGTTGCTTTATCTGGCTTTGCTGTTGCACGACACGGGGAAAGGTGTGCCGGGCGGCAATCACGTGGAAGCGAGTCTTGAGATCGCGGGCCGATGTCTGGACCGGCTGGATGTGGAGGCGGGAGAGCGCGCAGTCGTGCTGTTTCTGATCGGGAACCATCTGGAAATGTCGGCGCAGTTGCGGCGGGATATTTTCAATCCGGAGACGGTGGCGGCTTTCGCGGAGAAAGTGGGCACGCCGGAGCGGCTGAAGATGCTGTGCCTGCTGACGTATGCGGACATCAAGGCGGTGAATCCGGAGGCGCTGACGCCGTGGAAAGCGGAGAACGTGTGGCAGCTCTACATCGGCGCCGCCAACTACTTGAACCGCAGCGCCGACCAGCGCGTGCACGATGCGAACGGAGAGAAGCTGGCGCGGCTGCGCAGTTTGGCTCCGGTGATGAGCGCGAAGTTCAAGGAGTTTGTGGAGGGATTTCCGCAGAGGTATTTGCGCGTGTACTCCGCCGAAGAAGTGATGCAGCACATGGAAATGGCGGAGGAGTTTGGGCATGATCCGGTGCAGGTGGAGCTGAAGCGGGGCCGGCACTGGTATGAGCTGACGCTGGTCACGAAGGACCGCCCGTCGTTGTTTGCAACTTTGACGGGAGTGCTGGCGGCGTGGGGAATGAATATCGTGAAGGCGCACGCTTTTTCGAACCAGGCGGGAACCGTTGTGGACACGCTGTATTTCACGGACCGATTTCGCACGTTGGAGTTGAATTTGTCGGAGTGGGAGAGGTTCAAGCGAAGCATTGTTGCGGTTTTGGCGGGGGAAGCGGATCTGGACAAGATGCTGCGCGATCGTCAGCGCGGGGAGAAAAGCGTCCGGGTCAAAGTCGTGGTGGAAACGCGGATTGATTTTGACGATGAATGCTCGTCGACTAGTACGCTGTTGCAAGTGATTGCGCAGGACCGTCCGCGGTTGTTGCACCGGATCAGTTCGTGCTTATCGCAGCAGAAGTGCAATATTGAGATTGCTTTGATTGATACTGAGGGGCAGATGGCGATCGATGCGTTCTATTTGACTTCGGGGGGGAAGAAGCTGACGGTGGAGCATCAGAAGAAAGTGGAGAAGGCTCTGGTGGATGAGTTGAAGAGTTTAGAAGTGGGGGGATGAGCCAGGCAGAAAACCAGATCACAAACAAAGGCAAGAGCGAAGTCAAAAGCAGCGGGCAGAGTGCCCGATCCACACGATCCCTGCTCCTCACGACACCAAGGTGATACCATTTTGTGCTGACGCCATGATCAGGCTACGGTTGTTCCTCTTTTCCTCCTTATTACTGCTATTCCTGCACGGGTTGTGTGCAGCGCAAGTTTCATCCCCGGCGGCGCAGCATGCGATTGTGTTGCATGCGGCTCGTCTGCTTGATGTTAAGGGCGGGCGCATGGTGAAGCCGGGCGAGGTGCTGGTGCAGGGCGAACGCATCGTGGAGGTGGGTTCGTCGGTAAAGCGTCCGGTGGGTGCGGAGGTGATCGACCTTGGGGACAGCACGCTGTTGCCGGGTCTGATCGACGCGCACGTGCATTTGTTTCTGCATCCGGGGGCGGAGGACTTGCAGACGGTGCAGGAGTCAGTGCCGCAGCGCACGATCATGGCGGTGCTCGCGGCACGCGACGACTTGATGGCGGGCTTCACCGCGGAACGCGACATGGGAACCGAGGGCGCGGGGTCCGCGGATACGGCGGTCCGCAACGCGATTGACGAAGGGCTTGTGCCGGGCCCGCGGTTGCGGATCAGCGGGAATGCCGTCAACATCCTGGGCGGACACGAGGACGCGCTCGGCTTCAATCCGGCGCAACACGTCCTGCCGAACGCCGATTATGCGAACAATGCCGCCGAGTTGGTCGCGGTGATGCGGCAGCAGTTCAAGGAAGGCGCGGACTTCATCAAGATTTATGAGACTGGCGCGGATACGTTGCGCAACGGCCAGTTTTCCACAGTTTATCAATATACCGAGTCCGAACTCAGGGCAGCGGTTGAGGAGGCGGCGCGTCTAGGCAAGCGCGTCGCGGTGCATGCCACGGGCGAACCGGGCACTTTGTTTGCTGCCCGGGCGGGCGTGGCCTCGATCGATCACGCCAATCAGCTTGGCGATGAAACCATGCGGCTGATGCGCGAGAAACAAATTTTTGCGGTGCCCACCTTCACCATCTTTGAGTATTTTGCCGACCATGCGGCCACGCCGGCACGGGCAGAGTATGAGCATAAGATGCTCGAGTTGAAGGTGCAGGACTTCCGCAAGCAAGTCGCGGCGGGAGTTCCGATGGCGGTGGGTTCTGACGTGGGACCGTTTCCTCACGGCACGCAGGCGGACGAATTTGTATTGATGGTGAAGCACGGCATGTCACCACTGGCAGTGCTGCAGGCGGATCTGATCCATGGAGCGAAGTTGCTGGGCTGGGATGGGCAGATTGGGGCGTTGGAAGCGGGATATCTGGCCGACGTGATTACGGTTTCCGGCGATCCGTTGCAAGACATCAGTGTGCTGAAGAATGTTTCGTTTGTGATGAAAGGCGGCGTGATTTACAAGAAGTGAGATAAGCGGATGGCTCGGAATTGATCCTGACTTACTGGATTGCGCTGCCGACCAGCGAGAACACGTTGCTCGCGTTCGACCCAATCAACCGGACCGTGCTTATGACAATGACGAGCATGACGGCCAGCATCACGGCATACTCGGCGACATCCTGCCCTTCTTCATTTGACCAGAGCGTTTTCGACCACGGGTTGTTTAGTATCTTCATGAATTTGTCTCGATTGACCGCGCTATAAGCGTCGGTTCCTCGAACTCGCACGGGCAGCCCGGACTGGATGCGATCCTGCCAGCGCCGGTTTGTTTGGACACGACTTACTTGCATTTGCGGCCCGGAGATAGTGTGCGACAAACTGGGCCAGCGCGGAATAGCTCCGACGAGGGAGGCACAAAGGTAACCAGCCTGGTGTTTAGGGTTATGTGGAGAGGAGTGGATGGATATTGTCACTATGAGGGGATTCCTGACCGCAATCCCAAGCCGGGAAAAAAGATAGAAATGCAGCGCCTGGCAGTTCGGTGGCATCCGGCTCGGTTAGACTGGAGGAGCCGATTCGGCATCCAAAGGTAGAAATGCGGCACACACGAGTCAGAGATCAAGTTGTGTTTGGTTTGTTGCTGCTCTTGAATCTGGCGGCGGTCTGCCAGCCATTTCTTCAAGCGCCGGATGCTGGGAATTCGTTGGTTTCGGCTCAGCATGCTCAGCTGACGGCCGAGCAGGTGGCGCGGAAGCTTCAGGAAAGAAATGCGCAGCGAGCTGCCGCGCTGAGTCAGTTCGAAGGAACGCGCGTGTACCGCATGCAGTATCGCGGTTTCCCGAGCGATCGTGACGCTGAGATGGTGGTGACCATGGTCTACCACGCTCCTGATTCGAAGAAGTTCAGCGTGGTGTCGCAGAGTGGTTCCAAGCTCATCATCGATCGTGTCTTCAAGAAACTGCTGGAGGGCGAGCAAGAAGCGGGCAACGAAGAGAACCGCCGGAATACCGCGCTTAGCACCGAGAACTACGATTTCACGTCCGCAGGATATGAAAATACGCCGGATGGCGCGCAATACGTGCTGAACCTGTTGCCCAAGACCAAGAACAAGTATCTCTATCGCGGAAAAATCTGGGTTGACGCGAAGGATTTCGCGGTCATGCGGATTGAAGGAGAGCCGGCCAAGAATCCGTCTTTTTGGATCAAGAAGACGGAAGTTACGCACCGATACATCAAGGTGAATGACTTCTGGCTTCCGGCCGAGAACCACACGGAGAGTGTGATACGGCTGGGAGGGCGGGCCATCCTTTCGATTGAGTACAAAGATTACAAAATTACGAAGGCTGTCCCGTTGCGTGGCGCGGAGACCGCGCGCGAAGGCTCGAAGTGAGGGCGAGTTCGGCTTGCCTGCAAGCGAAGAAGCGTCGAGCTTCGCTCGACGGACCCTTCGGGGCTCAGGGCAGGCAGCCGAGGGCGGCTGTCCCCACATAGGCTTTTCCGCTGCGTCCTGCGGGCTTATCTCCGAGCTTACTTCGGAACACGGCGGAAATGTATAGTGTGAGTTGCTGTCCTGGCTGGGAAAGCAGCAATCCGGCCGTGCGGACCATAGACAATCCAAATTGATCGAGCTGATCCTATATTTCGTTCTGTTTGTTGCGCTGGTTGGCACATTGTCTTCGGCCGTGTTTCTTGGCCTGGCGCTGCTGGGAGTAATCCGGTTTCGGTCGGATGCGCGCAGGCAATTTCGTTCCGTTCCGGACGATGCGCACCTTCCTCCAGTCTCGGTGCTTAAGCCGGTACACGGTCTGGAAGCGCAGCTAAAAGAGAACATTGAGAGCTTTTTCCGGCAGGACTATCCCAACTACGAAATTTTGTTTGCCGCGGACGAGGCGAACGATGCGGCGCTGGAGGTGGTGCGGGAAGTATGCGCACGCTATCCGCACATTCGAAGCCGGGTACTGGTCACGGGCACGCCGTGGCCGAACCCGGTGGTCTACTCGTTTCATTGCCTGGCAGAGGCCGCGGCACACGACATTCTAGTCACTACCGACAGCGACGTAGAAGTTGGCCCCCGATATCTGCGGGAGATTGTGCCGCCCTTGCTGGATCCGCAAGTTGGCATGGTGACCTGCGTGTATCGGGGCAAGAATGCGGCGGGATTTTTCTCCGGGCTCACCGCCATCGGCATGTCGGTGGAAATGACGGCGGGAGTGCTGGTGGCGAATCTGCTTGAGGGCATGAAGTTCGGGCTGGGGCCGACTACCGTAGTACGCAAGGATTCGCTGGCGGGTATTGGCGGGTATACGGCGCTGCACGATTACATTGCCTACGACTTCGCCATCGGCAACCTGATCGCTAAAGCGGGTTACCGCGTAGTGCTGTCGGGCCACATCATCGATCATGTGGTGAATCAGGCGTCGTTCCGGCGGATGTGGCAGAACCAGTTGCGCTGGGCGCAAACCACGCGCTATTCGCGTCCCAAGGGTCACTTTGGCAGCGGACTTATCTTCGCCATGCCTTACGGCTTGCTGGGATTTCTTGCGGCTGGCTTGTTGGGGCACTGGGGAGTTGCAGTACTTCTGCTGGGTGCTGCCGTGCTGAACCGGTTGGCCGAAGCTTGGCTGGTGGGTTGGATGGTGGTTCGTGATCCGCAGGTTCGGCGGGCGCCCTGGCTTTATCCGCTGCGCGACTTGCTTGGCTTTCTGGTGTGGTTCGCCAGCTACTTGAATCTGCGTTACGTTTGGCGCGACAGCCGCTTTGAGTTGAAGGGTACGCGCATCGCTTTGCGGCAGACTTCTTCGGATCATCGATAGTCGCGATCAAAAGCTTTTGACCGCAAAGGTCGCTAAGAAGAGCGCTTTGACCGGCTTGATCCTAGTTTCAATTGCTTAGGGAGGTTATTTTTGCGCGTTTTCGTTACCGGCGCTGCGGGCTTTATTGGCAGTCACATGGTTGACCGATTGCTCGCCGCCGGCCACAGCGTGGTTGGGTTCGATAACATGTCGACCGGGCGGCGGCGGTTTCTTGAAGGCGCTCTGGCGGATCCTCGGTTTACTTTTCATCAGGCAGACTTGCTCGACCGCGAGAGCCTGGGGCAGGCGATGCAAGGCGCGGAACTCGTGGTTCATTTCGCCGCCAATGCTGACGTGCGTTTCGGCACTGAACATCCGCGCAGGGATCTGGATCAGAACACGATCGCCACCTGGAATGTGCTGGAAGCGATGCGCGAGCTGGGCTGCAAACGCATTGTATTTTCCTCGACGGGGTCGGTCTACGGAGAGCCGGAGATTTTTCCAACGCCTGAGACGTGTCCGTTTCCCATCCAGACCTCGCTGTATGGCGCCTCCAAACTGGCTGCCGAGGGCTTGATTCAAGCCTACTGCGAAGGCTTCGGAGTGCAAGGCTACATTTTTCGTTTTGTTTCGATCCTCGGAGAGCGCTACTCGCACGGGCATGTATTCGACTTCTACCAGCAGCTTTCGCAGCATCCGGAACATCTCCATGTGCTGGGCGACGGGCATCAGAAGAAATCGTACTTGTACGTGCAGGATTGTATCGACGCAATTTTTACCGCCATCGAGCGGGCGAACGACAAAGTGAACATCTTCAACCTTGGGACCGACGAATACTGCGAGGTTAACGACTCCATTGGCTGGATTTGCGAGCATCTCGGGCTGCATCCCAAGCTTACTTATTCGGGCGGCGAACGCGGCTGGGTGGGGGATAGTCCGTTTATTCTCTTGGATTGCTCACGGATTCGGGCGCTGGGCTGGCGGCCGCGGCTGACCATTCAGCAAGCGGTTATGGCGACGATCAAGTACGTAAGCTCGAATACCGCCCGCGTGAAGGCGGAACTCTAGGCGGACTTACGATTGCCGCGGCGAATGAGTATACTTACGCCGCTATTTCTACGCAGCATCTGGAGCAGCCCTATGAACTGGGTTAACACGAAATGGAGCAGCATGAATTGGATTAGCATCCGCTGGACTCGGGTTCGAGGTCTTCTGCTTGCCGTTCTGTTGTTCGCTTCCCTGCTCAGCGTTCTTGCCGCCGACAACTCGACTCCGCTGCCAGCGCCGCCGGTAGCGAAGAAGGTTCCGAAGACGACTGAGGTGAACGGCCACATCCTGGTGGATAACTACTACTGGCTTCGAGATAAGCCAAATCCTGAAGTGAAGGCATACCTCGAGGCCGAGAATGCCTATACCGATGCGGTGATGAAGCCAACCGAGGAGTTTCAAAAACACCTGTATGACGAGATGTTGAGCCGCGTGAAAGAAACCGACGTGGACGTCCCGTACAAAGAGGGTGACTATTTTTATTACTCGCGCACCGAAGCCGGCAAGCAATACCCGATTCGCTGCCGCAAGAAGGGCAGCCCGGACGCGCCGGAAGAAGTGGTGCTTGACGTCAACGAGATGGCGAAAGGCCAGAACTTCATGGCCTTGGGGGAATACCAGGTCAGCGATGACGGCAACGTGCTCGCCTATTCCACCGACAACACCGGCTTTCGCCAGTACGTGCTGGCGGTGAAGGATCTGCGCACCGGGAAAGTGCTTTCCGATCACGCGGAGAAAGTGGGTTCGGTGGTGTGGGCGAACGACAACAAGACTCTCTTCTATACGGTCGAAGATACCGCCAAACGCCAGTACCGTTTATATCGCCACACCGTCGGAACCGCCGGTCCGGACGATCTCGTCTATGAAGAGAAAGACGAGCGGTTCTGGTTGGACGCGCGAAAGACTCTCAGCAAGGCATATATTTTCGCAATCTCAGGCAGCCACACTACGACGGAAGTCCGTTACATTTCGGCCAACCAGCCGACGAGCGAGTGGAAGGTGATGGAACCGCGCAAGCAGGATGTCGAGTACTACCCTGACCACAACGGAGATTTCTTTTACATCCGCGTGAACGACACGGGGCGCAACTTCCGTCTGGTGAAGGCTCCGGTCAGCGATCCGCGCAGCCAGAACTGGCGGGAGGTAGTTGCACACCGTCCGATCGTCATGCTGGATGACATCACTTTCTTCAAGAACTATTACGTCCGGTACGAACGCGAGAATGGCCTGCCGCAAATCAGTGTGACTGATCTCGGCAGCGGGCAATCGAAGCGAATTGAGTTTCCGGAATCGGCTTACGATGTGACCGACTACATCAACCGGGAGTATGACACGGGCAAGATCCGCTACAACTACGAGTCGGCGATCACGCCAATGTCGATTTACGAGTACGACATGCGGAACTCGACGTCGGTTCTGCTGAAGCAGAGGGAAATCCCCGGCGGATACGACCGCACGCGTTATCAGGTCGAACAAATCTATGCCACCGCGTCAGACGGCGTGAAGATCCCGATCTCGGTGGTCCATCTGAAGGGCGCGAAGCTGAGTGGCAAAGGCGCGCTGTATCTGACGGGCTACGGTTCGTATGGCGCCCCGTATCCGATCTACTTCAATGCCAATGTGTTCAGCATGGTGGATCGCGGCGTGGTTGCGGCTGTGGCCCACATTCGGGGCGGCGGGGAGATGGGAAAGGCGTGGCACGACGATGGACGCATGATGCACAAGAAAAACACCTTCACCGACTTTATTGCCAGTGCCGAGTATTTGGTGGCGCAGGGGTATGGCTCGAAGGACAGGCTGGTGATTGAAGGCCGAAGCGCCGGTGGGCTGCTGATGGGCGCGGTGCTGAATATGCGTCCTGATTTGTTCAAGGCCGCGCTGGTGGGAGTTCCGTTTGTCGACGTTATGAATACGATGCTCGATGAGTCGCTGCCCCTCACGGTCGGTGAATTCGAAGAGTGGGGGAACCCAAGAGAGAAACCCGCGTTCGACTACATGATTACGTATTCGCCTTACGACAACATCGAAGCCAAGGCTTATCCAAATATGCTGGTGAAGACATCGTTCAACGACAGCCAGGTGATGTATTGGGAGCCGGCCAAGTACGTGGCCAAGATGCGCGCGCTGAGGACCGATCATAATCTCCTCATCATGGAAACGAATCTGAGTCCGGCGGGACACGGAGGCGCTTCCGGCCGATATGATCGCTTGAAGGAAGCGGCGTTCGATTACGCGTTCATACTGACGCAGATGGGGATCAGGCAATAGAACGCCAGGAACTATTTCAGCTTGGCATATTCCGCTTTGGCCTGCTTCAGGATGGGGATGTCGGGATCAGCATTCTTCCAGAGGGCGAAGAAATCCTGGTAAGCGGTGCGTGCCGCGGCTTAATCGCGAGAAAGCGCGCGGGCCCGTCCCAGACCGAGGTGGGAGAGAGCGCTCAAGGGAAAGTTCACGGTCACGCCGGGGTACTCGGTTCTGAAACTCCGCGGCTGCCAGTTCGCCATTTCCCGAACCGCTCGAACTGTTACCTGAACTCAAGTAGGCTTGGCCGCGCAGGTAAACGGGATACATGGTGCCCGCGGAAAACGGGGGCGGATCGGCTAATTCGTATGGCACAGGCGTGCGCAGAATGGCGATAGCTTTGGCCGTATCGTGCCGCTGCAGCGCGATAGCTGCCCGCACCGTCGGAAGCCAATAATTTTGCATGAGTGAGCCAGCGGGAACTCGTGATTGAGCGAATCTACCAGTTTCTCGGCGGTGGCGACGCCACTTCCTCGCGCGAAGGCTAGGGCAGCTTCCACTTTTACGTCTCTTCCGGGAGCGAGATTCAGAGCCTCGTGGGCCTGCTTCAGGCCGTCGGACGCGTTGCCGAATTCAACTTCGCGCAGCGCCTCATTTCCCCGCCAGAACGCAGCCGTCTCTTTGGAGTCGTTGCGCCTGGCTGATTCTTCCGCCTGGGTCGAGAGCTGACGTGATTTCTACAGGTGGCCGTGATCGGCCTGCGCGTCGGACTCAGCCGACATCAGAATGTCCACCGCCCCCGGCTTGCCCATGGCCCAGGCAAACTGCTACTGCATGCCGGGCACAAAAACACTGGAATGCCATGTTAGGAGTCCTGTGAGGGCGAGTCAATGAGGAGCGTGCCGCTGGGGGCTTGGCTGCGGGTGGTGACGAGGAAGCCATCTAGCCTCGCTCGATGGACAGCCGAGGTCGTCTGTCCAAATGGGCTTAATGAAAAGTCCGCGCAAGTCCCAAACTGAAACCAATATCCGATCTGGGATTCCTTCGCGACCTCAATGACAGGCAGTCTTCTCTGAGGGCGACGGCACACCAGAAACTCTCCGATATGAAAAGAGTAGGCGAGGACTTCCCTGTCAACCGCGACCCAACTCGCACCCTCTTCCTTGCGCGTCTTGCTGGTGGGACGCGAGGTAGAGGATTTCATTCTGATTCGGGAGATTCTCGACCGGAACCGGAGTGCTTTGCCGGCCGAACTCGACCACGCGGGCTCGTTGGAAGAAGCTAAGGCAGTGTTGGCGAGTCGTGACTATGGGCTTGTCCTTTTTGAGCATGAGATCGGGGATGCGGCAGCTACCAAGCTGCTCTCCGAGTTTCCGCACACGACGGGCGCCCTGCCCTTTATTTTGCTCACCGAGCACGCCGATGAGAGATCAATCGCTGAAATCATCCAGGCGGGGGCGTATGACTGCGTGGAAAGATCGCCGCTGAATGGTGTGAATCTGGTGCGCACGATCCGTTGCGCGCTCAGCCTGCACGCGACTCAGCAGCAGCGGCAAACGGCGGAACAATCTTTGCGCAAGCTCTCTTGCGCCGTGGAGCAATCGGCCGACACCATCTTTATCACGGATAGCGAGGGCATTATCGAATATGTGAACCCCGCGTTTGAAGCTCTGACTGGCTATCCCCGCGAGGAGGTCACAGGCAGGGCGCAGAGCATTTTGAAGTCAGACCAGGAAGCGCCGGTGCTCTACAGCGAGTTGTGGAAAAGCATTCGTTCCGGCGATGTCCGCCGCGGCATCGTGGTGAACCGCAAGAAGAATGGGGAGGTGTACTACGTCGATGAAAGCATAAGTCCAATACGGGACGCCGAAGGATGCATCACGAACTTTGTTTTTAACGAGCGCGATTACACCGAGCGCCTTCGTCTCGAAGCCCAGTTGATGCAGGCACAAAAGATGGACGCCATCGGCCGCCTGGCTGGAGGCATCGCCCATGACTTCAATAATCTGCTGACCATCATTACCAGCTACTCCGAACTCGCACTCGACTCGGTAGTTCCTGGGAGCACCGCCCAGTCACGCATGCAGGAGATTCTTTCGGCCGCCCGCCGCGCCGCCGTTCTGACCCGCCAGTTGCTCGCTTTCAGCCGCCAGCAACCGCAGGCCTTGCGCGTGGCCGAACTCAATCCGGTGGTCGGCGCGGTCGTGAAGACTCTCCCCCGCCTGATTGGAGAAGACATCGAACTCATCTTCGTTCCCGGCGAGGGACTGGGCAGAATTCGTTTGGATCCGGTGCAGATCGAGCAGATTCTCATGAACCTCGCGGCCAACTCCCGCGACGCCATGCCGCGGGGAGGACGGTGCACTATTGAAACGTCCAACGCGCAGCTCGACGAACAATATATCGACCGTAAACGAGCCATCATTCCTGCAGGACGTTATGCAGTGCTGACCATAACTGACACGGGCGCGGGTATTCCTGCGGATCATCTGGCTCACGTTTTTGAACCCTTTTACACCACGAAGCCCTCCGGCAATGGCACTGGACTTGGGCTGGCAACGGTGTACGGGATCGTCAAACAGAATCATGGATTCGTTTGGGCCTACAGCGAAGCCGGAATGGGTACGACGATCAAGATCTATCTGCCGTGGGTGCAGGATGCGCCAAGCACTGTGGAAATGCCAGACCATGGAGCCGAGATCGCGCTCCGCGGCACGGAGACGGTATTACTGGTCGAGGATGAGGAGGCTTTGCGCAGAGCGGCCGCCGAACTGCTCAGGCTTCGCGGATACAACGTGCTACAGGCAAAGGACGGCCTGGATGCTTTATCGGTCGCTAAGAGTTATGGATCGACAATCCATCTGGCCGTCACTGACGTGGTCATGCCTCACATGAGTGGGGGCGAACTGGCGAAGCAGCTGAGCACGATTCGTCCGGAGACGAGGGTGCTGTTCGTGTCGGGGTACGCCGGTCAAACCGTGCTGGACCATGACGTGGTCAATGTCGAAAACAACTTTCTACAGAAGCCGTTCACCTTGAAACAACTTTCCGGCAAAATCCGGACGGTTCTCGATCACAGCCACAATGCCGTGCCCAGCATCGCGGCGGGCGCGACTGAGCATAGTTACAGCGCTACAGCGGGATCCGGGTAAGCTTGCCATCCTTCAATCGAAAACGGTCGCCGCGCCAGGTCACGGTGTGACCACCCAGGCTCGCAATCCAGACTATGATCGCAAGCAAATCCCGGAGCGGAATCAGCCAGGCATCTTTCAAGAGCTGGTGATCTTGCAGAACCTCCCAGCCTACGATGAGAGCAACTGCAAAGCGCAGAAACAGTGTGACCGACAGCCCGGTCCAAGCCCAGAGCGCTCCTTCGCTCGCCGCCAGCGCCAGCAAAGCCCACAGAAAACCAAACGTGAAAACCAGACCCAGGTAACCGCCCGCGCGGGCGTCGCGGACTCCGCGAGCCCAGCGCAGTTGATGCGCGAAAAATTCTTGCAGGCGGTAGGATGGAAGGAAGGTCTCAACCACAACCTCGGACAATGTTACGGTCAGCCCGTGGCCGGCAATGCGCTTTCCCAATTCGTAATCGTCGGCAAGATGGTCCACGATTGGGGCGAACCCGCCGATCTTCTCCAGTTCGGCGCGGCGGAACGCGAGTGTGGAACCCAACCCAAATCGAATGCCACCCTCCAGTTGACGCGCGGCCAAGACGCTCGGGCAAAAATCCGTGCTGATGCCCAACGCCTCCAGACGCGAGCCCAGTGTCGCGCCAGCTACTCCGCGGTAAAGGCAGGTGACCATTCCTACTTGCGAGTCGGACAACGGCGCAGTCACGCGGCGCAGGTAGTCAGGCTCTACGCGAATGTCGCTGTCGTTGACGATCAGGTGGTCATAGCGCGCTTCCGCCACCATCTGCGCGAGGTTGCTGACCTTAACATTCGCGCCCAGGATCTTCGGACACACCATCAACTGAATTCTGCGATTCGGAAACTCCGCCTGTAATTCCTGCACGCTAGCGATCGCTGGATCGCCGGGGTCGCTCACGCCAAAAATAATTTCGTATTCCGGATAGTCCTGAAGGCAATGGCTGCGAAAGCTTTCGTAGATTTCAGGATCGGTGCCTTTGAGCGGTTTGAGAATTGAGATGGGCGGCGACGACTGTTCTGCTCCGGGATCGCTCTCCGCGTTCCGTTCGCGGAGGAACGTCGCTGCACTCCAAAGACAGAGCAGGTAGTAGATTGAGCTCGAAACGATGCCGACGGCTGCGATGATCTGTATTGCTCTGAGGATGGAATGAATCATGCTCTGTCGAACTGAGTAGTGCCGGCGTCCCGCCGGCCGCGAATCGCGCTAGGGCTGATTGCTGTCAAGCCGCCGAGACGGCGGCGCTACACGGTGCTATTCGTAACGCAGCGCCTCAATCGGATCCAGGTTCGCCGCCTTCCATGCGGGATAGATGCCAAAGACAAGTCCAGTTCCCGCGGCAGAAACGAAGCCGAAGATGGTCCAGAATATCGACATGTGGGCCGGCAGCGAGGGCCACATCGCAGGAATAATCCATACGATGACCGCCCCCAACAGAATCCCGATCACGCCGCCGATCGCGGTGAGAATGATCGCTTCCAGCGTGAACTGCAAAAGGATGTCCCGTTTGCGAGCGCCGATCGCTTTGCGGACGCCGATCTCCCGCGTTCGCTCTGTGACGCTCACCAGCATAATGTTCATCACACCCACGCCGCCGACAATCAGGCCTACGCTCGAAATCGCAAACATGCCGACGAAAAGCGCGCCGGTGAGCTGGTTCCAAACGTCGGAGATCGAGTCTGAAGTAAAGACGGCGAAATTATCCGGCTTGTCGAATGGAACTTTCCGCCGCCGCCGCAGCAGTTCGCGAATCTCGTCAATCGCCTTCGGCATATCGTCATGCGACGTGGCTTTAACGCTGATCCAGTGCTGCTTCAACTCCGGGTGAAGCGTCTTAAATGTCTGCAGCGGAAAAAAGACGCGATTGTCGTTCGGATCCTTGCCCCCGCCAAACACCGACTTGATCTTCTGCACCGTTCCTACGACCTGAAACAGCCGGCCTTCGATATTGACCTCGTGACCCAGCGGGTCCTTGTTCCCAAACAATTGCTGGGTGGTGTCGTAGCAGAGAACGACGACCGCGGAGCGATGCTCGTCGTCCAAGTCGGTGAACCATCTGCCGCTGGCCATAGGCAAATCAAACACATCCTTCACCGAAGCGGTGTCCCCTTCGAGGATGGTGTTCTTGACCTTGCGGCCCTCGTATTTCACCGCGTAACTGCCCACTCCCAACTCGGGCCGGAACAGACGAATCCCCGCCGACACTGCCTTAACATGGGGCAGGTCTCGAATCGCCTCAGCATCCTCAAACGTCAGTTCCTTGCGAGTGCGCATTTCTTCCGACATCCGCCCGAAGGTAAACGGCTCGATGTGGAAAGCGAACACAATGTTCGATCCGATGCTGGCGACAAGGTCGCGGACGTTGTCGTCGAGTCCGCGGCCGATCGACGATACGCCGATGACCATGGCGACGCCAATTACGATTCCCAGTACGGTCAGCGACGAACGCATCTTGTTGCCGCGGATGGTGTCGGTCGCCATCTGGACGATCTCGCCGAACTCGTCTTTGTGAATCATGGAGGATTGAGTAATTTGGCAATTTAGCGATTGGGCAATTGAAAACCTCAAACCCTTAAAGAGCAATTAGATTTTCCCAATCGCCGAATTCTTCTACGTTTCGAACCGTAACGCCACAATCGGATCCAGCCGCGCGGCTTTCCGTGCGGGATAGACTCCGAAGAACACCCCGACGCTTGCCGACACAAGCAGTCCGGCCGCGACCGCCCAGAGCTTGATCGCCGAGGGCATCCCGATCAACGCCGTGACTGCGAAGGCGACAACGACGCCCAGCAACACGCCTAGCGCGCCGCCGAGAAGCGCCAGAGTCACCGACTCGATCAGAAACTGCAGCAGCACATCGTCGCGCCGCGCTCCCAGAGCCTTCCGAATGCCGATCTCGCGGGTGCGCTCGGTCACCGACACCAGCATAATGTTCATGATTACAATGCCGCCGACCACCAGCGAGACGGCGGCAATGCCGATTGTAGCCATGAAAAACGTATTGCTCAGGCCCGCCCAGATGCCGAGCAGGCTCGCGTTGGTCTCGATTTCGAAACTGTCGTCCTCGCCGGGGCGGTCGTGCCGGTGCGAACGCAACGCTACGCGAGCTTCGTCCATGGCCTCGTTCAGCGGGACTCCAGTAGCCAGCGCTTTGCCCCAGATTCCGATGCTGCTGTTGTGAGCTCCATGCTGCTTCAGGTACACGGTGATGGGAATCATCACATAGTTATCGGCGCTCTGCCCCAAAGTCGTGCCCTTCTTCTTGCCCACGCCGATCACCTGGTAAGTCCAGCCGTCGATGCGAATCTCTCGGCCCAGCGGGTCGACGCCGGCCATCAGGTGATCCACAATGTCAGTGCCCACGACGGCCACGGCACTCCGGCTGTTCAAGTCGGTTTCGTTGACCATGCGGCCGGAAGTCAGATCCGTGTCCAGGATCTGCGCCATGGAGGGCGTAATTCCCTGGATCGTAGTGTCGCTGATCGATTGCTCTCCATTTTTCACCTTGCCTGTGCCGCGCAGTATCGCTCCCACTTGTTCGCAATGCCGGCAGGCTTCAAGCACTGCCTCATAGTCCTCCATGATCAGGTTCTTGCGCTTCTCGGCCTCGAGAAAGTGATCCACGTTGGTCTCGACGGCTGACATCTTAGAAATGATGAAAACGTCCGCGCCGAGATTGAAGATCTTCTTCGCCACGTAATCGTTGATGCCGGAGACGAAGGTGACCACGGCGATCACGGCAGCCACGCCGATCACCACCCCCAGCAGAGTCAGCACCGAGCGCAGCTTGTTCACCCAGAGTGACTGCAGCGCGATGCGGATGGCTTCGGCGATATTCATGGAGCGGGCTTCTGCTGGGCTGCGGAGCCAATGCTTCTTCGACGGGATCAAGTCTATCAGCCAACGGCGCTCCATGCACCGGATTGACCCTTGAGCGCTTGAACGTCAAAAATGCATTACCTAATTCTCTTTCGGAAGGAAGCTCGGCAGTCCCGACCGCAACAATTCGAGTATTCCCTGTGCCAGGAAGACGTGCTGACTGCCGGAACCGGCATCCAGATTTGTAAGCAGGACGATGGATATGTGGTCATCCGGATACTTCAGGTAAAGGGTCCCCGTCCAGCCGGGGTGGCCCACGATCCTGTGCCCAGAGCCATTCATGATGAACCAACCGAGTCCGTACAAATTCCCATCGATCGATGCCTTTTCACCGTTCTTCAGGGCCGCCGGATCCCACATCTGCGCTAGAGTTTCTGGCTTCACGAGCATGCCTGTCGAGAGGCCGGCATCAAACTTAACCAGGTCCTCTACCGTGCTCCATATTCCGTACCAGGCCGGGAGTTCGTGCTGCCAGGCGCGGCGTGCATTCTTGAGTTGCCCTTTTCGCAATGAGTATGGAGAAACCCGGTTCGGAATAATCGCGCTTTGGTCCAGCACACTCGTGTGTTGCATACCCAAAGGCCCGAATATTCTCTGTTGAAGAAAATCTCGGTAACTTTGGCCTGACGCAGACTCGATAATCATGCCAAGTAGAAAATATCCGGAATCGCTGTATTGAGTTCCGGTACCGGGTGCAAACAGTAGTGGAGCTTTAGCTAGATCCTCAAACTGCTGTTTGGTCGAGATATCCAGCAACTCCGAACCGTCGCACTTTACCAAGCCATATTCTCGAAGTCCCGATGTATGGCTCAACAGTTCCCGAACGGTAATTTCACGCCAGGCTGCTGGGACCTCGGCCAGATATTTGTCAACCGGATCGTCGAGTCCAATTTTCTTCTGCTCCGCCAGCATCATGACCGAGACAGCCGTGATGGGTTTCGTTACAGATGCCAGCTCGAAAACGCTGTCGATTCCGACTCGCGCGCCGGTCTCCACGTTCGCCAAGCCGTATGCGCCTTCTCTGACAACACGGCCATTTTCCATAACCGCGAAGGCGAGACCAGGTACGTTTCTCGCCGCCATTTCACGTGTGACGTATTCGTCGATCTTATCGGGATGCGCCGAGTCTTTGGATTGACTTGCGTCAGCAGATTGTTGTCCAGGTCTGTCGGGTTTCGATTCGTCTGATGTACCGCGGGCTTGGCACTGCACATAAGCTGAGCCAACGAACAGGACACAAAGCAATCGGACAAGGCACGCTCCCGCGGTTCGTTTCATTTTCGTCACCCTGCTTATTTGATTGAGGTAAAAGCTGGCCACCGGAATGCCGAGTCGCAGGTTGGCTCTGCCTGCTAGGTGATACGCATCCCTTCATCCGCCAGTTCCATCACGCCGCAACATAAGGCACGGTTCGCATGCAGCCATCGCATATAATGATTCTGTTGGCAGCTGGACCGGACGGTCGCTTTCTGCGTCTTCGGACGCGGGGAGAGGAAAGTCCGAACTCCGCAGAGCAGTGTGCCGGATAACGTCCGGGAGGCCGGGTTCAAGCCCGTCCGACGGAAAGTGCCACAGAGAATATACCGCCCGCCCCTTCGGGGTGCGGGTAAGGGTGAAAAGGTGCGGTAAGAGCGCACCGCCGCCGCAGCAATGCAGCGGGCAGGGCAAACCACACACGGAGCAAGACCAAATAGGAAGGGAGCCGGGACTTGATTTTCGAATCAGGTTCGGGCACGTGCCGGCTCGGTGCGTCAAACCTTCGGGTAGGTCGCTAGAGCCTCGCAGCGATGCGTGGCCCAGAGGAATGACCGTCCCGTCGGGGCAATCCGGCGGACAGAATTCGGCTTACAGGTCCGGCTGCCGCAATATTAATTCACTTTAGGAGCAAACTATGTCAGCACCCAGCCGCCGGCCGGAGATTCGCCGGCGCCGCGCCCGTCAGCACAAGATCACGACCCTCCGCAAGCGTCTCGGCTCGGCCAAGACCGAGGCCGATCGCGACCGCGTCACCGCCAAGTTGCACAAGCTGGCTATCGCTTCGCCGGGACAGCCCTTGCTGAAGTAGAAGGCGTTAGGATTGCGTTGGATGCATGCGGTCAGGCGACAGCCCGCCGCGTCACGCTACGCCCGCCGTGGTCTTTCTGCTCGCGACAGCCGACTGGCCGGGAGGTTCGGCGTCGACCCTGGCGTGCAAGACTTCGCGATACACGTCCATGATCCGTCGAACCGATTTCTCCCAGGAAAACTTCGTCACTTGCCGGTAGCTGCGTTCCTTCATTTTCTCGCGCAGGGGCTGGTCCATCAGGACCCGGTGCAACGCCCGCATGATCTCGAAAACATTTTCCGGGTGGACCAGGACCGCGGCATTGCCCACGACCTCGGGCAGCGACGAAACGTTTGAAGTGACTACGGGTGTGCCGTGGGCCATCGCCTCCAGGGGCGGCAAGCCGAATCCTTCGTACAGCGACGGGAAGACGAAGATCTTCGCGGCGTCGTAGAAAGTGCGCAACACCTCGATGGGCACAAAACCCAAGAAGCGCACATCGTTTTGTACGCCCGAGCGGATCACCGTCCGCCGCAGATCGGGATTGCCGGAAACGTCGTCTCCAATAATGATCAGCTTTAGATCAGGGAACGCCCGCTCTTTTTCCAACTCCGTCTTCAGCGCGGAGAAGGCTTCGATCATCCTCACGACGTTCTTGTGCGGGCTGATTCTTCCGGCGTAGAGCAGGAAGGGATAAGTGACCTGGTAGCGCTCGGCAATCAACTGGCGGTCGGCCGCGCTGGCGTGTCCATGAAGGAATCTTTCGTCGATCGCGTTGTAAACCACCTCGATGCGCCGATCGGGAATTCCGAACAACTTCTCGATCTCGATCTTGGTAAAGTTTGAAACCGCGAAAATGCGCGCCGCGCCCCGCAGAACCTTCTTGGTCCAGTGAAAGTGCCAGGCTCCCCAAAACCCGGTCTGCTGGCGTGCGCGCGACAGATGTTCGAACATGTCGTGCACCGTCATTACATAGGGGCAAGGCAGCGCACGCGGCACGGAGAACAGATTCGGGATGTGGACCAGATCGCATTTCAGCCGCTTCACCACCACGCGAAACTCCCAGAAGCTTTTGAAGGAACGCTCCGGCTCGGCGAGAGGAACCGTATGAAAGTTTGGCGGCAGAGGGCCGATTTCCTTGACCTTGGAGGGAGAACCGATGAGAAAGTATGTGGTTTCGTGGTCGAGCCGTCCCAAAGTCCGAACCACATTACGGATGTATGTGCCCATGCCGAACTCGGTCATCCGCCGAATATCGATAGCGATCTTCACTGGGGGCATTTAACCACAGACGGATGGCGGGAAACAGCAGAATAGCTAAGCCCGTACCTCCGCTTGTGCCCTGGCCCGACGGTCCGCATACAGCGGGAATGCCTCGCACAGACTTAGCACTTCCTTGCGGATTCGCGCCAGCACTGCCGCGTCGGTGCGCTGCAGCAGCGCTTCGGCGATCCAGCGGCCGACCTGCCGCATCTCAGCCTCTTTCATGCCGCGCGTGGTCAGCGCTGGTGTGCCGATGCGGATGCCGCTCGGTTTCATCGGAGGGTTGACATCGAACGGGATGGCATTCTTGTTGACGGTGATTCCGGCCGCTTCCAGTGCCTTCTCGGCCTCGCTGCCCAGCATGCCTTTGGAGAAGACATCGACCAGCATCACGTGGGTATCGGTGCCGCCTGAAATGATGCGGAAGCCTTCGGCGGCCAGCGCCTCTGCCAGGACTTTCGCGTTGGCCACGACTTGCTTCGCGTACTCGCGGAATTCAGGCTGCATTGCTTCCTGAAAACAGATTGCCTTGGCTGCGATGATGTGCATCAGAGGACCGCCTTGCATCCCGGGGAAAACTACTTTGTCGATTGCCGCCGCGAACTCTGCCTTGGAAAGAATCATGCCGGCGCGCGGCCCGCGCAGGGTCTTGTGGGTAGTTGAGGTCACAATGTGCGCGTGGGGCACTGGCGAGGGATGCGCGCCACCTGCCACCAGTCCGGCAAAATGCGCCATGTCGACCAGATAGAGAGCGCCGACTTTATCCGCGATCTGGCGCATGCGAGCGAAATCGATGAAGCGCGGGTAGGCGCTGCCGCCACCGATGATCAGCTTGGGTCGATGCTCCTCCGCCAGCTTCTCCAACGCGTCATAATCGATGGTCTCAGTTTCTTTGGTCACCCCGTAAGGGACGATCTTGTACGTCTTCCCTGAAAAATTCAGGTGATGGCCATGCGTGAGGTGTCCGCCATGGGCCAGGTTCAAGCCGAGGATGGTGTCGCCCGGCTGAAGGACTGCGGCGTAGGCTTCCATATTTGCCTGCGAGCCGGCGTGGGGCTGAACGTTGGCGTGCTCGGCGCCGAATAACTGCTTGGCCCGGTCGCGGGCCAGGTTCTCGACCACGTCGGCGTACTCGCACCCTCCGTAGTAACGCTTGCCGGGATATCCCTCGGCATACTTGTTGGTGAACACTGAACCCGCGGCCTCGAGCACGGCTTCGCTGACGAAGTTCTCCGAGGCAATCAGCTCCAGGCCTTCGTGCTGGCGGCGGGTTTCGTTGTCGATGGCGGCGGCAATCTGTGGATCCGCTTCGTAAAGAGGGCGGTACATTTTGGCTGTCGAGTTCTTCATGTCGTTTTCCTAGAGCGTCTCATATACGTTGGGCCGATGCAGTTCCATGTATCGCTCCGGGGCCTTCACCAGAGTAAAGCCGAACTGTGAGTAAAGTCCGTGGGCATCGCGGGTCAGAAGAATCCAGCGCCGCAGATTCTGAAGAGCGGGATGCTTCACGATGCATTCCATCAGCCACTTGCTCAATCCACGGCCGCGATGCGATTCGAGCACGAAGACATCGCCCAGATAAGCCACGGTGGCGAAGTCGCTGACCACGCGGGCAAAACCAACTTGCGCTCCGCTGCCTTCATAAATGCCGAAGCACAGTGAGTGCTCAATCGAGCGGGATACAGTTTCTCGCGGAATGCCTTCTGCCCAATAGCACTTGGTCAGAAAGCCGTGAATCACATCCAGACTCAGGCGCTCGCGGTCGGTGCTGATCAGGAACTCGCCGCGGCGATGCTCCGTCACCGCTTCTGAGTTAACGAGACGACCGATCGCCATGCTCACATTCTACCGCTTCGGGCTTCGATCTCTGCGCAGCATCGCCAACGGTGGTGGAAGAAATTAAGAATCAGGGGTGTAGTCGCTGCAATCGCGTGAGAACTTTTTTCTTTTTGAAGACTCTTGACAGCAGCGCGGGCTACGCCGTAATGTAACTGCATAACTAAGTAAGTCTATTACCTTACTGTAGTATCCCTATCCCTTGTATCCCCCGTGCAGATGGGAAGGCTGTCCCTTGGGCCGATTCCATCTGCACGGGGCGACTCTTCGAATCGAGACGGAGCAACATTTCTACCGCTTCCTTTCCCGTGCATTATGTTGTGGTGAATGAATTTAGGGCTGAGGAAGGAGGACCGGAGCGGTATCTAAGAAAAATGATTGCGCAGCAGCAAGCGGGGCTTGTCAGACATCGCAAACCAGCCCACGAAACGCCGCTGATCTCGTTGGCGCTGGCCCTGACGGCAAATTCGTCGTTGTCAATTGCAGGAGGAGCGTATGATGCGCGAGAAAGAGGTCCAAATCGGAAATCCCGGTTAATGAGGTTCTCGTGAACATCCTCGAACTCCAAGTCGGCAACGTCGAACTGCTCTTGCTGTCACAGGTTGGACTTCAGAGCTTCACCACGAACTTTCGATACAAATTCAACGTGGGCGGCAACGCCTATCAGGTCATGAACCTCGTGGGGCAACCGGATACTACGTTGCATTATGACCAGGCGACTACTTTCTGGGTCTCTTTCCAGAGCCTTCTCGCTAGTGAAGGATACGATTCTACGCCAATCCCCGGTCATCTGGTCCAAGTGACGAGAACCGTCACCGTCTCGCTGTCGCAGATTGTCACTGATGTTAATGGAAATGTGACATTCGTAGGCGCCGGGACCTACGATCTCACTGTCACCGTTGAGTATTCGATGAATATTCTCTCCATCGACGGCGTTTCACCTGTAGGGGAACCATACTTTGGCTCTGGCGCGGCTATCGTGTCCACAGACCCCACCTTCGGCCCGTTGCTGGAAAGCTACGTAGCGACCTTCTACCCGCCGACGTCGATCGCATTTCCTTTGGGGACGATCAGCCTAGGAGCGATTAACGCTGGGGTCGCCGTGAACCAGTCTCAAACCTTCATCGCCTTCCGCGTTGAACTGGGGCAGGGAGAAGGTAATCAGTTCGCCGCTCAGGGTCCGTGGACTGAGTTTTACGGAGGAAACATCACAGATCACCTGACGATTAGCGGGGGCCTGCAGCCTTGGTCCGTCTTTGTGACCGGAGACCAAGTTGCGGGGATGGTCGCACAGGACGTCTCCAACGCCTTGGCGGTCAACCTAGACAGGTTTAAACCTTCCACCATCCCAATCGGGATGTGGACCCCCGACAGCAGCGGAGATGCGATCGTCAGCGTTGGTTTCAGCGGAGCGGTCATCAACGGATGTCCCGAGTTGAGGACCGACATCGACTACGAACTGACCGGTACGGTGCAATTTGCTTTGGTCTCGCCGCCGTCAAACATTCTAACCACTACGACACACCTAGATTGGTCAGGGAATCAGCTGCAACAAGTTGGCTGCGAAATCATAACCGCTTTTAGCGTGTCGCTGCTCTTCGGCGCTGTGGCCACACCGCTGGGCTTGGGCGCGGCCACGATCGCTGGCCAGGTCGGCTTCATGGCTACTTTCGTAGTTCTTATTTCGGCTTACACTTTCTACACCCCAACGCTGAGTGTGCCTTCACAGTTCAGCGGCTCGCCGGGCTGGTCGCCCAACACGGCTTATGGGCAGGGCACCATAGTTATCGACGCGAATGGCAACGGCGAACTGGCCATCGCGGCCGGAAAATCGGGAACTCACCCGATATGGAGCGTGACGGTTGGTGGGAATACATCAACGGTACAGTGACCTGGGAAAATGTCGGGAACTGTACAGCTTCAGGGCACGACATCACCTGCACAATGCCCATCCCGGTGCAACTGGGATCAGCAACTCTTAGCTTCAAGGGACTGTTCGGCGCTTCAGATGGGCTCATACTGTTTGGTGGACTTAGCTTCCCGGTGCTGGAGGTTGTGACCGCCACCACATCTGTAGGCACCTTCGCATGGACAGCGCCGGCAATCTCATGCGCAGACGTCACCCCGCAGACGCTTGAAATCCTGAAGGGGAGCATGTCTGAAGTTGCGATAGCGGTCGCCAGCGTTGTCCTGACGGTCGTTGGGCCCGGCGTGCTGCACACTTGGAACGTGACAGTGACAACGAAGGATCCCGCTGGTGTCCTGAGTCCCAACGCGATCTCAATTGCGGATTATGGGTCAAGCTCACAAATCCAATTGGCGTTGCAACCCAACAGCGAATACGCACAGAATCCATACCCGTTCGGTCTTCATGATTACAACCAACGCGGGAGACTTTTTCGCTCTCGTGCCGCCGGTTCCAACGTTTAGTCAGGGGGATGCTGACGGAGTCTTGGCCCAGGCCGAGCGGGAAATCGCCCAGTGTGAAGTCTCTGAGGTTCAGTGGTGGGAGCGTTCTGCGCCGTTCATCCTCAGATGGCTGCCTGATCCTCCACCTGACGGCATGCAGGTGGACCAGATTTTCCAGGTCGAAGTTTCCGGTCTTGCCGCCACTGAAGCCGTCGAATTACAGACCTCAGGGGGACAATCGCTGGCAACTGCGGTTCCGGCCCGCACAGGCGTAGCAATGCTCAGCTTTCTCGCCTCGGGCGGCGGAGCGGCGGCGGCGCCCCCTGTCCTCACGCGGATTGAGCTGCCGGCAACAGGACTCGCGGCAAGCACAGTCGACCTAGGCGCGAATAATCGCCTGACGTTAAACCCGAGCAGCCGCAAGTTAGCGAGCGCACGTGCAGTGAGTGTGTTCTATATGGAGGTTGTGCCTGGAGCGTTGCTCAATCGCAATGAGGCTATTCGCGTGTCGAGATCGGCCGTTGGAATGGGTCTCTCGTCGTGGCAGCTCTAGCTGGTGCGACACTCGATCTCTTCCAGATTGCGCACCCGTCTTTCCCGAGGCTCGTTCGGTCGCAGTATCTGCCGGAAACCACCGGACATCTGGTTGCAGGTAATGCCATCATCGCTTGGGGAGCTCACGGCCTCTCGCGCTTGACGGGCGCCACAGGACGGCAACTTATCGATAATGAGCCTGTGCTGGGGGCGGTTGTATTTGGGAATATGATCGCCGTCCTCTATCGCCAACGCCTCGTCATGCGGACCGCAGATCTGGCAACAGTGGTTGCTACGTACAGTGTCGCGGACGCGACAGCCATCGCTGCAACCACCCGGAATTTGGTGGTTGCCACAGCGCAGGGCCTGCTGATTTATGCGCAGATCGCGCGACACACGCTCAGTTTAGCCGGGATAAGCGCAGTCTCCGGAGTGCGCGCGTTGACGAGCTCGCCGGCTGTCTTGCCGCGGACCGCGGTTGCAGCAGGTGACGAGTGCGGGAGTTGGTCGGTGATCGATCTTGCTTATCCGTCGCAAGCGCGTCGGGTTGCACAGTACCGAAAGCGCCCTTGGTTCGGGGCGGGATATCTTGTGAATCTCCTTCTCGTGCGGATTAATGACGAGGGAAGTGTGGCGATCTCCAGTACTGGACGCTCGGTCCAATCCTGAGACTCCAAAGTAAAACGTAAGCTAGTGGTCATGCCGCTGCTCCGCTCAGGGCAGGCTGGCGGCGCTAGTCGAATGCGGTGCGCAGGAATGAAGCTAGATGCCATCCATCCATGTAGTTGTAGGGGACTTCGCCCATAGTGTAGTGGCCGCAGGGCAGCACCACTACTTTGTGATCCAGTTTGTGGCGCTCGAATTCTGTCACTACGTTGCGCGAAAGTTCTGGCAAGAAGGTCAGATCGTACCTGGCATAAATGATTAGCGACTTCCGCGGCCAGCGAGCGAATTGATTGAAGTACGCCATCGGACTCACGGCCAGCCAGGATTGCCGCAGCGTTTCGAGAGTGATCTGCGGTTCCATGCCCTGGCGGATGTGGCGGGTCGACTGTCCGTGCCACACTACGTCGGCAACGTAAGTCGAAGCATGATTGAATGCCGCGACTCTAATGCGCGGATCGTGGGCCGCCGCGATGAACGCGTAACACGAGCCCAGGCTCGTGCCCACGATGCCGAGCTTGCTGTAGCCCTGCTGCTCCAGCCAATCGAGACAGCAGCGGACGTCGACCACTCCCTGGCGGACGGCATCGAGCGTGCGGCCGATGTTGGCGGAGACGGCGTAATCGGCGCGGCTGGTCTCGGCGGGCATGCGGATGTCGTGATAAGGCATGCTCAGCCGTAAGACCGCGATGCCCAGCATGTTCAGAACTTTGCAGAGGCTGACGTAAGCAATCGCGTCTGCGTTCCAGTGCGGCAGAAGCACGATGGCGCGCCGGCCATGCGCCGGGAACCAACGCGCATTCACCAGATTGTTTTCCGGATACGGCGTTTTCACCGGGGCAGTGAACCGCAGGAACTCCGCAAACGTTCCCTTTACTTTTGTTTCCAACTTCTGGTCGGGGACTTCGCGCGTGGAGAAAACCTGAACTTCGCGCTTCTCGAGCCGGAAATCGTTCGGCCGCGTGTAGGAGTAAAATTCATCGCTGCCGGCGACGATGCGCCGGTTGAAATCGATAAAGAACTTCGCCGGATCTCCCCCAGCCTGCCCCGGCTGCCAGCCATTCCGGCAAGGCCAGTCCCGGGCAAACTCCACGCCCCAGTCGAGCGGGCGCACCACGCGGTTGTTGTCCACCGAGGTGAGCCGGTGCTCCCAGTCGTACATCCATTGTGCGTAGCGCGAGGGCATGGTCAATCTTCTAGTGTAACAAGCGGGAGTCCCGCGACTCATGCGAGAATCAGTGAACAGCGGCAAGCAGCAGTTGGCATTCGACATTTCGCCCTTGAGCGGCGCGGAAACAGGACGATGTATCGTTTGTGAACATAATCGGGCGTTCCTAGCAAGGCTGTGGAATAATGCTGCCGTCATTATCTTCAGTGTCAGCGGGAGACCCTGTGGGTGAGAATTCCAATCGAGCCCGCGATCACTTAGCCAACGAGCGCACTTTTCTGGCGTGGGTGCGGACCAGTGTCGCCGTCGTGGTGTTTGGGTTCGCGATTGGGCGGTTTGCGATTGCGATGAGGCAGCTGACGGAGTTTCAGGGCCACGCGTCGAAGACGACCGGTCTTTCCGTGTGGATGGGGATGAGCGCGATTCTGGCTGGCGTGGTCATGATGGTGGCGGGACTGGCGCGCTATCGAAAGACGCGGGAGCAACTGGATGAGGGAAAGTTCGAGCCAGCGGGGTTTGTGGTGGATCTGGTGGCGATTTTGACGGTGCTTTTCGGGCTGGCGCTGGCGGGGTATTTGATTTACGTGCAGAAGAGTTTCGGGTGAAGCGAGCGAGGTAGTAAACAGGGGCGGGAAGAGTCGGGTTCGGAATAGCAGTGCCTGAAGGCGAATTGGTGACAAGGCTCTTGCGGTATGCCTGAAGGCATACCCTGATACGGATCGATTTATGGCGAACGATCAGGAAAAAGAGGCGGCGGCGCGGGCGAGCTTGCGATTCGTTAAGGATGGTCAGATCGTTGGGTTAGGAACCGGGTCGACGGCGGCGTACTTCATTCAACTGTTGGGTGAAGAGGTGAAGAAGGGGCTGAAGGTTCGGGGCATCCCTACTTCGGACCGTTCGCGGGAACAGGCGGCGAGCCTGGGAATCCCGCTCACCACGCTGGATGAATTTCAGCAGATCGACGTGACCGTGGACGGTGCGGACGAAGTTGATCCGCAATTGCGGATGATTAAAGGAGGAGGTGGCGCGCTGCTGCGGGAAAAGATTGTCGCTTCAGCGACCCGGCAGGTCGTGATTGTGGCCGATGCGACCAAGAGAGTTCCGGTGCTGGGAAGGTTTCCGCTGCCGGTGGAAGTGATCAAGTTCGCGGAGGCGGTGGTGGCGAAAAAGATTAGTGCGCTGGGCGCGGAAGTTGAGCTGCGGCGAGGAGCGGATGGGAAGCCATTCCTGACCGACGAGAACAATCACATACTTGATTGCCGGTTCGGGCAGATTCTAGATGCGGATGGATTGGCGCGGCGGCTTAGTGATATGCCGGGAATTGTGGAGCATGGCCTTTTCATCGGAATGGCAGGTGTGGTGCTGGTGGCAAACGGAAGCGAGATTGTAGAGCTGCGGGCTGTCAGCAAGTAACGGGTCAGTTTGCCGGAACAAAGACAGATGAACCCCTAAAGGACACAAAGGTACACGAAGGAAAAACGGTGAAAATTAAGAGCCTTCATCGTACTTTGTGCCCTTCGCGGTAAGCGATTTTGTTTTGGATTATCTTTTTTCCTAATTTTTCTCCGGGGACATTTGAAATGGCGGAAGCGAAGGCGAAGCTGGAGCTGGCCGTACGCTCGATCGGAACCCCTGCGAGGAAAGGTTCTGAACGTGGAGGACCGGGCGCCCAGCTTCCTCCCTGCAAGCGAGACCGGCGGGGATGGATTTTCTTATTGGTGTCCGCCGCAATCTTACTGGCCGTCTTGTGGTGGCACTGGAATCGCGGCTGGGAAGATCTGGAGTCCGGCCTGCAGGAAGACGCAAAGGCAAGCACGGGGGCGCGTTCTCAGGCCCAAGTTCCCGCTGAGGTGATGGCGAAGCTGGTGACACACCGAGTGGATCCCGACTATCCCGAGGCAGCGCGGCCGGCGAATCTGCAAGGAGTGATTGTGCTGGATGTGGTGGTGGGGCGTGACGGGTCAGTGTTGGACATGCGCGCGCTGAATGGGCCGGAGATGTTGGCGGAGGCCGCGAAGGATGCCCTGCGTTGGTGGCGGTTCGAGCCTTACCGCATTGAGGGCCAACCGGTAGCGGTGGAAACGACGGTGGCGGTGGAGTTCAAGCCGTAGGAAAGCGGAGCAAAACTCCATCCCGGCGGAGCAGCGCCTAAGGCGTACTCATAATGCGGCACTTACGGCACGCAGGAATGCGTGCCCTGATACAAGTCGCACCTACCCACGGGCCGCTGGACCGACTTCACCGGAGTTTGCGCAGGGCGTTCAGAATGATGATGCCGGCGACCGCGAAGGACACGACGGCGGCGAGCGCTGCGGCAAGCATAAACAGGTCGTTGAGGTGAAGGACGTCGGCGAATAGAGCTCCGACGGCGCAGACCACCCCAAATGCGTTGAGCCATAGCGGACCTCGAGCCGAAGAAGCCCGGACGGATGAAAGATCGGGACGCAGGCGCAGTTGCAAGAGTAACGCGGCCACGCCGATGGCGGCGACCACGACTAAAGCAAGTGGACTTAGGAACGCTACGCGGCTGGTATACAGGATGACCAGTCCCAAAGCGGCAAGAAGCAGCCCCGCGGCAATAACAGTGGCACCACGCGATGGGGGATTGGGGCCGGGGCTGGAAGGGTAGTCGGGCACGAAGGTCCGTCCCTCGATTTATACAGGCGCGGGGGAAGGTTTTCAAACTAGAGCGTGCCGTGCCTGCATTCCAGTGTCAATTAGGAGTCGGGTGCGCCGTGGCTCACGCCGGCGAGCCATTCAGCGTGGAGGGGCTCACCATGGTTGACGGCATAGAGCACCAGCTCGACCCGGGATGAGATGCCCAGCTTGTCGAAGATGCGGAACAGGTACTTCTTAATCGTGTGCTCGCTGAGGTTGAGTTCGCGGGCGGTGTCGCGGTTGCTGAGTCCTTCGGCGACGAGGGCGACGACCTGCTCCTCGCGCGGGGTGAGGAGCTGGTGGCCGCCGGAGTTGAGCACGCGCAGCGAAGGGACTTCGGAGATCAGATCGAGCAGGAAAGTCATCTGTTCCGTGTTGGCCCAGATCTGACCGCCGGCGACCCGCTGGATGCAGCGGCAGAGAAGCCGGAAATGCGTATCGGAAATGCAGAAAATGCCGCGGGCGCCGGAGCGGAAAGCGCTCACCACTAGTTCGCGGTCGTAGGACTCAACCAAAAGAACCTTAGCGACTGCCGGATGGGAAAGATGAACGCGCCGCATGGCCGCCATCTGGCTGGCGATGTTGACGAGTGATTCAGCGAGAGCACAACCACTTTGGCAGGAGTGGAGGTGACCGCCTGAAGGATTGAGGCGATGTCGACCTGGCAGGTGGAGATGCGGAACTCGGAGCGGCGGCGCAAGGCGCTGGTCAGCAGCTGCGCCTGCATGCGGTTGGAGTCCGCAATGAGGACGGCGATTGCGGACGAAACCATGCGGAAGGATTCATGAAGCAGGCTCCGAATGAAACGGAATTGAGGTACGTCCTGATGGTAGGGGTGCGCGGAGCAGTACTCAAGGAAACATGTCACATAATTCGCGGGAAGCTTTCAAATCGGGAAAACGGAAAGCGATGCTGTGGAAAATTGCAGGCAACTAGCCATGGACCTGAAAGGATTTTCGGTGAATTTCTGGGAAATATCTCAGTTTCGCGGCTTTGCTCTGCACCGTTTGAGTCTGCAATTCTTCAACGGATTGTGATGGCGCGAACATGCAAGTCTACTTTTGTGGGTAGGCCAGAGAGGAGGGTGTTTATGGCCCCATCGGAACGGTTCCCGCGTGAGGAAAACCCGTGGCCTGCGCGGTTGCGCTCCCTTCGGCTCGAAAATCGGGCATTGTCCACGTTCGTAGACAGCACTTTCCATGTCTTGCCGCGAAATCCGGATGGCGATACCTTCCACAAAGAGAGCCGCGGAAGCTAAGCGGCTCTCAGAATCCAGGAAAATAGAGCCCATCACGCAATGAAGCCCTTCGTTGGCTGGACAAGAGTTGCGGTGATGGGAGTGTTGTCAACGCAGCTTTGCGTGGCCGCATTCGCCCAGGAGGAAAAGAGAGGGCAAAACCTGGGAGCAAGCCCACAGTCTTCTCCAACCCGCCCAACCGGGGTCGGGACGGGGAACGAAAGAATGGCGGTCGCAAAACCCGGAAATGCGGACGGCCTGGGAAACCCTCGGCTCAGAGAGGAGCGCCGTCCGCTTTACCGGCTCAACCATAGCGATGTGGTGGCCTTGAGTTTCACGTTGTCGCCGGAGTTCGACCAGACGCTCACCCTACAACCGGATGGCTACGTCGCCCTGAAGGATGCCGGACCGGTGCTGGCCCAGGGGCTCACGCTGGAGGAGTTCCGTCTAGCCGTGGGGCGCGCGTACGCCGGATATCTGCACGATCCGCAAGTGGCGGTGGCGCTGAAGGAGTTCGAGCATCCTTATTTTGTGGCGGGCGGAGAAGTGGGAAAGCCCGGCAAGTACGAGTTGCGCTCAGATACAAGCATCATCGAGGCGGTACAGATCGCAGGCGGGTTTACGCACGAGGCGAAACATTCGCAAGTGCTTCTCTTCCGGCGTGTGAACGATGATCTGGTGGAGGCGCGGGTTTTCAATCTGAAGAAGATGTTGAAGGAAAGAAGACTGGGCGAGGCTTCCCAATTGCGCCCGGGCGATCTGGTGTTTGTTCCCCAAAATTCCATTTCGAAGATCGAGCGGTTTCTCAGCAAGCCTTCCTTAAGCATGTACGTGAGTTCCGCCCAGTTTTAGTACGAAGACGAGTCAATCCGCATGCCAGACCAAGAGCAAACACGCAAAGAAGAAGAGCCGATGTCGCCGACGATGCGGGAGTTGGCGGTGATCCTGTTCCGGCAACGGAAACTTTTTGTCGGCGTCGCGGGGATGGTCTTCGTTTTGGCTGTGGTTTACGCACTTGCGGGGGCTACGTATCGTGCCGAGGTGCGTGTGCTGGTCCGTCGAGGACGTGCCGATCCTCCTGTGACCGCGCAGCCGAACGCCCCTCCCGATTTTTCCCGCGTGGAGGTTGCTGAGGAAGAACTGAATTCAGAAGTCGAACTGCTGAAGGACGGCGACGTTTTGCGGCGCGTAGTGGAGGCCAACGATTTGGCTGCACACGACTGGCTGCGATGGCTTCGGCCCCGCGAAGATCAGGCAGCGCGCGTCGAGCGAGCCGCGACGAGACTGGCCCGGCGGCTGGACGTGCAGCCGATCAAGAAAAGCAATCTGATCGCGGTCAGTTATGACGCGCCGGATCCACAAGTGGCGGCGCATGTGCTGCAGTCGTTGGCCAGCGTCTACCTGGAAAAACATATGGAGGTGCACCGGCCGGGCGGACAACTGCATTTCTTCGATCGGCAAACCGAAGAATCGCGACGCCAACTGGAAGAGGCTAAGAGGAAGCTCGTGGACTTCACACAGGCCCGTGGCGTGGTGATGGCTGGCCAGCAACGTGATCTGGCCCTGCAACGAGTTAACGAACTCGAAGCGAGTTATCAGGAAACCCAGGTGAAAATGTCAGAGACCGAGCATCGAGTTCAAGAACTTTATGAACAGTTGGTAAAGTTGCCAGAACGCAGCACTACCCTCGTTCGCACTGCGGACAACCCGGAACTCTTACGGGCATTTAAGGCGAGTCTGCTGGATCTCGAATTGAAGAAGACTCAGTTGCTAACCAAGTTTGAACCGAACCACCGTCTGGTGCAGGAAGTCGAGCAGCAGATTGTTCAAGCCAAGGACGCAATCACGGCCGAGAGGTTAACTCCGGTGCGCGATGAAACCACAGACCAGAACGCGAACTATGAATGGGCCAAGGCGGAGATGCAAAAGGCTCAGGTTGAGATGAAGGGATTGGAGGCACGAGGGGCAACGACCCGCGCCCGCCTGGCTGTTTATCGGATTCTGGCGCGCCAGCTGGGCGAGGATGCGATCGTCCAGGATGATCTCACCAGCAGCGAGAAGGCGGCACAGGAAAATTACCTGCTGTATGTGAAGAAACGGGAAGAAGCACGGATGGGCGATGCTCTGGACGAGGGCGGCATCGTGAATGTGGCCATCGCCGAGCAACCGGTCGTGCCGGCACTGCCGGTATGGCCTGCCGGAGCTGTTGTGCTGGTGGGTTTCGCGGCCGCTCTGACTTCTGGCACGGCAGCGGCGTTCACAGCAGATTATCTGAACCCTGCGATGCGCACACCGGAAGATGTACTGGCGTGCTTGAAACTTCCGGTCCTGGCTTCCTTACCGGAAGGAATGGGCAGGCGGTTGTCGGCTTGAAGGAGATGAGATGAGTGCGAATGCGGATGTGCTTCGCAGCTCCGAACTGATTGGGTCCTCGGCGGAGGAAGCTGAGTTGCCGCGGTTCAGGGCCGCTTGCGACACGAAGGTTTGGAATCCGAAGGAGTTCGCCCGCGAACAAATTCGGAGCCTGGTACGGCGGGTGTTCTTTGCCGGCGGAGGGCAACCAGTGAAACAGGTCATCTTCAGCGCGGCGGATCCGAACACGGATGTCGCCTATATTTGCGATCAGGTGGGGCAGGCTTTGGCGCTGGAGACTCGTGCTGATATCGCTATCGTGAGCCGCCAATCGCTGGTCGACCAGAGGGCTCGTTCTCATTCTCATTACGGAATGAGTTTTGCGATCAAATCCCGCTCAACCCGGGCAGCAATCAATCTGTGGCGTGTGCCGGAATTTGCGATGGACGCTTGCGGCGAGGAATCAGGGACAGTAGCATATTGGCTTTCGTGCCTCGCGGAACTGCGTAATGAGTTTGAATATTCCGTAATTCACGGGCCTGTAGCGGGGACATCGAGCGAGGCCGCGGTGTTGGGGCAGCTCGCGGACGGAATCATTCTTGTGCTTGGAGCTCACAGCACACCGAGAGCGACTGCTCGCAAAATCAAGGAGACGCTGGACTCCGCGCAAGCTCGAATCTTGGGAACGGTCCTCAGTGAAAGAGAGTTTCCTGTCCCGGGGTGGATTTATAGGCGGCTGTAGGCGGTTTAAAGCAAATCCGAATTCAGAGCGTTTCACCGGATATGCGCCCGGCTATTGGAAGGTTTCAAAAGTAAATATTGCTTGCCGCGAGCATTCGGCAAGAGCTGAAAGCGCTGTGCAAACGAAAACGAGAATGGCGATGGGACTCAATGAGCGGTAGCTATGGAGTCCCGGCGGCTGTGGTCGTCCGCTTCATCGGAGCGCCGCCGCTGCCGGTTGTAGCGGCCACACCGCCGCAGTGGTTTGCAGTGCAGACCCGATACCGGTTCGAGAAAAAAGTTGTGGCACAGCTTAACCACAAGAGCTGCGAAGTTTACCTGCCATTGCTGACCGAACATCACACTTGGAGCGACCGGCAGAAGGTGGTGACAACCCCGCTTTTTCCGGGATATGCATTCGTGCACATCGATCAGTCCCACCATGCGCGGCAAACGGTACTACGGACCGCAGGGCTGATCGGCTTCGTGAGCTTCGGAGGGGTGGTTGCAGCCGTGCCGTCGAAGCAGATTGAAGATCTGCAGTTGCTGCTGCAAGAGAAGGGACTCTTTTCCCTGCACGCTTTCGTACAGACTGGACAGCGCGTGCGGATCCGGGGTGGTTGCCTGCACGGAATGGAAGGAGTGCTGGTGCAACACGAGAAGGGAAAGCTGGTGATCTCAATTGAATCGATCCAGCGCTCGCTGGCGATTGAGATCCGGGGATACGAGTTGGAATTGGTCTAAAGTGTCTTCTCCTTTTTTCCATGCAGGACAGGCGAAACCTCAGGGAACCGAGTGGGCTGCACGGTTAATCCCAGGTGCAGCCTGGGCCTGCGACCGGAAAAAGCCGCAGAGGGAATCAATGGGACACGCCGCAAATGCGCCTTTGGGCGCCGCGGCTCTGCTCCGTGATTGTGGCCTGAAAGTTGACGCGAGCGTTTTTTCTCCGCGCGGGTTGCCACGGGGTCGAGGCGGCAAGAGTTGGCTGCGATCAGCGCTCGCGGGGATCGCCGGCATTTTGCACTCGGGTGCCTCGCTAGCGTCGCGATGGGCGGAACGGGATGGCAATCAACGGGTTACGCACGGCTTGGGTGGCATGCGGAACGTCCTCATCGTGGGAGCAGGAAGGCTTGGTCACCGATTGGCGAGCCATTTGGAAACTCATCCGGAACTGGGCCGATCGGTTTGCGGATTTGTCGACGACTGGAAACCGTTAGGAAACGGCGTCATCGGACGAATAAGCGGACTGGCGGAACTGGCGCGTACCGGATTTGTCGACGAGTTGATTCTGGCGGGGCCGCATGATCGGGAGAAAACTCTGCGCGTGCTGCGCGCGGCTCAGAAGCTGCGGCTGGATGTAAAGATGGCGCCCGATTTGTTTGGTTGTGAGCCGACGGGGGGAACAGAACGGATTGGGGGCATTCCCCTCATTTGCCTGCATGAAGAGCGCTTGCCGGTCGCAGGACTGTTGCTGAAACGCGCGCTGGATGTGGTGGGGGCAGTGACGGCGCTGATCCTCATGGCACCCGCGCTGGCTCTGCTCGCAACTCTTGTCAGACTGGATTCGCCGGGACCGGTGCTCTATGCGGCGCTGCGAGCGGGACGCAAAGGCAGACCGTTTCGCTGCTACAAGTTTCGCACCATGGTTCGAGGGGCAGACGCTTTGAAGGATGGGCTGCGGGAGAGAAATCAAAGGCAGGGTCCATTTTTCAAAATAGCGGACGATCCGCGAATCACGCGCGTCGGACGAGTCCTGCGCCGCTACAGCCTGGACGAACTCCCGCAGCTATGGAACGTGCTGAAAGGCGAGATGAGCCTGGTGGGACCGCGGCCGCATCCTCTGGATGATTTTTCCGCCTATTCGATTGAACATTTGCCCCGGCTGGATGTGCTGCCGGGAATGACGGGACTGTGGCAGGTCACGGCGCGACGCGATCCATCTTTCCAAACCGGAATGAACCTGGATATCGAATACATCCACCGCTGGAGCTTGAAGATGGACTTGAAGATTCTACTTAAGACGGCAGTGGTGGTGCTGCGAGGGGGCGGGGAGTGACGTCATCGGCGTCTGTGAGGGTAGCGTCGCCCTCTTCGCGGCTAGGTGAGGCAGCTGCGCGGGGGCTTCGGCTGGGACTGCGTCCTCTTCAGGCCGTGATGATTGCGCCGGCCGCGCTGTTCTTGGGGGCGCTGGCGGCCATGCTGTTGCGTCCTCCTGACGTGCCTTTCTATGAAATCGATCGCCTCGCATTCGGGTTCTTGGTCCTCGGGGTGATCGGACGAGCAGTCGTGACGCGGCGGCGGTTGCTGGTGGTGGAGCGGTCTACGTGGCCAATGCTCGGGCTGACACTGTTGGCGGTCGCAAGCGTCGTGGAGCAACCGTTCGACAAGCCGACCTGGTCCTTGCTCGCGGCAAAATTCTTGGTGCCGTTCGCACTATTTCACCTGGCCGGGCTGGTATTTCGCGAGGAGCGCCGGTTGCGGCAGTTCGAAGGTTTTGCTCTGGTGGTGCTGGCTTATCTGTGCTTTACTTCGATCGCTTTCCTGGTTGGCGCGAAGTCATTGATTTTTCCGCGCTTCATTCTGGATGAAACCCTGGGCTACCACGCCGACCGCGCCCGCGGGCCGTTGCTGCAGGCGGTGGCGAATGGAGTTTCGTTGAACTTGCTTGGCGTGCTGGCCCTGCACGCACTCCTGCGCGGGAGAATGCGCGGGCTCAAAGCCGCAGTGCTGCTGGCTTCGCTCCCCGTGGCAATCCTGGCGACGATGACGCGCGCGGTCTGGGTCTCGTTCGCCGTCAGCGTCGGAGTTCTGATTTTTCGTTCGCGTGCCCGGAGGCTGCGACAGGTCTGCGTGGTGGGGGCTATCGTTGGAGCTTTGGGCTTACTCATCGCCTTGAGTTTTGACGACCAGCGCCGGGCGCTCACGGACCGGCTGCGGGAATCTGGTCCGCTCGATTTTCGCCAAGCCGTCTACGCTGGCGGGTGGCAGATGTTCCTGGAAAAACCATTCACAGGTTGGGGTGTGAACCGGATGCCTGCGGAGTTGGCGCGGCACGTCAGCGGTTACCGAGAGAAGGAACTGTTTCCACACAATACTTATTTGGAAATACTCGTGGAGCACGGCATCGTCGGGTTAGTGCTCTATGCGTGGTTAATGTGGGAGATCTGGCGCTTGGGGCGCGGCCTGGTGCCTAGGGCCGAACGCGATGGCCTGTTGAATCAGCAGTTTCATGACCTGTGGCCGGTGTTGCTCTTCATTTATTGGGCAAATGCGGCCGTCGTTGTGATGAATTATCAGTTTGTGAATGGGCTCCTGTTCACCATGGCGGGAATGTTGGCGGCGCAGCGACGGCGCGCGACGCGCGAACTGGAAAACGTGGCTCCGTCTTTCCAGGCATTTCACGGTTCCGTTGCATAAGTCTTATCCTCTCGAACCTCCGCAGCTTTCCGATTCCGTGTTGAAGGTCGCCTATCTCGCCAATCAATTTCCTGCAGCCGTGGAGCCCTATGTCGGTGAGGAGATCCAGGAACTGCGGCGTCGCGGAGTAGAAGTCATTCCCTGCACTGTGCGCAAACCGGATGCTGCCGTTCGGGGATCGAACGGCGCAGATTCTGAGGCGGAGCTTCTCTGCCTGCAACCGATTCGATTCCTGACCCTACTGCAAGCGCTTGGGTTCGCCGCGTGGCGTTGGAAGAGGATTGCCGGCCTGGTGGCGCGGATACTTTGGCGAGGGAGGGAATCTCCCAACCGCCGGCTGAAGGCCCTGTTGCACACCGGGTTAGGCGCATATTATGCCGTGCTGCTGCAGGGACGCGGGGTGGCGCACATCCATGTGCATCATGGCTATTTCGGAACGTGGGTCGGGATGGTGGCGGCGCGGTTGTTGGGAGTGAGTTTCAGCCTGACGTTGCACGGGTCGGATTTGCTGCTCGACGGCGCATACCTCGACACCAAACTAGAGAATTGCCGGTTTTGCCTGACAATTTCCGAGTACAACCGGCGCTATATTCTGAAGCGTTTTCCGGCAATCGACCCCGGCAGGATCATCGTCTCGCGGCTGGGGGTTGATGCGCCGGAGCAGGCGGAATTGCAGCGGAGGGCTCACCGTACCCGCCACACTTTCACTCTGTTGGCAGTAGGACGGCTGCACGCAGTAAAGGACCACGCTTTTCTCATTCGCGCCTGCGCTCGACTGCGCGATTGCGGGCTCGAATTTGAGTGTGCGATTGCAGGTGAAGGGCCGGAACGCCGCCATCTGGAATTGCTTGTCCGCGAAAACGAGTTGCAGAACCGGCTCATACTGCTCGGCCACGTGCCCCGGCCACAGATAGACTCCCTCTATCGTTCCGCCGATTTGGTTGTGCTTACCAGCCGCAGTGAAGGCATTCCTCTGGTGCTCATGGAAGCGATGGTGCGGGGCACAATCGTGCTCGCGCCCGCGATTACAGGTATCCCAGAGATTGTTGTTGCCGGGAGAACGGGGTTCCTCTATGAGCCAGGGGCGCTGGAGGATTTGGTGGCGCGGATTCTGTTCCTTCAACAACTGATGTGCGCGGAAGATGGCAGAGCAGTCCTGGATTGGATCCGGCACGCCGCGCGGGTAAAAGTCCTGCACAACTTTAGTCGCAGGAAAAACCTGACTCGTTTTGGCGACCGGTTCCTCCAACTGATCGCAACCCAGGAATTCGTTCCCCAAGATTGGAGCCCTCCCCATGAGGATTTTGTTTTGCAACAAATATAACTACGCATTCAGCGGCACCGAGGCCTACCTGTTCGAAGCCATGGACCTCATGCGATCGATGGGACACGAAGTGGCGCTGTTTTCCATGGCCGATCCTCGAGGGAAGCCCACTCCGTACGATCGCCATTTCATGCCAAACATCGATTTCAAGAAGCAGAGTGGCTGGTTTCGGAAGGCGCGTTTGGCGGGGCGCGCGATTTATTCACGCGAGGCCCGGCGGCGGATTCAGGCGATGATCGCAGAATTCCGGCCGGACGTAGCCCACGTGCGAAACATCTATCACCATCTCTCGCCGTCGATTTTGTGGGAGTTGAGGGCACAGAACATTCCGGTCGTCTACCACCTTAACGATTTCAAGGTGCTGTGCGCGAGTTACAACCTGGTGTTGCGCGGAGAAAGCTGCGAAGCCTGCAAGGGCGGTCAGTTCTGGCGCGCACTGCAGAAGAAGTGCTATCCGGGGTGGGGTGCACGGACGACGCTGGTGGCGGAAGCTTATCTCCACAAGTGGCTGGGCACGTACCGTAAGTGCGTGGATTGCTTTCTCGCGCCCAGCCAATTCGTGCGCGACAAGTTTGTCGAACATGGCTGGGACCCAATCAAATTCGAAGTTTTACCCCACTTCCAGCGAGTCAAGCCGACTATGGAGCGGAGCGCACGGGACGCTCCGCTGCTTTACTTCGGCCGGTTGTCGCCGGAAAAAGGCGTAGGCGACTTGCTATTAGCGATGCAGGGCTTGCCAAATCTTCGCCTGGTCATTGCTGGAGACGGACCGGAGCGCTGCAGGTTGCAGCAGTTGGCTACCGAGCTGGGATTAACCAACGTGGAGTTCTCCGGCCACCTGCGGGGAGTCGAACTGGAGCGCGCGATTGCCCGTTCTCGTTTCACCGTGCTTCCGTCGCATGCGTATGAAACGCTGGGCAAAACGATTCTTGAATCCTATGCGGAAGGGCGAGCCGTAGTGGCAACGGACCTGGGATCACGGCGGGAATTGGTACACGAGGGCAAAACTGGGCTTTTGTACCGGACGGGCGATGTGGATCAACTGGCCTCGGTGATCCGTTTTCTCAGTTCGCAACCTGAACTGGCGGAAAAAATGGGACGGGCGGGCTGGGATTGGGTGCGGCAGAAGTACACGCCTGAGGACCATTATGAAGCATTGGTGGGTTTGTATGAACGCCTGGCTGCCGGGAAGAGACAATCACCAGGCGCTCCAGGAAGGATTCAACTCGAAGCACGGTCCTTAGGGCGAGCGCCTCACAAGTAGAGATACCACGAGTGGAGGGAGGAGACTTCGTTCCACTGCAGCGCCTTACCTTGGCCACTGCTTTGCCAGTCCCCTTTGATAGTTCGACTTCGCCGGCCCTGTTCCAGAAACGGATGCTGCGGGTCGCATTCATCGGTGGGCGGGGTGTGGTGTCGAAGTACAGCGGCATTGAGACCTACTACGAAGAGATCGGGAAGCGGCTGACGGGGATGGGACACGAGGTGACAGCGTATTGTCGGACCTACTTCACTCCACCGGGAAGACAACACAACGGCATACGAGTCGTGCGGTTGCCGACGATCCGGTCCAAGCATCTGGAAACGTTCGTGCATACGTTTCTCAGCACGCTGCATGTTCTGCTGCAGCCTTGTGACGTGGTGCACTATCACGCGCTGGGGCCGGCGCTTTTTTCCTTTATTCCTCGTCTGGCAGGAAAGAAAACCGTGGTGACGGTGCAGGGCCTGGACTGGCAACGCAAGAAATGGGGGCGCATCGCCTCGGCTGTCCTGCGGCTTGGGGAGCGGGCCGCGGTGAGTTTGCCTACGCACACGATGGTGGTCTCCCAAGTGTTGCAGAGGCATTATCGGAGGCCGCATGGAGCGGAGACATCTTATGTGCCGAACGGCGGCATGCTGCGCGAGCGGCATTTGCCTGACAAGATCTTCGACTGGGGCCTCGAGCCAGGAAGGTACATTCTTTTTCTGGGGAGATTTTCTCCGGAGAAGGGTTGCCATCTGCTGGTCGAGGCATATGAGAAGTTGGACACTGACATAAAGCTTGTAATGGCTGGGGCGTCGAGCTATTGCGACGATTACTCGCGCCGTCTGCAAACCCACGCGAGTGAGCGGATCAAATTGCTGGACTGGGTCTCGGGTGATGCTCTCGACGAGTTGCTGACCAATGCCATGCTGTTCGTCTTGCCGTCCGATCTGGAGGGCTTGTCCCTGGCGCTGCTGGATGCGATGGGCGCCGGGCTCTGCGTACTCACTAGTGACGTTGCTGAAAACCGGGAAGCCGTCGACGATGCAGGATTCACATTCCGCCGCGGTGACGTTGCGGATTTGGCGGACCGGCTACGGTTCCTGATAGCGAATCCAGCCGTGCGCGAGGCCGCGGGGCAGGCTGCAAAGCGGCGCATCCGCGAACATTATCAATGGCCGCAGATCGCCACGGAGATCGAGCAGGTGTATTTCGAAATGATGGGCTGGGAACTGGCGGAAACTGCGGCCAGAAAGCCGAATGAGCGCGCGGCCGGCCCCGCGTCGGCGGCGGAACTGAAGGCAGGGATAAGACAACCGGCGTGTAGTACGCGCGAAAAAAGTTAGCGCGCACAAAAACCGCATGCACCAACAGGAGGACGGGGAAACCCGTCCTTTTTGTTTACAATTGACGGTTGGTTCGCGGATGGCGCTGTGGCAAGCGGTCGCGGGCTGGTATTCCAAGACAAGTTCTTCGGTATGGAAAATACGATCCTCGTCACCGGTGGGGCAGGTTTTATCGGATCCAATTTCATCTTGCAGAGGATGGAGCGGGATTCGGCTGCCATCGTGAATCTGGACAAACTTACGTACGCGGGAAATCTGCGCAACCTGGAAACCATCTCAAGCGAGCGCCGGTACGAGTTTGTGCATGGCGACATTGCAGACCGCGGGCTGCTAAGCGGCCTGCTGGAACGTCGCCAGCCTCGGGCCATCGTGCACTTTGCCGCCGAGAGCCACGTGGATCGCTCCATTCGGGGACCGGATGATTTCATCCGCACGAATGTGGATGGAACCTTCGCGCTGCTGGAAGAAATCCGGGCATATTGGGGAGGCCTGGCCGAGCAGGAGAGAATCGGCTTCCGCTTTCTGCATGTTTCCACCGACGAAGTGTATGGTTCGTTGGGGCCCGATGATCGCGCTTTTTCTGAGACAACCCCCTACGCTCCCAATAGCCCCTACGCCGCATCGAAGGCTGCGTCCGATCACTTGGTGCGCGCCTATCACCACACCTACGGATTACCGGTCCTGACCACCAACTGCTCGAATAACTATGGGCGATTTCAATTCCCGGAAAAACTGATACCGCTGATGATCCTGAATGCGCGCGACGGCAAACCTTTGCCCGTGTATGGCGATGGACAGAACGTTCGCGACTGGCTTTATGTGGAGGACCACTGCGAGGCGATCGCGCAAGTGCTAAGCCGAGGACGCGTAGGGCAGACGTACAACATCGGTGGCTGGAACGAGAAGAGGAACATCGACATCGTCGAAACAATCTGCGACATTGTGGATGAGATAGCAGGGCTCGGCGGGGCGCCGCGGCGCACTCTGATTACATTTGTGAAGGACCGACCTGGACACGACCGGCGCTACGCCATGGACGCAGGTAAGATCGAGCGGGAACTCGGCTGGCGTCCGCTCGAAACATTTGAGAGTGGAATCCGCAAGACAGTGCGATGGTATCTGGAAAATGAAGAGTGGGTGCGCGATGTGACTAGTGGCGGCTACCGGCAGTGGATTGAAACCCACTACTCTTCTTGACTTCAAAGCTGGTGAATTGCAATTCTTGACTAGCGGCCGCATTCCGGCCGAAGAATCATCCTATGATGCAAGCCTCGAACAGCGGTGGTTATAAGGGGATCATTCTGGCGGGAGGGTCGGGAACCCGCTTGTATCCGGTCACGCACGCCATGGGGAAGAGCCTGCTGCCGGTTTACAACAAGCCCATGATTTATTACCCGCTGTGTACGCTGATGCTGGCGGGGATTCGCGACATCCTTCTTATTACCACGCCGGAGGACCTGAGCAAGTTTCAAGTACTGCTGGGGGACGGAAGTCAGTTTGGAATCGGTCTGCAATACAAAGTGCAGCCCAAGCCAGAAGGAATCGCGCAGGCGTTTTTAGTGGGTGAGGACTTTCTTGGGGCCAACCCTTGTGCGCTGGTGCTGGGCGACAATATTTTCTATGGGCACGACCTGGCCAAGGACTTGCGGGAAGCTGCGAGCAAGACGCAAGGCGCACGCGTATTTGCGTATCCCGTGCACGATCCCGAACGGTATGGAGTTGTGGAATTCGATGGCGCAGGGCGGGCTCTGAGCATCGAGGAGAAGCCCCGGCAACCGAAATCGCGTTACGCGGTGACCGGACTTTATTTCTATGATGATCAGGTGGTCAAGATCGCGAAGTCGCTGAAACCCAGTGCGCGGAGGCGAATTGGAGATCACCGACATAAACAAGACATACCTGGAGCGCGGCCAATTGGAAGTGGTGGTCATGGGACGAGGAATGGCCTGGCTGGACACGGGCACGCACGAGTCGTTGATGGATGCATCCCTCTACATACAGGCCATCGAGAAGAGGCAAGGTTTGATGGTGGCTTGCCCCGAAGAGATTGCGCTGCGCTCCGGTTACATCACGGCAGAGCAGGTGGAGAAAATTGGCAGCTCGATGAAAAACAATACTTACGGGGCGTATCTGCTGCAACTTTTGCGAGAGAAGGTATTCTGATATGCCGCTCGGGAAATTTGCCCTGTGATGGAAGTGCTGAAGAAAATTTCGACGTCGCTGCCGGGAGTGTTCATCCTCGAACCGCGGGTATTCGGCGACGAGCGAGGGTTTTTCTTTGAGAGCTACAACCAGAAGGCCATGGCGGATGTGGGAATCACCGAGACGTTTGTGCAGGATAACCATTCCTGCTCTTCCAGCAATGTTTTGCGCGGGCTGCATTATCAGGTAAAGCATCCGCAGGGAAAGCTTGTGCGCGTTGCCGACGGAGAAATTCTGGATGTCGCCGTGGACATGCGCCGGAGTTCTTTGAACTTTGGCCGTTGGGAAGCGGTGCGACTGTCGGGCGAGAACAAGCGCATGCTGTGGATCCCTCCGGGCTTTGCCCACGGATTCCGAGTGGTTTCGGAAAGGGCTCACGTGCTTTACAAGGCTACTGATTTCTACGCGCCGGAACACGAACGCACTCTCGCTTGGAACGATTCCCGCTTGAAGATCGACTGGGAACTGGACGGCGAACCGATTGTATCTGCAAAAGACCAGCGGGGCGTGGCCTTCCACGACGCTGAGACTTACGAATAAAACCAATGCGAGTCACAATTGTTGGCGCTTCCGGCCTGCTGGGCAAGGCGCTCATGCGCGAGTGGAGCGAAGATGCAGTGACCGGCCTCAGTTCGCGCGATGCGGACATCCGCGATGCGAAGCGCGTGCAGCTGGCGGTGAAGGAATCGCGTCCGGAGTGGGTCGTGTTGGCCGCAGCTTATACCGATGTGGACGGATGCGAAGGCAATCCGGAGCTGGCGTTTGCTGTGAACCGTGATGGAGCAGCGAACGTTGCCGAAGCGGCCAGGGAGGTCGGAGCACGGCTTGTGTTCCTCAGTTCCGATTATGTATTCGACGGAAAGAAGACCGCTCCCTATGAGACGGGCGACACGCGGCGCCCGCAGAGCGTGTACGGACGCACTAAGGCCGAAGCCGAGGTCAGGTTGCAGGAGTTGATGCCGGATTGCTGCATCGCCAGAACGTCGTGGCTGTTCGGAACTGGCGGAAAATGCTTTCCGGATACGATCTTGAAGCTGGCTGCGAGCCGTTCAGCGCTCGACGTAGTGAACGATCAACGCGGTTGTCCGACTTATGTCCTGGACCTGGCACGCGCGATCATGCAATTGTGCCGGAAGAACGCAACTGGAATTGTGCACGTGACCAATGCGGGAGACTGTACGTGGTTTGAGTTTGCGCAAGAGATTGTTCGGAGCGCGGGGCTTGCCACAAGCGTGCGGCCCGTGAGCAGCCGGCAGATGGCGCGGCCTGCGCCTCGTCCGGCGTATTCCGTTTTGTCGCCGGCTCGTCTGCGTGCTCTCGGAATTGAAACGCCTTTCTGGCGAAATGCGTTGCAGCGCTATCTGGAAGAGCGGCAAGAGTGACCAACCGGCGCGGAGATTGCCTTGCCTCGGGCGGCCCTGCTACGATTGCCGGGGCTCGGCTAAGGTCTCGTGAAATTAATTCAGAATTACATTGATGGCCGCTTCACGGCTGGAAAGAGCGAGTTTGCGGACGTGAATCCCGCAGACGGAACCGTGATTGCGCAGGTCACCGAAGCTGATACCGCACAGGTAGATGAGGCGGTTCAGGCGGCTAGGCGGGCGTTGTGCGGAGAATGGGGGCGGCTCGGAGTTCGCGAGCGGACGGCGCGGCTGCACAAAGTCGCCGATGCGATTGAGAAGCGTTTCGACTGCTTCGTTCAGGCGGAAGTGGCTGATACGGGCAAGCCGGTCTGCCTGGCGTCAAGACTCGATGTTCCACGCGCGGGGGCAAATTTCCGCGTGTTTGCCGATCTGGTCAAGATGGCTGGGCTGGAATCTTGTCAGACGGAAACTCCTGACGGAACAACTGCTTTGAATTACGCGGTGCGCAAGCCACTAGGCGTTGTCGGTGTGATCACGCCGTGGAACCTCCCGCTGCTCTTGCTCACGTGGAAAGTCGCGCCTGCGCTGGCTTGCGGGAACGCAGTAGTCGTGAAGCCCTCGGAGGAAACTCCGGCAACCGCTACGCTTCTGGCCGAGGCGATGCAGGATGCAGGGATTCCGAATGGTGTCTATAACGTGGTGCATGGTTTCGGAGAAGGATCGGCGGGAGAGTTTCTGACGCAGCATGCCGACGTCGACGCCGTGACCTTCACCGGCGAATCAAGAACCGGTGCAGCCATCATGAAGGTGGTAGCGCCAACGGTGAAGCCGGTTTCGTTTGAACTGGGCGGTAAGAATGCGGCCATCGTATTCGCGGACTGCAACTTTGAAGAAGCAGTGCGCGGATTATCCGAAGCTGTGTTTCTGAATACAGGGCAAGTATGCTTGTGCGCAGAGCGCGTTTATGTGGAACGCAAGATTTTCAGTGCCTTTGTGGAAGCGCTGAAACAGAAGGCGGAAAGCCTGCATCCGGGCAGGCCCAGTGACGAAAAGACGGACTTAGGTCCGCTGATTTCGAAGCAACATCGAGAGAAGGTGCTTTCCTATTACAGACTGGCGGAGGAAGAAGGAGCGACGGTTGTAACTGGTGGAAGAGCCCCGAAGTTTGGCGACGACCGCGACAACGGTTTTTACCTGCAGCCAACCATCCATATTGGACTTCCAGAATCGGCGCGGTGCGTGAAAGAGGAAATCTTTGGACCAGTGTGCCACGTCGCGCCATTTGATTCGGAAGAGCAAGCCGTCGCCATGGCCAACGACACGAAGTATGGACTCGCGGCGTCGATCTGGACCAGCAACTTGAAGCGAGGTCATCGTGTTGCGCAGCAGATGAAGGTTGGCATCACGTGGGTAAATTGCTGGTTCTTGCGTGATCTGCGAACCCCGTTCGGTGGAGCGGGGCTCTCTGGCATCGGCCGCGAAGGTGGAATGCACTCGTTGAATTTTTATTCCGAACTGAACAACATCTGTATCCGACTTTGATGTTTTGCGTGTGCGCGAAAGAATAGAGAATGAAGATGAGCGGGACCGAGAGCAGAGTCGTCGAAGGGAAAGCGGCGCCGCGCGGAAAGTATCCGCACGTCAAGCGGGCCGGCGATTTTCTGTTTGTGTCCGGAACAAGTGCGCGCCGCGCGGACAACGCGATTGCCGGCGCCGACGTCGATCCGCTTGGCACCACGCGGCTCGATATTCGCTTGCAAACACGCGCCGTGATCGAGAATCTCCGCGACATCCTGCAGAGTGCAGGCGCGCGGCTGCAAGATGTGGTGGAGATTTCTACCTATTTGGTAAACATGAATGATTTTGCCGGATACAACGAGGTTTACGGAGAATTCTTCGGGTACGATGGTCCGGCGAGAACCACGGTGGCAGTGCATCAGTTGCCACATCCCCATTTGCTGATTGAAATCAGGGCTACGGCTTACAAACCGCTGAAATAGGAGGCGCGATGGCGTCCATCAAGAATCTGAAGGCTTTCAGTTTTCAGGCGTGGATCGAAGAAAATAAAGAGAAGCTCAAGCCGCCCGTGGGAAACGCGCAGGTGTGGGAAGACGGCGAGATGATGGTGACCGTGGTGGGTGGACCAAATCAGCGGCGTGATTATCACGACGATCCGACGGAGGAATTCTTCTACCAGTTGAAAGGCAACATTTCTCTGCGCATCATGGAGACGCCCGGCAAGCCGCCGCTCGAAATACCGATCAAAGAAGGCGAAATCTTTCTTTTGCCCAAACATGTGCGCCATTCACCGCAGCGGCCTGCGGAAACCATCGGCGTAGTCGTCGAAGTACCGCGCCCGGAAGGCTCTCTGGATGCATTCGAATGGTACTGCCCGAACTGCCACCGGTTGATCTATCGCGCGGAAGTGAAGCTGAAGAGCATCGTCAAAGATCTGCCGCCTTTGTTTGAACAGTTCTATTCGAACGAGAGCCGGCGCAAGTGCAAGCAATGTGGCACGATTCATCCTGGCAAATGAAGCATGCAAGTCATCGACATCCATAATCATTTTTTCCCCAGTTCATGGCCTGACTTGGCGGCGCGCTACGGCACGCCGAACTGGCCCTGGATCAAACACACCGCGCCGGGGAAAGCGGACATTATGGTGGGGGACCGATTTTTTCGTCATATTGTTTCGGCTTGTTGGGATCCGGAAGTTCGGCTGCAGGAGATGGATCGCGACGGCGTTGATGTGCAGGTCATGTCGGCGACTCCCGTGCTGTTTGCGTATGAGCGTCCGGTAGAACATGCGCTGGATTGCGCGCAGTTGTTCAACGACGCGGCGCTTGAGCTATGCAGCCTGGGAAAGGGCAGGTTGAAATCGTTTTGCCAGGTCCCGCTGCAAAACATTGACGCGGCTTGCAGGGAACTCGGCCGCTGCATGCAGTCCGGACACCTCGGCGTACAAATCGGCAACCACGTTGGAAGCAAGAACCTCGATGATTACGGGATTGTGACTTTTCTGCAGCACTGTGCGGACGAAGGCGCGGCCGTGCTCGTCCACCCTTGGGAGATGTTTGGACAGGAGCGCATGCCGAAATACATGATGCCGTGGACGGTGGGCATGCCTGCCGAGACGCAACTCTCCGTGGTAGCGCTGATTTTGAGTGGAGCGTTTGACCGGCTGCCGAGTGCGCTGCGCATCTGCTTCGCGCACGGCGGCGGGAGTTTCCCGTACTTGCTCGGGCGCCTGGAAAATGCCTGGCATCATCATCCGGTCGCGCGCGGTGACTGCCAACGTCCACCCAGCCACTACCTCAACCGTTTCTATACGGACTCCGCGGTGTTCGACCAACGTGCGCTGCAATTCCTGGCAGCAACGATGGGAGCGGATCAGGTGATGCTCGGATCCGACTATCCTTTTCCGCTGGGCGAAGAATGCGTGGGGTCCCTCATCCGCCAAAGTAATTTGCCGCAACCTACCAAGACAAAGCTTCTGAGCGGGAATGCAATCCGGTTCCTGGGACTTGAGGCTGACTCGCGAGAGGTCGGGGAGGCGAAGTCTGGCGCGGGTGCCGGGTCACTCCCACTTGCGCCCGAGCCTGGACGGCTCACGTACAGTTCGTACTTGAAAGTTCCGGAACTGCTGGACTTGCAGCAGCCGCAGTCCTCACCGCCGCACCACGATGAGATGCTCTTCATTCTGGTGCATCAGACTTACGAGCTGTGGTTCAAAGAATTGCTGCATGACCTCGATGCCGTGGTCGCGAATTTGCGAAACGCGGGCGCGGCTCCGCAATCGCGCGATGAAGTCTATGAGGCCGCACGATTGCTGCGCCGGTGTACTGAAATCATGCGGGTGTTGGTCGAGCAGTTCACGATCCTCGAAACCATGCTGCCGACACATTTCCTCGCGTTCCGTGGACTGCTGGAGCCCGCCAGCGGATTTCAGTCCGAGCAGTTTCGAGAGATTGAATTTCTGTGCGGTTTGAAGGACGAGAAGATGCTGCGTTATCACAGGCCCACGCCGGATGCATATGCGGCTCTGAAGCGGCGGCTGGAGGAACCCTCGCTGCACGACGTTTTCTTCGGAGCTTTGCTAGCGATGGGTAAACTAGCTCCGGCCGGCGAAGGGACGACGGACAAAGAGCGATTTGAAGCCCGCGCCCGCGCAGTTCATGCGCTCTACAAGGATGAACATCATCATCGCGACTGGATTGATGTATGCGAGCGGCTGACTGAGTTTGACGAACTGGTGGTGAGCTGGCGATTGCGCCATATTCAGCTGGTTGAGCGCATCATCGGCGTCCGCATGGGTACCGGTGGAAGCGCGGGAGCATCGTACCTCAAGCTCACGCTCGACAAGAAGTTCTTTCCCGAATTGTGGGAGGCGAGGACATTGCTGACCGAATGAAACGTTTGTCTCTTCAGTAATGTTCGTCGAAGTTTCTGTTCGCCGAGTCTCTCAGATGAAGGCCGCACCAGAAAAAATCACTCTGATCGGTGCCGGACTGAACGGTCCCCTGCTGGCTATTCTTCTAATGCAGAGGGGACTCGGAGTCGAAATCTATGAGCGGCGTCCCGACATGCGGCGCGTGCGCATGAGCGCGGGACGGTCCATCAATTTGGCTCTCTCGACCCGCGGAATTCATGCATTGCAACAGGCCGGCTTGTGGGAGCGGATGCGGAGCATCATCACCCCGATGAAGGGCCGGATGATGCATTCGGTGGCTGGAGAACTCACCTTCCAACCTTACGGGAAGAATGAAGCGGAAGTCATCAATTCGATTTCCCGGGCTGAGTTGAATATCGCGCTCATGAACGCCGCGGAGGAACACGGTGCCACCATTTACTTCAATCGTCGCTGCACCGGATACGACCTGAAGACCGGTGAGCTGCGAGTGCGCGATGAAGAAGCCGGAGAAGACGCGATGCTGGAAGGTGGGGTCGTGATCGGCTGCGATGGTTCGGCGTCGTCCATTCGAGCAGAGATGCTCAAGCTAAGCCGCTTCAACTTCTCGCAACAATATCTCGACTACGGCTACAAGGAGCTGACGATACCGGCTAGCTCTCAAGGAGAGCATTTGCTGGAGAGTCATGCCCTGCACATCTGGCCGCGAGGCAATCACATGTTGATTGCATTACCCAACATTGACGGGACCTTCGCCTGCATTCTGTTTCTGCCGTTCGACGGGGCGGACAGCTTTGCCGGCCTGACCACACCGGCGCAAGTGGACCAGTTGTTTGCGTCTCGCTTTCCGGACGCGGCTCGGCTGATGCCGCAACTGGCCGACAACTACTTCTCGAATCCGACGGGTGCGATGGTTACCATCAAGTGTTCGCCGTGGCATGTGGAGGGGCGAGCGTTGCTTCTCGGCGATGCGGTTCATGCCATTGTCCCCTTTTTTGGCCAGGGAATAAACTGCGGGTTCGAAGACTGTACTTCTCTGGTCGAGTTGATTGACCGGCATGGCGCGGACTGGACGCACGTGTTCGCCGAGTTCGAGAACGAGCGTAAGATCAATACCGACGCCATTGCGGATATGGCCATCGAGAATTTTACGGAGATGCGAGACCGTGTTGCGGACTCGCGCTTCCTGCTTCGAAAGAAAGTGGAGTTGGCGCTGGAAGCACGCTATCCACAACTCTTCGTGCCGAAGTATGCGATGGTGACGTTTCATCGCATTCCCTACTCCGTCGCGCTCGCTCGCGGCACCGTTCAGGACCAGATGCTGGCCGAACTGTGCGAGTCCATCAATCGGGTGGAGGATCTCGACTGGAATAAAGCGGATCGGTTGGTTCAGCGCGATCTCGCCCCCCTGGAGCTCCGGCAGTGACCAACCTCGAGGTTCAACCAGAGTTCCGAGTGGGCGAGGGTTTTGCGATCGCGATGGATGAACGCGATTCGCTAAACGGTTATCGTGAGCGTTTCCTGCTCCCTAAAACAAATGGCCGCGATTGCGTTTATCTGTGCGGACACTCGCTTGGCCTGCAACCCAAGACCGCAGCGGCGTATGTTGAGCAGGAACTGAAAGACTGGGCTGAACTTGGCGTGGAAGGCCACTTCCACGCGAAGAACCCATGGATGCCATACCACAGATTACTTAACGAACATACGGCGGAACTGGTCGGAGCAAAGCCTGTCGAAGTTGTGGTGATGAATTCGCTTACCGTGAACCTTCACCTGATGATGATCTCGTTTTACCGTCCGGCGAAAGGGCGGCACAAAATTGTTGTGGAGCGCGGCGCTTTTCCCTCCGATCAATACGCGGTGAAGTCGCAGATTCGGTTCCACGGCTTCGATCCCGCGACTTCCCTGATCGAACTGACTCCACGTTCTGGCGAGGCCTGCCTTCGCGATGAAGACATTGAGTTATTGATCGAGCGCCATGGAGAGGAGATCGCGCTAATCATGCTAGGAGGAGTTAATTATGCGACCGGCCAAGCGTTTGATATGGCTCGAATTACGCAATTGGGTCACGCGCGGGGTTGCACCGTGGGTTTCGATCTGGCCCACGCGGCTGGCAATTTGGTTTTGAAGCTTCATGAGTGGGGCCCGGACTTTGCCGTGTGGTGCAGCTACAAATACCTGAATGGCGGTCCAGGATGCGTTGCCGGTTGTTTTGTGCATGAGCGGCATGCGTGTGCCTGGAATCTTCCTCGCTTTGCGGGCTGGTGGGGTCACGACGAAGAATCACGATTCGAGATGGGGCCGGAGTTTCGGGCGATGTCCGGGGCAGATGGCTGGCAGCTGAGCAATCCGTCGATTGTCAGCCTGGCGGTGCTCCGTGCGTCGATGGATGTTTTCCACGAGATAGGCATGGAGAGGTTAAGGGCCAAGAGCGTGTTGCTGACCAGCTATCTTGAGTTTTTGCTGAATCAGGATGCGTCGCACAACTTCTCAATCATCACTCCGCAGGAGAAGGAGCGGCGCGGCGCGCAAGTTTCCATCCGCATTCGCGAGAACGGGCGGGCTTTGTGTGAACGGCTGGCTCGGGAAAGTATTGTGGGCGACTGGCGAGAACCAGATACTTTCCGCGTGGCCCCCGTGCCCCTTTACAACTCCTTTCGCGACGTTTTCCGGTTTGTTGAGCGATTCGTGCCCGCTATTGGCTAGGAAGGTCGTGGGCACGATTACTTCCGTAATATCCGCACCTTCCGACCCGGAACATACACTCTTACTTGTGGGATTAGTTTCTTCACAGCAACCACGCAGGTGGATGGGAATAGTGTGCGCGGTGGTCTGCATTCACCTCTTCGTGTCTCTGCTGGCGCGGCGGGGCACGGGACTGACCGCTTTTGGCGACCTGACGCAGTCTGCGCTCCTGGTGTGGGCAACACTCTCGATCCTCTCGAACGTCCGGACTAGCCACAAAAAAGCCCAACTCTTCTGGGCTCTTATGGCAGTGGGTTGCGGGATGTGGTTGTGTACGCAGATTTTGTGGACTTACTTCGAGGTTTTTCTGCGGCAAGAGGTGCCGAACCCGTTTGTCGGAGATGTGGTTCTGTTCCTGCACGTCGTTCCTATGATGGCGGCCTTGGTGGTGCAGCCGCATATTCAACAGAGTGACCATTCGCTGCGGCTCGTTTCACTCGACTTCTTTCTGCTGCTAACGTGGTGGCTCTATCTTTATCTGTTTATTGTGATTCCGTGGCAGTACGTTTCGCCGAATGAAGCGGTTTACGGCCGCAGCTTTGACCTGGTCTACGCGTGCGAACAGGTCGTTCTGATTGTAGGGTTAGGCCTGGTTTGGAGGCGCAGCCACGGCTCCTGGCACACCATCTATGGGCAGCTTTTCAAAGCGGCAATACTTTACAGCGTGAGTTCCATTCTTGCGAGTGTGGCGATTGATTATCACCAGTATTACACCGGGAGTCTTTACGATATTCCCCTGGTAGCGGCCATGGCGTGGTTTGCCGTTGTGGGTTTCACGGCGCGCGAGTCTTCAGCCGGCCAGCCCGCTGACCAGGAACCCCGCACCCACCACAGCATGTGGACCGCGCGTTTGGCGATGATGGCTGTATTCTCTACCCCGCTCATGGTGGCATGGGCGGAGTTTGGCGGAGGCGCCCCTCCGCGGGTGCGCTCTTACAGGCTGATCTTGACCGTGGCGGCGATGGTCTTCATGGGCGTGCTGGTGTTTCTTAAGCAGCACTGGATGGATCGGGAACTGCTCCACTTGCTGCACCTGTCGCGGCAGAATCTTGACGAGATGTGCAAATTGAAAGATGAGTTGGAGAATAAGGAACAGTCCCTGCGGTGGCACGGTCAAGAACTGCAGCGCAAGAATCTCGAACTCCAGGAAATCTCCTTCACCGACGCGTTGACTGGGGTGTGGAACCGGAGGTATCTCGAAGAGATTCTTGGGGCCGAAGCGGAGCAGGTATTGCGAAATTACGCGCGGGCCCGCGGCGGCGACATTCGCAAGGTGGATCATCGCGATCTGGTCTTCATCATGGTGGACGTGGACTTCTTCAAGCAAGTGAACGACCTTCATGGTCATCCCGCGGGCGATCGTTTTCTGCAGCGGGTGGCCGAACGTCTTACGAAGGTCGTGCGCAAGTCCGATGTTCTGGTTCGTTGGGGAGGAGAAGAGTTCCTGATCATGTCCCGTTCCGCCGACCCGGCCGGTACTCCTGCATTCTGCGAGCGAATTTTGGAGGTCATGGCATCGGAACCCTTCGATCTCGGACACGACGTTCGAGTACGGAAGACTTGTTCCGTGGGGTGGGCTCCGTTTCCCTGGAGCCGTGCGGCATACGAAGCACTTTGCGCAGAAGAGACCATCGAACTTGCGGACACGGCTCTGTATCGGGCAAAGGCCGGGGGACGAAATCAGGGCGTGGGAATTCTGCCGGCTGATGGTGCAATTTCGACTCCTCATGCGATTACCCTGGAGGCTCTGCAAGACGACAACGGTGTTCTGACTCGAATTGTGACCGTAAAGAATTCCAGCCATAGGCCCCAGGCTTCGGCTGAAAACGTGTTGTCCAGCGAACAACACAACGTTTGATTCCTCTCTCACGGAAAGCATCGGTAGTGGATCCGTCTGGCCGCTTGACCTCCGACGTTGCGTTGAATACAGTGGGAAGCCGACCTGCCAGGGCGCAGGGTTGTCCTGGGAGAAAAGGCCGCACCCGATCAAGTGTCGAAACTTATGAGGCACATTCGATGATGAATGCGAAAACTCCTTCCCGCAAGACTGGTCTGATCCAGAAGGCGCAACTGATGTCGGCATCGGAAATTGAGCGCACGCTGGTCCGTTTGGCATACGAGATCGTTGAGAAAAACGGAGGCGTCGAAGGGTTGGGATTGGTCGGCATTCGGCGCCGCGGAGTACCCATCGCAGAGCGTCTGGGAAAAATCATTACGCGCATCGAGAATGCGAAGGTTCCTGTGGGCACGTTGGACATAACTTTCTATCGCGATGATCTTTCCACGCTCGGTCCCAAGCCGGTCGTGCAAGACAAGGAGATTGGGTTTTCCATCGAGGATCAGAATATCGTCCTGGTCGACGACGTTCTTTTCACCGGACGCACGACGCGGGCCGCGCTGGACGCGCTGTTTTCCCACGGCAGACCGCGACGAGTGCAGTTGTGCGTGCTGATTGACCGTGGACATCGTGAACTTCCAGTCGAGGCCAGCTTTGTCGGCCGCAACGTTCAAACCACCATGAACGAAGTGATCGAGGTCAAGTTAACCGAGATTGACGATATGGAGAAGGTTCTGCTCATGGAAAGGTAGCGGCGGCGGGAAAGTGGAGCCGACAAAACAAAAAGGACGGTGGGGAACCACGCCGTCCTTTTTTGTTGAGCGACATTTTGTTGAGCGATCGGCTAGGCCAACTTGGTGCAAATCGCCTTGGTCTGGGTGTAATTGTTTAGAACATCGTGTCCCATTTCGCGACCCCAACCGGATTGCTTGTATCCGCCGAAGGGCAGAGCAGCGTCGAAAATGTTGTAGCAGTTGATCCACACCGTACCGGCGCGCAGAAGTTCGGCGGTGCGGTGAGCCTTGCTGATGTCGCGGGTCCAAACGGCAGCAGCCAGGCCGTATTCGCTGTTATTGGCGCGCGTCGTAATCTCTTCGGGATCGTCAAACGGCATCGCCGTTACCACCGGCCCGAAGATCTCTTCCCGCACCACTTTCATGTCCTCGCGGGTGTTTACTAGAACAGTGGGCTCGACGAAATAGCCTTTGTCGCCTTTTCGGTGACCTCCGGAAAGAGCGGTGGCGCCTTCCGAGAAGCCGGCCTCCAGAAAGCCGCAAACCCGGTTCACCTGTTCTTCGGACACAAGAGGTCCCATGGTTGTTTCCGGATCAAGGCCTGAGCCAACGTTGATGTTCTTGGCATGTTCGGCAACGCCTTCCACGACCCGGTCGAAGATCGGCTTCTCGATGTAGAGGCGCGATCCGGCACAGCAGCACTGGCCGTGATTAAAGAAGATCGCACTCGCGGCCCCGGGGATCGCAGTCTCAAGGTCGGCGTCTTTGAAAACGACGTTCGGAGACTTGCCGCCAAGCTCCAGCGACACTTTCTTCAAATTGCCTTCTGCTGCGTGAACGATTAGCTTGCCGACTTCCGTCGAGCCGGTGAAAGCTATTTTGTCCACGTCGGGATGAGCGGCGAGCGCTGCGCCTGCCGTTTCGCCATAGCCCGGTACAATGTTGACCACGCCCTCGGGGAACCCGGCTTCCATGATCAGTTCGCCAAGGCGCAGCGCCGAAAGCGGGGTTTGCTCCGCCGGCTTCAACACCACGGTGCAGCCGGAGGCCAGCGCCGGACCCAGCTTCCACGCTGCCATCAGCAAGGGGAAGTTCCAGGGAATGATTTGTCCGGCAACGCCGACTGGCTCTCGCAGGGTATAGGCGAAGTACTTCGCTCCGGGAGTGTAGGGAACCGAGATTGGAATCGTATTGCCTTCGATCTTCGTCGTCCAGCCCGCCATATAGCGAAACAGGTCGACGGCCAGCGGTACATCCGCGGCCCTCGCGATGGTGAGAGGCTTGCCGTTGTCCAGGCTTTCGAGATAAGCGAATTCTTCCGTGTGCGACTCCAGCAGATCGGCGAGCTTCCAGATGAGGCGCCCGCGTTCGGACGCCGTCAACTTCCGCCAAGGTCCCTGGTCGAAAGCTTTGCGCGCAGCCTTCACAGCTTGCTCAATATCTGCGCGATCGCCTTCCGCAACCTGCGCCAGAACTTCACCAGTGGCCGGATTGTATGTGGGGAAAGTCTTGCCGGAGATGGAGTTTACCCAGTTGCCGTTGATCAACATTTTGCGCGGCTTTTCGATGAAATCCGCGACTTGCGGATGAATCTGCGGTGACACTGCTATGCCCATAGGTCCTCCTTAGATCGAGTGCGACATCAATTACGTAAGATCGAGCCAGAGCTTGCATGATGGCAGCTAAGAATGCCGGGTGGATAAGAATGCTGAGAATTATGCTAGCCCTGAGTCAGAACAAATGCAATTCCGATTAGGCAGCGCCCAAGACCTGCATCCGCACACTTTGCGCGCGTTGATTATTCACCGTAGGGAACCCAGATATTCTTCACCTGGGTGGCATGCTCGAGGAACCAGCGTCCTTCGGCCAGTTTCGGATTGAACCAGTCGACGGCTCGGCCTTCATTTGTCCAGACTTGTTTCAGATTGCCGACCGACATCGCTTTCGCGGCAGCGGCGCTGGCTTCGTCACCAAAGGACCAGATGGCATCCACGTCGTCGTGTTCAGCGAGAACTTTCAACAGTTGTGAAGGGTAGCCGGTGACAATGTTTACCACGCCGCCCGGTACGTCGCTGGTGTCGAATAGTTGATAGAGATCAGCGGTAATGAGCGGGTACGTCTCCGACGGCACGGTCACCACTGTGTTCCCCATGGCGAGGGCTGGCAGCACGAGAGAGAGGAAACCCAGCAAGGGCGCTTCCGTTGGACAGATGATGCCAACAACTCCGAGGGGTTCGTTCATGGCAATCGTAATATTGCGAAATGGAGGATTGTGCACGGCGCCGTCAAATTTGTCGGCCCACGCAGCGTAGGAAAAGATGCGCTCGATGCCGAGATCCAGCTCGGCTGCGGCTTGTTTCGCACCGACGACCGGAGTGAGCCCGCGGATAATTTCGTCGCGGCGTTGGGAGAGGTTCTCGGCGCAATAGTAAAGAACCTGCGCGCGATTGTGTGCAGTAGCTTTGGCCCACACCTGCGCCTTGTGTGCAGCCTCGACGGCGTTGCGAATGTCCTTCCGGTTGCCGAGCGACGCTTCGCCCAACAGACGGCCGTCAGCTGAACGCACTTCCATGCTATAGCCAGAGTCTGGGCGCGTCTGCTTGCCGCCAATGTAAAGCTTTACGGTGCGATCGATGGCCGGAGTGCCGGCCTCAGGTTCTTCCGCTGCGGGCGGAGCTGCGGGCGGTCGCGAGGCAGGCAAAGCGGGAGCGTTCTTGAACCACGAAGGTTGTAAATATTCCAGCAGACCTTCTCTGCCGCCTTCGCGCCCGTATCCGCTCTCGCGGTAACCGCCGAAGCCGCAGGAAGCGTCGAACAGGTTCGTGCAGTTTACCCAGACGACCCCCGCTTTCAAATGCGCGGCGACGTGCAATGCCACGTTGATGTTCTCGCTCCAGACGCACGCCGCCAGGCCATAGACCGTGTTGTTGGCCAACTCAACCGCTTCTCTTGGGGTGCGAAACGTCATTGCGGCCAGCACAGGTCCGAAGATTTCCTGCTGCGCGACAATGGAGGTGGGATGCACATTGCTCAGAAGCGTGGGCGGATAGTAAAAGCCACGCGTTGGCAAAACGATCTCTGGTTGCCAGCAGGTTGCTCCTTCGGCGATGCCTTGACCAACCATGCTCTGGATACGGTCGAGTTGCACGCGCGCAACGATGGCGCCGATGTCGATTGCTTTATCCAAGGGAAGACCGACGCGCAGGCTGCTCATGCGCTCCCGGATCTTGCCGATCAAAGTCTCAGCGATACTTTCCTGCATCAACAAGCGTGACCCCGCGCAACATACTTGTCCCTGGTTAAACCAGATTCCGTCGACCAATCCCTCGACTGCACTATCGAGATCAGCATCGTCGAAAATGATGAACGGTGACTTGCCGCCCAGCTCAAGCGATAAACGTTTGTGAGTCGCGGCCGTCGCGCTGCGAATCACGCGTCCCACCTCGGTGGAACCTGTGAACGCAATTTTGTCCACGTCGGGATGCTTTACCAGCGCCTCGCCAGTCGAGCCGTCTCCGGTGACGATGTTGACCACTCCGGCGGGTAGTCCGGCTTCCTGACAAAGTTCTGCGAAGGCGAGCGCAGTCAGAGGAGTAAATTCTGCGGGCTTCAAGACCACAGTATTTCCGGTGGCCAGAGCCGGAGCAATCTTCCACGCTGCCATGAGCAGTGGAAAATTCCAAGGGATGATCTGCCCGACGACGCCGCAAGGCTCGTACTCAGGAAATTCCTGCTCGAGAAGTTGCGCCCAGCCGGCGTGATAATAGAAGTGGCGCGCTACCAGCGGAATGTCAACGTCACGGCTCTCGCGGATGGGCTTGCCGTTGTCCATCGTCTCCAGAACGGCGAGAAGCCGGGAATGTTTCTGCACCAGTCGCGCCAGCGCATACAGATAACGCGCCCGGACATGCGGAGTAAGCGCACACCATTGTGGAAACGCCGCGCGCGCAGCCCGCACGGCGGCGTCAACGTCCGCGGATGAGCCTTGGGCAATGGAAGCCAGCTTCTCTCCATTGGAAGGATCGAGCGTCTCGAAATATTCGCCGGAGGCCGGTGCTTGCCACGCGCCGTTCATGAAGTGTCCGAAGCGATGGCCGTGGCGCTCCAACCACGATTGCGCTTCTTTCGGATCCTCCGGAGCGGGGCCGTACTCCATCGTCACAAACTTTTCGGCAATGCTCATGTAGGCCGGCTCGATTCTCTCTTCGTCAAAGTCAGACAACTACGCAATGGGATGACGATACTCTGCCGAATAGCGTCCGGTCGCGTAGTGCTCCAGTTGGCGTTCGATGTCGCCCAGCAACCCGCTAGCACCGAACCTAAATAGCTCTGCACGCATCCACGACTGTCCCAGCTCTTCTTTCATCATAGCCAGCCAGTCGGCCGACTGCTTCGCAGTACGAATTCCGCCGGCAGCTTTGAAACCCACAGCCATTCCAGTTTGCTCGGCATATTCGCGAATGGCACGGGTCATCACCAAGCCCACTGGCAACGTGGCGTTGGTAGCCTCTTTGCCGGTCGAGGTCTTGATGAAGTCCGCTCCCGCCATCATGGCCACGACGCTGGCGCGCACCACATTGCGCAGTGTCAGCAGATCGCCGCTTGCAAGGATGACCTTCATGTGAGCCGCGCCGCAGGCTTGTTTGAAAGCGGCAATCTCGTCATACAGCGCCTGCCAGCGTCCGCCAAACACATGAGCGCGTGTGATCACAACATCAATCTCGTGGGCGCCCGCCTCCACCGAGCGGCGAATCTCCGCGACCCGCTCTGCCAGCGGCGACAAGCCAGCCGGGAAGCCGGTGGAGACTGCAGCGACATATATGCCACTTCCTTCCAAAGCGTTAAGCGCCGTTTCCACAAACAGGTGATAGACGCAAACGGCAGCGACTTTCACCTCGAGTTCTTCAATTCGCAGCTTATGCACGAGATCTTGCTGCACGGGCTGCCGTGCCTTAGCGCACAAACGGCGCACACGCTCGTCCGTGTCATCGCCGGAAAGTGTGGTCAGATCCATGCAGGAAATTGCTCGGAGAAGCCAAGCCGCCTGCCATTCCTTCTTCACCGTTCTTCGCGCCACCTGGGTCTGAGCACGGCGTTCGACTGCGCTCGTGTTTACGCGAACGCTCTGCACCCAATTCAGGTCGAGAGGGATTCCAGAGTTTTGCCGGAGCGGACGTTCGCCAAAAGTTGCGATAGAGTTTTCCGCGAGAGGCTGCAGACCGCTGACCTTTCCTGCCATTTCGCGCGTTGCTCCGGGATGGTTATGATCTGTTGACACTGAATTGCGCCCACTCGGCGGCACGAGGACGAGCCGCTAGCCGCTCCTTGCGCTGTAATTGTACGGCAGGAGATGCCGCAATGCGAGGTCTTGGGTATTAACATCCGTAGCTTCGTCCAACTCGGCCGCCAAGAAAAAGCGCTCGATTGTTTGGCCAGGGTTTACAATGACCATCGATTTTACCGTTCGTCGCGAGATGCTCCCCTTATGCGTAGAAAAACGCTGTCTGTCGATGTGCCGGCAAGACTGCTGAAATCCGCGACAAAAGTTATGAAGAACGCGCACGCGCCTTATTCGAAATTCCGGGTTGGGGCCGCCATCCTTCTCTCGAACGGCAAAATTTTCTCGGGATGCAATGTGGAGAACGCATCCTACGGAATGACCAATTGTGCCGAACGTACAGCGATTTTCTCGGCCGTGGCGCAGCTTGGCCCCAAGATCGAGATTCGCGCAGTGTCTGTAGTCAACGACCAGGGAGTGCCATGTTCGCCGTGTGGTGCGTGCCGCCAGGTCATTTATGAATTCGGTCCCGACGCAACGATCTTCTTTCAAGGGGCTGAAGGGCCAAAGCAGGCTCACATCACCGAGCTTCTTCCAGAAGGATTCCGTCTCCAGTGAATCCGACGCCGGCTTCGACGCAAACGTTCCGCGCCATCGATGTGATCCGCAAGAAGAGGGATGGGGTCGAGTTGTCTCGCGACGAAATTGAATCTCTGGTGAGCGTTTATACGCGCGGCGACATTCCCGACTATCAGGTCTCGGCTTGGCTGATGGCGGTGGTGCTGCGCGGTATGACGCGCGCCGAGACCGCTGCGCTGACCGACGCGATGCTGCGCTCGGGCGAAGTGCTCGATCTCTCCTCACTTCCCGGCAAGAAAGTCGACAAGCATTCGACGGGTGGCGTGGGCGACAAGACCTCTCTAGTGCTGGCGCCGCTGGCCGCTGCCGCAAGCTTGGTCGTACCCATGATCAGCGGCCGCGGTTTGGGACATACTGGAGGCACCTTGGACAAACTTGAAGCCATCCCTGGCTTCAATGTGAATCTTCCGGTAGCTCAATTTCGGCGTGTTCTGGAAACCTGTGGTTGCTGCATGATTGGTCAGACCGCCGAAATCGCACCGGCGGATCGCAAGCTCTACGCGCTGCGCGATGTGACCGGTACCGTGGAGAGTCCATATTTGATCTGCGCGTCCATCATGAGCAAGAAACTTGCGGAAGGAATCGATGCGCTCGTCCTTGACGTGAAGACCGGCTCCGGGGCGTTCATGAAGAACGAAGAGGATGCTGCCTTTCTCGCCGAACTCATGGTTGAAACCGGTGAGCGAATGGGTAAACAGGTCGTGGCGCTCATTACCGACATGGATCAACCGCTGGGAAACATGATCGGTAATGCGCTCGAAGTGGTTGAAGTGGTGGAGATTCTGCGAGGCGGAGGACCAGAAGATTTGCGCCAGCTATGCCTCGAACTTGCAGGTTGGATGCTGCATTTGGGCGGAGTTTCTGATACGGTCGCCGAAGGCAAAGAGCAGAGCGAGAGACTGATCAAGTCCGGCAAAGCCCTCGACAAGTTTCGCCAGATGGTGGAACTGCAGGGTGGAGATCCGCGAGCGGTCGACGATCCGAAGCGACTACCTCAGGCTCAACACACGATGACACTGTCCAGTCCGCGAAATGGATATCTCGCATTTCTGCAGTGCGAACAGGTTGGCACAGCGTGTGTCATTCTCGGCGGAGGGCGCGAAAGGAAAGAAGATACGGTCGACCCCGCGGTGGGAATCGTGTTGCACAAGAAAGTTGGGGACACTGTTGCCGCGGACGAGCCCCTGGCGACGATTTACTACAATGCCGAAGCCCGCGCAGCTCGTGCGAGGCAGTTGCTGGGAGAGAGCTATCAGATTTCCGACACGCCGGCGCACGAGAAACGGCCATTGATCCATAGTGTGATCGGAAAACCCGGAGCGAACAACTGAATGGGACGCCTTACTGGAATCCTCGGCCTCTTGACCATGCTTGGGTTGGCCTACGCTTTCTCGACTAATCGCCGTGCAATTCAACTGAAAACCGTGGCCTGGGGTTTGGGGCTGCAGTTCGCGTTCGCGGTTTGTGTCTTGAGAATCGATGCCGGGCGGCGGGTCTTTCAGAAGGCCGGTGACGGCGTCAGTCGCTTGCTCAGCTACTCTTATGTCGGCTCACAGTTTGTTTTCGGTGACTTGGGGAAACAAGGCTCCCATCTTGGCTTCTATTTCGCCTTTCAAGTACTGCCGACCATTATTTTTATCTGCGCGTTTTTCGCCGTACTGTATCACTTCGGCGTCATGCAATTCGTCATCAAGATTGCCGCCTGGGTGATGACCCGGGTGATGGGCGCCAGCGGCGCGGAATCGCTAAACATTGCCGCCAGCATTTTCATGGGACAAACCGAAGCGCCGGTGACCGTCCGCCCGTTTCTGCCGGATCTGACCCGCTCGGAACTCATGACCGTGATGACCAGCGGCATGGCCCACGTCTCGGGCGGAATCATGGCGGCTTACATCGCATTTGGCATTGAACCCAAACACCTATTGAGCGCGGTCATCATGACGGCGCCGGGCACGCTGCTCATGGCGAAGATGCTTGTGCCCGAAACTGAGCATCCGAGAACCGCCGGGCGAGTCGTTATGCCCGAACAAGAAGAGCAGGCTGAGAAAGAAGAGAACCTGCTCGGCGCGGTTGCTCGAGGAACGACAGATGGCCTGCATATGGCTTTGAACATCGCAGCCATGCTGATTGCATTTCTTGCCCTGATCGCACTGGCAGACGGCGTTATGGGCGGCATTCACCATTGGGTGGCTTGGTTTCCAGAAAGCCTTGAGAAGATTTTCGGAGTTATGTTTGCTCCGGTTGCCTGGGTGATTGGCGTTCCCTGGCGCGACTGCGGGGTGATTGGAACTTTGCTCGGCACACGCATGGTGCTGAACGAACTGGTGGCATTTTCCATGCTTGGGCCGATGAAAGCGTCGCTCGATCCGCGCTCGTTCACCATTGCCACATTTGCGCTTTGTGGCTTCGCCAATCTCAGCTCCATTGGAATCCAGATTGGCGGCATCGGGGCGCTCGCGCCGAATAAAAAGGGTGAACTCGCTCGGCTTGGAATTCGCGCGATGCTGGCCGGTACGATGGCGAACCTAATGTCGGCATCCATCGCGGGCATGCTGCTATAGCCCGCCCGCATTCGAGAAAGGAATTTCGTGTGAAACGATTTTGCCCTTTACTCATTCTGATTTCACTCCTTATTCTTACCTGGCTGACGAATGGCTTCGCTCAGGCAACGCCGAGGCGGGTGATCATTGACACTGATCCCGGCACCGACGACGCCTTGGCGATCCTGCTGGCTTTGAATTCGCCAGAGTTCAAAGTGGAAGCGCTTACCATCCCGGCTGGCAACGTGGAGGAGTGGCAGGGGCTGGAGAACGCGTTAAAGATCGTTTCGCTGGCCGGACGCTGCGACGTCGTCGTCGCAGGGGGAGCGAAACATCCGCTGAATCAGAAGTTGATTACTGCGCAGTTTTGGCATGGAAAGAACGGCTTAGCGAACGTCGAGTTGCCACCATCCAAATGCAAAGCCGATCCGCGGTTTGGTCCGGATCTCATCATTGAGATGGTCCACAAATATCCGCACGAAATCACTCTGATTCCAGTGGGGCCACTCACCAACATCGCGCTAGCGGTTTCGAAGGATCCTTCGATTGTGGCTCTGGTCAAGGATATCGTCATCATGGGCGGTTCAATTTCTGGTGGAAACGTCAATGGAGCGGCGGAAGCTAACGTCTATAACGATCCGGAGGCGGCGCAGATCGTGTTCAATGCCGGCTGGATCGTCACGATGGTCGGCTCCGATGTGGGTGAGAGAACTTTGATCACGCGGGAGTATCTCGCAAAGCTTCAATCGTCGCACGGACCGCAGAGCGACTTCATTGCAAAAATTGCCGACTTCTATTTGAACCGGAGCGAGAAGAGCGGATACAGTGGGGCCGCAATGTATGACCCACTGGCGGTGGGCATTGCTTTGGATCCGACTTTGGGTACGCTGAAAGAAATGCACGTTGACGTGGAAACCAAGGGTGAGTTTACGCGTGGAGAAACCGTGGCAAACCGCATGGGATCGAACGAGAACAACGTCCTGCACGGAGATCACTACGAGATCGAGGGCGTGATCGAACTGAAACCGAACGCGCGAGTTTGCCTGGCTTCAGATGCCGACCGCTTCTTGCAGCTGTTTATCAGCCGCATCAGAGGGAAATAGCCAGCCTAACCATTCGCGCGCGCGACCAGGAAAATGGCCAATCCATAGAACACAAACATCAGACCAAGGTAAGCTTTGGCGCGGGGTCCCGAGTTCTCAAATTCTTTCCACACGAGAATTCCCCAGAGTGCCGCCACCATCGGGGCGGATTGGCCGATGGCGTAGGAAATGGCAACGCCTGTGAAACTGGCGGCGACAAGGTTGAACACTGTGCCGATGCCCCAGATGAATCCACCTAGAAGGCCCAGCAGATGCCCCGACGCCGGCCCCTTGAAGAATCCACTGAAGCTTGCGGGCTCCCCGACCAGCGGGTGTTTCATGAAATAAACATTCCAGATGAAACAGGAGAGCAATGCTCCCAGCGTCAGAAACACGGCGGCGCTATAGGGACCCAACGCATTGCCGCGCGTCATCGCGTGCGTCATGAACGGAGCCCACAAGCCCATTAGAACTCCAGACACTACGCATGTGATCGAACTCTTTTTTGAAACGGAGCGCCCTGCCGCCGCGAGACACCCGTAGGCTTTGCCGTCCAAGAGCACGGCTATGAATGCGCATGCGACGCCGAGCGCCAGGAAGAGGGCATTCCCTCGGGGTTGAAGTGCGTAACTCAGCACAACGCCGACCACCAGCGCAATTCCAATTGAGATAGGAAACGCGACGGCGAGTCCGGCCATGTCAATCGCTGCGACCAGCAAGAGATTAGCAAGATTGAATAGCGCGCCTCCGATCAACGCGTTCACGATGTTCGCAGTGTCGGCTGCGCGAACGTTGTTCAGAAAACTGGAGGCGTCGTTCCCCGTGCTCCCCATCGTGAGAGCAAGCACCAGGGAGACCAGGAAAATGCCAGCGGCGTAATCCCAGTAGAAAAGCTCAAACCTGTAGCCCTTAACGCCCTTATAGGTGTTTGCCCACGAACCCCAGCAAACAGCGCTCGTGATCATCATCAACAGAGCAATGCCCAGACTCGATGGCGTGAACATCGGTTCTCCTTGAAACGTTAGTACAGCCGCGCACTCTGCACTATCCATTCACCTGCGAGAAAGTCGACCGCCGCAGAAACTCTCCATGCCCCGCGTGCCCCAGAAACTTGTCGCCTTGCACCACCACGCGCCCTCGGGAGAGAACGACGTCAGGCATGCCCGTCACTTGGATACCTTCGAACATCGAGTAATCCACCCGCATGTGGTGAGTCTTAGCGCTGATCGTATGTTTTCGCTTGGGATCGAAGATGACAAGATCGGCGTCGCTGCCGACTGCAATCGTTCCCTTCCGCGGATATAAGCCGAAGAGCTTTGCCGGAGTCGTAGAAACGAGTTCGACAAATCGATTCACGCTGAAGCGTCCCTGGGCAACGCCGCCGGAATAAATCAGGCTCAAGCGATGTTCAATGCCCGGACCACCGTTGGGAATCTTCGTAAAGTCGTCGCGTCCGAGTTCCTTCTGCTCCTTGAAACAGAATGGACAGTGATCGGTGGAAACGACCTGCAGATGATCGCGCTTGAGTCCGCTCCATAGTTTGTCCTGATGCCACTTTTCACGAAGCGGCGGCGTGAAGACATATTTCGCGCCTTCAAAGCCGGGGACATCAAAGTTCTCGATCGAGAGATACAAATACTGCGGACAAGTCTCGGCGTAAACCGGAAGCCCGCGGTCGCGCGCCTCGCGAACCTTCTCCAGAGCCTCATTGCAGCTCAAATGCACGATGTAGATCGGGGCTCCCGCCATCTCCGCCAGCGCAATCGCACGGGAAACGGCTTCAGCTTCCGCAGTTGTGGGCCGGGTCAGCGCGTGATACCTCGGCGCCTTCTTTCCCTCCGCCAGCGCCTGTTGAACGATGACGTCAATCGCACTTCCGTTCTCTGCGTGCATGCAGATGAGCCCGCCGTTTTTCGCCGTGGTCTGCAGCGCGCGGAAGATGCTGGCGTCATCGAGCATGAAAACGCCAGGGTAGGCCATAAAGAGTTTGAAGCTAGTCACGCCTTCGCCCACCAAGGCATTCATCTCCTGCAGTTGACCGTTCCCAATGTCTGTGACAATGCAGTGAAACGCATAGTCGCAGACGGCCTTCTTTGAAGCCTTGTCCATCCAGGTCTCGAATGCCTTACGCAGCGGCTGGCCTTTGTACTGGATGGCGAAGTCGATCAGCGTGGTCGTTCCACCGAAAGCCGCAGCGCGTGTGCCGGTTTCAAAATCGTCGGCGCTGGTGGTGCCCCCGAAAGGCATGTCCAGATGCGTGTGCACATCAATGCCGCCGGGCAAGACATATTTTGCTGACGCGTCGAGCACCTTCGTGGCATTGTCTCTGGGCAGGTCACTGCCGATGGCCGCAACCCTGCCATTCGTGATGGCAACATCCGCCACGTAGGCGTCCGTTGCGGTCACCACGGATCCGCCGGCGATGATCGTGTCAAAGCCCATCGTTCCTCCACTCTTACCGATGAAGCATGGCTGAGATGAAAATGAATTCTATGCTAAACTGCCGCTCCTCGGCTTGTGTGATTGCTTGAGCAGCCAAAAGGAGTTCGCCATGCAGTTTGGCATTACGCTAAAGCCAGACATCTCAGTTGAGCGCATCGTCGGTCTGACGCGGCAAGCGGAAGCTGCCGGGTTTCAATACGGATGGCTCTTTGATTCCCATGTCCTGTGGATGGATCCGTATCCCTTGCTCACGCTCATGGCCGCGAATACAGAGCGGATGCATCTCGGCACTTTGGTTACTAATCCTGCCGTTCGCGATCTGACAGTTACCTCAAGCCTGTTCGCCACCCTGAACTTGATCTCTGGCGGAAGGATGGAACTGGGCATCGGGCGGGGAGACAGTTCCCGACGCGTGCTCGGCAAGAAGCCAGTGAGTTGGTCGCAGTTAGAAACTGCGGTGAATATCTTTCGTGATCTCACCGCCAGCCGTGAAATCGAATACGAGGGGCAGCTGACCAGATTGACGTGGGCCACGATTTCTCCGCGCGTTTGGATCGCTGGATACGGACCAAAGGTGCTGCACATGGCAGGGCGCGTCGCGGAGGGAATCATTCTTCAGTTTGCCGATCCCGATTTGATTTCCTGGTGCCTTGGTTTCGTAAGAGAAGGCGCAATTGCCGCGGGCCGCGATCCGGGCGAGATCGAAGTAATGTCGGCAGCTCCGGTTTGGGTTTCCGATGACCTCGTTGTCGCGCGCGACCGGGTGCGCTGGTTTCCGGCGCTGGTCTCGAATCACGTGATGGATCTAATCCGGCAGTACAAACCAGAAGACCTGCCCGCGGCGCTTACTTCGTACGTGCAAGACCGTGGCAGCTACGATTATCAGCACCACTGCGTGGTGGAGAGTGACAACGCGAACTTTGTTTCTGACGAAGTGGTCGATCGTTTCTGCCTGGTGGGGCCGGTGAAAGCTCATCACGAGAAAATCAGAAAGCTGGCTAGCGTTGGGGTAACGCAATTCAATTTGTATCTGATGTGCGGGGACGAGGAACAGTCGCTCGACGTCTATCGGCGCGACGTCCTGCCAGCGTTTCAGGAGAGCGCAAGAGCGAAAGCTGAAAGCTATGGGGATGCCACCGGCGAAAGTACGACAGGACGCTGAAACTTCATCATCGCATAATAAGCCACGAAGGAAATCGCAAAGCCGACAAACCACGAGTAATCATAAAAAACACGCACTGCCGGAACCACCAGCCCGATGAGTGCCGCACCTGCTCCCAGCGCAAGGGCAATCACCGCCCGCCAGTTGAATCCTTTGGAATACTCGTAGATCCCGCCGCGGAGATAGAGATCTTCCACTTGCAGAACGCAACGCCGCACCACGAAATAGTCGCAGATCATGATGCCGGCGACCGGCCCGAGAAAAGCGGCGTAGCCGCCGAGCCAGCCGAGGATGAATGTTTTGTAATCCGCGAGCAACTTCCACGGCATAAGCACAATCCCCATGAAGCAGGTGATCACGCCGCCGGTTCGGAAGCTGATTCGCCGGGGCCACAGATTTGAGAAGTCGTTGGCCGGCGACACCACGTTGGCGCCAATGTTGACGTTCAGCGTAGCCAGCAGAATCGCAATCAGCGAAATCACCACAGCTAGGGGTGAATGAAAGCGGCTGAGCAATTGAACCGGGTCCGAAATCGCGTTCCCGTAAATCACAACCGTGGCCGACGTTACGGCAATGCCAATAAACGCGTACAGAGTCATGGTCGTGGGCAGAGCAAGGGCCTGTCCGATGATCTGTTCGCGCTGGTTGCGCGCGAATCGCGTGAAGTCGGGAATATTCAAAGAGACTGTCGCCCAGAAGCCCACCGTGCCATTGAGAGCTGGAATCAGAAATTTCAGGAAGTCGCGAAAGTTAGTGAACCGCGAAGGAGCAGCCAGCATGGGACCGAACCCGCCCGCGCTGTGATAGGCCCACGCTAAAAGCAGCAGGCCAACGCCTAACAACACCGGTGCGCTGATCCCTTGGAGGATGCGGATGTATTCGATCCCCATGAGAATGACGGCGAGGTTGATCAGCCAGAATAGAAGAAAGCAAACTGCGGTGGCATAGGGAAAATTTTTCCATCCCGGCGCGAGCGTGGCCAGCAGAGTACTGATCGCTTCGCCGCCGATCCAGGTCTGAATGCCGAACCATCCGCACGCCACTAGCGCCCGCAGAACAGCGGCCACGTTCGCGCCAAGAACTCCGAACGATGCACGAGCCAACACTGGAAACGGAACCCCGTATTTCGCTCCGGGGTGCGAGTTCAGCAGCATTGGAACCAGCACGATCACGTTGCCGATAAAAATTGTCATCACCGCCTGTTTCCAATTCATTCCACCCTGGATCAAGCTTGCCGCCAGCATGTAGGTGAGGATGTTGACGGACATCGAAATCCAGAGCGCCGCGAAGTTATACGTGCCCCAATGGCGGCGGTCGGTCCCGGCGGGCGCGAGGTCCGGATTGTAGAGAGAACTAGATTCGATTCGAGGTCGGATAGGAGAAGCTTCGGCGGTGGTCATGCTTGTCGGTTCAGAAACATCGAATTTGTGAGACCACGATTAACTTCTGTGATCGACACTTAAAAAACCGCGGCTCAGTCTGCGGCGGCGGTTTCCCCGGTCTGCCCGGTCAGCGGGCCGTAGCTTTCCGGACGGCGATCGCGAAAGAACTGCCACACTTTACGGACTTCAGCGATCATGTCGAGATCGAGATCTGCGACGACGACTTCGTCTTTATCCCGGCTGGCCTGCGCGATAATTTTGCCGCGCGGATTGCAGAAATAGCTCTTGCCGTAGAACTCTCCGATACTCCACGGCTTCTCGATACCCACGCGGTTGATGGCGCCCACGAAGTAGCCGTTAGCCACAGCGTGAGCGGGTTGCTCCAGTTCCCACAGATATTCCGAGAGGCCGGCAACGGTGGCCGAGGGATTGAATACGATCTCGGCGCCGTTCAACCCCAGAATGCGCGCACCCTCGGGGAAATGGCGGTCGTAGCAAATGTAGACGCCGACCCGCGCATACTTTGTCTCAAACACCGGATATCCCAGATCGCCCGGAGTGAAGTAGAACTTTTCCCAGAACCCGGGATGGCAGTGCGGGATGTGGTGTTTGCGGTACTTCCCGAGATAGCGGCCGTTGGCGTCAATTACCGCCGCCGTGTTGAAATAAACCCCGGGCATCTGCTCTTCGTAAACCGGGACCACGATTACCATGCGATACTTCGCCGCGAGCTTTTGCATCATGCGCGTGGTTGGACCCTCCGGCACCCGCTCGGTTAGCTCATACCAGCGGGCGTTCTGCTCCGCACAAAAATAAGGACCGTAGAAAAGCTCCTGCAGGCACAGCACCTGGGTTTTTTTTCGCGCCGCCTGTTCGATCAACTTCAGGTGCTTGTCGATCATCGCTTTTTGGATCTGGGCAAGAGGGCGCTCTGTGCTGAGCGCATTGCTGGCCTGGATCAGAGCACAACGCACATTTCGGGGCATAGGATGCGACCTCCGAGGACCGCAACTATAGCAGAAAACTTCAACCGGAAAATCCTGGAGAGGTGTCGTTCCGCACCGGTAAAGCCGCTCCGTTGACACAATCGAGGGCGGCAAATAGACTCGGCGTTCTCAAGGCTATCCCAACAAAACCATGGCCAATCGCCCTCGCATTGCAGTAGTCGGAAGTGCCAACATCGATCTCACTACATTCGCGGATCAGTTTCCAAAGCCGGGGGAAACGATTTTCGGCAAGGAATTCCATCTCGGATTCGGGGGCAAGGGCGCAAATCAGGCAGTTGCCTCTCGTCTTTGTGGCGCGGATGTGTTTATGGTGGCGCGGGTTGGAAGCGACCTGTTCGGTCCGGCCACCATCGAGAACTTCAAGAAACTCGGGATCGACGCAACTCACGTAAAGCAGGTTGAGGGATTATCCAGCGGCGTCGCGCCGATTTTCGTCGAACCCAACGGGCAAAACCGCATTCTCGTGGTGAAGGGGGCGAACGACGCGCTGAAACCGTCGGATGTTGACGCCGCTGCCGAAATGCTGAAGACCGCCGATTGCATCGTCCTGCAGTTTGAGATTCCGCTCGAAACGGTTTACTACGCATTCGCATTTGCGCGAAAGAATGGGATTCGCTGCATCCTGAACCCCGCCCCCGGTCGGGCCATCGATATGCACGCTCTAACTGACCTCGATTATTTCGTTCCGAATGAGAGTGAGGCCGAAACTATCACCGGGATGGCGGTGCGGAATGTCGAAGACGCGAAGCAATGCGCGGAGAAACTGATAGGAGGCGGCATTCGCCGCGTCATTATCACCCTGGGAGCCAACGGTTCCCTCCTGGTCGGCGCGGAGGTAAGCGATCATCTGCCTCCGTTTGCCGTGAAGAGTATCGACAGCACCGGGGCGGGTGATGCCTTCATCGGGAGTTTCGCAGTATTTCTGGCGGAAGGAGTACCGGAACGAGAAGCAGTCCGGCGCGCCAATCTGTATGCGGGGCTCTCGACTACGGGCGTCGGAACGCAGAAATCCTTCTATGATCGCGCGCGTTTTGAAGCGGAGTGGTTGGCTCGCTCGACGACTGTCGCTGGCTCGTCGCCAGCACCATCCGGCAGTCATCCCGAACAGTAAGGCATTACGATCCTGATCGAAAAATACTCTTGACAGCGTGCCTGCAGCGGCAGTCTAATGCGCGCTTAATGGTTTTCAACTAGGGACGTTGTTTCCGAACCTTGACCAATCAAGGGAGTGGGGTTTTGTGTCTTCGAATTATCGTGAGAAACAAAGCTGCTGATCTTTTTCGGAGGCTGGAAATGCGTGTTTCAAAGATGACTCTAGCGGGTCTGCTGACCGCCGCGAGCGCGTTCTGTTTCGCCCAGACGTTAGAGCGCGGAGCCGTTCACGGGACCGTTTACGATACATCTCACGCAGTAGTCGCCACAGCCAAGATTACGCTGTTAAACCCTTCCACTGGCTTCCGTCGTGAAATGCAGACAACTGGAGATGGGGGTTACGACTTCGAAGCTGTTCCCCCGGGTGAATACACGCTGGTCGCAGACGCCCCGAACTTTGCGGTCACCACAGTCAAAGGCATTGTGGTCAACGTGGGCTCGTCCCTGCCACTCGATGTAAGCATGCCGCTCAAGTCCGCTCAGGAATCGGTGACCGTCAGTGCGAACATTGAGGCAGTGGACACCTCGACCTCGGGCATCAGCCAGTTGCTCAATGCGAAAGCCCTGGAGAACCTGCCCTTCCCCGGCCGCGACTATCGCGATTTGGCTCAGTTGACCCCCTCTGCCCAGGTCGTTCCCGGCCTCCGCGGCAATATCCGACTGGGTGGGCAACAGAGCGACTACACAGGATTGGTGATCGACGGCGCTGACACGACCAACAACTTCTTCGGCGAAAACTTCGGCTCGCTCGAAACCAAGAACCTGACCGTGCCTATCGAAGCGGTCCAGGAATTCCAGGTCGTCACTAACGGATTCGCCCCAGAGTTTGGCCGCGCCACCGGAGGATTGCTGAACGTCGTCACGAAATCTGGGACCAACAACATTCATGGCGAGGCGCACGAATATTATCGGGGCGGCGGCATAACGAAGGAAGATGCACTGAAAAATCCCCCGAACATCGACTGGCAGCATCAGTTCGGCGGATCGTTCGGTTTTCCCATCCGCAAAGATCGTCAATTCCTGTTTCTCTCCACGGATATTCAGCGCAACAGTGGTCCACTCACTACCAATCTTTGTCACGGAGACCCGACCTGCCAGAATGATGCCGGTCCGATCATTCCCGTTGCCGCAGACCCTACTACTGAGTTTCTACCGCCCGCCTGCGCCGGCGCTACTCCCGGCGTCACGCACCTTCTCCCCGGATGTTACGGCGTCCCCAATCTCGGTGCGTTAGAAGGCCCCCACACCCAGTTCCAGGATTTCTCGACTGTCCTTGGACACTACGATTATCAGTTCAGTCCGGCGAATCACTTCAGCATCCGAGGTCTGTTCACGCGCAATCACACTCGTGGTTTTACCGGCGGCCATGGCCAATCGGAGACATTCGACTCGTTCCTTGACACCGAGGATTTCGTGAACCAAGGGACGAGCGGGGTCTTCGCAATCACCACCGCAAAAGGGCGGAAGGTCAATGAGATTCGCGCCCTGCTCGAGTACGAAGGCCGCAAACGGCACCCAATCTTCAGCGGCGCGCCGGAAATTGACATTGCCGGCAATGGCGAATTCGGGCAACGTTTCTATCTGCCGGCCAACAATGACAACGGGAAGCTCCAGGTACAGGACAACTTCTCCTACTCCTTCGCCAAGCATGACGTTAAGTTTGGCGGGGATATTAACTCCTTCGTCGACCGGAAAGATGTTTTTGCCGGATGGAGCGCGGGCAGATACAATTTCTCCAGCTTGACCGACTTCGATAACTTGAATCCCAATTTCTTTTTCCAGGGTTTCGGCCTGAACGGTCAGGATGTTTTCACCGCGAATACGCTTAAGCCTAATTATCAAAACGGTCTTGGTTTGTACTGGCAGGATAAATGGCAGGCCAAACCCCGTCTGACGGTCACCTACGGCTTGCGCTGGGACGGGACTTGGAATCCGCAACCGCAAACCCCAATTCCCGGACAGCAGGTGTACACCGGCGCGGGTCCAATAGGACACGGAACAAAGATTTCCCCCGTCCCTCAGCACACGCCCAACGACTTTAGCCAGTGGGGCCCGCGCATCGGCGTAGCCTGGAGCGTTGGTGACACATCGCATCCCACGGTCCTGCGGGCAGCCTGGGGTCTGTACTATGCGCAGACGCCGACCATCTTCTTCCCGCAAGCTTCCAATGGTGGCGGCTCGAAGTCCACGACGCTGTTTTGTAATCCCGCGTTCTTCTGCTCGCCAGGAGACTTCACCGGCACCGCACCTTTCGATGTCCCGTACACTTTTCAGTCTTCGTATCCTTTCGGTTCGAACCAGGTGTGCGCTCAATTGCAGTTCACGGTTGGATGCCCGGCCATCGAGTATGCCGATCCGGCCTTACGCAACCCACGGGTTTCCAATCTAACTGTGGGTATCGAACACCAGTTCACCAGCGAGTGGACTGTCTCTGTGAACTATGCCTACATGTATTCGTGGCATCTGAAGACTGGAGGATTCAGCACATCGAATTGGCAGAGAAATTTGGTTCCCGTGGGGACCGATCAGTTCGGTCGTGCCATCATTGGATCGACGGGGAACGGAATACCCTGCCCTGCCAATGGCGTCCCAGTTTTTGGATTCTCACCCCTGCCGCTGGACTGCACGCTGACCCCATTCTCCGGGGCGCTGTCACTGGCGAGCTTCAGCCACGGGGTCTATAACCAGCTTGTAGTAGCCGCGAACAAGCGCTTCGGCCACCATTACCAGTTGTTCGCCAATTACACCTGGTCGCGCAATTTCAGCAATGACTCCAGTGAGCGCGACACCGATACTTTCTTCGGCACTCAGGATCCGTTCAACATCAACATCGACTACGGACGGAACGGTCTGGACATTACTCACCAATTCAAGGCCGGCGTCAGTGCGGAACTGCCTTGGGGGTTGAACTGGAGCAGTAATTTTATCGCTCACAGTGGCCTGCCCTACCCCGCCTATTCCTCGGTTGACCTCAACGGCGACGCTACCGTCAATCAGTTCGCCAATAACGACCGTCCGGTGGTCCAGATAGGCAGTGGTCAGCCATTCCTTCTGACCCGTTATCCGGCGCGCCAGCCGGACTTCTTTACCTGGGATATGCGCGTGAGTAAGGATTTCAAGTTCAAAGAACGCTACGAAGTGCGTTTGGTCGCCGACATTTTCAACGTCACCAATCGAGGAAATCTTTACTCGAACGCCGACAATAGCGGATACGTAGGTCTGAGTGGCTGCGCGCCCATCGCGAATAGCGTCTCGCAGACTTGCGCTCCACTTACTTCGATCCCCAAGCAGGGACAAGCCATCGGTCCGAATGGCTCTATATACGGGGTCCTGGACGAGATCTCCCCTGGAGCCTTTCCTTTCGCTGCGCAGTTTGGCATTCGATTTGGTTTCTGAGTCTCTGCGATGTTTCGAACTCCGGGCCTGCCTGCCTCTGCCAGGCGGCTTCATTTTTGGGCAGAATGACATCAGCGGAGCAAAATCGCTCATGTTTCCGTCGCTGATTTTACAGGTTGCCCTTTTCCTCGCCATCAGCGGGTCCGCGCTCTGCCTCGCCCTACAAGATTCTGCCCACGCCACCGAACTGCGGGATGCGTCCACGCTCCTCCGCAATCGGCAGTTCCCGGCAGCGATGGAAACCTACGAGAAGATTCTCAAGGCTGATCCGCACAATGAGAAGGCGGTACTCGGGCTGGCTGCGGCCTATTTTGGCGTTTACAACTATGACCAGACGAGGCGCCTGCTGCGAGAGGCTGCTGCGGCCCATCCGGAGAGCGCCGCGGCGCTGGTGGAATTGGGTAAACTCGACATTCACCTTTTGCACTACGACGACGCGATTGTCGCCTTGAAGCATGCCGTGCGGAGGACTCCACGGTCGGCGGTTGCTCACGAACAACTGGGCGTGGCCTATCAGGCAAAGGGAGACGAAGAAAGGGCTCTGGCACAGTTTAATGAAGCCATCCGCCTCGCGCCGGACTCAGGGTCAACGAACTACTTCCGTGGGACCTGGTATGCCGATCACAACGACACGGAGCTCGCCTATCAGGACGCGAAGGCCGCATACCGGCTCGAACCCAACACCCAAACCAGGGATCTGCTTGCGAAGACGGCCCTCCACGGGAACAAGTGTGACGAGGCCATCAGCTTGCTCCAGTCGATTGCTGACTCGGAAGGGGTCGATCCCTCAGACCTTTACCTGCTGTCGCGCGCTTATAAATGTGTGGGACAAGACCAGCGTGCACAGGAACTGCAGAACGAATATGTGAAGCGGTCTCAAAGCGCGCAAGAATCGAAAACGCATAAGATGCACGCCGACCATCTCGCCACTGATGCGGGCGAACTGGCGCGAAAGAATCAACTCTCCCCGGCGCTCGCCCTGCTCGGTCAGGCACTGGCTGAGGACCCGGAAAACGGACCCGCTCTTGCCCTCCAGGCCAAGATTGATTTTTCGCGGGGGAAGATCAGCGAGTCGCGTCAAGCGATCGACTCCGCACTCCACGCGGACCCTTACAACCCCGACTATCTCTATGTTCGCGGCAAGATTCTAGAGAAGCAAGGCGAAACAAACCAGGCGCTGGACGCATTCCGCACGGTAACGATCGTAAATCCCCATGAATCTGACGCATACTTTGAGATGAGCCAGATTTACCTTCAGAACGGGGACCGGACCCGGGCGGTCAGCGCGTTGCGCAGCGCCGTTAAGTATTCGCCCGATGATCCCGACTATCGGAAGGCGCTTCAGCAGTTGGAAACAGGCAGCCCAGAATCTCGCTGACCCAAGTCTTGAGAGCGATCATCGAAATCTCCTTACTGCTCGTGGTCAAAGCAGGCTTCGTCGCAAGTCATTTCGGGAATCCGGGAAAGGCCTTCCCGCCGCGGGAACCACCACTCGCAGAGACGAGCTTTCCCCTTGACCTCAGGTTTGCGAGGCAGATAGCGTTTGAAAGTGACCGGTGAAATGAAATACAACGACTAGCGTGGGGGAGTTTCAGGCTGGGCGAAGAGGCCAGGGCGAGGTTGGCTAGCAGATGGGAACTGTAGTTTCAGGGTTTTCGGGGACGGGTGCCGCGGTTTTCTTGCTGGCAGGGAATCGTCTGCTGCGCGAAGCGTTGTTGCGCATTCTTTCGAAGAAGGACGACATCCACGTTGTCGGGGCGGGATCGTGCGGCCCCAACATGTTGGAGCAGATTGTTTCGACTCACGCCAACGTAGTGGTGCTCGATTCGGTCGCTCCCGTTCTGGCGGAACAGGGCGTAGTGCACGAACTGCATCAGCTGAACCCCGCCCTAAGAGTGGTGATGGTGGGCATGGAGGCCGACGAAGCCACTTTTCTTCGCGTGGTACAAGCGGGTGCAGTAGGTTACATACTCAAAGATGCTTCGGCCGTGGAAGTAGCACGCACCATTCGGGCGGTCGCCGCGGGCGAGGCGGTCTGCCCGGCCGCGCTCTCGGTCCTGTTGTTTCAGTGGGTGGCGCGCCATAAGCCCGCCATTCCTAGCTTGCACCTCAGGAACCGGCTTGGCCTAAGCCGCAGAGAGCAACAACTCGTAGGCCTGATCCAGCAGGGTCTCACCAACAAGGAAATGGCCAGCCGGCTGAATCTCTCCGAACAAACTGTGAAGAACCACGTGCACCGCATGCTGCGCAAGGTGGGAGCGCCGGATCGGCTCGCGATTGTGGAAGTTTGCCGCAACGAGGGCCTTAGCGCTTAGCCGCCGCCCGCCGCCGCAGCCTGGCGAGAGGCCGCATTGCAACCTAACAAGATGCGTTCCAGTTCGTGCAGGGAAACGGACTCGAAGTCCCGTACTACGTGAATTGCGCCTGCGGCAGCAAGGTTTTCGGGCGTCTCATGCGATGCAACCCCCACGCAGCGCAAGCCGGCACTCACGGCCGCCCGGACTCCCGAGATGGCATCTTCTACCGCCAGTAAGAACTCAGGCTCGATCTCGATGCGGTTCCAGGCAAGCCGGTAAATAGATGCATCCGGTTTGCCTAGAGACACTTCTTCCCCAGTCACAACTGCCTGGAAGCAGTTCAGCAATCCCAGGTCAACCAGCGTCGAGCGAGCGCGGCTGCGGCTGGCGGAGGTAGCCAGAGCCAAAGTAACGCCACTGCGCTGCAGCTCCCGCACCAGACGGACCACACCGGGAAGCGGGGCGACTTCGAGTCGCATTTGCCGAAAAATGCAATCCTTACGTCTCCCGAATTCTTCGAGTTCGGCATCCGCGCAATCTCCGAGAAAATGACGCAAGATGTCACCCCGCTTGCGGCCATCGAGAATGAAATCCAGTTCGGACTCGGGCACCTCGCGTTCGAGCGTGTGGAAAAACAAGCGCCAAGCCTCGCGATGCACCGCATGACTGTCCACGAGGACTCCATCCATGTCAAAGATAACGCCACGGAGTTGTCCTGCACTCATGAGGTTTCACCGGATGACACGCTCCTCAGGTTGCGCCCACCGCGGGCCCATCGAAACGCGCCAGCGGTTTGCCCCTCCCACTGGTCCGGCGAAGCAGTGTCCCCGCCGGTGCCCGGCCACGTAGTCTGCGCCTCCTGGTAGTTGGTCAGAGTCCCGATGTCGAGTAAGTAGTCCGTAATGGGATAGGCCCGCATTTTGCCGAGCAGATGCGGCAAGACGTGAAATGCGATATCCGCCGGGATGGAGGATGGGATCAAGTCGAAAAAACCAGGCCCTGCCACCATGAGCCCGGAGAAGACCCAATTGCTGCGCGGGGTTTGAGGTTTCTCTTCGAAGTCGATGATGACTCCCCGGTCGTCTGTGATGGCCACACCGCAGCGTGAGGGGTCCGGCACCTGGTAGAGACCGAGAGTCGCGATGCCCCCGTGATTGGCGTGGAAATCACTCATGCGCCTCAAGTTCGTGTTGGTGAGCACGTCGGAATAGAAGATCCAGAACGCGGAATCGGAACCGACCCAGTCTCGATTGGCCGCTATCGTTCCCGCTGAGCCCAGCAATCGGTCTTCATGGACTAACCGAACATTCACCGGCGAACCGCTCCGCCGGAGATGCCGCTCGATGGGTTGCGCGTGAGCGTGCAGGTTGATGAGGACGTCTGAAATGCCTGAACGGGCGCAGAGATCGAGCCATATCTCAAGCAGAGGCCGGCCCTGGATTGGCACCAGGCACTTGGGAACCGAATCGGTAAGCGGGCGCAGGCGCGTGCCGTATCCCCCGGCCAGCAAGAAGGCTTTCACGTGTGGACTCTCACGATTCGAAATACTAGAAGGATCTCAGACCGCCGCTGCCGCCGCGAGAGGCAGGAAGGTCCATCGCGTTCCTGCCCGCTCGTCATGATCGATGAAAGGATCGTTCACAATGACTCGGGCGCCCTGACCGTCGAAGGCAAAAGCCATCTCCTGCACACCCTCGCGCTGCATCGCCGAACGCACGGCATCGTGGCAAGCGGGCTCGGAGTAAAGCAGCAGAAATCCTCCGCCGCCAGCGCCGGTAATCTTGCCGCCCAGCGCGCCGTGCTCGCGAGCTGTCTGGTAGAGGCCATCGATGTGCGGATTGGAAATCCGATTCGACACGCGCTTCTTGGCTTGCCAGGCGTCGTCGAGCAGATTGCCGAAGTGTTCCAGGTCACCGCACAGGAGCGCCTCTTTCATCAGAGCTGCAGCTTCCTTCACCTGATGCAGCGCCTCTACGGCGGGTCCGGCCGCAAGCCGCGTGGACTCTTCCTGATCGGCGAGGATGTCCCAGGAATGATGAGCCGCTCCGGTGAAAAACAGCATCAGATTCGACTGCAATGTCGTAAGGACGCCCGGATCAAGGTGCAGAGGCTCGACCTGGGTGGCTCCGTCCGGGCTGAAGCGGATGTAATTGAGGCCGCCGAAGGCGGCGGCATATTCGTCCTGCTTGCCCACATGCCGTTTCAGGCCGAAGCGTGTGATGCGGAAGGCCCGCTCCGCAAGATCGTACTTTGACAATGGGCAACGCAAGTACGTGGTGAGCACTTTCAGGAGATTCACGCAAACGCTGGCGGAAGATCCCAGCCCGGTGCCAGGAGGAATCTCGGAAGCTAGGAACAGATCGGCGGCTAGGTCCGCACCCAGATCCTGGAGCACCGCGAGAGGAATCTCCAGGCCGCTGTTGTGGGCGGAGAGGGCCGTGAGATCCGTCCAGTTGCCAAAAAGACGCAGGTCGGAAGATATGATCTGAATGCGCCCGTCTCCTCTGTTGCCGAGGATGGTGTAGAAGTACTTATTGATGGCAATGATCAGAACATCCGGCTGCACCTGTTCGACGATGTCGGCCAGATCGCTCTCATTCCGCACCTCGCCCACAACCTCGATATCGGGCTGGTCGGCAATCGGTGCCATCACCAGTTCCCGCATCAGGCGCGGATGATTTGCCACCAGCACACGGACTCGTTTCACGAAGTCATCCCCAGCGCAGAGCATAGGGCGCACGGCTTGCAAGCACAAGGTTCAAAAGAGATCTAGGCAAGGGATCCGCCTTCGGGAAAGCGATGGTACTGAAGCGAACAATTGGCGAAGTACTGATGTGGATTCAAGAAGTACCAAGGCCGGTACTAATGGGTACTAATCCAAGCGGGCAGAGTATAGTGCTTACGAACCTCGACAGCACATCAGCGCTTCCTGGCGCTGAACTCAAAGACCGTCTCACTGTGAAACTTTTGTCCTGGCTTCAATTCAGTTGAGGGAAAACTAGGATGGTTGGGCGAGTCCGGAAAATGCTCCGTCTCGAAGCAAAACGCATAGCGCCGCTTGTAGACTCGGCCTTCTTTCCCTGTGATCGATCCATCAAGGAAGTTTCCCGTATAGAGTTGCATTCCCGGTTCGGTCGTCAGCACTCGCAAAATTCGTCCCGTAGCAGGCTCGTACACTTCAGCGGCCTCGGCCAGTTGGCCGGGCGCATGATCCAGCACAAAGTTATGGTCGTAGCCATGACCAAGTCGAATCTGAGGATCGTCGGCATCAATCCGCTCTCCGATGACGTGCGGCGTTCGAAAGTCGAACGGTGTGCCATCGACCGACTTCAGCTCTCCGGTAGGAATTAGAGTCGCATCGACGGGAGTGATGCGCGATGCGTCGATCTTCAGCACATGTCCCAGGACATCGCCCTTCCCTTGGCCCGCCAGGTTGAAATAAGAATGATTGGTCAGATTCAGCACCGTATCTTTATCCGTGGTCGCCGAATACTCGATTCGCAAGGCTCCACCACTCAAGGTATAGCTCACGGTCGTGGAGAGGTTGCCCGGGAAACCTTGATCCCCATCCTTGCTCAAGTACGTGAGTTCGATTCCATTTGGAACTTCTCTGGCCTCCCAGACCACCTTATCGAAGCTGCGGATTCCCCCGTGAAGCGTGTTGTCGCCATCATTCTTTGGAGTGGAATACGTGTGGCCGTCGAGTTGGAAGCTGCCATGAGCGATGCGATTTGCGTAACGGCCGATGATGCCTCCGAAATGTGCGGTCTGGGCCACGTACTTCTCGACCGAATCACAACCCAGAACCACATCGTCGAGCTTACCATTTCGATCGGGCGTGCGCAGCGAAACGACGATTCCTCCATAAGTCATAATGCGGACTTCAACCTTGCCATCCGCCAACGAGTACAGATCGACAGGGGTTCCATCGGGCGCGTGCCCAAACGCCTGCTTGTCAACGCGAGTCTTCGCGGACATGGTTGCCGCGAGCAAAATCAGAACGGCGAACACTGCACTCCAGCGGTTGGCCTTGTTTGAAAGCATGTTTCCCCTTTTCCCGATCCTGTTCGGCATTATATTCCTGGCCGTCGTCGCTCAGAGATGTCATGCAGACCGGTCTTGTTCACAAAAAACAAAAGCGCCGGAGTAGTTCCGGCGCAATTATCTAAATAATCAAGAAAAGACGTTCGTCAGTAACTACTCGCAGCCTTGCCGGCGGGAACGTCCTTCGAGTTCATGTCGAAAGTGAGCAGGAATCCGTTTGTGCCCTTGAACTCGAAAGCGTTCGGGCCTTCGCGATAGGTCTCTAGCTCGTTCGGCATCATGACGAAGCCGTCGTTGCGCGGTGTTCCCCAGTACTTAACGTTTTTGAGCACCGCAGGTTCATCCGTCATGCCCTGAAAGCGTTTCAGTTTGATCTCAGCGGTCTTGCCCCCGTTGATCGTCGCATGCGCCTGGTCTTTGTCAAAAGTCCAGGTGTCGATGCTGCCCTCGGCGGTGTTGAATGATTTCCACTTTACCGGAAACACATACCCCAGAATCTCACCCAGAGCCTGACGTTGTTCTGGCGTTGTAGCTTTGTCAAATGTGACCAAAGCTCGCTCCATCTGGCCTTGGGAGAAATCGCCGCCCAGGTCGCCGGTAATCCAGAACTTGGCGCCAGCGAGGCTAGTGGCGCCGTAGTGCCCCTGGTTGACTTTGTAGGCGTTGTTGAACTTGCAGTAGTGTTCAGTCTTGCCGTTATCGTGGTGAGCCGCCGGGTGCGAGTTGAAATAGCACATGCAGAAGTGTGGACAGCTGCATGCCTCAATCGCGGTGGCGTTAATGGCCCAGTCTGCCGTCGACGGAAAAGTGTGGCCTACGGACACGCCGAGCAGAGCGAGGACAATTAGCAATGGCACTCTGCGCATCAGAGTTACCTCCTTTCAGTGCGGGATTATCTACCGAAAAACGGTCGTTCGCAAGGCAAATTCGACCTCGCACAAGTTGACGGCTAACCGTGAGAGACGCTTGCGCGTACGTTATGCTGCGAAGATGCGCTGAAAAAGGCCGACCGGCTTGTCACAGAGCTCTCTCTGGCCTGCCACGAAGAATCGAGTCTTACAAACGAGATGGGGAATCCATGTTGCGAAGTCCCCATCCCTACTTTGTCATTTGTTTGTTGCAAAGCTGTGGCGGCTGGTTCATTTGGTGCCGCTAACAGACACGGTGGGTTGATCGTTTGCCCGCGCTACCATCAACGTCCGACGCGGCGTGGCGATGGTGTAGACAAACCCCGGGGTCTCAATCTTGCCCAGAAAATACTTCTCCCCACTGTGCTGAAAGGTAAGCAGAGCTTTCGAAACTGAAGCTCCCTCGACAGTCGTGGGAAGAATCACCGCAATCTTCTCCCCACTGCGAAGAACCACACCTGAGTGCGGATCGTCAGAATAACGTGCAATGTGGTAGTTGCCCGCCGGCAGGGTATTGCCAGCCAAAACAAAGTCGAACGGAACCTTAACATCAATTCCATCCGCGTCCTGAGCTCGCGAACTTATGCCGAGCCCCAACGTGCAAATTACGGCGAGTGCGACAGTCACATACGATTTCTTCATCACATCTCCTTATGTATTTCAGTTTTTCATTGCTGATAACTCAGTATGGGGTTAGTCAGTCCATGCGCTAAGTCAACAATGCAGACGCTGAACTCGTGCCACGTCTATGGGGGTTAGACGCGGTGATGAGAAGGCCGGCTACGGCGGGAATGTCAATTGATTGTCAACTGTTTGTTGCGCCGTGGCCACGTGATGCAGGCGACGCATGGAGAAATACAACAGTGACTAAAAAGCATGCGCTGTTGGCGATACGACTCGGTGGGTTGAAGACCCCTGTTTCCTACAACCAGAGAACCACCAACCGCAGCCGCCAGCAATGACCGTGCGGTTGCGGAGGTCCGGATGCTATCCTGCTCAAGCACGAGCTGTGCCTGCCAACAAGGACTAGTGGGCCGCCAACCATCTTCCGTCTCGATTCACGGCCGCTCGAAGCCGACAAGCTTTTCGCCTCGAATATTGGAGGGTGATGATGGAGAAGAAAGCGTTTGGGTTCGCCGTTGTTCTGATGCTTGTGGCGGCCGGTTGCAAGGGCGGTGGCGGGGGTGCGCAGGAGCAGGTCCTTCGGCTCGCCATGATCCCTTCGACAGACCCTGGAAAGATCGTGCGTGACAGCCAGCCACTGGTGAAATATATCGAGAAAGAGACCAGTTCTCGAGTCGAACTGGTGGTCCCCACGAACTATGCGGCGGTGGTCGAGGCCATCGCGAACGACAGAGTCGATATCGCCTATCTTGGGGGCTTTACCTTTGTACAAGCTTCCCGGCGCGCGGGTGTGCGCCCGCTGGTGCAGCGGGAGCGCGATCAGAATTTTCACAGTGTGTTCATCACCCAACCCAGATCGGGCATCAACTCGCTGGCGGACCTGAAGGGAAAATCCTTCGCCTTCGGCGACGTGAACTCCACCTCCGGGCATCTCATGCCTGCCTACTACATGCGCGCAGCCAACGTTGATTCTGGTGTACTAACCAAGGCGATTTACACCGGCGGGCATGACGCCACTGCGCTGGCAGTGGCCAACGGGAAAGTGGATGCCGGTGCCATGGATGAACTAGTCTTCGCCAATATGATGAAGTCGGGAAAAATCACCACGGAGCAGGTGAGGGTCTTCTACACCACGCCCGCCTTCTTCGATTATGTGTGGGCCGCACGCAAAGGTCTCGATCCGAAGCTGAGCGACGGTTTTGCTGCCGCCTTCCTGAAACTCGACGCGTCCAACCCGGAGAACAAAGTCTTGCTTGATCTGCTGAATGCAACCAAATATTTGCGGGCTGACGAATCGAGCTACGACAAATTGCGGCAGGCGGCGGGCAACGAAGGGCTTCTGAAGTGATCTATTCGCTCAATAGCGTGACTAAATTCTTCCCGCAACGCCGCGAGCCGGTGCAGGCATTGAACGGCGTCACGCTACAGGTGCATCCGGGGGAACGGCTCGCTCTTCTTGGCCAGTCCGGCGCCGGCAAGACGACGTTGTTCCGACTGCTGAATGGGACCTTGCGGCCGACTGCTGGATCTGTGCTCTTTGACGGGCACGACACGGCTTCCTTGTCCAGCAGCGGACTAAGGGCCATGCGCCGGCGAGTGGGCACCATTTATCAACAGCACAACCTGGTTCCTTCGCTGACCGCGCTGGAGAATACGCTTTGCGGCGCGCTGGGACGAATGTCTTTCCTGAGCACACTCCGCGTCATCTTTCAGCCCACCAAAGCTGACTCGGAGCTGGCGATGCATGCCCTGGAACTCGTCGGTCTGGCAGACAAGGTTGCTGCCCGCGCCGATGAACTCTCTGGCGGCCAGCAGCAGCGCCTGGCAGCCGCGCGCGTGCTGATGCAATCACCAGACGTTATCCTGGCCGACGAACCTACGGCGTCGCTCGATCCGGAGTTGGCGGAAACCATGACTTCACTCCTCGCTGGACTTGCGCGTGACGGCCAGAAGACCTTGATCATGGCGGTCCACAGAGTGGACCTGGCACTGCGACACTTCCCGCGAGTAATCGGGCTGCGCGACGGCGGCCTTTCCTTTGATGTGCCTCCTTCCGAAGTGCACGGTGACCTCCTGGGCCACCTCTACACTCGTGATGGCAAATCAACTGGTGAACGCGATGGCGACCACCTCCAGTACAAACTCGGTTGCACTCGATAGCATTTCGGCACGCCGTCGCTCACGGACGATATCCGGCCGCATCCTGTGGGTTGTTTCGGCGCTGGCGCTGCTGGCTGTTTCCTGGCGATTTGCGGAGGTGCGCCCGAGTGTTTTCTTCCGAACTGCTACAGCCGGCGCAGTCTCGAAGTTTCTTGCCGGGCTTTTCCCACCCGATCTGTCGCCCGATTTTCTCCGCACGGTGTTGCGGGCGGTGGCGCAAACGATGGCCACCGCGCTTGCGGGCACGCTGCTCTCCATCACCTTCGCGCTGCCGCTGGGAATCCTGGCAACCGCAACATTATGGAACCGCGGAGTATTGGTGGCAGCCGAGGCTGATGGCTTCGCATTCAGAGTTGGTGCAGTGGCAAATCGGCTGGCGCGGGCACTCTTGGGTTTTGTGCGTGCCGTGCCTGACCTGGTGTGGGCGCTGCTCTTCGTCGCGGCAGTGGGGCTCGGATCTCTTGCCGGTACGCTTGCCTTGGCTGTGGCTTATACCGGTGTGCTCGGTCGTGTCTATTCCGATGTTTTCGAACAGGTGAATCCTCAACCGCTGGAGGCGCTGCAATCTACGGGCGCCACACGCATTCAGATCTTTCTGCGCGGAGTGTGGCCGCAGGCCCTCCCCCATCTGGTGGCTTACACACTCTACTCGTTCGAGTGCTGTGTCCGGGCAGCAGCGGTACTTGGATTTGTGGGCGCGGGCGGCATCGGATATGAAATCAGCGTTTCCATGCGAATGTTCGAGTACGGTCAGGTGCTGACTCTTCTGCTGGTTTTCATAGTGCTGCTCACTGTCATGGACGCGGCCAGCCGCTACCTGCGCGCTCGCTCCGTCAAACGTACTGAGGGTGTGCGCGAAGTGAAAGCGCAAGGTAAGTTGTCAGCTCTGGAGCCGTTCATAAGCAATTGGTTGAGGCTGGTCCTGTGGATGTCAGCTCTTTCTCTGTTAGTGGCTAGTTTTGCGCTGGCCGGTTTCACTCCACAGACCTTGACTCAAGCTGGGTTTGCCGCACGACTCACGAACTTTGTTCGCCGCATGCTGCCGCCGGACTTTAGCTGGGCGTTCGTAGGCAGCCTTGGAACGGCTTTCCTGCAGACGATCGCCATCTCATTGATGGGCACACTGATGGGTGTGGCGCTGGCTGTTGTGCTGGCTGCGCCGGCGACATCTACTCTGACCCTGGTGCGCAGCGACTCTCCCGGGAAGCATCGATTTACAGATCGAGTCTTGCGCTGGTTTCTGTTTTGGAGCGCGCGGTTGGTGCTCAATATCCTGCGCTCGATCCCAGAATTGGTTTGGGTTCTCATCTGCATCCTGGCGGTGGGCATCGGCCCGTTCGCCGGCACGATTGCTCTCGGGCTGCACACTGGTGGCGTGCTGGGCAAACTGTACGCCGAGACCATGGAGGAGGTGCCTTTTCGGCCAGTGGAAGCGTTGCGGTCCCTGGGTGCGCGTCCTGGTCAAGTGTTGCTCTGGGCAATATGGCCGCAAGCCCGCCCTCTAATGAGCAGCTACACTGTACTGCGTTGGGAGACGAACCTGCGGGCCTCCACGATTTTAGGCTTGGTCGGCGGGGGCGGATTGGGACAAGCGATCTACAACAACGTGCAACTCGGTTTCTACACCCGCCTGAGCACTCTTATTTTATTGATCTACGCACTGGTTCTTGCCAGCGACTGGATCGGAGAACGACTTCGCTTGAGGGTTGCCTGAAGATGAGGATTGCCTGAAGATGAGGGTCGCATGAAGGTACCCGCCAAGGCCGCCAGCGAACGCTCTCACAGCGGTGGGTCGAAGCCTGACACAACAATTGCGCTCGGGCTCGGGCTCACCAACGAGTGCAATCTCTCCTGTTCGTTCTGCTACCGAGATCCCGCTCGCACAGACCGTCTCTCCCTGGAACAAGTGAAGTCAGTCATGGAATGCCTTCCCGTCCGCTCAGTAAATCTCGGCACTGGCGAGAACGGGATGCATCCGGAGTTTAAGACAATACTGGCCTACCTCCGAACGCAACCGGTCACGCTCACCATCACCTCCAACGGCCACAGCGTCGCCGTTCTTCATGATGACGAGTTGCGCGCTTTTCATGACATCGAGTTCTCTCTGGATTACCCTACGCGAGCAGAGCAGGACGCACAACGCGGAACCGGCAATTGGGAGCTGATCCACCAGCAAGCAGAACGTTGCGTAAGACTCGGCGTGCCAGTCACCATCATCGCGGTCATGATGAAGGCGAACTACCTGCGTCTGGCGGAGGTCGCGCGCGTAGCCAAACAGTTTGACGCTCCCTTGCGGGTGAACGTTTACCAGGCGGTGCGATCCGACTTCTATGCGTTGTCTTACGAAGAGTATTGGGAAGGGTTCCGCAGTCTTTTTGCCGAAACGGACGTGATCGCCATCGGCGAGCCGCTGGTTCGAGCGATGGCATGCCTCCCGCCGCTACGGGGAGGATGCGGCGTAAGCACGGTGAGGGTTACGCCGCGCGCAACGACACAGCCGTGCGTTTATTGGCCGGGAGCGGGGGAGCCGCTGTCGGATTTGATCTCAATGGGGCTCGACATTCTGGATTCCGCACCATTCAACCAGGCTCGCACGCTTCCCGACGCGTGCCAGCCTTGCGAATTCCGGGACTCATGCCATGGCGGCTGTGCCGGACGCCGAAGTTTGCAAGGCGCACTACTGCAGCCTGATTGTTATTGTCCGATCATTCGGAGCGAGCGCCCACGGCTCAAGATCCGCATGGCCGCAAATCGCGACTTGCCCAAGCTGAGAAGCTCGTGCACCACCGTCGTGATCGCCAGGTAACCTGATTCGGGATCACTCGCGAACCAAGCGCTCCCCGACCGACGCCCTCTGTGCGCAAATGAAAAAAAGAACCTGTATTCCGTGTTTTCTCCACTTTGCTCAATTTCGGCGCTGGTAACTTTCCGTCTTATCGGTACTTGTCTAGTTTCCGGCTGCCACTTGCTCTCCGGAGGCCCTGGGCGACAAATTCATGTGAAGCAGAATGCTCAGATGTTCCCCGACCAGGGCATTGAAATTTTGCTGGGCTCCGACATCCTCGCCCCCGGGTGAGTGGGGCTCTGCGGGAAGCCCTGCAGTGGCCATGTATGTTCCCGTGCATCGAGAACCGCTATAGGCTTCATTCCCGTCCGGCACTTGGCAGTCTTCGTCTTGAACCAGAGGTGGCCAGTAGGTACTGACTACAGTCTTCACCAGCTGAGGAAAATCCTCGCGAGCCATCTTTGTCGAGCCCGATGCCTGGATACCGCCCACTTTCTGGCCGTTTCCCTTCGAGTCCCGTAGGTCAAAAACGAAAGTTTCTTCCCGCGAAACGCGGTGGACCATCGGGGGACCATACACAGGCCCCGCATATGCTTCGCTCGGAGTGACTTCGACGTTGCGGTCCACCCGTGTCACGACCAGATCGCCTGTGGCCTGCAGCCGGCCGTCAGGCGTCCGCACAACGCGCTTGGAGTGGAAACACACCAGCGTTTGATTGGCTGGGTTCTGCAGCCACTCCTTTAGAAATTTGCCGCCTTCATCAATGGATGGCGTCATCGACATAGCCGGGTAGAACCTAAACTCGACACTGGACTTTGCCGGGTCGGCGTCGTCCATTTTCACGGTTCCACTGAGCCTGGCGAAGCCGAGCGTTACATTTATTTTCGTTTTCCCGTAATCAGTGGTGGCGTCAGTGATAAGTTTCGCATCGGACTGACGGTTGTCCACTTGCCAGGATCCGGTTAAGGATGCAGGTTTATCGGGAGCGCCCAGGCCTAGAACACCAAGGCCAAGAATTACAGCTACTGCGACTACAGCCGTGTGTTTAAGCATTCTTTCCTCCTGCCCGTGACTTAAGAATAGCGATCTGAAGGCCGCGCGGATCAGGGTTTATAGAGCCCACCCTTGTTTCACTGCGCCGGCATCCACTTGTCCGACCCCGTCACCTTGACCGCAACATCGGAAATGAAGATGTGCAGGGGCTTGCCATCGGCGGCGCCGCGGTGCTCGGTCGAGATGAGCAGCGGCCCCGCCTTCTTGTAGCCTGTCCAGGTTGCGTTGACGAGGCTTGGCTTCTTGTCCCCGCCATGGTGGAACACAAGGTACTCGACGCGGTTGTCTTTGCCGACGTAAAGGTCCCAAGTGTCGCCGGGCGTGTAACCGCCGAGCTCTGCTCCATACTTCACCGAGACCAGGGTCGCTGACCCGGTCCCCGCCGGCAGTTTCTTCATACCTTCATCGCTCACAGTGGCGCTGGTGTCCCAGTAAGCGTGTAAAGGGAACAGGAGCCAATAATTATCGTTGGTGAAACCGGCATCAGTTTGCTTCTTCGTGTCGTCGTTGATCTCGGAGCGCATGTAGGTAACCTTGACTGGCTTACCGTCTTTATCTTTTCCTTCAAAAGTAACCTTGCCGCTCTTGGGTTCCCACTCCCAGGTACGGGAGGCTTTGAAGAGCCCGGTGATTTCTCCGTTCCAGGTGTAGCGGATGGCATCGATTTGCCCGAACGAATCGAGGCCATAGGTCTTGGCGATCTGTTCGAGAATGGGTGGGCGCGTCTGCGCCCAGGCGGTTGAAGCAAGGACAAAGACCAGCATCCCGAAAGCCAGAAAACGGATCGTCTTTACACGGCTCGCATTTGTCATAGCGTTCGCTCCTCGGTGAATTAAACGGATGATGCCTTGGATGATGCGCAAAAGCTTTCGGATGCAGGAACCGCGCGTCGGCCCAATACCCAACACCCTAGTCGGTTGACTGGAGGCTTGCCGGCGGCCGTTTGAATCTGCGAAGCCCGATAATTACACCGGCCATTGCCACGCATCCGTATTCCAGCAGCATGATCCACCCAGGAACTATCCACGGGCGACCAAGCGTGCGCAAATGCCAAACATAATAAGTTGGGATAATGCTCACTGTCCAGATGATGATCGGCAGCGTCGAGGCCGACCGCAGGAACGGCAGCAGCCAGAGCAGATACCAGGGATATACGACCGGTGCGCATAAAAGCGATGCTGCCATCGGCCACGCGAAAGCGTCCGAAGACCATTCCAGAGCTTTGCTTCTGAGCCAGACTGCGCTAAGAAAGCCGACGAGCACTGCCAGCCCAACAGCAAGTTCCGGAGCTGCCACTCGCTCCAGCGTTGCAAACACCGGATCATTAAAGCGGAAACTATGCGCGTAAGTGCCGAGCGAGCCGATCGGAATCCGCCCGTGGTTGAGAAATGGTACATAGAGAAGTCCGACCAGGACTGCCGCCAAAGCGCCGTCGCGGATACGAACACGCTTCCAGTAGAGTGGCAGCAGCACAATTGGAAGCAATTTCACAGCAACCGCCAGCCCGAATGCTACGGCTGCAAGCGCACGCCAGCGCCGTCCCAGCCCCGCGACCGACAGCAACAGCAGCAGCACGCCGACAATGTCGATGTGGCCGCTTCCGGCCACTTCCGTCGCCAGCAGGGGGTGCCAGGCATATGCCAGAACCCAGTGCGCTGCTTGCCCGCTTCTGCGCAAGACATCGAGCAAAACCAGAACGATCGCAAAATCGCAGACTACAAATGCTACTTTCAGCGTAAAGACAGACTCATGAATCGCAGTTACAGCGCGGAAGAAAAGCTCAGCGCCCACTGGATAAGGGCTGGGTAGATCCGGGTGGTTCAGCGTACGGGTTTCGGGTGTGTGCAATGCGGCGAGCGCAGGATCGCTGGGAACGACCATATAAGGGCTATAGCCGAGCCGCTGCACGCGCCCATCCCAAACATAGCGATGAATGTCATCATCTGAACCCGGCGGAGTCAGAAGAAATGGAAGATGCCACAGAGCAGCCAACGCTAACCCGATGACGATCACACGCGGCGGGAAGATTGGCGTGGAGAAGAATTCACGAATGGCAAGAAGGTAGGCGACGCCAGCAAACCCCAGGAAAATTAGGAATGACGGTCCGCCCATGCTGCTGAACTTACGTGAGCAAATCGTCAGCGCGACAAGCATGACGACACCGAGAATATACAGCCTGTGGGATGGCGTGAGCTTCACAGGTCTCCCGTGCTCGTCCGTAACTGTGTCGCTTGCTTCCACTGTTTCAGCCAGGCCGCCGTTCGTGGAGCCCTGGCCGGAGCCAGCCGCAGTTCCGCGGCGAGCCGAGTTAAGTCGTCCTCCACGTCAATGTCGTAGAAGGGATCCGTGAAGCCCACGGAAAGCTGCAGTCCGCGCGCGCGCGCCAGCAGAGCCTCAAACGCGCTCTTGGTGCCCATGTCGTCCCCATCGAAAAGCGTTGGATGAGCGGCCTTTGCCCCAACCAGATAATAGCCGCCATCATGTGTCGGTCCGACAACCACATCGTGCTCGGTGAGCGCCTCGAACGCGACGTCAAGAACCGAAGCCGGCAGATGCGGGCTGTCGCTGTTGAAGGCAACAACGCGTTGCCCACCAGGCGCTGCGAAGTGTGCAAACACCGAGGTCAGGCCGGCCGCAAGGCCATCGCCTTTCTGTGCGACGACACCCACCGCACCTCGCGTCAATCGCAATAGTTCTTCGACATCCGGAGCCGGGCACATAATCGCAACGTCCACAGTGCTCACCGAGTGCGCTAGTGCCATGGTGTCGTCCAGGAGGCAGCGATAGAGCTCGGTGACCACTTCGACTGGAAGGCTCTGAGCTAAACGGGTTTTTACCCCGCCCAGCCTGGGCGCTTTTGCCATGACAACCAGCGTGCAGCCCCGGTCAGGCGAATGTGCTGGATTTTCGCTGGAGAATCCCATAGCGGAGTGCTGTGCCAAATTGTCGTGATAAGACTGTCGTAATACGACTCACGCGGGCCGCGGCCTTCCATCCCGTCGATGCCGAAAATAATAACGCACGATCAACGATAGGATGAACCACGCCGCTCCCACCGTGCCCTTCAGCGTACCGCTGATCTTCGATTTCCCGATCCGCGGATAATAGCTCACCGGCACCTCAACGATGCGGAATCCCCCGAGCGTACCTTTCAGAATCATTTCAACCGCCCAGCCGTACGTATTCTCTTGAAGCTCAAGCCGGCGAAGGACATCTGCTCGCCCCGCGCGGAATGGACCAAGGTCGCTTATCCTGAGACCATACAAAAGCCTGATCAGGAAAGCTGCCAGCCTGTTACCAAACGCGGCGTGCCAGGGCAACGCGCCAGGAATCCCGTGCTTGCCCAAGCGCGAACCCAGAGTAATATCGGCACGGCCGTCGATGATTGGACGCAAGAGAAGCGGCAACTCAGCCGGTCGATCGCTGTAGTCGCCGTCGAGGAAGACGGCCACATCAGGGGAGCTCGCATTCGCGAGGCCAGTCAGACAGGCACGACCGTATCCGCGTCGAGGTTCACGAAGGACGCGAGCTCCCATCTTTGCAGCGATCTCGGGAGTCCCATCGGTTGAATTGCTATCCACAACCAGGATCTCAGTGACCATATCGGCCGCAGCTTCAGATTGAAGATCAGCTAACACGCGCCCGATGGACTGCGCTTCATTGTGCGTGGGAATGACGACCGACACTCGCACTCGATCTGGGCTCAAGTAAGCACGCTCAAGTCCACACGCTCAACTTACCACCACGGAGAGGACGGCCAGCGCCGCGCCAGCAAGGCGTCGACGCCCCACGCTCGACCAGCCCGACCCACGGAGAGCGCAAGCGATGCCATCACCGAAACCAGCAACTCCCAAATCCACGACGTGCCCCACTCCGACACCCAAAGGCTGCCCAGGTAGAGAAACGCAATAAAAGCGGCTGGGCGCGTCAGCAGACCGATGACCAGAAGTATCCCGAGACCGATCTCAGTCAGCGCCTGCATGGGAGCCGCCATCGCCGCGTGACTCGCCGCCAAAGCCATGACTGCCTTCCATGCGGCGGGCGAGTGGCTCGCCTTTATGTAATAGTTGATCAGGCCGGCGTAGCCAGATGGAGTGTAGAGACCCTTCCCCAGGTTTTCGAAGAAGACCCACACCAACATTGCGCCGATCGTGACACGAACTATCGCCAGCCCGTTTGCCGCGGGCAGGTGGTCGGCCTCGTTTTTCAATGGGGTTGCGTTCGTCGTCATCATGCACCTTCCCACCCAACGGATGCCGTACTAGTCTGTGACCGGAAGGAAGAGACTGCACATCTTAACCTGAACTTCCTGTTCTTGCCAGTCAATGCGCAAAGCTTGGCAGTGCACCCGCAGCGAGAGGCTCTGCACTCCGCCCCAGCCTCGGCTGGGGCGGAGCACAAACAGACGACTACTCCTGCGTGGAGTGCAACACGCGGAACGTATTACCCCCGCTCGACCAGACCAGCACCAACGCATCCTCCCCCTTGGGAACATTGGAAAGCGCTTTTGCCACATCGGCCGCATTCTGTTGGGAATGCCGGTTTACTTCGACAATCACATCCCCGCGCTGCAAGCCCGCGTTGTCGGCCGGACTGCCCGGCTGCACATCTTCGACAACTGCGCCATGAACGTCGCTCGGAATTTGCATCTGCTCGCGTGCGTCCGAGTTTAGATCACCGAGACTTACTCCCCAGCGACCTTTTCCGTGTTCCGTGCCGGCGCTCGCCTCGCTATTGACTGCACTCATCGCTTCCAGAGTTACTGGGATGCTGGAGGTTTTACCGTCACGAATGACCTCAAGCTGAATGGTGTCACCGGGCCGCTTTTGCCCGACTTCCATCTGCAACTCACCAGCATCCGCGACGGAGTGTCCGCCCAGCTTGGCGATCACGTCGCCGGTTTTCAGGCCAGCTTTCCCCCCGGGAGAGTTGGGCTCAACCTGAGTCACCAGGGCGCCGGTTGCGTTGCTCATCTGGAAGAACTTGGCGTTATCCGGCGTTACATCCGAAATGCCAATCCCGATCATTCCGTGACTTACTTTGCCATCGCGGATCAGGGTTTCCACGGTAGGCTGAACGATCTGCGTCGGGATTGCGAACCCCATCCCTGAGAACGAGCCGTTGGATGAGATCAAGAAAGTATTGATCCCGATGAGTTCGCCGCGAGCGTTCACCAGCGCACCGCCGGAGTTTCCGGGATTAATTGCAGCGTCGGTCTGGATAAACTCTCCAGGCTTGCGGCGGTCGCTCGCGTCCGGATTGGGACGGTTGAGCGCGCTGATGATCCCGCGCGTCACCGTGAACCGGAATCCATACGGATTTCCGAAGGCCAGCACGGTTTGACCCGGACGTAGCTTGGCCGAATCACCCCAGGGCACGCTGGGCAAATTCGTACCCTTTACCTTGATCACCGCCAGATCGGTCAACGGATCAGTCCCGATGACCTTCGCCGGCAGCACTTCGCGATTGGTCATGGTTACGCGGATGTCGGTCGCTCCGTCTACCACGTGATTGTTGGTGACGATGTAACCATCGGGAGAGATGATCACACCGCTGCCCAAGCCGTGCTCCACGCGGTCGCGGGGCATTCGGGGCATCTGGAACTGGCGCCCAGAGGGTGTGCCGCCGAATGGGTTACCACCGAACGGAGCGAAGAACTGCTCCATGTCTTGCGAGGATTCGTCACCGGCATTTTGCGCGCCCGGCTTCGAACTCACAGTCACGTTCACGACAGCTGGAGTGACGTGCGCTGCCAGCGTTTCCATGGCACGGTCGAGCGTGAGTAAGGCGGCGACACTGTTATCGTCAAGCGGCGCGGCGGCGGGAGCCGCCACGGCTGCTTTTGCGGCGTGGGCGAACTCGTAACTCGCCAGCGACGCTACGGTTACTACGGCGACCACAGCCACAATCAAGCGCCGGGTCAGATTTGTATTCCAGTTATGCATTTTGCTCTCCTTTGTAACTAATTGTTTAGTTGTTGCTATCAAAATTTTTTGGGCTACGTCTTCTTGGCGAGCGGTGCCTTCCCGGCTCCATCCTGAGTTGCATTCACCAGATTCAGTCTCCACACGTCGACGCTCCAGACCCAGGAATTCGGTCCGACCTGCTGCGTTGTTCGGATGATCAACAGCATCTCCGATGCCGGCACAACTCTCTGGCTCGTTCCTGCGGTCACTGTGTCAAGCGGGCTGCGCTCGGTCTCGGTGCTCAAGCGCGCTGCGATCACCAGCGCCGCGGGGCTCCGATCTTCGGGAATCCGATCTTCGGGAAGATGTTCGGGAAGTTGCCCAGCAGCTCGCTCGTCAGCCTGTCGAGGCGTGCTCTTGGGCAACGACGATGGGACTGTACGCTTCGCTGAAGGAATCACACCCGCAGCAGGAATCAGGGACTGACTAAGCACTGCCGGCTGCGCCTTGCCGCTCGGAAACGCCGGCGTATTTGGCTCAAATGCCACGACCCGGGGCGCGCGCTGCACGACCCCGAGACAGAGCAAGGAAAAAGCGCCCACCAGGCACAGAGCAGGTTTCCAAACGTGTTTCCTCTGTGGACGAGTTACGTCGAGAATCTGTGCCAGCCGCAGGGAAGCTTCGCGTGCCCGGTGCACGGCTGCCTGCGCCATTGTCCAGCCCCGGCGCGCCACACTTTTCTCCAGTATCGCCACCAGGCATTTCGCGTAGCCCTTTGGATTGGCGATTTCCGCCAGCACCTGGTCGTCACAAGCCATCTCCCGCTCCAGTGAGAGGCGGTTCTCAATCCACCACACTGCAGGATGGAAAAGAAATACGGCTCGCACGATTTTCTGCAGCAGGTTGGTCCACGCGTCCCCCCGGCGCAGGTGCGCAAATTCGTGAAGCAGGACGATATTCAATTCGGCAGGGGTGAGTTCTCGCAGCGCCCAAACCGGAACAACAATCACCTGCTTGAAAAAGCCGATGGCGGCAGGCACGCTTACGCGCTCTGACGTGGCGAGGGTCACCGATCTTGACGAACTGAAGTCGGCAATGATTCGTTTCGTCGCGGGGTCGAGATCTGCCCCGTCGATTGCGGCGCAACTCAGACGCAGCGCGCGCACGCGCCATAGGCCAGCCGCCAAGCGAAGCAGCGCGACACATGCCGCAAGAGCCCATGCGAGAAAAAGGATAATTCCCGACGGACCAGATACGGTGATGAGAGGCCGCATGCTGCCTGCCGGTGGAAGAGAATGTCCGTCGGCGAGACCGCCGATCGGAGGCAGACCGGCTACAGGAAGTGCAGCCACAGCCAGCAAGGCCACAAACCAGACGGCAAATCGTGTTCCCGAGTTCTGTCGCGGCAGAAGGCGCAACATAACCCAGGCAAACAAAGCGATGAGCAGTCCTTCAGGAAGGGAATTCAGAACGCGACCGATCGCGATCTGAGCAACAGCCTGCACATCGGGCCAGATCATTGCGCGCCGCTCCGTTCCAGCATCTCTCGCAGGCGATCAAGTTCCGCCGCCCCGATGCCCTGGTCCTCAAGTATGTTCAAGACCAGTTGCTCGTGTGAGTTTTTGAAGAATCGGCCCACCAAGTGACGGATCTCCGAGCGGGTTGCCTCTTTTCGCCCGACCAGCGGCGCGTACACGTGTGCGCGACCGTCCTTGGAATGCTTGACATAGCCTTTGCGCTCCAACACTCGGATGGTGGTCAAAACCGAGTTGTAGGCCAGGGCGGGCTTGTGCGACAGGGAATCCAGAATCAACTGCACCGTTCCACACCCTTTCAGCCACAACACGTCCATTATCCGCAGTTCGGCGTGCGTCAGGGTTTCGGACTGTCTTCGCGGCACCTCCCATCCTCCTCTTAGCTCGTTGGACGATCCAACCCAAGAAAGGTAACTAATTCTTTAGTTGCACATGTGAAGCTTAGAGTTGCCCATAATCTATGGCCTTGGCGGAGCGGTCATTTGCTATCATGTGAGCAACGTCGGAAGCACGTTCCGTGTTCCTGAAACGGGTCGATTAACAAGGCCGAAAGGAAACTTTCCCGATTTAGAATGGTTCTAGTGTCGAAATGAAGCATAGTGGCCAAGGTGCTTCGAGGGTTTTCTGTCTGCGTCCGAACGCGCGTCGCTGCGGACGATCAAAGCCGCCGAGCTGAATTTGGGCCTGTGGAAAAGTGCGACGTGCACAGTTCGCCTGCGGGTGAAGGGCGGAAGTCAGGGTTGCACAGTGGAGAAGTGATGAATTTTGTGAGGGTTGCTTGCCTTGCGACGGTTTGCCCATTGGACTTGAAAGCGTTCTTTCGCGTTTATCTTTTCGTTGCCGCCTGCTGCATCGGCGTTCTTAGCCAAACGCAACAACAAGCGACTATTCCACAGTCTGAACTGGCCCGGCAGAACATGGCACGTGTGGCCGCGTCCACGGGTCAGTTGATCGCAATCCTCCACCGCGACCCGGGCCTGATGGTCGAGTTGAAGCACTGGATCGCGAAAGATGCGACAGACCACGGGCAACTAATCGCGGACACGGACTTGTCAGATGAGGCGATTTTCGAACGCCTTGGGATCGACACGAATTTCCGGGCTGTGGCTACGTTGCTGGTGCGGAAATACGGCTATCTGCAGCCCCTGGTAAATCCCGAATCACCGCTCGCCAAGGAACAGGAACTCTTAATACAGGAGCGCGTTAAATGGCTGGCGCAAGATGAAGAGTCGGAGCGCGCAAATGTGCGGCAACAGCAGAAGCTGGCTCTGCAAAGGGCGCAAACGTGCGATGCCCGAATCAACTCAAACTGCTCAGCGCAGGCTGGCGCCTCCGCTTCCGGGCAACAATTGCAGGAGCAGCCGGGAATCGATCAAGTTCCGACGGAAGTTCCAGGGTTGGAAACTCCGCAGACCTATCCTTCTACACCTAACCCTTATAACGTGCCGAAGCGAACCGTTCCTACCAATGACATGACCGAATTGCTGCGGACCGGCGGGCAGGATCCACTGGCGACGGAGGAGATGCAGACGGATAGCGCGCTTGGCGGGCAATCCGCGCAATCGAGGAACACGCAGAGTGACGAAGGCGGTGCCCCCCAGCGCAGCAATCAAAGCGGGCAAAATCAGCGTTCGGCGACCGCAGGAACCGGCCTCGAAGATTTATCTTTGAGCTCAGACTTTATCGACGAAGAGATCAGCCGAAGTTCCTACTCAACCGTGGCACCGGGCGGGGGTGTTTATCCGTCGGCGTCTGATGGGGCAAATTCGGCAAATTCCACGAGCGCCGGCAACTTGCGGAATAACAATTCCGCGAACAATTCTCTCGCACGCGACAGGTTGTTGCGTGCCCGGGAGTCGACCAATCTAAGCCAGCGCATGGTGCGAAGGCCGAATCCCTACTGGGATATTCCGTCCTTGTATGACATGTATGTGCAGGCTGCGGCTCGTCCGCCGGCTGTCGAGCGTTTTGGCATGCAAGTTTTCGAAAACGGTACGCGCGATCTGCAGATGATCCCGACGGATCTTCCCGTGGGGCCCGATTACGTGTTGGGATCTGGTGACGGCTTGACCGTGGATCTGTGGGGAGGGGTGACGCGCCGGTTCTATCGCACAGTCGATCGCGAAGGCCGGATCAGTCTTCCTGAAGTGGGGCCGGTGCTGGTCGCGGGGAAATCGCTGGCTGAGGTGCAGGAGTCAGTTCAAAAATCCTTGCGGACCCAGTTCCACGATGTCTCTGCCGATGTGTCGCTGTCGCGTCTACGGACGATTCGGGTGTATGTAGTGGGGGACGTTCTTCGCCCCGGGGCGTATGACGTTGGGTCGCTTTCTACACCGCTAAACGCTCTGTTCGCCGCAGGCGGCCCTACGGGCCGTGGTTCGTTGCGCATTCTTAAACATTATCGCGGAAATCAACTGGTGCAAGAGGTCGACGTCTACGATCTTCTGCTGCACGGAGTGAAAGGCGACATGCAGCGACTAGAAAACGGCGACACCGTGATGGCTCCGCCGCTCGGTCCAGAAATCACCGTGGAAGGCATGGTTCGCAGACCGGCGATCTACGAGCAGAAAGATGAAAAGTCGCTGGCGGATGCAATCGCACTGGCCGGCGGCCTCCTTCCGACTGCGACGCTGCGTCACGTCGAAGTGCAGCGCTTGGTTGCGCATCAGAAGCAGACCATGCTAAGTCTGGACGTTCCGCAGGCTGACAGCGCCGAGGCAGCGACAAAAGAGATGGAGGCATTCCAGATCGAAGATGGCGACAGAATCCGGATCTTCCCCATCGCGCCGTACAGCCAGGATGCAGTCTACCTGGAAGGGCACGTGCTTCGACCGGGGAAATACTCGTTCCGCGAGGGCATGCGAGTGACCGACCTGATCGGCTCCTACAAAGATTTGCTACCCGAACCGGCGTTGCAATATGGTGAGATCATCCGATTGAGTCTGCCAGATTTCCGTCCTAAGGTGGAGAGCTTCAGCGTGGCTGAGGCTCTGGCTGATCCGGCCAAGTCCCCCGTGCTTACGCCGATGGACACCGTCCGGGTTTTTGGACGTTACGATTTTGAGAATCCACCAGCCGTTTCAGTGCTGGGAGACGTACGCGCGCCCGGGACGTACCGAACTTCAGGAGACATTCATCTTAGCGATGCCATTCATCTGGCAGGCGGACTTCTGCCGGACGCGGCGACTCTGGACGCCCAGGTCTTCCGCTACCAGCCCGACAGCACCTTGAAGATTCTGAACGTCAGGCTGAGCAGCGCACTGGATGGCAGCCCCGCGGATAACATCGCGCTGACGTCGAGAGATCGTGTTCTGATCCACAGGAACGCCGCGGCAGCCGATCCACCCACCGTCTACGTGAAGGGAGAAGTGGCTCGACCCGGGCGCTATCCGCTCACGGCAGACATGCGAATCTCAGATCTGATCCAAGCATCTGGCGGTCTAAAGCAGAGCGCTGACCTTCGCTCAGCTGATCTTATGCATTACGTTTGGAAGGATGAGAAGCAAGTCACGGGCGAGCAGGAACAGATCGCCTTAGCGGACGTTCCAGCCGGCGATTCCGCTGCCAACAGAGTATTGAATAACGGCGACGTGCTCTCGATTCGACAAGTGCCGGGCTGGGACGATTTGGGCGCCGCGATCACAATTCGCGGGGAAGTATTGCATCCGGGTAGCTACGGAATTCGCCCCGGCGAAAGACTGAGTTCGGTGCTTACTCGTGCGGGCGGATTTGGCCCGGGAGCTTACCCGTACGGAGCAGTGCTGTTGCGATCAGAGGTTCAAAAACTTGAACAGAGATCCTATGGCGAACTGGTTCAACGGATCCGGGAACAGCAGGCGACTCTGAAGTTGACGGCGACGAGTGCGACCGATCCGGACCAAAAACTCTCGGCGGAATCCGCTTTGGTCCAATGGCAAACCACGCTCGACAATCTGGCGAGTAGTCCTCCAACCGGTCGCGTAACGATTCAAATCTCCTCGAACATCCGCAGTTGGGCCAAGACCTCTCGCGACATAACGTTGAGGGCCGGAGACATTTTGGTAGTGCCAAAACGGCCGAGCTATGTACTGGTGCAGGGACAGGTGTACGGGCCTACTGCCGTGGCGTATCGTCCGGGTAAAAGCGCCAGATGGTATCTGACCCAGGCGGGGGGTACTACGAACATGGCGAACCGAAAAGCCATCTTCGCCATTCACGCGGACGGCACGGTCATTGGCAGTCACGGTTCGCATTGGCTCACTGGCGACACACTAAGCATGGCCTTGCAGCCGGGAGATATAGTGGTTGTCCCCGAGAAGGCGCTGGGTGGTCCGCCCATCTGGAAGAATCTGTTCCAGAATGCGCAGATCGTGAGTTCGATTACCACCAGTGCCATTCTAGCCACAGTATATTTCTAAGGACTCATACTTGATCCGATGTTTGGCTTCTGGATTGTTAAAAGCGATGTTTCTTCTATTGAGCGCGACCGTTGCATTCGGTCAATCCAGTCCGCTCTCCCCAGGGTCGAGCGTCGGGCCCGCGGGCCGGGTCGCGGAACCGGCCCGCCAAGCGCAAGCCTCCGATAAGGGCAGTGTCCCAGAGAATCCGGACCCTGTCGCGTCTTCCGAGAATGAAGTTGTGAACCTGCCGCGCCAAATATGGCGCGATCAGATCGGCATGTGGACGAGTCCGGCGAGAATGCGCCTCTCCGATGCTACCTGGTTGGTACCGGCCGGAGGCTTCGCGGCAGGGTTGTTCGCCACCGATACGGATGTCAGCGGGCATCTTTCGAACACTCCGAGCACCCTCTTGCAGTATCGCCACATTTCGGATTATGGCCTGTACTCGATGGTAGGAGGCTCCGGGGGAATCTATCTGCTAGGACTCGCGACCCAGAACGCGCATCAGCGCGAAACCGGCTTTCTGAGCGGAGAATCCGCCATCGATAGCATCGCCGTGGTTGAAGCGCTGAAATATGCTACGGGGCGGGAACGGCCGTTTCAAGACAACGGGAACGGACAGTTCCGGCATGGTGGAACTTCTTTACCGTCAGAGCATGCAGCCGCCGCATGGGCTATTGCGGGGACGTTTGCGCATGAGTATCCCAGTCCGTTTATGAAATTTCTGGCGTATGGCGCGGCGACGGTAATCAGCGCGTCGCGAATTACCGCGAAACAGCACTTTCCCGCTGATGTTTTTGTAGGCATGGCCATTGGATATTTGACAAGCGAGTATGTCTATCGCCAGCATCACGATCTGACTTTGCCGGGCGGGAGCTGGGAGATGCCCGCGGTTCGACCGGACGGGCCATCGCATTGGCAGGCTAAGAATATGGGTTCGCCCTACGTGCCGCTGGATAGCTGGGTCTATCCGACACTAGATCGTCTGACCGCGCTGGGGTACATTCATACCGGTTTTGCCGATATGCGTCCGTGGACGCGCCTGGAGTGTGCGCGGCAGGTCGAAGAAGCGTCGGATCGACTTACCGAAAACGACGCCGCCGAGACTGAAGCGGCGCGGCTGGATAAGGAGTTGCAAAAGGAATTTGCGGCAGAAGTGACCTTGCTAGGGGGCGGAGATAACGCTGAACTCCGCCTGGAATCCGCCTATGCGCGAGGCACGGAGATCGCCGGCAAACCGCTGACGGACGGAGATCATTTCGGGCAGACCATCATCAACGACTATGGCCGGCCCGAGGAGCAGGGCTTTAACAACGTTTCGGGATTGTCGGGGTGGGCCGCGGACGGTCCGTTTGTAGTTTATGCCCGCGGCGAATATCAGCACTCCCCGTCGGCGCCGGCGTTGCCGGTGACTGCGCTGGAAGCCATATCTCAGGGTGATTTCCGCTCGAGCATTGTGCCCCAGCCGTTCCCTGTGCCGCCCGCCACGCCCACCCCCACCTTTGACCAGACCCGATTTCTGGATACGTATGTGGCAATGAATCTCTACGATTGGCAGCTTTCTTACGGAAATCAGAGTCTGTGGTGGGGGCCTTCGCAAGGCGGCCCCTTGATGGTTAGCAACAACGCGCAGCCAATGCGGATGTTCCGGGTTAACCGAGTTACGCCTTTTACGCTTCCGAGTTTCTTGGGGCTGCTCGGACCGATGCGGCTGGAGGGATTTATTGGACAATTTTCAGGATATGAATTCCTGTTTACTCCATCCGGACTCGTCGGTCAGTATGGTCAATCGCTGAATCCACAGCCCATCGTTCATGGCGAGAGAATCAGCTTCAAGCCGACACCCAATCTCGAAATTGGCCTCTCTCGAACAACCGATTACGGAGGACCCGGCTATCCGTTGACCATCCATAATTTTCTGAGGAGTGTTTTCGTGCCCAGCAATTCCAATCCTGGCACGCCAAATAAGACTGGATCGCACCGATCCGGATTGGATTTCAGCTACCGGATTCCCCGTCTGCGAAACGGAGTGACCTTCTACGCCGAGGGTCTCGCGGAACATGACGAAATTAGTCCGATTCTTGGCCCAGATGTTGCGGCCTGGCTTGCGGGAATCTACATTCCGCAGCTGCCCAAGATCCCGAAACTGGATTTCCGTGTTGAGGGCGGCTACACTGATCCCCCCTACAGCGCAGGCGACGTTGCATTCGGCGCTTTTTATTGGGATGCAACCTGGCTTACCGGTTTTCAGAACGGCGGACATTTGATGGGCAGCTGGATGGGGCGCCAGGGGCAGGGTGCTCAGGCGTGGACTACTTATTGGTTCAGCCCTCGTAATAAACTGCAATTCGGGTTCAGGCATCAGAAAGTCAGCATTGAATTCATCCCTAACGGCGGCACGCTGGCTGATGCAGATGTGCGGGCGGAATTTTGGCCGCGATCCACTTTCAGCTTGTCTGCATCCGTGCAATACGAAGTGTGGAATTTCCCGGTCATAGCATCGACGAGACAGTCGAATGTGACTTCCTCGGTGCAACTAAGTTTCTGGCCAAAGTCTCTTAGAACGAAGGACGGCGCACAGCAGTAACCGGGCTGGGCAGATTGCGCAATCGTTGAACTGTATGGCGACCAAGGAAATCACGAAGCGGGAGCCGAGATACGGCGATTCCGAGCTCGATCGCGAGCTGGTAGTCGAAACCGAAGACGGCGCAATCAGCCGGAACAGAACCATTGCCAAACTCGCCCTACTCTGGAAGGAGAGAGCATTTCTTTACCGCTGGGCAGCCGCCGGCTTGGTCTTGTCAACGATACTCGCCTTCGTGATTCCGGTGCGCTACGCTTCGACGACGCGGCTCATGCCTCCGGATCAGGCTGGCGCCGGCATTAGCTCAGTGCTGGCCGCCCTGGGCAAAGCGGGCGGTGAGCTGTCAGGGATCGGGAGCGATCTCTTTGGGTTAAGGACATCAAGTGACCTGTTCGTAGGCATCTTACGTAGCCGGACAATCCAGGACCAACTCGTCAACAAGTTTGACCTGCGCAAGGTTTATGGCACTCGCCGCTGGGAAGATGCCCGTAAGGAATTGGAGAGCAGAACGGATGTTTCGTCAGACCGCAAGAGCGGAATCATCACTATCAAGGTGAGCGACAGAAGCCCGCAGCGCGCTGCCGATTTGACGCGCGAATATGTGGCTGGTCTGGACCGGATCGTGCTCACGCTGAACACTTCAGCGGCTCACAAAGAGAGGATTTTTCTAGAACAAAGACTGGGGCAAGTGCAGCACGACCTGGAAACAGCCGAAAAGGACTTCGGCGACTTTGCCAGTAAGAACACGGCGATCGATGTCAAGGAACAGGGCAAAGCGATGATCGGAGCGGCGGCAGAACTCGAGGGCCAGCTTATCGCGGCGCAGACTCAGTTAGAGGGGCTGCGGCAGATCTACACTCCCAACAACGTGCGAGTGCGCTCCTTGCAGGCGCGAGTCGACGAGTTTCGTCGCCAGTTACTGAAAATGGGAGGTAAAGCGGAGTCCTCGGATAGCACAGCACTCCCCGAGACTCAGGATCTTTACCCTTCGATCCGCGCGCTCCCGATTCTCGGCGTGACATATGCCGACCTGTTCCGTCGTACGAAAGTGCAAGAGGTAGTTTTCGAAACCCTGACCAAACAATACGAAATGGCTAAAGTGGAAGAAGCGCGGGAAACACCGAGCGTGAAGGTCTTGGATGAAGGGAATGTTCCGGAGAGCAAGTCGTATCCGCCCCGCAAGATTTTTATTATTCTGGGCACATTTGTGTTTCTTTTGTCGGGGGCATTCTGGATATTGGCGTACGAGAGCTGGCAGCGGACTGATGCACAGCATCCGGGAAAGGTTCTGGCGCAGGAGGTCCTGGGAACGGTTGCCAGCAAGTTGCCGTGGAAGTCGCAAAGGGATGCTACAGTGAAGTCGATACGCAAGATTGTTTTTCGTCGGCCTCGCGGGACTAGACATGAAGATTAGGCTGATTTGAGAGATTTATTTGGCAACGAGCAACGTCATGGCTGCAATCTAATGGATTCGTTTCCCATGAACAGAAATAGCGTCATAGATCGTTGTCCTGGGACTGACGGATCACTTAACCATCGGGTCATCGGGCGCGTTCCGCGCCCTTGCTGCCGACTGTGCGGGGAAGAAGGGGAGCAAGTATATGGTGCGCTGATCGATTGGCTTTTCGGGGTTCCCGGAACTTGGGAGATGCGTAGTTGCACGGACTGCGGGATGGCGTGGCTCGATCCTCAGCCAGCACCGGAAGACATCTCAAAACTCTATTCTCGCTATTTGACTCATCACCCTTCTTCCAAGACCAGGTTCGACCATATCCGCAAAGCGACTTTGCAGTGCGTGTTAGCGCGAATGGGATACCCCGTCGAGCCAGCGAAAGAGATATTGCCGCGCGTGCTGTCTCATATGCGATCAAGCGCCCGGGCGGCCGCTCTCAATGTGATGGATTTGCCTGCTTCCCAAGTCGGCACACTACTCGACGTCGGATGCGGGAACGGCGAATTCACCGTACGAATGGCCTCCCTCGGCTGGAAGGTGTCGGGTGTCGATCCCGACCCTGCAGCGGTTGCTTTGGCTCGGAATCATGGACATCAGGTTTTCTGTGGAACGATTTTCGACGTACCGGGGAACGGTCGCTACGACGCCATCACGCTTAGCCACGTGATCGAACACGCGGTTGATCCGGTCGAGTTGCTGCACCAGTGCCGCAAGCGCCTTCGTCCCGACACAGGACGCCTTATTATTACGACGCCAAACCTTAAGAGCCTGGGGCACTGGTGGTTTAAGGATGACTGGCGCGGTTTGGAAGTGCCGCGCCATTTCAACCTTTTTTCGCCGAAGAGTTTGTCTATTTGTATCGCGCGAGCTGGCTTGAGCTTGGTTTCTTTATCGACGGAGACTCGTATGGCGCACATGATCTACAATCCGAGTGTTTGCGCCAAAAAGGGAGAACGAGACGTCGGACAACGCACTGACTTCAAGCTGAGCACCAAGGTCGCGTCGTACTTGTTTCAGCTTCTGGAAGACACCCTGATTAGGTTGAAGCCAAATGCGGGGGAGGAAATTTTTTGCGTCTGCGCCGCCCGGTCGAAGTTATGACCAATCTCAAGTACCCGGTCCAGTCTGTCAGCGTGCCTTGCGATGGCCATGTGTCCCTTGACGAGCTCCCGATTAGCACTCCCACCAGGGATCATGGAAAGAGCACCGAACGGGTCATTCGCAGTGTCGGCCTAAATACCTTCTACCAGGTAGGAGCGCAGGTAGCTCCGGCGATTGCGGCAATGGCAGCGATCCCATTCTTGCTTCGGCATCTGGGTTCGGAAGCCTTTGGCATCATCACTCTCTTCTCCACGGTTCTGATTTACTTCACCATGCTGGACCTGGGACTGGGACGAGCTGCCACCCGGTTCATATCTCAAAGTCTCGAAACTGGTCAGTCGGATGACGTGCGCCGCTATTTCTGGGGCTCGATCATTCTACTTAGCGGCATTGGACTAATCGTAACTGTAGCTTGTCTCTTCGCAGCGCATAATGTTGTTTCAAACTACCTCAAGATTTCCGCGGCTTATTCTCGTGCTGCCACGCAATCTTTCTACATTATCTGTGTCACGGTTCCATTGGTAACCTTAATGGCGACACTGCGAGGCTTTCTCGAGGCATGGGGGCGCTTTCCCTTCATCAGCATCGTTACCGCGTGCAGTGGGATTTGTCTCTATCTGCTGCCTGTACTCGTGATACTAACAGGAGGAGGGATTGTTAGCATTGCCGCTTCTTATGCTCTTGTGCGGGTATCCATGTGTGCGGCGTTTGCGATCGGATGTCTATATGTGAAAAAACGCCCCAGTTTGCGCCCCATTTTTGATCTGAAAGCGGTAAGACGGATGCTGTCTTTTGGAGGATGGCTCTCGGTGTCGAACATTGTTGGCAGCGCAATCGTCTACGGAGATCGATTTCTGCTTGGAGTCTGCGTCGGCATGACGGCAGTCGCCAGCTACGGCATGCCGTTGGACGTGATTGGCAAGATGCAAATACTGATCACCAGCTTCTGCGCAGTGTTATTCCCGCTCATGAGTCGTTTGGACGGATCGGGATCGGCTCATTTTCAAACGCTTTATCGTGGAGCTATAGCGATCAGTCTTTCCTTCATGACGCCGCTAACCGTTTCGGCAGTCATGCTGGCGCCGTTTCTGATGAAGCTCTGGCTGGGAGCAAGAAATACGCCCGACATTGTATTTGTTGCCCAAGTGTTCCTATCGGGAGCGGTGGTCCAAGCTATGGCTTCGATTGCATTTACGGCTTTACATGCTCGCGGCCGATCTGACTTGACCGCCTGGGTTCACTTGGCTGAGTTCCCAATCTATTTTGCAGGATTTTACATCGCTGCCACCCACTTTGGGGTGCGGGGAGCAGCGCTCGCTTGGCTGGGGCGGGCGATTGTAGATTGTCTTTGTATGGTTATTCTCTTACAAGTCCAGAAGAGAGGCACCGCTTTTACTGCACCTCCAGAAGTTATGGCAGTGCTGGTGTCGCTTTGCATTCTGGGGGTTGCCGTTCTACCGGCCGGACGAGCGGGAATCATAGCCGTGATCCTCTGCTCGCTAACTTGGCTTTGGGCCTGGCGAACGCTGTTTGACCCCGCGATGCGAGTGCCGCTTGCAAGAATAGCATTTGGGCGGAGAAATGCTGCGGTTGAGGCGGTCACAAATGATCAGGGATAATTCCATACCAGCTCATGCTGATGTTAGGAGGCGACTGCATTTGAAGCGCGTGATTCCAAGCGTAGTGCAGGAGGCATCTTTTCAGAAAATGTTGGCGGCATCGGACAAGTCGATGGTGAACCAAGCGCGGTGCGATGAAACTAAACCCTTGCAAGATGGGGTTCAGCCAAGGGTATCGGTCATCATCGTTACATACGGTTCGAGCAAGGAGATACCGGACTGTGTCGGAGGCTTGCTGAAGCAGTCGCTGCCAATCGAGATTTTCTTTGTCGATAATGCGTCTCCTGATAATACGGCACAGCTGGTGTCTGAATATGCAGCACGTTTCGAGAACGTCCACGCAATTCTGAATACGAAAAATGTCGGTTTGGCGGCGGGAAACAATGCCCCGATGGGAAAGTGTCAAGGCGAGTATCTCCTGATGCTGAACCCCGATACTATGTTCCGGGATAACAGCCTGGAGCGCATGGTTGAATTCCTCGACCGAAACCCAGACGTTGGGGTCGTCGGGCCGAAGCATGTTTACCCAGACGGGAAGCCCCACGTGAGCTTTAGACGGACCTGGGGGCTCCGTCACGTCTTGACATGGCGTGTCCTTCCGTATCGCTTTCCCCGGTGGCTTCATGACCGGTTCTGTTCGTACAAAACGCAGGACGTCTTGTTTGTGTCAGGGTCTTGCTTGCTGATTCGCCGCAGCATTTTCGAGCAGATTGGCGGCTACGATCCTGAATACTTCCTGACCATTGACGATGTTTGTGATCTTTGTATTCGGGCTAAGCAAACTGGTAGCCGGGTGGTTTTCCTAGGGGAAGAGGAAGTTGTTCACCATACTGGACGAAGTGGTATACAAGCGCCATACATCGTGGTTTGGCATGGAAATCGCGGGACGGTCTATCACTTTTTGAAGCACAAGGGGATCGGCCAAGCTCTGGCAGTTTCGTTTTTCTTGCTGATGGCGGCCAGTGCGCGAGTCGCGATTGCGGCAATTCTAGGCATCGTGAACAAGCGCTACCGAAATATTGCCCGGATTTATGCTCGAGTTTTCTGGTGCCTCGTGGTCGAGAACCCCATATTGAGTTGGAGATCTAGGCTCTCGACATCTCCGAGAAGTGCGATGTAGGCGTTGAGCGAGCCTGGACGACGGAGTGCAGTCAACCCGCCCCTCGGCCGATCTGAATTTCCTGGATTAAGCCGAGCCCGGTGTAAGGTTGCTGGTCGTGACGCACGGATCAAGGACATCCCCGAAACGAGTGGGAATGTGGGAACAAGACTTGCACCGGAATCCGCTGATGGCAAATTCATGCCCGTTGTGTTGTTCTTTAAATACCTCCACGGTGGAAAGGTTGCCTTTCGCGCTGCTCCGCCGGCTTTACAGGAAACAGATGAACGTCGACTTGGGGGATGTGGATCTCCCCTCCATCGAACTCAGAAGATGTGAGGTTTGCGACCTGAGATTTTACGTTCCGGCTTTCGGTGGAGACGAAAAATTCTACGAGGCGCTCCAAAAATTCGATTGGTACTACATGTCAGAGAAGCAGGAATACGACTTTGCGGCCCAGTACATTTCCTCCGAAGATCGGGTGCTGGAAATCGGAGTAGGTCGTGGTGCATTTGCAGCAAAGATCAGGCCGAGAGCTTATGAGGGCCTGGAGTTGAGCGAGACAGCAGCAAACCGGGCGCGGGAACGCGGAGTGCAAGTGCACAAATGCAGCATCGAAGAGCATGCAAAAGACCATGCCAATGGTTACGATGTGGTGTGTTCGTTTCAGGTTCTTGAGCATATAGCCGATACCAGGAGTTTTATTGAGTCGTCCCTGAGATGCCTGAAGAGAGGCGGAAAACTGATTCACTCAGTCCCTTGGGAAGATGGCTTTACTGGAAGACAGAGCAACAATGTGCTGAATATGCCTCCTCACCACGCCACACGCTGGACCGACAAGGCTCTTCGCAGCGTAGCCGAATTGTTTGATCTGGAAGTCGTTGCGTCAGGGCATGAGGTGCTTTCGGATCTGCACATACGGGCTTACTCGGTTACACTCATTGAGAATTGTCTCAACCGTGTTCTGGGCCGCCGGCACCGATCGTTGGACCTGGCCTTTGCGTCGGTGTTGGTCAAGGCACCGGTCCGATTATTTTCTCTTTTTCTTGAGAGAGGGCTTATGGACAGGAGCCTTCGACCGGCCGGGCACTCGGTGACAGTGGTGTACCGAAAGCCTTGATTTCCGAAGAGATCGAGGACGAATCAGACGAGACCGTAGAATGAAGTCAGTTCTGTTTTATAACGATGCGGCTGAATACGGCGGGCACGAGGCGATGACGATCGAGGGTGTACGGCATCTGTGCCAAAAATCCAACCTCGCCGTGACGTTCGCTTTCTACTCAGGAAACCAGCGGCTCTACGAAAAATTGGAAGCTATCAAGAGTTCGTCAGGAAACCTGGCTTTGGTTCCACTGAATGATAGGGCAAGAAGCCTGCAGGCTCTGCGGTCGCTGATCAGTTGGAGGAAGGTTCAGCACATTAAATCCTTGATGAGGCATATTAATCCGGATATCGTCGTCGTCTCGCAGGGGCGTATTGAAGGAAGCAGTATGGGTCTGTTGGCTGCTAAACGGGCAGGATACCGAACCATCAGCTATCTCCCTGTAGCCCACCCTGTCTCGGTTTCCGGAAGACCTTTTGCTATTTGGATTCGTGAAATGATCAACGGCTACTTTTATCGTTTGCCGGACAAGATTATCACCATCAGTGAGAGTGCGCGACGCATGCTCCAGGAAAGAAACGCCACGCCCAATGTGGTGGTGGTTCCGAACGCGGTAGAAACCCAGCCAATTCAGGAACTGGACCGGCATAAATTCCGAGAAGCTCACGGCATAGAAAGCGATGAGTATGTAGTTGCGACGATCGGCAGAATTCACTTCAGTCACAAAGGGCAGGACTTCGCGGTTAAGGCTATCGCGCGCTTTCGCGACGAGCTCCGGAGCTACAAGTTTGTGTTCGTCGGCCAGGGGCCTGACCAATCCCGCCTCAAAGCGATGATTGCGGGTTTTGGTCTGTCCGAAAAAGTGAAAGTCGTGCCCTGGACTCCAAACCCCGCGGAAATCTATGCCGGCGTCGACATGCTTATGATTCCTTCAAGATTCGAAGGGGTACCCTTGGTGATGCTGGAAGCCATGGCGTATGGATTGCCTATCGTGGCTACAGATGTAGACGGGATGGCAGAATTCTTGCCTTCGGGCTGGCTGTTTCCGTTCGGAGACTGCAGGGCTCTCATTGACAGGTTGCTTTCCATCAGTAAAAGTAACAATTCCGGCGTATTGGAATCACATCAGAAAAAGATTGCTAACGAATTTACGAACGAGAAGTTTTGCACCAGACTCAGCGCCGCTGTTTGTGAGTAACAATTCAAGAAGCTCTCTCCGGGGCGGGATCTTGGCCGGGATCCCGGGCTATTCAACTCGCGAAAAGCGCGGATCGAGACCAAGAGGCTTTGCAACAGGTTACAGACGAGAGCTGTTGTTGAGGGAATCATGATTTCGCCGTTGCTTGCCGACACTATTCTAGTTGCGTCCCTGATCGTGTGTCTCACGGTGTATCTCTGGGTCAGTAAGCGAGACGGAAGCTATCTGAATGTCCTGACTCCCGCCTTCCTCGTCAGTATTTCTGCCTATTATCTTTTCCCATTGTTCTATACGCACGTGATTGGCAATGAGGCGACATCCTACGCGTACTTCTATGTTTACTCCACGATGGCAATAGAAACAGCTACATTTGCCTATTTCTACGTTCGGCCAACCAAGACTCTGGTGCGTTTTCCCGTGGCCTACTCCTACGGCAACTTCGACCTGCTCTCGTGGATATTCCTCGGTTTGGCAACATTACTGTATCTGCCCGTGCTGTTTGAGTTTCGCGAATATCTTTTGGACCCGAGACAGATATACACGCAAACCCGAACCGGGTTCGGCTTATATTTCTATGTGTCGACGGCGCTTTGTTATCTCGCAATCATTTTCGCGCTATTCAGTAAATGTTCGTTGCTGAAAAAGGGAATCGTCATCTTTGCGGCCACTTTGCTGATATCTCTCCATGGAAGCAAAGGGCAGGTGTTAAACGTGGCTTTCCTGCTCGGCCTTTTCATGGTCTATGTCGCACAACGCAAACTGGGTTTCTTAACGTCATTTCTGGCGGGCACTGGCGTAAGTATCTTGGCCCTCGCCCTGTTTGCGGCGACGATGGCGTTGGGGGATAACCCGCTGGAGGTACTGCAGTCGATCAGCGAATACTCAGACTATACGCGGAACGCCATGATGGTCATCGATTCGAAAATGCCATTGCAATATGGACGCCTAACGCTGGAGGCAAACACCATCGGCCGCATTCCACGCCTTCTCATGCCAGACAAGCCCAAGAACTTCGGATATATGTATCTCGACGAGGTGTTCTATCCGGAATCGCTCGATCAGGATGCCGGCTCACCTTCATTCGGAATGGGAGTGCAGTATGCTGACTTCGGTATTTTCGCGGTTGTCTATCTGGCTGCGTTTGCCGCGCTGAGGGGATGGTTGGTGCGCGTGTTCGTGAATCGCCTGAAAACGACCCGTCATCCGGCTGATTTTTTTCTTTTGGCATTTTTTGCCGACATATCACTCTTCTCCGTCGGTGGCATTGGTTGGTTGCTGCCGGAGGCACTAGTTGTGGCAGTGTTTCTTTGCTTCGCCTCGCGCTTCGGAGCCGAAAAGATATACCGGGAACGCATCGTATTCAAACGCCGTTTGGCGCCGCAATCGATGAAGCCTACAAGCATTACAGAAAGCCTCTAGCTTGGCCGAGATTCTTTACGACGCGCGCTGGGTGGGAAACCATGGAATTGGCCGGTTCGCTGGTGAACTCCAGAAGATGATTCCCTCCCTGATCCCGTTCCAGGTGGGCCGCCGGCCCTGGCATCCCCTAGATCCGGTTCTTCTCGGAGCGACGTTGTGCCTCAGGAAACCGAAGCTATTCTTCAGTCCAGGGTACAACCCCCCGTTGGGCTGGCCTGGTCGTTTTGTTTTCACTCTGCACGACCTCAATCACCTTTGCGTGTCCGACAATTCGAGTGCGATGAAGCGCGCTTATTACCGGCATATCATCAGGCCAGCATGTCATCGGGCGGAATGCGTTCTTACCGTCTCTGAATATTCGAAGCAGGAAATCGCCGCCTGGGCCAAGGTCAAAGAGGAGAAAATTGTCAACGTGGGAAACGGGGTGGGACCTCCCTTTTCCGCCATAGGCCCAAAATATGAGCCCGGATATCCGTATTTGCTTTATGTGGGTAGCAGAAAGCCGCACAAGAATCTTTTCCGTCTTTTGCAGGCGTATTCCCTATCTCACTTGCAGAAGGACGTTCGGTTGCTCGTTTCCGGACAGCCAGACCAAGGGATAGTCGGGGAAATAAATCGGCTGGGATTGGAGGGGGGCGTCTGCTTTCATGATTGGTCCGCCGATGGGGAGCTATCCGATGCTTATCGAGGTGCAATCGCCTTTGTGTTCCCATCCTTGTATGAAGGCTTTGGTTTGCCTCCGCTGGAGGCAATGGCGTGTGGGGTGCCTGTCCTGACCTCGCGCGTGTGCTCACTACCTGAGGTTGTGGGCGCCGCCGCCATCCTGGTGGATCCGCTCGACGTAGAAGAGATTGCGGCAGGACTCAGACGACTCGTGGACGACTCGGAACTCCGAGCACTACTGCGGGAGAGGGGCTTGATTCGCTCCAAAGGATTTTCCTGGGAGGAGACAGCACGTCGAACTTCACGGGCTCTCCATCTCGCCCAATGACTTGGCGGATCACGCGTGAGTCAAATCGAAAAACGGTCTTTTCGCGGCGACCGAGTTAGCCGTGAAAAGCCTGCACTTTTAGTCCGATGATGAAGATGTTAGTCGAGAGTTTGTTGATCGGCCATAGTTTTTCGAGGAAGGAATTGAATCCAAACAGCCACTCGATCAACCGGTTAGCAGAGGCGGAATCGAATATCCCCCCAGCAGGACTGGAAAGTGTGGGCACGATCTGGTGGTAGCCCAAAACAGTGGGGCGAAATCCGTGATGCATGAACATGTGCTCGGCCTCTGCCAGCGAATAGAGTCTTAGATGCGCTGGGTTTCCAAGGCGGCGATTCAGCCATTCCGTGTAGGAGTATTTGTTCGGCAGCATGGTCATCACGAAATAACCTCCGGGTCGGATGATCCTATACAGTTCTTTCAACGACTCCGAATCGTTGGGAACATGTTCGAGGACTCCGCTTCCAATCACGACATCGAAGGAGTCGTCTTTGTAGGGCAGCAAATAGGGATGGACGAGTCTTGAGTACTTCAGTCCTGCGAAATCGAAGAATACCCGATATGCCGCATCGTCAACGTCGCAACCGTGGAGTTCTATTGCCGGTCCGCAGAGCATCCGAACCATGCATGCATCCGCAGCGTGGCGGCATCCCCAGTCGAGGACGGTATGCGCATGTTTGAAAACATCTTGGCAGCGTTCGAAGATCGCGACTTGACGGCGTATGACGGCCAAGTTTCTGGAATGAGCGTGAAGGTATGCGTCTTTGGTTCTCGCGGATTGAAGTGAATAAAGCCTCAAGAGTTCGTCTTCGTAATTTGGCATCTCTCACCATGGCATTGATGTTGCCGAGTCTAACAAAACCGACCGGTCAAAGAAGGCAAAATAACAAGTTTTCGTCCCGCGACGACCGAGGCCGGGTAGAGAATTGCGGGTTCGACTGAGGCTCGCACGAGCGACCGTTGATCTCGGCACAAACGAACCAGACGGGCCGGTCTACGCGCAGCCACGTAAGGTGTTTGGGGGATGTGGAGGGGCTGTCGGCTATCGCCGCAGCATGCTGGAAGACATCGGTTTTCTGGACTCTGAGTTCTTCATGATCTATGAAGATGTGGATTTAGGTTTTCGCGCGCAACTTCGTGGCTACGCGTGTGTTTTATTCCGTCAGCGATTATCTATCATCGTTATCGGGTCACGATCGGGAAGGCGCCATCGCGCAGGTTTCTTACTCGCAGCGAAACATTGAGTTCGTATACCTGAAGAACATGCCGCTGGGCTTAATCGTGCGGTCGGCGCCACAACGCTTCGCGTATGAGGTGGGCACAGCTATTTATTTTGCCCGGCAAGGTGAGGGTTCGACGTTCTTGCGGGCAAAGCTGGATGTGTTGAGATGCTTGCCATGGATCCTGCGGAAGCAGACGGACATTCAGAAGAAGAAGAAGAAGAAGAAGAAGAAGAAGAAGAAGAAGAAGAAGAAAAGAAGAAGACAACTGACTCGCAGATGCTGGCGATCATGCGGAGGTTGCTATTTTCTGACAAGTGGAAGAAGCTCGCTCGGGTTGGACTCAACCCGCTCCGGGGGCCACGTTAGCCGTGCGGATGTTGACACAAAAGTGTCAATCCATCAATTTTTCTATGGGGGGTGCCCAGGAAAACTATCCTCTAATAGTGTGACTCGAGTACAATTTCTGTATCTCCAAAAACATAGGGGGAGTTGGGCGCTTTCCCCGTTTCGGGCTATTGAGTGTTTGGACTTTTGCATGAATGAAATCTCTGTCCTTGTTCTAACGAAGAATGGCGGTCCGTTGTTTCGCAGCTGCTTGGAGAGGGTCTGCGGCCAGACCCAGGTGGGAAAGATCGAGGTCATCGTCGTGGATTCCGGGTCGACGGATGAGACGCTGGAAGTCGTGAAAGGCTATCCGGTACGACTCGAGCGGATTCCGCCGGAAACCTTCCATCATTCGCGCACAAGAAATTTCGCCGCCACTCTTGCCAGAGGAAAGATTCTGGTCTTTCTGTCACAGGATGCCATTCCCAGCTCCAACCACTGGCTCAGCGCAATGGTGGCCAACTTTGATGACTCGGGCGTGGGAGCGGTCTATGGCCGGCAGTTAGCTAAACAGGAATCATCGCTGGAGCGCCAGGACGTTCTCGATGCAGTGTACGGCGAAGAAAAGATCGTAAAGGATCCGGCTCACCGCAACGGACTGGGTTATCGCTTTTATCATTTTTCGGACGCGAACTCTGCGATGCGGCGCAGCGTTTGGGAGGCGACGCGCTTTCCCGAGGATCTTAGGGTTTTCGAGGACCTCGGAATCGCCAAGCGCATTCTCGATGCCGGCTGGAAGATTGTGTACGACCCCGAGGCGAGCGTTTTTCACTCCCATCATCACACGACGATGGGCCTATTCAAGCGCTACTTTGACATCGGGTATACCTTGCAACGTCTGCAGATTGCCGACGCGCCAGGTATGCGTTCATCGTTGCTGCGGGACGGACGGAAGATACTGGGAAAGAAGCTGCGGCGGCTCAAGAGCAGCGGAGGCGGGCGCCGCACCGGGGCCGCCATCGGCCAGGACATTGCGAAATCCGTGGGACTGTTTCTGGGGCTGAACCAGGACTACTTACCTTCCGTCATAAAACGGCATCTCAGTGCTCACGGGGTTCATCAGTAAGGTGGCCAAAGAGGGGCCACACAAATACAAATATTAACCAGTTGCTCGGGGGGCAGAAAAAGAGCCGTTCAGCATGATTCGGAGTCGCCTTAGCTTTGTCCGTTTGTACTTGAGAATCTTGACGCTGTTGTTGCCTGCCTGCGCTTATTTCATCGCGGTGAAGGTGCGTTTCGGGTTTAACGTATTATTCTCACGCACACCTCCTCTGGGCTTGCCTTCGTACTGGGGCATTCTTCTGCTCACCACCATCGTCTGGGCGATCGCCGCAGAAGAATCCGGGCTTTGGAATGTGGAGCAATTGTATGCCCCCGGGGGAAAGAGTCGCCGGCTGCTGGAGGCCCTGGCGTTTACATACGCGGTAGTGATGGCGGCAGGTTTTCTATACCGGCAAGCGAGTTACTCGAGGCTGGTCATTGCCATTAGCGCTGTCGCTCTGTTCGTTCTGGCAACGCTCGCCCGTGTCGCATTCCGAGTATTTCTGGAGTTGTTGCGCAGAGATGTCAGAAACGTAGTTAAGATTCTGGTGGTTGGAACCGATCGTTTCGCCCGCCGGGTGGGGACATCGCTTCTGAACGGCGAGGTATTGCCTTGCAGAGTCGTGGGGTTCGTGCGACTCCCGGGTCAGGAGATTGCGGTAGAGGGCCCCGTGTATGAACTGGATCAGATACCCAACTTCCACAATGGCGACTCAATCAACGATGTTATTGTCGCATTGCCCGTTGCTCGTCTGAACGATGTTCAAAAAATCGCACCGACGCTGGAGAAACTATGCGTCCCAACGCGGGTCGTAATTGACCTCGGGGACGGAGTTGTCCTTCGCGACCGCCTCATCGACCTGGGCGGGATCCGTATGCTCGATCTCCTTCCCACCTTGGCGGAGAGCGGTCCCTATCTGGTCCAAAAGCGCATCTTCGATCTGGCTTTATCGGGTCTCATTCTCTTGCTCACCCTGCCGATCACGCTGTTGGTCGCGATGGCTATAAAATTGACCAGCCGAGGCCCGGTTTTCTTTGTTCAAGATCGAGTGGGGCTAAACGGACGGGTCTTTCCCATGCTCAAGTTCCGTACTATGAGGCTGGGCAGCCGCGAGGAAGGCGACACGCGTTGGACCTGCGACAACGATCCGCGGCGGACTGCAGTGGGCGCCTTTCTGCGCAAGATGAACCTCGACGAATTGCCCCAGTTTCTCAACGTGTTGAAAGGCGATATGAGTATCGTCGGCCCGCGTCCGGAGCGGCCCTTTTTTGTGGAGCGGTTCCTTGAAGAATTCGATCGTTATAACTCCCGCCACATGTTCAAAGCTGGAATCACCGGGTGGGCCCAGGTCAACGGCTGGCGTGGGGACACTTCAATTGCTAAGCGAGTGGAATACGATCTTTACTATCTCCGCAACTGGAGTCTGACCTTTGATCTGCAGATCATCACCATGACCTTTCTGAAAATGTTCAGCAGCAAGAATGCATATTGACGCGGCCCCCCGCAGATGTTGATTCCTGCTGTCCGATCGTCAACTCCCTCAGCTGACTTGACTTTGCCTCCCCCGACCACCACAATTCTTAGGCCGTCTGGCGAGTTCCCCAAAGGAGTTCGTCTGAAAGAGAGCGTACTTATGAGAGCCTTCAGAATCCGTGGTTGCCGGCTGCTTTTGGTCCCGCTGTTTGGTCTCTTCGGTTGCAGCGATAGCGCTTATGTCAAGAAGGGTCCCGAACTGAAAACCAATACGGTAAAGATCAGCAACTGCAAAGCGGATCCGGACACGGCGCAGGTCCCCAAAGGCGATATCCTGACTTGGACCATTGATCCGCCCGACGGTCACACCTATTCAATCAAGTTCCCCAAGAGCAAGCCCGTTCCCTCGTCAACGTTTCCCACCGGGCAGGGCCAGAATGTCACCGGGGATTTTTGGTGCAATAACCTTGGAGGAATCAGCACGAGCCTGTGCGTGTATCCGTACAACCTGATCCAGGATGGCAGCAAGACTTGCCCCGATCCCGGTGTTCATATCGTTCCCACGCCCTGAGCTAACTCTTCGGCAGGAGGGCGTGGAAGCGCGGGTCGTCTCTCAGATGGTCGAAATCCGGCGTGTCGCGAATCACAGTCCGCGAATAGCCGGCCGCAACCGACTTGCTGAGGAATTGCAGCGTCTTGGCTGTGTCTCCGAAGTGGTTGTGGAGGATAGCAGCACGAAATAAGACATCGGCGTCCGTCGGTGCAATCTCGAGCGCCCGCAGCAGTTGTTCCCGCGCTTGCGGCTCTTGGTCGACCATGGCATAGTAGTCCGCAGTGAGGGCCAAGGTGAAAAAGTCCTTGGGGTTCACCTCAAGCCGCGGTCGTGCCAGCTCAATCGCCTTGCGATACGCACTGAGCGCGTCCGCATGCCGAGATGGAATCTGATACAAGGTGTCTCCCAGGTTACCCCAGTTCAACCAATCCTTGTCGTCGATCTTCAGGGCCTGTTGCAGATTTTCGGCGGAGTCCTGATAGCGCCGCAGATAGAAGTAAGCGGCTCCCAGGTTTCCGTAAGATTCAAACGACGGACGTAAAACGTTGGATCTCTTCAGAGCATCCACTGCTTCCCTATAGCGGCCGAGCAGAAGATAGATTCCTCCCAAGTTGGAGTATCCGCGAAAGTTCAGCGGTGCCAATTCGATTGCCTTCTGAAACATCGCCTCGGCTTCTGCATAGCGTGTCTGGTTGTAGTAAAACGTGCCGAAGGCGTTGTATACACCCCAGTAGTTGGGGCGAAGAGAGACAGCCTTGCGGTAGGCTTCTTCCGCAGCCGACGCCTTCCTTTGCTTCTGATACGCCGCCGCCAGGAGGCGCAGCGTCTCGTCACTGGTGTCGTCGAGATCGAGGGACCGCTGGAACTGCTGCACCGCTTCCTCGTCGCGCCCGGTGGAGAAATAGACGTTGCCCAGGCAAGTGTGCCCTTCTGCGAGTTGTGGAGTGATGGCGAGCGCACGCTCGCACTGGGTCTTTGCCTTGTCAAGCCAGTCCCTACCCCGGTTCTTCCATTGAAAGCCGGTGGTGTACGCCAGCCCCATCGCCGCGTACGCAGGCGCATAGTTCCTGTCCACAGCAATCGCTTTTTCGAATTGGGCAATAGCACTCTCGATGCTGTCAGGGTGCTGGTAGTCCTCGAGGTATCCGCGGCCGCGAAGGTAGAAGTTGTAAGCGGCAGGTTTCGTGTCCGGACGTGCCTGCAAAGCCTGGCGCCGCCCGGGATCGACCGCCTGTGGTAGCTTTTCCAGCACTTCATCGACTAGGTCATCCTGCAATCCGAAGATGTCGTCAGCACCCCCAGTGATAGTGTTAGCCGCGATCTGGGTGTGCGTGCGCGGATTCACCAGGCTCCACGTGATGCGGATGCGTGCGCCATCCTGTTGCAAGCTGCCTTCGAGTACCAGGTCAGTGCCGAACTCGCGCCGCGCATGGTCGGAGGTTCTTACGCCTTGCGCCATCAGTTCACGGGTCGAGACCAGTTGCAGGTGTCCGCCATCGACAGCTTGAACTAGTTTCGCGGTTAGTGTCTCGGTCAGCCCGAGGCCCAAGGCATTCGTCGGCGGGTCGTTCGCTACCGATTCGAATGGCAGAACCGCCATCATCCTTTCTTCTGGGGGGAGATCCCCTCGATAACGATGCCACCACGCCCCTACACTGACAAACACAACAAGCGCCGCTGCGATCAGCAGCCAACGCCACCAAATCGGCGAGAGCACCCGCCTCGGGTGCGTCGGCATCGTCCCGGTCGTCAGGTTGGTGAGGTCAATGCGAAGATCGCCGGCCGATTGGTAGCGTTCCTTGGGATCTTTTTGGAGTGCCCGCAAGATTATCCGCTCCAGCGCTGCGCTGATCTTGGGGTTCAACTCGCTTGGCGGTACGGGCGCCTGTTCAAGGATCGCGGCAATGAGACGTGCGCTAATCAGATCTCCGAACGGTCGCTTGCCCGTGCTCATTTCGTACAACACAACGCCCGCTGACCACACATCCGCGCGCGCATCCGGCTTCTGTCCCTTGACCTGCTCCGGTGCCATGTAAGGCAGCGTCCCCGCATCCGAGTAGGTTTCTGTGAGCGTAACTGCAGTGGCCGCCTGTGTCTCACCTTCCAACAGGTAGGCCAGCCCGAAATCCAGAATCTTGAGCTGGCCATCCGGCGTGACCTTCAAGTTGCTGGGCTTCAGGTCGCGATGAATCACACCTTCTTTGTGCGCGGCTTCTAGGCCAGAGGCGAGTTGTTTACCGAGTTGAAGAACCTCCCCTTCCCGGAGCGGACGGCCTGCAAGCTTTGCGTCGAGCGTCAAACCAGGGACATACTCTGTAACTAGGTAGTTAGATCCGCTGTCGTGGCCGAAATCGAAGGCCATTGCAACGTGGGGATCGGTGATCCTGGCGAGACTCAGTGCTTCGCGGTGAAACTGGCGCCGTGCCGGTTCGCTCAGCAGCGCCAGCTTGGGCAGAGTCTTGAGCGCGACGTCGCGATCGAGGCGCTCGTCGTGCGCGCGAAACACTACTCCCATGCCACCCGCGCCGATCTGTTCGACGATGCGATAATGGCCGAGGACTTGGCCAATAATGGGAGTTGGGACCGTCACTCACCGGATACTAGGCTGGCGATATGCAAAGGTCAACATCGAGCAAGCGCAACTTCAAGCATCATTTTGTTCAATGACTTACAGTCAAATTCAAGCCCTCATCGGCAGTTATTGTCCTCGAGCAGCCCGCCGGCAACACCTTGACGGCAACCTCGCGGCCCGGCCGCGGATCGCGCGCGATACACTTCCCCCATAACGCCCGCGCCCAGCGGCGAGACGATCTCATACGGGCCGAGTTTGGTCCCAGATGTGAGTCCCATGCGTTGCGCGTCATTATCCCACGGAAAGACGACACCGATTTGTTCTAGCCGCGACCAACAAGAACCTCGAGCAGGCCATCAAAACCGCCGAGTTCCACCAGGACCTGTATTATTGGCTGAATGTGGTTTCCGACCGGCAAAAGTCGCAGCGCACAGGCAGCCAAATTAGACGCAAGCGTTAGTGCGCCCTGTTAAGAAAGGCCTCGTCTCCCAATTTGTGATTCAACTCCTATACGGACATCGACGACGCAGATGTTCCTCGCATTGATATGCGTGCCACTTGTCTATCGCCGTTATAATCCGGCTTGTGGACTAGGCGTTATTTCACGGTGGCAGGCCAGTTAAGAACGACAGAGTAAGTTTCGTTGAAACCTTTTCGTGGTTCCAGCAACAGAAACTTACGTCCGTCTGCGGTCACTGCATACTGGTTGATTGTGGGATCTGGTATCAGTCCGGTCGCGAAAAGTTGCCTTGGGGTACCGATCTTCGGCGCAGAACCGCGCTCCACGGTCGCTGACATCATCTTTCCTTCAAGATCGAGGAAAAAGAGCTCCCGGCCGTCACCGCGCCAGCGGGGCTGTGCGCCCCCCGCACCAGAAACCTGAGTGATGTCGTGAAATGAGGGGAAGGACGCCACAAAAACTTCCCATCTGCCGGCGCGGTTCTCCCCGTAAGCGATAAGCTGCCCGTCAGGAGACAAGTGAAACTCATCCTTTACAAAGGCAGACGAATACAGCGCTTCAGGTTTGCTGTTACCAGCGACAGGAATAATCGAAAAAGTTCTTGTGTCATGTGTGAGCAGAAAGCGGCCATCCGCGGACCAGTCTTCTACCCAGTGCCGTTCGTTGTCGCCATAGATGCGCAGCGCCTGTTGAGTTGCAATTTCGATTTTCTCAACCAGGAACGGCGGATCAATTCCGCCGTTAGGAAGAAGATTGAACGCGACATAGTGCGAGTCCGGCGACCAAACGGGATCCGACTGCGCGTGCGGATCGATCGTGAGTGGAGTGGTTGTATCCGTCGCCAAATCAACCAGCCACAAACTGCCGGTAGCGTGCTGGTGGAACGAGTTCAGCGCCAGGTATTTTGCATTCGGCGAAAGCGTGAACTGCTGAAAATCGATCACCGGGTCGAGGCTTCCAGTCACGGTGCCGTCGCGTGCATACCAGTGGAACTGGTCGAAAGATGAGCCCTGCGCTGTCCCGTAGATAAGCACCCCATTCTGAGAGGCAGTAAATTCCGAAGTGCCTAAATAAGCCGGCGAGGCAGCAACGTTTCGAGTCACTAACGAGGGCTTGCCGAGTTCTCGCAGAGCTTCCCAATCCATGCGCTGCGCAAAAAGGTTCTGGTCTTGCACGAACAGCAAATACTCCGGAACCGCCAATGCACGGCTTCGGCTGGACAGCAGCATTGTCGGAGCTCCGCCATCCAGCGATTGGACATAAACCTTGGCACCCGGATCGGCACTGGTCAGACTTGTGCGAGCCAGAAACATGAAGTGCTTGCCATCGGGCAGGAACTGCACCCACATCTGGCTGACTTGCCCGGGGAGCAAAGACGTCACAGGCACCGCATCACCCCCACCAGCGGGGATACGGAAGATGGGACTGTTCACCGGTTTGGCAAAAAGGATGGTCCCATCTGGACCCCACGCACCTTGCGCAATTTCCGGAACACCGCAAATTATTTCGGGCACGCCGCCCGATCGAGCAACCTTCTTCAGCTTGGCGCCCGCCCAGAAACCGACGAACTCCGAGTCCGGCGACCAGAAGGGCAAAAGTGCACCGTCAGTCTGAGCAATTCGCTGCGCCTCGGAAGAACTCAGAGTTCTGAGCCATAAAGAGCTTTGACCGGATGCATCAGTTGCTGCAAAAGCCAGCATCTGGCCATCGGGCGAAAGCGCGATCTGTTCAAAAGGGTGCCAGTTCCGCTGTAAGTTCACGCCCTCTGGAAGACCGAGGGAAAGCCGTAGAGCATTGCTCGAAGAAGGTTTCCGGCCATACTGTGACCCAAGGATGGCGATCACGCCTATGCCAATGATTGCCCCAATGAGCAGAAGTATTGACGTACGCCGAGACATGGGGGTGGCCGGGTGGGGAGGCAAGGTTTTCGCCGCAGGCCGTCAATGCTCGGCGGGAGCGACCAATGGAATTCAGGAACGTAGGAGCCGGGGAGAAGGTCGATCCGGACTGCTGGGGCAACTTTAGTTTCTCTATAATACTGCGCAAGCCGCTTGCGAACTTCCGTCGCGCGCACACGCACGACTGCGTCATTCGAAGTGTCGTAATCGGCGGGCCGGTGGAACATCTCTACGCCGATCATGCGTTCACGCAATTCGTCCAGATCACCGGCCAAGGTGTGGTCTACTACGAGCCTGAGAAAATCCTGGCAGCGCTTGCTTCCGGTGAAAGCATCGCTCGCAATCACCGATTCGAGCTCACTGTGGATTAACTGAACCTGTTCGGCGCTGAGTTTCTTCGGGTTTTCGGACTGATGTCCTGTTGCCATCTACCCTGCGCCCCCGCTTAACCTCTCTTAACGGGTATTGGCCGCGGCATTCACAAGCTACTGAGAGATAAGGTAGTTAGGATTCTAACATGCGTCTTAACAGTTATGAATGAATCCTGGGCGGCCAATAATCCCTGCTGAACTGTTTCGAACATTCCCGTTTTCTCGCATGTGAGCTATCGTCGCGATGTTCTCGGAGAGTTGCGGAAATGTTCAGAAGCAAGTTCGGGAGGGCAAAATGGCGTACGCGACAATCGATCTCACAGACCCAGCTAGCCTTAGAGCACCCAGTTTTTCCAGCATTGACAGCCCTGAAGACCAGCATTACCGCTCGCACTCCGAAACCTGCTCTGAGCAATGCTTCAAAGACATTATCGGCAACAGCTCAGCCCTGCAGAAGGTGTTGGAGCAAGTGGCGATCGTTGCGCCTACGGATGCAACGGTTTTGCTGCAGGGCGAGACCGGTACCGGCAAAGAGTTGATTGCCCGAGCCATCCACGATCTCAGCTCGCGGCGCAATCGCCATTTTGAGCGAATGAACTGCGCCGCAATTCCTTCCGGATTGCTCGAGAGCGAACTGTTCGGGCACGAGAAGGGGGCCTTTACCGGCGCCCTCATGCAAAGAAAAGGCAGATTTGAACTTGCCGACGGAAGCTCGCTCTTTCTGGACGAGATCGGCGACATCAGTCTGGAACTGCAACCGAAACTGTTGCGTGCAGTGCAGGAGCAGGAGTTCGAACGTCTGGGCAGCGCGAGGACAATCCAGGTTAGCGTGCGGATGATTGCCGCCACTCACCGCAATCTGGAAAGCATGGTAAAGGATGGTGGATTCCGCGAGGATCTGTTTTATCGCCTCAATGTATTTCCAATTGAGATCCCACCACTTCGGGAGAGACGCGAGGACATCCCCCTACTCGTCAAGTATTTTGTTTCGAAGCTGGCCCGGCGCATGGGAAGGGAAATCAACTCCGTTCCGAGCCATGTGATGAACGTCCTGATGGGCAAGGATTGGAAAGGAAACATTCGGGAACTGGCCAATTTTGTCGAGCGCGCCGTCATTCTTACGCGCGGTGAGGAGCTAGAGCTACCCATAACTGCGCGTCGCGCCCTCAGCAGCGTGCCAGTTTGTGCCGCCTCGAGTTCGACTCTGCGAGATGCGGAACGCGGTGTAATCGGGGAAGCTTTGAGAGCCACGGCAGGACGCATAGCGGGCAAAGGGGGCGCGGCCGAACGCCTTGGGCTGAAGCGTACCACTCTTCAGAACAAGTTGCGCCGGCTGAACATTGCTCGATCTGATTATTCGACCAACGCAATTGGTTAACTAGAAGCGAAGCTGTTCGGATTCGCCGCCGATTGCTAAATGGCGCGCGGTCATCGTTAGCTGTTGAGCACCGCGCCCGATAGAGACTGGCGCGGCTCTGAGCAGATTACTCGAAAAGGAGCACCAACATGTCAGACCGCACACTTGCCATCATATTCAGGAATCCGCGCCCGAAGCGCAGCCCCATGACAACGAGCTCTATCTATTGCGTCGCGACGGCAGCAGCTGGCATATCCATTACTCGAATAAAAGCGACTCAAATCGAGCGGAAGCGCTGGCGGTTGTAAAGCGATTGTTCCTTCCCGATGGTGATTCGGCCGTGCCAGTCCAAGGACATGCTCCGGAGGCATTGATGCTTAGTCAACTGCAGAACGCATTACCCAGCATCGAAACGGCTGGCACGGTCCAGCCAAGGGCGGTACTTGAGTGGCTCTCCGGAAGGAGTAACCAATGACCCACTCGTCCCAAGTCATGAACTCTGCTGCACGTTTTTTGGTGCACACATGGACTTTCGTTCTTTTCTGCCTTTCCGGCACTCACTCAAGAAAAGCCTTCATCGGGCCTGCTGAC